>CBDCEX010000001.1:0-40390 GCA_965216025.1 Dehalococcoidia bacterium
CATCTATTTGCAGGCCCCAGAAGATCTTCGCTCCCTAATATCCCACCATATTTGCGAAGGAGCTGCAGTCCCTCTCCTCGGCTTAGATTCCGGGACCAGCGTCCGGCCTGGAGCTGGACCAGCTCCTTTCACCAAACCATTCACCAAATCTCCCGGCCTGATTCTCCCCTAATTCACGATGTCCTTAGGCCGGAATATGCACTATCGCCTCAACCTCAACCAGGAATTCCGGCCGCACCAGCCCGGCCACAATTACCGTGGAGCTGGCCGGAGGACTGGTGGGAAAGGTTTCTCCCCGTACCAGGCTGAAAGCAGGGTAGATTGCCACGTCGGTCAAAAAAGTGGTGATCTTCACCACATCGCGCATTGTAGCGCCGGCCGCTTCGACGATGGTTTGAATTCGAGACATGATGTGCCGGGTCTGGGCTTCACCATCGCCCGGCCCCACCAAGTTACCCTCGTTGTCCTGGGCTACCTGTCCGGAGATAAAAAGTAGTTCGCCGACTCGAACGCCGGGAGCGAAAGCTGGGTTGGCCGATAACCCCGGGGGCAAGATGGGCGTTCTAACAGACATGAAGAATCCTCCTACGGCAAGGGTGTGACACTGGGGATCATAATAGGACGTGGAGGAGCTATCCGCAATGCAGAGGCTTCCCGGATGAGGGTCTTTCGCTTCTCCCCAGTGTCATTGCGAGTTTTCATCCTCCTGCGGAGCGCCACCGACAGATGAAAATGGATTTCCCTCGGCTCATGGTGAGCCCGTTGAACCATGAGCAGTAGGGATCCCGTTCGTCCTGAGGCTCTCGAAGGGCGAACGGGATATTTACAGAGCAGCCCTTCGGCTGGGCTCAGGATAAACTCCGCGAAGCAATCCCTCTTTAACGACATGAGATTGCTTCGGGCCCGCGGCCCTCGCAATGACAATCGAATAGCTCTGCATCCGAAACTGCTGGTGGAGCGCCTTGAGGTTTAGCAGAACCGACCCGCCGCTGGGAGCGGGATTCAGGGTGGGGAGTGATTCTCTAGCTGTTGGAGGTGGTAGCGCCAAGGGAGCGGACCCGGGTGGCGGAGGTGACGCTTTTTACGCTTTCCAGCCTCTCGAACAGCTTGCTCAGCTGGTCCAGGCCGGTGGTGTGAAGGGTCAATTCCACGGTAACAGTCCCGTCGGAGTTCTCCTCGGTGACCACCGAGGCGATATTGACCTTTTCCTCAGATACCCGCAAGGTGATATCCCGAAGCAACCCGACCCGGTCGTAGGCTTCCATTCTGACGCGAACCGGGTATAGCTCTCGCATTTCCCCCCAAGCTACCGAGACGATCCGTTCCTGTTCGTCCTCGTTGGTTAAGCTGGGACAGCCTCGCTTGTGTATCGTTACTCCCCGCGTACGAGTAACGAATCCCAGGATGTCGTCTCCGGGAATAGGATTGCAGCACTGGGCAATACGGGTGAGCAGGTCGCCTACTCCCAAGACCGAGATTCCGGAACTGGGACTAGAAAGGGGCAACTGGGGCCGGGGAGGCTCGGGTTCCGCATCGGATTGGGACAACCGATAGGCCACCTGGCCCTCGGTGATGCCACCGGAACCCAGTTTGGCCAGGAAATCGTCCATTGTGTTGTACTTGACCAGGCTCAACAGCTTCTCATCGGTGAAATTAAGGTTGAGCCGGCGTAGCTCTTTTCGGAGAATCTCCTTGCCTCGATGAATGTTGCTGGGCCGAGCCTGGCGGTTAAACCATTGGCGCACGCTCTGCCGAGCGCCGGCGGAGTTGACGTACCCCAGGCTGGGATTGAGCCAGTCTGGGCTGGGGCCCCGGCCCGCTCGGGAGGTCAGGATCTCCACGGTGTCTCCGTTCTGGAGGGGCGTGTCCAGGGAAACCAAGCGCCCGTTAACCTTCCCGCCGCCGCACCGGTGGCCCAACTCGGTATGAATCTTGTAGGCGAAGTCGATGGGGGTAGAACCAGCGGCCAGCTCGACGATGGCCCCCTTGGGAGTGTAGACAAACACCTGGTCGCTGAAGATGTCCTGCCTGACCGATTCCATGAAATCGTCGGTCCCGGCGGCCTCTCGCTGCCATTCCAGCAATTGCCTGAGCCAGGTCATCTTTTCTTCGAAGCGCTGGTCGTTGGCTTTGCCCTCTTTATAACGCCAGTGGGCCGCGACGCCGTATTCTGAAACCTGGTGCATTTCATGGGTCTTGATCTGCACCTCCAAGGGCTTTCCCCCATCACAGACCACCGTGGTGTGCAGCGCCTGGTACAAGTTCTCTTTGGGGTTAGCGATGTAATCATCGAACTGGCCTGGTATGGGACTCCACACCTGGTGAACAATCCCCAGGCCCTTGTAGCAGTCCGCGGGTGAGTCGACCAGCACCCTCAGGGCGTAAAGGTCATAGATATCACTCAACTCTTTGCCCTGGGCCGCGTACTTTTGAATTTTCTGGTAAATGCTATAGATGCTCTTGGGCCGGCCGCTGACTTCCCCGCCGATGTCAAAATGCTGCATCTCCTGGCGCAGCCGCTGGCAGACGGTCTCCACATACTCCTCGCGCTGGGTGCGCCGGTCCGCCAGCATCTTAGAGATTTCCCGGTACTTGCTCTCGTTCAGGTGGCGGAAGGCCAGGTCGTCCAGCTGCCATTTAATCTCCCAGATACCCAGGCGATGGGCGAGGGGAGAGTAGATATCGAGGGTCTCCTGGGCTATGCGGCGGCGCTTCTCCGGCGGCAAGGCGTCCAGAGTACGCATGTTGTGCAAACGGTCCGCCAGCTTGATCAACACTACCCGGATATCCTCCGCCATAGCCACCAGCATCTTGCGCAGACTCTCGGAGTAGGGATCGTCCTGCTGGGGAGCAGGTTCGGGGCCATCGTCAGCGGCGCCGGGCATGCGGTAGTCCATGCGGGTCAGCTTGGTAACGCCATCTACCAGCTTGGCCACCTCCAGCCCAAAGCGGGCTTCCAGGTCCTCGAAGGTGACTCCGCAGTCCTCAATCACGTCATGGAGGAGGGCGGCAATGATGGTGTTGGTATCCAGGTTGAGGTCGGCCAGAAATAGGGCAGCTTCCAGAGGGTGGGCGATGTAGGGTTCGCCAGACATGCGGGTCTGGCCCCGGTGGCAGTCATCGGCGAAGCTATAAGCCTGCCGGACCAGCTCGGTCTTGTCTTCCGGGAGGTAACTAGAAACCCGGTCGATTAGGACTTGGCTTTCAGCTAGCGCTACCCCAAGTTATCATTCCTTGAATCCTATCTGACTATATCGATATTAATGTCTGGCGGCCTTTATGTCTAGATACCTGCGGAAACAATCCTTCAGATTCCTCAATCTCGAACGTGGAGCGGCCGGCAATGGTACCGGAGCTAAGCTATTCATTTTGCTCATTGGCGGTGTCAAAGGCGACAGAATGGGGCTTGATGTCCAGGACCGGAGAACCGTCCTGAGCGTCCAGGCCTGCTACGGTCAGAATATTATCTTCGACGGAAATTATGCGAGCCACGGTGGCGGCGATGCCGTTGGGGCGGTACTGACTGCGGGTGGCGAACACCCCGCGTAGGGGCCGGGAAGGGTCGTGGCGAGGGTGGAGCTGCAGCTCGTAGGTTTGGACTCGATGCAGCTGAAACAGAACCAAGATGCTGTCTCCCGCAGACAACCCCAGCAGTCCGGAGGCCATTTCCTCCCGCACCACTATCCGTGAGGGGTGTAGTCGCATCTCCTCGGAAGGGGCGTATTCGGCGAACCGGCTTTCCACGTAGCCGATGGGAGTGAAAGATATGGGTTGGCTCAAAGCGTATCTAGGCAGGCACCTGCTCGGGTGCTAAGCTGGCCAGCCAGTTCAGCACCGCTAGGGCGGCCTCCTCTTTGCGATTCTGCAAGGAGTGGTTCCCTCCGTCGATGATGATGTGTTGGGCCCGGGGGCTGTTGACCGCCGCCAGCGCCAGGTCGGAAGCCATGTCAATCAGGCGGGTGTGGGTCTCCAGAGACCCGGCGAAGGTGAAAAGGGGAATTTTGACGCGGGGAGCCAGAGTCACCAGGTTATAACGCTCCGCCGGACCGTGCTTGTCCAAGTAGGAGGCGGCGCTGAAATATTGGGGTATGGGGAACTCCGCCTTCATTAGCTCCAGGGCCCGGCCTTCCGATTCCATCTGGTCGGCTCGCTCCAGATTTCCCTGGAACTCCTGGGCATCCGGGGACTCCATATAATAGGCATAGGACAGCCGAACTGGGGAAACGGGGATGACGGTGCGAACCCGCGGGTCGTCTTCCCAGGCCGCGTAATAGGTGACCTTAACCGCTCCCATGCTGTGCCCCAGGAGGCCTATCCTTTGATAGCCTTTTTCGGCCAAAAAATCTACACCGGCTCGCAAGTCATGGCGGCTTATGTCCAGAATTTCGAAGGCGTTGCCGTGGGCGACTCCGGTAGCGGTATCGACCCAAACTGTGTCATGCCCTCGGGTGTTGAGGGCCAAACAGGGATAGCCCCGTAGGCTCAGGTCTTCCGCCATGATTCGGGTGGCCGGAGCGTAGAAGCGGCCACCCGAACCGTGAATCAGCAGCATGGCATCCACCGGGCCGGGGCTGCTGGCATCGGTTGCGGCAGGAAAAAAGGCTCCGTCCAGGGCAATTCCATCAGAGGTGTTAACGCTAATCAGATCTACCAGCATGCTGAATCCCTTGCCTCCCCTTGCGCTCGTTATAACGGCGATGATTCCGCCTATGTGGCGGCCCTATGTTGGAGCATTGTAGGTGGGTGGCCAAAAAGGCGCAACCGGAACAGAGTAATGTAACTGTTCAGACTTGATGAGGTGAATTGGCTCAAAGCCGTTGGAAAAACGCTGGCATGGCCGGGGGAGTTGTGGCATACCAGGGAGGTGGACACTGAACTAGACCTGAACGCGGCGAGTCGCGAAACTCTGCTGGAGATAATTGCCGGCCAGCGGGCAGTCATTGCCGATTTGCAAAGGCGGATTGGGGTTCTGGAATCCCGTCCCAACCGGCGCGGGTCGTCGGGGATGGCGGGTAATCAGCCGCACTCCAGCCGGCAAGCGCCGGAGAAAAAGGAGCCCAGAAAGCCGCGCCGCCATGGCTTCGCCCGCCAGCGCATGACTCCTACCCGGCGGGTGGAGCATGCCGTGGCGGTCTGTCCCGACTGCGGGACTCACCTGAACGGCGGATGGGTACAGCGAACTCGGGAAGTCATTGAGCTACCGGTGGCTCCGGTAGAAGTGACCGAGCACGCCCTGGTAGTCCGCATCTGTCCGGTATGCCAGCGGCGCCGGTTGCCCAAAGAGGCCCTGCAGGGGGTGGTTCTGGGCCAGCAGCGCCTGGGGGTCAATCTGGTAAGCCTGATGGTGACCCTGCGGGAGGAGGGACGGTTGCCCATAAGAATCATCCAATGGTACCTGGAGACCGTCCATCAGTTGCACCTGAGTGTTGGTGCCATCGTCCAGGCCGTCCATGGAGTAGCCCGTCAGGCTGAGACGGCGGTGCGAGAGGTGCTCGAGCAAGTCCGCGCCAGTCCCGTGGTGCAGGGCGACGAAACCGGCTGGCGCCAGGACGGGAGCAACGGCTATGTTTGGACCTTCAGCACTCCCAGCGAACGATACTTCCTGCGTCGGGGTCGGGATAAGGGGGTGGTGGATGAGGTGCTGGATTCCTCCTTCAGCGGAGTGTTGGTCAGTGATTTCTACGCCGCCTATAACCACTACCCGGGCCTGAAGCAACGGTGCTGGGCTCATCTGCTGCGGGATATCCATGACCTGAAAGGGTTGTACCCAGAAGACGCTGGGCTGGCTCAGTGGGCCGAGGCGGTTCACCAGGTCTACACGGAGGCCAAGGCCTCGGTCCTTCCCCGAGCCCAGCCAGGCCATCGCACCCAGCTAATGCTGGAGGAGAAACTAATGGTCTTGGCACGGCCTTTCCTTAAAGATCCCCTGGCGGTTCAGGCCAAGCTCTGCCGGCGCATGGAACGGTTCATCAAGGAACTGTTTGTCTTCGTGTCGGACCCAGCCGTGCCCTCAGACAACAACGCCGCCGAGCGGAGCCTGCGGCATCTGGTAACCAGTCGCAAGATCAGCGGCGGCACCCGCTCAGGGCAGGGCACCGACAGCAAGATGACCTTGGCATCCCTCTTTGGCACCTGGCGGGCCAGAGGTCTCAATCCCCTCCTGGAATGCCGCCGGTTGCTCGCTTCCCCTCAAATCTGAACACTTACGGTCCAAGCCTGGATGAACTACCCCCTGCCTCCGGAGCTGAGCCAGGAGGAAATTGAGCGGGACCCCCGTCAATACCAGCGGTTGCTCTCCTTCCTGTTCTTCGACCGGGAGAGTCTCAAGCGGCAGACTCTGGTTTCCATTCCGGGTAATCGCGCCCTGTTCAACACTATCAGCCTCCCCAAGCTGAAAGACAGCTTGGGGGGCGAGGCGGTGGAAAGGGAGACCCGGCGGCAGCTTTCGATTGAGGCCGGCCAAGCCTACCTTTTCTGGCAGGCTTTTCGAACCAGCAAGGATAAGCAGGACTTCCTCTCGGTAGCCGTGCTCAAGCACGATTATGACCGTACCTACCACCTGTTGAAAGGAGCCAATCTAAGGCCCCGGCTTTGGGATTTGAAACCCCTGGCGCTGGTGAGGGCTGTTGGCAAGGAACGGGCGATCATTCTGGACCTGGAGCGGGACAACATCGAACTGATTCTGGTCTCCCAGGGCGTGCCCATAATGGTACGCAGCATGACCGACTCCACCGACGTTCCCCACGAGGAGCTGGCCCGGCGTCTGGCCACGTACGTGTCTGAAACCTTGGCTTACTACGATAGTGCTCAACATGGAGAAATCCACGACGTCCAAAACTCCCCGGTGGTATTGACCGGAGAGCTGGCGGGCGACCATGACCTGGTCGAAGCAATCCGGGCGGTTTCCTACGTCCAGGTGGAACAGTTCTATTCGCCTCTGGAGGCACCGCCGGAGTTCCCGGCCGCTTCCTACGCCGCCGCCCTGGGCTTGGCTTTGAAGAACGGGCAGAGCAGCAAGGACAAGAGTGGACACCAGGCCATCGACTTCAATGTGTGCCCAGAGGAGTACAGCAAGCCGGCGGTTTCCACCAAGGCTGCCACCACCGTGTTCGCGATCCTGGTGGGAGCAGCGCTCCTGTTCCCGGCCTGGCAGGTGCATGACAACAGCCAGTTGGAAGTATCAGAAAAATACGCCAAGCTGGCGCCTGTCCAGCGGGATTTAGACCGAGCCACGCAGGAGCTGGCGTTGCAAGCCACCGCTCAGAACCAGATCAACCAGACCCTCACCCTGGTTCATGGCCTGGAGCAGGACCTGGACACGGTGCTCTCGGAGCGGGGGGAGATGGCGGTGCACCTGCATAGCTCCCTGAATGCACTGCCGCCGGAGGTTAACATTTCCAGCTACTCCAATACCAAGGAAGATACATTGACGGTGGCGGGCGATGCCAAGAGCTACGGACGGGTGCTCTCCTATGCTAAATCCCTGGAGGAGAATCCCAACTTCGCCGACGTGACCTTGAACAGCCTCAGTCAGCGGGGTGCGGATGAAGATGCATCGGTCAGCTACAACTTGACGGTGGACAAGGAAAAGTTCGGCTTTTAGCTTCAGCCGTACCAGATTTACCGCGTATTCAAGAGGGGCTGGCACCCGGCCAGCCCCTCTTCCTTTGCTTCTTCCAACCTCATAGATCCGGTGTGATGTCATTGCCATGGGTCCTGATCTGGACGACGACGTGACCCCAGAGGGGCCAGATTGCTTCGCGGAGTTTATCCTGAGCGGAGCCGAAAGGCTGGCTTCTGACTCGCCCTCTAAACCCGGCAGATCCAAATCGCTCTCAGCCTCTTATTGCAAAGGGAAATATAGGGGCATTTCCCTAAACGGTGGCTGCTCCTACCGGGTTTAGCTTTAGATACCAGGCCCGGTCAGGCTCTGGAGAACAAGCGGCTGCCGCTCATCAACATAGTTCCCCAGAACTGCCGCCAAGAGGGCATGCCCCATAGTCAAAAGCGGGCTGACGCGATTGGGCGCATGCGCTATCTCACATTTCTATCACAAAAAGGCCCAATTACCAGCCTCCAGGTAACGGCATTTACCTTACTTACACCGGACTGTTTCCCTACGGGCACCTATCCACCTCCTGACTGTTTACTGACGCGCTATAAGCTAGCTGCATCGATACCGGAACGGCTGCTCTGTCTTGGGCAATCTACGCCCCGACCAGACCATTCAGCAGGAGTTCCAAATGTCCGGATGAAAGTCATCGGTTGCTTGGCAGGAATTCCCCGGGCGGCAAACATACCAACTGGGCGCGATGGGCCCACCGGGCGCAACCAGCCGAGCAGAAGGCTACATCCAGGGCTCGAGACCAGACTAGAGAGATGGATATCTAAGGAGGAAGGACATGGACCTGTTCAAGGGTAACCAAGGCAAAGGCCAAGGGGGTTTCACCCTCATCGAGCTCCTGGTAGTCATCGGCATTCTTGCCGTGCTGGCCGCGGTGGCCATTCCCGCCTACAGCCGTTTCTTCGGCGAGGGCGAAGCGGAAGCCAATGCGGCTGAGCTATCCAACATCCAGGCGTCCATGGACGCCATGATGTCCAACCACCGACTTCTCAATGTAGTCGTACAGACCACTGCGACATCTATATTTGACGCACAGCCGGTGGGCTGTGAAGTTTTGCCAAGCGCGACAAGTTGCACCCTCTTTACCGTGGCTCCGGGAATCGATGGACCCTATGAGCCCCTCTACCCGGTATTCTTGCGGATAGGAACCCAAACCACCACCCCGGATAAGCCCACCAAGAGGTGCTACACCTGGACCGAAACAGGTTTTGTCACCCAAGTCGCTGGCGTGGCGCCCGACGACACCGGAACTTGTAGCTAGAACCATTAATGCGGGGCGACGGGCTGCGTCGCCCCGCTTTTTTCGCCCCTGGTTTTCCAAGCCAGTGGTTCCTCGGCAGGAAACAAATACTGCCCAGCTCTCGAGCTTGGCATTTAGCCTTCTACCAACCCAGCTGGGGAAGCGACTCATTCTCCGCTCATCCTGCGACAAACCAAAGATGAACGGGTTCGATAACAAGAAAGGCTGAACAGGTTCTCCTCCTTGACACAGGGGAGGATGAAGAGGGGTTGAAGTAACCCCTCCAAGTCTCCCCTCACCAAGGGGAGGGGCCCATTAAACACCCGATAACAGCAGAGTAAGCCATGACCATAATCTTTCTGGCCATCCTGGGAGCTGCCGTTGGCAGCTTCCTTAACGTTTGCATCGACCGGCTGCCGCGCAGGCAGTCGATGCTACGTCCGGCCTCCCACTGCGACGGTTGCCGGGTCTCGCTTCGCTGGATGGAACTGCTGCCCATCGTCAGCTTCCTGGTTCTGCGGGGCCGCTGCCGGTACTGCCAGGTCAGCATACCCCGGCGCTCTCCCATCGTTGAGACCATCATGGCCGCTTTTTTTGGTTTGCTGGTCTACTATTTCAGCCTGGGAACCCAGAGCGCCATATTCGCCTTCTACATAGCAATTTTCACCCTAATCTTTTTCATCGACCTGGAGCGGGGCATCATTCCGAACCGGGTGATCTACCCGGCGGCGAGCGTTGCGGTGTTGCTCTCATTCTTCCTTCCGGAGGTAGGCCTGGTCCGGGCGCTGATCGGCGGAATTCTGGGCTTTGGTCTGTTATTCGGCATCTACCTGGCGGCCCGAGGAGGCATGGGGGGTGGAGATGTGAAGCTGGCTGGGTTGATCGGCCTGGCCGCCGGATTCCCCGCGGTCGTTCCGTCTCTGCTGCTAGCCTGCCTGGGCGGTGGAGTCACCGCCTCGGTTCTGCTGGGATTGCGCCGCAAAAGGCGTCGGGACCCGGTCCCCTTTGGCCCTTTCCTGGCCGTAGGAGCCCTGGCTGGGTTGCTGTGGGGAACCCAAATGGTTGAAATCTGGATGAACCTGTTTTAAGTCCCATAACTTTTAGCCCGTAACTTTTAGGAGGAATCATGCGAATCATCTCAGCTCTACGCACCATGATGGCACAGCAAGCATCGGACGTACACCTCACCGTAGGCCCCCCCCCCCCCGGCTATACGAGTTCACGGCAGATTAGCCGTTTTGCCCGATGAACCGCCGTGCCAGTCGGAGGAACTGGAGCAGGAGCTGGAGACGCTACTGGACGCCCGTCAGCTGGACCTGTTTCGCAAGACCCTGGAGTTGGACTTCGCGCTGGACTTGGAGGGTATCGGAAGATTCCGAGGTAACATCGCCCGAGAACGCGGCCAAGTATCCATCAGCATGCGGGCGATCAAGGTCATGGATCTAGACATTAACGCTCTGGGACTGCCCGATATCTGCCGTTCCCTCTCCGACAAGCAAATCGGTTTAGTGGTATTGACCGGTCCCACCGGGTCCGAAAAATCGACCACCCTGGCCGCCATGATTGAATACATAAATCACACCTCGCGGCGACGTTTGATCACCCTGGAAGACCCCATTGAGTATCTGTTTGCCAACAAGAACTGCGTTATCACCCAACGATAGGTGGGCGAAGATACCTACTCCTTCGAAGCCGGGCTGGTTCACGCCCTCCGTCAAGACCCGGACGTGATCATGGTCGGCGAGATGCGCGACGCCGCCACGGTTGAGACGGCGCTGCGGGCGGCGGAAACCGGTCACCTGGTGTTATCCACCGCTCACGCCCCGGGTGCGCCGGAGAGCGTGGAACGGATTGTCGACCTTTTCCCTTCCCACCAGCACTCCCAGGTGCGTTCCCAGCTGACAGCTGTTCTGCAGGGAATTATCTACCAGAAGCTCATGCCCAACATCAACAACAACGGTCGGGTTCCGGGATTGGAGGTGATGCTGGGGAACTACGCCGTGAAAAACTTGATTCGGGAGGGCAAGGGGCACCAACTTTACAGCACAATGCAGATGTCCGGCGGAGTGGGGATGCAGACCATGGACCAGCATTTGCTGGAGTTGGTCAAAAAGGGAGTCATCACCAAGGAGATCGCAACGGAAAACTGCCAGCGGCCCGAGGAGTTCGAGAAGGAGCTGCGCGGCGTCGCCGGTCCCGTAGCCGGCGACGATGGTAACGGGTTCAAGTCTCCTAGTGGATTCCAAAACCCCGGAGGGAACCAGTCCAACGGCCTGCCCGGACGGGAACTGGGAGCGGAACGGACGTCTGCCTTCTCCCGATAATTCGCCCCCTCAACCGGCTGGAGGCCCAAGAGATTCGAGGTAAGCGATCCCCCTCCCTTTAATGGACAAGGGAGGGGAATTTTAATTCTGGCCGGCGGCCATCTCGCCGAAAGGGTATCCAGTGTTTGGCGGGAAACCCGGCCCAGCCGCGCCACCGCCACCGGTACAACCCCTTTGAGCCATCGGCCCGGCACCGACTTTGTCGCCGTCGCGTTGCGGAAAACCCCGCTTGCTGGCTGGTTTGGCACCCTTATTCACCTTTGTAACCGCTTATCCACCAACGGTCAACCCTCAGGTGATTTGTCTTCCCCTGGTTCCTCTCCCTGCCTCAGTAGCATGAATTGAAGCTCGACTGGAAATCCCGGCAAGCATGGTGCTGATCCGTTCGCTCCCTCCCGCCAGGGGCCAGCAGCGGGCCAAAGCCCAGCCGGTAAATCGAAGCAACTTTTTGATGAATGAAACGTAGACAACTGGCAAAACAACCCTAACAGCCGGCGAGGTCCAGCCATCTGGGCACTCGTCGGCCCGACTTCCAGTTCACCCGGATTTAAGAATCGGGCTCCGGCAAGGAGAGACAGGAATGAATAACCAGAAGCACAGCCAAATTCCCCAGATTTCGACCAGTCCCCAGGGGCGCCAGCGTACATCTATTTTTTGGATCCTGGGCGCGGCGTTGATCTTGGGACTGCTGCTGGCAGTCAGCGGCTCAGCGATCCCAACCGCCTCGGCCAACTCCCACGCCGGCCCCCCGGGCATAGTCTCCGTTGCCTTAAACGATGGAGCTGCCTGGACCGCTATTACTAACGGAGACGCGGTCCAGGTACAGCCGGGAGGCTCCATACGCGTGGAAATAGTGCAGAGCGGAGCCGTTTGGAATTCCACCCCTTGGGCCATTGGCGAGTGGGATAGCCAGCAAAAGGAAATGCTGGGAACCATTCCCGACACCCTGACTTCGGGATGCCATGTAGAGAATACGTCGGGTGAAATCAGGACGGTATTGTTTTCTATAAACGCTCCGAATGAGGAAGGGACCTACGACATGAGATTCATCGCTCAGGCCGACCCGGAGTGCCTTGGCGTCGATGTCGGGAATCTAATCTTGGCGCTTTCTGCGGACATCGACGGCACCGCCCCGGTAGTCACGGCTCCCCTCGACATCACAGTTGAGGCCACCGAATCCGCCGGAACGCCGGCCACCGACCCCGCCATCATCGCCTTTCTTGCCGACGTCAGCGCCACCGACCTAGTGGATGACGACCAGACCCTCTTGATTACCCACGACGGTCCGGCTATGTATCCTCTGGGCGTCACCACCACGGTGACCTTCACCGTCACCGACTCTGCCGGTAACAACAGCACCGAATTCGCTACCGTGTCTGTGGTTGATTCGACTCCTCCGGTAGTCACGGCTCCCGTCGACATCACAGTTGAGGCCACCGGACCTGCCGGTACTCCCGAATCCGACCCCGCCATCATCGCCTTTCTTGCCGGCTTCAGCGCCACCGACCTGGTGGACGACGACCAGACCCTCTTGTTTGAACACGACGGTCCGGCTATGTATCCTCTGGGTGTCACCACCACGGTGACCTTCAGCATCGCCGACTCCGCCGGTAACACCAGCACCGGCTTCGCCACCGTGACCGTGGTTGATTCGACTCCTCCGGTGATCACGGCCCCCGGCAACATCATCGTTGAGGCCACCGAACCTTCCGGAACGCCGGACACCGACTCCGCAATCATCGACTTTCTTGCCGACGTCAGCGCCACCGACCTGGTCGACGACGACCAGACCCTCTTGATTACCCACGACGGTCCGGCTATGTATCCTCTGGGCGTCACCACCACGGTGACCTTCAGCGTCACCGACTCTGCCGAAAACACCGGCACCGCCACCGCCACCGTGTCTGTGGTTGATTCGACCGCCCCGGTAGTCACGCCTCCCGTCAGCATCGTGGTAGAGGCCACCGGACCTGCCGGTACTCCCGAATCCGACCCCGCCATCATCGCCTTTCTTGCCGGCGCCACCGCCACCGACCTAGTCGACGACGACCAGACCCTCTTGTTTACCCACAATGGACCGGCTATGTATCCCCTGGGCGTCACCACCACGGTGACCTTCAGCGTCACCGACTCTGCCGAAAACACCGGCACCGCCACCGCCACCGTGTCTGTGGTTGATTCGACAGCCCCGGTAGTCACGGCTCCCGTCGACATCACAGTTGAGGCCACCGAATCCGCCGGAACGCCGGCCACCGACCCTGCCATCATCGCCTTTCTTGCCGGCGTCAGCGCCACTGACCTGGTGGACGACGACCAGACCCTCTTGATTACCCACGACGGTCCGGCTATGTATCCTCTGGGCGTCACCACCACGGTGACCTTCACCGTCACCGACTCTGCCGGTAACAACAGCACCGAATTCGCTACCGTGTCTGTGGTTGATTCGACTCCTCCGGTAGTCACGGCTCCCGTCGACATCACAGTTGAGGCCACCGGACCTGCCGGTACTCCCGAATCCGACCCCGCCATCATCGCCTTTCTTGCCGGCGCCAGCGCCACCGGTCTGGTCGTCGTCGACCAGACCCTCTTGATTACCCACGACGGTCCGGCTATGTATCCCCTGGGCGTCACCACCACGGTGACCTTCAGCGTCACCGACTCTGCCGACAATACCGGCACCGAATTCGCCACCGTGACAGTCACAGTTGCCTCACCCGAGGACCCCCCAGCCAACAACGCCCCAGTTGTCACCGGCAATTCTGACGCCACGACTGATGAAGGTGGCAGTGTCACCACCGATGTGCTCTCTAACGCCACGGACGCCGACGGGGACCCCCTGACGGTCACCATCGACACCCAGGGCACTAACGGCTTGGCCTCGGTGAACTCGGACGGCACCATCACCTACACCCATGACGGTTCCGAGACCACCAGCGACAGCTATACCTATACCATCAGCGACGGCAACGGCGGCTCCGACTCCGGCGTCGTTTCCATCACGGTGACCCCAGTCAATGACGCCCCAGTTGTCACCGGCAATTCTGACGCCACGACTGATGAAGGTGGCAGTGTCACCACCGATGTGCTCTCTAACGCCACGGACGCCGACGGGGACCCCCTGACGGTCACCATCGACACCCAGGGCACTAACGGCTTGGCCTCGGTGAACTCGGACGGCACCATCACCTACACCCATGACGGTTCCGAGACCACCAGCGACAGCTATACCTATACCATCAGCGAGGGCAACGGCGGCTCCGACTCCGGCGTCGTGTTCATCACGGTGACCCCAGTCAATGACGCCCCCGTGGCCAACGACGATTCCGCAACCACCATGGAGGGTGGCAGCATCACCACCGATGTGCTCTTGAATGACATGGATGCCGAAATGGCTACCCTGACAGTCACCGGCGCCACCCCAGGCAACAACGGCTTTACCTCGGTGAACTCGGACGGCACCATCACCTACACCCATGACGGTTCCGAGACCACCAGCGACAGCTATTCCTACACCATCAGCGACGGCAACGGCGGCTCCGACTCCGGCGTCGTTTCCATCACGGTGACCCCGGTCAATGACGCCCCAGTGGCCTACGATGATTCCGCCACCACCAGCGAAGACACTGCGGTGACGGTGGCTGTCTCGGCCAACGACACCGATGTCGACGGTTTGGTAGTCCCGACCAGCGCCGCGGTCCTGAACAGTCCCAGCAACGGCTCGCTGGTCAATAACGGGGACGGCACCATCACCTACACTCCGAACCCAAACTTCAATGGTACCGACACCTTTAGCTATACCATCGCCGATGACGATGGAGCAACCGACTCCGCCATCGTGTTCATCACGGTGACCCCAGTCAATGACGCCCCAGTTGTCACCGGCAATCCTGACGCCACGACTGATGAAGGTGGCAGTGTCACCACCGATGTGCTCTCTAACGCCACGGACGCCGACGGGGACCCCCTGACAGTCACCGTCGACACCCAGGGCACTAACGGCTTGGCCTCGGTGAACTCGGACGGCACCATCACCTACACCCATGACGGTTCCGAGACCACCAGCGACAGCTATACCTACACCATCAGCGACGGCAACGGCGGCTCCGACTCCGGCGTCGTGTTCATCACGGTGACCCCAGTCAATGACGCCCCAGTACCGGTCGCTCCAACGTCCTCTGTTGGCACATTAATGCCCACGGCCAGCCCTGACGACGATGACGACGATGATGATGACCATAGCGACTCTCTGCCGGTAATCCCGGCTCATCCGGGGCCGGGATCGGCTGGCAACTCCAGTGGTAACGGCGATGCGACGAATGACCGAGACGGGGACGGCTACAGCAATCTGGATGAACTGGCAGCGGGTTCCGACCCAGACGACCCGAATTCCACTCCTGATGACCGGGATGGGGATGGCTTCAGCAACGACGTAGAGATGGCGGCGGGTTCGGACCCGGATGACCCCGACTCTACCCCGAACAACGTCCGGCCTGAGAGTACGCCGGCTCCCCGGGCGGATCAGCCGGTTCCCCAGGTGGATGAGCCGACTCCCACGCCGGCTCCCCAGGGACATAAGCCGACTCCCACGCCGGCTCCCCTGGCGGATGATCCTACTCCAACGCCAACGCCAACTCCGGAACCGCCCATAACCAGCGGCGGCGGCCTGGGCACGAACCTGGGCATTGACCTGGGAGCCCTGGCCGGACTGCTCGCGCTGCTGCTTCTCGTATTTGCCAAGCGAAGACGCCGCCGTGAAGTGCAAGAGGCGTTAGGACCCAGGATCCAGTAGACACGACTTAACCCAGAACAGCAGGTGTTTGAAATCAAACCATCGGATACATAACTGAAAAGCGTAAGGAGTAGATAATGATGAAAAGAGTTTGTGCGTGGTGCGAGATAGTTATGGAATCTCCGGGCGGTGACAGCGATCAGGTCACCCACGGGATATGTCCGCCGTGTTTCGACAGCTTGATGGCCAAGGTAGGAGCTGCCTACGGAGAACGCAAGGATAAGGATGCCAACGCCATAGAGATTAAAAGTTAGGCTCCGTCCTGCCTTTCAAATACCTTCCAAGCCTTCTTGAGGGTTCCTCCCACGGTGGACTAGCCGGCCGCTCCGCCGGGAGACAACCAGGGCGGAAATTGTTAGGGATTAGGATAGGGTTGCCCAGGTGGGGAGAGGAGAGGGGGAGAATCTTCTAAAGTTGGACCTGATTAGCATGCAAAAAGGGTGCCAGGCGGAAGCCGGTACCCTTTTGCGATGGGGCAGAGCCGGAGGTCCGCATATTGCCGCTCTTAGACCCGAGGAGGTGCGAAGAGGTACCGAATCAGGGTTGATCCCCCGATCAATAAAAGCGCCGCTGAATGCTGCTCTTAAGAGCAGCATTCAGCGGCATAACCTCTGGCGGCGGCTTCAGCCAGTTGGCCCACACCGCTTGCCATTCTCCCATAAGGCTCTTCGATTGCAAGGGATAGCTTATTCAACATCAGGTATACCTGGTCAACGCTTTTTCCCAACTGGTGGACCAGGCGGGAAGTTCCAGAATAATAGGTCCGCGAGATACTGGTGGCGCTGGCCGCCACCAGTACAGAAACGGCCGATTCGACCAAGTAAACCAACTAAATGACCGGGGCCCCTTGCGGAGAGCCGGACTTGGTTCAGACCCGGCCCTCGGAATGGTTCAGGTTCACCAAGCTTTTTCGGTGATTGACATTGCCCACTCCGGGGAGCCGGAGTGATTTTCCGACTCCTGAGGCTGAGCAGGCTCGGTTTCCTCGTCCACCAGATTCCAGCCAGCTATTTCCTCAAGTATTCCCTGGCGCCGGCGAATCTCAGTAATCGCCTGGTCGATCAACAACTGTTCAGCCTCCATCTTCCCCAGTTGTTGATCCAACATCTGTCGAAAATCATTCATGATAGATACCTCCCCTCTCAGTCTAATCTGGTAACCTTTCGGTAACAGGCTACTAACCATTAACGCCGATCCGGGTGAAATAGCGGGTGTTTAGTTGGTGTACAGAAAGTGTATTTTGGAGTATTTTGGTGCCAAAATTGGACGGCTCGCAGATAAGCGGGTGTCATGAGTCTTGATCGGTCCCTGGTATGCTCAAAAATTTGAACTTTCGTGAAGAATTATTCCAATTCCCACTACCAACCGGCTTCTCAGCCCGCCCTTTAAGCCTATGCCAGTGTTAAAGATATAATCGTCTAAAGCTTTGGCCCCAACGGTGGAAGGAACTTAATGGAGGAACTCTTACCCTCGTCCTGCGAGTGGATCGACGACGAGACCGGCCAAATTTGCGGGCAGACTCCGGCCAGCCATCAGGGGCTGCTTTTTGTACCCAACCGCGCCTCGATTATTTCGATTCGCTATGTATGCGAGGAGCATGCCCTTCAATATGGGCCGGCCAGCTGGCGAGTGGATCGCCGGAGTGACTTGGCAGACGCCTGGGAGGAAGGAGGATCCGGCTAATAAGGTCTACTGGCCAGAAAACTGTATCACCGAATTTTATGCGCGATTGCCGTCCCCCGGGAACCGGACAATGGGGGGGCACCTCTACCAGGTGACCCTTCATCTCCCTTAACCAACCCTTGTTCTATACAGGGCCGTCGCCAGAGAGATAGAGGTGATGCAATTAAGCGGATTGTAAGGGGCTAGCAGGGGACGAAAAAGACCTGAGAACAAATGGAGCGGAAGATGGGATTCGAACCCATTCGGTCCATCTTGTCCCACCCTATCTGAGGACGTACCTTCTGCTCCAGGCAACAGAGGGCATTGTGTATCTGTAGTGCCGTTTGGTGTTAGCTCATACCACAGAGTTTGTCGGCAAAATGCCGGCAAAAACTCATAGCTGGCCCAGATACAACCGAGTAGCAGCCAGCAACTATCAATACAATTAATTACTAAGTGCTGTCGGGGTAAAACAATTGTATTGATAGCTTATCTAGTGCTCGGCGCAAAATTTTGATTTTATTAAATCGGACTTATAGTGGCCTTAAGGCTGGCCAAGTTCTTCATTCGGTACATCAACCAACAACCCAGGTAGTAGCCAACTCCAAGGATTTTTCCTGCATACTCGGCTGGATACCTCTCTAGCTTGCCACCCCCATTACCCGTGCCTACAATGCGGGCTATCCCAGGCTGCACGGTGACATGGACCACACCGTTACAGTCTGTGAGCCGACGAATTCTTGGCCACCAGGATTCCGCTGAAGATCCGGGTCTTGGTTAGCGGCCTCCCGTGCCTCGGCGCGGTGATTGAGGTCATCGTATTCCCAAACGTGGATCACTTGGTTGAGAGGACCCATATCCGAGTGCCAGAAGGCCCCCAGTTTGGAGTGTTTTTCGCGATAGAGATGCCTCTTCTCGAAACGGGACTCAAACTCGCTCACTGTGCCGGGGCGCAAAGTATAGGTGCGGACTTCGTAGATCATGGTGTTCCTCCCCTCCTCTCTGTTGTTTTATGGGCCTAACGACCTGCAGGCTCTTTCTAATCTGAAATCTCCATTTCGGATGATCCCAAGCCTGCCGGGGAGCCCAAATCCGCGATTCCTAGGAAGATAGTGTTGGTGGGTCGCTTGTCAGCTAGTTCCCAGTTAAGGTGATAGCGCTGACAAGCGAGCCACCTCATTTGTTGTGATTTGGACCGCTAATCCCCGGCGATTTGCGCCTTGTCTAACGGTTCGCCTGGTACAGCGGTCCCCGGAGGACCTGGCCGGGTAGGGCTCCGGTGTGCTCTCCGTCTTCCAGTAGTACTTCCCCGTTGACAATCACATAATCTATCCCGATGGCGCCCCGCTTCACGTGCTTAGCGTTGGCTCCTGCCGGGGGATAATCCACCGGCTCCCGGGGCTTGGAGGCAATGGTGTCGGGATCGAAGATGGTTATGTCGGCGGACTTGCCTGGGGCGATGAAGCCGCGGTCATGGAGCTCGTGCATCAGGGCGGTCTTGCCCGTCAGCCGGTAGACAGCGTCTTCCAGGGACTTAATTTGTTTTGCCCGTACCCAGTAGCCCAGCAGATTGGTGCTGTACTCATAGCGGTCAATCGTGTCCGGGCGAGCACCGCCGTCGGTGGTTCCGATAACGGTGTAGGGAGAGCCGGGGATCGAACTACGCAACGGCACCGAGGAGGAGCGCATCGCCTTTACCAGCCGAGTTGGCCAGATGCTGCAAATGATCGCATCCACCCAGGAATTCCAGTTCGTTTAGGGCGATAGGAGAGGAAACAATGCCATCTACCAAAAAGGACCCGATACTGGTAGTAGTTCAGCTGTCGGGTGGCAACGACGGTATAAACACGGTTATTCCCTACGGTGACCCCAACTACTATGACCAAAGACCAAGCTTGGGTATACCGGCAGACCAGGTTCTGGCCCTTAATGACCATGTCGGCTTCCACGGCAGTATAGGGCCCCTGAAGAACCTGTACGACCAGGGTAAGGAAGCGGTGATTCAGGGCATAGGATTTCCCAACTGCAACCGCTCCCAGTTCCGTTCTATGGACGTATGGCATACCTGCGAGCCCGACAAGCTAGCCACCGAAGGTTGGTTAGGCCGGACCAGCCAGGGCCTAGTACTACAACGACGGGTTTAAGGTGGCGGCTCCATCCTGCTTTCGCGGCGGGTGGAGCGGCGTCTCTCGTGGGAACGGCGAGCCCGTTCGTTGCGTAGCTGCGTATCCTCCAGCCACAACAGCAATTGATCGGGCCCGAACTGCTCCCGGGGCAGCATCTCCCGCACCACCCGGTACACCTGTGGCCTCGTGATCCGGGGCATCTTTTCCCCCCCAATCCTGCTGCAGGCTCAGCAGGAACGCCCCACCCAGCAGGCACATGGCTATGTGGTGATGCCACCCTGCCCAGCTGCGGGTCTCGTATTCGTCCAGCCCCACGTCACCCTTCTCAGTCTCGAACTCCGTTTCAATGCGCCACCTGGACCCACCCACGTAGGCCAGAGTCTCCAAGGTTGTGCCCTCGGGAGCGTTGGACAGGTAGTAGCGGGGCTCGCTGCCGTCCAGGTTCCGGCGCCAGACGGCCCACAGTTCCTCGCCGGGCTTGCGCCTCCTGGTGGCCCGCACCCGCTGGGCACTGAACCGGTAGGTGCGCGGCCCCTGGCTTCCCTGGGCCACCGTTATCTCCCGCCAAGCCTCATCCGGCAGTTCATCACCGCGCTGCTCCATGGTCCGCCGCTGCCCAGGCCGCAGCTTGGGTTTGCGGGGGCGGCCGAACCCCGGATATTCCGGACTGGTCCAAGCCGGGTCCAAGGGCCAGACCGTAGTGCCGCCCGGAACGTCCAGCACGTAGCGCATCCCCAGGGCCGCCAGTCCCTCCCGGAAGGTCGGCGACATCCCGAAGGCGTCGTCTCCGGCAACCCACTCGGCCCTGAGGTAGCCCAACTCCAGGACCCGCTCCAGCATCTCCAGGGCCAACTCCGCCTTTGACCGGTAGTTCCGCCGGTCCTCCGGCACACCCGCCGCAGCACACCGGTCCTGGTCGGAGGTCCAACTCTTGGGCAGATACAGCCGCTTGTCCACCAACGCCCGGCCCAGCGGGCTGACGTAGGCCAGGAACATCCCACCCTGGCAGTTGGCCACCTTGCCCAGCCTGCCGCAGTACTGCCGGGCCACTCCCGCCGATTTCCTGCCCTGCTTGGGGAAGTCGCTGCCATCGAACACCCACACCGCCTCCGGGTGTCCCAGCCTGGGGGCCAAGTATTCCTGCAGCCGCCCTATGACTGTCTCATCGGACCACCGGGCCTCGGTGAGAAAGCGCTGCATCGCCCGGGCCGAGATGCCCACCGATTCCGAGAGATTCTCGGCGTTGCGCCGCTCCTGGTCCTGCACCAGCAGCGCCTGAAGGTAATTCCCGCTGTGATCCCGCCACTGCTTGCGGCCGAAGGAGGCCGCAAAGAAGGCGTGGAATTCCTGAAGGCTGTCGTAGACCCGCTCGAAGCTCGCCGCATCCATCACTCAAACCACCCAACATCATCTGTCCAGCCATCCTACCAGACAACTCGTCGTTGTAGTACTAGTGCCTACGCTGATCAAGGTTAATAAAAGTTAGCAAAAGGTGAATAGAAAGTTAATCAACCGACTCAAATGTAATCTTTACGGGAGGCCTGCGGCTTAATGAAGAAGATTTTACTGGTAGATGACCACGCCCCCACCAGATTAATGTTCAGCAAGATTCTGGCCCAACAGGGTGCCAACTACGAATTTTTAGAAGCCCGCAATGGGGAGGAGGCCTGCGAAACCGCCCTGGAAGCCAAGCCCGACTTGATTTTGATGGACGTTTCGATGCCGGTAATGGACGGCTACGAGGCCCTGGCCAGCCTCAAGGAGGACCCGGAAACTCAGGCCATTCGGGTCTTGATGTTGACTGGTTTAGATTTGCCTTTCCAGCAAAAACTGGCCTACGAGCTGGGCGCCTTTGGCTATGTGGTTAAACCCGTTAGGCTGGACGAGATGAATCAAACCGTGAAGCTGGCCCTGGACCACCGGCGTAAAAGTTGCCGGGCACCCGCAGCCCGGTAACTCGCCCTCGAACCCTCCGACTACCCACCTTGGCTGCAATGCAAAACCGCACTGGCCTCCCGGCAGCGGGTACTGTAAAATGAGCCCCGACCGGATAGACGTTGGCGCATGGGGGCAGGCATGGACCTGGAACTGGAAGGTAAGACAGCGCTGGTTACCGGAGGCAGTCGGGGCATAGGGAAGGCCATCGCTCGGGAACTAGCCACCTGCGGTTGCAGCGTGGTGCTCACCGCACGGGGCGTCGAGGCGCTGGACTTGACGGCCAGGGAGCTGGCTCAGGAAACCGGCCAGCAGGTTACCGGCGTTCCCTGCGACCTTACCAGTACCGAGGAAGTGGAGCGGATGGTGCAGGAAGCCGCCAACACTTTGGACGGCCGCATTGAGATATTGGTCAATAACGCGGCCGCGCCGGAGGGCCTGGCCCGAGGCCCCCTTGCCGGCATCAAAGACGAGGACGTCCTCAACGACCTGAACACCAAGGTGATGGGTTATCTTAGGTGTGCCCGCGCCGTTGCTCCCTACATGGTCCGCCAGAACTGGGGCCGCATCATCAACATTGGCGGTACCTCCGCCCGCCGCGCCAGCGGCAACCTCAGCGCCGGGGTACGGAACGCCGGCCTGGTCAACTTCACCAAGTACCTGGCCGAAGACTTGGGTCCCTCCGGGGTCACCGTCAACATTGTTCATCCGGGCACCACCCGTACCGAGCGCAGCGGCCCGATGTATCAGGAACAAGCCCAGCAGTTGGGTATCACGGTGGAGGAGGTGGAAGCGCGGGTCGCCTCCGGAAACTCTACCAAGCGCATCGTGGACGCCCGAGAGCTGGCCTATGTGGTGGCTTTTCTCGCCTCGCCTCGCTCCATCGCCATCAGCGAGGAGGTGATCTCGGCTAGTGGCGGCGCCGGTCAGGCTGTGTTTCACTAACCTTCCGGCCTCGGGTAATGCCCAGGAGGGTGTCGGAAATGTCATTGGGAGAAGTCACGATGTAATCGGGGCGACGAAGCAATCCCAGAGGGGCTAGATTGCTTCGCGGAGTTTATTCTGAGCGCAGCCGAAGGGCTGCTCTGTAAATAGCCTGTTCGCCCTTCGAGAGCCTCAGGACGAACGGGATCCCTAACGCTCGTGGTGAGCCCGTCGAACCATGAGCCGAGGGGAATCCATTTTCATCTGTCGGTGGCGCTCCGCCGGAGCATGATAACTCGCAATGACGAAAAGCGGGCTTCTCACGCACATTTAGGTTTTTCATTTTGCGAATTAGGAGAGAATCATGATCAAGGTTACTGTTCTTTACCCCAACGAGGAAGGCAAAAAGTTCGACATGGATTACTACACGGGTACGCACATGCCGCTGGTGCATTCACGCCTGGATTCCATGGGCCTGCTGCGCACTGAAGTGGAAAAGGGCGTAAGCAGCGCCGATCCCAACGCGCCGGCCCCCTTCGTGGCCATTGGTGTGCTGTATTTCAATACGGTCGAAGAAGTCCATGAAGGGTTCAAGACCCACGGGCGGGAGGTCATGGGAGATATCCCCAACTATACCGATATTTCACCCCAAATCCAGATCAGCGAAATCGTGTGAACCGTGTTTCGAGCATTACGTTCGCCCTTTGGTCCGCAGCCAATTCTGAGCACATCCGGGTGTAAATCCGGCGTATATAGCTGATCATGTCCCAGCCAGCCGCTGCCCAAAGCCTGGATAATCTCTCCCAGCGCCTGATAGCAGAGCATTGGGACTTCTACCCTACTGCCGGCAGCCGCATCGGCCGCCATGAGTATGATGGACGCCTCCCCGACCTGTCGCCGGCTCGGGTCCGGCGACGCCTGGAGGAGCTGAGAAGAGGCCTGGGCCAGCTTTTTGCTCTGCCCCAGCAAGACCTGTCGTCCGACCAGCGGCTCAGCTACCGCCTGATGGAGCTGTTCTTAAAGCGAGAACTGTTCAATCTGGAGGACTGGCGTCCTCTGGAAAACAACCCCATGCGGCAGGTGGGCTTCTTGAACGTCGGCGGGTATGTCCGGCGCGACTACGCTCCGCTGGCGGACCGGCTGCGTTCCGCTACCCAGGCGCTGGGGCAGGTCCTCGACTTTACGGAAGCGCTGGACTCATCGCTGGAGCCGGAGCTGGGCCGCCCAGTGCTTGAGATGAGTATTGAGAGCTATTCGGGCATGGCCCGGTTCTATCGGGTGGACCTAGGCCGGGCCGTGGCAGATTTTACCGATAGATCTGTCTTAGAACCCTTCAATCAAGCCCGGGAAGCGGCGGCGCTGGCGGTGGAACGGTTCGTGGAGCGGCTTCAATTCAGGCTGGAACAGGCTAGGGAGGACTTTGCCATTGGCGCCAAGCTGTACGCTGGCATGCTGGCTACCGGGGAAGGGATAACCGCCAGCCTAGCCGAATTGGGCGCGCTGGGACAGGCGAATTTGGATGCCAACCTGGAACAGCTGGCGGCAGCGGCGGAGGCGGTCAAGCCAGGCTGGAGCATAAGAGAAACGGTGGCGGATATCGGTCGCCGGCATCCCTCTCCCGAAGGCCTGATACCGGAAACTCAGGATATGCTGGAAACCATCCGGCGGAGCCTAGTCGACCTGGACCTGATCTCCGTCCCCTCCGATGACCGATGCCAGGTGATGGAAACGCCCGCCTACATGCGCTATGCCTTCGCCGCCATGGATAGTCCCGGGTCTTTGGAAGAAAGGGCTACCGAATCCTTCTATTACGTGACTCCGGTGGAGGAGGAGTGGTCGGCTCAGCAGCGGGAGGAGTGGCTCTCGAATTTCAACTACGATACTCTACGTATCATATCGATTCACGAGGTATACCCCGGCCATTTCGTTCACCATCTGCACAGCCGGTACGGACGGCCGCTGCCCCTGGTGAACCGGGTGGCCACCTCCTACGCTTTTACTGAGGGCTGGGCCCATTACACTGAGCAGATGATGTTGGAAACCGACTACGGGGCGGGTCAGCCGGCGCTGCGGGTTACCCAGCTGTTGGAAGCCCTGGTCCGCAATTGCCGGTATATCTGCTCGCTAGGGATGCACACCCAGGAGATGACGGTGGACCAGGCCACCCAGTTTTTTATGGACCACGCCTATATGGAAGAGCTGCCGGCGCGGCGGGAAGCGCTGCGAGGCACCTTCGATCCTGGCTACCTGAACTATACGCTGGGCAAGCTGATGATTCTGAAGTTGAGGGAGGATTTCCGCAAGGAACGGGGCAGTGACTACTCGCTCCGGGGGTTCCACGACCAGCTGCTGTCCTACGGCGCGCCGGCCCTGCCGCTGCTTAGGGAGGTCATGCTGACGCAACCCGGGAGTGCTCTTTGAAGTGGCGCCAATTTGAGCGAGGAAGTGGCAGGACTCCAGCTAACCGTTTCAATATGTCATCCCGGGCTCCTTCGGAATGACACGGGACGTTTTTAGCTAGACGCTAGGTTCGGAAAGTGACCTTGCGGAAGGCCTCGGCGTATTTGCAGCCGTTCTCGGCACCGACGTGCCGGGCCCAGTCCCTGACGAACTCCTCGACCTCGGCTTCGGTGCGGCTGGCCATCTGGCTTTGGTGGGCCTTTACCGCCGCGATTTTGACGGTTAACGAGCTTTCGATGTCGAGGTAGGTGTTGGCGAGCTCCGCTCCCCAGAAGAGTATGGTTCCGGTTTTATAGGGCTCGAGGCCCTCATCCCGCCACAGCTCGGCGAAATGCAAATGGTCTCGGGCGTAGGGGAAAACCGCGTCCAGGGTCACCTGTCCGGTGATGCGGTGATCCCGATGCCAGGCCAGGTTCCGCCGGTAAGGCTCGGTACAGATCACCACTTGCGGCTGCACCCGCCGAATTTGCCGCACGATTTGCTTGCGAAATTCTGGGGTGTCTTCCAGCTCGCCGTCGGGATGGTGCAGCATCACTACGTCCTCCACTCCCAAAAGCCAAGCTGCCTGCACCTGCTCCTGTTCCCGGGTGGTGGCCAATTGCTCCGGCGTAACTCCCGGCTGGTCCGTGCCCTTGCTGCCATCGGTGCACAGCACGAAATGAACTTCAGCACCTTCCTTCACCCACTTGGCCACCGTGCCACCGCACCATATCTCCGCGTCATCCGGATGTGGGGTAACTACCAGAACCCTCTCAGGGGTTTCTTCCATCCCCAGACTGCCTCCAGCTCTACTTTGTTGTCCCCTATTGGTCCCTATTGTTCCCAGGCGGCCCTCGCCACTCGGCTCGAATCCTTCGGTCACCCTGGTCCCTACTCCATTTACCGGCGGAACCCGTAGCGTTTATTCTAACGGGTAGACCCGATGACCCTGGCCTATATGGTACACAAAGAGAGAAACGGGTTCAACTCGACGGTCACCCCGGCCGCCGACGCCTGTCCAGGTTAATTCCTCCGAACCCGTGAGGTGCGGTTAGCCGGGTTAATAGCTGTTGCCGCTGGTCTGACCGACAGCGGACCAACAGCTTGCCTGGCGGGATTAACGCCCGTATCTCCCGGTTATTCAAATGTTGGAACAGTTTCGCGGCCACTGGAGGGCTTTAACTGGGGATTCAGGTCAGGGCATGGGGTGAGAATTGCCGGGGAGGAAGGTACTGGGGATAGAGTTCCATGGTTTGGCCACGGCAGTCGGGGTTAACTGGGGTCAATCACGTGCTGCTTGGTTGCGGCAAGCCCTTTCAGCCCAAAACCAGCTATCAGCCCTTGTTCGCGTACGCCGTTACCGAGGGAGTAAGAAAGTGTCGGGGCGGGCAGATTCGAACTGCCGACCTCCTGGTCCCAAACCAGGCGCCCTGCCGCTGGGCCACGCCCCGTTTTAGCTGATTTCGGCTGCCACGGCTGGTTAGCAGCTCAAGATTCAGGAAGCTGCTAACAGAAGTGACCAGCTGATTGTACCGCCATTGCCAGCAGGGACGCTAGCGAATCCTCCCCAGGGGCATACAGGTTGTGTGATTAGAAAGGGCTACGGCTTTCCAGCTGCCAGCGCCGAATTAGGAGAGTATTCCCGCGATGGAAATGAGGAAGAGGATGATAACGAAGCCAGCAGCGGCACCTGAGCAGCCTAAACAGCCTAAGCCGCCCCAACGTATCGAGGAACCAGCCCTCTCTTCACTGCAGAGAGCTGTAGAACTTCTCCATAGTATGAAGATCAACCTTGCGGGCTCTTTCTTGGAATTGAGATAGAGTCATCCGGTAAACGATATCGAATTCCTCGTTTAGTTGGTATACATATCCATCATCTATGCCCGCCTTCAGTAAAATAATGCAACCGGGTTCCATCAGAAAGCCATCGCTGATTATTCTCAAAAAGCCCGCCTCGTCTTCCTCATGTAGATTAACGGCCTTTACCGACACCTGGTCTGAACCATACTTGTCTACAAGAGCTTTGTATTCTTGGGTACGTTTTATGCGCAGGATACCCTCCTCCTCTATGATGGGCGTAGCCGATGGGGACGGGTACGACGCGGGTGTGGGAGTGGCCACAGGAACCGCGAATTCGCCAAACATGAGGAAGTTGTGGCCTGGGAAGGTGCATACAAACTGGTAGGCGCCGGCCTGAGGAGCGGTAAAACGGACCTCAGCCGCCTCGCCGGGGTTCACCAGCCTGGTATTAGCAATCACGTCTGGGTCTCCGGCTTGGACATAGTCGTTGTCCGGGCCTGCCGCAATCCCCCGCTGGGCAACCTGGTTCCCGGTCCCGTCCAGCACCATCACCCAGTTGTGCTGTACAAGGCGGGATTCGTTGCTAAAGCACAAGACCACATCGGTGCCGGCGGCGACTTCAAACTTGTCTTTATCGAATTGAAGTACGTCGCCCTTCACTTTGATTTCCAAGTTTGGGTTTTCGCAGAGGTCTGTGGGCGGACACTGCGGCGGGAAGACTTCCCCAAATCCCGCCGTCACACTTTTGTCCGAGTCCATTGTGATTTCAGCCGTAGAAGCCGAACCCTGAGCTTCTCCTGACCACCCAACAAAGGCCCAGTACGGAGTATCTTTACACTCATGGTGGACGGGAGGCGAAGTTGTCAACCTCACCACCGTTCCATAAGGGTAGCTACCGTCTTGGCCTGGCGGTGGGTTCAGCGTGACAGTTCCCCCAAAGCCTGAAGGTAAGATGTTCACAGTCAGTCTGTAACTGGGCGGCCGATCGGTTGTTGGTGTGGCACTGCAGGCTGCCAGCAGCGCTGAGAGCGCCAATGCTAGAAGGAGCGCGAACTTGAGCACAGTGATGCCTCCTATCTGGTCTAAGTGTCATGACGATGCCAGGCAGCAGAAACTTCCTGCGGCTGAATAAGATCCGACTGCGCGGGGACTGGAAGCGTATGGACAGGTGGGGGGTGGACCGCCGCGGGATGGCTTTCCAACCCCCGAAAATCGTCACAACCGGAAGTGGCTCGCCGGCGCTACGCGTCGGGGCGGCCAGCTTCCTGGGCAGTAGTCAAATACTCCTCGTGCTCCCAGACCTGCCTGCGCTGGTCCGGGCCCGGGGGCGCCACCAGCCGCACCCGCCACCGCATCCTGGTAAGGAACAGAAGGTTCAAAAAGTGGGAGCCACCCAGTATACCACCAGCACCAGGCCCACCTTCATGCTGACCTGCTCGCTCACTCCCGACATATCCTGTAAAGCGGTGCTGGAGCCAATTTTGATCGCCAGGGTCACGAAGCCGATACTGACCAGGTAGGCTCCCACCACGATCATGTGGTTTACCGAGTCGGCCAGGTCTTCCTTGCCCTGAAAAACCTCCACCAGAAATACCCGGCCGTTCTTGTGGAGAGTCCAGCTGACCCAGATGGCCACAGGCAGGCAAATGACCAGATACCAAAACTCAATCCAAAAAGTTACCATGGAATCCTCCTTTTTTGGGTAGTCTTGACTAGGGTAGTCTTGGGGTTTTGTTTTTCGGGGGGGGGGGGGGGCCGCGCTATGCGGAGTTAATCAGCCGGTGCGGTCAGGGTGGCGCCACTACGTCAGGAGGCGTTCTTCGCAGCGACCTGCTCCGCCCGCGCCACCAGCTCCGCGAACTCGGCCACGGCCGGGTCGTCCGGCAACATGGCGCTTACACGCTGGGCAAGCGCCTGCACCTGCTCTAAGTCACTATCCTGGGCCCAGTGGCTCCGGCGAAGGAGTTCGGCGTACTCGGCTACGGCGGCGTCACGCTGGAAGTATGGCGTCGTCTGCTCAAAGGTTAAGCTCAAGTCGGATCCGTTGAATCCCCGTATGAGTTCCTGCTTAGCACCCGGGTCCGGGCCCTGGTATTCGGCGTGGAGCGTGGCGACGCGGCTCTGGGCGCCTTCCGGGTCCTTCCGGGAATCCTTCCGGGAATCCTTCCGGGAAACTCACCTCGAACAACGCCGTCACGCTATGGCCTGCCCTTACTTCCTCCGCAACCAGGGTGCTGGTGGGGTAATCATCGTGGGGCACCCGTTGGTACTCGTAGCCCAACTGCCGGTAGCTGCTCACTACCTCGGGATCGAAGTCGACCGACGCCTTGACGTTCCGGGCGATCACCGGTGGCATGGCAGGAGAGTCCGGGGGGCTCACCACCGCTCCAGCAGTGCGCGCCTGGAGGCCGATGCGTAACAACCAATCGTTCTCCCCTCCGAAGGGCGAGGGAGCAGCTTCGATGTGTATGGCGAAGAGCCCTTCGGTCGGGGGCCGGTACCCGTGGTCGAAGGAGTTAATGAACCCCTCCAATCGTACCGAAGCGGGGTCTGGCAAACGGCCAGCGTTTAACACCAGGTCCCGCGATTCACCGTAGGACAGTGTGTCCACAGCTACACCAAAGCTGCAGAGGTAGTTGTGGGATGTATTGATGATAGGGTTGTTCCCGGTGCTCTCGAAGAAGGCGGCGTAGCTAACAGCGCCGCTATCCGCTACCGGCCCACTGGCATTGTCGTACCAGTAGCCCCGGACATTTCGGGCCAGCAGGTCCTGGGATGGGTTCTGCCCGGGAGGTAGCAAAACCAGCCAGGCCAATAGCAGAACCACGGCCACCGATGCTAAAGAAATACCCGTCAGGCGCAGGGCCGGGGCGCGGCCGCCAACCATAACCAGCGGGCCGAAGGGAGGCAGCTGCCACCATTTCCGGTGGCGCTGCTGCCGGCGTTGTACCTCCGCCAGGATCGACCGCCACAAATCCCGCCGGGGCGTGACCCCGTCCAGCTTTTCTGCCAGGGCCGCCGCTATCTGTTGATCAACCGGGTAATTCGTCCCTTTCTCTACCATGTCTCTACCTCGACCTCCGCTGGGATGTAGGAACAGGCCATTTGATCCGCTTGTCCGCCGATCCTGGCTAACTTCGCTTCGGCCAGCCCTGGACTGATTGGCGCTTGTGAGTTTTTAGGAATTGGATCGGTCAGCCCTGGTTCCTCTGGCGGCTCCTGCAAGTGGCGCAGGGCATCTCCCAGGCGGGCTCGGGCGTAGTGCAGCCGAACCCTCACCGTCGCACGAGGGCAGCCCAGGGCCTGGGAGATCTCAGCTACACTGAAGCTCTTATCCCACATTTCCCATATGGCTAAAAAGCTTTCTCAGTAATTCGTCGATGGTCTTTCAACCATTGTCTATTTATGGGCCCTTTTTGCGTGTTTCCAGCTATAATAACTCCATGATATGTCCGCTTTGCAGTAATATGCCGTAGGCATCATGGAGGCAGCTGATGGGTGACGGCGAAAAAGCCCCTCTCCGGCTCCAATTCAACCCCAAAGTCCGCCTGGAATTTCACGGCTCAACCATCACCTCCGACGCTGGTCTTCTTGCCTTTCGAGAGTTTGATGATGCCTTGGGCCTTACCGAAATCGCTGAGGACTACCTCCAGGAAAGCCGTACCGGACGCAATATCCTTCACCACCTGGTTCCGCTGCTAAGACAGTCGATCTACAGCCGCTTGGCCGGCTACGACGACACCAATGACGCAGTGCGCCTTTCCCAAGACCCAGCCATGCGAGTGATCGTGGGATGGCAAGGCTCGGAGCGGAAAGGAACCAGCACCAGTGAGATGGGCCGGTTCGAGACGGAGTTCCTGACCCAAGAGGACAACCTGAAGGGGCTGGCACGAATAAATACCCAGTGGGTGGAACGAGCTATGGCCCATACCCTACACCGGCGAGTAATCCTGGATATGGACAGTTCCGAGAGTCCAGTGCACGGCCAGCAGGAGGGAGCAGCCTATAACGGCCACTTTGAATGCGTCTGCTATCACCCTCTCTTTCTGTTCAACCAGTTCGGGGATTGTGAAGCAGCTAAGCTACGGTCAGGCAACGTCCACAGTGCCGATGATTGGCAAGAAGTCCTTGATCCGGTGGTGGAGCGTTATTTGACAGCAGCGGTCAGGCTGCTGTTTCGTGCTGACGCCGCCTTCGCCAAGCCGGAGATATACGATTATCTGGAAGCAAGAAACATCGGCTACGCCATCAGGCTGCGGTCCAACCAGGTGCTGCAGCGGGAGATAGCGCCCCGGCTAATACGGCCTACGGAGTGGCTTTCCCCGAAGCCCATCGTCTCCTATCATGACTTCGTCTACCAGGCCCAGAGCTGGAACGTTACTCGGAGAGTGGTCTCTAAGGTGGAGTGGCACCAGGGAGAACTGTTTCCCAGAGTGGGCTTCATCGTCACCAATCTGAGCTATCCAAACATCGGGATAGTCCGCTTTTGCAATGGCCGAGGCACCGCGGAGCAATGGATAAAAGAAGGCAAGTACGCCCTGAACTGGACGAGGTTGTCCTGCCACAAGTTCGTGGCCAATCAGGTCAGGCTGGAGTTGTTCGTACTGGCTTACAACTTGGGCAACTTCATGAGAAGGCTAGCCTTACCCCGAATCCACCGATGGACACGGATGGACAGCGTGAGGACAACGGAAGGGGGGTGAGGGAGTACAGGCGCGATAATCCGGGCTCGAACTTGGGTATACGGGAGGTTGGCGGGCGGTCTGCAGGCGCTTTTGGGGGCGCCGATGGGGCTTACAGTGGCTGTGGCGAGCGAGATGGCGGGATAGGACACGGCAAGAGGCGCTCGCGGACTGGGCTAGCGCGAGTTTGCGGGGACGTTGGGTTGGCTGGCGGGTCAGTGGCGGACGGGCGCCGTCAGGCTGGGAGTGGAATGGCTCGCAGTCGGGCCAGGGCGCGGCTGAACTGCTCCTCCCAGGGCCAGCGCTTGGGAAGATGCAGGGTGATCCGGCGTGCCGAGCGGGTGAGCCGTCCGGCCAGGGCGAAGACCCGCCGCCGGAGGGTCTTGGTGGTCACGATCTGCTCATCCAGGCCGATGCGGGCTGTCCAGCGAGCCAGGTTGTGGGCCATCACCTGTACCGCCAGCCAGGCGCCGTTGGGGGCGAAGCAGCCCGAGGGGAGATGGTTCAGCCCGACGCCGTACTTGAGGTCGCGTATCGCATTCTCGATCTCGGCGTGGCGGCGGTGGTCAGCCTCCAGTTCCAGGGTCTCCCCGTCCCGGTCGGTGATGAAGCCGTGATAGCTGTAGGTGGCGAAGAGAGCCAGTTGAGAACCGGGCGCCGGCTTCACCCGCCGGACGATGAGCCGTACCGGCGCGGCATCCGGCTCACTCTGGAAGGGGGTGTAGGTGGTTTCGGCCACATCGGCGGCGCCGTCCATCCAGTAAGGAATCGGCGTCCAGGCATCTTCGGGTATCGCCTCGATGAGATTGTGCAGGCTTTTGTGCTGGCGGATGGTGATGGAGAAGCGGACATCCATCCGGCGGCAGACGGCGACCACGGCGTGGGTATAGAAGCCGCTGTCAGCCCGCATGGTGAGCTGCCCGCTGGCCCCGCCGCAGCGAACCCGGCTCACCGTCTCACGCAGGAAGTGGGCGGCGCCCCGGGCGGTGATGGCCCGGCCCTCGCGCAGGCGGGCCATCAGCACGTCGCCGGTTCCGGCGGCGACGGCCAGCAGTGGGTGATAGCCCCGCGCGCCGGTATAGCCGTGATGGCGGGCGCCCTCCTTGGCCAGTCCGTAAGGCTCGCAGATCGTCGAATCAAGGTCGATGGTGAATGGCGCGTCGCCGGGTCCGGCCCCCGCCTTCCAGGCCCGGGCCAGCAACTCGCGGCTCACCCCGTCCAGCTGGCGGACGTGGCCCCAGGTGAAGCTGCGCAGGAAGGTGCCCAGGGTGGATGGCGCTTTGACTACGCAGCCGAGAGCGCAGGCCGTCCTGCCGGTGCGCAACGCATCGGCGTCGTCGATGCAGTCGCCGCCCGCCAGCGCCGAGGCGACCAGCGTCATTATCTTGTCGCCGGTGTTGGCTCGGCCTGGGGCCCGGCCCAGGTCCAGGTGCCGGTCAACTAGTTGGGAAAGGACGAGGTGCAAGGCCAAGGTGGCGGGAAGAATCAGCCCGGCATTGTTGACCAGGCGGTGGTCGTCGAAGCAGGGCCTTTTCATTTTCTCAAAATAGTATAAAATTATTTACCAGTTTAAGCGGGAGGGAAGGATGATGACTTTGAGAGAAACGCTGGATTTGGTGCCTGACTTCCGGAGTAGCCAAGGGCGACGCCACTCTTTGGGGGCGATCCTGGCCTTGGCCACCTGTGCCATGCTGTGCGGCGCCCGCAGCTTATACGCCATAGCTCAATGGGGGCGGGACCAAGGGGGTGCTACGGCGCAGCTTTTGGGGTTCAGCCAGGAGAAGACACCCTGCGTGGCCACCCTCCACCGGGTGTTCAAGGGCCTGGACGTGGCGGCCTTTGAGGCAGAAGTCGGCAACTGGCTGGCAAATAGCGGGGTAGAGGCGGATGACCCCCTGTCCCTGGACGGGAAAACCTTGCGAGGGGTCCACGGCCAAGAGATACCCGGGGTCCATCTGGTGTCGGCCTACGCTAGCCGCGCTGGGGCAGTGCTGGCGCAGGTAGCTGCGCCGGGCAAAGGGGAAGAATTGGCGGCGGTCAAAGAAGTATTGGGCCAGGTACCCCTGAAGGGTCGGGTAGTAGTAGCTGATGCCTTACTGACCCAACGGAAAGTCTGTGAGCAGATTGTGGCAGGCGGCGGAGAGTATCTGCTGCCAGTTAAAGAGAATCAGCCCACCTTGCGCCGAGACTTGGAGGTGGCTTTTTCCCCTGCTAGGAACTGAGAGGGCTGGTGGGCCAACCGTACCTCCCTGGCTAGCAGCGGAGTGGCGAGCACGCGGGGCCAAGCTGACGGTCTGGGCCGATACTCCAGTAAAGCGGCGTCATGGGCGGCTGGAGCGGCGAGAGTTGTGGGCCTTGGCCGACCCAGAGCTAAATGGCTACGTGGGCAGCGCTGGGACGGTCGGGGAAGCGTGGCCGCATCTGCAACAGGTGTGTCGGCTAGAGCGCCAGCGGGTCGTGAAGGGCAAGAAACAGGTGGCTGTGAGCTATGCAATTAGCAGTCTCCCAGCCACTGATGCCGATGCCAGGCGATTGTTGAGCCTTTCCCGTGGGCACTGGGGCATCGAGAACCGCCTCCACTGGGTACGGGATGTGACCTTCGACGAGGACCGCTCTCAGGTGCGCACTGGGGCCGCCCCTCAGGTTCTGGCGGGCCTGCGGAACCTGGTCATCAGCTTGGTACGTCGGGCTGGGCATTCCAACGTAGCCGCTGCCCTACGCCGCCACAATGCCCATCTCAGCGAAGCTTTTGACATGATGGGCTTTACCTACCAGGCAGGAGAATGAAAAGGCCCTGTCGTCGAAGGCGATGTGGATGCCGTCGGGTTGGTTGCGTGGTAGCATCTATTGGGTGCTCCTTGTTTCTGGTCGGTTTTCTGTTTCAAAACCATTATCCCAGATTCAGAGGCGCACCCTTTTGTTTCTTCAGCAGGCCTCTCACACGCCCCCGTTCGGTGGATTGGGGCTTACCGGAGGCAATGAAGCACTGGTCGTTGACCAGTCTGCAGACCAGGATGATCAAGACTGGAGGACGGTTGGTGCGCCATGCCGGAAGGCTGGTGTTTCAGCTTGCTGAGGTGCTCGTGAGCCGGGAAATGCTAGGCGGGATACTGGAACGAATTGGTCGGCTTAGGCTGGCTCCTGGCTAGTCCACTTTAGGAGCGTCGGGATTGGTTACGGTTACGGGGTCGCACAAGGCAAAAGAGCTTCCCAAGGGCGAGACTTGGGCGTAGACAAGCGGTTTGGGGCTTTTACGCTTGGCAGTACAGTGGTTGCCCAATGAAAGCGGGGACTTTGAGTGAATCAGGCCGCATCAGACCGCATTTGACGCCCTTGGAATGCGGGATTATATTTGGCGGTATCCCCGCGGGAGCTATATCCAGGAAAGGTGGTTTGATCTGGGGAATCCCGGCTAACAGTAACAGGCCCTGGTGGTACCGAGGCAGTTAGTGAGAGCGATCTGATTGTGGTGCAGCCGGGTCCACCATTAGGCTAGAAATCTTCCCAGCCACCGGAGTGCTAGGCGTTGAAGAGACTACTCAGTTTACGTTGGTTGTCCTAGATGAATTTGAAAATGTGATATCGGCTAAACCGGAATGGATTGTCTTGGCGGAAAATGGCATAGGACAAGTGGACAGCGAGGGGAAGTTTACAGCTGGGACCAAAGTGGGCACGTACGAAGGCGCTTTGGCAGCCGAGGTTACCCAAAATGGGCTGACGAAGCGGACGACAGTAGACGTAACGATTTTACCTGGGCCTCTCCACCGCCTGGTGCTGTTTCCCGAGCACATTACGTTAGAAATGAAGCAGACTCAACAGTTGATTGCTATACCAATGGACCAGTTTGATAATCCTATTCCGGGTTTGTTCATTAGCTACGACTCAGGCAACCAAGCAGGTTCGGTTAACCCCAGCGGTATGCTCACGGGTGGGACTAAATCTGGGGTTTATGGAAGCAGTGGAACAGCTCGGGTAACCCAGGGGACGATAACGAGGTCAGCTCAGGCTACCGTAACCCTAGTGGGAACGGAGGTCCAGGGCATCGTTGCTTCGGTAACTGTTCAGACTTGATGAGGTGAATTGGCTCAAAGCCGTTGGAAAAACGCTGGCATAGCCGGGGGAGTTGTGGCATACCAGGGAGGTGGACACTGAACTAGACCTGAACGCGGCGAGTCGCGAAACTCTGCTGGAGATAATTGCCGGCCAGCGGGCAGTCATTGCCGATTTGCAAAGGCGGATTGGGGTTCTGGAATCCCGTCCCAACCGGCGCGGGTCGTCGGGGATGCCGGGTAATCAGCCGCACTCCAGCCGGCAAGCGCCGGAGAAAAAGGAGCCCAGAAAGCCGCGCCGCCATGGCTTCGCCCGCCAGCGCATGACTCCTACCCGGCGGGTGGAGCATGCCGTGGCGGTCTGTCCCGACTGCGGGACTCACCTGAACGGCGGATGGGTACAGCGAACTCGGGAAGTCATTGAGCTACCGGTGGCTCCGGTAGAAGTGACCGAGCACGCCCTGGTAGCCCGCATCTGTCCGGTATGCCAGCGGCGCCGGCTGCCCAAAGAGGCCCTGCAGGGGGTGGTTCTGGGCCAGCAGCGCCTGGGGGTCAATCTGGTAAGCCTGATGGTGACCCTGCGGGAGGAGGGACGGTTGCCCATAAGAATCATCCAATGGTACCTGGAGACCGTCCATCAGTTGCACCTGAGTGTTGGTGCCATCGTCCAGGCCGTCCATGGAGTAGCCCGTCAGGCTGAGACGGCGGTGCGAGAGGTGCTCGAGCAAGTCCGCGCCAGTCCCGTGGTGCAGGGCGACGAAACCGGCTGGCGCCAGGACGGGAGCAACGGCTATGTTTGGACCTTCAGCACTCCCAGCGAACGATACTTCCTGCGTCGGGGTCGGGATAAGGGGGTGGTGGATGAGGTGCTGGATTCCTCCTTCAGCGGAGTGTTGGTCAGTGATTTCTACGCCGCCTATAACCACTACCCGGGCCTGAAGCAACGGTGCTGGGATCATCTGCTGCGGGATATCCATGACCTGAAAGGGTTGTACCCAGAAGACGCTGGGCTGGCTCAGTGGGCCGAGGCGGTTCACCAGGTCTACACGGAGGCCAAGGCCTCGGTCCTTCCCCGAGCCCAGCCAGGCCATCGCATCCAGCTAATGCTGGAGGAGAAACTAATGGTCTTGGCGCGGCCTTTCCTTAAAGATCCCCTGGCGGTTCAGGCCAAGCTCTGCCGGCGCATGGAACGGTTCATCAAGGAACTGTTTGTCTTCGTGTCGGACCCAGCCGTGCCCTCAGACAACAACGCCGCCGAGCGGAGCCTGCGGCATCTGGTAACCAGTCGCAAGATCAGCGGCGGCACCCGCTCAGGGCAGGGCACCGACAGCAAGATGACCTTGCCATCCCTCTTTGGCACCTGGCGGGCTAGAGGTCTCAATCCCCTCCTGGAATGCCGCCGGTTGCTCGCTTCCCCTCAAATCTGAACACTTACCTGCTTCGGACCAAGTCTGGACGGTCAAAAACAGTCCTTATCTTATCGTTGACACTATCCAGATACCCTCCGGGGTTACGCTTACTATCGAGCCGGATGTGGAGGTACGAAGCACGAAGCACAAGGAGTGCTTCAGGCGCTATGTTTTTGGTTCATGGTGAACTATACGCTCACGGAACCTCCACCAGGCCCATCCTATTTGAAGGGACCGAAGCTTCGGACTTCTTCAGCGGCAAAGGGTCTAATGCTCAATCTCTAGTAGACCTTGAGTATGTGGCGATAAGAAACGGACGAAGTCTTTGGCCAGCCACTGGCCATCAACAATACGGTACTTTTAGGCTCCGGAACTCCCAGATCACCAACATCTCAGGTTTTTCCTATATTTGGTACCCGGGTCAGGATGTTCATGTGGAATACAACAGTTTTGTGGACTCAGCGGGTTTTTCGATAGGACACAAGGGCCCAAGCGTTTACATCCGATACAATTGCTTCAGCAACAATAGAGGTTTCGTTGTTCAAAATTGGGCCAGCTATGACGGAAAAACCGAAGTTCGGTACAACTCATTCCATCGGGCTTCCGGAATCATCCTGGAGCTGCCGCCGGGATATGATTCTGCAGCGATGGAGGCCTCAGAAAACTACTGGGGTACCAACGATGCGGCCGCAATGATTTTTGACAATAAAGTCGATATCACCTCGGCGAATTCCATTGAATTTCAGCCCATCTTGAGTAAACCCCACCCGGATACTCCGTCTTGCCCAAGTAGGTAATACGAGTATTGAGACCCTGAAAAGAGGACTGGGCTTCCACCTCATATCCCAGCACAGTCCACCCTTCCCGCAGCCTAAGGCCAAATAGTTCCAAGTACGGCCCTGGGCTAAGCTTCTCGACTATCTGATAGAACTCCTCGGGCTTCTCTGAGCGCTGCCCTCTCTTAGCAGCAAAGTCCGAACGTACCGACCTAGACAGTACCTCCGGCTTGCATCTGACCCCTATCATGCAGCGTTCATGAGCACCGCGCACAGTCCTACCCATACCGAACCAGAGCTTTCCATTAGCTGTTGGCTTGACCCAAATAAGCTCTGCTGCTGGCCTAAAACCCCAGGCCCGCATGGTGCTGGTGGCTTCCTCCGGTATAGCGGCAACAGTCCAGAGAAACAACCTGGCATCATCCGCTACCTCAGGCAGCTGATACTGGTAGATATCCTCCATGAGCAGTCTTGCCATACCGAGAAGCTACTCCCGACACCGAAGACCTTGACGGACCGCTTATTTTCAAGCTATGGGTACTGGAAAACATGAAACGCTATCGCACTGCGTTGTCCCGCGCCATGGCCACCATGCCTAGGCTTTTTGGCGGGGTGGAGGAGCAAGAGAGCTCGCTCCAAGAAGCAGTTGCCGGGTTAATTGGTCGACCTACTAATCCAAGGACTTACTAAGCCCGAATCCACCGATGGACACGGATGGACAGCGTGAGGACAACGGAAGGGGGGTGAGGGAGTACAGGCGCGATAATCCGGGCTCGAACTTGGGTAGACGGGAGGTTGGCGGGCGGTCTGCAGGCGCTTTTGGGGGCGCCGATGGCGGCTTACAGTGGCTGTGGCGAGCGAGATGGCGGGATAGGACACGGCAAGAGGCGCTCGCGGACTGGGCTGGCGCGAGTTTGCGGGGGACGTTGGGTTGGCTGGCGGGTCAGTGGCGGACGGGCGCCGTCAGGCTGGGAGTGGAATGGCTCGCAGTCGGGCCAGGGCGCGGCTGAACTGCTCCTCCCAGGGCCAGCGCTTGGGAAGATGCAGGGTGATCCGGCGTGCCGAGCGGGTGAGCCGTCCGGCCAGGGCGAAGACCCGCCGCCGGAGGGTCTTGGTGGTCACGATCTGCTTACCCAGGCCGATGCGGGCTGTCCAGCGAGCCAGGTTGTGGGCCATCACCTGTACCGCCAGCCAGGCGCCGTTGGCGGCGAAGCGGCCCGAGGGGAGATGGTTCAGCCCGACGCCGTACTTGAGGTCGCGTATCGCATTCTCGATCTCGGCGTGGCGGCGGTGGTCAGCCTCCAGTTCCAGGGTCTCCCCGTCCCGGTCGGTGATGAAGCCGTGATAGCTGTAGGTGGCGAAGAGAGCCAGTTGAGAACCGGGCGCCGGCTTCACCCGCCGGACGATGAGCCGTACCGGCGCGGCATCCGGCTCACTCTGGAAGGGGGTGTAGGTGGTTTGGGCCACATCGGCGGCGCCGTCCATCCAGTAAGGAATCGGCGTCCAGGCATCTTCGGGTATCGCCTCGATGAGATTGTGCTGGCGGATGGTGATGGAGAAGCGGACATCCATCCGGCGGCAGACGGCGACCACGGCGTGGGTATAGAAGCCGCTGTCAGCCCGCATGGTGAGCTGCCCGCTGGCCCCGCCGCAGCGAACCCGGCTCACCGTCTCACGGAGGAAGTGGGCGGCGCCCCGGGCGGTGATGGCCCGGCCCTCGCGCAGGCGGGCCATCAGCACGTCGCCGGTTCCGGCGGCGACGGCCAGCAGTGGGTGATAGCCCCGTGCGCCGGTATAGCCGTGATGGCGGGCGCCCTCCTTGGCCAGTCCGTAAGTCTCGCAGATCGTCGAATCAAGGTCGATGGTGAATGGCGCGTCGCCGGGTCCGGCGCCCGCCTGCCAGGCCCGGGCCAGCAACTCGCGGCTCACCCCGTCCAGCTGGCGGACGTGGCCCCAGGTGAAGCTGCGCAGGAAGGTGCCCAGGGTGGATGGCGCTTTGACTACGCAGCCGAGAGCGCAGGCCGTCCTGCCGGTGCGCAACGCATCGGCGTCGTCGATGCAGTCGCCGCCCGCCAGCGCGGAAGCCACCAGGGTCATCATCTTGTCGCCGGTGTTCGCCCGGCCCGGCGCGCCGCCGAGGTCGAGGTGCTTCCCGAGGAGTTGGGGAAGGCCAAGGCGCAGGGCGAGGGTGGCGGGAAGGATCAGCCCGGCATTGGCCACCAGGCGGTGGTCGTCGAAGGCGATGTGGATGCCGTCGGGTTGGTTGCGTGGTAGCATCTATTGGGTGCTCCTTTTCTGGGACCGGTTTTCTGTTTCAAAACCATTATCCCAGATTCAGAGGCGCACCCTTTTGTTTCTTCAGCAGGCCTCCCACACGCCGTCCATCGGTGGATTCGGGCTAAGCCAGTCGCTGAGCCAACACTGGAGGATCTTCAGGAGCTGCGTCTAATTTAACTACAAAAGGAGGAGCGCGAGGGCTCAAATCAGAAAGGAAAAAGACCTGAAGAAAGAAATGGAGCGGAAGAAGGGGGTCGAACCCTCGACCTCATCCTTGGCAAGGACGCGCTCTACCGCTGAGCTACTTCCGCCCGTTATCGAGCTTGCCGAAGAC
>CBDCEX010000002.1:0-70804 GCA_965216025.1 Dehalococcoidia bacterium
TGGCCGGGTTTGCCCGATGATTTACACCCCTCCGGCCCGATGATACTATTGTCGGCACATTCCCCAGGCCTCAATCGAAGCCTGAGGCCCAACCCTAGGCAAGGCCTCAGGCCGGGGTGGCAAGTGGATTCAAAAGAGTACGATGTGTTGATCATTGGCGGGGGGATTATAGGCCTGTCCACCGCCATGCAGCTGGTCCGCAAGTATCGGCCGGAATTGAGGGTAGCCGTGGTGGAGAAAGAGCACCAACTGGCCACCCACCAGACCGGGCATAATAGTGGAGTAATCCACTCCGGCATCTACTACCGGCCCGGCTCCCAGAAGGCGGCCTTTTGCGTCGGCGGCGCCCGGCGCCTGCGCCAGTTCTGCCAAGAGAATGAGATAGAGTTCCAGCAATGCGGCAAGACCATTGTGGCCATGGATGAGTCGGAATTGGGTAGGCTGGAGACCTTATACCAGCGGGGCGTGGACAACGGTGTGCAAGGCTTGGAGCTGGTCGGTGCGGAAAGGCTCAAAGAAATCGAGCCTTATGTTCACGGCATAAAGGCGCTTTGGGCTCCCCAGACCGGCATCATTGATTACGTAAAGGTGGCCTCGGCCTATGCCTTCCGGTTTCAAGAGGACGGAGGGGACATCTATACCGGCGCGCCGGTGCAGCAGATTACCGAGAAGGGCGGTTCGCTCGCGGTCACTACCCCGAAGGGAGTGCTGCATGCCAAGCACATTATCAACTGCGCTGGTCTGTACGCCGACCGAGTTGCGGAGATGACCGGGGAGCTGACCGATGTGCGCATCATCCCCTTCCGCGGCGAATACTATACCCTGCGTCCGGAAAGCCAATATATGGTAAAAGGCTTGATTTATCCGGTTCCCGATCCGGCTTTCCCCTTCCTGGGGGTCCACTTCACCCGCAACATCCACGGGCAGGTAGAAGCCGGACCCAACGCGGTGCTGGCCCTGGCCCGGGAAGGGTACCAGAAAAGCGATTTCAACCTGGCCGAATCCTGGGGAACCGTCACTTATCCGGGCTTCTGGAAAATGTCGGCCCGCTACTGGCGGACCGGCCTGGCCGAGGTGCACCGTTCCTACAGCAAGGGAGTCTTCCTTCGGGACCTGCAGAAGCTCATTCCGGGCGTGCAATCTCAGGACCTGGCTGCGGGTGGAGCCGGCGTAAGAGCGCAAGCCGTAAAGAAGGATGGTACTCTGCTGGACGATTTCAGCATTCTGCAAGGAAGGAAAGCTATTCACGTCTTGAACGCGCCGTCACCCGGCGCCACCTCATCGTTAGCTATTGGCGAGCACATTGTGGGATTAGCCGATCAAGCTTTCCGTCTCGCGGATTGATGAAGGGTCGATGCAAGGCTTGCGCAGGAGCCAGGGGACTTTTCCCGGTCCCAAACACGCGGAAAATAGGCGACATAACGATGCGAGTACGGCTACAGGGTTTCCCGGTTGCTGGTAAAATGGACCAGGCCCGCTGAGCTGGGAGGCCCCGGAGCGGAGCCAAGATGCCTCAGCAGGTTAGCCCAAGGAAGGAGTAGCTCTCCTGGATTACCGGATAGACTTGGGCCGCTGGAAGATTACCAAGGAGTGGGTGACGCAGTATCTAGAAGCTGTGGGAGACCCCCTTCCTCATTACATGGAGCTGGGGATAGTGCCGCCTTTAGCCATCAGCGCCCTGGCCCTTGGTAATTTGTTGAAAGGGTTGGCGCTTCCTGGCGGCGCGATCCATAGCCTCCAGGAAGTGAATACGATTCGGGCAGTGCGTCTGGGAGAGGAGTTGGTGGGTAGGGCCGGCCTGGAACGTCCGCGACGGCGGGGAAACCTGCAATTCATTACCGCCTGTTATTTGGTGCGGGATGCAGCCGGCAATGAAGTGCAGCAGGGCAAGAGCACAGTTCTGGTTTCCCACAGTGACGACCCGTGAACCAACCCGCGTTAATTCAGCCTGGCGATTTGGATACCGGTACTCAGCTGCCGTGCCAGTCCAAAACCATCACCCAGGAACGGCTGAACCGCTATTCCCGGGTGTCCGGAGACCAAAATCCCCTCCACCTGGACCCGGATTTCGCCGCCACTACTCAATTTGGCGGTATCATTGCCCACGGGATGCTGACCCTGGCCCTAGTTTCAGAGATGCTGGTGGCCGCCTTCGGGATATCCTGGCTGGAAACCGGCGGCTTGAAGGTCCGCTTCAAGGGAGCGGCATATGTGGGAGAGAATCTGGAGACTTGGGGGAGGGTGGAGAAAATCGCCACCAAAGGCGAGGTTACTGAACTGGTCTGCGCCGTCGGGGTTTGGATCCGAGGCCGGGACAGTGACTTGGACCGGGAGATAATTACCGGCACTGCCAGGCTGACCTTGAGTTGACTGAGAGATAGTTGACCGGGAGATAAAGGAAAGAGCATGCAACAGCCAGCAGGGGGAACCCCGATCCGCATTGTATTGGATGCTATGGGCGGCGATTATGCCCCTCGCGAGACCGTCAAGGGAGCCGTGGAGGCGTTGGGTCGGCACAACGTGGAAATTACCCTGGTGGGGGACCAAACCGCGGTGGAAGCCGAGCTGGCCCGAAATGACCCCGAGGGGCTGCCGATCAAAGTGGTCCCGTCCATCGGCAAGATAGGGGACGATGAACACCCGATACATGCCCTGCGGCAAAAAAGGGAAGCCTCCATTGTGGTCGCAACCAAACTGCTGAAGAGCGGCCAGGCCGACGCGCTGGTGTCGGTGGGTTCGACCGGCGCTTCGATGGCCAGCGCGGTGATGATGCTGGGGCTAATGGAAGGATTGGACCGGCCCTGCATCGGGGGGCCATTTCTCGGATTGGCCCCCCGCACTGTACTGGTCGACATCGGTAGCAACGTTGACTGCCGTCCCTCCCTGTTGGTTAGCTTCGGCGCCCTGGGGGCGGTTTTCGCCAAATACTTCCTGGGCATTGAGAATCCCAGGGTTGGCCTGCTTAGCGTGGGCGCCGAAGAGGCCAAAGGCAACCGACAGGTTCAGGAAAGTTTTCAGCTGTTTCAGCAGAGCCACCTAAATTTTGTCGGCAACGTCGAGGGCATGGACTTCTTCACCGACCGGGCCGACGTCATCGTATGCGATGGATTTGTCGGTAACATCCTGATTAAGTTCACCGAAGGCCTGGGGAGCGCTTTGGCTCCCTACCTGCATAAGCAGCTTTCCCAGCTTTTGCCTCCCCAGGACGTAATCAAGATCATCTCCGAGCTTTGGACAACAACCAATTTGCCCCGGACCATGGGGGGGCCGCTTTTCGGTGTCAATGGCGCGGTCATCCTGGGGCACGGCTCTTCCAAGGCCGACGGCGTCTGTGGCGCCATCGGATCCGCAGTACAATTTGTCCAGCTTGGGTTGATGGACAGCATGCGAGCGGAATTGGAGTCGATGCACCGCCAGCGCGAGCTCAAGGTCTAGGGCGAGGGACATGGCGGATCTCAAAGGGCAAGTCGCTCTGGTAACCGGCGCTTCCCGGGGTATTGGGTCGGTTATCGCCCAGTACTTGGGAGAGGCCGGAGTCAACGTCGGCGTTAACTATGTGGCGAGGGAAGACGCGGCGACCCGGGTTGTCGAATCGGTAACCAAGGCTGGGGCGGAGGCGGTTTTGGTAAAAGCCGATGTTTCCCAGGAATCCGAAGCCCAAGCGGCGGTAAAGCAGGTGGTGGACCGTTGGGGCCGGATAGACATCCTGGTTAACAATGCCGGAATTACTCGAGACAGACTTTTGCTGCGGATGAGCGCGGAAGACTGGGACCAGGTACTGGACGTGGACCTGCGCGGCGCCTTTCTCTGCACCAAGTATGTAATGCCGCATCTGATACGGCGGCGGCAAGGGCGGGTTGTCAACATATCGTCGGTAGTGGGCATTGGTGGGAATCCGGGCCAGGCTAATTACGCGGCGGCCAAAGCGGGGCTGATCGGGTTTACCAAGGCGGTGGCCCGAGAGGTTGCCTCACGAAATGTTACGGTCAATGCCCTGGCTCCCGGCTTCATCGATACCGGCGGTATGGTGGATACCATGTCCGAGGAAGCCCGGCAAAATGTGCTGGGCCGCATTCCCATGGGGCGGTTTGGCAGCGGAGCCGATGTGGCGCAGGCCGTGGTATTCCTCTGTGGCGAAGGCGCGGGTTACATAACCGGCCAGGTCTTGATCATCGATGGCGGTCTCTTAGCCTAGTTTTCTTCGGCCTAAATCCTTGCGCGCCCAAACTTAACGGGCCAGCTCATGCCCAGGCTCTTCAATCCGCTCCGGTCTCCTTTCATTAGCCTATACTTGCCTTGCCCGACCGCAGCGAAAACTCCAAGTCCCGATCTGAGTTCCGGGGAGGAGATATGCGTGCCACCGCCAAATTGCGTCAGCTGCTCCAGGAGCCGGGAATCATAATGGCTCCCGGCGCCTATGATTGCCTGACCGCCAGAATCATCGAGCAGGCCGGATTCCCGGCTGTGTATATGACCGGAGCCGGCACTTCGGTGGCCCGGCTCGGCCTTCCGGATTTAGCGCTGGCCACCATGACCGAAATGACCGCCAACGCCGCTGATATTGCCACCTCGGTAGCCGTCCCAGTGATTGCCGACGCCGATACCGGATATGGCGGCCTGCTCAACGTGAGCCGGACCGTCCGCAAGTATGAACAGGCCGGAGTGGCGGCCATCCATATCGAGGACCAGGAGTTTCCAAAGCGGTGCGGCCACCTGGATAACAAGCGGGTCATCCCCACCGAAGACATGGTGCCGAAAATCCGAGCTGCAGTGGAGGCTAGGACCGACGAGAACTTCTTGATCATCATCCGAACCGATGCCTTGGCAGTCACCGGATGGGACGACACCATGGACCGGTGCAAGAGGTACATTGAGGCTGGAGCAGACGCCCTGTTCGTCGAGGCCTTGCGTACTCCGGAGGAGGCGCAGCGGGCGGTCGAGGGTTTGCCGGTGCCGCTGCTTTACAACTTCGTTGAAACCGGCAAGTCGCCCCTGATTCCGGCAACCGAGTTGGAGCAGATGGGTTTCAAGCTGGTCATCTTTCCTGCCAGCGCGCTGTTGACTGTAACCGGCGTGGTGGGCAGGCTGATGCGAGATCTCAAGGATAATGGGACCACCGCCGGGATGATGGACCAGATGGTCAGCCTGGAGGATTGTTTCAACCTGGTGGGGTTATCGGAAATGCTTTCGATAGACGCTGGGTACCTTGCTGCTGGGGGACCGGGGTAAGAAATGTCACGGCGCGCCGAAGGGCTCCTGCTTTGAAAATATCCCGTCCGCCCTTCGAGAGCCTCAGGACGAATGGGGTCCCAACCGCTCGTGGTGAGGCTCTCGAACCATGAGCCGAGGGGAATCCATTTACATTTCTAGGTGGCGCTCCGCCGGAGCATGATAACTCGGCCCTAGTACGGATGGGTCAGTTCGCGCTGGTCCTTACCGGCCCATCAGTTCCATGACGGCCTCATCGGACAATCGGCGAATCTCCTTGAGGTAGTGCCGCCGAAAACTTTCCAGTTCCTCACTGCGGGGAGCCGCCAGATAGCTGGCGTCGACCAGTTCCTGGTCAGCCACCCGCTCCATCAGCTCCAACTCCTTGGCCACGATCTCCGAGCAATGATGAAGGTGGCGGTGGGCGGACCCGCCCAGAGACCATAAGGATACAGTGGCCTGGCGGGTTACCGGATCCAACTTGGCCTCGGCCGCTCGGGACCCTACCCGGCGTAGAAAGGCCGCGATCTTCCGTGTGGAATCCTCCAGGCCCCGGCGGGATGCCAGCCCTCCCAGGTACCCCAAAGAATAGGCGGTTTCTTCGGCCGTTCCTAGCAAGTCCTTCTCCGCCGCTCGCTCTCCCAGAGCGCTCAAGACCGCCGCCACCCGGCGGACAACGGCTACCTGGCCTTCTCCACGGCAACCTCGCCCACCCCCGAAATGGCCACCGCGGCCTGCCGGGCGGCCTCCTGAACTCCATCGTCGGCCAGGATGGTGCCAACCGAATCCAGGGAGTCAATTACCTGGAAGGGCGCTCTTGGGTCGTCCACCGTTGAGACCCCTATTTGGGCCAGCCGTCGAAAGATGGACTCGCCCAGGACGGGCCGCCCCAGTCGCCAGGCCTCCAATCCTACCCTGGAGAGCTGGTCCATGCTTCGGCCAAAGGTATCGTAGTCACGATAGCCCTAGGCGCTCATAACTATGTTGTCCAGGGCGGCGATCCCTGGGGGCTCCCCATCCTGGTTTTTGTGCAGGTGGGCTATGGCCCGCCTCCCTTCATCGACGGCCATACGCTCCGGGTCCAGCCGCTGCTTGAAGGACCACAGGTAGGGCACCAATAAGACCAAACAGGTACCGGCCAGGGCTAGAGCGAGGGTCACCGGATGTAGCGCCGGTAGCCCGACGGGCAGGGCGATTAAGAAGCTGGGAGATTGGGAGCTAAGGGCGGCCAGAACGACCATGGAGTAGATGCTGCTGCCGATGAACAGGCCCATGAAGATACCGGTGGGCCAGGTGAAGATCCGGGACACCATCCGGTGGGTGTAGCGGGCGTTAAGTTGCGCCGCCACCAAGGAAATCGTGAATACCAACGCCTGAGCGGTGATCAGGCCGGTCGCCAGGCCGCGGAGGAGAGTGCGCAGGGGATTCACCGCCGCGAAATCCTCCAGATTGGTGGGCAAGTCTAGAACCAGGTAAAGTAGGGCATAGAAAACCAGCAGACCCAATACCACGTAGGCCCACAGGCTTCTTGCGATGACTCGCAAAATATTCAACCTACTCATCCCAGTACTCTCCCCAGTACTCTTAGATGCGGTGTGATACATTATCCTAATCGGGTGGCGCAATTATCGAAGATTCCAAGGTTTACGGGGGTTCCAGATTTTATTTTTCGCGCCGGTTAAAGTCAACTTTGCCTTCTGCTTCCCCCTTTGAAAAAAGGGGACTGAGGGAGATTTGGAACTCCCAAATTTAGTAATTTCTTCGGGGGCCAATAAGATGATCTGTCCGGTATGCCAGCGGCGCCGGCTCGTGGTGCAGGGCGACGAAACCGGCTGGCGCCAGGACGGGGAGCGAATCATGGCTAACCTGGTTTTGGTAATCGACATGGTCCGGGGCTTTCTGGAGCCCGGCCAAAGCGGTCCACAACCTAAAGATCCCCTCGGACCCACTGGCATCCCTCTTTGGCACCTGGCGGGCTAGAGGCGGGGACGATGCGCGCCGGATAATTCCCAACGTGCGGGGTCTCTTGGAGCGGGAGACGGCTGCTGGCTCTGAAATCCTGTTCATCAGCGACCACCACGACCCGGACGACCTGGAGTTTCAGATATTTCCGGTCCACTGCGTCAAGGGAACCGATGAGCCCCGGGTAATCGAAGAGCTAGCCGCCTTCGTCACGGAGCACAACGTTGTTCCCAAGAATCGCTACAGCGGTTTCTTCAACACCGACCTGGCCCAGCGGCTGGAACAGTCCCATCCGGAAAAGTTAATTATCTGCGGTGTTTGCACCGACATCTGCGTCCTCCACACCACCTCAGACGCCCGCAATCGGGACTATCCGGTGGAGGTGCCCGCCGACTGTGTGGCCAGCTTCGACCCGGCCGGGCATGAGTGGGCCTTGGGACACTTGGCCAAGATTCTGGGAGCCCGGGTGGTATGACCGCCATAAATTGTCTGGGATGGTCTTCCCCCGTAGCAAAGCGCGCCGAGAATCTGCCCACATCTTAAACGATGCTTCTGCCCGGCAGCACAGTCTTGCGGCGGTGGGAAACCAGGGCGTATCATGGCCCCACAATCTCCCAACTTGCCCCCGGTTTTTGGCCAGGAAATTTTTGCCAGGAGGCGGCAATGCTTTACCGCTCCTATCGTTACTCCCAATGGGACGGCACTCAGCAGATCTTCGACGTGGATGCCGGTGATCTGATGGACCAGCTATCCGACGAATTGCTGAAGCAGGGCGACGTGATGCAGGCCTTGCGAGAAATGTTCCGCAATGGCATGCAGAATCGGGAAGGTATGCAGCTGACCGGCCTGCGGGAGTTGATGGAGCGACTGAAGAACCAAAGGCGCCAGCAGCTGGAGCAGCACAACATGGATTCGGTGGTGGATGACCTGAAGGAGCGGTTGGAGGAGATACTGCGAACCGAGCGGGAGGGCATCGACCGGCGCTTGGCCCAGGAGCAGCTGGACCAGTCATCCGGGGAGGAGAAAACGCAACAAGAAGGTCTTTACCAAATGCTGGAGCAGCGCGCCCAGCGCAACCTGGAGAAGCTGGATGCCCTGCCCGAGGGCTTGAGCGGCCAGATCCAGGGATTAATGGAGTACGACTTCATTGATCCGGAGGCTCAGCGGATGTTCCAGGAGCTGCTGGACCTGCTGAAAAGCCAGATGGCGCAGAATATTTCCCAGCAGATGCAGCAGCAAATTCAGGGCATGTCTCCCGAAGAGATGGCGGCCACGGCCGAGATGATGCGGCAGCTGAACCAGATGATGCGGGATAAAATGGCCGGGCGGGAGCCAGACTTTGATGGGTTCATGCAGCAGTTCGGCTCCATGTTCGGTCCCAATCCTCCCCAGAGCTTTGACGAACTGTTGGAGCGGCTTAGGGAGCAGCTAGCTCAGATGCAGTCCATGATGGAGAGCATGTCCCCCGAAGCGGGCCAACAGCTGGAAGAGGCCTTGAACGCGGCTTTGGACCCGGCTCTGCGCCGAGAAATGGCCCAATTCGCCAGCATGATGGAGCAGCTGATGCCCATGGACGAGCTACGCCGTCAGTACCCGTTTCTGGGTGACGATAGTTTGACCATGGAACAGGCGATGGAGATGATGGGCCAGTTCCAGGACCTGGACCAGTTGGAGCAGGCGTTACAAGAGGCGATGCGAACCGGCAATTTGGACGATGTAGATCCGGATAAGCTGGCCGAGCTTCTCGGGGAAGACGCGCGCCGGGCCTGGGAGCAGATGGATAAACTGCGTCAGATGTTGAAGGATGCTGGCTACATCACCGGTGACGACAACCTGGAACTGACCGCCCGAGGCATGCGCCGCATCGGCCAGAAAGCCCTTCGGGAGGTTTTCGCCCAGCTGAAGAAGGACCGGCTCGGCGGCCATGAGGTGGACACCAGGGGCGCCGGTGGAGACCTGCTGGGGGATACCAAGCCCTACGAGTTTGGCGACCCCTTCCAGCTGGATTTGCAGGCCACCGTCAAGAACGCCATCCTCCGCGGCGGACCCCAGGTGCCGGTCCGGATAAGCCCCCAAGACTTCGAGATTTACCGCAACGAGCACATGACCCGGTCGGCAACCGCCGTCCTGCTGGACCAGAGCCGGTCTATGGGGCTGTTCAATAATTTCCAGGCGGCTAAAAAGGTCACCATGGCGCTCTATGCCCTGATCCGCAGCCAATACCCGCGAGATACCCTGCTCGTCATCGGGTTCTCCGATTACGCGCGAGAGATTAAGGAGCAGGACCTGACCAAGGTCAACTGGAACGCTTGGGTATCCGGAACAAATCTGCACCATGCGTTGATGCTGGCCCGAAAGAAGCTGGCCGATGAAAAGGGCAGCACCAGGCAAATACTGCTGATAACCGATGGCGAGCCCACCGCCCACCTGGAGGGAGACAAGGCCTATTTCAACTACCCGCCCAGCTTCCGCACCGAGTTGGAGACGATGAAAGAGGTTAAGCGGTGCACCCAAGAGGGCATCGTCATCAACACCTTCATGCTGGAAAACAATTACCAGCTGGTCAATTTCGTCGACCGCATGACTCGGATGAATCGGGGCCGCGCCTTCTACAGCAGCTCGGAAAACCTGGGTCAGTATGTCCTGGTGGACTACCTGAGCAATCGCAAGAAGAGGGTGTCGGCCTGACGGATTCCCCCTGATGTATTCCCAGCCTGGCGGCGAAGACCTGGTTGGTTTCGCCTCTTCCCAGGCCGCCGCCAAAATGCTAAGATTATCTCCACAACAGAATATGCCCGGTTGCGGACTGGTCGACCAGAAAAGGGGAAGACCAGGCTTTTAAGACGGCCCAGAGAGGCTGGCAAGGTGAAACAACCGCTGTGTTTTCCGGCTGCTCCCTCCGTGTGTTCACTGGAGAAAGGCGCTGGAAAATCGAAACCCTTGCCAGCTAAATGGTGGGGGTTTTTGTATTTACCCAAGTATAAAACTGAGCTTGGTAGCCGCAGGTCAAGCAAGAATGGTTTCCGCTGAATCTGGAGCAGACCCTCCTAGGTACGCCATGACCGAACGGCAGATAATGGGACCCGATGACATTCGCCGCGCCCTGGCTAGGGTTTCCCATGAAATCCTGGAGCGCAACCGGGGAAGCCAAGAGGTGGTGTTGGTGGGAGTGCACACCCGCGGGGTACATCTGGCCCGACGCTTGGCGCAAAACATCTTGCAATTCGAGGGGAGCCAGGTGCCGGTGGCCGAGTTGGATATCAGCCTGTACCGGGATGATTTACAAGAACGGGCCCGTCCGCCGCTGAAGCCAACCAGTCTTCCAGTGGACATTCGGGACAAGAGGGTGGTGTTGGTGGACGATGTGCTCTACACCGGCCGCACCATTAGGGCTGCGATGGACGCGCTGATCGACTTCGGCCGCCCGCGGCAGGTCCAGCTGGCCATACTGCTGGATCGGGGACATCGCGAGCTGCCGATCAGACCCGACTACGTGGGTAAAAACATCCCCACCAGCCAGGAGGAGCGGGTCATGGTCCGGCTGGCGGAGGTCGATGGCGTCGATGAAGTAACTATCGCCCGGGAAGTAACTATCGCCCGGGAAGTAACCATCAACCGGAGGGAAGATTGATGGCCACTGGTCTGTCTCATCCTCTCCAATTGGAACAGCAACCCGAAGGCGTAGGTCCAACAGCAAGCGTCCGGCCGCGGCGCCACGTCCTGGACCTTGATGATTTCCAGCCGGCAGAGATAACCCAAGTTCTTGACGACGCACTGGGAATGAAGGAAATCCTGAGCCGGCAGATCAAAAAAGTGCCTACCTTGCGAGGCCGGGTGATAGTCACCCTGTTTTATGAGGCCAGCACCCGGACTCGAATCTCCTTTGAAGAGGCGGGTAAGGTTCTCAGCGCCGATGTCATCAACATGTCCGCCGCCGGCAGTAGCGTGGAAAAGGGCGAGTCTCTGCTGAACACCGGACTCACCCTGCAGGCTATGGGAGTAGACGCCGTAGTGATCCGCCATCCCCATGCCGGCGCTCCCCATTTCCTGGCGCGGCATTTGGAAGGAGTCAGCGTGGTCAACGCCGGGGACGGCGTTCACGCGCATCCGACCCAGGCGCTGCTGGACCTCTATACGGTGCGGGAGAAGCTGGGCCGGTTGCACGGCCTAAAAGTAGTCATAGTAGGCGATGTGATGCACAGCCGGGTGGCCCGTTCCGATCTGTGGGGTTTCAGCAAAATGGGCTGCCAGGTTACCCTCTGCGGTCCAGCGACCCTGATGCCCAGCGACTTCCTGCGGTCCCAACAGGCCTGGCCCGATGGGCACCCCCTGGCTGGTGTGCAAATCACCACCAACCTGGACCAGGCCATCGATGGCGCGGATGTGGTGATGGCCCTGCGGCTGCAAACCGAACGGCAAACCACCGGGTTTTTCCCCAGCCTCCGCGAGTACGTGCGGCGCTGGCAGGTAACGGAAAAACGGCTGAGCCGGGCCAGACCCAACGCCCTGGTTATGCACCCGGGTCCGATGAACGAGGGCATAGAGATAAGCACCGACCTGGCCCACGGCGATAGCTCGGTAATCGTTGAGCAGGTCACCAACGGCGTGGCGGTGCGCATGGCATTGCTGTACCAATTGGCGATTAACCCGGTGGCGATTAACCCGGTGGCGATTGGCCAGGAAGGGCCCCGGCCATATCGCCCGGCCATATCATGAATAGGCCGTCTGAGGTGGCGCTACAAGCTGGTTCCATACTGATGCCCGGCCCTATTTTGATTCAGGGAGGCCGGCTGATCGACCCCAGCCAGGACTGGGACCTGATAGCCGATGTCTTGATTCAGGACGGCAAGATAAGCTCGGCCGGCTCGATTCTCGATGGGATTTCGCTTCCCGACCAGTGCCAAATTATTGACGCGGGCGACATGGTGGTTTGCCCGGGGTTCATCGACCTGCACTCCCACCTGCGGGAACCTGGATTCGAGCACAAGGAAACCATCGCCACCGGCACCCGGGCCGCCGCTAGGGGCGGCTTCACCACCCTTTGCTGCATGCCCAACACCGAGCCAGCCATAGATAACGCCGCGGTGGTGGATTTTATCCGGCGCCAGGCGTCGGCGGAAGGGGCGGTACGGGTTTTGCCTATTGGCTGTGTCACCAAGAGACGGAAGGGCAAAGAGCTGGCGGAAATGGAGGAGTTGTCCACCGCCGGAGTGGTCGCCTTCAGTGACGACGGTGACCCGGTTTATGATTCCATGTTGATGCGGCTGGCCCTCAGCTACAGCCGGGATCTGGGCCTCCCCATTATTAATCATTGTCAGGATCATTCTCTGTCCCGGAATGGTGTCATGGCCGAAGGCTGGGTGGCCACCCGGCTGGGGTTACCGGGGATTCCCGCCGCCGCCGAGGAGGCGATGATTGCTCGGGACATTGCTCTGGCTGACCTGACCGGAGGGAGACTGCACCTGGCGCATTTGAGCACCGCCGGTTCGGTGGCGCTGGTCCGGCGGGCACTGGAGCAGGGCATCGCTGTTACCGCCGAGGTCTGCCCGCACCATCTGTACATTACCGACCGATGGGTGCTGGGAAGCAAGGGGGCTGACGTCGAGGCCGCCGGACCCCTCAGTTACGATACCTCTACCAAGGTCTATCCGCCGCTTCGAGCCGATGCAGATCTGGAAGCATTGATTGAGGGACTGGCCGACGGCGTCATCGCCTGCATCGCCACCGACCATGCCCCGCACGACCTGGCCAGCAAACAGGTCACCTATCAGGACGCCGCCTTTGGCATCAGTGTCCTGGAGACGGCGCTGGGCTCGCTGCTGCAGCTGGTGCATGAGGATCGGCTGGGACTGAGCACCCTGGTAGAACGGTTGACCGCCGGACCAGCCCAGGTGTTGGGTCCGGATTTCCACGACCTGGCTACCCTGCGGGCCGGCACCACGGCCGATCTGGTGATTTTCGATCCGAATCGGGAGTGGGTGGTGGACCCCGGCGAGTTCGATTCCAAGGGGAAGAACACCCCGTTGGAGGGAACCACGCTGAAAGGACGGGTAGTTGCCACTTTGGTGGAGGGACAGGTGGTCTTCCAGGATTTACCGCTTGCCGGAAGGGTAGGCTAAGTTGACCAGCCGAGTGTATTTGGTGCTGGAGGATGGCGCTGTCTTCCCAGGCGAGGCTTTTGGCGCGGAGAACCCCGCCGGTGGCGAGGTGGTCTTCAACACCAGTATGACCGGCTACCAGGAAGTGCTTACCGACCCGTCCTACGCCGGACAGCTGGTTAACCTCACCTATCCACTGGTGGGAAACTACGGGATAAACCAGCAGGATATGGAATCGAGCTGCATTCGGGTGGCGGGCTTGATCGTAAGGGAGCACTGCGATCAACCCAGTCATGCCGATAGCGAAAGCACGCTGGACCAGTTTTTGCAGTCTCAGGGCATTCCGGGGATTAGCGGAGTGGACACCCGGGCCATCACCCGCCGCCTCAGGAACACCGGCGTAATGATGGGAATGATTAGCGCGGAGGAGCCGGAGAAAGCCCTGGCTAAGCTGGCCGAAACACCCCGGTACGACGACCAGGACCTGGTTTCCCGAGTGACCACGCCGCAGCGCTACGAGTGGGAAATCCCAGCCTTGGAATCCGATGCCCCGGCTTACCGAATATTGGTCACCGACTCGGGCCTGAAATACAATATTCTGCGGCACCTGCGCCGGCGGGGCTGCCAGGTTATCGTGCTGCCGGCCGCCACCTCCGCCGAAGAGATGATGGCGCTAAATCCTGCCGGCATACTGCTTTCCCCCGGACCGGGAGACCCTCAGCTGCTGGATTATATCGTCGACAACCTTCGCAGCCTGATAGGCCGGGTACCCATGATGGGAATATGCCTGGGCCACCAGTTGGTAGCTCGGGCTCTGGGAGCGGATACCTTCAAGCTGAAGTTTGGCCATCGAGGGGCCAACCACCCGGTCAAGGACCTGGAGACCGGCAGAGTTTACATAACTTCCCAGAATCACGGTTACGCGGTTGACCCGAACAGCCTGCCCTCGGGGCTCGAGGTTTCCCACGTTAATTTGAATGACGGCACGGTTGAGGGACTGAGACATCGGGACCTCCCGTTATTTACTATTCAATACCATTCGGAGGCATCCCCCGGGCCTCAGGACAGCGAGTATTTATTTGATCATTTCCTGAACCTGGTGGCCCAAGCCAGTTCCTGAGGTTGTTAAAAGGAGGTTAAAAAGAAGCAGAGCAGAATAGCGGCAAAGCAAAAGTTAATAAACTAACCTTTTTACTCTGGTTAAACCCGGTACTACTTGGAGGATTTATATATGTCTTCTTTTTCTATGTTAATGCTGGAGCAAGGGGTAGAGATGGAACTCCCCATGGAGCTGTCGGAATTCATTTCGATGCTCGACGGGTTGGTGCCAAATTTTACCTGTGAGGAATACAGCTATCAGCTGGGTACGGTCAATCGGGCCACGCTGGGCCGCAATTGGGATCTATCGGTAAAGCTGGTCCACCTGGGAACCAACCAGGTGTTCGAGGAGCCGGTGGGTTGCATCGAGCTGGAAAAGTTGGACCAAGATCGGGTTAATTTCCGAATCCCGCCCCGGGCGGAGCAGGACTTTCCCGGTATGAGCAAGTTCGACTGGGACGGGCGATACTTTGGCTCCTTCATCTACCAGATGCTTAACACCCTGCACAACAAGGAGCTGATCCAGCTGCCGGGGCTGTTGCCGCAAATATAGTTACGGCAGAACCTGAATAGGCTGGGTTGCGAGCCCGTCGCCGCCCGTAGTCGCCCGTAGTCGCCCGTAGTCGCCCGTAGTCGCCCGTAGTCGCCCGTAGCTAGATAAGGGGCTAAATTGGCAGACCTGTCAAGCAAGCCGGGCAAGGTCCTGGTAATTGGCTCCGGACCCATCGTTATCGGCCAGGCGGCAGAGTTCGACTATGCGGGCACTCAGGCCTGCAAGGCCCTCCGGGAAGAGGGGGTGACCACGGTGCTGGTCAACTCCAACCCGGCCACAATCATGACCGATGGGGACATAGCCGATCGGGTCTACATCGAGCCGCTCACCGTTGAGGTGCTGGAACGCATTATTCAGCGGGAGCGGCCCGATGGCTTGCTGCCTACGCTGGGGGGCCAGACGGGACTCAATTTGGCTGTGGCGCTGGCCGACGCCGGAGTGCTGGATAAATATCAGGTTCGCCTCCTCGGTACCCCCTTGGAAACCATCCGCAAATCGGAGGATCGGGACTTCTTCCGCCGGTTCCTCCACGACATCGATGAACCAGAGCCCCCCAACGTCACGGTAAGCTCTCTGGAGGAGGCCCGCAGCCTGGGTGGAGAGATGGGCTTGCCTCTGGTGATACGCCCGGCCTACACCTTGGGAGGCAGCGGCGGGGGAATCGCCGATACCTGGGAGAAGTTCGAGGAAATAATCCGGAGCGGCCTGGCCGCCAGCCCCATATCTCAGGTGCTGCTGGAACGGTCGCTGGTGGGCTGGAAGGAAATCGAGTACGAAGTTATCCGGGACGGAGCGGATAACTGCATCACCGTCTGCAACATGGAAAACCTGGACCCCATGGGCGCCCACACCGGCGACAGCATTGTGGTGGCTCCCAGCCAAACCCTGACCGACAAAGAGTATCACATGCTGCGGAACGCCAGCATCAAGATTATTCGGGGGCTGGGGATAGAGGGCGGCTGCAATATTCAGTTCGGACTTCGGCCCCATCCTACGGTGGCGCGAGGGTTAAGGTCGGAATGGGAGCCCGACTCTGACTACTATGTCATCGAGGTGAATCCCCGGGTCAGCCGAAGCTCGGCCCTGGCCAGCAAAGCCACCGGCTATCCCATCGCCCGGGTGTCGGCCAAAATAGCGGTGGGCAAGCGATTGGACCAGATTCCCAACGCGGTGACCGGGCAAACCGGGTCCGCCTTCGAGCCGGCGTTGGATTACTGCGTCGTCAAGATTCCCCGCTGGCCCTTCGACAAGTTCCCCAACGGCGACCGCGAAATCACCACCCAGATGAAGGCCACCGGAGAGGTGATGGCCATTGACCGGTCCTTCGAGGCCGCGCTGCAAAAGGCCACCCGCTCCCTGGAGTTGGGAAACCGGACCTTGCTTTGGGAGGATCCTTCCTGGCGCGGCGGCGCCGGAAGCCAAGCAGCTTTGAATCGGCTGCCGCTGGGCCCCAACGACCTGCGGCTGTGGGCGATTATGGTAGGGCTGCGGGCCGGCATGGACCCGGAGGTAATGGTACAGCGAACCAGCATCGACCCCTGGTTCATCAGCGCCTTGAATCGCATAGTGGCCATGGAGCGTCGACTGCTGGCGGAGGAGTTAACTCCCGACCTGCTGCTCAAGGCCAAACGTTTGGGCTTCTCCGACCCGCAAGTGGGCACCCTGGCTGACCTGCTACCGGAGCAGGTACGGAACATGCGGCTTGGCTGGGACCTGCGTCCGGTCTACAAAATGGTGGATACCTGCGCCGCCGAGTTTGAGGCAGCGACCCCCTACTACTACAGCTGTTACGATCAGGAGAACGAAGCCCCATCCCTACCCGGGAAAAAGGCGGTGGTCATCGGCAGCGGCCCTATCCGTATCGGCCAGGGCATTGAATTCGACTATTGCAGCGTCCACGCTGCCTGGGCCCTCTCTCAGGCCGGCGTGAGCAGCATAATGATTAATTCCAATCCGGAGACGGTATCCACCGACTTCGACACCAGTGATCGCCTGTACTTTGAGCCGTTGGACGAAGAGGCGGTCCGGGACATCCTGGATAACGAGGCGGTGGATGACCAGGCCCCGCCCTCGGTGGTGCAATTTGGCGGCCAAACGGCCATCAACCTTTCGCAGGTGCTCGCCAACGTCGGGCTTCCCATTTTGGGGTCCAGCGCCGAGGCCATCGACATCGCTTCCGACCGGCACAAGTTCGAGGAATTCCTCTCGCGCTTGGGAATCCCCCAACCACCCGGCGCGTCGGTGGCGTCGGTCGCCGAAGCCCTGCAGGTGGCTCAAAACATTGGATATCCGGTCGTGGTCCGCCCCAGCTACGTGCTGGGAGGCCGGGCTATGGAAATAGTCCAGAACGCCTCGGAGTTGATCCGATATCTCACCCTTGCCCACGAGGTGGCGCCGGAGCGGCGGGTGCTGGTGGACCACTACATGGAAGGCAAGGAATGCGAAGTGGACGCCGTTTGCGACGGGGAGCAGGTGCTGATTCCGGGCATAATGGAGCACATAGAGCGGGCCGGCGTTCACAGCGGCGACTCCATGGCCATCTACCCCGGGCTGAATCTTTCTGAAGCGGAGGTAGAAACCCTAGTCGAGTACACTACCCGCATCGGGCTGGCCATGGGCGTGCGCGGCCTGATGAATATACAGTTCGTAATCCAGGGGGGAAGCGCCTATCGCAGTCCCCAGGTTGTTCCGGTGGAGGATTCGGCTGAAACCACCGTATACGTGCTGGAGGTCAACCCCCGAGGCAGTCGCACCATCCCATTTATCTCCAAAGTGACCGGCGCGCCGGTGGCCAGAATCGCCACCCGGGTAATGCTGGGGCAGACCTTGGCCGAACAGGGGTATCCGGGTGGTTTGTGGCCCAGGCAGAAACTGGTTGGAGTCAAAGCCCCGGTATTTTCCATGGGCAAGCTGGTGGGAGTTGACTGGTTCTTGGGACCGGAAATGAAGTCCACCGGGGAGGTTATGGGGTTGGACCGGGACTTTCCCAGCGCATTGGCCAAGGCCCTTTTGGCCGCGGACATCAGTCTGAAGCCCGGTACCGGGATTTTGCTCAGCATTGCGGATCAGAACAAGGCTGAGTCCCTGCCCTTGATTCGGCAGCTGCTGCAGGCTGGATGCCAGCTCTACGCCACCGAGGGCACGGCCGCAATGATCGAGGCCACCGGTATGCCGGTGACCACCGTTACCAAGAGGATTGGCGAAGGACATCCCGATGTGGTGGATGTGGTAGCCGACGGCACGGTTCAAGCGGTGGTGAATACCCTCTCGGGCGATACTTCCGTGTTGCGGGACGGATTTTATATCCGGCGCGCTGCGGTGGAGCGACGCATCCCCTGCTTCACCTCGCTAGATACCGCGCGAGCGGCGGTGGAGAGCCTGCTTGCCGAGGATGGCAGCTACAGCATTCAGACCATGGCCGAGTATTTGGCCGGGAGCTGAAGGCTCCAGAAGGGTGTTTAAAAGCCTGGTGTCTTGTCCACGTTGAAATAGAGGGTTAGGTATTTCGGCAAAACGGTACAGAGCCCCTTCTCCCTTGATGGGAGAAGGATGGGATGAGGGTGATACCCCTCACCTCGATCCTCCCCCACAAGGGGAGAGGAGGCCCAGGACGGTCATACACCTTGAACCGAGAAGCCAATGACCTTTTTAAACACCCCCCTGTAGCGAGAGGCGAGCCGGCCATCCTTCTCAATCCATTTCCCTACCAGGCCATTTCCATGCCCAGACCCTGGGTTTTGGCTCGGTCGTAGGCCAGCTTAGCAGCCGCGACGTCCGCCACGCCGGTGCCCATCAGCTTGGCGAAGATTATCTGCCTGGGACTATCCCGGCCCGGCAGAGTTTTAGCCACGGCGTGACGCAGATCCTGAACCCGGCTCCACTGCATGATGCCCCGGTCCACGGCGCTGGCCATGTCTCCGGATTCGACCGGGGCCTGCTCCAACGAGTCCACGAAGATCTTGTCGGCCCGGGTCAGCACATCGTCGTCCACCTCGCGGGCCCGCCAGGTAGTGGGGCCGGCGCCAACGACAGTTGTTCCAGCGGACAGCCACTCTCCCTTCAGTACGGGTTCCATGTTGGCTGCGATGCAGACCACGATGTCGCTGCCCGTCACAGCCTGCTCACCGCTATCCACCGGAGTGACTTTTATTCCCAAGGAGTCGGACATATTCTTGGCAAAGGATTCCCGATGCTTCGCGGTGCGGCTGAAGGCGCGAATTTCCTTGATGCCGCGTACCTGGCAGATGGCCTCCAGCTGGGTGGGAGCCTGGTACCCGGTGCCGATGATGCCCAGGGTGGCGGAATCGGCATTCGACAGATACTTCACTGCCACGCCGGTGGTGGCTCCGGTCCTCAGTTGGCCCAACCGGTTGGCCTGGGTATAGCAGAGCAGCTCACCGGTAGTGGCGTCGTAGAGGCTGACCTGGAAGGAGTATTTTCCGCTGACCACGGTATAGGTCTTAACCCCCAAGACCTTATCGTAGAACAATCCTCCTCCCATTACCGAGAGCAGCCCGCCTTCGGCGACGATTTTGCGCCGGGCCAGGTTGTACGCCGCGCCCTGCCCGAACCGGCGCTGCATGGTTTCGATGGCTTCCAGCATGTCAGCCATGGAGAGGCAGTGGTTAACATCTTCGTCTTTAAGAAAAAGCGCCATTTAGTCCTTGCTCTGTTAAGTGCCGATAGTCGTGGCTGGGCCGGCAGGTTGAAAGCTTTTCGGGCCTGGGGCCGGGCTTGGGGAAGGAGGTGTTACGGCCGGCTGGCGGGCAATGGGTGGGAACGCGCTTCGGAGGGCAGCTGCCCGGGAGACGAACTAGCTAGGCCAGGTCTCGGAGGCTGTGTGAGATGTCATCGCGAGAAATCCCGAGGCAATTGGAACGACGAAGCAATCCCAGAAGGACGAGATTGCTTCGCTTCGCTCGGAATGACGAAACGATGCTTCCCACCCAACTTCCCGCATCTTATTTCGGGAAGAACGCCTTATTTTTCTGAATGAACTGCCGCTGGTCGGCAGGCATCGTAAATTCGTCGAAAATGGCTTCCACTGGACAGACGCTAACGCAGTAGGCACAGTCGATGCACTCGACTGGATCTATGAAATACATCTCTTCCGCGTCGGTCGTGTGGATACAATCAACCGGGCAAACGTTCACGCAGGAGGCGTCTTTGACACCGATACAGGGTTCGGTAATTATGAAGGCCATCGCTCCCCATGCCTCAGCGGACGCAGAATCTGACCTGATAAATCGGATTGCCGGTCGCTATTGCGGTCTCGGATCTACCTTCGACCACCATTCTCGATAAGGACACATATTTTGTCAAGGGATAGTATATGATATATATATTAACAGATGTCAGGGTATGATGGGGCACCGCAAGGTCGCAAAAGCGGTTTAGTTTCGGTGATCGGAGGGTGGCATTCATCCACATTGGCGGCGAGTTTTGGACTGTAAGCTATTCTTGGGGCTGAAAGGTCCGCCCCGCCGCCGATTAAGTTAGGGATGGTGACACTTACACAGCCAAGCCGGCGGGTCAATGGTACGCAGCGGCCGGTCTCGAGTTTCTTGGAGGTGGTTAGGGAGAATGGAACTCAGGGAAGTAACCAGTTTTTATCATGTAGCCCATCTCCGCAGCGTTTCCAAAGCTGCCTGGAAACTGGAGCTGGGGCAACCTACCGTTACCACTCACTTGAGGAAGCTGGAAAGTGAATTCGGGATAACCCTCTTCGACCGAATCAAGCGTCCAATTCAGCTCACTTCAGAAGGCGCTAGCTTCCTGGGGTTGATCACCCCCATAGTAGAGTCGGTCGATACCTTGAAAATACAGATGGACTACCCGGAACGGCGGGGCTCCTTTGTAGTCGGCGCTTATCCCGACCTGGTAATGCACCACCTGCCCAAGCCGATTCAATCGTTCACCAACGAATATCCAGAGGTCCATCTCCGATTGGTAGCTCGCCCTTTTCTACCTTTGATACAAATGGTCAAGTCAGGCGAGCTGGACCTAGCTCTTTGTTCTCCACCACCGACCGACGAATCCAGCCTGGAATTCACCGAACTGTTCCAGTACAACGTGGTGCTGATGACCCCTCCCGGTCACCCACTGCTGAATAAGCAGCCGATCCAGCTGAGCGACACCGCTTCTTGGCCGCTGATTTTGGCCGGCCCTGAAAGTCAGACCCGCCGCCGGGTGGAGCAGGCGTTGAAGGACCAGGGAGTCTCTTACGATATCGTCTTGGAGATGGACAACACGGAGCTGATCAAGCGGTATGTTGAAATAGGAATGGGGGTGGCCATAGGCTCGGACTTTACCCTCCACCCAGAGGATCACTACAAGTTGGGAGTGGTTCGACTGGACCACATCTTCTCCAGCTCGGTCATCGGTATCTGCACGCTGAAGGGAAAATTCATGGGGCGAGCTGTCCGCAACTTCGTGAACACCGTGATTAAGGACCTCAAGGGCATCCACCCCGAGATTGAAGGTTGGGATGACCAGAACCGGGGTAGAGAAGATTTGGCGGCGGCAACTCCGCCTGGGCAATAGCCGGGGCAAGGACGGGGCCCGGGTCCAAGGGGCGCCGTAATCGGCCTGTTTGGAGCTATCCAATCAGGAAGGGGCAGCGGTCCTCTGGGACCGGCGTACCGCCGTTTCCCTTACCAGCAGCATCACTCCCAAGGCCGATGCCACTAGCAGCGTGGCATCGACGCCCAAGGACCATCCGAATCCCCACAGGTCGGCTACTCCACCCAGCAGCAATGCGCCCAGGAGAGAACCGAGACCGCCAAAGGTTCGAAATAATCCCATAGTCACTCCTTCCAGCCCCGGTGGCGCGATGTCTGCGAAAAAGGCCACCGAGGGAGGGCCGGCCAATCCCTCTCCCAGCCCCAGCAGCACTCCCGAAGTCATAAGCATAAGGAAAACCACCCCTCGGTGGCCGCTAATGGTTTCCTTCAAGTAGTGCCGGTTCAAGGGAACATGCTCAGGCTAATCGTTGCTTAACTCCTCTCCATCGGGGCGAACGGCAGGGATCACCTCTTTGATTCGGCGGCCGAGATAGGCTCGGGGCAAGAGGATGTAATGGCGGCATTTCTGGCAAACCAGGCCAATATCGGCTCCCAGGCGGGTCACTTGCCACACCGATTCCCCGCAGGGATGAGGTTTTCTCATCCGTACCAGGTCGCCAATGCCCAGGTCTAAGGCCACCCTTTGCCCTCCGATTCCAGCACGTGATTGATGCTGTCCCGCAGGCGAGATGCCTCACGCCGCGCCGCCTCGGGAAAATCTGGTTCGTGGGAGGCGTAGATTATGCCCCGGGAGGAGTTGATGATGGCCAGCCGGCCTGTAGCATCGATGCCGTGCCGTACCGCCGCCTCCAGGTCGCCTCCCTGGGCGCCGATGCCGGGGATAAGCAAAGGCAGGTCGGGACAAGCCCCGCGCACAGCTGCCAGCTGTTCCGGATAGGTGGCGCCGACGACCAGTCCCACGTTTCTCTGCTGGTTCCAACCTTGCGCCGACTGGGCCAGGTGCTGGTACAGCGCGGTGGGGCCCTGCGTCGAGTTGACCTCCAGGTCTTGCAGGTCCCCCGCGCCGGGGTTGGAGCCGCGACACCAGATGAAAGCCCCCCGTTCTGGGTCCGCCAGGAAGGGCGCCACCGTGTCATGGCCACCCCAGGCGTTGACCGTCACCGCGTCAAAATCCCAGATTCGAAACATAGCCCGGGCATAAGCCTCTCCGGAAGGACCGATGTCGCCCCTCTTGGCATCTCCTATGATTATAATGTTCGGAGCGGATTCCCTGATGTAGGTTACCGTCTGCTCCAGGGCCCGAAGGCCGGCCAGGCCCATAGCCTCGTAAAAGGCCAGGTTTGGCTTATAGGCGCAACACAGATCCCTGGTGGCATCTATTATGGCCCGGTTAAACTGGAAGGGATCATCCACCAGCATTTGAGTCGGGTCCACGTCCAATCCGATGCAAACCAGACTCCGATTGGTGTGGCAAGCCCGCTGCAAGCGGCTCAAAAAGGTGTCCATCTTCTTTCGTTTAACGGCGCTGGGCCAAACTGGTGAAATTGCCTTGAAGCGAGGGGCTTGGGCTGAGTTAAACATTGCCGGCGAACAGACGTGGCTGTTGCAGTTGCTGGCCTATTATAGACCGGCGTGCCGTTTTTAGGCTAATGCGCACCACGGGGGCATTGGCCCCGATAAAGCCTTTCCCGCCGGGCGGACTCCGGGCAATCATAACCGGGAAATCAGGGCTATAAGCCAATGGTCAAATTAAGCGAAAGCTTGGTTGAGGGCCGTTTCATACGGCGGTTGAATCGATTCGCCGCGGTGGTGGAGGTTTCGGGACTGGAAGTGATGGTCCACGTCGCCAACTCGGGCCGTCTGGGAGAGTTGCTGGTTCCTGGCTTTCGCATGCTGCTAAATCCAGTGGCTGGGGAACACCGCAAGTGCCCTTATGATCTGGCCCTGGTTGATCTGGGCTTTGCGCTGACCTCGGCGGATGCCCGCCTGCCTAACGCCCTGTTCGCCGAAGCGGTGGAGCAGGGGAGGCTGTCCGAATTCTCCGGTTACCCCAAAATCCGACGGGAGGTGGTGTTTGGAGAGAGCCGCTTGGACCTGCTGCTGGAGGGTACCGGCCCCAGCTGCTACGTGGAAACCAAGTCGGTAACCCTGGTGGAGGACGGAATAGCCCGGTTCCCCGACGCCCCGACCACCCGTGGTGTGAAGCATCTCAACCACTTGGCCCGGACCGTGGCAGAAGGACATCGGGCCGCCGTCGTTTTTGTGATCCAACGCCACGACGCCCGTTGTTTGCAGCCTCACGACACGGCGGACCCGGAATTTGGGGAAACTCTGCGGAGGGTGGTGGATTCGGGCGTTGAAGCCCTGGCTTATCGATGCCGGGTCACGCTATCAGAGATTACTTTGTCTCAGCGGGTACCCATTGAGCTATAACCAGCAAGAGAAAACCTTCGGTTCCACTTCTGACCGGAGGAAGTAAGGTGAGGGAACCGGCAACTGATGGCCCGCCCAACGCCGAGTTGCTGATGCAGGTCTATCACCGGTTGTACCGGCGTTACGGTCCCCAGGGCTGGTGGCCCGGCGACGGCCCGCTGGACGTGGTAATCGGCGCAATCTTGACCCAGAGCGCCGCCTGGACCAACGTGGAGAAAGCTATACGAAACCTTAAGGACGCCGATTGCTGGTCCCTGGAATCCATCGACATGTGTCCCCAGGAGGAACTGGCCTCGATCATCCGGCCCTCAGGTTACTTTAACGCCAAGGCCCGCAAGCTGAAGGCCTTCGCCCGCCACGTCTGCCATCATTACGGCGGTCATTTAGGAGCCTTCTTCAACCAGGAGACCGCTGAGTTGCGCTCGGAGCTGCTCTCGATTCACGGCATCGGCCCGGAGACCGCGGACGACATCCTGGTCTACGCGGCCGCCAAGCCCTCCTTTGTCATCGATGCCTATACCAAGAGAATCATGGATCGGATGGGCCTGATAAAGTCCGGCAAAAAGACCAGCTATGAAGAGTGCCAGTCCCAATTCCAAGAGAGACTGCCTGCCGAAGCTCAGCTGTATAACGAGTATCACGCGCTGCTGGACCAGCACGCCAAGGTGGCCTGCGCGAAGGTGCCTCGCTGCCCTGATTGCTGTCTACTCGACCTATGTTTGACCGGTCGCTCGTTGTTTCCAGGGGCACCGGCGGAAGATGCCCCTGCCGATTGACGCCGGAATTTGACGGTTAAAAGAGCGCTTGCTATCATGCGGCTGTTCAATGGCCCCGGTTTTCCAATGGACGGGGAATTCTCCCGGCGCAAGAGCATAAAGTATTACCGACGTTATAACAGACGTTAAGAGCAAGGAGTAACCATGCAGGTCGTACGAGTCTATACGGGTGATGACGGAATATCCCATTTTGAAGAGCTGGACTTGCCCTACGAAAAGGTAGCCCAGGCCGAGCGCACGGCCATGCAATCGGCTACCGGAATCCAGTTCCGGCGAACTCCCAGCGGCGAATTCATGGACTTCCACGTGGCTCCCAGGACTCAGTACGTGATTACCCTGGAAGGTCAGGCGGAAATCGGTCTGGGCGATGGCACCAAACGGATATTCAACGCCGGGGACGTGCTGTTGGCTGACGACCTCACCGGCCAGGGACACACCACCGCCGCGGTGGGCGACCGGCCACGGGTTTCCATCGCCATTCCTCTGGCTTAGTAATCCTATCAGTCCGGTAGGAATATTCCGGCCCTCTGCCGGGAGGGATGCAACTACCAAAGGCACCTGATTTGGGGAAGAACAAGGGGGCGCTAATGGACCTGGGATTAAATGGTCGCGTGGCCATGGTTACCGGTGGCAGTCGGGGACTGGGCCGGCAGATTGCCACTACCCTGGCCCGGGAAGGCTGCCAGGTTTCCATCTGCGCCCGAGACCAGCAGCAGCTGGAGGCCACGGTAGCTGAGCTTTCGGGTCAGGGATAGCAGGTGTCCGGCACCGCAGCCGACGTGACCAATGAGTCGGATGCCTCTCGCTTCTATCAGGAAACCCTAGCTGCGCTGGGGAATCCGGATATTCTGGTGAACAACGTGGGAGGGCGGCGCGGGTCGGTTAACTTCGAAGAAACTAGCATGGCGCAGTTCCAGGAGGGGTTGGAGGTCAACCTGATTTGCGCCGTGCGGCTGGCCAGTATGGTGCTGGCGCACATGAAAGCTCAGAAGTGGGGCCGCATAATCAACATCTCATCCATCTACGGGCGAGAATACGGCGGTTCCATCGACTACATGACCGGTAAGGCTGGGCTGATCGCTTTCTCCAAGCACCTGGCGCTTCAGATGGCGCCCCACAATGTTCTGGTCAACTGCGTTGCGCCCGGCTCCATCGATTTTCCCGGCAGCACCTGGGACCGCTTCCAAAAAACCCAGCCGCCGGAGGTGGTCACCGAGTTTGTCAGCCGCAATCTGCCCATGGGCCGCTTCGGCTGGCCCGAGCCCATCGGCGAAATGGTTGCCTTCCTGGCGTCCGACCGGGCCGACTTGCTCACCGGCGCCTGCATCAACGTCGACGGCGGCCAATCCAAGTCGCTCCTTTAGCCCCAATCCACCGAACGGGGGCGTGTGAGAGGCCTGCTGAAGAAACAAAAGGGTGCGCCTCTGAATCTGGGATAATGGTTTTGAAACAGAAAACCGACCAGAAACAAGGAGCACCCAATAGATGCTACCACGCAACCAACCCGACGGCATCCACATCGCCTTCGACGACCACCGCCTGGTCAACAATGCCGGGCTGATTCTTCCCGCCACCTTGGCCTTGCACCTCGGCCTTTCCCAACTGGTTGACCGGCACCTGGACCTGGGCCGGGCCCCAGGCCGAGCCAACACCGGCGACAAGATAATGACGCTGGTCGCCTCGGCACTGGCGGGCGGCGACTGCATCGACGACGCCGATGCGTTGCGCACCGGCAGGACGGCCTGCGCTCTCGGCTGCGTAGTCAAAGCGCCATCCACCCTGGGCACCTTCCTGCGCAGCTTCACCTGGGGCCACGTCCGCCAGCTGGACGGGGTGAGCCGCGAGTTGCTGGCCCGGGCCTGGAAGGCCGGCGCCGGACCCGGCGACGCGCCATTCACCATCGACCTTGATTCGACGATCTGCGAGCCTTACGGACTGGCCAAGGAGGGCGCCCGCCATCACGGCTATACCGGCGCGCGGGGCTATCACCCACTGCTGGCCGTCGCCGCCGGAACCGGCGACGTGCTGATGGCCCGCCTGCGCGAGGGCCGGGCCATCACCGCCCGGGGCGCCGCCCACTTCCTGCGTGAGACGGTGAGCCGGGTTCGCTGCGGCGGGGCCAGCGGGCAGCTCACCATGCGGGCTGACAGCGGCTTCTATACCCACGCCGTGGTCGCCGTCTGCCGCCGGATGGATGTCCGCTTCTCCATCACCATCCGCCAGCACAAAAGCCTGCACAATCTCATCGAGGCGATACCCGAAGATGCCTGGACGCCGATTCCTTACTGGATGGACGGCGCCGCCGATGTGGCCGAAACCACCTACACCCCCTTCCAGAGTGAGCCGGATGCCGCGCCGGTACGGCTCATCGTCCGGCGGGTGAAGCCGGCGCCCGGTTCTCAACTGGCTCTCTTCGCCACCTACAGCTATCACGGCTTCATCACCGACCGGGACGGGGAGACCCTGGAACTGGAGGCTGACCACCGCCGCCACGCCGAGATCGAGAATGCGATACGCGACCTCAAGTACGGCGTCGGGCTGAACCATCTCCCCTCGGGCCGCTTCGCCGCCAACGGCGCCTGGCTGGCGGTACAGGTGATGGCCCACAACCTGGCTCGCTGGACAGCCCGCATCGGCCTGGGTGAGCAGATCGTGACCACCAAGACCCTCCGGCGGCGGGTCTTCGCCCTGGCCGGACGGCTCACCCGCTCGGCACGCCGGATCACCCTGCATCTTCCCAAGCGCTGGCCCTGGGAGGAGCAGTTCAGCCGCGCCCTGGCCCGACTGCGAGCCATTCCACTCCCAGCCTGACGGCGCCCGTCCGCCACTGACCCGCCAGCCAACCCAACGTCCCCGCAAACTCGCGCTAGCCCAGTCCGCGAGCGCCTCTTGCCGTGTCCTATCCCGCCATCTCGCTCGCCACAGCCACTGTAAGCCCCATCGGCACCCCCAAAAGCGCCTGCAGACCGCCCGCCAACCTCCCGTCTACCCAAGTTCGAGCCCGGATTATCGCGCCTGTACTCCCTCACCCCCCTTCCGTTGTCCTCACGCTGTCCATCCGTGTCCATCGGTGGATTCGGGTTTAGCCGCGGCCTAACCCGCCGACGAACTCCCGCCAGGCCGCCACGCACTGCTCCGGCGCCGAGGGTAAGTTGAGATATGAACTCGTTTGCTTTAGTTTCAGCAACGCATGAGGACTGGGGGCGATACCTGGAGATCGAGATAGACGGAAAGCGCCTAGCGCATCACTTCGCCGACCGGATGGGTGCCCATCCTTCTTTTTTGTCACCTCTCGGGTGGAGAAAAAATCGCAAGCTTCATTCCTCGGTGATTGCGAAAATGCTTGGTGACCCACCCTCTAATCTCGGGTCAAGCCGGGTTACAGTCCTGTTTGGAGATTTTGATGACGGAGAATTTTCCGTACTTATTCTTAAGGAAAGCGACCATGTGCGATGGACAGACTGGGCGTACGAAACAGACTGGGAGGACCCAGATGACCCCGAGAGCCCGGAGCCTCCGGATTGGCCTACCAAGCCGGGTGATTTCCTTTTTGATCGAGAGTCGTACGAAGCCGTTCTTCGGGAGCATCTCCAGTTGCTTCCTTCTTCCTGGGTCGCCCGATTACTGGCCATCCTAGAGGAGTACCTTTCTCCCCAGCCGCCGCGTTAGCCGCGGCCTAACCCACCGACGAACTCCCGCCAGGCTGCCACGCACTGCTCCGGCGCTGAATGCTGGATATAGCCGGTGCCACCGGAGATTTCGACCAGCGTTGAGTTAGGCAGCAGCTGGGCCATCCCCTGGGCCCGTTCGGCCGTATTCATCGTGCTGTCCTGACCCACCAGCACCAGGGCCGGCGTGTTGATCTGGGGCAGCAAGGGACTCAGGTCCTGGTTGGACAGATAGGCCAGGGTCTCCATCACCACGTGCTTGGAAGTCTGGATCATCTGCTGTGCGTACCACTCGTGATGGGCCGGATCTGAGTGTCCCGGCTCCAGCCGGCGGTCGGCCGTGGCCCGGACCCAACCTTCCACCCCGGATCTGTCCACCAGGTCGTAACTCTCCCGGTAGCTGGGCACCCCCACGAACTTGTAGGGCGAGGTGCAGGCCGCTACAGTGTGCAGGCGCTGCGGGTGTTCATAGGCGAACTGAAGGGCGATGGTTCCGCCGATGGTCTCGCCGATGAGGTGTACCTGATCCAGACCCAGGTGGTTCAGCAGGTTTTCCAGGTCGGAGGCAAAGCCGCTCAGGGACCAATCGTATCCTGGCGCGGGAACCGTGGAACGGCCAAAGCCCCGGGCGTCGACCCTTATCACCCGGTATTGCCGGGCCAGCAGCGGCACCCAGGCGTACCAGAGCCGGGAGCTTTTGGCGTTGCCGTGGTGCAGAACCACTGTTTCCGGAGTGCGCCAGGGGTCGGTAAAATCGTCGTCCTCGTAGTACATCTCCAGGGTTTCATCCAACTTGACCGTAGGCACAGCCCACCTCCTGGCTTTAGCTTCCGCTGAGTCCTTGGTGATTCCATAGGGGCGCACGGCCGTGCGCCCCTACCCGGCCCAAAACACGCACCGCTCATATAAAAATGGTATCAGCGCGTAACTTAGCAGGTCCGCAGCGCCAGGTCCAGTCGCGGTGCTCCGAACCAGGATCTTTCGATTGTCATTGCGAGGGCCGTCGGCCCGAAGCAATCTTATGGGGCCAGCTAGCCTGCCCCGCCGTGCTATAATTACCCGCGTGTTCACCTTGGGTGGGGTGCCGGGCGAAATCGAGCCTGGCAGGCCCAATCCATTAACTTCCGGCCATCAGGGGGATAGGTTGGCATGATCAAGCGTTTCTCCGTGCTCTACGTAGGGCAGATCGACCTGGACAATGTGGGCGCCGAGGGTACTCCGGCGGACGAACGGCGCTACACCAACCAGCAGCTGGTCCAGGGTTACGACAACGCGGTTGCCCTGGCGCAGCACATGGATGGATTGGGATTTTACTGCCTCTGGACGGCGGAGCACCACTTCCAGAGGGAAGGTTACGAGGTTTTCCCCAATCTGACCCTGCTGGGAGTCCACCTGGCCGGGTTAACCAAGAACCTGAAATTCGGCGCAGCCTTTAACATTGTTCCGATGTGGCACCCGCTGCGGCTGGCCGAAGACTTCGCTGTGGCCGATATCCTGACCGGAGGGCGGCTCATCTTTGGCGTAGGACGGGGTTACCATTCCCGGGAAGTAGAGACCTTCGGCGCTCCTGTAATCGACAACGATGCCAACAAGGTGCTTTTTGAAGAGCAGATGGAGATTATCCTGAAGGCCTTCAACGAAGACTCCTTCTCCCACAAGGGCAAATACTACACCATACCGGCCGACGTTCCCTACCGGGGATACCAGTTGAAAGACGTAACCCTAGTGCCCCGGCCGGTGAACCTGCCGGTGGAAATCTGGCAGCCCATCGCCAGCGGTCGTACCCTTTCCTACATCGCGCAGAAGGGGATAAAAGGGATGGTGGCCCTGACCGGCGAGATTCTGGCCGAGCAGCTAATCCGCACCTATCAGGAGGAGTCGGCCAAAGCCGGGAGGGTTCTGGACCTGGGACAGGATATGGCGCTGGGTATCGGCTTTTGTATTGGAGATTCCCGGGAAGCGGCGATAAAGCAGGTCAGGCCCTACCATGACGAGCGTTACAAGTGGTTCGCTCCCTTCGGCTTTGTCCGCTATACCGACTCTCAAGGGCGGCCTTGGGGAACTCCAGGCGCGCCCGTCGGCGTACCCAGCATTGAAGATGGGGTGCAGCAAAAGGCCTGGTTCTGCGGTCCGCCGGAACAGTTCATCAGCTTCCTCCGGGATTTGGAGCAGAAATACCCGGGGTTGGAAGACCTGATCCTGCAGTGGCCCGAGGGTATGCCTTGGCCCGAGTTTAAAGAACAGCTATCCAGCTTTGCGAAGGATGTGATGCCGGCCTTCAGCACCCAGGGAACCGCGGCCGGAGTGGGCAACGACTAATAATCGACATCCGATAACTTCCTGAGGGCCCGCCGGCTTTCGCCAAGGGTTTAGAAAGCCGCCCGCTTAAGGAGCGAGTATTTGTCCAAACCCGACCATGTAGCCGTGGCGAAAGGTGGAACCCGCTCGATAGCCCGCTGGCGGGAGCGGCATTTCCGGCGGCGGGAACGGCTAGACCTTTCTGGCGCCTCCTTGAGCGGGTCCCGCCTCCCCAGCGCGGATCTGGCTTATGATGACCTCAGCGGGGCCGACCTGACCAGCGTCGATCTCCGTCGCTCCAATCTGGCCGGGGCCAATCTGCGGGCGGCTCATCTCTCCCGGTCTCAGATGGCCTGGAGCCAGCTTCAGCACGCCAACATGCAGGGTGCCTCCCTGGGCCGGGCGGACCTGACCGGCAGCTGCATGCAAGAGGCCAGCCTGAAAGGAGCGGACCTCTCCTACGCCGAGTTACCCTTCGCCGATTTACGGGAAGCCGATCTCTCCGGCGCCGACCTGTCGGAGGCAAATCTAGCCATGGCCGATTTGACCGGAGCTTCCCTAAGTGGCGCCATGCTCCACGGCACCATATTGGATGTGGCCAATTTGACCGGTGCCGACCTGCGCTGCGCTACGCTGGTACGGCCCCTGCTTGGTCGTTCTCTTTTCTGTCGCGTCAGGTTTGAGATGACCCTCTTCGCCGACTGTGACTTGAGCCAGGTGCTGGAGCTGGAGTCAGCCATTCATGCCGGCCCGAGTATTATCGGGATGGATACACTAGCCCGTTCTCGAGGCTTGATCCCAGGGCATTTCCTGCTCCGGGCCGGTGTACCTGAGTCTTTGATCGGGGTTCAGACCCAGCTGGCGGCTGCCGAGGACTGCTCATGCCGGACCCTGCTGATTGCCTCGACCAAGGATTCCGGGCTGGCGGAGCGCCTGATGGCAGATTTGTGGCGGGTTGGGCTGCCCACCTGGCAGCTGGTGGTGGATGATGAGGAGGAGCTCCTTGGAGAGGGAGGATTGACCCAGGAGCAGCGCTTGAACTACTTCGATAACCGGGTCTTATTGTGCTCGGAAGATTCCCTGACCAGTCCCTATGGCTGGAGGTTGTTTGAGTTGGCGGCTCAAAATAGAGGGTTGGAAGTCGCCTCCCAGCCGGCGGTCATTCCCCTGAATCTGGACAACCGGCTTTTGGTGCGAAACGACCATCTGTGCACCCGACTACAGGAAAATGCGGTTATAGACTTCCGGGGTTGGGACGCCCAGGACGCCTACAGCAAGGGGTTGAAGGCGCTGGCTTCTCGGCTGACCAACGGGCTGCACTAAGAAATTATCTCAAAACTCTTGTATTCTGGGTGGACCGTCCTTCGACAAGCTCAGGACGAACGGGGGGTGTTCTTTATCCGTTCGTGGTGAGCCTGTCGAACCACGTTTTGAGATAGTTGCTAAGGCCAAAGTCCAACGCGCAGTGTTCAGTATGCCCAACCATGCAGGTCCCGCCTCAGCTTTGGTATAGAAAATTCGGTCCATGACCATTCCGCAGCGGCGCCTCCGGCCGGTTAGCGAGTAATTCGTTAGCTCTTGACCGGAGTGTCTTTACCCAGCATCAGGCAGGCCTCGCCCCACTGGCTGGCGCTGGTCAGGTCCCATTCCTCCGGGTTACCCTCGGGACGAAGGCGGACCCCCCACTGGCCGCCGTAGATCAGAAGAATCACCCCCTCGCCCGAATCCTCGGCCTCCACCGCATAGGCAATACCGGGACCGTCTTCATTCCATCCGACGACGTCGCACCAGATGTCCTCGCCCAGGGGGCTGGCGGTGATCAATTTCGTGATGGGTTGGGGTTCCGAAAGGAGGGAAAATACCCGGTTAAGGTCCAGGGGGCTGTTGCCCTCGGCAACCACGTCTACCTCGTACAGCATGCTTGGCGCTCCATCCCCACCCGGCGGAAATAGCTGCCGGGTTTTCTTTATTCTCCAGACTAACATTTTATCCCATTTTGGGTGGAACCACCGTTAGGGGAAATCCACCTCAGTCCACCTTCGCAAAGGAGGGTATGGGGGTTTCGGAACTCCCCAGTGTCATTGCGAGCCATCATGCTCCGGTGGAGCGCCACCTACAGATGAAAATGGATTCCCCTCGGCTCATGGTTCGACGGGCTCACCACGAGCGTTAGGGATCCCGTTCGTCCTGAGGCTCTCGAAGGGCGAACGGGCTATTTACAGAGCAGCGAAGCAATCCCTCCTTACCCTCATGAGATTGCTTCGGGCTGGCGCCCTCGCAATGACAATCGAAAGACTCTGCGACCACCGGCCAGGCAGTCTACCAACCCAGGCTGGCCATAAATCCAAACCGGCTGCAGCTAAAGCGGCATCTAATAGGTGAATGCACTCTTCATGACAGAGCGGGCAACACCTAGACTGAAGAGTGGATGAATAGAGCCTCCGTTGGGGCCTGTGGAGAAGTTAATGATAGCCACGCATGAGCTGACCGCCTTTGAGGAAGTAAACCTTTTCTACGAACAGGCCGCCGACCAGATTGGTTTGCTGGACGGTGTGAGGGAAATGCTGCGCCGTCCCTGGCGCGAACTGGCGGTTCAAGTGCCGGTTCGGATGGATGATGGGCACATTGAGGTATTTTCCGGCTACCGGGTCCAGCACAACGGCGCGCGCGGTCCCTACAAGGGAGGCGTCCGCTACCACCCCCTGGCGGACCAGGATGAAGTGAGGGCATTGGCTTCCCTGATGACCTGGAAAACTGCCCTGGTTGGTCTGCCCTACGGAGGGGCCAAAGGCGGCGTCCAGTGCGACCCAGGGAAGCTCAGCAAGGCAGAGTTGAACCGGCTGACCCGTCGCTACACCCTGAACATCGAGCACCTGCTGGGTCCCAACCGGGATATCCCGGCGCCGGACCTGGGCACCAACGCCCAAACCATGGCCTGGATGATGGACGCCTACGGCCAGCTGCACGGACATTCGCCGGCCAGTGTGACCGGCAAGCCGGTGGACCTGTGGGGTTCCCTGGGCAGAGAGGCCGCCACCGGCCGAGGGGTAGCTCATATCCTGGAACAGGTGGTCCAAGACCTGGGATTAAGCCTGGCAGGCTTGAGAGTGGTCATCCAAGGCTTCGGAAACGTGGGCTCATGGACTGCCCGGATAATACACCAATCCGGTGTCAGGGTCGTGGCGGTCAGCGACGTGCAGGGAGGCATCTACAACCAGCGGGGGCTGGATATTCCCGCGCTGGCAGAACATGTGGAGCAGGGGGGCAAAGCTGGCGAATATAACGGCGGCGAGGCAGTGTCCAACTCGGAGCTCTTGGAATTAGAATGCGACGTTTTGATTCCGGCTGCCGTGGATAATGTAATCAATGTCGAAAACGCTCCCAGGCTAAATACGCGGGTGATCCTGGAGGCGGCCAATCATCCTACCACCTACGAAGGGGACCAGATAATTAATGACCGGGGCATCCTGCTCCTTCCGGACATCCTGGTCAACGCCGGCGGAGTGACCGTATCCTATTTCGAGTGGACCCAGAATCTCCAAGAGTTTCACTGGGAAGAGGCCCGGGTTAATGAAGAGCTGGCCAAGATAATGGTGCGGGCATATAGGGAGGTCCACGAAAAAAACATCGCCCAGGGCATCAATCCGCCTCGGCACTGAGCCAGCCCAGCGTCTTCTGGGTACAACCCTTTCAGGTCATGGATACCGCCAGGCCGCTTTCCAGTTAGGGGTGGAGCGGGTAGCCCGGGCGGTGGAACTCCGAGGTTTTGTTTAGCCCCCGTTGAGTGGCGGCCAGCGATAGCTTATACTGCCTCCCAAGGAAGTCCGGTTGTTCTCGATACGCCAGTTGCTCCCGGCCGGTTGGCCTGGGTTCGGAGTAAGACGCCGCAGAACCGCGCTGTCGGAGCATCCGCCTTGAGAAAGGCTCACTAGCCCAGCGCCTTATCTCGGGATGAACTAGGGAGGATATGGAGACGCTATGACGGTAGCAGATATCCTGGGCGGGTAGCCCGGGCGGTGGAACTCCGAGGTTTTGTTTAGCCCCCGTTGAGTGGCGGCCAGCGATAGCTTATACTGCCTCCCAAGGAAGTCCGGTTGTTCTCGATACGCCAGTTGCTCCCGGCCGGTTGGCCTGGGTTCGGAGTAAGACGCCGCAGAACCGCGCTGTCGGAGCATCCGCCTTGAGAAAGGCTCACTAGCCCAGCGCCTTATCTCGGGATGAACTAGGGAGGATATGGAGACGCTATGACGGTAGCAGATATCCTGGGCTTGGTCTTGTTGCTGTTGGTCCTCACCACCGTCGTGGTGGTAGTTTTTTTGGTCGACCCCGACAGGAGCGTCCCGGGCGTTAACACGAGCTGGAGGTGGCCAAATCCAAATAGGGGGATGGCTGGAGGACTTGGCAAAAGGCGACTTGATTGGTCCACGGAGAGAGACAGTACAGCGGATCGTGTATTTGTTCGAGGAGGTTGCCACAGTCTTCAACCGACAATCTCGTGATACTACGAGGACTGATCTGTTTGATCAATTGAATAAAGCAGGCAAAATGTTGACGGGTACGGGCTCCACAGTGCCCGCAAACGCGTTGTGTGAATTGGTGGAGACCAGTGTAAATGAACACAGAGATTTTGATAACGCTGGGAGGGCCCTGGTGATGCTCGTCGCTGGGATATTGATACAAGGGGGGATTATTTTAGGTATCTTCATGTGGCTTGACTCATTAACCGACTTCGACTATTTGAAAGACGAACTTTTGGGCATCAAGACCATTACCTTGCTTGGAGTCGTTATCTCAGGGGTCATTGGCAGCCTCGCTAGAGCCGTTTTTGACGCGCGCGCTGGTTAAGAACATCCCGGCCAATTTTCTCGAACTTTTCGTTACCGCGTTTTCTAGGCCGATGCTGGGTGCGATTCTCGTGCTCTTCGTGTATTTATTATTTTTGAGTGACGTAATTGGAAACCCATTTCCATCGGTTGGGGAGTCAGTCCCCGATAAACTAAATCGGGGGGATTTTTTCTTAATCGGGATTGCTTTCGCGGTCGGATTCAATGACACACTTGGGCTGAATTTAAGCGGAAGAATAAGTGGCTTTCTGACTCCAGATAGGGGTCGTCGGCGAGAGGGTACCGAGGAGCCTGAGTAGTGTCCGGGCAGGAAGCGATACTCGCTCTCTCTAAGCAATGAATGATAACCGCCTACACCAAAAAGGGAGGTTAGCGCCGCTGGTTTTCGTATCTGAGACACTGATTTACTGGGTTTTATCTCTCGCTTTGAGGAGGCAGTAATGCGGTTAGGCTACTTCACCATGCCTCTGCATCCCCCCGGGTCGGACCTATCGGAAACCCTGGAGGCCGACCTGGTGCAGATGGAAGTCCTGGACCGGCTGGGGTACTGCGAAGCTTGGATTGGTGAGCACTTCACCACCGTATGGGAGAACATCCCTGCGCCGGACCAGTTCGCCGCAGCCCTGTCCCGGACCAAGAACATCGTCTTCGGCACCGGTGTTACCTGCATGCCGAACCACGACCCATTTATGATCGCCCACCGCATAGCCCAGCTCGATAATCTGGCCAAAGGCCGTTTTTATTGGGGCGTCGGCTCCGGCGGCTTCTCCGGCGATTTCGAGGTATTCGGCATAGACGCGGAGTCGGGAGAGCACCGGGGAATGTCCCGTGACTCCATTGAGCTGGTTCTTAAGATGTGGGAGGACCCCCAGCCCGGTACTTATGAGCACCAGCGCTGGAAGTTCAACATCCCTCAGCCGGTGCCGGAAATCGGCCTCCAAGTTCACCTGAAGCCCTACCAAAAGCCTCATCCGCCCATCGGAGTTGCTGGCGTCTCTGCCAAGTCGGACACTCTAATTTATGCCGGCGAAAAGGGATGGCTGCCGCTGAGCATCAACCTGGTTCCCAGCGTTACTCTCAAGACCCACTGGGAGGCGGTGGCAGAGGGAGCCGCCAAATCGGGACGGACGCCGGACCGCTCCCAATGGCGCATCGCTCGCGAGATATACGTGGCCGATACCACGGAACAAGCCCGGCAGGAAGTACTGGAGGGGACCATTGGCCGGGACTTTCGGAGATATTTCATTCCGCTGATGCGTCACATGGATGCTTTGAGTCTGTTCAAAGTCGATTCGGAAATGCCCGATGAGGTCGTTACACCGGAGTACCTGGTGGATAATGTTTGGGTAGTTGGAAGCCCAGACGAGGTGACGGAGCAGCTACGTCAGCTTTACCAGGACGTCGGCGGATTCGGAGTGCTGCTGGCTATGGGCCACGAATGGGAGCCCCTGAGTTCCTGGGAGCACTCCATGACCCTGCTGGCCAAGGAAGTCATGCCCAGGCTGGCTGATTTGGGCTAAAAACCGGGGACTAAAGACCGAGGCAGGAGGACCCAATGGCTATAGGGCTAAGAACCTACCGTCCCTTGATTACCGGCACCACTCACGCGGTGTCCACCAGTCATTATTTGGCCACCGCCGCCGCCTACCGCATCCTGGAAGAGGGCGGCAACGCCACCGACGCGGGTGTGGCGGCGGGCATCGTCATCAACGTGGCTCTTCCCCAATACACCAGCTTCGGCGGGGTTGCCCCGATTATCGTCCACGATGCCGCCAAGAAGGAAACCAAGAGCATCAGCGGGCTGGGCAGGTGGCCCAAGGCCGCCAGCATCGACTACTTTCAGATTCACGCCAACGGTCAGCTACCGCCAGGCACCTTACGTACCGTAACTCCCGCCGCCGCCGCCGGCTGGCTCACTGCCCTCAAGCTATATGGGACCATGACCTTCGGGCAGGTGGTAACTCCGGCATTGGAGCTGGCCGAAAGAGGCTTCCCCATTCCGGATTCCTTGCATCGGGCTCTGGTTAATGTCAGCGAGCAACTGGTGCATGACGAAGGGGAAACTCTGGACTGGCCCAGCACCCAGGAGATATTTTGCCCAGGTGGGCAAGCCTTAAAAACCGGCGAGCTTCTGGTGCAGCGGGACCTGGCCCGCACCTTCCGCCGTCTCATAGAAGTGGAGCAGGGTAGCTCTTCGCTGGGCCGGGAAGCAGCCCTTCAGGCCGCCAGAGATTACTTCTATAGCGGCGACATCGCTGAGGAGATGGCTCGTTTCTCCCAGGAGCAGGGTGGGCTGCTCAGCATGGAAGACCTGGCGGAATTCCAGGTCGGGGTGGAAACCCCTCCTAGCATCGACTATAAGGGGACTCAGGTTTTCACCTGCGGTCCCTGGTGTCAGGGTCCGGTGACTATTCAGGCGCTGAAGATACTGGAAGGTTGTGAGCTGATGGCTATGGGCCACAACTCCGCCGACTATCTGCACACGGTGCTGGAGGCGCTAAAACTGGCCTTCGCCGACCGGCACGCTTACTACGGTGATCCCGACTTTGTGGACGTGCCCATGGCCGGACTGTTGGACGGCGCCTACGCTACCGCCCGCAGGAAAAATATAGATCCTTCTATGGCGTGTCCGGAGATGCCCCAGGCCGGAGACCCCTGGCCCTACGAAGGCCGGGCCAATCCGGTGGCGCAGGCAGGCCGCCCCGAGCCGGTCGCCGGGCCGCTGCCAGCGGATACCAGCTATATCAGCACCGTGGATCGCTGGGGCAATGCCTTCTCCGCCACGCCCAGCGACGGCATCGGCGGGGCGCCGGTGGTTAAAGGACTGGGATTCGTGATGTCGGCCCGAGGTTCCCAAACTTGGCTGGACCCGGACCATCCCGCCGCCCTGGCTCCGGGCAAGCGGCCCCGATTGACGCCCAATCCGGCGCTGGCCTTGCGGAACGGGCGGGTTTGGATGCCCTTCGGCACTCCCGGCGGCGATGTCCAATGCCAGTCCATGGTCCAGCTGTTCCTGAACGTAGCCGAATTCGGCATGGACGTGCAGCAGGCAATTGAGGCCCCTAGGGTTTCCACCTGGAGCTTCCCCAACTCCTTCTGGCCCCACGCCTATAATCCGGGCCTGGTAGGGATCGAGGGCCGCATCGATGCCGAGACAGTGGCGGAGCTGAAGCGCCGGGGACACCAGGTAGAGGTGTGGGACGACTGGACCTCCAGGATGGGGTCCCTCGGTGCCGTCCAGGTCGACCAGGAAAGCGGCGCTCTGTTCGCCGGTGCCGACCTGCGGCGGGACGGCTACGCCATCGGACGTTAGCCCAGGGAGGTTTGTCCGAAAGGGTTGCGACAGGTGGGGGGACTTTTGGTGGTCTCCCGATCACTCGATTACCAACAGATCTTCTCCGAACAGTACTTCACCGTTAAATTGCTGCCGGACCTCCGCCAAAGCCCCCGCCTGGTTAATCGACGCCCTCAGGTGGGTCAACACCATGCGTTTTACCCCGGCTTCGGCCGCAATCTGACCGGCCTGGGCGGTGGTGGGCAGGATAGTTTCAGTGAGGATAAGGCGCGCGGGGTCGGTCCGGGCGCTTTCGGGCCACATGCAACATTGCACCAGTAGGTCCGCGTCCCGGGCCAGACCAATGATGCCAGGGCAGGGGACCGTGTCGCCGCTGATGGTGATTACCTCGCCTTGTGATTCAATGCGATAGCCCAGGCAGCGCCAGTCAAAATCAGGAGCGTCGGGGAAATCGCCGTGTAGCACATAATCGGAAATCACTCGCCAGCCATCTCCCTCAGCAGCGATGCCTGCCTCGATTTCATGGACGGCGACATCGTGGATTACCTCCCTTGGGCGGGGGCTGCCAGCGCCACGACGGCGTATCTCCCGGGCTTCTTCAAGACGGAAACGATAATCCCTGGCATAGACATTGTTGAGCAAGCCGTCGACGATTTGCTTGGTACCGGCCGGTCCATAAATTGCCAGCGTTCCGTTCCGTCCCTGCGCCGCCGTTGAGAATATGACATCGTACAGATTATTGATATGGTCAACGTGGTGATGCGTAATAAAAACCGGGCCGACCCGCCCTACATCAACCCCAGCTTGATATAACTGGTGGACCGCCCCCCTTCCCTCGTCAAACAACAGCAGGTCCGAGCCAACTTCTATCAAAGCGGAGGATTGGAAACGGTTCAGGTCTTTTCCAGGTGTGCCGGTACCTAACAAGGCAACTCTCATCAGGGCTCCTTGTGCTGAAGCTATATTTGGTAGCCAGCGGGTGGCCCGACCAAAAGTGACCTACATGGCGGTACGGCCACCGTCGATCACCAGCTCGCTACCGGTCATAAAAGAAGATTCGTCCGAGGCCAGGAACAGGGCTCCGTAAGCCGCATCCTCCGGCTTGCCTATTCGGCCCAAGGGCGTGCGGTCCAACCGCTCCTGGTAGTGGTTTGGGTCGGCCAGCAGAGCCGCCGTCATATCTGTCTGGATTATCCCCGGATGAATGGAATTAGCCCGGATGCCATCTTGAGCGTATTGGATGGCGGTCGCCTTGGTGAACAGGCGCACCGCCCCTTTGGAGGCGGAGTAGGCTGCGGCCAGATTGCTGCCGACCAAACCCGCCGTCGATGAGATGTTGATAACCGAGCCTCCGCAGGCCTTTCGCAGCTCCGGTATGGCATGCTTGGTTCCCAGAAATACCCCTTTGCTGTTGATTTCCATAATCTGGTCCCACAACTCAACGCTGGTCTCCTCCACTAGCTCGATGCGGTAGATTCCGGCGTTGTTCACCAGGATATCCAGCTTCCCGAACCTGGCGACCGTGGCGGCGATGGCCGCTTGCCAGCTCTCTTCATTAGTTACATCCAGGTGCAGGTAGAGACACTCCCCTCCGGTTTCGTTGATCTCCGCTTCGACCTTCTGCCCCTCATCTTCCCGCAGGTCGCCGATGGCTACTCGGCAGCCTTCCCGGGCAAAGAGGCGGGCCTCCACCGCGCCCATGCCTCGGGCGCCCCCGCTGATAAACGCTACTTTGTTTTCCAGCCTCATGTTGACACCCATCCAGGATCAAGCTGGGATGCCGGTTCAATCTGGAATGATTGTAACCGGCCAGATGGGAGAGTCAAGCTGGCCATTCCCACACGGGAAGGACCAGCAGCTCGCCGGTCAGGGCCTTTTCATTCTCCTGCCTGGTAGGTAAAGCCCATCATGTCGAAAGCTTCGCTGAGATGGGCATTGTGGCGGCGTAGGGCAGCGGCTACGTTGGAATGCCCAGCCCGACGTACCAAGCTGATGACCAGGTTCCGCAGGCCCGCCAGAACCTGTGGGGCGGCCCCAGTGCGCACCTGAGAGCGGTCCTCGTCGAAGGTCACATCCCGTACCCAGTGGAGGCGGTTCTCGATGCCCCAGTGCCCACGGGAAAGGCTCAACAATCGCCTGGCATCGGCATCAGTGGCTGGGAGACTGCTAATTGCATAGCTCACAGCCACCTGTTTCTTGCCCTTCACGACCCGCTGGCGCTCTAGCCGACACACCTGTTGCAGATGCGGCCACGCTTCCCCGACCGTCCCAGCGCTGCCCACGTAGCCATTTAGCTCTGGGTCGGCCAAGGCCCACAACTCTCGCCGCTCCAGCCGCCCATGACGCCGCTTTACTGGAGCATCGGCCCAGACCGTCAGCTTGGCCCCGCGTGCTCGCCACTCCGCTGCCAGCCAGGGAGGTACGGTTGGGCCACCAGCCCTCTCAGTTCCTAGCAGGGGAAAAAGCCACCTCCAGGTCTCGGCGCAAGGTGGGCTGATTCTCTTTAACTGGCAGCAGATACTCTCCGCCGCCTGCCACAATCTGCTCACAGACTTTCCGTTGGGTCAGTAAGGCATCAGCCACTACTACCCGACCCTTCAGGGGTACCTGGCCCAATACTTCTTTGACCGCCGCCAATTCTTCCCCTTTGCCCGGCGCAGCTACCTGCGCCAGCACTGCCCCAGCGCGGCTAGCGTAGGCCGACACCAGATGGACCCCGGGTATCTCTTGGCCGTGGACCCCTCGCAAGGTTTTCCCGTCCAGGGACAGGGGGTCATCCGCCTCTACCCCGCTATTTGCCAGCCAGTTGCCGACTTCTGCCTCAAAGGCCGCCACGTCCAGGCCCTTGAACACCCGGTGGAGGGTGGCCACGCAGGGTGTCTTCTCCTGGCTGAACCCCAAAAGCTGCGCCGTAGCACCCCCTTGTCCCGCCCCCATTGAGCTATGGCGTATAAGCTGCGGGCGCCGCACAGCATGGCACAGGTGACCAAGGCCAGGATCGCCCCCAAAGAGTGGCGTCGCCCTTGGCTACTCCGGAAGTCAGGCACCAAATCCAGCGCTTCTCTCAAAGTCATCATCCTCCCCTCCCGCTTAAACTGGTAATAATTTTATACTATTTTGAGAAAATGAAAAGGCACTGCTCGCCGGTGCGTGTGTGTTGACCCGCCTCCCTTGGGTCTATAAAATGTGGCGAGGCCTGCTGGGACTGGTCCCGACGCCGCTAAAATATGCTAATCAGCACCACCCAACTGCAACCTTTCCATCTATTATTGGCCTCGCTGGCAACCTTGCTTATTATCCTCGGATGCAATCGGCTGGCAGCCGCGCCGGACTTTCAGGTCACTCGATTCGACGGCGGCAGCTTCCAATTATCGGCGCTGACCGGGCAGGAGGCGGCGGTCATAAATTTCTGGTATCCATCCTGCCCGCCTTGCCGGGAAGAGATGCCGCATTTTGAGGAGGTTTGGCAGGAGATCCAGGGACAGGAGTCCCAGGCCAAAAATGTGAGGTTTCTGGGGCTATTCGTGCCCCAGGGTATCGACACCGAGCAGGATGCCCGAGATTTTGTAGCCGAGCTGGGGTTAACCTTTGATTTCGCCACCGACCTGCAAGCCCACGTAGCCCAGGCCTATGAGGTGCAATATTTTCCCACCACCTATTTCATTAACAAAAAGGGCCGGGTGTTCCAGCAGGAAATCAGCAACCTGGACCGGGAACGCCTGACCGCCATCATATCTCAAATGGCCGGTCCTAAATGACTGGGGGCTAGGCTTTTCCGGTGGGCGCGGTAAAGAGTGGGGACAGCTATGGCCCTGGCTTAGTAACCTGAACGTGCTCGACGGCCTCCTGCTGGTCATCAGGTGGGTTCATGCCGTGTCCGCGGTGGCCTGGGTAGGTGGCGGCATTTTCTATGTGTTGGTGCTGCGGCCCGCTGCGGTCAGAAGCCCGCTGCCGGCCGCAGCCCGGCGGTCCATCGGAGAAGAGTTCCGCGGCCTGGTACACACGGTTATGGCGGTCCTGCTGATTACTGGAATCATTCTGTCGGCCAGCCGCCTGGCCGCGAATGGGGTAAGCCTGTACTACGTGGTGGTGTTGGGGATCAAGATCGCGCTGGCCTTTTACATGTTTTACGTGGTGCGGTTCATGCGTCATACAACCTATCCCGACGACAAGGCTGCTTCAACCGGGCGGTTGTCGGGGGTGCGGCGCGGGCTGACCAGCACCACCGCGGTGTTGGTCATCGGGGTATTGGTATTCGGCCTGTCGGATTTGCTGGACGCCCTGTTTGAAGCCGGGCTCTCCCGCTAGCTTGGGGAGGTCGCTGGATTCCCACCAATGGCGACGTACTAGGGATTATTGGAGGCAAGATGAAGAAGGACCTGATGGACATTCTCGCCTGTCCTGTATGCAAGGAGGGGCTGGAACTCTGTGTTGACTCCGAAGAGGGGGACGAGGTGCTGGAGGGAACTTTGCTCTGCGCCAAATGCGACGAATCCTATCCCATAGCCGACGGCATCCCTAATCTGCTGCGCCCCCAGATGCGGGCTGCTTCCGAATAGCTAGGGGACTGAGGGGGATTTTGATCTTACAAGGTTAAAACTTTCGTCAAGGATCATTAAGCTACTCTCTACGATGGCTTACGCGCGAGGATGATGCTCTGTCCATTCGAGAGGAAAGTGCGTTCTATAGACTCAAACCCCGCCTCGGCTAGCCAGTCGCGATGCTGGCGCTCAGTGTAAGCCTGACCGCCATCATAAATGTTCAGGAAAAGCAGATTGCCGTTCAGTGCGTTAAGCGGCGAAAGGTGACTGTCGTCTAGAACCCGCCCCAATATATAGAGGTCCCCGCCGTGCTCTACGACCTTGATGACATTTTTGAGGGCCCTCTGCGCCTCGTCTTCAGCCAAAACCTGAATCATACTTTTCATCACCACAGCGTCGAAGGACCCGTTTATTGACCCGCTGAGGACGTCAGCCGACATGACGGATAGCCGGTCTTTTGTTCCAGCCTCTGCTATGAAGCGTTGGGAGATGGCTACGACCTCGGGTAACTCTCCTACGGTGGCGTGGATTTGCGGACATTCCTCGGTAACACCAATGGCTACCCCTCCCGAACCCCCGCCCAGGTCCAGCAGCGTGCGGTAGGCAGAAAAATCATACCTGGCAGGCAGCATACGTCCATCGGCGAGAGAAGCCGGATGCATGACTAAACCAAAGCCAAGGTGGAAACTACATTGGGCAGTGATGGCAAAGGCACGGCAGGTGTAAAGATCAAAGCATCGGCTCGGGCCTGTAACCGGGTTGGGCAGCGATGTTTCACTTCATCCTTACGATGAATTAGCCCGCCGAAGAATTGATTCATCTTCTCTTGGACTTTGGCTTTTGTTCCGTGGCATTCGTTGGCCGTGACCTCTTCTCTGGCCCAGTCCCAGACGGCTTCGTCGGCGTTGAAGTCTGGGCTGTAGGCCGGTAAGGCCACCAACCTCAGATGCAAGTCAGGAGTGGTCAAATAGCTGCGAATCGCTGCTCCTCGGTAGGCTGGCCCATTGTCCCAGATTACTACCAGAGGTCCAGGATGGTTTGCTCTTAGCTGCTGTAAAAAGGCGGTGGAGGTCTCGGCATTGCTGTTTCCAGCTATTTCCATGGCTTCCACCTCCCCAGTCTCCAGACAAACTCCCGAGTAGTAGCAGGCCTTCTCTCCCCACCGGGGACTGGTGGAGTCCACCAGCGCTGCCTCTCCCTTGAGTACCCATTTGCCTCGCAGGTCGGCATCGGCCCGAAAGTGGGCTTCATCCACGAAGAAGATCTTGGCTCCACTCTCTTGGGCCTCCTCTCGGATTTGGCTGTACTGGAGGACGAAGGCTTCCCGTTCTTCATCCTTGGCTTTCAGGAGGCGTTTCTTGGGTCGCTTCAGCACGAAGCCCAACCGATGGAGGTAGTTCAAGCAACTGCTCCGACTCAGCCCCAGGTCAAAGCTCTGCTTGAGAAATTGCCTTACTACTTTCCAGTTCCAGTTGGACAATTCAATCCCCGCCTCCCCAGGCGGATTTTGCACCGCAGACTTCAGTTGGTTCTGTTGACCTCGGTTCAAGACGGGGGGGAACCCCCACTCTGCTCAAAGACCAATCAAAGACCAAACCTTGGGCCCCGCCTTGGCGAAAGTTGTCCAGCCAGTTTCCGATGGTATGAGGCTCTCTCTCCAAAGCCTCAGCCACTTGAGTGGCCGACCACCCTTGGGCCAACAACCATAGCCCATGCCATCGCTCTCGCTCCCGAGGTGTTGGCGCCCGATACATCCTTTCCCGTAAGTCGCCTACATCCAGTTGCCACCGTTTCAGGAGTTGCACTATGTCTGTCATCCCTTCCCCCACCGCCAATCGACTTCTTTTACAGAATATTGCAACTCCTCTTCGGGTTCGCTTTATGTAGGTTTCACCTTAGCTTTGGTTTAGATGGAACGATTCTTCCTGCTGAGGGATCATGGCGTGGAAGTCTAGCTTGGCCTGGGCCGCTCCCGCCCTGATGGACTCCGCGGTTTTGAGGGTTGCGTTCCAATTGGAAGAAACATTCTCGTGCCTTCCGCCCTGATAGGTGGGTTTACCGCGAACCAGAAAATGGTCAGACTCAGGCGTGTTGGAAAACCGTTCGCCTTCCACGATTAGCAACTCTGCCGCTACCAGGGAATAAAGTAAAGGTTCTAGTTTGGTTGAACCCACGCCAAGAGCTTGGGCTAGCTCCACAACACTCATTGGCCCATCTTTTAACGGAGTGAACAGGTCCAGCTGCATTCCGGCGAGCATCGCGAAGGATGGGAACGCGGCAGCAATCAAGTTTTCGATGGTGTCCGGCCGGAGTGGCTGAGTAGTCATTGCGACAGCTCCCTGTTGTAGTTAGATTTCATTGGGCTGGAAAACATCGTCCCACTGGGCGGTGACGGTATTATCGCCGCCAATCACCGGTCCCGGTCTCCTGTTGGGTCGTGAGCAGGGGCACGGCATGCCGTGCCCCTGCGACTGCGGAAAACCCTGGAGAGTTTAAACGTGCTGGTATTTGGAGAAGCTGCGCAGCTCCCGGGGAGGGTCCATTTTGGAGCCACGGATGGTGTAGGACACCTCGGAAACGTAGATGTCGCCGTGGGAGTCTACGGCGATGCCGTGGGGCGCGATGAATTGCCCCGGACCCTCGCCCTCGTCCTTATCGCCAAACATGCAGACCCGATTCCCTTCCAGGTCGTAGATGGACACTCGGTGACCCAGGCCCGGGGCATCGTCCACGCCGCCCATGCCGTTGAGCTCGCCGATATAGATGTGGTTTTGCCACAGCATCATGGAGTCGGGACGGTGGATGTTGCTCCACATGGTGATGAACCCGCCTTCCACGTCGAAGAGCTGGACCCGGTGGGCCTCCCGGTCCACCACGTACACCCGCTCCTGGTCGTCGATGGCGATGTTGTGCGGCCGGATGAACTGGCCGGCGTCAATGCCCGGCTCCCCCCAGGAAAACTTGTAGTCGCCGCTGCCGCTGTAGACGTGGATGCGGGAGTTGCCGTAGCCGTCGGAAATATAGATGTCGCCGTTGCTGGGCCGGATGGCCGCCGAGGTCGGGCGGTTGAACGGCTGCCCGCTCCATTTGGGAGCCGGGTGGTTGCGCTCGCCGATCTCCAACATCTTTTCGCCCGCTGTGCTGAACTTTTGGATGGTGTGAATGCCGTCGTCGGCGGCCAGCAGCGAGTCGTCGGAAGCGCTGTAGTAAAGGCCATGAGTCCGGTTGCTGAAATGCCCTTCGCCGAAGGACCGGATGAAGTTGCCGTCTCGGTCGAAGACCACGATGGGATGCTCTCCCCGGGTCAGCACAAATACCCGGTCCTCTCCGTCAACCGCCACGCCGGGGCACTCCAGCAGCTTGAAGCCCTCCGGTAATTTGGTCCAGTCCTCAACGAAGGTGTATTGAAAGTCGCCCTCTCCATATATATCTGCCATCTTGTAGCTTCGTCACCTCACTTAAGAGTGCGGCTCACCCCTAACCGGAGGGGTCTCCAGGCCGCTTTGCCGGTATACTACCGGGTAGCTAAGCCTTCGTCAACGCAAGACCGCCGAACCCGAGGTCATTTCCACCTTGGTCCCGGGGTATGGTTTGGAGTGAAAGGGAAGTGACTGACCTTCGTCCTGAGGCTCTCGAAGGGCGGTGACGGAAGTCACCCGTTCATGGTTCGACAGGCTCACCACGAACGGGGTGTGCTAGCGAAAACGGGGTGTGCTAGCGAAAACGGGGTGTGCTAGCGAGAACGGGGTGTGCTAGCGAGAACGGGGTGTGCTAGCGAGAACGGGGTGTGCCAACGAATATGGAATCTACTTCCGGCCTGAGATCTGATTACCTTACCGGACTCCAGGCTCAGGCTAGCCCAAAATTGCCCTTCCCTCGCCCTTCACCCAGTCGGCGGTCCGCAACGCCAGGGCCTCGATGGTGCTGGTGGGGTTGATGCAGGCGCTGGTGGTGAATATGCTGCCGTCGATTATTAGTAAATTAGGAACGTCGTGGGCTCGTCCCCAACGGTCAACCACCGAGGTACGCGGGTCTTCCCCCATCCGGGCCGTGCCTAGCAGGTGCCAGCCGGCGTTGCGCCGCACCGGGGTGGAGAGGACCTGCTTGGCGCCGGCGGCTTCCAGCACCTCCCGGCCCCGGGCCACCGCGTGGTCCATCATGCGGCTGGTGTTTTCGCTGACGGTGTACCGAATTTTGGGAGCCGGTATCCCGCAGGAATCGGTGAGGTTGGGGTCGAGGGTTACCTGGTTGCTCTTTTGGGGCAGGTCTTCGGTCATCAGGGTGATGCCAATGGTATGGCCGAACCGCTCCTTGAATTCCCGGTGGTGGTTGGCTCCCCAGGCAACGTTGGTGCCCTGGAGCCCTCCCAAAGCGGCCGCCAGCGGAGCGGTTGTCCCCCCGGTGACCTGCATGTCGTAACCTCTCAGGAAGCCCCGATCAGTATCGGTTTCGTAAAATTCTTGGCTGAGCATGGTACTGCCCCGAGGGCCCTCGTCGGTTCCCAGCCATTCGTCGAAAACGCCGACCACCACGCCGGCCGGGTGGTGCATCAGGTTCTTTCCCACCAGGCCGCTGGTGTTGGCCAGCCCCTCGGGAAACAAAGCAGATCTGGAGTTAAGCAGCAGGCGAGGGGTGCCGATGCCGTTACTGGCCAGCACCACTACCCGGGCGCGCTGGACCTGCAAGTTGCCCTGAGCATCGTAGTAGAGGGCTCCGGTGGCCCGCCCAGACTCATCGGTGAGGATCTCCCGCACCCTGGAGTAGGTCTTGAGTCGAGCGCCCTGCTGGAGGGCCTGGGGCCAGTAGATCACGTCGGAGCTGGAGAAGGAGCGGAGGTAGGCGCCGGTATCCGGCTCGCGGCCATCGTAGCGGGTGGAAGGCACGGCGTTATCGGCCGACCACCAGTGCCAGCCCAGCTGGTTGAAACCCTTGGCCAGTAGTTTACCGCCCCGGCCGATGGGATGGGGCGGGCAGGGACGCTCCGGCTTGGGAGGGTAGGCCGGGTCGCCGCGCAGGCCGGACACGCCGTGGCGGCGGTCGTTGGCATCATAGTAGGGCTCCAGTTCGGCATAGGTCATGGGCCAGTCGTCAGCCACGCCGTCCTGGGTCTTGACGCAGAAGTCCGAGGGATGGAATCTAGGAAAGTGGGAGCCCCAGTGGATGGTGCTGCCGCCCACGGCGTTGTACATCAGGGGCGCGATCGGCGTCTCATCTTCATTGACCGGATAATCTTCCGGAAGCCCTCTTACGTTGGGATTGGGGTGAAAATCGGTTTGCCAGTGCAGTAGGCTGTCGGGCTCGCTGGTGGGATAGGCGTCCAGGGGAACCCAGCCCCCTTGGTCGAGACACACCACCCGGATGCCGGCCTGGGACAGGCTCCAGGTGAAGGCGCCTCCCGAAGCGCCGGCTCCAATCACCAGCACGTCCGCTATGTCTTCTCGCTTGGCCATGACTGCTCCTTTGAGACTGATGAACCCTGAAAAGATTAATAAACTTGGGAGAACCAAATCCCCCTACATCCCCCTTTGCTGAGGGGGATTTTCCCTAACGATGGCTGCTCCTACCCTGGTTATCTAAACAATTAAGGCCCAGTAGGGTGGGAGCCAGCTATTCCCGATTAACGGCGCTCGAAAACAGCGGCGACCCCCTGCCCGCCGCCGACGCACATGGTCTCCAGGCCGAACTGGGCGTTCCGGCTCTCCATCTCGTAGAGCAGGGTGGTCAAAATGCGGGCTCCGGTGGCGGCGATGGGGTGTCCCAGGGAAACGCCGGAGCCGTTGACGTTCAGCTTGTCTTCGTCCTTCAGTTTCCACTCGCGCAGCACCGACAGCACCTGAGCGGCGAATGCCTCGTTCAGCTCAATCAAGTCCATGTCATCCAGGGACATATTGATTTTGGACATCAGCTTGCCGACCGCCGGCACCGGCCCTATTCCCATGTAGGCCGGATGACAGCCAGTGACCGCCCAGCCTTTGAGATAGCCCGATGCGGTGAGACCCAACTCTTCCAGCTTGTCCTCAGCCACCACCAGACACACCGAGGCAGCGTCGTTCTGGCTGCTGGCGTTGCCGGCGGTGACGGTGCCGCCCTCCATAATCGGACGCAGCCGCGTCAACACCTCCAGGGATGTATCGCCTCGGGGACCTTCATCCCGGTCGAATATTTTGGGATCGCCCCGTCGCTGGGGCACCGGCACGCCCACAATCTGCCGGTCGAACCGCCCATCCTCGATGGCGGCCACGGCCCGCTGGTGACTGCGCAGGGCGTATTCGTCCTGTTCCTCCCGGGAAATCTCATACTGCTTGGCCAGGTTCTCCGCGGTCTCCACCATGCCTGAGATGAAACCAAAGCGCTCCTCCGGCGATATGGTCTCCCTGGCCCGGGAGAGGCGGTCGTGGAAGGTCACTGAACCGAAACGGGCGCCCCAGCGGGATTCGTTAACATAAAATTCGGCGTTGCTCATGCTCTCCACGCCGCCGGCCACCACCACGTCGGCGTTTTCGGTCTGAACCAGCATGGCGGCGTTCAGGATGGCCTGCAATCCGGAGGAGCAGCGGCGATCCAGCTGATACCCGGGGACCTCTATTGGCAGGTCGGACTTCAGTGCGGCCAGCCGGCCGATGGCCGGATTTTCCCCGTTGGGATAACCGTGGCCCAGTATCACATCATCGATTTTCGCCGGGTCCACTCCGCTGCGTTGGATGGTCTCCTTGATGACCGTGGAGGCCAGTTCCGCGGCGGAAATATCCCGGATGGTGCCGCCGAAGTTGCCCACGGCGGTGCGTACTGGTGAGACTATGGCTACTCCACGCATCAGTGTCTCCTTAATCCAAAAATAGTAGCTGCCCTAGCGATCTTTTTAGCTGCTCGCGGCCACTGTTCATGAAGAAGAGTCCTTGTCTTTGGTCCCCCGATAGTGGCGGGCAGCGTCAACAACTGGCAAAATTTGAAGGTTAGTTTCTCTTAATTTGCGTTTGGCCTTTTCTAAGGGTTCACTATCATATACAAAGGTGTTTCTTCGCTCATGACCTTCACCAAGGAAAATCAGTAAATCTCCAGCGGTTTCCGTTGCACAATTATTGATCTCATTTATTGTGATGTATCCCTGGTAAATATCATCCGAGCTAGCAACGATTGGGAATATCCGCTGCTCAGGATTTGGCCCACAACCCTCTATTATCGCCTCTATTCGTGTGTTTGGTCTTACAAATTTCCAATTAGCCATCAGCCTATTTACCTCCCTGATTCTGGTTCTATTGCATCTTTGGGTTTGTCAACCGCATCAGAAACCAATGGTTGTCGTTCGGCCGCTGCCGATTACCAAACAATTAAAGGCTGACCCCCCAAACTTTAGCTGCAATTATTAAATAGGGTAGCAAACCTACTGTTCCTCCAGCTAGCAACACTTGCCATTGCAGTTCCTCTTGTCTAGTGAATTCCTTCCACCCGAAGGCGGCTCCTAATGCTAGGAGGAAACCAAGCAGAAATAGCGCAACACTACATAATACGATCTCTACGTAACTGTCGAAGCGTTCCTCAAAAGTGCCGTTTTTCACCGAATTTCAATCCATAAAGAAAATATTCGGCCTCATGAGTAAATTTTAGCATATCCTCGGATAGCACAGTGCCTTCCACGTTGATCTGTTCCCTTGTCATTAGAAATCCCACTCCCGACTAGCGCGATCACTAATTAGCTTGACCCGTTTCGTCCTCCGGCATACACTCCGACTATACCCTATAAATCCCGACCCGAAAAACCTGGCCTGACAGGAGGGGTATCAAATGGTCCGGAAACAAGCCACCACTTTGCTGCATCCGGCTGCGGAAGACGTGGCTCAGCAGCAGCGTTTAGCCCCCCGGCTTAGCGACCTGCAAGGGATGACCATTGGGTTGATCGATAATCACAAGCGCAACGCCGACGTGTTTCTGGCCGAGCTGGGCCGGGTCTTCCAGGAAGAATACGGCGTTTCCAAAGTAGTCAGCTATAAAAAGGCCAGCCAGAGCATGCCAACTCCGGATGAAGTGATGGACCAACTGGCTGACGAGTGCGACGCCATAGTCCACGCGGTGGCTGATTGAGGGTCCTGCACAGCGTGGGGTCTCCACGACGGAATAGAAGCTGAAAAGCGGGGGCGGCCCGCGGTTACGGTAATCACCCATGCCTTCACCCACGCCGCCAGGCTGCGCGCCCAGGCCCTGGGTCTGACCGAGCATCCGGTGGTAGTTATTGACCATCCCATCGCCAGCAAGAACGCGTCCCAGATTCAGGCGGAAGCCCGGAGTCGGGCGTTGGAAATAGCCGGCGGGCTAGCTTCTTCGATTAAAATCTCCGGGAAGGACAACAATGGCTAGCCGGGCGGCGCCCCGGGCCAGCCGGGTCCAGGTGGAGGGCTCGGTACGGGATATCAACGACTACTACTACGAGCAGAGTTGGACCGACGGGCTACCCATCATCCCTCCCACCGAAGATCTAGTGCTGGAGATGGTGGAGGCTTGCTCTTTGTCGGCTGTGCATTCTTTCGGACAGATGGCGCCACTGAACGGGAGCGTCACGGTGGAAAAGGTGGCGATCAACTCGGTTATGGCCGGCTGCCAACCCGATTATTTTCCGGTGGTGCTGGCGGCGGTAAAGGCAGTACTGCAGCCCCAGTTCAACGTTGGCTCCATCACGACCACGACCGGGGGAGCCGCGCCGGTGGTGGTCGTTAGTGGCCCCGTCGCCCAGCGGCTGGGCATCCATAGCGGCACCGCGCTGTTCGGCTCCGGCCATCAGGCCAACGCCACCATTGGGCGCACGCTGAGGCTAACCATGCGAAACATGGGCGGAGCCACGGTAGCCACCATGGAGAAGTCGACCCACGGCTGGCCCGGCAAGTATACGATGTGCTTCGCGGAGGCGGCGGAAGGATGCCCTTGGGAGCCACTGCATGTCGAGATGGGATACCCGGCCGAGGCCAGCATCGTAACGGTAGCCGCAGTGAGGGGCATCCAAACCCTGGTCGAAGGGGCCCAGGAGACTGGTGAGGGAGTCCTGGAGACGGTGGTTGGCGCGGTCCAAGCGATGGGAATATCCGGCTATTACTACCAGCAACGTGGGGCCTCCCCGGTGGTGGTGCTGGGACCAGAACATGCGGCGGAGATAGCGGCGGCCGGGTACAGCCGCGAGGACGTGAAAGAGTATCTCTTTGAGCACGCCAGGATACCCAAGAGGGCGCTCAAAGATCGGGGACATTGGGGCGCTCGGCAGTGGCCGGAGGAGTGGGAAATGCAGGACGACGACTATATGATTCCTATTGTTGAAGATGCCGATAAGCTGGTGCTCGTCGTCGCCGGGGGCGATGGCCGCCACTCCTCCTGGCTGCTGCCCTGGTCGGCTACGCAGCGGGCCACCGAGTTAATCGAATAGAGAACCACCCCATAGCCACCAGATAGCGGATTTGGCCCCTGGCTGCGGACTTCATAGTTAGCTGGGACGCCAGCCCTGGCCGGTGATCATGCCCCTCCAGTAATTGATCTGCCCGTTATGTTCCGACGAATTCCCCCGACACTTGCCAGTGCCTGCCACGCCAGACGGGAGAACCCGGGTAAATATTCAATCTCCTCCTCGAATTGCTCGGGTGTCATCCTGGATACTCGTTCAACGATGGCATTGCGGGCGGCGCCGTCTTAGGCCAGTAACAAGTCCCGCTCTGCGCTGAAGGCGGCAACCTGCTCCAGGGTTTTACCCAGTCCGGTTCGGTCCGGATCGATGTCAAGCTCAGTCGGCAAGTATCTCCCTTTCCAAGCTAGTGGCCGGGTGCGTTGGTTGGCGATTTCGGGGGAGGTTTCCGGATGTTTGTGCCGAGATTTGCGCTCTCAAGATGGCGTCCGAACTAACGGAGTCTAGTATAATGCCGGCATGGGGAGAGGTTGGACTCACCAGCCACTGACCCAGAAAGGGTTAGAGAGCGGGATTAAACTTTGTTCTCTCCATGGGGTGTACGTAAAGCGATCTCCACCGGAGTTCTGTCTTTTACCGCAGCACTAGAAGTCTGGCCGGAAACCTCGATTCCCCCTAGGCCAGCGTTTTCTTAACGTCGATTATCGATGGCATAGTGGGTGTTGCAACGTATTACATGCACCACCATGCCATATAAGTCTTGAATACGTCTGCTTCGCGTAGCGCAAAACCCGGCCAATGGCTTTCCGGTCAGACTTCTAGGGGGTGTAGCTCAGTCGGGAGAGCACCTGCTTTGCAAGCAGGGGGTCCGGGGTTCGAATCCCCGCACCTCCACCAAGATTTCCACCCTCCTCGCTAGAGGGGTCAGTCTCGGCGTCGCCGTTCGGTATCCCACTGCTGCCAGTTGACCATGGGAATTGGTTCAAGTCCATCGATCCATTGACGCGCTACTGAACCAAACCCTACAGGCTGATTACCTCTGGCTTACGTAGCCCGCTTACGTAGCCCGGTAATCGGCCTTATTTTTAGTCTGCTGGTTGCAATCACTGTTTTGGGACCGGATAGGGCCTTTTGGGGACCCGGGGTGTCTATCTCAAGGTTTAGGAACAGCACTACACTGGGCTAGTCTTGTCAGTTGCAGTGCAGCTGAAGGCTTACCAAACCGTCGCTGAAGCTCCAGCCGGGTCCAACCCTCAGCTGGATTTACAGCTAGCAGCGGCCTCGCCTGGCCTCGGCTTTTGGAGTCGCACTTGAACCTAAACCGATCACTCAAACTGTTATACGTGACCGCGGTGGCTGCGTTGCTAGTGGCCGGCGCCGTTTTGGTAATAGCCTCCGGTGTTGCTTTGGCGAGACCCATGGGGGTAGATTCGTATCCCAATCAAGAGGACAGGGCAATGGCTTACTTATCCGAGATAGGGTTCGGCGCTGAGTACGGCTCTGCGAATCAGGTTTTGCATAAGTGGGCCCAGGAAGTCAGAATAAAGACTCATGGGGAGCCAACCGGCGCTGACCTGGAAACTCTGGAGCAGGTGGTCACCGAGCTGAACGATCTCCTCAGTGGAATAGGATTAAAACTCACTGAAGAGGCCGCAAATGTGGACCTTTATTTCTCACCCGAGTCCGACTTTCCAGCGATAGAACCTGGCTACGTGCCGGTAAACCTGGGCTTTTTCCGAGTTTGGTTCGATGAAGTTGGAGCTATCCACCGAGGACGGATTTTAATCGCTTCCCAGGGGACCACCCAGGCGGAACGGTCCCACTTAATTCGAGAGGAGCTTACCCAGACTTTTGGACTCTTCAAAGACTCATGGCATTACTCGGACAGTATCTTTTACGAAGGTTGGACCACCACTTCTGAATTTGGTCCTTTGGATGTATCCGCCATCAGATTGCTTTATACCCCTCAGCTCGAGCCTGGTATGAGCAAAAATCAAGTTCAGGACGTTTTTTCAAGCCACGAATCTAAGGGGACTCAATGGGCGGCCTACCGCGGGCATCCAAACCAACGGAGCGGCGAAAAATAGGGAGGCGCGCCGGTTCCGGACTCGGGCTCTTTAACCACTGGCGACCGGCCTAGCGCCGGGCCGTCCAATTCCGCGGTTTCTGCGCCGGAAATAACGGCTCTACCTGTCTTAACTACTAATCCGTCAAGTCACCTCTCCCCCCACTCCTCATCCCACCCCCGGCTCTTGCTACCCATTTCCACGCTCATCACCGGTTTTACCAACACCCCCTAGTACTACAACGACAGGGTTTAAGGTGGCGGCTCCATCCTGCTTTCGCGGCAGGTGGAGCGTGGTCTCTCGTGGGAACGGCGAGCTTTCGTTGCGTAGCTGCGTATCCTTCAGCCATTTTCAACAGCAATTGATCGGGCCCGAACTGCTGGCCCCGGGCAGCATCTCCCGGACCACCCGGTACACCTGTGGCCTCGTACCATCCGGGGCAGCTTTTCGCCCCCCAATCCTGCGGCAGGCTCAGCAGGAACGCTCCACCCAGCAGGCACATGGCTATGTGGTGATGCCACCGACTTCTGCCCAGCTGCGGGTCTCGTATTCGCTCCAGGAGTACGTCACCCTTCTCAGCATCTCGAACTCCGTTTCAATGCGCCACCTGGACCCACCCACGTAGGCCAGAGTCTCCAAGGTTGTGCCCTCGGCAGAGCGTTGGACAGGTAGTAGCGGGGCTCGCTGCCGTCCAGGTTCCGGCGCCAGACGGCCCACAGTTCCTCGCCGGGCTTGCGCCTCCTGGTGGCCCGCACCCGCTGGGCACTGAACCGGTAGGTGCGCGGCCCCTGGCTTCCCTGGGCCACCGTTATCTCCCGCCAAGCCTCATCCGGCAGTTCCTCACCGCGCTGCTCCATGGTCCGCCGCTGCGGCAGGCCGCAGCTTGGAGTTTGCGGGGGCGGCCGAACCCCGGAGTTGGCCGGACTGGTCCAAGCCGGGTCCAAGGGCCAGGCCGTAGTGCCGCCCGGAACGTCCAGCACGTAGCGCATCGCCCAGGGCCGCCAGTCCCTCCCGGAAGGCGGCGACATGGGGAAGGCGTCGTCTCCGGTTCAACCCACTCGGCCCTGAGGTGTGGCCCAGGACTCCAGGACCCGCTCCAGTATCAGGGATCTCCAGGGCCAACTCCGTCTTTGACCGGTGTTCCGCCGGTCCTCCGGCACACCCGGAGGAGGCCGCAGCACACCGGTCCTGGTACGGAGGTCCAACTCTTGGGCAGATACAGCCGCTTGTCCACCAACGCCCGGCCCAGCGGGCTGACGTAGGCCAGGAACATCCCACCCTGGCAGTTGGCCACCTTGCCCAGCCTTTTCAGCGCCCAGAGGGTGCGACCGACCAGCAGGCGCAAGCCCGGCGAATCCACTGGGCCCTACCGCCGGAACCGGGACGGCAGCGAACCCCGCTACTACCTGTCCAATGCTCCGGAGGATACCCCGTTGGAGACCCTGGCATACGTGGGAGGCTCCCGTTGGCGTATAGAAACGGAGTTTGAGACGGAGAAAAGCGACGTAGGCCTGGACGAGTACGAGACCCGCACCTGGGCTGGCTGGCATCACCACGTGGCCCTGTGCCTGCTGGGCGGAGCTTTTCTGCTGAGCCTGCAACAGGCTTGGGGGGAAAAAGATGCCCCGGATCACGAGGCCACAGGTGTACCGGGTGGTGCGGGAGATGCTGCCCCGGGAACGGTTCGGGCCAACCGAGTTGCTGCGGTGGCTTGAGGATACGCAGGACAGTAACGAACGGGCCAAACGCTCCCATGCCAAGCGCCGCGCCGCCATGCGGGCATCACCCCAGCCATCCCTCCCTGAACTGACGTTGTAATACTAGAAACCCGGCTGAAAAGCCCTGCTGTGACGAGATGAGGCGGAGGTTAACCAGTGGACTGGGCCAGGTCTGAGACTAAGGGCGGCCCAGCTGGCAGCGACCAATATGAATTGGGCGGTAACGATGGGCGACCCGGTGGCGAACTCAGGGCAGGCTCCGGCGGCGGGCCGGTCCGGTCTATTCTCTGGTTTATTGGGGGAGGAGCCTGGACCCTGGGACATCATCCCCGTCTTGGTAGCCACCAGGGTCAGGTTGGCCACCGTGGCTGCCAGGAGTAGCTGATAAAGGGTCTTGGTCCGGCCAAAGTAGCGAGATTGGCGGACTCCCAGTTGAACCAGCCGAGCCAGGCGATGCTCGACCACCTGTCGCCGACTAGGGTATTCGGCAAAATCCTCACTCTGCTGGAAGGCCCGGGCTTGTTGCAGGAGCGCTTCCTGAGGGTGGAGAGTCACCGTACGGCCTTTGCCCTTGCTGCTGGCAATGCATTGGTCTCGCAGCGGGCATACGCCACAGACCGCCGGGTCGAATTGAAAACTCTGGGCCGGGTAGGTCTGACCCAACCGGTTGGTCCGGTTGCCCATGGTACGTAGCGTGTGGGTGACCTGCCCGGCCGGGCAGGTGCAGGCGCCAGCCGTCAGGTCGATCTGGAAGTCTTACTTGGGGAAGCGGGCCTTGTTAGGACGACCCGGCACCTTGGCTATTAGCGTCCGGTCGGCATCGGCAAAGGCCTGCCGCGTCCCGCCATCTCCATAGGCCGCATCCCCGATAGTCTCCTCCACCGCTATGCCCGTGTTCTCTTCACTCTGCTCCACCAGTTCCAGGACTCCGGTGTTGTCACCGGCATTGCCGGGCAGGATATCTACCGCGGTCACTAGTTGGGAATCGGTATCCACCGCCACGGCAGCCTTATGTCCGTCGAAGCGTTTGCTGCTGCTTTTGCGCCCATGGCGCATCTCCGGGTCGTGCGCCGAAGGGACCCGGTCCCGGCTTACGCCATCCTTCCGGGCCGGACCATCCTCCTGCCGTTCCACATCTTGCAAGAGGAGTTGCCCCAAGAGTTCCGCTGCTTCTCCAATAGCCTGGCGCTCAGGACTATCTGCGGGAAATCTACCTTGGGCCTGACGGGCCAGTTCCAATACCAGGTCAGCATCGGCTACTATCTTCTGCAGTAAGGCTTGCCGCTCCTTCTTGTTGTCCCAGTCAATCCCCGCCTCTCCCTTCACACTGGAGCCAAAGTAAAGCTCCAGGCCGTGTCTCAAGGCCCACTCCTCGGCCCGGGTCCCATCCAGTTGGGCCAATGCCCTGACCACCTGGACGATGCCGTCGGCCAGCAGGTTGTAGGTGTCCTTGACCGCTCCCCGACCCAGAATGTAGGTAGTGTCCACCGCCACCTTCATCCGCCGTCCTTTCAGGCAGCCGGTCTGCCGGGCGAATTGGAGCCTGCGCTGAAAGACGGACCGCACCTGGTCGTGGAGGATCAGCTGGGCTCGAAACAGTTGCAGGGTGCTCTTGGCAAAGGGACGGTCCTCCACCTCAATCCCCAACGCCACCTTCCACCGGATATCGAAGTCCGCCCTCTGCTTGGCTTCCAGGTCGCTCACTTTGTCGTAGGCCTGCAGCAACAGCGCGGTGGCAACCAGACTGGGATGCACGCTGTCCCGGCCATTGTCTGGGCAATACAGTTCGGCGAAATCTTCGTCCCGAAATAGCTGACCCCGCAGGAAGGCCAGGAAGGCGTAGAAGGAGCCGCGACCCACATAGTCCAGGTAGATGGTCCGCTTCCAGGAACCCCAGCTGTTTAGAGCGTTTTCCCAGCATCCCCTGCCTCCCACACCCATTAAATTCTCCTGCCCATTATATCGGACTAGCCTGGATCAGGGTACTTTTCGGCCGATCCTCTACAGGGCCTTTTCATTCTCCTGCCTGGTAGGTAAAGCCCATCATGTCGAAAGCTTCGCTGAGATGGGCATTGTGGCGGCGTAGGGCAGCGGCTACGTTGGAATGCCCAGGCCGACGTACCAAGCTGATGACCAGGTTCCGCAGGCCCGCCAGCACCTCAGGGGCGGCCCCAGTGCGCACCTGAGAGCGGTCCTCGTCGAAGGTCACATCCCGTACCCAGTGGAGGCGGTTCTCGATGCCCCAGTGCCCACGGGAAAGGCTCAACAATCGCCTGGCATCGGCATCAGTGGCTGGGAGACTGCTAATTGCATAGCTCACATCCACCTGTTTCTTGCCCTTCACGACCCGCTGGCGCTCTAGCCGACACACCTGTTGCAGATGCGGCCACGCTTCCCCGACCGTCCCAGCGCTGCCCACGTAGCCATTTAGCTCTGGGTCGGCCAAGGCCCACAACTCTCGCCGCTCCAGCCGCCCATGACGCCGCTTTACTGGAGCATCGGCCCAGACCGTCAGCTTGGCCCCGCGTGCTCGCCACTCCGCTGCCAGCCAGGGAGGTACGGTTGGCCCACCAGCCCTCTCAGTTCCTAGCAGGGGAAAAAGCCACCTCCAGGTCTCGGCGCAAGGTGGGCTGATTCTCTTTAACTGGCAGCAGATACTCTCCGCCGCCTGCCACAATCTGCTCACAGACTTTCCGTTGGGTCAGTAAGGCATCAGCCACTACTACCCGACCCTTCAGGGGTACCTGGCCCAATACTTCTTTGACCGCCGCCAATTCTTCCCCTTTGCCCGGCGCAGCTACCTGCGCCAGCACTGCCCCAGCGCGGCTAGCGTAGGCCGACACCAGATGGACCCCGGGTATCTCTTGGCCGTGGACCCCTCGCAAGGTTTTCCCGTCCAGGGACAGGGGGTCATCCGCCTCTACCCCGCTATTTGCCAGCCAGTTGCCGACTTCTGCCTCAAAGGCCGCCACGTCCAGGCCCTTGAACACCCGGTGGAGGGTGGCCACGCAGGGTGTCTTCTCCTGGCTGAACCCCAAAAGCTGCGCCGTAGCACCCCCTTGGTCCCGCCCCCATTGAGCTATGGCGTATAAGCTGCGGGCGCCGCACAGCATGGCACAGGTGGCCAAGGCCAGGATCGCCCCCAAAGAGTGGCGTCGCCCTTGGCTACTCCGGAAGTCAGGCACCAAATCCAGCGCTTCTCTCAAAGTCATCATCCTCCCCTCCCGCTTAAACTGGTAATAATTTTACACTATTTTGGGAAAATGAAAAGGCCCTGATACGGTCCGGACGCCTTGATCCTCGACCTGGAAGATTCGGTTCTGGAGAAGGGCAAGGCGGAGGCTCGCACCCTGGTCCGCCAAATGGTGGAGGAACTGGGAAGCGCCGGACGTACCCTATTTGTTCGCGTCAATCGCTTGGAAACCGGCCTGACCGGCCGTAGAGCTGGAAGCAGTGACCTGCCCCCAGCTCTACGGCATTTTGCTGCCCAAGGTGCAGCATCCCTCGGATGTGGTGGAGGTGGATAACCTGCTCAACTTCTTCGAGGGTAAAGCGGGCATGAAACCGGGCCAGGTCTGCCTTGAGCCTTCTCTGGAAACTGCCCAGGGAATACGGCAAGCCTGCGAGATAGCAATGGCGGCGGAGCGGGTGGCTCACATGGGGGGCAGCGGCGGCAAGGGGGGAGACACGGCCCGATCCGTGGGTTTTCAGTGGACGCTGGAAGGTTTGGAAACCCTGTTTATCAAGTCCAAGGTGCTGCTGGACTCCCGGGCCGCCGGAGTGGAATTCCCTCTCAGCGGCGGCTGGATGGATATCCACAACCTGGAGGGTTTGCGGAGCCTGGCTACTCAGCTGAAGCAGCTGGGTTACACCGGCATGCACCTGATCCATCCCAGCCACGTGCCGGTGGTTAACCAGGTTTTCACCCCCACCAAGGAAGAGATAGCCCATTGGCAGGGGCTGATTCAGGCCATGGAGCAGCGTCGCGGCCAAGGCAGCGCGGCGGTGACCTTTGACGGGGACATGGTGGACGTAGCCCACGAAGAAACGGCCAGGTCCATGCTGGAGTTGGTCAAGCAGTGGGGTATTCTAAGCTAACCCCCAAAGGGAGCCAGCACCGGCCGGCGCGATCGCGTTTTGATCCCTTGGCCATTCCTTATGGACATGGCAAGCGACTGAACTTCGTCCTGAGGCTCTCGAAGGGCGATGGATGATGGAAGTCGCCCGTTCATGGTTCGACAATCTCACCACGAACGGGTTGTGGTCATAAAAACAGATGCAGGCTATTTTCGCTCATCCGCCTCTACCCCGCTAACCCCCAAAGGGAGCCAGCACCGGCCGGCGCGATCGCGTTTTGATCCCTTGGCCATTCCTTATGGACATGGCAAGCGACTGAACTTCGTCCTGAGGCTCTCGAAGGGCGATGGATGATGGAAGTCGCCCGTTCATGGTTCGACAATCTCACCACGAACGGGTTGTGGTCATAAAAACAGATGCAGGCTATTTTCGCTTGAGAGGCGATTGCCCTGCTGTACCGGCCGTTGCGGCATTGCAAAGACTTCCAGCTATGATATAATTCCGTTGGTTTTTCGGTCGTCCGCATAGCTAGCTCAGACGTGTGGGCGACACTGGCAAAACTGAAATTGGCAGGAGAAGGACTAGAGGATGACCTATATAATTACCGAGCCTTGCGTTGGCGTAAAGGACGCGGCATGTGTTGATGTTTGCCCGGTGGACTGCATCTACACCCGGGATGAAGATGATATGTTTTTTATCAGCCCGGATGAGTGCATCGATTGCGCCGCCTGTGAGCCGGTGTGCCCGGTAACGGCCATCTTCGCCGAAGACGCGGTTCCTCCCATGTACGCCGAGTATACTCCCAAAAACTACGACTATTTCAAGAACACCGACCCGTCCACTTTGAAACGAAAGTAGCCAGATACTGGTCAGTTGGCGCCCCCTCGGTCGGGCTAGGTAAACCTTTAAAGGCAAGGGAACCTTTAAAGGTTTTCTCTATTCTGACCATCCATCAGCTTGGTCAGGCGTCTTGGACAGTCGGCCTGGGCGGCGGAAACTTCCGAACCGGGCAGGGCAGACTGCCCCCAAACCAGCCTGCCGGTATTGAGGCTGGACCGGAAAACAACGAGCAACCATTAAAGGAGCTTACGAATGCGCACTATCGATTCAACCCCAGAACTTGTTTCCAGCGTTTACCAAAGGATGGAAAGCAAGCTGCAAGTAGTCCGTGCCCGCCTCAACCGGCCCATGACCATGGCAGACAAGGTCCTACTTTCCCATCTGGAAAACCCGGCTGAGGGCGAGCTAATTCCCGGCGAAAGCTACATCTTGCTGAATCCGGACCGGGTTCTGCTTCAGGACGTCTTGGGACAGACCGCCATGCTCAATTTCATGCAGACCGGACGGGATTCAACTGTTGTTCCCACATCGGTTCATTGTGACCACCTGATTCAGGCCAGGGTTGAAGGCTCAGCCGACCTGAAAGAGTCACTTCAAGAGAACGATGAGGTCTACAATTTCTTACGCTCGGCGGCAGCGAAATACGGAGTCGGTTTTTGGGGACCGGGCGCCGGTATTATTCACCAAGTGGCATTGGAGAATTATGCTTTCCCCGGGGAGTTGATGATCGGCACCGACTCCCATACCCCAAATGGCGGAGGTCTGGCATCTATATCGGTCGGTGTTGGCGGAGCCGACGCGGTAGAAGTCATGGCTGGATTGCCCTGGGAGTTGCTCTATCCCAAGTTCATAGGAGTGCATCTAACCGGAGAATTGGGCGGGTGGACGGCTCCCAAGGACATCATCCTCTACCTGGCCGGAGAGCTGACCGTTTCCGGCGGCACCAACACCATTATCGAATACTTCGGCCCTGGCACCAAGTCCATTAGCGCCACCGGTAAGGCCACCATTACCAACATGGGTGCGGAGCTGGGCGCGACCTCCTCTGTCTTTCCCTATGACGAGCGTATGGCCCGTTACCTTCATGCTACTGGCCGGGGTGGTCTGGTGGAGCTGGCCGAGCGGCATAAGCACCTGTTATCCGCCGATCCGGAGTGCGAAGCAGAACCGCAACGATACTACGACCGCATCGTGGAGATTGACCTGTCCAAGTTGGAACCTTACCTAGTAGGACCCCACTCTCCCGATCGCGCCCGGCCTATCTCTCAGATGGCAGCCGAGCTCCAGCAGGACAAGGATTTGGTCGACGAGATTTCATCGGCCCTGATCGGCAGCTGCACCAACTCCTCCTACGAAGACATGAGCCGCTCCGCCGATGTGGCGGAACAGGCCAAAGCTCACGGCATCAAAGCTGCGGTGCCCTTCATGGTCACCCCCGGCTCCGAGCTGGTGCGAGCTACCATTGAAAGAGACGGGCAGATGCAGTCCTTCAGGGATATAGATGGAACCGTGTTGGCCAACGCCTGTGGCCCCTGCATCGGTCAGTGGCGACGGGCTAAAGAAGATGTGGGCAAGGCCAACACCATCGTTACCTCTTACAACCGGAACTTTCCGGCGCGCAACGACGGTGAGCCTTCCACCATGAACATCATCGGCAGTCCGGAAATAATCACCGCCATGGCCTTGGCCGGCAAGCTATCCTTCAATCCGGTGACCGACAGCCTTACCGCAGCCGATGGTACCCAGTTCCAGCTGGACCCACCCAAGACTGCTCCCGAGGTGCCGGAACAGAACTTCGACCGAGGTCATTCCTCTTATGAAGCGCCGCCCGATGACGGTAGTAGTATTGAGCTAGCGGTGGACCCGAACAGTGAACGGCTTGAGTTGATGCAACCATGGGAATCCTGGGACGGCAACGATTTCTTAGATATGCCAGTCTTGATTAAGACCAAGGGCAAGTGCACCACCGACCACATATCGCCGGCGGGTATTTGGCTTCGCTATCGGGGTCATTTGGGCAAATTCAGCGACAACGTGTACCTGGGCGCCATCAATGCCTACACCGACGAGGCGGGCAAGGGCAAGAACGTTATCACCGGCGAGGAGGGCCTGGTCATATCCACCATTGCCAAGCAATACCAGGCTCAGGCGGTCAAGTGGGCCGTTGTCGGCGACCATAACTTCGGTGAGGGCAGCAGTCGGGAGCATGCCGCTTTGTCTCCTAGATTGCTGGGTGGCACCGCTATCATCACCCGCAGCTTCGCCCGCATCCACGAATCCAACTTGAAAAAGCAGGGGTTGCTGCCCCTTACCTTCGAGGACCCCAACGACTACGACCGGATTAGAGAGGATGACCGGATAAGCCTGGCGGGTCTGAATGAGCTGGCTCCGGGCCAAACGCTTCCCTGCCAGGTAAAGCATGCCGACGGAACCGAGGAGACTTTGAACCTGCGCCACACTTTAAACCAGCCCCAAATCGAGTGGTTCAAGGCCGGCTCGGCGATGAACTACATAAAGCAGCAAGAAGAGGCCTAGACCAAGCGGCACGCCGCGGTTAAACCAGCGGTTAAACCAAAGAGAGGGGCGGGTTTGAAATCCGCCCCTCTTCATTTCCGGCCCAGCTACGAGGATGGTTAAAAAGCTCCCTGACTTCTAGGCTCTGGGTGTCATTTCGTTTTGGGCTTCGGCATCCTCTCCCCTTGTGGGAGAGGATTGAGGTGAGGGGCATCACCCTCATCCCAACCTTCTCCCATCAAGGGAGAAGGGGCTCTTATCAGGCCATGCCAAGGTGCGCATTCTTTGATTCTAGCCTGGACAATGCCCCACTCCTCAGCCCAAGTCATCCAAGCAGGCTTGTACCGGCTTATTGAGGCAGCTGAAAATCGGCGTATCCAGTAGGGTATAGGGCCTAGCCTTCGACTCGCGCAGGTCCATTACCAGGTCCAAGAATCCGCTCGGATCGTCCGTTTCAAACCCCAGCACGAACTCCTGATCGTCCAGACCAAAGGAGTAAGCGGTGCTGATCTTCACTTGGGGATATTTGTGGCCAATGCGGAAGTGCTCCTCCATCAGCTGTTGCCGCTCCTCCTTGGGGAGCTGATACCATTCGTGGGTCTTGCAGAAGGGATAAATGAACAAGTACCGCCGCCCGACCATCCGCATGGAGGCACTGGTACCTTCTTGACCTTCATGCCTATGATCATCCACATAGGGAGAGCGGCGCGTCATCGCCAGGTAGGAATAGGGGGTGTCCAGATACCCGCCCAGCTCGGTGCGATTCAACTGGGCACAAAGCTCGTTGACCGCCTCCAGCTCCGGGCTGACCTTCCAGAGCATGAAGTCGACGTCGCCGCGGGTTCCCACCAAACTGTAGCTGGAGATAGCCATCCGGTCCGAAAACTCGGCCAGAACCGTCGCGAACTGAGCCTTGCTCCGCTCCCGATCCTCATCGGGTAGCCTCCGCCACTGCGGGCTCAGCTTGTAAAAGGTATATTTGACGAAGTCTCTTTGCCCTTCCTGGGTCATGCCCCCTGCCCCTCGCTTGGTACCGACTATCTCCCAGAACATCAGGATGATACCAAGTCGGCCTAGGCATAGCAATCGGCTGCGGGAGCTGCAGGGTCTTTTCATTCTCCTGCCTGGTAGGTAAAGCCCATCATGTCGAAAGCTTCGCTGAGATGGGCATTGTGGCGGCGTAGGGCAGCGGCTACGTTGGAATGCCCAGCCCGACGTACCAAGCGACCAGGTTCCGCAGGCCCGCCAGAACCTGTGGGGCGGCCCCAGTGCGCACCTGAGAGCGGTCCTCGTCGAAGGTCACATCCCGTACCCAGTGGAGGCGGTTCTCGATGCCCCAGTGCCCACGGGAAAGGCTCAACAATCGCCTCGCATCGGCATCAGTGGCTGGGAGACTGCTAATTGCATAGCTCACAGCCACCTGTTTCTTGCCCTTCACGACCCGCTGGCGCTCTAGCCGACACACCTGTTGCAGATGCGGCCACGCTTCCCCGACCGTCCCAGCGCTGCCCACGTAGCCATTTAGCTCTGGGTCGGCCAAGGCCCATAACTCTCGCCGCTCCAGCCGCCCATGACGCCGCTTTACTGGAGCATCGGCCCAGACCGTCAGCTTGGCCCCGCGTGCTCGCCACTCCGCTGCCAGCCAGGGAGGTACGGTTGGGCCACCAGCCCTCTCAGTTCCTAGCAGGGGAAAAAGCCACCTCCAGGTCTCGGCGCAAGGTGGGCTGATTCTCTTTAACTGGCAGCAGATACTCTCCGCCGCCTGCCACAATCTGCTCACAGACTTTCCGTTGGGTCAGTAAGGCATCAGCCACTACTACCCGACCCTTCAGGGGTACCTGGCCCAATACTTCTTTGACCGCCGCCAATTCTTCCCCTTTGCCCGGCGCAGATACCTGCGCCAGCACTGCCCCAGCGCGGCTAGCGTAGGCCGACACCAGATGGACCCCGGGTATCTCTTGGCCGTGGATCCCTCGCAAGGTTTTCCCGTCCAGGGACAGGGGATCATCCGCCTCTACCCCGCTATTTGCCAGCCAGTTGCCGACTTCTGCCTCAAAGGCCGCCACGTCCAGGCCCTTGAACACCCGGTGGAGGGTGGCCACGCAGGGTGTCTTCTCCTGGCTGAACCCCAAAAGCTGCGCCGTAGCACCCCCTTGGTCCCGCCCCCATTGAGCTATGGCGTATAAGCTGCGGGCGCCGCACAGCATGGCACAGGTGGCCAAGGCCAGGATCGCCCCCAAAGAGTGGCGTCGCCCTTGGCTACTCCGGAAGTCAGGCACCAAATCCAGCGTTTCTCTCAAAGTCATCATCCTCCCCTCCCGCTTAAACTGGTAATAATTTTATACTATTTTGATAGAATGAAAAGGCCCTGGCGGGAGCTGGCTAAGGTCTTTCGATTGTCATTGCGAGGGCCGCAGGCCCGCAGCAATCTCAGGAATATAAGGAGAGATTGCTGCGCGGAGTTTATCCTGAGCGCAGCCGAAGGGCTCGCAATGACACTGGGGAGCACCGAAGGACCCCAGCTAGCGAGTGCAGCCGCTCCGTATAGCTAACCCAGTTGTGCTAAAATCTCCCAACACGGCGGGAAGAATAACGAGGTGCGCAAATGGTAGAACTAGGGTCGGGCCGATTTACTTATGAGGTGGCGGAAGGCTGGGGCAAGCTACCGGAGGGCTGGGGCTTCAAGGAGGTCGCAGCGGTAGGGGCCGATGCCAGGGGGAATGTGTACGCCTTCAACCGGGGTGAACACCCGATGATCGTTTTCGATCGGGATGGGAATTTTCTGCGTTCGTGGGGAGAAGGCGTTTTTCCCCGAGCCCACGGCATTACCATGGGGCCGGACGATACCATATTCTGCACCGATGACGGTGACCACACCGTGCGCCATTGCACCCTGGACGGCAAGGTGCTGATGACCCTGGGTATCAGCGGGCAGCCCGCGCCTTTCATGAGTGGCAATCCCTTCCGCCGCTGCACTCACCTGGCCATTGACCCCCAGAACGGTGATTTTTATGTGTCCGATGGCTACGGCAACGCACGGGTCCACAAGTATTCGCCTGACGGCAAGCTACTTTTCTCTTGGGGCGAGTCGGGCACCGACCCGGGTCAGTTCAATATTGTGCATAACATCTGCACCGATAAGGACGGCTGGGTTTACGTAGCGGACCGGGAGAATCATCGCATCCAGGTGTTCGATTCCAATGGCCGGTTTGAGACCCAGTGGAACAACATGGCCCGCCCTTGCGGCTTGTATATCGATGCCGAGGCCGGGCTGGTCTACGTGGGAGAACTGGGTGTGGCCCTCGGCGCCAACTCTGAGGCTTTGGGGGTGGGTCCCCGCGTAAGCATTTATGATACCCAGGGTACCCTCCAGGCCCGACTTGGCAACCAGCCGGAGGGGGATCAGCCCGGGCGTTTTATCGCCCCCCACGGTATCTGTATCGATCCGCGGGGCGATATTTACGTAGGCGAGGTTTCCTGGACCCACACCGGAGGCAGCCTGGATCCGCCCCGGGAGTTGCGCTCTCTGCAAAAGCTGGTAAGAAAGGGATAGCTGGTGGGGCCGACTGCTATTTTCGATTGGGCGCCGGGGGATATGGCGGCTCCTGAGCCCCATCATCTTGAGGAGGCCGGCGGGAAATAAGATGGAGATAAGGCTGGGAAGTTTGGTGCGGGACGCGCGGGATGCCGAGGGCACCGTCATCATCATAGATGTGTTTCGCGCCTTCACCACCGCCGCCATTGCTTTCGAAAACGGCGCCAGCCAGATAACGCTGGTCGCCGAGGTGGAGGAAGCCCTGGAGTTGCAGCGTCGGGGGATTGGCGATGTGCTGATGGGAGAGGTGGGTGGCGCCCGGCCGGAGGGGTTCGACTATGGGAACTCTCCCTTTGAGATAGCGGAGGTGGACTTCACGGGCAAGTCTATCGTGCAGTCCACCAGGGCGGGTACCGTGGGTGTAGCCGCTGCGGGGAAGGCGGACACCATTTATCTGGGCTCTTTTGCGGTAGCCGAGGCTACGGTAGAGGCCATTTTAAAAGAGAATCCCCCGCTGGTTTCGATCATAGCCATGGGTGACCAGGGAGCGGTGCGTTCCGATGAAGACGAACACTGCGGCCTCTACCTGCGAAACCTGCTGGAAGGCCGCTGGCCCGACCCGGAGGCCGTCCGGTCATTGATTTTGAAAGGGGGTGCGACCCAAAAGTTTTTCTACCCTAGCCAGACGGAGTATCATCCCGAGGATGTGGAGCTGGCGTTGCAGCTGAATAAGTACTCCTTTGCCATGAAAGTTACTCGCCAGGATGGCCTGCTGGTGGCCCGAAGGCAAGAAACCTAGACCGGGGTATTCGCTGGCCCCGGCGGCGATGCGCGAGTTGAGTAGGAATGAACATGACCATGGGCCTCAAATAAAGGCGAACCTGGGATTTAACCTACAGACCAAGAGGGGAAGTCATAGTAAACCACCACGGGAGCTGCCGATGGATGTTTTGATGGCAATCCTTAGTAACTATCTCAAAACCTTGAATTGAATTTGAAACTTATATTATACTTCCACCAAAAGTGTGGAGGTGAAAGCAGTGAAACCAATGAGGCAAGTTGAACCGCTGGAGACTATTTGGGAGATTCCGGACGATTTGTGGGAGAAAGTTGAGCCAGTGATCCTGGAGGGAATCCCTCCCAAAACCACCGGTCGCAAGCGGGTCAACCCAAGGCCAATCCTTAACGGAATTATCTTTCGCTTACGTAGTGGTTGCCAATGGAACCATCTGCCCAAGACTTTTGGTGACGATAGTACTATCCATCGTACTTTTCAGCTATGGGTAGAATCGGGAGTGTTGAACCAAGTGTGGTCGGTCATGGTAGAGGAATGTGAAGAGCTGGGAGGTGTGGACTGGGAATGGCAAGCAGCGGATTGCGCCCTGGGTAAAGCTCGCCTGGGGGGGACGCAATTGGCCCCAATCCCACGGACCGGGGCAAGGCGGGCAGCAAGCGAAGCCTGTTGGTAGAGGGGGATGGAGGGCCTCTGAGTCTAGTGGTAGCTGGAGCCAATGTCCACGACACCAAGCTGCTGGAAGCCACCCTGGAAGCCATTGTGGTGGAGCGGCCTCAGCCCACTGACCAGGCACCCCAGCACCTATGTCTGGACAAAGGGTATGACAATCCCACCGGCCACCAAGCTGCCGCTGCCCACGGGTATCAGGCCCACATACGACGTATTGGTGAGGAGAAGCTGGATAGCTTCGGCGAGAAGACCCATCCGGCCCGACGTTGGGTGGTGGAACGAACCCTGTCGTGGCTGTCCAAGTGCAGAGGATTACTTGTCCGTTACGACAAAAAGGCATCCAATTTCCTGGGTCTTTTGACTGGCCTGCGGGCTACTGTGGTACCGGCGAGTTTGGCGCCTTACTGTTTTGAGATAGTTACTTAGTCCCCATGATCTCCACAAAGGTAGGATAACTAAACCAAAGCCAAGGTGGGAACTACATTGGGCAGTGATGGCAAAGGCACGGCAGGTGTAAAGATCAATGCATCGGCTCGAGCTTGTAACAGGGTTCGGCAGCGATGTTTCACTTCATCCTTACGGTGAGCTAGTCCGCCGAAGAATGCATTCATCTTCTCTTGGACTTGGGCTTTTGTTCCCAGGCATTCGTTGGCCGTGACCTCTTCCCTGGCCCAGTCCCAGACGGCTTCGTCGGCATTGAAGTCTGGGCTGTAGGCCGGTAAGGCCACCAGCCTCAGCTGCAAGTCAGGGGTGGTCAAATAGCTGCGAATCGCTTCTCCTCGGTGGGCTGGCCCATTGTCCCAAATCACTACCAGAGGTCCAGGATGTTTTTCTCTTAGCTGCCGTAAAAAGGCGGTGGAGGTCTCGGCATTGCTGTTGCCGGCTATTTCCATGGCTTCCACCTCCCCAGTCTCCAGACAAACTCCCGAGTAGTAGCAGGCCTTCTCTCCCCACCGGGGACTGGTGGAGTCCACCAGCGCTGCCTCTCCCTTGAGTACCCATTTGCCTCGCAGGTCGGCATCGGCCCGAAAGTGGGCTTCATCCACGAAGAAGATCTTGGCTCCACTCTCTTGGGCCTCCTCTCGGATTTGGCTGTACTGGAGGACGAAGGCTTTCCGTTCTTCATCCTTGGCTTTCAGGAGGCGTTTCTTGGGTCGCTTCAGCACGAAGCCCAACCGATGGAGGTAGTTCAAGCAACTGCTCCGACTCAGCCCCAGGTCAAAGCTCTGCTTGAGAAATTGCCTCACTACTTTCCAATTCCAGTTGGACAATTCAATCCCCGCCTCCCCAGGCGGATTTTGCACCGCAGACTTCAGTTGGTTCTGTTGACCCCAGTTCAAGACGGGGGGGAACCCCCAGTCTGTTCAAAGACCAAACCTTGGGCCCCGCCTCGGCGAAAGTTGGCCAGCCAGTTTCCAATGGTATGAGGCTCTCTGTCCAAAGCCTCAGCCACCTGGATAGCCGACCACCCTTGGGCCAACAACCATAGCCCGTGCCATCGCTCTCGCTCTCGAGGTGTTGGCGCTCGATACATCCTTTCCCGTAAGTCACCTACATTGAGTTGCCACTCTTCCATGAGTTGCACTATTTCCTTCATCCCTTCCACCACCGCCAATCGATTTCTTTTACAGAATATCGCAACTCCTCTTCGGGTTCGCTTTATGTAGGTTTCACCTTAGCTTTGGTTTAGGTTGACTACCAAGAGAAGCTGTCAGGGGATTAGGTGGATCTGGTTCCAAAGTAGAATCCCATGGCTGAGCCTAGTAGACCTGTCACTGCGGGTAAAGCCATTTGAATCCAACCATTGATGTCCAAGCCTTTCAAATCTACGAACAGAACCCAGAACACCAACGGTAGTAGAACGAGTGACCCAAAGATACTTATTAAAATAATGGCAAGCCAGCCCCGGATC
>CBDCEX010000003.1:0-22575 GCA_965216025.1 Dehalococcoidia bacterium
CGTAGCCATTTAGCTCTGGGTCGGCCAAGGCCCACAACTCTCGCCGCTCCAGCCGCCCATGACGCCGCTTTACTGGAGCATCGGCCCAGACCGTCAGCTTGGCCCCGCGTGCTCGCCACTCCGCTGCCAGCCAGGGAGGTACGGTTGGCCCACCAGCCCTCTCAGTTCCTAGCAGGGGAAAAAGCCACCTCCAGGTCTCGGCGCAAGGTGGGCTGATTCTCTTTAACTGGCAGCAGATACTCTCCGCCGCCTGCCACAATCTGCTCACAGACTTTCCGTTGGGTCAGTAAGGCATCAGCCACTACTACCCGACCCTTCAGGGGTACCTGGCCCAATACTTCTTTGACCGCCGCCAATTCTTCCCCTTTGCCCGGCGCAGCTACCTGCGCCAGCACTGCCCCAGCGCGGCTAGCGTAGGCCGACACCAGATGGACCCCGGGTATCTCTTGGCCGTGGACCCCTCGCAAGGTTTTCCCGTCCAGGGACAGGGGATCATCCGCCTCTACCCCGCTATTTGCCAGCCAGTTGCCGACTTCTGCCTCAAAGGCCGCCACGTCCAGGCCCTTGAACACCCGGTGGAGGGTGGCCACGCAGGGTGTCTTCTCCTGGCTGAACCCCAAAAGCTGCGCCGTAGCACCCCCTTGGTCCCGCCCCCATTGAGCTATGGCGTATAAGCTGCGGGCGCCGCACAGCATGGCACAGGTGGCCAAGGCCAGGATCGCCCCCAAAGAGTGGCGTCGCCCTTGGCTACTCCGGAAGTCAGGCACCAAATCCAGCGTTTCTCTCAAAGTCATCATCCTTCCCTCCCGCTTAAACTGGTAAATAATTTTATACTATTTTGAGAAAATGAAAAGGCCCTGCAAACCCTGCAAACCCAGATGAATTGTCTGGCCAATCCCCAGCGTTGCCCTTCGGCTCAGGCTAACCTTGACCCCTCCAGGGGTCTATGCTTAACTGTAGCCCGTTACCCGGAGCGCATTACCCAGTAGCACAAGCGTTAGCTGATGGAGGACATCGATGGACTTTGGGATGTTTATGCAGTTCGAGCGCCGCGATGGTCTCAGCTAGGTGGATGCCTTCAATGAAGGTTTCAAGCTGGTGGACGCCGCGGAGGAGTGGGGCCTGGATGGAGCCTGGCTGGCCGAGTTGCACTTCAACCCGGAGCGGTCGGTTTTGTCCTCGCCGATCACCATAGCCAGCTCCATTGCCACCAGGACCAAACGCATGCGAGTCGGCATGGCAGTGTACGTCCTGCCGCTGAACAACCCCCTCCGCATCGCCGAGGAGGTGGCCACCGTCGACCAGATTAGTGAGGGCCGTTTGGAGTTCGGCATTGGCCGCAGCGGTTTCGCCCGGGCCTACGACGCTTACGGCATTGCCTACAACGAGAGTCATCAGCGGTTCGACGAGGCTTTGGACATCATCTTGGAGTCGTGGAAGGGCGAATCCTTTTCCTACAGCGGCCGATACTACCAGGTGACCGACGCAACCGTGGCTCCCCGGCCGTACCAGCTGCCCCACCCTCCTTTTCGGATAGCGGCGACCACGGCGGAAACCTTTCCCCGGGTCGGTGAGCAGGGGTTCCCTATTTTTGTGGGGCTGCGCGGCATGGATATCCCTGAGCTTCGCGAGAACCTGGCCGAATACCGGAAGGCGTGGCGGAAGGCCGGCCATCCCGGGAACGGCGATGTGTCTCTTCGGATGCCGGTCTATGCCGGGGCTACCGAGGAACAGGCTACCGAGGAGCCATGGGAAAGCATTAGTGCCTATTTCAGCCGAATGGGAACCCTGTATCGGGAATCAGCGGGCCAGGCGGGTATCGATGCCACCGAGCTTAGAAATGACCGAGCCCAGCGGCTGGCCGCGCTCAGCTATGATCAAATCCTGGCCACTAAAGTGGCCTTCGGCACCGGCGAAAGTCTGGTGGACCGCTTCCAACAGCTGGAGGAGGAGTTGGGGTTGGACTGTGTGGTGGCCGAGCTGAACCCCGGCGGACTGATTCCACCGGCCCAGGTCATGTCCAGTCTCAAGATTCTGACCCACCAGGTTATGCCTTCTTTCAAGTAGTTCTTAGGCAAGTAGTTTTTAACGCCAGGCGATCTGCATTTGGGAGAGGAGTCTGCGCCCAAATCTGTAACTAAGGGCTTGTCACCAAATAACGTTATCATGCATCGAGGGGATGCTATAAGCTTGTCGGCATGGAAAACATTTGATGTAAGGCGGGATTTGTTTGTGAGTCCATGAATTAAGCAATATAAAGTAAGGTTGTCGGCATGGAAAATATTGATGCTGTCCGACAACGTTTTACCCTGCTTGAGGGCGTCTTGGACCAGCGGACCCGGCGGCTGGTCGCCGCAGCCGAAGCGCTGACGCTGGGCTGGGGTGGCGTTACCTGGGTCGCTCGAGCGACCGGCTTCTCGCGGCGGACCATCCAGCAGGGCATGCAAGAACTGCAGCAGCCCGAGCGGGTCAGCGCGGGCAGAGTCCGCAAGCCGGGCGGTGGGCGCAAGACCACTGTGAGCCAGGACCCAACGCTGCTGAGCGACCTGGAGCGCTTGGTTGAGCCGGTGACCCGTGGCGACCCGGAATCGCCCCTGCGCTGGACCTGCAAGAGCCTGCGGAACTTGGCGGCTGAACTCCAGCAGTTGGGGCACCGGGTCAGTCGCCGGTTGGTGGGGGATCTTTTGCACAGGTTGGAGTACAGCTTGCAGGCCAACAGCAAGACCTTGGAGGGTGGCGATCATCCTGACCGTGATGCCCAGTTCACCTACCTGAACCAGCAAGCGCAGACGTATCTGGATGCGGGTGAGCCGGTGATCTCGGTGGATGCCAAGAAGAAGGAACTGGTCGGGAATTTCAAGAACGGAGGGCGTGAGTTGCGGCCCCAAGGGGACCCGGAGCGGGTGCGGGTGTACGATTTCGTGATACCAGCCTTGGGGCGCGCCACACCGTACGGGATCTATGATGTAGCGGAGAACACGGGCTGGGTGAATGTCGGGGTGGACCACGATACAGCGGCGTTTGCAGTGGAGAGTATCCGGCGCTGGTGGTGGGGGATGGGGCAGGCACGGTATCCGAAGGCAACCCGGCTGCTGGTGAACGCCGATGGTGGGGGTAGTAACGGGAGTCGTGTGCGGCTGTGGAAGCGGGAACTGCAGCGGTTTGCGGACGAGACGGGGTTGACGATCACGGTGGGCCATTTGCCGCCGGGGACGAGCAAGTGGAACAAGATCGAACACCGGTTGTTTTCGTTCATCACGCAGAACTGGCGGGGCCAGCCGTTGGTGAGTCATGAGGTCATTGTGAGCTTGATTGGCGGAACCCGGAATACCAAGGGGTTGCGGGTAGAGTGTCACCTGGACACGAACAAGTACCCGGCGGGTATCAAAGTGTCTGATAGCGAACTGGCCCAGGTGAACCTGCGGTGCCATGAGTTTCACGGGGAGTGGAACTATACCATCCTGCCCAGCAACCGCTCAAGTTGAGATGGTTATTCGGTGACGAGCCCTAAGTGGAATCTAGTAGGGGGGAAATTCCCGGTGAATATAGCCATTCTCGACGATTACCAAGGCGTGTCTCCCCAATTAGCCGACTGGTCCCAGTTGCCCCCGGTCATGGAAGTCCAAATGTTCTTGGACCACCTAAGCGATGAAGACGCGCTGGTAGAACGCCTGAAGGACTTCCAGATAATCATGGGGATGAGGGAGCGCACCGCCTTTCCCCGTTCCTTGCTGGAGCGCCTTCCCCAACTGCGCCTGCTAATAACCACCGGCGGAGGCAACGCATCTTTCGATACCCAGGCCGCCACCGAACTGGGCATCGTTTGCTGCGGCACCGGCGGCTCCGGGGAGGGTCCGACCGAGCTAACCTGGGGGCTGATTATCGGGCTGCTCCGGCAGATCCCCCAGGAGGTTCAGGCAACCAAAAACGGTATCTGGGGAACCTCGGTCGGATTCGGTCTAAAGGGAAAAACCCTGGGCCTGCTGGGCTTGGGGCACATCGGTTCCCTGGTGGCGCGAGTGGCCAACGCATTCGACATGAACGTTATCGCCTGGAGCCAGAACCTCACCGCTCAGCGAGCCGCCGAATGCCAGGCTGCCCTGGTTGACAAGGATACCCTGTTTCAACAGTCGGATATCGTCTCGATCCACCTGCGGCTCAGCGACCGCACTCGGAGATTGGTGGCGGCTCGGGAGCTGGAACTGATGAAGCCAACCGCCTACCTGGTGAATATTTCCAGGGGCCCCATCGTCGTCGAGATTGATTTAATCGACGCCCTCCGCCGGGGCTCGATAGCCGGTGCGGCTCTGGATACCTTCGACGTGGAGCCCTTGTCTTCAGAACACCCTTTGCTGCTACTGCCCAACGTCCTGGCCACGCCCCACATCGGTTACGTCACCCAGGAAGCCTATCAGGCATTCTACCAGGGGGTGATCGAGGACATCCGAGGCTATGTGGCAGGGGAACCAATACGGGTGATCAATCCCGATGTGCTGGAATCTCCTCAACTTAGAACACCAAATTAAACCGCCCGGCTGAGCCCAGGCGATCCCAACGGCTCAACACGGGGGAGAGCAAGAAACAGGATGAAAGCAGTAAGAATTCACGAGTTTGGCGATCTGGATGTCTTGAAGTGGGAAGATGTGGACCGGCCCACGCCTCGCCCCAATCAGGTTTTGATGAAGGTAGACGCTGCGGGAGTCAACTACGCCGACCTGATGCGGCGGCGGGGCGGATACCCCGGCCCGGACCTGCCCTCCACCCTGGGGCTGGAAGCGGCCGGAACCATCGAAGAGCTGGGCGACGCGGTGTCGGGCCTGACCGTGGGACAGCGGGTGATGGGTATGGGACCCCAGGGCAATGCCGAGTATGTGGCCGTCAATGCCAACTTCGTCTTTCCCTATCCGGAAACGATGGACCCGGTCCAGGCCGGCGGTATGCCCATTGTGTTCCTCACCGCCTACCACCTGCTGAAGACCCGGGGCCAAATGAAGTCCGGCGACACCGTGCTGATTCAGGCCGGAGCCTCCGGCGTGGGAACAGTCGCGACCCAATTGGCCAAGACCTGGGGGGCGCGGGTCATCACCACCGCCTCCACGGAGGATAAGCTGGACCTGAGCCGGTCCCTGGGGGCCGACGACACCATCAACTACACCACCCAGGATTTCGAGGACGAGGTCGATAAATTGACCGACGGCAAGGGCGTAGAGCTGGTTCTGGAATGCGTCGGGGGCCCGGTGCTGGAAAAGAGCGTTCGCTGCCTCGCCTCCTACGGAAAACTGGTCAGCTACGGCAATGCCTCCGGTACGCCGGCCAGCCTGGCATCTGGAGACATCACCTCCAACAACCGAACGGTCATCGGGTTTAGCATGGGTCGCTCTCCGGTGGGCACACTGGACCACCGGGGGGCCATGGCGGAGCTGTTTCCCATGCTAGCGGAGGGAACAGTACGGCTGATCGTCGACCAGGTATTGCCCATGTCCGAGGTGGCCAAAGCCCACGAGCATTTGGCGAATCGGGGCACGCGAGGCAAGGTAATCCTCACACCATAAATGTTAACCTGGTAGCTGCTCCAGCGTTAGCAGACGCTGGGAAAGTATTACCGAGGTGTGAAGGATGTTGTTCCGCGTCAAGGGCCACCAACTTAGGCTACACCCCAAACAACTGGTTATCCCCCTGAGCTTGGCTGGAGCCGGGCTCCTTTTGGCGAAGGCCGGCTTCGGCATCCTATCCGTGATACTTCTGCTCGGGCTCTTGTGCCTCTTGCTGCGGTTCGCCACCAAGCCGCTGGCTCGGTTTATCGCCCGCCTCGCTTGCAGCATCCGCTGGAAATTCGAGATCGCCATCGCTGTCATTGCCACGGTGTCCCTGTTCACCGGCCTCATCAGCGTGGGAGCGATGAGAGCTCCATGCACAACGAACTCCCCCAAATCCAGGAATTGGGTGCCTCCCGGCCCGCTGAGGTGTTATCCGCCGTAAATGAGTTGGAGGATACCCAGCATGGCCTCCTCTTCACCTTGACCCCTATCCTGAGTATGCTGGGGGTGATTTTGGGCGCGACTCTTGGCGCGGCAATAGCTTGGTCGATTATTGAACCCGTGGGCCGAATGGGACAGGCCATGAGCCGCATGGCCTCGCGGGATTTCTCCCAGCCGCTCTGGGTGGCAAACCGGGACGAACTGGGAGACTTGGCCAGCCAGATTAACCAGACGGCGGAAGACCTGGCCAACCATTACCAGACGATCTCGTCATCCAGGCAGTAGCCGTAATCTAGAAATTCACTTTGGAGTAATTGCAGGCCATGCCTGAATCATTAACCGCCCGCTCCGGCGATGTTCTGCTGATGGTGGGTACCCGCAAAGGCTCCTTCCTTCTGTCCAGCGATCCCTCGCGTCAATCCTGGCAGGTACAGGGCCCCCACAGCGGCGGCGGCGATGTTTTCCACCTGACCTACGACCCCCGGGATGGGGGTAGAATTCTTTCCGCAACCAACTACATGATGTGGGGACCTCAGATAGAGTTTTCCGATGACCTGGGGCAAACCTGGAAACAGGCAGAAGGGCCGCCCCGCTTTTCCGGAGCAGCCGGAGATGATGGAGAAGCTGGACCCACTGTGAGCCGCTTGTGGCACATCAAGCCGGGCCTGGAATCGGAGGCGGGTGTGGTTTTCGCCGGCGCCGAACCAGCATCTCTTTTCAAGTCGGATGATGGGGGAAACAACTGGCAGGAGCTGGCGGGAATCTCCCAACACCCGACCCGAGCCCAGTGGCAGCCAGGACTGGGAGGACTGTGCCTCCACAGCATGGTTCTCGACCCGCAAGACGCGGACCGGATGTGGGTTGGGATGTCGGCAGTTGGCGTATTTGGCACGGAAGACGGCGGTAAAAGCTGGTACCCTCGCAACAGCGGCGTGCGGGCCGACTTCGCGCCGGACCCCCTGCCTGAGTTCGGTCAATGCCCCCACAAAGTGCTGGCCCACCCTTTAAGAGCCTGTTTGCAATCTCTTCAGGATTAGCGCCGCGAAGGCAAGCACCACCATTTGCAGGCTGGTATTTAGCTTTCTTTCGCAGTTCTTCCAGAGTCGGCGGCACTTTTCCAGCCAGGCAAAAGACCGCTCCACCACCCATCGCTTCGGCAGCACTACGAAGGTGTGCATCTCATTGCGTTTCACCACCTCCACCGACGCTCCCAGCAGGCTCTGCACCCCAGCGGCAAAGGGATCCCCAGTGTAACCCCCGTCCACCAGCACGTTCTGCACCAAGCTGAGGCCGTCCCGCCGCTGGTCAAACATCGCCAAAGCCCCAGCCCGGTCGGTGACGTTCGCGGTAGTCACGTGGATCGCATGGGGCAATCCCTGAGTATCCACCGCGATGTGGCGCTTGATTCCAGACACCTTCTTGCCCGCGTCATAGCCCTTCTGCTCGGCGCTGTCCGTGTTCTTGACGCTCTGGGAGTCCACGATGCAGAAGCTGGTCTGCTCTTTCCGACCATTGCTTCTCCGGGCCGCGCCAACCAATTTTTTTTAAGACCTGCTCCAGAATAGACTCTTGCTCTGGGTCAGGCCGCTGGCTCCATTGCTGGAAATACTTGTAGCAGGTGCCCCAATTGGGGAAGTCCGCAGGGAGCATCCGCCACTGGCACCCGCTTTTCAAAAGATAGAGCACCCCGCAGAAAACATCGTACAAGTCCACGGTGCGGGGCTTGGTACGGCGGCGGGCCGACTCCAAATCCGGCAGAATCCGGGCAAATTGCTCCCGGCTGATGTCGCTGGGATAGGAATGAGACATGATTACCCCTCCCTCCGGTAATAGCCTCAACTTATCATATTTCAGAGATCGTAAACAGGTTCTAAGACTCGACACGTTATACCAGCAGAACCACTGCGGTGTCTACCGCAGTGACAACGGCGGCCAGGATTGGCGGGACATTACCGAGGGTTTGCCTTCCCGATTTGGTTTCGTGCTGGGTATACATTCCCAGGACCCAGACACGATCTATGTGCTGCCGGAGGACCAGGTACTGGGAACCGACGTGGGGGGGTTACGGTACGTCACTGAAGCCAAATTTCGGGTTTATCGCAGCCGCGACGGCGGGGAGAGTTGGGAGGCGTTAACCAACGGCCTGCCCCAGAAAGGCGCTTACCTGCACGCGCTGAGGGAGGGTATGGCGACGGACCATTTGGACCCTTGTGGAATTTACCTGGGAACCACCACCGGCCAGCTGTTTTATAGCCTGAATGACGGCGACAGCTGGGAGCTGCTGCTGGAACACTTGCCGCCGATTAACTCGGTGGATTGTGCCGCCATCGTTTAGAGGGGGTTTGTGACCCCTCTCCGAGTGTGTATATAGAGGTCATTGGCCTCTTGGTTCAAGGTGTATGAACGTCCTGGGCTTCCTCTCCCCTTGTGGGAGAGGAGTGAGGTGAGGGGTATCACCCTCATCCCAACCTTCTCCCATCAAGGGAGAGGGGGCTCTGTAACGTTCTGCCGAAATACCTAACGTTCTATCCCAACGCGGACAAGACACCGGGCTTTTAAAACCCCCTCTTAGTCTCCCCCCTTAGTCTCCCCCCACCGGGCTTTTAAAACCCCCCCTCCCCCTTTTAGTCTCCCCCTTGCCAAGGGAAGTAACCTGCTATTCAGACACCCTCCTAGCACTCACCGTTTCACCCCGCCAACCCCCGCTTGATGTTCTCCAAAATCCACCAGAGGCGGCTCCAAACCATCTGTCGCTCCTGGTCGGACAGGCTTCGACCCGCCTGCTGACGGCAGCCGGCAACGGCTTGGCCCGCCAGAAATCCCCAGCAGCCCGGCTCGTCGTTGATCCAGCCGACCACCTTATCCCGGTGGTCCCGGATGACCCCGGCCAAAACCGGGTCCAAGTGGTCTACATTGAGCGCATCACCTTCAGGAAGCGTCTCACCATCGGACACGGTGCATTCTAGCCCCCGCCCACCGGCCTGACGATCTCAAGGGTATCCCCGGTCTTCAGGGTAATGCTGGAATAGATATCCTTTTTCAGGACCTGGCCGTTGTACCCCACCGCGACAAATTTGAGGTTTACGTTGAAAGCGATGAGGTAGGCCTCCAGGGAAGTGTCTTCCTCAGCTTCTCTCGGCTTGCCGTTGACTATCAAATCAATCATTTATATTTGGATTACCCCTTAGCCCTGAGGGGATACCGGTAGGGCCGCCAGCATAGCCTGCCTTAAACCTCGGGCTGCCTGCTCTGGGTCGGGCGCGGCCAAAATGCTGGAGATCACCGCCACTCCCTGAGCCCCCGCTTCTAGGACGGGACCCAGGTTGGCTTCGTTTATGCCGCCGATGCCCAGCAGAGGAATGCTACAGCTGGCAGCGATGCGACGAATCAGCTCGGGACCGGCGGGATCATGCCCCGGGTGGGAGGAGGTAGCGTACATGGTGCCCACCAGCAGAAAATCGGCGCCCTCGGATTCGGCCATCTTAGCTCCCTGCTCCGAGTGCACCGACCGGCCGATCAGCGCCCCGGACCCCAGGATTTTACGGGCTTCCTTCGCCGGTAGAGCTTCCTCACCCAGTTGGACTCCGTCGGCTCCCATCGCTGCGGCCACATCGACCCGCTCGTTAATCAGCAGTAATGCGGAATGGCCTATGGCAACCCTCAATTCGCTGGCAAGTTTCAGTAGCGGCCGGCCCGGCAGGTCCTTCTCCCGAAGTTGAACCAGGTTAACGCCGCCCGCCACGGCTTGCGCTACCTGGGAAACCAGCGTTTCCTCGCCTCCCAGCCGGCGGCCGGTATGACGGTCAGTAACCAGGCAGAGACAGGGCGAGGGTAGCCCGAGCAAGGTGGCCACCGGGGCTAGCTGCCGGCCTGCACCGGCTGGGGGACGTCTGCCGTGGGACTGCTGGCAACGGCCGCGGTTCGCACCGGAATTCGGCCCGCCATGTATGCGCCACGGCCCGCTTCCACCCCTTGCTTGAAGGCATGGGCCATCATAGCCGGATTCTCAGCCTGGGCGATAGCCGTGTTGACCAGCACGGCATCGGCTCCCAACTCCAGGGCCTTGGAGGCATCTGAAGGAACAGCCAGCCCAGCGTCTACCACCACCGGCACGTTGGCTTGCTCGATGATAATCCGTATTTCCTCCACCGTGTGGATACCCTGACCGGACCCGATGGCCGAACCCAGCGGCATCACGGTGGCGCAACCCACCTCTTCCAGATTCTTGGCCAGCACCGGGTCGGCGTGGATGTAGGGCAGCACGATAAATCCTTCCGCGACCAGTTGCTTGGCCGTTTCCAGGGTGGCCGCCGGGTCGGGGAAGAGATACCTGGCGTCGGGAATAACTTCCAACTTCACAAAGTCGGTCTTGGCGACCTCGCGTCCCAATCGAGCGACGAAGAGGGCCTCCTCCATGGTCGCGCAGCCCGCGGTATTGGGCAGAATGTTGACCTTGGTCCAATCGATGTAATCCAGGATAGTCTTTTGGCTGGGGTCATCCAGGTCCAGCCGCCGGATGGCCACGGTCACCATTTCCGTTCCGGAGGCCTCGATGGCCTGAACCATGTCCTCCATAGTTCGGTATCTTCCCGTACCCACAATTAGGCGGGATTTGAAAGTTTTACCGGCGATTACCAGATCGTCCGCCATGGCGCCTCCTCCTCCTGGGGTAATAAAACAGGGCAGTAAATTAAAATAAACCGCCAGATTTGGGGCCTGGCGGTTTTTCTGCCTTTCTAGCGTCTTGTCCCTACGCCGACATTACCCGGGTCAGGTACAGACGGTCGGCGACGATTTCTGGCCGCCCTCTCAGCCTGGCTTACCCAAGCTCCCGCCAGAACATTATCATATTTCATTGGTCTTTTCAGCTGCCGGAAGCCTAGCACGGGCCCGACGGGAAGTCAACGAGATGCGGCCGCGACCAAGTCCGGACCTGCCATAGAACCCTCCCAGCTGGGACAGAACCTATGGGAAATCTAGAGCTCATATTCCTTCAGGTCTGGAGCCAGGATCAGCCGGGCCCCGGTCAGTTCCTGCACCTCCTCGGGAGTCCAGCCGGGAGCCACCTCCTTTAGCACCAGCCCCTGCTCCGTTGGCTGCATCACCGCCAGGTCGGTGACGATCAACGAGACACAGGTTTTGCCGGTGATGGGATAGTCACATTCCTCCACAATCTTGAAGTGGTTATGCCGGTCGGTGTGCTCCATGGCAACAATCACCTGTTTGGCTCCGGCCGCCAGGTCCATGGCTCCACCGATGTTCCCCACGCCCCTTTCCGGCAGCATCCAGTTGGCCAGGTCACCCCTGGCTGAAACCTGGTGCGCCCCCAATACAGTGACATCCACGTGTCCCCCTCGGATCATGGCGAAACCCTCCACGGAGCTGAAAAAGGCCATGCCCGGCACCGGCTGCAAAAACTGGCCACCGGCGTTAATCAGGTCGATGTCCTCTTCGCCTTCATCGGCCAGGGACCCGCAATTCAGCACCCCGCTCTCGCTGTGGTAAAACACCACGCTGCCCTCGGCCACGAAGCCGGATACGAGGGTCGGAATGCCGATCCCCAGGTTAACGTAACTACCGTCGGGCAGCTCCTTGGCCACCCGCATGGCGACGACTTCCCGCTCCAAGCGTTGCTTATCCGCCAGCATGATCCACCGTACCATTTTTACTGAATAGGTTTACCCAGCAAATCTCATAATGCTCGCTGCCGTCAGCCGAACCTGCCGGTTAGCTTAATGTCTATCTCAACACGACCCTGTCATTCCGAAGGAGCGAAGCGACTGAGGAATCTAAATCTTGGGCCCTTAAAACCTTATGCGTCAGCACTGTAGCTACACCATTGCCGTTGGCGTTAGAACCATATTCCCAGGGACTTTAGACCCCTCGCTTCACTCGGGGTGACATTTTGAGATGATTACTTAGCCTCCCTCGTCTCTAGCTCTCTGGGCGCAGGACACCCTTGCCCAACACCACTACTCATAAGCCGAAAAATCGGCGGGACGTTTTACTATCCGGCTGACGTAAATCCCTGGAGTCACGATCAACTCCGGGTCCAGGTCACCCGGCGCCACGATTTCATCCACTTCGACAATGGTGATTGCCGCCGCCGGCGCCATTACCGAGTTGAAGTTGCGAGATGTTCCCTTGTAAACCACGTTGCCCAGAGTATCCGCCTTGTATCCCCGGATCAGGCAGTAATCCGCCCGCAGGCCCTTCTCCAACAAATATTCCTTGCCTTCGATGGTTCGGGTTTCCTTTCCTTCCGCGATCTGGGTCCCCACTCCCGTTGGCGTGTAAAAGCCGCCGATTCCGGCGCCGCCGGCTCGCAGGCGTTCGGCCAGGGTACCCTGCGGCACCAATTCCAGCTCCACCTCACCCTTACGGTAGGCCAGCTCGAAGGCGCTGGGGCGGGAGACGGAAGGAGACACCGGATAGGAGGCAATCGCCTTTCGCACCTGGTTGTTATCGATCAGAATACTGTGGTCGATGGCCTGCCGTCCGGGTGGGGTCCCAAAGTTGATCACCCGAGCGATACCCGCGGTGTTGCTAATGATGGTCAAGTCCTTCGCTCCCTGGTCCCTCAGAGAAACTAGCAGGTAGTGAGCCATCCCTCCCGGACCGGCGAATCCATCAATCATTATGGTGGCGCCGTCGGGGATGTCCCCCACGGCCAGCGGACCGCTTTCATAGACCTTGGCCGGGACCTTGGCCGGGACATTTTCGGGAATCGGCCCGTTAATTGTATCGAAGCGCATTTCGGTGAGATGCGGGCTTACCTTCAGCGGACCGTCGGTCAGGGCAACCAGGTCATCGGCACGCCAGCCCGGAGCAACCTCGGTGAGCACCAGGCCTTCTCCGGAATCTCCGGAATCCCCGGAATCCCCGGAATCCCTCGAAACCGATATCACCGCCAGGTCGGTCACGATAAGATCCACACAGGCCGCGCCATCAATGACTCCTCGGCACTCTCCGACGATGTTGGAGCCACCATCGGCAGCCGTATGGTGCAGCATGGCCACCAGCCTGCGGGCCCCGGCAGCCAGGTCCAACGACGCCCCGGGAGCGTGCAGCCCCGGCGTGGCAGCCGAGGTCCAGTGGGTAAAGCTGCCCCGGGAATCCACCTGTGCCGGTTGAACCACGGCGAAATCAACATGCCCGCCCCGCAACATTGCAGCGGTCTCGTCCAGGCTGCTGAGGCAGGAACCCGGGAGCAGGGATACCGGGAATCCGTCGGAGTCAAAAACCCCTGAGGAACCGGTAGCACCCCGAGTATTACCCTGAGGACTACAATGGTATCCCAGCACCCCGCTTTCCGCCAAGAATCGGGGTCCACTATCCGGAGCCGCGACCCCACACAACCTGCTGGGCAGCCCGGTGCCCAGGGCAATGGTTTGCCCCGGCTGGAACTCCCGCAGCACTCGAAGCGCAATCTGATGGTCTTCCAATCTAGGCGACTGGGCCATTATGCTCCTGTTTCAATAACGCCTATCAACAACACCAGGGGGAAAACGAAGAGGAAGAGTGCATCAAATGCTCCGGCCACCCTAGCGATAGGAGGAAATGGCTGGTGGATGCAGCTCCTCCCCGTGAACACTCAGGAACACTCGACCAGGCGGTTGACAAAAATCCCAGGGGTGACGAGGGCTTCCGGATCCAGCCCGCCTGGTTCATAAATACGTTCGACTTCGGCAACACCAATGCGGGCCGCCATTGCCATTACCGGACCCCAGTTGCGGCCGGACCCCTGGTAGACCAGACTTCCGTAGGTATCGGCGGCGCTGGCCTTCAAAAGAGCAAAGTCCGCCTTCAACGGCAGTTCCAAGAGGTAGGCTTTGCCATCAATCTCGCGCCGTTCCCTGCCTTCCTGGAATCTAGTACCCAGGGCGGTGGACAAAAACACCCCTCCCAGGCCGGCTCCTGCGGCCCGCAAGCGTTCCGCCAGCACCCCCTGGGGCAGAATTTCTATCTGTATCTCGCCCTGGCGCCAGCTATCTTCTATTGGCCCGCCAGAGTTGGGAGGGAAGGGCATGGGGGAGATTATCTTGCTAACCCGCCCTGCCACGACCAGCGACTCGATTGAAGAATTTCCTGAAGAATTACCGGCAGGCGAAGAATTGCTCACGGGACCGGCGCTGGCTCCAGCGGAATAAACTAGGGTCAGCTCGCGGGCTCCACCGCTAACCAGCGCCCGCAGCAAATTCTCGGGCAATCCACCGCCAGCCGCGCCACTGACCAGGATCGTCGCACCGTCCAAAACATCGGCCAGAGCCTCTTCCGGAGATGGATATACCTTTCTTTGAACCACCATCATTCCTTTTCAGGCCTTTGCCAGCCCTTTCCCAGGGATTCTACCAGCAATACCCAATGGGTTAAAAGGCGCCCTGGCGGACTACCTGCTGTTCGGTTAGCGGTCCAAGGGGTGACATTCGCAGAAGTTGGCGGGCCCAAGCTCATTATTTATGCTAGCTGGTCTCAGCAAATGCCCAGCCGGCCCAAAGGCCCCATGCCCGGAAATTCGTCATCATGGCACAAGCACCACAAAATGTCACAATACTGCCACTAAAGTGCCACTTTAACCCATAGTAACGAGTTCCCACGTTTTAATATCTCATACAACGTCTTTTTATCAATATTGGCTACTTGATATCGTTATGTTGCGTAATTGGTCTATTTACATACGAAAATATTTTACAGGCTTCGTGCCATCATTTGCTTGTCTGGCCCTTGGACTTTACGTATAATGCGGCCTGCAAAGAGTACGGGTGGCGGGTCTACTTTTTAGTTTAATGGACACGAGGAGCGACATGGCAGGGGATGTGTTGGTCATAGGGGATTGCACAGTTTGCCAGACATTGGGGCCAGCCCTGGAGGATGCCGGTTTTCATGTGGTCGGCGCCCGCGACAGCCTGGATGGTCTGCAACATTTGAAGAAGGGCACCCACCGTATAGTAATCCTCAGTGAAGACGCATCTTTGAAGGAAAACATGAGCATCTTGCCCATGGTCATGCGGCAAACGAGCACGCCGGTGATAGTGGTGGGTTCGGGAGACAAGCAAGCCTTGGTAGATTCTTTGACCCAGGGCGCGGACGTACACTACACCTACCCAGAACCACCTCAGTCCGCGTGGTCCTGGCCCACCTCCGAGCGCTTTTACGTCGTCATTCGCCCTTCGCCGATAACCTAGACTAGTTCTTCCCATTCGGTCCGAGCCTTGACCTGACAGCGCCAGCGCTCGACCCAATTCATCTTTTAAGCCTGCCCCAACCTTTCGCCGGCGCATGGGCGCCACCACAGCCTCAACCCAGCTACCGGGACCTTTCTGGCGATTCTACGGCTACCCCGACGCCCCTTCTTCGTTGCTTATCGCCGCGGAAGCTGCGGAGTTACCCCTGGTTTGTGGTCTCCTAGAAACCCGGCTGAAAAGCCCTGCTGTGACGAGATGGGTTGGAGGATAACCAGTGGATTGGGCCAGGTCTGCGGTATAGGCTAAGGGCGACCCAGCTGACTGCGCCCAACATGAATCCGGCCGTAATGATGGGCGACCCGGCGGCGTGCTGGCTCGATCTATCTTGGGAGGAGCCTGGAGTCTGGGACATCATCTCCATCTTGGTGGCCACCAGGGTCAGGTTGGCCACCATGGCCGCCATGAGTAGTTGGAATCGGGTCTTGGCTCGGCCGAAGTAGCGAGATTGGCGGACCCCCAGTTGCACTAGCCGAGCCAGGCGATGCTCGGCCGCCTGCCGCCGACTACGGTATTCAGCAAAGCCCTCACTCTGCTGGAAGGTCCTGGCTTGCTGCAGGAGCGCCTCTTGGGGATGGAGGGCTACGGTACGTCCCTTGCCCTTCCTGCTGGCGATACATTGGTCTCGCAGAGGGCATAGACCACAGACCTTTGGGTTGAATTGAAAACTCTGGGCCAGGTAGGTCCGACCCAACCGGTTGGTCCGGGTGCCGAAGGTCCGCAGGTCCGCAGGGTGTGGGTAACATTACCGGCTGGGCAGGTGCAGGTGCCGGCCGTCAGGTCGATCTGGAAGTCCTCCTTGGGAAAGCAGGCCTTATTCGGGCGACCCGGCACCTTGGCTATTAGCGTCCGACCGGCATCGGCAAAGGCCTGCCGCGTCCCGCCATCCCCATAGGCCGCATCCCCAATGGTCTCCTCCACCGCTATGCCCGTGTTCTCTTCACTCTGCTCCACCAGTTCCAGGACTCCGGTGTTGTCACCGGCATTGCCGGGCAGAATGTCTACCGCGGTCACCAGTTGGGAATCGGTATCCACCACCACGACAGCCTTATGTCCGTCGAAGCGTTTGCTGCTGCTTTTGCGCCCGTGGCGCATCTCCGGGTCGTGCACCGAAGGGACCCGGTCCCGGCTTACGCCATCCTTCCGGACCGGACCATCCTCCTGCCGTTCCACATCCTGCAGTAACAGTTGCCCCAAGAGTTCCGCTGCTTCTCCAATAGCCTGACGCTCAGGACTATCTGCGGGAAATCTCCCTTGGGCCTGACGGGCCAATTCCAATACCCCATCGGCATCGGCTACTATCTTCTGCAGTAAGGCTTGCCGCTCTTTCTTGTTGTCCCAGTCAATCCCCGCCTCTCCCTTCACACTGGAGCCAAAGTAGAGCGCCAGGCCGTGTCTCAAGGCCCACTCCTCGGCCCGGGCTCCATCCAGTTGGGCCAGTGCCCGGACCACCTGGACGATGCCGTCGGCCAGCAGGTTGTAAGTGTCCTTGACCGCTCCTCGGCCCAGAATGTAGGTGGTGTCCACCGCTACCTTCATCCGCCGTCCTTTCAGGCAGCCGGTCTGCCGGGCGAATTGGAGGCTGCGCTGAAAGACGGCTCGCACCCGGTCGTGGAGGATCAGCTGGGCTCGAAACAGTTGCAGGGTGCTCTTGGCAAAGGGACGGTCCTCCACCTCGATCCCCAACGCCACCTTCCACCGGATGTCGAAATCCGCCCTCTGCTTGGCTTCCAGGTCGCTCACTTTGTCGTAGGCTTGCAGCAACAACGCGGTGGCCACCAGACTGGGAGGCACGCTGTCCCGGCCGTTGTCCGGGCAATAGAGATCGGCGAAATCTTCGTCTCGAAATAGCTGTCCCCGCATGGAGGCCAGGAAGCCGTAGAAGGAGCCCTTACCTACATAGTCCAGATACAGATGGTCCGCTTCCAGGAGCCCTCGTTGCGCCGACCTTACTCCGAGCATCATCAACCTCCCACATCCCTTTTGTCCTCCTGCAATTCTATCGGGATCCCCCAAGTCAGGCTACTTTTCGGCCGGCCTCCTAGTACTACAACGACGGGTTTAAGGTGGCGGCTCCATCCTGCTTTCGCGGCGGGTGGAGCGGCGTCTCTCGTGGGAACGGCGAGCCCGTTCGTTGCGTAGCTGCGTATCCTCCAGCCACCGCAGCAATTGATCGGGCCCGAACTGCTCCCGGGGCAGCATCTCCCGCACCACCCGGTACACCTGTGGCCTCGTGATCCGGGGCATCTTTTTCCCCCCAAGCCTGTTGCAGGCTCAGCAGAAAAGCTCCGCCCAGCAGGCACAGGGCCACGTGGTGATGCCAGCCAGCCCAGGTGCGGGTCTCGTACTCGTCCAGGCCTACGTCGCTTTTCTCCGTCTCAAACTCCGTTTCTATACGCCAACGGGAGCCTCCCACGTATGCCAGGGTCTCCAACGGGGTATCCTCCGGAGCATTGGACAGGTAGTGGCGGGGTTCGCTGCCGTCCCGGTTCCGGCGGTAGACGGCCCAGTGGATTTCGCCGGGCTTGCGCCTGCTGGTCGGTCGCACCCTCTGGGCGCTGAAAAGGTAGCTGCGTGGCCCCTGGCTTCCCTCGGCCACCGTAATCTCACGCCAGGCCTCCTCCGGCAACTCGTGGCTGCGCTGCTCCATGGTCCGGCGCTGACCGTCTCGCAGCCTGGGTTTGCGGGGACGCCCGAATCCCTGATACTCCGCACTGGTCCAGGCAGGCTCCGGCGGCCACACCGTAAAGCCGGACGGAACGTCCAGCACGTACCACATCCCCAAGGCCGCCAGGCCCTCCCGGAAGGACGGCGACATCCCGAAGGCGTCGTCCGCCGCGACCCATCCAGCCTTCAGGTGGCCCCGCTCCTGTGCCCGCCCCACCATCTCCAAGGCCAACTCCGTCTTGGACCGGTAGCCCTGCCTATCCTCCGGCACACCCGCCGCCTCACACCGGTCTTTGTCCGAGGTCCAACTCTCGGGCAGATACAGCCCCTTGTCCACCAATGCCCGTCCCAACGGGCTGACATAGGCCAGGAACATCCCCGTCTGGCAGTTGGCCACCTTCCCCAGCCTCCCGCAGTACTGCCGGGCCACTCCCACCGACTTCCTCCCCTGCTTGGGAAAGTCGCTGCCGTCCAGCACCCACACCCCTTCCGGATGCTCCAGCCGGGTTCCCAGGTACTCCTGCAGCCGTCCTATAATCACCTCATCGTCCCAGGGAGAATCGGTGAGAAACCGCTGCATCCCTCGGGCTGACCCCGGAACCGTCTCCGACAGGTTCTCAGCGTTGCGCCGCTCCCCAGACTGTACCAGCAGGGCCTGGAGATAATGACCGCTGTGCTCCCGCGTCTCCCGGCGGCCAAACAGCGGCGCGAAGTAAGCGTGAAAATCCCGAAATGACCCGTACACCTGCTCGAAAGCTGCCGCATCCACATCCCCACCTCACCTGCCTATTCCCTCTCCAGCTACACAGTCATCCTATCAAACTAACTGACGTTGTAATACTAGTACTACAACGACGGGTTTAAGGTGGCGGCTCCATCCTGCTTTCGCGGCGGGTGGAGCGGCGTCTCTCGTGGGAACGGCGAGCCCGTTCGTTGCGTAGCTGCGTATCCTCCAGCCACAACAGCAATTGATCGAGCCCGAACTGCTCCCGGGGCAGCATCTCCCGCACCACCCGGTACACCTGTGGCCTCGTGATCCGGGGCATCTTTTTCCCCCCAATCCTGCTGCAGGCTCAGCAGGAACGCTCCACCCAGCAGGCACATGGCTATGTGGTGATGCCACCCTGCCCAGCTGCGGGTCTCGTATTCGTCCAGTCCCACGTCACCCTTCTCAGTCTCGAACTCCGTTTCAATGCGCCACCTGGACCCACCCACGTAGGCCAGAGTCTCCAAGGTTGTGCCCTCGGGAGCGTTGGACAGGTAGTAGCGGGGCTCGCTGCCGTCCAGGTTCCGGCGCCAGACGGCCCACAGTTCCTCGCCGGGCTTGCGCCTTCTGGTGGCCCGCACCCGCTGGGCACTGAACCGGTAGGTGCGCGGCCCCTGGCTTCCCTGGGCCACCGTTATCTCCCGCCAAGCCTCATCCGGCAGTTCATCACCGCGCTGCTCCATGGTCCGCCGCTGCCCAGGCCGCAGCTTGGGTTTGCGGGGGCGGCCGAACCCCGGATATTCCGGACTGGTCCAAGCCGGGTCCAAGGGCCAGACCGTAGTGCCGCCCGGAACGTCCAGCACGTAGCGCATCCCCAGGGCCGCCAGTCCCTCCCGGAAGGTCGGCGACATCCCGAAGGCGTCGTCTCCGGCAACCCACTCGGCCCTGAGGTAGCCCAACTCCAGGACCCGCTCCAGCATCTCCAGGGCCAACTCCGTCTTTGACCGGTAGTTCCGCCGGTCCTCCGGCACACCCGCCGCAGCACACCGGTCCTGGTCGGAGGTCCAACTCTTGGGCAGATACAGCCGCTTGTCCACCAACGCCCGGCCCAGCGGGCTGACGTAGGCCAGGAACATCCCACCCTGGCAGTTGGCCACCTTGCCCAGCCTGCCGCAGTACTGCCGGGCCACTCCCGCCGATTTCCTGCCCTGCTTGGGGAAGTCGCTGCCATCGAACACCCACACCGCCTCCGGGTGTCCCAGCCTGGGGGCCAAGTATTCCTGCAACCGCCCTATGACTGTCTCATCGGACCACCGGGCCTCGGTGAGAAAGCGCTGCATCGCCCGGGCCGAGATGCCCACCGATTCCGAGAGATTCTCGGCGTTGCGCCGCTCCTGGTCCTGCACCAGCAGCGCCTGAAGGTAATTCCCGCTGTGATCCCGCCACTGCTTGCGGCCGAAGGAGGCCGCAAAGAAGGCGTGGAATTCCTGAAGGCTGTCGTAGACCCGCTCGAAGCTCGCCGCATCCATCACCCAAACCACCCAACATCATCTGTCCAGCCATCCTACCAGACAACTCGTCGTTGTAGTACTAGTACAGGTGGGCTGAAAAGCCCGAGTAGTATAATGAGCGCGTTGAGGTTGGAGAGATGAAGTGTGGTGGTGAAGGCGATGCGTGGACCGAAACCTCCCGTGGTGGAATTATCCCCGGAAGAGCAGCAAGGATTGGAAACCCTGGTGCGCCGATATAGCACCCCCCAGCAGTTGGCCCGGCGAGGCAGAATCATTCTGTCTGCCGCGGCTGGCCTGAACAACAGCCAAATAGCCCGCGAAGTGGGCCTGGATGTGGATACGGTACGGTTCTGGCGCAACCGGTGGCTGGGGCTACAGGCAGCCATTCTGGAAGACCTGAGTATAGAAGAAAGGTTGCGGGATGCGCCTCGTCCTGGGGCTCCCGCCCGGATCACCCCAGAGCAAGTTTGCCAGATCATGTCCCTGGCTTGTGAGGCCCCCAGCCAGTGCGGTCGTCCTATCAGCCAGTGGACCAGCCGGGAATTGGCTGATGAGATCATCGAAAAAGGCATCGTAGAACGGATTTCCCCCCGTCATGCGGCCAGGCTTCTAGAAAGGGGGACCTGAAACCCCACCGGATACGCTATTGGTTGACACCCTCCGGGGACGAGCACTATGACGCCAAAGTCACTGACATCTGCGATCTGTACCGAGAAGCTCCCGCCTTGGTCCAATCTGGGGAGCGAGTGATGAGCACTGATGAGTTGACCGGAGTACAGGCCCTGGAGCGCAAACATCCTGGGTTGCCCTTGGCGCCGGGGAAGGTGGAACGGCGGGAGTTTGAGTACATCCGGCATGGTACACGCTCCTTCATCATCAGTCGGGATGTGGTGACGGGTCAGATTGTTGAGCCCTATGGGGGGCCCAGACGTACCGAAGCGGACTTTCTGCAGCATGTGGAGGCAGTGATCGCTAGCGATAGGGCGGCCCAGCGGTGGCATTTTGTGGTGGACAACCTGGACACGTACCGTTCTGAATCTCTAGTGCGCTGGGTAGCCAGAGAGTCTGGGCTGGACCTGGAGTTGGGTAAGAAGGGCAAGTGGGGCACATTGGCGAACCGAGAGTCCCGGGCCGCATTTCTCAGCGATCCCAGCCACTGTATCGTGTTTCACTACACCCCCAAGCACACGTCATGGATGAACCAAGTGGAAATCTGGCTGAGCATTCTGGTGCGAAAACTGCTACAGCGAGGGTCATTCAGATCGGTGACCGATCTGAAACAGAAGGTGTGGGACTTCATCGACTATTACAACCGGACCATGGCAAAGCCCTTCAAATGGACTTACCAAGGCAAGGTGCTGGTCGCATGAACTGCCGGGTTATTTACGCCAACCTGTACTAGGAGATTGCCGATCACCTGGCGGTGGTCGTGGAGCACGCCTGGCTCAACAAACAATTGGTGCGTCAAGCCGAAGAGAGCGCCTGTCTCACCGCCATATCCACTGCGGTCAGCGGAGCCCTGAATGTTCCGGAGTTGCTGGACCTGGCCCTGGAGCGACTGATCGCCCTAACTGGGATGGAGGGAGGGGCGGCTCTGCTGATTGATGACGCAACTCAGTGTTTGACCCTCGCCGCCGAGCGCAACCTCCCACCGGCGGCGAAAGATTGGCTCGAACAACACCCCATCCCCGTAGGGGAGTTCATTCCAGGATTAACGGCCCAACGCTGCGAAATGTTTGTGGTAAAAAACGCTAAGGACGATGAGCGGGAACTGTCGCTGCTGAGGGAAATGGGGGTTGGGACCCACATTTGCATCCCGTTGGCCGTCGGCGGCCAGGCGCTGGGCGTGTTCGGTATGACCGATGCCGAGCGTCGCTCGTTTAGTTGCAGCGAATTAAATTTATTCGCCGCTTCGGGCGAACTGCTGGGCGCCGGTGTGGAGAGAGCCAGGCTCTTCGAGAGCAAGGCAATGCTGACCGGGCGGCTCCAAACCCTCAACGAGCTTATGCGCATCGCAGTGTCCACCCTTGACATCAACGAGGCTTTCACCCGAATCGAGCTACAAGTGAGACAGTTGATTGACCTCGATCGGTTTAGCATCGCCCTTCGCCCAGCCGGTAAGGACCACCTGGAAATGTACACTGTAGCATTAGAGAGCCAGCGGACTTTCGCCACGGGAACCCCATCTAGGTTCCAAACTCTCGAAACGCCAATGGGGGAAGTCACCCTTACCGGTCGTCCCTTGATTCGTCGGAATCCTGCCGACTTTACCTACCCCTTGGAGTTTGAGATGGAACAAGCCGGGGGGTATCGTTCGGCAATGTTCGTTCCTCTAAAGTCCCGGGGGCGGGTCATAGGTTCCCTCAATATGGGCAGCAATAAGGAGGATGGATTTTCCGAAGCGGCGCTTCAAACCGCGCAGACGATAGCCGAGCACCTTTCGGTGGTAGTAGAGCATGCTTTGCTCTATC
>CBDCEX010000004.1:0-49940 GCA_965216025.1 Dehalococcoidia bacterium
GAATGAGATTGCTTCGGGGCTGCGGCCCTCGCAATGACAAACGAAAGACCCTAGTTACTCAGGTCCGGGCCAGACGGTCAGTCGGAGCCTCGGGCGGCTTTGATGGCCCCCACCAGGTAGACGATCCATATGGGCAGAGTGACTATGGATAAGGCCAGCTTCCCGCCAGGGGGGGACCCCCGCCTGAACTCGTCTAGTGGTTCCAGCAGGTAAAAGCGGAAACCCTCGAAAACAGCCTGGGGCAGGTTGATGATGGTGACCAGTCCGAAGATTACCACCATAATTATCAGATAGCCTCTATTTATGGGGCTGCTCCGATCCTCCGCCGTCTCCAGCTTTCTGCGAGAAAAGAGGTGCGCTCCCCAAATTATTCCTCCGATCAAAGTGAAGCTGATCCCCTGAATCAAACCCTCCTTACGGGCGCGCTCCAAGCCCAGAATACGATCCTCCCGCTGCTGCTCCAGGTTCCGTTCTTCTTTCTGCTCCAAAATTTCGCTGAGCCGCTGGCGTTCCTCGTCGGTCAGTTGGGGCCGGTCCTTCAGCTCCAGCGGATCGACAGCTATTGGCTTTCGCGCTATTCTCGCGTGGACCGGATGGTAGCTGAAGTCGCTGCCCAAGGCTGAGGCCAGTCCCACTTGCAGCAGTCCGGCCAGGCCCTGGGCCAGCAGCAAGAGTCCGGCGATGATTACGATATAAAGGTAGAGCCGGAGCAAAAACCTCATGGGTAGGACCATGCCGGTGCCCGACTTTAAGCGCTGGATCAAGCTGGATCAAATAGACGACTCCGCCAATTAGCACCGAAAATCCAACCAGCACCAGGAAGACGATTAGGGTTATCCAGAGAAAGGGCATGAACCCTCCAGATTATGGAGTATTGGCGACTTGGGCTAGCACCGGGCGCAGGGCCTCCAGCAGCGGCGGGAGATACTCTTCCCAGCCTCCCACAATGCCGTAGTCGGCGGCCGTGAAGATGGCAGCTCGGTGGTTCCGGTTGATGGCCAGGATTACCCCCGCCTTCTGGATGCCCACCGTGTGATTGAAGGCCCCCCGGATCCCAACGGCCAGGTAAACCTGGGGAGCGATGGTCCGGCCACTGATGCCCACCTGAATCTGGTGCGGCAGCCAGCCCGAGTGGACCACGTTGCGGGTAGTGGCCAGAGATGCGCCGACGGATTGGACCAGGGCTTGAATCTGAGCCAGGTTTTCTTCCCCGCCAATTCCCATCCCCACCCCAACCACTACCTGGGCCTGGGTCAATCCTACGCCGTCGGCCTGCTCCTGCTGATGTTCCTCCAAGAGGGTGATGTCGGCCCCTTCGCAGGGCACCGGTGTTAAAGTTTGAATAGGAGCCGCCGCGCCTTCCTCCGGAGCTATCGGAGACAGCAAGCCGGGTCGCAGGGTAACCAGGTTGGGCAGGGTTTTGGAAAGAATGGGCGCAATGACATTTCCTCCCAAAGCCGGCTTGAGCTGCACCAACTGGTCCTTGTCGTTGATTTCCAGGTCTATGGCGTCACCGGTCAAACCCAATTTCAGCCGGGCGGCAATCCGGGAAGCCAGGTCACGCCCATCCGGTGTGGAGGCGAATAGGACTGCGTAGGGCTGGGCTGCGGTGATGGCCTCAGCCAGGGACTGGACCACCCCCCGGCAGCAGACCGGCCCCAGGCTGCTGTTATCCAGTACCAGCACCCGGTCGGCGCCATAGCTGGCCAGCTGATTGACCAGGTCCGAAGAGGCGTTGCCGAAAACGATGGCCGCAACCTCACTGCGGGTGCGGGCGCTGAGCTCGCGGGCCTTGCCCAGCATTTCCAGGGTAACCTGACGCAGCCCATCCCGGCCGGATTCAGACACAACCCAAATGCTTTTTTCCCGTTGGCCGGAGTACCGCGTCAGGTCGGCGGAGCCAATGGCAGGGCCCTCGGCCGCGGCCAGTTCGGCGAGACGCTGCCTAAGGTGCTCGGCCACCTGTTGGGCCGCCACCGCCGGGTCCTCCTCCGCGATGACCACCCCCAGCCGGTTGGGCTCGACCAGGCGGATGTCCTCCACCCAGGTTGGGGATCCGGCCAGGCCAAACAGGTTCGGGTCCGATGAAAGCTGGGCGCAAGAGGTCTCAACTATCGGTTTTTCCTGGGCCAGTTCCAAATCCTCCGGGTCGGGAAAACGCTCCGGCGCTATTCCCTCGGTAACGCAAACCAGCGCCGGCAGCGGACATTCTATGAGCTGATATCCATCATCAGTAACGCGTCGCGCAACGATGTGGTTCCGGTCCCTTTGATATTCCAGCTCGCTGACCTGGCTGATGTGGGGGATTCCCAAAAGCTCCGCCAGCTCTGGTCCTACCTGGCCCGTTTCAGCGTCGGCGCTGTTGCGGCCGCAGATGATCAGGTCGGGCTGCTCCGCTTCCAGGGCTAGGGCCAATGCCCGGGCCGTGGCTAAAGTGTCGGACCCGGCCAAGGCCCGGTCGGTCAGCAACTGGGCCCGGTCTGCTCCCAGGGCCAGGCACTCGACCAGCCCTTCTCTGGCCTGGGGCGGCCCCATGGTCAAGACCAATACCTCGTCCCGATCATCAGATTTGAGCTCGACGCCGCAAACCAGCGCCAGCAGGTCGAAGGGGTTGACCTCGGAGGGCACTCCCTCTCGAATGATCGTCTTTTGCTCGTAGTCGAACTGGATCCTCGACACCACCGGCACGTATTTGGCACAGACCGCTATTTTCATTGAAGACTCCTGGAAGACTCCTGGAAGACTCCTGAAAAATTCCGGGGAAGACTGCTGGAATCCCCTTCCAGTCTAGGGTAGGTCCGGTCTAGGGTAGGTCCGGCATCCGTTCCTGAACTTGAGCGGCGAGACGCTCCAGCCGGGCGCTCAAGGTCACCGGATAACGGGGTGGATTGTAAAGCCGTTGGTAGTGCCCGTCCAGCCGGGCCAAATCCTGAGCCAATCTGCTGCGGATATCATCCAGCTGGGGTTTTGAGCCCAGCCGCCGGCCGTCTTGCATTACCAGCTCCAGCAGCGCTTCTCCGCCGGGTAGGTTCTCATCCTCGCAGGCCAGGATGTCCCTATCGAAGCGGCCCTGCGGCGTTTTTAAGCGTAAGACCTGCTTGCCGCCCGGCAAAGATGTTTTGCCCGTGCTGAGCTTCATGACCGGCATCTGGTCGTAGCGGACCAGCTTGTAGGCCATGTCCGACCAGGGAGCGTCATCGGACACTCCGACCCGAGTACCGACGCCGAACTGGTCTATGGGCGCGCCGGCCTGCAACAGATCCTGGATCTGGTATTCATCCAGGCCGCCGCTGGCGATGATGTTTACATAACCCAGGCCGGCATCGTCCAGAATCTGCCGGACCTGCCGGCTCAGGCTGCCGAAGTCCCCAGAATCCAGCCGCACGCCTGCCAATCGGTGTCCCGCATCCTCCAGTTCCCGGCCCACTTCCGCCGCATGCCAGGCGCCTTGAATAGTGTCGTAAGTGTCCAGTAACAGGACCGTCCGGTCGGGGAAGGCGCCGGCGTAGGCCCGAAACGCCTCGATCTCGGAGGGAAAGCTGGAGATGAAGGAGTGGGCCATGGTTCCGGAGGGCGGAATGCCGTACCGCTGGGCCGCCAGCACGTTGCTGGTCGACTGGAATCCCGCGATGTAGCTGCAGCGAGCCATCTTCAGCGCGGCGTCGACGCCGTGGGTCCGGCGGGAAGCGAAATCGACCAGTACCCGGCCTCGCGCCGCCGCCACGCAGCGCGCCGCCTTGGTGGTCAGCAGGCTCTGGAAGTTGATCTGGTTAATTACAAAGGTCTCCACTAGCTGGGCCTGGATAATGGGCGCGGTTATCTCCAGCACCGGCTCGTTGACGAAGAATAGACGTCCCTCGGGAATGGCCCGCACGCTTCCGGCAAATGGTCCTACATCATTCTTCAAATATTGCAGAAAATCATCGCCGAATTGGCCGGTAGACCGCAGATAATCCAGGCCCTGTTGGCTGAAGTGGAACGCCTCCAGGTAGTCCAGCACATCCTCCAGCCCGGCTGAAACCATAAAGCCGCGGTTGGGAGGATATTGCCGGATAAACAAGCTAAAAGTAGCCCCGGCGAACATCCGCTGTTGGAAGAAGGTCTGGGCCATGGTCAGCTCGTACAAATCGGTGAACAGACCCAGGTCCTGGGCGGGCAGAGGAAGCCTGTAGGGTTCCATACTATTACACTATCTACACTATTACACTATCTACTATCTGGGCCGTCTGGCTCATCTGATGGGGCGGCTACCTGGAAATTTTTTGGGCAATTATGGTTGGGGGAATTATGGGTGGGCTCCCCCGGAATGTCAAACCGCAGGCTGTTAAACCGCCCAGCGGCCCGGGCCAGTTTTTCTTGACACCCTAGTCAACCCTTAGTAGTATTACCAACTGAAAACTGAATAGCCCGTTGGAACCCTTATCCAGAACGGCAGAGGGAACGGCCCGACGAAGCCAGGCAACCGGTTCGGCGGGATATTCGCGTCGCGATACGGTGCCAACTCCGGCGTCCTACCTGGCGAGGTTTGGACGTAAAGATGAGGGAGCTCTAAGAAATGTTGAGCTTCTCGCCGTGGGGGGGCTTTTTTTATGCCTGGCCCGAAGCGCCGATTCGCCTGATTTTTATATCTGATTTGAAAGAAATTCGCCCCATACAGTGGTCCCAGGACAGGTTATGGCTTCTGGACCAGACCAAGCTGCCATTGGAACAGGTGGTTGTGGAGGTGGTGACCTGGCAGGGGGCCGCCACGGCGATTAGAGACATGCAGGTTCGGGGAGCGCCCGCCATTGGGGTAACTGCTGGTTACGCCGTGGCACTGGCAGCTAGGTCAGATTCATCCCCCGATGGAGAGGGTCTGATGGCCAACCTGGCCCGGGCCGCCGCTGAAATCGCCGCCGCCAGGCCCACGGCGGTGAACCTACAGTGGGCGGTGAAGCGGATGCTCCAGGTAGCTGAGTCAGAGCGGGAGCCGGAAGCAATCAGGGCGCGGCTGCTGGCCGAGGCGAAACGGATCCAAGAAGAGGATGAGACCATCAACCGCAAGATGGGTGAGTTGGGAAAAGAGTTGATACCCGATGGCGGTGGAGTGTTGACGCACTGCAACACCGGCGCTCTGGCGACCTCCGCCTTCGGCACGGCCTTGGGCGTTATTCGGGCCGGCTGGGAATCGGGCCGCCGGTTTCAGGTATTCAACACGGAGACCCGGCCCTTTTTACAGGGAGCCCGGCTGACGTCGTGGGAGTTCCAGCAGCTGGGCATACCGTCTACTCTGCTGGTGGACTCCGCGGCGGGGATGTTGATGCGTCAGGGCGGGATTAGCTGCGTCATTACCGGCGCCGACCGTATCGCCGCCAACGGGGACACGGCCAATAAGATTGGGACCTACTCGCTGGCGGTATTGGCCAAAGAGAATAACCTACCCTTCTACGTGGCGGCTCCCACCAGCACCGTGGACCTGGGATTGCAGACCGGCGATGAAATCGAGATAGAGGAACGTCCCCAGGAGGAGGTTACCCATTTTCAGGGGGTGGCCACGGCTCCTCCCGGTGTCCCGGCCCTCAATCCCTCCTTCGATGTAACTCCCAGCAAGTACATCACCGCAATTGTCACTGAAGAGGCAATTTGCCGGCCACCTTACCCGGAGAGTTTGAGGGAAAGTCTAAAACTCGCGGCCGGCGCCTCCGCCGGGGAGATAGGCTCCGGATGAACCACAAGCAAGCGGCCATCGCGGTTATTGGCGGCAGCGGCCTCTACGAGATGGAAGGACTGACCAATGTGGATTTCATCGATATGGATACCCCTTTCGGTAAGCCCAGCGATGCCATAGTCGTGGGCTCGCTGGAAGGGACGACGGTGGCCTTCCTGCCGCGACACGGACGAGGGCACCGGCTCAATCCTTCCCACATACCGGCCCGAGCCAATATTTACGCCCTGAAGACCTTGGGCGTCGGGCGCATCATCTCAGTTAGCGCCGTGGGTAGCCTGAGGGAGGAGTACGCACCGCTGGACCTGGCCATTCCGGACCAGTTGATCGACCGCACCCGGCAGCGGGCCAACACCTTTTTCGATGAAGGCATCGTGGTGCATATCGGCTTCGCCGATCCCTTCTGCCCGGTGGCCAGCCGGGTAATGCAGCAGTGCGCGGGAGAGATGGGCATACCGGTTCATCCCGGAGCAACCATGGTGGTGATGGAGGGTCCAGCCTTCTCCACCAGAGCCGAATCCTTCATGTATCGGGCTTGGGGAGCCGACATCATTGGGATGACCGCCCTGCCCGAGGCCAAGCTGGCCCGGGAGGCGGAGATCTGCTACGCCACCATGGCCTGGGTTACCGACTACGACTGCTGGCGCGAAACCGAAGAGGCGGTGACCGTGGAGATGGTGGTCCAGAATCTCCAGAAGAACGTGGCCAACTCCAAGGAAATGCTGCGTAGGGTCATCCCTCAGCTGACCCGACCCCATTTAAACGGAGACTCCGACTGCTCCTGTCCTTCCGCGTTGAAGGACACCATCATTACCCATCCCCAGGGAATTGCTGAAGAGCTCAAGAACAAGCTGGCCCCCCTGGTGGGCCGATACCTGGCCTGAAAAACTGGCCTGAAAAAGCCCGTCCTGAAAAATGGAGGTAAGAGATGCCTAGGCGAGAACCTGGTGAACCTTATGCTCGGGTCGATTCTAATGAAGCCAGCGCGATGCTGGAAGCCGATCCCAACGGCACGGTGGTGATCGACGTGCGGCGGGACGACGAGTGGGTGACCGGACACGTTACTGGAGCCATCCACATCAACGTGGATGAGCTGACCGACCGCATTGCCGAGGTGCCTCAAGACAAAAAGCTGCTGTTCATCTGCGCCGCCGGTGTGCGGAGCGGCTTGGCCTGCGAGGTGGCGGCTTCCATGGGTTACGATTCAGGGACCCTTTACAACATCGAAGACGGTACTCCCTTCTGGATCGCCGGCAACCACCCTACGTCTTATGGTGATAATCCCTAGAAACTCGGACGGAAACCCCGATTCTCCCCAAGTCGTCGTTTTCTTAGCGACGATTGTCGATGTAACAGTGGGTTCTTGAACCGTATTACAGACACTATCATGCCCCATAAGACTATAATACGTCTGTCTGGCGTAGCGCGAAACCCGGCCAATGGCTTTCCGGCCAGACTTCTAGGGTCGAGTAACCAGCTGACGCTAGGCTGGGGCCAGGCTTTAGGATTGGGCAACCTTTTGCAGGTTGTTGCCATGAGTATCCCGGCCCAGGTGTTCTGGTGTGATCAGTTAATGGGCAGGAAACAAATTTTGAGACTATATCTAAAGGAGTAGAGTTTTGTCATCACAGGGAGTCAAGGGGGACGTCAAGGATCTGTCCCTGGCTAAGCAAGGAGTGAATCGCATCGAATGGGCCGAGCGGGAAATGGGTGTTTTGCGCCTGATTAAAGACCGCTTCGCCAAGGAGAAGCCGCTGGCCGGATACCGAATGTCGGCTTGCCTTCACGTCACCACCGAGACCGCCAACCTGGCGATAACCCTGCAGGCCGGGGGCGCCGACCTAGTGCTGTGCGCCAGCAACCCGCTGAGCACTCAGGACGACGTGGCCGCGGCGTTGGTCAGCGAGTACGGCATTCCAACCTTTTCCATCAAGGGGGAGGATAACGAAACCTATTACCGGCACATAGGTGCTGTGCTGGACCACCAGCCCCAATATACGATGGACGACGGCGCCGACCTGGTAACCAGCATCCACACCCAGCGCGCGGATTTGCTGAAGACTGTGCTGGGAGGCACCGAGGAAACCACCACCGGCGTAATACGTCTCACCGCCATGGCCAACGACAAGAAGCTGAATTACCCCATCATCGCGGTGAACGAAGCCGAAACCAAGCATTTCTTCGATAATAGGTATGGCACCGGACAGAGCACGCTGGACGGTATTACCCGCGCCACCAATTTGTTATGGGCCGGACGCCGGGTGGTGGTTTGTGGCTATGGCTGGTGCGGACGCGGCGTTGCTTCCCGGGCCCGTGGTTTGGGTGCCCACGTCATCGTCACCGAGGTGAACCCGGTGCGGGCGCTGGAAGCCCTAATGGACGGTTTTTCCGTAATGCCCGGGTTGGAAGCGGCCAAGGTGGGAGAGGTCTTCATCACCGTCACCGGGGGTCTGCATACCCTGGGCAAGGAGCAGATAGAGGTAATGTCCAATGGCGCTGTCATGGCGAATAGCGGCCATTTCAATGTGGAGATCGACATTCCTTCCCTAGAGGCGATGGCCATCTCCCATCGGGAAGTGCGGCCCTACGTGGAGGAATACACCATGCCCGACGGCCGCGACCTGTACCTGCTGGCCGAAGGGCGTCTGATCAACCTGTCGGCCGCGGAAGGCCACCCCTCAGCGGTGATGGACATGAGCTTTGCCAACCAGGCCCTGGGTATGGAGTATCTGGTTCAGAACCAGGGCAAGCTGGAGCCGGGGGTTTATAACGTTCCGCCGGAGACTGACCAGGAAGTGGGCCGGCTCAAATTGCAGTCCTTGGGAATCAGCATTGATACCCTGACAGCGGACCAGCAGCGTTACCAAGACAGTTGGGAAGAAGGGACTTAAGAAGAGGGAACTTAAAGCCCGCCTGATAGGAGAAGAATCAATGCCATTGCTGTTTAACGAATCGCCGAAATACCTGCTGACCTCGGAGTCGGTCACGGAGGGGCATCCGGACAAGCTGTGTGACCAGATCTCCGACGCCGTTCTGGATGCGGTGATGAAGGACGACCCCATGGGCCGGGTGGCCTGCGAAACCGCCACCACCAACGGTCTGGTAGTGGTGATGGGCGAGATCACCACTACCACCTACGTCGACGTGCCCAGCATAGTCCGCAGAACCTTGCGAAACGCCGGTTACACCAATTCCGATTACGGCATCGACGGCTCCAGCTGCGGCGTCAGCGTGTCCATCCAGGAGCAGTCCAGCGACATCAGCGCTGGGGTCAGCGAAGCGCTGGAAGTGCGAGGCAGCGACAACCAGCAGGACCGGGAACAGGACTTGGATACCATCGGAGCCGGCGACCAGGGCATGATGGTGGGCTTTGCCTGTAACGAAACGCCGGAGCTGATGCCGCTAACCGTCATCCTGTCGCACAAGCTGGTCCACCAGCTGAGTCTGGTTCGCAAGGAAGGCATTTTGCCCTACCTGCGGCCCGATGGGAAATCCCAGGTGACGGTGGAGTACCGGCATGGAGTGCCCCACCGGGTGGATACCGTGGTCATCGCCGCGCAGCACGACCCGGACGTAAGCAATGAGCGGATCGAGCAAGACATCAAGGAGCAGGTTATCAAGAAGGTTATCTCCGCAGATATGCTGGATTCCGAAACCAAGTATTACATCAATCCCAGCGGGCGCTTTGTCATCGGCGGGCCGGCCGGGGACACCGGTCTCACCGGCCGCAAGATTCTGGTGGATACCTACGGTGGCATCGCCCGCCACGGCGGGGGCGCTTTCTCCGGTAAGGACCCGACAAAAGTCGACCGTTCCGGAGCCTACGCCGCCCGCTACGTGGCGAAAAATCTGGTGGCCGCCGGGCTGGCAGATCGGGTCGAGATTATCGTCTCCTACGCCATCGGTATCGCCCGCCCCATTTCGGTTTCGGTGGAAACCTTTGATTCCAACCACGTGGCCAATCAGACCATCCACGACCTGGTGGTGAAACATTTCGACCTGCGCCCGGCCGCAATTATCCAGGACCTGACCCTGCGGCGACCGATTTATCAGCAGACCGCGGCCTATGGGCACTTCGGCCGCGACGATCTAGACTTGCCCTGGGAGCAGACCGATAAAGCCGAAACCTTGCGCAAAGAGGCAGGCCTATAGGTTCTCCTTACTGCCATGAGATTGCTTCGGACCTGTGGCCCTCGCAATGACAGTCCAAAAAACCTGGCGAAGCCCTTGCTTCCTTCGGCCGGCGTCCGGCTGGCAAATGATAAAATAGGTAAGTAAGGGTTTTTTATTGGAAGTTTTCAGGGAGTGGATATGGTCGCGGACATTAAATTCGGCACCGACGGGTGGCGGGCTTTAATCGCCGAGGATTTTACCTTCGCCAACGTGGCTCGCTGCGCCCAGGGGTTATCGGACTATCTGAAAGAGGAAGGTTCGGCGGCCAAAGGCCTGGTGGTGGGCTACGATACCAGGTTCTTGTCCCAAAATTTTGCTGAAACCGTGGCCGGAGTATGTGCCGGTAATGGCATTAAAGTATATCTTGCCGGCCGGGCGGCTCCCACCCCGGTGATCAGCTTCAACGTGCTGCACCACGATGCGGCGGCGGCGGCGATAATCACGGCCAGCCATAATCCGGGGAACTGGAACGGGTTCAAGTTCAAACCGGAGTATGCCGGCAGCGCGACTCAGGAGATTACCGACCGCCTGGAAGGTTTTATCGCCCGCAGTGGCAGTGCTGAATCCATGTCACTTGAGGAAGGGAAGAAACGGGGGTTGATTGTGGCTATCGACCCGGCTCCTCCCTACCTGGAGCGCATCCGGTCATTGGTGGATGTAGCGGCGATTCAGCAATCGGGGCTGCGGGTGGCGGTGGATGCCATGTTCGGCGCCGGAGCCGGTTATTTCCCTGCCCTGCTTTCCGGTGGTCCAACCATCGTGGAGGAAATAAACGGTTACGTCAATCCAGCCTTCCCGGGAATGGAGCAGCCCGAGCCTATTGCTCATAATCTGACTCGATTGTCCGAGTTGATCAGTGCGAAGCGCTGCTCCGTGGGGTTGGCCTTGGACGGTGATGCCGACCGGCTGGGGGTAATGGACGAAGACGGGGCATTTATCAGCACTCTGGAGGTGTTTTCCTTGCTGGCCCTATACTTGCTTCAGGAGAAGGGCCAGCGGGGCGCTTTGGTCAAAGGGGTAACCTCCTCCATGATGCTGAACAAGCTGGGCCAGGAGTACGGCGTCGATGTCCATGAAATGAAGGTTGGGTTCAAATACATTGGGCCCAAGATGTCGGAGGTCGACGCTTTGATGGGAGGCGAAGAGAGTGGTGGCTTTGCCTTTCGTGGGCATATTCCCGAGCGCGATGGAATTCTCAGCGGACTTTACATTTTGGAGTATATGGCCAGGACGGGCAAGACGCCCTCCCAGCTAGTCGGCCATCTCTTCGACCAGGTGGGCTCTTCCTCCTATCAGCGCCGCGACGTGGCATTCATTCCCCAGGCGAGGGAGCAGATTCAGCAGCGGTTAGATAGCCCGGACTTAACGGAGCTGGCCGGAGTGCCGGTCATCGGGTCCGACCAAATAGACGGACGAAGGCTGTTGTTTGAAGACGGCTGGCTTGCTTCTAGGTTCTCGGGAACCGAGCCCCTGCTGCGGATCTACTGCGAGTCCAGCACACCGGCCCAAGTTACCCGGCTGCTGGACGCTGCCGCTGCCTATCTGGGCGTCTAATCAATCAGATGTTGCCGCTGTATGGGAAATCCCCAAGTTTAGTTATTTCGTCAAAGATCAGTAAACCCCGAAAGGCCTGGGAGGCGGCAAAATCGATTCCCTGCTCCACCGCATCTAAAATATGAGTGAGGCGAAATGCTGGATTGGATTGACATCCAGGTTTGTCTTACTGTATTGGAGGCGGAATTGACCGCTGACAGGAGTGGCTCCGGATGTCCCTAGCCAAAAGTTTATCCACGACCTTTCGCGAAACAAACCTGCTGCGCCGCGTGGTGCTGCCGGTGCTGGTGGCGGCGACCGCGTATGCGCTGGCCGTGGTCGGCGCTTATTTGATGCGGGACACCCAGGGTATAGACGGCGTCAACGGATTTGTGGAGGTATTGTCCGGCGGATCCGGCTCTTTCCTGGTTGGAGTGGGTCTGTTTCTTCCGTTGGGATTCGCTTTCGCCGCTGGAATGGTATCGGCGGTTAACCCTTGTGGATTCGCCATGCTGCCAGCTTACCTGGGATTGTACCTGGGGTCGGGTGACCAGACCCGGCCGGATAACAACCCGCTAAGGCAGGTCGGCCAAGCCATGTTGGTAGGCCTCTCCGTAACCGCCGGTTTTGTGGTGCTCTTCGGCCTGGCCGGGATTCTATTGAGCCTGGGCACCCGAACATTGGTGGTGGGAGTCTTGCCCTTCGTCGGTCTGGCCATTGGAGTAGTGCTTACGGCGCTGGGCGCCTGGCTGATGAGTGGAGGCAAGCTTTACACCGGGTTGGCCGCCCGAGCCGCTTCCCACATGGGGGACGCCAATCAGGTTAGCGTTAAAGGCTATTTTCTCTTCGGCCTTAGCTACGGCACGGCGTCTTTGAGCTGCACTCTCCCCATATTCCTTACGGTGATCGGAACCACACTGGCGGTCTCGAGTCTGCTTACCGCCGTAGGACAGTTTCTGTTGTTCGCGGTAGGCATGGGCCTGGTAATCATGCTGCTTACCATTGGCATGGCCCTTTTCAAAGGGACCATGGTGCGGTGGCTCAGGAAGGCCATGCCCTATATTCAACCGATAGGCGCCTGGCTAATGGTCATTGCGGGAGCCTATATAGTATTTTATTGGCTAACCTTGGGTGACCTTTTTTAGCCGCCGGTCGAGTTTAGAATAAGCTGCCAATTGAAGAGGGGGCGTCCTATTGGACGCCCCAGGCTGTTACCGGGGTGACTGGTGGGCACCCGAAGGGCTGCTAGCGTTTGGTGTACTGAGGGGCTCGGCGGGCCCGTTTCAGCCCGTATTTCTTGCTCTCTTTGATGCGGGAGTCCCGCGTGATGAAGCCGTGGCTCCGCAGAGTGGGTTTCATGGTTTCGTCGTAGACAACCAGGGCCCGGGCAATCCCGTGCCTGATGGCTTGAGCCTGGGCATGGACCCCACCGCCCAGGACCCGGACGTTGACGCGGAAGCGGTTGACGGTGTCGGTGGCCCGGAAGGGCTCGGTAATCTCCAGCTGCCATGGATGCCAGTTAAAGAACTCCTCCATGGTTTTGCCGTTAACGATAATGGGGCCGCCGTCGTCCAGATACAGTCGCACCTTGGCAATGGCGGTCTTTCTTTTCCCGGTACCGTAGTAATACTCTTGTTGTGATTCGGCCTGCACCAATCTAATTCACTACCCTTCTTTATTACCTATTCCTTCTGACTGAATTGGTTCGGCCCCAACCTGCGCCTGATGAGGGTGGCTGTCCCCAGCGTATACTTTCAGGCGCCGCAGCATTTGCCGTCCCTGCTTGTTGCGGGGCAGCATTCCCTTCACCGCCAACTCAATGACCCGCTCCGGATGCTTCTCCTGCATATCCCGAAGCGTAAAGGTTTTCAGGTTGCCTACGTACCCGCTGTGGCGATAGTAGGTTTTTTGGAGCTGCTTTTTGCCGGTGGTCATCACCCGGGTTGCGTTGAGCACCACCACGTGGTCGCCGGTAATCACATGGGGAGTGTAGGTAGGCTTGTCTTTTCCGAGCAGGGCCACGGCGATGTCTCGGGCGAGTCTGCCCAGGGGCCTGCCGGTGGCGTCGATGACGCGCCAGGATTGGGGTACTTCACCGGTTTTTGGGAAATAGGTGCTAGTCCGCTTCATCGGTATTTTTGACCTTTTGCCAAGATTCTGGATACGTCACTCGCATCAAACAGAGCCCCTTGGCCGGCAGAATTGGAAACGCCCAATTCTGGGGTAATTTAGCCTTCAGGGAATCCGTAATTATGCTTTCATCCCATTTGTCGGTTCCGACCCCCACCAGCAAGGCGTTGGCTCTGCGAATTTGATGGCGGAGGAAGCCGTTGGCCTCACATTCTATGATTACCGTGTCCCCAGCTCGCCAGACGTCCCAGCGGCTTACTCGCCGTACGGCGCTTTTTTCTTTAGGATGACTGGCGGCTAATGGCCGAAAATCGTGCTCGCCAACCAGGCCCTGCGCCGCGCCGGCCATCTTGGCGGTATCCAGCGTCTCCCTTGCCCAGTGATGGGTATTCCTTCGGATGGGAGATTGCTGCGATTGGTTTAAAATATGATACCGGTAAATCCGGGTCAGAGCGCTTCGCCGCGAGTGGAACTCCGTAGCAACCTCGTAGGCCTCTTGTATACCGATGTCTGCGGGCAGGTAGAAGTTCAATCCTCTCAAAAATTGGTGGGGCGGATGCTCCGCTACCGTCGTGAAATCCACCACCTGCCCCTGGGCATGGGCGCCCGAATCGGTCCGGCTTGCGCCCCTAATCCTGATATCCACCTGGGTGAAGCGCTTTAAGGCCTGCTCAATCTCTCCTTGGATGGTTGGCCGCTGGTGCTGCACCTGGAATCCCTGGTAGCAGCTGCCGTCGTATTCCACCACCAAGGCCAGTCTGCGTTCCGATCCGCTGCCACCTTTTCTGGAACCGAGAACTTCCTCGGAGCTGCCAACTTGGGTCATTCCCGTAGCGGACCTCTGCTCTTTGGGCTCAACTCCCTGATTTTTCTACTGGTTTATCTAATTCCGGCCATTCCTAAACTAATACCAAGGTGAAACCCGCCGAGTTTGGGTATATGCCGATGGGGGCCCTACCTTAGCTTGGATTTAGACCAGCTCTATAACGGCCATCAACGCGCCGTCCCCCTGCCGGGGTCCTAGCTTGATTATGCGAGTGTAGCCCCCTGGGCGCTCGGAGTATCTGGGGGCCAGCTCGTTAAATACCTTTCTCACCACCCGCTTGTCGGGCAATTGGCTCAGGGCCAGCCGGCGATGATGCAAGGTCCCCTTCTTGCCGTGAGTGATCAGCTTCTCGGTAACGATTCTGGTTTCCTTGGCTTTGGCCAAGGTGGTTTTAATGCGCTCGTGGCGGACCAGGTCGGCGGTGAGGCCACGCAAAAGGGCCTTGCGCTGATCTTTGTAACGGCTGAGATTCCGGCCGGCTACATGATGAGATGCCATGTTTAGTCAGCGTCCTCCTCAGCGTCGTCCTCATCCTCATCCTCATCCTCATCCTCATCTTGGTCCAATTCCGGAATTCCGGATCTTGGTCCGATTCCGGCCAGGTGGCTTCCAGCTCTCCGGTTCCCACCTGGGACGCGGCGGCGGAGAGGTCGTCGCTGCCCATAAGCTCGCCCAAATCCCCGGGGGAAATATCAGCTATCGACCCTGGGGTGTCCTCGGCAGCGCCGCTGCCGTTCTCCGCTGGATCTGAACCAGCCTGGCCTACCCGGGAAGGAATATTCAGTTCGGCCAGCTTCTCCTTCAATTCCTGCAAGGACCGCTCGCCGAAATTGCGAATTTTGAGCAAATCGTCGTCGGACATGTCCACGACCTCGCCCACCCGGTTGATGTGGGCGCGCTTGAGACAATTGGCCGTACGGGGAGAAAGCTGCAATTTTTCCAGCGGCATCTGGAAGATTTCCGGGGATATGTTCAGGGTGAGCGCCGGCAGGGCATCAACCGAGTCAGGACGGAAATTGCTGAAAATGAAGAAGTGGTGGACCAGGGCTTCTGCGGCCTTTTGTACCGCGTCCAGGGGCGAGATGGTGCCGTCGGTCCATACTTCCAGCACCAGTCGTTCGAAATCGGTCACTTGACCAACTCGGGTACGCTCAATGGTGTAGTCAACTTTGCGAACTGGGTTGAAAACGGCGTCTACCGGCAACACTCCAACCGGCAGTCCGGTTACTCCTTCATTCTGGACCGCGGGCTGGTACCCCACTCCTTGGTCCACGTTGAATTCAATGGAGAGGGTGACTTCGGGGTCATCCAGCGTTGCCAGGTGTAGCTCCGGATTGACGATCTCGAAATCGGCGGAAGTGGAGATATCGCCGGCGCAGACGGTTCCCTCGCCGGTTACCTCCAATCTCATCTTGCCGGTGCGTTGGGCCGGCGAATTAATGCGGATACGCTTGATATTCAGGAGGAGGTCCATCGCCTCCTCCTTAACTCCCTGTATGGCGGTGTATTCATGAACCACATTGTCGATTTTGACCCAAGTTATTGCGCTGCCGGGAATGGAACTGATGAGGATGCGCCGCAAGGGATTGCCGATGGTGATGCCGTAGCCCCGCTGCAGCGGCTCAATGGACAGTTTTCCGTAGTTGCCTTCGACCTCGATCAGTCGAATCTCCGGCTTTTGGGGCTCCACGGCACCCTCGGGAACGCCAGTGGTTACGACGTAGCTAGTATCTAGCATGAATTCCGTTACCTCGAGTAAAACTCCACGATTAACCTGGAGTTTATGCTTTCCTGCAAATCTTCATCGGCCGGCAAACTGGTAACCTGTCCGGCCATGTCATCCTGATTCAACGTTAACCAACCGGGAACCGGTCTTTTGGGAATCCCATCTATTCGGTCCTTGTAGAAATCGGTGGATTTGACGTTCTCCTTCCAACCGATCACATCCCCTACCCGAACCTGGTAGGACGCTATATCCGTCTTGACGCCGTTCACCAGGAAATGGCCGTGGCCGACGAACTGACGGGCCTGCTTTCTGGAGTCGGCAAAGCTGAGGCGAAAAACCACGTTATCCAGCCGGCGTTCGAGAGTCCGCAGCAGATTGGAGCCAGATACCCCCGGGGAGTTGAAGGCGGCCGTCATATACTTGCGGAACTGACTTTCCATAACGCCGTACATTTGCCGGGCTTTCTGCTTTTCCCGCAGATGCAGCGCGTAGTCGGTAGGACGCCGGCGTCGATTAGAGATGTCCCCGGGAGGGTTATGCCGGCGCTCCACGGCGCAACGGGGTGTGAAGCAACGGTCTCCCTTTAGAAACAGTTTTTCCCCGGCCCTTCGGCAGAGTCGACAGGATGGTCCGATATATTTGCCCATATGTTAAAGTTCCTAAACTCTTCTTCGCTTGGGGGGTCGGACCCCGTTGTGCGGAATGGGGGTTACGTCCCGAATACTACTAATATGAAGTCCCGCACCCTGCAACGAGCGAATTGCCGCCTCCCGGCCGGAACCGGGGCCTTTAATCAGCACATCAATCTGGCGCAGACCCATATCCATGCCGTGGCGGGCGGCCTGCTCCGCGGCTCGCTGAGCGGCGAACGCCGTCCCCTTACGGGATCCCTTGAAACCCACTGTGCCGGCGCTGGCAGAGGCGATCACGTTGCCCTGAGGGTCCGTAATGCTGACGATCGTGTTGTTGAAGGTGGAATAGATGTAGGCTTTCCCCTGAGGGACAGCGCGCCGGTCTCTCCGGCGGGCGCGGGGCCTAGGCATTTACTTCTCCCATTTACTTCTTCCCTCCGGTGCGGCGTCCCCGGCCGGCGACGGTCCGTCGAGGCCCCTTGCGAGAACGGGCGTTGGTTCGGGTTCGCTGGCCGTGGACCGGCAATCCCCGGCGGTGGCGGAGGCCCCGGTAAGAGCCGATTTCAATCAGCCGGCGAATATTTTGGTTAACTTCCCGGCGCAGGTCGCCTTCGGTATTGTAATCGCGGTCCACTATCTCGCGAATCCGGTCGACCTGAGCTTCGCTCAACTCATTCATTCTTGGTGGAGCTTCCGGATCAAGGGCCGCCTTGACCAGGATCTCCGAGGCCAGGGTCGGGCCTATGCCGTAGATCCGGCGCAGCGCCACATGGGCGCGCTTACGATCTGGCACGTCAACGCCAGCAATTCGAACCATTACCAGCCTCCTAGCAGTAACTGGGGAAGTATGGGGATTAACCCTGTCGTTGGGTATGCCGGGGATTGGAGCAAATCACACGGATGACACCCTTGCGTTTGATGATGCGACATTTGTCGCACCTGGGTTTTACTGAAGCGCTTACTTTCATTGGAGATTCTTTGGCTACCCTTTAAAAGCTACTTGAACCGGTAGGTAATGCGGCCCCGGCTGAGGTCGTAGGGAGACAGCTCCACCAGCACCCGATCTCCCCGCAAAACGCGGATGAAGTGCTTGCGGATTTTGCCGGATACGTGGGCCAGCACCTGGTGGTCGTTGGGCAACTCCACCCGAAACATGCCGTTGGGTAGGGCTTCGGTGACTTTGGCTTCAACCTCTATGGCTTCTTTTTTTGCCATACGCTCCTGCTTTACGCTCCGGGAAAATATTTTTGCGGATTCGGTCCGGTTGGCAACCAGGCGGATTAGCGATGCACCGTCAAAATTATTGGTCCTTCTTCGGTGATGGCGATGGTGTGTTCGAAATGGGAGGAAAGCTCCCCGTCCTTGGTTACCACCGTCCACTCATCGTCCAAAATGCGGGTTTCCCATCCCCCAATGTTAAACATCGGCTCGATAGCGATGCACATGCCAGGTCGCAACAGGGGTCCAGGACCCTTGGTGGGATCTCGATAGTTGGGGACCTGGGGCCCTTCATGCAAATCCCGCCCTACACCATGGCCGACGAATTCCCGGACCACGCCGTAGCCCCGAGCCTCGCCGTAGGTTTGCACCGCCAGACCGATGTCGCCGATGCGATTTCCCGGCTGCGCGGCTTTGATGCCTTCCTCCAAACTCTCGCGGGTGGCGTCCATCAGGTCAATGGCCTCTTGGGAAACTATCCCAACAGGCACCGATATGGCGGCGTCGCCAATAAACCCCTCAATGGTGGCGCCCACATCCATCTTGATAATGTCGCCTTCCTTCAGCACCCGCTGGCCGGGTATGCCGTGCACGATCTGTTCGTTGACCGAGGCGCAGATGCTGGCGGGGAAGCCCAGGTAGCCTATGAAGGTGGGCGTGGCGCCATGCCTGGTGATCTCCTGGTAGGCTATGTTGTCCAGCTCTTTGGTGGTGATGCCCGGCTCCACCGACCGCTTCAGTAGAGTCAGCACCTCGCCAACTATGCCGCCAGCCAACGCCATGGAGGCCAGTTCTTTCTTGGACTTAATTGTAATTCTCTCGCCGTGAGGCGAGGGCGAATTGGAGGCCGTTTCGACCTTCTGTTTTCTAATCACCCTGGGTATTCTACTCCGTATCGCCCATCTTGGGAACCCGATATTTCGCGCCGGGGCCTCGGAGATGTCCTTTACCCGGCTTTGGGCCAGTAATTCTTCCGAGGCTGGAGCTTACTGGCCGATCAGCTCCGGCCAATCAACTCCGGGTCCAAGGCCTGCAGCACCCTTTGACTGACCGTTTCTACACTGCCCAGACCGCTGATGTCGGCCAACAACCCTTGTTCGCGGTAAAACTCCAGCACCGGCACCGTTTCGGTCCGGTAAACTTCCAGCCGGGTCCGGACACCCTCCTCGCTGTCGTCCGTGCGCTGGTAAAGCTCCCCGCCACAGCGGGAGCAGCGGGTTTCCCCTGCTACGTCGAGGCGCTCCCCTGCATGGGGCGCCTGGCAGTCGCGGCAGATGTAGCGCCCCTTTAAGCGGCGAATCAGCTCATCCTCGGGCACGGCAATAAACAGAACTTTATCCAGGTTCCTCGATCCTTGTTTTAAGGCCTGGTCCAAAGCCGCCGCCTGATCTGGGGTTCGGGGAAATCCGTCCAAGATAAATCCCTCTACCTGGGGCAACCTCAGCACTTCGTCCAACATGATATCGACGGTTACCTGATCCGGCACCAGCAACCCCTGATTCACATACACGGCGGCTCGCGCTCCCAGCGCGGTTTTTTCACGCAGGTGGTACCGAAAAAGGTCCCCGGAGCTGATGTGCGGAAGGGACAGGCGTTCTTTCAGAAACAGCGCCTGGGTGCCCTTGCCCGCGCCTGGAGGACCGAAGAGAACAAGTCGCGCCGAAGCCAAGTTATCTCAGGAACCCCTCGTAGTTTCGCATCAGCAGTTGGGCTTCCAGCTGCCGCAGGGTGTCCAGTCCTACCCCCACCATGATCAGCAGGCTGGTGCTGCTGAGGGAGATGGCTTGGACGTCGGTAACCAGCGACGCCAAATAGGGCACCACCGCCACAAATCCCAGGAACATCGCGCCACCCATGGTGATGCGGACAATGACCCGATTGAGATAGTCCTGGGTGGGCTTGCCCGGTCGAATGCCCAGAACGAATCCGCCGTTGCGCTGCAAATTCTCGGCCAGCTGCTGCTGGTTGAAAACCACCAAGGTATAAAAGAAGGTGAAAATGGCCACCAGAATAAAAACCAGCACCCAGTATAACGCGGCGGTGGGGGTGAACAGCCCGACGAAGGTGCGCGCAACATCGCCGAGGGCTCCGCCGCTGGAGGCAAAGTAGGTGGCTATGGTACCGGGCAGGATGACTATGGAAAAGGCGAATATCAGGGGTATCATCCCCGCGGAGTTGATCCGCAGCGGTATGTAAGATGCCCCGCTTTGCCGGTACATGCGGCCCCCTCGGAAGATGCTGCGGCCGTACTGCACGGGAATGCGGCGGTGCGCCTCGTTGAACAAAACGATCAAGGCCACTATCAGCACACCGATGATGATGAAGAAACCCATTCCCAGAAGGTTGTCCCGGTCGAGGAATCCCTGGGTTATCAGACCCGGGAAGCCAACTACGATTCCGGAGAAGATTATCAGCGATATTCCGTTGCCTATCCCCCGCTCGGTTATCAGCTCACCCAGCCAGACCAGGAACATGGTGCCGGCAGTCATGGACAGGATCGCGGCCAGGGTCGGGAGTAAAAGGTCCCCGCTATACCCCACCGAAGTCAAAACGTTGCTGTTCTGGAGCAGCACCATTTGCCCAATGGCTTGGGATATGGCGATGGGCACGGTAAGCCAGTGGACCATCCGGTTCATCTTGGCCCGGCCGGCCTCTCCCTCCCGGGAGATCTGCTGCAGGCTGGGGATCACCGGAGTCAACAGCTGCATTACGATGGAGGCTGTAATGTAAGGAAACACCCCCAGGGCCACGATGCTCATGCGGCTGAGAGCGCCACCGCTGAACAGGTCCAAAAACCCCAAAAGCTGATTGTTGCGGAACAGGTTGTCCAGCTGAAACTGGTCTATGCCGGGTATGGGAATGTGGGCCACAAAGCGGTAGAGGGCCAGCATTCCCAGGGTGAAGAGGATTTTGGCCCGCAAATCCGGCAGGCTGAAGGCGTCGATGGACGCTTGAATCAGCCGGGGCCACCTGCCTCCCTGGACATCAGCAGTCATCATTGCGGTTAAAGTTCCTCGACCGTGCCGCCGGCCGCTTCTATCTTTTCACGGGCGGATTGGGTGAATTTGTGGGCCGCCACTGTCAGGGATTTACTTACCTCTCCGTTGCCCAGAATCTTGATTGGGCTCTTTTGATTGCGCAAGAGTCCCCGGGCCTGCAACGATTCGGGGGTAATGCGCTCCCCGGTGGCAAACTGGTCTAGATCCTCCAATTTGATCAGGGAATAATAGGTTTTGAATTTATTGTTGAACCCCCGGGTCATCGGCAAGCCCTTGATCAAGCGGAGCTGACCGCCCTCAAATCCTGGAATTAGACTGAAGCCGGATCGAGATTTCTGCCCCTTCAGGCCTCGACCGCCGTAGGTGCCACCGCCCGCGGCGTTGCCCCGGCCGATGCGCTTTCTGGCCTTTCTGGCTCCTTTGGGCGGGGTAAGCTGGTGTTCCATCATAGTGTAATACCCGTTTTTTACCGGTTTTTTATTGCCGACTTTAGTTATGGGTGGTTTAGGAGATATTTTAGCTGAATTGCTACGGTGACTCTACCATTTTAGAAGGACCGGAAGCCGGAAAATGCGCCAAAGCAGCCAGCAACTGAACTCGCTGCTTGGGGAAAGGCCAGCAAGGGGCTGCTGGGGAGATCCTGGGCTGGTGACAGACGGCGGATATGCTCTGGGGTGCAAAGCCGCAGGTTGCACGGACCCGGCGTCGAATCGCTCCTATTCCTCCAGTTCCTCCACCGATAGCAAATGCTGCACCTTGTTCACCATGCCGCGGATGGTCGGAGTGTCCCCGTGGATCACCGTGTGATGTAAGCGCCGCAAGCCCAGGGCCTGAACAACCCTCCGTTGGCTGCGGGGCCTGCCAATGTAGCTTTTGGTCCAGGTTATCTTAAGCTGAGCCATCGATGCCCCTGTCACCTGTCCGGGAAAAGATCAGAAAATCAACCATCGGAATCAACCTCGGGAATGGTTATTCGCGTTATCACCCAGTCGCCGGCCAATTCCACTTCCGGATCGCGGAGCAGTCGTAACGCTTCCAAGGTCGCCTGCACTATGTTTATCGGATTGCGCGAGCCCAGAGACTTGCCGACCACGTCTCTCACGCCCCCCAGTTCCAGCATGGCTCGCATGGCGCCGGCTGCGATTATCCCGGTTCCCTCTCGAGCCGGTTTGATTATCACAATGGAGGCGCCCTTCTTTACGGTGATCTCGTGGGGAATAGTGCTGCCCTTGAGGGGAATGGTCACCATGCCCCGTCGGGCGATGGCGTTCCCTTTGCGCACGGCATCTGGAATCACCAGGGCCTTGCCCATGCCGACCCCCACCTGACCCTTGCTGTCGCCAACGACCACCAGGGCGTTGAAACGCAGGCGTCTTCCCCCCTTCACCACCTTGGCTATTCGCCGGGTAAATACCACCCGCTCGGTAAACCCTAGTGGGTCTTCCTCCCGCGGGCGAGGTTGTCGGGGCCTACCACGCGCCATAGCCATTAAAACTTGAGACCTCCCTCTCTAGCTGCCTCGGCCAAGGCTTTTACCCGGCCGTGGTACTTGTATCCACCCCGGTCGAAAACCACCTGGGTAATGCCCTGGGCCAACGCCCTTTCCGCCACCACTTTACCCACAGTGGCGGAGACAGCCGTTTTGGGGCTGACCGGGGCTCCGTCGGGCGTCTCTTTGCTGGAAGCCGCGGCCAGGGTGCGGCCGGTGGAATCGTCAATCACCTGAGCGTAGATACCCCGCAGGCTACGGAAAACGCATAGACGAGGCTGCTCGGGGGAACCAACGACCTTTTTTCGTACCCTGCGATGCCGAACCCGGCGTAGGGCTGTGGCATTCCTGTCCTTTGGCATAAAACCTGCTTTTCTTTACCTGCGTTTCTTTAGTTGTTGGATTATTGGCCGGCCTGACCTTAAGCCTTGCGAGCCGCCGCCTTGCCGGGCTTGAAGCGCAGAACTTCGTCCGAGTATCTGATGCCTTTTTCCTTGTAGGCATTGGGGGGCCGTACCTTCCGGATCTGCGCCGCGAGCGCGCCGACTCTTTGCTTGTCGATACCACTCACGTGCACTCGGTTGTTACCCTCTACCTCTAGGGTAACCCCCTCCAATGGCCGGATTTCCACCGTATGACTGAACCCAACGCTGAGAGTGATTCCATCCTCGGTCTGCTGCACTCGATAACCCACTCCCATCAGCTGCAGGGTTTTGGTGTAGCCTTCAGTAACCCCCACAATGGCGTTGGCGATGAGGCTGCGGGTCAAGCCGTGCAGCGAATGGTGAAACTTCCGCTCGGACAACCTTTCCACCAGCACCTGCTGATCGGCCATGGTAACCTTCACTAGGGGATGGTAATGTTGGGTGAGGGTTCCTCTAGGGCCCTTGACCGTCACCCCATCGTAGAGAATCTCCACTTCCACGCCGCTGGGTATGGGTATCGGCTGCCGCCCGATACGCGACAGGGTTCGGCCGGTAGTTTTCTCGTGAACTTGATTATCACCAGACATAACAGAGCAACTCCCCTCCGACGCCGGAACGCCACGCTTGCCGGCCGGCCATTAGCCCCTTGGAGGTAGACAGAATGGCTATCCCTATCCCGCCGTAGACCCGGGGTATTTCTCCCTTGCCAACATAAACCCGCAGCCCGGGTTTGCTGACGCGCTTCAAGCCGCTAATCACCGGCTCCCGGCTGGCTCGATAGGCGATATGCACCCGCAGGGTCGGGTGGGCGTGTCCCCGGGGCATGTCGAAGTCCCTGATGTATCCCTGCTCCTTGAGCAGCTGGGCAATGGCCAGCTTCAGCTTTGAGTGGGGCACCAAAACGGAGTCGTGTCGGGCCTGGATTCCATTACGAATCCGGGTCAGCATATCAGCTACGGGATCAGTAACCGGCATATCTGCTGCGTCCTCCCTGCTACCAGCTAGCCTTGCGCACGCCGGGCAACTCGCCGTTCAAGGCCAGCTCTCGGAAGCAGATGCGACAAATACCGAAATACCGGATGTAGGCTCGCGGCCGGCCACAGCGGTTGCACCGATTGTGATAACGCCCCGGGAAGGGCGGTGTGCGCAACCACTTTTGTATCTTGGATTTCTTGGCCAAGGAGCCTCCTACCGTTTAGACGTCAGTCCTGACCAACGAATGGCATGCCGAACAGCTCCAATAGTCGGATGCCCTCGGCGTCATTGCTGGCGGTGGTATTTATTGTAACCTGCAAACCCCGAATCCGGTCGATCGAGTTATAGTCTATCTCCGGGAAAATTATCTGCTCCCGAATACCGATGGAGAAATTGCCCCGGCCGTCAAAACCTCGGCGGGAGATTCCCCGGAAGTCCCGAATGCGGGGCAGGGCAGTATTGACCAAGCGGTCGAGGAAGTGGTACATTCGCGCGCCCCGCAGGGTAACCGCCGTGCCGATGGGGTTGCCTTCCCGCAGTTTAAAGTTGGCGATGGATTTGCGCGCCCGGGTGATGATGGGCTTCTGACCGCTGATGGTCGCCAGGTCTTGGGTGGCGGCCTCCATTGCTCGACCGTTGGTTAGCGCCTCTCCCAGACCAATGTTCAGCGTAATTTTTTGGAGCCGGGGTACTCTCATGGTGTTGCTGTATCCAAACTCACTCATCATGGCCGGGATGATATCGCTGCGGTAAGTCCCCAGCAAACGGGGCGCCGGCGGCGCATCGGCCACCTCGGGAGGTTCCTCCACGGCTGCGGCGGCCCGGCGGGTCCGCGGAGCCCGCTGTCGCCGGGCGAGCGCGGGCGTCTCGGGCGCGGATTCCTGCTCTGCCGGCTGCTCGCTGCTCCCTGACTCAGTAGTCTCAGCGGCCTCGGGAGCGGGTTCCGGCTCTGCCGGCTGCTCGCTGCTCCCTGACTCAGCAGCCTCGGTAGTTCGCCGGCGCTGTCGGCGGGCGGGAGCGGGAGCCTCGGGAGCCGATTCCAGCTCCGCCGGCTGCTCGCTGCTCCCTGACTCAGTAGTCTCAGCAGCGTCGGGAGCCGATTCGTTGGCTGCTGACGGATCACTGTCTGGCATCGTCAATCACTTCCTGGCATTTGGGACAAGACCTCACCCGATTGCCCGTTTCCAGCTTGGTTATGTGAGGCCTGGTTGGCTTGCTGCACTTGTTGCAAATTAACATCACGTTGGAAACATGGATGGGAGCTTCCTGTTGGATGCGTCCCGACTGTCTTATACCTGGTCGCGCCTTGACGTGGCGGGTAATCATGTTGACCCCCTCCACTACAACCCGCTGGTTGTCGGTCATTTGGCGGTTTACCAGGCCGGTCTTCCCCTTATCTTTACCGGCTATGACCAATACATTGTCGCCCCGCCGGATGCTCACTACACCACCTCCGGGGCCAGGGAAACGATCCTCATGAACCCCTTTTCCCTTAGCTCCCGGGCCACCGGCCCGAAAATACGGGTTCCTCGAGGCAGGCGGTTTTCCTGAATGATTACCGCCGCGTTGTCGTCAAACTTGATGTAGGTTCCGTCCGGCCTCAGCAGCCCTTGGGCCTGCCTTACTACTACCGCCCGAACCACCTGACCCTTGCGGATGGGGGAGTTGGGCGCCGCCTCCCGAACGTTGCAGACGATGATGTCTCCCACCTGGGCGAACTTGCGCTTGCCGCTGCCCGGAATATTGATCAAGCGGATACGCTTGGCGCCGCTGTTGTCGGCCACGGTAAGCCGGGTGTAGGTCTGGATCATTCTTTCGGTTCCTCTTGCCCAGAATCCGTCGCCCCAGTTTCCGGCTCTTCTAGCGCCGCTTCGCCGGATTCATCTGCTTCGGCGGCGGCCGTTTCCGGAGTGGTTTCCTGGGCTGTCTCTGGTGCCTCTTCCCCAGTTTCCAGCGCCTCTACCGCCGCTCCGCCGGATTCACCTGCTTCGGCGATGGCCGTATCGATGTCGGTTTCCAACTCGATGGGGCGAACATCCGCTACCTGCCGGCGCTGCAAGATTTCCAGCAGGCGCCAGTGCTTGGTCTTGGATATGGGACGGGTCTCCTGAATACGGACCGTGTCGCCAACCTGGCATTGGTTTTCCGGATCGTGGATGTAAAACCGGGCTACCCGGCGCATCTGCTTGCGGTACAGCCGGTGTCGTTGCTTCCAGACCATTTCCACCACGGCCGTTCGGTCCATGCGAGTACCCACCACCGACCCAACCCGAATCTTGCGCATCTGTTTCGCCATGCCTAACTCCCGACTCCGGCGCGTTCCCGAATCACGGTTTTAAAACGGGCGATATCCCGGCGAGTCTTTTGGGGCATGTTGGTGTCGATTAGTTGGTTGGTGGCGGCCCGAAATCTAAGATTCATCAGCTCCCGATAAGAATTGGTCAACTCTTCTTCCAACTGTTGGTCGGTCATGTCCCGCATTTCGTGGATCTGCATTAGAGCCTTACCCGGTTACGGCCGCCGCCAGACGGTCCCGATGCACGGTTTTGGTGGGGATGGGCAGTTTATAGGAGGCGAGACGCAAAGCCGCCCGCGCCTGTTCAGGGGTAACTCCACCCACCTCAAAAAGGATACGGCCGGGTTTGATCACAGCCACCCAATGGTCATTGGCGGCCTTGCCGCCGCCCATCCGCACCTCGGCCGGCTTTTTGCTCACCGGCTTGTCCGGAAAGACCCGTATCCAAACCTGGCCGCCGCGCTGCAGGTGGCGGGTGATGGCGACTCGAGCCGACTCAATTTGCCGGGCGGTAATCCAATCACAGGCCAAGGCCTTCAAGCCAAACTCGCCAAAGTCCACGCTGTTGCCGGTGGTAGCTTTCCCCATGCGCCGTCCCCGGAAACTTTTGCGGTACTTGGTACGCTTAGGTTGCAACATCGAAGGCTCCTCTGACGGCCACGCCGCCGATCACATCGTCGGAAATGGCTTCCGTGTCGTCTTCCGCCCCGGCTTCCACCCGGACCTCGATGGTTTCCAGCTCTTCCTCGGCTTCGGGAACCGCCGGCAGGATCTGGCCGCGATAGATCCAGACCTTGATGCCGATGCGCCCCATGGAGGTGGCGGCTTCGGCCAGCGCGTAATCTATATCGGCTCTCAGGGTGTGGAGCGGCACCCGCCCCATCAGCAGCTTTTCCTGACGGGCGATCTCCGAGCCGGATATACGGCCCTTGACGATGATCTTTATCCCCTCGGCTCCCGCCTGCATCGCCCGCTGGGCCGCTTGCCGGATAGCCCGGCGGTAGGCAACCCGCCGCTGCAGTTGCTCGGCGATATTGCGGCCCACCAGGAAGGGGTTAAGCTCGGGCTGTTCGATTTCCATAATATTCAGTTGGATGCGGTGCTCGGTGATCGCTTCCAGTCGGGAACGCAGGTTTTTCACTCGCTCGCCGTCTCGACCGATCAGAATGCCGGGACGGGCCGAGTGGATGTTGATGACGGTATCCTGGGCGCCACGGTCGATCTCGATGCGAGCAATGCCAGCATCGGTGAAGCCTTGGTACTCCTGGTTGATGCTCTTTCGCAGCTTAATATCTTCCAGAACCAGCTTACGGTAAGAGCTGGCGTTGTTGGCGTACCAGTGGGTTTTCCAGTCTTTAATTATTCCCAGCCGGAAGCCGTAGGGGTGGGTTTTATGGCCCATGGCTTAAAACTCCTCCGGGTTAGCCTGATCTACTACCACGGTGATGTGGCAGGCCTGCTTGGTAATGCGCCCGATACGACCCCTGGCCCGGGGCCGGAACCGCTTCAGGGGACGGGCTTGGTCGGCGGTAATCCGGACGATCTTCAAGTCGTCCCGGTCCATAAACATGTTGTTCTCGGCGTTGGAGGCGGCGGAATGCACTGTTTTATACACTTGCTTGGCCCAGGGTGAGGTAAGCAGGCTTAGCATGTTAAGAGCGTCGGTGACCGACTGGCCCCTTACCAGGTCTAGAATGGGCTTTATCCGCTTGGGAGAAGCCCCGATTTGTTTGGCTACGGCTTGAACCTGTGGCATATTCTTACCTGACTCGACTGGTGCGCTCGGAACGGGATACGTGGCCCCGGTAGGTTCGAGTGGGCGCGAATTCCCCCAGCCGGTGGCCCACCATGTTCTCGGTAACGAACACCGGTATGTGCCGGCGGCCGTCGTGGACCCCCAAGGTCAACCCCACCATCTCGGGCATGATCATCGACGCCCGGGACCAGGTTCGTATCACCGTCTGGGCGCCGGAGCGCTGCACGGCCTCGACCTTCTTCATTAGCTTGGGATGGACGTAGGGTCCCTTCTTTACCGACCTAGACATAAATTCCTAAACATATATTACGTTCGCCACTATCGCTTTCTTCTGGCCCGCACTACCAGCGTATTGGGTTTCTTCTTCCGGCGGGTCTTGTGTCCCAGGGTTGGCTGTCCCCAGGGAGATTTGGGTCCCGGCATGCCTATCGGCGAACGGCCCTCACCGCCGCCGTGGGGGTGGTCAACTGGATTCATGGCCACGCCGCGAACCTTGGGACGCCGTCCCAGGTGGCGCTTGGCGCCGGCCTTGCCCAGGCTCTCGTTCTTGTGGTCCGGGTTGGACAGCTGCCCAATGCTGGCCCGGCAGCTAAGCAACACCCGGCGCATTTCACCCGAGGGCAGACGCAGCAGCACGTGCTCCCCTTCGCGGGACAGCACTTGCGCTCCCGCTCCGGCGCTGCGCACCATCTGTCCGCCCCGGTCGGGGGTCAGCTCCACGTTGTGCACTACGGTGCCGGTGGGTATGTTGCGCAGGCGGAGGGAGTTCCCGGGACTGATTTCCGCATCCGGCCCGGCTTGCACCCAGTTGCCCACGGTCAGCGCATGGGGGGCCAGGATATAGCTCTTTTCCCCGTCGGCATAGAAGATCAATGCGATGCGGGTGGTTCGGTTGGGGTCGTATTCGATGGAAACTACCCGACCGGGCACGCCTTCTTTACGGCGCTTGAAATCGATCTGCCGGTACATCCTTTTGGGTCCGCCGCCCCGGCTGCGGGTGGTGACCCGCCCCCGGTTATTGCGGCCGCCCCGCTTCGATAAGCTGGTGAGAAGGGATTTTTCCGGCTTCTTGCGGGTGACCTCCTCAAAGGAAGGCCGGACCGCGTTTCTGGTGCCCGGTGTGACCGGACGCAAGTTTTTTAATGGCATAGCTGTCTTCCTAGTTACCTATCACCGGGCACCCTATAGCCCTTCTATCAGGTTAATCCGATCTCCGGGCTTCAGGGTTATTACCGCCTTCTTGATGTCCGGCATCTTCTTGACCCGCTGTCCGTAGCGCTTCCGCTTCCCGTGCAGCTTGGTAATGTTAACACCATAGACTGTTACATCAAAGTTTTTTTCGATGGCTTCCTTGACCTGCGCTTTATTGGCCTTCAAGGCCACCTGGAAGGTGTAGCGCCCGGACTCTTGGAGCAAGGTGCTCTTTTCCGTGATGGTTGGTTTGAGGAGCACTTGATGAATATTCATTCCGCTGACTCCCCTTCCGGCGGCTCCGCTTCGGGCCGCTTCGGGTGCCTCCACTTCTGGTGTGGCGGTTCTGCGGCGCCGGCGCGGCGGCGCCGGAACAGCCTCGCTGCTTACACTCTCGGCCGCCGGCGCTCCGGCAGCCACCAAGGCCAATTCGGCTTGAGCCAATCGGCGCTGTCGATGACTCAAGGGGGCGGCCCACATCTCCTCCAGCTTACGCGCGGCGTCTACCGTCATGACCACGGTTTGGCGGCTGAGCAGGTCGTTGGCGTTCAGCAGGTTAACCGGAGTAGTCCAGACTTTGGGCAGGTTGTGACCGGCTCGAAAGACCATTTCCTGGGAATCGACGGTGATTATGATGGCCGAACCGGAGATTCCCAGGTTGCCCAATAGGGTGGTCATCGACCGGGTCCTGCCATCCAGGGTATCCAGGCTGTCCAAACAAATGAGATTGCCCTGGCGGACCCTCTCGGACAGGGCGCATTTCAACGCCTGGCGGCGCATCCTGCGGGGAAGGTCCCTCCGGTAATCCCTGGGATGAGGCCCGAACACCACGCCGCCGTGGCGCCACTGGGGAGACCGAATGCTCCCTTGGCGAGCCCGACCGGTGTGCTTTTGGATCCAGGGTTTACGACCACCTCCCGATACCTGGGCCCGAGTTTTGGTGTCGGCGGTCCCCTGCCGCTTGTTGCCCTGGTAAATGACCAGAGCCTGGTGCAGCAAAGTTGGATTCATAGGAACACCGAAAACCGCGTCGGCCAACTCAATGGTACCAGCGGAGGCTCCCTGTTGATTTATGACTGGATACTCCATAAAACTCGACTCTGGGTTATCCCTTCTTTCTAATCAGCAGCAGGCCATTGGGCGCACCCGGTACGGCGCCCTTGACCAACAGAAGATTCCGCTCGGGGTCAACCCGCACTATCTCCAAATTTTTAACCGTCACCCGCTGGTTGCCCATGTGACCGGCCATTTTCATGCCCTTGTATACCTTGCCCGGCGTGGTCCCGCCACCGATGGAGCCCGGGGCTCGAGCCCGGTCGGACTGGCCGTGGGTGCGGGGTCCGCCGTGAAAGCCATGCCTCTTCATGACCCCGGCAAATCCGCGGCCCTTGCTTTTGCCGATGATGTCAACCTTTTCGCCTTCCTGGAAGATATCCAGCCCGATTCGCTGCCCTACCTCAAACTCGGTTGGGTCGTCGGCCTGGACTTCTCGCAGATGCCGGCTGGGCGTGCTGCTCTTCAAATGACCGGCCCGGGGCTTGTTCAGTTTTTTGATCGCGCCAAATCCCAGCTGGACCGCTGCATAGCCGTCGCTGTCTTGGGTCTTGATCTGGGTCACCGAACAGGGGCCGGCCTCGATCACGGTTACCGGCACCACTCGCCCATCCTCCCGGAATATCTGGCTCATGCCGACTTTCTTGCCCAGAAATCCTCGCAGCATGATTCGTCTCTACAGTTTTATCGAGATGTCGACGCCCGCCGGCAGGTTCAGCCGGGTTAGGGAGTCGATGGTTTTGGATGTGGGGTCGAGAATATCCACCAGACGCTTGTGGGTTCGAATCTCGAAGTGCTCCCGAGAATCCTTGTCCACATGGGGACCGCGAATGACACAGAACCGGCGGATGTGGGTGGGCAGTGGCACCGGACCGGCGATGCGGGCTCCGGTACGCTCGGCCGTTTCCACTATCTGCTCGGTGGAAAGGTCCAGCATTTTATGGTCGAACGCTTTGAGGGTGATCCTTACTTTTTGCCTGGTTACCATAAACCGTAAACTCTCTATTAAAGGTTGCTAGACCACATTGATCAGGGTTTTCAAGACTCCGGGTGAGACCGGCTCGTAATACTTGAACTCCATGGTATAACTGGCCCGCCCACTGCTGAGGGAACGCAGCGCCGTGGTGTAGGCGAAGGTTTCTCCCAGAGGAATCATGGCCCGTACCGTATGCAAGTCGTCCTGCCCTTCAATGTTCTTTATCTGGGTCCGCCGGCTTCCCAGGTCGCCCAGAATGTCGCTCAAGAACTCGCCGGGGGTTACCACCTCCAGCTCCACCGTCGGTTCCAGCAGAATCGCCCGGTTCTTGGTGGCTCCCTCCCGTATGGCCAGCATTCCGGCGCTGCGGAAGGCCATTTCGGAGGAGTCTACCTGGTGGTAGCTGCCGTCCACCAGTTTTATTTTCAGGTCCACCAGAGGATACCCACCCAATGGCCCGTTGTCCAGTGCCTGCCGCACGCCGGCTTCCACCGGGGAAATGTATTCCCGGGGTATCTTGCCCCCTTGGATGGCGTTCTCGAAGATTATTCCCGAGCCGCGTTCCAGGGGTTCTATCTCCAGCACCACGTGCCCGTACTGGCCATGACCGCCGGTTTGACGGACGAATCGCCCTTCGGTTTTGAAGGCATGGGTCAGGGTCTCCCGGTAGGAGACTCGCGGGCTCCCAACGTGAGCGACAACGTTGAACTCCCGCTTCATTCGGTCCACCAGAACCTCCAGATGCAACTCTCCCATGCCGGACATCACCGTCTGGCCGGTTTCCTCGTTAAACCGCACCAGGAAAGTGGGGTCTTCCTCGGAAAGTTTTCTCAGAGCATCGGTGAGTCGGTCCTGGTCCGCCCTGGTTGCGGGTTCGATGGCCACCGATATTACCGGCTGGGGAAACTTGGGCGGCTCCAAAATGACCGGCTTGTACTGGGTCCCAATGGTGTCCCCGGTGAAGGTATCCTTAAGCCCAACCGCCGCGCAAATGTCCCCGGCCCGAACTGCCTCCAACTCTTCCCGATGGTTGGCGTGCATCCGCAGCAGCCGGCCCATCCTCTCTCTCTTTCCCTTGGTCACGTTGTTGACCAGCCCACCCGCTTTGATTTCTCCCGAGTAAACCCTGAGGAAAACCAACCTCCCGACAAAGGGGTCGGTCACCACCTTGAAGGCCAGAGCGGCCAGAGGCCCATCTTTATCGGGCTGCCTTACCTCAATCTCTCCGGTCTTCGGCTCGGCTCCCTCCACCGGCGGAATGTCCGCTGGGGAAGGCAGGTACTGGATGATGGCGTCGAGCAGCGGATGGACGCCCTTCCCCTGAATAGCGGTGCCGCAGAGGACGGGGACAAGGATTCGCTTGATGGTGGCCTGTCGCAGGGCTTGCCGCAGCTCCTCCTCCCCCAGATCATCCCCTTCCAGGTAACGTATCAGCAGCGCTTCATCGGTCTCCACGATCTTTTCGACCATGGCCTGCCGGTACTCCTGGTATTGCTTCAGATACTGCTCCGGCACGGGCTCCTCATCGGGGGGTTCCAGGCCGGCGCTGCCATTCCCGTTGGCGTATATCAAAGCCCGCCCGCTAACGAGGTCTACAACCCCCCGGAAGGAATCCTCTTCCCCCAACGGTAGCTGAACCGGGACCGCATTGGCTCGCAGCCGACGGCGCATTGACTCAATCGTACGTTCGTAGCTGGCTCCGATCCGGTCCATCTTATTTACGAAGGCGATACGGGGTACTTGGTAGGTGTCCGCCTGTCGCCAGACGGTTTCGGATTGGGATTGAACGCCGGCCACGGCGTCCAGAACCACAATGCCTCCGTCCAGCACACGCAGGCTGCGCTCCACCTCGGCGGTGAAGTCCACGTGGCCCGGGGTGTCGATGATGTTCACCATGTGGTCTTGCCAGTAGGCGGTGGTGGCGGCGGCGGTGATTGTAATGCCCCGCTCCCGTTCCTGGGGCATCCAGTCCATTGTGGTGGTCCCCTCGTCTACCCCTCCCACCTTTCTAATGCGGCCCGTCAGAAACAGTACCCGCTCGGTGACGGTGGTTTTGCCTGCGTCTATGTGGGCGATAAAGCCGATATTCCGAATTTTGGAGATCTTATCTCCTGCTAGAGCGGTTTCCATTATGTTGGGGTGCACGGGGTTAAGCTACAAGCCCGGACCCTTAATACCTCTACCTTCTATAATGTACGAACGCCCGGTTGGCCTCGGCCATCCGGTGCAATTCCTCGCGGCGCCGGACCGCGGAACCTTCGCCCCGGGACGCTTCCATGAATTCGGTGGCCAGGCCCCGGCGCATGGGCATGCCCTTACGGGCTCGGGCCCCCCGAATGATCCACCGCATTGCCAGCGCTTCGCTGCGGTTGGCCCGCAGGTCGGTGGGAACTTGATAAGTAGCCCCGCCGATTCGGCGGGGTTTAACTTCTACCAGGGGGGTGGCGTTCTTGAGCGCCAGCTCAAACACCTCCATGGGCTCCCGATGGGACTCTTGCCGAACCAAGTCCAGCGCCGTATATACCACCCGCTGAGCGGTGGTCTTCTTACCCCTTTGCATAACCCGATTTATGAACCGGGCCAGCTCGACGCTGGCATAGCGGCTATCCGGCGGTATTATCCGGGGTACGGCTGGTCTTCTTCTAGACATAAGTAACGCCTCTTAACTTAATACGGCAAGCCAGGGAAAGTTGCCGAGGTCCCAGCGGGGATGTCCCTAGCTCAATACCCAATAATGCGGTTAAGCCGCGGTCGGCCTAGCTTCTGGTGGCTCCGTACTTGCTGCGCCCCTGCTTGCGGTCCGCGACTCCTTCGGTGTCCAGGGCGCTACGGATAACGTGGTAACGCACTCCGGGCAGGTCTTTTACTCTGCCGCCCCGAATCAGCACTACCGAGTGTTCCTGCAGATTGTGCCCTTCACCGCCGATATAGGCGGTAACTTCCACGCCGTTGGTAAGCCGGACCCTGGCAATTTTACGAAGCGCGGAGTTGGGCTTTTTGGGGGTCATGGTCCGTACCTGGATGCAAACGCCGCGGCGCTGAGGGCAGCCGGGTCCCCATTTGGTCCGGTTGCGCAGGGAGTTTTGTACCCAGTGCAGGGCGGGCGCCTTGGTCCCCTTGTGAACCGGCTTTCGCCCCTTTCTGACCAGTTGATTAACTGTAGGCATTTTTCGACCCTTTTACCATTTTTATGATTATCGACACAAACGGATATTTTAGCAATATGCCCTAACCATGTCAATAATTGACACCCCCAGTTTGGTGCCTCTACAATAGCAACTCTTAACAGTTTATGAGCCGAGGCACGTAGGGGAGCTCGGTGAAGCCGGGCTGAGAGGGTGGCCGGACCTGTCGCCGACCCTTGCGAACCTGATCTGGGTAATGCCAGCGGAGGGAAGCGGCGCTTAGGAAATCGGTCGTTCTTGTCGGGCCGCCAATCATGGTTGTTGGCGGCCTTTTGTTTAAACTCGGTTCGGACATCGAAATTCCTGGGAGACCAATTAACTGTTCGCAGACTAGCAGGTTGATCAACCATTTATGACTATAGACATCTGACTGCTAAGGAGGAAGGCAAATGGCACAGGCTACACCGGTTAAGCTGACTCTAGAGACGGGCTCCAATTTCCCAGCCAGCAATAAAGTTTACGTGGCCGGGTCCCGGCCGGACATTCAGGTACCTTTTCGAGAGGTGACCCTGACTCCCACTTCGGGCCGCTTCGGCGATTCGGAAAACCCCCCGTTTAGGCTGTACGACACCAGCGGTCCCTACACGGATCCCAACGCCAATCTGGACGTGCGTCAGGGTTTACCCCCCATCCGTAGCGCTTGGATCCTCGAGCGCGGCGATGTGGAGGAGGTAGCCGACGCCGGCGGCGGGGCGACCGGAAAGGGTCAGGGCGAGCTCTTTCCCGGTTTGAAGAGACGAACGCTGAAAGCCAAAAAGGGGGGTAATGTTACCCAGATGCACTACGCCCGCCAGGGAATGATCACGCCCGAGATGGAGTACATTGCCATCCGCGAGAGCGTGGAGCCGGAATTCGTGCGGGATGAAGTGGCCCGGGGGCGGGCGATTATACCCTCCAATATCAACCACCCGGAAACCGAGCCGATGATCATCGGGCAAAAATTCCTGGTCAAAGTCAACGCCAACATCGGCAACTCGGCGATCAGTTCATCCATCGAGGATGAGGTGGAGAAGATGTGCTGGTCCAGCCGCTGGGGGGCCGATACCGCCATGGACCTCTCCACCGGAGATGACATCCACACCACCCGAGAATGGGTCATCCGCAACTCCCCGGTCCCCATCGGGACTGTGCCGATTTACCAGGCCCTGGAGAAAGTGGAAGGCGACCCGGCGCAGCTGACCTGGGAGCTTTATCGAGACACCCTGATTGAGCAGGCCGAGCAGGGCGTTGACTACTTCACCATCCATGCCGGCGTCCGGCTGCGCTACATCCACCTCACCGCTGATCGCGTAACCGGCATCGTGTCCCGGGGCGGCTCCATCCTGGCCGGCTGGTGCTTGGCTCACCACCAGGAAAACTTCCTATACACCCACTTTGAGGACATTTGCGAGATCATGAAGGCCTACGACATCGCCTTCTCTTTGGGAGACGGTTTGCGGCCGGGCTCGATTGCCGACGCCAACGACGAAGCCCAGTTCGCCGAGCTGGATACTCTGGGCGAGCTGACCGAGATTGCCTGGAAGCACGATGTTCAGGTGATGATCGAAGGCCCCGGCCATGTGCCGCTGCACAAGATTAAGGAGAACGTGGACCGTCAGATGGAAATCTGTCACGAAGCTCCCTTCTACACCCTAGGCCCCTTGACCATCGACGTGGCCCCGGGCTACGACCACATTACCTCGGCCATCGGCGCCGCCACCATCGGCATGCACGGTACCGCCATGCTCTGCTACGTGACTCCCAAGGAGCATCTGGGGTTGCCCAACAAGGATGATGTCAAAGCTGGCGTCATCGCCTACAAGATTGCCGCCCACGCGGCGGATGTGGCCAAGGGTCACCCGCAGGCCCAGGCCTGGGACGATGCGCTCTCCAAGGCCCGGTTCGAGTTCCGCTGGGATGACCAGTTCAACCTGGCGCTGGACCCGGATACTGCCCGCCATTACCACGACGAGACTTTGCCGGCGCAGGGAGCCAAGATAGCCCACTTCTGCTCCATGTGCGGTCCCAAGTTCTGCGCCATGAAAATCACCCAGGACGTTCGAGAATACGCCAAGGAAAAGGGGTTGGATCCAGAGGGGGCCTTGAGCACCGGCATGGAGGAAAAGTCGCAGGAGTTCCTTGAGGGAGGCGGCAAGATTTACCAGAAGGTGTAACGCCGGGCCCGTCGGCTCAGCAGTCGAATCCCGTTTACCGTATTGGCCACCAGCGAATCGCGATTTACTAGCGGAGCTCCGGTGGCCAATTTTTTGCACCGCCGCCCGGGGAGCAGGCGGCTCTTGTATCGGACTTGGTTCCGCGCAACTGAGAGCGCCGGTGGGAAGCAATCGTTCATGGCTCGACAGGCTCACCACGAACGGGACCCGATCCGTTCGCCCTGAGCTTGTCGAAGGGCAAATACTTAGGTCTTGAAGCCTTTCACATACTCTCTAACCTCGGTTACCGTCCAAATATTATTGCTTGGGCGGTCAGGGCTGGATGTTATACTGGGCCTGCAGTCGCAGATCCGAAATCGTTAGGCGGGAGTGCCCCATGCCCCTTTACTTTCTTCTGGGAACTTTAAATGAGCAGGGACAAGGGATGCTTAGGGACAACCCGGACCTGGTTATGGACGCGGTTAGGGAGTGCGACTGTCCGGGCGCTGAAATCATGGGTCAGTATGCTGTATTGGGGAAATACGATTTCGTGATGCTGGCCGAGGCCGAAGATAATGAATCAGCGGCCCGGCTTTCCCTAGAACTTGGTGTGCGAGTAGGGCTGCACGTGGAAACTTTGCCGGCGATGGCCATCGGTGTCCTGAGCGAGGACGAATCAGGCGAATCGGCCAGCACTGAGGACGTACGCCTTGCCGCCGGCTCTCCCGAAGATTGGCGGCTTCCCGGTACAGAGGCCTAGGAGCGGTTCCACTGGGCCCAAGGCCAGGCCTAAGGTTACAGGCCTAAGGTTAAATGATGGTTGGCAACAGGGTGGGCACGGCCATGACCATAGCCGGCTCCGACTCCGGGGGCGGAGCCGGGATTCAGGCCGATCTTAAAACCTTCGCCGCTCTGGGGGTTTACGGCACCTCCGCCCTTACCGCTATCACTGCCCAGAACACCTTGGGCGTGACCGGTGTCCACGAGATTCCTACCGAAATCATCGCCGCGCAAATCGAAGCGGTCCTGACCGATATAGGGGCCGACGCCGTCAAGACCGGGATGCTTGCCAGCAGTTCCATCGTTGAGGTGGTTTCCCAGCAGCTTAAGACCTTTCGGGTAACCGCGCTGGTGGTGGACCCGGTGATGGTGGCTAAGAGCGGTGACTCGTTGCTGCACCAGGACGCGGTGGAGGCGCTCCGAACCCTGCTGGTTCCCCTGGCCGCGGTGGTTACGCCCAATATCCCCGAGGCTGAGGTTTTGACCGGCGTCAAAATAGTTTCGGACGATGATATGCGCCGGGCGGCGGAGAGCATCGTCGGCATGGGCGCCGGGAGCGTGGTGGTGAAGGGGGGCCATCGGGAGGGGCCGGCCACCGACCTGTTCTACGATGGAGACCGCTTCCAAGAGTTTACCGCCCCCAGGATAGATACGAAAAACACTCATGGCACCGGATGCACCTTCGCCTCTGCGGTGGCCGCCGGGCTGGCCAAGGGTCTTCCCCTGCTGGAGGCGGTGGCTCAGGCCAAAGAGTTTGTAACCGCCGCCATAAGCAGCTCCTTCCCCATCGGTCGAGGACATGGTCCTCTCAACCACTTTTATCGGTTCTGGGGGTAGGTCTTGGAGGTAGGTTTTGAGAGACCAAGGGGAGAGCTTCAGCTACCCGATAGAGTTGATCGCTGGGGATGGAGGCCGTTTCGAAAGCCTGCGCGCTCTGGTGGACCCCGCCAACAGCTACAGCGTGGTGCCGGCGACCATACTGGCCAGCCTGGGAGTCGAGCCCCAATGGACCGAGTGGTTTACCGCCGCCGACGGCTCCCGACAAGAGATGTCCCTGGCCGAGGTTCGCATCAGAGTGGATGGGCGGGAACGTACCATAATCTGCGTTTTCGGCTCGCCGGAAAGCGTCCCCACCCTGAGTTCCTACGCTTTAGCCGGCTTGGCGTTGCAAGCCGACCCGGCTAACCGCCGATTAACCGCCGCGCCCCTGTTTCTGCCTTAACAACTATCTCAAGTATCTTGTATTCCGGATGGACCGTCCTTCGACAAGCTCAGGACGAACGGGCGGTATTCTTTATCCGTTCGTGGTGAGCCTGTCGAACCACGTTTCGAGATAGTACCTTGGTCTTCCCGCCCTGACCTTCCCGCTTTATTCTTCCCGGGTGTCCGGCTGCTCCCCAGTCGCTGGGGCGGCGTCCCCAGCTTGCCGGCGGGCATCTCGCAGCTCAAACCTCCGCTTCTCCCTGAAAAACAGCAGCATAATTGCCGGGCCGAAGGACCAGAGCATTACATAAATTCCGCTGGCAATGCCCATGGCGGTCAATATCCCCGCCCATTGCCCGCGCGGTTCATCCATTCATTCATCCAATTGTCGGCATCCATTTGCCGGGGCCAGCATTGCCCCGCAGACGCGTTTTCGGGTGCGCTATCGGACGGCAAGACCACCTTGCAGTGGAGTATAATACCCTGCGGCGACCAAATAGCGCCCCTATATACAGCGCTCCTACAAAAGGAATGCCAGCAATGTTCAAAGCCGTACCCAGTCGGGTCAGCTTTCCCCAGATGGAGGCCGACATCCTCCAATACTGGAAGGATCAGGACGTCTTTCATCGCACCGAAACTGAGCGGGCCGACGCCCCGCTGTTCATGCTGTTTGAGGGGCCACCCACGGCCAACGGCAGCCCCGGCATCCACCACGTATTGGCTCGGGTGTTCAAGGACGTCATCTGTCGCCACCGCACCATGAAGGGCTATCGGTGCCTGCGCAAAGGGGGCTGGGACACCCACGGATTGCCGGTGGAGCTGGAAGTAGAGAAAGAGCTGGGACTAAATTCTAAGAGAGAGATTGAAGAGTACGGCATCGAGCGGTTCAACCAGCGCTGTAAAGAGAGCGTTTTCCGGTATGTCAAGGAATGGGAGGTCATGACCGACCGCATCGGATTTTGGGTCGACATGGAGCATCCCTATGTCACCCTGGAAAACGATTACATCGAAACCGGCTGGTGGATTCTCAAGCAGCTCTGGGACCGGGATCTGCTCTACCAGGGCGTGCGGGGCACCCCCCACTGCCCGCGCTGCGAAACCAGTCTCAGCTCCCACGAAGTGGCCCTGGGTTACAAGGAGAACACGCCGGACCCTTCGGTCTTCGTTAAGTTCGAACTAGTTTCCTCCTTTGATGGCATCGATTTGCCCACCTACTTGCTGGCCTGGACCACCACACCCTGGACGCTGCCCGGAAACACCGCTCTGGCAGTGGCGGAAGACGAGGAATATTCGCTGGTTCAGCTGGAGGGGGACAAGGGGCCGGAGCGGCTGATCCTGGCCACCAAGCTGCTGGGAAGCGCCCTGCGGGAGGAATATCAGCCTGTTTCAACCATGATAGGCGCCGACCTGGTGGGGCTAAAATACCAACCCCTTTATGATCCCTTCGACTTCCAGGTGGAAGAGCAGCGTATGGGCCGGTTCGCCGAGGGACAGCTGCTAACGGGACTGCTGCGGCCTTCTCCCGACCCCAGTCCTGATAACGCGAACGCGGCGGGAAATTCCTGGCAGGTCCACGCCGCCGAGTTCGTTTCCATGGAGGACGGCACCGGTATCGTCCACATCGCCCCGGCCTTTGGTGACGAAGACCTCAGCTTGGCCAGAGAAAAAGGGCTGGCCTTTGTGCAGCCGGTAGACCTGCAGGGCCGCATCACCGGCGCCTATCCTTTCTCTGGCAAGTTCGTCAAGGACGCCGATGCCGATATCATGGAGGACCTCCAGCAGCGGGGTCTGCTGTATCATCGGGAAATCTACCGGCACACCTATCCCTTCTGCTGGCGTTGTGATACCCCGGTACTCTACTACGCCAAGCCGTCCTGGTACATCCGAACCACCGCGGTAAAAGACCGGCTGGTGGGGGGCAACCAGGACATTAACTGGTACCCGGAGTACATCCGAGATGGGCGCTTCGGTGAGTGGCTGGACAACAACGTGGACTGGGCCATTTCCAGGGAGCGTTATTGGGGGACTCCCATCCCCATCTGGCGGTGCGAGCAGTGCGGGAACCAAGAATGTCTGGGGGGCGTGGCGGAGCTGGCTGAGAAGGTGCTGCCGGAATGCCGGAAGCAGCTAAAGGGTCTGGACCTCCACCGTCCCTACGTGGACGATATTCGTCTCCAATGTTCGACCGAGGGCTGTGCCGGACCGATGCGCCGGATTCCCGAGGTGATGGACGCCTGGTTCGACTCGGGGGCCATGCCATTTGCCCAGTGGCACTATCCCTTCGACAACCAGACCATGGCGGAGGACGGGCGCTTTCCCGCCGATTACATCTGCGAGGCGGTGGACCAGACACGGGGCTGGTTCTACAGCCTCCACGCCCTCTCGACCCTGCTAGAAGACCAGCCCTCTTACAAGAATGTCATCTGCCTGGGTCTGGTTCTAGACGGACGGGGCCAGAAGATGAGCAAGCGCGTCGGTAATGTCGTGGAGCCCCTGGCGGTGCTGGATGCCCACGGCGCCGATGCCCTGCGCTGGTACTTGTTTACCGCCTCCCATCCCGGCGAGCCCCGCCGTTTCTCGGATAAGCTGGTCAACGAAACCCTGCGCCGGGTGATCCTGACCCTCTGGAATGTCTACTCCTTCTTCACCAACTATGCCACCATCGATGAGTTTCAACCCGACCAGGTTCCCCAGGAATGGAAGCCGGAGAATGAGCTGGACCGCTGGATACTCTCCGAGTTGAACGTGCTGATCTCCCAGGTGGATGATTACCTGGAAAGCTATAACCCCACCGACGCGGGACGGCGCATCCAGGAGTTCATCGACGGGCTCTCCAACTGGTACGTGCGGCGCAGCCGCCGCCGGTTCTGGAAAAGTGAGAATGACAGCGACAAACTTTCGGCCTATGCTACGCTCTACGACTGCCTGGTCACCGTGGCCAAGCTGATGGCGCCGCTGGCTCCCTTCGTGGCGGAGGAGATGTATCAGAATCTGGTTCGCAGCGTTCGTGAGGACGATCCGGACAGCGTGCATCTGGCATCCTTCCCCGTCGCAGATGAGTCGCTGGTGGAACAGCCGTTGATGGACGCCACCCGTCTGGCGATGCGCTTTGCCAGCATGGGCCGGTCGGCGCGCTCCAAGGCCGGGTTGAAGGTCCGGCAGCCGCTGGCAGGCATGCTGGTCAGGACCAGGAACCCCGAAGAGGCGGCTCATCTCCGGATGGTTCAACCCCAGATATTGGAGGAGCTGAATATCAAAGAGATGCACTTCAGCGAGAACGCGGAAGAGCTTTATCAGCAAGCCTTTGATAAATCGGGAGACCCTTCCAACTCGGTGGTAATGGTGGACCAGTATTCGGTATGCCTCGACGCGGGATACATGGCGGCGGTGGACTCGACAATCACGCCGGAATTGGCCGACGAGGGGCTGGCCCGGGAGCTGGCTCACCGGATCCAGGGTCTGCGGCGGGAGGCCAAGTTTGAGCTGACCGACCGCATCGTCACCTACTACCAGGGACCGGAGCAGGTAGCCCAGGTGATGCAGAACCACGCCGACTACATCAGCCAGGAGACCCTCAGCGACCGTCTGGTGCCCGGCGCGCCGGAAGACGGGGAGCGGCCCGAGGCGCAAAAGGTGGAAGGCATGGAGGTAACGCTGGAAGTGCGGCGGGTTTAGGCTGACCCGCCATGCCGGAACTACCTGAAGTCGAGAACACGCGCCGCTATTTGGAGGAAATCGGGCTGCCGGGCAGTACCTTTTCCAGTGTCAGCATTGGTTGGGCTAGGAGCGTCAGGACGCCGGCGCTGGAAGATTTTGTGCTGGGCATTCCCAATCGACGGGTTGTGGAGATTCGGCGGCGGGGAAAATACCTGGTCCTCCCTCTAACTGAAAATGGCTACGACCCAGCGGCCGACCTCATCTTACACCTGGGCATGACCGGTGGACTGCGGGTGCATCCCCGGGCCCAGCCGGCTCCCCCAATGGTGCGCCACACCTTCTCCCTGGAGGACGGTCGGGAGCTGCGGTTTATCGACCCGCGAAAGTTCGGGCACCTCTGGCTGGTCTCTGCCTGGGAAGATCCCTTGCCCCCCTTCGGACCGGAGCCCCTGAATGACAGCTTCACCCCCCAAGCGCTGGCGAAGATTCTCCATGCCCGGCACGCGCCAATCAAAGCCCTGCTATTGGAACAGTCGGTGGTGGCCGGACTGGGCAACTTGTACGCCGACGAAGCCCTATACCTCGCGGGGATCCATCCCATCCGGCCGGCGGATAGCCTTTCCGGAGATGAGATATCCCAACTGAGAAACGGCATAGTGGCGGCCCTAACCTCCGCGCTTAGCCAATATGACCAGAGCCGGTTTGAGGGCTGGCCCGACCCGCCCTTCGGCCTTTCCACCTGGACCATTCCTCGCAGAGCCGATGAACCCTGTACCCGCTGCGGCGCGTCGATGGTCGGTATCCGGGTGCGGGCCCGTAGCACCTTCTTCTGCCCCGGTTGCCAGCCACTGGAGTGAAACTGAGATCCAAGGGCTCCGGTCCTGATTGCCTTGGTCCGAAGCGGAGTTTTGTTGACGGCTGACCGGTGGCTGCTTACACTATCCCGGAGAATAAAACCGGTACATCAATGGGGCTTGAACCTAGAGCTATACACGGGCGGTGGAGCCACCTTTTTGGGAAATCCCCCTCAGTCCCCCTTTGCAAAGGGGGACTGAGGGGGATTTGGAACTCCGAAGTTTTGTAATTTCGTCAAGGATAAGTAGAATCAGGGAGCATAGGCATGGCCAACTACCAAAAGAATGAGGCGCAGGACTGGGCCTGGCAGAATTTGCGAGGCCAGTGGACCACGCTGGTCACCCCCTTCACTCCGGAGAATGCTTTTGACGAAGCGGGTATGCGGCATAACATACGCCACATCCGCCGGCTGGGCACCCGGGGCGGCGGATGCACCTGGGGCATGGGGGAGTTCTGGAGCCTTACCTTTGAGGAGCGAGTTCGGGTCATGGACACCGTGGCCGACGAAGCCCGGGGCCAGTGGCTGACCGCCGCCCATGTCACCCACACCTCCGCCGAGGACATGATCTCTCTGGCCCAACATGCTGAGTCCGCCGGCATCGACCTGCTGGTGGTGGCGCCTCCCTACATGGTTACCAAGACTGAGCCCCAGGTGGTGGACTACGTCAGGCTGCTGGCGGACAACACCAACCTGGCCATTATGTTTTACAACTCGCCCCAATTCGGCATAGTCATGACGCCCCAGGGCTTGCAGCAGTTGTGCCGCATCCCCAACCTGGTGGGGGTCAAGGAAGCCAGTTTCAACCAGCAGCTGTCCATCGAGGCTCACTTGATGCTGGGCAAGGATTACATAATCAGCACGCCCGACGAGTGGATTTTCGAAAAGTCCCAGGAGTTGGGTTTTCAGCAGCAGGTAATGTTCGCCAACACCTCAGATTGGCGCTTTGACACACCGGAATGTAACTACTACGTCCAGTACATCGACCGCGCAACTAATGGCGATATCGACCAGGACTTTTACGACACCCACCTCCGGCGCATCAAGGAGCTATCCGACACCTGGTGGACCAGGACTGTAAACAAGTACAACGGGGCGCTGCCGATACCCGCCGTGAAATATTGGGGAGAGTTGATGGGAATGGCGGGAGGACACATCAGGCCGCCCATGGCCGACCTGACCGCCGAGGAGAAGGCGGAGCTGAAACGGGAGCTTGAGCCCTTGAAGCCCCGGCCCCCGGTTCCGGTAACCCCGGTTCCGGTAACCCCGGTTCCGGTAACCCCGGTTCCGGTGACCACAATACCGGCCCAGCCGAGCCGGGTCAGCTGGTTAACCGGCAACAACCTCTTTTTCTCCGGCATGCTGCTGATGGTCAGCGTTCAAAACGTGGCGGAAGCCCTGGAGGCCGAGCAGGGTGGCGCTGACGTGGTGGATGTTAAAAACCTTCAGGAAGCCCTAGTCGGTTCGGGCCACCCCGATATCGTCAGGCAGGTCCGCTCCCAAATACCCGTGGAGAAGCACGTCAGCGTGACCTTGGGCGTGGTGCCCAACCAGCCCGGCACGGTGGCCATGGCAGCATACGCCGCCGCCGCATTGAACGCCACGTCGGTGAAGGTTGGATTCCGCCAGGCCGACTTTGACATGGCGGTTGAGGTATTGCGCCAGTCCCGCCAGGCCTTGGAAGGGTTCAACACCAAGCTGATCGGCTCCCTCTTTGCCGATAATACGCTCTACGAAGGGGGGCTGGACCCCAAGCTGATGGTCCAGCTGGCTAAGGACGGAGAGTGCGACGGTTTCCTGATCGATACGCTAACCAAGGATGGCCGGAATTTGTTTGATTTTATGCCAGAAACCGAGCTGAGAGAGATGGTGCTCCACGGCAAAGAGCTGGGCCTGAGCACCTCCCTTTCCGGCCACCTGAAGCTGCAAGATCTGGACGAGCTGGCCCGCATCAATCCGGACATAGTTGGCGTGCGCGGCGCGGTTTGTGCCAGCGGAAACCGGGACCGGGCGGTGGCCTGGGAGGCGGTGGCCAACTTCAAGCGAGAGCTGGATCTGAGGAAAAGCGGCGAGGTTGAGGTGCATCGAGAGTCGCCCCCGGTCGCCTCCAATGGTTCCGGCGGGGCAATCGGCGCCCCCGGTGGCTGGACGGTTATTGACGGGCGGGGCAAAAGCTGTGCCGGAGTCATCGCCGCCCTGACCAGGCAGATGGAAACCGACTCCCAATCCTTTGTGGAAGCTATTTTGCAGGACGCCCTCAACATATATGACGTTATCTACTGGTCGGAGCAGGCCGGACACCGAGTGCTCACCCAGCGGAAGGAAACCGACGGCACCATGCGGGTTTTGATTCAGCCCTTCGCTGGAGTCCACAGTTCCAGCTAGCTGAAGGCTACCAGGGTGCCGCCGTCAGTAGCTATCTCAAAATGTCACCCCGAGCGAAGCGAGGGGTCTAAAGTCCCTGGGTACATGGTCCTGACGCCATTGGCTGTGATTTAACTGCCGCAGCGAGCCATGTGGGTTTGGGGTCCCGGGATTTAGATTACTCAGTCGCGGCGCTCCTGCTCTGGAAATAACCCCTTCTCCCTTGATGGGAGAAGGTTGGGATGAGGGTGATACCCCTCGCCTCAATCCTCTCCCACAAGGGGAGAGGAGGCCATTACCATCCGTCGGTGGCGCCCCACCGGGCATGAAAACTCGGAATGACATGGTTGGTGTTGAGTTAGATTCCTAGGGATTTTGGAGGAAGCATGGCCAGGTTCGAGTATTTAGAAGCCCGCACTCTCCGCCAGGCCATATCCCTGCTGCAACGTTACGGTGACCAGGCACGCCTGGTGGCCGGCAGCACCGATTTTCTGGTGCGGTGGCGTCAGGGAGTCTGGCAGCCGCAGTACGTCATCAACCTCCAGCACATACCGGCATTGCAGAGAGTCAGTTACAGTGCACGAAATGGTCTGCGTCTGGGGGCGATGGTCACGGTCCAAACCTTGGAAACTCACCCGGCCATTCGCCGGCATTACCCCGCCCTGGCCACCGGGGCCACTTCCTTCGCCGGCGTTCAACTACGGAACCTCGCCACAGTGGGCGGCAACATCTGTAACGCCTCGCCGGCTGGAGATACGCTGCCGGCCCTGCTGGCCTTCGATACTCAGTGCCGGGTGGTCGGACCGGAAGGGGAGCGCATGGTCGCGCTTGACCAGTTTTTCGCCGGCCCCGGGCGCACGGTTTTGCGGCCCGGCGAGATCCTGGCCGAGCTTCGACTGCCGCCTCCTCTGCCCAACTCCGGCTCACTTTACATAAAGCACAGCCCCCGGGGAGCCATGGATATTGCTACCGTCGGCGTGGCCAGCATGATCTCCTTGGAGAGGCGAGGGGCGGTCTGCCGGGAAGTCAGAATTGCCCTGGCCTCGGTGGCTCCCACCCCGGTTAGAGCCCGCGGCGCCGAGGATATGCTGCGGGGCCAGACGCTGACTCCCCAGCTGGTGGCGGCCGCGGCCCAGGAGGCCCAGACCCGAGTCACCCCAATTGACGATGTACGGGGCTCGGCGGCTTATCGAAAATCTATCGTAGAGGCTCTGACCCAGCGGACTTTAGAGCGGGCGATAGAGATGGCCCAAGGGCAGGACCTGCCTTATGCGACGCAACGTAGCCTGGCGGTGCAGACGGCGTTTTAGCTTTGGCATCTATTGTTAATTAAACCGTAAAGGTAACAGGAGGCCCGGCGGATGAAAAAACCGCTGCAACTGACCGTAAACGGCGACCTACGACAGGTCTTGGTTGAACCCTACTACTCATTGCTTGATGCCCTCCGGGATGACATCCACCTCACCGGGACCAAGAAGGGTTGCGACGAGGGGGACTGCGGCGCCTGCACCGTATTTCTCGACGGCAAGCCCGTTACCTCCTGCATGGTCCTGGCCCACAGCGCCCACGACTCCGAGGTGACTACCATAGAGGGACTGGCTAATTTGGAGGAGCTGCATCCGGTGCAGCAGGCTTTCGTGGACCACGGAGGCTTGCAGTGCGGGTTTTGCATTCCGGGGCTGATAATGTCGGCTACCGCCCTGCTCCAGGAAAACCCCAATCCATCGGAAGAAGATGTCCGGTTCGGTATCGGCGGGAATCTGTGCCGCTGCACCGGCTACTCCAAGGTGGTAGAAGCCGTGCTGGCTGCCGCTGAGAACATCAGGACAAAATAATAATCTCAAGATGCCATCCCGAGTTGTCATGCCACAGCGGGGCGCCGCCGACAGTTGAAGTTGACCTCCTCTCCCCTAGTGGGAGAGGATTGAGGTGAGGGGTATCACCCCTATCCCAAACTTCCCCCTAAAATGGGGAGGGGGTTATTTACAGAGCAGCCCCTCCGAATGACATGGGTTGTGTCTAGATAAATTCTTAACCTCTCAAAGGAGTCAAGCTAATGGTCGAATTTAAAGTCCTAGAGAAGAACCTGCCCCGCATTGATGCCAGCGAAAAGGTCACCGGCCGGGCCGTCTACGCCGCCGATGTATATTTGCCAGGGATGCTAATGTGCAAACTGCTGCCCAGCCCTCGTGCCCACGCGCGTATAGTCGGGATCGACAAGTCCCAGGCCGAAGCGCTGCCGGGGGTTCGGGCGGTAATTACTGGCCGGGACTTCCCGCAGGTCCATTTTGGCTCTGGCGCATTGAAAGACCGGTACATCATGGCCCGGGACGAAGTCTTTTACATCGGAGAGCCGGTGGCGGCGGTGGCTGCCGACGATGAAATGACCGCTCAGGAGGCGTTGGAGCTGATCGAAGTGGAATATGAAGACCTGCCAACGGTTTTCGACCCGCTGGAGGCGCTGACATCCCAGGCCCCGGCGGTCCACTCGGACCTGACCGACTTTGAGGGTTACGGTTTTGCCCTGGGCGGTGACAACGTCTGTACCCTGCTGGACGCGGACCGGGGCGACGTTGACCAGGCCTTTAAGGACGCGGACCACGTTTTTGAGGAAACCTACCGCTCGCAAGGAATAAACCAGGGTTTCCTGGAGCCCATGGCTTGCGTGGCCAGCCTGGAGGCCAATGGCCGCCTGACCGTTTGGGCCTCCACTCAGGGACCGTATCAGATCCGGACTCAGTTGGGGTCGGTGCTGGACATGCCTCTGTCCAACATCCGTGTCATTCCCATGGAGCTGGGCGGCGGATTCGGGGCCAAGCTGCGGCTGGCTTTTGAAGCTTTTCCGGCGCTGCTGTCGATTAAAACCGGTCATCCAGTGAAACTGATAAATACCCGCGAGGAAGTCTTTACTCTCAACGCTCCCCGCTGGCCGGTCACCAACTATCTCAAAACCGGCGTTACCAAAGACGGCACCATCGTTGCCCGCGAGGCCTACAGCATCTTTGACGTCGGCGCTTACCTGGGCGCCGGGCCCAACTCGGGCGTGGGACACGGGTTGGGTGCGTACAACATTCCTAATTTCCGGCTGCGGTCCTACGGCGTCTACACCAACAAGATATACGTGGGTTCCTACCGGGCCTCCGGCGTTGCCGATATGACCTTCGCCGTCGAGTCTCATACCGACAACATCGCCCGGGAGCTGGGGATGGACTCCTGGGATTTTCGGATGAAGAACGCCCTCAAGGAGGGAGATACCTCGGTGAATGGCGCCAAAATTCCCCGCAACGGACTGGCGGAATCCCTCCTAGCGGTGAAAGAGCGGTTGGGACTGCCCAAGAAGCTGGGAGAGTGCCGCGGTGTGGGCTTGGCGGTCTGCGAATGGCGCAGCGGCAGTGGCCCCTCCACGGCTGCCATCAGCTTGAACGAAGACGGCACGGTCAGCTTGCTGACCGGCTCGGTGGACATCTCCGGCAGCGACACCTCGCTGGCCGCCATCGCCGCCGAGACGCTGAGGCTGCCCTTGGGCGATGTGGTGGTCGCCAAAAGAGATACCGACCTGGCCCCCTTCACCGGACCCAGCGGTGGCAGCCGCATCGTGTACAGTCAGGGTACGGCGGTGCTGCGGGCGGCGGAAGAGGTTCGGGAAAGGCTCTATGAGCTGGCTGCCGAAAGACTGGGCGTTCCGGCCGGCGCGCTGGCTACCGGCGATGGAACAGTGTATGTGCATGACAACCCCAACCAGAGCCTCAGCTTCAGCCAGTTGGCCGGCATGAGCCTTAATTCCCGGGGAGGTCCGATAATCGGCACGGCATCCCTCTCCAGCATGCCCTACACGCCGGTGTTCAGCACCCAGGCGGCCGAGGTGCTGGTGGACAAAGCCACCGGCCAGGTGAGGGTTACCCGCTATGTTCAGGCGCAGGACGTGGGGGTGGCCATAAATCCCATGTCTGTGGAGGGTCAGCTGGAGGGTGGAGTGGTCCAGGGCATCGGCCGGGCCTTGACCGAGGATATGCTGTTGGATATGGAGACCGGCGCCGTCCGGACATCCTCCCTCTCCACCTACTTGATGCCCTTGGCGGTGGACTTGCCGGAGATTGAGAACATTTTGATCAAGGTTCCGGCCGAGGACGGGCCCTTCGGTGCCCGCGCGGTGGCTGAGCCGCCGGGATTTGGGCCGCCCGCTGCTATCGCTAACGCCATTTTTGACGCGGTGGGAGTCAGGATTCGGGAGCTGCCCCTCTCCGGGGAGCGGGTCTTGGCGGCGCTGCAGGGAAACGGCACGCCGGAGATCAAGCTAGATGTTGATGCGTTGAAAACGGCGGAGGGGCTTTAAGACCAGGGCAATCGCGTCTTAACCAAGGAGCACCTTGAGTAGGTAATCCTCAACCCAGCCAGCTTTCAGCCGTTTACCTTGAAGTCCCCGTTTAAGGCTGGTCTCCTGCTTCAGCAAATTGAGGGCTATCTGGCGCAGGACTGCCAGGTTTTGAGGCCCATTATCCTTACGTACCCGGCTGTGATCTTCTCGAAAGGTAACATCCAAAGACCAGTGCAAGCTGTTTTCTATGCCCCAGTGTCGGCGGGTGACCTCCAACAAAGTCTGGCCAGGCCTGGCCAGACTGCTGATATAGTAGCGAGAGTGGACCGTGGTCCCGGTTGCCGTCTCC
>CBDCEX010000005.1:0-44337 GCA_965216025.1 Dehalococcoidia bacterium
CCCAGCCATCCCACGATCACTCGCATGGCTGGGTCTTGGGAAAGGCGCACTGCGTCATTGGTGTCGTCGTAGCCGGCCAAGCGGCTGTAGATCGACTGCCTTAGCAGCGGAACCAGGTGGTGAAGGATATTGCGTCCGGTACGGCTTTCCTGGAGGTAGTCCTCAGCGATTTCGGTAAGGCCCAAGGCATCATCAAACTCTCGAAAGGCAAGAAGACCAGCGTCGGAGGTGATGGTTGAGCCGTGAAATTCCATGCGGACTTTGGGGTTGAATTGGAGCCGGAGAGGGGCTTTCTCGCCGTCACCCATCAGGTGCCTCCATGATGCCTACGGCATATTACTGCAAAGCGGACATATCATGGAGTTATTATAGCTGGGAACACGCAAAAAGGGCCCATAATTAGACAATGGTTGAAAGACCATCGACGAATTACTGAGAAAGCTTTTTAGCCATATGGGAAATGTGGTCTTATTGCTTCCCTACGCCACGCCTCCTCAATGCCGTATTCAGCGTCATTTCTTCGGCGGCGCAACCTATCCAATTTTCCGGGCAGTTCGCGGGTCAAGAATTCGATGTCAGTTGCCTCGATCTTTCGGCGCTTAAGCCCGAATCCACCGATGGACGGCGTGTGGGAGGCCTGCGAAGAAACAAAAGGGTGCGCCTCTGAATCTGGGATAATGGTTTTGAAACAGAAAACCGGTCCCAGAAAAGGAGCACCCAACAGATGCTACCACGCAACCACCTCGACCGCATCCAAATTGCCTTCGACGACCACCGCCTGGTGGCCAATGCCGGGCTGATTCTTCCGTCCACCTTGGCCTTGCACCTGGGTCTGCCCCAACTGGTTGACCGGCACCTAGACCTGGGCCATGCAACAGGCAGAGCCAACACCGGCGACAAGATGATGACGCTGGTGGCCTCCGCGTTGGCCGGTGGCGACTGCATCGACGACGCCGATGCGTTGCGCGCCGGTGGGACGGTCTGCGTTCTCGGCAGCGCAGTCAAGGCCCATCCACCCTGGGCACCTTCCTGCGCAGCTTTCGCTGGGGCCAGGTCCGCCAACTGGACCGGGTGAGCCGCGAGTTGCTGGCGCGGGCCTGGCAGGCCGGCGCCGGACCCGGCGACGCGCCATTTACCATCGACCTGGATTCGACGATCTGCGAGACCTACGGACTGGCCAAGGAGGGCGCCCGCCATCACGGCTACACCGGTGCATGAGGCTATCACCCGCTGCTGGCCGTCGCCGCCGGCACCGGCGACGTGCTGATGGCCCGGCTGCGCGAGGGCCGGACCATCACCGCCCGAGGCGCCGCCCATTTCCTGCGTGAGACGGTGGGGCGGGTTCGCTGCGGTGGGGCCAGGGGACAACTCACGGTGCGGGCCGACAGCGGCTTCTACACCCATAGCGTGGCCGCCGTCTGCCGCAAGCTGGACGTGCGCTTCTCCATCACCATCCGCCAGCACAAAAGCCTGCACAATCTCATCGAGGCGATACCCGAAGATGCCTGGACGCCGATTCCTTACTGGATGGACGGCGCCGCCGATGTGGCCGAAACCACCTACACCCCCTTCCAGAGTGAGCCGGACGCCGCGCCGGTGCGGCGTCCGGCGGGTGAAGCCGGCGCCCCGTTCCCAACTGGCTCTCTTCGCCACCTACAGCTATCACGGCTTCATCACCGACCGGGACGGGGAGACCCTGGAACTGGAGGCCGACCACCGCCGCCAACGGCGCTTGGCTGGCGGTACAGGTGATGGCCCACAACCTGGCCCGCTGGACAGCCCGCATCGGCCTGGGTGAGCAGATCGTGACCACCAAGACCCTCCGGCGGCGGTTCTTCGCCCTGGCCGGACGGCTCACCCGCTCGGCACGCCGGATCACCCTGCATCTTCCCAGGGGTTGGCCGTGGGAGGAGAAGTTCAGTCGCGCCCTGGCCCGACTGCGAGCCATTCCACTCCCAGCCTGACGGCGCCCGTCCGCCACTGACCCGCCAGCCAACCCAACGTCCCCGCAAACTCGCGCCAGCCCAGTCCGCGAGCGCCTCTTGCCGTGTCCTATCCCGCCATCTCGCTCGCCACAGTCACTGTAAGCCGCCATCGGCGCCCCCCAAAGCGCCTGCAGACCGCCGCCAACCTCCCGTCTACCCGAATTCGAGCCCGGATCATCGCGCCTGTAACTCCCTCACCCCCCTTCCGCTGTCCTCACGCCGTCCGTCGGTGGATTCGGGTTTAGGGTATCCTGAGTCGAGCCTTCAATTCCGTGGTATTGAAGGTAAGCCGCAAGCAGAGATTTTAAGCTCTTATACTCTCCTGAAGCTGAGCCAGCTTTGGGTCCGAAAATAGGCTCTTGTACTTGCATCCCATATTTTGCCAGCCGAGACGCCCAAGTTAGCTATGAAAAGGCGGCGGAGGGACAGGGATTCGAACCCTGGATCCCGATTTCTCAGGATAAGCGCTTAGCAGGCGCCCGCACTAGACCACTATGCGATCCCTCCGGCACTAGTCTTCAATATATCAGATTGGCAACACCGCTACAATAAGTATACCTGTACCCTCCAACGGCGTAGTTCGGACTCCGGGTACGCTTCTGAGCAGGACGCTGAGCAGGCCCCGGAATGAGCAGAGTAAATGGCCAGCGCGTAGGGCTAGAAGTCTGGCCGGAAACCTCGATTCCCCCTAGGCCAGCGTTTTCTTAACGTCGATTATCGATGGCATAGTGGGTGTTGCAACGTATTACATGCACCACCATGCCATATAAGTCTTGAATACGTCTGACTTCTAGTATTCGCGTAGTCGCATTCGGCCAAACCGCGGCATGGCAATCAGGCTTTCCGGCCAGATCCTGTCTAATCTAGGAGCAGATCAGCCTTATGGCCGTTGGGGTTCCCGTCATATTTAGCGTTGGTTTCTCGAAACCCTATTATTGCTTTACTTAAAACGCCAAGCAACCATAATTTCGCTTAGTATTGACAGGCATCGTAGATTGTCCTATCATACCGAGCTGGAAAAGTTACAATATTGTCGGAGCGTTGCAGTAATGGATGAGTTGGACCGTAAAATCATTGCCCTGTTACAGATCGATGGCCGGGCGTCAAATGCGAAAATCGCCCGAGAAGTAGGAGTCAGTGAGGGTACGGTGCGGCGCCGGCTGCGCAGGCTGGTTCAAGAAGACGTGATCAAGGTGATTGCCGTGCCCAATTTGGAAAAGTTGGGGTACGGCACCACCGCCTTAATCGGGCTGCAAACCGGACCAGGGCGTTCCGATGCCGTGGGCGATGCCATTGCCCAGATGGAGGAATCACATTATGTGGCGGTGACTACCGGAGCCTACGACGTATTTGTTTGGGCGGGGTTGGAATCTGCCGAAAGCTTGGGGGATTTCCTACGAACCAAGATTGGTAAAATTGAAGGAGTGCAGCGAACGGAAACCTTCGTCAACCTTTCCATCAAGAAGCGGACCTACGGCTTGGTGCTATAACCCGTGCGGTCCTTCCCCCGAGCGGAAGGATTAATCGACTCCTGCCAGGCTCTAAGTGTAACGGCCAATGCAGTCGCATCTCACGCAAGAATAGGTAGCTGACCCAATTGTGCGCCCAGCCCGTTCGTGGTGAGCCTGTAGAACCATGAGCGGGCTGATTTACGTTTGGAACCGTTGAGAGTAGGGTATGAGTGCCTACAGCGACTACCAGCATATTTTGGTGGAGAAGCGCGACGGCATAGCCGTGTTGACCTTGAACCGGCCCGAGGTGCTGAACGCCGCCAACTTCCGGATGCACAATGAGTTGGGCCGCATTTGGCTGGACCTGGCGGCCGACCCGGAGGTACGGGTCGCGATCATCACCGGGTCCGGAAGCGCCTTCTCCGCCGGCGGCGATTTCGAAATGATCGAGCAGGCCATGGGCAATCCGGAGGTGGTCGCAAGCAACACCCAGGAAGCCAGCGACATTGTCTACAATCTGCTTAACCTGGACAAGCCGGTGATATCCGCCATCAACGGCGTGGCGGTGGGCGCTGGGCTGGCCGTGGCCTTGCTGGCGGACATTTCCATAGCCGCGGAAAACGCCCGGATCACCGACGGTCACATTCGCCTGGGCGTCGCTGCCGGAGATCACGCCGCCATCATCTGGCCACTGCTCTGCGGCATGGCCAAAGCCAAGTATTACCTGCTAACCTGCGATTTTTTGGACGGCAAAGAGGCGGAACGTATCGGCCTGGTCAGCCTGGCGGTCCCGGCCGAAGAGCTGATGCCCAAAGCGATGGAGGTAGCGGAGAAACTGGCCAGCGGGCCTCAACCGGCTATTCGGTGGACCAAGCGTGCGCTGAACCAGTGGCTGCGCCAGGCCGGGCACACCGCTTTTGACTACTCCCTGCTGGCGGAAGCCTTGGGCTTCTTCGGCGAGGATGTTCGGGAAGGCTTGCAGGCGGTCAAAGAGAAACGGCCGCCAAATTTCCCCTCGGCCCGTTAAAAACCAGCATCGCCTCGGCTATCGAAGGAAACCTTCCAGCTATAAGATTCGCAAACCTGCTACACTAGGTGCCAACCATAGGTTGGAGAGGTGGCAGGCTCACAGCAGTAGGAGGGGTTATGGCTGACAAAAAGGGAACCGGCCTGATGATGGTCTGGATGGACGTACCCGCCGATAAAGAGGAAGAGTTCAACCACTGGTACAACGAAGAGCACCTTCCGGAGTTGCTGGCTCTCCCCGGGGTGCTCAACGCCGCCCGTTATGAGGCGGTGCGCAGCGGGCCCAAGCATCTGGCTTGTTACGAACTGGAAAGCCCGGCCGTGGTACAGACTGAGGCCTTCACCAGCCGCCAGCCTACCGAATGGGCGCAACGGATCGGCCCCCGGGTAATCGCCACCAACCTGTTCAACAATGTTTACCAGATGATCTACCCCAAAGAGTTAAACCCGTCCGTAGCCTCCGCCGACATGGCTCCGGCACTTCAGATCGGCCGCATGGACATCGCTCCAGAAAACGCGGAGGAGTGGAACCAGTGGTATAGCGGCGTATACGTGCCCAACTACGAGAAGGTCCCCGGTTGCATCCGAGGGCGGCGCTGGAACGCGGTCCGGGGGGAGCCCAGCTACGCCGTGGTCTATGAGTTTGAGCATGAGAAGGTGTCCGAAACACCGGAATGGCTGGCCCAGCGGGATATTTACCCCGACAACCCCAGGATGCGGGATTTGATGACCCACGCTACCGGTTCTCCCGGAATCTGGAAGAAGACCTTCCAGCTTTAGGTCCGGCCAGATTGGATAGACTAATTGAGCCTGGGATCAAGAACTAAACCGGACGGAGGCGGCGTCCTTTGGAAAAATCCCCCTATATCCCCCTTTTTAAAAGGGGGACTGAGGGGGATTTGGATCTTACATGTTAGAACTTTTATCGGGGACCAGTAATTGACGGGGAGCCAGGGCCGGCTTCCTCGCCGAGGGATTAAAGAAGATCTTTGTTTGAACCGCAGCGGCTCGTAGCAAACTCCAGCCAGGCTCACCAGCACGGTGACCGGGAACTGTATGGCCACGCCAGCCGTTCCGCCAGCCGGCGGTCTTTGGTCATCGCCCTGGCGTTGACCCTGGGGTACATGATTGTCGAGGTCATCGGAGGGTTGGTTTCCGGCAGCCTGGCGTTGCTGGCCGACGCGGGACACATGGTCACCGACGGCGGGGCCCTGACCCTGGCGCTGCTGGCGATCTGGGTAGCAGATCGCCCTGCGTCCATCAAGCGCACCTTCGGTTTTCAGCGCGTCGAGGTTTTGGCGGCGTTGCTCAACGCGCTGGGACTTTGGCTGATAGTGACCTGGATTCTGATCGAAGCCTACCGGCGTTTCATGGACCCACCGGAGGTCCAGGCTCCGGTGGTTTTGGCGGTGGGAGCCGGAGGACTGGTCATAAATCTGCTGATCGCGTTGGTCCTGAGACGGTCCGCCGAAAAAAGCCTGAACATCCAAGGCGCCCTGGTTCACGTCATGGGAGATCTTTTAGGCTCGGTGGCGGTGGTGGCCGGAGGAGTGCTAATTCTGGCCTTCGGCTGGTTCGTGGTGGACCCTATATTTAGCGTGGTAATCGCACTCTTAATCCTGGCCAGCTCCGGCCGGCTGCTCTGGAAGGTTTCTCACGTCCTGATGGAGGGAACGCCGGCTCATCTGGACCTGCACGGTTTATGCCGGAGACTGGAGCAGGTGGATGGGGTGACGGGTGTGCATGATATCCACGCCTGGTCCATAACCACCGGATACGAGGCTTTGAGCGCCCACGTAACCCACGTTGCCCAAGTTTCCGGCGAAGCCAACCGCAACCCGCAGCAGATATTACAGCGGCTCCGGGAGATAGCAGCCCAGGAGTTCGGGATTTCTCACGTGACAATCCAGCTGGAGGATTCTCCGGACCAATGCCCGGAAGACCACCATATCGAACATCCGCCGGAGCTACTTAATAGCGCCGCGGGTAAGCCAGTTGAAGGCTAGAATTTAGCCGCCACATTCGAAGGCCCAAGCGTTGAATGCCTGTACTGAGAAATCATATAAAAACCCTCGCCCTCCGGGTGGACCGTCCTTCGACAAGCTCAGGACGAACGGGCGATGTTCTTTATTCGTTCGTGGTGAGCCTGTCGAACCATGAACGAATAAAGCGCCGGCCGAAGAACCGGGTCGCTCTGAGCGTGCTTGGCTTCCTGTCTGTCCTGCTGTCCGTTTTACTGTGGGAGTTGCCTAGCGCAGCGTTGGCCCAAGAGGACAGCGCCCAGGAATTCCAGGTTCAGGCGGGTGCGTATCGGATTAGCCTAATCGCCGACCCCTCTCGCCTTTCTATAGGAACGGTGCTCTATACCATAACCGTGGTGAACTGGGAAAATGGGCAGCCGGTATCCGACGCCCGGTTGAGGATAAATTCCAGGAATGAGGCGGACGGTATCCGGGGCTGGGCCGTTGCGTTGCACCAGCCGTCCAGCCCCGGCACTTATGAAGCGACGGTGCAGCTAGATGGGACCGGCACCTGGCACACCAGCCTGGAAGTCTCCAGTTCCCTGGGACAGGTGGAGGTGGATACTCCCCCAGTAACCATTCCTGAGCCCCGGAAAACCAGGTCCGGAAGTCTGGTCTTCTTCGGGGTATTCCTGGCCATACTGTTGGGTGTGGCCTACCTCATTTGGAGCAGCCGAAAGGCCATCAAAGCCCGCGAAGTGGCCAGTGAGAATTAAGGCCTGGCCGGTGGCTATTCCGGTCCCGGTGGCTATTTCGGTCCCGGTCGCTATTTCAGTCTTGATTGGGCTGCCCCTCTGGTTAGCCGGGGCGCCGGTGGTCCACGCTGGTGGCGCAATCGAGCCCGGCCAGAACCTCCTTACCGCCTGGAACAGCAACCCCTTGCCCAGCCTGGGACTCTTCCTGGCCGCCTATCTCTATGTCAACGGTTTGAACCGGTGGGAGCGCCCCAGCCACCCAGTAAGCAGGTGGCAGCGGATCTCCTTCTTCGCCGGTTTGACGGTGATATTCCTGGCTCTGCAATCGCCTATGGACCCTCTGGCGCAGCACCAATTCTCGGTTCATCAGGTGCAGCACCTGCTACTGAGGATGGTCGGTCCCCTGCTGGTGCTAACGGGAGCCCCGCTCACGCCCATGCTAAGGGGACTGCCCCTCTGGGTGCTGCAAGGGCTGGTCAAGCCCCTGGTCGGGAGCAAGCTGGGCCATAAAGCCTACGACGTCCTAACCAATCCGGTGCTGACCACCCTGGTTTTCCTGGCCACCTTATATCTTTGGCAGGAGCCCAGGCTTCACAATTTGGCGGTGCGTGACGAATGGGTCCACGCGGGTATGCATGTCACCATGCTCACCTCGGGGTTCCTCTTTTGGTGGCTGGTGGTGGACCCCAAGCCGCATCGATCCCGCCTTCACTACGGCTTGCGGGTGCTTTATCTGGGGCTGATAGTCATCCCCAACACCGTTCTGGGCGCCGCCATCACCTTCAACGGCGGGCTGATTTACGACGCTTACCGGGATTTTCCCCAGCCCTATGCTATCCCTCCCCTGGTCGACCAGCAGCTGGGGGGATTATTTCTCTGGGTGGTCGGGGACATGATGAGCATCCTGGTTGCCGGAGTGGTTATGGCTATGTGGTACCGGAAAGAGGAGGAACAGGAGCAGATCAACGCGGCCTCTCCGTGATGCGGAACCCCTGCCCCGCCAGCCCCGGCCAGAGTTTGCTTGACCGGCGCACGGCGGCGACCTAGGATATAGCTCGTTCTCTGATAGATAAGTTTTTGGCTAAGTTTCCAGGAGGCCTACCGGTGGTTTCGTCCCAAGCTCGTCCAGAAGTCAAAATCGACTGGTTCATCCCCATAGACGGTGACGGCGCCCGCGCCGGAACCCGGCAGGCGGAGCGACCTCCCACCTTTGATTATCTGAGCCAGGTGGCGCGAACGGCGGAAGAACTGGGATTTTACTCCTTACTGATTCCCACCCGGTTCGCCAACGGCTTGTTCGCCGAAGACCAACCCCTAGCGGAAACCTGGACCACGGCCACTGCTCTAGCCGCGGTAACCCAGCGCATTCGCTTTCTGGTGGCGGTACGGCCGGGTTTTATATCCCTGGGTCTTTTCGCTCAAATGGCGGGGGCCCTGCACCAGATTTCCGGCGGGCGCCTCGACATCAATATTGTTCCCGGGGGAATTCAAGGCGACTTTGAGCGGTTGGGGGAAGTAAGCGACCACGCTACCCGCTATCAGCGAGCCGAAGAGTTCATCGATGCCTGCCGCCGCCTGTGGCGAGAACCCGTTCCGGTTTCCTATCAGGGCGAATTCTACCGATTAGACGGCGCGTTTTGCTCGCCGTCTCCCGGGTCCGACGGCCCCAAATTCTACCTGGGTGGCGTATCGGAGCGAGCTATGGGACTCTCCGCCCGGCAGGCCGACGTCCACCTGGGTTGGATTGAGCCCTTGGCGGACACGGCCGGCCGGCTGAGGGCCCTTAAAGCAGAGTTCGAACGAACCGGCCGCCCTCAGGTCTACGGCCTGCGCACCCACCTGATCATTAGAGACACCGAGGCGGAAGCCTGGCAAGCAGCCGAAGAATTGATTTCCAGCGCCGACCCGGAGGTAAAGGCCCAGCGTCGTGCGGCTATTGAGGGCACAGCAATGGTCGGGCAGCAAGCCCAGGCCCGGCAGGTGGACAATCACCGGCTGGGTCCTCATCTTTGGAACGGGCTCTCCGAGGTACGGGTCAACTGCGGAAGCGCGCTGGTGGGCACGCCGGAGCAGGTGGCGGATGAACTGCTGGGCTACTGGCAACTGGGCATAGATGAATTCATTCTCTCCGGCTTTCCCCATGTGGAGGAGTGCCACCGGGTCGCCGGCCAGGTGTTGCCCCTGCTGCGGCAGCGCATTGCGGCTTCTCCTACCGCACCCGCCTAGTGAAGGATATAGACCGCCGGTCCTGGGGGTGGCGGATCATCCCTATTGCCGCTATACTTCGGCCCTCTCCCGCTATGTCTAATTCACTAGCTGAAGCCGGCCGCCGCGCACAGGCCTGGCAACGGACTGCTCCAAACCAATGCTGAACTGGATCCGGGTACTGCTCTGGCTGTTGCCCCTCCGCCTTCGCTCCATCTGGGTCTTATTGGCCGTTACCTCCTTCGGCGTGCTGGCGGCGGTAACTTTGATGTCCATCAGCGTCATCTACTCCACGGCCCTGGCCGAAAGCGGGCTGCAACACGTCCTGGCGATAACTCCGGCCAGCGTCCTGGATGGTCAGATCCTGGTCCACAACCGTCCCTTGGGTCCCGCCGATTACCAATCGTTAAACTCCACGGTGGACCAACTGATTCAGGAGCGGCTGGGATTCATGTTGCGGCAGATAAACCGCCGGGGGCAAACTCAGCCGAATCTGGTCCTTTCCAAGTCCCCCGAGCCCGACCCACGATCCCTGGGCGTTCTTTTAGGCCGTCCTTTCTTCCTCACCGATTTCGAAAAACATTCCCAGATCGTTGCTGGAGCTTGGCCCCAGCCCACGGCTGAGGTAAGCGAAAACGGCGTGGTTTTGGACGCCGTGGTCGGGGAGCGTACCGCAGCTACCATGAGGCTGGCAGTTGGGGACCGGGTTTTCCTCTTTCCTTACCAAACCGACATCTCTCAGCGGATCACTCTGAACATAACTGGCATCGCCCTTCCCACAGATCCTTTTGACGAGTACTGGTTGGGAGCGCCCTTTTACTTCGGTATTCAGGAGATCGAAGAGAAGCCACTACTGCCTTTCTACGTCCGGGAAGAAGCCTTCTTTACAGGCATCGGGACCAGGTTTAGCTCCCTGGTGGGGGACTTCGCCTGGCTGCTTTACATGGATACCAGCTTGCTGGATGCTGAATCCGTGCAGTCTACCCGAGACGCCTTCAACGGGCTGGAAGTTGACATCAACAAGCGGGTTCCCCGGTCCTACTTTCTAACCCTATTGGAGAACAGCCGGGGCACCGGTTTGCTGGCCACTTATCAGCGTGATTTGATGCTGGCCCGAGTGCCCTTGTTTCTGTTCATTGCCCTGGTGCTGGTGGTAATTCTTTACTTTTTAGGACTGATAATGGGACTCTTGGCCCGCTCTCGCAGCGATGAGGCCAGCATCTTTCGCAGCCGAGGGGCCAGCATGACACAAGTTAGCGGCCTCCTGACAATAACCGAAGCCCTCATGGTGCTCCTGGCCTCCATACTGGGCCCATTTCTGGCGCTGCTGTTGGCCCGCGCCTGGTTGCTGGACACCATCCATCCCGCCGGGAATTGGAGCGCCTCACCCATTGGGCTGTCTGGGGAGGTGTTTCTGTGGGGCGCCCTGGGCGGCTTGCTCAGCTTGGCCATCCTGCTGGTTTCCAGCGCCAACCTTTCCCGACTGGAGATCCTGGAATTCTTGCGTTCCCGGGCCCGTCCCCCCAGCGGTCCGGTGCTGCAGCGCTACTACCTGGACCTCCTGGCGGTGGCGGTGCTGGCCGTGCTCTGGTGGCAGATTGAACAGCGGGGTGGGTTCGTGGATCGAGCCGTCGGCCTGCGCTCGCTGGAGGTGGACGCCACGTTACTCCTCGGTCCAGCGCTGGCGCTACTGGCGGCGGCCTTTCTCATGCTTCGTTTATTGCCGGCGCTGGTACGGGTTCTGGCCCGGTTAGGCGGCCGAACTGCTCCGGCGTGGGTCAACCTCAGCCTGTCTCGAATAGCTCGAGACCCCCTTCCTTATGGCTCCCTGACCGTGATCGTCATGATGGCCGCCGCCTTGGGTATATTTGGCGCGGCTTTCCAAACGACCCTTTCTCAAAGCCAGGCGGATCAGGCCCTTTACGATATTGGCGGGGACCTGGTCCTCACCCAGGTCGCCTTCCCAGCCTCCACGGAGCGAGAGCGTCACCGAGAGCTTTTGGCGGTTCCCGGAATACAATCCGTCAGCCCGCTGCTACGGGATAGAGGAAACCTGCTGCGGGACCTTCCTGGCGGCCGCACCAAAGTGCTGGCGGTTGATCCGGTTACCCTGCCGGAGGCAGCCTGGTTCAGAGAGGATTTCACCACACCCCCCAGTAGCCTCACCGAGCTGCTGCGTCCGTTGCGTTTAGGGGACTCTGGTCTGCCAGATTTGCAGGGTAATCTGGCCGCCGGAATACCCATCCCCCCGGAAGCGGAGTACCTGGGGATTTGGATTAACACCGAGAATCTAGATACTGGCTTCTCCGGACAACCCCTGAAGCTGTATGTACGCCTGCGAGATGCCGGGGGCCGTTACCGCAACCTGAGTATGGGAGATTTTGACGCGAAAACCGCCGCCAACGAAACCGCTGATGGCTGGAGGTTCATGGAGGTCCAGCTACAAACTGAGCGGGCCCGGCTGCAGCTTCCCCTTAGCGTGGTTTCGATATTCGTCTCCCGTAGCGGCTTCTCTAGGATGCCACCGGGCAGTATTAGTCTGGACGATATTACCACCAGGAAGGCGGGGGATGCTGATGCCAAGGTAATTGAGGGCTTCGAGCAACCGGGCCGTTGGACGCTTTTATCCCACGATGGAAAGGAACCGGACGTCCTGGAGTTCACCGCCAAGGCCGCGAGAAGCGGAAGATCGGGCCTCTCCTTTTCCTGGATCCATGCCCTGGAAACCCTTCCGCGCGGGGTGCTCATACCTCCCGGGCCTTTCCCCATACCCGCCATCGGCGGTCCCCAATTCCAGAAAGGGCAACGGATCCGGATCAAGATTGGGCCGCGGGTGGTACCCATGGTCATTCGGAGTACAACTCAGCTGTTCCCCACCGTGGAGAACCCGGCGGAACCTTTTCTGGTGGTGCCGCTGAGGGCGTACCGGCAGTACATCCAGCGGCTCTCCGGAGGGGTAGTGGCACGTCCCGAGGAGTTCTGGCTGGCGGTGGAGGAAACGGCGGACCGGGGCCAAGCCATCGCCGATCTACGAAAGGTTCTGCCCTCCCAGGCCCGCATTCGGGACCGAAGGGCTGGGGTAGATCTGGCCCGCCGCAACCCATTGGCCGGTGGCGGCTGGAACGGGCTGACCCTGCTTAGCATAACGACCTTGACCACGGCCGTGCTGATAGCCCTGGCCACCCATGCGGTGGTTTCCATTCGCGCCGGACGGGTGGAGCTGACAGTGGTTCGGACTCTGGGCTTTTCCCGAATCCAAATCTTTTTGGCCTTAGCCCTAGAACGAGTGGTGGTAAGCCTGTTGGGACTGATAATGGGAGGCGCGGTTGGATATTTGTTGGCCCGTTGGGTCCTCGGGTTGCTGGATCAAAACGCTCGCGGCCAAGCCCTTGTACCGCCGGCAATTTTCGCTACCCAGGGCTGGATTATTGCCGTGTCAATCCTTTGCTTGGTGCTGGTCTCTCTGGCCGCCATCTTTCTCGCCGCCTGGTCGGCTGGCAGGCTCAAACCTTTCGAGGTACTTCGCTCCGGTGAATAGACAAATCTCGTCCACTGCTACCGCCAGTGCATGCCGGGTGGCGGAGGCCCCATGTCGCTGCTCCACCTAGCTTACGTCATAGCCCGGCGCCGTATCGCCTCCAGTTGGCGGCTGGAGTTGGTGCTTTTCCTGGGAATATTACTGGCAGTAGCTTTGCTGTCCAGCGGAGTGGTTTTCTCCGACCTGCTGGCGGAAACGGCCCTGCGTAGGGTCCTAACCCAGGCCTCCAAGGTGGAAGCCAACATTCTTGTCCGCGTATTTAACAATCTGGACGATCCCGGCCTGACCGGCCGCCCCTCCCTTTACCAAAACAGCGTGGACTTTGTGGACCAAGAGGTGACCAGCCGATTCGAACCTTATTTCGATGGCCGAGCCCGTCATTTGCAATCGGCTACCTTCTTCTTTGCGGGTCATTCTCAGTTGGAGTTGGAGAACGACATCCGGCCCCGCGGTCAAATCCAATTCATGACCGACCTGCAGGATGAAACCAGGACCAAGCTGGAGCAAGGCAGCTGGCCCTCCTACAACCCGGACCTGAATTCCGTCGATTCCAACCAGCCTTTGGAAGTCGCGCTGGACATCAGGGGAAAGGATTTGCTGCAGTTTGGAATCGATGACACGATGCTCGTCTTTCCCGCCACCGGCCGGCAGGAGCCGGAAACCCTTCTGGTGAAAATAGTAGGCATTTTCAGTCGTCTGGACCCAGAGGACGACATTTGGTACGGCCGGGAAAAGGACTTCAGCTATCAAGACCAGCGGTGGACCCTGATTTCGCTGTTTACAACCGAGGCGGGAATCCTGGAAAAGGTAGGCGGAGCCTATCCAGGCATTTACACCAGCGTAACCTGGGTTTACAAGCTGGACCGGCAGGGGGTGGGCGCCGGGGATGTGAGCAGCATCCAGCAGGCTATCCGAGAGTCCCGCTTTCGGATTGCAGCGCAGCTGGAGCACGGCAGCAGCACCATCAGGCTCCACCGGGTTTTGGACGATTACTCGGAGCAACTCTTGTTGGCCCGCATACCCCTGTTTCTGATGGTTTTCCTGGTAACAGGCATCCTGGCCTACTATCTAGCCCTGGTCGCCAGCCTGACGATACGGGCCCGCCACTCTGAGATCGCCATGCTCAAGAGCCGGGGGGCCACCACGGGGCAAATCGGCTTGCTAGTGCTGGTGGAGGGTCTGCTCTTGGCCATCCCCGCGCTGATTGTGGGCACCCTGCTGGCTCCGGTGGTTGGACGGATCCTAGGGGGGCTCTTTTTCGCCGTATCCGGCGAGCCGGTGCCGGTGGTGCTTTCCTCCCAAGCCTTCCTGCTGGGGGCCGCCGGAGCGGTGCTGGCGGTGATAGTGCTGGGGGCATCCGCTCTGGTGGCGGCCCGACGGGGGATTGTCGAGTACCGGCAGTCCGGAGCCAGACCTCCCCAAGCGCCTTTCATTCACCGCTACTACCTGGATTTTGTGTTTCTGGCCTTAATTGGGCTGATCTGGCTGCAAATTAGAACCCGGGGGAACTTCCTGGTAATTAACGCTCAAACCGGCGAGTCCACCATAGACTTTACCCTGCTGCTGGGGCCGATTTTGGGTCTCCTCGCCCTGGGCCTCCTGGTATTGCGCTTCTTCCCGGTGGCAGTGGTATTGCTAGCTAGACTGCTGGAACCGGTGGGACCGGCCTGGTTGGTTCAGGGCTTGCGAAGAGTATCTCGAGACCCTATCCTTCCCGGCTGCCTAGTGGTCCTGCTGATGCTGGCCACCGCTCTGGGGGTCATCGGCAGTGCCTTCAGCTCAACCCTGGACCAGAGCCAGCGCGACCGGGCCCGCTATGAAGCCGGCGCTGATTTGAGAATCGAGCACAATGGAGACCGCTATCCCGTATCCTCCCTGGGTTTATCGGAATTGGCGGAAGGGACCCCAAACGTGGTTGTCGCTTCAGAGGCACTCAGGGTTAGCGGCCACCTGCTGACCAGAGGCTTTGGCACCGGCCGGGTTTCTACTTTGGGCGTGGATACTGAGAAATTCGCCCGGGCAGCCTGGTACCGTACGGATTTCGCTCCGGATTTCGCGAAGGATCAGCCTCTCGAAAATCTGATCGATGTCATTAGTCCTGATGCCGTTGGGAATCCCCCCCTGGTGGGTCCTGATGACGGCCTGCTCCTGCCTCCCGAAACTTCCCAGCTAGCAGTGTGGGTCCAGCCGGGAAGGGCCAACTCCCGGCTGGCGCTGGCCGCCCGCCTGATGGATGATGCCGGTAGGTACTATGATATTACCTTGGGCAGCCTGGAACGCCCTGGTTGGCAACGACTGGAGACGGAGTTGTCGCCGGTAATCAGCCAGGGCCGCTCTAGAACCGGCAGCCCGGTATTTGAACTTCAACCTCCGCTGACCCTTCTGAGCCTGCGGATAACCAGCTATTCGGGAATCAACGAACCAGGGGTGCTGTTCCTGGACCAAATTATAGCCATGGGCCCCAGCGGGGAGCGGGTGGTAGCCGGTTCTCAGGAGCTTACGGATTGGCGGGTCATTGAGGATTTCACCACACCCGGGCTTAACGCCCTGGAGCCCAGCCGCTCGATAACCAGAAATGGGAATCAGCAGTCCGCGGCCTTCAGTTGGGCGGCAGCAGGCTTGGGAATCAGAGGCCTTCGGCCTGGACCGCCGGAAGAACCGCTACCGGCCATTGTTAGTCCGTCGCTATTGGAAGAGGCGGAAATAGGTACCGGCGATACCCTGCCCCTGGCCCTTTCCCGCTATTCCGTACCGATAAGGGTAGTTGCCTTGGCCGACTATTTCCCAACCTTGGACCCCAGGGAACAGCCCTTCGTGGTGCTGGACCAGGCCTCCTTCATTCACTACTCCAATTTGCATAGCTCCCAGCTCGTTGGAGGCCCCAACGAGCTTTGGGCACGGCTCGGTGCTGGTGCACCGGACCTGCCGGATCTGACTAATCTTACGGCGGCGCTGGAAGGGCGGGGACTGCGAATCAGAGCCAGTCAGCTGTCAGCCCGGCTGATAGAAGAAAGGACAGGGCAGCCGCTGACCAGCGCCGGCTGGGGTGGACTGCTGGTACTTATGTTTCTGGCCCTGGTACTAGCCAGCGGCTCCGGCATGGTACTATTTTCTTACATGGATACCCGAGAGCGTCAGATGGAATTCGCCCTGTTGCGCACTATGGGTTCCGCGCGAAGACAGGTGAATGGAGTGGTTTGGTTCAATTTGCTGCTCGTGGTAGCGGCCGGCATCGGCCTGGGCACCTGGGCTGGACAATTAATTGGGATTACCCTGCTTCCCATCTTGGAGGTATCGGAAGGCGGAGTTCGAGTCACGCCGCCGATGGTATTCCAGACCAATTGGAGAACCCTGCTTATTTCCTATTTGGTTCTGGCCAGCGTGTTTGCCGGCACGGTGCTCTGGCTCACCTGGCTGATGGGCAAGCTAGATGTTCAACGGGTGCTGCGAGCCGGCGAGGCCGGCGCCTAATTTATAGATCGCTCTAGCACTACAGCGGCATTTATCGGGCATTGCCCTCACCCCAACCCTCTCCCATAGGGAGAGGAAGCCAAGTTCCTTCCCCTTCGAGGGGGAAGGTTAGGATGGGGGTGATATGGTTTTTCGCAACTGCGACTGTAGTACTAAACCAAAGCTAAGGTGAAACCTACATAAAACGAACCGGCAGAGGAGTTGCGATATTCTGTAAAAGAAATCGATTGGCGGTGGTGGAGGGTATGAGAGACATAGCGCAACTCCTCGAACGGTGGCAACTGGATGTAGGTAACCTGCGGGAAAGCATGTATGGAGCACCAACGTAACTGTTCAGGATGAGGTGAATTGGCTCAAAGCCGTTGGAAAAACGCTGGCATAGCCGGGGGAGTTGTGGCATACCAGGGAGGTGGACACTGAACTACCTGAACGCGGCGAGTCGCGAAACTCTGCTGGAGATAATTGCCGGCCAGCGGGCAGTCATTGCCGATTTGCAAAGGCGGATTGGGGTTCTGGAATCCCGTCCCAACCGGCGCGGGTCGTCGGGGATGCCGGGTAATCAGCCGCACTCCAGCCGGCAAGCGCCGGAGAAAAAGGAGCCCAGAAAGCCGCGGCCATGGCTTCGCCCGCCAGCGCATGTTGCGGGTGGAGCATACGTGGCGGTCTGTCCCGACTGCGGGACTCACCTGAACGGCGGATGGGTACAGCGAAAAGTCATTGAGCTACCGGTGGCTCCGGTAGAAGGACCGAGGTGGTAGGCATCTGGGTATGCCAGCGGCGCCGGCTGCCCAAAGAGGCCCTGCATGGGCCAGCAGCGCCTGGGGGTCAATCTGGTAAGCCTGATGGTGACCCTGCGGGAGGAGGGACGGTTGGAATCATCCAATGGTACCTGGAGACCGTCCATCAGTTGCACCTGAGTGTTGGTGCCATCGTCCAGGCCGTCCATGGAGTAGCCCGTCAGGCTGATGGAGGTGCTCGAGCAACCGCCACACGAAACCGGCGTGGACCTTCAGCACTCCCAGCGGATACTTCCTGCGTCGGGGTCGGGAGGGGGTGGTGGATGGAGGTGCTGGATTCCTCCTTCAGCGGAGTGTTGGTCAGTGATTTCTACGCCGCCTATAACCACTACCCGGGCCTGAAGCAACGGTGCTGGGCTCATCTGCTGCCGGGATAATGACCTGAAAGGGTTGTGGTCGGTCTACACGGAGGCCAAGGCCTCGGTCCTTCCCCGAGCCCAGCCAGGCCATCGCACCCAGCTAATGCTGGAGGAGAAACTAATGGTCTTGGCGCGGCCTTTCCTTAAAGATCCCCTGGCGGTTCAGGCCAAGCTCTGCCGACGCATGGAACGGTTCATCAAGGAACTGTTTGTCTTCGTGTCGGACCCAGCCGTGCCCTCAGACAACAACGCCGCCGAGCGGAGCCTGCGGCATCTGGTAAAGTCGCAAGATCAGCGGCGGCACCCGCTGGACAGCAATCCCTCTTTGGCACCTGGCGGGCTAGAGGTCTCAATCCCCTCCTGGAAGCCGGTTGGCTTCCCCTCAAATCTGAACACTTACGCACCAACACCTCGTGAGCGGGAGCGTTGGCATGGGCTATGGTTGTTGGCCCAAGGGTGGTCGGCGATCCAAGTGGCTGAGGCTTTGGAGAGAGAGAGCCTCATACCATTGGAAACTGGCTGGCCAACTTTCGCCGAGCCGGGGCCCAGGGTTTGGTCTTTGAACAGACTGGGGGTTCCCCCCGTCTTGAGCCGGGGTGAACAGAACCAACTGAAGTCTGCGGTGCAAAATCCGCCTGGGGAGGCGGGAATTGAATTGTCCAACTGGAATTGGAAAGTAGTGAGGCAATTTCTCAAGAGGAGCTTTGATCTGGGGCTGAGTCGGAGCAGTTGCTTGAACTACCTCCACCGGTTGGGCTTCGTGCTGAAGCGACCCAAAAAACACCTCCTGAAAGCCAAGGATGAAGAGCGGAAAGCTTTCGTGCTCCAGTACAGCCAAATCCGAGAGGAGGCCCAAGAGAGTGGGGCCAAGATCTTCTTCGTGGACGAAGCCCACTTTCGGGCCGATGCCGACCTGAGGGGCAAATGGGTGTTGCGAGGTCAGCCTGCTTTGGTGGGCTCCACCAGTCCCCAGTGGGGAGAGAAGGCCAACTACTACTCGGGAGTTTGTCTGGAGACTGGGGAGTAGAAGCCATGGAGATAGCTGGAAACAGCACTGCCGAGACCTCCACCGCCTTTTTACAGCAGCTAAGAGAAAACCATCCTGGACCTCTGGTAGTGATTTGGGACAATGGGCCAGCCCACCGAGGTGAAGCGATTCGCAGCCATCTGGCCACTCCTGACTTGCATCTGAGGTTGGTGGCCTTACCGGCCTACAGCCCAGACTTCAATGCCGACGAAGCCGTCTGGGACTGGGCCAGGGAAGAGGTCACGGCCAACGAATGCCTGGGAACAAAAGCCCAAGTCCAAGAGAAGATGTATGTATTCTTCGGCGGGCTAGCTCACCGTAAGGATGAAGTGAAACATCGCTGCCGAACCCTTTTACAAGCCCGAGCCGACGCACTGATGATGAAAACTGCCACGCCTTTGCCATCGCTCCAAAATGTAGTTCCCACCTTGGCTTTGGTTTAGTCACTCTGAGCACTTTAGGGATGGAGGTAACAGTTTCGCCCATGGCCGATAGCCCTTACCGACCCCGCACTGACGAAGGCAACTCGGCTGGCCGGGAAGGTAACAGCCGCAACCCGTCCGACCCCGGCGGGCGTCCTTACATTGCCTGTCGAGACCTCTTCAAGATCTTCAAGCCCGCCGATCTGGAAGTGGTCGCCCTACGGGGGCTGGACCTGGATGTGCAGCCCGGCGAGCTGATGGCTATAGTCGGCGCCAGCGGCAGTGGCAAGACCACCCTGCTCAACATACTGGCCGGCCTGGAAAGACCATCGGCCGGGCAGGTTAACGTGGGAGACCGGGACCTGCTGAATATTTCGGACCGCGAGTTGGTCTTGTACCGCCGGTCCGAGGTGGGGTTCGTTTGGCAGACCACGGCCAGGAATCTGGTACCCTATCTATCGGTGCAGGACAACATCGAGTTGCCCATGGCCATCGCCGGAGTCTCCTCCAGAGAAAGGCGCGGGCGCAGTATGGAGCTGCTGGCGGCGCTGGATATGGAGGACAAAGTGAGCCGGGCGCCGGGCCAACTGTCTGGCGGAGAGCAGCAGAGAGTAGCCATCGCCGTGGCGCTGGCCAACCGTCCCCCTCTCCTGCTGGCGGACGAACCCACCGGCGAATTGGATACTCAAATGGCGGAAGATGTTTTTCGCATGTTGGGCGAAATGAACCGGGTCTTCGGCGTCACCGTGGTTATTGTGACCCACTTCGCCGGTGTGGCCCACTTCGTGGACCGGGTGGTTCACATACGGGACGGTCGAATCAGCGCCGAAAGCTACTTGCAAGCCTCCTTCCAGCGCTCCGGCTCCTCTACCGAGCAAGAATACCTGGTTGTTGACCGAGTGGGTAGACTACAACTGCCAAGAGAATACCTGGAACAGATAGAGTTGGGAGGATTGGCAACGGTGGACCTGGAGGACGGCCAAATCACCATCAAGCCGGCCCGGCGGCAGGCCCCCGACCACCGGGAAGATGGCGAAGGACGCCAGTCTGATCGATAACCCGGAGCGATAATTCGGGGCGAGGTTTTGTCCGCCCAGCCCGCTGCCCTGGTCCGAATCGGGTTTTTCGACTAATCGGGATTCAAGTAGGACAATCTGAATGCAAACAAGGCAGCCAGCCTCCGGAGACTACGAGACAGGCAGAGTATCTCGCCCAGAACCAGCCATTATCAGCACCGAAAATCTTAGCCGCTCTTTCGGCTGGGGCGACGGGGCGGTAACCGCCGTCGATGACGTCAATCTGGCTGTCTCCACCGGCGAGTTCCTCTCCCTGGTCGGCCGTTCCGGCTCGGGTAAAACCACGCTGCTCAACCTGATGGCGGGACTGGACCAGCCCACCGGCGGTAAGGTCTGGTTTCATGGGAAGCACCTGGGGTCCTTCTCGGAATCGGAAATGGTGCAGCTCAGGCGTCGTAACATCGGTTTCATTTTCCAGTCCTTCGGTCTGATTCCCCTGCTCTCCGCCCATGAAAACGTAGAGCTTCCCCTACACATCAGCGGCGTTCCCTGGCGGGAAAGGAGACGGCGAGCTGGGGAGGTCTTGGAGCTGGTCGGCCTGAGCGGCCGGGCCAACCACCGGCCCTACGAGCTTTCCGGCGGGGAGCAGCAGCGAGTGGCCATCGCCCGAGCCCTGGCTTCCAACCCCGAGGTGCTGTTCGCCGACGAGCCCACCGGAGAGTTGGACACCGCCACGGGAATATCCATCGCCAACATTTTGAGAGATGTGGCCCGGGACCAGGGAGTTACGGTAATAGTGGCAACCCACGACCTGGCTCTTTCCGGCATGAGCGACCGGGTGCTCCAGATGGTAGACGGAGCGGTTCTCCAGCGATAAGAAGCAGGTAGAACCTGCTCCTAAACCGGTACCAAGGTGAAAACTACATCTAGGTAAACCCATAGTGAAAGCAATCATGTAGGTTTCACTTTGGCTTTAGTTTAGTTGCCTTTTCCCGTATAGGCCGTTACCAAATTGGCTTTCCGGCGCAGCCGGTACGTTTGCTTCAGCCTGAGCCCTGTGTTAAATTAGCTAAAAGACAGTTACTCCGAAGTCGAAAGGAGAGCCCATGGCCTACGTGACCCCTCGAGAGGGCGAAAGCCCGGAGAGCCTGGTTAACCGATTCCGAGCATCCGTGCAGCATGCCGGCATCCTGCGGGAGATTAAGGACCGGCGCTTCTTCAAGTCCAAGGCGCAGAAGGAGCGGCTGGCAATGCAGCGGGCCGCCCGCCGGCGAAGACGCCAGCGCCGTTAGAACCCCCAATCTCCAGTAGACTTGCCTCATAACACCACCGGAACCCCGCCACGGGGCCCGCGGGTAGTGGTGGGAATTGGGCAGGAATAGCTTCCCGGCAGGTCGCCTTGCCGTATTACTGTTCCGAAGATGGGCTGGGTGCGTGACGTTTTTCGAATTGACAGCTAGGTAAACCGGTGATAAATTGAGTAGCCTATGACTGGCGCTAAACTAGTGCCCGACTACCCGTGGGAGGCCTGATTTGCCCCGCTACGATTATCAATGTATGGGCTGCGGCCAGGAATTTGAGCTAACCCAGAGCTTCAGCGAGGCCGGTTCCGGCACCTGCCCCGAATGTTCGGGGGAAGGTCGCCGGGTTTTTCATGCCGTGCCCGTTATCTACAAAGGATCCGGCTTCTACACCACCGACTACGGTCGCCCCAAAAAGCCGGCGGATGACAAGGCCCAGGCAGAAGACAAGCCCAAGGAATCCAAAGAGAGTAAGGACACCAGCGACAGCAAGGCCAGCAGCAAGTCCTCCGACAGCGCCGCCAGCGATAGCTCCAAGACCAAGTCCGAATCCGCACCCAAGGCTGCATCAGAAGCGGGTAACTGACCAGACTTCCTTCACTATTGGGCTACCAGGCCTGATGGGGCTACCAGCCGTTGGCCACCCCACGGGTATCTTCGGACTGGTTTTCTCCCTTATTGAAAGCTCTAATTCAGCAAGTAACCCGCGCCTCCGTAACCGTAGCCGCCCAAGAAGTGGCGCGCATCGGGACGGGACTGGTCATCTTGTTGGGGGTTGCTAAAGCCGATACCGACGCCGACCCCCAATACCTAGTGGACAAGATAGCCAACCTCCGAATATTTCCCGACGACCGAAGCCATTTCAACCACTCCGCCCTGGAGACGGGAGCGGAGCTTCTGGTAGTGAGCCAGTTTACCTTGTGCGCCGACACCCGCAAGGGCCGGCGCCCGGATTTCAGCGACGCTGCTCCCCCGGCGGAGGCCGAGCGGCTTTATCAGCGGGCGGTAGACCTTTTCCGGGAGACTGGCTTGACCGTAGCCACCGGTGTCTTCCAAGAGCACATGCAGGTTTCGCTGCAAAACGACGGGCCGGTGACCATCATGCTGGACAGCGCCGACCGGCACCGCTCTCGCCGCGGTTAGAGGGTTGTAAGGACCAGGTTTTCAAACCAGCCCTCAATAGGGTGTTCAAAAAACCAATGTCTCCCCCTTGCCAAGGGGGAGATTGAGATGGGGTCTCCTAACCTCCCCTCGGTAAGGGGAGGGCCTTATTAACTTAGAGGGTGTACCAGCCCATGCCCTTGAAGAATCCTCGAATGTAGGCTATCTGGCCGCCGTGAGCTATGTTGTCCCAAGTCACCTGTCCCAGCGCGGCGGCAACGGTCCTAGAAGTCTGGCCGGAAAGCCATTGGCCGGGTTTTGCGCTACGCGAAGCAGACGTATTCAAGACTTATATGGCATGGTGGTGCATGTAATACGTTGCAACACCCACTATGCCATCGATAATCGACGTTAAGAAAACGCTGGCCTAGGGGGAATCGAGGTTTCCGGCCAGACTTCTAGGCTCCGGCCTGGGCAGGATCACTCGGCTCTCTTCCAGCTGCGCCTGGGTCAATGAAGAGACATATTCCCGGGTCGTCCTCTTCACGGCTTCGTAATATCCCAGTTGCGCCGAGCCTTGAGGAGGTTTCCAGGCCGCTACCTGCTCGGCGGTCCAACCCACGCCGCGCTCCTCGGGTTCGTCATTCATCCCGTACTTCTCATGCCAGCCCTCTATTGCCCAAAGCTGGGGCTGAGCCTGGAGCCTGGTGTGCACAAAGGTATCCAGAACCCGATTCATGTGCCAGAGAGTCCAGGCGATGGAGTTGCACTGGGGGTTAGGCTGGCGGGCCAGGGTGGCGTCGTCCAGCCCTTCCAAAGCAGTGTCAACCATAGTCCAGTTGCGTTCCAGGGCGGTCAACAATCCTTCTGCTGCTACCACATTCGTATCCTTATACAATTGTTATATGAAGAGGGCGTGTTTTGGGCCTGGTAGGGGCGCAGGCCGTGGGCCCCTATGGAATCACTCCGGCAATTCGGGATCCACACCATCGGGCAGGTCTACCTCAAAGGCCAATAGAATCTGACCCACCAGCAGGTAGTGTCCGATTAAACCGGTTATTTCCACGGTCCTTTGAGTGCCAAACTTATCCCTAACTGCGTTGAAGGTCGAGTCGCTAATCTTGTGGTTCTGGGTCAACTCTTTCACGTAGCGGACCAGCATTTCTTCGTCGCCGGTGAGACCGGCCGGGGCCGTCCCTTCGGCAATTGCCTTGATGGTAGCTTCGCTGACCCCGGCCTCTCGGGCCAGCCGGGCGTGGGCGGAAAACGCGTACTGGCACTTGAGCTCTCGGGACGCAGTGATGATTATCGTCTCTTTCAGGGCTTCCGGGAGGTCAAAATCGAATCGCACAAAGCTGCCGGTATGGGCCACCCGCGCCGCCAGGTCGGGACTCTGCAATAAGACACCGTAGGGCCCCCTGACGCTGCCCCGACTGTCGGCGATGGATTCGTAGAACTTCAGGTCTTCAGGCGTTAATTGATCCTTTTCCAGATTGGGTAATCGGGCCATCGGCTCGCCTCCTCGTCTAAAATTAAGCGCTTGTCCCGCGACTAAGGGTGTGTTCAAAAAGGTTCTAGCCTTCTTGGTTCAAGGTGCATGAATGTCCTGGGCTTCCTCTCCCACAAGGGGAGAGGAGTGAGGTGAGGGGTATCACCCTCATCCCGACCTTCTCCCATCAAGGGAGAAGGTGCTCTGTCACGATCTGCTGGAATAACCATTGGTTAATTCCAACGCGGACAAGACACCTGGCTTTTAAAACGCCACTCAAGGGCACCCTGGGAAAACTGCTAAGTAAACTCCAGGTCCAAGTTAATGTCCAGGGCCCGGGTGGAATGGGTCAGACCACCAATGGAGATCAGGTCAACACCGGTTTCGGCCACCGCGCGGACGGTTTCCAGGTTGATACCGCCGGACGCTTCGACCACCGCCCGTCCCTTTACTATCCCCATCGCTTCCCTCATAGTGTCCACCGCCATGTTGTCCAGCATGATAATGTGGGCGCCGGCATCCACCGCCTCTCTGACCCCTTCCAGTGTCTCGACCTCCACTTCAACCTTGATGGTGTGGGAGGCGCCGGCCAGGGCTCGTTGGATGACCTCCTTCAATCCCACCTCCTGGGAGCGCAGGGCTTCAATATGGTTGTCCTTGATCAGAATCCCATCCGCCAGGTTCATGCGATGGTTGTAGCCCCCACCCATACGCACCGCATACTTGTCCAGGTAGCGATGTCCCGGCGCCGTCTTGCGGGTGTCGACGATGCGGGCGGCACAGCCCGCCACTGCCCGGACGTAGGTGTTGGTATCGCTGGCGATGCCGCTCATCCGCTGTAGGAAGTTGAGAGCGATGCGCTCAGCGCGGAGGATGCTGCCGGCGGAGCCCGTAACCGTTGCGATTTCCGAGCCCGGCGCCAGAGCAGCGCCTTCAGCAAGTAGCGCCTGAATTTCCAGATCCAGGTCTACCCGGTGGAAAACCGCTCCGGCGACATCCATCCCGGCCAGAATGCCGCTGGCTTTGGCACGAAGCATGCCCACCCCTATTATCTCGGGTGGAATCAATACCTGGCTGGTGGGGTCGTTGAAAGTCTGATCCTCCGCGATGGCCGCGTCGATCAGCTGATACACCTCCGGAGGAAGCTGACTCATCCTGCTACTCCTTCTCCAGTCAACTGAACGTGCTTCTCCCAGTTTGGCGAGGTATCCGGGAAGTCCTCCCTAAAATGGGAGCCCCGGCTTTCCTGGCGAATCAGCGCCGCTTCCACCATTAGCCGTCCCAGCAGCAGCAGATTCCGCAGCTCATACCCCGCCTGGTCGGCGGGCTCGGGGATAGTTCGCTCCCAGGCGCACAGGATGCGAGCCGAGAGCAGCAGTCGAGAGCCGTGGCGGCTGATCCCCGCGTTTCGCCAGAGCAGATCCTGCAGGGCCTCCTTGCTCAAAGCGGGCATGCTGGCGCAGACCAGTGGCCGAGGCCGCAGGGTGGTGGCTAGGTCTCCGGTTTCTTCTGGGGCATTTCCCAGGGATTCCTGACGTTCCGGCGCATCGCCGATGCTGCTGGCGATCAACCGCTGAGCGAAAACCAGGGTGTCCAGCAGGGAGTTGCTGGCCAGCCGGTTGGCCCCGTGAACCGCCGAGCAGGCTACTTCGCCGCAGGCGTAAAGCCCCCGAATGTTGGTTCGGCCCCAGGTATCTATCTTTACGCCGCCCATCATGTAGTGGGCCGCGGGAGCTACCGGCACCGGCTCCTTGGTAATGTCCACGCCGTAGCCCAGGCAAAAGCTGTAAATCGTCGGAAAGCGGCTCTGTACCGTCTCGGAAGATAAGTGGGAAATGTCCAGAAAAACCCGGCGCCCGGAGCCACGCTCCATTTCGGCTACGAGGGCCCGGGAAACCACATCCCGCGGCGCCAGATCGGCCAACGGGTGGTAATCGGCCATGAAAGCACGCCCCGACTCATCCCGCAGCACCGCGCCCTCCCCGCGCATGGCCTCGGAGAGGAGGAAGGTCGGCGCGCCTTCAATCCAGAGGGCGGTGGGATGAAACTGGTAGAACTCCATGTCCATTACGGTGGCTCCGGCCAGAAACCCCAGGGCCACGCCATCTCCGGTGGCCACCTCGGGATTGGTCGTGTACTTGAATACCTGCCCAGCGCCCCCGGTACTGATAACTACGGTCCGGCCGGTGAAAGTTTCCTGGCACCCGTTGACACCGTTTAGGGTTTCAACCGCCCCAACGACGCCTTCCTCAACCACCAAGCCGGTGGCCAGGGTGTATTCGAGCACTTTAATGTCCGACCGAGTAACTTGCTCGGCCAGGGTTAGCTCTATGTGCTGGCCGGTGGCGTCTCCTCCGGCGTGGAGGATGCGCGGCAGGCTGTGGGCGCCTTCCCGACCCAGGGCGACCTGGCCGTGGATGGTGTCGAAGGGAACGCCCCATTGAATCAGCCGGGCCACCCGCTGTGGACCTTCATCGGTCAGGACCTGGACCGCTGCCGGGTCGCAAAGACCAGCCCCGGCGGCCAGGGTGTCTTGCATGTGCAGCGCCGGAGAATCGCCGGGTCCCACCGCCGCGGCAATGCCCCCCTGGGCGTACCGGGTGTTGCAGTCGTCAATCCGGCCCTTGGTCACAATCAATACGGTACCGTGCTCCCTGGCCAGCAAAGCAGTGTTCAAGCCGGCGATACCGCTGCCGATGATTATGTAGTCGTAGTCAGGCCTGTTCACCGGCTATTCCGCTTCCAACCTTTGCCTGTCCCGGGCATTAAGCCACTCCTGAAGAAATTACCAAACTGGGTAGATCCAAATCTCCCTCAGTTCGCCTTTGAGACCAAATATTTCAGACAGCGGTAAGACAGATTTAACCCGACGCAATCCAGTCGACGACGCGCTCGCCTATCATGACAACCGTTGCATGAGCACCCCCGGACCTGGGTATTCGCGGCATCACCGACGCATCAGCGACCCACAACCCTTGTACTCCCTTGACCCGGCAGTATTGATCAACTACCGCCATTGGGTCTGAATCCGGGCCCATCTTGCAGGTCCCGGTTACGTGCCTGGCTGTTCCCACGATTTGGCGTATCCAAAGGTCCAAAGCGTCGTCGTCGGCCAGAATGTCATCGGTTGGGTGGATCCGGTGATCGGCCACGTCTTTAAACGCGTCGGATTCTAGAATTTTAACCCCAAATCGCAGGCCTTCACGCACCCGTCGAATGTCGTTTGGATGCTGGAGATAACGGTAGTTAAAGGATGGCTGTACCGCCGGGTCGGCCGAGGCCAACTTGACGTATCCGGTGCCGTCGGGCAACCCGAGAGTACACGATATTCGGGCCACCCGGTCCGGGGGAACTTCCCCGACCAGGTACTTGGTCCGTACACCGGCGACGCGCTCCTGCCGTGGATCGACAACTGGGCTGGTCCTCAGCACCATATCGTTGCTGGCGCTTGACCCTTGGGAGGTGTAGTGCAAACCGAAGTGCACCGCATCGTCGTCGCCAGCGAGGGTGATTCCTTCTCTGACCTGGTAGGTAATCTGGGCGCTGAGGTGGTTCATTAGGTTCTGTCCTACTCCGGGGAGCACATGAACCGCGGGTATCCCAAATTGCTGCAGCTGGTCCTCGGGGCCGATTCCCGATAGCATGAGCAGGTGGGGCGATTTGATGGCCCCGGCGCTCAGCACAACCCGGTCTGCTTCGACGTTGAAAACCTCGCCCCCGCTTTCGACTTCCACGCCGACGGCCTTTGAATCCTGGATCAAGACCTTCCTGACGAAAACCTCTCCCCTCACCGTGAGGTTAAGACGGTGGCGCATCGGCATGAGATGAGTTAAAGCAGCGCTCATTCTCATGCCGTCCAGATTGTTCGTGGGAGACACGCCAAGGCCAGAGGGGTTTGGGCCATTGGTATCCTCCGTGGTGCCGAACCCCTCCTGCAAACAGGCGGCATGGAAGGCCTTTTGGATGTCCGGCCAGGGACCCGACTGACGGCGTCTTACTGGCATTGGTCCATCCGTTCCATGAAAATCATCCCGAATGTCTAGATCACGCTCCGATTTTCTAAAGTAAGGCAGTACCTTGTCATAAGACCATTCATCGTTGCCGAGAGAAGACCAGGAGTCAAAATCCTCGGGTAATCCCCTTTGCATTGCCTGACCGTTGATGGACGACCCTCCCCCGATCACCTTGCCCTGCGCCACGTGAATCTCCCCTTGCTCCTCGGTGATTGTTCCCCGCAGGGCCCAGTTGTGCGCCGAGTCTGGGGATTCTGCAAATCTGGTGCCGCCGAACTTTATTTCGTCCGGCAGGTTGGCTAGATCCGGGTAATCTGGCCCGGCTTCCAGCAACAGAACGGAGGTATTCGCGTTTTCAGCCAATCTGCTGGCCAACACCGATCCAGCCGCTCCCCCGCCAACGATAACAACGTCATATTTCATGAGCCCTCCCTAATATAAAATGTGGATATAGGGGCATGTAAGTTTTGGACTTCGCGAATACACCTGGGCACGAGCAATGTTGTCATACCGAGCTGGAACGTAGTGGAGGCGAGCAAACTAAGATTTCTCCTTCGCTTCACTCCCTGGAAATGACCTGGTCCTTCCGGGGAAGGAGGTTTTTAGCTACATCACCTAACCCTCAGTCCGCCTTGAAAAAGGGAGTATCGCGGGATTTACCGAAACGGCGACTACTCCGACCGTATCTAGCTAGAGATTCAAGGCTAAGGAAAAAGACTACACTGGCCCGCTGAATCTGGCGGCAATCCTTAAACCGGCCCTATTGTACTCCATAGGCCAAAGCTAGGCCAGAAAGTTGATTTCCCTACAGTTCAAGCCGCCCAGGCCAAGGGCTGATATTCAACTTGACAGGCCGAGACAGGGGCCATACCATCCCCCACATTAGGGCTGGGTCCGGATGTAAAGCTCAGGCCGGAGCCAAATATAAAACCAGATATGCCAGATAGGAAGGATAGTATGAGCACCCCGATTACGGTACAAAAGCCCTACGTTGTTCATGGTCCCCAGGACCCGAGTGCTACGGCGCAAACCAGAGGGATGGTCAGGAGCCCGGGAATAGTGCCGGGCACCGCCGGGGCTTCCAAAATTTGGCTGGGCCTGGTTACCGCCGCCCCCCACGAGCAGGGGCCTCCCCACCATCACGGCGAGGCTGAAACCGCAGCGTATATACTGGAAGGGCGGGTGCGCGTTTATTTTGGCGAGGATTTTAAAGAGTACGTGGACGCCGGTCCTGGGGACTTTCTGTTCGTCCCGGCCCATGTTCACCACATTGAAGCCAACCCTTTCGATGAGCCCCAAAGGGCCGTGCTGGCCCGATCGCCGGATAACATAGTCGTCAATCTGGAAGATTAGCCGCTTCCCGGCCTCATTGGAGAGAACGGGCGGGAACGCCATAAGCGAGGGCGAGTACCGTGTCAGTTCGTTACGGAATAGCCTTGATTCCGGAGCCTGGTTTCACTGCGCGGGTATACCGGGCACGCCAGCTTATCTGCGGCCAGTACGCCTGCTGGGCGGCCGAGATGCACATGCTCCGCCTTCCCCTGATTGAGTATTTTCAATGCCCAGAGGCCGCCGTCGAGTCGATATCCGCTGGTCTGGGAAGGGTAGCCCGGGAGGGGAATTACCAGGGGGTGCCCCTGGCCCATCATGGAGCGTCAACCGCCCCGGAATGTCCCGGAGATATTTTTCTGGACTTCACCGTGCCTGACCCGGAGGACCGCCAACAACGAAGATTTCTGACGCTAAATGCCCTGCGGACAGACGTGATGGAACTACTGCGGCAGGTGTATGGCGTAAATACCGGCGATGTACAGTCTTCCGATAAGTACAGGCCCCAGATCAGCTTGATGCAGCACGCGGAGCTGCCCCCAACGGTGTTCGAGAGCGCCGTTGTTTTCGCCGGCGTGGTGATTAAAGACCTGGAAATTCCCAATGAGACCCGCGCCTGGCAGCTGGTGTTGCTGCGCTTTGAATCGGACGCGGCCGGCGAGGACTGGAACCAGGGAGGCTGGTCCGCCGACCTGCGCTGGAATCTGCTGGCCAGCTATCCAATGTACGCCTGATTAAGACTTGATCAAAACTCGGCAGGAGAAATCGATGAATACTACCACCAGATTGCGTCAGATGCTCGATTCCGGCCCCATGGTGGTCGCACCCTTCATCCTGAACGCGCTGCACGCCAAGATAGCCGAATCGGTGGGGTTTGCCGCTGTCTACATGACCGGCGCCGGCACGGCGGCTGAGCGCGGCTTCCTGGACGTTGGCCTGCTGACCATGACCGAAATGGTCGCCAACTCCAAGTACATCGCCGGCGCGGTGGAAATCCCAGTGATTTGCGATGCGGACACCGGCTACGGCAACATGATCAACGTCCAGCGCACAGTTCGGGAGTACGAGGCCGCCGGTGTGGCCGGCATCCACATAGAGGATCAGGTTTTCCCCAAGAAATGCGGATTTTTTGAAGGCAAGCAGGTGATTCCCATGGAGGAGCACGTGCAGAAAATTCGGGCCCCGCTGGACGCCCGGCGGGACCCGGATTTTGTTATTATCGCCCGCTGCGACGCCTATGCCGTCACCGGCTGGGAGGATACCGTCACCAAATGCCGCGCCTACCGGGATGCGGGGGCGGATATGGTATTCGTGGACGGGATCAAGACTTCGGAAGACCTGGCCAATTATGCCACCGATTTGAAGGAGCTGCCCCGGATGTATAACGGCGACCTAGCGCCCACTCAGGAGGTAGACGCCCTGGGGTATCGGTTAATGATCTGCGGCAGCACTATCTGGCTGGTTTACCAGCAGATTCGGGACGCCTTCTCTGAACTCAAGGAGACCGGCGAGGTCAATCCGGAACGTTACGGCACCCGCTGGGACGTGGCCGGATTGCTCGGCCTGGATCAGATATACGAGCTGGAGCGCAAGTACGGCTCGTCCAGCATTCCAGTGGCCTAAATCAAAGCTAAGGTGGGACCCACCTAAACCAAAGCCAAGGTGGGAACTACATTTTGCAGCGATGGCAAAGGTAGGGAAGGTGTAAAGATCAAAGCATCGGCTCGGGCCTGTAACCGGGTTGGGCAGCGATGTTTCCCTTCATCCTTACGATGAATTAGCCCGCCGAAGAATTGATTCATCTTCTCTTGGACTTTGGCTTTTGTTCCCAGGCATTCGTTGGCCGTGACCTCTTCTCTGGCCCAGTCCCAGACGGCTTCGTCGGCGTTGAAGTCTGGGCTGTAGGCCGGTAAGGCCACCAACCTCAGATGCAAGTTAGGAGTGGTCAAATAGCTGCGAATCGCTGCTCCTCGGTGGGCTGGCCCATTGTCCCAGATTACTACCAGAGGTCCAGGATGGTTTGCTCTTAGCTGCTGTAAAAAGGCGGTGGAGGTTTCGGCATTGCTGTTTCCAGCTATTTCCATGGCTTCCACCTCCCCAGTCTCCAGACAAACTCCCGAGTAGTAGCAGGCCTTCTCTCCCCACCGGGGACTGGTGGAGTCCACCAGCGCTGCCTCTCCCTTGAGTACCCATTTGCCTCGCAGGTGGGCATCGGCCCGAAAGTGGGCTTCATCCACGAAGAAGATCTTGGCTCCACTCTCTTGGGCCTCCTCTCGGATTTGGCTGTACTGGAGGACGAAGGCTTTCCGTTCTTCATCCTTGGCTTTCAGGAGGCGTTTCTTGGGTCGCTTCAGCACGAAGCCCAACCGATGGAGGTAGTTCAAGCAACTGCTCCGACTCAGCCCCAGGTCAAAGCTCTGCTTGAGAAATTGCCTTACTACTTTCCAGTTCCAGTTGGACAATTCAATCCCCGCCTCCCCAGGCGGATTTTGCACCGCAGACTTCAGTTGGTTCTGTTGACCTCGGTTCAAGACGGGGGGGGGGGGAACCCCCAGTCTGCTCAAAGACCAAACCTTGGGCCCCGCCTTGGCGAAAGTTGTCCAGCCAGTTTCCGATGGTATGAGGCTCTCTCTCCAAAGCCTCAGCCACTTGAGTGGCCGACCACCCTTGGGCCAACAACCATAGCCCATGCCATCGCTCTCGCTCCCGAGGTGTTGGCGCCCGATACATCCTTTCCCGTAAGTCGCCTACATCCAGTTGCCACCGTTCCAGGAGTTGCACTATGTCTGTCATCCCTTCCACCACCGCCAATCGACTTCTTTTACAGAATATCGCAACTCCTCTTCGGGTTCGCTTTATGTAGGTTTCACCTTAGCTTTGGTTTAGTTATATACCCAGACTTTGCGAGTTTTATCTTGGTATTAGTTTAGAAAGAGGGGTTCTCCCCTCTTGGCAGCCGGCGCAAAATACAGGAGGCCGGTTATTAAAGGAGGTTGGTTATGGCCCACTACTAAGCTGGACTTTGTACATTCGAGCCGCGTAGGTGGGCGTATCTGTGAGGCGGTCGTATAGGGCGGCTGGGACTTTTTCACTGTCGCTGTCGCGCCTAGACATTGAAAAACCCCCAGACGACATCCACAGATGGCGGCGCACTAATTCCATCGTTACTGGTTTATGGTTACTGGCTTTTGTACAAAGTCGAGCTAAGTAACTATCTCAAAACCTTGAATTGAATTTGAAACTTATATTATACTTCCACCAAAAGTGTGGAGGTGAAAGCAGTGAAACCAATGAGGCAAGTTGAACCGCTGGAGACTATTTGGGAGATTCCGGACGATTTGTGGGAGAAAGTTGAGCCAGTGATCCTGGAGGGAACCCCTCCCAAAACCACCGGTCGCAAGCGGGTCAACCCAAGGCCAATCCTTAACGGAATTATCTTTCGCTTACGTAGTGGTTGCCAATGGAACCATCTGCCCAAGACTTTTGGTGACGATAGTACTATCCATCGTACTTTTCAGCTATGGGTAGAATCGGGAGTGTTGAACCAAGTGTGGTCGGTCATGGTAGAGGAATGTGAAGAGCTGGGAGGTGTGGACTGGGAATGGCAAGCAGCGGATTGCGCCCTGGGTAAAGCTCGCCTGGGGGGGACGCAATTGGCCCCAATCCCACGGACCGGGGCAAGGCGGGCAGCAAGCGAAGCCTGTTGGTAGAGGGGGATGGAGGGCCTCTGAGTCTAGTGGTAGCTGGAGCCAATGTCCACGACACCAAGCTGCTGGAAGCCACCCTGGCAGCCATTGTGGTGGAGCGGCCTCAGCCCACTGACCAGGCACCCCAGCACCTATGTCTGGACAAAGGGTATGACAATCCCACCGGCCACCAAGCTGCCGCTGCCCACGGGCATCAGGCCCACATACGACGTATTGGTGAGGAGAAGCTGGATAGCTTCGGCGAGAAGACCCATCCGGCCCGACGTTGGGTGGTGGAACGAACCCTGTCGTGGCTGTCCAAGTGCAGAGGATTACTTGTCCGTTACGACAAAAAGGCATCCAATTTCCTGGGTCTTTTGCAACTGGCCTGCGGGCTACTGTGGTACCGGCGAGTTTGGCGCCTTACTGTTTTGAGATAGTTACTTAATCCAGGTTTCTTACTCCAAGGAGGGAATCAGTGCGTTGCTTGCCAATCCACAGGACCGGGCGGCGGCGGTAAGACCCGTCGTCGAGGGCATGGGCGGCAAGCTGGAAAGTCTTTACTTCGCCTTCGGTGAACACGATGTTGTAGTGATTGCGGAGCTTCCAGACAACGTAGCGGCTGCTGCGCTGGCCATGGCTATCGGCGGCAGCCCTGGGATATCTAGCTACAAAACCACGCCGCTATTGACCATGGATGAGGCCATAGAGGCCATGCGCAAGGCCAGCAGCACGGGATACCGCTCCCCGGTAGGCTAGGCAAGTAGGGCACCTCAAAAATTCCCGTGAGGCTTGAAAGTAAGGGGTTGCCAGGCACTCAGTCCTGGGGGATCAGGGGCATCACCTGGCGGGAGAATCGCTCCATAGCCTCTCTTTGTCCGATCTGGCTGTCCGAGGGGAAGCTAAAGATGAAGTTCCCGACGCCCAGGTCCTGATACTGCCGCAAGTCGGCGGCGATTTGTTCCGGTCGGCCGCTCATCATGCGCCGGTCCAGGCTGGGAGTGTCCTGGAAAAGCACGTCGGTGCTGAAACAGACGCTGACGGCATCTTCCGGACGCCCGGCCCGCACCGTCAATGTCCTTAATCGGGCAATCTTGCCCGCCAACTCCTCCGGCTCCAGGATGGCTGGAGGGCGTAATCCAATTGGCATCCAGCCATCTCCCAACTCCGCGGCCCGGCGGATCGCGGGCCCGGTATGTCCGCCGATCCATATCGGTGGATGGGGTTTCTGCACCGGCTTGGGCTGAAACCCGGCGCCCGAAAGCTGATAGTGCTCTCCGTGGAATTCGGGCTGATCCTTGGTCCAGAGCTCCTTGAAAAGCCGCAAATATTCGTTGCTGACGGCTCCGCGTTGGTCGAAGTTATTCAGTCCCAAAGCCTTGAACTCCTCCTCCATCCATCCGACACCGGCGCCCAGAATCAGCCGGCCGCCGGACAAAACATCCAGGGTGGCCAACATCTTGGCGGTCACCACCGGGTTGCGGTAGGGCAATATCAACACGTGAGTGCCCAGTCGCAAGTTTTGGGTGCATCCTGCCAGGAAGTTAAGGGTGGCGATGGGGTCATAGTAGGGTTGGTCAGGAGTGAAGGTGGGGACCCCGTCGGCGGCGTAAGGGTAAAAGGATTCCACCTGACGGGGCAGAATAACGTGGTCGCTGACCCATACCGAGGCGAAGCTCAAGTCTTCCGCCCGTTGGGCCAGCGCTCGCAAAGCCTCTGGGCTGGCCATGGGTCCCCTACTGGGCAGGGTGCATCCAAAGGTGACGGGCATGTTGGAACCTCCCCCGAAAGCTTTTGTGAAGTTTTCGCTTAGTTTAAACCCTCCTAGCTCCGGTGGGAATCCTGCCTAATTTTCAGTGCAGGTTTGGGGTCAAATCGCGCCCTTCGGTTGAACACGCACCACAAAGGTTCCTGCCATGTGGTCGTGCCAGCCCCGCTTCCGCCGGTCCCAGCCGACCCACAAGAAACCGATGTAAAAGAAAATCGCCGAAACAAATTTAGCGATAGTTTCTCGAAAAGCTCCCCGCCAGAAACCCACATCCTCCCCCTTGGCGTTCACTACTTTTATCTTTAGAAGCTTCCTTCCGGGAGTTTGGCACTTCAGATGCTTATAAACAAAGTAAATGATCACCGGAACGGCCAAAACCCAGATAAACGGGGAAAAATTTGCCACAAGTTCCAGCAGGAAAATCGCAAACAAAATAAGGGCATAGTCAATTAATTCAGCCGCCAACCGAATCCAAAACCCCATGTATTCCAGGCCAACCAGAGAACCGGTACCGACGCCGGCAATTGGAGCTTCACCTGGGATAACCGAGGCGCCGCAAGTCGAGCAGAAGCGGGCGCGGCGGTCCAGTCCGGCACCACACGACCGGCAAAAATCGTTTGGGAAATTCAGGGCTTGTTCCGGGTCAGACACGTTGCACTAACTGCCGCGTGACTGGGATCGGGAGATGGGAGTTTGAGAAATCCATGTTGCCGATATCAATCATAATCAGGTGGCCGGGCGCAACCAGATAACGTTACGCATGATCCAGCGAAGGTACCAAACCCACAGCCAGGGTATGGTAATTATTAAAAGGCTGCCCAATATCGCCGCAAACCCGCGCCACAGGGCGTCCCATCCCTTACCGACGAATACCACCTCCTGACCGGGGATTGAGATATTCCGGCAAAACCACCGCATGAATGCCGTGGCCACCCAGGCCCACCCGATGATGCTGTAAATAGATAGACTGAGCAGCAGACTGTATCCCAAGAAGGGCCAATATCCGCCCATAAAGATTAGGGTTTCTCCGGAGCTAGGATTAAAGTTGCGGAAGAACCACCGGTAAATTAGCAGGTTCATCCAGGAGGAACCAAATAGTGAGAGGAAAGCCCCGACCACAGGAATGAAATTGAGGGCTAGGGTCAGGATTATCAGCAGAAAAACCCACCATATTTGGCCGCCGGTCCCGGAAAAATGAGCCTTAGTCCCGTCGCTAAATGACAGATTCCTTACGAACCAGCCAGCCATGACGGCGACTCCCCAGGCGTAAGGAATTATTAACCCACATTTCCCATATGGCTAAAAAGCTTTCTCAGTAATTCGTCGATGGTCTTTCAACCATTGTCTAATTATAGGTCATTTTGCGTTGTTCTAGCTATAATAACTCCATGATATGTCACTTTGCAGTAAGATGCCGTAAGCATCATGGAGGCACCTGATGGGTGATGGCGAAAATGCCTCTCTCCGGCTCCAATTCAACCCCAAAGTCCGCCTGGAATTTCACGGCTCAACCATCACCTCCGACGCTGGTCTTCTTGCCTTTCGAGAGTTTGATGATGCCTTGGGCCTTACCGAAATCGCTGAGGACTACCTCCAGGAAAGCCGTACCGGACGCAATATCCTTCACCACCTGGTTCCGCTGCTAAGACAGTCGATCTACAGCCGCTTGGCCGGCTACGACGACACCAATGACGCAGTGCGCCTTTCCCAAGACCCAGCCATGCGAGTGATCGTGGGATGGCAAGGCTCGGAGCGGAAAGGAGCCAGCACCAGTGAGATGGGCCGGTTCGAGACGGAGTTCCTGACCCAAGAGGACAACCTGAAGGGGCTGGCACGAATAAATACCCAGTGGGTGGAACGAGCTATGGCCCATACCCTACACCGGCGAGTAATCCTGGATATGGACAGTTCCGAGAGTCCAGTGCACGGCCAGCAGGAGGGAGCAGCCTATAACGGCCACTTTGAATGCGTCTGCTATCACCCTCTCTTTCTGTTCAACCAGTTCGGGGATTGTGAAGCAGCTAAGCTACGGTCAGGCAACGTCCACAGTGCCGATGATTGGCAAGAAGTCCTTGATCCGGTGGTGGAGCGTTATTTGACAGCAGCGGTCAGGCTGCTGTTTCGTGCTGACGCCGCCTTCGCCAAGCCGGAGATATACGATTATCTGGAAGCAAGAAACATCGGCTACGCCATCAGGCTGCGGTCCAACCAGGTGCTGCAGCGGGAGATAGCGCACCGGCTAATACGGCCTACGGAGTGGCTTTCCCCGAAGCCCATCGTCTCCTATCATGACTTCGTCTACCAGGCCCAGAGCTGGAACGTTGCTCGGAGAGTGGTCTCTAATACGAATTCTGTTTATAAGCGGCAGAGTTAAGCGTTGGGAAGTTGAGCCAAAGCCCGCTGGAGCCAGTCCCAACCTATCAGCCGCTTTAAGCGTGGTTTGTCAGCCTTCAGTTGCCGCAGCAGGTGTTCTATGGCCGACCTTTTGGCCTCTAGGGAAGGATATACCTCTCCTTCAATGTGCCGGCGCACTTCCTCAAAGACCCTTTCCGCTGGATTCAACTCCGGCGAGTAGGCCGGTAGAGATATTCGCCCAAAGCCCAGCTGGCCCATGAGTTTACCTCTGTGACTGGGGGCTCCATCCCACACCACCCCATCCATGGGCCACTGCTCAAATATGGGAACCAACTGTTGCTGGTTCATGCCCTGGGACCACCCCCAGTGTAGTTCACCCCGCCCCACGTCCACCGCCAGCACCAAATAGCTCCAACGGAACACGATCTGCATCGGCTGGATAATCTTCTTCCCTTTCAGACCCCAGCGCCGCCGCACCTGCCCCCAGAGACCAAAACGCATCTCGTCACAGTGCCATAACCGGGAGGCAGTAGTCATTCCAGCCTGGCCCAAGGCATCCAGTAGGCCCCTTTTTTCCAGGCCATCTGCTGTTTTGCATCGGCTTTATCGGAATGGGGTCGGGGGACTTTCAACCCCAGCCCAAGCCCCTTCATCAGGGAATACATGCCTTTATAGGTATAACGCACCCCCCAGCGTCCCCAGACCCACTCCTTTGCATCCCAGACCGTCCGGAACTGGCCCAGTTGCACCTTGGCCACCAGCGCTCTTTGCTGCAGCGGGTTTAGATAGGGCTTTTTGCCCTTGGCCTGGTGCCCTACCACCCGTCTCAGAACTTCGCCAAGTCCACCTCGTCGATACCACCTGAGCCACTGTTCCATGCTGCGGTAGGATGCCCCGGTCGTATCCACTACATCCTGAATGCGTTTCCCCTGGCTCAGCTGCCAGAAGGCTTGCAGTCGGGTACGCCGTTGGGGATGTACCTCTTTCTGGTAAAGCTGTTTCAATTCCTCGCTGCTTTCTTGCCAGTCAACTTTCACTCCTTTTCCCATCCCTTCGTCCCTCACTCCTTGGCTATTTTCCCTTCATTTTATCTCCACTACATACACCATCCTCCTACTCTTTCTCTCCCCTCTTTATTCAGAATTGGTATAAGGTGGAGTGGCACCAGGGAGAACTGTTTCCCAGAGTGGGCTTCATCGTCACCAATCTGAGCTATCCAAACATCGGGATAGTCCGCTTTTACAATGGCCGAGGCACCGCGGAGCAATGGATAAAAGAAGGCAAGTACGCCCTGAACTGGACCAGGTTGTCCTGCCACAAGTTCGTGGCCAATCAGGTCAGGCTGGAGTTGTTCGTACTGGCTTACAACCTGGGCAACTCCATGAGAAGGCTAGCCTTACCGGAGGCAATGAAGCACTGGTCGTTGACCAGTCTGCAGACCAGGATGATCAAGACTGGAGGACGGTTGGTGCGCCATGCCGGAAGGCTGGTGTTTCAGCTTGCTGAGGTGCTGGTGAGCCGGGAAATGCTAGGCGGGATACTGGAACGAATTGGTCGGCTTAGGCTGGCTCCTGGCTAGTCCACTTTAGGAGCGTCGGGATTGGTTACGGTTACGGGGTCGCACAGGGCAAAAGAGCTTCCCAAGGGCGAGACTTGGGCGTAGACAAGCGGTTTGGGGCTTTTACGCTTGGCAGTACAGTGGTTGCCCAATGAAAGCGGGGACTTTGAGTGAATCAGGCCGCATCAGACCGCATTTGACGCCCTTGGAATGCGGGATTATATTTGGCGGTATCCCCGCGGGAGCTATATCCAGGAAAGGTGGTTTGATCTGGGGAATCCCGGATTAAGATGCCGAGCAAGGTAGCCAAGAGGCCCCAGCCCAGCGCCTGCAACCCGGTCCCGACGAATTCCAAATGAACCTCTTGGGTGGAACTGGGATGGGACGGCGCGACCTCACCGCCGGGCATGAGAGCAGCGCCACAGCCCGCGCAGAAATTGGCTGCCAATTCATTTCTCCCGCCGCAGCTAGGGCAAAAGTGTCCTCCCGAATCCTGCAAGGCGTCTTCCCCTACCATACTCGGATCCTCCAACAGACAATGGGACATGAGGGAAAAGCCTACTATACTCTCCAACCACGACAGTACCCTGTTGTAGGCCAACTTGTCTTTGTGCTAGTCTAAATCCCGCGAGGTGATGATCCATTGAAAGATAAGGTCGTGGTCGCCATGAGCGGCGGAGTAGATTCGTCCGTGGCCGCTCTGCTTCTAAAGCAGCAGGGTTACGGTGTGGTGGGCGTGACGATGAAGCTCTACAATCTGGATAACGCCGATTTGCCCGAGTATTACCGGGGTTGCTGCACCCTGGACGACGTGGAAGACGCCCGCCGGGTCTGCCAAATGCTGGGGATACCCCATTACGTCCTAAACTTGCAGCGGGAGTTTCAGAGCTTCGTCATCGATTACTTCTGCTCCGAATACCAAAAGGGCCGGACACCTCATCCCTGTATCGCCTGCAACGACAAAATCAAGTTCAACTTCCTGGTGCATCGGGCTTCGGCACTCCAGGCTAGCCATGTCGCCACCGGACATTACGCTCGCATCGACAGTTCCTCCGATGGTTTCTTCTTGAGAAAAGGAGTAGACGCCAACAAGGACCAGTCCTACGTGCTTTTCGGTATGGGCCAGCAGGAGTTGGCCCATACCTTGCTGCCCGTCGGCGCTTACCCCAAGGATGCCATCAGACAACTTGCCCAGGAAGCCGGGTTCCCCAATGCCCAAAAGCCCGACAGCCAAGACATATGTTTCATTCCCCTCGGCGACTACAAGGCTTTCCTCAACCAACATGTCGTCACCAGCGGCGGCGACATTGTCGACACCCATGGGCAGGTATTGGGGCAGCATCAAGGGATTGAGCATTTCACGGTTGGCCAGCGTCGGGGGCTGGGCCTTTCTGGTGGAGAACCCCTCTACGTGCTGCGACTGGAGCCGGAGACCCGACAAGTGGTAGTCGGACCGGAAGCAGCCCTTTACCAGGAGCGAATGTGGGTCTCCCGGGTTAACTATGTTTCCGGGCAAGCCCCATTCGGACCGATCCGGGTCCAGGTAAAGATACGGTACAAGTTCCAGGAGGCTCCTGCGGTGTTGCAACCCCAACCCCAAGGAGCCTTGGTCTGTTTCGACGAGCCTCAGCGGGCCATTACCCCCGGTCAGGCGGCGGTGTTTTACCAGGAGGAACTGGTTCTGGGCGGCGGATTTATCGAATTCGGACTTCCTTCCCATCTACCCACGGACGACCGTCCGGTAGTGCCATGCCCGGACTGAGCCTGGAAAAAGAGCTGTACCGGCAAGGAATTGGGCGAATAGCGGGCGTAGACGAAGCCGGACGTGGCCCCCTGGCTGGACCGGTGGTCGCGGCCGCTGTCATTCTGTCGGAAGAGCTGTCCGGGGCCGAACCCTGGCTCAAGCACGTTGACGATAGCAAGCGCCTTTCGTCGGCCCAGCGGGAGAGGGCGGCAGAGCTCATCTACCGGTACGCTGCGGCGGTAGGGCTGGCCGAAGAATCACCAGAAGATATCGACCGCATGGGTATCGGCCAGGCCTGCATCAGCGCCATGCTGCGCGCGGTAGAAAACCTGGCGCCAGCGCCCCAACACCTGCTTCTCGACTTTGTACCAATAAAAACCTGCCCTTATCCATTTCAGGCGATAGTAAAAGGCGACAGCATTAGCTACTCTATCGCCGCGGCATCGATTATCGCCAAGGTTACCCGGGACCGGTACATGCGGGAAGCCGAGGCCAGTTTCCCAGGCTATTCCTTCGCCAGAAACAAGGGTTATCCTACCGCCGAGCATTTGTCCAAACTACGAACCCTGGGACCCTGCTCCATTCATCGTCACTCTTTCGCGCCGGTGCGGGTCGTCGTGGGCCAGACTATTGCAACTTTCGGCCCGCAGAGCACACGGGGTTAGATTGGTTACTTCCAGGATGCGTTTGGGAGAGAGAGGGGAGCGGATGGCTCACCGTCATCTGTTGAACCGGGGCTATGCCATTCTGGAGAAGAATTATCGGTGCCGATATGGAGAGGTTGATATCGTTGCCCAAAAGGGCGCGGAGCTTGTCTTCACCGAGGTTCGAACCCGGCGCGGCACGGAGTTCGGCACTGCGCAAGAATCTATCACTTCAACCAAAGCCAGGCATTTAATCGCCGCTTCTCAGCATTACCTGGAGAGCCATTCCCTCACCGACATAGACTGGCGAATCGACCTGGTTTCAATCAACTGGCCGCCGGGTAATGCCGCACCCGGCATCGAGCATCTGGTATATGCGGTGGAGGATGGTCGGGCCTAGGCCGATTGTTCCTCGAAGCGGTGCGACTATTGCTTTCCCGACTGAGCCGAAGCCCGGACTGTTAGGCTTGAGGTGGTTTCAGCCTCATCTGCGAGTTGATGCGAGACTGCTCCCATGGGGACCCTGCTGCTGACCTCGGAAAAGGGAAACCCCCGACTGCGGCAGGTTATCAACAACAGCAGGAATATCAAGGCCAGCAACATAGCCACGGCCAAACAAGAAAACCTAGCCAAAGCTCCTCCCTCTACGGAGTTAGTCAACCCTTACGGGAGCCTGGACCGGACTGGTTCAAGATTTTATACCAAAGTCCTTCGCTCCGTCCCAGAGTCAGCCAGCCGCCATTCTCAGGCCTGGACCCGCCGAATTACAAAGGGAGCAAAGATTGGGGATTAGGGTACACTAAGGCCCAATCAAACCTCGATTGCTGAACAGGGCAGGGGCTACATGCTGGATACTTGGGGAAAAGTGGAGACCATACGTCGGATAGCGGAGCGTCTGGAATCCTACTTCTCTTCCTTTCCGCAGGACAATTGGTCCCAACCCAGTCGCTGCGACCTCTGAGAGGTGTCGGATGTAGTAGCCCACCTGACCGGGGGAGCGGAACGTCAGGCCCAGAGCATGAAGCGGGGACGGCAGGGAAAGGCTGAGCCGCCGGCGGGGTTTTCGCAGCCAGACGCGGTCTCCATGTCCGCGAGCAACGCCCAACGGGACATCACCCTTCGTCAGCGTCTTGCCGGGAGCCTGCTGAACACCTTTGTGGAGAACCACATCCGGCTTCATCGGCTCCTGAAGGAGTTTGGACCCGCGGAATGGGAAATCCCCTGCTGGCACGCCAGGCGCGGCCCCATTCCCGCCCGGGATTATTTGGACCTGCGGCTCCAGGAATTAATGATCCACGACTGGGACATAAGGGCTGCCATAGACCCGACGGCCAGCCTGGATCCTGAGGGAGCCCGGGCCTTGCTGCCGGTGGCCCAAACCTGGCTGGCGATGACCTTTCGACCCGGCGTGAAATTGGAAGCACCGGCTACCTATCGATTTGACGTAACCGGACATCCTGCGGCCTCCCATGACGTTACCGCCGATGGTGAAAGTTTTGAAATAAAAACCCAGGGGAGCAGACCCGCTGACGTGACCATTACTTGCGACGGGGATTCCTACCTCTTGTTCGCTTACGGCAGACTTGACGCATTGGGCCAAGGTGGTTCCAGCAGACTGGAAATCCAGGGCAAGGCCCGGCTGTTGGAACCTTTCGAGCAGTGGTTCAAAGGTCTTTAATCTGCCTTCCTCAGTGTCCGGTGGCCCGGCTCCGCCGAAAAATCTGTAGCGCCGACCGAAAGAGGTGCCGTTTCCTATACCAAAGCCGAGGTGGGACCGGCACGCTCGCTCACACTGTACCCTGCGGGTTTCACATTGGCAGTAGTGTAGGTGTCCAAACCGTACAGATGTGCCTGTAGGAGGAAAACTGAACATGGCTGGAACGTCCCGGGACATTGTAGTAGTAGGTGCGGGCATCGTTGGTTGCCTCACCGGCTATCTGCTGGCCAAGCAGGGGGCCAAGGTGACGATTCTGGAGCGCGACTCGGTAGCCAGCCACGCCTCGGGGTTCGCGTTTGGAGAGATGGGGGCTCTGGAGGGCGCGGGTATTCCCGACCCGCTGCTGGAGTTCAGCCTCTGGTGTAACCGCAGACACCAGACGTTGGCCGAAGAGCTGAAGGAAGTTTCGGGTAACGACAGTCAATTTCGCATCTGCAACCGGCTCACCCTGGCCTTCGACCAGCCAGCAGTAGACCAGGCCAAACAGTCCTTGCAATGGCAGGCCAAGGTCGCCGATTTTAGCAGCCAGTGGCTAGATACTGCGCAGGTCCTGGAAGTGGAGCCAAGAGTCAACCCAGAATGCCTTGGTGGCGTTCTCGTGCAGGGAGCGGGGTCGGTGGAACCCTACCGCTACACCCTGGCGGCAGCCCAGGCCGGGGAAAAGCTGGGAGTTGAGATGGCGCTGCGGAGGGTGACCGGATTGCTAACCCAGGGGGATCGCTGCTGCGGTGTCAGCTTCGAAGGTGGGCAAAGGGCGGCCGACGCGGTGGTGTTAGCTATGGGCCCCTGGACCGAAGAGGCGTCATCCTGGTGCCAGGCTCCTATCCCACTAGTGCCTCTCAAGGGTCAAATCCTCCGGCTACAGCTGGCTGGAGAACCTCTCCGAACCTCGCTGCACTGGGGCGGCAGTTACGCGGCTTCCAAGCCCGATGGACTGGTCTGGGCGGGCACTACAGAAGAGCAGGTTGGGTTCGACGAGGCTACAACCACCTGGGGCAGAGACAAGATAATGGCGGACCTGCTCCGGATGGCGCCGTCCTTGGGCAGCGCGGAGCTGCTTCATCAGACCGCTTGCCTGCGGCCCTTGTCGCGAGACGGCCTGCCCATCGTAGGGAAGGTGCCAGGCTGGCAAAATCTCTTCTTAGGCACCGGAGCGGGCCGTAAGGGCATTCTCTGGAGCACGGGCATGAGCCAAGGTCTGGCAGATATGATACTTCATGGAACCAGTGAAGTCCCCGGCCTGACCTTTCTGGACCCAGCCCGATTCCAGAAGGGCTGACGAAAGCTAGGCTTCTCTCCGTAGGCGCCACCGAAGGAGAACTATTGCGCAGCTGCCTGGCCTGTCCAGGGCGGTGAAAGGATGCTGTCTGTGGCTGAGGTGGTAGTTATGGAATCAGTCACACATGCTAATATTACTCTAGCCACTCCTTGGCATACATATTTGTTACGTATTTCCGGTGTTGACCATACATACGTTTTACTATCATACTAGAGAAGACAAGGCAACGCCTTACAAGACATGACATGTAGTGTGTGAGTCGAGATAACGTATATGTACCACAGAGGAGCACTCTATGACTTTAATGGCTCCTGACCAATCCAAGCGTAGCAACACCAAG
>CBDCEX010000006.1:0-51782 GCA_965216025.1 Dehalococcoidia bacterium
ATGGAGGCGTACTCGCCGGTAGCGGTCCACCCCTGGCAGAAGATGCTGTCGGGATATCTCCAAGAGTCCCGGAACAGACCCAGACTTTGAGTAATTTCCTCTCTGATCAGGTGGGAACGTTCCTGCTGGGTTATGCCCTCGGAGGCGACCAAGATTCGGCCTCGATAGATGGCCCCTCCATGGTCCCACCATGGTCCCACCACACCCGGAAGAACCCATAATTTACCGGTTGGTAGTGGGGCTCTATGCTCTGGAATTGAGATTCCGGCACAAAATGCACCTCCACATCCGCCGGCCCATCGTTCAGGGTCAGCTCAATGCCCCGGATCAGCTCGTTCAGCTCCGTCACTACCTGGGTGAGGGTGGCGACATCGGTAGGGGTGGGAGAGCCATACATCCGCAGATTTACGTCAGTAGTCCATTTGTGCAGTACCGTAGAGGAGGAGCCGTATTCTACCCCGAACCCGATTTCCGTCAGGTAGGCGATCGCTTCCTGCTCCAAGCGTTCCAGATCATCTTTGGCGGAATTCAGGCTGGCCTTGGCCAGCGTCATATCGGCATCTAGCTGCTCTGCTGCCGCTACCTTTTCTTGTGCCATATCGTAGGACTCTTGGACCAGCTTCAGAAGCTCCTTCTGCCCTCTGATATGACTCTGCAAACCACCGGTTTCCGCTTCGGCCTCCAGCAGATCTGCTAACTTGTGCTGGGCCTTCTCCAGGCTTTCCAGCGCCTCGTCCTTTTCACTACGATATTGATTCAACAGCGAGTTGCGATCTTCGTAGACCCTCAGTGCGGTGCCCGCCTCCTCAAGGGCTACTTCCCAGTCAGCTCTGGATTGAATCGCCTCGGCCAGCAGCTGGGCGTTCTCCAGCTCCGCTTTCGCCGCGGCCTTGAGCTGCACCGCCTCGGCGTATCTCAACCTGTTATCCGGGCTGAGCTCGGCCAGGCTATCCTTGGCGTCCCTCAGAGTTACCCGGGCCGCCGCCAGGGGCTCCTCCTGGGCCTGGATTTGCTCCGCAGTATGAGGCCACCTGAGCTTCCTCCAAAGCCTCCTGAGCTTCCTGGACCTGAAAATCGGCGTTCGCCACGGCCTCTCGTAACTGGGCCAGCTCCAGAGGGGTATGCCCCTGCCGGGTTTCCTTCAGCAACTCCTCGGCCGCCTGCAGGTCAAGCCTTACTTGCGCCACGTAACTGTTCAGACTTGATGAGGTGAATTGGCTCAAAGCCGTTGGAAAAACGCCGGCATGGCCGGGGGAGTTGTGGCATACCAGGGAGGTGGACACTGAACTAGACCTGAACGCGGCGAGTCGCGAAACTCTGCTGGAGATAATTGCCGGCCAGCGGGCAGTCATTGCCGATTTGCAAAGGCGGATTGGGGTTCTGGAATCCCGTCCCAACCGGCGCGGGTCGTCGGGGATGCCGGGTAATCAGCCGCACTCCAGCCGGCAAGCGCCGGAGAAAAAGGAGCCCAGAAAGCCGCGCCGCCATGGCTTCGCCCGCCAGCGCATGACTCCTACCCGGCGGGTGGAGCATGCCGTGGCGGTCTGTCCCGACTGCGGGACTCACCTGAACGGCGGATGGGTACAGCGAACTCGGGAAGTCATTGAGCTACCGGTGGCTCCGGTAGAAGTGACCGAGCACGCCCTGGTAGCCCGCATCTGTCCGGTATGCCAGCGGCGCCGGCTGCCCAAAGAGGCCCCTGCAGGGGGTGGTTCTGGGCCAGCAGCGCCTGGGGGTCAATCTGGTAAGCCTGATGGTGACCCTGCGGGAGGAGGGACGGTTGCCCATAAGAATCATCCAATGGTACCTGGAGACCGTCCATCAGTTGCACCTGAGTGTTGATGCCATCGTCCAGGCCGTCCATGGAGTAGCTCGTCAGGCTGAGACGGCGGTGCGAGAGGTGCTCGAGCAAGTCCGCGCCAGTCCCGTGGTGCAGGGCGACGAAACCGGCTGGCGCCAGGACGGGAGCAACGGCTATGTTTGGACCTTCAGCACTCCCAGCGAACGATACTTCCTGCGTCGGGGTCGGGATAAGGGGGTGGTGGATGAGGTGCTGGATTCCTCCTTCAGCGGAGTGTTGGTCAGTGATTTCTACGCCGCCTATAACCACTACCCGGGCCTGAAGCAACGGTGCTGGGCTCATCTGCTGCGGGATATCCATGACCTGAAAGGGTTGTACCCAGAAGACGCTGGGCTGGCTCAGTGGGCCGAGGCGGTTCACCAGGTCTACACGGAGGCCAAGGCCTCGGTCCTTCCCCGAGCCCAGCCAGGCCATCGCACCCAGCTAATGCTGGAGGAGAAACTAATGGTCTTGGCGCGGCCTTTCCTTAAAGATCCCCTGGCGGTTCAGGCCAAGCTCTGCCGGCGCATGGAACGGTTCATCAAGGAACTGTTTGTCTTCGTGTCGGACCCAGCCGTGCCCTCAGACAACAACGCCGCCGAGCGGAGCCTGCGGCATCTGGTAACCAGTCGCAAGATCAGCGGCGGCACCCGCTCAGGGCAGGGCACCGACAGCAAGATGACCTTGGCATCCCTCTTTGGCACCTGGCGGGCTAGAGGTCTCAATCCCCTCCTGGAATGCCGCCGGTTGCTCGCTTCCCCTCAAATCTGAACACTTACTGCGCCACCTCTCGGTGCAGGGATGAAACCGTCAAGGGGTCCAGCTTGGCCAGCACCTCTCCCTGAGGAACCCGCTGCCCCTCTTCCACCAAAAGCTCGCTTACGATCCCTTCAGTCCCAAAGCTCAGGGCTTCCTTTTCCGGGAAGACCAGGCTCCCATTGGTTGAAACTTGATCGACCAGGTCGCCAAAAGCGACCTTGAACAGCTGCTGATTCTCCTTAAGAGACCCAGCGCCGGCGCTGGTTGACCTGGCGTAGGCGGTGTAGGCCGCGCCGCCGGCCACCAGCAGGGCAACGACCAGCAGGCCCACTTGCCAGATTTTCAGACTCCTGATGCGGTTCAGGGATATTGCCATGGCTCCAACCTCTTCTCTGCCGCTTCTCAGGATCCTGTCCTAGCCCCGGAATTCAAACTGGAATTCAAAGGGAATAACGGCATTTTAATTGGTCAAGATTAACCCGGGATTCCCCAGATCAAACCACCTTTCCTGGATATAGCTCCCGCGGGGATACCGCCAAATATAATCCCGCATTCCAAGGGCGTCAAATGCGGCCTGATTCACTCAAAGTCCCCGCTTTCATTGGGCAACCACTGTACTGCCAAGCGTAAAAGCCCCAAACCGCTTGTCTACGCCCAAGTCTCGCCCTTGGGAAGCTCTTTTGCCCTGTGCGACCCCGTAACCGTAACCAATCCCGACGCTCCTAAAGTGGACTAGCCAGGAGCCAGCCTAAGCCGACCAATTCGTTCCAGTATCCCGCCTAGCATTTCCCGGCTCACCAGCACCTCAGCAAGCTGAAACACCAGCCTTCCGGCATGGCGCACCAACCGTCCTCCAGTCTTGATCATCCTGGTCTGCAGACTGGTCAACGACCAGTGCTTCATTGCCTCCGGTAAGGCTAGCCTTCTCATGAAGTTGCCCAAGTTGTAAGCCAGTACGAACAACTCCAGCCTGACCTGATTGGCCACGAACTTGTGGCAGGACAACCTGGTCCAGTTCAGGGCGTACTTGCCTTCTTTTATCCATTGCTCCGCGGTCCCTCGGCCATTGTAAAAGCGGACTATCCCGATGTTTGGATAGCTCAGATTGGTGACGATGAAGCCCACTCTGGGAAACAGTTCTCCCTGGTGCCACTCCACCTTAGAGACCACTCTCCGAGCAACGTTCCAGCTCTGGGCCTGGTAGACGAAGTCATGATAGGAGACGATGGGCTTCGGGGAAAGCCACTCCGTAGGCCGTATTAGCCGGGGCGCTATCTCCCGCTGCAGCACCTGGTTGGACCGCAGCCTGATGGCGTAGCCGATGTTTCTTGCTTCCAGATAATCGTATATCTCCGGCTTGGCGAAGGCGGCGTCAGCACGAAACAGCAGCCTGACCGCTGCTGTCAAATAACGCTCCACCACCGGATCAAGGACTTCTTGCCAATCATCGGCACTGTGGACGTTGCCTGACCGTAGCTTAGCTGCTTCACAATCCCCGAACTGGTTGAACAGAAAGAGAGGGTGATAGCAGACGCATTCAAAGTGGCCGTTATAGGCTGCTCCCTCCTGCTGGCCGTGCACTGGACTCTCGGAACTGTCCATATCCAGGATTACTCGCCGGTGTAGGGTATGGGCCATAGCTCGTTCCACCCACTGGGTATTTATTCGTGCCAGCCCCTTCAGGTTGTCCTCTTGGGTCAGGAACTCCGTCTCGAACCGGCCCATCTCACTGGTGCTGGCTCCTTTCCGCTCCGAGCCTTGCCATCCCACGATCACTCGCATGGCTGGGTCTTGGGAAAGGCGCACTGCGTCATTGGTGTCGTCGTAGCCGGCCAAGCGGCTGTAGATCGACTGTCTTAGCAGCGGAACCAGGTGGTGAAGGATATTGCGTCCGGTACGGCTTTCCTGGAGGTAGTCCTCAGCGATTTCGGTAAGGCCCAAGGCATCATCAAACTCTCGAAAGGCAAGAAGACCAGCGTCGGAGGTGATGGTTGAGCCGTGAAATTCCAGGCGGACTTTGGGGTTGAATTGGAGCCGGAGAGGGGCTTTTTCGCCGTCACCCATCAGGTGCCTCCATGATGCCTACGGCATCTTACTGTAAAGTGACATATCATGGAGTTATTATAGCTGGGAACACGCAAAAAGGGCCCATAATTAGACAATAGTTGAAAGACCATCGACGAATTACTGAGAAAGCTTTTTAGCCATATGGGAAATGTGGGATAAAGACTCTCGCTCAGGGCGGTATTCCATAAATAGCGAGAAAAGGGAGTTAGGTCGCTGCCCCCAGAGCCATCGTGACAGTATGGAGCCAGCCGGCTGGTGGAGAGTGCCTTCAAGAGTGATTCGAAAAGTTCCGCTTGCACTTCCTCTGCTCCTCTGCTCCTTTGCTATACTGCTAAGTAGCGGTCCCCGGGTAGTCCTCTCTCGGTCCAGAACCGAGGTTGGCCCCGGGGTTTTTGTTTGTCGGGCGAATTATTTTTTTGCTAGCCGGTCAGCGGCTCGCCGACCCAGCTCCAATAGGGCACCGCCAGCAGCAAGGAGACCGCTATAGCCACGACGACCATGATCAGCCCAAACCGCAGCACCTCCCTAGCCGGTATTTGCGCCCGCTGGAAGATTATTATGCTAGCGCTACCACCCGCCTGGTAATACACTACCGAGTCGCCCACGACCACCGATACCATGCCGCAGACCAAGGGGTTCAGGCCCAGGGTCAGGCCGGTGGCCATGACGACCGGGATCACCAGGGCCAGATAACCGGCGATGTTGGGTTGTACCAGCCGCACCCCAGCGCAGGCCACCGCGATGGCCAACAATAGGACCACCGGTTGCTGAGGCAGACTCCCTACGGCTCCAACCAAGGTTTGGGAGAGCCAGCTGGCGCTGCCACTGGCTACCAGGGCGTTGGCCAGGGATAGGGATGAGGCGATAACAATGAAATTGCTCCAGGCGACGTTTCTCTCAAAGTCCTGCCAGGATAGTATTCCAATTACCGGGGAGAGGATGAACACCAACGCAATCAATGCGGGGATCGCCGGATGCAACCCGTGGGCGAAGTCGGTAATCCACAGCAAGGATGTACCGACGACGATGATCGCCGCCCGAATCTCAATCGGTTTTAAGGGGCCGGACGCCAGCCCAGAAAAGTTTGCTCGGTTTTCCAGCTTGAACCCGGCCCGGTGAAAAAAGTACAGAAGAAGTCCACCCACAAGCAGATTCACGTAGAAGGGAACGCTCATCAGGACAAACCACCGGGTCCAGGAAAATCCTCCCAGCAGCTCTGAGGCCACCACTGGGGTTATGCCTCCCGCTAAAAGGGCGGTGGATGCCAGGCGATTGAGGACTCCCATGGCAAGCATTATGGCCCGGTTCAGCGGATGCTCTCTGGGAACCTGCCAGTGAGCCATCACTTGCTCGTATATGTGGACCAGAATCGCTCCCCTGGTACCGGCGGAGGGTAAAGCGAAGGTTAGGACGACAAAGGATAACAGCATCTGCACGTAGAGCAGCCGAGAGCTGCCGCCGGCGACCCGTATCAAGTAGCTGGCCATCCGTTCCGCCAGGCCGGATTGATGCACCGCCAACCCCAGGCCCAAGATGCCTATCAGGAAATAGACCACCGGCCTGGAGAACCCGTAGAGGGCGGTTATTTCGTTCGGCACAGCGCCAGTAATTACCAGTAGGACCACGCCCAGCAGTCCAGTTACGGCGATGGGTAGTGCTTCGGTGGCCCACAAAACCACCGCCAGCAGCATGACCGCCAGTGCCCTTTGACCCGGTTCCGTGAGTCCCGCCGGGGTGGGAGCCAGCAGCACCACCAGGAAAACCAGAACCGGCAACGCGCACTTGATGACCAGGCCCGTATTGATGCGGGCGGCCAGGTTTGGTGGCAAATTTATCGGGCCGTTCCTCGCCATGTTCAGTGATCCCTGCCCCGTAGCCGTTTATACCCTGGTAGCCGTTTATCCCCCGCTAGCTGTTTATACCTGGGGACGAGCAGAAGCTGACAGCCAAGTCGTGTAATCAAAGGTCAACCCTCCAAATCTGACGAAGTGGAATCCCGAACCAACTCAAAACGACCCGACGCCCCAAGATATTCGGGCCCGATGTCCCGCCATTCCCAGACGCAAATACGTGCGAAACCAACAGGAAAGCCCCCGGTTCTGTCACCGGGGGCTTTTGACTCATAGCGGTCGGTCATCAAGGCCGGAAGCCGAAACCTAGACGCGGGGCTTCCTACCCTTACGTTCCAGAAAGTCTTTAAATCCCTCTTGCACTGAAAGACCCTTGAAGCGGCCCTGACGGGCGTCGATCTCGTTCCGGTACTGCTCTTCCAAAGGCAATCCGGCATGCTCCCGCAGAATCTGCTTGATATTGGCTACTCCTTCAATCCGGTTCTTGGCGATTCCCGCAGCCACTTCCACCGCCTTGTCCATTAGCTGCTCCCTGGGCACCAGGTGGTTAATCAGGCCGATGTGGTAGGCCTCGTCGGCAAAAACCTCACGCCCGCTGTAGAGCAGCTCCTTGGCCCGGTTAATCCCCACCAGCATCGGCAGGCTCCAGGTGGCGTTCATCTGGCCGTAATTGACCGCTAGGAAACGGAAGCTGGACTGGTCACAACCGATTAGAAAGTCCATGGAAGTGGCCATTACAGTACCGCCTCCGTAACACAGGCCGTTGATAGCTCCGATGATCGGCTTGGTGGCGGTGGCCAGGTGCCAGGCGTATTCGGCTCGTTCCGCGGTGATCCTATCCCTTTCGTCGTCCGCCAGCTCCCGGTTCTCATGGATGTCAGCGCCGGCGGAAAAGGCTCTCTCTCCGGTGCCGGTGATGATAATTGCTCCCAGGTCTTCGTCACCTTCAATGTCGGTGATTGCCCGGTCCAGCTCCCGGGCCAGGCCAACGTTCAACGCGTTGAGAACCTCCGGCCGGTTCAAGGTTATGATGGCGACCCGATCCACCTGGTCAGTTTTTATGAACTCATAGCTCATCTAAATACTGCTCCTCGAGAAGGTTGACTTGAAAAGGCAAGATATTAGTCCAGCAGCTTTGAAGCTAATAATAAAGCATAAATGCCGGGGCGTGTAAACCCAGAGGATGCAAACTGGGAGTGGAGCAAGGCAGTCCGGCCGGCGGGAATACCTGGCCGGAGAGGGAGGAGCAGTGGTGTGTTGTAGCTGAACTTGCGAGTTAAGGGACGGCTAATCAGATTGTCTAGCCCAAACGATGCCCATTCCCCGACCGGGGAAAACGTCACCGTTCACCGCGGCTGCATATCCCCCACTGTCCCGATTGGTCTTGCACAACTCCAGGGATTTTACCACCCGCTGAACGGTGACAGTCTGCATTTTCAGGCGCAGGTGAATATCACTCCAAGCGGCTAATTCCGAGCCCCATGACGTGGCCAGAGCCCGAGGGTCCACCGTCAGCACCACAGTCCTGCCTTCCTGACAGAGCTGGCGAGTCCCAGCAAAAAAATCGGACGCCACTGGTTTGGCAGTGAAGGGCAGTATCCCGGTCAACGAGTCCACGATGATCAAATCAAACTCGGGAGGAAGAGCGCTCATGTGCCGGAGTAGCTTATCGAACGGGCTGGATGGATTTGAATTGCCCACCGGCAGCTCCAGCGGGAAGACCCGCAGCTTGTCCAGGAGGAAGTAATCGAGCACGTCTAACCCTAGGGAGCTCATTTGGCTGATGAGACTGGGAGAGCCGGTTTCGCTGCTGTAGAAGGCTACGGCCTTCCCAGCACCCAGTGTGCTGTGAACGAGATGTTGGCAGAACACGCTCTTGCCGGTGCCGTGCTTGCCCTCTACCAGGGTCAAAGAACCCCAGGGAATTCCTCCGCCCATCTGCTGGTCGATCTCTGCTTTTCCAGTACTGATGGTCAAATCTTTTCCATCGAAATGCCTCAGTAATTCGTCGATGGGCTTTCAACCATTGTCTAATTATGGGCCCTTTTTGCGTGTTCCCAGCTATAATAACTCCATGATATGTCCGCTTTGCAGTAAGATGCCGTAGGCATCATGGAGGCACCTGATGGGTGACGGCGAAAAAGCCCCTCTCCGGCTCCAATTCAACCCCAAAGTCCGCCTGGAATTTCACGGCTCAACCATCACCTCCGACGCTGGTCTTCTTGCCTTTCGAGAGTTTGATGATGCCTTGGGCCTTACCGAAATCGCTGAGGACTACCTCCAGGAAAGCCGTACCGGACGCAATATCCTTCACCACCTGGTTCCGCTGCTAAGACAGTCGATCTACAGCCGCTTGGCCGGCTACGACGACACCAATGACGCAGTGCGCCTTTCCCAAGACCCAGCCATGCGAGTGATCGTGGGATGGCAAGGCTCGGAGCGGAAAGGAGCCAGCACCAGTGAGATGGGCCGGTTCGAGACGGAGTTCCTGACCCAAGAGGACAACCTGAAGGGGCTGGCACGAATAAATACCCAGTGGGTGGAACGAGCTATGGCCCATACCCTACACCGGCGAGTAATCCTGGATATGGACAGTTCCGAGAGTCCAGTGCACGGCCAGCAGGAGGGAGCAGCCTATAACGGCCACTTTGAATGCGTCTGCTATCACCCTCTCTTTCTGTTCAACCAGTTCGGGGATTGTGAAGCAGCTAAGCTACGGTCAGGCAACGTCCACAGTGCCGATGATTGGCAAGAAGTCCTTGATCCGGTGGTGGAGCGTTATTTGACAGCAGCGGTCAGGCTGCTGTTTCGTGCTGACGCCGCCTTCGCCAAGCCGGAGATATACGATTATCTGGAAGCAAGAAACATCGGCTACGCCATCAGGCTGCGGTCCAACCAGGTGCTGCAGCGGGAGATAGCGCCCCTGCTAATACGGCCTACGGAGTGGCTTTCCCCGAAGCCCATCGTCTCCTATCATGACTTCGTCTACCAGGCCCAGAGCTGGAACGTTGCTCGGAGAGTGGTCTCTAAGGTGGAGTGGCACCAGGGAGAACTGTTTCCCAGAGTGGGCTTCATCGTCACCAATCTGAGCTATCCAAACATCGGGATAGTCCGCTTTTACAATGGCCGAGGGACCGGCGGAGCAATGGATAAAAGAAGGCAAGTACGCCCTGAACTGGACCAGGTTGTCCTGCCACAAGTTCGTGGCCAATCAGGTCAGGCTGGAGTTGTTCGTACTGGCTTACAACTTGGGCAACTCCATGAGAAGGCTAGCCTTACCGGAGGCAATGAAGCACTGGTCGTTGACCAGTCTGCAGACCAGGATGATCAAGACTGGAGGACGGTTGGTGCGCCATGCCGGAAGGCTGGTGTTTCAGCTTGCTGAGGTGCTGGTGAGCCGGGAAATGCTAGGCGGGATACTGGAACGAATTGGTCGGCTTAGGCTGGCTCCTGGCTAGTCCACTTTAGGAGCGTCGGGATTGGTTACGGTTACGGGGTCGCACAGGGCAAAAGAGCTTCCCAAGGGCGAGACTTGGGCGTAGACAAGCGGTTTGGGGCTTTTACGCTTGGCAGTACAGTGGTTGCCCAATGAAAGCGGGGACTTTGAGTGAATCAGGCCGCATCAGACCGCATTTGACGCCCTTGGAATGCGGGATTATATTTGGCGGTATCCCCGCGGGAGCTATATCCAGGAAAGGTGGTTTGATCTGGGGAATCCCGGTCAATAGCCGTTACGAGAATATCCTCTGGCCTGAGTTATTGGCAGATGTTTTCCCGTCCATGGCGAACCTCATACGAAAACGCAGAACCATCTCAGGCCGCCTTAATAGTATTCGAGGACTGCGAAATCGAGTATTTCATTACGAGCCAATTTGGCATCGAGATAATCTTCTCAAGCAGCACGATGAAATATTAGACACCATCGCCTGGATCAGTCCCAGCATGGCGGGACTGGTCGGGATTACAGATCGTTTTCCAGGAACCTACAGCTTGGGAATCCGTGGTTACGAGGACCTCCTTTCGACTTATTTTGCCACGCTGGGCCTGCATTCATCTAGTTGAGGAAACATGCAAGCCAAAAACTCCTTCCATATCCCGGCCCTGGCTAGTCGCTCAGATCTACCGGACGTTACCGCTCCCGATGGTTCTGAGATTCGTTTGCTGATTGACCAGAGGCATCAAGCCAGCGCAGCCAGCATGGTGGAGGTCACTCTGCCGGCCGGCCAGATTTCCCGGCCGGTTTGGCATCAAAAGGTGGAGGAGGTCTGGTACGTTTTGCAGGGACACGGAGAGGTGTGGCGGTGTCCTCCTACCGCGGACCCGGCTTTAAATGCCCCAGTAGCGGTCAAATCCGGGGACAGCCTAGTTATTCCCCCTCGCTGGCGATTTCAGTTCAGCGCCTCCAATACCGAAGAGCTGCGCTTCCTTTGCTTTACCGTCCCACCCTGGCCGGGAGATGATGAGGCCCAGCCGGCTGAATTCGGCGGTCTGGGCCCGGCCACAGTTTAGGAAAGGAACTCCCACCCCAGCCAAGCAGCCCTCCCCGACCCTTATGCTGTTGAACCGATGAGGAAACCGGTCTATGATGGCCTAGTTCATCATGGCACTGAAGCTGGTTTATAACTTTTCCCTCAATCAGGGGAGCATAACCTAGTTCAAATAGACCAGCAGGAGGTAAAGGAGAATATGTTAAAGGGCGCGACTAGACTGAGACACATTAACCACATCACCTATAACGTGAAAAACAAAGACGCCGCGTTAAAGTGGTATCAGGAAGTCCTAGGGTTGATGCAGATACCCAAGATGGTGAACGGCGACCATCTTTACTGGCTCCAGTTGCCCAGCGGGGCCATGGTGCACATAATTGAAAACCCAGATGCCCCTTCCGCGCCGTCCCATCACACCGCTAGGGTTGATGCAGATACCCAAGATGGTGAACGGCGACCTTTGAGGTGGACGAGATCGACACCGCTCACCAGGAGCTGGGGGGAATGGGGATTGAGTGCACCGAGATCCAGACCAGGAATGATGGTCAGAGGGCCTTCTATCTCAATGATCCGGACGGAAACCGCATAGAAATATGCACTAAATCCGGTTTCGGGGTCTTGGTCTAGTTCGCTTCCGCCGGCTGGCCGGCCCTTGGGGGATACCCGGCCGGCCCAGCGGGTCAGAAGAAATTCTCAGAGGGTGTGTGAGAAGCCTTCTCTTCGTCATTGCGAGTTATCATGCTCCGGTGGACCGCCACCTATAGATGATAATGGATTCCCCTCGGCTCATGGTTCGACAAGCTCAGGACGAGCGGTAGGTATCCCGTTCGTCCTGAGGCCCTCGAAGGGCGAACGGGATATTTACAGAGCAGCCCTTCGGCTGCGCTCAGGATAAACTCCGCGAAGCAATCTAGCCCCTCTGGGATTGCTTCGTCGTCCCGACTACGTAGGAATTTCTCGCAATGACATTTCCCACAGGCTCTCAGGCTTAGCGCTGTTTCAACCCGCGGCTAGCGGTCAGCGATTCAAGCATCCGCCGGGAGGCTCGGGCAATATCGACCACGGCGGCGTTAAATGCTGCCTGGTTCAGCTTGGATGGCTGGCGGTACCCGCTGATCTTGCGAACAAACTGCAGGGCGGCGGCACTAATCTCTTCGTTGCTGGGCGTTTCGCCGGGAAGCCGCAGGGTCTTTATGCTTCGGCACATCCTGATTAACTCCTGAGTTATCCAGTCTTTAACTGGTCTTTAACTGGTCGATTGCCCCATCAGTATAAAGGATGCTAATGGTGGCCAGCAGGTCTTTTTCCAGCTTCTCCGGTGTAATGCTGCTGAACTGGCGTTGGAGATTCTCCAGCAGCGCTGCCACTGGCGCTCCTTCTTTCATTTCAGATATCAACGCCGCCACCAGGGGGCTGCACTCGGTCCCCTCCGGCCCGTCCGGAGTGGTTAGGACGTAGCCCCACTGGAACTCCCCGTCTCCCAGCACCGGCTTTCGCTCGACGTTGACTCCTTGGGACAAAATTGGAACCAACTGGTAGATGGCTGGCCCAGCTGTTCCCCTCCCGGACAATGCCGCCGCGGCTTCTGCGCTGCGGCGGGTCCGCTCTCCATGAATCCCCTCAATCTCAGAGATGAAGTCCGCCGGTAGCTGACCCCGCTCCAATACGGCGCGTTCGTAGCCTCGGGGAGGTTGACCAGCCACCGCCTGGATAAAGGCCCGGCGGGGACTGAAATCTTTTTCAGCTCCCAGCAACCTTCGGGCTTCCCAGAAATAAGAGTCGACCGTTCGATTGCCAGAGTAAAAAAGCTTGGCCAACTTTCGAAAGTGGCTGTACTCCCTAAAGTACAGCTCCTGGTAAACCGTCTTGGCGGCTTGGCCAAGAGGGACATCCTTCAAGGCGCTGGTCACATAGGCGGCGGCTAGCACGCCGGACATCAGGGCCAGATGCACCCCGGAGGAAAACAGGGGGTCCACAAAGCAGGCGGCATCGCCCACCAGAATATAATTGTCGCCCACCACCGGCTGGCTGTTGTAGGACCAGTCTTTAACCACCAAGGGACCCGAGACCAGCTGGGCGTCCCGCAGCAGTTTGGAGGTGTGGGGGGCTTGGGCTATTTGCTCGGAGAAGAAACGCCCTACTCCCTGACCCGATATGCCTTTCTGTCCCGCCTGGCTGTCCACCACGACCCCCACTCCGGTTTGCCCGGTGTGCAGCGGGATGCTCCAGAGCCATCCCTGGGGGTAGGATTCAATGAAGATATTGGTCTGGTCCGGCGCAGGTAGGGCCTTCCCTCCGGTGAAGTAGCCATAGACCGCCAGGTTTTGGAAGAAGGGGTCCCAGCTTCGCAGACCCAGTTGGCGGCCCAACAGGGCGCCGGAGCCGCTGGCGTCCACCACAAAACGGGCGTGGACCACTCCCTCCCGGCCATCTCCGGCGCGGTAGTGCACCTGGGAAGATTCCCCGGAAGACTCGCCGCTACAAAAATCCACCGCCCTAACCTGGTGGCCTTCCCGAACATCTACTCCATTGACACGAGCGTTATCCAGGAGTAGCTGGTCGAATTGCGGACGCCAGACCTGGTAGGAGTGGGGGTAGCGACGGTTGGTTTCCCTGAAGTACCAGCTCCAGGGCTCGTTCTGCCGGCCCCAAACCATTGTGGCCCCGTATTTGGGCAGAAAACCGGCTTGCTGAACCGCTGGAAGAACCCCCAGTTCCTCCAGCACCGGAATGCTAGCGGGGAGCAGGGACTCGCCCACATGGTCTCGGGGGAAGGTCTCCCGCTCCAGCAGTATCACGGATAGGCCTTGGCGCGCCATCATGGTGGCGGCCGTGCTACCCCCCGGTCCGCCGCCGATGACCACAACGTCTCCACGAAGGTTCGCAGCGGGGGTTCTAGCGTAGGACAAGGGATTCGCCGAGGGCCCGGAGATTCTGGCTAAGCGGCAGGGGCACGGCATGCCGTGCCCCTGTTTTAATTCCCGTTCTTTTCATCTTTAGTCGCCGGTTCGCATCTAGCCGCCGTTTTGCGGCTTTTCCCACAGGGCTTCCAGCACGCTTCCCGGATTCATGGGCAAATGTTCCATCCGGACGCCCAGCGCATCGTGGATCGCATTGGCTACAGCCGCCATTGGCGGCACCAAGGATACCTCTCCCACTCCTCGGACCCCCAGAGGATGTCCCGGATTGGCAACTTCCACGATGACCGTGTCGATCATCGGCAGGTCCAGACTGATGGGCATACGGTAATCCAGGAAGCTGGAGTTCATCATCTGACCCGTGTCGTTGAGGTAATACTCTTCGTTTAGCGCCCAGCCTATGCCCTGGACGGCTCCTCCCTGAATCTGTCCCTCGACGTAGCTGGGATGAATGGCCTTGCCGGCATCCTGTAGCGCCGTATAGCGCAAAATCTCCACTTTGCCCGTGTCCGGGTCCACCTCCACATCAACGATGTGCAGGCCAAAGGCGTTGCCCACGCCGCCGGGGTTGGCCGTGCCCCGCCCGACGATGGGACCTCCGGTTCCATTGAGGCGGCGGGCCAGCTGATCGAAGCTCAGCCGCAGCTCCGGGTCGGACCTGTGGGACAGCAGCCCGTCCTGATACTCCACATCTTCAACAGAAACATCCCAGATCTTGGCCGCTCGCTCCACCATCTGCCGTCTCACGTCCTCGGCGGCCTGATAGACGGCGGTGCCCATTTTGAAGGTAACGCCGCTGCCTCCGGCGCCGGAGCTGTAGCCAATGGAATCGGTGTCGGCGATGGAAGGCTTCACCCTCTCGGCGGCGATGCCCAGTACCTCGGCAACGTGCATGGCCATGGCAGTCCGGCTGCCGCCGATATCCGGCGAGCCCTCCACCAGGCTGACGTTGCCGTCGGGCATAACGCTCACTACCGCGCTGGCCGGTCCAGTACCGTTGAACCAGGCCCCGGCGGCGATGCCCCGACCCCGGTTGACTCCCTCCAGCGGCGACGCCAAATGGGGGTGCTGCTGCGCCGCCTGAAGAATCTCCACGAAGCCGATTTTGCGGAAAACCGGACCGGTGGGCTGCCGGCTGCCCTCCTTGGCGGCGTTGAGCAGCCGGAACTCCACCGGGTCCATCCCCAACTTGCGGCATAGCTCATCGATAGCCTGCTCGGCCGCGAAGGAGGCCGGTGGCGAGCCGGGAGCTCGATAGGCCGCGGCCTTCTGCACGTTGGTCACCACATCGTACCCCTCGATGAAGGCGTTGGGGATTTGGTAAGGAGCAAACATGGTGCGGCAGCCCGATGGCACCGGAGAGCCCGGAAAGGCGCCGGCCTCGTAGATTAGCGTAGCTTCGGCGGCGGTCAGCGTGCCGTCGTTGGCCGCTCCCAGCTTCACCTTGATATGGGTTCCCGAGGTGGGGCCGGTACCCAGGAAAACCTCGATGCGGCTCATGGCGATCTTTACCGGCCGGCCGGTCTTGCGGGACAATGCGGCGACTACCGGCTCCAGGTAACAGCCGCCCTGCCCTTTGCCGCCAAAGCCGCCGCCGATCTCCATTGGTATGACCTTAACCTGGGACACCGACACGCCCAGGATCTTGGCGGTGTGGTCGCGAAGGGCAAAATGCCCCTGGCTGCTGGCCCAAATGGTCACCGTGTCATCGGTGTTCCATTGGGCGGTAGCCGAATGGGGCTCGATATAGCCCTGATGCACCGCTTTGGTGTGATACTGCCGCTCGACGATGACGTCGGCTTCTTTGAATCCCTGCTCCGGGTCTCCCAGAAGGAACTCAAAGTGGTTGGCGACGTTGGACCCGTCTCCCGAGTCTCCCGAGCTGTAACCGCCCTGACGCATGGCCGGGCTGCTCATTGTCATCAGTCTCTCGTGGACCAGGGGAGCACCCTCCTTCATCGCTTGGTCGGCGTCGAGAACAGGAGTCAGCACCTCATAATCCACGTCGATGAGCCCCATGGCCTGCTCCGCCAGCGCCGGGCTGGTGGCCGCTACTGCCGCAATGGCATGCCCCCGATATAGAGCCTTCTCTCGGGCCAGGATATTCCGGCTGTAAAAGCCGTAGTTGACGGTGGAGCCTTCCTCCTGGTCCGCGACCGCAGCGGACACCTCGGCTAGGTCCGCCGCTGTCACCACCGCCTCCACTCCGGGCAGCGCCAGAGCGCGGCTGGCGTCGATGCTCTTGATCCGCGCGTGGGCGTGGGGGCTGCGCAGAATCTTGCCGTGCAACATCCCAGCCAGGTGAATATCGGCAGCGTAGCGAGCCCGGCCCACCACTTTGTCGGGACCATCGTGACGTATTGGCCTGGTACCGACCACCTTGTACTCTTCTGTGGAAAGCACCAGATTGGGCTTGTAATCCAGCATCAATTCCTCCATGCCCTGCGGCAAAGCTAATACTTACACCAAGAAGGTTCCTGCAAGGAATAATTTACCACAAAATCGGCAGGGTGTTCTGTACAACAGCGCTATATCGCAAATGCTATCCAGTGGGTTTCCAAAACCTATGATATTGTTGTCGCCGATATGGGTGTTCTAAGGGAGAGCTTTACGGGTATCAGGAATTTCATTGGTTCAGCGGCCCATGTTTCAAATCTAATGGCACTGTTTCTGGTGGTGGCTCTCATGGGTCTGGTTGCGTATGCTTTGTATGCAAGAGAAACTTATCTGGCAGCTATCATCGGATTCTCTTCAGCGATCATTGGTACCATTACTGGTACTGGCTACTATTTCAATAAAGAACATCTTAATGCGGCATAAAAGGGGGAACGGGGGGAGGGACTTCGTGCCGGGGACTATTTTCGAGACTATCAGGACCTGGAGCAGGAGCATGCCAGCATGACGGCAAGGTACGACTCGGTGGTAGAATTATTAGATAGAGCTATCGACGCCTTACCTGAAGATGCAGACATCAGTGCGGAGCAGTAGTCATATGAACAAGGCAGAACTGAAAGAGTTCGTAAAATCCCAACGTCGGGTTGTTGATGAAAGTAGGAAGAAGTTGGCCAATATCAAGGAGCGCCAACTAATGACTGAAAAGCGAGCAAGGGAGATAAAACTAGGTTCCTCCTAAATTTCTCTTTTCTGAATTGACATCACCAACCCCCCTCAATTAGGGGGGGTCTCTTTGTCAAAGGTTCTGTAATCCTGCGCCGCACCAAATCTAGAGGAAGCTCTAATGGCACTTGAGGGAAAGTATGCCTTGATCACCGGCAGCTCTCGCGGTATCGGCCGGGGAATCGCCCTGAAATTGGCGGAAAGCGGCGTCAATGTGGGAGTCCATTATTACCAAACCGAGGCTGCGGCCAACGACACACTGGCACAGGTGCGGGAAAAAGGCGCTGATGGTTTCCTGGTTCAGGCCGATGTGTCCCGGCCCGAAGACATTAGCCGCATGTTCAATCGGTTGCAGGCCGAGTTCAGTAAGCTGGACATATTTGTGAGTAACGCGCGGCCTGACCTCCCCGAGTTCTACCAGCCTCCCATGGAGATCACCCTGGGAGATCACCCTGGACCAGTACAAAATGGCCCTTGATTCCATGTCCCAGGCTTTCTTGCTTGGGGCGCAGGAGTTGGCGCGCCTCATGCCTGACGGAAGCAGAATCATCGCTATCTCTTATTCCCCCAGTACCCGCACCGGAAGCTGGCAGCCCTGGGTCGCCATGGGGGCAGCCAAGGCTGCGATGGAGTCCTTGGTCCGCTACTTCGCGGTAGCCCTGGGCAAGCGCGGCATTACGGTGAACACCATTAGTCCCGGGGCCACCGAGGATAGCGTGTTGAGCGGATTACCGCCGGAGGTATTCCAGGCTATCAAGGACTGGCACGAGGGCGGGTGGACGCCCATGGGCCGGTTGGGAACGCCGGCGGATGTCGGAAACGCCGTTTCGCTGCTATGTATGGATGAAGCAAGCTTTATCACCGGCCAAACAATCCACGTGGACGGAGGCGGATCGCTAATGGACACTGCTTTCCCTCAGGCAATCCAGGGATTTTAGCGCTGCGCCTTCAACTTGCGGCGGCTGGCTCTAACCGGCCCGCTTCGGCAGCAAACGCTTGTGGAAACCGGCGCCGAAGAAGAGGATGACCAGGGGCAGGTAAACAAGGGCGTTGATGGTGAAGTGCAGCAGTACCAGGTCGAAGTTAGCGCCCAGAATCCCCAAGGTTCCCTGCATATTGTTGTGGAGAAACTGCACCAGCTTGACCGAATGCTCGACCTGGTGGTAGGACTGAATCAGCAGCGTGACCAGGCAGACAACGGTAAGCCCAGTCCAGCGCCGGCCCAGCAGACCTATTTCCCGGCGATAAGCCAGCCAACCCCAAACCAAGGGCAGCAGCAGGACGAAATAGGCGGTGTTGAAGCCAAAGTGGACCCACTCAATGTCCAGCCGGCCGATTAGCCCGTGAGCGTTGGAACTGCCGAGCACGAACTTCTGGATAACCTGGACGACGTGCTCCAGCATATGGCCGGTTTGCAGCGCCAGGGTCAAGGCGAAAAGGTAGATGTAGCCCTGGAAGAGCCGGTAACTGCTGCCCCTGACAACTCCAGTAACAGATCCGGTTAGGGAGCGGACTATTACTGGATTTACTAACATGCCAGTCCTCCTTACCCCGCTCTAATCTGAGCGGGAATTTATGGTTTGGTATTTCTAAGACGTAACCCGAGCGGCTTCGGTTCCCGCCTGACGATAACAGATACCAATTCGCCGGAGGTTAACACAGTTGATTCTACCCACATTTCCCATATGGCTAAAAAGCTTTCTCAGTAATTCGTCGATGGTCTTTCAACCATTGTCTAATTATGGGCCCTTTTTGCGTGTTTCCAGCTATAATAACTCCATGATATGTCCGCTTTGCAGTAATATGCCGTAGGCATCATGGAGGCACCTGATGGGTGACGGCGAAAAAGCCCCTCTCCGGCTCCAATTCAACCCCAAAGTCCGCCTGGAATTTCACGGCTCAACCATCACCTCCGACGCTGGTCTTCTTGCCTTTCGAGAGTTTGATGATGCCTTGGGCCTTACCGAAATCGCTGAGGACTACCTCCAGGAAAGCCGTACCGGACGCAATATCCTTCACCACCTGGTTCCGCTGCTAAGACAGTCGATCTACAGCCGCTTGGCCGGCTACGACGACACCAATGACGCAGTGCGCCTTTCCCAAGACCCAGCCATGCGAGTGATCGTGGGATGGCAAGGCTCGGAGCGGAAAGGAGCCAGCACCAGTGAGATGGGCCGGTTCGAGACGGAGTTCCTGACCCAAGAGGACAGGGGCTGGCACCTGAAGGGGCTGGCACGAATAAATGCCCAGTGGGTGGAACGAGCTATGGCCCATACCCTACACCGGCGAGTAATCCTGGATATGGACAGTTCCGAGAGTCCAGTGCATGGCCAGCAGGAGGGAGCAGCCTATAACGGCCACTTTGAATGCGTCTGCTATCACCCTCTCTTTCTGTTCAACCAGTTCGGGGATTGTGAAGCAGCGAAGCTACGGTCAGGCAACGCCCACAGTGGCGATGATTGGCAAGAAGTCCTTGATCCGGTGGTGGAGCGTTATTTGACAGCAGCGGTCAGGCTGCTGTTTCGTGCTGACGCCGCCTTCGCCAAGCCGGAGATATACGATTATCTGGAAGCAAGAAACATCGGCTACGCCATCAGGCTGCGGTCCAACCAGGTGCTGCAGCGGGAGATAGCGCCCCGGCTAATACGGCCTACGGAGTGGCTTTCCCCGAAGCCTATCGTCTCCTATCATGACTTCGTCTACCAGGCCCAGAGCTGGAACGTTGCTCGGAGAGTGGTCTCTAAGGTGGAGTGGCACCAGGGAGAACTGTTTCCCAGAGTGGGCTTCATCGTCACCAATCTGAGCTATCCAAACATCGGGATAGTCCGCTTTTACAATGGCCGAGGCACCGCGGAGCAATGGATAAAAGAAGGCAAGTACGCCCTGAACTGGACCAGGTTGTCCTGCCACAAGTTCGTGGCCAATCAGGTCAGGCTGGAGTTGTTCGTACTGGCTTACAACCTGGGCAACTCCATGAGAAGGCTAGCCTTACCGGAGGCAATGAAGCACTGGTCGTTGACCAGTCTGCAGACCAGGATGATCAAGACTGGAGGACGGTTGGTGCGCCATGCCGGAAGGCTGGTGTTTCAGCTTGCTGAGGTGCTGGTGAGCCGGGAAATGCTAGGCGGAATACTGGAACGAATTGGTCGGCTTAGGCTGGCTCCTGGCTAGTCCACTTTAGGAGCGTCGGGATTGGTTACGGTTACGGGGTCGCACAGGGCAAAAGAGCTTCCCAAGGGCGAGACTTGGGCGTAGACAAGCGGTTTGGGGCTTTTACGCTTGGCAGTACAGTGGTTGCCCAATGAAAGCGGGGACTTTGAGTGAATCAGGCCGCATCAGACCGCATTTGACGCCCTTGGAATGCGGGATTATATTTGGCGGTATCCCCGCGGGAGCTATATCCAGGAAAGGTGGTTTGATCTGGGCAATCCCGGGTTAATCTGGAAACAATTGCGTCATCGCTTGACACAATATTCTTCAAGCCATCCCCTTCTGACACAGTCGAGAATCCATCTCCTAACCGAGGAGACCTAATAATGACCAGTAAAGGCAACGGAACAATAGTGGTGCTGAACCCTACCGCCCCGCCCCGGGAGGTGCGTTACGCCATGGCAGAGCGGCTAGCCGACATACGGGGCAAGTCGGTGGGATTTCTGTGGAACAACAAGCCCAACGGCGACCTGCTATTTGGCCGGCTGGAGGAGTTGTTGCGCCAGAAGTATGAGATAACGGGCGCCAGCTACGGCCGAAAACCCACCGCTTCGATTCCGGCCTCTGAGGAGGTACTGGACCAGTTGGTGGCCTCGGCCGACGCCGTGGTGGTTGGGCTGGGCGATTGAGGCTCCTGCACGTCGTGGAGTATCCACGACGCGGTAGAGCTGGAGCGCCGCGGCATCCCCACTGTTACGGTCTGCACCCATCTGTTCGTCACCCTGGGGAATGTGGAGCGACGGTCTCTGGGCATGCCGGAGCTGCCCCTGGCCATACCCCAACACCCCTTGGGCGGTCTGCGGGCCGAGGCGGTCAAGGAGAAGGCCGACGCACTCCTAGAGCAGGTTGTGGCCGGGCTGACCGGTTCCTCCGGAGGTACCGCAGCTTCGGGCCCCAAAGACTGATGACTCCAGCGGTATATCTACCCGCTGAGATAGGCCCAGTCGGCTCCTCTTGCAGGGGCCGAATTGGTTTTAATTGGATTTAGAGGAGACAAACCTTGGTTCAGTTGAACTCCCAGCGCCTTGAGTTGGAGGATGAATACGAAGCGATTCAGAGTTGGTTTTTGGAGCAGGGCTGGGGCGACGGACTGCCCCTAGTGCCGCCTACGCCGGCGCGGGTTGAGGCCATGCTGTACGGTACGGATCTGGCCGCCGACCACGGGGTGGCGGAGCTTCCCCCCAACTACGGCGCCGCCACGGTGGAAAGGGTGGCGATCAACGCGGTTATGGCCGGGTGTTTGCCGGCATATTTACCGGTGGTACTGGCTGCGGTGGAGGCCATGAGCGACCCGGCCTTTAACTTATACGGAATCCAAGCGACCACCCATCCCTGCGCTCCCCTAGTAATTATAAACGGCCCTATTCGCGCCAGCCTGGGCTTGAACAGCTCATCGGGGGCCTATGGTCCTGGATGGCGGGCCAACGCCACCATCGGCCGGGCCATCCGTTTGGTGCTGCTGAACATTGGCGGCGGTTATCCCGGGATAGGAGACATGTCGACCCAGGGCGCGCCCTCCAAGTACAGCTATTGCGTGGCGGAAAACGAGGAAGCGAATCCCTGGCAGCCCCTTCATGTCGGGCTGGGATTTCGTCCGGACCAAAGCACGGTAACGGTTCTCGCCGGTGAGCCGCCCCATAATATCAATGACCATTCGGGCCGTTCCGCAGAGGACATCCTAACCCTGGTCGCCGGAGCCATGGCGGTGACGGGAGCCAATAACGCCTACACAGGGGGGCAGACCTTGCTGGCTCTTGGCCCGGAGCACGCCGCCACCATTCACCAGGACGGGCTGAGCAAAGCCGATGTGGTGGAGTGGTTGTCCCGCCGGGCCAGGGTGCCCTTGGACCGGTACACCTCCGATACTCTGATGGAACGTTTTGGGCGTATCCCCGACGGTCCCGTTCCCATGATTTCCTCACCGGATGATCTGTTGATCATCGTTCTAGGCGGCCCTGGAAAGCATACCTCCTGGGTACCGACCTTCGGCGGAAGCACCCGCTCGGTGACCAGGCCCATTGGCCGCACAACAGAAGGATAGGTGGTTGGGCTGGGAACCACCCGCCGTTATTCCCGGCAACCGAAGGTAACATTTAGGTCACAATACGGTTACTCTGCCAACATTCCTATCTGGCCGCCAGTCATCGGGGGTAGAGAAAAGGGTGGTATGAGGTTACCCTGAGGTTAAGAGGCAGTTCCCCCGGCAGGCTGTGCCGGAAGGGAAGCGGTCATGAGGGGGTCTACTTGATGCGGCAAAAGATAGTTGTAGTCATTGGATTTACCATCAGAATAGCAACCGGCGATTTCGCAATTCCGCCTCTCTTCGCCGGCCTGGTCGGCGCGGCTACCCCGGAAGCCATCCCGGCGGCCTGGCTGGGCGTAATGCAAGTCGCGGTATTGGGATCAGGATTCGGAATGGCCGCGCTGGGCAGCAAGATCGTCCGGTCCCAGGCCAGCAACCTGGAACTGGGAGAGGCAAGGGACTAATATCCTGCCAATTTTTATGGCGACCCGGTCAGACACCCCGGTCAGATTCGAGAAAAGGAAACCCAGTTTGCCGGCAAGAATTCAGGTGATGAAGCTCCGGTAGGGCGGTGCCAAGTTAGATCAAGGCCCCCAACTGCTTAATAGTTGGGGGCCTTTTCTTTACCGCCAGAAGGCCCGAGCCGGCAAAGCCACCACCATGCTGGCTTCCTCCATTCCAGTTGCCTCCGGCGACCAATTCCGGTATTGACCGGTGGCTCAAGTAAGGGCGGAACTCCCGCCTCTGCCAATTAGAGTGTTTTCCTAGTCAAATCAAGGGGAGCGGTAGGCATATCTGAGATGCCGGGCCTCTGAGAATGTGGCGGGGCATTGGATAACCTAATAAGGGGCTAAAGGCAAATTACAGATTGGTATTGGTATGCTTCCAGTTTGCTCTTAACCTGGCATTTCCAAGGCAGGGCTGCCCAACCTATCCACAGCCAAAAAACATGGACGCGAGAAGAGGGAAACACATGGCCTATAGAAGAGTCCTGATTATTGATGAGGAAGCCACCCGGGACATTCCGGTGATTCTCTTGACTGGCAAGGCAAAGCCCTCCCAAGATGATATTTTTGATAGTTTGGGGGTGCAGGGTATTATCAAAAAGCCCTTCGACCCCAGGGCCTTTTCATTTTCTCAAAATAGTATAAAATTATTACCAGTTTAAGCGGGAGGGGAGGATGATGACTTTGAGAGAAGCGCTGGATTTGGTGCCTGACTTCCGGAGTAGCCAAGGGCGACGCCACTCTTTGGGGGCGATCCTGGCCTTGGCCACCTGTGCCATGCTGTGCGGCGCCCGCAGCTTATACGCCATAGCGCAATGGGGGCGGGACCAAGGGGGTGCTACGGCGCAGCTTTTGGGGTTCAGCCAGGAGAAGACACCCTGCGTGGCCACCCTCCACCGGGTGTTCAAGGGCCTGGACGTGGCGGCCTTTGAGGCAGAAGTCGGCAACTGGCTGGCAAATAGCGGGGTAGAGGCGGATGACCCCCTGTCCCTGGACGGGAAAACCTTGCGAGGGGTCCACGGCCAAGAGATACCCGGGGTCCATCTGGTGTCGGCCTACGCTAGCCGCGCTGGGGCAGTGCTGGCGCAGGTAGCTGCGCCGGGCAAAGGGGAAGAATTGGCGGCGGTCAAAGAAGTATTGGGCCAGGTACCCCTGAAGGGTCGGGTAGTAGTGGCTGATGCCTTACTGACCCAACGGAAAGTCTGTGAGCAGATTGTGGCAGGCGGCGGAGAGTATCTGCTGCCAGTTAAAGAGAATCAGCCCACCTTGCGCCGAGACCTGGAGGTGGCTTTTTCCCCTGCTAGGAACTGAGAGGGCTGGTGGCCCAACCGTACCTCCCTGGCTGGCAGCGGAGTGGCGAGCACGCGGGGCCAAGCTGACGGTCTGGGCCGATGCTCCAGTAAAGCGGCGTCATGGGCGGCTGGAGCGGCGAGAGTTGTGGGCCTTGGCCGACCCAGAGCTAAATGGCTACGTGGGCAGCGCTGGGACGGTCGGGGAAGCGTGGCCGCATCTGCAACAGGTGTGTCGGCTAGAGCGCCAGCGGGTCGTGAAGGGCAAGAAACAGGTGGCTGTGAGCTATGCAATTAGCAGTCTCCCAGCCACTGATGCCGATGCCAGGCGATTGTTGAGCCTTTCCCGTGGGCACTGGGGCATCGAGAACCGCCTCCACTGGGTACGGGATGTGACCTTCGACGAGGACCGCTCTCAGGTGCGCACTGGGGCCGCCCCACAGGTTCTGGCGGGCCTGCGAAACCTGGTCATCAGCTTGGTACGTCGGGCTGGGCATTCCAACGTAGCCGCTGCCCTACGCCGCCACAATGCCCATCTCAGCGAAGCTTTCGACATGATGGGCTTTACCTACCAGGCAGGAGAATGAAAAGACCCTGCCTTCGACCCACTGACCCTTGCCAGTGATGTTTTCACAGTGTTGGGGTGGCCCCCCTAGTTTGCCGGTGACCGATTCGCCGGGAGAGGAAACCCGGCCTCAAGACCAGGTTTTAGCCTTGGTCGCCCAGATCTGGGAGAAGAGCAAAGAAGCAAAGATAAGATCCTGGCCCGCATAGATACCCTGGAGCAGGCCACCATAGAGCTTCTAGACGGGCGACTGGAAGCCGACTTGCGGCAGGAGGCGGAGAGGGAAGCCCATAAACTAGTACAGGTGGGCTGAAAAGCCCGAGTAGTATAATGAGCGCGTTGAGGTTGGAGAGATGAAGTGTGGTGGTGAAGGCGATGCGTGGACCGAAACCTCCCGTGGTGGAATTATCCCCGGAAGAGCAGCAAGGATTGGAAACCCTGGTGCGCCGATATAGCACCCCCCAGCAGTTGGCCCGGCGAGGCAGAATCATTCTGTCTGCCGCGGCTGGCCTGAACAACAGCCAAATAGCCCGCGAAGTGGGCCTGGATGTGGATACGGTACGGTTCTGGCGCAACCGCTGGCTGGGGCTACAGGCAGCCATTCTGGAAGACCTGAGTATAGAAGAAAGGTTGCGGGATGCGCCTCGTCCTGGGGCTCCCGCCCGGATCACCCCAGAGCAAGTTTGCCAGATCATGTCCCTGGCTTGTGAGGCCCCCAGCCAGTGCGGTCGTCCTATCAGCCAGTGGACCAGCCGGGAATTGGCTGATGAGATCATCGAAAAAGGCATCGTAGAACGGATTTCCCCCCGTCATGCGGCCAGGCTTCTAGTACTACAACGACGAGTTGTCTGGTAGGATGGCTGGACAGATGATGTTGGATGGTTTGGGTGATGGATGCGGCGAGCTTCTATGACGAGCGGGTCTACGACAGCCTTCAGGAATTCCACGCCTTCTTTGCGGCCTCCTTCGGCCGCAAGCAGTGGCGGGATCACAGCGGGAATTACCTTCAGGCGCTGCTGGTGCAGGACCAGGAGCGGCGCAACGCCGAGAATCTCTCGGAATCGGTGGGCATCTCGGCCCGGGCGATGCAGCGCTTTCTCACCGAGGCCCGGTGGTCCGATGAGACAGTCATAGGGCGGTTGCAGGAATACTTGGCCCCCAGGCTGGGACACCCGGAGGCGGTGTGGGTGTTCGATGGCAGCGACTTCCCCAAGCAGGGCAGGAAATCGGCGGGAGTGGCCCGGCAGTACTGCGGCAGGCTGGGCAAGGTGGCCAACTGCCAGGGTGGGATGTTCCTGGCCTACGTCAGCCCGCTGGGCCGGGCGTTGGTGGACAAGCGGCTGTATCTGCCCAAGAGTTGGACCTCCGACCAGGACCGGTGTGCTGCGGCGGGTGTGCCGGAGGACCGGCGGAACTACCGGTCAAAGACGGAGTTGGCCCTGGAGATGCTGGAGCGGGTCCTGGAGTTGGGCTACCTCAGGGCCGAGTGGGTTGCCGGAGACGACGCCTTCGGGATGTCGCCGACCTTCCGGGAGGGACTGGCGGCCCTGGGGATGCGCTACGTGCTGGACGTTCCGGGCGGCACTACGGTCTGGCCCTTGGACCCGGCTTGGACCAGTCCGGAATATCCGGGGTTCGGCCGCCCCCGCAAACCCAAGCTGCGGCCTGGGCAGCGGCGGACCATGGAGCAGCGCGGTGATGAACTGCCGGATGAGGCTTGGCGGGAGATAACGGTGGCCCAGGGAAGCCAGGGGCCGCGCACCTACCGGTTCAGTGCCCAGCGGGTGCGGGTCACCAGGAGGCGCAAGCCCGGCGAGGAACTGTGGGCCGTCTGGCGCCGGAACCTGGACGGCAGCGAGCCCCGCTACTACCTGTCCAACGCTCCCGAGGGCACAACCTTGGAGACTCTGGCCTACGTGAGTGGGTCCAGGTGGCGCATTGAAACGGAGTTCGAGACTGAGAAGGGTGACGTGGGGCTGGACGAATACGAGACCCGCAGCTGGGCAGGGTGGCATCACCACATAGCCATGTGCCTGCTGGGTGGAGCGTTCCTGCTGAGCCTGCAGCAGGATTGGGGGGAAAAAGATGCCCCGGATCACGAGGCCACAGGTGTACCGGGTGGTGCGGGAGATGCTGCCCCGTGAGCAGTTCGGGCCCGATCAATTGCTGTTGTGGCTGGAGGATACGCAGCTACGCAACGAACGGGCTCGCCGTTCCCACGAGAGACGCCGCTCCACCCGCCGCGAAAGCAGGATGGAGCCGTCACCTTAAACCCGTCGTTGTAGTACTAGAAAGGGGGACCTGAAACCCCACCGGATACGCTATTGGTTGACACCCTCCGGGGACGAGCACTATGACGCCAAAGTCACTGACATCTGCGATCTGTACCGAGAAGCTCCCGCCTTGGTCCAATCTGGGGAGCGAGTGATGAGCACTGATGAGTTGACCGGAGTACAGGCCCTGGAGCGCAAACATCCTGGGTTGCCCTTGGCGCCGGGGAAGGTGGAACGGCGGGAGTTTGAGTACATCCGGCATGGTACACGCTCCTTCATCATCAGTCGGGATGTGGTGACGGGTCAGATTGTTGAGCCCTATGGGGGGCCCAGACGTACCGAAGCGGACTTTCTGCAGCATGTGGAGGCAGTGATCGCTAGCGATAGGGCGGCTCAGCGGTGGCATTTTGTGGTGGACAACCTGGACACGCACCGTTCTGAATCTCTAGTGCGCTGGGTAGCCAGAGAGTCTGGGCTGGACCTGGAGTTGGGTAAGAAGGGCAAGTGGGGCACATTGGCGAACCGAGAGTCCCGGGCCGCATTTCTCAGCGATCCCAGCCACTGTATCGTGTTTCACTACACCCCCAAGCACACGTCATGGATGAACCAAGTGGAAATCTGGCTGAGCATTCTGGTGCGAAAACTGCTACAGCGAGGGTCATTCAGATCGGTGACCGATCTGAAACAGAAGGTGTGGGACTTCATCGACTATTACAACCGGACCATGGCAAAGCCCTTCAAATGGACTTACCAAGGCAAGGTGCTGGTCGCATGAACTGCCGGGTTATTTACGCCAACCTGTACTAGCGGGTTCACTCACCACCTTCGGGTTCCCAGAAGGTTCTCGATTGGCCAGAGACATCGAGCAGTCCTTTCAGGCTGATTCGCCTCTGGGGCCCAAGGACGCGTTGCATCTCTCGGAAAAGGTAGTGTCGCTGCGACAAGCCCTGGAACGGGAACCGATCCAACCAACCAACCAACCAACCAACCAACCAACCAACCAACCAACCAACCAACCAAGCCAACCAGCCAGCCAGCCAGCCAGCCAGCCAGCCAGCCAGCCAGCCAGCCAGCCAGCCAGCCAGCCAGCCAGCCTCCTAACCGTCCCACATCCACCGGATCTTACCTCCTGGTAATTGACGATGACTGGGAGGTGATCGACCGGCTGTCGGCGGATGCGCCGGCCAAGGGGTTAGATACGGAAATTGCCTCAAGCCTTGCCGAGGCGCGGGAAGCCATTTCCCGACACCGGCCCGCCGTCGTGCTACTGAATCTCTCGATTCTAGGAGGGATAGCGGAGTGCCTGGCGTTTATTGAGGAAATGTCCAGTGGCAACCCGCCGATTCCGGTGCTGGTGCGCACTCCCATGGACGCCACTCTGGATCAGGTTCAAGTCGCCAAGTCCGGCGGTCAGGGCTTCTCACCCCACGGTCTGCCCCCTCCGCAGCTACTTGATGCCGTATGTGGGGTATTGGGTCAGAAGGAAGCCCTACCCGCCAAGGGGTTGGCGGTGGACGACGACCCGCAAATATTGGCTTTGCTGAAGGTTTTGCTGGATCCGTCGGGCGCACCGATTATAGGAGTCAGCCAACCTCTGGAGTTTTGGAATACTTTGGAGGATAACGCTCCGGACCTAGTGATCTTGGATGTAGACATGCCGGAAGCTAGCGGAATCGAGCTTTGCCGGGCGATACGCGGCGATCCCCGCTGGAGCGGCCTACCCGTCGTTTTCCTGACCTCGCACCAGGATCCGGAGACCGTGCATCAGCTTTTTCTGGCCGGAGCCGATGACTACGTTACCAAGCCCCTGGTGGGAGACGAGATGGTCACTAGGGTGCTGAAGCGGCTGGAGCGCACCCGCTTGCTACGAAGCAGCGGCGAGACGGACGCCCTTACCGGTTTAAGCAACCGGCAGCAGTCTAGCAGAAGTCTGGACCAGCTGTTGGGCCTGGCCCAGCTACATTCTCAATTCTTTTGCCTGGGAGTGGTCGATGTGGACTCCCTGGCTGAGGTAAACCAAGGACACGGGCACCCGGCCGGAGATAAAGTTCTAAGGCGGTTGGCCCAATTCCTCCATGGAATTTTCCGGAGTGAAGACGTGGTGGGCCGCTGGGAGGGCCTCAATTCGTGGTCGGCATGTATGGAATGACCAAGGAAGATGGGGTGGAGCGCTTATCTCAGTTGCTGGAATCGATGCGGCGGGAGGTATTTACCGATACCGGGGGAATTCAATACCAGGTCAGTTGCAGCGCCGGGGTTGCCGAGTACCCGGCCAACGGCATAGACCTGCCGGCGTTATCCCGGTCGGCTCACCAGGCCCTGACCCAGGCCAAATCCCAGGGGCCCAACCTGGTCTTGCCCGCCGGCTGGCTTCCGGGGCAGAAGGCCCTGGCCCAAAAAGTAGATGTTTTGCTGGTAGATGACGACGAAACGTTGGCTTCCCTCTTGCTGCATGCCCTGGAGAACCGGGGCTACACCACCTGATGGCTTCAGGATGGACTGGAAACCGTGGAGGCCCTGGGAGGGCCAAATCCCTCATTAAGAGCCTCCCTGGTCCTGCTGGACGTCGACCTCCCTGGGTTGGATGGGATCGGAGTGTTGCGGCGATTGGCCCGGGAGGGAATCGTAGGGCAGACCCGCGTCATCATGGTTACCCGGCGTACCTCGGAAGAGGAAGTGCTCATCTGTCTTGAGTTGGGCGCCTTCGACCACATCTCCAAGCCATTCAGCGTGCCGGTTCTGCTGCAGCGGATAAAAGGGGCGCTAAAGATACCGAAAAGCGATGGTTGATACGTTACTAGCCTGGGTGGCTCTGGTAGAAGGGCTGGGCATTTTCACCCTGGCCGGGCTGATGTTGATCCATGCGCTGGGCTTGTCGATGCTGGAAAAACACAGCCGCCATCGGGTGGAGCGGGCCAGGGCTCGGCTGCTGGAAAACTTAGAAGCCGAAGAGGTTACCGAAGACGTTCCCGGGAAACGTTCAGAGCATCTGAGGGCCCTTACCCGAGGGCAGCAGATACGCCTTTTCTCCCAAATCATCCCCAGCCTCAAGGGTTCCCAGCGGAATGCCTTGACCCGGTTGGCCGGAGATATAGGGCTAACCGATTGGGCCGAAAGTTTATGCAAAAGCCGATTCTGGTGGCGGCGCCTCCAGGGGATACGTCTGTTAACCCTACTGGACGGCGGAGAAGGGGTCGTGCCCGGTCTCTTGAAGGACATCCATCCCGCGGTGCGCTGTCAGGCCGTCGAATGGGCCGCAGCCCACCCCACCACCCCGATAATTGACAGCCTTCTCGAAATGCTGGACCAGCGGCGAGATCCAGCCCGCTTCTCAATTCAGGACAGCCTGCTGCGAATGGGTTACCCGGCGACGGCGCCACTACGGGAAGCCCTAAATTCCTCCACAGCAAGCAATCAGGTCGGCGTTCTGGAAGTCGCCATAGGGCTGGCTAGCCCCCAATTCCTGGCTCCCGCGTTAGGCCTCTGTAGCAATCAAGAGCCGGCCGTACGTACCCTTGCCGCCAAACTGCTCGGCGCGCTGGGCGGTGGCGAGGCAACGGAGGTTTTGACCCGAATGCTGTCGGATCCGGACCCTCAAGTGAGGCAGGCGGCAGCTGCGTCTCTGGGAAACCTGGGGCACTGGCCCGCCGCTACGGCGGTGGCCGGGATGCTCCAGGATCCGGTATGGGCAGTACGCCGGGAGGCTGGGTTAGCCCTGCGAAACTTCGGGGCGCCGGGCCATCTGATTTTAAGACGCTGTTTGAGCGATGAGTGGGCCCCCGCTGCGGAGATGGCGAAACAGGTTCTGGATATCCCAAACCAGGCTGAGCCAGCCTTCTAGCATTATATGGACGCATTAACCGGGATTCCCCAGATCAAACCACCTTTCCTGGATATAGCTCCCGCGGGGATACCGCCAAATATAATCCCGCATTCCAAGGGCGTCAAATGCGGTCTGATGCGGCCTGATTCACTCAAAGTCCCCGCTTTCATTGGGCAACCACTGTACTGCCAAGCGTAAAAGCCCCAAACCGCTTGTCTACGCCCAAGTCTCGCCCTTGGGAAGCCCTTTTGCCCTGGACGACCCCGTAACCGTAACCAATCCCGACGCTCCTAAAGTGGACTAGCCAGGAGCCAGCCTAAGCCGAGCAATTCGTTCCAGTATCCCGCCTAGCATTTCCCGGCTCACGAGCACCTCAGCAAGCTGAAACACCAGCCTTCCGGCATGGCGCACCAACCGTCCTCCAGTCTTGATCATCCTGGTCTGCAGACTGGTCAACGACCAGTGCTTCATTGCCTCCGGTAAGGCTAGCCTTCTCATGAAGTTGCCCAAGTTGTAAGCCAGTACGAACAACTCCAGCCTGACCTGATTGGCCACGAACTTGTGGCAGGACAACCTCGTCCAGTTCAGGGCGTACTTGCCTTCTTTTATCCATTGCTCCGCGGTGCCTCGGCCATTGCAAAAGCGGACTATCCCGATGTTTGGATAGCTCAGATTGGTGACGATGAAGCCCACTCTGGGAAACAGTTCTCCCTGGTGCCACTCCACCTTAGAGACCACTCTCCGAGCAACGTTCCAGCTCTGGGCCTGGTAGACGAAGTCATGATAGGAGACGATGGGCTTCGGGGAAAGCCACTCCGTAGGCCGTATTAGCCGGGGCGCTATCTCCCGCTGCAGCACCTGGTTGGACCGCAGCCTGATGGCGTAGCCGATGTTTCTTGCTTCCAGATAATCGTATATCTCCGGCTTGGCGAAGGCGGCGTCAGCACGAAACAGCAGCCTGACCGCTGCTGTCAAATAACGCTCCACCACCGGATCAAGGACTTCTTGCCAATCATCGGCACTGTGGACGTTGCCTGACCGTAGCTTCGCTGCTTCACAATCCCCGAACTGGTTGAACAGAAAGAGAGGGTGATAGCAGACGCATTCAAAGTGGCCGTTATAGGCTGCTCCCTCCTGCTGGCCGTGCACTGGACTCTCGGAACTGTCCATATCCAGGATTACTCGCCGGTGTAGGGTATGGGCCATAGCTCGTTCCACCCACTGGGTATTTATTCGTGCCAGCCCCTTCAGGTTGTCCTCTTGGGTCAGGAACTCCGTCTCGAACCGGCCCATCTCACTGGTGCTGGTTCCTTTCCGCTCCGAGCCTTGCCATCCCACGATCACTCGCATGGCTGGGTCTTGGGAAAGGCGCACTGCGTCATTGGTGTCGTCGTAGCCGGCCAAGCGGCTGTAGATCGACTGCCTTAGCAGCGGAACCAGGTGGTGAAGGATATTGCGTCCGGTACGGCTTTCCTGGAGGTAGTCCTCAGCGATTTCGGTAAGGCCCAAGGCATCATCAAACTCTCGAAAGGCAAGAAGACCAGCGTCGGAGGTGATGGTTGAGCCGTGAAATTCCATGCGGACTTTGGGGTTGAATTGGAGCCGGAGAGGGGCTTTCTCGCCGTCACCCATCAGGTGCCTCCATGATGCCTACGGCATCTTACTGCAAAGCGGACATATCATGGAGTTATTATAGCTGGAAACACGCAAAAAGGGCCCATAAATAGACAATGGTTGAAAGACCATCGACGAATTACTGAGAAAGCTTTTTAGCCATATGGGAAATGTGGGATTAAACGATCTTCTGTTCAATCTCCTAATCCGACTCGAATGGGCCAGCATCGTGTATTTTCTGCTGGTCAACAGTCTCTACGGCGTGCTGCTGCTCTCCGCTTGTGCCCAAATGAGAACCCACCTGCTGGCTTCCCGGGGGGAAAATCTTTCCCGGGTACTCGGCTCCCAAGTCTCTCCGCATATCAGTGTTCTCGCTTCCGCTTATGAGGAAGCCGCCACCATCACCGAAAGCGTAAGGTCCCTGTTGGCCCTTTCCTACCCCAACCTCGAGTTAATCGTAGTGAATGACGGCTCTAAAGACGACACTTTGCAGGTGCTGATAGACCAGTTCGAGCTGGTTCCGGTTCATCCGATTTATCAGGAGCTAATCCCAGCCCAGCCGATCAAGGCACTGTACCGCTCGCGGAGTCATCCCAATCTGGTGGTGGCGGACAAGGAGAATGGCGGCAGCAAGGCAGACGCGATGAACGCGGGGTTGAACCTGGCCACCGGGGATCTGGTGTGTGCCATCGATGCCGACACATTGATTGAGCCCGACGCTTTGCAGCGGATGGTGCGCCCCTTCCTGACCGGAGACGAGGTTCTGGCGGCGGGCGGAACAATCCGCTTGGTCAACGGCTCCCAGGTCCGCCGGGGCCGGGTTCTAACCAACCAGGCCCCGCGAGACCCGCTGGTCGGCTTCCAGGTCATCGAGTATATACGGGCCTTTCTCTTCGGGCGGCTGGGTTGGAATGGCTTGGGGGGTAACCTTATTATCTCCGGAGCCTTTGGCTTGTTTCGCCGCGATGCCATGCTTGGGGCTGGTGGCTACGCTCACGATGCCTTGGGAGAAGATATGGAGCTCATCGTCAAGCTCCGGTGCCGGATGTACGAAGAGGGAAGGCCTCACCGGGTGGCATTTATTCCGGATCCAGTGGCCTGGACCGAGGCGCCCGACACCCTTCGGGGTCTTTCCAGCCAGCGGGATCGCTGGCATCGCGGTCTGGCCGACGTCATTTGGCGGTACCGGCACGTGTCCTTCAACCGGCGCTACGGCGCAATGGGGCTAGTGGTATATCCCTATTTCTTTTTCGTGGAATTGCTGGCGCCGGTGCTGGAAGCGGTGGGATTGATAATCCTGGTGGTAGGCCTGGCCGTGGGGGCCGTCAATGGCCCCTTCGCTGCCCTCTTCTTTGCGGCGGCTTACGGTTACGGGCTGCTGCTGACCATGCTATCTCTGTTATTGGAGGAGATTTTCTACCGTAGGTACCAGAGTTGGCAGGACCGCATGTGGCTGATTACGTGGACCATACTCGAGAATTTCGGCTACCGTCAGCTTACCGTCCTCTGGCGGCTGCGGGGTCTGGTCCAATTCCTAAGGGGTCAAAAGGGCTGGGGCACCATGGAACGGCGAGGGTTTACCCTTTCTCCAAAGGTAGACAACCCGACGCCATTGTAGTCGAAAGCCGGTGCACCAACCCGAAGTTCCACAGCAGAGGGTTCTAGGCCATTGGCGGCCTGCTGCAACTGGCTGATACCGGCGATGGACAGTGATAGCGGGACCTGGATATAATTGCCAGCGCCGGTCCGGGCGCCCGCCCGGAATCGGTTTCGGTTCAGGCTCGGAGAGGTGCCGGAGTGGACGAACGGGCGCGACTGGAAATCGCGTAGGGGCTAACCGCCTCTCGAGGGTTCGAATCCCTCCCTCTCCGCCAGACAAGGATAGCTGCCCGCCCGGCTCGCCTTTATCCAGCGCCGACCCCACCGGCGCCAGAGATGCCTGCCTTACCCCAGCTCCGCCTCGCTGATTTGCCTCTAGCTTTCGCTGGCCTCCGTTACCCTCGTCGCTAATTCGCCACCCGGCCCAGCTTAATGTATCCGACACGTTACTTCAGCCTCCCCGCCTTAATTACCTTGACGCGTTAACATGTTTTTAATAAAGGGGTGGAAAACCCCAAGCAGCGGAATACCGGCGAAAGGGGGGAATTGGATGGTGGACGTCAGCCCCTTCGCCAGGGAGGCGGCACTATGTCTGGGTCCTACTGCGGGACTCGTACTACAGGCTGATTTAGCTATAAATCAGCAACTATAGGTTATTTTCATCCCCAGATTTGTACCTAAACGCGGATCAGAAAAGCCGGTCAAAGCGTACGTCCCATCCACCCAAGCCCCGGAACCACGTCTGCAGGTTCCCTCAACATCGCCTTAGAGTCTGCGTCAAAAGCACCAATGGGCCATGTGGCGGTGTATTCGCCGCCCCGGCAAAAGCCGGAGCCCAGATATCACCCCCTGGTTGATGGGTAGATGACGCTGGATTCCAGCCTGAGCTGGAATGACGTGCCGGGAAATATGCTATGCCCGGACATCTTTGAACACACCCTCTTAGAGCAAACTCGCCACCATCAATCAGACATCGCTGCATCTGAGAGCGAACACCCCGGAACAGCGTATATCCCTCCCAGTCTCCCGGTCCCCGAACGGGGCAGGAATCCTTCCTGCCCCGCCCCTGCAAGCCCCACACAAAAACGGATACCACGTCGATTTATGTATTAATAAACAACATATATGTATTTCTGACATTCTAGTAACACTTTATAGACGCAGCAGTCAAATTTAGTGAATAATCTCGAAAGTCCACTCAGAGGTACGACATGCCGACAACATCCATAGACCCAGTGGTAGCAAAAAACCTGAAGGACACGCTCAAAAGGATTGGACGCAGCGCCTACTCCGTCGCCGTCGCCCTGAGGCGCCCACCAAACTGGCTGTACCAGATCACCAGCGGCAAGTACAGCAAATCCATTGCCGCGCTCAGAGAGATGGCGGATGAGATCGGAGTACCCGTGGGTTCGCTGGTTGACCCCCCACCCCAGGATGGTAACGAAACAAACCAGGAGGTCCCAATGGGACTACCCATCAAAAAACACACGAAGTTGCTGGGACGCATATCGGAACTGGGCCTGCGCCAAGCCGACCTGGCCGCCTACTTGGAAATGAGCCCAACGTTGCTGAACGCCATCCTACGCGGCCGCCGTCCCACCCCGGAAAACTTCGAGTCCCACATCTCCAAGACCCTGGACCGGTTCGAGCGAGCAGAGCATGCAGCCGAGCAAGCCAGGGACAAAGTGATGCAGGAAACAGATTGAGTAGGAAAACTCCTCCTGATGCTAAACCCCGAGGAACTGAAGCGGTGCCTCCACGGACGCTTCAGCGCCAAGCGCCGGGCTTGGAGAATGGTCTGACGCGAACACCGCCACCTTCCAGACGGGGACAGCCCCCTGTCCGGGAGGGAGGAAAAGACTGACGCGCAGGAGAGGGGGACATGAAAACTTCCCGAGAATTTCTGACGGCGCTGTGGGGCAACCCACCGCCGGGAGTGATCCTTATCTGGACCCTGCCCGAGAAGGAATCCAACTGGTACACCCGGCTGGATCAGGTCAACCAGGATGTGGAGCATCACGCCCATGAGGACGTCTACACCGGCGTGGGCATCGCCAACCGGAACCGAGCCCGGTTCACCACCCAGAAGAGACTGACCGAGGAGGAAGTGGGAGGGCTGGCAGGGATGTGGGCTGACATCGACTGGGCCCACCCAGTGCACCGGAAGCCGAACCTCCCACCCTCGCTGGAGCAGGCAATGGAGACGCTGGAGGGTGCCCAGTTCGAGCCGACACTGCTGGTAAACAGCGGACACGGACTCCAGGCATGGTGGCTCTTCGAGCATCCCTGGATTTTCCACACACCCGAGGACCAGGAGCTGGGACGACGCGCCGCCCAGTGGTGGCACCAGCACATCAATGGCCTCTACACCGCCCGAGGATGGACCACCGACTCGGTGTTCAACCTGGACCGGATCATGCGGCTACCCGGAACCTGGAACAACCGGGTCCCAGGAGAGCGCCGGCCCGTCGAGATCATCCGCGAGACGGCACGGCGCTACACGCCCCAAGACTTCCTGGACCTGACACCGGAGGATTTCCAGACCTCGACCCCGCCACCAGGCAGGACCGGACCCCGGAAGCAAGGGCAGAACCGCCGGGCAGTCAACGCGAACGGCGGGAACGGCGGGCTGGCGCTGGACCCCGAGGCGGCCCCCCCCTTCTGAAGCTCGAGGCGCTCCAGAAGGCCAACCCCAAGTTCCGCAAAAGCTGGGAACAGGACCGGAAGGACATGACCGACCAGTCACCCTCGGCCTACGACATGTCAATGGCCACCATGTCCATGCAGGCAGGATGGAGCGACCAGGAGGTCGTGAATCTAATGATCTGCTGGCGCCGGAAGCACGGCCACGACCTGAAGCTGAGGGAGAACTATTACCTGATGACCCTCGACAAGGCAAGGGAACCCATCGAGATAGCCCAGGCAGAGGAGCAGTTGAACGAAGCCCTAGCCCAGCCCCCTGAGGACCAACCCGAGGTCCTGAAAGAGACCCTGGAAACCCTCTTCAGAGTGGACATCATCCGCATCGTCAAGTACGCGGGGGACCCGCCCGTCTACTACATGTACACCAAGCAGGGAGACATCACCCTGGGAGAGATCAACAGGATCACCTCGCAGATCGCTTTCCGGAACATGGTGGCTACGATCACCGGAGTGTGGATATCCGCCGTGTCCCGGAAGGCATGGGACCAACGGGTGCAGGCCCTTCTGCTGGCCTGCGAGGAGATCGACGTGGGCGACGCCAGCCACCCGGCCCAGGAGACCAACGCGTGGCTGGAGGAGTACCTGCTGGAGAAACCACCCCGGGAGGATGATGAATGGGAGAAGGCCGCGGAGGCCAAGCAACCCTTCATCCTCCACGGAAAGGTCCACATCTTCCTGGACGACTTCCGGAAGTGGCTGGATCTCAACATCGGCGAGCAGGCCAGCTCCCACGCCCTGGGGCGGAGGCTCAGGCAGTGCCAGGCCCGGACGGGGAAGATCAACGTGAGGGTCGGAAACTCCTGGACCTCTCGCACCACCTGGCAACTACCTGAGAGATACCATGCCAAACCGGTCCCGGAACCGCCGGCGCCCTGAGGAAAAGTACTTTATGTATACGCACGGGATTATTAAAAAAATTAGTATTTTTTCCAAAAAGGCTACTTGGTTACTGAAGTGACCTTTTTCCCGGTCCCTCTTCTAATTATTTCGTATCTGTAAGAGTCAATTTTAGAAGAAAACCACTCAAGTAACAATACCAAAATAATGACTACTTGAAGACTACTTATGCTACTAACAACCAACAAACACGAAGAATCGAAGGTCGAGAGCCAAAAATAGGAAAAGGATAAAGGTAATCCGTCTCTACATGTATAAGGGATCGAAACGATTTTCGACGGAGAGCCGGCATGAAAAAACCGGCGTGGAGCAGAGAAAAGACGATGCCAGCAGAAAAAAACACCGAGGCGGAGGCCACCGAGTACCGGGTGGTAGGCCCCCCGGGATGCGGCAAGACCACCTGGTTGGGAGACCAGGTGCAACAGGCTGTGGAATCGGGGATGAGCGTGCTCATATCCTCCCTGACCAAGGCCGCGGCCACGGAGATCGGAGGGAGGAACCTACCCATCAGCTTCGACGCCCTGGGCACCCTGCACTCCCACTGCTACCACGCCCTGGGAAGGCCGGAGATCGCCGAGGGACTGGAACACCTCCAGCAGTGGAACGAGGAAGAGCCGGAGTACCGGCTGAGCCTGGGTTCCAACGACCTGAGAGAGAAGATTGACGGCGACAACCTGGAGCCCGCCCGGGAGACCGCCGGAGACGAGCTGATGGAGATCTACCAAATATGCCGGGCACGGATGATCGAAACCGAGCGGATGCCCGCCTCGGTGCAGGCCTTCGCCCAGCGGTGGAGCGACTGGAAGGAAGCCAACGGGCTGACGGACTTCACCGGCCTCATCGAGACCTGCCTGCGGGAGGTCCCAACAGCGCCCAACAGCCCGGACGTGATGTTCGTGGACGAAGCCCAAGACCTGGACCTGCTGGAGATGTCCCTCATTCGGAAGTGGGGTTCCAGGTCCGAGAGCCTCTACATCGTGGGTGACCCCGATCAGGCCATCTTCACCTGGCGGGGAGCCGACCCCACCGCCTTCACTGCATCGCAGATCCCGGGGGAAAACCGATGGGTGCTATCCCAGTCATACCGAGTTCCCATCGCCGTTCACGCCCAGGCCATCCGGTGGATCAGCCAAATGGCAGACCGGGAGCCGGTTGACTATCTACCCCGGAACCACGAGGGGGATGTCCGAAGCATGAAGGTCAACTGGAAGGACCCGTCAAACGCGGTCTCCGACGCAGAGCATTACCTGGAACGGGGCCTGAGCGTAATGTTTCTCGCGTCCTGCTCCTACATGCTCCAACCACTGATACGCATCCTGCGGGAGACTGGAACACCCTTCCACAACCCATATCGAAGGCGCAACGGCGCGTGGAACCCGCTGCAGCGACGCTGGGGACAGACCACCACCGGCGACCGGATACTCGCATTCCTGCAGATGACCCAGGGCGGACTGTGGACCGCCGAGGACGTGAACCGCTGGACGGAAATGGTGAAGGTCAGGGGAGCGCTGAACGACAAGGGAAGGAAGATCATCAAGCAGCTGGTGGATGGGGAGGAAGGAATGCTCGAATGGGACGCCATCCACGCCGTATTCACCGAGGAAGCGGTGGAAGCCGGACTGACGGGAGACCTGGACTGGTTTGAACATCAGTTGACCTCAGTCAAGAAGACAGCGGCAATATTCCCCCTGGCCATCATCAAAAACCGGGGACCGGAGTGCCTCAACGAGACGCCCAGAACATTTGTCGGAACAGTTCATAGCGTAAAGGGCGCCGAGGCGGATGTGGTCTACCTCTTCCCCGACATCAGCCGAGCAGGGATGGTGGAATGGCAGGGCAGCGCGGAACAAAGGGCCTCGGTTTACCGGCTCTTCTACGTCGCCATGACCCGGGCCAAGGACACCCTGGTGCTGGCGGAACCATCAGGCAAGTTCAACGTCAACCTGGGCACCTGAGAAAGCCGACAGAGATACCCCCAGGGGCCAGCAGAGATACCCCCAGGGGCCTCCGGGAAGCCCCGTAGGGCGACTCCGGGGCAGAAAGCGACCACCACAACCCCCTCTGGGGGCACCACCCCCCTGGGGGCCCAAGTGCCCCCAGGGGGCTTAGGAGCCGGAAAAAGCAATCCAGGCAAAAAGGGAACCGGGGGCGATGAACATGGCTGAGTTGGAGACGGGCAACGCCAGAGGGTGGAGAACCAAAAGGAACTCTGAGCGGCCGAAGTCGAGAGGGGCCGGAAGAAAACTCACATCCAGGATAAGCAAGAAGCGACGGACCAGACAGAAGAACGTGGAGATGGCGCTGAGATACAAGGGACTGCTCTGAAGCCGAAGAAGGACATCCCGCAGGCCCGGAGGAAAAGGGAAAAATGACCAGCAAAAACCGGAAATATGCGGCCTTCGACCTGGAGACCGGGGCGGACATCCCGGAGGACGACGACTGGCAGGACCACCGGCCCCTGGGAATCACCTGCGCGGCGCTCTACGCGCCGGAGTTGGGCGAGCCCATCACCTGGCACGGCACGGATGAAACGGGAGAGATAGCCGACCGGATGAACAGCGGGGAGTTGACCCTCATGGTGCGTCAGCTGGAGCACCTGCAGCAGCAACGGGGTTTCACCATTGTGACCTGGAACGGCCTGGGCTTCGATTTCGACGTGCTGGCCGAGGAATCGGGGCAGATGGAGGAATGCCGCCAACTCGCCCTGAGGCACCTGGACCTGATGTTCCATTTCTTCTCCAAGCAGGGCTACCCACTGGGACTGTCGGCAGCCGCGGCGGGTATGGGGGTGGAGGGGAAGACCGAGGGCATGGACGGCAAACTGGCGGTGCAGATGTGGGAGGAAGGGGAACGGGAGAGCGTGATCGATTACTGCGCTCAGGATACCCGCTGCACCCTTGAGGTGGCGCAGGCCTGCGAGGAGGCCAGAAGCCTCAAGTGGACCAGCCAAGCGGGGCGCCGGCAGTCGATGTCCCTACGGGCTGGCTGGCTAAACGTCCAGCAGGCGATGAAGCTGCCCCAGCCCGACACCGGCTGGATGAGAGAGCCCATACCCAGGGAGAGATTCACCGAGTGGCTGGGGCCGGAAGAGCAGAAGTGAGAGATACCTGGGCTCCAGCGTGAAGGGCGAGGCGGCCATCGACTGGGCCGACCGGCATGCGCGGACGGCGCTGCTGGCCAAGATTGTGGCAGACGCGGACCGGCTGTTGGAGTTGTCGCGGCAGGCGCGGGGAGAGTTGCCGGAGGACGGTGAGGAGCGCCAGCGGATTGTGGCGGCGGCGGAACTACTGGGGCAGTTGCTGCTCCAGGACGTGGAGCGGACCGAGGGCGGAGTGAGCCTCAAGGATGGGGTGAGCCGGGACCGGATGATGTCGGTGCACGACCCGGAGATGCGCCACGGCCACAAGAGCAGCAGCCGGCGGTTCGACGGACACAAGGCGGCGATTGTGGTGGACACCGACTCCCAGCTGATTACCGCCGTGGAGGTATTGCCCGGCAACGCTCCCGACAACCTGGGGGCGCTGGAACTGGTGGAACAGAGTGAGGCCAACACCGGTGTGCCGGTGGAGGAGGCCATGGGCGACGCCGCTTACGGCGACGGCGGTACCCGTCAGACCTTCGCCGACGCGGGCCGCACTCTGATTGCCAGGGTGCCGGGCCGCCCGAACCGGTCTCACTTCCCCAAAGAGGACTTCCATATTGACCTGGAGGCGGGTTCCTGCACCTGTCCGGCGGGGCAGGTTACCCGGACGATAGTTCCGGTAGGGCGGCGCACCGACCAAATGGGTCGAACTTACCGGTTGAAGGCCTTCCGATTCGACGCGGCGGTCTGTGGAGCATGCCCGCTGCGATCCCAGTGCCTGGCGGCAAAACCGGGTACTGGACGGACGGTCCGGCTGCACCCGCAGGAAGCTTTATTGCAGCAGGCCCGCGCCCTGCAGCACAGCGAGGGTTTTACTGAGTATCGGCAACGCCGCGTGGTGGTGGAGCACCGGCTGGCACGGCTGGTCCAATTGGGAATCCGCCAGTCCCGCTACTTCGGCCGTGCCAAAACCCGGTTCCAGCTGTACCTGGCAGCCACCGTGGCCAACCTGACCCTGGTGGCCGCCAAAGCTGGGTTGACGGGAGAAACCGGCTCCGGTCCCAGCGACGGCAGCGCCCAGGTCGCTGGAATGGTCAACTCCGCCACCGCATGGCTCGGGCAAATTTGGACCCTCTCCCTGCTCGTATCGGCCTTACTGACCAAATCCCTCTTCCCAATAAGGGGTTTCCGTCCGGGTTTCTAGGCATTGCACGCGAGGCGTTCGACACAGAAGAGGCCCCGCCGCAATCCGAGGACAAGGAAGCGACTAGCGAGTAGCGCCATCATAGAGTGGTGGGTCAGGTTGATGCTCCACGAACTCTCCCACCCCACCGCTTCACGATACAGGAATCGAGAGTCCTCGATGGGTTGACAGGCTGCCCAGCCACATCTCAAATATGGTGGTATCTGCCGTATGCCTTGGTGGGCCTGATAAGACTGAATTGCGAACTTTTCGCTGGGAGGTCCTTATATAAGGAGCAGGGCGGGAGCCCCCGGCTTGGCCCACGAGCCTCCAACCCTGGCGGGCCGGAGGCTCTTCCATATCTGTCGAAGGGTTGCCCTAGACTAGAGCCTCGATTGCTCGCCCAGCCGGGGCAGCGAGGCCGCGTTCACCGAATCACTGTCCATTCTCGCCGCTTCAGATTGACAAAGGGCTTGCGAATGTCGGATATTGTAAGCGTCGCCTCTGGGGAGGTAGTGTTGGGTTGTCTTCCGTCGGGGTACGCCAACAGGGTTTGCAGGTAGGTCGCCAGCAGCCGCTTCGAGCCAGCCTTGAGAGCCTCAGCCAGCTTCAGCCGCAGCTCCTCGTACACGGTGTGGTGTTGTAGGCGCTGCGCTGGGAGGCGGCCCCGTGTGTTATAGTTCCGTGAATTTCAGTCGAAACCTGTTGGAAGCAGAGGTCCGCACGCCTTGCTCGAGCCGTCAAGACAACGGAACGCGACCGGAAGCGCTGCGATTCCCTATCCGACCCTGAGCCGTTGTATCTCTCTGGACCTGGAGGTCTCGCCTGAAGACAACAGTCTTTTGGCTGCGGCAGCCTGCCGGCCCGACACCGATGACTCCCTGTCCATGTCCGGACACCCCAACAGCGGCAGTCTGCAACGCTTCGACCGGCTGGCGGAGAACGCCCTATTCCTCCTGGGCCACAACATCATGTCCTTCGACATACCCCATCTCCAGGCCCTCAACCCCAACCTGGATATCCTGAAACTTCCGGTCGTAGACACCCTGCGCCTCAACCCCCTGGCCTTCCCCCGCCACCCATACCATCACCTGGTCAAGCACTACAAGGACGGCGGTCTGGTACGAAGGCAGTTCAACGACCCCCTGCTGGACAGCAAGCTGGCCGTTGAGGCCTTCGCAAACCAGTTGAAGAAGCTGCAAGAGGCTCCGGAGCAGCTACTCACCGCGTGGCATTGGTTGACTTCTACCAATGACGGCACAGGCTTCGATCTGGTCTTTTCCACCATGAGAAGCGCGGCCAAGCCCACCCTAGAAGAGGCGAGAGAATCTATTCGGGAAAGGTTGAAGGGCCAGGGATGCCAGACACACGTCGAGTCAATCGTAGACCATACCCAAGAACAAGGCTGGCCACTGGCCTACGTCCTTGCCTGGCTCTCAGTCGCCGGAACCAACTCGGTCATGCCCCCGTGGGTGCTGTTCCAGTTCCCCGAAGCCGGCAGGATGGTCAAGCAGCTTCGTGACACCCCGTGCCGACAGCCCGACTGCCAGTGGTGCCGGGAGCGCCACGATCCCACCCGGGAGTTGAACCGGTGGTTCGGGTTCGAGGAATTCCGGTCCGAGCCTGCTGATATTGACGGGACTTCCCTCCAGGAGAAGATAGTCCGGAAGGCCATGCTGGGCGAGGACCTGCTGGCGATTTTGCCCACCGGCGCCGGCAAGTCCGTCTGCTACCAGGTGCCCGCTCTTTCCCGATATGACAAAGCGGGAAGCCTCACCGTGGTCATCTCCCCCCTGGTGGCCCTGATGTCCGATCAGGTGGCCAGCCTGGAAAAGCGGGGCGTGAACTCCTGCGTCACGGTCAACGGCCTGCTGTCGATGCCCGAAAGGCGCAACGCCCTGGACAGGATCAGGCTGGGAGATGCGTCCATCCTTCTAATCTCGCCGGAGCAGCTGAGGAGCAGGTCCCTCAGGAACGCGCTGGACCAACGGCAGATAGGCGCATGGGTACTGGATGAAGCTCACTGCCTATCCAAGTGGGGGCACGACTTCCGTCCGGACTACCGGTACATCGGGCGCTTCGTCCAGCGCCGGGCGGACGGAGAAGACCCCGCTCCCATCCTCTGCCTGACGGCCACCGCCAAGCCCGACGTCAAACAGGAAATCATCGATTACTTCCGAGACACCCTGGGGATCGACTTCGATCTGGTGGACGGGGGCACGGAACGGGCCAACCTGCAGTTCGGAGTGATCCCCACCACCGAGGCCCAAAAGCTGGCCCACCTTCACGATACTTTGGAGAGTTACCTGCCCAGCGACCTGGAAGGTGGGGCCATCATCTATTGCGCGACCCGAAAAAATGCCGAAAAGGTCGCCGAGTTCCTGAACAACAAGGAAATCAAGGCGGACTACTTCCACGCCGGGCTGACGCCCGAGAGGAAGAAGCAGGTCCAGGACGATTTCATAGAAGGCCGGCTCAGGGCGATCTCCGCCACCAACGCATTCGGCATGGGCATCGACAAGCCCGACGTCCGTCTGGTGGTCCACGCGGACATACCCGGGTCGCTGGAAAACTACCTGCAGGAAGCGGGCAGGGCCGGACGGGACAACGACGCCGCCCACTGTATGCTCCTCTACACTATCGAAGACATAGACCTGAGCACGGCGTTGATCTCCGGGTCCCGCCTGACCCAGCCGGAGATCAACGCCGTGCTCAGGTCCCTGAGGAACCTGGACAGCAAAAAAAGGATGAACGGGGAGATCATCGCCACCACCGGGGAGATTCTCCTCGAGGACGAGGAGCACGAATTCCAAAGAGACACGGCCACCGACGACACCAGGGTAAGGACGGCCATTTCCTGGCTGGAGGAAGCGACCATCCTCTCCAGGCACGAGAACGAAGTCAACATCTTCCCTGCCTCCCTGCAAGTGCAGAGCATGGAGCAGGCCCGTCAACGCATTAACAGCCTCGCCAACTCGGACGCTTCCCACAGGCAGCAGCTGCTCCAGATCGTGCGTAGACTGATCAACGCCAACAGCGACGAGGGCATAACCACCGACGAGCTATGCGGCGTCACCGGCCTGAACACCGAGGGCATTCGGAACGCCATGGCCGAACTCGCCCGCCTCGGCCTGGTTTCCAACGACACCATACTCACTGCCTACGTCCACCAGGGGGTGCAGCGTCCGTCCAGGGAACGCTTCTTCCGGACAGCAGCCATGGAAGAAGACTTGATCAGGATGATGCAAGAACAGGCCCCGGACCAGCGGGAAGGCGATACCCAGCCCCTTCATTTGCGACAGGCCAGCCAGTACCTGAAGGACAGGGGTCACGAGCACGCGCTGCCGCTGCTGGTGCAGCGGAGCCTGAAGAGTATCGCCTCTGACGGACTGGAGGAAACGCAGGGTACGGCCAACATGCGGGTGCGCACCCAGCGGAACGAGGTGATCCAGGTGACGCTGCTCAAGGACTGGCGGACCATCCAGAGAAGCGCCCTGGCCAGGCGCCAGGCCTCCGAAACCGTGCTGCTACATCTCCTGTCCAAGCTCCCCAACGGTGCCCGCGGCGCTGACCTCCTGGTGGAGACCACCATGGGACAGTTGATCGATAGCCTGAACTTCACCCAGTTTCTGGACAAATCGATCAACTCGGACCGCCTCCTGCACCAAGCCCTGCTCTGGCTGCACGACCAGGAGGTAATACGGCTCAACCGGGGAATGTCAGTGTTCCGGCCGGCTATGATAATCCGGCTGGAGGAGGGCCGGAACCGCTTCCGGCAGTCCGACTTCGAGCCCCTGAAGATTTACTATGATGAGCAGACGCTGCAAATCCACATCATGGCCGAGTACGCCGAGAAGGGTCTGGAGTCCATCGCCGACGCGGTGCGCCTCACCCTGGACTACTTCAGCCTGCCCAGGCGGGAGTTCGTGGACAGGTGGTTGCGTGAAAAGAGACAGGAGCTGACCAGGCCGACCACGCCGGAGTCCTGGCGCCGCATCGTTGAAAGCCTGAACAACCAGGCCCAACGCGCCATCGTGGCGGATGACCGTGAGAATACGAACGTCCTGGTGCTGGCCGGGCCAGGTTCGGGCAAGACCCGGGTACTGGTGCACCGCATCGCATACCTGATCCGCGCCAGGAGGGAGAACCCCCGTTCCATCCTGGCGCTGGCCTACAACCGGCATGCCGCCGTACAGATCAGACAGCGGCTTCACGACCTGATTGGTGAAGACGCCACCGGAGTCACCGTCCTCACCTGCCACGCCCTTGCCATGCGCCTGGCGGGATCAACCTTTTCCCGCTCCATTGAGCAAACGGAACCCCGGGCCCACGACGTCTTCGACGACATCCTCAAGGAGGCCATAGAGTTGCTCGGGGGCAGGAACGCACCACCCGGCGAGGCGGACGAACAGCGGGACCGGCTGCTGGCTGGATTCCGTTGGATCCTGGTCGACGAGTATCAGGACATTAAGGAGCTGGAATACAACCTCATATCGGCCCTGGCCGGCCGGACCAAGACAGACCAGGACCAGAGGCTGAACCTCTTCGCAGTGGGGGACGACGACCAGAACATCTATGCCTTCAGCGGCTCGTCCAGCCAGTACATCAAGCTCTTCGAAGAGGACTACCGGGCCAGGCCCTCCTACTTGACGGAGAATTACAGGTCCACGGGACACATCATAGCGGTGGTCAACTCGGTCATTGAGCCTGCCAATCTCCGAATGAAGGCCGACCACCCCATAACCGTGAACCGAAGCCGGGCCCGGGAGCGTCTCGGCGGCGCATGGGAACGGATGGACCCAGTGACCCAGGGCAGTCCAGATACTCCCGGCAGGAGACAATCCGTTCTCCCAGGCCCAGGTGGTGCTGCAGGAACTGAAGCGTATGGCTTCCCTTGACCCCGCGTGGGACTGGAGCGCCTGTGCCGTCGTTGCCCGCAAATGGGACCTTCTGGACCCGGTGCGCGCTCTTTGCCACTCGGAGGAGATTCCCGTCCAGGTATCCAGGGAGGACTTCACCGCCACCTGGCAGCTGCGGGAGACCCAGGCGTTGCTTGACTGGACCAAAGGCCAGGGAAACCTGATGAAGGCAGAGGACCTGCTGCAATGGCTGCACCAGCAGCCGGAGGGGCCGTGGAATGAACTGCTCCTGGAGGCGGTGGAGATATACCGGTTGGAGACGAACAATGAAGAGCTGCCGGCGGCCGCCTTTCGAGAATGGCTGGCCGAGTGGGCCCGGGACAACCGTCGGCGGCAACGCGGGCTCCTGCTGACCTGCGCTCACCGGGCCAAGGGGCTGGAATTCGACCACGTGGTCGTCCTGGACGGCAACTGGAGCGCTTCAGGCCAGGGAGAGGACGCCGATGCTCCAAGACGCCTCTACTACGTGGCCATGACCCGGGCGAGGCTGACCCTCACGTTGGCCAAGACCGGCAATTCGAACCCATTCCTGCGGGTCCTGAGAGACCACCCATCTGTCTTGGTCCGGCCGGAACCGGAACAAATCCCTCCCGCACCACAGACGGCCAGGCAATCCTACCTCCGGCTCAGCCTGCGTGACGTCCACCTTAGCTTCCCCGGCTACCGGCCGCCTGGCCACCCAATCCACCGGGCGATCGCCAGTCTATCCTCTGGAGACCCGCTGCAGGTGAGAACTGACCGTGTCCCGTGGGAAGTGGTGACCGCCGATGGGATCACGGTGGGAAGGCTGGCGCAGCGGTTCCAGAGGTCTCGGGAACCGGGAGATGTGTCGGCGACCGTGCTGGCCATCGCTCGTTGGGATAAGACGAAGTCGGAAGGGACATTCCTGGACCGGCTGAAGAGCGACGAGTGGGAGGTGGTGATTCCGGAGATAGTGGTGGGAAGGGATCCATAGGAGGGTCAGGTGCGGGTCGGACTAACTGCGATGATGCTCCCGGGCCATCCCAGCTCGGGTCTGACCGTTGGACTGACCTGCCAAAATGCCGTCGCTAAGATCTGTCTGTCGACTCGACCTTGAGATGGCCCACACAGCGTCATTTATCCACAGCAGAATCAGGGGAGACCAGACATGAAGTTCGGCATTTACAGCTCCATCGCCGACCCGCCCCGGGGCGAGCGGCTGGACCAGCGGATCGACGAGGTTATCGCTGAGGCGCGGCTGGCGGAGGAGGTGGGTTTCGACTCTTGCTTCTTCGGCGAGCACCACCAGGACCGGGACGGGTTCCTGCCGTCCCCGCTGATCGTGGCGACGGCGGTGGCCGCCCAGACCAGCACCCTGAAGGTGGGCACGTCGGTAATTCTGCTGCCCCTGCACAACCCAGTACACCTGGCGGAGGACGTGATCACCCTGGACCTGGTGTCCAAGGGGAGAATCATCCTGGGCGTGGGCCTGGGATACCAGGAGGCTGATTTCCGGGCCTTCGAGGTGCCGGTGGGCCAGCGGGTGGGCCGGTTCGAGGAGGGGGTGGAGATCATCCGCCACTGCTGGAGCGGGGAACCCTTCTCCTTCCACGGCGAGCACCACCAACTGGAAAACCTGCACGTCCGGCCCAGTCCTTTCCAGCAGCCCGCTCCTCCCCTGTGGATCGGGGCCAGCACCCCGCCGGGAGCGCGCCGGGCCGGGCGCATGGCCGACGGGTTCGTGGCCGGACCCAGCACCGACCTGGCCAGCACCATCGGGTTGGTGGAGACCTACCGGGAGGCGGCGGTACGGGCAGGCCGTGAGCCGCTGGTAGCGCTGATGCGGGACGCCTGGGTGGCGGAGACACGGGCTGAGGCCGCGGCGGTGTACGGCCCGGAGGTGATGACGGCCTACAGGTATTACTGGCGCAACGGCCTGTCGGAGTTCCGCGGCATCGGGTCGGAGGACGAGATCACCCTGGACAACCTGGGACCGGACCGGTTGATACTGGGGGAGCCGGATGAATGCGTGGCGGAGTTCCGGCGCTGGAGCGAGGCCGTGGGCGCGGAGTATTTCCTGCTGCGGCTGCGCCACGCCCACTCGGGAGGCCCACCCCACGAGAAGATAATGGAGGCGATACGGCTGTTCGGGGAAGAGGTCATACCGGCGTGCGGCTAGGGGAATGCCCGGGTGGAGCCCAGGGGACTTGTGAATCAGAGTCATAGAATTGAGATGACAGGGTTGCCGGTTGCCCGTCATACCGGCGAAAGCAGGTATGATGAATGGGGTAGAAGGGGTTGGGAGTGACGCATAGGATACATCCGGGCGGGAAGGACGGGTGACCAGTGTCATCAAGATGCTGTTGCCCTGAACTGTGACCGCCACCGGGTTTACCAGGGTATCCATTACAGAAACGTACAGGGGGCGGAATGGCAATATACCGGGTATTTTCGGACGCGGACGGCGAGAGCCACATCGAGGACCTGAAGCTGGAGGAGCACGCGGAGCTGGGAGAGCTGATCAATGTGTCCGAGGTGCGGGTGCAGGAGTTTGACGGGTCGCGCCACAGGGACTTTCATCCCCTGCCCGAGCGCAGGCTGATCATCCACCTGTCCGGCGAGGTGGAGATCGGGGCCAGCGACGGCGCGAAACGGGTGCTGCGGGCCGGGGATATCCGGCTGATGGATGACGTCACCGGCAAGGGCCATTCGCACAACGACCTGAGCCCATCGGCCGCCGTCTATGTCCTGCTGAACGACTGATTGACCATTCTGCCCGGGCGATGCCGGGCAGAATGAGAGGTGTCTGGGAATCCTGGCACAGTCGCCCAATCTGTCCCCGTCCTTCGAGATTCCTATGGCGTCGACGGCGCTCCAAAGTCGCGACAATGGATTTCAGCCTTCGCGGGAATGGCGGGTTGGGTGACGGTCGGGATAGTCACACGCCCTCTAAGAGCCTGTCTACGATCTCCGGAATATGTTAAGTTGAGGCTATTACCAGGGGAGGGGTAATCATGTCTCATTCCTATCCCAGCGACATCAGCCGGGAGCAATTTGCCCGAATTCTGCCGGATTTGGAGTCGGCCCGACGCCGGACCAAGCCCCGCACCGTGGACTTGTACGACGTTTTCTGCGGGGTGCTCTATCTTTTGAAAAGCGGGTGCCAGTGGCGGATGCTCCCTGCGGACTTCCCCAATTGGGGCACCTGCTACAAGTATTTCCAGCAATGGAGCCAGCGGCCTGACCCAGAGCAAGAGTCTATTCTGGAGCAGGTCTTAAAAAAAATTGGTTGGCGCGGCCCGGAGAAGCAATGGTCGGAAAGAGCAGACCAGCTTCTGCATCGTGGACTCCCAGAGCGTCAAGAACACGGACAGCGCCGAGCAGAAGGGCTATGACGCGGGCAAGAAGGTGTCTGGAATCAAGCGTCACATCGCGGTGGATACTCAGGGATTGCCCCATGCGATCCACGTGACTACCGCGAACGTCACCGACCGGGCTGGGGCTTTGGCGATGTTTGACCAGCGGCGGGACGGCCTCAGCTTGGTGCAGAACGTGCTGGTGGACGGGGGTTACACTGGGGATCCCTTTGCCGCTGGGGTGCAGAGCCTGCTGGGAGCGTCGGTGGAGGTGGTGAAACGCAATGAGATGCACACCTTCGTAGTGCTGCCGAAGCGATGGGTGGTGGAGCGGTCTTTTGCCTGGCTGGAAAAGTGCCGCCGACTCTGGAAGAACTGCGAAAGAAAGCTAAATACCAGCCTGCAAATGGTGGTGCTTGCCTTCGCGGCGCTAATCCTGAAGAGATTGCAAACAGGCTCTAAGCTCGACTTTGTACAAAACTGGGCTGAAGAAAGGAATGAGCGAGGGTTATTAGGCAGGGTAAGCTCCCTTGACCAAACCATCACGAGAGGTCAAGAGAGTGCTTACTCGCCCGGTGTCGATTATAAGGTTACTGGAGCCCTTTGGCACAATCTTTCAGGCCAAAACTTGGGAGAAAGCCCAGTTGCTGCTGGTCGGTGCTATCCTCTCCCCAGGCAAGCGTACCGTGACCTCGGCCCTGCGGGTCATGGGACTGAGCCGGGACGGGAATTTTGCTCGTTATCACCATGTCCTCAATCGGGCCAGGTGGTCATCATTGCAATTGAGCCGGACCTTGCTTTTTCTGCTGCTGCGCCACCTGGACTCTGGAATTGGGCCGCTGGTGTTTGGGATTGACGAGACCATAGAACGCCGCCGGGGGAAGCGGATTTCGGCCAAAGGCATTTACCGAGATGGGGTCCGTTCCAGCCAGGGCCATTTCGTAAAAGCCAGCGGGTTGCGCTGGGTTAGTTTGATGTGGTTGGCCCCCATTCCTTGGGCTGGCCGGGTCTGGGCCTTGCCTTTCCTGACGGTGTTGGCACCTTCGGAGCGGTTTCACCGGGAACGGGGGCAGCGGCACAAAAAGCTCACCGATTGGGCCCGCCAGATGATTCTGCAACTCTGGCGCTGGTTGCCCCGGCGACCCCTGGTACTGGTAGCCGACAGCAGCTACGCCGTTCTGGACTTGCTGCACTTTTGCCAATTTATGGCCTCTCCTGTGACTTTCATCACCACCCGGCTGCGTCTGGATGCCGCTCTATACGAACCGGTTCCGCCTCGCTCCCCTGGCCAGTTAGGGCGTCCCCGGCTCAAGGGTAAGCGGCTGCCCTACCCTAAAAGACCTCCTTGGCCACCCAACAACCCTTTGGAATACCGTAACGGTCGACTGGTATGACAATACCCACCGCTTGCTGGAAATCGCCTCCCACAGCGCAGTCTGGTATCATCAGGGTAAATCGCCAGTACCTATTCGGTGGGTCTTGATTCGTGACCCCTTGGGTGAGTTCCGGCCCCAAGCGTTATTGTGTACCGACCTCAACGTGGCGCCCACCCAAATCATCCAATGGTTTGTGTTGCGCTGGCAGCTGGAAGTGACCTTCCAAGAAGTACGCGCTCACCTGGGAGTCGAAACCCAGCGCCAGTGGTCTGACCGGGCCATCGCCCGGACCACGCCAGTCCTCTTCGGTCTTTTCTCCTGGGTGACCCTGGCAGCGCATTTGCTGGCGGGAAACCAGGGATTTC
>CBDCEX010000007.1:0-30405 GCA_965216025.1 Dehalococcoidia bacterium
AACGGAAGTCAATGGAAAATGTGGTAAAAAGTACCCCTGGAGGGACTCGAACCCCCGACGCGCGACTTAGGACGCCGCCGCTCTATCCGCTGAGCTACAGGGGCAAGTTGGTGGAGATAGGGGGACTCGAACCCCCAACCTCGGCATTGCGAACGCCGCGCTCTCCCAGTTGAGCTATATCCCCTAGACCGCGCGCTCAGGAAACCCCATCGATCTCCAGGCCTGGCCCTTGACCTGGGTTAACCGTGGAGCGGACCGGCCACCAGACTGATGGGGGAACGGGCTTCCTTCCCCGATTAATTAGTATGAAAATGGTATGCCCTGGTTCCCATCCTGTCAACACGCCGGCAACCCAGAAGGCCGGATACCGGGCAGGCCCCGGCGGAGCCCGAAGTGAAGGCGGCGGGAGGAATTGATCAGCTGCTACGGTAGGGCGGCAACAACCCGGTCATCCACGGAATCAAATCCTGGAGCACCGGCAGGGGAATCTCATGGCCCATGTCGTATTCGTGGTAGTCGGGGCTATAACCCTCCTGCTCCAGGAACTTTCTGGTGTTTCTGGCACTCTCCATGGACACCATGGGATCCGCCCGACCGTGGGCGATGAAGATTGGCTGCTCTCGGCGCTGGGGCAGCCTGCCCCTCAATACATCGGGGTCCGGCAGTGAGGCGCTCAAGGCCACCAGACCGGCAAAAACTTCGGGCCGGCCCAGCCCGCACCGGTAAGTCATGCCGCCGCCCTGGGAGAATCCCATCAGCAGCGCCTGCCCGGAAGATATCCGGAATTGGGCCAAGATTTCGTCGAAGAACCCGCCGAGCAGCCCCTCGGCCTGGTGAATGTCCTCGGGAGTCGCCTGCCCTCGGGGTGGGGTCCAGCCGTAGCCTACCTGTCCCTGTCCCAGATCAAAGGGGATGGGCCCATTGGGGCAAGCGTAAACATACCCCTCAGACTCGATGGCCGGGGCCAAGCCGGCCAAGTCCCGCATATTGGCGCCAAAGCCATGCAGCATGACGATCAAGGGATAGCTGATGTCGGAGGCATGATTGTCCGGGACTACGGTCAGGTATTTAAGATCTTTGCCCTGATGCTGCTCGAACTTCACCGGTTCGCTCCTAAATGATACCTGAGTTAGTGAGCGCCCCTATCCTAACACCGGAAGCTATACCGACCAACCCCCAACAATTCCAGTGGCACTGGTTGACCAAACCCAGCTGTCGCAGAGGCTCCAATCAGATATACAATAGCTGCGTCCCTTTTGGGATACTCTATCAGCATAGTCGAGGGCATTCCGTGCCAATAATTTACCATCTGGCGGGCCGGGCCGAATGGGGCGACGGCGCCGCCTCTTTGAAATTTGGGACCGGGGAGTACCGCGCCGGCAGTTTGGCCGAGGAGGGGTTTATCCACTGCTCCGAGGACGAAGCCCAGATGTTAAGGGTGGCCAACCGCCTTTTCCACGGGCGAACCGATTTAATAGTGTTGGATCTAAACGTTGATGCTTTAACCTCTCCCCTAAAACGAGAACCCAGCCGCTCCGAGGAGATCTATCCGCACATATATGGACCGATCAACACCGCTGCGGTGGTCCGGGTTCGCCGCCTGGTTCCAGACGCCGACGGCATCTTTGGGGAATTAATCGAGGATGAAGGCAGCTAACTTGCCAGGCGCCGTCCCGACGTGGAGTGGGCCGCCCGGCCCACTCCACAACTCTCTCCCATTTTGAGAGGAATCGAGATGGTAATTTGGCGTCAAACAGGGAAGTCCGCGAAGCTGTGCGGGCAGAGAGGTGAGGCTGACCACCGGGGAGGGAAGGGCTACCTACTCCTGAGCCAGCAAGAACTGCACCAACGCCTCGACCTGCTGGTCGGTCAGGTTGGCCGTGAAAGCCGAGGTCATTAGCCCAGGAATAGCGCGCTCCACTCCTTCGGCAACAAAGGCTTCAGGATCTCGGATGGATTTAGTCACATAATCCTGAGCGGAAACCCCGGAAATGCGGCCGGATGCATCCGTCCCAATATGAGTCAGGTCCGGACCCAGCGGACCAATGCTGATTCCCTCGATGGTATGGCAGGCGAAGCATCCACCGGCGCCGGTAAAGATCTCCTGTCCCAACGCCACCAGACCGGTCTCCGGGGCAGCGCTATCCTCCGCAGGCGACTTATCAAGAGGCTGGTCCGGCTTATCAGGAGGCGATTCCGGAGAATCCTTATGTACCTCCTCGAAGGGAACCGCGTTGTCCTTCGCGTGGTCCCGTGGCTGGGCCGTCGCGCCGCTGACAGCAGAGAAGAGGAACAGTAGGGAAAAGGTGACCGCTGTGCCCAGAGCCAGTCCGCCCAGGAAAATCCAGGTCAACAGCTTGTTGTCGAACTTCAAGTGCATGTAGAAGGATATGACGACGGCGAACTTGACTATCGACAGGATAATGAGAATGGGGGTGCTGAACGCTTCGATGCGGTTTTCCGGCCAAATAATTAAGAACTCCACAATCGTGATGGCGAACAAAATGATTGCCACCAACACATATTGCTTGAAAGTGGGGTGCCGGGAGTGCTCAGCCTGGGGTTGATCGCTCATCTACCTAACCCCTCAGACCACGGAGACCAGCAGTGGGGCGAGTCCGCCAACAGCCGCCGGCCCCTCATCGAACCCGCCAATCAGGTAGAGCAGAGTGAAGATGACGATCCAAACGATGTCGACAAAGTGCCAGTACAGGCCGCATATCTCCACGTCCAGCGCGGTCCGAGGCCCTAACCGTCCCTTGCGGGCGACCCAGAAGAGGCCCAATAACCAGACAATGCCCAGAGTTACGTGAGCCCCGTGGAAACCGGTCAGAGTGAAGAAGGTGCTGCCGAACAGGTTGGTGGATATTAGCAGGCCCTCGGCCCGGAAGGCGTTAAACTCGTAAGCCTGGAAACCGATGAATATCAAGCCCATGAAAGCGGTTATGAGCAGCCAGATTTGAATCCCTTTCTGGTTATTGGCGTTGGTGGCCGCCAGGGCCTGCACCATGGCGAAACTGCTGCAGAGCAGCACGAAGGTGCTGATGGTAGTCAACGGAACGTCGATGATGTCTATCGGGTAGGGCCCAACCACACTCTGCCCGCGATAAACCATATAGGTGGCAATCAGCGCACCAAAAAACAGGCAGTCCGAGCTGAGGAACACCCACATCAACAGCTTGCGGTGGTTTAAGCCGGTGCTGGTATATTCCTCTTCGGCGTGGTGAGCGGGTTCAGCGTGGGCCAAATTAGCCCCCTCCTAGCGTCGGGTTGCGTCTTACTGGTGAGATTCGGCTGCCGCCGGTTCGTTGGCCCAGCCAATCACTCCCAAGAAGGCGATAATTCCCCCTACGAAGCTGATGGGAAACTTGATATAGGGCCAGGGAAACTCGATCAAGAGTCCTCCTCCAATCCAGGCGATACCAAAGGCGATAACCAGGGGCCAATAGGATGGGCTGGGCATGTGGATGGTGCTGGGGTCTACGTGGGCCTCGGGCTCGGTCAGTGGGTGCCCCTCCGCCTCCGCCTTACGCTTGACGATCCAGTAAGGATCCCGCCCTTCGACCTGCGGTATTTCCGCGAAATTGTAGGCAGGCGGCGGGGATGAAATGCTCCACTCCAACGTAGGGGCGTCCCAAGGGTCATGACCGGAGGGTTTGCCGTTTCTAACGCTTTGGATGAATATGATCAGGAACAGCAAAGCCCCGGCAAACAGCACGATGTAGCCGGCGCTGGAAATCAGGTTCATTAAATCCCAGCCGAATTCGGAGTTGTAGGTGTTGATTCGCCGGGGCATGCCGTTGAGACCGGCGTAGTGCATGGGGAAGAAGGTAATGTTCATGCCGAGGAAGAATAGCCAGAAGTGGATTTTCCCCCAAAATTCGTTGAGAAAGCGGCCGGTCATCTTGGGGAACCAGTAGTAGATACCGGCGAACAACCCCATTATGGAGCCGCCGAAGAGCACGTAATGGAGGTGGGCCACGATGTAGTAGGTGTCCTGCTGCTGGTTGTCCGATGGCGATACGGCGTGGGACACGCCGCTCAAACCCCCGACGATGAAAAGAGCGACGAACCCGACGGAGAAGAGCAACGGCGTCTTTAAGTCGATAGACCCGCCCCAAAGGGTGGCCATCCAGTTGAATATTTTCACGCCGGTGGGAACCGCGATAAGCATGGTGGTGATGGTGAACACCGAGTTTGGTATCGGCCCCAACCCCACCGTGAACATGTGATGGCTCCAGACAGCCCAGCCCATTATGCCGATAACGATGCCCGAAAACACCACCACCGGATACCCGAACAGGGGCTTACGAGCAAAAGTTGGCAATATCTCGGAGACTATCCCCATGGCCGGCAGAATCAGGATGTAAACCTCCGGATGTCCGAAGACCCAGAAGAGGTGTTGCCAGAGAATTGGGTCGCCGCCGGCGCTGGTCACGAAGAAGTTGGCGCCGAATAGACGGTCGAAGGTGAGCTCAATCAAGCCCACGGTGATAACCGGGAATGCCAGGACCAGCAGAATTGAGGTTATCAGGGTCATCCACACGAACAGAGGCATGCGCATCATGCTCATGCCCGGAGCCCGCATGTTTATGATGGTCACAACAAAGTTAAAGGCCGCGGCCAGAGAGGAGACACCCAGTATTTGCAAGCCTACCGCCCAGAAGTCCAGGCCGGCGCCGGGGCTGTAGGTCCGGCTGGTTAGATTTGCGTAGGAGAACCATCCCGCGTCGGGCACCGCATTCACCAGGAACCCGGCGTTCATTAACAGCGCGCCGAAGAGAAACACCCAGTAGCTGAGCGCGTTCAAGCGGGGGAAGGCCACGTCCCGGGCACCGATGGCCAAGGGAATGATGATATTGAAAAAGGCAGCGCCCAGGGGCATTACCGCCATGAAAATCATGGTGGTGCCGTGCATGGTGAACATGGCGTTGAAGGTGTCGGGATCGATAAAGTCGTTTGCGGGCTGGCTAAGTTGGATGCGCATTATTCCGGCTTCGATCCCGCCGATAAAGAAGAAGATAACGGCTGATACACCGTAAAGGATGCCGATCCTCTTGTGGTCGACAGTGGTGAGCCAGCTCCAAATGCCGGTAGTGTAGCTGGTCGGTCTTGGTATTACGGCGGTTATCGCTGCCATGATATGCCTTCGCTCCTGCGGTTACTCTCTGACTCCGGATATCGCCGGATTAGCCCGGCGACCTAAAGTTTACTTCAAGCTCAACAGATACTCAATTAATGCGGATACTTCCTGAGGGCTCAAACTGATGCTGCCGTCAGCAGTTTGGTAGATGGGCGCCTGTTCCGACATACGGTTGCCCGGCTTGACCTCATTGGGGTTGTTGAGCCACCGTCGCAAATTCTCCCGGTTCAGGTCCAGAATGCCCGCCCCGAAAGTGTCCTTGCTGCCCAGCCCGGTAAGGTTGGGCCCGATGACACCGGCGGCGCCCGGCACGTCCTGAATGGTGTGGCAGATCGAGCAGCCGCCGGCGCTAAAGTCCAAGAAGATCTGCTGGCCCTGCTTGGCCTGGGGCGACAAGGGTTCGGCAGTTCCGGGCGCCTGTCCGTAGGTTTCAACCCAAGCCATGTAATCCGCCTCGGAAAGCACCTGTACCCGGAACCTCATCAATGCGTGGGCTATCCCGCAAAACTCGGCGCATTGCCCGTAGAAGGTCCCGATTTCATCCCCCTGGAACCACATCCGGTTGTTTCGGGTGGGTACCACGTCCACCTTACCGGCTAGTCTCGGGACCCAGAAGCTGTGGATCACGTCGTCGCTGTTCAGCAGAAGATTCACCGGCTTTCCCACCGGTACCACCAACTCATTCGCCGTGTTGATGAATCTGCCCGAGCCATCGGCGTCTTGATATTCGAACTCCCACCACCACTGGTGGCCAGTTACGGTCACCTCCAGCGTGTTGGCGGAGGCCGGCGGAGGCTCCAGCTCGAACAGGGTGACAACCGACCAGATGCCCAGTACCAGGATCAATATGGTGGGAATAACGGTCCAAGCAATCTCCAAACCGGTGTGGCCGTGGGTCTGCGCCGGCAGCGGGTCGCCGGGACGCCGGCGAAATCGGATCAACGAGTAGAGCAAAGCTCCCTCGACCAGAACGAAGACCACCACCATGGCCCAGAGGAGAACGTTGAAAAGAAGTAGCTGCTTCTCCGCTACCGGCCCGGCCGGGCCAAAAGTCGATTGCAAGGCGTCGGCGTCGCAGGCCACCAGCAATAGCGCGGTGACCAAGACGCCTAAAGAGATGAGCTGTTGTGGATGGAAACGCCACCAGGTGGCAGGTGGTTGGTCGCTGCTGGGTCCCCTAACTGCGGATTCTACCCGACCCAAGGGGAAAAGGGCCCATTTTGCAACTCCCCGGACGTTTCACTGGAAGTTTCGCTGGCGGTAGGTGTGTGCAAAATTTCACTAATGCAGAACATTATCATAGTGCGCTTCAGAATGTCAATGTGACCGGCTAGGGTATAAAAGGCTGTCCGGCGGAGGTCGCCACCCCTCATATTGGCACCAGAGCGTCCACCATCAGGGAGCCGAACAACAGGGCCAGGTAGAGGAGGGAGAACAGGTAAAGTGTGCGGGCTCGCCTTCTGGTGCTATCCCGTTTCAGCCGCCAGGCCAGCGCCAGGAATACCCCTCCCAACACCAGGGCCGCCAGCAGGTAAATCCCATGAACGGCTGGGGATGCCCCAAAAACCGCGGTGATGCCCACCAATACCACGCTGTAGAGAAAAATATTCAAGGTGGTGTAATCGCGAGTCGCCACCACCGGAAGCATGGGAATGCGGGCCCGCTCGTAGTCTTGCTGAATGAGCAAAGACAAGGCCCAGAAATGGGGTGGAGTCCAGAAGAAGATGATGGCGAACAGGTAAACCGCCGGCAGGTCTAGCCCGCCGGTAACCGCGGCCCAACCCACCAGGGGAGGGATGGAGCCCGCCGCGCCGCCGATGACGATGTTTTGCGGAGTGCTCCGCTTCAACCAAAGGGTGTATACAAACACGTAAAACAGAGTCGCGGAAAGGGTCAGCCCCGCCGCCAGCAGATTGACCCAAGTCGCCAGAACAATGAAGGCCAGGATGTTCAGTACAATTCCGAAGATCAGCGCCTTCGCTGGGGTTATGCGCTGGTCTGCTACCGGCCGCTGTCTGGTCCGGGACATAATCAAGTCGATGTCCCGATCTAACTGGTGGTTGATGGCGTTGGCACCGGCCGAGGCTAAGGCTCCACCCGCCCAAACCAGCCCCAAGAGCGACAACCGCGGCATGCCTTGCGCTGCCAGAAACATCCCCCCCGCGGCGGTTATAAGCAAGAGCAGAATTATTGGCGGCTTGGTCAGGGTCACATAGTCGCTGAGGACCGCCCAAGTTCTAATGTATCGTCCCGGCTCCCCTTCCGCCAGCAGCTGCCGCTCAGTCATGGACAGTATCACCCCCGGACTGAGGGTTCCCGCCGGGCCGGGGCCTCCCGCCAGTCCGAGGGCTCCCACCGGCCTGGGTAAGGCTGAGGGCCGCCAGACCCGCTAACAGCGCCCACACCAGGGCCGACGCCGAAAGATGCAGGGCCATCATAGGCGGTTGGAAGCCAGACCAGATGACAAAAGCCCCCACCAGCACCTGCGCTACAAAAAATACCGCGACCGCCAGGGAGAGGACACGCAACTCCCCGGGTTTTTGGGCATCCCGAAATCCCAGGTATAGAACGTAGAGCAGAAAAGCTCCGATGACGGCGGCTGTCAACCGGTGCGCCATATGAATCATTGGCAGCAAATTTTCGGGAAATACTCCACCCTGGCAAAGGGGCCAGGTCACGCAGGCCCCGGTGGCGTTGCTGGCGGTGACCACCGAGCCGGATAGTATCAGCAGATAAACCGCCCCGGCGGAGATCAGGGCCAGGCTGGGAAATGGGTCCGCGCCCGAACTCCCAACTGAGTCGGAGACCCCAGCTAGTTGGTGGCTAAACCCCAAGGGTCCCCGATGGGCCACCACCATCACCAGGACCAGACAGCCTAGCAGGGCTTGCCCCAGGGCCAGATGGGATGCAACCACCGGCCCCGGTAGCTCGGTGAGCACGGTGACTCCCCCCAGCAATGCCTGGGCCACCAGCAGCACCACCGCCAAGCTGGAGGGTAGGACCAACCACCTTTCCTGCCGGTGCGCCAGCCAACTCACTCCGCAGGTTAGCAGGACCAGCGGACTGACAATAGCTGAGGCCACCAGACGGTGAGAATACTCGATTAAGGCGGTGAGTTCCCAGGGCGGAACCACCCGGCCGTGACACAGCGGCCAATCTGGGCAGCCCAAACCCGACCCGGTAACCCGCACCACCCCGCCTAAAACCACCAGGGCGAACACGGAGAAAACGCTCAACGTGGATAAGGGACGAATCCAACCCTGCGCCCTGGCGCGATGGGGCCTTACTTCGGCAGGTTTGGCCGCCCCGGGTTTGGCAAACATGTAGACCTTCAATCCGAAGACCCTTGATTCGAAGACCTTCGATCTAAAGACCTCCAAGCCGGGAAGACCTTCAATCCGGTCGGTCCAGAAAGGGATTGTGATATAATTCTCAATATTATCATGGAAGATGCGATTCGGGTAGAAGGCCTCACCAAGCGCTTTGGCTCCTTCACGGCGGTGGATGATGTCTCCTTCTGCGTCAAATCGGGCGAAATCTTCGGCATACTGGGGCCAAATGGGGCCGGTAAAACCACCACTCTGGAGATAATCGAGGGCCTCCAGCGGCCAAACCAGGGCCAGGTAACGGTGTTGGGACTGGACGTCCTTCGTCAACCGGCCCAGATTAAGACTCGCATCGGCGTCCAGCTCCAGTCCTCCGCTTACTACGACTACCTCAACCTGCGGGAAATCCTGGTCCTTCTGGGCAGCTTCTATCCAAAACGATTAGCCCCCGACCCATTGCTCAAGCAGGTCGGCTTGCTGGACCAGGCTTCCCAAAGGGTGAAGCACCTCTCCGGCGGCCAGAAGCAGCGATTCACGGTGGCGGCCAGTCTGATAAATGACCCGGAGCTGGTGATATTGGACGAGCCGACCACCGGATTGGACCCCCAGGCCCGGCGCAATCTGTGGGATTTGATTCGGGAGATTCACCAGCGGGGAGTCACCGTTGTGTTGACCACCCATTACATGGAGGAAGCGGAGGCCCTGTGTCAAAGATTGGCGATCATGGACCGGGGCTGCCTGGTGGCGGTGGATACCCCGCAGAATCTGATCAATCGATTAGAGACCACCTACACGGTAAAACTGGTGGTACCGGCGCCTCTGACTGAGGACCAGATCATTTCTCTCAATGGGGGTGTGTCCGCGATTGAAACCGTCCAGACCCCGGAGCAAAACACCTACCTGCTCCGGCTGCACCAGGCCCCAGAAGCCCTGGACACAGTTCTGCAGGCGATAGTTGGCAGCAACATCCGACTGGATCATCTGGAGATTGGCCCGGTGACGCTGGAGGACGTGTTTCTGGAGTTGACCGGCAACGAGCTGCGAGACTAGCCATGCTGGCGCTAACCCTGGCCAACCTCAAAATGATGGCGCGGAACCGGAGCACCACTTTCTGGGCCCTATTTTTCCCCCTGATGCTGGTGGTGGTATTTGGCCTGTTCGAATTCGATGGGTTCGGCTCGGCCAGTCTGGCCATCATCGATCAGGCCAAGACACCCAACTCCCAGCTGCTGATTCAAAACCTTTCCGAGCTGGAATTCCTCCAGCTGCAAGACGCCGGAGGAGCAGATTTGGGAGGAGAATCAGGAGCTCGGACTGCGCTGGAAAAGGGGGATCTGGATTATCTGCTGCTGATTCCAGCCGGCTTCGGCGCTGCCCGGGCTCCTGATCCCGACTCGACCTCGGCCGGTGTCAGCCTGCTGGTCAACGCCAACAACGTGGAGCAGAACCAACTGTTGGAGGCGGCGCTGGGACACCTGGTGGCGGAGTCCCTTTCTAGAGAAGGGCCGGGAGAAGGGCCGGAAATCATTCCCGTGTCTGTTTCTACCGAAAGTGTGGCAGTCACCCAGGTGCGGTACTTCGACGTGGTGCTGCTGGGTCTGGTCGGTCTAGGCATCATGAGCAACTCCATCATCTCCATTGCCGTCAAGATCAGCACCTATCGCAGCCAGTCCATCCTCAAGCGGATGTTGGTCACGCCTCTGGCCATTTGGAAATATTTCGCCGCGGAGATTATCTCCTACCTTGTATTGGCGGTAGTCCAGGCGGCCATCATCCTGGCGGTGGGGGTCTTTGCCTTCGGAGCCCAGGTGCCCGGCAATTGGCTTTGGCTGCTGGTGCCGGTAATGCTGGGAAGCATCGTATTCTTTAACATCGGCTTCATTCTATCCGCCTGGGCCAACACTCCTTCGGCGGCTTCGGGCATGGGCAACGCCATTTCGCTGCCCATGATGTTTTTTGCGGGCACCTTTTTTTCCACGGCCTCGCTGCCCTGGTTGCTGCCCTACCTGGCGGAGGCCTTGCCCTTGACTCCCATGCTCTCCGCCATGAGAGCCGTTGGCATTGAAAGCGCCTCCCTTTGGCAAATATGGCCTCAGCTGGCGGTCCTCGCTGGCTGGGTAGCTGTTACCGGCTTGGCCGCTATCAAGTTTTTCCGATTCAGCTGAATCGGCCATGAATCCTCCATTCCTCTTGCGCCGTACAACTTTTATATGGCTGCCGATTCTCGCTTTAACGCTGGCTGGAGTAGCCGCTTGCGGCCAACCGGCATCCTCTGCGTCTGAAACCGGTGAAATGCAGATTCGGGGAATGGTGTTGGAGGTGGTTGCCAGAGATATCACCGAAGTGGAGACCCTGCGGCTGCTGGGTGAGGACGACCGGGAGTACCGCTTCACCAGCGAGGGTTTCGTCGGATTCAGCCCATCCCATCTCCGGGAACACCAGCTCTTCGGCCAGCCGGTGATAGTGAGCTATGTCCAAAAGGGTGAGCAGTTGGTCGCGGTGGCCATCACCGACTAGCCCGATTAACCCGAGGAACCGGGCGGAGCCGGTGCGGCAGACGCTTTCCCCAACCCTTCAATCCATCAACCCCTGGAAATCTGGCCCTGGAAATCTGGGTGTCTTCCCTCTGCCGGTTTGGTCTGCGAACATCCAAGATGGAGATAACCCCAGGCAAACAACCCCAAGCAAATAACCACTGGCGGGAAAACCGCGCCTGGTTTCAACTTGGAGTTCAATGAGGAGGGGCCCCATGAAGAAATGCGAGACCTTCGGCTGCACCAACACTGGCGTGCAGATGTACCAGATCGCCCCGGCTACCAACGTGTGGCTTTGTGCCCAATGCATGGCGGCGGCCGAGGAGGAGAAGAAACAGCCGACGGAGCAGCAAGACGTTCGTCCTGCCGCCTGACGGCTGTAGGACCGTCCAAGCCCCGGCATTAAAGCAGGTCTATCAGAGCGGCCTCAATCTCATCTGCCGGAGTGAACTGCTCGAATTTGGCCCGAATCCGGCCTTCCCGGTCCACCACGAAGGTCCAGGGTTCGGTAGGCAATCCCCACTCCTCCACCGCCGAGACCAGCCCTCCGCCGGGACGTCCTCCCTCGATCAGGTGAGGGTTTTCAAAAACCTCGACGTGGATAAAATTGACCCGGTCTCGATAGCGTTCCTTTAGCTGAGATACCATTTCCACCTGCGGCCCGCAAGTAGCGCTGACGCAAAAGGCCGGAGTGGCAAAAACCACCACTAGCGGTTTTGCCTCCAGCAAAGCCTGGTGAATGGAGAGTTGGTATAAATCCGGGTCAGGGTCGCTGGCCGAGGTAATGGTGCGCAAGTCCTTTTCAGCGGCAGAGGTGAGGGTCACGCTGGGCGGCGCCGGCGCGCCGATGGCCGGAGTCGACGACTTTTCTGCTACCCGTAGGGCGGTCCGAGCCGCCACCTCGACTCCTTCCGTTGTGGTCGTCGTTATCTGCAACTCCCACAGACCATCCTGGGGACCGGTGCTCGCCGCTGCCACGTCAAAGGTCAGCTGGGTTATGTAAATGCCTCGTTCGCCGGGGGGCGGCCACCGCATGAACCGAGCCACCGCCGAGTCCCGCATCTGACCCTGATTCTGTCCCGGTGCAAAGTATACGGCCTGGACCTGGGCTTCATCGGTGCGGACCGGCATTCCATTCAGGTCTACCAGGCCAAAGGCCACGCGATTGGGGCCGACCGCCAGGTCCTGGCTGGCCAGGATGGCGCTGAACTGCGGATTGGCCGGAGGCGGGGTAGGGGTCAGAGTAGGCGCCGGAGAGGCGCAGGCCCCCAACGCTAGGATTAATGCCAGGAGCAAGGCAGCCAAGAGCGGAGAGAATAGCCAGCAGCGGTAGTGCCGGGACCGGTAATGAACGCGATAAGGTGTACCAATACCCGACCGAGCCGCGTTAGAAAAGAAAAAGCGGCTAATAGTAAACACCCCGTCCAGCGCCGCCGTCCACTCCAATGGTCTGGCCGGTGATGGCGCTGGCTTGATCGGAGGCCAGGAATACCACCAGGTTGGCGATATCTTCCGGCTCCACCATTCGACCAATGGGGATATTGGCTACGGTTCTCTCCAGTATCTCTACGTAGGTAACACCCTCCCTGGTCGCCCTCTCGTCGATCAACCCCATCTGCCGCTGGGTTCGCGTGCTGCCGGGATGAATGCAATTGACCAGAATACCGTCGGCGGCAACGTCGTCGGCCAGGGCTTTGGTGAAGTTGGAAATTCCTGAATTGGTAACCCCGGAGCCGGGGTTGGTGGCGCTGACGCTGCGGGCGCCCATGCCGCCGATGTTGATAATCCGTCCTCCACCCTTGCTTCTCATCGATGGTACGACCTCCCGCGCACAGCGGATGTATCCCATGACCTTGGTTTGAATGTGATTCAGCCAAACCTCATCGGACAGCTCGCTGGCCCGGCCCGAGGTGGAATTGACCGCGTTATTGACCAATATGTCGATTTCCCCCAGCGCCTGCACCGTGGAAAACACCAGCATCTTAATGTCTTCCGGGCTGGTCATGTCGGCCCGGATGGAGATGACTTGAGAACCGGTGGCGTCCTTTATTTCCTGGGCTGTGACCTTTAACGCCTCCAGCCCTCGGGCGCAGATGGCCACCTCGGCTCCCTGCTGGGCCAGGGCCATGGCGGTGGCCTTTCCGATGCCCATGCTGCCACCGGTGACCAGAGCAACCTTATTTTTCAAACTGGGGTCCATTCTCATCTCCTTGGACTCTCTTTTTGAGCTATCCCGCTGAAGGCCCAGTGCACACTGCCGTCTAGACCAAAGCCAAAGTGGAATCTATATCGACACTGCATTGGGCAGTGCTGGCAACACCGTCATTCCGGCGAACGCCGGAATCCAGGCAACAGTGCAGAATGTACTTTCCTGGACACCGGCTTACGCCGGTGCGACGAAGGATTTTGCTCCTTCAGGTTGCCCAATCTATCACACTGCGGATTGCCCAAGCAGACTCTGGGGTTGGCTGAATGTAGTTTTCAACTTGGTATTAGTTTAGCCCCGCACGCAAAGCGCAATTAGCAAGTCTATGCTCGATTCCTGTTCAATCTGCGACACCTTCTCGACAATACCCTGGAGCTTGTCGCTGGGGAAGGGGATATTATCAAAAAGCGGGGTGATGCGCCGGATTTCCGTGGCCAGGTCCCATTCCAACTCCTGCCCCTGGTACGCTCCCTGGTAGGTGGTGCCGCCCTTCATCCGCACCGTTATTTGGGGAGCGAAGGCGGGCCGGTCCTTATGACCAATCACCTCTACTTTCTGCAGCAAGTCCATCACCGCCTGGTCATCGCCGGGAGACTGCCCTCCAGCGTCGATGCGGGGCCGAAGAGGCGGGTAGCTGCTGTGGACGCAGGTGTAGGCAGTGAAGTAATGGGTGCTCCCCACCCCCGGTGATGATCGTGTCGCATTGGGAAAGGCCGGGGAGGGATAGGTGGTTTCCAGCCAATTCATATCTACTGTTATGCCCTCGATCTCATCGATATTCAGCTGATGGGCAGCCCGCATATCGGTCATCAAGTCTATGACCGGGCAGTTGTAGCCGGCGGTGGGGTAAATCTTGGGTACCACGTGCATCAGCTCCCAGCGGGTACCAAGCTCAGAAACCACCTCCTCCACCGCAACCTGATGCGGCCCCTGGAACACGTAGGAAAGCTCGCCCCGGTTGTTGCCTACAAAGGCGTTGTAGAAACCGGCTTCCCCTTCCAAGGAGGTCTCCGACCCCCGAACCTCCTCCTTAGACAACAAAGCGGCCATGATGCCGTTGCGGGTGGCGTTGGGTTCGTGAAACATCATCTCCCGCCCACCGGAGCGGGGACCTTCGTTGGTGCCGGCGGTTAAGGTGCAGGCCAGGGCCAGGGCGGTAACCAGCTCGTCTTCCCCCAAGCCCAACAGCTTGCCGGTGGTTATCGCGGTGCCCAGGGTGCCGTAAACCGGGCTGGACCGGAAGCCCCGAGCTTGGGTAGATGGGATGAAATCTCCGGCGATTCGAGACTCTACCTCATATCCTGCTGCCAGGGCCGTAACCAACTCCTGTCCACTGCGGCCGGCCAGCTCAGCGGTGGCCAACCCGGCGGGAATGATACAAGGACCGGGGTGGGTCAACATTCGGTAGGAATCCGATTGGCTGGTGACGTGCATCAGCTTGCTGTTGGCGAAGGCAGCGCCGCATCGGGTGGCCCTGGCGCCATCCACCAGGATGGTGGCGCCGTCGGCCTTGGCCTCTTCAGTCTTGATCAGCTCCATCGCAGCCTTGCCGTGGCTGGTCTCTGAGCCAATGATGGACACAACCAGCATGTGAAGTAGCGAAGCCTTAATTTTGTCTACCACCTGGGGTGGCAAGGCATCGTAATGAAGATAGGAGACATACCGGGCGAAGGTGCGGCTCAGGGAGTCGGGCATGACTTCACCTCATGCGAAAGTCGAAATAGCTGAAATCCGCAGGTAGGAATCGGTTCGGGAAGCGTTTCGGGAAGATTGTAGGGGCTCCCCCTCGGCCGGTCAATCAGGCAATGTGTGAGTCGGGCTGGGAATCGGGCTCTTGCAATTGTCATTGCGGGGACCGTGGACCCGAAGCAATCTGATGAGCCTAAGGAAAGATTGCTTCGCGGAGTTTATCCTTAGCGCAGCCGAAGGGCTGCTCTGTAAGGATCCCGTTCGCCCTTCGAGAGCCTCAGGACGAACGGGATCCTTACCGCTCGTGGTGAGCCCACCGAACCATGAGCCGAGGGGAATCCATTTTCATCTGTAGGTGGCGCTCCGCCGGAGCATGATAACTCGCAATGATAGTAAGGAGAACCGAAGGGCCCGGGCCCGGACTCGGCAAACTGGGGAATGTTGGGATTGTTGATTGGCAGGCGTAACCCGGCCAATGACCGTAGAGGGGACGCATGGCCGGTGGCAGGCGACAAGTCTGGCGAGCTTACGTTCCAGAAATTACGCGCATTGGGTGCGTCATCATATAGCGGCAACAATGGCCGGCACGTCGCTTTTGCTTTAACATGTTGGGTAACACCGTTGCAAGGAGAGCAAACGCGATGAATCCACGCTTCCGGGGCCGGATCGGCGAGTACCTGTGGGAGAAAGAGCAGGAGCGGCTGAAGCGGTACAAAGACCGACCTTGGGAGCTGCGGAGCAAGGAGCCTCGGGACAATCCATTATTCAGCTTCCTCATTGGCCTGGGAGTCATTGCTGGCCTACTCCTCCTCTTTAACCTCTTCTGATACTTCTACGTATTCGCTGAGTCTGGCAGCCGGGGCTACCCGGCTTCACGGCCCGTGACGATAGCTCTCGCTGGACAGAGTCGCCGTGTGGTCTGGGCTTTAGCCTACCGGAAACAGGAAATCGCTAACGTTCATTCAGCCAGTCCAAAGGGTCCTGAGTTTTCTTCTGTCTGCGCCTTAGCCACCAGGAGAACGAGAGACGTATGGGTAGGAATGCCAACCACCATACTCCCTTAACCAAAAACCAGAGCAGCCGGATCAGCTCAAAGGGCAAGCCCCCGCTTCTGACCACTTCCCTCCTACGTTTGGCCTCCTCGTTCCAATATTTCAGGTTGCCTGGATCCGGGGGTAGTGGAGACCACATGGCTAATACCTCCTTTTTTATGGATACGATTGCTCGTAGCCAACCTAACCGAATCGGTCAATTCGGTCCCTACCATTCCCTACCGCGAACGTATTTGAACGCCGAGATGGCAGCCGTGGCCCCATCTCCCGCCGAGGATACCAGCTGGGAGGCGGAGCCCTGACGGATGTCTCCCGCGGCATAGATTCCCGGCACCGAAGTCTCCATCGATAGATTGACCTGGATATGACCCGAGTTGTCCTGCTTGACCAGCCCTTTCACCATATCTGAATTGGGCTCCAGTCCGACATACACAAATAGACCCGACAGGTCTACCGTCGTATCCAGGTTGGTCACCACATTGCGCCCGCGAACCGCGGAAACGGTCTCCTCGCCCAGAATCCCCTGAACCTCGGTGTTCCAGAGAATCTCGATTTTGGGGTGGCGAACCAGCCGGTCCTGCAGCACTTTTTGAGCCCGGAGCTGGTCCCGACGGTGGAACAAAAGAACCCGATCGGCGTATTCGGTCAGCGTTAGGGCCTCATCGGCCGCCGAATCCCCGCCGCCGACCACGCCCACCGTCTGTCTCATGTAAAACGGTCCATCGCAGGTGGCACAGTGGGAAACGCCCCGGCCGTCAAACTGTTCCTCCCCTGGGATTCCCAGGTGCCGCAGGGTGGAACCCGTGGCTACGATGGCCGCCTTGGCCCGATAAGAGCCGGTGTCGCAGGAAACCACTTTGTAGTCGCCGTCCCGGGCAATTCCAGTTGTTTCCGCCATGATAAACTCGGCCCCGGCGTCCATGGCCTGCTCCTGCACCGAGGGGCCAAGCTCGGCGCCCGATATCCCCTGGGGAAAGCCAGGAAAGTTCTCAATCTTTTCAAGATTTATTATCTGAGCCCCTCCCATCATCTGCTCGATGAGACCAGTCCGCAGACCGTAGCGGGCGGCGTACATACCGGCGGTGAGCCCGGCCAGACCGCCGCCGATGATTAAAACGTCGTAGTCGTTCGGCAAGTTAGTGTCCTCCGATAAAAGAATGGCAATACCAGAGTTTTAATCCGGGATTGCCCAGATCAAACCACCTTTCCTGGATATAGCTCCCGCGGGGATACCGCCAAATATAATCCCGCATTCCAAGGGCGTCAAATGCGGTCTGATGCGGCCTGATTCACTCAAAGTCCCCGCTTTCATAGGGCAACCACTGTACTGCCAAGCGTAAAAGCCCCAAACCGCTTGTCTACGCCCAAGTCTCGCCCTTGGGAAGCCCTTTTGCCCTGGACGACCCCGTAACCGTAACCAATCCCGACGCTCCTAAAGTGGACTAGCCAGGAGCCAGCCTAAGCCGGCCAATTCGTTCCAGTATCCCGCCTAGCATTTCCCGGCTCACCAGCACCTCAGCAAGCTGAAACACCAGCCTTCCGGCATGGCGCACCAACCGTCCTCCAGTCTTGATCATCCTGGTCTGCAGACTGGTCAACGACCAGTGCTTCATTGCCTCCGGTAAGGCTAGCCTTCTCATGGAGTTGCCCAAGTTGTAAGCCAGTACGAACAACTCCAGCCTGACCTGATTGGCCACGAACTTGTGGCAGGACAACCTGGTCCAGTTCAGGGCGTACTTGCCTTCTTTTATCCATTGCTCCGCGGTGCCTCGGCCATTGTAAAAGCGGACTATCCCGATGTTTGGATAGCTCAGATTGGTGACGATGAAGCCCACTCTGGGAAACAGTTCTCCCTGGTGCCACTCCACCTTAGAGACCACTCTCCGAGCAACGTTCCAGCTCTGGGCCTGGTAGACGAAGTCATGATAGGAGACGATGGGCTTCGGGGAAAGCCACTCCGTAGGCCGTATTAGCAGGGGCGCTATCTCCCGCTGCAGCACCTGGTTGGACCGCAGCCTGATGGCGTAGCCGATGTTTCTTGCTTCCAGATAATCGTATATCTCCGGCTTGGCGAAGGCGGCGTCAGCACGAAACAGCAGCCTGACTGCTGCTGTCAAATAACGCTCCACCACCGGATCAAGGACTTCTTGCCAATCATCGGCACTGTGGACGTTGCCTGACCGTAGCTTAGCTGCTTCACAATCCCCAAACTGGTTGAACAGAAAGAGAGGGTGATAGCAGACGCATTCAAAGTGGCCGTTATAGGCTGCTCCCTCCTGCTGGCCGTGCACTGGACTCTCGGAACTGTCCATATCCAGGATTACTCGCCGGTGTAGGGTATGGGCCATAGCTCGTTCCACCCACTGGGTATTTATTCGTGCCAGCCCCTTCAGGTTGTCCTCTTGGGTCAGGAACTCCGTCTCGAACCGGCCCATCTCACTGGTGCTGGCTCCTTTCCGCTCCGAGCCTTGCCATCCCACGATCACTCGCATGGCTGGGTCTTGGGAAAGGCGCACTGCGTCATTGGTGTCGTCGTAGCCGGCCAAGCGGCTGTAGATCGACTGTCTTAGCAGCGGAACCAGGTGGTGAAGGATATTGCGTCCGGTACGGCTTTCCTGGAGGTAGTCCTCAGCGATTTCGGTAAGGCCCAAGGCATCATCAAACTCTCGAAAGGCAAGAAGACCAGCGTCGGAGGTGATGGTTGAGCCGTGAAATTCCAGGCGGACTTTGGGGTTGAATTGGAGCCGGAGAGGGGCTTTTCGCCGTCACCCATCAGGTGCCTCCATGATGCCTACGGCATCTTACTGCAAAGTGACATATCATGGAGTTATTAAAGCTGGGAACACGCAAAAAGGGCCCATAATTAGACAATGGTTGAAAGACCATCGACGAATTACTGAGAAAGCTTTTTAGCCATATGGGAAATGTGGGTTTATAATAGTAAAATTAGCTAGATCGGCAAATCTAAACGACCGAGGATCTCGGAAGGAGCGCAGCGACATAGGAATATGAATTTAGAGCCCGTAAACCCTTTGGCGCGATTACTGCAGTTACATCATAGCCAATGGCGTAATGACCATGTCCCAGGGACTTTAGACCCCTCGCTTCGCTCGGGGTGACACTTTGAAATAGTTACTTAGATGGAAAGCGGGCTGCCAGGATATCTATGATCAGTTGGGCGCCCAGTTGGCTGGTCAATTCCGAAAGGTCGTAAGGCGGGGCAACCTCCACCAGGTCAAAACCTACCAGGTTGGATTTTCGGACCAACTCGACAAGGCATTCCCGGGCTTCCTGGTAATAAAGCCCTCCCACCTCCGGCGTCCCCGTTCCCGGAGCCTGGCTGGGGTCCATCACGTCAATGTCGAAGGTGATGTACAGGTTCTCCCCCTTAGGGATCAGGTCGACCACGCCGGCGGGACCCAGCTGCCGAAATCGGTTGGCGCTGATGATCAAGCTGCCGTCCTGCTGAGATTGCTCGTAGGGCCGGCGGCGAGCCGTGCGAATGCCGATGGAGGTTATGTGGTTGACGAAGGGTAATTCCCGGCAGCGCCGGATGGGACTGCCGTGGGTGTGGAGCACTCCCTGATAGTCGTGGCTGTAGTCCAGGTGCGCGTCAAAGTGAACTATGTTCAGCGGACCGAACTTGCTCAGCCCTTGGACCACCGGGAAAGTGATGGCGTGGTCGCCTCCGACCACTACCGGAAAGGAGTCCTGAGAAACCACCTTCTCAACCGATTGAGTCAGCTTTTCAAAGTTCTTGAGGACGTCCGAAGGAATAGTGGTAACGTTGCCGCAATCGGCCATCGTAACTGAACGCAGCAGCTCATCTTCCAGATCCACGTCGTAAAAACCTTCCGCCTCCCGCTGCTGCCCGTAGGGGTCCGAGTAGGCGTAGGCCCGGGGAGCGTCTCGGATGGCGTCGGGGCCGAATCGAGCGCCGGGACGGCCGAAGGTCCCCTGGTCGAAGGGCATACCGATGAAGGCCACGTCGGCATCCAGTTCGTCCAGGTTAGTGCAGAGGGGGGCCTTGAAAAAGCTACGAGGATGAGCCCTAAGGTTGGGCCAGGCCGGATCTGAGGGGGTCGTGTACTGCTGGGTGACTATTGGTTCAGTCATTCCATGCTCAAGTGGCATACCATTCTCAACCGGGACGGAACTGTCGTTTCAATTTAGGAGTAGCTTTCCGCGTCTTGAGAATAGCACAGCGAGGTTAATACTTGCAGGTATTTGGGGCTTGGGACCGAGCCAAACCGGGCCGAAGCCGGGCTAGCAGAGGGGGCTGGCGGTGGCGGTCTCCGGCTCTTCAGCCGGCATTTCGGGACGGCGCATCAGGCCGAATGTTAGCGCTCCCAGCGCGAAAACCCCCGCGAATATACACAAGGGCACAGTGTAGCTGGCGTGCTGGTCATACCACCAACCCACCAGGACCGGTGCCGCCAATGAGCCGGGGAAATTGGCAAGCTGGACATAACCTCTCAACTGTCCGAAGGCTTTACGGCCGAAATACACGCCCAAAACGGCCCAATTAGTGGGGGCGCTGGCCTCAGCGATGGCAAAGAGGATGACGAACAGCAGAACGACGCCAAGAGACTCCTGCGGAGAGGCCAATACCAGGAAGGATAGGGCTCCGGCCTCCGAGGCCAGCATAAGCACCAGGTTTTTGGGGAATCGGTCGGCCAGCCAGCCAACTGCCAGATACAGGGGAATTGTTACCAAGAGCAGTAGGGAGAAAACCAGAGCGGCATCCCCCCGGTCCACTCCCTTGCTGACGATTATGGGTATGATGTGGACCATTATCGCCGCTTTGGCGATAAGCCTAAGCGCAGTGGCCAGCACCAGAATCCAGTAGGTGGGTGTCCGCATCGCCCCCTTTACGCTGTAATCTACAGGCGGCGGCTGTTTGCGGGTGACTCGTTGGCCTGGATTCTCCGAGGTTTGATTTCCCCCTGGATCGTCGGAGGGTGGGTCCCCATCCATGGTCAAGCCCATGCGCTCCGGAGTGTTTTTTATGAAAAAGGAAAGGGGCAGGACGGTGGCTAACAGGATTAAGCCAATGGCGGTGGAGGCGGTTTCCAGGCCGGCGCTCCGGATAGTCCGGTCCAGTACCCACACCAGAAAGACCGGCGCCAGGGAATCGATGGCCTGAAAGCCGGACATGGCGGTGGCCTTGCGGCGGTAAAACCAGTTGTTGATCAGGGCCGACATAGAGTAGGAGAAGCCGATGTTGCTGCCGACCGTGATCACTCCCAGGTAAATCACCGCGAAGGCCCAAATGGAGCGGGTTTGCCCCAATAAAAGGAAGCCGCCTCCGGTCATCGTGGCCCCCAGAAAGAGGACCGCCCGGGGCCCGAAGCGGTCCACCAGCCACCCGGCCAAAGGCCCGGTGGGGCCGCTCTCCGAACGGGCCAGAGCGAAAATGAAGGAGACCTGGGCCAGGCTGGCTCCGAAAAACTCCTGCACCGGCAGGATGAAGACCGGGAATCCTTTGTTAACGGCGGATTTGTTCAGAGACGTTATGAAACCGCCGAGAGCGACCATCCACCAGCCGTAAAAAAAGTGGGGGCGTCGGTATAGGCGGGTAAGGCTCAACGCAACTCCGAACGGTGATCCCAAATGCTCAAGGGGTCGAATCGCCGGGGGAAGCCGGGGATGCTGGTCCAAGCTGCTTGGAAAGCTGCTGTCCTATCGGGCCTGCCAATACCGGCGTCCTTCCAGGCGAACAATCTTGCCGAACCCGGGAGCGGGCATATGTACCGCGGCGACCAGCGTTCCTTCCTGCTCCAACTGCTCCATCAGGGCGCGGCGGGTGATTCGAGTCTGTTCCGGGTCCATGTCGGCTCTAGACACCCATTCGGTCTCGTGGGCCTGCACCGGATTGTGCAGCACGTCGCCCAGGATTAACGCCTTTTCCCCCTGGGAAGAAATGACGATGCTCATGTGGCCGGGGGTGTGGCCAGGCGTTGGCAAGGTGGTCAGCTGGCCGGTCAAGGCCTGCTCTCCTTCCATCAGCTCCAGGAGGCCTAATTCCTCCAGGGGCCAGACGCACTCGGGCGCATTGGGGAATCGATCGCTGACTTCGGGTTGGTGACATGCCTCCCAATCCGTCTTGCTGATCCAGTATTTGGCCTGGGGGAAGGTGGGCTGGTGTCCACCGCTGGCAGACATGAGGTTCCAGCCCACGTGGTCCCGATGGGCATGGGTCATGACCACCATGTCTATTTCCTCGGGTTTCACCCCGTGAGCTTCCATATCTCGCATCAGCTCGCCCCAAGGGGTCTCCGGCGAGTCGGCGGGCTTAGGACCCAGCCCGGTGTCCACCAGGATGGTTTTTCCTTCGGAGCGGATCAGAAAGCAGGCCAGGTTGAACCGAACTTGGCGTTCGGGAGTCAGTAGATTTTCATACGGCTGCCAGTTTTCCTCCGGAATGTCGGGGAAGAAGTTGCACAGGTCGAATGCGAGAGCGCCATCGGACAGGGAAAGGATTTCCACGTTCCCAACGATGACCCGGTTGTCAGCCATGCTCTGCTCCTTACCCGGTATTGATGTTTAAACGAGGCCTGGTCGAGGTCTAATCGAAACCTATCGACCCATGAAGATATTATTGAACCTGTGAAATCCAAACCCCCTATATCCCCCTTTGCAAAGGGGGATATAGGGGGAGTTCCGTATGATCACCGGCAGGCTTGCCGGACCGCCCGGGAGATGGACTCCAGGCGGGGATTGTTGGTCTGGTTGGCGCGGAAACCATTGGTGATGAAGGCCATTGCCAGCCCCGACTCCGGGTCGGCCCAGCCTATGGACGTGCCGGCGCCGCCGTGTCCGAAGGTGCGGGCTCCCTGGCCATCGGAGGCTCCCATTCGCTGGTCGGTCAGTATCAAGCCCAGAGAGCGCCGCATATGCTGGCCCAAAGAGTGGTCCAGTCCCTCCACCTGCAAACGGGTTACCTCGGCCAAGGTTTGGGGCACCAGGATCGAGCTTCCATCCAGAGTTCCGCCGCCGCCCATCATCGCGTAGAAGCGGGCCAGGTCCCGGGCCGTGGCGATGCCCCCTCCGGCGGGCTGCACCGCTTGATGCACCTCGGGGCGGTTGTAGGGAGGGACCATCCCCGGTCGGTCGCAGTCCTCCATGGCGTACAGCGTGGCCACCCGCTCCTCGTGCTCCTCGTGCAGGCCCACGTAGGTGTCGGTCATACCCAAGGGACCGGTTATCTCCTCACGGAGGAAGCGGTCGAAGGTCCGGCCGTCAATGCGGCGGACCAGCTCGCCGATCACCCAGCCGTAGTTGCGGGGATGATAGGCCATCACCTGGCCGGGGGCATACTCCGGAGTAATGTTCTCCATGGCCTCCACCACCGCGTCCCAATCCCGCCACTTGCTCCAGTGTAGCTCGCTGGGGGTTTCGGGAAAGCCCCCCTGGTGGCTGAGCACCTGGCGAATGGTGATCCCTTCCTTGCCGTTTTTGGCGAAGCCCGGCCAATGCTTGGCCACCGGGTCGTCCCAGGACAGCTGGTCGCGCTGCCACAGGATATGCAGGCAGGCCGCGGTCATCGCCTTGGTGGATGAGAAGAGGACAAACATGGTATCCGCCCTGACCGGCTGACCGGACTCCTGGCTGGCCACTCCGCCCTGCAGGTCCAACACCAGCTTGCCGTGGCGATAAACGGCCAGTACAGCGCCGGGATGGAGTCCTTGGTCTATTTGTTGCTGGAAGAGCGCCCTAACCTCTTCCAGAGACTGGGCATCCATTTGCACGCTGTCGGGGGCTACTATCGGGTCTACTACCATCAATTAGCTCCTTCTGCATCATCTGGCTGGCCCGGCTGAGTTGGCTATTGCCGGATGGATTAAGTTTCCTGATAATAAGGCTTTGGCCTCGAAACTACCAGCATCAAAGGGCCACCAGCATCAATAGCCCAAAAGATGTTATTCACGGTAGAAATTAAAACCGAAGAATTAGACCCGGAGATGTTAAAAAATGAAAATCTACTATTTCAGCGAGTTTCCTTACCACGAGTATCCAGACGAAGAGGGGGAGAAATATCCCTCGTTGCGGCTGACCTTCCCCAATACCTACTTCGACCCGGGTAAAGGCACCGAGCTGTTTAAGCGTTACTTCGACGAGTCCATGTACGTGGACGAACTGGGCTTCGACGGCATCATGGTCAACGAGCACCACAACACTCCCTCGTGCATGAACGCCTCCTGCAACCTGACCGCGGCGGTACTGGCCCGCACCACTCAGCAGGCCAAGATTCTGCTTTTGGGCAACATCCTGCCGATTCACGATAATCCGGTGCGGCTGGCCGAAGAGATCGCCATGATCGACGTCATCTCTGGCGGTAGGGTCATCTCGGGAATGGTTCGCGGGACCGGCGTGGAGACCCTGGCCACCAACGGCAACCCGATGGACAATCGGGCCCGCTTTGAGGAGTGCCACGACTTGGTGATCAAGACCTGGACCACCCCCGGTCCCTTCCGCTGGGAGGGAGAGCACTACAATTTTCGGGTGGTCAATCCCTGGATGGTCCCGGTGCAAAAGCCCCATCCGCCGGTTTGGGTACCGGGCACCGCCAGCCCGGAGACGGCCCAGTGGGCCGCCCGCCACGGCTACACCTATGTGGCCTTCTTAACTCCCCTGGACGTGACCGAGGACTTGTTCCAGATTTACCGGACCGCCGCCACTGAGGCCGGCCGCCAGACCGCCGCGCAAAACTTTGGCTACCTGATCTGCTGCTATGTGGCGGAGACTCAGGAGAAGGCCGACGAGCAAGCGCGACACTTCATCTGGCGGATGGGCACGACCACCAGAGGTCCCCGGGAGTACATGAACCCGGTGGGCTACCGAACCCAGGCCGGTGAGCAGGTGGCCGCCCGCCGGGCTATTCGCCCCTTGATTCAGCAGAGCTTTGAGGAGCTGAAGGAGAACTACCACATTGTCTGCGGCACGCCGGAGATGGTGCTGGAGACACTGGAGTATTTGCACAAACGGCTGGGCATGGAGCACCTGATCTTCTACGGCCAGGAGTCGCGCATGTCCCACGACGCGACCATGAGCAACATCGGCCTCTTCGGCAAAGAGGTCCTGCCAACAATTCAGAAGTGGTAGAGAGCAGGAAGGGGTCCCCGTGGCGGTGTATTCGTCGCTCCGGCGAAAGCCGGAGCCCAGATGCCGCCCCCTGGTTGATGGGTAGATGAAGCTGGATTCCGGCGTTCGCCGGAATGACGGTGTTGGAAGCGCTGCCCAATCCGGTGTCGATGTAGAATCCACCTCGGCTTTGGTTTACGTGGGTCCCACCTTAGCTTTGGTTTTAGCCTCTACCGGCCCGTAGCGCTGCCTTGAGTCCCCGCAGCTTGGGCCTTCCCTCCTCCACCAACTGGGAGGGGAAGGGTGGGGGGTCGTAGGCCGCCCGCCAGGCACCGTTGGTAAACCAATCGAGGTGGGATTTGGCCTCAGGAGTGACGGCCGTAGCCAGGGCAGAATAACCTCCCACCGTCTGCCTCGCCAGCCTCTGGCCGTTGCCACTACGTTGGAGCAGTTTTTCCGCCGCGGCATAGAGCCGGAGAAACTCCCGGCGCCCCGGACCGGGCAGCGGAGCGTAAGGCAAACACCACCCCAATTTACTAGGGCGATTCGGACCCACCCACCTGAATCGCCGCCAGCCCAGCGCGACGATGATAATTAACGTAACTGTTCAGACTTGATGAGGTGAATTGGCTCAAAGCCGTTGGAAAAACGCTGGCATGGCCGGGGGAGTTGTGGCATACCAGGGAGGTGGACACTGAACTAGACCTGAACGCGGCGAGTCGCGAAACTCTGCTGGAGATAATTGCCGGCCAGCGGGCAGTCATTGCCGATTTGCAAAGGCGGATTGGGGTTCTGGAATCCCGTCCCAACCGGCGCGGGTCGTCGGGGATGCCGGGTAATCAGCCGCACTCCAGCCGGCAAGCGCCGGAGAAAAAGGAGCCCAGAAAGCTGCGCCGCCATGGCTTCGCCCGCCAGCGCATGACTCCTACCCGGCGGGTGGAGCATGCCGTGGCGGTCTGTCCCGACTGCGGGACTCACCTGAACGGCGGATGGGTACAGCGAACTCGGGAAGTCATTGAGCTACCGGTGGCTCCGGTAGAAGTGACCGAGCACGCCCTGGTAGCCCGCATCTGTCCGGTATGCCAGCGGCGCCGGCTGCCCAAAGAGGCCCTGCAGGGGGTGGTTCTGGGCCAGCAGCGCCTGGGGGTCAATCTGGTAAGCCTGATGGTGACCCTGCGGGAGGAGGGACGGTTGCCCATAAGAATCATCCAATGGTACCTGGAGACCGTCCATCAGTTGCACCTGAGTGTTGGTGCCATCGTCCAGGCCGTCCATGGAGTAGCCCGTCAGGCTGAGACGGCGGTGCGAGAGGTGCTCGAGCAAGTCCGCGCCAGTCCCGTGGTGCAGGGCGACGAAACCGGCTGGCGCCAGGACGGGAGCAACGGCTATGTTTGGACCTTCAGCACTCCCAGCGAACGATACTTCCTGCGTCGGGGTCGGGATAAGGGGGTGGTGGATGAGGTGCTGGATTCCTCCTTCAGCGGAGTGTTGGTCAGTGATTTCTACGCCGCCTATAACCACTACCCGGGCCTGAAGCAACGGTGCTGGGCTCATCTGCTGCGGGATATCCATGACCTGAAAGGGTTGTACCCAGAAGACGCTGGGCTGGCTCGGTGGGCCGAGGCGGTTCACCAGGTCTACACGGAGGCCAAGGCCTCGGTCCTTCCCCGAGCCCAGCCAGGCCATCGCACCCAGCTAATGCTGGAGGAGAAACTAATGGTCTTGGCGCGGCCTTTCCTTAAAGATCCCCTGGCGGTTCAGGCCAAGCTCTGCCGGCGCATGGAACGGTTCATCAAGGAACTGTTTGTCTTCGTGTCGGACCCAGCCGTGCCCTCAGACAACAACGCCGCCGAGCGGAGCCTGCGGCATCTGGTAACCAGTCGCAAGATCAGCGGCGGCACCCGCTCAGGGCAGGGCACCGACAGCAAGATGACCTTGGCATCCCTCTTTGGCACCTGGCGGGCTAGAGGTCTCAATCCCCTCCTGGAATGCCGCCGGTTGCTCACTTCCCCTCAAATCTGAACACTTACTAATTAACGAGCCGACCGATAGAATCCCCGCCAGACCCCGAACGTCCAAGCCCTGGCTCAGCAAGGCGGCGATCTTGGAAGGCGTGGCCTTGACCGTTTGGTAAGCCTCCTCACCGAACCCGCCACCAAAAAGATAGCCAACTCCAGCATCCGTGTTAAACAGCAGGGTGATGTCGGGACGTGGCGCGCTGTCCACGGGCACCCAACCCTGATCCGCGAAATACACCTCGGCCCAGGCATGGGCGTCACTCTCCCGCACCATGTAAGCGCCGGACAAGGGGTCGCGGATTCCGGGCAGATATCCCATCGCCAGGCGGGAGGGCAATCCGGAGGCTCGAGCCAGCATCACGGTGGCGGTGGCGTAGTCCATGGCGGTGCCGGGGTGGTTTTTCAAAAAAGAATTCCTCCAGCGTCGCCACGGAAGTCAGACGGCCCGGCTCTTTGGGGTCGAAGGTTTGCTGGCTATCCAGGTAGACCAGGATGCGCTCCACCTCGGCGAAATCGGTTTCCGCATCTAGGGTGATGCGCCGGGCCAGCTCTCGCAGCCGGGCAGATTTGGGAGGCAGGAGCAAATAGCGCGAACTGGTGCGTCCGGCTCGACTTTCCCTTAGACCATCCGGTGTATGCAGGGGATGGGCCGATAGCACCCGATAGGAATCCCCGGCCCGGACTCCGGTTTCCTCCCCGGTGGCCTGCAATGACCCTTCCTCCGCGATAACCCGGATGCCTCGATATCCGGTGAATACCGCCCCCGGCCGGTCCTTCTGAATGAAAAAGGTCTGCCCATAGCGCAATCGGTTATCCAAACCGAAGCTTTCCCCGTTGTGCCAGAGTCGGGATCCGCCACTGTAGAGGGTCAAGTTGTGGGTCCGGCTGGATTCTCTCCAATACCGACCGTCGTAGGCGTCCATGGTGCTGCCCCGCCAGTAGCTGGCGACTTTACTCCGCACGAAGAACACCACGTCGCCATTTTCATACTGTCCGTAGAGGTTTCCCTGGTATCCGCCGGACGGACTGCGCAGACCCGGCGTCTGGATCAGATTCTGGGCATCACCAGCCAAACCTGGGAAGTCCAGGCTGTCACCCCAACTGCCCGTGCCAGGGATCTGAGCATATTCCCCGGGCAGGGGATATTCCTGATCCGGTTGCAACGGGATGCTGGAGGGATTAACCAAGGGCATCGCGGTAATGGAGTCCAATGAGTTGCTGGAGAAGGGCAAAATCGCCACATCGGGCAATCCCAGGCTGGTTTGACCCCGGGGCATTACCCAGAAAGCCAGGCCGGCCAGCAAAAAAACGGCACAGGCGGCGCTGACCCAGAATATTAAGACGCTAGGCTGGCCGCGTCTCCAAAGCACTCGAGCCGAGCGGACCCCGTCCTCCAAGAAACTGACCGCCAGGAAGGCCAGCAGCAACACCATGAAACCGATGATGAAGATAGTGAATCCGGCGTCGAAGGCCTGTTGACTGGCAAAAAACAGCACAATCCCGCTGAAGACTATGCCGGTGTACAGGCCACCCCGGGTCCGCATGTCAAAGCTGGAAATGGCCTGCACCAGCACCAGGAATTGTCCCAACGGCACCCAGTCGCCGCTGAGGGCCTCCAGCATCTGCCCTCGCATCAGGAAGGACAGGGTTATGATCAACCCGGCGATACCCAGAGCCACTAACCGAGAGGGCCGGCGGCGGCGCCACCAGCTGATGCCGTGGCCCAGCGTAGCCAGGCTAGCTCCTCCCAGAGTAAACCAGGGACTTCCGCCGGCCCAGAGCAGTCCCAGGGCGGCTAGCCAGACAAAGACCACCCCAATAGTGCGCAGACGGAGGGAATCTTCGATACGGGGTGAGAAAAGCCCGCGAAATACCCGGAATATCCCGGTCAACGGCTTCAATATTCCTCTCTGGGCGGGATTTCCCAGATCCTCGGGATCCAGGGACAGGGGGTCATTCTACCCCGCGTTAGTGAGTGTCAAGCCGGCCGTCCTACTGCCTCAATTCCCATCAATATTCCCAGCTGGCGTTGCGCGCCCTTCGGCTGCGCTCAGGATAAACTCCGCGAAGCAATCTCGTGAGGGTAAGGAGAGATTGCTTCGGATCCGCGGCCCTCGCAAGGACATTTGAAAGACCCTGGTCCTGCTGCCTCAATTTCCTGGTGCTGGGGGAGGTTTGGCGCATGATGAGAGTTTATTTAGGCTGCCCTTTGGCGAAGAAAAGCCGGAGCTTCCAAGCCCTCCAGTTGCTTCAGGGCCTGAGGCAGTTGCCCCGGGCGGCACCTGATTACTTGACCTCCGGCGCAGGCGAGCTCATCCAGCAAATCGTCGCAGGAATCCGGCTCGCCAAACCCTTCCAGCGTTACCACAACCAGCCGATTCAAATTCAGTCCAGCCAAGCTAATGGCTCGCGCGCTCTGCCGGTCTCCCGTGGAAAAGACCGCCAGGGCGCTACTTCCGGCGGGGAGTTTGCCCAGCGACTGGGGTAGGCTGGGTCCTTGCCCGGGTTCCGCCAACGCCAGAGATCTGAGCAGCCGCTGCCAGTTATCTCCGGCTGGGGGTCCGGCGGCCGCCAGTTCGGCGTATAATCCGGCGCCCAGAGCGCCTCCCCAGACCTGGACCGGCACTCGATGCAGTCGCGCGTAGTTGGCGACGCTGGCTACCAGCTTGATGCGGTACTCCAGGCTGGATTCCCGGCTTTCACCCCAGTTCTGGGTGGCATCGAATAACAGATGAAGGGTGGGGTCTTGGGGATCTTCAAATTCTCTTACCATCGGGCGGCCCATTCTGGCCGTGTTGCGCCAGTGGATGTGGCGCCGGGGGTCGCCGGGAATATAGGGGCGAGAGCCGGCGGTCTCCAGTCCCAGGCGCGACTTTTGGGTCTGCACTCTATCTCCGGCCAGCCCATCGACCAGGTACAAACAATTCAGGGGATAAATTTGCGGGTATACCAATACCTGTTGGGGCTGGGCCAGCCGAACCCGGCGGCGGAATAATCCAAAGGGAGCGGAGGATTCAGCCACGACCGGCTCCAGAGAATGCGTTCCCCTCTGATAGGCGGACACGGTGGCCGGCAACGCGATCTCGCCGGAACCGGCCAGCTTGCTGACGAAAAAGCGGAATTGGCGGCCCTCCGGAGCGGCCAGGGTGCACCCGTAGGACAGGCTAAGGAAGAATTTGGGCCAGAACCCCCGGTTTCGCAGGGAAAGGTCTATCCGCACCGTGGCTCCCTCGGCGGGTCCGCCGGAACCTTCCCTGGGTCTTTCCTCGATTCCTTCCTCCGGTCCCTCCCAAGATAATTTTCGCCGGGCGTCCAGGAATGGCACGCCCAACCAGGGCAAAAAGGCCGACAGA
>CBDCEX010000008.1:0-33563 GCA_965216025.1 Dehalococcoidia bacterium
GCTCCCCTGGCCAGTTAGGGCGTCCCCGGCTCAAGGGTAAGCGGCTGCCTACCCTAAAAGACCGCCTTGGCCACCCAACAACCCTTTGGAATACCGTAACGGTCGACTGGTATGACAATACCCACCGCTTGCTGGAAATCGCCTCCCACAGCGCAGTCTGGTATCATCAGGGTAAATCGCCAGTACCTATTCGGTGGGTCTTGATTCGTGACCCCTTGGGTGAGTTCCGGCCCCAAGCGTTATTGTGTACCGACCTCAACGTGGCGCCCACCCAAATCATCCAATGGTTTGTGTTGCGCTGGCAGCTGGAAGTGACCTTCCAAGAAGTACGCGCTCACCTGGGAGTCGAAACCCAGCGCCAGTGGTCTGACCGGGCCATCGCCCGGACCACGCCAGTCCTCTTCGGTCTTTTCTCCTGGGTGACCCTGGCAGCGCATTTGCTGGAGGGAAACCAGGGATTTCCGCTGCGCTCGGACGCCTGGTATGCCAGCCGGCCGTAGGGGCCGCGAAGGGCCGCATCCGCCATCCTGGAGGCGGCCGGAAGCGCAAAAGGTTGCCCACCTTCTCCGACGCCATCGCCCTGGTTCGTCATCAGCTGGGGCCTGTTTCTGAGACTTTTTGCATGTCCCCTACAAAACCAGACATCCGGAAAGTGTCTCGACCTATGTTTGAACGAATCTTAGATTCCCTTTGTTATGCCGCTTGAATGTACAAAGTCGAGCTAAGTAGAAACCCTAATTACCCCTTATAAGAAAACCCCACCGGCAGCGTTACGGAGGCCGGCGGGGAGGGAGAAGGAACGTGTCCGGAGAGAGTCGTGTTCCTTCCGTACGTCGCACACCTTACGTAACGACGGTTGTGCGGCGCAACCTGTTCCTCACTGCACCCTTAGTTCTATGACGGCTTATGTGCGACGATAATGCTCCGTCCACCAGAAAGCACAGTACGTTCGATAGGGTCAAACCCCGCCTCCGTTAGCCAGTCACGATGCAGTTGCTCAGTGTAAACTTGGCCGCCGTCATAAATGTTTAAGAAAACCATGTTTCCATTCAGTGCGCCACGTGGCGTAAGGTGACTGTCGTCCATCACCCGTCCCGATATGTGGAGGTCTCCGCCGGGCTCTACCACCTTTATTACATTCCTGAGGGCAGTCTGCGCGTCGTCCTTAGACAAAACCTGAATGATATTTTCATCACCACAACTTCGAACGACCCGTTTATTGACCCCTTGAGGAAGTCGCCCGACATCACGGATAGGCGGTCTTTTGTTTCAGCCTCTGCGATGAAGCGTTGGGTGATGGCTACCACCTCGGGTAATTCTGCTACCGTGGCGTGGATGTGCGGACACTTCTCGGTCACACCGATAGCAACCCCGCCAGAACCCCCGCCTAGGTCCAGCAGCAACGAATTGGTGGCGACGGTACCGGAGAGCATCACCATCGCCGAAGGGTCGTCCAGCGCCGACTTTACAATTACTACCGCACCCGGGGCTGGCGCTGCCACCGTCACCATAAGCGCGCTGTATGGGGCTGATGTAGAGGAGGCGACGTTGCAGGTAGAACTCCCGCCTCCACCGCCACCCCCATCAGCGGCACAATTACGCTGCAGGGGCGGACGCAGGCCTTTCCGGCAACCGTGGCGCCGGACGACGTGGAGTGTATTCCAACGGTGACCCGGGTTCCTGGTTCCTGGTGATGTAACCGTTAACGTCGATATCGACGGAACTTTTGAGTTCTTGGACGTCCCCGACGGGACCTACATCCTTACCGCCAATTCCTCCGGATACGTCTCCAGGGAGCGAACCGGCGTAGTCGTGGTGGAGGGCTCGGCCACTGTACCGTCAGTTCAGCTGCGCACGGGCCTGGTGAATGACGATAATGTGGTCAACATCAATGACATCACGGCGACGGTGGCGTCCTTTGGAACGACAACACCAACCCACCGTGATTCCCTAGGCCGTTTTGTGGATGTGAACTGCGACGGTGTTGTGAACATCAACGACATCACGGCGGTTGTCTCGAACTTCGGCGCCTCCAGCCCGCGGACCTGGCCATAAGCGCAGTGCGGGGTAATCAACTTCGCCATCAGTTATTGAGTGCACCCAAAAAAGGAACCCTAAAAAGGGGTCAATTGTTTTCTGGCCTCTGCTATCCAGCCCACAGCTACAGAATAGCCGGGTCAGCAGTGTAACCCTTTATTTACTCCGCCCACCGCAGTAGGTAGCCCCGACGACTACGCTTTTTCTTGTCTTTGCTTCCTGGAGGCCTGCCCAGTCGCTTGCCTTGGGCCACGGCCCGGGCGAGTCCCGCTTTGGTCCGCTCTGAACGGCGGTTGCTCTCCATCCGAGCCACCCAACCGGCTATTGCCAGGAGGAGGTCCAGCAACTCTCCACCGGCCTCCGTCCAGGGTTCCTGACAGCATTCAACGCCTGGCATTCCGATTTGCGTTTGCCCTCTCTTGAGGAGGGCGTTTCCTGGGAGTAACAGCTCACGCTCCCAGGAATACTCAGCCTCATGCAGTCTTGCCCCGACCGCATAGAATCAACCATTGGTTCGAGTCCAATTAGGTGGAGCACAGTGGTCTAACCCACATTTCCCATATGGCTAAAAAGCTTTCTCAGTAATTCGTCGATGGTCTTTCAACCATTGTCTAATTATGAGCCCTTTTACGTTTCCACAGCTATAATAACTCCATGATATGTCACTTTGCAGTAAGATGCCGTAGGCATCATGGAGGCACCTGATGGGTGATGGCGAAAAAGCCCCTCTCCGGCTCCAATTCAACCCCAAAGTCCGCCTGGAATTTCACGGCTCAACCATCACCTCCGACGCTGGTCTTCTTGCCTTTCGAGAGTTTGATGATGCCTTGGGCCTTACCGAAATCGCTGAGGACTACCTCCAGGAAAGCCGTACCGGACGCAATATCCTCCACCACCTGGTTCCGCTGCTAAGACAGTCGATCTACAGCCGCTTGGCCGGCTACGACGACACCAATGACGCAGTGCGCCTTTCCCAAGATCCAGCCATGCGAGTGATCGTGGGATGGCAAGGCTCGGAGCGGAAAGGAGCCAGCACCAGTGAGATGGGCCGGTTCGAGACGGAGTTCCTGACCCAAGAGGACAACCTGAAGGGGCTGGCACGAATAAATACCCAGTGGGTGGAACGAGCTATGGCCCATACCCTACACCGGCGAGTAATCCTGGATATGGACAGTTCCGAGAGTCCAGTGCACGGCCAGCAGGAGGGAGCAGCCTATAACGGCCACTTTGAATGCGTCTGCTATCACCCTCTCTTTCTGTTCAACCAGTTTGGGGATTGTGAAGCAGCTAAGCTACGGTCAGGCAACGTCCACAGTGCCGATGATTGGCAAGAAGTCCTTGATCCGGTGGTGGAGCGTTATTTGACAGCAGCGGTCAGGCTGCTGTTTCGTGCTGACGCCGCCTTCGCCAAGCCGGAGATATACGATTATCTGGAAGCAAGAAACATCGGCTACGCCATCAGGCTGCGGTCCAAACAGGTGCTGCAGCGGGAGATAGCGCACCTGCTAATACGGCCTACGGAGTGGCTTTCCCCGAAGCCTATCGTCTCCTATCATGACTTCGTCTACCAGGCCCAGAGCTGGAACGTTGCTCGGAGAGTGGTCTCTAAGGTGGAGTGGCACCAGGGAGAACTGTTTCCCAGAGTGGGCTTCATCGTCACCAATCTGAGCTATCCAAACATCGGGATAGTCCGCTTTTACAATGGCCGAGGCACCGCGGAGCAATGGATAAAAGAAGGCAAGTACGCCCTGAACTGGACCAGGTTGTCCTGCCACAAGTTCGTGGCCAATCAGGTCAGGCTGGAGTTGTTCGTACTGGCTTACAACCTGGGCAACTCCATGAGAAGGCTAGCCTTACCGGAGGCAATGAAGCACTGGTCGTTGACCAGTCTGCAGACCAGGATGATCAAGACTGGAGGACGGTTGGTGCGCCATGCCGGAAGGCTGGTGTTTCAGCTTGCTGAGGTGCTGGTGAGCCGGGAAATGCTAGGCGGGATACTGGAACGAATTGGTCGGCTTAGGCTGGCTCCTGGCTAGTCCACTTTAGGAGCGTCGGGATTGGTTACGGTTACGGGGTCGCACGGGGCAAAAGAGCTTCCCAAGGGCGAGACTTGGGCGTAGACCAGCGGCTTGGGGCTTTTACGCTTGGCAGTACAGTGGTTGCCCAATGAAAGCGTGGAATTTGAGTGAATCAGGCCGCATCAGGCCGCATTTGACGCCCTTGGAATGCGGGATTATATTTGGCGGTATCCCCGCGGGAGCTATATCCAGGAAAGGTGGTTTGATCTGGGGAATCCCGGATAAACGACTACCTCTTTGGCGAGGGAGCTGAGGCCATCAACAAAGCCGAGGTTATAGAGCTCATAAACCTCTACCTCTTCGGCTGATTAGAGGGACGCACAGGGTGCAGTACCGGAGGGGAAGGTCCCGCTTGTTTCGACGGCGGACATCGCCGCCGCCGGGGCATATCCCTAGAAGTCTGGCCGGAAAGCCATTGGCCGGGTTTTACGCTACGCCAATCAGACGTATTCCAATCTTATGCGGCACAGTAGTACATGTATTACGTTGAAACACCCGCTATTTCATCGATAATCGACGTTATGAAAACGACGGTTTGGGGAGAATCGAGGTTTCCGGCCAGATTTCTAGGACGCTGCCGCCGGGCGGGATGGTGGCCATCACCGCCGCAGACTGCTGCGGGGGTTTGGGAACATTCACGGAAACGCTGCCCGCTGGGTTCGGCTGCGCATCCAGTGGCCCAACATGCCTCCGCCGTTGACAGCTCTGTCAACGCGGCGGACAGCATGCGCGTAGTTGCTGTTTACTCCGCCGACCAGTTGGCTTGGGGATTTCCCAACGGCCTGTTGGGCCTGGCTACATCAGGATAGACGCTTGTGATGGTGGGTTTCAGTCCTCTGTTCTGGGCTGGCGCCGCGTGGCCAGGTATGCGATTCCCACGATGGCGATCGATATGCCGATGGTGAAGGGGAACGTCATCGTGAGGGTGAGACGCACGGCTTCAGGCGCCACACCGGCTATCGTGACGTTCAGCACGGATTGGATTACTACCAGTAGAAATACCGTGATCCAGACCAGAGCGACCGTGATGGCGGTTTTCCGTACCACTGGGTGAGACATTTTTCGCTCTCCTTTTGGTGATGGGTTGTGCTGGAATGTTACCCCTGAGCGTAAATCTCCATGAATTCGGGGGAGTTGACCGGATGTTCACGGGGATGGTCGGCCCCACTGGTGGTTGCATATCACGGTGCGCTGGCAGGAGTGAGAAATTAGGATGACACTTATAGATATTATTTAGATAGGTTTTTCGCCACGCATCCGGGCCATTCTCGAGCCGGTGCTCATGTCTCCAGTTGGGGGGCGGCCAGGGCCTTCTTCACCGTGGCTGGCGAGCAGGTCATCACCCGGGCGATGTGGCGCAATCCCGAACCCTCGTCAGCCATCCGCCGGCACTGTTCGACCTGCTCTGGGGTCAAAGCCGGTGGGCCCCGGCTTGCTTTCCGCCAGCCCGGGCCCGGTCCAAGCCCAACTTGATCCGTTCGCTGGCCGAATCCACCTGGTAGGCTCCCTGGGCCAACATTGACCGCCTAAAGAACTTCGCTGCGGCACTGCCGTCGCTGGTGTCGATGTTCTCCCGGACCGCGACGATGCCGATGTCGCGCCCGGTTAGCTCCGCCTGAATCCGCACGCCCTCCTCGAAGTTCCGAGAGAACCGGTTGAGGAATGCGACGACGATTGTATCCCCGGGTTGGACCCGGGACATCAGGTCCACCCAGCCGGTTCGGTTCATGGTCCGGCCGCTGGCCACGTCGGAGAAAATCAGGTCCTCGCGGATTCCGTGGTCGGCCAGAATTCCCAGTTGGGTTTCCAGGTTCCTGGCGGCGTCGTCGGCTTTGCTGACCCGTGCGTATCCGTAGGTGACGGAGAGCATGGTAATGGAACTCCTGCGGCCGGCCCAGGCCGGCGTCATTAAGGTGTGAGGTGTTCAACAACCGGGCGTTTATTGACACCTCGATCGTACGACCGCCGCCAGGCACGAAGAGGTGTTCAATAACCCCGTTCAACAATAGTTGCTGTTCAACAACTGCGTCAAGGGTTTGGTGAACAGGCCCAACACCCCCTTATTAGCCGCCTCAACACGACGATTCTGAGTCAGCGCATCGAAGGAGCCCGAGGTGTTTCACACCCTGATTGTTTAGGATGGACGGTCAGGAGACGTGCATTGAATCCGGCTAAGATATAATCCACAAATGACCACCATAAACACAATCGAAGATCTGGCGCGCATCCTGCGGGACCAACCAACGTGGGCCGAGGCACTCCGAGCCCTCCTCCTCGCCCAGGACCTGCTGGACCTGCCGGGCCGGTTCGATCGCTTCGTCGAGACCCAGCACGAGACCAACCAGGCACAGCAGGAGACCAACCGGCTGACTGACCGGCGGCTCAACGCTATCGAAGGACAGCTCGGGAACCTGGAGGGCGGGGAGTACGAACGGAACGTCCGCAACAAGGCCCTGGCCCGCTGCATGATCACCCTGGGCTTCCAGGGAGCATACGTTGCCCTCGCCCAGACCAGCCCCGCCGACCCCAGGCTGACCAGTGCCATCGCGCAAGCCGTTCAGAATGGCAGAATCACACCAGACCGATTTGGAGAGCTCTTCGAAGCCGACCTCATAATCACCGCGGACGATAACCGGTACGCCGTAATCGAAGTCTCGATAACGGCGGACCATGACGACATCGACCGGGCGAAAAACCGGGCCGGCATACTCTCGGCCATCGCCGGCGGGACAGTCACCCCGGTCGTCATCACATCGAGGCTGAACCCGGCCCAAGTGGCCCAGGCGGAAGCGGCGGGAGTGACCACCTTCGTCATGTCGTATCCCTGAATCGGGCCAGGCCCCTCGCAGTTACTCCCCAGGCGTCGCGATGGCATCGGGGCTTGGGCTAATCCCCGGCCAAAGATGCTATTTCCGATTTCCTCAAAAGCATTGGCTTGCAGCCGATAGAGGTTAAATGTTGAGCAGGCGCCAACCATTTCGGGTGGGGGTGCCCGTCGAGCCGGACACCCCCACGGCCCAGTAGATGTTGTCCGGGTCCACGCCGGCCCGCAGGAGCTGTATGCGCTGGGTTTCCGGGTCGCTCACGGCTCCCCATTCGACCAATTGGCGGCGCTGGTGCGGATATAGCCATACAGTGTGCCCATTGGGTCGCTATACGTTTATGGGCCGTGTGCGACGCTGGTATAGACAACCCTCGTCAGAATTCCATAAGGTTCTCCGCTACCGGACACCACCGTCGAGGCGTCACGCGGGCCTATGGCCGACCTGGAGGAGTCGAAGGGGGGGTGGTGTTCGCCGGAACCGATGTTGGGCATCATGTAGGGGCCGCGCTGGCTGCGGCTTACGCCTGGCATGCCGAACCGGGTATCATCCAGGATGTCCCACTTCCCCAAGGGCCCGCCGATGATTGTCGGGTACACACCTCAATTTCCGCAGAATGGCAGCCCTGCGGGTATGCACCCAGTTAACTGGTTCCTGGAGAAGTACAGATTTCCCAGGTTGGAGAGGTCGCCGAACTCTGCCGGTATCTCCCCGGTCAACTGGTTGCTGGAGAACGACAAGCTTACCAGGTTGGTCAGGCTGCCCAACTTCGCCGGTATCTCCCCGGTCAACTCGTTGTTGTAGAGGCCCAGATGAGTGACCCGGCCGTCGCTGTTGGTGGTTACTCCATACCATTCCCCCATGGGGGCCTCGCTCTGCCACTTGTCCTTGTCGTGCCAGTTCGCTCCGTCCGTGGTGTTGTAGAGGGCGACCAGCGCGGCCCGGTCGGTGTCCGCATTGCCGGCGTCCGTGGTTCCGGTAACGACGTTCGACGCCGGTCCCGTCCCTACGGAGTTGATGGCCGAGACCCTGTAGTGGCGCGTGCTTCCCGCCGTCAGGCTGGAGTGGGAGTACTTGGTGCTGGTGGAGCGTGTGTTGGCTTCCAGGTCGCTCCATGACGAACCGTTGGTCGAAACTTCGATCTTGTACCCTGTGATGTCCGCCCCGCCGTCGTCAGAAGGAGCGGTCCACGACAGATCGATTCGCGTCTGGCCGTTCCCCGCCGCCGTCAATCCCTCAGGCGCTCCCGGGCGGTTGTGCGGCGTAGACGGGCCAAAGAGGTAGAGGTTGCCTTATCACGTCTCCCTTGCTGATGACCCCAGCAAAGAGGTAGTCGTTTATAGCCGCTATGACCTCTCCCTTCTCAATCGTGCCGTTGCCGTTGGCGTCGTACCTGTTAACTAGTACTACAACGACGGGTTTAAGGTGGCGGCTCCATCCTGCTTTCGCGGCGGGTGGAGCGGCGTCTCTCGTGGGAACGGCGAGCCCGTTCGTTGCGTAGCTGCGTATCCTCCAGCCACAACAGCAATTGATCGGGCCCGAACTGCTCCCGGGGCAGCATCTCCCGCACCACCCGGTACACCTGTGGCCTCGTGATCCGGGGCATCTTTTCCCCCCCAATCCTGCTGCAGGCTCAGCAGGAACGCCCCACCCAGCAGGCACATGGCTATGTGGTGATGCCACCCTGCCCAGCTGCGGGTCTCGTATTCGTCCAGCCCCACGTCACCCTTCTCAGTCTCGAACTCCGTTTCAATGCGCCACCTGGACCCACCCACGTAGGCCAGAGTCTCCAAGGTTGTGCCCTCGGGAGCGTTGGACAGGTAGTAGCGGGGCTCGCTGCCGTCCAGGTTCCGGCGCCAGACGGCCCACAGTTCCTCGCCGGGCTTGCGCCTCCTGGTGGCCCGCACCCGCTGGGCACTGAACCGGTAGGTGCGCGGCCCCTGGCTTCCCTGGGCCACCGTTATCTCCCGCCAAGCCTCATCCGGCAGTTCATCACCGCGCTGCTCCATGGTCCGCCGCTGCCCAGGCCGCAGCTTGGGTTTGCGGGGGCGGCCGAACCCCGGATATTCCGGACTGGTCCAAGCCGGGTCCAAGGGCCAGACCGTAGTGCCGCCCGGAACGTCCAGCACGTAGCGCATCCCCAGGGCCGCCAGTCCCTCCCGGAAGGTCGGCGACATCCCGAAGGCGTCGTCTCCGGCAACCCACTCGGCCCTGAGGTAGCCCAACTCCAGGACCCGCTCCAGCATCTCCAGGGCCAACTCCGTCTTTGACCGGTAGTTCCGCCGGTCCTCCGGCACACCCGCCGCAGCACACCGGTCCTGGTCGGAGGTCCAACTCTTGGGCAGATACAGCCGCTTGTCCACCAACGCCCGGCCCAGCGGGCTGACGTAGGCCAGGAACATCCCACCCTGGCAGTTGGCCACCTTGCCCAGCCTGCCGCAGTACTGCCGGGCCACTCCCGCCGATTTCCTGCCCTGCTTGGGGAAGTCGCTGCCATCGAACACCCACACCGCCTCCGGGTGTCCCAGCCTGGGGGCCAAGTATTCCTGCAACCGCCCTATGACTGTCTCATCGGACCACCGGGCCTCGGTGAGAAAGCGCTGCATCGCCCGGGCCGAGATGCCCACCGATTCCGAGAGATTCTCGGCGTTGCGCCGCTCCTGGTCCTGCACCAGCAGCGCCTGAAGGTAATTCCCGCTGTGATCCCGCCACTGCTTGCGGCCGAAGGAGGCCGCAAAGAAGGCGTGGAATTCCTGAAGGCTGTCGTAGACCCGCTCGAAGCTCGCCGCATCCATCACTCAAACCACCCAACATCATCTGTCCAGCCATCCTACCAGACAACTCGTCGTTGTAGTACTAGAAGTCTGGTCGGAAAGCCATTGGCCGGGTTTTGCGCTACGCGAAGCAGACGTATTCAAGACTTATATGGCATGGTGGTGCATGTAATACGTTGCAACACCCACTATGCCATCGATAATCGACGTTAAGAAAACGCTGGCCTAGGGGGAATCGAGGTTTCCGGCCAGACTTCTAGGGGGTCCCCGCCGGCATACCTGGATTCCGAGAAGGGACCGGTGCCAACCCGGTTGACCGCCGCCACCCGGTAGTGGGGCCAGTTACCAGCCGAGAACACGGGGCCATTGGCGTCGGTGCCGTCGTCGGTGTAGTTGGTGCCATCGCCAGTGGTGGTGAAGACTTCCGTCCAGGGGTCGGTGCCGTTCGGTGATGACTCGACCCGGTAGCCGGTGATGGGGGCTCCGCCGGTGAAGGCGGGCGCGGTCCAGGACAGGTCCACCTTGGCCTCGCCCGCGAAAATTCCGGGTGTCAGCCCCGTGGGAGTTCCTGGAGTGATTGGAGGGAGGGTGGTCCCGAGGGTGTCGGTGGACCATGGGCTGGGGCCCCAGACATTCGTCGCTCGCATCTGTACCTTGTACACGTCCCCACCGTTCAGGCCGGTGATGGCCTTTCGGGAAGAGCATGCTCTGCCGGACGTCTTGGCGCTTCGGCATGCTTGCCGATGTTTCCCTCTGGGAATTCCCACCGGGCCGGGTGCCGGGAGGTCGCTTTCGACCGGTTGAACGGGCACTACAGGGGCGTGGTGGCCCTAGCGAGGCTCGTCCTTAGGCACGCGGCGCCTTCGAGTCGGGACGGGGAGTGGTACGGGCCAGCGACTTCCTGATGGACATGAACAACGTCTTCCAGGAGTTCTTGACCCAAGCCCTCCGGGAGGAACTCGGTGCTTCACCGCGCACGTTGCGGTCCGATAGGGAACTTGAAAAGCTTACGCTGGACCACGCCGCAGGGTAACCCTGGAGCCTGACCTGACCTGGTGGGACGGTCCGACCTGCACCTTCGTGGGAGACGCCAAGTACAAGAACCTTACCAGCCACCGGGTGCCCAATAGTGACCTCTACCAGATGCTCTCCTACGCCACCGCGCTGGACCTGCCCGGGGGACTCTTGGTCTATGCCCTGGGGGAGGTGGACGATGCATCATACGAAATCCGCCACAGTGGCAAGCGTCTGGATGTCGCCTCGCTCAATATCGCCGGAACCCTCGATGAGACCCTGAGGAATGTGCGGACGATAGCGAAGAGGGTTGTACTGCTTCGGGGACGAACCGCGTGGTGTTAGACTCTGATGGATGTCAGGGATTGAAGTGCCCAGGAAATCCGATCACCCGACAGCATATTATCTCTCAGGACGGGCCAAAGGGCTTCCAAAAGTTCCCCGGAGGCCTGAACCGTCTCTCTTGGGTCACCGCGGTGGCTCCCACTGTAAAGACCATCCCGCCCAAGCCATGTTCCGGGATTTCGGAAATCGGGGTTTTCCGAAACTGTCCGGATCCCGAGATGTTGGTTTCCCCCGAACCCTCGTCCAAATCACAGGTGAGTCGCGTTAAACACTTCCCTTGGGACGTTGGGGGTACGCCCTTCCTGCTTTCGTTCCCAAGGTGGGATCAGATAAGCCATGCTCCAACCACTATTGCGGAAACCACCAACCCTGCCAAGGCCAAGCCGATTGTCCAGACGTACCTCTTCTGTCCCCTTGCAAAAGCGCCTTCGGTTACGCCCTCGGCGAATTTGGTTGTGCAATCTAAGTTGTTACAGAAGTACAAGTAGTATTCGTCAAGTGGAAGGTCCTTTTGACTCGCCTTGTACAGGCGATGGACAGTAGTGCCAACCATCAGTGCCACCCCGGCTGCGGCTAGTGGGGCTCCTGCGGGCCCAAGAGTCAGCGAAATCCCGACCAATGTTGCGGCCTGGGTGACTCCAGTGGCCACCACCGTAACTCCAGCACCAACTACACCGGCAACCGCTGTACTCTTCACCTCGTCTGTGGCTGCCTTGCCACGAGATTTGCGTCCACGCTTCCAATGCAGGAGATTTTCCACCCCAGCAGCGGGGGCTTCGATCAAAGCGGCTATCGCCCCACCTTTCGCCACACCTCTGGAGACCGCACGGATTTTTGAAACCTGATTGACCGACTCAGCAGCAGCGACTTCACTGGCTGTCATGTTCCGGCTGCCTCGAGACAGGTTTGGCTTTGCGTTCTCCCAGACAATGTTGCTGGGCCTGCGCGCCCAACCAGGCGCCTTGGATACAGATTTCTTGTGGCTGGCGTGCTTGCCCTTCAAAAATCTAAGAACAGCTCCCTCGCCCTGATTGCGAACAGCATTGGGTACTTTGGTGTAAAGTCCTTGCGCCATCTTCGTGGAACGGGAACCCAGCCCACGCCCCAGCCCACGCGTTCGGAATAGTTGCTGAGTTTTCGGGCTGAGGTTTTTCCATACACCCGAGTGAGCCCTCTGGGCGGATATGGCGACCCCAGATCGGGTGGCTCTGACCCCGGTAGCCACTTCTCCTCCACCGGATGGAGATCTTTCGGTTTCAGGATCGACCAGTGCGTTGGGCCATGCGTACAGCTTTTGGCTGACAACCCTCGTACCCTCGGGCAATGGATCCCCACAATAACTACAATGGACGGATTCAGGAACTGCCCTTCTGGATGCATACCAATGGTTCAGCCTGCGAGCATAACAAGGGAGTTGGTGTTTCTTGATGCCGCAGTCAACACAGTCGATGCAATAATTCCCGTACTTTCGTCTATGAAAGCCATCGGGCATGTCCGCAGGCATCTGCGACAAACACTTGGAATCAGTTCGGATTGGGTGGCGGCATTCGGTGCAGGCCATATCTTCTTCAGCTATTGCGGTCCACATACTCCGACCTCGGTGTCAAATTTCAAGGTCCTTTCCAGGTAACTCGTCCCCGGGATGACGATCTAGCTGGCCATCCCTGGAAGCCTGGTTGGTGGACTGGGGTTCAGGACGCCGTGTCGATTTGCAAGGGCATTGACCCAGGGATTGACACGGTCATTGCCCCACCTAGAAATCTGGCCGGAAACCTCGATTCTCCCCAAACCGTCGTTTTCATAACGTCGATTATCGATGAAATAGCGGGTGTTTCAACGTAATACATGTACTACTGTGCCGCATAAGATTGGAATACGTCTGATTGGCGTAGCGTAAAACCCGGCCAATGGCTTTCCGGCCAGACCTCTAGTACTACAACGACGGGTTTAAGGTGGCGGCTCCATCCTGCTTTCGCGGCGGGTGGAGCGGCGTCTCTCGTGGGAACGGCGAGCCCGTTCGTTACGTAGCTGCGTGGGGGGAGCGGCGTCTCTCGTCCGTTCCGTAGCTGCGTATCCTCCAGCCACAACAGCAATTGATCGGGCCCGAACTGCTCCCGGGGCAGCATCTCCCGCACCACCCGGTACACCTGTGGCCTCGTGATCCGGGGCATCTTTTTCCCCCCAATCCTGCTGCAGGCTCAGCAGGAACGCTCCACCCAGCAGGCACATGGCTATGTGGTGATGCCACCCTGCCCAGCTGCGGGTCTCGTATTCGTCCAGCCCCACGTCACCCTTCTCAGTCTCGAACTCCGTTTCAATGCGCCACCTGGACCCACCCACGTAGGCCAGAGTCTCCAAGGTTGTGCCCTCGGGAGCGTTGGACAGGTAGTAGCGGGGCTCGCTGCCGTCCAGGTTCCGGCGCCAGACGGCCCACAGTTCCTCGCCGGGCTTGCGCCTCCTGGTGGCCCGCACCCGCTGGGCACTGAACCGGTAGGTGCGCGGCCCCTGGCTTCCCTGGGCCACCGTTATCTCCCGCCAAGCCTCATCCGGCAGTTCATCACCGCGCTGCTCCATGGTCCGCCGCTGCCCAGGCCGCAGCTTGGGTTTGCGGGGGCGGCCGAACCCCGGATATTCCGGACTGGTCCAAGCCGGGTCCAAGGGCCAGACCGTAGTGCCGCCCGGAACGTCCAGCACGTAGCGCATCCCCAGGGCCGCCAGTCCCTCCCGGAAGGTCGGCGACATCCCGAAGGCGTCGTCTCCGGCAACCCACTCGGCCCTGAGGTAGCCCAACTCCAGGACCCGCTCCAGCATCTCCAGGGCCAACTCCGTCTTTGACCGGTAGTTCCGCCGGTCCTCCGGCACACCCGCCGCAGCACACCGGTCCTGGTCGGAGGTCCAACTCTTGGGCAGATACAGCCGCTTGTCCACCAACGCCCGGCCCAGCGGGCTGACGTAGGCCAGGAACATCCCACCCTGGCAGTTGGCCACCTTGCCCAGCCTGCCGCAGTACTGCCGGGCCACTCCCGCCGATTTCCTGCCCTGCTTGGGGAAGTCGCTGCCATCGAACACCCACACCGCCTCCGGGTGTCCCAGCCTGGGGGCCAAGTATTCCTGCAACCGCCCTATGACTGTCTCATCGGACCACCGGGCCTCGGTGAGAAAGCGCTGCATCGCCCGGGCCGAGATGCCCACCGATTCCGAGAGATTCTCGGCGTTGCGCCGCTCCTGGTCCTGCACCAGCAGCGCCTGAAGGTAATTCCCGCTGTGATCCCGCCACTGCTTGCGGCCGAAGGAGGCCGCAAAGAAGGCGTGGAATTCCTGAAGGCTGTCGTAGACCCGCTCGAAGCTCGCCGCATCCATCACCCAAACCACCCAACATCATCTGTCCAGCCATCCTACCAGACAACTCGTCGTTGTAGTACTAGAAGCCCGGCTGAAAAGCCCTGCTGTGACGAGATGAGGCGGAGGTTAACCAGTGGACTGGGCCAGGTCTGAGACTAAGGGCGGCCCAGCTGGCAGCGACCAATATGAATTGGGCGGTAACGATGGGCGACCCGGTGGCGAACTCAGGGCAGGCTCCGGCGGCGGGCCGGTCCGGTCTATTCTCTGGTTTATTGGGGGAGGAGCCTGGACCCTGGGACATCATCCCCGTCTTGGTAGCCACCAGGGTCAGGTTGGCCACCGTGGCTGCCAGGAGTAGCTGATAAAGGGTCTTGGTCCGGCCAAAGTAGCGAGATTGGCGGACTCCCAGTTGAACCAGCCGAGCCAGGCGATGCTCGACCACCTGTCGCCGACTAGGGTATTCGGCAAAATCCTCACTCTGCTGGAAGGCCCGGGCTTGTTGCAGGAGCGCTTCCTGAGGGTGGAGAGTCACCGAACGGCCTTTGCCCTTGCTGCTGGCAATGCATTGGTCTCGCAGCGGGCATACGCCACAGACCGCCGGGTCGAATTGAAAACTCTGGGCCGGGTAGGTCTGACCCAACCGGTTGGTCCGGTTGCCCATGGTACGTAGCGTGTGGGTGACCTGCCCGGCCGGGCAGGTGCAGGCGCCAGCCGTCAGGTCGATCTGGAAGTCTTCCTTGGGGAAGCGGGCCTTGTTAGGACGACCCGGCACCTTGGCTATTAGCGTCCGGTCGGCATCGGCAAAGGCCTGCCGCGTCCCGCCATCTCCATAGGCCGCATCCCCGATAGTCTCCTCCACCGCTATGCCCGTGTTCTCTTCACTCTGCTCCACCAATTCCAAGACTCCGGTGTTGTCACCGGCATTGCCGGGCAGAATGTCTACCGCGGTCACCAGTTGGGAATCGGTATCCACCACCACGGCAGCCTTATGTCCGTCGAAGCGTTTGCTGCTGCTTTTGCGCCCATGGCGCATCTCCGGGTCGTGCGCCGAAGGGACCCGGTCCCGGCTTACGCCATCCTTCCGGGCCGGACCATCCTCCTGCCGTTCCACATCTTGCAAGAGGAGTTGCCCCAAGAGTTCCGCTGCTTCTCCAATAGCCTGGCGCTCAGGACTATCTGCGGGAAATCTACCTTGGGCCTGACGGGCCAGTTCCAATACCAGGTCAGCATCGGCTACTATCTTCTGCAGTAAGGCTTGCCGCTCTTTCTTGTTGTCCCAGTCAATCCCCGCCTCTCCCTTCACACTGGAGCCAAAGTAAAGCTCCAGGCCGTGTCTCAAGGCCCACTCCTCGGCCCGGGTCCCATCCAGTTGGGCCAATGCCCTGACCACCTGGACGATGCCGTCGGCCAGCAGGTTGTAGGTGTCCTTGACCGCTCCCCGACCCAGAATGTAGGTAGTGTCCACCGCCACCTTCATCCGCCGTCCTTTCAGGCAGCCGGTCTGCCGGGCGAATTGGAGGCTGCGCTGAAAGACGGCCCGCACCTGGTCGTGGAGGATCAGCTGGGCTCGAAACAGTTGCAGGGTGCTCTTGGCAAATGGCCGGTCCTCCACCTCAATCCCCAACGCCACCTTCCACCGGATATCGAAATCCGCCCTCTGCTTGGCTTCCAGGTCGCTAACTTTGTCGTAGGCTTGTAGCAACAGCGCGGTGGCCACCAGACTGGGCGGCACGCTGTCCCGGCCATTGTCTGGGCAATACAGTTCGGCGAAATCTTCGTCCCGAAATAGCTGACCCCGCAGGGAGGCCAGGAAGCCGTAGAAGGAGCCGCGACCCACATAGTCCAGGTAGAGATGGTCCGCTTCCAGGAACCCCAGCTGTTTAGAGCGTTTTCCCAGCATCCCCTGCCTCCCACACCCATGAAATTCTCCTACCCATTATATCGGACTAGCCTGGATCAGGGTGCTTTTCGGCCGATCCTCTAGGTACCCGACAGCGGGCTCAGGAACCCCCAGGGCGCAATATCCGGTCATTTGCACACCAACCGACCCCTTCTTCATCTCAGGACCCGAACCCCTCAAAAACACGCCATACCGCCCGCTCAGCGGCGATTCTAACAGGTCAATGACCAAGGCCATCTCAATGCTCCAGCAGCCCCGGACTAACCGGTGCCGCCGCACCGACATGGCATACCGCCCCCGGGCATTTCGATTCCAACCGTCTGCGGCCCGGGGAACAAAAATCCCACCGGACAAGACCCAGTAGGATGAAGGGGCAGAGCGGTAAGAGCACCTTGGCTGCAGGACCACAGCAACCCCGATCCACATCAGGAATCAAGCCGGCACCGACTTTCGGCCCGGGACGCATTTTTGAACAATTTTGCACAAAAAATCGCATTAAAAACCATTTTTTGTGCAAAGCCAAAATGACCATCCCCCCACACTCTAGTCAACCCCGTGGAGCAGAACCATGCGCATCGCCCAAATCCTCCAGTCCCTGAGCAGCACCTGCCGCTATTGCGGACAGCAAACGGGCCTGCTAAAGCGGGACCACCCGGAATGCCGGCAGGCCCACCAAGCCGGCCACAAGGAGATGGTCCAGCTCGCTGCCCAAGCCGCCGCGGCCCACAGCTTCAACGAGGCCGCCCTCCGGCAGATCCTCCAGGCCATCGCCCTGTGCGCCCTGGGCCACCGCCTGGTGGAAGCCGGCCACTCCGTTCTCTTCGCTCCGGCCTACCGCCTGGTGCAAGAACTGCTGGCTGCCAAGCGCGACCTGGATCTGCCTCGGCGACTGCGCAAGCTGGACAACTTCGACTTCCTGCTCCTGGACGACCTGGGCTACCTGCCCCAGGGCGCCGAAGAGTCCGAGGTACTCTTCACCCTCATTGCCGAACGCTACGAGCGCAGATCGCTGGGCATCACGTCAAATCTGGTCTTCTCGGAGTGGGAGCGCATCTTTGCCAACCCCATGGCCACCGCCGCGGCCATCGACCGGGTGGTCCATCACTCCGTCATCCTGGAGTTTGACGTCCCCAGCTACCGGACCAACGCTGCCCAGCAACGGGGCCAGGCCGAGGAGGTGAACCGGCAATTATGGTTGACGCGGGACAACTTACGGATATTCCCAGCTCTTCTGCTATTTTTCTCAGTGATGGAATCAGTAGTCCCGACTTTTCGTGCACGACCTGGTAGAGCCAATTTGATGGATGTCCCAGGGCATTGGCGACGGAGTAGGCGGTTCTACCTCGTCTTTCAAGCGCGGTCCTGAGGTTCCTAGCAACAAGGGGATCGCCCGATCCCCTTTTGCGTTTTATGGAGGATTTCGACATCCTTTCTCTCTTTTGCATCATTGTTATCAATTTACTATTGACAATCTAGTAAGCACTGCTAGACTAATTTGCTGTTAATTTAAGCTTGACAACCTAATAAGCACTGCTAGGCTAATTTGGGGAGTGGCTGTGATGGACTCCCTCTCACAGAGGGAGTTTGGAGGACCGTGGAGGGAGGTGTCGTCCTGTTTGGGCGCGCTTGCGAAGGCTCGCTGAGCAGGACTTGGATGGCCGTGAGTTCTTGGATGGTCGCGAGTTCCTGGGCTGAGGTTGAGCGGGATGGGACGGCCTCTATGTCAGGGGCCTGTCTTCTTCCAGCTCATCCGGGCTCGGTTCTAGTTGTTGTTGGGGACCTCCTGGGAATTGCTGAAGGCGGGTTCAGGGGTGTTGTGGCACTCCGGTGGGAGTGGGCTGAAGAGCCCCGGGGTGGAATCCCCATGACCTGCGGCATTGGATCAACATCTGCAAGGAATGGAGGAAAGTCAGCTATCCAAGTTGGTTTTGGAGGGAGTACCAGCCAGGCATTTATAAACAGGTGATGTTAGTAACATATAATGAATATATAGTCCTACATCGGAATCCTAAACCAAAGACAAAGTGGGATCTACATTGACACCGGATTGAGCAGCGCTGCCAACACCGTCATTCGGGCGCACGCCGGTGGGACGAAGGATTTTGCTCCTTCAGGTTGCGCGAACTGGAACCCTGCCGATTGCCAAAGCAGACTCCAGGGTTTAGCTGAATGAAGTTTTCACCTTGGTATCGGTTTAGTGTCAAGACCGCCGGACTCCTAAAAACTCGGATGTGTCAGTTTGCCGGAATATCTGGCAGTATGCTGACATAAACTGCTGGAATGTGCCGATGGCTGAACCAGACACGACCGACACCAAACACCGGATTGGGGAGCGACTGAAGACCGCCAGAGAGCTGGTCAGCCTGACCCAATCCCAGGTCGCCGAGCGGTTGAGCGTCTCCGAAATGACCGTTTACCGATGGGAGACCGGCAGGTTCGAGCCCTCCTTCGCGAAATTGCAGACCCTGGCCAGGCTGTTCCAGCAGCCCATGGAAGGTTTGTTGGGAGGAATACCCGCAGCCGGCGAATCCAACGTATCGGCCCCAGTCGCCCACGTGCGTCTAAAGGGGTATGTGTCGGCCGGACTGAGTCGGGAAGACTGGGATGCGGACTTGGGTACTGTGCCGGTATCGGAGCGGCTGGCGTTGCAATATCCCGGGCTCTACGCCCTGATGGTGAGCGGAGACTCGCTGGAGTCTCAGGGTATCCACTCTGATGATTTGCTATTTTTGAATCCAGCCGCCAACCTGAGATCGGACAAGCTCTACGTTATCCGTACGGCAACCGGGGAACTGTCTCTACGCGTCATCAGCCTGCAGGAAGGCCGGATTCTGCTGCGGTCCGGGTTTGATCGATATGAGGAACTCGCCATCAACAGCGCGGAGTTCCTGGGTCAGGTGGTGTGGCATTTACGCCGGATGGATTAGGCTGGCCAGACCATGGGCTGTCGCCAATGCCGGCCAGTTTCTCTGAGATGTAATGCCTTCCTTCGCTAAATTGCAGGCCTTGGCCAGGCTGTTCCAGCAACCTAGAGGAGGTTTGCTGGAAGGGAAGCCCACAGCCGGCAAATCCAGCGCTTCTGCCCCAGTCGCCCGGGGGCGACTAAGCAATTTGATGGGAGGGACACCGCCAGCCGGCGAATCCGACGCTTCTGCTCCAGTCGCCCACGTGCGCCTGAAAGGGTATGTGTCGGCCGGATTGAGTCGGGAAGACTGGGATGCGGACCTGGGCACTGTGCCGGTTTCGGAGCGGGTAGCGCTGCAATATCCCGGGCTCTACGCCCTGATGGTGAGCGGAGACTCGCTGGAGTCCCAGGGTATCCACTCCGATGACTTGCTGTTCTTGAATCCAACCGCCAGCCTGAGATCGGACAAGCTCTACGTTATCCGTAGGGAAAGCGGGGGGCCGTCTCTCCGCGTCATCAGCCTGGAGGAAGGCCGAATTCTGCTGCGGTCGGGGTTTGATCGATACGAGGAACTCGCCATCAACGGTGTGGAGTTTCTGGGTCAAGTGGTTTGGCATTTACGCCGGATGGACTAGGCTTGCCAGACTGCAGGCTGCCGCCGACGCCGGCCAGGTTCCCGGCTGGGTTCTATGCGGTATAATGCCTTCATTCGACCCAAGTCCAACAATAATAAACGCATCGGGTTTCTAGGGGAGATAGCTGGGATGATTAAGCAGGAAAGGCTGGTTGGTTCATTCTGCGATTTGGTTCGCATCGACAGCCCCTCGGACGAAGAGGAAGAGGTGGCGCTGCACCTTTCCGACCGGCTGAGTCGCCTGGGGTTTTCCGTGGTTCGGGACGCTCACGGCAACGTTATCGCTTCCGAAGATGGGGAGAATCCGCTCCTGCTGTCGGCGCACATGGATACTGTGGAGCCGGGCCGGGGGATTCAACCTATTATAAATGGAGACCTGATAACCTCCGACGGCACCACCATTCTGGGCGGCGACTGCAAAGCCGGAGTGGCAGCCATCCTGGAAGGCCTGGAATCGGTTAGTGAGGCTAAGGCGTCGCGACGCCCGGTGCAGGTGGTTTTCACTCGCGGCGAGGAGATTGGGCTGGTGGGCGCCACTAACCTGGATTACTCAATGATCCGGGCCAAGGAAGCGGTGGTTTTCGATGGCAATGGCCCGGTCAACACAATTACCGGAGCCAGCCCGACCTACATGCGATTTGACATAACGGTCAAGGGAAGGGCAGCCCATGCCGGTGTGGAACCGGAAAAAGGCTTGTCGGCCATTAGAATCGCCACGGAAATCATAAATGAGCTGCCCAATGGGCGCTTGGACGATGAGACGACATTTAATGTTGGGTTAATCTCCGGAGGCTCGGTGAGAAACGCGGTACCGGCGGCGGCTACTTTCGGTGGCGAGTGGCGAAGCCGGAACACCGAAACCCTGGATTCCATTAAGATGCAGCTGCTGACCACCCTGGAGCGGGCCAGAGAGCGCTATAAAGAGGCGACCATCGAGGAAGACCTGGAGGTCATGTTCCAAATGTACAATCTCGACCCCGAGGAGCAGATTGTACGGCTGGTCACCCGGGTGATGAGGGGTATGGACCTGGTTCCCAACATCCGTCCCTCGGGTGGTGGCACCGACGGCAATGTCATGCGCCTCCATGGCATCGAAAGTGTGGTGGTGGGGATGTCCACCAATGAGATGCACACAGTGGACGAATATGTGGTGATACCCGACCTGGTAAACACTGCCCGGTTCTGCCAGGAGGTAATCAGTTTCGCCCATTAGCGGCTTTTACGACTGACTATTACCATGGGCGCCCGGGATAAGCCGGGGACCCGCTAGAAGGGCATCCCCGCGATAGCCTCCAGTTCAGCTTCGAACTCCCGCCGCTGCCAGGAGCGAACCTCCGGTTCATCAACTGCAGGTACCGGAGGCACCGAAATTGAAGGATTCTCCCCACCGCCGGTATTCGACGATCCCTGCAGCGCCCATCGCTCCAGGCTGGCGCTGGGCCAAAGCAGCGCAGGGTCCAACCCCAGGGCTTCACCCCGTTCGATCCGCCACTGCTTGAACTTCCGCAGCCTGCCCCTGGCCTGGGGAGTCCAAGACCGCTCCCTCCGCTCTCGCGGCGCCCGGTGATATTCCGGACCCTGCTGACCCCTGGCAATGGCCTCCCGAATGAGATTCCCGTAGCGCCGCACCACCAGGGGGGATAGCCCCGCAATGCCTTCCCATTGCAATAAGGCGGCGCTGGAGGTGGAGAAGGATTGGGCGATATGGAGCAACACCTCGTTTGACAGAACTATGAACGGAGGGAAGTCCAGTCGAGCCGCCTCCTTCTCTCGGGCGAGGAAAAGCTCCTTTAATATCGCCAATTCCCTGGGCGGCAACCGATCGCTGCCCTTAATCCGCAAAAATGTCACCTCCGGCGGTCGGGGAGGCGAGTATTTAGTCTGCTGCAGCCGTTGACACTCCTCCTCCACCCAGGCCAACCGGCCGGCCTGAAGCAGCCTTTCTCTTAAATTCGCCGCCACTGCGACCAGGTAAGCCACATCGTTGGCGGCATACTCTATTGCCAAGCTGCTGAGGGGGCGGCTCCCCCAGTCGGAAGTCTGCATCTTCCGGCTTTTGGGTATCGATATCCCCAGGGCATTCTCCAGCACCGACGCCAGGTTGGGGCTGGTCGAGCCGAGGAATCTCGCGGCGACCTGGGTGTCGAACAAGCCCTGAATCGTGAAGCCATAGTCCCGATTTAGCGATCGCAGGTCGTAGTCGCTGCCGTGGAGCACCTTAATTAGGGAAGGGTCAGCCAGGAGCTGTCCCAGCGAGGAAAGGTCATCTACCGCCAGCGGGTCCAGAAGGAAGGTCTCTACCCCGGTTCCTATTTGAATCAGGCATACTCGCTCCCGGAACACATACAAGCTGTTGGACTCAGTATCCAAAGCCAATTCAGTTTCCCGACCCAGCTTGGCGGCGATTTCCTCCCATTCGGCTTGATTGGTCACCAGGATTGCTCGGCTCAAATTTACTCCATCTTTGCTGCCAACTTTGAAGCCAATCCGGGCCATCGGAATCGGCAGTCGGGGTTAGTAGGGAGTATACCAGAGGGCGTTCGCGGCTATTTTGGCGGCACCCCGGACCCATGTTTTCCGCCAGGCTCGCGGCTTTGCGCCGTCCAGCGTCGATGCTATACTCGCTCCACCAACCAAGGGGTGGTTTCACCGGTCAAGAAAAATAGCAGGTAGAGGGCGATTATGAACGGCGCCGAGCTAAAAGCGACTTTGAAAGCCGGAGGAAGGGTCTTCGGCACCATGATCAGCGTTAGCCGGAATCCCCGCTGGATTCCGGTATTGGATGGGGTAGGCTTGGACTACGTGGTTATCGATACTGAGCACGGACCCCGCAGCCGGGGGGAATTGGCGGATTTCCTCACCATGTTCAACACTACCGGCGTGGTGCCCATCGTCCGCATTCCCACCCCCGATTCTCACTATGTAACCATGATCGTGGACGCCGGCGCCCAAGGGGTACTGGCGCCCTACTGCGAAACGGTGGACCAGGTGAAGGAGGTGGTGGGCGCAGCCAAGTGGCGTCCTTTGAAGGGAGAGGCGGTGCGGCGGCTGGTCGATACCGGTGAGCATATCAGCGAGGATACCCGCGCCTACCTGGAGGAAAGGAATCGCAACAACATCGTGATCATCGGCATTGAGAGCGTGGCCGCGGTTAAGAATCTGGAAAACATTTTGCAAGTCGATGGAATCGACGGCATCTTCGTCGGTCCCAATGACATGAGCATCTCGTTGGGAATTCCAGACCAGTACCACCGTCCCGAATATCAGGAGACGGTTAAGAAGGTAATTGATACCTCGGAGGCTCACGGCATTCCGGTTTTGGTCCACCAGCAGACCCCGGATCTATCCACCTACTGGATCGAGCAGGGGGCTCGCTTTGTGCTGCACGGCACCGACCGGCGGGCCCTGGCCGAGGGCTTTCGCGCCGATTTTACCCGGCTGCGGGATTTCGCCGAAGGGCTGGAGTAGGGGGTACGCCCCCGCTACGACTCAATCGTATCCGAGGAGTCCCATGGAGCCAATCTGATTTGTTCACTGTCCGGATCTATTTCAAGGACATGAACCTGCTCGCTGATATCGGTGGCCATACTAACATAGGGTGCGTCAACGGCGGACATTCCATCAACTGGACCAATCCATTTGTCTAGTCTCCAATAACGCTCCTCTTTCTTTTGGCCGTATCTTACCCGGTTGAAGGGATTTCCATGGACCGTATCATCATATGAACCCACATCACCGAGATGGTAGGCAACTTTGCCGCACATTTGACCCGGGATGAGATGGCCTATGGCGCCCAGGAGCGGGGGCTCAACTGGGGATCGATTCGGGCGCCCGATGAACTGGTGGATGAGGGCCACCTGAATGATCGCGGCTTTTGGGTGGAGGTTCCCCATCCTGGGCTGGACCGGAGCTTCAAATACCCCGGTCCCGCCGGTATATACAACGGCTCACCCTGGCGAATATCAAGACGGGCCCCCTTGATCGGGGAGCACAACGAGGAGATTTACTGCGGGGAACTGGGGCTTCAAAGGACGGAGTTGGCTTACCTGGCGGAATCGGGAGTGGTGTAGGCCGCCGCGAATTATCGGTCTAAAGCATGTCCTCCGAAGGGACTGGATTGTCTTCATGTCGGCGGCCACCGCCAAACCATGCTGGCACATCCTGCTATTGCGGTTCGAACATCTCATAAAACTCGATGTAGCTTTCCTCCACGAATTCATTCATCTGCTGCGACACAGGCCTGATCTCCTCCGGCATTGGGTTACCTTCGCGGTAGGGTGACTCTAACACTGGCGCCGTCCAGTCCATATAGACCGTATTGGCAGGTCCCGGTACAGTGCCACCGCTGGTATATACCCTTATCGGAGAGCGCTGACCGGCGTTTTCATAAGCCTTGCCAATCTTCGTGATCTGCTCCGCCACCCTTCGAGCTGTCCCTGGTTTACATCTGAAAACCCGCCGAATTAGGTACATGGGAGTCCTCCTTCAGTTAATCTAGTCTTGCGCCCGCCCTTCGACAGGCTCAGGGCGAACGGTTTCCTTCCGTTCGTGGTGAGCTTGTCGATCCACAGCGGGGGGTTTCTGATAAGCCCCCAGTGTGCTTCCTCCCGGAGCGGCCTCACACAGGCCAATTCTACTCCATCGGGACTCTTTCGAACTGGGTCTTGGGGAATATGGCCAACAACCTTGCGGTAGCGCCGGACCGGTTTTCGAACCCGTGCTTGACACCTGCAGGGGCCAGGACAGTGTCTCCCTCTCCTAGCGTAACTACCTGGTCACCCAGAATTGCTTCCAGACTGCCCTCCACGATGACCATGGCCTCTTCGCTGTCGGGGTGGATGTGGGTGGTGACCCGACCTCCAGGTCCGATTTCCAGGTGGCTGATGTATAACGACAGGGCACCCTGGGTAGCGTCGACGAGGACCGCCCGCTCGACCCCGGGATATCCCACTTCCGTGGTTGCATCAGCTTGACTTATGATGGGCATCGTCTTTCCTCCCCAGCAAATACAGTGATTGCTGACCGTTGCTCGGACTGATAACTCTTTGTTGGCGGGATTAGGGGAAGCCTGATATGAGACCCCTAATCCCCTCACCCCGGCAAAACACCTGTAGCAAGGCGTACGAGGATCATGACGCGGGCACCAGGAGTCTAACCTCCGCCTGGAAGTGCTCCATGGTCCGGAACTTGTCGGCAAAGGACTCGCCGGGGATCTCTAAATCGGGATTGCCCAGATCAAACTGATTCCTCCAACCATGTGACCCTGTGGGATGGCTCGAACTATAAAAGGGCAGCCTGAGGGAGTCAACTGCATCCGATTCACTCAACTGACCCACTCGCCATAGGGTAACCACCCCCCTGACGAGCGTAAAAGTCTAGAATTGCCTGCCCCTGCCCAAGCGTCTCCCTCGGGGTGGTCTATTTACCCCGGACGACCCCATAACTGTCCGAAATACCTGTGCTCTCAAAGCAGGCTAGCCAGGTGCCAGCCGAAGCCGGCTGATCCGTTCTAGTATCCCGGTCAGCATTTCCCTGGTTACCAGCACCTCGGCAAGCTGAAACACCAGCCTCCTTGCGTGGCGTACCAGTCGCCCACCCGTCTTGATCAGCCTGGTCTGAAGACTGGTCAGAGTCCAGTGCTTCATATCCTCCGGCAACACCAGCCTTCTCATAAAGTTGCCCAGGTTGTAAGTCAGGACGAACAGCCATAGTCTCACCTGGTTGGCCACGAACTTGTGGCAGGAAAGCCGGGTCCAGTTCAGGGCGTACTTGCCCTCCTTGATCCACTGCTCCGCCGTGCCACGGCCATTGTAAAAGCGGACTATTCCTTTGGGTGGATAGCTCAGGTTGGTCACGATGAAACCAACCCTGGGAAATAGCTCCCCCTGATGCCACTCTACTTTAGCCACCACTCGCCTGGGCAAGTGCCAACTCTGGGCCTGATAGGCAAAGTCATGGTAGGAGACGATAGGCTCCCGGGATGGCCATTCGGTAGGACGCTCCAGCAAGGGTTGGATCTGCTCCTGAATTACCTGATTGGCGGGAAGCCGGATGGCGTACCCGATCTTTCCTTGTTCCAGATACTCGTATAGCTCCGGCTTGGCAAAAGCAGCGTCACCCCGGAACAGCAACCGCAGTCCTTTCTTCTGGTATCCTTTCACCACCGGCTCAAGGAGTTCCTGCCAGCCATCGGCACTATGCACGTTTCCGGGTCGTAGCGTCGCTCCTTCGCAATCCCCAAACTGGTTGAACAGAAAGAGGGGATGATAGCAGACACACTCGAAGTGCCCGTTGTAGGCGGCTCCTTCCTGCTGACCATGCACTGGACTCTCCGAACTGTCCATGTCCAGAATCACTCGCCAGTGGGTGGAGTGTGAGCCATGGCCAGCTCCACCCACTGGGGATTCATCAGGGCCAGCCCCTTTAGGTTGTCCTCTTGAGTCAGAGTCTCCGTCTCAAAACGGCTCATGGTGTTGGTTCTGGCGGCGTTGCGGTCTGAGCCTTGCCAGCCCACGACAACTCTCATGGCTGGGTCTTGGGAAAGACGTTCTGCATCGTTGGTATCATCGTAGCCGACCAAGCGGCTGTAGATGGACTGGCGGAGCAGAGGGACCAGGTGGTGTCGGATGTTGCGGCCGGTACGGCTTTCCTGGAGATAGTCGGAGGCTATGGGGGTAAGGTCCAGGGCGTCATCCAGTTCTCGGAATGCCAGCAGTCCGGCGTCGGAGGTGATGGTGGCACCATGTAACTCCAGCCGGATTTGGGGATTGAATTGGAGCCGAAGAGAGGCCTTTTCGCGGTCACCCATCGGGTGCCTCCAATGTCGGTACGTAAGTTATCTGAAATAGCCAACTTATTGCATGTATTATATCTGAAATACGGCTAAGAGATTCATGTAACGACTAGAAAAGCAAGAAAGTTGCCTATTTACCGCATCACTTGTTTGAGCCAAATGGGGAATACGGGCTAAATCTCCCAAATAATCGGCCAAGGCGCCAAGCTGGTCTTCCCAGAATCTGCGGTATTCACCAATCCACCGATCCGCTTCTCGCAAGGGAGCAGCATCAAGGCCGCACCGGTGAATTCTGCCCTCCCTTTGGCGAGCGATGAGCCCAGCCTTTTCAAGCACCCTCAAGTGCCTGGAAATCGCCGGCAGAGAAATATCGAAAGGCTTGGCCAGACTGGTAAATGGCAGGCCGCCGGCCGGCACACCTTTTCGGGAAAGGTTTTGCAAAATGGCCCGACGGATGGGGTCGGCCAATGCGGCAAATGTTGCACCTAGAGGATTATAGTTAACCATATGGTTTGGGAGTCAAGCGTAAGATGTCGCGCTGAATCGGCGATTGCCGAACCAATAAAGTGGTTGGCGTTAGATCATGGAAATGCCGATGCCACGGACAGTGTGGTAAGAAAAGGCCGGAGCCGTCGGCCCAGCAGCAACACAATGACGGAGGCAAACCCCGGCGTTAGGAGCCAGACGAAGCCCTGCAAAGAGAATAGAGTGGCGGCTAAAGGAAAAAATACGGCTAAAGCTTACATTTCCGTCTTTCGGCTGTGGATGCCGCTGGCGCCGTCGGGACGGTTGCCCTGTTTCTCCTCAATCTGCGGCGTGCCATCAGCCTCGGCGCATCGCACCTCGAAGGTGTGCTCCCCTTCCTGGAAGGGCCAGTCATAGCGCCAGATAACCCAGGTTGTTTCCGAGAGGGGCGCCCGCAGCTGGGCCAGCTCCCAGGGGCCGCCGTTTACTCTAACCTCCACTTTGGAGATGCCCCGGTCTCCGGCGAAGGCAATTCCGCCGACTGGTACCAGCCTTTGGTTATCCCTCTGGATGATGTTATTGACGGCGATAGTATCGATAACTGAAGTCGCCTTAACTTGCGCCACCTCCGACCAACTGCGCTCCACCCAGTAGCCTTCCTGGTACTCCTCGGTGATTTCCATGCCGGTGATCCACTTGGGTTGCTTCATACCATATCGGTCAGGCAGCCAAATCCGCAGCGGAAAGCCATGATCGAAGGGAATCGGTTTGCCGTCCCAGGCGTAGGCGAGCATGATCCGCTCGTCGGAGGCGATCAAGTCCAAATCCACCGTCTCGTAAAATCCGTCCCCCGAGGTGATGATCAGGTAGCGGGCCGTGCTTTGCGGCTGCACGTCGGCCAAAATCTTTTGCAGGCTAACGCCGGTCCACCAGGTGGTGCTGATCAGCGTCGTGCCGATCCGTCCGGAGATACAGGAGAGGGTGACATATTGGTCCCTGGACTCATAATTATGCATGATGTCGTCCAGGGTCAGCACCAGGGGATTATCTACCAGACCGGTGATTGGCAGAGACCAGGTTGCGATGTCGATTACCGTTGGTTCAGTGCGGAGAAACACCTGATAATGGTCCGCTACTTCGGTGTACTCCGGACGGGTCCCCGGAGCGGGGACCAAGGGATCGCCGGCATTGGGAAAGGGATCCCGGATGGGCATGTCGGATTTGTCCATCGAGCCGAGAATTGCCTGGTCTAGCTGCCGCCGTTCATTTTGGGCCAGAATCGCCCCCAGGCCACCGCTGAGTACCGTGATGGTGGCGGTGGCCGCTCCCAGCCGGACGAGAAACTGCCGGCGATCGATTGTGGAGGCGGAGCGAACTTCCTCCTCGACAACCGGACGGGCGGGTTTGCCGGGGTTGATCAAGACTAGCCGGCTGTATACTGGGACCAAGCCGACTCCCCAGGCCAGGAACAAAACCATCAACACGAAGAAAGTGATGATCGGGTTTACCGTCGACTGACCCATGGGGAGGCTGACTACAGCCATCGGCAGGCCGAAAATTACTCCAGCCGCCAGACCAGGAGTGAGTCTGGGTTGGGCGTTGCGTGCCTTTGCGATGCCGAAGAAAAGGACGCCGCCGACCACCCCGATTAAGAAGAACAACAAAATAGCGGCGGCTTGTTCTCCGGTTTTGGCCGCTGCTGCCACACTCAGGCCCACCAACCGCAGCCCATCGATCATCAGGTCGATTCCGAAGGTAACCAGCGGACCCGGCAGCACCCGGGCGATCCAATCAAATAGAGCGAAGGGAACAAAAGTCAAGCCGGCCAGCTTGTCGGCCAGATAAAAGAGGCCAACCAGCGGTGCGGTCAGCAGCCCGCCGGTCAACGCCCCGTAACCCAGGCTCAGCTTCCCCAGTCGACTAACCAAAGACCCGCTGACCGGCAGTAGTTTCCTCATAAATCACTCCTCTGGGAGAAACACAGGGAACGGCCCCGGACCAAAGACCTGGTGAGATCTACTGGAACGCAACGCCGACTCCACCAGTTTCACTTCGGTATAGGTCTAGGAAACAGCGCTGACGCTAAAATGATACACCGGGATTCCCCAGATCAAACCACCTTTCCTGGATATAGCTCCCGCGGGGATACCGCCAAATATAATCCCGCATTCCAAGGGCGTCAAATGCGGTCTGATGCGGCCTGATTCACTCAAAGTCCCCGCTTTCATTGGGCAACCACTGTACTGCCAAGCGTAAAAGCCCCAAACCGCTGGTCTACGCCCAAGTCTCGCCCTTGGGAAGCTCTTTTGCCCTGTGCGACCCCGTAACCGTAACCAATCCCGACGCTCCTAAAGTGGACTAGCCAGGAGCCAGCCTAAGCCGACCAATTCGTTCCAGTATCCCGCCTAGCATTTCCCGGCTCACCAGCACCTCAGCAAGCTGAAACACCAGCCTTCCGGCATGGCGCACCAACCGTCCTGGTCTGCAGACTGGTCAACGACCAGTGCTTCATTGCCTCCGGTAAGGCTAGCCTTCTCATGAACAACTCCAGCCTGAGTTGCCCAGGTTGTAAGCCAGATACGAACAACGGAGTCCAGCCTGCTACGGCGCAGCTTTTGGGGTTCAGCCTGATAGCGGGGTGGCCACGAAGCCGCGCTGGGGCTGGCGCAGGTAGCTGCGCCGGGCAAAGGGGAAGAATTGGCGGCCTCCAGTCTTGATCATCCTGGTCTGCAGACTGGTCAACGACCAGTGCTTCATTGCCTCCGGTAAGGCTAGCCTTCTCATGAAGTTGCCCAGGTTGTAAGCCAGTACGAACAACTCCAGCCTGACCTGATTGGCCACGAACTTGTGGCAGGACAACCTGGTCCAGTTCAGGGCGTACTTGCCTTCTTTTATCCATTGCTCCGCGGTGCCTCGGCCATTGTAAAAGCGGACTATCCCGATGTTTGGATAGCTCAGATTGGTGACGATGAAGCCCACTCTGGGAAACAGTTCTCCCTGGTGCCACTCCACCTTAGAGACCACTCTCCGAGCAACGTTCCAGCTCTGGGCCTGGTAGACGAAGTCATGATAGGAGACGATGGGCTTCGGGGAAAGCCACTCCGTAGGCCGTATTAGCCGGTGCGCTATCTCCCGCTGCAGCACCTGGTTGGACCGCAGCCTGATGGCGTAGCCGATGTTTCTTGCTTCCAGATAATCGTATATCTCCGGCTTGGCGAAGGCGGCGTCAGCACGAAACAGCAGCCTGACCGCTGCTGTCAAATAACGCTCCACCACCGGATCAAGGACTTCTTGCCAATCATCGGCACTGTGGACGTTGCCTGACCGTAGCTTAGCTGCTTCACAATCCCCGAACTGGTTGAACAGAAAGAGAGGGTGATAGCAGACGCATTCAAAGTGGCCGTTATAGGCTGCTCCCTCCTGCTGGCCGTGCACTGGACTCTCGGAACTGTCCATATCCAGGATTGCTCGCCGGTGTAGGGTATGGGCCATAGCTCGTTCCACCCACTGGGTATTTATTCGTGCCAGCCCCTTCAGGTTGTCCTCTTGGGTCAGGAACTCCGTCTCGAACCGGCCCATCTCACTGGTGCTGGCTCCTTTCCGCTCCGAGCCTTGCCATCCCACGATCACTCGCATGGCTGGGTCTTGGGAAAGGCGCACTGCGTCATTGGTGTCGTCGTAGCCGGCCAAGCGGCTGTAGATCGACTGTCTTAGCAGCGGAACCAGGTGGTGAAGGATATTGCGTCCGGTACGGCTTTCCTGGAGGTAGTCCTCAGCGATTTCGGTAAGGCTCAAGGCATCATCAAACTCTCGAAAGGCAAGAAGACCAGCGTCGGAGGTGATGGTTGAGCCGTGAAATTCCAGGCGGACTTTGGGATTGAATTGGAGCCGGAGAGAGGCATTTTCGCCGTCACCCATCAGGTGCCTCCATGATGCCTACGGCATCTTACTGTAAAGTGACATATCATAGAGTTATTATAGCTAGAACAACGCCAAATGACCTATAATTAGATAAAAGTTGAAAGACCATCGACGAATTACTGGGAAAGCTTTTTAGCCATATGGGAAATGTGGGATGAAATTACTACGGATGGATATCCGTCTTCGGTGATCCCTATGGAGTAAATACGTTCACCCCTGTGCTCCACTTCAGCCCAGAGTTCGTCAGAGAAGGTTCAGACAACAGCAAGGAGTTTTACCGTAGCATCAAAGCTGCAATATGAGACAATCTTTTGAAAATTAGGATACTTCTCATTTAAAACCTGGCTCGGAAGCACATTAGGACCGAGAGCCCAGGCGTCAGCAGCCCAACCCGGAGCACTGTGGATCTGGTCCAGATCGATAGCAAGATTACTTCGTTTGGACGACTCTTTTGGAGAATAGCCCCATTGCACTGGTCCCCATTCACCAGACCATCGTCCCAAAAAGAAAGCCCCCTGCATGGTCGTCAGTGTTGGATATTCTGGCCCAAATTCTCGGTGCCGGTCCAAAATATGCATTACCGTCGTTCCAGTGGAATGATAGCTAGACCTTATGCCTTTAGGGTATCCTCTCAATGGTGACCTGCAATAAATATCATAAGGTTTTAGTGGGTTCCTGGTTTTCACCAAATCGACACTCAAGACCCGTGCTAACTGCTGGTTTTTCTTTAGAATTACTCTAACTTCAGCTAATTTCATCCACTTAACATAACACGTCAGCATGGGCAGCTGTCCAGGGCGAATGGTCAACAACGGAGTCGAAGAGAGGTGGAAGCCTACTGGGAATTCCAACGCTGCCGCAAGGACTCGACGTAGACCCGGTCGTAGTCCCCGTGATGACCGGCGTGGGGCCCCTCCACCAGCTGCTCGGCCCACAGGTAATCCACGTCGCCCCATTGAATTGGATAGGGGGTCTGGTCGAAGAAAGCGGTGACCGCCTGGGTAGGGTCTCCCGCCTCCACGTAACCCAGCATCTGGAAATTATCGTACACATGGCCAGCGGCGGACACGAACTGCCCCTTCATCGCCGCCAGCACTATAAACTGCGCCATTTTAACTCTCAGGAGATGTCAAATGGCCGATGGTCATTTTCGCCGGTCGTTGTCGCTGTCGGAAACCGGCTCGCTCCCTTAACGGCTCAGAATATGCACGGTGGTCACATCTCCGGCGCCGGAGCACTGGGCCAGCCCCACGCGGGGACCGGTCGAGGCAGAGCCGTGCCTGCCGGGTATCTGCCGAGGCCCGGCTTCCTGCCGCAACTGGGTGACCGTCTCGTGAATCATGCGTATGCCCGTTGCGCCGAAGGGGTGCCCCATGGCCAGCAGGCCCCCGTCAGTATTGGTCGGTATGTCGCCGGTCAAAGCCGTGCGGCCCGCGGTGGTAGCCTGCCAAGCCTCCCCGGCGGGTACAATTTGCAGGGCCTCCAGCTGCTGCAGCTCGCCGATAGTCGCGGCGTCGTGAACCTGAATCAGGTCCACATCCTTCGGGCCCAAGCCGCTCATCTCGTAAGCCTCCAGAGCCGCCGGCTCGGTGCGATAGGGGCTGAAGGCCGAGTGGTCGCTGCCCCGCCCGTTGTAGTTCCCGGAGCGCAGCACCGCGGCGGCTATGCCAATGGCTCGCTGGGAGGATAGGCCGTACTGGTCCAAGGCCTCTCTGGCGCATAGCACGGCGGCGGCGGCGCCCTCGCTGGTGGGACAGCACTGGAACAGGGTCAGTGGATCGGCTATGAGGCGGGACCCCAGCACCTGCTCCACCGTATAAGTTTCCTTACGATGGGCGTAGGGATTGAGCGAGGCGTTTTGGCGGGACTTGACCGACACCTGAGCCAGCGCAGCGGCGGGGGCTCCGGTGTCTGCCATGTAGCGGCGCATCCGAAGCGCGTACCCGGCCATCATGTGGTCGGCGCCAATATAGCGGTCCGGGCTTTCCGCGGCGGTGACCGTAACCGGTCCGCTGGGAACCTTCTCCGCGCCAAAGGCCAGCGCCAGATCAAACATGCCGCTGCTGATGCCCCAGTAAGCCTGCCAAAAGGCGGTGGAGCCGCTGGAGCAGGCGTTCTCGACGTTTATAATCGGTATCCCGGTCAGTCCCAACCCTGCCAAGGCCGTCTCACCTACAGACATGCCGTGGTAGTAGACATGGCCGAAGTAGGCCACCGGTATGTCGGTCCAAGCCACAGATCCGTCCTTCAATGCCTCCACCACGGCGGACCGCGCCAGGGAAGCCAGGTCCTCTTTGGGAAACCGGCCGAAGGGATGCAGCCCGACGCCGACCACCACCACCTCCCGTCCGGGACGGAATCGGCTCATAGAACCCCCTCTTCATCTCCCCCTGGGCAAGGGAGAAACCAGCTATTTAGACACCCAATAAGGTAGGTTTGACGCATACCTAGCCCTATTTACTAGCCCTATTTATCGGATGGCCGCCACTTGTAAACCGCCAAAACCTTGACCAAACCCCGGTTGGATTCAGCT
>CBDCEX010000009.1:0-126567 GCA_965216025.1 Dehalococcoidia bacterium
TTCCCTCCAGCAAATGCGCTGCCAGGGTCACCCAGGAGAAAAGACCGAAGAGGACTGGCGTGGTCCGGGCGATGGCCCGGTCAGACCACTGGCGCTGGGTTTCGACTCCCAGGTGAGCGCGTACTTCTTGGAAGGTCACTTCCAGCTGCCAGCGCAACACAAACCATTGGATGATTTGGGTGGGCGCCACGTTGAGGTCGGTACACAATAACGCTTGGGGCCGGAACTCACCCAAGGGGTCACGAATCAAGACCCACCGAATAGGTACTGGCGATTTACCCTGATGATACCAGACTGCGCTGTGGGAGGCGATTTCCAGCAAGCGGTGGGTATTGTCATACCAGTCGACCGTTACGGTATTCCAAAGGGTTGTTGGGTGGCCAAGGAGGTCTTTTAGGGTAGGCAGCCGCTTACCCTTGAGCCGGGGACGCCCTAACTGGCCAGGGGAGCGAGGCGGAACCGGTTCGTATAGAGCGGCATCCAGACGCAGCCGGGTGATGAAAGTCACAGGAGAGGCCATAAATTGGCAAAAGTGCAGCAAGTCCAGAACGGCGTAGCTGCTGTCGGCTACCAGTACCAGGGGTCGCCGGGGCAACCAGCGCCGGAGTTGCAGAATCATCTGGCGGGCCCAATCGGTGAGCTTTTTGTGCCGCTGCCCCCGTTCCCGGTGAAACCGCTCCGAAGGTGCCAACACCGTCAGGAAAGGCAAGGCCCAGACCCGGCCGGCCCAAGGAATGGGGGCCAACCACATCAAACTAACCCAGCGCAACCCGCTGGCTTTTACGAAATGGCCCTGGCTGGAACGGACCCCATCTCGGTAAATGCCTTTGGCCGAAATCCGCTTCCCCCGGCGGCGTTCTATGGTCTCGTCAATCCCAAACACCAGCGGCCCAATTCCAGAGTCCAGGTGGCGCAGCAGCAGAAAAAGCAAGGTCCGGCTCAATTGCAATGATGACCACCTGGCCCGATTGAGGACATGGTGATAACGAGCAAAATTCCCGTCCCGGCTCAGTCCCATGACCCGCAGGGCCGAGGTCACGGTACGCTTGCCTGGGGAGAGGATAGCACCGACCAGCAGCAACTGGGCTTTCTCCCAAGTTTTGGCCTGAAAGATTGTGCCAAAGGGCTCCAGTAACCTTATAATCGACACCGGGCGAGTAAGCACTCTCTTGACCTCTCGTGGTGGTTTGGTCAAGGGAGCTTACCCTGCCTAATAACCCTCGCTCATTCCTTTCTTCAGCCCAGTTTTGTACAAAGTCGAGCTTAGGGGGTAGCTCTATTCGGCATTTCACGCAACGGAGATATTCTAAAAGCCGAGAGTCTTGGCGGAGGCTCTCCTCTGTTCCCCGCCAAGGTCTTCATCGCCTTGGCGGGGTTTCCTTTGTTGGGACTTTGCCAAGGAGCAACTTGCTAAAGAGGTTGAGTCCTCGCAGAGCCACCGCTGGACTTCCACGGATGGCCCTTGTATTCTCAACAGAACTTTCATTAAAAGAGGATTCGTATGCCCACATTTGACCAGGTGCCCCTGCAAGAAGCCATGCTAAAGACCGCTACCGGTAAGACAGCTCAGATAACCAAAGAATATCTAGGCTACATTGAGCAGCTGACCGAGGGCCAGGCTGGGAAACTCCAACCGGGCGAGGATGAGAGCCTGGCCACCGTTCGGCGACGGCTGGGTGTAGCAGCTAAGTTATCGGGCAAAGATATTGTCATAAAACGGCAAGGGAACGAAGTGTACTTTTGGGTTCAACAGGAGCCGAGACCCCGCAGACAGCGTAGAGAATCCCAAAGCGTTCCGGAAGCTTAAGTAGCTCTGTGCGCCGGATAATTGGGAGAGGCGTGTCCGAAGTGACCATGACGGCACAGGCTATTACACCCGCGCTTGGCATTCCCCAGTGGCTCTAATCTGGTCTATTGAGGCCAAGTACTCTAACACCGCGTGGTTGAATGCCACCGGTTGATCCAAGTTGGAGAGATGACCTGCGTCAGGGAGAACAACCATTTGTGAGCCCTTGATTCTTTCGTGGATGAAGCGGCAAGCGGGCAGTGCGCCGTCGTCCTGACCAGCCAACTATGGTGGGAGCCTTTATCCCCTCCAGCAAAGAGGCATCAAAGACAGCGTTCAAGATCATGCGAGTGCTGTGAGCATAGCCCACGGGGTTAAGAGCTAGGTACATCTGGCGGATGCGATTCTCCTGCTCCTTACCCAACGAGGCGGTTTGGCTGATGTTGGGGTTGTTTTTTATAGCGTATTCCGCTACCGCCAACATACCCTCAGTTTCACTCAATCGGATAATCTCTTCCCGCATCTGGCGGTTATCCGGTGAAGTTTCTAAACCAGACGCCGAGAATGAGTCGATGATCAACAGGGCAGCCACACGCTCCGGGTGGAGGATTGTAAATCGAGTGGCGATACCCCCGCCCATTGATAGGCCGCCAACGTATGCCTGATCGATTCCGAGGTGATCTAGCTGACCCTCAAGGTCCTGAGCGAAAATCTCTTGGGGATATTGGTCCGCGTTTGGAGGAGATTCTGACTGTGCGTGGCCCCGTGGGTCCCACACAATGAAACGATAGCGTTGGGAGAACACTGGTATCTGTGGCTCCCATTCAGTTGTGTTGCCTCCTATGCCATATGCGAACACCAATGGAAAGCCAGTGCCGTGACTTTCGTAGTAGATGTTGATGCCGTTTATCTTGGCCGTGGACATCTTTATCTCCTCTGAGCTTGGGCTTAACAAACGACCAAATGGCCACTACGCCCGCAGGATCTCCCGCCGGGACAACACCCGCTCCGACTAATTTCTACGCCAGATGTGTTCAGGCCCTGGTTTTGGCGCGGTGATGACATCATGGATGATCCTTCGTAGCTTCAGGCTGACTCCCGTATGCACTTCTCCAGCAACTCCAATGCCGCCTTGGCAAAACCCCACATGTTCGCCTCCCGGTCGGCAACGCGAGTCTCGACGGTAATCGATCGTTCAACGGGGCCGACCACGGCCATGCAGGAGTGACCTGGATCATCACCGTGACTGTTCCCGGTGGGGCCACTGGCGCCGGTCTCGCTCAATGTCCAGGTGGTCCCCAGCGCCTCACGCACGTTCCTGGAATTCATCAGAGCATACGGTTCGCTACTGGACCGAATCCCTTCAAACGCAGACTCAGCCACATGAAGGAGACCGTACTGAGCGGTACGCGTATAGATGGTGGCACCCCCCACATAAAAGGCCGAGCAACCCGGCACGGCCACCAGAGACGCGGAGATCAATCCACCGCAAGATGATTCAGTCACAGCGATGGTTTGTTGCCGTTCTCTTGAAAGGCCTGGAAATCAATCGAGCCAACCAGGTCTGGGCCGCGGACATTACCTACATCCCCATGGCTCGGGGCTTCCTATACCTGGTGGCCATCATGGACTGGCACAGCCGGTACGTGCTGTCCTGGAAGCTTTCCAACACGTTGGACACCGACTTCTGCGTGGCCGCTTTGGAGCAGGCCCTTGGTAAGGGACGGCCGGAGATATTCAACACCGACCATGGGGCGCAGTTCACCAGTGAGGCCTTCACCGGCCTGCTCTTGAAGCTGGGTATCCAGGTCAGCATGGATGGTAAGGGAAGGTACCAGGACAACATCTTCGTGGAGCGGCTGTGGCGGAGCATCAAGTACGAGGAGGTGTATCTAAAAGCCTACCAGACTGTCGCCGAGGCCCGAACCGGGATCAACGATTACCTGGAGTTCTACAACCGGCAGAGGCCGCACCAGGCTTTGGGCTACCGGACTCCAGCTGAGGTGTACCAAAATGGCCAGGAAGAAAAGGTAGCAGCACCAGAAGTGAGGCTGCCCTCGGGCTTGGTGAAACCTAGCGTAGGAGCGGAAGACTCTCTTAATTTAGCCCTCAGGCTGTCTTAATGATGGGGACCAGCTTAGTTATCTGATTGGATAACTCGGGAAGGGATTACCGTTTACTGCTCTGTGCCGACGGTTTTTCGTCATCTCTCTGCAGAAATAGACGGAGCAAAGGAGTTTCGGAAGGTCCGTATAGTTAGGCTGATAGGTGAGCCCGTTTATAACAGGGACGTTAGTATCTATAGGAAGCATTTCTCGCCTGATTGCATACTTGTCAACAGGCTCGGAAGTACCGAGACAGGAACAATTCTCTTGTATTTTGTAGGAAATGAGACTGAAATCAATGGAATCAATGTGCCGTTAGGGTATCCGGTCAAGGGTAACGACGTTTTGTTGGTGGATGAGGATGGTAGGGAAGTCGACTCCAACCACATAGGCGAAATCGTGGTCCGGAGCCAGTATTTGTCTCCGGGTTATTGGCGAAGGCCGGACCTAACAAACATCGCTTTCCTATCAGAACCGGACGAGCCACAGGGAAGAAGTTACCGTACAGGAGACCTGGGACGGCTGCTGGATGATGGAAGTGTGGATTCTTGGGATGCCCCCGTGGGACGTGATCTCCTACCTGATGGAAAAAACTCCAAAAGCCAATTAGGGGAGCATAAGTGGACCTTGGAAGGCCAACATAGCCAGGGACCGATTGGGTGATGTAGAATAGGATAGCGGCCAAAATAACCTCCTCTTCGCACGAATGGGACCGTAATTTTTGGTTGCTTCCGGCGTCGATTTGGGAAGGTCAGCGCCGGATTTTAATTATTGGATACTAATCCATTGCGTTCGCCCATTGGAATCATCCCCGAGACCTCGGCGGTGCTACTCCTCGACCTACGTATCACTCTGACCGGCCTTTTCCAACATGTGGCGAAGTGCCTCGATGGGGGCGAAAAGTCTTTTTCCGATGCGGATTACCGGTAAATCACCTCTTCTAGCGGCTTCGTAACTAGCAGTCCTGCCTAGAAGTCTGGCCGGAAACCTCGATTCCCCCTATGCCAGCGTTTTCTTAACGTCGATTATCGATGGCATAGTGGGTGTTGCAACGTATTACATGCACCACCATGCCATATAAGTCTTGAATACGTCTGCTTCGCGTAGCGCAAAACCCGGCCAATGGCTTTCCGGCCAGACTTCTAGGCCACATCGCTGGCCAGCTTCAGGGACCGTAAAAACCCAACGAGCCTTCTCTTTTGGATCCATTGGGAACCTCCTAATTTTGTATCGTTCAGTTGTTTGCCAGAATGGACTTGATCGACCTCCTTCCTGACGCCTGGTGATGTTGAACATTAGGCGCTGTGGGATTATGATACTCCCGCATAGGCTATGACTGGCAACCGTTTAGTATTAGGAGTTTTGGTATGGAAAAGAGAACTCGGACCGAGGTCACTCCAATAGTGAGACAATCTATAGAAGAAGAAGCTCTGAATGGCCCCAGAGCCCCCGCGTGGGTTCTGCGGCGGAAAGTTCAACGCCGTCTTAAAAAAAAGATTGTCCCGGACCAGATGCCCCGGGAACGGGCCATACAAGCCATCGCCAGGGAGGCCAGAAGGGAGTCAAGCCATCTAGAGGATTGTTGGAGCCTTGCCCATAGCGGCGACCAAAATCCACCCGAAGCTCTACCCGATCTCCTAGGAGTCTGGAAAGTTAGTATTGCCAAAGACGTCCGATTCACAGTTCGGAAAGCCAGATGGGTGTCTAAATTGAGACCCGCAGTCCGCCATTCTTCCCATGAGGCGGGTGTCTGGTCCAGATGGGAAGAATTATTGGAGTGGTCCGAACTCTATGCCGGGCGTGAGTATGCAGCCATGAAGACTGGCCAGCCAGTGAACACACTAGATTTGGACGCTGAACTAGCCTTCCAGCCCTGGATATCGCCTCTAAATCGATGGCTATACGAGCAAGCTGTAAGGTCAGGTGTTGTCCCTCCCTCAGGCCGGAAGGATGGGTGGGACACCTCGGATTTTTTCTACGATGAGGCCATAAAACTCTTGAAGGAAGCGGAAGAAGGGAGTGACATCCGTGAGGCTGACTGGTACCCCGAGGCGAGAGCCGTCATCATCTTTTGGCTAAGAGCTATCAGCAGCAAAATAAAACGTTGGAATGCAGCGTCCTGGAATGACTTATTGGGCGAAGACGGGAAGTCCTGGTGGGAGATGGGTCAGCGGCTGACCAAAGAGGTGGTGGAGAAGGCCCGGCAATTGGAGCGACATATCCCTGCGCCAAGTGAACCTGATACCAGTGGCTACTTAGTCTGGGAGCCAAGCGAGACCCTGAAAGACGTAGCCATCCTTTAACATGGTCCGGAGCTGTCCATGGCACCGATTGGAAAATCTCTGCCGGTCCTCGTCGCGTTCGACGTTGAAATTGGTCCAGCCCATAAGGATACCGTTGAGGCGAATCTCGATCCTGGCATGGACGCCAGTCCGCTCCTTTCGGATTTCGCTGGCCCGGATCTGTAGAGTGCTTTTCTCAGCGATTTGCTTGGCAAGTAATACGTGGTCTTCGTTGACGACCAAATCTGCGGAGGAAGACCTGTGAGGCCCTAAGCGATGAAGAGAGGCAGAGCATTACCGCTCCCTGGTTGACGACACACAACAAGAGGAGGAGTAAAAATGGCTAGGGGTAGCATCGTAAAACGGGGCAAGAACTGGGCCGCTGTAGTTAGCATTCAGAAAGACCCGGATAAGGGTGGACGCCGCAGCCAGATATGGCGCTCGGCCTCTACCAAGCGCGCCGCCGAAAAACTCCTGAGCAATCTGTTGGCCGAGCTTGATAGCGGTGGTTATGTCAAGCCATCAAAGGATACTGTAGGTACATTTTTACACAGATGGCTGGTGGACTACATTAGTACCCAAGTCCGTGCGAAAACATTCGAAGGCTACCAGCAGCGAGGCAAGCACCTTATCGCCGGTTGGGGCCATATTCCGCTGGTCGAACTCAGGCCGGAACACATCCGCCATTACTATCGAAAGAAGGGCAAGACGCTCGCTCCCGCCACTTTGACCAAGTACCATAACCTACTGAAAGCCGCCCTGTCCCAGGCTGTCGAAGACAAGACGCTCCCCAATAATGTGGCTGACGCGGTGAAGCCACCACGGGCCAGCCGAAAGGAAATGCGAGCCCTAACCGGGTCCGAGGTCCATTCGCTCTTAGGAGCCTGTGAGGATACTCTGTGGCACCCTATGTTCCATACCTTGACCTGGTGCGGGATGCGGAGGTCCGAATTGCTGGGATTGAAGTGAGGAGACATTGACCTGCTGATGGCCACCCTCCAGGTCCGCCGGTCCCTCCACCGCTTGAAGGGCGGCATCTTCATCTTCGAGGAACCCAAGACGGCCAGGGGACGGCGGACCATTGCCTTATCGCCCGCCTCGTGCCTAGTGTTGAGGGCTCACAGGGAGCGACAGGGGAAGGACGCAGCACTCTTGGGGTTGCCGCTAACCGATGGCACCCTGGTGTTCGGTCACGCCGACGGCTCCCCACGTACACCCTCCACCGTCACCCTGGCCTTTCGCCGTCTCGTACAGCGACTTGGGTTGGGCCATGTACGTCTACATGACCTCCGGCACACCATGTCCAGCTTATATTTGGAGCAAGGCGTCAACCCGAAAACAGTTGCGGAAAGGTTGGGGCACGCGTCCGTCACAATCACCTTGGACCTCTATTCGCATTGCCTCCCCGGTGTTCAGGAAGCCGCAGCCGTGCAGTTCGACACGGCGATGGAGTCGGCGAAGCCAACCCCTGGCGAAAGGCCACCGGCAAAATTGCGTTAGCAAAATGTTAGCAAAACCAAAAAGAAGAGCCCCCGGAGAATTCCGGGGGCTCTTCTTTTTATCTAAATTTGGTAGCGCATGGGGGATTGATTTCTAAGAACAAACAACGGGGTTTTTGGTGGTAAAACCATTACTTTTACCACCAGTTGCATAGACATTTTTGGTGTCTGGCGTTTTGTTTGGCATAGGACAAAAAACCCTGATACAATTTAGGTATATCCTAAATTTTGGAGGTATTTATGGCAGTAAAGCAAAGGCAAAGGCGGAGGAGTAAGGTTGAAATGGTAAAAATCTTAGTAGGTGTGGACCCTGTGACCAAAGTAGCGGTTAAGGCTGTCATGGAAAAGGAAAACCTGACCTTCTCGATGGCGATATGCCAAATGGCGGTTGCGGCGGGTATGCAAAAGAAATACGTTGCCGACCAAGTGCGCGATTTGGTTGAAGTAAAAACTAGGGAGCGCATGGAAGAAAATGGCTGGCACCCTGGCCTTAGCCGTGACTTGGCGCGGGAGTTGCTGACCGGAGAGTCTGAAAAGCTGGTATGGAATTAAAAGAGAGATACCCGCGACCATGCCCGACGTGTGGCGTGGGAATCGGGCAACATTGCATATCCAGGACCACTGGAACACGTCAAGCGGACCACGTTGACCGGATGGTGAGACACCAACGGGAAGCAGGATGGAAGCAGCCGCGATGCAGGTAACCCAATATAAAAGGCCCGCCGGAGGATGGGGCCGGCGGGCCAACGCGGAGAGAAGGGGTAATGAACACCACAAATATAAACCAAAGTATCCTACTTAGTCAAACCGACGAAGGGCTAGAAGTTGACCTGTCAAGCGAACCGTCCAGAAAACTGGATAACCATCAGGCTTGGGGCGAATGGCGCGACGTACAGCGCGGCGCGTGTACCTGCGGGAGTGATTCGCTGTATTCGTACAATCACGACGAAAATTGCGCGTGGGAGATATGGGAACGCGCATACACGATAGCCCGTAAGCCTCAGCCAGCACCGTTAATAAAGCCAGCAGAAACTAACGAGTGTCCACACCTGCCCAAGACAGCAGCAGCCCTAGAATGGGCTCTGGGGCGATTGGGAGTGACGGTGCGCCAGAACATCAGACGCCACACCGTAGACTGGCGCAAGGATGATGGCGAATGGCTGCTGATGAACGGAAGGGCGGCGGCTAGGTTCCGGTCTGACATTGAAAGCAATTTCATAGTAGACAGCTATAAGGGCCGAATACCTTTGAAATTTGGCCGCGAAGCATTTAACGAAGCTCTTGACTCCCTACTCTTTGATCACGAAATTGACCCATTCGTTGAATACCTGGATTCGCTACATTCACCAACGGGACGGCGCAAGCTGTCTAGCTCATTGGCGCATTGCTTCCACATTGCCAAGGGATACGAGGGCTTGGCGGAATGGGCGTCAACAGCAATCTTCCTTGGGGCCGTGTGGCGAGCTTATGAGCCTGGGACCACGCTTGACGAAATGCCCATATTGGTCGGGCCTGGCGGCATCGGCAAGACAACGTTTCTCCGAATGGCTGTACCTCAGCACATACCTGGGCTATATGACAGCGGCCTGGACCTGGCTGGCGATGCCAAAGGCAGGGTTGAAGCATTGCAGGGTAAGGTGATCGTGGAGTGCGCGGAAATGATGGGAGCTACAGCAGGTGACGCCAACAAAATCAAGGACTTTATCAGCAGGGTTGACGATGGAAGCGTAAGGCTGGCGTATCGGCGCGACCCTGAGCCTTGCCCAAGGCGTTGTGTATTGGTGGGTACAGCAGATAGGGCTAAGTTTCTAAGGCACGATAAGAACCCAAGGCGGTTTGTACCGATAGTGCTGGAAAGTGGAAAAGTGTACAAAGTACATAGATACATGGATACCCACCGTGACCGGCTATGGGCAGAAGCGGTAGAAATGTACGGCAAGGGAGTACCACCACGATTACCAGAAGAATTGAAGCTAGCGGCACACGATATGGCCCTAAAGGCGATGGTCTGACACAAACTCAAAAAGGCCGTGTCGGATTTTGTGCCGGATTTTGTGCCAGCTTTTTTCCCCTTTCCGTATCTAATTTCTTCTCTATAACTCTCTTGACACAACTGACACAGGAAAATGCTCCCTATAGAAAGTAAAAATAACAAGTAATATTAAGAGGTAGCTACGAAATGACAGAAAAGTATGACATATCAGGGGTTTTCTGGTGCAGTAAGTGGAGTTTTCCGAGCAATGGCCTAGCTAATTGGGACAAGCGCAATCAAGAATGAGGATAAACGCTATGCTAATTGGTACAAATCACCCATGAATGAGGACACTGAACACCACAAGAACGGAGGTTGAAGGATGCAAGGGTATAACCTGACAGCGCAAATCCAGCATGAACGGTTGTTGAAAGAGCTTAACGGCACGTTCGGAGTGTTGAACCACTTTGATGATGTGATAAGTGGGTTGGGAGCGTATGCCGGCACTATGGATGGTGATGAAGACGACTTTCCAGACTACGACGGCGCGGAGGATTTCCCTATCTTCGATGCACATAAGTTGATGCAAGAGTTTGCTGCGTACTTCAGCGCTATGATGGAGGGCGAATATGACAAGGCAATAGAATATCGCGCCGAACTGCACAAAGCGGCAATAGAAATGGTACGTGCAACACTTCCCGACAGCTTGGGGAACACAACAAAGAACGGAGGATGAGCAATGAAACACTGTCAAGGATGCGGGCGAGAGGAAGATTTAGTCCGCGTCGGTCAAGGACTGGATATTTGCGCCGTCTGCCAGCGGATATATCACGTCGTTAAAAGCAAGGCCCCGACAATTGATGACCAGAAGGCATTGGAAGTGGTGCGCGACGTGATTGGACAGTTTGTGCCATCAGAGGACGTCCTCCGAAATGCCATCATTGATATGGCTGCGCAAGGTAAGTTCATCATGCGTGTTGGTGATGATGGTGTTGCGCGGTATGGGATGGCCGACTGGTTTCGCGCTCAATTGGACCGTGAACGGGCAGATGACTAGCCCCCGTATGGCACCACCGACTAGCCTTGAGGACACCTGCCGGAACGAATCGCGGGGGGCAAGTCCACCGCAGAGGGGAGTGTACGTGCAACACACAATCGCTAAAGACCTGGAGCGATACATCGAAGGGCTGGTGATACCGCAAGGCCGATTCGCGGGCCAGCCGTTCCGCCTATTCCCTTGGCAAAAGAGGTTCCTTCGGGGGGCATTTGGCCAACCGGACGACGCGGCCCTAACTTTGGGACGTGGGGGCGGTAAGACAACTTTCATTGCGGCCATTGGCGCGGCCTGTGTGGACGGGCCGTTGGTGGAACCTAACTCCGAATCTCTGATAGTGGCCAGCAGCTTTGACCAAGGGCTGATTGCTTGGCGTCATGTACTGCGGCTGCTGGGGCCGGTCCTGGACCGTGACGGGGTAGGCACCCATAAGCGTTTCAGGCTACAGGATTCAGCCAACCGTGCGACGCTGACAGACACCCGGACGGGCGCGATGTTGAAGGTTCAAGGAAGCGACCCACGACGGCTACATGGGGCAGCTCCTCGGTTGCTGATAGGGGATGAATTGGCGCAATGGCCGCCGGCGCAAATTGACGCCATGCTAGCGGCCTTGGAAACCAGCAGGGGCAAAATCGAGGACAGCAGGGCGCTTTGGATTGGCACACGGCCAGCCGGAGCAGAGCATCCTTTCGAGAGATACCTACAGGGCGGCGTAGGGTACGCACAGATTCACGCGGCTGGCCCCGGTGACCCACCATTCCAGCGGCGGACGTGGAAGAAAGCCAACCCTGGCCTAGACCATCTGCCGGACCTTGAGGCTGCTATACGGCGGGAAGCTGCTGCCGCCAAGCGTGACCCAGCACGGCTAGCGGCTTTCAAGGCGCTGAGGTTAAACCTTGGTATCTCGGACGTGGAACGGCAACATCTTCTACCCGTGGAAGTCTGGCGCGGGATTGAGGGTAAGGCTGACCGTGACGGGCCGTGTTTTTGGGGCGTGGATTTAGGGACTTCGGCGGCTCAATCCGCAGTCGCTAGTTATTGGCCAGACACCGGGCGGCTGGAATGTCTAGCGGCTTTCCCGTCATTACCCAGCCTTGCCGACCGTGGGCAAACGGATGGCATAGGACCGCTTTACAGTGAGTGTGCTAGGAGAGGTGAATTGTTGACCCTTGGGGAAAATGCCGCCGACGTTGGGGCGCTCCTGGGGGTTGCGCTGGACAGGTTCGGGCAACCCAAACGGATAGCGTCTGACCGTTGGCGCGAGGCTGAATTGAAGGATGCTATCAAGGGTGTGGGCATAGGGAGCGGGCGGCTGGACCTGCGGGGGATGGGATTCAAGGATGGGGCCGAAGACGTGCGGATGTTTACCCGCGCTTGCCTTGAGGGGCGCGTTACTCCCGTTCCTTCGCTGCTGCTGGCGTCTGCGATGGCTGAGGCTCGGACGGTGATTGACCCTGCGGGCAACGCGAAGTTGGCGAAGGGAACCGAGGGCGGGCGGCGGTTGCGGGCGCGGGATGATGCGGCGGCGGCTGGAATCCTTGCCGTGGGGCTGGCAGAACGGCAACCGAAGCGCACCGGCGGTTGGACTTCCGGGTTGATAGGATGAAGCGGCACCTCGCTCTAAACCGGAAGCTATGGCGGCGAGTGCGCCTACAGGTAATGGACCGTGACGGCTGGCGTTGTCAGACTTGCGGCCATGTTGGGCGAGAGTGTGACCATATCATCGCCTTATTCAAGGGCGGGCCGGAGTACGACTTATCAAATTTGCAATGCCTTTGTAAAAAATGTCATATAGCGAAAACCCGTCTTGAAAATAGGACGGTTCTGCACGAATCCCAAGACGCATGGGACGCTTTCGTAAAGGAATTGTTGCTAGGCGTGGTATAATCGTTATATCAGAACATTTGGAGGCTAATAAGCCATGACCCCAATACAGACCTTGGCGGTACGCGCCGGTGAACTCCGCTCCCGTTTGGGAGAGCTTGGCGGCATGGCTGAACTCTCCGAGGAAAACCAGAAGGAACTTGATAACCTGCGCTCCGAATATATGGACAATGAGCGGAAGCAAGGCGCATTGACCATTGCCGGTGACGTGATACCAGAACCCATAGAAACCCGTGACGACGCTCAGGGGCGGGAAATACGGCGTCTACTGGCGCGGGCCAACCTGGGGACCATGCTTGAAAACATCATGGAACAACGCTCCCACGACGGGGCCGAAAAAGAGGTAAACGACCATTACGGGCTAGGCTATCGACAGATTCCTATCACCATGCTAAGGGATTGGGCGCAACCGTTGGAAACCCGCGCTCGGACCGAAGCGCCGGCGAATGTACAAGGGAACCAAGATGAGGTGCTGGACTACGTTTTTCCGATGGCTATGGCCAGCTTCCTAAATGTGGATATGCCGACTGTGCCAGTAGGTGCAAAAATCTACCCTGTAATGTCAACATCGCCAACCATCGCGGTGCCGGCGGAAGGCGTGACGGTTCCCGACACAACGGGAATATTCCTGGCTGAATCCCTCAGCCCAGGGCGGCTCCAGGCTGCCTACACATTTTCTAGAGAGGATAAAGCTACCTTCCCCATGATGGAAGAAACCCTGAGAGAATCCCTAAGCATGGGAATTAGCGACGGGTTGGATGCCCAGGTTATCGCTGGCATCAACGGTCTGCTAGGTACCAGCGGGTTGACCTTACGGACTGGCGATGCTGGGGCGGAAGCTACCTTTGCGACCTATCGCGGTCTGCTATTCGACTCCGAAACCATTGACGGGCGCTATGCTTCTATGCCAGCGGATATTCGGATGGTGATGGGACCGGCGGCTTTCAACCATGCTGGCGGCATCTACCGGACAGCCAATAGCGATATATCCGCTCTTGAAAATCTAATCTCGAATTCCGGCGGTGTCCGAGCTTCTGCCCATGTTCCCGCACCGTCCACCAATGACCAAGACGTGATAGTTCGTAAGGGTATGCGGAGGGCGATGGTGGCGCCCCTGTGGATGGGTTTGGATATAATTTATGATGAACTGACCCAGGCGGCTACTGGCGAGATAGTCCTAACCGCTGTTGCGCTCTTTAGCGTCAAGATAATTAGGGCCGATGACTTCCAGCGCCGGGCCGTCCAGGTGGCCTAAATGTCCATGTTCCTACTGTCCCTAACTGGAACCCCCGTTGACGTATCCGCGCTTTGGAGCGTTGGCGTGGGTTCCGCTTTTAAAGCGCGCGGTCAGAACCTGGGGCAATTTGCCATCTATCGAATGGTGGCGGCAACCGCTCCAACCGACCTTGACGGCGCGGTATTCCAGTATCAGCCTGGCGAGATTTTCACCTTCGCTGTACACGCTGGGCCAGCAGACGGGAATACCTACTTTGCCACTGGCGGGGAAACCGTGCGCGTGGTGCTAGAGGATAATTTGCCGTGATGGAATTCGGATACTTCACTGGCGAGCTAGAGATACGACAAGGCGGCGGTCACGGTGTTCTGAGCGGGCGCATGGCCTACAACCAAACGGCGACCGTTGCCAGTCGTGGGCGCGTTAGGAAGGAACGGCTAGGGCCGGACGCTATGGGTTGGCAGATTAAAGAATTTGCCAAGCTCCAGACCGAAATGCAGACCATGTTGAGCAGCACCGTAGACAAGGCGCGGCGACTAATCCTTGAGCAAGAAATGGAAAGGCGGAATGTCCACGTCCTAGCGGGCCATAGCTTCGACCGGCCAATGGGAGACTTGAAGCATGGAACGGCGCGGATAACCTCGGATGCTGACTCCCTTGCTTTTGAAGTGGACCTACCCGACCCGGAGGATATGCCCACCTACATGGCCGATGTTGTGAAGGAAGTTAGAACACAACGGGCCGGCGGCATTAGTCCGGGTTTCTTTATGCCACCAAAGGATGTTGTGGCAGGTGCCGAAGAATTGCTACCTGAGCCTGGCAACCCTGGCGTAATGATTAGGCTTGTACGCACGGCGGTTATGCCGGAGCTATCCATAGTAACTAGACCGGTCTACCCTTCCACCATTGATATGCGGGCCGATGCTATGGGCATCATGGAACGGCGAGCGGCGGAATGGGAAGCGTTGGAAATGCCGGAAGCGCCAACCCTTGCACCCAGGAGAGTCTACCTGTGGCTGTGACGATTGTACTTACATCGTTTCAAAAGGAACTAAGGCTTACCGGCCTGGGTAGTGAAATGGACATTTCTACCCGTCTACTGCTATACGTCACGACGGCAATCTCCGAGTATTTGGGCGCAACCGCCTATGCTTCTACACCTGATGATGTGGCCAACCAAGCGGCAATCCTCTTAGGCCAATACATATACGACCGGCCAACGGCGAGCGCGGGTGTGCGCTTCGCCAACGTATTCCGAAACTCCGGCGCGGCCTACGTGCTAGCTCCCTACCGCTCCCACAATGGCGGGTTAACCAATGGCGCTTGACCGTGAAATCACCGTCTATCTTCAACAGCCTGGCTATCGTGACCAACATGGCGAGTATGTCGTTGGTACAAGGTCCACCTTGCCAATGTGGGCCGAAAGGGTTGATTTGGAGTATGCCGACACACCCTTGCCAGGCGGTAGGAGAGACACAATACGGCGGCAGTACCGTGTCCGGTGGGTTCACGAATTGGCTTTCGCTTCACCGTCTCAAGTTACCGTGTCTGATGGCACAAGCGACCATAGCAGCCTAACCCCAATTCTCATTGAATTGGGAGTTGATGGCATTACAGAAGTTACCGGAAAGTTTGGGAAACAACGGCGGCGCTTCCTCAACCTTGATCTGATTTGGAGTAACTAAATGCGCTGGCCTTGGCAATCGGCGGATTCGCCGGCGGAAACCAGACAGACCAACAGCTATAGCGACACGCTGATAGCCGCTCTGCTGGCGCGGGCGCAAGGTAAGGCTATGGCTATCCCATCGGCTACGGCGGCTCTAGAATCGTGCGCTGGGACCGTAGGGCGGGCGTTTGCGGCGGCGGAAGTGTCGGGCCGACCTGCAATAACCAACGTCTTGACGCCAAGTTGCCTAGAGCTAATCGGGCGATCCCTGGTAAGGCGTGGTGAGGCTGTCTTTCTGATTGATGTTGACGGCGCGGGCAGTCTCCGATTGCTTCCTGCCGATTCTTGGGACGTGGAAGGAAACCCACAACCTGATTCTTGGTGGTATCGGGTAACGGTTGGCGGGCCAAGCGGCACGTTGACCTGGCCCTACGTTCCGGCGGCGGGTGTCCTTCACTTCCGTTATGCGGTAGAGGCGTCTAGCCCTTGGCGCGGCAATGGACCTGTCCAGGTGGCCAGTTTAGCGGGCAAGCTATCAGCCGAAACCGTGAACGCCTTGGCGAATGAGGCCAGCGGGCCAATTGGTCGTCTGCTGGGGATTCCGGTTGACGGTGATGATTCAAGCGTTGATGGGTTGAAGTCTGATATAGGGGCGGCTGCGGGCCGCATGGTGGCGGTGGAAACCGGAGACTGGAACGCTTCAACGGGCGGCATGGTGGACCTAAAGACGGCGCGGTTTGGAGCGGAACCACCACGCGCCCTAATCGAGCAAGCCAAACTAGCTAGCGCCGAAGTTATGAGCGCGTGCGGTTTCAACCCTTCCCTTTTCCAAGCTGGCGATTCAGCCAGTCTTAGGGAAGCTTGGCGCTTGGGATTGTTTGGCGTCATAGCTCCCTTGGGGCGGCTGGTACAGTCTGAGATTATGGAAAAGCTGGACAGTGGCGTTAGCCTGTCCTGGCAGGAACTCAGTGCCTCAGACCTTAGTGGGCGGGCGCGGGCCTTTCAATCAATGGTAGGTGGCGGTATGGACGTGTCCCAAGCGGTGGCCATTGCCGGCCTTATGGCGTCCGATGATTAGGGCAACGTGTGAAATATGCAACGGGTTGATGTCTTGGAACGAGGATACCGGCCAGACTTGCTTTCAATGCGGGCGGTCAGGGTATCGCCGGCTACCAACGGCCAAGGAATCGAGGGAAACGAGGAAGGAACCAACGATGTTTCCGGTGGCAACTTACGAGCCAAAGGAAACGGATTGCCCGCATTGCTTACGTTCGCCGCCATCGCACCGTAGAGACTGCATTACAAGAGAACCTAAAATGGCAATGGGTCTAGGTAGTCCGCCCACGATTGCATCAACGGGCGGCGTTGGTCCAGTAAATCGCTCCGGTAGTAGGCGCGTTCAACCTGATTCCCTACGGCGTGGGCAAGGGACATCTCGATAGCGTCATAACTTGCGCCCGATTGCTCCGCTGCCCAATCCCGGAAGCTGGACCGGAAGCCGTGGGCGTCACAATCCAGCTTGCACTTATCGGCCCGTTGTTTTAGGGCCGCTTCGCTCAACGGCTTGCCGTTCTTTGGGTGAGGGAACACCAGCCCGGTCCCGTTGTCCAGTTTCCCCCGCGCCGTCCGTAGCAGCACCATCGCTTGAATCGACAGCGGCTGGCGGTGTTCCTTCCCCGCCTTCATCCTGGACGCGGGAATGTTCCACAAATCGGCGTCCCAATCAACTTCATCCCAACGCATCCCCCGCGCTTCACCGGGCCGCGCCGCCGTCAAGACCATAAACTCGAAACATAGCCTTGTGGCGTCCCATGCTTTCGAGTCCCGGACTGTCTTTATCGCTGACGGTACCTGGGGATAGGGCAACGCCTTCCGGTGGTTCACCACTTTGGGTTGTGGCGGGAGGCTGATTTTGGTAATGCCCCGTTCCACGTTGGCCGGAGCCAGGTCACTTTCAACGCACCATTCCAAGACGGTACGCACCCGCAACCTTATCCGCCGTGCGCTGTCCGGTATGTCCCACCATATCGGTTTCAACGCCGCCAGCACGTCGGCGCGTGTAATCTCGTCAACGGGGATGTTCCCTATCACCGGGAAGATATGCCGCTCCAAAGTCTGAATCCAATTGGCGGCGTGTTTCGGATTCCTGAATTGTTTGGATTGGTCTACGTGGGCAATTCGGGCCGCTTCCTCGAATGTGGGAATCCGCGCCCGGCCCCGGCCTGTTGGCTTGACCGTCACCGCCGCCTTTTCCTTGTCGGCCCAGGGATTGCGCCCGTCCGCCACCGCTACCCGGTTGGCGTCTGATAGCTTCCTTGCTTGGGTTAGGGTTGTGGCCGGGAAGCCACCCAACCCTTTATCCAATCGCCGCCCATCAATCCGAACCCGTTGAATCCAAGACTTTGAACCTCCGGGCGCGACGTTAAAGTATAGCCCGCCGCCGTCCCCATACCGTCCGGGTTTATCGAGTTTGCGTACCTGCTCGGCTGTCAGATTCGGCACTTTTACCCCCTACTTTTACCACCGCCTTTACCACCATTAGGACGTTTTAGGCGTGGTTTACGTAGGGATTATAGCACGAAAGGGAGGATTTGGTAGCGCATGGGGGATTCGAACCCCCGATCTCCGCCTTGAGAGGGCGGTGTCCTGGGCCGCTAGACGAATGCGCCACTCCAAAAAGCGCTGGATCGCCAGGCCCATTCCGCGATCCGACATTGTAATTTTATCAGACCAGGTAGGTCTTGTAAATTAACAATAGACCGGCCAAGCCCTCCCTGGCCGTAGGCACTGCCACCTAGCGAAAGGAAAGTTAAAGAGGTGAGGAGAAGGTCCGCTGCTGCCTACTTTAGCGACTTGATGTAGTCGATGATAACGTCAATATCCGAAGTTGGGAGGCATAATATTGGGTGGGAAACCCTTCACTATCTTGGCATTGGGATCTAGGATAGACTCCCGAATATACGCGTCATCGACCGTCACGGTGGTGCCATCGGCCAGAGTCTCCTCACTCCCATAGATGCCTTGCCAGGTCGGACCAACGCCAGCCCGACCGTCGGGGGTATGACACACAACACAGCCTGCGACTTGGTCCGGGGGCCCATCGACCGGAGTAGGTATAGGCGTATCAGCCGCTTGGGGGAGAAGTGGGCACGGGGGTGTCGGTGGGAGCCGCAGCCCCGCCACAGGCCAGCGCCAACAACATCATCAACGCCAGCAAACCTGACATCACAGACCGCCTATCCCGCATCTACCTCACCTCTACCAACGTCAATAAAACTTTGTTATTTTTATCACTAATGGAATTGGGTGTCAACGAGAACGCGGCCACCCACCAAGGCCCCGCAGTCCATTCCCCAGCCTCCTCTCCCAATACCGCCAACCCGGCCCAAACCAACCCAGCACGCTGCCTCCACCTGGACCGAGAAACCTCCGGCCAGCCGCTCTACGCATGATAGACTATCCCCGGACCAACTCACGCCGGTATACAGCACATCCGAGGACTGACTGAGGCAGCTTTGCAATTAGGTAAGTTTCCACCCCAGCTGCTGGAGCGGTTGCTAAGCCAGGTTCCGGCCACCGACCCCCAGGTGCTGGTCGGGCCAGGTATTGGCGAGGACGCGGCGGTCATCGCCCGGGGAGATAAGCTGCTGGTGGCCAAAAGCGACCCGATAACCTTTGCCACAGATATGGCCGGCTGGTATGCGGTGCAGGTAAACGCCAATGACGTGGCCTGTACCGGGGGTATTCCCAAATGGTTTTTGGCCACCTTATTGGTGCCCCAGAGCTTCTCGGAAACCGACGCCGAGGGGCTGTTTCGGCAGATTCTGGACGCCTGCACGGACTTGGGCATCAGTCTGATTGGCGGTCATAGTGAGGTCACCTTGGGGATTGAGCGTCCCATCGTTTTGGGCAGCATGTTAGGCGAGGTTGAACCTGACCGGCTGGTTCGCACCGGAGGGGCCCAGGAGGGCGATAGCATAGTTATCACCAAGGGTGTGGCCCTGGAAGGGACGGCTATTTTGGCCCGGGATCAGGCAGCTGAGCTACGCCGGGCCGGAGTCGCCGAAGCAACGATTCAACGGGCCGCGGTCTTTTTGACAGATCCGGGGATAAGTGTAGTCAACGACGCGAGCATCGCCGCCGCAACTGCTCGGGTCCACTCCTTCCACGACCCCACCGAGGGCGGACTTTTCACCGGCCTGCGGGAGGTGGCGAAGGCGTCTGACCTGGGCTTGGCCATAGAAGAGGGAAGCATACCGGTGCTGCCTGAGACAGACATCATCTGCCGGGCTCTGGGACTGAATCCCTTTGGGCTTCTGGCATCGGGAGCCCTGCTGATCACCCTGCCCGCCGAGGACGTACCCGCCCTGCTTGGCAAATTAGAGCAGGCCGGAATATCGGGCTGGGAAATAGGACAGATTATCGCTCAGGAAGAGGGTTTGACCCTGTTCGGAAGGGAGGGAGAGATACCTCTGCCGGAGTTCGATCGGGACGAGCTGGCCGTCTATTTGGCGAACCAGGCTTGAAGGCGGCTGGGTACGCGGTCAATCGGGTCCTCGAAGAGGGTGTTTAATTAGCTGGTTTCTGCCCCTTGAAGGGGAGAGTTAGAGTGGGGGTGAGACCCTATGTTTCAGTTTCAGTTGGTCGCTATACTAGCTGAAATCCTCTATCTCCCCACCCTGCGCCCTGATGGCTCTGACCCGCCGGAAGATAAACCAGCCTATCGCCGCCGCCAGCAGCACCAAAATGGGTATGTCAAAGGGCCTCATTACCGACCGCAAGGATTCCCAGTTTTCCCCCAAAAGGAAGCCGCCATAGGCTAAACCGAGGCTCCAGGGAAAGGAGCCAGCAAAGGTGTAAGCGGAGAACTTCCAGAAATTCATCCTGGCTATTCCCGCCGGAATGCTGATGAAAGTTCGTACCACTGGCATTAAACGGGAAAAGAAGACCGCCCAATCCCCATACTTCTTAAACCAGATTTCCGCCCGGTCGACCTCCTCCCGGGTAATCAGTACATATTTACCATATTTGCCCAGCAGCGCTCGCCCGCCCTTCAGGGAGACCCAATAGGCAGCCCAGGAGCCCAGAAGATTGCCCAGCGCCCCATAAAATCCCGCCATCCAGACCATTCCATGGGAGCCGCCCCTGTCCTGCACCAGCAACCAACCAGCCAGGGGCATGATCAATTCGCTGGGAAAAGGAATGCCGGCGCTCTCGACGGCCATCAAAAAAACCACGCCCGTCCAGCCCATAGTCTCATAGGCAGCCGTGATAATTCCCAGGAATATGGCCTCGATGGCGAGGATTAGAGCCTCGATTTCATGCACCCAGTCAGGTTATCAGCACCGCTCCTACCGGTCAAATCCTAGCTGAAATCCCCATGTTCTAAAGTTTTTTTAAAAAATTATAAAATATATCTAATAACATGTTTGACTAAATTTGGAACGTATGGTATTCTCTTCGCGTCGAGGGTATCACAGGAATCTAACAGCAGCTAGGAGGACCGCCGTGGCCAGAAAGACGAAACTGATGCAGCGGGTGGAGCGGGATCATGATGGTCGACCATTGGAGCGCTTGCTTCCGGAAATGGTCAACGAGCTTGGGCTCTCCGGCACCGCCGAGGAGTTGGGCGTGAGCAAAGCCACTCTGGGGTACTGGCTACTCAAGTTGGGTATAAATGTACGGCGGGTGGCGCTGGCGCCGGGCGAAACCCTGGAGGTCAAGCGCATCAGCTAACCGCAGGCCTTTCCTCTCCAGCTCTTTTAAAAAGCTCGTTAAGAACTGGCTGACTGGAAAGAGGGCGCTGGCTTGCCCAACGCGGCCCCGACCGGATCCCCAGAATCGGAAACCTACTAACCTAGCGACAATAGAAGCCCGATACAATTAAAGCCCCGGGCCTCTTCACTTCAAGAGTGACTAGGCTCCGGGGCTTTTGCTTTTTCGGTAGAGTTACCTACCCAGCGGTTACCCGATCTCCCGTTAAGACGAATCCCGGCAGGACCCGCTTACTTGCGACGGACGCTATCACTTCTTAATGAAAAGTTTCAAAGCCGCAATATCGCCCTTCGACAGGCTCAGGGCCAACGGGACCCCAACCGCCGACGGGCTCGGGGTCCCATATTGGGGTAGTTGTTAATGGGAAGGACATTTTCAGCACCCTATTAAACCCCTTTCCGGGACGTGCCTAGCTTTGGAAAATGTCCTCTGGCAAAAAGGCCGAGACCGTGACGTTGGGCAAGTCCACTACGTTACTAATTCGCAGGTCCACCGCGACACTGCAGATTATGTAAGCCTGCTCCCGGCTCCAACCGCGTTCCTGCAGCAGCTCGATCATATTGATCAGGGCGTTACGAGCCGCCAGAGTAAGGTCCTCCCCCTCTTGGGTTCCATCCTCCCTTATCGGCATCCCCATGGTGGCGATGAAGTTCCGCGGCGCGGCCCACTCGGAAGGAGCGAAAAAGCCCGGATGGGCGAATCTGGGAAAACGGATGTTATGGCGGGCGGCCTCACCGGCGTGGAGCTTGAAGCGCACCGCCACGGTAGCTCCCATTTCTATGGCGGTGATGCAACATTCCGAATCGCCCTGGGCAAAGTGCCCGTCGCCCGCCGAGTAGAGGGCCCCGGCCACGTTCACCGGTATCAGCAGGCGGGAGCCCTTGGTCAGCTGTTTGGCGTCTACATTGCCGCAGTTCTCCCGAGGCGGGATGGTCCTCAGTCCCTGGCTGGCAACCGGCTCGACCGCCGGCACGGCGTCTTCGGGGTCCGGCGGGGCGGCGATGCCACCCCGAGCCACCAGGTCCGCCTCCCGCCGGGTCCATTGCTCCAGCTGCGAAGGGGAGGGAGCGATGCCGGCGGTGCCCATGAAGGAGCCATTGGCAATCCGTACTCCAGGCAGCTGGGGAGAGGTGGCCCATCCGTCCTGCATACTCCAGTGGACCAGGTAGGGGTCCTGAAACAGATCCCGAAGAAAACCCGCGCCCGGGCGGTTCCTGGTCCAGCCGTTGGCCTGGGGGATTATATCCAGGTACTCAATCTCCAGCAGGTCACCAGGGGCGGCGCCCTTAACATAGACGGGTCCCGTCAGGGGGTGGGCTACCTTGGTGTCCAGACCGTGTAGGTCGTCCACGGTCATATTGGGCTTGATCTGGCCGTCGGAGGCATCCCTGGTTTCCAGCACCACTTCTTCGCCCGGGTCTATTTCCAGGATCGGTGGTATATCCGGATGCCAGCGATTGTGTCCCTTGGCGGACTCCTCTTTGAGTCGTTTGCTCCGATCTATCTCAACGCTTTTCATTGGACAACTCCTTGGGCAGCTCCTCAGCGCTATTGGACTCCAGGCTTAGGGGCTTGGGGAAGAAGATTAAAGCGCCCAGTCGTCGGACAGGTCCGGCGTACGCATGGGCTTGATCATCACCTCCACCAGAGCCGCCTTGCCTTCCTCGGTGCTGCGGATAGCCCGGCGCAGTGCGGGAGCGATCTCCTCGGGTTGCTCCACCCTCTCCGAGTAAGCGCCCAGGCCCAGGGCGACTTGGCTAAAGTTGCCCCCCAGCAGCGCAACCGCCGGCGGCGTGCCATCGGGCCGCTCCATACCCATGACGCCGCCACCGATTCCGCCATTATTGATGACTATGGTAAGGGTCGGCGCTCCCATCCTTACCGCTGTCTCCAACTCCATTCCGGTCATGCCGAAGGAGGCATCTCCCAGTAAATGGACCACCAAATGATCGGGACGGCCCAGTTTGGCGCCAATGGCCGCTCCCATGGACCAACCCATGGGGGCCATGCCTCCCATGGCCACAAAATTTCGCGGTTTGGTCGACACCCAAAATTGGGTCATGTAACCCCGGCTGCCTCCCGCATCATGAATGGCGATGGTCTTTTCCCGATCCGTGACCTGCATCAAGTCGTAGACCACCCGATAACCGTTGGTTGGCGAGGATGAATCGGTGAAAACAGGTAGCCATTCTCCCAACCATTTTTCCCGAGCCTGCTTGATCTCCCCGGTCACTTCGTCCTTAATTCCCCGCTGTCCTGACGGAAGGCGGTCCTTGACCGCTTCGATAATGTCCCGAAGGGCCAGCTTGGCGTCGGCCAGAATTGGCAGGTCAGCCTGGTAAGTCTTGTTCAGGTCGGCGGCGTCGGCATTGATATGAATTAGCTTCACTCCCTCGGGAATCGGCCGCCCATCGGTGCCATTGGGCAGCCGGTAGGAGTTCCCCACCGCCAGCACCACGTCGGCCTTACGATTTATCTGCAAAGCCGGCCCGGTGGCGTAGCGGCTGCGGGGATACACTCCCAAGCCCAGGGCCAGGGGGTGGTCCTCCGGGAATACACTTTTACCCAATAGCGTGGTGGCCACCGGCATGGACAGCAATTCGGCCAGTTCCTTGACCTCCTCCGCCGCATCGCCGCTCAGGGCGCCGCCACCAGCGTTCAAGATGGGGTAATTGGCGTTAACCAGCAGATCGGCGGCTTTCTCTATGTCTTGCCGGTCCGGCGATGATTTGCGGCCCGGGCCCACCGGTTCATAGTTCAGCACCTGATCTTCCGCCTCGGCGGTAAGCACGTCCTGGGGCATCTCCAGGACTACCGGTCCGGGCGAAGCCGACCGCAGCGCCGTAAAGGCGCGACGCATAATGCCCGGTATTTCATCCACCCGGGTAAAGGTGCTCTTCCACTTGACCAGAGTGTCGAAGAAGCTGGAAGAGACTTCCTGCTGGTACTCTTTTCCCAGGTTTCGCAGGGGATGCTGCCCCATAAGCAATAGCACCGGCACGTTATCGGCGAAACAGCTGGCGATACCGGTTAGCGTGTTGGTTGCGCCCGGTCCGACGCCGGCCATGGCAACCCCCACCTTGCCGGTGGCGCGGGAGTAACCATCCGCAATTTCCACACCCAATCTTTCATGGCGGGTGGCGAAGGCCTGAATGCTGCTGGACTCTCTGAGGGGCCGCCAAAGAGGGGCCAGCCCGCCGCCGGAAAACCCCGAAATGTAGCTGACTCCTTCTTTTTCCAGGGCTCGGATAACCGCGTCGCTTCCCCTCATTGTCTCCCCCTCTGATGAAGCAAATTTTGATGGGGTATATTTTCCCGAAGTAAATGGCCGGGGACCGCATTCCGCGGCTCCTCCAGATTCAGGGATTCTAAGCTAGCCAAATCCTCGGGTCAATGGTCCCAGATTAATTCCCAAGGCCTTCCGATTATCATTGCGAGCCCTTCGGCTGCGCTCGGGATAAACTCCGCGAAGCAATCTCTCCTTGCCCTCCTGAGATTGCTTCGGGCCTTTGGCCCTCGCAATGACATTGGGGAGAACCGAAAGACCCTTAATCAGCGCGGCAGACCCCGGGGAGTTCTTTACTAATTCAGCTTGACCCCCACATACCTGGGGGTTATTATCCCAACGATAACCCGGAGAGCCCGTGGCCATCAGAGACCGCCCAATTACTAAGGAGGACTCATGCCCCAAGCCAACAAGCTGATAGTCCAGGCACTGGAAGAGGCTGGGATAGAGTACGTATTCGGTATTCCCGGCGGAGGCACCGGTCAAATTTACGGTTTGCTCTACGGCAAGGAAGACCGGATTAAGACCATCTTGTGCCGCCACGAGCAGACGGCCGCGATAATGGCCGATGTGTACGGGCGGGCTACCGGAAAGCCAGCGGTGGTCATGGGGCAGGGGCTGTTCATCGGTTCCAACGCCAGCTTCGGAATCATGGAGGCAATGCTCAGCAGCTCCCCAATGGTGGTGCTCACCGATACCTCAGATGGAGGGTCTGCCCAGCATCCGGCCAACCAATCGGGCGCAGGAGAGTACGGCAGCATCGACCTGCAGTCGATTTTCAAGGCCATGACCAAGTACACCACCCTGGCCACCAGCCCCAAAGAGGCGGTTATCGGCACCCAACTGGCCATCAAGCACGCTACCAGCGGCCGGCCGGGCCCAGCCTGCGTGGTGATGCGCAGCGCCTCCATTGGCGGTGAAGTGGATGTGGAATCGCCACCCTTCATTCATCCAACCAGCGGATATCTGAACACCGCGAAGCCGCAGAGCGCGCCCCAAGATATCGAGCGAGCCATCGAAATCCTTTCCAACGCCAAACGCCCGGTGCTGGTAGCGGGCAACGGCGTCCACCTCTCCAAGTCCCACCCCCAGCTGCAGCAGCTAGCCGAGCTGTGGAACATGCCGGTGGCCACTAGTTATAAAGGAAAGAGCGCAATCGCCGAGACTCACCCGTTGTCGGTGGGAATGGTGGGCGTCTATGGTCAGGCGGCCGCCAACAGCGCGGTGGGCGACGCGGACACGGTGGTGATAGTGGGCGCCAAGCTGAGCCCCCAGGACACCGTTCGGGAAAGGCCCAGCGTTTTCGACCCCCGCCGGCAGCACATAATTCAAATAGACATTGACGACCGTAACGCCGGCTGGACCTTCCCGGTGGAGTTGGGCCTCATCGGCGACGCCGGCAGCATCCTGAACCAGCTGCTGGAAGCCTCCCAGGATGCGGCCTCCAGCAGCGCCGGTAATCGCCAAGAGTGGGCGGACGGCCTGCCCCAGCGCAAGACCGACCTGCAATTCTATCGAGACCCGGCCATGGACATAGACACCTCGCCGGTCACACCCCAACGTTTAGTGTCTATCCTGCAAGAAACCCTGCCCCAGGACACCATTTTTTCCCTGGATGCCGGCAACAACCGCACCTGGATGGCTCACCTCTACCAGGCGCGGCAGGCCAACACCTTTTTCTGTCCCGGCGGCACCGCCGGCATGGGCTGGGGCTTACCAGCTGCCGTGGCCCTGAAAATAGTTTATCCGGACCGTCCCGTCGTGTCCGTAACCGGCGACGGCGGTTTCATGATGACGGTCAGCGCTCTGTCCACCGCCGTGCAATATCAGCTACCGATGATCTGCGTGGTCTTCAACGACAATGCGCTGGGCATGGTCCGGCAGCACCAGCCGGAAGGCCGGCGCATCGCCTCTGAGTTCGTGGAAACGGACAACGCGGCGGTGGCTCGGGGAATGGGCGCCTTTGGAGTACAGGTCCGAGACTCCAAAGACCTGCCCGAGGCGCTGCGTCAGGCCCAGAACTCGGGATTGCCCTCGGTGGTCGATGTAATCATCGACCGGGGCCCCAGTCCGGACGACTGGCGCGCCGACTTGCGGACCGCGGGGGAGACCTAGAAGTCTGGCCGGAAAGCCATTGGCCGGGTTTTACGCTACGCCAATCAGACGTATTCCAGTCTTATGCGGCACAGTAGTACATGTATTACGTTGAAACACCCGCTATATCATCGATAATCGACGTTATGAAAACGACGGTTTGGGGAGAATCGAGGTTTCCAGCCAGATTTCTAGGCTAACTCCGCCAGCGGGAGGACGGGAAAATGACCCTGCAGACGACGCGAATTACTTACGAAGAATATCTGAGTGGACCGGAAATCAAGGAGCGATATGAGATTGTCGACGGCGTAATTATTATGCCTCCCAGCCCTTCCACAGGCCATCAGCGGCTGCTTGCACGAGTGTACAAACTCTTGGACGCGTTTGTATCTGAACAACAACTCGGCGAGGTTCTTTTCGCCCCTTTGGATGTCGCTATCCAGCGAGAACCGTTGCGCACCCGCCAGCCCTACCTGCTCTTTGTTAGCGGCGCCAGGGCCGGCATAGTAGGCCAGGTTATCGAGGGCGCGCCGGATTTGGTGGTGGAAATTCTCTCCCCAAGCAACAGCCGGTCGGCAATGGAAGAGAAGCTGGCCGATTACGCCCGCATAGATGTACAGGAGTGCTGGCTGGTTTCTCCCGAAGCTCGCAGCGTGGAAGTGATGGAACTGGGCGAGGGCCAATGGCAAAGGGTCGGGATTTTCGGGCTGGGGGACCAGGTTGATTCTCCAGTACTTCCCGGCTTGGGCCTGGCGGTGGCGGAGGTCTTCGGCTAAATCTTCTTGATCTGGGAGGTGCCCCGGCGGTCAGTTTACCGGAAGTGATCGAGCGGTCATTTGTCCCGGGCATGAATCGCGGAGAGTTGAAGGCCACCCTCTGCTCTGTGAGGCCGGCACCAGCACGAACCCCCTTGGTGGTAGATTATCGACCACCTCTGTGTTCCCCTATATTGGAAATAGATAACTTTGAGGTACATAAATGACGACCTGGACCGATAGCATGTTGGCTTCCATCGATCAAATGCTCAACCCCAAGTCCATCGCCGTGGTTGGGGCGACACCACGCATGCAGTACGGTGGTCGCTTCTTGAACTCGGCGCTCAAGGCTCAGGATCGGGTAAATGTGTACGCGGTCAACCCTCGCTACGAGGAGATCCAGGGGATCAAGTCCTACCCCAGCGTCAGCGACTTGCCGGAAGCCCCCGACTTGGTGGGCATCGTCGTTCCATACAACCAGGTGCTGGACATCCTGAAAGAAAGCCACCAGAAGGGCGCGAAATCAGCCGTGGTGATTTCCGCGGGCTTCTCGGAGCGGCAGGTGGACGATCGCCGCGACCTGCAGGGGGAGCTGGGGGCCTTTGCCCTGGAGTCCGGGATGCGCATATGCGGACCCAACTGCCTGGGACTGGCCAACGTGCGGGATGACATATGGGCCAGCGCTTCCTCCCGGGGTTCGGATGGTCTCACCGGTCCCATCGGCCTGATCTGCCAGAGTGGCGCTTCCGCTTTCGGTCCCTTTCTGACCCGGGCGGTGGAGAACGGCATCGGACTCAGCCACATTATCTCCACCGGGAACGAAGCGGACCTGGACTTTTGCGACTTCGCCCGATACCTGCTGGACGACGATGGGGTGAAGGTTATCGCCGGATTTGTCGAGGGGTTCAAAGACGCCCGAAAGCTGGTGGAGGTAGCCAAGCTGGCCGCGGAGAGATGCAAGCCCATTGTACTGATCAAGATCGGTCGCTCCGACCTGGGCACGCGGGCGGCCAGGTCCCACACCGCCGCTCTTACCGGCATGGATCAGCGCTACGACGCCATGTTCGCTCAGTACGGCATCACTCGGGTTCAGGACTACGACGAACTATTGGAGGTCTGCCAGCTGCTGGCCCACTCCCCCAAGCCGGTTCAGCCCGGGGTGGCGGTGGTATCCCACTCCGGAGGCGTCAGCTCCTTGACCGCCGATATGTGCGGCCAGGCCGGCTTGGACTTGCCGCCCCTGACCGACCAGGCCAGAGACGGTATCAACGCCATACTCAAGGGTTTCGGCTGGGCCGCCAACCCCTCTGATGTGACCGGGTTCGCCAACAGCGAGTCCTTCCCCGAGATAATGAATCATATGACCGGACAACCGAATATTGGCAGCCTGGTCGTCGCCAGCGCCGGAGCCGACGCGCAGGCGGAGCAGGTCATTGCCCATCGCGACGAAAGCTTGAAGCAGAGCAAGGGTGTGGCCTTCTTGTGGACCGGTACTCGGGGCGCCACCTCGGGTCTGCCCATGCTGAAGGAAGCCAACATTCCCATCTTTTATGTGCCCGACAAGCTGGCCCAGGGGCTGAGCGCGTTACAGAACTACCATTCCTGGCGAGACCTGCGCCTATCCCAGGGCTTCGCTACCCAGCAGACCATGAGCCAGCAGCAGACTCAAGCCCTGGCCGGGCTCCGGTCCAAGGCCGGCATAGCCGGTTCGGCACTGTCTGAACATCACAGCAAGCAGTTGGTTAACGCTTGGGGAGTGCCCACCACTCGGGAAACTCTGGTTACAACATCAGCCGAGGCGGTGGATGCCGCCCAGACCATTGGCTATCCGGTGGTGCTGAAAGTCGACTCACCGGACATTTTGCACAAGACGGAGGCTGGAGTAGTGCGGTTGGGTCTCCGGAATGCCGAGCAAGTGGCTGCCGCCTACGATGAGATCATGTCCAACGCCAAAACGCACGCCCCCGCCGGCGTCCTTAACGGCGTTTTGGTCCAGGAGATGGTGGCCGGCGGCACCGAGGTGATTGTGGGCGTGTCCTATGACGACCAACTGGGTCCTGTCTTACTCTTCGGCACCGGCGGCATAATGGTGGAGGTCTACAACGACATAGCTCTGCGGTTATGTCCCATCAACCTCGAGGAAGCTGGGGAGATGATTGGCCAGGTGAAGGGAGCCAAGCTGCTGCAGGGCTTCCGAGGCAGTCCCCGGGGCGACGTGACGGCGCTGGCCGGCGCCCTGGTGCAGGTTTCTCAGTTGGCGGTGAACCTGGAAGGTCAGCTTTCCGAGTTGGACATCAACCCATTGATAGTGCTGCCCGAGGGCCAGGGCGTCAAGGCCGTCGATGCCCTGGCTCTGTTTTAGGCAGATGTGTGAGATGCAACCGCTCATGGTTCGACGGGCTCACCCCGAACGGTAGGGGTCCCGTCCGTCCGGAGGCTCTCGAAGGGCGAACGGGCTATTTACAGAGCAGGAGTAAAGTCCCGCTAGTCCGAGCTAATCCCGCTCTTGCAGCACATTGCCGTTCAGCTCGACAACCCGGTCCAACTTCACCAGCACCGCCACACCGGCGCGTTCCGGGTCCCGGTCCAGCTCGGCCTGGACTGTTCGGTTCATGACGTTATCTCGAATCGCGCCAGCTTCGAATACCGTGGCGGTGCCATAGAAGCGCCAGTTGATCCGCTTGGCCGGGTTTCGGTAGAAAATCACCACCTGAGGGTTATCAACAACGTTTTCAAGAGCCGACCGCTTGGCCCGCTCCCAGTAGGCCAGCGTTTCCCGGTCAAATACCAACACGCTGCCCTTCATGCTTATTTGGGGCCTGCCTTCTGGGGACGCCGTGCCCAGTATGCAACAAACGCCCTCCTCAAGGGCAGCGTCTATCAGTTGGCGTATTTCATCATCCAAGTAAATCACGTTTCACCTCGATTTCCAGGCCTGACCTGGGTCCTTGGCTCCTGGGTACTTGGCCAAAAGGAGCCACTCTAATCCCCATATAGTATAATGCGACCCATGGACTAGAAAAGGCCAAGGGAGTTCCTCCCCCGGAGACCCTACACTTTGGCGGAGACCTTACCCTCAGGCAACAGGAGGCAACGTTGGTAGAGGCGTTGGAAATTCACCATCTTTCCGAAGCCGGGCAGGTCCAGTTAGGCTGGATGTCCGGAAATAGCAGGCAGAGCGCACCGCCGGTGGCTTTCCAAAACCCTTTGGCCAATTCCGACTATGAAGAGATCGGTTGGTACCTGCGGGATTACCTGGACAATCCCTTTGGCGAAGCCGCGGCCCGGGCCGAAGCGGTAGAAACTGGCCTGCGGAACCTGGGCCGGTTACTGTTCCAAGCCACATTTAGGGGGAACGAGGAATCCTTCCGCCTCTACTCGGAGGCGACGGCCGCTGGGCTGGCCGAATGTACCCTTAACATCATCTCCGACCAGGCGGAGTTCCTGGCCCTGCCCTGGGAGTTGATGAACGAACCCGATGCCGGCTACCCGGCTACCCAGATGGCATCGGTGTCGCGCCGGTTGGATCAGGCCTCGCCGTCCGTTCAGGAAGAGCAGTCCTCGGCCCCCCAGTTCAACGTCCTACTGGTCTCACCCATGCCGGCACCTATTACTGAGGGCTCCGGCGCCAACATTCAAGAGTCTCACGGGCAACAGGCCACCGAGACAATTAAGGTCCTGGAATCCCTCAACATACAGGTAGAGCTGGACTATCTCCGTCCACCAACCTGGGATTCCCTGAGCCAGGTTCTAGAGGAGCGCTCCGGGCACTACCATCTGGTCCATTTCGACGGCATCACCATCGCGCCCGGTACCGCCGGGGATTCAGCGGAAGATTCTGAGCCGGCTTTAATTCCGGATTTAATCTTTGAGGACGAGCAGTACCAAGCAGATCCGGTACCGGTCTCTCGGGTGGCGCAATTGCTCCTTTCGGCAGGGGTTCCCTTGGTAGTGCTGGCTGCCGGAGAGCAGCCCAACCCCGGCCATGCCCCCCACCTCTGGGCCGCCGCCGGCCGAGTCCTGGCCCAAGCCGGCGTTCCGCAAGCGGCGATCTTGCCCCACGCCCTGCATGGCGCTGACACGACGGAGCAGTTCCTCAGGGAATTATATCAGGCGCTCACCCAAGGGTCCGGCCTGGGAACGGCCTTGGCCCGAGCCCGCCGCAGCCTGATGGACGAGCCGCACCGGCTGACCTTGACTGGAAAAAAAGTGTTCTGGGACTGGATTGCTCCTCAGGTCTATGAATCGGCCCACTACACCCCACCGGTTATTGAGGAAGAACTGCCGGACCCGCTAGCGCCCCCGGTAAGTTCAGGGACAGAGGAGGAGGATACAGGAACCCCTCTGCCCGCCGCCGGTCAGTACGGTCTGGTCGGAAGGAACCTGGAAATACGCCAGGTCGAACGCCTTTTCCAGCGGAGTCCGGTGGTGCTGCTTTCGGGCGATACCGGGGCCGGCAAAACCGAGCTGGCCCTCGGCATATCCCGCTGGTGCCAGCGAACCCTCCGGGACCAGCTTCCCGGCGGTGTATTTTATTCAACCTTCGAGGCGTCCCATCCCGCGGGTCTGGAACGAACCATTCATGAGATCGGAACTTCCGCCGCTGGACTGGAGTTTGCCGACATGAACGCCAGGCAGCAGCGGCTTTGGGTGCTGGATTATCTCCAGAAGCGCCCGTCATTGCTGGTCTGGGACAACATCCAGAATGTCGCCGGGGATCCGGCGCGGGAAGGGTCGGGGCTGTTAACCTCCGGCGAACAAGCCGAGTTGAGCGAATTCATCGCCCAGGCAACTCAAGAGGGGTCAGCCAGCCGGGTATTGCTGGTGAGCCAGAATCCTTCCCTCCCCTGGCTTACTGCTCCCTTTCAACAGCAGACGCTGGGCGGGCTGCGCGGACACGACCGGCTCGAGCTGGCTGGGATAATCTTGGAAAAAGCGACAGTAGATGCGGCCCGGGTAACCCCCGATTCCCTGGCTTTGCTGGACCTGCTGGAGGGCCATCCCCTAGCGATGCAAATAGCATTACCCCTGTTGAAAGAGGTGCCCTCTTCGATTTTGCTGGCGGAGATTCGCCGGGGCATGGAGGAAATGCCCGAGGATGCGGTAGAAGAGGGGCGGCCCTCCTATTTGACGGCGGCAATGGAATACTCCTGGAGCAAAATGACCCACCGCAGCCGAACCCACCTGCCGATGCTCGCCCTGTTCCAGAGGCGGACGATGATGGACATTCTGAATCACATCACCCAGGAGGGGGCGGCCTACCGCAGCGCGATGGGGGAGGAGTTGGGCTGGGGCGCCTGCCGCACCATGCTGCGCTCCGCCCAGGCCGCCGGGTTCCTGGATCCCATCTCCCCCAGCGTTTACCAGATACACCCGGCCCTGCCCTGGTTCTACGGCCGAAAGTTGACCCAGCAGCTGTCCGGCCCGGCTATCCGCCAGTTGGAGCTTGAGTTCCTGCGGGTTTACGCCGATACCGCCGACTACTTTATGGAATCTCTCTACGAGAATCAGGCCTCCGGGGTCACTGCCATTCTGGCCGAAGAGGGCAACTTGACCCAGGCCTTGGGACTGGCCCTGGAGGCAGAACAGTGGGACAGCGCCCAGCTGCTGGTTCAGCCCTTGGCTCAGGTTTACCGCATGCAGAAGCGTTACCCCGAGCTGCAGCGGCTGCGGGGACAACTGCTGGAGTCGGTGGGCACGACCGCCGCCGAGGCGCAGGAGCAAGGCGCCATTGAGCTATGGGTTTATCTTCAAGGCACCGCGGCCAGCGAAGCTACGGAACTGCTGGACCTGAATACGTCTGAGGCCCTGAATCAGCAATTGCTGGAATACCTGGTCGCCCAGCCGGAAGGGGAGCAGGACCCTCGAACCGCCGCCGTCTACCATCAGTTTGGCATCATCTCCCTGAATCGCCGGCAATGGGACGAAGCCGCCGGCTGGCTGCAAAAATCCCTGGCGATCATCGAAGAGGGGGAAGACCTTCTTTCTGTGGCTGACGATCATTACGCCCTCGGGCAGGTCAGGCAGGGTCAGCGGCTTTATACCGAGGCCAAAGAGTGGTACAAAAAAGCCTTGGACATCCACCAACGCCTCCCGGATGAAGAAGAAATGGTCAAGGATTACCAGGCCTTGGGGATGATTTCCCACCTCAAGTTCGAGTATCGGGAGGCCGAAAACTGGTATTATCGGGCTCGGGAAATGGTAGAAGAAAGCCGGGATCAACAGACCGCGATCCAAATTTACCATCAGCTGGGCACTATTTTCCACGCTCAGTCGGATTTTGAGGAAGCTCGGGACCTTTACCAGCAGGCCCTCGACCTGAGCGAACGTACCGGCAATCGGGAGCAAATGGCGGTGGAATTTCATCACTTGGGGCTACTGGCCCAGTCTCGAGGCATCCTCTTCGACGAGGCAGAAGGGTTGTACCAAACCGCGCTGGAATATCTTGAGGACTTGGGAGATCGCCGAGGAGTGGGGGACGAGTGCCGCCAGATGGGGGTGCTCTTCCACGAGCAGCAGCGCTACGACGATGCCCTGAAGTGGTACACTCAGGCCAGGGAGATTTTTGAAGAACTGGGTGATATCCAGCGGATCGTCCGTACCTACGGCCAGCTGGGGATGATCGCCGAAGAGCAGGACGACATTGAGGCCGCCCTGGAATGGGTTGCCCGCACTTACCAGTTGGTGGTAGAGCATGACCTACCAATGCTGGTGCAGGTAAAGGCCCATTTGGCCCGCCTGCGCGATAAGTTCGGCGACCAGGGATTCCAAAAATGGTGGCAGGACTATACCGGGGAGCCAGCCCCTACCGATCTGGATGTGGATACCAGCTTCATCTTATAGCATCGGCAGATTTTTGGGGATGGTATCACCGGGGTGTCTGTGGCCGCTCCCTGGTTAAACCGCCTGCCCTTCCGACTTCATATGGGATTGCCTTACTACCTAACTCTCAGACCCGCTAGCCGGCTCCGAGACTGCGCTTGTGCCTGGACCCTGCTGCCGGCCTTGGTCCTTGGACTGGCCTTCGGCGCTGCGGCAACAACTCCGGGATTTACAACCACCGGATATGCAACCACCGGTGTACCAACCACCCCGGACTCAAGTATTTTTGATGGGAGATTCTTGGAAGGAATTCCCCTCTATGTGACCAATACCAACACCAGCTCCGTTTCGGCTGTGGCCACCGACAGCGGCAGCGCCTACGCGACTATTCCAGTTGGCCGGGGTCCCCGGGGCATCGTCATTTCTCCCGACTTGAGCCGGCTCTACGTCGCCAGCCTGGAATCCCGATCCGTAGCAATAATTGACACCGAAACCAACCGGGTCATCAAAACCCTTCCGGTATTGGGATTTCCTCGCCCGGTAGCCATATCCCCCGACGGCAGCCGGGTTTATGTTGGGGACCAGGCCTTCAATCTTGTGTTGGTATTGGACCCGGTCACCAACGCCTTTGTCGATCATTTTAGGGTGGGCCGTGGGCCCTACGGAATAGCCGTATCAGGGGACGGCAGCCGCATCTACGTCGCCAACTACCGCGCCGACACCGTTTCCGTGATTAACGCTGCGACCCACCAGCTGGTTGCCACCGTTGCGGTTGGGGATCTACCTTACGGCATTGCCGTGACGCCCCTCAACCAGCTAGGCCGCCCTCCTGCTCAAATCTACGTGGTCAACGTGGGAGACGACACTATATCGGTTATCGACGCTGAGACCAACCAGGTTATCGCCACCGTGCCGGTGGGGTTTCTGCCGGTTTGGGTGGCCATTGCCCCGGACGGCAGCCGGGCTTACGTGTCCAACCTGGCCGGCCATTCCCTGTCCGTGATCGACACGTCTACTCATCGGGTAGTGGACACCATACCTGCTGGGAAGTTTCCCTTCGGGGTAACCTTTAACCACGATGGCAGCCGCATTTATGTCGCCAACCAGCTGGCCCAGCACATTACGGTGATAGACGCGAGAAGCAACGCCCTGATGGGGAAGGTGGAGGTGGGAGTCGGACCCTTTGCCATCGCCGCTCCCGCCGACGCAACCCAGGTCTTTTCCCACAAATGAACTCCCATAATTGAACCTCTGGGCGGGCCGAATAGGGCCTTTTCATTCTGCTCACTGTCATTGCGAGCCCTTCGGCTGCGCTCAGGATAAACTTCCCGAAGCAATCTCTCCTTTCCCTCAAGAGATGGCTTCGGCCCGGCGGCTATCGCAATGACAATCGAAAGACCCCGGGGCTAAAATCGTAAGTGTTCAGATTTGAGGGGAAGCGAGCAACCGGCGGCATTCCAGGAGGGGATTGAGACCTCTGGCCCGCCAGGTGCCAAAGAGGGATGCCAAGGTCATCTTGCTGTCGGTGCCCTGCCCTGAGCGGGTGCCGCCGCTGATCTTGCGACTGGTTACCAGATGCCGCAGGCTCCGCTCGGCGGCGTTGTTGTCTGAGGGCACGGCTGGGTCCGACACGAAGACAAACAGTTCCTTGATGAACCGTTCCATGCGCCGGCAGAGCTTGGCCTGAACCGCCAGGGGATCTTTAAGGAAAGGCCGCGCCAAGACCATTAGTTTCTCCTCCAGCATTAGCTGGGTGCGATGGCCTGGCTGGGCTCGGGGAAGGACCGCGGCCTTGGCCTCCGTGTAGACCTGGTGAACCGCCTCGGCCCACTGAGCCAGCCCAGCGTCTTCTGGGTACAACCCTTTCAGGTCATGGATATCCCGCAGCAGATGAGCCCAGCACCGTTGCTTCAGGCCCGGGTAGTGGTTATAGGCGGCGTAGAAATCACTGACCAACACTCCGCTGAAGGAGGAATCCAGCACCTCATCCACCACCCCCTTATCCCGACCCCGACGCAGGAAGTATCGTTCGCTGGGAGTGCTGAAGGTCCAAACATAGCCGTTGCTCCCGTCCTGGCGCCAGCCGGTTTCGTCGCCCTGCACCACGGGACTGGCGCGGACTTGCTCGAGCACCTCTCGCACCGCCGTCTCAGCCTGACGGGCTACTCCATGGACGGCCTGGACGATGGCACCAACACTCAGGTGCAACTGATGGACGGTCTCCAGGTACCATTGGATGATTCTTATGGGCAACCGTCCCTCCTCCCGCAGGGTCACCATCAGGCTTACCAGATTGACCCCCAGGCGCTGCTGGCCCAGAACCACCCCCTGCAGGGCCTCTTTGGGCAGCCGGCGCCGCTGGCATACCGGACAGATGCGGGCTACCAGGGCGTGCTCGGTCACTTCTACCGGAGCCACCGGTAGCTCAATGACTTCCCGAGTTCGCTGTACCCATCCGCCGTTCAGGTGAGTCCCGCAGTCGGGACAGACCGCCACGGCATGCTCCACCCGCCGGGTAGGAGTCATGCGCTGGCGGGCGAAGCCATGGCGGCGCGGCTTTCTGGGCTCCTTTTTCTCCGGCGCTTGCCGGCTGGAGTGCGGCTGATTACCCGCCATCCCCGACGACCCGCGCCGGTTGGGACGGGATTCCAGAACCCCAATCCGCCTTTGCAAATCGGCAATGACTGCCCGCTGGCCGGCAATTATCTCCAGCAGAGTTTCGCGACTCGCCGCGTTCAGGTCTAGTTCAGTGTCCACCTCCCTGGTATGCCACAACTCCCCCGGCCATGACAGCGTTTTTCCAACGGCTTTGAGCCAATTCACCTCATCAAGTCTGAACAGTTACCTAAAATCGTTCAGATTTACACCCTCTGCCTAGGGTGTTACTATTCCCCCATTGGCAGCCAACTCGCCCTTTGGGAGGCCTCTCTTGGCAGTGATCAGGCTTGAGATCAAGGTGCAAAGCCCTTACGCCGGTGGCCAGTCCTTCGGAGAGGTTGGGGCCTATGAGCATTTGGCGGGCACTGCTCACTTTTCGGTAAACCCGAATCATCCGGCTAACCTGGCGATTAACGACCTCGAGCTGGCCCCCAGAGACGCCGGCGGCCAAGTCAGCTTTTCGGCGGATTTCCAAATTCTAAAACCCACGATTCTCCAGAAGGGAAATGGTCGCCTGCTGCTGGACGTGCCGAACCGGGGACGTCCTCGGGCAATGAAGGTCTTTAATAACTCCCCAGACTCACCGGCCGGAGTCTCGGAGGAGCCCGGAACCGGCTTCCTGATGCGCCGGGGCTACACCGTGGTCTGGTGCGGGTGGCAGCACGACGTTCCCGCCGACCCGGGATTGCTGCGCATCCAGGTGCCGGAGGCCGCAACGCCCGATGGCCAGCCTATCTTCGGCCGGGTTATGGTGACTTTCCAGCCCTCCTCGCCGTCCCAAGTGCAGTTTTTGTCCGACCGCAACCACCTGGCCTACCCGGCTGATAACTTGGAAGATTGGAATTCGGTGCTGACGGTCCAGGACCATGAGGATGCTCCGCAACGGGTAATCCCGCGAGAGGAATGGTCCTTCCGCCGCATGGAAGGGGACCGAGCCGTACCCGACCGGCGGCATATCTATTTGGCATCCGGCTTTACACCCGGCCAGGTTTATCGGGTGCTCTACGAGACTACCGGCGCGCCGGTAGTGGGTTTGGGATTGCTGGCCACCCGAGATATTGCCTCCTTTTTGCGCCATGGCGCCCAGCAAGAGGGGAACCCTTGTGGGGATAGCCTGGAGCGCGCCTACGCCTTTGGCCAGTCTCAAAGTGGCCGCTTCCTGAGGCTCTTGCTTTACCTGGGGTTGAACCAGGACGAGCAGGACCGGGACGTATTCGACGGCCTAATCCCCCACGTTGGAGGCGGACGCCGTGGTGAGTTTAACCACCGGTTCGCCCAGCCCTCCAGCTTGGCCAACTACAGCGCCAACAACCTGTTTCCCTTTAGCGATACGGATCAGACCGACCCGGTAACCGGCAGGACCGGTGGGTTGCTGGCCCGGCTTACTCAATCGGGTCGGGTGCCGAAGGTTATGTTAACCAACACTCCCTCGGAGTATTGGGGGGGACACGGCGCCCTGATCCACTCGGATGTTAGCGGCCGGCGAGACCTGGCCCCGACGGAATCGGTTCGCATTTACTATTTCGCCGGAACCCAGCACGGTTCCGGCAACTGGCCCCTGACCAGCCAAAACGCAGCTACCGGCAACCACGGGCAGCAGCCCTTCAACTGGGTGGACTACCGGCCACTGCTACGGGCCGCGCTGGTCAATCTGGACCGCTGGGTCACCCACGGAGCGGAGCCTCCGGCCAGTAGTCATCCCAGGATGGAGCACGGCACCCTGGTCCCGCCGGAGCAACTGGCTAAAACCTTCCGGTCAATCCCTGGGGTCAATTTCCCAGAGCCGCTACACCGCATCCACCGCCTGGATTTCGGAGCGGATGAAGGGCGACCGACCAAGGTACCGCCGGAGGTTGGCGACCCCTATCCCAACTTGGTGGCCGCCGTGGATCAGGATGGCAACGAAACCTCCGGAATCCTTCTGCCCGCTATTTCGGTGCCCGTCGCTACCTGCACCGGCTGGAATCTACGCCATCAGGACATGGGAGGAACCGGCCAGATACTGGGGAATACCGGATCCACCATCCCCTTCGCCGCAACCCGAGCCCAACGAGAAGCCGATGGTGATCCTCGCCCCTCCTTGGAAGAACGCTACGCCACCAGAGAAGGCTACCTGGAACAAGCAGCCGCGGCAGCGAAAGCTTTGGTTAGCCAGGATTATCTTTTGGAGGAAGACCGGGATATCGTCGCCGCCGACGCGGGCCGCCAATACGACCTGGTCCAGGCGCGGGCCAGAGAGCCCCAAACCGCAGACGATTAATCAAAAAGACGAGGATAGGGGAGCATTTCGAGCAGACCCGGCAAATCCCCCAGTCCTCCTGGACCAGCAGTCTAAAAATTAAAACCAAGGAGCCAGTTATGAGCGTCGGCACGTCGGTCCCCCTGCCCGCCTACACCATCGACCCCGCCTTCATGGCCCGCAAGGCAGAAGAATTGGGATTCGATTCCATCTGGTACGCCGAGCATCCGGTGCTTCCAGTGAACAGTAATAGCCAGTTTCCCAGCGGCGGCCCCATCCCAGAGACCTATGCGCACTTTGCCGACCCCTTTATCGCTTTGGCCAGGGCTTCCAGCGTCACCAGCACCATCAAGCTGGGCACCGGAATTACTTTGGTCCCGGAGCGGAATCCCCTGCTGCTGGCCGGGGAGATCGCTTCTCTTGACCGGTTCAGCGACGGGCGCTTTCTCTTCGGTATCGGCGCCGGCTGGAATAGAGAGGAGACCGAGCTGATGGGCGGCGACTTCGACCACCGTTGGACCCAAGTACGGGAGTCGATTCTAGCCATGAAGGAATTGTGGACTAAGGATGAAGCGGAGTACCACGGACGCTTCTACAACTTTCCTCCGGTCAAGTGCAATCCCAAGCCGGTGCAGCAGCCCCATCCGCCGGTGATCCTGGGCGGGATGGCCAAGAATGTACTGCGGCGGGTGGTGGCTTGGGGAGACGGCTGGATGCCCAACCGCATCACGCCGGGGGAGCTGGAAGAGAGCCGGAAGATTTTAGATACGCTGGCCACGGAGAAGGGCCGGGACCCGGCATCGCTTACCATCACTGTCTATGGGCAGCCCGCCGACCGGAATCAGATCCAGTCCCTGCTGGATGCGGGAGCGGACCGAGTGGTGGTGCGTCCCGAACACTGTGCCACCGAAGAGGAAATGGGACAGCAACTGGAACGCATGGCCGAAGCGGCTATACGTTAGGCCTATACCCTAGAGGGTGTATGAAATGTCATTGCGAGGAGTCTCGATTCTATAGAGGCGACGAAGCAATCTCCGGGATTGCTTCGCGGGGTTCACCCTGAGCGCAGCCGAAGGGCTGCTCTGTAAATAGCCCGTTCGCCCTTCGAGAGCCTCAAGACGAACGGGATCCCTACCGCTCGTGGTGAGCCCGTCAAACCATGAGCCGAGGGGAATCCATTTTCATCTGTTGGTGGCGCTCCGCCGGAGCATGATAACTCGCAATGACATCGGTTATTTTGTCAAGGGCTCTCAATACAATTTGACTTCAGGGGTGACCATGGACCGAACTACCGAGATGCTGAGCGCCTACGCCTGCGACTTGAGCTACGAAGACCTGAGCCTGGAGGTGGTCCACCAGGTCAAGCGGACCCTGGTGGATACCTTTGGCTGCGCCATGGGGGGATACCTATCGGAGCCGGCCAAGATCGCCCGCCGGCTGGCCGGCGGCGTCACCAGCACGGCGCCCTCCCGCATTCTGGGCACCGAAGACTATAGCTCCATGGACCTGGCCGGGTTTGCCAACGGGGTCATGGTTCGTTACTTGGACTTTAACGACTATTACTTCTCACCCGGTGGCGGGCATCCCAGCGACATGATTCCCGCGGCCCTGGCAGCCGCCGACACCATGAGCTCCGACGGCAGAACATTGATCACCGCGATCGTTTTGGCCTACGAGGTGTTCTGCCGGCTTTCCGATGAGGCGGCCGGTTCCAGCTGGGACCAGGGCCTTTTTGGCGTCATCGGCGCCGCCTGTGCCGCCGGTAAGGTTCTCGGTCTCGACCAGCAGGAGATGGCCAACGCCATATCCCTGGCGATGGTCCCCAATGTGCCGCTGCGGGTTACCAGAACCGGCGAACTGTCCATGTGGAAGGGTTGCGCCACCGCCAGCGCCACTCGAGCCGCCATTTTTGCGGCTCAGCTGGCCGGCGACGGCATGAGCGGCCCGGCCGAGCCCTTCGAGGGTGTGGGAGGTTTATGGCAGTTGGCGCTGGAAGGGAAGCAGGTAAGGCCGGAAACTCTTGGTGGTAACGGAGAGCCCTTCCGCATTACCCTGACTAACGTTAAGAATTACCCTTCGCAAATACCCACCCAGGCGCCCATCGGCCTGGCGCTGGAGCTGCAACCCCAAGTGCCGGTGGCCGAAATAGAATCTATAAAGATTCGGAGTTACAGGAGCGCGGTGAGCAGCCCTGCCAGCGAGCCGGAGAAATGGAACCCCAAAACCCGGGAGACCGCCGACCACAGCATACCCTTCATGGTCGCCGCGGCCATGCGGGACGGTCGGGTTACTCCGGCTACTTTCACGGCCGCCAGCGTCGCCGACCCGGCGCTGCGAGTTATTATCGGGAAGATAACCATTGAGGAGGATGCGGATTTCACCCGTCGCTATAGCGCCGAGTATAACTGCCACATGGAAATAACCACCAAGGCCGGGCAATCTTTGGTGGCTTCCACATCCTATCCCAAAGGCCACCAAAATAATCCGTTGGACGACTCGGAGCTGGAAGCCAAATTCCGGGGTCTGGCCGTGCCAACCATAACCGAGCAGCAATGTGATTTGGCCCTGCAATTGCTCTGGGATGCCGAGAATCTCCCAAATTTGGACCAGCTGTTCGACACCCTGGTGGTCTAATCTCCGACCCGCGAGTTTGGTGAAATGGCGCAGGCAAGAAAGCCAGATAAACAACAATTCCGAGAGCTGTTCATCAGTCAATTGGAGTTGCCCGAGGAGCAGCAGGACCTGGCCCGCCTCGCTCTGTATCTGGCCGGCGAACACTACCCCTCGCTGGATGTCGAAGCCCAGCTGGCCCATTTGGACCGCCTGGCTGCCGACGCGCAAAAACAGGCGGTCCCAGCCAGCGACCAGGACACCCTCTTTCGGAGCCTCTCCCAGTACCTGTTCGAGGATGCCGGTTTCTCCGGCAACGGGCAGGACTATTATGATGCGGATAATAGCTTCCTCAACCGGGTGCTGGAAACGCGGCGAGGAATCCACATCACCCTTTCCCTGGTGTACCTGGAGGTTGGACGCAGGCTGGGGCTGAACTGCTACGGAGTGGGTTTGCCGGGCCATTTTCTCGTCGGCCTGGCCGAGCCAGATCTCTACCTGGACGCCTTCAACGGCGGACTGCTTCTTTCGGCCGCCGACTGCCGCCGCCAAGTGGCCGAAGGCTTCGGTTCTCGAATTCCCTGGCAAGAGGAGTATCTCGCCCCCTGCACCAACCGGGAAATCCTCTTCCGCATGCTAACCAACCTGAAGTTTATATTTATAGAGCGTCAGGATTATCGCTCGGCCGCTGGGGTGCTGGAGCGGCTGACCCTGATCAATCCGTCCATGTTCGACTGTTATAAGGAACTGGCCTGGTGCCACCTGAAATTGGGGGAACGCCGAGTTGCCTCTGGATACCTGGAACGGTATATCCAGGGTGCCTCATCCACCGGAGACCCGGAGGATGCGCGACGCCAAGTACGGGCCATGTGGGAATCCCTCGACGGGCCCGAACAGCAATCCGATCTCCCATGAATAACGTAGGAATCCATAGCCGGGCTATTCCAGCCCCGTCCGAGACTTGTTCCCATGGCTGAATCCCGGGAGACTGAATCCCGGGAATTGGAAGACCAGTTGCTGATCCAACAGTCAGCGTCTGGCGAAAAGGAGGCTTTGGAGGAGCTATATTCCCGGTACGGCGCCCCGGTCTACTCCATGGCCAGGTACATGTTGCGCAATGAGGCTTTGGCGGAAGAGGCGACCCAAGAGGTGTTTCTCAACATCTGGCTGAAGGCCGCCAGCTACAACGCCGCGCGGGGCCGGCCCAAGGCTTGGGTCATGAGCGTGGCCCACCACAAAATTGTGGACATTATTCGTTCACGCCGGCGAAATATCGCTACGGCCCATCCCACCGATTATGAGACACTGGACTCTCTGCCTTCCAGCCAGCGGGCCACCGACGAACAGGCGATAACCAACTTGGAAGGGGAGCGCATACGGAAAGCCCTGGCCATCTTACCCCCAGCCCAGCGAGAGGTTATCGACTTGGCTTACTTTCACGGGTTTTCCCAGTCGGAAATCGCGCAGAAGCTGGATCAGCCCTTGGGCACCGTCAAGACCCGGATTCGTCTGGCAATGCAAAAGTTAAGGGTTGAATTAGAGGAGAATGTCGGCGACTGAACCTACCATGCCCAGTCACCCGGATGAACTGCTGGAGGCCTATGCCCTGGATGCTCTGGAGGATGACGAGCACCTTCAAGTGGAGCAGCACCTGGATAGCTGCGACCGCTGCCGGGGCTACGTCGCGCCGCTCCACCAGACCGCCGGTGGCTTGGGCTTTTTTCTAGACCAGGCCATACCCCCGGCTGCCCTCGGCCTGAGAATCAGGCAGGCCCTGACCACATTGGTGGAAACCGCGCCGGCGGAGACCGGGCCGAATCTCCGATCGACCGGGGTATCGCCTCGCCGTTGGTTCAGCACCCCCCAGCTGGCAATGCCCTTGGCCGCGGTGCTGGTGTTAAGCCTTTTCTCCCTTTCCTTGTTCATGAACTTCCAGGCCACCGGGAGGATGGACCAGATGGAGCGCGCCGGCTCGACGGTTACTGCCCAGTTGGGAGAGGCCATGGCGCAAACCAAGCGGCTGGAAGAGGATAATGAAGCGCTGGCTGCTCAGGTGGCGGCGGCCGCATCTACCGATGCCGGTCAAATGATGGACACCATCCAGGAGATTCGAGCCGCCAGTTATTTGTTGGCCCATCCCGAAACCCGTCCCCTGGTGCTGGAGCCGCCCGGAGGCGCCGGAGACTCCCAGGGGGTATTGCTGGTCGATGACCAGGGTAATAGAGCTTTCCTGATGATTTCCGACATGGCCCAGCCGCCCCCCAAGCTGCCTTACCAGGTTTGGTTAGTCCGGGATGGCCGCCGAACTCGGGCCGGCCAGGTGGCCGTCGATTCCACTGGATGGGGAAGCCTGGCCCTCCAACCCCCGGAGCCGGTGTCCCAATTTGAGTGGGTAAACTTGACTATGATCGAGGACAGCGGTTCCAATGCCGGCACCGAAACCATGGTTCTCCGCAGCAAAATAGGCCCTTCGCCAGGGGGAAGGTAGTCGTGAGCTGGAATGGGAAGGGTAAAGTCGAATCGAGAGAAGCAATGGGTCTAAGGCCGGCCGGCCCGGCCACCAAGCCTATAATGGAATACCTGACCTGCGAAATTTGCGGGCAGCGCATGTCCGAGCGGCATTGCAAGTTAGTCTGTCCCAACTGCGGCTATACTCGGGACTGCTCGGACCCTTAGGCGGAGGGTGAGATGCTTTATTTCCGTCGTCGCGAGCCATCATGCTGCGGCGGAGCCCCACCTACAGATGAAGATGGGTTGCCCTCGGCTCATGGTTCGACAGGCTCACCACGAGCGGCTGTTATCCCGTTCGTCCTGAGCCTGTCGCAGGGCGATTCCTGGGACTCTGAAACTTTTGACACACCCCCGTAGATCGAGGCCAGGGTGACAGTTTCGGTTTTGGTCCTCTACGATCCCAAAGGCCCAGCTATTGAGAGTCTGGCCCTGGCCATAGCGCGTGGAGTGGAGAGCCAGGGGGCGGCGCGGGCCAGCCTGAAATCCACCGCACAAGCCCTCACCAGCGACCTGATGGAAGCCGACGCGCTGCTGCTGGGCTCCCCCAACTGGAGCGGCGTAACCGGCACGTTGAAAAGCTGGTTGGACGAGCAGGGCGATCTGTGGGAGGAAGGCAGTCTGGCGGGGAAGCCCGGAGCCGCCTTCACTACTGGTTGGGGAAGGCACTCAGGTATGGAGATGACCCTGCTGCAGCTCATCCATTGGATGCTGGCCTGCGGTATGGTCATTGTTGGCTTGCCCTGGTCGGAGCGGATGAAAGAATCCGGCTCGTACTACGGGGCCACCGCCACCGCTGGGGTCGCCCCAGAAGATCTGATCCAAGCCGAAGCGTTGGGGCTTAGAGTCGCTGAACTCGCCGCCAGACTAAAGGGTTAGCCCCGGCCTGGACTGGCTTTCTGGGCAACCATTTACAGTCTCCATGGCCCGGCAGCAGCCCATTAGCCTACAAGTCCATGGCCTCCAGACCAATCCGCGAAAGGTCTTCATCGGCCTGACCGCTGGTGTATCCTCCAACCCCGATACCGCCCAACAAAACCCCGTCTTTCATTATGACCAGACCGCCCTGACCATGGGTCAGCTGAGGGTCTCCCAGCTCGCTGATGCTCCTGCCCTGGCTGTGCAGGCGTTGGGCATTGGCCCCGGAATCGGTGGCCAGCACCGCGGCGGTATAGGCCTTGCGCACGGCGTGCCTGCGGCTAAATAGTCTCAGGTTATCCATGCTGGCGTAGGCGCGCAGATTTCCCGTGTCATCAACTATCGCCATGGCCACCGGCTCATCGGGCGTCCGAGTCCCCTTGGCGATCATAGCCTCCATCGCCGCCTTGATTTGCTGAAAAGTTAGTGAGTCTGCCACGGTTAGCACCTCCTAAAATTCATAACGTATTACTAATTTCCTGCTAAAGACGTTCCGAACCCATCCAATTATCGCTCCGCAATCTGGGCGCTGGGACTACCCGATTATAAAGGTTCAGCCGCGAGGGAATGGCCACCACTCCGGATAGTCCCGCAACTGCAGGTGGCGGAACAGCTGGGGTTGGGTATCCACCGCCAGCTTCATCGCCTCCAACATAGGCTCCCGGATGGAAAAGTGGGCCAATTGGGACGTCCTCAGCTTGAACAGATGGTAGCACTCCCGGAGATTCAGACGGGCCAGAATTCGCCGGTAGTGAGCATGGGTCACCAGATACTGGGCCGCCGCCGGGGAGGTTTCCGCAATCTGGTCATAGGCGTGCTCCACTCGTGCCATGGCCTCCCCGAACAGCTCCTCCAGACCGGCGTCGGCAATCACCTGGGGCACCCGATAGCCATGGGCCACGGTTGGCGGCTGGGGCACATAGGACATCATACGATGTCGCTTGAACTCCCGGTAGGCGCCGTAATCCATGGAGAATTCGAAGGTATAGCCCACCAGCTCGAACTCCCGAACCGGCGCATCGTGGGGGCCCATTGACGCGGTGCAGCGGGCGATAATTCCCTGGCGCTCCTCGGGGCCCATCGCCAGCACCTGTCGCCAGACCTGGGAGTAGCTGCGAGAGGCATAGCGATAGACCAGGGCCGCGGCCAGCTTTTCTTCGGCCTGCTCATCCCATTCCACCAGGCTTACCCGCACCGGGCTGCTGCCTTCGGATAAACTGGCGGATAAACTGGCGGGCGGCTCCAGTTCACCATTCCGAGAGATCTCCCGCTGCTCCCGGCTGGTCTGGGTCAGATAGGGAACTACATCCGCATATTTAATCAGCGTGGGCGTGATGGACTGGCTCTGTTTCCGCAACTCCTCACCCAGCTCCCGCTCCTCCTCCAGCTCGGAAGACAGGAGCTTGGAGATAGCATGTTCCAGCACCCTGGCATTGGCGGTTACCCCAACGTTGGTGAGGCTGGCCGCCGGTAGCAGCAGCCGGCAGCTGTCGGTGGCGATGCGCCTCAACCGCAGGCCATAGGCTCCGTCCCGCTCCTTGTCCCGCTGCGGCTGCTGGGTGGGCAGGTACTGCACGCAGCCATCGATGCACCGCTGGTAATCCCGAAACAGGGCGTCGCAAGTCTCCCGGTAAATCTTATTCAGGGCCGGCTGGTGATCCAGCTCCGAGGGAATGTGGTAGTAGCCCTCGGGAAAGACCTGGTAGCGGGAGGACTTTTCGGTGTAGGAGGCCAGCCGGTTGTCTTCCAGGGTGTCACAGGCGATACGGGAGATGTTCTCCACCGCCAGGTGCAGCACAGCATGTTCGGCGACCGAGGCGTGCCCGTAGCCCAGCACCCAGCGTTCGTGGAAGTCCGCCGCCTTTTCCTGAGTGACCTGTTGGGCGATTTCATCGAAGGACTCGGGCCGGCGGGAGGTCATGGCGAAGGCGACGGCGATTTGCTCCTCCGTCAACTGCCGGGCGTCCAGGGGATAGACCCGGCGGGGATAGTCGGAGCGGAGGTCATTAGCCATGGATTGCGGTTTCCGGAGGGATTAAAACGATTGGGGGGCCCATACTGAAATGGAACACTTGCTTCTTCTCTACACCAATGCGCCGAAACCGTTGGGCGTTTCCACCTCAATCAACTGTACTCGGTCGGCAGATACGGCCTTCTCCAGCGCCAGCGTTAGCTCGGCAACTGTCGCTACCCGGGTGCCTTCAATGCCGTAGGAGTCGAACAGCTTGATGAAGTCGGGATTGACCAGGTCAGTCGCCATCTCTCGCCCGCCGAAGCGGTCAGCTTGGTAGCCCTTGAGCACTCCCCAGGCGTTGTCGTTGAACATGAGGATAACCGGGTTGATACCGTACTGCACGGCGGTGCCCAACTCCTGAGCGTTGTACTGGAACCCTCCGTCGCCGGTGATGCACACCACCGGATTATTGGGCATCCCCACCTGGGCGCCCAAGGCCGCTGGGAAGGCAAACCCCAGTCCGGCCCAGCCGTGGGGCGCCATGAAGGTGCGAGGCTGGTTGATGGCCAGGCAGCGGGCGGCCCGGCTGGCGGGAACCGTGGCATCCAGCGAGAAGATGGTATTTTCCGGGGTGACGGAGCGGATGGCCTCGAAGGTGCGCAGCTCGTTCCCCCAGTTTTCTTGCAACCCCTGATACACGCGCTGCTTCAGGGATTCCAGCTCTTTCCGAAAGCTCTCCCCCTTGCTGACATCCCGCTCGCCGATGCCATCCAGCAGCTGGGTTACGACTGCTTGGGAGTTGGCCGTGATGGGGATGCTGGCCGGGTAGTTTTTACCGATGGACTCGCCATCCAGCAGCACGTGGATCACCTGCTCCGGCAGCTTCATGCCAACGCCAACGGTGGAGCGATAGTAGAGGGTCGAGCCCAGAACCAGCGCCAGATCGCAGGTGCCCAGCCAATCTTGTACCGGGTTGTCGCCCCAGATTCGCCGTCCCAGGGCCGGTCCCAGGGATAGAGGGTGGTTCTCGGGGAAGGCCCCCTTGGCGCCGTCACCGGTTACTACCGGGGCGCCCAGCCTTTCCGCCAACTGAATGATCTCCGCGGTTCCGCCCTGGGACTGGACTTCTTCTCCGACAAAAATTACCGGACGCTGGGCCTGCAACAGGGCGGCCAGGGCCTTTTCCACCATCACCGGATCGCCCTGGGGAATGCTGGGCTGGCGGGGTTGCAGGACCTCCACCTCGGCCTGATGAGCCAGCAAATCGGTGGGCACCTCCAGCTCAATGGGCCGGGGACGGCGCTCTTGGAACCGTTGGAAGGCCTCCATCAGGTGATCTGGTATGGACTCCACCTGGTTAATCAGAGCGTTCCAGTCGGTGACCGCCCGAAACATTCCCAGCTGATCCTTGGTTTCGTGGGTGGCTAACCGCCCGCTGCCAATAAATTCCTGCTCCACGTTGGTCGTGAGCTGCAACACCGATGAGCTGGAGAAGTAGGCCTCCCCCATGGCGCCCATCGAGTCCGCCGCGCCGGGGCCGGTGCTGGTTAGCAGCACGCCGGGCTTGCCGGTGGCGCGGGAGTAGCCGTCGGCCATAAAGCCGCAACCCAACTCCAGCCTACCGCCGATGAAACGAAGATCATCCTGGTTATCGAACAGCGCATCGAACAGGTCCAGGGTGTGGACGGATATGATACCGAAGATGGTATCCACCCCATGGACTTTCAGTGACTCTACTACCGCTTGGCCTCCAGTCAATTTCGCCAAGGTTCATCTCCCGACTGATTTGATTTGATGAAGTGGGTGTGGGAACAAATCGTTCATGGTTCGACAGGCTCACCACGAACGGAAAAAGAACCCCGCCCGTTCGTCCCGAGCTTGTCGAAGGACGGACCACCTGCAGTACCAGAGTTTTGGAATAATTTCTTCGAGACTCAATTATAGAGATCCTCTTCACGCCGGACCGGGCTAGTGTTAGAGGCGGGCGGCACCGTTACAGCAGCAGGCTGACCGGACTCTCCAACAACTTCTTGACTGCTACCAGGAATTGGGCGGCTTCGGCGCCGTCGGCGACTCGATGGTCGGTGGAGAGGGTGGCCTTCATCACCTGGCCGACCACCAGCTCACCGTCCCGCACCACCGGCTGGGCCTTGACCGTACCTACCGCCAGAACCGCGGCATGGGGCGGAAAGATTATCGCCGCAAAGCTGTCAACATCGAACATACCCAGGTTGCTGACACTGAATGTGGTGCCGCTGTACTCTTCGTTCCTCAGAGTGCCGCTATTGGCCCGGGCGACAAGGTCCTTGCTGGCGGCGGCCAGCTCTTGCAGGCTTTTATCCTGGCAATTGCTAATGCCGGGCACTATGAGCCCGGCCTCCAAGGCTATTGCGATACCAATGTTGATGCTGGAGTTTAGCTGCAGATGGTCTCCCTGGAAAGAGCCGTTGAACTTGGGGTATTGGCCCAGCACTATCGCGCAGGCCTTTAATATTAAGTCGTTCACGCTCACCCGGTTCTCAACAGGCAGAGCGTCATTAAGGTCCCGGCGCAGATTCATGGCTTTGCCCATATCCACTTCGGCCGTGACGTAGAAATGGGGCGCCTCCCGTTTGCTATCCACGGTTACCCGCGCGATGGCTTGCCGCATGCGGGAGAGGTCCACCCGCTCTCCGGACAGTGCCGCCGGGATCGGCGCAGGAGAGGGCGGTACCGTAGGTGAAGCGGCCGGGGCGGTCGCGGCCGGGAAAAACTCCAGCACATCCTTTTCCACTATCCGGCCTCCGGGGCCAGTTCCGCTGATCAATGCCAGGTCTATTCCCCGTTCCTGGGCCAGGCGGCGAGCGATAGGGGATACCCTAAGCCTACCGCCGTCCCCCGCCGGAGGGGCGTCGGCTGTTTGGGAGGCGGTTACTACCCCAGCCTCGGTCGGCGGCGGGACCGGCTCCGGCCCTGGAGCCTGAGCTGGGGATCCGGCGGGCAGGCCTTCCAATATCTCATCTAATACCTCATCCGCGCCGGCGATAATGGCGATAAGCTCTCCAACCGGAATAGCAACCCCTTCATTGGCAACTATTCTCCGTAAGACCCCGGAAGTGTAGGCCTCGAACTCCACGGTCGCCTTATCGGTCTCAATGTCGGCTATGACCTCTCCGCGGGCCACTTCCTCTCCTTCACTCTTGTACCACTTGACAACAGTGCCCTCGCGCATGTCGTAGCCCATTTGGGGCATAACGATATTTGTCGCCAAGGTGTCCTCCTCATGCCGTTGGAACTGGTGATACGGCCGGCTTGGCGGACCTACTGCCTTCGACGGGCCACCCATTCCCGAAAAATGCCAGGGGTCCGGGCGAGACCCGGTCTCCTCGCCAGGCGTCCGCCAGGCTTCTAAGATGATAAATCACCCGGGAGAACCGGGCAAGATGGCGCCGTCTTTTGGGGATGCCGGGCTCCGGAGTTGTTAACCCCCGGAGTTTTTACCCTGGGGGTTCCAGATTCCGTAAGTACCGGCTGCTAGGCCCCGGCGCCCCTAGCGAATTGGACCAGGATACGGTCCGGATCGTACATGTAGAGGCTTCGAACCTGCCCTTGGCTGTTGGTGAAGACCTCCCAAGGACCGGCCAGCTCATATCCTTTGGAAATCAACTCTTCGGCCAGAGATTTGGGGTCAGCCACGCTGAAGGCAATATGGCTGATACCCACCTGATCCAACTGAATGGCCTGACCGTCCGGCTCCTCACCCGGATGGTTGGTCAGGGTCAGTGTTGGATTGGTGGGGTTCTGGCTAAAGCTGAGGCTTACCCGCCTACGGGTCCGGCGCGGATGCCGGTAGTTGTTGGGCCGGCCTCCTTCAGTGGGGTCTGTGTCGCCTTCGGCAACGACTTTCATGCCCAAGGCGTCGCGGTAGAAAGCCAAGGATTTTTCCATATCCCGGACGCATATGCCGATGTGGGAGATCTGAGCTGCATCCATTCAATTTTCTCCTCAAGCGCGAGGCTGGTCCATGACGGGAAGAATTCCTGCCCCGGAGTCCCACCATGCTAGACCGTAAGGAGATTCTTGTCAAAAAGGGAGGCGAGGGAAGACCGGGCCTTAAAATTGTCATTGCGAGGAGAATGAAAAGACCCTGAGAGGGGAGAGTTCTGGGGACCCAGTTCTAAGGCCTAACGGCTCAGGAGGTTTCGGGCAGCTTGGGCTACCCGTTCCGGATTGGGTATGGAAAGCTGCTCCAGCGGCAGGGAGTAGGGGATAGGAACCTCTTCGCCGGCCAGACGTCCGACCGGGCCGTCCAGGTAGTCAAAGGCTTCCTGTTGAATCTGGCTGATGACCTCACCCGCGAAACCGCCCAGCTGAGGGGCCTCCTCCACAACCAGCACGTTGTGGGTCTTCTTGGCTGAGGCTACTATTGTTTCGGTATCCAAAGGGCGTAGCGACCGTAGATCGACCACCTCCGCATCTATGCCATCTTGGGCCAACTGGCCGGCGGCCTCCAGACAAACCTGGACCATCCGGGAGTAGCTGATCAAGGTCACATCCTTGCCGGGGCGTTTCACGTCGGCCAAGCCGATGGGAATCTTTTCCCCGTTTTCGGAGATTTCACCCCGGGTGCCGTAAAGCAGAATATGCTCCACAAACAACACCGGGTCCTCCAGGTCCCTACAGCTTCGAAATAGGCCCAGGACATCCTGAGGAGTGGAAGGGACCACGACCTGTAAGCCGGGCACGGAGGCGTAAAAGCCCTCAAATGACTGGGAATGGCTGGCGCCCACGCCGGCCCCGGCGCCGGTTACCGTACGAATAATCAGGGGGACGGAGAATTGCCCGCCGGACATGTACCTGATCTTGGCCGCGTGGTTGATTATCTGATCAGCGGCCAGCAGGCTGAAGTTGATGGTCATCAACTCCACGATGGGACGCAACCCGACCATGGCCGCGCCCACGCCAGCGCCGGTGAACGCCGACTCGGAGAGGGGTGAGTCCTTGATCCGCCGCTGGCCGTACTGCTCCCAAAAGCCCTTGGTCACGGCGAAAGCGCCCCCATAGAGGCCGATGTCTTCGCCCATCAGGAAGACCCTTTCATCCTCGTCCAGGGCTTCCCTCAACGCTTGGCCTACCGCATCTCGGTATGTGATAACCGGCATCGCTGCTCGCCCTCTACTTCTGGTACACACCTAGATACAGGTCCTCGGCAGCTGGGAAGGGGCTACTTGCCGCGAATTCGGCGGCGGCCACTATTTCGTCGTCCACCGAGGCGTTAATCTGGTCCAACTCCTCACTGGATAGCAGGCCCTCCGATAGCAGCCACTCCTGATAGCGGGGTATGGGGTCTCTCGACTCCCAATACTCCACTTCTTCATCGGGGCGATAGTCGGCCGGGTCGGCGATGGAGTGACCACGGAGCCGGTAGGTGTGGGCCTCGATAAACACCGGGCCCTCGCCGGCGCGGACCCGGTCGGTGGCCTCCAGCATGACCTCCCGCACCGCCAGCACGTCGTTGCCATCCACCTGATAGTTGGACATGCCGAAAGCCTCGGCCATCTTGTAGATTTCTTGGTAAAAAAACAGGGTGGTAGAAGCCGGCGCACCCATACCGTAGAGGTTGTTTTCACAGAAGAATATCAGCGGCAGATCCCAGATGGCGGCCAGGTTCATCGACTCGTGGAACTCTCCTTCGTTAATGGCGCCGTCACCCAAGAAGCAAAGCGTAACCCGACTTTCGCCTTTATACTGGCTGGCCAGCGCCAGTCCGGTGGCTATGGGCAGCTGACCACCAACAATGGCATAACCACCCATGAAGTTCTTCTCCGCATCGAACAGATGCATCGAGCCGCCCTTGCCGGAGCTACAGCCGGTCGCCTTGCCAAACAACTCGGCCATTGCGGCGCTGGCAGCTACCCCCCGCGCCAAAGCCTGGCCGTGGTCGCGGTAGTGGGTGACCACATAATCCTCAGGAACCAGGGTGGAGATGGCGCCCACGGCGATGGCCTCCTCCCCACTGTAGACGTGGAGAAAACCCCGGATATTGCCGCGGGTGTACTGGCGTTCGCTTTCCCGCTCAAATTCCCGAATCAAGCGCATCTGGCGGTAAAACCCCACCAACTCCGTTTTGTTCAACCGTTTGTCTTCAGCTATAGCCACAGACCTTCTTCCGCCTCTTAAAGACGGCCCAAACCCTTCTCCTACCGGGAAGGGTCACCTAAATAGATAAGGGCCACCTACATATGGAGCGCTCGTCCCTGGGCGTCCAGGGCGGCCTCTTTCAACATTTCGGAAATCGTAGGATGGGGATGAACCGCCCACCCCATCTCCAGGCTGGTACCCTCCAGCAGCTTGGTCAAGGCCAGCTCGCCCAGCAGTTCGGTTACCTCCGGGCCAATCATGTGCCCACCCAGCAGCTCGCCATACTTGGCATCCACTACCAGCTTGACCATTCCTTCCGTCTCGCCCATGGCCAGCGCCTTCCCATTGGCCTGGACGTTGAACTTGCCTATTTTAACCTCGTATCCCTGCTCTTGCGCCTCTTCCTCGCTCAGTCCGAAACTGGCTATTTGGGGTTGGCAGTAGGTCGCTCTCGGCATCAGAGAGTAATCCAAAGATTGGGTTTCCCTTCCGGCGATGTGCTCCGCCGCGGCCACGCCCTGGGCTGTGGCCACGTGGGCCAGAGCCATCTTGCCGGTAACGTCGCCAATGGCAAACACGCCAGGGACGTTGGTGGCCATATTATCATCTACTTGGATGTTCCCCCGAGAGGTTTCGATACTCAACTCTTCCAAACCCAAGCCATCGCTATTGGGTTGAACCCCGATGGCAACCAGGACCTTATCGCAGGCGATAGACTGCTCTACGCCATCCTTCTCCACCTTAACTTGGAGTCCCTTAGCGCTCTGCTCCAGTCCGGTCACTCCCGCTCCAGTCATAATGTTGATGCCGCTGCGGGAGAAGGAACGCTCCAGTTGCTGGCTAATCTCGGCGTCCTCGGTAGGCACCAGGCGAGGCAACAACTCAACCAGGGTGACCTCCACGCCATAGGTGTGGTAGAGGTAAGCGAACTCAACGCCAATAGCGCCTGCCCCCACGATTACCAGGGAAGCGGGCAAGTCCTTGAGGACAATGGATTCGCGGCTGCTGATGACCTGGTCGCCGTCGATAGGCAAGGAAGGAACGGTGCGGGGGCTGGAGCCGGTGGCGAGAATAACGTTTTTGGCGTTGAGGGTGGTTCCTTCCGGCGCGACGGTCACAGTTCCCTTGGCGGTCAGCCTGCCCTCGCCGACGATATGGTCCACCTTATTTTTGCGCAGCAGGTAGGCCACGCCACGGACGTTACGGTCGACAACCTTCCGGCTGCGGTCCACGGCGGCGGCGTAATCGGCGTGGAAATTGTCGAAACTCAGGCCGAACTCTTCGGCGCGGTGGAAGTAGGAGAGGACCTCGGCGTTCTTGAGCAGGGCCTTGCTCGGGATACATCCCCAGTTGAGGCAGACGCCGCCCAGAGCCTCTCGCTCGACGATGGCGGTCTTGAGTCCCAGCTGTCCGGCACGGATGGCCGCGACGTATCCCCCCGGCCCAGCACCAATCACTACCACATCGTACTCTGAATCCATCTACACCTTCGAGCCCGGAATCCTGCATGAATAGCTGCGGCAACCACCCCGAACCCGGCTGCCCTGGGGGACTTGCTAGCTGATTAGGCTTTGTCATTATACAAGTGGGGGTGGGTTAACAACAAGGTTTGCCTGCTGCCCTAGCTGAGAAATCGTTACCCCGCCTTGGATTAGAATGCGCTTTGATTTATAGTTATCCAGTGCATCGATTTGGGGTTGAGATTTGACCGGGCAAGCTGTTAGCAGGGGAGACCACATCACCCTGTCCCTAACCTACTGGGGCCGGCTAGGCGAAGCAATGGCCCAATACCAGGGTTGGGACGTGTTTGTCTTTGGCGGCATCCCCGGCGAAACGGTGGTGGCCGAAATACTACGCATCCAGCGCAAATACCTGGCGGCGCGGGTGGTTGAGCTGATCCAGGGTTCCGAGCTGCGGGTAGAGCCGCCCTGCCCCTACTACGGCGAATGCACCGGCTGTCAGTGGCAGCACCTGGACTATTCAGCCCAGCTAACCGTAAAGAAGAGCCGGGTTGTTGATGCTCTGGAGCGGGTCGGCGGGTTGAGCCAACAGCCGGTCGCGGCGGTGTTACCCTCTCCGGAGCAGTATGGGTACCGCAACCACGCGCGATTCACGGTGGGGCCGGCCGGGTCATTGGGATTTGTTAATCGGGAAACCCGCCGATTCGTTGCCATCGACCACTGCATGCTGATGCACCAGGGAATTAACGATTTGCTCACCCAGTTGCAGGGCCGGTCCAGCGAGACCACCCAGCTGGCTATCCGCGCCGGAAAACATACCGGCGATTACCTGGTGCAGCCCACTCTGAAAAACCCGGCTGTCCCGCTGCCCACCGGGCAAACCCACTATTTAGAGTCGGTGGGAGACCGGCGCTTCCGGGTGGCTTCCCCCTCCTTCTTTCAGGTAAACGTGGAGCAGGCCGCTCAATTGGTCGAGGTGGTGCGAAATGCCCTGGACCTGCGTGGTGACGAGGTTTTGGTGGACGCATACGCTGGAGTGGGTACCCTGGCCATCTTGCTGGCGCCCCATGTGGCCAACGTTATCGCGATCGAAGAGTCCAGTGCCGCCGTGGCCGACGCTCAAGAGAATGCGGCGGGACTCACCAACGTGGAATTCTGGACGGGCAAAACCGAGGAGATGCTGTCGCGATTGGCGGTTCGCCCCGACGCCGTGGTGCTGGACCCGCCCCGGGCTGGCTGCCAACCCCAGGCCTTGTGCAGCCTGTTGGAGATTGCGCCGGAGAAAGTAGCCTATGTGTCTTGCGACCCGGAGAGTTTGGCGCGGGACCTCAAAATACTAGTCGACGGTGGCTATCATCTAGATCAGGTGCAGCCTCTGGACATGTTTCCCCAAACCCACCACGTGGAATGCGTGGCTGCTCTGACCCTGGGGATAGGGCATCCCCAGATCATCCTGGCCTCAGCCTCCCCCCGCAGACTGGAGCTGCTATCTCAGCTAGGCATGGATTTCCAGGTGACACCCTCAGACATTCCGGAAGACCCCTTAGATGGGGAATCCGCGGAGGAGATGACCAGGCGTTTGTCTCTGGAAAAGGCTTTGGCGGTATCCCGAAACATGAGTGAGGGTTATATTATCGGAGCCGACAGCACCGTGGTATGGGAAGGCGAGGCCGTCGGCAAGCCGGTGGACGCCGGCGATGCCCGCCGGATGCTGCGGGAGCTGAGGGGCACCAGCCATCAGGTAACCACCGGCGTGACGGTGGTGGATGTGGCAACGGGTCGCCACATCACCGATGCCCTGACCAGCGACATCATCTTGCGTGACTACTCCGATGCCGAAATTGAAGAGTCCATCGCCACCGGTACGCCTATGGACAAGGCCGGGGCCTATGCCATCCAGGACCAGGAGCTAAGACCCGGCGAGATGGTTTCCGGCTGCTACCCCAACGTCATCGGATTGCCTATATGCCGGCTGCTGGAGATGCTGGCGGAATTGGGATGTCCCCTGCCGCCGCTGGAATTCCCCGAATCGGCGGTCAACTGTCGCCGGGAATGTCCCTTCCGGCCTGGGGGCGAATCTTGAACTTCCTGGGCATGGGAATGTTCGAATTGGCGGCTATTTTCCTGGTGGCCTTTCTAGTCTTAGGGCCCATCAAGTCAGTCGAGATGGCCCGGGCTGCGGGAAAGGTGCTGGGGGACTTGCGACGCACCTTCAACGAAGTTGTAGCCGCGACTACCCTGGATGTTGAAGACCTGAACGTGTCTGACCCGAAAACCTCTGGAGGAGCCCCGACGGGGAGCGGCTCCCAGCCTGAAGACTCCCCGAGCGACTCCTCCAATGACTCCCCCGGTGACTCCAACGGCGCAGGCCGGCCATGAACCCCCGGGAGTTGACCCTCTGGGAGCACCTGCGCGAGCTGAGAAGAAGGCTGCTCATCTCGGTCATAGCGCTGGTCGCCGGTACCGCCCTGGCCTTCCCCTTTTGGGAGAAGATACTCATATTACTCGCGAGACCTGCCCAAGAGTTGAATGACGGCGCTGGGGTGCAACTAATCGCTACCCAGGTCACCGAAGCCCTGACCACCAGTTTCAAGATCTCAATGGTCGCCGGGTTCGTGGTGGCGTCCCCGGTTATTCTCTACCAAGCCATACGCTTCGTGGCGCCCGGTCTTACCGCTAAGGAGCGCAACTACCTGTTGGCCTTGCTCCCTGGATGCTTGCTGGCATTCGTCGGAGGAGTGGCCTTCGGGTACTTTGTGCTGACGCCGCAGGCCTTGCCCTTTTTGATAAACTTTGGAAGCAGCGTTATCGATGATCAGACTCGGGTGAGCAGTTATGTAGACTTTATGATCCGGCTGCTGTTTGGGATGGGTCTCGCTTTCCAAACCCCGGTGGTAATGTACCTGCTGGCCCAGCTTGGCATCGTCAACGCCCGAACCTTCTCCAGATTCCGGCGTTACTGGATTATAGTGGCCTTTATTTTGGGGGCGATCATCACCCCGACGGTAGATCCCTACAATCAGACGCTGGTAGCAGGAACCTTATGGGCGCTGTACGAAGGCGGAATCCTGCTTGCCAAACTGGCGGGACGGAAACAATCCCGCTCTTCCCGGGCCATCGAGCCCCTATCCGGCGCCGAGTAAATCACAGATGAAAACAACGGCGAATCGGGTAGGAGGGGGCCTCGCGGCCCCCGTCCTCCCACACCACCGGACGTACTCAGCGTATCCGGCGGTTTCCTCTACTGTTTCAACAGGTGCTACCACCCGTCAAGGCTCGTTTCCGTTCAGACACCGTGGTCGCTGGCTGCTCCTCGCTCACCCCAGTTCCGGTTCCGCCTTCACCAGGGACGCCGGGGCGCACGGTCTCCTTCCTCCATTCAAGAAGGGAGAGTTGTTAGGCCGTGCCTTGCTGCCGCTCTACGCCCATCGAGTCCTCTTGACTGGCTCCTTGCAGTAGAGGATTCGGCCCTTCATCCTTCCCGTGCGGGAAGGACTACTATGGCCTCGGCTGACTTCTCCGGAGCCTTCCCCCACCGTTGCCGGTGCGGTAGTCCCGATTCCATCGGGACAGCCCCAGAGATCTCCCAGGGTAAGCTATGCATCCTTCCCTCGGTCCCCGCCGGATTTACCAACGCACATGTCCGGATGACTACCGGGCCTCCCCGTCCATGGCCGGGTTACCCCACTGCGCCGGCCTTGTATCCGATTCCTGTTCGTCGGGTCCGAGTTTTGCCATCAGCTTCCTTCAGATTCCACCTCACGGTGGACACCCTTGCTTAGGCTAGCGGTTCCGGTCATCACGGCCCGCAGAGGACTTTCACCTCCAAGATGCACAACATGCCTGGCACACTAAAAACAACGACCCGCAGTTTAGGCGGGTCGCTGCAAAACGAGTTCCTTACACATACCGGGGCCTGACACTGTAGAGGCTTACGCTAGAAGTAAGGCTGAACCGGAGCCTCAGACCGGGCCGTCGGTGTTGCTGGGGTTCGGGTCCTTGCGCTCCGGCTGACTCTCTTCCCGCTTTTCATCCTCGCCGGTCACCGCGCTCTTGAAGGTTCGTAGGCCCTTGCCCAGAGAGGAGCCGATCTCCGGCAGGCGCTTGGCGCCGAAAATCAGCAGCAGAATCACCACAAGTACGATTATCCATTCCGGTCCGGGACGAAACATATCCTCACCCTAGCACCGTTAGATCTGCCCTAATGATAGCAAAAACCCCGGGCGGGCACAATTCATCAACTCGCCGGGTAACTGTTCAGACTTGATGAGGTGAATTGGCTCAAAGCCGTTGGAAAAACGCTGGCATGGCCGGGGGAGTTGTGGCATACCAGGGAGGTGGACACTGAACTAGACCTGAACGCGGCGAGTCGCGAAACTCTGCTGGAGATAATTGCCGGCCAGCGGGCAGTCATTGCCGATTTGCAAAGGCGGATTGGGGTTCTGGAATCCCGTCCCAACCGGCGCGGGTCGTCGGGGATGCCGGGTAATCAGCCGCACTCCAGCCGGCAAGCGCCGGAGAAAAAGGAGCCCAGAAAGCCGCGCCGCCATGGCTTCGCCCGCCAGCGCATGACTCCTACCCAGCGGGTGGAGCATGCCGTGGCGGTCTGTCCCGACTGCGGGACTCACCTGAACGGCGGATGGGTACAGCGAACTCGGGAAGTCATTGAGCTACCGGTGGCTCCGGTAGAAGTGACCGAGCACGCCCTGGTAGCCCGCATCTGTCCGGTATGCCAGCGGCGCCGGCTGCCCAAAGAGGCCCTGCAGGGGGTGGTTCTGGGCCAGCAGCGCCTGGGGGTCAATCTGGTAAGCCTGATGGTGACCCTGCGGGAGGAGGGACGGTTGCCCATAAGAATCATCCAATGGTACCTGGAGACCGTCCATCAGTTGCACCTGAGTGTTGGTGCCATCGTCCAGGCCGTCCATGGAGTAGCCCGTCAGGCTGAGACGGCGGTGCGAGAGGTGCTCGAGCAAGTCCGCGCCAGTCCCGTGGTGCAGGGCGACGAAACCGGCTGGCGCCAGGACGGGAGCAACGGCTATGTTTGGACCTTCAGCACTCCCAGCGAACGATACTTCCTGCGTCGGGGTCGGGATAAGGGGGTGGTGGATGAGGTGCTGGATTCCTCCTTCAGCGGAGTGTTGGTCAGTGATTTCTACGCCGCCTATAACCACTACCCGGGCCTGAAGCAACGGTGCTGGGCTCATCTGCTGCGGGATATCCATGACCTGAAAGGGTCGTACCCAGAAGACGCTGGGCTGGCTCAGTGGGCCGAGGCGGTTCACCAGGTCTACACGGAGGCCAAGGCCTCGGTCCTTCCCCGAGCCGAGCCCAGCCAGGCCATCGCACCCAGCTAATGCTGGAGGAGAAACTAATGGTCTTGGCGCGGCCTTTCCTTAAAGATCCCCTGGCGGTTCAGGCCAAGCTCTGCCGGCGCATGGAACGGTTCATCAAGGAACTGTTTGTCTTCGTGTCGGACCCAGCCGTGCCCTCAGACAACAACGCCGCCGAGCGGAGCCTGCGGCATCTGGTAACCAGTCGCAAGATCAGCGGCGGCACCCGCTCAGGGCAGGGCACCGACAGCAAGATGACCTTGGCATCCCTCTTTGGCACCTGGCGGGCCAGAGGTCTCAATCCCCTCCTGGAATGCCGCCGGTTGCTCACTTCCCTTCAACTCTGAACAGTTTCCTCGCCGGAGGTGCGTGCGTGTTGCGTCAAGCTGGATCTCGTTATACACTGGTCGGAAAGCGCACAAACCCTTGACGGCTTGGGTGCATCTAAAGTAATTGGAAGATCAATTTTAGGAGGACCTAATGGGAGAACCTATCGAGGTAAGTGAAAGTACTTGGGACGACGAGGTAATAAACTCGGAATTGCCCGTGCTGGTGGATTTCTGGGCTGAATGGTGTGGGCCCTGCAAGATGATCGCTCCGGCGGTTCATGATCTGGCCCTGGAGTACGATGGCAAGTTGAACGTGGCCAAGTTGGATGTGGACAGCGCCCCCAACATAGCCATGAAATACCGCGTAAGCAGCATCCCGGCACTCATATTTTTCAAGGATGGCCAGCCCGTAGACCAGGTCATCGGCGCAGTCCCCAAGGGAGCATTGAAGAAGAAGATAGACGCTGTATTGGGCAGTTAGGCGGCAAACAGCTTCGGGGGAGTGGACGGGGCCCGGTGGCTCCTGCGGACTTCAAATCCGTTATGCCTCGTGACGAGCGGGGTAGGTGGGTTCGACTCCCTCGCACTCCCGCCAATAATTTAGCTACGAAATAGCCCAACATTAGGGCCCTGGGGAGGTTATGTAAATCCCTGGGGCCTTTTCTTTTGGGGGGAATGTCTACGGTTTGTCCACGAACTTTTCCTCTGGTCCTTTGCTCAGCCATGACAAGCACTGGACGGAAAACCGAGCCAAGGGTCTGGGGACGCGAGGCCTGTTGGCTATCGTGACCACCAGAGTTGAAGGCGGCAATCCAGGTCTCCTGCGAGGAGCGGCGAGACGGCTATGTAGCGAAGCTTCGGACTAGGTACCAGGAAGGGCAGGGGAGACGGTCCTGCGGGACTGGGAGGATTTGTCACCTTTTACCGCCAACCCCAAAGAGCACTGGTTGCAGACGGAAAGGACATTGCTTGATTAGGAGCGCCTGGCGGCCTGAAATCGAGGCGAAATGCCGCGATACCAATTATCTACCAGTAAAGTTTTAATCGGGACTAAACTATCGGCCAGCGGGATGGATATGCAACCCCGGTTCGTGCCAGCAAGTCTTCACCCAGTTGCTGGACCTTTTGCATCAACTCCCATTCATCGACAAACAAGGGTTGGTGGTTCTCCACAACCACGCGACCATCCACCAAGACGGTATGGACGCTTCTTCCGTCCGCGTTGTAAACCAGGTTGGTCACCGGATTAAAAATCGTCCGCCATTCCGGCCTTTTCGTATCGAAGAGCACCAAGTCAGCCTTCTTTCCAACTTCTATGGAACCGATGTCCTCTTCGAGACCAAGGGCCCGGGCCCCAGATATAGTGGCCAACTCCAGAGCTGTTTCCGCTGGAATCATGGTCACATCTCTTCGGCTGTCTTTGTATAGGACAGCTGCTAAGTACATTGAGCGCATGGTTTCCAAAAGGTTGGAATTGTTGCCGGCGTCCGTTCCCAGTCCCACAGTGACACCCCTCTTCAGCATCTCGGGCAACATCCCGGTTTGCGTCATGCCGGCCCCTCCTTTGAGGGCTGCCGTCGGGCACATGACCGCCCTGCTCTGGGTCCGCGCCAAGCACTCAACCTCTACTTCATCAATACCCAAAGAGTGGGCCAGGACCACATTAGGCCCCAAGACCCCGATGTCTTCCAGGTACTCAGCCGGCCTCTTGCCGTATTGCTCAACACAAGCTTGAATGTATTGGCGGCTGTTGTTGAAGTGCAGAGTTAGCCCGGTGCTGTAATGGTCGGCCAGGCCTTTAGCCCAGACCAACAGTTCCTGGGAGCAAAAGGCTGGGGAGAAAGGCATCGCCCAGGCTTGTACCCGGCCGTCAAGCCGGTTATGAAATGCCTGGATGGTCTTTTCCATTGCGGAGATCGCATCCGAGGTCGTTGAGACCGGCACATTAAGCGGGTTCGCTCGGTCAGCGACCTGCCAACCCACAATCAAGCGACAGCCCGACTGCTGGTAGGCCTCCATGCACACGTCCAGAAATTTGGTACTCCCTGGGTCTAAAAAGCAGGTGGTACCATATTTCAGCAGCTCGGTGATTCCGAGGAGCGAAGTGTAATACTCCTCCTCCTCAGTCATGGCTGCCTGCAACCTAAAGACGCTTGGCAAGTAGGCCGGTCCGAGGTCGTCCGGAAATATGCCGCGGGTCGCATGCGCATAGCTAATGTGCATGTGCCCGTTGATGAATCCTGGGGTCACAACCATCTCGGTAGCGTCGATTACCCGGTCCGCGGGCACTTCCGCCAGGTCTGCCGCCTTTCCTACGCGAGCAATTCGTTGACCTGCGATAAGTATTGACCCTTCCCGCATTATGGTTCTTTGCGGGTCCAAGGTAATCAGAAACCTGGCACCTTCGATCTTCAAAGTATTCGCTGGCAACTGAAACATCACTCCGGTGTGAACTGCGTCACCGGCGCTGACCCCAACTTATTCCAGTCCACCTTCGGCGCAGAAAACGCAATTGACGCTTTTCAAATGGAACCACTGAACAAAGCATCGATGGGCCCGGTGGCGGCATCTGGTGGATGGGTAGATGACACTGGAATCCGGTATGTGGGTGCTGTTGTATTCACCGGGGCCTCTAACATCGATCAAGGTGAACTGGGAATCGTCATTCAACAACGCTTTAAGAGCCTGGGGAGATATGGGGCTAGCCACGCTCACACCTCCTCCTCGGGGCTATACTGTGCCCCTAGCTTAATGCTACATCCCTGGGAAATCCACCCGTTGGGGCCACAATCTGGGGATAGCCATGCCCTCATGCGGCTAGGTTTCCTACGGTTGATAGTTTTCTCCCCACTATAGCCCAGGCTGGAGCGCCTGATCTGTTGTGAGGGGGCCACCCTAGTATTACAACGACGGTTCCTCTGGCAGGGCGATTTTCGAGAATGATTTGAACCTGACAACGTGATGCGATGAGCCTACCGTGATAGCCCGCTGGCAGCCGAATACGAAGGGTAAGACAACATATTTGGTAATCCGTCGTTGTAATACTAGAAACCCGGCTGAAAAGCCCTGCTGTGACGAGATGAGGCGGAGGTTAACCAGCGGACTGGGCCAGGTCTGAGACTAAGGGCGGCCCAGCTGGCAGCGACCAATATGAATTGGGCGGTAACGATGGGCGACCCGGTGGCGAACTCAGGGCAGGCTCCGGCGGCGGGCCGGTCCGGTCTATTCTCTGGTTTATTGGGGGAGGAGCCTGGACCCTGGGACATCATCCCAGTCTTGGTAGCCACCAGGGTCAGGTTGGCCACCGTGGCGGCCAGGAGTAGCTGATAAAGGGTCTTGGCCCGGCCAAAGTAGCGAGCTTGGCGGACTCCCAGTTGGACCAGCCGCGCTAGGCGATGCTCGACCACCTGCCGCCGGCCACGGTATTCGGCGAAGTCCTCACTTTTCTGGAAGGCCCAGGCTTGTTGCAGGAGCGCCTCTTGAGGATGGAGTGTCACCGTGCGGCCTTTGCCCTCTCCAGCCGCCACGCACTGGGACCGCAGGGGGCATGCGCCACAGACCTTCGGGTCGAATTGAAAACTCTGGACCGGGTAGGTCTGGCCCAACCGGTTGGTCCGGGTACCCATGGTGCGTAGCGTGTGGGTGACCTGCCCGGCCGGGCAGGTGCAGGCGCCGGCCGCCAGGTCGATCTGGAAGTCCTCCTTGGGGAAGTGGTCTTTTCTGGGACGACCCGGCACCTTGGCTATTAGCGTCCGACCGACATCGGCAAAGGCCTGCCGCGTCCCGCCATCCCCATAGGCCGCATCCCCAATGGTCTCCTCCACCACTATGCCCGTGTTCTCTTCACTCTGCTCCACCAGTTCCAGGACTCCGGTGTTGTCACCGGCATTGCCGGGCAGAATGTCTACCGCGGTCACCAGTTGGGAATCGGTATCCACCACCACGGCAGCCTTATGTCCGTCGAAGCGTTTGCTGCTGCTTTTGCGCCCGTGGCGCATCTCCGGGTCGTGCACCGAAGGGACCCGGTCCCGGCTTACGCCATCCTTCCGGGCCGGACCATCTTCCTGCCGTTCCACATCTTGCAAGAGGAGTTGCCCCAAGAGTTCCGCTGCTTCTCCAATAGCCTGGCGCTCAGGACTATCTGCGGGAAATCTCCCTTGGGCCTGACGGGCCAATTCCAATACCCCATCGGCATCGGCTACTATCTTCTGCAGTAAGGCTTGCCGCTCTTTCTTGTTGTCCCAGTCAATCCCCGCCTCTCTCCCTTCACACTGGAGCCAAAGTAGAGCGCCAGGCCGTGTCTCAAGGCCCACTCCTCGGCCCGGGCGCCATCCAGTTGGGCCAGTGCCCGGACCACCTGGACGATGCCGTCGGCCAGCAGGTTGTAAGTGTCCTTGACCGCTCCTCGGCCCAGAATGTAGGTGGTGTCCACCGCTACCTTCATCCGCCGTCCTTTCAGGCAGCCGGTCTGCCGGGCGAATTGGAGGCTGCGCTGAAAGACGGCTCGCACCCGGTCGTGGAGGATCAGCTGGGCTCGAAACAGTTGCAGGGTGCTCTTGGCAAAGGGACGGTCCTCCACCTCGATCCCCAACGCCACCTTCCACCGGATGTCGACATCCGCCCTCTGCTTGGCTTCCAGGTCGCTCACTTTGTCGTAGGCTTGCAGCAACAACGCGGTGGCCACCAGACTGGGAGGCACGCTGTCCCGGCCGTTGTCCGGGCAATAGAGATCGGCGAAATCTTCGTCTCGAAATAGCTGTCCCCGCATGGAGGCCAGGAAGCCGTAGAAGGAGCCCTTACCTACATAGTCCAGATACAGATGGTACGCTTCCAGGAGCCCTAGCTGTTTCGAGCGCTTTCCCAGCATCCCCTGCCTCCCCCGCCCATTAAATTATCCTGACAATTATATCGGAACAGCCTGGATCAGGGTACTTTTCGGCCGATCCTCTAGCCGCCCATTGGGATGAAACAACTGTCACTGTGGGAGGCTGCCCCGAGGGCGGAGAAGATCCCCAGGATAATGGGCAGGAAGGAATAAGGGACCGATCGGGTCATGTCCCCGCCGCCACCACATATATTCAACGAGCCATAGGGGACAGCAACAGCAGCCGGGGCAGCGGCTTAGCGCTGCCCCGGCGTATATTCACTTACTGCCTGCTGCTGGACACTCTTTAACAATCAGTGGTTGAAGTCGCCCTGGTTGTTTTGCCAGGTATTGTCGAGATCGCCTCGATCGCTTAGATCCGACGTGCCGTTGGGAAGGAAGGCGTTGTCCTTGGCATCGTTCTGATAAATTAAGTTGTCGTGGTTCCCCTCAAACACGTCAATCCCAGCCCTGCCGTTATCATTGCTGAGGTTCTGCGCTATTTTATTGCCGGTAGAGCCTGCATCAGTATCTCGTGCGAAGAGCAGGAATCCAAAATGATTGCGAAGCATTTCGTTTTCGGTGACGGAGTTGTTATTGTTGGCGTCGCCACCGAAATCAATGCCGCAACCTGCGGTTCTTTTAAGTACGTCTGGATTAACCCCGTTGTCGTTGGTGATGTTCCCCCGAAGGGTATTGTTGGAACTGCCCCCCTTCAGCCTGATACCGTCGTGCCCGTTATGGTGGGAAAAGACGTTGGTGATAAAGTTGTAATTAGACCCAGCTAGAGTGAGGCCATTGAGATTCATGGCCTCAGGGGCAGTGAGTTCATCGTTGTTGTTGTTCCTGGTTTCGATGTTGTTTATTCTTGAGTAGCGGGTGTCGTCCAAAAGGATTCCGACCTCGTATCCGTCGACGAGGAAGCCCTGGACCTGGATGTAATCCGAGCCCAGGATACTGATGCCAGTGCCAACTCCGCTGCCCTGCAAAACAGCGTTCTCGCCCCTCAACAGGAGGTCGGATTTGCCTTCTATCAACACGTTTTCGTTGTATGTGCCCGGAGCCACCTGGATGATGTCCCTGGTGCCGGCCGCGTCCACAGCCGCTTGAATTGTGCTGAAATCCTGAGGGACGTGAAGCAGTCCCTTAGTTCCCGCTGGTCCTGCCGGACCCGGTTCTCCTGCTGGGCCGGCAACACCTGGTGGTCCTCCTCCGCCTTGGGGCCCGGCCACTCCCGCCGGACCCGGGTCACCTTGTGGTCCCGCCGGGCCCAGCGCGCCCTGGTCACCGATGCAGGCGATACCGGCCAAGAGGGACAAAACCAACACCAATCCAAATATTCTGTTGAGTATATTCATAGTTTAAGCCTCCTCTACATTCCAGCCAATTTCCCATATGAAATTCTTTCCCCCGAAAGTTATGGTGGGTCTGCGATGGGGCTAGGTCCTTGGCGGCCCCTGCGCATAAGATTGCCGCCAGGCCAGGAGTCCGCCGGGTGCCGGTAGCCTAGAAGTCTGGCCGGAAACCTCGATTCCCCCTAGGCCAGCGTTTTCTTAACGTCGATTATCGATGGCATAGTGGGTGTTGCAACGTATTACATGCACCACCATGCCATATAAGTCTTGAATACGTCTGCTTCGCGTAGCGCAAAACCCGGCCAATGGCTTTCCGGCCAGACTTCTAGTATTACAACGTCAGTTAGTTTGATAGGATGACTGTGTAGCTGGAGAGGGAATAGGCAGGTGAGGTGGGGATGTGGATGCGGCAGCTTTCGAGCAGGTGTACGGGTCATTTCGGGATTTTCACGCTTACTTCGCGCCGCTGTTTGGCCGCCGGGAGACGCGGGAGCACAGCGGTCATTATCTCCAGGCCCTGCTGGTACAGTCTGGGGAGCGGCGCAACGCTGAGAACCTGTCGGAGACGGTTCCGGGGTCAGCCCGAGGGATGCAGCGGTTTCTCACCGATTCTCCCTGGGACGATGAGGTGATTATAGGACGGCTGCAGGAGTACCTGGGAACCCGGCTGGAGCATCCGGAAGGGGTGTGGGTGCTGGACGGCAGCGACTTTCCCAAGCAGGGGAGGAAGTCGCTGGGAGTGGCCCGGCAGTACTGCGGGAGGCTGGGGAAGGTGGCCAACTGCCAGGCGGGGATGTTCCTGGCCTATGTCAGCCCGTTGGGACGGGCATTGGTGGACAAGGGGCTGTATCTGCCCGAGAGTTGGACCTCGGACAAAGACCGGTGTGAGGCGGCGGGTGTGCCGGAGGATAGGCAGGGCTACCGGTCCAAGACGGAGTTGGCCTTGGAGATGGTGGGGCGGGCACAGGAGCGGGGCCACCTGAAGGCTGGATGGGTCGCGGCGGACGACGCCTTCGGGATGTCGCCGTCCTTCCGGGAGGGCCTGGCGGCCTTGGGGATGTGGTACGTGCTGGACCGTTCCGTCCGGCTTTACGGTGTGGCCGCCGGAGCCTGCCTGGACCAGTGCGGAGTATCAGGGATTCGGGCGTCCCCGCAAACCCAGGCTGCGAGACGGTCAGCGCCGGACCATGGAGCAGCGCAGCGACGAGTTGCCGGAGGAGGCCTGGCGGGAGATTACGGTGGCCGAGGGAAGCCAGGAGCCACGCAGCTACCTTTTCAGCGCCCAGAGGGTGCGACCGACCAGCAGGCGCAAGCCCGGCGAAATCCACTGGGCCGTCTACCGCCGGAACCGGGACGGCAGCGAACCCCGCTACTACCTGTCCAATGCTCCGGAGGATACCCCGTTGGAGACCCTGGCATACGTGAGAGGCTCCCGTTGGCGTATAGAAACGGAGTTTGAGACGGAGAAAAGCGACGTAGGCCTGGACGAGTACGAGACCCGCACCTGGGCTGGCTGGCATCACCACGTGGCCCTGTGCCTGCTGGGCGGAGCTTTTCTGCTGAGCCTGCAACAGGCTTGGGGGGAAAAAGATGCCCCGGATCACGAGGCCGCAGGTCTACCGGGTGGTGCGGGAAATGCTGCCCCGGGAACGGTTCGGGCCAACCGAGTTGCTGCGGTGGCTTGAGGATACGCAGGACAGTAACGAACGGGCCAAACGCTCCCATGCCAAGCGCCGCGCCGCCATGCGGGCATCACCCCACATCCCTCCCTGAACTGACGTTGTAATACTAGGACGCCGGCGTCCTGCGAATCTCCTGACAGAGGCCAACTTACTCCGGCGGGCATTATTGAGCATCCGAGGTAGCCCTAATTTTGAGGTAAAAGGACCACGTATTTTTGAATCGGGTAGGAGGGGGCCTCGCGGCCCCCGTCCTCCCACACCACCGGACGTACTCAGCGTATCCGGCGGTTTCCTCTACTGTTTCAACAGGTGCTACCACCCGTCAAGGCTCGTTTCCGTTCAGACACCGTGGTCGCTGGCTGCTCCTCGCTCACCCCAGTCCCGGTTCCGCCTTCACCAGGGACGCCGGGGCGCACGGTCTCCTTCCTCCATTCAAGAAGGGAGAGTTGTTAGGCCGCGCCTTGCTGCCGCTCTACGCCCATCGAGTCCTCTTGACTGCCTCCTTGCAGTAGAGGATTCGGCCCTTCATCCTTCCCGTGCGGGAAGGACTACTATGGCCTCGGCTGACTTCTCCGGAGCCTTCCCCCACCGTTGCCGGTGCGGTAGTCCCGATTCCATCGGGACAGCCCCAGAGATCTCCCAGGGTAAGCTATGCATCCTTCCCTCGGTCCCCGCCGGATTTACCAACGCACATGTCCGGATGACTACCGGGCCTCCCCGTCCATGGCCGGGTTACCACACTGCGCCGGCCTTGTATCCGATTCCTGTTCGTCGGGTCCGAGTTTTGCCATAAGCTTCCTTCAGATTCCACCTCACGGTGGACACCCTTGCTTAGGCTAGCGGTTCCGGTCATCACGGCCCGCAGAGGACTTTCACCTCCAAGATGCACAACATGCCTGGCACACCAAACAAAACGGGCGCGGTGAAAGCGCCCGTGAGCGGTTCTTGGCGGGAACTACGTAGTAATAGATTTAATCGGCCAATTTATGACGTAGGCTGTAGGCGGTGGCGTCGGCCCGGCCCTTGGCGTTGATCTTGCGGTAGCTGTTGGTGACATGGCGTTCCACAGTTCTGATGCTCAAAACCAGTTCACCGGCAATCCCCTGGTTGCTCTTGCCGGCGGCGATGAGCCGCAGCACCTCTACCTCGCGTCGGGTCAGGCGGTCCGGGTAGGCCGGAGCCGCCGCTGGCTGCGACTCCATCTGGTTCAGGCGGGCGGCCACCCGCTGCACCAGGGGGCGCATACCCAACTCCCGGGATATGGCCAGCGACTCATCCAGCAGAAACTTGGCCCTCTCTCGGTCTCCCGGGCTGCTCCTCTGAAGCAGCCCATCGGCGTAATCGCAGCAGGTCCAGGCCAGCTCCGGACGGTAGCCGGCCTTACGGCAGAAGGTAAGAGCGTCCTCGAAGTGGGACGATGCTTGGTCCAGGTTTCCCATGGTCTGGGCCAGGAGACCCAGTACACGGTCGGCGCTGACGTACAGCAAAATCATGCCTGGTCTGTACTGCAGGGCGGCGTACTGTTCCCTAGCGCCTGCTGCATCATTTCGCTGTACCGCCAGCAGCGCAAGGCCGAGCCTGGCTACGGTATTTCCATAAGGAAATTGAATTGGGAAGGACAGCGTGGCCTCACATAGTGCTGCGGCCCTCTCAGACCGACTGGCATCGCCACTAATTCTGGCTGCCAACGGCAGCCCCAGGCCTTCTCAAGCTCACGTGAACCCTTCACCAACCTGAACCTGCGCCCCCCCGGCACGGCCTCTGCGTTCCTCAATCCGGTCCATAATAGCAGAACCTGAGACATATTCGCCCGTCTCGTACTCCACCATCCAGGGCAATCGCGTCTTATTATCTTTCTTAAATTTGTTTAAAACAGTAATCATCATGACGAAACTAGGGAGGGGTAGTGATGGTTCAGGCAACAGGCGCACCCATCGCCGAATACTTCGCGGCGTTGGACGACCCGAGGATTGATCGTACCAAGCGGCACAAACTTTTGGATATCGTCACCATTGCCCTTTGTGCCACCATCTGCGGCGCTGATTCTTGGGTGGATATCGAGCTCTTCGGCAACTGTAAAGAGGAGTGGTTCAAGTCCTTCCTGGAGTTGCCCAACGGTATCCCTTCCCATGATACCTTCGGCGACGTCTTCGCCCGCCTGGACCCAGAGCAGTTTCAACGCTGTTTCATGGAGTGGGTCCAAGCCGTAGCCCAAGTCACCCAAGGCGAAGTGGTGGCCATCGACGGCAAGACGGTACGGCGCTCCCACGACCGTACCCTGGGCAAAAAGGCCATTCACATGGTCAACGTGTGGGCCTCGTCCCATGGCTTGGCGCTGGGCCAGACCAAGGTGGACGAGAAGTCCAATGAAATCACCGCCATCCCCAAATTGCTACAGCTGCTGGAGCTCGCCGGTTGCATCATCACCATCGACGCCATGGGCTGCCAGAGGGAGATAGCCCGGGAGATCATTGAGGCTCAGGCCGACTATCTGCTGGCGGTGAAGGAGAATCAAGGCCGGCTGTACGATGGTAACTGTTCAGACTTGATGAGGTGAATTGGCTCAAAGCCGTTGGAAAAACGCTGGCATGGCCGGGGGAGTTGTGGCATACCAGGGAGGTGGACACTGAACTAGACCTGAACGCGGCGAGTCGCGAAACTCTGCTGGAGATAATTGCCGGCCAGCGGGCAGTCATTTCCGATTTGCAAAGGCGGATTGGGGTTCTGGAATCCCGTCCCAACCGGCGCGGGTCGTCGGGGATGCCGGGTAATCAGCCGCACTCCAGCCGGCAAGCGCCGGAGAAAAAGGAGCCCAGAAAGCCGCGCCGCCATGGCTTCGCCCGCCAGCGCATGACTCCTACCCAGCGGGTGGAGCATGCCGTGGCGGTCTGTCCCGACTGCGGGACTCACCTGAACGGCGGATGGGTACAGCGAACTCGGGAAGTCATTGAGCTACCGGTGGCTCCGGTAGAAGTGACCGAGCACGCCCTGGTAGCCCGCATCTGTCCGGTATGCCAGCGGCGCCGGCTGCCCAAAGAGGCCCTGCAGGGGGTGGTTCTGGGCCAGCAGCGCCTGGGGGTCAATCTGGTAAGCCTGATGGTGACCCTGCGGGAGGAGGGACGGTTGCCCATAAGAATCATCCAATGGTACCTGGAGACCGTCCATCAGTTGCACCTGAGTGTTGGTGCCATCGTCCAGGCCGTCCATGGAGTAGCCCGTCAGGCTGAGACGGCGGTGCGAGAGGTGCTCGAGCAAGTCCGCGCCAGTCCCGTGGTGCAGGGCGACGAAACCGGCTGGCGCCAGGACGGGAGCAACGGCTATGTTTGGACCTTCAGCACTCCCAGCGAACGATACTTCCTGCGTCGGGGTCGGGATAAGGGGGTGGTGGATGAGGTGCTGGATTCCTCCTTCAGCGGAGTGTTGGTCAGTGATTTCTACGCCGCCTATAACCACTACCCGGGCCTGAAGCAACGGTGCTGGGCTCATCTGCTGCGGGATATCCATGACCTGAAAGGGTTGTACCCAGAAGACGCTGGGCTGGCTCAGTGGGCCGAGGCGGTTCACCAGGTCTACACGGAGGCCAAGGCCGCGGTCCTTCCCCGAGCCCAGCCAGGCCATCGCACCCAGCTAATGCTGGAGGAGAAACTAATGGTCTTGGCGCGGCCTTTCCTTAAAGATCCCCTGGCGGTTCAGGCCAAGCTCTGCCGGCGCATGGAACGGTTCATCAAGGAACTGTTTGTCTTCGTGTCGGACCCAGCCGTGCCCTCAGACAACAACGCCGCCGAGCGGAGCCTGCGGCATCTGGTAACCAGTCGCAAGATCAGCGGCGGCACCCGCTCAGGGCAGGGCACCGACAGCAAGATGACCTTGGCATCCCTCTTTGGCACCTGGCGGGCTAGAGGTCTCAATCCCCTCCTGGAATGCCGCCGGTTGCTCGCTTCCCCTCAAATCTGAACACTTACGTGAAGACAGGCCATAAGGACGATCTCCGCGGCCGCTCGCGCGTCTTCAACGGCATCGTGGTGGCGGAAAGAGATCCCCAGGTCTGCGGCGACATTGGCCAGGTTCCAACCCCGCCGGCGATACCGTTCGGGCCAGGCGCGGCGGGCAATCTGCCCGCTGTCCAGCCACTGCACCCTCAGTGGCCTGAGACCGTAGCGGCGCATCGCCCCGTCGAGGGCGGACCGGTCAAAGCCAGTATGGCTGACGAGGGGTGTTCCCTCCAGCAGGCAGCGGAGTTCTGCATCCAGGCGGGGGAGGGCGGGGCAGCCCCTGACGTTCTGAGGTCCGATGCCGTGCAGCCGGACGTTGAAGGTCCTGAAGGGTTCCTGGGGGTCCACGGTGAAGGATCGGGAGGTTGCAATACGGCCGATTCTGACCTGAACGATTCCTATCTGGCAGATGCTGTAGGGACGTTCATTGGCCGTTTCGACGTCGATGGCGTTGAAGGTCAAGTTTCCCGTCATTGCTTCCTCGGCCGCTGCCGGCATCCCGTTGACAGATGGATGCCAGTGTTGCCTAGAATGGCGCCAACTGCAACTCCCCTCACCACCGGAGGAAGAATTTGCGGGGCTGAGAAGGATGGACGGAGATGACAACTGCCGTAGGACGCGATGGCTTTCCTGCCTACACCCTCCACCAGTGGGCGAAATCGGATCGCAGCGAGCCGGGCCGGATCCACCTGCTGGAACACCACCTGGCCGATGTCGGCGCGTGCTTCGAAGCGTTGTTGGGACAACCCACCATCCGCAAGCGGCTGGCCAGAACCGGAGGGCGGGAGGACCTGGACCGGGCAACGGTCTCCCGTCTGTCGGTTCTGGCCGCGCTCCACGACATCGGCAAGGTGAACATGGGGTTCCAGACGCAGATCTGGCGGCCTGAGGATTTGCCCGGAGGGCGCGTTCCGGCATCCTTCCGAAGGGTCGGCCACACCAGGGACACGGTGCCGGTTCTCGACGAAAACGGAGACACCGAAACATCGGGATGGTTCTTCCCAGCACTGGGCTTCGACGAGATGCTGGCATGGGATGACCGGGACGGGTTGACCGCCTGCGGCATGTTCGTCGCCACCTTATCCCACCACGGCCTTCCCCTGAGTCTGGAGGACACCCTGCCTGCCAATTCAGCGGTGTGGCGCAATTTCGGGGGGCTGGACCCGCAGGAGTGCGTCGGGCGGATTGCAGGCCTGGTGCGGGAATGGTTCCCGGATGCCTTTGGCGGCAACGGGGAGGCTCTGCCTCCTCAACCCGCCTTCCAGCACATGTTCCTCGGGCTCTGCACATTGGCCGACTGGATTGGGTCTGACGAAGGGTGGTTCGAGTACCGGGGAGTGCCGGAGGACGGCTATATGGCCCACGCGAGGCGGCAGGCCCGGAGGGCGGTTGAAGCTATCGGCCTGGACATCACGGAGCAGCGGGTCCTGCTCGGCGGCATGTCGACCAGGACCGGTTTTGCCGACCTGTTCGATGTCCCCGGCGGTGCGCCCAACGCCATACAGCGGCGGGCGGCCCTGGAAACGCCGTTGGACGAACCGCTGGTGATCATCGAGTCGGAGACCGGATCGGGCAAGACGGAAGCCGCGCTGTGGCGGTTTGCCAGGATGTACGAGGCGGGACTGGTGGACGGGCTGTACTTTGCGCTGCCCACCCGCTCCGCGGCCAGCCAGCTTCACGCCCGGGTGAACCGTTTCATCGCCAGGATGTTCCCCGAGGAGCAGCGTCCCGAGCCCGTCCTGGCGGTGCCAGGGTATCTCAAGGCCGGAGATTTCACCGGCAAGCACCTGGGGCACTACGAGGTGTGGTGGGAGGACCAATCGTCGGGGGGCACGCCGGGGAGACGATGGGCTGCCGAGGACGCCAAGCGGTTCCTGGCCGCCCAGATTGCCGTGGGGACGGTGGACCAGGCCATGATGGGAGCGCTAAAGGTGCGGCACGCCCACATGCGGGCCGCCTGCCTGGCCCGCAACCTGCTGGTGGTGGACGAGGTCCACGCGTCAGACACCTATATGCGGGTGATTATCGAGAACCTGCTGGAGGCGCACCTTGGCGCCGGCGGGTATGCCCTGCTCATGTCGGCCACCCTGGGGTCCCACGCGCGGCGCAGCCTGCTGTCGGCCGGCCGTTCCCGGTTCGGCGCCGGCTCCTCCATCACCACCGCGGAAGCTGAAGCAGTCCCGTATCCGGCGGTGATCACCCCGGGGCAGGAAGGTGAAGCGGTATGGGAGGCCGGCGGGAATGCGCGGGAGAAGCGGGTAATCGTGGAAGCGGCGGGAACGATGGCGGACTTTTCGGAGACGGCCCGGCGGGCGCTGGAAGCGGCGCGCCAGGGGGCCAAGGTGCTGGTGGTTCGGAACACGGTGGGATTCGCCATCCAGACCCAGCAGGCCTTGGAGGATGCTGCTGGCCCCGCTGAGCACCAACTCCTGTTTTCCTGCGGTGGCGTTGGCACCCTGCACCACGGCAGGTTCGCCGCCGAGGACCGGAACCTGCTGGATGCGGCGGTGGAGGAGCAGGTCGGGCGGAATCGGGAAGGCGGAGGCCGAGTTGTGATCGGCACGCAGACCCTGGAGCAGTCGTTGGACATCGACGCCGACCTCCTCATCACTGACCTGTGCCCCATGGACGTGCTGCTGCAGCGCATCGGGCGGCTGCAGCGCCACGAGCGTCCCGAGGGCCGTCCCGCAGGATTCGAGAGAGCTGTCTGCCATGTGCTGCTGCCGGACGGGGATGACCTGTCCCCGCTGCTGAAGCGGGGCTCAAACCGCAACGGGCTGGGACCCGGGGGCTACGTGTACGAGGACCTGCGCATCCTGGAGGCGACCCGCCGGCTGGTGGCGGAACATGCGGAGAAGGGTGATCCCTGGATAATACCGGGGATGAACCGCATGCTGGTGGAACGGGCCACCCATCCCGACGCGCTGCAGACCCTGGTGGACGAACTCGGCGATGACTGGATCGTTCACGGCCATGACATCACCGGCGTGCGGCTGGCGGAGGGTCTGACTGCCCGCGACGCGGTCATCCGCCGGGATGTGTCCTTCCTGGACCGGGAGGTGGCCTTCGGGAGCAACGAAGAGCGCATTCGCACCCGGCTGGGCGACGAGGGAGTGGTGGTGACCTTCGAGCGGCTGCCGGTCAGTCCCTTCGACCCCGGGTTGGAAATCGGCCGAATCTCCATCCCGCACCACATGTCCCGGGGGTTGGACCCGCAGGACGCGGTTGCTCCCACCGCAACGGGTGGCGGTTTTGAGTTCTCCGTCGGCGAAGCCCGCTTCCGCTACGACAAGCTGGGGCTGCGCCGGGTCTAGTGGTTTTCCAAAGAGGTTAACCGTGATCCCAGAGACCTCGTTATAATGTTTATTGAAGTCAACTGGCTCATGATAATGTCAGTGAGAAGCAGGAGGTCATCTGATGACCCAAATAACCGCGCGGGTGCCGGAAGAACTCGCGGCGGCCCTGGATGCGGCCGCCGCTGTGCTCAAGCGGAGCCGGGCCGATGTGATCCGCCAAGCCCTGGAACGGTACCTGGAAGATTTCGACGACCTTTCCGTGGCGGTGGAGCGGATGAGGAATCCCTCCGATCCGGTCCTGGACTGGGATGAGGTCAGGCGTGAGCTACTCGGTTCGGATTAAGGCCAGCGCGGCCAAGGAACTGGAGCGCATACCGGGGCCGGAGCGGCTTCGCATCATCGCCGCTATCAACGGGCTTGGCGAGCAGCCGTTGGTTGGCGCACCGCTGAAAGGCGGACTGCGGGGACTACGCCGTCAACGGGTCGGGGACTACCGCATTGTGTACGAACTGTTGGATGCCGAACTTGTCGTGCTGGTGGTCAGGGTGGCCACCGGCGCGATGCCTACCGCGGAGCGTAGAAAAACTCCTGCATTCCCGGATGCCGGGATGCCCGGCCCGGTATCCGGTGAAGGTTAGCCCCGAACAATCCCCGACGGCTGTTTACTGACAGTTCCCTGTTACTGAAGCGCAGAATGTGTGCTTACGATGAAGACCTTCCGCCCTTCGACTCGGCCCAAAGGAGTCTGAGGAAAAACACGATGTTGAACATTCTGACTGAGCCTGTAATCCGTTTAGACCTGTCTGGCGGTGTACGGAAAGATGCGAACCTGCCCGAGGTTTTCGCCGCCCTGGTGAGCGACAAAGTAGTTTCCTTCCCCGCACTGCGTCCGCACCAGCGTCACGCGTGGCACGCCTTCCTGGTCCAGTTGGGGGCGATGGCCATGCACCGGGCAGGTGGGGCCGACCTGCCGGATATTGCCGATGAGTGGGCGAAGTTGATCCGAGGGCTAACCCCCGATTTCCCGGAAGACGAGCCGTGGCAGTTGGTGGTGGAGGACATCACCAAGCCCGCCTTCATGCAGGCGCCCGCTTCGTCCAAAGAGAAGGAGAAGGACTTCAAGGCGGTGGCCGCCACTCCTGACGAACTGGACATCTTGGTCACGTCCAAGAACCATGACTTGAAGTCTTCAGTAGCATCCCGCGCCGTGCCCGGCGACTGGCTGTTCGCCCTGGTGACGCTGCAGACTATGGAGGGTTTCGGCGGAGCGGGGAACTACGGGGTTTCCCGGATGAACGGCGGCTTCGGGAGCCGTCCAGCCTTCACTCTGGCTCCGGTGGAGGGGTTGGGCGCCCACCTTCGGATGGACATCGTGACCCTGCTGGACCAGATGGGCTCTCTCGCCAGGGAATTCCCCATGCGTCCCGGGGGAATAGGGCTGGTGTGGACGGTGCCCTGGGACGGAGCGCGGGTGGAGGAGCTCCTGCTGGAGCGGCTGCATCCTTTTTATATCGAGGTGTGCCGACGCATCCGGCTGCGTCCTGGTCCCGAGGGGAACCTGGCGGCGGTCCGCACGAGCTCCAAGGCTGCCCGCATCGAGGCCAGGAATCTGAACGGGCGCACCGGAGACCCCTGGACACCCGTCAACACCAAGGACGGCAAGTCCCTCACGCTGGCATCCGGAGGTTTCAGATACGACCGGGTGGTTGACTATTTTTCGGCCGGCGACTGGAAACTGCCCGTCCTGTGGAACACGTCCCGCTCCGCCGGAGCCAACACCGGCAGGACGCAGCTGGTTGCGCGGGCCATGGTGCGGGGCCAGGGCCAGACCGCGGGCTACCACGAGCGGGTCATCCCCCTGAGGCCCAGGACGGTCCGGGCTTTTGGCGCCAGCGGCGGCGCAGCTGACCTGGAGACCATTGCCCGGGGCCGGATCGCAAAGGTCCGAATCGTCCAACGCATCCTCAGTCATGCCATCCAGGTGTTTCTGGCCCGAGGGGAGGAGTCCGACCTCCCTCCGGAGGGCCGTCGGCTGGCCAGGCTGTGGCTGGACCAACTGGACAAGATCGTCGACGCCCGGTTTTTCGAGGATCTGCAGGACGAGTTCGACCTTCCCGACCAGGCACAGCGCAGGGAGAAGAACCTGGAGTGGCAGCGGTGGCTGGCAGAGCAGGCTCGGCAAACGCTGCACAGCGCCATGGACTCCCTGCCCTGTCCGGCCATTCACCGATACCGGGCCCGGGTGCGAGCCGAGGGGCTCTTCGAGGGCCGCATCCGGGGGAACGCCGGCCTGCCGGAGATTCGAGACCGCCGCGGCGAGGGAGTGACAGAATGACGACAACCGAAATCGCCAGGACTTCCAGCACCGGCACTTCGCTGGCGGGAAACGCGGTGGTGTTCGCGGGACTCATGGCATCGGAGAACTTCGGACGGGGGGACTTGGCCCAACTGCGCCGCATGAACCCCGACGTTCCCGACGCCGCGGCGTTCTGGCGTCTGATGGCCCGGCAGGACCTGTTCCGGGGCCCTGAACTGGAAGCCAAGTGGGCGCTCATCATCCACGGGATCGCGTTGATGGCTCCCACCAACCGGGTTGAGGGGGACAACCGGTCCGCCCACGACGGATACAACCCGGTGGGCCGTGCCCTGTTCCTGGGGAACGATGCACAACGGGACCAGGGATTTTACAGCGAGATCCGTTTCAACCGCCTGCTGACGGCGCGGGGGCCGATGCTGAGGATACTGCTGGCGCGGATGTTCCGCATGATGGGGGCGGCGGGGGTGTCCTTCAACTGGCGGGAGATGGCGTCCTTCGTTCTCAACGAAGGGTACGACGATAAAGCTGCCGAGCAGTCTCGCCGCCGCATTGCCCGGGACTACTACCAAGCGGAGCGGCGGAACAACCCCGCGTCCTGAAAATAACCGATACTTGCTGCGAGGAGATTTGCCATGCCCACCCCAAGATTCCTGCAGATTCACACCCTGCACTCCTATCCGGCCGCTCTGCTGAACCGGGACGACAGCGGGTTGGCCAAGCGGATGCCCTTCGGCGGAGCGGTCCGCACCCGCATATCGTCCCAGTGCCTCAAACGTCACTGGCGGGTGGCCCAGGATGAGTTTTCGCTGCACGGCATCGACGGCAGCACGTCGGCCCTGCGCTCCCGGAACATCGTCGAACGTAAGGTTATCCAAGCGCTGAAGGATGCTGGCAATTACGGCGAAGACGTGCTTGACGCGGTGGGTGAGGCCTTCAACCGGGGCGTCTACGGGAGCAGCGGCACTACGGAGCGAGGACGCCAACCGCTACTCCTCGGCCTCCCCGAGGTAGAACACCTGCGGGAGCGGGCCACCGCCATCTGCGACGAACACTCCGGCGATGCCAAGGCCGCCGGCGCCGCCGCCACCGCCCTTTTCAACGCCCGACGCGGCCAGGGCAACAACTTCCGCGCCCTCCTGGATGGAGCCCGTCTGCCCGCCGGCCTGGAGGGAGCGCTGTTCGGCCGAATGGTTACTTCCGATCCCGGGGCCAACATCGAGGCGGCGATACACGTGGCCCACGCTTTGACCGTCCATGGTGAGGAGAGCGAGAGCGACTATTTCTCGGTGGTGGACGACCTGCAGCGGGATGACGAGGACGCCGGAGCCGCCCACATCGGAGACATGGAGCTGACCGCCGGGCTGTTCTACGGCTACGTCGTAGTCGACGTGCCGTCGCTGGTTTCCAACCTGGAAGGATGCCCCGCCGATGAATGGCAGACGGCCGACCGTGCCCTGGGCGCGAAGGTGGTTGAAAACCTGCTGCATCTGATAGCGACGGTTACTCCGGGGGCCAAGCTCGGGTCCACCGCGCCCTACGCCTGCGCCGACCTGATGCTGGTTGAGGCTGGGAGCCGGCAGCCCCGGTCCCTGGCCAACGCGTACCGGGATCCGGCGAGGCCGCTGGTGGAGGATGCCACCGCCCGGCTGTCGGGGTACCTGGGCAAGCTGGACGGGGCATACGGCTGCAACGAGGGCCGCCGGGTGATGTCGGTGGAGGAATGTGACATCCCGGGCGCGGAGCATTTGTGCCTGGATGACCTGGCGGCGTGGGCGTCCCGAGTGGTCGCGAACGGGGAAGTGGGGCCGTAATGAATCACCTGATCCTGAACCTGGAATCGCCGCTGATGTCCTTCGGCGGCGAGACCATCGACAACCTGGGAGTCATCCGGTGGTTTCCCGCCGTGTCGATGCTCACCGGACTGCTGGCCAACGCTCTGGGGTGGCGGCGGGTGGATCGGGAGCGGCACCAGGATCTGCAGGACCGGCTGGTCTTCGCCGCCCGCATCGACCGGGAACCTGCCGGCGGCGTCCGGTTGACGGACTTCCAGACGGCCCAACTGGGGGCCAACGACAGGGGTTGGACCACGCGGGGAGCGCCCGACGAGAGGGCCGGAGGCGCCAATACCTACCTTGCCCCCCACCTGCGATGGCGCGACTACTTTGCCGATATGCGGGTGAGTGTTGCCCTTCGGCTGGAACCCTCGGAGCAAACGCCAACGCTGGAAGACCTTGCGGTGGCCCTGGACGAACCGGTCCGGCCGTTGTTTATTGGGCGGAAGCCCTGCCTGCCCTCTGCGCCCCTGTACGGGGGAAGCGTGGGGGCCGGCTCGGTGATCGACGCCCTGCTTCAAACACCCCTGGAAGTGGAGCAGGCTCCCGAAAGAGTGCGCCTGATATGGCCGTCGGGGGAGGAACCGGGATCCCATGTCCGGCTCAACGACACCCATATTCTCACCGACCAGCGCAACTGGGTCTCGGGACTGCACGGCGGCGGACGCTGGGTGTGCGAAGGCACCTCGGCACGGGATGATTTCCCCGCCGGACTGACAGAAACTCCGGGGAAGGAGGGTCCCGTATGACGACGGTAGCCGACGCGCCCGAAGGGACGGCCACCCTGCAAATGGTGCGCGCTGATGTGAACGTCCGCGACTTCCAGCGGTGGATGGGCACCCGCCGCCTGCAGGACCCGGACCACGCCATGCACTGTCTCCTGACCGAAACCTTCGGGGAACTGGCGCCGAAGCCCTTCCGGCTGATGATTCCCCGAGGATGCAGACAGGGCACATTGTACGGTTACGGCACTGCTACCACCGCAGCCTTGCGGGAAGCGGCGGGTGCCTTCGCCGACCCGTTGCAGCTGCGCGCCGTCCCCCCTGCCGGGGTTGACACCAAACCAATGCCGCCGGAGTGGCAGAAGGGGAAACGCCTCGGTTTTGAGATACGGGTGCGGCCCGTAGTCAGGAAGGCCCGGGGTTCGGAGCGGGCCGGCGCCGAGTTGGATGCCTACCAGGTTGATGCAGAGACTCATCCGAAAGGAGAAATGTCCCGAAGCCGCGATGAGGTCTATCTGCGATGGCTGTCGGACCGGCTCGAACGGAACGGCGGCGCCGCGCTGGAGTTGGAGCAGACCAAACTGGTGTCCTTCCAGCGCATCCGGTCCTTCCGCAAACACCGGGGCCGGCATGTGGAAGGACCCGACGCCGTGCTTCGGGGCGTGCTTTCAATCACCAACCCCAGGGCTTTCGCGGAATTGCTGGCCCGGGGTATCGGCCGTCACCGGTCCTACGGGTACGGGATGCTGCTGCTGAGGCCGCCGGGCAGGCCAGTGGGGTCGTAGCGTGTTGGGTTGTGGTGTGAGCACCTTAACAATTGAATAACGAGAGTGGGGTTGCCGCATTAGCCCGCCGGCTGGGATGTGGAGGTCCCTTACCCCAGCCGGCGGCAACTGCCACCGGAGAAAGAGAAATGTTGAGAGGAAGGCTTGGCCTGGAAACGGCCCGGATTCCCCACGCCGACCGGCATGGCCTGTTGTGGCTGTCCCGAGGGGCGCTGACGGTGCGGGACGGCACCCTGCGGTTCGAGCGGAACGCCGAGCCCGATAGCGGCAGCGGCCTGGACAGCGGCGACTACGGCATTCCCTTCCAGTCGCTGTCCATGATTCTGCTGGGGCCGGGTTCGACGGTCAGCCATGACGCCCTGAGGTTGATGGCCCGCCACGGGACTGCCCTGGTAGCCGTCGGAGAGGATGGGGTCCGGTGCTACACTGCTCCACCATTGATGCCGGATACGTCGGACACTGCCCGCCGCCAGATGCGGGCCTGGGCCGACGCCGACGCCGGCCGAATCACCATCGCGAAGAAGATGTACGCGCTGCGATTGGGAGAAGTGCTGCCCCAGCAGGATCTTTCGGCGCTTCGCGGGGTCGAGGGAGCCCGGATGAGGCGCACCTACCGCCTGGTGGCGCAACGGTATGGGATTGAATGGAGAAACCGGCGTTATGACCGGACCGATCCTGATTGGGCGGACCTGCCCAACCAGGCCATCAACCACGCGTCGGTGGCGGTGACATCGGCAGCAGTGATTGCAGTGACCGCAACGGGGGCCATCCCACAGCTGGGTTTCATTCACGAACACAGCGGTGAAGCCTTCGCCCTGGACATTGCCGACCTGTTCCGGGACACGATTCTGCTGCCCGCGGCCTTCCAGTCTGCCAGGGAGGTGATGGACCAGCCCCACCTGGAGATAGAGCGGCACACCCGCAGGACCACCGGGGACCTGCTGCGAAGGGAGCGGGTCATCGCCAAGATGATCGACCGCATCAAGGCCCTGTTCCAGGACGTGCCTCCCCTGGAGATGGACCCGGAAGACCGAGGCTCTCTCCCGGTCGATGAGCCTGTCTTTTTTGAAGACGTGGCAGACGAAATAACCGGGGAGATGAACGAATGACAGTGGTGGTAACGGTCAATGTCGAAGCCCGGTACCGGGGATTCCTGGCGTCAGTGATGCTGGAAATAGCCCCGGGAGTGTACACCTCGCCCAACATGACCAGAGGGATAAGGGAGCGGATATGGAACGTTCTGGCAGAGTGGTACTACCAGCTGGGCCAGGGATCGATAGTGATGACCTGGCGTGACCCTTCGGCCGTGGGCGAGCAGCAGATCCGCACCCTGGGCGAGTCTCCGAAGGAGATTGTGGATGCGGACGGAGTATACTTGGTCAAATATCATTAACCATCTGACAACAAGCTTGGAGAAGTGCCTATAATTGGCTTCGGCGATATTCCAACCTTGTTGGTATTGGCGAAATAGGGGTTCCCCCGCCCACGCGGGGATAGACCCCCATCCACCGCCCAAGCATGCGGTTCCCCCGCCCACGCGGGGATAGACCCAGGTTTGGGCGAAGGTTCCCCCGCCCACGCGGGGATAGTGGGTTCCCCCGCCCACGCGGGGATAGACCCGTCAACCAAGACACCGGCGAGATTGCCGAAGAGGTTCCCCCGCCCACGCGGGGATAGACCGTGCGAGGCCAAGCACGGAATCGACTACTAAACCAAAGCTAAGGTGAAACCTACATAAAACGAACCCGAAGAGGAGTTGCGATATTCTGTAAAAGAAGTCGATTGGCGGTGGTGGAAGGGATGACAGACATAGTGCAACTCCTGGAACGGTGGCAACTGGATGTAGGCGACTTACGGGAAAGGATGTATCGGGCGCCAACACCTCGGGAGCGAGAGCGATGGCATGGGCTATGGTTGTTGGCCCAAGGGTGGTCGGCCACTCAAGTGGCTGAGGCTTTGGAGAGAGAGCCTCATACCATCGGAAACTGGCTGGACAACTTTCGCCAAGGCGGGGCCCAAGGTTTGGTCTTTGAGCAGACTGCCCCCCCCCCCGTCTTGAACCGAGGTCAACAGAACCAACTGAAGTCTGCGGTGCAAAATCCGCCTGGGGAGGCGGGGATTGAATTGTCCAACTGGAACTGGAAAGTAGTAAGGCAATTTCTCAAGCAGAGCTTTGACCTGGGGCTGAGTCGGAGCAGTTGCTTGAACTACCTCCATCGGTTGGGCTTCGTGCTGAAGCGACCCAAGAAACGCCTCCTGAAAGCCAAGGATGAAGAACGGAAAGCCTTCGTCCTCCAGTACAGCCAAATCCGAGAGGAGGCCCAAGAGAGTGGAGCCAAGATCTTCTTCGTGGATGAAGCCCACTTTCGGGCCGATGCCGACCTGCGAGGCAAATGGGTACTCAAGGGAGAGGCAGCGCTGGTGGACTCCACCAGTCCCCGGTGGGGAGAGAAGGCCTGCTACTACTCGGGAGTTTGTCTGGAGACTGGGGAGGTGGAAGCCATGGAAATAGCTGGAAACAGCAATGCCGAGACCTCCACCGCCTTTTTACAGCAGCTAAGAGCAAACTATCCTGGACCTCTGGTAGTAATCTGGGACAATGGGCCAGCCCACCGAGGAGAAGCGATTCGCAGCTATTTGACCACTCCGAACTTGCATCTGCGGTTGGTGGCCTTACCGGCCTACAGTCCAGACTTCAATGCCGACGAAGCCGTCTGGGACTGGGCCAGGGAAGAGGTCACGGCCAACGAATGCCACGGAACAAAAGCCAAAGTCCAAGAGAAGATGAATCAATTCTTCGGCGGGCTAGCTCACCGTAAGGAAGAAGTGAAACGTCGCTGCCGAACCCGGTTACAGGCCCGAGCCGATGCTTTGATCTTTACACCTGCCGTGCCTTTGGCATCACTGCCCAATGTAGTTCCCACCTTGGCTTTGGTTTAGGCCTCGCTACACCAGGCGCTGCCCTGTCGGTGGGAGTACCACACCGTACCGTCCTTCTCCTGCCGTCTGAACTCTGCCTTATGCTGGTCGCACCAGTGCGCGGGTGGCGTTGGTGTCGGCTCAAGCTCCGGAAGCGGCTCTAGGGGGCTCTCAATGCCGTTGTTGCCGTTTAAAGTGGTACCGTTTCCGTTGGACCACAAGGTGCGTAGCTGGTGAGTCAGTTGGTAATAAAGCTCGGACTGCGCCTGCTGCCAAAACTCCCGGTCGCTGATACTGGCCTCGGCGCCCAACTCAACCACCTTCCAGCTACCCTTGCCGGTGTCCTGGGAATATCGGATGGTGGCGGATATCTTATTTACTTCCATCACGCTCCTTGCTAGAATGCGGTTGTCCAGAGGCCGTTACACGTTTCAGCCCTGGACATGAGCATCCCGTCGTCCAGACAGGGGTGCTCTCTTGCTTCCTGGTCAGTACAGGTCCGCCAGCTTATCTTCCAGGCTCCGCTCCAGCGCGGTAATCAGGACCAAGGACCGGGCATTCTCCAGCAGGACCTGGCTCTCTCGGTACATCTCCACTGCGGCCACATGCTTGCAGTATTTGTCGTTGGTCCCAGCGGGACAGGAGCAGAGCATGGTCTCGCCGCTGACCTGGACCTGATAGGCGCTGCCGTCGCCGCTGGCCGATGGGACACAGTAGGTTCGGTCCTTGTCCAGGCTGTAGACTTTGACGCCTTGGCTTAGAGCCCGGAGCCGGGAGATGGCACGGGTTTCCTCGGGGGATCTGGTAGTGGTGGTCATTGGTACCTCCTAAAGGTTAGTTTGGTATGGCATCCCAAATATATACCGCTTGTCCACAGTTGTTAATACTAGTCAAGGACATTACTTATAATTGGTGTTTGTGGACAGGCGGCACTATAATATGGGGTGTGAATGACGTACAGGAATTATTGTCCAGGCTTCGAGAGAAGGGATGGATGCTGGCTTCTGTGGCAGACGCGATTGGCCTTCCTGCTAATACGGTGAGGAAGTGGTCAGCAGGGGGAGTAACCACCCGCTATCCAGCTAATGCCCCCCTGGCAAAAGCGGCGTTGGAACAGTTACTGGATCGCAAGCGGATACCAAAGAAAAGGCGGTATACAAAGAAAACACCCCCAGCTCCGGAGAGCTGAGGGCTGCCATACCAAACCTCTTTTGGAGGCTTGGCTCGATGATTATACAGCCGGAGGCAGATCCAGCACAGGAGGCAGTCATGAGGGGATTCTGGTTAAGGCTGTTGGTATTTGTTGAAGCGATGGGCATGGCCTGCACAGCTTCAATTAGCCGGATGATTAAATCCAAAAAGAAGTTTTCCAAGCAAATGAGTCACCGGAACCCACCGACTGTTGCCAGTCCCTCCTTATTTGGAGCCTGGTTAACAGATATGGTAACATACCATCATTGAGGCCCCCGGCCGTGACCCTCGTGGGGGGTTAAGGGCGTTGTCCTTGGCGTTCGGCCTGGCATCTTAGGTTACTCACTCAGAAGTGGCGGTACGAGTTGGATGAGGAAGAACTATTCGACCAGTCCTTTTGGGTCAGGATTGTCCTGAAGCTACCCGAGCTTCAGGGAGACCAAGTAGGCGCCGAGTTTGTAGTAGACCGATTTGTCGGTCAGTACCTTCCGGCCCTGCTCAGCACCAGGGGTCAACAAGGCGAAGACCACGTATGGCTGGCTTTTTGGAACTACTTGGTCGCACCTCGCTCCAGTCGGAAGCCGTTCGGTTTAACCAGTAGGACGGCTGATCTCCTTATCGCGGAGTTTAAGAGCGCACTGTCCCGGCCAGGTTAGAGGCTTGGGATCTTGGCCCCCTGTAGGGCTCAAGGAGGCACCCCATGACCACTACACAATGCGCCCACCATTGGATTATCGAGACAGCGACCGGCCCAATAAGCAAAGGGAAATGTCAATTGTGCGGGGAGGAAAAGGAGTTTAGCAACTCGGCCCAATTCATGGCAACAAACTGGAAACATCAGGCCCAGCCGTCTCCATCAGCACTCCAGCCAAAAGAGGCCGAAGATGAGGAATAGCTTCCGCTCCTTCCTCTATCTACCAGAGGCGGGTGATGAGAATCGGCCGAAAACTCCGCGGTAGCCTAGAAGTCTGGCCGGAAACCCCGATTCTCCCCAAACCGTCGTTTTCATAACGTCGATTATCGATGCAATAGCGGGTATTTCAACGTAATACATGTATTACTGTGCCGCATAAGACTGGAATACGTCTGATTGGCGTAGCGCAAAACCCGGCCAATGGCTTTCCGGCCAGACTTCTAGTAGGCCACCATGACCTACTCATAGACAACCAAGGAGTGGTTTCCCCCGCCCCCCAACGGAGCCAAGATGTTTGACCGCTTTCGTTCTTCCCTTCCGCAATGGGGATGCCACAATAGCCGCCTGCGGCAAAAGACAGGAATATCCCAACTCCTCTGAGGACATTACCGGCTTCCTTAGCAGAAAATGGCAACAGCATCTAGCAGCAATGGGGATCTCCCATTCTGGTCACAGCCATTTTTGCGGACAATCTTTCCTGTATGCGTGATAGCATATCCATTATCAGCATCTAGCAGCTTCCCATTCTGGTCACAATCAAGGGTCTCAGCAACGTCAATCTCCCAGCAGGAGGCTTGCAATTTCAGAACGCCAAGACTCCTGTCTATTCCGTCCGCCTCATGCCATCGGTCATGTAAACCGTAAAACTTTGGGAAATTAAAAAGGCTAAAATCCACAGACACTAGGGGCTCATCGTCATCAACTACAACACAGGGCAAACGTTTCGCCGTAAGGGTACATCGGTAGGTACCCGTGCCATTACCCTGGTCGTAAATCCGCGATGAGTCAGGCCGGATGACCTCAATGCTTCCAAGGTCCCGGCCCGAAACCTCAAAAGAACGAGGCGTGTCCTTGAAAACGATTCCAGGGCAGTCATCCAACATGAGGAGCAACCGCGGTATAGGCAATAGCTCAAGTATTATACGAACCGGCCATTCCCCAGATTGCCCAGCTATTTCAGCAAGGTCCGTTTCCAACAGAAGAATTGGCTCGTTCGCCGTATGAGGTTTCTCCATCATGCCCCCGCCCTTTCCCATGTTATTGCAAGCAACTCCCACACCAGAAGGTGGGCGCAACCCTTACCCACTCCACCCCGTCGATGATCACCCGATCCTCGCCGAAGCTGCACCCAACATGTCCCGGGGCATAGGCCAGCGGCACGAACAACTCCCAGGACCCGACAGCAGCGCTCCCTCGCGTAGTCATCGACGATGATGTACCAGCCCAGGAAGCCGTCCTAAACCCTCAGCCAATCGCATATAACTCCCTTTCTTCAACCCTTACATCCCCCCACTGAGTAGTTGTGCACCACAGATGCAAGGCTTTGACCATCCACAAAGTAATCAACCAGTATGCCCTTAGAAGGATAAGTCTTCGACTGAATACACCACCCTCTTATCTGAAGTCGACTCTTCTCTTTCAACTGCCCGGGTTTGGTCTGGAAATCCGCATCCGGTTTCGAGTACCAGTTAGAGATAGCCTGGTTGACCATCCTTTGATGATAGTCCATGCCAATTGGCGTTTGGGGGGTCATGCACCCCAAATCATCAAAAATCATCAGAGTATCCGACCCGGTCAGGCTCTCGTAGAAATACGAAACCGAATCGTCAGCCGTAGCCGACTGCGTATACCAGCAATCCTCGCCATAATCGTTCTGAACGTACCCCTTCAAGTTGCCTATTCTCAGGCCATCCGCGGAAAGTTTGTCAACCATTCTGTTGACCTCCAGCAGCCCTTTGGTCCGTACAGCTCCGTCGCTGTTGACGGGTTCGGGCGATAATGGTTGGTCCGGGGTATGAGAGCTGGGCGCAGGATCTTCGCTGTCTGCTACGTCTGACCCGCAGGCGATGCTCAGCAGAAAAAGCGCCACCAGGAGAATCCGAGATAGTCCACCCACAGCAAGACCTCCCTCCGATCGTCTTCGCCGTACACTCGGACCCTTTTTCGATAGTGTCTGTGGGCTGCCGGAACACCTGGAAACTGTGTCCGCACTTGGCAGTTATATTGAAAACCGGTCGTGATTCCCATTCCCCCTACGAAATACTGTAATCTGCCATTTCTTTCTCCAAGCACACGTTAACCTTACGTAGGTTTGTCACTCTACCCATCCCGTCCCAGGGTGACCTGCCGCAGGGGGAGAGGGAGATCCCCGAGCGTGATGACGGGATCACAGGGCATCAACGAGACTTCTTCCTGAAGGCCTTGGCCACCTTCCAAGCGCCAAAGGCGACAGCCCCAACCGCAACAGCAGGAACCGCCACTACTGCCACGGCGGGAATGGCTATTGCCCCACCGCCGATTGCCAGTCCTGCCCCACCCAAGCCGCCCAAGCCCGCACCTGCCGCAGCACCAGCTGCGCCTGCGGCTACGTCATCCTTTCCAATCTGCTTTTCTGGTCCCTTGTTCGTAGGCATATCCTGCTCCTGAAACCCTGTTATGGTGGTGATTCCCGCTTCCACGGCCTCCAGCTTGGCCTTCAGGACCATCACCAGGCCCCGCCAGGCCTGTCGCTCCGCCTGCTCGGGGGCGCTCTGCCGTGACGGCCGCCCCTGTCCGGCCATGCCTGCGGCCCTTCCTGATTTCCGACCCCGCCCTATCCGCCCGGCCCGCTGACGGTTATCTCCAGCCGGTTGGACAGCGGCCTGCCGTCCCCGGTGCAGATCGCGCCCTGCGCGTTGCAGTCCGTGGTTGCGGGCAGCACGATGGTCACGTCGCCGTTGGAGTCCGGTTCGACGACGACCTCCCAGCCGATGTTGCTGAGCGGTTCCAGGCGGCGCGCGCCGGTTACCGAGCCCCCCGTCACCGTGAAGGCGTGGTCCCGCATGATCTTGTAGCTGAAGCCCGTTTTCGGCTCCTCGCTGAAGGCGATCCTGATCCTGAACTCGTCGCTGCCGTTGTGGGACGGTGGGGCGCTCTCGACGCTGGCCGTCAGCGGCGTCTTCGACTGGATGTTCACCGTGGACTCGCTCCCCGTCCCCGCGCTCACCCTGGCGGGCAGCGGCGTCCCGAAGGTGAGCTTCACGCTCTCCCCGTCGTCGTCCACGTCGTCCTGGGTGGCGCTGAAGGTGAAGGTCTTGAGCACCTCACCGGAATCGAAGGTCACGCTGGCCGGTACGCCCGAGTAGTCCGCAGAGCTGGCTCCGTCCCGGACCGTCACGGTCCCGCTGACGGTGACGGTCCGTTCGGGGTCCACGTCGAGGGTCACCGTCACCTCCACCGTACCGCCCTCGGTCACGGAGTGGGCGGAGCTCCCGAAACTCACCGCCACCGCGGGATCGTCGTCGTCCTGCTGGGCGGGGGGCGGAGGCGGGGCGAACAGCCGTGCGTAGCTGGTCAGCGACTCCTCGTTGCCGGCATCGTCGCTGAAGGTGACCCTCACCTGGATGGCCTTGCCCGCGTCGTCGTCGGTCATGGTGTAGGTGGAGCTTATCGCTCCCTCGATGTCGGTGTCGGAGCGGAGCCACTGGTAGGCGAAGACCGCTCCCGTCAGACCGTCCTCATCCTCGATATTTTCCGTGGTCGCGGTCAGCGTCTCGCCGGCCAGCAGTGACCCGATGATGCCGGGCCCGCCGGTGGCCGGGCTGTTGGCGGCCTGGTTCTGCGAAGGGGCGGGGATGGGTTCGTTGGTATGGACACGGAGCATATTGGAAGGCGCACTGTCTCCCGCTTCGTTGACTGCGATGACGCGCACATCATAGGCGCTACCCGGCGTCAACCCCCTGATAGTCCAACCCGGCACTTCCTCTCCGGGACGCGGTACGTAAACATTCTGCGAAACGGCCGGCGTATCCCACATGCCGGCGGCTGTCTTCCATTGGACTTTGTAGCTGACACCCGGCGGGGCGCCGTCGTTCCTCACCTGGGGGCGGACCCAACGCAGGAGCACACTCCGGAGTTGGACTCCCCGTGCCTCCAGATAGAGGGGCGGACCCATCACCTCCGGCGTCCGGTCTGCCCGCGGATCCTCCACAATCCGCAGCTTGTACTCTTTGCCCTCTGCCCAGGCGTAGTTCAGCTCGTACAGATCGAGGCCGTACCATCTCCACTTGTGGCCACAGCAGAATTTGGCTTCGTTGAACGGCAGCTTCGCCTCCAGCGTGGCGCCGTCTTGGTTGGTGCTGATGTACAGCGTCCAATCGAGATAGTCCTGGTTGGGCATCTCCCAATAGCCCATAGGGTCGGTCGCGCTCAGGTTGCCCAGCCCAAAGAGCGATTTTGAACGTTCCGGTATGTGGAACGGCGGTCTGACGTACGTCCCACCCCCCGGATTCGCACCAAGGCTGCTCGAGTAAACCTTGTACCTGAACTCATTGTGGGTAAACTCAAGCATGTCCTGGTCGTCGTGGTCCCTGTGGTACCAACGAAGCGGCTTTGTGCCGGCGGCGTCGGATGGGAACCTATCGGCATACGCCACGGTGCCACACCAAATGTCGCCGCTCTCGCAGCCTAGAGGGATGTCCTCGTCCTCCCTGATCGTCAGCGTCACGTCGTCCGGGTCGGTTATCCCCACGCTGTTCACCGCCGTCCCGCTCACCGCCACCGTCCGGTTCCAGGTGTAGGCGTCGTCGTTCACCGCCGTGATGGTCACCACCCCCGTGCTGTTCGTGTCCCCCGCCGGGATGGTCAGGGTCGTGTTCCCGGTCAGCGTCGTGGTGTCCGCCGGGTTCACCGACACCGTGACCGTCGTGGTCGCGCTGGACGCCGACGGTACGCTCGCCGTAACCGTGCTCGCATTTCCCGTCCCGCTCTCGTTGATCGTCGCCGGCGTCAGCTCCAGGGTCACCTTCCCCGCCGCCGCGTCGTCGTCGATGATCGTCAGCGTCACGTCGTCCGGGTCGGTTACCCCCACGCTGTTCACCGCCGTCCCGCTCACCGCCACCGTCCGGTTCCCGGTGTAGGCGTCGTCGTTCACCGCCGTGATGGTCACCACCCCCGTGCTGTTCGTGTCCCCCGCCGGGATGGTCAGGGTCGTGTTCCCGGTCAGCGGCGTGGTGTCCGCCGGGTTCACCGACACCGTGACCGTCGTGGCCGCGCTGGACGCCGACGGTATGCTCGCCGTAACCGTGCTCGCATTCCCCGTCCCGCTCTCGTTGATCGTCGCCGGCGTCAGCGCCAGGGCCACCTTCCCCGCCGGCGCGTCGTCGTCGTCGTCGTCGGTGATGTTGACCGTCGACTCGGTCGTCGTTCCTGTCTGCACCGTGGCGGGCAGCGTCCCGAAGGTGAGCAGGACGCTCTCTCCGTCGTCGTCAACCGTGTCCTGCGTCGCGGTGAAGGTGAACGCCTTCGAGGTCTCCCCCGCGCTGAACGTCACGTTCGCCGGCACGCCGGAGTAGTCGGCGGAAGACGTGGCGCCCTGGGGCGTATGGGTGACCGATACCGTCACGGCGCTCGCCGGCGCCGAGGTGACCTTCACCTCCACGCTCACCTCGGCGCCTTCGGCGACCGTGTAGGCGTTCTGGCCGAAGGAGACCTCCGGGGGGTCGTCGTCGGTGATGGTGAGCGTCGTCTCGTCCGGCGTTCCCGCGCGCACCCCGCCCGACAGGTCCGGCCCGAACCCGAGCAGGACGCTCTCACCCTCGTCGTCAAACGTGTCCTGCGTCGCGGTGAAGGTGAACGTCATCTCGGTGGGCCCACCTGCGTTGAACGTCATGCTGTCCGGCACGCCGGAGTAGTCGACGGAGGATGCGCCGTCCTGCTCCATCGTTACGATGGGGATGGTGACGGTGCGCTCCGGGTCCGCGCTCAGCGTGACCGTGACGGACTGCGTCGCGCCCTCGGCCACCGTGTGAGATTCCTGCCCGAACGACGCCGTCACCTGCGGATGAGTCAATACCGACATCCGCAGCACTATCTTGCCGTTGGGTTCCAGCTCGAGCTCTGCTGCGAAGGTTACCCACTCCTCTGTCGACATCGGGTCTGCTGGGGAGGCCAGAGCCGAGAAATCCAGCGTCCAGCCGGACTCGCTGCCCGGGTCGAGCTCCGCCGCCGGCCCATCCAGGATAACGTTCTCGCCCCATTCGGAGATCCCCGCGGCGCCCAAGGTCGGCGCCTCGGTTCCCTCCATGAGCGGCGAAGACGTCAGCACCGCCCAGTATTTGGTGTCCGGCGCCAGCGGGAAACCGGGATGGACCAGATCCTCAAAAGTTCTGGTGTTGCCGTCCCACAACCGCGTCGGGTTTATCCGACCATGTCGCCCGGTTGTCGTCCAGGGATAAAATCTCATGATGGCCACGGCGGTCACGGTGCTGCACCACCAGCAGGCGGTCGGCGTACCGAGTCAGCACCCGGCTGGCGTCGCCCTGAGGATTCAGTGGATCGGTCAGGTTTGTCATGGAAGTCTCCTCGTCAGCTTCAGCAGAGATTACACTGACAGTCTAGATCGTGAAAAAGTACCAGGCTCTGCGAGTCGGATCACCGGAGCCGCGTGGAGCTGCCCGCCCGCCGTTGGAAGTCCTCCCGCATGCCGGCCCGCTGACCGAGAGACAGGCTGCCCTTGATCTTGGACAACGTCTGCTGATCTTTGTTACTATCACGTAAGAGTAACAAACTCATGCATGAAGGAGCGCACTATGCAGGACGCACGGGATACGGAGACTTCGAGGAGAAAGGCCGAGGCGCGGGCATGGTGCAGGGAACTCTTGACGCCGAACGGGGCCGCGACTCTCTTCGGCATTTCAGACGCCGCAGTCCGTCAGGCACGCCTCCGGATGCGTGTTGATAGTCCCTTTACCCTGGAGGTGGGCGGCCGCCCCGCGGATCTCCTGACTCTGGGGAGCGCGGTGGCCTATTGGAGAGAGCCACCGGCCGACACACTGGACCTGATGAGAGAGAATGGGTTGCTCATAACCATCTGCGGCAACACCTTCAATGTGCTGCACACCCGTCCCATGATCTGTGTGAGATGAAACCGGCTCCAGTTCCCTGCCGCTGGGGTGCGCCAGATAAATACCTGAGGTATAACGCCGGCAGGATTCGGTTTTTCGTGGAGTGGAGAGTCGGGGGCTCTGCTTTTCGGGTTGCAACGGTTACAAAAAGAATGTTCAAGTAAGTTTCGTCCGAAGGGTACCATCCCTCCGGACGAGCAGGTGAGAGAGTCCCAATTGTCTCACTTGGTGCAAGGACGATCACCCAACTGAATCGGGCAGCTCGTGGAACACCGGCGGACTGCCGTCGGCGTGGGTGTGCCCCTGCAGGTAGGCCAGCAACTCCCGGTGGTTGCGGTCAATCCGGTCAATTAACCGTTGTTCCATCGTTCGCATATCTTCCCGCAAGTCCTGCACGTCACCCCGAACAATTCGTAAAAGCCAATAAACCCATCCCACGAAAAGGGTTACTGGCGCCACCAACGTGCCTGCTATTGCGGCGAAGGCCTGCCACTCTACCATCGTGCCTTCCACCAATCTCATGATTCGTTGCTCTCGAGTTTCTTCTTCATCCTGCCGGGGATCTTCCAGTTCTTTGGCCCACTGTTTCGCCTCCCCTACCGTCCGGCGTGCTATCTCCGCGTCGTTGTAATACTAGTCCCTCCGGCTGGACCACAGGGCCATTGTCATCGCTGTTGCGAACATCAGCAATGCCGATCCCAACCACGCCGCGGCCTCACGGCCCGTGCCTTGATTTATCGCGAGTAAACCGGCCACGATGAAGGGAGTTGCGAAGCCGCCCCCGATGACCAGTCCAAGTTTGGCCATTCCCCGGTGTTTACCGACGTATCCCCGGGTTCTCTTCCACCACCCGTCCCGGTTCGCCTGTTGCTCCGTGGTTCTTGAGGTCACCTTCATCATCTTTCTTGGGAGTCTCAACCGTTCCTATCCTATCACCAGCCTCCCAGTCAACGTTTACGTGGACTTGAGAAAATTATGGAGTGGGTGCTGCTTCCCTAAACCCACATTTCCCATATGGCTAAAAAGCTTTCTCAGTAATTCGTCGATGGTCTTTCAACCATTGTCTAATTATGGGCCCTTTGTGCGTGTTCCCAGCTATAATAACTCCATGATATGTCCGCTTTGCAGTAAGATGCCGTAGGCATCATGGAGGCACCTGATGGGTGACGGCGAAAATGCCCCTCTCCGGCTCCAATTCAACCCCAAAGTCCGCCTGGAATTTCACGGCTCAACCATCACCTCCGACGCTGGTCTTCTTGCCTTTCGAGAGTTTGATGATGCCTTGGGCCTTACCGAAATCGCTGAGGACTACCTCCAGGAAAGCCGTACCGGACGCAATATCCTCCACCACCTGGTTCCGCTGCTAAGACAGTCGATCTACAGCCGCTTGGTCGGCTACGACGACACCAATGACGCAGTGCGCCTTTCCCAAGACCCAGCCATGCGAGTGATCGTGGGATGGCAAGGCTCGGAGCGGAAAGGAGCCAGCACCAGTGAGATGGACCTCGACCCCGAGAACGACATGTTCATGGTAATGACCGGTGACTGGAGCGACGTGATCACAGGCCTAAGAACCGAAGGAGCAGAGGGTTACCAGCCCAGTTGGCAAATTCCAGAATCTCACCAAGACGAGATAGGACGCTACCTAGGCAAGCCTATCTTCATCCAACGCTCCCAAGAAGAAAGGCACCTTTACCTCATTGATACCAAACAGTGGGGACACTTCGTAAGGAAACAATTCGAAGGAGATCAGGACCTCTCCATACAAGTCGCCGCCATCTCGGAGGAGCGAGCGCGGGAACTCCTACAGGAAAATCCGCTCCACTTTGGACAAGAACCCGACGAAGCGTCGAAGATTCGGAAACTTCGAACCCTAGTCCAAGTGGATGTCAGAACCCGGACCCAGTTCCAAGTTAAGGATCCAACCGGAGCGCGGCACATTGTGGGGGCCAAACAGGTTGCAAGAGAACCCAGGGAATGAGGAGGCGCATCTCCGATAGAGCGGAGAAGGAACAGAACATCAATGTTGTACCATGTGAAACATGTCTTCTGTAACGGAGCAACTGCAAACCACAGATCCATCTGACAATTGAAGGAGCCGACCAACGTGACTACCGAGACACGTCGGACCCTGCCCCAGCCCAACGACCCGGTAAGGGAACCGGTCATAAACTCCCCCTTCGAGACTCCCCAGTGGCGATGGCAACTCGACGCCAGCACCAAGGCCTACGCCCCTGCCCTGCCGGGACGAAGAGAGTCCCAGAACATCCCGCCGGTCGCTGGTTCCAGGAAACTGCGAGGCACACAGGCCATGCCGGGTGAAATGGGAGCCCACTGGATTCCTCTCAAACTGGTCAACGACATCAGGAGCGCTATCGCCAACTGGCAGGAGGACGGATACCCAGGTATCAGCCAGACCAGCCGGGACCTCATCAACCACTGGACCGATGAGGAGGCCTGCCAACTGTACTTCGCTCAACTTGACGCGATGTTGACCCACATTTACCTCAATGAGGCAGCAACCGACCAGATCAGGGAAGAAATCCAAGGAATAAACGACCAGTACAACAACGGCATACTCCGGATTGCTCACAAGATGGCGACCGCCACCGGGAAGACCCCGGTGATGGCGATGTTGATCCTCTACCACACCGCGAACCACCGGAACGCTGCCCCTGACGACCACCGGTTCACCCGGCGTTTCCTGGTGATTACGCCAGGACTCACCGTCAGGGAGCGCCTCCAGGACTCCCTGGACCCAGGACACGAAGACAGCGACTGGAAGGCCTTCAACTTGGTACCACCCGGAGATCAGTGGGAGCAGGCCCTGACCTCCGCCAGCGTCAACGTGATCAACTACCACCAGATGCAACCCAAGGACATGGAGCCGACCAGCACCAAGCAGCAGCAGCTAATTGAGGGAGGCTCCAAGCCGACAACTCCTGAGGAACTGGAGGCTAGAAGGGAAACCCCACGGGACGTTGTGGACCGTATAGCCGACGGAAAATCCCAGCAGGGACCCGTTCTGGTTATCAACGACGAGGGCCATCACTGCCACCGGGGAGACCCAGACAAGAAAAACGCTCTGCTCCAGAACACCCAGTGGTTCGAGGGCATCCAGCAGATACGAGATACCGGACTGCTCCGGTACGTCGTCGACATGTCGGCCACGCCAATCTTCCTGGCACAGTCCAACCCCAGGCCCTTCGACTGGATAGTCTCCGACTACTCCCTCATCGACGCCATCGAAGCGGGGCTGACCAAGATACCCCGGGTCCCAACGTCGACCAACCGGTCGAATGAGTCTGAACTCAGGGACATCTTCAGCCACACTGACTCCAAACAGGCTGGAGACTTCCGCCCCGACGTGACCGGGAACAACACCCTTCTGAAGGAGGCCCTGAACTCCCTCTACACGGACTACGTGGAGAAGGTGGAGGAATGGAGGGAATTAGGCAGGACGGAACCGCCAGTAATGGCCATCGTGATGAACTCCGTCAAGAACGCCAACGCGATGTTCCGGCACATCGCCGGCGGAGCAGTAACTCCCCTCCTCAGCAACTACGAGGGTCAAGGGAAGGACGAGATAAGGGACGACCCGCGCACCATCATCGTTCACAGCAAAATGGAGGACGGGGAAGCCGCAACCGGAGAGACCGGCAGGTACATCAGGGAACTGGCTGATGCGTACCGGAGGAACCCGAAGTATGGGTTCTCCGACTCAGACAAGGCTGAAGAGATCATCCGCCGGGTGATGAACACAGTCGGGAGATCCGGACTACCAGGAGAGAACGTCCGGTGCGTTATATCGGTCAACATGCTGACCGAAGGGTGGAACACCAAGACCGTCACCCACCTCCTGGGATTCAGGAAGTTCGGCAGCAGCCTGCTCTGCGAGCAGGTGGCAGGCAGGACGCTTCGAAGGGTTACCAGAACCAAGGATGAGGACGAAATCAGGTTCGAGCCCGAGTACGCTCAGATACTGGGCATCCCGTTTCCACAGTACGGCGAACCCGAACCCGACCCGTGCAGGAAGGAAAAGAGAAGGTTTCCGCCTGTAACGGTCGAGCCGGAACCAAATAGGAGACACCTGAGAGTGGAATGGCCCAACGTGGTCCAACTCAGGCGCACCGGCGGCAACAGACCGGTCGAAGTCCTGACCAAGCCCGAAGGGCCGGACGAGAGCCACGAGGTCCCGGCCCACATCTCGGAAAGAATCAACGTAGAACCCACCGCGGGAGTGACTGCCCGGTTCCAGGGAGAACCTCCGGTTACCGCCAAGAGGTTCAGCTATCTCGCCGCAAGCACCGTGGTGAAGAGAATCGAGCTGGAGACAGAGGAACAGGCCCGGGGCGGGGACGACGACGCGCCCATCATCCAGTTGGCGCGGCTCTTCAGCCAGACCGTGAACGCCGCTGAGAAATACCGTCAGAAGGGTTACCTGACCGGACCGGAGAACCAGGACCGGTGGCCCAGCGATGAGATGGCAGTCCTCAGTGCCAGTGAATGGCTCCACAGGAACATTGAGGTAACCAAGCCAGACAGGTCCGGCGTTCAGATGGAAGCGGAGGGGTCGGCAATCGCCCCCTGGCTACACACCGGACTGCTCAGAACGTATGACGTTGGGAACAACCCTGAGAGGGTGTACGGACCCACGAAGAAATCAGAGATCAGGTATGCGGACTGCGACTCCTCCTGGGAGGTGGCCCTGGCGCAGAACCTGGACGAGATGCCGGAGATAACCCGGTGGGCCAGGAACAAGGGACTGAACTGGTCCATCCCCTACGTGGTCGACCGGCAACAGAAAAGATACTGGCCCGACTTTGTGGCGGTGGTTCCCCTTTCTGAGGACCTGGAACTGAACATCGTCATAGAGACGAAGGGACTGGTGCGGGAATACGATCCAATCAAGAGAAGGTGGGCCCAGGAATACTGGGTGCCGGCGGTCAACCGGCACCCAGAGTACGGCACCGCCGCGGGGAAGGTGTGGACCTACCTTTACCTAGACAGCGAGGCCTTGGTGGCACAAGCTAAGGAGAGGATTCTCGAAGTCCTCGAGAAAGCACGGATCGGCGAAGCATAGAGAGGACGCATCAAGGAGGAGAATATGGACGGTATCCTTGGCAAAATAGGATCCATATTGAGAATCTCCACGAAAAGCGATTCAACAAACAACCGAAGTTTCCGAGCACGAGACATTCGAAGCAACGAGGGTCCCGTCACAGTAGACCAGAGCATCAACCCAACCATAGTGATGAGCGACTCAGAGGAGTCTGACGGAAAACGAAGGCGCAGGGACGCTGCGGAAAAAGTGTGGAACGCTTTCCTGGAGCTTAAACATAATGAAATAACCGCTGTCTGGATAATGGACATACTCCAACCTATCAGTGACATGTCGGACCTGCACAAGAATTCCTATTTTTCCTCTGCATTGAAGGTTTTGCGGACACAGGGGATGGAAAGGCTGATCCAGAAATATGTGCAACCCGGCAGAGAAATAGAGGGACACAGAAGCCATATATCGGACTCTCTATGGGAGTTGTTCAAGGCCTATGAATTGTTGACAGTGCGGCCTGCATTACTGCTTCTAGACCCCAAAACGGAGGTCGCGGCGACCAGTTGGTGGAATGACACAATAATTAGCAAGACACTTAATGGGCAGTCGATGCCACAAAATCTGAACCAACTCGCGCAGATGCAAGAAATCCCCCTTACCCTGTGCAAGAATGCTCTAGAAAAGCAGATCCTGCTCGAGGTGCAATCCGTAGGATAACCACGCCAATCAAACTAAGAGGGATAGGAGAAGCAGAATGCCTCCCCGTCGAAGACAGGCCGCAACCCAGACAGCCGAAGCATACAACTACGCCAGTGCCGAGAAACTGAACAACCCCACCAGTGAGACCGCACTGGGGATGGAACCCGAAGACCTTGCGGACCAACCCATCCCGGAGATGGAGGAAGAGGAGGAACGGGTCAGACACCCGCGACTCCAGTGGAACCGGGGGGAGCAGACCGACCATTCACGGACCTTCGGCCCGCTCTACATCCACGACAAGGTGTCCCCGGAGCAGTTCCTGAAAACCATCACGAAGGCTAACCCCCAGAGGGACATGTGGGCCCTCCTAAACGGGCTGCCGGAAGATGCTGCGGCGAAGCCTTATGAATACAGCGGACACTGGACCAACCGCCTCATTCGGGCCACGGCCCAGAGGGCGATGGCCAGCCTGCTGTACAAAGACGGGATGCGGGGGAAGGTCAACCTCATCTACCTGGACCCGCCGTACAACAAGTCCTTCCGGAGCAACTTCCAAGCCAGCACCGATACGCCGGAGACGGAGGAGGACTGGGACGACCTTCCGAACGATCCGGTTGCCATCAAGGCCTTCCGGGACACCTACCGGGACGGGGTTCATTCGTATTTGGACGGGCTGTACGAACAACTGACACTCGGGAGGGAACTTCTAGCCGAGGGTGGGAGCTTCATCGTCCAGATTGGGCCAGACAACGTCCACGAAGTGGTCATGCTGATGGCAGAAGTCTTCGGCAGGGAGAATCACGTAGCAACGATTGCATACCGGACAGGCACGAACCAAAGCACCGTGATGATTCCTGAAATTGGAAACTGGCTCGTTTGGTTCGCAAAGGACAAAAGCAGAGCCAAATATTGCCAATTGTACGAGCCTCTCTCGCTGAAAGAGAAAATCACCCTCATGTCTTCTTACGCCATGTGCGAATTGGAAGACGGCACATGCAGAACACTTACAGCAACTGAGAGAGATGATCCCGACACCATCCCGGAAGGAGCGAGAATATTCCAAAGGGAGAGGTTGGACTCCAGTGGAGCAGGGAGATCCGAGCCTTTCCAGTGGCAAGGTACAGAGTATTTTTGCCATGCAGGAGGCCACTGGCGGGTCAGCCACGAGGGATTAGAGACTCTTGGAAAGCTAGATCGCCTAGTTGTAACTCCCAATGGAGGCCTGCGCTGGAAGAAATACGCGGAAGAATTACCTGGAAGGCATATCAACGCGATTTGGACAGATACGCCAGGAACCCAGAACAAGCAGTACGTGGTCGAAACCCCGCCCAAAGTCCTCGAACGCTGCCTCCTGATGACAACTGACCCAGGGGACCTCGTGCTGGACCTCACCTGCGGATCGGGAGCCATGCCCTTCCAGGCCGAAACCTGGGGTCGACGATGGATCGCCATCGACGTGGCACAGGTATCCATTGCCATAGCACGGGAGAGACTCATCACCAACACCTATACTTACCATATGCTCAAAGACTCCCCCCAGGGCGCCAAGCTGGACCACGAGATGGAGCAGGCACTCCTCTCACCAGAAGAGCGGACGCCGTTCGAGGAACCGTCTCACGACACCTACAAACACGACCCTCAGAGAGGGTTCGTGGTCGAGCGTCAGCTCAGGGTCTCCGCTGGGACACTGGCATACGGACACGGAGACGAGGAACCCATAAAGCACCCCGACCGGACCGTGAGGGTCAACAGCCGGACCAGAGTCGCCTCTCCTTTCACCGTCGAGTCCGATTCCCCATACCGGTCGATTACTCCGGGAGATCAGAACGGCCACCACCAGGACGCCGACGTGGAAACTCTCCTCCAGACGACCGGGTTCATCCTCCCGGAGCCTGAAGAAGAGAACCCCGTAATCAAGAGGATCAGCGACAGCTTGGAAACATCCGGCATAGGGCAACCGGGGAAAGGCCGGTACAAGGTCGAAAACCTGGCACCGTCCGACGTGATGGACGTGACCCACACCGGTACCCTGATAGCGCCGGACGGAGAGCGACACCCTGCATATTTCTACATCGGCCGGGAGGACGAGGTGATCTCGGCGGTCCAGACCAGGAACGCCGCCACCGCCATCGCCAACGTGGACCCCAGTTGCCGGCACCTGGTCATGGTCGGGTTCGGAAGGGACGGAGACGCCCACTCCGTGGGCCGTTACAGACCTGGCATGACCATCCTGCAGGTGCAGACGAACCGGGACCTTCAACTTCCGTGGCTGAAGGAAGAGAAAACAGACACCGCCTTCACTATCATCAGCGAGCCGGAGGTTCAGCTCCACCAGTTGGACGACGAGAGAGTGCAACTGGAAGTGGTCGGGCTCAACTGTTTCAACCCCAAACTGGGGGTGGTGGAGGTAGGAGACGCTCGGCAGATGATGGGGATCATGGTTGACACCGAATACGACACAGAGTCGTTCCGGGCCAAGCTGATCAACGTGAGGCAGGTCGGGCGTAATCAGAGGACCCTCAAGAACTTGCGGGCCGCGTTCAACCGGGAGATAGACCCGGAGAAGTGGGAGCAGATGCTGACCACGAAGACCATACCGTTCGAGCTCCCGGCGCCGGGTGTGAAGATCGCAGTGAAGGTCATCGACCAGACTGGGATGGAACACATGACGGTGATCGACGACCCCAGCGGCTTTCTACAAGCCGCCGTATGAGGTAGTGCATAACTCAGTACGTAACTGTTCAGACTTGAGGGGATCTGAGTGTCTGATCGCCGAGAATTCTTGGGTTCATACCTGCTGTTGACGCTCAAACCAGCCGTCATCAACAGACCCTCAGCCAATTCAACACCCGAAGTCTGAACAGTTACGTCTGTGGGCGTATGCTGGACAGAATGGGATTGCGCTGGATCGAGTTGTTTCCGAGGTAGCCAGCGGCTTGAACGACCGGCGACCCAATCTGCGTCGTCTGCTGTCGGATCCCAGGGTGGGGACCATACTGGTTGAACATCGGGACCGGCTGGCGAGATTCGGTGTGGGCCTGGTGGACGCCATGCTGCAGGCGCGCGGTGGCAGGTTGCTGGTGGTTGAGGACAAGGAGGTCGATGATGACCTGGTGCGGGTTATGACCGAGATCCTGACCTGTTTCTGCGCGCGGCTCTACGGTCGGCGCAGTGCCGCCAACCGGGCCAGAAGAGCGCTCAGCATCGCGCAGGAATAGTCCGCATGGTCAAGACACGCACCAAACAGCGTACCACCTGCCCTGATGGTTGGCTAAAAGCCGGCGTCAAGGTGCAGGGCAATCGCGTCTAAAACTGCCTTTTCGAACTTCGGTACAGAAGGCTAGCGAATGGTAAATATTCCGATGCTTTCCCAGCTATTTTGACTATAACACGTAAAGATCGAAAGACTTCCGGGACTCGTCAGACCCCAAAGAGCCACTGTCCCAAACCTGGGGGCGATTAAGACGCGATTGCCCTGCGTCAAGGTGCCGGTCAGCCTGACGGTGAAGCAGGAGTGGTATGCCACCCGCGCGGTCGGCATTGCCCGTGCCGTCTTCAACCTGATGGTCGCCACCCACCAGTCGGCCCGTGCCCAGGTGCACGGACTTTGGCCCAGTCCGATGGAGCTGGAGAAACAGTTCAATGACCTGAAGCATCAGCCTGAGTTCGGGATGCAGTACGCCACCGAGGTGAGCAAGTTCGTGGCTCAGGACGCGTCGCGTGATTTCAGGGGGGCGTATCAGAACTGGCGCAATCCCGAACTGCGGGCCGCCAAGGCCAGCTTCAGGAAGAAGAGCCGTTTCGGCACCGGGTCTTTCCTGGCCGCCTCCGGCGTGGACCGCGTCAGATACGATGGCCACCGCCGTATCAGACTGCCCTATCTGGGTTCGGTGAAACTCAAGCGAGAGCTGCCGGAGGGCATCGCCTATGAGGTGCGGATCAGGAAGGAGAACGGCAGCTGGAACGCCAGCGTTAATTACTGGAAGCCGCCCGTCGACGCCGAGGAGAAAACCCACCTCTGTGGCGCCGTCGATGTCGGGATAACACCGCTGGCCGTGGACAGCCAACTTGTCCACTACGAGAATCCTAAAGCACTGGGCCAATCGCTACGTAAATTGGCTCGCTGGTAACGTGCCCTGGCGCGGCGTACTGTCGGTTCCCGAGGCTGGCACGAGGCGCAACGGCGGGTCGCTGCCATTCACCGACGCAGCATCGGACTGCGGGAGAACGGGCACCACCAGGTGAGCCGCCTGCTGGTCAGGAAGTATGCCGTGCTGGCCATCGAGAGCCTGAACGTGGCGTGCATGGACCAGCTTCCTCATCAGGCCAGAGCTATCCGCGACGCTGCCATCGGAGGATTGCTGCAGAAGATCCGCTATAAGGCTGACTGGTACGGAACTATCATCGTGGAAGCAGACCGGTTCTTCCCATCCAGCAAGCTCTGCTCCGACTGCGGCGCTCACAACGCCGCGTTGGGTCGGGAACCATACTGGACCTGCTCCGGCTGCGGCGTGCAACACGACCGCAACGAGAACGCCGCGCTCAACCTGTTGGGTCTGGCGTTAGACGCAGCTCGCGACCTGCCTAAACTCGCGTTAGGGCCGGTTGGGCCCGATGTAACGCTCCCGGACGGGAAGGCGCTGGCTGGCGGCAAACGCGTCTCCGGTGAAACCGCAGGGCCTTTTCATTTTCTCAAAATAGTATAAAATTATTACCAGTTTAAGCGGGAGGGAAGGATGATGACTTTGAGAGAAGCGCTGGATTTGGTGCCTGACTTCCGGAGTGGCCAAGGGCGACGCCACTCTTTGGGGGCGATCCTGGCCTTGGCCACCTGTGCCATGCTGTGCGGCGCCCGCAGCTTATACGCCATAGCCCAATGGGGGCGGGACCAATGGGGTGCTACGGCGCAGCTTTTGGGGTTCAGCCAGGAGAAGACACCCTGCGTGGCCACCCTCCACCGGGTGTTCAAGGGCCTGGACGTGGCGGCCTTTGAGGCAGAAGTCGGCAACTGGCTGGCAAATAGCGGGGTAGAGGCGGATGACCCCCTGTCCCTGGACGGGAAAACCTTGCGAGGGGTCCACGGCCAAGAGATACCCGGGGTCCATCTGGTGTCGGCCTACGCTAGCCGCGCTGGGGCAGTGCTGGCGCAGGTAGCTGCGCCGGGCAAAGGGGAAGAATTGGCGGCGGTCAAAGAAGTATTGGGCCAGGTCTCCCTGAAGGGTCGGGTAGTAGTGGCTGATGCCTTACTGACCCAACGGAAAGTCTGTGAGCAGATTGTGGCAGGCGGCGGAGAGTATCTGCTGCCAGTTAAAGAGAATCAGCCCACCTTGCGCCGAGACCTGGAGGTGGCTTTTTCCCCTGCTAGGAACTGAGAGGGCTGGTGGCCCAACCGTACCTCCCTGGCTGGCAGCGGAGTGGCGAGCACACGGGGCCAAGCTGACGGTCTGGGCCGATGCTCCAGTAAAGCGGCGTCATGGGCGGCTGGAGCGGCGAGAGTTGTGGGCCTTGGCCGACCCAGAGCTAAATGGCTACGTGGGCAGCGCTGGGACGGTCGGGGAAGCGTGGCCGCATCTGCAACAGGTGTGTCGGCTAGAGCGCCAGCGGGTCGTGAAGGGCAAGAAACAGGTGGCTGTGAGCTATGCAATTAGCAGTCTCCCAGCCACTGATGCCGATGCGAGGCGATTGTTGAGCCTTTCCCGTGGGCACTGGGGCATCGAGAACCGCCTCCATTGGGTACGGGATGTGACCTTCGACGAGGACCGCTCTCAGGTGCGCACTGGGGCCGCCCCACAGGTGCTGGCGAGCCTGCGGAACCTGGTCATCAGCTTGGTACGTCGGGCTGGGCATTCCAACGTAGCCGCTGCCCTACGCCGCCACAATGCCCATCTCAGCGAAGCTTTCGACATGATGGGCTTTACCTACCAGGCAGGAGAATGAAAAGGCCCTGGTCGAAGCCGCGACTCGCTTGGAGCTAATCGGATTATCCGGCCGGATTGAAGAAGCCAAAGGTCCGCTGGCCGAGCTGGAACAGGGAATAGATCGGCTGCGGGATGCCCTGGAGTCGGTAAGGGAACGCTCCTCCAGCGTTGGTTGACTCCGCCCCACGCCAGCCAACCGGGTTAGGAAGCACCCGAAAATTTCTTTTCCACCCTAGGTCTGGGGCCCGGTTTTAGATATCATCGACCGTAGTATGAGCCACTGGAACCCCCCTCCTATTCCGACTATACTGGCGGCATGTCGGAGTCTTCGTCGCAATCCAGCCGCGAGGCCATCTCCGCCGCCGGTGTCTTCGTCGGCCGCCAGCGGGAGCTGGGCGAGCTCAGGGCGGCCCTGGAAGAGTCGTTGGCCGGTCGGGGCCGGCTGGCCATGCTGGTGGGGGAGCCGGGTATTGGCAAGACTCGCACCGCCCAGGAGTTGGCTTCCTACGCTGAAACCCGGGGCATCCAAGTCTTGTGGGGCCGGTGCTACGAGGAAGAGGGCGCACCCCCTACTGGCCCTGGGTGCAACCCATCCGGTCCTATGTTCAGCAGCGAGACGCCGAACGGTTGCAGTCGGAGATGGGCCCAGGCGCCGCCGACATCGCAGAAATCGTTCCCGAAATACGGCGTAAACTAACCGATCTGGAGCCGCCTCCGACGCTGCAGCCCGAGCAGGCCCGCTTCCGCCTGTTCGACTCCATTACGTCCTTCTTAAAAAGCGCCGCTCGCTCGCAGCCGCTGATGCTGGTCTTGGACGATCTCCATTGGGCCGACGAGCCTTCGCTGCTTCTGCTTAGCTTCCTGGCGCAACAACTGGCCGATAGCAGCATATTCGTGGTCGGCAGCTATCGGGACGTGGAGTTGTCCCGTCAGCATCCTCTCTCCAATACCATTGACCAGCTTTCCCGGGAGCAGGTGTTCCAAAGGCACCTGCTGCGGGGCTTGAGCCTGGACGAGACCGGCCGTCTGGTAGAAGAGACCGCGGGCATTCGACCGAATCAACCCTTGGTAGAGAACGTATTCGCCCACACCGAGGGCAACCCCTATTTCTTGACCGAAGTGGTCCGTCTCTTGACTCAGCAGGGGGAGTTGGGCGGGGCTGAATCCGCTGGATCTCCAAGTCTTCGAATTCCCGAGGGTGTCCGCGAAGTTATAGGCCAACGCCTCAACCGGCTGTCGCAGGAATGCAACCGGGTATTGGCCACCGCCTCGATCATCGGCCGGGAATTTAGCTTGGACCAACTGCTCCGGCTCTTTGACGATCCTTCGACTGGCGCAAGACAGCGCCTTTCCGAAGACCAACTGCTGGAGGCCTTGGAGGAGGCCCTGGAGGTGCGGCTGATCGAGGAGCTGCCTCAGACCGTGGGGCGCTACCAGTTCGCCCATCGGCTGGCCCAGGAAACCCTGATTCAAGAGCTGTCCCTGACTCAGCGGGTGCGGCTCCACGCCCGCATAGCATTGGCTCTGGAAGAGTTATACGGCGCCCGATGGGAGGAGCACGCCGCCGAGCTGGCCTATCACTTCGCCCAGGCGGAGACGGGCACCGGGACCGAAAAGCTGGTGCGCTATTGCCTTTTGGCTGGGGAGCAGGCGCTGGCTGCCTACGCGTTTGAGGAGGCCCTGGCCCACTTCGAGCGCGCCCTAGCCGCCAAGGAAGACCAGCCCGTAGACGCCAATACCGCGGCTTTGTGGTTCGGCCTCGCCCGCGCCCAGGCTGCTACCCGGGTCGGACAGGAATACCGGGACCCCCTTCAGAATAAGCGTCTCGCCTTCGCCTACTATCTCCAGGCCGGGGATGGGGACGCGGCAGTGGCAGTGGCCCAATACCCCATCATAGGTGCCCGTGGGGTTGACTACGGGAGGACCGAGCTCATTTCCCAGGCTATGACGCTGGTGCCACCCGATTCTCTGGATGCGGGCATTCTGCTGGCTGAATTAGGCTTGACCAGGTACACCGAAACCGGAAACTACGATGGCGCCCAAGAGGCCTTCGATCGAGCATTAGTCATCGCCCAGCGGGAGCAGGACCTGTCCCTGGAGATGCGGACTCGGGCTAATGCCAACGAAGTTGACGTCTGGAACCTTCGCTGGCAGGAGGTGCCGAAGAGGGGCGGCCGGGCCATCGAGCTGGCCCGGCGCCTCGATGATCCCCGCGTCGAAGTACTTGCCTCCTTCGAAACGGCCCGCGCTCTGGCAGGCATGGGCGAGCTAGCGGAGGCCCAACTCCTCTCGAACGCCATGCTGACCACGGCGGAGAGGCTCCGCGACGTTTCTTCATTGATAAATTCCCTTTGGATGAACGGGACCCTGTGTCGCTCGGGCGGCAACTGGCAAGACGCCCGGGCCTTTTTGGAGCGAGGGCTGGCGGTCAGGCCTATTGGCCCGCTACTGCTCACCGACATGGCGGTTTTGGATCACCAGGTAGGCGACTTGGCCCAGGGAAAGGCCCGCGTGGACCTGATGCGGGAAAGCCCGCCTGTGGGATTCGGTTGAGCCTGAGACGTAGTGGGGCTGCCGGTGGTAGCCCGCATCGCTGGCAACGACGAGTGGCTTTCGGCGGTTGAAACTCGGGCCAACGCTGTCCTCTCGGCGTCCGTCGGTCGCTTTAGTACCACCATGGCCAGGGTTGGACTGGCGCTGATAGCGGTCCAAAGGAGCGACGCGGCAGCGGCCGAGGAGCAGTACGCCGCCTTGGTTTCGGTACCGGGCATTATGGTGTTCTACATCGGCACCGACCGGGTGCTGGGTCTCCTATCAGTCACCCTGGGCCGGCTCGACCAGGCAATGAACCACTTCGAGGACGCCCTGGCCTTCTGCCGCGAAGCTGGTTACCGCCCCGACTTGGCTTGGACCTGCTTCGACTACGCCGACACCCTGCTGGCCCGTGCTTCGACAAGCTCGGCAGGAACGAATGATAAGCAGAAGGCAACGTCCCTGCTGGACGAGTCGCTGGCCATCTCCACCGAGCTGGAGATGCGCCCCTTGATGGAGCGAGCCCAGGAACGACTGGACCGCATCGGGTCTACCGCCCCGGAGACGCCAGATTATCCCAGCGGCTTGAGCCAGCGGGAAGTGGAAGTGCTGCGGCTGGTGGCCCTGGGTAAAAGCAACCGGGAAATTGGCGATGAGTTGGTCATCACTGAGGGCACTGTCCGCCGCCATGTGAGCAACGTTTACCAGAAGATCGGCGCCAGCAACCGCAGCGAAGCGACCAGCTACCCTCTGCGGGAAGGGCTGGTCTCCTTCGAGTAGGGTATCCGCTCCCAATCCTCTGAGACTCTCCATTAACCCAGGCTCATCTACACCTTTCAGCACACCCGCCCAACTGATTCTTCCGCTCGGACTACAACCTTCCGCGTATTCCCCCTCCTTCGGAGTGTCCAAATACCTTTCTCATTATTGTGCCGTTCAGTCGATGTGGATCCTGCCTGCCCAAGCTAATCTGTTAACAGCAAGATTTAGCGGAGGGATCGACGATGACCAACTTAAGCCAAGGAGCGAACATGGATTGGAATGAGGACAAGGTCTGCGCCAATACGGCCGTTGGGGGCAGCGGAATCGTTCCTTGGCTGACGACTGTAATTCACCGGATATGGGACGCCATCAATGTCAATGGGGGGCAGCTGCCGGGCGAGGACGGAGATTATTACCATACCGGCGGTTGCTGCTGCGTTTAGAGCGGGTGGAATCATCCGCATTGACTTTGTCAACAGTCGATGTTAAATTACTTGTAAGGGAATTACTAATCACATAGAAGGGTGAAATATGTGCGAAAGCAAGTCCGACCAAGAACGAAGGACCCTATTCGAGGGCATCGGCGACATTGTCGAGGAAATGAATCAGACCGTGCGAACCACGGTTGAGAAGGGTACTGCGCACGCGGAGAGACTTGGCGAGAATCTCAAAGAGACGATCCAGGGTATGCGGGTAGGTAGAGACAACGTGGTAATGGTTAGGGTTGACGACAACAGCAAATCTAAGCTGGACGAGTTGCTTGACGCGGGTATTGTCAACAGCCGTTCCGAAGCCGCCGCATTTTTGATTGCGGAGGGAATCAAAGCCCGCAAGCAACTCTTCGACACGATATCTGGGAAAGTGGAAGATATTCGCAAGAAAAAGGAAGAACTGCGCAGATTGCTGGAAGAAGACGACGAGGCAACGCCGTCTTCTACGGAAGATTCTACGGAAAGCTCAAAGTAGACTCGGTGAATTTGCTGGACAGCCTTCCCCTTCCAGCAGAGGCGCCGATACCTTCACCCCATCCCGCCGGGTGTATTCGATCTACGATACACGGTAAAGCTCCTCTGCTCCGCCGACGCCCGCGACTCCGTCAGGCCCAGGCAACTCGGCACATCCTATTGTAAGCGCCCCGGATATAGCGAAGTTATTCGCCCTCCGGCGCTTGGACTCAGTATTCCCGCGTAGCGGGCCCGCTGCGGGTTCCCCCGCCTTTGTCATACTTATTTCCCCTCCAGCCAAGCCGACGCTGCGGCGCCACCGAGAATCAGGTCCATCTCCTCCTGGGTGAAGGGGTACTTACTCAGTGTTTCCAAGGCCTCGCCTGGCGTGGGGTGCGTCATAGTGTTAATGGCGGCTCCCGCCGCGGTCGTCCCGTCTTGCCCGGCCGTCCTGTCGGCGGCTGGCCCGGCTGGTCCGGTGGCTCCGCGGGGTCCCGCCGCTCCCGGAGGCCCGGTCGGGCCGGAAGGTCCCTGAGGCCCTTCTGCACCGGCGGGTCCTATAGACCCCTGAGACCCCGCTAGGCCGGTTGGACCCTGCTCACCGCTACAGGCTATGGCCAGAATCATCATTAGCAGCAGTACCATCAGTATTGGTGAACGGCTTATCCGGGTTGTAAACATTATCTTTGTCATAACAACCTCCTTTTAATTGGTGGTATGGGACAGGTTGGTCCAACCCATATTCGGGCCACACCGAGGTAGTGTTGGGTCAGGAGTCCGCCGGGCGCCTATGGCCTGGGCCGGCAGCGGCCGGCGAATCCCCTGACCTCACCGAGACTACACCGGCAACTGCTGGGCGCAATCGGCAATAACACCCATCCTTTCGGAGGGGCATACGTAAATTGGGAACGTTCTGAGGAGGAGTCTGGCGGCTGGAGGTGGCCGTCCTTGGCGGGAATTACCCAAGGGCCGGGAATCGCCCAGGGGCCGAGAATTGCCCGGGGGCCGGGAATTGCCTAGGGGTTAGGAAGAGAACACCAGACCGTTGTTAAAGGCGAAGGCGGTGGCTTCGGCCCGACTGCGGGCCTTGGTCTTGCTGTAGATGTTCGAGATATGCCGCTCCACCGTACGGCGGCTAAGCACCAGGTCGGTCGCAATTTCCGCACTGGTCTTGCCAAATGCTGCCAGCCGCAGCACTTCCACCTCCCGCCGGGTCAGACCATCGGGGTATGCAGGAGCTCTGGATGGCTGCGACTCCGCTCGCTCTTGAAGGGCAACCACCCGCTCCGTCAGGGGGCGCATGCCCAACTCCCTGGATATGGTCAGGGCCTCATCCAGCAGGGATATTGCCTTGACGTAGTCGCCGGGGTCGTCCCGCTCGCTTCGGCGTAGTCGTGGCAGGTCCAGGCCAGCTCGGGGCGATAGCCGGCCTTGCGGCAGAAGGCCAGGGCGTCTTCGAAGTGGACCGTCGCCTGGTCCAGGTTATCCATGGTCTTCGCCAGGAGGCCCAGCCGACGGTCAATCGTACCCATGTCTAACGCCAACAAAGTGCCGCTGGCCGGCTTCAGGGCAGTGTATTGCTCGGCCGCCGCCGTAACATCCCCACGCTGTACCGACATCAGCGCCAGCCCGATTCTGGCGCACATGTCGTAATGGGGGATAGTATTTGGCGACGAGAGGATGATTCCAGCGGCTTCTTCGGCATCCTTGAATCGGTGGGTGTCACCGGTGATACGGGATACCTCTGCGATAACCAGGGCGGGAATGGCGTAATATTGCGTAGGTCCTGGTGCAGCCCGGCGCATGGCTTGCACCAGCCGCTCCAAATAGGCTTCGCCCTGGCTGAAATCACCGACCTCGTATTCCAACCTAGTTCGACATCCAAGGGCAAGCATGTTTTGAGGCCCGACCTCAAGGGCGCGATCACTGTGGGTACGGGCGGCCCGCCAGTCTCCGCCCTGGTGGGCCACCACTACTGTGAAATATAAGGCCCGGTCCAGCCGCCCGGTCATGCCGGGCCTCTCAGCTAAGGCCAGCCCGGCATCGGCATGGATGCGTGCCCTTCCAAAATCACCCATGGCTCTGAGTGCCTCGTAAGCAGTGCGCTGGCCCAAGAATTCGGCGAAAGGCTCATTGGCCTGGGCCGCCCGTTCTATGGCCTGCAGGGCCTTCTCCAGGCCTTCCTCCCAGCGGAGTTCGTCGGTGTCTACGTGAGCAGCATTGCCTAACGCCCGCGCCTCCAGAGCCGTGTCTCCCTCGTGTCTGGCGATTGCGATAGCCCGGTCGAATGCCTCCTTCGCTCTCTCGTATTCGGCCGTTTCGTGGTAAATAATATAGCCGTAATTGCACAGGAGCCGTCCGGCCGCATGGGAATCCTGGGGGACCAACTGGAGAGCACGGGCACCGACCTGAGTTTCTCGCCCGCCCTCAGTCCCTCCGATAAAGAGGGGGTCCTCCACAACCTCCACGGCCTGGTCCACATCCCCAGCCTCAGCGTAGTAGTCGAAGGCGCGCCGCATAGTGGCAACGGTCTCAAACCGCCGACGGCCTGGGGTGGCAGCCTGGGCCCAGCCCAGGCCGAAAAGGAGGGCTGCCGCCTCGGCATCCTTTGCTGGCTCTGTGCCTTCCAGCGGAACACCTTTGGCCACCAGCCCACGCTGAAATAGGGCTTGTGCCTCTTCATATGCGTAGGCCGCCAAGGCCCGGTCACCAGCGAGGTTCGAATAATGGACCAGCTTCTCGGTGCCCAGCACCGACTCTGCCTCGACGAAGTGATGGGCCAACTCGGCGGCGCGGGCTTCGACGTTAGCTCCGTATATTTCTTCCAACGCCTCGGCGATCCGTGCGTGCAGCCGCACCTTGCGGCTGGTAGACAATTCCCCGGATAGAGTCTCTTGGATCAGGGCATGGCTGAACTGATAACGCTCTTTACCTTGGGGTAACTCCTCGATCACGTGCGCTTGCAGGGCTTCATCTACCAGCTCCAGCAAAGACGTCTCAGTGAGGTCATCCATCAAGGTCCTCAGCAGCTTGAAATCGAACTCCCGGCCAATGACCGCAGCGGTTACCAGCGTCTGATTGCACAGCTCCGAGAGCCGGTTAAGCCGCTGGCCTATTACCTCTCGCACCCCCTCGGGTATTCGGATGCCCGGAGACTCACCCGGAGACTCACCCGGAGACTCACCCGGAGACTCACCCGGAGACTCACCCGGAGACTCACCCGGAGACTCACCTATAGCTACTTCTCTCAGTTCCCCCTGCTCGGCCAGCAGCCTTATTACCTCTCCCATGAAGAAGGGGTTGCCTTCCGTCTGGAGGTAAATGCTCTCTACCAGCCCCGGGGGCGGCCGAAGGCCAGCGGCGACTTCAACAAAATCGCCGCTGGCCTGCCGGCTCAAGCCCCGCAGTACCTCTCGCCGGAACACCGGCTCTCTGGATAGCTGGGCCAGGGTTTGGGAGAGGCGGTGCTGGCGAGATAGCTCCACGTCCCGATAAGCGCCCGCTACCAGTAGCCGGCTTCCGCCCATCTCCCGGGCCAAGAATTCGAGCAGCAGCAAAGAAGGCTGGTCGGCCCAGTGGAGGTCATCCAGGACTAGCATCAGGGGTTGGGACTGGGCGGCGTTCTTTAAAAAGGTGGTGATGGAACCGAAGAGACGGAAGCGGGCTTGCTCTGGTTCCAGGCCGGATAGTTTGTGGCGTATCTCGGGGACGATTTCGGCGATGTCGGCCGCGCCGGCACCCATCTCGGTTTGCAGTCGTTTGGGCGCTTGCTGCTGGATGTAGGAGCGGAGAAGCTGCACCCACGGCCAGTAGGGAGGCGCTCCCTCATCCTCGTAGCAGCGGCCCCATCACACTCGGGTTCCACGGGCTTCGGCGTGGGAAGCTAATTCCTGGGCGGTGCGCGTCTTGCCGATTCCCGGCTCCCCCACGAGCATGACAAGTCGTCCTTGCCCGGCAAGGGTATCCTCCAGCGCCGCGGTCAGCAGCGCCATTTCCCGCCGGCGACCGACGAAGGGGCTGGCAGCCAGGGCGACTCTCCCTTCCAATGGTAATTCTTGGTCGCCCGGGGGCGGCACATGCTTGAAGCCCAAATTAGCGCCCAGCGGAGTTTCAGAGGGAACTTCTGCTCCACAGCCTGAACAAGGCATCGCAGCTACCTGAGAACTAGAGCGGTGGCATGCTCATTACCAGAAGAATTGTACCCACGGCCTTAGGAACAGGCAAGTCGTGTTCCTCTAGCCGCCAATGCGCCAGAGCAGTTAGGAATTGGCCGTCAATGGCAGGATAATAATGCTGGGTTGGCCATTTCTAGGGAGCTGGACCTGCAAAGAAAGCCGGTTCGGTCTTTTATCTGCGGGAGATGAATTCGCTTGGGAGTATCCCCTTCCCGGTTAGACCCACATTTCCCATATGGCTAAAAAGCTTTCTCAGTAATTCGTCGATGGTCTTTCAACCATCGTCTAATTATAGGTCATTTGGCGTTGTTCTAGCTATAATAACTCCATGATATGTCACTTTGCAGTAAGATGCCGTAGGCATCATGGAGGCACCTGATGGGTGACGGCGAAAAAGCCCCTCTCCGGCTCCAATTCAACCCCAAAGTCCGCCTGGAATTTCACGGCTCAACCATCACCTCCGACGCTGGTCTTCTTGCCTTTCGAGAGTTTGATGATGCCTTGGGCCTTACCGAAATCGCTGAGGACTACCTCCAGGAAAGCCGTACCGGACGCAATATCCTTCACCACCTGGTTCCGCTGCTAAGACAGTCGATCTACAGCCGCTTGGCCGGCTACGACGACACCAATGACGCAGTGCGCCTTTCCCAAGACCCAGCCATGCGAGTGATCGTGGGATGGCAAGGCTCGGAGCGGAAAGGAGCCAGCACCAGTGAGATGGGCCGGTTCGAGACGGAGTTCCTGACCCAAGAGGACAACCTGAAGGGGCTGGCACGAATAAATACCCAGTGGGTGGAACGAGCTATGGCCCATACCCTACACCGGCGAGTAATCCTGGATATGGACAGTTCCGAGAGTCCAGTGCACGGCCAGCAGGAGGGAGCAGCCTATAACGGCCACTTTGAATGCGTCTGCTATCACCCTCTCTTTCTGTTCAACCAGTTCGGGGATTGTGAAGCAGCTAAGCTACGGTCAGGCAACGTCTACAGTGCCGATGATTGGCAAGAAGTCCTTGATCCGGTGGTGGAGCGTTATTTGACAGCAGCGGTCAGGCTGCTGTTTCGTGCTGACGCCGCCTTCGCCAAGCCGGAGATATACGATTATCTGGAAGCAAGAAACATCGGCTACGCCATCAGGCTGCGGTCCAACCAGGTGCTGCAGCGGGAGATAGCGCACCGGCTAATACGGCCTACGGAGTGGCTTTCCCCGAAGCCCATCGTCTCCTATCATGACTTCCTCTACCAGGCCCAGAGCTGGAACGTTGCTCGGAGAGTGGTCTCTAAGGTGGAGTGGCACCAGGGAGAACTGTTTCCCAGAGTGGGCTTCATCGTCACCAATCTGAGCTATCCAAACATCGGGATAGTCCGCTTTTACAATGGCCGAGGGACGGCGGAGCAATGGATAAAAGAAGGCAAGTACGCCCTGAACTGGACGAGGTTGTCCTTCCACAAGTTCGTGGCCAATCAGGTCAGGCTGGAGTTGTTCGTACTGGCTTACAACCTGGGCAACTTCATGAGAAGGCTAGCCTTACCGGAGGCAATGAAGCACTGGTCGTTGACCAGTCTGCAGACCAGGATGATCAAGACTGGAGGACGGTTGGTGCGCCATGCCGGAAGGCTGGTGTTTCAGCTTGCTGAGGTGCTGGTGAGCCGGGAAATGCTAGGCGGGATACTGGAACGAATTGGTCGACTTAGGCTGGCTCCTGGCTAGTCCACTTTAGGAGCGTCGGGATTGGTTACGGTTACGGGGTCGCACAGGGCAAAAGAGCTTCCCAAGGGCGAGACTTGGGCGTAGACAAGCGGTTTGGGGCTTTTACGCTTGGCAGTACAGCGGTTGCCCAATGAAAGCGGGGACTTTAAGTGAATCAGGCCGCATCAGACCGCATTTGACGCTCTTGGAATGCGGGATTATATTTGGCGGTATCCCCGCGGGAGCTATATCCAGGAAAGGTGGTTTGATCTGGGGAATCCCGGGTAATACTCCAACGCTCCATTTTTAATTATTACATCAAAAATCAGGTAGTCCGAGAAGCCACCCCCCAAGATGATCGGGATCAATGCTCTCAAAACCTTGATAGCCGCGCTGGTGTTCTCATTTGCGCGTCTTCGCAGCGCTAATGCAAAAATCGCTACGGTGATCAACCCAACCACAGCCCCCATCAACAGAGATGAGGCAACGACCATTCATATTGCCCGGGCGGGACGGGATGGCATGCAGACAGTCTCCTACCGGCCCTTCCAGACCGGAGCGCGCTTCTCGGCAAAGGCCTTGACGCCTTCCGCGGCGTCTTCGGTCTTAAGGATCTCATCTCGCTTGTTCTGCGCGTATTCAACCCGGTCTTCCAGGCTCATAGAAGCTCCCAACGTAGCCGCTTCCTTGATGGCGCCCACGGGCAGGGGAGCGTTGGCCACTATTTTGCGGGCGATCTCCTCGGCCTTGGTCATGACTTCCTCCGGGGCCACCAGGTGGTTCACCAGCCTCAGATCCAGCGCCCGCTGGGCGTCGATGAACTCGCCGGTAAAGAGAATTTCGAAGGCGATGTTGCGGGGGACCACCTGGGATAGCAGGGCCGGCCCGCTGACCGAGGATATGCCTCGCTTTACCTGAGGCCAGCCGAATTGGGCTTCAGTAGAGGCCACTCGAATATCGCTGCCCAGGGCAATGCCGCAGCCCTGCGCCAGGCAAATGCCGTTTATCGCGGCGATGATGGGCTTCCAGATGTTGGACTGGACGATGTAGAGATCGCCGGTGCTGGGGCCTTCGTTGGCCCGGGCGTTGGCCATGGCCACCAGGTCGTGACCGGTGGAGAAAGCCCGGCCCCGTCCGGTGACGATGGCGCAACGGACTTCCGGGTTGTTCTTGACGTCCTGGAAGGCGTCCCATAGGAGCTGGCGCATTTCCGGATTGATGGCGTTCAGCTTCTCCGGCCGGTTCAGGGTAATGTAGGCGATGCCATCCTTGATTTCGTAAAGAGCCTCTTTCTCTGGCAAAACTATGCCTCCTCTTGCTGGCTAATGTTCAGCGGCCTCTTGTCTAACTGGAGTCCTCGGAACGTCTACATACCCGACTCCTAAATAATGCGCGAGCCGGTGGGTTTGGTGCCGATAACCCCGGTCTCCTCCAATCGGGCAATCTCCTCGCCGGGCATCCCCAACAGCTCATGGTATATCTGGTAGTTGTGCTGACCCAGGGTTGGGGCTGCCCAGTGAACCTGTCCTGGAGTGGCCGACATCTTCCAAGGAATTCCGGGATACCACCGGGGTCCCACCTGGGGATGGTCCACTTCGATGAAGGTGCCGCGCTCCCGGTAGTGAGGGTCTTCCAACAGGTCCGGCCCTCTCAGCACCGGACTGGCAGGAATTCCCAACTGTTGCAGTTGATGGCTGATGGCATAGGCTTCCCGGCTGGCCGTCCATTGGCGGAGTAGTTCGTCGAGTACTTCTTGGTGTTGCAGGCGGCCATCGCTGGTGCTGAATCGTGCGTCTTGTGCCAGGGCATCGCCGCCGATTATTCCGGCCAGGTGTTGCCACTGCTCGTCCGTGGTCACGGCAATGGTCACCCACCGGTCCTCTCCGGCACAGGGGTAGCTATTATGGGGCGCGTGGTGGGGGTGGCGATTGCCCCTTCGCTCCGGCTCTTGTCCGGTCATCTGGTAGGCCAGCGTTTCGGCGCCAATTAAGGACACCGCCGACTCCTGCTGGGATACGTCTATGAACATACCCCGGCCGGTACGCCGCCGGTAGCGCAGTGCCGCCAGCAGCACCCCGGCCGCGTGAGAGCCGGTGATGGGGTCGCCGTGATTGATGCCCGACTTCATCGGCCCGTCATCGGCGTACCCGGTCATGTGGGCCATACCCGATAGCTGCTCCTGACCGATTCCATAGGCCACGTACTGCCGCCAGGGTCCGCTGTTGCCGAAGGCGGGCATGGAAACGTAGATCAAGTCGGGCCGGAATTGACGCAGGGTTTCGTAAGTATAGGCCAACCTCTCCAGGCTGCCCTGGCGGAAGTTTTCTATGACGGCGTCGCTGATGGAAACCAGCTGTTCGAACACCCGTCGCCCGGATTCCTCGGTCAGTTCCAGGGTAATGCCGTACTTGCTCAGGTGCAGGCAGTTAAACCAGCCATTGCGGTTCCAGGGTTCGTCGCCGGGCTCCGCGTCCGGATAGGCCACCACGCCCCGAGCCGGAGTGACCGGTCCGCGGTGGGAATCGTAGACCCGTAGCGATTCCATCTTGATTACTTCCGCTCCCATGTCCGCCATCAGCTTGGTGCAGTAGGGTCCGGCCCAGATGCGGGACAGGTCCAGGATGCGGAAGTTTTTCAGGGGCTGCGGGCCGGGCATTTTAGAGAACCGGCCCGGCTTTAATTTCGTCTATATCCGATTGACTGTATCCCAGTTCTTCCAGCACTTCGCCGTTGTGCTCCCCCAGCAGAGGCGCCCGGCGGTATACCCAGGCGGAATTCATCCCGCCGCTCGACTTGCTCCCGGAAGGGTCAAGAGGGTGAGCGCTGATCGGCGGACCGGGGTATTTGAACGTACCGGCTACCGGATGGTCTAGGGGCACGAAATAGTCGCGCTCCTGGAGCTGCTCCATCTCCAAGATGTCCTGCATGGTGGCCACAAACGCGAAGCCCAGCCCCTCCTCCTGCCCTGCCTTGAAGATATCGACTTTGTCGTGCTCCAGAAGCCAGGGCAGCATCAGCGCATCCACTTCATCGGCATGGATCAGCCGGCCCTGGCGAGAGGCAAAACGGGGGTCGGCCAACTCCTCCCGCTCCATAATTTGCGCAACCTGGGGCCAGCGCTGGTCCGGACCCGCGACGATGCCCACATAACCGTCCTGACAGGGATAGATCCCCCAAGCGGCACGCCCGTAGCCCCGGTTGCCCACCCGGGAATACTCCACCCCGGAGTAGCTATATTGCATCAGGGCGTTCTCCAGGATGTTGGTGGCGTATTCCGCGATGGAGATGTCGATGTGCTGACCCTGTCCGCTGTCCTCCGCGTAGATCAGCGCGGACATGGTAGCGGCAAAGGCGTTTTGGCCGGCCCCCAGCTGGACCAGCGGTGCGCCCTCTTTCAGGGGCTCGCGTTCCGGCTCACCGGTAATGTTCATCAGCCCGCCGGCGGCGTAAAGGTTGAGCTCGGTGGCCTTCCAGTCCCGGTAGGGTCCCGTCTGGCCGTAGTTGGAAATGGACGCCATGACCAGGGCCGGGTTAACTGCATGGAGCTGGGTATAGCCCAAGCCCAATCGATCCATGACGCCAGGGGCGAAGTTCTCCACCAGGATGTCGGCTGTCTGGACCAACTGGAGGAGGATTTCCCGGCCCGGCTGGGACTTGAGGTCCAAAGTCAGGCTCTTTTTGGAGGTATTCAGGTAGAGGAACCAGGCCCCCGTTTCGCCCCTAATTGCGGCTTCACCACCAGACTGCTGAGCAGCTGATGATGTCGCTGGGGCTGTCGGCAAGGGTTCGGCAAAAGGCCCCACCCGGCGCATGGGGTCCCCGGCGCCCGGCCGCTCAATCTTGACCACCTCGGCGCCCAGGGTAGCCAGGAGTTTGGTGCAGTAGGGCCCCGAAATGTAATGGGTTAGGTCGACCACCTTGACCCCGGCCAGCAGCCCAGGGAGGGCGGGGTTGTCGCCCGGTGAAAAGGTCATGGAGTGGATGTAGCTCCCCAAACCAAAGCTGAGGTGGGACCCACTTAGTTATATACCCAAACTCTGCGGGTTTCACTTTGGTATTAGTTTAAACTCCGGCCAGCTTGGGGTGGGCGGGTGCGGGAGCTATTGTTGCATCGGTGATCGGGAAATGCAAGGGCGCCTTGTAGCCCCAGGGCCTTTCGACCGTCATTGCGAGGGCCGCAGGCCCGAAGCAAGCTCATGAGGGTAGGAAGGGATTACTTTGCTCGCCATGACACCGGGGGAGCCGCAAGACCCTGTAGGAGCCCGCCCTTCAGCAGACAGAGCGGCCAACCGTTAGCACCCTAAATAATTAACTTATACCAAGTTTGCCTAAAGGCCGCATGAAAGTCCTGGGTTATTCCGTAGGGGCACGGCATGCCGTGCCCCTACTAGATCAGCGGCGTTACCTGGAGATGTTCTTCATTCGGATTTGGTATTAGCCCGTATTCCCCATTTGGCTCAAACAAGTGATGCGGTAAATAGGCAACTTTCTTGCTTTTCTAGTCGTTACATGAATCTCTTAGCCGTATTTCAGATATAATACATGCAATAAGTTGGCTATTTCAGATAACTTGCGTACCGACATTGGAGGCACCCGATGGGTGACCGCGAAAAGGCCTCTCTTCGGCTCCAATTCAATCCCCAAATCCGGCTGGAGTTACATGGTGCCACCATCACCTCCGACGCCGGACTGCTGGCATTCCGAGAACTGGATGACGCCCTGGACCTTACCCCCATAGCCTCCGACTATCTCCAGGAAAGCCGTACCGGCCGCAACATCCGACACCACCTGGTCCCTCTGCTCCGCCAGTCCATCTACAGCCGCTTGGCCGGCTACGATGATACCAACGATGCAGAACGTCTTTCCCAAGACCCAGCCATGAGAGTTGTCGTGGGCTGGCAAGGCTCAGACCGCAACGCCGCCAGAACCAACACCATGAGCCGTTTTGAGACGGAGACTCTGACTCAAGAGGACAACCTAAAGGGGCTGGCCCTGATGAATCCCCAGTGGGTGGAGCTGGCCATGGCTCACACTCCACACCGGCGAGTGATTCTGGACATGGACAGTTCGGAGAGTCCAGTGCATGGTCAGCAGGAAGGAGCCGCCTACAACGGGCACTTCGAGTGTGTCTGCTATCATCCCCTCTTTCTGTTCAACCAGTTTGGGGATTGCGAAGGAGCGACGCTACGACCCGGAAACGTGCATAGTGCCGATGGCTGGCAGGAACTCCTTGAGCCGGTGGTGAAAGGATACCAGAAGAAAGGACTGCGGTTGCTGTTCCGGGGTGACGCTGCTTTTGCCAAGCCGGAGCTATACGAGTATCTGGAACAAGGAAAGATCGGGTACGCCATCCGGCTTCCCGCCAATCAGGTAATTCAGGAGCAGATCCAACCCTTGCTGGAGCGTCCTACCGAATGGCCATCCCGGGAGCCTATCGTCTCCTACCATGACTTTGCCTATCAGGCCCAGAGTTGGCACTTGCCCAGGCGAGTGGTGGCTAAAGTAGAGTGGCATCAGGGGGAGCTATTTCCCAGGGTTGGTTTCATCGTGACCAACCTGAGCTATCCACCCAAAGGAATAGTCCGCTTTTACAATGGCCGTGGCACGGCGGAGCAGTGGATCAAGGAGGGCAAGTACGCCCTGAACTGGACCCGGCTTTCCTGCCACAAGTTCGTGGCCAACCAGGTGAGACTATGGCTGTTCGTCCTGACTTACAACCTGGGCAACTTTATGAGAAGGCTGGTGTTGCCGGAGGATATGAAGCACTGGACTCTGACCAGTCTTCAGACCAGGCTGATCAAGACGGGTGGGCGACTGGTACGCCACGCAAGGAGGCTGGTGTTTCAGCTTGCCGAGGTGCTGGTAACCAGGGAAATGCTGACCGGGATACTAGAACGGATCAGCCGGCTTCGGCTGGCACCTGGCTAGCCTGCTTTGAGAGCACAGGTATTTCGGACAGTTATGGGGTCGTCCGGGGTAAATAGACCACCCCGAGGGAGACGCTTGGGCAGGGGCAGGCAATTCTAGACTTTTACGCTCGTCAGGGGGGTGGTTACCCTATGGGAGTGGGTCAGTTGAGTGAATCGGATGCAGTTGACGCCCTCAGGCTGCCCTTTTATAGTTCGAGCCATCCCACAGGGTCACATGGTTGGAGGAATCAGTTTGATCTGGGCAATCCCGAGTAAGGAGAAATAGGACAGCTTAGTGAAAGAGCCATCGACCGCCAGGTCTCCCCTGTACTTCGGCTGGTACGTCGTTGCCGCCGTAACCTTCATCGCTTTCGTTAATACTGGGTCCCGCAGCAGCTTCGGAATCTTCGTCATACCCATGAGCGAGGATTTCGGTTGGAGCCGGTTCACCATCTCGGTGGTGGCAGGCATTGGGGCCATCGTCGGCGGCGCGGCTCAGCCTTTTCTCGGGTATGTTTTCGACCGCGTTGGGGCCAGGAAAGTGGTTCTGACTTCCTTGCTGACCGTCGGACTGGCGACAGCGGCCCTCGCTCTAACTTTCAACTTCATCTTTCTGTTATTGGTATTCGGGTTTGTTGCATCCATATCCAACAGCGGAGCTGCTCTAGCCAGAGGCGCGCTGCTGGCCAAGTGGTTCATCCGGAAGCGGGCCACCGTAGTCAGCGTCGGCGCCGTGGGGACCTCGGCTGGCAGCTTGTTGCTGGTGCCTTTCGCCATGTATCTGTTGCAAGCCACCGGTGACAACTGGAGGATAACCTGGGCTGCGCTGGGGCTTATTATTCTAGTCCTGGCCGTCCCTCTGGCCTTCCTGTTCATTCGTGACGACCCCAGCAAGGTTGGACTGCGGCCCTACGGTGAAACTGACCCGTCCGAAGACGGCGCCGCCGATCAATCCTTCCTCCAGCGAGGGCCGCTAGAAGTCGATAAATGGAGCGAGTCCTTCCGGTCTTCTCCCATCTGGCAAATGTCCGGAGCCTATTTCGTCTGCGGCTTGACCACATTGATCATGTCGGTCCACTTTGTGCCCTACGCCATCGGCTTGGGAGTCTCACCTGGTGTCGCGGCCACGATATTCGGTGTCATGATGGGTCTGAACGTCGCGGGGGGACTGGGATCTGGGATGCTGGCGGACCGGTTCGGCCGGAAAAACGTACTGGCTTCCGCTTACTTCATAAGAGGTTGTGGATACATCGCTTTACTATTAATGCCGGCGACCGTAGGGCTGTGGCTCTTCGCCGCGTTTGCAGGATTCTCCTGGATCGCCACCGTGTCCTTGACCAACACCTTGACCGCCGACGTGTACGGCCTGCGGGCCCTTGGAACCATCTCGGGAATCACGTTCCTGTGCCACCAGATTGGCGGTCTGTCTGGTGTCTTGTTGGCTGGGTTCTTGTATGACCTCACTGGCTCTTACACCCTACCTTTCGCCTTAGTAGGGTCAATGCTTTTCCCGGCAGCCCTGTTGGCATTTAACATCAAAGAACGGAGGTATTCCACGCGCTACCGTATTCAATTAGTGACCGTCGCCAATTCCGGAAACTAAGCTAAGATGGCGGTTACTCTTCAGAGAGTCAAGCCATGGACTCCCGCGCCTTGGAATAGTGGCTTAGGCCTCTACCCTGAGTATCCTCACCTAGACGCGCCCGCACGCTATTGTTTCATAGTTACGACGGACCACCCCCTCAAGCCGGCATTCTCCCACAGGGAGGGGGCATATTCGCGACGCACCCAAAATGAGCGCAACCACCGCCTATCTACGCCAACCCTCCTGGTCCGGCATAAGCCCTCGTATGTAGGGCACTTGCCCGATGTGCTGGGAGCACTCCGGGCAAGGACCCAGTTGAACGTCGGGGCCGGTCGCGGATGAAGCAGGTTTCGGTCCGGATTTGTGGTCTCAAGATCGGCCTCTGATAGGCCCCGGATCACCGGTTCCACGCTCTCCAACACGTCCGCCCGGTATCCGGCGACTATTTCCGCTGCGACCTCCGGGAACGAACCGACCTGCTCCGGGGTGTCTCCAGCTCCATATCGGTCACCAAGTGGCATCCCAAACTTCTCGGCCCAGCCCCGGGTTTTCCACCGTTAAGATATAATCCACAAATGACTACCATAAACACAATCGAAGATCTGGCGCGCATCCTGCGGGACCAACCAACGTGGGCCGAGGCACTCCGAGCCCTCCTCCTCACCCAGGACCTGCTGGACCTGCCGGGCCGGTTCGACCGCTTCGTCGAGACCCAGCACGAGACCAACCAGGCACAGCAGGAGACCAACCGGCTGACTGACCGGCGTTTCCTATGTTGAGGGCGACTCCATCTTCAATGGCCTTGGTGAACGGCATCGACGTGCTCAACTCGTGGCTGAGTGGGTACAACCTCTTCCGACGGCCAAGCGATATTTCGGCAATGTTCCTGACCGCCCTCGGCTTGGCGATGGCCGTGGCGACCATCATTCTCTTTGCTCGACGCCGGGGCTCCAACGTGAGAAGTTGGTTCAGCGAACCGGAGCAGCGCACGACCGAGGATGAAGATCGAAGCAGCGAAGCGCATGGTCTCTGGTATCTTTGAAGGTGGGACGCCCGACAGGAAATGGTGATGCTCTCGCTGGCACCGATCAACGAAGTCAAACTGGTGGCCCTCCTTGTCCTGCTTGCCGCTCCCCTGCTCACCGGGACCGTCACCGGGGCAGCCTTGGGTTGGCGTCGCGGTCGGCTCGGCAGACTGGCGGGCTCGGCCCTGGGCTTGAGTGTTGGAGTGCTGGCGGTTGTGGTCGCCGTCGCTATGATGGAAGAACCGGACCAGCCGGAAATGGTCTTGATCGGGCCCGCGGATGCTGGTGCTCTCGCGCCGGGAGACCCCGGCGTGGAGGTGAAGTACACGATAACCGTCAATGGACCGCTGCACGGGGAGGTAACGCTGATTTGGGCGTTGCTGTACCCGATCCGCGTCGGAGCGGTTATTGTCTGCACCCGGTTCGCCACCGTCTCCCTGTGGTCGCTTATCCGGATGGGAGCACGGTTCGTCATACGGTCCCTGTAAGCCCGGGTCCTGCATCCGGGCAATTTCCATGAGGGTTTGGTTGAAGGCCCGATAGTCCCACGGGCTGGATGATTCTCGCCAGAGGCACCTCCCGACCAGTCTTAAGGGATCCTCCACCACAACAGAACGGTGCCCTCCCGGGAGCGGGGTGCCAGCGAATCTCCCGGCTGTGTTGATTCTCCTTTGGTGCACGATGGATTCAGGTCAAGACCCGCATCAACCAAGGTAAGGTGGACCGGCTCCTCATCCTGACCCCCAAGAGCGCCCTCAGACAGTGGCAACAGGAGCTCCGGCACAAGTTCAACATCGACGTTCCCATCCTCGAACGCGCCGGCAGCCAGATGGTCCTCATCCAGCCGGACGGCTCGGAGGAGCCAGCCCCCGACCCACCATGGGACACACCCTACTGCCTGATCTCCTACCACTGGCTGCGCCGGAACCGGCAGGCATTCCTGGCCAGCGACCCCCATTACGACACGGTAATCGTCGACGAAGCCCACCACGCCCGGTTCCAGGACGTGAACGACCCGCAGAGGCGCCGTCCCAACCAGTTCCTTACCCTACTACGGGAAGTCTCCAGGAGGACCAGGGACCTGATCCTGCTGACCGCCACCCCAATGCAGATCAGCGAAACCGAACTGTGGGCGCTGCTCAACCTGCTGGAACCCCAGGGGTGGAATGAGGCCCAGTTCAGCATCTTCTACGATGAGTCCATCGAGTTGAACCCGGGGCACTGGCGAGTCCTGCGAGACCTGTACCGGGAGAAAGCCCACATGCCGGAGCAGTTGAGGGACCGCATGGAGCGCCTGATCTGGCATGAAAACGAGATGTTCGTTGGAGCCCAGCTGGACAAACAGACCATGCAGGCCAGCGCCGCCCTGATGCGGAGCAACGCCCCTCCAAAACGGAACATGTCCCGTCACACCCGCGGTCTCCTCAAGCGGTACCAGGACGCCGGCCTGATCACCATGACCATCCCAGAGAGGAAGGTCGAGGATGAGTCCATCACGATGAGTCCGGAGGAGCGGGAACTGTACGACGACATCAACGGGCTGGTGAACGAGTGCTACGGGAACAACCCGGCCCTCAACCAGACCGCGGTGGGCTTCATCATGACCGTCTACCGGAAGCGCCTGGGATCGTCGGCCCACTCCTACGCCTGTTCCATCCAGAACCACCTGGACCGGCGGGAGGAAAACGAAGAGGAATGGGAACTGAGATGTCCAGGTGCGGTATCGTGCCGGACGCGGATAGCTCCCCTTCGCGGATGGCCGGAAGATTCCTTGCTGCCCGACGGGTTTGCGGCGTACGCCCGGATTTTCCACCCGGCCTACCTGAATAAAGATGAGGAGAGGCCGGTACAGTGGTCTACGGTGGCCTCGTGGACGGGACGGGCCGTCCATCCGCTGATGCAGTTCGAACGTATCGCAGATCTGAGTGAGGATCCTCACGACATGTACAAGGACCCGCCGTGGGGTTCCCATCCCCGGATAGGGTCCGTCCCCGAAAGGGAGTGTCGCACCCTGGTCGAAGTGCTCAGGAGCTTCACTTCAACCCCAGGCAACTGCTTCTTCTGCCTATGGGAAGGTTACGGGAACATCGACACTCGACTTTACAAGGCGAGTTCTCGGGTGAGAGCTCCGGGGCGGGACTACCTGCTATTCCGCGGGCCTATCGATGCCATCATGACATTCATTACAAGGGATGGGCCTTTCTGGGGGCATTCGCCGAGCATCTGGTGGCCGGAGGACAGGGCGTGGTGTGTAGCAACGGACATCGACCTGTTCGACACCTATGTTGGTGGGAGCGAAGAGTGCATCGAGGCGGTCCTAAGCAACCCGGACCTGGAGGCGTTACTTACAACTCTAGACGCTCGACTTGATCTAGGTGGAGACACCATCAATGCCAAGGACGTGTCCGGAGGTTGTGGCTAGGGACTAGACTACACGAGGCCGTAGGAGTGTACTGATAATTACCGTCATATCGGCGTGGACGGCCCATCTATTGGCCTGGGCAGCCAGTATCTGGCTGGTGTTCGGGCCAGCGTACCAAGGTGTGTCGGTAACGATCGAGGGGACCACACGGGTCAGCGCTACCTTCATCGAGACAAACGGTCTGCACGTTATCTGGGTGCCGATCGTGCCAGTCCTGCTGAGCGGTATCGCGTTGATGGCCGTCAGGCGAACCGGCCCCGGGCCGACCGGACGCAGGCTGCTCCTTTGGACAATCTCTGCCGTGTTCTTGGGGTTCTGCGCGCTGGGGTTATTTTCTTTCGGCTTCCTCTATCTGCCGGTGGCGCTCGCACTGATCATCGTGGCGGTGACCGACTTGGGTCGCATGCGCGGGGCTCGGGCCGCGGGTCGTCGGGGCTGAAGAGAATGATGTCCAGATGGAGGCAAGGCGACGAAAGAGCAGCGTTGGGTGATTCGTAGCCGATGACAGCGCTACTGTGGCTTCTCGCAATGGTCCCGCCTTCCGCGTTATTCCTGATCGCGGGAATCTGGGTGGTCAGGAAGAAGTACGGCGGTGTCCGTCACGTGCTCGGCATCGTAGCGATTATCGTGGGGATGGCTCTGGTCGCGATTACCCTGATTGCGCTGCCGGGAATTGCCACAACCACCACGGTTGAAACGACGATAACCACTTCCAGCTCCTCATCTCTGGAGCATGAAGGCTTAGTCGGCGGCGTTGGC
>CBDCEX010000010.1:0-135285 GCA_965216025.1 Dehalococcoidia bacterium
TCGTCCAGTTCAGGGCCAGGGCCTTTTCATTTTCTCCAAATAGTATAAAATTATTTACCAGTTTAAGCGGGAGGGAAGGATGATGACTTTGAGAGAAACGCTGGATTTGGTGCCTGACTTCCGGAGTAGCCAAGGGCGACGCCACTCTTTGGGGGCGATCCTGGCCTTGGCCACCTGTGCCATGCTGTGCGGCGCCCGCAGCTTATACGCCATAGCTCAATGGGGGCGGGACCAAGGGGGTGCTACGGCGCAGCTTTTGGGGTTCAGCCAGGAGAAGACACCCTGCGTGGCCACCCTCCACCGGGTGTTCAAGGGCCTGGACGTGGCGGCCTTTGAGGCAGAAGTCGGCAACTGGCTGGCAAATAGCGGGGTAGAGGCGGATGACCCCCTGTCCCTGGACGGGAAAACCTTGCGAGGGGTCCACGGCCAAGAGATACCCGGGGTCCATCTGGTGTCGGCCTACGCTAGCCGCGCTGGGGCAGTGCTGGCGCAGGTAGCTGCGCCGGGCAAAGGGGAAGAATTGGCGGCGGTCAAAGAAGTATTGGGCCAGGTACCCCTGAAGGGTCGGGTAGTAGTGGCTGATGCCTTACTGACCCAACGGAAAGTCTGTGAGCAGATTGTGGCAGGCGGCGGAGAGTATCTGCTGCCAGTTAAAGAGAATCAGCCCTCCTTGCGCCGAGACCTGGAGGTGGCTTTTTCCCCTGCTAGGAACTGAGAGGGCTGGTGGCCCAACCGTACCTCCCTGGCTGGCAGCGGAGTGGCGAGCACGCGGGGCCAAGCTGACGGTCTGGGCCGATGCTCCAGTAAAGCGGCGTCATGGGCGGCTGGAGCGGCGAGAGTTGTGGGCCTTGGCCGACCCAGAGCTAAATGGCTACGTGGGCAGCGCTGGGACGGTCGGGGAAGCGTGGCCGCATCTGCAACAGGTGTGTCGGCTAGAGCGCCAGCGGGTCGTGAAGGGCAAGAAACAGGTGGCTGTGAGCTATGCAATTAGCAGTCTCCCAGCCACTGATGCCGATGCGAGGCGATTGTTGAGCCTTTCCCGTGGGCACTGGGGCATCGAGAACCGCGCCTCCACTGGGTACGGGATGTGACCTTCGACGAGGACCGCTCTCAGGTGCGCACTGGGGCCGCCCCTCAGGTTCTGGCGGGCCTGCGGAACCTGGTCATCAGCTTGGTACGTCGGGCTGGGCATTCCAACGTAGCCGCTGCCCTACGCCGCCACAATGCCCATCTCAGCGAAGCTTTCGACATGATGGGCTTTACCTACCAGGCAGGAGAATGAAAAGGCCCTGGTTCAGGGCGTACTTGCCTTCTTTTATCCATTGCTCCGCGGTGCCTCGGCCATTGTAAAAGCGGACTATCCCGATGTTTGGATAGCTCAGATTGGTGACGATGAAGCCCACTCTGGGAAACAGTTCTCCCTGGTGCCACTCCACCTTAGAGACCACTCTCCGAGCAACGTTCCAGCTCTGGGCCTGGTAGAGGAAGTCATGATAGGAGACGATGGGCTTCGGGGAAAGCCACTCCGTAGGCCGTATTAGCCGGTGCGCTATCTCCCGCTGCAGCACCTGGTTGGACCGCAGCCTGATGGCGTAGCCGATGTTTCTTGCTTCCAGATAATCGTATATCTCCGGCTTGGCGAAGGCGGCGTCAGCACGAAACAGCAGCCTGACCGCTGCTGTCAAATAACGCTCCACCACCGGATCAAGGACTTCTTGCCAATCATCGGCACTGTGGACGTTGCCTGACCGTAGCTTAGCTGCTTCACAATCCCCGAACTGGTTGAACAGAAAGAGAGGGTGATAGCAGACGCATTCAAAGTGGCCGTTATAGGCTGCTCCCTCCTGCTGGCCGTGCACTGGACTCTCGGAACTGTCCATATCCAGGATTGCTCGCCGGTGTAGGGTATGGGCCATAGCTCGTTCCACCCACTGGGTATTTATTCGTGCCAGCCCCTTCAGGTTGTCCTCTTGGGTCAGGAACTCCGTCTCGAACCGGCCCATCTCACTGGTGCTGGCTCCTTTCCGCTCCGAGCCTTGCCATCCCACGATCACTCGCATGGCTGGGTCTTGGGAAAGGCGCACTGCGTCATTGGTGTCGTCGTAGCCGGCCAAGCGGCTGTAGATCGACTGTCTTAGCAGCGGAACCAGGTGGTGAAGGATATTGCGTCCGGTACGGCTTTCCTGGAGGTAGTCCTCAGCGATTTCGGTAAGGCTCAAGGCATCATCAAACTCTCGAAAGGCAAGAAGACCAGCGTCGGAGGTGATGGTTGAGCCGTGAAATTCCAGGCGGACTTTGGGGTTGAATTGGAGCCGGAGAGGGGCTTTTTCGCCGTCACCCATCAGGTGCCTCCATGATGCCTACGGCATCTTACTGCAAAGTGACATATCATGGAGTTATTATAGCTGGGAACACGCAAAAAGGGCCCATAATTAGACAATGGTTGAAAGACCATCGACGAATTACTGGGAAAGCTTTTTAGCCATATGGGAAATGTGGGATGAAATTACTACGGATGGATATCCGTCTTCGGTGATCCCTATGGAGTAAATACGTTCACCCCTGTGCTCCACTTCAGCCCAGAGTTCGTCAGAGAAGGTTCAGACAACAGCAAGGAGTTTTACCGTAGCATCAAAGCTGCAATATGAGACAATCTTTTGAAAATTAGGATACTTCTCATTTAAAACCTGGCTCGGAAGCACATTAGGACCGAGAGCCCAGGCGTCAGCAGCCCAACCCGGAGCACTGTGGATCTGGTCCAGATCGATAGCAAGATTACTTCGTTTGGACGACTCTTTTGGAGAATAGCCCCATTGCACTGGTCCCCATTCACCAGACCATCGTCCCAAAAAGAAAGCCCCCTGCATGGTCGTCAGTGTTGGATATTCTGGCCCAAATTCTCGGTGCCGGTCCAAAATATGCATTACCGTCGTTCCAGTGGAATGATAGCTAGACCTTATGCCTTTAGGGTATCCTCTCAATGGTGACCTGCAATAAATATCATAAGGTTTTAGTGGGTTCCTGGTTTTCACCAAATCGACACTCAAGACCCGTGCTAACTGCTGGTTTTTCTTTAGAATTACTCTAACTTCAGCTAATTTCATCCACTTAACATAACACGTCAGCATGGGCAGCTGTCCAGGGCGAATGGTCAACAACGGAGTCGAAGAGAGGTGGAAGCCTACTGGGAATTCCAACGCTGCCGCAAGGACTCGACGTAGACCCGGTCGTAGTCCCCGTGATGACCGGCGTGGGGCCCCTCCACCAGCTGCTCGGCCCACAGGTAATCCACGTCGCCCCATTGAATTGGATAGGGGGTCTGGTCGAAGAAAGCGGTGACCGCCTGGGTAGGGTCTCCCGCCTCCACGTAACCCAGCATCTGGAAATTATCGTACACATGGCCAGCGGCGGACACGAACTGCCCCTTCATCGCCGCCAGCACTATAAACTGCGCCATTTTAACTCTCAGGAGATGTCAAATGGCCGATGGTCATTTTCGCCGGTCGTTGTCGCTGTCGGAAACCGGCTCGCTCCCTTAACGGCTCAGAATATGCACGGTGGTCACATCTCCGGCGCCGGAGCACTGGGCCAGCCCCACGCGGGGACCGGTCGAGGCAGAGCCGTGCCTGCCGGGTATCTGCCGAGGCCCGGCTTCCTGCCGCAACTGGGTGACCGTCTCGTGAATCATGCGTATGCCCGTTGCGCCGAAGGGGTGCCCCATGGCCAGCAGGCCCCCGTCAGTATTGGTCGGTATGTCGCCGGTCAAAGCCGTGCGGCCCGCGGTGGTAGCCTGCCAAGCCTCCCCGGCGGGTACAATTTGCAGGGCCTCCAGCTGCTGCAGCTCGCCGATAGTCGCGGCGTCGTGAACCTGAATCAGGTCCACATCCTTCGGGCCCAAGCCGCTCATCTCGTAAGCCTCCAGAGCCGCCGGCTCGGTGCGATAGGGGCTGAAGGCCGAGTGGTCGCTGCCCCGCCCGTTGTAGTTCCCGGAGCGCAGCACCGCGGCGGCTATGCCAATGGCTCGCTGGGAGGATAGGCCGTACTGGTCCAAGGCCTCTCTGGCGCATAGCACGGCGGCGGCGGCGCCCTCGCTGGTGGGACAGCACTGGAACAGGGTCAGTGGATCGGCTATGAGGCGGGACCCCAGCACCTGCTCCACCGTATAAGTTTCCTTACGATGGGCGTAGGGATTGAGCGAGGCGTTTTGGCGGGACTTGACCGACACCTGAGCCAGCGCAGCGGCGGGGGCTCCGGTGTCTGCCATGTAGCGGCGCATCCGAAGCGCGTACCCGGCCATCATGTGGTCGGCGCCAATATAGCGGTCCGGGCTTTCCGCGGCGGTGACCGTAACCGGTCCGCTGGGAACCTTCTCCGCGCCAAAGGCCAGCGCCAGATCAAACATGCCGCTGCTGATGCCCCAGTAAGCCTGCCAAAAGGCGGTGGAGCCGCTGGAGCAGGCGTTCTCGACGTTTATAATCGGTATCCCGGTCAGTCCCAACCCTGCCAAGGCCGTCTCACCTACAGACATGCCGTGGTAGTAGACATGGCCGAAGTAGGCCACCGGTATGTCGGTCCAAGCCACAGATCCGTCCTTCAATGCCTCCACCACGGCGGACCGCGCCAGGGAAGCCAGGTCCTCTTTGGGAAACCGGCCGAAGGGATGCAGCCCGACGCCGACCACCACCACCTCCCGTCCGGGACGGAATCGGCTCATAGAACCCCCTCTTCATCTCCCCCTGGGCAAGGGAGAAACCAGCTATTTAGACACCCAATAAGGTAGGTTTGACGCATACCTAGCCCTATTTACTAGCCCTATTTATCGGATGGCCGCCACTTGTAAACCGCCAAAACCTTGACCAAACCCCGGTTGGATTCAGCTACAGATACCCATTCTAGGGCCAGCTCCATGGACATGCCAATTTCCAGCCCGTCGGGTTCGCTGTCGATTATTTCCGCCAGCACGTGGGGGCCTTCCGGTAGCTCGACCTCTCCCAAGGTGTAAGGAACCTTCCCCGGCCAACCTGGCGGCGGCACCCGGACCACGGTGAAGCTATAAAGGGTGCCCTGCCGGCTGAGCTGTACGGGCTCCAGGTCGCCGGAAGAGCAGGCCTGGCAAAAGACGGCGGGGCCGAAGACACAAACCTGACACTGGCGGCAGCGTTGGCCCAGCAGCACGGCGCCGCCGCCCGATTCATCCGTCAGGCGAAGCCGCTGGGGGTCGACCGATACCGGGCCGTCATGGGGGGTTCTCGTCATTCCCTAATTTCTCCGGACCGGATGTGCCGGACCCGATTGGGTCGAGGCGGGTCCCAACAGAGCCCAAAACGCCCCAAAAGAACCAGCGCCTAAATAATTCCGACGTGGCCAGGTTATGCTAGCGAGTTGGGGGTGTCAACCGCAATCTCAGGGCCTTTTCATTTTCTCAAAATAGTATAAAATTATTACCAGTTTAAGCGGGAGGGAAGGATGATGACTTTGAGAGAAGCGCTGGATTTGGTGCCTGACTTCCGGAGTAGCCAAGGGCGACGCCACTCTTTGGGGGCGATCCTGGCCTTGGCCACCTGTGCCATGCTGTGCGGCGCCCGCAGCTTATACGCCATAGCTCAATGGGGGCGGGACCAAGGGGGTGCTACGGCGCAGCTTTTGGGGTTCAGCCAGGAGAAGACACCCTGCGTGGCCACCCTCCACCGGGTGTTCAAGGGCCTGGACGTGGCGGCCTTTGAGGCAGAAGTCGGCAACTGGCTGGCAAATAGCGGGGTAGAGGCGGATGACCCCCTGTCCCTGGACGGGAAAACCTTGCGAGGGGTCCACGGCCAAGAGATACCCGGGGTCCATCTGGTGTCGGCCTACGCTAGCCGCGCTGGGGCAGTGCTGGCGCAGGTAGCTGCGCCGGGCAAAGGGGAAGAATTGGCGGCGGTCAAAGAAGTATTGGGCCAGGTACCCCTGAAGGGTCGGGTAGTAGTGGCTGATGCCTTACTGACCCAACGGAAAGTCTGTGAGCAGATTGTGGCAGGCGGCGGAGAGTATCTGCTGCCAGTTAAAGAGAATCAGCCCACCTTGCGCCGAGACTTGGAGGTGGCTTTTTCCCCTGCTAGGAACTGAGAGGGCTGGTGGGCCAACCGTACCTCCCTGGCTAGCAGCGGAGTGGCGAGCACGCGGGGCCAAGCTGACGGTCTGGGCCGATGCTCCAGTAAAGCGGCGTCATGGGCGGCTGGAGCGGCGAGAGTTGTGGGCCTTGGCCGACCCAGAGCTAAATGGCTACGTGGGCAGCGCTGGGACGGTCGGGGAAGCGTGGCCGCATCTGCAACAGGTGTGTCGGCTAGAGCGCCAGCGGGTCGTGAAGGGCAAGAAACAGGTGGCTGTGAGCTATGCAATTAGCAGTCTCCCAGCCACTGATGCCGATGCCAGGCGATTGTTGAGCCTTTCCCGTGGGCACTGGGGCATCGAGAACCGCCTCCACTGGGTACGGGATGTGACCTTCGACGAGGACCGCTCTCAGGTGCGCACTGGGGCCGCCCCACAGGTTCTGGCGGGCCTGCGGAACCTGGTCATCAGCTTGGTACGTCGGGCTGGGCATTCCAACGTAGCCGCTGCCCTACGCCGCCACAATGCCCATCTCAGCGAAGCTTTCGACATGATGGGCTTTACCTACCAGGCAGGAGAATGAAAAGGCCCTGCCGCAATCTGAGCGGCTATTGACCCCGTCTCTCGCCCATGATAGCGTGAATTCTGGTTGATCCCGAGTTTATCCTTGAAGAAACGGCCGTGCTTCGTATCGCCCCTAATCTTGGAGCACCCCGTATGTCGGAAAGAAATGACCAACATCATCGGGCTGGACGGCGACGAGAGCGAGAGGCCTTGGGAAAGGTCTCTGGGTGAGTTTTTGCGGGAGGCCGTTGCCGGGAATCCGGATAAGGTTTTCCTTGAAATCGGCGGGCAGGAGATCACCTATCAGGAGTGTCTGCGCCGGTCGGAGCAGACTGCCGCCATGTTTCGCGCCCTGGGGGTAGGCCGGGGCGACCGAGTTGCCCTGTTCCTGCCCAATTGCCCGGAGTTTCTTTACTGTTGGTTCGGCCTCTCCCTGCTGGGCGTCATTAGCGTACCCGTGAACACCGCTTACAAGCGGGATGAAACCGCGTATATTCTGAACAATTCCGAAGCCCTGGCTTTGGTGGCCCATCAATCCCTGCTGCCGGTGGCCGGCCCGGCGGCGCGGCTGGCGCCCAGCGTGCGGCATAAATTAGTCGTAAGTATAGAGGGTGAAGAGGCCCTTTACCTATCGGAGGAATGGGCGGAGGACTGGAAAGACTTCTCCGAATCGTGGGCGGCCGGGCCGGATTACCCGGGCCCGGATAGAATTGACCTGCCTCAGGTGTCACCTCAGAACCTTTCCATGCTGGTGTACACCTCCGGCACCACCGGTAACCCCAAGGGTGTGCAGGTTACCCATCAAATGTACGTTGCCGCCGGACAGGGTTTCGCCCACTGGACCCAGGCGACGCCGGAAGATCGCTTTTTTACCTGCCTTCCCTTCTTCCATGCCAACGCCCAGTACTATTCCACCATGGGTGCCCTGGCCGCGGGCGGGACTCTGGTGGTGGTTGACCGGTTCAGCGCTTCTCGTTTTTGGGAGCAGGTCAGGCAGGCCAGAGCGACGGTGGTGAACTTTATTGGCATGATGATGCCGGTGCTCTCGAAACAATCCCCGTTCCGCCACGACCCGGATAACCAGGTGCGGCTGTTCTACGGATCTCCGGCCTTTCCCCCGGTGTTCCTGGAAGAATTTCAGGAGCGATTCGGTACTGAGGTCATAGTAGGGTTCGGCATGACTGAAACTTGCTTTGGGACCATTGAGCAGATTGGCGTGGCCCGTCGTCCCAACTCTTCGGGTCTGCCTCGGCGGCATCCGGACCACCGCTTTGTCAACCAGGTAAGCATAGTCGATGACCAAGGCAATTCTGTGCCCGCCGGCCGGACAGGAGAGATCACTATCAAGAATCCGGCCATGATGCCGGGGTATTGGCGAAATGAGGAGCAGTCCCGGCTGGCCCTGCGGGAAGGCTGGCTTTATACCGGCGACATGGGCCGGTTGGATGATGAGGGGTATCTTTACTTCGTAGACCGCAAAAAGGATGTCATCCGGCGGCGCGGCGAAAACATCTCCTCCCAGGAGGTGGAGGATGTGATCAAGCGTCACCCAGGCATCCTGGACTGCGCCGTTATTGCCGTACCTTCCGAGTTGGGAGAAGATGAAGTCAAGGCCTACGTCTTGCCCCGGCCGGGCTCGGTGCTGGAACCCCAAGATGTAGTTTATTGGTGTGCTGAGAACCTGGCGTATTTCAAGGTTCCCAGGTATATCGAGTTGCGGGAAGACCTGCCGAGAACTCCCAGCCTGCGGGTCCGGAAGGATGTATTACGTCAGGAACGGGAAGACCTGGTGGATGGATGTTTTGACCGGGAAAAGGCGGGCATCCAGGTGCGTTGAGCCCTCACCCATCAACAGGCTTAGGGAGCCTTCGCCTGTCTTGGGCCTAAAGGGAAGCTAAAGGTCCAGGTCCAAGGTTGATTCTGCTAAAGGGAGGTTAACAGGAGATAAAAAATGGAAAGGATCGAAGCGATAATTCGTCCGGAGCGGCTCAACCTAGTCAAGGATGCCTTGGCTGAGGCCGGATTGGTTGGCCTAAATGTGACTCAGGTTACCGGACGGGGTACTCAGCAAGGAATACAGGTTGGCGGGCCCAGGGGGGTGGGAACCTATACAGTGGACATGCTCCCCAAAGTAAAGCTGGAGATGGTGGTGCGAGATGACCAAACCCAGCAGGCGATAGATATCATTTGCGAGAATGCGCAAACTGGTAATATTGGGGACGGCAAAATCTTCATCTCTCCGGTAAGCAATGCTGTTCGTATCCGCACCTCTGAGCGAGGGGATCAGGCGCTATAAACCCATCGGTTCGCCCGGGTCGACTTTGGAATGGACTTTCGTGAAGGTTTCGCCGGGTGGCATATTGCTCGATAGCTAACCCCGGAGCATAAAGTGGAGGATTAATGGCTGAGCGTAAATACTGGCTATTTAAATCCGAGCCCACCTCTTATTCCTTTAACGATTTATCGAAGGAAGAGAACCAAACCGCCGAGTGGGACGGAGTCCGGAACTACCAGGTCCGCAACTTCATGCGGGATGAGATGCGGCAAGGCGACGCCGTCCTGTTTTACCACAGCAGCACAACTCCCACCGCCGTGGTTGGCACCGCGACTATCGTGAGCCAGGCCTACCCGGACGTAACCGCCTGGGACCCGCAATCCAAGTATTACGACCCCAAATCTTCTCCGGACAACCCGGCCTGGCTGGTGGTGGACATCAAGGCCGAACAGGAGTTCGCCCGTCCGGTAACCCTGGCGGAAATCAAGCAGAATGCGGCTTTAGGTGGCATGTTGCTGGTCAGGCGAGGAATGCGATTGTCGGTGCAGCCGGTTACCCAGGCCGAATACGAAGAGATAGTGCAGCTCGGCACCCAAAATGGGTAGCCAACGCCGTTAGCAAAAGCATCACCCTCGAAATTCTTCTTCGGCCCCCTTCAGTAGCTGTCTCCAAACGACCCCTGTCATTCCGAGTTTTCATGCTCCGGTGGAGCGCCACCGACGGATGAAAATGGGTTCCCTCAGCTCATGGTTCGACAGCCTCAGGACGAGCGGGCTATTTACAGAGCAGAAGCCCTTCGGCCCGCTCAGGATAAACTCCGCGACTGAGGAATCTAAACCCTGGGCCAATAAAACGCTAGGCGTCAGCGCTGCAGTTACGCCATAGCCAATGCCGTCAGGACCATGTTCCCAGGGATTTTAGACCCCTCGCTTAGCTCGGGGCGACATTCTTAGTTAATTCTTCAGCCCTGCCCCGCTTTGCCTTGGCCCGCCTGCTCATTCCGCGGCATATCGGGCTGCCCAGGGTCCCGGCGCCCCTCCTTTACCCAAAAGACCCACTTTTCATACAAAATTGATATAGGGAATGGCCTCCTACTCCGCCGAGGACTTGGGGGGTTAGCACCCTGTTTGCCAAGAGAGGCACATGGCTAACCTTAGTTAAATGAAGTAATACCGGCTGGTACATGGGAGAAGGCCGGGGAACAGCCCGGGGAGCAGGCTGGCGTTTCGCCGGTCGTGACCCCGGTCCAAACCATCGGGAGGTCCGGCGTCTTGCTCGCCAAGGAAACGACGCTCCTTGGCCTGGGCAGGGACGGGTAGCTCCTAAACCTGTGACGTAGCCAACAGACCCGGTATAAATGGCATGGCCGAAAGTCTGTGAGGGGGTAATATGACAAGGATACTAGTAGTAGACGACGAACGGGATATCCGAGAGGTGGTCAAGACCACTCTCCAGGATAACGGTTACAAGGTAGTGGAGGCCAGCGATGGCGTAGAGGCCTATGCTGCCGCTGCCGACGCTGCGGTGGCCGAAAAGCCGGACCTGATAGTCCTGGACTTGATGCTGCCCAAGTTGAACGGCTTTGAGGTACTGGAAAAGCTCAAGCAGAACCCACAGACCTCGTACATACCGGTGGTGATTCTTACCGCCCGGGGGCAAGCCCAGGACGAAACCAGGGCCTTGCGCTCCGGAGCGACCGATTATATGACCAAGCCCTAGTCTGCCGAAGAATTGGCCGATAGGGTGCGTATCGCATTGGACCAACGGCGGACCGCCAAGCCCCACACATTCAAGTCTGTCGAACGAGTCACCGATTCCCGCCGGAATTGGGCCCAACCTAACTAACTCCTTTATGACAGGCTTTTAGGGCGGCGCCCCGGCTACAGGGCGCCGTCTATACTTATGTCCAACAGCGCCGGTTTCCCGCTGGCGATGGCCTGTTCCGCCGACCGTCTCAGGGCGTCCGGATCCTCAACCCTCTCGCTGGAAACCCCCATGGCTTGGGCGATATCCGCCAAGGGTAGGGCGCTGGGAAAGTCCATGCCCACGTATTCGCTTTCCCGCTCCCGGTCCTCCAGCATCCTCCTCAGGTAGATGTCCATGTTAAGTTTGAGAATCCGGTAAGACCGATTGTTGCAGATGGCGTAGGTGACCGGAATATTGTACCGGGCGGCGGTCCACAATGCTTGCACCGTGTACATGGAGGCCCCGTCCCCTACCACCGCCACCACCGGCCGGTTGGGGTTAGCCAGTTGCACCCCCAACGCGCCGGGCATGGCCCAGCCCAAGGCGCCGCCCTGGATGCCGTAAAAGGAGCCAGGCTCGTCGAAATTCATTGCGCGCATCAGGGCTGGACGCGAGGTTACAGCTTCATCGGCGATAATGGCATCGCTGGGCAGAGCTTGCCCCAGCTCGTGCATCATGCGCTCTACGGCCATGGGACGCCGGTCCCAGTGCTCCTTGAGATTCCGCGCCGCCCCCTGATGATAGTGGCTTCGCTCCTCCGCCAGAGTGGCGGCCCGGGTGGCGGCGGCTTCTTTCGCCTGTCCCGACATATCCTGGTCCAAGGCTTGGAACAGGTCTTCCAAACCGGCCTTGGGGTCGCACAGGATGCCCACCTCGGTAGGGTAGACTTTCTCCACTTCCCTGGCGTTGCTGTCCAGATGAATCAGCTTGGTGTTCGGACCGATGAAGGGCTCGGGCACGTAGAGGAAGGAGGAGAAAACGTTGGTGCCGACGGCCAGGACCACGTCGGCACCGGCCAGCTGCCGTCGCGTGGCGGCACTGTTTAGGTTAAGCATCCCGCCGAACAGGCTGTGGCTGGTGGGAAAGTTTACCTCGGTGTAAGCCGCGGCATAGACCTTGGCCCCCAGCAGCTCGGCCACCTTGACCATTTCCGGAACTGCCCCGGATTGGGCAATGCGGTCACCGATGACAATGACCGGATTCTCCGCTTGGGAGAGCAACTCGGAAGCATGGGCAACCGCATCCAGGTCGGGCCGGCTCCGGAAATACCCCGGCGATGATGGGATGATGTCGGCGTCCACCTCCTCATCCAGCGTATCCCACGGGAAGGAAATAAACACCGGACCGGTGGGTGGGGTTTTGGCCTCCTTGAAGGCGCGGCGAATCACCATGGGAATGTCCGAGGCATGGCGGACCTCCGCGCTCCATTTGGTGTACTGGGAGGTCATCTCCACCAGGTTTCCCGAGAGCACCGGTTCGGTGAGCAGCATGCGAGTATCCGAGTTGCCCGCCGTCAATATTACCGGTGTGCCTCCGCGGTAGGCGTTGTAGAGGGCGCTGATGCCGTTGGCCAAGCCGCCGGCGATGTGGATGTTGGCGAAGGCAGGCCGCCCGCTGGCCCGGGCATAGCCATCGGCCATCCCTACGGCGGTGCCTTCTTGCAATGCCTGAACGTACTTTATCTGCGGATAGTCCTGCAGCCCGTCCAGAAAGGGGGTTTCGCTGGTACCAGGATTGCCGAAGATGTGCTCGGTGCCCTCGGCGATGAGCATCTGGGCCAGGGCATGCTTGCCGGTCATTCTGGGCATGGCAAATCCTTTTAGCTTGCAGTTTTGGGGCGGGTTTAGCGGCTCGTGTCAACTGGTTTGGGTCGGGCGGCTATTGATAAATCATCCATTCCAACAAGTTGTCGTCCGGGTCTCTGGCGTAGAGGCTTACCGCCGGCAGGACGCCCCCTTGGCGAGCTCCCTTGCGGGGACCGGGCCCCCGGATCACCTCTACTCCCAAATCTGCCAGCATTTTTTGGCAATCCTCGACGGCGCCCTCCCAGACGAAACAGATGTCGGTGCAGCCTGGCACCGCGGTGGGGCCCCGCAGGGAGGCGGTGTAGCCCTCCGGATGGACGTTGATTTTGGAGTCGCCGATTTGAATCGAAAAGATATTGGCCGTACCCTCTCGCCATTCCGCTTCGTCGTTGATAGTAAAGCCCAGGTTTTTATAAAACAGGATGAGACGCTCGGCGTTGGCGGTGGGCATGGCAATGTGGTCGATGCCTACAGTTGGCATGATTGCGAGGCCTCCGTTATCGGATAGCTTGGGTTGAATTGCCGGTACGGTGTCGCTGGCTCGAAAGGACCCATGTCATGCCGAAGGGCTCGGGGTGACATTTTGAGACAATTATCGACTCGCTGGCTGGGGGTCTATTAGCTTAGTTTGGTGGCTCAGCCCAGGGTAGTGGTTACGGAGCTGCTGACCGGCGCAAAACGCTCTAAAAATTGCAAAATCAGATTCCGGACCGCTCTGGGTTCGTTGGAGAGCAGACCGTGCTCGGCTCCAGGAATAATATACAACTCGGAACTGGAGATCGAATTCTGAAGCTGGCGTCCGCAAGGGAGCGATATACGGGAGTCCGCGTCCCCATGGACTATCAATGTTGGCATGGTCAGCTCCGCCAAGCGGGACTCCAGCGAGTTACCGATGTCCAGGTAGCTCTGAAGGGTTTTGGCGATGGCATCTACCCGTTCCTGGTTGATTTCCAACAGGGCTTGGAACCTGGCGGGCTCCCTTCGGCTCAATCCGGGCCAGCGATCTTCCAGGGCATTGGCGGCGGCGACGGTATCGCCGGAGGAGGCTTGGCTTACCAGAATTTGCGCCAGCTCCTGCTGCCGCACCGCCTGCTCGGCCTCCTGGAAGTAGGACATGGTATTTATCAGGAGCAGGCTCTGGGTCATCTCCGGGTGGTCCAGGGCAAACTGCATGGCTATGGGGCCGCCGGCGGAGGAACCAAGGATATGGGCTCGGGACACGTTAAGCTGCAACAGTAGTGAATGGAGGTCCTCGGTGTATCTCTCCAGGGAGTACCCTTCCGCCGGGGTTTCAGATTTGCCAGCGCCCCGGCGGTCGTAGAATATTACGTGGAAGTGGCGGGCCAAAATTGAGGCATGGTGCTCGACCAAGGCCGCCGAGCCTTCCCCGCCGCCCAGACCCCCGTGGATCATTACCAGCGGCGGACCCTGACCGTAAGTCTCGTAGTGCATCAGGTATCCGTTGATTACTTCATCAGGCACAGGAGCCTCCCCAGGGTTCCTTGCTAATCGTTACCCACAGTCCGCCGGATTATCGCCCCATGTTAGCCCAATCTACACCCGGTGGCAAGCGCAAGCAGGCGCCACGGGGCGATGCGATACACTTATACCCATATTGGGACTTTTGGTATGAAAATGGGCGTTGAAAATGGCCGGCGAACTACTGCCTCATTCCAGGTTACCGGTCCTGATCTCGGGCCCAAGAATAGGCGACCTGTCCTTGGCGGCTCGGCGCTGGAAAATGTTTAGAAATTCTTGACAACCCAATTCGCGGAACCCTACAATCCAAACAGGCCAAACAGCGATTGGCCAAACAGGCGATCTGCCCACCAGGCAAATTGCGTTCCAGCATAGGCGTCTGGGAAGAACACCGCGCTCCAGCCCCAATTAATTCCCATCCCCCAATGTTATGAATCCTTAACGCAAAGGAGGCAGCTATGTACCGGTGGCCCAAAGTAAACTACTAAAGAAGAGGGTATGCGGGAAGGCATGCAAATCGAGGATGCCAGCATCAGCGTCGATGACAAGGTCAGCTTGCTGGATGCCATCTCTGAGACTGGATTACAGCAAATAGTGATCGGGTCTTTCGTCAGTCCCAAATGGACCCCGCAAATGGAGCGGATTGACGAGATCGTCACCAAATTTACTCCCAAGCCCGGGGTCACCTACACCGCGCTGGCCCTCAACGCCCGGGGTGTGGAGCGGGCCAGGGCGTATTCCCCGCCCCTGACCATTGAACGAGATCGTTATCCTCGGCTGACCTGCCACATGTGCGATGTGTTTGTACGTCGCAATACCAACCGGTCTCAGATGCAGGAGATGGAGCGCTGGCCGCAGATAGTGGCCTAGGCGCAGGAGCTAAACGTTCAGGAGGCCGGCATCGGCTGTAACGCCAGTTGGGGCTCCAACTTCCTGGGTGAGTTTCCGGTGGACAGCTTGATGACCCTGCTGGAAAAGCAGCACAGCATGTGGGACGAGGTGGGTATCAACGTGCTCAGCTGCGCCATGGGCGACCCCATGAGCCACTGCACTCCGGCCAAGGTCGAAGAGAGCGTCCACCGGGTTAAGGAAAAGTGGCCGGAGATTAACCACATCCGGTTGCACCTGCACAACGGACGCAACATGGCCATCGCCTCGGCCTACGCAGCTATGCGGACGCTGGGTCCGGAGGATACCCTGGACCTGGACGGCACCATCGGTGGATTCGGCGGCTGCCCCTACTGCGGCAACGGTCGCGCCACCGGCATGGCGCCCAGCGAAGACCTGCTCCATATGATGGAAGACATGGGTGTGGATACCGGCGTCGACATAGACAAATTGGTCGACTGCGTCTGGATGGCCGAAAGCATCATCGGTCGCGAGCTGTATGGTCACGTTTCCAAGGCTGGGCCGCGCCCCAAGAAGTTGGAGCAGCTCTACGACATAGACATGACTTTCGTGGAGACTCTGGACTCGGCTACCCACTTCAAAAAGGGTCCGGGACAGTACGAGGGCGGCATCTACCCCTATCAGCAGCCAATCACCAGTCCCTATCGGGAACGGCTGGAGCGGGGTGAGCCTGCTTATGATTCAGCCAATGGTGACTACCCCTGGAAGCAGGACTGGTTCCCGGCCAAAGGGTAGAGACCTCTGGCAGGTCCCCAGGCATAACCCGGACCGGGGCGTGGATTTCCGCGTCCCGGTTCTGTTTTCCGGCCTGGCGTTTTAGTAGACCAGTTGAGTAAACGAATTGATTAGACCGGGATGGTGTAACCATGACTACCAGCCCCGTAGACCCCAACCGAGTGCTTTTAACCGGCGAAAATTCTTTTCTCCGGCTGGCCCAGGAAGATGCTGGTCCCCACCTCACCCGGGTCAGCCACTGGCGGGTGCTGCTCTCGCCGGCGGGTCCGGGCCATGTTTTGTTTCTGAAAAGTGATGTGGTCGGCAATGAAGTCCTAGTCTACTCCGACAATATCGCCTTAACCCGCTGGCTGCAGGTGGAAATTGAGAGCCTGCTATTCCCGGAGTTCGCAAATCTCGACTTGCCGGTGATCGACGCGGCGTTTACCAAATCCGGCGATGGCCGCTCTTTCTGGACCGAAAAAGTGGAGAGCGAAGAGGATATCATTGCCCTTACCTGGTATGACTTTCTGGATCCCTTTGTCTTGCGGTTGGAGGCTGGTTCCAACTCGACCAGACCCCACGGAGTCTACAGCTGTTTTGTACCCGCCCGCCAGGCCCAGGTGACGTTTAACGGCCTGGTGGCCGAGGGAAAGGTCTTTCTGGAAAAGCGGGGCGAAAAGCAGAGCAGCGCGGCCTGCCTGGCCTGGTCGGAGACCTGGGTCCGTCCCTAGAAGTCTGGCCGGAAAGCCATTGGCCGGGTTTTGCGCTACGCGAAGCAGACGTATTCAAGACTTATATGGCATGGTAGTGCATGTAATACGTTGCAACACCCACTATGCCATCGATAATCGACGTTAAGAAAACGCTGGCCTAGGGGGAATCGAGGTTTCCGGCCAGACTTCTAGGACCCGGACGCTTACCCCGGCGCCAAGCTAGACCTGCCGGGCCAAGGTCAAACCCCAAACTGAGCTCGCTCCGGCCCGCTTCAAGGCTTCCGCGCATGCCGAAAGAGTGCTGCCCGTAGTGGCAACATCATCAATCAAAATAATCTTGGCTCCGGCGGCATCGCCCCGGCAGTCGAAGCTATCGGCCACATTCAGCCGGCGCTGCTCCAGGCTGGTTGCCTCCACCTGGGGCGGGCTATCTTTGATACGCTTTAGTAGACCATCATTTACTGCCAGCCCGCTTGGCTTGCCTAGCTCCCTGACCAGGAGCAAGGCCTGATTGTAACCCCGGCGACGGAGCCGCCGGGGATGCAGCGGGACCGGTACCAGGGAATCCCCTGGAAGGGGATGAGTCTGGAGGTATTGGGACAGAATCCCCGCCAGTTCGGGCGCCAAAGCTCGTAGGTTTCGATACTTCAGGTTGTAGACAGCGTCTTGAGTTAAGCCCTCCATCAGCAAGGGGGCTCGAATACCATCTACGGCCAAGGCTCCAGCCCGGCATCGGCCGCAAACGCCCGTGCGGCCGCCAGGCGGGGGCTCGGCGCAAACCGGACAGAAGGGGCGGCCTTAATGCCGGTAGGGCTTCTATGCAAGTTGGGCAGAGAAGTTGCCCATTCGCCTGGCACCCCAAACAATGGAGGGGAAGGACCAGGTTCAGAGCCGAGTGGGTCAGCCGGCTGAGGCCAGTGTAGAAGTCCATCACCCTGCTGTTATAAGAGATTATCTGGAGTTTTGTAAAGTAGGGTTTGTATTGGGTGCTTACGCGCTGTCTTTCAGCGACCGCCAGCGAGCCAGAATCAACCGGTCCCTGGGAAATGCCAGGGTTGGCAGACCCTCCAGAGGGTAAAATCCCAACTCCAGGGCTTCCGTCCCGGCTTCCAACTTGCCTCCCGTTTCCACCGCGGCATAGGCGGCCACCACGACTGGATGCCCCTTTTCTGAAAATAATCCAACCAATTCACATATTTGCACCTGTAGCCCGGTCTCTTCCCGCACCTCCCGGGCGGCTGCCTCTTCCACGACTTCGCCCCGGTCGACGTATCCGCCGGGTAAGCTCCAAAGTCCGTAGCCGGTTTGCACCGCCCGGCGCAGCATCAACACCAGCCCGGCTCGCTCCACTACCGCTGTAGCCGCTACCTTGGGGTCGTAGTACACCACCCGGCCGCACTGGGAGCACACCGGGCGGACTATCCCCTCCATACTTCTCAGATCCAAAGGGATTCCGCAGCCGGCACAATATTTATCTTCAGGCATCATGACTCCGGCAGCTTACCACGCCGGCAGCCTCCGCCACAAAATAGGCTCAACACGCAGTTGAGAACACTTTTTTCAGGGCGCCCGTCGGAGTAAGCTTTTTAGTACCGAGCCACATAGTATCCCGCTATACCGGGCTGACGGTGTAAAAGTGGATTTAAAAAGGACTTTTCTGGTTGCCGCCCTGGCCTCGCTGATAGTCAGCGCCGGCATTGGGATAGCGATATTCCTCTTTGGCCAACTGGGAGAGACCCAGAGCAAGTTGCTCTTGACCACCTTAGCGGTGGCCGGATTCAGCCTGACCGGTTGGGCCAGCGTGGCCCGCGACAGCAGCTGGTGGTTGTGGCCTCTTCAGCCGCTGGGCGCCGCCGCCTCGGTGGTGGGATTGGTGGTGGTCACCCTGAGCATTTGGGGATTGATCCGCGAGGATGACCAGGGGTGGCAGCTGATAGCCACTCTGAGCCTGGTGGCCTTCTCCCTGGGGCACCTTTCCTTACTAAGCGCCTTCCGCCCCGCCAACCTGCTGGTTCGGGTCTGCTGGCTGGCCGCCATGGCGGCAGTCCTGGCCGTGGCATTCGTCTTGCTAAACGGCATCTGGGGTCCCATACACCCAGACAACCGGGAGCTTTTCTTCCGTATCTTGGGAATAGTGGTTATCCTGGATGTGTTGGGAAGCCTAGTGCTGTTGCCCTTATCCAAGCTAATGGGGGCCAAGTCCAAGCCTAAAACCACACCCAGCGCCACCCCCGGGAGCAAATCACACCGCAACTTACGCCCGGCCCGCCAGCGCTGATCCCGCGTTCCTAAACCTGGATACCTCTCCACCTTATTGCCATAAGACCAATTCTGGTTACAGGCTTCGCGAATACCAGAGGAGAATCTACTGTCTCTAGGGACTAGATCAGCGGCATTATCTGGAGATGCCCTCTCCCCGGCCCTCCAGTGCTCCGGCGGCATGGCTGACGTCCACGCGGTCTCCGGCTCTTGGGCCCGGCTCAGGTCAAGGGGCCATGCTATAATGCCTCTGGCCTGCCTACGGGCATATCTGAACCCGGGGATGAGCTTATGACGGCGGCGCTGGAAAATATCAAGGTAGTCGACCTGACCCGAACCCTGGCCGGTCCCTTCTGCACCATGATGCTCGGCGACATGGGCGCCGACGTGGTCAAGATTGAGGAGCCGCAGCACGGTGACGAGACCCGCTCGTGGACGCCCTTCTGGAACGGCGAAAGCACCCAGTTCGTGTCTTTTAACCGCAACAAGCGCAGTCTCAGCATAAACCTGAGAGAGGCTGAAGCCATCGAAATAGTGCTGGCCTTGGCTGCTGATGCCGACGTTATGGTTGAAAGCTTCCGGGCCGGCACGCTGGACCGCATGGGTCTGGGTTATCAGGCTGTCCAGCAGATCAATCCCGACATAGTTTACTGCTCCATCTCTGGCTACGGCCGCACTGGTCCCATGGCTGATAAGCCGGGTTACGACCTGATAATCCAAGCCTACAGCGGTCTAATGAACCTGACCGGGGAACCCGATGGCCCCCCTCTGCGGGTAGGGTTCTCCCTGGTGGACCTTTTCACCGGCATGATGGCCTACGGCTCGGTGATGACCGCCCTTTACCATCGGGATAAGACCGGAGTGGGTCAGTGGATCGAAGCGGCCCTACTGGATGGCCAGGTCGCCGCCATGAGCTATCACGGCACCGGGTACCTGGGTACCGGAGTGGAGCCCCAGCGCATGGGCTCAGGACATCCCAGCCTGGTTCCCTACCAGAGCTTCCCCGCCGCCGACGGCTTTTTCATTCTAGCTTGCGCCAACCAGGGGCTGTGGGAGCGCATGTGCCAGGCAATAGATCGGCCCGACCTGCCCCAAGACCCGCGCTTTACAACCAACACCGATCGGGTGGCTCACCGCTCCGAGTGTGTCCAGCTGCTTGGCAATATATTCCGGACCGAAACGGTGTCTCATTGGGTAAGTAAGATTGAGCAGGCTGGTGTCCCTTGCGGTCCCATCAACCGGGTGTCCGACGTGGTCAACGACCCCCAAGTACTCTCCAGGAACATGGTGGTCGACATTCCCCATCCCAACATACCCGATTTGAAGGTGCCCAACTCGCCCCTCAAGCTGGCCGAAACCCCTCCCAGCGTGCGACGGCCGCCACCTCTGCTGGGCCAGCATAATGAGGAAATACTCTCCAAGTTAGGCTATGCAGCCGAGAGTATCGCCAAGCTGCGGCAGAAGGGAGTGATTGGCGGAAATTAACCCGGTGGAGGCCCTGAAGCTTATCCCGGGAGCTAATGTTTGGTACCTAGAAAAAAGCTGAAGCTGGTCCATACCTCGGATACCCATTTGGGCGGCGACTGGCATCCGGAGTTGTCACAAAACGCGCTCAAAACCGTGGTGCAGGGCGTTGCCAGGCTAGATGCGGATGCCCTGCTGATAGTCGGGGACGTGTTCGACCACGCCCGAGTCTCCGATGGGCTGCTGGAGTTCTTTCTCCAACAGATAGCGCTGCTCAAGGTACCGGCGGTGGTGCTGCCGGGCAACCACGACATTTACGACCAGGATTCCCTCTACTTCCGGCAGCCCTTCCGTCAAGCGCCCGATAACCTGCACATATTTACCGAGTTGGAGGGGCAGTTCATATCTTTTCCCGAGCTGACCCTGGACTTCTGGGGCCGGGCCATGGCCATGCATACTCCCGAGTTTCGCCCGCTGGAGGGTATGACGGCGGCGCCCAACGGCAACTGGCTGGTGGCTCTGGCCCACGGGCACTTCTACTTTGACGACGACAAGGACACTCGCTCCGCCCCGATTTATCCCGACGACGTGGCCCGGGCCCCCTGCGACTATCTGGCCTTGGGACATTGGGACCGGCATGTTGATGTTTCCCAGGGTCGGGTTAAGGCGGTTTATTCCGGCGCTCCCTTGGGCGCCATCCAGAGCAACGACAGCGTGGCGTTCACCCTGGTGGACCTGGACCCGGAACTTGGAGTTAAGACCCGCCAAGTGACTCTGGACATGATCGCCTAGACCGGATTGCCTAGACCGGATCACCAGGAGTCGAAACCAACCCGGAGGCATCGGCATGAAAACCTTGAGCCGGGAGCAGCGAATATACCTTCTGGGCCCTCTAGGGAAACCCGCGATTACCATCGACTCCGGAGAAGAGCTGATGGTGGAGACGTGGGACGCCTTTGAAGGAATACGGGACCCGGAGGTATTGGAGGCCAAGTCTCTGAAAGGTCCCGCCACCGGCCCTATTTGGATCAATGGGGCCGAGCCCGGCGACGCGCTGAAGGTGGACTTCATCAGCATCACTCCCAAAGGAGGGGCGGCCCACATGGTGATGCCGGGCCGGGGCTTCTTGGAAGAAGATTTCCCGGAGGCCTACCCCACGGTTATGACCCTTGACAGTGGGCACCTGGTACTGCCCAGCGGCCTGCGCCTGCCCCTGGCTCCCTCCATGGGAGTGGTGGCGACCACTCCGACCTACCCGCAAAACACCGCCAGCGATAGCGGTCCCTACGGCGGGGATATCGACATGAAGGAGTTGGTGGCGGGCAGCACTCTGTATCTTCCCGTCTTCGTTCCGGGCGGCCTGCTGGCCCTGGGGGATTGCCACGCGGTGGTCGGAGACGGCGCGGTGGCCGGCACCGGCGCCGAGTGCTCTTCGGACACCCACATCCGGGTGACCGTAGAAAAGGGCATGGGCATTCTAGCCCCCAGAGCCCTGACTCCCGACTACTTTGTGGTGCTGTCTTACGGCGAGGAGTTGGGACCGGCCATGAAGCAAGCGGTGCGGGACATGGTGGATTTTCTGGTGACAGAGAAGGGACTGGAACCGTACGACGCTTATACCCTGTGTAGCCTGGCCGGAGATGTTCGAGTCTCCCGCACCTTCCGGCCCATCAGTCCGGTCAAGATGATGCTGTCCCGGCAGGAACTGGAGCAGCTGTGAGTCAAGGCGACCGGCCCAATCTTCGCCAACATTGTTACTCCGCCTTGTTCTGCCGTTCACTGGGGCGTCCCCGTCCGGCCACGGCCGACGCTTCCTTAAGGGTACGCCTGCCCTTCTTGCCAGCCCTGATGCTGTTGAGCACCATCTTGGAGACACGCATCACCAGCGCTGGCCCTGGTTGTTGTAGGAGCCGCAGGAGCCGAAGCAACCGCACCACTCGCAGAACTCGGAAGATGCGAAAATACGGGATCACCAAGAGCACATCAAGCCAATGGTGGCGAAGGAAGCGTAGGGGCGGCTCATTTGCGCGGTAGTAGGTGACGCCCAGATCGGCGACAAAGATGCTCAGTAGTCCGAGTCCGATCCCGTCGACGGTGGCACTGCCCCAAGGTGTGCTAGGAGCGAAAGAGTAAGCGAAGATCACTAGCTATACCACTGTCGCCACATCGACAAGGATGCGCCATTGCCCGCCGTATGGAATATCGCGATTCACCTATTGTTCCCCCATAATGGCTACCAGACTCGACGCCCAAGACGAACGTGAAGACTGGGCAAAAACAGGCGGCACACGTCGCACAAGAGCCCTACCGTAGTAGTTGAATTACATCGGGAGCATGTCGGATCCGGTCCGTAGACTGCCATCAAAGTACCCCTCTGTTGTCTCCACCCTGAATTCTGGCACCGCTGGATCGCCCTGTCAAAGGCCTGGCCGGAGATGTTCGAGTGTCTCACACCTTCCGGCCCATTAGTCCGGTCAAGATGATGCTCTCGCAGCTCATGGACCGAAACCTCCCGTGGTGGAATTAGTCCCCGGAAGTCAGCACAGGATTGGAAACCCTGGTGCCCTAGGCGAGGCAGCTGTTGCGTTTACAGGCCGGCAGGCTCTGGAGCAGCTCAACTAGGGCTGTTGCGTTTCCTTACCTAAACTAATACCAAGCTGAAAACTACATTCAGCTAATCCCCAGAGTTGGCTTCGGCAATCGGCAGTGTACTAGTATGCCCAACTTGAAGCAGAAAAATCCTTCGTCGCACCGTTGTAAGCCGGTGACCAGGAAAGTATATTCTGCACAGTTCCCTGGATTCCGGCGTTCGCCGGAATGACGGTGTTGGCAGCCCTGCCCAGTCCGGTGTCGATGTAGATTCCACTTTGGCTTTGGTTTAGTATTGAGAGGGCCGCCCACCCAAGTTTACATAACCGAGTAACCACCATCCACGGTTAGCACCGCCCCGGTGACGTAGTCGGAGGCCGGGCTGGCCAAAAAAACCACCGCTCCTTGTAACTCTTCCGGCTGACCCCAGCGTCCGGTGGGGATGCGCCGGCTGATCAGGTCGTAGCGGTCGGGTTGGGTCGCGGGAATCGCCGCCGTCAGCTCGGTCATGAACCAGCCCGGCAGAATGGCGTTGCACTGGATATTGTCCTTGGCCCAGGCCACCGCCAGGCTCTTGGCAAGCTGCACCACCCCGCCCTTGCTCGAGGAGTAAGGTGCGCCGCTACCTCCGCCGCCGAACAGGGAAAACATGGACCCGATATTGATGATTTTCCCGCCACCCTGGGCCTTCATATGAGGATAGACCTCTCTGGAGGCCAGGAAGGCCGAGCGAAGATTGACGTCCAGCACCTGGTCCCATTCTTCACTCGTCAAATCCTGGGGTTCTTTTCGCACCGTGGTACCGGCGTTGTTTACCAGAATATCGACGCGACCCAGTTTTACCACCGTGCTAGAAACCATGTCCTTTATCTGCGCCTCTTGAGTCACATCCACCACCACGCCCTCGGCTCGGGCCCCTAGAGCCCGGATTTCCGATAGGGCCTGAGCAGTTTTCTTCTCGTCTCTAGCGGCCACCACAATACCGGCGCCGGCTTGGGCCAGCCCCTTGGCCATAGCCAGACCGAGCCCGCCGTTTCCGCCGGTGACCAGCGCTACCTTGCCGGTTAAATCAAAGAGTTTCGCCATGCTCATCTAACGCCGCTCCTTCAGATGCCCGAAGCCTGTCGCCGTTGCCCTGTAGTCCCTAGCCCAATGTAATACACCATTCCGACAAAATTTGCCCGCACCGGCTGACGTCGGACGCGTCCTCCTGGTCACCTGTACCGGCCTAATATATCCTCGATGAAATTTCTAAACTTGTAAAATCCAAATCCCCCTCAGTCCCCCTTTTTAAAAGGGGGATATAGGGTTGACACCCCAAAACCGTTGTGATACCTTTCGCACGCCCAAAATCCAGGCTTTCAGTCGGACTTTCAGCTAGGAAAAAGAGGTAGTCGATGGTATCCATGGTCATAGCCCTAGTCGCCGGAGTCGTAGCCCTGCTTTTCGCCGCTATCATGGCGAAGCGGATCCTTGCCGCCGATGCGGGTAATGAGGCAATGCGCGAAATTGGCGACGCTATTAGGGAAGGATCCTCCGCTTTCCTGCGTCGGGAGTATCTGGCACTGGTCCCCTTTGTCGTAGTGATGACAATAGTACTGGGAGTCGTGATTGACCTGGTTACCCTGGGCAGCGCAATACCCAAAACCGCTATCTCCTACTTGGCCGGCACCATTTGCTCCGCCGCGGCCGGCTTGGTAGGAATGAATGTGGCAGTACGGGCTAACGTTCGCACCGCCGCGGCCGCCATGAACGGCCTTAATCCGGCGCTGCGAGTGGCCTTTTCCAGCGGCACGGTGATGGGCATAACCGTCGTCGGCATCGGACTACTTGGGGTCACCATCCTCTACCTTATCTGGCAGGACATCACCGTGGTTGCCGGCTTCGGTTTCGGCGCCAGCTCCATAGCATTGTTTGCCAGGGTGGGCGGAGGTATTTTCACCAAGGCCGCCGATGTGGGGACGGACCTGGTCGGAAAGGTGGAGGCGGGCATACCGGAGGACGACCCGAGGAACCCCGGAGTGATCGCCGATAACGTTGGTGACAATGTGGGAGACGTGGCGGGAATGGGAGCCGACTTGTTCGAATCCTACGTGGGTTCGATAATCTCCACTATCTTCCTCGCCACCGTAGTGGGCGCGGTGGCTTATGATGCCGGTCAGGCGGTGCTGCCCTTGCTGCTGGCCGGTGCGGGCATCCTGGCGTCGATAATAGGTACCTTTGTGGTGCGTAGCGGTGAGCAGGCCGATTTTGGGCAGCTGCTCTGGGCGTTGCGAAGGGGTATTTTCGTCGCCGCGGCCTTGCTGGCGGTTTTCGCCCTGGTGATAGTTCTGGTCATGCAACTCGAATTCCGGTGGTTCTGGGCCATTATTTCTGGACTGGTTGCCGGAATAGTTATTGGTTTGGCTACCGAGTACTACACGTCCTACGATTACACTCCCACCAAAAGGGTGTCGGAAGCGTCCCAGACCGGAGCCGCGACCGTGGTCATCAGCGGAATCGCCACCGGCATGATGAGCACCCTTATTCCGGTTATAGCAATATGCATAACCATACTGGTTGCTTTCGAGTTGGCCGGTTTTTACGGGGTAGCCCTGGCCGGTGTCGGGTTGCTCTCGACCCTGGGGATCACCCTGGCCACCGACGCCTACGGTCCGGTAGCCGATAATGCCGGGGGGATCGCCGAACAGGCTCATTTGGAGCCCGAGGTTCGAGAGAGAACCGACGCTCTGGACGCGCTGGGCAATACCACCGCCGCCACCGGTAAGGGTTTTGCCATAGGTTCCGCCGCTCTCACCTCCTTGGCTTTATTAGCCGCCTACGCCGCTGCTGTAAACATATTGGATGAGGGAATCAACCTGCTGGAACACACCACTCTGGTGGGACTGTTAATCGGCGCCATGCTCCCCTTCCTCTTCTCGGCTTTCACGATGAAAGCGGTAGGCCGAGCGGCCTTCGCCATCGTCACTGAAGTGCGGCGGCAGTTTCGGGAGATCCCCGGGATTATGGAGGGCACGGGAAAGCCCGACTATGCCCGTTGTGTTGACATAAGTACCCGGGGAGCCCTGCGGGAGATGATACTGCCCGGCGTAATGGCGGTGGTGGCTCCCCTGGCCACCGGATTTGTCCTTGGTACCGAGGCCCTGGGCGGGCTGCTCATCGGTTCCGTGGCCGCAGGCTTCATGCTGGCAATAATGATGGCCAGTGCCGGTGGCGCCTGGGACAACGCCAAGAAATACGTGGAGCTGGGGAATTACGGCGGTAAGGGCTCCGAGGCTCACAAAGCGGCGGTAGAGGGAGACTTGGTCGGAGACCCATTCAAGGACACTTCAGGGCCATCCTTGAATATCCTGCTTAAGCTGATGGCGATAGTTTCGCTGGTGTTTGCACCGGTTTTCCTAAATGTGACGCCCCTTATCGACCTCTTTTAGCATCGATTTTAGCCACCGACCAACCCGGAATCGGGTAGGAGGGGGCCTCGCGGCCCCCGTCCTCCCACACCACCGGACGTACTCAGCGTATCCGGCGGTTTCCTCTACTGTTTCAACAGGTGCTACCACCCGTCAAGGCTCGTTTCCGTTCAGACACCGTGGTCGCTGGCTGCTCCTCGCTCACCCCAGTTCCGGTTCCGCCTTCACCAGGGACGCCGGGGCGCACGGTCTCCTTCCTCCATTCAAGAAGGGAGAGTTGTTAGGCCGTGCCTTGCTGCCGCTCTACGCCCATCGAGTCCTCTTGACTGGCTCCTTGCAGTAGAGGATTCGGCCCTTCATCCTTCCCGTGCGGGAAGGACTACTAAGTAACTATCTCAAAACCTTGAATTGAATTTGAAACTTATATTATACTTCCACCAAAAGTGTGGAGGTGAAAGCAGTGAAACCAATGAGGCAAGTTGAACCGCTGGAGACTATTTGGGAGATTCCGGACGATTTGTGGGAGAAAGTTGAGCCAGTGATCCTGGAGGGAATCCCTCCCAAAACCACCGGTCGCAAGCGGGTCAACCCAAGGCCAATCCTTAACGGAATTATCTTTCGCTTACGTAGTGGTTGCCAATGGAACCATCTGCCCAAGACTTTTGGTGACGATAGTACTATCCATCGTACTTTTCAGCTATGGGTAGAATCGGGAGTGTTGAACCAAGTGTGGTCGGTCATGGTAGAGGAATGTGAAGAGCTGGGAGGTGTGGACTGGGAATGGCAAGCAGCGGATTGCGCCCTGGGTAAAGCTCGCCCGCAATTGGCCCCAATCCCACGGACCGGGGCAAGGCGGGCAGCAAGCGAAGCCTGTTGGTAGAGGGGGATGGAGGGCCTCTGAGTCTAGTGGTAGCTGGAGCCAATGTCCACGACACCAAGCTGCTGGAAGCCACCCTGGCAGCCATTGTGGTGGAGCGGCCTCAGCCCACTGACCCGGCACCCCAGCACCTATGTCTGGACAAAGGGTATGACAATCCCACCGGCCACCAAGCTGCCGCTGCCCACGGGTATCAGGCCCACATACGACGTATTGGTGAGGAGAAGCTGGATAGCTTCGGCGAGAAGACCCATCCGGCCCGACGTTGGGTGGTGGAACGAACCCTGTCGTGGCTGTCCAAGTGCAGAGGATTACTTGTCCGTTACGACAAAAAGGCATCCAATTTCCTGGGTCTTTTGCAACTGGCCTGCGGGCTACTGTGGTACCGGCGAGTTTGGCGCCTTACTGTTTTGAGATAGTTACTAAGGCCTCGGCTGACTTCTCCGGAGCCTTCCCCCACCGTTGCCGGTGCGGTAGTCCCGATTCCATCGGGACAGCCCCAGAGATCTCCCAGGGTAATCTATGCATCCTTCCCTCGGTCCCCGCCGGATTTACCAACGCACATGTCCGGATGACTACCGGGCCTCCCCGTCCATGGCCGGGTTACCCCACTGCGCCGGCCTTGTATCCGATTCCTGTTCGTCGGGTCCGAGTTTTGCCATCAGCTTCCTTCAGATTCCACCTCACGGTGGACACCCTTGCTTAGGCTAGCGGTTCCGGTCATCACGGCCCGCAGAGGACTTTCACCTCCAAGATGCACAACATGACTGGCACACCAGCCAAAAGGGGACCGGATATCCGGCCCCCTTTCTTTTGACCGAAATTAAGTCGGGGTCACTTTTCGTTGGCGGTCGCCAAGGCTCCGTTCACGGTACTGAGGATGGATTCGATGTTGAACGGCTTGTTCAGCACCGCGGTGGCGTTGAGGGAATCAGCTATAGACTGGGCGTCCAGTTCGTCCAGGGCGGTGGTGATGATCAGCGGCACATCCGGAAGGATTCCCGACTCTTGAAGCCTCCTTGCCACCTCAATTCCGGGAATACCGGGTAGCAGCAGGTCCAGGATGACCAGGTCCGGTTTGTCCCGCAGGGCCGCCTCAATGCCGGCCTCGCCGGTGGTGGTGAAGGTGGTTTCGTTGTTGTATTTACGGAGGACGGACTCGTACAGGACCCTCAGGGGCTCCTGGTCCTCAATGATCAAAATGTGCGCCATCCGAACCGTCCTCTCCTGCCCGTGGCCTAGTGCCAGCCACCCCGCCATCTGATAGACAGGTTAGCCAGGTTTTCTGCAAGGTGCAAGGGTGTAAGCTGACGCGGTTGCCGGTTTTTTTAGATCGGCGAGGATGTGTCCACACCTCAGTTTGGCCCCTTATCTTGGCGCCGGCCGTTTCAGGACTGGGGCAGGCAGCTGTCAGGCATAGCAGGGTGGCAGGAGATAGAAGCGTAATCGGTGTCTGATATGGTGTGTGAGAAGCCTTCTTTAGTCATTGCAAGTTTTCATGCTCCAGCGGAGCACCACCGGCGGATGAAAATGGATTCCCTCGGCTCATGGTTCGACGGGCTCGCCACGAGCGGTAGGGATCCCGTTCGTCCTGAGGCTCTCGAAGGGCGAACGGGCTATTTACAGAGCAGCCCTTCGGCTGCGCTCAGGATAAACTCCGCGAAGCAATCTGAGCCCCCTGAGATTGCTTTGTCGCTGACCCTCCTCGCAATGACATTTCAAACTCGGTCTGCGAGGCTAGAGGGTTCCCAGATCGATCAGCCGCACGTCCACGGCCCCACGGGTGACATAAAGTAGGCCCAGCGTGCCCAGACTGCCGGTCAGGTGCCTCCGGCCGGGATAGGTGGGGCTGCCCGGGTTCATCAACAGCACCCCGTCGCAATAACAGATCAGCTCCTCATGGGTATCCCCAAAAACCACCACGTCTACCTGCTGCCCAAATTTCTTGGCCAGCAGCTCCCTGGTCCCGCTGGGGGGGAACTGCAAGGATGTTCCGTCTGGGCTAGTGGTTATGCCCGGTGTGGGCCACTGGATATCATGGACTATCCCGATGTTCACGCCCTCCAGCGGTACCACCCGGGTAGCGGTTGCCAGCCGGTCGCCCTCTTCTGTCGGGTCTTCGTATCCTCTGACCGCCAGGACCGGCGCCACCGTTTCCAGGCTGTCCAGCACCCCCAGGCATTCCAGGTCTCCGCAGTGGAGGATCAAATCTACACCGGCCAGGGCCTGGAAGACCTGTTTCGGCAGATCCCGCCCGCTGCCGGCGGAGTGAGTGTCCGATATCAGGCCAACCTTCATGCGGAACCAACTGCTCCGGACTCGCCTGCGGGCCTGGTAGTGGGCTCGGCAACGGAATTTGGAGCCAGCGCCCGCAGGGTTTTCAAAATCGCAGACTTGGTCGCTCCGTGGGGGAAGGCGACCACGGGCATGTCGGCGCCCATTTCTCGGAAACGTCTCAGCTTGGACCGGCAGGTTTCGGCGTCGCCCAGCACCGTAATGTTTTCCAGCATCTGGCCGGAGATAGCGGCGGCGGCCCGGTCGCGATCTCCTTCGGACCAGGCTTGGCGTACGGCATCGGCCTCCCTTCGATAGCCAAAGCGGCAGAAAAGATTGTAATAGTATAGGCCCATTCCGCCGATATAGTAGGCCATATGGCTTCTGGCTTCCCTCTCCGCCTGGGCCAGTTCCTCCGAATTATCGGCCACGCAGCAGAGAATCTGCGGTGCGACGGTAATCTGGGAAATATCCCGGCCCGCGGCAGAGGCCGCTTTGGCAACCTCTTCTTTCAAGTCCGGCAATCGCTGCTGGTCGACCCAAATCGGCAGCCAGCCATCGGCCAACTCCCCGGTCAGCTGCAAATTCTTGGGGCCCAAGCTGGCCAGATAAATGGGCAGGTGCTGCTGCACTGCGGAGAGTCCCAGACGAAAGCGTTGCAACTGAAAGTTTTGGCCTTGATAGTTGACGGGATTACCGCTCAGCGCCATGCGGATAATTTCCAGGTATTCCCTGGTGCGTTGGAGCGGCTGCCGGTAGGAAACGCCGTGCCAATCCTCAATAACCACGCGACCGCTGGTGCCCAGTCCGAGAACGGCGCGGCCCTGAGAGATCAGGTCTAATGAGGCGATGCTCTGGGCGATGAGACCCGGAGTTCGGCTGAATACCGGGATGATGCCGGTGCCCAGGCGCAGGGTTTTGGTGTTACAGGCCAGGAGGGTGAGAACCGTAAAGGCGTCCCTTCCCCAGGATTCGCCCGTCCAGCAGGTGTCGTAACCCAGGGCTTCCGCCTCGCGCGCCACGGCGACTAAGTCCTGGTCTGACGTATCCTGGCGGCTGCTGAGGGTCAATCCGATGCGGGTCATAGCTGTGATGTAGAGATATAGATTGTCGGAGTAGGCTTTCCCATTATTAGTACGGTAGCAGAGCCTGAATTAAGTATACCGGGAAAGGGGAGCCCAATGGGAAAAGGGGTCAATTCCGGTTTTCCCACAGGGTAAAGTAATCTGGAGTATCGCCGGGAATGGCTTCGGCCAGGTCCTGCTGGCTGAGCTTCTTCAGCACCACGCTTTCTTCTTCGACCAGCCGAGTTATGACCCCACTCCATTCCGACAGCGCGGCCGCATCGGAATGGTCTCCCAGAAACTCCTGGAGACTCTTCACCAGCTTCTCCGAGTGTAGCGAGAGGGCGCCTCCGCTGATGACGAAAACCAATACTGAAGGCAGCTCCTCTTCGTCTTCCGGGTCCATCCCCAGCCGCTCCAGAATAAAGTTCATGGCCATCCCGCGGATGGACTCTTCCAGGCGCATGGGTAGGTTCATCAGGTGAGAAAACGGGAAATCGGTTCCCTCGCGAATCGCCTGGGAAAACTCGGTCTCCACACAGCGGAAGAACTCTTCGTTGAACAACTCCCCAGTGTTCAGCAGGGATACTTGCGGTGTTGCCTCCCGCAAATCTACGGTGATGAACTCTTGCAGATGGGGGAAGATGTAGAGCTGTATGTCGGGGCGCTCACCTTCCGGCCATTGGCCTTTGAACAGCTCTTCCATTGGAGGGGGGCACTCCTTCTTTCGGTGAATACCGGCAGCATGCCCGGCCGGCCGCAGAGAGATTAACTTTCGGCGATAGATCTGGTAGCCGGGAGGGTGGCAAAGGGTTCCGGTGGTAGAGTTTTGATCCTTCTGGGGAAGCCGAACCGTAGTCTACAACAATTTGCCAATATCTTCTAGCTGACGGCAGAGCCAGTGGTTGATGTCTTCTCGGCAAACCGTCTCATAGAGATTCGCCGCCCGCTGTTGGCGCTCTTCCGGAGACATATTCACCGCCTGATAGAGGGTTTCCATGGTGCCCTCAATGTCCGTCGGTGATACCGACAGGGCATCATGCAGTAATTGGGGATGGGCGCCGCTGCTTTCCGAGAGCACCAGGATCCCGTTTTTTGTGTTGACGACCGGACCCTCCTTGGCTACCAGGTTCATCCCATCGATTATGGTGTTCACCAGCAGCACGTCGTACAGCTTCATGCCCGCAACGGCCTGGCTGTAGTTGTTTTCCATGAAGGCCCGGATGGGCTGCCAACTTTCCGTGCCATAGGTCCGATTTATCTGGTCAATCAGTTGCTGAATTTCATCCATGTATCGCTGGTACTGCCGGATGTGGGTGCGGGACAGAACCAGAAAAGCCAGGAAAGTAACCTTGCCGTGCAACTCGGGGTGGCGAGATAGAAGCAACTCGTAGGCTTTGAAGCCCCGTACCACGTTCTTATTCGGCTCGGCCCGGTCGACCCTCACGATGGTGGTGTCGTTCAGCAGCGGGCGGAGCTTGTCCTCGTAATCCAGGGCCCGGGGAGACCCGGCTATGCGTTGGACCTCAGCCACGTTGATGGAGATCGGGTAGACGTTAACCCTGGTGGACTGTCCGTCCCGGTGCACCAGGTGCTCCCGGCGGTCGACATCCGCCTCCGGCAAAAATTCCTCTACCGTGTCCAGAAAGCTCTGACGGTCCTGGGGCGTCTGGAACCCTACCAAGTCCGCGCTACACAAGGAGTCGCAAATTTCCCGAATGATATACACCGGGACCATTTGCCAGTAGCGGGGCGTCGGCCAGGGAATGTGGACGTAGTGCTGAATAATTGCATCGGGAACTTCTTCCCGGACGTACTTGGGCATCAGGTAAAGGTGGTAGTCGTGGCTGACGATTATTGGCGGCTGATCCCCCTCTCTGGCCTCCTCAACCACCGCGCGGGCGAAGGCCTGATTCACCGGAACATAGCCGCCCTGCCACGCGTCGTGGACGCTGGCGTCCACGTTGGGATTATAGGGCGGGTTCCACATGTAGTGCTGGAGGAACCAGAGCAGTGGGTTGCAGATAATATTGTAATACTTGTGGTAAACCCTTCGGGGCGTCACGATATAGCGAAGGTTGATTTGGTGGCCGGGCAAAGGGGACTTAAGCTTGGGAGCCTGTCCCTGACTGGAAACGGTGCGGTCTCCTTCGCCCATGGCGCTGGCGATCCAGGTAAAGTCGACCATTTGGGTGAGGGAGTTGAAGGCGGTTACGACACCACCGCTGCCCCGGCGGGCTTCGGTGCGTCCGTCGGGAGTAACCTGGTGCTCTACCGGGCCTCGATTAGTGGCCAGAATCAGAGGCCGTTGGGACAGGACCGTGTCGCACAGGTGCTGCAGGTCAGCCATAGGCCTTTCCCGAGCCGACACTTCCATTAATCCCTCGCCCCACCTGGGTCCCGCTATCGCTGATATCGCTGCTGGAAGGCTGCCAAACCGCGATGATGTGCTGGTAGTGACCAACAGGCGGTAAAGGCTTTTTCAGGTTAGCCGCAATGCGATGGGGTTGTCAAGCAGGCTCATTCGATCGTCATCGCGAGGGCCGCAGGCCCGAAGCAATCGCATGAGGGTAGGGAGAGATTGCTTCACGGAGTTTATCCTGAGCGTAGCCGAAGGGCAGCTCTGTAATTACCCCTTCGCCCTTCGACCATCTCAGGGGGAACGGTCCAAGCACCCGCTCGTGGTGAGCCTATAGAACCATGAGCCGAGGGAATCCATTTTCATCCGCCGGTGGCGCTCCGCCGGAGCATGATAACTTGCAATGACACTTGAGAACCCCCCCAGACCCGGTTCTCAAGTTGATGGAGGTAATCGCTGAAGTGGGCCTTTATGTAAACCAGGTATCTCGGATGCAGCGAATTGGGAGCTTACATAACGTACGTTGTGCGAACCAAACTGTAGAAAAGCTGGGCCGAAAGAAATGTTAGATGAAGGCCCGCGCCGGTTAATCAATTCAGGAGATGGGAGCGGCCGGCGGCGGGTTGCCCCACCGTCAGTGGACCATCCAGATCCATAAGCTGGGATTCGATTTTCTCTAGCAAGTTGTCTAAGTTCCAGCCCTTGGCCGCGGAGATCATCACGTTGGGGAGCCGATCCGAACCAGGCCGATCTGAACCGGGCCGGTCCCCGCCAGGAAGCGCGGCGGAACCGTCGACATCGGTCTTCTCCGGCAGCAGGTCCGTCTTATTCAATACCAGTAATCTGGGCTTACCCAGCAGGCCCAGGTCCTCCAGGGTTTCCTCCACCACCTCCGTTTGTTCCGAAGCCTTCGGGTGAGTCACATCGATCACGTGCAGTAGCACGTCCGATTGGGACAGCTCTTCCAGGGTCGCCCGAAAAGCCGCCACCACCGCTGGAGAGAGCTTTTGGATAAAGCCCACCGTGTCGGTCAAGAGCAATTCTGCCCCGGAAGGAAGCCTGATGCGACGGGTTACCGGGTCCAGGGTTGAGAAGAGCTGGTCCTCCGCTTCAACTTGGGCGTCGCTGAGAGCGTTGAATAGGGTGCTTTTGCCGGCGTTAGTGTATCCCACCAAGCTGGCCATGGGGATGCTGGCCTTCTTGCGGCGTCCCATGTACAGCGCCCGGCGCTGCTTCACCCGGTCTAGCTCGGTCTGAATCTTCTGAATGTGACGCCGGATGATGCGACGGTCCGTTTCCAGCTGGGTTTCGCCGGGGCCTCGAGTCCCAATACCGCCGCCTAGCCGTTCCAGGTGGGACCATTGCCCGACCAGCCGGGGCAGCAAGTACTGGTGCTGGGCCAGTTCAACCTGCAATTGGCCCTCGTGGGTGCGGGCGTGGCGGCCGAACACGTCGAGAATCAGAGCGGTGCGGTCGATTACCTTGGTCTGGAGCGCTTCTTCTAGGTTTCTCTGCTGGGTGGGGGTTAGCTCATCGTCAAAGATGACTAGGTCGGCCCCTTCCTCTTGCGCCATCTCCTGGAGCTCTTGAAGCTTGCCCTTGCCAAGGTAGGTGGGGGTAAAACGTCGCGCCCTTTGGGTTATTTCTCCGACAACCTGGGCACCGGCGGCGTCGGTTAAATAGGCCAGCTCCCTTAGCGAATCCTCCAGGCTCCACGGGTTGTCGCCTCGCTGCAGTTCTACGGCGACCAGGATGGCGCGTTCCGGCTCCATTCCAGTGGTGATGGTTTTTCGGGGTATGAGGTCATCCTCCTTTGGGTGGCGGGATGCGCCAGGATTCCAGCCTTCGGCACCCTTTTTCTACCTGCTCATCCGGTGTGGTGAGGGAAAGCCTGATGTAACCTTCGCCGTATTTTCCGTAGCTGGACCCCGGGGTTACCACAATATCGATGTCCTCCAGCAGTCGGGCCGCGAATTCCGCGGAGGTGTATCCCTCGGGGACGGGCGCCCAAACGTACAGGCTGGCCTGGGGAACCGCGACTTCCAGGCCCATGGAAGAGAGGGCGGTGACCACCCGGTCTCGCCGGCGCTGATAAATGGCCACGTTATCATCAACGCAGTCCTGGGGACCGGTAAGGGCCTCCATGGCCATTTCCTGGACCGCTTGAGGGATGCCCGAGTCCAGGTTCGCCTTGATTTGGAACAGGGCCTTGATCATGTCGGCGTTGCCCACGGCCATGCCGATGCGCCAGCCGGTCATGTTATAGGTCTTGGAAAGGGAATGGAACTCAATCCCCACGTCCTTGGCGCCTTCCACCTGCATCGAGCTGGCGGCTCGGTATCCCTGATAACCCACCTCGCTGTAGGCGGCGTCATGCAGCAAGGCGATATCGTGCTCGCGGCAGAAAGCCGTGACCCCAGCCAAGTCTTCGGCGGTGGCGACGGCGCTGGTGGGGTTGTTGGGGTAGTTGAGCCACATTACCTTGGCGGAGCGAGCTACCCCGTCTGGGATGGCATCCAACTCCGGCAGCCACCCGTTTTTCTCGTACAGGGGCATGATGTGGCTCTCGGCGCCGGCGAACATGGTGCCCACGCCATAGACTGGATAGGCTGGATCCGGCACTAGGGCCAGGTCGCCGGGGTCCAAGCAGCAAAGGGCCACATGCCCGATGCCCTCCTTGGCGCCGATGAGAGGCAGCACTTCGGTATCCGGGTCCAGCTGGACGCTGAATCGTTTCTCGTACCAGGAAGCTATGGCGCGCCGCAACTCGGGCAGCCCATCAGTCTCCGGATAGCGGTGGTTGGGCGGGTCCTGGGATGCCCGCAACAGCCGGTCGATGATGGGGGCCGGAGTGGGAATATCCGGGTCACCGATGCCGAAGGTGACCACGTCCGCTCCGGCGGCCCGCTTTTCCGCGATGATCCTGGAGATCTCAACGAAGGGGTAGGGCGATAGCTTGTCCAGCCGGCGGGAGAATTTCATACATCTGGCCTTATTTGATTGGGGTTGCCAAAGGGTATTCAGACCTGCTCAAACTCTTGTCTGGAGATACCCAGGTCCCGCAGTATTGCGGCGATGGTGCCAACCCGCAGGTCCCGGTTTCCCCAGTTGGGGATGGTCGTTCTAGCGTGGGTGGCCGTGTTTATCCAGATTTCGTGGCTCCCTTTGGCCGTCCGGTCAAATTCACAACCCAAACGGCGCAGTCTGCGAGTAAGCGCCCGGTAATTCACACCGCGACGAGCACTTCACCAAGAACCTGAGAACCCTTTGGAGCAAAGGAAGCGGCCTCAACTTCTGGCGGCAGAGGGTCACCCCTGGAACGATAGGACTCGATAAACGCGGCTGCTACGCTCTGGAGGTTCTCCAAGGCCTCAGCGGCCGTGTCTCCCCAAGCCCGACAGCCCGGGAGAGCTGGAACCTCGGCAAGGTACCTGTCCTCGGTATCTTCGCTGGGCTCATGCATCACGAGAGGTAGCCGGTACAGCTTCATATTTGCCTTATTTGTTTGATACTGCCACCCTAATCTTGGGGTATCCACTCGCCGCTGAAGACTTCCTCAGCGGGACCCTCCAGGTAAACATCCCCCTCTCCGTCCCAGTCTATCTTCAGCGTGCCGCCGGGCAGGGTTATGTCAACCGGCCCGCTAGTCATTCCCAGTAATTTGGCTGCCACGGCTATGGCGCAGGCGCCGGTGCCACAGGCCATGGTCTCTCCGGAACCCCTCTCCCAAACCCGGGCATTCAAATGAGTCTCATCGACCAAGTTGACAATCTCAAAATTTACGTGTTCTGGAAACATGGGGTGTCTTTCGATCAGCGGTCCGATGTTGCACAGGGGAAACTCCTCCACCGGCTGGTCAAGGAAGGTGACGGCGTGGGGATTGCCCATGGAAACAAAGGTTAGGAACAGCCGGAAGTCGCCGGGCTGAATCGGATATTTAAGGATAGGTCCTCTGCTTCCGCCCACCGAGGAGTCCAGCACCACCGGAATATCCGCCGCATTCAGCTTGGGCGGCCCCATGTCTACTCTGGCTCCGGACACCCGCTGGCCTTCGTAGGTTGGTACCACGGTACGCAAGCCAGCCAGGGTGTCTACCTTCAAACCGCCGGCGTCCGGGGCGACGATCTGGCGCTCAATGGCGTATTTGGCAAAGCAACGGATACCGTTGCCGCACGCCTCTCCTTCGGAGCCGTCGGCGTTGAACATGCGCATCTTCAGGTCGGCGATGTCCGAGTCCAGGATCAGGATGATTCCGTCGCTCCCGACTCCGAAGTGACGGTCGCTCATGGCCCGGGAAAGGCTGGGCCAGTCCTCATCCAAATCCCGCGCATCGAGATAAATGTAATCGTTGCCCGCGCCCTGCATCTTGGTAAATTTCATGGCTGGCCTCCCTGGGTCTAATAACTTGGGGGTCAAATGCCACGGGGGTCGAATGCCCCGGCCGGGTAAAATTTGAGGGCGGCTCCAGTGTAGCGACCACTGATTCAGCCGGGAATTATTGTATCACAGGGGGAGCGGACAGCAGGTATTCCTCCACCAGTTGGGCCGCCTGTTCATCTACATTCGGGTCTTGACCGTTAAGCCAGCGGATGCGAGGGTCCTCGGGTTTAAACCAGGTGTATTGCCGGCGAGCCAGGCGGTGGGTTTGGTATTTGGTCCGCTGTATCGCCTCCTCCATGGAAAGCTCGCCCGCCAGGTGCTGCCCCAGCTCGCGATACCCGGGGCTGGCTAGAGGACCCTGGCCCAGCCGGTAGCCCATTTCAGATAGCTGCTCCACTTCCTTTAAAAAGCCCTGATCCATCATCTGGTCCACCCGGTCATCAATTCTCTGGTAAAGGCTGGCGCGCTCCATGGTCAGCCCCAGGATAAGGGCCGTTGCTGGTCTGGATCGGTCCTCGGCCAGATCTGAAGGCGGGCTGGCGGTGAATCCCGGTCTGGCGGTGAATCTATGGACCTCCAGGGCCCGAATCACCCGGCGAAGGTTGCGGGGGTCCAATTCCGCGGCCCTTTGAGGGTCGATTGCCTGCAACTCGGCGTGGAGACACGCGCCGCCCTGGGCTTCTGCTTCCCCCAGTTTGCGGGCCCGAAACTCGGGATCGGGAGGTACCACCGGAACTTTCCAGCCTTCCAGCAATGCCCAGACATATTGACCGGTGCCGCCGGCCAATATGGGCAGGTGTCCCCGTCGGCGAATCTCTGGTATCAACTCCCGGGCCAAGGTAAGGAATGTCCCCAGGCTGAAGGGATCATCGGGGTCGGCGATATCCAACATATGATGGGGGGTCCGGCTCTGTTCCAAGGACGTGGGTTTAGCAGTACCAACGTCCATGTGGCGGTACACCTGACGGCTGTCGGCGTTGATTATCTCGCCGCCAAATCGCCGGCCAAGGGCTACCGCCAGGCCGGTTTTGCCGGCGGCGGTGGGGCCGACGATGGCTAGGAGGGGTGATGCGGACGGATTCACTGAGCTGGGGACGGCTTCAATCTAATTTCCGGCCAATTTCCCGGCTAATTTCCGGGGGGCGACTTGGCGGCTAGAGCCAGGTTCACGATTTGAACAAACTGGCTGGCTTGAAGGCTGGCTCCTCCCACCAAGGCGCCGTGGATGGAGCTTTGTGCCGCGAACTCGCCGATGTTGGATGGATTGACGCTGCCGCCGTAAAGCAGCGGGACTTCCGCGCCCGCGTCGGCGTAAAGCTCTCGCAACACCTGAAGTATCCCTTCCGACATGACCTCGGCGGCGATCTCCGGCGTGGCCGCCAGTCCGGAGCCGATGGCCCAAACCGGTTCGTAGGCGACCACCAAGCTGCTTATGTCAACCACCTCGGCCAGCCCCCGGCGGACCTGCTCCGCCACTACGGATGTGGCCTGCCCGGATTCTCGTTGATCCAGGGTCTCGCCCACGCAAAGAATTGGTTGCAGCCCGTGGGATAGGGCCGATTGGACTTTGCGGTTTATCAGCTCGTCGGTTTCGCCAAATAGTTGACGGCGTTCCGAGTGCCCCAGGATTACGTATTCGCAGAGGCCTTGCAGCATCTGGGGTGAGACCTCCCCGGTGAAGGCTCCCGAGTCCTCCCAATGCATGTTCTGGGCGCCCAGCTTAACCGCCGAACCCCGAAGGGCTTCGCCCACGCTGGATAGGAAGGGGAAGGGAGGACACAGGACCACCTGGACACCAGTCATATCTTTCAGCTGGTTTCCGATGCCGGCGGCCAACTCCTGGGCTTGCGCCAGGTTGGTGTTCATCTTCCAGTTTCCCACGACCACGGTTTCAGGCATGGCGCAACTGCCTAAACCAACGCCAAGGTGGGAACTACATTTTGCAGCGATGGCAAAGGTAGGGAAGGTGTAAAAATCAATGCATCGGCTCGAGCTTGTAACAGGGTTCGGCAGCGATGTTTCACTTCATCCTTACGGTGAGCTAGTCCGCCGAAGAATGCATTCATCTTCTCTTGGACTTGGGCTTTTGTTCCCAGGCATTCGTTGGCCGTGACCTCTTCCCTGGCCCAGTCCCAGACGGCTTCGTCGGCATTGAAGTCTGGGCTGTAGGCCGGTAAGGCCACCAGCCTCAGCTGCAAGTCAGGGGTGGTCAAATAGCTGCGAATCGCTTCTCCTCGGTGGGCTGGCCCATTGTCCCAAATCACTACCAGAGGTCCAGGATGTTTTGCTCTTAGCTGCCGTAAAAAGGCGGTGGAGGTCTCGGCATTGCTGTTGCCGGCTATTTCCATGGCTTCCACCTCCCCAGCCTCCAAGCAAACTCCCGAGTAGTAGCAGGCCTTCTCTCCCCACCGAGGACTGGTAGAGTCCACCAGCGCCGGCTCTCCCTTGAGCACCCATTTCCCCCTCAGATCGGCATCGGCCCGAAAGTGGGCTTCGTCTACGAAGAAGATTTTGGCCCCACTCTCTTGGGCCTCCTCTCGGATTTGGCTGTACTGGAGGACGAAGGCTTTCCGCGCTTCATCCTTGGCTTTCAGGAGGCGTTTCTTGGGTCGCTTCAGCACGAAGCCCAACCGATGGAGGTAGTTCAAGCAACTGCTTCGACTCAGCCCCAGGTCAAAGCTCTGCTTGAGAAATTGCCTCACTACTTTCCAATTCCAGTTGGACAATTCAACTCCCGCCTCTCCAGGCGGATTTTGCACCGCAGACTTCAGTTGGTTCTGTTGACCCCAGTTCAAGACGGGGGGGAACCCCCAGTCTGTTCAAAGACCAAACCTTGGGCCCCGCCTCGGCGAAAGTTGGCCAGCCAGTTTCCAATGGTATGAGGCTCTCTGTCCAAAGCCTCAGCCACCTGGATAGCCGACCACCCTTGGGCCAACAACCATAGCCCGTGCCATCGCTCTCGCTCTCGAGGTGTTGGCGCTCGATACATCCTTTCCCGTAAGTCACCTACATTGAGTTGCCACTCTTCCATGAGTTGCACTATTTCCTTCATCCCTTCCACCACCGCCACTCGATTTCTTTTACAGAATATCGCAACTCCCCTGCCGGTTCGCTTTATGTAGGTTTCACCTTAGCTTTGGTTTAGGGTCCGAATTTGGTTAGCTTGCCCGAGTGGGACAGGGCCAGCAGCATGATGCTGGTGGCGGGTATCCGCCCAATGGACCCCAACCCGCAGGCTTTTTCATCGAAAGAGTTTACTCCCTCGCCTCGGGTCAAGGAGGAGTTCAGCATGAAGGGCACTGGGTGCCAGCTATGGGCCGCCATAATCGCGGGAGTCGCGTGATCCCCGGCCACCATAAAAACGTCCGGGTTTAACTCGCGGATTTGGGAAATCAGCGGGTCCAGGGCCTCCAGAGCCCGCACCTTGGCGTCGAAGTCGCCATCCTCTCCGGCGGCGTCGGCAGGCTTGTAATGGATGAAGAAGAAATCGTGGGCATCGTAGTGAGCCCGCAGAGTCTCCACCTCATCGGAGAAGCTTATACCGGTGGGTAATATTTTCATGTCCGCCACGGTAGCCAGCCCCCGATACATGGGATAGGCAGCGATGGCCGCCGGATTAAGCCGGTAAACCTCGCCCATGGGCGGTAGGCTGGGCAGTTGGGCCCAACCACGCAGCAGCACCATGTTAGCGCGCTCCTCTTCCGCCAGCAGCCTCCGGGCCTGGTCGACGAACTGATTAACCAGCTGGGCGGTTTTTTTGGCCGCAGGCTCTAGGGGCTTTACCTCCAGGGCCGGCACCCCGGTGATCTGGGGATCGGTCTCGCTCACCTGCTCGGACAATCCCTCGGCCCGCAGCCGCAAAACGAACCGGTAGTCCTGCACCGGGAAGACATCCACCTGCACGCCGTCCAACTCGATGCCGTCCAGACGATGGCACAGGGGGGTGCTCAGCTCGGTGGGAATCCGTCCGGCCCGCCGGTCCACCAACGACCCGCTATCGTCCACCGTGCAGAAATTGCCCCGCGCCGCGACGTCGCCGGGTAGCAACTCCGCTTCAATGCCCAGGGCCTCCAGGGCGCCCCGGCCAATCATATACTTCAGCGGGTCGTAGCCAAATAGGGCCAGGTGACCCGGTCCGCTGCCGGGAGCCACGCCGGGCAGCACCGGCGTGGTCAAACCACAGGCGCTCTCTTGGGCCATTGCGTCCAGGTTGGGCAAATATGCGGTTTCCAGCTCGGAGCGACCCGTATCCGGGTGGGCCAATCCTCCCAAACCATCCACCACCAGCAGCACAATTTTCGACGGGGTGGAAACGTAGCAGTCGTGCAGTTGCACCAGGTCAATCATTTATGTTAACTCCATGCTTTGAGGCCACAGGTTTGACCTAAGCGTCGGGCAGCGCGGCTATCCCGGGCAGCTCCTTGCCTTCCAGAAACTCCAGGGATGCACCGCCGCCGGTAGAAACGTGGGTCATCTGGTCCACCAATCCCAGCTCTTCCACAGCCTCCGCCGTAGATCCCCCGCCTACGATGGTGGTCGCGGCGGTCGCGTCTTTGAACCTCCCGATTCCTGTCGCTACCCGGCGAGTTCCCAGGCTAAAGCGGGGCATCTCGAAAACCCCCATCGGTCCATTCCAGATGATAGTTTTGCACTTGGCCAGCCCCTTGGCAAAACTGGTGGCAGATTCGGCGCCGATATCCATGATATACCAGCCATTCGGCACCCCATCCGCCGGCACAGTCCGGACCTCCCTGGGCTCGGCGGCGAATTCACTGGCGACAACCAGGTCCTGGGGCAGGTGCACCCGTATTTTTTGGGACCGGGCCCGCTCCAAAAGTTCTCTGGCGAAATCCAGCCGGTCTTCTTCGATGGCCGACGCGCCGGTTTGGTAGCCCTGGCAGCGCAGGAAGGTTACTGCCATCCCGCCGCCGATAAACAGCTGGTCCAGTTTATCCAGCATATTTTCCAATATCAGGATCTTGTCGCTGACCTTCGCCCCGCCCAACAGCGCTGCCATCGGCGGCTCCGGCGATTCCAGCGCCTTTCCCATAGACTCAACCTCTCGCTGCAGCAGCAGCCCCATCGCCGCGGGCAGGTGCTGGCCCACTCCCACGGTGGAGGCATGGGCCCGATGGGCCACGGCGAAGGCATCCATGACAAAGCACTCTGCCAATCTGGCCAGGTTGCTGGCAAACTCCGGCTCGTTCTTCTCTTCCCCCAAGTGGAACCGGAGGTTTTCCAGCAGAACGATGTCTTTTGGCTGCATGGAGCCGATAACCGTTTCCACCTGGGCGCCGATACAGTCGTTAAGGTTTTGGACCGGATGCTTCAATAATCTGGCCAGGCGGTCTCCCACCAGCGCCAGTCGAAGGGATTCATCCACCACGCCGGCGGGCCGGCCCAAATGGGAGCAGAGGATGACCTTGCAGTTCTGCCGCAGCAGATAATCCACCGTAGGCAGGGTGGCTCGCAGCCGCTGGTCGCAGTCGGCGATGGCAGCGCTGGCCGCAGTGGAATCCATGCCCGGCTCAATGGGCACGTTGAAGTCCACCCTAACCAGAACCCGCTTCCCGGCTACATCCAGGTCGGTAAGTCTACGCTTGGACAACTCCGGTCGCTCCTTTGCGTCTCCTTTTTGGCTCCCTATTGGCTCCCTATTTGCTTGATGCACGCAAATTAACGCCGTGGCGTCTTACCTGTCCGAAGGATTCGGCTGTTCCAAGGCCCAGCTACTCAGGGTCTCGAAGCTGGTCAGGCCTTCCTCTGGCAGGAGATCCCTACCTGTCGCCATGGCTTCCTCCGCCAGCCGCTGAGCCAGGCCCTCCGCGTATTGGCGGGCTTCGCAAGTTTCCAGGATGTCGATTATTCGCGCCGTATCGTCTTGCTCGAGAACCCGTTTCATATAAATGTTGCCCAACTCCCGCTTGGTGGGGATATCGGAATGCTCGAAGGCGTAGATTATGGGCAGACTTTTTTTCTTGTTCAGAACGTTGCTGGCGCTCCAGCCGTCTCCCTCGGGGCCCCACAGACTCGATAGGTCCCGGGTTAGCTGCCAGGCCATGCCCAACTTGGCGCCCAGCTCCTGAAACTGGGCGCAGGCATCCGGCTCAGCCCCCGCTGCGAAGGCTCCCAATTGGGCGGAGCAACCGGGCAAGGACCCGGCTTTGCGCCGAACCATGTCCAGGTAATCCGTTTCAGTGACCAGCAGTTGATCCTGAAAGCTCAGGTCCATGTACTGCCCCTCGCACAAGGAGAGACAAGCCTGGTCCAGTGCCTTCACCGCCATCAACACCGCATCAGGTTCCCAGGCCCCCTGCGCCAGGCGCATAATGGTGCCCCGGCCCAGGGCGTGCAACCCGTCTCCGGCGTTGATGGCTTGCGCCGGACCCCACACCCACCAGATGCTGGGCCGTTCCGGCGCGTTGATACCGCCGCTCTGGAAGTCGCCGTGAACCAGGGTGAAATTGTACACGAACTCCACAGCCGCGGCGATGGGCAGCGCTTTCTGGAAATCGCCGGACAAAGCCTGGCAGGTCACGAGGGCAATCAGCGAAGGGAAATGGGCTGGCGGCGGATTATCTTCCGGCTGGCCGTGCTGGTCGCTCCACCCCAGGTGATAGCTGAGCATGTCGTAGAGGAAACCCTTCCTGGCGGAGAAGCTGGCTCGTAGCTCCCCGTTCAGAGCTTCCTGGTATTCGGCATATTGGACTGCTAGGGTAATGGTTTCACCCTCTAGGGAATCGACAGTGGCAAGGGTCGTCGCTATAGGGGTCCGCGGATTAGGATACCGGGCATGGTGAGGCGGTTTATTACACGGCCTCTAAAATCTCCTGTGCCGGTATCGCCCCTTCTCGAAGCACCCTGGCTTCATTCGAGGTTACGTCCACCACGGTGGAAGGGATACCCATTGGCGGCGGGCCGTACCGGATTATCCCATCCAGTTGGGAACCCAACTGCCGTTCGATCTCCTCTATCGACTCCAGGTCTGGCTCGCCGCTCAAGTTGGCGCTGGTTCCGGTTATAGGACCAGCCAGTTTGCTCGCCAAGGCTAGGGGCACCCGATGGTTGGGGATTCGCACCGCTATGGTGGACCTTCCTCCGGTGGCCAGGTCCGGTACCCGTCTCCCCTTCCGTACTACCAGAGTCAGGGAACCGGGCCAGAATCTTTCCGCCAACCGAGTCCCGACCGCCGGAAATTCGTCGGTAACCATCTCGAGCTGCTCCCGGCTGGCCAGCAGCGCCGGCAACGCCAGGTCGGCCGGCCTTCCCTTCATGGCGAAGATGCGCTCCAGCGCGAACTCGTCGAATAGGTCCGCTCCCAGGCCGTAGAGGGTATCGGTTGGGAAGGCTACGACCCCGCCCAGCTGTAGCTGCCGCGCCGCGACGTTTATCTCCCGCCGGAACTTAAACTGGAACTTTAAATCGAGCAAATTAATCCGCTGGGAACTTGATATGGGATACCTATTTTGGAAGGTGTTGAGTTTAGCACGGATGCCGTCTCCGGTCGAATTTTGGCCCCCGGGCCGGATAATCTTGCGGTCAACATTTGGGTAGTCAGCCGGGTGGTCAGAGGGCTTGGGGTATGGTATATTTTTGGTGCGCGGCGGGCGAATAACTACAAATTTGCGGGCTGTTCCTGAAGCGATAAGTGACCTATACTGGGGCCCTGGATACCCAAGAAGAGACCCAAGAATCCACCTGAGAAGGGAACTGGGAGCAGGGGTGACAGCAGAGCCGGAATTGGCTTCAGACCTCCAGCGGACGGCGGTGGAGGGCATGGATGGCGGCGGGATTTCTGACGGGATGTCCGGCGGGATTACCGAGGGCATCGTGGTGGTTGACTTCGGTTCTCAGTACAGCCATCTGATCGCCCGCCGCATTCGCGAGCTGAAGGTATATTCCGAATTGGTACAGCCCTCCGCCAGCTGGGATCAAGTCTGTCAACGCGTCAACCCCAAGGGTGTCATCCTCTCCGGCGGTCCCGCCAGCGTTTACGAGCCCAATGCCCCTCGGTTACCGGATTGGGTATTCGAACAGGGCTTGCCGGTGCTTGGCATCTGTTACGGGATGCAGGCTCTGGTTCATCAGCTGGGAGGACGGGTAGCGCCGGGGGACAAACGGGAATTCGGCCAGGCGACGCTAGAACGAAAGGAGCAGGACAGCGCACTGTTTCAGGGCATGCCCCCTTCTTGCCCAGTGTGGATGAGCCACGGGGACCGGATTGAGGAGTTGCCGGCGGGCTTTGCCGCCCTGGCTCAAACCGAAAACTCGGCCATGGCCGCCATCGGCAACGGTGGCAAGATTTTCGGACTTCAATTTCACCCGGAGGTGGCCCATACCCCCCTGGGTATGTCTATCCTTGACAACTTTCTCCGGCTGGTTTGCCAGTGTCAGGGCGCCTGGTCTCCCGCCAACTTCGTTGTCGATGCCGTGGACCGAATTCGGCGCCAGGTCGGCGAGGGCAGGGTCATCTGCGCCCTGTCGGGCGGCGTCGATTCGGCGGTGACCGCGATGTTGCTGCACCGAGCGGTCGGGGATCGGCTGACCTGTATTTTCGTCAACAACGGAGTGTTAAGAGCCGGCGAACCGGAAGCAGTGCCGGAAACCTTCCAGCGCAGCCTGGGACTGAATCTGATGTACGTCGATGCCTCCCAGCGGTTCCTGGCCCGGCTGGAAGGGGTCACCGATCCGGAAGCCAAGCGTAAGGCCATCGGCGAGGAATTCATCCACGTTTTTGAGGAAATCGCTCCCGAGCTGAGCAACGCCCAGTTCCTGGCCCAGGGAACCCTGTATCCGGATGTCATCGAAAGTGAAACGCCCGACAGCCGGAACTCGGCCCGCATTAAAACTCATCATAATGTGGGCGGCCTTCCGGAAGACATGGAGTTGGAGCTGGTGGAGCCGCTGCGCTACCTGTTCAAGGATGAGGTTCGGGAAGTGGGTCTGGAGTTGGGTCTGCCTCGAGAAGTGGTCTGGCGGCAGCCTTTTCCCGGTCCGGGACTGGCCATCCGCATAATCGGGGAGGTCACCGAGGAACGGCTGGACCTGCTGCGAGGGTGCGACACCATCGTTAACGAAGAGGTATCGGCCGCCGGCCTGTATGAAGAAATTTGGCAGAGCTTCGCTGTCTTGACTGACAGCCGCACTGTAGGAGTGATGGGCGATTTCCGGACCTACGGTTACGTTTGTGCCATTCGGGCCGTTTCCAGCGAAGACGCCATGACGGCGGATTGGGTTCGCCTGCCCTATGAGGTGCTGGCGCGCATATCCAATCGCATAGTCAACGAGGTTCCCGGAGTCAATCGGGTGGTTTACGACATCACAAGCAAACCGCCGGGCACTATTGAATGGGAATAGACCGGAGGTACAGGACTTGAAGGTTCTCCTTCTGGGTTCGGGCGGTCGGGAGCACGCGCTGGCCTGGCGCATCAGTCAGAGCCCTCGGCTGGACCGGCTCTGGGTTGCTGAGGGCAACGCCGGAACCGCTCGGCTGGCGACCAACCTGCCGGTTGACCCCCAGGATACCCTTGCAGTGGTTGAGACGGCCCGTTCCCTGGGCATCGACCTGGTGGCGGTTGGGCCGGAGCTGCCCCTGGCCAACGGTGTAGTCGACCGGCTGGCGGAAGCCGGCATTCCCGCCTTTGGGCCCACTCAGGCGGCGGCGGGAATCGAGTCCAGCAAAGGCTTCGCCCGGACGTTAATGCAAGAGGCCGGGGTTCCCGGCCCTAGTTTCGGCGTGTTTCAAGACGAGCAGCAGGCCCTGGAGTACCTGTCGTCCCGCCCCGGCCCCACGGTGGTCAAGGCCGACGGCTTGGCGGCGGGCAAGGGCGTGATGCTGTGCCGCACCGCTACAGAGGCGTTTGCGGCGGTTCGCCGGTGCATGACCGAGGACGCCTTTGGCGCAGCCGGTAAAACCGTGGTTATTGAGGAGTTCTTGACCGGCCAAGAAGTCTCGGTCTTCGCCTTTACCGACGGCGAAACCATCTCTCCGCTGGTTGCCGCCTGCGATTACAAGCAGGTGGGCGACGGCGATGTCGGCCCCAACACCGGAGGAATGGGCAGCTTTACTCCTCCTGAATACTGGAACGAGGACTTGGCGGAAGAGGTCGAACGCACGGTTATCGCTCCGGTGCTGCGGCTGCTGGCCGGGCGGGGGACTCCCTATCGTGGGGTGCTCTACGCCGGTCTTATGTTAACCAAGCAAGGAATCCGGACGTTGGAGTTCAATTGCCGGTTCGGTGACCCGGAAGCCCAGGTAATCCTGCCCCTGCTGGCATCGGACCCGCTGGAAGTGATGTTGGCCTGCTCCCAGGGGACTCTGGACCAAGTTTCGGTAATCTGGCAATCCAGGGCTCATGTGGGAGTGGTGATGACCTCCGGAGGGTATCCTGGGGAATATCGGACGGGATGCCGGATAGCCGGTTTAGAGACGGAGATACCCAACTCCATCGTCTTCCACGCGGGCACTAGGCTTACCGTGGAGAGCCCCGCAGGTCCCAAAAAACCCGAAGTGGTGGTCACCAGCGGCGGCCGGGTGCTGACCGTGGTGGGTTGGGGAGATAACCTGGCCGATGCCCGCTCCAACGCTTACCGCCGCCTGAAGACGATCCACTTTGACGGCTGCTACTATCGCAAAGATATTGGGGGCCAAGATATTGGGGAGATTCCCAGCACAGTTGAGAAGGGGGCATGGCTGCCGAATCCGGTGCCGCAAAGCCTCTAGGGCTATGGGAGTTCTATCGGGAGACGGCCAACCAGGGGTATTTGGCGGAATACCGGCGCTGGAGCCGGTTCGCGGAGTGCCGGATTTGGCTGGCGGAGGAGGCCCTGGCTGGACTTTCCTGGGATCAGGCCCTCACCCTGTTTCGCTGTTCGGGGGCCAGGGGAATTAGGGGGTTCCGGACCAACCAGCTGGAAGAGGTAAGGGATGCATTGGGCTTCCTGCTCTATGATGCCATCACGCTGGAAGTCCGGTTCGCCGAATGCGCCGCCAGCGGTGGTTCCTACCATTTGCCCGGCTTGGGTAAGGAGTTCGTCTCATACCTCCTTTGCTTGAAAGACCCGTCGCTTTTCGGAGTCTGGCATTCCTATGTACCCCGGGCTCTCCGGCTGATGGGTAAGTGCCCGCCCAATTTGGAAAAGGGGCACCTGGGCTTGGGATATCTGGACCTCCTGGATGCCCTGCAGAGGGTTCGGCAGGAGACCAGTTTGGCCGATTTTCGTTGGGTGGACGAATATTGCTTCGCGGTCACCCGGCGATATAAGCCAATAATCTAACAATATCTTAGGTTCGGAATGGTGGTTTCTCCCCTCTACGGGGAGGGACAATTCAAACACCCTAACCGATCCATCAGGAGGGATACATGGCCTGGCGGGATACCCTTCGGGAGCTACGGGATGATCTGGCCGAGATACGGGCGCAACGCCAAACCCAAAGGCAGGCCGACGAAGCGGAGCAGCAGGCCCAGCGGTTGGAGCTGGCCAGTATTTCCGAGTCCCTGCACCTAACCGGCTTGCTCCAGAAGATGAACTCAGTCCTGCTTAACGGCCAGGGCCAGGTAGAGAATATCTCCTCCTGGGAAGAAGAGAAAGAAGAGGATCTGGACGAGTCTTTGCTCACGCTGGACGGTCTCGAAGAACCCGAGGATGAGGACTACATTAACGTGGTACTAACCTGGGAGGAGGACGGCGAGCGGGAGATAGTATTGGACCTGGGGTTTGGCGAGCCGGAAATGTCTCTGCTGGTCAATGGGGTGGACATTCGCCTGGAGCAGGAAGCGGTGGAACAGGCTTTGGTGGAAGCCTTCCGCATGCAGTTGGAGCTGTAGCTTCTGCCTTACCCGGCCTTTCCGTGATGTCAAACGATATAAGAGGACTGGTACTGCGACCACTTGAAACTAATATATACGACGTCGCCACCACTCTAACTCTCCCCCATCAAGGGGGAAGGTTAGGATGGGGGTGGTCAGGGTATCCAACTTAATGCCACCAAATATTGGGAGGAACTAAATTGCCCTTAGTCGCTGTGGTAATGGGTAGCGCCTCGGATGAGCCGGTGGTCCAGGGCACGGTGGACACTCTGGAACAACTCAAGGTCGACTACGAAGTTCGCGTAATGTCGGCCCACCGCAACCCGGAGCGCGTGCGGGAGTATGCTCTTTCGGCCCGGGAGCGGGGTATCGAAGTATTCATCTCCGCTGCGGGCGGATCGGCGGCCTTAGGCGGTGTGTTGGCGTCGTGGAGCACCATTCCGGTCATCGGAATTCCGCTGGCCTCCAGCGAGCTGAAGGGAATAGACGCTTTGATGGCCACGGCCCAGATGCCGCCCGGCGTTCCGGTGGCCTGCATGGCAGTGGGGTCCTGGGGCGCTCGCAACGCCGCACTGTTCGCGGCCCAGGTGCTGGGTATCAAGTATCCCGCCATCCGGCAAGCGTTTGAGGAGTACCGAAAGGAGCTGCAGGCCCGTTAAGATGCTCCCAGCCGTACTTACCGACTTCGATGACACCGCGGCGGAGCAGAACGTGGCGGAGATGCTGCTGCAACGGTTCGGGGATACTAACTGGCCGGATGTTCGGGCCCAGTTCCGGTCCGGAGCATTGACCCTAAAAGAGTACCAGGAGATTACCTTCCGCAACATACTGGCGGACCGCACCACGATGCAAGACTATGTAAAGGCCAACGCCAACCTGCGACCCTGGTTCGGCGAGTTATGGCAGCACTGCCAGGAGCGGGGTCTGCCCATGGCCATCGTTAGCATGGGATTGGACTTCTACATAGAGGCCCTCTTGGAAAAAGAGGGCTTTCCCCAGGTGCCAGTATATGCGGTGGAAACCAGCTTCACCGACGGGGGAATAGTCTATAAATACAACTTTACCTACCCTGGGGAGCCGCATCGGGGCAACTCCAAGGGTCTGGTGGTGAGCCGGTTCCGCCGGCAGGGCTATCGCGTGCTGTACATGGGAGATGGCCGGTCCGACTTCGAGGCCGCGGTTGAAGCCGACCAGGTCTTCGCCCATAGCGTCCTGGCCGAGGAATGCCAGCGCCAGGGAATTCCCTTTCGGCCTTTCCGCGATTTCGGGGATGTGCTGTCGGCGCTGCGAGAATACGCCGCGGACGGCCGCTCCGGCGCCTGAGACGGCGTTTGACGCGGGTCGAAATTTCTAAGAGGGTGTTGAGAAAGCTCAAAGAGATCTTTATCGCCCTTCGACAGGCTCACCACGAACGGGTCCGGTTCCGTTCGTGGTGAGCCTGTCGAACCATGAACGATGGTTTCTCACGCACCCTCTAAAAAGAAGGGAGCGAACCGGGGAGCAAACTAGGATGAATTTAGAGGAGGCTGATTCGTGATCGACCGATACTCTCGGCCGGCAATGAAGCGGGTTTGGTCCGACGAAAACAAGTACGGTCAGTGGCTCCAGGTGGAGCTGGCCGTAGCGGAAGCATGGGTTGAGGAAGGGGTCATCCCGGAAGAGGACATGGCTCGCCTGCGTCAGTCCGAGTACAACCACCAGCGGATGATGGAGATTTTTGAAACCACCCGCCACGATGTGACTGCCTTCCTGACCTCGATAACCGAGAACCTGGGTCCGGAGGGCCGGTGGCTGCACCTGGGCATGACCTCATCGGATATGCTGGATACCGCTCAAGCTTTGCAGCTGGTGGAGTCTGGGGACCTGCTACTTGAGGATCTGGACCAGGCGATCCAGGTGCTGGGCGAGCAGTCCGTGAAATACAAGGACACCATGATGATGGGCCGAACCCACGGGGTACATGCCGAGCCCATAACCCTGGGATTGAAACTGGCGGTTTGGTGGGAGGAGCTGCGCCGCCAGCGGGCCCGGTTGGTCGAGGCCTGCAATAGCATTAGGGTTGGGAAAATCTCCGGCGCTGTGGGTACCCACGCCACCATACCTCCCCAGGTGGAGGACCGGGTGTGTGCCCGTTTGGGATTGCAAGCCGCGCCCATCTCCAATCAAATAGTGCAGCGCGACCGCTACGCTCACTTCGTCGGTACATTGGCGTTAATAGCGGCGTCGTTGGAGAAATTCGCCACGGAAATCCGGTCCCTGCAACGGACGGAGATCCATGAATTGGAGGAACCCTTCGGCCAGGGCCAAACCGGCTCCTCATCCATGCCGCACAAACGAAACCCCGAGCTGGCGGAGCGAATCTGCGGGCTGGCTCGGCTGATTCGCGGGCACAGCGTAACCGCCTTGGAAAACGTGGCTCTGTGGGGAGAACGGGATATCAGCCACTCCTCGGCCGAGCGCATCATACTCCCGGACTCCTGTCTGGCTCTGGACTACATCCTCAGCATCTTCACCCGCATTGTTAAGGACTTGCGGGTTTTCCCGGAGAGGATGTGGGCCAACATCGAGGACAGCCGGGGACTGATTTTCAGTCAACGGGTCCTCTTGGCTCTGGTGGACCGGGGCATGGCCCGGGAAGAGGCCTACCAGGTCGTGCAGCGAAACGCCATGCGGAGCTGGGATCACAACGAGGACTTTCGGGAGCTGCTAAAAGCCGACGCCGACGCACGTAACCGGCTCTCCCAGGAGGAGTTGGAGGAGCTGTTCGACTACGGTTATTACACCCGATACGTGGACGAGACGTTGCAAAGGGCCGGCCTGCTGCCCGCCCCGGCCGCGACCAAGCGTTAGGGTCATTCTAGAAAATCCATGCGACATCCATTGAATCTAACAATATATAGCTTAAGTAGGTAAGATTATGCTTCTTGAGACCCGACTTCCCAACCAGCTGCATCGGGGCAAGGTGCGAGACACCTACGCCGTCAACGACGAGCTGCTGCTGATGGTAGCCACCGACCGCATCTCCGCTTTCGACGTGGTGCTGCCAGACGGCATCCCGGACAAGGGCCGGGTTCTGAACCGAATGTCCGCTTTTTGGTTCGAAAAGACTAAGCACATAGTTCCCAACCATCTGATATGCTTGGCAGATGCTCCGGACGTGGGGTCCAGCTACCGGGGGAATGAACTGCTTTCTGCTATCTCTCCCCAGCTGGCGAGCCAAGCAATGATCGTCCGCAAGGCCCAGCGTATCGACATCGAATGCATCGTGCGGGGCTACATCACCGGTTCGGCCTGGAGCGAGTACCGCAGGGAGGGCACGGTCAGCGGGAAGCCCATGCCGGAGGGTATGCTGGAGGGAGCGGCCTTTCCCCAGCCCATATTTACTCCTACCACCAAGGCTGAAGAAGGTCACGACCAGAACATGTCGGACCAGGAGGTTTTGGACATGGTTGGTGCGGAGATGGCCCGTCAGCTGCAAGAGACCAGTGTGGCGGTGTTTTCCTCCGCGCAGGAATACGCCAATAGCCGGGGAATCATCCTGGCCGATACCAAGATGGAATTTGGTACTCTGGATGGGGAGCTTATTCTAATAGATGAGTTGCTGACCCCCGATTCCAGCCGGTTCTGGGATATGGAGGGATATCGGCCGGGCCAGTCGCAACCAAACTACGACAAGCAGTTTGTTCGGGACTACCTGCTGGAGCAGGGTTGGAACCAGGAGCCGCCAGCCCCCTCCTTGCCCCAGGATGTGGTAGCCAAAACCTCAGAACGTTATCTAGAAGCCTACTACCGGATTACCGGCCAGAGGCTCAAAACTGACCCCTAGCTGGGTCCATTCTCATCTGAGAGGTATTGGGTTTGCCCCTTTCTAAACATCGCAGACGCCGAGGACGGGTGGCTCCGGGAAGCAGCCGGTCCGCGGCCTCTTTGTCCATCGATCAACCCCGGCGGAAAAAGACCAATTGGCTGTATCTGGGGGCCTCGGGGCTAATCGCTATTTTAGTTATCGGCGGCTTCGCGGTGGGAAGCGCCGGCATTGGCGCCGGCCGCGGATTCGACCGGACCGGTAACAGTGACGAGTACGTGGAAGGCATCGGGGTACAGCACGACATCCTGCCCACCCGAAACCACGTCACTGATGGCCAGACCGTAGAGTACAACAGCATACCTGCTACTTCCGGCAACCACTGGCCTCAGTGGGCCCAATGCGGCTTCTTTGAGGATGGTCTGCCCGATGAGCGGATCGTGCACAACCTGGAGCACAGTAATATCGTGGTCAGCTATAACCTGACCACACCGGAAGAGGTAGGGGAGCTGCGAGACGTGATGGACAGCGTCGGTCTAGATGTAACCCACGGCGTTACTCGATTCTACGACAAGCTAGAGCCGGGCACCGTGGCCCTGAGCGCCTGGGGGGTTTCCGATACCATGCCGGGCATTGACGAAGACCGGATCAACAAGTTTTTCAGCACCTATGGTGGCACCTTGGGACCGGAGGGCAATATTCCTTGCCTGAACTCTGGGGTCATGCCGTAGGATTCCCCCAAGCAGAGCAGCGGCGGCCCATACTTCCCGCTGTCGGCTCAAGATTGGGAGCTAACCATTGTTCTTGGCCCAGGTTTATATAACCCTGAAGCCCACCGTTAACGACCCCCAGGGGCTCACCGTGCTGGGGGCTGTCAAAAATCTGGGGTTCGACGCAGTAGAGGATGTTCGGGTTGGCAAGTTCTTGGAGGTGCGGGTGGCCGAACCGAACCGCCAGCGGGCCGAACAGTTGGTGGAAGAGCTGTGCCAAAAGCTGCTGGCCAATCCGGTGATCGAGGAGTACCGATACGAGCTCAAGGAGCTATCCCCTTCGCCCCAGGCGGGAGCCCAGTAACCCGGTGAAGCTCCTACTCCGCCGGCGGGCCGCCCTGGTCTGGCTGGTTCTGCCCCTTTTAGTCGTTCCATTCCTGGCCGCATGCGCCAGCCCTCTGGAAGCTCCCGGCCCGACACTTACCATACCGGACCCTACCATCCATGAAATCATGCCCACCAGAAGCCACGTTGCCGAGGGGGCTACCGTTACCTACAACTCCATACCTCCTACCTCGGGGGACCATTGGGCCAAGTGGTCCCGATGCGGCTTTTTCCCGGTGCGAATTCCCGACGAGCGGCTGGTCCATAACCTGGAGCACGGGAACATCGTAGTCAGTTTTAACCTGTCGACCAGCGAGGAAGTCGGCCGGCTACGGCAGGCCTTAGAAGAGATCGACATTAGCGCCGAGTGGGGCATCAGCCGTTCCTACGACCGGATACCGGCCGGTACGGTGGCCCTGGCGGCCTGGGGAGTTTCCGACACCATGTCGGGGGTGATCCCGGAGCGAATCCGGTCCTTTTTTGAAGCCTTTGCGGGAGAGCAGGGGCCGGAGCGAATACCCTGCTCCGATTCCGGAGTTGTGCCGCCGGGCATGGGCCGCGCCTCTTAAATATCTCTACTCCCCTTTGGCCATATTCCAGCGGCTTCTTTCAGGGTTTTTCTTTTGTCATTGCGAGGGCCGCAGGCCCGAAGCAATCTCGTGATGGTAAGGAGAGATTGCTTCGCGGAGTTTATCCTGAGCGCAGCCGAAGGGCTGCTCTGTAAATAGCCCGTTCGCCCTTCGAGAGCCTCAGGAAGAACGGGATCCCTACCGCTCGTGGTGAGCCTGTCGAACCATGAGCCGAGGGGAATCCATTTTCATCTGTCGGTGGCGCTCCGCCGGAGCATGAAAACTCGCAATGACGGTGAAGCGAACCGAAAGGCCCACCAGCTATCCTTTTGAAACTGTTCAGATTTGAGGGGAAGTGAGCAACCGGCGGCATTCCAGGAGGGGATTGAGACCTCTAGCCCGCCAGGTGCCAAAGAGGGATGCCAAGGTCATCTTGCTGTCGGTGCCCTGCCCTGAGCGGGTGCCGCCGCTGATCTTGCGACTGGTTACCAGATGCCGCAGGCTCCGCTCGGCGGCGTTGTTGTCTGAGGGCACGGCTGGGTCCGACACGAAGACAAACAGTTCCTTGATGAACCGTTCCATGCGCCGGCAGAGCTTGGCCTGAACCGCCAGGGGATCTTTAAGGAAAGGCCGCGCCAAGACCATTAGTTTCTCCTCCAGCATTAGCTGGGTGCGATGGCCTGGCTGGGCTCGGGGAAGGACCGCGGCCTTGGCCTCCGTGTAGACCTGGTGAACCGCCTCGGCCCACTGAGCCAGCCCAGCGTCTTCTGGGTACAACCCTTTCAGGTCATGGATATCCCGCAGCAGATGAGCCCAGCACCGTTGCTTCAGGCCCGGGTAGTGGTTATAGGCGGCGTAGAAATCACTGACCAACACTCCGCTGAAGGAGGAATCCAGCACCTCATCCACCACCCCCTTATCCCGACCCCGACGCAGGAAGTATCGTTCGCTGGGAGTGCTGAAGGTCCAAACATAGCCGTTGCTCCCGTCCTGGCGCCAGCCGGTTTCGTCGCCCTGCACCACGGGACTGGCGCGGACTTGCTCGAGCACCTCTCGCACCGCCGTCTCAGCCTGACGGGCTACTCCATGGACGGCCTGGACGATGGCACCAACACTCAGGTGCAACTGATGGACGGTCTCCAGGTACCATTGGATGATTCTTATGGGCAACCGTCCCTCCTCCCGCAGGGTCACCATCAGGCTTACCAGATTGACCCCCAGGCGCTGCTGGGCCAGAACCACCCCCTGCAGGGCCTCTTTGGGCAGCCGGCGCCGCTGGCATACCGGACAGATGCGGGCTACCAGGGCGTGCTCGGTCACTTCTACCGGAGCCACCGGTAGCTCAATGACTTCCCGAGTTCGCTGTACCCATCCGCCGTTCAGGTGAGTCCCGCAGTCGGGACAGACCGCCACGGCATGCTCCACCCGCCGGGTAGGAGTCATGCGCTGGCGGGCGAAGCCATGGCGGCGCGGCTTTCTGGGCTCCTTTTTCTCCGGCGCTTGCCGGCTGGAGTGCGGCTGATTACCCGGCATCCCCGACGACCCGCGCCGGTTGGGACGGGATTCCAGAACCCCAATCCGCCTTTGCAAATCGGCAATGACTGCCCGCTGGCCGGCAATTATCTCCAGCAGAGTTTCGCGACTCGCCGCGTTCAGGTCTAGTTCAGTGTCCACCTCCCTGGTATGCCACAACTCCCCCGGCCATGCCAGCGTTTTTCCAACGGCTTTGAGCCAATTCACCTCATCAAGTCTGAACAGTTACATCCTTTTGCCTCGCATTGACATTCCCCTTCCCTTCTGCTGCAATAACGGCATTGGCGGCGGACCTTTCCGCATCGTTGCCGCATCAGCGAAGGAGGAAATGACGTGACATCCAGCAACAGCGAAGCGCGGGTCTATGCCGGCGCTGAAAACCATGGTCTGTACCGGCTCTCCCCTGGGTCTAATCAGTGGGAATCCCTTACCAACGGATTGCCGGAGCGAGTCGAGGTTCAGGGAATAGCGCTGCACCCGGATAATCCAGCCCTGGTTTATGCCGGAACCAACGACGGCCCCTACCGCAGCAGCGATCGCGGCGACCACTGGGAGCGACTGGACTACCCCCAGGGTGCGCCCGGCGTTTGGACTTTCCTGTTTCGGCCGGGGGATCCCCAGGTGATGTATCTGGGCACGGCGCCGGGAGAAATCTACCGCAGCGTTAATGGTGGGGATTCTTGGCAGAAGCTCAACGCGAGCATGGGCTCCAACGAATGCCAGATGGCTTTCCCCACCCGGGTTATTGCCCTGGCGGCAGACCCCAACTTTCCGGATGAGATGTATGCCGGGCTGGAAGTGGCCGGGGTTATCCGGAGTTCCGACGGTGGTGACACCTGGGATGAGATCACCGGAAGCCTGGCGCCCAGCGAAGGCACCCTGGATTTGCACGGGGTCCAGTGCACCGCCGCGTCTCCCCACACCGTGTTCCTCACCACCCGGCAAGGTCCCTTCATTGGCCCGGATCGCGGCCGGGAATGGATTCCCATCGACTTCGGTAATTTCTCCGAGATTACCTACACCCGCGACCTGTTCGCCCCGCCCCACGACCCAAACGTGATGTATGTTTCCATTGGCGCCGCGGCCCGCAGTGGCCAGGGTGCGCTTTACCGCAGTCGGGACCTGTTCCGCAGCTTTGAAACGGTGGGAGCGGGGATCCAGGCCCAGAGCACCATGATGGCGGTGAGGACCGACCCCCGGGAGCCCAGCCACGTGTTCTGCGTGGCCCGGGACGGCGAAGCCTTTGGTTCTAGCGACGACGGAGCTACCTGGACCTCCTATCCCCTGCCCGCGGAGGCCAAAGAAGTAAGGGGGCTGGCCCTGGGCTAAATCCGGGCCTGCTGGATTCCGTCCCTCTAGGGTTATCATGCTCCGGCGGAGTCCCACCTACAGTTGAAAATTGGTTTCCCTCCGCTCATGGTTCGACGGGCTCACCACGAGCGGTAGGGATTCCGTTCGTCCTTCGACCGGCTCAGGACGAACGGGCTATTTACAGAGCAGGAAAAACAAAACCCTCACCTGAATTAACGGGTGAGGGTTTCTCAATTGTTGGTGGTTTATTCCGGGTTCAGCTATTACCCCACGCTGCGGGTCAGCAGGCCCAGCAGTTCCTCCACCGTGGCCTGCTGCCATGCCTCGGCTCGAGAGGCGGTGCGGGAACGGCGCTCCCGGCCAAAATCCTGGTCGTTGATGTCCGGGTTCTCTCGCCGAATGGCTTCCTCTATGTCCTGCATCTCCTGGTCGGCAACCTCTGGGCGCTCTATCCAGTGGCAGATGTACCGGTGGTCGCGGGTGTAAAAGACCGCCGTAGGGATGGACATCCATTCCCCGTTCTTAAGGAACTCGTTCATTATGTCTTGGTGCTCATCTCTGGGAAACACCCGCATTTCCAGGCCCGTGGCTTCGGCCAGGCGCGCCAATACCGGCAAGCCACGAACTACATCTCCGCACCAGTCCTCACACAAAACCAGCATCTTGGCCGGACCGTCCGGATTTTCCGCCAGTTTTTTGAGGGCTGCCGCCTCCTCGGTCTTCACCTGAAAGTTGTCGTAGAAGCCTTCCATGCGGGCCTTATTAACCTTTATCTGGGCCATGTAATTGGGATAGGTAAAACCTTGCTCGAACCGCTGGGGAGTCACCACGCTGGTCTGCTCTGCCATGTCTTACCTCCTTTTGCTACGGCTCCGGTTATTGCTCCGGCGTCGCGCGTCAAGCCGGGCTGGCCCGGTTGATGTTACCGGTTGGAGTTGCTGGGACGAACTAACAGCCCGTCAGCCTATCTCTCAACCCACCGAACCCTGGAAACCGATCTCCACTCTGCCATCGGGATACAGGATAATCGGCACCGAATCGCCGTAGAGCAGAGCCTCATCCAGGGTATCCTGACTCTGGTCCACCCGGCGTTCCTCATATTCGATGCCCTCCCGGCGCCAGGCGCTGCGCAGCTTGTCGCAAGCCGGGCACACGGTCAGGGTATAAACTACCGGGATATCGGCCATAGGTCGCCTCCTTGGGTCGGTTAAGTCATTCTACAACGCCGTCAAGCCACTGTCATCCATAGGAATCGGCCGAGGGGCCGCCTTGTGCCCCCGGACGGCGCTAGCTATAATGTTGCTGGCCGCGTAGGTAAAACGAGTACGCTGGCTTTGGCCGAAAGCTGGAACTGCGAAAGCTGCTATAGCTGAGGAGACGAGATGATAGCGCTGGTGGTTACCATCAACATCGAACCGGATCACAAAGAGGAGTTCATGGCGTCGATGATTGGCGATGCCCGGGGCTCCAACAACGACGAGCCGGGCTGTCTGCGGTTTGACGTGCTGCAGGACAATGAGGACCCAAATCGCATTCACCTTTATGAGGTGTACCAGGATGAAGCCGCGGTGGAGGCTCACCGCAACGCGCCGCATTACCTCAAGTGGCGGGAAGAATGTAAAGACTGGTTCGAGGGCGAGATCGTCCGCCGCGTTGCGACCCCGGTTTATCCGCCCGAGGATAAGTGGAGGAAGCGCCCGCCGGTGGATTAAGCGGGCCCTCGGGGTTACAAGGGGTTTTCACTACCTTCCCCAGGGGTAGGGGGGTTCAGGCTTGGCGCTGGAGCACCCCTTCGAAAGCGGTCAGGAATACATCCATTTCCGGCTGGGAGATGGCTGTGGACAGGCCTCCCACCAGGTTCGGGGCCAGCAAAATGCCCTCGTTCATCATCCCCAGGAAGACCTGCTCGCGCCGAGCGGCATCGCCGGCGGCAACGTCTCGATAATTGTTGATGGGCCGGTCGATGAAGTGGATTCCGAACAACGAGCCCAGGCCGGTGACCTGCACCGGCACCTCCTGGCGAGCGCAAATCTGCCGGAGGCCGTGGCGAAGGTATTCGGTCCTTTCGGACAGTTTCTGGTAAACCTGGGGAGTAAGCTCTTCCAGGGTCACCGCGCCGGCCAGCATGGTAACCGGGTTGGCGTTGAAGGTACCGGCATGGCCCACCTGGGGCCCCAGAGTCGGGTCGTACAGGTCCATGATGTCTCGACGGCCGCCAAAGGCCCCCACCGCGAACCCTCCCCCAATTATCTTGCCCAGTGAGGTCAGGTCGGGGGTAACCTCGTAGTATTCCTGGCAGCCCCCCGGCGCCATGCGGAAGCTGATCACCTCGTCGAAGATCAAAATAATTTCGTGTTTTTGGGTGAACCGGCGCAGCATCTGCAAGAACTCGGGCTTGGCGGGGATCATTCCCACCGAGCCCAGCAGCGGCTCCACGATCACCGCGGCCAGCTCCTCCCGGTGCTGCTCCAGGATGGCTTGAGCCGCGTCGGTCTCATTGAAAGGCAGCACGACCACCTGATCCACTACGCCGTCGGCCAGACCGGAACTGCTGGCCAGGGCCTGGGGCCGGTTGGGCTCTCCCGCCAGGGCGGGGTCGACTCGAACGCTGACACTGACGGCGTCGTGGGTGCCATGGTAGCCCCCCTCGACTTTGGCAAACCGGCTCTTGCCGGTAAAGGCACGGGCGGCCCGCAGGGTGTTGAGGGTTGCTTCCGTGCCAGAGTTGGTGAACCGAACCCGGTCAAAACTGGGCACCCGCTGGCAGAGCAGTTTCGCCAGCTGTATTTGGTGCCTATTGGGAGCGTTGTAGGCCAAGCCGTGTTCCAGTTGCTCTTGGACGGCCTTCAGAACCGGCTCCGGCCCGTGCCCCAGTATCATCGTGGTCATGGTATTAATGAAGTCCAGCCGGTCCACGTTGTCGGCGTCCACCACGTGACAGCCGGAGGCCGAGGTGATGAAGATGGGATAGGGCCGCCAGAAGATGGAGTTGCGGCTATCCCCTCCAGGCAGGTATTCCCGGGCCTCTTCCCACAGGGCTCGGGATTTAGGGGTCAGTTCCAGATAGCGGGTTAGCTCTTCACTGTTCAAGGACATCCTCTTAATCCCGGTTGGAGCAGGGGCGTTCTGGGCGCCGCGGATCCTCGACTAGGCTGGAGCGGGGCTGGCCGCCGCCCGAGGAAAATAGATGCGCCGGAACGGGGCCAGGCCGATGCTAGAGGTCATCAGACCCATGAAGACCATCCCACCAGCGATCAATACCAACGGCGCGGTCAGCACGTCAGTAAAGGCGCCATTGGTGAGATTGGCCAACGACATGGAGCCTCCCACGTGCACGCTGTAAACTCCAGAAATTCTACCCCGCATTTCATCGGGCACAATGGATTGGATGATAGCGTGGGTAATGGTCATAAACCCGGCCTGGTTAACTCCCATCAAAACCGTCGCGGCAATAGACAGGTACGGATTGGTGGATAGGGCCAGGGCAATAGGTCCCAGCCCGCTGGTAAAGGCAAAAACCAGAAAAACCAATCCCCTGGTGCCCTCATCCCGGATCCCCGCCAAAAAAATTGAGGAGATCAGGGCCCCTCCTCCCACTCCGGCAATAAGGTAGCTAAAGCCGGCGGAGCCCGCCCCAAGTTTTTCCTGGGATATGGCCGGCAGCATCGATTCGTAAGACATGGTCAGGGAGCAATGAGCTAGTGCCATCAGGACCATGCAAAGCAACATGGGGTGCTGGTAGGTGTAGATGAAGCCGGCGGCCAGGTTGCGAAAGAAGCTCCGGTTGGGGTCTATTTTTCCGGTAGAGCGGGTCTTGACTCTTAAGACCTGAATCAGCCCAACGGTATAAAAGGCGCTGCATAGCCAAAAGGCCGCCATCACACCGGCAATGGAGGCAACTCCGCTGCCATCATCATTGCCAAAGTAGAGCAGCAGCGGTGTTATGGCTAGAGGTCCGAACAGGCGGGAACCCTGCTGGGTGGCCTCGTTCAGCGCCACGGCGTTAAGCAGGCGATCCTTGGGTACCAGATTAGGAACCAGCGATTGGGTGGTGGTCTGCTGCGCCGAGCGCAGGATTCCGTTAACCAGGGACAGAACCACCAGCTGCCAAATTCCCACGCCGCCCAACATGACCAGGAGGGCCAGGATCACGTTGTGGGTCAGGTTCAGCGCGTAGGTCCAGGAGAGGATGGTCTGGCGATCGAATCGGTCGGCGATGAAGCCCATTAGCGGTGTCGTGAAGATTCGAGGGGCCATCGCCATGAAGGTCACGACGCCAACCCACAGGCTGGGATTGGTTTCCATTATGGTGAAGGCCAGCCAGCCCCGGGCAACGATCAAGGCCCAAGCCGCCGCTCCGGCACACATGTTGGCGGTCCACAGCATTCGAAAGTCTCGATAGCTGAGGGCCGCCAGGAACCGCTCCGGGAGGGCGCTGAGACGGTAGGTCCCTTCTGACTGCTGAGACAAGTTACTCGACCTCATTCAATGCGATGGCAATGCGGTGACCCTTCCGCAGTCTGCTAGCTAGAGGTGACGACTGCCTAGGTTGGGATGCCCAGGCTGCGGCCCCCGTTTCGAGAGACCGAGTCATTTTAACACGGGGCGTGTCTTTTGCAAGCGACGGGGCAGTGCTCCCAGGGCAATCGCGTCTTAACCAAGGAGCACCTTGAGTAGGTAATCCTCAACCCAGCCGGCTTTCAGCCGTTTACCTTGAAGTCCCCGTTTAAGGCTGGTCTCCTGCTTCAGCAAATTGAGGGCTATCTGGCGCAGGACTGCCAGGTTTTGAGGCCCATTATCCTTACGTACCAGGCTGTGATCTTCTCGAAAGGTAACATCCAAAGACCAGTGCAAGCTGTTTTCTATGCCCCAGTGTCGGCGGGTGACCTCCAACAAAGTCTGGGCAGGCCTGGCCAGACTGCTGATATAGTAGCGAGAGTGGACCGTGGTCCCGGTTGCCGTCTCCCGCTGAGCCGTGACCTTAACCACGGCGTTGAGGTTGGCCCACTGCTGCCGGTTTTGCAGATAGTCCAGGCAGTCCGGGTCCGTGATGACCCAGCATTGACGGGTTTCCAGGCGGCCGTGGCCCTTGTTCAGCGTGCGGGCGAAGTCATAGGGGACGCCCTCGAAGTCGTATTCCTCGGCGCCCTCGAAAAGGTCGCGAACGTCATCGTACAGCCGGCCTTGATTCTCCTTCACCGCCAGCAGATAGTCGGCCTGAGCCTCAATGATCTCCCGGGCTACCTCCCTCTGGCAGCCCATGGCGTCGATGGTGATGATGCAACCGGCGAGCTCCAGCAGCTGTAGCAACTTGGGGATGGCGGTGATTTCATTGGACTTCTCGTCCACCTTGGTCTGGCCCAGCGCCAAGCCATGGGACGAGGCCCACACGTTAACCATGTGAATGGCCTTTTTGCCCAGGGTACGGTCGTGGGAGCGCCGTACCGTCTTGCCGTCGATGGCCACCACTTCGCCTTGGGTGACTTGGGCTACGGCTTGGACCCACTCCATGAAACAGCGTTGAAACTGCTCTGGGTCCAGGCGGGCGAAGACGTCGCCGAAGGTATCATGGGAAGGGATACCGTTGGGCAACTCCAGAAAGGACTTGAACCACTCCTCTTTACAGTTGCCGAAGAGCTCGATATCCACCCAAGAATCAGCGCCGCAGATGGTGGCACAAAGGGCAATGGTGACGATATCCAAAAGTTTGTGCCGCTTGGTACGATCAATCCTCGGGTCGTCCAACGCCGCGAAGTATACGGCGATGGGTGCGCCTGTTGCCTGAACCATCACTACCCCTCCCTAGTTTCGTCATGATGATTACTATTTTAAACAAATTTAAGAAAGATAATAAGACGCGATTGCCCTGGCAGTGCTCCAAGAGGGTGGATGGGAAACAATCGTCCATGGTTCGACAAGCTCACCACGAACGGACAAAGGGAACCGTTGGCCCTGAGCCTGTCGAAGGGCCGATCGCTCCATTCTGAAAAGCTCACACGCAGACTCTGGGGAGTAGCCTTGGGTGAATGAGACTGGATGTTGGCTGAGCTAGGTCCGGGGCGGGCCTCATGGCCAGCAATCCGGCCCCTACCAGCAATCCGACTGCTGGTAGGGGCTGTTTTAGCGGTTTGCCGGATTCCAGTTAGCTGCTGACCACGGCCCAGCGGGGTAATTCTTTGACCTGGATGTTGGAGGTCAGATACACCGATTCATCAGAGCGGTGGATTTCGAATTCCTGGAAGTCGTCCCCCACTACCATGTAGCGCGACAATACCGTCAGCACATCCTGGCGCAAGGCGTCCATAGTGCCCCCAGTGCCCTCGGATACATCCAGCCGATCCTTGATCAGCGCCAGCCGCAGACGGTCGCGGGCTGCCCGTTTGCTCTGCTCTTTGTGGGCTATTACCCATCGCAGGAAATCACGCATGAGTGTAAGCGTCCCTCCGGATGCCCATGATCTCTCGGACCTTGTCCATAATGCCGGTCTTGGGTTCCAGGTCCGGCATCGGCACCTCCTCGCCGTCGATGCGGGCGACGATTCGGGAGAAGGCCGCCCCGGAAGGGGCTTTGGCATCGTGGATTACCGGAATTCCCTGGTTGGTGGCGGTAATTAGCCGGTCATCGGCTGGCACCATCCCCAATACATCCACCCCCAGCAGCTCCACAATGTCGTCCTTATCCATCATGTCGCCACGCTTGACCATGCTGGTGTTCACTCGGTTGATGATCAGCTTGGGCCGGTGCAGCTCCGCCGCCTCCAGCAGTCCGATGACCCGATCCGCGTCCCGAATGGCGGCGACTTCCGGGGTGGTGATTAAGATAGCCTCCCTGGCCCCGGCGATGGCGTTCTTGAATCCCTGTTCAATTCCCGCTGGGCAATCGACGATGACGTAGTCGAACTCCTCTTCCAGTTTGCGGCACAGGTCCCGCAGCTGGTCCGGGTCGACACAGTTTTTATCCCTGGTCTGGGCGGCCGGTATCAGGTAGAGGTCAAACTTATGTTTGTCCCGAATCATTCCCTGGTGGAGCTTGCAGCGGCCTTCAATAATGTCGACCAGGTCATAAACAATCCGGTTCTCCAGGCCCATTACCACGTCCAGGTTACGCAGCCCTATGTCGGTATCAATAACCACCACATTGTGACCCCGCATGGCCAACCCGGTTCCAATGTTGGCCGTGGCCGTGGTCTTACCTACTCCACCCTTGCCCGAGGTGATAACTATGGTCTTACCCGTCATATATTGTTCCTCCACTGTATCCCGCGAACCGGCCCTTGAAGGGAGCAACGAGGATCTGCTGGCGCCTTACAAAGGCCAGGGTGGGACCAGGCCGGTTAGATTTGCTGTGCTTTTTGGCCTTGGGAGCCATGCCGATGTAGGGGCCTATTTGTATTCGAGGGGATTCCAAATTCAGAGCGATAATGGTGGCCTGGATGTCGCCGCCAGCTCCGGCGTGCGCCATCCCTCTAAGGCTACCCCATACCAGGATGTCGCCATCGGCGATGATTTCGGCGCCGGGATTTACGTCGGCCAGAATTACCACGTCCCCAGGGTAACGAACTACCTCGCCGGAACGGCAGGTGGTCTTGATCAGCAGGGCTTCATTTTGCCGATCAAGCCCGCCGGATTCCTGGTGGCGGCTAATCGACGTCCCAGTGCTGGTGTTGACAGCAGCACCGGTCCCCAGGCTGGCTTCCTCTAATTTCGCTTCGGGTGAATCCTCTTCCGGTGAATTCACTGCCAGCCTGGATTCAAGAGAGGCCGTGCTGCCTCCTTGGCCCAAATCCAGGCTTTCCTTAAACGCGCTTCCGGCGGCGATGGATTGGTCCAGGCCCTTAAGGGCCAACTCAAGGAGGCCGGGCTCGACAATGGGCTCGATGGTAGGTTCTTTAGTGGGTTCTTCAACGATTTGTGGACTGGGCTCGTGTATCAGGTCACTAACGCTCTCCGGGCTCTCCGGCGAGACTTGCGCACCTGGCTCCGCCTGGGCCTGGGAGTAGTCGTAAGCTTCCGCCTCCGGGGAGTCCGCAGCGTCAGCTGAATTTTCGCTTTCTTCCAGGCCCAACCGGGCCAGGGGGATTGCCGGGTCTGGTAGGTATTCCGCTGGGCCCTGGCTTTTGATCGAGGTATCCTTATCCAACACCTCTGGCGGCTGTTCAGGCCCAGCATCCGAAAGAGTCTCTTCCAGAATCTCCGGAGAGCACCAGAATTGGGCCACGGTCAGACCGGACTCTGCCTCCAAAATCCGCTTGATCTCAGTCAACTGCTCCCGGGCCAGTATTCGCCTGCCGACGTTGACCGTGATGTTCCCCCTGGAAAACAGGTGCCGGTTTTTGACCAGACATTCCTCCACCCCGGCAATAACCGCTTCGAAGGGAGCCTGGTCATCGATGGTAAAGTTTACGTTGCTGCCCCGTCCGCTGACTTGCAATAATCCGCCATTAAGCATCTATTAGCTCTTCCGAAAGAGACCGATTCTGGAGGAGGGGCGATCCATAGCTCATAGTTCCGCGCGGCCGACCCGGCTTTAGGGTCCAGTAACGAAGCGGGAAGGTTGCCGGAAAGTTGGTAGTATCAGCTTGCTGCGGGAGAGTAGATGAGGACCAACACGCCTGCCCCTTCCTCCGCCCCAGGGTTCTCACGGGTTATAACAGTGACGTAACTTGCCAGTCAAGGTACTGAGGAGGGGAGTTTAGGGCATTTATCCGAAAGGCAATGCGGGAGCGCTTACGGGGTAGCGGTCACAGGGAGGCGTGCCCTTTTCCTAATAGCCGGCCCGCCCGAAAATGGCGACGGAGCAGGTGAAAGAGCCGGGCCTTCCCCCTAGGTTGTGGGTCGATTAGGCCCGTTCCTATCCGAAATCCCAGGGTTCATCGGAAACCCTGCTCGTAAGGTTTTGCCGGCCGTGGACCAACCCGATCACGCCAACCATCTGCCCCCGCACTCGGTACACTACCCGGTAGTTTCCGGCGATGACCTCTCTTATAGTCTCATCCTGGTATTCCGGAACCATGCGGCCTAGATATGGATAGTCTCCTAATCTTCCTACTGCGTCGAAAATCCGCACGGTTAAAACCGACGCGTAAACCTCCGAATCTCTGCGGAGGAACGCGAATATATCCTACAGGTCTGAGCTCGCACCTACTGTCCAGAGGACTGTAGCTACTGAGCAAGGCTCCGTTTCACTGCTTCAGGGGTCAAGGTTTTCCCTTGTTCCAGCTCCTCAAGTCCCCGTTCTACCCGCTGCTGGAAATATAATTCGTACATTATTTCCTCTAACGACACGTCCTCGGGCATGGCTTGAATCATGTCCAGGGCCGCCCGCTTGTGGTTAATCTCCATGGATAGTGCTCCCTTTCCTCTCTACTTTTCCCTACTCGCCGGCCCGCCCGAAAATGGCGACGGAGCAGGTGAAAGAGCCGGGTCTTCCCCCCAAGTTGTGGGTCAACCCCAGGTCGGCCTTGCCCAGCTGGCGTTGCTCGGCCTTGCCCTGGAGCTGCTTATATACCTCGTAGATCATGCGAATGCCGCTGGCGCCGATGGGATGCCCGAAACATTTGAGACCGCCGTCGGTGTTGACCGGCAGCTCCCCTTCCAGCCCAAAAGTGCCCGCCTCCACGTCAGCGCTGGCGTTACCGCGCGGGCTCAACCCCAGGTCCTCATAGATAATCAGCTCGGTGATGGTGAAGCAATCATGGACCATCGCCAGGTCCAGCTCCTTCCGAGGATTGGTAATCCCCGCCTCCTGGTAGGCTGCCTGGCTGGCGCGCACCGACTCCGGGAAATGGGTGAAATCCCAGTCGTCGCGCAGCATGCCGAAGGCCCCAACCGCCAACCCCAGAGCCTTGACCAGGATGTAGTCCGCTCTAAAGCTGCGGGCGATCTCCGGAGTGGTGATGATCGCCGCGGCTCCGCCGTCGCTAACGCCGCAGCAGTCAAACAGACCCAAGGGCCAGGCAATCATGGGAGCGTTTACCACCTGCTCAGTGGTTATCTCCCGTTGGAAATGGGCTCGAGGATTCAGGGTCCCGTTATGGTGGTTCTTGACGGCGATTTGAGCCAGAGTGCGCCTTCCTTCATCGTAGGGAATTTCGTACTGATGAAAATAGCGGGTGGCGGCCATGGCAAACTGGGCGGGAGGGGGCGTTGGCGGATTTACGTCGGACCCCGGACTTTCTGGGATGGCCAGGCCGGAGAAGCCGGAGTCCTTCAGCTTCTCCACCCCCACGGCCAGCACGATGTCGTAGATGCCGGCGGCCACCGCGTAGCAGGCATTGCGGAAGGCATCGGTGGCGGTGGCGCAGGCGTTTTCCACCCGGGTAATGGGGATGTAGTCCAGCTTTAGCGCTTCGGCCAACGGCTGCCCGGTGCGGAAGGAGCTGACCGTGCCCAGCCAGGCGGCCTGTATGTCTTTGGCCTCTAATCCAGCGTCGGCGAAGGCCTCGTAACAAGCCTCCACCATCAGGTCGGCCGCGCTGGCGTCCCACCGTTCCCCGAATTTGGTGCAGCCCATGCCGATAATCGCCACCCGGTCTTTAATTCCCCTCATGGGCGCCTCCCGTTATGTAAAGCTGGATTTTAGGGTTGGTTAGAACCGCCGGGGCACCGCCTTCCAGTAGTAGTTGTGGATGCCGTTCACGACTCGAAGCTTGCGAAAGCTCATCTCCACCGGCATACCCACGGAAACCTCCTCTACCTCCCGGTCGGTCAACATGCAAAGCGTCCGCCCCCCGCCTTCAAAGTCCACCACGGCAATCACCAAGGGAGTGTCGGTGGCGCCGGCAATATAGTCCATGGAGTAGGTGAAGACCGTACCGGGGCGGTCGCTTAGAGGTACTGGCGTGGCATCGTCCCGCGATTGGCAGTTAACGCAGACCCGCTGGGGAGGATACTGGATGTACCCGCAGCTGTTGCACTTTTCGCCGTGAAAGCGCAGGTTCTTCTCTTCTTCCCGCCACAAGGCGGTGACCGAGGGAGAGGCTGGCGCCGGGCGTCGCGCCGCGTCGTCCGTGGGCCAAACCTCCCGCCAGCGAGCGTACAGCTCATAGCTCTCAAGAACTCTTTTGGACTCCAGGTGTCCCTTTAGACCTGACCCCTTTAGGCCCAACCCATTTTGGGGCGCCCGGACTGCCGAAGGAGTAGCCCGGGTTATAGCACGGAACGCCAACACATCGCTGCCATCGCCGTAGGAGACCAGCATGATGAGCTGTTCCGGACCGGCATCCTCCAGGGCCTGGGTCAGCAGCATTAACGGAAAGGCGGCGCCGGTGTTGCCCAGTTGGCCAAACAGCGGGTCCTGCACCTGCTCGGCCCGGAAGCCCAGCTTGCTAGCCAGTTGGGCATGACGGCGGGCATCCGGAGCGTAGAGGGCAACCTTGGTCACGTCGGCGGGGGCAATGGCCTGCTTCTGGAAAAAGCCCTGCACCGCTTCGGCGACCAAGCGCTCCAACCCCTCCTCCGTCGCGAATCGGTCCTCCCAGCTTCGGACGAAAGGATCACCGGCGGAGCGCCAGCTGTCCAGCATATTTTCGGTAATGGAGTGGGAGCCCTCCCATTGGGCGATAACGTCGTCGTTGGCGATCAGCAGCGCTGCGGCCCCATCTCCGGAGGTACGCTCGAATTCTCCACGGGGAGCGCCCTGCCGGTGGTCGGAGGCGATTACCAGCACCCGCCGGGCCGAGCCTGCCGCCACTGCGTCCAGGGCCGACCTGAGTCCGGCGGTTCCGGCGCGCAACACGTCGGTTAGGTCGGCGGTGAACAGGTCCCTCCGGAGGTCCAGCGCGGCGGCGACAATGGCGGCACACTGCTTTTCGGCATAAGGAGGCGTGGTGCTGGCAAAGATCAGGCCGTCAATCTCAGCGCGGTCCTGCCCGTGCAGGCAATCTCGCCCCGCGGCCACCGCCATGGTAACGCTGTCTTCATCAAAGTTGGCGACGGCCCGCTCCTGGACCGAGTTCCAGCCCAGGGTGTCACCGCCCAGGCGGTACTTGGGCACATAGGCTCCGTAAGCGGCGATTCCGGCCAAGCTATTACCTTCTGGGCTATTACCTTCCGGTGATGATGGGGTAAACCAATGCTAACCCGAGCCGCAAATAGGTGTCAATTCGGCTGGAGTTTAGGGTGTGACCTTCTTCCCAAGGGCTGACATCAGGTATGTTACAATTTAAATAGTCCGGTCCAATAGCCTGGAATACGCGCCAGCCAGGTCCGCAATAGGAGTCTCTTCCCTTGACCAGATCCCGCGCCTTTTGGATTCCCTTCCTCCTGCTAATCGGCGTTCTAGCGCTGGTTTTGGGTACCAACTACCGGTCTGAATTGAGCGACCTGGCCGGAGGAAGCTCCAGCCGGGCGGCTGACCAGCTCCCTCCGGAGTTTGATCGTTTGGCCGAGGTATGGAAATTGCTGCAGGAAGAGCATATCGACGGGGGCTCCCTGGATGCCGAAGCGCTAAGTGCGGGTTCCATACGAGGCTTACTGCAGGCGTTGGATGACCCCTATGCCTCTTTCCTGAATGCCGAGCAATACCAGGTGGAATCTCAAGATTTCAAGGGTTTCTTTGAGGGCATCGGCGCCCATGTCAGCATGCGGGACGGCCAGTTGGTGATCATCGCCCCCATGCAGGGTTCCCCCGCTGAAAAGGCCGGCATCCGGCCTGGAGACGAAATCCTGGCCATCAATGGCGGCAGCACTGCCCAGATTACCCTTCTGGAAGCGGTGTCAAAGATCCGCGGAAAAAAGGGCACCTCCGTTGACCTGCTGGTGCTGCATCTGAACCAGCCCGAACCGCTAACCATCACCGTCATCCGGGGCGTGATTCCGCTGGACAGCGTTCGACTGACCATGCTGGCGGACGGGGTGGGACATCTGCGGATTTTCAGCTTTGGCGATAAAACCAATGAGGAGCTGGAAAAGGCGCTGAAAGAATTCAAAGATGCCGAGGGCACAGGGCTGGTGCTGGATTTGCGCAACAATCCGGGAGGCTTGCTGCGGTCGGTGGTGGATGTGGCCGGCCAATTCCTTGATGACGGCCTGGTTCTTTACGAAGTTAATGCTCAGGGCGAGCGCAGGGACTGGGATGCGGAATCCGGCGGCGATGGCCGGGACATCCCTCTGGTGGTGCTGGTCAATCAGTTCAGCGCCAGCGCCAGCGAGGTGCTCTCCGGAGCTTTGATGGACCATGACCGGGCGGAGGTGATCGGTGTCACCACCTTCGGAAAGGGTAGCGTCAATACCTTGAGGCCTCTTTCCGACGGTTCCGGCGTATATTTCACCATCGGTCGCTGGTACACTCCCCTGGGAACATTGATCGAGGGTGAGGGTATCACTCCCGATATAATAGTGGATATTCCGCCCGACTCCGTAAAAGATGTTCAGCTGTCCCGGGCTGTGGAAATTCTGCAGCGGCAAGTAGTTCAGTCCCGTTAGATAGGGGCCCGTAAACAGAGGCCCGCACCACGCAGCTAGGCCATGCCGAAAGGGAAAACTAAGAAAAAAGCTGCTCCCCAGGCAAAGGGTGACCGTTCCATTGCCCTAAACCGGAGGGCGCTGCATAACTACGAGATACTGGAGCGCCACGAAGCCGGGTTGGTACTCACCGGCAGCGAGATAAAATCGGTGCGCTCCGGACGAGTGGACCTGGCCGATGGCTACGCCCGGCCGGAAAACGGGGAGTTGTGGCTGGTCAATATCCACATAGCGCCCTATGGCGCCGCCAGCAGCTACAACCACGAGCCGCGCCGTCCCCGCAAGCTGCTGCTCCACCGAGCCCAGATCGCCGAGTTATCCAGCGCAGTCGCTCAAAAGGGGCTTACCCTGGTCGCCCTCCGCCTCTACATCAGGAATCACGTCGCCAAGGTAGAGCTGGGACTGGGCCGGGGCAAACGCCAGTACGACAAGCGCCGGGCGATCATCGATCGAGAACTGGACATGGCGGCCCGCCGCGCGGTTGGGCCGGGCCGCTGATCTAACTCTGTCCTCCGGTTCTGCCCGGCCATTAACCTCAGCCTCGATTGCCCAGGGCAATCGCGGCTTAACCAAGGAGCACCTTGAGTAGGTAATCCTCAACCCAGCCAGCTTTCAGCCGTTTACCTTGAAGTCCCCGTTTAAGGCTGGTCTCCTGCTTCAGCAAATTGAGGGCTATCTGGCGCAGGACTGCCAGGTTTTGAGGCCCATTATCCTTACGTACCAGGCTGTGATCTTCTCGAAAGGTAACATCCAAAGACCAGTGCAAGCTGTTTTCTATGCCCCAGTGTCGGCGGGTGACCTCCAACAAAGTCTGGGCAGGCCTGGCCAGACTGCTGATATAGTAGCGAGAGTGGACCGTGGTCCCGGTTGCCGTCTCCCGCTGAGCCGTGACCTTAACCACGGCGTTGAGGTTGGCCCACTGCTGCCGGTTTTGCAGATAGTCCAGGCAGTCCGGGTCCGTGATGACCCAGCATTGACGGGTTTCCAGGCGGCCGTGGCCCTTGTTCAGCGTGCGGGCGAAGTCATAGGGGAGGCCCTCGAAGTCGTATTCCTCGGCGCCCTCGAAAAGGTCGCGAACGTCATCGTACAGCCGGCCTTGATTCTCCTTCACCGCCAGCAGATAGTCGGCCTGAGCCTCAATGATCTCCCGGGCTATCTCCCTCTGGCAGCCCATGGCGTCGATGGTGATGATGCAACCGGCGAGCTCCAGCAGCTGTAGCAACTTGGGGATGGCGGTGATTTCATTGGACTTCTCGTCCACCTTGGTCTGGCCCAGCGCCAAGCCATGGGACGAGGCCCACACGTTGACCATGTGAATGGCCTTTTTGCCCAGGGTACGGTCGTGGGAGCGCCGTACCGTCTTGCCGTCGATGGCCACCACTTCGCCTTGGGTGACTTGGGCTACGGCTTGGACCCACTCCATGAAACAGCGTTGAAACTGCTCTGGGTCCAGGCGGGCGAAGACGTCGCCGAAGGTATCATGGGAAGGGATACCGTTGGGCAACTCCAGAAAGGACTTGAACCACTCCTCTTTACAGTTGCCGAAGAGCTCGATATCCACCCAAGAATCAGCGCCGCAGATGGTGGCACAAAGGGCAATGGTGACGATATCCAAAAGTTTGTGCCGCTTGGTACGATCAATCCTCGGGTCGTCCAACGCCGCGAAGTATTGGGCGATGGGTGCGCCTGTTGCCTGAACCATCACTACCCCTCCCTAGTTTCGTCATGATGATTACTATTTTAAACAAATTTAAGAAAGATAATAAGACGCGATTGCCCCCTAAACTAAAGCCAAAGTGAAACCTACATAAAGCGAACCCGAAGAGGAGTTGCGATATTCTGTAAAAGAAGTCGAGTGGCGGTGGTGGAAGGGATGACAGACATAGTGCAACTCCTGGAACGGTGGCAACTGGATGTAGGCGACTTACGGGAAAGGATGTATCGAGCGCCAACCCCTCGGGAGCGAGAGCGGTGGCACGGATTATGGTTGTTGGCCCAAGGGTGGTCGGCCACTCAAGTGGCTGAGGCTTTGGATAGAGAGCCTCATACCATTGGAAACTGGCTGGATAACTTTCGCCGAGGCGGGGCCCAAGGTTTGGTCTTTGAACAGACTGGGGGGTTCCCCCCGTCTTGAACTGGGGTCAACAGAACCAACTGAAGTCTGCGGTGCAAAATCCGCCTGGAGAGGCGGGAGTTGAATTGTCCAACTGGAATTGGAAAGTAGTGAGGCAATTTCTCAAGCAGAGCTTTGACCTGGGGTTGAGTCGGAGCAGTTGCTTGAACTACCTCCATCGGTTGGGCTTCGTGCTGAAGCGACCCAAGAAACGCCTCCTGAAAGCCAAGGATGAAGCGCGGAAAGCCTTCGTCCTCCAGTACCGCCAAATCCGAGAGGAGGCCCAAGAGAGTGGGGCCAAAATCTTCTTCGTAGACGAAGCCCACTTTCGGGCCGATGCCGACCTGCGAGGCAAATGGGTACTCAAGGGAGAGGCAGCGCTGGTGGACTCTACCAGTCCCCGGTGGGGAGAGAAGGCCTGCTACTACTCGGGAGTTTGCTTGGAGGCTGGGGAGGTGGAAGCCATGGAAATAGCTGGAAACAGTAATGCCGAGACCTCCACCGCCTTTTTACAGCAGCTAAGAAAAAACCATCCTGGACCTCTGGTAGTAATCTGGGACAATGGGCCAGCCCACCGAGGAGAAGCGATTCGCAGCTATTTGACCACCCCTGACTTGCAGCTGAGACTGGTGGCCTTACCGGCCTACAGCCCAGACTTCAATGCCGACGAAGCCGTCTGGGACTGGGCCAGAGAAGAGGTCACGGCCAACGAATGCCTGGGAACAAAAGCCAAAGTCCAAGAGAAGATGAATGAATTCTTCGGCGGGCTAGCTCACCGTAAGGATGAAGTAAAACATCGCTGCCGAACCCGGTTACAAGCCCTAGCCGATGCATTGATAATGCCAACTACCCCGCTTATGCCATCACTGCCCCATGTAGTTCCCACCTTGGCTTTGGTTTAGTTACCCAATGCCGCCCAGGATAGGCTATAATCGGGCATCGACGAAAGCCGTCTTGAATGTGTTGGATTTCGGCGTCACGGCCGGAGCAGGAGCGGCTTCATGGCTTCATAAGGAGGAGCGGTTTGATCAGGACTCTCGGGGACAAGACTCCCAGAGTAGCGGAAACGGCCTGGGTCAGTGAGTTCGCTTATGTAGTTGGTGATGTGGAGATTGGAGAGCACTGCAGCATTTGGCCCGGGGTGACCATTCGGGCGGATGGAGAAGAAAAGATCGTCTTGGGCGACTACGTCAACGTTCAGGAAGGCTCGGTGATCCACGGCGATGGACTGGTTATCGAGCATCACGTGACCATCGGCCACGGCGTGGTGGTCCACGGGGATTTCATCGGCGAAGGGTCATTGCTGGGGAACAACTGCACCTTTTTGCACCGCTCCAGCCTGGGCAAGCACTGCCTAATCGCGGCCAACTCGGTAGTTTTGTCCGGCATCAAAATTCCGGACAGCTCCTTCGTAACCGGAGTGCCCGGCGAAATAAAGCGGCAGATATCCGAGGAGCAGCGGGCCGGCATGCTGAACACCGCCAACCATCTGGCGGAGAAAAAAGAGCTTTTCCGGCAGAGCGGCCTCTAGTTGCAGCCCTGCTCCGGCAATAGGCAATGCGTCGATTTCCGCAACCTGAAGGCGCAAAACCCTTCGTCGCACCGGCGTAAGCCGGTGTCCAGGAAATCACATTCTCCACTGTTTCCTGGATTCCGGCGTTGTCACCGGAATGACGGTGTTGCAAGCGCTGCCCAATCCGGTGTCGATGTAGATTCCACTTTGGCTTTGGTTTAGTTCCAGTCCTCTTTCAGGATATAGCCGGTAGGCTAACCCAGTCTCTCCGCCACCGGCAAAACCCGGTCGGCCAGCTGCTCCATCACCTGGATCTGGCTGTCGATGCCTTCCACTCGGAAATCGTAGGTTAGCTGGTCTATACCCAATTCCCGGCAGTAGTGAACATCGTCGATGACCTCCTGGGTGGTTCCTATCACCAGCCCGCCGGTGGAGACTGACCTTCCCTCCTGGGTGCCGATGTCGGTGAAGAAGAGGCTGCGCTTCAAGGAAATCGAAATGCTGGCCGGGTCGCGCCCAGCCTGCTCCGTCTGCTCCCGCAGGTAGGGTAGATTCTGCGCCACGAAATCTGGAGTCTGCCGGGTGGTGTGCCAGCAGTCGCCGTATTTGGCGGTTCTCCTTAAGGCCCGCCGGGTGTGTCCGCCGACCCAGATGGGTATGTGAGGCTGCTGCACCGGTTTGGGGTAGAACTGGATTCCCTGAATGTTGTAGTACTGGCCATGAAACTCCGGCTCCGGCTCGGTCCACAACACCTTGAATATCTGCAAAAATTCGTCGCTCATGGGGCCCCTTTGCGCGTAAGGAACGCCCAGAGTATTGAACTCCTCCTCCAGCCAGCCCACGCCCACGCCGCAAATCATGCGCCCCCCGGTCAAAACATCCAGCGAGGCGAACATCTTGGCCTGCACCACCGGGTTGCGGTAGGGAAGGATGATCACCGTGCTGCCTAGCTTGATCGTCTCGCTGCAAGCGGCCATGTAACCCAGCAGGGTCATGGTTTCTAGAAACGGCTCGTCCGACGGACGCTGGAAGGAGCCATCAGCGGTGTAGGGGTACTGGTCGGTTCCGCCGGTTGGCAACACCACGTGGTCGCCGGCCAGCACCGACTCGAAGCCCAGATGCTCGGCTCGCTGCACAAAGCGGCGTATGGCCGCCGAATCGGGTAATCGGGGAATACTCAGACCTATCTTCATCCTGGTCGTCTCCTGCCGGATAGAGATCCTGACCCTCCGGAAAATTGCACCGTAAAATTGCAATCGAAAGTATAGCACGGGGTCATCAGCATCTTTACGACAGGAGCCCATGCGGAAAGCCGGACGCTTGCTTAGATTCAGGCGACGCAGGCCAGCCCCTGAGCCTTGATATCCGCCAAACGCTTTGGCCCAATACCCTTGATCCGAATCAGGTCATCCAAGGATGTGAAAGGCCGGATCAGGATCATCTCCGCCGCCCTTACCGGCCCGATGTGTTTTATGCGGTCTAGCTCCTCAACGGGCGCGGACTTCACGTCTACCTGGCCTGCGCTGCATCCGTTGCCGCTGGGCGGCGGTGGCGGGGTTGGCGTCGGGGTTGGCGGGGGCAGAGCGGCGTGGCCGTGGGCCGGGGAGTAGACGTCGGTTGGGGAGTAGCGGTGGGCAATGGAGTAGCTGTCGGCTGAACCGTTGGGGTCTGGGTTGGCGGCGGCAGCGGCGTGGCCGTGGGCAAAGGTGTAGCTGTTGGCGGGGGCAGCGGCGTGGCCGTGGGTAGAGGTATAGCTGTTGGCGTGGGCACCGTGGTGGGAGTCGCCGGGGGCACCATGGTGGGGGTCCCCGTGGGCGGCGGGGGCAAGTGGGTAGGAGTGGGCGCCGAACCCGGAGCCGATAGGTCCAGAGCTGTAGGAGGATCGGGTTGTTCGGCTGAGGGCTGATTTGGCTGACTGGGTTTTCCGGGGTCATTGCCCGGCACCCTTGGCCCCGAAACCCTTGGACCAGAGGCATCGGCTTTCTGCGATGGCTCTGTCTCCAGAATCTCAACCGCCGGCGGAGTGGGTATCGAAACTGGGACCCCAATGGCGTACCCCACCGAGTTGGGCAAACCCGGAGTAGGCGCCACGGCGGGGCGACAGCTGGCCACCGCTACCGCGACTATCAGGGCCGTCAACAGTCCCAGAATCAGGACGCTTCTCAGACCCAGGCCCAACAGATGCAACACCGTACTCGAAACTCCTACCGCCAAAGCTGGGAAACCTCCCTGAATTTAACCCAACGCTTCGTGGGTGGCAAGCCAGCGGCCCGGAATATAAACCGGCATACAAGCAGGGAATACAAACCACCCGGCATCTCGTCGGTTACCGCCGGCTGGTTCTTAAAACCGGAAATCGTGCGGTGATTTGCCAGAGCAGGTGTTCGTGATATAATTGCACCAATCTGGTCTCAACATTCAGAGTCGGGCTTGTTGGTGGACCTGGAATCTGGACCAAATAATCAACTCTAAGGAGGGGTACCGTGGAAAAGGCAAACACTGTTATCGACGCTGGTGCGGTAAGCATAGCAATGGATTATCGGAAGGAGCTCATGCCGGATCAAGGCCTGATGATCCAGGTCTACGGCGATGTCGAAGGAAAAGATACCGAGATACTGCGGTTTGACTGCTTCGACCAAGACCCCCACTACCACTATGGCCCGATGAATCACAATGTTCGCTTGCACATGGACAAGACCACCGTACTAAACCCGGTGGGTTGGACCGTGGGACAGATTCGGGACAAGCTTCCCACCATGATTCGTCGCGCTGGCTACGAGCAGTTGGCGGAAAAGGTGGAGGCGAACCCTATATCCAGCTCCAAGATGGACGAGATTGAGTCGGTGGCGCGAGAAAAGTCTCACAACGAGCGCCGGTTCGTGCATCACAAGATGGAGCGCTTGCTGGAAGGCGACAAGATCGAATGTGGGAACATCCGGTTCGGATTGGAATACCGCGAGCTGGCCAATGACCGGGGCCTGGCGATTCATGTTCTCACCGATGCTCTGGGTCAGGAGTTCGAGCTGCTTGCCTTCGATTGCTTTGAGAACGGTCCCCACTACCATTACGGTCCTCGCGGACAGGATGTTCGCATCTATTGGGACACCACCACCGCTCCAGACACCCTGCGGTGGACGCTAGACCAGTTCAAGGCCGGCAATCTGCGTTCCATGATTGAGCGTGCGGGCTATCCCACCGTGGCCGCGGCTTTGGACGAAAATCTGCTACAGGCTCTCATGCCCAAGATAGAAGCCAGGTCTCTGGAGCTGGTGGCGCAGAACAATAAGGCCCAGGCCAACGACGGTAAAAAGACCAAGGCCCAGTTGATTCAGGAGCTTGAGTCTCTGCGTGAGCAGGTCGCGGCTCTTTAAGTCACCTAGACCTTTAACCCAGGACAAAACAAGAGGCCCGGGCGAATCCCGGGCCTCTTGTTTTGCCGCTCCAGCCGAATAATGTCCCAAACTAAATCATGGTGTAACCGCCGCTGACGCTTAGTGTCTGGCCGGTTATGAAGCTGGCCGCGTCGGAGGCCAGAAAGACCACGGCGTTGGCGATCTCGGCGGCAGTGCCCATCCGCCGCAAGATGTAGTTTCGTCTGACCCGTTCCAGTACATCCTCGGTGAAGATGTCCCGCATTTGGTTCCACATGCTCTCTTCGCTGATGGATTCCTCTCCTGGGGGAACGATCAATCCGGGACAGACTACATTGAGCCGAAGGCCATAGCGCCCGGTTTCCCTGGCGATGGCTTTGCTCAGGGCTATGACCCCGCCCTTGTAAGCCGAGTAAACCGCCTCCCGATACTCGCCCATCCGGCCGGCGTCGGAGCTGATGCTCACGATGGCCCCCGACTGCCGCTCGATCATGTGGGGTAGGACGGCGTGGATGCAGTTGATCGGGCTCCACAGATTCACCGCCACTTCCTTCTCGTATTCCTCCCTGGGTTTGTCCAGGAATAACCGGTCGATGGTCCAGCCCACGTTGTTGACCAGCACGTCCACCTGGCCAAAATCCCGGATGCTCTGCTCCACCATGGCGGTGACCTGCCGGTCGTCGGTGACGTCTGCGGCGATGACTTCAACCCGGCTGTCGGGGTTCAGCGACCGTACCTCCTTGGCCACCAGTTCCCCCTGCTCCGGCACCAGCTCGGCTATGACCACGTTGGAGCTCTCCGCGGCAAAGGCGTGGACTATTGCCCGTCCGATGTTGGAGCCGCCCCCGGTGACTATGACGTTTTTGTCCTTGAGACCGAGTTCCATTTAGAGGCTTCCTCCCAAATTAATGACCCTTGAGGAAATTTTTAAACTTGCAAGAAGCAAATCCCCCTATATCCCCCTTTTAAAAGGGGGACTTCCCCAAAAGTCGGTGCCCCCGACCTGGTTTGGCTCTTGAGTTAATTTCCTTACAGCTGACCATTTTCAGGGGGCCCGGGAATTTTTGGGATGCCGCCGAAGCGGAGCCGAAGCAAACCCTTGACGTCCTCGGTCACCGTGCTGGCCACGTTTACCGCGCTATTGGGGTCGTCATCCCATTTTACCGGGACAGACTTGATTCGGTAGCCTCGCTTGGCCGCCAGAATCAGCAGCTCGGTGTCGAAGAACCAGTTGTTGTTGAGGATGCTGGGCACCAGGGCTGCGGCGGTCCTCCGGTGCAGGGCCTTAAATCCGCACTGGGCGTCGGGAAAGGAGGTGAAGAACATGCTTTTGATTAACAGGTTGTAGCTGCGCGAGATGATTTCCCGCTTCAGGCCGCGGGTTACCTGGGACGCTTTACTCAACCGGCTGCCGATGGCGATATGGTATCCCGACTCCAACTCCGCTATGAGCTGGGGGAAATGCTGCAGGTCGGTGGAGAGGTCCACGTCCATGTAGCCAACAAAGTCGGCGGTGCTGTCCATCCAGGCCGCGCGGAGAGCCCTCCCTCGTCCTTTATTGGGCACGTATAGATAGCTGACTCTGGAATAATCTTGACTCAGCAGTTGGGAGATGGACCGGGTTGCATCGGTGGAGGCGTTGTCGGCGATGGTAATGCGCCAGGGATTCTTCAGGTTTTCCTCTAGGAATTGGTGCAGGCGTCGAATGCTCTTCGGAAGAGTATCCTGCTCGTTGTAGACGGGTATGGTTATGTCAACTGTCGGATTCAAACTCTGCTTTCCGGGAGAACCGCCCTCGTACTGCGACCAACTGAAACTGTATTTAGGACCTCACCCCCACTCTAACTCTCCCTCTTCAAGGGGGAGAGAATAGTCCCTTCCCCTCGATGGGGGAAGGCTAGGATGGGGGTGGTCACTGACTCATCAAAACTAACTGGACGATGTATTAGTGGCGGAAATGACGCACTCCAGTAAACAGCATGGCCAGGCCATGCTCATTAGCCGCCGCCACGACTTCGTCATCTCGTATCGAGCCTCCGGGTTGAACTATGGCGGTGGCTCCAGCTTCGGCGGCCAGCTGGACATTGTCCGGGAAGGGAAAGAAGGCGTCGGAGGCCAGGACGCTTCCCCTGGCCTTATCTCCAGCGATCCGCTGGGACAGGTGGACGCTGACCACCCGGTTGGGTTGTCCAGCACCCATGCCGACCAAAGATTGGTCCTTGGCGAACACTATGGCGTTGGACTTGATGTGCTTCACCGCTTTCCAGGCGAAGGCCAGGTCTCGGCGCTCTTCCTCGGTGGGCGCCCGGTCAGTGGCCGTCTGCCAGCCGTCCGGGTCCTCGGTAATTGCGTCTGGATGCTGAACCAGGATGCCACCGGTTATCACCCGCAGGTCGTAGCTGTGGGATTGGCCGCTCTGGACCACCGGGTCCACGGCCAGAATGCGCAAGTTTCGCTTCTTCTTGAGAATTTCCAGAGCCTCCGGCGCGTAATCGGGGGCCACTACCACCTCGTAGAAGACCGGCGCCATGGCTTCGGCCGTGGCTGCGTCCAGGGTACGGTTGAATCCAACGATGCCACCGAAGGCGGAGACCGTATCTCCCTCGAAGGCATTCTGATAAGCGGTAAGCTGTTGGGGATGGCTGGCCAGCCCGCAAGGGTTGGCGTGCTTGATAACCACTGCCGTGGTATCGGGGAAGTCGCTGACAATGCGCCAGGCGGCGTCGGCATCCATCAAATTGTTATAGGAAAGTTCCCGCCCGTGCAGCTGCCGGGCTCCCGCCACGCCGCCGGAGGTAACTCCCTCCGCCACATATAATGCGCCGGCCTGATGGGGGTTCTCCCCGTAGCGCAGGGATGCGGTCTGCACCAGGGAAATCTTCAGATTCTCCGGCAGGCTCTCCGATTCTTCAGTTTCTTCTTCGGCGGTGGCGCTCAAATACGCGGCTACCGCGGCGTCGTAGGACGCCACGTGATGAAAAGCTTTGGCGGCCAGGCTGCGGCGGTCCTCATCAGTAAGACCACTGGCCGAGACCTTATCGGCGACCCAGCCGTAGTCCGCCGGGTCGACGACCACAGTCACGGATGGGTGATTCTTGGCGGCGGCCCGCAGCATGGTGGGCCCGCCAATGTCGATGTTTTCCAGCGCTTCCTCCAGACTCATATCCGGACGGCTGACAGTCTCCCGAAAGGGATAGAGGTTGACCACTACCATGTCGATAGGGTCGATATTGTGCTGCTTCAGCTGGTCCAGGTGGTCGGGGAGGTCCCGGCGGGCCAACAAGCCGCCGTGGATCGCCGGATGTAGAGTTTTGACCCGGCCGTCCAGAATCTCGGGCGAGCCAGTGACGTCGGACACCTGCCTGACCGGCAGCCCACCCTCGTTGGACAGGGTGCTATGGGTACCACCGGTGCTGATGAGCTCCATGCCGGCCGCGGCCAACTGCTTGCCGAACTCAACGATGCCGGTCTTGTCGTAGACGCTGATTAATGCCTTCACTTCTTTCCCCTTAGGCGGTTCCAACTTATTGGATTCATATGAACGTTACCGCCGGCCCGTCTCCTCTGGGAACAACCTGACCCACCACCAGGGCATCGGGCACCGCGTCCTGGATGGTAGCCACCGCTTCTTCGTCACAAACGGCGACCATACCCAGGCCCATGTTAAACACCCGATACATTTCCTGGTCCTCTACCCGACCCTCCCGCTGTATCAGAGAGAAGATAGGGGGCACTTTCCACGAACCCATCTGGAACTCCGCCGCGCTGTCCGCAGTAAGAATAGCGGGCATCTTTCCGGGCAGACCTCCGCCGGTGATGTGGGCAAGTCCTTTGACCAGAGGGAAAACCGGCTCCAACAGGGGATAGTAGCAGCGGTGCCGCACCAACAGCTCCTCTCCCAGCTGATGGCGCAACTCATCGTGGTGCCGGAATAGGGCCGAGGAATCCTTTTCCAATTGGAAGACCCGGCGCACCAGGGAAAAGCCGTTGGTGTGCAGCCCGCTGGAAGGTATTCCGATAAGATAATCGCCGGCTCTTATCGTGCTGCCATCCAAAACCTGGTCCCGCTCGGCGGCTCCCACCACAAAGCCGGCCAGGTCCAGATCATCGCCGCTGTAGGTGCCCGGCATTTGGGCGGTTTCCCCGCCAATGAGGGCGCAGCCAACCTCCTTGCACCCCCAAACCATGCCGCGCAGCAGGGTTTCCATGCAATTCTCGTCCAGGTTGCTAAAGGAAATATAATCCAGAAAAAATAGGGGTTTGGCGCCCCGGGTGATGATATCGTTTACGTTCAGAGATACCAGGTCCTGCCCAATGGATTCGTAATGCCCCATCTGGGCGGCGATCTTCAACTTGGTGCCCACCCCATCGGTGCTGGCCACAAGTACCGGGTCTCGGTAGCCTGCCAGGTGGTACAGGCCCGCAAAGCTGCCCGCCGCGTCGAGCACTTCCGGTCCGTGGGTGAGTGAGGAGAAAGCCTTGATGCGGTCCTTCAGGCTTTCCAGGGCGTCCAGGTCAACTCCGGCGGACTGGTAAGTTTCACCGGCCACCCGCGCATTCCTCCCATCCAAATTCTCCGGCGCAAATTCTCCGGCCCCGTAGAATGCACCAGGAATGAACCAGGAATGAACCAGGAATTGGCCAGGTCCGGAGAACAGTACCAGACTAAAGCATGAGGCCGGGGATGGCAAGAGGAATTCCCTAAACCAAAGCTAGGGGGACTCCCACCGTATATACCCAGACTCTGCGGGTTTCAGCTTGGTATTAGTTAGAGCCTGTGTCAAAAGCATCGATGGGCCCGGTGGCGGCGTATTCGTCTCTCCGGCGAAAGCCGGAGTCCAGACGCCGCCCTCTGGTTGATCGGTAGATGACGCTGGATTCCGGCCTGCGCCGGAATGACGTGCTGGGGATCATGCTATGCCCGAATATCTTTGAGCACAGGCTATTAGAAAAACCAGCGAGGGGGTTACAGCCCTGGGGTAGGAGGAGGAAGTTTCGGGAAGGTGTGGGGTTAAGCTGGTTCCAGGGCCAATTTGGTAAGTTCTAGCTGGACTGGCACCGGATAATTGCCGGTGAAGCAAGCGTCACAGAAACCGCCCCGATCGCCGCCCACCACCTGGAGCAAGCCCTCAATACTGAGGTAGCCCAAGCTGTCGGCTCCGGTCATCTCGCGGATTTCGGAGATAGTCTTGTTAGCGGCAATCAGCTCATGCCGGTTGGGCATATCCACGCCCATGTAACAGGGGTTCTTGATTGGAGGAGCGCACACCCGCATGTGGATTTCCGCGGCTCCGGCTTTGCGCAGCAGGCTAACCACGTGAGGGGTGGTAGTCCCCCGAACAATGCTGTCGTCCACCACCACCAGCTTCTTGCCTTGAATGACTTCCGTCAGCGGATTGAATTTCTGCCTAACTCCCAGATCCCGCAGGCGCTGTTCCGGTTCAATGAAGGTCCGGCCAACGTACCGATTCTTGATCAAGCCGTCGCTGTAGGGGATACCCGATTCTTGGGCGTAGCCCACCGCGGCAGCGGTGGAGGAGTCGGGGATACCGATAACCAGCTCGGCGTCTACCGGGTGCTCGCGGGCCAACTGGGCCCCCATGGCCTGGCGCACCGAGTAAACCAACTGACCGTCCAGCTGGCTGTCAGGGCGGGAAAAATAGATCAACTCAAAGACGCAGAGCGCCCTTCGCCGGGGTGTTTCGTTGGTTTCGCGGATGGCGGACCGCATTCCCTGTGCGTCGATTACCATCACCTCGCCGGGTTCCAGGTCCCGCATGAAAGTGGCCCCCAGGTGGTCCAGCGCACAGGATTCCGACGCCACCACCCATCCGCCATTGAGCTGGCCCAAACAAAGGGGCCGGATGCCCAAGGGATCTCTGGCGGCGATCAGGGTGTCGTGGGTCAAGACTACCATGGAATAGGCGCCTTCTAGAGTGCGCATGCAGTGGAAAATCCGCTCTTCCCATGACTGGCCCGGCGCGTTGGCCAGCAGGTAAGCGATGACTTCCGAATCGGTGGTGGAGGCGAAGTTGCAATCCCACTGGTCCTCCAACTGTTTTTTCAGCTGGAGGGAGTTGATGATGTTGCCGTTATGGGCCAGGGCAATCCGTCCGTGTTGCCCGTCCACCAGGATAGGCTGGGCGTTGCACAGTTGGCTGCTGCCGGTAGTGGAGTAACGGGTGTGTCCGATGGCCAACTCGCCGGCCAAGGGGTAGAAGTCAGGCTCCCGGAAGATCTGGGTCACCAGTCCCATGTCGGTGTGGATGCTGAGGGTTTCTCCGTTGGCCGCGGCGATACCGGCGCTTTCCTGACCCCGATGCTGCAGGGCGAAGAGGCCAAAAAAAACTAAACGGCTGGCCTCACCACCAGGAATGTGCACACCAACAACGCCACATTCCTCTTTTGGGTGGTCGAATGGCCCATTGAGCTGGTGGGGACCAGGCTCGCCGTTCACGCCCACATTCTAGGCTTCCCTCGCCGCCAGGTCAACCCGGTAATTCTTGCCCAGGGTCGGTAAGAGCCCCAGTGGCAAAAATGCCCAACTTCCTTGCTGGCGACCTTTAAGAGGCGAATCGGAAACCATCGTCTATGGTTCGACAAGCCTGTCCTAAGCTAGCCGAAGGGCTTACCACGAACGGAAGGGGGACCGTTCGCCCTGAGCCTGTCGAAGGGTCGATTCCCCCGGTCTTAATTACTGCGTTCTTGAACATTCTCACCCAGCATCTAAGACTGCTTTTTCGACCCGCAAGCAGCGCCATCAGGTCAACCGCTACTGCATCAGCGATGGGCGATACCGGCGTTTACCTCTGCTGGCTGGGCATTATGGTTACTTTGCGCTCATCGCCAAAGCCGGCGCTTTCTGTGCTGACCCCTGGATCATCCGCCAGGGAAACGTGGATGATGCGGCGGTCGGCGGCGGACATGGGTTCGAGGGTAATGCTGCGCCCGGTTTGGACGACGCGGCTGGCTACTTTGCCGGCCATGTCGCGCAGGGAAGCCTCCCTCCGCTGCCGGTAGCCTTCCACATCCAGCACCACCCTGACATCTTCCCCAAGCTCTTTACGTACCATCAGATTGACCAGATATTGGAGAGCCTGCAACGTCTGTCCCCGGCGTCCGATCAACAGCCCGGAGTCGTCACCGTTTAGGTCGATGATCGGCCCGCCAACTTCGGGGTCGTGGGCGGACCGCAGGGTGCTAACCACATTCACCCCGGCTGCCGCAAGGGTCTTGTTGACGGTGTCCATGGCCAGGGAGGCGGCGCTGCCTCCGCCCGGCGTCTCCGAGATCCTGGTGACCCGAACCCTAGCCTGCTCGGCGCCGATGCCCAGGAACCCGGCTTTTCCCCTACTTAGAACTTCTACCTCTACCTCGTTGCGGTCTACGCCTAGCTCTTTCAGCGCCAGCTCTTCGGCTTCTTCTACGGTTTGGGCGGTCCTTATTACTGTTTCCATGTTCTTGCATCTCCTCGGCTGCCCCAGCCGGCTTCGGTGGGGGCGACTCGCTGGTTGTCGGGGCTCGCTGGGACCTGGGAAAAAGGGGAAATAGAGGGTCCCAACCGGTAATGAAATACTGAATCGCCACGCCTATCAGGTTGGAGACGGTCCAGTAAAGGGATAGGCCTATCGGGAAGTTAAAGGAGAACATTCCCAACATGATGGGAATCATCCACAGCATCATGTTTTGGCTGGATTGCTGCCTGGGGTTCGCGGAGGGGGTCATGGTCATCTTCTGCTGGACCCAGGTGGAGGCCGCGACCAAGAGGGGAATGATAAAAAGGTAGGTTTCTGGGTTGTCCGACAAGTCCAATCCCAAAAAACTGTTATTCAGAGGCGCCGCTGCGTGAATGTCGAAAGGCACCCAGGAATAGAGCTTGTCGGCCAGCCGTACCAGGTCGTTGGGCGCATCAAACAGGGTCTGCACCAAGACGCGAAACAGTCCGAAGAGGACCAGCATCTGGGGTACCATCGGCCCCAGGCAACCGAAGGGGCTGATGCCGGACTCTTTGTACAGCTTCATTGTTTCCTGGGATATTCGGGCCCGGTCCCCGCTGTACCGCTCCTGGACCTCCTTAACTTTGGGTTGCATGGCGGTCATGCCCCGCATCTGCCGCAGCTGCTTGAGGGTAAGGGGAAGCGTAGCCAGCCGCACCATTACGGTAAAAACAACAATGGCGATGCCCATGTTTCTGAAGAAAATGACGTACAACACCAGCAAGGTGTTGAGCATCGGCCTGATGATTACCTCGGTCCAGAGGGTGAATAAAATTTCCAAGGAGTACTACTCTTTAGCGGAGGAACATTCGGTTATAGACAACATCTTTTTCTCCTCGGTATCGAAACACCAGAGGAGGTTCTCGCTCTGGCCACTGGTCACCCTGAGGCGGTACACGATGCCGTCTTGGGTTCCAATAAATACCGAGTCACTCTGGTCTACCTGGGAGAAGTCTTGATTAGCCGGGTCGATAGCCGGCGGCGCTGACAGGGGAGCCTTCACCTCGGAAGGCAGCCGCGGTAAGCCGCTGATGATCCCGTTGTCCACGTCCAGCCGATTCACCTCGCCATCTCTGGTGGCGACAATCAGTCCCAGGGGCACTAACACCGGTGTGGAGACTATCGGGGAGCCCAGCTGCTGCTCCCAGCGTAGGTTGCCATTGCCGTCGATGGCATAGACCTTCCCATCCATAGCCGGCGCGAAAATTGAAGAATTATTGGCCACCGCCCCGGCCCAAAACCAGTTGCCGGCACCCTCGAACAACTGAAGACCCGGGAAGGACTGGCCACCCCAGACCGGAGTCCCATCCTCCGCCCGAAGGGCGTAAAGACTCTTGTCAAAGGAGCCGATGACCACCAGGTCTTTGAAAAGTAGCGGCTGCGCCACCACGGCGCCTCCGGTTTCCCACCGCCACTTCTCTTCACCGCTTCTCAGATCGACTGCGTATATGTTTTTGTCCCGTGACCCAAAATAAACCACGCCATCCTTAACCGCCGGCGTAGACCAGATCTTGCCCCCGGTCTGGAAGGGGAATCCATTCCGAGGTGTCCCGGTCTTGGCATCGTAGGCATATAGATTTCCGTCCTCCGAGCCTACCAGCACGATCTGACCATCCGGGGACAGTACCGGACCGCCGACCAGAGCAGCGCGCTCGCTTTCGTTACCTACAACGCGGCTCCAGCCGATGCCTTGGTCCTTACCGCCGTCCTTGGTCAGGGCATACAAGATTCCGTTCAGGGCGGCTACGTAAACCAGATCCGGACCCACTACCGGGCTGTTATAAACCCCGTCGATGAAATCTTCCTCGATGGACGGGAATGTCCATTGCAGGCTGACCGAACTCCCGTTGTCATTCAAGGCCAGGACCTGACCCTGAACGGTGCCCACATAAACCATGCCCTCGGCGGCCACCACCGGCGACCAACCCCTATCGGATGCGCCCAGGTTTCGGCCGGCGTTGCAGCCGGTGGTTAAGAGGGCCAGAGCGGCTAAAAGAAGCAGCGCCCCCAGCCTTCTCCCCGGTTGACGGGCGGATTTTGGTAGGGTGTTGGCGGGAAGGCTTGCGCTGGGGACAAGGGAGCCGTTATTGGAAGGGCGGAAGAAAAAATAGGAAAATATTGCTATCATAAATTTACGGTACTGGGTCGTAGCCTTTACCTCCCCAGGGCCGGCAACGGAGCAAGCGCTTCATACCCAGCCAACTCCCCTTGACCACACCGTGGAGCCGAATTGCCTCTTCTGAGTATTGAGAACAGGTCGGGGAGTAACGGCAGACCGAAGGTAAATAAGGAGACAAGGCCAGCTGGTATAGCTGGATCAGTAGAAAAGTTGCTCGCTGCATCACGAGAGGTCTGCACCAGATTTGGGGGAAAGCAGACGGGAGCGTTTTAAGAGATCGTTGGAGGCTCGGACCACCGCCTGGAATGTAGCCCGCTCCACCCCTTTTCGGGCGATGAACACGGCATCCCATCCGGGAGCCAAGGGGACCTGGCGGATAGCCTCCCGCAATCTGCGCTTCACTTTATTCCTTGTTACCGCGTTCCCAATGCGTTTCCCGACCAAAATTCCGAATCGATTATGGTCGAGACCATTGGGAAGGACCCTTATCACCAAATACTGGTTGGCCGCGCTCCGGCCTTCCCGGTGGATCTGGTCGAACCTTTTGTCGCCCGTTAGCCTTAGCCTGCGCTGCATCGCCGTTTCAGGCCGCTAAACGGTCAGTTGATGACGTCCTTTGAACCGCCTGCGCCGCAGAACCGCCCGACCATCGGAGGTTCGGGAGCGGGCCCGGAATCCGTGGACTCGGGCGCGGCGGCGTTTCTTAGGCTGATAAGTACGTTTCGGCATTGTCTTGGGCGCTCCTATTGGAGGGATTATATGGTCACCAAGAAACCCCCGTCAAGGCCAGATAGGACCTAAGCTGCCCCAAAAATGAGTTGGCACCCCAATCAGCCCACCAGCGGAAGCTGTTGGGGGTTGCCGTGTACCGCCGTAAAGCATCCCGCTTAATTGGGTGGCCCCCGGCCCATGGGGTCAACGGGGACCCTTCGCAAACTGGGTCCCCGGGTGATTCTCCGGGGGTGTAGCCCCAGGGCCTTTTCATTCTCCTGCCTGGTAGGTAAAGCCCATCATGTCGAAAGCTTCGCTGAGATGGGCATTGTGGCGGCGTAGGGCAGCGGCTACGTTGGAATGCCCAGCCCGACGTACCAAGCTGATGACCAGGTTCCGCAGGCCCGCCAGAACCTGTGGGGCGGCCCCAGTGCGCACCTGAGAGCGGTCCTCGTCGAAGGTCACATCCCGTACCCAGTGGAGGCGGTTCTCGATGCCCCAGTGCCCACGGGAAAGGCTCAACAATCGCCTGGCATCGGCATCAGTGGCTGGGAGACTGCTAATTGCATAGCTCACAGCCACCTGTTTCTTGCCCTTCACGACCCGCTGGCGCTCTAGCCGACACACCTGTTGCAGATGCGGCCACGCTTCCCCGACCGTCCCAGCGCTGCCCACGTAGCCATTTAGCTCTGGGTCGGCCAAGGCCCACAACTCTCGCCGCTCCAGCCGCCCATGACGCCGCTTTACTGGAGCATCGGCCCAGACCGTCAGCTTGGCCCCGCGTGCTCGCCACTCCGCTGCTAGCCAGGGAGGTACGGTTGGCCCACCAGCCCTCTCAGTTCCTAGCAGGGGAAAAAGCCACCTCCAAGTCTCGGCGCAAGGTGGGCTGATTCTCTTTAACTGGCAGCAGATACTCTCCGCCGCCTGCCACAATCTGCTCACAGACTTTCCGTTGGGTCAGTAAGGCATCAGCCACTACTACCCGACCCTTCAGGGGTACCTGGCCCAATACTTCTTTGACCGCCGCCAATTCTTCCCCTTTGCCCGGCGCAGCTACCTGCGCCAGCACTGCCCCAGCGCGGCTAGCGTAGGCCGACACCAGATGGACCCCGGGTATCTCTTGGCCGTGGACCCCTCGCAAGGTTTTCCCGTCCAGGGACAGGGGGTCATCCGCCTCTACCCCGCTATTTGCCAGCCAGTTGCCGACTTCTGCCTCAAAGGCCGCCACGTCCAGGCCCTTGAACACCCGGTGGAGGGTGGCCACGCAGGGTGTCTTCTCCTGGCTGAACCCCAAAAGCTGCGCCGTAGCACCCCCTTGGTCCCGCCCCCATTGAGCTATGGCGTATAAGCTGCGGGCGCCGCACAGCATGGCACAGGTGGCCAAGGCCAGGATCGCCCCCAAAGAGTGGCGTCGCCCTTGGCTACTCCGGAAGTCAGGCACCAAATCCAGCGCTTCTCTCAAAGTCATCATCCTCCCCTCCCGCTTAAACTGGTAATAATTTTATACTATTTTGAGAAAATGAAAAGGCCCTGGGTGTAGCCCAAGAACCGCTGGACGGTTTTTAACGGAGGGGATAGAATAAAAACCCGGCGAGCGATTGCCGGTTTGCTAGTACCGGAGCCGGGATTTCATGCCGGGGCCGTGGTTAACGGAGCTGAAAACCGGCGCCTCCTTGGCCGAAGTGGCGGAATGGTAGACGCGCCGGTCTCAAAAACCGGTATACCTCATTCTTGGAGCGTCCTGGAGTGTTCTGGAGTGCGGGTGCGGCTACATTATCAGCATTCTGCCGTCTTGGAGCGTCCTGGACGGGAATGGCAATATTACCCAAGGCTGGCCTATTTCTCTGCTTCGGCCTTCTCCTCGTTCTGTCGCCATTCCAGCAGACGGCGGGCTGCTCCCACTGCCACCTGGTATGCTGCTGCCAACGCCGGCAGGTCCTGATCTTCCGTTCCCGAGGGAGGGTCGTTCAGCAGGGTCCGGTGCAGGTCCTGGATGGCGGCGGGCTGCATCAGGTATAGGTCCAGGTCCTTCCTCAGCTCCCCATATATTTCTTCATCAATGCGGGCCGAGTCGGGATACCTGGCGATGGCTTCCTCCAGCCCAGGGTAAAACGGGCAGATCCAAAAGCTCTCAGCCCGCATTTGAACTGCATCTGAGATTGGGGGAGCCTTGCGGGCGGCCGCTGCAGTCCGGGGTGCAGGCCGTGGGCTTCTCGCTCAGCCTGTCTCCCCCTGGCTGTTGGAACCGTACCTCGTATTGCTGTATCCGCGCCTCCCGTGGCGTCATTTCATTATCTCCAGGATCTTTTCCCAGATTGCTTCGTGTATTTGGTCCAGCGGCATCGTCCCGTCGATCATTGTCCATCGTTCTGGGTCTTCGGCAGCCTGGGCCAGGTAGCCCTCTCTGACTCTCCGGTGGAATCCCTCCGGCAGGTCCTCGAACCTCCGGGTTCCCTCGGTGTCCTGCCGGAGGTCCTCCTGCTGTTCGTATCCCAGCGCGAGTTGGGGTCCGCTGGTTCTTCCCAGGCCGGCGCTGGGCGGTAGGTTCAGGAGGATGTTCAGGTCGGGATAAAGTCCGCCGGTGGCAAAGTCGTTGAACTGCCTCACCTTCTTCCCTCCTATCCGGCGTCCGTAGCCCTGGTAGGCGATGGACGATGCGGCGAACCGGTCGGCGATTACGGATATGCCGTGGTCCAGGCTGGGCTGGATGACCTCGGCCATCAACTGGGCTCGGGACGCCTCGAATAGGAGGAGTTCTGCCTCCGGGGCGATTTTCTGCTTGCTCTTGAGGTATTCCCGCAGGTGTTGGCCCAATGGGGTTGTTCCGGGTTCGTGGACCAGGGTGGCGTGCCGGCCCTCCCGTTGGAGGCGGGTCACCAGCAACTGCGCCTGGGTGGACTTGCCGGCACCCTCGCCGCCCTCCAGGGCTATGAATACCGTTTTGTTCTTTCTACTGGTCAAGCCTGTTCCTCCAGCATTCCGTCTATGAAGAGCGCGCCCTGCGCTAATATCATAATGAAGATTCCCACCCCGGGGATGGGAAATCCGGCAATGGCTGGTCCGTCGCTGCTGATGATGGGACTGGACAAAAGCACCATGCCCAGGGGCAGCAGGGAGCCGGAATGGGGGTCTTGGAGCCAGTATCAAAAGGACTCCGGGGCCAGTCGAAAATGGGTCATTTCGGGGCATTTAGGGGGTTGGCCCATGGAGGGGGTGTTTTTCAGCTACGGAGTATGGTCATCTCATTCCGTGGGGGTACTTAGAAAGGGATTTTCGTCTTTTTAAAGCTAAGGTATGTCCCTCTGATTCCGCGAGGCAAGATCGGGTGGTTCCTCGGAATTTTACAGTGGGGTCAGGTTCAAATGGGTGCAACAATTTTCCGACGTCGGATCGACTACCCCTACACCCCCCCTGGTTGTTACTGTAAATAGATACGATTTACCTATGAGGTATAGCCATCTCATTCCGTAGTAGTTTTGGTCCTTAACCCAGTCTCAAAAAGTTTGGCGGAGAGGTGAAAACAGATGGTTGGAGCTGATGGAGAGGTGGGCCGTCGTCGTCCGCGATTGGATCTGTTGGTCCGGGCGATGGGAGAGGCTCCGGTGAGGGAGACGCTGGATGTGAGTGGTGAGGATTGGGGGTCGATTCTGTCGGGTGGGATGAAGTTGGATGAGACGTTGCTGGCTCGTCTGGAGACGATGATAGGGGCGATGGGCCAGGCGGTGGAGTGGTGGGATGAGGAGGAGGATGAAGAGGATGATGGGGCTGGAGCGCCGGAGGATATTGGTGGGGTTGAGCTTGATGAGGAAAGTGAGCGTCCGTCGGAGGAGGTTCCGGCTGAGGCGTTGTCGAGCCGGAGCTGGAATTGGGGGGAGCATCTGGAGGAGCGGCGGGCGTCGTTGCGTGCGATGCACCATCTGGCGATGGTGACGCAGTACCGGCTGGGGGTGAGGTACCAGGGTCAGTTGGCGATGATGGGTTTGGTGGCGAAGATTGAGTTGGCGTTGATCTTCATGGGGGAGACGCTGCCGGACCCGGGGGTGGACTGGGACGGTGACCGGCGGCTGCGGGAGATAAACCGGCGGGTATCGCGGTTGTTGTGGGTGAAGCAGGAGCAGGACCGGGAGTTTGGGGGAGTTCGTGGAGTATTCAACTGGCTGAGTGGCTGGACGCGTTTGAGTTCGAAGGAGTTGGTGAAGCAGATGCTGGAGGAGGCGGACGACATCATGGAGGTGATGCCGGAGGTGATGGTTGGGAAGACGGGGATGATTTCCCTGGCGGCGGGGGGTGACGGCCGGAATCGGCAGGTTGATGAATACGTTGAGGCGATCAAGGTTGTTGATGATGGCCGGGATCGTCGGGGAGGGTAGGGACAGTTGGCTGGTCCCGGGGTCCTTCGTTCCCAGTGTTTTTAGTACCTTTTCCCATTCTGGGCGGTCGGGGCCAATTTTAGCACGCGGCATGGCGGGCCTCAATGACATAATGACCTGCACATAATGTCGGAGTGTGGCCCGGCTTGGGCGGAGGGGAACAGAATTATTTCTCATCCAGCCCAGGCGCCAGGCTTAGTCGACTGTCCTGCTAAAGCTGAAAACAATTGCAAGTGATAGCGATACGAGGGCTGCTGGCAGGAAAAGAATGCCGACCGAAAATAGCGCCAGCACACAGAATCCCAGCAGCAAGATGGCGGCGACCCATAGGGCCAACGCCCGCCCTATCTTTCCAGCGGTGAGCAACGGTCCAAGGGCTATCCCCGCGATAGCGGAACCGATAATCAATTTCGCCCAGACCGGCAGATAAACCCGGCTGAAGGCATAGATGGCCAAGCCCGCCATTAGCGCCAGCAGGATAGGAACAACCTTCTCACTGGCTGCCAATAAGGAGAGGTTCCTGTTCCTGCGGGCGGCTAGCACCGTGAGCAGAGCGAGACCGGTCAGGGCTACCGGCACAAATACGGTGGCCAGCACTACGGAATCTTCTCCCCTCTCTCCCTTCAAATAGGGCCAGAGCACCAGTCCAATAGCCACAGGCAGGTAGGCCCCCCAAGCCAGAATGTGGGCGACAATGGCCAGGATCCAACTGGCTCTCCCACCTTTGGTCATACTGCCCGTCGCTTGGGCCGCCCGGGTCTTTCGGTTCTCCCCAGCGTCATTACGAACCCTTCGGCTGCGCTCAGGATTAACTCCACGAAGCAATCCCTCCTTATCTTCATGAGAATGCTGCGGGCCACGGTCTTCACAATGACAATCGAAACACCCTGCTTGGACCGCCGCGTTGCCTGTGGGGTCGCCGGGAGCTGTTGGTTCTGGTTGGTCATGTAGTTTCTCCGCAGCGTGGGATTCGGGTTGTCATTCTCACCCCCCTATTTTCCGCTCTCTGGGCTCGGATCCGTCCGGCGCGGTTCATGATGGTCTTGGCGTCTAGAGTAGCTCTTTCCCGGTGGTCGGGATTGGACTCCGTCGTGATGGTTCCCCGGGGCGAGGGTTCTTTTCTTCCTCCGGCTGGTACTTCTTCTTGGTATCTAATTTCCTTTGGGTCTGTCTGGCATCTCGTACCGCACGGGCTTCTTTCCGGGGTTGCCTATCTTGACCCCGTGCCGTTTCAATATGGGCCAGATATTGTTTTTGAACTCGTGCCCAAAGGCTCCGCCCAGTTGTCTCTCCGAATTGATTGCGCTCCTGGTGCGTTGCTGTGAGAATCTCCCTGAGCCGGGGGACTCGCTCCAAGGCGGCCTCCGGGGGTGTGGAGGGTTTGCCGTGGGATTCGTAGGGGTCCGCGATGGCTGGCAACTCGTCGCCGGGGAGTTCGTCTGCCTCCATCTCCCAGACGTCCTGTTCAATCTTCAGGAGAACTTCCTGGAGAACCTCCTGGAGAGTGGGGACCTGGACGATGGGGGTGTTGAGGTCCAGCGGGTCTGGGTGTTGGGTTTCCCGCAGTTTCGAGGGGTCGAAGTCTGGGACGTGCCGGACTTCGGGCGCCTCGTAGTACTGGCCGTCCTGGTGGTATTGAACCCAGCGCCCACCGTCCTCGTCCTCGATTTCCACTGTGAAGATCGTGTTGGGGTGTTGGGTGGAGACCGCTCTCATGTCAGACTCCAGGGTATCCCAGGCTATGCTCTCCTCGCCGTTGATGATGGTGCTCTCCCAGATTTTGAGGCTTCTGCGGATGGGCAGCATCATCAGAAACTCCTCCTGGGTCGGACTGTCGTCCGGCCACCGGACCTGGAAGAAGCTCTTGCTTCTCTCGCTATCTTGTTGGGTGGCTTCGCTCATTTTGCTCATTCTCCTGCATTTTTGTCTGTTCATCGAGGGTAGGCGACATCCAGCACTCGAACAGGGTCGGGCCTCCGCCCTGGTACTCCTGGTAAGACCATGCCTCCCAGGTGCCGGCTGTCGTCTCTTTCCGGGTCAGCTCCCGGAGGTGAGCCAGGAATTGTTTTCGGTTCACCCTGACTTGTGGCTGGTAGCCGATAGCGTAGATGGTGTTTGACGAGTCACGGTGGTTGTTCTGGGTTTCACTGTCGAAGGTGTCGACGTCCTGGGGAGATTCCAGATTCCAGTTTCTGAATTCCATCATGTTGTCATCTCCTGTGGTTTTTTCCGGGAGGGCGGCGCTTATCCTACAACAGAGCGCCGCCCGGGGTGCCGTGGTCGAACACAGGTGGAATTTTTCGTCTTGGAGTCCGGTGGTCTTCCCGTGGATTGGGAGAAGTCGAGGGGTCAGAGGCAGGACGACTGATTTTTCCTTATCCCGCCGGTGTGGAGGTCTATTCACATCCTGTCGCCTGTGGCGAGTTGCTTGATTTGTTCCTCCACGGTGAGCTTGGCGTCCTTGAGGTTGGTGTAGATCCAGATGCCCCGGACATCCCGGCCCTGGGTGTCATGGATGCGGGCCTCGTACTGCGGCTGGCGGCTTCTGCCGTGTCGGGTCATTGTGGCGTGCCATCCGTTGCGGGCCCTGAAGTCGTTGATGGTGTTGGTGTCGTGGATGGCGGTGGTATCCAGGCTGGTCTTGGTCATGCCGGGGATGCCCAGCACTCGGGGTGGTCTTTTTTCCCAGCGTCCCTGGGCACGCTCGGCGCTCACTCGGGTTACGGCGCCAGGTCGTCGGCGCGGTCTTCTCCCATGTAATCCAAGAGGGTTGTAGTGTTGGTGTGGTCACACCTCACGCCCTCGGCGGTTTCTGTGTCGTACCCTGGCCCGGTGTCCATCAGGACCTTCTGGCACTTCATGCAGACCAGAAGTGCTGTTGCATCTCCGTCAATGTGGGATATCAGTAGCCGGAATGATTGTTCGTTTACCGGCTTACCGTCGTCCGGCGAGTTGGGGGTTCCAGCTGTCTCCAGGTCCAGGTTGGTGGAGTCTTCTTGGTGGATTCGTTTCAGGGTGGCTTCTGACAACGCAGCGTATTCTCGCTGGGGGATCTCGGACAGCGCCCGCTCGGCGCGGCGGTTCATCTCGTCTAAGAGGCGGTCCTGGAGTTCCTCTGGAAGTTCTTCTTCCATCAACTTCTGGATGGTCGGCATGAGCGTGGGGGCTAGTCGGAGAGCCTCTTCCTGGGTGATCTCCAGCTTCACCTCTCCCTTGGACATGCCCCCGTCCAGGTGGACCTGGATGGAGAGCTGCATCATGGCTTCGATGAGAATGTAGCTGGGGTCCAGGGGAGAATGGTCGGGCTGCCCGTTTTCTTGCCCTGTTGCCTGCACGGTTGCCTGCCCGGTTGCTCGGATGACGGTTTGGATCAAATTCAGACATTCCTCCTTTTGGTCTGATGCGTTCAGAAGTCTCTGTCCCACCATGGCTTCGAATTCAGGTGCATTGGTGTGTTTAACGTTCATTTCAGTTTTTCAGCTGGCTTTCCACGAATAATGTTTTTTATTCGTGCAGAGCCAGTTAGCTGCTCCTTTCTTTTTCTATTTCTTTACTACATTTGTCACATAGCCAGACACTGGTCCCAGGTGCAATCTGGCACATCTGTGTCGCAATATCTGGACAACCGAATATCTCGCATTTCCTAATGGCGCATTTCGTCTCCTTATCTTCAATTGTGGATGGACTGTCTGGATCTGGACTATTTTCGACCTTGTCAACCATGGCTCTTTCATCCTTCGGTTGTTTCTTGGGCAGTTGTCTCTTGGGCAGTTGTTCCTCGGGATTCCTGAGCTTGGGTTGATCTGGGGAGGTTGGGGTGAGCTGGGGAGGTCGCTCCACGGTGGGGCAGCGGGTCGCTCCTGGTGGTTGGCTATTGTCCTGCTTCCAGCAGCCTCCGAAGTTCCGACTTCAGATCTAGCTCCAGCCCCACTTCCCGGTGGACTTTCAGCATTTCCTCCGCCATGCGGCCGATCTCCCGCCCGATGAAGTCCTGCTGTCTGGCATGCCGGCCCGGGTGCCGGTCAACTTGCTCGCGGTCCGCGTAGGCGATGTTGCAGGCCGCCAGTGCGGCGTCGGTCGCTCCGGTGACCGTAGTCTCCTTCCAGTCATGCTGGAAGAAGGTCCGGTCGCCTGACTCAGCGGCCAGTCGGGCCCTCCCAGCCAGCCCCGCTTCCTCATGGAGATCCAGTGTCCTGGGGAACCACTCACGGAGGACGTGCTGTACCATCCTTCCGGCCCGCTTTCCCTCCCGCCGGGGGTCGTTGCCGCCCAGGCTGACCTCCAGGGCATCTGGATCCCCTGGGTCGTCCTCGGGATATCCGAATCGCCTGATGGCCAGCCGGTGGCCCTGGGGAAATCGGGGCAGTTGGCGGTTCACCTCTTCCAAGACGGCTTCCAGGACTGGTCGTATGGGGAGATGCTCACCCTTGCCCATTTTCCGGCACCAGGGCCGGCCCCATGCTCCCGGCAGCGCACCGGTTCCAGGCTCAGGTATTCCCTGCGTGGGGTGATGATGCACTTCACGGCGGGGCCGTGCTGGCTGTGGATAGTCGTCGTGTTCATCTCTCCCCTGCCTCTCTCGTTGATTCCTCTCCTCTGGGCCTCTCATGATTTCTATTCCCTGACCTCGACGTTCCGGTCGGTCAGCGCGATGCCCTTTATCTCCCCGGGCCGGAAGCAACACATGTGGCCGCCCAGCTCGTGGGGTGGACCTCCCTCCAGGAAAAGCGTCTCTCCCTGAGCGTTCACCAGAAAATCGGCGGTGAAGTGGATTCCTTCCCGGTCCAGTGGGTTGTCCAGGAACATGAGCGTCTGGTGCCACAGGAAGGGCGTCTGGGCGTGCTGTATCAGTCGCTCAGTGTATATCCGTACTGTTTCCAGCTGTTCCGTGACCCAGGGCAGCGGTCGCTGGGGGTAGTAACTGCTGATGCCCTGTACCTTGCCGTTCCGGACGAAGGCTCGGTACTCGACGGGGTAGCTGTCGACCACCTGGGTTTTCGCCCAGGGGCGCTGCCAGATGGGGATGTTATCCCGGGGATACTCGCTGACCATGCCGAAGCTCCGCATGTCACCGAATATGATGATCCCGAACTCCGGCTGGAATCCACCGTCGCCTCCCCGGGACATCCGGTACTTCACCTCCTCGTCGGTGCAGCAATCCAGCCGCATCATCTGGTTGTCCTTCCGGGCGGCCTTGATGGCCTTCCAGACCTGCTCCAGCCGGGCGCTGTGTTCGCCTTCAGTGTCGAAGGCGAGGTAGTCATCCCGCAGTACCTCGGTGACCTGGGTTGCTGGTACGTGGGGGACCTCCGCCCTCCGGCAGAGATTCAACCAGTCTTCCAGGGAGACTGGTTGAATCTCTTCTGAAGTTCCTGGTTGGCCTCCCGTACTCGGTCGTGTTCAGCCTCCGCTTCCTGCAGTTGCTGCTCCAGTTGCTCCGGGGTGGGTGGTTTCATGCTCATTTTTCTTCTCCTGGATTGCAAATCTTTATTGCCGTGGGTCCTCTGCGCCGCCCTATTGCTGGCTATTGTCGGGGCGGCAGTCGTGCAGCGCGACGCCGTCGAACTTGTCGTCATCGTCGAGGCTATCCCTCTCCGGTCGGTACTCCGCCTGCCGTCCCGCATCCATGAAGTGAGCTAGGTCGGAGGTGAAGGTCGCCTGCTGGTCGGTGGAGAGTTCCTCCCAAGTCATGTACTGGGGCGCGCCGGGCTCGTTCCGGCAGTGACCCTCGCACCGTATCTGTCCCGTTTCTTGCTGCCAGATCCCCTTGGCCAGCGCTTGGGTGAGGATTACGCCGTCGTGGCTGGGGGAGACCTCCCGGACCTCCCAGGTCTCGATGTCGGCCTGCCTCAGTGCCTCGGCGACCCGCAGGGCGTCATGGGGTTCCCGGAGGTCCAGGCGGAAGTGTCGTTGCTGTCGGGTCATTCGGTTCCTCCTTGGGTTTGCTTCCTGTCGACCCTTGCATAGTATTTCGTCAGGCAGGGGATGCAGCCGGTCTTCTCGATGCTTTCGGTGGTGAGGATGTGGACTTCCCGCCCCCCGCACTCCACCCCGACGGTCAGTCGGTGGTCGATGGGCTCGGTCCGGAGGTGCTTCGTGTAGGACTCGATGTAGACGCTCCAGTTCCTTTCGCCCCCTGCCCCCGGGGGGCCTGGCGGATTGGTTGTCTTCCGGCTTCCGCCGGCCGGTGTTGTGCTCATGCCGTTTCTCCTTCCCTGTCCCTGCAACGGGTCTGCCCCGTCTTATCCGGATCTCTGGGGGCGGCAACGTTTTGGGTGGTGGTTTGTCTCTCATCACGAGGTTGGTGAATCATGATGCACCGGGCTACATCCAATGGTGGCGTGGTGGCGGTGAGCATACCTGGGATGGTCAGGACGCCCTGAGCGACTTCCTCAAGGGTGGAACTGGCAATGCCAAGGAGGGAATTCCCTCTGGCGATGATGGATGCTGGCGCAGACCGCGTGGAATGCCTGGCAATGCTGTTGTGTTGAGGATTTCCGTGGGTTTCCGTAGGTTCGTTCCCTGTTGCGCCGGCTCAGTGCATGCTGCCCTTGTCGTTCTCCCGCTCCGCACGGAGGAATTGCTCGACCTCCAGGGCCATCTCCTCCGGATTGATGTCTCCCAACCCGGTTTGCCTCTGGTTTTCGCGCTCGCTCTCCGCCTGCTCCGCTGCCGCGACGATGCTTGCCAGCAGGGGGTTGCTGGCCACCGCCTCCTCGACGGTCTTCCGGAACTCTGACTCCATTTGTTCCAAATCCTCCAGCGGCTTTCCGGCGCTCCGGGTGAACTTCTGTATGTTCCTGGCCAAGTCGGCCGCCACCTGGTAGTCGGGGATCATGCCCAGGTAACGGGATACGTGGCCGCATACCGAGAGGTAGCCCATGTCCTTGACCAGGCAGGCCTGCATCAGGACGGCGTCCTCTAGGGGCACGGCGTTGGGTTCTTTTCCTAGGCTCATTGTGATTTCGTACAACTCCGGGTTTTCGTGGGGGGTGGTGGCCAGGGCAGAGATGATCGTCGGCCTGGTGTGGGGTTGCTCCCCGTATCCCGAGGTGAGGTGGATCATGTTTCTAACCCCGCACATCTCGGCGATCTCGCCCAGGTCATCGATTAGTCCATGCATTCCGATTTGGGGTCGCCACCCGGTGAGGAACACCGGCCCCGGTTCATCTCCAGGTCCAGCGTGATGGAGTTCCAGCTGGGGCCACACGATTGTGACCAGTCCGCTTTCCAGGTTTCTTTTCAGAGTGGGGGTGAAGTTGTTGTAGATGAACAGCCCGTCGGGGTCGGCCTGGGCGAAGGTGACTGCCTCATCCCGTTGCATCAGGTGCTTCAGGGCGGTGGTCGCCGATAGGGCCACGTCTTGGGGGCCTGCTAGTACTACAACGACGGGTTTAAGGTGGCGGCTCCATCCTGCTTTCGTGGCGGGTGGAGCGGCGTCTCTCGTGGGAACGGCGAGCCCGTTCGTTGCGTAGCTGCGTATCCTCCAGCCACAACAGCAATTGATCGGGCCCGAACTGCTCCCGGGGCAGCATCTCCCGCACCACCCGGTACACCTGTGGCCTCGTGATCCGGGGCATCTTTTTCCCCCCAATCCTGCTGCAGGCTCAGCAGGAACGCTCCACCCAGCAGGCACATGGCTATGTGGTGATGCCACCCTGCCCAGCTGCGGGTCTCGTATTCGTCCAGCCCCACGTCACCCTTCTCAGTCTCGAACTCCGTTTCAATGCGCCACCTGGACCCACCCACGTAGGCCAGAGTCTCCAAGGTTGTGCCCTCGGGAGCGTTGGACAGGTAGTAGCGGGGCTCGCTGCCGTCCAGGTTCCGGCGCCAGACGGCCCACAGTTCCTCGCCGGGCTTGCGCCTCCTGGTGGCCCGCACCCGCTGGGCACTGAACCGGTAGGTGCGCGGCCCCTGGCTTCCCTGGGCCACCGTTATCTCCCGCCAAGCCTCATCCGGCAGTTCATCACCGCGCTGCTCCATGGTCCGCCGCTGCCCAGGCCGCAGCTTGGGTTTGCGGGGGCGGCCGAACCCCGGATATTCCGGACTGGTCCAAGCCGGGTCCAAGGGCCAGACCGTAGTGCCGCCCGGAACGTCCAGCACGTAGCGCATCCCCAGGGCCGCCAGTCCCTCCCGGAAGGTCGGCGACATCCCGAAGGCGTCGTCTCCGGCAACCCACTCGGCCCTGAGGTAGCCCAACTCCAGGACCCGCTCCAGCATCTCCAGGGCCAACTCCGTCTTTGACCGGTAGTTCCGCCGGTCCTCCGGCACACCCGCCGCAGCACACCGGTCCTGGTCGGAGGTCCAACTCTTGGGCAGATACAGCCGCTTGTCCACCAACGCCCGGCCCAGCGGGCTGACGTAGGCCAGGAACATCCCACCCTGGCAGTTGGCCACCTTGCCCAGCCTGCCGCAGTACTGCCGGGCCACTCCCGCCGATTTCCTGCCCTGCTTGGGGAAGTCGCTGCCATCGAACACCCACACCGCCTCCGGGTGTCCCAGCCTGGGGGCCAAGTATTCCTGCAACCGCCCTATGACTGTCTCATCGGACCACCGGGCCTCGGTGAGAAAGCGCTGCATCGCCCGGGCCGAGATGCCCACCGATTCCGAGAGATTCTCGGCGTTGCGCCGCTCTTGGTCCTGCACCAGCAGCGCCTGAAGGTAATTCCCGCTGTGATCCCGCCACTGCTTGCGGCCGAAGGAGGCCGCAAAGAAGGCGTGGAATTCCTGAAGGCTGTCGTAGACCCGCTCGAAGCTCGCCGCATCCATCACTCAAACCACCCAACATCATCTGTCCAGCCATCCTACCAGACAACTCGTCGTTGTAGTACTAGAGCTGCGATCATCAACCCGTTGCTCATGGGTGGGGCTGTGTCGATGGTGAAGTGTTTCATGTCTCTCTTCTCCTGGAGCCTTTTATTTCTCCCACTGGTGTTTCTCCGCCGGTGTGTTTACTGGTGCCGGATGATGTTGAAGTTGTTGGTGCAGGAAGTGGTGTGTCGATGCCCGGACCATGGCTGTGGGGCTTGTTGCGTTCATCATCATCGTTGTCGCGGCGTCATTTCCACATTTCTCCCTTCAGCCCGGGCCGGCGGCAGCAGCAGCCCACGGGGCCGGCACCGGGCGGCAGTTGCGCTCCTGCTATTCCTTCGCCTCTCCGGGTGGGGACGTGATGCCGGATGACAGCAGGCAGAAGGCTTCCATTAGCAGAACGGTGCCGGTCAGGGCGTAGACGAAGAGAGCAACGGTGGATGAAATCCTGCCGGGGGAATTGGTGGCCTCGATCAGGTAGGTGAAGAGGAGCAACATTCCCACAGCGCCGGTCAGCAGGGTGGCGGCGTTCCGGGGCAGTTGCTCCAGGCTGGTCTCTCCCAGGCCGCGGGCTTCCGACGACTCCCGGACGTTCACCAGCACGGTGATGGCCATGACCGTCAGCAGCAGCGGGGTGGTTAGTTGGATGAACTCGGCTGCCTCCTGGGGGCCGAACCCGTAGGGTAGCCAGTTCAGGGTGCATAGGATGAGGGGGATGAAGGCTCCGGCGATTATGCAGGCCATGCCGAGCAGTTGCTTGCTGATGTTGACGGTCATCTCATTCCCTCCGGGGCTGCGCCTGATACGTTTGATGCGTTTGAGACAATTCTGCCCCAGTGGGTCCCGGCCAGGCTTTGGCGCCGGGGGCTTTGGCTCTGGGAATGGAACTGGAGGGATACTGGTTTTTTCCTCCGGGCTGATGGCGCCTTTTCACCGTAGGCCTTCGACCGGAGGGTTCTGCTGCCCTTTGCCCGAGGGAATTGGATCCCCTGGAGCGGGATTATTTCAGACTAACCCCGTTGGAAAATCATCTGAGAGTCGATTTAAGGCCGTTTCCACCTCGGGGGTGTCTCTTTGGTGCTGCGGGTGTCATGAGGGCATCTGCGGGCGATGCTGGAGGCTTTCTGAGGCATTCCAGCGGGAGGTCAGGGGCCTTTGTCCCAGCCCAGCGGTGCTGGGGTGGGGGGTTGTGGGGGGTGCGATCACTCTTTATGATGGGTCCAAGAGACCGGGGGAGGAAGAGGATATTCAGGGTGGAGTTGTTGCCGGAGCCCGGTTCAGAATCCCGGTTCAGAATCTTGCTGGAGCCCGGGGCAGCGGCTTGGTGGGGCGAGATCTCATGGCTCCCCGACCATCCGGGTGGTCCACAGGTTTTCTCTCTTTAGCTTTCAGCCCGGAGGAGCCAGAGTCCTGAGGGTGAGCAGCCTTAGTACTACGCACGGGATTCTTGAAAAAAAAATTTCCATTTTTTCCAAACAGACTACTTTACTACTGGGATCACCTATTTTTCGGTTTTTGTTCTAATAATTCGTATCTATAATCAGACTATTTTTAGAACAAAACTCAAGTAACAATTCCAAAAAAACCACTACTAATGACTACTGGGGCTACTAACAAGCATGAACGACGAAGCTTCGAGGGTCTAGAGCCAAAAATGGGTTATTGATATGGGTAATTCGTCTCTCTATATATAAGGGGTCGAGACGATTTTCGACGGAGAGCCGGGGTGAAAAACCGGCGTGGAGCAGCGAAAAGACGCTGCCAACAGAAAAAACACTGGATGACCCCTCGGGAATTGCCACTTGGCCCACATCGGGATTTCTTCTTTCGCGTCCTACACAAAAGCTGTGGTTCATCTGGGTTCAGCCCTCCTGGGTTCAGCCCTCCTGGGGTCCATTTTGCTCCAGGTCTGATGTGTCGTCGTTATGCTGGCCTCGGAGGACACAGTGGCCGCATCGTCGGCATACCGGGTGGAGGTTCCCGTACTCGGGTTTGTGGATCTGCTTGCAGAAGCCGGCGTTGGCGGCGTCCTTGCAACGGGGGCATCCCTCGCAACTTCTCCCTCCAGCCATCTGGGAGTACTGGGTCTCGGGTTGGGTGAGGGTGGTGGTCATGCTATTTTCTCCTACGGCCGCTCGGTCGGCGCTCTTTATGGGCGCTCGTTTATGATGCTTTCGACCATTTTGCTAATTCCTTTGCTTTTTATCTCAGCTGCGGGTTTTTCATTCGTCCAGTCCACAAGATCTTTGAGCTTGTTGGCGGTCCAGACACATTTGGCCTTGTTGCGTGCATCGCAGATGAACATGCCGGATGCTTCGTGAGTAATGGTCCAGGATTTGGGCACGATTTCCGTTTTGCTTCCGGTGAACTTGCGGATTGCGGGGGTTACCACCAAGCCGGGGGTTCTGGTGGCGATGCCTTCCAGGACAAATGGACCATCGTTGGTTTTGATTGTGATTTCCATTGTCCTTTCTCCCTTCCAAGAAGGGCGGCGTTGTTCTATCACTATGTCGAAGGCCTCGTCGACAGTCGGGATGATCGGGGGTGGCTTGAGGATGTCCTCGCCCTGGTTGACTCGTCTCGCATTGTCCAGGGCTCTTTTCCTGGCATCTGCCAAGGTCACGACCGGGAATGAACCAAATCCCATAGTGGCGATTTTTCGGCCGATGCGGAGCCTCTGGGACCAGGTCTTACTCAATCCACCGGCTGCGGTTTTCTTGACCAGGACGCTGAGGCCAAGACCACCGCGGCCGTCGCCGTAGCGTCCTGGCCGAGTCACCGTTTTGACGAAGGTGTGCGTGAGTCGTATAGATTTCATAGGTGATGTGGTTCCATCTGTTCCCTCTTCAGTCTTTGCTCGTCCACCATGAGTAGGTTATGAAGGCCGCTGGGAACAGGACTGCGACAAGCATGCAGGCTTCTCCCGCTCCCATGTCCTTTCTCTCCCTTCTCCGGCTCCCATGTCCTTTCTCTCCCTTCTCCTTGTCAGACCGTTAGGTGTCAGGTGCGGAGATCTCTGAGTTTCTGTTGGACGAACCGGAATTCTTTGTCTGTCATGGTGCGGAGGCATTCTCTTTTGACCTTGTCCTTTGTGAGTATGGGGCAGCAGCCTGAGCAGGTGTGTTTTTGGCAGAGGGCGACGTGCTTTGGCCCCAGCACGGTGTAGTCTGCGGTGTCGGTGCTGTCGCACCATTTGCACTTGGTTCCGGTTTCTGTGGTCATTTTAGGCCTCCTTTGGTTTGGTCCGCTTTCGCCTGTGGGGGTCAGAAAACTGCAGGTGGCGCCGAAGGGAGAATTTGCATGATTGGGCAGATGTGGTTCCAGGGGTTCCCCCCTTCAGTCTCTGGGGGGTTGCCACTTTTTCATTCTGCCCCATTGAGGTCCCTCTCCTGCCTGATTCCCAGGAGGTGCATGATGCCGGCCATACCGGCCACCCCGAGGATCGACGCTGCCACGTAGATGATTCCATGCGTCATGTACCCATTGCTGAGGGCGAAATACGCCGCAGGGGCTGGCAAAAGGCTGCTGGCGAATGCGCCCATGCCGGCGCCGACCAGGGTCATTTTCCAGCGCCAGCTCATGCGATGCCAGATCTGCAGGGAGGTCCACTGGGAATGCTTTTTTGGTTGCCTTGCGCTCATTCCTTTCCTCCCGGTTTCCTGACTCGGTTCTACAAAATGTTCTGGGTGGTTCTCAGTTTCGCCATTTTCCTCTCGATTTTCCTCTCCGTGAGGAAGGTGTAAGCTGGCGCTCCGACCAGCATCAGTGCTCCGGCGGCGGCGTAGGTTGCGCCGTATCCGGTGCAGTTCGCACAGGTCCCGGCGATAATCGTGTGGATGCCCATCCCCAGGAATGTTCCCCCTATTGCTGTACCTGGGATGGTTGCTAGGAGGGTCCACCTCCATCGGGGGCTCACCCGTCTCCAGGAATTGGTGAACCATCCGGCCATTTCTTCATCTCTGGTTTCCAGGTCTCTTCCTCCGGGAGTCTGAGAGTCATCCCATGTTATCACCGCTGCTGAGGCTCTTGGATGTGCCTTAAGCTGCATTGCTCAGAAGGGCGGGGCGAATCCCTGCCGTCCCTCCCCCAGATGGGGCAGTCTTGCCTTCAGCGTCTGGAATGCTTCCCGGTAGTGTTTCACGTACCTGGGCTTGAATTGGCTCACCGTGCAGTCCAGTTTCTCCGCCATGATTTCGAAGGCCTGCTCCCTGGTCTGGGCGACGAACTCGCCCGTCTCGAAGTGGAAGGTCTGGGCGATGAAGCGCTCTACCCCGGTTGCCAGGAGGCTGTCGCAGAAGGTGTCTGCATCTCGAACCAGTAGGAGAGGCGTCATGGTGATGCAGGACTGGATGCCGGCCTCCTGGATCTGCTGGATGGCTTTCAGCCGGGCCGGATTGGAGGGGCAGCTTGGCTCGAAGGTCTTCCGCACATCCTCGTCATCGGTGGTGACGGTCATGTTGACCTGGACCCGTCCTCCCATCTGCTCAATCTCCTGGAAGAGTGGGATGTCCCGGGTGACCAGCGGGCTGCGGGTCTGCACCACCAGCTTGGGTTGGTGGTGGTTGGCCAGCTCCTCCAGGATCTGCTGGGTCAGTAGAATCTTCTGCTCCAGGGGTTGGTAGGGATCGGTGACGGTGCTCATGTAGATGCGCTTCCCGTCCAGTTCCCCCGGCTTGAGTTCTCCCAGCAGCTGGGCGGCGTTCTGCTTGGCGTTGACCCACAGCCCCCAGTTATCCTGCTGCGCCTGGTCCCGGCTGAAGAAGGCGGCGTAGCAGTAGGAGCATCCAAAACTACACCCCGAGTAGGGGTTGAGGGTGAAGTCGTACGCCTTGATGAACCCGCTGGTTTTGGTGAGGATATCCCGAGCTGGCCGGTAGGTCACCTGGGTGGGTCCGATCCGGTTGGGCATAAGCATCACGGTCATTTCTCTCCTCTCCTTTCCGTCTGAAGTATGGTGGTTGATCTGAGAGAGTATCTTTCGGCTAGCTGGTTTCCTTGTCGAAGACTAGGGCATATTCTTTGGTGAGCTTCTGCCAGCCCTCTTGGCTTGGCTGGGGCTACAGGCAGCCATTCTGGAAGACCTGAGTATATCCTGGCACTGAGTCCCATAAGGACGGCACCCTTTGTTGGTACACCCAGGAGAAGTGGTGCGCCGCCATGGTGAGCAGGGCGTGGCGTCTCCTGACGCTCCACTCCTGGTGGTTTTCGGGGATGAGGGGCTGGATGTCCCTGCTGAGCAGGTGGTCGTTTATATCCTCTACCAGCCGGGGGACATCCTCTCCGACGAAGCTGACGGGGTGCAGGGGATCGCGGTTGATGGCAAGGACTTGGAGCTTGGGATCCATCGGAACTCCCAGGCTGGCCAGGAACTCAGCCAGTTCGTCGATCCTGTTGGCCGGTCCACGCTGATGGCGCAGGGGCCCACCTGTACTATGACTAGGGAATCGAGCTTCTGACTCCCATCTGAAGGGTTCCACTTTGCCGTAGGTGATGTTGGTGTTTTCTTTGGTCGTCATGGTTGGCGTCTCCTCCTGTCGTTTTTCCGGCGGGGCCGGATATAGCTCCCCCCGGGGCGGCCCCGCCGGCCAAGTTGGGCGCTATTACGCCCCAGGTGTTTCCGGTCCGATATAGCCCCCCCGGGGCGGCCCCGCCGGAAAAGTTGGGCGCTATTCAGGTACTCCGGTCCGTCCAGGTACTCCAGTCACTTCTCAATGATGTACGTACCTCCCGGGGTCCCTATGAGTATGACGATTTCCTTCAAATCTCTTATCGTCTTCGATGGGCTGGTCCCCGGGTGGCCAACTGTTCCACGCGGCCGGTTGAACTCCCGGTTCTGGATGTATTTCCGGTAGAGGAATTTCTGCTGGTCCTTTTTGAGATCTCTTCGATTGGGGCGTGCTTCTGGACCTCCGGGCGCCCTGCTTGGGGGATTGGTTCGCTCCGGGATTTCCGGAACTTTCGACGTGACCGAGGCGGTTCTACCCAGGCGTTTAGGGCCCGTCCTGCGTCATATTCTTGGGTGGACCAGGGATGTGGATAATGCTTGGGGCGGACTCGCCCAGTTTCTCGATCACCCAGACCAGTCCGTTGGGCAGGCCCTGATTGTGGCTGTGTTGCCAGGGGTTCCGGTTTGTTTCTCAGCTACCCGGCGCGCACTGCTCCTTGGGCTGTGGGGAGTCCTGCGGGGTTGGTTCTCAGCTGAATGGGGTGGAATCCTGGGGAAGTTTGGTCGGGGGCTCAGCAGGTTCTGGGGGTGCTTCAACTAGGGCTGGGTTGGTTTCTCCAGTTCACTCGTCCCGGCTGGGATTTCACTGGGGGCACCTAGCCCTCTGGTCCGCTGCTCGGGAGATGTCTCTTGGGCAGTGTAGACCGGGATGATCAGTGTCAGGATGATCACGACTCATGAGAGGGAGGATCATTGACCCGAATGATGCGAATGCTTGCCTTGTCTCTTCTCTTTTCCGCTCCAGTCTCCGGGGTGCTCCGTATTGCTGCGGTACGAACAGGACTCTGCTTGTCCGTATGATCATCCACAGGTAAAGAGCCGTTGCCAGTCCTGCCATCATTGAGCTGAGTTCGCCGGCCCAGCCGCTGAGCCTCGTTTCCGGATTCTCGATGCTCAGTACGAAGAACACTCCGGCAAGAACTGCGGTGGCTATGGTGAGGAGCGTCAGGCAGATGTAGTCCCAGTGCATTTCCGCTCTCGGCATGTTACTGCTCTCCTTCCGGTCTATCCAGGTACTCTAGTCTCTTCTCCATGAAGTACGTACCTCCCGGGGTTCTCCAGGAGTATGACGATTCCTGAGATCAGCCGGAGGAAGCCGTAGCCGGTGCAGTCTTGGCATTCCGCCTGGAAGGCGGGGACGCTCATGGCCATGAACGTCCCGCCTATAACCGCCCCTGGAACCGCTGCCAAGAGGGTCCACCGCCAGGTGGTGCTCACCCGGTCCCAGGCCCGGGAGATCCATCCGTCTTTCTTTGCATTCTTGGTTGCCATACCTTCTCCCTTACGGTCTGATTCTTCTCGGGTTGATTTTATCTTCCTTTCACCGGGGGGACTGCTCCAGGATCCCGCAGAAGTCCGGTTCGCACACCAGGATGCGTTTAGGGCCCGTCCTGGTCATATTCTTCCCTGGACCCGAGTTGGTGGGTAACGCTGGGGGCGGACCCGCCCAGTTTCTCGATCACCCAGACCAGTCCGTTTGGCTGATTGTGGCGCATCTCTCTGGCCACCCAGCCTTCCAGGTGAGTCCTGCGGGGTTGGTTTTCCTGAATGGGGTGGAACCTCGGGGGTAGTTCTAGACATCTAGGGGCGGTTGGCCCGGCTTCACTCGTCACGGCTGGGAAATTCACTGGGAGCAGCTAGCCCTCTGGTCCGCTGCTCGGGAGATGCCGTTGGGCAGTGTAGACCGGGATGATCAGTTCAGGATGATCCCGATCATGAGAGGGAGGATCATTGACCCGGATGCGAATGCCTGCCTTGTCTCTTCCTGTTGGACCGCGTAGATCTCGCCGGTGTCGAACGGACGTATCCGAGACCCGCCAGGAGTTGGGCCATCCTTCCAATTTCCAGTGGACGCCGCTAGTCGGCCTCCGGGCTGCGCCAGCCGGGCTGAGTTGTCGGAATAGAATTAGTCCCACGTTCTTGAAACTCTGCATGTTACAGTCTCGCTCCGGCCAGGTTCGTCTCTTCCCATGAAGTACGTACCTGAAGGTACCAGGGTATGGATTCCTGAGCGCCGGAGGGCCTGGTGGCAGTCGGAGCCTGGATTGTTGGGAGCTCATGATGGCTCGGGACCTGGCGCACATGGTGCACTTCAGGTGCAGGCCGTCCTCGTCCTCGTCGATGCTCATGCTGCCGTCGCAGGTTCGGCATACCATGATCTCCCTTCCGGCTGATGCTTCTGACTATCATGTTCTTCCTCTCGCCGCGGATTTGCTCCGGCGAAGCGCGCCGCCGGAAACGGCAGCCACGAAACGCTGGGGGCGGACCCGCAGTTTGTCTATCACCCAGACCAGTCCGTTTGGCAGGCCGCATCTCTCTGGCCAGCCTTGATAGGTGCTTTTCCAGACTGTGGTAGTAGACATCGCGGGGCCCAGTTCTCCTGGTCGATGGGGAAGTGGCCGAGCAGTTTTGACTGGTCCCTCCTCGAGGCCGTTGGCCACTGATGATTTCCCCGGTTGGAAGGATGCCGGTCCGTATTGGTCCCTGGTGAACCGCGTAGATCTCGCCGGTGTCTCGGACGTAGTTGACCCGCCAGGAGTTGGGCCATCCTTCCAATTTCCAGTGAACGCCGTAGTCGGCCTCCGGGCTGCGCAGTCCGGGCTGTAGTTGTCGGAATAGAATTCCTCCACGATCTTGAAACTCTGCACTAGTCTGCTTCATTTGTTCCCTGCAAAATGAAGGTGGGGTTGGCTATGCGGGAGGGCCTGGATGGCCCGGAGCCCGTATTGCTGGGAGCCTGATGGCTCGGGACCTGGCGCACATGGTGCACTTGTAGAGTGCAGGCCGTTCATCGTCCTCGTATGCTTCAATGCTGCCGTCGCAGGTTCGGTACCGTGATCTTCCGGCTGATGTTTCTGACTATCATGTTCTTCCTCTCGCCGCGGATTTATCCGGCGAAGCGCGCCGCCGGAAACGGCAGCCACGAAAGGCGGCGCGAGACCTCGGCCCCCTGGGGGGCTTCTGTTTGGAAGTATTGATAGTCTGCTATTGCTCTATGCTCATCCTCTACAATTCTTGAACGTCCATGTTTTGTATCAGCTCAATAAATCTGGGTAAGGGCGCTAAGCAGTTGGCCAAGACGCGCCCAGGTTCAGTTCCTTGGCCCGCTCTTCAATGATGCTGGATAGCTGCGGTATCTGGTTCGCCCCGGAAATTCGGTCGTTGATGTAGCGGTAGAAGTTCACTCCCAACTTCCGGGTGGTCCCAGCCAGGGACATGAAGGTGTCCCACGCCCTGGTTCCCTCAGCCACCCGAGGCCCAAAACTGATCTTCCGCTTTCGCACCCGCTGTCTTGCGTCCAGTTCCGCCGAGTTGTTGTGGAGCGGGATTTCCGGGTGGACCAGCACCATCAGTAGGCTGGTCTTCTTGGCCCGGGTCAGCCCAATCCGCTCGTCCAATGCCCAGTAGCCCGTCTTGGTGGCGAACAGGGCGTCAAATCTCCTCTCCAACCGCTTCCTCTCCCCAGGGGTTGGCTGCTGCCGGTAGGCCAGCAACTCCCGGTAGAAGTCCCAGAAGTCTCCCAGGAAGTCCTCCAGCAGTTTCTGGTGCTGCGCCACGTAAGGGAACAGCTTCTTGTAGTGCCGACCTTCATGAACCCAACATAAGCCCAGTTCCTCGGTGATCCAGGTGAACTGGGGCGCGCCATCACAGACCAGCAGCCTTGCCACCGGCCACTGGGTCTGGGCATGATAGGCAGCTACTGCCGCCGCATCCAGAATCCATTTGCGGGTCTGCATCCCCAGCTTAGGCAGATACTCCTCCAGCAGCCGGTGCATGGTGGCCTCATCCAGGTCCCGATTCTGGGGCCAGTGGCTCAGTTGCTGGCGGGTTATGCCGGACACCCCAGCAGTTGCCAAATACCTCAGGGCCTCGCCATTGAGCCGGAAGGTTCGAGGCTGCCCGTTGCGCAACACGTCGATTACACTTAAGCGGTCCTTCGATGGGGTGGTGAGGTAGGCGCTATACAGTGGGTTGTTCACCACATGGCAGTGGTGGTTCTGCCCATTCACCCGGGTAGCGATATCATCCAGATGCTGCCAGGGGCTACTGCTCAGCCCGGCTTGGTACACCGCGTCCTTCTCGGCGTGGAACTGGTGCTGGCCTTTGATTAGCAGGTTGGAGATTTGCCCGGCGGAGATTTGGACTCCCACCTGGCGAAACCAGTCCAGGATTTTTGGCTCGGTCATCTGGCAGGCGAAGGCGAAGATGATGACCATCGCCCGGACCCCTGGCCCAAACTCCCCCTGGTAGCCTGGGGGCAACTCCGCCAGATAGATTTTCCTCTGGCTTGGCGAGTAGAACTTCTCTTTGCGGAACAGGACATTGTCAGTATGGACCACCACATCTTGCACTACCACTTCCTCGTAGCCCTTGAACTCCGCATCCGGCGGCAACACGGCTGGGTCTACTGGTAGCACCTGCTCCCGGTCAATCTGTACCTGCTGGACCTTGTTGCCTTTCTTCCAGGATCTGGGCTGACGCCGCTGTTGCTCTGAGGAATGATCCGTGGCGGTGGGTTTGGTCCCTGGTTTGACACTCGGCTTACCTTGCTCGCCTTTCAGCCGGTTGACCTCATCACGCAGGCGTTGAATCTCTGCTTGTGCCGCCCGCAGATCAGCGCCTAAGGTCTCAATTAGATTGAGCAGCCTGGCCACGTGTTCCCGGGTGTGCTCGCCGGTAATTTTGGTGAGATCAAGGTCATCAAACATGGCGCATGCCTAAGGGCTTGTCACCAAATAACGTTATCATGCATCGAGGGGATGCTATAAGCTTGTCGGCATGGAAAACATTTGATGTAAGGCGGGATTTGTTTGTGAGTCCATGAATTAAGCAATATAAAGTAAGGTTGTCGGCATGGAAAATATTGATGCTGTCCGACAACGTTTTACCCTCTTGAGGGCGTCTTGGACCAGCGGACTCCGGCGGCTGGTCGCCGCAGCCGAAGCGCTGACGCTGGGCTGGGGTGGCGTTACCTGGGTCGCTCGAGCGACCGGCTTCTCGCGGCGGACCATCCAGCAGGGCATGCAAGAACTGCAGCAGCCCGAGCGGGTCAGCGCGGGCAGAGTCCGCAAGCCGGGCGGTGGGCGCAAGACCACTGTGAGCCAGGACCCAACGCTGCTGAGCGACTTGGAGCGCTTGGTTGAGCCGGTGACCCGTGGCGATCCGGAATCGCCCCTGCGCTGGACCTGCAAGAGCCTGCGGAACTTGGCGGCTGAACTCCAGCAGTTGGGGCACCGGGTCAGTCGCCGGTTGGTGGGGGATCTTTTGCACAGGTTGGAGTACAGCTTGCAGGCCAACAGCAAGACCTTGGAGGGTGGCGATCATCCTGACCGTGATGCCCAGTTCACCTACCTGAACCAGCAAGCGCAGACGTATCTGGATGCGGGTGAGCCGGTAGATCTCGGTGGATGCCAAGAAGAAGGAACTGGTCGGGAATTTCAAGAACGGAGGGCGTGAGTTGCGGCCCCAAGGGGACCCGGAGCGGGTGCGGGTGTACGATTTCGTGATACCAGCCTTGGGGCGCGCCACACCGTACGGGATCTATGATGTAGCGGAGAACACGGGCTGGGTGAATGTCGGGGTGGACCACGATACAGCGGCGTTTGCAGTGGAGAGTATCCGGCGCTGGTGGTGGGGGATGGGGCAGGCACGGTATCCGAAGGCAACCCGGCTGCTGGTGAACGCCGATGGTGGGGGTAGTAACGGGAGTCGTGTGCGGCTGTGGAAGCGGGAACTGCAGCGGTTTGCGGACGAGACGGGGTTGACGATCACGGTGGGCCATTTGCCGCCGGGGACGAGCAAGTGGAACAAGATCGAACACCGGTTGTTTTCGTTCATCACGCAGAACTGGCGGGGCCAGCCGTTGGTGAGTCATGAGGTCATTGTGAGCTTGATTGGCGGAACCCGGAATACCAAGGGGTTGCGGGTAGAGCTGTCACCTGGACACGAACAAGTACCCGGCGGGTATCAAAGTGTCTGATAGCGAACTGGCCCAGGTGAACCTGCGGTGCCATGAGTTTCACGGGGAGTGGAACTATACCATCCTGCCCAGCAACCGCTCAAGTTGAGATGGTTATTCGGTGACGGGCCCTAAGGTAAGGTGCTGCTGGAGCTACCCTACCATGCATGCGCTGTTAGCTGACCTGGGGCACCACCACGTCGCTACCCCACTTTATTGAGTTGATACGGTGAAACCTACATAAAGCGAACCCGAAGAGGAGTTGCGATATTCTGTAAAAGAAGTCGAGTGGCGGTGGTGGAAGGGATGACAGACATAGTGCAACTCATGGAAGAGTGGCAACTCAATGTAGGTGACTTACGGGAAAGGATGTATCGGGCGCCAACACCTCGGGAGCGAGAGCGATGGCATGGGCTATGGTTGTTGGCCCAAGGGTGGTCGGCCACTCAAGTGGCTGAGGCTTTGGAGAGAGAGCCTCATACCATCGGAAAGTGGCTGGACAACTTTCGCCAAGGCGGGGCCCAAGGTTTGGTCTTTGAGCAGACTGGGGGTTCCCCCCCGTCTTGAACCGAGGTCAACAGAACCAACTGAAGTCTGCGGTGCAAAATCCGCCTGGGGAGGCGGGGATTGAATTGTCCAACTGGAACTGGAAAGTAGTAAGGCAATTTCTCAAGCAGAGCTTTGACCTGGGGTTGAGTCGGAGCAGTTGCTTGAACTACCTCCATAGGAAATGCGACGAGCTCAGCCGGTCTAGCTGGCCCTGGTATGCAGCCTTCCGTCCCTGGTACAGGGACGGGGATTTCACCGAATCCGGCCGGGGCCCCTGGGAGTGTTCCCCTGATGCGGACTGCCTGCGTTTGGTCAGGCGATATGCGGACCAGCTGCTGCTGGTCGACGAGGAAGAGAAGGGCAAGTTCCACCTGCGGGTGGACAACGGGTACGGCGTCTGGAGGGACGACGAGGCCCGGTTGACCACCCTGATTCTGGGCCACAGGTTGCGCCGGACGTACTTCACCCCGCTCTCAACCTTCCCTTGGTCTGGGCCCGGTAGAAGATGACCCCAGGAGGCGCCGCGATGGATCCCACGCTGATCCCGAGTGACGGGAGCGCTGCCGAACGACCGGAGGAGACCGGTGGAGGGCTGGCGCTGGACCCCGACGCGGAGCCATCCGCAGTCCGACTGGATGCCCTCCTGACGGCCGACCCCAAGTTCCGGCGCAGCTGGGGGCAGGACCGGAAAGACCAATCGCCGACGGCTTACAACCTGTCGCTGGCCACCATGGCCATGCAGGCGGGATGGAGCGACCAGGAGGTGGTGAACCTGCTGATCTGCTGGCGCCGGAAGCACGGCCACGACCTGAAGCTGGGGGAGGGGTACTACGAAATCATCCTATCCAAGGCGAAAGAACCCATCGTAATGGCCCAGGCACAGGAGCAGTTGGAGGAAGCGCTGCTCCTGCGCCCCGAGGACCAATCCGAGGTCCTGAAGGCCAACCTGAAAACCCTCTTTAGAGTGGACATCATCCGCATCGTCAAGTATGTGGGGGAGCCGCCCGTCTACTACATGTACACCAAGCAGGGAGACATCACCCTGGGAGAGATCAGCAGCATCACCTCGCAGACCAAGTTCCAGAACCTGGTGGCCGCGGCCACCGACGTGTGGATACCCGCCGTGTCCCGAAAGGCGTGGGACCAACGGATCCAGGCGATATTGCTGGTCTGCGAGCCCATCGATGTCGGCGACGCCAGCCACCCGGCCCCGGAGACCAACGCGTGGCTGGAGGAGTACCTGCTGGAGGAGCCGCCCCGGGAGGAAGATGAATGGCTGAAGGCCGCGGAGGCCAAACTGCCCTTCATCCGACACGAGAAGGTCCACATCTTCCTGTACGATTTCCGGAAGTGGCTGGAGCTCAACACCGGCGAGCAGGCCAGCTCCCACGCTCTGGGGCGGAGGCTCAGGCAGTACCAGGTCCAGACGGAGAAGACCAACGTGAAGTTCGGAAACTCCTCCCGGACCTCTCGCACCACCTGGCAACTGCCCGAGAGATACCATGCCAAATCGGTCCTGGAAGAACGGGTCCCGGAAGAGCCAGAGTCCTGAGGGAGAGTAGTTGAGTAGCCTTAGTACTACGCGCGAGATTCTTGAAAAAAATTTCCATTTTTTCCAAACAGGCTACTCCGCTACTCAAATCACAGGTTTTTCGCAGTTCTTGTTCTAATATCACATCTAGAAGGAGTCTATTTTTAGAACAAAACCTGAGTAGTCGTTGCCTAAAAATTACTACTCAGGGACTACTCAGGCTACTCACAATCAACAAAAGACGAAGAGCGAAGGTCGAGAGCCAAAAATGGGTTATAGATATGGGTAATTCGTCTCTATATATATAAGGGGTCGAGACGATTTTCGACGGAGAGCCGGGGTGAAAAACCGGCGTGGAGCAGAGAAAAGACGATGCCATCAGTAAAAAACACTGGACGACCCCGGGGAATTGTGTGATTGTCGATGCCGTTGGTGATCGGTCCACATTGTATTCCTACTTTCGCGTCCTACCGGGATGCCGTTGGTACTCGGTCCACATAGGGATTTCTTCTTTCGCGTCCTACCGGGATGCCGTTGGTACTCGATCCACATAGGGATTTCTTCTTTCGGGTTCTACCGAAACGCTGTGGTTCATCTGGTTGGCTTGGTGTGTGGGTTCAACCCTGGGGTTGATCCTGCTCCAGGTCTGATGTGTCGTCGTTGTGCTGGCCCCGGAGGACACAGTGGCCGCAGCTGCGGCATACCGGGTGGAGGTTCCCGTACTCCGGGTTGTGGGTCTGCTTGCAGAAGCCGGCGTTGGCGGCGTCCTTGCAACGGGGGCAGCCCTCGCATTTTCTCCCTCCGGCCATCTGGGAGTACTCGGTCTCGGGTCGGGTGAGGGTGGTGGTCATGGTCATGCTATTTTCTCCTACGGCCGCCCGGGCGGCGCAGTAGGCCACTTTCTCGACCATTGGCGGGGAGAATTCTATCCACACCGGGGGCTTGTTGTTTCGGTCCAGGCAGATGTCGGGAGTGAAGCCATCGTACTCCACCCCGACCCTTACGGCTGTCACATCAGCCAGGATGTTTTTCACAAAGCCGCCCGATTCGCACTCCCCGCAGGACTCCCAGAAGAATATCCACACCAGTTGTTGCCGTCTCCGGTGGACTTCCAGATAGTTGCCATATATCGCCTTATTAGAAAGGCGAGAAAGTTCAGGGTCATTCATGCTCATCCCTTTAATCCGTTGTGAAGTGCAATTTATAGCGTAAGTTGGTTCGTGGAGAGAAAATTGCGAAACTATTTATTTAAGGGCAAGTCCTAACCGCCATGCCAACAAGCAAACGGAATCCCAATTGCGCCCGGTGAAAAGCGAGGGTTCTGATGGCATTCACAGTATATCCGCTGGCCCTGATGGCCCTGGGGTTGGGGCTATACGTTGGCGAGTGGTTCCCGGACGTTGACCAGAAGACGTCCCTGCTGCTACACCGTTCTATCCTGACCCACGGGTTGCTGCTGCCCCTTACGGTGTACCTGGTGGCTTCCCGTATCCAATTCAGGATAGTTCGTTGGCTGGCTATGGGCGTCAACTTAGGGGTGGCGGTCCACCTGGCCTTTGACCTGTTCCCCAGAGCATGGAAGGGTTATGCGCTGGTTAGCCTGCCGTTCTACGGGTGGATGCCACCTTTGGTGTCCTGGGTTTGGATAGCTTTGGTGGGGTTCGCCTGCTTTTACATGGCGGCAAAGCTGGTGCGGGATGGTGGGGAAGGCGCCGTCCTTGTGGTAATGGTGTGTGGCCTCGTTGTCTATGCGTTGCCGGGGGAACATGCCCTGTGGAGGCCAATAGCCACCGTGGTGGTTGACGCCGCTGCCGCTACATTTGCGGCCCTGCTGACTTACCAGCGGCCCAAGCGTGGTGCGGTCGTCTGAAACGGCTTACCCGCTACAAGTAAACGGAACCCGCTGGACGATACGCTGCAGGAAATGCTCAATCACATCGTCGCCCATGACACCGCACCCTGCTTCAAGTGCGGCGATCCGAACCCCAAGACCCTGCCGGCGATGACTGAAGCGGGGGCCAGCGACCTGACCACAGCCGACACCATGGCTGGCCTCTTCGCTGCCCTGAATTTGGCAGGGGTGGGAGGACTCGAACCTCTGGTTCCAGAGACCAGCGCTCTGGCCATTGAGCTACGCTCCTGCAGGAAGGGACCAGCGGCTACCCGCAGGTCCTCGGGGTATTCGATGTATCGCCTCAGGTGGTCACCGGATGTGAGCCTAGCGGCGACCAGACCTATCCCGTTCGGTGGCCACGAGAACGGATTAATCGCAGACTTGCGTCGTGCAATATCCATTACGTTAACCCAACGGAATGGCAACCCAACGGAATGGCGGTTGGCCGAACCACCGTAGCCATGGCCACGGTCTTTTTGTCCCTGACGGAGAGTATCCGCCAAACTCTTGAGAGTTTCCTGCTCAAACCGAGCCTCCGGAGCCGCCGGCCGTCGCCGCGTATACCCAAATATGTACCGTTATTTCACCGTTGGGACCCATCAGCCCGCCTAGCTGCCGGCGGCGCTGCCCAGATCCCACAGCTGCCCCCCGCACAAGCGGGGGGCTCTAAAGAGCGCATCTTCGAAAGCACCTTAGTCATCCTCACACCAAAAAGACCCAAGTCCAACAGAAAATCAGCCAGCGCCAGCCAAAAAGTAAGAAAGCCGAAGCCCCGGGTCGAGCTAAAGCCCGGGTGGAGCCCACACCTGCCGACGTCGAAGCCAGAGAGCAGAACCGGCACGAGTACGAGCGGCACAGGAAGCGGACGGCGGAGCGCAAGGAGTTGAACCGCCGCTTTGCCCAAGCCAAACGGCAGGAGGCCAAGTCCCTCGGGCTCTGTGTCGCATGCGGGGCTCCCCCCATCCCGGACCAGACCAGGTGCGAGGTATGTGCCGAGCAGCACCGGCAATACCACAAGCAAGCCCGGGAGAGAGCCAGGCAACAGAGGGAGCAGGCATCCGGCCAGACCAAGATATTCTGAAGACAACCCCGGTTACGGGCCGCAGACCCTCGTCCCGGCCCGTAACCGGGGCAAACAGGCCCGCTGGAACCGCTTCACCTCCAACACCCGGTGGGCCATAAATCCCGGAAATGGGCCATCTGGAGAGATTCCGAGTGGCCCATGCAGAACCGGGTTGAACCTCCTTCGGATAGTCCTGACCGAGACGTTGAACCGCAGACCCCGCGCATCTAAGCCCAAGTTGTGACCAACCGCCCTTGCTCCCACGTAACTATGCGGGTAGAGTAACAATGTCACCCAGCATCCGAGGGAGCAGAAAATGCCGGTCATTCGAGTCAAACCCGAGACCTATGAGAGGATGAAGAGCTGGGCCGTACCCCTTGAAGATACCCCCAATGACGCCATAGAAAGAATCCTGGAAGTGGCTGAAGAACACCGCGCCTGCATGGCCAGAACCGAAAACCCAGAACCGGAAGCAAGGGCGACCCAGGAGGAAAACCACAAAGAGACCTGACTATCCCTGAACGAATATCAGAAATGTCGGGAGCGAAGGGGCAGCAGGAAAAGATGAGCGAGATCACGGAGATCACCCAGGGTCATATCCTGACCGGAGTCATGTTCAACGAGCCCATGAGGGTCGTCACCACGAGGCAAAGCGGCACGGGAACCATGATCGCCGGCCTGGTGGGCCAGAGCTCCGGGCAATTCCGCGAGGTGACCCTCACCGCCGAGGACATCGCCCAGCTCAACGCCATAGATCCCAACGCCTCATACGACGGGGACGGGGAACTCCTCAAACTCGCTCTGCAGGCCTATACCCTGGGCATCGCCCACGAGTTCGACCCCTACTTCGGCCTCTCCATCTCCCGCGTGGACCCGCTGCCCCACCAGCTTGAGGCCGTCTACGAATACTTCCTGAAGCTGCGCAGGAAGGCGCCCAGAGCCTGCCCTCGCGAAAGCGGGGGTGGAGGGCGCCTTAGCCCTGAAACCGAGAACGCGGGCGGTCCCGCCGGCGCGCAGCGCATCGGCGTCGTCGATGCAGTCGCCGCCAGCCAGAGCGGAGGCCACCAGCGTCATCATCTTGTCGCCGGTGTTGGCCCGGCCCGGCGCATTGCCCAAGTCGAGGTGCTTCTGGAGGAGTTGGGTCAGGCCCAGGCGCAGGGCGAGGGTGGCCGGAAGGATCAACCCGGCATTGGCCACCAGGCGGTGGTCGTCGAAGGCGATGCGGATGCCGTCGGGATGGTGGCGTGGTAGCATCTATTGGGTGCCCCTTGTTCTGGGGTCGGTTTGCTGTTACAAACCATTATCCCAGATGCACAGGAGCACCTTCTTGTCGCTTCAGAACGCTGACCCGACCCTCTCCTTCGGTGGATTCGGGCTTAGGTGCTCGGTCCGCAACACAATTCTGAAAGGTGACGTTATGAGAATCAGAAGACTCGCTGTTCCGATTGCTATAACTTCGGCCCTGGTCATCCTGGGCGGCGTGACCGCGGGACTGATCTGGGCCTGGTCCCCGGCCCCAAGCTCTGTTCAGTCGAACCTGCAAGCTGCAAACCTCCCGCTTGAGCCTCCGGCCGAGGCTGAACCTATGTCTATGACTTGGTCGTCTGCACCGGCAGAGTCCCAGGTTAAACACTCCGCAAGAGTCGACAGTGCCGAATTGGGAGGTATCGATGTCAATGGGCCCGCTACTGCCAGTGACGACACTCTGCCCACGCTTCCGGAAAAGCCCGAACTGAAGTACCCCAGCCTGGGCTCCAATCTCGACCAACTTGTTGCCAGCGTCGAGGAGGGTGAGACCTCTGCCAAGGAAGCCGCCGAAGACGCCCCGGTGCACCAGGAGGCATCCGTCGCGGTCACCATCTACCTGTCCGGGAACGTGGACGACGTGGTGAAGTTTCTGGAGGACAACGGCGGCTCGCCCCGCAACGTGGGCGAGGACTACATAGAGGCCTACGTGCCCGTATCACTGCTGGGCCGGGTCTCGGAACGGACTGGGGTCATCCGGGTGCGGGAAATCGCCCCGCCGGAGCCGGCCCAAAGCGGGCGTCTGATCACCGGCTAGAAATCTGGCCGGAAACCTCGATTCTCCCCAAACCGTCGTTTTCATAACGTTGATTATCGATGAAATAGCGGGTGTTTCAACGTAATACATGTACTACTGTGCCACATAAGACTGGAATACGTCTGATTGGCGTAGCGTAAAACCCGGCCAATGGCTTTCCGGCCAGACTTCTAGGTCTCCTGATGTCCCTCACCGACCGGCCACACGGTGTCGGTCGAGACTTGTGCCCAGGAATAACGGAGCAATCCAGTAAAGCCACCGAGGGCAGAGGGGCTGAAGTCGCGAGGAAAATCGGGGTGCTTGCCTGGAATCGCTCTCCAAAGCGCCGTTAAGGTGCATCGGTGGAGGAAGCGGCCATGCGCATCAAGATACTGCCAGGGGCATTGGTAATCGCCGCCCTGGTCACCCTGGCGATCTCCCTGGGAGTAGCCACTCCCAACGTGTACGGAGGCGGTGACGACAGCCTACCCACACTTCCGGAAAAGCCCGAACTGAAGTACCCCAACCTGGGTTCCAATCTCGACCAACTGGTCGCCAGCGTTGAGAAGGATAAGACCTCTGCCAAGGAAGCCGCCGAAGACGCCCCGGTGCACCGGGAGGCATCCGTCGCGGTCACCATCTACCTGTCCGGGAACTTGGCCGACGTGGTGAAGTTCCTGGAGGACAACGGCGGCTCGCCCCGCAATGTGGACGAGGACTACATAGAGACCTATGTGCCCGTATCACTGCTGGGCCGGGTCTCGGAGCAGCCCGGAGTCATCCGGGTGCGGGAAATCGCCCCGGCGGAGCCGGCTCAGATCGCCCAGCAGGTCGCGGGCCACGGTCCTCCAGTACATGGTTCGTCAGCGTGGAACCAGGCCGGGTTCAGCGGCCAGGGTATCAAGGTGGGGGTGATCGACCTCCGATTTGGTATTAACGGTTTCAGTGGCCTCATGGGGACCGAGTTGCCGTCAACTGTGCAGGCCAGATGCTATACATCAATGGGTAAATTTACCCAATTCGTGGCGGCTTGCGAAAACTCCATACTGGGCAACAATCACGGCACTCGGGTTGCCGAGGCGGTGATCGACATCGCTCCGGAAGCGTCTCTGTACATAGCCAGTCCATATTCGAGGGGAGATACTAATAGCGCTGTCGACTGGATGGTCTCCCAGGGTGTGTCAGTTATAGTCCACAGCATAACCCACGAGTATGACGGTCCTGGCGACGGCACCTCTCCATTCAGCAACAGCCCGCTGAAAACCATCGACCGGGCCGTGGCGGGTGGAAGCGTTTGGGTCAACGCAGCAGGCAATTACGGTCGGCGATCATGGTTCGGAGCCTACTCCATCGTGACCTCGGGAAGTAGCAGGTTTCTCACATTCAACGGATCGGATATATTCAACGACATGACCCTCGAGGCAGGCGACGAGATCAGAGTCCAATTGCGGTGGGAGGATAGTTGGGGTGGAGCAACCAGTGATTTCGACCTCTATGTCTATGACCGTACCACCCGAGAAATCGTCGCATCCAGCTTCGACCCTCAGCGAGGAGTAGCGCGACATGTTCCATACGAATCCGTGACCTATCTGGCTTCCCGCGATGGCCGGTACGCCGTAGTGGTGAACCACGAGGGCGGCAGTACGCCCGAGTGGATTCAGCTAAAAGTTGTGGGTGTCGATTCTATCGAGCACCATACCGAGAGCGGCAGCATCGCCAATCCTGCCGAAAGCCGCAACGCCGGCATGTTAGCGGTGGGGGCAGCCCACTGGAACAGCGTGGGCTCCATTGAGCCCTACAGCAGCCGGGGTCCCACACCCGACGGCAGGGTCAAGCCCGACATCGTCGGAGCCGATTGCGGGGCAACGGCGCTGAGACCTCTCAATGAATATGGGAACGGTTTTTGTGGGACTAGCCAGGCAACGCCACACGTGGCTGGCATGGCGGCGCTGGTACGCCAGCGGTTCCCCACATACACGCCCGTGCAGGTCGCAAATTACCTGAAAGAACACGCGGAGCAGCGGGAGAGTCCTGACCCCAACAACACCTGGGGGCACGGGTTCGCCCGGCTCCCGCCGCTGCGCGGGTGCTCGGACGCCGTCCCCAATGCGGCCAGCCACCCGGGCCTGGTGGCCGACTGCGAGGCGCTGCTGGCGGCGAGGGACACCCTGGCAGCGAGGGACACCCTGGCGGGGAGCAGAACGCTGAACTGGTCAGGTGGCACCACCATTGCTTCCTGGGATGGCGTGACCCTGAGCGGTTCACCACTGCGGGTTACCAGTTTGGTCCTCTCGCAGAACCAGTTGAGTGGCGCGATACCCACCCAACTGGGCAGCCTCTCCAAGCTGCAGGTGCTGTACCTGTGGGGGAACCAGTTGACCGGCCCGATACCGGCCTCGCTAGGCGGCCTCGCCAACCTGGAATGGCTGTCCCTCTCGCAGAACCAGTTGAGTGGCGCGATACCCACCGAACTGGGCAGCCTCGCCAACCTGACAAGGCTGGCCCTCTCGCAGAACCAGTTGACCGGCCTGATACCGGCGGAGTTGGGCAGCCTCTCCAACCTGACAAACTTGAACCTCTTCAGCAACCAGTTGACCGGGGGGATACCGGCGGTGTTGGGCAGCCTGACCAACCTGGAAGCGCTGTGGCTCTCCAGCAACCAGTTGACCGGGGAGATACCGGCGGAGTTGGGCAGCCTGACCAACCTGGAAGCGCTGTACCTCTTCAGCAACCAGTTAACCGGGGAGATACCGGCGGAGTTGGGCAGCCTGACCAACCTGGAAGCGCTGTACCTCTTCAGCAACCAGTTGACTGGGACGATACCAGCGGAACTGGGGAACCTCGCCAACCTGCGATTCCTGTCCCTCAACGGCAATCAGTTGAGCGGGGAGATACCGTCCGAACTGGGGAGCCTCGCCAACCTGCAATGGCTGTGGCTCCACAGCAACCAGTTGAGCGGGGAGATACCTGCCGAACTGGGCGGCCTCACCGACCTGGAGGAACTGTTCCTGAGCGGGAACCAGTTGACCGGGTGCATTCCGGTGGGTATTGCGGATGTGGCGTACAACGACTTCAATCAGCTTGGTCTGCCGTTCTGCGCGGGTGCATCCGGAGCTCCAACCATAGGCACGCTCACCCCCGGGGCGGACTTCCTCACCATAACCTGGGCCGCACCAACCGGTTCCACTGAGTCGGCAATCATCGCCTACGACCTGCGATACATTGAAACCGCCGCCAGCGGCAACTCCGACGCCGACTGGACCATTGTGGAAGATGTATGGACCGCCGGCTCGGGCGCCCTCAGTTATCAAATCACCGGCCTGACAGGAGGTGCACAATACGATGTGCAGATGCGAGCGGTCAGCGCCGCCGGCGACGGCCCCTGGTCAGCCGCCGCCACCGGAACGCCGACACGGGCAACAACGAGGCCCTGCACCACTGGAGTCGCGGTGTCCGGTGCGGCCAGCAACCCGGGCCGGGTGGCCGACTGCGAGGCGCTGCTGGCGGCCCGTGACACCCTGGCGGGCAGCGGGACGCTGAACTGGTCCGGCAACAGTGCCATCGGTTCCTGGGATGGCGTGACCCTGAGCGGTTCACCGTTGCGGGTTACCAAGTTGGTCCTCCGTGGCCGCCAACTGACCGGGACCATACCGCCAGAATTGGGTGGACTCGCCAGTCTGGTTGAACTAAACCTCGGCGGCAATCGGTTGACGGGTCTGATTCCGTCGGAGTTGTCCAGCCTTACCAACCTGGAAGAACTATACCTATGGGGGAACCAGTTGACCGGCCCGATACCGGCCGAACTGGGCGGCCTCGCCAACCTGGAACGGCTGTGGCTCAACGGCAACCAACTGACCGGGGAGATACCGTCCGAACTGGGCAGCCTTACCAACCTGGACGGGCTGTCGCTCAACGACAACCAGTTGACCGGGGAGATACCGGCGGGGGTGGGGGACCTGACCAGCCTGAAGTGGCTGTACCTGGACAACAACCAGTTGACCGGGGAGATACCGGCGGAGTTGGGCAGTCTCGCCGGACTGGAAGAGCTATTCCTTGGGGGAAACGGGTTGACCGGCTGCATTCCCGGAGGGTTACGGGACGTGCCGCTAAACGACCTGGCCCAACTGGGCCTGGATTACTGCATGTCGGCCGCCTCCGCCGGAGATGCGGCCACCGACCGGGACGCCCTGGTGGCCCTCTACAACGCCACTAGCGGCGACAACTGGGCGAACAACGACAACTGGCTGAGCAACGCCCCCATAGGGGAATGGCATGGAGTAACCACCGACAGCGACGGCCGGGTCACTCATCTGAACCTCCACCACAACCAGTTGACCGGGGAGATACCGTCGGAGTTGGGGGACCTGACCAGACTGACAGAGTTGTCCCTCCACCACAACCAGTTGACCGGGGAGATACCGTCGGAGTTGGGCAGCCTGACCAACATGGAACGACTGTGGCTCGCAGGCAACCAGTTGACCGGGGAGATACCGTCGGAGTTGGGGGACCTGACCAGACTGACAGAGTTGTCCCTCCACCACAACCAGTTGACCGGGGAGATACCGTCGGAGTTGGGCAGCCTGACCAACCTGGAAGGGCTGTACCTCCACAACAACCATTTGACCGGGGGGATACCGGCGGAGCTGGGCAGCCTGACCTATCTGCGGTGGCTGGCCCTAGCCGGCAACCAGTTGACCGGGGAGATACCGTCGGAGTTGGGCAGCCTGACCAACCTGGAAGCTCTGTACCTGGACACCAACCAGTTGACCGGGGAGATACCGGCGGAGTTGGGCAGTCTCGCCGGACTGGAACAGCTGTCGCTCAACGACAACCAGTTGACCGGGGAGATACCAGGGGAACTGGGCGGCCTCACCAACCTGCAAAGGCTGTGGCTCTCCAACAACCAGTTGACCGGGGAGATACCGGCGGAGTTGGGCAGTCTCGCCGGACTGGAACAGCTATTCCTTGGGGAAAACGGGTTGACCGGCTGCATTCCCGGAGGGTTACGGGACGTGCCGCTAAACGACCTGGCCCAACTGGGCCTGGATTACTGCATGCCGGCCGCCTCCGCCGGCGATGCGGCCACCGACCGGGCCGCGCTGGTCGCCCTCTACAACGCCACGGACGGAGCGAACTGGCGCAACAACCGCAACTGGCTGAGCAACGCCCCCATGGGGGAATGGCGTGGAGTAACCACCGACAGCGACGGCCGAGTCACTCATCTGGACCTCTTCAACAACCAGTTGACCGGGGGGATACCAGGGGAACTGGGCAGCCTGACTAACCTGACTCATCTGGACCTCAACAGTAACCAGTTGACCGGGGAGATACCAGGGGAACTGGGCAGCCTGACCAACCTGGAACGGCTACGGCTCCACGCCAACCAGTTGACCGGGGGGATACCGGCGGAGTTGGGCAGCCTGACCAACCTGGACTCAGGGCTGGACCTCCAACGACAACCAGTTGACCGGGGGGATACCGGCGGAGCTGGGCAGCCTGACCAACCTGACTCATCTGGTCCTCCAATACAACCAGTTGACCGGGGGGATACCGGCGGAGCTGGGCAGCCTGACCAACCTGACTCATCTGGTCCTCCAATACAACCAGTTGACCGGGGGGATACCGGCGGAGCTGGGCAGCCTGACCAACCTGACTCATCTGGTCCTCCAATACAACCAGTTGACCGGGGGGATACCGGCGGAGTTGGGCACCCTGACCAATCTGACTCATCTGGTCCTCCAATACAACCAGTTGACAGGGGGGATACCGGCGGAGTTGGGCACCCTGACCAACCTGGACGGGCTGTCGCTCAACGACAACCAGTTGACAGGGGGGATACCGGCGGAGTTGGGCACCCTGACCAACCTGGACGGGCTGTCGCTCAACGACAACCAGTTGACCGGGGAGATACCGGCGGAGTTGGGGGACCTGACCAACCTGGACCTGCTGTCGCTCTCCTTCAACCAGTTGACCGGGGGGATACCGGCGGAGTTGGGGGACCTGACCTATCTGCGGTGGCTGGCCCTAGCCGGCAACCAGTTGACCGGGGAGATACCGGCGGAGTTGGGCAGCCTGACCAGCCTGGAAGGGCTGGACCTGAACGACAACCAGTTGACCGGGGGGATACCGGCGGAGTTGGGGGACCTGACCTATCTGCGGTGGCTGGCCCTAGCCGGCAACCAGTTGACTGGGGGGATACCGGCGGAGTTGGGCAGCCTGACCAACCTGGAATTGCTGGATCTCTCCTACAACCAGTTGACCGGAGAGATACCGGCGGAGTTGGGCACCCTCTCCAACCTGACAGACTTGAACCTCTCTCGAAACCAGCTGAGCGGGGAGATACCGCTCGAACTGGGCAGCCTCGCCAACCTGGAGTGGTTGGACCTATCCGGCAACCAGCTGAGCGGGGAGATACCGCTCGAACTGGGCACCCTCTCCAACCTGAGGGTGTTATACATCTCCGGCAACCAATTGACCGGGTGCATCCCGGCGGGTATTAGGGGTGTGGTTAACAATGACCTGAACCAGCTTGACTTGCCTTTGTGCGAGGGACCTCTTGGGGCTCCGACCATAACCGCGGTCACGCCCGGAGCGGTTTTCCTCACCGTGACCTGGGCTGCGCCGGGCGGTACCGGCGGGCCGGCCATCAGCGCCTACGACCTGCGCTATATCCAGACTTCCGCCGACGAGACGGTGGATGCCAACTGGACCGTGGAGGGTGACGCATGGACCGCCGGCTCCGGCGCCCTGAGTTACCGGATATCCGGCCTCACCGACGGGACTAGGTACGCCGTGCAGGTGCGGGCGGTCAGCGCCGGCGGCGACGGCCCCTGGTCAGCCGCCGCCGCCGGAACGCCGGCATGGGGGGCCATCCGGTCCTTCTCCCCGCCGTCCGTGGCCCCAGCAGGTGAGGTTGTGGTAATGATCACCGCCAGCGGATACGGCTGGTTTGGGGCTGTGACGGAAACCCTGCCCCCGGATTCAGCTACGTTTCCAGCAGCCTGGAAGATAGTGGGGTTACGGACGTAGGCCGGGAAGTCTATTTCAGCCTGTTTGGGCAGACGGCCTTTACCTACACCGTTACCGCACCCAGTGCGGAGGGGACGTACTCTTTCTCCGGCGTTCTGAGGAACTCCGACCGCGAGGACGTTCCGGTGGGCGGCGCCCTCACGATAGCGGTTGCCGCCGGGGACCCCTTGATTGTCAGGTACGATGCCAACGGCAACGGCATGATTGAGAAGAACGAGGTCATAGCGGCCATAAACGACTACCTCTTTGCTGAGGGGGATGCGGCCATCAGCAAGAGCGACGTGATAAAGCTCATAAACCTCTACCTCTTCGGCTGATTCCAGGGACGCCCAGGGCACAGTACAGGAAGGTCCGGCTGGTTTCGACGGCGGACGATGCCGCCGCAGGGGCATATTCCCGAGACGGTGGCGCCGGGGGCGGGCGGTGACCATCACCTCCGCCGACTACGGGAGTTTCGGAGCAGCCGCAGAAACGCCGCCCGCCGGGTCCGGTTGCGCATCCAGCGGCCCCGACGGTGAGGCCATCCCCGGCGGACATCCCATGACCACTCAGGTTCCAGGAGGGCTTTATGGGCGAGACCAACGGGAACCACCGCAGCATCTTCAGCATGAGGTCCACAGCAGCGCCGCCACCCTCGCGGGTCCCCAGGGGGAGAACGCAGATGGCAAAGTCTATTGCCAGATTTCTCGTCGCTGTGATGGCGGTTGCCGCCATGGCCCTTGCCAGCGTGGCCGGCACAGGGCTGGCTCAAGCGCGGACGAACACGCCCACCGACCGGGCCGCGCTGGCCGCCCTCTACAACGCCACGGACGGAGCGAACTGGCTCAACAACCGCAACTGGCTGAGCAACGGCCCCATGGGGGAATGGCATGGAGTAACCACCGACAGCGACGGCCGGGTCACTCATCTGGACCTCCGACACAACCAGCTGACCGGGGAGATACCGGCGGAGTTGGGGGACCTGACCAGCCTGACAACGCTGTTACTCTTCAACAACCAGCTGACCGGAGAGATACCGGCGGAGTTGGGCAGTCTCGCCGGACTGGAATGGCTGTACCTGGACAACAACCAGTTGACCGGGGAGATACCGGCGGAGTTGGGCAGCCTGACCAACCTGGAAGGGCTGTCCCTCGGTGGCAACCAGTTGACCGGGGAGATACCGGCGGAGTTGGGCAGCCTGACCAACCTGGAAGAGCTGTCCCTCGGAGGCAACCAGTTGACAGGGGGGATACCGGCGGAGTTGGGCAGCCTGACCAACCTGGAAGATCTGGCCCTCAGCTACAACGACTTGAGCGGGGAGATACCGGCGGAGTTGGGGGGCCTGTCCAACCTGACACGTCTGTGGCTCCAAGGCAACCAGCTGACCGGGGAGATACCGGCGGAGTTGGGGGACCTGACCAGCCTGACAACGCTGTTACTCTTCAACAACCAGCTGACCGGAGAGATACCGGCGGAGTTGGGCAGTCTCGCCGGACTGGAATGGCTGTACCTGGACAACAACCAGTTGACCGGGGAGATACCGGCGGAGTTGGGCAGTCTCGCCGGACTGGAAGGGCTATTCCTTGGGGAAAACGGGTTGACCGGCTGCATTCCCGGAGGGTTACGGGGCGTGCCGCTAAATGACCTGGCCCAACTGGGCCTGGATTACTGCATGCCGGCCGCCTCCGCCGGCGATGCGGCCACCGACCGGGCCGCGCTGGTCGCCCTCTACAACGCCACGGACGGAGCGAACTGGCGCATCAAACGCAACTGGCTGAGCAACGCCCCCATGGGGGAATGGGATGGAGTAACCACCAACAGCGACGGCTGGGTCACTCATCTGGACCTCCAACGCAACCAGTTGACCGGGGAGATACCGGCGGAGTTGGGCAACCTGACCAACCTGGAACGGCTGTGGCTCGCAGGCAACCAGTTGACCGGGGAGATACCGGCGGAGTTGGGCAGCCTGACCAACCTGGAAGGGCTGTCGCTCAACGACAACCAGTTGACCGGGGAGATACCGGCGGAGTTGGGCAGCCTGACCAACCTGGAAGAGCTGTTCCTGAACAACAACCAGTTGACCGGGGAGATACCGGCGGAGTTGGGGGGCCTGGCCAACCTGACACGTCTGTGGCTCCAAGGCAACCAGCTGACCGGGGAGATACCGGCGGAGTTGGGGGACCTGACCAGCCTGACAGTGTTGTACCTCCACAACAACCAGCTGACCGGAGAGATACCGGCGGAGTTGGGCAGTCTGACTCATCTGGACCTCCAATACAACCAGTTGACCGGGGAGATACCGGCGGAGTTGGGCAGCCTGACCAACCTGGAACGACTGTGGCTCGCAGGCAACCAGGTTGAACCGGGGAGATACCGTCGGAGTTGGGGGACCTCACCAGACTGACAGAAGTTGTCCCTCCACCACAACCAGTTGACCGGGGAGATACCGGCGGAGTTGGGCAGCCTGACCAACCTGGAACGACTGTGGCTCGCAGGCAACCAGTTGACCGGCGAGATACCGGCGGAGTTGGGGGACCTGACCAAGCTGAAATATCTGGATCTCTCCAACAACCAGTTGACCGGCGAGATACCGGCGGAGTTGGGCGGTCTCGCCAACCTGCAATGGCTGTACCTCTACGGCAATCAGTTGAGCGGGGAGATACCAGGGGGAACTGGGCAGCCTCACCAACCTGCAAGGGCTGCACCTCCACGGCAACCAGTTGAGCGGGGAGATACCGTCCGAACTGGGCAGCCTCGCCAACCTGCAATGGCTGCACCTCGACGGCAACCAGTTGAGCGGGGAGATACCTGCCGAACTGGGCAGCCTCACCGACCTGGAGGAACTGTTCCTGAGCGGGAACCAGTTGACCGGGTGCATTCCGGTGGGTATTGCGGGCGTGGCGAACAACGACTTCAATCAGCTTGGTCTGCCGTTCTGCGCGGGTGCATCCGGAGCTCCAACCATAGGCACGCTCACCCCCGGGGCAGACTTCCTCACCATAACCTGGGCCGCACCAACCGCTTCCCCTGAGTCGGCAATCATCGCCTACGACCTGCGATACATCGAAAGCGCCGCCAGGGATAAGTCCGATGTCAACTGGACCGTTGTGGATAACGCGTGGACCGCCGGCTCGGGCGCCCTCAGTTATCAAATCACCGGCTTGACAGGAGGTGCACAATACGACGTGCAGGTGCGGGCGGTTCAGCGCCGCCGGCGACGGCCTCTGGTCAGCCACAGCCCCGGGAACGCCGGCAACCTGGGGGGCCATCCGCTCCTTCTCCCCGCCGTCCGTGGCCCCGGCAGGCGAGGTTGTGGTAATGATCACCGCCAGCGGATACGGCTGGTTGGGGGCTGTGACGGAAACCCTGCCCCCCGGATTCAGCTACGTTTCCAGCAGCCTGGAAGATAGTGGGGTTACGGACGTAGGCCGGGAAGTCCGTTTCAGCCTTTTTGGGCAGACGGCCTTTACCTACACCGTTACCGCACCCAGTGCGGAGGGGACATACTCTTTCTCCGGCGTTCTGAGGAACTCCGACCGCGAGGACGTTCCGGTGGGCGGCGCCCTCACGATAGCGGTTGCCGCCGGGGACCACTTGATTGTCAGGTACGACGCCAACGGCAACGGCCTGATTGAGAAGAACGAGGTCATAGCGGCCATCAACAACTACCTCTTTGGTGAGGGAGATGAGGCCATCAGCAAGAGCGACGTGATAAAGCTCATAAACCTCTACCTCTTCGGCTGATTCCAGGGACGCCCAGGGCACAGTACAGGAAGGTCCGGCTGGTTTCGATGGCGGACGATGCCGCCGCAGGGGCATATTCCCGAGACGGTGGCGCCGGGGGGCGGGCGGTGACCATCACCTCAGCCGACTACGGGAGTTTCGGAGCAGCCGCAGAAACGCCGCCCGCCGGGTCCGGTTGCGCATCCAGCGGCCCCGACGGTGAGGCCATCCCCGGCGGACATCCAATGACCACTCAGGTTCCAGGAGGGCGTTATGGGCGAGACCAACGGGAACCACCGCAGCATCTTCAGCATGAGGTCCACAGCAGCGCCGCCACCCTCGCGGGCCCCCAGGGGGAGAACGCAGATGGCAAAGTCTATTGCCATATTTCTCGTCGCTGTGATGGCGGTTGCCGCCATGGCCCTTGCCAGCGTGGCCGGCACGGGGCTGGCTCAAGCGCAGACGAACACGTCCACCGACCGGGCCGCGCTGGTCGCCCTCTACAACGCCACGGACGGAGCGAACTGGCACAGCAACGGCAACTGGCTGAGCAACGCCCCCATGGGGGAATGGCATGGAGTAACCACCGACAGCGACGGCCGGGTCACTCGGCTGTGGCTTGCCGGCAACCAGCTGACCGGGTCAATACCGGCGGAGCTGGGCAACCTCGCCAACCTGACGCAGCTAGTCCTCGACAGGAACCAGTTGACCGGGGAGATACCGGCGGAGTTGGGGGACCTGTCCAGGCTGTGGCGGCTGGGCCTCTCCTTCAACCAGCTGACCGGGGGATACCGGCGGAGTTGGGCAACCTGACCAACCTGGAACGACTGGGGCTCTCATTCAACGAGTTGACCGGGGGGATACCGGCGGAGTTGGGGGACCTGACCTATCTGCGGTGGCTGGACCTAGCCGGCAACCAGTTGACCGGGGAGATACCGGCGGAGTTGGGCAGCCTGACCAACCTGAAGCGGCTGTCCCTTTACACCAACCAGTTGACCGGGGAGATACCGGCGGAGTTGGGCAACCTGACCAACCTGGAAGGGCTGCGGCTCCAATACAACCAGTTGACCGGGGAGATACCGGCGTGGTTGGGCAGCCTGACCAACATGAAAGAGCTGTGGCTCGGAGACAACCAGTTGACCGGGGAGATACCGGCGGAGTTGGGCAATCTGACTAACCTGGCAGTGCTGGCTCTCTTCGACAACCAGCTGACCGGGGAGATACCGGCGTGGTTGGGCAGCCTGACCAACCTGAAGGAGCTGCGGCTCCACAACAACCAGTTGACCGGGGGGATACCGGCGGGGTTGGGCAACCTGACCAACCTGGAACGACTGTGGCTCTCTGGCAACCAGCTGACCGGGGAGATACCGGCGGAGTTGGGCAGCCTGACCAACCTGAAGGACCTGCGGCTCGGAGGCAACCAGCTGACCGGGGAGATACCGGCGGAGTTGGGCAGCCTGACCAACCTGAAGGACCTGCGGCTCGGAGGCAACCAGTTGACCGGGGAGATACCGGCGGGGTTGGGCAGCCTGACCAACCTGGAATGGCTGTACCTGAACGACAACCAGTTGACCGGGGAGATACCGGCGGAGTTGGGCAGCCTGACCAACCTGAGAGTGCTGTGGCTCGCAGGCAACCAGTTGACCGGCTGCATTCCCGGAGGGTTACGGGACGTGCCGCTAAACGACCTGACCCAACTGGGCCTGGATTACTGCATGCCGGCCGCCTCGCCGGCGGAGGCGGCCACCGACCGGGCCGCACTGGTCGCCCTCTACAACGCCACGGACGGAGCGAACTGGCACAACAACGGCAACTGGCTGAGCAACGCCCCCATGGGGGAATGGCATGGAGCAACCACCGACAGCGACGGCCGGGTCACTCATCTGTACCTCATCGACAACCAGCTGACCGGGGAGATACCGGCGGAGTTGGGCAGCCTGACCAACCTGACCGAGCTGTTCCTCAACAGTAACCAGTTGACTGGGTCAATACCGGCGGAGTTGGGCAGCCTGACCAACCTGGAACGACTGGGGCTCGGAGACAACCAGCTGACCGGGGAGATACCGGCGGAGTTGGGCAATCTGACCAACCTGGCAGTGCTGGCTTTCTTCGACAACCAGCTGACCGGGGAGATACCGGCGGAGTTGGGCGGCCTCTCCAACCTGGTAGGGCTGTCCCTGAACAACAACCAGTTGACCGGGGGGATACCGGCGGAACTGGGCAGCCTGACCAACCTGGTAGCGCTGTACCTGGACATCAACCAGCTGACCGGGGGGATACCGGCGGAGTTGGGCAGTCTGACCAACCTGGAAGGGCTGTCCCTCAACTTCAACCAGTTGACCGGAGAGATACCGTCGGAGCTGGGCAACCTGACCAACCTGACCCTGCTGTTCCTCAACAGTAACCAGTTGACCGGGGAGATACCGGCGGAGTTGGGCAGCCTCTCCAACCTGGAACATCTGGTCCTCTCTGGCAACCAGTTGACCGGCTGCATACCGAATGGATTGCGAGGGATCGGGATCAACGACTTTTCCCAGCTGGGCCTGCCATTCTGCGACATACCGGGCGCTCCGACCATCGCCACTCCAATCGTTCCGGGCGACGCGTCCCTGACCGTAGCCTGGGCCGCTCCCATCAACACCGGCAGTTCAGCCATCACCGCCTACGACCTGCGCTACATCGAGACCGGGGCCGCCGATAAATCCGACGCCAACTGGACTGTGGTGGAAGACGTGTGGGCCGCGGGCTCCGGTTCCCTGCAGTACACCTTGAGCGGGCTGACCGGCGGCACAGAATACGACGTGCAGGTGAGAGCGGTCAACGCTGCCGGCGCCAGCGCCTGGTCGGCCACCGTCACCGGGACCACGACCTCGGCGGTCGTGCCGGGAGCGCCAACGGGCTTGACGGCTGCGGTGGCAGCTGGGAAGGCGCAGGTAGTTCTGTCCTGGATCGCACCCACCGACACCGGCGGCGCCCCGATTACGGGCTACAAGATCGAAGCCTCGGACGACGGCAACAACCCATGGACGGAGGTGTACACCACGACCGGCGATGCCACCGGCTACACCGACGAGGGCACCGACAGCAATGGTCCCATGTTCGAGGTTGGGACGACGCGGCACTATCGGGTTTCAGCCATCAACTCCGTCGGGACGGGCCCGCCTTCCAACGTGGCCGTCACCGAGGGCCTGGTTGCCCGGTACGACGCCAACAACAACGGCACGATCGAGAAGAACGAGGTCATAGCGGCCATCAACGACTACCTCTTTGGTGAGGGAGATCAGGCCATCAGCAAGAGCGACGTGATAAAGCTCATCAACGACTACCTCTTCGGCTGATCCGAGGAGAGCCCAGGGCACGGTACCGGGGGGGGCCCCGCTGGTTCCAACGGCGGATGATGCCGCCGCAGGGGGATATCCCCAAGGACGGCGCCGCTGGGCGGGGCGGTGATGGCCACCGTCACCGCCGCCGACTTCGAGTGTTCCCTCAGCACGGTTCTGAAGGCGCTGCGGCGGGAAGGGCGACGAGATGACTGGGAACATCACCCGCCGCGAGCTGCGGAAATGGCTCCGCGCCTCCACCGAGGGGAAGGACGTCGAAACCGCCGTTACCAGGCTGCTGGCGGGCGGACAGAAATGACACTGCGGCCCGCACCTCCCTGAGAATGGGACGAGAAGCCAAAGACCGGGTCCCAGCAGGGAGACCGGAAGAATCGTCAAGGTGGAGCGGAGCAGACGCGGCATTCGAGTTCTAGCCAGGCAACGCACCCTTAATTCGCCGTTGCAAGGTATGCTTCGTACTTCTCCTTGACGGCTGACACCAGCTCCTCTCGAACCTTTACCTTCGCCTGGAGGACATGGTCTGGGACACGTCCGGACGCCTGATCGGCATGGGCGACCTTGGCCACGATGATCCGGAGTTCCTTCAGCACTTCAGGTTCAATCATCAATGCCTCCTGGTTGACGTACTCGGGGTTGCCCGCAGCGTCACCCGCCACCCAGGACCAGGACCACTTTGCAGCGGCCGCACCTGGCGAGCCTTTGCCCGGGCTGGGGCTGGCCTTCGCCGGTGACCTTGAAACCGCAACCAGGGCACTCGAGGCTCCAGCGAAACTTCAGCAGGTCCCTGCGGACCATCCGCTGCTGGCCGCCGTCCCTGTTCCCGGGCGGCTTCGGCTCTTCGCCGGCGTCGTGGCAGGCGCGGGAGGCACGGTCGCCTTGTCGAGGGCCGTGATCTCCTCCCTGGTAAGCTTCTCTCTGGGCCTGGACCGTCCCAGCAGCGCGTTTCTGTTGGCCATGTTCCCCCCTTGTCTCAGTTTCCCCCGGTTTGGTTCGCGTAACCCTTTATGTCAGCTGGGGGGTGTACAGGTGTTTACAAACCGCCTACAGGTTCGGACAACCGCCGTTACGTCTATGTTCACAGTCCCGCCTTCAGGGCGTTCCGCACCGTCTTTTCGTTGACCTCGCCGTCAGGTCCTGGACCATGCCGACGCATCTGCTTCGCTTTCTTCTAAGCTCGACTTTGTACATTCAAGCGGCATAACAAAGGGAATCTAAGATTCGTTCAAACATAGGTCGAGACACTTTCCGGATGTCTGGTTTTGTAGGGGACATGCAAAAAGTCTCAGAAACAGGCCACAGCTGATGACGAACCAGGGCGATGGCGTCGGAGAAGGTGGGCAACCTTTTGGCATACCAGGCGTCCGAGCGCAGCGGAAATCCCTGGTTTCCCTCCA
>CBDCEX010000011.1:0-193348 GCA_965216025.1 Dehalococcoidia bacterium
TTGCCCTAGTTGGCGGAAAGCTGGCGTACCGAATGGATCACCTCGGCATGCTCCTCCAGAGTGCCGTGGGAAAAGTTCAGTCTGGCGCAGTCCATGCCAGCGGCGATGAGCTGGTCCAGAACCTCCGGCTTTCGGGATGCCGGTCCGATGGTGGCGATGGTCTTGGTCTTTCGAATGGCGGACCACCTCCCTGGTAATTCAAGCTGGAGGAGAAGGGTTTAAAGACTGGAGTTCCCAGGGCAAGATAAATGGGTGCATCGCTGACGAAACTCCTGGGTCCAGAGCCTAGGCCATCTCGCAAGAGACTGTATACGCCAGTTAAGGATAACAGAGGATTCGGGGGCTGGTAGCGGGGTTCCTTGCCAGTAATCTATGACTTGGCCGTGAAAAAAGGTCTGGATTCGGGAGAGAGGCTACTTGTGGCCTGTGTTCATCCAAACTTGCTTCATATGCCGAACGTTTCGGCGTAGGACGCTAGTTCTTGGGTAGTGCGTGTCTTGCCGATGCCCGGCTCACCTGCCAGCATGAATAGCCGCCCGTAGCCGGAAACGGCTTCCTCTAGGGCAGCGGTAAGGTCCGCCAATTCTCGCTGACGGCCGACGAAGACACGTTCTATATCGCGGTTGAGCTTGGGGACAAGACGAGAGTTGGAAAGGAGGGCATTGACCTCCGGGGTTTTCTCCTCACGTCCAATGACGCGGGTGGGCTGGCAGGCTTAGTTAGGAGCGCTGACTGAGTCTTTGCGTGTCGAGTATATTTGTTAATGCGAACTAAACCAAAGCCAAGGTGGGAACTACATTGGGCAGTGATGGCAAAGGCACGGCAGGTGTAAAGATCAAAGCATCGGCTCGGGCCTGTAACCGGGTTCGGCAGCGACGTTTCACTTCTTCCTTACGGTGAGCTAGTCCGCCGAAGAATGCATTCATCTTCTCTTGGACTTTGGCTTTTGTTCCCAGGCATTCGTTGGCCGTGACCTCTTCCCTGGCCCAGTCCCAGACGGCTTCGTCGGCATTGAAGTCTGGGCTGTAGGCCGGTAAGGCCACCAACCGCAGATGCAAGTTCGGAGTGGTCAAATAGCTGCGAATCGCTTCTCCTCGGTGGGCTGGCCCATTGTCCCAGATTACTACCAGAGGTCCAGGATGTTTTTCTCTTAGCTGCCGTAAAAAGGCGGTGGAGGTCTCGGCATTGCTGTTGCCGGCTATTTCCATGGCTTCCACCTCCCCAGCCTCCAAGCAAACTCCCGAGTAGTAGCAGCCCTTCTCTCCCCACCGAGGACTGGTAGAGTCCACCAGCGCCGGCTCTCCCTTGAGCACCCATTTCCCCCTCAGATCGGCATCGGCCCGAAAGTGGGCTTCGTCTACGAAGAAGATTTTGGCCCCACTCTCTTGGGCCTCCTCTCGGATTTGGCGGTACTGGAGGACGAAGGCTTTCCGCGCTTCATCCTTGGCTTTCAGGAGGCGTTTCTTGGGTCGCTTCAGCACGAAGCCCAACCGATGGAGGTAGTTCAAGCAACTGCTTCGACTCAGCCCCAGGTCAAAGCTCTGCTTGAGAAATTGCCTCACTACTTTCCAATTCCAGTTGGACAATTCAACTCCCGCCTCTCCAGGCGGATTTTGCACCGCAGACTTCAGTTGGTTCTGTTGACCCCAGTTCAAGACGGGGGGGAACCCCCAGTCTGTTCAAAGACCAAACCTTGGGCCCCGCCTCGGCGAAAGTTGGCCAGCCAGTTTCCAATGGTATGAGGCTCTCTGTCCAAAGCCTCAGCCACCTGGATAGCCGACCACCCTTGGCCCAACAACCATAGCCCGTGCCATCGCTCTCGCTCTCGAGGTGTTGGCGCTCGATACATCCTTTCCCGTAAGTCACCTACATTGAGTTGCCACTCTTCCATGAGTTGCACTATTTCCTTCATCCCTTCCACCACCGCCACTCGACTTCTTTTACAGAATATCGCAACTCCTCTTCGGGTTCGCTTTATGTAGGTTTCACCTTAGCTTTGGTTTAGGTGAATTAGGCACACATTTGAAACTCGTTTGTTTTGTGCTCAAATGCTGTCTAGTAACGGGTAGAAGGGATTGTTAAAGTAGCGTGCCCAACGTTGCGATAATTGCTTGACCAGCCGTGGTGCTGGCTGCACCCTCCAGGATGCCTTTAACGATAATTAGGCTTTGACGGATAGCCTCATCCCTCCGCCTAGGATTTTTGAGATGGGCGTTAATGGACTCGACCTCAGCAATGATCATCGCTTTGTCTTCGGGGTTGAGCCCTAGCGTATCGAGTTCACTAACAAGCTTGTCTACGAACCATTCAACCTTTTCAGCATCGATTTCCATAAATGAGCCTCTCTGTTCATTGTACATCTAATGAGAAAGGCGAGCCCTTTAAATACTCTGGATGTCGTAGGAAAGTGGTCAGTACAGGACTATTACCGGAGGGACTGACATGGCAAAAGGGACCGCGTTTCTAACTGGCGTGATTGGTTGAGTCCTAGCCGGAGCACGCCATTGCTTCAACAACGCCACTCTTTTGATTAACTAAACAAAATCACCCGTCTAGCACTGAACTCGGTGATGGCACTTCCGAGAGGCACAAGGCGCCAGTCCAGAAAAACACCCGCTTCGGTCGTCCTGTAACCAAGCTTTGGTTCCATATAGCTTCCTAGGACTTTCCTTTGAGATGGATGAACTGCTTGGGCCAAGATTGGGGGGGCTTTAAACACATTCCATCTGAGCGCACAAACGCACAAAAGTCTGGAAGGAAATTGTTTCTGCAAGTGTCCGGATTTGTGTGCCGACAGCCCTCGGTTTGAGTTGCAGAATCTTTAGGTTTCAACGGAGCGTGAAAAACACCTTCGGGTCGGGTCTGCGGAGTCATAATGTAAACCCCATTTCTTCCAGGTGGTGGGTTATCTTCCGCTCTAGCTCAGGAACCTGACTCACGCCTTGGGGCAGTGGAGTCTCGTAACGTTCTGCCAACGTTTTCACGCACTGGATCAGGGTCTGGTTGATACGGTCAATCTCTCCGTGGATGGTGGCGGCGATGCCGGCAAGCCATTTGTCGTCCACCACCAGCGTTTTGACCTCGTCCTTGCTGAGTGTGGGGTACTTGGCCAGTGCCTTGCCATCGAGAGCCTCTTCAGCGTCTTTGATTGCCTTCTTGGTTGATACGGTCAATCTCTCCGTGGATGGTGGCGGCGATGCCGGCAAGCCATTTGTCGTCCACCTCAGCGTTTTGACCTCGTCCTTGCTGAGTTGGGGTACTTGGCCAGTGCCTTGCCATCGAGAGCCTCTTCAGCGTCTTTGATTGCCTTCTTTGCCGCAGCCTCATCGTTGCAGAGCTTCAACCATGCGTCTAGAGCATCCGCTTCATACCCGCCTTCGGGGTCGAATTTGATTTCCTTCAGCCTTGCGGTTACGTTGCCCTTGGTGACCTTCTCCAATTCCGCGTAAAGACCTTCGTCGCCGCCGTGCTCTTCTTCCAGTTCAGCCGGTTGCGGCTAAGCATTGAGCGCTTTCCGTGGCCGCGGCTTTGGCCGTGGTGGAGCCGGCATCACGGCATCGACCACCAGATTCTTGAATCTTGGTTCTATAACCAGTCGCAAAGGAACAGCGTACACGGCCTCTTTGATCATCTCTTGCATTCCCTCCCTTTCATGTTGTTTCGGCCAAGTATGGTGGCAACGATAGAGACGGATAACGAGTTGGCGCTGCTGCTCGTCTAACTTCGTGGGCCTTCCTCCTGTTCTCTCCTTGGTTCTGGAGAGCGAGAATAGATGAACGCCCAAGCGTCAATCCGAATCCGACGGTCCTGGCATATTGCGCAGAATATCCTCGAGAGTTTGGTCCAGCGCCGGGTCTAACTCCACATGTTGCCCAAAGGGAGTGAAGCTGTAGTCGGACCGGACCTTATCAATAATTTGCTTGGCTTCCTTGCTTGCCTCTCCCAGCTTATCAAGGATTCCTTGTAATTCTTGCGATTCAGTGTCGCCTAACTGCTTCAACTCCCCTAAATCGATGTCCAGACTGAACATCGCATTTAACCGCCTCATCACATCGTAAAAAGAGCGATGATCCCTTGGTATTCCCACTGGCTGACCGTTGGCGTTCATCCGCGGATACAAAGGAGCCATAGCCCCCAGGCTAAACATCCGTATGTCCGGGTATTCGAAGTGGGCTTGAGACACCATGGCCATCCCAATGGTGGGCCCCCTTCTGCCCTCGCTACCGTAGCTGGTGAAATGTACCCCCAATTTCTGCAAGCCTTCCTTCATCTTGGCCTTGCTATAGGCACAGGTGATCCGGCGCTCCAGGTCCGGAGGCGCGGGGCCATTTACTCCCTCGACGGCCGCGGCCTGCTTTATACCAAGCTCCTTGAGGGACTGAAAGAAACCCTGAGCGTATAAATCAAGACGAAACCAGGGTTCTTCTCCTTAAAAATATGATCAGGCCGTTGCCCGCGTCGTGGAAATAGTTCTCCCGGTGCATGGAAGCTGCCGGCAGCCCGTCCCGAAAGGCAGCCACCGGACGAAAGGCGTCTTGGGTGCCAGCAACCTGGAATGGGTAACACATGGTAGAGACTTGGGGCCCCAGCTCGCCAATTTTCTTAGCCCCCAATTTTTCAATCAAGTATCGGGGCAGACCGCTGGAAATCCTGCCGCCATTGGCTCATTGGCGCCGCCAGCCGGCGATAAGATACTCGGCGGCGGGTTTCTCTTGTTGGATTAACAGCTCATCAGCCATTGGGTACTACCTCCTTGCTGTGGGGACCCAGTGCCGGAAACCGGTAAAAATATCCATAACCTTTTGGATAAAACCAGATTGGCGGTAGTAATATTCGATTAGTGACTTGGCCATCTACACCAGAGATGCGCCGGGGTTTACTGTCTGCTAAAAGAGTGGCGGTTTAGAAACGGCACCGTTGTACCAGCGAGGCAGTGCAGAGTCTTGTGGATGGTTGCAGTGAGCGGTACCAAAGAGGTGGCCGTAGTCTGACGGCCACCTCTTCTTCTGAACTTCGCTGCTAGCCGTTAGCGGTAGCTATTTGAGCCCTGGGCGCTGAAGCAATCGCTACAGTAGACCGGCCTATCACCGCGGGGCATAAATGGTACCATAGTATCGACACCACACTGGGCGCAAACGGCTGGGTGCATCTCTCGGGCTGATCCTGACCTGCCGGAACCTCCGCCACCACCTTGCTGGTTCTTGCGAGCTGCCCGGCATTGGGGACAGCGACTCGGTTCATTGGTAAATCCCTTGGAAGCAAAGAACTCCTGTTCTCCAACGGTGAAGGTAAAATCTTGTGCGCATTCCACGCAGGTAAGGGTCTTGTCTGAAATCGCCATCTGGACGACCTCCTAAAATTTTGACTTGGCCTTGTCGAGGTCATCCTGTGTTATAGACCATTTAAAGGGATATACAACAAGCAACCTGGAACTAAACCTATACCCAGTATACTCACAATTCGGACGCTTCGTCAGTCCCTATAGTCCACCCACGGCCGTGAGCCCCGACTTTAGCGCAGCCAGTTCCTGACGGCGGTCAACAAAGCCGCTAGTACAGGTTGGCGTAAATAACCCGGCAGTTCATGCGACCAGCACCTTGCCTTGGTAAGTCCATTTGAAGGGCTTTGCCATGGTCCGGTTGTAATAGTCGATGAAGTCCCACACCTTCTGTTTCAGATCGGTCACCGATCTGAATGACCCTCGCTGTAGCAGTTTTCGCACCAGAATGCTCAGCCAGATTTCCACTTGGTTCATCCATGACGTGTGCTTGGGGGTGTAGTGAAACACGATACAGTGGCTGGGATCGCTGAGAAATGCGGCCCGGGACTCTCGGTTCGCCAATGTGCCCCACTTGCCCTTCTTACCCAACTCCAGGTCCAGCCCAGACTCTCTGGCTACCCAGCGCACTAGAGATTCAGAACGGTGCGTGTCCAGGTTGTCCACCACAAAATGCCACCGCTGGGCCGCCCTATCGCTAGCGATCACTGCCTCCACATGCTGCAGAAAGTCCGCTTCGGTACGTCTGGGCCCCCCATAGGGCTCAACAATCTGACCCGTCACCACATCCCGACTGATGATGAAGGAGCGTGTACCATGCCGGATGTACTCAAACTCCCGCCGTTCCACCTTCCCCGGCGCCAAGGGCAACCCAGGATGTTTGCGCTCCAGGGCCTGTACTCCGGTCAACTCATCAGTGCTCATCACTCGCTCCCCAGATTGGACCAAGGCGGGAGCTTCTCGGTACAGATCGCAGATGTCAGTGACTTTGGCGTCATAGTGCTCGTCCCCGGAGGGTGTCAACCAATAGCGTATCCGGTGGGGTTTCAGGTCCCCCTTTCTAGAAGCCTGGCCGCATGACGGGGGGAAATCCGTTCTACGATGCCTTTTTCGATGATCTCATCAGCCAATTCCCGGCTGGTCCACTGGCTGATAGGACGACCGCACTGGCTGGGGGCCTCACAAGCCAGGGACATGATCTGGCAAACTTGCTCTGGGGTGATCCGGGCGGGAGCCCCAGGACGAGGCGCATCCCGCAACCTTTCTTCTATACTCAGGTCTTCCAGAATGGCTGCCTGTAGCCCCAGCCAGCGGTTGCGCCAGAACCGTACCGTATCCACATCCAGGCCCACTTCGCGGGCTATTTGGCTGTTGCAAGGTTTTCAGGCCAGCCGCGGCAGACAGAATGATTCTGCCTCGCCGGGCCAACTGCTGGGGGGTGCTATATCGGCGCACCAGGGTTTCCAATCCTTGCTGCTCTTCCGGGGATAATTCCACCACGGGAGGTTTCGGTCCACGCATCGCCTTCACCACCACACTTCATCTCTCCAACCTCAACGCGCTCATTATACTACTCGGGCTTTTCAGCCCACCTGTACTAGACGTAAGAAAGGCATTCGATCCTGCTGGAAGAACCGGTTCTGCTGAGTAGGCTAACCCGGCGGCGCACGCCATGCAAAAGCTGGCTTCAGGGGGATTGTCTCTTCCACAACTGGGACAAATCAAGGCATCCACCCGGTTGTCATTCGGGGAGTGGGGGATTGGATAGCATAGCATTATACACCGACCGGTGACGATGCTGGTCGCGTACCTTGCAGGGCAATCGCGTCTAAAACTGCCTTTTCGAACTTCGGTACAGAAGGCTAGCGAATGGTAAATATTCCGATGCTTTCCCAGCTATTTTGACTATAACACGTAAAGATCGAAAGACTTCCGGGACTCGTCAGACCCCAAAGAGCCACTGTCCCAAACCTGGGGGCGATTAAGACGCGATTGCCCTGGCGTACCTTGGGTCAAGGAAACCGGAATAGTGTGGCCGCCTACGTATAAGGTGAGTGGGTGGCAGGAGACAGTTACAACCTACAGAACGAACCTGGTACCACGTTCGTGTTCACCGAAATCGAAGGCGTACTCCAAGTCGTCTAGGCTAAATTATTCATCATGAATCGTACCCCTTCACACTGTGTCGTCTACGTCCTAAAAACGGTATCCCTAGCATCCTAATTCACCCCCTGTGGCGGTCGGTTTAGGAAGGTTATGCACCTAACCTTACTATACAGGTAAAGAATTTAGACTGTCAGAAAAAGTCAATGTAGCGTATCTAATAAGTAGGGCAAAGGACCACCAATGGACCCTCAAAGAGGCATCAACAAATGACCCAAAGAACTTCCCCAAGCCGTCGAGGGCGAGGTCCCGATAGGCCGCTGATAGTGGGGGAATTGGAAAGCCTGCGTGAAAAGCCACCCCGCTCTGGTCCGACCGTGCCACTGTCCCAGTTGGAACGCCTCGCAATACTTAACGGAATCCGGGATGGTGACGCGCCCAGTCGAATCGCCGCCCAGTGGAAAGTTTCTGCCACGACCGTCGAGCGGGTCAGGACCAGGCTGTACGACGAACCCGTCGCCAGCACGCTCGAAGGGGATACTAAATACAAGGCTCGTTATCCGGGAATATCATACGAAGGTCCTCTTTGGAAATTTGTAGACTTTCAAGTTCGAGACGCACTTAGGCGAAAGCTGAGCGTTGCAGAGGCATGCAACCGGTGGGGGTCCGGTGCCAACCTGTTCGAGACTGTACCGTCAGTCTTGTTTATTGTGGCCACTTACGGCCACAGCACTGAGGAAGCTATGGTCAGGGCTGTGAACGATGCCAAGGATAACGATACGACTGCTACCATCGTTGGTGCCGCTGTAGGAGCTTTACACGGATCCCAAAGCATCCCGAAGCCCTGGTTAGATAAATTGACCGGTAGGACTGGGAAGCACAATGATGGCGAGGTCTTTAAGAGGATCTTGCATGCCAAACATCAATTTTGGCTTGGTTCTTGATTCTTCTCTCAGACCGTGGGGATAATTCTTTTGATTTCAAAGAAATTGCATATCGATGGACGTGGGGGACAGCGTAACTCCATATCCATGCAGAATTCAACATAGGCTGAGGATTACTGTTTTTTGCCCTCATTAGCTGGGGTTAGATTGCAAACGCACATTATTCCCGATTCTTTCGCTCATGATTTCCCTATGATCTCCGAGATGATTCCAGCTAACTTCCGTACAATTCACGGCGCCCTGCTTTACCTCTTTTTTGTCTTTAGGAGGTTTTTATGCCCACGACCACCCCTGGATGAAAGCCTTCGGTCCGGACCGCCTCGACGTACCCTCGAGGAGCGGTTCGGCTCTTCACCAAGTCCACGGCCATCCAGAGGGATTCCGGGTCAACTCATCTGACAGCATTGCCGCCTATTTCTTTTCCGCCGGCTGCAACATACCGCTGTTCGTGTCGGGCCCCAACCAGATTCAGACGATCATGCCGCCCAACGACCGGTTCCGTTGGATAAACTACTTTGACAAAGACGACTGACTTGTGTGGCCCCTGGGGCCATTAAACACCTCTTACGGGCAGTTGGTCTAAAATTTGGATCTTCGTACTCGCGCCTGCTGAGATGGACTTCCATGTGTCATACCAAGTAGTGGAGTTCCGGGAGTTCCTCAAGCCAGTAGCCAGGTTGGATCAATGAGCTACATGCACAAGCCACCAAATGACCTGGGGAGAGAGATAATCATCCCTTTTGACGGATCGAGATCCCACGGTCCCTCACCTAAAGACACCGGTGGGGTCAACCCCGTCGGTTGGGACCTTATATCGCTGTTGTGATTTTCTGAGTTTACAAGCCGCGTTCGGACCGACTGGATAATCACCTTAGCGGATGAGGGGTAAATTACAGGTTTTCAGTGTGTGCCTAATTCGTCTAACTCACATAGGTGGATAGCTTACATTGCAACGTAAACAAGCATAGGTTTAGTTCGCATTTACGTTTATACTTCATAAGCGCTAGGTCACTGGTTCGAACCCAGTCGTTGCCACCACCCACCGGGCCCTTTCTAGACTCTCGGCGTGATGGACCTAACCTACTTCAAATCCTCCGCGGCTGTTACCTGCAAAGTGATATTGAATCCATCAGGATAGGTCGTAGTGTGGCCCTTACCTGTGGTGTCCTCAATTAGCCGAACATCTCCAGGACCGAAGGTGTGAGATGTACCATCACTTAGGCCGATAATAGTCCGGCCCTGCACGCCTACCTGCCATCTTCGGCGGGGCGCTGGATGGTAGTCCGAGAAGGCACCCGGCTCCCTCTGGGAAACACTGAAGTTCATCTGGGCCCCATCCAAACTTATCCCTTCCAGGGCCTCCGCGGAAAGTTCTTCGATGTGGCTTTCTCCATCTTGGCCGGTGAACAGCCGATACACACCCATGGCGATTCCTCCTAAGTATTCGACTTGGCCCCTTGGAGCTACCAGGGCTCAGCGCGACAAAAGGACCCAGCCACCAAGGCCGGCCGTGGTGTTCAGCCGGCCCGTTGGGCGTACACCTCATGGGCCCGATCAATGGCGCGCACCCGGCCGCTGACCAGCGCTTCCTGCCTTTCGGCGGCCCACCGATTGGAGGCGGCGGTGCTGACGACGGTGCCCTGGAACTGGGGCATCACATATCGAGCCAGGAGCTCAAAGCTGTGAAGCATCTTTTCTCTGGGCGCCCAATCGATGGTCTGAACCAGGAATCCGCCGAAGCCGCCGCTCTGCTCCGCCAATCGGTGGATGCCTGTGATGCAATCGTCTGGCGTCCCGATGATCCAAGACCCGTTCCCAGCCATGTGGTCTACAACCCCTTCCAGAGGACCATCAAAGGCGGCCTTGCGGCCATTGGTACCCTCCGAATACTCCCGAAGGTAGCGGCCGGCGCCCATGCGGACTTCATCCAGGGCCTGCTGCCGGTCTTCGGCTAAGTAAACCGGAATGGCCAGCCGCCAGTCGTGCCGGTTCATCGTCTGGTTGTGCTCCGCCGCCGACTCCTCGGCGATGTCCCAGAGGCCCTTGAGGTTGGATGGACCCGCCGAGGGGTCCCGCGGCACGGTGATGGTCAACACCGCTGCCCCGTGCTTGCCGGCCAAGGCAACCCCGGCCGGGGACTGAACCGAAGCTACGGTAATCGGCATGTGGGGCTTCTGGTAGGGCCGGAGCTGCAGCATGGCCTCGTTCAGCTGAAACCAGTCGCTGTGGTAGGTAATCGGCGCATCTTCGGTGAAAAGTCTGAGGATAATCCCCAGGGACTCATCCATTTTTTCTCGCTGCGTGGTGGGATCAATCCCCATCATATAGGCATCTCCGGGCAAGGCCCCCGGTCCGACACCCAGCATCACCCGTCCGTGGGTCATGTGGTCCAGCTGCACCATGCGGTTGGCGACCATGAAGGGATGGTGGTAGGGCAGGCTGACCACGCCGGTACCCAGTTTGATGTGGCGGGTGCGGTCGGCGGCCACGGCCATGAACAGCTCCGGGGAGGAAATGGTTTCCCAACCGGCGCTGTGGTGCTCCCCGATCCAGGCCTCATCGTAGCCCAGGTGGTCCAGCCATTGGACCAACTCCAGGTCCCGATCGATGGCCAGAGTAGGGTTTTCTCCCACCCGATGGAAGGGACCCAGGAAGATGCCGAACTTCATCCGTTCCGGTAAACCCATTCCTTCACCTCTATCGGATAAATAAATAAGCCGTTTCTGATTTGGCTCGCAGTTGTCCCGCTGCCACTCCAGATAGGGATTGATGTGCCGCCAATTATAGACTCGCCGTTTGGCCTGAGCAACCGATACGGTGGCGGCGGGTGCCCCTCGACAAGCCATTGCCCTCTGAAGAAATTACTTAACTTTGGAGATCAAAAGCCCCCTCAGTCCCCCTTTTTGAAAGGGGGATATAGGGGGCTTTCCCTAAACTAGGGCTCCTCTGACCCAATCTGGATTTAGACTCCAGGCAGGTTAAGCCGAAAGGGAATCTCGCAGGAAACCGGGTCTATACCTCCTCCAGTCCCAGGCCGCTTGCTGAGATACGGTAACAATAGAGTGAAGTTTTAGTGACTTTATTGCCGTTTTTATTCAAATCCCGTTATTTCAGCGGTAACATCGATACCAGGGCGTAAAAACCTAGAGGAGATCATGTCATGCGCAAGCAGACTAAAATCGGTCTGGTCCTGGTTCTGGCCATCGTGCTGACCCTTAACAACACCCCGGTGAATGCCGAGAGTAGCTTGTCTCAAGACTTTGAGGGTGCCCTGACCGGCTGGTCGGGAGCATCCGGCGGCTCCCACGGCGGCGTCATTGTGCCGGACCCGCAGGAGTGGGGCAACAACGTGCTAAGCTTCACTGCTACGGGTTCTAGCGCCGCCATTTTCAGTCCGGAGTTTGCCGTAGGACGCTACGACACTCTCCTCTTGACCTTCGACTACTTGGGAAACCCACCCCAGGGTGGTGAATCCGGGGGTAGATGGGGTAGATTAGGGTTTGCAAACAGCGATTATAGTGATACCCAGTGGCTGGCTGGGACCAGCGGGCTGACCGGGGACCCTCTGATTCTGGCAGACGACGGCCGCTGGCACAGCTATCGCATCTCCTTCGACCCTTCCGAGAGCTCCATCCCGGATACAGGCATCCGCTTGATTATCACCGACGCCGTAGACCCGGCGGAGAATGCCTACTTCGATAACGTTGAGTTGGCGGTTGCCGCGACGATCTTGGGACCGGTGGTGAAGATTGATATCAAACCGGAAAGCGCCCAGAACTCCGTTCGGTGCAGGGCAATCGCGTCTTAATCGCCCCCAGGTTTGGGACAGTGGCTCTTTGGGGTCTGACGAGTCCCGGAAGTCTTTCGATCTTTACGTGTTATAGTCAAAATAGCTGGGAAAGCATCGGAATATCTACCATTCGCTAGCCTTCTGTACCGAAGTGCGAAAAGGCAGTTTTAGACGCGATTGCCCTGCCGTTCGGTGTAATAGTGGCCAGGGAGTTATTCCGGTGGCGATAATGGGCACGGAAGTTTTCGATGTGGCCGAGGTGGACCCCAGCACGGTGTTGTTTGAGGGAGCCACGCATAACAACAAGGGTCGTCCCACCGGCCAGGAAAGGGATGTGGACCGCGACGGGTATATCGACCTTTTGTTTCTCTTCCGGCTAGCCGATACCGATTTGGACTGTAATTCAATCGAGGGAACTTTGACTGGGCGAACCCGGTCCGTGTTGCCCTTTAAAGCCTCCGATACCTTGAACATGGTCGCCGGAGGGAAATCCTAGCAACCGACCAGATACCAGAGGATGTCCTTACCCCGGGTAAAGCTCCAGATGACCCAGCACGGGGAAGGAACAAAGGGTGTCCTCACTTACCGGGTAACTTCACCACCAATGGGTTTCATCCAGCTCTTCCGCGCCGGCTCGCGCCGCGTCCCAGGGGCGGGCCGGCAGGTACTTCCAGCCACCATCGGAGAACATCACCACAATATTGCCCTGGTCCATTTCTCCAGCCACTCGAAGCGCCGCGTGCAGGGTAGCCCCGGCGGAAATGCCCCCCAAAATCCCTTCCCTTTCTATGAGCTGATGAGTGGCTCTGATGGCGGTGGCGCTGTCGACCAGAAAGCGGCGGTCCAGCTGCCCCAAGTCCAGCAGCGGCGGCACGTAACCTTCCGACAGACTGCGCAATCCTTGCAGGGCCTCTCCCAACCGGGGCTCCACCCCGACGATGCTGACCGCCGGATTGACTTCCTTTAGCCGCCGGCTGACCCCCATAATGGTGCCGCCGGTGCCGATTCCGGCCACGAAGACATCCACCTCAGGCTGGGCTTGGCCTATCTCTAAACCGGTGTGGAGATAGTGAGTATCCAGATTTATACGATTATCGAACTGCCCCAGGTAATGGCAGCCCTCGGACTGGGCCATCTCCAGGGCCAGGTCTATCGCCCCTTTCATTCCCGCCTGGGGCTGGCACCAGGTGATTTCCGCCCCGTAAAGCTCCAACAGGTCGCCGATGCTGGGAGGCACTTCCCCTGGTATCACCACCCGCACCGAATAGCCCTTTTGCTTGCAAATGAGCGACAGGGCAATAGCCGTGTTGCCGCTGCTGGCCTCTACGATGGTATCCCCGGGCTTAAGTCTTCCCTTGGCCTCGGCCTCCTCCACCATGGCCAGCACGATGCGATCCTTGATGCTGCCGCTGGGGTTTTGGCCTTCCAGCTTGGCAAAAATCCGAATGCCGGGCTTGGGAGAGAAACGGGGCAATTCGATCAGCGGGGTTTTGCCGATCAGGCTGAGCAAAGTCTGGGGCGGGCCCGGGCTAGAAGTTGATGTCTGGTCTGTCATTGAACCACCAATCCGGGGACCACCAATCCGGAAATGCGCTATCCCTGAGTCCGCTCGAACTCACCCATAAACGATACCAAAGCTACGACGCCTTCCCTGGGGAAAGCGTTGTAAATTGAGGCGCGGATACCACCTAACGAGCGGTATCCTTGTAATCCAGCCAATCCGGCGGCGGCGGCCTGGTCGACGAACCGCTGCTCCAGCTCTTCATCGGGCAACCGGAAGGTTACGTTCATGCGCGAGCGGTCACCGGGCATGGTGTAGCCTCGGTAGAACTCGGATGAGTCCAGCAGGTCATAAATCAGCTGAGCCTTTTCTTGATTCCGCCGAGCCATCTCCGGCAAACCGCCCTGCTGGAGGATCCACCTGATCACCAGCCCAAGGATGTAAATCCCGAAAACCGGGGGAGTATTGAAGGCTGAGCCGGCTTTTTGTTGAGCTTTATAACTCAGCATAACCGGTAATGCATCGGGACTGCGGGAGAGCAGGTCTTCCCGAATAATGACCAGGGTCACCCCGGCTATTCCCAGATTCTTCTGGGCCCCGGCGTAAATCAGTCCATACTTGGTCACGTCCAGCGGCTTGCTGAAGGCGTTGGAAGAGACGTCGGCCACCAGGGGCACCTTCCCCACTTGGGGCTCGGTTTTCCACTCAGTGCCGTATATGGTGTTATTGGCGGTGAAGTGGACGTAAGCGGCGTTGGGGTCCAACTCTAGCTCGTCCTGGTAAGGAACCCGTGCAAACCCCTGAGCTTCGCTGGTGCCGGCAACATTGATGCGGCCCACCTTCTGGGCTTCTTGCAACGCGATACTGGCGAAATGTCCGGACACGATGTGGTCGGCCTGGCCGTCGGGGGACAGCAGATTCATGGGAACCATGGAGAATTGCAGTGATGCGCCACCCTGAAGAAACAGTAGGTTGTAGTTATCGGGAATGGTAGCCAACGACCGGATGTCGGCCTCGGCCTGCTCCATCATATCTATGATGGTTTTGGAGCGGTGGCTCATTTCCAGGACCGACATGCCCAGGCCTGGCATGGCCAACAGGTCACGTTGAGCTTCCTCTAGCACCGGCTCCGGCAGGACCGCCGGCCCGGCCGCGAAGTTAAAAACTCTCTCGGTCATCTTTCTCCTGCGGGCCGCCGCCAAACGCTGGAAACGGAAGCTGCTAACTGCGACAAGCGGGAACTGGCCCGGGCAGTTGGACCCCTGGGGGTAGGACCAAGTTAGTCTATTAGCGGCCCGCCCACCTGTCAAACAGGTCGGGTAAACTACCTACCGCGCTGGGCCATTTCCGGGATGGCATTCCGGAAGGGTTTCGGTTGCACCGGGCCGGAAGGTATCCACTGCTACTCAATAAACTGGCGCAAGCAATAACCGACTCGTCTTATTCCAAGTCGGGCAGTTCCTCCCTGGGCAGCAAAACTCGTATTGTGCGGGGCTGGCCTGGTTCCCTCTCAATGAGTCCTCGTTTTCCCAATGTTAATACCATCTGGTGCACTGAAGGAGGTGAAACCTTGAAGTATTGCTGCATGTCTGCCTCTGCGGGCGGGCGCCCATGAAGCCTGCTGTAGGAGTGGATAAACGCCAGATACTGGCCTTGCCGGCGGGTGTATGTGTGCCTCATGCGAGATCCCTTTCCAGGGTCAGCGGTCCAGCCAAATCCTAACGGCAGACGCCAAGACAATAGCCAAGATCACCCCCACGTAAATTGAAACCATGGGCTCTTTCCACACCTTGGCGGAGTTCCCCTTCCTCCGGTGGGGACCCTTCCGCTCCTTCGTCCATCGGATACCGGGCCGGGGACCGATTTCGGCCAGGTCTTCCATGTAGTTGAGGAGGATTCTCACCACCTCCATGATGGTTCCCTCAATCAAAAGCCCTATCTTAAAGAATATTGCTGCGGGGGTATACCAGCCGCCCCAAGCTTTTCCTGTCAGGACAGTGCAAGTTTTCATCTAGCTGCCCTCCCTTAACTTGGCTCCGGGCTCCGAGGATATGAATACATTGGATATGAACAGGGTCTTTTCATTCTCCTGCCTGGTAGGTAAAGCCCATCATGTCGAAAGCTTCGCTGAGATGGGCATTGTGGCGGCGTAGGGCAGCGGCTACGTTGGAATGCCCAGCCCGACGTACCAAGCTGATGACCAGGTTCCGCAGGCCCGCCAGAACCTGTGGGGCGGCCCCAGTGCGCACCTGAGAGCGGTCCTCGTCGAAGGTCACATCCCGTACCCAGTGGAGGCGGTTCTCGATGCCCCAGTGCCCACGGGAAAGGCTCAACAATCGCCTGGCATCGGCATCAGTGGCTGGGAGACTGCTAATTGCATAGCTCACAGCCACCTGTTTCTTGCCCTTCACGACCCGCTGGCGCTCTAGCCGACACACCTGTTGCAGATGCGGCCACGCTTCCCCGACCGTCCCAGCGCTGCCCACGTAGCCATTTAGCTCTGGGTCGGCCAAGGCCCACAACTCTCGCCGCTCCAGCCGCCCATGACGCCGCTTTACTGGAGCATCGGCCCAGACCGTCAGCTTGGCCCCGTGTGCTCGCCACTCCGCTGCCAGCCAGGGAGGTACGGTTGGGCCACCAGCCCTCTCAGTTCCTAGCAGGGGAAAAAGCCACCTCCAGGTCTCGGCGCAAGGTGGGCTGATTCTCTTTAACTGGCAGCAGATACTCTCCGCCGCCTGCCACAATCTGCTCACAGACTTTCCGTTGGGTCAGTAAGGCATCAGCCACTACTACCCGACCCTTCAGGGGTACCTGGCCCAATACTTCTTTGACCGCCGCCAATTCTTCCCCTTTGCCCGGCGCAGCTACCTGCGCCAGCACTGCCCCAGCGCGGCTAGCGTAGGCCGACACCAGATGGACCCCGGGTATCTCTTGGCCGTGGACCCCTCGCAAGGTTTTCCCGTCCAGGGACAGGGGGTCATCCGCCTCTACCCCGCTATTTGCCAGCCAGTTGCCGACTTCTGCCTCAAAGGCCGCCACGTCCAGGCCCTTGAACACCCGGTGGAGGGTGGCCACGCAGGGTGTCTTCTCCTGGCTGAACCCCAAAAGCTGCGCCGTAGCACCCCCTTGGTCCCGCCCCCATTGAGCTATGGCGTATAAGCTGCGGGCGCCGCACAGCATGGCACAGGTGGCCAAGGCCAGGATCGCCCCCAAAGAGTGGCGTCGCCCTTGGCTACTCCGGAAGTCAGGCACCAAATCCAGCGTTTCTCTCAAAGTCATCATCCTCCCCTCCCGCTTAAACTGGTAATAATTTTATACTATTTTGAGAAAATGAAAAGGCCCTGTGGATATGAATACATTATTAGCAGCGTTGAATCACAAAAATGTATAATGGTTAGCCATTTAAATCACGGACAGGACACAGTACAGAAAGGCCCGGCGCCGGTTGCAAGCCTGCGTTGACAAGGGGTGAGGGCCCAGCTACAGTTCGGCCCATACTACCCTTAACCAACCGGGGCTTAAACGACCAGAGTAGCACCGTCTAGCCCGCGGGAGCCAGCCATGAAAATCGGAGTTAACCTGATTAACTTTGGCCCAGGGGCCCACCCCCAGGCCTTAAAGAGTTGGGTGCAGCTTGCTGAAGCCCTGGGCTACCACCTGATAATGACCTCAGACCACATCGCCGTCACCCCCGATGTGCAGTCTCGGTATCCCGCTCCCTTCTACGAGCCGCTTTCCACCCTGGGTTGGCTGGCGGGAATAACCCAACGCATTCAAATCGGCACCACGGTGATTATCCTTCCCTACCGTAGCGTCCTTGAGACCGCGCGAGCCTGCGCCTGCGTGGATCAGCTGAGCGGAGGACGCTTCATTCTGGGAGTCGGCATTGGCTGGGCCCAGCAGGAGTTCCAGGCTCTGGGAGTCCCCTACCACCAGCGCGGCGCCATGACCAACGAGTACCTGGAGGCGCTTCGGCTCCTTTGGAGTCAGGACGTGGCGACCTTTGAGGGCAAGTTCGTCTCCTTCAAAGAAGTAAATACGGCTCCCCGGCCGGTGCAATCACCGGCTCCGCCCATCTGGGTAGGGGGCCCCAGCGACGCCGCGCTGAGACGCGCCGTTTTATGGGGCGATGCCTGGCATCCCATCCGCATCCGTACCGACTGGCTGAGGGAAACCGGTATCCCCCGTTTGAAAGAAATCGCCGAACGGGAAGGCCGTCCCATGCCCGCTGTCTGCCCCAGGATCCGGCTGCGGCTGACTGAAACTCCCCGCCCCGACGATGACCGGGTCGCCGGCGAGGGTAGCCTGGATCAAGTACATCGGGACCTGGCGGAGCTGGAAGAGATGGGCTGCTCCTATGTGGTGCTGGATAATTACTTTGACGACCCGGAGGCCATGCGGCGTCATGAGGCGTCGTGGAGAATGCTGAGCGTGATGGCGGAGAGGGTCCTGGACTTGGAAAACCAAAGCCTTCGCTAGTGGAATATGTCCAAATCCAACTGGATACCAGGAGCGGGGTCGCCCGGAGATTGAATCCGTAAAGGGAGATGGCGATGAAGTATGACGTGATAATCGTAGGCGCCGGGTCCGCCGGCTGCGTGCTGGCGGCTCGGCTGTCGGAGGACCCCAACCGCTCGGTGCTGCTGCTGGAAGCGGGACCGGACTACCCCGACTTTGAGCACTACCCGGACGACTTGAAGTACGGATACAACCAGACGGCCTCGGCCGTGGGTGCGCCCCACAACTGGTCCTTCGTCGGCACGGCCACACCCCAGCAGAATGAGCCCATGCCGGTGCCCCGGGGTCGGGTGGTCGGCGGCTCCAGCGCGGTCAATGGTCAGGTTCTGCTGCGAGGAGTTCCGGAGGACTACGACAACTGGGCAGCCTGGGGCAACGACGAGTGGTCCTTTGTCAAAACCCTCCCTTATTTCAGGAAGCTGGAGACGGACACCGACATCAAAGACGACTTCCACGGCTTCGACGGACCCATCCCGGTACGCCGTCATAAGCAAGAAACCTGGCTCCCGGCGCAAGTTGCCTTTCACCAGGCTTGCCGGGACCAGGGTTACCCGGAAGACCCAGATATGAACCACCCGGATTCCGGGGGCGTGGGACCCATTCCCATGAACAACCCGAATGGTGTCCGGATGAGCACGGCCCTAACCTACCTGAATCCGGTGCGGCACCGGCTCAATCTCACGGTGCGTTCCGCAGTGACGGTTCGGCGGGTCATGTTTCAAGACAACCGAGCCACCGGCGTGGAGTTGGAGAGTGGCGGCGAGACCTTTTTAGTTGAAGGCAGCGAATTAATTCTCTGCGGCGGAGCCATTGGGTCTCCCCAGCTGCTCCTGCTGTCCGGGGTGGGACCGGAGGACCACCTGAGGGAAATGGGTATCCCGGTGCAGCATGCACTGCCCGGCGTAGGTCGTAATTTGAGGGACCACCCCAACGTGCGAATTCCAGTGCGGGTCAAAGAGGACTTTCCTCTGGACCCAGAGGCGCCCCGCACCCAGTTGGCCCTCCGCTACACCGCCGCCGGCTCGAAGGATCGCAACGACATGCAGATTCTGCAATCCTCCTTCTCTTCCCCCATGGGCGGCGATCCCCTGGAGGGCGAGGGAATACGGTTCACCTGCATAGTTGAGCTGGCGGTGGGAGCCGGTGATTTGAAGTTGGCTTCAACCGACCCTCACGTGCAGCCAGACTTGAACTATGGCTACTTGGAGGATGCCTGGGACCGGGAACGGCTGCGGGAAGGGGTTCGCCTTTGTCTCAAACTTCTGGAAAATGAATCCTACCAGCGCTTCGAAGAGGAGTGCATCAGCCCTACCACTGAGGATCTGGTGTCCGACGAGGCGCTGGACCGGTGGCTCCTGCGGAACGTCACCACCACCCAGCATATCTGCGGCACCTGCAAGATGGGGCCCGACTCCGATCCGGCGGCCGTGGTGGACCAGTACTGCCACGTGCACGGGCTGGAGGGTCTGCGGGTAGTGGACGTTTCGGTGCTGCCCGACTGCATCCGCGCCAATACCAACGCCACCACCATCATGATTGCCGAACGGGTCGCCGACTGGATGAATTAGCTATTCGTCCAGTTAAAGCCTATGTGAGATCGCTTAAGACCGTGGCAATCGCCCTTCGACAGGCTCAGGGTGAACGGGTTCCTTTACGTTCGTGGTGAGCCTGTCGAACCATGAACGATGGTTTCCCACACAACCTCTCGGGTCCGAAACCAGCCAGTAGCTTGCCCGCAGATAGGGTGTTTGGTACACTGATCCCGCGACAGCCAACTACTAGCTAACCACCAGGCAGACTCGAATTTAGGAGGAGCTATGATTTACGAACTCCGCACCTACACCCTCAAGCCGGGAGCGGTCCCTGAATTTGAAGAGCGGTTCGCCAAGAGGCAGCCCTTCCGCGAAAAGCACTCCAAACTGGGAGGCTTCTGGCACGTCGAGTTCGGTCCCTTGAATCAGGTAGTCCACATCTGGCCCTACGAGGACCTCCAGCACCGGCAGGATGTGCGGGAATCCATGGCGCAGGACCCGGACTTGCAGCGGCTGCGCGGCTCCGACCTGATTGTGCAGCAGGAATCGGAGATCTACAACCCGGCGCCCTTCATGCGCCCGATGGGCGGTGACCAGGCCCTGGGCAATGTCTACGAGATGCGCAGCTACACTTTCTTGCCGGGCGCCATACCGGGATTGATTGAGAGCTGGGGCAAGGCCATACCCCAGCGGGAAGAGTTCTCTCCCCTGGCGGCAGGCATGTCCACCGAGCTGGGAGGCTTGAACAAGTGGGTCCACATTTGGCCCTACGAGAACATGGTGGAGCGAGACCGCATCCGCGCCGCAACTCGCGAGGCTGGGGTCTGGCCTCCCGGCGGCAATTACCGCGAATCGATGGTCAAGCAGGAGAACAAAGTGCTGGTCCCCGCCGCCTTCTCGCCAATGCACTAGTACAGGTGGGCTGAAAAGCCCGAGTAGTATAATGAGCGCGTTGAGGTTGGAGAGATGAAGTGTGGTGGTGAAGACGATGCGTGGACCGAAACCTCCCGTGGTGGAATTATCCCCGGAAGAGCAGCAAGGATTGGAAACCCTGGTGCGCCGATATAGCACCCCCCAGCAGTTGGCCCGGCGAGGCAGAATCATTCTGTCTGCCGCGGCTGGCCTGAACAACAGCCAAATAGCCCGCGAAGTGGGCCTGGATGTGGATACGGTACGGTTCTGGCGCAACCGCTGGCTGGGGCTACAGGCAGCCATTCTGGAAGACCTGAGTATAGAAGAAAGGTTGCGGGATGCGCCTCGTCCTGGGGCTCCCGCCCGGATCACCCCAGAGCAAGTTTGCCAGATCATGCCCCTGGCTTGTGAGGCCCCCAGCCAGTGCGGTCGTCCTATCAGCCAGTGGACCAGCCGGGAATTGGCTGATGAGATCATCGAAAAAGGCATCGTAGAACGGATTTCCCCCCGTCATGCGGCCAGGCTTCTAGAAAGGGGGACCTGAAACCCCACCGGATACGCTATTGGTTGACACCCTCCGGGGACGAGCACTATGACGCCAAAGTCACTGACATCTGCGATCTGTACCGAGAAGCTCCCGCCTTGGTCCAATCTGGGGAGCGAGTGATGAGCACTGATGAGTTGACCGGAGTACAGGCCCTGGAGCGCAAACATCCTGGGTTGCCCTTGGCGCCGGGGAAGGTGGAACGGCGGGAGTTTGAGTACATCCGGCATGGTACACGCTCCTTCATCATCAGTCGGGATGTGGTGACGGGTCAGATTGTTGAGCCCTATGGGGGGCCCAGACGTACCGAAGCGGACTTTCTGCAGCATGTGGAGGCAGTGATCGCTAGCGATAGGGCGGCCCAGCGGTGGCATTTTGTGGTGGACAACCTGGACACGCACCGTTCTGAATCTCTAGTGCGCTGGGTAGCCAGAGAGTCTGGGCTGGACCTGGAGTTGGGTAAGAAGGGCAAGTGGGGCACATTGGCGAACCGAGAGTCCCGGGCCGCATTTCTCAGCGATCCCAGCCACTGTATCGTGTTTCACTACACCCCCAAGCACACGTCATGGATGAACCAAGTGGAAATCTGGCTGAGCATTCTGGTGCGAAAACTGCTACAGCGAGGGTCATTCAGATCGGTGACCGATCTGAAACAGAAGGTGTGGGACTTCATCGACTATTACAACCGGACCATGGCAAAGCCCTTCAAATGGACTTACCAAGGCAAGGTGCTGGTCGCATGAACTGCCGGGTTATTTACGCCCACCTGTACTAGTACAGGTGGGCTGAAAAGCCCGAGTAGTATAATGAGCGCGTTGAGGTTGGAGAGATGAAGTGTGGTGGTGAAGGCGATGCGTGGACCGAAACCTCCCGTGGTGGAATTATCCCCGGAAGAGCAGCAAGGATTGGAAACCCTGGTGCGCCGATATAGCACCCCCCAGCAGTTGGCCCGGCGAGGCAGAATCATTCTTGTCTGCCGCGGCTGGCCTGAACAACAGCCAAATAGCCCGCGAAGTGGGCCTGGATGTGGATACGGTACGGTTCTGGCGCAACCGCTGGCTGGGGCTACAGGCAGCCATTCTGGAAGACCTGAGTATAGAAGAAAGGTTGCGGGATGCGCCTCGTCCTGGGGCTCCCGCCCGGATCACCCCAGAGCAAGTTTGCCAGATCATGTCCCTGGCTTGTGAGGCCCCCAGCCAGTGCGGTCGTCCTATCAGCCAGTGGACCAGCCGGGAATTGGCTGATGAGATCATCGAAAAAGGCATCGTAGAACGGATTTCCCCCCGTCATGCGGCCAGGCTTCTAGAAAGGGGGACCTGAAACCCCACCGGATACGCTATTGGTTGACACCCTCCGGGGACGAGCACTATGACGCCAAAGTCACTGACATCTGCGATCTGTACCGAGAAGCTCCCGCCTTGGTCCAATCTGGGGAGCGAGTGATGAGCACTGATGAGTTGACCGGAGTACAGGCCCTGGAGCGCAAACATCCTGGGTTGCCCTTGGCGCCGGGGAAGGTGGAACGGCGGGAGTTTGAGTACATCCGGCATGGTACACGCTCCTTCATCATCAGTCGGGATGTGGTGACGGGTCAGATTGTTGAGCCCTATGGGGGGCCCAGACGTACCGAAGCGGACTTTCTGCAGCATGTGGAGGCAGTGATCGCTAGCGATAGGGCGGCTCAGCGGTGGCATTTTGTGGTGGACAACCTGGACACGCACCGTTCTGAATCTCTAGTGCGCTGGGTAGCCAGAGAGTCTGGGCTGGACTTGGAGTTGGGTAAGAAGGGCAAGTGGGGCACATTGGCGAACCGAGAGTCCCGGGCCGCATTTCTCAGCGATCCCAGCCACTGTATCGTGTTTCACTACACCCCCAAGCACACGTCATGGATGAACCAAGTGGAAATCTGGCTGAGCATTCTGGTGCGAAAACTGCTACAGCGAGGGTCATTCAGATCGGTCACCGATCTGAAACAGAAGGTGTGGGACTTCATCGACTATTACAACCGAACCATGGCAAAGCCCTTCAAATGGACTTACCAAGGCAAGGTGCTGGTCGCATGAACTGCCGGGTTATTTACGCCCACCTGTACTAAACCAAAGCTAAGGTGAAACCTACATAAAACGAACCCGAAGAGGAGTTGCGATATTCTGTAAAAGAAGTCGAGTGGCGGTGGTGGAAGGGATGACAGACATAGTGCAACTCCTGGAACGGTGGCGACTGGATGTAGGCGACTTACGGGAAAGGATGTATCGGGCGCCAACACCTCGGGAGCGAGAGCGATGGCATGGGCTATGGTTGTTGGCCCAAGGGTGGTCGGCCACTCAAGTGGCTGAGGCTTTGGAGAGAGAGCCTCATACCATCGGAAACTGGCTGGACAACTTTCGCCAAGGCGGGGCCCAAGGTTTGGTCTTTGAGCAGACTGGGGGTTCCCCCCCGTCTTGAATCGAGGTCAACAGAACCAACTGAAGTCTGCGGTGCAAAATCCGCCTGGGGAGGCGGGGATTGAATTGTCCAACTGGAACTGGAAAGTAGTAAGGCAATTTCTCAAGCAGAGCTTTGACCTGGGGCTGAGTCGGAGCAGTTGCTTGAACTACCTCCATCGGTTGGGCTTCGTGCTGAAGCGACCCAAGAAACGCCTCCTGAAAGCCAAGGATGAAGAACGGAAAGCCTTCGTCCTCCAGTACAGCCAAATCCGAGAGGAGGCCCAAGAGAATGGAGCCAAGATCTTCTTCGTGGATGAAGCCCACTTTCGGGCCGATGCCGACCTGCGAGGCAAATGGGTACTCAAGGGAGAGGCAGCGCTGGTGGACTCCACCAGTCCCCGGTGGGGAGAGAAGGCCTGCTACTACTCGGGAGTTTGTCTGGAGACTGGGGAGGTGGAAGCCATGGAAATAGCTGGAAACAGCAATGCCGAGACCTCCACCGCCTTTTTACAGCAGCTAAGAGCAAACCATCCTGGACCTATGGTAGTAATCTGGGACAATGGACCAGCCCACCGAGGAGCAGCGATTCGCAGCTATTTGACCACTCCTGACTTGCAGCTGAGGCTGGTGGCCTTACCGGCCTACAGTCCAGACTTCAACGCCGACGAAGCCGTCTGGGACTGGGCCAGAGAAGAGGTCACGGCCAACGAATGCCACGGAACAAAAGCCAAAGTCCAAGAGAAGATGAATCAATTCTTCGGCGGGCTAATTCATCGTAAGGATGAAGTGAAACATCGCTGCCGAACCCGGTTACAGGCCCGAGCCGATGCTTTGATCTTTACACCTGCCGTGCCTTTGCCATCGCTGCAAAATGTAGTTCCCACCTTGGCTTTGGTTTAGTACAGGTGGGCTGACAAGCATGAGTAGTATAATAAGCGCCTTGAGTCTGGAAAGATGAAGTGTGGTGGTGAGTGGAATGCGTGGACCCAAACCTCCTGTGGTGGAATTATCCTCAGAGGAACACCAAGGATTGGAAACCCTGGTGCGCCGATATAGCACCCCCCAGCAGTTGGCCCGGCGAGGCAGAATCATTCTGTCTGCCGCGGCTGGCCTGAACAACAGCCAGATTGCCCGCGAAGTGGGCCTGGATGTGGATACGGTACGGTTCTGGCGCAACCGCTGGCTGGGGCTACCGGCAGCCAGCTTGGAAGACCTGAGTCTAGAAGAAAGGTTGCGGGATGCGCCCCATCCCGGGGCTCCCGCCCGGATCACCCCAGAGCAAGTTTGCCAGATCATGTCCCTGGCTTGTGAGGCCCCAAGCCAGAGCGGTCTTCCAATCAGCCAGTGGACCAGCCGGGAATTGGCTGATGAGATCATCCAACAAGGCATCGTGGAACGGATTTTCCCCCGCCATGCGGCCAGACTGCTAGAAAGGGGGACCTGAAACCCCACCGGATACGCTATTGGTTGACACCCTCGGAGGACGAGCACTATGACGCCAAAGTCACTGACATCTGCGATCTGTACCGAGAAGCTCCCGCCTTGGTCCAATCTGGGGAGCGAGTGATGAGCACTGATGAGTTGACCGGAGTACAGGCCCTGGAGCGCAAACATCCTGGTTTGCCCTTGGCGCCGGGGAAGGTGGAACGGCGGGAGTTTGAGTACATCCGGCATGGTACTCGCTCCTTCATCATCAGTCGGGATGTGGTGACAGGTCAGATTGTTGAGCCCTATGGGGGTCCCAGACGGACTGAGGCGGACTTTCTACAGCATGTGGAGGCAGTGACCGCCAGCGATAGGGCGGCCCAGCGGTGGCATTTTGTGGTGGACAACCTGGACACGCACCGTTCTGAATCTTTAGTGCGCTGGGTAGCCCGAGAGTCTGGGCTGGAACTGGAGTTGGGTAAGAAGGGCAAGTGGGGCATATTGGCGAACCGAGAGTCCCGGGCCGCCTTTCTCAGCGATCCCAGCCACCGCATCGTGTTTCACTACACCCCCAAGCACACGTCATGGATGAACCAGGTGGAAATCTGGCTGAGCATTCTGGTGCGGAAACTGCTACAGCGAGGGTCCTTCAAATCGGTCACCGATCTGAAACAAAAGGTGTTGGACTTCATCGACTATTACAACCGGACCATGGCAAAGCCATTCAAATGGACTTACCAAGGGAAGGTGTTGGTCGCATAAATCTGTCGGGTTATTTACGCCCACCTGTACTAGGGCATGCATCCGGCTCTAGCGGCGGGCACTTGCTAATCAGGAAGGACCGGGCATGGCCCGGTCCTTCTATTTGGTGTGGGGCAGGTGCCACGGCTCTTCTTATTCAGTGCCCCCCAGGCCTTCCGCCTTGAAAAGTTGGGCTTTTCGCGCGTAGTTCTCCGCGGTTTGGCGAATCCTCTCGTGGTGACCTGCATCGGTGGGCTGCTCCCGGGCCACCGCCGGCACCCCCAGAATGAAGGACTTTTCCGGAAACTCCCGGTTTTCCAGGACCACCGCGCCGCTAGCCACCAGGGAGTACTCGCCCAGCACCACACCATCGTTCAGGGTGGCGCCGTTGCCAATCAGGCAGTTGGAGCCTATCTGCTTGGCATGGCAGATGACGCCGTGCCCCAACGAAACATAATCACCATAAAAGGCATCGTTGTCGGCATGCAGCACACAGTTGTCTTGGATGTCCACGTAGCGGCCCAGGGTGATCTTGATGGTATCTCCGCGGATTACTGTACCGGGCCAAACACTGGAGTACTCCCCTATTTCCACGTCGCCAATAACATAGGCGGCCTCGCTGACCCAAGCCGTGGGATGTATCTTCGGCGTCTTGCCCTGGAAACTACGGATCACAACTCTCTCACTCGGGTCATTATCAGAGGTACACCTTCTTGTTCGTTTGTCTCTGAGCCTGCTCCCAGGCTAAGCGGGGAAGATGCGCTGGTAAATCCCCGGAGAGCCCGACTCATGCACCATGTGGGGTCTAATCTGGCTGTTCCAGACCGGCGTTTCCATAGTACGCCAGGCATCCCATTCCGGGGTCTCGGCCACGCCCGGGGACTGCATTTCATGGACTGTGGTGTATTTCGGCTGACCCTGAATCGCTTCGAACCGGCGATTACGGATATACCCCGGCACCTTATGGCACTCGGGCAACCGCTCGGTATTGTAGGTATGATTGAATGTCTCTTCTAGTTCTGTAGGTACCGACATCCGGCCTACCAAAATGGTTGGTGACATCTCAGCCTGGAGCGATTCCTCAGAGAGGTTATCGGGGTAAATCATCCGGTACAGGTTGAGAATGAAATTGCTGCCGACAATGCTGGGAGACAGGCGCTTGGTACCCTCGCTGGGATTTTTGCCCAGGTCCTTCCAGGGCTCGGAAAAATAAACTTCCGGCTGGTCCAGCTCGTAGCAGGCCAGATATTTGGGACCACCTTGCTGAGCCACGTAACGGGCCGCGTTCAGCACTCCTGGGACAGCAAGTCGCTCCGGAATATGCTCTTCGTTGTACCAGAGGTTGAACTCGTCCTCGAGTTCGGCGGGCATATCTACGTAGACCGTCAACAGACCCCGTCCCTTTTTCGCTGCCATAAATCTCCTCGTTTAATCTCCGGGTTTAATCCCCGGGTCGCCAAATTCTCGATGTGGAGAATACCCCCATTTTTTGGGATAAGCAACCGCCATAAGTAGCCGGGCTGCTTCCTGGGACTCCGATGATTGACAGTCACATCCTCTGCGCCGTAATCTAGGCCAGCTAGGCCACCCAATATTTAACCTGCGACTACGAGGCGCGATATGAAGTTGCTCACCTACGACACCGGAAATGGTCCGCGCTGTGGGGTCATACGGGATGATCAAGTCGTGGATGTATCCAGCCTGCTCGCCACTGCCCAATCTTTGCCCGACGTCCGGGCGCTGCTGGAGCTGGGGGACTCAGCGCTGGACCGGGTGGGGGATGCGCTGGACCGGCGAATCGCCGCGCCTTCGGTACCGCTGGAAGGACTGCGGCTCCGCTCTCCCATCCTCCAGCCGCCCACGGTGCGGGATTTCATGATATTTGAGGAGCACGCCACCGCGCAGGGCACCCGGGAGCGGCAAGAAGCCTGGTACCGGATGCCCATCTTCTACTTTTCCAGCCCCCTTCGCATTTTCGGGCCGGATGAGATCGTTCCCTATCCCTCGGCCTCGGAAATGCTGGACTACGAGCTGGAGATCGGTTGCGTCATCGGACGGGATGGCAGCAACGTTTCGGAAGAAGATGCCCTATCTTATATCGCCGGATTTCTCATCTTCAACGACTGGAGCTGCCGCGACCTGCAGCGGGATGAGAGCGAGGTTGGTTTGGGTCCGGCCAAGGGCAAGGACTCGGCATCGACCCTGGGACCCTGGCTGGTGACGACCGATGAGATGGCTCCCTATCTGAAGGAGGGGCGGCTGCACGTAACGTGCTCCGCCAAGGTAAACGGCGACTTCTGGGTCCAGGACAGCGACGGGGGCCTGGCCTACCACACCTGGGGCTCGATGGTGGAGCGGGCTTCCAAGGACAGCCGCATCGCGCCGGGCGACGTGCTGGGCTGCGGCACCGTGGGCGGCGGCTCCATCGGCGAGGCGATTCGCAAGGGATATGAAAAGGCTCGTTTTCTCCAGCCGGGCGACGTGGTCGAGATGGAAGTAGAGGGACTGGGCCGGCTGCGCAGCACTATCGGCCCCAAGGAGAACGAGAATCCCAACTACCGGTACCAACCCAATGAACAACCACCCCTGCCGGAGCGGGGCATAGCCAGGGGTTATAAGTACCAGCCCCGCTAGCGTTTCCTTCGAGACGGCCTCCTAACAGCAATAATCCCCGATTGATGAATATATTCAAAGCGGGGTTATATGATGTGGAAGCGTTTGTGGGACTCTATCCGGAACCCCTCATGGCAATGGCTTTACAATCACAAATATAAGGGCATGAGTCTCGAAGCCCAGCGGCTAGCATTAACAGTTGATCTACGGCGTATGACCGAAAAGGAAGAAAGTGCCCAGCTAGCAATACTGCTGAACCAGGCTGCCCCGGGAGTATCGGGAACGGCTGGAGCACAGGAGACGGCAAAGGGTCTGGTCCTGTATGTGCAGAGACACCACTATTTGAGCGCTGGAGCGGGCCAGGTACTCCTTCCTATGGTAGGTCTCTCTTTTTTCATCATATTTTTGGTAAGTGTTCAGATTTGAGGGGAAGCGAGCAACCGGCGGCATTCCAGGAGGGGATTGAGACCTCTAGCCCGCCAGGTGCCAAAGAGGGATGCCAAGGTCATCTTGCTGTCGGTGCCCTGCCCTGAGCGGGTGCCGCCGCTGATCTTGCGACTGGTTACCAGATGCCGCAGGCTCCGCTCGGCGGCGTTGTTGTCTGAGGGCACGGCTGGGTCCGACACGAAGACAAACAGTTCCTTGATGAACCGTTCCATGCGCCGGCAGAGCTTGGCCTGAACCGCCAGGGGATCTTTAAGGAAAGGCCGCGCCAAGACCATTAGTTTCTCCTCCAGCATTAGCTGGGTGCGATGGCCTGGCTGGGCTCGGGGAAGGACCGCGGCCTTGGCCTCCGTGTAGACCTGGTGAACCGCCTCGGCCCACTGAGCCAGCCCAGCGTCTTCTGGGTACAACCCTTTCAGGTCATGGATATCCCGCAGCAGATGAGCCCAGCACCGTTGCTTCAGGCCCGGGTAGTGGTTATAGGCGGCGTAGAAATCACTGACCAACACTCCGCTGAAGGAGGAATCCAGCACCTCATCCACCACCCCCTTATCCCGACCCCGACGCAGGAAGTATCGTTCGCTGGGAGTGCTGAAGGTCCAAACATAGCCGTTGCTCCCGTCCTGGCGCCAGCCGGTTTCGTCGCCCTGCACCACGGGACTGGCGCGGACTTGCTCGAGCACCTCTCGCACCGCCGTCTCAGCCTGACGGGCTACTCCATGGACGGCCTGGACGATGACACCAACACTCAGGTGCAACTGATGGACGGTCTCCAGGTACCATTGGATGATTCTTATGGGCAACCGTCCCTCCTCCCGCAGGGTCACCATCAGGCTTACCAGATTGACCCCCAGGCGCTGCTGGCCCAGAACCACCCCCTGCAGGGCCTCTTTGGGCAGCCGGCGCCGCTGGCATACCGGACAGATGCGGGCTACCAGGGCGTGCTCGGTCACTTCTACCGGAGCCACCGGTAGCTCAATGACTTCCCGAGTTCGCTGTACCCATCCGCCGTTCAGGTGAGTCCCGCAGTCGGGACAGACCGCCACGGCATGCTCCACCCGCCGGGTAGGAGTCATGCGCTGGCGGGCGAAGCCATGGCGGCGCGGCTTTCTGGGCTCCTTTTTCTCCGGCGCTTGCCGGCTGGAGTGCGGCTGATTACCCGGCATCCCCGACGACCCGCGCCGGTTGGGACGGGATTCCAGAACCCCAATCCGCCTTTGCAAATCGGCAATGACTGCCCGCTGGCCGGCAATTATCTCCAGCAGAGTTTCGCGACTCGCCGCGTTCAGGTCTAGTTCAGTGTCCACCTCCCTGGTATGCCACAACTCCCCCGGCCATGCCAGCGTTTTTCCAACGGCTTTGAGCCAATTCACCTCATCAAGTCTGAACAGTTACTATTTTTGTTGTTTCTTGCCTGTATACTTCCTGACGGCAAAGTGAAGGCCGCGCCAAGACCATTAGTTTCTCCTCCAGCCTGTGCGATGGCCTGGCTGGGCTCGGGGAAGGACCGAGCCCTTGGCTCCTCGCCTGTATACTTCCTGACGGCAAAGTGAATGCTATAGAAAACGCCATGCTAGGCCTGACCACGGTTGCTTTCTTTGCGGTTCTTGTAGCGGGCTCCGCTGGCGGAACAATAAGAGTTCTGCTGACATCTTTAGGAAGGGGGCATCCATCCAGGAGTGTTGTTGGCCTTATCTTCACTGGTTTCCTTTGGCCCGCTGTCGGAGCCGTGCTAGGATTAATGCTAGTAGAAGCCTTCCAATCGGGGTTCCTGCCGATGCCAATCCAGGAGCCTGCCAACGCCTCCATCACGGGCGGATGGGACCAAGCCCAACATTTTGTGATTCTGGCCGCATTCTTGGGAGGGTTCACCGAGAGCCTAATCAACAGGATGGTCGACCGAATCGTACCGTCCCAATCTTCGAGTTCTGGGCCTGCCATGCCACCCACGGGCTAAGGGGCAGAGGCCCAGCAGCCTCAACCAACCGGCGAGTAAGCCAGTCCCGCCGCTAGTCCTCCAGGTGGATGGTGGCGGTGACCCGAGGAACGTCGCCCACCACTCGCGTGGTGTGGCCCTTGCCGGTCATGTCTTCAGCCAGGTTGACATCCCCGGCCCGCAGCCGCCGGGTGGTGCCATCCTCCAGTCCGATTTCCCCCTCTCCGGAAAGGGTAATGATGTACTGGCGGCGGGGCGCGTTGTGCCAGTCGCTGAACCGTCCCACCTCGGCAGCGCGAAACACAACTCCCGTGCTGGTGTGCAGAGTGGTCAGGTCGGGCTGAGACGCCAGGTCCAGTTCATCCATGTGGGATTTTCCATCGTCGCCGGTGTACAACCTGTAGATGGCCATTGAACTACCTCCTGTTGTTTTTTTGGTGGGTTATATTTTATTACTGAGCCTTGAAACCCTAGCTTAACACGGTCGGAGGAGCTACTTTGGGAAAATCCCCCTATATCCCCCTTTTAAAAAGGGGGATATAGGGGGATTTTGATCCCTCAAGTTTGATCAAACCCGTATCACGCCCACGCCGTCGGCAATGGTAATTTCGGTGCCAAAAGGCTTGGAAACATCCTGTAGCCAGGTCAACGTCTGCTGGGCTACCTCGCCTTCCGACAGCACCGGGCGGCCCCGCTGTGGTATGGGGCGCCCGTAGCCCATATCTATTGGATAGAGCAACACCTCCTTCAGGCCTCCCCCACTGTAGTTGCACACCGCCACGACGCTTCTCCAGAAAACTGGGTCCCCGGCAAAGGCGCGGGTTCCCCCGCCGGAGCGAGTGTCCAAGTAGTCGCCGGGCGTCTGATCGTAACCCAGATTGAAGCGCCGGTAAGCCTCATCGGGCAACCACAGCACGCTCTCATTCTGGAAGATAAAGTTGCCCAGGCTGTAGAAGATGGGCCGGTTCTGGTAGATCTCTATGCCCCGCAAAAAATGAGGGCCATGCCCGGCGAAGAGGGCCGCGCCCTGATCGATGGTCCAGTGGGCCATCTCGATCAGGAACTCTGGAGGCGAGATTCGGGTCAGGCCGTGGAATTCCCCGGTGGCGCCGCTCTCGTGGCAATGGGCCCCGTAGACGACCCATTCGGCCTGCTTCTGGGCTCCCCGAATCCATTTACCGATGCCGGCCAGGTCGTCCTGATTGGCCGAGGTGGTAATCGAAAAATCCTCGCCCAGGACGAACTTGTTTTCCAGGAACTCTATCTCGCTGCGCTCATCCTTAGCCTCCTCGGTGCCCTGGAAACCGAAGGTTCGGCGGGCTTCCTGAATGTCCCGGTATCCCAGCTCATCTCGGGCGCGGCTCAGCGCGTCGAACACCTCCCGCTCCACGTGGTGGACCAGGTTGTGCCTTAGAGCGTTGACCCCGGGCCGACCGGGGAAGTCGGGACGACCCGGACCCGCCCGGGACTGCTCGCTAAAGGTGCTGGTAGCGCCCATGACCGCTACTCGGCCCCGGGGGGAATCCACGTAGGCCGGCGAGCGGGCCTCGTCGATATTCCGCCCTCCGCCGGCTTGGGGCAGGTCTATTTCCCGGCAGTGCTGCAAGGTAGTGAGGAACCCACCTTCGGAAAAATCGAAGGAATGGTTGCTGGCGGTCGTCACGGCATCCACCCCCATCCACTTCAGCTCGTCCAGGTTGTGCGGGTCCGAACGAGTATAGGTGGCCCCGCTCCACTGCCAGCTGCTCTCGTAATCGTGGAACAGCATCTCCAGGTTGACGATGCTGACATCGGCCTTCCGCAGTATCTCCACCAGCTTGAGGAAACCCGGCTCTTGGAAGGGCCGCATGCGCCGGGTGATCATGGCATCCCCGGCCACCGCTATGGAAATATCCCCGCGCTCCGAGTCGTAAATCGTGTCTGGGCACATAAGTTCAGGAGCCTCCAAAATCTTCGATTAGGGAACCGATTCTGGTAAGAACGCGAATAATTCGACTACAAAGATTGGACTACAGGGGCAAATTAATCGCCTGGCCGGTTTGGGCGCTTCGGATTACCGCCTCGGTCCACTCCATGTAATGAACCCCAGTCTCGAAGGGGACCATAGTGATTTGCTCCTGTCCCCGGATGGCGTTGGCGAACTCCTCCTCCACCCGGTAGTGGGCCTGCTGCTCCGCTGGGTTGGGAACCTCTGTCAGCTGGGTGTCGCCCCGTCGTCCGGCGTAGACCTTCTGCTGCTGATCCACGTGGATCGTGCCCTCGGTTCCGTACATCCAAATTTGGTTGCCCGTGGACAGTCCGGTGGTGGCGCTCATTCGCATATGCACCTGGGCTCCATTGGCCAGCCGGTAGAGAATGTCCACGTGATCGGGAATATTTACCGAGGTCAGCTCCCCCTGCTCGTCGCGGCGATAGGGAACCTGGACCTGGGCCATGGCCATGACCCGGTTGCCCCGGCCCAGCCAGCGCATCATGGACTCATAGGCGGCGCCAATGTTCAGGGTGTTGTAACCGCTCAATTCCCAGCTATGACGCCAGTGCAAGTCGCCGCCAAAGTCGGCGAACCGATTTTGCAGCGCCTGCACCTCTACCGTCAGCAATTCCCCCAAGAACCCCTCCCCGATCAGCCGCTTTAAGAGGCGGTCGATCCTGTAGGAAGTGGAGGTGGGAGTTAGCTGGCAGATTTGTTCCGGATGCCTCCGTGAGGCCGCCAGCATGTCCCGTGCTTCCTGGGCCGTGGACGCCATCCGCGCCTCGGTCAGGACATGCTTGCCCTTTTCCAGGGCCGCCAGGGTGAGAGTGCGGTGCATGTAGGGCCAGGTGCCGATGCAGACGGCGTTGATATCATCGTCCTCCAGCAACTCTTGCCAGCCGTTGTACACCCGTGGGATGTTGAACTGGTCCGCCACGCTGCGGCTGGATGCCAGGCTACGGTTGGCCACGCCGAGGATCTCCAGATCCGGAACTTTTTGGAAGCCGGGGATATGGCGGTTGCGGACGTTGCCGCCGGCGCCAATTAACCCAACCCGAAGCTCCTCATCAGCCATGGAACCCCTCCTCTTTAAAAACCGCTGGTGTCAAAACCACTGTTCAACTTCTTGGGGAAGTTTTTGGGAGCTAGACAATCTTCCCCAGGCTCTCCCGCTTGAACCTGCCCGTTGCTGCAAGCAACCCCAAGTTGAAGGCGTCATCGCGCCGTCTATTTGTCTCGGACGACCACTCATCCGCGAGGCTCTTGAGATCGTGGGCCGTGACAAGCACTATGTTTCGGTCAAAGTGTTGAGCATGGTAGCGTACGGCTTCAGCTTCAGAATCCTCGGTAAAGTCTGGGCCGATTACCAGGAAAACAGGAACAGGCTTGTCAGCCTGATTCATGTATCCATCAAATTGGCTAAGGTGATCCTTCAGGTTGACGGGGCTCTCCTTTGATTTGTTGTCCCACATCAGATAGCTGGACTGTAGGCTCAACAGACCATCAGGGTGGTTGCTACCTCTTTGGCGCAAAGGGGTATGGTGAAGCTTCTCATCAAATAAATAGGCGGTCGCGTCCTCGAACTTCGCTTCGATCTCCAGGTCTTTGTCAATCACGTGCTGAGCGCGCAAGGTCTCATGGTTTCGTTGCGCGAGCTCCTCGTAGAAGTCGTACCAAATTGCACGCTCGTCTGACTCCGCCACCATGCGAGGCCTGAGTTGGTCAAAATGAGCTACGACTCGTCGAACCCGCTCTTCCACCGCACCAGAGGTGGATATACTTAATTGGCGACACCATGACGTAAGTTGATCACTATTAAGCCCGAATCTTGGAGAGGTGCTTGCTATGGCCTTGGAAGGCGGCACGTACCGCACCACCCGGTCAACAAGGTTGGGGATTGTATCATTGCGAGCAGACTCGATTCCGGTCCTTGATAAAACCTCTGTCAAATGGGTTTTTCGCCTCAACGGCCTATATTCCATCAGTTGTCGGTAACCTTCGGTCCTCATTTCCAGGCCCAAAATACCGCGCATCACGACTGCTAACTCTTCCGGAATAACATCCAGGTCTGCACCGTCGTCTTGCCTGACACTGAGCAAGAGCCCCAGTCCTTGTAGAAACCTGCGGTCATCGTTGATTTCTGCCCTGGTATGAAGCACGTTTGATGGCTTAGGGTACTTCCCGAGCTTTGCTTCGAGGAGCCGGTGGTCCGACTCCGTGATCCGCAGACGCTCTCGAAGCTTTCTGAGGAGATTCACCTCGTCCGGGCTTTTGGCATCTTCGTTCTCCCAAGCTACTCGAAGAACGAAGAAGTAAAGGTCGAGATCGTGATACCGGCTCGAGTCATGATTGCCGCAGGCCATATCCAGAAGTTCGGTTTCATTTGAACGGTTTACGATAGACTGTTCGAACCCAATGACCTGTTCTTCAGCCAGCGAGACAGGTAGCAGGAAATCATATTGGTCCAATAGAACGTCGACCAATATCACGTGCGACATGATGCGGAAGTCGTTCCGCTGGTCTCTAAACAGGGCTCGGTCCAGGTTAATTCTGACGGTTTCTTCATGGAGATACTGAGGCTTGACCTTGATAACCGCGTCCCGTAACTCTTCATCTGCGAGTTGCCTGTGGTCAACCACATGGGCTCCTGCTATACGCCGCAGGTCGGTAAAAGTGCGGGTCTCTCTTACTGCATCATCGAACTTCATCAATGTCTCCTGCCTCGGGGTGGCTATCGGTGGTCCAACGATGTTTCGCAGGGATGCGAGATGCTTGCTGGCTAATAGTCTAAACCAAAGCCAAGGTGGGAACTACATTGGGCAGTGATGGCAAAGGCACGGCAGGTGTAAAGATCAAAGCATCGGCTCGGGCCTGTAACCGGGTTCGGCAGCGACGTTTCACTTCTTCCTTACGGTGAGCTAGCCCGCCGAAGAATTGATTCATCTTCTCTTGGACTTTGGCTTTTGTTCCCAGGCATTCGTTGGTCGTGACCTCTTCTCTGGCCCAGTCCCAGACGGCTTCGTCGGCGTTGAAGTCTGGACTGTAGGCCGGTAAGGCCACCAACCTCAGATGCAAGTCAGGAGTGGTCAAATAGCTGCGAATCGCTGCTCCTCGGTGGGCTGGTCCATTGTCCCAGATTACTACCAGAGGTCCAGGATGGTTTGCTCTTAGCTGCTGTAAAAAGGCGGTGGAGGTCTCGGCATTGCTGTTTCCAGCTATTTCCATGGCTTCCACCTCCCCAGTCTCCAGACAAACTCCCGAGTAGTAGCAGGCCTTCTCTCCCCACCGGGGACTGGTGGAGTCCACCAGCGCTGCCTCTCCCTTGAGTACCCATTTGCCTCGCAGGTCGGCATCGGCCCGAAAGTGGGCTTCATCCACGAAGAAGATCTTGGCTCCACTCTCTTGGGCCTCCTCTCGGATTTGGCTGTACTGGAGGACGAAGGCTTTCCGTTCTTCATCCTTGGCTTTCAGGAGGCGTTTCTTGGGTCGCTTCAGCACGAAGCCCAACCGATGGAGGTAGTTCAAGCAACTGCTCCGACTCAGCCCCAGGTCAAAGCTCTGCTTGAGAAATTGCCTTACTACTTTCCAGTTCCAGTTGGACAATTCAATCCCCGCCTCCCCAGGCGGATTTTGCACCGCAGACTTCAGTTGGTTCTGTTGACCTCGGTTCAAGACGGGGGGGAACCCCCAGTCTGCTCAAAGACCAAACCTTGGGCCCCGCCTTGGCGAAAGTTGTCCAGCCAGTTTCCGATGGTATGAGGCTCTCGCTCCCGAGGTGTTGGCGCCCGATACATCCTTTCCCGTAAGTCGCCTACATCCAGTTGCCACCGTTCCAGGAGTTGCACTATGTCTGTCATCCCTTCCACCACCGCCCGTCGACTTCTTTTACAGAATATCGCAACTCCTCTTCGGGTTCGTTTTATGTAGGTTTCACCTTAGCTTTGGTTTAGGAGCGCCTCAGGGTCGCGTCAAATAGCCGGGCAGGGAATTGCTACGCAGCCATCAAGACCACGCCAAGCCTCTCCCAACAAAGGCCCGCCTTGATCGTTATGTCATTCTGACGCCCAGAGCTGGTCCACGGAAGGGTCGGGAAACAGATAAGCGAAGCCGGCACGCTCGGCGTATTGACGGTCGAGGTTGGTGTCGCCGATGTGGTAATACTCCGCCGCCTCGAACTCCTCTTTCACCTGCTCCAGCTGGTGCTTCAGCACGGTAAATTCCACTGCGATGCCACAGCGCTGCCAGATCTCTTGCTGGTTGCCGACGGTCCGGTCGGAGCAGCTGCCGATGATAAATCCCAACGCCTGGGCCCTCCGGACCATGTCCATCGTTATATACCCCGGCGGGTCTCCCACCTCCAATGTTCCATCGATATCGAAACTAATGAGTCTGGCCAAATATTATCCTCCATTGGAGTTACTGATTATTGAAAAAAGTTCCAAACATGGGAGTCCCAAATCCCCCTTTACAAATGGCGATACACCCAGTCCCCCTGTAAAAAAGGGGATTTAGGGGATTACCCAAGCGGCCACTCTCGCAGCCGCCGTGTCGGTTTAGGCAACTTTCCGAAATGGGCGGGAGATTCTAGCTGGGGTGCTTGCTAAACATGATCCAGCCTCCGCTGGGAGGCGTGGAGAAAGCGGCCAGGGCGGTCTCGCACCGTATCTGAAGCTGCCGCGGGCCAGCGGTGCCCCGAAGCTGCTCAATGCTGTCGGTGTACATGGAGGCGCGAGTGCGGCCGTTGCCCAGGTTGCCACCGCTGGAGCTGAGGGGATGCGGACCCTCGACCCGGATATCTCCGGCGTAGAAGGCGAAGGCGTCTCCCCGTTTTACGCCATGCCACTGGAAGGCCTCCAGGAAAAACTGAGACATGGTGGAGTAGCCATCATACGGGTTGAAGATATCTACGTCCTCGGGACCCAGGCCAACGCCCTCGTACATCCGGCGGGCTGCCCGGTCCGTCCAGTCCTCTATCTCGTCAAGAGTCGGCTGGGTGCTGCGCGGGTTGAAGTTGTGTTGGGAGTGGTTGAGGACGTAAACGGGAGGCTGCTTCATGTCCCGAGCGCGCTCGGCGGTGGTGAACAAATAGGCCGCACAGGCGTTAACCGGCCGGTCGCAATCCCAAAGCCTGAGGGGCTTGAGGATATAACGGGAACTCACATAGTCCTCCCGCGAAAGCTGGGGTACCTCGTGGGTGGCATTGAACCCCCGGGGTGTCATCAGCCCGTTGCGGTGCTGGTTAATCACAAAGGGGGCCAGGTCGTCGTGGGTTCCCCCGTATTTGCTGCAATACTGTTCGTGGGGGAAGATGTTGATGAAATCGTTGCCGCCGTGGTTCCCCCAGGGAACGGTCCACTGGCGGCCTCCTTTGGCGTAGTCCTCGGCGTTTTCTCCTCCCCGTCGATACCGGCCTTCCAGGTTTCCCGTGGGGTAGATCACCAAGGTTGTGTGGCACTGCCCGTCGCCCACGGCCTGGGCAGCCAAACCGACCATCTCCCCGATGGAGGGCACGTTGTCCGGAGCGTATTTAATGCTGGGCAACTCCATCTGCTCGACCAGCCATTTTGCGTTAATCCGGGTTAGGCCCCACTCGGAATCGTAGGGAGGGTCCAAGTAGGGCCGGGGCGCCCAGTTGGAAACCGCGCCGCCGCTGGCGCCGGCGATGGTGCTCTGACAGCAGATAATGCCGTCGACCTGGTCCGGCGTTACCCCGGCGTCATCCATGGCTCGCTGACAAGCGATCATGGTGTAGGCTCCCAGGGTCTGGTCCATCGATGTGCCATCCCATCGCCGATCAATCGGGGAGTGCCCATATCCGGCGACCGCAACCTTTCCCCGGTGCTCCCAGACTCCCAGACCGTCCTTATCTCTGCGCCAAGAATACTGATTCTCTGAAGCCATGTCTCACCCTTATAAAGGTCTCAAAACTGTTACTGCCTGGCGAATATCGCCTAACTGACCACCCGCCATTCGTGGATCAGCTGACCGGGGCCGCACTCCTCGAACACCACTTCTACCGCAGCTCCTATTGGGACCTGGTCCGCCGGAACGCCGGGTAGGTTGGAGTAGAAATTGATTCTGGGCTCCTCGTCCAGGGTCACCAGAGCCAGATTGTAGGGTTGATCCGGCATGCGCCGATCCAGCCGGCCATCCTCGATGAGGATATAACAGGAGATGTGGCCCTTCCCTACGACTTCCTTCCAGAGCAGCGTTTCGGCCGAGCCGCATTGGAGGCAGCTTCGCTTAGGCGGATACTGAAGTAGATCGCAGCTGCCGCAGTGCTGCAAAACCAGCCGCTTCTCGTTCACCGCGTCCCAGAATGGCTGGCTTAACTCGTCGGGTACCGGAATAACCTTCGGCATATTTCCCTTCCCTTTTTAATACTGGGTTGCTGGGAATTACTGTTTACGGTCATCTCCCCGGCCTGCAGCGGTTCCCCAAGGAGCGTTTGGAGCATAGTGCAGGAGTCGGCCAGCTGTCAAATTTATTGAGATGTTAGGTCCGGAGCCGGGCCAGGCTGGCGCATGGGAATGGCTCTCCCGGCCATCTAAGACCGGAGAAGGATTGGGTTGGTATTGACCCCTGCGTCGGGCCGAGGATAGTCCTATCGGACCGGGCTGTATATGGGCTGTTAGACCCTTACACTATGAAAAGTAGGGACGCACGGCCGTGCGTCCCTACGGAATAACTACTTCTTGCTCGCTGGCGACCTGGCCTGCTCTATCAGGCGCTGCCAGGGTCCACTAGCCACTGACTTTCCGGGTCGTATGGTCTTCTCCGTCATAGGTGTCCACCACCCGAGTTACCTGGTCGTCGGTGATTTCGTCGGTTTCCAGGTGGACCGGGCGGCCCCACAAGTAGAATAGCTTCTCCAACGTTCCCTGCTGGTATCGCTGATTCAGTTCGAAGGGGGACCGGGAATCGCTTACGTGCATCAGGTACAACTCCCGATTGTCGTTATAATTGCCGTCCTTCACGTAAATGATGGGAGAGACATAGAGGGTCAGGTGGCGCTTTAGTATTTGTCGAAGGGTTTCGGGCCGGTTCTCGACCACCACGTCGATTATCTCCCCCGATTCGTCGTCAACCTGCTCCTGGTACAGGTACAGCTTCTGGTCGTGGATGAAATCGTCCCGGAACAGCAGCTCTACCGCCATGCGGTCGCTGTAATTGGCCCGCACCTCAAAGATCTTGTCCCGGCCCTGATTCGCCCCGGTGTTCCAGTAGGCCCAGCGATGTGGGTCTTCGCATTCTTCAAACTCCCGGCCGAAGCGCCCCTTGTCCCACTGCTCTTCGACATACTCGTAAAGGCCATAACCAACCCGGTACCAGTTCAGGGACTTCTTATCCTCCCGTAGGACAGCCGAGTGGAATTTATTGAAAACCCCATGCTCTTCCGGAGTCAACAACCCTTCCTGGAAAATCTGTCTCATAATGTGAACGTGAACGTAGGTAGCCCATCCTTCGTTCAGCAGCTTGGTCCGGCCGTTGGGGGCCAGGGCCCGGGCCTGATTGCGGATCACCGAAAGCATATCCGCAGCCATGGGACGGAGCGGCTTGGGGGAGTGGGTAATCACATAGCGAAGCAGGTCGTACTCCGGCTGGGGAGGCGTTTTAAGCAACACCTCATTGAGGTTTCGTTCAATTACCGCGATCTCCTCCGCCGTTTGCACTCCTCTTAGCTCTCCAGCTAAGGTGGTGGGACGCTCCAGCTTGGCTCTTTCGACGGCGATCAGCCGATCGCGCAGATCTTCCTCGGGCACCTCCTCAGCGAAGGGATCCAGATCCTGGTGCCACTGAATCGCCATTCCGGCATCGATTACGGCCTCCACCTCATCCACGCCATACCGGTCGGTGTACTCCTGAAATCGAAGAGCGGCGTTACGGGCCTCGTCGGCTATATCAGCGAAGGACCGCCCGTGCTGGCAGTACCTGTTGGCCAGGAAGAAATCGACGTGCCCGTAGACATGAGCCAGGATCAGTGCGTTTAGCGCCAGGGGATTTGTCTCCACTAGAAACGCTTTGGGGGTTTCAAAATTCCAGGCCTGCTCATAAGGGATGCCGTGACCGGTATGCTCATAAATTGTTCGGTTCCTTTCGTAGTCACGGCCAAAGGACCAGTGGGAGAAGTTGGTCGGGAAGTTATATGACATGCCTTCCAGCACCCGCTGGGCGGAAACGATCTCGAACATGATCTCCGTGGTCAGGAGCCCCATGTCTTCGGCGATTTCTCGCACTCTAACATCGATTTTTCTTAGGCGGTCCAAATCCCCTTGGTTCATACCAAATCCCCCCGGTTTACTGCGCCCACCGGTCCTTTTTGAGGAACTCCCGCAGGGCGGGCCAAATTTGTTTCCGGTCTTGGATTACCACCCCCAAAAAGGGCAAATCCTCCCCTCCAGACGTCACGTCCACGCTGACCCCGTCGCTGGTCACGTTGGAATCCACCAGAGGAAAGCTCTCCTTGAAGGAGGGAAACAAGTTGCCGTAGGAGCGATAATGCTCGTCCACGTGGATCTCCCCGTATCCAAACATGTTGATGCCCTTCTGGAAGAGCTTCTTGGCTTCCGCCATGGAATCCTGCGGGGCGAAATCCTCGCCGTCGGAAAAGTGGAAGGCATACACGTTCCACAATTTCGTCGGATATTGGGAATCGATCAGCCCATTGGCCAGCTCATACGCGCTGGCACACCGTGTGCCGCCGCTCTCCATGGTATGAAAAAACTCCTCTTCTGGTACCAGGCGGGCGGCTGTGTGATGAATGATGAAGCGAATTTCCACCCTCTGGTAGATGGTCCTGAGAAATTCGGACAGCCAGAACAAGAGCGACCGGGCGACATACTTCTTCATCGTCGTCATTGAACCGGAAACGTCCATCATTGCCAGAACAACGGCGTTGGATTGCTGCTGAGTATCCTCTCGAATCCGATGATACCTGAGGTCCCCGCTCTGGTAGATTCCAAAGGGCTCCACTTCAGACGAGGTTTCAAGCTTGATGTTTGGGAAGCTGGGGTCCTCCAGCAATATCACCGCCTCGCTAAGATCTCCTCCGGCCTGCTTGAGGGCATGAAAGCACGCCAGCTCATCCCGCCCGGTCTGGTCAACCAGTATCTGGAGGAAGGCGAAGAAGCGGCCAAAGGGGGTTCGGGAGCTTCTCCTAAACCAAAGCCAAGGTGGGAACTACATTTTGCAGCGATGGCAAAGGTAGGGAAGGTGTAAAAATCAATGCATCGGCTCGAGCTTGTAACAGGGTTCGGCAGCGATGTTTCACTTCATCCTTACGGTGAGCTAGTCCGCCGAAGAATGCATTCATCTTCTCTTGGACTTGGGCTTTTGTTCCCAGGCATTCGTTGGCCGTGACCTCTTCCCTGGCCCAGTCCCAGACGGCTTCGTCGGCATTGAAGTCTGGGCTGTAGGCCGGTAAGGCCACCAGCCTCGGCTGCAAGTCAGGGGTGGTCAAATAGCTGCGAATCGCTGCTCCTCGGTGGGCTGGCCCATTGTCCCAAATCACTACCAGAGGTCCCAAGATGTTTTTCTCTTAGCTGCCGTAAAAAGGCGGTGGAGGTCTCGGCATTGCTGTTGCCGGCTATTTCCATGGCTTCCACCTCCCCAGCCTCCAAGCAAACTCCCAAGTAGTAGCAGGCCTTCTCTCCCCACCGAGGACTGGTAGAGTCCACCAGCGCCGGCTCTCCCTTGAGCACCCATTTCCCCCTCAGATCGGCATCGGCCCGAAAGTGGGCTTCGTCTACGAAGAAGATTTTGGCCCCACTCTCTTGGGCCTCCTCTCGGATTTGGCTGTACTGGAGGACGAAGGCTTTCCGCGCTTCATCCTTGGCTTTCAGGAGGCGTTTCTTGGGTCGCTTCAGCACGAAGCCCAACCGATGGAGGTAGTTCAAGCAACTGCTTCGACTCAGCCCCAGGTCAAAGCTCTGCTTGAGAAATTGCCTCACTACTTTCCAATTCCAGTTGGACAATTCAACTCCCGCCTCTCCAGGCGGATTTTGCACCGCAGACTTCAGTTGGTTCTGTTGACCCCAGTTCAAGACGGGGGGGAACCCCCAGTCTGTTCAAAGACCAAACCTTGGGCCCCGCCTCGGCGAAAGTTGGCCAGCCAGTTTCCAATGGTATGAGGCTCTCTGTCCAAAGCCTCAGCCACCTGGATAGCCGACCACCCTTGGCCCAACAACCATAGCCCGTGCCATCGCTCTCGCTCTCGAGGTGTTGGCGCTCGATACATCCTTTCCCGTAAGTCACCTACATTGAGTTGCCACTCTTCCATGAGTTGCACTATTTCCTTCATTCCTTCCACCACCGCCACTCGACTTCTTTTACAGAATATCGCAACTCCTCTTCGGGTTCGCTTTATGTAGGTTTCACCTTAGCTTTGGTTTAGGGTCCAATAGTGGCTTTGGGCCGGATTTCTTGATCCCGCGGATCTGGAACCCTAGAACGACTTCCAGCTCCGCAACCTCTTTTTTCTCCAACCTGGGCAGACCCAGGTCCTCCAGCATCATGGAGATCAGCTCTTCCAGCTCGATCTCGCTCTCGATATATTCCTGGCCGGCCTCGTCTCCAGCTTCCCCTCCTCCCGGACCTGGGTTGGGTGCCGGCCGGCGACCGATGACGTCGCCCGGCCGGCTGGAGCCCTGACCAATGCCCACCCCGCCTGCTCCGGCCTGCCCCTTGCTGCCTTCCTTCTGGCGGCTGCCGGGGCGAAAGTGGGGGATGTTTATGGAGCGAATGGGGACCCTTACAGTTTTGCCCCGCCCTCGGGTAATGATAGATTCTTCCGAGATGATTTCCGGAAGCTGTTTGCGTATCGCTTCCCGCTGCTTTTCCCGATGCCGGCGGGCGTCTTTCTTGCCCCGCTCGGCAATCGGCTCGGGTACGGTGATGGACACAACGCTCACCTCCAAAGGTGATGTCGCTAGGTTATGTCACTCAGGCAGTGGGGGCGCTCAAGGCTGGGGCAGAGGAGGGAAAGGGACAGCCAGGAACGCCTGCCTAAATTAATACCAAGGTGAAGCCCGCAGAGTTTGGGTATATAAGTATTGGGGTCCCACCGCAACTTTGAATTAGCTTATTCGCTGAGGAACTCGGCCGCGTTCTTGACCGTTTCCGCCGAGCAGACTGGGCAATGGCCGCTCTCCTCCAACTCTTGGAACAGGTCTCCAGTCCGTTTCCTGGTCTCGTCATCCTTGGGTTTGTTGGGGTCGAGGACCAGTTTCAGGGTGGATTGAGCATCGGCCAGCAGCTTCTTCTCCACCGCCTGACGCAATGGAGGGTAGGAGTCATAGCCGAAGTTGGGGTCACTACCCATCAGCTCCAGGATTTCCCCCTGGAAAATATCGGCGCCGGCTTCATCCACACCGCCGATGTGTTGCTCGATTGAGCGCAGGAACTTGCGAACGGATTCCACGTCTTTAGGCTTGCCGGTCAAATCATCTCGTTCGATGTCCACCATCTCCCAGCGCACAAACCGGCGCCGCTGGGTACGAACGAAGGAGGCACCTTCGATGTACTGGCGGAAAAGATCGCGGGCCAGGTCGTCATAGGCCTTCAAAAAGGCCCGGCTCACGGTCTTCATAACATATTCCCGATACTCCGCCATGACGCTGCCGCCATCCCCCGCCGAGAGCAGTTCCCTAAACTTGGCGATTTCCTCGGGGGTATAACCCATTCGATGGTCAAACACGTCTCGTAGAGAGCGGATAACCCGAATAGGGGTTAAGCACCCGCCCTCGCCTTCCTTGATTATGGCGGTGTTGATGGCGGCCAGAACATCCCGGGAGCTGATTCCGAACATTCCCTCCCTTTTCGCGATGTCGTCATCGGCCTGTCCCTCATCGATTAAACCTTAATTTCCCGGTCAGGGGATCATTTTCCCGGAGAATCTCGACCTCAATTGGCCTATCCTTGACCTGGAGGTTGGAGTCCTTCTTTGAGGCGACGTTGAAGGCCTCCACCGCCGCTTCCAGCCACTCCCACTTGGTGATGGAGCTGGCCATGGAAATCTTGATGGTGGGAGATTTTGTCGGAGGTGGGGGGAGGGTTATAGTTTCATCAGTGTCGACAACAATGATTGGCCTACAGCCCAGGAAGCCTGGGAACAGGTCGCACCAGAATAGCTTTATCCGGGATTCCCCAGATCAAACCACCTTTCCTGGATATAGCTCCCGCGGGGATACCGCCAAATATAATCCCGCATTCCAAGGGCGTCAAATGCGGTCTGATGCGGCCTGATTCACTCAAAGTCCCCGCTTTCATTGGGCAACCACTGTACTGCCAAGCGTAAAAGCCCCAAACCGCTTGTCTACGCCCAAGTCTCCCCCTTGGGAAGCTCTTTTGCCCTGTGCGACCCCGTAACCGTAACCAATCCCGACGCTCCTAAAGTGGACTAGCCAGGAGCCAGCCTAAGCCGACCAATTCGTTCCAGTATCCCGCCTAGAACTCCGGCCGAAAAGTGCCTTGACCCCAGGCAACCCGATATAATTGGCAGTAGAATTAAACCGGAGAATTAAAGGGGTGGGGGAGGTTGAGGATGCTGGGAGTAAGGCCGGCACAGCGAGGACCCCTGGAAGCGGACCATCTCTACCTGGACTATGTGGGTCGCGGCTCCTTCTACGGCTTCCTGGCCTCCCTGCGGGGTCAGCTATTTCGGGACGAAGATTTCGCCGAACTGTATTGCCCAGACAATGGCCGGGACAGCGTGCCGCCCAGTCTGGTGGCCACCGCGCTGTTGCTGCAAGCCTACGACAAAGTTAGCGACCTGGAAGCCAAGCAGAGGGCGGATTTCGATATCCGGTGGAAGGTGGCGTTGGGGATTGAGGTGGAGGACCGTCCCTTTGCCAAGAGCACCCTGCAACTGTTTCGAGCCCAGCTGATCCTCCACGACCAGGTGCGGTCCGTCTTTCAGCGCAGCCTCCAATTCGCCCGGCAGACCGGCTGCCTGAAAGGACGGCGGATGAAGGTGGCGGTGGACACTACCTACATTCTGGGTCGGGGAGCGGTCAAGGACACCTACAACCTGCTGGCCGACGGCATCGTCCAGGTGGTCAGGGCATTGGCCCAACTGGATGGGACCCGGGCCGAGGAGTGGGCCTTGAGACACGGCCTGGAGCTTTACTTTGGCTCCAGTGTGAAGGGAGAGGCGGGGATTGACTGGGACAACAAGAAGGAGCGGCAAGCCTTACTGCAGAAGATAGTAGCCGATGCTGACCTGGTATTGGAACTGGCCCGTCAGGCCCAAGGTAGATTTCCCGCAGATAGTCCTGAGCGCCAGGCTATTGGAGAAGCAGCGGAACTCTTGGGGCAACTCCTCTTGCAAGATGTGGAACGGCAGGAGGATGGTCCGGCCCGGAAGGATGGCGTAAGCCGGGACCGGGTCCCTTCGGCGCACGACCCGGAGATGCGCCATGGGCGCAAAAGCAGCAGCAAACGCTTCGACGGACATAAGGCTGCCGTGGTGGTGGATACCGATTCCCAACTGGTGACCGCGGTAGACATTCTGCCCGGCAATGCCGGTGACAACACCGGAGTCTTGGAATTGGTGGAGCAGAGTGAAGAGAACACGGGCATAGCGGTGGAGGAGACTATCGGGGATGCGGCCTATGGAGATGGCGGGACGCGGCAGGCCTTTGCCGATGCCGACCGGACGCTAATAGCCAAGGTGCCGGGTCGTCCTAACAAGGCCCACTTCCCCAAGGAAGACTTCCAGATCGACCTGGCGGCTGGCGCCTGCACCTGCCCGGCCGGGCAGGTCACCCACAAGCTACGTACCATGGGCAACCGGACCAACCGGTTGGGTCAGACCTACCCGGCCCAGAGTTTTCAATTCGACCCGGCGGTCTGTGGCGTATGCCCGCTGCGAGACCAATGCATTGCCAGCAGCAAGGGCAAAGGCCGTTCGGTGACTCTCCACCCTCAGGAAGCGCTCCTGCAACAAGCCCGGGCCTTCCAGCAGAGTGAGGATTTTGCCGAATACCCTAGTCGGCGACAGGTGGTCGAGCATCGCCTGGCTCGGCTGGTTCAACTGGGAGTCCGCCAATCTCGCTACTTTGGCCGGACCAAGACCCTTTATCAGCTACTCCTGGCCGCCACGGTGGCCAACCTGACCCTGGTGGCTACCAAGACGGGGATGATGTCCCAGGGTCCAGGCTCCTCCCCCAATAAACCAGAGAATAGACCGGACCGGCCCGCCGCCGGAGCCTGCCCTGAGTTCGCCACCGGGTCGCCCATCGTTACCGCCCAATTCATATTGGTCGCTGCCAGCTGGGCCGCCCTTAGTCTCAGACCTGGCCCAGTCCACTGGTTAACCTCCGCCGCATCTCGTCACAGCAGGGCTTTTCAGCCGGGCTTCTAGTACTACAACGACGAGTTGTCTGGTAGGATGGCTGGACAGATGATGTTGGGTGGTTTGGGTGATGGATGCGGCGAGCTTCGAGCGGGTCTACGACAGCCTTCAGGAATTCCACGCCTTCTTTGCGGCCTCCTTCGGCCGCAAGCAGTGGCGGGATCACAGCGGGAATTACCTTCAGGCGCTGCTGGTGCAGGACCAGGAGCGGCGCAACGCCGAGAATCTCTCGGAATCGGTGGGCATCTCGGCCCGGGCGATGCAGCGCTTTCTCACCGAGGCCCGGTGGTCCGATGAGACAGTCATAGGGCGGTTGCAGGAATACTTGGCCCCCAGGCTGGGACACCCGGAGGCGGTGTGGGTGTTCGATGGCAGCGACTTCCCCAAGCAGGGCAGGAAATCGGCGGGAGTGGCCCGGCAGTACTGCGGCAGGCTGGGCAAGGTGGCCAACTGCCAGGGTGGGATGTTCCTGGCCTACGTCAGCCCGCTGGGCCGGGCGTTGGTGGACAAGCGGCTGTATCTGCCCAAGAGTTGGACCTCCGACCAGGACCGGTGTGCTGCGGCGGGTGTGCCGGAGGACCGGCGGAACTACCGGTCAAAGACGGAGTTGGCCCTGGAGATGCTGGAGCGGGTCCTGGAGTTGGGCTACCTCAGGGCCGAGTGGGTTGCCGGAGACGACGCCTTCGGGATGTCGCCGACCTTCCGGGAGGGACTGGCGGCCCTGGGGATGCGCTACGTGCTGGACGTTCCGGGCGGCACTACGGTCTGGCCCTTGGACCCGGCTTGGACCAGTCCGGAATATCCGGGGTTCGGCCGCCCCCGCAAACCCAAGCTGCGGCCTGGGCAGGGTGGCATCACCACATAGCCATGTGCCTGCTGGGTGGAGCGTTCCTGCTGAGCCTGCAGCAGGATTGGGGGGAAAAAGATGCCCCGGATCACGAGGCCACAGGTGTACCGGGTGGTGCGGGAGATGCTGCCCTGGGAGCAGTTCGGGCCCGATCAATTGCTGTTGTGGCTGGAGGATACGCAGCTACGCAACGAACCGGCTCGCCGTTCCCACGAGAGACGCCGCTCCACCCGCCGCGAAAGCAGGATGGAGCCGCCACCTTAAACCCGTCGTTGTAGTACCAGAAACCCGGCTGAAAAGCCCTGCTGTGACGAGATGCGGCGGAGGTTAACCAGTGGAGTGGGCCAGGTCTGAGACTAAGGGCGGCCCAGCTGGCAGCGACCAATATGAATTGGGCGGTAACGATGGGCGACCCGGTGGCGAACTCAGGGCAGGCTCCGGCGGCGGGCCGGTCCGGTCTATTCTCTGGTTTATTGGGGGAGGAGCCTGGACCCTGGGACATCATCCCCGTCTTGGTAGCCACCAGGGTCAGGTTGGCCACCGTGGCTGCCAGGAGTAGCTGATAAAGGGTCTTGGTCCGGCCAAAGTAGCGAGATTGGCGGACTCCCAGTTGAACCAGCCGAGCCAGGCGATGCTCGACCACCTGTCGCCGACTAGGGTATTCGGCAAAATCCTCACTCTGCTGGAAGGCCCGGGCTTGTTGCAGGAGCGCTTCCTGAGGGTGGAGAGTCACCGAACGGCCTTTGCCCTTGCTGCTGGCAATGCATTGGTCTCGCAGCGGGCATACGCCACAGACCGCCGGGTCGAATTGAAAACTCTGGGCCGGGTAGGTCTGACCCAACCGGTTGGTCCGGTTGCCCATGGTACGTAGCGTGTGGGTGACCTGCCCGGCCGGGCAGGTGCAGGCGCCAGCCGCCAGGTCGATCTGGAAGTCTTCCTTGGGGAAGTGGGCCTTGTTAGGACGACCCGGCACCTTGGCTATTAGCGTCCGGTCGGCATCGGCAAAGGCCTGCCGCGTCCCGCCATCTCCATAGGCCGCATCCCCGATAGTCTCCTCCACCGCTATGCCCGTGTTCTCTTCACTCTGCTCCACCAATTCCAAGACTCCGGTGTTGTCACCGGCATTGCCGGGCAGAATGTCTACCGCGGTCACCAGTTGGGAATCGGTATCCACCACCACGGCAGCCTTATGTCCGTCGAAGCGTTTGCTGCTGCTTTTGCGCCCATGGCGCATCTCCGGGTCGTGCGCCGAAGGGACCCGGTCCCGGCTTACGCCATCCTTCCGGGCCGGACCATCCTCCTGCCGTTCCACATCTTGCAAGAGGAGTTGCCCCAAGAGTTCCGCTGCTTCTCCAATAGCCTGGCGCTCAGGACTATCTGCGGGAAATCTACCTTGGGCCTGACGGGCCAGTTCCAATACCAGGTCAGCATCGGCTACTATCTTCTGCAGTAAGGCTTGCCGCTCCTTCTTGTTGTCCCAGTCAATCCCCGCCTCTCCCTTCACACTGGAGCCAAAGTAAAGCTCCAGGCCGTGTCTCAAGGCCCACTCCTCGGCCCGGGTCCCATCCAGTTGGGCCAATGCCCTGACCACCTGGACGATGCCGTCGGCCAGCAGGTTGTAGGTGTCCTTGACCGCTCCCCGACCCAGAATGTAGGTAGTGTCCACCGCCACCTTCATCCGCCGTCCTTTCAGGCAGCCGGTCTGCCGGGCGAATTGGAGGCTGCGCTGAAAGACGGACCGCACCTGGTCGTGGAGGATCAGCTGGGCTCGAACTTTGTCGTACTGGCAAAGGGACGGTCCTCCACCTCAATCCCCAACGCCACCTTCCACCGGATATCGAAATCCGCCCTCTGCTTGGCTTCCAGGTCGCTAACTTTGTCGTAGGCTTGCAACAACAGCGCGGTGGCCACCAGACTGGGCGGCACGCTGTCCCGGCCATTGTCTGGGCAATACAGTTCGGCGAAATCTTCGTCCCGAAATAGCTGACCCCGCAGGGAGGCCAGGAAGCCGTAGAAGGAGCCGCGACCCACATAGTCCAGGTAGAGATGGTCCGCTTCCAGGAACCCCAGCTGTTTAGAGCGTTTTCCCAGCATCCCCTGCCTCCCACACCCATTAAATTCTCCTACCCATTATATCGGACTAGCCTGGATCAGGGTACTTTTCGGCCGATCCTCTAGGTTTACACTTGTAACTTTCTACGATTTTTGCACACAACAGAAGGGTGCTTGCCCACGAATCGATTTGGGAATAACTGTATTGATTGTATGCCCGGCAAGTCTTAAGAAGAGTTAAGAAAAGTTATGATTGTAGAAAGAAGCTGGTCTTCGGACGTAGATGGAGCTAGTTTTTGAAGTGAAGCCTTAGTGTTAACTTGAATTTACGGTCCCTTGTTATATATTACGCTGGTACCGCAGATTCGGATTGAGAGTTGCCTGTCGATCCCATATCTGCTTGACAACCATCTCCAGCCTTATTAGCATCACACCAAAAGCCCAAGCAGGCGTGGCGTCGGCGCTTGATTAGCCGCGGAGGTGGTATATGCTAGCTCTCCTGGGAGCAACCCTGATTGACGGAACCGGAGCGCCGGCGATCCCCGACTCCACGGTATTGCTAAACGGTCAGCGGATCGAGGATGTCGGTCCGCGAGCGGCCGTGGTCCTCCCGCCCGACGTAGAGGTCATCGACGTTTCGGGCATGACGCTGATGCCGGGTCTGATCGATTGCCACGATCATCTGGCGTCCCAGGGCTACGACCTGGCCGGCCGCTGGGGCCTTAGCGAACCTGGCTCCCTACAAAATTTGCGGACCGCCTACGTGCTGGCTCAAACCCTGGCGGCGGGCTACACCTGCGTGCGAGACGCGGGCGGGTTGGACGCCGGCTTCAAGATGGCAGTTGAGGAAGGCCTGTATCCCGGCCCCCGGCTGGTCCTTTCGGTGGGCATAATCTCACCCACCGGCGGATTGGCGGACCGGGTTAGCGGCTCCGGCCACGGCCATTCCCATGCTGATCCCCGGCTGCCCTCCGGAGTAGCCGATGGGGTGGATGCCATCCGGGCCAAGGTTAGGGAAATGGTCCGGGTCGGCGCCGATGTCATAAAATTTGCCACCACCGGTGGCGCCAGTTCCCGCCCCGGCCACGGCCCCCTGGATATCGAATACACTCCCGAAGAAACCAGGGCGCTGATTCAGGAAGCTGCGAGTTTGGGGCGCAAGACCATGTGCCACGCCGTGGGAGGCCCGGGCCTGCGCATGTGCGTAGAGGCCGGCCCCGGCTCGGTGGAGCATGGTTGCTACCTGGCCGAGGACCCGGACCTGCTAAAAATGATGGCGGACCAGGGGACTTTCCTGGTCCCCACCTTCGAGGTATACGAATTCCACTCCACGGTAAGCGCTCCCCACATGCGGGCCCGGGCCCAATTGCTGATGGAGACCCACCAGGAAAGCATGCAGCAGGCGTTGGCCGCTGGCGTGAAAGTCGTTGCTGGCACCGATGCCGGAGGCTTCGTCCACGGCGACAACGCTCGGGAGATCGAGCTTTTGGTGGAGCGGGGCATGTCCAATATGCAGGCAATACAAGCCGCCACCGGCTGGGCCGCCGAATGCGCGGGGTTGGAGCGGGAAATTGGGACCATAGCCCGGGGGAAATTGGCCGACTTGCTGGTGATTGACGGGGACCCGTTGAAGGATATCGCTCTTCTGCGGCAGCAAGAGAGCATTATGCTGGTGATTAAAGACGGCGAGGTCTGCATTGACCAGCGGCCGGCGGCCGTTCCCGAGATGGTTAGATCCTAGCCATTTTTCGGCCCACGCATATTCAGCCCACCCACCTTTGGCCCATCGCTGCCAGGTGGGTATACGGCCGCAATAAGCTATGCGATTCCACGTCCTGACCCTTTTCCCCCAGGCCTTTCGGTCGCCCATCGAACACGGCAGGCTGGGACGCGCCATCAGCCAGGAACTCCTCTCCGTACAGATTACCGACATTCGCGCCTACACCCACGACAGCCATAGCTCGGCCGACGACTACCAGTTCGGCGGCGGCTCTGGAATGGTTCTTAAACCGGAGCCGATCTTTGAGGCGGCAGAAGACGTTTTATCCGGCTACTCTGAGGACCAACGGTCCCAAATTCCGATAATACTTCTCTCTCCCCAGGGAGAGGTCCTCAACCAGGAGATGGCCAGGGAGCTGGCCAATTATCCAGCGTTGGTTCTAATTTGCGGTCATTACTCCGGGGTTGACGAAAGGGTTCGCCAGAATCTGGCAACCCGCGAGGTGAGCATCGGCGATTATGTACTTACCGGCGGGGAGCTGGCAGCCCTGGTCTTGATGGACGTAGTGGCCAGATTCGCGCCGGGAGTGGTCGGGTCCACCGACAACGTGGAGGGGGACTCCATCACCTCGGGCTTGCTGCAACACCCCTTATATACCCGCCCGGCGGAATACCGGGGTATGGCAGTTCCCGAAATTCTGCTCTCCGGCCATCACGCCCAAATAGACTTGTGGCGCCGGCGGCAAGCCCTCAGCCGCACCTTAACCCTTCGCCCCGACCTGCTGGCGAGAGCGGATTTGTCCCACACCGACCTGGATTATCTCCAATCTCTGGGCTATCAGCGGGACGGCAAATAACCGGCATGCCTAAGCAGGATTTCAAGTTCAAAACGCCGGTCCGGGTGCGTTGGATGGAGGGAGATGCCCAGGGAATAGTCTTCAATGGGGCCTATCTGGGCTACCTGGAAATCGCCCAGGCTGAGTATTTCCGAAACCTGGGCTTCAGCATCTACCGGATAGCCAGGTCCGGCTATTTCGACACCGCGGTCGTTAAAGCCACGTTGGAGTTCAAAGCCCCGGCCTGGGTTGATCAGATGCTGGACCTGCACGCCCGAGTGGCAGCCATTGGGACGACGAGCCTCACGCTGGAGGTGGAAATTTATCCGCAGGATTCGGATCAGCTTCTCACCATCATTCAGGCAGTCTACGTGGGATTCCATGCCCAAACCGGCGAGACCAGGCCGGTTCCGGGAGAGTTGCGGGCCTTGGTGGACCACTTTGAAGCGACGGGACAGGTACTGCCGCTCAGCGATTTTCCAGAACTGGCCAGGGCAGCTTCGTAGATTGGCAGCTTTGGCCAGCTGTCCATGCCAGCAGGTAGTGCATATCGGGAGCGACGTGCTCGGAGCCTGTGTTCAAAGATATCCGGGCAAAGCATAATTCCCGGCACGTCATTCCGGCGCAGGCCGGAATCTAGGGTCATCCATCCATCAACCAGGCGGCGGCATCTGGGCTCCGGCTTCCGCCGGAGCGACGAATATGCCGACACAGGGCCCATCGATGCTTTTGACACCGGCTCGCTAGAGCGAGAGGAAGGCGCGCCTGAAAGGCAGGAGATAGAAGAAGGTGATGGGGCCGTGGGCCGGTCTCTTCAGACCCGGTCTTTTCAGACCATGAACACCGGCGCGTCGTCCCGGTTAATTCGGGTCTCATCGCCAATGCCCAGGCGTAGGAATTTGGGCAGGGAAAACATGCTGCGGTGGCTTTCCCCATCGTACACCCGCAGAGATTTGCTCAGGCGCCGGTCGATCAGGCCGTCAACTTGGTCCCCGGGGTTTCTAGAAGGCGATGCCAGATCGGGAAGCTCGGTGTCCGAAGCCAACGTGAATCCCCATAGGGTCTGAAAAGAAGGGACATGTACCTGGTAGGGCCTGGTGTAACCAAACACCTGACTCAGGGTATTGAAGATGGTGGTGAAGCACTCCTGAAAGCTGATGAGTCCGGCCGGACCCGATTGGGTGACCAGGATACCACCAGGTTTCAACCTGGATTTGGCTATCTGGTAATATTCCTGGGTATACAGTAGGCAGGCCATACCCCCTTCCAAGGGGTCGACCAGGTCCATGATCATGACGTCGAACTGCTCGTCGGTGCTTTGCAGATAAGCCCGGGCATCCTCGTGGTAAAGCCTAACCCGAGGATCATCGAAGCTGCCCTGGTGGTGGTTGGGTAAATACTCCCGGCACAGATCCACCACCTCCCGGTCCAGATCGACCATCACCGCCTCACTTACGGAATGGTGCGCCAGTACCTCTCTCAGGGTTCCACCCTCGCCGCCGCCGGCAATGAAGACCCGCTTCGGCTCGGGGTGCATCAGCATTCCGGGGTGGACTAGGGACTCGTGATAGATGTGCTCGTCCCGCTCGGTGGACTGGGTCTTGCCGTCCAGCACCAAGCTCCTGCCATAGACATCCGAACCCAGCACTTCGACCTGCTGGAATTGGGTCTTGCCAGAATAGAACACCTCCCGCACCTTTAGCATGACCATCAAGTCCGGGTAGATGGTCTCCAGCAGCCATTTGCCTGAAACGTCCATAACCTGCCGCGGGCCGGCTATATCCGGCGATTTTAGTGGGTTACCGCCTCGGCGAAAAGTCCGCGCCTGACTTCGGTAAGTTGCGGCGCTTGGGATTCAAATCTCTGGATTAGCAGTTCTGCGGCTTCGGATGGACGGAAGGAGGATCCGCAAGTGAAGATGTCGGCCGCGGCGTAATTGAACTCGGGCCAGGTATGAATCGAGATATGCGATTCAGCGATGGAGAGGATGCCGGTTACCCCTTGGGGAGCAAAACGGTGGAAGGACTCGCCTACTACGTGAGCGCCCAATTGCTGGGCGGTTTGGAACAGTACCTCGCGGATGTATTCCAGATCATCAAGAAGAGCGGGGTTACACTCCTTGAGTTCCAGCAAGAGATGAAGACCTAAAACATTCAATCACCCGTCCTCCTAATATCTGGAGTTGCCAAGCATTTTAACGGATTACAATTCTATATGTTAACCATGCGCTGATCAATACCCCGAATGGACTCATAAAAAATGTTACCGCAATGAGTATCATTGCCTCGTAAAAATTGTTACTGAGGGGTGGCATGAGCCGTGGTCTTTCCCCGGAAGGATGAAAGATTACCTAGTGACGATTAGAGAGGGTTACCGGAACGGAAGGCGGTGATCCGGTCTCTGTTCCGTGGCTGGAGGGCTGAGACGGCCGGCCCGTGCAGGGTGGGAAAATAGCCACACCAGAACTCTGGCCGGTTTTAAGGCACGGAGTATCCGCCATCGAGAAACAGGATCTGGCCGGTCATAAAGTCCGAATCGTCGGAGGCGAGGTAAACCAGCGCCGGGGTGATGTCCCCCACCTCGCCCAGCCTCCCCAATGGGTATTGTTTCGCCAGTTCCTGCTTCCCGGTTTCAATGTCGCCGGACTCGCCAGCCATGAACTGATAAAGGCCGTCGTTAATGGGAGTCACCACGTTTCCGGGAGCAATGGCGTTGACGTTGATCTTATTAGGTGCCAACTCCACCGCCAGACATCGGGTCAGGCCGTGAATACCCATTTTGCTGACACCGTAGGCCACCGCATTGGGTACGCCTTGGTGGCCGAAGATAGAACCGTTGTTGATAATCTTGCCCTTGCCCAGCTTCTTCATCTCGGGAACTACCCGGCGGCAGCAAAGGAAGTGTCCCGTGAGGTTGATGCCTATAGTTCTCTGCCACATCTCGTCGCTGTGTTCTTCCAGTGATACAAACTCGCCGATTCCAGCATTATTGAAGAGGATATCCACCTTACCCAGAGTCTCGATGGTTTGAGTCACCAGGCGATCCACGTCTTGCGGCTTGGATACGTCCGCCCGCACGGCAATCGCCTTTCGGCCCATGGCCTCGATTTGATGTGCCTCCTCCTCGGCATTCTGCATCTGGCTATGGCCGTTGACAGCGACGTTGGCACCAGCATTGGCGAGGGCGAGCGCACCAGCGCAGCCGATCCCCGAGGAGGCCCCGGTGACCAGCGCCACTTTGCCTTCGAGCTTCATCTTTAGTCTCCGAGTATAGGGTAGCTGCAGCGCCGACCCGGTGGTGGCCTGCCTAAGCTGACCTTTGAGCCGTGGTCACTCAACCGGTTTGTGTCTGAAGAGTAGGACCCGTCAAGGTCGTTGTCAACACGTACCCCGGCCCAGATTTGAACTCCGCCTGCCGCTATTCCAGGGAGAAACCACCGGCGACAGACCACCATTGACGGACTCTTCCCGCCCGGATAAAATCTGGACGCGCGATGGCACGATTGTTTGACCTTCACATCCACACCACCAAAGGCAGCGCCGACAGCAGCCTGTTACCCGAGGACCTAATTTTGGAGGCGGAGCGGTTGGGCCTGAGGGGCTTGTGCATTACCGAGCACAGCGGACCCTGGGACCGGCACGAGTTTCAACAGTTCGCCAGCCGGCATAGCGTGGTGTTGGTGCGGGCGATGGAGGTCGATACGGACATGGGCCACATGCTGGCCTTTGGCCTGGACCGGTATCAGCCCGGCTTCCATCACGCGGAAGAGCTCTGCAGCACTGCCCGGTCCCAAGGGGGGTTCGTGGTTTCCGCCCACCCCTTTCGCGGGGTTTTGGGCAAGCACATGGCCGAGCGTCCCTACCTTTACCGCTCCCTACCGGACCCGATTCCAGACACACCGGAAAGCTCCTTGGACCATCCAGTTTTCCGGCTGGCCGACGCCATAGAGGTCGCCAACGGCGGAACAGCCGATGAAGAGAATGAGTTCGCGATGAAGGTGGCGGGTCTCTTGGGTTTGGCGGGAACCGGCGGCAGCGATGCCCATTCGGTCCACGGTCTGGGGAGATTCGTCACCGCCTTTCGGGACGAAATATCCAATGAGGCCGAGTTCTTGAGGGCCCTCCATGAGGGGACTTTTTATCCGGCGGTGGGCCTGAGGCAAGGCAGGCTCCGGCCCTACTCAGTTTAGTAAATATCTCAGAACGTGGTTCGATAGGTTCACCACGAACGGATAAAGAACAGTGCCCGTTCCTTCTGAGCTTGTCGAAGGACGGGCCACCCGGAAAACAAGTGTTTTGGGATATATTTGGGTGGAGGTGCGACGATGCGGTTTTATAAACTCCGGGCCGGTGCTCTTAACCCCTGTAGCTGCTTGGCATCGTCTCCCCTTGTGGGAGAGGAGTGAGGTGAGGGGTATCACCCTCATCCCAATCTTCTCCCATCAAGGGAGAAGGCGCTCCGTAACGTCCTGCCGAAATACCAAATGTTCTATCCCAACGCGGACAAAACACCGGACTATTGAAACACCCCCTTAGCTCGACTTTGTACATTCAAGCGGCATAACAAAGGGAATCTAAGATTCGTTCAAACATAGGTCGAGACACTTTCCGGATGTCTGGTTTTGTAGGGGACATGCAAAAAGTCTCAGAAACAGGCCCCAGCTGATGACGAACCAGGGCGATGGCGTCGGAGAAGGTGGGCAACCTTTTGGCATACCAGGCGGCCGAGCGCAGCGGAAATCCCTGGTTTCCCTCCAGCAAATGCGCTGCCAGGGTCACCCAGGAGAAAAGACCGAAGAGGACTGGCGTGGTCCGGGCGATGGCCCGGTCAGACCACTGGCGCTGGGTTTCGACTCCCAGGTGAGCGCGTACTTCTTGGAAGGTCACTTCCAGCTGCCAGCGCAACACAAACCATTGGATGATTTGGGTGGGCGCCACGTTGAGGTCGGTACACAATAACGCTTGGGGCCGGAACTCACCCAAGGGGTCACGAATCAAGACCCACCGAATAGGTACTGGCGATTTACCCTGATGATACCAGACTGCGCTGTGGGAGGCGATTTCCAGCAAGCGGTGGGTATTGTCATACCAGTCGACCGTTACGGTATTCCAAAGGGTTGTTGGGTGGCCAAGGAGGTCTTTTAGGGTAGGCAGCCGCTTACCCTTGAGCCGGGGACGCCCTAACTGGCCAGGGGAGCGAGGCGGAACCGGTTCGTATAGAGCGGCATCCAGACGCAGCCGGGTGATGAAAGTCACAGGAGAGGCCATAAATTGGCAAAAGTGCAGCAAGTCCAGAACGGCGTAGCTGCTGTCGGCTACCAGTACCAGGGGTCGCCGGGGCAACCAGCGCCGGAGTTGCAGAATCATCTGGCGGGCCCAATCGGTGAGCTTTTTGTGCCGCTGCCCCCGTTCCCGGTGAAACCGCTCCGAAGGTGCCAACACCGTCAGGAAAGGCAAGGCCTAGACCCGGCCGGCCCAAGGAATGGGGGCCAACCACATCAAACTAACCCAGCGCAACCCGCTGGCTTTTACGAAATGGCCCTGGCTGGAACGGACCCCATCTCGGTAAATGCCTTTGGCCGAAATCCGCTTCCCCCGGCGGCGTTCTATGGTCTCGTCAATCCCAAACACCAGCGGCCCAATTCCAGAGTCCAGGTGGCGCAGCAGCAGAAAAAGCAAGGTCCGGCTCAATTGCAATGATGACCACCTGGCCCGATTGAGGACATGGTGATAACGAGCAAAATTCCCGTCCCGGCTCAGTCCCATGACCCGCAGGGCCGAGGTCACGGTACGCTTGCCTGGGGAGAGGATAGCACCGACCAGCAGCAACTGGGCTTTCTCCCAAGTTTTGGCCTGAAAGATTGTGCCAAAGGGCTCCAGTAACCTTATAATCGACACCGGGCGAGTAAGCACTCTCTTGACCTCTCGTGATGGTTTGGTCAAGGGAGCTTACCCTGCCTAATAACCCTCGCTCATTCCTTTCTTCAGCCCAGTTTTGTACAAAGTCGAGCTTAGATGATGCAGGTAGAAATCAACTCAACAGGAAACCCGCTGGAGCAGACCTTTGTCGCGTTGGACTTGGAAACCACCGGGTTGGACGCCGCCCGAGACACCATCATCGAGGTCGGAGCGGTCAAGTTCCAGGGGGAAGAGACCATAGATTCCTTTCAGACTTTCATCAACCCAGGACGTGCAATCCCGGAGTTCATCCAACGGCTGACCGGTATTTCTCCCCAGCAAGTCCGCCGGGCGCCCCCATTTAGCGCCGTCGTGGCCGACCTGGAGGCCTTCCTGGGCCCCCATCCCATCATTGGGCACAACATCTCCTTCGACCTTCGCTTCCTGGAGACCCACGGGCTGCCCTTGGGCAATCCTAGCTACGACACCTGGGACCTGGCCTCCATGTTCCTGCCCCGCAGCACCGAATACTCGCTGGTGTACCTGAGCCGGCATTTGGGAGTGAAGCATACCGATGCCCATCGAGCCCTGAGCGACGCCACGGCCACCCAGGGAGTCTTTCTGCACCTGCTGGCCAAGGCGGCCCGCCTGGATCCCGGCCTGCTGGCCTACATCATCAACCAGGCCGCCAAGAGTCGCTGGGGCATCGCTTCCCTGCTGGGAGGATTGTCCGCCGCCGGCGTGTCTGCCCCCGGCGGCCGGGTTGAGACCTCGTCGGTTGGCCTGAGCGGACTAGACTTGGAAAACCTCGCCTCCCGCCTGGGGCGCCCCGAGCGAAGACGTTCTGACTCAAATCTGGCGGCGCTGGATGAAGCCCAAATTAGCCGGCTCCTGAGCCCAGGGGGGCCCTTTGACCAGGCCTTCGCTGGATTTGAGAATCGTCCCGAGCAGGCCCAGATGCTGGAGGCCACGACCCAGGCCATTTACCAGGGCCGGAATTTGATTGTTGAAGGGGGCACCGGCGTCGGAAAATCCATGGCCTACCTGCTGCCCGCCGCCCTCTTCGCCGCCTCCAAGGGCCAGCGCGTGGTCATCTCAACCAACACCATCAATCTTCAGGAACAGCTGCTAACTAAAGACATCCCCGCGCTGACCCAGGTGCTGGAATCGGCCGGGTTGGTCGAAAAGGACCTGATTAAAGCCGCCCCGTTGAAGGGGCGGGCCAATTACCTTTGCTTGCGCCGCTGGGGGCTCTTGGCCCGCAGTGAGAACCCCTCGGTGGACGACGCCCGCTTGCTAGGGAAAACCTCGGTGTGGTTGCAAGACACCACCTCCGGCGATCGGGGGGAGATCAACCTGTCGGGACGCGACGCCCTCACCTGGAGCCGGGTTTCCGCCGGGGAGAAGGCGTGGTGCGCTGGCCTTCGTGACGGGGGAGCCTGCTTCTTGCGCAGCGCCCGGGAACGGGCGGAGCAGGCCCATATCATCGTGGTTAACCATGCCTTGCTGCTTTCGGACCTGGCCCACGGCGGCAGCCTGATTCCGGAATACAAGTATCTCATCGTCGATGAAGCCCACCACCTGGAGGACGAAGCTACCCGACAGTTCGGATTTCAGGTGGGGCCCGAGCAGCTGGATGAGGGGCTGGAACCCCAGGGCCGGCTCACCACTCAGCTGCGGCTGGCCCTGAGCGCGGAGGCCCTATCCTCCGCTGTCCGCCAGCAGGGCGAACTGGCGCTCTCGGAGGCCGAGGCCATCCCTCCCCGGCTCAAGGAGGCTTGGGCCCGTCTCTGGTCTGCCGGGGAACGGTTTGTGGAACAAGTGTCGGAAAACCGATCCGACGACCAGCTGCTGCTGACACCGGCGCTCCGTTCCCACAAAGGCTGGCAGGACCTGGCGCTGGCTTGGGAAAACGTGGACGTGGTGCTTACTCAAGCTACGCAGCGGCTTTCCCAGGTGCATCGATTTCTGGAGAGCACGGACCTGCCTGCCCTGGAAGACCAGGGAGCGGTGGCTCTGGAGGCCGCAACCATCCAGGACGACCTGGAGCAACTCAAAGGCAGACTAATCCGCATCCTGGGTTCCCCAAATGACCAGGACATTACCTGGATAGCCCGGGGGACAGCCCGAGGCCAGGACAAGGGCGAGCTGGTTTTCCACTCCGCGCCCCTGGAGGTCAGCACCACCCTCTCGGAGGAACTGCTATCCCTCAAAGACTCGGTGGTGTTCACCAGCGCCACGCTGGCGACCCAGGGAAACTTTGATTACCTGCGGGAGCGCCTGGGGATACCCGAGGACAGCGACGAGCTTTTGGTCGGCTCACCCTTCGACTACCAGAAGGCCGCCCTGTTGCTGATACCCGAGGACATGCCCCCGCCTTCGGCCGATGGTTATCTGGCCGCGATGTCCCGCGTCTTGGTGGACTTGGGCAAGTCGCTTAATGGCCGGACGATGGCCCTCTTCACCTCCTACGCCGCCCTGCGGGGAGTCAGCCAGCAAATCCGCGCCGCGCTGATGGCGGAGGGCATACAGGTTTTGGCCCAGAGCATCGACGGCTCGCCCCAGCAGCTTTTGCGGCGCTTCAGCGAAAACCCGAAAAGCGTCTTGTTGGGCACCAGCAGCTTCTGGGAAGGGGTGGACCTTTCCGGCGATGTGCTGAAAGCGCTGGTCTTGACTCGGTTGCCTTTTCAAGTGCCGACCGATCCCATCGTGAGGGCTCGTTCGGACCAATATGCCGACGCCTTCCACCAATATTCGGTGCCGCAGGCAGTGCTCCGGTTCCGCCAGGGCATCGGCCGCCTGATACGCAACAAGGGCGACAAGGGCACGCTGGTGGTACTGGACAAGCGCATTACCGGGCGGTCATACGGCCAGGCCTTCCTCAAGTCCATCCCTCCCTGCACTTTGCAGCCGAGCACCCAGGCCACCGTGGGCACTCTGGCAGCCCAGTGGGTACGAGAGAGCAATGCTGCTGGACATTGACCAACCCCTGGACCTGGCCGCAACCCTGGAGAGCGGGCAAGCCCACCGCTGGCGCCGGGAAGGAGATTGGTACTCCGGAGTGATTCAGGGCACCTTCATAAAGATCCGGCAAGATGATAGTGGCCGCATAGAGTTCCGCTGCGATAGCGGTTCGGAGGCCGCTCAAGCGCCGATGCTTCACCGGTACTTTCGGATGGATGACGACATCCAGGCCGTGTACGCCGAGCTGGAGCGGGACCAGCGGGTGGCGGCCATGGTCCGGCGTTACCCGGGCCTTAGACTACTGCGGTTGGAGCCCTGGGAATGCCTCATCGCCTTCATTTGCTCCGCCAACTCCAACATACCAAGGATTCATCAGGTGATGGAAAGGATGTCCGACCACTTCGGCGATGCCCTGGAGTTGGACGGCGACGTGCGTCACGCCTTCCCCACGCCGGCCCAGCTGGTGGAGGCCGGTGAGACCGAGCTGAGACGGCTGGGGCTGGGCTTTCGAGCCCCTTACGTGGACCAGGCAACTCGCCGGGTGGTGGAAAGGACTTTGGACTTACCCAGCCTGGTCCGGATGCCTTACCAGGAGGCCAAAGAGCAGCTGATGACCTGTCCCGGCATCGGCCCCAAAATAGCCGACTGCGTTGCGGTCTTCTCGCTGGAGAAATTGGAGGCCTTCCCCATCGACGTATGGGTAAGGCGGGCCCTGGGCGAGTGGTACTTCCCCGACCAGAAGACCCCGCCAGACCGGGTGCTGCTGGAGTGGGCCCACGACCACTTTGGCCGTTACGCCGGATATGCCCAGCAGTATCTCTTCCACGGAAGAAGGTTGGAGAAGCGGCAGGCCTCGCTTCCTAAATCCCGGGGGCAGGTGGCAGGAACAGCCGCCGGCTAGAGCACGGAGTGTGAGTCCATCATCCTTTAGGGCAGCAGCAGCAGCAGCTTGCCGAAGAAGTTGGTCTCCTCCATGGCGCGATGAGCCTCTGCCGTATTTGCCAGGTCGAAGGTCTGGTGAATGGCGGGACGGATCATCCCTCTATTTAAAACCTCGACTATCTGGCTCATGTCTTGCTTGGTCCCCATGAAAGCGCCGTACACCTCTATTTGCCGGGTGAAAAGCAGTCCCAAATGCAGCTCCGCGCGCAGGCCGGTGGTGGCCCCGCAGATGGTGTACCTCCCTCCCGGGCGGAGCGAGTTGAAGGCTGCGCTGAAGAATTCGGCGCCCACGTGATCCACCACCACATCCACACCCTGCCCGCCGGTCAGGGCTTTCACCCGTTCGCCTATGTCCTCTTCCTTGTAGTTGATCACCTCATCGGCGCCCCAATCCCGGGCCTGCGCCGCTTTTTCCGGCGTGCTGGTCGTCGCGATCACCCGGGCTCCCAGGACTCGCTTGGCGACCTGGATGGCGGCGGTGCCCACCCCGGCCGAAGCAGACAACACCAGTACGGTCTCCCAGGACCGGAGCTGCGCCCGCCGGACCAGCATGTTCCACACCGGCAAAAAGGTGGTCGGAACCGCGGCCGCCTGCTGGTAGGTTACCTCCGGACCCAGGCGGTAGACGTTGACCGCCGGAACCGATACATACTCGGCGTAACTCCCATCTATCGCGCTTCCCATAAACCGGGAGCTGGCACACAGGTCATCCCTTCCGGAGACACAGGCAGAGCAGCGGTTGCAGCTAATCCGGGGATTAACCACCACCCGTTCTCCAGGGACCAGGTCCTCCACCGATTCCCCCACTTCAACAACGTCACCGGAGCAGTCGCCTCCCAAAATCAGGGGCGGTGGAAACTCCCGGCGCAGCCCCCGGCCACCGTCCCGCGTATAAAGGTCCAATCGATTCAGCGAGGTAGCCCGCACGCGGATTTTTACCTGGTCGGGTTGGTCGGGTTGAATCGAGGGCTCCGGGCGGTCGCCATAGGTTAGCACCTCCGGCCCGCCGTGGGCCTCGATGTACACTGCTTTCATAGACTACTAATCTCCAACTTGAAGATGCTCCAATACCCAGCGGCGCTCGTCCTCCACAGATTCAACCTGCCCATCCAACCGGCGATCCCGCAGCCGCTCCAGCATCTGGCTCACCACGGGACCGGCGGCAACACCCAGGGAGATCAGGTCCCGGCCTTTGAGCCGCGGCGCGACCCCGCTCAATCTATCTAGAAACAGATTCATTGCCTCGGACCCACGCTGGGATGAGGTCATCTTCGCAACAGCTCTGAGAGCAGCCGGGGATAGGGAATGCAAGAGGCGGTATATTTGGGACGGAGGCAGCGCTTCCTTGGCTAAGCAAGACTCGATGCCTCTCAGATGTATGGTATCCCGCACCACCTCCGACCAGGCTTTGGGCAGGTTTAGGCGTCGAATGAGGGTTTCTCCCTGGGCCGGCGAGAAATGATAGACCAGTCCGGCCAGGTACATCAGGGAGTCATAGTCTTTTGCACCTTCATAAAGGGCATTATTTAACCCCCCAACCGCAAGCATGTCCTCTTGCCACGCTGGGTGGATGGCCGCCAGCACACCCAAGCCGGCGGCCCGGCAGAGAGCGGGCAGCGGCTGCTTCTCCTCGAATATTCTCGCCAGCTCGTGCCTGATCCTATCTCCGGAAACCCTTTCCAGGAGGCCCTTACTCCCCGAACCTTTGGCCACCGCATCGGCCAACCAGCGGTGGGTCTGGCCCTCCAGCGCAAAGCCCAACCGCTGCTCGTAGCGGGCCGCCCGGAGCAGACGCGTCGGGTCATCCCGGAAGCTTCTTTCGTGGAGGACCCTTACCACACCGCCATCCAGGTCGGCCAAGCCACCTTCCGGGTCCAAAACTTGGGGCGCTTTCTCCCACAAGGGGAGGGCCAGGGCGTTAATCGAGAAATCGCGACGGGACAGGTCATCTTTGACCGAGCCAGGAAATACCCGGGGTAGAGCTCCCGGCCGGGGATAGACTTCCCATCGAGCGGTTACCAAATCTATCCGGCAATCCGGCATGACTAGGGTGGCGGTCATAAACCTGGGGTGGGTTACCACCCTTCCCCCCAGGCCCTCAGCCAGCTGCTGGGCCAATGCCAGAGCGTCTCCTTCCACCCCAAAATCCAAGTCTTTTATCGCCACATTCAGCAGAACGTCCCGGACCGGTCCCCCTACCAGATAAACCCTCCAGGAATTTTTCAGGGCCAGTCGTCGGAGAGTCTGGAACGCGGCCAATCCGCCGCCACCAATGCTGGACTCAATGGCCGTTTCGAAGTATTCTATGTGCCGCTGTTGGGGCGTACCCGGTCCCTCCTGCCGGTCATTCCCGGCGGTAGTATAGCATGGCGGCTGAACGTCCCTGATTGCATCGGGTGGACCCACCAGGGTGATCCCGCTGCCCTGGCCAGATTGCTTTCATTTCAGGGCACCCGGTCCTTGGCCGGGCACCTCAGCTATGCTACAATTCAGCTGTTCAGCCAACAAACACGTTTGGAGGTGCGAAATGGCAGACCCCAAGTTTACCACCTACTACGATTTCCGTTGACCCTTTGTCTATAACGCGGCCGTGTGGCTGTCGACGGTTAAGGAAACCAGCGGAATCGATTTTGTCGTGGATTGGCAACCCTTTTCTCTGACCCAGGTCAACAGCAAGGAAGGGGACGACTTCAAGGTTTGGGAGCAGCCGGGCGCCCTGGATGATAATAATTTACTGGCCCACCGCGCCGGATTGGCCGCCAAACGGCAGGGACAGGAAGCCTTCGAGTCCTTCTTCATGAGCCTGCTGAAGGCCCGCCACGAGGAGAAGAAGGACCTGAACGATCCGGTGGTCATCGACGATGCGGTGGCTGCGTCGGGCATCGATGCCGGTAGATTTGGTGAGGATTTGTTGGACCCGGACTTGCTCAGAGAGTTGGGCGAAAGCCACACCAAGGCGGTGGAAGAGCACGGAGCCTTTGGGGTTCCCACCTACGTTTTCCCCAACGGCCACGCCGCTTTTATCAAAATGTTCATCCCGCCCGCCGAGGAAGCGGTCGAGATGTACGATGATCTGATGAAGGTGGCCGCCGATTTCAAGTATTTGGGCGAAATGAAGCGTCCTCAACCCCCTTGGCCCCACGAAGTCATTTAAGAGTCCGGGGTTGGCCACCCAGCGATTGCAGACGGTACTGGGCCTGGAGTTTGAAAACCAGGAACTGTTAAGCCAGGCCTTGACCCACCGCTCCTTTCTCAACGAGCAAGGGGGAGTCTCCCTGGACTCCTACGAACGCATGGAGTTCCTGGGAGACTCCGTGTTGGAGTTGGTGATTTCCCAGGAGCTTTACCAGCGGTTTCCCCAACTGACAGAGGGAGAGCTGACCAAGGGGCGCGCCGCGCTGGTTTGCGGAGAGAGCTTGTCTCGGGTGGCCGAATCCCTTTCTCTGGGACGCTATATCCGGCTGGGTAAAGGCGAAGAGGCCAGCGGCGGTCGCCACCGGGAATCGATCCTGGCCGCTACCTGCGAAGCGGTGGTTGCCGCCGTCTACCTGGACCAGGGTTTGGAGCCGGCGCGAAAGTTCATCCTCAACATTATGGCCGAGCATTTGGATGAATTCTGCCGCGATGGAACTGCCCCGGAAAATCCCAAGTCTCGACTTCAGGAATATTTTCAGAGCCGGGGCAGCCCATCCCCTCGCTACCAGGTGGTGGCCACGGAAGGCCCGGAGCACAATCCCGTCTTCACCATTGAAGTGCTGGTCGACCAGGATGTAATGGGCACCGGGCGGGGAGGGAAGAAGTCCGACGCCGAGCGGGCGGCGGCCCAGGACGCGCTGGACCGTCTGGTCACCGGATAACCCGGCCAAATAGGGTTTCCCTGTCCCTCACCTTTTCCTCCCATTTCGGTTACCATAAACGCCGACCTTAGCTGGTCCGGTTTGCACTTGGGTCGACTAGGGTTAGTCGGCCAAAAAGTCGCGTTATATTCTTGAGTGATTCATGGTAGGGGCGCACGGCCGTGCGCCCCTACCATGAACAACACATGGAATCTTCATATAGAAATGGTATAGGGGTTCATTCCCGCTTAGATTCAAAACGAGTTAAATTCAGGAACAGATAATGTTTGGGGTGTTCAAGAGAAATCAGGTAGAGAACAAACGCCAGACTGAAGAGGGCGTCAAACGCAGCCGGGAACGCTGGTTTGGACGGGTATTGGGCCTGCTCCGCTCCTCTCGCCTGGACGATGCACTGTGGGAGGAGTTGGAAGAAATCCTGATATCCTCCGATGTGGGCGTCGAATCCTCTCTGAGGATAATCGAGGATCTGAAATCCCAGGTTCAGGAAGAGCGCATCGCCGACCCGGAGCTGGCCTTTGAGCGGCTGAAGCTGGCCTTGACCCAGGACCTGGATTACCCAGAATCTTACGACTTGTGGCTGGATTCCGATGATGAAACCCGTCCTTACGTCATCCTCATGGTCGGCGTCAACGGCGTCGGTAAGACCACCAGTATTGCCAAGCTGGCCCACCATTTCACCCGGGCCGGCAAGAAAGTGGTTCTGGGCGCGGCCGACACTTTCCGGGCCGCCGCCGAGGAGCAGCTGGAGATCCTGGGGGAACGCGTTGGCGTAGATGTCATTAGCCACCAGCCCGGCGGAGACCCCGGCGCGGTGGCCTATGACGCGTTCCGGGCTGCGCAGGCTAGGGGTGCCGACGTGCTGATTGTGGATACCGCCGGACGCCTGCACACCCGAGTCAACCTGATGGAGGAGCTCAAGAAGGTCCACCGGGTGATCCAACGCCTGGAACCCTCGGCGCCCCATCAGGTCTTGCTGACCCTGGACGCCACCACCGGCCTTAATGGACTGGCCCAGGCTCGGGGCTTCAAGGAAGCCGTGGGCCTCACCGGCATCTTCCTGGCCAAATTGGATGGCACGGCGCGGGGCGGCATTGTCCTGGCCATCAAGCAAGAGCTGGGGGTGCCTATCCTGTTCATCGGAACCGGAGAATCTTTAGACGATTTGGCCCCTTTTGACGCTAAAGAGTTTGTCGATTCCTTGCTGGCGCCCACCGTCTAGCCCGGCTGGACCCTCCTTTCATTATTGCTTACGGCCATGATTACTTCCGGGCAGCTCATCCCGCAACCCATCCCGCGGACCAGCCGGTAGCCCAGGGGATGGCCGGGTCTTGATTCCGCTACGCCCCTTAAACGTGCTCCTTGGTTGACGCGTTAGTCTGGCTCATAACCCTGGAACTTCTGGGAGTTCTGGGTTTCCCCCTGGCGTTCGCACTTTTTTCCCGACTGCCGGACCGGGGCTACTCCGTGGCCAAGGTCTTCGCCTTGCTGCTGCTGGGCTACCTCCTCTGGGTCTTTGGCCTTACCCAGCTGTTTCCCAACTCCCTGGGCACAATTCTGGTCATCATTTTGCTGGGCTCCGGCGTGGCCACATGGTTAGCCATCCGGCAGCGGCAGTCGATGCTGCTCTTTCTGCGTTCCGAATGGCGCACCCTATTGATTACCGAGGGCATTTTCCTGGCGTTTTTCCTAGCCTGGCTGGGGATAGTTTCGGAAATACCGGCGATAAGCCATACGGAAAAGCCCATGGATTTCGCCTTTCTCAACGCCGTCATCCGGGCTGAGCACTTTCCCCCCGAGGACCCCTGGCTGGCCGGCCATCCCATAAGCTACTACTATTTCGGCCATCTCATCATGGCCTCCCTGACCAAGCTCACTGCGTCCGCGCCAGCCGTTGGGTACAACATCTCCCTAGCGCTGATTCCCGCCCTGGTCGCGGCCGCTTCCTTTGGACTTGTTTATAACCTGATCCGCCTGTCCGGCGGCAGCCGGCGAGCCGGGCTGGGCTACGGTTTGCTAGCGCCGGTTCTGGTGGTGCTCATCGGCAATCTGGAGGGAGTATTCGAGCTGGCCCATAGCCAAGGCTGGGGCGGCAGCGGCTTCTGGCAGTGGGTGGGCATCAAGGGATTGGATGGCCCGGGATTGGACGGAGGAGGCCAGTCCGCCGGCGGATTTTTCCCGGAAGGGTGGCGAGCCACCCGGGTTATCGACACTCTGGTCGATGGACAGAGTCTGGATTACACCATCACTGAATTTCCCTTCTTCAGTTTCATTCTGGGGGATTTGCATCCCCACGTTATCAGCTTGCCTTTTTTGCTGCTGTTGCTCTCCCTGGCTCTGAACCTGTTCTTGTCGTCCCGCAAAGTCGGCCTGGATTGGCTTCGGCGCAACCCGCTGGAATTCGGCGCCGTCGCCCTGGCCCTCGGTTCGCTGGCCTTCATCAACATCTGGGACTTTCCCACCTACGCAGCCATATTAGGGCTGCTGTTATTCGCCAAGGCCTACGGAGAGTCCTGGGAGGACCGGCTCAGCCCGGTGGCGCCTCCCAAACTGGACCCTCTCAGCCTGGCGGCCAGGAATACAGCGTTGATGTGGATACCCATGGTGGTGGCGGCCGTGCTGCTGTTTCTGCCCTTCTATTTGAATTTTAGCAGCCAAGCCGGGGGCGTTCTTCCCTACACCGGTCCCGGAACCAGACCCCTGCTGTTCCTGGTGGTAATAGGGCTGCCCTTTTTGCTGGGGGCTTCTTTTTTATTCAAGCAGCTTGGTGGGATGCCTCGCTTCAGTCAGGCGGATGCCCCAGCCCTGCTGCTAGTGCTCACCGTGGTCTTGTTTCCCTTGCTGCTCTGGGCGGTGTTGATGCCATCGTGGTCCTTGTTTGTCGGAGGCGCCGGCTTGGACGCCGGCCTGGACGTCGGTCGAATAGCGGTGCGCATGCTGTTTGTGCTGCCCGGCCTGGCGGTGGTTTGCCTGGCTGGATTCAGCGTCTTGCAGCGGATCAAGACCGGGCTTGAGCGGATGACGGTTTTTCCCTTGCTGCTGGTGACAGTTGCGGTCTACCTGCTGGTGGGGGCGGAGTTATACTTCCTGGTGGACCTGTTCGGCAACCGCATGAACACGGTTTTCAAGGTCTATTACCAGGCGTGGCTGCTGCTGGCTTTGGCGGGAGCCTACGGCATCTACTACTGGCAGGCCCATTCGTCCCTCCGCAACACGGCGTTCCGGCTGGCTCATTACGGCTGGACCGCGCTAGTGGCTCTGGCCATAATCGCATCCCTGTACTACCCAGTGGGCGCCGTGCTGGAACGGACCGGACTGCTGAACCCCGGCGAAACCCTGGCCGATAACACCCTGGATGGCCTGGCCTTTGTTAAAGAAACAGACCCGGACGAGTACGCCGCCATCGCCTGGCTAAGGAGTCAGAATTCCCGGGGCATCATCGTCGAAGCCGTGGGCGACGACTACTCCAACTACGGCCGGGTGTCCGGCAGCACGGGAATTCCGACCATATTGGGCTGGAAAGGCCATGAGTTGCAGTGGCGGGGCACCAGTAAGCTGTTCGACGGACGGGAAGAAACCGTGGCTGAAATCTACCAGAGCCCGGACCCTTCCCGGGTACGGGCGCTGCTGGAGCAGTATGATGTCCAGCACGTATACGTGGGAAGGAGAGAACAGGATAGCTATGGCCCCTCCCAGCTGGGAGGATTTCCGGACCTGCTGAAAACCGTCTTTCAGCAGGGCAACGTAACTATCTACGAGACTATCTACGAGTTTAGGCCCGACACCAAATCGTCAGAGGGCGATGTCCCAACCAACAAATAGGCAGACTGGCCTTCCCGGCATCGGAGGCTTGGGCCGGTTCCTCCCGTCTTTGCCCCGTCCTCTGGGGTTCCTAGAAGTCTGGCCGGAAAGCCATTGGCCGGGTTTTGCACTACGCCAATCAGACGTATTCCAGTCTTATGCGGCACAGTAATACATGTATTACGTTGAAATACCCGCTATTGCATCGATAATCGACGTTATGAAAACGACGGTTTGGGGAGAATCGGGGTTTCCGGCCAGACTTCTAGGGAGACTCGACCGGATTAGCTGGCGCATCGGCTGGCTGGAGTTGGGCTTTTTGGCCCTGGTCCTGCTGGCCCTGGGGATGCGCCTTTGGGAGCTGGACGGGCGGGTGATGCACTACGATGAGGCCATTCACCTCCACTACTCCTGGCGTCTGGCCAACCTGGAGACGTTTATTCATTCGCCCTGGATGCATGGACCCTTCCAGATAGAGCTGGCCGCCCTGGTCATGCGGATTCTCGGCGACACCGACTTCACCGCCCGGCTGGCCTACGTCATATTCGGGTCTGCCCTGGTGGGACTACCCTACTTTCTGCGGGATTATATGGGGCGGAGCGGGGCTTTTTTTACCTCGGTAATGCTAATGCTGTCTCCGGCTCTGCTTTACTTCAGCCGCTTCGGGCGTAACGACATCTTGATGGCCTTCTGGGCGGTGGCGCTGTTCATCCTGCTCTGGCGCTACATTCACCGCAGCGAGAATCGCTACCTTTACCTGGCCGCGGCAGTGCTGGCCTTCATGTTTGCCACCAAGGAGACGGCTTATATCATTACCCTCATTTTGGGAGGGATGGCCTTTCTGCTGGCCCTACCGGACCTGGTGCCCTGGCTGTTCCGAAGAGTCCGGCTGTGCCAACTGACCGGCGCGGCGGGATTTTTCATCCTTCTTTTCACGCTGACTCTGCCCCAATGGTCCTCCTTGGCGGGGCTCTTCCAGGGCCTCTTCCCCGGACTTTTCGGCCGGGGCTTGACCCTGGTAAACCCCAGCGACGTTTCCATTGGGCTGGTGGGCGCCCCCCATTGGGGAGAACCCTTTCTAGGCCTTCCGGTTTATTCAGCTCCCTGGCCGGCTCATCTGGTAGTGACCGCGATTTTCCTGGGCGGCTCCGCCTGGCTTAGCCGGGGCAAGGGCCTCAGCTGGGCCGATCTGATTGGCAGAACCGCCCTGCCAGCAGCCGTCGCGGCAGCCACGTTATTGGTACTGTTCCAGCCCATCAGCCACGCGTTGGGCGAGGGTCGCCCGGCAGTATTGATCGACCTGCCCATCGCTGGGGCATTGCTCCTGTTGGTGTTGGCCCTAATGGTGCATAGGCGCTATCCGCTCCGGGTCGCCGTCCCAGTCCTGGCAATCCCGCCGCTGCTAGCCTCACTGTATACCGCGCTGTTCACCCCGCTGGTCAACGTGGGGGAACTGGTCCAGACTATGCTGCCCGACGGTATCCAGGTGGACACCTCGGCTGACGGGATACCGGTGAACTTCCTGGTCGCCGGGACTATATTGTTGGCCGCCCTGGCGCTGTCCTTTTACCTGGGCCTGCTGTGGAAGGCCCGGGTCTGGTTGGGCTGCGCCGCCATCTACTACTTCGTTTGGCTTACCCTCTACACTACGGTGTACACCAACTGGGGCGGAATGTTCAGCGGAGTCTGGCAGGGCATGGGCTACTGGATCGCCCAGCAGGATGTGGCCCGAGGCAACCAACCCTGGTATTACTACCTGGTTGGACTTTCCGTCTACGAGCTGCTGCCTTTGGTGTTCGCCCTTCTAGGCGCGATTTATTACATCAAGAAGGGTGACTTATTCGGGCTGGCTTTGGTCCTCTGGTCGGGGCTAACCCTGCTGGCTTACACCCTCGCCAGCGAGAAGATGCCCTGGCTACTGGTCGGCGTCGTCCTGCCGCTGATATTCCTAGCCGGGAAGTACCTGGGCGACCTGGCGGACCGGCTAAGCTGGAGACAGGTTCTTCGACGCGGGCCGGGCGCGCTAATGTTCCTAATTCCTTTGCTGCTGGCGGGTACCGTCTATCTGCTGAGGATCTACCTAAACCCGGGAGCCTCCTTCGCCCCATCTGAGTGGTTCATCCTGGCCGGACTGGTTCTTCTAGCCGTGACCGCCGCCTATTTGGTAAGACTGGCGCAGGCCGGTCCCGGAGTGGCCCTGGTGGGTCTGGGATCGGCAGCTCTTTTGCTGGCTTTGGGAACTTGGGGATCATTCCGGGCCAGTTATACCTATGATGACTCCAACAAGGAAATCCTGGTTTATGCCCAGGGCAGCGCCGACGTTAAGGCCACCTTTGAGGAATTGGACCAGCAAGTATTCCAGCAAGATTTTGAACAAGGTACCGGGCCTGATGTCGTTCGGGTGGACTACGAGCTCTGGTATCCGATGCAATGGTACGTGCGGCACCAGCAGGAGGAGGGCAACCTGTCCTTTGCCTGCTTCAAGGACGAGGACGAGGAGGGTTGGAATGCCAGCTGCAATCCTATTTCCGAGCCGCCCGAGGCCGGGGCATTGCTGCTTAACCCTGGGCACAAGTTTCGGGATGCCGACATGCTGTCCGAATACCGGCAGTCGGAGTCATTAATGAATTTGCTCTGGTTTCCGGAAATTTACCGCCGGCCCGGCGAAAATCGTCAGGCGGAAAATCTGGTGGAGGAACTAGCTCTGGATTTCAGATTTTTTCAGGAATCGGCCCGGGAACGGGAGACCTGGCGGGAAGCGCTGGACTACATTTTATTCCGGGAGATTCAGACAGAATGGTATAACTCGGAATTTTACAGCTTTCTGCCCAAGCCCTAGCTCCGACTATACTTTTTCCCTACCCATCCTTCCCTAGCAGAGGCTGTGGTTGCACATCCTGAGCATACATACGGCCAAAGTCGAGCAGGTCCCTCAGCTCCGGTGGTTGCTGGTAACTGTGGTCGTACTCGGAATGGTGCTCCGATTGCTAGCGGCGGCCAGGGGACACAACTTTGATTTCGAATCTTTTATCATCGTGGCAGATATCGCGAGAGATGGAGGCAACGTCTACGCAGATACGCTCCGGTACAACTATGGCCCCATTTGGTTCCTGGTAATACAGGCCATAGATCAACTGGCTGTGAGAAATGAATTCGCCTTCCGCTACTTGATTGTCATCCTTCTTAGTCTGGTTGATGTCGGCATTTTTGCCATCTTGTTGGGAAGACTAAACCAAAGCTAAGGTGAAACCCACATAAAGCGAACCCGAAGAGGAGTTGCGATATTCTGTAAAAGAAGTCGAGTGGCGGTGGTGGAAGGGATGAAGGAAATAGTGCAACTCATGGAAGAGTGGCAACTCAATGTAGGTGACTTACGGGAAAGGATGTATCGAGCGCCAACACCTCGAGAGCGATGGCACGGGCTATGGTTGTTGGCCCAAGGGTGGTCGGCTATCCAGGTGGCTGAGGCTTTGGACAGAGAGCCTCATACCATTGGAAACTGGCTGGCCAACTTTCGCCGAGGCGGGGCCCAAGGTTTGGTCTTTGAACAGACTGGGGGTTCCCCCCCGTCTTGAACTGGGGTCAACAGAACCAACTGAAGTCTGCGGTGCAAAATCCGCCTGGAGAGGCGGGAGTTGAATTGTCCAACTGGAATTGGAAAGTAGTGAGGCAATTTCTCAAGCAGAGCTTTGACCTGGGGTTGAGTCGAAGCAGTTGCTTGAACTACCTCCATCGGTTGGGCTTCGTGCTGAAGCGACCCAAGAAACGCCTCCTGAAAGCCAAGGATGAAGCGCGGAAAGCCTTCGTCCTCCAGTACAGCCAAATCCGAGAGGAGGCCCAAGAGAGTGGGGCCAAAATCTTCTTCGTAGACGAAGCCCACTTTCGGGCCGATGCCGATCTGAGGGGGAAATGGGTGCTCAAGGGAGAGCCGGCGCTGGTGGACTCTACCAGTCCTCGGTGGGGAGAGAAGGCCTGCTACTACTCGGGAGTTTGCTTGGAGGCTGGGGAGGTGGAAGCCATGGAAATAGCCGGCAACAGCAATGCCGAGACCTCCACCGCCTTTTTACAGCAGCTAAGAAAAACCCATCCTGGACCTCTGGTAGTGATTTGGGACAATGGGCCAGCCCACCGAGGAGAAGCGATTCGCAGCTATTTGACCACCCCTGACTTGCAGCTGAGACTGGTGGCCTTACCGGCCTACAGCCCAGACTTCAATGCCGACGAAGCCGTCTGGGACTGGGCCAGGGAAGAGGTCACGGCCAACGAATGCCTGGGAACAAAAGCCCAAGTCCAAGAGAAGATGATTGCATTCTTCGGCGGACTAGCTCACCGTAAGGATGAAGTGAAACATCGCTGCCGAACCCTGTTACAAGCTCGAGCCGATGCATTGATTTTTACACCTTCCCTACCTTTGCCATCGCTGCAAAATGTAGTTCCCACCTTGGCTTTGGTTTAGGTGCACTTGCAGCCTACCTGTTCCTGCTCAATCCCATCTCAATCATGATTACCGGCTACCACAGCCAATTTGACAATCTGGCCATATTGTTGGGCCTGGTCGCGGTAACCTTTCTGGATGAAGGGTTCGACAAGCCCCCCAACAAGCGAAGGTATTTGGGATTACTTATTCTTGGTCTTTCGCTAATGGTGAAGCACATATTGTTTGTGTTCCCCCTCTGGCTGGCCATAAAGGAAAGAGGAATCAAGCGAAAACTGGAAGTAATATTTTTGCCCCTCCTTGTATTCCTGCTGGGTTTTGTGCCCTACTGGCACGAGGGTAGGGAGGGCATAATTGAGAACGTATTTCTCTACAGCTCGTTTAACAATCAGCTGTTCTATAAATGGTTGGTGCCGGCAAGTATTCAACTTGTTCTCACCAGCAAGCTGGTATGGATCTTCCTCTTGGCCTCCTCTGCCATCATTTACAGGCAAAGAAATGGTTTCGACTCGCTGCTTTTATATACCTGTTTGCTGGTGGCCGCCTCTCCGGCGGTTGCGAATCAATACCTGGCCATCGTAGTGCCGTTTGTGGTGGCAAAGTTGAATCCATTGACGATACTCTACACGGTAATTGGCACCTGGTTTCTCTTGGTTAACCACGATGGGCTTCATATCTACCGGCTACAACAGCTCATCAACATAGCTGATGATGCGTATTACCTTGCTCTCGTCTTCTTGCTGACTTCAGCCCTGGTTTGGGCCACCTGGCCCCAACAGATAGTCGCTTTCCTCAATAGGACTATCCATGAGGCCAAGATCCAATTAGGCTTCGAACAATGACCCATTAGGGAAGGTTCGGTTGCAGTTTAGTAATTGGCGCTTTTGGATTGGGCTGGCAGTCAGCGGGCTGTTCCTGCTATTTCTGCTTCGGATCGACCGGCAAGAGCTCGGTTTAGAGCTCAGCCAGGCCAACTATTTCTACCTGGCGCCAGCCATAGGCCTCTACTTCGCCGCCGTATACTTTCGGTCGATACGTTGGTCCTATCTCCTTTCTCCGATAGACCGAATTCCGGTCAGCCGGCTTTATCCTGTGGTAATAATCGGCTACATGGCCAACAATCTGCTGCCGGCTCGGCTGGGCGAGCTGGTCCGGTCCTACTATCTGGCGCGACGGGAGGCCGTTAGCGGCAGCACCGCCCTGGCCACGGTGGCCGTGGAACGGGTCTACGACGGCGTAACCCTGCTGTCCTTCGCGGCCATTTCTGCGCCGGCTCTGTTGCTGTTGGGCCTGTTTCAAGACACCGGCGATTTCTCCCGCGGGACTGCTTTGGTCTTCGCCATTGGCACGGTGGCCATTTTTTCGCTGGCCTTTGCCTTCCTGGTCCTGGCGGCACGGCCAGGGTTCTCCCCGTGGTTTTCTAAAGTAGTGGACGCAGGACTGTCCCTGGCCCCAGCCAAGTCACGCCCCGGGCTGAGCGACCTGGTCCACCGGTTCATCCAGGGATTGCAGGTGCTTAGCTCGCCAAGAAGACATCTAGGGGTTTTTCTGCTGTCCTGGCCCGTTTGGCTATTGGAAGGAGGCATGTACCTCCTCGTCGGCTATTCCTTCGGCATACATCTTCTGTTCGGCTCCTTCTGGACAATGGCGCTGGTCATGATGTTGCTGACGGCTACCTCCAATCTGGCCACCGCGCTGCCCTCCAGCGCGGGCGGCATCGGGCCTTTCGAGGTTGTGGCGAAGGAGACGCTGGTGGCCCTGGGGGTAAGCGGTCCGGTGGGCGTCGGTTATGCCCTGGTTCTCCATCTAGTTGCCCTCTGGCTTCCCGTTACTCTACTAGGCCTGGTGCTGCTTTGGCGCCAGAACCTTTCCTTGAAAACCCTCACTGCTACGACCAAGGCAATCGCCGATCCGGCGTCGTCGACCCCGGAGTCTCAGTTAGCGGAGTCCCAGTTAGCTATGCCCAAGGAAGAATCCCCTTGAGAGTCGGCATCATAGGCGCCGGAGCAGCGGGGCTGGCCGCCGCCTACGACCTGACCAAACTGGGCCATTACGCCGAGGTGTTCGAGCAGGCGCCCTTCTTGGGCGGCCAGGCTTCCACCTTCCCAGTGGGCGGCGGAAGGCTGGAGCGGGGCTACCACCACCTGTTCGTCAGCGATACCGACATGGTGGACCTGATTCAAGAGCTGGGACTGGGCGAAAAGCTGGCGTGGCTGGAATCCCAGGTAGGGCTGTTCCACGGCGGCCGCGTCTGGGACTTCTCCACTCCCTGGGACCTGCTGCGGTTCAAACCGCTGTCCCCGGTCCAAAGACTGCGGGTGGGCCTGTGGAGCCTGGTCTTGCAAAAAACCACCAACTGGCACAAGTATGAAAGCGTGACCGCCCAGGAATGGATCACCCGTCGCATGGGCAAGGAGGCCTATCAGGTCATTTGGGAGCCACTGCTGCGGGGCAAGTTTGGCCAGAACTACGACCAGATTAGCATGACCTGGCTGTGGGGCAAGTTTCGGCTCCGAGTGTCATCCCGGCGGGGGATTCTGGCGCGGGAGCAGTTGGGTTACCCCATGGGCAGCTTCGGGGAGGTTTTCGACACCCTGGGAGAGCGGATTGAACGGCAGGGAGGCAACATCCACCTGTCCTCCCGAGTCCAACGCGTGGTGGTAGAGGCTGGGTCGGCAACCGGGCTGGAGGTGCAATTACCGGACCAAGACCCGGAAATTGAATCCGAAATCCGTGACTACGACGCCATTATCGCCACCACTCCTTCCTACATCTTCACCAGGCTGGTTCCTCCCTTGCCGGAGGCATACCAGGAGCGGCTGGTTAACGTCCGCTATTTGGCGGCGGTGGTGCTGATTCTAGCCCTGGACCGCCCTTTGTCCGGCAAGTATTGGATGAATATAGCCGACCTCAGCCTGCCCTTCGTAGGCGTCATCGAGCATACCAACCTGGTAGACCCAGCTCTGTATGGGGGCAACCATCTGGTTTATCTGACCAACTACCCCAGTCGGGACAGCGAGCTTTACCAGATGTCCGCCGAGGAGTTGCTGGCGACCTATCTGCCCCATCTCCAGAAAATCAACCCCCAATTCGACCCCTCCTGGATCCGGGAGTATTTTCACCACAAAATAGACGGAGCTCAGCCGATTATCGGGATCGATTACGGCCAGCGCATTCCGGACCACCGGACGCCTTTCCGGAATCTTTACCTGGCCAATACCACTCAGATTTACCCAGAAGACCGGGGCACAAATTACTCGGTACGCATGGGACACCTGGTGGCCCGGATGGTACTGGAAGACGCTAAGGCCGGACGCTGAAGGCCGCAATCGTCGCAGAACACCTAAAAGAGAGGTCTCGACGGCTGGCAGGGTCCCTCGGTTCTCCCCCATGTCATTGCGAGGGCCGCAGGCCCGCGGCAATCTCATGAAGGTAAAGAGAGATTGCTTCGCTTCGCTGCTCTGTAAATAGCCCGTTCGCCCTTCGAGAGCCTCAGGACGAACGGTATCACTACCGCTCGTGGTGAGCCCGTCGAACCATGAGCCGAGGGGAATCCATTTTCATCTGTAGGTGGCGCTCCGCCGGCACATGATAACTCGCAATGACAATCGAAAGCCTGGAGCTCCGGTTGCAAAATTCAGGTCGAGGAGTAAAATTGATTTCGCGATTAGTCCCCCTTAGGAAAGAGGGATATAGGGGAATTTGAATCTCCTAAATTCAGTAATTACTTCAGGGGTCAAAAGTAGGGAGTTAAAGTGGCCGCAGAACCATCTCAATCCACCAGCGCCCAAACCACCAGCGCCCAAACCACCAGTGGAGACCCTTCCCGTCGCAGTTTCCTGGTCAAGTTATCGCTAGGGGTGGTGGCTCTGGCGGGAATGTCCCTGGGCGCATTGCGTTTTGGCGGAAGGGACGCCAGCGCGTCCACCCAGGAGTTCCCGGGCCCGGATTCCATCTTCCATCCCGCTCAAGACCCCCGCCAGGACCCCCGGCGCCGCTAACGGCGACCGAACTCCCGCTCCATCTGGTACTCGCTGAAATGTAGCAGGGTGGGCCTGCCGTGGGGGCAGGTATGGGGATTATCCGTGGCCTCCAGTTGCTCCAGCAACGCCCGCATTTCATCATCGCTCAACGCCTTGCCGGCCCGAATCGCGCTGTGACAAGCCAGGGATGCCGTTAACGCGTCCTCCTGCTGGCGCATCAGACCCTCGAAGGCCACCATGTCCAGCAGATCGGTAAAGGACCGGGCTGGATCCCCGGTGTTCAGGACGCTGGGCACCGCCCGCACCAGATAGGTGCTCTCCCCAAAGGGTTCTATCTGAAAGCCGTGGGAAGCCAGCAGAGTGACGTTGCTCTGGAGCACCTCCAGTTGGGCCGGAGTAAGCTCCACCGAGACCGGCTGCAAGAGTGGCTGGCCCTGGGAGGAGTTGCTGGCGGCCTGCTGCCGGAGGCGGTCGAAGATCACTCTTTCATGGGCGGCGTGCTGGTCCACCAGGTACATTCCGTCGGGACTCTCCGCCACTATATAGGTCAGCTTGATCTGACCCACTACCCGCAATAAGGGCAAGGCTTGCCGGGGTGTGGCGGCCGCATCCGCCGGCCCCCCATAAGTTTCCGGGCCGCCGGCCGCCGAGTAGGGGTTGCCACCGCCGTTCTTCGTAGCGGGACCAGCACCGGAGGAGTTCCAGTCAAGCTGCGAGCGTTCGAAGGGGTTCCGGAAAAACCCGGCGGAGGCGGGAGGGTCTCCCCTGGACCACCTACCACCCGCCGGAAGGCCCGCGCCGCCCAGGCGAGGCACGGGGGACTCGGCGATCAGGGCGGACCGAACCGCTTTTTGCAGCAGGGAGTAAACCCGGGGCTCGTTATGAAAGCGCACCTCCCGTTTGGCGGGATGGGCGTTCACGTCGACGTCGGAAAAGGGCAGGGTTAGATTGAGGACCGCCAAAGGATACCGTTTCTCGGGCAGCAGCCCGTGGTAGGCCTCCTCCAGGGCGAAGGTCAGGACGCGACTCTGAATCCAACGCCGGTTGACCAGCAGGGTCATGTAGCTGCGATTGGCCCGATTCAACCCGGCCGCTCCAGCGAAGCCATCGATCCGGTAGCCGGTCTCCGGTGCTTCCCCGGCCACTTCCAGCATCTGCCCCGCCACTTCTGGGCCGTACACCGCCAAGAAGGCCTCGTCCCATTTCCCGGTTCCGGGCGTGGACAGCCCGGTTCGGCCCCCGGATTTTAGCTGAAACCGGATCTCGGGATAGGCCAGGGCGTAGCGAGAAAACAGGTCGTGCACGCGGCCCGATTCAGCGGAGGCGGATTTGAGGAACTTTCGTCGCGCCGGCAGGTTGCCAAACAGGTCTGCCACGGTTACGGAGGTGCCGGGTGGACTGGCGTGAGGCCCGGAGCGGACCGGCTGTCCCCAACGCTTTTCAATCTGGTAGCCGGCTTGAACCTGAGCTGGTCTGGTGGTTAAGGTGATGCGAGAAACGGCGGCGATACTGGGGAGGGCCTCCCCGCGAAAACCCAGGGTAGCGATGGCATCCAGCTGTTCTTGAGTCGCCAGCTTGCTGGTGGCATGATGCTGGAAGGCCAGTTCTACTTCTTCAGCGGGAATACCGTGGCCATCGTCGGTTACGCGGATCTGCTCGACCCCCCCGCCCAGAATCTCCACGATTATCTGTTGGGCGCCGGCGTCGATTGCGTTCTCCAGCAACTCCTTAACCACCGATGCCGGCCGCTCTACTACTTCTCCGGCGGCTATCTGGGCTGCCAACTCGGAACCGAGTACCCTGATGACCATGGTGGTCAATCCCTCCCCGCTACCCAACCTACTGTGCTATGCCGGCTCAGTACCGGCCCGATGTTTGACCAGTAAATGATTAGAAAAGGGGCAGAATGGTCCCCTTGGCCCGATACTGCCGGTCTTCCGAAGTACCATGTTCGACGAAATCGCAAACTATGCGGTAAATGCGGTCCATCTCTTGATCCGTGTTTTTCGCGAAGAAGTAAGGGGGCACCCAGACTCCGCCAAAGGCGGCTACAATTTCCGGATAATCGTCGATGACAAACTCCGGTTCGCAAGGTACCTTCAACTCCTCCAGTTTTTCGTGAAAATCCTGCGTGGGCTTCTCGTACACACCACTGACGAAGCCCCCCAGGTCGTGTTTTTCGATGACCTCCCACCGCTCGCCCATTCCGGACCAGATGTAGATCTCATGCTGGTCATCCAACAGCTTTTGAAAGATCTCTTTGGTGTTGGGCCGGAGGGTGTCATCCAACCCCAGTATCGTGTAGTCCACGTCGAAGAATATTTTCATTATTACCAGTGGGGGAGTGAATCCTTGAGCGAAGTTTACCGGAAAGATTACTAAATTAAAGATTATTATATTAACAAATATAATAACACGCTAAACATTTGAGTCCAAGCCGGGGGTCCTTCAGGGCACCCGTTCTGCTTGTTGTCATTGCGAGGGCTGTAGGCTCGAAGCAATCTCATGAGGTTAAAGAGGGATTGCTTCGCGGAGTTTATCCTGAGCGCGGCCGAAGGCCTGCTCTGTAAACAGCCCGTTCGCCCTTCGAGAGCCTCAGGACGAACGGGATCCCTACCGCTCGTGGTGACCCCGTCGAACCATGAGCCGAGGGGAACCTCTTTTCATCTATCGGTGGCGCTCCGCCGGAGCGTGAAAATCCGCAATGACACTGGGGAGAACCGCAAGACCCCCAGGGTCCTCCCCGGCGTTCTGGCAGGCTGAGAACCCCTAGCTGCCATCCGGCATCAGCCGATGTCTTCTAGAGCCTCGGCCAATACCTTCAAATTGGCCCCAATGAGCATTTTGTCGCCGATCTTTACCAGCGGCCTCCGAATCAGTCGGGGCTCTTGCAACATCAACTTGAGCATCTCGGCGTCGGGAAGCTCTTGCCCGGCCAAACCCATCTTTTTCAGGCTGGGACTGCGTCGAGCAAACAGGTCCGACAACCCGACGGTGGCGGCCAAATTTAGGATCTCCCCCTCGCTGAACGGCTCCTTAAAATAGTCCCGCTCTTCCAACTCCAAACCCTTTTGTAAGAGCAACTCTCTTACCTTCTTGCAGGAAGATCAACGGGGCCACCAATAAAACAGCGCTTTCTCGCTCATTATTCCTCCTTTGCAATCCCTTGGGCAACCCATCGGCTGGCGCAGTCTCAACCACTTCAGCTTTCCCATCGCTTATGATGAGTGGAGCAAAAGTCAGATAACCAATCTGAGTTGTCTTGGTACCCGGGACCCAATCAATCCCCAATACTTCGACCCATCTCCGACACCCCCTGCTAGATAGATAGGAAGTTTAGAGGACCAGCGAACATCCTCCACAAAAACTCGAATTTCCCAATCGGCTCCACCGTGTCAGAAGTGAACAGGTACATCAAGAAAAAGAACGTCCATACCCCCACTCCTCCAAATCTGTTTCCCTTTTTCATCTCTCTATTCTGCCGCCTGCGGTCCTAACGCCTCCAACAACTCAGGGGAAACCGCGACGATACTTAGGGATCGCCACCAAGGTTTAGGCGGACTCTAGGTGGTCTGGACCAGGGTTTGAATGTCGTACAACCGTCGATAGAGTCCGTTACCGGCCAACAAGTCCTGGTGGGAACCCTCCTCGCTGACGCGGCCCTCCTCCAAGATAATGATGCGCTGCGCGTGGTGCAGGGAGGACAGCCGGTGGGCGATAATCAGCGTGGTTCGCCCTCCCATCAGGTTGGCTACCGCCTCCTGGATCAGCGCCTCGGCCTCTAGGTCGACGCTGGTGGTGGCCTCGTCCAGCAGCAACACCGGAGCGTCTCGCAAAAAGGCCCGGGCCAGGGCGATGCGCTGCCGCTGGCCGCCCGAGAGGGCCAATCCCCGCTGACCCACTGGGGTCTGGTAGCCCTGAGGTAGCGCTACGATGAAGTCATGGATGTTGGCGGCCCGGGCGGCGCGCTCCACCTCGGCATCGCTGGCCTCCGGCCTGCCGTAAAGGATGTTCTCGCGCACTGTGGTGGAGAAAAGGAAGGGTTCCTGGGGGACCAAACTTATTTGCTTGCGGAGGGAGGAGGCGTTTAGCGTCTCAAGCGGGTGACCATCCACCGTAATGGCGCCCGACAGCGGGGTGTAATGCCGCAACAGCAGGTTTACCAGGGTGCTCTTGCCAACTCCGCTGGGGCCCACCAAGGCTACTACTTCCCCCGGCCGAATTTCCAGCGAGAAATCCCTCAGGACCGGCTCGTCGGGGCGATACCCAAAGGTTACCTGGTCAAAGCGAAGCCTTCCCTCGATTCTGGGCAGGATAATGGTGTCGGCCCCACTGTAGTCTTCCACCGGCGTATCCAACACCTCAAAGATTCGCTGGGCCGCGCCCATAGCCTTTTGAATCTTGAAATTGGCCTTGCTCAGGCCCTTGAGGGGTTCTTGGAAACGAGCCAGATAGGCCAGATAGGCCACCAGCGCGCCGACGGTCATCTGCTCAGCCAACACCTGGGGAGCGGCCAGCCAGATTACCAACACCACGCTTCCAACCAGGATCATTTCCACGCTGATGTGGTAGAAGCCTTCCAAACGAGCTAGGCGCACGCTGGCCTGCCGGATACTGCTGGAGGTCCTGATGAACCGGTTTAGCTCCGCCGGCTCCATTCCGAAGGCCTTAACCACCCCAATTCCGGTCAGAGTCTCCGTGACCAGGCTGGAAAGACGCCCCAGTCTTTCGCGCACCCGCAAGGAGGAGCTCTTGACGGCGCGACGAAAAACGTGCATGGACACCGCCAGTAAGAACATGAAGGGCAACACCAGGAGGGTTAGCTTGGCATTAAGGGCGAACAGCAACCCCAAGATGCCGAACACCATGACCAGGTGCACTCCGGCCTCGGTGACCATCGCCTTCAGCCCGTCCTCCAAAGCCTCGGCGTCTGTCACCTGCCTGGAGACCAGGTCCCCCACCGGAGTCCGGTTAAAATGGCTTAAGGGCAGGTTTTCGATGTGGTCGTACAGGTCGCAGCGCAGCAGATGAATTGCCCCTTGGCTCAGCAGCGCCAGGAAGTAGCGATGGGCGAACTCGAATCCCTGCCTAAGCAGGACGGCAGCCAGCAGACCCAGCACTACCCAGGGGAGCAGAGAGGCGTCCCGGGCGATAATCACCCGGTCGATCAGCACCACTCCCATTAGCCAGGGCGCCGCCAACTCCAACAAGGTCGCGCCGACCATACTGACCAGGACCAAGGGCAGCAGGCGCCAGTAGTGCCAGACGTACTTCAGCAGGCGCAGTAGCTGGTTCCGTTCTATATCAGACCTCCGTCAATCAGGACCGGTTGCCGGAATTATAGCAGAGCGCTAACTTTCCCGGGTCTAACTCTCTCGGGCCCTCTGCTGTAATTCATAAAGCTTGTTTATCGCTTCCAGCGGCGTCAGATTGGGGATATCCAACCCCAACACCTCGTCCAGCAGAGGCCGTTCCGGCTGGAACAGGGGCATTTGCATCGCGGCGGAGCCCTTCCCGGAAGTTGCCCCGGAAGTTATCCCGGAAATTTTCCGGGAAGCCCGCTGGGAGACCTGGCCGGCGGCCCCGCTCTTTTCCAGCTCCTTCAGCACCTCCCAGGCTCGGCTGACCACCGCCGGAGGCAGGCCCGCCAGCTGGGCCACGTGCACGCCGTAGCTGCGGTCGGCGCCGCCCGGTATAATCCGGTGCAGAAAGACCACGTCCCCCGCTTCTTCCGTCACCGCCACGCTGAAGTTGCGGACTCCGGGCAGCATGGCGGCCACCTCGGTCAATTCGTGGTAGTGGGTAGCAAAGAGGGTTTTGCAGCCCAGACGAGGGTCGTTGTGCAGATGCTCAATGACCGACCGGGCGATGGAGAGACCGTCATAGGTGCTGGTACCCCGTCCGATTTCGTCCAGAATCACCAGAGACCGGGAGGTTGCCTGGTTCAGGATGGCCGCCGTCTCTAACATTTCCACCATAAAGGTGGACTGGCCGGTGCTAAGGTCGTCCTGCAATCCCACCCGTGTGAAGATGCGGTCCACCAAGCCAATGTGGGCCTCCGCCGCCGAAACGAAGCTGCCGACCTGGGCCATAAGGGTAATGATGGCGGTCTGCCGGATGAAGGTGGATTTGCCGGCCATGTTGGGACCGGTTATTACCAAGAGGCGGGCATCACCGCTGCTGTCATCGCCGGGGTCATGGCCGGCGGCGCCATTAGATAAATCCACATCGTTGGGAACAAAGGAGCCAGCCGGCAGCACTCGCTCGACTACCGGGTGCCGGCCATCCTTGATCCGGATCTGGTTCCCCTGGTCCAAGGTGGGTCGAACATAGCCGTTGTTGACCGCCACCTCGGCCCAGGCGGCGAACACATCCAACCGGGCGATGGCGGCGGCCAGCTTTCCGAGGACCGGGGCGTGCTCGGCGATTTGGGCGCACAACCGGCGATAGAGGTCCCGCTCCAGCTGGTCAATCCGCTCCCGGGCGTTGAGCACCAGGGATTCATACTCCTTGAGTTCGGGCACCACGTAGCGCTCGGCGTTGGTCAAGGTCTGCCGCCTCACGTAGTCCGGGGGCACCTGTTCCTGATTGGCCTTGCTGACCTCGATGTAATAGCCGAAAACCTGGTTGTAGCCGACCTTGAGTCCCCTGATTCCGGTACGCTCCCGTTCCCGGCTTTCCAGATTGGCGATAAAACTGCGCGCATCGCCGGAGGCGCGTTTTAGCTGGTCCAGCTCGGCGGAAAATCCCTCCCGGATAACGTTGCCATCGCCTACGCTGGCGGAAGGCTCCGGCGCTACGGCGGCTTCGATAAGCTGGGTCAGGTCGGGAAGGGCGGGGAGTTGGTTCGAGAGCCAAAGGGTCACATTATGTTCCGAACCCTCGGGTTCTTCCCGACCACCGGAAGACCCGCCGGAGGCCTCAGAAGTGGTGGAGCCGCCCAGCTGCTGAACCAGTTGGTCCCGGCCTTCCAGACCAGTTTTCAGGGATATCAGCTCCCGGGGCAGAACCGTGCCGGTCTGCACCCGGGTGAGAATCCGCTCCAGGTCTGGGATTTGAGCCAGAATTGTACGGATGCCGCCTCGGAGAAAGGCGTCTTGGGCAAAAAGCTCCACCGCATCCAGCCGCCGGTTCAAATCCTCCAGGGACAGCAGGGGCTGGCCCAGCCAGCGGCGCATCAACCTGCCCCCCATTGAAGTTCGAGTCAGGTCCAGGGTGTCCAGCAGGGAGAGGCGTTGGCTCTGCTGCCGCCCGGCTCGGAACAGCTCCAGGTTGCCCCGGGTCTGGTCATCCAGAACCATAAACTCGGAGACGGAATAGACTGCCAGCGGCGAAAGCTTGGGTGCGGCCGTCTTATAGGTGTGTCCCAGGTAATGGATGATGCCGCCGGCGGCCCTTACCGCCAGGGGCAGGTCGGCGCAGCCAAACGATTCCAGAGACAGGATTCCGTAGTGATTCAGCAGCGCATCCTGAGCCAGGCTGTAGTCGAAAGCAGCGGGCTCCAACTCGGTGAAATTGTAGACGTCCCCGGTACCAGCCAGTATGTCTGGCAGTAAGGACAACCGTGTCCCCTCGGGGCTCAGCTCCGGGTTGGGAACCAGGATCTCCGCCGGATCGAGACGGGATAATTCCAGATGCACCTTTTCCGGAGTAGTTTGGGTGACGGCGAACTCGCCGGTGCTGGCGTCCACGTAGGCCACCCCAACCAGCGGGCCCTCTTGAACTACCGCGACCAGATAGTTGTTGGCGTTCTGGTCCAGCAGAGCCGTCTCCAGAACTGTGCCCGGAGTGACCACCCGCACCACGTCCCGCTCCAACAACCCTTTGGATGTGGCCGGATCGCTCAACTGCTCGCAGATGGCGACCTTGTACCCCTTCTTGATTAGCCTGACCAGATAGGTTTCCAGGGCGTGGGCCGGCACCCCGGCCATGGGGATTTTGAGATTCTTGCCCATGCTGCGGGAAGTGAGGGTGATCTCCAACTCCCGGGAGGCCACCCGGGCGTCGTCGTCAAAGGCTTCGTAGAAGTCGCCCAGGCGAAAGAGGACCAGGGCGTCGGGGTAGGAGTTCTTGATGTCCAGATACTGGCGGCGAACCGGCGTGACCATACCCTACCTGCTCAGGCTGGCTGGAGAGGATCGCTGCCGCCATTCTACTCCAAGCCGGTCCGGGTGAGAATGACCGCGGGACATTGGGGGCGCCGACTGAAAAACACCCCTGAAAAAGAAACACCCCCGCCGATTCCCGGTATTGGGGAAGGGCGAGGGGTTTGCCACAGATTTGCTGAGGATTTGCCGGTGGATTCGGTTGGGATCAATTCCCCGGCGGGAAGGCAGGGCTACTCCTTCCAGAAACGCTCCTCGATGAACTTCCAGCCCTGGGGGACTACCTGCTCCTTGACATCGGCGATCATGCCCGGATGACCGCAGGCATATACACGGGTATCCTCTTTGGGCAGGTTGAAGCTGTTCAGCTGCTCTTGGGCGATGGTATTAACCCGGCCTTTGGCTCCTTGCCAGCCGGAGTTCCTGGCTTCGGTGGGACGGCTAACCGTCGGTACAAAGCTGATGCAATCCGGGTGCTGCTGGGACAAACCGGCTAACTCTCCATCGTAGGTCAGCTCATCGGCATAGCTGGCTCCCAGCAGCAGGTAGAACATGTGCCCTTGCCGGCCGTCATGGAGATATTGACGGATCATGCTTACAAAAGGAGCCACGCCGGTGACCGTCGCCAGCATGAAGTGGTGGTGAACCTTTTCATCCAGCAAGAAAAGCCCCTTGGCCCGGGGCCGAATGGACATGGTGTCGCCCACTCGCATTTCCCACATCTTGGGAGTCAGCCCACCCTCGGGCACCAGCCCCACGAATATCTCCAGCTCTTGCTCATATGGGGCCGACACTATGGAATAAGGCCGCTCGACGCCCTCCCGGCCCAAGGTGCAGTATTGGCCCGGCTTAAACTCGAACCTACCCGGCTCAGGCTCCAGTTTGATCACCATCAAGTCCTCGGAAATGTCGGTGCGGTGGACCAATTTGGCCAAGGGCAATTCCGGGCGTTTCTTGGTGGTGGTCTCCAGCTTCACGTTGGTCATTCGAATATTAATACTCCTGATATTTCCCCGGGGTGGAGAGCCTGCGCAAAACCTTTCTTATCATCGTCGCACACTTTTACTCCTAAACCCAGGGAAGAAACCCCTCAATTTTATGTTTCCCCGGTTTATAGTTGGCGAAAACGCCCCCTGGGTAGTTACCAGGCTCAGAGGCGTGGGACTACTCCAATGTCACCCGAGTCAGGCGCGCCGGCAAAATATCCAGGGCGGGCACCCGGGACATGGGGTTCATCTCCTGGCTGGATTGCAAATCCACCGCCAGCTGTCCGAAGAGGAAAGTGACGGCAACCATTCCCCGGGGAATCGAATCGTCCAGCGCGGCAACTCCTACCAGCCTTCCCCTGGGCGTTGCTACTTCCACCGTATCGCCGGGGCTGATGTCTCCAGCGGCGGCGTCCGTCGGATTCAACTGCACCAGCTCCTCCCGGACTATTCGGTTGAGGTCCTCCTCCATTTCAATCCGCGTTTCCCGGTCCCGCTGCAGCAGCACCCGGCCAGGTACATACCACAATGGGGACTCCCCGCCTGGTCCGCCCTCGGGCAGGCGGAACTCCGGAGCGATGGTAGCTGCCTTGCCGGCGGAAAAACCCTCCGCATAGAGGATCGAGCAGCCCAGCGCCTCCTGAGACGGGCAGGGCCACTGGATACCTCGCTGCTCGACCGTCGCATACAGCAGCTGGGTCGGCTTGGGGGCTTCCATTATGGCCGAACCGGCCGCCAAACCGGTGGCTGAGCCTCCGGCGGATGTCCCCACCAGGATGGGCAGCGGACTCGGCTGAGAGACCGGCTGAGAGACCGGGGCGGCTTCGCTCTCCAGGCGTTGAAGGGAGATTCCCCGATAATTGGGGACCACCCGCGCCAGCTCCTCCATTACCTCCGAGGGAGACGCGTGGTCGAACCCGGGTACATTCATACGGCTGGCCAGCTGGCTCAGAACCCAGCCTTCGGATTTAGCCCGGTCGTTATTTCTGGCGTTATTCCTCGCGTTATTTCTTCGGATGCTGGGCCGCAGTCTCTGAATTCGACGCTCCAGGTTGGTATAGGTGCCGTCCTTTTCGGCAAAGGTCACTCGCGGCAACACGACGTGGGCTCTCTGAGCGGCCGGACTCAGGAAAGTGTCCTGGACCACCAGAAACTCCAGCCGCTCCAGCGCCGCCAGGCCGTCGGACAATCTGCCGTTTTCCAGGTTTGGCATATCCCCAATCAGTAACATAGCCTTGAGGCGGCCTTCCAGCGCAGCCTCGATAGCCGAGGCGACGCCCAGACCCCGCTCCACCGGCAAAGTACAACCCCAGACTCCTTCCAGCTCCTGACGAGCGGCATCATCTCGCCAGGGGCGACCACCCGGCAGGCGGATAGGAACACAGCCCAAGTCCCAAGCGCCCTGCTCGTTGGCGCCCGGCCGCAGGGGAAACAATCCCGTGCCCGATTTACCCAGGTTGCCCGTGAGCAGCGCCAGGTCGGCCAGGCTATGCACGCAATCTCGCTGGAGTTCCTGGGGAATATTGTCCAGGGCGTACACTATCGCGGCCTTCTCAGCTTCGCCGAAAAGCCTGGCCGCCCCAGCGATTTCCTCCGCTGCAACTTGAGTAGCCTGGACCACCTGCCCCAGGTCCAGGGACTCCAAGGCGTAGCGGAGGGTATCCGGGTCTTCGCAGAACTCCTCCAGCCACTCAGTGCGCTCCAGGCCCTGCTCCACCAACGATTTTAGGATGCCTCCCAGCAGCAACAGCTCGCTTCCCGGCGCCGGCCTCAGCCAGGAATCGGCGTATCGGGTTAGCTCCACCTCCCGGGGGTCGATCACTATCAGGTGGGTTCCCTTTTTTGCCGCGCTCTTAATGGGCACCCCAATCACGTTATGCTCTTCCGTAAGGTTGGAGTTAAATATCAGGATGCAATTCGCCTGCTCCAGGTCCCAAATAGGATTGGTAGCGGCGGCGTAACCCAGGGCTCGCTCCAGCCCAATCGCCAGTTCCGGTGTTATATTAGATGATTGGTCGACGTTATTGGTGCCCATCACCACCCGGGCGAATTTTTGCGCCAGGTAAAGCTCCTCGTTGGTGCTGTCAGGAGCGGCCAGCAGGGCAAAGGAATCACCCTGATAATCGGCCAGTTTGGCCGCGACCAGATCCAGGGCCTGGTCCCAGGTGGCCTCCTCCAGCCCCTGGGCTCCCCGGATTAACGGCTTGGTCAACCGGGCTGCCTGATTGACGAATTCCAGGCCGAACTTGCCCTTGAAGCAGGCCTGTCCCCGGTTGGCTGGGGAATTTAGCTCCGGCACCACCCGGATAAGCTTTCCTACAATGTTGATCTCCAGGTTCAGCTGGCAGCCCACCGGGCAGTGGGGGCAGATGGTCCTCTCCACCCTTCTGGCCTTCTCCCATTTGTGCTCCCGCTCCACCAGCGCTCCCACCGGACAAACATCCAGGCAGGCGCCGCAGAACTCGCAGCCCGACTCCAGCAGCGAACTGCCGAAGGAGGTGCCCACCAACGCCCGTCCGGAGCGGTCGGTGAAACAAATCGCGTCATCGCCGCGCACCTCTTCGCAGACTCGCACACAGCGGCCGCAGGTGATGCAGAGATTGTAGTCCCGGTCATAAAATGGGTCGCTAACCTCCAGAGGGATTTGCCGGTATTCGTATCCCAGGGGCGACTCCAGCTCCATCCCCAAATACCGCACGGTATCTTTGAACTCGCACCGCTCGTTCTTGGGGCAGGTAACACAGCGGTCGTTGACCGATACGTGCCGCAGACAAATGTCGGTAGGACCGCAGATATCAACCCGATGACAGGTTAGGCAACCGTTGGGGTGTTCGGCGATGAGCATTTCCATGACGGCGCGGCGCAGCTCGCCAACGTCATGCGACTCGCTTTGGACCTTCATGCCGTCTTGAACCGGCAGGGTGCACGAGGCGGGAAAACCCCGGCCGCCCTCCACAGAGACCACGCACATGCGGCAGGCGGCGAAGGGTTTCATGCCGGAGTGGTAGCACAGGTAGGGAATATAAATCCCGGCGTCTATGGCGGCCTCTAACACCATCTTGCCTGGCTGGGTGGTTATCTCCTGACCGTCTATGGAGATGGTTATATCATCGGCCATGTATCCTATAACTCCCTACGAAGAGTCCGGGATAAGTGGATTCGAGAATGTCGTGGAGGCAAAAGAGTCAGGAGCTAATCGGTTCCCCGAAGGGTCAACTTGGGCGTGAAGCGGGGAGCCTGGCACCGGCCGGTGGCGCAGCGGCGCTCCGAGATATGCTCCTCGAACTCCCCCCCGAAATATTGCAGCGCCGACGACACCGGGTTGAAGCCCAGTTGCCCGTGGCCGCAGAGGGAGCCCGCCTGCATGTTGACACCAATCCGGCGCATCAAATCCAGGTCTTCCGCAGCGCCTTCCAACCGGCAAATGCGCTCCAGCACCTCCAACAGATGGGTCATACCCATGCGGCAAGGGAAACACTTACCGCAAGACTCGTACTGGCAAAAGGCGATCAGCACCCGGGTCAGGTCCACGATACAGGTATCCTCGTCCGCCGCGATGATGCCGCCGGAACCCAGGATGGCGCCGGCGTTTCTAAAGGTTTCAAAGTCCAGCACCAGGTCCACGCTGTCCGCTCCCAGGACGCCGCCCAAAGGTCCTCCGGTTTGAACCAGCTTCAAGGCCTTGCCGCCCGGCACGCCGCCTGCGGTCTGGTACAAAACGTCACTGAGGGTTACCCCCATGGGGACCTCCACCATGCCGGTGTACCGAAGGGAGCCGGTCAGGCAGAGGATGGCGGTGCCCGTGCTCTGCTCGTAGCCGATGTTGGCGAACCACTCGCCGCCCCGCGACACGATCTCCGGAACGTAGGCCAGGGTCTTGACGTTGTTGATGTTGGTAGGTTTGCCGAAGACCCCCACCTGGGCCGGGAAGGGGGGGCGAAACCTTGGCATCGCCCGGGAGCCTTCGATTGCTTCCATCAACGCCGTTTCCTCGCCGGACACGTAGGAGTCCCCGGTCAGGGCTACCTCTAGATCGAAGCTGAAGTCACTACCCAGGATGTGCTCGCCCAGTAGCCCCAGCTGGTAGGCCTGCTGGACGGCGGTCTGGGCCCGTTCAATGGGACCATCGTGCCCGTGGCGGATGAAGATGTACCCGTAGTTGGCGCCGGTGGCGTAGCCGGCCAGGATTATGCCTTCCACCACCGTGTGAGGGTCGCTCTCCAGGATGCCCTTGTCGTTAAAAGCTCCGGGGTCTCCCTCTTCGCAGTTGCAGAGTATGTATTTGACCGGAGCGTTGGAGCCGGCCAGGAAGCGCCATTTGGTCGCGGTGGGAAAGGCGGCGCCCCCCCGGCCGCGTAACCCAGACAGATTCACCTGCTCCAGGGTATTTTCCGGAGAGCCTTCGGAGAGAGCCTGGCTCAGCGCCGCGTATCCACCGTTGGCCACGTACTGGTAAATGTCGTCGGGGTCGATATTTCCTACGTTCCGCATAGCGACCCGATTTTCCTTCGCCCGCATCGGGTGCTGATTCAGATCGCTGATTCCAGCAATCGATGGCTCGCCCAGCTGGCCCAAAGCCAGGCGGTCCAAGGGAACCCCCAGTCCCAGGTGGGATTCGACGATCTCCTCCACCAATTGAGGCGTCACGTTTCCGTAGAAAACCCGGGCCTGACCGGGCAGCTGAACATCCACTAGGGGCTCGGCAAAACAAAGTCCCAGACAGCCTACCCGGCTAACCTGGGCAGTCAAATCTCGACTCCTGATGGCTGCTTCTATGGCTCCCAGCACCTCATCGCAGCCAGCTGCCTGCCCGCACAGGGCGGCCCCCACCCGGATCCAGGGCCGGTCACCGGCGTTCAAAGCCTGCCAGCGATCCTGGGCTTCCGCCAAAATATCTTGGTAGCTTATGTTAACCTCGCGGCTCGGGCAGAATACTTAGGCTGACGCAGCGCGACTCTCCGCCCCGGTTATGACCTAACTGAGCAAAGACCACCGGGCCAAAACACTGGGGGCACCAAATTCGTCATGAGCCGCTATGAGTATCTGGGCCCGGCCGGCCGAGCAACTGGGCTACCCGAATCCGGGCCGCCTCCGGCGACACCCGGCCCGCCAGATGGTGATCGATGGACATGACCGGCGCCAGGGCACAGGCGCCCAGGCAGGTGTTGTAGCGCAGCGAAATCTCGCCGTCCGGCGTGTCGCCCTCGCCCTCCAGCCCCACCGCCTCCAGCACGGCCTGGATCACCGGCATGGCTCCCACCAGGTGGCAGGAAGGACCCCAACAGACCTCCACGCTGTGGACGCAGGGAGGCTTAAAACGGAAGTTAGGGTAGAAAGACGCTACCGCCCAGACATCGTTAACGGTGGATTTGGTGAGGGCCGCTACCTCTTCCACCGCTTCTTTGGGGATATAGCCCAACTCGTCTTCAACGGCCAGTAGCGAGGACAGAGTAGTTACCGTCGGTTGGGGCTGGTTGTGGACGGCCTGGATAATCCGCTGCCTGAGTCCATCCATATGCCGGACTCCCGGTTCCAGACTCCCGTTTCCAGAGAGCTGAGCCCGGATTAGTTCGTGAATTTTGTAACAATCTACCGGCCCATCCTACCACAGGGCCTGGTGGTGCTTCAACACGGAGGGGTGGCCATCCCGGGCAGGCTTATAGCGCGTCCCGCCGGGTTACCTAAGCATGCTGGGAATCGCCCAAGCCCAATGCGCCGGGGCCGCAGTTCAATGTGAGATGGGACCAGTTATGGCTGGGAGTTTCGGGTCAGGAAGCTGGATTCTCGGCTCCACCATCCAGGACCTTACTCATCGCCGATTTGAATATCTCGTAGGGATGGGCACCGGTAAAAATCAAATTGCCCACCAAAAAGGTGGGAATCCCCTGGATGCCGTATTTTATGCGCCGGGGCCGCAGTTCAATGTGAGATGGGACCAGTTATGGCTGGGAGTTTCGGGTCAGGAAGCTGGATTCTCGGCTCCACCATCCAGGACCTTACTCATCGCCGATTTGAATATCTCGTAGGGATGGGCACCGGTAAAAATCAAATTGCCCACCAAAAAGGTGGGAATCCCCTGGATGCCGTATTTTAACGCTTCCTGGTACTGTCCCATTACGGTATCGGAGTAGTGATGATTGGCCAGCCGTTCCATTAATTCATCAGAATCCAGGGACACCGCTCGGGCCAGACCTTGGATCACGGTTAAATCCCCCAGGTCTTCCCGGTCCTCCCAATAGGCTTTGTACGCCGCATGGTGAAATTCCAGGAATTTCCCCTGCTGCTGGGCGTACTCGGTGGCTTCCAAAATATAGCTGGTGTTGGGCGTCACCCTGGGTGGCCGCATTATCAGATTGGACTCACGGGCATTGCTGCGCAGGGGTTCGCTGAGCTCATCACCGGTCTCGCCGGCCCTGGGCTGCCGCATCAGGCCTTCCTTGGGGGTATCCGGCCGCAACAGATAGGCCCGACCCTCCACGGCAACGTCAAACTCTTGACCCAACCTGTCGACTCTTTCCAGGCCGACATAGCACCAGGGTCAAATATAGTCGTACCAAACAACTATGCGAACTGGGCTGGAGACATTCAGGGAATTCTGTGCCGCTTCGGTCATGGGGCGCTCCTTCAACCAGGCCCTAAGGCTACCGGAGACCACCGAACGCAGCTTTAAGGGACAACACTATTCAGTGGTGAGGTGAAGGGAGTGTAGCAGCGGCCCGTTTACTGGTCAACCTGCGCCGGTCCAGAAACAAGCCGGGGATTGGACCGAAAATCAGGCCAGCACCTGCTTGATTACCTCGGATAAATGCTGGGGACGGAAGGGTTTGGACAGCATTCCCGCGGCGCCCCGGCGCATCAGGTCATGCACCGATTAACGATAAGGGTCGCCCGTAGCGATAACCACCTTCATCTGGTCATCGATTTCCTTGAGGCGATCAAAGGTTTCCATCCCGTCGATGCCCGGCAAGGTCATGTCCAGAATCACCGCATCAATTTTGGCCCCAGGCCGGCTGCAAATGTTCAGCGCTTCCTCACCGTCCGCGGCGGACACCACCTCGTAGCCTTCCTGCACCAAGAAGTTTTTGAGTATATCCCGGAGCATGGTTTCATCATCCACCACCAGCAGCCTTTTGGGCCGCGTAGCCACCGCAGCACCGGCTTCGGCGGAAGGGGAGCCGGACTCCACCGGCAGCCAGATCTCGATGGTGGTCCCCTGTTCCGGCTGGCTATCCACTTCCATAAATCCCCGCAGGTTACAAACCGTTTCGTAAACCTCCGTCATACCCAACCCTCGCATCTTTCCCGGCTTGGTGGTGAAAAAGGGGTCGAGTATCTGGGCTTTGGTCTTTTCATCCATTCCCACGCCGGTATCCCTGACCCGGAGCCGGATAAACGCCGGCTGGTCATCTTCCCCCAAATCCTCCGGCAACTCTCCCGATCCCTCCTTCCGGGCAAGCTCCAGGCTGGTGCGCCAGGAGAGGGTCCCGCCCTGGGGCATTGCCTCGACAGCGTTTTGCCAAAGAGCACGACAGAGCTGGGCCAATCTGTCCTGATCCCCCAACAACTCGGGCAACTGGTTGTCGAGCTCTACCACCAGGTCGATTTCCCCGGGCTGGTCTACCCGGCCGGTCTCGATTGCCTCTTGAACCAGCTGGTTCAGATCCAGCGAGACCGGCTCAGCGGGGAAGTCGATGGAGAAAATGGAAAGCCGGTTAGTCAGCTTCAGCGCTTCCGCGCCGGACAGCTCTATCTGCTCGGCCAACCCCCGGTTTTGTTCGTCCTCTTTCAACCGGTTCTGAAGGATTGAGGCGAAACCCTGCATCACGGCGATATGGTTGTTGAAATCATGGGCCATTTTGCGGGAGAACCCTTTGGCCACGGCTATGCAGCGTCGGAGCTCTGCGTCTTCCTGACTGTCCTGCCCCCAGCCTGAGGACATAACATCAGGCCCGGTCAGGCGATTGAATGGGCGATTAAAGACGTAAAGGGCGACCAGGCCTCCAACCTCGTCCAACAGGGGCAGCAGCCTGGCTGAAACCCGAATCGGCGGGGATGAGGACTTCTCCAGAGCCAGCCCGTCTAAATTATATTCCAGGACCGGCAGTTCCACGGCTTCTCCCCGAAAAGCCTTCTCCAGCGCCTCACCCTGGGGGTCACCGGGAACGGTGCAGTGCTCCCAAAGGTTCAGCCGGCCCACCAGCGCCGAACCATCCTCCACACCGAAGAGGTTCTTGGTGCCGGGATTGAGCCAGCCGCAAAGCCCCGAAGCGTCCATAACCATGACGCTCGCCAAGGAGTCCCGAGCGGCCTGCTCGACCACGGTCAGCACGGAGAGGCTGCTGATGGAAGCGGCAGACTCCAGCGCATCCGGCCCACCCCGGGGGCTAGGCCTGTTGGTATCAGCTCTGATGGTTGGCAGATCCATACTCGTTTCCGTGCACCTAAACCGTCACCATTAGCGCCGCCCGGTTGTTGCGTTATGGCTTTTGCGAGCCAGTCATCGAACAGGACGGTATGCGTATATTTTGGGTCCGGTGTGGGTTTGGGGTAAGGGTGATAGCCCCCAGGCGAGCCTGGTGCTAGCACCAGGTTCCCACCCTGGGACACCTACCGGCCGTGGGACTTCTACTGCCGGAAGGAGCCAGCGGACCCGACGGCATTGGGACGTTGGCAGGCCGGCTTGAAGCCGATCGGATTGTTCAGCCGATTGTTTAATGCAGCGCGGTGATGGGAAAAGCAGGGGTAGAGTCGGCTGGCAGAACCAGCAGCCGCAGGGCCTGGGCCCAGGCCCTTGGCTGATGAACCCACGACACCCTGGGTCAGCTCAAGAAATTACCCCGGCGCCAGCCGGGGGATACCGGTAGACCAAGCAGGAGGACCGCCCCAAACAGTCAATGGCTGGGCGGTGGCTGGTGAGCGGCTTTTTAGCTTGAGGAGGGGGATTTACCGTTGCTGGAGGTGAGGGAGCGGGGGGCGTCGACTAACAAGGGCTGCAACTGGGCTAGGCTCTCAATCCGGGCGCAATCTTCAACATCCTGATGCCAGCCGCCCCGGTCTAGCAGCACCGGATGGATACCCACGCCCCGGGCACCCAGCACGTCGGAGCGGTGCTGGTCACCCACGTGCACCACCTCGCCGGGAGCGACCGCGGCCTTCTCCAAGGCGGCCAGGAACACCGCGGCATGGGGCTTTTCGGCACCCACCTCGGCCGAACTGATGTAGAAATCCAGGTAGGGAGCGAGCCCGAGACTCTGGCACAACTCCGATATGTCCCGCCGCAGATTCGTTAGCACTGCCAGCCGGTATCCGTGCTGGTGAAGTTCTGATAACGCGGGTATAACATCGTCGTAAGGAATGAAATCCTTGGGTACTGCAATGGCCAGCTTCCAGATTTGAGCCGCCAGGTCCAACGAGACCGGAATCCCGGCGTTTTCCAGAATCATTTGCTCATAGTGAGCGAAAAACTCAGTCCTTTCTCCCTCCGAGCGTTCCGCCAGAGGCCGGATTTCATTCTCCCGGTTGAAATAGACGTCGGCTACGGCGTACCCTCGATCGATGCCTTCTTCGGAAACGTTTAACCCCAATTCGCGGCAGGACGCCTGCTGAATTTGATCCAGCGGCGGCCAGAACTGGACCAGAGTGTTGTAAAAATCGAGGAAGATAGCTTTGATCATCTAACGCGCCGTACTTGAGGATAGCGAGGATGATGGCCTAGGACCTTCGGACACGCCTGGGCCCCAGAGCTTGCGAATTCTAACATACCCGGACCGGCTTGTGAATCCTGCTCGGCCGCCTGGTCAGCCGCCTGGTCAGCCGCCTGGTCAGCCGAACGATGTCTCCCATCGCCGGGGAGGCGGTTAGTCATTCTCCCGCAGAGGAGCAGAAGAAGCTCCGCCAGCTTGCTTCAGTCCGCCGGTGCGGGTATGCTGGGAATCGCCAAGCAACTGAAATCCGCTTAGCTATTACGGGCGTTTTTCCGTCCCACAAATTCCGGTCCCGAAAACCTCGCTCAGCAAAGGGAGTGATGGAATATGCGAATTGCCGTGGGAGCAGACCATGCCGGCTACGCGTTGAAGGAGCTGTTAGTGCCCTGGCTGAGGGCTTCCGGTCATGAGGTAGACGACCTGGGAGCCAAAGAGTTGGTTCCGGATGACGATTACCCGGATTTCGCCCTGCCGGTAGCCCGGGCGGTGCAGTCGGCCAGCGCGGCGCGGGGGATCATCGTGTGCGGTAGCGGCGTTGGCGCCAGCGTGATCGCCAACAAGGTGCCGGGAGTGCGGGCCGGCCTGTGTCACGACACCTATTCCAGCCACCAGGGTGTGGAACACGACGACATGAACGTGCTCTGCTTGGGGGGAAGAATCATCGGCGAGGAGCTGTCCAAGGAGGTCGTAAAATCATTCCTGGAGGCCAATTTTATTCCTGAGCCTCGGTTTCAGCGACGCTTGAACAAGCTCCTAGACATAGAAAAGAGCTATCAGGCTGGGCCAGCCTAACCCGCGACGGGAATACACGAGGGACGAATTGATTTCGTCAGGGTTCGGCCCAGGGCTTAAGGTTGGAGCAGCAACCCCAGGGTCTCAGCAACCTCCTGGGGAGAATCCAGCCGGTACTCAGCCCTGGTGGGCTGGCCCGCCGGCCCAACCAAGACCGCAACCCCGCCTGACTGTTGCACTGCCGCAAAAGCGTCTTCGTCGGTGAAGTCATCGCCGAAAAAGGCAGTGAGTTGGGCCTTCGGATGCGCCGCCTGTATTTGGGAGATGGCGCGGCCCTTTCCCCAATCCAGATTGGGCCGCACCTCCAACACCTGCTTCCCCCTGGTGACCTTTACTAAACCGGATTCCGCCGCGGTAGCCACCGCTTTATGGAACCCTTCTTCCACCTGAGGGACAATTTCCAAAGGAGTCTGGCGATAATGCAGGCTCAAGCTCAATCCTTTGTTTTCACCGATAACCCCCGGATACGACTCCAGCGCTAACTCCAATTCCTGATAAATCAGGCCCATCTCTTCCATCAGGCGGCTAGCCTCCGGATGCAAGAAATCCAGCCCATTTCCCTGGATCTCCAAGCCGTGGTTGCCTGCGTAAATCAGACCATCAAGACCCACCCGATCCCGCAGGTCCACCAGGCTCCGGCCGCTGACAATTCCCAGCACATACCTATGGTCTGATTGCGCTTCTAGGAGCAAATCCCTAGTTTCGGCGGGCAATACTGCCAATTCTGGGCGAGCGACGATTGGGCTCAGGGTTCCATCGAAATCAAAGAGCAAGAGGGAAACATCCGCCCGGCGGAACCGCTGGCTAACGTTGGGCCAAACGTTGAGTAGGTGGGGCATGGATTAAAGGCGGAAAAAGGGTCAACGACCGGAGGAAAGGAGCGGCCTTTCCGACCTGGCGCCGACCCGGGGGGCTCCCTGGATTAGCTCCAGCAGCAACCGGGCGGCCCATTTATAAAGGTTGTTTTCCCGTACCACCGAACGCATGTGAATCATCCGCGCCCGGCGCTCGTGCCGGGGCATGGTCAGCGCGTCGTGAATCGCCTCAGCGAAATCCTCGGCGGCGTAGGGGTTCACGATCAGGGCTTCGGTCAGCTCGAGAGCCGCGCCGGTGAAGGGACTCAGTATCAGCACGCCATCCTCGTCAAACCGGCTGGCCACATACTCCTTGGCCACCAGGTTCATGCCGTCATGGAGGGAGCTGACGACGCAGAATTGGGACATCCGTCGGAGGGCCATCAACGTGACGCTGGGCAGGTCGTTGGGGAGATATATAATCGGCCGCCAGGCCCCCCGAGAGAAGCGGCTGTTAATCTCATCTACTGTTTCTTCCAGCTGTTCCGAAAGCTGCTGATAAGCGTCGATATCGCTGCGGCTCACCACCCCAGCCTGAATGAACACCATTCTACCCAGGTATTCCGGATGTTCTTCCAGGAAACGGCCAATGGCGCGAATCCGGTGGGGGATACCCTTGGTGTAGTCGATGCGGTCGATGCCCATGCCGACCAACATCCCGTCCAGCCCCATTTCCTCCGCCAGGCGTTCCATCTCATCCTCTACTTCCTGGCTTTGAGCTTCCTGGCAGATGCTCTCAAAATCCACGCTGATGGGGAAGGGGCGCACCCGGGTCGAAGTGCCCCGGTAATTGATCAGACCGTAATCCCGATTTATCTGAGGGTCCAACCCGGCCTGGACCGTGTCAATAAAGTTGCCGGTGTGCTCGTCGATGTGGAACCCCAGCAGGTCGTTGCCCAGCAGGCCGTCTAAAATCTCATCCTGCCAGGGGCAAATGCGAAAAACCTCCGGTGTGGGCCAGGGGATGTGCCAGAACTGTCCGGAAACTACATCGGCTCCGGCCTCTCGGAGCAGGCGGGGAAGAAGGGCCAAATGATAGTCCTGGGTCAAAACTACCGCCGGCTCGTCGCCTATCTCATCCAGGACTTCCCTGGCGAAGAGCTGGTTTACCGCGCGATACGTCTCCCAATCTCCGCTGTCAAACACCGGTTCGGTGTAGGCGTTGTGGCAGAGGGGCCAGAGAGCCTGGTTGGAAAATCCATAGTAGTAGCCCCGCTCCTCCTCTTCCGTTAGCCACAACAGGCGCATTGCGTAGGAAGGGTCGTCCGGGGGAACCATCACTCGATTGCCCGACTCCACCACCAGCCTATCCCCGGTCCCGGCGCCGTGAGCGACCCAGGTGCCGCCGCAGGCCTGCATCATGGGGTCCAATGCGGCGATCAGGCCACCGGATGGGACCACCGGGCGGATCTGGCCATCGACTAGCTGATGTTGGTAGGGTTGCCGGTTGGAGACGATTATCAGGTGGTGTTTACCTATCTGGTTTCGCACCAGACGTTGCAAGTCTTCCTTGGTATACATGGGCACCCTCCTTAGCCACGGTCAGAAAACCCCTCGGGTAAATCTTCCGACCTACCAGGCGTAACCCCTCGCCATCGGTCCCTGCCCGGATATCCGGTATTCATCTCTTTCTTGCTGGCAATCGGCTGGTGGACCCGTACTGCCAACAGCTAGCTGACACTTACCGACGCTTGCACCTAGGCCCAGAACGAGCCTGGGCTGACGGGTAGCGCAGAATTGCCGTTATCACTGGATTAACGCCGTCGACTCTGGTGGGAATTCCGGGGCTGATAACAAGAGCGGGACTGGGATTTACTAATGAGCTGCCCGCAACGTTTCCGAGGGCATAGTGGCCAGGTGACGGTGAATTTTCATGAAAGGCTATTCGCATTCTGACATATTTACTATCGCCGGTCAAACTGGCGGGGCTAATTGGATGAGCCCGTAGCCGCCAAAATCGCTTGAGCCACGGGTTCCGGCAGGAACCTGCCCGCTCTGTCAGATAAATTGACAGACCCCCGGTCAGTGAGTAGGATAGCGTAAGAATCCCTATCTGGTCGCTTGGGATAAACCAAGCGAAGTAGCCCGGTAACCCAATGTCGATAACCCCACATATGAAAAACTTAGGAGGGGCTCATGTTCGTTAGGAGAGATCTCACCGACACCGTCCCAACCCGGGACGGAAACATGCATTATGTCAAGCAAGGAAGCGGTTTTCCTCTGGTAATGCTCCATCCCTTAGGCACCTCTACCTGGGCGTGGCACGCGGTAATCAACTCTTTGAGCCAGCACTTCACCTGTTACGCCTTTGACATGTTGGGGCACGGCGAATCGGATAAACCGACCCGTCACTTCAATATGCCGGATTACGCCCAGGCGCTGGACGACGCCTGCCAGCTGCTGAATATCCACCGGGGGCACTACCTGGGCAACTCGGTGGGCGCCTGCCTGGCCACTGAAATGGCCGCCAGCTTCCCGAACCGGATGGACAAGCTGGTTCTGGTGGGATGCCCGGTATGGGACCCCCTTACTGCCGCCCAGCGTATCAAGGACTCGGCGGATGATTACAAACGTGATGGTACGCCCAAGCTCCGGACCTTGGCGGGATTGAAGCAGCGGACCACCTTTGCCAATCCCCGCAAGGAATGGGTGGACGCCACTAATGAAACCCGGGCCCAGGCCGGAGTTTGGGTTAAGAACCTAAGCCATGCTCTGGCCCATTACGACATCAGGGCACGGCTACCCATGATCCAATGCCGGGCTACCCTGGTGATGTACGGCGAGCAGGACCGGCTCCGCGAGGGCGAGAACCTGCTGTACAACAACATTGCCAACGCCACCAAGACCATTCTACCCGGTCTGGGGCACATCCCTCAGATTGAAGATCCGGAAGCCTTCGTCGGCGCCCTGCTGGACTTCCTGAAACCCTAAACCGATCGGGCCTTGCCCTGAAAATCGCCTGGAAACATTAAGGGAGGCGCTCTGGCGCCTCCCTTTGGTTATCCTTGATGGAAGTTCTAAACTTGGGAGTTCCAAATCCCCCTATATCCCCCTTGGCCAAGGGGGATATAGGGGGATTTCCCTTCTGCGCATATCTAATTATCCGCAGCCGCCGCCTGTGCTTTTTTGGCCTTCTGCTGGAAGTGGGGAATCACGTACTTGCCGTACAACCGCAGCGACTCCATCACTTCCTCATGGGTCACCGGTCCGACCTGAAACAGGGGCATCATTTCGTCGACCCCCATTGCCTCGTAACGCTCGATGTACTCAATGCAATCGTCGGGATTGCCGATGCAGAACCGGTCTCCCTTCTCCACCAGTTCCAGCGAGCTGGTCTCGTCCCGCCGCACCGGGTCACCTTGGGAACGCTGATAGTGGAACTGGTAGTCCTCCGGCACCTTGGCCGGGTCGTAACCCTTCCAGACCATGGCGTCCCGCAGGCGCTGTTGGTGCCGGTACCAGTCGATTAGCTCGGCCCCCCGTTCGCGGGCCTTTTGGCGATTTTCGGCGCAGAGCCCCACGGTGTTACCGGCCACCTTCTCGTAAACCACCTGGGTTGCCGGTTGAGGGTCCTTGATCGCCTCTCGATACAGCTGGATGATATGCTGAGCCCTTTCCGGACCGACGCTGGTCTGGGCCAGGCAACCCAGTCCCTGCTGTCCTACCTTGCGGGCGGTGTCGTCCTGGCTGCAAGCCTGCCAGATGGGCGGATGGGGCTTCTGGAAGGGCTTGGGCACCACCTCGCGGGGCGGTATCTGGAAATACTGGCCGTCGTAGGAGAACTCCTCCTGGGTCCAGGCTCCGGGTAGGATATCCAGAAACTCCTCTAACATACCGGAGACGTCCTTCAAATCCGTGCCGTAGGGCTGCATCTGGTAGGGATATCCCGAGCGGCCCAGGCCCACGTTGACCCGGCCCTTGCTGAGGATGTCCAGGGTGGCCATGCGAGAGGCTACGTGCAACGGGTGATGCAAAGGCGCCAGGGTAACAGCGATGCCCAGCCGCATCTTTTCGGTCCGCTGGCTGATGGCGGCCAGGGTAAGGTCCGGAGCACTGGAGTGGGACCACTCGGAGCGGAAATGGTGCTCGACGAACCAGACGCTCTCCATGCCCATCTCTTCGGCGTAGGAGACCTCCTCCAGCATCTCCCAATACCGCTTGGTCTCGCTTTCCGCATTCCACGGCTTGGGAACCTGTATCTGGTAAAATAACCCTATCTGCATCGGTTTCTCCTCTTCCGCCAAGTTTCTAAATTGATCCCGGCTTGATAGCGGGCCCGGGCCCACCCTAACTCTGGCGCACGCACTTGTCCACGCTCTTGTCGCCGGTCAAGGCCAGGTAGACGTCGCCCCGGGAGTCCACCCAGCTGCCGTGGGCCGAGCGACTCTCCCAGCGGGACAGGACGTTGCCGTGCTTATCCACCACGCTGCAACGGGAGGGCTTGTCATCCACCGACCCCTCACTGATCAGGAAATCACCCTCGGCATATTCCGAAATGTCCATGGGCCGCTGAATATCGGTCCACATCTCTTTGAATTCGCCGTTGGGTGTGAACACCTGCACCCGGTGATTCTCCCGATCGCAGACATAGACGGTGTGGGTCTCGTCCACCAGCAGGCTGTGCGGCAGGTGAAACTGGCCGGGGTCTGTTTTGCCCCAGGTGCCCCAGGACTGGAGCAGGTGGCCGCCGCTATCGAAGCGATGGATCCGAGCATTCCGGTAGCCGTCGGACACGTAGAGGTCGCCCCAGGGGCTGGGCACCATCTCGCTGGGATAGTTGAAGGGACCAGCCGGCCGGGGCACCGGATCCATGGGCTGCTCGCAGCCGGTGTCCGAGTGGACACCGTGCTCGCCCAGCATCTTGATGGGCTTGCCGTCCAGGGTGTACTGGATGCAGACGGAGCTGTTGCGGTCGGTCAGGTATACCCGGTCATTGGCGATGTAAAAGCCGTGAGCGTAGATGAATGCGCCGTTGCCCCAGCCGTTGAGGTAATTGCCATCCCGGTCGAAGATCATCACCGGCGGGTCCTGGCGATGGAAGACATAAACCCGATCCTGGGAATCGGTGGCTACGGCGCTGACCGCTCCGAAGGACATACCCGCAGGCATTTTGGCCCAGTTCTCCACGTACTCATAGGTGTATTTGCCGGAACCAATTGTGGCCATTTTGAGGTTACCTCCTGAATTTCTCTAGGGAAACCGGTTGCAGCGGACTCTTGGGCCGGCTATTTCCGGGACATCAGCCCCTGTACGGTTTTGATCACCCGGGAGGTGTTGGGTACGTAGTTGTCCTCAAGGGCGCGGCTATAGGGAACCGGCGTGTGGGGCGCCGTCACCCGCGAAGGCGGAGCGTCCAGATGGTCGAAAGCCTCTTCTGCCACCCGGGCGCAGATGTCTCCGGAAAGGCTGCAAATGGGCGTGTCCTCATCCACCACCACCAGGCGGTGGGTCCGCCGCACCGAGTCGATAACGTGGTCGTAATCGATGGGTGACACGCTGAGCAGGTCCACCACCTCGGCGTTGATACCGCTCTTGGCCAACTCCTCCGCGGCCTGGGTGCAGACCCAGGTCATGCGGGAGATCCCGACCAGGGTTATGTCAGTGCCCTCTCGAACGGTGCGGGCCTTGCCCAGAGGCAGGACGTAGGGTTCCTGGGGCACCTGACAGGTCTCGCCGTAGAGACCCTTATGCTCGAAGAAGACCACCGGGTCATCGTCACGTATTGCCGCAATGAGCAGACCCTTGGCGGTGTAGGCATCGGAAGGCACCACCCCTTTCAACCCCGGTATGTGGCTGAAGATGGAATAAAAGGATTCCGAGTGCTGGGCGGCGCTGCCGAAGCCGGCCCCGATGCGGGTGAGCAGCACAAAGGGGACCTTGACCTGCCCCCCGAACATGTAGCGCATCTTGGCGGCGTTGTTCAGCAGCTGGTCCATGCATACGCCGATGAAGTCCACGAACATAAGCTCCGCCACGGCGCGCATGCCGGTGGAAGCGGCGCCGATGGCTGTTCCGACAAAGGCGGCCTCGGAGAGGGGGGTGTCCAGGACCCTTTCCCGGCCAAATTGCTGAATCAAGCCCACGGTGGTGCGGAAGGGGCCTCCCCAGGCATCGACTATGCCCAGATGTTCCCGCCCGGCGCCACCGGCGATCTCCTCCCCCATGATGATGACGTTTTCGTCCCGCTCCATCTCCTGGCGCAGGGCCTCGTTGATCGCTTGCCGGTACTGCAACTCACGAGTGGTCGTAGTAGTCATGGATGCACAGTTCTCCTTGGCGGATGGTCTTAGATCAGGAGCAGTCTCGCTGCTACCTACGGTTCGGGACTGGCGAGATTAAGCAGCCTCGCTTGTGCTGTTTCCATGAGGAAATCTCGCAGGTATATGCTCGCGTTCAATACCTCTATGCCGATTAACTCGCCCTTCCTGTTGAGTTCGGCCGTAATGTTGGGACTCAGCTCAACACTATTGGCCTCTTTTTCCTCAGATATAACGAGGTGCAGAATATCTTCTTTTTCGAAATAGAATAGTCTAGGTCTGTTCATGGTATGGAGACTTGAGAGTCAGACCTCCATGTTGGCTCCCCGCTTCATCTGGTCGATGGGGTAGCTGACGTAAACGTCTTCGTATAGCTCGGCGGGCTCGGGCAGGGGGCTTTCGTCGGCGAATTTTATAGCTTCCTCCATCATCTGCTCGGCCGCCTGATCCATCTGGTCCAGCTCTTCCGCAGTGAGCAGCCCCTCGGGGACCACCCGCTCCCTAAACTGCTTCAGCGGGTCCAGAGCCCGCCAATGCTCCTCTTCCTCTTTGGTGCGATAGGTTAACGGATTGTCAAAGACAGTGTGGCCGTAATAACGGTAGGTTCGACACTCCAGCAGCGATGGACCATCGCCGGCCCGGGCCCGGGCCACCACCTCGCCCGCTGCTTCATACACGGCAAAGACGTCCATACCGTCCACCAGGAAACCGGGCATGTCGTAGGCCGGCGCCCGATCCGAGACGTTGGCCACGGAGAGGCCGTACTCCACCGGCGTGGACTCGGCATAGCCATTGTTCTCGCAGCAGAAAATTACCGGCAGCTTCCATACCGACGCCAGGTTCATGCATTCGTGGAGCACACCCTGATTGGCGCCGCCGTCCCCGAAGAAGGCGACGGCCACCCGTCCCAGCTTCTTGAGCTTCGAGGTCAGGGCCGCACCCACTGCCAGGGGAACGCTGGCCGCCACCACGCCGTTGGTCCCCAGCATTCCCTTGCTCATGTCGGCGATGTGCATCGAGCCGCCTTTTCCCTTGTTGGAACCGGTGGACCGGCCGAACAGCTCGGCCATCATCAGCTTGGGATCAACCCCTTTGGCGATGCAGTGGCCGTGCCCCCGGTGGGTGCTGCCGATATAGTCGTCGTCGCTAAGGTGGGCACAAACGCCGGTGGGCACCGCCTCCTGACCGGCTGAGGAGTGGACCGACCCCGACAAGGCCCGCTGCCCCACTTCGGGAATGCCCCGCTCCTCAAAGTGACGGATGGTGGTCATGGTCCGGTAGAGCCAAACTAGGGTTTCTCGTTCCAACGGCATGACGCTCCTTCACTGAACAGATCCGGGAACGAATCCGGGGACGGACTCGGGGCCGCACCCGGCCCGGCCAGCTAGATTTTCCACCGGCCTTGCCAACCGGCTTTTCCCAATCCTAGCACGGGGCATTAGCTTGTCAATAGAGGGCTCGGACAACTAGTCAAGAGACGGGGCCAGGGGGGGCCAGCCGGAAAGCCCTCAGCCTCGGTTGGGGAACCGATTCTAGAAGTCTGGCCGGAAAGCCATTGGCCGGGTTTTGCGCTACGCGAAGCAGACGTATTCAAGACTTATATGGCATGGTGGTGCATGTAATACGTTGCAACACCCACTATGCCATCGATAATCGACGTTAAGAAAACGCTGGCCTAGGGGGAATCGAGGTTTCCGGCCAGACTTCTAGGGTTTGATGGTGACGCTGACCGATTCGCCGGCCTGGGCCGGCAAAGCCAGCGCCGCGCTGCCGTCCCGCAGGGCGACCTCCAGGTATCCGTGGCTGCCAATCAGGGCCAGCAGGCTTTTATCCGAGTGACCGGGATCCGGAGGGACCGGGATCGTCGTGAAAGGTCCGGCTGAGGCCCGGAATGCTCGCACCCTTGATGGTCACTGTCACCTGCTCCGCTTGGGCCAGCAACCGCTGCGGGATGTTGGTAACCAAATTGCCGAAGTGATCCTGGTAGATGACCTGACCTCGGATGACCTCCCCTTCCCGAATCGGTTCCGGAGATGGCAGCCAGGCTACCTGTTCAACTCTTTCCCCCAACTGCGCGGGCGCGACGCCCAGAGAGAGGTGCGCGGCAACCGGAGCGAAGATGTCCCGACCGTGGAAGGTGTTGCTCACCGGTAGTCGCCAGTATTCCGGGTTGGACAGGGCATAGACCGAACAGCCGTCCGGCACCTGGATTAAAACCGGGACCGGGACCGAAACCGGGACCTGGCCCGACTGAGGGGGAGGATTGGGCAGGTCCTCCAACAGTACCTGGCTCAGAACGCCGTTGTCCGGCGCCAGAAACCGGGCGGTTGGAGTCACCAGCAGCAGAATCCTGCGGTGGGTTCCGACTCCAGGGTCCACCACCACCACGTGGATAGATTCGGGCGGGAAATAATGGTGGCTGGCGCCGAGAAGAAAGGCTGCTTGCGGCAGGTTCTGGGGTTGAACCTGATGGCTGAGGTCTATGATCGAGGCTTGGGGGTTGATGGAGAGGATAACGCCCTTCATCACCCCCACGTAGGCATCAACACTGCCAAAGTCGGTGGTCAGGACTATGGGCGGTCCGGAGGGCATATTTCCATACCAAAGTCAGGGTAGGGTCAGGGTCGACTGCCATACCGGCCCCGGCGGGTTTCAATGGGACTTTTATTTAGCGGCGGCCAAACAAGTTGGGTGATTAGGCGAACCGAACGCTAAAAATGGAGATCAGTAGAAAAATGCCGATCAACACGATGGTGAACTGGAACAATGTCCGCTCCATCCCTCTTCTGGTACGCAGGGTATTCTGGGCGGCGCCGAACAATCCGCTGCCACCTTCCCGTACCTGCACCAGGATCAGCAGCACCAGTACAATAGAAACAATAAGTTGAGCCATGTTAATAAAAGCCATCGATTACCTCATCGATTATGCAGAGGGTGGGTAGAAAGAAACTTGCCTTCTTGGTTCAAGGTGTGTGTACGTCCTGGGCTGGGCATCCTCTCCCCTTGTGGGAGAGGAGCTAGGTGAGGGGTATCACCCTCATCCCAACCTTCTCCCATCAAGGGAGAAGGTGCTCTGTAAGGTCCTGCCAAAATACCTAACGTTCCATTCCAACGCAGGCAAGACACCCGGCTTTTAAAACACTCTCTTCAGGCCAGCACAGGTTCCAGGCTCAACTGGCAGCACTGATTTCCAGATTAGGACGCTGATAATGGTTACCCGCCTTTCGCGGCTTCCAGACCTTCCAGGACCAGCTGTTGAGCCAACTCGGGCTTGGCCTGACCACGGGTAAGCTTCATAACCTGGCCAACCAGGAATTTGGCCGCCGTTTCCTTGCCGCTCCAATAATCGGCTACCGCCTTGGGATTCTGGTCAATTGCCTGCCTGACGGCGGCTTCGACGGCTGACGAATCATTTATCTGCGTGTAGCCTTGATCCGCCACTATTTTATCAGGCCCTTCGCCGGACTCGAAGCACTCTTCCAGCACGGTTTTAGCCAAACTCACGCTCAGGGCGCCGCCGTCGATCAGCGATATCAGCTGGACCAGGTGAGCCGGTGTGACTTTGATCTGGCTTATGTCCTGCCCGTGCAGGTTCATCAACCGGCTCAGGTCCCCCAGCATCCAGTTGCTTACATTTTTGGCCAAGGTCCCGGTTTCGACTCCAGTATTGACCCCCTTTTGGGGGCGCTGCCCTACGGCCTGTTGCCGGGCTGCGGCCTGTTCATAGTAGTCGGCGGTGAGTCGAGATGCGGTCAGGAGGTCCGCGTCGTACTCGGGAAGGCCGTATTGGTCCATGAACCGCAGCTTCCGCTGGTAGGCTAGCTCCGGCAACTGAGCCCGCAGCCGGTCCACCCAGGCCGATTCGACCACCAGGGGGGGCAAATCCGGCTCGGGAAAGTAGCGATAATCGTGGGCGTATTCCTTGCTCCGCTGGGAAAAGGTAACGCCCCGGTCTTCCAGCCAACCTCGGGTTTCCTGGACCACTCTGGCACCGTCCTCCACCACCCGGCGCTGTCGCTTCACCTCATAATTCAGCGCCTGGAAAACCGATCGAAAGCTGTTCATGTTCTTGACTTCGGAGCGGGTACCCAGCTCAGTTGCTCCCTGGGGACGGATGCTGATGTTGGCGTCGCAACGGAAGCTGCCATCCTGCATGTTCGCGGTGGAAACTCCCAGGTATTGAACTATCGAATGAATGCTCGTCAGGTAGGCGCGAGCCTCCTCCGGCGAGCGCATGTCCGGCTTGCTGACGATCTCCATTAGGGGGACTCCGGAACGGTTTACGTCCACCAGGCTGTAGGCGTCCCCATCCTCACCGGAGAAGTGTTGCAGCTTGGCTACGTCCTCCTCCAGGTGGACCCGCTCCACGCCAACCACTTTGGCCTGCCCATCCACCCGAATCTCCAGACGTCCCTCGACCGCGAAGGGGAGGTCGTACTGGGAAATCTGGTAGCCCTTCATCAGGTCGGGGTAGGGGTAATTCTTCCGGTCGAACTTGGAATATTCCGGTATCCGGCAGCCCAGAGCCAGGCCGGTCATGATAGTGTATTCCACCGCCTGACGGTTAATCACCGGCAAGGCTCCCGGCAGGCCCAGGCACACCGGACACACCCGACTGTTGGGAGGAGCGGTCTGGTAATCGGCCGCACAGGCACAAAACATCTTGCTTCTGGTGTTTAGCTGGACGTGGACTTCCAGTCCGATAACTGTCTCGTAATCCATTTTAATTAAACAACCGTCAGGTATCTGGCAAGCGCGGAAAGGTTACCGGTGCACCGCCTACCAGTATAGGGGCCGCTAGGGCCGGGGCTCGTCCGGGTTGGGCCGGTCGGCAATCACCCCGGCTTGGTGCAACTCGCCGATTTCCTCCGTCGTCAGCCCGGCCAGTTCCCCCAGGACCTGCTGATTATGCTCGCCAAGAGCCGCGGCGTGTTTTATCACCATGGGAATTTCAGCCATGCGGAAGGGACGTCCGGCGTAGGTTCTGCCGCCCAGATGGGGGCAGTTCCCGTTATTAAACTCCTGGAAAAACCCCCGCTCATTAAGATGGGGGTCCTTCACCAGATCCTCAGCAGTCAGCACCGCACCGGCGGGAACGCCGAGGCTCTGCAGGGAATCCATCAGCTGCCGGGCATCCTGGCCCGCCGTCCATTCCGCCAGCTGCTGGTCCAACTCGTGGCGGTCCTGCCACCGGCTCAACACCGTTTCAAACCGAGGAGCCGCCGCCCAAGCCGGATTTCCCATACATCCCTGTAGCGCCTGCCACTCCAGGTCGGTGGATACCACGATGGCAATCCAGCGGTCCTCTCCCTGGCAGGGGTAAACGTTGTGGGGAGATTTCCACAGGTGCCCGCAGCCCAGCCGGGGACGATCGATGCCCCGCTGGGCTTCCAGGATGGCCGGGCCGATGGCGGATACCCCGGTTTCCTGCATAGTCAGGTCAATCCGCATGCCCTTGCCGGTCTTTCTGCGTTGGTAAAGCGCCAGCAACAGGGCAAAGGCGACGTTGTTGCCCACCGAGTGGTCCATGTAGTTGTTGCTGGCCCGTATGGATGGCCCCCCCTCATAGCCGGTGAGGTAGGACAAACCGCAGGCGGCATCTACGGTGCGGGCCCTTGACCCGGCCCGGCGCCAGGGTCCGGTATAGCCGTAAGCCGTTCCACTCAGGGTGATTATTCGGGGATTGATTTCCGAGAGGCTCTCGTGGTCGAAGCCGAATCGCTGCATCGTGCCCGGGCGGAAGTTGTCGGTTACGATGTCCGAGTTTTTCACCAGCCGCAGGAAGACCTCCTTGCCTTGCGGCTGAGTTACATCCAGGCAAAGGCTTTGCTTGTTGCGGGTGCCGTAATAGACCAGGCCACCACCCTCGTTCCACCATTCTTCTCCAGGCTTGCCGTCGGCAAAGGGCCCGGATTTTCGGTCCTGCAGGTGGTCGACGCTTTCAATGCGAATGACCTGAGCCCCCAGGTCGGCCAGGAAACCGGTGCCCCAGGGCATGGCGTGTACCTGCTCCAGGGTAAGGACCTTTATCCCCTCCAGAATGCCCTTATCGGCCATAAGCTGCAACCTCGCGGATACTCAAGATGGACTCCAGGCTAAAGTTTACCACTTCGGAGCAATTGCCCGGGGGCAAGTGCCTTTCCCGACGGCGCTGATCCCAATGGAACCCGAGGGGGAAGTACTCTAGGATTTTGCGCGGGAGCCTCGGGCAGTTTCGTGCCGCTCAATGAAATCCTCCACCGAGGTCATGGAAATGGCTTCGCCTATCAGCTCCAACGGCAGATCCTCCAGAGTTCGGAAGCGGACGCAGGATTTGCCCATGTCTAGCCGTTTTCCGCTGGCCCGGTACCGCTGGACAAACCAACTTTCCCTCTCCGGGTCGCAGTAGACACCCATCAGATAGAGGGACATGTGCTTTTTTTGGGCGACCAGGGACAGGTAGGCCAACGGCTGTTTGTTGTAGGTTTTGGGATATCTCGCCAAGGGTATCACGTAGCTGATCATACCGTATTGCATGACCTCTGCGTACCCCACCGGCAGGTTTTCCAGGATTACCCGGCGAACCGCCGCCAGAGCTTCCTGCCTTTCCAGCGACTGCTCTGCCAGATATTCCTCCACGGTTGTGGGCCGGACAGTCATTACTCTGTTTTCCCCCATCTTGCCAAAATTTGATTTTATCAAAAATTAGGACATGGTCTGGGCCCACCCCACGGGCCGGTATTCCTGGCCTGACCTAGCAAACCAAGTGGCCACCACCAGCCAGGTGGCGATAATTAGGCTGAGGACCAGACCTGGAACGAAGAAAACCCAGGGGTGGAAGACGATCAAGGCTCTGCCATCAGCGACCATCCCGCCCAGGTCCGGCTGGGGCGGCGGAACGCCCAGGCCAAAGAAGCCAAGGGCGGCACTCATCGCCAGGGTCGCGGCTAGGAAGAGCGCCCCGAGCCGCAGCGCCACCGGTGCTAGCTGGGCTACTTGGAGGCTTTCCCCAGCCCCCAGCGCCCATCCCACCCGCAGCGCCCTGGGCAAGAGCATTGCGGCTAACGCCAGGAATGGCCAGCCTCCTCCTAAACTCACTTGGAACAGGACTCCGATCAACAGCCAGGGAACCGCCACCATTCCTTCTAAGACACCTTCAATTCCATAAATGAGAGACCAGGCTCGGGTACGGTCGAGCATTACCTGGGCTATTACCATGGGGAAGCCAACCAGGAGCGCCAGCAACGCCATCGGCAGGCCAATCAAAGCAGCCGTACGGCCTCCGTAGAGGACCCGGCTCAAGACATCGCGCCCCAGTCTATCCGTGCCGAGGGGGTGATTCCAGGAGCCAGCCGGCTGTTCTAACCCCCCCCACCACCTTCGCATCTACCCAGAAAGGCGGCGCCAGCCGCTCCGTTATGCTGGCCATGATGGGGTCCTGGGGGGCCAGGGGAGGCGCCAAGAAGAGGAGGAGCAGCAGGACCAGGGTAACCCCTCCGCCGATGGCCAGCGCGGGCCAGCTCTCGGTCCCTCCGCTGGCCCCAGTCCTTGCCGGAGGAGTCCCATCTATCGCGGCTAGCAGGAGGTTACCCAAGAAGCGGGACAACAGTGCCATCCAGATAAAGACGGCGGCGGCCGTACCCACAACTGCTATGCCCTGGGCTCGGGCCGCATTCGCTAGAAGAAGCCCCATACCGGGGAGGGCGAATACAAACTCAACCAGAATTATCCCGCTGAGCAATATGCCCACGTGGCGCAAGACCAGACCCAACGCGCGAGCGAGTACCAGAATTTCCGAGGCAGCCTCCCGGCTCCCCATCTCCAGCGCGATCCAGAGGCCACCCAGTATCCCTACCGTAAAGACCGGCATGAAAAGGTGGCTGGGGCTGCCCTTACCGGATGGCGGCAACCATCCTAATTGGACTGCCAGCACTAGCATCAACAGGATTCCCAACCAGAACCCCGGCATGGCGGCGAGGGCGGCAACCGTCACTCTCCTCTCAGTAATCCCCGACTGCCGGCGCCGCCATCCTTAGACCGAGTCCCCAGGCCAGGAGTACCGCTAGGCCCCCTCCCAGGAACATTATTTGCAGTGTAGTTGGGAACTGTTGCCACACCAGCCCGGCCGCCGAGCGGCCAGGCCATTTTATTGAGGGCAAACCACTTGAAACAGGCCAGAGAAGTACTACCCTTGCCCTATCCTTCTCAAACAGCTCCCGAATCAGCTCAATATCCTCCCGGGTTGCGTCCTCTGGCAACAGGGTCTCTACAGAAGATAAATTAGTAGCTTGTAAAAAAATTAGCGCGAATATTAGCCCGACTATCAGGCTGACCAGAGGGGTCAGGAAACGGGCCGGTGTAGGTGCCGGGCTTGCCACTTCCGGTTCCAGTCCCAGAGCCGCTCCACAGTTGGCGCAATAGGCGCTTTCCTCTGGGTTTTCCGCGCCGCATTGGGGACACTGTTGACCACTCCCGGCACCGCTGGTTTCCCCATCGGGCCCGGAGGGCCGGGTACTGGGAAGCACGGCTATCACGATCAAGGTGATAAGACCAAAGAAGAACCCCAATATTCCCCACAGCCACGGGTTTCTGCCTTTGGAGTTGGCGTTGAGAACGCAAATTACAGCGAACGCCACCCCAATCAGGAAGCCTATCAATAAACCCATGACCCACTCCCGTCACAAACTATGTCCGCTATGCTATACGAATGCGGGCCGACAGTCTCCGCTCCGGCGCGGCTAAATTGACATGGCGCAAGGCCTCCGCCCCACGGCTCAGTATGCCCTGGCTACTATCCTGGCGGGCCATGGCCAGGGCCTCGGTCAATAGGTTGCCGATGGGGTTGTCGATGGAGAACACTGGATTTAGAGAGGTCTGCGGGTCTTGCAGAATCGTGGACATCTGCCGGCCTCTAATCCGTCACATTTCTGCTTCGGTCTTGCGCAGCAGGTCCTCACCCTTCAGCAGAATCTGGCCGTCAATGATTCGTCCTGCCGGCTTGGGAAGCAGATGCAGCGAGGAAGGGGCGGTCCAGGTCTGGCTCCTGGTCTAGCCGCAGCCCGATACACCTAAACCAAAGCTAAGGTGAAACCTACATGAAGCGAACCCGAAGAGGAGTTGCGATATTCTGTAAAAGAAGTCGAGTGGCGGTGGTGGAAGGGATGAAGGAAATAGTGCAACTCCTGGAACGGTGGCAACTGGATGTAGGCGACTTACGGAAAAGGATGTATCGGGCGCCAACACCTCGGGAGCTAGAGCGATGGCATGGGCTATGGTTGTTGGCCCAAGGGTGGTCGGCCACTCAAGTGGCTGAGGCTTTGGAGAGAGAGCCTCATACCATCGGAAACTGGCTGGACAACTTTCGCCAAGGCGGGGCCCAAGGTTTGGTCTTTGAGCAGACTGGGGGTTCCCCCCCGTCTTGAACCGAGGTCAACAGAACCAACTGAAGTCTGCGGTGCAAAATCCGCCTGGGGAGGCGGGGATTGAATTGTCCAACTGGAACTGGAAAGTAGTAAGGCAATTTCTCAAGCAGAGCTTTGACCTGGGGCTGAGTCGGAGCAGTTGCTTGAACTACCTCCATCGGTTGGGCTTCGTGCTGAAGCGACCCAAGAAACGCCTCCTGAAAGCCAAGGATGAAGAACGGAAAGCCTTCGTCCTCCAGTACAGCCAAATCCGAGAGGAGGCCCAAGAGAGTGGAGCCAAGATCTTCTTCGTGGATGAAGCCCACTTTCGGGCCGATGCCCACCTGCGAGGCAAATGGGTACTCAAGGGAGAGGCAGCGCTGGTGGACTCCACCAGTCCCCGGTGGGGAGAGAAGGCCTGCTACTACTCGGGAGTTTGTCTGGAGACTGGGGAGGTGGAAGCCATGGAAATAGCTGGAAACAGCAATGCCGAGACCTCCACCGCCTTTTTACAGCAGCTAAGAGCAAACTATCCTGGACCTCTGGTAGTAATCTGGGACAATGGGCCAGCCCACCGAGGAGCAGCGATTCGCAGCTATTTGACCACTCCTGACTTGCATCTGAGGTTGGTGGCCTTACCGGCCTACAGTCCAGACTTCAACGCCGACGAAGCCGTCTGGGACTGGGCCAGAGAAGAGGTCACGGCCAACGAATGCCTGGGAACAAAAGCCAAAGTCCAAGAGAAGATGAATCAATTCTTCGGCGGGCTAATTCATCGTAAGGATGAAGTGAAACATCGCTGCCCAACCCGGTTACAGGCCCGAGCCGATGCTTTGATCTTTACACCTGCCGTGCCTTTGCCATCACTGCCCAATGTAGTTCCCACCTTGGCTTTGGTTTAGGATGCCCGGGGTAGCTCCCTGGCGGAGGTTCAAGCTGAGCCCGTCCTCCGCCTTGACGAAGGACGGGCGGTTGAAGAAGTAGGTGCGGAGGTCGTTGACCTATAGGATGACCGGTTGTTCAGACGTCGGCTATTGAGTTGCCCTGATGGCTAGACGTTCCGTTGTTTGGGATCCAAGCGGTCCCGCAGCCAATCCCCCATGAGGTTCATGGAAAGTACCGTCAGGGCTATAGCCAGGCCGGGGAAGAAAGACACCCACCAGGCATCAATAATCAGTACCCGTCCGTCGGCCACCATCAAGCCCCAGGCCGGCGTTGGCAAAGGAATGCCCGCCCCCAGGAAGCTGAGAGTAGACTCCAGCAGGATTACCTGGCCGACCTCCAAGGTGGCCAACACAATAATGGTGTTCACTACGTTGGGGAACAGATGGCGGGCCAAGATGCGAGCTGTGGAGCAGCCGGCCACCTGGGCCCGGGCCACAAAGTCCTGGTGCTTCAGGCTCAAAACTTCCCCACGCACCAGCCGGGCGTAACGGGTCCATAACACTAAGGCGATAACTACGATAACCGTCGCGAAGCTAGGCCCCAAAGCCGCCACCAGCACCAGGGCCAGCAGGATAGACGGCAGGGAAAGCTTGATATCCACCAGCCGCATGATCACGTTGTCCCACCAACCGCCAAAGTACCCGGCGACCAGCCCAAGGGTGGTACCGACGAGTCCGCCGGCGATTATGGAAACCAGAGCTACCACTAGGGAAACCCGCGCCCCATAGATGATCCGGCTCAACATGTCCCGACCCAGCTTGTCGGTGCCCAGGGGATATGACCAGGCACCGCCATCACTCTCCAACATCGGTTTCCCGTCAGCCCTTGTAATCAAATTACCATCCGGGTCTGTGAGCAACTTTTCCCCAATCCAAACCGGGGGTTGGAGCCGCATCGCTATGCCCCCGGGCACAGGCTTCAGGGGGTTATGGGGCGCTAGCTGACCCGCAAAGATAGCGGGAATGATCAGAACAATGAACATGACTGCCAGGGGAATGACCGGGTATTGACGCACCCAGGTGATGCTGCGCCGTACCCGTCCGCCCGCCGCCAACGCCTGGGATAATTGCTCAGGTACTGCTACTTCGGCCATCGGATGTCCTCTCCCTCAACAAACTGGAGTTGGGCTTTAGTCGTACCGAATTCGGGGGTCCAGATAGGCGTACAGGATGTCCACCAACAGGTTGGCCGCGATGTAAATAATGGCAAAGAAGAGGACCACGCTTTGCACTACCTGGAAATCCCTGTTCCGCAGGGCGTCAATGGCCAGCAGGCCCACCCCAGGCCAAACGAAGACGGTCTCAATTACCACCGAGCCGGTGAGGAACCCGCCCAAAATGAGGCCAAAATAGGTCAGAGGCGCGATGGCGGCGTTGCGCAGGCAATGCTTCCAGATGACCTTCCACTCCGGCACGCCCTTAATTCGGGCCAGCTTCACGTACTCAGTGTCCAGCACTTCCAGCATAGAGGAGCGGGTCAGACGCATCACCGCCGCCACCTGGTACCAGCCCAGGGCGATGGCCGGCATGATAATATGCTGCCAGCTACCGCGCCCCGAGGAAGGTAACCAACCCAGCATTACCGCGAAGATCCACATCATAACTATGCCCAGCCAAAAGGAAGGCAGCGACTGGCCCAGCAGGGCGATGATCTTGCCCAGGACATCGATGGCGGTGTCTTTTTTCACCGCCACGATCACCCCGACGGGCAGTGCTATCAACGCCGCCACCAGGAGGGAGACAACCGCCAGTTGGAGGGTGGCGGGCAGCCGGCTGGCAATTAGGTCCGCAGAATTTTTGCCCGGCCACTTGATAGAGTAGCCCATGTTCCCCCGAGCAATGTTACTCAGATATACCAGGTATTGCATATGGAGGGGTTTGTCCAGGCCCCACACTTCTTTGGCCAATTCGAAGTCTTCCGGCGTCGCCTCCTCGGCCAGCAGGACGTCCATGGGATTACCGGTGATGCGGGTCAGGGAAAAAATGATGATACTGATGGCCAGCAAAGCCAGCGCGGCGTGCCCGAACCGCATAATAATATACCGTTGCATTCCAGCCTCCAATGGGCGAAAGCCGATCTTTCTAGCGAGGCCCTATTCTCTGGAAAAGTGGGCGATAGCGAGTGTAGGGGCGAGGCATCCTCGCCCCTACACCTTCGGCGTTACTGGGGTATCGTGTCCACATACTCCAAGCTGCCGTAGTAGCCGCTGTACATTCCGGAAAAGTCGTAGGTGGCGACGTACTTGGGGTTGTAAGTGATCTCCGCAAACAGGGCAAACATCTGGATCAACGAAAAGTCGTAAAATTGAATGTCTCCATACTGCCGGAGAATCTTGGCTCTCTCCTCAGTGTCCAGAGTTACGTCCAATTTGACCAATAGGTCGTCAACGTCCTGCCGCTGGAAATTGTGAGTGGTGGTGGACGGGGTGGCTCTCCCGAGGAGGTTGTAATTGGCGCGGTGCTGGCTGCGGCTGGGCCACAAGGAGCCGAGAATTTCCGAAGACTGGCCCCGGTAATAGCTCCGTACCTTGGAGTATTCCAGTGGCACCAGGTTGGTGGTTATGCCAACCTCCGCAAAGTCCAGAGCCATGGCCTGGCCGATGTCCACCATCTCGGGCAGACCGGCCTGGGTGAACAGGTACATGGTGTACTCAAACCCGTTCTCGTAGCCGGCCTCCTTCAGAAGCGCCCTGGCCTTTTCCGGGTCGTATGCGTAATACTCGTCCCAGTCCTCGGCCCACTTGGGGTTAATCACCCCGGGCCAGATGGCCTCGTCCAGCTCGTCAAAGCCGTACTGGGTGGAGCCGGGCATCCGCACTAGGCTGCCCCCGAGCAAAGCATCGGCGATAGCCTGGCGATTGATGGCCTTGTTCATCGCCTGCCTCACCTTCACGTCGAGGAAGGGCAGGGTCTCATCCAGCTTGTCCGGCTCGGTCCACCACAGCCCGCCGAAAAACCACTTGTGGAACATGGACGGCTGGGTGCTGGAGATGACCTTCATACCTTTTTTCAGGGCTGCTGGACGCGCGTCCCGCTCGATATCGCTGAGATGGACCTGCTCGGTGAGCAGGTCGGCCAAACGCGTGGCCGGCTCCTGCACCCAGCGGAACCTCAACTGGTTGTAGTCCGGAGTGTGCCGCCAGTGGTCCGGCACGGCCTCATAAAGCACGTGCACTCCTTCGATGCGCTCAATGAACTTGAAGGGGCCGGTGCCCACAATGGCGTCGCCATACCCCTCGTCACCTATGGCGTCCCAGCGGGCCTTGCTCTCCATGGGGAGGTTACGGATATGGGAGATAAAGAACGCCATCTCCGGATAAACCGCGCCCGTGGTGATTTCTATGGTGGTGGGGTCCTTGATGGCCACCATCTTATCTATGACCGCTTCCGTGTCCGCAAAATCCATCCCCTTCTTGGCGCCCGTTATCTTGCGCCAGGTGCTGATGCCGCTGGCCTTGGAGTCGGGGTTGATCAGTAGCCAGAAGGAGTGCTTCACGTCGGCGCCGCTGAAATCCCCCCACCCTTCCGGAGGACTGTGGGGACCGGCCTGCCATTTGACCCCTTCCCTCAGCTTGACAGTCCAGGTGCGGCCGTCAGGGGACATATCCCACGAGGTAGCCAACTCCGGGATGTACGCGCCGGTCTTGGGATCGACACCGACGAGCCACTCCAGCACCGGCCGTTTGTCCAGCAGGCCGCTAGTGGTTACCTTATAGCTGTAGTTGGTGTCCCAGCCCAGGGGAGATACGGCGATAGCAAGCTCCTCCAGCTTCTTACCGGTAGTTGCGGGCATGGCGGTGGGCTCCGCCTTGGCCACCGGGACATCATTCTTGGTGTCCTTCATGGTATCGGTCTTGGTGTCCTTCATGGTATCGGTCTTGGTGTCCTTCATGGTATCGGTCTTGGTGTCCATCTTGGTATCGGTCTTGGCAGTATCTTTAGCCTGCGTATCCGCCGGCGCCGCAGTGTCTGGCTCCGCCGTGCCGCAGGCAACGGCCCCCAGCAGGAGCAGCAATATGGGGATAAGTATCAGTACCTTGGGGCTTCTAAACCAATGGGGTACCATAATAAAACCTCCATTTTTTTCCCCAACTTGGGTTCGGCTTTTCAGATTTTCGTGTCTCTCAGCTAAAATTTCGTGTCTCTCAGCTAAAATGGGGAAGAGAACTCCGGATTACTGTGGCTGGGTATAAGGGCGAGCCGTGTAAATGTTACATTCCTCCCCTGTGCCCCAGGTGTTTTGTTTAAGCGAACGGACCACCTGGGGCCTTACTTGTTAATTGGTGACCGAGGGGCTATGAAGCCTTACTTGATATTTCCCTGGTGGGTTCCTACCTCCAAGCCGTACCCTGGGCAGAGTCCATCCATCGTGTTCCGGTCCGGAGTGCCGTTAATAATTTGTGCTAAAATAATAAACGGGACGTGTAACCATCACGTTCCTCAGCGCCCCAGGTGTTTTGTTTAAGCGAACGGACCGCCTGGGGCCTTACTTGTTAATTGGTGACCGAGGGGCTATGAAGCCTTACTTGATATTTCCTTATGTGCTCCTCCTCCGCGCAGATTTCGACATGACATAGTAGCTGTTGGTGATTAATTTGGAGCTACCACAGTTGGACCCAACCAAGCTGGGGGCAAATTCGCTACCTTTTGGGAGTAAGGCCCAACGGATTCCGTAGCACATGGTCTATCCTAACATGGTCATCGAAATCCTACCAGCAAAAGCAATCGGTATATTGTCACTAGGGTAATATATAGGGATTTTTCTCGACATGTCAACCCGCGAATATCTTGAGAAAATTGCGAAACTCCCGGGCGGGGATAAATCCGTCGGGAGCGTTGCTGATTTCGACATTCGCGACCTGGAGTTTGCAGACAGGCCTTCGTGCTAATTTATCCTTCCCACACCCTTGCAACAGGGAGTACGTCCTTCGGCAGGCTCAGGATGAGCGCGGGATTTATCTAGGGATAGGGCCGAATATTCACTAATGGGGATGGCTGGGCTGTTGTCTTGGGTGGCCCGGGATCACATTACGAATTTGGCGCCTGTGGGACGGGGTTTACCGCCGTGGACGGAGGGTTCGGCGCACCATTTCTCGGCCAGGCGGCGCACCCCTTGGTAGACGGATTCGTCGAAACCCAGCAGGTCGCATACCACCCGCCGATCCAGCAGGGCACGGTTGGGGTCGGCGTCGGCTCGGTAAGCGGGCATTAGGTCCTTGTCGCGGAACTCTTTGAATATTTTCTCGGCTTTGGAGAGTTGCTCGTCGGTAAGGGTGCGGAAGTCGAGGACGTGGAGGGTTTCGGCGGAGCGAATGGTAACCCTTGCTTTGCTTGATTGCTGACGGCTGGAATGCCACCAGTAAGCCAGTAATCCCAAAGTGCTGTTGCTCCACACCGAGAAAGTGCAATCGAACTTGTCACCGCACAAAATCACATTAGCCCATACACTGCTGCCCAACGTTTCCCGTTCTGTCATCGCTAGTGCGAGTGCTTGGGAGCCAAAAGTGAACTCCATGTTCAGATGAGGGTGGCTTGCAGTAGCCCAAACCGCAGCGGCTTTGGATTCCATTCCCGGCCGTACCTGCAACTGTGAATCGGGCGCGCAAACCATTCGAGTTTCCTTCTTGGCATTGTGGTTCCACAAGGCCGGATAAGTTGCGGTCGGGCTCGTAGCGGTCTTGGTAAATGCTCCCCTTGGAGGAGGACCAGTAATGTCAAGATGGTACATGCCGAGTTTGCCTACGCTTCCAAGCGCCGCCATTTTCAGCTCAAGGGATGCTAGAATGCCGGGCAGCCATAAAAGGGATTGAGATAGCGCATGGGCAGTTTGCGCCAGAGAATAATCCAACAGACGGACGCTGCCCCAATTCTCTCCGTTATCAGGCTGTGGGGTGGTCAGCATTTCGCCGCTTATTTCTTCCCCCATCGGTAGGGGCGTACCACCATAGGGCCCGTCCTCAATCCCCCGGATGGTGGCACTGTCAACGATGTTCCTGGCGGTCGCTGCAGCGTGGGCAAACCCTTGCGGGCGTCGGCGCAGAGATGTGAATTGTGTCCGTAGGAGCGTAGGGCTGTACGTCCGTACGTCCATTTTGCGGGCTATTACCAGACATTCAGCCATTCCGGTATCCGATGAAAAGGACATATCCTTGCCGTTGGCAGCAATGCTCAAGACGGTGCGATCGTTGTATTCGGTACCCAGCATTTGTCTGAAATTCTGCCAGGCTAGTCCGGAGGCAGACGATAGTGGCAAGACCAAAGCGAGCACTCCGCCCGGTCTGAGCTTGCGGTGCGCCAATGCCGCAAACGCCGAGGCCATGCCAGCGTTCCCGTGGTAGCAGGTTTCTCCCTTTAGTTCACCCATCCGTTTCGCCATATCCCTTTGGTCTCTTTCACTAGCACCGAAGGCAGCGAATGCAGCCGCAACCGCATCGGCAGTTGCTCCCTCACGAGTCACATTACGCGTAAACGGCGGGTTCATGATCACCAGGTCGAAGCCGCCATCGGGTATATCAACGTTTACGTGGGCAGCAGTTTCTTCGCCCAGGCTACCGGTGCGGAGGGCGGGGTCGCTGGTGTTGAACAGCGTTTGCACTTCGGAGCCCTGCAATAGCTCAAGGGATCCTATCTTTACCGTTCCATCAACTTGGCGACCATAGGGCATGGTGTAGAGATGGGACTCGCGAAAATCCACGTTGGGCTGGAGGCCAGAGAGGGTAGAGCCAGTAATGTGAATTGCCGAGGCCATCACGTCGCAGCCGTACAGGACCTCCTCCATCATTACTGGATGCAGCTTGGCCACGTCACCGCCGGCTCGTTCGTGACGGGCGGCAATCTGCTCGTAGACGGCGGAGAGGAGGGCGCCGGTGCCGCAGGCGAAATCGCCAACACGGAGCTTGGACAAGGCTTCAGAGTCGGACCAGTCCACGTCCTGCAACTTGGCAACGGCCAGTCGGGCCAACAGGGCTGCCGAAGCGGGTAGGGTGTAGAAGGTGGCTAGGTATTTGCGGTCGGCAATCAGGCGCTGGAAGATGCGGCCGGTGAGGTCGTGGGCGTTGTCTACGCCGGTGGCGTTGACCTGCCGAGCCGTGGTCAGTAACCCCTTCAGAATTTCGGGAGCGTCTTCAGCTTGAAAGTTGGAGAGGATATCCTTGGCGATGGCGAAAATAGGGTAATAATTGATGGTGAGGATGTGGGTCCAAGCCTCGAGAAAAACGTCTTGGAGCTTGACAGAATCGGTGTCGCTCAGCTTCAGCAGGGTTGAGACTCCTGGATACATACCGGCGATACGCTCATGGAATATCAGAGCATTGGCGAGAATCGCACAAGCCATCCGGCGAGTTTGGGGAACATCGGTCATACCCAATAACTGGGCAATTTCTGCGGAAATGGCTGGACGCGACTCTGCAATCTTGTCCAGCGCTTGGGCCGCAGCCTCGATTCCGTCTTCTAGGATATCGGCCGCCTGTTCCACTTCTTTTTGCGGTACGGATACTAGGCGTACGAGGTCGGCCAAGTCGGACACGGAACCTTGGAGCCAGCCGGATTCAGGGAACCTGGTTTCGTCTTCGTGAAGGACGCAATAGGAGAGGGTTGCATCGGATAGCGCTGAAGAAAGGTTGTAGGCTGCCTCCAACGACGCTGGATAGCGCACTGCCACGGAAGCTTCGATGGTGCGTGGTTCGCCATCCACCTTCAAACCTAGCCTTTCTCTGGCATCTTTCTCTGCTTCGGGGGCAGGTTCAAATTCGGCCTCAACGGTAACTGGGGAGCGACCGGTGGCGGTGACTAGCACGTCGGCATGACGGCCGGGGTGGTCGGGGAAGGTCTGAGTATTCTCGGCTAGGACTGTGCAGGTGGGCATCATACTCTTCAGCAGGTTGCCCAAGGCGTTGTTTACGTTGGGTTCCATTTGCTTGGAGGTGGTCATTTGGTAGCCTCTGCTCCAAGTTTGGTAATTGAAGGGAGTATAACAGGGGAAATTGAGAGTTTCTTGAGGCAACTGTTGGTGTGGAGCAGGGTTTGGATTTTGGATACTGTAGTACCAAAGCCAGTCCCGAATTGTACCAGCAATCGCTGATTGACTGCTGGGATATTCTACCCAACCCTCATACGCGGCACCTGGGCAACGGCTTGGCAATTCTCTACGCTGGACGGTTCGACCGTCCGATTCACCCCCGGCAATTCGACGTCCATCACCCCCATGTTCTCGTAATCGTCGGCCTCCAAGTGAGCCAGCGCCGTGCGCGCATAGGCCAGCGTCGCCATGTTGACGTGCAGTTCCACCTTGGCCTGCCCCAGGCACTGGTGCTGGTTCAGCAGCCGTGACTGCTTGGCGCTGCTGAAGTACCGCTCAATGGAGCTCCGCTTCTGGTACAGCTCCTTCCACGCGCTGCTGAACCGGGGAATTATCGCCATGGTTTTAATCAGCTTGCCGGTGGGATTCTCCCAATGCGTGTCGTTGCAGTAACGGGACCAGTCCAACTTGTCCTTCAGGTGACACCCGCCTGGCGGGCATCTGAACCAGTGGGCGCCGCCTGTATCGGTCCCCAGATAGTCCATCGGTTGTTGCCCCACGCAGGTCGGACGTCCGTCAGCAGTGTATATTCCGTCGTACAGCCGTTGCTTGGTGGCTTTGTCCTGGGGCGGTCGGGGAATGTCAATGATAGGGGTAATACCTTTTTCCACCGCGTGCTGGAAGTTGTACAAGGCGTGGTACCCCTTGTCGGCAAGCAGGTAGCGGGGTTTGAGGTCAGGGTGCAGCTTCAGCATGGCATCCAGGTCCGACCGCAGACGGGGCCCCTCAAGCGCGTTGGCTGGAGCGACGGCGGCGTACAGCGGCAGTCCGTAGTAAGCGTCGTTCCCGGCGTGGACCTTGTACCCGTAGAAGAACTCCTTGTCGCCCTTGACTTGGCTTTTATTCTTGGGCGTCCGGTAGCCCCACCGTGCCTCTTGGTCCGCGGAGGGCTTCCGCCTGGGGTTGGCGTAAGCTACCACGTCGGTGGCGTCAAAGGCGATGATTTCACCGAGCCGGGGAGCGTCGGCGGGGATTATTCCCGACTCTTTCAGTCGCTCAATTTCGGTGTCGCACCTGGCCATGACGCCAGCCATCATCTGCCTGTGCTGTCCCCGGTGGGGGACCATGGCCCTCTTGAACCGGCTGTAGGTGCTTTCGGTAGGTGCCTCCGCAAGTCTGCACAGGTCCAGGAACCTGGGATTGGTGGCAAGCATTCGCAGGAACCGGTTGGCGTATCGTTCCCTGAGAACGAATTGCAGCAGGTGTAGGCGCAGCATGGCGTCGGCGGGGTAGCCAGGGCGCCCGCCCCGGCCAAGCCGGTGCGGTTCGTCCAGGGCCTCTGCCAGAGGTTCGCCGGCCTGGGAGAAATGGTCCAGTATGACCCGGAGGAAGTCGTAACCGCTCCGGGGGGCTTGTCGGTCAAGCCCGTGTATAATATTATTGCGCCGCGCCACTGGGGAGTTCCTTTCCCTTGTGGATGCAGAAGCCGTCGGAGCTACGAACTCCGGCGGCTTCATTTTGACTGGCACAATTGTACTTAGCTTGTATCTGAAATACAAGCTGGAAGTGTCATTTTCGGGCTGAATTTGCCGGAATAATTGACGCTGGGTTAGGGATGTGGAGACCGGGTATTGGAGACGGAGTTGGACTGGCTGGATGGGGACGTTCCGATATATTTGGTCTTACCGGGAAGGCAGTCGTGGCGGGTAGCCAGGGGCAGTGGGGAGGGCAGCAAATCCACTTACTGAGGTTAGTTGGTGGTTGACTGCTGCGGGGAGTCCTTGTTGCCGGGGCCTGAGCTCCTTAGACTTGTCTGATTCGGTAGACTCTAATTATACCACCGTCGGAGGAGGCGTCAAATGGCCGGCGTCAAGGTGTTGGGCCGCTGACGGATTTCGTTGCCACCCTGGCAGAATGGGTCATGTCGTCCCCGAGTTCCTTAGTTTTGCAATTTTCTCATCTTATATCCGCTCCCCAAAAATATCTCCTCTTTCGATGATGCCGGCGCGGGATGCAGTGGGCAGTAAAAGCGACACTGCCCCGGCTATGACCGAGACAATGATGGGGACCGGAACGGTGAACTCGTTCACCGCGGAGGTCCGCCTGGGTTCACTGTAAACTCCGGGTAAGCTCCGGGCCGGTAGGGCCGGCATCTGGCCAGCCCCACCAGATGCGACGGGCAGTAGAAAGAATACGCGGTGGCTTCGGATCTTACTCCCAGATTGGAGAAGGACTACTAAACCAAAGCCAAGTGGAATCTGCATCGACACCGGATTGGGCAGCACTGCCAACACCGTCATTCCGGAGAACGCCGGAATCCAGGGAACAGCGGAGAATGCATTTTCCTGGACACCGGCGTAAGCCGGTGTGACGAAGGATTTTGCTCCTTCGGGTTGTGTAAACTAACACACTGCCGATTGCCGAAGCAGACTTTGGGGTTTAGCTAAATGTAGTTTTCACCTTGGTAGTTAGTATAGGAACCGTTGGCTCTAGCTCCGCTGGAATAGGGGCCGCTCTCCGGCCTTTAAACCGGCAGAATCTGTTCTGTTCTTTCGGGGACCAGGTCGGTATCAAAGGCATTCGTGTTAAAGGCCAGCAGACCGTAGTACCCCATCAGCAAAGTCAGTTCCACCAATCCCTGGACTCCAAACTGTTCCTGGGCTGCCTGAAAGGAGCCTCGGCTGACATGGTGGGTGCGAAAGAACTCCTGACCGTAGTTCACCACGGCAGCCTCATCGGGGGAAGGGTTTGGCAATTCGCGCTTATCCCGCAGAGCGTCAACCAGCGCGTCGCTGAGACCAGCCCGGCGGCCAGACCCCGCATGGGAATTCCATATGTGCTGGCTATCTAGTTCCCGGGCCGTGACCAGCATTGCCAGCTCTTGGACCTTCTGGGGCAGAGTGGACTCATTGCGCAGGTAGTTGGAGAGTTGACCGGCGAGACGTTGGGCTTCCGGAACGTGAATCATCACAGAACCCGGGCCATTCCGGGGAACAGAGCCGGTCCTTTGCACCATCTGATCAAAGGCATCCCGTTGGTTCTCCGGAACACTTTCCCTGGTGGCGATTGGTATTCTAGCCATATTATCCTCCTTCCGTCGGACTTCCCCCGCCTCAACCTGTAGCGGCTTCAATCCGGCCTATCCCTCATAGCGGCGTAAAGGTACTCCCACCACTATATTGGTGTCAATCCTCACCTCCATATCTCGCCTCCCTACCGGGTAACAAGAAAGGCCCCAAGGTATATCGGTAGGGCTTCTCCGCCACGAACGGCTAAGGACCTCCAACCACTATCGGTCTCAGAGCTCCACTGGGATTCTATGGCTCCCTGGCGTACTGCTGCAGCTCTATGCGAACGTTGCCGGGGCCTTGACGTAGCATATGGTGCCATTGCGGCCCTGGCGAATCGGCACCCCTTCTCAATCGGGGAAGGCAGACCCCAACTCGTTGTTCATTACCTCAGCCTCATCTAGGTGCTCGTTCAACGGACGTTTCACCAGGGGTGACAGCAACACCACCGGTAGGATGAGCAAGAACCCTATTCCCGCGTTTAGCCCAATAGCTAGGGAGATTCCAAAGGCCCCGGCCAATAATCCGATTTCTGAGTTTCCGACCAGGTGTCCTATGCCATTGACCAAACCTTGCGAACCCATAATCCGTCCCCTCATTGCCGATGGGGAAGACAAGAGCAAAATAGTGCTCTGCATCGTGCTGAATCCCGCCTGCCCAATGCCAGCCGCGAGCAGGAGAAGAAATGAAAGCGCAAACCACGGGGACCAAGCCATCAGGCTCACTCCTAACGCCACTGTCAAGGACCCGACTACGAAATAGCGCCCGTGATAGCTGAAGCTATTTCTTAACCCTATTATTGCCGCGCCAAATAAAGTGCCAATCCCCCCGGCTGCGCCCAGGAAACCGCCCCAGGCTTCACTGACCTGCAAGAAATCTCGGGCAATAACCGGTATAAAATACTGAATGGGCAGGACCAGAGCGTTCATCACCAGGGAAATAGCAAGTACCCCGAAAACCATTCCATTAGTTACAGAATGCCTGATGCCCTCCTTGAGGCCTCTCGATACCGCGACCTCCTTTGACCTAACCTCCGCAGTTTGGGGTAACTTGACCCGGGTAATCAGCAGCAGGGCGCCCAGGTCCAGTACCGCTATAGCCACATAGGCTCCCGTGAATCTGGTCTCCGCGATGAGGAGACCACCAGCCACTGGACCTAAAATCTTGCCGCCGTTGTTAATTATCGTCTCCAAGGACATAGCATTGGCAATTCGCTGGGAACCAGCCAGGTCGAAGATAGCAGTCCTTCGCGCCGGGTCGTCCAGCACCTTGGCTATACCTAGAACGAAAATGGCTAAGAACGCTTGCCAGGGCACTTGCTCGGGTTGTAGGGCATCCACTAGTAACAACGACAACAGAGTAGCGGCCGTGAAAAGGTAAGTGCTATGCACTCCCACTAGGATCCAACGCCGGTCTAACCGGTCGGCAAGCAGGCCTGCGAAAAGGGACAAAACTGGACGGGGGGCATTTAGGAAGACCGCTATCAGCGCAACCTGAAACGCGGAATCGGTCAGATCAAGGACCAGATAACCCAGTACCAGAATTTCCATGCTCCGCGAGATATCATGGATCAATCTGGCAGACCACAAGAACCTCAAGTTTTTGCCCAGTAACAGCGAAGCAGCGGGAATGTTGGAAAGTCTTTTCAAATGAAGTTCTGAATTCTGTAGATTGTTCGGTCGGCCAGTTTCATTCAGCTGTTACTTTGATTTGGCCCAACATACGCCCGGCAGACGACGAAGGTCAATGGCCGATAAGCCACTTCACCTCCTCAGGGCAATTCCATTAGATGGGAGGTGGGGAAGCCCCAGTTGCCAGGGGAAGCGGTGACCACTCCCATCCTAACTTTCTTCCATCGAGGGGGAAGGGCTAGAGTGGGGATGAGGGAGTAGGTATCAGTTTCAGTTGGTCGCAGTACTAGGCTAGCTGTTGCCAGGGACGGGATTTTTTTAGTTCCCCGATACCCTTCGTCGTGGTTATGGGCGCCAGGCATTTCTCGCCCATGCAGGCATAAAGCGCTGGTGTCCTTCCTTCAGGAAATCCTTGAGCGGCGATGCGGACGCCGTCCTGCGCTGGATCTAGCAATTGGGTAATCTTGTGCGGGGCATAGATGCTATTTGCGGCCTTCACGATGGCTTTTGTTCGAGCATCCTCCAGCGAGCCGACCACGACCAGGCGCACCGGTCGGTGCTCCAGCATATCCCAAGCCCGGCCCCAAGCGGCTCCGGCCGGTAGGAAAAGCCGCTCCTCGTCCTCCTCCACTCGTCGGGCACCCCTGGCGCCGGAATAGCTGCTATCTGCACCAATATTCAAAAATGTCTCCAGGGTGTTCCTGGCCAAACTCTGGTAGGTTTCAGCGCCGGTTAGGTCGAATAGGACCAACCAGGCCTCAGCGAGCAGAGAGTTTTCTAGTACCGACTTGTCTCCGTATTCGCCGCTTGTCACCGGTACGTCATAATAGCCGCCATCGGGCGCCTTGAAAATCCTCTGGATAGTATCGCCCGCTGCAACAGCTCGGTCGAGATACTCGAGCTTTCCCGTCACCTGATGGCAGGATAGCAGGGCACGGAGAAAGAATACTTGATCCTCCAAAAGCGGAGGCTGCTCACCAAAATCGCCAACCACATGAGATAGGCCCCGATCCGCGCTCCAGCTTTGGTTCTCGAGGAGGTCCAGAATGCGCACTGCCACCGTCAAGTAGGTAGGCCGATTGAGAACGGAGAAGGCTCGCAACAGGCAATCCGCGGCCAGTGCGTTCCAGCCCGTATAAAAAGTCCGGTCGATGCTTGGCTTTATGGCCGGTACCCGATCTACCCAGGGCAACCGATAGTACTCTTCGCCGGCGTCTTGGCTGGCGTAGAATAATCCTCGGTCCGGGTCATGAAGGGTGCCCAACAGGTAACCCAGGGCTCCTGCAGCTAGGTTCTTGTAGCTAGATTTACCAGTAGACTGGTAGGCTTCCAGATATAGGATCACTAAATTGGCGTTGGTGACCAGCATCTTCTCGTAGTGCGGGACCTTCCAATCCCGAGCCACAGAGTACCGGAAGAAACCTTGATCCTTTTGGTCATAGAGACCGATCTTCATTCCTTCCAGAGTACGGACCACCATTTTCAGGAGATCGGTGTCTCCCGACCGGCTATGGAGAGCCAGCAAAAATCTAAGCCCTTCCCAGGGCGGTTGCTTCGGCTCAATGCCAAAACCCCCAAAATCCCGGTCATAAAGCTCTTCCAGCCGGGCCAATACCAGCCGGACCGGGGATTGACCCTGGCTTTCGGCCCGGCGTATGGCAGACGGAGTGGGCTCGACATTTGGCTTGACGTCCGGCGATGCGGGGTATCTATCCGAGACCTGCTCCAAGAGCCGGGCCATCTCCTCTGGCGGGGTGTATACCTTTCCGGCGAGAAGTTCACCTTTATCACTCAACAGAGCTACTGAAGGAAAGCCGCCCTGGTTGTATTTCCGAGAAAGGTCTGGTCGCCGGTCAACATCGACCCGCACCGGAATGTAGCGGGAGGAGACCAGGTTTATAACCTGGGCATCGGCATAGGTAGTCTGGTCCATCACATGGCACCAGTGGCACCAGGTGGCGGTGAGGCTGAGCAGGACGGGTTTGCCCTGACGGCGGGCCCGTAGAAAAGTGTCCTCGCTCCAATCCTGCCAATCAATGCCATTATCCGCTGGCTCTGTCACGGCGCTTACCTCTCAGTGGCTCCAGATAAAAGTGCGAACTCCACACCGGGGCACGGATGTAATTCTATAACAATCCAGCCTATTATCGCTGGTCGTCAGCAGCAGGAAACCAGGGTGAACTGCCAGCGGGGATTCTGGTGCTAGCCAGACCCACCGGGGAGCTTTCAGCCCAGGCTTGTATCAGGCGGGTGGATTACCGTCAAGCTGGCCAATAGAATACATTGAAATCCTGGTTGCTGGGGTCCATCAGTTTATGAAGGTATTAGTGATCGGCGGAACGGGCAACATCAGTCGTGAGGTGGTTGCCGCTCTATTAAGGGATAATCATGAGGTCGTGTTGTTCAACCGAGGTAAGAATCCGGATCCTCCTCCATCCGACCTTCGGGTAATAAAAGGGGATCGCCGGAACCGCGAGGATTTTGAAAGGAAAATGCTGGCGGAAAAATTCGATGCCGTCATCGAATCGATATGATTTGTTTCGACGCCGGGGATGCTGCTTCATCGTTGAGGTCCTTCCGAGGCCGGGTGGAACACTTCGTCCATTGCTCCACAGTGATGACCTACGGGCCCCCTTTCGCCGGAATCAACCTGGATGAAGCCGCTCCCCTGAATGGAATCTCCAAATACGCTTTAGGGAAAATAGCAGCAGATGAAATGTTCCTACAGGCTTATCAGGAGAACAACTTTCCGGTGACCATCTTCAAGCCGTCTTTAACTTTTGGGGCCAACGTTTTATTACCTCAAGCGGGCGGGGATGGGAGCTGGATACACCGGCTCCGCCATGGGAAGCCGATACTCTCCGTAGGAGATGGGCTCAACTACTTCCAATTTCTCCCCTCCAGGGACGCGGGAATTGCCTTTGCGGCGGTACTTGGCCGCGCGCCAAGCTTGGGGGAAGTCTACAACCTGGTTCATCCTGTTCCCAGAACCTGGGACCATTGGCACCGGGAAGTGGGAGAAGCTTTAGGGGTAGAGGTAAAGCTGGTTCACGTCCCTCAGGAGGCTCTGATAGCTATATCACCACTAAGGTTTGGCGAGTTAAGAGAGAACTTCGGACATACTCAAGTATTCGATGGCGCCAAGCTAGCCACATGTGTTCCGGAGTTCCAGCCGGAAGAGTCATTAATTCCCAGCATCGCCGAAAGCATCGCTTGGATGGACCGCCACAACCTGGTTCCAGAGAGCCCTGCCAGGGGACTTGAAGACAGAATAATTTCTTTGATGGAGGATTTCCCGTCCCGCTTCGCCAGCTGACCTGCCACTGAGTTGGATCGGGTAGGCGCTATCGCACTGCCGCTCTCTCCCGCGCTGAGAGCCTGATACCGCGCCTTCTGAATCAGGTCTTCCGATATCTTTTAGCCGGGATTCCCCAGATCAAACCAACTTTCCTGGATATAGCTCCCGCGGGGATACCGCCAAATATAATCCCGCATTCCAAGGGCGTCAAATGCAGTCTGATGCGACCTGATTCACTCAAAGTCCCCGCTTTCATTGGGCAACCACTGTACTGCCAAGCGTAAAATCCCCAGACCGCTTGTCTACGCCCAAGTCTCGCCCTTGGGAAGCCCCTTTGCCCTGGACGACCCCGTAACCGTAACCAATCCCGACGCTCCTAAAGTGGACTAGCCAGGAGCCAGCCTAAGCCGACCAATTCGTTCCAGTATCCCGCCTAGCATTTCCCGGCTCACGAGCACCTCAGCAAGCTGAAACACCAGCCTTCCGTCATGGCGCACCAACCGTCCTCCAGTCTTGATCATCCTGGTCTGCAGACTGGTCAACGACCAGTGCTTCATTGCCTCCGGTAAGCCCGAATCCACCGATGGACACGGATGGACAGCGTGAGGACAACGGAAGGGGGTGAGGGAGTACAGGCGCGATAATCCGGGCTCGAACTTGGGTAGACGGGAGGTTGGCGGGCGGTCTGCAGGCGCTTTTGGGGGCGCCGATGGCGGCTTACAGTGGCTGTGGCGAGCGAGATGGCGGGATAGGACACGGCAAGAGGCGCTCGCGGACTGGGCCTGGCGCGAGTTTGCGGGGGACGTTGGGTTGGCTGGCGGGTCAGTGGCGGACGGGCGCCGTCAGGCTGGGAGTGGAATGGCTCGCAGTCGGGCCAGGGCGCGGCTGAACTGCTCCTCCCAGGGCCAGCGCTTGGGAAGATGCAGGGTGATCCGGCGTGCCGAGCGGGTGAGCCGTCCGGCCAGGGCGAAGACCCACCGCCGGAGGGTCTTGGTAGTCACGATCTGCTCACCCAGGCCGATGCGGGCTGTCCAGCGAGCCAGGTTGTGGGCCATCACCTGTACCGCCAGCCAGGCGCCGTTGGCGGCGAAGCGGCCCGAGGGGAGATGGTTCAGCCCGACGCCGTACTTGAGGTCGCGTATCGCATTCTCGATCTCGGCGTGGCGGCGGTGGTCAGCCTCCAGTTCCAGGGTCTCCCCGTCCCGGTCGGTGATGAAGCCGTGATAGCTGTAGGTGGCGAAGAGAGCCAGTTGAGAACCGGGCGCCGGCTTCACCCGCCGGACGATGAGCCGTAGCGGCGCGGCATCCGGCTCACTCTGGAAGGGGGTGTAGGTGGTTTCGGCCACATCGGCGGCGCCGTCCATCCAGTAAGGAATCGGCGTCCAGGCATCTTCGGGTATCGCCTCGATGAGATTGTGCAGGCTTTTGTGCTGGCGGATGGTGATGGAGAAGCGGACATCCATCCGGCGGCAGACGGCGACCACGGCGTGGGTATAGAAGCCGCTGTCAGCCCGCATGGTGAGCTGCCCGCTGGCCCCGCCGCAGCGAACCCGGCTCACCGTCTCACGCAGGAAGTGGGCGGCGCCCCGGGCGGTGTTGGCCCGGCCCTCGCGCAGGCGGGCCATCAGCACGTCGCCGGTTCCGGCGGCGACGGCCAGCAGTGGGTGATAGCCCCGCGCGCCGGTATAGCCGTGATGGCGGGCGCCCTCCTTAGCCAGTCCGTAAGTCTCGCAGATCGTCGAATCAAGGTCGATGGTGAATGGCGCGTCGCCGGGTCCGGCGCCGGCCTTCCAGGCCCGGGCCAGCAACTCGCGGCTCACCCCGTCCAGCTGGCGGACGTGGCCCCAGGTGAAGCTGCGCAGGAAGGTGCCCAGGGTGGATGGCGCTTTGACTACGCAGCCGAGAGCGCAGGCCGTCCTGCCGGTGCGCAACGCATCGGCGTCGTCGATGCAGTCGCCGCCCGCCAGCGCCGAGGCGACCAGCGTCATTAGCTTGTCGCCGGTGTTCGCCCGGCCCGGCGCGCCGCCGAGGTCGAGATGCTTCCCGAGGAGTTGGGGAAGGCCAAGGCGCAGGGCGAGGGTGGCGGGAAGGATCAGCCCGGCATTGGCCACCAGGCGGTGGTCGTCGAAGGCGATTTGGATGCGGGCGGGGTGGTTGCGTGGTAGCATCTATTGGGTGCTCCTTTTCTGGGACCGGTTTTCTGTTTCAAAACCATTATCCCAGATTCAGAGGCGCACCCTTTTGTTTCTTCAGCAGGCCTCCCACACGCCGTCCATCGGTGGATTCGGGTTAAGGCTAGCCTTCTCATGAAGTTGCCCAGGTTGTAAGCCAGTACGAACAACTCCAGCCTGACCTGATTGGCCACGAACTTGTGGCAGGACAACCTCGTCCAGTTCAGGGCGTACTTGCCTTCTTTTATCCATTGCTCCGCGGTGCCTCGGCCATTGTAAAAGCGGACTATCCCGATGTTTGGATAGCTCAGATTGGTGACGATGAAGCCCACTCTGGAAAACAGTTCTCCCTGGTGCCACTCCACCTTAGAGACCACTCTCCGAGCAACGTTCCAGCTCTGGGCCTGGTAGACGAAGTCATGATAGGAGACGATGGGCTTCGGGGAAAGCCACTCCGTAGGCCGTATTAGCAGGTGCGCTATCTCCCGCTGCAGCACCTGGTTGGACCGCAGCCTGATGGCGTAGCCGATGTTTCTTGCTTCCAGATAATCGTATATCTCCGGCTTGGCGAAGGCGGCGTCAGCACGAAACAGCAGCCTGACCGCTGCTGTCAAATAACGCTCCACCACCGGATCAAGGACTTCTTGCCAATCATCGGCACTGTGGACGTTGCCTGACCGTAGCTTAGCTGCTTCACAATCCCCGAACTGGTTGAACAGAAAGAGAGGGTGATAGCAGACGCATTCAAAGTGGCCGTTATAGGCTGCTCCCTCCTGCTGGCCATGCACTGGACTCTCGGAACTGTCCATATCCAGGATTACTCGCCGGTGTAGGGTATGGGCCATAGCTCGTTCCACCCACTGGGTATTTATTCGTGCCAGCCCCTTCAGGTTGTCCTCTTGGGTCAGGAACTCCGTCTCGAACCGGCCCATCTCACTGGTGCTGGCTCCTTTCCGCTCCGAGCCTTGCCATCCCACGATCACTCGCATGGCTGGATCTTGGGAAAGGCGCACTGCGTCATTGGTGTCGTCGTAGCCGGCCAAGCGGCTGTAGATCGACTGTCTTAGCAGCGGAACCAGGTGGTGAAGGATATTGCGTCCGGTACGGCTTTCCTGGAGGTAGTCCTCAGCGATTTCGGTAAGGCCCAAGGCATCATCAAACTCTCGAAAGGCAAGAAGACCAGCGTCGGAGGTGATGGTTGAGCCGTGAAATTCCAGGCGGACTTTGGGGTTGAATTGGAGCCGGAGAGGGGCTTTTTCGCCGTCAACCATCAGGTGCCTCCATGATGCCTACGGTATCTTACTGCAAAGTGACATATCATGGAGTTATTATAGCTGGAAATACGCAAAAGGGCTCATAATTAGACAATGGTTGAAAGACCATCGACGAATTACCGAGAAAGCTTTTTAGCCATATGGGAAATGTGGGTTTAGTACGCTTAATAGCCTGGATGTGACCTTCTTCTCCCAGTCCTAGACACATTTGGCCCGGCAGGCTGCTGGATACCGGCATTTGCTATATACTAGCGCCAAAGGCTAAGGGTAGAAGCAATGGCTGCGCTGACGTCAGACCATTTGCTGGCCATCCAAGAGCTGAGCCAAGATTCGACCATCCGCCGGAGACAGGCAACCCGTCGGCTTTGTCTGAAGGCAGGGAGAAGGGCCCCCTAAGTCTCTCTCCTGAAGAGGATGGCTCCGACAGTAAGGATAGAAGAGCTTAAGACCTTTATTCAAAGCGAAGAAGGCATCGATGAAGAGGGTTCAGCTAACCTGATAGGAGGGCTCCTATGACCACCACTCCCTGTGCCCACCATTGGAGTATCGAAACACCCAAAGGGCCGGTTAGCAAAGGGAGGTGCAGGTTGTGTGGGGAGGAGAGGGAGTTCAGCAACTCGGTCGAGACCTGGGGTGGCTGGACCGGGGCGAAAGGCAGGAAACAACCGGCACCGCGTAAGTAGGTCGAGTTGGAGACCTTCTACCCCGGCTCAACTTTGCAGTAAGGAACCCGCAAGGAGTTCTTCATGGCCCTTGGGGGCGGCGGCTAGGCGTCTCGGCTAGGCGTCTAATGAAAGGGGTGATTAGTGCGATAGGGTATCAAGCACTATTGACCTCAGAATAAGAAACCGCCGAAGAACGCTGAAGCTGATTAACCGGGCCGGGCTTGTTTGCCGCTGCGACCAGCCTCCAGGGCGTTGTCTTGCTCCCGACGGGCGATGGCAACCGCTGGCCGAAGCATATCTTGCGCCCCTCCTAGTCGCCCTCTTGGAGTCCTACTACTCCGGCTCTGACGCTCCGTTACCCGGCGCGGCCGTGCCGGATCATCCAGCCAGCAGGTAGGAGTTTGGTCATGCCATTGGAAGCCCATCCTCTTGTGGAAAGCATGGCTCGCTTGGGACGGATTAGCCCTTATCTTCAGATGCCGATCAGAGACCCAGCGGAAGGGAGTTGGATCGGCGCCGACGAGCTATTCCTGACCGATGATGCCCGGCTCCGGGACCTGGTGATGGCCCATGGGGAAAGTTATTGGGGCAGCACCAATCGCCACGTCGCGGGGTCGGCCTTCATCATCGCCTACCTGACCCGCCTAATCTGGCCGGTGATTGGCCAATATGTGCTGGAAGGGCGCGTTCCCGACGTTTCGCTGGGCAACTTGGCCTTCCACCGCAGCGCTGGCTCTTTCGGCAGCCATATCGACGCTACAGCTTTGACCCATCCCCATTTCGCCCTGCTGCCCGGCGACCCCGGCGCGACTAACTCGGATGCCGTGGTGGTGAAGGATGAAGCCGCTCTCTACCTCAGCTTGAAACAGTGGCTATTCGACGACAACCTGACGAAGGTAATCGAGGCACTTAATCGGGCGGCGCAGGCCAGCATTAAGATTTCCCAGAACGCGGTGGCCGCAGCCTGCGCCCAAGCCTTCCACCGGCTCTACCCGGTGGTGGAAAACCCGGATGCAATGGTTCAGAAAGCCTCTGTCCTTTTTAATGACCAAACATCCCCGGTCTACCGGCAGGTCACCATGGAGGTGTTTAAACACCAGGACAAATGCGGGTTTTTCGCCAGACGGAGGGGTTGTTGCCTGGCGTGGCGCACCGATAGGGTCAATGGAAGAGCCAATGGGTATTGCTCCAACTGCATTTTGGTTCCCAAAGAGGAGCAGGATCGGCTTTTCCGGCGCATAGACGACGGAGGGTGGCGTATTTTGTCCCCGGATCTGTCCAGTGATATGACAACTGCCTCCCGACCTGGGAAGCTCCAAGTCTGAGGGCCCACCTGGAGATGGGAGCTATTGTGTTAGCGTGACCGTTAATCAAAAGCGGCTGGGCGGCACCGATGTGATGCTCCCCGAGATTGGCCTGGGAACCTGGAAATACCGGGGCGGAGCGGAACCACTGCGCCACGGCATCAAGCTGGGGGCCTTTCTGATCGACACGGCGGAGATGTACCGGACCGAAGATGTGGTGGGTGAGGCCGTGGGAGAGATGAGAGACGAGGTTTTCATCGCCACCAAGGTTTTGGGAGGCCATCTGAAGTACGACCAGGTGCTCCGGGCGGCGGAAGAAAGCCTGCGCCTGCTGGGGGTGGACTGCATCGACCTCTATCAGGTCCACTGGCCCAATTCCCGCGTGCCGATAAAGGAAACCATGCGAGCCATGGAGCGCCTGGTCGACACCGGGCAGGTAAGGTATATCGGCGTCAGCAACTTTTCGGTCAAGGAATTGGAGGAGGCCCGGGCGGCTATGTCGCAACACCCGATAGTCTCCAACCAGGTGGTATACAGCTTGAAGCGGCGGGGAATTGAGCGCGATGTGCTGCCCTACTGCCAGCGCAACCAGATGACCGTGGTGGCGTACACTCCCCTTGCCAGTGGCTCCCTGGCCCCCGAGTATTCCGGTGGGCGAAAGACTCGGGGCCGGGCCGCCCGGTTGCTGGGCCGGAACCAAGAAATTGAAACATTGCAGCGTATTGCCAACGAAACCGGCAAAACCCCGGCTCAGGTAGCCCTTAACTGGTGCGTCTCCCACCCAGGCGTCATCGCTATTCCCAAATCCAACAGCCTGGCCCGTACCGAGGAAAACTGCGGAGCTTCCGGATGGTATCTGCCAGCGGAGCAGCTAGGCCGGCTGGACCAGGCCTTCCCGATTTAAACGAGGGATTCTCCCCTTCAGCGGGTGTTTTAAAAAGCCCCCATACTGTTGGCGAACCCCGGCCAGCAGCAGGAAGATGCCGCTCTGGCCGCAATCCAGCGCCATCTACCCATCAACCAGGGCGCGGCATCTGGGCTCCGGCTTTCGCTGGAGCGACGAATACACCGCCCCAGGACCATCGATGCTTTTGACACCGTGCTCTTCCACAACCCGTCTAGGGCGTCCCATTAGGCCGCCAAATAGGTCCAGCAGTCACCGCCCAGTTTGCCTCGGCCGGTTGGTATTAGGACAGCGTATTCGTCTTTAAGTCCAGAGCGGTTAGCCTGTCCCATTAGGAAGAAGGGCCGAAGCCGGGGAGCCTGGCCCAAGTCAGGTTGTTGGGGTCATGTACCACTTCAACCTTTTCGCCCTTCGAGTCTTTCAGCCCCATAGGGTGCTGCACCAATTCGATCATGTTCCCGTCAGGGTCATGAATATAGGTGGAGTGTACGCCAGCATATGCCCGGACTGTTGGTTTGGTATAGTGGACGTCCAGCGCGTCCAAGTTGGCGATCATTTCATCCCAGTCGTGAATTTCTAACGCGAAATGGCCCGACGGGGCTGGGGTGGGGGTATGAGTAGTATGCATCTCCCCGCTTCCGATCTTCAGTTGTAGCTGTCCTTGGTTGAGCTCCGGCCCACGGTCCATAAACTCCGCACCCAGCACCTTCTCATACCACTCGCGGGAGCGCTCCTTGTCGCTGATCTGGATATTGATGTGCTGTATCATCGAAACCCTGGCCATGGCTGCACCTCCTGTCAACTAAGCTTCGCACCCTTTACCAGGTTTGCTGGCCAGGATGCTGTGGACACCATTATAGCATTGGGGATGAAGGCGGTTTATCCCCCGCCAAACCGTGAGGCGCGGATCAAAAGAAAACCTGTGCCCCAGGAGCGGAGTCGGCTTAGCACGGTATGGTGCCAGAGCCGATCGGCCTTATAGGTGGTGGAAGTAGGAGTCAGCCGGCAAATCAAGTGGGATGACACCACGATGCTTCCAGCCCGGCTCTGGCACCCTGAGCCCCGGTTAGACCATGTTTGCCTTTTTCCAATGCGCCCACCAACTTGGAAGCAGAGGAGGTGACTTACAGCGGCCCACCACCAAATATGGGAGACTGCTTGCGGAAAACCTGCAGGCGTTGGCGCGAGCACTCCACGACAAAGACCCGCCCCTCATCATCCACCTCGACCGCTATCGGCCCTTGGAACAGCTTCTCCCGCTCCTCCAGACCCTGGGCTCTTTCTCTGCCCCTCAACATCGTCGGGTCCAACGCCACCCGCTCCCGGCCCCACTTGGACAAGGTTGCCTCACCGGTCAGCTTGGTAATAAAGCCGCCATCGGCGTCAAACACTTGGAGACGGTCGTTCTTGAAGTCAGTCACGTAAATAGTTCCGTCCTTATCGACGGCGACTCCGGTGGGCCGGTTAAACTGCCCATCACCCTGTCCGGAGGTGCCAAACTTCATCAGGAACCGGCCGTCCGGGGCGAATTTTTGGATGCGGTCGTTGCGCCAGTCGGCAACATACACATCCCCATTGTGGTCAATCTCTATGCCCCAGGGGTAGCTGAACTCGCCGTCACCGCTGCCGCTGCGGCCCCATTGGGATAGAAATTTACCCTCTTTGGTGAATATCTGAACTCGATGGTTCGCGCTGTCCACCAAATAGAGATTATCCTGCTTATCGAAGGCCAGCCCGGAGGGACGGTTGAATTCACCGTCACCATCTCCCAGCGTCCCCCACTTGCCGACACAATCGCCGTCTAGGTTGAAGATGGAAATCCGGTTGAGCCACTCGTCGGCCACGTAGGCGTTGCCTGCCCGGTCTAGGGCGACCGAGGTGGGCCACATAAAGCTGCCGTCGGGGGCGGAATCATTCGCATCTTCCGGGGGAACTTTTTGGCCGAACTCTCGGACCAATTCTTCGTCTATGGTAAAGACCGTAACTCGCTTGCAAGGAAAAAACGCCGGGGTCTCCGAGCCTCGGCTTAGCACGTATAATCGGCTTGCTTCATCCCGGGTTATCGCCACCGGATAGAAAAACCCGGTCCCGCTCCGGTTTTCTTGCCGTCCAATGGTGTGGCTATATTGGAAGGTTATCGGCGCAATCTCAGTAACCATCTTCCCTCACAAATGTTAGGCGAAATCCCTTCCCCCTTGATGGGGGAAGGTTAGGATGGGGGTGATACCCCTCACCTCGATCCTCTCCCACAAGGGGAGAGGAGGCGGTCTGAGCCCAATTTCGTGGTAGGCGCTCCCTCTCAAAATCTGGTTGATTGGGTCCTATACGGGGAAGTCTCTCGCCGTCACTTGATGAAGTCAAACTGCTCGTAAGTTCCCCCAAGAATGGGATTGGCGTCCAAGCCCATCCACTGCTCCAGCAACGTGGCGTAGGTGCTGCGGAAATCGTTGTTCCATTGGAGGTCGCCTTGGTCCAGCTTATCTGGCTCCAGGGAAGGATACTCCCCGTAGAGGCCACCCTTTACCGCGTCGCCGATAACGAAGGCCACTCCGCCCGAGCCGTGGTCCGTGCCCGAGCCGTTCTCTTGCGCCCGGCGGCCAAACTCGGTGAACAGCAACATCACCACTTCCTCGTTGGCGTTGTGCTCCTTCAGGTCCTCGTAGAAGTCGCCTATGGCGCTAGACACATCGCCCCACAGTCTGGGTAAAGTGATGTTCTGGTTGGCGTGGGTATCGAAGGTGCCCGGATTTACGCCGGTGTAAAGTACCCGGGTTCCGAAGTCCGACAGATGCACCTGAGCGATGCTCTTCAACCACTGAGCAAACATGCTGCCACCGTACTCCACGCTGGAGGAGTAGGTCTGAGGCGCCGTACTGAGAATGTCAGCGCCTTTCAGGGCGTCCAAACCGGTCTGGGACAGGTAGTCACTCACCGGGCCGGAGCCGATCATGGGAGCGTACATGCGGGCGAAGATATCCAGGGCTTCACTCCGCTGCTCGTTACTCTGGATTCCCGTTAGCACTCCATAGTTGTTTAGGTCGCCTACCGAGGCTACCGAAACGCCGGGCGCGGCCAGAGCTCTGGGGAGGCCACGGCCGAAGTTTACGGCGGTCAGAATGTTCTCTTTGTCGGGGTCCAGGTCACGAATGGCCTTGCCCAGCCACCCCTCGGTGATCATCTTGTCGGGCTCAGCGGTATGCCAGATGTCCAGGGACCGGAAATGGGAGCGAATGGGGTTGGGATAACCGATGCCCTGCAGGACCGCAACTTTACCCTGGTCGTACATCTCCTTGATTGGGCCCATACCCGGGTGAAACCCAACCTTGTCATCCACGGCCAGGACCTGATCCGGACCGACCTGCAAAGTAGGCCGGTAATCTGCGTAATGGGGGTCGCTATAGGGAATAAAGGTGTTCAGGGCATCGTAGGCACCCGTCATCTGAAGAACTACCAGCACCGGGTCTTTTTTGTTGGAGGTCATTGTTTACTCCTTTGAAAGATGAGTTGTTGTCCCTCTACGATTGATTGATCGGTGGGCGCCGAAAGATAGACGCCAAAAACCGAATTCTTCGGCTAGGCGTATAGATATTCCTTAGTAGCCACTATCATTCGCAGCATCTCCCCAACCTGCTGCGGGAACTCCGGTGTATCGGTGGACGACACGCCGCTCTTTCGGGCGCGTTCCACCAACATCTGATGGTTCTCATCGGTCAGTTCGTAGTGCCCCAGCAGCCGGAGGCAACCCTCCACCAGACCCTCTGGGGAGATGGTGGGGCCTGCCGAGGCCAGCTTTTGGACGATATCCTGGATGCCGGGGTAGCTGACATCGCCCACGTAGTCGGCAATGAAGTTGATACGGCGAACCAGGGTTCCACCGTCGATCCACTCCCTGCCAGTATGCCAGCCCTCCACCGAAGGTGGGTTCAATATTTCCTGACCCATATGTTTCATTTCTTCGAAGATGGCCTCAAATCCGGGTTTAGGAGTCGTCCAGTCGCCGACCAAGCGCAAAGTGCCTATCACCGTCTCGATGGGGCCCTTTATTCTGGAAAAACGGGCGTTCTTGAAGGCGTCGGAGTTGAACAGGACCCGCAGCATTGAACGAATGTTGTAATCGGAGCGGAAATACTCGTCTTCCAACATCTTTATAGTGTCCGGGTCCCGGGGTGGAGTGTCCATCCAAGACGGCACCTGGGCTTCGTCGGCTACGAAGTAGTCGTAAAAGTGGCGAGAGAGGAATCGGGCCGTCGCCGGCTGCTGGCAGATTATATCAATGACATCCTCTCCGTTGAAATTGCCGGTGTGGCCCAAGAAGGTCTTTTCTTCGTTATCGTGGTCGTCGGGGTTATAGACGAACCTGGCGGGGTAGCGACCGTAGGGCTGTCCGGGGATGCCATTGGCGATGGTCCAGCCGGTGAAAGCCCGGGCGCACTCCTTCACGTCATCCTCGGTGTAGTTGAACTTTCCGTCCATGCCCACACCCATGGAAAACAACTCAAGCAACTCCCGTCCGTAGTTTTCGTTGATCGCATCCTTATGGCTCAAGCAGTTGTCCAGGAAGTACAACATGGCGGGATCTCTGGAAATTTCGACCAGAAGGTCCCTGAAGCTGCCCATCCCATGCTGGCGCAGCATCTCCAACTCGGCGTGAGACGTGACATAGCTCTGGGTTTTGCTGTCAGCGGTGCATAGAATGCCATGCCAGAAGAGGACCATCTTCTCTTCCAACTGACTCTTGGAGTTAATCATGCGAAAAGCGATGTATTCGGGAACGCATCGGATGAAGTGGTTCCATTCGATGAAGTATCGTTCCGCCAGGTCCAAATCCATTCCATGCGAATCGTCATCGGGATGCAGAAGCTCCTCAACGGTCGCCTCGTACCCTTTCGCCGCTCGGGCTTCCAGCTCATCATACTGGGCTCCGAATCCGGCACGCCGCATGAGATGAGCCATTAAAGCGATTTCTTTATCCGCCATTTTTTCTCCTCTTCCAACTAAACCCATCACACTGACTTAGAACTTGCGCGTATACCGATCTAACGATCGGTATACGCGCCAGCCCGAACCGGGCCAGTGTAGGCTAAAGGATAATTGCATTGTACCCACGGTTATCGGTCGTGGCAAGGGAGAGGCGTTATAGGATGGGACGGGAATCTGCTGTAATTACGGTTTTTAGATAATTTCTCAGAAGGTACATTTGTGTATGAGTAGAGATGGGGGGTATGGTGCTATATCCTATAATCCAACATATTTCGTGGAATTGATTGATAGATGGGGAGAATAAACTCGATGCTAGAAATGAGGACTGTAAACCCTGACGAGTTTGTTCAGTGGCTTCATGCTGAGGCGCGGGCTCATGGCAACCGGTTGGACCATGACCCAGAGGTACTGAGGCCACATTTCGATCTGGATCGTTCTATCACTGTGTTCGAACAAGGAAACATTATCGGTGGTGCTCACTCTCACCGGGTTGAGATGTCCATACCTGGGGCTTCGGCGGTCGTAGCCGGGGTGGCCAACATTGCGGTACAGCCTACCCATACGCGGCAAGGGGTGATGACCAGGATGATGCACCATCAAATTAATGATATCCACGAGCGCGGCGAGCCGTTAGCTGCGCTGTTTGCCCGCGAAAGCATAATCTACGGTAGGTTCGGATATGGTATTGGGTCATTACACGAGCAATGGACGATCGATCGCCAGCACACCGCATATGCTCGGCCATATGAGAGTCCTGGCCGAATCGTGTTTGTAGATCCAGTAGATATTACCAAAGAGCTTCCTGAGGTTTTCCGGCGGAGCACCATGGACCGCCCAGGCGTGTTCCAGAGGGCGCTTCATCATTGGGAGCGGGATTCCCAAGCGCCGGAGCACCAGCAAGGTGGCCCAGGAGGCCTGTTTTACGCTGCCTATGAGGATGGCGGGAGAATTGACGGCTATGTAACTTACCGAATTAGAGGGGCTACCCTGGTCGTGAACGAGCTGATGGCAGCGACTAAGGAGGCGAATACCGCGTTGTGGCGATTTTGCTTCGATGTGGACCTCATTAGCTACACGGAGGCGCTTAAGCGTCCTGTGGATGACCCTTTGCCGTGGATGTTAGCGGACCCACGGCGGCTGCAGAGGTCGACCCGGGATGGAATGTGGCTGCGTCTGATAGATGTAGCTGCCTCCCTAGAGCTCCGGCGTTATATGCAGAGCGACCGTTTGGTGTTGGAGGTACGGGATAATCTATGTCCCTGGAATGAAGGACGGTTCGAGCTCGAAGGGTCTGCTGAGGAGGCGACTTGCCGTGCCTCGAGGACATCCCCAGATTTGGTGATTGCTGTTTCTGATTTAGCCTCAGCCTACTTGGGAGCCGTGAGTTTCAGTACCCTTTCCCACGCAGGCTTGGTAGATGAGTGCACTCCAGGGGCATTGCTGCGTGCTGATCGCATGTTCGCTGTCCGGTATCGACCTTGGACTCCATCAAACTTTTAGTGGCAAACTTTTAGTGGCGGAGTGAGCCACCCATGGCGGAGGAAGCCAACTGGGCCGTGTAGTAAGTGGGTTAAGGCGCCGTTCTTTTCGATTTCGGTGGCGATGCCGGTGCCAGCACTGGTCCCAACTATAACAAACCTGCCGGCCATCCATCGCCCGGCCTCCGTCGCAAACCTACTAACAGCAAATACTTGGGTTCCAGTGGGTTTTTGATGGCTTTGTTGGCAAGACTCTACCGAGGCTTCAGGAGAACCAATAATTAGCGTTAGGGCAGGGCACATGGAGCCATTGACCCTCCAGGGGGAAGGCCCCTAGAAACCCGGCTGAAAAGCCCTGCTGTGACGAGATGAGGCGGAGGTTAACCAGTGGACTGGGCCAGGTCTGAGACTAAGGGCGGCCCAACTGGCAGCGACCAATATGAATTGGGCGGTAACGATGGGCGACCCGGTGGCGAACTCAGGGCAGGCTCCGGCGGCGAGCCGGTCCGGTCTATTCTCTGGTTTATTGGGGGAGGAGCCTGAAGCCTGGGACATCATCCCCATCCTGGTAGCCACCAGGGTCAGGTTGGCCACCGTGGCGGCCAGGAGTAGCTGATAAAGGGTCTTGGTCCGGCCAAAGTAGCGAGATTGGCGGACCCCCAGTTGAACCAGCCGAGCCAGGCGATGCTCGACCACCTGCCGCCGGCTGTGGTATTCGGCGAAGCTCTCACTCTGCTGGAAGGCCCGGGCTTGTTGCAGGAGCGCTTCCTGAGGGTGGAGAGTCACCGTACGGCCTTTGCCCTTGCTGCTGGCAATGCATTGGTCTCGCAGCGGGCATACGCCACAGACCGCCGGGTCGAATTGAAAACTCTGGGCCGGGTAGGTCTGACCCAACCGGTTGGTCCGGTTGCCCATGGTACGTAGCGTGTGGGTGACCTGCCCGGCCGGGCAGGTGCAGGCGCCAGCCGTCAGGTCGATCTGGAAGTCTTCCTTGGGGAAGTGGGCTTTTCTGGGACGACCCGGCACCTTGGCTATTAGCGTCCGACCGGCATCGGCAAAGGCCTGCCGCGTCCCGCCATCCCCATAGGCCGCATCCCCAATGGTCTCCTCCACAGCTATGCCCGTGTTCTCTTCACTCTGCTCCACCAGTTCCAGGACTCCGGTGTTGTCACCGGCATTGCCGGGCAGGATATCTACCGCGGTCACTAGTTGGGAATCGGTATCCACCACCACGGCAGCCTTATGTCCGTCGAAGCGTTTGCTGCTGCTTTTGCGCCCATGGCGCATCTCCGGGTCGTGCGCCGAAGGGACCCGGTCCCGGCTTACGCCATCCTTCCGGGCCGGACCATCCTCCTGCCGTTCCACATCTTGCAAGAGGAGTTGCCCCAAGAGTTCCGCTGCTTCTCCAATAGCCTGGCGCTCAGGACTATCTGCGGGAAATCTACCTTGGGCCTGACGGGCCAGTTCCAATACCCCATCGGCATCGGCTACTATCTTCTGCAGTAAGGCTTGCCGCTCTTTCTTGTTGTCCCAGTCAATCCCCGCCTCTCCCTTCACACTGGAGCCAAAGTAAAGCTCCAGGCCGTGTCTCAAGGCCCACTCCTCGGCCCGGGTCCCATCCAGTTGGGCCAGTGCCCTGACCACCTGGACGATGCCGTCGGCCAGCAGGTTGTAGGTGTCCTTGACCGCTCCCCGGCCCAGAATGTAGGTAGTGTCCACCGCCACCTTCATCCGCCGTCCTTTCAGGCAGCCGGTCTGCCGGGCGAATTGGAGGCTGCGCTGAAAGACGGACCGCACCCGGTCGTGGAGGATCAGCTGGGCTCGAAACAGTTGCAGGGTGCTCTTGGCAAAGGGACGGTCCTCCACCTCGATCCCCAACGCCACCTTCCACCGGATATCGAAGTCCGCCCTCTGCTTGGCTTCCAGGTCGCTCACTTTGTCGTAGGCCTGTAGCAACAGCGCGGTGGCCACCAGACTGGGCGGCACGCTATCCCGGCCATTGTCCGGGCAATACAGTTCGGCGAAGTCTTCGTCTCGAAATAGCTGACCCCGCAGGGAGGCCAGGAAGCCGTAGAAGGAGCCGCGGCCCACATAGTCCAGGTAGAGATGGTCCGCTTCCAGGAACCCCAGCTGTTTAGAGCGTTTTCCCAGCATCCCCTGCCTCCCACACCCATTAAATTCTCCTGCCCATTATATCGGACTAGCCTGGATCAGGGTACTTCATCTCGGCCGATCCTCTAGGGGTGGGGCCTGCTCAGCGCGCCAGGCTTCCGACTTGTGGAGGTAGGCCGCTTATCATGACGACGACGAGGAATTCAGCTGCAAGAGGATTCTAGTTGACCGGAATATATCCACGAATCCCTAGTGGTGGGGGCGCCGGGACTCTTACAGGTTGCCAGGATCGTCGTCGGAGAGGAACCAAGGCATTGCAATGGCTTCGTGGGGCCAGAGGAACTCGAATCCCGCCTCTAGTGCATACTTCTTGTCCAGGTCTTCTCTATCGCCAATATGGTAGTAGACGTCCGCCTGGAACTTGGCCTTTACCTCAGAAAGCATATGTTTCGGCACGACGAAGTCCACCGGAATGTTGTGCTCCTCCCAGATGGCACGCTGTCCGCTCATGGTGCGGTCGGAACAACTGCCAATTAAAAACCCCTCCTTTTTTTGGACTGTTCGCACCATTTCCATGGTCAGGATTCCAGGTGGGTCACCCTTTTTTTGGACCTCCAAGGTACCGTCTATGTCAAAACTTATCAGTATCACCAAGTAGGTTCCTCTCTCCCTAAAGTGTGGTAGCCGCGCGCTCCCTAAAGAGGGTGTTTAAAATGTCCCTCCCCTTTTAATAAGGGAAGGTTGGGATGGGGGTCGTACTAATCAGGAGTGGCGCTCCACACGGTAAAGTTGCCACCAAACGGCGTGGGACCGCCGGAGACGGCGATCTCGGGTTTTACTCCAGTGACCGCTCTAGCGCCGGCCCGTCCCTGCAACTGCTGGATGCAGTCGGTGTGCATCCAGAAACGGCTGCGCCCGCCACCGATATTGCCGCCGCTGGGCAGAATCGGGTTCGGCCCCTCGATGCTGATATCGGTCTGATAAAAATCTAGGGCGTCCCCCAATTTCATGCCCCGGTAGCCCAGGCCTTCAATGTGGAACTGGTGGAACAGCGAGTAGCCGTCATACATGTTTTCGAAGGAGAGATCCTGGGCGGTGATTCCGGCGCCCTCCAGAATCTTCTTTCCCGTGCTGCCGGTTTCCGCCTGGACCTCATCCAGGGTGCCAAGGAGGCTCCTAGGCCTGCCCCTACTCGACGCATGGTTGAGGATATAGACAGGTTTCTGCTTCATGTCCTTGGCCCGTTCCGCAGTGGTGAAGAGGTAAGCCGCGGATGCCATGATTGGTATGTCGTTGTCGAAGAGGCTGGCCGGCTTGGCGATCCAGCGCGCGGCCAGATAGTCCTCCCGCGTCAGCTGCTCCGGCCGGTGCTGGGCCCAGTACCCCTCCGGGAACAGCAGGCCGTTCCTTCGTGAGTTCTCCATGAAGGGGGCCATCATGTCGTGGGTTTTGCCGTACTTGCGGCAGTATTCGGCGAACTGCAAGGCCGTTCCGTAGGAGCCAGGGGGACCCCAGATAGTCCGCCCCGGGCCAATCGCGTAAGTCCCGGAAACCGTCTCCGCTGCGCTTACTCCTCCCTGGTTGTACCGACCCTCATAGTTGTGCCAACCCTTGAGCACCAGGCAGGTGTTGGTGAGGCCATCACCCACGGCCTGGGCGGCAACGACGATGGCGCTGGACATGCATCCTGTACCGTACATGGTGAACTTGACGTTGGTCAGCTCCGGCATGTTCTTTAAGATCCACTCGGCGCTCAGCTGGGCGATGCCGTCCAGGGGATCGTCAGTTTGATTGTAGGCGTTGACAACGTCCATGGGGATGGGGTCGCCCTCCTGCCAGTGAGCCCCGGTAGTGGTCACCGGTACGAGGACCAAACCGTCGACCTGGTCGGGCGAGATGCCCGCGTCCTCGATAGCTCTCCGCAGCGCCAGGATGCTCCAGGCGCCCACGGAGGTCTCGGGTTTCCCGTCCCAGCGCCGGGTGGTGGGCGAGTGCCCAATACCGACGGCCGCTACCTTCCCTCGGTGTTCCCATATTCCCAATCCCTCGGTGGCTCGATGCATGGAAGCTGGAGCATTCTGGGTGGTCATGGTTCACTCCTTTTTAAGAGCTCTTAATCTGGATAAATAAGTGGGTCTAGCCTACTACCCGCCACTCGGGCACCTTTTGACCGTTGGCGGTTGCCTCGAACACGACCTCTACCCCGGCTCCTACTGGAACCTCATCCACCGGAGTTCCGGGCAGGTGGGAGTACATCTGGATTCCCGGGTCCTCGTCCAGCATTATCACCGCCAAGTTGAACGGTTGATCCTCCTGAAGCAGTCTGATTGGGCAATCGTACACTACCCCGTAGTTGTAGATCCTGCCCCGCCCGCTCATCCCTTTCCATTCCAGGTCGTCCCTGGAACCACATTGACTACATGCCGGCGCCGGCGGATGCTGGAGCCGGTTGCAGGCTTTACAGTTCTGGATCACCAGCCGCCCCTCGTTGGAGGCTTCCCAGAAAGGCTTGGTCAACTCATCGGGCACCACACCCTGCTTGGCCATTTCTCTCCTCCATTTTTGCTGGTTTTACAGAAGGTCTTCGAAATTGAGCAGCTTTGCTGGGTCAACGATATTCACATTTGCCGAGAATGTCAAAAGGCCGGGCAACAGGGTGAACAGTTTAGGTTGGGGTATTTGACATGGTGGTTTGAGTATTCAGCTATAATACATACCCCAGTCAACTTGCTCCAGTCAACTTGCTCCAGTCAAGCTCCAACTTGCTAAGGAGAGAAGCAGGATTCTCGAACATGCTTTTAAACATTAAGAATCCATCGTAGATGTGCATGAAGCCTAGTATTACAACGTCAGTTAGTTTGATAGGATGACTGTGTAGCTGGAGAGGGAATAGGCAGGTGAGGTGGGGATGTGGATGCGGCAGCTTTCGAGCAGGTGTACGGGTCATTTCGGGATTTTCACGCTTACTTCGCGCCGCTGTTTGGCCGCCGGGAGACGCGGGAGCACAGCGGTCATTATCTCCAGGCCCTGCTGGTACAGTCTGGGGAGCGGCGCAACGCTGAGAACCTGTCGGAGACGGTTCCGGGGTCAGCCCGAGGGATGCAGCGGTTTCTCACCGATTCTCCCTGGGACGATGAGGTGATTATAGGACGGCTGCAGGAGTACCTGGGAACCCGGCTGGAGCATCCGGAAGGGGTGTGGGTGCTGGACGGCAGCGACTTTCCCAAGCAGGGGAGGAAGTCGCTGGGAGTGGCCCGGCAGTACTGCGGGAGGCTGGGGAAGGTGGCCAACTGCCAGGCGGGGATGTTCCTGGCCTATGTCAGCCCGTTGGGACGGGCATTGGTGGACAAGGGGCTGTATCTGCCCGAGAGTTGGACCTCGGACAAAGACCGGTGTGAGGCCGCGGGTGTGCCGGAGGATAGGCAGGGCTACCGGTCCAAGACGGAGTTGGCCTTGGAGATGGTGGGGCGGGCACAGGAGCGGGGCCACCTGAAGGCTGGATGGGTCGCGGCGGACGACGCCTTCGGGATGTCGCCGTCCTTCCGGGAGGGCCTGGCGGCCTTGGGGATGTGGTACGTGCTGGACCGTTCCGTCCGGCTTTACGGTGTGGCCGCCGGAGCCTGCCTGGACCAGTGCGGAGTATCAGGGATTCGGGCGTCCCCGCAAACCCAGGCTGCGAGACGGTCAGCGCCGGACCATGGAGCAGCGCAGCGACGAGTTGCCGGAGGAGGCCTGGCGGGAGATTACGGTGGCCGAGGGAAGCCAGGGGCCACGCAGCTACCTTTTCAGCGCCCAGAGGGTGCGACCGACCAGCAGGCGCAAGCCCGGCGAAATCCACTGGGCCGTCTACCGCCGGAACCAGGACGGCAGCGAACCCCGCTACTACCTGTCCAATGCTCCGGAGGATACCCCGTTGGAGACCCTGGCATACGTGGGAGGCTCCCGTTGGCGTATAGAAACGGAGTTTGAGACGGAGAAAAGCGACGTAGGCCTGGACGAGTACGAGACCCGCACCTGGGCTGGCTGGCATCACCACGTGGCCCTGTGCCTGCTGGGCGGAGCTTTTCTGCTGAGCCTGCAACAGGCTTGGGGGGAAAAAGATGCCCCGGATCACGAGGCCGCAGGTCTACCGGGTGGTGCGGGAAATGCTGCCCCGGGAACGGTTCGGGCCAACCGAGTTGCTGCGGTGGCTTGAGGATACGCAGGACAGTAACGAACGGGCCAAACGCTCCCATGCCAAGCGCCGCGCCGCCATGCGGGCATCACCCCACATCCCTCCCTGAACTGACGTTGTAATACTAGTACCGTGGCAAAGAAGATGTTGGGGGCATGGCCAATGGAGTCCGACCAGGCGATGAGGCGAATCTACCGAAGTGAAGCAGAGAATTTCGAATTCCGGCCCAGTTAGGAGAGATTGAAATGGCACAGACCACAGGCGCGAAATTCATGGCGGAAGCCCTGAAGGCATATGGAGTTACCCACGTCTTTGTGGCCCCCGCGATTGCCCGCGAAGCATTGGCCGAGTTGAGTCAACTGGGCGTCAAAAGCATCGTGACCCACGGCGAGAAGGCCGCAGCCTATATGGCCGACGGTTACGCTCGAGCCGCCAATTCCCCCGGAATCTGCTTCGCTCAATCAGTAGGCGCGGCCAACCTGGCAGCCGGTTTGCAGGACGCTTTTCTGGCCTTGTCGCCGGTTATCGCCATGACCGGCCGCAAAACCCCCTTGGAGCAGCACAAGAACGCCTATCAGGAGATAGAGCATTCCAAACCCTTTGCCTCGGTAACCAAGTTCAGCGGCTCAGTGGAGCGAGTGGAGCAGCTACCTTACCTTCTACGCCAGGCGTTCCGAGAGGCAACTTCCGGCGCGCCGGGGCCGGTCCATCTTGACCTTCAAGGCATGACCGGTAACGTGATCATGCAAAGCGAAGCCGACCTTGAGCTGGTGGTTGAAGACAGCTTCACCAGCCGGCCAGCCTTCCGGCCAGAGGCCTCGGCGGACTCGGTTCGGCAGGCCGCCCAAGTGCTGTCAAGGGCCCGGCGCCCGGTAATCGTCGCGGGAGGCGGAGTCACCTCCTCTCAGGCTCAGCTAGAGGTCGTGGAGTTGGCGGAGATGCTGTCCATTCCGGTTGCCACGTCTTTAAATGCCAAGGGGACCATCCCCGACAACCATCCGTTGTCAGTGGGAGTCGTCGGATCCTATTCCCGATGGTGCGCCAACCGGGTGGTATTCGAATCCGACCTTGTGATCTACATAGGTAGTCACACCGGAAGCCAGGTAACCAACGAGTGGAGAGTGCCCGCCGTAGGTACATCGGTAATCCAAATCGACATCGACCCTTCAGAACTCGGGCGCAGCTACCCTAACGAGGTATCCTTGCACGGCGACGCCAGAGCAACCACCCGGAGGTTGATTGAGGCATTGGAGCCCATCGGGAGCCGTACCGATTGGGTCTCTCGCGCCCAGGAGTTGGTACGAGAATGGCGGGAAGAAGTCGCACCCAGGGCTAACTCAGAGTCAGTGCCCATCATCCCAGAGAGGCTCTGCAATGAGCTATCCCGTTTCCTGCCTGGGAATGCTGTGCTAGTCGCCGACACCGGGCACGCGGGCATTTGGACCGGATCGATGGTGGACCTGAACGAGCCTGGTCAGGACTACATCCGCTGTGCCGGGTCGCTGGGCTGGGGACTCTCGGGAGCCCTGGGCACCAAGTGCGCCTTGCCCGACAGACCTGTAATATGCTTCACTGGCGACGGCGGGTTCTGGTACCACATCGCCGAACTGGAGACTGCCGTCCGGTACAACATTCCGGTGGTCACCGTGGTTAACAACAACCACGGACTGCTCCAAGACAAGAGAGGCGACGACCGCGCCTACCAGGCTGTGCCGGGCGCGAACTCGGCCGATCTTTGGGAGTTCAATGACGTAGACCTGGCCAAGGTTGCTGAGGCTATGGGTGCCTATGGCATACGGGTGAACCAGCCTGGAGACATCCAGGGGGCGTTGGAGCGTGCGCTGGCTTCCGGTCGTCCGGCGGTAGTAGACGTGGCCACCGACCCCTTGGATAGTGAATCACCAGTACCCTGGGCTCCTTAAACCCAAGCCCAGGAAACCCAAGCCCAGGCGGGACTACCAAAAGGGCTCGGGCCCTGGGCAGCGGCTAGGCGACACGCGCCATTAGTAGGCCAGTGCCCATACTCGATTGAGGAGGGCACTAAAGACATTTGCCCTGGACAACTACATCCTTAATCCAGCCGCACCGGATAAACCGCCCACGGAATCCCCAAATAGGCGATGGAAATCACTACGGCGGCTAGCATTTCCAATTTGAGTCTAGCTTAACTGGCTTACCACCTTGCCCTGGACGATGTCTGGTCTCTTTGACACTATTTCCAGCATTGCAACGAGCTTCGCCGTTCTGAGAAAGTACGACGGCTGCACACATTATGCTCATTGACCGGGATTGAGGACCAGGATGAAGCCATTCGCGTCAACCCACATGATGCCTGGTTGCGGGGGCCTGGCCCAAAAGAAACCGGCGCCCAGGATGTGGGCGCCGGTTTCTTTTGAGTCGCGTTGAAGGGGCGAGAAACCAGCCCTACAGGTTGAACTGCGGGTCTTTATAATCCGGGACCTTCTCATAAACCTGAAGACGGCCCCGCATGGTGTCGCAGATCAACAGCCGGTTGGCCTCTTGATCGAAGGCGCAGGCCACCGGCATGCGGAGGTATTCCTGGACCTCCGGGTGCTTGACCCGGCGCCGGGCTATCGCCATGTCTGGATTGGCGTTGATCGACAGCTTGGCCCATTCGGACAACCCCGTCGCATCGCCCCGCAGGCAGGCCACCGGCTTGGTATCGACATCGAATATCACGACGCGCTCGTTCATCCAGTCCACCACATAGACATCACCGTCTTGGTCGACGGCCACGCCAGTGGGATGGTTCAGGGAGTTGGGGTTTACCGCCACGTGCCCTTCCGTGGCGTGGATATAGGGGGTGCTCCCATCGACCGCTACCCCGGTGATTTCGCCGGACCCGAAGGTGAGCAGATGGGTTCCATCCGGGCTGAATTTCTGGACCCGGTGGTTGTTCCAGTCGGCCACGTAGAGGTCACCCCGGTTGTCTATGGTGATTCCCCAGGGCATGTCCAGCTGGCCCTCTTTGTCGCCCTGGCTGCCGAAGCCACCCAGGTACTGCCCGTCCTTGCTAAACTTTTGCACCCGGCTGTTCAGGCTGTTCACGATCCATAGGTTGTCCTCGGCGTCAAAGGCCATTCCAGAGGGTCCGTTGAGCTGGCCCTCGGCTTCTCCCAACTCCCCCCACGTCCCAACATAATCGCCTTCCTCGCTGAATATGGTAATCCGGTGCAGCCATTCGTCAGCGGTATAGACGTTCTGCTCCTGATCCAGCGCCACCGCGGTGAGGTAGACGAACTGCCCCTCCTCGTTTCCGCCGCGACCAAACTCCTTGATATACTGCTGGTCCACGGTCGCTTTGGTGATGCGCGGGTTGCTCCGATTTGCCACGAACAGGACACCTTCTTTGCCCAGGGCCACTCCAATCGGTTGGCTAAAACCCATGCCTGCCGTGGATCGCCGCCCCACATAGTGACTATACTGCCAGCAGCGCCCGGGGGCTATTGTTATTTGCGCCATACTTCGACTCTCCTTGCTGATTAACTCGGTGCTGATTAACTCGGGTAGGCAACCAAGCTTGCTTACTTCTTCAGCCAGTCCAGCTTCTCGAAGTTGCCGTTTACTATCGGGTTGGCGTCCAGGCCGAACCAGTCTTCCAGCAGGGTGGCGTAGCCGCCGCGGAAGTCGTAGTTCGGCACCAGGTCGCCCTGCTCCAGGTCTTCAGCGGCGGCCGAGGGCATTTCCCCGTAGAGACCGCCCTTGACCGGGTCGCCGATGGCGAACATTACGCCCGCCGCGCCGTGGTCGGTGCCCGAGCCGTTGTCGTGGACCCGCCGCCCGAACTCGGAGAACAGGTACATGACCACGTTGTCGCCGGTGTCATGCTCCTTCAGGTCCTCGAAGAAGGCGGAGATGCCCTCGGATATGTCCTTCCACAGCACCGGGTGGGCGGCCATCTCACCAGCGTGGGTGTCGAAGCTGGCGTGCTGGGTGTAAAAGATGCGGGTCCCCAGGTCCGCCAGGTACACCTGGGCGATGTCCTTCAGGTGCATGGCGATGGGCGAGTTGGGATACTCTACGTTGGAACTGTATTTCTCCGGGGCGATTTTGACGATGTCCGCGCCGACCATGGCGTCGGTGCCGGTGGCGCGCAGGTAGTCATTGACAAAGCCGCCGCCCACGGTGGGGGTGTACATGCGGGAGAACAGGTCCAGCGCCTTGGCCCGCTGGGCCGTATCGGTGATGCCGGTCAGCAGGCCATAGGTGCCCAGGTCGGCGATGGCGGCCACCGGAACACCGGGGACGGCCAGAGCGCGGGGCAGGCCATGCCCGAAGTTGATCGCCGTCAGCACGTTCTCCTTGCTGGGGTCCAGCTCCCGGGCCAAGCGGCCAGCCCAGCCTTCGGTGCCAACCTTGTCCGGCTCGCAGGTGTGCCAGATGTCCATCGACCGGAAGTGGGACCGGGGTGAGTCGGCATAGCCGGCGCCGTGAATAATGGCCACCCGCCCCTGGTCGTAGAGCTCCTTCAGGGGACCCATGCTGGGCGCCATGCCAATCTGGTCATCAATCTTGATGATCTCGTCCTGGGGGTATTTCACCACCGGACGATTGTCGTAGTAGTGGGAGTCGGTGTAAGGGATGATGGTGTTGAAGTAGTCGTTGCCGCCGGTCAGCTGCAGTACCACCACCACCGGGTCTTTCTTCGTAGAAGTCATATCTTCGTCTCCTTTCCAGTTAATATCTCTAATAGCACGGGTGATTTAGCCGAACTGGTACTCGGTGGTGGCCCCGATCAACGCCATGGTCTCGCCGATGCGCTGGCCCGCCGTCTCTTCGTTGCTCCAGTCCAGATTCCCGCCGGCATCGAGGTTTTCTTCCAGTTGCTCTCTTGTCTCCTTGCCCAGTTCAACGAAGCCCAGGTGTTCGAGACAGGACTCCAGGAGTTGCTCCGGAGTGGTGACCCCATCTTCCTTCATGTGCTGAATAATTCGCTTCATGCCCGGCAGGCTGGGGTCGGCCACCCGGTCGGCCACGAAGTTGACTCGCGCCAAGAGCGAGCCGCTGTTAATCCACTCGGTGCCGGTCTGCCAACCTTCCACACTGGGCGGGTTCAACAGTTGCTGACCCATGTAGCCGGATTCAGGACCGATTTCCCGAATGTTAGGCTCGGGGAATTGGAAGGTGCCTACCATCTTCAGGGTGCCGGCCACCACCTCGGCCGGGCTCTTGATCTTGGCAAACCGCGCGTTCTTGAAGAACTCGGACTTGAGCATCATGCGCAGCAGGGGTTTCATCTCGTAGTTCGACTCTTGGAAGGTGGCTATCATCGTGTCCAGGGCTTCCTCGTCCGGCGCCGGGTCAATAGTCCAGGCGGGTACCTGTACATCGTCGGCCACCAGGAAATTGTATAAGTGGCGGCAGATGAAGCGGGCGGTGGCGGGTTGCCGCACGATGATGTCAATTATGTCCTCACCATTGAAGTTCCCGGTCTCGCCCAGGAAGGTTTTCTCTCCGTCATCATGGTCCTCGGCCAGGTAATCAAACCGCCAGGGAAAACGACCGAAGGGCTGCCGCGGCAATTTCGCCTGGATGGTCCAGCCGGTGAAGGCCCGGGAGCATTCTCGAACGTCCACTTCGGTGTAGTTACTGACGCCCATCGAGAATAGCTCCAGCAGCTCCCGTCCCCAGTTCTCGTTGACCGCGTCCCGGTGGTTCTCGTTGTTGTCCAGCCAGAAAATCATGGCCGGGTTTTTGGAAATCTCGGTCAGCAGCTCCTTATAGTTACCCATGCCCAGTCTACGGAGCAAGGTGAGTTGCTCGATCATCTGATCGCAGTTGTCCACCTTGGCATTAGCGGTGGCGAAAACGTGGTGCCAGAAGAGGGCCATCTTCTCTTCCAAGGGTCTCTGGGTGGTGATCATGTGGTAGACCCAGCTAAATTGTCCCGGCAACGGGTTGCCGCCGGGCAACAAGACCCCCGGCTGGTACCGTAGCATCATCGCCGTTTTGCCGGCGGGCCGGTCCGAAGGCGGATCTATGAGCTCGTCAACTACGGCATCGTAACCCTGAGCCACCAATTGCTCCAGCTCTTCCCGATTCGCTCCGAATCCGACGCGGCGCATCAGGTGTGCCATTAGCGCCAAGTCTTCCTTATGAGACATGCTCGTTCCTCCTCTCAATTTGGTTTGGTCCGTATTGGATTCTGCTTTTTTTGAGCGGCCTGCCCGGCCTGAATTACCCGGTTCCAACCTGGGTAATCCTATACCCAATTCGAGGTAGCAATCATATGGTTTCCCCCAGGCTATGTCAATTGTTTCCTCGGATTATACCGCTACTTCGCGTGCAATTCTGGCTTTCAATTAACGCTTTATCTCGAGATTTGTTAACTGGGTAATCATAATTAGTAAAGGGTCAGCCATGAGACCGATTAATTGCCCCCCAGCCCCGGGCGGCGGAACTTGGGGCTACCGAAAGAAGGTGGCTGGCATAGCTGCCCAGGAATACCTGAGATTGGCATTCGGAGGCACCGATGGTCTGTTGATCCTTTAGCTTGTCCAGCAGGCACGGGGATGGGCAGGCCTTATCTACACCTTCGGTCTGAGGTGGAATGGCCGCGGGTGTAGAGGGGTAGGCACGCCCATAATGGGGAAAAGCCCTCGGCAATTACCTAGCATTCCTCCCACCCAGAGAGTAAATTTGAGGTGAATACGACGATCCAGACCCAGTAGGTAGAGGCGCAAGATTTTGGGACGGGTCCTACCGAATGGTTTAATGCTCTAAAATCATGATGCTGCTTAATCGAAGCAAAGCGGCGGGGTTTGTGTCTCTGGTAATCCTGCTGTTGGCCGTGGCCGGTTGCACCAGTCTGATGGAGGAGCCTACCCCAGCAGCTAGTGAGCAGACATTGGTCACTCCGCTAGCTTACAGTACCCGCGAACCCACCGTACGGCCAACTCCTTTACCTAGACTGTGGGAGAGTTCAAACAAAGAACCAGCCGTCCAACCGCCCTCACCGACCATTCCGCCTGGCTCCGGCTCCTTGGCTACACCCACTATCATTACCGCTGGCGCTCCCACGCCCACTATCTTTGCCACGCCTGCGCCCACGCCCACTGCCACTCCGAGACCAACTTCCACAACAGAACCGACACCAGCGCCGCTAACTAAACCAAAGCCAAGGTGGGAACTACATTTTGCAGCGATGGCAAAGGTAGGGAAGGTGTAAAAATCAATGCATCGGCTCGAGCTTGTAACAGGGTTCGGCAGCGATGTTTCACTTCATCCTTACGGTGAGCTAGTCCGCCAAAGAATGCATTCATCTTCTCTTGGACTTGGGCTTTTGTTCCCAGGCATTCGTTGGCCGTGACCTCTTCCCTGGCCCAGTCCCAGACGGCTTCGTCGGCATTGAAGTCTGGGCTGTAGGCCGGTAAGGCCACCAGCCTCAGCTGCAAGTCAGGGGTGGTCAAATAGCTGCGAATCGCTGCTCCTCGGTGGGCTGGCCCATTGTCCCAAATCACTACCAGAGGTCCAGGATGTTTTTCTCTTAGGGCTTGTCACCAAATAACGTTATCATGCATCGAGGGGATGCTATAAGCTTGTCGGCATGGAAAACATTTGATGTAAGGCGGGATTTGTTTGTGAGTCCATGAATTAAGCAATATAAAGTAAGGTTGTCGGCATGGAAAATATTGATGCTGTCCGACAACGTTTTACCCTGCTTGAGGGCGTCTTGGACCAGCGGACCCGGCGGCTGGTCGCCGCAGCCGAAGCGCTGACGCTGGGCTGGGGTGGCGTTACCTGGGTCGCTCGAGCGACCGGCTTCTCGCGGCGGACCATCCAGCAGGGCATGCAAGAACTGCAGCAGCCCGAGCGGGTCAGCGCGGGCAGAGTCCGCAAGCCGGGCGGTGGGCGCAAGACCACTGTGAGCCAGGACCCAACGCTGCTGAGCGACCTGGAGCGCTTGGTTGAGCCGGTGACCCGTGGCGACCCGGAATCGCCCCTGCGCTGGACCTGCAAGAGCCTGCGGAACTTGGCGGCTGAACTCCAGCAGTTGGGGCACCGGGTCAGTCGCCGGTTGGTGGGGGATCTTTTGCACAGGTTGGAGTACAGCTTGCAGGCCAACAGCAAGACCTTGGAGGGTGGCGATCATCCTGACCGTGATGCCCAGTTCACCTACCTGAACCAGCAAGCGCAGACGTATCTGGATGCGGGTGAGCCGGTGATCTCGGTGGATGCCAAGAAGAAGGAACTGGTCGGGAATTTCAAGAACGGAGGGCGTGAGTTGCGGCCCCAAGGGGACCCGGAGCGGGTGCGGGTGTACGATTTCGTGATACCAGCCTTGGGGCGCGCCACACCGTACGGGATCTATGATGTAGCGGAGAACACGGGCTGGGTGAATGTCGGGGTGGACCACGATACAGCGGCGTTTGCAGTGGAGAGTATCCGGCGCTGGTGGTGGGGGATGGGGCAGGCACGGTATCCGAAGGCAACCCGGCTGCTGGTGAACGCCGATGGTGGGGGTAGTAACGGGAGTCGTGTGCGGCTGTGGAAGCGGGAACTGCAGCGGTTTGCGGACGAGACGGGGTTGACGATCACGGTGGGCCATTTGCCGCCGGGGACGAGCAAGTGGAACAAGATCGAACACCGGTTGTTTTCGTTCATCACGCAGAACTGGCGGGGCCAGCCGTTGGTGAGTCATGAGGTCATTGTGAGCTTGATTGGCGGAACCCGGAATACCAAGGGGTTGCGGGTAGAGTGTCACCTGGACACGAACAAGTACCCGGCGGGTATCAAAGTGTCTGATAGCGAACTGGCCCAGGTGAACCTGCGGTGCCATGAGTTTCACGGGGAGTGGAACTATACCATCCTGCCCAGCAACCGCTCAAGTTGAGATGGTTATTCGGTGACGAGCCCTTAGCTGCCGTAAAAAGGCGGTGGAGGTCTCGGCATTGCTGTTGCCGGCTATTTCCATGGCTTCCACCTCCCCAGCCTCCAAGCAAACTCCCGAGTAGTAGCAGGCCTTCTCTCCCCACCGAGGACTGGTGGAGTCCACCAGCGCTGCCTCTCCCTTGAGTACCCATTTGCCTCGCAGGTCGGCATCGGCCCGAAAGTGGGCTTCATCCACGAAGAAGATCTTGGCTCCACTCTCTTGGGCCTCCTCTCGGATTTGGCTGTACTGGAGGACGAAGGCTTTCCGTTCTTCATCCTTGGCTTTCAGGAGGCGTTTCTTGGGTCGCTTCAGCACGAAGCCCAACCGATGGAGGTAGTTCAAGCAACTGCTCCGACTCAGCCCCAGGTCAAAGCTCTGCTTGAGAAATTGCCTTACTACTTTCCAGTTCCAGTTGGACAATTCAATCCCCGCCTCCCCAGGCGGATTTTGCACCGCAGACTTCAGTTGGTTCTGTTGACCTCGGTTCAAGACGGGGGGGAACCCCCAGTCTGCTCAAAGACCAAACCTTGGGCCCCGCCTTGGCGAAAGTTGTCCAGCCAGTTTCCGATGGTATGAGGCTCTCTCTCCAAAGCCTCAGCCACTTGAGTGGCCGACCACCCTTGGGCCAACAACCATAGCCCATGCCATCGCTCTCGCTCCCGAGGTGTTGGCGCCCGATACATCCTTTCCCGTAAGTCGCCTACATCCAGTTGCCACTCTTCCATGAGTTGCACTATGTCTGTCATCCCTTCCCCCACCGCCAATCGACTTCTTTTACAGAATATCTCAACTCCTCTTCGGGTTCGTTTTATGTAGGTTTCACCTTAGCTTTGGTTTAGAAAGGATGTGCAATTCCGAGTAGGCCGCGGGCTAACTCTTGCTGATGAAGACCTGACTGGAATTGACCTGTCCGGCGCCAGCCTGCACGGGGCTAAGGGCTTGTCACCAAATAACGTTATCATGCATCGAGGGGATGCTATAAGCTTGTCGGCATGGAAAACATTTGATGTAAGGCGGGATTTGTTTGTGAGTCCATGAATTAAGCAATATAAAGTAAGGTTGTCGGCATGGAAAATATTGATGCTGTCCGACAACGTTTTACCCTGCTTGAGGGCGTCTTGGACCAGCGGACCCGGCGGCTGGCCGCCGCAGCCGAAGCGCTGACGCTGGGCTGGGGTGGCGTTACCTGGGTCGCTCGAGCGACCGGCTTCTCGCGGCGGACCATCCAGCAGGGCATGCAAGAACTGCAGCAGCCCGAGCGGGTCAGCGCGGGCAGAGTCCGCAAGCCGGGCGGTGGGCGCAAGACCACTGTGAGCCAGGACCCAACGCTGCTGAGCGACCTGGAGCGCTTGGTTGAGCCGGTGACCCGTGGCGACCCGGAATCGCCCCTGCGCTGGACCTGCAAGAGCCTGCGGAACTTGGCGGCTGAACTCCAGCAGTTGGGGCACCGGGTCAGTCGCCGGTTGGTGGGGGATCTTTTGCACAGGTTGGAGTACAGCTTGCAGGCCAACAGCAAGACCTTGGAGGGTGGCGATCATCCTGACCGTGATGCCCAGTTCACCTACCTGAACCAGCAAGCGCAGACGTATCTGGATGCGGGTGAGCCGGTGATCTCGGTGGATGCCAAGAAGAAGGAACTGGTCGGGAATTTCAAGAACGGAGGGCGTGAGTTGCGGCCCCAAGGGGACCCGGAGCGGGTGCGGGTGTACGAATACCAGCCTTGGGGCGCGCCACACCGTACGGGATCTATGATGTAGCGGAGAACACGGGCTGGGTGAATGTCGGGGTGGACCACGATACAGCGGCGTTTGCAGTGGAGAGTATCCGGCGCTGGTGGTGGGGGATGGGGCAGGCACGGTATCCGAAGGCAACCCGGCTGCTGGTGAACGCCGATGGTGGGGGTAGTAACGGGAGTCGTGTGCGGCTGTGGAAGCGGGAACTGCAGCGGTTTGCGGACGAGACGGGGTTGACGATCACGGTGGGCCATTTGCCGCCGGGGACGAGCAAGTGGAACAAGATCGAACACCGGTTGTTTTCGTTCATCACGCAGAACTGGCGGGGCCAGCCGTTGGTGAGTCATGAGGTCATTGTGAGCTTGATTGGCGGAACCCGGAATACCAAGGGGTTGCGGGTAGAGTGTCACCTGGACACGAACAAGTACCCGGCGGGTATCAAAGTGTCTGATAGCGAACTGGCCCAGGTGAACCTGCGGTGCCATGAGTTTCACGGGGAGTGGAACTATACCATCCTGCCCAGCAACCGCTCAAGTTGAGATGGTTATTCGGTGACGAGCCCTAAGATGGCCGGGGTAAATCTTACCGATGCTAACCTGACGCAAACCAGCTTTAAGGGGGCCCGGCTGAATCGCGCCATTTTCGTTGGTGCCCTTTTAGAGGGGGCGAATTTTGAGGGGGCTAAGGGATTGTCACGAAATAATTAGTTCAATTGAGCAGCGCAACGCGGGGTAGCAGCGAATAATTCCATTCACCATGGAAAGAGTCTCTACGCAAATAGATGGCTTCGAGTTCGTCGTCCGATACGGTGCGCCCGGCCGGGTATCGGTTGGTGTCCAGTTGGCTCTGAACCCGCAGCCCCGTCCGGGTCGTGGTCGCCCCGATCAAGTTCACCACCACCTCGTGGCTCACCAGCGGCTTTCCGCGCCAGTTCTGACTGATCGCGGAGAACAAGCGGTGTTCGATCTTGTTCCACTTGCTGGTCCCTGGTGGGAGGTGGCACACGTCGATTTCAAGGCCCGTCTCATCCGCCAATTTCTGCAACTCCAGCTTCCACAAGCGGAGCCGATACCCATTGCTGCCGCCCGCGTCGGCCGTTATCAGCAGCCGAGTGGCGCTCGGGTAGAGCGCCTGCCCCATGCCGCGCCACCAACGCCGGATGCTCTCGACGGCAAAAGCAGCCGTATCGTGGTCCGTCCCCACACTGACCCAGGCCTCGTTCTGGGCGATATCGTACACCCCATAAGGACTGACCCGGCCCAGATCCGGAATCAGGAAGTCATGCACCAGCACTTGCTCCGGCGCTCCCTTGGGACGCAACTCCCGCCCACCGTTCTTGAAGGGCCCCACCAGTTCCTTCTTCTTCGTGTCCACGGAGATCACCGGCTCTCCCAGGGAGAGTTGCAGTTGCACCGCCCGGTCCAAGTGCTCAAACTGGGCGTTGCGGTCCGGGTGTTCCGTCCCCGCCAGGGTCTTGCGATTGGCTTGCAAGCTATAGCCCATGTCGTGGAGCAGTTCGGCGACCATGCGATGGCTGACTTGGTGCCCTTGGCGCTTCAATGCCACCGCCAGTTGACGCACGCTCTTGCAGGTCCAGCGCAGCGGGGACTCGGGATCCCCACGGCTGGTCGGCTCCACCAGCCGGTCCAAGTCCTCGCGCAAGCTCGGGTCATGCTCGACGGTGCGCTTCCGGCCGCCTCCAGGATGGCGGATGCGGCCCTTCGCGGCCCCTACGGCCGGCTGGCCCAACTCCCGTATGCCGCGGCGAATCGTCCCGCGAGAAGCTCCGGTGGCCCTTGCAACCGCTGCCTGGCCACCACGCCCGGCCGCCGACGCCTCAGCGGCAAGCACCAGCCGCCGCACCCGCTCGTCCACAACGGGGGCAATCGCTTGGTAACGAGCTTGAATCGCTCCTTCAACTATCACCCATTAAGTATAGCTGAGCATGTAGTAAAGAACAAGTTATTTCGTGACAGTACCTAACCTCACTCTGGCTGACCTGTCTAGAGTTAACCTGGTCGGACTAAACTTTCGCGTTGCAAAGCTGGACGAAGCCAAACTGAATCACACAAACCTCACAGGAGCCTATTTTTCTCAAGCGTCTCTGAAAGGGGCTAACCTCAACGGCGCAATCTTGGTGGGGGCGGACCTGGATGGAGCCGACTTGAGCAATGCTGACTTGAAAGGCGCAAATTTGTCCGGGGCATTTTTAGATGAAGCGAAGTTGACGCGGGCCAACTTATCCAATGCCAATCTCACCGGGGCATCTCTGGAGGAAGCGGACCTCAGTCAAGCTAACCTCACCGAGACCAACCTGAGCAAGGCCGAACTCTACCGCGCCCAGTTCCAAGGAACCTCTTTGTTCGGAGCCAGATTTTATAATACCAACCTGGATGAAGCGTTTTGCCAGGGCAATCCTTTAGACTATTGTACAAAGAGCTTTTTGGAAGATCGGAAAGCTTTGGTACAGTAATTGTTAGCAAACAGTAGTATCCGCTTATCGAGGAATGCAGTACAACGAAACCAAACCACTGACTCGCCGGAGCTGATTTCCGCTGTCCACTCTGCCACAGAACTGTTGAGCATTGGACCGAACAGGAACTTATCGAGTTACTTAGATGGGCTTAATTCTTCTTACTCGCAAAGCTTGTGGCACCTATCTCCCGCAAATCATCCAATAGCGGCTCGCTACGACCAAATAGCACCGCAGCTTGCGGATGATGATCTGAAATGTCAGCTGCTTCCACGAGGACTGAATCTAATATGTCAAACATGGGGTTTGGTTCGCAAATTGGGCTCAACGGTCAGAATAATCGCATTGCTGGGCTGGAAATTGGGCTTCAACGGTCAGAATAATCGCATTGCTGGGCTGGAAATAGGCAACAGGCTGGTACCCGGCCCAGTGTATTCCCTTGCCGACCGAGGGTGAACCCAGATGACCAGCCCTCGGCATAGGTTTACAACCCAAGCGTCTATGTCTGGACCAGCACGGTGGATCTGTCTGCTTGGGGTTGACCAGGGCTGGTAGGCTATAAAAAGTTCTTAATCAGCAGCGCGGTGTAAAGCTGAACTGTATCCGCACAATGCTACGCTACCATTGAACAAACATGGGCATGACAACGTGGACATAATCATCCGAGTCCGTTGGTTTGAAAACGCCGGGGCTGGAAGGGCTGGTGGTTTCCAGAGCTACTTTACCTCTTTCCAACACCGCTAAAACTTCTTGCAGATATCGGCTGTTGAAGGCTATCTTGGCCTCGTCTCCCTCGATCGTGTCGGCGTCGACTTCATCCTGGTTGTCGCCCACTTCTTCCGAACGCGCCGATATGAGCGCCTTACCGCTGGACTCCCCGTTATTTTCCGGTATCACCTGCACCCGGATGATGTTGCTACCGTCCCGGGCAAAAATCGCCGCGGTTCTGGTGGCCCGCAACAGCGCTTGCAGGTCGAACACCGCCCTGGTTTGATAACTCTGCGGTATCAGCTGGTCATAGTTGGGGAAAGCACCCTGCAGCAATTGGGAAACCAACTCGATCCCGGGCAAGCGAAATAGAACTTGGCCCTTGGATGGGGTCATCAGAATTTCCACCGGTTCTGGCAGATCCCCCAGCAGTCGATTCAACTCGTTCAGGGTCCGCGCCGGGATAATAACCTCAATATCCTGTTCCACCGGAGCCGCCAGTGGGCCGTGCTGCACCGCCAACCGGAATCCGTCGGCCGCCGCCAGGGTGAATCTGTCTCCCTGCAGTCGCACCTCCACCCCGGTGAGTACCGGACGGGACTCCTCGGTGGCGGCCGCGAAGGCAACTCGGGATATAGCGGCCTTCAGCACTTGCTGCTCTATTTGAGCCCCCACGCCGTCCTCTACAGCCGGTATGGGAGGGAATTCGCTGGCATCGGCGCCGTTGATTCGCGCCTCGGCTCGGCCGCATTTAAGCTGCAAGACCCCGGTGCCAGGCAGCAACTCCAGGTCTATTCGGTCGTTGGGCAGGGAGGTTACAAACTCGGATAACAAGCGAGCCGGAACCGTTATCGAGCCTTCCTCCTCGATCATTCCCCCAACCCAGGTTGTTATGCCAATCTCCAGATTGGTGGCCGAAAGCTTGAGCATCGATTGGTCCGTGCTGAGAAGCACGTTTTGGGTGATCGGCAGGGTCGATCGAGTAGCCACCGCTCGCCCCACGATGCCCAGGCCGCGGCTCAAATTTTCTTGAAGACAGGAGAGTTTCATTACTCGCTCGCTTTGAATTTGGGTGAGGATTGGGCTCACGCCCGTTGCCAACTCCGCCGCATTAAAAGAATGTTGCGATTTGGCGGGCCACTATTATTGCACCCGAATAGATCAAAAACAACCGGCTCCTAGACTCCGGGCAAGCCCGAATTGAGAAGGTTTTTCCGGGACGCTTTTCAGGCAGGAAACGGCCTCCGGATGGTCATGCCAGTTTGTTATAATGGACGCCGACCCGCCCGTTCGCCCATCGGCTCAGATACTCTTTCCCCGGTTTTTTACCCGGAGGGAAACGTGACCGAACTGCTTTTTCTGGTTGACAGCTACACCAGGGAATTCCAGGCCCATGTCACCGAATTGGCAGATGATGGGGTTGTTCTGGACCGCACCGCCTTCTACGCCGGCGGTGGCGGTCAACCCGGCGACACCGGTGTGCTGTTGGCCGGCGAGGAAACATTCCAAGTAACCCGCGTCGGCCGTAAAGATAGCAAAATAGCCCACCAGATACAGGGGTCCCTTCCCCAAATAGGCTCCGAGGTTCAGGGAGTCCTAGATTGGGAGCGGCGATATTTATTGATGAGAACCCACACCGCATTGCACATTCTCTGCGGGGTGGTGTGGAGGGATTTTGGCGCCAAGGTCACCGGTGGAGACATGCAGCCCGGCGCCGCCCGCATGGATTTTGAACTGGATCAGATGACCTCCCAGTTCGCGGAGGAGGTTTCGGAAAAGATCAACGCGGAAGTGAAGGCGGCCCGCCCGGTGCATGTGGGCAACTTGACCAGAGAAGAGGCGGAGCGGGAACCGGATTTGATCCGGACCAAGATCAACCTGCTGCCCTCCGGCATTCGGGAGGTTCGGACCATCGATATATCCGGGCTGGATCTGCAGGCCGACGGCGGAACCCACGTGGCCAACACCCAAGAGGTGGGGACGATCAACGTGGTCGGCCACGAAAGCAAAGGCCGAATCAACAAGCGGCTCCGGATAGCCCTGGCGGACAAGTAATCCGCACCGGCCAGCTCAACCAGCCCGGAGGCATCTGCATCTAAATGTCCAAAAGGATCATTGGTATCGACGTAGGCGGCACCTTCACCGATATAGCCTTATTGGAGGATGGGCTTCTCAGCATCCACAAACTTCCCTCCACCCCGGCGGACCCTTCCCTGGGCGTCAAGCAGGGAGTTTCCGAGGCCCTTCATGGCTTGGGCGCTCGGGACTTGGCCCTGTCCGAGGACTCAGCGGCCGGTGAACCTGCAACCCAGTTCGTCCACGGCTCTACCGTCGCCACCAACGCGCTGCTGGAAGGAAAGGGGGCTCGCACTGCCCTGGTAACCACCCTGGGCTTTGAAGACGTGCTGGAGATTGGCCGTCAGAGCCGGTCCGAACTATACAATTTTAATCTGGAACGCCCCCCCGCCCTGGCTCCCTGGGAACTCAGATTTGGACTATCGGAGCGGGTGGACTACACCGGCGCGATCCTAGAGGACCTGACCCAGGACGCGATCCAAACCCTGCTACCGCTCCTGGCAGAGGCTCAAGTCGAGGCGGTAGCCGTCTCCATGCTGTTTTCCTTCCTCAATCCTCTGCACGAGCAGATGGTGGGGCAGGCTTTGGAGAAATTGCCCAATCCACCCTTCGTTTCCATCTCCAGCCAAGTGATACCCGAGTTTCGGGAATATGAGCGGACCAGCACCGTGGTAGCCAATGCATATGTTGGCCCCTTGATGGCTCGCTATTTGGGAGAGATGGAGAAGTCCCTCGGCTCCAATCTGCGAATCATGCAATCCTCCGGCGGCAGCATAACCGCCAGTCTGGCTTCGCAACAGCCGGTGCGGACCATCCTGAGCGGTCCGGCCGGAGGCGTTGTCGGAGCCTTCCACACCGGGGTCCAGGCCGGCTACCCAGACATAATAACCCTGGACATGGGCGGAACCTCCACCGACGTCTCCCTGTGCCCCGGCCGGATCAAGGAAACTACATCCGCCACGGTGGGCGAATACCCCATCAGCGTTCCCATGATCGAAATTCACACCGTCGGCGCCGGGGGCGGCTCCATCGCGCGGGTCGACTCCGGCGGCGCGCTGGTCGTAGGCCCGCAGTCGGCGGGAGCCGATCCCGGGCCGGCTTGCTACGGTAAGGGCGACAATATCACGGTTAGTGATGCCAATTTGATCCTCGGCCGCCTGCAGCCCGACCATTTTCTGGGCGGGCGCATGATCCTGGACGTAACCCGCGCTCAGGAATTGCTTGATGATTTGGCTTCGCAAATTGGCTCAACAGCCGAGGCTGCCGCCCTGGGTATCATCCGGGTGGTCAACGCCAACATGGAGCGCGCCATTCGAGCCATCTCCCTGGAGCGAGGCTATGATCCCCGCCGGTTCACCCTGGTTCCCTTCGGCGGCGCCGGCCCAATGCACAGCTGCGAATTGGCCGAGGAATTGGGTATCCCGCGAGTTCTGGTGCCGGCTTACCCCGGGGTTCTCTCCGCCCTGGGTGTGGCCATAGCCGACGTGGTGAAGGACTATTCCCGAACGGTAATGCTGCGGGGAGACGAAATCGACCCGGCCCGCCTCGAAGAGGAATTCCACGGAATGGAGGGCCTGGCCCGAGAGCAACTCAGCCAGGAAGGGCTTCCGATAGAGCAGATGGTCGCTCGCCGCTATCTGGACGTTAGATATTTGGGCCAATCCTTTGAACTGACTGTAGATTACCCCAAGCGCCCCACCTCCAGTAATTTTCAGCGCTCTATTGGCGGCAGCTTTTATCGGGCCCACCTGCAGCGATTCGGCTACGCCGACCGGTCCCAGCCGGTGGAAATAGTGAACCTGCGGCTAAAGCTGGAGCTGGCAGTGGAAAAGCCCCGGCTCCCGGGGGAAAGCATGGGTGATAGCGACCCCTCAGCGGCTTTGATAGGATCGGCCCGAGTAATATATCGAGACGGCCCGAAAAACACGCCGATGTACCAGCGGGACCGGCTCCAACCAGGCAACCGCCTGACCGGTCCGGCCCTCCTGCTGCAGCTGGACGCGACCATAGTCCTGTCGCCCGGCTGGGCTGGAACTGTGGACTCCTTTGGCAACCTGGTGGCGGAGCGGGTTTGATCCTAGAGGATCGGCCGAAAAGTACCCTGATCCAGGCTGTTCCGATATAATTGTCAGGATAATTTAATGGGCGGGGGAGGCAGGGGATGCTGGGAAAGCGCTCGAAACAGCTAGGGCTCCGGGAAGCGAACCATCTGTATCTGGACTATGTAGGTAAGGGCTCCTTCTACGGCTTCCTGGCCTCCATGCGGGGACAGCTATTTCGAGACGAAGATTTCGCCGATCTCTATTGCCCGAACAACGGCCGGGACAGCGTGCCTCCCAGTCTGGTGGCCACCGCGTTGTTGCTGCAAGCCTACGACAAAGTGAGCGACCTGGAAGCCAAGCAGAGGGCGGATTTCGACATCCGGTGGAAGGTGGCGTTGGGGATCGAGGTGGAGGACCGTCCCTTTGCCAAGAGCACCCTGCAACTGTTTCGAGCCCAGCTGATCCTCCACGACCGGGTGCGAGCCGTCTTTCAGCGCAGCCTCCAATTCGCCCGGCAGACCGGCTGCCTGAAAGGACGGCGGATGAAGGTAGCGGTGGACACCACCTACATTCTGGGCCGAGGAGCGGTCAAGGACACTTACAACCTGCTGGCCGACGGCATCGTCCAGGTGGTCCGGGCACTGGCCCAACTGGATGGGACCCGGGCCGAGGAGTGGGCCTTGAGACACGGCCTGGCGCTCTACTTTGGCTCCAGTGTGAAGGGAGAGGCGGGGATTGACTGGGACAACAAGAAAGAGCGGCAAGCCTTACTGCAGAAGATAGTAGCCGATGCCGATGGGGTATTGGAATTGGCCCGTCAGGCCCAAGGGAGATTTCCCGCAGATAGTCCTGAGCGTCAGGCTATTGGAGAAGCAGCGGAACTCTTGGGGCAACTGTTACTGCAGGATGTGGAACGGCAGGAGGATGGTCCGGTCCGGAAGGATGGCGTAAGCCGGGACCGGGTCCCTTCGGTGCACGACCCGGAGATGCGCCACGGGCGCAAAAGCAGCAGCAAACGCTTCGACGGACATAAGGCTGCCGTGGTGGTGGATACCGATTCCCAACTGGTGACCGCGGTAGACATTCTGCCCGGCAATGCCGGTGACAACACCGGAGTCCTGGAACTGGTGGAGCAGAGTGAAGAGAACACGGGCATAGCGGTGGAGGAGACCATTGGGGATGCGGCCTATGGGGATGGCGGGACGCGGCAGGCCTTTGCCGATGCCGGTCGGACGCTAATAGCCAAGGTGCCGGGTCGTCCCAGAAAAGACCACTTCCCCAAGGAGGACTTCCAGATCGACCTGGCGGCCGGCGTCTGCACCTGCCCGGCCGGGCAGGTCACCCACACCCTACGCACCATGGGTACCCGGACCAACCGGTTGGGCCAGACCTACCCGGTCCAGAGTTTTCAATTCGACCCGAAGGTCTGTGGCGCATGTGCCCCCTGCGGTCCCAGTGCGTGGCGGCTGGAGAGGGCAAAGGCCGCACGGTGACACTCCATCCTCAAGAGGCGCTCCTGCAACAAGCCCGGGCCTTCCAGAAAAGTGAGGACTTCGCCGAATACCGTGGCCGGCGGCAGGTGGTCGAGCATCGCCTGGCGCGGCTGGTCCAACTGGGAGTCCGCCAATCTCGCTACTTTGGCCGGGCCAAGACCCTCTTTCAGCTACTTCTGGCCGCCACGGTGGCCAACCTGACCCTGGTGGCTACCAAGACTGGGATGATGTCCCAGGGTCCAGGCTCCTCCCCCAATAAACCAGAGAATAGACCGGACCGGCCCGCCGCTGGAGCCTGCCCTGAGTTCGCCACCGGGTCGCCCATCGTTACCGCCCAATTCATATTGGTCGCTGCCAGCTGGGCCGCCCTTAGTCTCAGACCTGGCCCAGTCCGCTGGTTAACCTCCGCCTCATCTCGTCACAGCAGGGCTTTTCAGCCGGGTTTCTAGGGTTTAATCCCTTCGGAACCTACGGCCCCCAAGTTATAGCAGCGCCCGCCGGAAGCTAAAACGCTCTCGCTGAAATGCCTTCAATTTCGACAAAATAAAGGAGCCCTGCCCTATGCCCCCTACGACCAATGACCTCCCGAAAAATGACCTCTCGGGCCTCCCGGTGCTGGCCGCCTTCGCCCATCCGGACGACGAAGGCTTTGGCGTTGGCGGTACCCTGGCCATGCTGGCCAGCCGGGGTGCCCGTATCACCCTGGTGTGCGCCACCAACGGCGACGTGGGCGAGATCAGCGATCCGGCGCTGGCGACCCCGGAAAACCTGGCCCAAGTTCGGCAGGAGGAGCTGCGGCAAGCCATGACGGTAACCGGTATCTCGGACGTCAGGTTCTTAAATTACCGGGATTCCGGCATGGACGGCACGACGGATAACTCCCACCCGGCGTCTCTGAACCAGGCCCCCGCCGGGCAGGTAAGCGCCCGGCTGGCCGAAATCATTGAAGAGGTGCGGCCCCGCCTGGTCCTGACCCACGACCCCACCGGAGGCTACGGGCATCCCGATCACCGAGCCATCCATCGCCACACTACTCAGGCTTTCAACCAAACTGTCAACCAGACCGGGGGCGCTGGCAATGAATTCCTTTACTACGTCTGTTTTCCCCGCAGCAACTTTCGGCGCATGTGGCAGCAGATGAAGGACATGGGCATTGAGCCTCCCTTTGCCAGCCTGGAAGTGGAAAAGATCGGCTCTCCCGATGAGGCGGTGACCACGGTTCGCGATGTTACCGAGTATGTGGATATCAAGATCGCTTCCCTGGACTGCCACCGAACGCAGATGAGCCCCAACGGTCCCTTCGCTAAGCTGCCCAAGCCCATGCTGCGGGAGATCATGAGCACCGAATATTTTACGCTGGCCCAGCCCGAGCACGCCGGTCCAGACTCGGACCTGCTCGCAGGGCTGTGAATACTTGTTTCCAAATTCTTGTGGCCTGCATATTTTTGTTATCCACTGTCGAAGAAATTATTAAACTTGTGAGATCCAAATCCCCCTATATCCCCCTTTGCAAAGGGGGATATAGGGGGATTTCCCCGAACGTTGGCCGCTCCAACCGTTTTTGGCTGCTTGTTCAAGATTCAGTAAACCACCAACCGGGGAGGTAGCAATTGGCTGTCGACGCCATCAGCCTGGAAGTTTTTAAGAATTTATTCGTCTCGGTGTCGGAGGAGATGGGAGTGGCCCTGCAACGGACCTCCTACTCCCCCAACATCAAAGAGAGACGGGATTACTCCTGTGCGCTGTTCGACCCGGCCGGCCAGATGGTGGCTCAGGCCGCCCATCAGCCGGTGCACTTGGGCGCCATGCCCGCCTCGGTACGGGCCGCGCTGGACACCTTCCCCCATGACTTGCGTCCCGGAGACATGGTTATTCTCAACGACCCCTATTTGGGGGGGACTCATCTGCCCGACATCACTCTGGTCGCGCCCGTGTACATTGATGTGACCCCGGAAGTTGCTCCGGAGGTGACACCGCAAAAGACCCAGGGCAAAGAATTGGTGGGGTTCGTTTCGAATCGAGGCCATCACGCCGACGTGGGCGGCATGACCCCGGGCTCGCTGCCCCTGTCCACCGAGCTTTACCAGGAGGGGTTGATAATTCCCCCGGTGAAACTGGCCCGCGGCGGACGCATCAACCAAGAAGTGGTACAGCTTATCTGCCGGAACTCCCGCACTCCGGAGGAACGCAAGGGAGACCTGGCCGCTCAAGTCGCCTCGATACGGGTTGGAGAGCGGCGGCTGCAGGAAATAACCCAGCGGTATGGAATCGCTGAAACCCATGAGCACATGGCGGCACTGCTGGACTATTCCGAGCGGGTAACCCGACGTGCGATCCGCGACATCCCTAACGGCGTCTATCGGGTGCTGGATTACATGGATGACGACGGTCTGACCGAGCAGCCGGTCCCCATCCGGGTCGCCATCACCGTCGCCGATGACCACCTGACCGTGGATTTCACCGGCACCTCTCCCCAGCGCCCCGGCTGCATCAACGCGCCGCAGGCGGTGACTGTTTCGGCCTGTCTGTACGTGGTCCGTTGCGTAGTGGGGGACGAAGCGCCGGCCAATCAGGGCTGCCTGCGGCCGGTGGAAATCATTACGCCTCGGGGCACGCTGGTAAATCCGGAACCGCAAAGGGGCGTGGCCGGCGGCAATGTGGAGACGTCTCAACGCATCACCGACGTGCTGCTGGCCGCGCTCGCCCAGGCCTTGCCCAACCTGATACCGGCCGCCAGCCAGGGAACCATGAACAATCTGCTGATCGGCGGGCACGACCTCAATCGGGACAAACCCTTTGTCTATTACGAGACCATCGGCGGGGGCATGGGCGCCCGGCCCACCCAGGACGGCATTTCCGGCATCCACACCCACATGACCAACACGCTGAACACACCCATCGAAGCCCTCGAGTTCGCCTTCCCCTTGCGGATGAAGCGATACGCGTTACGCCGCGGCACCGGCGGCGCCGGCAAGTTCTCCGGCGGGGACGGCATAGTGCGCGATGTGGAGTTCCTGGCTCCGGCCCGGGTCACGATTCTATCGGAGCGCCGAAAATTCCCTCCCCAGGGCTTCCACGGGGGGCACCACGGGCAGCCGGGAGAGAATGTCTTGCTGCGAGGCGGATTTGAAGAAGTACACCTGGCGGGCAAAGAAACCCTGGACGTAGAGGCCGGAGATGTGCTCAGTCTGCGTACACCAGGGGGAGGTGGTTGGGGTAAGCCGGAGGACCGGGATGATTCCGGAGCACCGGAATAGACGGCTGGCTGAATGGGCTTGAGCCGAAAATCCCTTCTAGCACTCAGCCCTGGCGTTCTGCGAACCGTAAGGCATCTTGGTACGAAAACTCCCGTCCAGGTAGCGCAGTTCATCACTTGCTGGTATTATGTTGATCGAGCGGAGCTCCATCAGGTACCGAGAGTGGTGCCAAGGGACCGAAATTGTCGTATAATAGTGCGGCAATTCCCAGGACTGTCGGCGGATTAAGCCCTGACCCGGCAAGACCAAGTTGAGGAGGAGATAGATATGCCGACCATGTATGCCCGATGCGACAACTTTATGTCGGGAGCCACCAGCAGTGCGGGCGTAAACTGCAAGTTCATGGCGATTGGGGAGTCGGAAGACGACGTCTATGAAAAAGTGATCGCCCACTTGACCGAATCCCATTTGGAGAAATTTTTGACGCCTTCCGGGGCGCAAGCATCTCCGCGAGAGTTGGAAAATACCATAAAGCGCTGCATATTCACCAAGGGAACCAAGAATATTCACAACCGGGGGCCGGACGCGGAGGCTAATCACACTTAGCCGTTACAGCCCAGGCTGGTTTAGGCGCTTCAGGACATAAAGGTCCGAGCGCCCATCATCCGCTGTCCCAAAGCATGCTTGGGCGGTGACAAGTGCCTAACGCCCCACGATAATTAAAATGCCCCGGCCTCACGGCCGGGGCATTTTGCGCTCAAATCGGAGGCTTCTTCGTTGCGGCAGCCTCTATACCAAGCAGCTGCGCCAGCATAATTTGGCTCAAGCGGCCTTTTCCCAATTCTCCGCCGGCTGGGGTTGTACTGCATCCACGCCTCTATGCTTGCCGCACTGTTGCCTGAGCGTGGTCGCCACCTGACCAGCCTTACTGCGGATTGCCTTCCGAGTCGAAACTGTTCAGAGTTGAGGGGAAGTGAGCAACCGGCGGCATTCCAGGAGGGGATTGAGACCTCTGGCCCGCCAGGTGCCAAAGAGGGATGCCAAGGTCATCTTGCTGTCGGTGCCCTGCCCTGAGCGGGTGCCGCCGCTGATCTTGCGACTGGTTACCAGATGCCGCAGGCTCCGCTCGGCGGCGTTGTTGTCTGAGGGCACGGCTGGGTCCGACACGAAGACAAACAGTTCCTTGATGAACCGTTCCATGCGCCGGCAGAGCTTGGCCTGAACCGCCAGGGGATCTTTAAGGAAAGGCCGTGCCAAGACCATTAGTTTCTCCTCCAGCATTAGCTGGGTGCGATGGCCTGGCTGGGCTCGGGGAAGGACCGCGGCCTTGGCCTCCGTGTAGACCTGGTGAACCGCCTCGGCCCACTGAGCCAGCCCAGCGTCTTCTGGGTACAACCCTTTCAGGTCATGGATATCCCGCAGCAGATGAGCCCAGCACCGTTGCTTCAGGCCCGGGTAGTGGTTATAGGCGGCGTAGAAATCACTGACCAACACTCCGCTGAAGGAGGAATCCAGCACCTCATCCACCACCCCCTTATCCCGACCCCGACGCAGGAAGTATCGTTCGCTGGGAGTGCTGAAGGTCCAAACATAGCCGTTGCTCCCGTCCTGGCGCCAGCCGGTTTCGTCGCCCTGCACCACGGGACTGGCGCGGACTTGCTCGAGCACCTCTCGCACCGCCGTCTCAGCCTGACGGGCTACTCCATGGACGGCCTGGACGATGGCACCAACACTCAGGTGCAACTGATGGACGGTCTCCAGGTACCATTGGATGATTCTTATGGGCAACCGTCCCTCCTCCCGCAGGGTCACCATCAGGCTTACCAGATTGACCCCCAGGCGCTGCTGGCCCAGAACCACCCCCTGCAGGGCCTCTTTGGGCAGCCGGCGCCGCTGGCATACCGGACAGATGCGGGCTACCAGGGCGTGCTCGGTCACTTCTACCGGAGCCACCGGTAGCTCAATGACTTCCCGAGTTCGCTGTACCCATCCGCCGTTCAGGTGAGTCCCGCAGTCGGGACAGACCGCCACGGCATGCTCCACCCGCCGGGTAGGAGTCATGCGCTGGCGCTCTAGCCGACACACCTGTTGCAGATGCGGCCACGCTTCCCCGACCGTCCCAGCGCTGCCCACGTAGCCATTTAGCTCTGGGTCGGCCAAGGCCCCACAACTCTCGCCGCTCCAGCCGCCCATGACGCCGCTTTACTGGAGCATCGGCCCAGACCGTCAGCTTGGCCCCGCGTGCTCGCCACTCCGCTGCCAGCCAGGGAGGTACGGTTGGCCCACCAGCCCGCTCAGTTCCTAGCAGGGGAAAAAGCCACCTCCAGGTCTCGGCGCAAGGTGGGCTGATTCTCTTTAACTGGCAGCAGATACTCTCCGCCGCCTGCCACAATCTGCTCACAGACTTTCCGTTGGGTCAGTAAGGCATCAGCCACTACTACCCGACCCTTCAGGGGTACCTGGCCCAATACTTCTTTGACCGCCGCCAATTCTTCCCCTTTGCCCGGCGCAGCTACCTGCGCCAGCACTGCCCCAGCGCGGCTAGCGTAGGCCGACACCAGATGGACCCCGGGTATCTCTTGGCCGTGGACCCCTCGCAAGGTTTTCCCGTCCAGGGACAGGGGGTCATCCGCCTCTACCCCGCTATTTGCCAGCCAGTTGCCGACTTCTGCCTCAAAGGCCGCCACGTCCAGGCCCTTGAACACCCGGTGGAGGGTGGCCACGCAGGGTGTCTTCTCCTGGCTGAACCCCAAAAGCTGCGCCGTAGCACCCCCTTGGTCCCGCCCCCATTGAGCTATGGCGTATAAGCTGCGGGCGCCGCACAGCATGGCACAGGTGGCCAAGGCCAGGATCGCCCCCAAAGAGTGGCGTCGCCCTTGGCTACTCCGGAAGTCAGGCACCAAATCCAGCGCTTCTCTCAAAGTCATCATCCTCCCCTCCCGCTTAAACTGGTAATAATTTTATACTATTTTGAGAAAATGAAAAGGCCCTGCGGCTCGAGCCGGCTGATTTGCATTCAATATCCTATCAAGTATACTGGTCCTTGCTTTGGACACTACCACTCCGGTCAGCGCAGCATTCTCGATGGTCTTGAGGAAACTTCCCGCGCTCGGCTCTGCAATGGGTAAACCAGCGCCAGGTATTCTTCTGGCCATGCTGCCGGCCATGTTGCTAGCACCAGTGTTAGCCGGCTGCACCCCCAGCTCAGGTCCCCAGCCGGGAGGACCGGCATCGGCGAGGCAGACCTTGGTGGTGCTGGCGGCATCCTCGCTCACCGAGGTTTTCCAGCAGCTGGGCGAGGAGTTCCGCCGGGCCAATCCGAACGTCAGGTTAATCTTTAATTTCGCCGGAAGCCAGCTGCTTCGCGCCCAACTGGAGTTGGGAGCGCAAGCCGACATTTTCGCCTCAGCCGACTGGCAGCAGATGATCTCCCTGGCCGACCAGGGATTGCTGTTAGATGAACCGAGCAGCTTCGCCAGCAATAGGCTGGCCCTCATTAGCCCGCTCTCTATTAGAAAAGGCGGCGGAAAGGATGGAGGGCCCCCGGTTACCCGCCTGGAGGACCTGTTAGACCCGGAAGTTAAGCTGGTGCTGGCTATGGCGGCGGTGCCGGCGGGCAATTACTCGCGGAGGGTGCTGGAGCTGGCGGAAACCAAAGGTAGCATGGAGGCAGGATTCGCCGAGAGAGTCCTCGCTAATCTGGTTTCCGAAGAGGCTAACGTCCGTAGCGTCGCCCAAAAGGTGGCGTTGGGGGAGGCCGACGCCGGACTGGTTTATTTGACCGACGCCCGCTCGGTGGGAATCAGCTCCCGGGTAGCCGTGATCCCTATACCAGACCAATGGAACCCCTCCGCCAGTTATCCGGTGGCTGTACTTCATGATGCGAAGCAGCCCGTGCTGGCTCGACAGTTTGTTCAATTCCTCCATGCCAAAGTGGCCCAGGACGTGCTACGGCAACATGGCTTCGGTCCGGCCGAATCTTCCCCGGTAACCGTATCAGCGGGGACTGTATCAGCGGGAACCGCATCAGCAACCGGTGCCCAAAACCCAAGGTGAATCGCAAGCCTAGAGCCATAGCCCATCTTCCCCAACAGCTAGGTATCGGCCCCTGGCGCTCCGCTGGATGGTCGACTTCTGCCATTTATTTGGTATTTATCGGTCTCCCGCTAGTGGCCTTGCTGGTGCGTGCCGCTCAGCAGGAGAGCTTTCTGGCCAGCCTGACCAGCCCCCTTGCCTGGCAAGCCTTGCGCCTCTCTCTGTTCACCAGCGCTCTTAGTATGGCGATAGTGGTTCTGGTCGGCACTCCCTTTGCCCACTGGCTGGCGCGGAGTAACTCCCTCCCCTTGAGGGTAGTGGACAGTCTGGTGGAGTTGCCTATCGTCCTGCCTCCAGTGGTTGCCGGGGTGGCCATGTTGATGGCGTTCGGACGTCAAGGACTGCTGGGACCGGCACTGAGCAGCGTGGGGATTTCCCTTCCCTTCACCACCGCGGCGGTCATTTTCGCCCAGATATTTGTTGCGGCTCCCTTCTATATCCGTTCGGCCAAGCTGGGGTTCCAGTCGGTTCCCTTAGGCTATCAAGAGGTTTCCCAGACCCTGGGAGTGGCGCCCTGGAATACCTTTTGGCGACTTTCGCTGCCACTAGCCAGGCCATCATTGCTAACCGGCTTGACGCTAGCCTGGGCCCGCGCCATCTCTGAATTCGGCGCTACTATCATGTTCGCCGGCAATTTTATAGGGCAAACTCAGACTTTGCCGCTGGCAATTTATGCCGAAATGAACAGCGGCCGGCTCCTGGAAACGGCCCTCGCGTTGTCGGTACTGCTGCTGCTGGGGGCGATGTTGGTCCTGATAGTGTTGGGGCTTGTCAGCCGGCCCCGCTGGCAGGAACGGGTATGAACCCAGCCAATCCGGCCAAGGGCTGGATAACCTGCCGGGTGGGGGACTTCACACTGGAGACTGACTTTGAAGTCTACCCCGGCCAGGTGCTGGTGCTATTCGGACCATCCGGAGCGGGCAAGACCACCACTCTGCGGTCCATCGCTGGACTGCTGCGGCCCCAGCAGGGTCAGATCCAACTCTCCGGCCGATTGGTGTATGACAGCGCCTCCCGTGTTTGGGTGCCGCCTCATCTCCGACGGGTAGGTTACCTAACGCAGGAGCACAACCTTTTCCCTCACCTTAAGGTGACGGACAACATCGGTTATGGCCTATCCAGCCGGGGATCTGCCCCGGCCAGAAGCAGGGTCCAAGAGCTGCTTGAGACCTTCCAATTAGGGGGGTTGGAACAACGATACCCTTGGGAGCTCTCCGGCGGTCAGCAGCAGCGGGTTGCGCTGGCTCGGGCGCTGGCGCCTGCGCCCCAGGCCCTACTGTTGGATGAGCCCTTCGCTTCCCTGGACGCCGAGCTGCGTCGCACCCTACAGGGCGAGCTAAGGGCCATCCTGTCCGGTAGTAATCTGCCCACAATTCTGGTCACCCACGACTTGGAAGAGGCTCTCGCGCTGGGCGACGCGGTACAGGTAATTGACCAGGGCCGCACCCTGACCAAGGGGGTGCCGCTGGAGGTGCTGGGGCAGCCCGGTCAGGGGCGGATGGCCCGCCTGGTCGGCGTGGAAAACATCCTTTCCATGCGGGTTGAGAGTCGCCATCCCCAGGACGGGACCATGACTTGCGTGCTGCTGGCTCAGTCTGCGGACGCTCCTGAAGATGTTGAAGGGGATGTTAGAATCGAGGTGCCTCTGGGAGACTTCAGTGAGCAAGAATCATTGACCGTGGGAATCCGCGCTTCCGACGTGATTTTGGCCCAAGATCGGCTGTCCCGATCCTCCGCCCGCAATCAGCTGCCCGGCGTCGTGACTGGCGTCGAAATGCGACCTCCGGGATACCGGGTCACCCTGGACTGCGGCGGCGCCATGTTATCCTGTCACATTACCGGCAGCTCCCTGGCCGAGATGGGGATAGAGTCCGGACAGCAGTTGTGGGCGGTGTTCAAGGCCTCCTCCTGCTTCCTAGTGAAAGATGAGCCGGGTTAAAGACGAGACAGCCCCAGATTGATTTCATGCTGGCGATCCTGAACCTGAATCCCTATAGCAAAGCCATGGTGGTATCTACATGGACCGCCCTACCAACCCCAGCGCGCTTCGTCTTGGCATTGGTATAGGAGGGATAAGCCAAATGAGCGGTTACCAAGCCCTAATATTCGACATGGATGGCGTGTTGGTTGACAGCGAGCCCTTGTTTTTAAAAGCTATCAACAACCTGCTGCTAAAGGAATCGGCCGAGCCGGTGACCGATGAGGAAAACCAGAATACCCTGATCGGCACCACAGTGGAGGAAACCTGGCGGCGGCTGATAGAGATGCGCAGCCTGCCGGAATCGCTTCAATCTTATCTTGGGAAGTACGACCTGGCGGTAAAGGCGGTGCTGCAGGCGGAATTGATACCCCGTCCCGGGGTGCGGAGCCTGATAGAAACCTGCTCGCAACGGGAATTGCCCAAAGCAGTGGCCTCTTCCTCCCTCCGCTCGTGGGTACACCTGAAGCTGGAGACCCTGGGATTCCAGGACAGTTTCGACGTAGTATTAGGGGGGGATGACGTTACCAGGGGCAAGCCAGAACCGGACATCTACTTGCTGGCGGCGGAAAGGCTGAACATCCCCCCGGCCCAGTGCATCGCCATCGAGGACAGTCCGGTGGGGATTGCCGCCGCCGTAAGCGCCGGGATTTACACCGTGGCGGTGCTGACCGACTCCACCAGAGGTATGGACTTAAGCCAGGCCCAGCAGGTGCTGGAGACGCTGGAATCCTTCGACCTGAACCTGCTGCGAACCTAAACCAAAGCCCGGGAAATCCCCCGGTATCCCCCTTTGCAAAGGGGGAGCGCTCTCTGTATTACCTTCGTCGTTCCGGCGAAAGCCGGAACCCAGAGCGCCAGCCCCCGGGTCAAGCTCGGGCAATCATCGCATCTTGGTCCTGGCTTTGGCTTAGGGCGTCCTTGCCAACTCACCGGCGCCGCCGGCCCGGTAATCCAGGGTAGACCCGATCGGTCAGCACCCATTGCAGCCGCCCGTGCAGGGCTTCGATCTCCTCCGGCAGCAGCAAATCCAACAGCTCTTGAATGCGACCCTGGGGATGGGCCAATTGGCGGCAAATCTCCTCCAGCGTCTGGAGCAAATCCTCCGGAATGGGGTCTCCGGCAAAGTCCCAGATGACCGTGCGGATTTTAGTGTCGGCGTGGAAGGTCAGGGCTTGGTCGATGCCCCAGAGCTTACCGTCGCCATCCTTCAGCAGATGACCCGCCTTGCGGTCGGTGTTGTTGGCTACCAAATCAAAGCAGGCTACCCGCCGCAGCTGTTCCGCGCTGCCGGCGTCCTCTGCTAAATCTAAGGTGTGGTAGTTCTGCCTGGGGTCGTGCTCGACATAGCTTTGGATCGAGCCGATACCGTAGGGGCCTTCCCGAATGAGGGTGTAGGGGATGAAATCCCAACCCAGCATTTCGCTGAGCAGATAGGCCGCGCATTCCCTTTTGTACAGGGTCCCAGAGGGAAAATCCCAGAGGGGAACTTCACCGTCCCGGGGTTTATAGATGGCGAGGCCGTCTCGATCATTCAGCTGGAGGCGCGCTAGGAAGGTGTAGTTAGACCCGGCGGGAGTGAGCTCACAGGAAACTATTTCGCCCCGCTGCAGTAATTCAAGGTCCGTTTGTGCCAGCCCCACCTCGGTTAACTCTGCCCCGGCCCGTCGGCTAACCGCTTTCCATCACGGCGTGTCCGTTGGCCCGGGGACAAATGTGTCCTTCGGGATCGATGGGTAGGCCGCAAAGAAAGCAGGGCGGGCGACCGGCAGCGCAGATTTTAAGGGCCTCCTCAGCCAGGGTGGAGGATTGGGAGATGCTGATCCCGCAGCTTACCGAAGCCCCCTCCGGGTCTTGTTCTCTGGCCTCATCATCTCCTTCGTGGGCTTCCAAGTAAAAGGCATTGCCGGAGGTCTCATATTTCAGCATCATCTGCCTGGCCCTGAACTCCAGAAAGAGCTCATCTCCGGACCACTCGGGACCGGTGGGGCCGCTGGGTCCGGCTCGCTGCTCGGACGAAAGGCGCCGCACCGCCTCTTGAAGCGACAGCCCCAGCTGAAACAGCTGTTCCTTCTCCAGCCAGACCGAAATGTTGGCTGCCCCGGCCTTCAGCACCAGCCGGAAAGTGCGCCGTCCCGGCTCACCAAATGTCTCCGCATCAATCCTTGAGAGCGCGCCCAGGGAGTACCTGACCGGTTGCGATTCCATGTTCCTATAATATTCTCAGGGGAGGCGACTGACAAGGGCCATAAACTATCGGCGACCGAGGTATTGTTTATCCGTACCCACCCGCTAATGGCTGCCGGTAGTCTCCTGCCACATGTGGCCGTTGCGCGCGAGCAGTCCTTTGCTGGCTTCCGGACCCCAAGAGCCGGCATCGTAGGGCTGAACCGACCCGGCCGCAGCGCCCTCTGATTCTTTAATCAGTGGCTCTACTATCCGCCAGGCTTCTAAAATGTGGTCGTTCCTTATAAACAGTGAGGTATCCCCTTCCAGGGCATCTTGAAGCAGGCGTTCGTAGGCCTCCGGGATGATTTGATCTTTGAAGGCAGACCCATAGTGGAATTCCAGATCCTCCGAGCGGGTAGTCATTCCCTGGCCAGGAGCCTTGACCTCGAATTTAAGATGAACCCCTTCATCGGGCTGCAACCGCAGGAAGAGCAGATTGGAGTTGAGCCTTGCTCCGGTCGCACCGGCGAACATCAGGTGCGGCGGCTGCCGGAACTGGATGGCGATTTGGGTAACCTTTTCCTGCATAGATTTGCCAGTTCTGAGATAGAAAGGAACCCCCTGCCAGCGCCAATTGTCGATGTACAGACGAAGCGCGGCGAAGGTGGCTGTCCTCGAGTCCGGGGCGACACCGGTTTCATCCAAGTAGCCCTGATATTGGCCAAGCACGCTGTTCTGCGCTGCCTGAGCCATATCCCAACGGCGGATTGCCCGGAGTGTCTCCACCTTGTTGTTCCGCAGCGAATCGGCATCCATGGAGCTGGGTGGTTCCATCGCCACTAGGGTCAGCAACTGAAGCAGATGGTTCTGGACCATATCCCTGATGACGCCGGACTGGTCGTAATATCCGGCCCGATCTCCAACCGATACCTCTTCCGTTGCCGAAATTTGCACGTTGTCCACGTAGTTACGATTCCATAATGGCTCAAAAATAGCGTTGGCGAAGCGGAAGACCATCAGGTTTTGGACCGTTTCCTTCCCCAGGTAATGATCGATGCGATAGACTTGCTCTTCCCTAAACACTTGGTGGACCAACCGGTCCAGTTGCTCGGCCGAATTCAGGTCATGCCCAAAGGGCTTTTCAATCACTACCCGGCGCCAGCCGGTGTCTTCCACCGCCAACCCTGCATAACGCAAATTCTCCACGGCCACTGGGAAAAGGTCCGGCGCCACCGCCAGGTAAAAAAGCCGGTGCGCCGACGGCGTCTGAGTTTCCAAATCCTCGAGCCGCGCACGTAACCCCATGAAGGACTCCAGGTCCTGTAAATTGCCTCGCACGTAATGCAGGCGTCGGGCGAAAGCGTTCCAGTCCTTATTCCGTGCAGCCGGCCCGCTCAGTTCCTGGACCTCCTGCCACATCAACTCTCGATACTGATCATCCGAATATTGGGAACGCGCCATTCCCACGACCTGGAAATTGGTGGGAAGCCTTCCCTGGCAGACCAGCTGAAAAAGCCCCGGCAACAGCTTCCGCCGCGCCAGGTCGCCGGTGGCGCCCAGTATCACCAGGATCGTAGACGAGTTCTGCATACTCGGGCCCCCTTCCTAAGGGATTGTCACGAAATAATTAGTTCAATTGAGCAGCGCAACGCGGGGTAGCAGCGAATAATTCCATTCACCATGGAAAGAGTCTCTACGCAAATAGATGGCTTCGAGTTCGTCGTCCGATACGGTGCGCCCGGCCGGGTATCGGTTGGTGTCCAGTTGGCTCTGAACCCGCAGCCCCGTCCGGGTCGTGGTCGCCCCGATCAAGTTCACCACCACCTCGTGGCTCACCAGCGGCTTTCCGCGCCAGTTCTGACTGATCGCGGAGAACAAGCGGTGTTCGATCTTGTTCCACTTGCTGGTCCCTGGTGGGAGGTGGCACACGTCGATTTCAAGGCCCGTCTCATCCGCCAATTTCTGCAACTCCAGCTTCCACAAGCGGAGCCGATACCCATTGCTGCCGCCCGCGTCGGCCGTTATCAGCAGCCGAGTGGCGCTCGGGTAGAGCGCCTGCCCCATGCCGCGCCACCAACGCCGGATGCTCTCGACGGCAAAAGCAGCCGTATCGTGGTCCGTCCCCACACTGACCCAGGCCTCGTTCTGGGCGATATCGTACACCCCATAAGGACTGACCCGGCCCAGATCCGGAATCAGGAAGTCATGCACCAGCACTTGCTCCGGCGCTCCCTTGGGACGCAACTCCCGCCCACCGTTCTTGAAGGGCCCCACCAGTTCCTTCTTCTTCGTGTCCACGGAGATCACCGGCTCTCCCAGGGAGAGTTGCAGTTGCACCGCCCGGTCCAAGTGCTCAAACTGGGCGTTGCGGTCCGGGTGTTCCGTCCCCGCCAGGGTCTTGCGATTGGCTTGCAAGCTATAGCCCATGTCGTGGAGCAGTTCGGCGACCATGCGATGGCTGACTTGGTGCCCTTGGCGCTTCAATGCCACCGCCAGTTGACGCACGCTCTTGCAGGTCCAGCGCAGCGGGGACTCGGGATCCCCACGGCTGGTCGGCTCCACCAGCCGGTCCAAGTCCTCGCGCAAGCTCGGGTCATGCTCGACGGTGCGCTTCCGGCCGCCTCCAGGATGGCGGATGCGGCCCTTCGCGGCCCCTACGGCCGGCTGGCCCAACTCCCGTATGCCGCGGCGAATCGTCCCGCGAGAAGCTCCGGTGGCCCTTGCAACCGCTGCCTGGCCACCACGCCCGGCCGCCGACGCCTCAGCGGCAAGCACCAGCCGCCGCACCCGCTCGTCCACAACGGGGGCAATCGCTTGGTAACGAGCTTGAATCGCTCCTTCAACTATCACCCATTAAGTATAGCTGAGCATGTAGTAAAGAATAAGTTATTTCGTGACAGTACCTAACCCTCGCCTTCCCCCGGTTCAGTGCCGCCGGGAGAGGCGGGCCGGACAGCATGGCCGCCAAACTGATTGCGCAGCGCCGCCAGCAGCCTGGCGCCAAAGGGTTGATCCTGGCGGGAGCGGAATCTCTGTTGCAAGGACAGGGTGATTACCGGGGTCGGAACGGCCAGCTCCACCGATTCCTGAACGGTCCAGCGTCCCTCACCGGAGTCCTCGACATAAGCCTGCAAACTCTCCAGCTCAGGATCTTCGTGCAGAGCCTGAGCCGCCAGGTCCAGGAGCCAGGAGCGAACCACACTGCCGTATCGCCAGGTCTCGGCTATTTGCCCCAGGTCCAGTCCAAACTCCTCCTTGGCTTGCATCAGTTCAAAACCTTCGGCATAGGCCTGCATCAAGGCGTACTCAACCCCATTGTGGACCATCTTGACGAAGTGTCCTGCCCCAACCGGACCCACGTGGCTGTAACCGGTGGTTGGGCTGGGAGCCAGGGTTTGAAATATGGGCTCCAATCGCCGGAAAATCTCCTCCTTGCCGCCGATCATCAGGGAGTAACCCTCGGTCAGCCCCCAAATACCTCCGCTGGTGCCCACGTCCAGGAACTCGATACCATGCTGGGACAACCGGCGGGCCCGCGCCATGCTTTCTTTGTAATTGGCGTTGCCGCCATCCAACACCGCATCCCCCGGTGCCAGCAGCGGGATCAAACTCTCAACAGTCGCGTCAGTCGGCGGGCCGGCGGGCACCATGATCCAGACTGCCCGGGGCGGGTCCAAACTAGCCACCAACTCCTCCAGAGAACCGGCGCCCAGCGCCCCTTGCGACCGGCTGGCTGCCACCGCCTCGGCGTTAGGATCGTAAGCCACAACTCTATGTCCGCCGGCCAGCAGCCGCTGGGCCATGTTACCGCCCATTCGACCCAGCCCAATCATTCCCAGGTCCATCTAGAGAACCTCCCGATCAAAGTGTCTTGCCTCATGGTACGTCTAGCAGGGAACCTTGACCCAGGTCTTGGCGGGCCGGAAAATATCAAAATCCGATCATAAATCCGAAGGAAATAGGGCTTGCCGGAACACTACCCCTTCAACTGCTCAACAAGCTGGGCTATCGCGGCGGCCGGATCCCCCGACAAATGCAGCTTGGCGGTTCGGCGCCCGGCCTTAATCAATGCCTGGTAGTCTCCCCGGGACTGGGCATCGGCCAGCACCCCAAAGGTGTAGGGCTGTCCCGGAATGGGGACATCTACCTTGTGGTCCTGGGTCAGCTGCAGGAACAGACCGCTATCCGGCCCGCCTTTGTGCAGCTGTCCGGTCGAGTGCAAGAACCTGGGGCCGTATCCCAAGGTGGTGGCTATGCCGTACCAGTCCAACACCCGGCGGCGTAAGGAATCCAGGGCCCGATCTACTTGCGGAGTCTGCTGAAGGTATGCCATGACGGCCAGGTAGTCCCCCGACCCGGATTTAGCCAACAAGTCCGCTAGGGACGCCGCTTCGCGCCCGAACTCTGGCCCGGAATCTTGCGTTGGTAGCCACCGGCCGGCGGCTAGGTACTGAGCCAGCATACTGTCGGTCATGTCCTTAGCGCCCTGGACGTCGGGCTGGTCGAAGGGGTTGATACCCAACAGGGCCCCGGCCAGAGCGGTGGCGAACTCCCACCGGTAAAACTCTCCTCCCAAATCGTACTTGTCTTTCAAATCCATCCGCACCAGCGGGTGTCGGGCTAGTCGGATGCTTTCAACTGCGACATCGCTTTCCGAATTATCGTCTCCCTCCAGACGGAGATAAATAAAAAGGCGATCAGGGCCGTAAAGTCGGGCGTTGACCAGGGGCTCCCCGGCCACTGGGACAATCCCCCGCCCTTCCTTGCCCGTGCTTTCCGCCAGCAATTGCTCCACCCACAATCCAAATCCGGCCAGGGATGGGGAAGTAATGAGGGTCAGTTTATCCCTGCCCTGCAAGGCCATATTGGCCATAACCAATCCCAGCCAGGCTCCGGGATTTTCCTCCAGCGGCGTCTTGGCAGAGCATTTCGCCCGCATGGCGTCGGCCCGGTAAATCAATTCCGGCAGTTCCATGCCGATCAGGGCGGCGGGCACCAGGCCAAAATAGGACAGTACCGAGTAACGCCCTCCAATATCGGGCGGATTCAGGAAAACGCGCCGAAACTCCTGCTCTCTGGCCAGCTGCTCCAGGGGGGTCCCAGCGTCGGTAATGGCGGCAAAATTGGAGCAGCTGGCCGGCCCGGTCTGGTCGAGCAGGCTCCTAAAATAGGCGGAGAGAGAGTTGGGCTCAGTGGTGGTGCCGGACTTGGAGGAAACGAGGAACAGGGTTCGCTGCGGGTCGACCCGCCGGGCGACGGCTTTCACCCACCCGGGCAAGGTCGAATCCAAGACGATGAGTTCCGGGTAGCCCTGGGCACTGCCGAAGGTATGCCGCAGGACCTCCGGACCCAGGCTGCTGCCTCCCATGCCCAGTAGCACCACATGCTGGAAGCCAGCCCGGCGCACTTCGCTCCCGAATTCCGCAATGGAGCCAAGCTCGCCGCACATCTGGTTGGTCACCGATAGCCACCCCAGACGATCGGCTATTTCGGTAGGATCTGGCTTCCATACAGTGTGGTCGTGGCTCCAGATACGCCCAACCAATTCTCGGCGTTCCAAGTCGGCCAGATCCCCTTCCAAATCGGGGATGTTATAGCTAGAGTCCTTCAAAGTAGTACCGTTATCCATTTTTCAGGTCCGGCGCCCAGGTCCAGCCGATTATCAGCGCCACAAACCCATCCCCATCCCGCACCATCCCACAACATTCCCGCGCCATTCCATCGAAGGGACAGCACCCCGGGAGAGCCGGAGCCAGAGCAGATGAGGTTGCTACCACACCCCCGGCTGACCGCAGCCGCTCTCCTAGCCTCCCGACCCTCTGGCGCGATACTGCAATGCCTCCGCCAAATGGGCGACGCCGATTTCTTCCGCCCCGTCCAGGTCGGCGATGGTTCGGGAGACTTTAAGTATTCGATGAAATGACCGGGCAGATAGATTCAGCTGCTGGGTCGCAGCTTGCAGCAAACTCTTGGCATGGACATCCAGAGGGCAGATGTTCCACACCTCGGCAGGCCCCATTTCAGCATTGCAAAGGAAATCATGGCTGGCGAAGCGCTTTTCCTGGACCTGGCGAGCTTTTTCCACCCGGACGCGAACCGCCGCCGAGGTTTCCCCCGCCTGATCTTCCACCAGCTTTTCATATTCCACCGGCGGTACTTCGACAAATATGTCGATCCGGTCCAGCAGGGGTCCGCTGATCCGCTTCTGATACCGGCTCACCGCCGATGGCGTGCAGGTGCATTCCCTCTTGGGGTGGGTAGAGTAGCCGCACGGGCAGGGATTCATGGCGCCCAACAGCATGAAACTGGCGGGATAGGTAACCGTTCCGGTGACCCGGCTAATGGTGACTACCTTGTCTTCCACCGGCTGCCGCAGCGATTCCAGGGCGGTGTGACTGAACTCCGGCAGCTCGTCCAGAAACAACACTCCGCGGTGACTCATGGTGATCTCACCAGGCCTCAGGGTCCGTTCGCCGCCCACCAGTCCAGCGTTGGAGATAGTGTAATGGGGAGCCCGAAAAGGCCTCTGGGTAATCAACGGGGTGTCCGCGGGCAGGGCTCCCGCGATGCTGTAGATCTTGGTGGTTTCCAGAGCTTCCTGCCGGGACATTCGAGGGAGAATGGAAGGCAGGGAACGCGCCAGCAATGTCTTGCCGCTGCCGGGCGGACCGTTGAAAAGTAGATTATGAAATCCGGCCGCCGCGACCTCCAAAGCCCGCTTGGCATGCTCCTGCCCGCGAATGTGGGCCAAATCCGACCCGTCCGCCGCCGCCGCCTGCTCCGGAACATAGCCGTTGCCTTCAACCGGCGTCACCCGGGTGGTCCCCTGTAAGTGATCAATGAGGCCGGTGAGATTCTCTACCGGGAAGACCTGGATGCCATCAACCAACGCCGCCTCGCCGGCATCAGCCGTCGGAACGAATACCGTCTCAAATCCCTGGTCCCTGGCCACTGACACCATAGGCAGGATGCCATTGGTATGGCGCAGACTCCCATCCAGAGACAGCTCGCCCAGAAATACGGCAGATTCCGGCGGAGGTCCGACCTGCCCCGAGCTGAACAGGATGCCGGCGGCAATGGGGAGGTCGTAGGCCGGTCCCGCCTTTTTAAGGTCGGCCGGCGCCCGGTTCACAGTGATCCGCCGCATGGGGAACTGGCAGCCACTGTTGCGCAGGGCGGCACGGACCCGTTCCCGAGATTCCTGAACCGCGGTATCCGCCAGTCCTACGACGTTGAAGGCTGGCAGCCCCGGGGAGATATCCACTTCTACCTGAACGATGTGCCCTTCCAGACCCATTACCGCACAGGTTTGAGCCATCGCTAACAACGATCGTCCTCCTCGCCACTGGGAGGTATCGCGGATATATCCCGGCCGGGCAGATTATAGGGAAGGCAATAGAGGAGATGAATTATCAAGACCCGCCCAATTTCCTAGCTAATTCCCGGCCGACCCCAACTATACGGGAAATCGAAGGGTGGCGCTATCCCAAACCGACAGTAACCTGATAAAGGTCGCTGGCTATGGAGACCGGTCCGGAAAAATGCTGGCGGGCTTCGTCGATCAGCGGACCGTGCTGGCTGTGAAACGGCGTGTCTATGTGAGTCAAAATAAGCTCCACCGCTCCCGCCAGTTCGGCCGACCGGGCAGCTTCCGCGGCCGTGCTGTGTCCCCTTCGAGCGGTGCTCTCTTGCTCGGCGTCAGTGCTTAGAGCCTCGTGGATTAGGACCCTGGCTCCCTGGGCCGCCTCCACCAGGGTGGGGCTGAAACGAGTGTCCCCCGAGAAAACCACCGCCAGGCCGTCCCGTTCAATCCGCCAGCCCACCGCCCCGCTGATGTGATCCACCGGGAAAGCCGAGGCCCTGACGCCAAAACCCAGGTCCAGCCACTGGCCGGTCTCAACAGGATGCCAAGTGACCAGCTGCCTCCCTTCAGCGGAGATTACCCCATCCCGGTCCACCGAGTGGGTAATGCTGGTGGCTTGGAACAGGCGCATAACCCCCGCCGCCGCCTCCTCGCTGCAATGGACCTCCAGGAGTGTCCCCTCCGGCTCCAGGAAAGTTCGCTGTCCCTGCAGATGGGGTAGGCCACCCATGTGGTCGGAATGGTGATGACTGAGCAGTACCTGGCGAAAGCTCGATGCCACCATTCCCAGCTGGGTACCGTGGCGCAGGAGGGAGTTACCCGAGCTGGCATCCAAAAGGATTCGGGGGCCGCTTTCCCAGTCCAGGACGATGGCGGTGTGGGCCCGGTAAATACAGTTGCCCGCACCGGTGCCCAGGAAGCTGATTTGCACCGACGTCACAGATCGACGCCGGGATTAACGGCGGGCTTGCTACCTTCCCAGGCCTCTAGCTTCAACTCCAACTTCCGCTGCCGCAGGGCGAGGGTCAGATCGCCCCGAGTACGCTCCAACACGCCACGCATGGCATCCGTGCTGCGCCGCAGGCCGCCGGTAACTCCCTCCGGGAAATCCACGGTCACCAGGATCCCGTAGATTTCGTCCATCACATCCATGAACTCTTCGCAGTGGTCGAAGGCGTCGTGACGCAGCGCGTCCAAAATATTTCGGCGTAGCTCCCCGATGACCTCAGCGAGACCGTTCAAAAAGGCCGGCGGGTCCACGTCCAAGTCTTCGGGGGAGGGAATCTCTCCGCCGGAAATCACCGCCAGGGTGACGTTGGCCTCAGTATATTCCTTTCTGGCGTCGGAGAGGAAACCGGCGTAGTAAATCTCCGGATTCTGCTCCCTGATCGGTCTGGTTTCCTTGAGGCGGGCGCCCCCTTGCTCAATCAATCGGCGGGCCTCGTCAAATTCCGCCCGGTGCACCGCGCGGATGGCGTTGGCCGAGAAGCGAATAACCTCCCTGGACACGGCCAGGGCCTGCTCTCTAGCCTGGTGGCGGGAGCCTAGCTGGTCTATAGCTTGGGCAGCGATCAGAGATAATTGGGCGCTGTAGGACGAGGGCATTAAATCTTGCCTCCAGCAGTGCGGATGGCCTCCACCAATCTAAGGGCTGCCGCCTCAGGTTCCGCCGCCAAGCCGACTGCCGCGGTTACGCAGATGGCGTCAGCCCCCGCCTCGACCACCGGGGCCACATTTTCCGCGGTGATGCCTCCGATGCAAACCAGGGGCACCTGGGTAACCGCCCTGGCTTCCTTTACCCGTTCCGGACCCTGGGGACCCTTTCCTCCCGGCTTGGTGCTGGTCGGATAGATCGCCCCGAAGGCGACGTGGTCGGCGCCCATCTCCTGCGATTCGATCAGCAACGGGATTTCCCGATTGGACCGTCCCAACACCTGTTGGGGCGCTAATACGCGGCGGGCGTGGGCCACCGGCAGGTCCGTCTGCCCCACGTGAACCCCCACCGAATCCGGACCGACGGTGGCGGCCAGGTCCACGTGGTCGTTGATGATCAACAGCACATCGTTGGCCTGGCACAATTGTTGCAGCTCGGTGGCTAGGGGCAGGATCTCCCCCTTGTCCCGCAACTTGTCCCGCAATTGAAGTATCCTGGCCCCGCCCTGAACCGCGCCCCGGGCGATATCCATGGGCTCCCGGCCGCCGGTGACCTGGGGATCGATGATTACGTATAGGCCACGAACCCGGTGAGCTTGCTGGCGACGCCAGGTCACCCCTATCTCATCCTCCAATCCGCTCAAGCCAGCGAAAAGACCCGCTTGGGCTGATCCGCTTCCGGGCCATCCCAGTAGTTCTGCTGATTCCAAGAGGGCTTTGGCCGTTTCCACCAGGGATAAGGCCCCGGTCAGGGTAAGGGGCACACTGCTGACCGCCGGGTCTGGTGTAGGCCCAGTCTCGGCCCGGAGAGCCGCGGTGAAAGCTTCGGTCGCCACTCGAACTTGTCGAGAAGAGGACCGGTCATCCAGCAAATTCGGAACGCCCTCAAGCAGCGCGGTTAAAACGGGTTTCAGCGCCCCCCAATAAGGGTTGTTTAATTCTGGCCGGGACGGTCGGGCTATCATGTATCCAGTCCCTTATCCAGTCCCTTGGGGAGGTCGCCCTCCCGAGCGGCATCAATGGTGTCCCGCACCCCCTTTGGCATTTCCATCCCGTAGCGCTGGAATCCCGCTTCCAGGTGCCGCCCGATGTTGCGGGGGTCGCTGTAGTAGTCGGAGGAAGCCGAGCCAGCGGCGGACGGGAAGCTGTCATGCACCGACTGGGTGGTTTTGCCCATGGCGAAAGAGGACATTCTGCGCTGCATATCAGGGCTGCTGCAGTGGGAACAGATGGCCTCTAGGGGCGTGCCAATGGATCGGGTGAAAAAGGATGATAGCTGGCCGCAGCTCCCGCAGCGATACTCATAAATTGGCATTCCATAGGCTCCTTTACTCGGACCGGTAACCAAAAGCAAATGCGAACACTATCAAGAAAGGCGCCATATCTCGGGCTCAGCGCCAATCTGCGGGTCGATCAAGAGTCTGCCGAAAGCTCCCGCCTCATGGATTCGAAATCCGGCGTCACCTGCCCGCCCATTTCTTGCTTGACCCGGCCCATAAACCGATCCAAGCTGGCCGGGCTGTCCTCATCCACGTCGGTTAGCGTCTCGCCGCTGGGGGTCCAATTCAGGCTGTCCCCCCAGGACTTACGGACGGCAAATTTGGAAAACAACCGGGTAAGGCTGGTGCTGCCGCAGTTTTCACAACCCGGACTGGTGGTTTCCGACCAACTGTAGACCAGGACAGTTTTCAGACCTTGGCAATCGTCGCATCGGTAATCGAAGATGGGCATAAGCGGTGGCGAACCTCACATCTCAGATAGGCCAATTGTAACACGGGGGATTCCGGGGTAACACTGGGGATTCCGGAGCTCCACACCAAAACTAAAGGGAAACCCTGCCCTAGCCACCTGGCAGGCCTTTGAGCCCACATTTCCCATATGGCTAAAAAGCTTTCTCAGTAATTCGTCGATGGTCTTTCAACCATTGTCTAATTATGGGCCCTTTTTGCGTGTTCCCAGCTATAATAACTCCATGATATGTCCGCTTTGCAGTAAGATGCCGTAGGCATCATGGAGGCACCTGATGGGTGACGGCGAAAAAGCCCCTCTCCGGCTCCAATTCAACCCCAAAGTCCGCCTGGAATTTCACGGCTCAACCATCACCTCCGACGCTGGTCTTCTTGCCTTTCGAGAGTTTGATGATGCCTTGGGCCTTACCGAAATCGCTGAGGACTACCTCCAGGAAAGCCGTACCGGACGCAATATCCTTCACCACCTGGTTCCGCTGCTAAGACCGAATCCACCGATGGACGGCGTGTGGGAGGCCTGCTGAAGAAACAAAAGGGTGCGCCTCTGAATCTGGGATAATGGTTTTGAAACAGAAAACCGGTCCCAGAAACAAGGAGCACCCAATAGATGCTACCACGCAACCACCCCGACCGCATCCAAATCGCCTTCGACGACCACCGCCTGGTGGCCAATGCCGGGCTGATCCTTCCCGCCACCTTGGCCTTGCACCTCGGCCTTTCCCAACTCCTCGGGAATCACCTCGACCTCGGCGGCGCGCCGGGCCGGGCGAACACCGGCGACAAGATAATGACGCTGGTCGCCTCGGCGCTGGCGGGCGGCGACTGCATCGACGACGCCGATGCGTTGCGCACCGGCAGGACGGCCTGCGCTCCCGGCTGCGTAGTCAAAGCGCCATCCACCCTGGGCACCTTCCTGCGCAGCTTCACCTGGGGCCACGTCCGCCAGCTGGACGGGGTGAGCCGCGAGTTGCTGGCCCGGGCCTGGAAGGCCGGCGCCGGACCCGGCGACGCGCCATTCACCATCGACCTTGATTCGACGATCTGCGAGCCTTACGGACTGGCCAAGGAGGGCGCCCGCCATCACGGCTATACCGGCGCGCGGGGCTATCACCCACTGCTGGCCGTCGCCGCCGGAACCGGCGACGTGCTGATGGCCCGCCTGCGCGAGGGCCGGGCCATCACCGCCCGGGGCGCCGCCCACTTCCTGCGTGAGACGGTGAGCCGGGTTCGCTGCGGCGGGGCCAGCGGGCAGCTCACCATGCGGGCT
>CBDCEX010000012.1:0-294591 GCA_965216025.1 Dehalococcoidia bacterium
GGTAGCTACCTCTGCCTTCTCCGGGGCGCTCATTCCGCTGGTACCGGTGGCGTCCTGGGGCATGGGGATGGCCGTTTTTTTGAGACGGTACGCCTCCAGCGACAGATCGGCCACTAGCTCCTTGAGTTCCCCGTTCTCTCGCTTGAGCTGCCCTACCTCATTGCTGAGTGGCGTCCCGAACCGAGTCACGGGTCAACCTCTTCCTTGCCCGCCTCCATGAACTCTTTGGTCCACGAGTAGTAGGAGTGGGGCTTGATCCCCTCCCGCCGGCACAGGTCGTTGACTGTGACCTCGCGGCGGAAGCCCTCCAGAACAATTCGGATCTTCTCTTCGGGGGTGTACTTACGTCGGGCAGCCGCCTTCACTGTGCGGACGAAAGACCTGGTCTGCTCGCTTCGTTCCTTCGGCGGCCTCTGCTTTGCTTACTTCTAATTGGGACACATCTGCTCCTTTCTGTGGGTAACTCTACCCTCATTTCAGGAGCTCACACCACCCTCCGACTCTCGGGTTTTCCTACCCTTATATGTGTCCCATTATCGCTGACGGTCTACATTCAACCGCCGAATTGTCGATGTCCAGCAAAAGCGTCCTCACTAACTGGCCAGCATAAATGTCACACTCACCTCATGGAGAATGTAACATTGAATCCCAAAGAACAGACGAGACTTCAGGGTATCAACCGTCCTGCTAGGGGGTCGACCGCCAGGGCAGCTTCTTCCAGGCTGACCACCCCCAGGAGGCTGGGCTCGCCTTCTTCCGCGAAAATGACCGGGGTGGAAAACTCCAGTTCCTCCAGCCTTATGGTGGTCCTCCCGACATCGACGGGGACGAGTCTCCCGTCGGCCGTCTCGGAGGGCAGGGACCTTTCGACCAGCACTCCCAGCCTTTGCAGCAGTTCCCTGGGCACGGCCGTGTAGGTTGACCCGGTGTCCACCACGACCTCTACGTCCTCAAACTGCCGACCCTGGGGGTCTCCGACCCCGATGGTCACCTTTACTGTTCCCACTCTCTTTCTCCTGGGTTGCCTTCTTACATCTGCGTCATGTTCACTGCCAGGTTGTATGCAACCAACCGTCCCCGGTCCTGAAGCTCTGCGGCTTCGCGCTCTGGGCGGCCCGCATTATCTCGAACCTGAGGGTGCTGGTGTCCGTCAACGGAATCAGGTCTCAGCTTGGAGTTGTGCCTTCCCTTTGCCGACTTCCTCATGCTCCCGAATCTTGTCTATCACGAGGGCTAGCCAGCCGCTCAGGGCGTCAAGTTGGGATTCGTCCAGGGGGAGGTGTGTCTGGCAAGAGAGGTCTGTGCCTTTGCCCGCCGGTCTGAAGAGTCCAGTATTCAAAGCTTCCTGTCTCAGGGCATCCACGGCGCTCTGGGGGACGTTGGACTTCCGGATTATGGAAGCGAACTCAGTGTATATCTGTTGGTTGTATGCAGAGGGAGGATACCCGAAGCAAGCGGGGACGTGGGCTCCGTCTGAGACGACGTTTAGGGAGAATCCCTTTGTTCCCCACCTGATTCGCATTCCTTCTTGGTCCCCCAAGGCCAGTACTCTCCGATATGCGATCATCCCATGCTCGTTCAGGGATTCCATGAATTCCAGCTCGTTGGTACGTGCCTGACGTTTCTTGTATTCATCGGCGGCGGCTTGGTCCTCATCCTGGGCGCCTGCGTCCAGTTCAGGGGTCTTGGGGGTCACGTCCCGGCCGGGCATCACCCTGAGGAGGGCTTGGACCTGCTCGGGATCGATCTGAAAAAACTCCCGGGAGGAGTTCACCCTGTTGGGTCCGAAGGCAGTGTGGAGGGCGTTTTCGATTTCCAGTGCCTCCCGGCCGTCGATCTCCCGGGCGACGACGCAATCGAAGGGGAGTGGAACTCCGGTGGTGTAAAGGTCGCTCATCCTTCGCCTGACGTCGTCCCGGTCGGTCATTCCGATTTTCACGATTCCGGGCATGGCCGCGTTAGTTAGTGCGTAGACGATGTTGGGCATTTCGAAGTCTCCTGCTGAGGGTGCCTGATAGACGGCTTGATCGTGCCCGGCGGGACCATTACGATCAGGAAGGATCTCCTTTTCTGAGGAAGGGTCTGGTTTCTGGTGAGGGTCGGCGGTGGAGCGAAAGCTGGGTCGTCGGCTTTTTCAGGTGCCTGCTTCGTGGACCGTCTCCTCCCACTCCACGGCCCGACTACGGAAGGTCATGGACTATGCCTCCTACCCGAACCCGGCCTTCCGGGGAGCATCTGAAAGTTGTTTCAGAATGCGGTCGCCGTCTTCGACAGTGGTGGCGGCGGCTTGGGTCAGCCCCGTGAGCCTCTGCCTAGCTGTCCGGTTCAGTTGTGCCGTTGCAGAGGCGTGGGCGCTGCTCTGGTTCAGTCCCAGCCGGTCTCCGGCCAGACGGGCCCCATGGAACTCCCCGGTCTCTTCGAACCGCCAGTACTGGAAGCTGATCCGGTGTCTCTGGAGGTTTATTCTGTCCTTCTCGGGGTCCCATGTCCAGTGCAATTCTTCCTGGCCTCTGCTTTGTGCCGGCAGCTGGTCTATGCAGGAGGCTGCCGAGAGATGGGATGCCCCGAGCCAGTGCCCGTAGGGCGCTCTCGTTGAAGGTGTGGGCACTGGGGGCCTGGGCAGGGTCTTTTCATTCTCCTGCCTGGTAGGTAAAGCCCATCATGTCGAAAGCTTCGCTGAGATGGGCATTGTGGCGGCGTAGGGCAGCGGCTACGTTGGAATGCCCAGCCCGACGTACCAAGCTGATGACCAGGTTCCGCAGGCCCGCCAGAACCTGTGGGGCGGCCCCAGTGCGCACCTGAGAGCGGTCCTCGTCGAAGGTCACATCCCGTACCCAGTGGAGGCGGTTCTCGATGCCCCAGTGCCCACGGGAAAGGCTCAACAATCGCCTGGCATCGGCATCAGTGGCTGGGAGACTGCTAATTGCATAGCTCACAGCCACCTGTTTCTTGCCCTTCACGACCCGCTGGCGCTCTAGCCGACACACCTGTTGCAGATGCGGCCACGCTTCCCCGACCGTCCCAGCGCTGCCCACGTAGCCATTTAGCTCTGGGTCGGCCAAGGCCCATAACTCTCGCCGCTCCAGCCGCCCATGACGCCGCTTTACTGGAGCATCGGCCCAGACCGTCAGCTTGGCCCCGCGTGCTCGCCACTCCGCTGCTAGCCAGGGAGGTACGGTTGGCCCACCAGCCCTCTCAGTTCCTAGCAGGGGAAAAAGCCACCTCCAGGTCTCGGCGCAAGGTGGGCTGATTCTCTTTAACTGGCAGCAGATACTCTCCGCCGCCTGCCACAATCTGCTCACAGACTTTCCGTTGGGTCAGTAAGGCATCAGCCACTACTACCCGACCCTTCAGGGGTACCTGCCCCAATACTTCTTTGACCGCCGCCAATTCTTCCCCTTTGCCCGGCGCAGCTACCTGCGCCAGCACTGCCCCAGCGCGGCTAGCGTAGGCCGACACCAGATGGACCCCGGGTATCTCTTGGCCGTGGACCCCTCGCAAGGTTTTCCCGTCCAGGGACAGGGGATCATCCGCCTCTACCCCGCTATTTGCCAGCCAGTTGCCGACTTCTGCCTCAAAGGCCGCCACGTCCAGGCACTTGAACACCCGGTGGAGGGTGGCCACGCAGGGTGTCTTCTCCTGGCTGAACCCCAAAAGCTGCGCCGTAGCACCCCCTTGGTCCCGCCCCCATTGAGCTATGGCGTATAAGCTGCGGGCGCCGCACAGCATGGCACAGGTGGCCAAGGCCAGGATCGCCCCCAAAGAGTGGCGTCGCCCTTGGCTACTCCGGAAGTCAGGCACCAAATCCAGCGTTTCTCTCAAAGTCATCATCCTTCCCTCCCGCTTAAACTGGTAAATAATTTTATACTATTTTGAGAAAATGAAAAGGCCCTGATCATACCGGTGGCCGGAGAACCTCTGATGTCCCCTGAATCTTACGGTGATGACCGGCTGTTCGTGTATTTGCGCCTGGAAGGAGACGACAACCCGGACAACAACCCGGACACCGACCTGGCCGTGGCGCGGCTGGAGGCGTCCGGGCAGCCAGTGGTGCGCCTGGAACTGGGGGACAAATACGACCTGGGCGCGGAGTTCTACCGATGGGAGTTCGCTACCGCGGTGGCGGGCTCCATTTTGGGAATCCACCCCTTCGATCAGCCCAACGTCCAGTCGGCCAAAGACATGACCGACCAGGTGTTGGAAAGCTACCAGCGGGATGGCCGATTGCCCCCGCTGGACCGAGAAGGCAGCATGTCAGAGCTTCTGGCTGGCGCCCAGTCCGGCGACTACCTGGCCATCATGGCCTACATCCGGCGGACCCACACGAGGTGAAGCAGCTCAGCCAGTACAAGCGAATGATTTACGAAGGGCTGCTCCAAGCCCTGGGAAATGGCGCACCCCGGGAAACGGCCGCTATCCTGGTGGACCAGACCTACGGAGAGGCGATCCTCCTCGACGCGGCGAATCTCGGTATCGTTACCTGTGCGCCGGTGGAGAAGAGCAGACAGGCAGTGTTTGACTTCGAGTACGGCTCCGAGTTTGAGCAACGCCTCGGGGAGGTCGCTCCAACCTTCGCCAAAGCCTTGGTCCGCTACAATCCCGAGGATGACGGCGACGTCAACCGGCTCCAACGACAAAGGTTGAAGGTACTCTCCGATTATGCCCACATGGCTGGATACAAATTCATGTTCGACCCGCAGGTCATCCGCGACAACCAGTGGCCTCACACCGTTGGCCTGCTACGAGTTGCGCGGGACGCCTATTGCCGGACTGCCCTGGCGACTATGTCCTTTCGCAACGAGGCGCTGCACGTGCTGCGGGCGCTGGACCTGGAGGATTCCCTGGACATAGTCCTGACCCGTGAGGATGTGCAGCAACCTAAACCGGACCCAGAAATTTATCTGACGGCCTGCGGCCTGCTGGGAGTCGCGCCGGAGGACTGCATCGTAATCGAGGACTCGCCCAACGGCGTTCGAGCCGGAGTGGCGGCCGGCACGAACGTTGTCGCCTTCGCCACTCCATTTACCAAAGCTGGGCTTCATAGCAGCCAGGCATTGGAGCACCCTTGGGTGGTCCATGAACCGGAACAATTGCTCGAGGTGGTCAGGGAGCGCGTTGCCGAACACAACCGGGTTGCACACTGAAATCCCCCGCACGACCTTCTGCAAATACCTTTGGTTAGAGGAGAGATGCTATGAGTCCAATCTGCCGAGGTGTGACATGATCAAGGCCATGCTGTTCGACATGGACGGCACGCTGGTACAAAACGAGAAGCTGAAGGCCCTCTCGGTCGCCCTGGCTGTCCAGCAACTGCGCGGGCTGCCCGAACCCGATCCTCGGGGTATCGAGGCGTACCGAGACATGGTGGGAGGGTCCCGGGAAGCCGTTTCGCGTCACATCGTGGACCTGCTGGAATTGGAAGCCGACCTGCGTCCCCTGATGACCGAGTACGGCGCAACGGAGACTTGGGAAGTGCTGGGAACGATGCGCCGGGCCGAGAAGCTGGCCGGCCACGGCATCGGTTTCCTGGAAGTGGGCACCAGCGGCGGCGTGTGGGGCCTGGCCGAAGGCTACAGCCTGATGATTGGCGGCGACCCGGAGAACTTCCGTAGGTTGGAGCCGATCTTCCAGACCCTGGCCCCCGGCGAGGCTCAGGGTTACGGACACGTCGGTCTTGCCGGGCCGGGCACTTCGTGAAGATGGTGCACAACGGCATCGAGTACGGCATGATGCAGGCCTACGCCGAAGGGTTCGAGCTGATGCAAGCGAAGCAGGAGTTCAACCTGGACCTGCCTCAAATCGCGGAGATCTGGCGGTACGGCAGTGTGGTTCGCTCCTGGCTTCTGGACCTATGCGCCGCGGCCCTGACCGAGGACCCAGAGCTAGATAGCCTGGAATCCTACGTGGACGACTCAGGCGAAGGCCGCTGGACGGTCCAAGAATCAGTGGACCTGGCGGTACCCACCCCGGTCATCACCCTTTCGCTGCAAGCCAGGTTCCGGTCGCGGCAGGCCCAGCCCTTCGGGGGTAGGCTCTTGGCGGCCATGCGCAACTAGTTTGGCGGGCACGCGGTGAAGGCCGCCCCGGCGGCAGACTCCGGGCAGATTCCCAGCGCAGTCGATGGCAGGTGACAGTGATGGCCGACCAGATCACTTCTATTGTAATCATGGGCGCCACCGGGGACCTGACCCGGCGGAAGCTCATGCCGGCGCTGTACAACCTGGGCCTCAAGGGGCGCCTACCCGAAGGTACGCGGATCGTCGCCTTCGCCCGTTCCGAGTATTCCGACGAGCAGTTTCGCCAGCTGATAGGAGAGGGGGTGCGGGAGTTTGCCGAGTTTCCGGTGTCGGGAGAAACCTGGGAGCAGTTTGCCGGGAGCATCTTTTACGTCCGCGGCGACGTGGGATCTGCCGAGGATCTGGCCCAGCTGGACCAGCGGCTAACCAAGCTTGAGGCAGGACGCCCGCAGCACAACCGGCTGTTCTATCTGTCCATCGCGCCCCAATTGTACGAACCGGCCATCAAGGGTCTGGGCGCTTCCGGGATGGCGCGGGAGGAGTCGGGCTGGCGTCGGGTGATAATCGAAAAGCCCTTCGGTAGGGACCTGGCGTCCGCCCAAGCGCTGAACCGGGTGGTGCGCACCGCCTTCGACGAGCGGCAGGTGTACCGCATCGACCATTACCTGGGCAAGGAGACGATGCAGAACCTGCTGGTGTTCCGATTCGCCAACGGCATCTTCGAGCCGCTTTGGAACCGGGACCACGTGGACCACGTGCAGATCACCGCTTCTGAGGAGGTATCGGTAGAGGATCGGGGAGGCTACTACGACCAGTCCGGAGTGGTGCGAGATATGGTGCAGAACCACCTGCTCCAGTTGCTCAGCATGGTAGCGATGGAGCCTCCCAACGCCCTGGACGCCAAGTCGCTGCGGGATAAGAAGGTGGAGGTGCTCAAAGCGATCCGCCGGTGGGAGCCGGAGGAGGCGGCCTTCCATGCGGTGCGTGGCCAGTACCGGGGGTATTTGCAAGAGAAGGGCGTGCTCGCCGAGTCTTCGACTCCCACCTATGTGGCGCTCCGGCTTTACGTGGACAACTGGCGCTGGAACGGGGTGCCCTTTTACCTGCCTACCGGCAAAGCCATGGCGGGAAAGCCCTCGGAAATCTCCATCCAGTTCAAGCCGCCGCCCCACATGATGTTCACCCTGGGGCAATGCCCGGACTCGACCCCCAACATTCTGTCGCTGCGACTCCAGCCCGACGAAGGAGTGCACCTGAACTTTCAGGTCAAGGTACCGGACCAGGATAGTTGTGCCCAGCCGGTGGACATGGAGTTCCACTATGATTCGGCCTTCAAGGAGCAGCGGCTCCCCGAGGCCTACGAGCGTTTGCTGCAGGACACCCTGGCTGGGGACCCCCGGCTTTTCATCCGCAGCGACCACATCGAAGAGGCCTGGCGCATCGTCGATCCCTTGCTTAATTCCTGGGAGGATTCTATGGCGCCACCGCTACACGTGTATGAATCCGGCTCGTGGGGCCCAGAGGCGGCGGACGCACTTCTGGCTGAGGACGGTCGAGCGTGGCAGCAAGGGCACAATGGGCATCGGGGTAACCATGCCTGAGTTACACATCCGGCGAACTACAGGCGAGGTCGCCCAGGCAGCCGCGGAATTCGTGGCTCGCCTGGCTGAAGAATGCCAATCCGCCCGGAACCGATTCACGATTGCCCTTTCCGGGACCTCCACTCCGCTTCCGCTCTATGGCCTCCTGGCCTCGTCCCCCTGGGCCGATCGGATAGCGTGGGACCGAAGGCGCATCTTCTGGGGCGATGAACGTTGCGTGCCTCCCGACCACCAGGACAGCAACTATCGAATGGCCAAAGAGGCGATGCTAGACCATCTTTCCATGCCGCTGGGCCAGGTGCATCGAACGCGGGGTGAGGTTGAGCCCCAGGCAGCCGCCGAGGAATACGAAGCCGTGGTTCGAGACGTGTTCCAGACGCCGGTACCTTCCTTCGACCTGATACTGCTCGGTATTGGTGATGACGGCCACACCCCCTCTCTTTTCTACGGCACCGCGGCCCTGGAAAAGAAAAACCGGTTGGTGGTGGCCAATCAGGTCAGGCTGGAGTTGTTCGTACTGGCTTACAACCTGGGCAACTTCATGAGAAGGCTAGCCTTACCGGAGGCAATGAAGCACTGGTCGTTGAGCAGTCTGCAGACTAAACCAATACCAAGGTGGGATGTGCATTTCGGGATCTTGAAGACGACAGAAGAGACTCAGCGGCTTGTCATATCACCTTTGGTCGCCACCCGGGTCGGCACTGACAGTGTGGTCCTGAGATATGTACATTTCACCTTGGCTTTAGTTTAGGATGATCAAGACTGGAGGACGGTTGGTGCGCCATGCCAGAAGGCTGGTGTTTCAGCTTGCTGAGGTGCTGGTGAGCCGGGAAATGCTAGGCGGGATACTGGAACGAATTGGCCGGCTTCGGCTGGCTCCTGGCTAGTCCACTTTAGGAGCGTCGGGATTGGTTACGGTTACGGGGTCGTACAGGGCAAAAGGGCTTCCCAAGGGGGAGACTTGGGCGTAGACAAGCGGTTTGGGGCTTTTAGGCTTGGCAGGACGGTGGTTGCTCCATGAAAGCGGGGAATTTTAGGGAATCAGACCGCATTTGACGTCCTTGGAGTGCGGGATTATAGTTGGCGGCATCCCAGAGGGAACTATATCCAGGAAAGTTGGTTTGATCTGGGGAATCCCGGATTAATGTACCGAGTTTCTGTACTGGAGACCAGATCCAAACTAGGGATAACTTTTAGAGGTGCCAGAGCAGTCCAGAAAACGAGGGTTTTCTGGACTCCTAATTATCCTGTTTGCCACAGGCAATCAATGCTTCTATGGTAACGAAAATGTCTACAATAGATGCGCTACTGCGGTTTCAAGGATGGTGACCAAGGGTTAAAGGTCAGCATACGCCATGAGCACTTCAAAGATTTGCAGAGATTGGGGAGCTGAGGAATTGGAAGCCTCTAGGGGTTGGCGTTGTCACCAATGCGGGGGCGCCCTGCAACCACCTCTTCGAACATTTAAAAACAAAACAAGCTTTCTTGACCGCTTGTCAGATGCCTCTGGCGACGTCCTTGACGCTGACGACAAATACTTCAAGTACGTCTTCATCAGTGGCTATGGCGGCGCCATTATCGGCGCCATCATCGGCGCCATCATCTTCGGCAAACCTGGCGCCGGTGTCGGAGCCCTCATCCGCGGCTGTTGACGGCCGCGGAGGCATCATCGGCGTCTTTTTACGCGGCATCATCGGCGCTATCCTTGGCTTTTTCGCTAGTGCTATAGTCGGTAGTGCCATCTTCGGTGTGCCTGCCGTCGGTGGGTGAACCTGAGCCTTCCTGGCCTGGCAGAACATTCTTTCACGATGAAATCTCTGGAAGACGCCACCAGGTTGCGTAACCAGGTCATTGGTTTGCTTGAGCATGCCGACGTGGAACCCAATGAGGAAGAACGGCGTCGCCAGCTTACCTTCGTCGTGGTTGGAGGTGGTTTTGCGGGCACTGAAACCATCGCCGAGCTGTTCGATCTGGCGCACGGTGTGTTGCGCTACTATCCCAATATCCAGTCAAAGGAGCTTCGGTTCGTGCTGATGCACCCACAGGACCGGATTTTGCCCGAGCTCAGCGCCCAGCTGGGGGACTACGCGCTGCGGAAGCTGCAAGCCCGGGGTATCGAATTCATGCTGGACACCCGGGTCGCCGGAGCCGCTCCCGGCGCGGTGCTTCTTAGTGATGGCGACTCGGTGCCGACCCACACCCTGGTCTGGACGGCGGGTAACCAACCCAATCCACTATTAAAGACCTTGCCTTGCGAAAGGAACCGGGCTGGAGCAGTAGTGGTCAACAGCGCGCTGCAAGTGGAGGGACTAACCAACGTCTGGGCGGTGGGAGACTGTGCACAGATTCCCGACATTAGCAACGAAGGCCAGTCGCAGCCGCCTACGGCGCAACATGCGCTGCGGGAAGGCAAGACAGTGGCCGAGAACATCGCGGCAACCATACGGGGTAAGCCGATCAAGCAATTCCGCTTCCGCGCCATCGGCGTGCTGGTTGGTCTGGGACACCATACCGCAGCGGCTGAAATACGCGGCTGGCGGTTTTCTGGGCTACTGGCCTGGTTCATGTGGCGCACTATCTATTTCAGCAAGCTGCCCGGTATGGAGAAGAAGGTGCGGGTGGCCCTCGACTGGACTATTGATCTCTTCTTCCCCCGCGACATCGCGCTGACCTCCTCCGCCGACCGGTCGATTCTGCCCCATAGTACAACGACCATCCAAGAACCCGGTGTTTCTCAGGAACAGCCTGAGCCTGAGGTTGTAAAGGAGCGCGTGTCATGAAATGGTCTGAAGTTTGGCGGACTGGACTGCTGCCGGGCGCGCTGGCTGGACTAGTGGGCGGCCTGATATTTGGGCTCACCATGGCTGAGATGGGTCTGCTGCCCACGATCGCTCTAATAATAGGCCCGGCCACTGAAATAACTGCGGCTGGGGTCGGGTTCATTCTGTTGCTGGTTGCCGGCGCCGCACTTGGTGCGGGCTTTGGCACCCTGGTGTGGTATCAGCGGCCCGGCGCTGGAGAGACGCTCTTTTGGGGTATGGTGTACGGTGCCTTTTGGTGGTATTTAGGTCCCCTGACCTTGCTGCCCCTACTGCAGGGCGATGGCCTGACCTGGGATGTCGCCTCGGCGCAGGCGGCGTTTCCCTATTTGCTAGGATTGGTGCTGTATGGTGGCGCCACTGGTTTGGCCCTGGTTTTACTCCGGTGGTGGCGTCGTGAACTAGCTGGAACACTGCATGCCAGTGGCGGCGCTCTCTGGCGGGGCGGACTGGCCGGGCTGCTGGGCTTCTGGGCTTCTGGGAGCAGCGTTGAGCGCGCAGGACCAACTGCTGGTCTCCACAGCCATGCCAACCGGCGGTCCCCAACTCGCTGCCTGGCTGGTTACCCTGGTCATTGGCTTGCTGGCTGGTTTGGGCTTCGCCATGCTTTATCCCCGTCCGACCGACGGTGCCGGTGCTGGCCTGCCCTGGTCGCTGGATGAGGTCCGGGTCTCCTTCACCACCCTGCCCGGCTACCTTCTTTTCGGCGCTGCCCTAGCTTTGTTTTACCAGTGGCTGGGTGCCCTGGTGCATTTACTTTTCTCCGACTACGTTGGAGGTAGCGAGGAAGAGGGCGTAGGCACCCAGGGGTTGCGCATTGTGGGTCAAATTATGCTGGCTGGGCTGGTGGGCAGCTTGCTGTTCAGCCTGGTCATGCTTCAGATCGGCTTCCTCCCCAACGTTGCCAACCTGATCGGTGCAACCTCAGCAGTGGCGGGTTTCTTTGTCCATCTGGGAATCGCCGTACTCATTGGCACGAGCTACGGGGTGCTCTTCCGCCGCCAGAGCTACGACGTTGGCTCTGCCCTTGGCTGGGGTGTGTCCTACGGTTTCTTCTGGTCGATTCTGGGGCCCTTGACCCTGATGCCGGTCATCCTTGGTACGGCGCCCCAGTGGACGGTGGAAGCGGTGGCAACGACTTTCCCCAATTTGATCGGCCACCTGGCATATGGGGCTGGCCTGGGGGTCATCTTCTACCTTTTGGAGGCACGCTACAGTCCGTGGTGGATTCCTCGGAGGCAGGCGGAGGTGGTGCGGGTGGCACACCAAAAGGAGCAGGTACTAACTTCGGCGCCGGCCTTGTGGACCCTATTGATAGCTACTGGACAGTTAGAACGATGGGGAAGCAGTATCAGTTCTACGGCATGTCATCGGCCGCAGCGTTGGATTCACCGTTATTCGAGAATAATTCGGGGTGATACTAGCCGAGGCATCCGGTGCGGTGCGGCAGAACTGGCTCCATTATCTGTGTGAGATGTTGGGCCTGGCGGGCTTCCTGCTGGTAGCCGGAGCGGCGGTCTCGGTATTCTTTGCGGAAATCAGCATAACCTTTGCCATGATGCTATGGGCGCTGAGATCCACCAACAGCAAACGTTTCGCGCTGTACCCGGGCTTTCTGGCAGGTGCCCTGCTGGCGAAGGCAGTCTACCGTTGGCCGGAAAGGTAACTGTTCAGACTTGATGAGGTGAATTGGCTCAAAACCGTTGGAAAAACGCTGGCATGGCCGGGGGAGTTGTGGCATACCAGGGAGGTGGACACTGAACTAGACCTGAACGCGGCGAGTCGCGAAACTCTGCTGGAGATAATTGCCGGCCAGCGGGCAGTCATTGCCGATTTGCAAAGGCGGATTGGGGTTCTGGAATCCCGTCCCAACCGGCGCGGGTCGTCGGGGATGCCGGGTAATCAGCCGCACTCCAGCCGGCAAGCGCCGGAGAAAAAGGAGCCCAGAAAGCTGCGCCGCCATGGCTTCGCCCGCCAGCGCATGACTCCTACCCGGCGGGTGGAGCATGCCGTGGCGGTCTGTCCCGACTGCGGGACTCACCTGAACGGCGGATGGGTACAGCGAACTCGGGAAGTCATTGAGCTACCGGTGGCTCCGGTAGAAGTGACCGAGCACGCCCTGGTAGCCCGCATCTGTCCGGTATGCCAGCGGCGCCGGCTGCCCAAAGAGGCCCTGCAGGGGGTGGTTCTGGGCCAGCAGCGCCTGGGGGTCAATCTGGTAAGCCTGATGGTGACCCTGCGGGAGGAGGGACGGTTGCCCATAAGAATCATCCAATGGTACCTGGAGACCGTCCATCAGTTGCACCTGAGTGTTGGTGCCATCGTCCAGGCCGTCCATGGAGTAGCCCGTCAGGCTGAGACGGCGGTGCGAGAGGTGCTCGAGCAAGTCCGCGCCAGTCCCGTGGTGCAGGGCGACGAAACCGGCTGGCGCCAGGACGGGAGCAACGGCTATGTTTGGACCTTCAGCACTCCCAGCGAACGATACTTCCTGCGTCGGGGTCGGGATAAGGGGGTGGTGGATGAGGTGCTGGATTCCTCCTTCAGCGGAGTGTTGGTCAGTGATTTCTACGCCGCCTATAACCACTACCCGGGCCTGAAGCAACGGTGCTGGGCTCATCTGCTGCGGGATATCCATGACCTGAAAGGGTTGTACCCAGAAGACGCTGGGCTGGCTCAGTGGGCCAAGGCGGTTCACCAGGTCTACACGGAGGCCAAGGGCTCGGTCCTTCCCCGAGCCCAGCCAGGCCATCGCACCCAGCTAATGCTGGAGGAGAAACTAATGGTCTTGGCGCGGCCTTTCCTTAAAGATCCCCTGGCGGTTCAGGCCAAGCTCTGCCGGCGCATGGAACGGTTCATCAAGGAACTGTTTGTCTTCGTGTCGGACCCAGCCGTGCCCTCAGACAACAACGCCGCCGAGCGGAGCCTGCGGCATCTGGTAACCAGTCGCAAGATCAGCGGCGGCACCCGCTCAGGGCAGGGCACCGACAGCAAGATGACCTTGGCATCCCTCTTTGGCACCTGGCGGGCTAGAGGTCTCAATCCCCTCCTGGAATGCCGCCGGTTGCTCGCTTCCCCTCAAAGAACAGTTTCAGAAGAAGGTAACTGTTCAGACTTGATGAGGTGAATTGGCTCAAAGCCGTTGGAAAAATCCCCTCCTGGAATGCCGCCGGTTCTGCTTCCCCTCAAATCTGAACAGTTTCAGAAGAAGGTAACTGTTCAGACTTGATGAGGTGAATTGGCTCAAAGCCGTTGGAAAAACGCTGGCATGGCCGGGGGAGTTGTGGCATACCAGGGAGGTGGACACTGAACTAGACCTGAACGCGGCGAGTCGCGAAACTCTGCTGGAGATAATTGCCGGCCAGCGGGCAGTCATTGCCGATTTGCAAAGGCGGATTGGGGTTCTGGAATCCCGTCCCAACCGGCGCGGGTCGTCGGGGATGCCGGGTAATCAGCCGCACTCCAGCCGGCAAGCGCCGGAGAAAAAGGAGCCCAGAAAGCCGCGCCGCCATGGCTTCGCCCGCCAGCGCATGACTCCTACCCAGCGGGTGGAGCATGCCGTGGCGGTCTGTCCCGACTGCGGGACTCACCTGAACGGCGGATGGGTACAGCGAACTCGGGAAGTCATTGAGCTACCGGTGGCTCCGGTAGAAGTGACCGAGCACGCCCTGGTAGCCCGCATCTGTCCGGTATGCCAGCGGCGCCGGTTGCCCAAAGAGGCCCTGCAGGGGGTGGTTCTGGGCCAGCAGCGCCTGGGGGTCAATCTGGTAAGCCTGATGGTGACCCTGCGGGAGGAGGGACGGTTGCCCATAAGAATCATCCAATGGTACCTGGAGACCGTCCATCAGTTGCACCTGAGTGTTGGTGCCATCGTCCAGGCCGTCCATGGAGTAGCCCGTCAGGCTGAGACGGCGGTGCGAGAGGTGCTCGAGCAAGTCCGCGCCAGTCCCGTGGTGCAGGGCGACGAAACCGGCTGGCGCCAGGACGGGAGCAACGGCTATGTTTGGACCTTCAGCACTCCCAGCGAACGATACTTCCTGCGTCGGGGTCGGGATAAGGGGGTGGTGGATGAGGTGCTGGATTCCTCCTTCAGCGGAGTGTTGGTCAGTGATTTCTACGCCGCCTATAACCACTACCCGGGCCTGAAGCAACGGTGCTGGGCTCATCTGCTGCGGGATATCCATGACCTGAAAGGGTTGTACCCAGAAGACGCTGGGCTGGCTCAGTGGGCCGAGGCGGTTCACCAGGTCTACACGGAGGCCAAGGCCTCGGTCCTTCCCCGAGCCCAGCCAGGCCATCGCACCCAGCTAATGCTGGAGGAGAAACTAATGGTCTTGGCGCGGCCTTTCCTTAAAGATCCCCTGGCGGTTCAGGCCAAGCTCTGCCGGCGCATGGAACGGTTCATCAAGGAACTGTTTGTCTTCGTGTCGGACCCAGCCGTGCCCTCAGACAACAACGCCGCCGAGCGGAGCCTGCGGCATCTGGTAACCAGTCGCAAGATCAGCGGCGGCACCCGCTCAGGGCAGGGCACCGACAGCAAGATGACCTTGGCATCCCTCTTTGGCACCTGGCGGGCCAGAGGTCTCAATCCCCTCCTGGAATGCCGCCGGTTGCTCGCTTCCCCTCAACTCTGAACAGTTTCCCAATCCGGTGTCGATGTAGATTCCACTTTGGCTTTGGTTTAGTTTCGTCATGATGATTACTATTTTAAACAAATTTAAGAACGATAATAAGACGCGATTGCCCTGGACAGGCGACAAGACGAAGGGTAGAGATAGATGGGGCGTAAAAGCGGATACATCATAGCCATAGGGTTGGGCATGCTGGTGGTAGCGGCGTTATTCATGCCTCAGATACGGCAATTCTGGCATAACCTGAGGGCCGAAGGGGTGGAGGTTCCACTGGCTGCGGGCAATGCAACCGCTTCGCCGGGAGAGACCTTAAACCTGGAAATAATTACTATATTGGGGAAAGACGGAATTCCAGCCATCCTGGACCCCCAGTTTCTCTCCGGTGCGGAAGCATCGGAGCAGATGGTCGATTCAGAGCGGGTGCTGGGAGTCTCCATCAACGGGGACCACCGGGCCTACCCGCTGAACCAGCTGAGCCGCCATGAAATAGTCAACGACCAGGTAGGTGGCGTGCCGGTGGCGGTGACCTGGTGACCCCTCTGCTTCACGGGCATTGTATATGCCCGAGAGCTGGAGGGCCGGAACCACACCTTTGGGGTTTCCGGCAAGCTGATAATGAACGCTCTGGTGATGTACGACCATCAAACCGACACCCTATGGAGCCAGTTTCTCAGCCGGGGGGTAAAAGGGCCGCTGGCGGGAGCGCGGCTGGAAATTGTTCCTTCGATCCAAACCACCTGGGACCAGTGGCTGGGGCTGCATCCGGAAACGCTGGTGCTGGATAAAAGGGGTGGCTACCAGCATGACAGCTACGAGAGCTACTATCGGGGAGGCTCCGCCGGAATCCTGGGCGAAGCAAATCAGGACGGCCGCCTACCGGCCAAGGAACTGGTGATAGGCATAGACCTGGAGGGCTCAGCCAAGGCGTACCCCTTCCATGTCATTGCAACGGAGCGGGTGATTAACGACGCCTTCCGGGGAGAGGCCGTAGTGGTGACCTTCGAGCCCATTTCGGAGACCGGTGCGGTCTTCAGGAGCCAGGTTGATACCCAGTCTTTGACCTTTCACACCCTGCCCGATGCCGGCGACGGGATAATGCTGATGCAGGACCAGCAAACCGGCAGCACCTGGCAGGCGGTTACCGGCCGGGCGATCGACGGCCCTCTGGCCGGAGCAGCGCTGCGGCGCTTGCCGTCCCATTATTCTTTCTGGTTCGCCTGGAGTGATTTTCATCCGGACACGGAGTTATTCGAGGCCATGCCATAAAGGCCGGACACGGAATTATTCCCGGACCAAAAAAATCCCCGGCCAGGCCATGAAGGGGCTCCCCGGCTATTGGCCGCCCTTTTTCACTTCCACGTGGGCCAGCTTCTCCACGAAGTGCAGGATGGCGGAATGGTCCGCATCCTGGTCTCCGTCGTTGACCAGCGAGCCCAGCATTTGCTGCACCAAAGCGGTCACCGGCAGCGGGACATTCAGCTCCTGGGCCGTCTGCAGCACGTTCCGCAGGTCCTTCTGGTGTAACCTGATGCGGAAACCGGCGCGGAAGTTTCGCTCCAGCATCATAGGACCCTTCGCTTCCATGACGGCGCTGCCGGCCAGCCCGCCTCGAATGGCATTGAAAACCCGCTCCGGGTCCACGCCGCCCTTCTGCGCCAGAACCAGGGCTTCACTGAGTGCCTCTATGTTCGCGGCTACGATGATCTGATTGGCCAGCTTGGTGATGTTGCCGGCGCCCACGTCGCCGGTCAATACCACATTGGAGCCCATGACCTTCAGCAGATCGCCGCACTGATCGAAAACTTCCTGCTTGCCGCCAACCATGATGGCCAGGGCGGCGTTGATCGCGCCGGGCTCACCTCCGCTTACGGGAGCATCCAGGAACTCCACCGACTTTTTGGAGCATTCCGCTGCGATCTTCTGGGACATGGAGGGCGCAATGGAGCTCATGTCGATGATTATGGCTCCGGGACGGGCTCCTTCCAACACCCCGCCGGGACCCAGGATAGCCCTATCCGAGTCCGCTGAATCGGGCAACATGGTGATGACCTTGCCGGTAGCCGCCGCCACCTCCTGGGATGAGGAGACGGCGGTGGCCCCGGCGATGCCCAGCTCTTCCACAGCCTCGCCGACGATGTCGTAGACGGTCAATTCATAGCCGGCCTGGATCAAGTTGCGGGCCATGGGCTTGCCCATTATGCCCAGCCCAATAAATCCTATCTGCTCTGCCATTCTCCCATCTCCTCAACCTGGCCGGTGTTCCGGTTTTTTAAACCCCGTCACCATATCACAGGATAATTGCAGTCACCACATTTTAGTGACCACATGGGGGCAGCAACTAGCCGGGATGGCCGCCGGGTTCTGATTCAGCCCGGCTCCTGATTTAGCATGTAGATTCCGGGGAGTTGCCGGTAGCGCTGATCCAGATCCAGTCCATAACCCACCAGGAAGCGGTCGGGGACCGTGAAACCAAGGTAGTCGATAACGGCGGGAACTCGCCGCCGTTCCGGTTTATCCAGCAGTACACAAAGCCTGATTGAAGCCGGTTTCTTTTCCCGCAGATACTCTAGCGCGGCGGCGGTGGTCAACCCCGTGTCTACAATGTCCTCCACCAGCACCAGGTGCCGGTTCAGAACCGCGTCTTCGGGCAAGCCGACCACTATTCTGGGAGCGCCAGAGCTTACCGTATTTCCACCGTAGCTGGAGAGCCGGAGGAATTCCACGCTAAGAACGGAGACCTGCATCCGCCTTACCAGATCCGCCAGGAAGATGAACCCGCCCTTGAGCACTCCCACCAAGACGGGCGGCCGGTCGGCGTAATCACGGTCCAACTCCCTGGCCAAGCGGCGGACGGCGTTGTCGATAGCTTCCGCGTCCAAGTAGAGAGTCAGATTCTCCGGTCTAAACCCGGCCGCCCTATCCTGAGGCTGGATAGCGTCCCTCCCCGCGGGAAAGATTCATCCGGCTGCTCGTCTCCGGGCTGATCGCATCCGGGCTGATTGTATCACGGAGCATAGCCAGAACCTGGTGACGAGAGCTTACCGCGCGGTTTATCCCTGGCCATCAATCCAAATTCCAGACTCTGTAAAAGCCTGCGTTCTTGGATATCCGGGCATAGCATGATTCCCGGCACGTCATTCCGGCGCAGGCCGGAATCCGGAGTCATCTATCCATCAACCAGGGGGCGACATCTGGGCTCCGGCGAAAGCCGGAGCGACGGATACACCGCAACAGGGACCATAGATGCTTTTGACACTAACTCTGTAGGAGGCAGGGCGTCCTTGATACAATTTTGCGAAACTGTTCAGATTTGAGGGGAAGCGAGCAACCGGCGGCATTCCAGGAGGGGATTGAGACCTCTGGCCCGCCAGGTGCCAAAGAGGGATGCCAAGGTCATCTTGCTGTCGGTGCCCTGCCCTGAGCGGGTGCCGCCGCTGATCTTGCGACTGGTTACCAGATGCCGCAGGCTCCGCTCGGCGGCGTTGTTGTCTGAGGGCACGGCTGGGTCCGACACGAAGACAAACAGTTCCTTGATGAACCGTTCCATGCGCCGGCAGAGCTTGGCCTGAACCGCCAGGGGATCTTTAAGGAAAGGCCGCGCCAAGACCATTAGTTTCTCCTCCAGCATTAGCTGGGTGCGATGGCCTGGCTGGGCTCGGGGAAGGACCGAGGCCTTGGCCTCCGTGTAGACCTGGTGAACCGCCTCGGCCCACTGAGCCAGCCCAGCGTCTTCTGGGTACAACCCTTTCAGGTCATGGATATCCCGCAGCAGATGAGCCCAGCACCGTTGCTTCAGGCCCGGGTAGTGGTTATAGGCGGCGTAGAAATCACTGACCAACACTCCGCTGAAGGAGGAATCCAGCACCTCATCCACCACCCCCTTATCCCGACCCCGACGCAGGAAGTATCGTTCGCTGGGAGTGCTGAAGGTCCAAACATAGCCGTTGCTCCCGTCCTGGCGCCAGCCGGTTTCGTCGCCCTGCACCACGGGACTGGCGCGGACTTGCTCGAGCACCTCTCGCACCGCCGTCTCAGCCTGACGGGCTACTCCATGGACGGCCTGGACGATGGCACCAACACTCAGGTGCAACTGATGGACGGTCTCCAGGTACCATTGGATGATTCTTATGGGCAACCGTCCCTCCTCCCGCAGGGTCACCATCAGGCTTACCAGATTGACCCCCAGGCGCTGCTGGCCCAGAACCACCCCCTGCAGGGCCTCTTTGGGCAGCCGGCGCCGCTGGCATACCGGACAGATGCGGGCTACCAGGGCGTGCTCGGTCACTTCTACCGGAGCCACCGGTAGCTCAATGACTTCCCGAGTTCGCTGTACCCATCCGCCGTTCAGGTGAGTCCCGCAGTCGGGACAGACCGCCACGGCATGCTCCACCCGCTGGGTAGGAGTCATGCGCTGGCGGGCGAAGCCATGGCGGCGCGGCTTTCTGGGCTCCTTTTTCTCCGGCGCTTGCCGGCTGGAGTGCGGCTGATTACCCGGCATCCCCGACGACCCGCGCCGGTTGGGACGGGATTCCAGAACCCCAATCCGCCTTTGCAAATCGGCAATGACTGCCCGCTGGCCGGCAATTATCTCCAGCAGAGTTTCGCGACTCGCCGCGTTCAGGTCTAGTTCAGTGTCCACCTCCCTGGTATGCCACAACTCCCCCGGCCATGCCAGCGTTTTTCCAACGGCTTTGAGCCAATTCAGCTCATCAAGTCTGAACAGTTACAATTTTGCTAGTGGCGTTGTGCTAAGCCTCCGGGGAGAGTTATCATACGCTCTGAACCTATGTACCGAGGTGGGTATGGTTGAGGCCAAAAAAGTTATAGTAACGGGAGGAGCCGGATTCATCGGCTCCCATTTAGTCGACCAACTGCTGGCGGAAGGCCATCAGGTCGTAGTGATGGATAACCTGAGCACCGGCAAGCTGAGGAACCTCAATCCTTCCGCCACCTTTCATCACAGCGACATCACCCACCAATTGGTGAATGACGTTTTTCACCGGGAGCAGCCGGACATCATCTTTCATATGGCTGCCCAAGTGAGCGTGACCGAGTCTACCAAAGACCCGATCAACGACGCCGCGATCAACGTCACCGGTACCCTCCGGCTCCTGGAGGCTTCCCGCCGCTTCGGAGTTGAAAAGTTCATCTACTCCTCCACCGGCGGCGCTTTATATAGAGACCCGGAATTTAACCCTTGCCCTGAAACCACGCCCATTCGCCCCATGTCCCCCTACGGGTTATCCAAGCATTTAGGTGAGCAATACGTCGAGCTGTACCAGCGTCTCTACCATTTGAACTATTCCATTCTCCGCTACGGGAACGTCTACGGGCCTCGACAGGACCCTCACGGCGAAGCGGGGGTCATTGCCATTTTCACCCAGGCCATGCTGGAAGGCCGGCAGCCGCGAATTTTCGGCGGCGGCGACCAGGAGCGGGACTTCGTCTTCGTCGCGGATGTGGTGCAGGCCAACATTCGCGCCATGCAGCAGGGAGACGGTGAAGCCATCAACATCGGGACGGGAGAAAGCACCAGCGTCAACTACATCTATGAGGCCTTGCAAAGCATCACAGAGTACAGGTGGGAGGCGGAACACCGTCCCCAGCGGCCAGGGGAGATCTACCGAATCAGCTTGGAATGCAGCAAGGCGGATCGGATATTGGGATGGTCGCCTCAGATTAACCTGGAAGAGGGTCTGCGACAGACTGTTGAGTTCTTCCGCAAGGGAGTCCGGGCAACAGCCTAACCGACGCCGAATCGGCTCGGTAAGGGCTTACCCGGAAGGGCTTATCCTGCGAAGGTCCCACTTCACCATCGGCTTATCCTAGCCAGCCGCTAATTTTTAAGCTATCATCATTTGCCGAACCCATCAGAAGTTTAAGGGCGCCCAAAAGTTTAACGACCAATGAGTGCGGCGCACTTTTAGCCCACGGGAGGGAATGCCTTACATGAAAGCGGAGTACGATGTTATCATCCTGGGCGCGGGCGCAGCCGGTCTGTCCGCCGGTCTGTATACCACCCGAGCGATGATGAAGACCCTGATTCTGGAATCCCTGGGCGCCGGTGGCCAGCTCTTGATTACCGACGAGATTGAGAATTACCCCGGGTTTCCCAAGGGCGTCAAGGGCCAGGAATTGTCCCAGATGATGGAGGAGCAAACCACCCGTTTCGGCGCCGAGATCGAATACGAAGAAGCAGAATCGGTGGACCACCTGGACCAGCCGGTCAAGGTGGTCCGAACCTACGACAAGGAATACACCGCCAGCCGGTTGATCATCGCCACCGGCGGCAGCCATAACAAGCTGGGTGTAACCGGAGAGGACGAATTCGCCGGGCGGGGCGTCTCCTACTGCGCCGTATGCGACGGCAATTTCTTCCGGGGTCAGGACGTTGTGGTCGTGGGTGGGGGCGACGCCGCCATGGACGAAAGCTACTATTTAAGCGGCATCGTCAACTCGGTGACCATAATACATCGCCGCGACGAGTTGCGAGCCGCCAAAATCCTGCAAGAGCGGGCTTTTGCCAGCCCCAAATTCAAGTGGCTCTGGAGCCACGTGGTAGAGGAGTTTACCGGCAACGAGATCCTGGAATCGGCCCGGGTCAAGGACCTGAAATCCGGCCAGGTATACGAGTACCCGACCGCGGCGGCGTTCATCTACGTGGGGTTCCACCCGAACACGGAGTACCTCCGGGGAATACTGGACATGGATGCGGCCGGGCACATTTACGGAGACCAGCACATGCGAACCAATCAGCCGGGGGTTTACATTTGCGGTGACGCCCGCGCCGAATCCACCCGCCAGCTGGGAGCGGCAGTGGGCGACGGAATAACCGCCGCCTTGGCGGCCTACCACGACCATTCGGCCTGACCACCGGCATTTATTCCCAAGAACCAGGGCGAAACCAACCGGGGCGAGGAAATCCTCGCCCTTTCCTTTGTCCCATCCCGTCGAATAACCTGCCCCCAATTAGAAGGGCAGGCTTTTCACAGCCTGGTTACCTCCCGGGCCAGCAGCATCAGACCGCCGGCAATTATCACCGCGATCGCGGCATACCGGAACACGCCTTCGTTAATGCGGTTGACGATCAAGTTGGCCAAGCCCAACCCGGCCAGCAGCCCCGGCACCAACAGTCCAGCGTTGGCCAGCGTATCCAGGTCCACCAAGCCAACGACGAAATAGAGTACGAAGGCCAGCACATAGTTGGAAAGAAAGAAAAACGCTAAAGAAGCCCGCATCACCGGCGGTGGCCACCCTTGCGCCATTACATAAATGGCCGCCAGCGGGCCCCCAATGCTCAGCGAGGTGATGGCAAGGGAAGCTAGGAAGCCAAAAATCGGGCCGGCCAATCGATGCCGGGCCAGGGGGATTTGCACCTTGAACAAGACCATGATCCCCAGCGAGAGAATTACACCGCCAATGACCATGCGTAAAACAGCGGGGTCGGCGGACTTCAGGAACACCACCCCCAGGGGTACTGCAAGCAGGCCTCCAATAGCCATCCCCGCCACCAGCCGAAAGCTGACATGCTGCCTCACCCGAAACAACACGAAGACCAGCAAGATGACAATGAGGATATTGGCAATGACCACCACCGATTGAGGGGCGAGAAACAGTAGCAGCACCGGAGCCGCCACCAATGCAAACCCAAAGCTGACCGTACCCATGATGGTGGCCCCCAGGAAAACCGCCACCAGGGCTATCACTAGCTCCCAACCGCCAAGCAAAAGCAATCTCCCGGGTTAAGAATCTGTCTCAAAACGATCCATGGCTTGCTAATGGAGCCCTTCAGCCCGGGGTGACCTTTCGAGATAGTTTTTAAGGCTGGACCGCGCTGGGGGAAGAAACCGGCTTCCAAAAATCCAGGAGATACTCAAAGGTGGTGCCCATGGTGATGTAGTTGGAGGGCCAGCCGAAGATGCCGACGCGGTTAACGATGTTGGTGCGGTCCCAAATAATGATGTTGCGGAGTTCGTAACCAACCTGCCGCAGGGCTTCCACCACCGCGATATGAAGGGTTACCCGCTGGTTCTCCCACCACATGTCCGGCACGTCGATTACGCAGTGTCCCTTCTCTTTAAGCAGGGGCAGCAGTCCTCGGAATATCTGCCCCATCTCCCGCTGGTATCCCTCCAGGTCCAGCGTGCCCAGGTCTCTCTGGTCTTGGCTGTACTGCTCGACCTTGAGGTACTGGTCGTTGGCGCGCAGGTTGCCGCGCCGGCTCTTGTTCAGCCTGGGGCGATTCAGCAAATTCGCGTAGGGTGGCGAGGTCACTATCAGGCTTACCGTGGCTGGCTCCAGGTATTCCGGAATGGATCTGGCATCGTCGCAGCAGGCGATTTGATCGGTGTTTAGTCCCAAATGGGGGCTAGCTAATCGGTCGTCGCTCAGCTCCACGTATTCCGGCTTTAGGTCAAAACCAACAGCGTTGCGGTTCAAGTCCTGGGCCGCAACTAGAGTGGTACCACTGCCCAGGAAGGGGTCCAGCGCCAGCTCGCCTTCGTGGGTGAACAGGGAAATACATTTTTTTGCCAGGGCGATGGGATAGGTCGCTGGATGTAGTTTTTTGTCTCTGATGTCCCTGGACTCATAGTAAAACTGCCATACGCCTATTTGCGACTTCATCCATTCTTTCGCCGTGATGCAGCTAAGATGATTTTCCGGGCAGTCGCACAGGCGGGCATTCTTGACCTCTAGCCTGGTGCCGGTACTGACGATCATCAGCCTCCCCAATCCGCCAAACCAACCACTAGGGCGGGATAGCGGCCCCCAAATTTCCGCCTAATAATACCTTGTTGAAACCCCTGGTCCAAGCCCCATCATGGTCTTTAATTTGTCTTCGTTTTCATTGGGAGTGAAGCGAAGCAATCTCACCTGATCCTCTTGAGATTGCTTCGGGCCTGCGGCCCTCGCAATGACAATTAAAACCCCCTCCAAGCCCCACGCGCCAAAGAGATGAGCGCAGTTTTCCCGTCTTACTCCCAATACTACCCTAGACGGAACAGCCCCAGTTGGGCGGCCTCTTTTAGCGCTGCATCAACCGAGACCACCGGCGGCCCGTTGCGCTGCAGCTCCACCTCGACCAGCTGCTCCGGGCTCACCGAAAACGCTCGCTCGCCGTCCAGAGCCACCGTGGCAAAACGCCGCTCCACGGCTATTCTTTCCCCCAGGGGAAGCCGCTGCCAGAGCGGGATGGGCACCTCCTGGACCACGCCGGGCGCTATGGCGGCCAGCACGGTAACCGGCTCCGAGCCGGAGGCGTCGGGCTGCCCATTGCCAGGCTGTCCGGTGCCAGGCGACGAATCTAGGACATAGTGAAGACCGCCATCCTCCGCCAGGGTTACCGGCTGTAAAGCGGCCCCTACAGCAGCCAGTCCAATGCTAGTGGGCTCGGCCCGGGTCAGAAACACCTCGTACAGGGTGCCCAGGTCCCAGATCGCCCGGGCGGCTACAAAACGCTCTTGAGAGAATGCCACGTCAATCAAGGCCATCTCCCGGTACCGACCGTCGATATAAACGTTCAGGGTCTTGCTAACGCTGGAAATCCGGCTCAGGTCTAGTTTGCCCTGAGCGACCAGACCCGCGGCCAGACCGGCCAGGGTCCCCTCGACCATGGTGGGAAACACGTTGTTGGTTCCGGTGGATATGGCAACTATAGGAATTTGACCCGAACCCGTGGCCGCCGCACGATTCGTGCCGTCGCCTCCCAGGGTAACCAGACAGTCCACGCCCATTTCCCGCATCATGGTCGCGGCGCGGACGGTGTCACCCTCTTCGTGGTAGATCTGCATGTCCAGCAGTTCCAACTCCAGGGAGACCTGGGCATCCTCGTGGCTGCGGCGGCACAGGTTGGAGGCGTCGGGCATGCCCACCACTCGCTCAATCCCCACAGCTTGAAGACCCACCAACACCCGCCGCAGAGTGTTCACCTTCTCCCAGTCGGGAACCACCCGGCCTTGGGCCACCAGCCGTCGGATGTCCTTGCTGGCCGCGGGATTGGCTATTATGCCGACTAGCGCCAAATTTCTTATTTACCTATCGGGTCAGGCTGCCCCATCGTCCTTCTGAACTTCCGGCCTGAGCCATACCGGCCTGAGCCATACCGGCCTGAGCTATAATGGGGGCGATTGTAGGCAAGGGTCAAATTAGTGTCAATCGACACAGCCCGCTCCGGCCGGCCCGAGCGTCACCCGGCAGCAAAATAGTTAGCAGCATCCAGTTAGCACCCCAGACACCATAGCCAGACACCATAGCCAGAAGGAGGGCCCGTATGGAGTCCGACCTAAGCTTTGCTCCAGCCACCGAACTCCGCCAGAAAATTGCCGCCAAAGAGGTGTCCATCGTCGAGCTGACTGAGCTCTTTTACCGGAGGATCGAGCAACTGAACCCGCAATTGAACGCCTATCTGGCCCTCTGTCCAGACCAGGCCCTGGCCGCGGCCAAACAGGCCCAGGACGCGGTGCAAAGGGGGGACAACTTGGGCCCGCTCCACGGCATACCCATCTCCATTAAAGACCTGGAGGTAACCCAGGGGATTCCCACCACCATGGGATCGACCATTTTCCAGGATCGGGTTCCGGAGGTGGACTCGGTGGTCGTAGAGCGGGTGAGACGAGCCGGCGCCATTATCCTGGGAAAGACCAACACGCCGGAATTCGGCCAGTCCGGTACCACGGAAAACCGGCTTGGCGACGCCTGCCGCAATCCGTGGAACACCGCACGCACCGCCGGGGGTTCCAGCGGAGGCGCGGCGGCGGCACTGGCTTCGGGGCTATGCACCCTGGCCACCGGCAGCGACGGCGGCGGCTCCATTCGCATTCCCGCCAGCTTCACCGGAGTTTTCGGGATTAAGCCGTCGCAAGGCCGGGTTCCCCGTTACGGCGGCTACGGACAGCCCTCCGCCAACCACTTTTCCCAATCGGGGCCGATGTCCCGCACTGTAGCCGACACCGCCCTGCTGCTGCAAGTGCTGGCCGGCGTGGACCCCAGAGACCCCACCTCCATGCGGGAAACACCCCCCAATTTTTCCACCGGGCTGAACCAAGGGGTGGCCGGCCTGCGGATGGCCTGGAGCCCGGACCTGGGATACGCCGGAGTGGATCCTGAAGTAGTCAGCATAACCGAAAAGGCGGCCCAGGTGTTCACGGAGCTGGGAGCCAATGTTGACGAAGCCAGCTTGACCCTGGAGGATCCCTTCCCAGCGTTCTTTGACATTTTTAGCACCGCAACCTACACCTCCTATGGCCACCTGCTGGAGGAACATAGACCGGATTTCACCGATTACGTCGGGCTGACGCTGCAGCATGCGGCTTCCCTTTCCGCAGCCGATCTGTCCCGAGCCCTGTGGCAGGTGGATCAGCTGCGCCGCCAGATGGAGATCTTTTTCGACGATTACGACTTGTTGCTGACGCCCACCATGGCCGTTCCGGCTTTCCCCATTGGACAACCTCCCAAGGTCATCGGCGGGAAGGAGGTCAACCCCTTCTGGGGATACCTGCCCTTCACTTTTCCCATCAACATGAGCCGTCAGACCGCCGCCAGCGTGCCCGGCGGGTTCTCCGCCGATGGTATGCCCGTTGGGTTGCACATCATAGGCCCTTGGGGCGCCGAGGCGTTGGTGTTGCGGGCTTCGGCCGCCTTCGAGGAGGCCCGACCCTGGACTCAGCAGCGGCCGTCAGTTTCCTAAACCAAAATCCCGGTTTCCTAATAAAATCGAACCCCGCCGTGGTTGGTAGGGTGTCCATCTAGAAACCCGGCTGGAAGGCCCGGGCTTGTTGCAGGAGCGCCTCTTGGGGGTGGAGAGTCACCGTACGGCCTTTGCCCTTGCTGCTGGCAATGCATTGGTCTCGCAGCGGGCATACGCCACAGACCGCCGGGTCGAATTGAAAACTCTGGGCCGGGTAGGTCTGACCCAACCGGTTGGTCCGGTTGCCCATGGTACGTAGCGTGTGGGTGACCTGCCCGGCCGGGCAGGTGCAGGCGCCAGCCGTCAGGTCGATCTGGAAGTCTTCTTTGGGGAAGTGGTCTTTTCTGGGACGACCCGGCACCTTGGCTATTAGCGTCCGGTCGGCATCGGCAAAGGCCTGCCGCGTCCCGCCATCTCCATAGGCCGCATCCCCGATAGTCTCCTCCACCGCTATGCCCGTGTTCTCTTCACTCTGCTCCACCAATTCCAGGACTCCGGTGTTGTCACCGGCATTGCCGGGCAGAATGTCTACCGCGGTCACCAGTTGGGAATCGGTATCCACCACCACGGCAGCCTTATGTCCGTCGAAGCGTTTGCTGCTGCTTTTGCGCCCATGGCGCATCTCCGGGTCGTGCGCCGAAGGGACCCGGTCCCGGCTTACGCCATCCTTCCGGGCCGGACCATCCTCCTGCCGTTCCACATCTTGCAAGAGGAGTTGCCCCAAGAGTTCCGCTGCTTCTCCAATAGCCTGGCGCTCAGGACTATCTGCGGGAAATCTACCTTGGGCCTGACGGGCCAGTTCCAATACCAGGTCAGCATCGGCTACTATCTTCTGCAGTAAGGCTTGCCGCTCCTTCTTGTTGTCCCAGTCAATCCCCGCCTCTCCCTTCACACTGGAGCCAAAGTAAAGCTCCAGGCCGTGTCTCAAGGCCCACTCCTCGGCCCGGGTCCCATCCAGTTGGGCCAATGCCCTGACCACCTGGACTATGCCGTCGGCCAGCAGGTTGTAGGTGTCCTTGACCGCTCCCCGACCCAGAATGTAGGTAGTGTCCACCGCCACCTTCATCCGCCGTCCTTTCAGGCAGCCGGTCTGCCGGGCGAATTGGAGGCTGCGCTGAAAGACGGACCGCACCTGGTCGTGGAGGATCAGCTGGGCTCGAAACAGTTGCAGGGTGCTCTTGGCAAAGGGACGGTCCTCCACCTCAATCCCCAACGCCACCTTCCACCGGATATCGAAGTCCGCCCTCTGCTTGGCTTCCAGGTCGCTCACTTTGTCGTAGGCCTGCAGCAACAGCGCGGTGGCAACCAGACTGGGAGGCACGCTGTCCCGGCCATTGTCTGGGCAATACAGTTCGGCGAAATCTTCGTCCCGAAATAGCTGACCCCGCAGGGAGGCCAGGAAGCCGTAGAAGGAGCCGCGACCCACATAGTCCAGGTAGAGATGGTCCGCTTCCAGGAACCCCAGCTGTTTAGAGCATTTTCCCAGCATCCCCTGCCTCCCACACCCATTAAATTCTCCTGCCCATTATATCGGACTAGCCTGGATCAGGGTGCTTTTCGGCCGATCCTCTAGACCCTGACTTGGCTTTGGTATAGCCGAAAATGAGGAACAATATGCTCTGGGCAATATCAAGGGGACCGCTTATTCACTCGGGGCCTTTTCATTTTCTCAAAATAGTATAAAATTATTACCAGTTTAAGCGGGAGGGAAGGATGATGACTTTGAGAGAAACGCTGGATTTGGTGCCTGACTTCCGGAGTGGCCAAGGGCGACGCCACTCTTTGGGGGCGATCCTGGCCTTGGCCACCTGTGCCATGCTGTGCGGCGCCCGCAGCTTATACGCCATAGCATCAATGGGGGCGGGACCAAGGGGGTGCTACGGCGCAGCTTTTGGGGTTCAGCCAGGAGAAGACACCCTGCGTGGCCACCCTCCACCGGGTGTTCAAGGGCCTGGACGTGGCGGCCTTTGAGGCAGAAGTCGGCAACTGGCTGGCAAATAGCGGGGTAGAGGCGGATGACCCCCTGTCCCTGGACGGGAAAACCTTGCGAGGGGTCCACGGCCAAGAGATACCCGGGGTCCATCTGGTGTCGGCCTACGCTAGCCGCGCTGGGGCAGTGCTGGCGCAGGTAGCTGCGCCGGGCAAAGGGGAAGAATTGGCGGCGGTCAAAGAAGTATTGGGCCAGGTACTCCCTGAAGGGTCGGGTAGTAGTGGCTGATGCCTTACTGACCCAACGGAAAGTCTGTGAGCAGATTGTGGCAGGCGGCGGAGAGTATCTGCTGCCAGTTAAAGAGAATCAGCCCACCTTGCGCCGAGACCTGGAGGTGGCTTTTTCCCCTGCTAGGAACTGAGAGGGCTGGTGGCCCAACCGTACCTCCCTGGCTGGCAGCGGAGTGGCGAGCACGCGGGGCCAAGCTGACGGTCTGGGCCGATGCTCCAGTAAAGCGGCGTCATGGGCGGCTGGAGCGGCGAGAGTTGTGGGCCTTGGCCGACCCAGAGCTAAATGGCTACGTGGGCAGCGCTGGGACGGTCGGGGAAGCGTGGCCGCATCTGCAACAGGTGTGTCGGCTAGAGCGCCAGCGGGTCGTGAAGGGCAAGAAACAGGTGGCTGTGAGCTATGCAATTAGCAGTCTCCCAGCCACTGATGCCGATGCCAGGCGATTGTTGAGCCTTTCCCGTGGGCACTGGGGCATCGAGAACCGCCTCCACTGGGTACGGGATGTGACCTTCGACGAGGACCGCTCTCAGGTGCGCACTGGGGCCGCCCCACAGGTTCTGGCGGGCCTGCGGAACCTGGTCATCAGCTTGGTACGTCGGGCTGGGCATTCCAACGTAGCCGCTGCCCTACGCCGCCACAATGCCCATCTCAGCGAAGCTTTCGACATGATGGGCTTTACCTACCAGGCAGGAGAATGAAAAGGCCCTGCTTATTCACTACCGAGGGTTGACATTGGCCCCTTTTCCAGGTAAAAACCTTGAAATCCTGTTTACGGACTGGCGTCATTTGTTCCGCATTATTTTTTCCAATTCACACCTTCGATTTTGACTGCTATTCGTCCTGGGCATAGCCGCTCTCTTTACGATATACACCACCGGAACGCCAGAGGAGCCAGCCCCGCTCCAGTCTGCTGGCATCACCCTGGGCCTTACCGCGGAGGCCCAGGAATTCCTTCAGCAAACAGGACAAGCTTTCCCCGCCTCCCAAGCCGCATTCTCGGCCTATTATCGTGTCCCAGACGGTGCTGGCGGCTTTGGCCTGGATAAGAGCGCGGTGGACGCAGACCTGTTCAGCAATCCCGAGCCAACCCTCTTTCGGGCAGGCATCGGCACGCTATTGGGCTCCGGCGCGAACTTCGGCGTTGGCGCCATCCCCATCATCAACATCGACGGATTAGCCACCTCGGTAAACCTGTATTACGACGACGAAGGCTGGATCGTCGCCTACTTCTCCAGCGGGCAGGAGTCTTCCCGGGCCTGGCAGGCGGTGGAATTGAGTATAGAGACCCCAGCGCTAAGCGACCTCAGCCGAACCACCTGATTGGATGCGATCAACGAGGTGGTTACTCAGGCTTTAAAACAACCCGCCGTGACCCACGACCAGCTGGGCTACTACCATTGGGAGCATCCCTCCGCCACCAGCTTTTTGATGTTTGCCACTGCCCGGGGGACCATCGGTTCCGATGTGATGTCCTTCGCCGTGCCCAGCAACTTTGTGGTCCAGGAAGTGTCCACTGCCATGTGGATCTCCGCCTTCGATTTGCCCTGCGCCAGAACTGTTCTGGACGGAGTAAATATCACCGGGGACCAGTGCGATAGAAGTTTCCACTATTCCACGGTGGGCCTAACCGCATTTAACAGCTTATCCGCTCACACACTGGTGCTGGATCATCTGAAACAGGACAAGGGCGCCTCGGGTGCTCTGGTTATGCTGATCTATTCCGCACCTTGAAGAAAGCAGGATTGAAATGCCGGCCCACAATCCCCCGACCCCTAAGCCCATCAAATTGCCAGTCCCGGCGCTTGTAATACCAATTCTGAATAAAGAGGGGAGAGAAAGAGTAGGAGGATGGTGTATGTAGTGGAGATAAAATGAAGGGAAAATAGCCAAGGAGTGAGGGACGAAGGGATGGGAAAAGGAGTGAAAGTTGACTGGCAAGAAAGCAGCGAGGAATTGAAACAGCTTTACCAGAAAGAGGTACATCCCCAACGGCGTACCCGACTGCAAGCCTTCTGGCAGCTGAGCCAGGGGAAACGCATTCAGGATGTAGTGGATACGACCGGGGCATCCTACCGCAGCATGGAACAGTGGCTCAGGTGGTATCGACGAGGTGGACTTGGCGAAGTTCTGAGACGGGTGGTAGGGCACCAGGCCAAGGGCAAAAAGCCCTATCTAAACCCGCTGCAGCAAAGAGCGCTGGTGGCCAAGGTGCAACTGGGCCAGTTCCGGACGGTCTGGGATGCAAAGGAGTGGGTCTGGGGACGCTGGGGGGTGCGTTATACCTATAAAGGCATGTATTCCCTGATGAAGGGGCTTGGGCTGGGGTTGAAAGTCCCCCGACCCCATTCCGATAAAGCCGATGCAAAACAGCAGATGGCCTGGAAAAAAGGGGCCTACTGGATGCCTTGGGCCAGGCTGGAATGACTACTGCCTCCCGGTTATGGCACTGTGACGAGATGCGTTTTGGTCTCTGGGGGCAGGTGCGGCGGCGCTGGGGTCTGAAAGGGAAGAAGATTATCCAGCCGATGCAGATCGTGTTCCGTTGGAGCTATTTGGTGCTGGCGGTGGACGTGGGGCGGGGTGAACTACACTGGGGATGGTCCCAGGGCATGAACCAGCAACAGTTGGTTCCCATATTTGAGCAGTGGCCCTATGGATGGGGTGGTGTGGGATGGAGCCCCCAGTCACAGAGGTAAACTCATGGGCCAGCTGGGCTTTGGGCGAATATCTCTACCGGCCTACTCGCCGGAGTTGAATCCAGCGGAAAGGGTCTTTGAGGAAGTGCGCCGGCACATTGAAGGAGAGGTATATCCTTCCCTAGAGGCCAAAAGGTCGGCCATAGAACACCTGCTGCGGCAACTGAAGGCTGACAAACCACGCTTAAAGCGGCTGATAGGTTGGGACTGGCTCCAGCGGGCTTTGGCTCAACTTCCCAACGCTTAACTCTGCCGCTTATAAACAGAATTGGTATAACTAGCCTGATCTTGATCGCGATGATCTTGTTCTCCGCAATCAGCCACCCGGAAATTGCCCGGTCTTCCCCCAAAGGTCAGCAGCCAATCCACGACATTGCGATAATCAGAGTCCAGGCCGCTGTTTCATCGGTCAATCGGGGCCAGGTGGTGAAAATTGACATCACCGCCGCCAACCTGGGAACAAGTCAGGAATCTTTCGAAATCCAGTTGCATGATGAGACAGACGGGAGGGGGCCGACTCGGTCGGTGTGACGGTGGATGCGGGCCAGATTATAGCCCTCACCCTCCAGTGGGATACCTCTGGCGTCTCCCCGGGAGTTCATGACCTGAGAGCCACCGCAGAACTGGCCGGAGATGAAAATCCCAATAACAACACTCTCGGCCCTGCCTTACAGATAACGGTAATCCTCGCCGAAATTCTCCTGGGAGACGGGGCCGGCGGCGGATTACCCGACGCTTCCTTCGGAGCCGGCTTGAGCCCCACAGATACCTCCACCGGGTCCCTGCCCAATACCGAGGTATTCCTCGGCAACCACGATGCCAGCCTATCCAGCCCATTAGATCTAGTGGCCGTGGGCACCCAACCCGCCGGGCTTGGTAGCTTCTTCCTGGCCAACACGGACGCAGAATTCAGCCCGGAATTCACGTTTCGGAATCCCTTTCTTCAGGGACAGCTGCGTGGGTTGACCCATCTGGAGGGTCGAACTGATAGCTGGGGAATAATGGTGCAGGTTGGAGAGGTGGCGCATCTGGAGGGTCGGACTGATAGCTGGGGAATAATGGTGCAGGTTGGAGAGGTGGCGCATCGGGTGGAGCGGGACGGAAGATTTAATCTGCTGTTACCCGAGGGTACCCATGATATTTCCATCTGGGCTCCGGGCTACATCGCGGTTAACCTGCCCAACGTGGAGATCAAATCCGGCCAGGTCCTAACTGTTCCGGAGCTGACCCTGCCCTTCGGCGATGCCAACGGCGACGGGCGAATCGACATTCTGGACCTCAGTATCGCCGCGGGCAACTTCGGCGCCACGGTCCAAGAGCTGGAGTTGCCCTGAGCTTCGACGAAATTACTAAACTTGGGAGCCCTATATCCCCCTTTGCAAAGGGGGATATAGGGGGATTTTCCATAACGGTGCCCCGGCGGTTAGTTTAGGGCAGGGCGTCCCGCAGCACTTCCACCAAATGCCGGGCGCGGCGGCCGGTGCCGTGCTCCACCTGCTGGCGGCAGGAAACACCCATGACAGCCACTTCCCATTCCGGGTCCTTGGCGTTAATCGCCGGGAAGAGCGCCTGCTCGCCGATCTTCATGGAAATCTCGTAGTGCTCCTTCTCGAAGCCAAAGGAGCCCGCCATGCCGCAGCAGCCGGAATCGATCAGCTCCACCTGATATCCCGGCGGTAGCCCGAGAACCTGCAAGGAGCTATCAGTGCCCACCAGGGATTTTTGGTGGCAGTGCCCGTGGAACATAATCTTCTTGGGCACGTCCCGAAAAGCCAACTCCAGCCTGCCCTGTTCCTGAAGCATGGCTAGAAATTCGTCGATAAGATAGCTGCCCTGGGCCACTGCCTGGGCCCTCTCGTCTTGAAGCAACTCCGGATACTCATCCCGCAAGGTGAGCAAACAGCTGGGCTCACAGCCCACAATGGGAATTCCCTGCTCAGCGAGGGCGTACAGCCGATCGATGTTATCCCGGGCCTGCTGGGCCGCCTCCTTGACCAGTCCTTTGGAGAGCATGGGACGCCCGCAGCAACCGGCGTTCACCAACTCTACCTCGAATCCGGCAGCTTCCAGCACCTCCACGCAGGCTATACCGATTTCCGGGTAGTTGTAGTTCATGAAAGTGTCGTTGAAAAGGGCCACTTTATTTGCAGAGGCGGGAGCGGCGCTGGTCCTCTCCTTTAAATCGACGCGGGAGTCAAACCAGTTGGGAAAGCTCCTGACGGCAAAGGGAGGCAGCCGGCGCCGGGGATGAACCCCCAGGAGCGTGCTGGCCAGCAGCTTGCCCACCGGACTAACGGCGGCCCAGTTGGAGAAGGGTGCAAACCGGCTTCCCATTCTGCTAAATCGATTGATGTGGGCAAAGACCTTCGAGCGAAGGGGCATGGGATTGGACCGGTAATAGTTTTCCAGGAACTCATACTTGAGCTTGGCCATGTCCACGCCGGAAGGACACTCGGACTTGCAACCCTTGCACTCCAGGCACAGGTCCAGGGCATCGTAAAGCCGCCGGCTGGTCATGGCGCCTTCCGGCAGGTCGCCGGAGAGGGCGGCTCGCAGTAAATTGGCTCTTCCTCTGGTGGAGTGTTCCTCATCCCTGGTCGCCAGGTAGGAGGGACACATGACGCCCCCATGCTGACGGCATGCTCCCATACCGTTGCACATTTCCACTGCTCCGGCAAAATCGGTGTCTGCGGAAAAGTCGAGGGTAGTAGCTATCGCGGTGGTTTGATAATCCGGACCGTAGCGCAGATTTTCGGTCATCGGCGGGCAATCGATGATCTTGCCGGGATTCATGATCCCCTGGGGGTCGAAGGTCAGCTTCAGCTTTCGGAAAGCATCGTAGATCTGAGGACCGAACATTTTCTCCGTCCAGACGCCCCGCACGATGCCGTCGCCGTGCTCTCCGCTCATTGAGCCGCCGAACTCCTTGACCAGATCGCTGATCTCATCGGCGATGGCTACCATGCGGTCGATTCCTTCCGAGTTTTTCAGGCTGACCAGCGGCCGGATGTGCAGGCAGCCCACGCTGGCGTGGCCGTAGTAGCCCGCCTCGGTGCCGTGGCTGCGGACGATTTCGTCAAACCGGCGCACGAAAGGAGCCAATTTGCTGGGGTCCACCGCCGTGTCCTCTACGAAGGGGAGCGGCTTGGCGTCCCCATGGATGCTCATCAGCAGGCCCAGACCCGCTTTACGGATGTTCCAGACGTTGGATTGCTCGGCTTTGGATAACAAGTTAACGCAGCTGTAGCCCATGCCCTGGCGAGCCATGTCTGCCTGTAACGCCTCCATCTTGGAGGTCAATTCCGCCTCCGATTCGCCGTAAAACTCCACTAGGAGCACCGCCCCGGGGTCTCCTTCGATAAAGGACAGGTTCTGGGCGAATCCCAGGGAACCCCGGCAACGGTCCAGCAGCATCTTGTCAATCACTTCCACCACCGAGGGATTGTGCTCCAGCACTTTCATGGTGGCTTCACTGGACTCGAAAATATCCTTGAAATGCAGGATGGAGAGGCAGGTCATGGTGGGACGGGGAACCAGGTTGAGCTTGGCTTCGGTCACCACACACAGCGTTCCTTCGGAACCCACCACTATTTCCGAGAGATTGACCGGGCGGTCTCCCAGGAAGTCGTCCAGGTTGTAGCCGCTGATCCGGCGCTGAATCTTGGGGTATCGGCTCTCGATTTCCGCGCTATTATCCTGGGCGATCTGCCGGACGCCCCGGTAAATGTCGGATTCCAAATTATCGCCGCTCAGCTTGGCCTCCAGCTCATGGGCTTCCAAAGGGCGGAAGTGGGCTTGAGTAGCGTCGGAGAGCACGGTGTGGAGCTCTTGGACGTGATCCAGGGTCTTGCCGTAAATCACCGAATGAGACCCACAGGTGTTGTTGCCAATGCCGCCGCCGACGCAGGCCCGGCTGGACGTGGTGGGGTCTGGAGCGTACATCAGGCCACGGGACATGAGTTGCCGGTTGAGCTGGTCCAAGATGATGCCGGGTTGGACCCGGACCCAATGCTCTTCCTGATTAACCTCCAGCATTTGGTCCAGGTATTTGCTGAAGTCCATCACAATGGCATGGTTCACAGTTTGCCCGGCCAGGCTGGTGCCACCGGACCGGGGTAGCACCGGGACGCCACTGTCCCGCGCCACTTCCATGACCGCCAGCACATCCTCCACGCCCCGGGGAATGACCACGCCCACCGGCTCCATCTGGTAGATGCTGGCATCGGTACTGTAAAGCACCCGGGAAAAAGGGTCGAAGCGCACCTCGCCGTCAACCCGCCGGCGCAGCTCCCGCGCCAGCTCCTCCCGTTCCTTGCCCCGAATTCTGTTCTCTGCTGCCGTGGCCATTCATCTCCCCCGGTAGGTTTTTTATACTGACGCCGGGCCGGGCTCCCCCCCAACCCAGAAGCTAGCCCGCCCCCTTACCAGGCCTTTTCCAGGACCTCCAATACCTGCTCCACGCTGTTGATGGGCACCGGGTTGTTGCGACCGCCGCCGTCCTCCATGGCTTGCTCGGCGATATCCCGCAGGTCCTCCCTGGGGATTTCTAGCTCGCGCAGCCGGTGGGGCATCCCCAAGCCCAAGATGAACTCATCAACCACCCGGGCCGCAGCCTCAGCAGCCGCTTCGTCGCTCATGCCCCGGGTTTCCAATCCGGCGGCCCGGGCCAGCATCGCCTGCTTGTCGGCGGAAGCGGACCGGTTGTACTCCATGACGTAGGGTTGGGTGACACACGAAGTGTAGCCGTGGCCCACGTTGTATTTCACGCCGATGACGTGGCCGATGGCGTGGCTCAAACCCGAGCCGACGCTGGGCGCGCCCATCATGGATAGCCAGGCGGCCATTAGGCATTGCAGCCGGGCGTTCTGGTCATCATCCTGCTCCCGGGACTTGGGCAAGTAGCTGAACAGCAGCTCGGCGGCCTTGGCGGTGGTGGCGTCGGTGGCCGGCTGGTTACCTTTGCAGTAGAGCCGTTCGATGCAATGGTCCAGCGCCTTGACGCCGGTGGATAGCCAGAGCCAGTCCGGGGTCCCGATGGTCATTTCCGGGTCCAAAACTATCAGGTGAGCATAGAGGTCGGGGTGCCGCACCCGAATCTTGTGACCGGCCTGGTCATCCAGCACGTTGCCCCCACCCCGATTGAACTCCCCGGCGGAAAGGGTCGTAGGGATTGAAACCTGCCGGGGTAGAGATTTACCCTCCAGATTCGGCTCCAGCAGGCCGTGTTGCTGCTCGCCCAGCTCCCGCAGCCGGTCCTCGCTGGTGATCCCCTCCGCCATCATCACCGCGATCATGCGAGCCGCGTCAGAGATAGTGCTGCCACCCACTCCCACTAGGGTATCGGCGTTACATTCCAGGGCCATTTTGGTGGCTGCCACGGCGGTAGTCAGTGGCGCCCGCTGGCTTAATCCGGAGTAAACGCCCAGGCAGGAGTCCCCCAGGGCCTCACGGACCCGCCGCACTGAGTCCGTCTTCTCAGCCACAGTGGGGCCGGAAAGCAGCAACGCCCGCTTGCCTCCCAGCACATCCAGCTCTTCCTGAAGCTGGGAAACCTTGCCTTGTCCGAAAATCACCCGGGAGGGCACTGGGGGGCGGTATTCGCCTTCCAATTTCGAGGTCGTCATACTGTTCATCTCCAGATTCAGAATTAAGTCCAAAGTGTCACCCCGAGCTAAGCGAGGGGTCTAAAGTCTCTGAGGGCATGATCTAGACGCTAGAAACCCGGCTGAAAAGCCCTGCTGTGACGAGATGAGGCGGAGGTTAACCAGTGGACTGGGCCAGGTCTGAGACTAAGGGCGGCCCAGCTGGCAGCGACCAATATGAATTGGGCGGTAACGATGGGCGACCCGGTGGCGAACTCAGGGCAGGCTCCGGCGGCGGGCCGGTCCGGTCTATTCTCTGGTTTATTGGGGGAGGAGCCTGGACCCTGGGACATCATCCCCGTCTTGGTAGCCACCAGGGTCAGGTTGGCCACCGTGGCTGCCAGGAGTAGCTGATAAAGGGTCTTGGTCCGGCCAAAGTAGCGAGATTGGCGGACTCCCAGTTGAACCAGCCGAGCCAGGCGATGCTCGACCACCTGTCGCCGACTAGGGTATTCGGCAAAATCTCTCACTCTGCTGGAAGGCCCGGGCTTGTTGCAGGAGCGCTTCCTGAGGGTGGAGAGTCACCGTACGGCCTTTGCCCTTGCTGCTGGCAATGCATTGGTCTCGCAGCGGGCATACGCCACAGACCGCCGGGTCGAATTGAAAACTCTGGGCCGGGTAGGTCTGACCCAACCGGTTGGTCCGGTTGCCCATGGTACGTAGCGTGTGGGTGACCTGCCCGGCCGGGCAGGTGCAGGCGCCAGCCGTCAGGTCGATCTGGAAGTCTTCTTTGGGGAAGTGGTCTTTTCTGGGACGACCCGGCACCTTGGCTATTAGCGTCCGACCGGCATCGGCAAAGGCCTGCCGCGTCCCGCCATCCCCATAGGCCGCATCCCCAATGGTCTCCTCCACAGCTATGCCCGTGTTCTCTTCACTCTGCTCCACCAGTTCCAGGACTCCGGTGTTGTCACCGGCATTGCCGGGCAGGATATCTACCGCGGTCACTAGTTGGGAATCGGTATCCACCACCACGGCAGCCTTATGTCCGTCGAAGCGTTTGCTGCTGCTTTTGCGCCCATGGCGCATCTCCGGGTCGTGCGCCGAAGGGACCCGGTCCCGGCTTACGCCATCCTTCCGGGCCGGACCATCCTCCTGCCGTTCCACATCTTGCAAGAGGAGTTGCCCCAAGAGTTCCGCTGCTTCTCCAATAGCCTGGCGCTCAGGACTATCTGCGGGAAATCTACCTTGGGCCTGACGGGCCAGTTCCAATACCAGGTCAGCATCGGCTACTATCTTCTGCAGTAAGGCTTGCCGCTCTTTCTTGTTGTCCCAGTCAATCCCCGCCTCTCCCTTCACACTGGAGCCAAAGTAAAGCTCCAGGCCGTGTCTCAAGGCCCACTCCTCGGCCCGGGTCCCATCCAGTTGGGCCAGTGCCCTGACCACCTGGACTATGCCGTCGGCCAGCAGGTTGTAGGTGTCCTTGACCGCTCCCCGGCCCAGAATGTAGGTAGTGTCCACCGCCACCTTCATCCGCCGTCCTTTCAGGCAGCCGGTCTGCCGGGCGAATTGGAGGCTGCGCTGAAAGACGGCCCGCACCTGGTCGTGGAGGATCAGCTGGGCTCGAAACAGTTGCAGGGTGCTCTTGGCAAAGGGACGGTCCTCCACCTCAATCCCCAACGCCACCTTCCACCGGATATCGAAGTCCGCCCTCTGCTTGGCTTCCAGGTCGCTCACTTTGTCGTAGGCCTGTAGCAACAGCGCGGTGGCCACCAGACTGGGCGGCACGCTATCCCGGCCATTGTCCGGGCAATACAGTTCGGCGAAGTCTTCGTCTCGAAATAGCTGACCCCGCAGGGAGGCCAGGAAGCCGTAGAAGGAGCCGCGGCCCACATAGTCCAGGTAGAGATGGTCCGCTTCCAGGAACCCCAGCTGTTTAGAGCGTTTTCCCAGCATCCCCTGCCTCCCACACCCATTAAATTCTCCTGCCCATTATATCGGACTAGCCTGGATCAGGGTACTTTTCGGCCGATCCTCTAGTGGCTATGTTGTATCTGTAATACTGATTCTTGAGGTTTTATCGGCCAAAGATTTAGATTCCTCAGTCGCTTCTCTCTTTCGGAATGCCATGGGTCGTTTTGAGATAGCTATTAGCTATGAGCGAGTGTAGCAGCGGCCCGATGGAGCGTCAAACCTGCCTAATTGACAGTAGCTGGGGGGTCATGCTAACTTTCGCCCGATGCCTCAAAATCGATTGTCGGTTATCGATTATGGGGTAAGGTCTTTTCGAAAGTAGCTTTGGCAGGATCAGGACATGCGCAGTATCGACATCCACGCCCATCTGGTTCCCCAGTGTTTTTGGAAGGCGACCGAAGGCAGCGGCGATTGGCACGGCATCCGCAGGGAACAGGACGCCCGAGGTAGGGAGTCGGCGATAATTGGAGACCGTCGCGGCCTTCTGACCCCCAAAACCAGCTGGACTGCGGAACAGCGCCTGATGGACATGGATTCGCTGGGGGTGGACATCCACGTGGTGTCGCCCTACTCCAGCTTCTACAACTACCAACTGGACCTCTCGGTGGCCAGCGCCACCTCGCAAGATTGCAACAACGAAATTCAACAGATGACCAAGTCCTGGCCGGATCGATTCGCCGGGCTGGCCACCCTGCCCATGCAGGACGTAGGCGCCGCCATCGCCGAGCTGGAGCGGGTAATGACCCAGCTGGGATTCAAAGGGGCGATGATCGACGACAAGATAAACGGCCGCACCCTGGACGAGCCCGAATTCCTGCCCTTCTGGAAAGCCGCGGAGCAGATGGGCGCCTTAATCCTGTTCCATCAGGCCGGAAACACCGTCGTCAATTCCCGAATTGACCGCTACCATCTCCCCAATACCATCGGCAATTTGGCCGACCGGACCATCACCTTCGCGTCGCTGGTCTTCGGCGGGGTGATGGACGCCTGCCCCGACCTGAAAATCTGCCTGTCCCACGGGGGCGGCTACACCTGCTACGGCATTGGGCGTATGGACCGGGGATGGAATGTCCGCCCCGAGGCCCGGACCCACATCACCAAACCGCCCAGCGAATATCTCAACCGCTTCTACTACGACTGCATCGTTTACACCGAGCAGGCCCTGCGCTATCTAATCGACGCGGTGGGAGTCGACCGGGTGCTGTTTGGCACCGACTGGCCCTTCGACATGGACTTTGACTGGCCCGTTTCCTGGGTACTGGGGCTGGAAAGCATTACCCAGGAGGAGAAAGAGGCTATTCTCTGGAAAAACCTGGAAGGCCTGCTCGGTATTTAGTTCGATATCTAGCTTCGGCCTGTTCTCCCTGCTCTGAGGGGCTGGGGGGCTGGCACCTGTTCAAACCATTGGAAGACGCTCTACTCTCCCCAATCGGCCCCATGCTATCTTTTAGCTAGAACATTTTGCCCGAAAGAGTTCCGCCCTGAATTTGCGGCGATTTCCGGCTGCGTATTGTTTCCACACAAGTCACCGGGGTTTTCCCCTCTAACAGGCCACATTTAAAGGGGTCCTTGCCCTTACCCCGGCTGGATAGCGGTCCATCTCGACTTGGGCTTCGTATTTATTCATGGGTGGCCCTCACTCACGGGTGGCCGCGCGACAAATATGCTGGCACCGCCTTGACAATTAGCTTTGGCTTTTAACGGAGAGCACCAATACATTGACTATAGCGCCCAGAACCGGCAAGTACACCGTCCGACTATCCAGCTCCCAAGCTGGCCAGGAGGAGGCTTCCCTTAAACAGTCCCGGCGGTCCCAGGATAATCTGCGGTCCCAGGCAAATCTTCGAGCCCAGCTGATAGGCCTGCTCCGCAAGGCAGACTACCGGGTCATGAATTGCAAGGGAACCCAGGTCATAGAGCTGCAGACCATGCAGCAAAAAAGCATCTCCGGATCCGATGCCTTTGTATTTCTGCCTAGTCCGACTCTGGCCGAAGTGTTCAAGCTAACCTCCCTGATCGTTGGCTACCAGACCAATGATCCAAAGCTAAGAGGCAAGCCTGCGGCGGTGCTGCAATTGGACACTACTTGGAGTCCGGTTCTCGAAATTTTCCGCCACCTGGAAGCGCAAGGCATGATATCGGCCCCCAACCGGTTGTTTACGGTCCTAGATTCGGTGGAACAAGTAGCCCCCACCATCAAGGCCCTAGCGGGGCAGGGCTTGCTAGAGGGATTCGACCAGCCGAGCGCCCAGGGTTCCAGCCCCGGGAGTTTCCGAGAAGCCGCCGCCGGCCAGCAGCTTCCCAACCAGGTTTCTCGTCAAAGGCGCTCTGCTGTACCCGCCTTTAACGTCGGAGTGTTTTGCTCCGCTAACACCCAGCAGGATTCTTTCAAACGCAGCGCCTATAACCTGGGGCAAAACTTGGGGCAAAAGGGGATAGGCGTGGTCTTTGGCGCCGGCAGCTCAGGCATGATGGGGGAGCTGACCCGGGGCGCGTTGGACCACGGAGGCTATCTAAGGGGTGCCAACATCAGCCGCATCGCCCGCATAGAGGGCTTGCCCCATGGTCTGCAAGAGTACTGGGGGGAGGAGAGCGGCATCTATGACATTTATCAGCGACTCTCGGTGATGGTGAATCATTCCGACGCCTTTATTCTACTGCCGGGAGGCGCCGGTACCCTCCAGGAATTGCTGGCGTTGCTGCTACTGCTGAGGGACAAAGACAATCCTCTGATGAGACACCGGGTCCACCGGGACCGGCCCAAGAAAATCGTTCTGGTGAACCAGCGGTTGGACGGGTCTGGCAGCGGGTTTTACGACCCGATCATCGATCTGATCCAACTCTTTGGATATGCAGTGGATGAAGATTTTCACGTGGTGGCCGACGAGATAGAAGCGATAAACCAGCTTCAGGACAGCCGCGACACGGTCGGTCGGGCCGTCGGAGGAAGGCAGCGCCCATCCAGTACCGGCTGGGCCAACGTATAATGTTCTGAAAGGAATAGGATTAGCAAAGAGTTAGCTCTGGCCAGCGGGAGGTACCGGACTTGAAATTCTGGGGAATGGGAGTTAGGTCCGCCCTGCTGGTTGTTTCGACTCTGACCATAGGCTGCACCGGCGGCACCGTATCTCAGGAGCTGGTGACCCCGGAAGCCTCCCCGGCCGAATCTGCTATCCCCGCGCTCAAGCCTATCCAGTCTCCCGCTCCGGCGACAACCGCCCCTCGACCGGCTGCTGCCCAAGAATCAGTAGCCGAAGCCGCTCCGGATGAGTTGTCGGCTTACGCCTTGAGCCAGCTGGCCATCCTTAGCCAGACCCTGGGACCACGCCAAAGCGCCACGGCTGAAGAAAAGGAAGCCGCCGATTACCTGGCCTCCCAGTTCGCCGAGAACGGTTTATCGGTTCAGCTGCAGCCCTTTACTGTGCCAAGTTTCTCCCAAGATGACTCGGGGCTGTTCCTGACCCAGGGAGACGTCACCAGAGTTGAGGTGGAACCCATCACCGGCACCAGTTCCGGGGACATTGCTGGGCAATTGGTCTCGGTGGGTTTGGCCAGGCCTGAGGATATACCGGATTCCGATCTGGTGGGGAAAATCGCCCTGGCGGAACGAGGGTTGATCCCCTTTAGGGAGAAGGCCGCCAACATCGCCGCCGTCGCCGGCCTGGGGGCGGTAATTTATAACAACGAGCCCGGCAATTTCCGGGGCACCCTGGGCGGATCCAGTAATATTCCGGTCGCGTCAGTGTCTCAGGAGGACGGGGACCGGCTGGAGGCACGGCTAGCGGCCAGCGCCTCATTTGCCGTGAATTTGAAGCTGCATTACAGCCAAAACCCCTCTCAAAACGTAATCGCGGAGAAGCCGGGGCCGGGTGCCGGGGTCGTGATTTTGGGGGCCCACTATGATACCGTCCCCGGCATTGCCGGCGCCAATGACAATGCGTCCGGAACCGCGGTTCTACTGACCCTGGCCCGGGAATTATCCGAGAAATCCTTCCCCTTCGACTTGAGGCTGATTGCCTTTGGCTCGGAAGAATTGGGCCTGCTGGGCAGCGGCCATTACGTGGAATCTCTTTCTCCGGAGCAGCAGGGCCGGGTAATCGCGATGCTCAACTTCGACGCCTTGGGCAATGGTTCCAGGCTTGGCGTGGTGGGTGATGACGTACTAACCCAACCGGTAATGGAGGACTCTCTGGCCATGGGTATCGAATTAAGAGTGCGCCAAGGCCGGGGGAGGGGCGGCAGTGACCACGCAAGTTTCGCCGCAGTAGGCATACCCAACATATTCTTCTCGTCCAACGATTTTTCGCGTCTGCACACCCCAGAGGACACTCTGGAATCGATCAATCCCCAGTTGCTGGGCGACACCGTCCGGCTGGCTCTGAGCCTGCTAGACACCCTGGCCCAGGACAGCTGACCAGGACCACTGAATCGATGGCCGTTGACGTTGGCGGGAAACCCTTTTATAGTTTCGAGGCTACCCAGAGCATCCAATACGCAGGGGTATCAGTTTGATCTGGGAAATCCAGGTATAGACCTGGGAATCATTATCAATATCAATGGCAGGGTGAAATGCCTTTCTGCGAACACTGCGGTACTGAAATCGAATCCTCGCACCAGTTTTGCCGTGGCTGCGGCATCGCCCTAGCCGTGATTGAACCAACAGTGGAACTCATCCGGTCGCCTGCACAAAGGATGCTGGATGTCCTACCTGCCGGACAAGGGTTACGATTTGCAAATCTGATTGTAGATTATATTATGCAATTCGGTTTAGGCTTCGTCCTGGGAATGGGTATTGTGGTATTTTGGGGGGAGTCAGGAGCTCAGTTTTTGAACTCTGGTCTCAACTTGGTATTTGGAGTCATAACTTCATTGATCTACTACATTGTGTTGGAGTCTCTTTTTGGTCGAACTATAGGAAAGCTGGTTACAGGTACAAAAGTCGTCAACGAGCTAGGGGGATAATGCATCATTTGGTCAAATTCTAGGTCGTTCCTTTGCCCGGCTTATCCCATTTGAAGCCTTTTCATTTCTTGGCAGTACTGGCCGTGGATGGCACGACAGCTTACCAAAGACTTACGTCATAAAATGCCGTTGAAATAGCGGGGGCCGCAAGTACCGGCTATTTAGCAGCATCCGTCGCCTCCCCCAGCACCGTACCTAGTTCCCGGAGGTTGATTTTGAGCAATTTCGTATTTATCCACGGTCCCGGCGCGGGCGGCTGCGCCGATTCCTTCGTCCACCAGCTGCGCCACTTTCCCAACAGCTTGGCGCCTACTCTGCCGGGACACCCGGACGGGACGGCCTGCCGGGACGTAGAACGTTACACCGAGTGGTTGCGGGGCTGGCTGTGGTCCCAAGAGCGACGAGAGGACCTGGTCCTGGTTGGTTTTACTCTAGGGGCCTGCATAGCGCTGCAATACGCCCTGGATTACCCGGAAGAGGTCCAGGCTTTAGCATTGATGACCGTTTCCATGGGTCCCAAAACGCGGGCGCCGGGCACCTTGGAATTTCGGCTTCGCGCGTCGGAAGACCCAGGCATATACCAGGAATGGCTGGATGCGATGCGCCACACCATGATGTTCATAGAACCGCAGCTCCGGGACCGTCTGATCGCGTGCCACGAGGAAGTCGGGCCGATGTCCCAGCATCGAGACCTGGTGACCATAGACCAATTCGATGTCCGGGACCGCATCCATACTCTCAAGCCGCCGCTGCTGCTGATCCGTGGCGTGGACGACCCGGGGCACCCTCCGGAATACGAACTGGATATCCATCTGGCCGTGGCCGGCTCCAAATACCTAAAGCTGGAACAAGCCGGACACTTCCCCATGGTGGAACGCCCCGAAACCGTCAACCAGGCCATTGAAGACTTGCTGACCTCGGCAAGTTAATCCCGGAAGTTAATCCGGGCAGCTGGTCCCGGCTCTCGTCGGCTGCTGGCACTGGTTTCGCTGGTTCAGCTGGGAAAAGCAGCAAACATTTACCACTCATCTCCCAAAATAAACCCGACTGCCTCCCCTTCGATACCCTCACCATCCCCATTTCTCCACCTATTTTATGTAATCTGGGGTTATCCAACGGTTCCCCAGAGTGGTTGGAGGGAAGATGATGGAGACAGTAAACAACACCGGCCTGGCCGACCCCAAAGAACAGATGACCCGGTGCCTCAACGTTCTGCAAGAGTATGCAAAATGGTGTCTGCTCCGCGGATATGCGCCGCCGCCGGAAAGCGAAGCTCGCCGGATTCAGCTGCTGCGCCAGCTATTTGAAATAGCGCCATTAATGGGGGAGTCAATTATGACTAAACCAAAGCTAAGGTGAAACCTACATAAAGCGAACCCGAAGAGGAGTTGCGATATTCTGTAAAAGAAGTCGATTGGCGGTGGTGGAAGGGATGACAGACATAGTGCAACTCCTGGAACGGTGGCAACTGGATGTAGGCGACTTACGGGAAAGGATGTATCGGGCGCCAACACCGCGGGAGCGAGAGCGATGGCATGGGCTATGGTTGTTGGCCCAAGGGTGGTCGGCCACTCAAGTGGCTGAGGCTTTGGAGAGAGAGCCTCATACCATTGGAAACTGGCTGGACAACTTTCGCCAAGGCGGGGCCCAAGGTTTGGTCTTTGAGCAGACTGGGGGTTCCCCCCCGTCTTGAACCGAGGTCAACAGAACCAACTGAAGTCTGCGGTGCAAAATCCGCCTGGGGAGGCGGGGATTGAATTGTCCAACTGGAACTGGAAAGTGGTGAGGCAATTCCTCAAGCAGAGCTTTGACCTGGGGCTGAGTCGGAGCAGTTGCTTGAACTACCTCCATCGGTTGGGCTTCGTGCTGAAGCGACCCAAGAAACGCCTCCTGAAAGCCAAGGATGAAGAACGGAAAGCCTTCGTCCTCCAGTACAGCCAAATCCGAGAGGAGGCCCAAGAGAGTGGAGCCAAGATCTTCTTCGTGGATGAAGCCCACTTTCGGGCCGATGCCGACCTGCGAGGCAAATGGGTACTCACGGGAGAGGCAGCGCTGGTGGACTCCACCAGTCCCCGGTGGGGAGAGAAGGCCTGCTACTACTCGGGAGTTTGTCTGGAGACTGGGGAGGTGGAAGCCATGGAAATAGCTGGAAACAGCACTGCCGAGACCTCCACCGCCTTTTTACAGCAGCTAAGAGAAAACCATCCTGGACCTCTGGTAGTAATCTGGGACAATGGACCAGCCCACCGAGGAGCAGCGATTCGCAGCTATTTGACCACTCCGAACTTGCATCTGCGGTTGGTGGCCTTACCGGCCTACAGCCCAGACTTCAATGCCGACGAAGCCGTCTGGGACTGGGCCAGAGAAGAGGTCACGGCCAACGAATGCCACGGAACAAAAGCCAAAGTCCAAGAGAAGATGAATCAATTCTTCGGCGGGCTAGCTCACCGTAAGGAAGAAGTGAAACATCGCTGCCGAACCCGGTTACAGGCCCGAGCCGATGCTTTGATGATGACAGCTACCGTGCCTTTGCCATCACTGCCCAATGTAGTTCCCACCTTGGCTTTGGTTTAGCTCCACAAAGAGTAGCTCCGAAATCATAACGGAGATTGTCGATCACCTCATTCAGTCCGAGGGGCTACCCCCTGACACCCCCCGCCCAACGCTGGCAGACTTGGAAACCTGGCATCAGGATGGCAAATGCCCGCTCGAAGCCCATGTTGAAACAGAACGCCGCCTAAAACTGTTATTACTGGACCAAATTACCTGGTCTCCCCGGGACGAGCCTGTCATTCTGTACCAGCTGAGCCAGGACGGGAATATAAAGTGGTCATCAACCCCGCTTGGCCCGGTCACCTGGGCGCTTGAAACGACCATAGCCGAACTTTACGAGGAATGGAGGAAGGTTCCGGAAAACGAACGCCCACCGTCCCCACTATCCCCTATTATTCGGGCCTGGCTTAATCGGGCTGAAGAAGTCAAGCCTGAACGAAGACCCCGGGGCATTCTACCCAGGGACGTCGCGAACCGTACCGCCCTCTTGCCAGGATTCGATGCTCCTAGCCAACCCCCCCACAGCCTTGTTTGGTTAAGACCTCGGCACCTGCATTGGCACATCTGCCCGGCCTTGTCCCTGACGCTCCGGCTTTGCCTGCCCTGCTCAGGTTGTATGACAGGGTGCAGGGGATGAAGCAAGGCAGGAAGGGTGCTGTCCCGCTCCCCATGCGTCTGTTCATTGAGGGTTGCCTTTCCCTGCCCACTGGCGCCCGCGGTGGGAGACTCCGGCAAATGCGCTTTACCATCCGAGAGATAGCGGGGGAATGGCTGGCCTGGGACCTTGGATCTTACCGGCCCTCTGGCGCTTCTACAGGTGCAGCCCTGAAAACTGCCCTGGGACAGCTCAATCAGCTCCACGTCGACATGCCAAATCAGGGTTGGTACTATCCGCTGTTGCTCGAAGCAGTTCAGGGATTGAACCTGGACAGTCAGGTGGCCATCCTTTCCCGACTCCCCTCAGGTTCAGGGGTTGGACCGCCCATAGACCGCCAGATGCTGCGAAAACTTGGGAAGCAGTCGGCACCGGCATACCGGGCACTTCTGTATTTGGCATGCGAGTGGGACCGCTACGGCGGCCGCAATGGCCGACTGGTGAGGCCCACCCGCCCTGAGGTCCTACGGGATCCCGCTGGCCACGTCCTGGAAGCAACGGGCACCGTTTCGCTGGAGCAGGGCAAGCGCCCGGCAACATCTCCGCACCATCCCCTAGCCGTCCATACTGGAGGACGCGAGCTCAATCCCGCACGGTCCCGCTACCCGGGATATGACGGGGATGCCCTGATAGGACTCTGTTACCACATTGATGGAATACCAAAGGAGCAACGTCGGAAATACCTGACCCGAGCAGTTAAAACGCTGGAGTACATGCAGTCCATTGGCGCAGTCTCTATAGAGCGAATGAACCCCGGATGGAAACACGGATTGCCCTGGCGGATCATGCCCCCGGACATTATCCAAAATATTCCGGATGTGATTAGTTGTCCCGTTTGATATTGGATGTGATTAGATGTCCCGTTTTACGTTATTTTCAGATATAAATTTAGCCTACCCCTACCAATTTAATTCGGTCCCATGGAGGAGGTCCATAACGTATCGAGTATGCGATTGCCCCGAGGTCTGCGGCTGTTATGCCGAAGGCTACGCCTAGAAACTCGGACGGAAACCCCGATTCTCCCCAAGTCGTCGTTTTCTTAGCGACGATTGTCGATGTAACAGTGGGTTCTTGAACCGTATTACAGACACTATCATGCCACATAAGACTATAATACGTCTGTCTGGCGTAGCGCGAAACCCGGCCAATGGCTTTTCGGCCAGACCTCTAGGCGTACTTTGAAATGAACAACCTGGACTATCTGCACAAATTGTCATCTCAGCGGGACGCCAAGAGGTTCCCATACCCGCATCATCAACCTCAGGAAGGCGAACGGGAGGGAGATAGCCAAGTATGAACAAGAAAAAGCTTAACCTAGTCCGGCCGACGCCAGAGGAGGAGGAGGAGGAGGAGATCGACGCCCAGCTGGCCGAGGACCCGGACACATACGAGTGGACCGACGAGGACTGGGCCAATGCTCAGACCACCCAGGAACTCTTCCCTGAGACCCACGAGTGGGTGCTGCGACAGAAAAAGGCCCTAGAGGCCGACCTCATCCAGCGGGTGACCGTCACCCTGGACCGGGAGACGATAGCCTGGTTCAAGGCCCAGACCGGAGAGGATGGGAAGACCGGCGGGACGCGGTGGCTGGAACTGGCCGCACAGACCCTCCGGGACCATGCCCAGTCCCGCGTCGGCCGGCAAGCCCGGGGCCTGAGCTCGGAGGCCACCTGCTGACCTCCGAGCTACCGCGGAACCCGCCGCCGCCCTGGTCCACGAGCTGATGAGGCCCGGGATGAGAGACGGCTGCTTTGCCTCGTTTTCACCGGCGCGACGCCCCGGCGCGGTTCCCCAGCCCGGTTCCCCAGCCAGGGAGGCTGCCCGGGCTTACTGCGGGGATATGACCACCTGGAGCGTGGCCGGTGGAACGTCGCCCAGGGCGTCCTTGTCGATGTAGACGCTCTGGATGACGTCGCCGTCCTTGGTGCCGTACACGACCTTGTTCTTCGTGTCCTTGGTCTTGTGCAGGGTCAGAGTCAACGGTTCCATCGTTTTCATCTCCTCGTTGTAATCGGCGGAGGTAAAGTGTACCAAGTGTTGCATGAATTGTTACCTGAGAATCGGTTCGAGCCAGGCGCTCCCACGAGAAGCGCCGCGCCGCCGACTGGACCATCACAAGTGGCCGGCCTCAACCAGTCGTTGCGAGTCCCGCAACGCACCGTCCGGTGCCAGATCCAGCCCACCCGTCCAACACGATCAAAGAGAGCCTGGGCAAGAGCCCGGTAGACATCGGTGACTTCATCATCGAATTCGAACCGCGTCAAGGCGTTCGTTGTCCGAAAACTGCCCATGCTCCGGCATGGCGCGCAACTCCTCAGTGACAGTGATTCTCCCCAGCGTTATTTGAGCTTACCTGCCCCACGGCCCGCAACGGCTAGCTGTCAGGAAATCGTGTAAAAGGCGGGGCTAACCGCCCCGACGTTCCAAGATCCAGGCTGCGCCGATGACCAAGCCGGTCAATCCCAAGGTAAAGGGCAGGGTCATCATGAAGGTGAGCATCACGGCCTCCGGCTGGACGCTGCCCAGCGGCAAGTTGACGGCCCGCACGATGACGACGATGGCCAGCAGGCACAGCCAGGCTATTGCTGCGTATTTCGATACTCGCTTCGTTTTCGAGCAGGTCATGACTCCCACCTCTTCTCCGGCTGACGGAGGGCTTTCCAACTCATACGGAACCGTTGAGTGACCGGTTTCCCCTTCCGGCTCGCCCGCCGCTCTGCTTCACAGGATGCAGGTCGGCGTTCCGTCCGGCGTAGGAGCCGACACCGGCGTTACGGAGGACGGGCAACAGGAACTCATATCGGAGGTCGTGCTGGTAAAGTGCAGCGGCGCTCACTGGACAGACCCGCCCCCAGTAAACAGCCGCGGCATCTGGGTTTCGGAAACCCGGGTTTTCCGAAACTAACCGGCTCCCCAGACCTCCTGCTGACGCTGGCGCCCTTGCCCCTGGAGACCCTCAGCCGGTAGACTTAGTTGCGGAAATCCCCACGTAGGGGCGTTGGTATGGCACGAAAACCTGTAATCGGCGGAGTTAAAGTGGACCGCGTGGGCGGAGATTTCTGACCACCGGCTGTTGACGTTCAGCGAAAGCGTCCTCGCTAATTGGCCAGCATAAATGTCAAATTCACATCATGGAGAATGTGGCTTTGACTCAAAAAGAACAGGCAAGACTTCAGGTCCTGAACAGTCTGCTCGCTGAGCACATGACATTGGACCAGGCAGCCACGCTGATGGGTGTCACCACTCGCCACACCAGGCGCATCCTGGCGGCTTACCGGGAACTGGGCGCTGCCGCCGTTGCTCACGGTCCTCGTGGAGACGAAGAGCAATCCTGCGGAAGGAGGCCACTCCCATGCAGTAGCCGTAGAGCAGGACCTTGACCATCATCCAGGGATGGTAGGGAGGTCCGCCCCGCTCTTCGCCCTGATGGCGGGCCATGATGGCCGACAGGTTCAACTGGTCCACCACGTCAGAGACGAAGTAGGCCAGATGGTCCGGGGGCAGCCACTCCTGAAGGGCGGCGGGCAGCAGCAACTGCTGGTCGGGGTCGTAAGGGCGGTAGGTCTTCCTCATCAACCAAACCTCAACGGGATTCTCGTCCCATCATACCCTCAAGAGATCCCCAACGATGTTTCTCGGACAGGCTCTATCGGTTTGCCCAGTAGCAATAACTCGCACATGTTGCTTGACGACTGACGTCAAGCGTACCTACACTGGCTTCGTCATGATCCAAAGCTACCGGGACCGCCGGACTGAAGCGTTCGCCACCGGGGAGTACGTTCCAGCTTTCCAGGGTTTTGAAGGCCAAGCGGCGCGGCGCCTTTCGATCCTGAACGCGGCCAGATCTTTGGATACATTGAGGGCTCTGCGTAGCAATCGGCTGGAAACACTGAGGGGAGATCGTGCCCGGCAGTTCTCCATAAGGATCAATCCTCAGTGGCGCATCTGCTTCAGTTGGCCCGCGGGGCAGGCAGGACCATCCGACGTTGAGATTGTGGACTATCACTGAGGGAGCAACTGCCGCCATGTTGAAACGAGTCGTGCATCCAGGAGAGATCCTAAAAGACGAACTGGAAACGAGGGGAGTATCGCCGACGAGCTTCGCACGTCAGATTGACGTGCCACCCAACCGAATCAGCCAGATTCTGTCGGGCAAACGTGCGGTGACCGGTGACAGCGCTCTCAGGTTCGGGCATTGGTTTGGCATGGACCCCCAGTTTTGGCTGAACCTGCAGGCTCAGTACGACCTGGCGGTTGCGGAGCAATTGGTGGGAGCTGAAGTACGTGTCCTGCCCACCGCAGCCGGCGGTGAGTAGTACGTTGTCTGGTGCCCGCGCGCCAGGCACCGGGCTGTGCTTCGATTTGACATCCGATGCAGACTTAGCCAATGTCTGCTGAATCGCCGACACGAGCCCATATCTATTGCAGAAAATTAGGACGGAGACATTGTGAACATCTTCCGACTATTCCAGAGATGGGTGGAAAAGGCGAGGGACAATACGACGAGGGGTTCAGACGTTCCATCCTCCGCACCGCTGACACTCACCGCAGCGTCAAATGTCAGGGCCCGGGGCTGAAATGCCAGGGTATCTCTCAGGCAGGGGCCCCAGATGAACTGTGGACCACTGCTACTAATCCCGGCCGGAGGGTCAGGGAACTTTGATCTCTCAGGCCAGGAGGATCTCTCCCCACCAAGCCGCTGCCCAGGCCTCCACCCTGATGCCGAACCGGGCACCGGGATTCTGAACCGGGATGCTGAACCGGGCCAGGCCATCAGGGAACAGTCCGGGCAACAACCCCACAGCCTGGGACTCACACGCTGGACTTCCTCCTCCCCAGGTCTCTTGGTTCCACACCCCCGCACCACCTGGCAGAGGAGTAATCCGGCCATCCACACCCCACCCAAAAACCAGGAGCCGGGCACCGCTGAGCTGGAACAACCCCCCGACCCCCCCCCGCTGGAATGCCTCAGAAAGCCCTGTAATCGCTCGCAGATGCCCTCAGGACATCAGCAGCACAAAGAAAAGACACCCCAAGGGCGGAGTTGGCCTTAAATCGGCTCTCAGAGAATCCGGGGATTTTCCAACAGGTTGAGTCTGAGACAATCCCGCTCCAGGCAATCCCCACCACGCCTCCAATTCCCCAGAAAGTTCCCCATAAAGTTTCTCGGGCAAAGCGCAGCGGAACTTTCCGGTCGAAGACCGGAAGTGGAGAAGCACCATCAGCGGCGTTCAGGCCTGAGGAAAAACCCCAGCATCCCTAGGTTCGCAACCTTGCTCCCGTTCAGGCAGGCACCAGTGTCCCTCCAGTTCCATCCAGTTCCATCCCCCAGCATCAGGCGGCACCAAAGCCCCGGCGCCAAAGCCCCGCCGGCAGATTTGTCTCAAATCTGCCGGCGGGGCTTTGGCCGGGTACGAAGCGGCAGGTTTTGATGTGTTTGGGGTGGATGTAACTGCCCAACCCAACTACCCCTACCCCATGCGGATAGCTGACGCCCTAACCCTATCGCCGTCGTTTTTGGCGGACTTTGATGTCATTCACGCCTCTCCCCCTTGTCAAGCCTATTCTGACCTAGCCTACCGAAACGGGAACGGACATGAATGGCCGCGTTTGATTGAGCCTGTCCGCGAACTTCTTATGGCAACTGGAAAGCCTTATGTCATAGAAAACGTAGAGGGCTCCACCTTGCAGGATTACGCCCTGTTGTGTGGGACCATGTTCCGGGGGCTACGCGTGATCCGACATCGCTTGTTTGAAGCCAACTTTCCCATTCTGGTGCCTGCCCACCCCAGGCACCCCCTCTGACACACATTGGACAAACGCAAAGGGCATTATGGGCAGACAAATGAGTGGGTGGATTTTGTCTCTGTGAACGGCGGGGGTAGTTCCTCGGTAGCATCTGCCCGCGACGCTATGGGCATTCCCTGGATGACCAAGAAAGAAATCAACGAGGCCATACCGCCGAGAAAATTGCAAAACTAAGGAACTCGGGGACGACATGACCCATTCTGCCAGGGTGCCAACGAAATCCGTCAGCGGCCCAACACCCTGATGCCGCCCATTTGACGCCTCCGCCGACGCCCGTGCCAGCGGGGATGGACCCAATATATCGTGTAGTTATAAAGTCAACAATTGGCAGACCCCGCACCAGCGGGAATACACCACGGCAGGTCGGGAACTCAATCCCCATCCGGTCGAACCCAGCCGGAGCGAGGACAGACCACCCCACAGGAGATCCAGATGCCTGATAGCGCTTCCAGAGCCACCGTTCGAGGGGAACAGTCCTGGTTGCGCCGTCCAATACCAACCGGACATAATATCAAGAACAAACGAAAGAAGATCCAACTCGAAATGAGAAGAAACGCAGAGCGAGGAGACACAATGACGACCCCACACCCGACCGCCAGCCGAACCAGACTACCCATCCTGATTGCGGCATGGCTGTTCATCATAGCAGCCACCGTCACCATGAGTTCAGGACTGCCGGGAACCGCCCAGGCTCAGGCCGAAAGAGGGGCAATCCCATCCCTCACGCTCCACAGCACCGAGCCCGGGCAGCTGGTCATCAGCTGGGAAAGCCCCGACCCGGCGCCCACGGACTACCGGATCAGATGGGCCAACACCGACCTAGGCTGGCCATCGTGGTCAGGTACCAACGAGACAGAAAGGGCCAACGAATATCCGCTCGGCGGCGTCACCTCGCTCACGCTCAACAACCTGACGCCGGGCGACAGCTACAAGGTCCAGATCCGGTCCCGCTACTACAACGCGGACCGCTCGGTCCATGAGTCAAGCGGCCCCTGGACGAATACCGCCACCCAGCGGGTCAAGAACAACCCACCGGCAGCGCCCACCGGCCTCATTGCGGCACGAATTGGCCACAGCGTCCTGACCCTCACCTGGGACGACCCACAGGACGACACCATAACCGGCTACCGGATCCTCCGAGGCACCGAAGCCGACAACCTGGCCGTCATCAATTCCGACACGGCCAGCAACGCCACGGAGTACGAGGACGACACCGTGGCGCCGGAGACGGCCTACCACTACGCGGTCTTGGCCCGGAGCGCCAACGGCGAAGGGACTCAGTCAGACATCATCAGCGCCACCACCCCCGCAGCTCCCAAGTCTAAAGAGCAGCCGCGAAGATCGGGTGCCAGGCAGGACACACCCATCCCACCGGTCATCCTGGTCAGCAACCTGTCCCAAATTGCCAACCAAAACGCCACGTACAGCAGAGATCACGGACAGGCCTTCACCACTGGAAACAACAGCACCGGTTACAGCGTTACCAGCGTCACCATCGTCTCAAGAGATCCGAATAACGACCCCATACCCCTTCAGATCTGCGAAGTTGACGGCAGCGTCCACCCAACCACGGGCTGTACGGACCTCACCCCGCCAGGCTCCTACCCACAGGGCAACCTGACCTACACAGTTCCGACCACTACGCCACTCACGCTGGACGCCGACACGACCTACATGTTGGTATTCAAGGCTCCCGTCGCACCAACTCTGCTGCGTGTGGCCGCCACCAGCAGCGATGACCAAGACCCAACCTCCCTTACGGGCTTCTCAATTGCCAACGTATTCCAGTGGTACAACACCAGCAACACCTGGGTGATCGGCAACGGCAGCAGAGCGATTCGCATCACCATCACCGGCAAAGTCAATCAAACCGCCCCAGGCGCCCCCACCGACCTCTCGGCAACGGCCAGAGGGAGCACGAAGATCAACCTCTCCTGGACGGCACCGGACAGCACCGGCGGCTCCGACATCACCGGCTACAAGATCGAATCATCCTCCGATGCCGGCTCCAACTGGAGCGACCTCGTCGCCGACACCGGCAACACCAACACCGCTTACCAGCACACCGGCCTTTCCCGCGGAGACACCCGCCACTACCGGGTCTCCGCCATCAACTCGGTCGGCACCAGCGCCCCCTCCAACACCGCCAACGCAACCACCGCCACGGTGACCGACACCACCGCACCGACTGTGACGTCGATAACGCACCAGGACCCGGCGTCATCGACGACCAACTCCGACACCCTGACCTGGCGGGTGACCTTCAGCGAGGCAGTTGAGAACGTCGACTAGGCGGACTTCATGGTCACCGGCACGACCGCAACTCTGACCGTCACGGCGGTCACCAGCATGACCGACGTCTATGACGTGACGGCCTCCGGGGGCAACCTGGACAGTCTGGACGGCACGGTGACGCTTGCCTTCGCCGCGGACCAGAACATCGTCGACCCGTCTGACAACACGCTTACCGCCACCACGCCCACGGGTGCGAATGACCCCACCTTTGAGTTGGACAACACCGTACCGACCTTCGTCTCCGGCACGGCCAACGGCACATTGATAGTCATGACGTTCTCGGAGGAGCTGGACCCGAATTCGCTTCCACCGGGAGAAGCCTTCGACGTAAGTGCGCTGGGCGACTTCTCGGCACCACAACCCGTTGTGAACTCGGTTGCCATCGAAGGTACGATGGTCACACTGACCGTGACGCCGGCATTATTCACGGACCACACGGTGACTGTGAGCAATAATGCCTACGACGACGGAATGGGCAGGGTTCCGCTCAAGGACTTCGCTGGCAATGCGGTCCAACCAACCGCGACCGTAGGCAGCTACAGCGTGACGAACGAAACGCCGATCGGACCACCCGCGAGCCTCACGGCCGAGGCGGGCGACGGGCGGGTGCGGCTGGTCTGGACAGGGCCAGCAGGCGTCGATTTCCAAACCGCCGACTACCAATACCGTTATGCCCCAGGCGCCTCGGTGCCGGAGGAAACGGACTGGACTGAAATAACTAACGTGGGGAATTTAACCACGCTGGTACAAGGGCTCGCCAACGGCACAGCCTATGCCTTCGAGGTCCGAGCAATCCGCAGCAGCAAAGTGGGTGCAACAGCCACAGTTTCAGCAACGCCGCTGACAGGCGTGTGCAGCACGCCCAACCTGGGCGACAGACGGGAAGTCTGGTCCGCCATGATGACGGTAGGGTACGTCATAGAATCACAAAATGGTCAGACTGACGCGGGCTACCGCAGCGGTAGTTACGGCAGCCTGGGCCAGAATGACGACAGCTTTATCATCGACGGCACTTCCTACACCATCCATGACATTTTCACAATCGTCAGAACTGACGGGGACCGCAGGCAACTATTTTTACAATTAGTCGACGATCGCAGGTTTACGCCTGCTGTCGGAGGAGCACTGCGGGTCCATTGGTGCAGCGATTCGTCCGGATTTGACGACCCAACTTCCGCTGGTTACCGGGCTTCCGATAACAACCAAGCCGACTGGTCGCTCTACGACACACGGGAGCTCGCGCTCAGCCTGCCGGCAAACAACGACGCCACGGGGACGCCGGACATCACGGGGAGAGCCCTGGCCGGCCAGACCCTGACGGCCGGAATGGGAAACGTCGCTGACGCCGACGGGCTGCCGAATGCCTCGGACTTTGCGTGGCAGTGGATACGGGCGGCCGATGAGACCGATACTCCGATCCAGGATGCGACATCGAGCACGTACACACTGACGGACGACGATGCCGGCAAGCAGGTCAAGGTCGTGATGAGCTTCACCGACAGCCTGAGCGGAGTCGAGTCGCTGACCAGCGACGCCTACCCTTCGAGCAGCACGGTGCAACGGGTCCTGGTCAGCAACATCGGCCAGACCGTGATCACCCAGAACGACAACGCCGGTGAACTTCTAATATTGGACGCAGCGCAGGAATTCACCACCGGCTCCAACGAGACCGGCTACACCCTGTCCAGCATCGACCTGGAGCTCACTGTTGCAAGCACGAGCAACTTCCCCGTTGTGAAACTGTTCAGCGGCTCCGCAAACGGAACAGAGGTTGCCACGTTGACCGCGCCGACAAACGCATCTACTGGGAAAACCACCTACACCTTCACGGTGCCCACAGCCATCACGCTGGAGGGGGACACCAGTTACTGGGTCATGGCTGAGACCGGCGGGGGTACGTGGCACACCGTCGGCTTTGCCGAAGACGCAACTCCCGCCCTAGGCTGGAGCATTGCTGACAGAGACGAATTCCGTGTTTTCAGTTCAACCGGCCCCTTCAGTACAGATACCCTAGTCGCGCTGATGATCAGGGTCAACGGCACGGTCAACAACCCTTTCCTGGAGAACTTCCGCGCTGACGCCGGCAACGCGCAGGTCACGCTCCGCTGGGACAATCCAGAAGACTCCAGCATCACCCGGTACCAGTACCGCCAGCGGGTCACGTCCGAAAGTGCCTGGGACCCCGACTGGACCGGCATTCCCAGCAGCGGGGCCAGCACCACCTCGTACACCGTGAGGAACCTGGCGAACTGGACACCCTACACGTTCCAAATACGCGCCGTGCGCGGCAACGAGCCGACCGCAACGTCCGCGGCCACCGCCACGCCTGAAGGGCCGCCCCTGGCGCCCAGGAACCTGGCTGCACGCGCGCAGGACCAAGTCATAACCGCATCGGGGCAGATACCCCCGGCCGGAGACGAGCGGGCGCCCGTAACTTCATACAAGGTCCGCTACCGGCAGGTGGGCATGGGCACATCACCCTGGCAGAACCTAACCCGCGCCAACGACGACCGCTCCGCTACACAGGAGATCAACAACCTCACGAACCGCCAGCACTACCAGGTGCAGGTGGCAGCCGTGAACCGGGTGGGCACGGGCCAGTGGGCTTCCGTCAAGGCGACGCCGCAGGCACCGGATTCCCCGCCACCAGCTCCGACTGGCGATGCAGCGCTCACCCTGGGCATCCTCGGACTGTTCTGGGATAACTCCGCCACGGGGAACACTCTCTGGGCAGATACCTGCACCGGCCTCAGGAGCTTCCACATCATCTGGGACGGACCCAAGGGCCACGACCGAGCAGCGAACGAATGGGCGGCACACATCAACACCAGTGGCGGCGCGGGAGTGGTCACCCACGCCTTCAGGGAGACTCTCAAGCACCCGGGCTACTACGAGATGTACGGCACGGTGAACTTTGAGGGGAACGGCAGTCTCTCGGTCAACGTGAGAGGCCATTTCGGCGAGACCTGGGGCACCTGGTCCCCAACCGGCAGTCTCTACTGCTATACAACGGAGAAACCCTCAAAGAACTGACGCCCGAGCGAGAGTGAGGGAAGGCTAAATTAGCCCGAAGGCCTGTCTGTAAACCCCAGGCCGAGAATATCGAAATCAGCAACGCTCCCGACGGATTTATCCCCGCTCGGGAGTTTTGCAATTTTCTCTACTACTACATCAAGTTTGAGCAACCCAATCCTCTCGGCCTCATGCGGGCACCCTGGTCTTCTACTCTGTCAAAGCCCTGGCCAAAGACCAGCCCCGCAGCTGACAGGAAGCCGCCGGACGCACGGGGATGGACCCCTCTAACGACAGAAGAACCAAAACATTCAAAGCCAGTCCGATGCTAACATCAGTTTCATGGAAAACATCGGCGAACAGGGCCGGTTAATCCCTGAAATAAACCGAAAGCCGCGAAAGCCCCCGTCGCATAGGGCAAACGACCTTGATGGGGAAAAGTGGCTGAAGAACTCCATCGGCATCTGGAGTGACATCTCCAAGACCTCCGAAGAAACCGCCCTCAAACACCCAGCGATGTTTCCCACCCAGCTGGTTTCCCGGCTGATCGAATCATTCACCCGGCCTGACCAGACCGTGATCCTAGACCCCTTTTCCGGCATCGGCTCCACGGCCATCGCAGCCGAAGCCCTAGGCCGGCTGGGAATAGGACTGGAGATATCCCCAGAATATATATCGAAAGCTAGGAAACGGCCGCACCCGAACCATAATCTATTCGACCAGCGTCGGGAAACAAGCAGGGGAGAACGCCGATTCTTCGAGGCTGATGCCAGAGACATCCTGAAACACGTTGACCCAGAGTCGGTTGACTTCGTGGTTACATCTCCTCCCTATTGGGACATTCTGCTCCAGAACCGTTCTGCAGACTACAAGGAGATCAGGAACTACGGGGACTCCGACCAAGACCTGGGTAGGATATCCGACTACCAGGAATTTCTAGACGCCCTGGGGGGTGTATTTTCAAATATCCTAACCGTTCTCAAGCCCGGCTGCTACTGCTGCGTGGTCGTTATGGATTTGAGAAAGGGCAGCAATTTTTTCCCGCTGCACGCCGACCTGGCAGTTAAGATGCAGGAAATGGGGTTCCTGTTCGACGACCTCATCATCTGGGACAGAAAGCACGAATACAACAACCTCCGACCCCTGGGCCACCCCAGCGTCTTCCGCATCAACAGGGTGCACGAGTACATACTGATCTTCCAGAAGCCGGGATAAAGACCTCTCAAAAGTGGCGCTATGGTCCGGGCAGGAAGAGCTAATCCATATCCTGCTGATCTTCCTGAAAAGCCTGGGCCCCCGGTTCTCGCCAGGGGGGCCTGGCTTTGGATCCAGAATTGGCAGGCACCCAGAAATCAACTCAGTACAGAACATAGGAGGACTGGAATGACCACCACGCAAGAGGACGACATGCAACCAACCTACCTGATCCAATGGCTCTACGAAAGTTCCCTGATCCTCGAAGTACACCAGGACAACTATTGTAGAGACAGGGAAGAGGACCTTTCCATCGACTCTGACTTGAATCGAATTGTCCAAGAGCAGGTGCGTGACTACCAAACCACCGACAATCTTGGACGCATGATCGAACGGGAATTGGACAACCTGACCACAGTCATCTGCCAAAAGCTCCCCGAAGAGAGAATCAGGGAGGCATCCTGGCAACTGCAGGCCCCGGGCTCATACGACCCCTTTGCGATCCCCTATCACCCGACTACCGAAACGCTGCTGCACCGGTTGCTCAGCCAAGAAGGGGAGCTAAAACCCGGGAACGGGTGGATGCCTGAGAGCAGGGCCAGATACGTTGCCCCAGACATATTCCGAGCAACAAGAGAGGTTGCCCTGGAATTCGAACCCGGAGAACACCTGCTCGACGAGATAGACCGGGAGCTGGCATACCTCTCCGGCCAAGCACTGGAGATGCTGGAAGATGGCCAGGAGTGTACAGGACACGGAGAACCATCCTGGCAGGACTCCAGCTAGGGCTCTAGCCAAGGACTCTAGCTAAGGAGTACAGGCTGGAGGGTAACGAAAGATCAGTCTGCCACGCTCCGATAAAAAGGGGCAACAGCAAACCCAAAGGGCTGGGGAAATATTTCCCCAGCCCTTTGCTAATGCTCGCAGAGGGACGAGGAAAAAATAAATCCTAGGAGAGAATCCACAGTATGACAAAAGAAGAGATCGCGCGACTCGCAATGCTGGACGCCGAAACCGAAAGCCTTGAGAATCTCAGGGCTGCTGCAGGCATATATGACCGGCTCATCAGGAGCCAGAGGACGGGGTCAACCCCAATCATTGTCCAAAATGATATCTCCGGCACACCACTGCCGAACGGATCGCTCCACTGGTTCGGCTACTGCTTCGAATGGGCTGACCTCCCGGACGAACCTCTGCTGCGCGAGGACGACCCCCCCAGGTGGGTGGGAAGCTGGCCCGGTTTCACCTTCAGGACCGGCATATCAGACGCTAGAGGATCGGCCGAAAAGTACCCTGATCCAGGCTAGTCCGATATAATGGGCAGGAGAATTTAATGGGTGTGGGAGGCAGGGGATGCTGGGAAAACGCTCTAAACAGCTGGGGTTCCTGGAAGCGGACCATCTCTACCTGGACTATGTGGGCCGCGGCTCCTTCTACGGCTTCCTGGCCTCCCTGCGGGGTCAGCTATTTCGAGACGAAGACTTCGCCGAACTGTATTGCCCGGACAATGGCCGGGATAGCGTGCCGCCCAGTCTGGTGGCCACCGCGCTGTTGCTACAGGCCTACGACAAAGTGAGCGACCTGGAAGCCAAGCAGAGGGCGGACTTCGATATCCGGTGGAAGGTGGCGTTGGGAATTGAGGTGGAGGACCGTCCCTTTGCCAAGAGCACCCTGCAACTGTTTCGAGCCCAGCTGATCCTCCACGACCGGGTGCGGTCCGTCTTTCAGCGCAGCCTCCAATTCGCCCGGCAGACCGGCTGCCTGAAAGGACGGCGGATGAAGGTGGCGGTGGACACTACCTACATTCTGGGCCGGGGAGCGGTCAAGGACACCTACAACCTGCTGGCCGACGGCATCGTCCAGGTGGTCAGGGCACTGGCCCAACTGGATGGGACCCGGGCCGAGGAGTGGGCCTTGAGACACGGCCTGGAGCTTTACTTTGGCTCCAGTGTGAAGGGAGAGGCGGGGATTGACTGGGACAACAAGAAAGAGCGGCAAGCCTTACTGCAGAAGATAGTAGCCGATGCCGATGGGGTATTGGAACTGGCCCGTCAGGCCCAAGGTAGATTTCCCGCAGATAGTCCTGAGCGCCAGGCTATTGGAGAAGCAGCGGAACTCTTGGGGCAACTCCTCTTGCAAGATGTGGAACGGCAGGAGGATGGTCCGGCCCGGAAGGATGGCGTAAGCCGGGACCGGGTCCCTTCGGCGCACGACCCGGAGATGCGCCATGGGCGCAAAAGCAGCAGCAAACGCTTCGACGGACATAAGGCTGCCGTGGTGGTGGATACCGATTCCCAACTAGTGACCGCGGTAGATATCCTGCCCGGCAATGCCGGTGACAACACCGGAGTCCTGGAACTGGTGGAGCAGAGTGAAGAGAACACGGGCATAGCTGTGGAGGAGACCATTGGGGATGCGGCCTATGGGGATGGCGGGACGCGGCAGGCCTTTGCCGATGCCGGTCGGACGCTAATAGCCAAGGTGCCGGGTCGTCCCAGAAAAGCCCACTTCCCCAAGGAAGACTTCCAGATCGACCTGACGGCTGGCGCCTGCACCTGCCCGGCCGGGCAGGTCACCCACACGCTACGTACCATGGGCAACCGGACCAACCGGTTGGGTCAGACCTACCCGGCCCAGAGTTTTCAATTCGACCCGGCGGTCTGTGGCGTATGCCCGCTGCGAGACCAATGCATTGCCAGCAGCAAGGGCAAAGGCCGTACGGTGACTCTCCACCCTCAGGAAGCGCTCCTGCAACAAGCCCGGGCCTTCCAGCAGAGTGAGAGCTTCGCCGAATACCACAGCCGGGGCAGGTGGTCGAGCATCGCCTGGCTCGGCCGGTTCAACTGGGGGTCCGCCAATCTCGCTACTTTGGCCGGACCAAGACCCTTTATCAGCTACTCCTGGCCGCCACGGTGGCCAACCTGACCCTGGTGGCTACCAGGATGGGGATGATGTCCCAGGCTTCAGGCTCCTCCCCCAATAAACCAGAGAATAGACCGGACCGGCTCGCCGCCGGAGCCTGCCCTGAGTTCGGACCGGGTCGCCCATCGTTACCGCCCAATTCATATTGGTCGCTGCCAGCTGGGCCGCCCTTAGTTTCAGACCTGGGACCGGTCACAGCAGGGCTTTTCACGGGTTTCTAGGGTAACGGTTGAAATCGACGAATTTGAGCAAGACGGCGATGACGAAGAGGGCGAGCGCATCCATGTGACGCCAAAAAGGTACATCGTCACAGTCGAAGCCCACGGGCTTGACCGCGCCCTGGTATTCACCTGCCCGAGCTGGTACGAAGTTCAGCAGAAATGCAGGACAATGGAATACCGGCTGGACGAAAGCGAAATGGAGCGGCACCTCCTCTGCTATGACATGGATGGCAACCCTACCGCAGATACCTGCTTATTCTGCGAACGAGGTACGCCCGGGGGATGAGCCTAAGGAGACTGTCATCAACCTCATGGACGGACCATCCACCCTACCGGGAGCCGACCACATTCGGGAGGGCATAGTCATCCGTCCGGTGCTTGAGGCCATAAGCGAGCTGACTGGGACAAGGAAAATAGCAAAGTCCATCAGTGAAAGCTACCTGCTCCGCCGGGGAGGCACGGAACTGCGATAGACCTGGATGGTATGAGATTCAAGGAGATGGGATAACCAAAAGCCAGGACACCAGGAAATCCCTTCACATCTCCGGCCCCCACATTGGTCTCTCTGGCCCCTTTCCTCATAAGGCAGCTGGCCTTCCGCTGGGTCGAAGAGCCTGTCCGCCTGATGCCCCGCTCGATGCCATTGGGGACGTGCTCACCTATCCTGGCAGGCTTTGCGCAAGAAATGGGAATTCGCACTCATAGAAGATTTTCCTGCACAATAAATGACCAGCGACAGGAACCCTAACAAAAGATCCATCCAAATCTGCCAGCACGACGCCGCGTGTACGACATTGGTGATAACATCGGAAAGCACCATCGCCGAATGGCAGAAACCACTCTGGAGCCTCAACAAAGCCTTAACCGGATACCAAGGAGCACAAATGACTACGCCAAACGCCGACCAGCGTACACTGGACATAGCCTGGCATATCCACAAGATTGCTGAAGCAAGGCAAACATTCCTGTTTGGCTCCAGGGCCCGCGGAGACCACCGCAACAATTCAGATATAGACCTACTTGTTATCATGGGAACCACGCCAACGGATTCCTGGCTGCAGGACATGCGACAGAGAGCGCGCCAGGTCCAAAAAGACCTGATGCCAGAGGCATCGGGAATCGACATCATCTGCATGTCAGAACCGGATTTCCTCAGCCGAATCCACCTCAGAAACAACATGGCAAACAATATTGCCAAGGAGGGATGCCTTGTAATGCCCGATGAAAACCTCAACTACCGAACTGAATACGAGGACGAAGAGGTGGACTGGGAAGACGTCGAACAGAAAATCAACGATGCCACCGGAGCGGCCAACTGGATAGAAGCCATACAACAAGCAGGTATCCTGGACGCCGGAGACGACAAGCAGTTTGGCAGAGTAGCCCAGAACGCTCTGGAGTTCGCCTACAAAGCAGTCATAGCAGCGCACGGCCACGAATACCCCACCAGCGGCCGCGACGGCCACAACCTCAGAATCCTCACCGAACTCTTCAGAGAACACGAGATCATCGGGCGTGACGAAGAAGCGCCAGGCGAAAACCACCGCAGCCTAACCGAGTTCGGGGGAGCAGCAGTCTACGCCCACGAGCACCCGCTGCTGGACCGCCGTCTCATCGCAGAAGACATACCGGACGCCGTTGCCCAGCTGAGAGACATGGTGGAAAACACCAGGCCATGATCACACAAGCCAGAACCAAGAAAATCCGTACAAGAAAAATGTCCTCCAGCAAGCCCCTAGACTGGGAACCGGAATACGTTGAACCAGAACGGCGCATCGGAACCTGACGAACATCTGCAGTCACCCACCGGGGCGTGCGTTCAGAAATCCACCCTCCAGGCGCAAAACCCGGTGCACCAGGCCCCGCCCTATCATGGAGTTGCTTCCTCCAGTCATCCAACGCGACCCGAAGTGACAGCAACTCACGTTGAACATCTCTCCGACCAGCACCCACCGCCGCTCCGCGTTGACCGCGGCGGCCCATGCGGCCGCGCCGATGACTGTCGCGGCCGCAGCAGCTTTGCACAAAAACCCTGACTAGACCAATTTTGACAAAATCCTGCCCCCAAAACCAGACCACCCTAACCCTACCAAGTAGTCTTGCCTCCTGTGGGAACCCTTAGCAATTTTTTGCAGGGAGAGTGAAGATGCCAAAGCGGAAACTCCACATTAACTCAGGGGAACAAAAGGGGCTGAGGCTGAAGCGCGGCGAGGTATTGACGATCTGCAAACTCCGTATCTCTGCAGAAGACTGCGGGGATCCTTTTTCCGGCAACGATGTGTGTGGCCGCTGCGTCCAAGACCAACGCTATCCCGCATTAGCAGCAAAGTGTTTTAGAGAAAGCGGACAATTGCATCCGACTTGTGTTATTTGGTGGCGGAGAGAAGAATCGCAAGAGATGTGCAGCGATTGCTGCGATTCTCTGCCGAGCGCGCTGACCAACAGGGGGCATCTCCTGTGGTCCGCTCTTTCCCGCGGCTTGCCCCCCGATGCCCTGAGGCGTGGGACGAACACGGTGCAACAAAAGATGAGGGAACATGCTCTGGGCCGTGATGAGTGCTGTTATCTCTGCGGAGGACGAGTTAAGCACTTTCGTATTTTCCGTCCGGAAGTCGAACATGTGAATCCCGACTTGGGCCGGGATGACCCGTCAAATTGGCGAATTGCCCACAGCATTTGCAACAATCTGAAAGGATCGACATCTGGCAGGGAATACTACCAGATGCTGGTCGCCTGGCGCATGATCCAAGCGGAAAAGGTAGCAGCCTGCCTGCTTGGACGGACTGGGCGATGTGCCTCGGCATCAGTGCCTTACAGTGGCTCCATGAGTCTTCATACCGCATGGAAAAGGATTATGACGCTGGAACAACGCGATGTCGTCAGCCATCCAAAATTGATGGCTGGTGATATTTCGGGAAGCCTCGTTACAGAACCACCACCCGAGACCCACGGTCCTTATCTAGAACCCGGGCATGCCGGGATGAAACCTCTCCCGGAAATGCCCGAAGAGACCAATCAGCACGACTTCACCACCTACCCAAGCCACATGAGAAAAGCCTAAACCAAAGCTAAGGTGAAACCTACATAAAGCGAACCCGAAGAGGAGTTGCGATATTCTGTAAAAGAAGTCGAGTGGCGGTGGTGGAAGGGATGAAGGAAATAGTGCAACTCATGGAAGAGTGGCAACTCAATGTAGGTGACTTACGGGAAAGGATGTATCGAGCGCCAACACCTCGAGAGCGAGAGCGATGGCACGGGCTATGGTTGTTGGCCCAAGGGTGGTCGGCTATCCAGGTGGCTGAGGCTTTGGACAGAGAGCCTCATACCATTGGAAACTGGCTGGCCAACTTTCGCCGAGGCGGGGCCCAAGGTTTGGTCTTTGAACAGACTGGGGGTTCCCCCCCGTCTTGAACCGAGGTCAACAGAACCAACTGAAGTCTGCGGTGCAAAATCCGCCCGGGGAGGCGGGGATTGAATTGTCCAACTGGAATTGGAAAGTAGTAAGGCAATTTCTCAAGCAGAGCTTTGACCTGGGGCTGAGTCGGAGCAGTTGCTTGAACTACCTCCATCGGTTGGGCTTCGTGCTGAAGCGACCCAAGAAACGCCTCCTGAAAGCCAAGGATGAAGAACGGAAAGCCTTCGTCCTTCAGTACAGCCAAATCCGAGAGGAGGCCCAAGAGAGTGGAGCCAAGATCTTCTTCGTGGATGAAGCCCACTTTCGGGCCGATGCCGACCTGCGAGGCAAATGGGTACTCAAGGGAGAGGCAGCGCTGGTGGACTCCACCAGTCCCCGGTGGGGAGAGAAGGCCTGCTACTACTCGGGAGTTTGCTTGGAGGCTGGGGAGGTGGAAGCCATGGAAATAGCCGGCAACAGCAATGCCGAGACCTCCACCGCCTTTTTACAGCAGCTAAGAGCAAACCATCCTGGACCTCTGGTAGTAATCTGGGACAATGGGCCAGCCCACCGAGGAGCAGCGATTCGCAGCTATTTGACCACTCCTGACTTGCAGCTGAGGCTGGTGGCCTTACCGGCCTACAGCCCAGACTTCAACGCCGACGAAGCCGTCTGGGACTGGGCCAGAGAAGAGGTCACGGCCAACGAATGCCTGGGAACAAAAGCCCAAGTCCAAGAGAAGATGAATGCATTCTTCGGCGGACTAGCTCACCGTAAGGATGAAGTGAAACATCGCTGCCGAACCCGGTTACAAGCTCGAGCCGATGCATTGATTTTTACACCTTCCCTACCTTTGCCATCGCTGCAAAATGTAGTTCCCACCTTGGCTTTGGTTTAGGTGGGATTGGCCTCGCCATCAGCCTGCCAATCCAAGTCGCCATCGGCGCCAAGGTGGCCGGCAACCGGGAACGGAAGACTATCAGCCAGATAAAGGACACCACCCAGGTGATCGACGCCCGACACACCATCATTGACGAGATGCAGCCCAGGCTCAAGGACCTGGGTAGCCAAGCACGAGAGCAAAACCTGCAACTGTTGAGGGGCACAGCTCAGCTCCAGGCAGCGCTGAACATCCACGATAAAGACGCTACAGAAACAAAAGACGCGGTAAACAACCTGCTGCAGATGCTAGTCAGTGGACGAGAACTATGCTCCGAGATGAAGCAAGCCATGGACGACATCGAAAGAAGATTTCGGCTAAATCCTTTCCCGACATTCAGTTAGTACTACAACGACGGATTTTCTGGCAAGGTGATTTTTGAGGCGAAATTGAATCTGGCGAGAAGACACTGGTGTCGGATTGTGATCCCAGATGGTACATTTGGAGTAAGAGGAGCGGCCACGTTGGCCAAGGGAGGGAACAGTGCAATTGACAATGCCGGCAGATCTCCTAACCAGCGTGGGGTTGTTGATGGATATTGTCGGCATAATCGGTCTCTTTGTCTTCGCCCCCGAAAAATTCCAGGATCCACAGGCAGGAGTATCCTTCGCCCTCGAAGATAGGGAATTGCGTCCTCGTTGGAGGCGTAACCAACGCCGAAGAACAATAGTTGCATGTGCCAGCGTAGCGGCAATCGCTTCGGGTTTCCTCCTGCAGTTGATTGCAGTTGGCTGCTTCTGAATGTGGCAGATGGAGTAAGGGCATCGGGCAAGCTGGCCAAGGGAGAGAACAGTGCAATTGACGGTGCCGGCAGATCTCCTAACTAGCGTGGGGTTGTTGATGGATATTGTCGGCATAGTTGGTCTCTTTGTCTTCGCTCCTGAAAAATCCCCTGATCCACAAGCCGGCGTATTTTTCACCCTCGAAGATCGGGAATTGCGTCCTCGTTGGAGGCGTAGCCAACACCGAAGAACAATAGTTGCCACGGTCAGCGTAGCTGTAATCGCGTTGGGTTTTCTCCTTCAGGGCATTGCAGTGTTGTGCTTTTGAACGTTGTGTTCGTGGGTGTCGCGCCAATCAACGTTTTGAACACAGTCGCCTATCCTTGGCAGAACAATCGGTACACTAAAACGTGTTACGCGCTACCGAGCCAGGGTCATCCACCTCCGCTAGGGATTCTGGACGACGGGTTGGGCGGCCCCACCTAAACTAAAGCCAAGGTGGGATGTTCATTTTGAAGTCTTGGAGAATCGGGCCGGAGGTTTCTCGGGAGTCTCTCGGCCCTTGATTGCAGGACGGTCCGGCAGCGCCGTTTGACTTCATCTCTCCGGCTATCCCAACCAGGTACAGGTGGGCTTCAGCGAGGAGGAAGTGCGGCCAGGCACCATCGTCGACATAAATGTACAAACCCAGGGCGAGTCTCGCGTCGGCCTCGTGGCCGTCGACCGGTCGGTGTTCATCCTGGCCGAAAACCGACTGAACCTGCAGCAGGTCTTCAACGAGCCGGAGAAGCTGTACATGGAGCCGCAGGTGGAGCTCCACGAAGCACGACGCACCTGCAGCAGGTCTTCAACGAGCCGGAGAAGCTGTACATGGAGCCGCAGGTGGAGCTCCACGAAGCACGACGCACTATCACAACGCGGGGAGCAGAAGAGACCTTCGCGGACGCCGGTACCATCGTGCTAACCAACAAGGAGGTCGCACGATTGCTTCATGCACAAGCCAAAGCAAATCGGATAGCTGACGCTGTTCCTCAAGCTTCAGTGCGGGGATTTCAAATTCCCGTATGTGCACCCACGATGTCCTTCATCTGTGTTGACACCTGCGTACAGCGGCGATGTGTCTTCCGAAAGCTTGATGATAATGATGGCGATCACTATGTTGGAGCCGCGCCGGTCTCCGTCAAGGTATCGCAGTTAGTCGGCGGCAACTGCGTCCTCTTGATGAACCCAGTCGCCTACCACGTCGTGTTCGTCCTCCGGATCATCGAACTCATCCAAAGGTTGCTCAATCCCGGCGGAGTTCAAGGCCCTCAGGAAAGTTTCTCTGCCGCTAAGCATTGGCTTTCCCATCGCCTTCCCTATCAAAGCCAGCATTGCCTCTCCACGCTCAACAAAGCATTCAGCGAATTGGTCGGCGAACAGCCATTCGGGGTTAAGCCAATGTGACCTCAATACCTGATAAAGCGCATCTTTGGTAATGTCGATTTGCAGTCGGAGCAAGTACACAGATGGGGCACTCCCTCCTATCCTCCTATTGGTCGTCGCGTCGATTGGCGTCTTGTTGATGATTGAGTTGTGCAGTCGGGGCGGAATTGGTGGATTTGACCTGTTGCACCAAGCTACGGGAAAGATGTGATGAATGTCAATGTTATCTTGATACCAGGTGGCAGACGCCAGCTGGTTAGCGGTGCGCCAGTCCGCTGCGCCGCTCTTCATCTGCAAGGAGTATAAGCCTTTGTAAGCGGCGCTATTGCGCGTGCGCAGCGACAGCAAGCGTTCGGGGATAAAACTCGCTTCGCTTACCAACGCAGGCTCCGCCTCTCCCCGCACCCAACCAGCTACTTGAGCCAGGTCGAGGCCATACTGTGTTTCCACAGCTCCCCCGTATGCCTCCCCAAATATGCCGGACCAGAACCATCTTTCCAGCTTCTCTTTTGCGATGGCTGGCTCCAGTGCATCGCCCAATTCCACGTACAGAGAAGCCAGCGGAACAAGTTGAGTGGTGTACGGTATATCGTATCTGGTGAATATAAACTGGTTGTGCAGGAACTTGGCTGCCTCCACAAAGCCGTCTTCCACCCGGTCGGCCCATTCGTGATAGTCAGAGACTTCTAGACCGAGGATGTCGTTTTTCCGGCAGTTGATGGCCGGTATCCGATTCAGAGGACGGCCTTCTGCGATTGCTTCTCTGCGTCGTTTCTGCGTGTCCAACAATGTCACAGCCTGCAAAAACTGGTCTCCCCATATTCCCTGCAGCGATCCGTAGGCACTGTGCAATCGATTCCGTCGGGCATCCCAGTCCTCCCGCAGAGAAAAATCCTCGTCCTGTGCTGCGAACGATGCCGTGACCAACTCGAACATCGAAAGTGTTACGCCTCCCGTGTTTACTTTCTCGAAGACAGTGCAGACCGCTTCCTTGGGGGTTTCTTTGTCCAAGCTGATGACCGGAAGACTGTAGTCGGCAAACGCACTTATCACTGTCTGGTTAAAACACTCATAGAAGGCAAAGCCACCACCTTCCGGATGTTGGTCGTCGCGGCCCTGCCAGTGGCCGATGTATCCGAAGAGCCAACTCAAACTGCTGTCCAGCAACCGCTCCGTCGGCATCATGTGCTGATCGTATTCCAACTCTAGGCTGGATAGGTCCCGGACAATTTCCCGCCCAAAATTCCTCGTTTCTCTTCTATTCTCAGGTACGCTGACAATCGCATCCTCCCGGTCAACCGTCGGGTCCATCGCAGCCAGCATATTGATGTAATACCAGCGTCGAATGCGTCGCCCACGATTGTCATGAGTGTCAACTGCATCCTCATGCCGGAGCGATTGATACAACGATGTTAGGCGTTGTTGGCCGTCCAGCAGAAAAGCGTCTGGCCGATTACTTGCGTTCTCTTCAGCCCCTTCGATCATCCTGCTTTTCAGCCGGATCTCTCCCCCGGCCTCCAGGGTCATAATGGCGCCAACCGGAAAGCCTCTTGAGATACTCGCCAGCAAACCGCGAATGCGGTCGTCGTCCCACACCCAACCTCGTTGAAAGTCGGGGAGTTGAATCTTTCCGCTTTCGACATCGTCAAGTAGCTCTTTCAACGACACCGGGTTGGTCTTGAACATGCTGCCTCCAGAAAAGATGATCATAGATGCGCCGGTGATTGTACCACTCCGTTCCCCCACCGCTCCACGGTCGGGGACCAGAATCCGTTTGTTGGTCTTCTTAACGCCAGTAGATTTTGCTTTCGTGTCAAGGGATGCGCTGCTTGCCGTTTCCACCTGGCATCCGGCCAGGACAACCCTCCGGTCGCGGAGGTCATGTCGCCCGAAGTCCAAACGCTATTTGACAGGATGTCCCCACTACTCCGGGTACCACTAGCCGACAACCTGTACGTCCAACAAGACCTCCGAGTATATGACGAGGACTTCACCTAGAAACTCGGACGGAAACCCCGATTCTCCCCAAGTCGTCGTTTTCTTAGCGACGATTATCGATGTAACAGTGGGTTCTTGAACCGTATTACAGACACTATCATGCCATATAAGACTATAATACGTCTGTCTGGCGTAGCGCGAAACCCGGCCAATGGCTTTCCGGCCAGACCTCTAGGCTGCCTCTCGCATCTCCGATATCCGGGCATTTCTAGGCATTCCCCTTCTTCCGGGTCCCCTCCTTGAGTCCTTCGACGCAGAGAACGTCCCGATCTGCCCCGGTTACGGGCCGGGACGAGGCTCCGCGGCCCGTGAGCGGGGTTGTCGTCAGAAGATGCGGGTTTGACCGGAGGCCTGCTCCCTTTTCTGGGCAGTTCTCTCCCTGGCCTGCTTTTGGCACTCCCGGTGGCGCTTGGAGCAGGTCTGGCACCGGGTCTCGGCCGGGATGGGGGGAGCCCCGCATTCCGCACAGATGCCCCTGAGCTTGGCCTTGTCCCTTCTTTCCTGGGTGCTGCGCCGCATCAATTCCTTGCGCTCTGGAGTCTGGGCCCGCTGGCGTTCGTACTCGCGGCGTTTCTCCTGCCTGGCTTCCAGCTCTGCTGGTGTCGGCTCTACCCGTGGCTTCGGCGTCCTGGGTTGGGGCGTGGCCTTCTTCCGGTTGGTCGTCTTCTGTTTGGCCTTGGGGTTTCTGGTGGTTGCCCTGCGGGGGGTGGTCGATTTCTTGGGCCTTACCCGGCGGTTGGGCTCCTCGAATGGGAAGCTGTCGACAAATATATGTCTTTTAGAAGGGTTCATCCCCACGAGGGCGGGGATACACCATGCCGAAAGACAACTTTTCCAGTACACCATAGACCTCCAGCGGACGAGCAAGCCCAAGCCACAAAAGACCACGGCCGAGCAACCTGCCGCGAAGCAACGCAAGCCCAAACGTGAGCCCCCCGGTTACACAAAAGGCACCCGTGAGACCGAAAAAACCGGTCCAACGCCGGGATGCGTTTGACGAGGCCAAGAACAAGACCACGGAGCGCCGGGAGTACAAACGGATCCGTGCCCGAGAGGAACGGCAGCGAGCCAAGGAACTCGGCCGCTGCAGGAGCTGCCCGAACCTCGTGATACCGGGCGAGACCCGCTGCCCAATTTGTGCCGAGAAACACCGCCAGTCACACCGGGCCTCCGCGGCAAAAAAACGGGACCAAGAGTAGACGAAACCCCTATCCCGGACGCGATCCCGCAACTACCATCAGGACCGCGTCCGCCACAGCCACAGAACCGCCCGAAACCTGACGGCGAACCTGTCGAGCTGAAGCCGTTAAACACAGGCGAAGGAACCTACTACGTCAGGGTATCGGAGAAACGCGACAACGCCACCGGCACCTACACGGTGGTGGTCACCAGGACAGAGTAAATAGCCGCGCCCGGTGGGCTTCCACCTGAACTCCGGAAGCCCACCGGGTGCCACAAAGAACCAGGAACAGGCATAACGAAAGGCCAGAAGGTCAGGCACAATGGGAAGAACCCTGCAGGGAGGACTCCCGCCGGGAAGCCGCAGCTCCGGCGCCGGCGGTCCGAACAGACCACCGCATGACCCGCATTTCATCCGGCGATCCGGCTGAGGTATAATCTCCGCATGACCACCATCAACACCATCGAAGACTTGGCCCGCATCCTGCGGGACCAGCCCACCTGGGCCGAGGCCCTACGGGCCCTCCTACTCACCCAGGAACTTCTGGACCTGCCGGGCAGGTTCGACCGCTTCGTCGAGGCGCAGCAGAAAGCCAACGAAGCCCAGCAGGAGACCAACCGGCTGACCGACCAGCGGCTCAACGCCATCGAAGGACGGCTCGGGAACCTAGAAGGCGGGCAGTACGAACGGACCGTTCGCACCAAGGCCCTGGCCCGATCGAGGTTCATTCTGGGCTTCACAGGCTCCCACGTTGCCCTGAATCAGGACGGCCTGACCGATCCCCTGCTGAACAGCGCCATAGACCAGGCCATCCGGAACGGACTTGTCAGCCGGGACGGCTGCGCCGACCTCTTCGAAGCCGACCTCATAATCTCGGCCGAGGACAACCGGCACGCGGTCGTCGAGGTATCCCTCACGGCGGACCGGGACGACATCGACCGGGCAAAAACCCGGGCCGGGATACTGGCGGCCATCACCGAAGGGGCCGTCACCCCGGTCGTCATCACGTCGAGGCTGAACCCGGCCCAATCGGCCCAGGCGGAAGCGGCGGGAGTGACCACCTTCGTCATACCGTATCCGTGAGCCGGGCCAGGCACCGCCGAAACTCACATCTCTGACAGTCAGGCTCCCGCAACGGCTGGTTCCTCCAAACCGGTCCGTCCGCGGGAGCCTTCCCCTATGCGTGACCTGCTGGGCGCTCCCCATCCCCGGCGAGACCTGCGCTGAGGAACACCGGGAGTCCCGCAGGCGATAGCAAGCCCAAGCGGCCGACCCATCGTCGCGGCCCTGGGCCAGGGCAGATCGGGACGTTTTGCGCATCCCAGGACTCCGAGGCCCGGAGGACGGGAGAAGCCGGACATGCCCGGATATGGGGGTTTGGGGTGCTGGTCAGAAATCCCAGTGTGATTTCCCAACCCCAATCCTCCCCCTCAGGTATAATTCCCGCACGAAGACTAAGCTTGTTTCCTGCGGAGCGTACCCCCATGCCCATCGCCAACATTCACGACACCACCGGTGTCGAACAGAAACTTCAGGAGATTCTGTCGAGCACCGATGTTGACCGCCGGCTTCAGGCCATCAGGGAGTTGTTCGTCGAGATCCTCGACTACGACAACGCCGACCAGTTGGTGTCCCTTGAATCCTCAGGGAACGCCCAACTGCCCAAGGACGCTTATTTGGCCGCCCATAGGGATGGGGTAAGTGTAGCGTACATTCCCCTAGACAACGCCGACACCAACCGGGTCAACGGGATAGTCGCATCCGTCGCCGCAAAGACGTTGGGCAACGTACTGGCCGACGACCTCCTTCTCTTATTCACCAACCGGGACAGGGACCAACTCCACATCATCAGCCCGGACCTGTCAGGGAGCCGCCCCAAGCTGCAGCGCCTGGTTGCCTACAGGGACCAACTGCAACGGACCGTTCCGCAGCAGATCGCCAAGATGTGGGACAACTACGGCAACAAGGGCAAGACCCTCCGGGAAGCCATCGCCGAGGCATTTAGCGTCGAGCCAGTCACCAGGGAATTCTTCGAGACCTACCGCTGGCTTTTCGAAGACGCCAAGGAGCAAATCACTGGGTTCACCCACGCCGAGGAAGAACAAAAGCACCTGTTCACCCAGACACTGTTCAACCGGCTGATGTTCGTGTACTTCCTCTCCCGCAAGGGTTGGCTCAAGTTTGATGGAAACACCGACTACCTCAAGGCTCTCTGGAACAATTACGATCCCAATTCCAGCACCGGGAATTTCTACCTCACCCGGCTCAGGACGTTGTTCTTCAAAGGGTTAAACAATCCTGATGCAGGAAACCTGCCCGAGGAGGAAAAGGCCTTGATTGGGGAAGTACCCTTCCTCAACGGTGGCCTGTTTGAGGAAACCGACCTCGACAAGCGCCAGAACACCGGGATCCCCGATGAAACCATCCGGCACATCCTGACAGACCTGTTTGACCGGTTCAACTTCACCCTCATGGAGTCAACACCCTACGACGTCGAGGTGGCGGTGGACCCAGAGATGCTGGGCAAGGTGTTCGAGGAACTCGTCACAGGACGGCACGACTCAGGTGCGTACTACACCCCCAGGCCAGTGGTCTCCTTCATGTGTCGAGAAGCCCTGAAAGGATACCTGGAGGGCAAGGACACGGGGCTGGACGCAGACGCCATTACCCAGTTTGTGGACGAGCACGACACCTCGGGCATCAGCCTGATCGGCGCACCCCGAGTTAGCGAGGCTCTGAGCGATGTGACAGTAGTGGACCCAGGGTGCGGGTCTGGCGCATACCTGCTCGGGATAATGCAGGAACTCATCGAGCTCCAGACCATCCTGTACAACATAGGAGTGGACGCCAAGAAGATCTACGACCTGAAGCTGGAGATCATCCAGCGCAACCTCTATGGAGTGGATATCGACGAGTTCGCAGTGAACATCGCCATGCTGCGGATGTGGCTCTCTTTGGCCATCGACTATGAAGGTGAGGAGCCGGAGCCCCTGCCCAACCTAGACTTCAAGGTGGTCTGCGGAGACAGCCTATTAGGACCAGACCCAAGCACAGGCACAGAAGTCCAGGGAACCCTGGGCCGGGATGTCGAGAAAATCCAACGGTTGGGACAGTTGAAGGCCAGTTACATGCGGGCGTACTCCGGCTCGGAAAAGGGCCAGTTGAAGTCGGAGATTGAGGAACTGACCAGTGAGATAAGGCAGGAATTGGGTTTCACCGGAGCCTCCCCGGGAGTAATTGATTGGCAGGTCGAATTTGCCGAGGTTTTCGGCGAAAACTTAGGATTCGACATCGCTATAGCGAACCCGCCTTACATCCAGCTGCAGAACAACGGCGGCCGGTTGGCCAACCTATACAAGGATGCCGGGTATCAGACTTTCGCCCGCACCGGCGACATCTACCAACTTTTCTACGAGCGCGGTTGCCAGATCCTCAAGTCGTCTCACGGGCTGCTGGCCTACATCACGTCCAACAGCTGGCTGAAGGCCGAATACGGCAAGGCCACCCGCGGTTATTTCGCTGCCGGCCACACGCCGCTGCTGCTTCTGGAACTGGGCAAGGATGTTTTTGAGTCAGCTATAGTAGATTCGGGAATCTTGGTTCTCAGTACGGGAGGCTGTGGCCAACCTTTTCCAGGTGTAGATATGGACCGTCTTATCAGCAAAGAAATACCACCGAATTCAGGTCATTGGGGACAAGTAGTTCCTGAAGGTGATGCAGTCTGGACTATGATGTCTCCGGTTGAGCAAAGCGCAGTAAACAAAATGAAGGCCGTGGGAACCCCGCTGAAGGAATGGAACATAACAATTAACTTGGGGATAAAAACCGGATACAACAAGGCGTTCATTATCGACAACAAGACCAAGGATCGGCTGGTCTCAGAAGACGCGAAGTCTAACGAGATCATCAAACCTGCGTTGCGAGGTCAGAACATTGAGCGATATCGAACCGCACCTTCGGGGCTATGGCTGATCAATACCCATAATGGGTTCTATGGCGTTGCACCTATCGACGTCGAAAACTATCCCCCCATTAAGGATCACTTAGACCAGTTTTATTCGAACTTGGAGAAAAGGGGCGATCAAGGGAAGACCCCTTACAACCTCAGAGATTGTGCTTATTATCAAGACTTTGCTAAAGAAAAACTGATATGGATAGACCTAGTTAACCGAGGCCGCTTTACCTACGACAACAGCGGGGCTTTTTGTCTGAACTCTGCATACATGCTGTCCGGACACTCGATCAGATATTTGTGTGCGTTGCTTAACTCGACGTTCGTGACATGGTTCATGAACCAGACAGCACTTACCTCCGGGATGGGGGCTACTCGCTGGTTTAAGTCGTATGTAGAGGCCATCCCAATCCCCAGGATCAGTGCCGCAAAACAGCGCCCGTTCGTCCGGATGGTAGACCGTATCCTCAAAGTGAAGGACTCCGACTCCAACGCCGACACGAGCGACCTGGAAAGAGAGATAGACGAGCTAACCTATGGGCTATATGACCTGACGGAGGAGGAAAGGACCGCCATTGAGCGTAGCCTAGGATTGATCCACGCCAGCGACGAAGAAGAGGACGCAGCGTTGGTGCGGGCCGTGGAAGAGACGGCCAGGGTTGGAACTGCAACCAGAGGGGAAGTGATGGAAATCCTTCGGGCTCCGGATGGAGGTTGAATTCCGGACGAGTTTCACCCGGGACCTGAGGAGAATCCGCTCTGCACAATTGCGCCAAAGAGTGTTGCGCAAAGTTGAGGAACTCGAAGCGGCGTCGACAATCGAAGAGGTCTCCGGAAGCAGGAGACTGACAGCCGATGGCCAACACTACCGGGTCAGGATAGGAGACTACCGCTTGGGCGTCACAATGGAGAGCGATGTGGCTGTTCTCGTCCGATTCCTGCACCGGCGGGAGATCCTACCGGGTTTACCCTTAGCTCGACTTTGTACAAAACTGGGCTGAAGAAAGGAATGAGCGAGGGTTATTAGGCAGGGCAGGGCCTTTTCATTTTCTCAAAATAGTATAAAGTTATTACCAGTTTAAGCGGGAGGGAAGGATGATGACTTTGAGAGAAACGCTGGATTTGGTGCCTGACTTCCGGAGTAGCCAAGGGCGACGCCACTCTTTGGGGGCGATCCTGGCCTTGGCCACCTGTGCCATGCTGTGCGGCGCCCGCAGCTTATACGCCATAGCTCAATGGGGGCGGGACCAAGGGGGTGCTACGGCGCAGCTTTTGGGGTTCAGCCAGGAGAAGACACCCTGCGTGGCCACCCTCCACCGGGTGTTCAAGGGCCTGGACGTGGCGGCCTTTGAGGCAGAAGTCGGCAACTGGCTGGCAAATAGCGGGGTAGAGGCGGATGACCCCCTGTCCCTGGACGGGAAAACCTTGCGAGGGGTCCACGGCCAAGAGATACCCGGGGTCCATCTGGTGTCGGCCTACGCTAGCCGCGCTGGGGCAGTGCTGGCGCAGGTAGCTGCGCCGGGCAAAGGGGAAGAATTGGCGGCGGTCAAAGAAGTATTGGGCCAGGTACCCCTGAAGGGTCGGGTAGTAGTGGCTGATGCCTTACTGACCCAACGGAAAGTCTGTGAGCAGATTGTGGCAGGCGGCGGAGAGTATCTGCTGCCAGTTAAAGAGAATCAGCCCACCTTGCGCCGAGACCTGGAGGTGGCTTTTTCCCCTGCTAGGAACTGAGAGGGCTGGTGGGCCAACCGTACCTCCCTGGCTGGCAGCGGAGTGGCGAGCACACGGGGCCAAGCTGACGGTCTGGGCCGATGCTCCAGTAAAGCGGCGTCATGGGCGGCTGGAGCGGCGAGAGTTGTGGGCCTTGGCCGACCCAGAGCTAAATGGCTACGTGGGCAGCGCTGGGACGGTCGGGGAAGCGTGGCCGCATCTGCAACAGGTGTGTCGGCTAGAGCGCCAGCGGGTCGTGAAGGGCAAGAAACAGGTGGCTGTGAGCTATGCAATTAGCAGTCTCCCAGCCACTGATGCCGATGCGAGGCGATTGTTGAGCCTTTCCCGTGGGCACTGGGGCATCGAGAACCGCCTCCACTGGGTACGGGATGTGACCTTCGACGAGGACCGCTCTCAGGTGCGCACTGGGGCCGCCCCACAGGTTCTGGCGGGCCTGCGGAACCTGGTCATCAGCTTGGTACGTCGGGCTGGGCATTCCAACGTAGCCGCTGCCCTACGCCGCCACAATGCCCATCTCAGCGAAGCTTTCGACATGATGGGCTTTACCTACCAGGCAGGAGAATGAAAAGGCCCTGCAGGGTCAATCGCCATATGGTATGGATTTATCAGCATATGGAGAGCGCAAGTCCGGAGTACAAAAGCGGGCTATACTGAGTTTCAGCCCAACGACCTCTTTGGAGGTCATGTCTATTTACACGGTGAGCAACCAATAAGGTCGTAAATTCATGAAATTTGGGATCTACAGTTCCATCGCCAACCCGCCTAGCGGAGAGGACTTACCCAGGTGCGTGGACGAAGTTATCGAAGAGTCACGTTTGGCCGAGCAGGCCGGATTCGACTCATGTTTTTTTGGAGAACACCATCAAGACAAGGACGGGCTGGGACCTGTTCCATATCGGGTATCAATTCTCTAGAGCCTGTGTCCATTCAGTCTTGCTGATGCAGACATCTTCTTCATGCGACTGACGGCAACCTCAGTTGCGTTGCCGTGGGCTTGGGGTGTCGTACCCTGGTCCGTTGGCCGGACGCCGTAGCGCCACCCTTCCGCTTGAGCTCGCTTTGGACACGGAACAAGGGGACCTTGCCGCGTCCTTGGGACGGCTGCTCCGGCCACCCCGTCGGACATTCTTCGACAGTTGCGGCCTCGTTGAAATAGACAACGTAGGCTCTGTTGCGCACGATTCTGCTGGCGCTGAAGTCCGCGTTGTCCGTAAAGCCACAACTCTTGCAGAGGAAGACCGCTTGGCTCTCGCGGTTTTCTGGGTGCCTGTATCCGCAACGAGTGCAGGTCAACGACCAAATGTCGCGTCTAAGGCGGATTTTAGCCTTGAACGTCTCATCGGATTGGCAGCGACGTCAGTTGAGCGGAAACCTCATCCATTTCGGCAGCTATACTAGCCTGACTCAGCCACCACGGGGACCGGATAGTTCGACAAAGCGCCAGCAATTCGAGGAGTACCTGCAACACCTCGAGGAAGAATGGGACAGCCTCACTCCTGAATTACGCGAGACAGGCAATTGGCCCGTCGTCAGCAGATCCGAAATGCTATGCCGGTGGGATATGCAAGTTTGAATAGCTTTATGGCGGAGGTGGTCGGAGGAAACGGAGGAGGAGGTCCTTGATATTTGCGCTGGATTGGGGCAGACATTTACTTTGCCAAAGACTGGCTCGGGCACAAGAATATTCAAAACACCACCATCTATTCCAAGTTCAGCACCGGCACCCGCGAGGCCCGAGCCAGGAGGATGTTTCCTAAACCGAGGATGTTTCCTAAAACCAAAGATAAGGTGAAACCCGCATAAAGCGAACCCGTGGAGGAGTTGCGCTATCCTGTAAAAGAAGTTGAGTGGCGGTGGAGGATGGTATGAAGGATATGGCGCGACTCCTGGAAAAGTGGCAACTGGATGTAGGTGACGTAAGGGAACAGATGTATCGAGCGCCAACACCACGGGAGCGGGAGCGTTGGCATGGCCTTTGGTTGTTGGGCCAAGGGTGGTCGGTCACTCAAGTGGCTGAGGCTTTGGAGAGAGACTCTCTCACACGATAGGAGACTGGCTGTCAAGTTTTCGCCGGGCCGGGGCCCAGGGTTTGGTCTTTGAACACACTGGAGGTTCCCCCTCCCGCCCTGAACGCCGGGCAACAAGACCAACTGAAGTCCGCGGTGCAAAATCCGCCTGGGGTGGCGGGGATTGAATTGTCCAACTGGAACTGGAAAGTAGTAAGGGGAAATGCCCACGTGCTAGGCGAGCAGGCGCTCAACCCCACCTACTTTGACCTTGGGGAACATACCAACGGTTGTGCGGCCCACACAGGAGAGTAAGGGAACTACTCCTCATCAGAAAACGACAAGGTTGACGCTACCGTCAGGCGCATTTGATCCTTTGAATGGGATATTCGGTAGTCGGCAATGAACCGCTTGTTGTCAGGGAAGTATCTCCTCTTACGTTCCAGGAGTATTTGCACGGCCTCCTTGGCCATCTCAACATTACGAATACCAGATGATGAAAAGATGTCAATCAATTCATTGATAGAGGCTTCCTGAACCTCCTCTGGAAATAAAGTTGCGTTCCAGCAAGCGATGGCCAAAGCTATGACTTTGTGGGAATGCCGATCATCAACAAGTTCCAACAGAGGTTTTGCAAAATCCAGCAACACCTCGGACATCTTAGTCTCACCAGGCGGATTAAAGACTAGGGCTCGTGTCCCGCTCAATTGTTCGAGGTTCCTGAACATTTTCCTGGAGAAGACTGGTGCCCTTGTCTTCGATTTGCTCTTCTTTCTGCGTAGTTTGTTCCTCGGCATCAGGTTATGACTCCGACAGGCTTATTGGAACCAGTCAGAATGACTTTTCTGGCTGATTGTACCTGCTGTAGCATCCGGAGACCACCTGCCAGGCAGGCAGACGCTCAACCTCTCAACCGTTGTGGCTCTTAGAACATAACAACGGTTGAACTAAAACGCTTCGCGGTGGTTTTGGAGGGGTTCCCTCCAGGATCACTGGCTCAACTTTCTCCCACAAATCGTCCGGAATCTCCCAAATAGTCTCCAGCGGTTCAACTTGCCTCATTGGTTTCACTGCTTTCACCTCCACACTTTTGCTGGAAGTATAATATAAGTTTCAAATTCAATTCAAGGTATTGAAATAGTTACTTAGCAGGCAAATGTGTAAGCCGGGATTCCCCAGATCAAACCACCTTTCCTGGATATAGCTCCCGCGGGGATACCGCCAAATATAATCCCGCATTCCAAGGGCGTCAAATGCGGTCTGATGCGGCCTGATTCACTCAAAGTCCCCGCTTTCATTGGGCAACCACTGTACTGCCAAGCGTAAAAGCCCCAAACCGCTGGTCTACGCCCAAGTCTCGCCCTTGGGAAGCCCCTTTGCCCTGGACGACCCCGTAACCGTAACCAATCCCGACGCTCCTAAAGTGGACTAGCCAGGAGCCAGCCTAAGCCGACCAATTCGTTCCAGTATCCCGCCTAGCATTTCCCGGCTCACCAGCACCTCAGCAAGCTGAAACACCAGCCTTCCGGCATGGCGCACCAACCGTCCTCCAGTCTTGATCATCCTGGTCTGCAGACTGGTCAACGACCAGTGCTTCATTGCCTCCGGTAAGGCTAGCCTTCTCATGGAGTTGCCAGGGCCTTTTCATTTTATCAAAATAGTATAAAGTTATTACCAGTTTAAGCGGGAGGGGAGGATGATGACTTTGAGAGAAGCGCTGGATTTGGTGCCTGACTTCCGGAGTAGCCAAGGGCGACGCCACTCTTTGGGGGCGATCCTGGCCTTGGCCACCTGTGCCATGCTGTGCGGCGCCCGCAGCTTATACGCCATAGCTCAATGGGGGCGGGACCAAGGGGGTGCTACGGCGCAGCTTTTGGGGTTCAGCCAGGAGAAGACACCCTGCGTGGCCACCCTCCACCGGGTGTTCAAGGGCCTGGACGTGGCGGCCTTTGAGGCAGAAGTCGGCAACTGGCTGGCAAATAGCGGGGTAGAGGCGGATGACCCCCTGTCCCTGGACGGGAAAACCTTGCGAGGGGTCCACGGCCAAGAGATACCCGGGGTCCATCTGGTGTCGGCCTACGCTAGCCGCGCTGGGGCAGTGCTGGCGCAGGTAGCTGCGCCGGGCAAAGGGGAAGAATTGGCGGCGGTCAAAGAAGTATTGGGCCAGGTACCCCTGAAGGGTCGGGTAGTAGTGGCTGATGCCTTACTGACCCAACGGAAAGTCTGTGAGCAGATTGTGGCAGGCGGCGGAGAGTATCTGCTGCCAGTTAAAGAGAATCAGCCCACCTTGCGCCGAGACCTGGAGGTGGCTTTTTCCCCTGCTAGGAACTGAGAGGGCTGGTGGCCCAACCGTACCTCCCTGGCTGGCAGCGGAGTGGCGAGCACGCGGGGCCAAGCTGACGGTCTGGGCCGATGCTCCAGTAAAGCGGCGTCATGGGCGGCTGGAGCGGCGAGAGTTGTGGGCCTTGGCCGACCCAGAGCTAAATGGCTACGTGGGCAGCGCTGGGACGGTCGGGGAAGCGTGGCCGCATCTGCAACAGGTGTGTCGGCTAGAGCGCCAGCGGGTCGTGAAGGGCAAGAAACAGGTGGCTGTGAGCTATGCAATTAGCAGTCTCCCAGCCACTGATGCCGATGCGAGGCGATTGTTGAGCCTTTCCCGTGGGCACTGGGGCATCGAGAACCGCCTCCACTGGGTACGGGATGTGACCTTCGACGAGGACCGCTCTCAGGTGCGCACTGGGGCCGCCCCACAGGTTCTGGCGGGCCTGCGGAACCTGGTCATCAGCTTGGTACGTCGGGCTGGGCATTCCAACGTAGCCGCTGCCCTACGCCGCCACAATGCCCATCTCAGCGAAGCTTTCGACATGATGGGCTTTACCTACCAGGCAGGAGAATGAAAAGGCCCTGTTAGGCAGGGTAAGCTCCCTTGACCAAACCATCACGAGAGGTCAAGAGAGTGCTTACTCGCCCGGTGTCGATTATAAGGTTACTGGAGCCCTTTGGCACAATCTTTCAGGCCAAAACTTGGGAGAAAGCCCAGTTGCTGCTGGTCGGTGCTATCCTCTCCCCAGGCAAGCGTACCGTGACCTCGGCCCTGCGGGTCATGGGACTGAGCCGGGACGGGAATTTTGCTCGTTATCACCATGTCCTCAATCGGGCCAGGTGGTCATCATTGCAATTGAGCCGGACCTTGCTTTTTCTGCTGCTGCGCCACCTGGACTCTGGAATTGGGCCGCTGGTGTTTGGGATTGACGAGACCATAGAACGCCGCCGGGGGAAGCGGATTTCGGCCAAAGGCATTTACCGAGATGGGGTCCGTTCCAGCCAGGGCCATTTCGTAAAAGCCAGCGGGTTGCGCTGGGTTAGTTTGATGTGGTTGGCCCCCATTCCTTGGGCTGGCCGGGTCTGGGCCTTGCCTTTCCTGACGGTGTTGGCACCTTCGGAGCGGTTTCACCGGGAACGGGGGCAGCGGCACAAAAAGCTCACCGATTGGGCCCGCCAGATGATTCTGCAACTCCGGCGCTGGTTGCCCCGGCGACCCCTGGTACTGGTAGCCGACAGCAGCTACGCCGTTCTGGACTTGCTGCACTTTTGCCAATTTATGGCCTCTCCTGTGACTTTCATCACCCGGCTGCGTCTGGATGCCGCTCTATACGAACCGGTTCCGCCTCGCTCCCCTGGCCAGTTAGGGCGTCCCCGGCTCAAGGGTAAGCGGCTGCCCTACCCTAAAAGACCTCCTTGGCCACCCAACAACCCTTTGGAATACCGTAACGGTCGACTGGTATGACAATACCCACCGCTTGCTGGAAATCGCCTCCCACAGCGCAGTCTGGTATCATCAGGGTAAATCGCCAGTACCTATTCGGTGGGTCTTGATTCGTGACCCCTTGGGTGAGTTCCGGCCCCAAGCGTTATTGTGTACCGACCTCAACGTGGCGCCCACCCAAATCATCCAATGGTTTGTGTTGCGCTGGCAGCTGGAAGTGACCTTCCAAGAAGTACCCTCACCTGGGAGTCGAAACCCAGCGCCAGTGGTCTGACCGTCCATCGCCCCCAAGCCAGTCGGTCTTTTCTCCTGGGTGACCCTGGCAGCGCATTTGCTGGAGGGAAACCAGGGTTCCGCTGCGCTCCGCCTGGTGTTGCCCACCTTCCCACGCCAAATCATCCTGAGAATGGTTTGTGTTAGCGCTGTTCAGCTGGAAGCATTCCAGGAGGGGATTGAGACCTCTAGCCCGACCAAAGAGGGATTCCAAGAAGTACGCGCTGGTTCACCTGGGTCTGAGGGCAGTCCGACACGAAAGTTCCTTGATGAACCCCATGCGCCGGCAGCTTGGTGGTCTGACCTCCAGGCCGATCGCCCGGACCACGCCAGTCCTCTTCGGTCTTTCAGGTCTCCCGCAGCTGGGTGAGGCCCTGGCAGCGCATTTGCTGGACGGGAAACGCTGGGAGTGCTGAAGGTCCAAACATATTTCCCGTCCTGGCGCCAGCCGGTTTCGTCGCCCTGCACCACGGGACTGGCGCGGACTTGCTCGAGCACCTCTCGCACCGCCGTCTCAGCCTGACGGGCTACTCCATGGACGGCCTGGACGATGGCACCAACACTCAGGTGCAACTGATGGACGGTCTCCAGGTACCATTGGATGATTCTTATGGGCAACCGTCCCTTCCCGCTCCGACCGCCATCGCCCTGGTTCGTGGCATCAGCTACCAGGGCCTGTTTCTGAGACGAGTTTTTGCATGTCCCCTCGGGACAGACCGCCACGGCATGCTCCACCCGCCGGGTAGGAGTCATGCGCTGGCGGGCGAAATGGCGGCGCGGCTTTCTGGGCTCCTTTTTCTCCGGCGCTTGCCGGCTGGACGGCTGATTACCCGCCATCCCCGACGACCCGCGCCGGTTGGGACGGGACAGAACCCCATCCGCCTTTGCAAATCGGCAATGACTGCCCGCTGGCCCAATTATCTCCAGCAGAGTTTCGCGACTCGCCGCGTTCAGGTCTAGTTCAGTGTCCACCTCCCTGGTATGCCACAACTCCCCCGGCTATGCCAGCGTTTTTCCAACGGCTTTGAGCCAATTCACCTCATCAAGTCTGAACAGTTACTGTTATGCCGCTTGAATGTACAAAGTCGAGCTTAGGAGATCTAGGAGTTAACTGTAATGGAGGTGAGGATTCCAGAAGTGGGGGAAGTGCTGGTACACCACTTTCGACGGCAAGTGGGGGAAGTCCGCGCCACCGTGGTCAGTGTCAACGAGAATCCCCGTTCGGTGGCCGTAGCCGTGGATGGGAAGGAATACCCGTCCCTGTCGGCAGCGGCTTCGGTGATATCCGGGTCACGCCAGAACGGCTGGGTTTATTGGGGACTGAAGAAGCAACCGAGGAGCAAACCCCCCCAAAGTGGATGACCATGTAACCAACCAATGGCCGGGGTAGATGTTGTGGGGAACCATGAGCAAGGGAATGAAACCACGAGCCAAACCGCAAAACCAAATGATGCGGTCAATCCTAATTGACGGGCAAAGGCACGTGTTGCCGGAAAGGCAGTACGATAACCTGGACCCTGTCCTCAAGGGACTCCGGCGAATGACACCGGAGAATGCCGAGGCCATTCGAAACTCTGAAGCAACAGAGAGAAACCACCTATGACCATCCTCCACGCCACCACCGACCCCGATCTGCTGACGAGGCTCAAGGAGATGCTGGGCAGCGCGGCCCGCGCCGACATCGCCGTCGGCTACTTCTTCATCTCCGGCTTCTCCGCGGTGTCCGAAGAACTGGGGCGCCTGAAGAAGACCCGCATCCTGGTGGGGCGGACCGACCGCCCCACGCTGGAAGCCGTGGCCGCCGGCCTGAACCAGGCTCGCCCTATACAAGCTCACCTGGACGGTATCCGCACCATTCCCAGGCGCCAACGGCAGCAAGCAGCCGACGAGGCCCAAACGGCCATCTCCGACAGCGTGGGCGCCATGCCCCAGACCGATGAGAGTGAAGCCGCCCTGACCAAGCTCCAGGGGCTGGTCAAGTCCGGTCTGTTGGAAGTGAGGACCTATCCCAAGGAGTTCCTGCACGCCAAGGCATACCTGTGCTGGTACGAGGGCCACGCCGAACCCGGCGCCGCCATCGTCGGGTCCTCCAACTTCACCCTGGCCGGCTTCGTCGGCAACACCGAACTGAATGTCCGGGTCACCGGCGACACGGAGATGGAGACCCTCCGGGAATGGTTTGAAAACCTCTGGGATGACTCCATCGACATCAGCGACCAGGTAGCCCAGGTGTTGACCGACAGCTGGGCAATCAAGCGGTACCCACCGTACCTGATATACCTGAAAGCCCTCTACGAGCTGTACGGAGACGAGCTGGACAGCGGCGAACCTCTCCCCTTGGAACCGGCACGGCAGGAGGACCTGGCCAACTTCCAGCTGGACGCGGTGCGCCGGGGCCTGGACATGGTCCGGAACCACGGCGGCTGCTACATCGCCGACGTCGTCGGCCTGGGCAAGACGTTCATCGGGGCGGAACTGCTGCGGCAACTCCGGCAGAGCTACCCCAGGGATGGAAACCCGCTGATCCTATGCCCGGCGGGCCTGGTACCAATGTGGGAGCAGTTCAACCGGCGTTACCAGCTTGGGGCCGAAGTCATCTCCCACAGCAGAATAGCCGCGCCGCCGTCCCTGGTGTTCAACCCGGAAACGGAGGAATACGAAGATGCCGATGGGGCACAGCACGGGGTCATCCTGGCCGATGTGTTCGCCCACTACGGGCCGGTCCTGGTGGATGAAGCCCACGCCTTCCGAAACGACAACCAACGGTCACGGGGGCTGAGGGACTACCTGGAGCGGGGTGACCACAAGGTAATCCTGCTGAGCGCCACACCCCAGAACCTGGGACCCAGGGACATATACCGGCAGATCAGCCTGTTCATGGATGAGACCGACCACGGTCTGCCCATCGAGCCGCTGGCCTTGGAGGACTACTTCAACAGCGCTGCCAGATGGCAGGAGTACCGGAAAGCGGTAGACGGTTATGCCGGCCTACTGGCCGAGTACCTGAAGAACGGGAGCGAAGGGGAAAGACCTCCCGAGCCAATCCAACCCAATACACCGCAGGCCGATGTCTCTGAAGTCCTCACCCCGATCTTCATTCGCCGGCGGCGGAAGGACATCCGGGAAATCTACGGGGACACCGCCACCATCCGTGAAGAGCCCATCGCCTTTCCCGAACCCAAACTGGAAAACCTGAACTACCGGCTGGACCATGTCTACGCCAAGGCGGGCAACTTCACGGACCTCCTGACCACCATGGGGAAACACCGGGGGGTGCGCTACAACCCAACGGAGTACCTGAAGGCCCAGCACCACAACAAACAGGAATACGCCGGCCTGTTCAGGGCCAGGGGCCGCATCGTCGGCATGATAAAGGCCCTCATGGTCAAAAGGCTGGAGTCCAGCATAGAAGCATTCCGTTCGACCCTGGGATCCCTGACCCAGAGCAACCGAAACTTCAGGGCAGCCCTGGATGCCGGATACGTTCCGGTGGGCAGCATCGCCACCCGGCTCCTGGCAGGGCAGAACTTCGACCCCCAGGAAGCGCTGGCAATCCTGGAGCAGGAAGGCCACACCAGGTCAGGACCCAACACCTTCAGGACCGCGGACTTCGATGTCGACCGGTGGAAGAGAGACCTGGACGACGACCATGCGGTCCTCAACGAACTTCTGACCAGGGTCTCCGATATCGGTCCAGCCGACGATGACAAGCTGGAAACCCTAAAATCATTCGTGAAACGGGCAGCCATCAGGAAGGAGAAGCTGCTGATTTTCAGCGAGGCGGAAACCACGGTGGACTACCTGTACCGGGAGCTCAACCCAGAGGAGCAGGACAGGACCATCGCCAGGCTGAGCGGAAATCACCGGGATGCCGCGGCGAGCATAATCAGGCGGTTCGCTCCCAGGGCCAACTTGGGAGAGAACGAGGACCTCCAGGGAAACGACGTCCGGGTGCTCATCGCCACCGACATCGTCTCGGAGGGGCAGAACCTCCAGGACTGCGCCCGGGTCTTGAACTACGACCTGCACTGGAACCCGGTCCGCCTCATCCAGAGGTTCGGGCGGGTTGACCGTATCGGTTCCCCCCACGAGGAGATCCACCTGCACAACATGCTGCCGGACATGGAGCTGGACGAGTCTCTGGGTCTGACCAGCCGGCTCGGAGACCGGATACAGGGAATGCACGACCTCATTGGGCTCGACAACAGGATCCTCTCTGAGACCGAGAGGCTGAACCCCAACGGCATCGGCAGAATCTACGAGGAACAGTCCCTTCCAGAGGAAGATGACGAGTTCGACGAACTGACGGCCAACCAGCGGGCCATTGCGCTGCTGCAACACATCAAGAACAACGATCCCAACCTGTGGAAGACAGTCACCGAACTCCCCGACGGAATCCGGTCCGCGCTGCCATGCCGGACGGACCAATCACCCGGGTTGAACCAACCACAGGCGGGACAGACCATCGTGATGATGGCGACCGAGGATTCCACACGCTGCTATTCCGTTGGCGACGACCTGGCACCCACACCGATCCGTCCCGCCCAGTTCGTTGCCGCTGCGGAATGTCTCCTGAGCACACCACCGGAACCTCTGCCCGGCAACACCAACCAGAGGGTGAACGCAGCCTCGGAGCTTTTCCAGCAGGACCTGACCCGCATCCTGGGTAACCAGCGCCGGAGGACGGGAGGGAACGCCCTCAACCGGCGGTTTATCCGCCGGCAACTGAACGGCCTGTCGGAGGAGATAGCGACCCCACAAAGGGTGGATACGTTGCGCCAGGTATTCACCGACGACCTGCCCACGCTTGTGGAGAACGAGATCACGCAGCTGAGGCGCCTGAATCTCAGTGGAAGAGAGCTGGTGATCCGGCTGGTGCTACTGCAGGAACGCTACCGTCTGAATCCCTCCGAACAAACTAGGGAAGCCCCTGCCCGGCAACAACCGACTCGGATTGTCTGTTCCGATGGGTTGACCTGAAGATACTCTGTAAAGCGATAGCGAGAAGCTTGTAGCCCGGGGGTTCACTCCAACCACCAGACAATAACACCAAGATGACCGAAGGGCTCAAGGCCCAGGCCCCCGATGATAAAGAAAGGCGGAAGAATAATGCATCAGCAAGGCGGCACAATCGAAAACGCACTGAGACGTATCGAGTCCCACGAGTACGTGCTACCAGCTATCCAACGGGAGTTCGTATGGCAGCCCGAACAGGTCTGCAACCTCTTCGACAGCCTGATGCAGGGCTACCCTTTCGGGGAGTTCATGCTCTGGCGGGTCAACCCGGAGAATGCTGACCTTTACCGTTGGTACGATTTCGTGAGGGAATACCACCAGAGGGACAATCCCCACTGCCCTGAATTGTCCCCCATTCATGGAAGACCGGTGACGGCCGTGCTGGATGGACAGCAACGCCTCACGGCCTTCAACATCGGGCTGAGGGGATCAATGGCCCGTAAGATACCCTACAGGCGATGGAACAGTTGGGATGCCTTTCCGAGGAATATCCTCGCCCTCGACCTGCTGGCAGAATCCGACCACGACGAAGAGGGCAACCGGTATACCTTCAAGTTTATTGACGAGGGCCAAGTCGGACTCAATGGAAACAACCTCTGGTTCAAGGTCGGAGACATCCTGGGAATGGAGTCCGGCCCCAGCATGAGCGACTGGATTCACGACCACGGTTTGGACCGGGAACAGCACAGCCAGGCCTACCGCACCCTCGACCGCCTGCACCGGGCAATCCGAGTGGACAACTCTGTGGCCTACTACGAGGAACTGAGCCAGGATATAGAACGCGTGCTCAGCATATTCATCCGCTGCAATAGGGGCGGCACCCCTCTCTCCTACTCAAATCTCCTGCTGAGCATCGCAGTCTCACAATGGGAAACCCTGGACGCCAGAAGGGAGGTACATGGCCTCGTCGACGAGATGAACAGGATCCGGGAGGGGTTACTATTCAACGCCGACTTCGTCCTGAAAGCCGGTCTGATGCTTACCGACATAGCGAGCGTGGGATTCCGTGTAGAAAACTTCACCCGAGAAAACATGGCAACTCTGGAAGAGAAATGGCCGAACATTCGCCATGCACTGCTCGAAACCGTAGAGCTCGTGGACAGCTTCGGATTCGACAGCAGGACTCTTCAAGCCACCAACTCCCTCCTGCCCATCGCATACTACCTCTACCGGAGGGGAGCACCCAGGGACTTCGAGGTCAGCGACCGCTACATCGGAGACAGGAGGGTGATACGGGGCTGGCTGACCAGATCCATTCTGAAAGAGTCCGGCATATGGGGCAGCGGCCTCGACACTCTGCTGACGGAATTGCGGAACGTCCTACGGAACAACGGAGAAAACAAGTTCCCCACCGAAAACCTCGGGCGGGTCATGGCACAGCGAGGCAAGACTCTCGACTTCGGCAACGAGGAAATCGAGGACCTGGCAGACATAAGGGCTGGGGACCGGCGGATCTTCCCGCTCCTGACCCTGTTGTTTCCCGACATAGGTTCCCGCGACGGGTCCGATGTCGACCACGTGTTCCCCAAGAGCAGGTTCACTCCCGGACGTCTGAAAAGCGCGGGCATCGAGGACGACTGGATAGAGGAGTTCATAGGGAAGAGCGAACGAATAGCCAACCTGCAACTGCTCGATCGGACAGTCAACAACGAGAAACGGGCCACCCTTCCCGCGGAATGGCTGGACATACACTGCCCAACGGAACAGACCCGGTTGAATTACTGCGAGCGCCACCAGTTGGGAGACGTTCCCAGAGAGATCATTGGGTTCAGGGACTTCTACGAGGCACGGAGGGAGAGCCTGAGGGAGAGAATCAGCCGGCTAATAAATGCCGCTTAGGGTTGTAAAGCCGTCAACCAGGCTCCGGTAGAGAAAATACGTCAGGACATGTCCACCCTGACAGGATTGAAACCCGCCACCTCCAGTCCGTGAACGGCACTTGCCGGAGCCGCCCCACCCTTTGGGAGGAAACGGTCCTAGCCGACACCGGCCTCCTCGGCCTGACGACCAAGCACATTTACTACGCCGGCAGCAGGAAGAAGTTCCGAGTCCGGTACGACCGCATCGTTTCCTTCGACCCCTACGACGATGGGTTCAGCATCATGCGGGATGCCCAGACAGCGAAGCCCCAGACCTTCCGGATCGGCGACGGCTGGTTCGCCTACAACCTCGCCGTGAACCTGGCCCAGATGCAAGGCTGACCCAAAGAAGACTCCCCAGCGCCGCCCTGCGCCCTCCAGGCGGGAGAAAGTAACTGTTCAGACTTGAGGGGATCCGAGGGTCTGAAGGTCGAAAATCGGGGGCGAATCCCCGTTGCTGACGCTCAGGCTGACGGCAATCAAACGGTTTTCAGCCAATTCAGCATCCCAAGTCTGAACAGTTACGAGTACCAGGCGAAGCTGGAAGAGAACGGAGTAACCCTGACCTCCATCACATAGCCCGCCGAGAACTTGCCCGCAGGCGGGCCGCCTACGGCCTCAACCGGCCCGTCCTGAGGGTGTCGTTCGCTTTGGTGGACAACCCCTATCGTCGGCCCTGCCCATCGGCCCGCCTAATCTCCGCCACCCTCATTGCCCCCTGCTGCGGATATCGTAGCCCCTCCCGAATTGCCATGACGATGCTCCGTACGAAGGGAAAGGCGGCGGTCTGGCTTGACACACTCTTTACTTGCGTACCCGCCCTCATTGGTGTGTTATGGGTGTATGCCCGGCCCCAATAATGATCATCGAGACCCAGGGCCTTTTCATTTTCTCAAAATAGTATAAAATTATTACCAGTTTAAGCGGGAGGGGAGGATGATGACTTTGAGAGAAACGCTGGATTTGGTGCCTGACTTCCGGAGTAGCCAAGGGCGACGCCACTCTTTGGGGGCGATCCTGGCCTTGGCCACCTGTGCCATGCTGTGCGGCGCCCGCAGCTTATACGCCATAGCTCAATGGGGGCGGGACCAAGGGGGTGCTACGGCGCAGCTTTTGGGGTTCAGCCAGGAGAAGACACCCTGCGTGGCCACCCTCCACCGGGTGTTCAAGGGCCTGGACGTGGCGGCCTTTGAGGCAGAAGTCGGCAACTGGCTGGCAAATAGCGGGGTAGAGGCGGATGACCCCCTGTCCCTGGACGGGAAAACCTTGCGAGGGGTCCACGGCCAAGAGATACCCGGGGTCCATCTGGTGTCGGCCTACGCTAGCCGCGCTGGGGCAGTGCTGGCGCAGGTAGCTGCGCCGGGCAAAGGGGAAGAATTGGCGGCGGTCAAAGAAGTATTGGGCCAGGTACCCCTGAAGGGTCGGGTAGTAGTGGCTGATGCCTTACTGACCCAACGGAAAGTCTGTGAGCAGATTGTGGCAGGCGGCGGAGAGTATCTGCTGCCAGTTAAAGAGAATCAGCCCACCTTGCGCCGAGACCTGGAGGTGGCTTTTTCCCCTGCTAGGAACTGAGAGGGCTGGTGGCCCAACCGTACCTCCCTGGCTGGCAGCGGAGTGGCGAGCACGCGGGGCCAAGCTGACGGTCTGGGCCGATGCTCCAGTAAAGCGGCGTCATGGGCGGCTGGAGCGGCGAGAGTTGTGGGCCTTGGCCGACCCAGAGCTAAATGGCTACGTGGGCAGCGCTGGGACGGTCGGGGAAGCGTGGCCGCATCTGCAACAGGTGTGTCGGCTAGAGCGCCAGCGGGTCGTGAAGGGCAAGAAACAGGTGGCTGTGAGCTATGCAATTAGCAGTCTCCCAGCCACTGATGCCGATGCGAGGCGATTGTTGAGCCTTTCCCGTGGGCACTGGGGCATCGAGAACCGCCTCCACTGGGTACGGGATGTGACCTTCGACGAGGACCGCTCTCAGGTGCGCACTGGGGCCGCCCCACAGGTGCTGGCGGGCCTGCGGAACCTGGTCATCAGCTTGGTACGTCGGGCTGGGCATTCCAACGTAGCCGCTGCCCTACGCCGCCACAATGCCCATCTCAGCGAAGCTTTCGACATGATGGGCTTTACCTACCAGGCAGGAGAATGAAAAGACCCTGCCTTAGTGGGCCGGGCGAGGCCAAGCGGTTCATTCCGAGTCGACCCGGTCGCGGGCCCGGGTGCGGTGCACTTCTACCTCTTCAATTTTGACTCGGTCCATTACCCTGACGGTCAACTGCCCGTCTTGAAATTCCACACCGTCTCCAACCTGGGGTATGCGGCCCAGCCGGTCCAATATGAACCCGGCTACCGTCCGATATTCTCCCTCGGGTAGGTTCAAGGCTAGCTGGTCGTTGATCTCGGCGATGCCCACCCCGGCATCGATCAAAAAGGTGTCCTGATCAACGGCGACGAGAGGTCGGTCCGGGTTCACACCTTCCTCGTCCACGGTGCCGACGATTACCCCCAGTAGCTGCTCCAACGTAGCTAAACCGGCTATGCCGCCGAACTCATCCACGGCCAAAACGATGCCGTGGCCGCCTCGCTGCGTCTCTTCAAAAGTATCGCTCACCGGTTTGGTTTCCGGAACGAAGTAGGCCGGTCTCAATTCGGAGGTAACGCTGTCCTTCGCCCGCAGCTTGCCTTCCCCTAGCCCCAGAAGTACGTCCTTCACCGAAAGCACTCCAGTGACATTTTCCGTTGACTCAAGGAAAACCGGAAATTGGTTGTGCCGCTGCCTGGAAAAAATGGCCAGAAACTTCTCCAGGGTTGTACCTTGCTCCACCCAGACTATCTCGGGACGAGGCGTCATTACATCCATGACCTGTTGGTCGCCGAACCTAAAAACCTTTTCTAGCAGGGCCGCCTCCCTGGCCTCCATTTCCCCAGATTGGGCCCCTACGGCGATCAGGCTTCGAATTTCTTGCTCGCTGACCTGTGAGGTAGTCTCGGCGATACCCAAGAGCTTGGTGAAAAGCCTAGCTAATCTTTGCAGGCCCCAGGTGGCCGGAGTTAGAGCCCAGTCGACCAGGGCCAGGGGGCGGGAAAAAGTGAAGGCGACTCTCTCCGGGCGGTTCCAGGCCACGGTCTTGGGCAAGGTTTCGCTGAAAACCAGCAGCAGAGCGGTGACGCCCAAGGTAGAAACCAGGACGGCGATGGTAGAGTTGCCCAGGAACCCGATGGTTAGGGCTGTCCCCAGGGTGGCAGCGGCGGTATTGACCAGGTTGTTGCTCAGCAAGACCGTGGCTAAAAGCCGCTCGGGGCGCTGGACCAGCCGGGATACCAACTTGGCCCTCTGGTGGCCTATATTTACCAGGTGCAGCAGACGGGACCTGGGGAAGGCGATGAAGGCGGTTTCTGAGGAGGAGAAAAAGGCGGATAATCCCAGGCAAAGAACCAGAAGCGCTAGCTTCCCTAAATCGGATGGCTCCATCTTATTTTTGCGTAAACCTCCAATATCATGGGCATGCCGAATTGGGAATCCGACCGGAGCCTCGCCGAAGGACTCGGCCTCCAGAGGGTAGAAGTTCCCAAGGTGTAAAGGAATGTTGAATGGATGGTAGCATGGTTAACGCTCCCCGTCCAAGCTACCCTACCCAGGGCCAGGGCCAGGGCCTTTTCATTTTATCAAAATAGTATAAAATTATTACCAGTTTAAGCGGGAGGGGAGGATGATGACTTTGAGAGAAACGCTGGATTTGGTGCCTGACTTCCGGAGTAGCCAAGGCCAGGATCGCCCCCAAAGAGTGGCGCCGCCCTTGGCTACTCCGGAAGTCAGGCACCAAATCCAGCGTTTCTCTCAAAGTCATCATCCTCCCCTCCCGCTTAAACTGGTAATAATTTTATACTATTTTGAGAAAATGAAAAGGCCCTGGGGGCCTGGGCGGCGAGCTGGACCATCTCCGTGAAGCCCGTGGTGTGTAGGTCGCGGCACAGGGAGTGCTGCTTGCGCAGGAAGAGCCCGCGTTTTGTCCGCAGTAGCGGCACTGGCCCTTCAGGGACTGGAGGATCTTGTTAAGGGGCATGAGCCCCCCCTGTGGGTTCTCTGCTCTTCCCCCAGTTCGGGAACCTCTCCCGGCGGATGTGTTCCATGAGGGCGTTGTTGATGTCTTTGTGGAGTTCGGCTGGGTTCAGGGCGGTTTCCTCGAACCAGTCGATGATGTTCTCATCGAGCAGGAAGGTGTATTCCTTCCATTTCGGTTGGTAGAACATGCCCCTTCTGGCTCTGGCCCATTCCTCGTCGGTCATCTCTGGGATGTCCGAGAGGTCTATGTCGTCGTCGGACATTTCCGCCAGTGCCTGGAGTTCAGCCTTCTGCTCTTCAGTCAGTTTGACCATTGCCTGCTTCTTCCTTCCGCACTTCACTATTCCAGACCTGCTCAATCCTCCCCTGGTCGTACCCGCTTGGGGTCCGCGATGAAAAACCTCATTCGGAGTTGTGGGCGAACAGCAGGCAGGCATGGAAGGTGTCCTCTTCCAGGAAGTCGTACTCCGACAGGATCGTTTCTGTTGAGTCTCCCCTCAACCTATATCTCCAGGATGCGTAGCAGGGAGCTTTGGAGCCTGTTCATCTCCGCTTCGCTGACTCGACCAATGAGGTCTCGGACTCTTTCTGCGGACAGGGTCCTGATCTGTCCTGTGAGAACCCATGACTGTCTCGGCATGCGGAAGCTCTGGATTTCAACCGAGTACAGTCCTGTCCTTCTCCTGGGTGAGGCGGTTATCATTGCTGCGATAACCAGTCCCGAGTTCTGGTTGTAGCTGTTACCGCTCAGGATGAGCGCCGGTCTGGGGTTTCCCTGTTCATGACCGGTGACTTGGGCCACCGGCTCTATGTCGACCCACCTCACTTCCCCCTTCAGTAGATGGGCCATTGAGCAGCGTCCTCTTCCATCCCAAGCTCCGCCAGTTCCTTGCCTTCCCGAACTTCTTCTGCGTCCATGCTCCAGTCCGGCTCTGGGTCCTCAGCCCGGGCTCTTTTGATGCGTTCTAGCTGGATGTTGCTGGAGGAAATGGCCAGAAGGAACCTGGCGGTAAAGGCCATGACGTCGATGGGATCCGGGAATCCGGATCGGCATGCTCTCTGCCATATGGCGGCCCACAGGATCTGGCTGGACCAGTGTTGGATAGCGTTGGTCAGTTCCTCGCCTTCGGTGATGTCCTTCGTCTCTTTCAGGATCATGATGAGGCTTTCCTCCAGATGGGCTGTGTCGAAGAATGAGTCCAGCAGGTCTTCCATCGCCTCCATGTGCCTGCTATTGAACCCATCAGCTTCGAGCTGTTCTGCCCAGGAGGAGTCGTCGAAGTTGATCAGCCGGTTGAGCCTGGGCATGACGGCGCAGGTCAGGTCGTCGCTGGACGGCGAGCCCACCATTTGCATCAGGATTGGGCCTTCGGTGCTTGTTGTCAAAACCAACTCTCCCTTTCCGCCTTCTTTTTGGGATTGTGGCGGGCATACTATGTCCCCAGGTGCCCATGGGTTCGATGTTCTCTCCTCGCGGTTGAGCCCCTCATTGGGATTCTGACCTAAACTAAAGCCAAGGTGAAATGCGCAGATGGCGGGGGTCAAACGACGGAGCCGGGTCATTCTCCAAGTACGGATAAGAGGGATTCACCGGCGCAACCCAGCTGATCATCATCGCCACTTACGCCACTTAAATGTAGATCCCACCTTGGCTTTAGTTTAGGTTTTGCTCTCGGGGGCCCCAGTGGTCGGCCTCTTCCATTCAGCGGAATCTGGGACGGAAGTGGTTTAGGCAATTCGGCATCGTTCTAGTCGAGGGTTTCCGCTATTCTCTTACCCTCGGTCTGGGCTGGTTCCAGTTCCTGCAACTGGCATTCCGGCCAGGGATCTTCGATGTACTCGCAGTACTGCCTGTTTCCTTCCTGGACGCAATCCGGCCATGGGCAGAGTTCTTCTCCGTTGAGCGTTGCCCTGACGGGAGTGCAGAGGATATCCTCCGCCGGTCCTCCGAACATCCTGACCCAGTAAAACACATTGGGGTGATGGTAGAGGAAGACCTTGTGCTCCATGAGCAGGTTCGTTGCCCACTCCAGCCATTTGGGCATGGACTCCATGTAGTGTCTGAGATCGACCTGGGCCCCCATAGGATTCTCTGCGTGAATGATCTTATTCAGCTGGTCGTAGACGGTTACAAGCCTCTCTTCCGTCAGGAAGTCTCCCCTTTTCCCCTTCGGTTCGGGGTAATACCTGCTGTGGATTCCTCTCAGGTCGCCCATGATATTCTTGATGTTCCAGGCCCCGCGGAGTTCATCCTGGGACTTCTGCCATGCGTCCTTGTTGGAGACCAGGGAGCTGAACACGATGAGTTCCAGGACCATCCGGAGGTGGAGACATGCTGTTTCCACCCGGGTCTGGTTTATGATCCCGGGCATCTCCATGACCCGTTGTATGGCTTCCACCTTGAGTTTTATCTCCTCCATGAGGTCGGAGTACTGGTAGATGTCGAGTTCCTCGGCTTGCTTTATCTCCCATTCACAGTTCAAGCAGGCTATGGTCCACCCCCACCCGACGGGGTCGTCTCCGTGGAGTTCGAGCATGTCGTCGCCGCACTCCGGGCAGATCTGGTACTCATTCCCGTCAACGCCTTTGACTGGCTCTCTTGACCTGAAGTCCAGGCTCATGGCACCGCCGTCGAAGGTGGGGATTTCCCCGCACTCCGGGCAGGGCTTCGTGGGACGGATGCCGTACATCATGTATTCCCAGGTGGCTTGTTGATGGCCATGTGGGCATTCTCCCCTGGGTTCCACTTCCTCCGGCGGTGGGGTAAACAACGCGGATGCTTCCCCGCAGGTCCTCATGCCCAGGCACCGGTTGATGTTCTCGATGGTCTCCTCGGTCAGCTGGAACGAGGTTTCTGGGGGCCTGCCGGATCCTTCCCATCCGCCCAGCGTGATTTCGTCCCCCGCCTGATGCCTTATGGTGTCCCTGTTCCCGAGGGACCAGCAGAGTTGCCCGTAGGTTACGGAGTCTCCAACCTCCAAGAGGTGTTCCAGGGGTCGTGTCATGGGGGATTTCGTCCTCTTGTTGCTTTTTCGTTTCTGGGTCATTCTGGTCTACGTGGTGTTGGGCTCCATCCCACCACGCCCTGAGGAGGTTGCTTCATGGTCTCGCCGCTAGGTTGCACGGAACTTGGGTTGTGTTGCTCAGGTGCTTGGGAATGAAGGGCTACCTGGTCCCCACCATTCTACTCGGTCGGGGGCGTAATCGTGGGCTCCTCTGGCAGTGGTCACGGTCCATTGTTGCCCGTGGGGGTTGGTGACTCTCCAGTGGTTCGAGCCGGCGTGGCTGGATGTCCAACCTTCGGGCATGAGTTCGGGAGTGTTTAGGATCTGGGTCAGTTCTGCTATCGCCACCTTCGGGACAACTGGCTCTCCCCTCTGGATTTCTGTGTTGAGCAGGTCGAGGTCCATCGTGACCGAGGCCGTGATTCCTTCCAACTCCTTTTCGATGTCGGCTGCGCTCGCTCCCCTCCGGTGGGCGTTGGCAATCACCCGTTCAACGTTGGGTTGCATGATGGGCCGGTAGGGTCCCACGTTCTTCTCGATGGCCTTCATCCGATTTCCCATGATCCGGTAGGCGTCGTATTCCGCCGTGTCGGCGTAGAACAGGTTGATTACGTCAATCGTCTCCCTTTCTTGGCCAATGCGGTCGATGCGTCCTATCCGCTGCTCCAGGGTCATGGGGTTCCAGGGCACGTCGTAATTCACCAGGGCGGTGCAGAACTGGAGGTTCAGCGATTCTGCGGCCGTCTCGGTGCATACCAGGATTCCTCGCTCCGACTCACGAAATCCCTTTATGCGTTCTTCCCTTGTGGGGCCCGGCAGGTGGGCATCCTGTCCGGAGATGCGTGTCACCGACTTTCCAGCCCCATTGACCAGCCGGTCTGCAAGATAGTGATGTTATGTCCTTTAGTACCCAGGCCTTAACCCCGATTTCCGCAACCAAGAAGGGCTTGCCGGCTATCCACGCAACCTCAGTCCCCGCCACCCCTTGCCCGGAGTCCCACCGCTCTTCGGGCGCACGGTCTTCGCGGCTGGCATGCCGTACAGTTGCTGCACGTACTCGGAGACCTCCTCCCTGAGGAAGCCTCCTATCTCCTCATCATCATCATTGAAGTTCCCGCCCGCCTGTCTGGCCCAGGCGTCCCAGATCTGTCGAATGGTCACGTTCTGGGAAAGGTCTTCCTCGACGTTGGAGAGCAGCCACCGGCCAAAGGGCCTCAATTCCGCCAGCTGGGCTTCGCGCACCGCCTCGACCACGGCCTCCGGTAGCTTGATTTCCGTCCCCGGGGGGTTGTCCACCGCATACCGGACTAGGCATGCCAACATGGCCCTTGCCGCTGGAGAATCAGGGTCCCCTTCCTCTGCGAACGCGTCCTTCACCGCAGAGTCCAGGACCGGTGGGCACGTGTACGGGATAATGAGGCAACGGTCCCGGATGGCCGCATCGTGCAGCCCCAGGAACGGCATTTTGTTCGCCGCAATGGCGATGGTCGCACGTACCGTGGACGTCTGCTCCCGTTGGAATTTGGGCTGATAGTCAATCGCGTCGCCGCCGCCGGCGAACGCTTTGATTTTTGCAGGGTCTGGACGCCACCCCTCCGACTCCACTCCCAGGGCAAACTGCTTTTTCACCAGAACTTCCCGTTCCGGGGTAGGCCCATGCTTCCATCCCTTGCTCCGTGACTGCATGGCGTCCTCAGACAGGGCACCCGTGTGCTCTGGCCCCAACGCCGCCCTTATCGCTATAAAGAGCGTGGTCTTCCCGGAGTCGGTGGGGCCGATCAACAGCAGCAGGCTCTTTTCCGGCCATCCCCAGAGGCCTCGCCCCAGGCGCCGCCAGAGGAACTCAGCCAGACCTGGCTCCAGATGTTCAGTGAGCCGGTCCACCGCCGGGTGTTTCGCAGCGGGGTCATAGGTCACTGGTGACACACGGGTGACGAACTTCACCCTGGCTTCTTCCCTGCTCAGGAGTTGGCCGGTGCTCAGGGCCAGCACCCCGTTCTTCACCCCCATGAACCGCCAGTTGGCATCGAGCTGGGCGGCCTGGCAGGTCTTGAGAGCCGGAGGTACGACCTGCGCCTGACGCCAACCCTCCAACACTCTTCCAATGCAGACCGCGGCTTTCCGCCGGGCGTCGGGGCCCGCCATGCCCCGGGCCCAGCCCGCGATGGTCTTGGAGTCCCTTCGTCCCCCCCCCGATGGCAGTAGTAGCCCATTCGATGGCCGTGTCCGCCAGGCGATGGTGCACCCTTCCGAGGTTGTTCACCCAGATCCCGTGCTGGTTGTCCACCAACAGCCAGGCGCTTACCTTCGGGTCGGGAGCTTCTTCCGCAGGTTGATCGGTCTCCACCACCAGGAAGTCCGCAGCGTTCTGGCGCACCCCCCGGGCACAGTCCGCATCATTCGTGCACGACCACGGGTTGAGGAACTCACCCTCTACCCACCAGGGACGGTTTGTCGATCCCCCGAGGTCTCCTCCCAAGATGGGCGACCGCTCGGGGAAAGCGGCATACAGCGGTGCCATGCGGTCGTCCTCGGGGCATTCCCGGCAGAACCAGAGGTGGGGTGCCTTAAGGTTGACGTGAAATCTCTTGTTCCCGCCGCAGGCAGGACATGGCCCCTCCAGTTGGGTGCCGGCCTCGTAGAGGTGAGGGCACCGCTCCCGCCACTCTGCCGGCGTGGGGCGTATGTCATCACCCTTACCGGCCGTCCCGGCCGATTGAGAGCCGGCCCGCTTTCCCTTTTTCCGTCCAGATTTCTTGGCGTGGGAATCGGCATATGCCCGCCAGTCAAAGGGACCCACAGTCTCGGGGGCCGCGTAGTAGCAGTCCGGGTCGAACGACAGGAAACACGCGGCCGAGACGGCCTTGGGTACTCGATCGGCCGGGACAGCAAGCCCGAGGGCCTCGCACGCGGCGTTGTAGGCCTGGTGATTCTCTTTGTTGGTCTTTGGCCGGTCCTTCAGGACTACGACCACCTTCACCCCATCCCCCCGGGGGCTGGTGAACGCCATCGCCATCGCCACCGCCGGGTGGCGGGAGACCTCTTCCTTTACCTCCTCGGGGCTCTGGCCCTTCTCACGGATCTTGTCAAAGTCGAGGGTGATGTACCCGGAATGCTCCACCAGCCCGCGGTTGTTCCGCCTCGTGAAGACCCCGCAGGTGGTTATGTAATCCAGCGTGTCCTTCAGCTCCTTGCTGACGTCCTCGTCTCCCTCTGCGTACATCCTCCGCAGCCGGGTGATTTTCTCCTGATACTCGGCATTGATCCCCGTCCTGGTGGCTTCGAGGAGCCACTGCAGGTCCACCGGCTCGCCGTGGGGGGACACGTTCGAAATCGGCCCCTTGTAGTAAGAGAACCGCCCCACTCCATCACCACCGCCTGCGTTCGTGTTAGACTCTTTTCGTTCCATTGGATCTTGTACCTCCTTTGGGGCTCTCTCACCTCTCGTCCGGAGGGGGCCATCCCTCCGGACGAAACGTACTTGAGCATTCTTTTTGTAACCGTTGTAACCTGTTTTTAGCCCCTCCATAGAAAGAACTTTCTATGGAGGGGCTCTGCTTTTCGGGTTACAACGGTTACACCGGTTATATCTACCCATTTACTCCCCTTCCTGATCGGTTACAACGGTTACACGCATAGGGTGGGGTTGTGCAGGCTGCGGAGCCGTTGGTAGCCCCGCGATCTCCGGATGTATCCCCAAGCGGCATCCAAACTCTGCCACCGGACGAACCCCGCCAGTTGCTCGACGGTCCAACCGGCTTCCGCGCTAAAGTCATGAGCGATAGCCTCGTTCACAGTTGTGGTTGTCAGCTCCTAGAACTCCCGCCGATGCTCCGCCGGCGGAGGTCTCGTGTCTGCGCCATTCTCCGCCGGGCGCTCTTCTCCTGGTTAAGGTATCTGTACTATCGGGTATTTTTTAATATTTGTCAATACACGTGGTATTGGCTACAATATCTATAGCGAGAAGATAACAACGCCACCTGAAGCTGACGAGGAGACTTCTATGACAAACCTGACCGATCTGCTGGATCCTCAGGGCGACGCCAGCCGGGTGCTGATTCGATACGCCGACCGCCTGCTGGTGGTGCAGCACCGTGACCATCATGAGCTTTTATCCCTGGACGACAACGGGGCGACATGGTCGGATAACCCGACGCGGTTGTGGGACTGGCACCACGAGGTGGCCGCCAGCCATGCTGCTGCGATCGCGAGCAGCGATGCGGCGGCCAACGAGATCCGGGCCGCCACCGGCTACCTGCGTCGGGCTCGCACACAGCGGGGATTCGAGCGAATGGTGGGTGCCGTCGGACCGGCCTTCCTCCACATGCAGGACTCTGAGGACATCCCTCCGGGGCTGACTGTGTGCCAGGGAGGCATCCTGGACCGCGACCCGCTCTACCTGGGATGCGCAAACGGCGTGGTCGACCTGAATGTCGGGCGCTTGCTACCCCCAGAGGAGGGTCGGCGACAGTTGATCTCGCGCAACACCGGCGTGTCATTCGACCCAGAAGCCCGGGACGGTTCCATTGACGACCTGCTGGCATCCCTCCTGTCCTCACCGGAGAGTTACCACCTGCTGGCATCCCTCGGCCATGCGCTCCGTGGGGGGAGTCCGGGTCGCTGGTACGTGCTGTGCGGGGAACCCGACAGCGGGAAGTCCACTCTCCTGCGGACCATTGCCGCTGCTCTGGGAATTGTCCAATCTGGGGGGTATGCATTTTTCCCGCCCGATAGGCTGATGATCTCCGGCAGGTATACCAGCACCACCCGCTTTGCGGACCATCTGCGGGACTTCACGCGAGGACGCGTCGCCCTGGTGGATGGCCTGCCCGTGATGGGCGCCAACTTCAACCTCGGATTGGTCAAGACTTTGATCAGTGGGACCCACCTGGGGAGGTGGAACGAGCACAACATGGATGGAGTGCCGGCCCCGGTGACGGCCACCATTTTCCAGGCCATGTACCCGCAGGACATTGATCAGCTCGACCTCAGCGACCCCGCTCTGGTGGACAGGACCCATGTGCTGTCCTGTCTGTCGCTGCATGGCCACACCATCGGGGACGGTCTGTTCTTAGACCCCATCACTGACCAGGCTCGTCAGGCCCTGCTGGCCCTCCTGGTGCAGCACGCGGCGGCGAACCGGGAGCCGCCGGATGCACCGGCATCGGTGACCAGGTTGCTGCGAGAGCGGCGGCGGGCCAGCATCGGGTCCGTGGGGCGGTGGCTTGTGGACCACCTGCAGGTGACCGGAGACGGGAATGAAAAGATTTTGGCCGATGAGATCATGGCGGCCCTGGCAGAGGATATCCCCCCCGATGCCCAGGCCCAGTTTCAGGGCAGGACCAGGCGCGAGATCCTCGCCCTAGCCCGCGATCTTATCCAGGGGTTCCCCATTGCCAGGCGTGTGAAGCGCGGGGGGCGATTGCTGTCCGCATATCCAGGGCTCCGCCTGCTGACGACCGCCGATATCCACCCCGCAGGAGCAGCACTTCCGGCAGAGATTGAGGCGCGGCGGGCGGCGGCGGAGACTCCGGCGGCCTACACCCTCGGATACTGCAGGGCCTGCCGCATCTTCCTGCTGGAGATCCTCCAGCAGCACCACCTGACAGAGCACACCGAGGAAGAACTGCGCAGGCAGCACCCTTGCTTCCGTTGCGAGACCCTGCTGCCAGCAGGGGACCCCTTCCAACTCGTATGTGCGGACTGCGCGGGAAAGCCCCGGGAGGACCTGGAAACCCAGACGGCCGTGATGACGGCGATCGCCGCGGAGATGGATGAGCCCGCGGAGGGGATGGCCGCGCACCTGCAGGCCCAGATCGATCACGTCCATCAGTTCCTCCAGAAGATTAATGCGGAGAAGGCGGAGAGGCGGAGGAGGCGGAGGAGGCGGAGGAGGCGGAGGAGCCGGGAAGAGAATGGCGGCGGCTGACGGAAACCGGACCGGAACCCTCCCCGGGGTCGAGGTCCCGGGGAGGAATACTGAAGGCCCCGGGTGTGCACCAGTGATCCTGCATCCTTCAACTCCCCCCATATTCAATTACTATCGGGGGATGTCCAATGTGGTTATGCTGATGCACGCCCCGAGGAGGTGGTGATGGTAAATCCCCAAGAGACAGCAGCGACGGCTCTGAAATGCAGAAGGTGTGGGGGTCCGGCCACCGTTGGTGAAGGCCCTTGGGAAGGAACACAGTGCCTCAAGTGCAGCTCAATATCAGGGCTGGATATCCCTGCTACCCAGGAGCGCAGGGCCCCGGTTCCGGCGGAGATCGCCACCGGGCCGGCGTGGCAGATGATAGCCCCGGTATCGGCCGACCGGGAGCTCTGGCTCCACCAGGCCGAGGCTCTCGGTGCTCTGAACCGGGGTGAGAACGTCGTGGTGGCCACCGCCACCGCGTCGGGGAAGTCGCTGGTGTTCCAGGCGTGGACCCTCCACGGAATCAAGGCTAGCCCGGAAACCACCACCCTGGTTTTCTATCCCACCAAGGCTCTGGCCAACGACCAGGAGAGGCGCTGGCTGGAAGCCTGCGAGCTGGTAGGGCTGCCACGGGAGACCGTCGGGAAGATCAACGGGGATGTGGGAGTGAATCGGCGGGATCCCATCATCAGCCGGGCCAGGGTGGTGATCATGACCCCCGACGTGTGTCACGCCTGGATGACCCGCCGGGCCGACCGTCAGTCGGTGCGGGAATTCTTGGCCAAGCTCCGAAATATCATCATCGACGAAGCCCACGTGTACGAGGACGTCTTCGGCTCCAACGCCGCCTACCTGTTCCGGAGGCTGGCGATAGCGGCCGTGAACGCCGGCAATCCCCACCCTCCTCAGTTCGTGGCCGCCACTGCCACCATCCTCAGCCCCGAGGAACACATGCGGAAGCTCACCGGGCAGGAATTCGCGGTGGTGGACGAGAGCAGGAACGGGTCCCCGAGGCATCCCAGGAGGTTGCTGCATCTGCCCCTGCAGGTCGGACGTGGGAGCGCCGAGGAGCAGCTCGCCACGCTGGTGTCCGCCATCATCGAGGCGGACTCCGAAGCCCAGGTGATAGCCTTCCAGGACTCCCGGCAAGGTATCGAGCGGGTGGCCAAGCTCATCGGCCGACCAGACGTGATGCCCTACCGGAGCGGTTACAGCCCAGAGGACCGCCGACGTATCGAGCAGAGGCTCCAGAGAAACGAGATACGGGGAGTGATCGCCACCTCAGCGCTGGAGCTCGGAATCGAGACTCTGACCCTCATACTGCACCAGTCCAAAGCTACCAAAAACAAAGTGGTATACGGCACCGAGGACGGCAGCATCATCCAAAGCGTCTACATTGACAAAGAGGCTGTGGGTGACCCTCCTCCGGCTGCGCTCAAAGTCGTCATATCGGCACAGTAAATCTCATCCGAGCACTCTCGTACATTTTTGATAGAGCTTCAAGGCTGCGATCGAAGCGACCTGATCACAGCATCGGCTGCCGAGTTATCGACACACGCTAGGGACAGCGCAATAATGGCCGCCGTCATGATAAAGCTGAACACGAGAGCCAGAGCCCTGGCAACAACAGCACCGCTTGCCCTGGTGCTTGGGCTGCTTGCCGCATTCACAATGGGCTATATCCCCGACCACGGGGAGGAAATAACCATCACAGACGGAGAACCGGCTGTCTCCAGGAGCCAGCTCAGCCGGCCCTGGTAGCCCAACCAGCCTAGCCCGGGTTACAAGCTACAGCAGCGCAACAAAGTCTCTCACTTCCGCCGGTCACTTCCTGACCGCACCCATGCGGAACTTCTTGCGGTGTGCCTCCTGACTTTTTGTTTACGCTGAGGTCGGCTGTACCTTGCTCTTAAGGTACTGGTTGGGCGTCAGATCAACCGCAGGGGCGGTCAGCTTGGCAAATTCGCAATCTTCGTTGCAGTTGGCGCCCTTGGCCGCCTGCATAGCGCCTGGATGGCAGTCGTATCTTTGAGGACCCGCGCCTCCGATGGACAGACGCCACTGCGCCGACAGCAGCAGTATTCATTCTTCATCCCAAGCCACCTCACAGGCAAGGTAATCGCGGAGCAACATCCGGATGAGGGTTTGATTTCGTAGCTGATAGACGGCATAGCTGAGGGTTATCGTGGGGAATTCCGGGAGGGAGCGTATGCAGCCGGAGGGTCCGGCCTGGTGCGGGCCATGGTGGTTCTCGGGGCTGGGAGGTGGGGCGCCGGCCGGTGCAGGGTCTATTCCGGGCCGTCTTCGTCCGGGGTGCAGAGGAACGCGACGTTCTCCCGGTCCGCCAGGTCCAGTGTCCCCTGGGGGGCGGACTGACCGATGACGGCGGGGAGGACGGTGAGGCCTGAGGCCCTTTGGAGTATTCCGGCGCGCCTCTTGGCCCGGAGCACGTCATGGTCGTAGAGGGTGACGGAGGTTTCGCAGACGGCGTACGCCGTCTCTCCCCCCGGCGCCTTCTCCCGTAAGGATGATGTCCGCGAGGAGCAGGTCGTCGGCCTCGTCGTCGCTCACGATCCCGTTCTCTGCGGCCTCGTTCAGGAGTTCTGGTATCTCGTTCCGGTCTGGGGCGGTCTTGGCTAGGAGGACTCGGGCGCGGCGTATTCCCAGGCCGAGTCTGACCAGTCTCCGGGCGGACTGGGCTGCCCGCCGTTCGTAGTCGGAGCCGATGATGTTGCCGAACCTGCTGGATAGGTTGGTCATGCCGGCTTCCAGCCTCTCCAGTCTCTCGACGATCATCTCATTTACGGATATGAGGTCCGCGATCCTTCCGGGGATTTCTAGCATCTCATCGCCCAGCAGGATGGCCCGGATGATGTCGCGCCACTGGGGGTTGTCCTGGAGGACCTGGGCCAGGTCGGCTATGTCGTTGATGTTGGTCACCTTCGGTTCTCTCTCTGGTGTTCCCTCGCGGGGACGCCATTGTAGTTTATATCTCGTAGCGTCGAAATCAACCGCCTGGGGCAACCGGCGTCCGGCCGGGTTTCCGGCGTTATGCGAGGAACTGGTGCTCGCCATTTCAGCCAGCTGGGGCCGGCTCTGTTGGTTTGCCCTGCTATTCGCTCCGTTGAGTGTTTGTTGGCTGGTATCTCATCTTCACGCTGGCCTTGAGGATCTTCGGCTATCGGTTCCCAGCTACGGGCGGGTTTTTGCTCCGGCACCGCCCGGCATATCACGTCGGCGATGATGTTGCGTCGTTTTGGTCTACGGAGACTACTTTTCGGTACGTGCCAGGTTGAACCTCAACCCATCCACCCGGCTGCAAGTCGCCAATTACCATGCGTTGCATCATTCTGCTGCCCACTTCCGTCCAGAGCATACTTTCAGGCTCATTCCCAAAGTGAGCCTTCTGTTCATCCGACATTACGAGGATTGGGCTGAAACCAACGTATGCCGGATCGGACAGGAGGGGCAACCCAAGCTCAAAGAGAGCGTGTCCACGATCATTCTTGACGATGACCCGAGCTATTCGCTCAATTTCGGGAGTCCATTGGACTTCGGGGTCTCCCCAGACAGTAGCCTGTACTTGCCGAGATCGCTCAATCCGCTCCCTCAACGGTGCACTATATGTCAGCGTCTTGGCAGCAGTGGGAAACCGGTCAGGTCTGGATTTGTAGAGCCACTGATTACGGCCGCAAGGAAAGCAGAAAAGTATTGTTCGTCTTTGGAGAACCCTGCGTTGCACTGCTGGCATACGTCTACAACGGGAAGGTTCTCAGGGTAAGGGGGCTCTAGGAGAGCCTTGCTTGGCACATGGTCCTTAGTCCGTTTCACCTCCTGAAGGCACGCATCACAGTAGAGGCAAATGTCTCTGTATCGTTCATCACTGTAATTCGAGATAACCATTCCCGCCACTGGAACGGTAGAGGAGTTCGCCCAAAGGCTCCAGCTCCGACTGGAGCCTTTGGGATATGTCGTCACCGAGTTGGAAGAGGATGAGGAGGATTAGGCCGCGACGCCAAATGCCACCCCGAGCAAAGCGAGGGGTCTAAAGGTCCCGTGTTCATGGTCTTCGCGCCATTGGCTTTGGTGTAACAGCTGCACTGGCTCGTGAGGTTTTAAGGGCTCAGGAATTGGATTCCTCAGTCGCCTCGCTCCTTCGGAACGACAGGGGGCGTTTTTCAGCAGCCTGTTAGTATTACAACGACAGTTTAACTGGCGAGGTGATTCCTGCGAGGAAATTGAACTTGGCACAGCGCCGATGCGATCTTTCCATGACCACTGATTCGTAGCTGGACAAGGACCGTCTGCCATGTTATTCGGCAATCCGTCGTTGTAATACTAGGCCCCAACGCCCCCCCACTCTGCAGGAGGCCTCGGAGCTGCGCTACAAGGAATTCCTGGACGCCGCCTTTTACAGCGGAGGTCTCCACTATTCACCTGGCAACACCGGAGACTCTGGGCCAGGCCACACCTGCGAGACCACTTTGGCTGTCCAGCGGCTCCGGTTGACAATGCACTCCTCGTCCCAAGAGTCCTTGGATACTAAGTCCCTGTTGAGAAGCAGGGTGGCGTGGTTAAAAAGGTCTTGTTGCTTTGCCTCCCATGCGTCGTTGGACATGGACGAGTTAAGCTGCTGAGTAGTCAGCGTCAGGTTGCCCACGGTGTGAATCAGTGCATTTCGCCTATATCTGGCCTCGCCTTCATCGACGCCGATTGGGAGCGGCCACTCCTCAGTTCTCCAGCCTACCGGCATGACATGTTCAATAGTCAGGTTCCCCGGCACGGTCGTATCCTCGGACTTCCCTGATGAGCGCAGCCAACCCTCAACACCTTCGAGAATCAGCCTAAGTCTCCCCCTAGTCAGGAGGCGGTAGAGGGGAGAGGAGACAAGGGCATGGGACACGTCCTCGTCGGTTGGCCACACCCGGGTTGGCGCTTTCTGCTCCTTGAGGAACGCGGCGGTGGTCCTGTCGACATTCTCCAAGCCACCCTTATGCAATTGATTGAGCAACTCTAGGACCAACCTGTTGAACCCCATGGTGGACTGGCGGCATATCATCCTGCGGACTAAGAAACTCTCCAAGACACCTAAACCAAGCCCGCTGGTGAGCTAAGTTCCACTACCCGGGCGGTGTTGGCCCGTGAAACCTGGCACATAGAGCGAACCCTTCGTGAACCCGCCGGGAGGAGTTGCGATATTCTGTCAAAAAGAAGCTGGCGGCATATCATCCGCGGACTAAGAAACTTCCAAGACACCTAAACCAAAGCGTGAAACCTACAGCGGTTGCTGGGCAGGAAGCGTGAACCCAGGAAGAGGGTTGCGAAGGGATGACAGACATAGTGCAACTCCTAGAACGGTGGCAACTAGATGTAGGCGACTTACGGGAAAGGATGTATCGGGCGCCAACACCTCGGGAGCGAGAGCGATGGCATGGGCTATGGTTGTTGGCCCAAGGGTGGTCGGCCACTCAAGTGGCTGAGGCTTTGGAGAGAGAGCCTCATACCATCGGAAACTGGCTGGACAACTTTCGCCAAGGCGGGGCCCAAGGTTTGGTCTTTGAGCAGACGGGGGGGAACCCCCAGTCTTGAACCGAGGTCAACAGAACCAACTGAAGTCTGCGGTGCAAAATCCGCCCGGGGAGGCGGGGATTGAATTGTCCAACTGGAACTGGAAAAAAGTAGTAAGGCAATTTCTGCAATTTCTCAAGCAGAGCTTTGACCTGGGGCTGAGTCGGAGCAGTTGCTTGAACTACCTCCATCGGTTGGGCTTCGTGCTGAAGCGACCCAAGAAACGCCTCCTGAAAGCCAAGGATGAAGAACAAGCAGAGCTTTGACCTGGGGCTGAGTCGGAGCAGTTGCTTGAACTACCTCCATCGGTTGGGCTTCGTGCTGAAGCGACCCAAGAAACGCCTCCTGAAAGCCAAGGATGAAGAACGGAAAGCCTTCGTCCTCCAGTACAGCCAAATCCGAGAGGAGGCCCAAGAGAGTGGAGCCAAGATCTTCTTCGTGGATGAAGCCCACTTTCTGGCCGATGCCGACCTGCGAGGCAAATGGGTACTCAAGGGAGAGGCAGCGCTGGTGGACTCCACCAGTCCCCGGTGGGGAGAGAAGGCCTGCTACTACTCGGGAGTTTGCTTGGAGGCTGGGGAGGTGGAAGCCATGGAAATAGCCGGCAACAGCAATGCCGAGACCTCCACCGCCTTTTTACAGCAGCTAAGAGCAAACCATCCTGGACCTCTGGTAGTAATCTGGGACAATGGGCCAGCCCACCGAGGAGCAGCGATTCGCAGCTATTTGACCACTCCTGACTTGCAGCTGAGGCTGGTGGCCTTACCGGCCTACAGCCCAGACTTCAACGCCGACGAAGCCGTCTGGGACTGGGCCAGAGAAGAGGTCACGGCCAACGAATGCCTGGGAACAAAAGCCAAAGTCCAAGAGAAGATGTATGTATTCTTCGGCGGGCTAGCTCACCGTAAGGAAGAAGTGAAACATCCCTGCCGAACCCGGTTACAGGCCCGAGCCGATGCTTTGATCTTTACCCCTGCCGTGCCTTTGCCATCACTGCCCAATGTAGTTCCCACCTTGGCTTTGGTTTAGGGCTTTCTGGCGAGGCTCCTGTTCTGCGGACAGCAACACCGGCGTAACCACGCCCACCTCCATGACACTCATGCGGTGGTAAAACAACCCCGCACCAATGTTGTTTCCTCGGGTGGTATCGTACTCGCGGTAGCTCATCAGAGCGTCTTTGACCTCAGTCATCACAACACCTATCTCTTGAGACCTTGAGTAGGTACGGAATGCATTGAATACGTTCGCTGAGGCAACTTCAGAGCTTGTCCGCATCGCCAACCAATGGTTGAGGAGCATGTCCAAACGCGGCCTCCGGATGCGGCCCTGTCTGACATTTTCCCGCCACCAGCTGTCGTCTAGGTTGCCCCACAGCTCCAACCCCTGCTCCCCGGACATGACGTAATTCTTGACGAGGTCGGATTCCTCAAGGGGAGTGCCCCGGGCGTTCAAGGTTTCAAATATCAGATTAGGGTCGTCTTGGGTTTCTAAGTCAATCACGACAATCTGGAGCATATTAGTGGCCGTAGCCTCGAGCGCGTCTATCTTCTGCTTGGTGGACTCGTCGACCTCGCCGAACCAGTCCCGTATCTGCAGTTGGAAGAACTCGTGAGCCTGCACTATTAGGGAGTCGGCGTAGTCATTGACGGCCAAACCATTGTCCATGGCATGCGTGAACGCCTGTTGATCGCTCCGGGTCGGCCAGAGCTTGAATACGTGGTGACCTTCAGTGATCAACTCTCTGTCATTGGTGACCAACTTGGATAGCCGCCGCCCAGCACTCTTCGCGTACGGCTGGTCGAAACCCTCGCAGACCTGTTGGATAGCGTCCAAGAGGAGTTGCAGGGTGGTCACGCGCTGTTGCCCGTCAATAACCTCGCGCTGTTCGAGATCCTTGGTCGCGGTGGATACCTGCCGAAGCACGACCGCACCAAGGAAGTGCGGGGTCGTTTCCTCCTCCGCCTTTACTTCGTCGTTGCCTGATCGTTCCAAGGCTTCCAAGTAACCTTCGGCAACATTCCGAACGTCCTCCCACAACGGCCCCCACTGGTCGTCCTGGGACCATACGTAGGGGCGTTGGAAAGGAGGAATCACGTAACGAACTTCCTTTTGGAACAGCTGCTTTGGGCTGAGGATTTCCGTACGCATGCTGAACTCCTAAACCAAAGCTAAGGTGAAACCTACATAAAACGAACCCGCAGAGGAGTTGCGATATTCTGTAAACCGGGATTCCCCAGATCAAACCAACTTTCCTGGATATAGCTCCCGCGGGGATACCGCCAAATATAATCCCGCATTCCAAGAGTGTCAAATGCGGCCTGATTCACTCAAAGTCCCCGCTTTCATTGGGCAACCACTGTACTGTCAAGCGTAAAAGCCCCAAACCGCTTGTCTACGCCCAAGTCTCGCCCTTGGGAAGCTCTTTTGCCCTGTGCGACCCCGTAACCGTAACCAATCCCGACGCTCCTAAAGTGGACTAGCCAGGAGCCAGCCTAAGCCGACCAATTCGTTCCAGTATCCCGCCTAGCATTTCCCGGCTCACCAGCACCTCAGCAAGCTGAAACACCAGCCTTCCGGCATGGCGCACCAACCGTCCTCCAGTCTTGATCATCCTGGTCTGCAGACTGGTCAACGACCAGTGCTTCATTGCCTCCGGTAAGGCTAGCCTTCTCAATGGAGTTGCCCAGGTTGTAAGCCAGTACGAACAACTCCAGCCTGACCTGATTGGCCACGAACTTGTGGCAGGACAACCTGGTCCAGTTCAGGGCGTACTTGCCTTCTTTTATCCATTGCTCCGCGGTGCCTCGGCCATTGTAAAAGCGGACTATCCCGATGTTTGGATAGCTCAGATTGGTGACGATGAAGCCCACTCTGGGAAACAGTTCTCCCTGGTGCCACTCCACCTTAGAGACCGCTCTCCGAGCAACGTTCCAGCTCTGGGCCTGGTAGACGAAGTCATGATAGGAGACGATGGGCTTCGGGGAAAGCCACTCCGTAGGCCGTATTAGCCGGGGCGCTATGGGGTTCTTCGCCTTGGAGAGCATGAGCTGATAGCGGAGCTCCCTCGATTTGAGGTCCTGCCCGTGGATCCGGCGCCAGCAGATCATGAGGTTCACGACCTCCTAGTCCGGCCAAAGTAGCGAGATTGGCGGACTCCCAGTTGAACCAGCCGAGCCAGGCGATGCTCGACCACCTGTCGCCGACTAGGGTATTCGGCAAAATCTTCACTCTGCTGGAAGGCCCGGGCTTGTTGCAGGAGCGCTTCCTGAGGGTGGAGAGTCACCGAACGGCCTTTGCCCTTGCTGCTGGCAATGCATTGGTCTCGCAGCGGCCATACGCCACAGACCGCCGGGTCGAATTGAAAACTCTGGACCGGATAGGTCTGGCCCAACCGGTTGGTCCGGGTGCCGAAGGTCCGCAAGGTGTGGGTAACATTACCGGCTGGGCAGGTGACGGTGCCGGCCGCCAGGTCGATCTGGAAGTCCTCTTTTCTGGGACGACCCGGCACCTTGGCTATTAGCGTCCGGTCGGCATCGGCAAAGGCCTGCCGCGTCCCGCCATCTCCATAGGCCGCATCCCCGATAGTCTCCTCCACAGCTATGCCCGTGTTCTCTTCACTCTGCTCCACCAGTTCCAGGACTCCGGTGTTGTCACCGGCATTGCCGGGCAGGATATCTACCGCGGTCACTAGTTGGGAATCGGTATCCACCACCACGGCAGCCTTATGTCCGTCGAAGCGTTTGCTGCTGCTTTTGCGCCCATGGCGCATCTCCGGGTCGTGCGCCGAAGGGACCCGGTCCCGGCTTACGCCATCCTTCCGGGCCGGACCATCTTCCTGCCGTTCCACATCTTGCAAGAGGAGTTGCCCCAAGAGTTCCGCTGCTTCTCCAATAGCCTGGCGCTCAGGACTATCTGCGGGAAATCTACCTTGGGCCTGACGGGCCAGTTCCAATACCAGGTCAGCATCGGCTACTATCTTCTGCAGTAAGGCTTGCCGCTCCTTCTTGTTGTCCCAGTCAATCCCCGCCTCTCCCTTCACACTGGAGCCAAAGTAAAGCTCCAGGCCGTGTCTCAAGGCCCACTCCTCGGCCCGGGTCCCATCCAGTTGGGCCAGTGCCCGGACCACCTGGACTATGCCGTCGGCCAGCAGGTTGTAGGTGTCCTTGACCGCTCCCCGGCCCAGAATGTAGGTGGTGTCCACCGCCACCTTCATCCGCCGTCCTTTCAGGCAGCCGGTCTGCCGGGCGAATTGGAGGCTGCGCTGAAAGACGGACCGCACCTGGTCGTGGAGGATCAGCTGGGCTCGAAACAGTTGCAGGGTGCTCTTGGCAAATGGCCGGTCCTCCACCTCAATCCCCAACGCCACCTTCCACCGGATATCGAAATCCGCCCTCTGCTTGGCTTCCAGGTCGCTAACTTTGTCGTAGGCTTGCAGCAACAGCGCGGTGGCCACCAGACTGGGAGGCACGCTGTCCCGGCCATTGTCTGGGCAATACAGTTCGGCGAAATCTTCGTCCCGAAATAGCTGACCCCGCAGGGAGGCCAGGAAGCCGTAGAAGGAGCCGCGACCCACATAGTCCAGGTAGAGATGGTCCGCTTCCAGGAACCCCAGCTGTTTAGAGCGTTTTCCCAGCATCCCCTGCCTCCCACACCCATTAAATTCTCCTGCCCATTATATCGGACTAGCCTGGATCAGGGTACTTTTCGGCCGATCCTCTAGTACTACAACGACGGGTTTAAGGTGGCGGCTCCATCCTGCTTTCGCGGCGGGTGGAGCGGCGTCTCTCGTGGGAACGGCGAGCCCGTTCGTTGCGTAGCTGCGTATCCTCCAGCCACAACAGCAATTGATCGGGCCCGAACTGCTCCCGGGGCAGCATCTCCCGCACCACCCGGTACACCTGTGGCCTCGTGATCCGGGGCATCTTTTTCCCCCCAATCCTGCTGCAGGCTCAGCAGGAACGCCCCACCCAGCAGGCACATGGCTATGTGGTGATGCCACCCTGCCCAGCTGCGGGTCTCGTATTCGTCCAGCCCCACGTCACCCTTCTCAGTCTCGAACTCCGTTTCAATGCGCCACCTGGACCCACCCACGTAGGCCAGAGTCTCCAAGGTTGTGCCCTCGGGAGCGTTGGACAGGTAGTAGCGGGGCTCGCTGCCGTCCAGGTTCCGGCGCCAGACGGCCCACAGTTCCTCGCCGGGCTTGCGCCTCCTGGTGGCCCGCACCCGCTGGGCACTGAACCGGTAGGTGCGCGGCCCCTGGCTTCCCTGGGCCACCGTTATCTCCCGCCAAGCCTCATCCGGCAGTTCATCACCGCGCTGCTCCATGGTCCGCCGCTGCCCAGGCCGCAGCTTGGGTTTGCGGGGGCGGCCGAACCCCGGATATTCCGGACTGGTCCAAGCCGGGTCCAAGGGCCAGACCGTAGTGCCGCCCGGAACGTCCAGCACGTAGCGCATCCCCAGGGCCGCCAGTCCCTCCCGGAAGGTCGGCGACATCCCGAAGGCGTCGTCTCCGGCAACCCACTCGGCCCTGAGGTAGCCCAACTCCAGGACCCGCTCCAGCATCTCCAGGGCCAACTCCGTCTTTGACCGGTAGTTCCGCCGGTCCTCCGGCACACCCGCCGCAGCACACCGGTCCTGGTCGGAGGTCCAACTCTTGGGCAGATACAGCCGCTTGTCCACCAACGCCCGGCCCAGCGGGCTGACGTAGGCCAGGAACATCCCACCCTGGCAGTTGGCCACCTTGCCCAGCCTGCCGCAGTACTGCCGGGCCACTCCCGCCGATTTCCTGCCCTGCTTGGGGAAGTCGCTGCCATCGAACACCCACACCGCCTCCGGGTGTCCCAGCCTGGGGGCCAAGTATTCCTGCAACCGCCCTATGACTGTCTCATCGGACCACCGGGCCTCGGTGAGAAAGCGCTGCATCGCCCGGGCCGAGATGCCCACCGATTCCGAGAGATTCTCGGCGTTGCGCCGCTCCTGGTCCTGCACCAGCAGCGCCTGAAGGTAATTCCCGCTGTGATCCCGCCACTGCTTGCGGCCGAAGGAGGCCGCAAAGAAGGCGTGGAATTCCTGAAGGCTGTCGTAGACCCGCTCGAAGCTCGCCGCATCCATCACTCAAACCACCCAACATCATCTGTCCAGCCATCCTACCAGACAACTCGTCGTTGTAGTACTAGGGTGATTACAGTAGATGTAACTGAGGTGCTAGATGTTCAAAGGACCCTCTACTTTGTTTCTCGCGATCGTCACCAGTCTGCTGATAGCCAGCCTGATAACAAGGGGGCTACAGGCATTCGGCATCCAGGCGATTTAAGCCAATCCTTTTTGGCCTCTCGTCCAAAAATCGGTTGGAAACTCGGAGGAATCGGGCGAATAATTGCTATTAACTTTTCCGCGGAATTTGGTACAATACCAATTCTGAATAAAGAGGGGAGAGAAAGAGTAGGAGGATGGTGTATGTAGTGGAGATAAAATGAAGGGAAAATAGCCAAGGAGTGAGGGACGAAGGGATGGGAAAAGGAGTGAAAGTTGACTGGCAAGAAAGCAGCGAGGAATTGAAACAGCTTTACCAGAAAGAGGTACATCCCCAACGGCGTACCCGACTGCAAGCCTTCTGGCAGCTGAGCCAGGGGAAACGCATTCAGGATGTAGTGGATACGACCGGGGCATCCTACCGCAGCATGGAACAGTGGCTCAGGTGGTATCGACGAGGTGGACTTGGCGAAGTTCTGAGACGGGTGGTAGGGCACCAGGCCAAGGGCAAAAAGCCCTATCTAAACCCGCTGCAGCAAAGAGCGCTGGTGGCCAAGGTGCAACTGGGCCAGTTCCGGACGGTCTGGGATGCAAAGGAGTGGGTCTGGGGACGCTGGGGGGTGCGTTATACCTATAAAGGCATGTATTCCCTGATGAAGGGGCTTGGGCTGGGGTTGAAAGTCCCCCGACCCCATTCCGATAAAGCCGATGCAAAACAGCAGATGGCCTGGAAAAAAGGGGCCTACTGGATGCCTTGGGCCAGGCTGGAATGACTACTGCCTCCCGGTTATGGCACTGTGACGAGATGCGTTTTGGTCTCTGGGGGCAGGTGCGGCGGCGCTGGGGTCTGAAAGGGAAGAAGATTATCCAGCCGATGCAGATCGTGTTCCGTTGGAGCTATTTGGTGCTGGCGGTGGACGTGGGGCGGGGTGAACTACACTGGGGATGGTCCCAGGGCATGAACCAGCAACAGTTGGTTCCCATATTTGAGCAGTGGCCCTATGGATGGGGTGGTGTGGGATGGAGCCCCCAGTCACAGAGGTAAACTCATGGGCCAGCTGGGCTTTGGGCGAATATCTCTACCGGCCTACTCGCCGGAGTTGAATCCAGCGGAAAGGGTCTTTGAGGAAGTGCGCCGGCACATTGAAGGAGAGGTATATCCTTCCCTAGAGGCCAAAAGGTCGGCCATAGAACACCTGCTGCGGCAACTGAAGGCTGACAAACCACGCTTAAAGCGGCTGATAGGTTGGGACTGGCTCCAGCGGGCTTTGGCTCAACTTCCCAACGCTTAACTCTGCCGCTTATAAACAGAATTGGTATAATGCACCGCCACGAATCATGATCCGACGGAAAAGGCTGGATGAGCGGCTACCATTTTTCGGCTACCGGGTTTCTGTCAAACCAGTTGTTTTCGGTCGTTACCTCTTCGGAACGACCGTGGAACGGCCATTATCCTCCAGCCATTAATGTTGGTTCCTCGGGACCTCACCGAAGATCGCATATAATCGATTCTCCCGCGGTTAAGGCTCCAACCTCCCCCCGCGCCTACCTCTTCCATTTCCCAGCCCGCTCTTCTTATCAAGCATCTCCGCCACCCCCACTATCAGCAAGCATTTCAAGCCGTCCCGAAACCCGGAGGGTGGCAGCATGCTGATCCCCGTTGGAAGCAAGATCGCCATCCAGCGACGGCGCTTGGCCGAACTGGCTGTGGCGCGGCGCAGGTGGATAGAATTTTTGGTTGTGCTGACGGTGGCAGCCGGCTTGGGAACCATCGGCACCTACTTGCTGCACAAAACTATGGGTTCCCTTTGGACGACCATGCCAGTGGCCGTGGGCCTTGGTTTAATGGCCCTGGGCTACATGACCTTCTCGCCCCTGCTGCACAAGAGCCGGGCCGGCATGGACCGCCTTTTTTACCGGCGCCGCTGGGAGGCCCTACAAGACCTGAACCAGTTCAACGCCAGGACGGAAAACCTGACCGACTTGGATAAATTTTCTCGTTCCCTGATCCCACTGGTTCAACGAGCCATGGAGTGCTCGCCGGTGGTTCTTGTACTACCCGACCGGCATAACCATTCATCGTGGTCAGCTATAGAAGTGGGAGGTACCTCGTCCCCTTCGTCTAATTTTGATTGGCCGGCCCCTTGGCTAAAGAGCCTAACCAAGCAACATGATTTCTGTTTGGCCCCCGAGATGTTTGCCCTCTCCAACTGGCAAGCGGGACCCAGGAAAAGCCGCGAATTCATCCAGGAACAGGAAATTGACCTTTTCCTTCCCCTAAAATGCGGCGGTGAATTGGTTGGATTACTCCTGTTGGGCCCCAAAGCCTCCGGGCGATCTTTTTCGACCGACGAAATAGAGCTCCTGAAACAGGTCGGAGCATCAGCCGCCGCCGCGATTGAGAAGGCGCTGTTGTACAAGGAGGTCCGGCTCCAACTGGAGGAGTTGAAGGAAACTCAAGCCCAGCTGTTGCAGTCGGGCAGACTCGCCTCGGTAGGCACCCTGGCTGCCGGCGTCGCCCATGAGGTTAACAATCCTAATTTCGCCATCGCTGGCATGACCGAGTTGCTGTTGTCCAGCCCGGAAAGTCACTTGAAAACTCCTGAAGCGTTGCAGTATGTGACGGTCATCTCCGAAATGTCCGAGCGCATTGCCAGGGTAGTTCAAGGCATGTTGGTTTACTCCCGACACGAGAGGACTCCCGCGCTGGTGGACTTGAATCAGGTTGCCGAAAGTACTCTGAGGCTGGTAGCGTACCGTTTGGACGGGCGGGGCATTGGGGTGCGCAGAGCTTTTCATCCCAACCGGATCGCCACCCGGGCCGTGCCGAATCAGCTTCAGCAAGCCCTTATGAACCTGGTGCTCAACGCGGTTGATGCCATGGAGCCGGGCCAGACATTAACAGTAAGCACCGGCATGGCGGCCGATCGGGCCTGGATTTCCTGTGCCGATACCGGAAGGGGGATTTCTCGGGAAAACCTGGACCGGATCTTCGACGCATTTTTCACCACCAAGCCGGCTGGCAAAGGAACCGGGTTGGGTTTGCACATAACCCACAAGATTGTTCAAGACAGCGGCGGCGAGATCGAGGTGCAAAGCCAGGAGGGCGAAGGGAGCACTTTCACGATCTATCTTCCGGCAGCGGATGCCAACGAAGGAGCCGGACTGCCTCAATCCGCTCCTCCCCAGCAGGAATTAGAGCCTTCCGCGGCAGGCTAAACCCGAACCGGCCAAATCTGTCAATAACTTTAACCCTAGCTAAAACAACCTCTGCCACCTATAGCCAGGGGGCGAGCATCCGTTTATAAGTAAGTGTTCAGATTTGAGGGGAAGCGAGCAACCGGCGGCATTCCAGGAGAGGATTGAGACCTCTGGCCCGCCAGGTGCCAAAGAGGGATGCCAAGGTCATCTTGCTGTCGGTGCCCTGCCCTGAGCGGGTGCCGCCGCTGATCTTGCGACTGGTTACCAGATGCCGCAGGCTCCGCTCGGCGGCGTTGTTGTCTGAGGGCACGGCTGGGTCCGACACGAAGACAAACAGTTCCTTGATGAACCGTTCCATGCGCCGGCAGAGCTTGGCCTGAACCGCCAGGGGATCTTTAAGGAAAGGCCGCGCCAAGACCATTAGTTTCTCCTCCAGCATTAGCTGGGTGCGATGGCCTGGCTGGGCTCGGGGAAGGACCGAGGCCTTGGCCTCCGTGTAGACCTGGTGAACCGCCTCGGCCCACTGAGCCAGCCCAGCGTCTTCTGGGTACAACCCTTTCAGGTCATGGATATCCCGCAGCAGATGAGCCCAGCACCGTTGCTTCAGGCCCGGGTAGTGGTTATAGGCGGCGTAGAAATCACTGACCAACACTCCGCTGAAGGAGGAATCCAGCACCTCATCCACCACCCCCTTATCCCGACCCCGACGCAGGAAGTATCGTTCGCTGGGAGTGCTGAAGGTCCAAACATAGCCGTTGCTCCCGTCCTGGCGCCAGCCGGTTTCGTCGCCCTGCACCACGGGACTGGCGCGGACTTGCTCGAGCACCTCTCGCACCGCCGTCTCAGCCTGACGGGCTACTCCATGGACGGCCTGGACGATGGCACCAACACTCAGGTGCAACTGATGGACGGTCTCCAGGTACCATTGGATGATTCTTATGGGCAACCGTCCCTCCTCCCGCAGGGTCACCATCAGGCTTACCAGATTGACCCCCAGGCGCTGCTGGCCCAGAACCACCCCCTGCAGGGCCTCTTTGGGCAGCCGGCGCCGCTGGCATACCGGACAGATGCGGGCTACCAGGGCGTGCTCGGTCACTTCTACCGGAGCCACCGGTAGCTCAATGACTTCCCGAGTTCGCTGTACCCATCCGCCGTTCAGGTGAGTCCCGCAGTCGGGACAGACCGCCACGGCATGCTCCACCCGCCGGGTAGGAGTCATGCGCTGGCGGGCGAAGCCATGGCGGCGCGGCTTTCTGGGCTCCTTTTTCTCCGGCGCTTGCCGGCTGGAGTGCGGCTGATTACCCGGCATCCCCGACGACCCGCGCCGGTTGGGACGGGATTCCAGAACCCCAATCCGCCTTTGCAAATCGGCAATGACTGCCCGCTGGCCGGCAATTATCTCCAGCAGAGTTTCGCGACTCGCCGCGTTCAGGTCTAGTTCAGTGTCCACCTCCCTGGTATGCCACAACTCCCCCGGCCATGCCAGCGTTTTTCCAACGGCTTTGAGCCAATTCACCTCATCAAGTCTGAACAGTTACGTTTATAATGCTCGGCGGCCTAGGAAATGGCGGTCCAATCCAGGGCGGCCAGAACCCCATATTTTGCTTTAATCTGCGGTTGATATAGATGTTCGGAGGTGATAAGCTGTCACCAAAATTCACCTCCAACAACCCTTCTATTCGGTGGTTCGAGGATAATGACCAAGCTGTTACTAGTGGATGATGAACCCTCGGTTTTGGAGTTCTTGGAACAATTATTCGGCGACGCCGGTTATGAAACCATTACCGCCTCTGACGGCGTAGTTGGACTACGCGAGTTTTTTGTGCTGCGTCCGGACCTGGCCATAGTGGACCTGATGATGCCCAATATGGACGGGTTTGAGCTATGCCGCCGGATTAGGGAGATTTCCCGCATCCCGCTGATTGTGCTGACCGGATTGGACCAGACCGGTGAAAAGGTGCAGGCTTTCAGCGCCGGCGCCGACGATTACGTAACCAAGCAGGTAAGTAGCCGGGAGCTGGTGGCCCGGGTGGAGGCCTGCCTGCGCCGCTCCCAGTGGCCTCCTGCTGCCGACGATTCCTCGGTCTACTCCGACCCCCTACTGATGGTGGACCATAGCCGGCGGGAGGTTTACGTCGGTGGAGAGTCCAGGGAGCTTACGCCCATCGAGTATTCTCTACTTTCCCTGTTGGTACAAAGGCCGGGCGAAGCCCTGTCGCTGGAGTATTTGCTCACCAATGTTTGGGGCAAGGAGTACGATACCTTCGACTTGGTGAAATGGCATATCAGCAATTTGAGAAAGAAGCTGACCAGCGGATACGCCGAGGCTGCTACCCATGAGGCAGCATCTCCCATCATTACCGTTCGGGGGTATGGTTACCGCTACCAGCGTCCACCGGAATGATATCCAGGATATTTCCCAGGAGCACAACCTCCAGTGCAAACCAGCCCAGAGTCGCTTGAATTTCCCCTTCAGGGCTAAGGTCTTGGCCTTCACCCAGGAGGGCCTTGATAGACCACCACCACGGCAACGCTGCTGGGCTCGATGGGCACCATCAGATCATTTGGCAGCTCCACCGCGATATCAATGCTGTAGCTCACCACCCCCCTTTCCGTGCGCGGGTTCTCTCCGACAGTGGTAACGACGCCGAACAGCTCCCGGCCGGGAAGCGAGTCTATTCGCAATCTGGCCAAAGCCTGCGCCCGGACAAAAGGCAGGTCTATAGCATCCACCAATCCTGCCACTTCAACCTGCCTGGGGTCGATTATCTCCATCACACGGGACTCATCGTTCACCGGATCGTCGATTTCCAAGTTGACCAGAGACACCCTTCCGTCGAAGGGCGCGCGCAAGGTAGAGCCGAGGAGATCTTCCAGAGCGTCCTCAACCTTGGCTATTGCGGCGGCTACTTCCGCCGTTTTCAAAGCTACCTGAAAGGGATCCGGGCCATCAGTCAAATCGATGAACGCCTCTCGATTCTGGGCGGCATCCATTTGTCGCAACTCCAGCTCCGCCTGATCCGGGCCCGCCATCTCCTCCTCCAGGTCAGTAATGGCCTGCTCCAGCTTGGCGCGAGCCGCTGCCACGACAGCTTCCAACTCGGCCAGAACCAGGAGGTCCGGACCCGCCATTTCCTCCACCAAGTCGGCGTCAGCCTGCTCCAGCTTGGCGCGAGCCGTGTCCGCCGCCGCCTGCCTTTTTTCCAGTTCCAGTTGCTGGTCAGACAGATCTTTGACCTCGGCGACGTTGTCTCCCGCCTCTTGGAAAGCGAATTGGGCGGCATCAACAGCCGCCTGCCGGGCCTGAAGCAGCAGCAGCCGGTCGCCTTCCAGTTCCCTAAGCTCTATCTCGGTCTGGATTTGGTCGGTTCTCGCCTCCTGGACGGCAATCTGCAAACGGCCGAGTTCTCGCACTACTTCGTTCTCTTCCTCTTCATCATCCGGGCCGAAGCTCTTGGTACGTCCCAGAGGTCGAATGAAAGCGGTCAGCGCGTCCTCGGCTGCCTGCACAGTATTTTTGGCGTCACCCACCGCCAGCCGGGCATCGACCAAAGCTAACTGGAAGTCCTTATCGAATTCGGCCAGGGATTCCTTCGCATTATCCAAAGCGGTTTCCGCGGTGGCGCGGGCCGTTACCGCGTCGGCCACAACTTGGTCCCGGTCCCGCCCGTGAAATCCCAACTCCTCTAATGCATCATCCAAGGCCTGCTCAGCGGCAACCTTAGCGGTCAAGGCGCCAGCCAGGGTTTGCTTCGAGTCCCTCTGAAAGTCTTCTAGTCGTTCCAGTGCCTCATCCAGCGCTACTTCTTGCTCAGCCTTGGCCTTCACGGCGCCGGCCAGGTCCCGCAGGTAATCTCGCTGAAAATCGGCCAGATTCTCTTCCGTGTCCTCCTTGGCCTTTCTGGCCCTGGCTATTTCTTGCTCAAACTCCGCCTTCTCCAGCGGGGTGCTGGCAAACTCTTCCCTGGCCTTTTCCAGGGCATCTTTGGCCTGGCCAAGGTCCAATTCGGCCTGGGCCAGCGACTTTCCCAATGTGTAAAGGGTGAGGTGATCCATCCGGGCCAGCACCTGACCTTTCCTAACCCAATCTCCTTGCTCCACCAGAATCTGGCCAACATCGCCGCTGCTTTCGAAGGTTAACTCGGCGCGTTTGGGAAACACCAAACGACCGCTTACCGCCACTTCCCGCCGGATCGATTCTTGTCCTCCGGCCACAGGCTGGGCGCCCGGCACTGGAGGGCCAGCAGCATCCTGGCCGAAAAGCATCCATGCTCCATAAGAAAGACCCGTAACCAGGGCGACTAGGATTGCGACCGTTGCCAGCCGACTGGGCACCCCCCTCTGTCCTCCCTCGCCACGGGGGACGAAGGGGGGGTCTCCCCAAACTGGGCCTCTTCCGACCGGGTTTAGCTTAATATTCAAGGCTCAATAATAGCGCCCGGTCCTCGGCGGTTCGAAGGAGCGGGAGGATAAATTTCGGGACGACAAATCTCTGGCCCCACTTTACGCTCGACTGTCTGCGAGCCCTCGACGCCGCAGGCGATTTGCTATCGCGGTGCCCAAACCGGGTATGGAAGCGTGAAACAAGTAATAAAGCACCGGCACCGCGACCAGCGTAAGGAAAGTTGAACTGACCAAACCGCCGATGACCACCGTTGCCAGCTCGGGTCCAATTATCCCGCCTTCGCCGCCGGGGGAGACCGCTAAAGGAATTAAGGCGAAGGTTGTGGTGAAGGCGGTCATGAGAATTGGACGAACCCGGGTACGGCCTCCCTCCATCAGTGCCTCGTAAACCCCCATGCCCCGGTCCCGTAACTGTTCCACAAAGGTGATCAGCACTATGGCGTTGGTCACTACCACGCCTATCAGCAACAGCAATCCCATCATCGCAGAAAGGCTGAGGGTCTTATCGGTAACCACCAACGCAACCAGCGCCCCCACTATCGCCAGCGGAAGACTGAGCACGATGATGAAGGGATCTCGCAAAGAACCCAGGCTGGCAACCATTACCAGGTAAACCAGGATCACACCGACAATCATGGCGGTGATGACATCTTGAAAACCCTCTTCTATCTGCTCAAAGATGCCTCCAGATTTGACGCTGACTCCAGGAGGCAGGTCCAACGCCGCAATGGCCGCATCAACCTCCTGGCCCACAGCCTGGGTATCTTCGGCTACGATATCGCCGCTGATGCTGGCGGAGCGCTCCAGGTCAAAACGGCTGATGCTGAGAGGCCCCTGCTCGATGGCGATCTCGCTGATGGAGCCCAACTTCACCAACCCGAGCCGGCCCTGGATATTGAGGTTTTTCAATTTCTCTAACTGATCGGCGTCTTCGGGTCTGCCGCGGACGACCACGTCCAGGGTCACCCCTTCCAGGTCCACCTCCGTCACAGTTCGGCCAACTATAAATTGGTTTACCTGCTGGCCCACCAGATCGGTGGTCAACCCGAATTCGGCAGCGGCCAGAGGGTCCACCCGGATGGTCACTTCATCCCTGGCTATACTGACATCGCTTTTCACATTAACGATGCCTTCGATTTCCGCCAGAGCCGCCTCCAAATCGCGGGCGGCGGTGCTGATGGAGGTGAAGTTGCTGCCGGTTATGGTGATCTCCAGAGCATCGGACGGCGGACCACCGGCAATTTCGTTGACCGTCAGGGTAGCCCCGGCCTCTTCCAGACCGTCCAGGTCAGGATGGGAGCGGATGCGTCGGGCGATGTCTTCCGGAACCGTCTCGGAGAGCCTGAGGAAGAAACCGGCTATGTGAAAATTACCTGCGGATGCGCCTGTTCCAAATTCGTCCGAGGAACTTCCCAGCGTTACCTGGTAGACCTCCACGTAGCCGTCTTCCTCAAATTCGCGGAGCACTCCCTCAACGCGGGCCACCTGTTCGAAGGTTCTCCCCACCGATGTTCCCGTCTCCATCTCCAGATCCATGGTGATGAATTCCGGGGTTCCGGCTGGGAAAAAAGTGACGGGGATCATATTAAAATAGAGGAGCAGCAGGCTGGTGCCCACTATCGACAACGCCCCCAGCACGGTAATGGCTTTATGCCCCAGGGCCCACCTCAGAATGGGGGTATAGAGACGCTGCAGCCAGGTATCCCGGTCAGCGCCAGTACGGGCATCGTCCGGAAAATCACCTTCCCGCAGCAACAGCACGCCCAACACCGGCACGGCGGTCAAAGCCACCAAGGTGGACCCCAGAAGAGCAAAGCTTACAGACATGGCGAAGGGGGTGAAGAACTCGCCTACCAGCCCCTGGATGAACGCCAGCGGGATGAATACCACCACCGTGGTTAAAGTAGAAGAAACTATCGCCGCGCCGACCTCCCGGGTTCCGTTTATGGCCGCAGCCATCCGATCCTCGCCCAGCTGCATATGGCGATACATATTTTCCAGTACCACGATGCTGTCGTCCACGACGCGCCCGACCGCAATGGCCAGGCCAGCCAGGCTCATGATGTTCAAAGATAGGCCCGCCGCCGCCATCGCCAGAACCCCGGTCAGGATGCTAAGGGGTATGGACACGCCGATGATGGCGGTGGGCCGCAGGGTAATGGTCATACCCCGCAGCAGAGTGGGTCGGGTATTGATCAAGAAGACGAAGACCGCGCTGATAGCGAAGATAAAACCCAGCAATCCCTCTCGCAGCAGACCGGACAGCCGCCGTTCCACCTCGGGGCCGTCATTTTGCAGAACAAGAATTTCCACGTCCTCGGGTAAGTCTTCAACGCTATCCAACGCCGTCAGCACCTGCTTGGTAACATCAACTGTATTGGCATCAGGTTCTTTGATTACCACCAGGCTCAAGCTGGGCTGACCGTTGGTGCGGGAAATGCTGGCAGCCTTAGCCGTGCTCAACTCCACCGTAGCGATGTCACCCAGCCGCACCGGACGGTTGCCGCGGAAGCTGGTTGCCCGAAGCTGGGCCGAGCCCCTCGCCAATCCCGTCAAGACGGCTTCAAACCCTACCGGCACCTCACGAATATCCTGCAATGAGCCCAATTCGTGGGTAGCTCTCACCGGGAAGGTTGAACCCCCCTGATCGATAGCCCCGGCCGGGAAGCTGCTATTGTTACCGCGGATGGCGGCGGTTACCTGAGACATGGAAAGGCCCAGGTCCTCCAGTTCGTCGGTATCCACCGTTACCGTAACCTGCTCATCCACCTTTCCAAGCACGTCAACGCTGAATATTCCATCGATCCGGTCGATCCGCGGGATTATCAAGGCGTCCACCAGTCGCTGGAGGGATGGAATATCCCGATCCCCCTTGACGCTCAGTTGAAGCACCGGGAAGGTGTTGTTGTTGAGGCGGGTTACCTGGGGGTCCTTGACATCCACCGGAAAGTCCAGCCCGCTGATACTGCTCTCAATGGTGCGCTCAGCCTCCTTCATGTCCTCGCCAAACTCGAAGGTTACCTGAATCAAGGAGAGGTTGGCGGAAGAGATGGACTGAATCTCCTTCAACCCCTGCATCCCGTCAATGGCTTCTTCGATTGGCTCGGTAACCTCTCGCTCCACGGTTTCCGGATTGGCTGAAGGAAACAGGGTAAGAATGAAAATGTTAGGAAACTCTATCTCTGGGAATAGCTCTCGTTCCAAATTCCGATAGGTGAACACGCCAGCGGCCAGCACCAGCAGTACAACCAGGATAACAACCGATTGGCGCCGCAGGGCCAGTCCGGTAAGGAAGCTCAAAACCTAACCTCGATCTGGCCTTCCCGAAATTTGTGGACGCACCGCTACTCCAATTCCCCGCTGCCAGTTATTTGCGCTGGAAGTCGCCAAACAGCTGGCAGCGTCATAGGTTTTCCGAGGCTCTTACCAGCAGTTCCATGGCGGTTACCACGGTTTCCAGCTCCCTAGAAACTTGGACGGAAACCCCGATTCTCCCCAAGTCGTCGTTTTCTTAGCGACGATTGTCGATGTAACAGTGGGTTCTTGAACCGTATTACAGACACTATCATGCCACATAAGACTATAATACGTCTGTCTGGCGTAGCGCGAAACCCGGCCAATGGCTTTCCGGCCAGACTTCTAGGGTTCAACGGCTCGGCTAGAGCCTCTATCTTCATCCGTCCGATGCGCCAGAACTGCTCCATGGCATCGGCGCCCCGGGACGTAAGGCCAATGGTCACGACTCGCCGGTCGTTGGGATCTGGGGCCCGCTGCACCAGACCCTTATCCACCAAACGATCCATGATGCTGGTGGTGGAAGAGAGGGTGCAGCCCAGATAGCCGGATATATTGCCCATTCGCTCCGGCCCCTGCCGCAGCGACATGAGGGCCCGGATTTGCGGAATGGTGAGCTCCAGGTCGGCCCAGTCGTCGGGAGGCTTGCAGTGCATCCGCTGATTTAGCTGCTCCACCAACTCAGCGAACCGGTCAGTAAGCTGTTGCTTGGTTAGTTCCTGCATCGAACCGTAATAATATTCATTACTCGGAATATTTTATCCGCACGAAGTATCCCGGTCCGTGAATTTTCTTGCGGAAATCTGGGTGTTTGCTGGTTGTTGGCTCGGGGAAAGAGGAGATCCCCCTCAGTGCCCCTTTGCAAAGGGGCACTGAGGGGGATCTAGAACTCCCCAGTTTAGTAATTTATTCGGGGTCAATTACAGAAGCTAAATTACTCCTTCTTCTTTTAATTGGGTCAAGGCTTCTTGGTCCAGGCCCAAGAGCTCACCGTATAGATCTTCGTTGTGCTCCCCGTACTTGGGAATCGGGCCGGCAGTGGTCGGTGTTTTGGAGAATTTGATGATGCTGGGACCGGGCACCAGCATCTTCTTCCCGCCCGGCTCGTCGATGTCCATCTCCATCATCACTTCCCGCTCCCAGAGGTGGGGGTCCTCCAAAACCTCCGGAATGCTCATGGCCCGGCCAACGGGGATGTCCGCCGCGACCAGCGCCTCCTCCGCCTCCTTGACGGTTCGCTCTTCGGCCCAAAGGTGGAGCAGCTCCATGCGCACCTCGACCTTGTCGGTGGCGAACATGGGAGCGGCGAACTCAGGGTCTTGGGAAAGTTCATCGTACCCCATCAACTTCAGCATGCGCTCCCACATCCCGGCCCGGGCCGCGCCGGTGGTGATCCAGCCGTCCTGACACTGGATAAAGCTGCCGCCCCGCATAAAGTCGTCGGTGCCTGTCTCGTGGCACATGGCCAGGGCAACCTCCTCCAGGGTGATACCACCGTCCAGCATGGCCACCTCCAGCCACTGACCCTCGCCGGTCCGGTCCCGGTACCGGAGCGCTCCCAAGATGCCGATAGTGGCGTGGAGAGCGGCGGTGCGGTCCATGATTGGGCCTTGGGCCATGATGGGCTGGTCGAACCCCCGACCGGTCTGATGACCTATGCCGCTCATGGCTTGAATGATGGGGTCAAAGCACTGCCGGTCCCGGTAGGGGCCGTACTGACCGAAACCGGAGACCGACGCGAGGATGATGCCCGGGTTGACCCGGCTCAGTACCTCATAGCCAAAACCCATTTCCTCCATGGTTCCGGGGCGGAAATTTTCAAGGACCACGTCGGCCAGCTTCACCATGTCCAGGAAGATTTCCTTGCCCTTCTGGTGGCGGGTATTCAGGCTGATGCTTTTTTTGCCCCGATTGTAGGCGGCGAACTGGACACTCACGTCGCCGACAAAGGGGCCGGAGTTACGCAGATCGCCGCCTTTGCGCCACTCCACCTTGATCACCTCGGCCCCCATGTCCCGCAGCACCAGACCGCCGCGAGGCGCGGCCTGCCAGCGGGCCAGCTCCAATATCCGAACCCCTTCCAGGACACTAGGACCACTATTGGCCATCAGTCTTCTCCTGTGGTTAACTGCTGAAGCAACGAAATCCGGGATCCCCAGCCCGCATCCGGAGCCGGCTCTGGCCCTCTGCCGGGGCCCGAGGGGGAGGAACGGCAGCCGAAAATGGACCGGCGAAACCCAAGTAGCCATCAGGGGAAGCTATTAAGGAGGGCGCTTGACCAGTATGTCCGAGCCATCTAGGCGAACCTCGTAAACCGGGATGGGGCCGAACTCGGCGTACTTGCCGGGAAGTTGTTCCCCGGTTACCACATTGAATGTGGCTCCGTGGAGCGAACAACAAACCTCCTCTCCATCCAGGTCGCCGAAAGAAAGCTGTTGAAACTGATGAGAGCAAATATTGGAGCAGGCATGAACCTTGCCATCGACGTTGACCAGCAGGATTTCATGTCTGCCTATGTCTACCCGCATCATCTCGCCCGGCGGAAGTTTGTCCAGACTCGCCACTTTAACGTAGTCCTGGTCTGCCAACGGTTTCCCTCCTTCAGCCTGGTGTCTAATCCCAAGGGCGCCGAACACCCGATGAACTCGCCGATGAAAACACCGGGGACATCAGCCCACGGGTAGCTGAAACAACCACAGGATTATATAGCAAGAAGCCACCCTAAACCAAAGCCTAAGCTGATACCCAGGTGAAAACTACCTTCAGCTAAACCCCAGAGTCTGCTTCGGCAATCGGCAGTGTGTTAGTTTGCGCAACCCGAAGGAGCAAAATCCTTCGTCACACCGGCGTAAGCCGGTTTCCAGGAAAGCACGTTCTGCACTGTTCTCTGGATTCCGGCGTTCGCCGGAATGACGGTGTTGGCAACGCGGCCCAATTCAATGTCAATGTAGATTCCGCTTTGGCTTTGGTTTAGGTGGAATATACTCGGAAGGCAATTCGAACTCAGCGGGCTTCACTTTGGTATTGGCATGGGAAATTCTTTATTGAGCCCGGGTCGACTCATAGTATAATACCTTTAATCTGGAGGGGTGGAGATGGTACGCGCGCAGGCGGGCAGCAAAGTCAAGGTCCATTACACCGGGAGATTGGCCGATGGGGAAGTGTTCGACTCCTCATTGGACCCTTCCGGAGACCCTTCCGGGGACCCTTCCGAAATAGGAGAACCCCTGGAATTCGTCATCGGCAGCGGCCAGATGATTCCCGCCTTCGAGCAGGGCGTCGTCGGCATGGAGCCGGGAGAATCCAAAACTGTGAACATCCCAGCCGCGCAAGCCTACGGTCGCCACCATCCTCAAGCTATGGTGGAGGTGGAGCGAAGCGAATTCCCACCCGACATGCCTCTGGAGGTGGGGAGCGTGGTACAGGGCAACGCGCCCAACGGAGAGCAGGTGCCTTTCACCGTGGTGGAGGTCACCGACATCCTCGTGACGTTAGACCGCAATCATCCTCTGGCGGGCATGGACCTTACCTTTGAAATCAAACTGCTGCAGGTGGACTAACCGCCCGCTTGCCGCCGTCCTAGCTGCGGGTTGACTAGATGGGTTGGGCATACTGTTGCTGGCCCAGGGTCTGATAGGTGACTGGGCTGACCGAGGTGAGCCCGGCGTCCACCGGCAGGGTAATGCCATTGACCCAGCGGGACTCGTCGCTGGCCAGGTACAGGGCGGCGTAGCCAACGTCCCAGGAGTCCCCCTCGGTGCGCAAAGGCGCGGCGCTTTTCCGGATTTCCCGCAGGTCGTCATCCATGCGGGGCGCGACCATGGGGGAGAAGATCAGCCCCGGGGCGATGCAGTTGACCCGAATTCCATCCGGCCCGTGGTCGGCGGCCATCGACATAGTCAAACCAATCACCGCGGCCTTGGAAGCGGTATAGGGAGTGCTGCTGTGGGCGCGGAGCCCGGCTATTGATGAGATGTTGATGATGGAGCCGCCGCCGGTTTCCATCATCTTGGGAATAGCATACTTGCTGCTGAGCACAATGCTCTTCACGTTGACCGCCATGACAAAATCCCAGTCTTCCTCCTGGACTTCCACCACGGTTCCCCGGCGGGATATACCCACGTTATTGTCCAGCACATCCAGGCGTCCATAACGCTCCACCGCCGCCTCAACCATGCGCCGGCAATCCTCCGCGTTGATGACGTTGGCTGCAATGGCCGAAGCTTCGCCGCCTTCCTGACGGATCAGCTCCAAGGTCTCCTTGGCTCGCTCCAGCACCTGGTCCGCCAGCAATACTTTTGCTCCCTCCCGGGCAAACAGCACCGCCGCCGCCTTGCCGTTGCCAATCCCCGGCCCGCTGGAACCGGCGCCGGTCACAATGGCTACTTTCCCTTCCATCCGGCCTTTTCTCTCCGGACGACCTTTAACTTCCGGCATCGCTACGCTCCTACCAGCCTGTTCATGTACGTCTTGGGCGGAAGAACCATCCTGGAAAGCAGGACGATTGTCAAGGGCCGGCGCCGGGGGGTAGGGCGCCAAGATCGCCAGTCAGCAACTCGACCCGGCTTGGTGGCAAGGATTTCAGGGGAGATCAACGTAGGACCCTGGGAAACCTTGGAAAGCTCTGTTATCTACGGCCGACGTCTACGGCTAGAACTTCTTCTAGTACCTTCCGGAAGCCGTCTTCAGTACATTTGTGAGGTCGCTACTAGGCTGGATAGATTGAACCACAGAACCGCCACGAAGACTAACGGAATAACCCAGGCTTCCCAAGAAGGAGGGTTTGCAAAAATCATCCTTAAAATTACAAAAGTTAGGCTTGGAATGAACCCAGCACCGAAGAGAAGCCATACGCCGATACTCAAAAGTAAGTTGAGCTTTCCTACAGGGTGTGAATTTTCCGCTTCTAGGAAGCGCTGGACAGGCCCTTTCAGCGGCTTGAAAAGCTTGACTGGATTTGGCATTCCCGCTCGCTCTGGTTAGATGGCTCTGGGAATGTAACGCTCCAAGTCGACTCTAGCCAGATGATTAAACAAGAAATGCAACCCAACCATGGAAACTGTAACATTGAGGAAAGCAGCCACGGCGAAAATTAAAGCAGCGAAAGGTGGAACCACACTGCTGCCAACCCTTGCATATAAAACCAAATCCATGAGTGCCAAAATCCCAACGATAAATGCCACACATCCTATCGAAGAGACGACAATAAAGGATTTCAACCAACCACGAAGCTCGGTACGGTACGGCGCCGACATCGTGGCGGAAGTCGACACGAACAAACGTCTTGATAGAGCGATTCTGTTTGGCCCCCAGCTTAATTCCTTAACCGCATTCAGGTCGCGTATCTGCAACAAAGCCTTGAGCCACTGACCTCATAGCAGCCCTTGACGCAGAACGACTAAACGCCTTCTGATAATACTGCAGGCTACTTTGGTCTAACATTACCCTCCGCCAAATTGGCTTCCAACTCCAAAAGTCTTTCTTTTATTGCCCCGAAGACCTTCAACAAATAATCAAGCTCTGAAGAGGAGAAATTCAGTTGTACTGAATCAAACGCTCTGCCGCCGATAATGGCCCAGGGAGATTCTCCGAACTCTTTTTGAAAGGATATGCGACAGGTAGCGTAGGGGAAGGGAGAAAATTGCCACTTGGCGTCGACATATTTTACCTTTACATCCCAGTCTATGTCTGAAAAACTCGGGGACTTGCTAGTCCTTTTCAGATCATACCTCTGCTGCAAGCCGTTATTATACAAAACCTTTCCAACCGACTCCATTTTCGAGCGGAGAATGCCTTCCTGTTCCTCTAAATTGGTCTGTTCAACCTCCTGGTTTTCACGCGCCGCATTATGAACATATTCATCAGTAGTATGGCTCAACCGCGCCAGAAGCATGTCCCCGATCTGTAAGGCCGCGCTCTTGAATTGCTCACGCTCCAAGTCGGAGTCAATCAGAGCCGCCTCAAGAACATTGCTATCTACATCAAAGGAAACTGAGTAGGGCGGGTTTAACGACACAAACAATTCGCCCCGACCTCCTAAGTCTATCAAAAGGTCAAGGGCTTTATCGAAGTCCATATTGTTATGAAGAGACAAAAGCCCTCTCTTTGAACAGCGGGTCATGAGATATACACCACGCTGCTGAGCGACCTGGAGCGCTTGGTTGAGCCGGGACCCGTGGCGACCCGGAATCGCCCCTGCGCTGGACCTGCAAGAGCCTGCGGAACTTGGCGGCTGAACTCCAGCAGTTGGGGCACGGGTCAGTCGCCGGTTGGTGGGGGATCTTTTGGTATGTCAATCCGTTTAATAGGCAACTCCTATATCTGAGGATAAAGTGTACAAGTGAATATCATGGTGGCCGTTATGTCCAAATGACCAACTTTCTCGTGAAAAATTGTCAGGGCCTTTTCATTTTCTCAAAATAGTATAAAATTATTACCAGTTTAAGCGGGAGGGAAGGATGATGACTTTGAGAGAAGCCCGCTGGATTTGGTGCCTGACTTCCGGAGTAGGCCAAGGGCGACGCCACTCTTTGGGGGCGATCCTGGCCTTGGCCACCTGTGCCATGCTGTGCGGCGCCCGCAGCTTATACGCCATAGCGCAATGGGGGCGGGACCAAGGGGGGTGCTACGGCGCAGCTTTTGGGGTTCAGCCAGGAGAAGACACCCTGCGTGGCCACCCTCCACCGGGTGTTCAAGGGCCTGGACGTGGCGGCCTTTGAGGCAGAAGTCGGCAACTGGCTGGCAAATAGCGGGGTAGAGGCGGATGACCCCCTGTCCCTGGACGGGAAAACCTTGCGAGGGGTCCACGGCCAAGAGATACCCGGGGTCCATCTGGTGTCGGCCTACGCTAGCCGCGCTGGGGCAGTGCTGGCGCAGGTAGCTGCGCCGGGCAAAGGGGAAGAATTGGCGGCGGTCAAAGAAGTATTGGGCCAGGTCTCCCTGAAGGGTCGGGTAGTAGTGGCTGATGCCTTACTGACCCAACGGAAAGTCTGTGAGCAGATTGTGGCAGGCGGCGGAGAGTATCTGCTGCCAGTTAAAGAGAATCAGCCCACCTTGCGCCGAGACCTGGAGGTGGCTTTTTCCCCTGCTAGGAACTGAGAGGGCTGGTGGGCCAACCGTACCTCCCTGGCTGGCAGCGGAGTGGCGAGCACGCGGGGCCAAGCTGACGGTCTGGGCCGATGCTCCAGTAAAGCGGCGTCATGGGCGGCTGGAGCGGCGAGAGTTGTGGGCCTTGGCCGACCCAGAGCTAAATGGCTACGTGGGCAGCGCTGGGACGGTCGGGGAAGCGTGGCCGCATCTGCAACAGGTGTGTCGGCTAGAGCGCCAGCGGGTCGTGAAGGGCAAGAAACAGGTGGCTGTGAGCTATGCAATTAGCAGTCTCCCAGCCACTGATGCCGATGCCAGGCGATTGTTGAGCCTTTCCCGTGGGCACTGGGGCATCGAGAACCGCCTCCACTGGGTACGGGATGTGACCTTCGACGAGGATCGCTCTCAGGTGCGCACTGGGGCCGCCCCACAGGTTCTGGCGGGCCTGCGAAACCTGGTCATCAGCTTGGTACGTCGGGCTGGGCATTCCAACGTAGCCGCTGCCCTACGCCGCCACAATGCCCATCTCAGCGAAGCTTTCGACATGATGGGCTTTACCTACCAGGCAGGAGAATGAAAAGGCCCTGAAAAATTGTCCCAAGATGGTATACTTTTGATGCGCACATGTTAAGGTTATTTAATTTGTTGTCAATCGTCAATTACTAAGTGTCTCATTTATCTTCCTGTTTGACAAACAAGCGGTTTGCCGTGTGACTGCACCACGCTACCCACAATTGACGGCAGGCCACTCGCATGGATTCTTCCGCAGCGGCACCCTCATTATCGACTAGGGTGAACCAGTCAAGACGCTGCCTGATCCGCGACGCTTCTTTCGGTCAGGTTGTGCCCCTGTTCTTCTGGAAATCCCCTACGCTGATCAATTCTGTAGTCTCTTCTTCCTTGTTTCGCCCGGAGGTGAGTATAGCGAAGCCGATCTGAGCGATGGCCTGATGAATGCCCCGCGGCTTACCCAAACGTCGTAGAGTTTGTCGCCGAGACCTGTGAGCTTCCCCAGTTTCGGGACGGAGGCGAGCATCTGCTCTTCGTAGTGCGCAGGGCACGTTCTAAACCAAAGCCAAGGTGGGAACTACATTTTGCAGCGATGGCAAAGGTAGGGAAGGTGTAAAAATCAATGCATCGGCTCGAGCTTGTAACAGGGTTCGGCAGCGATGTTTCACTTCATCCTTACGGTGAGCTAGTCCGCCGAAGAATGCATTCATCTTCTCTTGGACTTGGGCTTTTGTTCCCAGGCATTCGTTGGCCGTGACCTCTTCCCTGGCCCAGTCCCAGACGGCTTCGTCGGCATTGAAGTCTGGGCTGTAGGCCGGTAAGGCCACCAGCCTCAGCTGCAAGTCAGGGGTGGTCAAATAGCTGCGAATCGCTTCTCCTCGGTGGGCTGGCCCATTGTCCCAAATCACTACCAGAGGTCCAGGATGGTTTGTTCTTAGCTGCTGTAAAAAGGCGGTGGAGGTCTCGGCATTGCTGTTTCCAGCTATTTCCATGGCTTCCACCTCCCCAGTCTCCAGACAAACTCCCGAGTAGTAGCAGGCCTTCTCTCCCCACCGGGGACTGGTGGAGTCCACCAGCGCTGCCTCTCCCTTGAGTACCCATTTGCCTCGCAGGTCGGCATCGGCCAGAAAGTGGGCTTCATCCACGAAGAAGATCTTGGCTCCACTCTCTTGGGCCTCCTCTCGGATTTGGCTGTACTGGAGGACGAAGGCTTTCCGTTCTTCATCCTTGGCTTTCAGGAGGCGTTTCTTGGGTCGCTTCAGCACGAAGCCCAACCGATGGAGGTAGTTCAAGCAACTGCTCCGACTCAGCCCCAGGTCAAAGCTCTGCTTGAGAAATTGCCTTACTACTTTCCAGTTCCAGTTGGACAATTCAACTCCCGCCTCTCCAGGCGGATTTTGCACCGCAGACTTCAGTTGGTTCTGTTGACCCCAGTTCAAGACGGGGGGGGGACCCCCAGTCTGTTCAAAGACCAAACCTTGGGCCCCGCCTTGGCGAAAGTTGGCCAGCCAGTTTCCGATGGTATGAGGCTCTCTATCCAAAGCCTCAGCCACTTGGATAGCCGACCACCCTTGGGCCAACAACCATAGCCCGTGCCATCGCTCTCGCTCTCGAGGTGTTGGCGCTCGATACATCCTTTCCCGTAAGTCACCTACATTGAGTTGCCACTCTTCCATGAGTTGCACTATTTCCTTCATCCCTTCCACCACCGCCACTCGACTTCTTTTACAGAATATCGCAACTCCTCTTCGGGTTCGCTTTATGTAGGTTTCACCTTAGCTTTGGTTTAGGTGATGTTCCCTCAAGAGCCGGGAGCCATCTGCGAACTCTCCGTTACTGCCACCGGCCACCGCTATCTTCTGGGAGTCGGCGCAAAAGGCCCTTCTTGTTTTCGGTGTCGGGTCACTCCAGCCGGCGAACTCGGCCTAAATGTAAGCAACAGCGCGATACCCAATCCCAATCCCGTTAGGCCAACTACGGTGATGCCGAAGGTGACCGAGGTGATGTCGACAAACCAACCAATCAGCAAGCTGGTGAACAATACCAGTCCCCGACCCATGTGCTGCAGGCTGGTAACTCGCGACCTGAATTCATCGGGGACCAGAGTCTGGATCAAGGTCCTGTTGGTGGTTCGGAAGGCAGCCTGGAAGAAGGCCATGAGGCCGATTACCAGCATGGCCAGCGGCAGCCATTGGGCTTGGGCAAAGAGCACCACGGTCACTCCACTCATTATCGCGGCGCCCAATACCACCGCTCCCTTCTTAAAAACGAATCCTACCGATGCGATGCTGAAGGCCGCTACCAGTCCCCCGAACCCAGTGATAGCCAGCAAGTACCCGCCCACGTCCGGCCCTCGCTGCAGCACCTCCGCCGTAAAGATGGGCAACATGAACCACACCGGGTGCAGCAGCACATTCGGAATCAAACTTAGGAGCATCAGCTGGCAGATAACCCGCTCCCCCTTCCAGATGTAACGGATACCTTCTTTTAAATCGGAGAGGTAAGATTTCCGGCTGACCGTGGCCCGGGGTTGGTAATAGGGGGTGCGCATGGACAGGTAAGCCAATACCATGCCCAGGTAAAGCAGACCCTCAATGGTGACATTCCAGAAGAAGCCGAGGGTGGCGATAAGTATCCCTCCGACAAAAGGTCCGATGAGCCGCGTGCTGGTATTTGTTAGACCGTTAGTGGCCACGGCGTTACCCAAGGCTTCCCGAGGGACGGTGTTGGCAATGAGCGCTTGACGCAGGGGCTGATTTATGGAACGGCATATGTCGGAGACCAAAACGTAGGCGTAGGCATGCCATACCTGAACCCACTCCTTCAGTACGAGGAGGGCGAAGATGAAGGCCATCCCGACCATCAAGAGCTGTATGCCCATTACCAACTTGCGCCGATCTACCCGATCGCCAAGAACTCCGCCCCAGGGGCTGACCACCAGCGCCGGGAGGCGGTTCACTGCTCCCACGGTGATGACCAGCAGGGCTAAAGAAGCGGATCCTTCGGTCAAACCCCGGACCAGCCAGCCAACCGAAAGGAGTTGCAGCCACTCGGCGCCATTGGAGCAGAAGTTGCCGATCCAGAGGAGCCGGAAGTTAGGATAGGCGATCCAGGAGTCCAGAGTGTGGAGGCGAGGGAGTCGCGAAAAGAGGCTTAGATTGATGGCAACGGTCTCCTTGCGCCGGGCGTATCAATCCGAGGGGGTCAATCGGGAGGCTCACCAGCCTACCTGTTGTCGGCGCGAAACCTTTTCCCACCCAGTTTAGCAAATATCCCGGCGGTGGAACGTACCGTGGAAATGGCGAGTTGGCCTATTGGGGCGGGCCGTCACCCGCTAGAGTCGTATTCCAGAAGGGCACATTTATTAGTTGACGGCAGCCGTCGGGCCATATTATCTTAACTTTGAATTTACCGGGCCTTGAGTGGACACTCTACGGATGACATCAGGAGAAGATATGACGCAGCAAAACGGCGAGCACCCAACCCAACACATCGGCAATACCATCTTGGTGGTGATGATGGACGTGGAACCGGGCCACGAAGCGGAGTTTGACCGGTGGTACAACGAGGAGCACCTGCCGGAACGAATGGAAATAGCCGGCTACGTCAGCGCCCGCCGGTTCAAGCTGGAGGAGGGCAACGGGGTGCTCAAGTACCTGTGCATCTGGGAGTTGGAAGACGCCAGCTCCCTAGAGAGCGAGCAGTACAAGATGCAGCGGGCACGCCCCAGCTGGATACGGGACGAGGCCAACAAGTACATCACCCAGCGGGCCCGGGGACTCTACCAGCAGATTTACCCGCTGGAGGGTGCCTTCGAGGACCACTCCGGCTCCTACCCGGAGCCCGTAGCCAGGTAGATTGGTCGGCCCGACTCTTGTATCATAAGATCAGGTGATGGACTATTTCCTGGGCAACTGGGGAAGTTTTGTTGGTGTCCTCAGCCTTATCATCACCATCATTGGTTTTGTCATTGCTATTCGCCGTGCTACCCAAGCCAGAACCGCGGCCCAAGCCGCCGAAATGGCCAGTCGGCAAGTCAGGGAGGCCATTGGTCAACGGTTAACTGCAACCGATCTGACCCGTGCGATACAGTTGATTCAGCGCATTAAGGACTTTCATCGAGACCAGAGATGGGAAGTGAGCCTACAGCATTACCAAATCCTCCGTTCGACGCTAGCGGACATTTTAGGGAGGTTGTCTGAAATAATGTTTGAGGCAAAACCGCAAATCCAGAGCGCCGTGCGCCAGGTCAGCGCCATAGAGAACAGCGTAGACCGGGCAGTTCGTGAGGGTATTGAACCTGCTGGCCAAGATGGGTTCAACCCCACGTTGACTAACCTTCAATCCACACTGGAAGGAATTGAAGTTCAGTCTCAATTCGGCTCCAGCGAAGGAAGGGATTGATATGGCCGATATCAATGAAATCTTTGTCAAGTTACTGGAGCGCACCAATCAGGGAAAGGTACAGTGGGAGCCCACCTCTGACGAGGATACCTTCGTGGCAGGGGTAGGGAACTTATCCGTCTCACTTACAAAGTATCGAAATGGGAACGTGATATTTCGAATACTGAATGAACAAGGGAGGGAGATTCAATCGGGGAATTCTAATGACTGGGTATTCGATGATTCTCTCGGAGGACCACCGCCGCTGGAAGAACTGTACGATCAGGCCAAGCATGGGGCGCTACAGGTTGATGCCCGACTGGACGAGTTGCTCAATGAACTCGGCTAGGAATACCATAGACCATCTCAACTTCCCCGTAATAAATTGACTGCCCCCTAAATCCGCGTCAGCCGTAAGACTTCCCGGATATCCTCCATCTCTTCCAGGCGCCAGAGCCGGTCCAGCAGCTGATCCGTCTGCTGGGGGCTGAGCAGGTCCTTGGCCAGCGAGCGGAACTTGGCTTCCACCTCGGCGTCGGTCATGGGGTTCAGGTAGTGGCCCTTGTGGTAGGGCACCTCCGCGGAGTACCGCTGGCCCGAGTTGGTCACCACCTCCACGTCGCAAAGCATGGCCTCCGGAGCGCGGCGGTCGGCCTCGGCCGAGCCCTCCACCTTCACCCGGCTGGTCAGCTCCAGCAATTTCGGGTCTTTGATGTACTGGTCGTCGAAGTGACCCTGGTGCACCGTCCCATAGGTCAGAGCCACCGCCGTGGTGTAGGGCATGCTATGGTCGGCGGTTTCGCGGGTTTCGGGACGCCACTTTTCCGGGTCGCCCGCCATGATGTCGATGGCCCTCTGTAGGGTTTTGATGTTTACCTGAGCGATGTCGTTGACGTCGGGCAGCTGTTCCCGCACCTCCAAGGCTGCCTGCACCACCGTTTGGGAGTATTGCCCCAGGGGGAAGCGCTTGATGCTGCACTCCGCTATCTTGAAGGGCTGCCCGTTGCCGCCGAAGGGTTCCAACTCGAAGGCCTGGTGGGACACCGCCTTGAAAAACCCGCTCTCTCCCTCGAATATGGGCGATGGCCCGGTCAGACCGCGTTGGGCCAGCATGGTGGCAAAGACCGCGTTGCGGCTGGCGTTGGCGTAGGCGCAGCCCTTCCAATGGGAAAGGTTGCCCAGCCGGGTTTGCCCCAGGGCGATGTTGGGAGCGACTCCCAGGTTCACGGCCTCGAAAGTTTGCTCCGGCGAAAGCCCGAGAGACCGGGCGGCGCCCAGCGTGCTGGCGATGCAGCCGTTGGTCACGTGGTCGAAGCCGATATATTTCAGCATCGCGGCATCGCCGATGCGGCAGAAGGCCTCGTAGGCCACGACGGTCGCGGTAATGGCGCGACGCCCTCCGGAGTTGGCCAGCTCCGTGGCGGACAGGACCGCGGCAATGCTGTCGCTGGGGTGCCCCGATTCCTTGCTGGTGTATCCGTCGTTGTAGTCTAGGTAGCGAATCATCACCCCGTTGGCGAAGGTTGCCAAATCGGGGCTGCTGCTCAGGCCGCTGCCGATGATGCTGGCCGGCTGAGTGCTGGTTATTGTTCCAGCCAGGTCTCGGGCTATCTTGCTGGGCTCGCTGGAGTAGCCTCCCAGGGCGCACCCTATGGTGTCGATGATCATGCGTTTGGTCAGGTGGACCACGTCGGCGGGTAGGTCCCGGTAGTGCAGCGACGTGGCGTAGGAGCTTAACTGTTCAGCTAGGTTAGGCATTTGATTTTCTCCTTGGCGTAGCCAGATGCGATCGCCGCTCGGACCAAAATCTTACCCTTTATCCCGCGCCTGCTCCACCTGGTCCAAAAAGTTTCGAAGCAGGTCGTGGCCCACCGGTGTGAGAATGGACTCGGGGTGGAACTGCACTCCCTCCACCGGAAATTCCTTGTGGCGCAATCCCATGATCAGGCCATCATCGGTCCAGGCGGTCACTTCCAGGCAATCGGGGACCGTTTCCGGATATACCACCAGGGAGTGGTAGCGAATGGCCTCGAAGGGATTGGGCAGCCCCGTCAGCACGCCGGCCCCGTGGTGATTGACCATGGATGTCTTGCCGTGCCGGATCTCCTCGGCCCGATCCACCCTGGCCCCATAGACATCACCGATGCATTGGTGCCCCAGGCAAACCCCCAGCACCGGCAGCTTGGGTCCGAAGTGCCGGATGACATCGTTGGATATGCCCGCCTCCCGAGGGGCGCCGGGCCCCGGTGAAATCACGATGCCTTCCGGGGACATGCCCGCCACGTCCTCCAAGCTTATCTTATCATTCCGCACCGTTATCACCTCCGCCCCAAGCTCGGAGAGGTATTGGTAGAGATTGTAGGTAAAGCTGTCGTAGTTATCGATTAACAGAAGCATCAGAGCAGCTCCAGCACGTTGGTGTAAAACTCCCCGGCCTGGTCCACGTCCCGAACAATGATGCCGCAGCGGAGGAATGATTTCAACATTGGACCTAACCCCCATCATGGACACGGTACTATTTGCCCTTGACGAAATTACTAAATTAGGGGGATAAATTAGGGGGATTTCCCCAAACGGTTACGCCTCCGACTAGTTTAGCTCTTGATTCAAAACCCAGGAAGTAAACGGCCCTTACTCCCGGCCCTCGGCCAAATCAATGGCGCGAAGGAGCGCTCCCGCCTTGTGACGGGTTTCCAGGTATTCGTCCTCCGCTACACTGTCGGCCACCACGCCGCCTCCAGCCTGGATATACATGACTCCATCCTTGTAGATGCCGGTGCGCAGCACCAGCGCGGTATCCATATTGCCGGAATAGCTGAAGTAGCCCACCGCGCCGCCGTAGGGGCCGCGCTTCTCCTGCTCAATTTCCGCGATAATCTCCATGGCGCGAATTTTGGGCGCTCCGGACACCGTGCCCGCCGGGAAGCAGGACCGCAGCGCGTCGTATACGGTAAGCTCCGGCTTGAGCTGGCCCTGGACATGGGACACCAGGTGCATTACGTGGGAGAAGCGTTCCACTTGCATCAGTTGGGTTACCGACACGCTGCCCGGGACACTGACCCGGCCAATGTCGTTGCGGCCCAGGTCCACCAGCATGATGTGCTCGGCCCGCTGCTTCTCGCTAGTCTGCAGCTCCTCGGCCAGGGCCGCCTCTTCTTCGGGGGTTTGGCCGCGCGGACGGGTCCCCGCTATGGGATGGGTGGCCACGACGCCGTCCTCCACCTGAGCCACGGTTTCGATGGCTGCGCCAACTATCTGAAAATCGTCGAGATTCAAATAGTACATGTAGGGGGATGGGTTTACGCCCCGCAGGGAGCGATATATTTGGAAGGGGTGAACCCCGGTCTGGCGCGAGTAACGCTGAGAGTTGACTACCTGAATCACATCCCCAGCATAGATATACTCCACGCACTTTTCCACTGCCCGATGGTACTGGGGCTGAGTGAAATTAGACTTAACCTCCCCCGATTCTTCGGAGATGGGAGATTCCCGGAGCAGGTCTGGCGGCAGCTCAAGTGGTTGGGACAGCCGTCGGGCCAACTCGTCGATTTTAGACGTCGCCTTCCGGTAGGCCTCCTTCACATTGCCGTTCAGGCGCACGTGGCTGACAATCTTTATGTCGTGACGCAGATGGTCAAAGACCAGCAGAGTGTCGGCGAACATGAACACCGACTCGGGCAAACCCAGGGGGTCCGTGGGCACTGACGGCACCCTGGGCTCGAAGTAATGAATGGTGTCGTAAGCCAGGTAACCGACCCCTCCTCCGTGGAAACGTGGCAAGCCGGCCACCGGGATCAACCGGTATTGGTCCATCTCCGCCTGGACCAGCGTCAGGGGGTCCACCTCTCCGAATTCCTCGCCCGGCCCGGTTTTCAAGACCCGATAGGGCTCGGTGCCGATGAAGCTGTACCGGCCGATGCGCTCCCCGCCGGCCACACTTTCCAGCAGAAAGGAATATGGTGGACGGGCCACTTTCAGGTAAGCGGAAACCGGTGTTTCCAGATCGGCGTTAATCGACCGGTACACCGGTATCAGATTTCCCTGGTCCGCTTGGGCCTCAACCTCTTCTAGAGTTGGATGGTACAGCATTTGCCACGCCTCTTGACCCAGGTTTACGTGGGAAGATCGCCAGTTGTCGGGGGAACCCAACACACAAAAAAACCCGTCCACCAGGGACGGGCCTAAGCCGTGTTGCCACCCTATTTACCGGCCGCGCTTTTTCTAAACTAATACCTAGGTAAACCCCGCAGAAATTGGGTATATAACTGCTGGGTCATACCTTAGCTTTGGCCTAGGTAGACGGTGCGTGGTCGGTGTCTCTACCGGCAAAGGAGCCCTTCGTCTACCTGGTGTCTCCTTGCCGCGGGCCGATAACGGTGCCCTTCCGATAACGGACCCACCCTACTAGCGTGCGGTCCCAATTTGCAACTCCAGATTGCAACCGGGGGGCCTTGCGCTTTCAGCCGGCGGCTCCGGGGTCCATTCGTGCTTCCGCGCTTGGCGCCGGTTTCCACCCGTCCCGGCTCTCTGGGCCCCGCTCGAAGCCTACTAGTCCCCTTCTATGCCTTTAGGTTTTAACGATGTATTTGGAGTATAGAACCGGCTTCTCGGCGGTGTCAAGGCGGACGCCTAAGGGAGCACAACCCGTTCGTGGTGAGCCCTTCGGGAGCCTCAGGACGAAAGTCAGTCGCTTCTCTTGTCCCACCGACAATAGCCAGGCCCTGGAATGCGATTGGCCTGAGCCCAATGGGAGACGGTTCAAGGCCGGCTGGCATTCAAACGCGGCAGTGCCCTCCGGTTAGGGCATCAGCAGAATTTTTCCAGTAGTTTCCCTTCCTTCCAGCTGCCGGTGGGCCTCCGCCGCCTCGGACAGGGGAAGAGTCAGCCCAATCCGCAGCTTCAGCTCTCCTGAGCCCACCCATCCCAGGACTTCGTCGGCTCGGCGCAGCAGTTCTTCCCGAGTGGCGGTGTAGTCGCCCAGACTGGGTCGGGTCAAAAAACGGGAGCCGCTACGAAGCAGGCCGGAGTCGAAGGGCGGCACCGGTCCGCCGGCCTGTCCGTAGAGGACCATGTGGCCCCTGCGGCCCAAACAGCTGATGCCCTTGAGAAAGGTAGTCTGGCCGACGGCGTCAAACACCATCTGCAAACCCTTCCCCTCAGTGCTCTTTTGGATTTCCTGTTCAAAATCCTGCTGCGTATAGAGGATGACGGAGTCGGCCCCGCCTTCCCGGGCCAAGTCCGCTTTGGCTTCGGTAGACACGGTCGCGAAAACCTGCGCTCCCACCCGCTTGAGCATTTGGATCAGAAGCAGTCCCACACCGCCCGCGCCGGCATGAACTAGAACCCGGTCCCCGGCATGCAGCTGAGTTATACCAAAGGTCAGGAAATGCGCCGTCATAGCTTGCAGCATGGTCGCTGCTCCCGTGGCAAACTCCATCTGCTCCGGCAGGGGAACCAGCAGCCAGGAGGGTACCACCGCCTCCTCGGCGTAGGAACCGGTGCACATGGCATAGGCCACCCGGTCACCGGCCGCAACCTCGCTCACCTCCGGTCCTACCTCTTTGACCACGCCGGCCGCCTCCCGTCCGGGCGTCCACGGCAAGTGAGCCGGTGGGTTGGTGCCCTTGCGGCTGGATACGTCGGTGTAGTTGACTCCTATAGCTCGGATGTTGACCAGAGCCTCGCCCGGCCCCGGGTGGAGCTCCGGCAGTTCCCCGTAGCGAAGGACCTCCGGCCCGCCGATCTCATGTGCTTGGACGCCTTTCATGGCCTACCTCCTCAACCGATGTTCGATCGTTTGGGCATAGGTAATTCTTGCCCATAACCCCGCCAGCGCTCTGCTATCGTTAAATCCCCACGTTCTCCGGATGCCCGAATTATCCTCCCAGCACTGATGCCATGCCGGTAATGTTCTCGATGTTTTCCAGGCCCCGGAAGCTGTCGATCGCCTCTTCTATGTGGTCCGGAGGCAGAATATAGCGGCTGCAGTAGAGAAATTTGGCGTCCAGCTCCTGCTGCTCCAGAGGCAGTTGGGGCTGGCCCCTGGCGAAGTCTGTTGTCTGCTGGATCAGCTGGCCGTTTTCTAGTTCTATGCTTACGGTGGCCGGATAGGGAGCTAACCCACTGGCCGGCTGGGTCGCCTCCACGGAGATGCGGTCCATGAATGCTCGCACCTCCCGGTCCTCCAGCGCTGAATCGGAGAAGAAGTCAATCAGGGGATGCCCATGCAACAGGGCCACGGCTACTATATAACTTAGACAAAACCGGGCTTCCCAACCGTTTCGCGGAGTGGCGAAAGGCAGTTCGGCCAGGGCAGCGGGCGTGATGCTGACTTGGACTTTAGCCATTTGGCTTGGGTCTATGCCCGGCCTTGGGCCCGCCTCTATTCGGTGCAGTTGAGCCAGTTTGAGCGCGGCATCGATGGCGGTATGGCTGGCGATATGACAGGGATATAGTTTGAGGGTAACTCCTGGATCCTGGATGTCCCAGGACTGGCTCAGTAAGCGCACCAATTCCCCACCGATTTCTTGACCGATTTCTTGATTCCGGGCAGAGAACAGAGCGGCCCAGCCGCCTGCGGATTCCCCGGCGGATTCCCTGGCGGATCTCATGATATCGCGGGCGCCGGATAAACCCTGCTGGGACAGTCGGGCGGCCATTATCCCATTCATGGCGGCGCTACCGCACTGCAAGGCCCGCGCTGCGGTAAATCGGTTGGCCTGAATGCCCGAAGCCTGGCCGGCTGCGGTCCCCAAAGCCTGTTCCAACTGTTCTTGACTGAGTTCCAGCAGCAGGCCCGCCGCCACTGTGGCGCCGATGGTTCCGGCGATAGCATCGAAGTGCCAACCGCCCGTGGGGGAGGCTCCCTGCGATGCGCTACCCTGGAACAGCAGGCCCGCCAGCTTGGAGGTCACCTCGCATCCCTGGACGAAGGCTGCCAGAACATCCCGGCCGGTGGAGCCATTCATCTCTCCGAGCGCCATAACTACCGGAAACACGGTACAACTGGGGTGAACCCCGCTGGGTATAATTACGTCGTCGAAATCCAGCAGGTGGACCATTAATCCGTTGGCCAGGGCAGCGTACACCGGCGAGCTCCGCAGTCCCCGTCCGATGATGGTGCATTTACCGTTGCCGCCCATTTCCTGCACAAATTCGGTGATTCTTTGACCATCGGGTTGGGCTGCCGCGGCTAAAGCAACAGCGGCGGCGTTCAGCATCATCTCTTTTGCGGTGGCCACGACCCGGGCGGGCAGCAGATCGTATGCACTATTTTCCATGACGTGCCGGGCCAGCAGTTGGGTGGCTCCCATGGGCCAACGCTCCGGTGGGTAAAACCCGGGTGGATAGAAGCCGGAAGGGGAATTCCAGGTTGAGGCGGCCCTTAAAAAAGCTGAGGTGGGACCCCCATAGCTATATACCCAAGCTCTGCGGGTTTCACCTTGGTATTAGTTTAGTCGCCGGTCCCTGCGCCAGGATACTAGCGGGAGGTGGTTTTCGCAATGGTAGCTGGGAGTTGGTAACTGTTCAGACTTGATGAGGTGAATTGGCTCAAAGCCGTTGGAAAAACGCTGTCATGGCCGGGGGAGTTGTGGCATACCAGGGAGGTGGACACTGAACTAGACCTGAACGCGGCGAGTCGCGAAACTCTGCTGGAGATAATTGCCGGCCAGCGGGCAGTCATTGCCGATTTGCAAAGGCGGATTGGGGTTCTGGAATCCCGTCCCAACCGGCGCGGGTCGTCGGGGATGCCGGGTAATCGCCGCACTCCAGCCGGCAAGCGCCGGAGAAAAAGGAGCCCAGAAAGCCGCGCCGCCATGGCTTCGCCCGCCAGCGCATGACTCCTACCCGGCGGGTGGAGCATGCCGTGGCGGTCTGTCCCGACTGCGGGACTCACCTGAACGGCGGATGGGTACAGCGAACTCGGGAAGTCATTGAGCTACCGGTGGCTCCGGTAGAAGTGACCGAGCACGCCCTGGTAGCCCGCATCTGTCCGGTATGCCAGCGGCGCCGGCTGCCCAAAGAGGCCCTGCAGGGGGTGGTTCTGGGCCAGCAGCGCCTGGGGGTCAATCTGGTAAGCCTGATGGTGACCCTGCGGGAGGAGGGACGGTTGCCCATAAGAATCATCCAATGGTACCTGGAGACCGTCCATCAGTTGCACCTGAGTGTTGGTGCCATCGTCCAGGCCGTCCATGGAGTAGCCCGTCAGGCTGAGACGGCGGTGCGAGAGGTGCTCGAGCAAGTCCGCGCCAGTCCCGTGGTGCAGGGCGACGAAACCGGCTGGCGCCAGGACGGGAGCAACGGCTATGTTTGGACCTTCAGCACTCCCAGCGAACGATACTTCCTGCGTCGGGGTCGGGATAAGGGGGTGGTGGATGAGGTGCTGGATTCCTCCTTCAGCGGAGTGTTGGTCAGTGATTTCTACGCCGCCTATAACCACTACCCGGGCCTGAAGCAACGGTGCTGGGCTCATCTGCTGCGGGATATCCATGACCTGAAAGGGTTGTACCCAGAAGACGCTGGGCTGGCTCAGTGGGCCGAGGCGGTTCACCAGGTCTACACGGAGGCCAAGGCCTCGGTCCTTCCCCGAGCCCAGCCAGGCCATCGCACCCAGCTAATGCTGGAGGAGAAACTAATGGTCTTGGCGCGGCCTTTCCTTAAAGATCCCCTGGCGGTTCAGGCCAAGCTCTGCCGGCGCATGGAACGGTTCATCAAGGAACTGTTTGTCTTCGTGTCGGACCCAGCCGTGCCCTCAGACAACAACGCCGCCGAGCGGAGCCTGCGGCATCTGGTAACCAGTCGCAAGATCAGCGGCGGCACCCGCTCAGGGCAGGGCACCGACAGCAAGATGACCTTGGCATCCCTCTTTGGCACCTGGCGGGCCAGAGGTCTCAATCCCCTCCTGGAATGCCGCCGGTTGCTCGCTTCCCCTCAAATCTGAACACTTACCGGAGTTGGTAACTGTTCAGACTTGATGAGGTGAATTGGCTCAAAGCCGTTGGAAAAACGCCGGCATGGCCGGGGGAGTTGTGGCATACCAGGGAGGTGGACACTGAACTAGACCTGAACGCGGCGAGTCGCGAAACTCTGCTGGAGATAATTGCCGGCCAGCGGGCAGTCATTGCCGATTTGCAAAGGCGGATTGGGGTTCTGGAATCCCGTCCCAACCGGCGCGGGTCGTCGGGGATGCCGGGTAATCAGCCGCACTCCAGCCGGCAAGCGCCGGAGAAAAAGGAGCCCAGAAAGCCGCGCCGCCATGGCTTCGCCCGCCAGCGCATGACTCCTACCCGGCGGGTGGAGCATGCCGTGGCGGTCTGTCCCGACTGCGGGACTCACCTGAACGGCGGATGGGTACAGCGAACTCGGGAAGTCATTGAGCTACCGGTGGCTCCGGTAGAAGTGACCGAGCACGCCCTGGTAGCCCGCATCTGTCCGGTATGCCAGCGGCGCCGGCTGCCCAAAGAGGCCCTGCAGGGGGTGGTTCTGGGCCAGCAGCGCCTGGGGGTCAATCTGGTAAGCCTGATGGTGACCCTGCGGGAGGAGGGACGGTTGCCCATAAGAATCATCCAATGGTACCTGGAGACCGTCCATCAGTTGCACCTGAGTGTTGATGCCATCGTCCAGGCCGTCCATGGAGTAGCTCGTCAGGCTGAGACGGCGGTGCGAGAGGTGCTCGAGCAAGTCCGCGCCAGTCCCGTGGTGCAGGGCGACGAAACCGGCTGGCGCCAGGACGGGAGCAACGGCTATGTTTGGACCTTCAGCACTCCCAGCGAACGATACTTCCTGCGTCGGGGTCGGGATAAGGGGGTGGTGGATGAGGTGCTGGATTCCTCCTTCAGCGGAGTGTTGGTCAGTGATTTCTACGCCGCCTATAACCACTACCCGGGCCTGAAGCAACGGTGCTGGGCTCATCTGCTGCGGGATATCCATGACCTGAAAGGGTTGTACCCAGAAGACGCTGGGCTGGCTCAGTGGGCCGAGGCGGTTCACCAGGTCTACACGGAGGCCAAGGCCGCGGTCCTTCCCCGAGCCCAGCCAGGCCATCGCACCCAGCTAATGCTGGAGGAGAAACTAATGGTCTTGGCGCGGCCTTTCCTTAAAGATCCCCTGGCGGTTCAGGCCAAGCTCTGCCGGCGCATGGAACGGTTCATCAAGGAACTGTTTGTCTTCGTGTCGGACCCAGCCGTGCCCTCAGACAACAACGCCGCCGAGCGGAGCCTGCGGCATCTGGTAACCAGTCGCAAGATCAGCGGCGGCACCCGCTCAGGGCAGGGCACCGACAGCAAGATGACCTTGGCATCCCTCTTTGGCACCTGGCGGGCTAGAGGTCTCAATCCCCTCCTGGAATGCCGCCGGTTGCTCGCTTCCCCTCAAATCTGAACACTTACTGCGCCACCTCTCGGTGCAGGGATGAAACCGTCAAGGGGTCCAGCTTGGCCAGCACCTCTCCCTGAGGAACCCGCTGCCCCTCTTCCACCAAAAGCTCGCTTACGATCCCTTCAGTCCCAAAGCTCAGGGCTTCCTTTTCCGGGAAGACCAGGCTCCCATTGGTTGAAACTTGATCGACCAGGTCGCCAAAAGCGACCTTGAACAGCTGCTGATTCTCCTTAAGAGACCCAGCGCCGGCGCTGGTTGACCTGGCGTAGGCGGTGTAGGCCGCGCCGCCGGCCACCAGCAGGACAACGACCAGCAGGCCCACTTGCCAGATTTTCAGACTCCTGATGCGGTTCAGGGATATTGCCATGGCTCCAACCTCTTCTCTGCCGCTTCTCAGGATCCTGTCCTAGCCCCGGAATTCAAACTGGAATTCAAAGGGAATAACGGCATTTTAATTGGTCAAGATTAACCCGGGATTCCCCAGATCAAACCACCTTTCCTGGATATAGCTCCCGCGGGGATACCGCCAAATATAATCCCGCATTCCAAGGGCGTCAAATGCGGTCTGATGCGGCCTGATTCACTCAAGTCCCCGCTTTCATTGGGCAACCACTGTACTGCCAAGCGTAAAAGCCCCAAACCGCTTGTCTACGCCCAAGTCTCGCCCTTGGGAAGCTCTTTTGCCCTGTGCGACCCCGTAACCGTAACCAATCCCGACGCTCCTAAAGTGGACTAGCCAGGAGCCAGCCTAAGCCGACCAATTCGTTCCAGTATCCCGCCTAGCATTTCCCGGCTCACGAGCACCTCAGCAAGCTGAAACACCAGCCTTCCGGCATGGCGCACCAACCGTCCTCCAGTCTTGATCATCCTGGTCTGCAGACTGGTCAACGACCAGTGCTTCATTGCCTCCGGTAAGGCTAGCCTTCTCATGAAGTTGCCCAAGTTGTAAGCCAGTACGAACAACTCCAGCCTGACCTGATTGGCCACGAACTTGTGGCAGGACAACCTGGTCCAGTTCAGGGCGTACTTGCCTTCTTTTATCCATTGCTCCGCGGTGCCTCGGCCATTGTAAAAGCGGACTATCCCGATGTTTGGATAGCTCAGATTGGTGACGATGAAGCCCACTCTGGGAAACAGTTCTCCCTGGTGCCACTCCACCTTAGAGACCACTCTCCGAGCAACGTTCCAGCTCTGGGCCTGGTAGACGAAGTCATGATAGGAGACGATGGGCTTCGGGGAAAGCCACTCCGTAGGCCGTATTAGCCGGGGCGCTATCTCCCGCTGCAGCACCTGGTTGGACCGCAGCCTGATGGCGTAGCCGATGTTTCTTGCTTCCAGATAATCGTATATCTCCGGCTTGGCGAAGGCGGCGTCAGCACGAAACAGCAGCCTGACCGCTGCTGTCAAATAACGCTCCACCACCGGATCAAGGACTTCTTGCCAATCATCGGCACTGTGGACGTTGCCTGACCGTAGCTTCGCTGCTTCACAATCCCCGAACTGGTTGAACAGAAAGAGAGGGTGATAGCAGACGCATTCAAAGTGGCCGTTATAGGCTGCTCCCTCCTGCTGGCCGTGCACTGGACTCTCGGAACTGTCCATATCCAGGATTACTCGCCGGTGTAGGGTATGGGCCATAGCTCGTTCCACCCACTGGGTATTTATTCGTGCCAGCCCCTTCAGGTTGTCCTCTTGGGTCAGGAACTCCGTCTCGAACCGGCCCATCTCACTGGTGCTGGCTCCTTTCCGCTCCGAGCCTTGCCATCCCACGATCACTCGCATGGCTGGGTCTTGGGAAAGGCGCACTGCGTCATTGGTGTCGTCGTAGCCGGCCAAGCGGCTGTAGATCGACTGTCTTAGCAGCGGAACCAGGTGGTGAAGGATATTGCGTCCGGTACGGCTTTCCTGGAGGTAGTCCTCAGCGATTTCGGTAAGGCCCAAGGCATCATAAAACTCTCGAAAGGCAAGAAGACCAGCGTCGGAGGTGATGGTTGAGCCGTGAAATTCCAGGCGGACTTTGGGGTTGAATTGGAGCCGGAGAGGGGCTTTTTCGCCGTCACCCATCAGGTGCCTCCATGATGCCCACGGTATCTTACTGTAAAGCGGACATATCATGGAGTTATTATAGCTGGGAACACGCAAAAAGGGCCCATAATTAGACAATAGTTGAAAGACCATCGACGAATTACTGAGAAAGCTTTTTAGCCATATGGGAAATGTGGGATAAAGACTCTCGCTCAGGGCGGTATTCCATAAATAGCGAGAAAAGGGAGTTAGGTCGCTGCCCCCAGAGCCATCGTGACAGTATGGAGCCAGCCGGCTGGTGGAGAGTGCCTTCAAGAGTGATTCGAAAAGTTCCGCTTGCACTTCCTCTGCTCCTCTGCTCCTTTGCTATACTGCTAAGTAGCGGTCCCCGGGTAGTCCTCTCTCGGTCCAGAACCGAGGTTGGCCCCGGGGTTTTTGTTTGTCGGGCGAATTATTTTTTTGCTAGCCGGTCAGCGGCTCGCCGACCCAGCTCCAATAGGGCACCGCCAGCAGCAAGGAGACCGCTATAGCCACGACGACCATGATCAGCCCAAACCGCAGCACCTCCCTAGCCGGTATTTGCGCCCGCTGGAAGATTATTATGCTAGCGCTACCACCCGCCTGGTAATACACTACCGAGTCGCCCACGACCACCGATACCATGCCGCAGACCAAGGGGTTCAGGCCCAGGGTCAGGCCGGTGGCCATGACGACCGGGATCACCAGGGCCAGATAACCGGCGATGTTGGGTTGTACCAGCCGCACCCCAGCGCAGGCCACCGCGATGGCCAACAATAGGACCACCGGTTGCTGAGGCAGACTCCCTACGGCTCCAACCAAGGTTTGGGAGAGCCAGCTGGCGCTGCCACTGGCTACCAGGGCGTTGGCCAGGGATAGGGATGAGGCGATAACAATGAAATTGCTCCAGGCGACGTTTCTCTCAAAGTCCTGCCAGGATAGTATTCCAATTACCGGGGAGAGGATGAACACCAACGCAATCAATGCGGGGATCGCCGGATGCAACCCGTGGGCGAAGTCGGTAATCCACAGCAAGGATGTACCGACGACGATGATCGCCGCCCGAATCTCAATCGGTTTTAAGGGGCCGGACGCCAGCCCAGAAAAGTTTGCTCGGTTTTCCAGCTTGAACCCGGCCCGGTGAAAAAAGTACAGAAGAAGTCCACCCACAAGCAGATTCACGTAGAAGGGAACGCTCATCAGGACAAACCACCGGGTCCAGGAAAATCCTCCCAGCAGCTCTGAGGCCACCACTGGGGTTATGCCTCCCGCTAAAAGGGCGGTGGATGCCAGGCGATTGAGGACTCCCATGGCAAGCATTATGGCCCGGTTCAGCGGATGCTCTCTGGGAACCTGCCAGTGAGCCATCACTTGCTCGTATATGTGGACCAGAATCGCTCCCCTGGTACCGGCGGAGGGTAAAGCGAAGGTTAGGACGACAAAGGATAACAGCATCTGCACGTAGAGCAGCCGAGAGCTGCCGCCGGCGACCCGTATCAAGTAGCTGGCCATCCGTTCCGCCAGGCCGGATTGATGCACCGCCAACCCCAGGCCCAAGATGCCTATCAGGAAATAGACCACCGGCCTGGAGAACCCGTAGAGGGCGGTTATTTCGTTCGGCACAGCGCCAGTAATTACCAGTAGGACCACGCCCAGCAGTCCAGTTACGGCGATGGGTAGTGCTTCGGTGGCCCACAAAACCACCGCCAGCAGCATGACCGCCAGTGCCCTTTGACCCGGTTCCGTGAGTCCCGCCGGGGTGGGAGCCAGCAGCACCACCAGGAAAACCAGAACCGGCAACGCGCACTTGATGACCAGGCCCGTATTGATGCGGGCGGCCAGGTTTGGTGGCAAATTTATCGGGCCGTTCCTCGCCATGTTCAGTGATCCCTGCCCCGTAGCCGTTTATACCCTGGTAGCCGTTTATCCCCCGCTAGCTGTTTATACCTGGGGACGAGCAGAAGCTGACAGCCAAGTCGTGTAATCAAAGGTCAACCCTCCAAATCTGACGAAGTGGAATCCCGAACCAACTCAAAACGACCCGACGCCCCAAGATATTCGGGCCCGATGTCCCGCCATTCCCAGGCGCAAATACGTGCGAAACCAACAGGAAAGCCCCCGGTTCTGTCACCGGGGGCTTTTGACTCATAGCGGTCGGTCATCAAGGCCGGAAGCCGAAACCTAGACGCGGGGCTTCCTACCCTTACGTTCCAGAAAGTCTTTAAATCCCTCTTGCACTGAAAGACCCTTGAAGCGGCCCTGACGGGCGTCGATCTCGTTCCGGTACTGCTCTTCCAAAGGCAATCCGGCATGCTCCCGCAGAATCTGCTTGATATTGGCTACTCCTTCAATCCGGTTCTTGGCGATTCCCGCAGCCACTTCCACCGCCTTGTCCATTAGCTGCTCCCTGGGCACCAGGTGGTTAATCAGGCCGATGTGGTAGGCCTCGTCGGCAAAAACCTCACGCCCGCTGTAGAGCAGCTCCTTGGCCCGGTTAATCCCCACCAGCATCGGCAGGCTCCAGGTGGCGTTCATCTGGCCGTAATTGACCGCTAGGAAACGGAAGCTGGACTGGTCACAACCGATTAGAAAGTCCATGGAAGTGGCCATTACAGTACCGCCTCCGTAACACAGGCCGTTGATAGCTCCGATGATCGGCTTGGTGGCGGTGGCCAGGTGCCAGGCGTATTCGGCTCGTTCCGCGGTGATCCTATCCCTTTCGTCGTCCGCCAGCTCCCGGTTCTCATGGATGTCAGCGCCGGCGGAAAAGGCTCTCTCTCCGGTGCCGGTGATGATAATTGCTCCCAGGTCTTCGTCACCTTCAATGTCGGTGATTGCCCGGTCCAGCTCCCGGGCCAGGCCAACGTTCAACGCGTTGAGAACCTCCGGCCGGTTCAAGGTTATGATGGCGACCCGATCCACCTGGTCAGTTTTTATGAACTCATAGCTCATCTAAATACTGCTCCTCGAGAAGGTTGACTTGAAAAGGCAAGATATTAGTCCAGCAGCTTTGAAGCTAATAATAAAGCATAAATGCCGGGGCGTGTAAACCCAGAGGATGCAAACTGGGAGTGGAGCAAGGCAGTCCGGCCGGCGGGAATACCTGGCCGGAGAGGGAGGAGCAGTGGTGTGTTGTAGCTGAACTTGCGAGTTAAGGGACGGCTAATCAGATTGTCTAGCCCAAACGATGCCCATTCCCCGACCGGGGAAAACGTCACCGTTCACCGCGGCGGCATATCCCCCACTGTCCCGATTGGTCTTGCACAACTCCAGGGATTTTACCACCCGCTGAACGGTGACAGTCTGCATTTTCAGGCGCAGGTGAATATCACTCCAAGCGGCTAATTCCGAGCCCCATGACGTGGCCAGAGCCCGAGGGTCCACCGTCAGCACCACAGTCCTGCCTTCCTGACAGAGCTGGCGAGTCCCAGCAAAAAAATCGGACGCCACTGGTTTGGCAGTGAAGGGCAGTATCCCGGTCAACGAGTCCACGATGATCAAATCAAACTCGGGAGGAAGAGCGCTCATGTGCCGGAGTAGCTTATCGAACGGGCTGGATGGATTTGAATTGCCCACCGGCAGCTCCAGCGGGAAGACCCGCAGCTTGTCCAGGAGGAAGTAATCGAGCACGTCTAACCCTAGGGAGCTCATTTGGCTGATGAGACTGGGAGAGCCGGTTTCGCTGCTGTAGAAGGCTACGGCCTTCCCAGCACCCAGTGTGCTGTGAACGAGATGTTGGCAGAACACGCTCTTGCCGGTGCCGTGCTTGCCCTCTACCAGGGTCAAAGAACCCCAGGGAATTCCTCCGCCCATCTGCTGGTCGATCTCTGCTTTTCCAGTACTGATGGTCAAATCTTTTCCATCGAAATGCTCGCTAATAGACACCGGTGACCTCCCAAATCCCTGAACTGGATGATTCTTATATATTTAGCCCACATTTCCCATATGGCTAAAAAGCTTTCTCAGTAATTCGTCGATGGTCTTTCAACCATTGTCTAATTATGGGCCCTTTTTGCGTGTTCCCAGCTATAATAACTCCATGATATGTCCGCTTTGCAGTAAGATGCCGTAGGCATCATGGAGGCACCTGATGGGTGACGGCGAAAAAGCCCCTCTCCGGCTCCAATTCAACCCCAAAGTCCGCCTGGAATTTCACGGCTCAACCATCACCTCCGACGCTGGTCTTCTTGCCTTTCGAGAGTTTGATGATGCCTTGGGCCTTACCGAAATCGCTGAGGACTACCTCCAGGAAAGCCGTACCGGACGCAATATCCTTCACCACCTGGTTCCGCTGCTAAGGCAGTCGATCTACAGCCGCTTGGCCGGCTACGACGACACCAATGACGCAGTGCGCCTTTCCCAAGACCCAGCCATGCGAGTGATCGTGGGATGGCAAGGCTCGGAGCGGAAAGGAACCAGCACCAGTGAGATGGGCCGGTTCGAGACGGAGTTCCTGACCCAAGAGGACAACCTGAAGGGGCTGGCACGAATAAATACCCAGTGGGTGGAACGAGCTATGGCCCATACCCTACACCGGCGAGTAATCCTGGATATGGACAGTTCCGAGAGTCCAGTGCACGGCCAGCAGGAGGGAGCAGCCTATAACGGCCACTTTGAATGCGTCTGCTATCACCCTCTCTTTCTGTTCAACCAGTTCGGGGATTGTGAAGCAGCTAGGCTACGGTCAGGCAACGTCCACAGTGCCGATGATTGGCAAGAAGTCCTTGATCCGGTGGTGGAGCGTTATTTGACAGCAGCGGTCAGGCTGCTGTTTCGTGCTGACGCCGCCTTCGCCAAGCCGGAGATATACGATTATCTGGAAGCAAGAAACATCGGCTACGCCATCAGGCTGCGGTCCAACCAGGTGCTGCAGCGGGAGATAGCGCACCGGCTAATACGGCCTACGGAGTGGCTTTCCCCGAAGCCCATCGTCTCCTATCATGACTTCGTCTACCAGGCCCAGAGCTGGAACGTTGCTCGGAGAGTGGTCTCTAAGGTGGAGTGGCACCAGGGAGAACTGTTTCCCAGAGTGGGCTTCATCGTCACCAATCTGAGCTATCCAAACATCGGGATAGTCCGCTTTTACAATGGCCGAGGGACCGCGGAGCAATGGATAAAAGAAGGCAAGTACGCCCTGAACTGGACCAGGTTGTCCTGCCACAAGTTCGTGGCCAATCAGGTCAGGCTGGAGTTGTTCGTACTGGCTTACAACCTGGGCAACTCCATGAGAAGGCTAGCCTTACCGGAGGCAATGAAGCACTGGTCGTTGACCAGTCTGCAGACCAGGATGATCAAGACTGGAGGACGGTTGGTGCGCCATGCCGGAAGGCTGGTGTTTCAGCTTGCTGAGGTGCTGGTGAGCCGGGAAATGCTAGGCGGGATACTGGAACGAATTGGTCGGCTTAGGCTGGCTCCTGGCTAGTCCACTTTAGGAGCGTCGGGATTGGTTACGGTTACGGGGTCGCACAGGGCAAAAGAGCTTCCCAAGGGCGAGACTTGGGCGTAGACAAGCGGTTTGGGGCTTTTACGCTTGGCAGTACAGTGGTTGCCCAATGAAAGCGGGGACTTTGAGTGAATCAGGCCGCATCAGACCGCATTTGACGCCCTTGGAATGCGGGATTATATTTGGCGGTATCCCCGCGGGAGCTATATCCAGGAAAGGTGGTTTGATCTGGGGAATCCCGGTTTAGACTTTGATTTCGCGGACCTGCATCTAAGAGAGCATCACAAGAATGTAGAACCTGCCATAGAGGAGATGGGTCTTTATAATTTCCTAAACCAAAGCCAAGGTGGGAACTACATTTTGCAGCGATGGCAAAGGTAGGGAAGGTGTAAAAATCAATGCATCGGCTCGAGCTTGTAACAAGGTTCGGCAGCGATGTTTCACTTCATCCTTACGGTGAGCTAGTCCGCCGAAGAATGCATTCATCTTCTCTTGGACTTGGGCTTTTGTTCCCAGGCATTCGTTGGCCGTGACCTCTTCCCTGGCCCAGTCCCAGACGGCTTCGTCGGCATTGAAGTCTGGGCTGTAGGCCGGTAAGGCCACCAGCCTCAGCTGCAAGTCAGGGGTGGTCAAATAGCTGCGAATCGCTTCTCCTCGGTGGGCTGGCCCATTGTCCCAAATCACTACCAGAGGTCCAAGATGTTTTTCTCTTAGCTGCCGTAAAAAGGCGGTGGAGGTCTCGGCATTGCTGTTGCCGGCTATTTCCATGGCTTCCACCTCCCCAGCCTCCAAGCAAACTCCCGAGTAGTAGCAGGCCTTCTCTCCCCACCGAGGACTGGTAGAGTCCACCAGCGCCGGCTCTCCCTTGAGCACCCATTTCCCCCTCAGATCGGCATCGGCCCGAAAGTGGGCTTCGTCTACGAAGAAGATTTTGGCCCCACTCTCTTGGGCCTCCTCTCGGATTTGGCTGTACTGGAGGACGAAGGCTTTCCGCGCTTCATCCTTGGCTTTCAGGAGGCGTTTCTTGGGTCGCTTCAGCACGAAGCCCAACCGATGGAGGTAGTTCAAGCAACTGCTTCGACTCAGCCCCAGTTCAAAGCTCTGCTTGAGAAATTGCCTCACTACTTTCCAATTCCAGTTGGACAATTCAACTCCCGCCTCTCCAGGCGGATTTTGCACCGCAGACTTCAGTTGGTTCTGTTGACCCCAGTTCAAGACGGGGGGGAACCCCGAGTCTGTTCAAAGACCAAACCTTGGGCCCCGCCTCGGCGAAAGTTGGCCAGCCAGTTTCCAATGGTATGAGGCTCTCTGTCCAAAGCCTCAGCCACCTGGATAGCCGACCACCCTTGGGCCAACAACCATAGCCCGTGCCATCGCTCTCGCTCTCGAGGTGTTGGCGCTCGATACATCCTTTCCCGTAAGTCACCTACATTGAGTTGCCACTCTTCCATGAGTTGCACTATTTCCTTCATCCCTTCCACCACCGCCCCTCGACTTCTTTTACAGAATATCGCAACTCCTCTTCGGGTTCGCTTTATGTAGGTTTCACCTTAGCTTTGGTTTAGTGTTCGCGATGGAAAATAAACTGTATGCGCACGAAATTGGTCCGGTAACCCCGGAAGAAAAAGTAGTTCTTATATACGGCGATCGAGGAACAGATTACGCGACCGATTTTTTATGACCTTTGAAAACATTATTGCTCACATGCAAAAGGACCATAAATGGACCAATCAGGAGCTTTTGGATGGTGGCTATTGTGAATATGCGTTCAGCGGCGCGAAAGTAAGCAGCTGTAGAGAAAGGTTAACTTAGATCCTTCGCCTCCACTACGTCCTGCCCCGCAAGGATGACAATCTGCTTCATGCTGATACCTAGCTGGCGCTGCCCTCTCCGTAGGCCCGCGATATCTGCTCCCTGAAGTCGGGCTCGTAACGCTGGAGCCTGCCTTGTCGGACCTGCTCATCCAAAGAGGGGCGCCGCGTGCCGGTGGGATTGGCCGGCCCATATCCGATGATGCCCTCAGCTTCCCAGCTGGCCAACTCCGCTTCTGAATGTCCCAGCAGTTCGGCCAGAACCGTCCGGTTGTGCTCACCGATTATGGGAGCCGCTTTACCGGGTACCGCCGGGGTTGCGGAAAATTTCCAAGGGCGGCCGGCGTAGGGTAGCTGAGGCATACCAGCTTAGGCCTACCGCTGCCTCGAGCAGGGCAAACCCGGAGGAGTTCCGGGTTAATTGTCCAAAAATATCTCTTATCCGCAAGTTGTCCTCCGGCAGAATAGAGTGATAAAGGTTAATTGCTTATCGTGAAATCCGCCGTTACGTTAACCGTTTCTCCGTTTTTCAACCAGGCTTTGGCAGTTATGGTGTGCAGGCCGTTAGGGGAGGTAACCCAGGGATTGGCCGGGTCTGCGGGGTCTATGCCGGTGCTGCCCTCGAAGTCCCAGTGGATATAGTTCTCCGTCTCCAAGGGTCCGATGCCGTCCATAAAAAACTCCACCTGATCGTCGATCAGCTGATTCGGGTCATCCAAAAAAACGTACACAGTGCCGCTCAGCACGGCGTCGACCAGCACTGAAGGATTGGACCGGTCGGGACTGGCGCTGTAGGCCAGCCGCATTCCGTCGGTGCGATATCGCGCCGTCTCCAGCTGCAGCAGTTCCTTGCCGTGGTGGCTGATAGTGAGGGCGATCTTCTCCACATCCGGGTCGGTAATGCCGTCCAGGTGAGTCACAACTGTGGTTACCGAGTAGTTTTGGGGAGCAGCGACGGCGGGATAAGGGGTCTGGTCGGGCTCCCGATACGCGCGGTCGAAAATCGCTTCCATCTGATTCCGGGCAATGTTCTCGGCTTGGGACTGCTCCTCGGTCAATGCCCCCGCTATGTTGACGGTGCCCAGGCTAGAAAGCACGGCAACCCCCACCATGGCGAAGATCATCGATGCGACCACTGTCTCCATCAAGAAGGTCCCCCGGTCGTCCCGTATCGCCGCCCAGAGCTTGCTCCAGCGGAGCCTCCCCAGGCCGGGGCGAAGACCATCGCCAGAGCAATTATTTGGTGTTAGGTGGTCTGAGTCTACGGTTCGAAACATGGCCAGCGATTCCTCCTTGTAAAGGGATGGCTTATCGGAAATACTCCCGCGCTTGATGGGCATTGGCCCGGCAACACCTGTTCAGGGTTTGCCGGGCCAATCATGCTAGCTGAGGCCCCAATCGGAGGAGGTCGACGGGACCTCAACCAAAGGGAATTCTTTGGGTTAACAGGTCAAGCCACCGCCCACTTCACCCTGAGTGAGTATCTGGCCGTTGACATCGTAGCAGTACAGGTAAACAGTCACTGGATTTTGCAGGTAGGGTCCCAATGGCTGCTCGGCATTGGTCGCAGCAGTCGGAACAGCAGTCCAATCGGAGGTCCCAGCCGCTCCGCTGGTGGAAGCAGGGACGGCGTTTACCGCAGCTTCAGCCATCATGGCGTTCATGGCGGTTTGGACGGATTCCCATTCCGCGGACTTGGCTCCATCTTCGCCAGTGCCAATGAACCGGCCGATGTTGGGGACGATGACCGCGGCCAATACAGCGATGATGCCGACCACCACGATCATTTCAATCAGGGTGAACCCCTTCTGACCTCCAGGTATCCGTGACGCCAATTTCTTTAGCGAACCAGCCATAGTCTCATCCTCCAGAAGTTTTTTGTCTTCGGGCGTTGCCGCCTCGAATAAGGTATTAACTATTTTTAGCAGGCAAGGCTCACAGACACATCGCAGGGGGGTAGGGGCAGGTCACAGAACAGTCACAAAACCAAAGCGGAGGTAAAGAGTGTCTCGAAATGTCAGCCCGAACCATTCGGCCTTGCTCAGGATAAACTCCGCGTAGGGTCTAAAGTCCCGGAGAACATGGTCCGGATGCCATTGGCTATGGTGGGCAGGCAGGCTTGGGAAATCCCCCCAGACGGTGGCGCTTTCGACGGTGTTCAGCTATAGATTCGAGGCTCAGTAAGGTGTATCTGAGGAGCCGTCCTTTCGTCTTCGCCAACGAAGCGATGACGGCTCACCCAGCCTCCAAGGGACTAAGAAGGCAGGGCAATCGCGTCTTAACCAAGGAGCACCTTGAGTAGGTAATCCTCAACCCAGCCGGCTTTCAGCCGTTTACCTTGAAGTCCCCGTTTAAGGCTGGTCTCCTGCTTCAGCAAATTGAGGGCTATCTGGCGCAGGACTGCCAGGTTTTGAGGCCCATTATCCTTACGTACCCGGCTGTGATCTTCTCGAAAGGTAACATCCAAAGACCAGTGCAAGCTGTTTTCTATGCCCCAGTGTCGGCGGGTGACCTCCAACAAAGTCTGGGCAGGCCTGGCCAGACTGCTGATATAGTAGCGAGAGTGGACCGTGGTCCCGGTTGCCGTCTCCCGCTGAGCCGTGACCTTAACCACGGCGTTGAGGTTGGCCCACTGCTGCCGGTTTTGCAGATAGTCCAGGCAGTCCGGGTCCGTGATGACCCAGCATTGACGGGTTTCCAGGCGGCCGTGGCCCTTGTTCAGCGTGCGGGCGAAGTCATAGGGGACGCCCTCGAAGTCGTATTCCTCGGCGCCCTCGAAAAGGTCGCGAACGTCATCGTACAGCCGGCCTTGATTCTCCTTCACCGCCAGCAGATAGTCGGCCTGAGCCTCAATGATCTCCCGGGCTATCTCCCTCTGGCAGCCCATGGCGTCGATGGTGATGATGCAACCGGCGAGCTCCAGCAGCTGTAGCAACTTGGGGATGGCGGTGATTTCATTGGACTTCTCGTCCACCTTGGTCTGGCCCAGCGCCAAGCCATGGGACGAGGCCCACACGTTGACCATGTGAATGGCCTTTTTGCCCAGGGTACGGTCGTGGGAGCGCCATACCGTCTTGCCGTCGATGGCCACCACTTCGCCTTGGGTGACTTGGGCTACGGCTTGGACCCACTCCATGAAACAGCGTTGAAACTGCTCTGGGTCCAGGCGGGCGAAGACGTCGCCGAAGGTATCATGGGAAGGGATACCGTTGGGCAACTCCAGAAAGGACTTGAACCACTCCTCTTTACAGTTGCCGAAGAGCTCGATATCCACCCAAGAATCAGCGCCGCAGATGGTGGCACAAAGGGCAATGGTGACGATATCCAAAAGTTTGTGCCGCTTGGTACGATCAATCCTCGGGTCGTCCAACGCCGCGAAGTATTCGGCGATGGGTGCGCCTGTTGCCTGAACCATCACTACCCCTCCCTAGTTTCGTCATGATGATTACTGTTTTAAACAAATTTAAGAAAGATAATAAGACGCGATTGCCCTGACTAAGAAGGTTTAGGCTTGGGGGGTGACGGAGATTTGCTGTATAGTTCCAAGCCGGGCAGGATGCGTCATAGCGGAGTGTCGCCGGGATGCCGGCGTCGCCAAATCCAGATGCTAGAGGGAGGCAGGTAGATGGCAGGAGTCAAGAATACCTTCGATATCGAACTTGATCCGGACCAGATGGCCTTTATCCAGGCGGCCAAGGAGAAGTATGAAATAGCCAGCCGGGACAAAGTGGTCCGCATAATCATGGACTATATTCTGACCAATCCGGGCATCCACGACACTGTGTTCACAGAGTTTCGCTGCCTGCGCTGCGAGTAGAACCTAACTTGAACCTGGGAATCTCCGGCCAGCCAAAGCAAGGCGGGCTTTAGCTATCTTGTCAGCTAAAGCCCGCCTGCAATTCCGTGGTAATTGAGCCGTAATTCTGGAAGAGGTTAACCTTTAATCGACCCTCGAGGAAATTATTAAACTTATGAGATCCAAATCCCCATTTGCCAAGGGGGCCCTGAGGGGATTTCCCTAAACAGTAGCCGCGCCGGCCGGCGGCTAGCTCCCGTTGATGTGCTTTACAGCCTCTAGGGCCAGGTAGTAGCCGTATACCCCGAAGCCGTAGACTGAGCCTTTGGCTACCGGCTGGATGTTTGAGACCGTGCCCCGGGATGTGGGATTAGAGGCGTGGACCTCTATCACCGGGAAGCTGACTTGAGCGATGGCCGCCTTTAGTGGACCGGTGCCGGTGGTATAACCCGCCGGGTTGATCAGCGCGGCGTCGATACCCCTTTCATGGGCATCATACAAGGCGTTGACCACCTCACCTTCAATATTGGAATGGAAAAACTCCACGTCTAACCCCAAACCCTCGGCGTATCCGTTAACCTGCTCGTTAATCTCTTCCAGAGTATCGGGTCCGAAGATTTCGACCTGAGCCTTACCTCTCATGTTCATCCCCGCGCCTTGGATTACTAGAACTTTGGTCATTGCTTGCTCCTCTTTAACTACGCCGGGGGAATTAGGATCTACAGCCCCGGAAGGATCAGGCTTCGGGTTGCGACCCTGGCCGAATCGGGACTTCGTCGATGTACCCGGCCAGTAGGATATCCAGCTGCACCATCAGCAGCTTGTTCCAAGCCAAGGCTGCCAGCAGGGCCTTTTTGGGGTCGTCCAATTCCTGAGACAGCAGTTGGGCAACAGCGGTCTGGACGAAGGATATGGTTCCGACCATAAACCGGCTGGGCACGGAGCCCAGATGGGCCCGATGGCTAGGGGGATGGCTGTGGACCAAGCCGGCGGTCAGGAGAAACACCGGCAGATCCCCATCTACCTGGTGCTGGATGGTGTTCTCCAGCCAGCGTATCAGGGTGTGTTTGCGGCGGGCGATCCGGTCCTGGTCCACCTCGCCGTCCTCCCGCAGAAAAAATTTTCGGGTTTCCGGAAAAAGCAGGAAGTGGTCGTAAATCGCGGCGGTAAGAGCCTCGGCATGGGGCACGAGCACCGCAGCGGTGGACTGGATCAGTCCCAGGTCGGTTTGGGTCAGGCCGACGAACTCCGCCATCTGTTTCATGCGTCCGGCCCAATCGACCATCCCGTGCATATATCTTGTCTCCGTTATTTCGCCCACCCGGCCGTACTCTAAAGGATTAACGACTTGGGCGCCAGAGGCAATGCCCCGAGGGCTTGGGGCTTGGACGCACCCCCAGTTGTTCAGCTTCGGGCGGCGGGCGTTCTCTGCTCGGTGGTGGCCGACCGGACCAGGGGAGTCAAGACCAGGGCTGGGATCAACAGCGCCAAACCGGCCAACGCGTTTATGGATATGGCCCATTGGGAACTGACTCTGGTGGCCAGCAACCCCATTTCCAGCCCGCCCAGCGGCGTTCCCACACCGATGCAAAAGCTCATTAATCCTACCATGCGGCCTCGGAGCTCTGCCGGAGCTGAAAGCATGGTTATGGAGCTCTGCATGGTTCCGAAGCCGGCTTGTCCTATGCCCCCAATAGTCAGTAGAGCAAAGGTCAGGCCGTACCAGGGAGAACGGGACCACAGGATGGCTATGACCAGCACCAGGATAGAACCGAGAACAAACACCCGGCCGTGGTATCGCATGTTGCGGCTACTCGCCATCAAGCCGGCGCCAACCAGCTGTCCCAATCCCTCCGCCGCTACCAGGACGCCAATCAAGGTTTCACCGACACCAAGGTTGGTTTCCCCAATGGCCGGAATCAACTGCTGCGCCGGAAAGGCCAGTGCGTTCATGACAATCGTGACGTAAAGCATCCCCAGCAGCAAGGGATTACCCAGGGCGTAGCGAAGGCTGACCCTCAAGCTCCGCCAGACGGGCTCGCGCTCTACCGGAGCCTGGCGGGGCGGGACCCTCACCCTGGCGAGGAACCCAAGAGCAATCAGATGACCCACCACCACAAAGGTGTAGGCTTCCGTAAATCCCAGCGTCTCCACCAGGAGACCCGCCAGGAAGGGACCGGCTATCTTCCCGGTGGTGTTCCCGATCTGGTCCAGGGACAGAGCGTTCACCACCCGGCCCTCCCCGACAATGTCCAGTATGGATGTGCGTCGAGAGGGATCTTCCAGCGCTTTGGTCACGCCCTGCATTACCAGCGCCAGGTAGAGCTGCCACGGTTCTACCTGGTTGGCGAGGATCAGCATCAGGACGACTGCGGAAATCACGACGTTGGAGAACTGGGCCAGCACCATAACGCGCTGCCGGCTGAAGCGGTCGGCGACGGTCCCAAATAGCAGGGAAAGCACCGGGCGAGGCAGGTTGTTGAATACCAGTACCAAAAGTAGCTGGAAGGGAGATCCAGTGGTTTGAAAGATAAGCAGGCTGAGCACCAGCATCTCCGTCCGGCGAGAAATCTCGTGGAGGCTGCCCGCGTACCAGATGGTTCGAAATGCCCGATTCTGCAGTACGGCAAAAACCGGAATAGGGCTGCCGGGCGGTCGCTGCAAGAAAATCCTTTTCGGAGCGGCGAGTGGGGCGAAGGCCTATTCTATCCCAAGCAAGGCGGGTTGGATCGCCAGGGGCGTGGGGTTTGCCAGAGTTGCGGATAAGCGGATAATCGGTGAGAGATTTCTGGGCAAGGTGTTTACCGGCGGTGCTTAAATATCCTTCCCATTGCCGAGGAGGGGCCACAACACCCCCATTTAAAGCCCAGTAATAGTCAGGGTGGAAACCTGTTTGTTTTCCAGGTCGGCGACCCGGACCAGATGGTTGTTGGTGTCGGCGATATAGAGCAGGCCGTTGGTGAAGCTGACGCCGCTGGGCTCCGAGAACATGGCCAGCTGCCCCACGCCGTCCTGGCGACCGGCCGTTCCCGCGCCGAAGAGGGTCAACACGCTGCGGGTCATCGGTAGGACCTGTTTTATCTTGTGGTTGTAGGTGTCGGCAATGTATATGATGCCGTCATGGATGGTGATGCCGCTGGGGTGCTGCAAACGCACCAGGTGCTCTGAGCCGTCCACGTCCCCGAAGACAAACAGGTCCAGTCCGACGATGGTCTGAACGCGACCGTTGGGGTTCAGCTCCGCCGAGCGAATGGCGCTGGTTTCGCTGTCGGCGAAGTAGAGACGGTCGCCGTCGGTGGTGATTCCGCTGGGTTGGGCCAAGGTTGCGGTGGCCAGCGCGCCGTCAGTGATGGACTCTTGGCCGCTGCCGGCGTAAGGACCCACCTGGCCGTCCCCCAGGTTCATCGACCAGAGCTGATGGCTGCCGGCCATGGCGATGTAAAGGGTTTGGTCGTGGTAGGCCAGGTCCCAAGGTGAGTTTAGCTCCATGTCCGGTCCCGGTCCCCGGCCTTCTCTCCGGTTACCCTGGTTGCCGTTCCCGGCGATGGTTGTCACCCGCTGGGAGTCCAGGTCAACCCGGCGCAGGGCGTGGTTCTCGGCGTCGGCAACAAACAGCCGGTTTTCCCAAAGCGCCAGCCCCTGCGGGTGATTCAGAGTCGCCGAACCGAAAGCCCCATCAACCAGACCCGGCTGGCCCGAGCCGATGACCTGCTTTACCTGGCCTTGCAGCGAGGTGACCAATATGCGGTTGTGGTTGGTATCGGAGATGAAAAGCCGATCTCCCGGGCCGTCGGTCAGTAGCTTGCCGGGGAAGGAGAGGGTCTGGTCCGGCTCCGGGCTCCGAGAGAAGGAAACCGGAGACCGATTTAGCAAGCCCTTCTGGTCGAACTGGGTAACCATCTCGGTTAGGATCTGGTCAAAGGCTTCGTAGGGAAGTTCACCCTCGTGCTTGCCGATGACCTTGCCCTGGGGGTCGATGAACATCAGGGTGGGCCAGGCGCGGCAGGCGTACTGCTGCCAAACCTGGAACTCCGAGTCGTTGACCACCGGGTGCAGCAGCTCGTACCGCTGCACCGCCTTGTAGAGATTCTCCTTGTCTTTCTCGTTGGGGAACTTGGCCGAATGCACGCCAATGACCATTAGCTCGGCGGCATATTTCTGTTCCAGCTTCCGCAACTGCGGAAAGATGTGCACGCAGTTAATTCAACAGTAGGTCCAAAAATCCAGAACAACTATCTTGCCCCGAAGCTCCTGCATAGTGATCGGGCGGTCGGTGTTGACCCACTCTATATCCGGCGGAAACTCCGGGGCGTTGACCTGTCCGGCGTAGGATCTGGTTGACATAATGTCCCTCCTATCGTTGCCGGTTCCCGGACCGGGGGCTTTAAAACCGGGGCTTTACCCTTCAAATGCCAGGGTGGCAAAGCGCATGAAGATGGTTCCCACCGGCTCGCCCAAGGGAGCGTTGGCCACCAATACCGCGATCAGGTGCTTCTGGCCCGGGACCGCCGGTCCCTCAAGCAGCACCCGCTTGTTCACGTTGTTGCCGGTGACCACGCCAATGGTTCGGTCTATCTTGCCATCGAGATAAACCTCACCATAATTGTCCACGTTGGTCTCGAAGTAAACCCGATTACCGGCAACCTTCTGGCCGTTGACCTCCTCAGGCATGGTGAAGGCCAGCCGGTACCAGGCGAAGGTGAACCCCTTGGAATTGCGGGCCTGGATGTCGACATCCTTATCCCAACCGGAATCGTCATAGTCCGGCAGCCGGGCCGGGCTCTCCATCAACTCGGCTACCAGCCCCTGGTTAGGTTCTCCCGGCACCAGGCCGGGGGCCACACGCCAGCCGGTGGCTCCTACTATCTGCAGGTCTTTCTTGTTTCCCAGGTCCAGCGCTACTCTAGCCATTCCATTCTCCTCTATCCGAAAATTTGTGTCGCAGGCGTTCCAATTGCCAGGGTAAAGAGTCTTTTAAAGAACCCGGAAGCCTCCAGCTAGCTGCTAGCTAGCCCCTGTTTAAGGTGCTGGGTGAAGAACTCCAAGGTTCGAGGCCAAGATTCATCGGCGGCTTGCTGGTTATATCGTCCGGCGGTGAAATCCATAAATGCGTGGTCCGCTCCCGGGTAGGTAAAAAACTGGTGGGGAATTTCGAAACGCAGCAGCTCATCATCCAGCTTGCGCAGGTCCAATCGCGAGGGGTTCAGGTCCAGCTCTCCGAAATGGAACAACACCGGGCAGCTGATTCCGCCGGTCAGCTCAAAGGGAGTCTGGTCGGTGATACCCCAGGGCACCATAATGTTGCCCCCGTAGTAGGGAGCCGCCGCCTTGAAATTAGGATTGGTGGCCGCTCCCAGCCAGGCTACCCGACCGCCCATGCAGAAACCGGTTATGCCGATGCGGTCGTCGTTGATGGCCGAGTGCTTCAGCAGAAAGTCGACAGTAGCATCGATGTCGGCCCGAATCTCGGTATCGCGGAGATGTTGTATCGGCCGCGAACCGCCCTGCAGCATGTCGCTGCTGATTCGATGAAACAGGTTGGGAGCCACCGCTGCGTAGCCGGCCTGGGCCAGCCGGTCGCAGATGGTCTGGATAAACTGGTCAACACCGCCACCGTGCTGGCAGACCACCACCGCCGGAAAAGGCTCGGCTCCGGTGGGGGTGCTGACAAACAACTCCATTTCCCGGTTTCCCACCGGGACTTTATCCCAAAAGGATGGCATGGCAACCTACCTCCGCATTCCTGAAGTCAAGCCGGGATTGACCCGGGTCAGGCCCGGCTAACCCTTGAGGTGCTGAGAGAAAAACTCCAACGTCCGGGGCCAGGAGGCGTCGGCGGCCTCCTTGTAGTACCGCTCCGTGGTGAAATCCATGAAGCCATGGTTCGCCCCGGGGTAGGTGTAGAACTGATGCGATATCCCCAGCCTGGTTAATTCGTCGTCGTATTTCCGCATGTCGTCTTGCGAGGGATTTGCGTCGACTTCACCGAAATGGAAGAGCACCGGGCACTTGATGCCGCTGGTGAGGTCATAAGGCGTCTGGGTTGTATCTCCCCAGGTAGCCTGGATGTTCCCACCGTAGTAGGGAACCGCGGCCTTGATGTTGGAGTTGGTCGCGGCCCCCAGCCAGGCCTCGCGGCCCCCCATGCAGAAGCCGGTGATTCCGATACGCTGGCCGTCGATGGCCGGGTGGTTTTGCAGCCAATCCACGGTGGCGTTGATGTCGGCGATGGTCTGCGGATCGCTGAGAAGCTCCCGCCGGGTCAGGCCGCTGCTCTGCACTTGTTCCTCGGTAATTCGGTGAAACAGGTCGGGGGCCGTTCCGGCGAAGCCCGCCTCGGCCAAGCGGTCGCAGATGGTTTGGATAAACTTGTCTACGCCGCCGCCGTGCTGACTCACGATCACCGCTGGGAAGGGACCGGAGCCGCTGGGGGCGCTGGTGTAGACATCCATCTCCTGCCCGTCTACAGAAATCTTCTCCCAGAAGGAAGGCATCGCTGTTACCTCCGGATATAGGCCAAATTTAGGATTGATGCTGGAGTATGAACAGGGCGATTCTAGCAGAAATGGTGAACCGGGGCATCAAATACCATCCAGCCGCTAGGTTGCCTAGCTGGCCCAACTTTCATCCAAAACCAATCCAAAACCAAGGGAACATTTCATTTCGGTTCTGGCGAGGGTTTTTTACCCCACGTCCTGCTACAGCAGTCCCTCCTCCCTGACGTCGGCCAAGGTCCTCTCGAAGGCAGCCAGGGTATCGTCGATGTCATTTTCCGTGTGGGTCGCGGAGACCAGGAAAGCGTCCCGTCCCATGATGTCCACGCCCAGGTTCTGCATCCCGCGCTTCAGGGCGGTCACGGCGGGAGCGGCCACGGCCTGCTTAATACCGGCGTGGGACATGGTGCAGATCTCCCGGTCGCAGTCGCAGTCGGCCAGCACCAGGTGGATCATGGATGCGATCCCGTGGGCGTGCCCGGCTACCTCCATCTTGCCCAGAAGCTCATTGAGGCCCCGCTTCAGCCGCTGGGCCAGGTTGTCGGCCTGCTGGTTTATGGGCTGGCTCGCGATGAGTTCCAGGCAGGTGGCTCCGGCCACCGCCGAGAGGGGGTTGGCGTTGAAAGTGCCGGGGTGGTAAACCCGGTGCTGATTGTCCCACTCCGGGTCGCCCCGATGGGAGATCATGTCGACAATATCCCCCTTGCCGCCGACAGCGCCTCCGGGAAGAGCGCCGGCCACGATCTTGGCCATGGTGGTCAAGTCGGGGGTGACGTCATAGCGGGTTTGGGCGCCGCCCGCTGAGGCGCGGAACCCGGTTACCACTTCGTCAAAGATCAGCACCAGGCCGTGTTGGCTGGTCAATTCCCTGAGCCCCTGAAGGTAGTTGGGGGTGTCGAAGGGCAGCTGGCCGTAGTGGGCGCCGGTGGGCTCCAGAATGAGACCGGCGATGTCCTGGTCTCGATTCAGCGCTTCCTCCACCGCGGTAAGATCGCCGGAGGGGACCACCACCATGCTGGCCCAGCTTTCCGGCGGGACGCCCGGTGCGGGACGGTCCGAACCCGCCATGGCATAGTCGTGCCAGCCGTGGAAGTGGTCTTGCAGCTTGATGATTTTGTTTTTACCGGTGTAGGCCCGGGCCAGCCGCATGGCCATCAGGGTGGCTTCGGTGCCGGAGCTGTGGAAGCGAATCTTCTCGATGGAAGGCACCAGCGCCTTGATGGCCCGAGCCCAGCGCAGCTCCTCGTCGGTGGATGCCCCCAGATGGGTGCCCCGATATATTTGTTGCGCCACCGCACCGGCGATGTCCGGATGGGAATGACCCAGCAGCAGTGCGCCATGTCCGCATACGTAGTCGATGTATTCGTTACTGTCCACGTCCCACTTGCGCGGTCCGGCGCCGTGGGTCATGTACAGCGGAAAGGGCTGGGCGTACCGGTTGTCATGGGTGACCCCGCTGGGAAAGGTCTGAACCGCCTCGGCGTAGCGCTGGGCCGAACCGGGGTGCTGGGATATGTACTGCTCCAAAATGGTGGCCATGATGTCTCCCTGATTCCAACGCGACGATTTCAATGCGATACAACATGAGATATGATCCCCCGTAGTTATTGCGCCGATCTGGGCCTATATAATATCCTATGTCCATAGTGGGCGGCTATGCCGTCGATCGCCGCTGCGTTCGTTGAAGGAGTGTTCGCCGCCGCCAGCTTTGGTCCTACTTGTATCAGCACCTTTGATAACCTGGGGGCGAACCGGGTCGTAGCACCTGGTGTTTCGGTTGACACCAAGGCTCCGTTAGATTACATTATTCTTTCCTTATAATGACTACGCAAGAGCGCCCGACACGATACCCCTAAGCCATGCGGCAATTGTAGGGGTGTTCTTGCAGGTGGATTACCAGGGGGAGGACCCCGGTTTCCAGCGCGCCCCGGATTCGAGATATTAAATGTGAGGAGGCCTACATGCCGGAACAAGATATCGCTTTGATGGCTCACCTGCTGCGGCGAGCCGGCTTTGGCGCCAGTCGTGCCGAGATTGAAGCTAAAGCGGCCCAGGGTTATGAGGCTGCCGTGGCGGAGTTGCTCCATCCCTTGGGCCAGCCGACCATCGACGAAGACCTTATGCTTCGTTACCATCCGACCTACAATCATGCGGGAGCCATCGAAATCAACACCCAAATGTGGGTGTACCGCATGATCAACAGCCCCCGCCAGCTCCAGGAAAAGATGTCCCTGTTCTGGCACATGATCTTCTGCGCCGGCCACAGCAAAATCGACAGCGGCGAAGAGATGGGCCTGATGATTGCCATGTTCCGGGAGCACGGTATGGGCAATTTCCGGGACCTGCTGGTGCGCCTTTCCACCAACCCAGGGATGATGTATTACCTGGATAACTCGGAGAGCCACAAGGCCAACCTGAATGAAAACTACGGTAGGGAGCTGCTGGAGCTGTTCTCCGTGGGTGTGGGCAAGGATGAGGAGTTCAACTACTCGGAGGACGACGTAAAGGCCTGCGCCCATGCCTTCACCGGCTGGAATGTAGCGCCGGCTTACCCACCCTTCCCCCACGGCCGCAGCCCCTGGGAGTTCCGTTTCGACCCGGCCGACCATGACGATGGGGTAAAGACCTTCATGGGGGAGACCGGCCCGTGGAACGGTAACGACATCATCGAGATCATCTGCAAGCAGCCGGGGACCGCCCGGTTTGTTTCCAGGCATCTTTACAACTTCTTTGTCGCTGATGAAGTGCCGGTTCCTTCCTGGCGCCAGACCCCTCCTAGAGACCCGGAGACCATCGAAAAGCTGGAAAAAGCCTACTTCGATTCCGGCTATGACCTGACCGAAATGCTGCGGGTGCTGTTTAATTCTGAGGGATTCAAGGACGCCCGATTCGCCAAGGTCAAGAATCCGGCCGAGATGGTGGTGGGCACCATGCGCCTGGTGGGTGAGCACCGGGATGAGATCAAGCCCGGCCTCTTCGAGATTTGCCAGGAGCCCAAGTACATGGGCATGGATCTGATGAACCCCCCTACGGTGGAGGGCTGGCATACCGGCCACGAGTGGATCGACAGCGGAACGCTGGTAGAGCGCATAAACTTTGCCGCCGATTACTTGGGGCAGACCCATTTACAAGGGGTTCAGACCATGATTTCCAATTTGATGGACCAGGGCGCCAGCCTGTCTCCCCAGCAGTTTGTCGAGGGATGTATCGATCAAGTCGGGTGCCTGAACATCACCGATGACACCCGTCAGGAACTGCTGGCTCACGTGCAGCGTGAGGGAGACTTACGCCACGGCACCGACGTCGAGCATGGCGAATTTGTCCGCAGGACGGGAGAAATGTTCCAGATGCTGGCGGCGACTTCCGAATTCCAGTTCGAGTAAACCCGGAATGATTTAAACCCGGGATAATTAACGCGTAAGCTTAAACGGAGGCAAATTTCATGGTTTCTACCAAGAAGGATAACGTCCTGGCAGTGCTGTCTCTCTCCGGCGGCAACGACGGCCTGAATACTGTCATTCCCTATAACAACGGCCTTTACCGAGATTACCGGCCGACGCTGAGTCTAGGCGATAATCAGGTCATCCCCCTCAACGACGAAATTGGCCTGCACCCCGCCATGGGTCCTCTCAAGAGATTCTGGGATGCCGGCAAGCTGGCCGTATTCCTGGGTATCGGTTATCCCAGTCCCAGCTACTCCCACTTCCGCTCTATGGATATCTGGCACACCTGCGAGCCCGACAAGGTGGGCGTGGAAGGCTGGCTGGGCCAGGTTATCAAAAATATAGACCCCAATGCTGAAAACGTCCTGACCGGAGTCAACTTCGGCCGGGGGCTCCCCCGGGCCTTGGCCAAGGAAGGCGTGCCGGTAGCCTCAGTGGGCAACCTGGAAACCTACGGTCTGCTCACCGGCATTGAGGGCGATGACCAGCGCTCCCAGGCCCTGGACGTCTTCGGCCGCATGTACGGCCCTACCATTGGCTCCAGCTACACCCTGGATTACATTCGCCGCACCGGCACCGACGCGCTGAAGGGCGCCGACATCTTGGCCACCGCGCCGGACAAGTACACCTCCAAGGTGGAGTATTCTGCCACTGCCATCGGGCAATACATGAAGAACATCGCCCAGACCCATCTGGCCGAGTTCGGCACCCGCGTCCTGTTTACCACCTCCCCTTACAACGGCTTCGACACCCACGCCAACCAGGCCTCGGACCACGCTAGGCTGTGGACCGATGTGTCCAACACCGTTGAAACCTTCATGGAGGATCTGCGGGATCACCAGGCCAGCGATAACGTTTTGCTGTTCATGTTCTCGGAGTTCGGTCGCCGCGTTGTCGACAACGGCTCCGGCACCGACCACGGCGCGGGCAGCGTGGCCTTTGTGGTGGGCGAGCATGTCAAGGGCGGGGTTTACGGCACCTATCCCTCCTTGGAGCCCAGCGAGCAAGAGGAGGGCGGCAACCTCAAATCGTCGATGGACTTCCGGTCCGTATACACCACTATCTTGGAAGACTGGATGCACATGGACCCGGTACCCATAGTTGGTGGTAACTACGAGAAGATTCCTTTTCTGTAACCCAGGAGCCTTTAACACCGGTATTTGAGCCGTACCTAAGGGACCGGGCCTCGCCGGTGGCGGAAGTTCTGGCCCACATGTAATGACGTTTACTATGAGGTACTGACAATGAGCACTCACTTCTTTGGGCTAAAGGATTGGACCTTTACCTATAGCCACTCCATCGGCCGTAACGAATTTGCCGGCACGGGATTTCGTAACCCGGTGTCCCTGGCTTTGGCAGCCGACGATGTGGTGTACGTCCTGAACCGGTCCTATGAAAACCGGCTCGATGGGCTACGGGTAACCGTCTGCACCATGAACGAGGAATACATCAGCGAGTTCGGCTCCTATGGGGAGGGTGACGGCCAGTTTGTTTGGCCCACCGCCATTGCGGTGGATGCCGGCGAAAATGTTTATGTCGCCGACGAATGGCTGAATCGAATCACGATTTACGACAAGGACGGGGAGTACCTGCGCAAGTGGGGTACTGCCGGTTCGGGCGACGGCGAGTTGAACAAGCCCGCCGGAATGGTGTTAACCCCCGACGGAAATATGCTGTTGGCGGACAGTGGCAATCACCGGGTCCAGAAATTTACCCTGGATGGCCAGTACATTAGCCAGTTTGGCAGCTTGGGCGACGGTCCAGGACAGTTTAACCTGCCCTGGGGAATTACCCTGGATCGGGAGGGTCTGATCTACGTCGCGGACTGGCGCAACGACCGGATTCAGCAGTTCAACGGCGAGGGCCAGTGGCAGGCCACCTTCGGCCAGTCCGGGAGTGGCGTGGGTCAGTTCAAACGGCCCAGCGATGTAGCGGTGGATCAAGACGGTCTGATTTATGTGGCCGACCGGCAGAACGACCGGGTGCAGATATTGGCTCCCGACGGACGGTTCGTCAGCGCCCTTTATGGCGACCACCAGCTGTCCCAGTGGGGCAAGGAGAAGCTGCTGTCCAACCCGGATATGATCCGGCAGCGGGCGTTGGCCGTAGCCAACGACAACCAGGCCTTTGAGAAGGCCCTTTCCAACCCCTGCGCGGTGAACGTGGATGACCAGGGTAGGATATGCGTGTTGGATCATACCCGTGGACGCATTCAGGTCTACCAGAAATCCAAGGATGCGGTCCTGGTGTAACCCTGCCCTGTTTTAATCCCCAGTGGACCCGCCTGCCGGGAAACTATAATCACCGTACTAAAAACACCGGAAGGACGCTGAATGATGTCCTTCCGGTGTTGCTTTATCGCTGGACGGGACCGAACCGTGGCCGTCTTATTCCCGTCTTATTCCCGTCTTATTCCTCGGATCCCTCAGGGCGGCCCTTCAGGCATTCCGGTGTCGATCCAGGTAATGATCTCCGCCACCTCGGTGCGGGCGAGGAAAGGACCCCGTAAGGGCATCTTCCCATAGGTGGCCACCGCCCGGGCTAGGGACTTGACCAGCCAGGTGTCTTTTCCCGGCACGCCAGGCTCAATGGAGCGGTAGCCCGACAGAACCGAGTCTTTCAATTCTTGAGAAGTCTCCCAGTAATACTCGTGAATCCCCGGATACCCCTCCCGGCCCCACTTCTCTTCCCACCGGATCATAACGCCGTCCAGTATCTCCTTCACTCTGGGCCAATAGACGGGGGTTTCCTCCGAGTCGCTACTCATCCTGGCTGTCTCCTCGCTGACTGTCTCCCCGTTGACGGTTTCCGGGGCTAAAAAATCTAGACCGGGTGCTCGTTCACCGACTCCTGCTTGAGCAACTCCAGGGCGTGGGGCAACACCGCTTTAACCACATCCAGGGTTTCTCTCACCCCCTTGGGACTGCCGGGCAGAGTGATAATCAGGGTATGGCCCCGAATGCCGGCAACCGATCGGCTCAGCATGGCCATGGGGGTGAATTTCAGGGTTTCCGCCCGCATGGCTTCGGCCAACCCCGGAACCTCCCGGTCAATGATGGAGAGGCATGCCTCCGGCGTTACGTCGTGCTGTCCCAGGCCGGTGCCGCCGGTGCTCACAATCAGGTCTACTTCCGGATCATCGGCCCACTCGACCATCCTTTGGGCGATGGTCTCCTGCTCATCCGAGACCACTTCGTACCGCACGGTTTGGTACTCGGGAGGAGCCAAAACCTCTTTGATGGCCTCTCCGCTAGTGTCCTCGCGCTGGCCGTAAAAACCGGATGTACTGACGGTCAAAACCGCTAAGCCGAACATAGCTGCCTCCCCAGCCCATGATACCACAGCCACTTTCAAGGAAATACCTGGGGAAAAGTCTGCCGCATTGACAAGGAATTACCCGCCATTTATAGTCACCGGGCGATGCGCTCGGGGCGTCTAGGCCGACGGGACGGGCGGCTGGGCCTGGCGCCGGCGGGCCTGCCGGGCGAAACTGACATCGAGGGGTAAATTCGGTGACTTCCCTTCCTAATTGCGTATTTTGCCGAATTGTGGCTGGAGAGGAACCAGCCCGAGTTCGCTATGTGGACGAAGAGATAATCGCCATAGTTAATAAGCTGACCTGGGTGCCGCTCATGCTGCTGGTGATGCCCAAGAGTCACCTGACCCAGCTGGAGGTTTGGAGCGACGGGGTGATGAACCGGATGGGAAAGGTGGCGACGGACCTGGGCTGCATGTACGCTCCCGGTGGCTTTCGGATTCTGTCCAACTTTGGGCCCGACGGCCTGCAAAGCCAGAGCCACGGGCATATCCACGTAATTGGTGGCATACCTCTGGGACAGTATGCCTAATGCGGCGCACTACGACCGGTTAATGTATTAGGATGTCGCTAGGATGAATGCCAGATATAGTCCAGGCCAAATCCGCAGCTTCTTTGATGACTATGGAGAACGGGAATGGGAACGTTTCCAAGCCGACCCCGCTGCCGTCGTTAGCCTACACCTTCATACCCGGTATCTTCAGAGATACATCCAAGCTGGTAACACAGTGCTGGATGCTGGAGCAGGTCCAGGGCGTTTTACGATTGAATTGGCCAAGTTAGGCGCCATTATAAGCGTGGGTGACATTTCACCGCGACAGCTTGAAATAAACAGCCAAAAGGTGCAGAACGCGGGATTTGAACATGCTGTGGTTAAGCGGGAGGTGCTAGACATCACCGACCTGTCTGAATACCTCAGCCAAATGTTCGATGCGGTGATTGCTTACGGCGGCCCCTTAAGCTACGTCTTTGACCGCGCTGATGACGCAATTGATGAACTGTTACGGGTTATCAAGCCGAGAGGTCATCTATTACTGAGTGTAATGTCCCTGCTGGGAAGCACTCGAAAGCTGCTGCCTGGTATCCTATCGGATGTCGGTCAATACGGGCTGGAAAAGGTCCAGCAGTTGTTAGGGACTGGCGACCACCACGGAGCCCTGGCCCTAGGGCACAACTGCCACCTCTACCGCTGGACGGAGCTAAAAGAGGTTCTTAGCCGCCATCCCTGTCGTATAGTGGCAGCATCTGCTGCAAACTTCCTCTCTGTTGGTAATGGTGATGTGCTGGAGCAGGTAAAGGAAGATGCCAAGGTCTGGGCTGCTTTTCTACATTGGGAAGAGGAGTTCTGCGCGGTGCCTGCTGCCCTGGACGGAGGTACCCACATCATTGTTGTGGCTCAGCGCACCTAATGTGAGCAGGCTGGCGGGGAGAGCTGACTGTAGGGGTTCACGCCGCAGAAGAAGGAGAAGATTTATCATGGCCGAAACAGTTCTTTACGAGAAACGGGGCAATGTTGTAATAATGACCCTCAACCGCCCCGACGCCCTTAACTCCATCAATCGTCAGCTGCGCCGAGAACTGTCGGATGCCATCACCCAGTTCGATGGCGAGGAGGGCTCCTACGTCGGCATCATCACCGGCACGGGTCGCGCCTTCTGTGCCGGTCGAGACCTGAAAGAGCGGGCTTCGGACAACGCTGAGGGGGTACAAGCCCGGGCCAGGGACTCCATGCACCCGGACCGGCCCTACATGTGGCCCCAAACCTGGAAACCCCTGATAGCGGCGGTCAACGGTTACGCCCTGGCCGGTGGCTGGTCCATCGCCCAAATGTGCGACCTGCGCCTGGCCGCCGAGGACGCGAAGCTGGGTATCACTGAGACCAAGTGGAGCCTGCTGCCCCCCTTCGGCACCATCTTGTCCAAGCAGATGCCCCTGTCCGCAGTGCTGGAACTCTGCCTGACCGCCCAGCCCGTCAGCGCTCAGCGAGCCTACGACATGGGCTTCCTTAACAAAGTGGTCCCGGGCGACCAGCTAATGGAAGAGGCGATGATCATGGCCGAGCAAATAGCGGAGAACGCTCCCCTGGCGGTTCAGTATTTCAAGGAGCTGGCCTATCGGGGGTTGAACATGTCGACCCAGGACATCTCTTCGTTGACCTACCATATGTACGACCAGCTGCTGACCACCGAAGATTCCAAGGAAGGACCGCTGGCCTTCGCGGAAAAACGCAAGCCCAATTGGAAGGGTCGCTGAACTTGGTTATCTTCTTCAAACTAGCTCGGACCAGTTTGAATCCCTATAAAAATTACGGGAGGCAAGGCCATGACCACCAAAGTACAACCCCAGGACCGGACAGTCACTGTAAACAACGGCCTAAGTAATGAGATGAAGCTCCACTATCTGGATTGGGGGAACCAGGGCGCGCCGGACCTACTCCTCCTCCACGGCCTGCGGGGCCACGCCCACTCTTGGGATGACGTTTCTCGGGCGCTCTGCCAGGACTTTCACGTGCTGGCGCTGGATCAGCGGGGCCGGGGCGACAGCGATTGGGCCGGCGACGGTGATTACTCGGGAGCCGCCTATTTGGCCGACCTGGTTGGCTTTTGCGACACCCTGAGCCTGGGCTCCTTCATCCTGGCCGGGCACTCCATGGGAGGCCGCAATAGCCTGGCCTTCGCCGGGCGGTATTCCCACCGCCTCCAGAAGCTGGTCATCGTGGACCTGGGTCCTACAGCCGACCCCAGAGGCACCCAGCGCATTATCCAGGAATTGAAAGATGTGCCAGAGGAGTTCGACGACTTCGAGGCTGTGGTCCGGCACATGGCCGGAGGCAATCGCTTCGCCTCCGACGCGGTCCTGCGGCGCAGGTTGGAGTACGCCACCAGGCAGTTGGCCAATGGCAAGATTGGCTGGCGCTACGACCTGGCGATACGGGAACAGCGGCGCAACGGCACCTCGCCCCCGGCGGAGGACCTGTGGCCCCTGCTGCCCAACATCGGGTGCCCTACTTTGATTATCCGGGGTGCCGAGACCGACCTGCTGCCCCGGGAAGTGGCGGACCGAATGGTCGAAACCATCCCCACCGCCCAGGTAATTGAGATTAGTCGGGCGGGACACATGGTCTTCGAGGACAACCCGGAGGAGTTCATACCGGCGGTAAAAGGCTGGCTGTCTGCCTAAACCAAAGCCAAGGTGGGAACTACATTGGGCAGTGATGGCAAAGGCACGGCAGGTGTAAAGATCAAAGCATCGGCTCGGGCCTGTAACCGGGTTCGGCAGCGATGTTTCACTTCATCCTTACGATGAGCTAGCCCGCCGAAGAATTGATTCATCTTCTCTTGGACTTTGGCTTTTGTTCCCAGGCATTCGTTGGCCGTGACCTCTTCTCTGGCCCAGTCCCAGATGGCTTCGTCGGCGTTGAAGTCTGGACTGTAGGCCGGTAAGGCCACCAACCTCAGATGCAAGTTCGGAGTGGTCAAATAGCTGCGAATCGCTGCTCCTCGGTGGGCTGGCCCATTGTCCCAGATTACTGCCAGAGGTCCAGGATGGTTTGCTCTTAGCTGCTGTAAAAAGGCGGTGGAGGTCTCGGCATTGCTGTTTCCAGCTATTTCCATGGCTTCCACCTCCCCAGTCTCCAGACAAACTCCCGAGTAGTAGCAGGCCTTCTCTCCCCACCGGGGACTGGTGGAGTCCACCAGCGCTGCCTCTCCCTTGAGTACCTATTTGCCTCGCAGGTGGGCATCGGCCCGAAAGTGGGCTTCATCCACGAAGAAGATCTTGGCTCCACTCTCTTGGGCCTCCTCTCGGATTTGGCTGTACTGGAGGACGAAGGCTTTCCGTTCTTCATCCTTGGCTTTCAGGAGGCGTTTCTTGGGTCGCTTCAGCACGAAGCCCAACCGATGGAGATAGTTCAAGCAACTGCTCCGACTCAGCCCCAGGTCAAAGCTCTGCTTGAGAAATTGCCTTACTACTTTCCAGTTCCAGTTGGACAATTCAATCCCCGCCTCCCCAGGCGGATTTTGCACCGCAGACTTCAGTTGGTTCTGTTGACCTCGGTTCAAGACGGGGGGGAACCCCCAGTCTGCTCAAAGACCAAACCTTGGGCACCGCCTCGGCGAAAGTTGTCCAGCCAGTTTCCGATGGTATGAGGCTCTCTCTCCAAAGCCTCAGCCACTTGAGTGGCCGACCACCCTTGGGCCAACAACCATAGCCCATGCCATCGCTCTCGCTCCCGAGGTGTTGGCGCCCGATACATCCTTTCCCGTAAGTCGCCTACATCCAGTTGCCACCGTTCCAGGAGTTGCACTATGTCTGTCATCCCTTCCACCACCGCCAATCGACTTCTTTTACAGAATATCGCAACTCCTCTTCGGGTTCGCTATATGTAGGTTTCACCTTAGCTTTGGTTTAGAACGAGCCAATATCAGAAGTTGTGAGACTCTGACGGAAAGAAAGGAATACCCATGCAGTGAAAGGAAACACCCCGCTAGGGTGGCTAACAATGTTCACTCAAGCTGAGTTTAAATGGGTCCAACGGTGCCCATCCCAGAGGATTACTTCTGTGCGAAGACAAGTGGATGACTCTCAAGATGCCCTTGATGAGCTTCCGTGTAACCATGGCCGATTACGGAGGTCTCCAAGAGCGTGAACCCGACCCAGGTTAAAATCTCTTTGTAGTCCTCTAGGCCGCAGTTGCTCCAATACATCGTTACACCAAAAAAGTCGTCCTCTGTGTAAGCCTCCTCACTGGAATGAGCTAGTGTACAGAGAAAGTATCCGCCGGGCTGCAGCCAATTATAGATGTGCCTAAACAGTTCTGAGTGCTCCTCCCTAGTATTACAACGACGGATCGCAAGAAAGGGATCTTGAGTACCCTTCATAGCAACCTGCCCACGCGCTCGACAGCTTTGTGGCCTTGCCTTCCGCGAAGCGATTTCCGGTCAAAAACTGACCAAATTGAGGAAGCGTCGTTGTAATACTAGAAGTCTGGCCGGAAAGCCATTGGCCGGGTTTTGCGCTACGCCAATCAGACGTATTCCAGTCTTATGCGGCACAGTAATACATGTATTACGTTGAAACACCCGCTATTGCATCGATAATCGACGTTATGAAAACGACGGTTTGGGGAGAATCGGGGTTTCCGGCCAGATTTCTAGGGAGATGGAATATAGAGTAGAAGGCGACGACCCCATTGAAGCCTGATGGAGGGAATTCGACTGACATGATATCTGCGTGGATGAAGCTTCCATTTGGAACATTCGCCCGCGCACGTTGGATCATCTCGCTTGATGAATCTACGCCTGTGACGGTGAACCGCTGTGCTAGTACTACAACGACGGGTTTAAGGTGGCGGCTCCATCCTGCTTTCGCGGCGGGTGGAGCGGCGTCTCTCGTGGGAACGGCGAGCCCGTTCGTTGCGTAGCTGCGTATCCTCCAGCCACAACAGCAATTGATCGGGCCCGAACTGCTCCCGGGGCAGCATCTCCCGCACCACCCGGTACACCTGTGGCCTCGTGATCCGGGGCATCTTTTTCCCCCCAATCCTGCTGCAGGCTCAGCAGGAACGCTCCACCCAGCAGGCACATGGCTATGTGGTGATGCCACCCTGCCCAGCTGCGGGTCTCGTATTCGTCCAGCCCCACGTCACCCTTCTCAGTCTCGAACTCCGTTTCAATGCGCCACCTGGACCCACCCACGTAGGCCAGAGTCTCCAAGGTTGTGCCCTCGGGAGCGTTGGACAGGTAGTAGCGGGGCTCGCTGCCGTCCAGGTTCCGGCGCCAGACGGCCCACAGTTCCTCGCCGGGCTTGCGCCTCCTGGTGGCCCGCACCCGCTGGGCACTGAACCGGTAGGTGCGCGGCCCCTGGCTTCCCTGGGCCACCGTTATCTCCCGCCAAGCCTCATCCGGCAGTTCATCACCGCGCTGCTCCATGGTCCGCCGCTGCCCAGGCCGCAGCTTGGGTTTGCGGGGGCGGCCGAACCCCGGATATTCCGGACTGGTCCAAGCCGGGTCCAAGGGCCAGACCGTAGTGCCGCCCGGAACGTCCAGCACGTAGCGCATCCCCAGGGCCGCCAGTCCCTCCCGGAAGGTCGGCGACATCCCGAAGGCGTCGTCTCCGGCAACCCACTCGGCCCTGAGGTAGCCCAACTCCAGGACCCGCTCCAGCATCTCCAGGGCCAACTCCGTCTTTGACCGGTAGTTCCGCCGGTCCTCCGGCACACCCGCCGCAGCACACCGGTCCTGGTCGGAGGTCCAACTCTTGGGCAGATACAGCCGCTTGTCCACCAACGCCCGGCCCAGCGGGCTGACGTAGGCCAGGAACATCCCACCCTGGCAGTTGGCCACCTTGCCCAGCCTGCCGCAGTACTGCCGGGCCACTCCCGCCGATTTCCTGCCCTGCTTGGGGAAGTCGCTGCCATCGAACACCCACACCGCCTCCGGGTGTCCCAGCCTGGGGGCCAAGTATTCCTGCAACCGCCCTATGACTGTCTCATCGGACCACCGGGCCTCGGTGAGAAAGCGCTGCATCGCCCGGGCCGAGATGCCCACCGATTCCGAGAGATTCTCGGCGTTGCGCCGCTCTTGGTCCTGCACCAGCAGCGCCTGAAGGTAATTCCCGCTGTGATCCCGCCACTGCTTGCGGCCGAAGGAGGCCGCAAAGAAGGCGTGGAATTCCTGAAGGCTGTCGTAGACCCGCTCGAAGCTCGCCGCATCCATCACCCAAACCACCCAACATCATCTGTCCAGCCATCCTACCAGACAACTCGTCGTTGTAGCACTAGAAGTCTGGCCGGAAACCCCGATTCTCCCCAAGCCGTCGTTTTTTAACGTCGATTATCGATGTAATAGTGGGTAAATAAAACGTATTACATATACTATTATCCCATATTAGACTGTAATACGTCTGCTTGGCGTGGCGTGAAACCAGGCAAATGGCTTTCCGGCCAGACTTCTAGAGCCTGAGTATATGGGACCCCAACACCGCAGCCAACGTCCAGTACGGCAGCACCATCCTCGAGGTTCCTTGTAAGAAAGTGCAGCTCGGGACCGGCCTCATTTTTGCGAGCTTCGTTGTAGGTAGCAGCGCAGCGATCATAACTTTGCTGGACAAGGATCTTGGGGTTGTTGGGATCGTCCGCAGGTTTCAAAAGCAAGGCTCCTGAACCAAGGCCAAGATGGAATCTGCATAGAAACCAAGGGCGACATTGCGGGTTTCGCCTTGGTGTTAGCTTATTAGTGGCCCCGGGTTGAGCGACCAACGTAACCTGCCGCGCCCCCACTCCATGATCACCTGGGCCCGGCTAGCCTACCAGCCCAGCATCACCGACTCTTTTCTCGGGTCGGCGCCGCCGTGATACACGCCGGTTTCCGGATTGACGATTATGGGGGCGAAGCCGTTGCGGATGCCCCAGGGCCCCACCACTTCCACCTCATGTCCCCGGTCCCTTAACGAATCCACCAGTTCTTCCGAGACCCGGCCCTCCAGCTCCAGCCGGTTGGGATATTCCCGATGGGGCCAGGGAGACCGAGGGAAGCTGTTGGAGCAAAATCGGGGAGCTTCCACCGCTTCCTGCACGTTCATCCCGAAATCTACGATGTTGTTGAAGACCTGTAGGTTGCTCTGAGGCTGGCTATCCCCGCCGGGAGTCCCCAAAGTCATGAAGGGCTGGCCGTCCTTCAAAACTATGAAAGTGCATGGGGTGGTGCGAGGCCGCTTGTGGGGCGCCAGGCTGTTGGGGTTCTTCTCGTCCAGCCAGAAGTAGCAGCCCCGGCAGTTTATCAGGATTCCGGTGTCGCCAAGGATCATGCCCTGGGCCAGCCCGGCGAAGCTGCTGGGGGTGCAGGATACCATATTGCCTTCGCCATCGACGGCCGAGAGATAGGTAGTACCGTCCCCGTCTCCTCCCACCGGTTCGGGCTCCATTTGAGCTGGGCGGGATCCGTTGGACCGCCAACCTTCGGCTGTCGCCAGCATCCTCCTGGGGTCCCCGGGCGGGTATTGGGCTTCGGCCCGGTTGGGATTGATCAGTGTGCGCCGTAGCGCGGCGTACTCCGGAGATAACAGGCCCTCCACCGGTACGTCAACGAAGGCCGGGTCTCCCACGTATTGCTCCCGGTCCGCGAAGGCCAGCTTCAAGGCCTCCACCTGCAAGTGCATCGCCCGCGGGCTGTTGTGTCCCAGGGCTGTCAGGTCAAAGCCTTCCAGAATGTTCAATGTTTGCAGCAGGGTTATCCCCTGGGTCCAAGTGCGGTTGGTGTAAATCTGATAGCCCCGGTAGCTAACGGATATGGGTTCTTCCAGGAGAGACTCGTATTCAGCAAAGTCTTCGTAGGTATAAAAACCGCCCAACCGCTCCAGCGCTTCAGCCATCCGATGCGCCACGTCCCCTTTGTAGAACACGTCCCGGGCCGCCTGGATTGCCGAGGCTCGGGTCAATCCCTTGCCCAGCGATTGCTGTTCCGCTCCAACCATCAAGGATAATGTTCGGCCCAGGTCCTTCTGGACAAACATAGTTCCCAGGGCTGGCGGTTCGCCGTCGGGCAGGTAAATTCGGGCCGATTCTGGGTATTTCATTAAATTTGACATCCGATCCGGGCTGCCGATGGCCCGACTCAAGAGCTGGTAGGCGGGGAAACCGTTGTTGGCGAAATCCAGGGCGCTCTCCACCACCTGAGCGAAGCTCATGGTGCCGTAGTTGGCCAGCATGGTCAGCAGAGCCGACACCACGCCCGGCACGGTGGTGCTGGGGACCCCGGGGGGTATCTCTCCCCACTTTTCCATATAGCGATCGATCGTCGCACCGCCAGCGGCCCAACCCTGGCCAACCACCGACCGGACCGCCCCGGCACTACGATCGTAGAAGAGAAAGGCGACCTCGCCCCCCAGGGTGTAGTGGGCGGTAGGTTCCATCACTCCGGCAGCCAGGGCGGTGGCCACCGCCGCGTCCACCGCGTTGCCTCCCTTCCACAGGATCCTCATGCCCACCTGGGCGGTCAGCTGCGTTCCCCCTCCCACCATGGCGCGGGTGCCCCATACGATGGGACGATGGGAATATCCGCCATCCGGGCCGTATGTGAAGTTGGCGGCAGCGGTTTCCTCTTTGAAAGCGGTCATGGCGTGCCTCCCTTGGCGTGAAAGGTGATTGCACCCAGTTATACGCTGAATTGCGCGGACCGGCAAGTCTGATATCTGGAAATGCCGGCTGGGGGCTTGGTCTGGCAAACCCGAACCCCTACGAGTCACGCTGGATGGCCTTCCTCTGGGCCGGGAAAACGCGGGAGCGGCTGTGTTGTTTGCCCCGAACCGTAGCGGCTAGGGTTTGGTGGGTCCGCGGCAGATGTAGCGGCGGGTGGAGAAAGACAATTTCAGTGGGCACGAGCTAGGGCGCAGTCCCCAGACGGCGGACTTTTCCCGGTTCGCCTTTACCTTGGGAGCCTACCCGAAGGGACCCTAGCAGGACCGCTAGGCGACATCCGTATTGGCCGCAGGCAAGCTGCCTTCGGCCGCGCCTTCGGTAACGGACGATTCCTCCGCTGGGCCCGGGAACCGCACTACGTATTCCTGGCCGGCATCGGCGGCCATGGCGGACTCCATGGCGCTGATGGCCACCTCTATTTGGCCGTCGTCAGGCTGGCGGGTGGTCAGCCGTTGCAGCAGCAGGCCGGGCACTGCTATTTGCTTGGCGATCCACCAGCTTTGGTGCAGGCCGCTGAAGCGGATGATTTCGTAGCTGACGGCGGCGATAACCGGCAACAGAGCTATGCGGGAAAGAATCCGCCAGTGAAGCTCCGGCCAGCCCAGGAAGATAAACACCAGAATGGATACCAGCACTACCGTGAGCAGGAAGGCGGTTCCGCAGCGGGGATGGGGTGTTTCGAATTTCCTTACGTTTTCGATGCTTAATGGCAGGCCGGCTTCGTAGGTGTGCACCGCCATGTGCTCTGCGCCGTGATAGGCGAATACGCGCCGGATATTGCTCATGAAGCCAATAGCCCAGATGTAGCCGACCAGAATAGCCAGCCTGAAGAAGCCTTCAATAATGTTTATGACTAGGTCATTCGGCAGGAAGGGGTGAATCGGGGTAACAATCAGCTGGGGGATGACAAAGAAGATGCCCACGCCCAGCAGCAGGGAGATTCCCAGCGTGCCTCCAAGGACCCAGCCGGACATTTCCTTTTCGCCCTCAGGCGTCTGGTCCACCATGGCCATGTTTGCCGACTGATGCAAGGCTTTGATGCCCAGGGCCAGGGTTTCCACCAGGGCCAGAAATCCTCGCAGCAGAGGGACGCGGCGCACCTTACCGGTGAAAAGGGTATTCAGGGGCTCCTGAATGTGGGAAATGGTGCCATCTTCCCGGCGGACGGCGAGGCTGAAGTGGCTCCGCCCCCGTATCATTATCCCTTCGATAACTGCCTGTCCGCCGTAGGAAAACTTGGGCTGTGATGACAACTTGTCCTCCTTAAAAGCCTCAGGAAACCCTCAGGTAAACCCCAGCCAATCCTAGAAGTCTGGCCGGAAACCTCGATTCCCCCTAGGCCAGCGTTTTCTTAACGTCGATTATCGATGGCATAGTGGGTGTTGCAACGTATTACATGCACCACCATGCCATATAAGTCTTGAATACGTCTGCTTCGCGTAGCGCAAAACCCGGCCAATGGCTTTCCGGCCAGACTTCTAGGGTCAGGCCCGGCCACCCGCTTGAGTTAAATCTGCTGGTACCAACTCCCTGAAAATGGCCAAGAGCCGATACTCTAGGATTCCATATTCCCGGTGGATTTGACAAGGGTGTTGACCCGCAAATGCCTTTGGATTGTCATTGCGAGGGCCGTAGCCCGAAGCAATCTCATGATGGTAGGGGGATGCTTTTCGGAGTTTATCCCGAGCGCAGCCGAAGGGCTCGCAATGACCCTGGGGATAGCCGAAAGACCAGGCGTTGACCCGCAATTGGGCCGGCCAGCTTGGGGAAGTTCAGGTAAGGGGGTAACCCGGAGTAGAAAACAGGTCGAGGGCGATGAGTCCTCGGCCTAGCCGCCGGCTCCTTCGGGACCAAAGGGGATTAGGTCAGGTTGTACCGGCGCCGCATTCTTTCAATTCGTCCCTGGGTGTCAACCATCCGCTGCTGACCGGTATAGAAGGGGTGGCACTTGCTGCATACTTCTACCCGCAGCGTGGGCTTGGTGGCGCCGGTTTGGAAGGTGTTTCCACAGGAGCAGATCACCGTGGAGTTAAAAAACTGGGGATGAATTTCTGATTTCATAATGCTTTGTTGTTGAACCTCTACTGCTTTGGAGAATCGCTAAATCGGGTAAACACTGACGCGACGCCGGCCCTTGGACTTCCACTCATATTTCACCTCTCCGGCGATCATGGCGAACAAGGTGAAATCCCGTCCCAAGCCCACATTGGTTCCGGGGTGAATCCTGGTTCCCTTTTGCCGGACCAGTATGGAGCCGCCGGTTACCCGCTGGCCGCCATATCGCTTTACACCAAGACTCTTGGGATTGCTATCCCGGCCATTGTTGGTGCTTCCTCCGGCCTTTTTGTGGGCCATGAGACTAACCTCCTGATTGGATGCCTTGAATCAGCAAACGGGTGTAGATTTGCCGGTGTCCCTTCTTGCGCCGGTAGCGGGTCTTCCGCTTGTATTTGAAGACGATCAATTTGCGGTCTTTGTAATGGGATTGAACTTCAGCCGTAACCGTGGCCCCGGAAACAAGCGGAGCGCCGAAACTGACCTGGCCATCTTCGGAGACGGCCAATACTTGGTCGAATTCGGCGATGGTGCCCACTTCCAGGGAAAGCTTTTCCACGTCGAGCACATCTCCGGGCTTGACCCGGTACTGCTTTCCGCCTGTCTTGAATATTGCGTAGTCCATATAACGTCCAGACCTCAACCCTCTAATTCTAGGGGGTCCGAATTACCCATGTCAAGAAGGATATCAGTGGGGGATCGCGGAATCCGAGCGGGGGATTCAGTCACGCCGAAGATTATTCCGATATTAGCTGTTGAGAAAGCTCAGCCTTTACCCGGTTGGGGCTGAATCCCCGGATGGAGCGGCTTTGACAAATGTTAGGCGCGGTCTTAGCATTGCCCCCTAGAAGTCTGGCCGGAAAGCCATTGGCCGGGTTTTGCGCTACGCGAAGCAGGCGTATTCAAGCACTTATATGGCATGGTGGTGCATGTAATACGTTGCAACACCCACTATGCCATCGATAATCGACGTTAAGAAAACGCTGGCCTAGGGGGAATCGAGGTTTCCGGCCAGACTTCTAGGACGACCGTCAGCAAACCGCTTGCTTCACAAGGGAGTTAAGACATGGACGCATCCGCTATTTCCCATATCGCTATCTGTGTGGCCGACCTGGACAAGTCCCTGGAGTTCTACCGGGACATCCTGGGTATGAGGGTGCTGGCCGACCGGATGCAAGATACCACCTCCGGGGGCTTGCCTCACGTTTATCAGCGCCAGCGAAAGACCCGCCGTCAGGTGCGGCTGGCCTATGGTACCGGGGATACCAAGCCCACCCTTACCATGACCTGCCATCCTGGTGACAATCCCGATGGAGCGCCGATAAAGCTGGATCAGATCGGTATCAGCCATCTCTCTTTTACGGTCGGCGATGTCAAGGCCCTGGCCGCGGACCTGACCGCAAAAGGAGTTCAACTAGCCGGACCTATGGATGGCTTTACCAATGCCCAGGGCGAGGTCAGCAGCATCTTCGTATATGACCCGGATGGCATATTGGTGCAGTTCGACTCCGGTGGCGGAGGCTAAGCCCGAGTTCTTCGATTCAATTTCTGCGCTTCAATCCCCGCAATTAGCCGCTCCGGCACAACAGAGGTGATGCAATGGATGCTACTGGAATTTCTCATATAGCCGTCTGCGTACGGGATCTGGATAAATCCCTGGCCTTCTATCGGGACATATTGGGTATGGAGGTGGTGTTCGACCAGGTTCAGGACACCACAACCGGCGGCCTGCCCCATGTCTATCAGCACGCCCGCCAGACGCGGAGGACTGTGCATCTGAAATTCGGCCAGGGCAGCACCAACCCCCGGCTGGTGGTCACCAGTCATCCCAGCGAGGATCCCGACGGCAATCCGATCAAGTTGGACCAGGTAGGCTTGAGCCACTACTCCTTTTCGGTCCCCGACACCAAGGCGCTGATGGCTGAGCTCACGGCCAAAGGGGTCCAGCTGGCCGCTCCGCCGGAAGTCTGGACCGATGACCAGGGTAAGGTCAGCAGCTTTTACGTATACGACCCGGATGGCATACTTGTTCAGTTCGACGCCGGCGGCGGCGCCTGATTAGGATTAGGGCCGGGGCGGGATAAAGCAGATGGCTGCCAGTAGGGCCGACCAACACGACCAGGATAAGCTGGCGCGATGGCATCGAGATTTGGCAGGTGGTGTTACCGGCGCCTTCCCCCGGGGCTTTCCAATATATGCCTTGTTCCTGGTGTCAGCGGAGGACCGGGCCGCGCATGATGTTTTTCGGGCTTTCCGCAGCCGCTTCGAGGAGCTGGGCGCCGGATTTCAGCACCTGGTCATCTTCGGCCAGCACGGTGTTTCCCAGGCCGAGCTAACGCTGCTGGCGCGGCTGGGCCTCGCTGAGGACAACCTACCCAGCCTGGTTCTGCTGACCGCGTCCGATCCTCCCCTGTTTTACACCATTCCTTTAGTGTCCGGGGACGTTAAAACGGAAGAGAATGACCCGCACGATGCTCCCTGGCGTCAGGTTCTGGCGCGGGTCGAACTGGCGCAAGTCGAACTAGTGGAGGCAAGCGCCGGGGAAGGGCCAGGTGAAGGCAAAGCCCGGGCATTGGCTTTGGGGAATATCCCGGGGGTCAGCGCCGGCATTGGGCTAAGCGAACCCGTGATCGACCTGGTTGCCGGAATGCTGGAGCAGCTTGACTAGCGTTTACCCCCTCTACCTCAGCCTAGACCAGCGCCGCTAAAACCATCCAGGCTCCCCATAGTAGCAGCACCACGCCGGACATTCGGCCAACCCAGTGTCCGGCGGGGGCTATCTTTTCGATGAGGACAAACCCAGCCAGGGCGGCAATCCACAGCAGATTCATCACTCCCAACACGAACAGCAGTGCCATCAACACCCAGCAGCAGCCCAGACAAAAGGCCCCGTGGCGCAGGCCCATGGTCAACGCGCCTTTGGTCCCCTCTCTCCATTCAGTCATGATGAAGCCCAAGGGGGTGCGGCAGTGGCTAAGGCAGGCGTACTTGATGGGACTCCACTGGAAAATCCCTGCCGCCAGCAAGAGTCCACCCCCTAAATATGGGCTGGAGCTGGCCATCATCGGGGACAGCAGGGCCGCCGTATTGAGACCCCACTGAGCGGCGGTGGCCACCGCGGCGAAGGCGCTCCAGACCACCAGGTAGCCCAATAGGAAAACTACCGTCGGCACGTAGGGTTGCTGCTGCTCCAGCCGCTTCCGGTTAATGGTGGCAAAGGTGAGGATCATGGGAGCGGCGGTGGGGACCATCATGGCGGTCATCATCACCACCCACATCAGGAACATCAGCAGGAAATCCACGCCGGTCCAAGCCCTCACCTGGGTCAGGGCCTGGTTCATCCCGCCCGACATCGACCCGGCGCCCATGCCCTGACTCATATCCTGGCGCATGTCCCAGGCCAGGTAGAACAGGTAGGCCCAGGACAAGATGGCCACTGCTACCACACCGGCCAAGACCAGGGCCCGGTCTTTCTTAAGAATTGATTCTATTGGACTGGTGGCCCCCATTACCTCTGCTCACGGACCGTTCCAGGAAAGGGGCGAAAAGGCTGTGTCGGTGTCGGATTAATCGCAGTAGCATCCTTGCAGCTGGGTTCCTAGCCTGGTCCACTTGACTTCGGTTGTCAAAACTGGACCTCCCTGACTCTTTAAGAGTTGCCGTACTTTATTTTAGCCACGAATCCTGCTTTGTTCGGCCAGGAGAAGTTGAGCTCGCCAAAGGTGGAAATCATTTCCTTCGCAGAAACTACTTCTGCATTTTTGAAAAAGAAACCGGAGTCGTGGTCCACACGAATCCCTTCCTCTTCGCCGGTAACCGGATTTTTAATTGGCTCGAAGGCCACTGAGGCCGTGTCCCCCATCTTGGCGTTGACGTTTCTCCCTTCGCCTCCGAATTGAAAAGGTACGTACTGGGGTTCCAAGACATTGGAAAGGGTGGTGATTATGATCTCGAAGGGACCCACGCCCTTGGCTTCCCCGGTTATTATCTTGAGCAAAGCGTCTCGCTGCTCCGGAGTGGCGCGTTCATCGAAGTAAGGTACGGCAGTTCCGTTTCCCAAGTGCAACGCCTGGGGCCAGCGGGCCGCCACGCCGAAGCCCAGACCGTCCAGGGACACGTCGCCGTAGTTACCTTGGTCAATCCGCCATACCGAGACGTCTTCGCAGAACCCTTGGGTTGGCGGCGCCTCAAACTCGCAGGGGCGGCCGTAGTCGCAGCTGCACACCTGATAATAATCCCCGGCTACCGACCATTTAACTTCGGTTGTCATAAAACTCTCCGATTCGCCGAAATTTGCTGCTGCTTCTGGGATGTGCTCCAGTACAGCAAAGGGAATTATGGCTAGGCCTTCGGTAGCTGTCAACCTATCTACACTCGAAGAAATTATTAAACTTGGGAGATTTAAATCCCCCTATATCCACCTTTGCAAAGGGGGACTCAGGGGGATTTCCCCAAACAGTAGCTAGGTAAGCCTGGGATTGATCTGCTGCCGCCGGCCGGGGCCGGGTCTGCTCGATAGCTGACAGGCTAGGGGTGTGATGTTATAATCTACGACGACGACAAGGAGGTGGCTCGATTTGGAAGCGATTGATTATACGGCGCCAAAGACACTGGACGAGGCATTGAAGGTTATGGCCTCCCATGGGGGCCGCGCCCGGGTGCTGGCCGGCGGTACCGACCTGCTGGTGCAGCTTAGGGGTGGCCGTCGCAGCGCCGACGTGGTGGTGGACAGCAAATTCATCCCCGAGCTGAATGAGCTGTCTTACGACGCTCAGAAGGGTCTGACCATTGGGGCTGCGGTGCCCTGCTGTGAGATCTATGAAAACCAGGACGTTAGCTCCAACTACCCGGGTATAACCGATGCTGCATCCCTCATCGGCAGCATTCAGATTCAAGGTCGGGCCACCCTGGGTGGAAACTTGTGCAATTCCGCTCCCAGCGCCGACGCCATACCCCCCATAATCGTACTGGGCGGCGTGGCCAACATCAGCGGGCCCAACGGTTCTCGGCAGGTTCCGGTGGAAGATTTTTGCACCGGTCCGGGACAGAACATTTTGCAACCTGGGGAGATTCTGGTTTCGATCAACATGCCGGCGCCCCAGGCCCATTCGGGCGCCAATTACCTGCGGTTCATACCCCGTAATGAGATGGACATCGCCGTGGCCGGTGTCGGCAGCTCAGTGGTGTTGGACGCCTCGGGACAGAATTTCGTCTCGGGCAAGATTGCCCTGGCTTCGGTAGCCCCCACTCCGGTGTTTGCCAAGAATGCGGGGGACAGCCTGGCCGGGAAGCCAGTTTCTGACGCTACCATAGACGAAGCAGCGCAGAAAGCGATGGCCGACGCCAAGCCCATCAACGACATGCGCGGAACGATCAAGCAGCGGGTGCACCTGGTGGGCGTACTGACCCGCCGCACGCTGAACACCGCCGTGAATCGAGCTAGGGGATAGGAGTAAACATGCCTGGACTAGTCCATGTTGAAACCACCATTAACGGCGACACAGTCAACTTTCTCTGTGAGCCTCGCCAGAGTCTCCTCGAGTGTTTGCGGGACGTAATCGGCATGACCGGCACCAAAGAGGGCTGCAACGATGGCAACTGCGGCGCCTGCACGGTGATGTTCGACGGCAGGATGGTCACCTCATGCCTGGTCTTGGCGGTGGAAGCCCAGGGCAAGGAGATTACCACCATAGAGGGCATTGCCACCGCCGAGGGACTCCACCCGGTGCAACAGGCTTTCCTGGAGAACGCCTCTTTGCAGTGCGGAATCTGCACCCCTGGATTCATTGTGGCTACCAAGGCGTTGCTGGATCGGGAGCCCGACGCCGACGAGCAGAGAATTCGCCTTTGGTTGGCCGGCAACCTTTGTCGCTGCACTGGGTACGACAAGATCATCCGCGCCGTGCTGGACGCAGAGCAAAAGATGAAGGTCTAAGAGGGTATGTAAGAAGTCATTGCGAGTTTTCATGCCCCGGCGGAGCGCCACCGACAGATGAAAATGGATTCCCCTCGGCTCATGGTTCGACGGGCTCACCACGAGCTGGAGTGCTCCCGTTCGTCCTGAGGCTCTCGAAGGGCGAATTGGCTATTTACAGAGCAGCCCTTCGGCTGCGCTCAGGATAAACTCCGCGAAGCAATCTCGGAAGAGAGATTGCTTCGTCGTCCGCGGGAAGCGCACTCCTCGCAATGACCATAGGTTTCGAAGACAGCCCCGGTGACGCCCTCTTCTAGAAAAATCGGGTGGCAACGGGTTTTCAGATTAAGTAATACCGTAATCAATGGACTGCAATCAGGGGCGGGTTCGGAATCCGCCCCTATTTTCTTCACCTCCGGAGGTCGGACGGCGTTGACGCCCTCAACTTGGGGCACCTAAAATAAGGGTGATGATTCGCTTTTTTGATGTTGTGACTGCGGGGTGTCCACTCTTCATTGGCGGCCTTTGTGGGTGGCCTTCGTGGGCGGCCTTCAAGGGCGACAGGAAATTTGAGGTAGGGTCTTTTTGGTGCAAGGAAGGTCCACCAACCAGGCATCCCAGCGGGGCGAGAGGAATTGCTCCCCAAGGGGACGGATAGAACAGCCGGTCTCCGCCGGGGGCGTGGTGTACCGCGTGACCGATGGCATTGTGGAAACCGTGTTGTGCGGCCGTCTCCTACCCACCCGCTCTCCTCAAAAGGAGGAGGCCCCAGCCGCCAACCCTGGAGCCGCAATTGACGCCCGAAATGACGGGCCAACTGAACTGAGTTCTGGACAAGAGGTCCGCTGGAGTCTGGCCAAGGGCACCCCAGACGCTGGTGAAACCCTGGAAGAGACGGCTCTGCGAGAGGTTCGGGAAGAGACCGGCCTGGATGTGGAGATGCAAGCGCCCATAAAAAGCATCGATTATTGGTTTGCCGACCGGGGAGGGGATGTCCGCTACCATAAAACGGTTCACTTCTACCTGATGGTGCCCGTCGGCGGAGATATCAGTCGGCACGATCCGGAATTCGATGTGGTGGAGTGGTTCCCGGCTGAAAGGGCATTGGAGGTTCTACAGTACGCCAACGAAGTGGATGTATTGCGGCGAGCGCTGGAGTTGATAACTCTCCATCAGGAAGGCCCCTGATATGGCGCAACTTCAGGGCGTCAGGGTAATTCTTAGAGACAAGCGCTTGGAGGACTCGGAGCTGGATTACCGCTGGCGTTCCGACCCGGAGCTGGCCAGGCTGGATGCGGCTTATCCCCTTACCATGAACTATGACCGCTACCTGAAGATGTTCGAGGACCAGCTTCGCTATCCCACTCCGGGATCCCATCACTTCGGCATTGAGGTGGCCGGTTCCAAGTTTATCGGTAACTGCATGTACTACGACCTGGACGCCGTGAGGAAGGAAGCCGAGCTGGGCATTGTCATTGGAGATCGGGATTACTGGAGCGGTTCCTATGGCTACGACGCGGTGGTAACCCTGCTGGAGCACATGTTTTCCGCAAGGAGCTTGGATCGGGTCTACCTGCACACCCTGGAATGGAACCACCGAGCCCGAGGCTGTTTCTCCCGGTGCGGCTTCGAACCCGTCAGGGATGTTCGCCGGATGGGCCACGACTTTATTCTGATGGAAGTGTTGCGGGCGGACTGGCTGGAGCAGTCAGAGGAACGGCTGGCCGACCGATGGCGCTACCTGAAAGAGAAGGGAGGCGAGCCGGTTGTTCCAATGATCTCCACACCGCTCCCTAATCAGCCAGCCCTGGAGCAATTCCCGGCCGAAAACTAGCCCAGTATCAACTTCAACTAACAGCTATACCAGCGGCGATGGCCGTGGGTAACTCCAGGTCTCCGGTGTAAAGCGCCCGACCTACTATAACCCCTTCCGCCCCTATCCTAGCCAGCTCGGTGATGTGGTCCAGCGACGCGACTCCTCCCGAAGCCAATATCGCTAGGCCCGTACTCTCCACCAGCTGAGCGTTGGCGCTAAAGTTGGGCTCGGAGAGGGTCCCGTCCCGAGAGATGTCGGTGTAAAGCAGCCTCGCAACGCCCAGTTCCGCCATGCGCTGCCCCAACTCCACTGCGGTGACCGAGGTCTCCTCCAGCCAGCCTTGCACGGCTACCAGACCATCCCGGGCGTCCACTGCCACCACCACCCTGGGGGAGCCGCCGCCCTGGCACAGTTGTCGCACCAGGTCGGGGTTTCGCACTGCTGCCGTACCGATGACCACCCTCTCGACTCCAAGGGACAGCAGCTTTTCGGCCGTGGCGGAGCTACGAACCCCGCCGCCAACCTGGACCGGGATCTCGCTCTGGGCCACGATGGCTGCGATGATATCAAGGTTGACTGGATTGCCCTGGGCCGCGCCGTCCAGGTCGACCAGGTGCAGCCGGGTTGCGCCCTGCTGCTGCCATTGGCGGGCGACGGCGAGGGGGTCTTCTGAGAATACGGTTTCCCGGCCAAAATCGCCCTGGTAGAGCCGGACGCAGCGTCCCCCTCGCAGGTCAATGGCGGGAATTACTTCCATCGGGAAATCCCCCCAATTTATAAATTATTACGGGGGCCAATATGTGGATGGCTGCCGGGGACAAGATTCAGGAATTCCCGGCTGCTCGCAGACCGTTACTCTCGGCGGCCAGCGCAACAAAATTGCGGTAAATTGTCAGGCCGATGGGACCGCTCTTTTCCGGGTGGAACTGGGTGGCCACCAAATTGTCCCTGGCGTAAACGCTGCAAAAGGGCAGCCCGTAATCGGTAATACCGGCCACAGCCGCATTATCCTCGGGGAGGGCATAGTAGCTGTGCACGAAGTAAAAGTGGCTGTCTTGTGGGATGTCCTTGAACAGGCGATGCTTCTGGCTTAACTTTACGCTGTTCCACCCCATGTGGGGCACTTTCAGGCCCGCCGGCAGCTTCTTCACCCCACCCGGCACTAGGCCCAAACAGGGGGCGTCCCCCTCATCGGTGCGGTCCATTAGCAGTTGCAGCCCGAGACAAACCCCTAAAAAGGGCCGGCCTGAGCTGGCGAATCGTCTCAGGGGCTCCACTAACCCTCGTTGTTGCAGGCTCTCCATGGCGGCCGGTCCGGAACCAACCCCGGGCAAGATCAATGCGTCGGCGTCATCTACCAGGTCCGGCTCCCCGGTCACGGTGGCTGCCGCGCCGGCAGTTTCCAGAGCCTTGGCCACGCTGCGCAGGTTGCCCGACTGATAGTCGATCACAACAATTTTGAGGGATTCAGTTTCTAATGATGCAGGCACAGCGCTTGGTCAGGCTCCCAGGGGAAAAGCTAGGATAGAGAGGCGCCGGGATTTGGAATCGGCGCTCCCCGGGAGAAGTTAGATCGTATGAATTAGTCCGTTATAAATTAACTGCGTTCGCCGGTGGCCCGTTCTATCGGCAACTCCCGATCGTGGTATCGGGCCAATACGAAGAGCAGGTCGCCCAAGCGGTTCAGGTAATTGATGATCAGGGGATTGGTCAGGCCCCCCAACTCGGACAGCGCGACCACCCGTCTCTCGGCGGTGCGGATCGAGGTCCGGGACATATCCAGCGCCGAGGATGCGGGCGTTCCGCCAGGGAGCACAAAAAGCGCCGGCATCTGAAACTCTTCTTCCAGGGAGTCGATGGTGTTTTCCAGGTCTTCCACCATCACCTCAGTTACCGGCTTGAAATGCTGCTGAAACAGCTCGTACTTGTCGGGGTCGGTGGCCAGCTCGGCGGCGATGGTGAACAGGTCTCGCTGCAAATCCCGAACTATGTCCTTGACCCGCTGATCATCGGTCAAGGAACGGGCCAGCCCCAGGGATGAAACGGCTTCGTCGGTAATGCCGTAGGCCTCGGTATGGGGACTGTTCTTGGACACCCGCCCGCCGTAGAGCAGGCTGGTTTCACCCTTGTCGCCGAACTTGGTGTATACCCGCTTGCGGTAGGAGGATGAGGACGATGAGCTCACGATATAGCTCCCTTTTTGCCCAAACTTAAGGACCTTAACGGCGCGAACCGGCACCGGCCAGAGACGGGTTAAACCGCCGATCAAACCCTCGACTAAATCATCGGCGGGGCCGGCTGCCGGAAGACCCCACCGGTAGGTTGCAATTGTAGCATAGGGCTGGTGGGGAGGGTATACTGGTGCCGATTACAAGGGAGGCAACATAGCTATGCCGCCGGAAATTCGCGTCATTGGTGTTGAAGGTATGCCGGAAGCCGAGGCTGGGGACGATCTGGCGGCCCAGATTATAGACGCTTGCCAAAATCAGGGGACCAGGATTGATGCTGGCGACGTGCTGGTAGTTACCCAGAAGATTGTCTCCAAGGCTGAAGGCCGGGTGGTGGCCATCAGCTCGGTGGAGCCCTCTCCGCTGGCCCTGGCCATCTCGGAGGGGCACCGGCGGGACCCCCGGCACACTGAGCTCATCCTCCGGGAGAGCAAACGCATCGTGCGGATGGACGGCGGGGTGATCATCAGCGAAACCCATCACGGCTTCAACTGCGCCAACGCCGGCATCGACGCCTCCAACATCCCCGGCAAGGAAACCGTGGCGCTGCTGCCGGTGGACCCCGACGCCTCGGCTCGCCGCATAGTTCAGGCCATCCAGCAGCGGCTGGGTGTCGATGTGGCGGTGATAATTTCCGACACTTTTGGCCGCCCCTGGCGTAACGGCGCCTTGAACGTGGCCATCGGCGTGGCCGGGTTGAATCCCATGCTCAGCTACGTTGGCCAGGAGGACCCCTTCGGTAACTTGATGTATACCACCGTGATAGCGGTGGCGGATGAGCTGGCGGCCACGGCCGAGCTGGTTACGGGCAAGCTGTTGGGCATTCCGGTGGCGCTAATAAAGGGATACGAGTATGAACCAAAGGCCGACGCCAGCCATGAGGCCCTGATTCGGTCGCCGGAGAAGGACCTGTTCAGATAGCCCGGAGTATATTAGGTATAGGGGCGGGGTTACTCCAGGCTGAACAACTACGGGCCGAACAGCGGAAGCTCCAGCTGGCGTTCCTGTTCGCCCTCCGGCTCGAAGTTGGAGGCTCCAACGCCCAACAGACGGAAGGCCCGCTGGGAATGCAGCTCCTCGGTTAGCAGGTCGCGGGCGACCGCCGTGATTACTTCTTCAGACCCGGAGTACGCAGCCAACGTCGACTGCCGGGTGAAAGTGGTGAAGTCGGCCAATCTTAGCTTTACCGTTACCGTGCGGCATCTACGGTTCTTGGCTGCCAATTGACCGGCAACCCGGGCGGCCAGCGCCGCCAGTTCCTGCTGGAGCCGTACCGGGTCATCGATGTCGTCGGAGAAAGTGGTCTCCGAGCTGACCGACTTGGCCGGGCGTTCGGTGTGCACCATCTCCCGGTCCTCTCCCCGGGCCTTGGCTCGAAGGTCGGCGCCCCGCTTTCCGAAGCTCCGCAGGAACCACTCCTGGGGACGCCGGGCCAGCTGCCCAATAGTCTCGATATCCTCCCTTTTGAGACGCCCCACCGTTTTCGGGCCGATTCCCGGCAGCTTGCTTACGGGTAAAGTCGCCAGGAAGCTGGCCTCATCGCCCGGCGCCACCACCACCAGGCCGTCGGGTTTCTCCAGATCGGATGCTATTTTGGCTACCGATTTGCCAGTCCCGATTCCTATAGATATGGCTAATCCGGTGTCCGCCATTATCCGATGTTTCAAATCCAAGGCCAAGGTCAAGGGAAACTGGCCCTCCTCGACTACCTGAGTGATGTCCAGGTAGGCTTCATCCAGAGAGAGGGGCTCCACCAGTGGAGTGAGCTCCAGAAAAATGCTCATAATCGTTTGGGAAAGCTCCCGGTAGCGGGGGAATCGGGGCGAAACCACCACGGCCTGGGGGCACAACCGCACGGCGGTGGCCATAGGCATGGCCGAGTGGGTCCCGTATTCGCGGGCTTCGTAGGAGGCTGTGGCCACTACCCCGCGGCCTTCCGGTGAGCCACCGACCAGCACCGGCTTGCCCCGAAGCTGGGGATTATCCAGCTGCTCCACAGCCGCGTAAAAGGCGTCCAAGTCGGCGTGAATAATGTGACGGATTGGCATAGCTACGTTTAGGCTCAAGTCTTGAAGTTGCCTGAGAATCTGTCTTCCAACTCACCCATCCATGGCTTCCAATTCTACCCGCTAACCGGAAGGCCGGGCACCGCAGGCTGTCATCGAATAATGGATTTTCTGCATTGGACCAAGCGAAGGACTAGGGCGGCGACTATTTGGCTATTCGGCGCCGAAAACCGTTGCGCCTTGTAGCAGCTCCCAATAAACTAGGACGGCTCAATCCCTGCTATTCCAGGTTGCCAAGATTGCCAGGGCTGTAAAAGTTGAAGGAATAGTAGCTGTGTTTCCCAGCGTCAAGTCCTATCCCCGTACATCAAGGGTTTAAAGCAAGTGGTTAATCGCGGAGCTAGGGGCTCTACTACGAGGCGGCCCGGAATATTTTATGGGTGGTGGATGGTGGCCATCACCTCCGCCATGGCGTTTTTTGCCAGCGGCATATTTTTCCGGGGTTTCACCGTTTTCGTACCGGCTATTCGAGATTCCCTGGGCATCAGTCAGGCGCAGACCAACCTAATCTTTTCCATCGCCCGAGCTGAGGGAGGGTTGGAAGGTCCGGTGGCGGGCTGGCTAATCGATCGCTTCGGAAACCGGAAGCTGTTGGTCCCCGCTATCTTATGGGCGGTAGCCGGCTACCTGGTCCTGTCCCAGTTCGTGGATTCCTTCCTGACCTTTACCCTGGTCTATCTGCTGATGGTATCTCTGGGGAACAGCATCGCTTTCCAGCACGCCCTTTTCGCCGGAATCAACCAGTGGTTCAACCGGCGCCGGGCTTTCGCCATCTCCATGCTGGCTGCCGTGTCCTCCCTGGGCGGGCTTTTCCTGGTGCCCTCCCTCAATTTTATCATCGAGCATGGTAGCTGGCAGCGCGCAATGCTGGTGTCGGGAATAGCATACCTGGTTTTCTTGATGCCGCTAACCATCTTCTTCCGCAACCGGCCGGAGGACATGGGGCTATTGCCCGATGGAGATGCCCGCCCTCCGGTCCAAACCGGCGCCGGCCGCCCCCGAGAGATACGCGATTACACTGTCCGGGAGGCGTTGAGGACCCAGGCCTATTGGCTGCTGCTGGCCGGGGCCGGTCTGAGGCAGGTCGCGACCCTGGGCATAATGGTCAGTATTGTGCCGATCCTGGAAACTAAGGGCCTGAGCAGGCAGGAGGCGGCTAACCTGACCGGCTTCATGTTTGGTATCAACTTCTTGTCCCGGCTGATAGTTGGCTATTTGGGCGACCGTTGGCCCAAATCCTACTTGCTCTTTGGCAGTTTGCTGCTGGAAACCACAGGTCTGGTGTGTCTCTTCTTTGGCCAGTGGAGCGGTGACCGCATGGTGTTCCTGTTGCTTTTCATCCTCTTGCAAGGACTGGGTGATGGCGGAGGGATAATAGTTTGGGCGGCCATGGGAGAGTATTTCGGAAGAGACCGGTTTGCCACTCTGCGGGGTTACATAACCTTTTCCCATAGCTGGGCCCTCATCGCCTCCCCGGTCTTCGCCGGGTGGGTCTTCGATAAATACGGTAGCTACGACTTGGCCATCGGTCCGGGTGCGGTGTGCGCGGCGGCGGCGGCCGGGTGTTTCTTGGCGATAAAGAAGCCACCCCAACTCGCCAGGGAGCCGGCCCTCGCGCTGAACCCAGCCTAGGTTGGGACTCTCTCTGTTCTAGAACGGGCATCCCATCGACTAGCCCCGGTTCGGCTTCCTCCCAACCGCCATCCACGCCAGTTGTGCCCGGGTACCACCGGGACTTTCGCCAACGCTACACCTCCTATTCCCTGAGGGACTCATTCCCAGGGGGACCCATTCACCCGGGAGCTCCGGCTCTGTGGTTTGTCTCGTCGAGGGGGTTAATTGTATCGATAAGGGTTCGATTATGACGAAAGTCCTCATTTATTCACCATATTGGGATTTTAGACCACTATTATTTCTCTCGTTTGTTCACTTGGTGCTAATAAGGTAATGAAGTGTTCACCGGAGTGGGGTTGGTTCCGTCCAGGCTCACTGGCAGGTCCGTTCTTTAATCCGGTGGCACGGATTTCCTACCTCCTTCCTCGAGATGGGGATCTGGCCTCAGCGCCATTTCCCCTTCTTTACAAGGATTGGCTGGTTACGAGGTGCTCTATGAAAGCAGCGTTTATTGGAGCCGAGGTCAGAACTGCCGAATTGGTGACTCTGGCGGTGCATTTAAGGTGGCCAGACGTGGATCCGTTGGTGGCCACGACTGCCGCTGAGGGTCTGGAAATGGTGGAGCGGGAGTCGCCTGATGTGGTGATCATGCATCCGGATTTTACTGATATGACGCTGAGCAGCACCATAGGGGAGTTGCGCGGGTTCACCAACGTTCCACTGCTGGTTCTGGGGCATCAGGGCGACGAAATGGAGGTAGTGACCTCCCTAGAAGTCGGAGCGGATGATTACGTGCGGCTGTCCTGTGATTTGACTGAAATTATGGTGCGGATTTGGGCCTTGCTACGCCGAGTCGGGCTCAGGGCGGAGCCCGATACCGATGGCCCCATCTCCAGCGGGCGCTTGGTAATCAGTCCATCTACTTACGAGGTATTCATGGACGACCGGCGAGTAGTGCTGACCTCTACCGAGTTTCGGTTACTGCATCTTCTGGTAAAAAATCGAGGTACGGTAGTGGCTCACCAAACTTTGGAGCGTGCCCTTTGGGGCGGGTACATGGACAGCTCTCGACTGGTGAAAAAGTATGTGCAGAGACTCCGCAGAAAATTGGGAGACCACGCTCGAGAGCCAGTCTGGATCGCCAGCGTTCATGGTGTTGGATACCGATTCATCGGCCCGCCCTTGGCCTCTCAAATCGCTCCGCAACCCATGGCGGTATAGCCCACGTTTGTAACGCTATAGACCGCGTTGATTAAGGAGGGGCGCCCATCGACCCGCATCTTCTTCCTTCCCCGATTCTTTTTCTACCCAGCGCCAGGCCAAGCTTTTTCAGTCCTAACGGGCTGGCCGGTTCTCCGGATAGCTTGCTTGCTCCTTCTCTATGGCTTCACCACGCCCGGCCACATCAAGCACCTCCGGTTGGTCGGCTTGGCAGTTGGGGCACCAGACCGACTGGTCGGAAAACAACCGCATGTTGTCCTTTTTAACCGTGAAGGTTTCCACTTCCAGGTGGCATTTTCCGCAAATCCGGACCAGGGTCACTTCGGTAATTGGCACTTCAATAATTCCTTATCGGTTCAGTTTGCTGGGCCGGGGGAAAATGAATTCCTGGTCCCCCCTCTCATAAGTATTGCCGGTTTCCCGGTCTCTCCACATCAAGGAGTTAAGCATGCTTTAGATGACCTCTATTGGCAATGCTAAGGTGGCGGGGTATAGTTATTTTCCCCTGGGCAACAATGGGGAGGCTTACCCTACCTTCTACCCTGGTAAATTCTACACTGATGTGCTGGGATTCGGAATATCCGTTTTAAGATAATTTCTTAGTCATCGAGGTGGGAAGTTCATGGGCGCTCTCGAATTTGGGACCTACGACAATTTTGCCGCTTATGAGATGAAAAGCTCTTCAGTGGTGGCGGACGTTTATGAGCAACACATCAGGGAGGTGCAGCAAGCGGAGAAACTGGGCTACAAGTATTACTTCATCATAGAGCACCAGAACTCCGACGTGGGGCAGCTCACCGCGCCCAGCGTTTACCTATCAGCCGTGGCCCAGCGTACCAGCACCATTCGTTTCGGCGTGATGATCTATCAGCTGCCCTTCTATAACCCGGTCAGGCTGGCAGAGGAGGCGGCGATGCTGGACCAGCTGTCTCGGGGGCGGCTGGAGTTTGGCACTGGAATCGGGGTCGCCGAGCACGAGTTCGTCAGGTGGAACTTGCCCTTCTACGAACGGCGGCAGATGTCTCAGGAGGCCCTGGAAATCATCATCAAAGCCTGGACCGAAGATACCGTCACCTATCAGGGCGACTACTGGCAATTCGATGAAGCCCTGCCGGTTCCCAAGCCCTACCAGAGCCCCCATCCGCCCATTTGGGTGGCGGCCCACAGTCCGGCCTCGCTGGAGTTCGCCGCCAAAGGGAACTTCCACGTGTCTCAGAATCTAGACGTGGACAGCGTTATCGCCGAAAAGTTTGAGCTATACCGCCGCACCTGGCGGAATTGCCAGCACCAGGGGCCGATGCCCCGAACCTTTTTGACGCGCGCCGTGCACGTGGCGGAAACGGACGAGAAGGCCCGCGCCCAAGCCGAAGCGCCGCTGCTGGCTGCTCGCGCCCAGGGCAGGGAAAGAATCGCCCAGACCCGGGTGGGATTTATCGGCAATGAAGATTCCCCGACCCAGCGGGAGCTGGCGCGGGTTTTTCAAGGAATGAATACGTCCTACGATTTCTGGATTGACAACGGGCTGGCCCTGGTTGGCAGCCCGGAGACGGTGGCGAAACGGCTCAAGGAACAGTATCAGCTAATTGGCTACGACATCTTTTGCGCCAATCATCGGTTTGGACCCCTGCCGCTGGAGCAGTCCAGCCGGTCCATGCGGCTGTTCGCCGAAGAGGTAATGCCGGCCTTCCAATAATAATGGACCGGTAATAATGGACCGGGAATGAGCCGGGCCTACTGGCGAATCGACCGCCCCCGAGGACGAGCCAAGGCCAGGACCTCTCCTATATGGGTTGCCTGGTCCAGATTCCAGAGCAGGTTCAACAGACGCTCAACCCGTGCTTTCGGGAGGGCATCGCCGGTCAAAACGCGGAACTTTTCCTCCAACTGAGCATCGGTTAGCGGATTCTCCGGCGCGCCGGTGGCGTAGGCTATTATTACCCGGTAAGAGATGCCGTCCCTTAGCGTCAAAGTCACTTCGGCGGCGTCCTCCGCCATTCCCGCGTCGATTGTCGCGTCGATGCGGTCCCTTAATGCCGCAACTGCCGGGTCGTGTACCCGGTCATCGGTATACTGGGCCGGGAAAGCGGCGCCATCAATCAACCCCACCGCCATGCTGTGCTGGTAGGAAAACTTACCCTCCAGACCCAGCTGCGGGTTCGGCCGGTCAACCAGCTCCAAGACCAAGGGATGGACCCGGGCTGATATGCTTGCCACGGTTTCCGCGCTCACTCCCGGCTTGGCCCGGAGCTCTATCATGGCGTCGATCAATGGGTGAATCACCACGCCACAGGCGTAGGGTTTTAAACCGTTTTTCTGAAGCTCCCAATGTTCCCCCAGCCCGTCGGTGGCCCGATCCCAGTGACTTTCGGTAGAGAGCACCGCTCCAAACCCTCTCCGCCCCTCCAAAATGGTGGGAGAGGAGCTGAATCCTCCCTGGGCCAGCAAGGCCGCCAAAACTCCGCTCTGGGCGGACCGCCCTGGGTGGAAGGGCTTGGTCATGGAGCCGAAAACTTCGCGGACACCGGAGGCCTGGGTTCCGGCTATGCCCATGGCCTGTATCATGTCCGGAGTATCCAGCCCCAGCAGACGGCCGGCGGCGATGGCCGAGCCGAACACACCGCAGGTGCCGGTTATGTGCCATCCTGCATCGTAGTGGTAGGGATGAACCGCCATACCGATCCGGCAGCAAACCTCCATGCCTACAATGGATGCCACCAACGCCTCCATGCCGCTGGCGGCCATCTGCTCGCCCATCGCCAGGGCCGCCGGCAAAGTTGGCGAAGATGGATGAATCACGGTGGGGAAATGGGTGTCGTCGTAGTCCTCCAGGTGGCCCAGGTAGCCGTTGGCCAGGGCTGCATTCTGCAAGGTGGTGCGCGGCCCCACACCGGCGATAGATGCGTGCCGTCCTCCGCCTTCTCTCTGAAAGACCTTCAGCAGAATGTCGAGGGAAGGATCCCGGGAAGCGTAAAGCGCCACCGCCAGGAAATTGATGAAACACCGTTTTCCTTCATGCAGGATTTCCTGGGGTATGTCGGCGGCCGTGGCGGTAGCGCCGTAGCGGGCCAGGGTTTCCGTGGCTCCCATATCCTTCCCCTCGTGTTGTGCGTGGATGTTAGGATTATACCGGGAATCGCCTAAAAACCAGCGATGCTCCGAGCGTTTTCCACGCCCGGAGCATCGTTTTTCCACTGAGAGCCCCGGCCGGGGCGGATCTGGCTCAGACTTCCGAGCCGTCGCTACTAAGGCTTAGTTGTCACCAACTCCAACGGCTTCCCGGGCGGCGGTGGTACCCGCGGCCAGATACTTTCCGTACCACTTGAACACCTCCTGCCAGCCTTCCGTCGCAGCCTCCTGCCGGTAGCTGGGACGGTCGACGGCGAAGAAGCCGTGGCCCGCGTTATCGTAGCGGTGGAACTCGTACGTCTTGTTGAGGCGCTTGAGCTCGGCTTCGGTCTGGTCCACATCTGCCGGCGAGGGTCTGGCGTCGTCATTGCCGAAAAGGCCCAGTATGGGGCAGCTCATGTCGGCGGTGAAGTCGATGGGGGCCACCGGCTGCCTCGGGGTAAGCTCGTCGCCCGTGGCCGTGACGCCGCCACCCCAGCAGTCCACCGCGGCGTCGAATCCGGACAGCCGACAGGCTACCAGGTAGGTCTGGCGTCCACCGGAGCAGAAACCGATAACTCCGACTTTGCCATTGTGGTAGGGCAACGACCGCAGGTATGCGTTGGCGGCGGCCAGGTCTCCCAAGGTGCGGTCATCGGGCATTCCACCGGCGTCCCGCACGCTGACACTGTTGTCCGTCGGGTTGCCCTTGCCCTCTCTGAAGTGCAGGTTGGGGGAAATGCAGGCGTAGCCGTGGTAAGCAAACTTTCGGGCCATCTCTTTGGAGGCTTCATCCCAGCCAGGCATGTGGTGGATCAGCACGACGCCGGGATGGGGTCCGGGGCCGAGCGGCCGAGCCAGATAGGCATCTATCTGATCGCCGTTATGTCCGTTGATGTAGACCGTTTCTGCGATTAAACCTTCGTAGCTCATGCTCAGTATCCTCCTCGATTTGCTGCCGGGTGCTTCACACCGCGAATGGAACCACTGCGGTCTGATTGGACGCAGATTACTACTAGCGGACATAGCTGTCAAATGGTTGGCGGCCCAGGGAAAGGGGGCTGGTGTATTCCGACCTGGGAGAGTTACCGGGGCGACTGTAGCAGTTGGATATGTTTTTCCTTGGGTCGAGTTCTGGCCAGGTCATAGTTGGTCTGAAGGTTAATCCAGAACTCGGGGGTGGTGCCAAAAGCCTGACTGAACAACCAGGCGGTCTCCGGAGTGATTCCGCGCTTGCCGCGAACGATTTCATTGACCCTTTGAACCGGCACTCCCAAATGTTCTGCCAGTGCCACCTGAGTAAGCCCCATAGGAATCAAGAACTCCCCAGATAGAATTTCGCCGGGCTGAGTTGGTAGCCGATTAACCGGTATCATATGCTCCACCTTTTCTGTTAGAGGAATAATTAATGATAGTCAATTAAGGACACTTCTTGGGCATCACGCCCGCTCCATCGGAAGATGATTCGCCATTGGTCGTTAACTCTAAATGGTGTAAAATCCTGCCAAGTCCCCGCCCAAGTTCTCTAACCGGTTCCCCGGCGGGCTTCGCAAATCCTGAATTTGGTATGCTGCATTCAGGATGTCCAGTTTTCTCAAAACCTGCCTGCGGATGTCGTTGGGAATTTCCTAACTCGGCTGGTTGGCCTCCCGTGAAAAAGATCCTCGGTCGCTCGGTCCCCAAAGGAATCGATCACCCTGTTTCTCCATTAACCTTCCCTCTAATTCTCAACTCGAGACTTGCTACTAGCTGATTATACATGACAACTCGGTTACCGTGAATACCAGCTCAACCGGAGAATTCCCAGTCAGTAGCTTTTCCGGACGGGTGGAGCTATCATACCCCTATACCAGAGACAGGCTGGGATTCTTAACGAGATGAGGAGGTAGCTATGGCCAAGGACTATACGATCTGCATAGGTAGCGTCGGCGGAGGTCTCTCTTGCAGTCCCGATGCCGGAGAGACCTGGAATCGCATCAGGACCCCCCTTCCCTCGGAGTGCAACGTGCGGGCATTGCATGTTTACCCGGACGGCTCCCAGCGCATATTGGCCGGTACCGACAGCGGCATCTTCCGCAGCGAGGACAATGGCTCTACCTGGCAGCGCCTGGAATCCCCTATGGAGAGTACTCAGATCTGGTCGGTAACCGTCGACGCGGGAGACACCGACACCATTTTCGCCGGAACCAGGCCCAACGCCTTCCGCTCCAGAGACGGGGGCAAGTCATGGGATGAGCTCTCCATGGGCGTAGACATGAACTGCCCGGTCGGCACTCCCCGCACCACCAACGTGATAGTGGATCCACGGGACCACCGCACCATATGGGCAGGCATTGAGGTAGACGGCGTCTACAAGAGTCTGGATGGTGGCGACAACTGGCTGAAGCTGCCCGAATTGGGCCCCGACCCCTTCCACGGTGACATCCACGGGATGGCTGTCAGCCCTGGCAGCACCACCTCGGTTTACTGCACCACTCCCTTCGGCATTTCCACCAGCACCGATGAGGGGGAAAGCTGGGATCTGCACGAATTTCCCAAGTTCCATGAAGGGGATACCCGTTCCTACTGCCGCGGCATGATAGTCAAGCCCAATGACCCCAATACACTGTTCGTGGGCAACGGCGATTTCATTCCCGGGGTAACCGGCGCCATTAGACGCAGCAAGGACGCGGGCAAGACCTGGGAGTCCGTTAATCTGCCGGTCGAGCCGAATTCGGTGGTTTATTGGCTGGCCTCTCATCCGGAGACACCCGACGTGGTTGTGGCCGGCAGCCTGTACGGCTACGTGTATGTCAGCAACGACGGAGGCGATACCTGGAACAAGCTGAAGAAGGAGTTTGGGGAAATCCGCAGCGTAGCCGTTAGCCCCAACTAGCCCCAACCCCAATCCCTGAACCCACAGCCAATTTCGGTTGGAGGACCACCACATCCCCCCAGTCCCCCTTTTACAGGGGGGAAATCCCCCCAGGGTGATTGCGAGCCGTTAGGCTGCTTTCAGGATAAACTCCGGGAAGCGATCTCTCCTTACTCTCATGAGATTGCTTCGGGCTTGCGGCCCTCGCGATGACAATCGAAAGACCCTGGGTCGGGCACAGGACCAACGCATTCGGGTAACCACCGGGAGGTATTCGATGCCAGCTAGGACCGGTGAGCAATACTTGGCGGGGTTGCGTGAGCGCTCCGCCGAAGTGTACCTGCTGGGTCAGCGGGTGCCGGACGTTACCGCGCACCCCGACCTGCGTAATGGCGCTGGTAGCATTGCTCATCTTCTGGACTTGCAGCACCAGCCGGAGTTGCGGGATGAGATGACCTATACCTCGCCCAGCAGCGGCGACAGGGTTGGGTTGTCCCATATCATGCCTAGGACCGGTGAGCAGTACTTGGCGGGGTTGCGTGAGCGCTCCGCCGAAGTGTACCTGCTGGGTCAGCGGGTGCCGGACGTTACCGCGCACCCCGACCTGCGTAATGGCGCTGGCAGCATTGCTCATCTTCTGGACTTGCAGCACCAGCCGGAGTTGCGGGATGAGATGACCTATACCTCACCCAGCAGCGGCGACAGGGTGGGGTTGTCCCATATCATGCCCCGAAGTTTGGAGGATCTGGAGCGCCGCCGTATCATGATGTCCCACTGGGCCCGCGCCAGCTGCGGCATGATGGGACGGACTCCGGATTTCCTCAATTGCGCAGTCATGTCGATGGCCTCCGCCAGCGATTACTGCGGGCAAAACCGCCCCGAATTCAAGCAAAACATCGAGCGTTACTACGAGTATGTCCGGGAGAACGACCTGGTTCTAACCCACACCCTGGTTAATCTCCAGCGTAGCCGCTCGCCCGGAGCCACCCCCTTGGAAGACCGCACCGATGTGGCGCTGGCTGTGGTCAAGGAAAAGGATAACGGGCTGGTGGTCAAGGGGGCTCGGGTGCTGGCCACGCTGGGCCCCTTGGCGGATGAAATCGCCGTCTATCCGGCGCGCAGCCATCGCATCGCCGCCGGATCCGAGGGGCGCTACGCCTTTGGGTTTGCCATCCCCTGCAACACGCCAGGCCTGAAAATGCTCTGTCGGGAGAGCTTCGATCTGGGCCGCTCCCACTTCGACCATCCCCTGGGTTCCCGCTTTGAGGAGATGGACGCGGTGGTCTTCTTCGATGACGTACTTGTGCCCTGGGAGAGGATCTTTCTCTACGGCGACGTAGAGATGTGCAACAACTGGGCGGGTAAGACCCACCGCAACTCCCACACCGGACACCAGGTGGTGACCAAGAACGTGGTCAAATGCGAATTTATGCTGGGGCTGGCCAACCTGATGGTCCAGACTCTGGGTTCGGGTCAAATACCTCAAGTGCAGCAGCTGATGGCGGAAATCATCGAAGACCTGGAAATTACCAAAGCCTGTCTCCGCGCCTCCGAAGCCGACGCCGTGGTTGATGAATGGGGAGTAATGTGTCCGTCCTATACCCCGCTGCTGGTGGCCCGTAAGCAGTTTATTGAGATGTATCCGAGGATGGCGGAAATTTTGCATCTTTTGGGCTCCAGCAGCCTGATGGCCCTGCCCTCGGAAGCGGACATGAACGGGCCGCTGGCCCCGCAAATTCAACAATATCTGGAGACGGATACCGCCACTGCCGAAGAGCGGGTGCGGCTGTTTCACCTGGCCTGGGATACCTGCTGCAGCTCCTTTAGCGCCCGGCAGGTCCTTTATGAACGTTACTTTGGCGGTGACGCGATGCGAAACGCCCTGATGCTTGATAGTCTTTACGACAAGGAGCCGATGACGGCCTGGGTGCGGGAGTTCCTGGAGCAGGAGTAGCGGCGGCTTGGCGATTCGAAGATGAGATGCGGCTGTTGGTAAATGTAGCGGAAATTTACACCGCGCCGGTTAAGTCCTTGGCCGTGCAGCGGCGAGAGGCGGTGCAGGTGGGACCCCAGGGGATTCCGGAGGACCGGCGTTTCTACCTGATCGATCAGCGGGGGCGGCTGCTCACCCAGCGGGAAATGGGGAAGTTGACCCAGATCAAGGCCAACTACGACGTCGCATCCGGCCAATTGGATTTGGACTTTCCCAACGGTCCAGCGTTGTCAGCGAAGGTGGAGTTGGGGCAAGCTGTCACCACCCGCATTTGGGGTAGACAAGTCGCTGGCAATGTGCTGCGGGGCAGCTGGGACACGGCCTTGTCCCAGTTCTGTGGCGAACCGGTAAAGCTGGCGGCGTCAGCGAATCCCGGCCAGTGCTACGACGAATTCCCCGTCTCCCTGCTGTCCCGGGCCTCGCTGCAAAGGCTGGAGCAACAGGCCGGAATACTGGGCGCCAAACCGGGCAAAAGCCCGGGCAACCTCGACGTTTGCCGCTTTCGCCCCACCTTCCTGCTGGAGCATTGTGAGCCCCATGAAGAGGACTCCTGGATCGGGCGCACCCTGCGCATTGGGAAGGAATTGGAAATCCAGATTGTTAGCCAGGACCCTCGATGTGCTATCATCACCCAGAATCCGGCTACCGGTGAGCGGGACGTGGACGCCTTGGGCCTGATCCGGAGCTATCGGCCAGAGTCTTCCGCCACCTATTTCGGCGTGTACGCGGTGGTGTTACACCCCGGAGCCGTGGTGGTGGGCGACGATATTAGGCTGTTAGGACCGGGCTAACACCGGGCTAACACTAGGGGTGGGCTGAAACACAAACCTGATGTCTAGAGGAGGCTTAGAATGAAGCTGGTATTTTTTGATGATTTCAAGCTGGGTGTGGTCAAGGATGGGGCCGTGGTCGACATATCCGACGCCGTTAGCTCCATTCCTCACCAGGAACCCAGCGAGCTGATCAACCGGCTAATCGCGGGCTTCTCGGAGCATAAGCAGAAGCTGACCGAGGTGGTCAACGAGAGAAACGGTGTGCCGGTGGCTCAGGTGAAGCTCCGGTCTCCCATGCCCAAGCCCTTCAATATAGTGGCGATGGCTGTCAATTACATGGAGGACGGCACCCGGGCCGAGCCGGCTCCGATCAACGCCTTCCACAAATCCCCCAACTCCGTGATTGGCGATGGCGACACCCTGGTCCTGCCCGATATTCCAGCTACGATATTCGAGGGCGAAGCAGAGATGGCCCTGGTCATTGGAAAGCGGGCCGAGCAGGTTAAGGCCGAGGACGCTTACGACTATGTCTTCGGCTACCTCAACTTCATCGACGGGTCGGCCCGGGGCTTGCAAGACGGGGGCAACACCTTCTATCAGATGAAGTCTCGAGAGACCTTCGCCCCCATGGGGCCCTGGTTGGTCACCGCCGACGAAATATCCGACCCGCTGAATCTACAGGTCCGGCTTTGGGTCAACGGCGAGCTAAAGCAGAATTACAACACCAGCGACATGGCGCATAAAATTCCCCGTTGCATCGAGTGGGCCAGTTCGATGCATACCCTGGAGCCGGGGGACGTTATCGCTCTCGGCACCAACCATCGGGGGCTGAGCGCCCTGATGGACGGGGACCTGGTTGAACTGGAGGTCGAGGGACTGGGCCGGCTGCACCTCAATGTTCGGGACGACCTGAACCGCACCTGGGCCAGGGAAACCCGGTTGGATCGCATGGAAAAGGGCCTGGAGGGAACCACGCCCCAGCTTACCGGAAAGTACGCCAAGACCTGACCGGCAAGCATCCTATCAGGAAGGCAGAATCGGAATGGAAAATCAGAGCAGGAGAAGCGAATCATGAAATTTGGGATGTTCTACGAGATTCAGGTACCCAGGCCCGCGACTCCGGAGGCCGAGCACCAGCGAATTAGGGAAATAATCGATCAGGTCGTGCTGGCCGAGGAAATGGGCTTCGAGCACGTTTGGTTTGTGGAGCACCACTTCCTCACCGAATGGGCCCACTGCAGCGCGAACGAGGTGATGCTTGCTGCCATTAGCCAGCACACCACCAACATGCGGCTGGGCTTCGGCGTGGTGCTGCTGCCGGTGCATCATCCGCTGCACGTGGCGGTGAAGACGGCGACGCTGGACGTGCTCAGCGGTGGTCGTGTCGACGTGGGAGTGGGCCGCTCCGGCAACCCCTACCAGCTGACTCCCTTCGGAGTAAACCTGGAGGATACCAAGGGAATCTGGGAAGAATCGCTCCAGATGATACCGAATATCTGGACCCAAGAAATCTACTCTCACGAGGGTAAGTACTTCAACGTGCCGGAACGGGAGGTAATCCCCAAACCATTCCAAAAGCCCCATCCGCCGCTGTGGTCGGCCTGCAGCCAGGACGACACCTTCCAGCGGGCCGGGGAGCTGGGCATCGGTTGCCTTTGTAACGTGCTGGGCCAATACGACGCCGTGGAAAAGCGCATTGGCGTTTACAAAGAAGCATTGAAAACTGCCCAGCCGGTGGGTAAGTTCATCAACGACAAAGTGGTGGTATCCAGCATCGGCTTTTGCAACGAGGACAAAAAGGTTTGTCAGGAGCGAGGCGCCGAACTGGCTGCCTGGAACATAAACATTCGCCTGCGCAATTACGAGCGGGGGTGGAGTGGCGTTGATACCAGTAATGTGCCGGACGACTACAAGCACCACGTCCGGAGGTTCGAATGGGACCCGCAGATGAGAAAAGGGACCTCTCCGGAGGAGGTGCTTAACACCGGCCGTTTCTGCGTGGGGACGCCCGATGACTGTATCGAGGTTATTGAGAACTACGAGCGAATCGGCGCCGACGAGATCATGCCCATATTCCAAGCCGGGCCTGCCACCGATGCGGAGGTCAAAAATTCTCTCCGGCTATTCGGGAAATACGTGATTCCCCACTTTAAGGAGAAGGAGAAGCGGGCCCAAACCGCCGGCGCTGCGTCGGCCGACAACGACTGAGTGCCGGCTCATGGAGCCTGGGAACCGGTTTCTTTAATAGGACCGGCGTCCAGGAGGCAATAAAAAAAGTCCCGCCTTTCTAAAAAAGAGGCGGGACTTTTTTTATTGGTAGTGCCAGGATATTCCGTCGTTAACCGAATATGGGCGTGTAGGATGCCCCAAAATACTGCCACGGGGCCTGATCCGCATGGCTAGCCGTATCCGTTGTCTCCGGTGCTTTCATGAGAGCTACCCGCTGGTCGATCCACCGCATGGCTTCTTGTGACGTTTCCGATATAGCCAATTCCCGACGTCCGGGGCGTGGTCCTGATATTGAGCAATAGATAGTCCCACCGGCCTCTTGGATTACATAGCCCCGGTAGTAAATCGTTCTTCCCCTGGTCGAACCCTTAATTGAACCCTGCAGCATGATTAAGAATAGACCTCCAAAACAGGTTGTGCTCCTCCTCCCAACCCTTCCGATGCCATGGGTTCCCGGTACTTGTCTCCCAGGGACTAGACGCTTTGGTCGACAGACTGGCCAGCTGTCTGGACGTATGTTCTAATAAACCTGGCCGACAGTCAACCGCCGGTTGTCATCAGGTTGGACTACGGGGCGATTGATGGTTCCTACTGAATCACCAATGTCAGAGGGCTCAGGTTTCCCAGGTTGTTGACTCCGGCTTCAATGGCCTTGGTCTCCCTGGGGGCTATCAACGGCGCGAATTGCAGCTGCGTGCCTGCCGGGCCGGTGAGGTTAAGCGTCTTAAAGGTCAGGCTAACCAGGGTAAATGGGCCCTGGACCGAATCTCCCAGGGTTCCGGCGGCGTAACCCACCTGGCCCGCCAGATTGTAGAAGCCGGATTGCAGCGCAACCTCCAGTGTGGCGCCGGGATTGATTTCTACCACCTGCAAAATGGATGGGTCAAACTCCAGATAAACCTGAACCGTGTCCACTGGGCTGACAGCTCGGGCTTCTACGATTACTTTCACTTCGAATAATTGCCCAATCCCTGGCTGAGGGACGCTGGTTTGCAGCGTGATGGCCACCCCGGCAGCGCTCTCTGGCCCCGGAGAGGTTTCCGTGGGGGGTGTTGTGGTGGGGGTAGGGGTTGAAGGCGGGGTCTCCGTGGGGGGTGTTGTGGTGGGATTAGGGGTTGAAGGCGGAGTCTCCGTGGGCGGCGCTGTAGTGGGAGTAGGGGTTGAAGGCGGGGTCTCCGTGGGGGGCGCCGTTGTGGGAGTAGGGGTTGAAGGAGGAGACCCCCCGGACGGTGCTGAGGTGGAAGTAGGGGTGTAGGGGTGGAAGTAGGGGTGGAAGTAGGGGTAGGAGTAGGGGTTGAAGGAAGGGTTGAAGGAAGGGTCACCACGGCCGGTACTAAACTAATACCAAGGTGAAAACTACATTCAGCTAAACCCCGGACTCTGCTTCGGCAATCGGCAGTGTGTTAGTACGCGCAACCTGAAGGAGCAAAATCCTTCGTCACACCGGCTTACGCCGGTGTCCAGGAAAGTACATTCTGCACTGTTCCCTGGATTCCGGCGTTCGCCGGAATGACGGTGTTAGCAGCGCTGCCCAATCCGTTGTCGATGTAGATTCCACTTTGGCTTTGGTTTAGAGTGGGAGTAGGGGTTGAGGGAGAGATTGGAGTGCTAATGGTAGTGGCTGCGGGAGTTACGCTCATGGACGGAGTCGGCGGCTGGACGGTAGTTATCGCCGCTGTTGGCGTCGGAGCGAGAGTCGGTTGGGCAGGAACCGGCTCGGGCGTGGGGAAAAGAGCGGGCATAGGTGTCGGGGCCGTCGCCGGAGCCGGTTGGCCGGTAGGCAAGGCAGTGCTGGCAGGTTGGCTTAGATTGGGGGCTGCAGGAGGAGGCGCCTGGACGGTGGCTTCCGGCAAGGGTGGTGCGATTGGTGATGATGGGCTTGAGTCCGCGGGTGATGCGCCGGAGCCGGAAGCGCCGGAACCGGTTAATGCCGGAAGCTCAGCTGAGGATTCTAGCACCCGGTTACGTTGGTAGTCCGGCGCGATCAGCGCCTCGGAAACTAGATTTAGACACACCAGCCACATGACGCACAAGGGAATCAAATGGGACAAGCGATGGGAAAAGATTAAGCCGAGCCTCATTGTAACTAATGCCCGGGATATTAATGCCCGGCGTGAGGGAGAGGGAGCGCGCGGGTGGAGAAGGAGCCGTCTCATCTCATAGCCAAGCCGCTAGATCAGGGGACAGATAGCCCTTCATCGTTAGCGGTAGGTCCCTAAAGCTAACGAGACAATCCCTCCAAGAATTCGGTCAGGGGTCGGGCCTCCTGCGTGGAGGTTTTCATATCCCGGATCACCACCTCGCCGCGGGCGATCTCGTCGTCGCCCAGGATGGCAACATAGGGTATTCCCAGCGCGTTGGCTTGGCGCATCTGGCCCCGCAGGGCCCGAGAGCCGCTGCTCAAAATCGCCCCCACTCCGGCCCGCCGGATTCTGGATGCCAGCTCCAAGGCCGGACCGCGGGCGGCCTCACCGACGTTGGCCACCAAATAGCTGGGCGAAGGCTCTGGCGGAACCTCCACCTCGCTGTGTTTCAGGTTTAGGGTCAGTCGCTCCATACCGGAGCCAAATCCTATCCCTGGGGTGGGACGCCCGCCCAGCTGCTCGATCAGGGCGTCGTAACGACCCCCGCCGCAGATGGTTGACTGCCCTCCCGCGTCGGCAGGCTGAATCTCGAAAACGGTCCGGGTGTAATAATCCAGGCCTCGCACCAGGCGATGGTCCACCTGGTAGGGAATTCCCATGGCCTGAAGATTTCCCTGCAACCGGTCCCAGTGGTCCTGGCATTCGGGACACAAGTGGTCGATCGACCGGGGCGCTGCCTCACCCAGGGCGCGACAGGTTTCCACCTTGCAGTCCAGCAGCCGCAGGGGGTTGCGCGTCAGCCGGTTGCGGCAATCGGGACAGAGACGCTCCTGATATCCGGTATAGTAGTTCTTCAACTCGGCGACATAATTGGGGCGGCATTGGGAGTCGCCGATACTGTTCAGAAACAGGTCAAGGTCGCGTAATCCCAGGGAGTTCATCAGCTGCCAGGCCAGCTCGATAACCTCGGCATCCACCGAGGGATCCGGGTCGCCAATAACCTCCAACCCAAACTGATGGTGCTCCCGATAGCGCCCGGCTTGCGGCCGCTCGTAGCGAAACACGGGACAGAAGTAGTACAACCGCACCGGCTGGGGCAGGTTGTGCATTCCGTGTTCCATGTAGGCTCGGCAGACCGGCGCCGTACCCTCCGGGCGAAGGGTTAGTTTGTCCCGGCCCCGGTCCTCAAAGGTATACATCTCCTTTTCCACTATGTCGGTGCCTTCCCCCACGGACCGGACAAAGAGGTTGGCATCCTCGAAAGTTGGGCTGTCGATCCGCCAGAAGCCGTAGCGCTGGGCCAGGGCGACGGCCTTCGACTCGATATATCGCCAATATTTCTGCTCCTCCGGGAGCAAGTCAGTGGTGCCTCTGGGAGCTTGGAACGAGGTCAAATTAATCCTCAACGCTGGCCTGAAAACTGACCTGCAAAATCAATCAAAATCCGGGTGGTCTGGAAAAGCGGAAAGGCTAGACCAGCCCCTCTGTCGCCATCTGCCGCAGCTCATCCGGACTTAGCCCTCCAATGCTGCACAGGATCTCTTCGTTATTAGCTCCCAGCAAAGGAGGTGCATCGGCCCGAGTGTCTTGGGTGTCTACCAGCCTGATTGGGGTGTTAACGGTTCGGAAGGATCCACCGAAGGTGTTGCCGCTGTCCAGGAACATCTTCCTTATTTCCAGGTGAGGGCACTGGTCCAGATCGGCTACGTCCTGCACTATGCCCATGGAGAAACCGCACTCCAGGAGCTTCTGGTTTAGCTCTTGCTTCGGTATTTGTTGAGACCACTCCTCTATGGCCGGAACAATATTGCTGAAGTAAAACTCCCCCTCCACGTCCAAGCCCAGGTACCTGGAGTCCTCGATCAACTCCTCTTTTCCCAACAGCTTCCAGAGAGCCGTCCATTTCTCCGCGGCGTTGCCCGCGCCGGCCAGCACAACGTAACCGTCCTTGGCCCTTAACGCCAGCTGGGCGCTGAACATATTTTCCCTGGCCCGGGTGGTTACCTGGCCATTGGTCTGGTAGAGGGGCATGCTGCTGGTGGTGTGCGCCACCATGCAGTCGTACATGGCCATATCGACGTGCTGGCCTTTGCCGGTTTTTCGCTTGGATTCCAAAGCCATCATGATGCCCAAGGCGGTCCAGACCCCGGGAACCGAATCGCCGATGTTGTCTCCCACCATCTGCGGGGCGCTGCCCGGAGGTCCGGTCATCTCCATCCAGCCTCCCATTCCCTGGACACAGGGATTGTTGGCCGGCCATTCGGAGTAGGGGCCGCGCAACCCCTCACCGTCCCCGTATCCGGTTATGGTGGCATAAACCAGCCCGGGGTTGACCTCGCTGAGCCGGTCCCAACCAAGACCGAGCCGGCGCATGGCGCCCGGACCCCAGTTGTCCAGCAACACATCGGAAACCTTTACCAGGTCCTCAAAAGCTTCTTTCAGCCGGGGATTTCGCAGGTCCAGTGTCACGCTTTTCTTATTCCGGTTAACCCCCAGAAATCGGGCGCTGTCCTTTTGCCCATCGGGTCCGTGGATGAAGGGTGTGTTGTCCCTGGCCCTATCTCCAGACCCGGGACGCTCTATCTTAATCACCTCGGCGCCCATGTCGGCCAGGATCATGGAGCAGAAGGGACCGGCGACGATATGGGTGGCGTCAAGAACCCGAAGACCTTCCAAGGGCAGCGGTAGCTTGGCATTGCTAGTGGTCATGTTTCCTCTCCCGGCCGAGCTTGATGGCGGATGGTCTCTACTATAAAACATTATCCCAAGGCTGGAAACCCGGGAGCTGAGACCCCGGCAGGTTGCTCCGGGCAGTATGCTATACTCTATCGCGAGGCAAGGGAACCCGTCCCGGACTCCTGCCCCTAGAGGCTTCCTTCTGGAGTCCGGACATAGCCGGTAGGGCCCCCCCCAATAGCCTTCGGTCATAAGCAATGGAAGTCTTAGAATTCACCACCAATCCTTTTCGAGGCGCGGTCACCAGCACCGGCTCTCTGCCGTCGGATCCGGCGGAGTTCGCCCTTCGGCTCCGCCACTCCTTGAAGGTCTGGGGCTCAGAGGGTTTCCAGACAGTATGGATGCAGATACCCACCAGCCTGGCCGCGCTGATCCCGATAGCGGTCGAGGCGGGCTTCAGCTTTCATCACTCCTCCGAAGAGTACCTGATGCTGACCCATCGGCTGGTTCCGGACGCCACTATTCCGCCCTTTGCCACCCATTACATCGGCGCCGGCGGCGTGGTGCTTAACGAGGACAGCGAGTTGTTGCTGGTCTGCGAAAGATACCGGCGTCCCGGCCAGCCGCCTTTTTACAAGCTGCCCGGTGGAGCATTGCAGCCGGGGGAGCACCTGGCCGACGCGGTGGTGCGGGAGGTTTTGGAGGAAACAGGCGTGCAAACCAGGTTCGATGCCCTGGTTTGTTTGCGGCACTGGCATGGCTATCGGTACGGCAAATCGGACATCTATTTTGTGTGCCGACTGTCGCCTCTGAGCCGCGAAATCACGATGCAGGCCGAAGAGATAGAAGAGTGTATCTGGATGCCCTCGGAGCAGTTTTTGACCTCCGAAGACGTGAGCACCTTCAACAAGAGCATTGTTCGCGCCGCGCTGGATAGTCCTGGAATAGTTAGCTCGTGGATCGAAGGTGTTGGCGACCCGCAGACCCGCGAGATTTTCATGCCTCCCGGTTGGCCCTCAAAGTGATTCTGCTAAGCTTTGAATCAAGACCTAAACCTTGTCGGAGGGGCCGCCGTTTGGGGATATCCTCGTCAGTCCCCCTTTGAAAAAGGGGGATACAGGGGGATTTGGATGTCCCCAGTTTTGTAGCCTCTAAAGGGCTCAGTAAAAGCAGCAAAATTAAATTCTGGCTACAACGGAGGTGGCAGCCGTGTCCCTAGTTAGAGAAAGGTTCCGGAGCGTGCTGGCTGGGTCCAGCTGCTCCCTGGCCGCCAATATCTTCGACCCGCTGTCGGCCCGCATCGCCGACAACCTGGGATACCAGGTCTGTGTGCTCTCCGGGTCCGTGGGCAAAGTGGCCAACCTGGGTGTGCCGGACATTGTCCTTTCCAACATGTCCGACGTGGTGGACCACTGCCGGCGCATCACCCGCATGACCGAAGTAAGCCTGATGGTGGACGCCGAGGACGGGTTCGGCAACGCGGTCAACGTGGCTAGAACCGTGCGGGAAATGGAAGCCGCGGGGGTTTCGGGCATTGAAATTGAGGATAATGTCGTCCCCAAGCAGTTCAACGTGACCGACCCTGGTCTGGTTTCCACCGATGAGCAGGCGGGCAAGCTTCGTGCGGCGGTGGCCGCCCGGTCCGACCCCACCACCGTAATCGTCGCCCGTACCAGCGCGCTGGGCCAGCTGCCCTTGGCGGAGGCTTTGGAGCGGGTGAAGGCCTATTCCCAGACCGGAGCCGAAGCGTTGATGCTGGTCGGAGCGCGGCGGGGCAAGGCGGATATCGAAGCAGTGCATCAGGTTACATCCTTGCCCTTGTGTGTTCTCAGTCCTCCGCCCGACGCTAGGGACGATGCCGAGTTTCTGGCAGCCAATGGCGTCCGGATCCTGATGCTGGGTAACCCCACCTTCGCCGTGGCGGTCAGGGCCGTTCACGACAGCCTGAAGTTTTTGCAGGATGGCGGAAAACAAGAAGAATTGGAGGACCGCATGGCTCCGGCCGAGTTGCTGCGGGCGGTAAACCGCACCGATGAGTACATCCGCTGGCAAGAGGAATATCAGCGGCCCTGAACTCCAAATCAGATGGGGCAAACGCATCTTGGTCCCCGGCTATGGCCTATGGAACAAGGTAGGCGACTTCCGTTCGTCCTGAGGCTCTCGAAGGGCGGTGACGGATGTCACCCGTTCATGGTTCGACAAGCTCACCACGAACGGACTGGGCTCGCTGATAGCGAAGCTGCCGATTGCTTGCCGAAGCAGAACCCTCCCGGTGACGGCCGGTGCTCCGCCTGCTATACTTGGCCAGTCAAAGTACCTCCCCTGTCAAGGGGAGGTTGGCCGGAGTTATATGACCCCTAATTCTTAGTCACCCTCTTTGCAAGGAGGAAACCCGATGCTGCATGAACTGCGAGTTTACGAGACGATGCCCGGGAAATTGCCCGCCCTGAACGATCGCTTCGCCAATCATACTACCGGCTTTTTCAAGAATTACGGCATTGGCATGTTGGGGTTCTGGACCGACGTGATCGGCGACAGTAACAAGCTTACCTACATTCTCAGCTTCGACAGCATGGCGGACCGGGAGCAGAAGATGACTGCCTTCCAGGCCGACCGCGCCTGGCAGGAGGTTCGGGCCGAAACCGAGCAGGACGGGCCCTTCGTAGCCCGGGTGCTCAACACCTTTCTGCAACTGACCCCCTACTCCCCGCTGCCCAAGATATCTACCAACGTGCAGGAGTTGCGGACCTACGAGGCCGTTCCCGGCAATCTGCCCGCGCTGAACGACCGGTTCGCCAACCACACCAGCGCCCTGTTCCAGAAGCACGGCATGGAGGTGGTGGGATTCTGGACGGAAGTCGTGGGGACCAGCAACCAACTGGTTTATATGCTGGGCTACGATGGATTGGGGGCCAGGGAAGAGAGTTGGGGCGCTTTCCAGAACGACGCAGATTGGCAGAAGGCCCGGGCCGCGTCGGAAGTGAACGGCCCGCTGGTCAAGCGGAGCCACAACCGAATAATCCGGCGCACGGCCTACTCCCCCTAGTAGAGGTGTGCGGGCGGCAGGACCAGCTTGGAATCAACCCGGTCCGGGATGGCGGGGTCAGCCCATCCTGGCTGGGTACTACCGATTTCTGGTTGAAATCCGTTCTGGAGTGACAGTCACCAGCACTCTGGGCTGAGTCTTCCACCGCTCCAGATGCTCCTCCACCTCGGCCATATCGGTGTAACGCTGAATAATGGCGCGTGCCTGCTCCCAGATGTCCTGGTCGCTTACCGTCGCCCTTCCCCGGATAACGACGTAGTCAGCGGCCAAAGGCGCGGCATAAATGCATAGAGAGATCCGAGGGTCCCGCTGCAGGTTCAGGTATTTAACCCGCTCCTTGGTGGTTACAAAGGTCAGCACTGTCCCATCGTAGTGGTACCAGTTCGGCGTTAGCTGCGGTGTTCCGTCCCGATTTATGGTAGCCATCACCGCGATGCGGGAAGGGGCAAGGAATTCGGTTATCTCTTGCTGATTCATGCGGGTCATACCTTTTCTGTATGAAGAGTGGGTGATTTGGACATGGTAGGGGCGCACGCCCGTGCGCCCCTACGGAATACTCAGGATTTTCATGTGGCGTTAAAACTCGTTGCCCACTGGGCAGCCGTCGGGCTCCTCGCGTTAAATGCTACACCGGCAGCAGGGGTTCGGGACCTCCCGTGCGTGTTTCTTCGCCGAAGGCGTTGACGTTAAAGGCCAGCAGCGCGTAGTAACCCATCAGGTTGGTAAGCTCGGTCAGACCCCGAACTCCGAATAGGGTCCGAGCGGCATCAAAGGTGGCCTGGCTAACCTGGTGAGTACGGAAGAACTCCTGACCGTAGCTCACCACCGCCGATTCATCGGGGGACAAACCATTCAGCTCCTTTTTATCCCGCACAGGCTATCCACCAAGGCGTCGCTGAGACCGGACCGCCGTCCCAATGCGGCGTGGGCGTACCAGATGTACGGGCAGTCCCACTCTCGGGCAGTAACCAGCATCGCCAGCTCCCGGACCTTGGCTGGTAGCGAGGAGTCATCGCCCCGCAGATAGGCTCGCAGGTGCTCGCCGCGCTTGGTTATCTCCGGCACGTTGATCATGATCGCTATGGGTCCCCCAGCCGGGTGGGAGCCGCCGCGCTCGCTGACAATCTGGTCGTAGGCGTCTTTTTGGTTCTCCGGGACGCTCTCCCTGGTTGCCGCGGGTATTCGGGCCATCCTTGCCTCCTGGGAATTTTAGATTACGTATCCTTGACGAAAATTCTAAGCTGGTAACATCCAAATCCCCCTTTTTAAAAGGGGGATTCAGGGGGATTTACCCAAACGGGAGCTCGTCTTCGAAGGCTGATTAACCCAGATCGGCGACCAGGGGCGCAACCTCTTCCATCAAAAGCCTGGTGGAACTCTGCATCAGGGAATGGTCGTCCGGGTCTTGGGTTATGAACAGCAGCGTGCCAAACCCGCCGACTCCCTGGTACAGCTTGCGGATTTGGTCGGCGCACTCCGGCGGGTCGCCCACGATCCAGACGTTGTCCAGCATGTAGTCCACATCCACGTCCTCGTCGGACATGCCCGGGTCTATCTTGTATCGGCCCAACGACCCCTGAGCCTTCTGGTTGATCCAGCGATGGTCGTCGAAGGGCTGTCCCAAAACGATGCGAGCCTCTTCCCGAGCCGACTTGGGCGTCTCACCCACATACACTTCCTTGGATATCCGCCACTGGCTACGGTCGGCGGTGCGGTCGGTGCTGGCCGCCCCCTCCTCCACGGAAGCCCAATGATCGACCAGGTCGTAGGCCTGCAGCCCGGTGCTCATGGGTATCCATCCCCGCTCTCCAGCGAGACGGATGGTGTCGGACTTGATGCTGCTGCCTGCCACGCCGATGGGCGGGTGAGGCAGCTGGTAGGGCTTGTAATAAAGCCGGCGCTCCAGCTCCTTGTCCACCTGGGGCGCGTGGATGTTGAAGTACTTGCCCTCATACTCGAAATGGCCGTCTTCAGCAGCCCACAATCCCAGGATTACCTCCAGGGCCTCCCGGCCCCGGTCGCGCACCTCGTCCATGTGGCTGTATTCGATGCCGTATAGCTTCAAATCGGTGGGAAGAGAGCGGTGTCCGATGCCCCAGTAGAAGCGGCCCCTGGCCATGTGGTCCAGCATCGCGATGCGATGGGCGGTGTCCACCGGATGGTGAATGGGCAGCAGGGTAATGCCGGTTCCCAGAATAATGTTCTCGGTTCTGGCCAACGCCTGCGCGATTAACAACTCCGGCACCGGAGCGTTTTCCCACATCTCTGTGATGTGCTCGCCGATCCAGGCCTCGTGGACACCAACCTGGTCCCCCAGGCTGAGGAGTTCCAGATCCCGATCATAGGAATCGGCGAAGGATCGGTGGGGGGGATGCAGGGGCATCATGAACATTCCGAATTTCATGGCTTCGTTCTCCTATAGCGTTTGGATTTGGGACACTCGCGGAACCCGATGAGCAGGATCTGGGTTCGCTTCAAGAATCGCCAAGGGATGGCTCTCAGTGAATCGTCCTGGGGTTATTGACCAGCTAGAGCGGATTTTAAGGCCCGGCTCGCCAACCCGTCAAGGCACCTGTCTCGAAGAGGGTGTCTGAACAGTTGGTATCTCCCCCTTGCCAAGGGGGAGACTAAGAGGGGGGGTTAGAATGTCCCTTGACTTCCAGGCCCAAGGTGTCATCCTGGTTTGGGCTTCGGCATCCTCTCTCCTTGTGGGATGAGGGTGATACCACGATGCGCATTTTTCTATTCCAGCACGGGCAGTGCGCCAGGCTTTTTAAACATCCTGTTAGAGGGGGTGATGTGACCCCTCCTAACCCCCCCTGATTAAGGGGAGGGACTTTAAGACGTCCCCAAGCCAGACCGAATAGTCAGCTATCTCCCATGCCAACGATGTTCAGGATGAAAGCGTATTCCTCGGCCACTTCTTTCAGGCGATCAAACCGTCCCGAAGCGCCGCCGTGGCCCGACTCCATGTGAATCTTCAGCAAGAGTAAATTATCGTCGGTTTTGGTATCCCGCAGGCGGGCGGTCCACTTGGCCGGCTCCCAATAGGTCACGCGGGGGTCGCTGATGCCGCCGGTAATTAACATGGCGGGATAGGCTTGAGGTCTGACGTTGTCGTAGGGAGAATAGGTCTTGATGTAATCATAAAAAGCGCGCTCGTTGGGGTTGCCCCATTCGTTGTACTCCATGGTGGTTAGGGGCAGCGTGTCGTCAAGCATGGTGTTGAGCACATCCACGAAGGGCACCTGGGCCACGATGGCCCGAAACAGGTCGGGACGCAGGTTGGCCACGGCGCCCATCAGCATCCCGCCGGCGCTGCCGCCGGCCGCGACTATGTTGCCTTTGGTGGTATACCCCTCGCTAATCAAATGCTCGGCGCAGGCGATATAGTCGGTGAAGGTGTTCTTCTTCTGAAGCAGCTTTCCGCCTTCGTACCAATCCCAGCCCATTTCCATGCCGCCGCGGAGGTGAGCCACCGCGAAGATAAATCCTCGATCCACCAGGGAGAGCCGGCCGGAGCCGAACTCGGACTCCATCACCATTCCATAAGAACCGTAGCCATACAGATAGAGAGGGGCCGAGCCGTCCAGAGGTGTGTCTTTTCTGAAGAGCAACGATATTGGTACCAGCGTGCCATCAGGGGCCTGCGCCGCGACCCTCCGGCTGAGGTAATTCTGGGAATCGAACCCTCCCAATACTTCGGTCTGCTTCTTGAACTGCCGCTGCCGGGTCTCCATGTCATAGTCATAAACCGTGGCTGGAGTCGTGAGAGAGGCGTAGCTGAAGCGCAGAGTGGAGGTTGCCCACTCCCGTCCCTGCTGAATCCGCACCGAATAATCCGCTTCCTGGAATTCTATGACATGGCTTTGGCCGGTCGCCAGGTCCTGCACCTGCACCTGAGGCAGCCCTCCTTCTCGGTAGGCTATCGCCAGGTGGTTCTGAAAGAGGAGCATCCCCTGTACCGGGCGTCCGGCCTGGTGGGGTAAGAAATCCTGCCAGTGTTCCCGGCCGGGACGCTCGATGCCAGTCTCGGAAATTTTGAAATCCTTGGCGCCGTCTCCATTGTTGCGGATCAGAAAGCGCTCCCCGTGGTCCTCCACATCGTACTCGAAGTCCTCATGGCGAGGCTCGATCAAGGTTAGGTTGCCTTCCGGCTGATTGGCGTCCAAGTAGTGCCACTCGGTAATATTATTGCCGCCGGAGACTATATATATGAATCGGTTGCTGGCCGACTTGGCGATGCCGACGAAAAATCGCGGGTCTGCTTCCTGGTAGACCAAAACGTCGCTGGCCGGGGCGTCGCCCAAGCGGTGGCGAAACACCTGTACCGGGCGGTGGTGTTCATCAAGAACGTCGTAAAAGAAGGTGAGGCTGTCGTTGGCCCATTCCAGGGAGTAGTAGGAGTTGGATATGGATTCGTCCAGAAGCAGGCCGGTTTCCAGGTTCCTGACCCGAATCGTATATTGCTCCGAGCCGTCGTTATCCATCGAATATGCCAGCCATTTGTGATCCGGGCTGTTTTCCAGCACTCCGATCTGGGTGTAATCCTGGCCCTGGGCCAGCTGATTGACGTCCAGCAGCACCTCCTCGGCAGCGTCCAGGGTTTGGAACTTGCGGCAGTAGATGGGGTACTGGCTACCCTCTTCAAATCGGGTGTAGTAAAAGTAGGGCCCCTCCTTGGCTGGAACGGTGGAATCGTCTTCCTTGATGCGGCCCCTCATTTCAGAGTAAAGTTTTTCCTGCAAGCCCTCCCAGGGCTCCATAACCGATTCGGTGTAGGCGTTCTCCGCCTTGAGATACGCCAGGGTGTCTGGGTCTTCCAGGTCGCGGAGCCAATACCAGGGATCGACCCGGGTTTCCCCGTGGACGGTCAATTCCTGGGTTTTCTTGGGAGCCTGGGGCGGCTGTTGGGTCATGCTGGGGACTCCAGGTTTTTCATATTCGGCTGACTTTTCATGGAGGATCGGGGGATTCTCCGCTGTCTGTCCATTTGGGGGCCCGGATTTTTGATGTTCCCCATTTTACCACGCGGCAAATGCGGCGGCATTCCCCGGATGTATCGCCGCCCAACTCTCGCCCAACTCTGATGAAGCTGGGACCCGATTTGACCGCCCGGCCGCTGCTGAATATAATGAGCGCGCCAAGCAGGAATGGCGGGGCCGCCCTGATGATCGCGGATTGGGTGGGCCCTGGCGGCAAATCACCGCGGACAGCGGCAGGGGGGACTGGCAATGGTACAGCAGCAGGCGGCGATCTTGAGCCCCGAGGCCTTGATCCAGGAGTTTACTAAGAATGGGGTCACCCACGTGGTGTGCATACCCGACAGCGAGACCAACTACCTCTATGAGTTGATGAAGGAGCAACCCTCCCTGGAAATCGTTCCGGCCTCGAGAGAGGGGGAGACCTTTGCCATCGCCCTTGGGTTAATCATCGGCGGAAAGAAACCGGTTTGCTTGATCCAGAATACCGGCATGCTGGAGTCGGGGGATTCAATTCGGGGCATGGCTTTGGATTCCGGCTTTCCGCTGGTAATGGTGGTTGGTTATCGAGGCTGGAACCGGCACGGGGTGATTACCGACTCTGTCGCCCGATACACCGAGCCCTTTCTCAACGCTATGCGGGTCAACTATTATCTGGTCGAGCAGGACGCCGATGCCTCCCGCATCTCGCTGGCTTTTGAAGAGGCGAGGACGACCAAGCGTCCGGTAGCCATACTGGTTGGAGACGAATACCACGGTTTCAACCGGGTTTAGCCGACCCGCTTAGACGAAGGACCTGTTCTGGGCGGAGCGAATATTCTCCGTCCGATAAGGGGCGAAACTTTCCCAACGTATTGTGTATTGAAGTATTGATGGTAGGAGGACTGCTGCGATGATTCGAGCCGAGGACGTTTTCCGAACCTTTCAGGAACACCGGGGCGAGGCGATTGTAATTCCCACGGGCACCTCCGGACGGCACTGGCTGGACTTTACCACCAACGAAAAGAGGGACCTTAACCTGGGCGGCGCGATGGGGCAAACCACCTCGGCGGCGCTGGGACTGGCCTTGGGCCTGCCCCAGGAAAAGGTGGTGCTGTTCGACTCGGAAGGCGCTCTGTTGATGAACATGGGTATTCTGGCCACCATTGCCGGAAAGAAGCCCAAGAATTTCTTCCATTTCCTGCTGGACAATGAGTGCTACGCCACCACTGGAGGCCAGCCGGTACCCAACGCCGAGGAGATAAACTACGCCGGAGTGGCCAAAGAGGCGGGATATTCCGCGGCCTACTCCTTCACCGACCTGGAAGAGTTCGCCACCAGCGTGGATCAGATCATGAAGGAGACCGGGCCGGTCTTTGTCGCCATTAAAGTGGTGCCCGAGGTGGAGAACGAGCCTATCGGCCGCCGGCAGCGCCGACCTAGCCGCAGTCGGGCCGAAACCATCCGCGACCTGCACAGCGAGTTGGGCATAACGGTGTCGTAAAGGTTGTGTAAAATGTCCCTTGACTTCCAGGCTCAAGGTGTCATTCCGTTTTGGACATCGGCATCCTCTCCCCTGGTGGGAGAGGACTGAGGTGAGGGGTTTCACCCTCATCCCAACCTTCTCCCATCAAGGGAGAAGGGGCCAATTTCATCTGTCGGTGGCCTTCCGTCGGAGCAAGATAACTCGGAATGACCTAGGCTGTTTTGAGGGATTTACTTAACGTCCACTGTGAGCAGGTAGACGCCTTTGGCTCGGGGTAGCAGCGAGTTTTCATAGTTGAGGTGGGTCTCCACAGCCACTCTAACCCGGCCGTCGGCCAGGGTTTGCCTGGCGAAGGGTACCGGATTCCAACCCACCATCCGCAGCAGGCGCTCCTTGCTAGCCACGCGGGTTTCCAGGCCAGAACCCTCTAACCGCATGACGTTGGCAGTCATGGCGAAGTCGTCGGCTACCTCCTTGCCGGTGATGAAGATGGACCTGGATTTGGACGGATCCGGCGAGTCGTCATCCGGGGCCCGGTCCGGGTTCAATGACATCCAGCTAAGCATGTGGTCCCATTCTACCAACCGGACGAAGCTATCGGGTTTGACGTGGAATCCCTCCTCCAATTCGGCTACCCACAGCCCGCCCCCCTCATACTTGAATCCATAGAGAGTATTGTTGAGGTACCGGCCGTCGGCGCTTAGAGTTGCTGAAGCACCGTAGAGGCCTGACTCCGGGGCCCGAGGAAATTGGGAAAGGGGGTATTCCACCATCTGATACTCCTCGGGTTTTGCGGTGTTGACGATGTATACCGACTGCCACCTGGGGTCGGCAGGCCGGTCTCCCAGGGCGGCAGGCCATCCCTCGGTGCTCATCATCCAACGGGTGTCATTCCAGGGGACGGGCAGAGCCATCAGCATGATGCCCGGCGCGGTATACACCTCCTCTCCGGAACCGTCCTCCGCCAGCTTGATTATCTTGTAGCGCTGGGTCTGGTCCGGCTCCAGAGACCGCCGCAGCGTCAGGTAATAGCGGTCCTCGGATTCGCCCGCCGGACGATAACGCCTGACCCCTCCGGCGGTATCGCACTCGCCAATCCAGGGCACCTCCAGCTGCCGGAGCAGGTGGCCCAGCCAGTGGCTGCCCATGCCGAAATAGCGGGTGTTACTGCCGGCGCCCGGTTGTAGCAGCGATGTCAACCGCTGTCCGAAGGGAAGCTGCTCTTGAGACGATTCCGGAGTTTGGGCTGCCATGGTGAAATCCGTGGTGAATCGGAACCCGAGGTCGCGCAAAAGTACGGTGTAGTCCGGGTGATTAAGGCTCTCCTGGTATACGGCGCACTGCTTTTCCGCCAGAGTCGGCGCCGGGTACCGCTGGTCGTTAAAGGGCAGCTTCAGGATCTCCGCCTCGAACTCCTGCGCCAGGCGGGAAGACGATGCGCTCAACGCCAGGGGATTCACGTGGAAGTGGGTGGGCGAGGCGATGCCGTCCTTGGCGATCTGCCACTCCGAAGGCACTTCATCGGTGATGACCAAAAAGGTTCCGTCGGGGAATAGCTCGGAGATAACCCCGCCGGTGCGCTGGCCCCGCTGGTACTCGAAGTCCAAACGATGGAACAGGGTCGGGTCAAAATGGTCGGGCTGAAGCTTCTGATACAGGTCCGGTGCGATGGGCACGCCCATGGCTTCCAGCCGAAAGATCTTATGGACCGGGTGTTCGCCGATTTGCTCCGACTCCAGAGCCAGCAGATCCAGATACCAAGTTACCCCGCCATCATCCAACTTAATTTTGATACTGCCCTGGTGTTCCAGCACCAGTTGCGGTTCGCCCAAGGCCGGCACCAACGCGCCAGCCGAGTCCTGGACGAAGAAGTGGGGCTTTATCAGCGTGGAGAACTCAGCGGAGACATCGTACTCGGGCCTTCGCAAAATAGACTCCTCGGCTGGGGCCTGGGCATCTGGGGCCTGGGCGTCCATGGACCGAGCGATGGTGGGCGTCAGGGTATCCCCGGCAATGGAACTCTCGACACCGCAAGCGGTTAGCCCCACAAGGGCCAGGAGGGTCCAGGCTACCGGAGACCACCACTTTTTAGAGAGACATTTCAAGCGCATTCTATTATTGGGGTTCCGGCCGTGTCTGGCCCAAGTATATTAGGCCGGTCCATGAGCCGCAATGCTAGGAGCGGCGGCGCATGCCTGAAAAGCCGCTCCTCCATCTAGCCCAGGAAAGGTTGGAGCAGGTTGTTCACCAAAAGAAGAGCAGAACCAGCGCAACGACAATAACCAAAACCACCAGTGCCGCCGCAGCCAGGCATCCGCAGGAGCCAAATACCAAGCCTTTGACTGCCAGACCGAGGAGCCAGGTAACCAAGCGGTAAGGCCACAGGAGGAGTTTGAGTAACATTCTGAGCATAGCCGTTCTGTCACTCGCCAATTACCGGCTCGGGTCAGGCTCGGCTCTGGTCTGATATGGAAGTCGTCTCGGTCTGGGGCATCCACCCTTGACGCTGGCCCTTTAGCGGAGTAGATTTCTCTTGAATCACCGATGAATTACCGGCGGATTAAATCTGCCGGCCTTTTCGGAATAGCGAGAGGTGGTGCCATGCCCCTTTACGAGTATTTTTGCCCGACCTGCAACCACAAGTTCGACAAGCTGCAGCCGATGAGCGCTACCGGAGCTGAATGCCCGGTCTGCGAGCAGCCGGCCAAAAGGGCCATCTCGGTCTTTGCTTCTATCAGTAGTAGCGATTCTCCCGGTCCGGATTTCAGCCCCATGCCGCCCATGGGAGGTGGTGGTTGCTGCGGCGGAGGCTGCTGCTCCGGCCACTAACGCTAGGGGTCCCGGCCACTAACGCCAAGGATCAGTGGGGCTGGGCGTGTCAGGGGCATCCGGTCGCAATAGCTCCGGGTTTCCCGAGCGACGCCAGTAGGACCGGTTCGGTCCGAACCACCAGCGAATCGCCAGAAACAGCGCTGATACCCCGACCAGCCCCAGCCCGCCGGCCAACGCCGTCAGGGCTACACGCATGGTGGCGTCGAACCAGAACCCCTGGGGAAACAGGATTATCAGGTAATCGGTGCGGGGGTCCAGCTGCCAAAAGTCGTTGGAAAAGAATATTTGGTGGAACCTTAGAAACAGGGCGTCGAATCCGATTAAGGCCAGCAACCCCACACCCATTATCAGGCCTAGGGTCAGCCAGCCTCCCCAATTGAACAGGAGGGCCAGCTTATCTGGGGATGAGCCTCGGTACCAGATAAGCCCGCCAATGACCCCGGCCACTAAGAAGGCCCCGGCCACTTGCATCACCAGGTATACCCTCTGAATCAGGACCTTCACGTCCCTCATGTGGGTTACTTCCCGGGGAGTGAAAAGGTCCCGATCCTCGCCACAGACCTTGGCCCTCACGCTGAGGGGTTCTTCCGAGGAGTTGAAATAGCGCCGGATATCGGCGCCCACCGCCCGTAAACCGACCCGGGAAATCCCCGTGCGCAGGGAGATGTTGTAATCGTCGAACCCCTGCTGATACAGGCCCTCGTCGTTGACCGCCCAGGCGACGCTGGCTGACAGGATAAAAAAGGGAACGGCTAGCACGAACAGGGTCTCCGGTATCTTGACCAACCAGCTCATCGATTACCTGCTGCGTAATTTTGCCCGGCGTATCATTTCTACGTTAGCATTGCCCCCGCTTGATGAGCAACTATCCGCGCCTCTATAATTCGCTCATGTTGGAAAAAGAGATTCCTGAAAGCGAACTGGGATATTTCCCCACCCTGGTTAGCATTATCGAGCGGTTACGGGCGCCCGGCGGTTGCCCCTGGGACCGGGAGCAGACTCACGCTTCCCTCAAGCGTAACTTGCTGGAGGAGTGTTACGAGGTGCTGGAAGCCATCGACCGGGGCGAGTCGGGCCCGCTGGCTGAAGAGCTGGGTGACCTGCTTGTTCAAATCGCCTTTCATGCGGACATCGCTCGAGAAAAGGGGGAGTTCAACATAGCCGATGTGATCACCGCCGTGAACCGGAAGCTGGTGAGGCGGCATCCCCATGTGTTCGGCGATGCGGAGGTGGCGGACGCCCGAGAGGTGGAGCGCAACTGGGAGCGGCTGAAGGGGCAGGAGCGGGCCGAAAAGGGAATTTATAAATCGCCGGTTGAAGGGATTCCCAAGAACTTGCCGGCCCTGGTTTATGCCCAGCTGATGCAGGACCGGGTGGCGCGAGCCGGGTTCGAGTGGGAAGACGTGTCCTGTGTTCTGGACAAGTTGCAGGAGGAGGTGGAGGAACTACGCCAGGCCGAGACCGCCACGGAGAGGCTCCACGAGATGGGCGACCTGCTGCTGGTAATGGTCAATCTCTGTCGTTGGCTAGACTTTCAGGCGGAAGATGCCCTGCGCGGGGCCATCGCCAAGTTCTCCGGGCGCTACCTTCAGATGGAAGACCTGGTGACTGAGGCCGAGGAGGTGTTTGCCGACCTGCCGCTGCGGGAGAAGGAGGCCTTCTGGCAGCAGGCGAAAAAGCTGGAAGGATAGCTCATCACCAGGTGAAGACAGCAGTTAGCGATCGAGATAATTCCCCAGGAGGTAGGACGGCTCGAGAAAGTAGACGCCACCGGCCAGCAGCCGGTTGGCTTCGCCGGCCAGCAAATCCAGATTAGAGGAGTCTCGTCCAAACACCCGTGCCGAAAAAGGCCGTCTCGGCCGCACCCACCTGGGCGTGGGTCGGGCGTTGCCCAGCTCGGCGGCGATTTCCACCGCGCGGTGGAAATCGGCCAGCTCATCGACCAGACCGGCCTCATGCCCCCGCCGGGCGGTATACAGTTCTCCGGTAGCCAACTCCCGCACCCGGCTTTGCTCCAAGTTCCGCCCCTCGGCCACCACCGTAACGAAGGTGTCGTACATCTCCGTTAGCAGGCCCTGGAACTTGGTGCTTTCCTCATCCGTGGGATGTCGCCAAAACCCGCTCATGTCTTTGAGGCGGCCCTCTTTGAGAATCGAAAACTCCACCCCAATCTTCCCCAGCAGCTGCTCCAGAATGGGGCGAACGTGGATTACGCCGATGGAGCCGATCAACGCCGTAGGCAAGGCCACCACTCGACTGGCGGCACAGCAGAGATAGTAGCCGCCGGATGCGCCCAGGCCTCGTACGTAGGCAACCACCGGCTTGGATTCGCCAACCCGCTTCAAACTGTGGTAGAGCAGGTCGGAGCCGGTGGCCGACCCGCCCGGCGAGTCGATGTCCAGCAGCAGGGCTCCGTACCTCTTGTTACGGGCGATGGATTCGAAGAGGCGAGAATAGGCGGAGTCTTTTACTCGGGTGCCGATTACGCCGTAAATTTCCACCACGGCCACTCCGGGCCGCCGTCTTAGCGAAAATGCCATCTAGCACCTCTCCATCTCTGGTCAAATGTTCCGCCATTATCCCGATGCCGGGGCGCTCCCCAACCTGGGACCGGAACGTGAAACCGGGTGGCAATCTCAAAGCGACCCATGTCATTCCAAAAGAGCGACGCGACTGAAGAATCTAAATCCTGGGCCCGTAATACCTCCCGAGTCAGTAATACAGTTACACCATAGCCAATGGCGTCAGAACCATGCGCCCGGGGACTTTAGACCCCTCGCCTCGCTCGGGGTGACATTCTGAAACGGTTATTTAATCGTCAGCGGGTGCCGCCGCCGGTTCGGCAATCCGATTCTCCACCAGGTCTGAGGAGCAGGCGGCGCCATCAAGCAGGCCCCAACCCACCATCCAGTGGTAGGTGTCGGCAACGATTTCGTCGGTGTAGGGGGTGTTGTAAGAGTAGCGCAGCCGGGGCAGGTGAAAGTCCTCGGGAGTCACCCCGCCGTACTTGGCTGCCACTACGGCGAATCTGGGGTCGTCGATCAGGTAGTGCAGATACTTACGCTTGTCGGCGTTGATCCGGTCCACGGCCTGGACCACCGCCCGGTTTATCGCGGCGAAGGTCTCTTCGTCCATGCTGTCGCTGGCGTTCTCCGCCCCCAGATAGTGGCCCTCGCAGACGGCCCGGCAGCCCAGCTTTTCCGCCAGGGTAATCCAGGGTTCCATGAGCGCGGCGGCTTCCACCTCCCCGTTCATCATTGCTTCGAAACGGTTGGCCGGAGACCCATAATGGACCAGCTTGATCTTCTCGGGCGTCAGGTAGCCCTCCAGCAGGCGCAACGCCACGTAGTGAGAACCGGCGTGGAACTGGACGGCGATGGGTTTGTTGCCCAGGGTGCCGGGATAGTAATGGTCGGAATCTGGCCGCACCATAACGGCCTGGCTGGCCACCGCGGAACGCAGGGTTATGATTCGGGCTCCCTGCTGGCTTTCATAGGCCCGACGGACCTGACCCTCTTCTCAAGCGCGGTAGATGGAGACCTTGGCCTCCTCAAAGGCGGTGTGTCCCAATACCGGGTTCACCTCTTCCGGATTTTCCGTGTGAGTGACTGCCCCGCTGCTCTGAGCGCGAACGAACTCCATGTCGATGCCCTCAGCCTCAAACAAGCCGTAGTCCTTGGCCACCAGCCAGGGCAGGCTAAAAACCACGCCGCTGATTTCACTGACTACTTTTTTCATGTCGATTACCTTTATGATTCGCGGGCTACACTTGAATTGAGCTAAGGCTAGCAGAGAAGCGGGGGTATGGTCTACGCGGAGGAGTCGCTAGGGTGGTTTGTGTTCTGCGAAAGTTGGGATTCCTGAGTTGGGGACTCGAGTTGCTATCAAAAACGCCTTAACTACTCTATTGGTGGCAGATCATCGACCGAGTAAAAGATTTGTTTGCCGAGCTTCTTAGCCACCCCAAGCTCCAGGTCAGCTCCTTTAGACGGTGCAAGATACAGTAGTGCATCACAAGCTTTTAGCCAGGGCATGTCCCAGCGGATAAAGTCCTCCCAGGTCAAATCGTTTCCTGTCTCCTTTGCTCTTCGGTCTACTAGATCAGTCAGGTGGGGAACATAAGGGAAGTGACCTTTTAAGTATGTCTCGACACCAGCATCTATCGCGGAGTTGACATTCTTTTCGATTTCGGGCCGGGTGGCTCCAGAGTAGGGGCCAGCCACGTATATCAGTAGTGGTTTCATGTATTTGCCTTCCCAATGATCCAGTGAAACATCAACTAAAGAACATCAGGTTATCAAGGATGTACGTCAGTCGTGGGTGATTCTTGTGATACCGATACAAAATAATCCCGGCGTGTGCTAGGACTAGGAAGGCTGCGTCTGCAAAAAGCGTTCCACCACCCTTAAACCCCAGAGACCAGTAAAGGACGAATAGTAGTGCAAACAATAAAAACTAAAATCTTGAAACGGCTTCAACTCGGCGTGGCACTTCGTCTTCAGAGGGGTATTGCCGCGAGTGGAATCCATCCCAAAGGACGTACAGGCAAAATACCAAGGCTAAGATTAAGAGAACGAACCAGAAGTTTTCGAATTTTACTAATATAAGCAGATAGCAAGCCAGCAGGGCAATGTCGATTCCGAAGGTTACCAACCCCGAAAAGTCTCAATTTTATGGGGCTCCTTCCTGATAATGGTATGGTAACCCAGCCAGCTTGCAATCAGAGTAGTATGCCCTAAAAGCAGAACTCCTATATCCAACGCAAAGCGTGCGTGGAATGTTGCTGACGGGCCTGGGTTGAACCAAGGTTGTACCGTCATCTTGGTGGCGCTAATACCAACAACTATCGCAAATAGCACTTCGATGAAGACAACAGCTATTTGGCCATCGTTTTGGGGCTCGCTCATGGGCACCTCCAGGAGGCTGCTCATCCTAAGACTGGGTCTCGCGCTACCCCGCCGGTATCAAAACCACATCCCGCTGTACCGGCGATGAGGTGTAGGGGCCCGTTTCCGACATGTAGGCGTCTATCTCGGAGCGGATGCCAAACTCCGGCAAGTAGATCCCCGGTTCGATGGAGAACCCGATGCCGGGGATTATCTGCCGGGTGTCGTGGGTCTCGAATCCGTCCAGGTTAACCGCCTCTCCGTGGACCTGGTAGCTAATGCTGTGGCCCAACCGGTGGGTGAAGAACTCGCCATATCCTCGGGCTTCTATGTACTGCCGGGCCACCTGGTCTGCCTGCCAGCCCCGGACTGCTAACCCCTGCTGGAAGGACTCTTGAAGATAATTCAGGGCCGCGTCTCTGGCGCCAATGACGATGTCGAAAATGGCCTGATGGCGCTCCGGCACCCGGTCCCCCACGTAAGCAACCCAGGTAATATCGGCGTAAACGCTGTTGGGACGGTTTTCTTTGGCCCAAAGGTCGATGAGCACCCAATCTCCGGGTTGAATAACGCTGCTGCCCTCGGGGCTGGGCTCGTAGTGAGGGTCGGAGCAGTGGGCGTTCACCGATACGATGGGACCGTCGGCGGCCTCCATTTCCTCCTCGGCGAATCTGCGGCGAATGAACTCCGCGATCTCAAACTCAGTGGGCACCCCCCTTCCGTCCCCCCTTGGTAAGGGGGAAGATGAGGGGGCACGGCCTTCGCTTAACCGCGCCCCAATCAGCTGAAAAGCCTGGTTGACTATCAGCCCCAATTTTTCAGCGGCCCGCTGGTGCCCCGCCAGCTGTTCCGGTGTCCAGCGCTGCGTGGCGAACTGCATCAGGTCCGCCGATGAAACCACCTCCGGCCCCAGGGAGCGCACCAGCTCCACCGCACCGGCGTCAACCCGCGACACCCGGGGCAGCTCGTTATTGGGAGAGTACTCCATGGCTACCCTGGCTGCGCCCGATAAAACCTGTCTCAAAGACTCAACCATGGTTTGGCGGCTGCGGTAGATTGCCAGTTCCATATTAGGCGTTGAATCAGGTTCTCCATTGTGGGGACCGAATTTTCCGGCGTCGACGTGGTGAACCAGCAGTGTTGGGATGCCTCGCGCTGGGATGTAGAGGAGACAAGGACGGGTCACATGGCCCAAAGGGGTTATTACTTGTCGAAAAATGGGATTAGAGTCGCGGTAATCGTGGATCAGCCACCCAGGTAGCTGCTCCCGAATAAGGAATTCCTGGGCGTCCTGGAATACCCGCCGTTGGTTCATGGTGTTACCCTCGAAAGATTGGGGCGAAAGACTCGGGCGAAAGACTCGGGCGAAGGACTAAGGCGAAGGACTCGGGACTGTTCTGATCAAATCAAACGGGGTAGCGGCCCCGGCTACCGGATAGCCTGGAGCATGCCACCATCAACCACCGTGCTGCTTCCAGTTAAGAATCCGGCCCGATCCGAGGCCAGAAACGCCACCAAATCGCCCACCTCTTCCGCTTTGCCCAGGCGACCCATGGGAACCTGAGCCAGGGTTTCCTTCAGCAAGTCCCCGGTGGGCCTGCTCTGCTCCCGCGCTTCGTTTTCCAGCCGGGAAGTGAACTGTTCCGTGTCCATTGCCCCAAAAACGACGTTGTTGACGGTGATATTGAAAGGGGCCAGTTCGTTGGCCAGTGACTTGAAGTAGCCGACCAAGGCCAGCTGGCTGGCAGCGGCCAGGCCCACGCCTTCACTGGCCTGCTGAGCCGGAGCGGACAGAAGATTTATGATGCGCCCCCAGTGCTGTTGCTTCATGTAGGGGATGACTTCCCGGCTGAGCCTGATGGCGCTAAAAAAATTACGTTCCAGATCGGTGGAGATTTCTTCGTCCTCGAATTCCACGGCGGGACCGGTCGGGGAGTTACCTACCTGGGTGACCAGAATGCTAACCTGATCAAACCGGTTGAAAGTGTCCCGCACGACGCGCCTGATGTCTCTGGGCGTGGAGATATCAGCCGGGATGGCCAGAACGTGGTGCTGGGAGCCCACCCGCGCCAGTTCTATCTCGGTCCGTCGCAGGGCTTCGTCGTTCTGGGCGCATATCGTAACGTTGGCTCCCTCGTGCGCGAAGGCCAGGGCAATGGCCCGACCGAGTCCTCGACTGGACCCACCCACAATGGCAACCCGGTCTCTTAAGCCCAAATCCACGCCGGTTAGACCTCCTGCTAGTAACCCCCGACCAATGGCCGCGAACCAATGGCTGTTAGGGAACCGGCCCTATAATAAATCGGCTGACGGGATTAAAGCAAGGTGCAATTTGCCTCAGTCGCTTCGCTCCTGCTCTGAAAATAGCCCGTTCGCCCTTCGAGAACCTCAGGACGAACGGGAGCACTCCCGCTCGTGGTGAGCCCGTCGAACCATGAGCCGAGGGGAACCATTTTTCATCCGTCGGTGGCGGTCCGCCGGAGCATGAAAACTCGGAATGACATGGGTCGGTTTGAGAAAGATTCTTGATCCCTTCAGGCTCAGAAATGCGGTCCGCCATCAAGATACCTGGTGGTAGCGAAAGCAGCTCACCAGATGATCGTTGACCAGGCCTGCTGCCTGCATGAAGGCATAGCAAATTGTGGGGCCGACGAAGCTGAAACCTTGGCTTCGCAGCTCTTTGCTGAGGAATGCAGACGTGGGAGTCTGGGCGGGTATCTCGGAATCCAGCCTCCAGGTGTTCTTTTGGGGAAGGGGTCCCAGGAGTGACCACAGGTAATGGTCGAAACTCCCGAACTCCCTTTGCAGGCGCAGAAAGGCCTGGGCATTGGCGATGGCGGATCGTATTTTCTGCCGATTGCGGACAATGCTGGCATCCTGGAGCAGGGAGGTCACTTTGGCTTCATCATAGGCGGCAATGAGACGGGGATCGAAATCATCAAAGGCCCGTCGATAAGCCTGGCGTTTCCTGAGGATGGTCAACCAACTCAAACCCGCCTGTGCCCCATCGAGGATCAGATATTCCAACAGCATCCGGTCATCGTGCCGGGGCACACCCCATTCCGTGTCGTGATAACCCACCATCAGCGGGTCCGAGCCGGCCCAGGCGCAGCGGATGGGCCGGGCCTCCCTGGTTGGGGATGGTTGGCCGGTTGGGGCTGGTTGGTCAGTAGCCAATCGCCATTTCTGGAGGCAGGCCCTAGATTATCGACTGTTCCGCCAGCCTTTCAACGGCGGCGGCGGAGTAGCCCAGGTCCTTTAGAATCTCCTGGTTATGCTCTCCCAGCAGGGGCGGATGCCGGTCCAATCCCCCTGGAGTGGCGGAAAACTTGAGGGGTAATCCGGTCTGCTTGATGGATTTCAAAGTGGGATGGGGCATTTCCAGTAGCATTTGCCGGTGCAGCACCTGGGGGTCGCTAAAAACATCGGCCAGGTCGTTTATCGGCCCCGCCGGCACGTTCACCGCCTGGAGAACCTCCACCCAATGGCTGGCCGGTTTGGTTAAAAAGTATTCCTGCAGCATGGGAACCAAGGTGGCACGGTTGCGAACCCGGTCTCCGTTGAGGGCGAACTCCGGGTTAGTCTTAAGGTCTGCCCAGTCAATGCCCTCGCAGAAGCGATCCCAGATACGCTCCGACCCCACCGCTACATTTACGTACTTGCCGTCTTGACTCATGAAGGCCTGGTAGGGAACCAGGGTTGGGTGGGCGGCCCCGAGCCGCTGGGGAGGTTCATTGTTGACAAAGTAATAGGCCGCCTGGTAGGTGAGCCAAGCTACTTGCGCGTCCAGCATGGAAATGTCAATATACTGACCCTCGCCGGTTCTTTCCCGGTGGTGGAGGGCGGTCATAACGGCAAAGGCGGCCCACATTCCGGCCCCAATGTCGGATACTGCGATGCCCACTTTCTGCGGGTCACCATCGGCTTCGCCGGTGATGCTCATCAGTCCGCTGACCCCTTGCATGATCTGGTCGTAGGCCGGCCGGTTTTGGTATGGACCGTCTTGCCCGAACCCAGAGATGGAGCAATAGATAATTTGAGGGTTTGCCGATTTGACGGCTGGGTAGTCGAGGCCAAAGCGGCGCATGACCCCAGGGGTGAAGTTTTCCACCACCACGTCAGCTTTTTGTACTAGCTGCAGAAAAATCTCGATGGCTTCCGGCTCCTTGAAATTTAAAGTGAGGCTGCGCTTATTGCGGTTTATGGAGAGGAAATAGGCGCTTTCTTCTCCGATAAAGGGAGGCCCCCAACTCCGGGTGTCATCCCCAGTGCCGGGCAATTCGATCTTGACCACGTCGGCTCCGTAGTCGCCTAGCATCAGGGTGCAGAAGGGACCGGCCAATGCTCTGGTCAGGTCTAGAACCCGAACGTCTTGCAGCGCTTTCATTCCCGCTGGTCCTCCTTGCCGTCCAACCGCCAATTAATGGTCCTTTTAATCATCCTGGACGAAAGGTCTAAACTTGTAAGCTCTATATCCCCCTTCTAAAAGAGGGTTATACGGGGATCCACTTGAACGGCGTCGCCTTGGCTTGGGCGTCGCTATAGTCAGAAGCAGGCAACATGGTACCACAGGGAAGGGGAGTCGGGTACGCTGCCTGACAGTAAGTAACTGTTCAGACTTGATGAGGTGAATTGGCTCAAAGCCGTTGGAAAAACGCTGGCATGGCCGGGGGAGTTGTGGCATACCAGGGAGGTGGACACTGAACTAGACCTGAACGCGGCGAGTCGCGAAACTCTGCTGGAGATAATTGCCGGCCAGCGGGCAGTCATTGCCGATTTGCAAAGGCGGATTGGGGTTCTGGAATCCCGTCCCAACCGGCGCGGGTCGTCAGGGATGCCGGGTAATCAGCCGCACTCCAGCCGGCAAGTGCCGGAGAAAAAGGAGCCCAGAAAGCCGCGCCGCCATGGCTTCGCCCGCCAGCGCATGACTCCTACCCGGCGGGTGGAGCATGCCGTGGCGGTCTGTCCCGACTGCGGGACTCACCTGAACGGCGGATGGGTACAGCGAACTCGGGAAGTCATTGAGCTACCGGTGGCTCCGGTAGAAGTGACCGAGCACGCCCTGGTAGCCCGCATCTGTCCGGTATGCCAGCGGCGCCGGCTGCCCAAAGAGGCCCTGCAGGGGGTGGTTCTGGGCCAGCAGCGCCTGGGGGTCAATCTGGTAAGCCTGATGGTGACCCTGCGGGAGGAGGGACGGTTGCCCATAAGAATCATCCAATGGTACCTGGAGACCGTCCATCAGTTGCACCTGAGTGTTGGTGCCATCGTCCAGGCCGTCCATGGAGTAGCCCGTCAGGCTGAGACGGCGGTGCGAGAGGTGCTCGAGCAAGTCCGCGCCAGTCCCGTGGTGCAGGGCGACGAAACCGGCTGGCGCCAGGACGGGAGCAACGGCTATGTTTGGACCTTCAGCACTCCCAGCGAACGATACTTCCTGCGTCGGGGTCGGGATAAGGGGGTGGTGGATGAGGTGCTGGATTCCTCCTTCAGCGGAGTGTTGGTCAGTGATTTCTACGCCGCCTATAACCACTACCCGGGCCTGAAGCAACGGTGCTGGGCTCATCTGCTGCGGGATATCCATGACCTGAAAGGGTTGTACCCAGAAGGCGCTGGGCTGGCTCAGTGGGCCGAGGCGGTTCACCAGGTCTACACGGAGGCCAAGGCCGCGGTCCTTCCCCGAGCCCAGCCAGGCCATCGCACCCAGCTAATGCTGGAGGAGAAACTAATGGTCTTGGCGCGGCCTTTCCTTAAAGATCCCCTGGCGGTTCAGGCCAAGCTCTGCCGGCGCATGGAACGGTTCATCAAGGAACTGTTTGTCTTCGTGTCGGACCCAGCCGTGCCCTCAGACAACAACGCCGCCGAGCGGAGCCTGCGGCATCTGGTAACCAGTCGCAAGATCAGCGGCGGCACCCGCTCAGGGCAGGGCACCGACAGCAAGATGACCTTGGCATCCCTCTTTGGCACCTGGCGGGCCAGAGGTCTCAATCCCCTCCTGGAATGCCGCCGGTTGCTCGCTTCCCCTCAAATCTGAACACTTACGACAGTAAGTAACTGTTCAGACTTGATGAGGTGAATTGGCTCAAAGCCGTTGGAAAAACGCTGGCATGGCCGGGGGAGTTGTGGCATACCAGGGAGGTGGACACTGAACTAGACCTGAACGCGGCGAGTCGCGAAACTCTGCTGGAGATAATTGCCGGCCAGCGGGCAGTCATTGCCGATTTGCAAAGGCGGATTGGGGTTCTGGAATCCCGTCCCAACCGGCGCGGGTCGTCGGGGATGGCGGGTAATCAGCCGCACTCCAGCCGGCAAGCGCCGGAGAAAAAGGAGCCCAGAAAGCCGCGCCGCCATGGCTTCGCCCGCCAGCGCATGACTCCTACCCGGCGGGTGGAGCATGCCGTGGCGGTCTGTCCCGACTGCGGGACTCACCTGAACGGCGGATGGGTACAGCGAACTCGGGAAGTCATTGAGCTACCGGTGGCTCCGGTAGAAGTGACCGAGCACGCCCTGGTAGCCCGCATCTGTCCGGTATGCCAGCGGCGCCGGCTGCCCAAAGAGGCCCTGCAGGGGGTGGTTCTGGGCCAGCAGCGCCTGGGGGTCAATCTGGTAAGCCTGATGGTGACCCTGCGGGAGGAGGGACGGTTGCCCATAAGAATCATCCAATGGTACCTGGAGACCGTCCATCAGTTGCACCTGAGTGTTGGTGCCATCGTCCAGGCCGTCCATGGAGTAGCCCGTCAGGCTGAGACGGCGGTGCGAGAGGTGCTCGAGCAAGTCCGCGCCAATCCCGTGGTGCAGGGCGACGAAACCGGCTGGCGCCAGGACGGGAGCAACGGCTATGTTTGGACCTTCAGCACTCCCAGCGAACGATACTTCCTGCGTCGGGGTCGGGATAAGGGGGTGGTGGATGAGGTGCTGGATTCCTCCTTCAGCGGAGTGTTGGTCAGTGATTTCTACGCCGCCTATAACCACTACCCGGTCCTGAAGCAACGGTGCTGGGCTCATCTGCTGCGGGATATCCATGACCTGAAAGGGTTGTACCCAGAAGACGCTGGGCTGGCTCAGTGGGCCGAGGCGGTTCACCAGGTCTACACGGAGGCCAAGGGCTCGGTCCTTCCCCGAGCCCAGCCAGGCCATCGCACCCAGCTAATGCTGGAGGAGAAACTAATGGTCTTGGCACGGCCTTTCCTTAAAGATCCCCTGGCGGTTCAGGCCAAGCTCTGCCGGCGCATGGAACGGTTCATCAAGGAACTGTTTGTCTTCGTGTCGGACCCAGCCGTGCCCTCAGACAACAACGCCGCCGAGCGGAGCCTGCGGCATCTGGTAACCAGTCGCAAGATCAGCGGCGGCACCCGCTCAGGGCAGGGCACCGACAGCAAGATGACCTTGGCATCCCTCTTTGGCACCTGGCGGGCCAGAGGTCTCAATCCCCTCCTGGAATGCCGCCGGTTGCTCACTTCCCCTCAAATCTGAACAGTTTCGACAGTAAGACCAGGGCCTTTTCATTCTCCTGCCTGGTAGGTAAAGCCCATCATGTCGAAAGCTTCGCTGAGATGGGCATTGTGGCGGCGTAGGGCAGCGGCTACGTTGGAATGCCCAGCCCGACGTACCAAGCTGATGACCAGGTTCCGCAGGCCCGCCAGAACCTGAGGGGCGGCCCCAGTGCGCACCTGAGAGCGGTCCTCGTCGAAGGTCACATCCCGTACCAGCGGAGGCGGTTCTCGATGCCCCAGTGCCCACGGGAAAGGCTCAACAATCGCCTGGCATCGGCATCAGTGGCTGGGAGACTGCTAATTGCATAGCTCACAGCCACCTGTTTCTTGCCCTTCACGACCCGCTGGCGCTCTAGCCGACACACCTGTTGCAGATGCGGCCACGCTTCCCCGACCGTCCCAGCGCTGCCCACGTAGCCATTTAGCTCTGGGTCGGCCAAGGCCCACAACTCTCGCCGCTCCAGCCGCCCATGACGCCGCTTTACTGGAGTATCGGCCCAGACCGTCAGCTTGGCCCCGCGTGCTCGCCACTCCGCTGCTAGCCAGGGAGGTACGGTTGGCCCACCAGCCCTCTCAGTTCCTAGCAGGGGAAAAAGCCACCTCCAAGTCTCGGCGCAAGGTGGGCTGATTCTCTTTAACTGGCAGCAGATACTCTCCGCCGCCTGCCACAATCTGCTCACAGACTTTCCGTTGGGTCAGTAAGGCATCAGCTACTACTACCCGACCCTTCAGGGGTACCTGGCCCAATACTTCTTTGACCGCCGCCAATTCTTCCCCTTTGCCCGGCGCAGCTACCTGCGCCAGCACTGCCCCAGCGCGGCTAGCGTAGGCCGACACCAGATGGACCCCGGGTATCTCTTGGCCGTGGATCCCTCGCAAGGTTTTCCCGTCCAGGGACAGGGGGTCATCCGCCTCTACCCCGCTATTTGCCAGCCAGTTGCCGACTTCTGCCTCAAAGGCCGCCACGTCCAGGCCCTTGAACACCCGGTGGAGGGTGGCCACGCAGGGTGTCTTCTCCTGGCTGAACCCCAAAAGCTGCGCCGTAGCACCCCCTTGGTCCCGCCCCCATTGAGCTATGGCGTATAAGCTGCGGGCGCCGCACAGCATGGCACAGGTGGCCAAGGCCAGGATCGCCCCCAAAGAGTGGCGTCGCCCTTGGCTACTCCGGAAGTCAGGCACCAAATCCAGCGTTTCTCTCAAAGTCATCATCCTTCCCTCCTGCTTAAACTGGTAATAATTTTATACTATTTTGAGAAAATGAAAAGGCACTGACAGTAAGACCAGGGCAATCGCGTCTTAACCAAGGAGCACTTTGAGTAGGTAATCCTCAACCCAGCCAGCTTTCAGCCGTTTACCTTGAAGTCCCCGTTTAAGGCTGGTCTCCTGCTTCAGCAAATTGAGGGCTATCTGGCGCAGGACTGCCAGGTTTTGAGGCCCACTATCCTTACGTACCCGGCTGTGATCTTCTCGAAAGGTAACATCCAAAGACCAGTGCAAGCTGTTTTCTATGCCCCAGTGTCGGCGGGTGACCTCCAACAAAGTCTGGGCAGGCCTGGCCAGACTGCTGATATAGTAGCGAGAGTGGACCGTGGTCCCGGTTGCCGTCTCCCGCTGAGCCGTGACCTTAACCACGGCGTTGAGGTTGGCCCACTGCTGCCGGTTTTGCAGATAGTCCAGGCAGTCCGGGTCCGTGATGACCCAGCATTGACGGGTTTCCAGGCGGCCGTGGCCCTTGTTCAGCGTGCGGGCGAAGTCATAGGGGACGCCCTCGAAGTCGTATTCCTCGGCGCCCTCGAAAAGGTCGCGAACGTCATCGTACAGCCGGCCTTGATTCTCCTTCACCGCCAGCAGATAGTCGGCCTGAGCCTCAATGATCTCCCGGGCTATCTCCCTCTGGCAGCCCATGGCGTCGATGGTGATGATGCAACCGGCGAGCTCCAGCAGCTGTAGCAACTTGGGGATGGCGGTGATTTCATTGGACTTCTCGTCCACCTTGGTCTGGCCCAGCGCTAAGCCATGGGACGAGGCCCACACGTTGACCATGTGAATGGCCTTTTTGCCCAGGGTACGGTCGTGGGAGCGCCGTACCGTCTTGCCGTCGATGGCCACCACTTCGCCTTGGGTGACTTGGGCTACGGCTTGGACCCACTCCATGAAACAGCGTTGAAACTGCTCTGGGTCCAGGCGGGCGAAGACGTCGCCGAAGGTATCATGGGAAGGGATACCGTTGGGCAACTCCAGGAAGGACTTGAACCACTCCTCTTTACAGTTGCCGAAGAGCTCGATATCCACCCAAGAATCAGCGCCGCAGATGGTGGCACAAAGGGCAATGGTGACGATATCCAAGAGTTTGTGCCGCTTGGTACGATCAATCCTCGGGTCGTCCAACGCCGCGAAGTATTCGGCGATGGGTGCGCCTGTTGCCTGAACCATCACTACCCCTCCCTAGTTTCGTCATGATGATTACTGTTTTAAACAAATTTAAGAAAGATAATAAGACGGGATTGCCCTGACAGTAAGACAGGGTCTTTCCATTGTCATTGCGAGGGCCGCGGGCCCGAAGCAATCTCAAGAGGGGAAGCAGAGATTGCTTCGCTGAGTTTATCCTGAGCGGAGCCGAAGAGGTCGCAATGACAGTGAGGAGACTCTAAAAGCACTGGACAGTGAGGCGGTGAGAGAGGGGGAAAAGAAAACCGGCAGGTTCTATTCCCGCCGGCCCAATGGCTAGTTCTGGAGTGGGTGTTAGGGGCGTTTAGGAGGCTTCATCCCCGGGGTATAAAGTTCGGGCAAAGTGGCGGCCGCCATGGGATACCCGGCGGCGCTTGCCTCCCTCGAACTTGGGTACCGCCGGAGCGGCTATCGGCGCCACGCTGATGTCGTCCGGGTCAGTGAGGGGCTCCACTGTATCTTTGCTAAATCCGCACTGCATACAGGTGATGAAACGGCCGTATTGGTCGCTTTCTTCAAACAAATCCCCGGAGCAGCGGGGACACCTCTTGAACCAGAACATATAAGGATACCCTCTCATTGCCCGGTAGCCACAGATGATTTCGTTCCCTTTTGGTGAATCGCTCCGGCGGGAAGTTACTGCCGGTCGGGCGATGGTCCAACGTGGCTACGGGCTTTCGTGCAACTGGGTATTCAATACGCCAGCTCCCCTAGCTGGCGTATTGAACCTCCCAATCTGTTATAGCTATGTTATGGCAGGGGTAGGCTGGCTTGTAGAGGAGTGCCACCTATCACCAGATAGGTGGCACTCCTCAGCTAGGAAGGTACAATTAGGGAAGAGACACGGGAACTAATTGAATTGGGGCAGAACGGTTCGTCGATTTCCTAGGGGCACTGGGGAATACCCCTCATTGGCGCCGGGCCGGGCGCCCGCCGCCTTACCATGTTGTGGATAGGGGAAGGGAGTAATTGGAACTTATACTTCAGCCCTGGCAGCTTCCCGATCAAAAACCTTCCGGACTTTTAAAGCCAAAGTATTGGGAAGGAAGGGTTTCTGGATAAACCGGATTTCTTGGGACGGATCTCCGGTGGGGAACAGCGCCGGAAAGGGCCCGAGTTCGCGGGAAATCCGCTTTGCGGCGACCCAACTGCTTGCCTGCCATCGGCCACCCCGCTAGAATGGAGTAATAACGTTCCGGGGATTAGACTTGGACCGGGGATTAGACTTGGACCGGGGATTAGACTTGGACCGGGGATTAGACTTGGACCGGGGATTAGACTTGGACCGGGGATTAGACTTGGACCGGGGATTAGACTTGGACCGGGGATTAGACTTGGACCGGGGATTAGCGTTGACCCCCAACCGGTTCTCGGAGGAATTCGGATACGCCTCCGGAAGGGCCGCCACCAAGGTCAAGGGCTACATGACCGACTATGTCCAGGAGTTCACTTCGGGGATTAGACTTGGACCGGGGATTAGACTTGGACCGGGGATTAGACTTGGACCGGGGATTAGACGGAGGAGTAGGGCAAGGCGTTGACCCCCCCGGTTCCGGAGGAATTCGGATACGCCTCCGGAAGGGCCGCCACCAAGGTGCTACATGACCGACTATGTCCAGGAGTTCAGCAACTCCCCCTTTACGGTGATGGCTTCCAGCGGGGAAGGCAACTGCGACGCCTCGCCCAAGGGAGGCAAGCCAGGATTCGTCAAGGTTCTGGATGACCGGCATCTGCTGTTGCCCGACGTGGCTGGCAACCGGCTGTTCCAGTCCTACCAGAATGTGGATGCCAACCCTCACGTTGGACTGATCTTCTTTATTCCCGGGGTGAACGATACGGTGCGGGTGAACGGGCGGGTGACCATCGCGGATAAGGAGGAGCTGGAGCGAAGGGACGTGGAGGTTTCTCTTTACGAGATTGACGACCGTTCCATGCATTTGCAGGGGATAATTATTGAGGTGGAAGAGTCATACGGCCACTGTCCCCGGGCGCTGCACTTCTCCCACCTTTGGAACACCGAGGAGATTGCGGCCAACCAGGCCAAGCGCCCCATCTCCGAACGCAGCACCAATAGCTAGCTGGTTGGAGGCTAAGGGGCAAGAGAAGAGGCGACTGGGGTGGCCACCTAGAAGTCTGGCCGGAAAGCCATTGGCCGGCTTTCGTGCTACGCCAAGCAGACGTATTACAGTCTTATAAGGCATGGTAATGTATGCAATACGTTTCAATAACCAACTATTACATCGATAATAGTCGCTAAGAAAACGACGACTTGGGGGGAATCGGGGTTTCCGGCCAGACTTCTAGAGACGCATGGCCAGGCCACGGACCGGAACCAGCCGTCCGTTCAGCGGATCGGCGGCTAGGCGCAACCCTTCCAGCGTGTAGGCTCCCAGCAGCGGGGAAGACCCTTCATCGCCAAACACCACGATGGTGGTTCGAGTTTCGCCGTCATAACGGACAATGGTTTCGGCCACATCACGCTCGATGATTTGGCCGCCGGCGATTTCGAACTCCCAGCGGGCCTGTACCGGCACGCCCAGCCTTTGCAGCAACTCCCGCGGTACCCAGTTGAAGGACGCGCCGGTGTCCACTAGGGCGTTTACCGTCTCAAAGCGAATGCCCTGAGCGTCGCCTATCTCTATGTCTACACTAAAAGTTCCCACGACCTCATGCTAGCGGGGCCGGTCGTGCAGGTCAAGGCCGGTCGAAAACATCGTGGGGACCCACCCGGCGCAGCAAATAGGTATCCCCGGCCAGCTGAAGTGTAAGCCGGTAATTGCGGGAGACCCGGACCTCCCAAATGTCTGCCGTGCCCTTTATTCTTTTCAATCGCAGGGAAGGGTGACTGGGGTTAAGCAGTAAAAGAGCGAGCTGTTTTTCGACTCGTTCCTTTATCTCCTCCGGAAGCCCGGCGTAATCCCGGTCGAAGGGTCGGGTTGTCTGGAGTTTCATTTACTGGGGAGTTGAGTCCCGCAGGTGCTGAATCAATTCTTCGGCAGATTCAAATGGCTCTGACAGTTCTCCCTCACCTATCGCAACCTCCGCCTCCCGCTCCCGCTCCTGCCAATCCTGGCTCCAGAACCAGGCCTGATCCCGGGGTATTAGCTTCTGCGGCACCAGGTAAAGCGCATCGCCCCGAACCTGCACCTCCAGAAACTCCCCCGGCTGCAATCCCAGCTGTTGAAATGCCTCCTCCGGAATGGTTATCTGATGCTTGGGTCCGATGCGGGCCGTGCTCATCGAGGTATCTCCTTACTTTCTTATTGTAAGGATAACACCTTGAGTGAAGTCGAGCAAGGGCATCTAAAGCTCATGCCGGGGCTAGGGAAACACGCTCGGTTAGATCTTCCGTCGGGGTAGCATCCGGTCATCGATGGAGTGGTAGAATGGCTCCAGCCTGCTAATCATCGCCACGAAAAGGAAGTCGATAAATGGTTTCCATAGCCTTTGAAAAGACCACCTTGTCCAATGGCCTGGACGTGATTATCCATGAGGATCACTCCATCCCGCTGGTGGCGGTCAACGTCTGGTATCACGTGGGCTCCAAGGACGAAGAGGTCGGACGCACCGGCTTCGCTCACCTCTTTGAGCACGTCATGTTCGAGGGCTCCAAGCACCATAACCGCAGCCATTTCGAGCCGCTCCAAAAGATCGGAGCCAACCTGAACGGCTCCACCACCTCCGACCGCACCAATTACTGGGAGGATGTGCCGTCCAACTATCTGGAGCTGGCTCTGTGGCTGGAGGCGGACCGCATGGGCTTTCTGGTGGACGCCCTGGACCAGCAGCGGTTCGATATCCAGCGAGACGTGGTTAAGAACGAACGGCGTCAGAGCTACGAGAACCGCCCCTATGGCATGGCCCATTGGCAGATACAGGAGGCCTTGTTTCCGCTTCCCCACCCCTATCATTGGATGACCATCGGCTCGCAGGAAGACCTGGACGCCGCCAGCCTGGACGACATTAAGGACTTTTTCCGGCGGTTCTATTCCCCATCCAACAGCAGCCTGGCCATTGCCGGAGATATGGACCCGAAGCTGACACTGGAGCTGGTAGAGAAATATTTCGGCGACTTGGCTCCCGCTCCATCGGTCCCCCGGGTTGGCCGCTTCGACTCCTCGTTGGGTGGCCGGGTTGAGCTGGAGATGCGCGACCGGGTGTCTCTGCCCCGGCTGTACATTGCCTGGCCGACGCCGCCGCACCTGGACCCCGACGATCCGGCGCTGGAGCTGCTGCGGGCGGTGCTTTCCGATGGGATGAGCTCGCGCCTTTACCGATCTTTGGTCTATGAAAAGCAGATCGCCCAGAGTGTGGGGGTCCGCTTCCACGCCGCGGAGGTAGCCGGACAGTTCATTGTCGATGTCACCGCCGCCGAGGGGCACGACCTGGATGAGATGGAAGCGGCCGCGGAAGAGGTGCTGGCCAGCATCAATACTAACCCGCCCAGCGATGAGGAGATTAGCCGGGTCAAGAACCGTCTGGAGGCCCAGCATTATCGTCAGCTGACTCATATCGGCGGCTTCGGCGGCCGGGCGGATGACCTCAACCACTTCAACGTGTTCGCCGGCGACCCGAACCGGCTCAATACCAGCATTGACGACTATATGAGCGTGGACCAAGAGGATATTCTGCGGGTAAGCCAGTCGGTATTGAACCAGCGGCAGGTGCGTCTACGGGTGCTTCCGGAGCGCTCTCTGAGTCCGGCAACCACCAATCTGGACCGCACCATGATGCCGCCGCCGGCCAAAGAGCCGGTTTTCACTCCGCCGTTGCCGGAGCAGATGCAGCTGCCTAATGGGCTGAAAGTTGTAGTTGTGGAAAAGCATGACATGCCGGTGGTCACCTTCGGCCTGGTGATTTCAGCCGGAGCAATCACCGACCCGTCAGATAAACCTGGTATCGCCGGCTTCACCGCGCAAATGTTGTCCGAAGGTACCGACACCCGGTCCAGTCTGGAAATCGCCGCGGCCTTTGAGTTCATCGGAGCCCGCCTTTCCGCTGAAACCCGCCGGGAAATAACCCTGCTCTCCACCGAAACCCTGAGCAAGCATTGGAAGAGGGCGCTGGAGCTGATGTCGGATGTGGTGCGCCATCCATCTTTCCCGCCCCACGAACTGGAGCGGGTGCGCCGGGAGCATCTTACCGACTTGCGGCGGGCCAAAGATGATGCGGGGTTCGTGGCCGAGCAGATCATGCCGGGCCTGGTTTTTGGGCGGGGAACCCAGTACGGGCATTCCTCCATAGGCACCGAAGATTCAGTGGCTGCGTTGACCCGGGAAGACCTGGAAAGGCATTTCCAGGGGTTGTATGGCCCGCAGGGCGCCACCCTGGTGGTGGCAGGAGACGTCACCCTGGAAGAGGTGAGGCAGGAAGCCACGACCGCTTTCGGAGACTGGGATAACCCGGGTTCATCTATGGCGGTGGCAGGGAATTCAGCGCAGCCCGCATCCGACTCCACGACCATATACCTGGTGGACAAGCCCGGGGCGGCTCAGTCGGTGATCCAGGCCGGACAGGCGACTGTACCCAGAAGCCACCCGGACTACTTCCGAATGGTGCTGCTCAACTACGTATTTGGCGGTCAGTTCTCGGCTCGGCTGAACCAGAATCTGCGCCAAGACAAGGGCTATAGCTACGGCTTTCACTCCAGTATCAACTGGTTCCACCAGCCTTCCGCGCTGGTTGCCAGTGGCAGTGTGCAGACCGGGGTAACCAAGGAATCCGTCGTGGAAATCCTTAAAGAGTTCCGGGATATTCACGGGCAGCGTCCTATCACCCGGGAAGAATTGGACTCCGCCCAGGCCGGCATGCTTCAGGGCCTGCCAGCCGGATTCGAACGGCCGGGGCAGATCATGGGCAGCCTGGTTCAAATGGTGTTGCACGACCTACCCAACGACTATTTCCGAACTGTTGGGCAGAGCCTCTCCGCAGTCAAGTTGGGTGAAGCCAATGGCGCGGGGCAGGAAAGAATAGACGCGGACAGCCTGGTGATCCTGGTTGTGGGCGACCGAGCGGCGATCGAAGCGGGCCTCAGGGAGCTGGACCTGCCGATGGCGATACTAAACGATGATGGCGGACCGGCCGCCTGAGGGTCAAATCCCGGCCCCCCCAAGACTCAATTGGAGGGTGTTTAAGCCCGAATCCACCGATGGACACGGATGGACAGCGTGAGGACAACGGAAGGGGGGTGAGGGAGTACAGGCGCGATAATCCGGGCTCGAACTTGGGTAGACGGGAGGTTGGCGGGCGGTCTGCAGGCGCTTTTGGGGGCGCCGATGGCGGCTTACAGTGGCTGTGGCGAGCGAGATGGCGGGATAGGACACGGCAAGAGGCGCTCGCGGACTGGGCTAGCGCGAGTTTGCGGGGACGTTGGGTTGGCTGGCGGGTCAGTGGCGGACGGGCGCCGTCAGGCTGGGAGTGGAATGGCTCGCAGTCGGGCCAGGGCGCGGCTGAACTGCTCCTCCCAGGGCCAGCGCTTGGGAAGATGCAGGGTGATCCGGCGTGCCGAGCGGGTGAGCCGTCCGGCCAGGGTGAAGACCCGCCGCCGGAGGGTCTTGGTGGTCACGATCTGCTCACCCAGGCCGATGCGGGCTGTCCAGCGAGCCAGGTTGTGGGCCATCACCTGTACCGCCAGCCAGGCGCCGTTGGGGGCGAAGCGGCCCGAGGGGAGATGGTTCAGCCCGACGCCGTACTTGAGGTCGCGTATCGCATTCTCGATCTCGGCGTGGCGGCGGTGGTCAGCCTCCAGTTCCAGGGTCTCCCCGTCCCGGTCGGTGATGAAGCCGTGATAGCTGTAGGTGGCGAAGAGAGCCAGTTGAGAACCGGGCGCCGGCTTCACCCGCCGGACGATGAGCCGTACCGGCGCGGCATCCGGCTCACTCTGGAAGGGGGTGTAGGTGGTTTCGGCCACATCGGCGGCGCCGTCCATCCAGTAAGGAATCGGCGTCCAGGCATCTTCGGGTATCGCCTCGATGAGATTGTGCTGGCTTTTGTGCTGGCGGATGGTGATGGAGAAGCGGACATCCATCCGGCGGCAGACGGCGACCACGGCGTGGGTATAGAAGCCGCTGTCAGCCCGCATGGTGAGCTGCCCGCTGGCCCCGCCGCAGCGAACCCGGCTCACCGTCTCACGCAGGAAGTGGGCGGCGCCCCGGGCGGTGATGGCCCGGCCCTCGCGCAGGCGGGCCATCAGCACGTCGCCGGTTCCGGCGGCGACGGCCAGCAGTGGGTGATAGCCCCGCGCGCCGGTATAGCCGTGATGGCGGGCGCCCTCCTTGGCCAGTCCGTAAGGCTCGCAGATCGTCGAATCAAGGTCGATGGTGAATGGCGCGTCGCCGGGTCCGGCGCCGGCCTTCCAGGCCCGGGCCAGCAACTCGCGGCTCACCCCGTCCAGCTGGCGGACGTGGCCCCAGGTGAAGCTGCGCAGGAAGGTGCCCAGGGTGGATGGCGCTTTGACTACGCAGCCGAGAGCGCAGGCCGTCCTGCCGGTGCGCAACGCATCGGCGTCGTCGATGCAGTCGCCGCCCGCCAGCGCCGAGGCGACCAGCGTCATTATCTTGTCGCCGGTGTTGGCTCGGCCTGGGGCCCGGCCCAGGTCCAGGTGCCGGTCAACCAGTTGGGAAAGGCCGAGGTGCAAGGCCAAGGTGGCGGGAAGAATCAGCCCGGCATTGTTGACCAGGCGGTGGTCGTCGAAGGCGATGTGGATGCCGTCGGGTTGGTTGCGTGGTAGCATCTATTGGGTGCTCCTTGTTTCTGGTCGGTTTTCTGTTTCAAAACCATTATCCCAGATTCAGAGGCGCACCCTTTTGTTTCTTCAGCAGGCCTCTCACACGCCCCCGTTCGGTGGATTGGGGTTAAAAGGCCTGGCGCATTGTCCGCGCTGGAATAGAAGATTCCACATCCTGGTATCGCCTGCTAATAGCACCTTCTCCCTTGATGGGAGAAGGTTGGGATGAGGGTGATACCCCTCACCTCACTCCTCTCCCACAAGGGGAGAGGAAGCCGAAGCCCAAACCGGGATTACATCTTGAGCCTGGATGTCAAAAATCTTTTTAAACACCTCCTTAGCTGGACTTTGTACATTCGAGCCGCGTAGGTGGGCGTATCTGTGAGGCGGTCGTATAGGGGGGCTGGGACTTTTTCACTGTCGCTGTCGCGCCTAGACATTGAAAAACCCCCAGACGACATCCACAGATGGCGGCGCACTAATTCCATCGTTACTGGTTTATGGTTACTGGCTTTTGTACAAAGTCGAGCTTAGGAGAAAAGCCAGGCTTTCCTTTCACTCGCTTAGACTCGTGGCCGCTCTTTTAGGACTAAGGGCAATGTCAATTTGCTCCCTTTCCGGAATAGCTGCACCCGGATCTCCTGTCTGGGCTTAAACTCCTGGCGTAACAGCCGCGTCAAGACTCGGGTCGTGTCCACTTTATGCCCATTCATGGAAAGGATGATATCCCCGGGTTGGATGCCGGCTTGATCGGACGGCCCATCCTTGAACAGCTTCACCACCACCGCTCCTTCCCTTATCGGCAGTCCCACTTCGGCGACCCGCTTTGGGTCCAAATCCTCCAGGAAAGCTCCCATCCATGACCAGCGGACCCGACCCAATTCTAGTATTTGGTCAGAAATCAGGCTCGCGGATTCCATGTTGATCGCGAAGCCCACCCCTTCGACCCGCGTGCCGTCCTGGGAGAAACGCTGCACCGCCGTATTGATGCCCACCAATTCCCCATTGAGATTCAAGAGCCCCCCCCCGCTGCTGCCGGGGTTGATCACCGTATCCGTCTGGATCAGGTTGTAAAGGGTAATTTCTGGGCTAACGTCCAAAGAGCGGCCCAGGGCAGAAACTACTCCCACCGTAACGGTGGGACCGCCGGGCAGCGCCAGTGCGTTGCCAATGGCGATAACCCAATCCCCTACCCGCGGGGATGCCCCCGAGCTTAACGGCAGATGCGGGTAATTGCTCCCGGGGAGCTGCAGTACGGCCAGGTCCGACATGGGGTCTGCCCCTATAATCGTCGCCTTTTCCTGGCTGCCATCGTCCATCGTTACCGTGATGGTGGTAGCTCGGTCGACCACATGGGTGTTGGTTAGCACCAGCCCCTTGGCGTCAAATATTACGCCGGTACCGTTGCCAAATACCGAATAGACGTCCCCGTAAACCCCTCTTATGCGTGCTTCCGCAACGATAGAAACGACCGCTGGGCGAGCTATTTCCACGGTGTCCGCTACGTTCAACAGCTGCATTTGGAGTGGGACCGGCTTCGGCTCATCTTCCGGCTTATTTTCCGGGACCGGCTGGTTGCTTTCAGAAGCCGGCTAGGATTCCGGCTGGACGGTGGGTTCCACCTCAGCATTCGCGGAAACTATTCCTGCGGTGTTGGGAGGGTCCGATGCAGGAATAATGGCCTGGCTGTTTGTCTGGACCGGGTTGGGCTGCACCGGTTGGGCCGGCGCTTCTTGGGCCGCACAGGCGAACAAAAATAAAGTCAACAGCGCCGCCAGCCAGAACAGTTGACGTCCCAGAAGCAAACCGTGGGAATGAGGAAACCGGGGCATTTCTTGATTGCCCAAAACTTCTTCCATTAAATTACCGCCTCAAATTACTGACTAAACTACCGGAGAATTTTGGAATTGCCGTATCGCCATTCGCTGGGCGTGAAACAGGGGCTCCACGCCGCGAGAAGCCAGCGACAGTATTTCAGCCACCCTTTGCCTCGGAAAGGGTGCGCCTTCGGTGGCTCCCTGCAGCTCCACCAGCTCCCCCGGCTCGGTCAGCACAACGTTGAAATCAACCTGGGCGCGGAAGTCTTCCCGATAGCACAGGTCGAGCATGAGCTGTTCGTCCACCAGGCCGACACTGATCGCTGCTACCGGCTGGCGCAGCGGCAACCGGTTCAGCACTCCCTGGTCGACCAGCATCTGCAGCGCCTGGTGCAGGGCTACGTAGGCTCCGGTGATGGCCGCGGTTCGGGTTCCGCCGTCGGCTTGAATCACGTCACAGTCGATCTGGACCGTTCTCTCTCCCAAACCGGTCATGTCGGTGATGGCCCGCAGGGAACGGCCAATTAGCCGCTGTATTTCCTGGGAGCGGCCGCTGGCCCCGCCGCGCTCCCGGCTGGTGCGGGTGTTGGTGGACCGGGGCAGCATATTATATTCGGCGGTCACCCAGCCCCGTCCCTGGCCCCGTAAAAAGGGAGGCACCCGCTCTTCCAGAGAGGCGGCGCAGAGGACCTTGGTGAGACCGACTTCGATCAGCGCCGAGCCTTCAGCGAACCTCTGGTAGCCGGGCGTGATGGTGGTCGTTCTCGGTTCGTCCCACCGGCGGCCATCGGATCTGGGAGAGGATTTTTCCAATTCTGCACCATGCCAGCCCGGATAAGCTCGATGTAAACCCAGGGATAGTATACTGTTTTGGAGCAGGGTGCTACCAGGCTAATGACCCCCGATGAAATTACTAAACTTGAGAGATCCAAATCCCCCTATATCCCCCTTTGCAAAGGGGGATATAGGGGGATTTCCCCAAACGGCGCTGCCTCCGACTGGGTTTAGCTATTGATTCAAGACTCAGTAAGAGAACCGGTGAGCGCGGGCTCATCTTTGAGTATTCACCCAAAGGGTGGTCCCGTCGCTGATCACCTCGGTGTCTCCGTTTTGGTCGGTCCGGTAGATATTACGGTCTCCCACTATTTGCTGCAACCTATTTACTACCTCGGCATGGGGATGCCCATACCGATTATTCGCGCCCGCGGATATTATTGCCAGAGAGGGCTGGACTTGCTGCAGGAAAGGCACGGCGGTGGAGGTTTTGCTGCCATGATGCGCTATTTTCAGCACGTCACTCCTTATTGGGGCCGAAGCATCCAGCAAGCGGCGCTCCGCCTCCGCCTCGATGTCTGCGGTTAAGAGAATGCTCACCTCACGGTAAACCAGCCGCAGAACCAACCCGTCATTATTGGCATCGGTAGATCTTCCGGGTGCCGCTGCCTCCGGCGGGTGCAAGACCTCCAGGCTGACGTCTTGGTCCAAGTGGATCCGGTAGCCGTCGAAAAGCCGGATGGGGAGGATTTCATGCCGTTCCAGGGTTCTTTGCCACTGGGGGTACAACGCCGCATGTTCGTCCGGCCGGCCGACCAATACGTCCTCCACCCGGTAGCGATTTAACACTTGCAGCAACCCCCGGCTATGGTCAGCATCCAGATGGGTCAAGGCCACCAGGTCCAGGCTCCGGTCCATCGGTGAAAGTATGCCGGATAGGGCTCGAGTGGCGCTTTCGGCCTCCGGACCTCCATCCACCAGCACCTGCCGACCGCTGGGAGTAACTATGAGAATGCTGTCTCCCTGGCCTACGTCGAAGAAATGAACGTGCAGCAGACCGTCGGCTCCAAGGCTGGATCTAACCAGGAGGATTATTCCAATGGAGCTGAGCATCAAGATGCCGGCGGCAATTCCCAAAGCTCTATCCTTCCAGGTACGGGGACTCCAGGTACGGGGACTCCAGTTTCCTGTACCCCCAACCTTTGCCAAGGACAGCAACGAAATGCGAGGACCCCCCAGCCTTCTCAAACGCCCGGTCAGCTCCGGCAAAAAGAGCAGGCCCCCCAGAACCAGGTGCCAGCTCCAAATGAAGGGCTTGCCGATCCAGGCGCCGGAGATGGTCGTGTCGGGACCGTGGGATACCAGCAACAGCAGGTAGGACAGGGGCAGCCAAGCCACCCAGCCGAAAACCTGGCCCAGCAGGGGATGAATTAACCCGGCCCCGGCCGAAACCAGGGAGCTTACCAGCAGGACGGGCAGGGAGGGCAAGGCCAGCAGCGTTACAAAAATGCCGAAAAGGGGCACGCGGTTGAAATGGAAGGCAACCAGGGGGAAGGTGGCCAGGGATACCAGCAGGGCCGCCGCCGTCCCGCCGAGGATATATCTCAGAAGTGGCGACGCCCAGCCGTTGGCAAAGATTCTGGTGATCGCCATTTTTCCCCGCAGCCTGACCTGAAACGACCCACACAGCTGCAATGCCCCAGCAATGCCGCCATAGCCGCAAAGCTAAGCTGGAAGGATACCTGGGTCAGCACCTAGAAGTCTGGCCGGAAACCCCGATTCTCCCCAAACCGTCGTTTTCAAAACGTCGATTATCGATGCAATAGCGGGTATTTCAACGTAATACATGTATTACTGTGCCGCATAAGACTGGAATACGTCTGATTGGCGTAGCGCAAAACCCGGCCAATGGCTTTCCGGCCAGACTTCTAGGGATTCCAGGCGGTCATCAATGCCCCGGCTAGGGCCAGGGCCGGCAATATGCTGCGGGGCCTCCCCAATGCCAGGGCTGCCAGCAGCACGGAGCCCATGATGGCGGCTCGTAACGCGGAGGGGGGCAGACCGCTGATGGCGACGTAGACCCAGATTGCCGATAGAGGCAGCAGTAAGTAAATTTGCCGCTGCCGGCCCAGCACCTCTCCCGCCACTCCCAGGGTCAGGAGCAGCAATACCCCCACGTGCATCCCGGAAATGGCCAGCAGGTGAGATGTGCCGGTGGTGCGGAATCGATCGGCCAAGTTTCCGGTTATCCGTCCTCGCTGTCCCAGCAATAATGCCCGGGCAAGCGAGGATTGGGGTTCAGGAAGGGCGGATTCCAGGCTCCGCGCCAAGTGGCGCCGCACCGCGTAAATTTGGGCGAGACCGGGCAAACCCCCGCCTTCTGCCACCAGCTCGGATTGGCGCGCCCAGAGAATCCCCTGGATATCCAGGCTGGCCAGGTAGGCTGGATAGTCGAAATCCCCAATAGGTTGGGGCTGCTGCAAATTCCCGGTCAGGTTGAGCTGGTCCCCGTAGCGGAAGTAGGGATAACTGCGTTCCATTACCAGAACGGCAGGAGGATCGGCGTGCACCAGGGCTCTGCCTTCCTGTAGTAAAGGGCCGGCTCCTCGGTCGATGGACTCTACCGCCAGCTCAAATTTGACTCGACGGGCGGTAGGTTTCGGATCACTGACGATGCGCCCGCTGAGGGATACCTGTTGTTGCTCCTGAACCGTCAGCGGCGGTTCGGGCAGGCCGGACACCTGGAGACGCCAGAAGCCCAGCAGGAAGAGCCCCAACACTATTAAGATTCCGGGGGAACGCCCGTAAATGCGGAGCAGGAATGCCACTGGCACTGTGGCCAAGGCCAGCAGGAACACCGGCCAGGGATCGGCGGAGTAACGCAGCCCCACCAGCAGACCGGCCAGCCACGCCGCTGCCAGCAGGGCCAGGGTCATGGCTTAGGGAACTCCCACAGTGACCAGATCCCGTATATTTTCGTAAGTAGCTTTTCCGATGTCGTGGACTAGGACTATATCGGAGACTGCTTTGAAGTGGCCGTTTTGCTCGCGGTAGTCAATGATCAATTGCGCCCGAACATCGCCGATGCCCGGCAGAGTGGTTAGAGTGCTCAAAGGGGCGGTGTTCAGGTCGATCAAGTTTCCTGGTAAGCCTCCTGGTAAGCCTGCTGCCGGTTGACCGGACGGCATTCCGCTGGAAAACTCCGATCCTTGGGCCAAGATTGGAGGCGAGGCGGCAGGCGGAGGCAGCTCCCCCAATTCCGGGATATAGAAGTAGCGTTCGTCGGCAACCCGCAGAGCCAGATTGACCGCGGAAAGGTCTGCGCCCGGGGTCGCGCCTCCGGCGGCGTCTACAGCGTCTTCTAGGCGGTCGCCTTCCTGCAGGGTGTAAACCCCGGGTTTAACCACAGCGCCGCTGACATATACTTTTAGAGCGTTAAGAGCTTGAAACACGGAAGGGGAAATTGCATCTCCTGGCGTCTCACCGTTCCCCGGCTCCATGGCGGGCGGCGGCACTACCTGGATGGGAGGCCGGTCTTCCTGGCTGACCCACAGTACTCCCGCCGTCACCACCAGGATGCCGGCCAAAAAGGTCAAAAGAGTATGCCGATAGTGCGATAATTGTTCATAAGAAGGTGCTCACCATCCCTAGTACTACAACGACGAGTTGTCTGGTAGGATGGCTGGACAGATGATGTTGGGTGGTTTGAGTGATGGATGCGGCGAGCTTCGAGCGGGTCTACGACAGCCTTCAGGAATTCCACGCCTTCTTTGCGGCCTCCTTCGGCCGCAAGCAGTGGCGGGATCACAGCGGGAATTACCTTCAGGCGCTGCTGGTGCAGGACCAGGAGCGGCGCAACGCCGAGAATCTCTCGGAATCGGTGGGCATCTCGGCCCGGGCGATGCAGCGCTTTCTCACCGAGGCCCGGTGGTCCGATGAGACAGTCATAGGGCGGTTGCAGGAATACTTGGCCCCCAGGCTGGGACACCCGGAGGCGGTGTGGGTGTTCGATGGCAGCGACTTCCCCAAGCAGGGCAGGAAATCGGCGGGAGTGGCCCGGCAGTACTGCGGCAGGCTGGGCAAGGTGGCCAACTGCCAGGGTGGGATGTTCCTGGCCTACGTCAGCCCGCTGGGCCGGGCGTTGGTGGACAAGCGGCTGTATCTGCCCAAGAGTTGGACCTCCGACCAGGACCGGTGTGCTGCGGCGGGTGTGCCGGAGGACCGGCGGAACTACCGGTCAAAGACGGAGTTGGCCCTGGAGATGCTGGAGCGGGTCCTGGAGTTGGGCTACCTCAGGGCCGAGTGGGTTGCCGGAGACGACGCCTTCGGGATGTCGCCGACCTTCCGGGAGGGACTGGCGGCCCTGGGGATGCGCTACGTGCTGGACGTTCCGGGCGGCACTACGGTCTGGCCCTTGGACCCGGCTTGGACCAGTCCGGAATATCCGGGGTTCGGCCGCCCCCGCAAACCCAAGCTGCGGCCTGGGCAGCGGCGGACCATGGAGCAGCGCGGTGATGAACTGCCGGATGAGGCTTGGCGGGAGATAACGGTGGCCCAGGGAAGCCAGGGGCCGCGCACCTACCGGTTCAGTGCCCAGCGGGTGCGGGCCACCAGGAGGCGCAAGCCCGGCGAGGAACTGTGGGCCGTCTGGCGCCGGAACCTGGACGGCAGCGAGCCCCGCTACTACCTGTCCAACGCTCCCGAGGGCACAACCTTGGAGACTCTGGCCTACGTGGGTGGGTCCAGGTGGCGCATTGAAACGGAGTTCGAGACTGAGAAGGGTGACGTGGGGCTGGACGAATACGAGACCCGCAGCTGGGCAGGGTGGCATCACCACATAGCCATGTGCCTGCTGGGTGGGGCGTTCCTGCTGAGCCTGCAGCAGGATTGGGGGGAAAAAGATGCCCCGGATCACGAGGCCACAGGTGTACCGGGTGGTGCGGGAGATGCTGCCCCGGGAGCAGTTCGGGCCCGATCAATTGCTGTTGTGGCTGGAGGATACGCAGCTACGCAACGAACGGGCTCGCCGTTCCCACGAGAGACGCCGCTCCACCCGCCGCGAAAGCAGGATGGAGCCGCCACCTTAAACCCGTCGTGTAGTACTAGAAGTCTGGCCGGAAAGCCATTGGCCGGGTTTTGCGCTACGCGAAGCAGAGGTATTCAAGACTTATATGGCATGGTGGTGCATGTAATACGTTGCAACACCCACTATGCCATCGATAATCGACGTTAAGAAAACGCTGGCCTAGGGGGAATCGAGGTTTCCGGCCAGACTTCTAGTACAGGTGGGCTGAAAAGCCCGAGTAGTATAATGAGCGCGTTGAGGTTGGAGAGATGAAGTGTGGTGGTGAAGGCGATGCGTGGACCGAAACCTCCCGTGGTGGAATTATCCCCGGAAGAGCAGCAAGGATTGGAAACCCTGGTGCGCCGATATAGCACCCCCCAGCAGTTGGCCCGGCGAGGCAGAATCATTCTGTCTGCCGCGGCTGGCCTGAACAACAGCCAAATAGCCCGCGAAGTGGGCCTGGATGTGGATACGGTACGGTTCTGGCGCAACCGCTGGCTGGGGCTACAGGCAGCCATTCTGGAAGACCTGAGTATAGAAGAAAGGTTGCGGGATGCGCCTCGTCCTGGGGCTCCCGCCCGGATCACCCCAGAGCAAGTTTGCCAGATCATGTCCCTGGCTTGTGAGGCCCCCAGCCAGTGCGGTCGTCCTATCAGCCAGTGGACCAGCCGGGAATTGGCTGATGAGATCATCGAAAAAGGCATCGTAGAACGGATTTCCCCCCGTCATGCGGCCAGGCTTCTAGAAAGGGGGACCTGAAACCCCACCGGATACGCTATTGGTTGACACCCTCCGGGGACGAGCACTATGACGCCAAAGTCACTGACATCTGCGATCTGTACCGAGAAGCTCCCGCCTTGGTCCAATCTGGGGAGCGAGTGATGAGCACTGATGAGTTGACCGGAGTACAGGCCCTGGAGCGCAAACATCCTGGGTTGCCCTTGGCGCCGGGGAAGGTGGAACGGCGGGAGTTTGAGTACATCCGGCATGGTACACGCTCCTTCATCATCAGTCGGGATGTGGTGACGGGTCAGATTGTTGAGCCCTATGGGGGGCCCAGACGTACCGAAGCGGACTTTCTGCAGCATGTGGAGGCAGTGATCGCTAGCGATAGGGCGGCTCAGCGGTGGCATTTTGTGGTGGACAACCTGGACACGCACCGTTCTGAATCTCTAGTGCGCTGGGTAGCCAGAGAGTCTGGGCTGGACCTGGAGTTGGGTAAGAAGGGCAAGTGGGGCACATTGGCGAACCGAGAGTCCCGGGCCGCATTTCTCAGCGATCCCAGCCACTGTATCGTGTTTCACTACACCCCCAAGCACACGTCATGGATGAACCAAGTGGAAATCTGGCTGAGCATTCTGGTGCGAAAACTGCTACAGCGAGGGTCATTCAGATCGGTGACCGATCTGAAACAGAAGGTGTGGGACTTCATCGACTATTACAACCGGACCATGGCAAAGCCCTTCAAATGGACTTACCAAGGCAAGGTGCTGGTCGCATGAACTGCCGGGTTATTTACGCCAACCTGTACTAGTACTACAACGACGAGTTGTCTGGTAGGATGGCTGGACAGATGATGTTGGGTGGTTTGGGTGATGGATGCGGCGAGCTTCGAGCGGGTCTACGACAGCCTTCAGGAATTCCACGCCTTCTTTGCGGCCTCCTTCGGCCGCAAGCAGTGGCGGGATCACAGCGGGAATTACCTTCAGGCGCTGCTGGTGCAGGACCAGGAGCGGCGCAACGCCGAGAATCTCTCGGAATCGGTGGGCATCTCGGCCCGGGCGATGCAGCGCTTTCTCACCGAGGCCCGGTGGTCCGATGAGACAGTCATAGGGCGGTTGCAGGAATACTTGGCCCCCAGGCTGGGACACCCGGAGGCGGTGTGGGTGTTCGATGGCAGCGACTTCCCCAAGCAGGGCAGGAAATCGGCGGGAGTGGCCCGGCAGTACTGCGGCAGGCTGGGCAAGGTGGCCAACTGCCAGGGTGGGATGTTCCTGGCCTACGTCAGCCCGCTGGGCCGGGCGTTGGTGGACAAGCGGCTGTATCTGCCCAAGAGTTGGACCTCCGACCAGGACCGGTGTGCTGCGGCGGGTGTGCCGGAGGACCGGCGGAACTACCGGTCAAAGACGGAGTTGGCCCTGGAGATGCTGGAGCGGGTCCTGGAGTTGGGCTACCTCAGGGCCGAGTGGGTTGCCGGAGACGACGCCTTCGGGATGTCGCCGACCTTCCGGGAGGGACTGGCGGCCCTGGGGATGCGCTACGTGCTGGACGTTCCGGGCGGCACTACGGTCTGGCCCTTGGACCCGGCTTGGACCAGTCCGGAATATCCGGGGTTCGGCCGCCCCCGCAAACCCAAGCTGCGGCCTGGGCAGCGGCGGACCATGGAGCAGCGCGGTGATGAACTGCCGGATGAGGCTTGGCGGGAGATAACGGTGGCCCAGGGAAGCCAGGGGCCGCGCACCTACCGGTTCAGTGCCCAGCGGGTGCGGGCCACCAGGAGGCGCAAGCCCGGCGAGGAACTGTGGGCCGTCTGGCGCCGGAACCTGGACGGCAGCGAGCCCCGCTACTACCTGTCCAACGCTCCCGAGGGCACAACCTTGGAGACTCTGGCCTACGTGGGTGGGTCCAGGTGGCGCATTGAAACGGAGTTCGAGACTGAGAAGGGTGACGTGGGGCTGGACGAATACGAGACCCGCAGCTGGGCAGGGTGGCATCACCACATAGCCATGTGCCTGCTGGGTGGAGCGTTCCTGCTGAGCCTGCAGCAGGATTGGGGGGAAAAAGATGCCCCGGATCACGAGGCCACAGGTGTACCGGGTGGTGCGGGAGATGCTGCCCCGGGAGCAGTTCGGGCCCGATCAATTGCTGTTGTGGCTGGAGGATACGCAGCTACGCAACGAACGGGCTCGCCGTTCCCACGAGAGACGCCGCTCCACCCGCCGCGAAAGCAGGATGGAGCCGCCACCTTAAACCCGTCGTTGTAGTACTAGCTGGCAGCGCAATAATGGCATGCAGAACCGATGGGACGTCCCAACAACCTAGTCTCTCAACCCGGTGGGCGGCTACCTTGTACCTGGCGCCTTGGGCCTATTATAATCTAGCCCAGTTTCTGGCTAAAGGGGTATCGTCGTGAATACAGGGCAATCCACTTCCCAATCTGGCGAGCTGCAGGCCTTCTTCAGGGGCAATTACGTTCCGTTGAAAGATGCCAACGTTAACATAATGACCCACGCCCTGCATTATGGAACTGGCGTATTCGAGGGGATCCGGGGAAACTGGAATGCCGAAAACGGGGTGGTCAACATCTTCCGGCTTCGGGAGCATTACGAGAGGTTGCTCCGAGGATGTCGGCTCCTAATGCTGGACATTCCCTATACGGCGGATCAGCTCTGCGACATCACGGTGGAGTTGGTGGAGCTAAACGGGCACCGGCAGGACATTTATATCCGCCCGCTGGCCTATAAGAGCGCGGAACTGGTGGCGAATCTAAAACTGCAAGACCTGGAAAGCGATTTCACCCTGATCACCATCCCCTTCGGAAATTACCTGGGGTCCGACACCCTTAGATGCTGCACTTCTTCCTGGCGGCGGGTGGACGACCCGATGATTCCGGCCCGCCTAAAAATTTGCGGCATCTATGTAAACAGCATTTTGGCCAAAACCGAAGCGACTCTTGCTGGTTTCGATGAAGCCATTATCCTCAATCATGACGGGCATGTCTGCGAGGGCTCCGGCGAAAATCTGTTCCTCATCGTCGACGGAAAGGTGATTACCCCCGCGCTGGAGGATAACGTCTTGCCCGGCATCACGCGGGATACCGTCATCCAGTTGGCTCAGAGCGAGCTGGGGCTGGAGTTGGTGGAGCGGAGCGTAGACCGCAGCGAGCTTTATCTAGCGGATGAGGTGCTGCTGACTGGTACCGCAGCTCATCTAACGCCGGTAGTGGAGTTGGACAACCGTCCCATTGCCGATGGAAAGACCGGGCCTATATCCGCCCAGCTGCAAAATATGTACTTCGATATAGTTGTAGGCCGGAATCCCAAATACCTCCACTGGTGCACTCCGGCATCGCCCCGGCCAGTCGCCGTCTAAGCTGGTGTTTAAATGTCCCTTGAGTTCCAGGCTCAAGGAGTCATCCCGTTTTGGGCTTCGGCTTCCTCTCCCCCAAGGGGAGAGGAGTGAGGTGAGGGGTATCACCCTCATCCCAATCTTCTCCCATCCAGCCATCCAGGGAGAAGGGGCTATTATCAGGAGCCACAAAACCCCTTTTAGTCTCACCCTCTCCTAGGGGGAGAAACCAACTTTTCCTACCCCTTTAGCCCGGTCAGCGGCTGCTATTCTATCCCGACCCCAGCGCCACCATTCCGATGATGATCAAGGCTATTGAGGCCAGTTTGAGACCCAAGGCCTGGCGTGTCAGGGATTCGTCCATCAACCCCCAGCGAGCGGTGCTCAGGATGGTGGAAATGATGAAAACGAAAAGGGGACGGGTGCCGAGGACCGCCGCTACCAGAGAAATGGGTCCCAGGTCGCTGGCGGCCAGGCCTAGAATGATGGCGATGATGGGCAGCACCCCTTCGCCGAGCAACATCAGCAGCAAAGTGTTGCGTCCCCGCAGGACTGAGGCCAGCTGACGCCAAACGCGGGGGTGGGCAAACAGCGCGAATACCAGGACGACGCCCAGCTGCTGCAGGGCGAACACGTTCCAGATCGACAAGCTTTCCAGGGCGTATTTGGCCGCGAAGAAACCTACCCCCAGACCGAGGGCGCTACCCAGGAGGAGGGGGGTCCCGCGGGTTGGCAGCAGCAAGTGGCGATCCGGGAAGTTTCGCAGGGAAATCAACATGGTTCCCAATACAACCAGGGCGATGGCTCCCCATTGGGTGGGAGCCAGGGTTTCCCCCAAGAAGAAAACCGCCAGGAGGGCCACAAAGATGGGGTTGATTTGGGTTATCGCGATGGCCCGGGTCGCCTCGTCTAATTTCAGTCCGGCAAACATCAGCGCCAGGCCAATTCCTACAGCCAGGCCGGAGGCCAACGCCATGCCCAATCCGTCCCGGGGAGCGTCTAGGGGCAGGCCGGTCATCAGCAGCACCAGACCGGAGTTAAAGCTCAGCACCAGGGCGATCCAGAGATAGAGAAGGAAGACGCTGGGCAGGTGGTGGTCCAGGAGACGCTTATCGATTACGCTGACCACGCCGAAACAGGCCGCGCTGGCCATCGCCAGAATTACCCACATGGATGGCGATCCTCACGTGAAATGGGGAATTGCGATTATGTTGGCATAGTCCGGCGGCTGCAAGCAAGCCGCCTGGTTACCGGTTTTTGTGGCACATGCCAGGTTGGATCCATCTATGGCTCCCCAACTGCAAGATGCTGACTCATACCATGCTATAATCTGGCCCAATCTCTTTAGCGCTACAATTCTCGTACAACTCAGAAAGTTGAAGAAGAACAGGAGGTGCATCTTATGGGCAAGCTGGAGGGCAAGGTGGCTTTAATTACGGGCTCGGGGCGCAACATCGGTCGAGCCACCGCCCTGAAATTGGCCGGCGAAGGGGCCAATGTGGTGGTCAACGCCCGCAGCAATAAGGAAGAGGCGGAATCGGTGGCCGCGGAAGTCCGCCAGTTGGGAGTCAAGGCTCTGCCCATTCTGGCCGACGTGGCCAATAAGGAGCAGGTCGACAGCATGGTGTCCATGGCCATGTCGGAGTTCGGTCGGGTGGACATCCTGATCAACAACGCGGCGATACGGCCTCACAAGTCCTTTCTCGACGTTACCCTGGAGGACTGGGAGGAGGTTAGGGGGGTGGTGCTGGATGGCGCTTTCTACTGCACCAAGGCGGTCATTGGATCTATGGTGGAAAACAACTACGGCCGCATTCTGTTTTTCACCGGCGGTGGAGCTTTTGCCGGTCCGGGCCAGCGGGCGCACGTCTCTGCCGCCAAGATGGGCTTGGTGGGAATGGCCCGGTCCCTAGCCTCAGAATTCGCGCCGAGCAACATTAGGGTGAACGTGGTATCGCCGGGGAGCATCGACACCAGTAGAGCTCATCCGGAATGGTATGCCGCTAGAGGCGCGCCAAATACCGATGGCATACCTATGGGCCGACAAGGCAGTCCCGATGAGATCGCCTCGGCGTGCCTTTTCCTGGTTAGTGATGATGGCGGGTTCGTTACCGGACAGACCCTGCATGTCAACGGCGGCGCCCAGTACCATTAAGCGGCCAGTCCGGATTACTGAGCTTTGAATCTACAGCTAAACGCGGCTGGAGGAGCGACCGTTTGAGGAAATCCCCCCATATCCCCTTTTTGAAAGGGGGACTGAGGGGGATTTGGATCTCTCGAGTTTGGTATTTCTTATAGGATATTGGTTGCTGTCTAGTCGCGGAATCGAAACTCTTTCAGGTCTTCGGATATAACTAGCTTGGCCTCGGTGACTTCCTGAATATCTTCTGGAGTCCAGCCCGGGGCATGCTCCTGCAACTCAAAACCCTGGGGAGTCACCGCAAACAGTCCCAGGTCAGTTGCAATCAGGGTCACTGCGCCGGGAGCGGTTATCGGCAGCTGGCATCGTTTCAGCATCCGGGGCTTACCATCCCGAGTCGTATGCTCCATCGCGATGAACACTCGCTTGGCGCAGGCCGCCAGGTCCATCGCGCCGCCGATTCCGCCGCCCTTGCGGTTGGGGATGCGCCAGTTGGCGAAATCGCCGTTTTCCGCCACCTCGTAGGCCCCCATTACCGTAACGTCGACCATCCCCTTGCGGATCAAGGCAAAGGAGTCGGCGTGGTGGACGATGGCCATTGCCGGCATCGCGGTAACGTTTTGGCCCCCGGCGTTAACCAGATGCTTGTCCTCCTGCCCTTCCGGAGCCAGCGGGCCGTAGCCAATGACCCCGTTTTCCGAGTGGAAGATGATCTCTTTGCTGGTGTCGATATAGTTGGAGCACAGGGTGGGCATACCCACGCCCAGATTCACGATCCACTCGCTCTGAAATTCCATTGCCAGGCGGTCGCACATGGCTTGGCGCTCAAGTCTGGGTTTTTCGGCCATCTCTAACCTCCGGTTGCGTGGGATGATGACGGGGAACTGGGCCAGGGTCAGCTGTTTGGGCCAGGAATCTAGTTCGGGCAATCTAGTTTGGGATTTAATCCAGGATGCCGTCGGGAGGTATCTTCACCAGGCGATCCACGTAAACGCCCGGAAGGTGTATCTGGTCCGCGTCCAACTCCCCCGGCTCAACAATGGCGTCCTCCACCTCCACCACAGTGATATTGGCGGCCATGGCCATGATGGGATTGAAGTTGCGCTGAGCGAGGCGGAACTGCAGGTTGCCAAATGTGTCGGCCCTCCAGGCGCGGATGAAAGCGTATTCGGCGTGCAAGGGATACTCCAGCACGTAGGTCCGGCCATTTATTTCCCGATGCTCCTTGCCCTCGGCCAGCTCGGTGCCAACGCTGCTGGGCGTGTAAAATCCGCCGATACCCGAGGCGGCGGCCCGCATCCGCTCGGCCAGGGTTCCCTGGGGAACCAGCTCCGCTTCTATCTCGTCGTTGTTGTACATTTTGACGAAGGGCGTGATTTGGGAAGGATGGGTCGGAGCGGTAAAGGCGCAGACCATCTTTCTCACCTGGCCGGCCTGGATCAGTGTACCGACATCGACCTTATCGTCCATGCTGCCCGCGTTGTTGGAAATGCCAGACAGGTTCTTCGCGCCCTGCCGGTGCAGCGCGGCCAGCAGATTGCGGGGAACGCCGACACCGCCAAAGCCAGGAGACATGAAGGTGATGCCATCCGGCACATCGGCCACCGCCGCATCGAAGTCAGGATAAACCTTGTTTTTCATTTAGCCCGGACTCCTCGCCAGAGTATGGCCTACATACTACCCCAGTCGCAGGCTGGTGGCCAGGGGCGGGGGCCGATTGGCGGTAAAGACAGCTGGGTGGCTGGCCATAATGGGGTTAGCTGAAATGTTGGGAGCGGTTCACTGTTAGCAGTGCTGGGGTTCACTGTTGTGGAACTATATTGTCCCATCTTGTGGCTTGATCCCCTTACTGCTTCCGCCTAGAACTCCGGCCGAAAAGTGCCTTGACCCCAGGCAGCCCGATATAATTGGCAGTAGAATTAAACCGGAGAATTAAAGGGGTGGGGGAGGTTGAGGATGCTGGGAGTAAGGCCGGCACAGCGAGGACTCCTGGAAGCGGACCATCTCTACCTGGACTATGTGGGCCGCGGCTCCTTCTACGGCTTCCTCGCCTCCCTGCGAGGTCAGCTATTTCGAGACGAAGACTTCGCCGAACTGTATTGCCCGGACAATGGCCGGGATAGCGTGCCTCCCAGTCTGGTGGCCACCGCGCTGTTGTTGCAAGCCTACGACAAAGTGAGCGACCTGGAAGCCAAGCAGAGGGCGGACTTCGATATCCGGTGGAAGGTGGCGTTGGGGATTGAGGTGGAGGACCGTCCCTTTGCCAAGAGCACCCTGCAACTGTTTCGAGCCCAGCTGATCCTCCACGACCAGGTGCGGTCCGTCTTTCAGCGCAGCCTCCAATTCGCCCGGCAGACCGGCTGCCTGAAAGGACGGCGGATGAAGGTGGCGGTGGACACTACCTACATTCTGGGTCGGGGAGCGGTCAAGGACACCTACAACCTGCTGGCCGACGGCATAGTCCAGGTGGTCCGGGCACTGGCCCAACTGGATGGGACCCGGGCCGAGGAGTGGGCCTTGAGACACGGCCTGGAGCTTTACTTTGGCTCCAGTGTGAAGGGAGAGGCGGGGATTGACTGGGACAACAAAAAAGAGCGGCAAGCCTTACTGCAGAAGATAGTAGCCGATGCTGACCTGGTATTGGAACTGGCCCGTCAGGCCCAAGGTAGATTTCCCGCAGATAGTCCTGAGCGCCAGGCTATTGGAGAAGCAGCGGAACTCTTGGGGCAACTCCTCTTGCAAGATGTGGAACGGCAGGAGGATGGTCCGGCCCGGAAGGATGGCGTAAGCCGGGACCGGGTCCCTTCGGCGCACGACCCGGAGATGCGCCATGGGCGCAAAAGCAGCAGCAAACGCTTCGACGGACATAAGGCTGCCGTGGTGGTGGATACCGATTCCCAACTAGTGACCGCGGTAGATATCCTGCCCGGCAATGCCGGTGACAACACCGGAGTCCTGGAACTGGTGGAGCAGAGTGAAGAGAACACGGGCATAGCGGTGGAGGAGACCATTGGGGATGCGGCCTATGGGGATGGCGGGACGCGGCAGGCCTTTGCCGATGCTGGTCGGACGCTAATAGCCAAGGTGCCGGGTCGTCCCAGAAAAGACCACTTCCCCAAAGAGGACTTCCAGATCGACCTGGCGGCCGGCACCGTCACCTGCCCAGCCGGTAATGTTACCCACACCTTGCGGACCTTCGGCACCCGGACCAACCGGTTGGGTCAGACCTATCCGGTCCAGAGTTTTCAATTCGACCCGGCGGTCTGTGGCGTATGCCCCCTGCGGTCCCAGTGCGTGGCAGCTGGAGAGGGCAAAGGCCGTACGGTGACTCTCCATCCCCAAGAGGCGCTCCTGCAACAAGCCCAGGCCTTCCAGAAAAGTGAGAGCTTCGCCGAATACCGCAGCCGGCGGCAGGTGGTCGAGCATCGCCTGGCTCGGCTGGTGCAACTGGGGGTCCGCCAATCTCGCTACTTTGGTCGGGCCAAGACCCTCTTTCAGCTACTCCTAGCAGCCACGGTGGCCAACCTGACCCTGGTGGCTACCAAGATGGGGATGATATCTCCGGCTCCAGGCTCCTCTCACGATAAACCGGACCAGCAAGCCCCAGGGTCGCCCATCGTTACTACCCAATTCATATTGGCCGCAGCCAACTGGGTCACTCTTAGCCTCAGACTTACAGTCCACTGGTTATCCTCCACGCCATCCCGTCACAGCAGGGCTTTTCAGCCGGGTTTCTAGCATTAGCCTTGGCTCATACGGAGAATTTATCCAATCGGCTGAGGGAGAGACTGCATTAGGCTTTCCCACCAAAACCGACCCCAGGGGCAGCAGCCCCTCAATCGGCAGCCAACCAGAGCCCAAAACAAAGCCCTCTGCTGAAACCCTGGCCGGAGCAAGCAGAGGGCCGTGAGGAATAACCGCACCTGAGGAGGCGAGGCTGCATTTTCATTTTATGACCTACAGCCCGATCCGGTCAATTGACCAGGTAGGCTGGTAAGGGGTAGGCCGGCGCTTCTTGCCCTGGCCCTCCCAAAACGCCTCCGGGTTTTGCTCCAAATGCGGTATCGATTCCTCGTAAAAGTCCCAGATAGCTTCTGGGCGGCAGCGTTCAACCTTAGCATGCTGGCCGGTCCTGGCAGAGATTTCGAGCCGTCAGACTACGGCGGATGGGAATACCGGAGGTAAATTAGTTTTGATCAAGAAGAGTTTGGTCCTTATCCTTATTATCGCTACTATGTTGCCAAGCCTGCTCGCTGAGTCGGATGCACTGGAAGCAGGGCGCGGCCGGCCGGAACCCCCGCCGGAACCTCCGCGCGTACTGCCGGAACCCCCGCCTTTCGCGGCCAACCAGGTGTTGGTTAGCTTCCAACCAGGAGTTACGAGCCCAGAAATCGCCACCTTTTACGCCGAGCATAACCTTATAGAGATGAAGAGCGTCGGTCGCGGTCCGAAGGACGATTCCCGGCTGCGCCTGGCCCAGGTGAGGCCACCGGCTGAAATGGGCGATTCAGAAGGGTTTCTCCAAAAGCTCCACCGGGATAGCAAGGTCGATTTCGCCGAGCTGAACTACATCTTGACTTCCTATGAAGGGCCCAACGACCCTGATTTCAACGAATTGTGGGGCCTACACAACACCGGGCAAGGCACCGGCACAGCAGATGCCGACATCGATGCTTTCGAAGCATGGCACGATTTTACGACCGGATCATCGTCCGTAATCGTCGGCATAATCGACTCCGGGGTGGACTACAACCACCCAGACCTGGCGGCCAACATGTGGGTCAACCCCGGCGAGATTCCCGGCAACGGCTTGGATGACGACGGCAATGGCTACATCGACGACGTCCACGGCATAAACACCATTACCGGCAGTGGCGACCCCATGGACGACCTCGGGCACGGTACTCACGTGGCCGGCACCATCGGCGCCGTGGGCAACAACGGAATCGGCGTCGTCGGAGTGAGCTGGGACGTCCGCATCGTCGCCTGCAAATTCCTCGGCGCCGGGGGCAGCGGCTTTACCTCAGACGCCGTTGAGTGCTTCAAATATTTCAACCCACATTTCCCATATGGCTAAAAAGCTTTCTCAGTAATTCGTCGATGGTCTTTCAACCATTGTCTAATTATGGGCCCTTTTTGCGTGTTCCCAACTATAATAACTCCATGATATGTCCGCTTTGCAGTAAGATGCCGTAGGCATCATTGAGGCACCTGATGGGTGACGGCGAAAAAGCCCCTCTCCGGCTCCAATTCAACCCCAAAGTCCGCCTGGAATTTCACGGCTCAACCATCACCTCCGACGCTGGTCTTCTTGCCTTTCGAGAGTTTTATGATGCCTTGGGCCTTACCGAAATCGCTGAGGACTACCTCCAGGAAAGCCGTACCGGACGCAATATCCTTCACCACCTGGTTCCGCTGCTAAGACAGTCGATCTACAGCCGCTTGGCCGGCTACGACGACACCAATGACGCAGTGCGCCTTTCCCAAGACCCAGCCATGCGAGTGATCGTGGGATGGCAAGGCTCGGAGCGGAAAGGAGCCAGCACCAGTGAGATGGGCCGGTTCGAGACGGAGTTCCTGACCCAAGAGGACAACCTGAAGGGGCTGGCACGAATAAATACCCAGTGGGTGGAACGAGCTATGGCCCATACCCTACACCGGCGAGTAATCCTGGATATGGACAGTTCCGAGAGTCCAGTGCACGGCCAGCAGGAGGGAGCAGCCTATAACGGCCACTTTGAATGCGTCTGCTATCACCCTCTCTTTCTGTTCAACCAGTTCGGGGATTGTGAAGCAGCTAAGCTACGGTCAGGCAACGTCCACAGTGCCGATGATTGGCAAGAAGTCCTTGATCCGGTGGTGGAGCGTTATTTGACAGCAGCGGTCAGGCTGCTGTTTCGTGCTGACGCCGCCTTCGCCAAGCCGGAGATATACGATTATCTGGAAGCAAGAAACATCGGCTACGCCATCAGGCTGCGGTCCAACCAGGTGCTGCAGCGGGAGATAGCGCCCCGGCTAATACGGCCTACGGAGTGGCTTTCCCCGAAGCCCATCGTCTCCTATCATGACTTCGTCTACCAGGCCCAGAGCTGGAACGTTGCTCGGAGAGTGGTCTCTAAGGTGGAGTGGCACCAGGGAGAACTGTTTCCCAGAGTGGGCTTCATCGTCACCAATCTGAGCTATCCAAACATCGGGATAGTCCGCTTTTACAATGGCCGAGGCACGGCGGAGCAATGGATAAAAGAAGGCAAGTACGCCCTGAACTGGACGAGGTTGTCCTGCCACAAGTTCGTGGCCAATCAGGTCAGGCTGGAGTTGTTCGTACTGGCTTACAACTTGGGCAACTCCATGAGAAGGCTAGCCTTACCGGAGGCAATGAAGCACTGGTCGTTGACCAGTCTGCAGACCAGGATGATCAAGACTGGAGGACGGTTGGTGCGCCATGCCGGAAGGCTGGTGTTTCAGCTTGCTGAGGTGCTGGTGAGCCGGGAAATGCTAGGCGGGATACTGGAACGAATTGGTCGGCTTAGGCTGGCTCCTGGCTAGTCCACTTTAGGAGCGTCGGGATTGGTTACGGTTACGGGGTCGCACAGGGCAAAAGAGCTTCCCAAGGGCGAGACTTGGGCGTAGACCAGCGGTTTGGGGCTTTTACGCTTGGCAGTACAGTGGTTGCCCAATGAAAGCGGGGACTTTGAGTGAATCAGGCCGCATCAGACCGCATTTGACGCCCTTGGAATGCGGGATTATATTTGGCGGTATCCCCGCGGGAGCTATATCCAGGAAAGGTGGTTTGATCTGGGGAATCCCGGTTTGGGACAATGGGCCAGCCCACCGAGGAGAAGCGGTTCGCAGCTATTTGACCACCCCTGACTTGCAGCTGAGGCTGGTGGCCTTACCGGCCTACAGCCCAGACTTCAATGCCGACGAAGCCGTCTGGGACTGGGCCAGGGAAGAGGTCACGGTCAACGAATGCCTGGGAACAAAAGCCCAAGTCCAAGAGAAGATGAATGCATTCTTCGGCGGACTAGCTCACCGTAAGGATGAAGTGAAACATCGCTGCCGAACCCTGTTACAAGCTCGAGCCGATGCATTGATTTTTACACCTTCCCTACCTTTGACATCGCTGCAAAATGTAGTTCCCACCTTGGCTTTGGTTTAGGTGGCCCGATGAAGGCCTCACCTACCAGCGAACCCTTTCCCGGCTGCATCAGCGTTGCCAAAAGGGGCGCTGTTTATTATAGAAGAGCTGGGGTTCGTGCCCTTCGACCGCACTGGAGGGGAGTTGCTGTTCAACCTGCTTTTCGACCGCTAAGAGCGGCGCTCTACTATGGAAACCCCGCCCAGTTAATACCGCAGACGACATCGTCTTCAGGTACAGACGAGCGAAGTGCGGACAAGACTTGAACCGTATTCCAACGCCCTGCCAGAGTAACTGTTCAGACTTGATGAGGTGAATTGGCTCAAAGCCGTTGGAAAAACGCTGGCATGGCCGGGGGAGTTGTGGCATACCAGGGAGGTGGACACTGAACTAGACCTGAACGCGGCGAGTCGCGAAACTCTGCTGGAGATAATTGCCGGCCAGCGGGCAGTCATTGCCGATTTGCAAAGGCGGATTGGGGTTCTGGAATCCCGTCCCAACCGGCGCGGGTCGTCGGGGATGGCGGGTAATCAGCCGCACTCCAGCCGGCAAGCGCCGGAGAAAAAGGAGCCCAGAAAGCCGCGCCGCCATGGCTTCGCCCGCCAGCGCATGACTCCTACCCGGCGGGTGGAGCATGCCGTGGCGGTCTGTCCCGACTGCGGGACTCACCTGAACGGCGGATGGGTACAGCGAACTCGGGAAGTCATTGAGCTACCGGTGGCTCCGGTAGAAGTGACCGAGCACGCCCTGGTAGCCCGCATCTGTCCGGTATGCCAGCGGCGCCGGCTGCCCAAAGAGGCCCTGCAGGGGGTGGTTCTGGGCCAGCAGCGCCTGGGGGTCAATCTGGTAAGCCTGATGGTGACCCTGCGGGAGGAGGGACGGTTGCCCATAAGAATCATCCAATGGTACCTGGAGACCGTCCATCAGTTGCACCTGAGTGTTGGTGCCATCGTCCAGGCCGTCCATGGAGTAGCCCGTCAGGCTGAGACGGCGGTGCGAGAGGTGCTCGAGCAAGTCCGCGCCAGTCCCGTGGTGCAGGGCGACGAAACCGGCTGGCGCCAGGACGGGAGCAACGGCTATGTTTGGACCTTCAGCACTCCCAGCGAACGATACTTCCTGCGTCGGGGTCGGGATAAGGGGGTGGTGGATGAGGTGCTGGATTCCTCCTTCAGCGGAGTGTTGGTCAGTGATTTCTACGCCGCCTATAACCACTACCCGGGCCTGAAGCAACGGTGCTGGGCTCATCTGCTGCGGGATATCCATGACCTGAAAGGGTTGTACCCAGAAGACGCTGGGCTGGCTCAGTGGGCCGAGGCGGTTCACCAGGTCTACACGGAGGCCAAGGCCTCGGTCCTTCCCCGAGCCCAGCCAGGCCATCGCACCCAGCTAATGCTGGAGGAGAAACTAATGGTCTTGGCGCGGCCTTTCCTTAAAGATCCCCTGGCGGTTCAGGCCAAGCTCTGCCGGCGCATGGAACGGTTCATCAAGGAACTGTTTGTCTTCGTGTCGGACCCAGCCGTGCCCTCAGACAACAACGCCGCCGAGCGGAGCCTGCGGCATCTGGTAACCAGTCGCAAGATCAGCGGCGGCACCCGCTCAGGGCAGGGCACCGACAGCAAGATGACCTTGCCATCCCTCTTTGGCACCTGGCGGGCTAGAGGTCTCAATCCCCTCCTGGAATGCCGCCGGTTGCTCGCTTCCCCTCAAATTTGAACACTTACCTGCCAGACCGTTAGCTTGACCACTTAAGCAAACTTGCGATAGAGTCAACGCGAGTAGTGATAGACGAAACACAATTCCGTATAACATGCCGTCTGTGGATGTTATCCAGAAAATTTCAGTCGGACTGCTCGTTAAGCGTCGAGTTCGCCTTGCAACTCGCTGATGGAGGACAATCGCCATGCCGTTCTACGAAAGAGGGCCCGTCCGTATCTACTTCGAAGAGGTCGGTTCCGGCTTCCCCCTGCTGATCATCCCGGGTGGCGGACTCAATTCCACCCTGTCATCCTTGCAGCCGCCGTCGCCCTTCAACCCTATGGAAAGGTACAAAGACGACTTCCGCTGTATCAGCGCTGACCTGCGCAACTCTAATTCTGGCCAGTCCAGCGGCCCGCTGGAGATCGACCGCCCCTGGGACGCCTTCTCTGATGACCATCTCGGGCTGATGGATCACCTGGGCATCCAGAAGTTCGGCCTCTTGGGCTTCTGCATCGCCGGGCCTATGATGCACAACCTTATCAGGCTGGCCCCGGAGCGCGTTGTCGCAGCTGCGATGATGCAACCCAGCGGTTTCAGGCCTGAGATCCCGGATCTGTTTTACCAGAACAATATTAAGGGATGGGGGCCGCCATTGTGCGAGAAGCGCCCTGAAATCACGATGGACATGGTCCATGATTTCCTCACCAGCATGTACACCGACCGCGCCGACTTCGTTTTCACCGTTTCACGGGATTTCGTGCTTTCCGTCCAGACGCCGCTGCTGATAGCGCCCGACGACGTACCCGCGCACCCCTACAAGGTCGCGATGGAAGTCGCTAGCCTCGCCCCTAACGCCGAGGTGACCATTTATCCCTGGAAAGATTCGCAGTCGCACATCGACGAGGTCGTAGAGCAGGCACGGCGCTTCCTCAAGGCGCACGAACCCATCATAGTCTAGGAATTCCGAATTCCAACCTTGTTGAAGATAATCAAACCATTAAGATGAGCACATCTTTTATATTTAGCTGGATGGATGCCTCTCTCGTTTACTAGCAGATGCCCTTATTTGGGATTTGCAGCACTTGAAACCTGTACCGCTAGGATTACTGTAATCCCGCCTGTGAGGGGAGTTCGATCATGGAAAATCCCCGGGCCCGGAGGGGAAGCGGAAAGCAATCAACATCCTGGCGCCCTGACATGAGCGACCGGAAGACAGGCGGCGCTAGCCTGGGGACAACTGCAACAACAACTGGTTCTCCCTCCCGTTCCGGAGTTGGAACCTGAGCCCGCTTCCATGCCAGGGGTTGCCCGGCGTAGGCCATGCCGTTACGCCCCCTAACCACCGGAAACCACCGGACGGTGGGCTTCAAAGTTTACGCCATGGAGTGTCTGAGGCATGGCGGTCCTCCTTTAATCAGCAGATCTTGTGGGAAATTGCTCGCTTCCACCATTTTTATCATTCCGTTGACAAGAGATAGGAAGTTAGCCATTTCGTCATTTCCCTTTCGGCTTTATGCTGCCTTGTACTTACGTACGTCCACCTGCACACCAGATGACGCCGCATCCTCAGCGGCTTTAAGGAGCTGCGAGGTTATTTCAGACGCCACGTATTCCTCGCCGCAACTGGCGCATACCTGGGCAGGCACTCCTTTTACTACCAGGGTCAGTTCTTCTCGGGCCAAGGTTACTGTCGCTGTTCCCCAATGGGTTTCTCCCTGTTTGCAGATAAAGCATTTCATAGAATTCGCCTCGAAAAATCGGATCCCCATTCAAACGGATCTGGCTCGTATACCGTGATAACTATCACCTCATTCTCATCCTTGTTGAGGGCGTTACCATATGTAACGGCTGGGTACCGTGCCATCCCAGCACCAGACTGCTGGGATGGCACGGTACCCAGCCGTCTGGTGCTGGATTGTTTGGGTTGTTTCCAGCGCACGACGAACAATATCTTCGCTGATCCCTCGCTGAAACATGCGCTGGATGGCATGCACCCGGAAGACCAAGTGTTCTTCGTTTGCCATGGGAGCAGCTCCGCGCTTACCTCCCTAAGACTTCTTCTCAGCTGCGGCGGCTAGGCGGCGGGTGATGGCGGCCTCGGCGCGGGGGCTGATGGCCCGCTGCACCGTCACGTTCACCAGGGCCGGCTTGTTGGCGGCGAAGGCTCGCTCGATGGCCGGCTTTAGGTCCTCCGGCTTCTCGACCAGCTCGCCGTGGCCGCCCAGCCCCTGCGCCACCAGGTCGTAGCGGGTGGGCAGCAGGTCGGTCCCCACGGTGCGGCCGTACAGACCCAGCTGTATTTGCCGGTCGATGCCCCAGGCGGCGTCGTTGCCCAGGATAGTGACCACGTTCAGATTGTGGCGCACGGCGGTATCGAACTCCATACCGTTGAAGCCAAAGGCCCCATCGCCGGTGAGGTTAATCACCCGCGACTCCGGGTAAGCCAGCTTGGCGGCCATGGCCGAGGGGAAGGAGGAGCCCAGCATGCCCAAACCGGAGACGTAGGACCAGTGGCGCGGCATCTGCGCCGGCAGCAGGGCCCGGCCGAAGTGGCAGAAGTCTCCACCGTCAAAGGACAGGAAGTCGTCGGGCCGCAGCATGGATTGGATTGTCTTGTGGACGTACATACCGTGCATCGGTGTTTCCGCCACCGCCAGACTCTCCGCCCATTCGGCATGGGCGGCCCGTTCCGCGCGCAGCTCGTCCAACCAGGGCAGGTCTTGCCAGGAGTGGGCCGAGGCCTCCTGGGTTATCTGCTCCAGCACGCTGGGAACGTCGCCCACCATGCCCACGGCTACTCCCCGGTTTCTGCCGATTTCGGCGGCCGAGGGGTCGATCTGAATGATCTTGGCGTCGGCGGCCACGTTGGGGGGCCGGCAGAAGCCGATGGTGTAATCCTGTTTGCGGCCCAGGAGGATGACCAAGTCGGCGTCACGAATCTTGCTGGCCGCCCGGTTCAATCCCCGCTCGAAAAAGCCAAAGCTATAGGGATGGTCGTCGGAAAGCAATCCCCGGGCCTGGCCCTCGGTCAGCACCGGGATTCGAGTGGTCTCCGCGAATTTTTGGAGCGCTTCCTGATTGTCGGTGTAACCGGCCGCATCACCGGCGATGGCGAAGGGACGCTTGGCCTGGCGCATCAACTCCACCGCCTGACGGACCAACTCGGGCTGGGCTTGGAAGGTCTCACTGGGGCGGTACTCGTCCGGATTGAAGAAGTTGACCTCGGACTCTTCCAACTCTTGCTCCTGCACGTCCATGGGAATGGTGAGGTGGACCGGACCGCGCCGGCCGCTGTAAGCCAGCCGTACCGCCCGGGCGATGGTGTCGGGAATCCGGCGGGCATCGTAGACCATCAGCGACTCTTTGGCTACCGGAGCGGCCATTCCCACCTGGTCGATTTCCTGCATCGCTCCCCGGCCCAACTCAGCCAGGTCGGCCGAACCGGCGATGGAAAGCAGCGGGCTTTCGCTGTGCATCGCGTTGGTTAGGCCGGGAATGGCGTTGGCGAAGCCGGGAGTGGTGTAGGTGCAGACTCCCAGCTGGCCGGTTATGCGGCCCCAGGCATCGGCCATGTGCACCGCGGCCTGCTCGTGGCGGGTGTCAATGAAACGGAAATCCTGGTCCGCCATCACCTCCAGCAGGGGAAGAATGTGATCCCCGGCCAGGGTGAAAATGTTGGTCACTCCTTCCAGTTTCAACGCCTTGCCTATCAGATGACTGCCGGTTACACGAGCCATAATGCCTCCTTAGGTCAGATTGAAATCAACAAAATTGGGCTTCCTTATTTGGCTTCCCGGCCAGCATCTAGCCGGCCGGGCGGTTTCCCCTGGGTTGAATCCATACCTGGTATCGTTGGTCAGGTAGATTATGCGAGGGGGAAGCCGGGCCGTCAAGCAAGGCGTTGGGTGTGGAGGCCTTGGGTCTGGCGCTCTGGGTTCCGGCTTTCATCGGAACGACGAAGGTAATGCAGAGGGCATTCCTCCTTCTCAAAATCTCGAATGACTCCTGTACCGGGGGATTTACCCAAACGGTGCGCCTATGGGCTGCCGGAGTGACGGATATTATTGGGACATTATTGGGCGTTTAGCGGGCCTTTAACGCATGGCATCTTTGCCAAGGCCCTGCTATCATCCTTGTCGGTGTGGTGTGATGGGATTTCCCCAGAAGTTAGAGAGGCCCTGATACACAATGAATCGAAAAAAGGCTAAGCAACCCAATCAGATCAAGCCCCTCGCCAGCGGGCTGTTGTTAGGAGCCATCACTGCGGGAGGTCTGGTAACTGGGATATTGGGGTTGAAGGCACGGCAGGTCGAAAGGGAATCCAGCAACTTTTTCGAATGGTCTGGCCTTACCGGAACAAAACAAAAGTCTCGCTAAGAGAGTGTTTAATAAGTCCTTGCGATGGGCAACGCCCCGAAGCACACTCACTGAGAAAACGAGATTGCTTCGCGGAGTTTATCCTGAGCGCAGCCGAAGGGCTGCTCTGTAAATAGCCCGTTCGCCCTTCGAGAGCCTCAGGACGAACGGGTTCCCTACCGCTCGTGGTGAGCCCGTCGAACCATGAGCAAAGGGAAATCCATTTTCATCTGTCGGTGGCGCTCCGCCGGAGCATGATAACTCGCACTGACATCGGTTCTTTCGTTAGGTGTTCTCAGCGCCCCTTGACGACGTTCCAGAAACTTGGCGTCCGCTTTCTCCTAGGTTCTGCCCCTGCCCATCGCATTACCAGGCGCTTCCTATGCAAAAAGAGAGGCCCCGCCGAAGCGGGGCCCTAAAAAGCAAGCGTTAATCCAGTTGGGGCTTTAATGCCCGTGTCCATCGCCACAGCCGCATCCACCACCGCTTCCTCCGCCGCTGCCACAACCGCATCCTCCGCCACCACCACTGCCGCAGCCACATCCACCGCTTCCGCAGCCGCCGCCGCTGGCGAACATGGGATTGTTGATGACGAAACCCACCTGGCCACCGAACTGCTCCACATAGTCTATGGTCGCTTCTTCCAGGAAGGGAGCGCTATCCGAGTCCATCAGCAGACTCACTCCGTCCAGAGCGAGGATAGTGTCGTCGGGCTGGCTTTCCTTCTCCATGGTCAGCATGTACTGAAGGCCACCCTGCTCGGCGGGCATCGCCACCACCCGGAGGGAATTCCCAGCTTCGCCTTCCTGATCGATGACTTCCCGGAGTTTTTCTACGGCCAATGGTGTGATTTCCATAATTTTACGCTTCCTTTATTGGCATACCGAATGAGAATCTGAGAAAAGGCTCTCATCTAAAGCCTAACATACCAGCTTCATAACAGTCAATTGCGGTAACCCTTACTTTTAGGGTCGGTTGTTGATGGGACTTCCCGAGCGCCCTGTCATTGCTTCGTCGCTGAGGCTCCTCGTAACGACAGGCTAGGCTTCACCGGGCTAGTCTGCGGCGGAAATCTTCCGGCACGGTCCCCATGCGCCGCCGGAACGCCGTGTCCTCCCGTTGGGGGACTTGGCGGGCGGCCTCTGCTATCAGCTCCACTCCGCCTAGATAGTCGGCCAGGTGGATAAACTCAGCTTCAATTCGGTCCTCCGGCGCGCCGTTGTGGTAGTTGCCCAGCGGGAAGGCGATGCCGGTGGCGCGGTAGCCTTGCCAGGCGAAGGCGCTGGCCTCGCAGGTGCCACCGCTCATTAGCTGGCGCTGAATTTTTATTGGCTCCGGGCGGTCCTGTAGGATTTCTCTGGCCTTGGTGAGAACCGTCTCGGCTTCGGAGCTGAAGGTGAAGGCGGCGTCGCCCACTCGAATTACCGGGCCACCACCGATTTCAGCGCCGGGCAGGCTGCGGCTGGACTCCAGGGAGACCACCAGGGTGTCCTTGGGCAAAGTGTTGGCCTCCGCCAGCAGGCGAGCGCCGACCAAGCCCACTTCTTCGGCTCGGGTAAAGACGCCGTACACATCAACGGGAACCTCTTCTTGGGACAAGATGCTCAACGCGGTCAGGATGCTGCCGCAGCCGGCCAGGTCATCCAAGGCCCGCATCCGGATAAAGTCGCCATCCAGCTGGAAATCCACCAAGTCGAAAACCGCCGGGCAGGGAATTGGGACTGCCGGAGATTCTGTCATATGCGGTTCCGCCAGCTGAATTCGTACCTGCCGGTCCTCAATGTCCCCCAGCCTCTCCACAATCGTGGCCGGCAGCCGCCGTCCATCGGGTAGAATCACCTGCAAGGATAGGCCGGGCGCGAAGCCGCCCGGCGGAACGCCTCCCAGGGCCTTCCCGATCAGGAAGTCTCCCCCAGAAGTTACGCCGGAAGTTACCTCAGCAGCGACGATTTCAAACCCGGGATGATCCATGTGTGCCACGAAGGCTATGGGGGGATTCGGCGTGGATACGGAGGTAGAGCCAGACCGAGCTGGCAGGCTGGCGAGGATGTTTCCATAGCCGTCCTTCTCGAAGCTCACTCTCATCTCCCCCAGAACTGCCTTAATTAGGTCGGCGACGCCGTCCTCGGAAAAGGATGTGGCCGGTGAACTACCTAGCCGGGCTAGAATCTCCAGGGCCTGCTCTTTCCAGCTGGGCATAATCCTTCAACCTCCGAAGTGGTTTGAAGGATTATATCAGCCGGAAGCCGCCATGAGGATCGGCGGCGGCCTAAATAGGGTCAAGGCAATACCGCCATCTGGTCTGCCTGGGCCAGGTCGGGATCGTCGATCCGGAACTCGACCGAAACGCTTTCCTGGGAATCGTTGAGGGTAGACTCGACGAAAAGATCGATCTCCAGGTAGTCGGTATTGTCTACCGTGGTGTACGACGAGAATGGGAGGGTCGCGGTATAGGTTTGCCATTCGGTCCCGGCGATGTTAATGGTATTAGCCGAATCGGTGGCCAGGGTTGCGCGAACCGTGCCGTCGGTCTGGCGGATCAGCAGATCCAGGTCGGCGTGAACATCCAGCCGCACTAATCGGGTGTATCCCGCGATGGAAATATCGGTGCCGAGGTCCTCCACGTACTCCCCCCACAAGTTGCCGCTATTGATGCCGACCCCGGCCTGAACGTGGGAGCCGGCCGGCAGCCCTTTGTTCCAATTGTCCGTTGAGGCGCCGTGCCGAAACCCAATGTCGCTTTCGTTGGCGACCTCAGCGTGCAGCAATAACCCGTTGGCTGTGGTGTCAACCCCAAAGGTGTCGGCATCCAAGGAGGCCCAAACTCCGGTCACCGGCGCGGTGGCGGCCAGGTCGTCGGCGTAGTAAACCACCGAACCTTTGGTCTGCCCCACCAAGTAAATGTTGGTGGCGCTGTCTAAATAGGTCTCGAATTGCTTAGGAATTGTCACGAAATAACTTGACCTCTACAACATGCTCAGCTATACTTAATGGGTGATAGTTGAAGGAGCGATTCAAGCTCGTTACCAAGCGATTGCCCCCGTTGTGGACGAGCGGGTGCGGCGGCTGGTGCTTGCCGCTGAGGCGTCTGCGGCCGGGCGTGGTGGCCAGGCAGCGGTTGCAAGGGCCACCGGAGCTTCTCGCGGGACGATTCGCCGCGGCATACGGGAGTTGGGCCAGCCCGGCCGTAGGGGCCGCGAAGGGCCGCATCCGCCATCCTGGAGGCGGCCGGAAGCGCACCGTCGAGCATGACCCGAGCTTGCGCGAGGACTTGGACCGGCTGGTGGAGCCGACCAGCCGTGGGGATCCCGAGTCCCCGCTGCGCTGGACCTGCAAGAGCGTGCGTCAACTGGCGGCGGCATTGAAGCGCCAAGGGCACCAAGTCAGCCATCGCATGGTCGCCGAACTGCTCCACGACATGGGCTATAGCTTGCAAGCCAATCGCAAGACCCTGGCGGGGACGGAACACCCGGACCGCAACGCCCAGTTTGAGCACTTGGACCGGGCGGTGCAACTGCAACTCTCCCTGGGAGAGCCGGTGATCTCCGTGGACACGAAGAAGAAGGAACTGGTGGGGCCCTTCAAGAACGGTGGGCGGGAGTTGCGTCCCAAGGGAGCGCCGGAGCAAGTGCTGGTGCATGACTTCCTGATTCCGGATCTGGGCCGGGTCAGTCCTTATGGGGTGTACGATATCGCCCAGAACGAGGCCTGGGTCAGTGTGGGGACGGACCACGATACGGCTGCTTTTGCCGTCGAGAGCATCCGGCGTTGGTGGCGCGGCATGGGGCAGGCGCTCTACCCGAGCGCCACTCGGCTGCTGATAACGGCCGACGCGGGCGGCAGCAATGGGTATCGGCTCCGCTTGTGGAAGCTGGAGTTGCAGAAATTGGCGGATGAGACGGGCCTTGAAATCGACGTGTGCCACCTCCCACCAGGGACCAGCAAGTGGAACAAGATCGAACACCGCTTGTTCTCCGCGATCAGTCAGAACTGGCGCGGAAAGCCGCTGGTGAGCCACGAGGTGGTGGTGAACTTGATCGGGGCGACCACGACCCGGACGGGGCTGCGGGTTCAGAGCCAACTGGACACCAACCGATACCCGGCCGGGCGCACCGTATCGGACGACGAACTCGAAGCCATCTATTTGCGTAGAGACTCTTTCCATGGTGAATGGAATTATTCGCTGCTACCCCGCGTTGCGCTGCTCAATTGAACTAATTATTTCGTGACAATCCCTTATTGCCGTCCAATCCCACCAGGTACATGGTGTTGCCTCTGGCCGGAGTTCGCAAACTGGTGTTGGAGTAGCTGCTGCCCACCTCTCGGATACCATATTGGCGAGCATCTCCGGTTATGAACAATATGGCTCCGTCGGCGTCGGAGTCCACCTGGCTGGAAAGGTCAATTGCGGCCCAAGATCCTGTGGTGCCGATGGTAACGTCGGTCGGGGATGCAAAGAAGGAAGGATCGGCGCCGATGGTGTACCCAATTAGTTTGAAGTCGATAATCGGACTGGTTATGTGGCCTTGGATTAGCCGATTGCTGTCAATCTTTACCATCTGCCAGCGGTGGTGGTCTACCTCTACCAGAACCGCTCCGTAGTAGGGGTTGGACATGTAGTCGCGGGAGTCCCCCTTGCCTCGTAAGACACCTCCCATACCCTCTTCTACTCCAGTATTAACCACTTCCACCACCGCTCCGGTAGCTCCGACGGGCACGTATGCGGTCAGATCTATGTCCTGCCAGCTCCCTCCTGTGGTTACGCTGATGTCCTGGGCATTTTCGAACCAAACAAATCCGAAGTCGGCTTTGTCGCGCCTCAACCGGTAGGTAACGTCCCAGGTGGAAGCGAGGATTTGGTCGGTGTCCGTTAAAGGAATGACGAACTTGCCGTCGTTGGGACTGGGCCGGACGCGAGCTACTTGCTCACTGGCGATGGATGCCGACAGGGTGGCTGCGGTGCCGTCGGGAGAGGCCGCTTTCAGCTGGTAAAAATCAGAGCCTGTAATGCCGGTGGTTTCGGAATGAAAATAGTGGGTGCTGGGACAGGAAAAGTAGCTGGAATCGATCACTCCACCGGGGGTGACCACCACCAGGGTTCCTGAGCTGTCGAACTGAATCAGAGGAGAAATGGGTACTTTAAAAGTGGCCGTTTCCGCCGGATTCCACTGGTTCGGATCCCGGGTATCGGGACTCAGAGACGCCAGGGTCCAGTTGGTGGTGTCAGGGCCTTTTCATTCTCCTGCCTGGTAGGTAAAGCCCATCATGTCGAAAGCTTCGCTGAGATGGGCATTGTGGCGGCGTAGGGCAGCGGCTACGTTGGAATGCCCAGCCCGACGTACCAAGCTGATGACCAGGTTTCGCAGGCCCGCCAGCACCTGAGGGGCGGCCCCAGTGCGCACCTGAGAGCGGTCCTCGTCGAAGGTCACATCCCGTACCCAGTGGAGGCGGTTCTCGATGCCCCAGTGCCCACGGGAAAGGCTCAACAATCGCCTGGCATCGGCATCAGTGGCTGGGAGACTGCTAATTGCATAGCTCACAGCCACCTGTTTCTTGCCCTTCACGACCCGCTCGCGCTCTAGCCGACACACCTGTTGCAGATGCGGCCACGCTTCCCCGACCGTCCCAGCGCTGCTCACGTAGCCATTTAGCTCTGGGTCGGCCAAGGCCCACAACTCTCGCCGCTCCAGCCGCCCATGACGCCGCTTTACTGGAGCATCGGCCCAGACCGTCAGCTTGGCCCCGCGTGCTCGCCACTCCGCTGCCAGCCAGGGAGGTACGGTTGGGCCACCAGCCCTCTCAGTTCCTAGCAGGGGAAAAAGCCACCTCCAAGTCTCGGCGCAAGGTGGGCTGATTCTCTTTAACTGGCAGCAGATACTCTCCGCCGCCTGCCACAATCTGCTCACAGACTTTCCGTTGGGTCAGTAAGGCATCAGCCACTACTACCCGACCCTTCAGGGGTACCTGGCCCAATACTTCTTTGACCGCCGCCAATTCTTCCCCTTTGCCCGGCGCAGCTACCTGCGCCAGCACTGCCCCAGCGCGGCTAGCGTAGGCCGACACCAGATGGACCCCGGGTATCTCTTGGCCGTGGACCCCTCGCAAGGTTTTCCCGTCCAGGGACAGGGGGTCATCCGCCTCTACCCCGCTATTTGCCAGCCAGTTGCCGACTTCTGCCTCAAAGGCCGCCACGTCCAGGCCCTTGAACACCCGGTGGAGGGTGGCCACGCAGGGTGTCTTCTCCTGGCTGAACCCCAAAAGCTGCGCCGTAGCACCCCCTTGGTCCCGCCCCCATTGAGCTATGGCGTATAAGCTGCGGGCGCCGCACAGCATGGCACAGGTGGCCAAGGCCAGGATCGCCCCCAAAGAGTGGCGTCGCCCTTGGCTACTCCGGAAGTCAGGCACCAAATCCAGCGTTTCTCTCAAAGTCATCATCCTCCCCTCCCGCTTAAACTGGTAATAATATTATACTATTTTGATAGAATGAAAAGGCCCTGTTGGTGGTGTACTCCAGGTGGTTGACCGCCTTGGCGGAGGAGGTATCGGTGTAGTCTGCCAGCAGATCCATTTCGGAAAAGCTGGCGACCGAGACCTGGCCGGTATTATCCACCGGAGCGGTCAAAGTATTACATCCCAGGTCCATGGTAAGGTTGTCGGACTGAATGGCGATGGATGTGTTCGTGTACTCCACCTGCTGGGCTGTGCTCGCCTGAATCAGCCTGCTGTGGTCCGACCACACCTCGGTGAGGAACAGGAAGGTAAGGGCGGATAACACTAGGAAAGTGGCGGTGACGATAATGCCGGGGACTGCTTCACTCACGGTTGATCGTTCCTACCGGCCTGTTGGGTAATTCTAGAGTCGGTACCCGGGAATCTGGTGAGTCCTAAACCAAAGCCAAAGTGGAATCTACATCGACACCGGATTGGGCAGCGCTGCCAACACCGTCATTCCGGCGCACGCCGGAATCCAGGAAACAGTGCAAAATGTACTTTCCTGGACACCGGGTTACGCCGGTGCGACGAAGGATTTTGCTCCTTCATGTTGCCCGAACTAACACACTGCCGATTGCCGAAGCAGACTCCGGGGTTTAGCTGAATGTAATTTTCACCTTGGTATCAGTTTAGGCGGGTAAACTTGTTAATTGTTCCCAACCAAATTTCAATCTAGCCAAGGCGAACCTTAAGTTCAAAAGCTCCTGAATGCTAATGGAAAGCATCCAGTGTGGCTTCGGTTTCCCTCCTGAGCTGTGAGCAGGATGAGACACGAGCAGAGGTGGAGTGGTAGTTGCCGGCCCGGCCCGGCGCTATGTTATGGTGTTATACTGCTCTTGCCGTGCTGGATACAAGTTTCGGGCGGGCAGCCGGTGGATTAGTTACCGGGCAGCGGTAGTAGGGGGAATCTTGCTTCCACAATTCCGAGTCCAACAGGACGATGCCATCATGGTTTCGGGAGATGACCTGAAAACCACGGTGGCGGCCGTATTGCAGAAGATGGGAGTGCCCGGTGAGGATGCCGAATTGGGCGCCGACGTGATGGTGCTTGCCGACCTAAGGGGTGTGGACAGCCACGGGGTATCCAACATGTTGCGCACCTACGTCAACGGCTACACCAGCGGACAGATCAATCCCCGCCCCAACATGAGGGTAATTCGCGAAACCCCGAGCACTGCCAATCTGGATTCCGACCGGGGTTTGGGAATTATTACCGCCCCCAAGGGAATGGACCTGGCCATCAAAAAAGCCAAAGAGGTGGGCGTGGGAATGGTCACCCTGGGCAATGCCCGCCATCTGGGAATGGCTTCCTACCACGCCATGCGGGCCCTGGAACACGACATGATTGGAGTCTGCATGACCAGCTGCCCGCCCCGGGTGCTGCCAACCTTCGGAGCCGAGCAACGCTTGGGCACCAACCCCATAGCGGTGGCGGTGCCGGCCAACAAGGAGCCGCCCTTTGTTTTCGATGCGGCAACCAGCTCAGTGGCGGTGAACAAGATCGAAATCGCTCGCCGGTTGGGCGCCAAGCTCGAGCCGGGATGGCTGGCCGCCGAGGACGGCACCCCCATCATGGAAGAGGTGGACGTGCCTCAGACCTACAGCCTGCTACCTTTGGGAGGAACCCGGGAATTGGGCTCCCACAAGGGGTACGGACTCTCCTGCGTGGTGGATATACTGGCCGGCGTGCTCACCGGAGTAGGGTACGGTATGGTACCGGGGAGGCCCAACTTTGGCCATTATCTCGCCGCCTACAGCATCGCCGGGTTTGATGACCCGACCCACTTTAAAAAGACGATGGACGAGTGGCTGCTGATGTTGAAGAGCACCGCCCCGGCCCCGGGTCACGACCGGGTTATGGTCGCCGGGCAGCCCGAGGCCGAGATGGAGGTAATACGGCGGGGGGAGGGTATCCCTCTCCATGAAGAAGTGGTGGATTGGTTCCATGACACCTGCGCCGAGCTGGCCATTCCCTGCGCCTTTTGATGCTTAACATGTCCAGGTGCATCCTGCGTCTGACTTAGGGTATTGGCCGGTCAAGAGCTAAAAAATTCGAGGGCGGTTTGGGCGAATTCCTCCGGCTTCTCAATCTGGGGTGAGTGACCGCAACTCTCGAAAATTACCAGGTCGGATCCGTGAATGGCTTCTTGATACAAATGGCCGCATTCCATTGGAACGAGACGATCTTCCCTCCCCCAGACAATACGGGTCGGGAAGCGCACTCTGGCTAATAGGGTGGACAACCGGGGGTCGTGCATATAGGGCTTCCAGCACAGCCTTACCGCCATCTCCCGGTCTCGCTCCGCCAGGGCTGCCTGCCCGGCAGTGGGAGTCTGACCGAAGATTTCATCGTACTCGGGCACCTGTTTGGCGTCGTGGAAGCTTAACTCAGCTATTTGGGCCGGAGCCATCAGGAATATGTCGGTTATTTCTCCCCTTTGCGGCTTGATGCCTACCGGGTCCACCAGCATCAATTTGCTGAAGGAATGCTGGCACATGACTGCCATCTCCGCGGCCAGCCAGCCCCCCATGGAAAAACCGATGCACCGCGCGCCCTCCAGACCCTGCTCTTCCTGGAACCAGGTATAAAAACAGGCCAGGTCTTGCATGTTCTGAATCCAGTCGGGCCGCTCGGAAGCTCCGAATCCCGGGTGGGTGGGCAGGTACACCGTATATTGTTCGGCCAGCGACTGCACGTATCTCAGCCAGCCCCGGTTGCCGCCGGAGCCGTGCAGCAGGAGCAGGGGTTCGCCCGACCCGCCCTTGAATAGCTGTATTTTGGTTCCACCAACCTGCACCAACTCTTCAGCAAAATTGGCTGCCATATATATCTAGCTCCTTGTGCGCGCAACGTCCGGGCTAACCCTGGACCGGGCTATCCCCCCGCCGCTTTGGGGTTCATACTAACATTTGGGCTGACTGGTGTCATACCCGATTTGCCGCTAGAATGAGTATCGCAATTCAAGGGTGGGCTAGACCGTATCACCGGTAGAAGCTGTCTCTTGGCTTATCCTTGTTAGTAATGGTGTAAAAATATGTCCCGAGTGTTAGTTGCCGACCCCATCGCTTCGGAAGGAGTGGAGCTGTTGGCATCCGGTGCAGATGTTGATGTAAAGCACGGTTTGAAGCCGCCGGAGCTGCTGGAGATCATAGGTTCCTACGACGCATTGGTGGTGCGGAGCGAAACCAAAGTCACCCCGGAGGTAGTGAAAGCAGCCAAGAATCTTCGAGTCATCGCGCGGGCCGGTATCGGGGTGGACAACATCAACCTGGAAGCGGCCACCGGCGCCGGTATCGCGGTGGTCAACGCACCTCTCGGTAACACGGTCGCGGCTGCCGAGCATACCATGGCCTTGATGCTGGCCCTGGCACGCAATGTGCCCCAGGCCTACCAGTCTCTGAAGCAGGGAGAGTGGAAGCGCAGCGCCTTCATGGGCATTGAAGTTCGGAATAAGGTACTGGGAGTCATTGGGCTGGGCCGGGTCGGCTCGGAGGTGTGCCGTCGGGCCCAGAGCTTCGGCATGCGACTGGTGGGATTCGATCCTTTCGTCGCGCCGGATTACGCCCGCCGGTTGGGCGTGGAGACCATGTCGCTGGATAAGCTACTGGAAGAGGCCGACTTCGTTACTCTGCATACCCCCCTCACGCCCAGCACCAGTAATCTGATTGGTCGCCGCGAGCTGGGTCTGCTGAAGCCCGGAGCTCGCTTGATCAACGTGGCTCGGGGGGAAGTGATCGACGAAGGGGCACTACTGGAGGCTCTGGACTCGGACCGCCTGGCCGGTGTGGCCCTGGACGTATTTGTCTCGGAGCCCCCGGCGGCAGACTCGCCCCTGGTGATGCACCCTAAGGTCCTGGCCACGCCCCCACCTGGGAGCCTCGACCGAAGAAGCTCAGCGGGAGGTTGCGATAGAGGCCGCCGAACAGGTACTGGCCGTCCTGAGCGGGCATCCCGCGCGTAACACGGTTAACGCGCCGGTGTTGCCCCCGGAGGTGCACCAGCTGTTGGCCCCTTATATCCCGGTGGGTACTCTGCTGGGCAAACTGCTCACCCACCTGGCGGAGGGCCAATTTGTCGGAGTTACCATCAACTACCAGGGGGAGATAGCCGGATACGACACCTCCATGTTGCAGGCAGCGGTGTTGGAAGGATTGCTGGCGTCGGTCAGTTCGGAGCAAGTCAACCTGATTAATGCGCCCTTGTTGGCCAAACGGCGGGGTCTGGACATCACCGAGCAGAAAAATACGGCGTCTCAGGAATATTCCAGCCTGATCACCGCAACCCTGTCCACCACCGGCGACAGCATTACCCTCTCCGGCACCTCCCTACGGGAAGAGCCGCATATCGTTAAGGTCAACGATTACTGGTTGGACGTGGTCCCCTCAGTGCCTTACCTGTTGTTCGTGGATAACGCAGATCACCCCGGCTCAATTGGGGCCGTGGGCACCGTGGCCGGACGGAACAACATCAATATCAGCTTCATGGAAGTGGGCCGCCTCAGCCCCGGGGCCGGGCCATGATGATAATCGGGTTGGACGACCCGGTACCGCCGGAAGTGCTGGCGGAGATCAACGCACTGCCCCAAATTTACGACGCCCGTTTGGTCAAGCTGTAAGAAATGGCCGGCAAAACAAATCTGCTGCACCATGAAACAGCCCGAATAAGCCAGGGTCAATAAGCAGAGTTTTCCCCGAAGTTTTCCCCGAAGTTTTCCAAGGAGGATGGATACATGGCGGATAGGATAGCGATAATGGGACCCGGGGCGGTCGGAAGCTACGTAGGAGCGTTTCTGGTCCAGTCTGGGGAGGATGTAACCTTCATCGATATGTGGCCCGAGCATGTGGAAACCATGCGCAAGCAGGGGCTGCGGGCCAGCAACAGCATGGGTGACTTTACGGTGCCGGTTAAAGCGATGCATCTGACCGACGCGCAGGGCATTACTGAACCCTTCGACTACGCATTCATCACGGTCAAGTCTTACGATACCGAATGGGCCACTCACTTCATCAAACGCTACGTCAAGCCTGAGGGATTTTTCATCTCGTTACAAAACTGCTGGAACGACCCGCTTATCGGCGGCATTGTCGGGAAGGACCGGGAGCTGGGATGCATCGCTTCCCATATTGAAGTGGCTTTGTGGGAACCTGGCCACGTCAATCGAGGTGGTGAATCCGGCCGGGATCACGGCCACACGGTGTTTCGGGTAGGCGAGCTGAATGGCCAGGTTTCGGACCGGGCGGAGAGGATCGCCCAAAAGCTGGACGTCATTGACGCCGCCTATTCCACCGACAACCTACCCGGCGAGCGTGGGCTAAACTTTGCCAAAATGGCATGGGCAATGGCATATCCGCCATGTCTATCCTGGGTTCCCAGGATATGGCCGACAACGCCGATTGCCGGCGCATTCGGATTAATCTGGCCAAAGAGGGAGCCCAGGTGGGGCTGACCCAGGGTCTCAAGGTAGTGGAGATTGGCGGCCAGTCTGCTGATTTCTGGGCCGACGCCGATAAGGGTGACGTCTTTGAAGAGCTAGACGATTTCATGGCTTCTCGCGGTGGTCCGGTGAACTGGTTGGCTTCCATGGCCCAGGACGTGCACAAGGGCCGCCATTCGGAGATCGACTTCATGAATGGGCTTATCTGCCAGAAGGGTCGGGAGTTTGGAGTGCCCACTCCTTATAACGACGCGATTGTCGAGGCCATGCACGGCATCGACGACGGCTCCATCAAGCCCGACCCCGTCCAACGTGGAGCGCATCGTTCGGGCGGTGGGCCAGTAGTCTAGATCCCCCGGAAGGATCACAGGAGGATCATCCGTGTTTATCAAAGTGGAGCCTGCCGGGTTTTTCATGCACACGGTCAAGATAATTTTCGACCTGGACTGTCCCAATTCAGAAGATGGGACGGTTCGGGAATACCTGTCCCGAGCACGAGCTGGAGCCCCGCTACCGCTGGGATAATGAATTGGAAGGCAATCGCTGCGAGGTTCTGCAGTTTGGCGGGTGTTACCTGGGCAACCATTTGCAGGGTATTGGTCAGATCCAGCGCAACGCCGTAGAGGTGGAGCTGCTGACGGAGGAGATCAGCAGGCATCTCGATTCGGTGCTGGACGGGCAGGCTCTCCGCCCGGCTCTTTTCACGGAAGAGCGGCGGCAGGCCGCGATTTGCGCCCTGGTAAGCGAGTTCCAACAAGAGTCGGCCTTCCAGCCCAACGAGCAGGGAGAGCTGACGGCAGTGTTGAAGGAGGCGGAGGTGCGTGCGGCAGTGCGGCGCGTGCTGGAGCTTTAGTCCGGGCTTTTTCGATTGTTGTCGCCGTGAAAAACCCTGGTTGTGGAGCGGGCGATGGGAATCGAACCCACGTGGCTAGCTTGGAAGGCTAGAGCTCTACCACTGAGCTACGCCCGCTGGACCAGAGTGGCCAATGGTAATTATAGACTGACCGGGGATACGGGGCCATCCCCCCGCTCCGCTGTGGTTAAGACGGCTCCCCGGTGTGCTGGGCTTCCAGTTCGGTTGTGCTTTCCTCGTGCGCCTGAAGCTGGCGAGTCAATTCGTCCAACCGGTTGGTTAGATCCTTTTCCCGGTCGTGAAGGCGGCGAATTGTTCGATCCGCCACGGCTATAAAGCCCAGCAGCATCAGAAACAGGATGGCGATAATTACGGGGTTGGCCGTAAGGGTGGCTATGGTGGTAAACACCACCGCGCAAACTACGAAGAGCGCGGTCATCTGATACTTTCGCATCTGGGTTGGAAGCTCCTGGGTCTAGCTGGCCCGGCCCAAGTATATTTAGCAAATTGTACGCCATCTGCCGGGCGCCCTGCGTTGCCAAGCCAGTCATTATGTAGGGGAGGAAAACCGGAACCCCGACCAAAATACACGGGACCAAAGTATCCGGCAGGTTGCTGCCGGGTCCTCGAAACGATTTATTGCATTCCGAGTTTTCATGCTCTGGTGGAGCGCCAGCGAGGGATGAAAATGGATTCTCCTCGGCTCATGGTTCGACGGGCTCACCACGAGCGGTAGGGATCCCGTTCGTCCTGAGGCTCTCGAAGGGCGAACGGGCTATTTACAGAGTAGGAGCCCTTCGGCTCGACGGGATATTCTGAGATAGTTACATATTGTTGTGCGGACTAGCCGCCGGCGAGGATCTTCTGGGCGGTGGAGCCGATGTCGGCGGGAGTGGGAATGATGGTGGCGCCGGCCTGCCGCAAAGCTGGATCTTGGACTCGACACGGGCGCTTTCTCCGGTAATTATGGCGCCGGCGTGTCCCATCCGCTTACCCGGCGGCGCGGTGGCGCCAACTATTAGGGCGCAGAGAGGCTTGGTGACTCTTCCTCGATGTAGACGGCGGCTTCCTGTTCCTTGGTGCCGCCGATTTCACCGATGAACACCACCAAGTCGGTCTCCGGGTCCTGCTGGAATAGGCGCAGCACGTCGACGAAGCTGGAACCGATGATGGGGTCTCCCCCGATTCCCACGCAGCTGGATTGACCGATGTCGAGGTCGCTCAGTTGTCCCACCGCTTCGTAGGTAAGGGTTCGCTACGGGATACCACGCCCACCCGGCCCGGCCGGTGGATGCCGCCCGGCATTATGCCGATCTTGCAGCGGGCCCCCGGATTTATCAGCCCGGGACAGTTGGGGCCGATGAGACGGGTCGGCATATTCTGGAGATACCGGCCTACCTTGACCATGTCCTGGACCGGTATGCCCTCGGTTATACAGGCTATCAGAGGCACCCCGGCGTCGGCTGATTCTACAATGGCGTCGGCGGCGAAGGGCGGAGGCACGAAGATGAGGGATACGTCGGCTCCGGTTTCTTGAACCGCCTCCGCTACCGAATCGAAGACAGGAACCTCCTCATCGAATAGCTGTCCGCCCCTGCCGGGCGTGACCCCGGCCACAATCTGGGTGCCATAGGCCCGGCAAGCCCGGGCGTGAAAGCTGCCTTCTTGTCCGGTAATCCCCTGCACCAAAATTCGGGAGTTCTCGTCTACCAGTATTCCCATCTCGGTTAAAGCTCCTATTGCAACCGGTAGTGAGGGGATTCGAGCCGCCGCCGCTTCGAATTCGCTCTGGATCTCAGGGCCGGCTCCGGCCAGGAGCAAGCCAGGCAGCCCCGGGTTTCCCGGCGGCTTATTGGGCGTCAGCCGGCCTGCTGTATGGCCTGCGCCGCGTCGGTCAGGGTGCTGGCAAAGGTAACCGACAGGCCCGAGTTAGCCAAGATATCTTTGCCTTCCTCCACGTTGGTGCCCAGCATTCGTACCACCAGGGGAAGCTGCGCCCCGCTCCGCTGGTAGGCCAAAACAATCCCCCGAGCCGCGACGTCGCACCTCAGTATGCCTCCAAAGACATTCACCAAGACCCGAGTCACCTTGGGGTCGGAAAGGATGATGCCCACAGCCTTGGCTACCTTCTCTGCGTCGGCCCCGCCGCCCACGTCCAGAAAGTTGGCTGGCGCTGCGCCGGCGGCGCTGGCTACATCCAGAGTCGCCATCGCCAATCCCGCCCCATTGACCAGACAGCCTACATTGCCCTCCAAGTTGACATATGCTATGTCCTGGTCCGCGGCCTCGGCCTCCAGCTCGTCCTCCTGGGCCCGGTCTCTCAACTGTTGGAGATCGGGTGTGGCGGAACAAGGACTCATCTTCAATGTCCATCTTGGCGTCCAGGGCCACCACCCTTCGGTCTCCGGTGATGATCAAGGGGTTGATTTCGATAAGAGAGCAGTCGTTGTCCGTGAAGATGCGGTAAAGCCGATTCATAACCTGGGCGGCAGGCCGGTTCAGCTCGGGCTCCAATCCCAACCGGGCGGCCAAACGTCGGGTTTGGTAGGGCATCAATCCCAACACC
>CBDCEX010000013.1:0-387037 GCA_965216025.1 Dehalococcoidia bacterium
AGCCGTTGAACCCTAGAAGTCTGGCCGGAAAGCCATTGGCCGGGTTTCGCGCTACGCCAGACAGACGTATTATAGTCTTATGTGGCATGATAGTGTCTGTAATACGGTTCAAGAACCCACTGTTACATCGACAATCGTCGCTAAGAAAACGACGACTTGGGGAGAATCGGGGTTTCCGTCCAAGTTTCTAGGGAGCTGGAAACCGTGGTAACCGCCATGGAACTGCTGGTAAGAGCCTCGGAAAACCTATGACGCTGCCAGCTGTTTGGCGACTTCCAGCGCAAATAACTGGCAGCGGGGAATTGGAGTAGCGGTGCGTCCACAAATTTCGGGAAGGCCAGATCGAGGTTAGGTTTTGAGCTTCCTTACCGGACTGGCCCTGCGGCGCCAATCGGTTGTTATCCTGGTTGTACTGCTGGTGCTGGCCGCTGGCGTGTTCACCTATCGGAATTTGGAACGAGAGCTATTCCCAGAGATAGAGTTTCCTAACATTTTCATTCTTACCCTGTTTCCTTCAGCCAATCCGGAAACCGTGGAGCGAGAGGTTACCGAGCCAATCGAAGAAGCCATTGACGGGATGCAGGGGTTGAAGGAGATTCAGTCCATCTCTTCCGCCAACCTCTCCTTGATTCAGGTAACCTTCGAGTTTGGCGAGGACATGAAGGAGGCTGAGCGCACCATTGAGAGCAGTATCAGCGGGCTGGACTTTCCGGTGGATGTCAAGGACCCCCAGGTAACCCGCCTCAACAACAACACCTTCCCGGTGCTTCAACTGAGCGTCAAGGGGGATCGGGATATTCCATCCCTCCAGCGACTGGTGGACGCCTTGATAATCCCGCGGATCGACCGGATCGATGGAATATTCAGCGTTGACGTGCTTGGAAAGGTGGATGAGCAGGTTACGGTAACGGTGGATACCGACGAACTGGAGGACCTGGGCCTTTCCATGTCTCAGGTAACCGCCGCCATCCGCGGTAACAATAGCAGCTTCCCGGCCGGGGCTATCGATCAGGGGGGTTCAACCTTCCCGGTGAGAGCTACCCACGAATTGGGCTCATTGCAGGATATTCGTGAGGTGCCGGTAGGGTTTGAAGCCGTCTTGACGGGATTGGCGAGGGGCTCGGCCCAGCTTCGGGCAACCAGCTTCCGCGGCAACCGTCCGGTGCGGCTGGGTGACATCGCTACGGTGGAGTTGAGCACGGCTAAGGCTGCCAGCATTTCCCGCACCAACGGTCAGCCCAGCTTGAGCCTGGTGGTAATCAAAGAACCTGATGCCAATACAGTTGATGTTACCAAGCAGGTGCTGACGGCGTTGGATAGCGTTGAAGACTTACCCGAGGACGTGGAAATTCTTGTTCTGCAAAATGACGGCCCCGAGGTGGAACGGCGGCTGTCCGGTCTGCTGCGAGAGGGATTGCTGGGTTTTATCTTCGCTATCAGCGCGGTCTTCGTCTTCTTGATCAATACCCGACCCACTCTGCTGCGGGGTATGACCATTACCCTGCGGCCCACCGCCATCATCGGCGTGTCCATACCCCTTAGCATCCTGACCGGGGTTCTGGCGATGGCGGCGGCGGGCCTATCTTTGAACATCATGAGCCTGGCTGGCCTGGCCATTGCGGTCGGGCGCGTCGTGGACGACAGCATCGTGGTACTGGAAAATATGTATCGCCATATGCAGCTGGGCGAGGATCGGATGGCTGCGGCCATAAACGGAACCCGGGAGGTCGGCGCGGCGATAGTTTCTTCTACTTTAACCACGGTGGTGGTATTCATCCCGCTGGCGTTCATCCAGGGGCTGGTAGGCGAGTTCTTCACCCCCTTCGCCATGTCTGTAAGCTTTGCTCTTCTGGGGTCCACCTTGGTGGCTTTGACCGCCGTGCCGGTGTTGGGCGTGCTGTTGCTGCGGGAAGGTGATTTTCCGGACGATGCCCGTACTGGCGCTGACCGGGATACCTGGCTGCAGCGTCTCTATACCCCCATTCTGAGGTGGGCCCTGGGGCATAAAGCCATTACCGTGCTGGGGGCGTTGTCGATAGTGGGCACCAGCCTGCTGCTCCTCTATTTTAATATGATCCCCGTCACTTTTTTCCCAGCCGGAACCCCGGAATTCATCACCATGGATCTGGAGATGGAGACGGGAACATCGGTGGGGAGAACCTTCGAACAGGTGGCCCGCGTTGAGGGAGTGCTCCGCGAATTTGAGGAAGACGGCTACGTGGAGGTCTACCAGGTAACGCTGGGAAGTTCCTCGGACGAATTTGGAACAGGCGCATCCGCAGGTAATTTTCACATAGCCGGTTTCTTCCTCAGGCTCTCCGAGACGGTTCCGGAAGACATCGCCCGACGCATCCGCTCCCATCCTGACCTGGACGGTCTGGAAGAGGCCGGGGCTACCCTGACGGTCAACGAAATTGCCGGTGGTCCGCCGTCCGATGCTCTGGAGATCACCATAACCGGCAGCAACTTCACCTCCATCAGCACCGCCGCCCGCGATTTGGAGGCGGCTCTGGCGGAAATCGAAGGCATCGTTAATGTGAAAAGCGATGTCAGTATAGCCAGGGATGAAGTGACCATCCGGGTGGACCCTCTGGCCGCTGCCGAATTCGGGTTGACCACCGATCTGGTGGGCCAGCAGGTAAACCAATTTATAGTTGGCCGAACTGTGACGGAGGTGGACCTGGAAGGGGTGACCCTGGACGTGGTCGTCCGCGGCAGACCCGAAGACGCCGATCAGTTAGAGAAATTGAAAAACCTCAATATCCAGGGCCGGCTCGGGTTGGTGAAGTTGGGCTCCATCAGCGAGATCGCCATCGAGCAGGGGCCTCTCAGCATCAGCCGTTTTGACCTGGAGCGCTCCGCCAGCATCAGCGGCGATATCGTAGCCGAAGATACCCAGGCTGTGGGCCAGGAGGTTGATGCGGCCATTGCGGCGTTGGACCTGCCTCCTGGAGTCAGCGTCAAATCTGGAGGCATCTTTGAGCAGATAGAAGAGGGTTTTCAAGATGTCATCACCGCCATGATTGTCGGTGTGATCCTGGTTTACCTGGTAATGGTTGCCAGCCTGGGTTCTTTGCGAGATCCCTTCATCATCGTGCTCAGTCTTCCGCTGGCGATAGTGGGGGCGCTGGTTGCGTTGGTGGTTACCGATAAGACCCTCAGCCTTTCTGCGATGATGGGATTGCTGTTGCTGATAGGCGTGGTAGTGACCAACGCCATAGTGCTGATCACCTTTGTGGAACAGTTACGGGACCGGGGCATGGGGGTTTACGAGGCACTGATGGAGGGAGGCCGTACCCGGGTTCGTCCAATTCTCATGACCGCCTTCACCACAACCTTCGCCTTAATTCCTTTAGCGGTCTCCCCCGGCGGCGAAGGCGGGATAATTGGACCCGAGCTGGCAACGGTGGTCATCGGCGGTTTGGTCAGTTCAACTTTCCTTACGCTGGTCGCGGTGCCGGTGCTTTATTACTTGTTTCACGCTTCCATACCCGGTTTGGGCACCGCGATAGCAAATCGCCTGCGGCGTCGAGGGCTCGCAGACAGTCGAGCGTAAAGTGGGGCCAGAGATTTGTCGTCCCGAAATTTATCCTCCCGCTCCTTCGAACCGCCGAGGACCGGGCGCTATTATTGAGCCTTGAATATTAAGCTAAACCCGGTCGGAAGAGGCCCAGTTTGGGGAGACCCCCCCTTCGTCCCCCGTGGCGAGGGAGGACAGAGGGGGGTGCCCAGTCGGCTGGCAACGGTCGCAATCCTAGTCGCCCTGGTTACGGGTCTTTCTTATGGAGCATGGATGCTTTTCGGCCAGGATGCTGCTGGCCCTCCAGTGCCGGGCGCCCAGCCTGTGGCCGGAGGACAAGAATCGATCCGGCGGGAAGTGGCGGTAAGCGGTCGTTTGGTGTTTCCCAAACGCGCCGAGTTAACCTTCGAAAGCAGCGGCGATGTTGGCCAGATTCTGGTGGAGCAAGGAGATTGGGTTAGGAAAGGTCAGGTGCTGGCCCGGATGGATCACCTCACCCTTTACACATTGGGAAAGTCGCTGGCCCAGGCCGAATTGGACCTTGGCCAGGCCAAAGATGCCCTGGAAAAGGCCAGGGAAGAGTTTGCCAGCACCCCGCTGGAGAAGGCGGAGTTTGAGCAAGAAATAGCCAGGGCCAGAAAGGCCAAGGAGGACACGGAAGAGAATCTGGCCGATTTTCAGCGAGATTACCTGCGGGACCTGGCCGGCGCCGTGAAGGCCAAGGCTGAGCAAGAAGTAGCGCTGGATGAGGCACTGGAACGACTAGAAGACTTTCAGAGGGACTCGAAGCAAACCCTGGCTGGCGCCTTGACCGCTAAGGTTGCCGCTGAGCAGGCCTTGGATGATGCATTAGAGGAGTTGGGATTTCACGGGCGGGACCGGGACCAAGTTGTGGCCGACGCGGTAACGGCCCGCGCCACCGCGGAAACCGCTTTGGATAATGCGAAGGAATCCCTGGCCGAATTCGATAAGGACTTCCAGTTAGCTTTGGTCGATGCCCGGCTGGCGGTGGGTGACGCTAAAAATACTGTGCAGGCAGCCGAGGACGCGCTGACCGCTTTCATTCGACCTCTGGGACGTACCAAGAGCTTCGGCCCGGATGATGAAGAGGAAGAGAACGAAGTAGTGCGAGAACTCGGCCGTTTGCAGATTGCCGTCCAGGAGGCGAGAACCGACCAAATCCAGACCGAGATAGAGCTTAGGGAACTGGAAGGCGACCGGCTGCTGCTGCTTCAGGCCCGGCAGGCGGCTGTTGATGCCGCCCAATTCGCTTTCCAAGAGGCGGGAGACAACGTCGCCGAGGTCAAAGATCTGTCTGACCAGCAACTGGAACTGGAAAAAAGGCAGGCGGCGGCGGACACGGCTCGCGCCAAGCTGGAGCAGGCTGACGCCGACTTGGTGGAGGAAATGGCGGGTCCGGACCTCCTGGTTCTGGCCGAGTTGGAAGCTGTCGTGGCAGCGGCTCGCGCCAAGCTGGAGCAGGCCATTACTGACCTGGAGGAGGAGATGGCGGGCCCGGATCAGGCGGAGCTGGAGTTGCGACAAATGGATGCCGCCCAGAATCGAGAGGCGTTCATCGATTTGACTGATGGCCCGGATCCCTTTCAGGTAGCTTTGAAAACGGCGGAAGTAGCCGCCGCAATAGCCAAGGTTGAGGACGCTCTGGAAGATCTCCTCGGCTCTACCTTGCGCGCGCCCTTCGACGGAAGGGTGTCTCTGGTCAACTTGGAAATCGACGATCCGGTGAACGATGAGTCCCGTGTGATGGAGATAATCGACCCCAGGCAGGTTGAAGTGGCAGGATTGGTGGATGCTATAGACCTGCCTTTTGTCCGGGCGCAGGCTTTGGCCAGATTGCGAATAGACTCGCTTCCCGGCCGGGAGCTGTTCGGCGTCGTTACCACTGTCGGAGAGAACCCGCGCACGGAAAGGGGGGTGGTGAGCTACAGCATTGATATCGCGGTGGAGCTGCCAAATGATCTGATGGTGCCCATCGAGCCCAGCAGCGTTGCCGTGGTGGTGGTCTATCAAGGCCCTCCTGGGTGAAGGCCAAGACCTTAGCCCTGAAGGGGAAATTCAAGCGACTCTGGGCTGGTTTGCACTGGAGGTTGTGCTCCTGGGAAATATCCTGGATATCATTCCGGTGGACGCTGGTAGCGGTAACCATACCCCCGAACGGTAATGATGGGAGATGCTGCCTCATGGGTAGCAGCCTCGGCGTATCCGCTGGTCAGCTTCTTTCTCAAATTGCTGATATGCCATTTCACCAAGTCGAAGGTATCGTACTCCTTGCCCCAAACATTGGTGAGCAAATACTCCAGCGACAGGGCTTCGCCCGGCCTTTGTACCAACAGGGAAAGTAGAGAATACTCGATGGGCGTAAGCTCCCTGGACTCTCCACCGACGTAAACCTCCCGCCGGCTATGGTCCACCATCAGTAGGGGGTCGGAGTAGACCGAGGCATCGTCGGCAGCAGGAGGCCACTGGGAGCGGCGCAGGCAGGCCTCCACCCGGGCCACCAGCTCCCGGCTACTTACCTGCTTGGTTACGTAATCGTCGGCGCCGGCGCTGAAAGCCTGCACCTTTTCACCGGTCTGGTCCAATCCGGTCAGCACAATCAGCGGGATGCGGGAAATCTCCCTAATCCGGCGGCATAGCTCAAACCCGTCCATATTGGGCATCATCAGGTCCACTATGGCCAGGTCCGGACGCAGCACAAAAAACTCGCGTAGTCCAACTACGCCGTCAGAGGCGGTAATGGTTTCATAACCGGCGTCGCCGAATAATTGTTCCAAGAACTCCAAAACCGAGGGTTCATCATCCACTAGTAACAGCTTGGTCATTATCCTCGAACCACCGAATAGAAGGGTTGTTGGAGGTGAATTTTGGTGACAGCTTATCACCTCCGAACATCTATATCAACCGCAGATTAAAGCAAAATATGGGGTTCTGGCCGCCCTGGATTGGACCGCCATTTCCTAGGCCGCCGAGCATTATAAACGTAACTGTTCAGACTTGATGAGATGAATTGGCTCAAAGCCGTTGGAAAAACGCTGGCATGGCCGGGGGAGTTGTGGCATACCAGGGAGGTGGACACTGAACTAGACCTGAACGCGGCGAGTCGCGAAACTCTGCTGGAGATAATTGCCGGCCAGCGGGCAGTCATTGCCGATTTGCAAAGGCGGATTGGGGTTCTGGAATCCCGTCCCAACCGGCGCGGGTCGTCGGGGATGCCGGGTAATCAGCCGCACTCCAGCCGGCAAGCGCCGGAGAAACATGACTCCTACCCGGCGGGTGGAGCATGCCGTGGCGGTCTGTCCCGACTGCGGGACTCACCTGAACGGCGGATGGGTACAGCGAACTCGGGAAGTCATTGAGCTACCGGTGGCTCCGGTAGAAGTGACCGAGCACGCCCTGGTAGCCCGCATCTGTCCGGTATGCCAGCGGCGCCGGCTGCCCAAAGAGGCCCTGCAGGGGGTGGTTCTGGGCCAGCAGCGCCTGGGGGTCAATCTGGTAAGCCTGATGGTGACCCTGCGGGAGGAGGGACGGTTGCCCATAAGAATCATCCAATGGTACCTGGAGACCGTCCATCAGTTGCACCTGAGTGTTGGTGCCATCGTCCAGGCCGTCCATGGAGTAGCCCGTCAGGCTAAGACGGCGGTGCGAGAGGTGCTCGAGTAAGTCCGCGCCAGTCCCGTGGTGCAGGGCGACGAAACCGGCTGGCGCCAGGACGGGAGCAACGGCTATGTTTGGACCTTCAGCACTCCCAGCGAACGATACTTCCTGCGTCGGGGTCGGGATAAGGTACTGTCACGAAATAACTTATTCTTTACTACATGCTCAGCTATACTTAATGGGTGATAGTTGAAGGAGCGATTCAAGCTCGTTACCAAGCGATTGCCCCCGTTGTGGACGAGCGGGTGCGGCGGCTGGTGCTTGCCGCTGAGGCGTCGGCGGCCGGGCGTGGTGGCCAGGCAGCGGTTGCAAGGGCCACCGGAGCTTCTCGCGGGACGATTCGCCGCGGCATACGGGAGTTGGGCCAGCCGGCCGTAGGGGCCGCGAAGGGCCGCATCCGCCATCCTGGAGGCGGCCGGAAGCGCACCGTCGAGCATGACCCGAGCTTGCGCGAGGACTTGGACCGGCTGGTGGAGCCGACCAGCCGTGGGGATCCCGAGTCCCCGCTGCGCTGGACCTGCAAGAGCGTGCGTCAACTGGCGGTGGCATTGAAGCGCCAAGGGCACCAAGTCAGCCATCGCATGGTCGCCGAACTGCTCCACGACATGGGCTATAGCTTGCAAGCCAATCGCAAGACCCTGGCGGGGACGGAACACCCGGACCGCAACGCCCAGTTTGAGCACTTGGACCGGGCGGTGCAACTGCAACTCTCCCTGGGAGAGCCGGTGATCTCCGTGGACACGAAGAAGAAGGAACTGGTGGGGCCCTTCAAGAACGGTGGGCGGGAGTTGCGTCCCAAGGGAGCGCCGGAGCAAGTGCTGGTGCATGACTTCCTGATTCCGGATCTGGGCCGGGTCAGTCCTTATGGGGTGTACGATATCGCCCAGAACGAGGCCTGGGTCAGTGTGGGGACGGACCACGATACGGCTGCTTTTGCCGTCGAGAGCATCCGGCGTTGGTGGCGCGGCATGGGGCAGGCGCTCTACCCGAGCGCCACTCGGCTGCTGATAACGGCCGACGCGGGCGGCAGCAATGGGTATCGGCTCCGCTTGTGGAAGCTGGAGTTGCAGAAATTGGCGGATGAGACGGGCCTTGAAATCGACGTGTGCCACCTCCCACCAGGGACCAGCAAGTGGAACAAGATCGAACACCGCTTGTTCTCCGCGATCAGTCAGAACTGGCGCGGAAAGCCGCTGGTGAGCCACGAGGTGGTGGTGAACTTGATCGGGGCGACCACGACCCGGACGGGGCTGCGGGTTCAGAGCCAACTGGACACCAACCGATACCCGGCCGGGCGCACCGTATCGGACGACGAACTCGAAGGCGTAGAGACTCTTTCCATGGTGAATGGAATTATTCGCTGCTACCCCGCGTTGCGCTGCTCAATTGAACTAATTATTTCGTGACAATCCCTAAGGGGGTGGTGGATGAGGTGCTGGATTCCTCCTTCAGCGGAGTGTTGGTCAGTGATTTCTACGCCGCCTATAACCACTACCCGGGCCTGAAGCAACGGTGCTGGGCTCATCTGCTGCGGGATATCCATGACCTGAAAGGGTTGTACCCAGAAGACGCTGGGCTGGCTCAGTGGGCCGAGGCGGTTCACCAGGTCTACACGGAGGCCAAGGCCTCGGTCCTTCCCCGAGCCCAGCCAGGCCATCGCACCCAGCTAATGCTGGAGGAGAAACTAATGGTCTTGGCGCGGCCTTTCCTTAAAGATCCCCTGGCGGTTCAGGCCAAGCTCTGCCGGCGCATGGAACGGTTCATCAAGGAACTGTTTGTCTTCGTGTCGGACCCAGCCGTGCCCTCAGACAACAACGCCGCCGAGCGGAGCCTGCGGCATCTGGTAACCAGTCGCAAGATCAGCGGCGGCACCCGCTCAGGGCAGGGCACCGACAGCAAGATGACCTTGGCATCCCTCTTTGGCACCTGGCGGGCCAGAGGTCTCAATCCTCTCCTGGAATGCCGCCGGTTGCTCGCTTCCCCTCAAATCTGAACACTTACTTATAAACGGATGCTCGCCCCCTGGCTATAGGTGGCAGAGGTTGTTTTAGCTAGGGTTAAAGTTATTGACAGATTTGGCCGGTTCGGGTTTAGCCTGCCGCGGAAGGCTCTAATTCCTGCTGGGGAGGAGCGGATTGAGGCAGTCCGGCTCCTTCGTTGGCATCCGCTGCCGGAAGATAGATCGTGAAAGTGCTCCCTTCGCCCTCCTGGCTTTGCACCTCGATCTCGCCGCCGCTGTCTTGAACAATCTTGTGGGTTATGTGCAAACCCAACCCGGTTCCTTTGCCAGCCGGCTTGGTGGTGAAAAATGCGTCGAAGATCCGGTCCAGGTTTTCCCGAGAAATCCCCCTTCCGGTATCGGCACAGGAAATCCAGGCCCGATCGGCCGCCATGCCGGTGCTTACTGTTAATGTCTGGCCCGGCTCCATGGCATCAACCGCGTTGAGCACCAGGTTCATAAGGGCTTGCTGAAGCTGATTCGGCACGGCCCGGGTGGCGATCCGGTTGGGATGAAAAGCTCTGCGCACCCCAATGCCCCGCCCGTCCAAACGGTACGCTACCAGCCTCAGAGTACTTTCGGCAACCTGATTCAAGTCCACCAGCGCGGGAGTCCTCTCGTGTCGGGAGTAAACCAACATGCCTTGAACTACCCTGGCAATGCGCTCGGACATTTCGGAGATGACCGTCACATACTGCAACGCTTCAGGAGTTTTCAAGTGACTTTCCGGGCTGGACAACAGCAACTCGGTCATGCCAGCGATGGCGAAATTAGGATTGTTAACCTCATGGGCGACGCCGGCAGCCAGGGTGCCTACCGAGGCGAGTCTGCCCGACTGCAACAGCTGGGCTTGAGTTTCCTTCAACTCCTCCAGTTGGAGCCGGACCTCCTTGTACAACAGCGCCTTCTCAATCGCGGCGGCGGCTGATGCTCCGACCTGTTTCAGGAGATCTATTTCGTCGGTCGAAAAAGATCGCCCGGAGGCTTTGGGGCCCAACAGGAGTAATCCAACCAATTCACCGCCGCATTTTAGGGGAAGGAAAAGGTCAATTTCCTGTTCCTGGATGAATTCGCGGCTTTTCCTGGGTCCCGCTTGCCAGTTGGAGAGGGCAAACATCTCGGGGGCCAAACAGAAATCATGTTGCTTGGTTAGGCTCTTTAGCCAAGGGGCCGGCCAATCAAAATTAGACGAAGGGGACGAGGTACCTCCCACTTCTATAGCTGACCACGATGAATGGTTATGCCGGTCGGGTAGTACAAGAACCACCGGCGAGCACTCCATGGCTCGTTGAACCAGTGGGATCAGGGAACGAGAAAATTTATCCAAGTCGGTCAGGTTTTCCGTCCTGGCGTTGAACTGGTTCAGGTCTTGTAGTGCCTCCCAGCGGCGCCGGTAAAAAAGGCGGTCCATGCCGGCCCGGCTCTTGTGCAGCAGGGGCGAGAAGGTCATGTAGCCCAGGGCCATTAAACCAAGGCCCACGGCCACTGGCATGGTCGTCCAAAGGGAACCCATAGTTTTGTGCAGCAAGTAGGTGCCGATGGTTCCCAAGCCGGCTGCCACCGTCAGCACAACCAAAAATTCTATCCACCTGCGCCGCGCCACAGCCAGTTCGGCCAAGCGCCGTCGCTGGATGGCGATCTTGCTTCCAACGGGGATCAGCATGCTGCCACCCTCCGGGTTTCGGGACGGCTTGAAATGCTTGCTGATAGTGGGGGTGGCGGAGATGCTTGATAAGAAGAGCGGGCTGGGAAATGGAAGAGGTAGGCGCGGGAGGAGGTTGGAGCCTTAACCGCGGGAGAATCGATTATATGCGATCTTCGGTGAGGTCCCGAGGAACCAACATTAATGGCTGGAGGATAATGGCCGTTCCACGGTCGTTCCGAAGAGGTAACGACCGAAAACAACTGGTTTGACAGAAACCCGGTAGCCGAAAAATGGTAGCCGCTCATCCAGCCTTTTCCGTCGGATCATGATTCGTGGCGGTGCATTATACCAATTCTGTTTATAAGCGGCAGAGTTAAGCGTTGGGAAGTTGAGCCAAAGCCCGCTGGAGCCAGTCCCAACCTATCAGCCGCTTTAAGCGTGGTTTGTCAGCCTTCAGTTGCCGCAGCAGGTGTTCTATGGCCGACCTTTTGGCCTCTAGGGAAGGATATACCTCTCCTTCAATGTGCCGGCGCACTTCCTCAAAGACCCTTTCCGCTGGATTCAACTCCGGCGAGTAGGCCGGTAGAGATATTCGCCCAAAGCCCAGCTGGCCCATGAGTTTACCTCTGTGACTGGGGGCTCCATCCCACACCACCCCATCCATAGGGCCACTGCTCAAATATGGGAACCAACTGTTGCTGGTTCATGCCCTGGGACCATCCCCAGTGTAGTTCACCCCGCCCCACGTCCACCGCCAGCACCAAATAGCTCCAACGGAACACGATCTGCATCGGCTGGATAATCTTCTTCCCTTTCAGACCCCAGCGCCGCCGCACCTGCCCCCAGAGACCAAAACGCATCTCGTCACAGTGCCATAACCGGGAGGCAGTAGTCATTCCAGCCTGGCCCAAGGCATCCAGTAGGCCCCTTTTTTCCAGGCCATCTGCTGTTTTGCATCGGCTTTATCGGAATGGGGTCGGGGGACTTTCAACCCCAGCCCAAGCCCCTTCATCAGGGAATACATGCCTTTATAGGTATAACGCACCCCCCAGCGTCCCCAGACCCACTCCTTTGCATCCCAGACCGTCCGGAACTGGCCCAGTTGCACCTTGGCCACCAGCGCTCTTTGCTGCAGCGGGTTTAGATAGGGCTTTTTGCCCTTGGCCTGGTGCCCTACCACCCGTCTCAGAACTTCGCCAAGTCCACCTCGTCGATACCACCTGAGCCACTGTTCCATGCTGCGGTAGGATGCCCCGGTCGTATCCACTACATCCTGAATGCGTTTCCCCTGGCTCAGCTGCCAGAAGGCTTGCAGTCGGGTACGCCGTTGGGGATGTACCTCTTTCTGGTAAAGCTGTTTCAATTCCTCGCTGCTTTCTTGCCAGTCAACTTTCACTCCTTTTCCCATCCCTTCGTCCCTCACTCCTTGGCTATTTTCCCTTCATTTTATCTCCACTACATACACCATTACATACACCATCCTCCTACTCTTTCTCTCCCCTCTTTATTCAGAATTGGTATTGTACCAAATTCCGCGGAAAAGTTAATAGCAATTATTCGCCCGATTCCTCCGAGTTTCCAACCGATTTTTGGACGAGAGGCCAAAAAGGATTGGCTTAAATCGCCTGGATGCCGAATGCCTGTAGCCCCCTTGTTATCAGGCTGGCTATCAGCAGACTGGTGACGATCGCGAGAAACAAAGTAGAGGGTCCTTTGAACATCTAGCACCTCAGTTACATCTACTGTAATCACCCTAGAGGATCGGCCGAAAAGCACCCTGATCCAGGCTAGTCCGATATAATGGGCAGGAGAATTTAATGGGTGTGGGAGGCAGGGGATGCTGGGAAAACGCTCTAAACAGCTGGGGTTCCTGGAAGCGGACCATCTCTACCTGGACTATGTGGGTCGCGGCTCCTTCTACGGCTTCCTGGCCTCCCTGCGGGGTCAGCTATTTCGGGACGAAGATTTCGCCGAACTGTATTGCCCAGACAATGGCCGGGACAGCGTGCCTCCCAGTCTGGTGGCCACCGCGCTGTTGCTGCAAGCCTACGACAAAGTTAGCGACCTGGAAGCCAAGCAGAGGGCGGATTTCGATATCCGGTGGAAGGTGGCGTTGGGGATTGAGGTGGAGGACCGGCCATTTGCCAAGAGCACCCTGCAACTGTTTCGAGCCCAGCTGATCCTCCACGACCAGGTGCGGTCCGTCTTTCAGCGCAGCCTCCAATTCGCCCGGCAGACCGGCTGCCTGAAAGGACGGCGGATGAAGGTGGCGGTGGACACCACCTTCATTCTGGGCCGGGGAGCGGTCAAGGACACCTACAACCTGCTGGCCGACGGCATCGTCCAGGTGGTCCGGGCACTGGCCCAACTGGATGGGACCCGGGCCGAGGAGTGGGCCTTGAGACACGGCCTGGAGCTTTACTTTGGCTCCAGTGTGAAGGGAGAGGCGGGGATTGACTGGGACAACAAGAAGGAGCGGCAAGCCTTACTGCAGAAGATAGTAGCCGATGCTGACCTGGTATTGGAACTGGCCCGTCAGGCCCAAGGTAGATTTCCCGCAGATAGTCCTGAGCGCCAGGCTATTGGAGAAGCAGCGGAACTCTTGGGGCAACTCCTCTTGCAAGATGTGGAACGGCAGGAAGATGGTCCGGCCCGGAAGGATGGCGTAAGCCGGGACCGGGTCCCTTCGGCGCACGACCCGGAGATGCGCCATGGGCGCAAAAGCAGCAGCAAACGCTTCGACGGACATAAGGCTGCCGTGGTGGTGGATACCGATTCCCAACTAGTGACCGCGGTAGATATCCTGCCCGGCAATGCCGGTGACAACACCGGAGTCCTGGAACTGGTGGAGCAGAGTGAAGAGAACACGGGCATAGCTGTGGAGGAGACTATCGGGGATGCGGCCTATGGAGATGGCGGGACGCGGCAGGCCTTTGCCGATGCCGACCGGACGCTAATAGCCAAGGTGCCGGGTCGTCCCAGAAAAGAGGACTTCCAGATCGACCTGGCGGCCGGCACCGTCACCTGCCCAGCCGGTAATGTTACCCACACCTTGCGGACCTTCGGCACCCGGACCAACCGGTTGGGCCAGACCTATCCGGTCCAGAGTTTTCAATTCGACCCGGCGGTCGGTGGCGTATGGCCGCTGCGAGACCAATGCATTGCCAGCAGCAAGGGCAAAGGCCGTTCGGTGACTCTCCACCCTCAGGAATCGCTCCTGCAACAAGCCCGGGCCTTCCAGCAGAGTGAAGATTTTGCCGAATACCCTAGTCGGCGACAGGTATTCGAGCATCGCCTGGCTCGGCTGGTTCAACTGGGAGTCCGCCAATCTCGCTACTTTGGCCGGACTAGGAGGTCGTGAACCTCCATGATCTGCTGGCGCCGGATCCACGGGCAGGACCTCAAATCGAGGGAGCTCCGCTATCAGCTCATGCTCTCCAAGGCGAAGAACCCCATAGCGCCCCGGCTAATACGGCCTACGGAGTGGCTTTCCCCGAAGCCCATCGTCTCCTATCATGACTTCGTCTACCAGGCCCAGAGCTGGAACGTTGCTCGGAGAGTGGTCTCTAAGGTGGAGTGGCACCAGGGAGAACTGTTTCCCAGAGTGGGCTTCATCGTCACCAATCTGAGCTATCCAAACATCGGGATAGTCCGCTTTTACAATGGCCGAGGCACCGCGGAGCAATGGATAAAAGAAGGCAAGTACGCCCTGAACTGGACCAGGTTGTCCTGCCACAAGTTCGTGGCCAATCAGGTCAGGCTGGAGTTGTTCGTACTGGCTTACAACCTGGGCAACTTCATGAGAAGGCTAGCCTTACCGGAGGCAATGAAGCACTGGTCGTTGACCAGTCTGCAGACCAGGATGATCAAGACTGGAGGACGGTTGGTGCGCCATGCCGGAAGGCTGGTGTTTCAGCTTGCTGAGGTGCTCGTGAGCCGGGAAATGCTAGGCGGGATACTGGAACGAATTGGTCGGCTTAGCCCGAATCCACCGATGGACACGGATGGACAGCGTGAGGACAACGGAAGGGGGGTGAGGGAGTACAGGCGCGATAATCCGGGCTCGAACTTGGGTAGACGGGAGGTTGGCGGGCGGTCTGCAGGCGCTTTTGGGGGCGCCGATGGCGGCTTACAGTGGCTGTGGCGAGCGAGATGGCGGGATAGGACACGGCAAGAGGCGCTCGCGGACTGGGCTAGCGCGAGTTTGCGGGGACGTTGGGTTGGCTGGCGGGTCAGTGGCGGACGGGCGCCGTCAGGGTGGGAGTGGAATGGCTCGCAGTCGGGCCAGGGCGCGGCTGAACTGCTCCTCCCAGGGCCAGCGCTTGGGAAGATGCAGGGTGATCCAGCGTGCCGAGCGGGTGAGCCGTCCGGCCAGGGCGAAGACCCGCCGCCGGAGGGTCTTGGTGGTCACGATCTGCTCACCCAGGCCGATGCGGGCTGTCCAGCGAGCCAGGTTGTGGGCCATCACCTGTACCGCCAGCCAGGCGCCGTTGGCGGCGAAGCGGCCCGAGGGGAGATGGTTCAGCCCGACGCCGTACTTGAGGTCGCGTATCGCATTCTCGATCTCGGCGTGGCGGCGGTGGTCAGCCTCCAGTTCCAGGGTCTCCCCGTCCCGGTCGGTGATGAAGCCGTGATAGCTGTAGGTGGCGAAGAGAGCCAGTTGAGAACCGGGCGCCGGCTTCACCCGCCGGACGATGAGCCGTACCGGCGCGGCATCCGGCTCACTCTGGAAGGGGGTGTAGGTGGTTTCGGCCACATCGGCGGCGCCGTCCATCCAGTAAGGAATCGGCGTCCAGGCATCTTCGGGTATCGCCTCGATGAGATTGTGCAGGCTTTTGTGCTGGCGGATGGTGATGGAGAAGCGGACATCCATCCGGCGGCAGACGGCGACCACGGCGTGGGTATAGAAGCCGCTGTCAGCCCGCATGGTGAGCTGCCCGCTGGCCCCGCCGCAGCGAACCCGGCTCACCGTCTCACGCAGGAAGTGGGCGGCGCCCCGGGCGGTGTTGGCCCGGCCCTCGCGCAGGCGGGCCATCAGCACGTCGCCGGTTCCGGCGGCGACGGCCAGCAGTGGGTGATAGCCCCGCGCGCCGGTATAGCCGTGATGGCGGGCGCCCTCCTTGGCCAGTCCGTAAGGCTCGCAGATCGTCGAATCAAGGTCGATGGTGAATGGCGCGTCGCCGGGTCCGGCGCCGGCCTTCCAGGCCCGGGCCAGCAACTCGCGGCTCACCCCGTCCAGCTGGCGGACGTGGCCCCAGGTGAAGCTGCGCAGGAAGGTGCCCAGGGTGGATGGCGCTTTGACTACGCAGCCGGGAGCGCAGGCCGTCCTACCGGTGCGCAACGCATCGGCGTCGTCGATGCAGTCGCCGCCCGCCAGCGCCGAGGCGACCAGCGTCATTATCTTGTCGCCGGTGTTCGCCCGGCCCGGGGCCCGGCCCAGGTCCAGGTGCCGGTCAACCAGTTGGGAAAGGCCGAGGTGCAAGGCCAAGGTGGCGGGAAGAATCAGCCCGGCATTGTTGACCAGGCGGTGGTCGTCGAAGGCGATTTGGATGCGGTCGGGGTGGTTGCGTGGTAGCATCTATTGGGTGCTCCTTGTTTCTGGTCGGTTTTCTGTTTCAAAACCATTATCCCAGATTCAGAGGCGCACCCTTTTGTTTCTTCAGCAGGCCTCTCACACGCCCCCGTTCGGTGGATTGGGGCTTAGGCTGGCTCCTGGCTAGTCCACTTTAGGAGCGTCGGGATTGGTTACGGTTACGGGGTCGCACAGGGCAAAAGAGCTTCCCAAGGGCGAGACTTGGGCGTAGACAAGCGGTTTGGGGCTTTTACGCTTGGCAGTACAGTGGTTGCCCTATGAAAGCGGGGACTTTGAGTGAATCAGGCCGCATTTGACGCCCTTGGAATGCGGGATTATATTTGGCGGTATCCCCGCGGGAGCTATATCCAGGAAAGGTGGTTTGATCTGGGGAATCCCGGCTGAGATTAAATCCCCGATCATCTATCGTGGAGATACCTGCCTTGAATTGGTGTTGGACGGTCTGTGACTTATGACCACCCGTCCTGTCCAATGGGCCAGCACGCCCGTTGGAGAAATAAGGACGAGACACGGAGGACGCTGATGGCTCTGGGAGAATTGACGCTGGCAGAAGCGCTGGTGGTCTTGAAACCCTTGACGTTTTTCGTTATGGGGATGGCCATTTATGCGATTTTCATTTTCAATTTTTATCGGTTCTTGGGGCTAAAGGACTTGTTTGAGCTGAACTTGGAGCGCTATGAGCAGTCAAAGATGCCGGCGCTACGGATGACCATTCACTTCTTCTCCTACGTGGGGAAATATCTAATTTTCTTTCCTTTTGTGGCTTTCGCCTGGTTCGTTATATTGACCACGCTGCTGGCCTTCCTGGCCAGGCAACAATCAATCGAGAGTATCCTATTGGTAGCCATGGCCGTGCTCAGCGCGATCAGGATTACCGCCTACTACAACGAGGATTTGTCCCGAGACCTTTCCAAGATTCTGCCCTTCGCCCTTTTGGCCGTGTTTCTAATCGACCTATCCTACTTTTCCTTCTCCGCATCCATTGACGCCCTCCTATTGGCGCTTCTGAGTTGGGAAATCATCATCTATTATTTGGGGTTTGTCATAGCTTTGGAATTCATCATGAGAATCACAACCCCAATCTTGAAACCCCTGTTCACTCTGGGCCGGGCCAATAAAAGGCTGACTTGAAACAATGGGAGGGCCCGCCCGTCAACTGCCCTCCCCTTTCATTGCTGACCTTGCCCGCCGGCCTTGATTGGCCTGGGCAGCAAGCGTTCAGCCTCACCCAATACCTGTGCAGCTTCGCACCGCTCCTCAGCAGCACCCATTCCCAAGCCCCGCTTACTTGCCTGGTGTATAATTCAGCCCAGGAAACCCGCTGAATGTCTTACGGCCCAGCCTTACGGCCCGAGCCTGGCAGTCAGATGCTGGATTAACCCGGAGAGGTGGCAGTCATGGCCAGCCCCCAGCAGGAGACCTTGCCTCTGTTTGGTGACCAACCCCAGCCTCTGCTGATGCTGATGGATGGCCATGCCATGGTCCACCGCTCCTTCCGGGCCATCTCGGCGCAACGCCATCTGACTGTTTCCGCCACCGGAGAGGACGTTACCGGTGTTTATGGATTCGTTAATGTCTTCCTACGCTCGTTGCGGGAATGGAGCCCAACCCACTGCGCCATTGCCTTCGATACCCGAGCCCCCACCTTCCGGCATTTGCGCTTTGAGGCGTACAAAGCCCAGCGCCCTCCTTCACCGCCGGAGCTGCGTCACCAGTTCCAGCGAGTCAAGGAGTTGATGGAAGCCTTTGGCGTGCAGGTCTTCGAGGTCGACGGGTTTGAGGCCGACGACGTGATCGGCACCATCTGCCGCCAAGCCGAGGACCAGGGTATCGATACCGTCATCCTCACCGGAGACCGGGATACCTTCCAGCTCATCACTCCCCGGGTACGGGTGGACCTCTCCTACAGCATTCAGGACCGGAAAATTTACGACGAGGCGGAGCTGAGCGCGCGCTATTCCGGGCTTACGGCGGCGCAACAGCCTGACTTCAAGGCGCTGCTGGGCGACCCTTCAGACAACATCCCGGGCGTGCCCCGGGTCGGGGAGAAGCGGGCCATCGCTCTGCTCACCGAATACAACGACCTGGAAGGCATCTACGACCACCTGGAAGAGGTCAAACCCGCCAGCGTCCAGCAATCTCTGGGGGAAAATCGGGAACGAGCCTTCGAAAATCGGGTGCTGACCACCATCTCCCGGGAAGCACCGGTGGAGTTGGACCTGAGGGCGACCAGGTTCGGCCAGTACCAGCGCAAACCGGTGGTTGACCTGCTGACCGAGTTGGAATTTTTCAGTGTGGTTAACCGGCTGCCTTCCCAAGCTGGCAGTTCTGGTTCTTTCGCCGCCCCGCAAGAAGTTACCGGAGAAGTTCCCGAGCGAGGGGTCTCGCAGGCGGAGTACGAGACGGTCCAGACCCATGAGCAATTAGAGGCCATGATCCGGGAGCTGAGGGAAGCCGGTAGCTTCGCCTTCGACACCGAGACGACCGGCACCGACACAATGCGCGCCGACCTGGTGGGGCTAAGCTTTGCCACTGGGCCCGGGCGGGCCTGGTACATCCCGGTGGGCCACCAGCAGGGGAACCAGCTGCCCTTGGAACAGGTGCTGGCCGAGGTCAGGCCCCTGATGGAATCGGCCCAGCTGGGCAAGTCGGCGCATAACGCCAACTTCGACCTGATGATGCTGGCCAAATACGGTATCAAAACCCAGAATTTGGACCACGACACCATGATCGCCGCCCATCTGCTGGGTAAAACCGGGATTGGGCTGAAGAACCTGGCGCTGGAGGTTCTGGGGGAAGAGATGACCCCCATCACCAAGCTGATCGGCACCGGTAGAAAGCAAATAACCTTCGACCAGGTTCCCATCGAGGCGGCGACTCCCTATGCCGCCGCCGATGCCGACATGACGGGGCGCCTGCGCTCGGTATTCGAAACCCAGGTCAACAATCAAGAGGGGCTGGCGCGTTTGATGTCGGACATGGAGCTTCCCCTGGTGCCGGTGCTGGTGGATATGCAGCGGCAAGGCATTAAAGTGGACCCTGGGGTGCTCCACGAAATGTCCCGGGACCTGAGTGAGCAGATTCAGCAAGTTGAGGAAGAGTTCCGGCAGACCATCAAGGAGAAGGTCGGTGGACTATCCGTGAACCTCAACTCCCCCCAGCAGCTCAGTGACCTGCTGTTCCAGACACTGGGCCTGCCCCGTACCCGGCGCACCAAGACCGGCTACTCCACCGACGCTAACGCCCTTCAGGACCTGAAATCCAGGCTTACCGATGCCGACATCAACGCGTCCGTCGAAGGGATTCAAGTGGTGGACCAGATCCTGGAGTACCGGCAAATTGCCAAGCTCAAGTCCACCTATGTGGATGCTTTACCGGAAATGGTCAATCCGGCCACCGGCCGCATCCACACCAGCTATAACCAGACCGGCTCAGCCACCGGGCGGGTTTCCAGCAGCGACCCTAATCTCCAGAATATACCCATCCGAACCGAACTGGGACGCCAGGTGCGGCGGGCTTTCGTTGCCCCAGACGCTCCCCAGCGGCTGCTCTTTTCCGCCGACTACTCCCAGATCGAGCTGCGGGTTTTGGCCCATTTGTCCCAGGACCCGGGCTTGCTGGAGGCCTTCAGAAGGGGAGAGGACATCCACTCGGCCACGGCTTCGTCGATGTTTGAAGTGCCCATAAACGAGGTGGACTCGGAAATGCGGCGCATCGCCAAGGTACTCAACTTTGGTGTCATCTACGGGCTGTCGGCCCACGGGATTTCCCAGCAGACCGGGTTCAGCCGGGAAGAAGGGGACAACTTCATCAAGTCCTACTTCGCCAAGTACCCCGGCATATCCGAATACTTGGAAAGAGTGAAGGCCAACGCCCGGGAGACACAATATGTGGAAACCCTGCTGGGCCGCCGCCGTTCTGTTCCCGAGATCAACGCCTCCAATTTCAATGTCAGGGGCGCAGCGGAACGAATGGCGATAAACATGCCCATCCAGGGCACGGCGGCCGATATCATGAAGCTGGCCATGATCCGGGTGCACCGTCGCCTGGCCGAAGAGAGTCTGCGGGCCAAAATGCTGCTACAAGTACACGACGAACTGGTGTTTGAGGTCCCTCAGGAGGAAATGGAGACCCTCAAGGATCTGGTTTTTGACGAAATGCCGGCGGCGATGGACTTGGACGTGACTCTGAAGGTGGACGCCAAGTGGGGTGAGACCTGGGGGGACATGGAGTAGGTTTGCCTGGGGTTTAGCGAAACTCGTGGTGGGTGGATCTAGTGTGGACATTCGCTATTCTCAGCATTTTCTGTTCCGGCAAGCACTGCGGTCCATTCCCGAGGGATTTGCCGAAGAAATCTTCCATCATGCTGACAGATATCTTCATGACAGACTTACTGGCACCTTTATTGGTGTTAGGAGAGTCCCTTTTTCCGGTTCAGAGCGAGATATGGCACTGGTTTATCGAAGAATTAATGATAAAGTTGTCGTCTTGATTACCATCCACCCCTTAAGGGAAGGGGAGATAGAACGCCGAATCCTGAACGGTAGGTGGGTACCTTATGACCCTAAAAGTGCATTATGATGCCGAAATCGATGTTTTATATTTGGCCAGACCCGGCATGGAGCAAGAAGTCAGGGAGATTTACCCCGGATTAAACCTCGAGCTGGATGCTCAGGGCGAACTGATCGGCGTGGAAATCTTACAAGCATCCGAACTGCTGAAAGAAGTGATCGGCCCTTTGCTGGCGAGGGCTACTTTAGACTAAGGCGACACTCTCCTGGTAGAAATTGAGAAGCGCCTCTGGAGACACCGGATGGAGGCTAGTTGCAACTACTGCGCAGCCTGATTTTCGTGCCGGGAAACCGGCCCAACATGCTGGAGCGAGCCCGGTCTTTTAGCGCGGACATTATTATGGTGGACCTGGAAGATTCGGTGCCGCCCTCGGAGAAGCTCCACGCGCGCGACCTGGCCCATGAATGGGTGCCCACCCTGGCCAATGAAGGCCAGAAGGTTGTGGTTCGCGTCAATGCTCTGGACACCGGGCTCACTCGAGACGAGCTGGCCTCGGTGGTGGGCCCGGGCCTCTCCGGCATCAGCCTGGGCAAAGTCGAATCTCCCTGGGACATTCAGGAAGCCGAGCGAATGCTCGCACCATTGGAGGTCAGAGCCGGGCTGGAGCCGGGCAGCGTCGGGATCATCCCCTGGATTGAAAACGCCCAGGCCGTGGTGAAGCTGCACCAGATAGCCTCATCCTCCCCTCGGATTATGGCCCTCGCCTTTGGCGCTGAAGATTACACCAACGACTTGGGCGTCCAGCGTACCGACCTGGGTGAGGAGGTCTATTTCCCCCGAGCAGCCGTAGCAGTGGCGGCTCGAGCGGCTAGGATAGCCTCTCTGGACAGTCCCTTCGTGGCGTTTAGAGATGCGGCGGGCCTGAAAAAAGATGCCGGGCGGGCTCGACAGCTGGGGTACACCGGAAAATTCGCCATCCATCCATCTCAGCTGGACATTATCAACGAAACCTTCAGTCCTCTGCCAGAGGACGTCGAATATGCCCATCAGGTAGTTGAGGCCTGGAACCAAGCCGAATCGGCCGGCCGCGGCTCCCTGGACTTGAACGGCCGCATGGTGGACGTGCCGGTGGTCAAGCGGGCCCAAAACTTATTGGCTTTGGCGGAGGCTATCAGCCGGCAGAGCCGGTCTTGACAGGACCGCCAATGCCCAGTCCAGTCATTAATTTAGCGCTTTCTTCAATTCTCAGTCCGGGCCCCCAATAGCTTTGTCAGCCGACCGAATAATTCTCAAAGGCATGCAATTTTACGGTTTTCACGGGGTGAACCCGGAAGAGCGAACCCTAGGTCAGACCTACGTGGTTGACCTGGAGGTGGAGCTGGACCTGCAGCCGGCCGGCCGGTCGGACAATCTGGAAGACACCATAAGCTACACCCAGCTTTATCGCGTGGCTCAGGGGATAATGGAGGGGCAGCCGATAAACCTGCTGGAAGCCGCAGCCGAGACCATCGCCCAACACACCCTGGACCAGTTTCCAGTGAACTCGGTGCGGGTCCAAGTGCGAAAGCCCCGTCCACCCATCCGTGGATCGTCAATCGACTACGCCGCGGTGGAAATCTACCGAACCAATCCCTCCCCCTGAGCTCCTCGACCCCCCCACCGGTTTGAATATTATCCGGCCTCCAACTAAAATCGCCGAGGAGCGGCATCCTGCCTGCTTCGAACGAACCCTTGAAGGTAGAAGGGTACACCTGATAAAACCCGACGTCAGGGATTGCCACCTGGCGCCCATCGTGAGACCAATGCTCCATTAGGTCTACTTCCAAGAATAGCCCGCCAGGGCCTCCCCGGATTGCACCCCGAGCATAGGGTACAATGTCCGCCAAGCCGCCTCAGCAGGAGGATTTCGTGACCGACCAGGAAACCGCCCCGGCCCAAAACTTCCCGGCCAGAAACTACCATGAAGCCACCAAGCTGGCCTATATCAACCTGGCCAACAAACCGCCGCTTTACAACAGCTATCCCAACTCGCCGACGATTCCCCTGCCCACTGACTATTCCCTGCCCCAGCTTTCTACCTTGAAGGCGATAGCGGGTGACTCGAAGTCGATTGATGAAACCATAAACCTGGAAACGGTAGCCAGCCTTCTCTACCTCTCGGCGGGGGTCATCCGCAAGGCAATACATCCAACGGCAGGCGAGGTGCATTACCGGGCCGCCGCCTCGGCTGGTGCGCTTTACCCGGTGGAAACTTACCTGGTTTGCCAGGACCTGCCCGGACTGAACGCCGGAGTTTACCATTTTTCGCCGCCTGAGTTCAGCTTGCGGCAGCTGCGTGCCGGGGACTACCGGCAAATTCTGATCCAAGCTACCGGAGAGGAGCCCGCGGTGACCAACTCTCCGCTGACCCAGGCCCCAGTGACTTTGATATTCACCACCATTTTTTGGCGCAGTGCCTGGAAGTACCGGGCCCGGGGATACCGCTACTGCTACTGGGATACCGGCACGGTGCTGGCCAACCTGCTGGCCGCCGCCACCGCCAGCGGACTCTCGGCCCAGCTGATAGCCGGTTTTGTCGATGCTCAGCTGGACCAGCTTCTGGCGATAGACGGCTCCCGGGAGGCCACCGCCTGTTTGGTGCCTCTGGGCGGCGGCGCAGCCCCAGCTCCCGCCGCCCCGCATTTGGCTTCCGCGCCGCCGGAAGAGAGAACCTTGTTCGTCGGGGAAGTTAATTACCCCGAAACGGAGGAGTTGCACGCCGCCTCCCGGCTGCCCAACCAGCAGGCCGTGATTTCCTGGCGCGGCAACCCACCCAGCCTGCGGGAAATTACTCATCCCTCCGACTACTCCCCACCCTTCGTTGGAGAGACTCTAGACACGCCTTCGGAGGACACTGCTCTGACCCAGACGATTCTTAATCGGGGTTCGACCAGGCGGTTCGCTCGGGAACCCTTAGCTCTGGCTCAGTTCCGCACAGTGCTGGAGCACGCCACCCGGGGCATTCCGTCTGACTTTCTGGGACCCCAAGTCTCCAGCCTGGTCGACCTTTACGCCATTGTGAACTCGGTGGAGGGCCTGCCCGGTGGTTCTTACTTTTTCTCCCCAAGAGATAACGAGCTGGAGCTGCTGCGGGCCGGGGATTTTCGGGAGGAGTCCGGCCACCTGGGATTTGAACAAGCCCTACCTGCCGATGCCTCCGCCGTCCTGTTTTTCATGACCGGCCTGGAAGGGATATTGTCTCGCTGGGGCAACCGCGGTTATCGGGTGGCGCAAATGGAGGCTGGCGTCCTGGGAGGAAGAATGTACCTGGGCGCCCATTCTCTGGGATTCGGCGCCTCCGGGCTTACCTTCTATGACGACGCAGTCACCCAATTCTTTTCCCCCCATGCGGATGGTAAGAGTACGCTGTTTGTCCTACCCCTTGGCCGCAAGGCGGCAATAAATCGGGTGCGGCCCTTCCGGTCTAAAGTGGCAGCCAGGTTGGACGCCCTGGCCAGAGGCGCCGGCCAGCAACCCAGCTAGCCTGGTTGTCCCCTGACGGGCTCGGATACATAGCTAAACACGGCCGCAGGAACCCCCGTTCGGCGAAATCCCCCTTTATCCCCCTTTTGCAAAGGGGGACTGGATTCCGCAGGCTCTCCCCTTTTCCCAATGACCAAGAGATAGCCCTTGCCCGTCCAGCTATCCCATTTTGCCTCAAATGAGGGGCTAACCTCCTGCCCCTCAGGGGTGTTAACTCTTATAGGCCGGGCCTCAAGGGCTTAATCTAGTACACAGCCTATAGGAACGGGATGTAAGACATGACTGACGGGTCGCAAAGAACCGCCAAAACTATCCGCCTTTACGAGGATACTTACCACCAGGCTCGGGTTGCGGCAGTAACCTCTAAGCCCCAATCCACCGAACGGGGGCGTGTGAGAGGCCTGCTGAAGAAACAAAAGGGTGCGCCTCTGAATCTGGGATAATGGTTTTGAAACAGAAAACCGACCAGAAACAAGGAGCACCCAATAGATGCTACCACGCAACCAACCCGACGGCATCCACATCGCCTTCGACGACCACCGCCTGGTCAACAATGCCGGGCTGATTCTTCCCGCCACCTTGGCCTTGCACCTCGGCCTTTCCCAACTGGTTGACCGGCACCTGGACCTGGGCCGGGCCCCAGGCCGAGCCAACACCGGCGACAAGATAATGACGCTGGTCGCCTCGGCGCTGGCGGGCGGCGACTGCATCGACGACGCCGATGCGTTGCGCACCGGTAGGACGGCCTGCGCTCCCGGCTGCGTAGTCAAAGCGCCATCCACCCTGGGCACCTTCCTGCGCAGCTTCACCTGGGGCCACGTCCGCCAGCTGGACGGGGTGAGCCGCGAGTTGCTGGCCCGGGCCTGGAAGGCCGGCGCCGGACCCGGCGACGCGCCATTCACCATCGACCTTGATTCGACGATCTGCGAGACTTACGGACTGGCCAAGGAGGGCGCCCGCCATCACGGCTATAGCCGCGAGTTGCTGGCCCGGGCCTGGCTGGCCGGTCGCCGCCGGAACCGGCGACGTGCTGATGGCCCGCCTGCGCGAGGGCCGGGCCATCACCGCCCGGGGCGCCGCCCACTTCCTGCGTGAGACGGTGAGCCGGGTTCGCTGCGGCGGGGCCAGCGGGCAGCTCACCATGCGGGCTGACAGCGGCTTCTATGCCCACGCCGTGGTCGCCGTCTGCCGCCGGATGGATGTCCGCTTCTCCATCACCATCCGCCAGCACAAAAGCCTGCACAATCTCATCGAGGCGATACCCGAAGATGCCTGGACGCCGATTCCTTACTGGATGGACGGCGCCGCCGATGTGGCCGAAACCACCTACACCCCCTTCCAGAGTGAGCCGATGTCCGCTTCTCCATCACCATCCGCCAGAGTGAGCCGAATGCCGCGCCGGTACGGCTCATCGTCCAGCGGGTGAAGCCGGCGCCCGGTTCTCAACTGGCTCTCTTCGCCACCTACAGCTATCACGGCTTCATCACCGACCGGGACGGGGAGACCCTGGAACTGGAGGCTGACCACCGCCGCCACGCCGAGATCGAGAATGCGATACGCGACCTCAAGTACGGCGTCGGGCTGAACCATCTCCCCTCGGGCCGCTTCGCCGCCAACGGCGCCTGGCTGGCGGTACAGGTGATGGCCCACAACCTGGCTCGCTGGACAGCCCGCATCGGCCTGGGTGAGCAGATCGTGACCACCAAGACCCTCCGGCGGCGGGTCTTCGCCCTGGCCGGACGGCTCACCCGCTCGGCACGCTGGATCACCCTGCATCTTCCCAAGCGCTGGCCCTGGGAGGAGCAGTTCAGCCGCGCCCTGGCCCGACTGCGAGCCATTCCACTCCCACCCTGACGGCGCCCGTCCGCCACTGACCCGCCAGCCAACCCAACGTCCCCGCAAACTCGCGCTAGCCCAGTCCGCGAGCGCCTCTTGCCGTGTCCTATCCCGCCATCTCGCTCGCCACAGCCACTGTAAGCCGCCATCGGCGCCCCCAAAAGCGCCTGCAGACCGCCCGCCAACCTCCCGTCTACCCAAGCTCGAGCCCGGATTATCGCGCCTGTACTCCCTCACCCCCCTTCCGTTGTCCTCACGCTGTCCATCCGTGTCCATCGGTGGATTCGGGCTAAGAAGAGCCTGGGGCAGTGGTTGGAAGAGGCCATTTCCGAGAAGCTGGCCAGAGAGGGAACCACGGGCAAGCACGGTAGCTAACCGTCCAGTTGTGATGGATCGGGTCAATCCCCCAAGTTGTGAACACCCTTGGAGAATCAAAGACAATGAGCATACTGGTAGTCGATGATCTGCCGGATTTCCGGCAATTGATGCAAGCGATCCTGCAAGATGCGGATTATAAGGACATTGTCACCGCCGAGTCGGCTCAGGAGGCGTTTACAATTCTGGGGCTGGATGACCCGTCCCTCCCGACTCCTGAAGTTGATCTAATCCTGCTAGATATCAATATGCCGGAAATGGACGGAGTGGAAGCCTGCCAGCACATCAAAAACGTGCCTAACCTCAGTGACATTCCGGTCATCATGGTCACCGGCATTGCCGCCGAAGAAAAATTGGAGCAGGCCTTCGACGCCGGGGCGACCGACTACATCGTCAAGCCTACCAGTCCGGCGGAAATGCTAGCCCGCATCGGCTCTGCCTTGAACCTGAAGCAAGAGATGGAGCGGCGCATGTCGGGCTATGTCAGCGATTTGGAGGAGAAAAATCGGGAGCTAGAGCTGGCATTCGTGGAACTGGAGAAAAAGAACCAGGAACTTGAAGAGGCTTCACGCGCCAAGACTCACATGCTTTCCACTGCCACTCACGAGCTGAAAACGCCTCTCACCAGCATAATCGGCTACATCGACATTATCCTAACGCGCCAAAACAAGGTGGGGCCACTGAACGAAAAACAGCAGCGGTACCTACAGACCGCTCAAAGAAACTCCTATCGTCTGAAATCCCTGGTCGACGACCTGCTCGATATTTCGAGAATAGAATCCGGCGGGCTGGAACTGACACCGGCCGAGTTGGAGCTATGGCCGGAGATCCAAGAGATCGTCACCGGCATGCGGACCCAAATAGACGAAAAAAACATTGACTTGGTGCTAGACATTCCTCAGGAGATTTGCCCGGTGTTGGCGGACAAGCTGCGACTGACCCAGGTAATTAGCAACCTCTTGAGCAACGCCTGCAAATACTCTCCCCAAGGGGCACGGGTAACGATTCGGGCCAGAGAGGAAGATGCGGGAGTTCGCATCGACGTGTCCGATACCGGCATTGGAATCTCTCCGGAAGACCAGGAGCGGCTCTTTACCAAGTTCTTCCGCGCCGATAACTCATCAACCCGGGAGGTCTCGGGCAGCGGACTGGGTTTGTATATTACCAAGCACCTGATAGAGGCCCACGGCGGCCGCATCTGGGCCAGCAGCCAGCTGGGCCAGGGCACCACCTTCAGCCTCACCTGGCCAAAAGCGGGCCAGGAAGCTCTCGACTAGGAAGCTATCGTCCAGGAAGCCGCTGTCCAGCCTGCTCAGAGGCTGGCCGGGCCAGTATCCCAAGTATGAGCCCGGTGGCGTCTAACCCATGGCTTCGTACCGGGAGACGGAGGCAAACCTGCCAAACAGAGAAAAGGGGAAAGTACCCATGTCCACTGTATTGGTCGTAGATGATGAATGGGATATCCGAGAGCTCCTCTCGGATATAATTACCGAGGCCGGACTGGGGGTGATTCAAGCCGAAAACGGCGAAGTCGCCCTGAAACGGGCCCAAACCGACCTTCCGGACCTGATTTTGCTGGACGTCCGGATGCCCGGTTTCGACGGCTTCCAGGTTTTAGAGAAACTTCGGGAGAACCAGAGCACCCGGCACATTCCGATAGTTCTTTTAACCGCCATGCCACCTTTCCAGGGTGAGAAGGAAGGTCAGGAGCTGGGCGTTACCCACTACATTCACAAGCCGTGGGAAGCGGGTGTGGTGGAGGCAACGGTGCGGGTCGTCCTTCGGGAGTCAGTAGCCCTCAAGGAAAGTTCTGGAGCCGTCGGCCGGGAAGGTAGCGAAGACCCGCCGGATAACCGAGAAGATGGTTCCAAGCAGGTTGAAGAACGGGGCGTGGAATTGCCGGTGGATACCCAAACCGTAGACGTAAAAACCCCGGAAGTTAGAATATTTCAGGAGCCCCAGGCTCTGGCTGGTTTGAGGCCGGGGCGAAGACAACGGCGAGCGGCGAACGAACGGGGGGGCAGAATCCGCACCGCCGACCGCTTGACGACCCTGGAGCAAAAGATGGGTGGTGGGCTGCCAGTGGGCTCCCTAAACCTGGGGGTGGGCGCCGCTGGGTCAGGCAAAAGTGTCCTCTGCGAGCACCTGGCCTACGGAGCTCTGGTAGGCGGATTTGAGGTGGCCTATTTTACTTCAGAACACACACCGGACCCGTTGACGACCCAGATGGCATCATTAGGCTTGGATACCGCCCTATTTTTGGGCGACGGGTCGCTTCAGATTTTCCCAGTACCGGACCCGGTTGAGGGCGAAGACAGCGCGTCGATGTTGAGTCAACTGTCCCTGGCCATCGAACAGCTCGCCCCAGATTCTCAGTTCATCGTGGTCGATTCCATTACCGACCTGGCCGGGTCCTGCAGCGAACAAAACGCCATCGCCTTTTTCAGCGCCGAGCGCCGCCTCACCAACCAGGGAAAAACCGTAATGCTCTCGATCCACAACTATGTATTCAGTTCGGATATGTTTACCCGACTCCGCGGCCTGTGCGACGGGTATTTCACCCTCAACTCAGAGCAGGTAATGGGTCGCCCGATGCGTACCCTGGAAATCAATAAGATCAATACAACCGAGTTGATAACGGAAAATCTGGTCAGCTTTGTGGTCGAACCGGAAATCGGCATGAGAGTCATTCCTCTCAGCAGGTCCAAGGCCTAGGACCGAGACCGACGAAGGCAAAATGACTACCATTCTTGTAGTAGAGGATGATCAGGACATCCGGTTTCTATTGTCCGAGACCGTATCTGACCTGGGATACGATGTATTGGAGGCGGCCGATGGGGGCACCGGGTTTCGTAGGGCCATGGAGGAGCATCCCGATGTGATCCTGCTGGTTGTGATGATGCCGGTGATGGATGGATTTCAGGTTCTGGCAAAACTGAAGGAGCATGCCGAAACCCATCATATGCCGGTTATCATGGTGAGCGCCCTGGGGCAGGAGCAGGATATCATGAGGGCTATACGGGGCGGCGCCTGGGGCTACGTGATCAAACCTTGGGACCCGGATGACCTGGAGTCGAAAATCAACAATGCGGTGGAAGAGGTTCTCCAGGAAGGGGGCGCGCTTTAGCGGCGCCCTCGGATTACTCTTCCCATTCCTCCCCGTTTTCGTCCCGGTCGATGACCACACCTTCCTCTTCATCTTCATCCAGCTCGCTATCCTCGATGTAGCGCATCAGGCTTTCCCCCAGGTAAACCCGATTGTCCCCTCTTCCCTTGAAGGGAAAGGAACAAACATCATGTAAAGATGGATGACGATAGATTTCCCTAATGATTATTGTTATACCCTGCTCTTTGACGCGAATCACCGCTGCCTGATAGCGATTACCACCATTCATCAGTCGGATCAGCCTGCTGGCCAATTTCGGCTCAACCCGCCCCAGATACTCATCCTCCCGGGCGGCAACAACTATCGCGTTTTTGTCCACGGCGAGGGTTAGCGGTTCACCCGGGCCGATACTGGCTACGATTGGGCCGGTAGCCGCCTTTTGCAACACGGTGATGCCGGACTTCCCACTTTCCTCGATGAAGAGTTGGGGAACTCCACCGGATTTTCGAGTGCTCTTGGCCGGGTTGGGCGCCGCCTCCAGCTGGTCCAGCCGTCCCAGGTTTTTCTTGGCGATGGAGTTGTAGGGAGCCAGCTCGACCACCCTGGCCAATACGGCCTTGGCCTCGGAGTATTGACCCAATTCCATCAGCGACTTGCCCAGCCGGTTCATCGCCTCAACATCATCGGGAGATTTTTCCAAAATGGCCCGGTTAAGTTCAGCAGCCTCGGCCCATTCGCCGTTCAGCGCCAGGGATATGGCCTTCTTACCCGGGTCATTCTTGGAATTGGTGGTGATGGGGTTCCTAGTTAGCTCCATGTTCCTTTGACTCCAAATTGGGGACGGTACAACCACTTGTTAAGAATGGTTCGGCCCAAGATTGTGCTATTAAAAATCCTTATATATCTAGTTACACTAAGTTCATACATGTGGTCAAGGGAGTTTTCCCCTAAAATCGCCCAGATTATACCCTCAAGATTGCGACATACCAAGGGCGAATCGAAGCGGTGTTTTGTGAGATTTTCCGCTAAAACTATCCCCAGCCGAAATCCGTCTTTCCCCCGCCAGGGCCTTTTCAGCGCCGGCTCCCGCGCCGGTGGAACCACCGAATTTTAAGCAAGTCCCAGGTCATCATTACGGAGTCCCGCAGGGGGCGAACTTTGCTTTCCTCCCTGTAATACCAGTCAATACCTATTTCGGTAACCTTCAGCCCGCTCTGGCGTGCCAGGAACAATATCTCTACGTCGAAGGCGAACCCGTTGGTTCTCTGCCGTTGAAACAAAGCCGACGCCTGCTCCCCCGGGAAACACTTGAACCCGCATTGGGTATCGTTGATTCCCGGCACGGCCAACCGCCGGACCAGCCAATTGTAAAACCGCCCCATCAGATGACGGCCGATAGGCTCTCCAATGCGACGGGAATCGGGGGCCTCTCTGGAACCAACTACTATTGCCGCTTCCCCAACCTGGGGGGGCAAAAATCGCTCCACCTGCTCTATGGGCATCGACAGATCGGCATCGCAAAGGAAGCGGTATTCTCCGACAGCCGCCAGCATGCCGTGTTTCACCGCCCAGCCCTTGCCCCGATGGGTTAGTCGCAAAAGCTTAACTTCGGGCCGGCCATCGGCTAATTCACTCACCAACCTGGCCGTGGCGTCGGCGCTTCCGTCATCGGCTACGATTATCTCCCAGGAGTAGGGGCGGGAGACGAGAAAGGCGATCACCTGATCCAGCGTGGATCGAATCCGGGTCTCTTCGTTAAAAGCTGGAATTATTATGGAAAGGCGGGGTTGGGGCAAGGGGGCCTCCGGGGAAAGGCGGGGTTGGGGTAAGGGGCCTCTGGAGATGGTAAGCGCGGGCTTTAGGCTTCCTCGTCCAGCTCAAAGCCCCGATGGAGCAGGCGGACAGCCTCAGCCACCTGCGCCTCCTGGATGACACAAGAAATGCGGATCTCCGAGGTGGTGATCATGTCGATGTTGACATCTCCGTCGGCGAGGATCCGAAACATGCGGGAAGCATAGCCCGGGCTGTTTTGCATGCCGGAGCCGATGATGCTGACCGAAGCGAGACCGGCGTCGCTGACCACACCGGCGGCTCCCAACTCTGCCACCACCTGTTCCACTTCCCGCAAAGCTCCGGGCAGGTCTTGCCGGCTGACGGTGAAGCTGATATCCGTCGTCTTTTCCAGGCTGGTGTTCTGGACAATGGTATCCACGCTGACACCCACCTGAGCCAATGGCTCGAACAGGCTGGCCGCGATACCGGGTCGATCCGGAACCGACCGCACCGTTATCTTGGCCACGTCGGGCTGATAGGCGATTCCAGTGACTTTGACCCGATCTTCGATGTCCCGCTTATTGCTTCCTTGCTTATCTTTTCCCTGGTGGATCAGAGTTCCGGGAGCGTCTTTGAAGCTGGAGGCTACGTAAATTGGCACCTGGTAAACCGCCCCCAACTCTATGGATCTGGGGTGCATCTTAGCACCATAGCTGGCCAATTCCAGCATCTCCTCGTAGCCGATTTCCGCCAGCTTCCGCGCCTGGGGCACCACCCGAGGATCCGCAGTATAGATGCCCTCGACATCGGTGTAAACATCGCAGCGTTCCGCCTGGAGCGCCGCCGCCAGGGCTACCGCGGTGGTATCCGAGCCGCCCCGGCCCAGGGTAGTGATGTCCAATGCCTCCGTAATGCCCTGGAATCCGGCGACCACCGCCACCCGGCCCAGCCCCAACTCGGCTTTAATTCTATCCGCATCAATCCGGTGAATCCTGGCGCTGCCGTGGGTGGTGTCAGTATGTATGCCGGCCTGGTATCCACTGAGGCTAATAGCGTCGTAGCCCAAAGTACGCAGGGCCATGGTCAAAAGGGTACAGGAAACCAGCTCGCCGGTAGAAAGCAAGAGATCCAATTCCCGGGCGTCCGGCTCCGGCGCCACGGATTTTGCCAAGCGGATCAGGTCATCGGTGGTATCTCCCATGGCCGAAACCACCGCCACCACATCGGAGCCGCTATCCCTGGCCCGCGCGATGCGGCGGGCCACGCCCACGATCATTTCAGCGTTGGCGACCGAACTCCCGCCGTACTTGTGAACCACCAGGCTCAACTAAACTTGCCTCCTCCGAATCTGCTTGGCCGGCAGCACCCAGGGGGTGCGCCGGTCAGCATCGAGCTATCCACCAAAAGACCGTCTCTATGTCAGCCCTCTACCAAAATGCGAGGGCTCCTCAGCCACGCACTAAGAGTGTGTTTAAACAGCCTGGCGCATTGTCTACGCTGGAATAGAAGAATACGCATCTGGTGCGGCCTGATAGGAGCCCCTTTTCCCTTGATGGGAGAAGGTTGGGATGAGGGTGATACCCCTCACCTCACTCCTCTCCCACAAGGGGAGAGGATGCCGAAGCCCAAAACAGGATGACAGCTTGAGCCTGGAAGTCAAGAAACTTATTAAACACACTCTAACACTCGACCAGGTGGGCTCCTTGCATGGTGGGCTTGGTGATCTTCACCTCTCCGGCGACGCTGGCCTGCCGAGCGGCTTCCGCCATCTCATAAGCCACCGTCATTTCCCGGCCCTGGGTCAACGCCAGGACAGTAGAACCACTGCCGGAGAGAAACACTCCCAGGGCTCCAGCATCTCGCGCCGCGGCAAAAATAACCTTCATGGCCGGAAATAGTGGCTGCCGGTAGGGCTGGTGCAAGCGGTCTTCCGTGGCCAATCTCAAATACTCCGGATGATTGGTGGCCATGCCCGCCACCAGCAGGGCGATTCTGCTGGTGTTGTGAACCGCGTCGGCGACACTGATGTGTGAGGGCAACACGGCCCTGGCATCCTTGGTGGCTATTCTTACTTCCGGGATAAACAGCACCAGCTGCATTTCAGGCGGAGTGGCGATGGGAGCCGTGTACAGCTGACACTCATCGCTGAGCACCAGCTGCAGTCCCCCCAGAAGGGCGGCGGCTACGTTATCGGGATGGCCCTCTATGGTGGCCGCCATTTCCAGCAGGTCTTTGGCGGCAAAGGCGGCGCCGGAAAGGACGTTGGCGGCTACCAGGCCGCCGGCGATGGCAGCGGCGCTGCTGCCCAGGCCTCGGGCCAGCGGAATTTCATTGTGGCAGCACAAACTGACGGGAGGCAGCTCTTGCCCAGCCTCCTGAAACAAGAATAGCATGGAGCGGTAAATCAGATTTGAGCTATCGGCGGCCAGCTCCCCTGCCCCGTGGCCGGTTATCTCCACCAGTTGACCATCTCCCGGCAAATCAGCGGCAGTAGGATTTACCTCCCCGGGAGCTACCTCCCCGGATATTACCTCCAGAGTATTCCAGAGGTCAAGGGCCATGCCCAGGCAGTCAAAGCCTGGTCCCAAATTGGCGGTTGTGGCCGGAGCCTTAACTCGGATTGAGTCCATATGGGTTGGCGCACCCCGACGCTGTCGAAATATTTTCCGTTACTGTGCCGTGGTCGAATCCTTGGCGAGCGGTCATGGGACAGGGTCCCATTATAACCCGTCGCCGGCATAGGGAGTGGCAATTCAGCCGGACCCCAGGGCAATCGCGTCTTAATCGCCCCCAGGTTTGGGACAGTGGCTCTTTGGGGTCTGACGAGTCCCGGAAGTCTTTCGATCTTTACGTGTTATAGTCAAAATAGCTGGGAAAGCATCGGAATATCTACCATTCGCTAGCCTTCTGTACCGAAGTTCGAAAAGGCAGTTTTAGACGCGATTGCCCTGAGCCGGACCCATCGGAGGAGCTACTTTTTAGGGAAATCCCCCTGTATCCCCCTTTTTCAAAAAAGGGGGATACAGGGGGATTTGGGTTCGCTAAGTTTAGTAGATCCCGCAAGGATCGGTAACCTTCGGACCTACAATGAACTCAGTCTGCGGACATTCGCCACAGGCTACACCCGCAGTATTTCCAGCTTCTCAAAGTTGTTGGTCCCGTCGCCGTTGCGGCCCGGTTGTTTCGCCTTTGCCGGAATATGGTCCACCACCGCTTGCAGGTAATCCAGAGCCAGTCGGGGCAGTAGGAAGTTCTGCCTCACCTTCTCCCTGGCGGCTTGGCCCAGCCGAGCCCGCAGCTTCGGAGCACGCAAGAGCCTGACGATGCGCTGAGCGCATTCCTCGGGGGAGCTCACCAGGTGACCGTTTTTACCATCATCAATTTGCAGACGGATCCCCCCCACATCCCCTCCTATTACCGGTCGTCCCTTCCACATTGCCTCGGAAACGGTTAGCCCGAAGCCTTCCCTGGTCGACTTTTGAATGATCACCGAGGAAGCAACCTGGAAGGCGTTTACCACCTGGTCTACGGAGCCCGGCAGTCCGGTGGGATCAAAATAAAGGTGGATGTCCGGGTCCTCCGCCGCTAGCTCGGTGACGCTTTGTAGCACTCCCAAACCCTCTGGGTCGTCGGTGGCCTGGCTCAGTCCCAGCATGGCGAGCTGCAAACCGGGAACGGCTTTCTTTGCCAACCGAAAGGCCTGAACCACCCCCCAGGGGTCCTTCCACAGGTCGAATCGGGAAACCTGGGTCACCAAGGGGCGATCCGGGTCCACGCCCATAGCGGCCACCAGTTTCCAAGCTTCCTCTTCTCCCAGCGGCGTGTTCTTCACGGTCAATGGGTCGATGGCCGGGGGAACTATGTGTATGGGGATTTCCGGCCCCAATCCGGCCGGAACGTAGGACTGAAGCGAAAATAGCAGCCCGTCGTAATCTCTGGTCAGCGGCTGAAGAGACTCCATTATCCGAAGATTGGGTGCAGTCAAGTCAATATGACAGACCCAAAGCCGCACCTCATCAGCCTCCCTGGACAAAACTTGGGCCAAGGGCAAGAGTTGGGGATCGTGCAAAAACCAGACATCGGCCTTCAAGTCCCGAGCCTGTATGTCCTGGGCGACCTGGCGGAGGGTTCCGTGGTAGGTTTCCCATTCCTGAGGGCTCAGCTCTCCTTCGGCTCCTTGGAGCAAGTTGTGAATTTTCTTGGTTACTAGAAAAAACTCCGGCTCTGGGTTGATCACAATCCTTTCGGTCTCGACCCCCAGAGAGTTCATGAAAGGCACCAAGGATTGAAGTATCTCCGCCACACCTCCACCGACCGCGGTACTGTTGACGTGGACAAACCTCAGATGTTGGACTTGGTGCGCCAGGGTAATCAGATTGTCTACCAGCTGGGAGGGCAGGAGGGGTATGTAGTCATCGATGGTAACTGCCGGGTGAGTCAGTCTAACAAGCATACGGGCGTTTACCTACTTTCGGACGCCTGTCTTTTCGCAGGCGCGCATTATGGGGGTTCCAAATGTCTGTTCGACATCTTAAACCTGGCAATATGATTTCATTTTTTGGTTTTATCTGCAATGCTAATGACTTCGATTAGCTGGTGATTTTGTTGGAGGGGGCGGGCAATCCGATTCAGCGAGCCCATAAACCGTGGAGACCCCATGCCCCCTGACTAGCACTAAAGCGGCATTTATCAGGCATTGCCCTCACCCCCATCCTAACCTTCCCCTCGATGGGGAAGGTTAGGATGGGGGTGATATGGTTTTTCGCGACTGCGACTGCGGTACTAAACCAAAGCTAAGGTGAAACCTACATAAAGCGAACCCGAAGAGGAGTTGCGATCTTCTGTAAAAGAAGTCGATTGGCGGTGGTGGAAGGGATGACAGGAAATAGTGCAACTCCTGGAAGGGTGGCAACTGGATGTAGGCGACTTACGGGAAAGGATGTATCGGGCGCCAACACCTCGGGAGCGAGAGCGATGGCATGGGCTATGGTTGTTGGCCCAAGGGTGGTCGGCCACTCAAGTGGCTGAGGCTTTGGAGAGAGAGCCTCATACCATCGGAAACTGGCTGGACAACTTTCGCCAAGGCGGGGCCCAAGGTTTGGTCTTTGAGCAGACTGGGGGTTCCCCCCCGTCTTGAACCGAGGTCAACAGAACCAACTGAAGTCTGCGGTGCAAAATCCGCCTGGGGAGGCGGGGATTGAATTGTCCAACTGGAACTGGAAAGTAGTAAGGCAATTTCTCAAGCAGAGCTTTGACCTGGGGCTGAGTCGGAGCAGTTGCTTGAACTACCTCCATCGGTTGGGCTTCGTGCTGAAGCGACCCAAGAAACGCCTCCTGAAAGCCAAGGATGAAGAACGGAAAGCCTTCGTCCTCCAGTACAGCCAAATCCGAGAGGAGGCCCAAGAGAGTGGAGCCAAGATCTTCTTCGTGGATGAAGCCCACTTTCGGGCCGATGCCCACCTGCGAGGCAAATGGGTACTCAAGGGAGAGGCAGCGCTGGTGGACTCCACCAGTCCCCGGTGGGGAGAGAAGGCCTGCTACTACTCGGGAGTTTGTCTGGAGACTGGGGAGGTGGAAGCCATGGAAATAGCTGGAAACAGCAATGCCGAGACCTCCACCGCCTTTTTACAGCAGCTAAGAGCAAACCATCCTGGACCTCTGGTAGTAATCTGGGACAATGGGCCAGCCCACCGAGGAGCAGCGATTCGCAGCTATTTGACCACTCCTGACTTGCATCTGAGGTTGGTGGCCTTACCGGCCTACAGTCCAGACTTCAACGCCGACGAAGCCGTCTGGGACTGGGCCAGAGAAGAGGTCACGGCCAACGAATGCCTGGGAACAAAAGCCAAAGTCCAAGAGAAGATGAATCAATTCTTCGGCGGGCTAATTCATCGTAAGGATGAAGGGAAACATCGCTGCCCAACCCGGTTACAGGCCCGAGCCGATGCTTTGATCTTTACACCTGCCGTGCCTTTGCCATCACTGCCCAATGTAGTTCCCACCTTGGCTTTGGTTTAGAAGTCTGGCCGGAAAGCCATTGGCCGGGTTTTGCGCTACGCGAAGCAGACGTATTCAAGACTTATATGGCATGGTGGTGCATGTAATACGTTGCAACACCCACTATGCCATCGATAATCGACGTTAAGAAAACGCTGGCCTAGGGGGAATCGAGGTTTCCGGCCAGACTTCTAGTACTACAACGACGGGTTTAAGGTGGCGGCTCCATCCTGCTTTCGCGGCGGGTGGAGCGGCGTCTCTCGTGGGAACGGCGAGCCCGTTCGTTGCGTAGCTGCGTATCCTCCAGCCACAACAGCAATTGATCGGGCCCGAACTGCTCCCGGGGCAGCATCTCCCGCACCACCCGGTACACCTGTGGCCTCGTGATCCGGGGCATCTTTTTCCCCCCCAATCCTGCTGCAGGCTCAGCAGGAACGCTCCACCCAGCAGGCACATGGCTATGTGGTGATGCCACCCTGCCCAGCTGCGGGTCTCGTATTCGTCCAGCCCCACGTCACCCTTCTCAGTCTCGAACTCCGTTTCAATGCGCCACCTGGACCCACCCACGTAGGCCAGAGTCTCCAAGGTTGTGCCCTCGGGAGCGTTGGACAGGTAGTAGCGGGGCTCGCTGCCGTCCAGGTTCCGGCGCCAGACGGCCCACAGTTCCTCGCCGGGCTTGCGCCTCCTGGTGGCCCGCACCCGCTGGGCACTGAACCGGTAGGTGCGCGGCCCCTGGCTTCCCTGGGCCACCGTTATCTCCCGCCAAGCCTCATCCGGCAGTTCATCACCGCGCTGCTCCATGGTCCGCCGCTGCCCAGGCCGCAGCTTGGGTTTGCGGGGGCGGCCGAACCCCGGATATTCCGGACTGGTCCAAGCCGGGTCCAAGGGCCAGACCGTAGTGCCGCCCGGAACGTCCAGCACGTAGCGCATCCCCAGGGCCGCCAGTCCCTCCCGGAAGGTCGGCGACATCCCGAAGGCGTCGTCTCCGGCAACCCACTCGGCCCTGAGGTAGCCCAACTCCAGGACCCGCTCCAGCATCTCCAGGGCCAACTCCGTCTTTGACCGGTAGTTCCGCCGGTCCTCCGGCACACCCGCCGCAGCACACCGGTCCTGGTCGGAGGTCCAACTCTTGGGCAGATACAGCCGCTTGTCCACCAACGCCCGGCCCAGCGGGCTGACGTAGGCCAGGAACATCCCACCCTGGCAGTTGGCCACCTTGCCCAGCCTGCCGCAGTACTGCCGGGCCACTCCCGCCGATTTCCTGCCCTGCTTGGGGAAGTCGCTGCCATCGAACACCCACACCGCCTCCGGGTGTCCCAGCCTGGGGGCCAAGTATTCCTGCAACCGCCCTATGACTGTCTCATCGGACCACCGGGCCTCGGTGAGAAAGCGCTGCATCGCCCGGGCCGAGATGCCCACCGATTCCGAGAGATTCTCGGCGTTGCGCCGCTCCTGGTCCTGCACCAGCAGCGCCTGAAGGTAATTCCCGCTGTGATCCCGCCACTGCTTGCGGCCGAAGGAGGCCGCAAAGAAGGCGTGGAATTCCTGAAGGCTGTCGTAGACCCGCTCGAAGCTCGCCGCATCCATCACCCAAACCACCCAACATCATCTGTCCAGCCATCCTACCAGACAACTCGTCGTTGTAGTACTAGGCGCCGGGCCAAGCCCACAACACCAGAGATCCGGCCCCAGCCACAGCGCAGTAACCGGAAAACCACCAGAGCCGTCCTCGTTCCAGCCACCGCATCAGCCAATGGATGGCGATGAAACCGGAGGCGAAGGCTACTGCGGCCGCCGCTGTTATATCTAGTACGTCACCTCCGGATATTTTGGGTTCCTGCAAAAAAGAAAACGCCGATGCGGCCAGCAAGGTGGGTATGGCCAGCAGGAAGGAGTACTCCGCGGCGGAGGTGCGGCTCTGTCCCACCCATAAAGCGACCACTATGGTTATTCCGCTGCGGGAGATGCCGGGCAGTATGGCGATGCCCTGGGCCAATCCCACTATCAGGGCCACCTTCCAGCTCAGCTGCCACAGTGAGTTGCCAGCCAGGGGGTTACCAGGGGACTGGGGCCGGAGGAACCTGATAGACAGTAGGATAACCGAGGTAACCAGCAGCATGGCGCCGCTCAGGCCGGGCGAATCGAAGGCTGTCGGGATCCACGGACTGATCAGCAGTCCCACCACGGCGGTAACGCCGAACCCCAGGACCAGCATCAGGACTAGCCGGCGCGCAGCCCAATCTTTCTGAATCCCGGAGAGAATCTCCCAGAGCCGCCTGCGGAAGTAGATGATTACCACCAGGGTTGTAGCCAGGTGCACCACTGTTTCCAGCACCAACCCAGGCGAGTCATAGCGCAAGAGATGGGAGACCAGGACCAGATGGCCAGAGCTGGATACCGGCAGGAATTCGGTCAGGCCCTGAACCAGACCCAATATTAAGGAGGAGATAGATGGCATGTCAGGCCCATCTATTCTAAGACCTGCTCAGGTGTCCGGCCTATTCAACCGTTACCGATTTGGCCAGATTCCTCGGTTGGTCCACGTCGCAGCCGCGCCGCACCGCTATATGGTAGGCCAGCAGCTGGAGCGGCAGCGTGGTGACCAGCGGCACTAGAGCCTCGGGGACCGGGGGGATAAAAATGGATTCATCCACTTCCGCCGCCAACTCTTCGTCGCCCTCCGTCAATACCGCGATGACCACGCCATCGCGAGCCTTCACTTCCCGGATGTTGCTGACCATCTTGTCGTACAGCTTATCTTGGGGAGCCAGAGCAAGCGTGGCCATCTGGCGGTCGATCAGGGCGATCGGCCCGTGTTTCATCTCCCCAGCCGGGTAGCCCTCGGCGTGGATGTAGCTGATTTCCTTAAGCTTGAGGGCGCCCTCCAGGGCGATGATAGCGTTCATACCTCGCCCCAAGAAGAGGAAGTTGTTGTAAACGTTGAGCCGGCGGGCCAGGTCCTGGTATTTTTCGGCGCCGGCCAATACCTCCCCCAAGAGGCGGGGGCAAAGCGCCAGCTCATCAACCAGCTGGCGGGTATCTGAGTCGGTTAGAAATCCCCTTACCTGGCCCAGATAGGCTGCCAGCAGGGTCAATATGGTAAGCGACGCAATGAAGGTTTTGGTGCTGGCCACTCCTACTTCGATGCCGGAGCGCATATAAAGGGACCCTTCGGCCAACCTGGTAGCCTGGCTTCCTTCGGTGTTGCAGATGGTAATCAGCCGGGCGCCCCGCTCTTGCGCCTCTTGCATGGCTGCGATGGTGTCGGCCGTTTCTCCCGACTGACCTATGGAGACAACCAGCGTCTGGCTGTTAATCACCGGGCTGCGATATCTAAACTCGGAGGAGCTGTCAGCCTCCGCTGGCAATCCGGCCCAGCGCTCCACCAGGTGTCGCCCGACCATAGCCGCATGCAAGCTGGTTCCGCATCCAATCAACACCACCTTGTCCAGGCTGCGAATATCGGGGTCGGAAATGGGGAAGTCCGGCAGCACCACCCGGCCTTCCGTGAAATCCACCCTCTCCCGCAGGGCTCCGGACACGGCCTGGGGTTGCTCCATGATCTCCTTTAGCATGAAGTGGCGGTGACCGCCTTTGTCGATATAAAGGTCCTCCGGAGAGACCCGAGCCGGCTGCTTCTCCAGGGAATTTCCGTCCAAATCCTGGTACCGGACAATCTCCCTGGTGATTACGGCCATCTCTCCAGACTCCAAGAACACCACACGCTGCGACGAAGAATTACTCCCGAGCAATGGCAACGCCGCGGCCAGGTCGCTTCCGACTATGCCCTGTCCCTTATGGTGGGCTACCACCAGGCCTCCGGCGTGACCCAGCCGAAGGGCACAGAGCACCGGTTCATCCCCAGGCAACATCGCGGCAATGGCTTGGGACCCCCGCAGCAGCCCGGCCATTTCCCGGCAAGCCCGCTCCAGGCTGTAACCTTGAGACAGGCCCTCTTCAATAAGATGGGCTATTACCTCAGAATCGGTCTCCGAGGAAAAGTGGTGGCCTCTCCTCTGCAGGCCCCGCTTCAACTCCAGGAAGTTCTCCACAATACCGTTGTGGACCACGGCTACCCGCTGCTGACATTCGGTATGCGGATGGGCGTTGGCGTGGGACGGCGCTCCGTGGGTTGCCCAGCGGGTGTGCCCCAACCCCACCGTTCCTCGGGGAACGCCCGATTGGGGGTTGTCCAACAGGCCTTTAACCTTGCCTACCGTTTTCCGAAACTCCAGCTTGCCGTCCGGGTCCATTACGGCGATACCAGCGCTGTCGTAGCCCCGGTACTCGAGCCGTTGCAGGCCTTCCAGAATTATCGGCCAAGCTTCCTGGTTACCTACATATCCGACAATTCCGCACATGGCTGCTCCGTGGCGCTGGCTGGTGGGATCGGTGGGTTGGAACCGCGACGGGGGAAGGGGGCGCCAGTGGAAATGCCGGAACCGATTCCCCACAAGGAGGGTGTTTAGAATGTTGCTGCCCTTTTATTAACAGGAGGAGCTTTTTACCCGCACTCTCCGGTTAGCTCTCCTGGTTTTCGACTCCGGCGAGAGACTCTTTTGGAGAGGAGCAATCATCGCCGATAATCTCCATAATTGCGCTGCCCAAGGCCAGCGGGTCATGGCGCAGATACACCCCGGCGGCAAGTATGGGCCGGGTAATCACCCTCCGGACCACCTGTTGACAGCCCTCAGAATCCAGCTCCACCGGCAGCTGACCATCGGAAGTGTACCGCTGCAGCAGTCTTTCCGGGTAAGGTGCATCATTAAATAACAGGTAATCCAGGGGCTCGGTGGTGCCCAGATAAGCCATGAGCAACCTGGCAAAATCCGAGGCCTGAAAGCCGTCCGACTCTCCCGGCTTGGTCATCAGATTGCAAACGTGGATCTTTATCGCCTTGGAGGCCAGGATGGCTTCCGAAACGTCCTCTACCAGCAGATTGGGCAGCACGCTGGTGTAAATATCCCCCGGTCCCAATATAATGGCGTCGGCCTGTTCGATGGCCTCCAAAACCGGCGAGTACACGTAGGCCGTGGGGTCAAGCCGCACGTAGTCGATGCCAATATTCAGGTTTTCCCGCCGCAGGTCAATGGCGGATTCACCGGCCAATTCAGTGCCGTCGTCCAGTCTCGCCACCAGATTCGACCTGGTGAGGGTAACCGGGAGGACCTGACCTGCCACTCCCAGCATCTGGGAGGCCGCATCAATGGCGGTTATCGTATTCCCGGTTACTTCCGTCAAGGCGGTCAGCACCAGATTGCCGAAGTTATGTCCGCTAAGGCCGTTACCCGAGTTGAAACGGTAATCGAACAACCGGCGCATGAATTGGCCGTGCGCATCCTCTGCGGCCAGCGCAATCAGGCATTGGCGGATATCACCGTGGGGGAGCTGGCCCAACTCTTCTCGGAGCCTGCCGGAGCTGCCTCCGCTGTCGGTCATGGCCACCACGGCCGAGAGGTTACAATCCTCGTTCTTCAGCCCGGTAAGCGTGGTACGATTACCGGTGCCACCGCCCACCACCACTATGTTCTTTCTGCTCATGTACCGATTACCAGCCGACTACCGTCTATACAGATGGGATGAGGATAGCGATTTGCCTAGATACGGGCCGTAGTATAGGTATCCCTTCAATTCAGTGTCAAGGTATTTGACCCGGCGCTAAACTCCTCTTCGGAGGCCAGGCGCTGACCGGCAGGCCATTGCGGTTGCCGGTAAAAGCGGAGACCCGGCAGTGGCTAGCAGCAACGGCCGACTCCTTGAGTGCCGCGGTACATTAAAGATACAATGATAAAAGACCCTGGGGCGCCAATATTCCCCAATCGGCCCCGCAATTCCGGCACCAAGCCTGCCCGGGAGGAACCGATGTCCAGCAGTAAAGAGGAATGGCGTCGCAACACGCTGGACCCTCTCCTTGAGCGATTCCCCCAGCGTCGGGAACACTTCGAGACCGACAGCGGACTGGAAATCGACCCGGTGTATTGCCCGGAAGACCTGGTCGGGCGCGACGGCGATTTCGAAACCGGCCTTAGCTACCCGGGGGAGTACCCCTATACCCGAGGAGTTCAGCCCAACATGTACCGGGGCCGAACCTGGACCATGCGCCAGTACTCCGGATACGCCACCGCCGCAGAAACCAATCGTCGCTTTCGATACCTGCTGGAGCAGGGTCAAACCGGCCTTTCCGTAGCCTTCGACCTGCCCACGCAGATTGGCTACGACTCGGATCACCCCTTTGCCCAGGGGGAGGTCGGCAAGGTTGGAGTTCCCATTTGCAGCTTGGAAGACATGGAAGCGCTGTTCCAAGATATCCCGCTGGATCAGGTCAGCACCTCCATGACCATTAACTCCACCGCGGCCATTCTACTGTGCCTTTACATCGCCGCCGCCAAGCGCCAGGGAGTCCCCCTGGAAAAGGTTAGCGGTACACTGCAAAACGACATCCTCAAGGAGTACATCGCGCGAGGAACCTACGCCTTCCCACCCCGTCCCTCAATGCGCCTGGTGGTCGATGTTTTCAAATACAGCTCCCAATATTTGCCCCGTTGGAACAGCATCAGCGTCAGCGGTTATCACATGCGGGAAGCCGGCGCCACGGCGACTCAGGAGCTGGCCTTCACCTTCGCCAACGCCATCGCCTACGTTCAGGCCGCCGTGGAGGCGGGACTGGCGGTGGATGACTTCGCGCCGCGCATGTCCTTCTTCTTTGTGGCTCAGAACAACTTATTTGAAGAAGTAGCCAAATTTCGGGCCGCCCGCCGCATTTGGGCCAAAATTATGAAGGAACGCTTCGGAGCGGAGGACCCCCGGTCGATGATGCTCCGGTTTCACACCCAGACGGCCGGGGTCACGCTGACCGCCCAGCAGCCGGACAATAACCTGATACGCAGCACGGTCCAGGCCTTGGCGGCGGTCCTGGGCGGCACCCAATCCCTCCACGTCAACTCCCGGGATGAAGCCCTGGGACTCCCCACGGCAGAATCGGCCCAACTGTCCCTGCGCACCCAGCAAATCATTGCCCACGAGAGCGGCATCGCCGACGTGGTTGACCCTCTTGGCGGCTCTTATTTCGTCGAGAACCTTACCAGCCAATTGGAATCCGCCACCTACGATTACCTGGATACCATAGACCGAATGGGTGGCGCCGTCGCAGCCATCGAGCAAGGATTCCAGGTACGGGAGATCGGCGAGACCGCCTACCGGCACTCTCAATCTGTGGAGAGGGGAGAGCGGGTCGTGGTGGGCGTAAACCAATATGTGACGGAGACGCCACCGGTCCAGGATGTGCTGCGAGTGGACGCCCAAGCAGCCAAGCAACAAGTGGATCGGTTGCGGCGACTGCGCCGGGAGCGGGATGACGCCCAGGTAACCCGCTCTTTGGAGCGGCTGGCTGAGGCAGCCCGAGGTACCGACAACGTCGTGCCGCCAGTTTTGGAGTGCGTGGAGAGCTATTGCACCCTGGGGGAGATCTGCCAGGTGTTCAGGGATGTTTTTGGGGAGCAGGGGCAGATTTCGGTGTTTTAGGAGTTTATATGACAACTGATGAAGGAAGAATCGGCCGAGTTGAGGGGATACTTGAAGAAGTCCGGATCCACCTGAGCAATCTGGAAAACCGCATGACTGCTCTTGAAGCACGGATGCAAACCCAATTCTACTGGCTGCTAGGCGTGATGATCCCCATGTGGGTGACCATCATGCTGGCAATATTGCTGAGGATGTGAGCAGGTGGAAAGACCACCCGGTTTAGATGAACTTGAAGAAAGGAGCCGATGTGGGCCCAACATTAAACGAAGAAGAACGAATGCTGCGGAACCTGGTTCGGGATTTTGCCGACCGGGAGTTGTCGGTACGGGCTAGAGAGGCAGACGAGAAGGAGGAGTTCTCCTGGGAAAGCTGGGAGGGCATGGCCAAGCTGGGTCTGACCGGGATCGGCATCGATGCTAAGTATGGCGGCAGCGAGGGAGGCTATCGCCAAATAGCTATCGCCGCGGAAGAGGTTGCCCGGGGTGACTCCTCGGCCAGCGTGACCCTTATCGCTCATCTATCCTTGGGCACTTCCACCATCTACCGGTTCGGCAACGAGGAGCAGAAGCAGCGGCTAATACCAAGCCTGGCGTCCGGCCAGCACGTGGCGGCCTGGGCGCTGACCGAGGCCGGCGGCGGCTCCGACGCCGCGGCGTTGCAGACCACCGCTACCCGGCGGGAGGGTAACTACTTCCTCAACGGCAGCAAGACGTTTATAACCAACGCCGACGTCGCCGAATCGATAGTCGTATTCGCCACCCAGGATCGGTCCCAGGGTTATCGGGGCATCAGCGCCTTTGTAGTGCCCAAGGATGCCCCCGGACTTACGATTAACCAGCAACACGGCAAGATGGGAATGCGGGCCTCCAGCACCAACGAAGTGGTATTTGAGGACACTCCGGTACCGGCTGAAAACCTGCTGGGCGAGGAGGGGCGGGGGTTTCGTTACGCCATGGAAATCCTCGACTCCAGTCGCATTATCATAGCCGCCCAATGCGTGGGGATTGGTCAAGCAGCGCTGGAGGCTGCGGTGCGGTACGCCCAGCAGCGCGAGTCCTTTGGCAAGCCAATCTCCCAGCACCAGGGTATTCAGTTTGCGCTGGCGGACATGGCGGCGGGGGTACACGCCGCTCGCACCGTAACGATGCAGGCCGCGAGCCTCAAGGACGCCGGGCAGCCCTTTGTAAACGAGGCCTCCATCGCCAAGCTCATCGCCTCCGAAATGTGCGTCAACGTTACGTCGCAGGCGTTGCAGGTCCACGGCGGATATGGCTATTTCAAGGAAGCCGCGGTGGAACGGCTGTTCCGGGACGCCCGGGTTACCACCATCTACGAGGGCACCTCGGAGGTGCAACGGTTGCTGATCGCCCGGCAGGTGCTGGCCCAGTATCCCCTGTAGGGGGTGTGAGGACAATGAAACATGCCTGAAAACATGAATGAGGTCTGCACCGTCAACCACATCGACCATGTGGCCATTGCCGTGAAAGACATCAACGCCGCGCTGGAGTTTTTCCAGACGATATTCGATGCCCCGCCGTCGGAGATTTCGGTCATGCCGGAGCACGGCGTGAAGGCCAGCCTGATCCAAATAGGGCAGACGCGGATAGAAATTCTGGAGGCACTGGACCACGGCAATCCGGTGGGGCGCTTCGTCGAGAATAAGGGTGAGGGCCTGCATCATCTGGCCCTCAACGTCAGCGGACTGCAGGATAAGCTAAACTTCCTGGACGCGCAGGGACTTCAGCTGATCGATAAGGAGCCGCGGGAGGGCCTGTCCGGCAGCGTCGCCTTCGTCCATCCCCGCTCCGTGTTCGGAGTGTTGACCGAGTTAGTGGAAAATAACGGCTAAAGCCGAGACCAACTGAAACTGATACATACGACCTCACCCCCACTCTAACTCTGCCCCGTCAAGGGGGAGAGAACCAGTCCCTTCCCCTCGATGGGGGAAGGTTAGGCCTGTCCTGAGCGCAGCCGAAGGGATGGGGGTGGTCACCGTTGGAGTAATCTTTGTCAGCCCACCTGCTATATGGCGATAGCTTTCTAGTATCCCGGACTCTGAGAGACCTGGAAGCCGAGAGCGGCGCGGCCGACCTGCTGGAGGCCAACACCCACCGTCTGGCTGGGGCTCAGGTCAAGCCGGCCGAGTTACTCAGCATTTGTCTCGCTCTTCCCTTCATGGATTCCTGCCGGTTGGTAATAATCGATGGACTCCTAGCGCTGGGCGAAAGGCAGGCCAGCCGTGCCGGGGGTCGAACACGTGCCGGGAATAGAACACCTGCTGGCAGCGGAAATATACTAGGGGAATGGCAGGCCTGGGCCGAGAGTATTTCAGGAATGCCGGAAACCACCTTGCTAATCTTCAAAGACGGTCCCTTGTCCGACACCAACCCTCTACTCCGTTCCTTGCTCAAGGTAGCAGAGCCTCATCATCTGACCGCTCCCAGTGGCGAGGGGTTGGCTCGCTGGATGAAAACCACCGCCGGCGACAAGGGAACCGGAATCAGCCCGGTAGCCATCAATTCCCTCATGGACCTGATCGGCAACGACCTCTGGACGCTGGACCAGGAGTTGGAGAAACTGGCCCTTTACGCCAGCGGACGCAACATTGAAGAGGATGATGTGCGCCAGATGGTTTCGCTGGCGAAAGAGGCCAACATCTTTAACGCGGTGGACGCCATGATTGCAGGGCGGCCCGATGTCGCCCTGGATTTACTGCGCCAGCTGAGAGAGGACGGCCGGGAGGCTCCCTATATTATCGGCATGATTGGCCGGCAGCTCCGCCTGATGGCCCTGGCTCGCGACCTGACGGAGCGGGGCGTTCCTCAGGGGGAAATGGGGAAGCGCCTGGGGGTGGCGTCTCAGTATGCGGTCCAAAAAACGGTGGAGCAGGCCCGGCGTCACTCCGGGGAGGACCTGAGCTGGAGGTACCGGCGCCTGCTGGAAACCGACCTGTCTATCAAGCGAGGACGGCTCAATCCTGACATGGCCCTGGAATTATTGGTTGCGGAACTGGCCGGCGGCTGAGCGCTGGAGACCAACCGAGGGAGGCTAATCCAGGGTCAGCACGGGGTTGTAGCAGGCGACCCGGTGTCCCGGTCCTATGTCCTCCAAAAGGGGACGGCGGTCCAACCGGCACTTGGCTGTCGCCTTTTGGCAACGGGGCAGGAAGGGGCACTGCTCCGGCAGGTTGATCATGTCCGGCGGCACGCCCGGCAAAGGAGCCAGCTTCTTATCCACGTCATCCAGGCGGGGTAACGCCTGCAGCAGCGCCCAGGTGTAAGGATGGCGCGGTTCTTTGAACAGTGGAATCACCTCCGCCGATTCAGCGAGGGTGCCGGCATAAAGAACTCCCACCTCGTCCGCCATGTGGGCCACTATGCCCATATCGTGGGTGATCAGTAGAATAGCGGAATGCAGGTCCTTGCATAGACTCTTCAACCGCTCCAGTATCTCAGCTTGCAGGGTCACGTCCAGCCCTGAAGTGGCTTCATCGGCAATCAGTAACCGTGGTCTCAATACCAGGGCAATGGCCAGCATTACCCGCTGGCACATCCCCCCACTGAGGCTGAAGGGGTACTCGTTCATGATCCGTTGGGGTTCCGGCAGACCCAACTCCCGTAGTATCTCCAGACACATGGTGGTGGCCACCCGGCTCGGGATATCCTCATGGGCCAGAATGACCTCTTCGAGCTGGGAGCCCACGGTTTGGACCGGGTTTAGCGCCGATTGAGCATCCTGGAAGACCAGGGTGATCTCCTTACCCCGAATTCTCCGTAGATGGCCGGTGCCGGCGCGGAGCAGGTCCACCCCGTCGAAGAGTACCCGCCCAGCCGGCACTGTAGCATTTTGGGGAAGCAAACCCACGATAGCTAGGGCCAGGGTACTCTTGCCAGCGCCGCTCTCTCCCACCAGACAGAAAACCTGATCTTCCTCCTGCACAAAACTTACTCCGTTCAACGCCTTGACCTGCCCGGCGGCAGTCCCAAAGTGCACGTGCAGGTCTTCTACTTTCAATATTTCAGCCATGATAGGCCTCCCAACATTCCCCATCTTGGCAACATCGGGCCGGGTGAAACCCACTACCCATTGGCAAGTAGCACCCGGCCTGGTCAGCTAACCCGACACGCTGCCTTAAATTTTAATCCTGGTTGTAATGCTTGAAGACTAAACCAAAGCCAAGGTGGGAACTACATTTTGCAGCGATGGCAAAGGTAGGGAAGGTGTAAAAATCAATGCATCGGCTCGAGCTTGTAACAGGGTTCGGCAGCGATGTTTCACTTCATCCTTACGGTGAGCTAGTCCGCCGAAGAATGCATTCATCTTCTCTTGGACTTGGGCTTTTGTTCCCAGGCATTCGTTGGCCGTGACCTCTTCCCTGGCCCAGTCCCAGACGGCTTCGTCGGCATTGAAGTCTGGGCTGTAGGCCGGTAAGGCCACCAGCCTCAGCTGCAAGTCAGGGGTGGTCAAATAGCTGCGAATCGCTTCTCCTCGGTGGGCTGGTCCATTGTCCCAAATCACTACCAGAGGTCCAGGATGTTTTTCTCTTAGCTGCCGTAAAAAGGCGGTGGAGGTCTCGGCATTGCTGTTGCCGGCTATTTCCATGGCTTCCACCTCCCCAGCCTCCAAGCAAACTCCCGAGTAGTAGCAGGCCTTCTCTCCCCACCGAGGACTGGTAGAGTCCACCAGCGCCGGTTCTCCCTTGAGCACCCATTTCCCCCTCAGATCGGCATCGGCCCGAAAGTGGGCTTCGTCTACGAAGAAGATTTTGGCCCCACTCTCGGCCTCCTCTCGGATTTGGCTGTACTGGAGGACGAAGGCTTTCCGCGCTTCATCCTTGGCTTTCAGGAGGCGTTTCTTGGGTCGCTTCAGCACGAAGCCCAACCGATGGAGGTAGTTCAAGCAACTGCTTCGACTCAGCCCCAGGTCAAAGCTCTGCTTGAGAAATTGCCTCACTACTTTCCAATTCCAGTTGGACAATTCAACTCCCGCCTCTCCAGGCGGATTTTGCACCGCAGACTTCAGTTGGTTCTGTTGACCCCAGTTCAAGACGGGGGGGAACCCCCAGTCTGTTCAAAGACCAAACCTTGGGCCCCGCCTCGGCGAAAGTTGGCCAGCCAGTTTCCGATGGTATGAGGCTCTCTGTCCAAAGCCTCAGCCACCTGGATAGCCGACCACTCTTGGGCCAACAACCATAGCCCGTGCCATCGCTCTCGCTCTCGAGGTGTTGGCGCTCGATACATCCTTTCCCGTAAGTCACCTACATTGAGTTGCCACTCTTCCATGAGTTGCACTATTTCCTTCATCCCTTCCACCACCGCCACTCGACTTCTTTTACAGAATATCGCAACTCCTCTTCGGGTTCGTTTTATGTAGGTTTCACCTTAGCTTTGGTTTAGGTTAAGACGACGGCTTCGAACCGCCCCATCCGCAACTCCAGAATCAAGTCCTCTAGGCTACCAATTTTACTCTGAAACCTGGTCGCCGCCGAACCCATTTGCTCTAACCGGTGGGCATCGCTGCCGCCAGAAACGCGGAGACTCAATCTAGACGCCAGGTCCTGGGAAAACTGGTTCTCCGCCGGTTTGCCCCGACCATTGACCCCCTCAACGGCATCACAAAGACCGAAAAACTGGTCATTGGCAGCCCGGTCCAGCATTCCCCATCGCTCTTCTGGGGCAGCTTCGGGCAAAAACCGGCGGCGGTAAGGATGGGCCCCAATGATAACCCCATTCACCTGGTCGACTCTGGCGCGCAAGACTGGCGGCTTGTGCATTCCGAACTCGTACCGGTCCAGCCCGAAAACCAATACATGTCCGGCGTCGGTGTTGAGTTCCGCGCCACCCAACACCAGGAAGCCATGCCGACGCGACAAGGTGCGGATTTCTTCTTCCGACCAGAAGGCGTCGTGCTCAGTTAAGCAAACCCCGTCCAGTCCCCGATCCTTGGCGGCCTCGATCAACTCATCCACGCTCATGAAGCTATCGTCGGATCGGGGATAGCTATGAGTGTGCAAATCAATCAGCAAGGGCAGTATTCAATTCCCAGTAAATAATTCCGGGGGATATATCGCGCCCCATTCTAGTCGGGCGTCCCAGCCGGGCATCCCGATCCTACGTTCCAAGTATGATACCAGAGTCCACAAATCTAGGGAAACTGACCGGCCCGAAACCGAGAGGGTGCCTAGATTGGCCCTGCCCTTAAGCAACTTTCTCGCAACGACCCGTGTCATTCCGAAGGAGTGTAGCGACTGAGGAATCTAAATCCTGGGCCAATTGAACCTTATTCGTCTCCACAACAGTTACACCATAGCCAGTGGCGTAAGGACCATCTTCTCGGAGACTTTAGACCCCTCGCGGAGTTTATCCTGAGCAATGCCGAAGGGCTCTTTAGACCCCTCGCGGAGTTTATCCTGAGGGTTGACATTTCGAGATAATTTCTAAACTTGGGAAATGCAAATCCCCCTATATCCCCCTTTTTGAAAGGGGGATATAGGGGGATTTCCCCAAACTGTGGCTCCTCCGACCGTGGTGGCTATGGATTCAAGGCTCAGTAATTGGGGATAACTAGGCCTTCCTCTTCCAGGATCTCCATGACCTGGGCCGATTTCTGAACTCCGATTCGCAAGCGGCGCTCCAAGAATGAGGGAGAGAGGCGGGGATTGCGGAGGGCCAGTTCCCGGGCGCTGTCCAGGATGCGGTCATCCACCTCGTCCTGGTCATCCGGCAGGTCATCCGGCTCTTCCAAAGAGATCGCGGGCAAGAGTGGACCTTTCTGCCGCAGCCAGAACTCCACCACCCGATCTATCTCTTCATCGTAGACCAGGGCTCCCTGAACTCGTCTCGGTTTCGGGGAATCGTTGTTCAGCAGGAGCATGTCCCCTTTGCCGAGCAGCTTCTCGGCTCCGACCGTATCCAGAATTACCCGGGAATCCACCTGGGAAGCCACGGCGAAGGCCACCCGAGCCGGTACATTGGCCTTGAGCAGGCCGGTAACTACGTTAACCGATGGCCTCTGGGTTGCCAGGACCAGGTGCATACCGATGGCCCGCCCCAGCTGGGCCAGCCGGACCAGGTTTTGTTCGATTTCAAATCCACCCATCATCATCAAGTCGGCCAGCTCGTCGACTACAAGCACCAAATACGGCATCGGCTCTTTGGCATTAGCGTTGTACCCAGAGATGTTGCGGGTTCCACATTCCTCCATAAGCTTGTAACGCCGCAGCATTTCAGCTATCAGGGCACGCAGGGTGGGATTGACCTCTTCCACGTCTACTATTACTGGTGAGATCAAGTGGGGAATCCCGTTAAATGGGGTAAGTTCAACTCTTTTCGGGTCCACCATCACTATCCTGAGTTGATCCGGCGGCTTGGTGAAAAGCAGAGATGCCACTATCGAGTTGAGGCAGACGCTCTTGCCGCTGCCGGTGGCTCCGGCGATAAGCAAATGGGGCAGGGAGGCCAGATCGGTCACCACCGGGTTGCCTCCGGTATCCTCACCTAGGGCGATGGGGAGGCCGCCCTTGGAGCTGATTTTGCGAAAGTCGGAAATGTCCATCAGGCTTCTTAAGACTACATCAGCCTGGGAGGGAGCCGGCACTTCCAGGCCAACCAGGGCCTCTCCTGGAACCGGAGCCTCGATGCGCAAATCCGGGGTTTTTAGAGCCAAAGCCAAATCTTTTTCCCGGGCCAGGATACTTTGAACCTTGACCTTATTGCCCTCTCCCACGTCCTCCTGGCGCGCTTCGCCTCTCTTTTGCTGCCAGCCCGGCACCAGCCCGAATCGGACAACGCGGGGCCCGGCTTTGATGTCCTTTACCTCAACCATCACTCCGTGATCGGCCAGGGTGCTCTCGATGAGTCTAGCCATCTGCAGCAGCGGCCCCTGGGAAGTGGTACGGGGCTGAGCCGGAATCAGCAGGCTTAGCGGGGGCAGCTCCCACTTGGACTTGGCCGCATTGAAGGCAACTGCCTTGGCCGATTTGGCATCACTTACCGGCGGCTCAGGCCCGGCTACTCCCCGGTCAGCAACATCGCCGTCGGAAACATCGGGCCGTTGCCGGAAGTGATCCAAACCTGCTTCATCAGAAGTCCAAGGAGGCGTGTCCTCCGCTTCCGTGTCCGCCATTTCGTTATAGCGCACCCTGGTTCCAAAAGGCAGCAGGCGATAGCTCAATCGGCGCAGGCGTCTTCGCAGGGAACGGTAACCCCAAATAGCCCGAATCTGGCGGGCCAGATACTTGCCGGGAAGATAAAACCCCAGCCCCAGGTACCTGCCGGCGACTATGAGAGCCCGGAAGAGACCGCTTAAGGCCCGCAGGTAGAGATTCCCCACCCTTTTGGGGTAGAGGCCCAGCGGCGCCAACAAGACCACGACCACGGCCCGAAGTATACCCAACGGGAGATAACCCCCGCCGATCTCCCGACCCCATCTGCCTCCCAAGCTGACCGCCGCTAACATGCCGTTGGGGCCGCGGAAATAGGAAAGGATGCCTACCACAACGGCCGCCAGGACCGCAGCCAGAATCCACCACCGCCAGTATCCCGCCAGCAGTTTGGGACGATAGCGCAGCGCAAGCAGCGCCGCGATACCCAGAGCCCCCACCGGAACCCAACCAAAGCCCAGGCTGGTTGCAGCCCAATGGCGGATGGCCTCCGAGAACCCGAAGCCCAGGCCGGCCACCAAGGCTACCACGATTAGCAATATGGTAGCGTCGAAGGTGCTGCTGGTCTTGGAGCGCCCACCGGATCTACGCACCGGAGAGGGAACACGCCGGGTCTGAGGTGTGGAACGCGCCATGGAGACCTCCAGAACTCCCACCCCACCGGAACTGTCCCGGATCACTGAATTAAGATCCTGGATTGGGCTGAGGAGTTAAAAGCGAGCGGCAGGTCCGGCGCCAGGTCCAATGCGTCAAGTCCAATGGATGAAAAGGGCAGCCCGTGGATACAAGTGGCAGCGCGGTTGAGATATGGCCGGACTATCGCTCTAAAACTATAGACATAATGATAGGCCGTCGGTGGGATTCGCTGAATAGGAATTTGCGGGCAATTTCTCTAATTTTGGCCTTGAGCTGCTCCGGGTCTCCGGCCGGCACCGGCTCCGTCGCCAGCATCTGCTCCAGATGGCTGCTCAGACTTTGAAACAACTTCGAGGTCTCCGCGGGTGCCATGAACCCGCTGGCAAGTATTTTGGGTTCGTCCAGGATCTGCCCCTTTCCCCGGTCGATGGTCACCACAACCGCGACCATCCCGTCCCGGGACAAAAACCTGCGGTCGCGGAGCACCTGGCTCTGGGTATCGTGGGTCGTGAGGCCGTCGATGTAGATTGGTCCGGCGGACACGGCGTCCACCACCTGACCGCCTTCCTCAGTTATTTCCAACACATCGCCGTCTTCCAGCACGAAAATGCCCTCTTCAGCCACCCCCAAATCCCAGGCCAAGCGGGCATGGGCCACCAGATGCCGGTATTCACCATGAACCGGAACAAAAAATTTGGGCCGTATCAGGCTGATCATCATTTTCAGCTCTTCCCGGCTGGCGTGGCCGTGGACATGCACCAGGGCGATTTTGTCGTAGAGGACCTTGGCCCCCTGACGAAGCAGGTTATCGATGGTGCGGCTGACCAGAAGCTCGTTGCCTGGGATGGGAGTGGCGGAGATGATCACCGTATCCCCCGCCATTATTTTTACGTCGCGGTGCTCCTGATTGGCGATACGCACCAAAGCCGAGGTCGGCTCCCCTTGGCTTCCCGTGGTCACGAACACTATCTCTTCCGGAGGTATTCCCCGGGACTGATTAATCGATACCAAGACTCCGGGAGGGATATCCAGGTATCCCATTTCTTCCGCCATGTGGACATTGTCCACCATGCTGCGGCCCACGATGCAAACCTTGCGTTGGTGGTTGGCGGCTGCCTGGATTACCTGCTGAACTCGGGATATCAACGAAGCGAAGGTGGCCACCATAACCCGTCCAGAGGCATCCCCGATGGCCCGGTCCAGGGCTTCTCCCAGCACCTGCTCGGATAGTGTGAAACCCTCCACCTCCGCGTAGGTCGAATCGGAACACAGCAGCAGCACCCCTTGAGTGCCATATCCGGCCAACGCCGCCAAGTCTATGTTTTGGCCGTCAACCGGCGTGTGGTCAATTTTGAAGTCGCCAGTGTGGATCACGGTACCCAGAGGGGTCTCGATGGCCATGCCCATGGCGTCGGGAATGCTATGACAGACTCGAAACCAGGTGACCTGGAAGTTGTCGCCGAAATCGTAGCGCACCCCCGGCTCTATGGCGTGGGCCTGGGCGCCCCGGGAGGCCCGGTGCTCCTTGAGTTTAACGGAAATCAATCCGTGGGCCAGCTGAGGCGCGTAAACTGCCACGTCCAGGTCGGGCAAAACGAAGGGCAGGGCGCCTATGTGATCTTCATGGCCGTGGGTTATGAGGATGGCGCGGACTCGCTCAGCATTGGCCCGCAAGTAGGAGGTATCTGGGATAACCAGGTCCACCCCCAACAAATCTTCGGTTGGAAACTGCACCCCACAGTCGACAACGATGATGTCGTCGCCGCACTCCAGGGCCATCATGTTCTTCCCGATTTCCCCCAGTCCGCCCAGGGGTATGACCCGCAAACTAGTATTCAATTTTCCGACTTACCACTCCAATTTAGAGACCCAGTTGGGTGATTTTCCGCCGCCCTGAGCATTAAGGGAACCTGGCTTGACCGCGGTGATTCATGGCCGTCTTCAGAAAAGGGCCAGCTGCTCTGGAGGAGGCGCTTCCTCCAAAACCGGCGGCATCACGGGCGGCATGACCGGTTCCGGCAGCCGGCGGAGTCCGTCCAGAATACCGGGGATGGCCTGGAAATCTTCCATGATAGTGGCACGATGTTCCTGTCGATGTAACGCCGCCGCCGGATGCATTATCGGGTAAATAGAGCGTCCGTTTCTTTGTCGAACTCGCCCCCGGGCCCGGCTGATGCTTTCCCCAGGAAAGAAGCGAGCCAGGGAAAAGCGTCCCAGGGTGACTATGAGCCGGGGATCCACCAACTCTATCTGCCGTTCCAAGTATTTGGAGCAGGATGACAACTCGTCCGGAAGGGGGTCCCGGTTTTGGGGCGGCCGGCACTTGACCATGTTGGCAATGAAAACCTGTTCCCGTTTCAGCCCAATGGAGGCGAGCAGTTCTTCCAAAAATCCGCCCGCTGGACCAACGAAGGGCCTGCCCTGCCGGTCTTCATGGAAGCCGGGGCCTTCCCCAATAAGCATGATTTCGGCGTCTGGGGCCCCTTCGCCCGGAACGGCGTTGGTACGGCCCTGGTGCAAGGAACAATCGGTACAGGTGGTGATGAGGCGGGCTACTTCTGCCAGGCTTTCCATGACACCTCCCCTCTGCCCATCCAAGCTGGTGGAGTTGCTTGTTGAGCCGCCAGCTCAAGTTGGTCGAATTCTTGCCCGGTCCGGCGGAAAAAACCTGCCGTCGCTCACCTGGGTGTAACCACAATCTCCAGCTGGCACACCCCGCGCCAAGAAGGCTTTTTACGGCGGCTGATTTGCTTTATTTCTACTCTTGGTCCTCGATTCCCAGGTTCTTCAAATAAACCACGGCGTCGTTGAGCGTATGAATTCCCCCCGCGTCTTCGTCGGAGATCTCCACCGGCCGATCATCAGTCGAGAATTCCTCTTCCAGAGCCATAATCAACTCGACCAAATCCAGGGAGTCGGCGTTCAGGTCTTCGGCAAAAGAAGCAGTCTCAGAAACATCGCTTTCATCGACATCCAGCTTATCTACAACTATGGTCTTTACTCGGTCGTAAACGGTGGGCAAACCCTCATCTCCCTTCAGGCGCCGGCTGGCGCCAGTTCCCCCATTTCCAGGTCGGACATTACCGACCCCAAAACACCATTTATAAACCTGGCGGAACTATCGCTACCAAAGGTCTTAGCCAGCTCCACTGCCTCGTTGATCGCGGTCTTATTAGGGGTTTCCCGGTGGTGCTTGAGTTCAAACAAAGCGATGCGCAGAATATTCCGATCGACCGCCGGCAACTGAGCCACCGGCCAAGCGGGAGCGTAATGCAGAATTGTCTGATCCAGCTCCGCCTTGCGGTCATCAACGCCAGCCAATAACTCCTTGGCGAAAGCCTGGTATTTGGCGGGAAGGGGATCGTCTTCAAGCAGCCAATCCAAAGAGGTTTCAGTTTGGCTGCCTTTCATGTCTCCCGCGAAGAGAGACTGGAGAGCCACTGTGCGCGCCCTCCTTCGTAAAGATGTGGTGTTTCCCGTGATGTTTCCTTGGGTCATTGACCTCGCTACCTCACACCGGAGAGGCTAGGCAACTCCCCCTGGTAATTCGGATAATTTTCGTATCGATTCTGGGTCGGACAAGGTGACTGCCTGCACTTCCCGGTCGATGCGCCGGATCAGGCTGGCCAGCACCCGGGCCGGACCAAACTCCACAAACTGAGATACCCCGGTTCCAACCATGTATCTTACCGAGCTCTTCCATTGCACGCAGTGGCACAACCCGTGTACCAGTTCCTCCCTCACTTCCGCCGCGGTGATCAAAGGCAGGCCGTTGGAGTTGGCGATAACGGGAACCTGGGGATTCTGAAAGTCCAAGGACGCTATGGCCTGTCCCAGGCCCTCTTGAGCCTGATACATCAATGAAGAGTGAAAGGCGCCGCTAACCGGAAGAGGAACGGTCTTCTTGGCGCCCTGGGCAGAGGCCAAGTCCATGGCCCGGGCTACGGCGATTTTGTCACCGCTGACCACGATCTGGTCGTCGGAATTGATGTTGGCCAGCTCTACGCCGGTTTCCGCGCAGATGTGCTCCAGGGCAAACTCGTCCAGCCCAATGATGGCCGCCATACCGCCCGGACGTTCTACTCCGGCCTGGTGCATCAACCGTCCTCGCTCCCGGACCAGACGCACGCCCGCCGAGAAGCTCAATACCCCGGAAACGACCAGGGAGGTGTACTCTCCCAGGCTATGACCGGCCACGGATGAGGGGAGCGCCGCCGAGGAACCGACAAACTCCTGCCAGGCCCTCCAACACGCGATGCTGACCACCATAATGGCCGGCTGAGAGTTTACCGTATCCTGAAGCTCAGAATCCGGCCCGTGAAATATCAAGTCGGATAATGGGAAGTTGAGGCTATCGTCGGCCTCCTGAAAAACCTCTCGAGCCGCGCTGGAAGCGTGGTACAACTCCAGCCCCATGCCCACACTCTGCGAACCCTGACCCGGGAATACGAAGGAACGCTTGGTAACCTCTTGACTATCCGTAATTACCTCCACTTAAACCCAACCCCGCAACATTAGGATAGCCCCAGTGCTACCGGGGCTCTGAATAGCTAGAATACTGCTCTCCGCGTAGCGGCAATCATTGAAAAATACCGGGACAAGCCCCGGACCGACCGCCTGGGTAGGTAAATAATTCTTGGCGCCAGAAGCGAACATAGTGGTGACCCGACGGTATCGACGAGTTATTCTCCGACTCCCACGACCTGACGTCCGCGATAATACCCACAGCTGGGACAGGCGGTGTGAGCTAACTTCGCAGTGCGACACCGGGGACAAAAGGCAGGATGCAGCGGCTTTAACTTGTAAGCCGTGAAACGCCTACCTCCTCGCGCCCTGGTAATTTTCTTTTTCGGCAGTGCACCCATTCTAGGCTTCCTTTATAGACTTCCTATATAAACTGGCAACCGGGGCAACCGAGTTCCGGGGGCCCCAAAAATATCGTGGGGCCATTCTAGTCCCTGGGCAGCAATTGCGCCAGCGTCCCCTCGGACGAATTAGAGCATTCATGCCGGCACCCACACTGTTTCTCATTCAAGTTACCGCCGCAAATCTGGCACAATCCCTGGCAATCGGGCCGGCACAGAGGCTTCATTGGGCGCTGGGTAATTACGTATTGGCGTAAAACCTCGGTTAAATCGAGGTCATGGTTGGCGTCGATCTGGCCGTAGCCTTCGTCCTCAGGCAGGAACTGCCTGAGCCCGGTGGGCAGGTCCGATATGGGAAGGAACTCCTCTTCAATGGACAGCCCAGAATCTAAACCAGTTTCCCCCAAGCACCGCCCGCAAGTAATGGTGTCTTGAATCTCCAGCGTGGCGTTTACCAGCACTCCCTGATGAGTGCGAAGCATATCCACGGTACCTCTAGCGCTGTCCACTATGCGCTCAGCATCGCTGAACTCTTCCCACAGCTGATAGCTGCGAGTGGAGCCGATAGGCTCTTGGAGCAATTGGGCTACGTTATATCGCATGAATTTAAGGGTTAACGCTACCGGGGGCCGCGCACTTGAAGATAAATTTAAAGTCTGTCTGAATGGGTCCTGCGAGTGACCGGTAAGATTATAGAAGCACTGAAAGGGACGCTGTCAAGAGGCCAGAAAGGAACTGAAGCAGAACTTTGACGCTCCGGGAAAGCGGCCCATATGTTATGTCAACTCGCCTTTTATAAGCTAGCGGTTATAAACTACCGGGCCGCGTTGGGCTCTCTTGTTGCACAAACTCCACTATCTGCTGAGTGGAAGTGCCCGGTCCAAAAACCGCGGCGATCCCCATTTTCAGCAAGGGCTCCCGGTCTTGCTCTGGGATAATGCCTCCCAGCACCACCAGAACATCATCCATTCCCTCTTCCCGCAAAAGCCGCATGATTTCCGGCAGTATCTCCAGATGCGCCCCAGACAGTATGCTCAGGCCCAAAACGTTCACGTCTTCCTGAGCGGCGGCCTGGACAATCATCTGCGGGGTCTGCCGGATGCCGGTATATATGACCTCCATACCGGCGTCCCGCAACGCCCGGGCGATCACCTTAGCGCCCCGGTCATGGCCATCCAAGCCGGGTTTGGCCACCAGCACCCGTATGGGGTGACTCTCTTGAACCATAGAGAACTATCCTGAGAAACCTGGCCCAGAAAGCTTGCCTCAGCCAGTAACTACCCCAGTAACTACCCCACAGAACCACCTGGGCAGAGACGATCATACTCTTGGGCCAACATGGTAGCAAGGTTTATATACCAGGTTTTATATGGAGCAGATAGCTGACCGTTGCTGGTTGCAGATAGTACATTTGTTCGATAAATTTTCTGAGAGGGTATGCGCCCTTAGAGTGTGTTTAAAAAGATCCTAGCATTCTTGGTTCAAGGTGTATGAACGTCCTGGGCTTCCTCTCCCCTTGTGGGAGAGGATTGAGGTGAGGGGTATCACTCTCATCCCAACCTTCTCCCATCAAGGAAGAAGGGGCTCTGTAACGTTCTGCCGAAATGCCTAACTTTCTATGCCACCTCGGACAAGACACCAGGCTTTTAAAACACTCTGTTAGCTAAATCCGCTCGCGGAATTTCAGATGAAAGTTGCTTGTTTGCTGATAACCCACCTGGCGATGAAGGCCGAGCTACGGCGGCATCCGCAGCTTCAGGGCCGGCCGGTGATCGTCACCCAAACCCACGGCTCTCAGCAGGTGGTGCTGGATAGCTCGCCGGAGGCTCGGGGCGTAACCGACGGCATGCCCCTGCAAGAGGCTCTGTCCCGCTGCAAGCCAGCCGTCCTGCTGGAAGCGGATCAGCCCTACTATCAAACCGTGTTCGACGAAATAGTGGAAGCCCTGGAACAACGCAGCCCCCTCGTGGAGAAGAGTCCGGAGAAGAGCGCGTCCGGATGTATCTATGTGGGGCTGGACGGACTGGAAGCCATGTACGGCGGAGAAGCCCGGCTGGTTACTTCCCTGCTTCAAGCCGTGCCCGGCGACCCCGGCGATTTCAATCCGCGCATTGGTGTGGCGGGGGGGAAGTTCCCGGCTTACGTGGCGGCGGTGACCACCGGAGGCGGTCAAGCTACCCGGGTGCCCAGCAATGCCGCTGAGTTCTTGAAGGAGTTTTCCGTGGACCTGCTGCCCCTGTCCTGGGATAACAAGGCTCGTTTGCACCGCTTCAGCCTGCATACCCTGGGGCAGCTGGCCGGCCTGAAGGTTGGGGCCATCCAGGCTCAGCTAGGCCCGGCGGGGAAAAGAGTCTGGGAGCTGGCCCAGGGTATCGACCACGCTCCCCTGGTGCCCCACCGGAGGGAGGAGCTAATCCAAGAAACCCTGACCTTCCCTTCCCCGGTCATCACCCAGCACGCCATTCTAGCCGCAGTGGAAATCCTGTTGAGCCGGGCCTTTCTCCGGCAGGAGGTTCGGGGCAGGTACGTGCGGGGCATCACCATCGCAAGCCATGTGCTCAGACACCCGCCCTGGCTGAAAGAGTTCGCCTTTAAGGAGGCCATCGGCAGCAGAGACCGGGCCTTTCTGGTGATCAAAAACGCTCTCGACTCGATCAGCTTGCCCGGCCCTCTGGAGGATATCAGCCTGACCCTGGCCGGATTCAGCGGCGAGTCCGGCGTGCAGACCGGATTGTTCACCGACGTCCGAAAGCGGGAGCAACTCCGGGAGATGATGCGCCAGCTGGAAGTTCAACTGGGTTGCAAACCCCCAATCTACCAAGTAAAGGATATCGAGCCATGGTCCAGAACCCCCGAACGGCGTCAGGCCCTGGTTACCTTCGACCCCTGAACGCGCCCGTGCCGGTGCGGGTCAAGGAGAGTCCGAGCCAGCACCCCAACTCCCTGGTCCTGGACGGACATGCTGACGGACGTACTGATGGACGCATTATCGAAATAGCATCCATTGCCGACACCTGGGAGATAAATGACGAATGGTGGCGGGGGCAACCCGTAGCTCGCTTGTACTATCGGGTGGTTACCCGAGAGGGCCGACACCTGACCATCTTTCGTGACCTAGTGGACGGGCAGTGGTACCGCCAAAAGGTTTAGCGGATGTGTCAAAACCAAGCCTGTCATTCCGAGGTCTTAAGAGGCGACGCTTTTTAGCGGGCCCGAATCGGGTAAGAGGGGGCCTCGCGGCCCCCGTCCTCCCACACCACCGGACGTACTCAGCGTATCCGGCGGTTTCCTCTACTGTTTCAACAGGTGCTACCACCCGTCAAGGCTCGTTTCCGTTCAGACACCGTGGTCGCTGGCTGCTCCTCGCTCACCCCAGTTCCGGTTCCGCCTTCACCAGGGACGCCGGGGCGCACGGTCTCCTTCCTCCATTCAAGAAGGGAGAGTTGTTAGGCCGTGCCTTGCTGCCGCTCTACGCCCATCGAGTCCTCTTGACTGGCTCCTTGCAGTAGAGGATTCGGCCCTTCATCCTTCCCGTGCGGGAAGGACTACTATGGCCTCGGCTGACTTCTCCGGAGCCTTCCCCCACCGTTGCCGGTGCGGTAGTCCCGATTCCATCGGGACAGCCCCAGAGATCTCCCAGGGTAAGCTATGCATCCTTCCCTCGGTCCCCGCCGGATTTACCAACGCACATGTCCGGATGACTACCGGGCCTCCCCGTCCATGGCCGGGTTACCCCACTGCGCCGGCCTTGTATCCGATTCCTGTTCGTCGGGTCCGAGTTTTGCCACCAGCTTCCTTCAGATTCCACCTCACGGTGGACACCCTTGCTTAGGCTAGCGGTTCCGGTCATCACGGCCCGCAGAGGACTTTCACCTCCAAGATGCACAACATGCCTGGCACACCAACAACACCTTCTCCCTTGATGGGAGAAGGTTGGGATGAGGGTGAAACCCCTCACCTCAGTCCTCTCCCACAAGGGGAGAGGATGCCGTTCCTAAAAACTGTCGTGCAATGAACCTTATCAAGGATTAGGAAATCTCACACGCCATTGCCCTGTCATCGTCATGAAATACGCCGAGCTTCACTGTCACAGCTACTACTCCTTTCATGAGGGCGCATCATCCATTGGCGAGCTGCTGGCCCGGGCCAAGGAGTTGAATTACACGGCCCTGGCCCTAACCGACCACGACAACCTCTGCGGCGCCATGGAGTTCGCCCAAGCCGCCGCCAGTCTGGATATTCAGCCCATCACCGGCGCGGAGGTCACCCTGAAGGACGGCTCTCATTTGACCCTACTGGCCGAGACTTGCCAGGGCTACAACAACCTGTGCCGTCTTATCACCTACTCCTATATTGCCGGCGAGCGCCAAGACCCGCACCTGGACCCCAAATATCTACCCGAACATGCCCAGGGCCTGATCCTGCTCACCGGCTGCCGCCAAGGGCGCCTCTCCGGCCTTTTGACGGCAGGCCGTATGGACCAGGCCACCGCCCAGCTTGGCCAATACCTGGACTGGTTCGGTCCGGCCAATGTGTTTGTCGAGTTGCAACAAAACCTGGTGCAGGGCGACGTTCAGCGCAACCGGCGATTGGCGGATCTGGCCCGCCAGACCGGAACCGGAGTGGTGGCCACCAACAACGCCCACTATCACCTACCGGACCGGCACCGGCTTCAGGACGCGCTGGTGGCCATTAGCCACAACAAGAGTCTGGAGGAGACCCACCGGGAGCGCCGTCCCAACGGCCACTTCTACCTGAAAAGCCCGGAGGACATGACCGCCCTGTTCAAAAGCTATCCCGACGCCATTGGTAATACCCTCAAGATAGCCGGCCGCTGCAGCTTTGACCTGACCCGAAACCTGAACTATCAGTTCCCCGATTACCCGGTGCCTTCCGGCCACACTCCGCAAAGCTACCTGGAGGAGCTGTGCTACCGGGCCGCCGAACGGCGCTACGGCGGCGTGGACGACCGGGTCAAGCGCCGCCTGGATGAGGAGTTCGCCCTGATCCGGCGGCATAATCTGGCGGGCTTCCTATTGATTTACTACGATGTCATCCAGCTGGCCCGAGAGATCATGATCGAGCTGGGCCTCAGCGACGCGGAAATTCCGCTGGAAGAGCGTCCTCCCGGCCGGGGCCGGGGCTCATCGGTGGCCATGCTGGTCGGCTACCTCATCGGCCTCTCCCACATCGACCCGCTGGAATTCAACCTGTCCCTAGACCGATTTCTGCCCAGCGAAATGGCCGTGGTTCCCGACATTGACCTGGATTTTCCCCGCAATATTCGGGAAGAGCTGATTCTGCGGGTGCATGAGAAGTACGGTTGGGACCACGCCGCGCTGACCGGCATGATCAGCACCTACAAGATGAAGGGAGCCATTCGAGACCTGGGCAAAGCCCTGGGACTGCCCCAGCAGGAGGTGGACAAGCTCGCTAAACGGGTCAGCTCCCACCACGCCGGAGATATGGCCGCGGAAATGCTGGCCCTCCCCGAGTTTCGCGACAAGGTCGACACCCCGGCCTGGCGGGACCTGATAGACCTTTCCGCCCAGCTGGACGGTTTCCCCAAGTACCTGGCCCAGCATCCCGGCGGCATGATCATCAGCTCATCCCCTTTGATCGACATGGTGCCGGTGCAGCCGGGGGCCATCGAGGGCCGGTACATTTGCCAGTGGGACAAGAATTCCATTGAGCCGGCGGGCTTTGTCAAAATAGACTTTCTGGCCCTGGGAGCCCTCTCCCAGATGCAAGAAACCCTCCAGCTGATTGAAGACCGAACCGGCGAGTACCACGACCTGAGTCGCATCGACCACGACGACCCGGCGGTGTATGCCATGCTGCACCAGGCCGATACCGTGGGGATCTTCCAGGTCGAGTCGGCGGCGCAGATGCAGACTGTGACCCGCATCCTGCCCAGAAACCTCACTGAAATGGCCTACGAGGTGGCGGCGGTGCGCCCCGGCGTCGGCGCCAATAACGGCGTAAGCCAGTTCATCCAGCGGCATAGCAAACATGAGCCGTGGGAGTTCGACCATCCCCTGGAGCAGCGAGCCCTGGGACGCACCCTGGGTGTCATTCTTTTTCAGGACCAGGTGAATCAGCTGGCCATGGACGTGGCCGGATTTAGCGCCGTGGAGGCCGACCGGCTGCGCCGCGCCTTCGTCTGGAGAAGGGATCTGTCGCTGCTGGACCTCCACTGGGACCGGTTTCTCCAGGGCGCGCTGAACAATGGCGTGCCGGAAGAGACCGCGGTAAAGATTTTTAAAAAGTTCAACGGCCAGTACATGTTTCCCGAATCCCACGCCTTCGCCTTTGGGGTAACCGCCTACCACATGGCCTGGCTCAATCACTACTACCCGCTGGAATTCTTTGTCGCCATCTTCAACCAGCAGCCCATGGGGTTTTACAACCTGGAGACATTGAAGGAAGACGCCAAGCGTCGCGGCATTCGGGTGCTGAACCCAGACATCAACGCCAGCCTGGAAAAATGCGTTATCAAGGACGAATCGCTACTGCTGGGCTTCCTCCAGGTCAAGAAGGTGGGCGCGACGGCGGCCTCGGCCATTGTCGACGCTCGCAATCAGGGTGGCGCCTTCGCCGGTCTGGCCGACGCCATGCAGCGCACCGGATTGCAGCGGGAGGCCCTGGAGAAGCTGGTTCTGGCCGGGTCTTTCGATTCGCTGACCTCCCACCGCCGCGCGGCCCTGTGGGAGATCGGCTTGCGCTACCATCCCGCCGGTTACCATCCCGCCGGTTACCAACAGCCCCTCTCCCTGCCCGTGGAGCAGGATATGGCCCAGTTGCCCCCGCAGAATCAGTGGGAGACCATGGCCGGCGAGTACTCCACCCTGGGATTGTATCCCCAGGGTCATGTAATGGCCTTCCTGCGCCCCAGCCTGCCCCGGCACGTAATGAACAGCCAGTCCATTTTGGAGCTAAAGGAAGGAGCGGAGGTAACCGTGGCCGGCCTGGTGATACGCCGGCAGCGTCCCCACGCCAAGGCCGTGTTCATCACCCTGGAGGACGAGTTCGGTCACATTCCCCTGGTGCTCTGGCCCGACGTGTACCAGAAGTTCCGGTTGTTGATTCGAGAGCCTCTGCTGGTGATGTCCGGAGTGGTGTCCCGACGGGAAGATACCTTTAATATCGTGGCTCAAGAGGTGCGCCACATAAAAATGCTGGAGCAAAACCTGCCCCGGTCCAAGGACTGGCAGTAATCCGCTAGGGGTTAAGCCTGTAGAGGCATTACCTGGAGAAATCCCCCTATATCCCCCTTTTTGAAAGGGAGAAACGGTCTGCCACATCCATGTATAAGATACAAGGGGGACTGAGGGGGATTTGGATCTCACAAGTTCAAAAAGTTCGTCGAAGGTTGCTAAGCCCTCCCGCCATGCCAAGATTCGTCCCTTTTCCAGCCAGGGTCTTTTAATTGTCATTGCGAGGGCCGTAGGCCCGAAGCAATCACATGAGGATCAGGCGAGATTGCTTCGCGGAGTTTATCCTGAGCGCAGCCGAAGGGCTCGCAATGACAACGAAGACAACTGCAAAACCCTGCCCTCTCCCAGCCCACTGTTTGACTACCGGTCGGCGGGCAATTAAGCTTTGGAGTGCTGGCTTTAAGCATTCCATGCAAATGCCACGGCAAATGCCACGGCAAATACAACCGCAAATACGACGGGCCGGACCCGGTCAGCGGGCAACTTTATTCCAGCCACCCCGGTCGGGGCCGCCTGCCGTTTGCCGTTTGAGGGGAAAAAGTGCGCAGCATAGACATCCACGCCCATTTGGTGCCCCAATGCTTGTGGCGGACTGTCGACGCCGGAGGGAATTGGTATGGCATCCGCTACCATACCGCAGAGAAAAACTCTTTGTTCATCCGGGAAGGTAAGGTCGGCGGCATTCAGACGCCGAAGGTGCGATTCACCCCCGAAGAACGGCTCGAGGACATGGATCAGCAAGACACGGAGATTCAGGTAGTTTCAATCCACACGCAAATCCTGGGGTATCACCTGGAACCCTCGGCGGGTGTTGCCCAGGCCCGGGAAGTGAACGACGAGATCGCTGCCATGACCCGCCAGTGGCCCCAGCGGTTCGCCGGATTGGCCACCCTGCCTCTCCAGGACGTGGCTGCCTCCATCACCGAGCTAGACCGAGCGGTAAACGTATTGGGCTTGAAAGGGGCCGAGTTGGACACGGTGGTCAACGGGAAAAACTGGGATGAACCGGAGTTTTTGCCTTTGTTTCAAGCGGCGGAATCGATGGGAGCAGTGCTGTTCTATCATCCTCAACCCCAGGACAACCTGGCAGTGGAGCGCGCTCCCAAGTACACGATACCCAATGCCGTAGGCGTGATTGTTGAGGATACCCTGATCACCGCCACCCTGATTTTTGGGGGCATACTGGAGAAATTCCCGGACCTGAAGGTATGCATCGCTCACGGCGGGGGCCCGGCCTGCTTTGGCATGGGCCGGCTGGACCGGGGTTGGCAGGTGCGCTCTGAGGCGAGGACCAACATCAGCCGGCCTCCCAGCACTTACCAGCGGCAGATTTACTACGACTGTATCACCATGAGCGAGGCTGCCCTCCGCTTCCTGATCGATTCGGTAGGCATCGACCGCGTCGTCCTGGGCAGCGACTGGCCGTTTGTCCCCTGGGATCCTTCGCCAACGGGATGGATTCAGGGCCTGAAGAGCCTGAGCCAGGAAGAAAAAGATAAGATTCTGTACCAGAACTTGGAGAGTCTGTTAAACCTCTAGCCGGTGAGACGGCGGCGGGAACAGTTCTCCCGGTCACGGTCCCAAACCAGCAGGCCCCAACCCATCAGCTCCCGAGGCTTACTCTGCCCCCATTTCTCCCAAAAACGCGAATTCCAAATCCTTCTCGCGCTGCCCATTCAACGTTTCCGGCTCCTGCTCCTCAATTACCTCCGAAATGCTGGATTCAAATGCCGGCGAGGCTTCGTCCGCCTCCGGAAGCAGACCCCAAGATTCTACGTCATCCAACAGGTTAAAGCGCCGGTGTATCTCCTGGATAGCCTCATCAATCAACTCACTTTACGACTCCAATTGACTGAGCTGTTTATTCAAGACCTGGCGTAGTTCGTTCATGAATAGTCCTCCACCTAGAGTGATTCTGTGGAACTATTAACGCGCAAAAGGGTAAAGCTCCGTGGGTTGATAGGTTGCCAAGAGGTGAAGGTAAAGGGAAAATACGGTGTTCATTGGGATGGGCGTTAGCTGGGGAGCCGCGTTTCCGGGTTAGGGGAACAATCGGCCAGAAGCCAGACACCTGAATCGCCCAAGCCGTGGGAAAAGATGCAGCTATCTCAGCGGCCCTGCTGGCGCTTTACTCAAGCAAGGAGGCCAGCCCTCCCACAGGGAGCCTGGGAAGGGGAAGTTAGGGAGTCGGGTAAGGGAAAGCGCCGGTCCTCTTCCGGGGTTCAGGGACTGGGTTGAGCCGCATCCACCCTTTGACTTCGGATTCTCTCGAGCGACCTGTAAATCGGAGACCAGAGCAAAAACAGCGCCAATCCCGCCACAACCATTAAGTCGGCAAAATTGATTATCGCCCCAAGCTCCCTGGATTCGGTTGGCCATATTAACAGGAAATCCGTGGCATGCCCGAAAAGGGCGACTTCGCCTCGGTTGCTAATGACCCCGGCCAGGAAGAGTCCTACCCCAACATAGGCAATTCGGTGGTGCAGCACGCGGCGGGTCATCGCCAAAAAAAGATACACCACAATAAACGCCCAGCCAATAGCGAATAGGTTGGCCGGTCCGCTACTCGCCCAATGCTGCGAATGGGTAATGCCTAGCCTACCGGGTGGAAAAGGATAGATCTGTCCTTCTAGGCTCCTTACCGATACATTGAAGGTTATGGGTTCGATGGCCAGGTTGATGAACGACTTGCTACCCACGGACAGGGCCAAAGCTCCCAACAAGACTGCCCAAAAAAGCCCGTTCGACAGCCAGGACATCAGGGAACATCGGAGCCGGCGCCTTACCATCTGCAGCATGACCTATCTACCTTGACAGCTTGGAGCGCGGGTCGGTGGGCCGGCACTGGGATGCGGAGGGGGGCGAGTTTCCAAAGCAGCCCACTAAACCAAAGCCAAGGTGGGAACTACATTTTGCAGCGATGGCAAAGGTAGGGAAGGTGTAAAAATCAATGCATCGGCTCGAGCTTGTAACAGGGTTCGGCAGCGATGTTTCACTTCATCCTTACGGTGAGCTAGTCCGCCGAAGAATGCATTCATCTTCTCTTGGACTTGGGCTTTTGTTCCCAGGCATTCGTTGGCCGTGACCTCTTCCCTGGCCCAGTCCCAGACGGCTTCGTCGGCATTGAAGTCTGGGCTGTAGGCCGGTAAGGCCACCAGCCTCAGCTGCAAGTCAGGGGTGGTCAAATAGCTGCGAATCGCTTCTCCTCGGTGGGCTGGCCCATTGTCCCAAATCACTACCAGAGGTCCAGGATGTTTTTCTCTTAGCTGCCGTAAAAAGGCGGTGGAGGTCTCGGCATTGCTGTTGCCGGCTATTTCCATGGCTTCCACCTCCCCAGCCTCCAAGCAAACTCCCGAGTAGTAGCAGGCCTTCTCTCCCCACCAAGGACTGGTAGAGTCCACCAGCGCCGGCTCTCCCTTGAGCACCCATTTCCCCCTCAGATCGGCATCGGCCCGAAAGTGGGCTTCGTCTACGAAGAAGATTTTGGCCCCACTCTCTTGGGCCTCCTCTCGGATTTGGCGGTACTGGAGGACGAAGGCTTTCCGCGCTTCATCCTTGGCTTTCAGGAGGCGTTTCTTGGGTCGCTTCAGCACGAAGCCCAACCGATGGAGGTAGTTCAAGCAACTGCTTCGACTCAGCCCCAGGTCAAAGCTCTGCTTGAGAAATTGCCTCACTACTTTCCAATTCCAGTTGGACAATTCAACTCCCGCCTCTCCAGGCGGATTTTGCACCGCAGACTTCAGTTGGTTCTGTTGACCCCAGTTCAAGACGGGGGGGAACCCCCAGTCTGTTCAAAGACCAAACCTTGGGCCCCGCCTCGGCGAAAGTTGGCCAGCCAGTTTCCAATGGTATGAGGCTCTCTGTCCAAAGCCTCAGCCACCTGGATAGCCGACCACCCTTGGCCCAACAACCATAGCCCGTGCCATCGCTCTCGCTCTCGAGGTGTTGGCGCTCGATACATCCTTTCCCGTAAGTCACCTACATTGAGTTGCCACTCTTCCATGAGTTGCACTATTTCCTTCATCCCTTCCACCACCGCCACTCGACTTCTTTTTATGTGGGTTTCACCTTAGCTTTGGTTTAGTACTACAACGACGGGTTTAAGGTGGCGGCTCCATCCTGCTTTCGCGGCGGGTGGAGCGGCGTCTCTCGTGGGAACGGCGAGCCCGTTCGTTGCGTAGCTGCGTATCCTCCAGCCACAACAGCAATTGATCGGGCCCGAACTGCTCCCGGGGCAGCATCTCCCGCACCACCCGGTACACCTGTGGCCTCGTGATCCGGGGCATCTTTTCCCCCCCAATCCTGCTGCAGGCTCAGCAGGAACGCCCCACCCAGCAGGCACATGGCTATGTGGTGATGCCACCCTGCCCAGCTGCGGGTCTCGTATTCGTCCAGCCCCACGTCACCCTTCTCAGTCTCGAACTCCGTTTCAATGCGCCACCTGGACCCACCCACGTAGGCCAGAGTCTCCAAGGTTGTGCCCTCGGGAGCGTTGGACAGGTAGTAGCGGGGCTCGCTGCCGTCCAGGTTCCGGCGCCAGACGGCCCACAGTTCCTCGCCGGGCTTGCGCCTCCTGGTGGCCCGCACCCGCTGGGCACTGAACCGGTAGGTGCGCGGCCCCTGGCTTCCCTGGGCCACCGTTATCTCCCGCCAAGCCTCATCCGGCAGTTCATCACCGCGCTGCTCCATGGTCCGCCGCTGCCCAGGCCGCAGCTTGGGTTTGCGGGGGCGGCCGAACCCCGGATATTCCGGACTGGTCCAAGCCGGGTCCAAGGGCCAGACCGTAGTGCCGCCCGGAACGTCCAGCACGTAGCGCATCCCCAGGGCCGCCAGTCCCTCCCGGAAGGTCGGCGACATCCCGAAGGCGTCGTCTCCGGCAACCCACTCGGCCCTGAGGTAGCCCAACTCCAGGACCCGCTCCAGCATCTCCAGGGCCAACTCCGTCTTTGACCGGTAGTTCCGCCGGTCCTCCGGCACACCCGCCGCAGCACACCGGTCCTGGTCGGAGGTCCAACTCTTGGGCAGATACAGCCGCTTGTCCACCAACGCCCGGCCCAGCGGGCTGACGTAGGCCAGGAACATCCCACCCTGGCAGTTGGCCACCTTGCCCAGCCTGCCGCAGTACTGCCGGGCCACTCCCGCCGATTTCCTGCCCTGCTTGGGGAAGTCGCTGCCATCGAACACCCACACCGCCTCCGGGTGTCCCAGCCTGGGGGCCAAGTATTCCTGCAACCGCCCTATGACTGTCTCATCGGACCACCGGGCCTCGGTGAGAAAGCGCTGCATCGCCCGGGCCGAGATGCCCACCGATTCCGAGAGATTCTCGGCGTTGCGCCGCTCCTGGTCCTGCACCAGCAGCGCCTGAAGGTAATTCCCGCTGTGATCTCGCCACTGCTTGCGGCCGAAGGAGGCCGCAAAGAAGGCGTGGAATTCCTGAAGGCTGTCGTAGACCCGCTCGAAGCTCGCCGCATCCATCACTCAAACCACCCAACATCATCTGTCCAGCCATCCTACCAGACAACTCGTCGTTGTAGTACTAGTACAGGTGGGCTGAAAAGCCCGAGTAGTATAATGAGCGCGTTGAGGTTGGAGAGATGAAGTGTGGTGGTGAAGGCGATGCGTGGACCGAAACCTCCCGTGGTGGAATTATCCCCGGAAGAGCAGCAAGGATTGGAAACCCTGGTGCGCCGATATAGCACCCCCCAGCAGTTGGCCCGGCGAGGCAGAATCATTCTGTCTGCCGCGGCTGGCCTGAACAACAGCCAAATAGCCCGCGAAGTGGGCCTGGATGTGGATACGGTACGGTTCTGGCGCAACCGCTGGCTGGGGCTACAGGCAGCCATTCTGGAAGACCTGAGTATAGAAGAAAGGTTGCGGGATGCGCCTCGTCCTGGGGCTCCCGCCCGGATCACCCCAGAGCAAGTTTGCCAGATCATGTCCCTGGCTTGTGAGGCCCCCAGCCAGTGCGGTCGTCCTATCAGCCAGTGGACCAGCCGGGAATTGGCTGATGAGATCATCGAAAAAGGCATCGTAGAACGGATTTCCCCCCGTCATGCGGCCAGGCTTCTAGAAAGGGGGACCTGAAACCCCACCGGATACGCTATTGGTTGACACCCTCCGGGGACGAGCACTATGACGCCAAAGTCACTGACATCTGCGATCTGTACCGAGAAGCTCCCGCCTTGGTCCAATCTGGGGAGCGAGTGATGAGCACTGATGAGTTGACCGGAGTACAGGCCCTGGAGCGCAAACATCCTGGGTTGCCCTTGGCGCCGGGGAAGGTGGAACGGCGGGAGTTTGAGTACATCCGGCATGGTACACGCTCCTTCATCATCAGTCGGGATGTGGTGACGGGTCAGATTGTTGAGCCCTATGGGGGCCCAGACGTACCGAAGCGGACTTTCTGCAGCATGTGGAGGCAGTGATCGCTAGCGATAGGGCGGCCCAGCGGTGGCATTTTGTGGTGGACAACCTGGACACGCACCGTTCTGAATCTCTAGTGCGCTGGGTAGCCAGAGAGTCTTGGCTGGAGTTGGGTAAGAAGGGCAAGTGGGGCACATTGGCGAACCGAGAGTCCCGGGCCGCATTTCTCAGCGATCCCAGCCACTGTATCGTGTTTCACTACACCCCCAAGCACACGTCATGGATGAACCAAGTGGAAATCTGGCTGAGCATTCTGGTGCGAAAACTGCTACAGCGAGGGTCATTCAGATCGGTCACCGATCTGAAACAGAAGGTGTGGGACTTCATCGACTATTACAACCGGACCATGGCAAAGCCCTTCAAATGGACTTACCAAGGCAAGGTGCTGGTCGCATGAACTGCCGGGTTATTTACGCCAACCTGTACTAGGGGGATGTCCGACGCGGAAATCAGGGTGATCGCCCTTCCACAGGCTCAGGACGAACGGGTGATGTTTCGTTCGTGGTGAGCTTGTCGAACCATGAACGATTGCTTCTCCCACAAGCTCCTAAACCAAAGCCAAGGTGGGAACTACATTTTGCAGCGATGGCAAAGGTAGGGAAGGTGTAAAAATCAATGCATCGGCTCGAGCTTGTAACAGGGTTCGGCAGCGATGTTTCACTTCATCCTTACGGTGAGCTAGTCCGCCGAAGAATGCATTCATCTTCTCTTGGACTTGGGCTTTTGTTCCCAGGCATTCGTTGGCCGTGACCTCTTCCCTGGCCCAGTCCCAGACGGCTTCGTCGGCATTGAAGTCTGGGCTGTAGGCCGGTAAGGCCACCAGCCTCAGCTGCAAGTCAGGGGTGGTCAAATAGCTGCGAATCGCTTCTCCTCGGTGGGCTGGCCCATTGTCCCAAATCACTACCAGAGGGTCCAGGATGTTTTTCTCTTAGCTGCCGTAAAAAGGCGGTGGAGGTCTCGGCATTGCTGTTGCCGGCTATTTCCATGGCTTCCACCTCCCCAGCCTCCAAGCAAACTCCCGAGTAGTAGCAGGCCTTCTCTCCCCACCAAGGACTGGTAGAGTCCACCAGCGCCGGCTCTCCCTTGAGCACCCATTTCCCCCTCAGATCGGCATCGGCCCGAAAGTGGGCTTCGTCTACGAAGAAGATTTTGGCCCCACTCTCTTGGGCCTCCTCTCGGATTTGGCTGTACTGGAGGACGAAGGCTTTCCGCGCTTCATCCTTGGCTTTCAGGAGGCGTTTCTTGGGTCGCTTCAGCACGAAGCCCAACCGATGGAGGTAGTTCAAGCAACTGCTTCGACTCAGCCCCAGGTCAAAGCTCTGCTTGAGAAATTGCCTCACTACTTTCCAATTCCAGTTGGACAATTCAACTCCCGCCTCTCCAGGCGGATTTTGCACCGCAGACTTCAGTTGGTTCTGTTGACCCCAGTTCAAGACGGGGGGGAACCCCCAGTCTGTTCAAAGACCAAACCTTGGGCCCCGCCTCGGCGAAAGTTGGCCAGCCAGTTTCCAATGGTATGAGGCTCTCTGTCCAAAGCCTCAGCCACCTGGATAGCCGACCACCCTTGGCCCAACAACCATAGCCCGTGCCATCGCTCTCGCTCTCGAGGTGTTGGCGCTCGATACATCCTTTCCCGTAAGTCACCTACATTGAGTTGCCACTCTTCCATGAGTTGCACTATTTCCTTCATCCCTTCCACCACCGCCAATCGACTTCTTTTACAGAATATCGCAACTCCTCTTCGGGTTCGCTTTATGTAGGTTTCACCTTAGCTTTGGTTTAGCCATAGGGCTGGGACGAAATCTATCAGCCCGCGAGGATGGCTGGTTCCGCATATTGATGATACGCCTTCAGGGAGTGAGCCGGGCCTGTTGGCCAGCCCCACTGACCTCGCGGAAAAACCACTCAGTTCCTGGGACCCGGCGCTGATATTCCTCGGCAATCCGAAGCGCTTCCTCTGGGTTTCCCTTAAGGAGTTCCTGTTCCGCCAGGAGCACATGGGTTTGCACCCGCTCGGGGGCGATCTCCCGAATCCTCTCCAGCAGCGGCTCTACCATCGGTAAGGTTGTCGGGTCCTGGCGAAACACCAGGACAGCGCTCACCATGAGGGGAAAGCTCTGCGGCTCGGCCTCCAGACCCTCAGATAACTCTCGGGTCACCAGGCTCAAAGCCTGAGACCTCTCCTCTTCGTTCAAGTCGTCCCACTGGTAGGCGAGTTGATTGAAAAAATCGACCTGGGGAAGTTAGCCAAGGGGGGAAGGTGTCGAAGCTTCTCTCGGCTAGGCTCAGTCGTTCAGCCACTGACATGGTCTCTTGGCTCCCGTAAGCGGCTATGATGCTCTTGGCCGCCTAATAGGGTTGGTAGGTCAGGTGGTAAAGGGAAAGCCCCACCAGCATAACAATGGCCGTCGCCACGGTCCATCGGGCCCAAGGGACCACGAGCCAGGGGAAGGGCGACCCGCCAGATTCATGGGCCGGCTGACCGACTCCCGGCAGTGCCTCCTGGGCCCTCGGGCCCGGTTCTTGGCCTGCTGGTGCCCTTTCCTGGCTGGCCACCCAGGCCATCAACAGCGCCAATTGGAGCATGGAGGTTGGGGTGTCAAAGAGGAACAGGTTTTGGCCCACATTTCCCATATGGCTAAAAAGCTTTCTCAGTAATTCGTCGATGGTCTTTCAACCATTGTCTAATTATGGGCCCTTTTTGCGTGTTCCCAGCTATAATAACTCCATGATATGTCACTTTGCAGTAAGATGCCGTAGGCATCATGGAGGCACCTGATGGGTGACGGCGAAAAAGCCCCTCTCCGGCTCCAATTCAACCCCAAAGTCCGCCTGGAATTTCACGGCTCAACCATCACCTCCGACCCTGGTCTTCTTGCCTTTCGAGAGTTTGATGATGCCTTGGGCCTTACCGAAATCGCTGAGGACTACCTCCAGGAAAGCCGTACCGGACGCAATATCCTTCACCACCTGGTTCCGCTGCTAAGACAGTCGATCTACAGCCGCTTGGCCGGCTACGACGACACCAATGACGCAGTGCGCCTTTCCCAAGACCCAGCCATGCGAGTGATCGTGGGATGGCAAGGCTCGGAGCGGAAAGGAGCCAGCACCAGTGAGATGGGCCGGTTCGAGACGGAGTTCCTGACCCAAGAGGACAACCTGAAGGGGCTGGCACGAATAAATACCCAGTGGGTGGAACGAGCTATGGCCCATACCCTACACCGGCGAGTAATCCTGGATATGGACAGTTCCGAGAGTCCAGTGCACGGCCAGCAGGAGGGAGCAGCCTATAACGGCCACTTTGAATGCGTCTGCTATCACCCTCTCTTTCTGTTCAACCAGTTCGGGGATTGTGAAGCAGCTAAGCTACGGTCAGGCAACGTCCACAGTGCCGATGATTGGCAAGAAGTCCTTGATCCGGTGGTGGAGCGTTATTTGACAGCAGCGGTCAGGCTGCTGTTTCGTGCTGACGCCGCCTTCGCCAAGCCGGAGATATACGATTATCTGGAAGCACGAAACATCGGCTACGCCATCAGGCTGCGATCCAACCAGGTGCTGCAGCGGGAGATAGCGCCCCGGCTAATACGGCCTACGGAGTGGCTTTCCCCGAAGCCCATCGTCTCCTATCATGACTTCCTCTACCAGGCCCAGAGCTGGAACGTTGCTCGGAGAGTGGTCTCTAAGGTGGAGTGGCACCAGGGAGAACTGTTTCCCAGAGTGGGCTTCATCGTCACCAATCTGAGCTATCCAAACATCGGGATAGTCCGCTTTTACAATGGCCGAGGGACCGCGGAGCAATGGATAAAAGAAGGCAAGTACGCCCTGAACTGGACCAGGTTGTCCTGCCACAAGTTCGTGGCCAATCAGGTCAGGCTGGAGTTGTTCGTACTGGCTTACAACTTGGGCAACTCCATGAGAAGGCTAGCCTTACCGGAGGCAATGAAGCACTGGTCGTTGACCAGTCTGCAGACCAGGATGATCAAGACTGGAGGACGGTTGGTGCGCCATGCCGGAAGGCTGGTGTTTCAGCTTGCTGAGGTGCTCGTGAGCCGGGAAATGCTAGGCGGGATACTGGAACGAATTGGTCGGCTTAGGCTGGCTCCTGACTAGTCCACTTTAGGAGCGTCGGGATTGGTTACGGTTACGGGGTCGCACAGGGCAAAAGAGCTTCCCAAGGGCGAGACTTGGGCGTAGACTAGCGGTTTGGGGCTTTTACGCTTGGCAGTACAGTGGTTGCCCAATGAAAGCGTGGAATTTGAGTGAATCAGGCCGCATTTGACGCCCTTGGAATGCGGGATTATATTTGGCGGTATCCCCGCGGGAGCTATATCCAGGAAAGGTGGTTTGATCTGGGGAATCCCGGTTGTAACAACTTGGAAATATTTCTGTAACAACCTCAAGGTAGTATGGTCAGAGTAGGCTGTGGGAGGTGGAAGCGACGCGGGAAAAATGGACTTTGAAGGATCATCTGAGAGGGTGTGTGAGAACCGGGGTGATATAACTCCTCCCAACCTGTTCTTTATAGGGAGAAAAACTTGATATAACTCCTCCCAACCTGTTCTTTATAGGGAGAAAAACTTTGCACCCACGGTCTCAGTTGGGAGGCAACTCCTCACATTGACAGTAAGTGGGCATTAAAATAAACTTGGGCCCCATACCGGTTCGCTCGGGCACACTGAAAACAAACCTACAATAATTGGAGGGAGGGACGTAATGACTCCAGCCGAAGCAATCAAATTCTGCCAAGATAATGGAATTGGCATCATCGATCTTAAGTTTACGGACCTGCCGGGCACCTTGCAGCACCTTTCCATACCTTTGAGCGAATTGACCGTGGAGAATTTGGCCGACGGCTATGGGTTCGACGGCTCCAGCATTCGGGGCTTTAAGGCCATCCAGGAAAGCGACATGCTGCTGATGCCGGATACCAACACCGCGGTGGTAGACCCTTTCTTGCGGATTCCCAGCCTGAGCATGCTTTGCAATATTATGGAACCTGAAACCAGGGAACTATTCAGCCGGGACCCCAGGCACATCGCCCAGAAGGCGGAAGTCTACCTCAAGGAAACCGGAATCGCTGACATTAGCAACTGGGGTCCGGAGCTGGAGCATTTCGTTTTCGATTCGGCCCGCTTTGACCAGACCGCCAACAGCGGTTACTACTACATCGACTCTGATGAAGGGTCCTGGAACTCTGGAGCGGAGCGGTCCCTTTCCGGTGGTCCCAACCTGGCCTACCATCCCCGTTTTAAGGAGGGGTATTTCCCCACCTCGCCAACGGACTCTCTTCAGGACCTGCGCTCCGAGTGCGTCCAGAAGCTAGAGCACTTCGGCGTGGTGGTGGAGAAACACCATCACGAGGTAGCCACCGCCGGTCAAGCTGAAATCGACATGAGGTATGACACCCTGACCAACATGGCGGACAATGTCATCATCCAGAAATACGTGGTCAAGAACGTGGCCAAAGCTCATGGCAAGGTAGCGACCTTTATGCCCAAACCCCTCTTCGGCGATAACGGCTCTGGCATGCACACCCACCAGAGCCTGTGGAAGGACGGTACCAACCTGTTTTACGATGCCAACGGTTACGCGCTGATTAGCGCAACCTGCCGGCATTACATTGGCGGTCTACTGCTGCATGCTCCAGCTCTGCTGGCCTTCATCGCTCCGACCACCAACTCCTACCGCCGGCTGGTGCCGGGGTTTGAGGCTCCTGTCAACCTAGTCTACTCCTCCCGAAACCGTAGCGCCTGCATCCGCATCCCCACCTACTTCTCCTCGCCAGCAGCGCGCCGCTTGGAGTTTCGGCTGCCAGACCCAGCCTGCAATCCGTACCTGGCTTTCTCAGCTATGTTGTTAGCCGGTCTGGACGGTGTCATCAATGAAACCGAACCCCCGGACCCGGTAGACGTAAACCTTTATGACCTATCTGCCGAGGAGTCGGCCAAAATCAAGCAGGTGCCAGGCAGCCTGGAAGAGGCATTGGACTCTCTGGAGCGGGACTACGAGTTTTTGCTGCGGGGAGGAGTGTTCACCGAAGACCTGATAGAAACCTGGCTGGACTACAAAAAAAATAACGAGATAGATGCCATGCGACAGCGGCCACACCCCCATGAGTTCTTCATGTACTTTGATGCTTAAACCCTGGGTAAGCCAAGCATCTACTAATTCCCGACGAAAGTTCTAAACCTGTAAGATCTAAATCCCCCTCAGTCCCCCTTTCAGAAAGGTGGATATGGGGGATTTCCCATAATGGGACTCCTCTGACCATGTTTAGTAATAGATTCAAGGCTCAGCAGCTGGAAAGGAAGGCCCGAGGCAAAAAAGAAGGGTGTTGGGAAAGCTGGGAGCTTTGGCTGGGGCAGTTGAGAAGGTGGTGCGCTGATAGCTCAGCCGGCGGGATGACGGAAGGAGCGGCCTAGTCCGTTGGCGAGTACAAGCTGCGCACCTGACTTTGGTTCATTCCTGGTTCCAGCTGGGGCTGGTAAAGCAGCCGGATGGTCGCCTCATCCAAGGGCCCGTACTTGTCGGTAGTGGTCCAGCCCTCGTAGAAGATGCTGTCGGAATACTGCCATGAGTCTTTAACAACCCCAGGCTCTGGGTTAATTCTTCCCGAATCAGGTGGGTTCGTTCGGCCTAGGTGGTGCCGTCGGCGGCGATTAAAACTCTTCCCCGCTCGATAACACCCTCCCCGTCAAACCACACCCGGAAGAAGCCCAGGTTCGTCGGGACGTAGGTGGGTTCAATGTCGGAGAAATGGGATTCCGGGGAAAAGTAAACTTCCAGGTTGGGCGCCTCATCGACCAGCTCCAGCTTTATTTCCCCCACCATAAAGTTCAAATCCGACACTACCCGCTCTACCGTTTGCAGGTCTGCCTCTGTGGGCGAGCCATGTACCTTTATCCTCACGTCATGCGTCCATTTATGGAGTACCGGCGCTGCGGAGCCATATTCCACGCCGAACCCAATTTCCGACAAATACTCCATCGCCCTGGCCTGCCGGTCGAACTCGGTAACCGACGGGACAGAGGCGCTAGGCCGGAAATGAGCAGCCGCCGGCAGGGCGAAGGCGAGCACCACCAGGGCCCCAGCTATAATCGCTGTCCGCGGCAGGCTTATCAACGGGATTCGGCTCAACTTCTTCTCCAGTACCGCCATTTCTGGGTAACGGTTGAGGTCTTCTTGCTTGGTCGGGTGCCACCCCACGTGGATACTGAGCCCACGCCCGGACTGTCCCTGGGCCGGGGCCTGCCTCTTTCCCCACAGGGTTGTATCCTAAACCAAAGCTAAGGTGAAACCTACATAAAGCGAACCCGAAGAGGAGTTGCGATATTCTGTAAAAGAAGTCGAGTGGCGGTGGTGGAAGGGATGAAGGAAATAGTGCAACTCATGGAAGAGTGGCAACTCAATGTAGGTGACTTACGGGAAAGGATGTATCGAGCGCCAACACCTCGAGAGCGAGAGCGATGGCACGGGCTATGGTTGTTGGCCCAAGGGTGGTCGGCTATCCAGGTGGCTGAGGCTTTGGACAGAGAGCCTCATACCATTGGAAACTGGCTGGCCAACTTTCGCCGAGGCGGGGCCCAAGGTTTGGTCTTTGAACAGACTGGGGGTTCCCCCCCGTCTTGAACTGGGGTCAACAGAACCAACTGAAGTCTGCGGTGCAAAATCCGCCTGGAGAGGCGGGAGTTGAATTGTCCAACTGGAATTGGAAAGTAGTAAGGCAATTTCTCAAGCAGAGCTTTGACCTGGGGCTGAGTCGAAGCAGTTGCTTGAACTACCTCCATCGGTTGGGCTTCGTGCTGAAGCGACCCAAGAAACGCCTCCTGAAAGCCAAGGATGAAGCGCGGAAAGCCTTCGTCCTCCAGTACCGCCAAATCCGAGAGGAGGCCCAAGAGAGTGGGGCCAAAATCTTCTTCGTAGACGAAGCCCACTTTCGGGCCGATGCCGATCTGAGGGGGAAATGGGTGCTCAAGGGAGAGCCGGCGCTGGTGGACTCTACCAGTCCTCGGTGGGGAGAGAAGGCCTGCTACTACTCGGGAGTTTGCTTGGAGGCTGGGGAGGTGGAAGCCATGGAAATAGCCGGCAACAGCAATGCCGAGACCTCCACCGCCTTTTTACGGCAGCTAAGAGAAAAACATCCTGGACCTCTGGTAGTGATTTGGGACAATGGGCCAGCCCACCGAGGAGCAGCGATTCGCAGCTATTTGACCACCCCTGACTTGCAGCTGAGGCTGGTGGCCTTACCGGCCTACAGCCCAGACTTCAATGCCGACGAAGCCGTCTGGGACTGGGCCAGGGAAGAGGTCACGGCCAACGAATGCCTGGGAACAAAAGCCCAAGTCCAAGAGAAGATGAATGCATTCTTCGGCGGACTAGCTCACCGTAAGGATGAAGTGAAACATCGCTGCCGAACCCTGTTACAAGCTCGAGCCGATGCATTGATTTTTACACCTTCCCTACCTTTGCCATCGCTGCAAAATGTAGTTCCCACCTTGGCTTTGGTTTAGAGGTTAAGAATTATTACATAAAGGTAACGGTTTGGTGTGAATTTTCGGGTTATATTCGGGTCCCATTGAAGAGACAAACAGTCCCGAAAGGTGGCAAATACCGGCGAGGGTCATCCGAAAAAACCTCTTCGGTGTGCCGCCACACCTGGGAGAGGCCGGCCGGAAGACGCTGGCCAGCTCTGTTCCTTGGGCGTTCCGCGCAAATAAAGTGCCTTAGCCCATTAATTCCCCATTGTTAACATGGTGCCGGAGTTAGGAGAGGTTTCAGGGGGAGAAGCACGGCGGCGGAGTTAACTCTCTGTGTCAACCGGTCCGGAGTGGGTAAACAACGGGATGGATCCGATGGCGGTTTATTCCATGGGGACCGAGGTTACTCTCTGTTCACCCATTAATCACGAATTGGGACGGTTCTTACCGCATTATCGCCACCCAATCTTGATATCGTTATAAATGTATAAAAGGCTGGTTGATGCTCTCTAGAAACTCGGACGGAAACCTCGATTCTCCCCAAGCCGTCGTTTTCTTAACGCCGATTATCGACGTAACAGTTGGTTATTGCAACGTATTACATATACTATCACACCGCATAAGACTGGAATACGTCTGCTTGGCGTAGCGCGAAACCCGGCCAATGGCTTTCCGGCCAGACCTCTAGTACTACAACGACGAGTTGTCTGGTAGGATGGCTGGACAGATGATGTTGGGTGGTTTGAGTGATGGATGCGGCGAGCTTCGAGCGGGTCTACGACAGCCTTCAGGAATTCCACGCCTTCTTTGCGGCCTCCTTCGGCCGCAAGCAGTGGCGGGATCACAGCGGGAATTACCTTCAGGCGCTGCTGGTGCAGGACCAGGAGCGGCGCAACGCCGAGAATCTCTCGGAATCGGTGGGCATCTCGGCCCGGGCGATGCAGCGCTTTCTCACCGAGGCCCGGTGGTCCGATGAGACAGTCATAGGGCGGTTGCAGGAATACTTGGCCCCCAGGCTGGGACACCCGGAGGCGGTGTGGGTGTTCGATGGCAGCGACTTCCCCAAGCAGGGCAGGAAATCGGCGGGAGTGGCCCGGCAGTACTGCGGCAGGCTGGGCAAGGTGGCCAACTGCCAGGGTGGGATGTTCCTGGCCTACGTCAGCCCGCTGGGCCGGGCGTTGGTGGACAAGCGGCTGTATCTGCCCAAGAGTTGGACCTCCGACCAGGACCGGTGTGCTGCGGCGGGTGTGCCGGAGGACCGGCGGAACTACCGGTCAAAGACGGAGTTGGCCCTGGAGATGCTGGAGCGGGTCCTGGAGTTGGGCTACCTCAGGGCCGAGTGGGTTGCCGGAGACGACGCCTTCGGGATGTCGCCGACCTTCCGGGAGGGACTGGCGGCCCTGGGGATGCGCTACGTGCTGGACGTTCCGGGCGGCACTACTGTCTGGCCCTTGGACCCGGCTTGGACCAGTCCGGAATATCCGGGGTTCGGCCGCCCCCGCAAACCCAAGCTGCGGCCTGGGCAGCGGCGGACCATGGAGCAGCGCGGTGATGAACTGCCGGATGAGGCTTGGCGGGAGATAACGGTGGCCCAGGGAAGCCAGGGGCCGCGCACCTACCGGTTCAGTGCCCAGCGGGTGCGGGCCACCAGGAGGCGCAAGCCCGGCGAGGAACTGTGGGCCGTCTGGCGCCGGAACCTGGACGGCAGCGAGCCCCGCTACTACCTGTCCAACGCTCCCGAGGGCACAACCTTGGAGACTCTGGCCTACGTGGGTGGGTCCAGGTGGCGCATTGAAACGGAGTTCGAGACTGAGAAGGGTGACGTGGGGCTGGACGAATACGAGACCCGCAGCTGGGCAGGGTGGCATCACCACATAGCCATGTGCCTGCTGGGTGGGGCGTTCCTGCTGAGCCTGCAGCAGGATTGGGGGGAAAAAGATGCCCCGGATCACGAGGCCACAGGTGTACCGGGTGGTGCGGGAGATGCTGCCCCGGGAGCAGTTCGGGCCCGATCAATTGCTGTTGTGGCTGGAGGATACGCAGCTACGCAACGAACGGGCTCGCCGTTCCCACGAGAGACGCCGCTCCACCCGCCGCGAAAGCAGGATGGAGCCGCCACCTTAAACCCGTCGTTGTAGGACTAGGCATCCGGTCTTTCCGGTTCAGGGACTTCCGCCGCGAAACCCGCCGTCGGGAGACCTGAAGGAAAATAGATAGACTAAACCAAAGCTAAGGTGAAACCTACATAAAGCGAACCCGAAGAGGAGTTGCGATATTCTGTAAAAGAAGTCGAGTGGCGGTGGTGGAAGGGATGAAGGAAATAGTGCAACTCATGGAAGAGTGGCAACTCAATGTAGGTGACTTACGGGAAAGGATGTATCGAGCGCCAACACCTCGAGAGCGAGAGCGATGGCACGGGCTATGGTTGTTGGCCCAAGGGTGGTCGGCTATCCAGGTGGCTGAGGCTTTGGACAGAGAGCCTCATACCATTGGAAACTGGCTGGCCAACTTTCGCCGAGGCGGGGCCCAAGGTTTGGTCTTTGAACAGACTGGGGGTTCCCCCCCGTCTTGAACTGGGGTCAACAGAACCAACTGAAGTCTGCGGTGCAAAATCCGCCTGGAGAGGCGGGAGTTGAATTGTCCAACTGGAATTGGAAAGTAGTGAGGCAATTTCTCAAGCAGAGCTTTGACCTGGGGCTGAGTCGAAGCAGTTGCTTGAACTACCTCCATCGGTTGGGCTTCGTGCTGAAGCGACCCAAGAAACGCCTCCTGAAAGCCAAGGATGAAGCGCGGAAAGCCTTCGTCCTCCAGTACAGCCAAATCCGAGAGGAGGCCCAAGAGAGTGGGGCCAAAATCTTCTTCGTAGACGAAGCCCACTTTCGGGCCGATGCCGATCTGAGGGGGAAATGGGTGCTCAAGGGAGAGCCGGCGCTGGTGGACTCTACCAGTCCTTGGTGGGGAGAGAAGGCCTGCTACTACTCGGGAGTTTGCTTGGAGGCTGGGGAGGTGGAAGCCATGGAAATAGCCGGCAACAGCAATGCCGAGACCTCCACCGCCTTTTTACGGCAGCTAAGAGAAAAACATCCTGGACCTCTGGTAGTGATTTGGGACAATGGGCCAGCCCACCGAGGAGCAGCGATTCGCAGCCATCTGGCCACTCCTGACTTGCATCTGAGGTTGGTGGCCTTACCGGCTTACAGCCCAGACTTCAATGCCGACGAAGCCGTCTGGGACTGGGCCAGGGAAGAGGTCACGACCAACGAATGCCTGGGAACAAAAGCCCAAGTCCAAGAGAAGATGAATGCATTCTTCGGCGGACTAGCTCACCGTAAGGATGAAGTGAAACATCGCTGCCGAACCCTGTTACAAGCTCGAGCCGATGCATTGATTTTTACACCTTCCCTACCTTTGCCATCGCTGCAAAATGTAGTTCCCACCTTGGCTTTGGTTTAGGAGGTAGGATCATGGCAAATGGAAAAAGGTTGATGACCGGTTTGGTAGCCGGAGCGATATTGGGGACCCTCGCCGGTATGCTGGTGGCTCCCAAGTCCGGCAAAGAAAACCGCAAGATGGTGGGAGAGAAGGCGAGCAAGATTCGGAACCGGACCGGCGAGGCTATGGGCAGCCTGAAAAGCCGGATTAAAAAGACCCCTACCGAAACCGCAGTCGAAGAGTCCTCCAACAACGGCTCGCACGTCCTTAATTAGACCGGACACGCTTTTCGGACAAGCTGGGTCCGCCCTTCGGGATACGGCGTTGTCAGCGTCCTTACCCGCAGGGCGGCTTCTCCGGCTGCCGCGCCGGTCTTGCCGGCGGCCGTCTGCTTTGGACCACCGAAATCGGTCCCACAAATAGACACCTGGCGGCTCTAATAAGTGATATAATCCGCAGAGATGTTCCGTCCAATTTCGTTGACGTATCCCGTAGTAATCGTCCGGGACTGCTTGGCTTGCTAAAAGGTTTACTCCGCCGGTTGTCCCGGAGAAAAGGTCCCGACCCCAGACCGGACCAGTCAGTCAAGTTCTCCGTAGAAGTTTCTGGTGAAGTTCCCGGCGAAACGAAATCTGACTCGGCTTGGGCTGCTACCCCTGCTCCTCGCGCCGCGCAAACCCCTCCTTCCTCGGTTACCAAACCCGCTGGGCCAGCTACTCCCACCCCAAGTCGTCCCAGTTCCGCGCCCGCTCAGCGACCACCCCGTTCCAGGCGGAGGACCGGCGCAGCCAGGGAAGTTTCGGTATCCGGCGCCGGCCCCAGTCCCAATTCCAGTCCCAACCCGCTGCCTCGGGACCATCGATTTGGATCGCTGATGGTTTCGGAGCCGATCGCCAAGGCTCTGGATGATTTGGGCTACAAAATCCCTACTCCTATTCAGGAGCAGGCCATACCCGTTTTCCTAAACGGTTCGGATTTGGCCGGACAGGCCTTGACCGGCACCGGCAAAACCGCCGCCTTTGGCATTCCGCTGGCCGAGTTGATCGACCCCTCCGGAGAATCGGTGGAAGCCATCGTATTGGTGCCTACCAGAGAGCTGGCGGTACAGGTGGCCGGAGAGCTGAGCCGCATCGGTACCCACCGGGGACTGCGCGTGGCAGCGCTGTACGGAGGGCAATCCATCCAGCTCCAAATCCGGGCCTTGCATCGGGGAGTTCACATTGCGGTGGGCACTCCCGGGCGGGTTATGGATCACCTGAGCCGGGGCACGTTGCGATTGGACCGAGTCCGCTATGCCATATTGGATGAAGCCGATGAGATGCTAGACATTGGCTTTGCGCAGGATATGGACCAAATTCTGCGTCAGACGCCCAGAGGGAGACAGACCGCGCTCTATTCCGCCACCTTCCCCGGATTTATTCGCCGGCTGATACACCGTCACCTGCGGGATCCAGTATACATTTGGTCCGACGACGGACAACTTGAGACTGTCGAAGAGGTGGAGCAGGTCTATTACGAGATCGCCGAGCGGGACCTGGAAACCGGCCTGCGGGAGATCCTGGACCAGCAGGTTCAGGGAGGCCAGGCCCTGATTTTTTGCCGCACCCAGGTGAATGTCGACCGGTTGGTGCGGGGTCTCTCCGCTCATGAGTTTCTGGTGTACGGCCTGCATGGCGGTAAGCCCCAGAGAGAACGGGATGCCGTGATGAAATCCTTCCGGGAGGGCAGCCTTAAGATTTTAGTCTCGACCAATTTGGCGGCTCGGGGAATCGACATCCCCAGCATTACTCACGTTATCAACTACAACATTCCGGATAACGTGGAAGAGTACGTGCACCGCATCGGACGGGCCGGGCGTATGGGACGGGCCGGAACCGCCATCACTTTGGTGCGGGAATGGGACTTCGAGATGCTGGATTCGATAATGGAAAAAGTTGGGGATAAACTTACCCGAGGAAAGCTGGCAGTCTCCCCCTGACCCGCCGCATGGGCCTCCTCCGCAGCTACTGGGCAAAAGCACATATTGCGAATAAGTTTCGAGTGTTGTCTGGAAATGCCAAAGAAGCCGACCAGTCCCTACGGGTACATCTCTTTTTCGAAGGACGGAAAAGTCCAAAAGCACATCTCTACACTATCGCAAGACAAGACTATCCAAGAAAAGCAAGTCGTAGGATTTTTGTTAAGTGCCTTAACAGCCATTCGGAGGGTCGAAAAATCCGAGGCTGGGAAGCCTTACCAGAGAATGACCAGGACTTCCTACTCACAGTTGACGGCGGAGACGTACTAATCGAAGTGACCGAACTCGTCGATGGGGACTTTGCCTTTCCCATGACGAGAGAGGAGTATAACGCCGGACGTTTTGAAGTGACAGTCCAAAAGGACTACGGTGAAATACCAGGGCCTTTTCATTTTCTCAAAATAGTATAAAATTATTACCAGTTTAAGCGGGAGGGGAGGATGATGACTTTGAGAGAAACGCTGGATTTGGTGCCTGACTTCCGGAGTAGCCAAGGGCGACGCCACTCTTTGGGGGCGATCCTGGCCTTGGCCACCTGTGCCATGCTGTGCGGCGCCCGCAGCTTATACGCCATAGCTCAATGGGGGCGGGACCAAGGGGGTGCTACGGCGCAGCTTTTGGGGTTCAGCCAGGAGAAGACACCCTGCGTGGCCACCCTCCACCGGGTGTTCAAGGGCCTGGACGTGGCGGCCTTTGAGGCAGAAGTCGGCAACTGGCTGGCAAATAGCGGGGTAGAGGCGGATGACCCCCTGTCCCTGGACGGGAAAACCTTGCGAGGGGTCCACGGCCAAGAGATACCCGGGGTCCATCTGGTGTCGGCCTACGCTAGCCGCGCTGGGGCAGTGCTGGCGCAGGTAGCTGCGCCGGGCAAAGGGGAAGAATTGGCGGCGGTCAAAGAAGTATTGGGCCAGGTACCCCTGAAGGGTCGGGTAGTAGTGGCTGATGCCTTACTGACCCAACGGAAAGTCTGTGAGCAGATTGTGGCAGGCGGCGGAGAGTATCTGCTGCCAGTTAAAGAGAATCAGCCCACCTTGCGCCGAGACCTGGAGGTGGCTTTTTCCCCTGCTAGGAACTGAGAGGGCTGGTGGGCCAACCGTACCTCCCTGGCTGGCAGCGGAGTGGCGAGCACGCGGGGCCAAGCTGACGGTCTGGGCCGATGCTCCAGTAAAGCGGCGTCATGGGCGGCTGGAGCGGCGAGAGTTGTGGGCCTTGGCCGACCCAGAGCTAAATGGCTACGTGGGCAGCGCTGGGACGGTCGGGGAAGCGTGGCCGCATCTGCAACAGGTGTGTCGGCTAGAGCGCCAGCGGGTCGTGAAGGGCAAGAAACAGGTGGCTGTGAGCTATGCAATTAGCAGTCTCCCAGCCACTGATGCCGATGCCAGGCGATTGTTGAGCCTTTCCCGTGGGCACTGGGGCATCGAGAACCGCCTCCACTGGGTACGGGATGTGACCTTCGACGAGGACCGCTCTCAGGTGCGCACTGGGGCCGCCCCACAGGTTCTGGCGGGCCTGCGGAACCTGGTCATCAGCTTGGTACGTCGGGCTGGGCATTCCAACGTAGCCGCTGCCCTACGCCGCCACAATGCCCATCTCAGCGAAGCTTTCGACATGATGGGCTTTACCTACCAGGCAGGAGAATGAAAAGACCCTGGGTGAAATACCATGGCGGATAGACAAAGAGAAAAAGAACGATGCGCTATCGGCCTTGATTGACAAGAAACTCGGGAAGCAATACGCGAAGGAGGGCGGAAAGGGACTCTGGTTACTCGTGTTTACGGTCATGTTCCCATATGAGACGGAGTATGTGAGCTAGGGTACTCTGCACACAAGTCCAGCACTAGATAATGCTCGCACACTCCTCGCTAGAACCTCGGGCGTCGTATTCGATGAGATCGGGTTCACAGACATGATGACGAGGCCTGTACTTATATGGCCATCGGCAATTATGGAATAACCTTTCCCGGCCCACAATAAATATTTCAATTATTGTCGCACTATGCATTAGAGATTGGTGGGGACCTCGGAATTTAGGACAGTAGATAAAAATTGCAAATAGGAAAACGGCTCGCACAACCGTCGTTACGAAAAAAGAGGGTGGCAGTCGCCACCCTCTTCCCATTTCCTCAATGCACGCTAATTAGCCAGCTCAATTATTCTGACCAATTGGTGTGATATCCCAGCATAAAGGTCAATCCAAACAACCCTTAGCGCGCTGCTCGATGGGTTGCCCACCCTCGGGTTTTGTGGGGTGTTATGATGGTGCACATCTGAAAGTAAGCGAAGGAAATTATGGTCAAGATGACCGGCGGCCAGGCTCTCATGAAATCCCTGTACCAGGAAGGGGTAAGAGTAATTTTCGGTCTCCCCGGAGTGCAGCTGTATCACGCCCTGGATGCGCTGTACGAACTGCCCGAGATCCGTTTGATCACAACCCGCCATGAGCAGGCGACCACCTACATGGCCGATGGTTATTCCCGGGCCGGTGGCGGAATCGGAACGGCGCTCATGGTCCCCGGGCCAGGCCTGCTCAACGCCGCGGCCGGCATCAGCACCGCCTTTTCCGCATCCTCGCCGATTTTGGTGGTGGCCGGACAGATAGAGCGGGACCTGATTGGGCTAGACCGGGGCATCCTGCATGAAGTAAACGACCAGCTGGATACGATTCGCCCGATAACCAAGTGGGCCCAGCGTATTCTTGACCCGGCGGAAATCCCGCTGGCCGTCCACGAGGCGTTCCATCAGCTCAAGACGGGACGCCCCCGACCGGTGGAAATCGAGATTCCTCCGGAGACTCTGGCGGAGGTGGCGGAGGTAGAGTTGCGGGAGCCCGGGGATTTTCCGCGTCCGGCGCCCGATGCCAGCAGCATCAAAAAAGCGGCGGCAATCTTGGCCGGCGCCCGCAATCCGCTGATCTGGGCGGGAGGCGGCGTGAACTCTTCCGGGGCCAACGACGCGCTGCTAAGACTGGCGGAGCATTTGCAGGCGCCGGTCATCGCCACCGCGGAGGGGAGAGGAGCAATCTCCGACCGGCACAATCTCTCTCTGGGAGGACTCCGGTTACGTAATGACCCCATCGCCAAAGACGATCCCAAGTTTGACGTTATTCTCGCGGTGGGCACCCGCATGGCCTTCCCCGCTTACCTGGATGGCCAGCAGGTGGTGCAAATAGATATTGACCCGGCGGAGCTGGGAAGAAACTACGAGAACACTCTGGGCATTCAGGCCGATGCCCGTCTTGGGTTGGAGGACCTGCATCGAGAGATCGCCAGCCTCACTCCGGCCCGAGCCAGTCGTCAGCCGGAAATAGACCGGATTAAAGCCAATCGCGCCGCTACCGCGCTGCGGGTGGAGCCTCAGGACTCCTATTTGGCGGCGATTCGGGCGGCCATGCCGGAAGACGGGATTCTAATATCCGGCATGACCCAGCTGGGGTATTACAGTCGAAGCTACTACCCGGTTTACCAGCCAAAGAGCTTCATCACCTCCTCCTACTCGGGCAACCTGGGCTATGCCTTCCCCACCGCATTGGGGGCGAAAGTGGCTCAGCCGGATAAAGCCGTCGTTGCCTTATCCGGCGACGGCGGATTCCTGTTCAACTCGCAGGAGCTGGCCACGGCGGCGCAGCATGGTATCAACGTGGTGGTGGTACTGTTCAATGACAACGCCTACGGGAATGTTTTGCGAGACCAGGTGAACAGGTTCAACGGTCGGGCAATTGGCGCTGAGCTGCGAAACCCGGATTTCATGAAGCTGGCAGAGGCTTACGGGGTTAGGGGAGTTCGGGCGCAAGGTCCGGAGCAGCTGGAGTCCAGCTTGCGGCAGGCCATCGGCATCGAGGAGCCTACATTGATTGAGGTCCCGGTGGAGATGATGCCCTCTCCCTTTGAGTAGCTAGGTCGAGTAGTGACGGCCGGGTTATTGGCGGGGAGTAAAAAAGCCGGCCCCACCGGGGAGATAATCGATCACACCATCGAACAAGCGGACGGAGAAAACTCCGCGCCGAAGAGTAGGGATGGAATAAATCGACCGGCTCCCCCGGTCCGCGTCTCCCCGGTGGGGATGCTGCCGCCACAGCGGTTCCGGCTAACGTAATTTTCGGCTAACGTAATTGCTGCAAAAACCGCTCCACTTCGGATGACAGAGGAATGAGTGTTTCCATTTGCTCCTCCTTCCATCGGTCGTACTGCTCTTCCAACTGGGAAACCAGGTAGGAGCCTCAGGGAACCTTCTCAACCTCTTCCTGCAGGGCATCGTATTGTCGTTTTCCTTTATCGGAATCAATTAGCGTTTCCGGCAAATCATATCGGTTACAGAGGATTTCCATGAGCCGGGCCACACCAGCGAAGTCTTCTTTCGGCTTGAGGTATCTGGGCAGATGAACTAGGTAGGTCTCGGATTCTATCCCCAGGTCCATCGCACGGTGCTGTACCAGCTCGGTGATGGAGCTCATCCCCTCGAAGGTGCTGTAGAGCGCCTTAGCGAAGGGTGAGTCCGCCTCAGGTTCCAGGCTATCGCCCCAAGTGGAAACGGGAAGCTCTCGGGTGTGGGGGACGGTGCCGGGCATGCCGCCGAGGAGGGAATAGCTTTTGACTTCAAAGAATTTGAGCAGGCCGATGACCGAGTCGATGTACTCCTCAGCGTCGCCGTGAGGCTCCATCATTTTAAGGTAAATGAAGTCCGGCGCCCGCTCCCGGCGGCTAAAGCGGATGGAGGTGTTGGGAATGATTAACTCCCGGCGGCCATCCTTCAGGGAGGATTCCGGTCGATACCTGGTGAAGTCGTAGAAATGCCCCGGACACTCCAGGCGACCTATCTCGGCACAACCCAAATGGCGCTGTATTCTCTCCAAGCTCAAAGTCCCGATTTTTCCCACGTCATACCAGGGATTCAATACGGCCAGAACGTGGGGTCGCCGCAGAACGGGAAGAGGCTCGACGAGTTCGAAGTTGCCCAGGCGCATATTCATTCAGCTCCTTATTGGCCGATGGTGTAACCATTAGTTACTAGCCATCAGTTACTAAGGTACTGGCTGGGGGTAACTGAGGGGGTTGAGGCGGGTACGGATGGGGAATGGGGTGGGGTAACAAGTAAGTGACAGGTAGTGACCGATGGTGACGACTTTCTACAGAGGAGACCCAGTTTGGGGCTGACCCCACCTAGCCTCCCCTTAAAAAGGGGAGGGCCAATTAAACGACCTTTGAGCCGCTTCTGGGTCTGGGGCCTGGACCAGGGTTAATACCGGGCAGCTTGGGTGGTCAGCCGGCGACCTTGGCCCGTTCCTGCTCCAGCAACAGCCGCCGCAGAATCTTTCCCGAGGGGTTCTTGGGGATGCTGTCAACGAATTCGACTTCCCTGACCTGCTTGAAGGTGGCTACTTGTCCCGAAACGAAGCCCATCAGGTCCTGCGCGGAGAGGTCCGTTCCTGACTTCCGTACCACAAAGGCCTTGGGTATTTCCCCAGATTCGACATCCGGCTTGCCGATGACCGCGGCATCGGCCACCCCGGGATGCTCAAGCAGCAGTCCCTCCAGCTCGGCGGGTGGGACCTGGAAGCCTTTGTACTTGATGAGCTCCTTCTTGCGGTCCAGGATCCAAATATTGCCGTCCCGCTCCATGCGCACAATGTCGCCGGTACGGAGCCAGCCGTCCGCCGTGATGGTCTCGGCCGTGGCTTGAGGGTTGTTGTGGTAACCCTTCATTACCTGGGGACCGCGTACCAAAAGCTCGCCCACCTCACCCAGGGGCAACTCGGTGGCGCCGTCCTCCAGGTCCACCACCCTTTCCTCCGTGTCGGCCAAAACCGGGCCCACCGCGCCCGACCTGAGCCGGTCCGCCTCCATGAAGTCAATGTTGACAACCGGAGAAAGCTCCGTCATGCCGTAGCCCTGGATTACCGGACAATTCAGAACCTGGCTGACCCGGTCCTGCAGGTCTTGGGAGCAAGGCGCGGCGGCGAGAAAACCCACGCGCAGCGATGTAAGGTCTACCTGGCTAATCCCTGGGTACTGGGTAAGCCCCAGGCCTACCGGCGGGACGGTGTAGAGCTGGGTGACCCGATGCTGGGCCACCAGGTTGAGAAAAAGCTGCATGTCGAAGCGGCCCATCAATACCTGAGTGGCTCCAACCTGGATCACACCGTTCATCAAAATCTGCAAGCCATATATGTGAAACAAGGGAAGGTGCACCAGAAATACGTCGTCTCTACGGTAAGATGCCCCTTCTCCGGGCCGATGGGTAAATTGCTCCAGATTGGTGGTCAGGTTGTGATGGGTCAGCATGACCCCCTTGGACAGGCCGGTGGTGCCGCTGGAGTAGGGCAGGGCAGCCAGGTCTTCCATGGGGTTGATCGAGACCGAGGGCGGCTTGGCCGGGGCGTTTTCCAGCAGCCCCCAGAAGGATTGCGGGTCCTCCGAAGTGGGCTTGATAACGATCAGTCTACGGAGATCCGGTGTGGCATCTTTGGCTTCTTTGGCTTCTTTGGCTTCTTTGGCTATACCTGCCAGCGCTTCGTGGACGATCAGGGTTTCAGCGCCGCTGTCGTTTATCTGGTGGGCAATCTCCCGCTGTTGGTAGGCGGAGTTTAAAGTGGTGGCGACGGCTCCGGCCCTTACGATGCCGAAAAAGGCGATTTCGAACTCGGTGCAGTTGGGCGCCATGATGCCGACTCGATCCCCCTTAGCCACGCCCAGGGCAGCCAATGCGGCCGCGAATCGGCTGCTGTAATCGTCCAGTTCCCGGTAGGTGAACCGGCGGTCGCCATCAATCACCGCCACCTTACCGGGTAACTCTCTGGCGGCGCGGCTCAAAATGTCCTGGATCGGACGTACCGGATAGGGAAATCGGGAAGCTCTGACAGCAGCCATTATTCGCCTCTCGCTCTGCATGCCGGCGTTAACCCGGAACCGGACGGACCGGAACCGAATGGAAAGCGCAGGCTAATAGTGGCGCAGCTCCACCACGTTGTCATCGGGGTCGTAGATATAAAGGGAGATGCCGTCGCCGTGGGAGCCCCACCGCTTGCCGGGACCGGCCTGGATATCCACGCCGATACCCTCAAATTTAGCCTTCAGTTCTTCCATGTCGGTGGGCTCAATTACCATGCAGAAGTGGTCCTGATTCTTGGCGCCCTCCCGGCCGATGGGCTTCTGCTCGCTGGGGAAGAAATCTATAATCGTGTCCGCATTAAGCCGCGCCGATGGAAAGCGGATCTCCCCGGCCCGCCACTGCTCCACCCTTTCCGATGGGAGGCCCAAGACCTGGGTGTAAAAGCGAATGGAGGTTTCCACATCCCTGACCCGCAGGACTATGTGGTCCAACTCGGTTATCTTGACCAGGGGCTGGGTCTGCGCCTGGGAGAGTTGCTCGGTACGAGTAGCCATTTTCTTCCTCCTCCAATGGGGGCTATATCAGGGTTTCGACAAGGGGTTTAGATAGACCCATTGTACTTTTGTGGGGAGAGGGGGTCAATCGCCCGCAGCGTTACATGGCAGGGAATCTGATCCGAAACACGGTTGGTGTAGCCACCGTTATGGGAAATCCCCCTATATCCCCCTTTGCAAAGGGGGATATAGGGGGATTTGGATCCCAGAGGTAAAATTGGCACGTCAATACAAAAGGAGTGCCATTTTTTTGGCACTCCTTTCGGCATCGTTGTAGCCCTTCTGGGCAGCCCTTCCCGCCGGTCAGTAGTAAACCGAGTTGCCTACTCCGCCTCCGGCAGCGATAACCTCTCCGGTAATGGCCCAAGCCTTATCCGAAGCCAGGAAGGCGGTCAAGAAGCCGATTTCCGAGGCGTCGACCATGCGACAGATGGCGTTGCCCCGCGACGAGCCGGGAGCGAAATCCTGCTCCTCTGCCTGCTCAGCGGTAACACCTAGCTGGGTGGCCCGGGCGGCCAGCAGGCTGGCTGTGCGCTCGGTTCGCGTGGTGCCAGGGTGGATACAGTTGACGGTGATACCGTAGCGCCCTACCTGATTGGACAGGGTTTTGGTCAAATGCACCAGGGAAACGTTGCGGGCGCCGCCGCTCAGGTTACCGGCGTTGCGGGCGTTCCCACCGCTGATGTTGATGATACGGCCCCATCCTTGCTCCTTGAAGAAGGGAATGGAGGCCCGGGCACAGCGCAAGGCGCCCACATATTTGACGTCAAAGTCATCCATAAGATCTTCTTCGTCCACTGTTTCTATCGGTCCGACGGCATTAGGCGATCCCCCCGGCAGGGACGCGCTATTGACCAGAATGTGCAGGCCCCCCAGCTTATCCGCGGCCTCGGCAATTGACTGGTTCACCTGGTCCGTCTTGGTCACATCCAGGGCCATGGGGATAATCCGCTGCCCGGTCTCATCCTCAATCTCCCGGGCGGATTTCTCCAGGTCAGCCATGTTGCGAGAAGCGATGACGACATCGACCCCCTCCTGCGCCAGTACCCGGGCGATGGCCTTGCCGATGCCCCGACTGGCACCACCTACGAAGGCATGCTTCCCTTGCAGTCCAAAATCCATCTCTATTTCCTCCTAAAATCTTCCCCTAAAATCCGCCGGGACCGGCAGCCCTATGGGTTCCTATCACCCTAGCCGCTGTCAGCTATTGGCTGGTAGTCTAACCACGCCAGCTACCCGCGTCAAACGGTTGGCGCACGGGGGCAGGGGTTCTGGCCGGTCGGCGGCCGGGCACCAGTTGGGCGACATCAAACCGGCAGAACGGCCTCGGTACGGGTTTCCGGCAGCTCGACCTCGAAGGCGTTGAGGACGAAGCAGGTCTGGGCGTAACCGCCAATCAAGGTGGTCAACTCCACCATGTGTTGGGCTCCGAACTGGTCCAGCATGGCCTGGAAGGTGTTGGAGCTGACCTTGTGGGTCTGGTAGAACTCTGTGGCGTAGTTGATTATCGCCGACTCATCGGGACCCAAGGTCGGTAAAGGCCGTTTGTCGCGTATGGCGTCCACCAGGGCATCGCTCACCCCCTGCTGGCGTGCTGCCGGCGCGTGGGCGTTCCAAACATACTGGCAGTCCATCGCTCGGGCGGTGGTTATAATCGCCAACTCCTGGATTTTTTTGGGAAAGGTGCTCTCGAACCTCAAATAGCTGGTCAGGTGGGCCCGGCGTCGCGCCATTTCCGGGCTATTGATGGTTATGGATCCGGGTCCTCCGGTGATCACACCGCCAGTTGCGGCGGTAAGTTCATCAAAGGCTTCCTGGAACTCGGCGGGAACCTGGTCTCGGGTCACATTTGGCAGGCGTGCCATGGCAATCCTCCTGTAGCGGTCCGGTGGTGTCTCCTACTGTCCTGGGGATTCTATGGCCGGTGATGTCAAAGCGCAAGTAGGAGCAACTATTATTAGCCCGGAGCCAGCCCGGCGGCGGGCAGGGGCATAGTCGGGGAGGGCGCAAAAGACCCGGTTCCGGCCCCGATCTTTTATCCAATGCTATAATTGACCGCATCTCAGCCCCCGCCCTCAGACAATAAAGGAGTCCACCATGCAGTTTGGCGCCTATATGTTCTGCACCGATTATTCCATCAGGCCCGATGAGCTGGCCCGCCTGCTGGAGGAGCGGAATTTTGAGTCCATGTGGGTGCCGGAGCATAGTCACATTCCGGCCAGCCGACAGAGTCCCTGGCCGGGAGGGGCCGAGCTGCCCCGGGAATACTGGCACACCTACGACCCTTTCGTGGCGCTGACTGCCGCCGCGGCCGTGACCACCAGGCTGAAGCTGGGCACCGGCATCTGCCTGATGGTGGAACGGGACCCAATCGTTACTGCCAAAGAGGTGGCCAGCCTGGACCGGATTTCCAATGGTCGTTTTATTTTCGGAATCGGAGGAGGCTGGAATGCCGAGGAAATGGGCAACCACGGCACCAATTTCCGCCGCCGCTGGCGGGTGATGCGGGAGCGGATACTGGCGATGAAGGAGATATGGACCAAGGATGAGGCGGAATTTCACGGAGAATTCGTCGACTTCGACAAGATGTGGGCTTTTCCCAAACCGGTGCAGAAACCCCATCCGCCGATAATCATGGGTGGTGACGGTCCCACGACCTTTGACCGTGTTGTGGAGTATTGCGATGGCTGGATGCCCATTGGAGGCCGCACCAGCCAGGGGCCCAGCCTCCCCGAAAAAATAGCGTTATTAAAGCGCCAAGCCGGGGAATCCGGCCGAGACCCCGATGCCATCTCCATTGGCACCTTTGGTACCAGACCGGACCCGGATGTCATTGGCAGAATGGAGGACGCCGGAGTGGAGCGGGTGGTGTTCTCTCTTCCTTCGGCGGACCGGGAAGCCACCCTGCCCCTCCTGGATCAGCTCGCCAGGTTTCTTTAGGAAGCGCGGGCACCTCCGAAGAGGCAAACCCGCTGGCCCCGTTTCCGAGCGATTGAATCCGGTTCAGTTTCCAGTCAAGTCCGGGGAGGATGGCCAGCCGCTACTGGGTTGACCTAGGTTTTGGCCGTTGTTACACTCAGCCTAACATATAGAATTGGGCCAAGGGTCGCCAGGCTGGAGGCAAATGGTTTTCATCCGGTTGCGGCGTGTCCCTCTAGATCCTTGGTAGGCTATCTGATTCTCGGTACCCCAATTCAATCAGGGGTTTCAGCCGCCGTTTCAGTTCACAACCCGGACTGCTGGGGCTATAGATAGAAGAAGTGAAAAGCAAAATTGATGAAACATAGCTATCAGGGATTGCCGGTTGCTCTGCTGCTTATTGCTAGCGCTGTAGCATGCGGAGCTGCAGCGACGCCTGTTGCATCAACCATCCCGACTAAAGAACCTGCAGCAGCACCACCTACAGCGGCTCCTACGCAAGATATTGAAGCAACGGTCGAGGCGCGTCTCCGGGCGACTGTCTCAGCTATGCCGGCCGCTACGCCTCCAGCAACAGTTGCGCCTGAGCCCACACCGGTTCTGACATCGACGCCCCCACCGGAGCCGACAAGCCCTCCGCTTCCAACGCCCACTGACGAACCTACCCCCACTTTGGCTCCGACGCCGACCTCTACCCCTATTCCACCACCCACCCAAGACCCTACGGTTCCCGTCTTTGGACCAAAGGGTGGTAGCTTGACCCACGATCCCGATGAAGACACCTGTGTCAGAAGACACCTGTGTCAAAGGAGGTAAGAAAGTACGCGAGGATGTGGTGGTTCAAGCCACCTTCTTCAATCCTCATTCGGCTAGGGAAGGAAGGTGGGTATACGGGATTAAATTGCTTAGCGCTGATGAAAGCGTATCGCACAACATCAGGTTCCACAGTGTAGGCAGAGTAGATACTAGGTTCAAAATAGGGTCTGCCGACCGGGTTTTGATGGATCTGCCCAACACCAGCTTCGAATGGAACAGTGGTAGAAGGAATCTAGTTCGCATCGTTGCGATAGAAGAAAAAGGATGGCTTTTTGTTAACGGCAGCTTTGTGAGCACATTAAAACTTACGGGTCTCTCTGGAAAGATGACCCTGCGGGTTTGCGTATACTCAGTACGCGACCTGGTAATTGGGGAGTCCACCAAATACACTGGGTTCACTATTTAGAATTGGCACCCTGATCTGGAGACCCTTCCCAAAAAATGAGGAATGGTGACTGGACTCGTGCGCCAATTGAGGCATACGGATTGATAGGAGGCTGAACATGGATTTTGGAGTTTTCTTGGACTTTAGCGTCCGTCGGGGGCAGACTCAGGGGGAATGTTTTCGGGAGTACTTCGACCTGGTTGACCTGGCGGAGCAGACGGGATTGGACACGGTCTGGCTGGGAGAATCCCACTTTAATCAGAATCGGATAGTTTCCGCGCCCATCGTGGTGGCCGGATCCATCGCCACCCGTACTGAAAAGCTGCGGGTCGGCATGGCGGTGCAGGTTTTGCCCCTGATTAATCCGCTGCGGATAGCGGAAGAGGCGGCCACCGTGGACCAGATAAGCCAGGGACGCTTCGAGTTTGGCGTAGGACGCAGCGGTAACCAGCGGGCTTATGAGACCATGGGTATACCCTACGAGGAGAGCCGGGACCGTTTCCAGGAAGCACTGGATATCATTCTGCAAGCCTGGAAGGGGGAAACCTTTTCCTACCACGGCGAGTTCAACCAGATTGAGAACGCATCGGTTTCGCCCCTACCCTTCCAGCAGCCGCATCCGGTGGTACGCGTGGCCTCGACCGGCGAGGATAGCTTCAGCAGGGTGGGCCGGTTGGGCTTTCCCATCTTCCTGTCCATGCGTGGTATGGATATCCACGACCTGGAAACCAACTTGAAGGATTACCACCAGGCCTGGCGAGACGCGGGACATCCGGGCGATGGTGGCGACATCTCGGTTCGGTTCCCCATGTATATCAGCAATACCCAGGAAGGCGCCACGCAGGAACCTCGAGAGAGCATCGAAGCCTACTTCGCCCGGATGCTCGTCCGGTACCAGCAGGGCAGGGACGAAGAAGGTGTCGGCGGTTCGCCTACTGATCGGGCGCAGATAATGCAAGCCCGGGCCGAGCGATTAGCCAAACTGAGCTACGAGGAGATCCTGGAAACCAAGGTAATCTGCGGCACGCCGGAGGCGGTGATAGAACGGCTGGCCCAGTATAAAGAGACCCTGGGTTTGACCGGATTCACCGCGGAGCTTAACCCGGGCGGTTTACTGCCCAAGGAAGCGGTGCAACGGACAATGCGCCTGCTCACCGAAGAGGTGATGCCGGCCTTTAAATAGTTGTCCGCCGCCTGCCCCGGGTCCAAATCGCCCTTGGGGGATAGCCTAATGCAGTCCAGCCGCCGGATAGTTTCTTAATCTACCTCGAAACGACTCATGTCATTGCGAGATTTCATGCCCCGGCGGGGTGCCCCCTACAGATGAATATGGCGAGTGAGAGCCCTCACCCCCGGCCCCTCTCCCACTGGGAGAGGGGCCGCCTTGATGGAATCGAGGTCGGGGTGAGGGCTTATTTTCAGAGCAGGCGTCCTTCCGGGGAAGGGGCTCCCTCCGGGTGACATTTTTATGATGGTTTCTTAATCTACCCGCTCCGCATCGAGATGCGGGTGTTAAGGGCCAACATGCCCTAGCTGTTGTGGACCCTGACTTCCACCCCGGCGGCGACCGCTTCGCTGAGGGAGCTGATGCAGCCGACGCCCTCCTAAAATCGAACTTCGCCCAGGGCTTTTAGCTCCAGATAGGGCGTGTTCCAGCATCAGGGCCAGGCCTAGCTGGCCGTGGCCCAATCCACGCCGTTGAGCACAATCTTCTGAAATTCCGGAGTCTGGAAGCTCTGACCATCGTGCCCCAACAGTAATACGAACACCTTCCCATCGCCGTACTGGCGGGTCCAACCCAGAGGGAAGGTTCCTGCCGGCATCTCCCTGGGTTGCCGGTCCGGGCCCCAAGGATGGACGCCAGCCTCAGCTGTGCCGGTGATGAACACATTATTGCCTTCTTTGATTGCCAGGCCCATGTACAGCTCATCGTTGGTCACAAAATCCGAGACTCCGCTCACCCCCGCATGGCTGGAGCTGCTGACGTTCACGGTGAACTTCCCATAGGGTGGGTGGAAGCTGGTACCGGAAATCCAGCCCCCGCCGGTAATGTCGTGGTACTCGGCCCAGTGGTCGGGCAGGCAGCCGGAGATATGGAGGCAAACAAAGCCCTTGCCGGAGCTAATGAAATTCTTCATACCGTTCCGTTCGCTCTCGGACAGCCGCAGGTCCGGAGCTCCGGCCACGTTCTCCCGTCGGGTATTGAACACCAGGGCATCGTAGCTTCCCAACTGGCCGGTGTTGGCCAGCACTGATGCGTCTTCCGTGACGGTTACCTCGTGTCCGGCGGCTTGAAGGAAGTCATTCAATACCGGTGTGGATTCCTCGTAGGGGTGCCGGCCTCCCGAAATTACCAAAAGTTTCATCAATGTCACCTCCAAAAATCAGCTAACGGTCGGGGATGCCTGGCCGCCATTATACTCCGGGTTCGCCTATTGTCGGGGTAATCACCCGGGAAGGTGAGCCCCGAAACCCGAACTTGAGCAGCCGGTCAGTTGGGAATAGGGTTGAACACCAGCCATTTGGCCGGATTCTCGTTGTTGCTCCTCCACTCGTGTTCCGAATTGGGCCGAACCAAAATCGCGTCCCCCTCGGCCACGAAATAATCCTGGCCGTCGCACTCGAGGGTGCAGCTGCCCTCCAAGAAGTAGGCCTGGTGCTCGCCGGGATGGACATGCTTTGGAGCCACTTCCCCGGGTTGCAATCCTCGGAAGGCCATAATGTAGTTGGTGGGGCCGTCCTCCTTGCCTAAAACAGGCCGGGCGGGACCGGGACCCTGGTCTATCTGGTCCAGGTTGCGGATGACCGGTGGCTGTCCGGTGCCCGGAGTTCCTTCATCCAATGCTCCCCCGGCCAATGCTCTCCCGGCCGAGGCTCCCCCGCTCTGCGCCGCTGCCAGGGGGTTGACCTCAATGCGTCGTATCACTCCCTGGCCACCGTCGTTCAGCGTGTAATGGTCTACACCGGGCGGGATGTAGACGGCGTCCCCCTCTCGGACCGGGTACTGCTTTCCGTCGCAGACCAGGGTCCCGATCCCTCTAATGATGAACACTTGGTGCTCCCAGGGATGGATATGATGGGCGCTGGTTTTGTAGGGGTAAATCTCCGAGTAAGTCATGGTGCAGGTCGGCGGATTATCCTCCAGCCAGATCAGCCGGCCCGCCGGGCCCTCCGGAGTGTAGACGTTGCGAAAATTCCTGATAAGGGGCTCCAATTCTTCACCTACTGGCACCGGCGGGAGGATTGATCATAACTCTAGATTTAACGGTCACCAGGGCATCCCTACTTGTCGCTGCGGGTCTTGCTCTGCTAGCAGCGTATATTACCAGAAATTAGGGCAGAGGTTGCCCCCGCTGGCAGCTCGATGACCTTCCACTTGAGGGCCTGCTGTGGTGGGTAGCAGCCCTCGCTGATTTCAGGCGATTTCCACTCTTTCCCGTAGGAAGCGATAGGTGGACTCCGAATCACTCTCCGGAACCATGAGCGCGAAAGCCACCGGTCCCAACCTTCCAATAAGCATGGCGGCCATAAATATACACTTGCCGGCCAGGCTCAATCCCGGCACGATGCCCGTCGAAGCTCCGGTAGTGCCAAAGGCTGAAACCGTGTCAAACAGCAGATGCACAAAAGGAATGTCTGGGTCGGTTATGGTTAGGATTGGAGCTACGATGACAATGAGCCCGACTCCAACAACCACTACAGCAATTGCTCGATAGAATTGAACTGGATGGAGTCGGCGACCGAAAGCCTCGACTTCCGAACGGCCTCGCAGGGCAGAAATCACAGCCGCCACGATCAACCCAAAGGTGGCAACCTTGATGCCTCCCGCCACGGAACCGGCTCCGCCGCCGATAAACATCAAGACTGAGAAGGTTAATTTTGTAGGGTCTGCCACTTGACCGAAGTCTATTGTGGCGAATCCAGCGGTTCTACCACTTACCGAACCAAATATGGCGTTCGCAAATTTTTCGTACCACTCCAAACCGCCGAGAGTATTCGGATTCGCAAATTCACCCAAAAGCAGAAATCCAGCCCCGAAGACCCAGAGAAACAGACTGGTGGAGATCACTAGTTTTGTGTTCAGTCTGAAGCGGGAGAAGTGCCGCTGTTGGTAAATATCCACCAAAATCAGCCAGCCCAGGCCGCCTATCATCATCAGCACGGTGGGGAGGAGCAGGAAAATCGGATCTGCGGCAAACCGGGCCAGACTGCTTCCTGCCGGCAGTTCAGGCAAGATATTAAATCCCGCGTTGTTAAAAGACGATACGGACAAGAAAAGCGAATGCCATAGCCCCTCACCAAGCCCGATGCCATCCAATCCACGAACCTGGAAAAAGATACCGATAGTCCCTAGCCCATAGATGAGAAACACTACCAGGACTACGGTACGCCCGACCCGACGCAACTCCCGCAGGTGGCCCACTCCCACCGTGTCTTGCATCAAACCCCGCATCAGCAGCCGTTCCTGCAGTGTGGAGCGACCCCCTAGCAACAACAGCAGGAAAGTGGCGAGAACCATGAATCCCAAGCCGCCGATGAGCATCAGGAGGAAAATGACCACCTGGCCGAAGGTAGACCAATAGGTGCTGGTGCTCAGCACCGTATGGCCGGTGACTGTTACTGCCGATATAGCGGTGAAGTAAGCCAGATCCAGGGAAGTGTAGACTCCCTGGTTATTGGCAATGGGCAAGGCCAAGAGCAAGCCGCCGACGCCACTGAGAAAGATGAAGCCGATTATTAATAGGCCGGCTGGAGAAAAAATCCGGCGAGGCGCTCCCCTATGGGATACTTCCAACACCTTCGGCGCTATCTCATCTAGCCGAGGACGCCGAATGATTTGATCCCTAGGCCGCCTCAAGCCCAGCCCCCCACGCGAGGAATGATTTTTGGGCTGCGCGGTGGAACGGAATGCTGACCCAGACGATGCTGGGACCTATCTGGGCTAGGCTCAGCCACATAATGAAAATTGATGGAACGCATATGGATTCCGGGAATTATACAACCATCCCCAGCGCCACTGTTCGGTGCGAACATCTTTTTACCTGCTATTCCCCTTGGGGAATTCTTTGCACATCAACCGTCTGTAGATAGCATTACTGTCAGCAACAAAGAACCTGGTATTCCTTACTCCCGGAGCAGCGGTGCGGGTCACCCCTCACGCCTACCACCGGTCGGGCTGTTCAGTCGCCAGGAGCCGTTTCGGCCAGCGGCGCCGGCTCATCGGTGACGGCGAACTTGAAGGCAGATAGTAGAATCGCCAGAAATAATAATCCAGCCATGGTCAGATAAGCGTTATGCAGCCCCGCGGTAAAGGCCCGGCCGACTCCTCCCGGGTCCCCGGCTTGGACCGCTTCGAGGCTGGGCTGGTAACCCCAGGCCGCCATTGTGGTGGTGACAATGGCGGTGGCAATCGCGATGCTGGCCACGCTCCCGGCGTTCCGCACCAGGTTTAGGAAAGCCACGACCACGCCGTACTTCTCTCGCTCCACCGCGCTGAGAACCGCGCTGACGTTGGGAGAATAGAAGACCCCCATGCCGCAGCTAAGGAGAATCAGGGCGGGCATAACCACCAACAGGGATGAGTTGGGCGTCAGTGTGGCAAGGATCAGGAGTCCAGTGGTCGAAAGAGTCAATCCCCCCAGGGTGAAGCGACGCCAGCCGAAGCGATCGGACAGCTGGCCACTGATGGGACCCAGGAAGGTCATGCAAATCGCACCTGGTACCACCACCAGCCCGGCCTCTCTGGGGCTGAAACCCAACACCATTTGCAGATAGAAGGGCGTCAGGAACAACACTGCGGAGCTGCCCAGGAAAATCAGGAATCCAGCGGCCACCGCGAAAGAAAAGTTGGGGCGTTGGAAGAACCTCAGCTCCAGCATGGGATTGGTACATTTACGCTCCCACCAGATAAAGACTCCCAGCAAAATTAGGAATACCAGGGTCGCCAGCAAGATGGGAGGAGAGGTCCAGCCGGCTCGGTGCCCGTTGGTTATGGTCAAAAGCAGAATCAGTAAGGCTCCCGCAGACAGGGCCGCGCCCAGCCAGTCGAAGCCAGCCCGGCGGCCGGTTCCCCCTCGATCCAGCTGGTTGACCAGAATGGCCAGACCCAGGGCTATCCCAATAGCCATTGGAGGGATGTTGGCGAAAAACACCGAGCGCCAACCCAGGGAGTCCACCAAAAAACCGCCGGCCGCCGGACCGAAAATGGCGCCGATGCCGACGATGGACATCATGGAGCCCACGGCTTTACCCCGCTCCGACTCGGGAAAAACCGCTATTACTATCGCCATGCCGGTGCCCTGGGTCATCGCCGCCCCGCCGCCCTGGACCAAGCGGGACAGGATCAGGACCGTCAGGTTGGTGGACGCGCCCGCGGCTATAGCCCCTAAGAGATATATCAGGGACCCCAGGATGTAAACCCTCTTCAATCCGATCAGGTCGGCCAGCCGGCCCATGGGCAGCAGTAGGGCGCTGATGGCCAGCGCATACCCAATGACAATCCATTGCGCGGTGGGAATGACCGTATTGAAGTAGCGGGACATCGGCGGCAGGGCCACGCTGACGCTACCGTGGTCCACCACCGAGGCGAAGGTTCCCACGGAGACGGCGCCAAAGACCCACCATTTGTAGCTGCTGGCCTGCTTTATTGACCCAAACATTTCTTGCCAATTATTGCCGGGCACACGACCCTAAAGCTCAGGACATTATATGGACCGGCCGGGCAAGTTGCCATGACTCCGGCAACCGGGGTAGGGCCTTCCTAAAAACTGCCGGGCAGTCGAGTCCGGCCCAGCGGCTTTGGCTGCCAGAGGCTCATCTAGGTCTCCCCAAATAGTTGGTGTATACTCTGGGTGTCTTGCCCAGCAGAATAATAGGAGGCGATGCGCCAAGATGCTCGCAGCTGAGGGGAGGCAACCAAAGGTATCCGGAGCTAGAATATGCCCTTGCAATTCGGCGTCTTCGACCACATTGAGCCGGTCCCAGATACGCCTCTGGACCAAATTTATCGCGACCGTTTGGAGCAAATAAGGCGCTTCGATTCGGCCGGCTTTTATGGTTACCATCTGGCGGAGCACCACACTCCGGCGGTGCACAGCCTGGCCCCATCCCAAAACATATTCTTGGCCGCGGCGGCGCTGCAAACCGAGAAACTGCGGCTGGGTCCCTGCATCTACGTCCTGCCGCTGCACCATCCCATTCGGCTGATCGAGGAGATCAGCATGCTGGATAACCTGAGCGGTGGACGCATGGACATCGGGGTGGGCCGGGGCGGCGTACTGGAAGCCTATTTCTGGGGGCAGGAGTCGGACGTCGAAACCAACTTCGCCAGATATTTGGAAACCCTGGACATCATCAGGGAAGGCCTCAGCCATGAGGAGCTAACCTACGACGGGGAATTTTATAAGTTCGATGAGTTGCCGATGCGCCTCCGGCCCCTCCAGCGTCCCTACCCGCCCTTCTGGTACATGCGCAACGTCGAGACCGCCGCCATCGACGGCATGCACACCATAATTGTCGGTTCGTTGGATAGCTTTGAGGCCAACGTGAAGCGGTATCACGAGGCGTGGGAGCAGCACCAGGGCGTGGGCGCCCTGAATATCCAGGGGGAGGAACCCAAGATTGGCCTGGTTAACCACATAGTAATCGCCGAAACCGACGAGGAGGCGGTGAAGATCGCCACCCCCGCCTGGGAGCACTACAAGTGGAATCTGGGCGCTCCCCGGCGGCTGGAGGCGGAGAAGCGGGGTCTTACCCAGTTCATGGTGCCCAACGAGCAGATGCGTCCCAAAGGATCTCCGGACCGGGAGGCCCGGCGGGACCTGTTCTGGTCGCTGGAAGAGCGCTCTGAAGAGCAAAGCCGGCGCAGGCAGGGTCCGGGCGCCGTCGACACGCCGGCCAGCGGCAGGGGAGCGGGATTTGGAGTAATCGCCGGGTCGCCCGCTTCCATACGGGAATACCTGGATGAGTACGTGGAAACCGGCGCGAATTATTTCGTTTGCGGCTTTCAATGGGGCAGTTTGACCCACGAACAAACTATGCAATCGGTAGAGTTGTTCGTAGATGAGGTAATGCCCCATTACGTATAGAACCCCACATCAACAACCACCGTCGCGAGGGCTAAATGGTAACGGCATATAGAATAGTAGGTCAGCCGGTGACTCGGGCGGAAGGTCCGGACAAGGTCACCGGGCAAAGCCAATACGCCGCAGATATCACTCGGCCCGGCATGCTGTGGGGGAAGGTTCTCCGGAGTCCCTTCCCCCATGCCAAGATATTAAACGTAGACACATCCCGCGCCAGTCAGTTGGCCGGGGTTCACGCGGTTATTGCCGGGGCTGACCTGCCCGACCGCCGGGTTGGCCGGTTGCTGCGGGACATTCCGGTGCTGGCCCGAGACAAGGTGCTGTTCGCCGGAGAGAAGGTAGTCGCGGTGGCAGCTGAATCCCCGGACCTGGCGGAAGAAGCATTACTTCTGGTCGATGTGGAGTATGAGCCCCTTCCCGCCATCTTCGACCCGCTGGAGGCCATGGAAGATTCGGCCCCCATTCTTCACGAGAACCTGGAGTCCTACGTGGGATTGCCCCAGCCTCCCTCGGGCATCAACAACGTCTTCGCCCGCAACGCCTGGTCGAAGGGCGATATTGAGCAGGGATTTCGGGACTCCGACCTGGTGTTCGAGCACACCTTCACCGCCCAGCTGATGCATCAGGCCTATCTCGAGCCTCATGCCTGCGTGGTGGAGGTTGATGATGCCGGGCGAGTCCAGATCTGGGCCTGCAATAAAGGCCCCTTCATGCTGCGAGAGCAGCTTTCGGCCGTCTGGGACCTGCCCAAGGAGCGGATCCGGGTCAACCCCTGCAGCATTGGGGGCGATTTCGGTGGCAAGGGCTCTTTTATGGACGTGCCTCTCTGCTACTACCTGGCCCTCCATTCCCAGCGTCCGGTCAAGATGGTCATGGACTATATTCAGGAGTTGATGGCCGGCAATCCCCGCCATCCGGGCATCATAACTATCAAGACCGGATTGAAACGGGATGGCCGCATCTGGGCGCGACAAGCCAGGACCGTCTTCAACAGTGGGGCGTATGGAGCCTTCAAGCCGCGGGTTCATTTGCGGGGGGCCGACCACAGCGGGGGTCCGTACAACATCCCCAACGTGCAGATCGACAGCTACATGGTTTACACCAACAACGTTCCCTGCGGCCACATGCGGTCACCGGCCAAGCCTCAAGTAGGCTTTGCGGTGGAGTCCCACATGGACATGATCGCTCAGGAAATGGGACTGGACCCATATGAGTTTCGCCTGCGGAACATTCTCAAGCCCGGTGATACTTCCCCCATCGGCGAAGCCTGGCAGGACATACGCGCCGAAGAAACCCTGCGGCAGGCGGCCCAGGCCGCCGGCTGGGGCGAGCCCAAGAAGAGCGCCAACATGGGAAGAGGCATGGCCATCGCCGACCAGACCCAGGGCTCCGGGCAGTCCACCGCGACAGTAACTATAGAGGGCGCCGGTGAGGTGACCCTGTTCATGTCCCTTTGGGATACCGGCACCGGCGCTTCCACAATAATGCGTCAGGTGGTTGCCGAGGCCTTGACGGTTCCGGTGGAGGATGTGCGCATCGTTATTCGCGACACCGATGCCGTAGATTTCGAGTCTGGCCCGGGCGGTAGCCGGGTGACCTACACCGCTGGACAAGCGGTGCTCGGCGCAGCCAACGAGCTGAAGGAGCGGCTCAGCCTCCTGGCGGCCGAATACCTGAGCAGTCCGGTGGAGTTGATCCAACAGGGGGCCGATGGCCAATTCTTCGTGTCCGGTCAGCCGGAGAAGTCGCTCACGGTTAAAGAATTAGCTGGCCGGGCGTTTTCGGCCACCGGTCAGCCGCTGACGGGCACCCTGACCCACACCTCGGCGCCATCCGAGGTGACCTCCTACGCCGCGCAGGTGGCGGAAGTGGAGGTGGACCGGGACACCGGCGAAGTAATAGTCAAAAAGATCTACACGGTCCATGACGTGGGGACCATTCTCAACCCAATCACCCATCAGGGACAGATTGAGGGAGGCGTAATTCAAGGGCTGGGCTATGCGCTGATGGAAGAAATCATCAGTGAAGAGGGGCAGGTTTCCACCTTGAGTCTGGGCGACTACAAAATTCCTACCATGCCGGACATTCCGGAATTAGATACCCGGCTGCTGGAACCCTCGGCGGGGCAGGCTCCCTACCAGACCAAGGGAATTGGGGAGAACAGCAACATACCGGTGGCCGGGGCCATCGCCAACGCGGTTTACGACGCGGTGGGGGTTCGGATCATGGACCTGCCGATTACCGCGGAAAAGGTGCTGAAGGCGCTTAAGGCCCAGCGGGATGGTGTCTAACAAGGCCTTCCCCACATAAAAGTCACTCTGGTTATCAACGTTCGCGAGCGGCATCCTCTCCCCTTGGGGGAGAGGACTGAGGTGAGGGGTATCACCCTCATCCCAACCTTCTCCCATCAAGGGAGAAGGGGTTGTGGTTGGGCTGGCGGACCCTTACCAAAATCATTCTTCAATAAATTGGAGGCGAAATGAGAGAAAACACTCTGAAGCAGAAGCTGGAGGCGGGACAGGCGGCCTTCGGCGTGATGATAACTTTTCCATCGGCGCCGATGGTGGAAATGCTGGGCCATCTAGGCTTTGACTGGGTGTTGATCGATAACGAGCATGGCAACATTACCGTCGACAACTCCGAGGACCTAATCCGCGCCGCCGAGCTGTCCAATATAGCGCCCATAGTGCGGCCGGTGGCCAACCGTCCGGAGATCATCGCCCCCTTCCTGGATCGAGGCGCCTTGGGGGTCCAGGTGCCTCACGTGAATACCGCGGAGGAGGCCCGAGCCACCGTGGACGCCGTCAAATACTACCCGGAGGGGCATCGTGGCATTTTCAGTGGCAGCCGGCCCGCCGATTACGGTTTCGGCGGCTCCACCCAGGACTACGTGAAGCAGGCCAACGCCAACACCCTGGTTTGTCTAATGCTGGAAGAGGTGGAGGCCATCGACAATCTGGGCGAGCTCGTAACGGTTGATGGCGTGGACGTGTATTTCATTGGCTCGGGAGACCTTTCCCAGTCCATGGGGTATCCGGGGCAGCAGACACACCCGGAGGTACAGGCACAGATGGAGAAGGGCGTCAAGATCATTACAGATGCCGGGCGCATCGCCGGCTGCAGCTGTCCCGACTCATTGGTGCCCAAGTTCCTCGACCTGGGAGTTCAGTACTTCCATAGCAATGTCAGCAGGCTGCTCCAGTCCTCCAGTAACGAGTATTTGGAATCCATGCGCCAGTCCGCTCAGTCCGCCGGGCTCTAATAAGCCTTGAATTTACTGCTAAACACGGTCAGAGGAGCTATTGTTTGTGGAAATCCCCCTCAGTCCCCCTTTTAAATAGGGGGACTTGGATCTTACAAGTTTAGAACTTTCGTCAACGATCGGTAATTGCGGCCGCCAGGTTTTTGCGGCCGCCCGGTCGTTACATTAGAAATTCGCTACTCTAGAAAAAGGATCCACCGCCATGCGTAACCGCTGGGATGACACCCAAATTCGGGAAATGGACGAGCTGGATAAGCTGGTTTACATGAGCCGCCTGATTGGGGAGGACCCGTCGCTGGTGCTGTGGGGCGGTGGCAATACCTCCATCAAGGTGACCGAGCGGGACTTCCGGGACCGCGAGGTTCCGGCCATGTGGATCAAGGGCTCGGGCTCGGACCTCAAGTCCATGGTGCGCCGCCAGTTTCCCCGCCTGAACCTGGATGACATCCTCCCCTTGTTCCAGCGGGAGGACATGAGCGACGAGGATATGGTGGCCTACCTGGAAAGCTGCCTGATGGACCCCGGTTCCCCTCGGCCTTCCATCGAAACCTTGCTACACGCCTTCCTGCCCCACATGTGTGTCGCCCACTCCCATGCCGACGCCGTGGTCGCGCTGACCAATAACCACGACGCCGAAGCGGTGTTGCAGCGGGTGTATGGCGACGAGATAGCCGTCGTTGAGTACCTGCGTCCCGGCTTCAAGCTGTCCCAGCTGGTGGGTCTGGCGTTAAAGCGAACCCCCAGCATCAGGGGAGTGGTGCTGGTAAACCACGGCCTGTTTACCTGGGGGGACGACACCAAATCCGCCTACGACCAGCACATCGACCTGGTCAGCAAAGCCGAGGAGTACATATCATCTGGCAACAAAAAGGTCTTTGGCGGCTCACGGCAACAGCCTCTGGACTCCAGCCAGCGGCGCCGGGCAGCGGCCGCGGTGGCGCCTGCCCTGCGGGGTCTGGTGAGCCAAAACCGGCCCATGGTGCTGCGCTTGGACGACTCAACCGAGGTGCTGGAGTTTATCGGCAGCGAGCACGGCCAGCGACTGAGCGCCATCGGGCCGGCCACCCCGGACCATCTGATCCACACCAAGCGGAAGCCCCTTTGGCTGGAGGTGTCTGACCCGGCCAACGCCGAAACGGTGACCCGGGCTTTGCGGGAAGGCATAACCCGATATGTGGATGAATATAGCCAGTGGTACCGGGCCCAGACTTCCGATGAACACCCAATGCTGGACCCCTTTCCTCGGGTGGTGCTACTGCCCGGCGTGGGCATGTGGACCACCGGCAAGGACGCATTGGCGGCTCAGATAACCGCTGACATCTACCACCACACCATCAACGTCATCGGATCGGCCCAGTCGGTGGGCGACTACACTTCGCTCACCGCCCAGGACGCCTATGACGCCGAGTATTGGCTCCTGGAGCTCTACAAGCTAACCCTGGCCCCGCCGGAAAAGGAGCTGGCTCGCCGGGTGGTGCTGGTCACCGGCGCCGCCAATGGCATCGGCAAGGCGATAGCCCTCAGGTTGGCGTCCGAGGGTGCCCATGTCGCGGTCACGGATGTGGATGCTGAAGGCTGCCAGGACCTGGCTGCGGAGATAATCGCCGCTAATGGCCCGGGCCGAGCCGTGGCCTTGCCTATGGACGTGGCCGTAGAGCAGCAGGTCTCGGAGGCGTTTCAGGAAGTGCGCCGCGCCTATGGAGGGCTGGACATCCTGGTATCCAACGCCGGCATTGCCCCGGTGGGGGCCATCGACAGCCTCAACCCCGCCGATTGGCAGCGGGCTCTGGACATCAACACCACCGGGCACTTCCTGGTGGCGGCGGAAGCGATCAGGATAATGAAGGAGCAGTGTACCGGCGGGAGCCTGGTATTTATCGGCACCAAGAACGTTCTCGCGCCCGGCGCCGACTTCGGTGCCTACAGCGTGTCCAAGGCGGCGGAAGTCCAGCTGGCCAGGGTCATCGCCATTGAAAATGGCCAGTTTGGTATCCGGGCCAACGTGGTTAACCCGGACGCCATCTTCCAGGGTTCCTGCCTCTGGTCCGAGGAGATTCGGGAGGAGCGAGCCAGCGCCCACGGCGTACCTGTGGAGAAGCTGGAGGAGTTTTACCAACAGAGAAATCTGCTGAAAACTCAGGTCTACGCCGAAGACGTGGCCGAGGCGGTGCTATTCCTGGCCTCCGGCCGTTCCGCTAAAACCACCGGAGCTATGATTCCGGTGGACGGCGGAGTGAGGGAGGCCTTCCCGCGTTAGCAGTGGCGGAGGTACCCATACAGTGACTAGATACGATGTTATAGTGCTGGGTTTGGGGGGCATGGGTTCTGCCGTCCTTTACCACCTGGCCCGCCGGGGCGTAAAAGTCCTGGGCTTGGAACGCTACGACATCCCCAACGCGATGGGCTCCTCTCACGGAGTCACTCGAATCATCCGGCTGGCCTACTACGAACACCCCTCTTATGTCCCGCTATTGATTCGTGCCTACGAGCTGTGGCATCAGCTGGAAAATAGCTGTGGCCGCCGCCTTCTGATCACTACCGGCTCCATCGACGCCGGACCCCCGGGTAGCGATCTGGTGGAGGGCTCCAGGGCTTCCTGCCGAATTCACAACCTGACCTATGAAGAGTTGGATGGTGCTCAGGTCAACCTGCGGTTTCCAGGTTATGGATTGCCCCCTGATTTCGAGGCCGTTTATCAACCCGATGGGGGATTCTTGCTGCCGGAGGAGTGTATCCTAGCCCACGTTACCGGCGCGCTGGAGTTGGGGGCGGAGGTCCATGGCCGGGAGCGGGTTCTGCATTGGGAGGAGTTACCCGCTGAGGTAGTGGTACGGACGGACCGGGCGGTCTATCGAGCGGAAAAGCTGGTGGTTTGCGCGGGTTCCTGGACCTACCAGCTGGTCCCCCAACTGGCCGGGCTGGCGGTGCCGGAAAGACAGGTGGTGGCCTGGTTCCAGCCGCTGCAAACTCGACAGTTCCAGCCCCAGGAGTTTCCGGTTTTCAACTTGCTGGAGAGTGGAGGCAGGTTTTATGGACTGCCGATTCATGGCGTGCCGGGGTTCAAAGTGGGTTGTTATCATCATTTGCGGCAAAAGGTGGACCCGGACGGCATGGATCGGGAACCCCACGCTGAGGACGAAGAGTTACTGCGGGGCCTGGTTCGAAGGTGTTTTCCCAACGCCGACGGACCCACTTTGTCTTTACAAACCTGCCTGTTCACCAATACTCCAGACGAGCATTTTATCCTGGACGCTCATCCCGAGTTTGAACGCGTGTGGATCGCGGCTGGCTTTTCCGGACATGGCTTCAAGTTCTGCAGCGTGGTGGGGGAGATAATGGCCGACCTGGTTCAGCAGGCCGGCAGTCGCCACGACCTCGGACTCTTCCAAATGGGTCGATTTCAGCCTAAGACCCCCAGGCCAAGCCCCAGTAAAGTCTAGAACGAACATCCCCTTTTGCCCGCCCGCTCTTTCCTTCGCCTGGTTCAATGTTCACTATTTTTTCCCCGAAAAGTTACTTTTAGGGGATGCGCCTTAACCTACATACTACCTCTTTCCCTATAACATACCTTTCAAACGGACCCAGGGTTGGTCTGTTCTGGACGGGTCCCAGCGTCTGGCAGGTGAACAGGCTGGGCCTGTCAAACCGGCTGGATTGGATCCGAATTTCCGGGACGATTCCCGGTGGTATTCTCTGAAGGAGCGATAATTATGGGAGGACTTTCTCTATCGGAAATATTTACCCTGATCGCCGCCGGGGCTTCGGTAGCTATTGCCGCCGTCGCGATCGGTCTCTCCGTGGTTTATTTCTTTTTGGCCAACCGCCTGTTCCGTAAGACTGAGGAGACGGTGGACGAAATCGAAAAAAGTGTCAACCAGATGTACGGGGCGTTGACCAAGCTTTCCAAAAGAAGTGAATTCGCTGCTGCTGAAATCGAAGGGCGAGTTCTACAGCTTCAGGAGGTGGCGGAGCAGATCGGCCGGGATGCTCAGCTTCTCAACAATGCCGCTTCGCAAGCCTTGGAGCAGCCCTCCTACCAGTCCTTCTTCGATCACCAGCCCAGTATCGAGAAGGCCCCTGCCAAAAATGGGGGTAACCTTCAATCCAGAATATCCGCGATAGTTGAAGGCGAACGAGAGGATGAAGAGATGGCCGGGTAGCCGAATAGGCAGCCGGCAACCTGCCGCTTTTCCGGACGAACTTCCGGACGAACTTCCGGACGAACTTCTCCGGACGAACTTCCGGACGAACTTCCGGACGAACTTCCGGACGAACTTCCGGACAGGAAATAACTGGAGGTGGACCAATTTGGTCCACTTCTTTTCAGTTTGGGGATGCCGGACCTTCTTTACCGAACCAGTTCGCAGAAGGTAAAGACCGGCGCGGAGGAAACCAGCCCCAACCGGGTATTCCCCGCAGGAGTCCCCAGGTGGGTTAAAATGGCCTTGGGAACAATTCCCGATTGGCGCAATGGCTTGGTTGCCAATTTAGGAAAAATATGAACCAAGGGGGGGATCATGCCGGATTTAACATCCATGGCCGCTTCGGTTGGGGCGTTGCTAAAGAGCAGGCAGCAAACGCTGGCGGTGTCGGAATCCGCGGGAGGAGGACTGATTTCCGCGTCCTTGGTGGCCGTGCCCGGCGCATCGGCCTACTACGTGGGCGGAGTGGTGGTATACACTCGGGTTGCCCAGCGGGGATTGCTCCAGGTCCCAGACCAGGCGATGGAGGGAATTCGAGCCAGCAGCGAACCCTACGCCATGCTGAACGCCCGCACCCTTCGGGAGGCGTTGGGCACTACCTGGGCGCTAAGTGAGACGGGAGCCAGCGGACCTACCGGGAACCGCTATGGCGACGCGGCGGGCCACTCCTGCATAGCGGTGTCCGGCCCGGTAGAGCGAGCCATTACCTTGGAGACCGGCCACGATGACCGGGAAGCCAATATGTGGCAGTTTACCAAGGCCGCCCTGGATTTGCTGGAGCAATGCGTCCAAGAATCAGGCTAGCGTATCCGGGCTAGAATCCGGGCTAGCGTATCCGGGCTAGCGTATCCGGGCTAGCGTATCCAGACCGGCGCCAGTCTGGCGACTTGAAGCCTAGCTGAAGTACCCAGCGGTCAGGTGCTCTTCTATAATTCCGGCGACCAGCTCCGGTCGCTGGAGGGGGACGTCGTGAATACTGTCTTCGAGCCAGACTGTCTTTCCCAGTGGGAGCAGGCTGCCGGCCCGGGCCACTGACGCTTCTCGCCTGCGGCGCCGCTCTGAGGCATCGGAGTTACCCAACTGGCGGGCGGGCATCAGCAAAACCGGACACGGTACGTGAGGGTACAATTCCGGCGGATGGTGGCGCCACAGCGCATCGATGATCCGCAAATGGTTATCCCGGCTTAGCCAGGCTCGAATGGTGTCGTCCGGCAGCACCTCGAAGTTGGCCAGCACCGCTGCTTCGGCTCCCGGGCTCATCGGAGTCGATGCCTGCCGGGACTGGACTCGCTGGGTAAACGCTGCCAGGGTTACTCCGGAGAATATCGGTGGGGCCATCTGCTCCCTGGCCTGGTCCAAGCTGGCGTAGCGGGCCGAGGGCTGGATCATGCCGCCGTCAACAAAGCAAAGCCCCTTGGGGACCTTTGGGTTGGCGACGGCGAACTCCAACGCCACGTCAGCGCCCCAGGAATGTCCGACAATCAGTGGCCGCTCCATGCCCAGGCCTTCAATCAGCCCCGTTAGGTCCCGGCTCACGGTCCCAAAGTCATAGCCCTGCTCCGGCTTGGCGCTGGCTCCATGCCCGCGCTGGTCCATCGCCACCACTCGATGCCCGCCCTCGGCCAATAATGGGGCCACCATGTCCCAGATGTGGCAGGTAGAGGCCAAGCCATGCAGTAGGATTATCTCCTGCTCGCCATCTCCCCAGTCCCGATAGTGGAAACTTAGTGCCTCAATCGTGAGCCATTTATCTTGCGGTTGTTTCCCCATGCCTTGCTCCAGCTTGAAAATGCGGCTAGCCGGTAACCAAAAACGGAAACCAAATGCCAGGCAGCCAACGCCAGGCGGCGCAGGCGCTTACCTCTTTGGTTTGTCTCGACCCGCATGATACCTGCGCTCCGGCCGGGAGGCAAGCCGCGAGATCACTTCCATCGGTCCAGTGTGGCCCTAATCCCAGGCCCATAGCAAAACCAAGGTGAGATCTATATGGACCGCCACGCCAACCACTGTGCGCCTTATCCTGGCATTAGTATGGGGAACCGCCCTACATGCGATCCGCTTTTCTTTTTGGGGCCAGGCCGGCTAGTTGAGCCCAAAAAATTTACTTCCTACAACCCTGCTGCAACCGTTCGTCTCCCGAAAGTTACCTGCTTATTTCCGTCAGAGAACCGCCGATAGCCCTAGAAGCCCTGCCGAAAAGCCCTGCTGTGACGAGATGAGGTGGAGGATAACCAGTGGACTGGGCCAAGTCTGAGACTAAGGGCGACCCATCTGGCCGCGGCCAATATGAATTGGGCAATAACGATGGGCGACCCGGCGGCGAGCCGGTCCGGTCTATTCTCTGGTTTATTGGGGGAGGAGCCTGAAGCCTGGGACATCATCCCCATCCTGGTAGCCACCAGGGTCAGGTTGGCCACCGTGGCTGCCAGGAGTAGCTGAAAGAGGGTCTTGGCCCGACCAAAGTAGCGAGATTGGCGGACCCCCAGTTGCACCAGCCGAGCCAGGCGATGCTCGACCACCTGCCGCCGACTAGGGTATTGCCTGAAGGCTGTCGTAGACCCGCTCGAAGCTCGCCGCATCCATTCACCCAAACCCTGGCTGGACCGGAACATCATCTACGGCGAAGCTCTAGGGTATTCGGCGAAGCTCTCACTTTTCTGGAAGGCCCGGGCTTGTTGCAGGAGCGCCTCTTGGGGATGGAGAGTCACCGTACGGCCTTTGCCCTCTCCAGCTGCCACGCACTGGGACCGCAGGGGGCATACGCCACAGACCGCCGGGTCGAATTGAAAACTCTGGACCGGATAGGTCTGACCCAACCGGTTGGTCCGGGTGCCGAAGGTCCGCAAGGTGTGGGTAACATTACCGGCTGGGCAGGTGACGGTGCCGGCCGCCAGGTCGATCTGGAAGTCCTCTTTGGGGAAGTGGTCTTTTCTGGGACGACCCGGCACCTTGGCTATTAGCGTCCGACCGGCATCGGCAAAAGCCTGCCGCGTCCCGCCATCCCCATAGGCCGCATCCCCAATGGTCTCCTCCACAGCTATGCCCGTGTTCTCTTCACTCTGCTCCACCAGTTCCAGGACTCCGGTGTTGTCACCGGCATTGCCGGGCAGGATATCTACCGCGGTCACTAGTTGGGAATCGGTATCCACCACCACGGCAGCCTTATGTCCGTCGAAGCGTTTGCTGCTGCTTTTGCGCCCATGGAGCATCTCCGGGTCGTGCGCCGAAGGGACCCGGTCCCAGCTTACGCCATCCTTCCGGGCCGGACCATCCTCCTGCCGTTCCACATCTTGCAAGAGGAGTTGCCCCAAGGTAACTGTTCAGACTTGATGAGGTGAATTGGCTCAAAGCCGTTGGAAAAACGCTGGCATGGCCGGGGGAGTTGTGGCATACCAGGGAGGTGGACACTGAACTAGACCTGAACGCGGCGAGTCGCGAAACTCTGCTGGAGATAATTGCCGGCCAGCGGGCAGTCATTGCCGATTTGCAAAGGCGGATTGGGGTTCTGGAATCCCGTCCCAACCGGCGCGGGTCGTCGGGGATGCCGGGTAATCAGCCGCACTCCAGCCGGCAAGCGCCGGAGAAAAAGGAGCCCAGAAAGCCGCGCCGCCATGGCTTCGCCCGCCAGCGCATGACTCCTACCCAGCGGGTGGAGCATGCCGTGGCGGTCTGTCCCGACTGCGGGACTCACCTGAACGGCGGATGGGTACAGCGAACTCGGGAAGTCATTGAGCTACCGGTGGCTCCGGTAGAAGTGACCGAGCACGCCCTGGTAGCCCGCATCTGTCCGGTATGCCAGCGGCGCCGGCTGCCCAAAGAGGCCCTGCAGGGGGTGGTTCTGGGCCAGCAGCGCCTGGGGGTCAATCTGGTAAGCCTGATGGTGACCCTGCGGGAGGAGGGACGGTTGCCCATAAGAATCATCCAATGGTACCTGGAGACCGTCCATCAGTTGCACCTGAGTGTTGGTGCCATCGTCCAGGCCGTCCATGGAGTAGCCCGTCAGGCTGAGACGGCGGTGCGAGAGGTGCTCGAGCAAGTCCGCGCCAGTCCCGTGGTGCAGGGCGACGAAACCGGCTGGCGCCAGGACGGGAGCAACGGCTATGTTTGGACCTTCAGCACTCCCAGCGAACGATACTTCCTGCGTCGGGGTCGGGATAAGGGGGTGGTGGATGAGGTGCTGGATTCCTCCTTCAGCGGAGTGTTGGTCAGTGATTTCTACGCCGCCTATAACCACTACCCGGGCCTGAAGCAACGGTGCTGGGCTCATCTGCTGCGGGATATCCATGACCTGAAAGGGTCGTACCCAGAAGACGCTGGGCTGGCTCAGTGGGCCGAGGCGGTTCACCAGGTCTACACGGAGGCCAAGGCCTCGGTCCTTCCCCGAGCCGAGCCCAGCCAGGCCATCGCACCCAGCTAATGCTGGAGGAGAAACTAATGGTCTTGGCGCGGCCTTTCCTTAAAGATCCCCTGGCGGTTCAGGCCAAGCTCTGCCGGCGCATGGAACGGTTCATCAAGGAACTGTTTGTCTTCGTGTCGGACCCAGCCGTGCCCTCAGACAACAACGCCGCCGAGCGGAGCCTGCGGCATCTGGTAACCAGTCGCAAGATCAGCGGCGGCACCCGCTCAGGGCAGGGCACCGACAGCAAGATGACCTTGGCATCCCTCTTTGGCACCTGGCGGGCCAGAGGTCTCAATCCCCTCCTGGAATGCCGCCGGTTGCTCACTTCCCCTCAACTCTGAACAGTTTCGCCCCAAGAGTTCCGCTGCTTCTCCAATAGCCTGGCGCTCAGGACTATCTGCGGGAAATCTACCTTGGGCCTGACGGGCCAGTTCCAATACCAGGTCAGCATCGGCTACTATCTTCTGCAGTAAGGCTTGCCGCTCTTTCTTGTTGTCCCAGTCAATCCCCGCCTCTCCCTTCACACTGGAGCCAAAGTAAAGCTCCAGGCCGTGTCTCAAGGCCCACTCCTCGGCCCGGGTCCCATCCAGTTGGGCCAGTGCCCGGACCACCTGGACTATGCCGTCGGCCAGCAGGTTGTAGGTGTCCTTGACCGCTCCCCGACCCAGAATGTAGGTGGTGTTCACCGCCACCTTCATCCGCCGTCCTTTCAGGCAGCCGGTCTGCCGGGCGAATTGGAGGCTGCGCTGAAAGACGGCCCGCACCCGGTCGTGGAGGATCAGCTGGGCTCGAAACAGTTGCAGGGTGCTCTTGGCAAAGGGACGGTCCTCCACCTCAATCCCCAACGCCACCTTCCACCGGATATCGAAGTCCGCCCTCTGCTTGGCTTCCAGGTCGCTCACTTTGTCGTAGGCTTGCAACAACAGCGCGGTGGCCACCAGACTGGGCGGCACGCTATCCCGGCCATTGTCCGGGCAATACAGTTCGGCGAAGTATTCGTCTCGAAATAGCTGACCCCGCAGGGAGGCCAGGAAGCCGTAGAAGGAGCCGCGGCCCAAATAGTCCAGGTAGAGATGGTCCGCTTCCAGGAGTCCTCGCTGTGCCGGCCTTACTCCCAGCATCCTCAACCTCCCCCACCCCTTTAATTCTCCGGTTTAATTCTACTGCCAATTATATCGGGCTGCCTGGGGTCAAGGCACTTTTCGGCCGGAGTTCTAGGCCATTACTGGGTTGCTCTAAGCTGAGTCTTGTACTTGGAAGTAATTCTGGTGCCGTATCAAGCCCAGTACCGAAGGCGCAGCTAAAAATTCCTTTTCTGGTAGCCCGGACCTGAATAAATCGTCCGAGGGAAAGCTAATGGCTGTAAATAATAGGCGGCTGAGAGGTAGGGGTCGTACCAACTCGCTCCGAGAGCCCATGCTTCTATTTTATTCCCTGGTTGCCGGCGGGTTACTGCTGGCCGTGGTGATTCGAATCGCATTGGTTTCTTAAAGAGGTAAGCCGTATGGAGTTATTGCAAATCGGACTTTTCTGGACGTTGCTGGTCGGAGCCTTGGCGACTGTTCTGGTGGTTGCTGTCGTGGCGGGGGGAGTCTCTTACAACCGGCTGGAAAGAATCGCTATAGACATGTCCACGGATGAAGAGTCGCTCAGCAAGGCGGAAGCCGGGCTTCCCTATCACTCGGTTAATGCCAAGGGTTTGGTGAGTGGGCTGTCTCGCAAGCTGAGAATAACCGGCCACTCCACATAAAGGCTAAAACCCGCATCTCTTAGCTTAAACCTGCGGCGGTCCTGCTGGGCTTCCCCTCGGGATGGGTGCGAGAAGCAGTCGTTCATGCTTCGAGTCTGCCTCCGGTTCCTGAACCTCCCCTTTCCCCTTCCCCTGCCCGAATTCCGGGTCGCATCTACCCTTTGAACAATTCAAACAATTCCCTTAACTGTGGCTCCACCGACCGGGTTTAGCTCTTGATTCCAGGCCCAGGAACCCCGGCGAGCTACCTGGTACCCAGCCGCATTGGTGACTATAATGGTATCCGGCAAGAACCGGGCATAAACCGGTGGGCGGAGAAACCAGTCCCCTGGTCGGACCCGGCTCCTATTTCGCGTCAGGCGGGAAACTGAAGGAGGGCCATTATATGCCACCGCCTACCCTAACCGAACCGGCGGTTAAGCGAGTCGCTTACCTGGACCCCACTGGACATGTGCAAGTCGTGGAGCGCCAAAACGCCCGGCGCCTTTCGTCGGTAAAGGGCACCACGGCGGCCCTGCTGGATAACGGAAACGACACCTCGGGTTTTTTCTTCGACGCGCTGGCGGGCATCCTTAGGGATGAGTATGGGGTAGCCCAGGTGATTTTGAAGACCAAGTTCACTTCTTCCAAACCGGCCGACGCAGGGATGCTGGCCGAAATGGCCCGGGAGGCTGATTTCATGGTGGCCGGGGTAGCCCTTTGAGGCTCCTGCACTTCGGGCAGTATGCTCGACGGAATTCGCTTCGAGGAAACCGGAAAACCCGCCGTGGTAGTGGCCACCAGCAGCTTTGTACGCCTGGCTACATCCATAAAACGGTCTATGAACCTGGAAGACCTGCCCTTGGTAGCCGTATCTCATCCCCTGGGAGACCGAAACGTCGCCGCGGCTAAGGCCCAGACTGTGGCCGAAGAAATCGTAAATGCCCTGACTGGCTAGCTCGAGTTACTTCTCAAACCCTTCATAAAGCCCAGATTTCAAGTCCAGATTCTAGCCAGGGAGCTTTCCTATGGTGACCGGTAAAACCACGCCGAGACTGACCGGCCTGGATTCGGTTCAGGGCGCCATCGACACCATTGAGCAGTATTTCGAAAACGGCTGGACCGACGGCTTGCCGGTAGTTCCTCCGACGGAGGAAGCGGTGCGGGCCATGGTCGCGGCCGCCGGGAGGGATGGGTTGGAGGTCCTTGGCGTTATGCCTCCCCGCATGGGCGTGGTAACCGTTGAGGTGGTAGCCACCAACGCGGTTATGGCCGGCTGTCGCTCGGAATACCTGCCCGTGGTGCTGGCGGCGGTTGAAGCCCTACTGGACCCCCAGTTTGATGTTCAGGGGTTGCAGGCCACCAGCGATCCGGCGGCGCCGCTGGTGATTGTAAGCGGACCGGTGGTGGAGCAGGTTGGAATCAACCATGGTGTCGGACTATTCGGCCATGGCAGCCGGGCTAATGCCACCATTGGCCGGGCGGTCCGGCTGCTAATGGTAAACGCGGGCGGTGGACACCCGGAGAGCGGGGATAAATCTACCCTGGGCTCTCCATCCAAGTACTCCTACTGCATCGGCGCGGACGTGGACACGCCTTGGGCCCCGGTCCACACCGAATTCGGTTTCGAGGCCGAAGATAGCTGCGTTACCGTCTACGCTGCCGACGCGCCCCGAGGCAACAACCCCGGCGGCTCCGGAAGCATGGAGTTTTCATTGTGGATATTAGCCGACTCCATGTCCAACCTGAACCATAATATTATCCACGGTGGGCATGCGGTGGTGGTAATCAGTCCCTTGATTGCCCGGCACCTCAGTGAGGATGGCTGGACCAAAGAGGACGTTAAGCTATACCTCTATGAGCGTGCCCGGGTGCCGGTGGAGCGAGTCCAGAGATACAAGCAGCTGCGATACGGTCGGAACCAGGAAGCGGGAGACCTTTATTACTGGCCCCATTGGCTGAACGTGGACGAGCCGAACATCAATGTGCCGGTGGTCAGGCATCCGGACAATGTGTTGGTGCTGGTGGCCGGAGATTCGGGGCGCTCCCGTTCCGCTTACTGCCCGGCCCGCCCCTACAACCGGCCGGTTACCAAAAAGGTTCGGTTGCCGGCCTAGGGCTCCTCCCGCAGGCCGCGCCCGCAAGGCCGGTCCCCGGCTGAACCGTATTTTCCAGCTTTGCCCCGGCCAGTGGCGCTAAAAAGCCCCCCAAGCGGCTGATGCTTGGGGGACTTAAAGCGTATTCAAAAAGCCTGACTTATTGTCCAGGCTAGAATAAAAGAATTCGCATCCTGGTATGGCCTGATAAGAGCCCCTTCTCCCTTGATGAGAGAAGGTTGGGATGAGGGTGATACCCCTCCCCTCAATCCTCTCCCACAAGGGGAGAAGATGCCAAAGCCCAAAACGGAATGACACCTGGAGCCTAGAAGTCAGGGAATTTTTTAAACACTCTTTTAGTCATCGGCGGGAACGGCGGCTTTCACCTTTCCCTGGAAGGCGGGCATGACGTCCCGGGCCAGCCACTCCAGCTGTTCCAGAATCACCTTCTCCGGAGTGCCCACCGGATGACTCATGCCGACTCGATCTAACCCGGGATACCTCTCTTCTGTCCGCTTTAATGTCTCGATTATCTGGTCCGGTGTGCCGCACAGGAAAGAGCCCGCCTTAACGGCGTTCTCCAGGGTGGGAAGCCCGGCGTTGGGCGCTTTCCTGGGGTCGCTGATATCCAGGATCTGTTGCTCGCTGAGGCCCCGAGTCAGCCGTAGCGGACCGAACATCTTGAGGTTTTCTTCGTAGTAGCTGGCCGACGCCTTAATTGCCGCTTCCTGACTCTCCGCCAGGTAGAAATGAAATCCCAGGCTGATGTCTTCGCCCAGCTTGGCATTGGGACGGCCGGCCCGGATTAGCGCATCCTGGTAGGCCACCATGATTTCATCCATGGCTCCCCCCTCGGCCACGCCGCCGCCAATGATTCCCTTTATGCCATGCTTGGCCATAAAGTCCAGGGCTCGGGTGGTGCCGCCTTGAATCGGTTGCCAGCATTCCACCGGCAGGTTTTTGGGGCGGGGCACCAGGGTTATCTCCTCCAACTGATAACCCCGGTAGGGCACGTTGGGGGGAATGTCATAGAACTTGCCGTGGTGAGAGAAAGAACGCTCATTGAAGGATTTGAAAATTATCTCCGCCTGCTCCTCAAACAGTTCCCGGTTGGCGGCTTGGTCCAGCAGCGGGTTGCCGAAGGTTTCTACCTCCCGCGTATGGTAGCCTCGTCCAATGCCGAAAATCACCCGGCCGCCGGTTAGGATATCCGCCGTTGCAAAGTCCTCGGCTAGTCTCAGTGGATGCCACATGGGAGCGATGTTGAAAGCGCAGCCCAGCTTGATGTTTTTAGTCAGGTGGGCCAGATGAACGTTGAGCAAAAGCAGGTTGGGGATACACTCGTATCCCTCAGGCTGAAAATGGTGCTCGGCCATCCAGAAGGTATCGTAACCGTTGCGGTCCAACACCTGTGCAATGTTCACTGCCTTGTCCAGGGCGGTCGCCAAATGGTCGTCGGAGAAGGAGCGATCGTTGACCGCGGTGCCGGCGTAGCCCGTGTTTTCCATATCCACGTGCCCGGCGTAGAGACTATCAAACTTGGTAATCATGTAGGCCTCCAAAAGTTGCTGGGCTCCCGGAGCTCCCGGGCTCATGGATAAACCAAGGGCAAGGCCCGGCGAAATGATGGTTGGGAGCGCTCTTAGTATGACTCATTGTAAGCCACCGGGTAATCCTGTCAACCGTCTGGTGCAGGGCAATCGCGTCTTAATCGCCCCCAGGTTTGGGACAGTGGCTCTTTGGGGTCTGACGAGTCCCGGAAGTCTTTCGATCTTTACGTGTTATACTCAAAATAGCTGGGAAAGCATCGGAATATCTACCATTCGCTAGCCTTCTGTACCGAAGTTCGAAAAGGCAGTTTTAGAGGCGATTGCCCTGCCGTCTGGTGGGACCGGCTATTTGACGGACCGGAAGTCGTCGGCTTACTGGGGAGACCTGGCGGTGAGGTCCACCCGGTCGACTCGGGCGGTTTGCCAGGTAGCGTTGGAGAGGCCTGGCACTCTCCAACGCTAAAGATGATTTTTTTGCCGATGTAGCCGGGATTCCCCAGATCAAACCACCTTTCCTGGATATAGCTCCCGCGGGGATACCGCCAAATATAATCCCGCATTCCAAGGGCGTCAAATGCGGCCTGATTCACTCAAAGTCCCCGCTTTCATTGGGCAACCACTGTACTGCCAAGCGTAAAATCCCCAAACCGCTGGTCTACGCCCAAGTCTCGCACTTGGGAAGCTCTTTTGCCCTGTGCGACCCCGTAACCGGAACCAATCCCGACGCTCCTAAAGTGGACTAGTCAGGAGCCAGCCTATGGTGTCGGCCTACGCTAGCCGCGCTGGGGCAGTGCTGGCGCAGGTAGCTCGTTCCAGTATCCCGCCTAGCATTTCCCGACTCACGAGCACCTCAGCAAGCTGAAACACCAGCCTTCCGGCATGGCGCACCAACCGTCCTCCAGTCTTGATCATCCTGGTCTGCAGACTGGTCAACGACCAGTGCTTCATTGCCTCCGGTAAGGCTAGCCTTCTCATGGAGTTGCCCAAGTTGTAAGCCAGTACGAACAACTCCAGCCTGACCTGATTGGCCACGAACTTGTGGCAGGACAACCTGGTCCAGTTCAGGGCGTACTTGCCTTCTTTTATCCATTGCTCCGCGGTGCCTCGGCCATTGTAAAAGCGGACTATCCCGATGTTTGGATAGCTCAGATTGGTGACGATGAAGCCCACTCTGGGAAACAGTTCTCCCTGGTGCCACTCCACCTTAGAGACCACTCTCCGAGCAACGTTCCAGCTCTGGGCCTGGTAGACGAAGTCATGATAGGAGACGATGGGCTTCGGGGAAAGCCACTCCGTAGGCCGTATTAGCCGGGGCGCTATCTCCCGCTGCAGCACCTGGTTGGATCGCAGCCTGATGGCGTAGCCGATGTTTCTTGCTTCCAGATAATCGTATATCTCCGGCTTAGGCCGTATTAGCCGGGGCGCTATCTCCCGCTGCAGCACCGTTGGACAGCAGCCTGATGGCGTAGCCGCTGCTGTCAGATAATCGTATATCTCCACCACCGGATCAAGGACTTCTTGCCAATCATCGGCACTGTGGACGTTGCCTGACCGTAGCTTAGCTGCTTCACAATCCCCGAACTGGTTGAACAGAAAGAGAGGGTGATAGCAGACGCATTCAAAGTGGCCGTTATAGGCTGCTCCCTCCTGCTGGCCGTGCACTGGACTCTCGGAACTGTCCATATCCAGGATTACTCGCCGGTGTAGGGTATGGGCCATAGCTCGTTCCACCCACTGGGTATTTATTCGTGCCAGCCCCTTCAGGTTGTCCTCTTGGGTCAGGAACTCCGTCTCGAACCGGCCCATCTCACTGGTGCTGGCTCCTTTCCGCTCCGAGCCTTGCCATCCCACGATCACTCGCATGGCTGGGTCTTGGGAAAGGCGCACTGCGTCATTGGTGTCGTCGTAGCCGGCCAAGCGGCTGTAGATCGACTGTCTTAGCAGCGGAACCAGGTGGTGAAGGATATTGCGTCCGGTACGGCTTTCCTGGAGGTAGTCCTCAGCGATTTCGGTAAGGCCCAAGGCATCATCAAACTCTCGAAAGGCAAGAAGACCAGCGTCGGAGGTGATGGTTGAGCCGTGAAATTCCAGGCGGACTTTGGGGTTGAATTGGAGCCGGAGAGGGGCTTTTTCGCCGTCACCCATCAGGTGCCTCCATGGTGCCTACGGCATCTTACTGCAAAGTGACATATCATGGAGTTATTATAGCTGGGAACACGCAAAAAGGGCCCATAATTAGACAATGGTTGAAAGACCATCGACGAATTACTGAGAAAACTTTTTAGCCATATGGGAAATGTGGGTGTAGGACACTCCCGGCGGAGGCTCCACGGCTAGGGTGTAGTTCCCGCCCTTCAGGACGGCTACTGCTGCCAACAGGCCTTCGATGCGGGCCGTGACTACGCTGCCATCCGGAGCAATCGCGCCGTCGACGCTGACGGTGCCGGCGAATACATGGGGCAAAGTCTGCCCTCTGATATCGGGAGGAGTCGGCTGGAACTCGGAGAGGCAATCGACCGGTAGGGCGGGCAGCGGCTGCGTGTCATTGCTGATTATCACGGGCGGCCTGGACGTGGGCCGGGGAGTTGGCACAGCCAGCGGTGTGGGAACTGGCGTCGCCGTCGCAGTGGGGGTGGGCACGGCGGTGGGCCCGATAGTCGGTTCGGGAGTCGGGGAAGCCATTGGCTCCGGCGTAGGGACCGGAGAGGGTTGTTCCGGTGGCTGCTGAGTTGGAGTAGGGGTAGGTTCCGGCTCCCCGCGGTTTTCCCGGCCGCTTCAGTCGCTGGCGTGGCCTCGACGGTGGGGGTTGGGGTCACGATCGGCGGAGGCGGGGGTATGGGCACCGGAGTCTGGAGGAAAATGCCGTCACCCTCGTTGAACTCTTGCAACACCTCCCTCAACTCCAGGGATATCTCAATCAGGGTCTCTTCCAACTCCAGGCCGGTGCCGACAAAATAGGCTTTCCCTCCCATGGCTTTGGCGGTTTGCTCCAGCACCTTGCGGTCCTTGGCCAGGATTCCCATGCCGACGATGCGGACATATATTCGATTGTTGGTCTCCCCGATGCGGGCATTCAGCGTATTGGCAGCCGACTCGGGCCGGCAGATCTGGCTGGTCCCGATAATGCCGATTATGGCGTTGATTTTGCCGTGGAATAGCTCTGGATCCGCCAGATCTTCTATCGCCGCCGTCATTCCCTGGGTAAATGATGTATCTCCGCCTATTTCGACCTCGGCCAGTGCGGTGTAAGCCTCATCGATATTACCGGCGGAGAAGGGTGTAACCAAGGATGTGTTGTCGCCACCGCAGGGACCGCCGTATTGACGGATGGCCCAGCTGGAATCTTTACTGCTAGGCCGGCTCAAAAGCTTCTCGGCAATGGTCTCCTGAGCGAACTCCAGCTTGGACTGCCCGCCCCAGTAGGATGCATCCATCGCGACCGAGCGATCGATGAGTATCTCGGTGTTGGCGAGGGAGGACTTGGGGGCGGTAAAGAGCGACAGTCCCGAGATCAGCGGCCACACCAGGATGACAACTCCCAGCAGCAAGGGGACCGACACGGCCACCATGCCGCCCAGCAGAATGGGCCGGGAAATTCCACTGCGGCGGCGCCTGGCGCGGGACCGTTTTCGTCTTCTTGGTGGCATCGGCTATTGGGTTCGAATATCTGGGATAATGCCAAGACCGGTGATCATACCGGCATAGATTTTAGCAGCCGGGTTGAAAGAGCCAGAAACCGGGGAGTTGCACGAAATGGCCAATCTGGGACCGCTGGCCCTAATCAGCTTGCCCAGACCTGGGGCGCACGGTATAGTTGGCCTGCGCTTGCCAGCGTTTCTCTCAAAGTCATCATCTGGACTTTTCGGTGGACTTTTTGGGAGGACAGCTTCTTGGGCGCGATAGAAGAATTGCAAGAAAGGGTCATCGGCTGCACTCGCTGCCCCCGGTTGGTAGCCCATTGCCGGGCTGTCGCCGAGAAAAGGCGGCCCATGTACCGGGAGTGGGAGTACTGGGGGAAGCCCTTGCCGGCCTTCGGCTCGGCCGACGCCCGCCTGCTAATTCTGGGTCTGGCGCCGGCGGCCCACGGTGGCAACCGGACCGGCCGGATGTTTACCGGCGATCGCAGCGGCGACTGGGTGTTTGGCACTTTACATAAATATGGATTCGCCAGCTCCCCCAATTCCCAGCGTCTGGACGATGGCCTGTTCCTGAAAGACGCCTATATAACGGCTGCGCTGCGGTGCGCTCCGCCGGCCAACAAGCCTCTTCCCGAGGAGCTGTTGAACTGCCGCCCTTATCTGGTTGAGGAATTGAGGCTGCTGACCCGGGTACGAATTGTGGTGGCTTTGGGAAAAATCGCCTTCGATACCTTTCTGCGCACCTGGAGCGATGAAGGCCACCAGATCCCGTCCCCCCGACCCCGCTTTGGTCACGGCGCAACTTACGAGTTGCCCGACGGCCCTGTTCTGATGGGATGCTATCATCCCAGCCAGCAGAACACCCAGACCGGCAGGTTGACGCGAGAGATGTTCGATAGTATTTTCGGAAAGGCCAGGGAAGTTCTGGCCTGAAATCCGGTGTGGCCGCCCAGGGCTGAGAGAAGACTCGCTGAAAGGGTCCCAAATGTCCCGCCTTTATCAAGCCGGGATTGTGATCCCTCCACCAATCCTTGAAGAAGCCGAGGTTATCAGGGAGCGAATATGAAGTACGACGTGATCGTAGTTGGCGCCGGGTCCGCGGGCAGCACCCTGGCTTCGAGAATTTCAGAGAATCCCCAGCGTTCGGTATTACTGCTGGAAGCCGGGCCGGATTATTCTAACATCGACCTGCTGCCCGACGACCTGAAGTATGGCCATAACAGAGATGGGGAAGCCAAGGGCGCTCCCCACAATTGGTCCCTGACCGGTACTATCAACCAGGAACAGGGGGAGATACACGTCGCCCAGGGCAAAGTGGTGGGGGGCTCCGGAGCGATCAATGGCCAGATCATGCTGCGGGGCGTGCCCGAGGATTACGACAGCTGGGCTCCCTGGGCTAATGACGAGTGGTCCTATCTGAAGGTCCTGCCCTACTTCAGGAAAATGGAACAGGACCAGGATATTCGAGACGATTTCCACGGCACCGATGGGCCGGTGCCGGTGCTGCGCCGCCATCGGGAGCCCTGGCCGCCGATACAGGCGGCCTTTCATCGGGCCTGCCTCGCCGCCAATTTTGTCCAGAATCCAGACTTCAACGGGCCGGACTCCAGCGGGGTGGGTCCCCTGCCGATGAACAACCCCAATGGCATAAGAGTAAGCGCCGCCTTGTCTCACCTTAATCCAGCCCGGCACCGCATGAACCTGACCATCAAGAGCGACGTTCTGGCTCACCGCATCAAGTTCCAAGGAAATCGGGCAATCGGCGTGGAGGTGGAGAGTGGCGGAGAGGTCTTTACCGTTGAAGGTCAGGAAATCGTTCTGTGCGCTGGAGGGCTCAAATCGCCCCATTTGCTGATGCTCTCGGGTGTCGGGCCGGCCGACCAGTTGGGCACGGTTGGGATTCCCCTGCTGCACGACCTGCCGGGAGTAGAGCAAAACCTGAGGAACCATCCCAGCGCCAGCGTGGGACTTCGGCTCAAAGAAGGCGTGGACCTGCCGCTAGATGCCGACGGTGTACGCATGGGACTCCGCTACACCGCCGGCGGTTCTCAGTCCCCCAACGACATAATGATTCAGACCAACTCCGGGTTCACCACCCTCACCGGAGAACCCATCCCGGAGCGTACCATTCGGCTATCCTGCGCGCTGGAGTTCCCCCACAGTCGGGGCGAGGTCCGTCTGGTTTCGGCCGACCCTCAGGTGCAACCCTACTTCAACTACAATTATCTGGATGACCCCTGGGATCGGGAGCGGCTGCGGGAGGCGGTCCGGCTCTGTCTCAAGCTGTCCGAGGACCCGGCCTACTCAGAAATAGTCGAGGCGCGGGTCAGCCCCACCGACGCAGACCTGGCTTCCGATGACGCGCTAGACTCTTGGCTGCGGCGTACTTGCGGCACTTCGCGGCACGTTTCCGGCACCTGCAAGATGGGTCCGGCTTCGGACTCGCACGCCGTCGTGGACCAATTTTGTCGGGTGCGCGGACTGGAAGGCCTGCGGGTGGCCGATCCTTCCATCTTGCCCAACGTCACCCGTGCTAATACCAACGCGACGGCCATCATGATCGGGGAGCGAGTCGCCGACTGGCTGTGCTGAGGTCCGGCGGGTCGCCAATCGAGCGGAACCATTGAGCCAGGCTTGCCGGGTGCATTAACGGGGTGCGTTAAAAGGTCCTTTACCTAGAAAGGGGGAGGTTCAGAATGTTAGACACTATTATATCTGGAGGGCAGGTGGTCACTCCGGCGGGAGCCGGAAGCTGGGATGTGGGCATAGTCGGGGAAAAGATAGTCGCCGTGGCCCTGCCCGGCGTCCTGCCTGCGGAAGGCGCTACTATCATCGACGCCAGCGGCAAGATAGTGGTGCCGGGAGGCATTGAACCCCATGCCCACGCCGTGGCCAACGTCCAGCCGGGAGCCCGCCAGCTGGTGGACGGGACTCCCAACGCCGGTCCCTTGGAGCACTCCCTGGGAGCCATCTGGGGCGGCACTACCACGGTCATCGACTTCGCGCCGGTTCCCAACGAGGGAGACCTGGCGGCCGGGATTCACAGCTTTCTGGCTCCCTGGCAGGGCAACGCCTATACCGACTACTCCACCCACTGCATTTACACCAGCAACAATACCCCGGACGCCATCTCGCGTTATAAGGAGCTGATCGACGCGGGTTTCCCCAGCATCAAGGTCTTTACCACCGACATCAGGCCTGCCGAGGGCCGGGTTCACACGCTGACCCCCATCGGCAGGATCGACACCGGCCGCATGGGCGCCGTGATGGAGCAGGTGGCCCGGCATGGCGGCGTCTTGGCGGTCCACGGCGAGGATGATGAGCTGGTGATGTACAACTATCTGCTGGCCAAGGAGCGGGGCCTGTGGGATTGGTACAACGTCCACCTGATCCATTCCAAGCTGGTGGAGGACCTGGCCTTCCAGAAGACCATCCGCCTAGCGGAGCGGACCGGCGCCGGAATGTACTTCGTCCACGTGACTGCCAAGGATGGCATGGACGCCATATCCGAGGCTCGCAGCGACGGGCTGCCCGTTTACGGCGAGGTGCTGACCCTGGCCCTGTCTTTCATCTGCGACCAGTACCAGGAGCCGGACGGGATGAAGTATCATACCTATCCCTCTCTGAAGTATGAGGAGGACCGCAATCACCTCTGGGACGGAGTGATGGGCGGCAACCTGGCCTTTACCGCCACCGACAGCAGCTTCACCACTTACGTGGATAAGACCGCCGGACGCAATGTGGTCGACGTCCGCGGCGGCAACATCGGCATCGAGATACGCATGGGGGTCAACTACAGCGAGGCGGTGGTCAAGCGCGGATTATCTCTGGAGCGGTATGCCGAGGTTACTTCCAGCAACGCCGCCAAGCTGCTGGGTCTTTACCCCCGCAAGGGAGCCATCGCCGCCGGCAGCGACGCCGACATCGCGATCATCGATCCCTCCTTCAAGAAGGCCTTGAGCATGGATGACCTGCACCTGCGGGACTATAGCCCCTGGGAAGGCTGGGAAGTGGAGGGATGGCCGACCACGGTGATGCTGCGGGGGAAGTTAATGGTAGATCAAGGGAAATTGCTGGGCCAGCCCACCGACGGCCAGCTGATTCCCCGCAAAATCGACCCGGCGGTACTGCGGCGTCCGGCGTTTTAGGGGAGGGTCCCTTCACTAGGTGGCGACATAGAGCCTGTGTGAAATGATATCAGATCATGGTGATCGCCCTTCGACAGGCTCAGGGTGAGCGCTCACCACCGACGAATTGTTGTTGCCTCCACAAACTGTAGGCAAACAAGGGCGCGTATTGGGGTTGCGGCTGTACGGCGTACAATTTCCCTTCCCGCAGCCGAATCTCTTCGAACACTTCCCGAACCAACTCCCGGCGCTGCTCTGGGGTCACCCCAGGATGTTGCCATAAAGCCGGTAGGTCCCGCAACAGCTAAACTGCCCGTTCCAGGTCGGGAGTCCCGGGTGAGGACGGCCTGGGCTCCAGAGCCGAACGCTGTCGTTTGAGACCCTGATGTTCGACTTGGAACTCCTCATCACTGACGGCGCCCCACAAGTGCTGTTTCCGGAGGTTGGCCAGGGCTCCGTCGATGCGTCCAATCTCCACGCTATGGTCCGGCTGGGGACCTTCTTTGGTCAGCGCCCGCAACACCGCCTGGCGGCAGCCGTCGTCCAGGGTGACACATCCCAACACTCTCTGGGCAAACTCCTCCTCAATTCGGGGCGCTGGTACCGACTGGGGGCGCATGGGGCACCGGCGCCAGCTGTGGTCCATGCGAAGATAATTATACCCGGCGCGCTGGGAGAAGATACCGTGGTAGGGCTGATCGCAGCCGTCACAGACCAGGACCCCGGTCAGGGGATAGATTCGTTGTTCTCTAGCTCTCGGACTGGGCTGCCCCGCCTGGTTACGCTCTCGCCGTACTTCCTGGCACCGGAGCCAGAGCTCTTGGACCTCCTCTGGCACCTCGTGAGCCCCGTCGATGATCTGTTCATCGGGCCGACCTCGGTGATAGACCACCTTACCCTCATAGAATCGATTGTTGAGAAGGGTGCTGATGGAGCTTTCGGTGAAGGGCCGACCATCACCGGTGGAGTTGCCTTGGGCGTTCAACTCCTGGGACAAGGTCCGGAGGGAATGCTCTCCTAAAGAGTATCCTCGTAGAGCGGCTAGCAAAACAGGCATGGTATCCGGGTCTGCAACCATTCGGGCACCCCGACAACTGGGGGTCTTCTCGTTGCGATACCCTAGTACTACAACGACGGGTTTAAGGTGGCGGCTCCATCCTGCTTTCGCGGCGGGTGGAGCGGCGTCTCTCGTGGGAACGGCGAGCCCGTTCGTTGCGTAGCTGCGTATCCTCCAGCCACAACAGCAATTGATCGGGCCCGAACTGCTCCCGGGGCAGCATCTCCCGCACCACCCGGTACACCTGTGGCCTCGTGATCCGGGGCATCTTTTTCCCCCCAATCCTGCTGCAGGCTCAGCAGGAACGCTCCACCCAGCAGGCACATGGCTATGTGGTGATGCCACCCTGCCCAGCTGCGGGTCTCGTATTCGTCCAGCCCCACGTCACCCTTCTCAGTCTCGAACTCCGTTTCAATGCGCCACCTGGACCCACCCACGTAGGCCAGAGTCTCCAAGGTTGTGCCCTCGGGAGCGTTGGACAGGTAGTAGCGGGGCTCGCTGCCGTCCAGGTTCCGGCGCCAGACGGCCCACAGTTCCTCGCCGGGCTTGCGCCTCCTGGTGGCCCGCACCCGCTGGGCACTGAACCGGTAGGTGCGCGGCCCCTGGCTTCCCTGGGCCACCGTTATCTCCCGCCAAGCCTCATCCGGCAGTTCATCACCGCGCTGCTCCATGGTCCGCCGCTGCCCAGGCCGCAGCTTGGGTTTGCGGGGGCGGCCGAACCCCGGATATTCCGGACTGGTCCAAGCCGGGTCCAAGGGCCAGACCGTAGTGCCGCCCGGAACGTCCAGCACGTAGCGCATCCCCAGGGCCGCCAGTCCCTCCCGGAAGGTCGGCGACATCCCGAAGGCGTCGTCTCCGGCAACCCACTCGGCCCTGAGGTAGCCCAACTCCAGGACCCGCTCCAGCATCTCCAGGGCCAACTCCGTCTTTGACCGGTAGTTCCGCCGGTCCTCCGGCACACCCGCCGCAGCACACCGGTCCTGGTCGGAGGTCCAACTCTTGGGCAGATACAGCCGCTTGTCCACCAACGCCCGGCCCAGCGGGCTGACGTAGGCCAGGAACATCCCACCCTGGCAGTTGGCCACCTTGCCCAGCCTGCCGCAGTACTGCCGGGCCACTCCCGCCGATTTCCTGCCCTGCTTGGGGAAGTCGCTGCCATCGAACACCCACACCGCCTCCGGGTGTCCCAGCCTGGGGGCCAAGTATTCCTGCAACCGCCCTATGACTGTCTCATCGGACCACCGGGCCTCGGTGAGAAAGCGCTGCATCGCCCGGGCCGAGATGCCCACCGATTCCGAGAGATTCTCGGCGTTGCGCCGCTCCTGGTCCTGCACCAGCAGCGCCTGAAGGTAATTCCCGCTGTGATCCCGCCACTGCTTGCGGCCGAAGGAGGCCGCAAAGAAGGCGTGGAATTCCTGAAGGCTGTCGTAGACCCGCTCGAAGCTCGCCGCATCCATCACCCAAACCACCCAACATCATCTGTCCAGCCATCCTACCAGACAACTCGTCGTTGTAGTACTAGAACTCCGGCCGAAAAGTGCCTTGACCCCAGGCAACCCGATATAATTGGCAGTAGAATTAAACCGGAGAATTAAAGGGGTGGGGGAGGTTGAGGATGCTGGGAGTAAGGCCGGCACAGCGAGGACTCCTGGAAGCGGACCATCTCTACCTGGACTATGTGGGCCGCGGCTCCTTCTACGGCTTCCTGGCCTCCCTGCAGGGTCAGCTATTTCGGGACGAAGATTTCGCCGAACTGTATTGCCCAGACAATGGCCGGGATAGCGTGCCTCCCAGTCTGGTGGCCACCGCGCTGTTGCTGCAAGCCTACGACAAAGTTAGCGACCTGGAAGCCAAGCAGAGGGCGGATTTCGATATCCGGTGGAAGGTGGCCTTGGGGATTGAGGTGGAGGACCGGCCCTTTGCCAAGAGCACCCTGCAACTGTTTCGAGCCCAGCTGATCCTCCACGACCGGGTGCGGGCCGTCTTTCAGCGCAGCCTCCAATTCGCCCGGCAGACCGGCTGCCTGAAAGGACGGCGGATGAAGGTGGCGGTGGACACTACCTACATTCTGGGTCGGGGAGCGGTCAAGGACACCTACAACCTGCTGGCCGACGGCATAGTCCAGGTGGTCCGGGCACTGGCCCAACTGGATGGGACCCGGGCCGAGGAGTGGGCCTTGAGACACGGCCTGGAGCTTTACTTTGGCTCCAGTGTGAAGGGAGAGGCGGGGATTGACTGGGACAACAAGAAAGAGCGGCAAGCCTTACTGCAGAAGATAGTAGCCGATGCTGACCTGGTATTGGAACTGGCCCGTCAGGCCCAAGGTAGATTTCCCGCAGATAGTCCTGAGCGCCAGGCTATTGGAGAAGCAGCGGAACTCTTGGGGCAACTCCTCTTGCAAGATGTGGAACGGCAGGAGGATGGTCCGGCCCGGAAGGATGGCGTAAGCCGGGACCGGGTCCCTTCGGCGCACGACCCGGAGATGCGCCATGGGCGCAAAAGCAGCAGCAAACGCTTCGACGGACATAAGGCTGCCGTGGTGGTGGATACCGATTCCCAACTAGTGACCGCGGTAGATATCCTGCCCGGCAATGCCGGTGACAACACCGGAGTCTTGGAACTGGTGGAGCAGAGTGAAGAGAACACGGGCATAGCTGTGGAGGAGACCATTGGGGATGCGGCCTATGGGGATGGCGGGACGCGGCAGGCCTTTGCCGATGCCGGTCGGACGCTAATAGCCAAGGTGCCGGGTCGTCCCAGAAAAGACCACTTCCCCAAAGAGGACTTCCAGATCGACCTGGCGGCCGGCACCGTCACCTGCCTAGCCGGTAATGTTACCCACACCTTGCGGACCTTCGGCACCCGGACCAACCGGTTGGGTCAGACCTATCCGGTCCAGAGTTTTCAATTCGACCCGGCGGTCTGTGGCGTATGCCCCCTGCGGTCCCAGTGCGTGGCAGCTGGAGAGGGCAAAGGCCGTACGGTGACTCTCCATCCCCAAGAGGCGCTCCTGCAACAAGCCCGGGCCTTCCAGAAAAGTGAGAGCTTCGCCGAATACCGCAGCCGGCGGCAGGTGGTCGAGCATCGCCTGGCTCGGCTGGTGCAACTGGGGGTCCGCCAATCTCGCTACTTTGGTCGGGCCAAGACCCTCTTTCAGCTACTCCTGGCAGCCACGGTGGCCAACCTGACCCTGGTGGCTACCAGGATGGGGATGATGTCTCCAGGCTTCAGGCTCCTCCCCCAATAAACCAGAGAATAGACCGGACCGGCTCGCCGCCAGGGTCGCCCATCGTTACTGCCCAATTCATATTGGCCGCGGCCAGATGGGTCGCCCTTAGTCTCAGACTTGGCCCAGTCCACTGGTTATCCTCCACCTCATCTCGTCACAGCAGGGCTTCTAAACTAATACCAAGGTGAAAACTACATTCAGCTAATGCCCAAAGTCTGCTTCGGCAATCGGCAGTGTTTTAGTTCTGCGCAAACCTGAAAGAGCAAAATCCCTCGTCGCACCGGCGTAAGCCGGTGTCCACGAAAGTACATTCTGCCATGTTCCCTGGATTCCGGCGAACGCCGGAATGACGGTGTTGGCAGCGCTGTCCAATCCGGTGTCGATGTAGATTTCACTTTGGCTTTGGTTTAGGACGCCTACCAACATTGCTGAAGAGGGTATGCGCATTTACCCTAATGCCCGTCGGGTAAGGTCCCTTCCCATCCCTAGTGCGGAGCGGAACCGCCCGGAGCACAGCCAATGGCCCGGAGCCCAGCCAATGGTAGGAGAGGTCAGCATGAGCCAGTTTTCTCGTTATCTGTTTGTCGCCAGCATGGATGTAGCGCCGGAGCGGGAAGAACTCTTCAACGAGGTTTATAATTCCGAACACTGTCCTTTGCTGTCCCAGGTCCCCGGAGTCATCTCGATTGCCCGATTTGAACCGAGACTCTGACCATGACGATGGGGGGAGAAACCCAGTGCCTTTTCATTTTCTCAAAATAGTATAAAATTATTTACCAGTTTAAGCGGGAGGGGAGGATGATGACTTTGAGAGAAACGCTGTTGGCCGTGGATCCCTCGCAAGGTTTTCCCGTCCAGGGACAGGGGGTCATCCGCCTCTACCCCGCTATTTGCCAGCCAGTTGCCGACTTCTGCCTCAAAGGCCGCCACGTCCAGGCCCTTGAACACCCGGTGGAGGGTGGCCACGCAGGGTGTCTTCTCCTGGCTGAACCCCAAAAGCTGCGCCGTAGCACCCCCTTGGTCCCGCCCCCATTGAGCTATGGCGTATAAGCTGCGGGCGCCGCACAGCATGGCACAGGTGGCCAAGGCCAGGATCGCCCCCAAAGAGTGGCGTCGCCCTTGGCTACTCCGGAAGTCAGGCACCAAATCCAGCGCTTCTCTCAAAGTCATCATCCTCCCTTCCCGCTTAAACTGGTAATAATTTTATACTATTTTGAGAAAATGAAAAGGCCCTGTACTCCCGGGTGATTGAGGTTGACCCAAGCACCAACGAGATCGCCTGGGAATACCGGGGCAATCCGGCCATCTCCTTCTACAGCCAGGCCATCAGCAGCTGCGAACGGTTGCCTAACGGAAACACCTTAATCTGCGAAGGCTCACCCGGACGCATCTTCGAGGTTACTCCGCACCAGGAGATAGTCTGGGAGTACGTCAATCCCTTCTTCGTACCCAGTGGCGGCGGCGAGACACCCGAGCTGATTAACGCCGTGTTTCGCGCCCACCGCTACCGGCCGGACCACCCAGCGTTGCTAGATAAGGATCTGGACCCGGCTCGCTACGGCAACATAAACCGGCTGTATGGGGGTAATTGACCGGGCCAGCTATTCCAGGCACCGACTTTCCGCCGGTGGGTCTGCGCGAGAGATATCGTAACGCCCTCAGATTCACCATGGAACATATGCCCTTCTGCGGCGATGAAGACTTGGAATGGATTTTCGGCAGGACGGCCCGCTCTGTCTATAAATCCCCATGAGCCGGCAACAAAACGCTCCACCTCGCCGGCCGAGTTCGCCGGTTAATAAACCATGCCCCTTAGTGACCTCCCGTTAACCCATTCGGACCTGGACTCTCTTTCTCCCGCACCAAATTCCGCGTCGCTTCCACCCTTTATATCCCATGTCAGTACCGACTAGGCCCCGGCTCATTACGCTCACTCTATAAACTGTTACGAAAGGGTTTAGGGAGGTGCGTTTATGACCCAGAAGCGCGTTATCGGTATTGCCAGGTGGCTTCTCATCGGCGTTGGAATATTCTTCCTGGTCCAACATTTTTGGCCAGACTCGCCCGAGATTGAGGGATTGAAGATCAGCCAGGTGCTACAGCTGGCCCAGGACAATCAGGTCAGCAAGATAGTAGTCAAGGGGGAGTATCTGGAGGTCGTAACCACCGAGGGGCAGCTCTATAGCTCCCGCAAGGAGACCGGGGTCAGCATCCTGCAGCTGCTGGAGCAAAGCGATGTTGCCGCTGGCGGCATAGAGATCGAAGTCCAAGAACCGGGCATCAGCTTTTGGGGAATATTCCTTCCCTTATTACCGGTGCTGCTCTTCGCGGTTTTGATTATCTACGTTATTCGCAGATCCCGGGGCGCCATGAGCCAAATGATGAATATGGGAAAGAGCCAAGCTCGCAATGTGGCCGAGAGCAAACCGGATGTAACCTTTGATGACATGGCTGGCGCCGAAGAAGCGAAGCAGGAGATGGAGGAAATTGTGGAATTCCTCCGCTATCCGGAGAAGTTCGCCAAGTTGGGTGCCAAGATTCCCCGGGGAGTCCTGCTGGCGGGTCCTCCCGGTACCGGCAAGACCCTTATAAGCCGGGCAATAGCCGGTGAAGCCGAGGTGCCCTTCTTTTCCATCAGCGGCAGCGAATTCGTGGAAATGTTTGTGGGGGTGGGGGCCAGTCGAGTGCGAGATCTTTTCACTCGCGCCCGGGCCGCCGCGCCGGCAATCATCTTCATCGATGAAATCGACGCGGTGGGTCGGCGCCGTGGCGCCGGAATGGGAGGCGGCAACGATGAGCGGGAACAGACTCTGAATCAGATACTGGTTCAAATGGACGGATTCGATGATCGCACCAACGTCATTGTCATAGCCGCAACCAATCGTCCTGATATTTTAAATGCCGCCCTCCTGCGTCCTGGACGCTTCGACCGTCGCATTATCTTGGAATTGCCAGATACCAAAGGGCGCGAAGCCATTCTCCGGGTGCATCTTAAGGGAAAGCCGCTGGCGGCGGAGGTAAATATTTCAACTCTGGCCCGGCAGACCCATGGATTCAGCGGCGCCAATCTGGCCAACCTGGTGAACGAAGCCGCGATTATGGCAGCGCGCGAGGGCTCGCTGGAAGTGCAGTTCCTACATTTGGCCGAATCTATCGACCGGGTCATCGGAGGTCCCGCGCGAAAAAGCCGGAAAGTAAGCGAAAAGGAGCGGGAAATTGTGGCCTACCATGAGGCCGGCCACGCCTTGGTCGCAGCCCAACTGCCAGATGCGGACCCGGTTCACAAGGTAACCATCGTGCCTAGAGGCGGCGCCGGCGGCTTTACCCGCCTGTTGCCCGCAGAAGATAGGACTCTGTTTACCAAGGGACAATTTCAAGCGATGCTGGCAGTAATGATGGGTGGCCACGTATCTGAAGAGATTGTCTTTGGTGAGGTCACCAATGGTGCCTCCAACGACCTGCAAAAGGCCAATGGGGTAGCTCGCAAGATGGTAACTGAATACGGAATGAGTCCGGGATTGGGCCCCCGCACCTTCGAGACCGGGCCGGAGATGTTCGCCACGGGGAAGGAGTCAGACCTGGCCTATGGTTGCAGCGACGCCTCGGCAGAGAAGATCGATGTTGAAATAGGCAATCTGCTCCATAAGGCTCGGGAGACCGCAGCAGAGGTCATCGAATCCAATCGCGCTAAATTGAGTCAATTGGCGCAGAGGCTGTTGGCCGAAGAAACTATCGAAGGCGAGGAGCTGCAACAAATGTTGGATGGGTCCAGCGAGGAAACGTCTTTGGTGGCTTAGAACTGCTAAACCGAAACCAAAGTGGAATCTACATCGACGCCGGATTGGGCAGCGCTGCCAACACCGTCATTCCGGCGAACGCCGGTGTGACGAAGGATTTTGTTCCTTCAGGTGGTGCGAACTAACACACTGCCAATTGTCGAAGCAGACTTTGGGGTTTAGCTAAATGTAGTTTTCACCTTGGTATTAGTAAAACTCCCGTCAGGTTCACCTCTACTCGGTAGGGAAACTATCGGCAGCCCTTAGGCCCTTTTTACCTATGTTTCGGCCGGGTCGGCTCAGGCTCGTTGGAAAGCCATATTGAGAGGGCTTCGGGGGTAGGCTTTAGCCGACACTAGCCGACTTGTGCCAGCTGTCGTTGCTCCAGGTCGAGACTCATGGAGTATTCGCCCGGCTCGGCCTCTTCCTTGGTCTGGATCTCTGGCTGACCCACGCCAATGCGAAGTGTGTAAGGGCCGATAGCGGCCTCATCCCCATCCTCCAATATGGTCCAGATGATTTTCCTGCTCCCCACCAGGGTTGCCAGGTCCGGCGCTATATGGTGCAACATAAGCCGCCCATCCCGCCACCAGAGCCGGGCGTGCTCCTCTGCAATTCCCGCCGCTGTGGGCAGCCTGATGTCGCAGTTTTCACTGGTTCCGATGGTTGCCGGTTTCTCGGACACCCGGAACCATCGGCCTTCGTCCAAATCTGATGTGACCAGGACGGCTGCCTCTTCGGCTTCAGGAGTGGTTGTTTCGAATTTCCCCCGTCTCAGGCGCTCCCTGGCGCCATTAAGACTAGTACAGGTGGGCTGAAAAGCCCGAGTAGTATAATGAGCGCGTTGAGGTTGGAGAGATGAAGTGTGGTGGTGAAGGCGATGCGTGGACCGAAACCTCCCGTGGTGGAATTATCCCCGGAAGAGCAGCAAGGATTGGAAACCCTGGTGCGCCGATATAGCACCCCCCAGCAGTTGGCCCGGCGAGGCAGAATCATTCTGTCTGCCGCGGCTGGCCTGAACAACAGCCAAATAGCCCGCGAAGTGGGCCTGGATGTGGATACGGTACGGTTCTGGCGCAACCGCTGGCTGGGGCTACAGGCAGCCATTCTGGAAGACCTGAGTATAGAAGAAAGGTTGCGGGATGCGCCTCGTCCTGGGGCTCCCGCCCGGATCACCCCAGAGCAAGTTTGCCAGATCATGTCCCTGGCTTGTGAGGCCCCCAGCCAGTGCGGTCGTCCTATCAGCCAGTGGACCAGCCGGGAATTGGCTGATGAGATCATCGAAAAAGTCATCGTAGAACGGATTTCCCCCCGTCATGCGGCCAGGCTTCTAGAAAGGGGGACCTGAAACCCCACCGGATACGCTATTGGTTGACACCCTCCGGGGACGAGCACTATGACGCCAAAGTCACTGACATCTGCGATCTGTACCGAGAAGCTCCCGCCTTGGTCCAATCTGGGGAGCGAGTGATGAGCACTGATGAGTTGACCGGAGTACAGGCCCTGGAGCGCAAACATCCTGGGTTGCCCTTGGCGCCGGGGAAGGTGGAACGGCGGGAGTTTGAGTACATCCGGCATGGTACACGCTCCTAGCGTATCCGGTGGGGTTTCAGGTCCCCCTTTCTAGAAGCCGGGCCGCATCATCAGTCGGGATGTGGTGACGGGTCAGATTGTTGAGCCCTATGGGGGGCCCAGACGTACCGAAGCGGACTTTCTGCAGCATGTGGAGGCAGTGATCGCTAGCGATAGGGCGGCCCAGCGGTGGCATTTTGTGGTGGACAACCTGGACACGCACCGTTCTGAATCTCTAGTGCGCTGGGTAGCCAGAGAGTCTGGGCTGGACCTAGAGTTGGGTAAGAAGGGCAAGTGGGGCACATTGGCGAACCGAGAGTCCCGGGCCGCATTTCTCAGCGATCCCAGCCACTGTATCGTGTTTCACTACACCCCCAAGCACACGTCATGGATGAACCAAGTGGAAATCTGGCTGAGCATTCTGGTGCGAAAACTGCTACAGCCAGGGTCATTCAGATCGGTCACCGATCTGAAACAGAAGGTGTGGGACTTCATCGACTATTACAACCGGACCATGGCAAAGCCCTTCAAATGGACTTACCAAGGCAAGGTGCTGGTCGCATGAACTGCCGGGTTATTTACGCCAACCTGTACTAGTTGCTGGCTCGTGGACCGGGGGAGCAGATGAGTCGCTCTTGGGCTTCCGCAGTCCTAAAACTGTTCCAATGGCACGAAGGGCGTTGCCCACGGTCAAGTCTAGCAGCTGCAATGGTGCCCTTAGCCCAAGGCCCAGTCCTATTCCAAACATTATTATAGGCAGTGCGATGGGCGCTACAAACAAAGGACTGGGGAATATTACCCGCACCCATTTGGTGTGACGCCTTTTTCGGCTGGCGGCGTTTTGAGGTGCTCCCGAACCCCGGCTTTCACCGGGACTGCCGGTTTCCAGGGAAATATTCACTTCCTTCTTGCCAACAGGAACTATTACCAACCTATCGCCAACCGCCAAATGGTTGCGGATGAGAAACCCCTCGGGCAACTCCAATACGCTGTGGGTTTGCCGATTGCCGGCCGAAAATTTGAACGGTTGCAGTCTGGGGTGCGTCTTAACCACTTGGTTTTCGGAATCAAGGTACATCAGGTCCATCGGGAAGCGCATCAATAATGTATGGACCGAGGCACAGGGCTTTATCCAAAGGCCCTCGTCTTTTTTGAGTTCTTTGCGGCCCAGCAATCCCCAACCGCGGGTCCATATATTGTCGGCCACCTTCACCCGAAGACTAAGGGTTCCAGAGGCTTCGGTTACTTTCTTTTGCTTCATTATCTCAGAACCGTAAGTAATCTTTGAGCGGCTGGCATGGTAGTGGCCACTCCCCATCCCCAAGGGGGAGAGATAACCTTTTCACTCACCTTCTTAACGGCACGGCAACCCAGTTGGCGCAATCTACCTTTACCACTAGGTTCACGATAAAGCACCGGAGTAAAGCAACGGGTATCGGTTGGTTCGATTGAAGACGCATTAGAGGAAATGGATAGTGTCAAAGGTAATGGCCCCAGGTTCATAAGCAATTGAGCTTAGAACCCAGGACCGAGGAAAAGCTGGCACTGCCGGATTCCCACCCACTATGGCCGCCAACAGGATGTTACCTGTTTGGAGTGATCACGATGCTAAGAGCGGTGGAATCGCAGGAAACGCCCTGCTGAACCGGGTCTATCACTAAACCAAAGCCAAGGTGGGAACTACATTGGGCAGTGATGGCAAAGGCACGGCAGGTGTAAAGATCAAAGCATCGGCTCGGGCCTGTAACCGGGTTGGGCAGCGATGTTTCCCTTCATCCTTACGATGAATTAGCCCGCCGAAGAATTGATTCATCTTCTCTTGGACTTTGGCTTTTGTTCCCAGGCATTCGTTGGCCGTGACCTCTTCTCTGGCCCAGTCCCAGACGGCTTCGTCGGCGTTGAAGTCTGGACTGTAGGCCGGTAAGGCCACCAACCGCAGATGCAAGTTCGGAGTGGTCAAATAGCTGCGAATCGCTGCTCCTCGGTGGGCTGGCCCATTGTCCCAGATCACTACCAGAGGTCCAGGATAGTTTGCTCTTAGCTGCTGTAAAAAGGCGGTGGAGGTCTCGGCATTGCTGTTTCCAGCTATTTCCATGGCTTCCACCTCCCCAGTCTCCAGACAAACTCCCGAGTAGTAGCAGGCCTTCTCTCCCCACCGGGGACTGGTGGAGTCCACCAGCGCTGCCTCTCCCTTGAGTACCCATTTGCCTCGCAGGTCGGCATCGGCCCGAAAGTGGGCTTCATCCACGAAGAAGATCTTGGCTCCACTCTCTTGGGCCTCCTCTCGGATTTGGCTGTACTGGAGGACGAAGGCTTTCCGTTCTTCATCCTTGGCTTTCAGGAGGCGTTTCTTGGGTCGCTTCAGCACGAAGCCCAACCGATGGAGGTAGTTCAAGCAACTGCTCCGACTCAGCCCCAGGTCAAAGCTCTGCTTGAGAAATTGCCTTACTACTTTCCAGTTCCAGTTGGACAATTCAATCCCCGCCTCCCCAGGCGGATTTTGCACCGCAGACTTCAGTTGGTTCTGTTGACCTCGGTTCAAGACGGGGGGGAACCCCCAGTCTGCTCAAAGACCAAACCTTGGGCCCCGCCTTGGCGAAAGTTGTCCAGCCAGTTTCCGATGGTATGAGGCTCTCTCTCCAAAGCCTCAGCCACTTGAGTGGCCGACCACCCTTGGGCCAACAACCATAGCCCATGCCATCGCTCTCGCTCCCGAGGTGTTGGCGCCCGATACATCCTTTCCCGTAAGTCGCCTACATCCAGTTGCCACTCTTCCATGAGTTGCACTATGTCTGTCATCCCTTCCACCACCGCCAATCGACTTCTTTTACAGAATATCGCAACTCCTCTTCGGGTTCGCTTTATGTAGGTTTCACCTTAGCTTTGGTTTAGTAGGCTCCCCCACCATTATTGACTCGGAGCTTCCCCACCATACCGCCACTGCCACTCGAGTGGAACCGGCACAGCAGCTGAATGTCCCCAGAGGTTCCATCGGGTACTTCGAACTCCACTATTCTGGTAATACCAGCCGGTAGTCTCACGTTTACTCCGAAGGCCGGGATGGTAAACGTATGCCCGGCGCCGGTGCTCCTAACGGAGAACCGGGCCTGCTCTCCAGCTTGAACCTCCAAGACGGTGGGTACGATCTGGAAGTTGCGGAGGGTTACCATTGTGGCTTCTTTGATGGGCGACTTAGCCATAGTCTCGGCGCCCGGAATATTCCCGCAAGCGGTGTATACCTTGGGATCTCCCGCTTTGTGGGCGTTTACCGCAAAGCTTCCCGTCATCAGGCTTTTCAAAGATACCCCTTCCAGCGTCGTCACCGAGTTCCCATCGGTAAAGTCGGTCAGACCATGAACTACGCCGCCCAGGTCCGCTCCACATTGCCCACTATGGATGTGCACCTTCTCGGACTTCAGCGTGCCTTCTCCGAGCGACAGCACCACTTCGATGCCTCCGTCTCTAGCCGTTAGCGTGGCCCACCCGGACTGGCCGGAGCCGTCCAGCTCGTTGAGGGCGATGGTCAGCGTTTCAGCCGCCGGGGGAATATTCCCGCAAGCGGTATATACCTTGGGATCTCCCGCTTTGTGGGCGTTTACCGCAAAGCTTCCCGTCATCAGGCTTTTCAAAGATACCCCTTCCAGCGTCGTCACCGAGTTCCCTTCGGTAAAGTCGGTCAGACCATGAACTACACCGCCCAGGTCCGCTCCGCATTGCCCGCTATGGATATGCACCTTCTCGGACTTCAGCGTGCCTTCTCCTAGCGACAGCACCACTTCGATGCCTCCGTCTCTAGCCGCTAGCGTGGCCCACCCGGACTGGCCGGAGCCGTCCAGCTCGTTGAGGGCGATGGTCAGCACGTCCTCGGGGTTGGGGCGCTCCCTCACTTCGGCAGGGGTGGGACTTGTAGTTGGCTCCATGGCGGCTGGAGCCGCCGTGGGAGTAGGGGACAGGGCCGTCGCATCCGGAATCTTGGTGGGTGAAGGCGTTGCCCACATTGCTTCTGGGACCGTTGTGGCGGTTGACTCCGGCTCTGGAGCAACCGTGGCAGTCGGCCCCGACATCGAACTCGGCGCAGCTGTTGTGGCAGTAGGGGTAGGCTGATCCCCTCAAGCTACAGCTAGAGCGGAAATCAGCAAGACCGACAACAGGACCCATCCAAAGAACCGTCGTGGCAACTGCATGAACACTCCTTATTGCTCTCCCGGATTATCTCGTCCGGAAATAAGCTCCCTGCGCATTAGATATTGGTGCCGACTTGTATACGTTAATTCTGCGCCGTTGGATCACCACACACTTGACGGCTTGCGTTACGTCAGGTTCCAGACCCAACGCCAGCCGGACGACCCTCGGTAACCTAGTCCATCGCTAATGCCACTTCGACTTTTCCAATGCTCAGCCTGTTCCCCCAACCCGCGGCCTTCCGCCAGAACGCCGCCCCTTCTCAAGGGGCCCACCGAGCCCGGCTCACTCTTGACCGGGGGGCCCAGCCGCTCTATCTGGTATCCGCTGGGGTAGGAGCTGTGGCGTCGCTCCGTCTGCAAGAAGGGCTTCCGGCGTTCGGGCAGCAGCCCGGTCAGTCCACTCCGCGACCGCAGGGATTGCCGCACCAGGCCCTTCAGGATGGGAGACGGGCTGGGGAAGCCCAGACCCTCCAGCACCGGGTCATCGAGCAGGGCGTGAATGACCGGAGCCGCAAACCGTCGCAGCGGTGGGGGTAGCACCCAACCCAGGAACATGTCCCGCGTCGCCGATGCTACTCGATGTCCTCCTTCGGTGTAGCGGAAGTTCTGCTGCTCATACTCAATGTTGAATCCCTCGAACTCCGACTGATTCCCCTGAGTATAGGACGCTCTGGGATTTCTCGAACTATAAAACGGTTTCCTGGGCGCGTCTACTGCCATCCGATATCCCCCTTCCAGCCATCACTAAAGTACGCCAACTTGGAACATTGCCCGCACGGTGATGGCCAACCCCGATATAAGGACTATCAGCGCCGCCGCCAAAGGCAGGAGCCGTCTTAGGCCTGCAACCAGCGGGTTTTTGAGTCGGACACGCTCCAAGAGCCGTCTGGTGTATACCAGCAGCAGTCCGATCCCGGTCAGCACCACCGCCATGCCACCGCTAAAGGCCAGAATCAGCAACAGCCCGAAACCGACGCGGTGCAGCAATATGGCCGCCAGTAGTATCACCAGCGCAGAAACCGAAGGAACCAGTCCCCCAACAACGCCCAGGGCGGCCAGGCTCTTCCAGGTCAACTTCAAATTTTTACCGGTGTCGGTCCGGTGGTCCTGGGCGTGGTCTTGGTTGTGCTGGTAGGAGTGATGGTGATCAGGTTCGTGGGTGTGCCCGTGGATTATCTTCGACGCGGCGAACCTTCTCAGCATCTTGCGGAAACGGGCCAACCTTGGCCAGTCGCCCTTGGCTTCGTTGTATCCTGCCTCGTTGTGGGCTGACAGATAACCGGGTGTCTGATGGTGATGGCTGGAACCAACCCGCTGTCCGTCACGCATGCGGCCGATCAAAAGCCAAAGACCGATTGCTACAACGGTTCCTCCAGAGACGAGTCCTAGCCAGGGATATAGGCGCTCCGGAGTGACGAGGTGGGAAGCGTAGAGGGTCAACAGGCCCAGCCCCAAGACTCCCAGGGTGTGGGAGATGGTCACGGTCAGACCCAGAAACATCGCGTGGATTGCCGTGCCCCGCGTTCCAACCAGGTAGGCAGCCATGATTGTCTTACCATGACCGGGCGACAGGGCGTGGACTGCTCTCAAACCCAGAGCGACTACCAGGGCGAGGACTATCACGGGCAGGGTCAGTTCCTGGGCGGTGACCAATGATGTGATGAAGCTGGGTCCCTCGAAAACCGGCTGGATTTCCCTGGGGCCTGGCTCCCGCTCATCAGCCATTCCCACACCAGCCAGCACAAAAGTGGCGCGAGCTTCGGTATCATCGGATGGGCTGTCCAGCAAATCCATGGGGTAGGAGCGAAGTTCGTTGCTGCGGTCTTGCTGAGGAACGGTGGAGTCAACTAGAGAGACACCGCCTCCAGGGCCTTTTCATTTTCTCAAAATAGTATAAAATTATTACCAGTTTAAGCGGGAGGGAAGGATGATGACTTTGAGAGAAACGCTGGATTTGGTGCCTGACTTCCGGAGTAGCCAAGGGCGACGCCACTCTTTGGGGGCGATCCTGGCCTTGGCCACCTGTGCCATGCTGTGCGGCGCCCGCAGCTTATACGCCATAGCTCAATGGGGGCGGGACCAAGGGGGTGCTACGGCGCAGCTTTTGGGGTTCAGCCAGGAGAAGACACCCTGCGTGGCCACCCTCCACCGGGTGTTCAAGGGCCTGGACGTGGCGGCCTTTGAGGCAGAAGTCGGCAACTGGCTGGCAAATAGCGGGGTAGAGGCGGATGACCCCCTGTCCCTGGACGGGAAAACCTTGCGAGGGGTCCACGGCCAAGAGATACCCGGGGTCCATCTGGTGTCGGCCTACGCTAGCCGCGCTGGGGCAGTGCTGGCGCAGGTAGCTGCGCCGGGCAAAGGGGAGGAATTGGCGGCGGTCAAAGAAGTATTGGGCCAGGTAACCCCTGAAGGGTCGGGTAGTAGTGGCTGATGCCTTACTGACCCAACGGAAAGTCTGTGAGCAGATTGTGGCAGGCGGCGGAGAGTATCTGCTGCCAGTTAAAGAGAATCAGCCCACCTTGCGCCGAGACCTGGAGGTGGCTTTTTCCCCTGCTAGGAACTGAGCGGCCTGGTGGGCCAACCGTACCTCCCTGGCTGGCAGCGGAGTGGCGAGCACGCGGGGCAAAGCTGACGGTCTGGGCCGATGCTCCAGTAAAGCGGCGTCATGGGCGGCTGGAGCGGCGAGAGTTGTGGGGCCTTGGCCGACCCAGAGCTAAATGGCTACGTGGGCAGCGCTGGGACGGTCGGGGAAGCGTGGCCGCATCTGCAACAGGTGTGTCGGCTAGAGCGCCAGCGGGTCGTGAAGGGCAAGAAACAGGTGGCTGTGAGCTATGCAATTAGCAGTCTCCCAGCCACTGATGCCGATGCCAGGCGATTGTTGAGTCTTTCCCGTGGGCACTGGGGCATCGAGAACCGCCTCCACTGGGTACGGGATGTGACCTTCGACGAGGACCGCTCTCAGGTGCGCACTGGGGCCGCCCCTGAGGTGCTGGCGGGCCTGCGGAACCTGGTCATCAGCTTGGTACGTCGGGGCCTGGGCATTCCAACGTAGCCGCTGCCCTACGCCGCCACAATGCCCATCTCAGCGAAGCTTTCGACATGATGGGCTTTACCTACCAGGCAGGAGAATGAAAAGGCCCTGACACCGCCTCCGGGCCTTACGACAATCTCCTTCCAGCCCAACCGCTGGGAATAGTTATCGTCCCGATAGTCAAGCCTTTGCTCCCCCGGCCCAGTCGCCCCTTGGAGCTGGCCGCGGAGGAGCAGGCTGAGCCGCATCGTGGATAGCCCGCCCTGCCCGGGAGGAAAGCTGAGCTCATGAGCCACCGAGTCCAGCAGGATCACCTCGCCGTTGACTGAAAGCTGCAACCCTCTCCGTAGCTCCTCAGCCTTATTTGCCGAGTAGGTGGTGTTTTCTGATTCACTGACTCTGCCGTCTCGGTCCAGGTCTACGCGGGACATCTCCTGAAAGGTGGGTATTTCGGCCAGGTCGAGCACATAGCGGAGCTGGATTTGGTCGACTCCGGGCTCTATTCGGCTGTAGCGGTTGATGGTGAAATTACCCAAGGGATGGGCCGACGCCACCGGAGGGCGCGCCAAAGGGGACCCGCTGATCATAATCGCCAGGGCCAACAGGCCGACGGCCACTATTCCTCTGGAACCAAAAACCCGGCGGTGTCTCATCACATGACTCCTAACGGCGAGAGTAGGGCTGCCTAGCCACCAAGCTCCGACAAAGTCTGCTGGGCCAGGGAGCTATGAAGGATGGAGAAGTGGGGATTCAAGCTCAGGGCAAATGAAAGATGCTCCCGGGCCTGGGCTTCATTTCCCAGCCGGTACTGAATCATTCCGGAGTGAAAATAGAGGATCGCATCCTTGGTTCCCAGCTTCATGGCTTGGTCCATGGCTTCGGCTGCCTCATCAAACCGGTTGTTCTTATATAATACGAATTCTGTTTATAAGCGGCAGAGTTAAGCGTTGGGAAGTTGAGCCAAAGCCCGCTGGAGCCAGTCCCAACCTATCAGCCGCTTTAAGCGTGGTTTGTCAGCCTTCAGTTGCCGCAGCAGGTGTTCTATGGCCGACCTTTTGGCCTCTAGGGAAGGATATACCTCTCCTTCAATGTGCCGGCGCACTTCCTCAAAGACCCTTTCCGCTGGATTCAACTCCGGCGAGTAGGCCGGTAGAGATATTCGCCCAAAGCCCAGCTGGCCCATGAGTTTACCTCTGTGACTGGGGGCTCCATCCCACACCACCCCATCCATGGGCCACTGCTCAAATATGGGAACCAACTGTTGCTGGTTCATGCCCTGGGACCACCCCCAGTGTAGTTCACCCCGCCCCACGTCCACCGCCAGCACCAAATGGCTCCAACTGAACACGATCTGCATCGGCTGGATAATCTTCTTCCCTTTCAGACCCCAGCGCCGCCGCACCTGCCCCCAGAGACCAAAACGCATCTCGTCACAGTGCCATAGCCGGGAGGCAGTAGTCATTCCAGCCTGGCCCAAGGCATCCAGTAGGCCCCTTTTTTCCAGGCCATCTGCTGTTTTGCATCGGCTTTATCGGAATGGGGTCGGGGGACTTTCAACCCCAGCCCAAGCCCCTTCATCAGGGAATACATGCCTTTATAGGTATAACGCACCCCCCAGCGTCCCCAGACCCACTCCTTTGCATCCCAGACCGTCCGGAACTGGCCCAGTTGCACCTTGGCCACCAGCGCTCTTTGCTGCAGCGGGTTTAGATAGGGCTTTTTGCCCTTGGCCTGGTGCCCTACCACCCGTCTCAGAACTTCGCCAAGTCCACCTCGTCGATACCACCTGAGCCACTGTTCCATGCTGCGGTAGGATGCCCCGGTCGTATCCACTACATCCTGAATGCGTTTCCCCTGGCTCAGCTGCCAGAAGGCTTGCAGTCGGGTACGCCGTTGGGGATGTACCTCTTTCTGGTAAAGCTGTTTCAATTCCTCGCTGCTTTCTTGCCAGTCAACTTTCACTCCTTTTCCCATCCCTTCGTCCCTCACTCCTTGGCTATTTTCCCTTCATTTTATCTCCACTACATACACCATCCTCCTACTCTTTCTCTCCCCTCTTTATTCAGAATTGGTATTACTACTGAAGATAGTGGCCGATGCCGACCTGGTGTTGGAGCTGGCCCGTCAAGCCCAGAGTCAGTTCCCCGAGGAAAGCCCCCAGCGCCAGGGTATAGTGGCGGCGGCGGAGTTGCTGGGGCAACTGTTACTGCAGGATGTGGAACGGCAGGAGGATGGTCCGGCCCTGAAGGATGGCGTAAGCCGGGACCGGGTCCCTTCGGTGCACGATCCGGAGATGCGCCATGGGCGCAAAAGCAGCAGCAAACGCTTCGACGGACATAAGGCAGCCGTGGTGGTGGATACCGATTCCCAACTGGTGACCGCGGTAGACATCCTGCCCGGCAATGCCGGTGACAACACCGGAGTCCTGGAACTGGTGGAGCAGAGTGAAGAGAACACGGGCATAGCGGTGGAGGAGACAATCGGGGATGCGGCCTATGGGGATGGCGGGACGCGGGCAGGCCTTTGCCGATGCCGATCGGACGCTAATAGCCAAGGTGCCGGGTCGTCCCAGAAAAGACCACTTCCCCAAGGAGGACTTCCAGATTGACCTGGCGGGCGGCGCCTGCACCTGCCTGGCCGGGCAGGTCACCCACACCCTACGCACCATGGGTACCCGGACCAACCGGTTGGGTCAGACCTACCCGGTCCAGAGTTTTCAATTCGACCCGAAGGTCTGTGGCGTATGCCCCCTGCAGTCCAAATGTATTGCCAGCAGGAAGGGCAAAGGCCGTACGGTGACTCTCCATCCCCAAGAGGTGCTCCTGCAACAAGCCCGGGCCTTCCAGAAAAGTGAGGATTTTGCTGAATACCGTAGTCGGCGACAAGTGGCCGAGCATCGCCTGGCGCGGCTGGTCCAACTGGGGGTCCGCCAATCTCGCTACTTTGGCCGGGCCAAGACCCTCTTTCAGCTACTCCTGGCCGCCACGGTGGCCAACCTGACCCTGGTGGCTACCAAGATGGGGTTGATGTCCCAGGCTCCAGGCTCCTCCCCCAACAAACCAGAGAATAGACCTGGCCAGCCCGCTGCCGGCTCGCCCATCGTTACTGCCGGATTCATGTTGGCCGCAGTCAGCTGGGTCGCCCTTAGCCTATACCGCAGACCTGGCCCAATCCACTGGTTATCCTCCAACCCATCTCGTCACAGCAGGGCTTTTCAGACGGGTTTCTAGGGGTATGGCGCGCCGGGAAAAAGAACACCGCCCCGGAAATCCGGGGCGGTGTTGCCGTGTTGAACCTAAGCTTCGCCGATGCTGCGTGGGTTGGTCTAGTAATCCATCGGCGGCATTGCCGGAGCCGCCGAAGCCGGCTCGGGAATCTCGGTAATCATCGACTCGGTGGTCAAGACCATGGACGCGACGCTGGCCGCGTTCTGTAACGCGTAGCGGGTGACCTTGGTCGGGTCCACGATGCCGCGCTCCATCATGGGGCCGTACTCGCCTACATCGGCATCGTAGCCGTAGTCGTCGCTCTGCTGCTTTACCTCGTTTAGCACCACGGCGCCTTCGAAGCCGGCGTTCTCCACGATGAGCTTGAGGGGCTGCTCCAGGGAGCGTCGAATGATGTTGACCCCTACCGACTCATCGTCAGACCCACTGCCAAGAGCCTCCAGGGCCCGCTGCGCCCTGACCAGGGCCACGCCGCCGCCGGGGACGATCCCTTCCTCGACTGCGGAACGAGTGGCGGATAGCGCGTCTTCCACCCTGGCCTTACGCTCTTTCAACTCGATCTCGGTGGCGGCTCCGACCTTAATGACGGCGACGCCACCCGAAAGCTTGGCCATTCGCTCTTGGAGCTTCTCCCGGTCGAATTCCGAAGTGGTCTCTTCAATCTGGGTTTTTATCTGGTTAATTCGGGCCTGAATCCCGGTCTCGACGCCGCGGCCCTCCACGATGGTGGTTTCATCCTTGGTGGAATTGATCCGGCGGGCTTGGCCGAAGTCCTCGACCAAAGCCGAGTCCAGCTTACTGCCGGTCTCTTCGCTGACAACTTTGCCGCCGGTTAGGATCGCGATGTCCTCCAGCATGGCCTTGCGTCGGTCGCCGAACCCGGGGGCCTTGATGGCCAGGATGTTCAAGGTGCCCCGAAGCTTGTTCACCACCAGCGTGGCCAGCGCCTCGCCATCCACATCCTCGCCGATGACCACCACGTTCTTCTTGCCAACCTGCAGCAACTTCTCCAACGCGGGCAGCAGGTCGGCAACCGCGGAGATCTTCTTATCAGTAATGATAACCGTGGCGTCCTCAATCACCGACTCCATCCGGTCCGGATTGGTAATGAAGTAAGGAGAGATGTAGCCGCGGTCGATTTGCATTCCTTCTACGTATTCGATCTCGTCCGACATACTCTTGGACTCTTCGACGGTAATGACGCCGTCTTTACCGACCTTCTCCATTGCTTCAGCGATGGTCTCGCCGATGGCTTCTTCGTGAGCCGAAAGGCTGGCTACCTGGCCGATGCGGTCCCGGGTTTCCACCGGCTGGGACATGCCGTGCAACTCTGCGACGACGGCATTGACCGCGCGCTCGATCCCGCGCTTGATGGCCATGGGGTTGCTGCCGGCGGTTACGTTTTTGAAGCCTTCATGAATGATGGCTTGGGCCAGCACAATCGACGTGGTGGTACCATCACCAGCCGCGTCGTTGGTCTTGGTGGCGGCCTCTTTAATCAGCTGGGCACCCATGTTCTCGAAAGAGTCGGGCAACTCGATTTCCTTGGCGATGGTAACCCCGTCGCTGCATACCACTGGGGGACCGAACTTCTTATCCAGAACTACATTCCGGCCCTTGGGACCGAGGGTGATTTTGACCGAATCGGCCAGGGTGTCGATGCCAATGCGGAGCGTCTTCCGCGCCTCTTCCGCGTAGGCCATTTTCTTTGCGGGCATTCTATTCCTCCGTCAAGTCTTAACTAAGTCCCCAGCAAGTCTCCCAATAAGTCTCTATGAAATTTTCGCCAGAACGTCGCTCTCGCGCATTATCAAGTACTCGTCGTCGCCGTCCTTGTATTCGGTACCGGCGTACTTGGAGTAGATGACCCGGTCACCGACGGACAATTCCATTTCCACCCGGGCGCCGTCGTCGGTTACCCGGCCCGGACCCACCGCCACTACCTCTCCCTCCTGGGGCTTCTCCTTAGCTGTATCCGGCAAATAGATCCCGCCTTTTGTCTGCTCCTCTTGCTCCATGGGAAGGATAACTATGCGCTCACCCAGCGGCACGAAGCTTACCTTGGTTACCACGGCTGCCTCCTTTTCTTATCTGCGAAACAAGTCTGCCTGTTTCGTAATAAACCCGAATTTAGCACTCGGACCAGGGGAGTGCTAAATTATCCTAAACAAGGCACTGGCACTTGTCAAGGGACAGCCGGTCAACGTACTATTTAGCCACTCTACTTAGCCACTTTACCCCACTCTATAATCGAGGCGTTCTCATTAACAACGCTTGCCTAACCCAGGTCAACACCGGTCCATTGGCAGTGGTTACCCTGAATTGTCCGGCCAGCAATAACCGGATCGACCAGACTTTGGCCGCCGAGATTCGCCAGGTCTGCCGGGAGATCCGGGAGGATTCCGCCGTGAACCTGGTATTGTTTACCGGGTCGGGGGATTGCTTCTCCGTGGGACGCCTGCCGGTGCCCCCGGAGGTCCTAACCGGGGACGTAATAACCGGGGAGGTAATAACCGGCTCCCCGGCGTATCATCAGCAGTGGATCACCGGTTTGCGGGTTGCGGACAGCGTGGCGGAGTTACCCGTGCCGGTGGTGATGGCCCTAAATGGCGACGCCCTGGACCAGGGACTGGAGCTGGCTTTGGCCGGGGACATTCGGGTGGCTGATGAGAATGCCAGGTTCGGCCTGACCGACCTGGCATCCGGCGGTTTTCCCGGCGGCTTTCCCGGCGGCTTTCCCTGGGACGGCGGCACCCAGCGGCTGCCCCGGCTGGTCGGGCCGGCCTGGGCGCAAGACCTGATCCTGACCGGCCGAGTCCTCGGCGCCTACCAGGCATTGGAGCTGGGCCTGGTGAACCGGGTGACTCCTCCAGGACAGTCCTTCGCGGAAGCGCGAGAATTGGCGGAGCAGATTTTGCGCGGAGGTCCCCTGGCTGCCCGTTATGTCAAGGAAGCCGTCCACCAAGGTATGGACCTGGCGCTTCCCCAGGGCTTGGCGTTGGAGGCCGACCTGAACATCATACTTCAAAGTACCCGGGACCGGGACGAGGGATTGGCGTCATTTGCGGAAAAGCGGCCCCCCCGCTACAGTGGAGAGTAAGCGCCAAAAAAGTGCGAGCCAATCCCTTCCCCTCGATGGTGGAAGGTAAGGATGGGGGTGGTCACCGTCTCCTCAAAACCAACTGGAAGATGTACTAACCTATGAAGCTGAAGCTGGACTTGCATACCCACGTATGGGAAGCCTTTAATTTCCAACCGCCGTCCCTGAGCATCGCTGAAAAGGTGGTGGGGCAGATCAAGTCCAGTGGAATCGATGGAATCGCCATCACCGACCACCACAATCAGGAATGGGCCCATGAATTTCGGGAGCTGGTGGACGCCCATTTTCCGGGTGAGGTGGTCATCTTGCCGGGCTGGGAAATAGAAGTGCGCCCACCCGACAGCCCCTTCGACGAGTATCAAGTTTCGGAGATCTTTTTGCCCGAGGGCGGTGTTTTTCGCATCTATTGCCATCCCGGGTACTATTCCCCAAACATTATCATCGAAGATAACATTCACGGCATCGAAATTGACAATTACATCCACAATTGGCACATCCGCAAGCCCCAGGTGGAGGCAATAGCCCAGGCCCACTCTCTAATGATGGTGGAAGTCAGCGACGCGCACAACCTGGAGAACATTGGGCTGCGCTACACCGAGGTCGACCTAGCAGAGCTGTATCGTCGGGCCGCGCCTCAGGGCTAGCTGGAACATGGCTGGATTCAAAGCAATACTCTATGAGATAGACCGGGGAGTGGCGCATATCTCGTTAAATCGACCTCATGTGTTGAACGCCTATAATATGCAGATGCGGGACGATTTATCTGAGGCCCTGGAGGCGGTTCAAGAGGATTCGGAGGTGGGAGCTCTGTTGATTTCCGGTCAGGGCCGGGCCTTCTGCGCCGGGGCCGACTTAACCGAGTTTGGCACCGCTCCCTCCCAGGTCATCGCCCGCCAGGTACGCTGGGAGCGAGACGTGTGGGGTCAGCTTCACGGCCTGAACAAGCCGGTGGTAGCCGCCCTGCACGGCTACTGCATTGGCTCTGGGCTGGAAATAGCCCTGCTGTCCGACCTGTGTGTCGCCGCCAAAAGCACCTGGTTTGCCATGCCGGAGGTTCAGCTGGGAATGATTCCGGCCGCCGGCGGAACTCAAACCCTGCCCCGGCACGCCGATGTGTCCCATTCCCTGGATCTGCTGCTGACCGGCCGTCGTTTCGACGCCGCGGAAGCCTTGAGGCTGCGGTTGCTAACCCGGGTAGTACCCGATGATGAGCTTCTGGAAACCGCCTGGGCAATTTGCCGCCAGCTGGCGGACTTGGCGCCGGAACTGGTGACAGCCGCTAAGACGGCCCTGCGCGGGGCTTCGGACCTGAATTTGAGAGAGGGCCTGGCTCTGGAATCTCGTCAGGCGGTCCTAGCCCTGGGGCGATAGCCCCAGCCGGGCATGTCGAGATTTACCCATCGGATTTTGACCGGATTTTGAAATGAACACCACCGAATTTTTAAGCATCGCCTGCGCCATTGTGCCCGACCGGCGTGCGCTGATTTTTGGGGGCTTGGAATTCAGCTTCGAAGAGCTGCAACAGCGGGTTAACCGATTGTCCAGCTCCCTGTCCGGGCTGGGTGTCGGGGCGGGAGACCGGGTGGCGACCATGCAGGTAAACTGCAATCAGAGCATCGAGATTTACTTTGCCGCCGCCCAATTGGATGCCCTTTACGTCCCCCTCAACTTCCGGGCCCGGGCCGAAGAACTGGAGCAGATGCTGGCCATCGCCCAGCCCAGCATCCTATTCATTGGCGAGCGGTACTTGCCCCTGATGCCGACTGGGGTGCAAACTGGGTCCGGAGAGTTGCCCGCGAATCGGATAGTTCTGCTGGATGGACGGCCTGACGGACCCACTTCCAACGAGCACCTGGCCTACGACGACTTGCAGAGCCAGGGCAATCCGGAGCAGGTCCACTTTTCGGAAGCTGGCGACGATGACACGACGGTAATTATGTTCACCGCCGGAACCACCGGCGTGCCCAAAGGCGTCATGCTGACCCACGACAGCTTCTCCTCTTACCTACTTTCCACCGTTGCCCCGGCCGACCCCGACGTGGCGGAGACCAACCTGCTGAGTGTGCCTTTTTATCACATCGCCGGGCTGCAGGCTGCCTTGGCCGCAATCTACGGCGGCCGGACCTTGGCGATTATGCGGCAGTTCGAGCCAGCGGAGTGGCTTGACCTAGCGCAGGGGCAGCGGGTCAACCGGGCCATGCTGGTGCCCACCATGCTGAAGCAGCTTATGGACCACCCCCGGTTCCGCGAGTATGACCTTTCCTCGCTAAACGTGATCACCTACGGCGCCGCTCCCATGCCCTTGCCGGTAATACGCCAGGCCATCGAGGAATTTCCGGGCGCCCGTTTCATCAACGCCTTCGGTCAAACCGAGACCGCCTCCACGATTACCATGCTGCCTCCGGAAGACCACATCCTGGAAGGGACTGAGCAGGAGGTGGAAAAAAAGCTTCGGCGTCTGACCTCCATCGGCAAACCCCTGGAGGATGTAGAGGTGATGATCGTGTCCGAAGAGGGCATGCCGCTTGGCGAGGGAGAAGTAGGCGAGATAGTCGCCCGGGGCGATCGCATGATGAAGGGTTACTGGCGGCAGGAAGCCGCCACCGGCGAAACGCTGCGTTCCGGTTGGATCTACACCGGTGACCTGGCCTACCAGGATGAGGATGGCTACATCTACCTGGAGGGGCGAGCCAAGGATTTCATCAAGCGCGGCGGGGAGATGATCGCCCCCGACGAAGTGGAACAGACGCTGATGTCCCATCCGCTGGTGGAGGATGCCGCGGTCATCGGTGTTCCCGACCTGGAATGGGGCGAGGAGGTCCGGGCGCTGGTGGTCCGCAAGACCAGCCGGACGGTTGCTCCGGGAGCGACGGCTGATCAGGACATCTTGGAGACCGATTTAGCGACTGAGTTAATAGAATACTGCCGGCCAAAGCTGGCCGGATTCAAGCGGCCCCGCTCGGTGGTATTCGTCAACTCCCTTCCCAGAAACGTGATGGGCAAGCTACTGAAACGGGAGCTGCGGGAGCAGTACGGCTACCCCATGGATTCCAGTTCCTGAACCACGGCAGAATCACTGATAGGGTGTGTCCGCAGCATCAATGTGGCGGTATATTCGTCGCTCCGGCGAAAGCCGGAGTCCAGATGCCGCCCCCGGGTTGATTGGTAGATGACGCTGGATTCCGGCCTGCGCCGGAATGACGTGCATGGAATCATGCTATGCCAGGATATCTCTGAACATAGGTTCTAAGCAATCCTCCCACGGACCAGGGGTATTTGGCAATGGATAGGTCTACTGCATGAAAATAGCGGTCATGGGCGCCGGCGGGGTCGGTGGCTACTTCGGCGGGCTGCTGGCCAGGGCCGGACACTCGGTGACCTTCGTCGCCAGGGGAGCCCATCTGGCGGCGATCCAGGCCGAGGGCCTGCGGGTAGAGAGCTCCAACGACGGCATTTTCACCGTCCCTGGGACTGCGCTGGAGGACACATCCAACGCCGGCCAGCAGGAGCTGGTGCTGTTCACCGTCAAGATGTACCACAACTCCTCCGCCATTCCGGCCATCAGTCCTCTGGTCGGCCCGGATACGGTCGTCTTAACGCTTCAAAACGGAATTGACAACGGCGAGCAACTGGCGGCTGCCTTCGGCCAGGACCGGGTGATGATCGGCTCCGCCTATCTGGAAGGCCGGATCAGGGAGCGCGGCGTCGTGACCCAGGGCGGGCCGGGGAACGCCACCTTCGGCGAGCTGCAGCCCGGCCTGACGGAGCGAGGCCAAAGCCTGCTGCAGGTCTTCCAGGAGGCCGGTTGGCGGGTCTCCCTGGAGGAAAACATGCCCGGCATGCTCTGGAAGAAGTTCGCCTACCTGGCCGGTTCGGCCGGGGTCTGCACCGCCAGCGGGGCCAACTACGGAGACATGCGCTCCATCCCGGAGACGCGGGAGGCCATTCGTGGCGCCATAGCGGAAGCGCTGGCAGTGGGGCGGGCCGCGGGCGCTCCGATAATTGAGGACTCCCTGGAGTGGTCCATGACCGCCCTGGACAACTTTCCCGCCACCGCATTGGCCTCCCTAACCAAAGATTTTCAGGCCGGAGGGCCGGTGGAGCTGGAAGGCCTCACCGGGACCATCGTAAGGATGGCCCGCGAGTTGGGAGTGCCCACCCCGATCAACGACACCCTCTACGCCGTGCTCAAGCCCTGGGCCTTACGTTTGGAGGGTGGTTGAGCTGCGCTCCTTTTCGTTAGTGCGAGTGCAGCGAAGCAATCCACCCCTCTAAGATTGCTTCGTCGTCCCTATTACATGGGGACTCCTCGCAATGACATTTCACACATCCTCTATTTCGCCACCTAAAGATGAGAATGGCCTCCTCTCGGCTCATGGTTCGACAGGCTCACCACGAGCGGGAGGCGACCCGTTCGCCCTGGGGTGAGCGCACGCCACCGACAAATAAATTATCCTCTGGGATTGACGTACTTTTGGTCGAGACCTGGATTACCAAAATAGAGTTGGCTGCTTAGATGTTGCAGGCCCCATAAGCACCCGTAGTCAACCCGATGGTTGGTTTACCATGTTGTGCTTCACGATTAATAATGGCTGCCCGATTGTAACGAACAGCTATTATGTAACATGTTGTCGGCCCAGGTGTCTAGCCCCGAGGACTCCCCGTGTTTCTGGTGGAGACGGGGGAGGGTCCGATGCTCGCTATTTGCAACCGACTTTAGTAGTCCGGTTGCCCTGCGCCTAACCAATTCTTCGGTGTTCCAAGTTGTTCCAAAACAGTTCCATATCCCTGTGTCAAACTGTGCCAACCGGGATTCCCCAGATCAAACCACCTTTCCTGGATATAGCTCCCGCGGGGATACCGCCAAATATAATCCCGCATTCCAAGGGCGTCAAATGCGGCCTGATTCACTCAAAGTCCCCGCTTTCATTGGGCAACCACTGTACTGCCAAGCGTAAAATCCCCAAACCGCTAGTCTACGCCCAAGTCTCGCACTTGGGAAGCTCTTTTGCCCTGTGCGACAGGGCCTTTTCATTTTCTCAAAATAGTATAAAATTATTACCAGTTTAAGCGGGAGGGAAGGATGATGACTTTGAGAGAAACGCTGGATTTGGTGCCTGACTTCCGGAGTAGCCAAGGGCGACGCCACTCTTTGGAGGCGATCCTGGCCTTGGCCACCTGTGCCATGCTGTGCGGCGCCCGCAGCTTATACGCCATAGCTCAATGGGGGCGGGACCAAGGGGGTGCTACGGCGCAGCTTTTGGGGTTCAGCCAGGAGAAGACACCCTGCGTGGCCACCCTCCACCGGGTGTTCAAGGGCCTGGACGTGGCGGCCTTTGAGGTAGAAGTCGGCAACTGGCTGGCAAATAGCGGGGTAGAGGCGGATGACCCCCTGTCCCTGGACGGGAAAACCTTGCGAGGGGTCCACGGCCAAGAGATACCCGGGGTCCATCTGGTGTCGGCCTACGCTAGCCGCGCTGGGGCAGTGCTGGCGCAGGTAGCTGCGCCGGGCAAAGGGGAAGAATTGGCGGCGGTCAAAGAAGTATTGGGCCAGGTACCCCTGAAGGGTCGGGTAGTAGTGGCTGATGCCTTACTGACCCAACGGAAAGTCTGTGAGCAGATTGTGGCAGGCGGCGGAGAGTATCTGCTGCCAGTTAAAGAGAATCAGCCCACCTTGCGCCGAGACCTGGAGGTGGCTTTTTCCCCTGCTAGGAACTGAGAGGGCTGGTGGCCCAACCGTACCTCCCTGGCTGGCAGCGGAGTGGCGAGCACGCGGGGCCAAGCTGACGGTCTGGGCCGATGCTCCAGTAAAGCGGCGTCATGGGCGGCTGGAGCGGCGAGAGTTGTGGGCCTTGGCCGACCCAGAGCTAAATGGCTACGTGGGCAGCGCTGGGACGGTCGGGGAAGCGTGGCCGCATCTGCAACAGGTGTGTCGGCTAGAGCGCCAGCGGGTCGTGAAGGGCAAGAAACAGGTGGCTGTGAGCTATGCAATTAGCAGTCTCCCAGCCACTGATGCCGATGCCAGGCGATTGTTGAGCCTTTCCCGTGGGCACTGGGGCATCGAGAACCGCCTCCACTGGGTACGGGATGTGACCTTCGACGAGGACCGCTCTCAGGTGCGCACTGGGGCCGCCCCTCAGGTGCTGGCGGGCCTGCGGAACCTGGTCATCAGCTTGGTACGTCGGGCTGGGCATTCCAACGTAGCCGCTGCCCTACGCCGCCACAATGCCCATCTCAGCGAAGCTTTCGACATGATGGGCTTTACCTACCAGGCAGGAGAATGAAAAGACCCTGCCCTGTGCGACCCCGTAACCGTAACCAATCCCGACGCTCCTAAAGTGGACTAGTCAGGAGCCAGCCTAAGCCGACCAATTCGTTCCAGTATCCCGCCTAGCATTTCCCGGCTCACGAGCACCTCAGCAAGCTGAAACACCAGCCTTCCGGCATGGCGCACCAACCGTCCTCCAGTCTTGATCATCCTGGTCTGCAGACTGGTCAACGACCAGTGCTTCATTGCCTCCGGTAAGGCTAGCCTTCTCAATGGAGTTGCCCAGGTTGTAAGCCAGTACGAACAACTCCAGCCTGACCTGATTGGCCACGAACTTGTGGCAGGACAACCTGGTCCAGTTCAGGGCGTACTTGCCTTCTTTTATCCATTGCTCCGCGGTGCCTCGGCCATTGTAAAAGCGGACTATCCCGATGTTTGGATAGCTCAGATTGGTGACGATGAAGCCCACTCTGGGAAACAGTTCTCCCTGGTGCCACTCCACCTTAGAGACCACTCTCCGAGCAACGTTCCAGCTCTGGGCCTGGTAGAGGAAGTCATGATAGGAGACGATGGGCTTCGGGGAAAGCCACTCCGTAGGCCGTATTAGCCGGGGCGCTATCTCCCGCTGCAGCACCTGGTTGGATCGCAGCCTGATGGCGTAGCCGATGTTTCGTGCTTCCAGATAATCGTATATCTCCGGCTTGGCGAAGGCGGCGTCAGCACGAAACAGCAGCCTGACCGCTGCTGTCAAATAACGCTCCACCACCGGATCAAGGACTTCTTGCCAATCATCGGCACTGTGGACGTTGCCTGACCGTAGCTTAGTCTAGTTCAGTGTCCACCTCCCTGGTATGCCCTTCACAATCCCCGAACTGGTTGAACAGAAAGAGAGGGTGATAGCAGACGCATTCAAAGTGGCCGTTATAGGCTGCTCCCTCCTGCTGGCCGTGCACTGGACTCTCGGAACTGTCCATATCCAGGATTACTCGCCGGTGTAGGGTATGGGCCATAGCTCGTTCCACCCACTGGGTATTTATTCGTGCCAGCCCCTTCAGGTTGTCCTCTTGGGTCAGGAACTCCGTCTCGAACCGGCCCATCTCACTGGTGCTGGCTCCTTTCCGCTCCGAGCCTTGCCATCCCACGATCACTCGCATGGCTGGGTCTTGGGAAAGGCGCACTGCGTCATTGGTGTCGTCGTAGCCGGCCAAGCGGCTGTAGATCGACTGTCTTAGCAGCGGAACCAGGTGGTGAAGGATATTGCGTCCGGTACGGCTTTCCTGGAGGTAGTCCTCAGCGATTTCGGTAAGGCCCAAGGCATCATCAAACTCTCGAAAGGCAAGAAGACCAGGGTCGGAGGTGATGGTTGAGCCGTGAAATTCCAGGCGGACTTTGGGGTTGAATTGGAGCCGGAGAGGGGCTTTTTCGCCGTCACCCATCAGGTGCCTCCATGATGCCTACGGCATCTTACTGCAAAGTGACATATCATGGAGTTATTATAGCTGGGAACACGCAAAAAGGGCCCATAATTAGACAATGGTTGAAAGACCATCGACGAATTACTGAGAAAGCTTTTTAGCCATATGGGAAATGTGGGGCCAAAACAGTTCCATATCCCCAATTCCAAACTGTTTGGAACAAGAATACCAGCAATCTGAAACCCGCACAGTCACGTTCGCCATCCTGTCCTGCTATTTAAGATTGAGTATACGAACCGGAACAATATCTTATCGCTGAGTCTTTGCGAGGTCAGGCATATTTCAGCACACTAAGGTGGACCCCATCGTTAAGACAGCCCTAGGGCTAATTTAAGAGAGTCTCCCACCCTTACGCTAGGTTTCACCAAGCCCGTTGGCAGACCTGCTTCTTCCTGCTAGCTGCTACCCTCTTTTCTTCCTGACCATTTTGGTACGCCTCGGCGGGGGTCCGGTAACTCAGGGCCTGGTGAGGCCTCTGCCGGTTGTAGAACTCAGGTAATCGTTGATCCCGGTTCGGGCCCCGGCGACAGTCTGGTAGGCTTTTAGATACACCTCCTCGTACTTGATGCTCCGCCACAGCCGCTCCACGAAGAGTCGAGTGGCGTGGGGGAGTCTCACCCTCACGCTCTCACAGAACCGGACGTGAGCCTCTCGGCTCATCCGGCTCTTATCGTCCAACCTCAGGCGGCACCAGATGCCAGTGGGCAAATAATGCCGGCTGACGGGTCGCAATGCGACCCAGCCAGTGCATCGCCCGGCGGCGGTGCCTCCCCAATCTCTTGTATTTCCTACCAGCCCAGCGGGTCAAGATTCGGTTCAGGTGGCGTAACGTAGGATACAGCGCCGACTTGTAGAAGCGACTGTAGTAGTTAATCCAGCCCCGTATCATGGGGTTGAACATGCGAGCCAAGTCGTCCAGGGATTTGTCGCTGCGCCGGTGCAAGCTCCAGCCTCGGATAGTCTAGCGGATCCTCTTGGTCACCCGGTTGCTCACCGCCGGACTGAAGTTGACGAAGTATTCCCCCCACCGATTCTTCGACCCCCGGGCCCGGAAAGTGTAGCCAAGGAAGTCGAATCTCTCGTTGCGGTAGTTCCCTCGCCGGCCATCATCCTTGCAGTAGACAATCTTGGTCTTCTCCGGTTGTAACTCCAAACCCCATTCGGAGAACCGACCCTTCAGTTCTCGCCAAAGCTCCTTGGCTTGGTCTTCACTCTGGCAGTGGCAAACCACATCATCAGCGTAGCGTTCGAAGGATATCGAAGGGTGTTTCCTCCGCATCCACGTATCGAACCCATAGTGCAGGAAGAGATTCGCCAGCAGGGGACTAATCACCCCTCCTTGCGGGGTTCCCTTCCCCGGATTGACCAGGGTGCCGTCCGCCAGTTGCACCGGCGCTTTGAGCCAGCGCTCGACGTACAGCACCACCCACTGACAATTGTCATGCTTTCTCACCGCTCGCATCAGCAGCTCGTGGTCGATGTTGTCAAAGAAACCATTGATGTCTACATCCAGGACCCAGTTGCTGCGCCAGCAGCGGTTCCGGGCTACCCCGATTGCTTCTATCGCCGACTTCCCAGCGCGATACCGGTAGGAATCTGGATGGAATAGATTTTCCACCTGCTCCTCCAGGCGTCCCTTGACCACCGTCTGAGCGACCCGGTCCGCGACCGTTGGAATACCCAACGGTCGCCTTCCGCCGTCCCCTTTTGGTATCTCGACCCTTCGCACCGGCGGCGGGAAATAGCTGCCCGACGACAGCCGATTCCAGAGCTTGTAGAGGTTGTTGGCTAACTCCCCCTCAAAGCTGGCTATCGACTGCTCATCTACTCCAGCCCCTCCCTGGTTGGCTTTTACCCGCTTATATGCCTCCCATACCTCTCTCTTGGAAATATAAAAGGGTTTTGCCTTATCCATCAGGTTCCTCCCATCCCTGGTTGACCTACTGATAAAGCCGGACGATGTCACCCCTTCGCTCCAGCCCCATTACAGAACCTTCTCCACTACTACGGGTGACTCCGCCCCTGTGCCCCGCTTCGGTACTCTCACCCTTGTGGGGACCTCCCACTTGGGTTTCTCCCTTGCCATCGGGGCGACAGGTTCCCAAGTTCCACACAAGAGCCTGAGTCAAGGTCACGCCACCTTCATGCCGGACGCCGCCTGGCCAGTAAACAGGTTCCTTCCAGGCTTTTCCTGGGCTAACAACTCCCTCCCAGTTTTGACGTCGTCCCTACCTTTTCGACACGTCATCAGTGGTTCGCTTCCGCTCGTCTCCTTGACCCTCACCTGACGAGTTCTTCTCGCCTTTTCCTGAACGCTCACTACCCTGGCTTTTGACCAACGCAGCTTCAGGTGGTTTGGAACCTGAGCCTGCACCCCGGTCCCGAGGGGCCCTCCCTCATCTCTTGTGCAGCATGGCACTTCCAGCGTTTCCTCCTTTCCATGCCTTCTTGGCACACTGTTGTCCAGGTACCTACCTTTACCATCCATGCTGACCTGGATGCCCCGCTCCTGCAACGTCTGGGTAAAGGCATCACTGGTGAAATGTGCCCCCTGGTCCGTGTTAAAGACCTCCGGTCGTCCCTTGCCCAAAGCTTCCTCCAAGGCCGTCACACAGAAGTCGGTGTCCATGGTGTTGGAGAGCTTCCAGGCCAGCACATGCCGGCTGTGCCAGTCCATGATGGCCACCAAGTACAAAAATCCCTGAGCCATGGGGATGTAGGTAATGTCCGCCGCCCAGACCTGGTCGACCTGATTAACATCCACTCCCTTCAGCAGGTAGGGATAGACCCGATGTCCCGGAGCTGGCTTGCTAGTGTTGGGACGCCGATAGATGGCTTCCAGGCCCATCAACCGCATCAGCCTTCGAACCTTGCTTCGGCTCACTAGGTAGCCCTCTGCCAGCAGCCAGGCCTTCATTCTCCTGGAACCGTAGAAGGGCGTCTTCAAATACTGACGGTCCATCCGAGCCATCAACTCCAGGTCTTCTGCTCTGGTCGAGACTGGCCGGTAGTACACCCAGGCTCGGCTGATGTTCAGCAGTGCACACTGACGGACCAGGGACAGTTGCTTATGGCCTCGGTCGATCATGGCCTGCCGCAGGCTGCGATTCATAGACCGGACCTTTCCGACAAAAAATCGCGTTCTACCTTCAGCTGGCCGATGTGCCGGTAGAGTTGGTTAATCTGAGCTTCTTTGGCTTTCTCCTGGGACCTCTGATTGGTGGCAAAAAGCTCCGGGACACCTTCCACCAGAGCCCTTTTCCAGGAGTGAATCTGACTGGGATGGACCTCAAATCGACTGGCCAGTTGGGCGATGGTCTCTTCCCCCTGAAGCGCGGCCAGCGCCACCTTGGCCTTGAACGCCGGGCTGTGTTTCTTCCTTGTCTGCTTCATGTCCTGCTCCTCCACGTCGCTTAATTGCCGGTTATTTTAGGAGCCGAACTCTCTCTTAGCCAGTTGTCTAAACCAAAGCTAAGGTGAAACCTACATAAAGCGAACCCGAAGAGGAGTTGCGATATTCTGTAAAAGAAGTCGAGTGGCGGTGGTGGAAGGGATGACAGACATAGTGCAACTCATGGAAGAGTGGCAACTCAATGTAGGTGACTTACGGGAAAGGATGTATCGAGCGCCAACACCTCGAGAGCGAGAGCGATGGCACGGGCTATGGTTGTTGGCCCAAGGGTGGTCGGCTATCCAGGTGGCTGAGGCTTTGGACAGAGAGCCTCATACCATTGGAAACTGGCTGGCCAACTTTCGCCGAGGCGGGGCCCAAGGTTTGGTCTTTGAACAGACTGGGGGTTCCCCCCCGTCTTGAACTGGGGTCAACAGAACCAACTGAAGTCTGCGGTGCAAAATCCGCCTGGAGAGGCGGGAGTTGAATTGTCCAACTGGAATTGGAAAGTAGTGAGGCAATTTCTCAAGCAGAGCTTTGACCTGGGGCTGAGTCGAAGCAGTTGCTTGAACTACCTCCATCGGTTGGGCTTCGTGCTGAAGCGACCCAAGAAACGCCTCCTGAAAGCCAAGGATGAAGCGCGGAAAGCCTTCGTCCTCCAGTACAGCCAAATCCGAGAGGAGGCCCAAGAGAGTGGGGCCAAAATCTTCTTCGTAGACGAAGCCCACTTTCGGGCCGATGCCGATCTGAGGGGGAAATGGGTGCTCAAGGGAGAGCCGGCGCTGGTGGACTCTACCAGTCCTTGGTGGGGAGAGAAGGCCTGCTACTACTCGGGAGTTTGCTTGGAGGCTGGGGAGGTGGAAGCCATGGAAATAGCCGGCAACAGCAATGCCGAGACCTCCACCGCCTTTTTACGGCAGCTAAGAGAAAAACATCCTGGACCCTCTGGTAGTGATTTGGGACAATGGGCCAGCCCACCGAGGAGAAGCGATTCGCAGCTATTTGACCACCCCTGACTTGCAGCTGAGGCTGGTGGCCTTACCGGCCTACAGCCCAGACTTCAATGCCGACGAAGCCGTCTGGGACTGGGCCAGGGAAGAGGTCACGGCCAACGAATGCCTGGGAACAAAAGCCCAAGTCCAAGAGAAGATGAATGCATTCTTCGGCGGACTATCTCACCGTAAGGATGAAGTGAAACATCGCTGCCGAACCCTGTTACAAGCTCGAGCCGATGCATTGATTTTTACACCTTCCCTACCTTTGCCATCGCTGCAAAATGTAGTTCCCACCTTGGCTTTGGTATAGTTGTTGGGTACCACCTCAGTTGGCCTGGATTAGACTGGCAGCCGTTGGAGTCTACGTGCCCGAACACTAGGCGGCGCTTCCCTCGAATCTCAGCTATCCTGGCAGTCAAAACAGGTACACCTATGAAGATGGGCAAGAAATTGTTAATAAGCACTGTGACCCTGGCCGCGGTTGTGATTGCCCTATTTTTGGCTCCGGTCGGGGCCCAACCTTCCCGACAGACCGAGTGCTCCTTCGCCGGAGTCTGGCGCACTACTTACGGCGAGATGCCTTTGCAGCAGTCCGGCGCCAGCGTTACCGGAACCTACGGCGCTCAGGCCGTAAAAAGAGTAGAGGGAACCTTTCGGGAAGGTGTGTTGACGGGTAGTTGGTCCCATCCTCCTACCTTTTCAGCGGAAAATAATCAGGCCGGTGACGTTGAGTTTCGAATCGCCTCAAACTGCGAAACCTTTGAGGGCAGGTGCAAACGTTGCAATCAATTGCAACGCCGTGAGAAGCCTCGCAGTGGGGGGCCCGGCTAGCCTCTTGCCACTTCAAACTGAACCACTACCCAGAAGTCCGAATATTTGCGCAAACTGCCTTTATTGTGGCCAGGTGATTTAATCGTGAACATAAGAGTTGTGCTGGCGGTCACTACGTTAATTGAATTCATCGGGCTCGGAGTGGTTCTATCCGTGTGGGAACGGTGGGGGCTTACAGACCTCTGGTACATGTTGCTGCCTCTAGGTGTTCTGTTGGGGATTGCGTATGCCGAGAATATATACAGCGCCATGGAGCCCGATCTTGAAAGGCGGCCCGGAATGTTAGTGTTAATACTTTCCTTCTGGTTTCCACTTGTGGGCCTTGCCTTGGCGCTCGTCCGAGTTTACAGGTGGCTAGCCAACCCATCCCGAGCCGGTTGACGTGAGACCCCCCATGTATACTGAGGATGTGACGCAAGAGATTCCTGTCCCCAAAACCTCGCACCCCAATTACCATGACAATCCCCGACACTCACCCTAATTACCATTCTCACATTGTGTGATGTTCCGCGGCGCAATTCCGAAGAGCAGGTTATCTGGGGGAGATATGACGATCCAGCAGTTCGACCGCCTTCTGGTTTTCTCCCATGGTATCCAGAGCCTCGACTCTTGCCATGTCCACCAGATAGGCAACTTCATGCGCGGCTGGTTTTTCAGCCAGCTTGTCCAGAGGCGAAAGGTCTAGGCTGAACGGTTCTGAACGGTTCAACTGATTTTTGAGAATCCCCCTCCGGCAGTAGAGCTATCAGGTGGTCTAGCCCCTCGGCCAGGTCCTGGTTGTAGAGGTCGACCAACCTCTCGATGTAGCCCACTAGCTCCTCAAGGCCTTGAGCCACTTGAGGAAACAACGCCTGCTGGCCCTCGTAGTAAAGCTGGTTGACCGAGTTGATGACCCGCCGGAGGGTGTATAACTCCAGCAGAAAGTCATGAGTTAGCTCCTTCCAGCGCCGCACCCGCTCAAAAAACCGCTCCTCGGCGTTGCTTCCCGGCCTATTAAGCTCCAGCGATTTCAACAAAGCCTGCCGCTGCCGCCATTCCAAATCCAGTCTCTCGGTACTCTCGTGAACCTGGTGCTGATACCCCTCGGCGTGGCAGCTAAGCTTGCCCACTAGCGTTCCAGCCAAAGTCGCTTTGCCATCGCCACCTTGCTCCTCAACCCATCGGTTCCATTGGGAGAGCACCGACCCTGGATGAGGCCGGACTTCAGGTTGCCCTTAACGCGGCGGCCCCGCCAGCCCCGGTAGTCTTCCCAATTGAGGTGCTGGCCTCCCTCAATCTCCCGGGTTCGACCAGGGACCCGGTCCAGGCGCTTCTGGGTCTGCTGCCACAGCTTGTTGGTCAGGTCGTTGCTAGCTTCCGTCCCATCCGCCGGGTTAGTAATCCTGAACCAAGCCAGGGGATGGGGGTCGTCGGACTCCTCTACCACCAGGCCCTGCTGCGCCAACAGAGCGCCCCACTCGGCCAGCATCACCACAAAGCGGTCCAGCCACTGCTCCTCGATTAAGGGCGCTTCGCGCAGGAAGGCGTGAGGCACCGTGGGCAGCTCCACCATTAGGCCCTCGAAGACCAAATCCTTCATGGTAGACACTATTGTTTCATAGTGTCCGCTGAATTCCGCGTCGGTGACGTCGGCCAAGCCGTTGGAATAGTCCTCTCCAGTCAAGAATTTGTCGAAGCTTTCCTGGTCGAAGAAAAGGGCTCTTTCTTCTTCCAGGTTCGGTCCAGATAGGAAGCCGGTGTAATAGCGCTGCAACCGGTATGCCCCGTCGGGGAGTTCAGTCTTTCCCTCAGCCACCAAGCTGTCGGTGACCCAACCAGCCACATCGTCGCTTTCTTCCAATGCCTCCCAGGGGATCAGGTGATTCTCTATAGCAGCGTCCACAGCGGCGGCGGTCTCCGGGTCTAGGGGGTAGGGCAGGTTCAGACCAACCATCATCCGGCTATGCTGGGCCTGGCCGTTGTGGAAATTCTCTCGCACCAGGGCGCTGAGTTGCTGGACCAGCAGCAAGGAGCGGGTCGCAAAATAGCGGTCCCTCTCTGCCAGCCGACTGTTGGCCTGCTGGTGGAGGTGGAATAAGAAGAGCACGTCCAGGTCGGCTTGGTGCTGTGCCCGGTTGATTTCCTCCTTTGGTCTGCCCTTCAGGGTTTGCTCCACTGCAGCCCTCATCTGATCTCCGAGACGGCGTAGCGGCCATGCGTTGTCGGGCTGAGTCTTCATGTGACGGGCATATTCTTCCAAGCTCCCAAACTGATGAGCCTCCGCCATCCAATGCAACATCGCCTGCTTGGGGGTCAAGTTGGACTCCAGCTTGTCCAGTCTGCGCTTGCCGCTAGTCATCAGCCAACTCCGGAGAGAAATCGCTGACCTCTGGATTTACGTCAAAGACCGGTTCAGCCAAGGCCTTCCGGCCCTGGACCGCTGCTTCCAAGTAGGCCAGGCGCTCTTCCAGCTCCCCAACCTCCAGGAGCTTGGCAGCCACCCCGACCAGGTAGCCCAGGGTCCGGGAACGGGCGATGGAGTTTACCAGACCTAACGTATCCAGGGCGGCGATCTCCAACAACCGGCGCAGATCAACCACAGCAACCAGGCCATTGAACTCATAGGCCCCAGCCAAAGCCACCTCTCGGCGGCGGCGCATGCCACCCAGACGCCTCGCTTCAGCAATCTCTTCGGCGTACTCAGGGGAATGCATAAAGCAGAACTCCCCCTCCTTCAGAGGGGGTGACTGGCCGCGTGAATTTCATTCATGCACGACGAAGTTTGGGAGAGAGAAAAGCCAGTATGCTTACCCGGAATTCCTAAATCCGCGTTGCTATTTGCAATCTAGGGAGTTCCCCAAGCTCCTGCACATCGCCGCTGTTGATATTCCTGAAGGTGTAAGCGCAGATTGCCTGCACCCTCACACCATGGCACAGGATCATTCGGTGATGGGCCTCGAAACGATCCACAGACTTACCGTCGTGTATAGCACCATCAGCACCAACATGGGCAGCTGGCTCTTCATCACCAGGGTCCGGTCTCCATAAAGCGCCGTGGCTCGCAGATGGGCCAGGTAGACCGCCACCATGTGACCCACTACTATCACCGCCACCGAGAAAACCCAGAGGAACTTGGCGCCGATGATACCGATGTCTATCAGGTATTCACCGGTGCCAAAAAGATTCCACTCAAAGCCGAAGGGATCGGACATTAACGGTATTATTTGCTGCCCTTGTATCAACAGCAAACCGAGAAAATGGGCATAGTTGTAGGCGAGAGCGATTGGTATGAGGGAAAAGGCGAAGGCTGCTACAAGGGTGGCTGCCAACGGTCCCTTCTTGCCCACTGCCCGGAACATCAAATTTGAGAAGAACCAGTAGACGCCGGTTAAAGCCAGGGGAACGCCAATTAACCCCAGGGTATTGGCTATTACCGCTCCATTCAGAAACTTGTAGGTCAGGCCGGGGAAGCTGAAGATGAAAAATGTCTGTACCGCAACCCATTCTGGAGTGGCGCTGAGTCCGTCGAAGGTGACCGAGGCCAGCAGCAATACCACCAGGGCCACTACGCTGGGAGTCACAACCCCGGTGTTGTGAAGCCCCACCGCGGGAGGCCGCAGATTAAACTGGGGAGCCTCCGCGTATTCGGCGCACTCGTAGCAGTCGACGCAGGAGCCGTCCTCCGCCAGGCAGCTGCCGCTGTAGCAGTCCCGGCAGACCGCAGGCTCAGCGACCCGAACCTCGGTGACGGAAAATCGGGCAAGGAACCCAAACACGACCGAGAAGACCTCTCCGTGCCGGAGCCACTGATGTCTGCCGAACATGAACATTCCCAGCCAGGTAATCACCGAGTAGAAAATGATCAGCTGGCTCAGGCTCTTGGGGACGGCGCTTTCGGAGAAGGCGCTTTCCAGCCAGGCAAACACAAAAAAAGCGCCACCGCCGGCCACAGGCCCCATTTGCTTGGGTAATCGACCCCCAGGGTCATTTCCTGGTCGGGCCAAAACTGCCGGTAAAGGCCCTCCAGCCAGCCGTAAACGATTTTCCAGGGGTTTAGCAATACCCAGAGGTTTCCCAGCATCGCCACCGTAAAACCCATCCCAACCCACCAGATCACCCAGACGAAGGTCGGCGCCAAATTGTCCACCGGCCGCTGGTCTCCGAATAATCCGGTGGCAATAACTAAAAAGAAAAGGAACACCGAAAGGACCTTGATGGGAAGCAGGAAGGGACCACTAAAGACTGTACGTGCCGGAGAGAATCGGCAAAGATTGAAGCGAGGGTAGGAAAACTCCCGGCGCTCTCCGCGGACGAAGAGGCCGATCAGAACGAAGGAGAGAACCACCGCCGCGGCGCCCCCTACGGCGAAGAACCCCAGGGGCAAGGGTAGATCGTAGCGCTCACCAAAACCGTGGGCAAAAACCGGCCTGGCCGCCAGACCGAGCATCACTGCCAGGGCGAAAAGGGTTAAATAGCGAAGTTTCATGCCGGCATATTCCCCAGGTCCACAAATTCCCTAGGTCGAAAGGTCAGGCCAGGCGGTCACCGAGGACGCACTTCCAGGAAGCCGATATCCACCTCCTCTCCCTCATCATGATTATCTTCTCCTCACGGGGATTCGGGAGTCCCATTATGCACAGCAGCGCCCGGGCCTGGCTGGCCCCCGTTGTGGCTTTGGTGCTCCTCCTCGGCGGCATGAAAGGTAATGCGAAATCTGCCGGTAGCCTCGGCCACGAAGAAGAACTCCGCAGCCTCTCCCGGTTTGATGTCCTCCTCAATGTCGTAGCCGTGAAGGTGAAACTCTCCCGGCTCCTCAACCTCTATCAACAATGTGACGGAATCACCCTGTGCCACCCGGATGGTTTCGGGGTCAAGCTGGTCTCCAATAAGCTTCACTGGAATCTCCAGTTCCTCCGGACCACCGCCGCCGCAAGCCGCCGCAGCCAGCAAGAGCATGGGGAGCAGGACTACGAGCACCCAGATTAGTCTGGGCATAGACCGAGTTTTCATAATTGCCTCCTTCATAGCAAGAATCGTTGTTGAGATTAAGTGGTGATAGTTATGGCCAGCATCACCCATACGCGGCATGCGCCACAGGTCTGTCCGGTAGGGCTGCGGCATCCACAGGGGCGATGGGTTACAGCCGGATTGAAAGGAGATTAGCCTCGGGGAGGTTTCTCTGGAGGTGGGATGAATGCTTCGAGAGGAAGATCGTCGTGGGCTAAGGTGGACAAAAACCAGTCGTCGGGCGGATCAGGGAAGAAAACATCGCCCCGCAACGAAGGTGCACTAAAGGGAGTAAAGCCCTGTTCACTACCTTCCTGCGAAGTAAGGTATACGATGTCCTGGGATGGGGCACTTTTTGATGAGGAATCTCGGAAAACATCGTCCGCCTTGTCGTGAGTGTGGCTGGGTGAGTGAGAGTGGAGTGTCTCGTAGGGGTGAACATGGTCAGGAACAGCCGCCCCCACGTAAATATGCACGTGCTCCAATTGCCGTTCAGCGAAATGATGCTCCAGCATGGGCCCAAAGACGGGCAAGAAGAGGGCGCCAACTGTGATGGCCAAGAACAAGCGGCAGAGAATTCGCCTGGGAATGGAGTCATCCACCCTTGTTACCGCCACCACGTTCCAGTGCTTCTTTGGTCCATGTCTTGTTTGGTGGTGGCCTATCACCATGCACCCATTCTTCTCGGGCATCCCGGCAATCTGAAAGCTCGGGGAATAGCATCTTGGTGAGAAAATCCCTGCTTCACTCCTCCAGCCGGCTTCTCATCGCCCGGTTTTTTTGCCGTAACGCCGCCTGAATCCCCATCCGGTTAGGCCCAACGCCAAAATTGCGAGTGGGAAGGCGAAAACGGCCCAGATAAGGCTGCTGCCTGCCGTCGTCTGGTCTCCTGATTTCCGGTCTGCCAAACCGCTAACGTCTAGCGGCACCTCCACTCCAGCTTGGCCTTCCACCGCGCCGGTTACGGTTACAACAGCATTTGTCACCGGCTGCTGGTTCGCTGACAGTGCTGTGGACATGAACAGGTTCCATCCCTCAACAGGCTTTGGGGGCCAGACGCCAATTACGTATTCGTAGGGACCAGATACGCCTTGGGCTACAGGCACTGTGAAACCATTGGCATTAACACTTGGTGTTCTAAATAGGAAGGGAGCTGCAACAGCAGCAAGAGCCAAACACAGTGCTACGAAAACGGAGGCGCCTACATATGGGAGTGAACCCCAATGGCGAAACATGTCAGACTCTCCCAGCGACCGAACAGGCGTCGTAAAGATATAGGATCCAACGGTGCGAGTCCGTAGCAGCTTTACTCGGTCCGTCATCTTCCACCAAACTGTACTCTCGATGGCATCCCAAAGCAGCAAGACTAAGCCTTCATGTTTTGGGTATTATCCCTCCCAAGCCAAGACGGTAAGCCACCTCCGCCTATCTCCGGTGCCCTGTTTGCGTTCATGGTACTTTTCCACAATTTCCAACTGTCCCAGCCCGCTGCCGGCGCAAGCCGCCAACGCCACTAAACCAAAGCCAAGGTGGGAACTACATTTTGCAGCGATGGCAAAGGTAGGGAAGGTGTAAAAATCAATGCATCGGCTCGAGCTTGTAACAGGGTTCGGCAGCGATGTTTCACTTCATCCTTACGGTGAGCTAGTCCGCCGAAGAATGCATTCATCTTCTCTTGGACTTGGGCTTTTGTTCCCAGGCATTCGTTGGCCGTGACCTCTTCCCTGGCCCAGTCCCAGACGGCTTCGTCGGCATTGAAGTCTGGGCTGTAGGCCGATAAGGCCACCAACCTCAGATGCAAGTTCGGAGTGGTCAAATAGCTGCGAATCGCTGCTCCTCGGTGGGCTGGCCCATTGTCCCAGATTACTACCATAGGTCCAGGATGGTTTGCTCTTAGCTGCTGTAAAAAGGCGGTGGAGGTCTCGGCATTGCTGTTGCCGGCTATTTCCATGGCTTCCACCTCCCCAGTCTCCAGACAAACTCCCGAGTAGTAGCAGGCCTTCTCTCCCCACCGGGGACTGGTGGAGTCCACCAGCGCTGCCTCTCCCTTGAGTACCCATTTGCCTCGCAGGTCGGCATCGGCCCGAAAGTGGGCTTCATCCACGAAGAAGATCTTGGCTCCACTCTCTTGGGCCTCCTCTCGGATTTGGCTGTACTGGAGGACGAAGGCTTTCCGTTCTTCATCCTTGGCTTTCAGGAGGCGTTTCTTGGGTCGCTTCAGTCCGCAGTCTTGTCGCCCCGGCCTTTTACCTTATCCCAGGTGAAGATACCCACCGCGATGATGACGACCACCAGGGCCGCCATCATAAGCCAATTGATGTTGTTCCCACCTTCCCGCACATCCAGAGTCAGCTGTATGGATTCCTGCCCCAACTCGGAATCCACGTCCACCGTTACCCCCCAATTACCTACCATATCGAAGGGTAGGTCCATTTCAAAGAATTGGGGAGTGAAACTGTTTAGCGCGGGCGTTGGACCCAGGTCGGTAGCGCCTTCGGGACCGGTTGCGGACACCGAGACGTTGGCCTGGGTGATTATGGCCTCATCCGACAGGGTGCGGATTAAAATGCTGATGTGAGTATTGAACAGGACGGCCTGGCCGGGAATTATGCTTACGTCGATGCGGTAAGGGCCCTGATCCTGGGAGGAAACCAGGGTCGCCCGTCCGTTGGCTTCGGCCGTTGTCGGGCTGAGAATAAGGAAGAAAAGGAGATAGAGAGCCAGCAGGCTCAACTGGTGGGAGGATGAAAAGAGGGTCAGCGGCCGCAACCTTATTGAAGAACCATAACGATTTAAATCGTATTCTAGCACGGAACCGCTGGCGCAATTGGTTCTAGGAGAGATTTATCAGGGCAATCGCGTCTTATTATCTTTCTTAAATTTGTTTAAAACAGTAATCATCATGACGAAACTAGGGAGGGGTAGTGATGGTTCAGGCAACAGGCGCACCCATCGCCGAATACTTCGCGGCGTTGGACGACCCGAGGATTGATCGTACCAAGCGGCACAAACTTTTGGATATCGTCACCATTGCCCTTTGTGCCACCATCTGCGGCGCTGATTCTTGGGTGGATATCGAGCTCTTCGGCAACTGTAAAGAGGAGTGGTTCAAGTCCTTCCTGGAGTTGCCCAACGGTATCCCTTCCCATGGTACCTTCGGCGACGTCTTCGCCCGCCTGGACCCAGAGCAGTTTCAACGCTGTTTCATGGAGTGGGTCCAAGCCGTAGCCCAAGTCACCCAAGGCGAAGTGGTGGCCATCGACGGCAAGACGGTACGGCGCTCCCACGACCGTACCCTGGGCAAAAAGGCCATTCACATGGTCAACGTGTGGGCCTCGTCCCATGGCTTGGCGCTGGGCCAGACCAAGATGGACGAGAAGTCCAATGAAATCACCGCCATCCCCAAGTTGCTACAGCTGCTGGAGCTCGCCGGTTGCATCATCACCATCGACGCTATGGGCTGCCAGAGGGAGATAGCCCGGGAGATCATTGAGGCTCAGGCCGACTATCTGCTGGCGGTGAAGGAGAATCAAGGCCGGCTGTACGATGACGTTCGCGACCTTTTCGAGGGCGCCGAGGAATACGACTTCGAGGGCGTCCCCTATGACTTCGCCCGCACACTGAACAAGGGCCACGGCCGCCTGGAAACCCGTCAATGCTGAGTCATCACGGACCCGGACTGCCTGGACTATCTGCAAAACCGGCAGCAGTGGGCCAACCTCAACGCCGTGGTTAAGGTCACGGCTCAGCGGGAGACGGCAACCGGGACCACGGTCCACTCTCGCTACTATATCAGCAGTCTGGCCAGGCCTGCCCAGACTTTGTTGGAGGTCACCCGCCGACACTGGGGCATAGAAAACAGCTTGCACTGGTCTTTGGATGTTACCTTTCGAGAAGATCACAGCCGGGTACGTAAGGATAATGGGCCCCAAAACCTGGCAGTCCTGCGCCAGATAGCCCTCAATTTGCTGAAGCAGGAGACCAGCCTTAAACGGGGACTTCAAGGTAAACGGCTGAAAGCTGGCTGGGTTGAGGATTACCTACTCAAGGTGCTCCTTGGTTAAGACGCGATTGCCCTGAGAGATTTATTGGCTTAAATTGAATCATCCCCAGGCCGTTAATAAGAACCGAACTCAGCGGCATCATCTTAGCCAGGGATGGGACCAGGTTTGGTGAGTTCCGGCTCTTAGGCCGTCAAAACCGGTGGAGCGGCCAATCTCCAAAAAAGGGGCCGGTTGATTGAGCTCCCTGACCAGCCAAGGACAGACTTGAAAAATAGGAAAACGGGGGTCCTGATTAGGACCCCCGTTTTCTAATCCGACCACCCCAGCTGCGAGATCGCCCGCATAGGGAAAAGGGTCTTCAAAACCAAGTCCTTCCGGAGCCCGGAGATTCTCCCCAATTCTAGCTACACCGCCTAGACCCGCCGTTTTGGAGCCCCATCCGACCAACTCCTCTGGCAACTTGGCGGAGCAAAAAAACGGGGTAGCCGCTGAGAGTGCTATCCCGTATCTGGTTCTCCTGTAGAACCAGCCTGTAAACTAACGACCCATTGTCACAAGATCAGCTTTATCGTTAGCCATCTTGGCATCGCGCCAAGTAGTACCCGTAGCTCCGAACTTCCCAAGAATTTTCACATCGCATTTTAAAAACATCTCAACACAGTCCACAGAATCACTAAGCCTTGGTATCGGAAGTTCTTCCTCGCTTTCACCCACTGTTACCACGGTCGTTACCCTTACCGCGACATCCTCTACCCAACCGTCTCCCACCTGTTGGTATTTTGATACCCAGGGCCGAATTTGTCTCTGCCTATTGTAGCCGTGGAGTTAAAACTAACCAAGCTAACCGACCCACAAGTAACTGTTCAGACTTGATGAGGTGAATTGGCTCAAAGCCGTTGGAAAAACGCTGGCATGGCCGGGGGAGTTGTGGCATACCAGGGAGGTGGACACTGAACTAGACCTGAACGCGGCGAGTCGCGAAACTCTGCTGGAGATAATTGCCGGCCAGCGGGCAGTCATTGCCGATTTGCAAAGGCGGATTGGGGTTCTGGAATCCCGTCCCAACCGGCGCGGGTCGTCGGGGATGCCGGGTAATCAGCCGCACTCCAGCCGGCAAGCGCCGGAGAAAAAGGAGCCCAGAAAGCCGCGCCGCCATGGCTTCGCCCGCCAGCGCATGACTCCTACCCGGCGGGTGGAGCATGCCGTGGCGGTCTGTCCCGACTGCGGGACTCACCTGAACGGCGGATGGGTACAGCGAACTCGGGAAGTCATTGAGCTACCGGTGGCTCCGGTAGAAGTGACCGAGCACGCCCTGGTAGCCCGCATCTGTCCGGTATGCCAGCGGCGCCGGCTGCCCAAAGAGGCCCTGCAGGGGGTGGTTCTGGGCCAGCAGCGCCTGGGGGTCAATCTGGTAAGCCTGATGGTGACCCTGCGGGAGGAGGGACGGTTGCCCATAAGAATCATCCAATGGTACCTGGAGACCGTCCATCAGTTGCACCTGAGTGTTGGTGCCATCGTCCAGGCCGTCCATGGAGTAGTCCGTCAGGCTGAGACGGCGGTGCGAGAGGTGCTCGAGCAAGTCCGCGCCAGTCCCGTGGTGCAGGGCGACGAAACCGGCTGGCGCCAGGACGGGAGCAACGGCTATGTTTGGACCTTCAGCACTCCCAGCGAACGATACTTCCTGCGTCGGGGTCGGGATAAGGGGGTGGTGGATGAGGTGCTGGATTCCTCCTTCAGCGGAGTGTTGGTCAGTGATTTCTACGCCGCCTATAACCACTACCCGGGCCTGAAGCAACGGTGCTGGGCTCATCTGCTGCGGGATATCCATGACCTGAAAGGGTTGTACCCAGAAGACGCTGGGCTGGCTCAGTGGGCCGAGGCGGTTCACCAGGTCTACACGGAGGACAAGGCCTCGGTCCTTCCCCGAGCCCAGCCAGGCCATCGCACCCAGCTAATGCTGGAGGAGAAACTAATGGTCTTGGCACGGCCTTTCCTTAAAGATCCCCTGGCGGTTCAGGCCAAGCTCTGCCGGCGCATGGAACGGTTCATCAAGGAACTGTTTGTCTTCGTGTCGGACCCAGCCGTGCCCTCAGACAACAACGCCGCCGAGCGGAGCCTGCGGCATCTGGTAACCAGTCGCAAGATCAGCGGCGGCACCCGCTCAGGGCAGGGCACCGACAGCAAGATGACCTTGGCATCCCTCTTTGGCACCTGGCGGGCCAGAGGTCTCAATCCCCTCCTGGAATGCCGCCGGTTGCTCACTTCCCCTCAACTCTGAACAGTTTCACCCACAAGGGCAGCCGGTGACCCCCAAAATTTGGGCACAAAACTTTTCTTGGCGGAGGAAGTACCATGGGGACATACCTTACCCGGGATTCCCCAGATCAAACCACCTTTCCTGGATATAGCTCCCGCGGGGATACCGCCAAATATAATCCCGCATTCCAAGGGCGTCAAATGCGGTCTGATGCGGCCTGATTCACTCAAAGTCCCCGCTTTCATTGGGCAACCACTGTACTGCCAAGCGTAAAAGCCCCAAACCGCTGGTCTACGCCCAAGTCTCGCCCTTGGGAAGCTCTTTTGCCCTGTGCGACCCCGTAACCGGAACCAATCCCGACGCTCCTAAAGTGGACTAGCCAGGAGCCAGCCTAAGCCGACCAATTCGTTCCAGTATCCCGCCTAGCATTTCCCGGCTCACCAGCACCTCAGCAAGCTGAAACACCAGCCTTCCGGCATGGCGCCAACCGTCCTCCAGTCTTGATCATCCTGGTCTGCAGACTGGTCAACGACCAGTGCTTCATTGCCTCCGGTAAGGCTAGCCTTCTCATGGAGTTGCCCAAGTTGTAAGCCAGTACGAACAACTCCAGCCTGACCTGATTGGCCACGAACTTGTGGCAGGACAACCTGGTCCAGTTCAGGGCGTACTTGCCTTCTTTTATCCATTGCTCCGCGGTCCCTCGGCCATTGTAAAAGCGGACTATCCCGATGTTTGGATAGCTCAGATTGGTGACGATGAAGCCCACTCTGGGAAACAGTTCTCCCTGGTGCCACTCCACCTTAGAGACCACTCTCCGAGCAACGTTCCAGCTCTGGGCCTGGTAGAGGAAGTCATGATAGGAGACGATAGGCTTCGGGGAAAGCCACTCCGTAGGCCGTATTAGCCGGTGCGCTATCTCCCGCTGCAGCACCTGGTTGGACCGCAGCCTGATGGCGTAGCCGATGTTTCTTGCTTCCAGATAATCGTATATCTCCGGCTTGGCGAAGGCGGCGTCAGCACGAAACAGCAGCCTGACCGCTGCTGTCAAATAACGCTCCACCACCGGATCAAGGACTTCTTGCCAATCATCGGCACTGTGGACGTTGCCTGACCGTAGCTTAGCTGCTTCACAATCCCCGAACTGGTTGAACAGAAAGAGAGGGTGATAGCAGACGCATTCAAAGTGGCCGTTATAGGCTGCTCCCTCCTGCTGGCCGTGCACTGGACTCTCGGAACTGTCCATATCCAGGATTACTCGCCGGTGTAGGGTATGGGCCATAGCTCGTTCCACCCACTGGGTATTTATTCGTGCCAGCCCCTTCAGGTTGTCCTCTTGGGTCAGGAACTCCGTCTCGAACCGGCCCATCTCACTGGTGCTGGCTCCTTTCCGCTCCGAGCCTTGCCATCCCACGATCACTCGCATGGCTGGGTCTTGGGAAAGGCGCACTGCGTCATTGGTGTCGTCGTAGCCGGCCAAGCGGCTGTAGATCGACTGTCTTAGCAGCGGAACCAGGTGGTGAAGGATATTGCGTCCGGTACGGCTTTCCTGGAGGTAGTCCTCAGCGATTTCGGTAAGGCCCAAGGCATCATCAAACTCTCGAAAGGCAAGAAGACCAGGGTCGGAGGTGATGGTTGAGCCGTGAAATTCCAGGCGGACTTTGGGGTTGAATTGGAGCCGGAGAGGGGCTTTTTCGCCGTCACCCATCAGGTGCCTCCATGATGCCTACGGCATCTTACTGTAAAGTGACATATCATAGAGTTATTATAGCTAGAACAACGCCAAATGACCTATAATTAGATAAAAGTTGAAAGACCATCGACGAATTACTGAGAAAGCTTTTTAGCCATATGGGAAATGTGGGCTTACTCGTTTCAGTAACGGTCACTCTCAAAATTCTCTTAATCGGCGGCTTTTTCTGATCCTATCGGCCATCGCCCTGCTGATGGCTCTCACATTTACGGCGGTCGTTTACGCCTCTTTCGAGGGCAGCGACGGTAATTTGACCAGTCCCTCCGGCGAGGACTGGGAGAACGCCCCAACTTTAATTGTCGCGAAAGACAAACCCTCGGGGAAGTCGGATGACTCCCTGAGTGGTAAAGAAGATGCGGAATACCCCGGAGTTGTGCACGGCTCCATACCCAAGAACAAGAGCGACCTACTCCGCTTCTATCTGGCTACCGAACAGGTGTTGGATTCGAATTTGGAAGTCCAGGACTATTTATACCTGGCTTGGATCAGGAGCGACACCCTGGGCAGCGCCAACATGGACTTTGAGTTCAATCAGCTGCCGGCCAGTCCTTCGGTAGGTAACGGGGTTACACCGGAGCGCGAAGACGGCGACATGCTAATAACCTTCGAGCTTGGCTCCGGAGGGAACGAAGCGGTGCTGGGCTTATCCCGGTGGATCCCCGACGCTGGTTCTGATTGGTACAACGCTGTCAACCCCTGTGAGGCGGCCAACAGTCCGCCTTGCTGGAGCCCGATTCAGCCATTGTCCGGTGTTGCCTCGGGCAGTGTGAACGATGTCTCGGTGATGGACCCCATCCCTTGCCAAAATACCGACCCGGACATTGATTTGACCGAGTATTGCGTGGATGGAACCACCACTCTGGAACCCTTTACCTTCGGTGAGGCGGCAATAAACCTGTCTGCTGCTGGTGTCTTAAACAGCGCTACTGACTGCATCAATTTCGGCAGCGCCTATGTGAAAAGTCGTTCTTCCGACTCCTTCACCGCTTCTTTGAAAGACTTCATCGCGCCCGTGGGGATTACCGTCAACAACTGCGGCAGCATTACGGTGGTCAAAGAAGCCGAGCCCTTCGGTGAGGCCCAAGACTTTCGTTTCTCCACCGATTTAACCTCCACGGACCCCAATGCCAGGACGGCCGGTGATGCTAGAGCCTTCCTGGATGGTTTACCTTGGATAATGACGCGGGATCGTCTACTCCCGGCCGGGAAACCTTCCTGCTGCTTCCCGGCACTTACACCATAACCGAGGACGCTGTAGTCACTTCTGGATTGGGCTGGGATTTGAAATCTCTGGTTTGTAACGGGACCGCCTTCAACGGCTCAACGGCCACCATAAATCTGGTGTTACGAGAGAGCGTCACCTGCATCTTCACCAACCAGATGCACGGTAACATCGAAATAATCACCGACTCCATTCCCGATGATCGCCAGGACTTCGAATACCCAGTCTCCGGAGGCTCGCTTACAGGCAGCTTCACGCTGGACGATGACACAGGAGCGGCAGGAGAGGGCATCGATTACCTGGACATCCAGCAATTTGATGACATTCCTGCCGGGTCTTACACCGTCTCCGAAATCGTTCCCCGAGGCTGGGACCTAACTAACCTTACCTGCTCCGATCCTGACGGGGAGACCACCACGTCAGTTGACGGTGAAGCAATTATTGACTTGGACCCAGGGGAAACCGTCACCTGCACCTTCGAAAACACCAAAAGCGGTACCATCACCATCGAGAATATTACCGAGGGTGGCGATGGGACCTTCACCTTTACCGGTGACGCCATTGGTACACAAACTATTACAACCGAAGGGGAACCGGGGCAAGCAACCGTAACCGACCTGCCCGCCAACCAGTCCTACACAGCAACAGAAGCGGTCCACCCGTCTTTTGATTTGACGAATATAACCTGTTTAGATAGCGATGATTCTGGTACCCCAAGCAGTGAAGACCCCGACAGCAGAACGGCCACTTTCGCGCTAGACCCGGGTGAGACGGTCAAATGCACCTTCACCAACATCAAGCGGGGCACCATCGTTATTGAGAAGCAAACCATCGGTGGGGATGACAGCTTCGACTTCACCGGAGACCTCGGCGCCAAGTCCATCGTTACTAACAATAACGTCGGGGAACTAAGATTGGAAAACGTGGTGGCAAACCAGTCCTACATTGTTAACGAATCGGACCCGACCCCCATGTTCGACCTGACCGACATCGTCTGTGAAGACGGCGACCCGTCGGGAGTGGCTAGCAGCGTTGATATCGGCGGCAGAGCCGCCCACTTCCAGGTCGACCCTGGCGAGACTGTCAAATGCACCTTCATCAACACCAAGCGCGGCACCATCATTGTTGAAAAGCGAACCATCGGCGGCGACGGCAACTTCACCTTCACCGGTGACGTCGCTGGGACCATCTCCCCCGGGCAGCCGATTGTGGTGGCCAACGTGGTCCCCAACGCCACTTACACCTCCACCGAGGCGGACCCGTCACCGGACTTCGTCCTCACCGACCTCACCTGCGACGATGCAGGAAGCACCTTGCCCAGCAGCTGGGACATCAACACCAGAACCGCCACTTTTGAGGTCGACCCGGGCGAGACCGTGACCTGTACCTTCACCAACACCAAGCGCGGCACCCTGACGATTGTTCAGGACTCCCTGCCGATTGACCCTCAGAATTTCGAGGTTTACTTTTTAGGAGGTGGACGTTCTTCGACCTTCTTCCTAGATGACGACTCGACTTTGAGGGGTGGCGGCAAGAACGAACTCCCCGATACCGAGATCTTTTCCGGCCTGGCGCCGGGCACCCCTTTCTCAATATCGCAGGCTACGGTAATGGTGCCGGACCCCAGGGACCCGACGGTTCAGGTACCTGCTTGGGACCTAACCGATATCACCTGTGTGGGCGGCACCGGTTTTTCTTACCTGGGAGCCTCCGGTACCGACACATCTGTATTTGAACCTGGCGATGACACTGCAGTAGTCACTCTGGGACCTGGCGGCGCGGTGGTGTGTACCTTCAGCAACACCAAGCGCGGCCGAATCATCATCGATAAGGCGACCAACCCGCCCGGTTCTCCTCAAACCTTCGATTTCTCCCTGAGCGGGAATGGTTATTCCCATGATTTCCTCCTGCACAATGGGGACGATCCCTTTGACACCGGGTCCATCCTTGTTCCGAGTGGCGAAATGTACTCCGCAACCCAGGCAAGCGTGGAGGGCTGGGACGTACCCACCTGCAACTCGGAGCTGGGCACTAGCTCTTTCGCTACCGGCCCGAACTCGGCGGACATCAGCCTGGGAGCCTGCGACGCAGTAACCTGCATATTCAACAATATCGAATACGGGCATATTGTCGTAAACAAGACGACCATGGGTGGGGACGCACTAGCTCTTTCGCTACCGGCCCGAACTCGGCGGACATCAGCCTGGGAGCCTGCGACGCAGTAACCTGCATATTCAACAATATCGAATACGGGCATATTGTCGTAAACAAGACGACCATGGGTGGGGACGCAACTTTTGGGTTCAACCTCACTGGCGGTCCCGACGAACTTAGTGAAACTTTCTACCTTGCCAACGACGGCACATACAACACTGGACCCTTTGGCGTAAAATCCGGCAACTATCGAATTTTTGAGATTTTGCCGGAGAGCGGATGGATCCTGACCGCCTTGCAGTGCTTGGACTCGTCGGGCTCTTCCGTCGGACAGGCCGATGTATTGGCGGGAACGATGGATTTCCACCTGGACCCAGCCGAGACCGTCACCTGCGATTTCGAGAACACCAAGTGGAGCAGCATCACCGTTATCAAGGATGCGATTCCCAACGACCCGCAAGATTTCCAGTTCGAGACCGGAAACCGGCCACCCCGGCAAAAATTGGTGGATACAGGCCGCGCCATTCCATTTTTCCAGCTGGATGACGATAACGGCGCCGGCAACCAACTCAGCAACAGCATCGTCTTCCCCAACCTGGTTCCCGGAACCTTCAACATAACCGAGGTGGACCCGGGGGCGGGATGGGACCTAACCGGAGTGGTGTGTGTGGGACAACGTGGTAACACTTACGAAAGCGACTTGCCCACGGTCTCCATAGAGTTGGCGGTAGGGGATGACGTGGTATGTACCTACACCAACACCAAACGAGGTACCATTTTAATCAACAAAGCAACCGAGCCTGCGGGTAGCAGCGACAGCTTCGGGTTTGATGGCGGAACTTTAGGTTCCTTGGGCCCAATAACCGACGGTGGTACCATCCCCGTGACTAATCTGGTCCCGGGGCAATACACCGTCACCGAGAACGGCCCCATATACACCACCAGTGAGTTCGGGTTGGTACCAGACTACCTGCTGACATCTATTACCTGCCAAGACGAGGTTCAAGTAGGAGCGGATGCTACCGTCAGCGTTGGAGACATCACGGTACGCACTGCTTCCATCAATCTGGACCCGGGCGAAACGGTCGAGTGCACCTTCACCAACACCAAGCCAGGTACCATCACGGTTATCAAAAATACGGATCCTGATCCGGACCCCTACGGGACCGACTTCGAGTTCAACCTGAAAAACGGGGAAGCTCTCTTCCCTGCCGATGTTTCCTTCTCGCTGCTGGGAGGGGAAACCATAACCGTTGTAGGGCTCTATCCCGCCAGCTACTCGATTACCGAGGGCGCGCCCGAGTGGCCCTGGGTTCTGGACAGCTTGGTTTGCGTCAGCAGCGACGGTTCCACTGTTGAGTTCACTGGCGGCGAGGCCGACGTGGAATTAGCCGCCGATGGAAACGTCACCTTTACCTTTACTAACAAAATCCAGATCCACCCCGGCTCCCACGGATTCTGGAAAAATTGGCATAATGAGAATAACTCCGCAAACTCAAAATACTCGTTGGAGGTCTTCCAGCTCTTCCTCAAGTACTTGGAGGATAACAACCCCCAGGTCTACACCGGCATAGCCACCGGTTCCGGCCCGGTCACCATCGCCGCGATATTCAACTTCGGAAACGGCGGTCCGAACCAGGCGCTGTTAGCTGAATTGACCGCCCTAAAGCTGGACTTGGCCGCCAGCCACCTGGAACTTACCAAAGAACCCGGAGACACAACGGAATACCTTAAGCATGATTACATCTCGCTGGGATGCAAGGTGGACCTGAGCCGTACCGATCTAGTCGCCGTCGCTGGAGTGGCGGAGGCTGAAGGATACGCCTTTATCTATGACTTCTTTAGCGCTCCAGCAACCCATGAGATTCTAGTTGGTGACGTTGTGGACGGTATCGAGGGAGCTTGGACTGGAGTGTCGCCCATCACCAGCAATCTAGAGGATTGGTCCTTTGCGCTATTCGATGACCCTGGTGTACCAACCACCGGCCTCACGGCAGACCAGAAAAAAGCGCTGCTATACCAAGTGCTGTACGGCATTATCCACGGCGTGAACCTACCCTACATGGATGGGAGCCCCTGCTTCCCACCGGTAATAACCACCGACAAGACTTTGTCGCCCGGAGCAGAAAAACAGTTTTACAGCGCAACTTTATCGCCCATTGGCGGGGTGCCTCCTTACCAATGGGAAGCAATCCTGACCTCCGAATTGCCGCCCGCCCTGGTTCTGCACTCTGATACGGGTGTGATAGATGGATACCCGACCCTGGCTGGCGACTATACCTTTGAGGTGCGGCTTACCGATAGCTTGGGGAGGAGCCATACCAAGATGTTCAGCATCAACATACACCCTATGCCCTAGTCATTACCAGAAATTACCCCAAGCGGCGGGGCCAGCGTTGGAAGTCTCCTTTGCTGGCCCCCGGCGGGCTCTGCTTGTTTTATCGGCAAAACCACCAAAGACTCAACCAGATCCAGCTCCCTGGAAATTCGGTAAACGGGACACTCCTGGAGCGGGGGTGGGGGCGGCCATTTCTACAGATGTAAGAACATCACGGAGCATTCCGATTCCTGGTTACTTTAGAGTGACCGGTTACTCGTGGATTTCTCCGGAAAGCATCGCCACCTGCCTAGTTACTGGCGGTTTTCCCGCCTGAGGTAGGCCAGGGGCCGCTCCATAGAATCGGAGAAAGCGGACCTAAGAAAGGAAAATGGGTCGGTTTTTTAACCGGATACTCAGCAAGCCAGTTAGATACAAAAAATTGACAAATAAGTGGAGAAATCTTGACCCCCATTTTTTGTTGCGTAAAATGGACCCTTCTACGGCCACAGTCCAGGCAACCTAATAGACATATGCCTGGTTGTACGACCTAAATTTCGCCTCCATCTTTCTGAACCAGCCAGTGGTGTAGGTCAATACCACGTTCTTGGTAATGGCCATAGGTGTGGCGAACGCGCGACCCGACACTCGCATCGATAAATGCTACTTCTAAATGCACATGGGTCCCATTTAGCTAGCGGCAAATGTTTTTGGCTAGTTGGCTTTAGAAGGCGCCAGTCGTACAGCCAACCCATTTAGTTCCTGGTTCCAGAGAGGCAGGGGCCAAAGGGAGAGGTCTCTTCATTAGGGCCGAAGATGCTCAACAAGAATTTGCAGAATAACACTCAGCAATAACTGAAGTTACCAATTTAGAAATAGGAAGTAGGGCCGCCGCCAACCCCCTCTCAATATCCCTCGCCAAAATCGTTCAATTGAACGTAGTTGAACAGGTAACCGTTCAACCTCAGCTATAGTTGAACGGGGTTGAACATTTCGCTGGTCGATGTCCCCGCCGACCAGATCGCGTCATGGATGACGAATAACAGGGTAATGAAACAGCCCTTACGGAAGCCTGATTGGGCATTGCCCATTGTTACCGCATCTAATGTCCCGACAGCTCGCATTTGCTAGCTGATTGCCGTGAGCCCAACTAGCCTCCCAGCTTACGGCAGAGGTTGCACCGGCCGGGGAGATGATGGATCAGGAGGTGTTCCTCAAGAGCCCTTTGAACATTCGCAGATTTATTGTGAAGGTTCCGGAACGTGAGGGCCGGAACTTTGGCCTCCGGCAGTCCAGCCAGGGCCTTAATGGTTTTCTCGAGCCGCTCTCCCCATTTCCCAGGTTCCTGAACACCTATTGCCAGCCGCAAACCGTATACTGTTTCCATTCGGTCTCCTTCCACCCCCTTAACCCCCTTAACCTCCTTGATTACCTCGGAGGCCTGCTCTCCTCCAGAAACCCGGCTCGCAGCAGTTCGTACCCATCCAACCATTGGTGCGGCCAGGTGGGGCTTATGGTGCCCCGTCCCCCAAAGAACGGGCAACTCGAAAGCTTCCTCGACTTTGATTCTGATAGCCAGGTTGAGGCTGGCTCTAGCCTGGCATTCCTCCAGCAGGGCTTGCTTCCAGTGGGATAAATTTCGCCACAACGGATCTCTAGCTCCGATGTGCTCTTTCACCCCTCGCCACAGCGTTGATTGTTCCTCGACCAACAGAACCTGTGTGGGACCCTTAACATTCCGTACGACGGTTCCGACCGAGAACATTTCCTCCAGGCTGGCTGGATCCAGGAAGGGTATTCCGGGGGTGCCCTCAGGCGCTGATAAAGCGGGCCCGAAAGCAACATCGAAATTCCGGCGTAAGTCTTCGGAGCTCAGCAAGCTTTCCAGCCCAAAGTCAGGAGCCACCACCGGATCGAAGCCTAACTTCGGCACATGAACGGCCTGCATTAATCTACCTAGCAGACCCAGCATGTCTTCTTGATGGCTGCGTAGCGCCTCCCTAAGCTGCTCTTGCTGCGCCCCCTCGAAGTCTCGTTCCAGACGGGCCCGTTCTACATTGGTTTTTACCGTGCGCTGGTCCCGTTTAGCTTCCTTGGCGATTACCTCCAGTGGCCTTCCTTTTTCATGCTCTTCCAGCCAGTTGCGCCGTTGTGCTGCAGAAATAATTGAGTATTTTGGCAAAATTGGGCCTCCTAGTATTACAACGACGGATCGCAAGAAAGGGATCTTGAGTACCCTTCATAGCAACCTGCCCACGCGCTCGACAGCTTTGTGGCCTGGCCTTCCGCGAAGCGATTTCCGGTCAAAAACTGACCAAATTGAGGAAGCGTCGTTGTAATACTAGGGGCTTGACAGAGTTTTGGATGTTAATTTTATAGGTGTTTAGCCATTGTTTACGCTATTTAAAGCAATGGCAATTAGATTAATACCAGTTTAAATGATGTCTTTAGCATTTATCCATTTGCTATGCTGGATTTTGAAGCATCAATTGGACGCCGACGACTCAAGTTTCCTTGGTCATTCATGCAGTCTGAATCACATCGAGACACTTCGGAAATTACCGGGGACCTACATGCCTGTAAGGGTCTGCCTATCCATTCCCGTGGAGACCAGTTGGTGGATATTCTGGCGGGCATTGTTCGATCCGCCTTGGCCTGGGAAGCAGCTCACGGATATCCAGCTGACATCAGCAATCCCATCCGCATAATTGGGCATCAATGTCCCGAGCTGGCACAGGAGTTGTCTTCGACATTTTATCCGTCAGGAGCCGAGGCTGCAGGAAAGGACCAGAGAGACGAGAAAGGCCAGTCTCTTCCGAAAATCATTGGTTAAGAAACATCAGGCTTTAAGGGACCAGGTGGCCCATGGAAATCCGGCTTATCAGGCAACCAAAAGGAAGTTTTGAAGCATGACAGACGACGAGGCACGGGAACTATTACGGCGGCACCCAGAATTACAAATAATGATCGAATCCCTCCGGTCGGTGGGCATTACAGCAAATGAAATAAACCGGATGGTGGAGGAGCAAAGAGAGTCCTTCGCTATGATGTCCGCTGGTAGACTGCAGCTCCCACCTCCGGTGGACCCCTATGCCCGCTGGCGGGAGGTGATTCTTCCCCCGGTAGTAGGACTGATTCTAGGCAAACGGGGTAGTGGCAAAACAGCCTTGGGTTATTGGCTGCTGGAGCTGTTTAGCTATCGCCTTACGCCTTACGTGGTTGGTGCCCCGTCTCAAGCTAAGGTACTGTCACGAAATAACTTGTTCTTTACTACATGCTCAGCTATACTTAATGGGTGATAGTTGAAGGAGCGATTCAAGCTCGTTACCAAGCGATTGCCCCCGTTGTGGACGAGCGGGTGCGGCGGCTGGTGCTTGCCGCTGAGGCGTCGGCGGCCGGGCGTGGTGGCCAGGCAGCGGTTGCAAGGGCCACCGGAGCTTCTCGCGGGACGATTCGCCGCGGCATACGGGAGTTGGGCCAGCCGGCCGTAGGGGCCGCGAAGGGCCGCATCCGCCATCCTGGAGGCGGCCGGAAGCGCACCGTCGAGCATGACCCGAGCTTGCGCGAGGACTTGGACCGGCTGGTGGAGCCGACCAGCCGTGGGGATCCCGAGTCCCCGCTGCGCTGGACCTGCAAGAGCGTGCGTCAACTGGCGGTGGCATTGAAGCGCCAAGGGCACCAAGTCAGCCATCGCATGGTCGCCGAACTGCTCCACGACATGGGCTATAGCTTGCAAGCCAATCGCAAGACCCTGGCGGGGACGGAACACCCGGACCGCAACGCCCAGTTTGAGCACTTGGACCGGGCGGTGCAACTGCAACTCTCCCTGGGAGAGCCGGTGATCTCCGTGGACACGAAGAAGAAGGAACTGGTGGGGCCCTTCAAGAACGGTGGGCGGGAGTTGCGTCCCAAGGGAGCGCCGGAGCAAGTGCTGGTGCATGACTTCCTGATTCCGGATCTGGGCCGGGTCAGTCCTTATGGGGTGTACGATATCGCCCAGAACGAGGCCTGGGTCAGTGTGGGGACGGACCACGATACGGCTGCTTTTGCCGTCGAGAGCATCCGGCGTTGGTGGCGCGGCATGGGGCAGGCGCTCTACCCGAGCGCCACTCGGCTGCTGATAACGGCCGACGCGGGCGGCAGCAATGGGTATCGGCTCCGCTTGTGGAAGCTGGAGTTGCAGAAATTGGCGGATGAGACGGGCCTTGAAATCGACGTGTGCCACCTCCCACCAGGGACCAGCAAGTGGAACAAGATCGAACACCGCTTGTTCTCCGCGATCAGTCAGAACTGGCGCGGAAAGCCGCTGGTGAGCCACGAGGTGGTGGTGAACTTGATCGGGGCGACCACGACCCGGACGGGGCTGCGGGTTCAGAGCCAACTGGACACCAACCGATACCCGGCCGGGCGCACCGTATCGGACGACGAACTCGAAGCCATCTATTTGCGTAGAGACTCTTTCCATGGTGAATGGAATTATTCGCTGCTACCCCGCGTTGCGCTGCTCAATTCAACTAATTATTTCGTGACAATCCCTAAGAGGCTTTTACCGGACCTTATCGGATTGGTGCCCACCATCGAGGACCTACCCCCTAACTGCATCGCCCTGGTAGATGAGGCCTACTTGACGTACCACGCGAGAGGGAGCAGTGCCGCCGCCAGCAAGGACATGTCCCAAACACTAAATTTGTCCAGGCAGAGAAACCAGAGTCTCCTTTTTGTTAGCCAGGAGGCCCGTCAGGTGGACAAGAACATCGCCAGCTCGGCATCTCTCTACCTAATCAAGGACCTGGGAATGCTCCAGTTGGAGTTCGAAAGACCGGAACTGAGGAAGGTAATGACGTTGGCCGAGGATGCTCTGAGCCTCCAACGGGTAGACAGGAGGCCTTGGACCTACGTCTACTCCCAGGACGCCGACTTCAAAGGGCTACTTAGGAATGGTTTGGCCAGTTTCTGGAAACCTGGTTTCAGCAAGCTGTTTGCGGCGGAGCTGGTTCCAGGGGCCCGGCGGGCCGCCGCTACGCTGACCCCGGAGGCCAAAGCTCTACGGGCTGTGGCCTTACGCGTTCAAGGATTCTCCTACAGCCAGATAGCTAATCAGCTGGGAGTCTCCAAAGCTACTGTTTCCAACTATCTGCGAAACTATCCCTATAGATCTAAGTAGCCCAGGTCTCAATTCAGGTCCTGGATATTCTCGAGGGTTCCCCAGGTAGGGACTGAGGTATACAGTGTCTGGCAACGGTTCTTCCTAAAGGAGACGGCCCCCATGACTAGCCCATTTCGCAACCAAAAGTACCTGACTTTCGAGGATCTAAAAGGTCTCCGAGCTGAAGGATACGTCAGGGATTCCACCCTAGACCAACGGGACGGTTTCGGCCCCGACATCCAGCGGGGCAACATCCTACGGTTTGCTCAAAGCTATGGCCTGGCCCTGGGAGACCAGTGGTACACCGAGTTCGTCTCGGGCAGGTATGTCAGAAAGCGTAAGGAGTTTCAGCAGCTTATGCAGGACGCTGAGCTAGACCTTTTTCGCGTTCTCCTGGTAGACCACACCAGCCGGTTCGGCCGAAACCAGGCCGAATGCATCCGGTACAAAGAGGAACTCCAACGGTTGGGTATAGTCGTGGTCTTTGTTTCTCAAGGGATAATCAGCGGCAGTGATCGGGACTTCCTCAGTGAACGAATCAACGAGACCCTAGATGAGCAGTACAGTCGCAACCTCTCCCGTTACGTCCGCTCTGGCTTCGCCGAGAAAGCGGCTCAAGGCCACGCCGTCGGCAGGCCGCCACTAGAAGCCCTGCTGAAAAGCCCTGCTGTGACGAGATGAGGTGGAGGATAACCAGTGGACTGGGCCAAGTCTGAGACTAAGGGCGACCCATCTGGCCGCGGCCAATATGAATTGGGCAGTAACGATGGGCGACCCGGCGGCGAGCCGGTCCGGTCTATTCTCTGGTTTATTGGGGGAGGAGCCTGAAGCCTGGGACATCATCCCCATCCTGGTAGCCACCAGGGTCAGGTTGGCCACCGTGGCTGCCAGGAGTAGCTGAAAGAGGGTCTTGGCCCGACCAAAGTAGCGAGATTGGCGGACCCCCAGTTGCACCAGCCGAGCCAGGCGATGCTCGACCACCTGCCGCCGGCTGCGGTATTCGGCGAAGCTCTCACTTTTCTGGAAGGCCCGGGCTTGTTGCAGGAGCGCCTCTTGGGGATGGAGAGTCACCGTACGGCCTTTGCCCTCTCCAGCTGCCACGCACTGGGACCGCAGGGGGCATACGCCACAGACCGCCGGGTCGAATTGAAAACTCTGGACCGGATAGGTCTGACCCAACCGGTTGGTCCGGGTGCCGAAGGTCCGCAAGGTGTGGGTAACATTACCGGCTGGGCAGGTGACGATGCCGGCCGCCAGGTCGATCTGGAAGTCCTCTTTGGGGAAGTGGTCTTTTCTGGGACGACCCGGCACCTTGGCTATTAGCGTCCGACCGGCATCGGCAAAAGCCTGCCGCGTCCCGCCATCTCCATAGGCCGCATCCCCAATGGTCTCCTCCACAGCTATGCCCGTGTTCTCTTCACTCTGCTCCACCAGTTCCAGGACTCCGGTGTTGTCACCGGCATTGCCGGGCAGGATATCTACCGCGGTCACTAGTTGGGAATCGGTATCCACCACCACGGCAGCCTTATGTCCGTCGAAGCGTTTGCTGCTGCTTTTGCGCCCATGGCGCATCTCCGGGTCGTGCGCCGAAGGGACCCGGTCCCGGCTTACGCCATCCCTCAGGGCCGGACCATCCTCCTGCCGTTCCACATCTTGCAAGAGGAGTTGCCCCAAGAGTTCCGCTGCTTCTCCAATAGCCTGGCGCTCAGGACTATCTGCGGGAAATCTACCTTGGGCCTGACGGGCCAGTTCCAATACCAGGTCAGCATCGGCTACCATCTTCTGCAGTAAGGCTTGCCGCTCTTTCTTGTTGTCCCAGTCAATCCCCGCCTCTCCCTTCACACTGGAGCCAAAGTAAAGCTCCAGGCCGTGTCTCAAGGCCCACTCCTCGGCCCGGGTCCCATCCAGTTGGGCCAGTGCCCGGACCACCTGGACGATGCCGTCGGCCAGCAGGTTGTAGGTGTCCTTGACCGCTCCCCGGCCCAGAATGTAGGTGGTGTTCACCGCCACCTTCATCCGCCGTCCTTTCAGGCAGCCGGTCTGCCGGGCGAATTGGAGGCTGCGCTGAAAGACGGCCCGCACCCGGTCGTGGAGGATCAGCTGGGCTCGAAACAGTTGCAGGGTGCTCTTGGCAAAGGGACGGTCCTCCACCTCAATCCCCAACGCCACCTTCCACCGGATATCGAAGTCCGCCCTCTGCTTGGCTTCCAGGTCGCTCACTTTGTCGTAGGCTTGCAACAACAGCGCGGTGGCCACCAGACTGGGCGGCACGCTATCCCGGCCATTGTCCGGGCAATACAGTTCGGCGAAGTATTCGTCTCGAAATAGCTGACCCCGCAGGGAGGCCAGGAAGCCGTAGAAGGAGCCGCGGCCCAAATAGTCCAGGTAGAGATGCTCCGCTTCCAGGAGTCCTCGCTGTGCCGGCCTTACTCCCAGCATCCTCAACCTCCCCCACCCCTTTAATTCTCCGGTTTAATTCTCCGGTTTAATTCTACTGCCAATTATATCGGGCTGCCTGGGGTCAAGGCACTTTTCGGCCGGAGTTCTAGTACTACAACGACGGGTTTAAGGTGGCGGCTCCATCCTGCTTTCGCGGCGGGTGGAGCGGCGTCTCTCGTGGGAACGGCGAGCCCGTTCGTTGCGTAGCTGCGTATCCTCCAGCCACAACAGCAATTGATCGGGCCCGAACTGCTCCCGGGGCAGCATCTCCCGCACCACCCGGTACACCTGTGGCCTCGTGATCCGGGGCATCTTTTCCCCCCCAATCCTGCTGCAGGCTCAGCAGGAACGCTCCACCCAGCAGGCACATGGCTATGTGGTGATGCCACCCTGCCCAGCTGCGGGTCTCGTATTCGTCCAGCCCCACGTCACCCTTCTCAGTCTCGAACTCCGTTTCAATGCGCCACCTGGACCCACCCACGTAGGCCAGAGTCTCCAAGGTTGTGCCCTCGGGAGCGTTGGACAGGTAGTAGCGGGGCTCGCTGCCGTCCAGGTTCCGGCGCCAGACGGCCCACAGTTCCTCGCCGGGCTTGCGCCTCCTGGTGGCCCGCACCCGCTGGGCACTGAACCGGTAGGTGCGCGGCCCCTGGCTTCCCTGGGCCACCGTTATCTCCCGCCAAGCCTCATCCGGCAGTTCATCACCGCGCTGCTCCATGGTCCGCCGCTGCCCAGGCCGCAGCTTGGGTTTGCGGGGGCGGCCGAACCCCGGATATTCCGGACTGGTCCAAGCCGGGTCCAAGGGCCAGACCGTAGTGCCGCCCGGAACGTCCAGCACGTAGCGCATCCCCAGGGCCGCCAGTCCCTCCCGGAAGGTCGGCGACATCCCGAAGGCGTCGTCTCCGGCAACCCACTCGGCCCTGAGGTAGCCCAACTCCAGGACCCGCTCCAGCATCTCCAGGGCCAACTCCGTCTTTGACCGGTAGTTCCGCCGGTCCTCCGGCACACCCGCCGCAGCACACCGGTCCTGGTCGGAGGTCCAACTCTTGGGCAGATACAGCCGCTTGTCCACCAACGCCCGGCCCAGCGGGCTGACGTAGGCCAGGAACATCCCACCCTGGCAGTTGGCCACCTTGCCCAGCCTGCCGCAGTACTGCCGGGCCACTCCCGCCGATTTCCTGCCCTGCTTGGGGAAGTCGCTGCCATCGAACACCCACACCGCCTCCGGGTGTCCCAGCCTGGGGGCCAAGTATTCCTGCAACCGCCCTATGACTGTCTCATCGGACCACCGGGCCTCGGTGAGAAAGCGCTGCATCGCCCGGGCCGAGATGCCCACCGATTCCGAGAGATTCTCGGCGTTGCGCCGCTCCTGGTCCTGCACCAGCAGCGCCTGAAGGTAATTCCCGCTGTGATCCCGCCACTGCTTGCGGCCGAAGGAGGCCGCAAAGAAGGCGTGGAATTCCTGAAGGCTGTCGTAGACCCGCTCGAAGCTCGCCGCATCCATCACCCAAACCACCCAACATCATCTGTCCAGCCATCCTACCAGACAACTCGTCGTTGTAGTACTAGGGGGATGTCCGACGCGGAAATCAGGGTGATCGCCCTTCGACAGGCTCAGGACGAACGGGTGATGTTTCGTTCGTGGTGAGCTTGTCGAACCATGAACGATTGCTTCTCCCACAAGCTCCTAAACCAAAGCCAAGGTGGGAACTACATTTTGCAGCGATGGCAAAGGTAGGGAAGGTGTAAAAATCAATGCATCGGCTCGAGCTTGTAACAGGGTTCGGCAGCGATGTTTCACTTCATCCTTACGGTGAGCTAGTCCGCCGAAGAATGCATTCATCTTCTCTTGGACTTGGGCTTTTGTTCCCAGGCATTCGTTGGCCGTGACCTCTTCCCTGGCCCAGTCCCAGACGGCTTCGTCGGCATTGAAGTCTGGGCTGTAGGCCGGTAAGGCCACCAGCCTCAGCTGCAAGTCAGGGGTGGTCAAATAGCTGCGAATCGCTTCTCCTCGGTGGGCTGGCCCATTGTCCCAAATCACTACCAGAGGTCCAGGATGGTTTGCTCTTAGCTGCTGTAAAAAGGCGGTGGAGGTCTCGGCATTGCTGTTGCCGGCTATTTCCATGGCTTCCACCTCCCCAGCCTCCAAGCAAACTCCCGAGTAGTAGCAGGCCTTCTCTCCCCACCAAGGACTGGTAGAGTCCACCAGGGCCGGCTCTCCCTTGAGCACCCATTTCCCCCTCAGATCGGCATCGGCCCGAAAGTGGGCTTCGTCTACGAAGAAGATTTTGGCCCCACTCTCTTGGGCCTCCTCTCGGATTTGGCGGTACTGGAGGACGAAGGCTTTCCGCGCTTCATCCTTGGCTTTCAGGAGGCGTTTCTTGGGTCGCTTCAGCACGAAGCCCAACCGATGGAGGTAGTTCAAGCAACTGCTCCGACTCAGCCCCAGGTCAAAGCTCTGCTTGAGAAATTGCCTTACTACTTTCCAGTTCCAGTTGGACAATTCAATCCCCGCCTCCCCAGGCGGATTTTGCACCGCAGACTTCAGTTGGTTCTGTTGACCTCGGTTCAAGACGGGGGGAACCCCCAGTCTGTTCAAAGACCAAACCTTGGGCCCCGCCTCGGCGAAAGTTGGCCAGCCAGTTTCCAATGGTATGAGGCTCTCTGTCCAAAGCCTCAGCCACCTGGATAGCCGACCACCCTTGGGCCAACAACCATAGCCCGTGCCATCGCTCTCGCTCTCGAGGTGTTGGCGCTCGATACATCCTTTCCCGTAAGTCACCTACATTGAGTTGCCACTCTTCCATGAGTTGCACTATTTCCTTCATCCCTTCCACCACCGCCACTCGACTTCTTTTACAGAATATCGCAACTCCTCTTCGGGTTCGCTTTATGTAGGTTTCACCTTAGCTTTGGTTTAGAAGGCCCGCTTGTGGGAGGTGTCGACCTCCGCAGAGGTGATGAACTCCAACAGAACCGGCTTACCGTCTTCAGTCATCTGGCGAGCCCGCTGGAAGGCCGGCCCAATCTCCTCCGGGTTTTCAATGCGCTCGGCGTAGCCGCCCATCGCCCGCCCCATATCGGCGTAATTGCCTCCCAGGTCCCTGGTTCCGAACAGCTCGTGGGATGTAGCCATTGACGCCGTTTCCACCGCCATGGTGGAATTGTTGAGCACGACAGTTATGATGGGAATGCCCGCCCGAGCCGCCGTCTCGAAGTCCAGCCCGGTCATGCCGAAAGCCGCATCCCCCATGAAGTTGACGCAAACCTTTTCTGGTTTAGCCAGCTTGGCGCCGATGTTCAACCCCAGTCCGGTGCCCAGGCCGTGGGACTTGCCCCATCCCAGGTAGCTTCTGGCGCCCTCGGAACGGTAGAAGGGCATAATCTGGTCCCGCGGACTGCCGGAATCGTGGGTGACAATGGCGTCCTGGGGAGGATTGGTGTGCATAAACTCCCAAATAACCCGGTAGGGATTTATCGGCTGGCCCCGGTAGCTAAGCTTGTCTCTCCACTCGTTGAGCCAGGCATCTCGCTCCGATTTAATCTCTTGGGACGTAGCTTGATCACCCTTTCTTCGCTCGCCCACTATTTCCCGGCAGGCCTCTATCATCTGCCTCAACACCAGCTTGGCGTCCCCAACAATAGGATAGTCAATGTTGTAGTCCTTGTTGATATCCCGGGGATCGTTGGTGGCCTGGATCATCGTCTTACCCGGGGGGATATTCATGGACATGCCATGCCGGGTAAAGCTGCAGCCGATGCCAAAAACCAGGTCGGCACGCCGCATGAAGTGATGCAACGGACCGGACATGACTCCGGAGCCGCTGCCTAAAGCTAAAGGATGGGTCTCCGGAAAGGCGCTCTTGCCCAGCAGGGTGGACATTACCGGCGCCGACAGCAACTCCGCCAGTTCCACCAGCTCCTCGCTGGCGCCGGCGTACAACACCCCCTGCCCGGCATGGATCACCGGGTATTTGGCGTTGCACAAGGCCTGAGCCGCCGCTTCGACATCCCGGGGATTCCCCGCCGACCCCAAATGCTTGAAGGTCTTGCCCCAGAATATCGTCTCCTCCGCCACCTCTTCCAAAGCGATGTCCGAGGGGATTTCGACCATCACCGGCCCTGGCCGGCCCTGGTATAGCCCAGCGAAGGCGCGCCGCATTACCTCTGAGGTGCGATTGGGAGCGTTGATCTGCTCCACATTCTTGGTCACGCCCGCATAATTGGTCGCCGAGCTGAAATGGGGTAGGATACCCTGGCGCTCCCGAGGATGACCGGTGGGCAATATAAGAATGGGTGTGGAGTCGGAATAGGCGGTGGCCACCCCGGCGTAGGCGTTCTCGGCCCCCGGGCCGGATTGCATGGCGAACACGCCCATTTTGTCCCCGTTGGTCACCCGGCTGTAGCCGTCGGCGATCCCAACACCCACCCTTTCCTGGCGGCAAATTATGGGCCGTATGCCGGCTGCCGCCACCGATTCTATTACCGGAGTGGTGGGGAAGCAACTGAGATACTCCACACCCTCTCGTTTCAGTATTTCCGCGATCAAGTCTACAGTGTTCATACCACACCCTCTACGTCTACCAACTTCCCTAGGGCTGGCCCAAGGTTTGCCGGGAGACGCGTGAATTGACTGAGCCACTAGGTTAGGGGGAACAGCGGGAGTATAACACGATTTAGGATGGACTCGATTCTCGCCAGTATCATTGCGAGGGCTGGGGCGTTTCGATTCCGGGGGTGATTCCAGTTAGTTTCGGGCCGCCCCATCAAAAACTCCCCGCTGTTGGGACGGGGAGTCGCGAGGATCCACCGAGGTCTATTTGCCAGGTAGCTGTTCAGGCCGCGAATTTATAACCGCAACCCCGTTCGCTGAAAATGTATTTCGGCTTACCCGCCGACTCGCCCAGCTTCTGCCGCAGATGCTGAATGTGCACTTTCAACGAGTTGCGTGAGCCCTCATCCTCCTCTCCCCACACCTGGCAGGCCAGCTGAGAATGAGACATGACCCTCTTGGGGTTGTTGACCAGACAGCGCAAAAGTTCAAACTCGGTGAAGGTAAGCTTCACCTCGTCTCCGCCCATTCTGACTTCATTGGCGTCGAAATTGATATACAAGTGGCCGGAAACAAAGGGTTGGGAACTCTTGACCAGGGGCAATCGTTGTGTCCTTCTGAAGATGGCGACCATGCGGGCCAATAATTCCTGGGCGCCCACCGGTTGGTCCATGCAATCATCAGCCCCGGCGTCCAAGGCTCGAATCAGGTCCTCCTCATCGTCAGTGGGAATGGTCATAATGACCGGGACGGCGGAGAAAGCGCGGAGCTCCCGGCAAAGGCTATAGCCGGAACCGCCGTACAAACTGGAATCCAGCACCACCAGATCCGGAGCCTCATGACTGATTAGATTCAGCAAATCTTCCCGGTCTTCCGGGAAGCACATTTCACCATGGGGCCAGCGGAGGGAGAGGCAAATCCCCACCGCTTCTATGGTCCCTGGGTCATTGTCGGCTACCAGAATCTTCATCTTACAACCACAGGGGTATAACTACCCGTCCTGTGCTGCTGGTATCCCCTCGTTGCTGAGGTGGCCCTATACTAAAGGGCGGGAGCCGGACCCGCTACAAACCCACATCACCGAGATGGTAGGCAACTTTGCCGCACATTTGACCCGGGATGAGATGGCCTATGGCGCCCAGGAGCGGGGGCTCAACTGGGGATCGATTCGGGCGCCCGATGAACTGGTGGATGAGGGCCACCTGAATGATCGCGGCTTTCGGGTGGAGGTTCCCCATCCTGAGCTGGACCGGAGCTTCAAATACCCCGGTCCCGCCGGTATATACAACGGCTCACCCTGGCGAATATCAAGACGGGCCCCCTTGATCGGGGAGCACAACGAGGAGATTTACTGCGGGGAACTGGGGCTTCAAAGGACGGAGTTGGCTTACCTGGCGGAATCGGGAGTGGTGTAGGCCGCCGCGAATTATCGGTCTAAAGCATGTCCTCCGAAGGGACTGGATTGTCTTCATGTCGGCGGCCACCGCCAAACCATGCTGGCACATCCTGCTATTGCGGTTCGAACATCTCATAAAACTCGATGTAGCTTTCCTCCACGAATTCATTCATCTGCTGCGACACAGGCCTGATCTCCTCCGGCATTGGGTTACCTTCGCGGTAGGGTGACTCTAACACTGGCGCCGTCCAGTCCATATAGACCGTATTGGCAGGTCCCGGTACAGTGCCACCGCTGGTATATACCCTTATCGGAGAGCGCTGACCGGCGTTTTCATAAGCCTTGCCAATCTTCGTGATCTGCTCCGCCGCCCTTCGAGCTGTCCCTGGTTTACATCTGAAAACCCGCCGAATTAGGTACATGGGAGTCCTCCTTCAGTTAATCTAGTCTTGCGCCCGCCCTTCGACAGGCTCAGGGCGAACGGTTTCCTTCCGTTCGTGGTGAGCTTGTCGATCCACAGCGGGGGGTTTCTGATAAGCCCCCAGTGTGCTTCCTCCCGGAGCGGCCTCACACAGGCCAATTCTACTCCATCGGGACTCTTTCGAACTGGGTCTTGGGGAATATGGCCAACAACCTTGCGGTAGCGCCGGACCGGTTTTCGAACCCGTGCTTGACACCTGCAGGGGCCAGGACAGTGTCTCCCTCTCCTAGCGTAACTACCTGGTCACCCAGAATTGCTTCCAGACTGCCCTCCACGATGACCATGTCCTCTTCGCTGTCGGGGTGGATGTGGGTGGTGACCCGACCTCCAGGTCCGATTTCCAGGTGGCTGATGTATAACGACAGGGCACCCTGGGTAGCGTCGACGAGGACCGCCCGCTCGACCACGGGATATCCCACTTCCGTGGTTGTAAGTGTTCAGATTTGAGGGGAAGCGAGCAACCGGCGGCATTCCAGGAGGGGATTGAGACCTCTGGCCCGCCAGGTGCCAAAGAGGGATGCCAAGGTCATCTTGCTGTCGGTGCCCTGCCCTGAGCGGGTGCCGCCGCTGATCTTGCGACTGGTTACCAGATGCCGCAGGCTCCGCTCGGCGGCGTTGTTGTCTGAGGGCACGGCTGGGTCCGACACGAAGACAAACAGTTCCTTGATGAACCGTTCCATGCGCCGGCAGAGCTTGGCCTGAACCGCCAGGGGATCTTTAAGGAAAGGCCGTGCCAAGACCATTAGTTTCTCCTCCAGCATTAGCTGGGTGCGATGGCCTGGCTGGGCTCGGGGAAGGACCGAGGCCTTGGCCTCCGTGTAGACCTGGTGAACCGCCTCGGCCCACTGAGCCAGCCCAGCGTCTTCTGGGTACAACCCTTTCAGGTCATGGATATCCCGCAGCAGATGAGCCCAGCACCGTTGCTTCAGGCCCGGGTAGTGGTTATAGGCGGCGTAGAAATCACTGACCAACACTCCGCTGAAGGAGGAATCCAGCACCTCATCCACCACCCCCTTATCCCGACCCCGACGCAGGAAGTATCGTTCGCTGGGAGTGCTGAAGGTCCAAACATAGCCGTTGCTCCCGTCCTGGCGCCAGCCGGTTTCGTCGCCCTGCACCACGGGACTGGCGCGGACTTGCTCGAGCACCTCTCGCACCGCCGTCTCAGCCTGACGGGCTACTCCATGGACGGCCTGGACGATGGCACCAACACTCAGGTGCAACTGATGGACGGTCTCCAGGTACCATTGGATGATTCTTATGGGCAACCGTCCCTCCTCCCGCAGGGTCACCATCAGGCTTACCAGATTGACCCCCAGGCGCTGCTGGCCCAGAACCACCCCCTGCAGGGCCTCTTTGGGCAGCCGGCGCCGCTGGCATACCGGACAGATGCGGGCTACCAGGGCGTGCTCGGTCACTTCTACCGGAGCCACCGGTAGCTCAATGACTTCCCGAGTTCGCTGTACCCATCCGCCGTTCAGGTGAGTCCCGCAGTCGGGACAGACCGCCACGGCATGCTCCACCCGCCGGGTAGGAGTCATGCGCTGGCGGGCGAAGCCATGGCGGCGCGGCTTTCTGGGCTCCTTTTTCTCCGGCGCTTGCCGGCTGGAGTGCGGCTGATTACCCGGCATCCCCGACGACCCGCGCCGGTTGGGACGGGATTCCAGAACCCCAATCCGCCTTTGCAAATCGGCAATGACTGCCCGCTGGCCGGCAATTATCTCCAGCAGAGTTTCGCGACTCGCCGCGTTCAGGTCTAGTTCAGTGTCCACCTCCCTGGTATGCCACAACTCCCCCGGCCATGCCAGCGTTTTTCCAACGGCTTTGAGCCAATTCACCTCATCAAGTCTGAACAGTTACCCGTGGTTGCATCAGCTTGACTTATGATGGGCATCGTCTTTCCTCCCCAGCAAATACAGTGATTGCTGACCGTTGCTCGGACTGATAACTCTTTGTTGGCGGGATTAGGGGAAGCCTGATATGAGACCCCTAATCCCCTCACCCCGGCAAAACACCTGTAGCAAGGCGTACGAGGATCATGACGCGGGCACCAAGGGTCTAACCTCCGCCTGGAAGCGCTCCATGGTCCGGAACTTGTCGGCAAAGGACTCGCCGGGTATCTCTAAATCGGGATTGCCCAGATCAAACTGATTCCTCCAACCATGTGACCCTGTGGGATGGCTCGAACTATAAAAGGGCAGCCTGAGGGCGTCAACTGCATCCGATTCACTCAACTGACCCACTCCCATAGGGTAACCACCCCCCTGACGAGCGTAAAAGTCTAGAATTGCCTGCCCCTGCCCAGGGCCTTTTCATTCTCCTGCCTGGTAGGTAAAGCCCATCATGTCGAAAGCTTCGCTGAGATGGGCATTGTGGCGGCGTAGGGCAGCGGCTACGTTGGAATGCCCAGCCCGACGTACCAAGCTGATGACCAGGTTTCGCAGGCCCGCCAGCACCTGAGGGGCGGCCCCAGTGCGCACCTGAGAGCGGTCCTCGTCGAAGGTCACATCCCGTACCCAGTGGAGGCGGTTCTCGATGCCCCAGTGCCCACGGGAAAGGCTCAACAATCGCCTGGCATCGGCATCAGTGGCTGGGAGACTGCTAATTGCATAGCTCACAGCCACCTGTTTCTTGCCCTTCACGACCCGCTCGCGCTCTAGCCGACACACCTGTTGCAGATGCGGCCACGCTTCCCCGACCGTCCCAGCGCTGCCCACGTAGCCATTTAGCTCTGGGTCGGCCAAGGCCCACAACTCTCGCCGCTCCAGCCGCCCATGACGCCGCTTTACTGGAGCATCGGCCCAGACCGTCAGCTTGGCCCCGCGTGCTCGCCACTCCGCTGCCAGCCAGGGAGGTACGGTTGGGCCACCAGCCCTCTCAGTTCCTAGCAGGGGAAAAAGCCACCTCCAGGTCTCGGCGCAAGGTGGGCTGATTCTCTTTAACTGGCAGCAGATACTCTCCGCCGCCTGCCACAATCTGCTCACAGACTTTCCGTTGGGTCAGTAAGGCATCAGCCACTACTACCCGACCCTTCAGGGGTACCTGGCCCAATACTTCTTTGACCGCCGCCAATTCTTCCCCTTTGCCCGGCGCAGCTACCTGCGCCAGCACTGCCCCAGCGCGGCTAGCGTAGGCCGACACCAGATGGACCCCGGGTATCTCTTGGCCGTGGACCCCTCGCAAGGTTTTCCCGTCCAGGGACAGGGGGTCATCCGCCTCTACCCCGCTATTTGCCAGCCAGTTGCCGACTTCTGCCTCAAAGGCCGCCACGTCCAGGCCCTTGAACACCCGGTGGAGGGTGGCCACGCAGGGTGTCTTCTCCTGGCTGAACCCCAAAAGCTGCGCCGTAGCACCCCCTTGGTCCCGCCCCCATTGAGCTATGGCGTATAAGCTGCGGGCGCCGCACAGCATGGCACAGGTGGCCAAGGCCAGGATCGCCCCCAAAGAGTGGCGTCGCCCTTGGCTACTCCGGAAGTCAGGCACCAAATCCAGCGTTTCTCTCAAAGTCATCATCCTCCCCTCCCGCTTAAACTGGTAATAATTTTATACTATTTTGAGAAAATGAAAAGGCCCTGTGCCCCTGCCCAAGCGTCTCCCTCGGGGTGGTCTATTTACCCCGGACTACCCCATAACTGTCCGAAATACCTGTGCTCTCAAAGCAGGCTAGCCAGGTGCCAGCCGAAGCCGGCTGATCCGTTCTAGTATCCCGGTCAGCATTTCCCTGGTTACCAGCACCTCGGCAAGCTGAAACACCAGCCTCCTTGCGTGGCGTACCAGTCGCCCACCCGTCTTGATCAGCCTGGTCTGAAGACTGGTCAGAGTCCAGTGCTTCATATCCTCCGGCAACACCAGCCTTCTCATAAAGTTGCCCAGGTTGTAAGTCAGGACGAACAGCCATAGTCTCACCTGGTTGGCCACGAACTTGTGGCAGGAAAGCCGGGTCCAGTTCAGGGCGTACTTGCCCTCCTTGATCCACTGCTCCGCCGTGCCACGGCCATTGTAAAAGCGGACTATTCCTTTGGGTGGATAGCTCAGGTTGGTCACGATGAAACCAACCCTGGGAAATAGCTCCCCCTGATGCCACTCTACTTTAGCCACCACTCGCCTGGGCAAGTGCCAACTCTGGGCCTGATAGGCAAAGTCATGGTAGGAGACGATAGGCTCCCGGGATGGCCATTCGGTAGGACGCTCCAGCAAGGGTTGGATCTGCTCCTGAATTACCTGATTGGCGGGAAGCCGGATGGCGTACCCGATCTTTCCTTGTTCCAGATACTCGTATAGCTCCGGCTTGGCAAAAGCAGCGTCACCCCGGAACAGCAACCGCAGTCCTTTCTTCTGGTATCCTTTCACCACCGGCTCAAGGAGTTCCTGCCAGCCATCGGCACTATGCACGTTTCCGGGTCGTAGCGTCGCTCCTTCGCAATCCCCAAACTGGTTGAACAGAAAGAGGGGATGATAGCAGACACACTCGAAGTGCCCGTTGTAGGCGGCTCCTTCCTGCTGACCATGCACTGGACTCTCCGAACTGTCCATGTCCAGAATCACTCGCCGGTGTGGAGTGTGAGCCATGGCCAGCTCCACCCACTGGGGATTCATCAGGGCCAGCCCCTTTAGGTTGTCCTCTTGAGTCAGAGTCTCCGTCTCAAAACGGCTCATGGCCCCTGTTGGTTCATGGTGTTGGTTCTGGCGGCGTTGCGGTCTGAGCCTTGCCAGCCCACGACAACTCTCATGGCTGGGTCTTGGGAAAGACGTTCTGCATCGTTGGTATCATCGTAGCCGGCCAAGCGGCTGTAGATGGACTGGCGGAGCAGAGGGACCAGGTGGTGGAGGATGTTGCGGCCGGTACGGCTTTCCTGGAGATAGTCGGAGGCTATGGGGGTAAGGTCCAGGGCGTCATCCAGTTCTCGGAATGCCAGCAGTCCGGCGTCGGAGGTGATGGTGGCACCATGTAACTCCAGCCGGATTTGGGGATTGAATTGGAGCCGAAGAGAGGCCTTTTCGCGGTCACCCATCGGGTGCCTCCAATGTCGGTACGCAAGTTATCTGAAATAGCCAACTTATTGCATGTATTATATCTGAAATACGGCTAAGAGATTCATGTAACGACTAGAAAAGCAAGAAAGTTGCCTATTTACCGCATCACTTGTTTGAGCCAAATGGGGAATACGGGACAAAGAGAGTTGCTGGTCTTATCCAGCCCACTTTTAAAGAACAGGTCATTTTTGGGACGATATTAAGTTCGTCCTTAAAACCGTCCTTAAAACGTCGCCAGAACGCTTAGCTGGTGGTGAGCCAAGACGCCGAAGAGCCTGTGTCAAAAACACCAACGGGCCCTGTGGCAGTTATTCGTCGCTCCGGCGAAAGCCGGAGTCCAGGCGCCGCCCCCTTGTTGATGGATAGATGACGCTGGATTCCGGCCTGCGCCGGAATGACGGGCAGGGATTTATGTTATGCCCGGATTTCTTTGAGCCCAGCCGCCGCCGGGGGCATTTCCGCAAGCGCCAGATCTGCACCACTAAAAATCCACTGCATAACCGCTCGGCTCTTTTGCGAGAGTGGTATAATGCCGTCGCCCGGTCAAGGTCCGGCCCAAGCTAAGCCCTAACCGTCGAGGTGATCTCGGTGGCCCCCAGCGCTCTGAATGGTGTAAAGGTCCTCGACCTGACCCACTACATCGCCGGTCCCTACTGCACCAAGCTGCTGGCCGATTTTGGGGCGCAAGTCATCAAAATCGAGCGGCCCGGCGGTGACCCGGCCCGCGATATGCCTCCCTTCTATCACGATGAGAGGCATCCGGAGAAAAGCCTGCCCTTCCTTTATTTAAACACCGCTAAACGAAGCGTATCCCTGAACCTAAAATCCGCCCAGGGAATTCACATCCTTCGGGAGTTGGCGAAGGACGCGGACATTCTGGTGGAAAACTTCTCACCCCGAGTCATGCCATCCTTGGGGCTGGACTTCCCTACCCTGCGGGAGCTCAACCCGGCGCTGGTGATGGTCTCTATCTCCAACTTTGGGCAGACCGGGCCCTATAGAGACTACAAGGCGACCGATATGGTCGAATATGCCCTGGGCGGCCTAATGTACATCTTCGGCTCCTACGACCGTGAGCCGCTGAAGCACGCCTTCAACCAGGCTCAGTTCAAAGCCGGAACCAACGGCGCCGCCGCTGCCCTGATGGCGCTGTACCACCAGCGGAGCACGGGCCAGGGACAGCACGTCGACGTTTCAATCCAGGAATCGGTGGCGTCGGCTTTGCGTGACGTTACCAGCAACTTTACCTACTTCGGGGCGGTGCGCCGGCGCCAACCCAACCACAGTGGAGACCTGACCAGGCTGCGGGCGGTGTCCGACGGGTACATTTTGCCCAACCCTGGTATCGGTGGCAGACTGAACTGGAATACGGTGGTGGAGTTCCTGGAAGCGCCGGAGCTGGACGACGATAAATTCCGAACTCCTACCGCTCGCCTGGAAAATGCCGAAGAGCTAGGGAAAATCTTGGACCGGATTTTTCTATCCAAAAACAAGATGGACATCTTTTATCGCGCCCACCAGAAGCGCTTCATTTACGGAGTAATCGATTCTTTGGAAGAGGTTATGGCCAGCCCTCAAAATTTGGCCAGGGAGGGGTTTGTGGAGGTGGACCATCCGGTGGCCGGAACATTCAGGTATCCTGGTGCACCCGTCAAACTAAGCGAAACTCCCTGGGATGGGCTCCAGCCGGCGCCCACATTGGGCCAGCACACCCAGGAGGTCTTCAGCCAACGCCTGGGTTACACGGCAGCGGACCTGGAGGAGCTGAGCGTCATGGGGGTGATTTAACTTGGCCGCGCCTTTGGAAGGCGTACGGATCCTGGAGATGGGCCAGCTCATCGCCATCCCCTCAGCCATGAAGATGCTGGCCGACATGGGGGCCCAGGTCATCCGGCTGGAGTCCTGCCAGCGGCTGGAGAGCTACCGGACCGACTCCTTATACCAGAACGACGTTGAGGGGGAGTTCTGGAATCGGGGGGCCAACTTCTACGAGCAGAACCGCAATAAGCTGGGCATTACCCTGGACTTGAGCCACCCGGCGGGGCTCAATTTGTTACGGGATCTGGTGAGCATCAGCGATGTGTTCACCGAAAACTTTACCCCTCGGGTCATCAAGAACTTCCAGCTGGAATACCAAGACCTGCGCCGGCTCAAGCCGGACATCATCATGGTATCCTCTACCGGCTACGGCTTTACGGGACCCTGGGCCAACTTTGGCGCCACCGGCCCAGCCACTGAGGGCGCTTCAGGACTGGCCTACATCACGGGATATCGGGACGGACCCCCGATGATGTCGGAGATACCCTACACCGACTATACCGGCGCCGAGCACACTGTATTCGCGGTGATGACGGCGCTGATTCACCGGCAACAGACCGGCCAAGGGCAGTTTATCGACGTTTCCCAGACCGAGACGGCGACTGCCACCGTTCCCGAGGCGTTAATGGACTACGCGGTTAACGGGCGGACTCCTGCCAGGATCGGCAACGAAGACCCTCAGATGGCACCTCATGGCTGCTATCCATGCCTAGGGGATGACCACCTGGGTAACGACCGATGGATCGCCATCGCAATTTCCAGCGACCCCGAGTGGGTATCCCTTTGCCAGGTGCTAAACCGGTCCGATTGGATTCGGGATACCCGGTTTTCCAGACTGGAAGGACGGAGGAATCATCGGTCCGAACTTGACCGCCTGATAGCCCAAGCTACCGCGGAATGGCAGAACCATCCACTGATGCATGCCCTGCAAGAAGCTGGCGTTCCGGCGGGAGCGGTGCTGGACGGGCAGGAGCTGCTCTTCAATCCTCACCTGCAACAACGGGGATTTTACGAGGCAGTTGCCCACCATCCCAGCACTGGTATGCCTCAGCTACCCTACGCCGGCCGCCCTTGGAAATTTTCCGCAACCCCGGCGGTACCCGGTAAAGCGGCTCCCATAATCGGTGAGCACAACCGGACGGTTCTGGCCGAACTGCTGGGACATTCAGAAGCGGAGTTGGCCAGCTGGGAAGCTGAGGGCATCATCGGATATGGGCCGGCCAATCCCACCGGCACGCGGCGCCCCTCTTTGGATGAGCAGGTCCGACAAGGCAGGCTCCAGCGTTACGAGCCCGACTTCAGGGAGCAGATATCGCGGGCCTACGGAGAGGGCAGCGCCAGCTAGGTATCAGCATGAAGCAGATTGTCATCCTTGCGGGGCAGGACGTAGTGGAGGCGAAGGATCTAAGTTAACCTTTCTCTACAGCTGCTTACTTTCGCGCCGCTGAACGCATATTCACAATAGCCACCATCCAAAAGCTCCTGATTGGTCCATTTATGCTCCTTTTGCATGTGAGCAATAATGTTTTCAAAGGTCATAAAAAATTCGGTCGCGTAATCTGTTCCTCGATCGCCGTATATAAGAACTACTTTTTCTTCCGGGGTTACCGGACCAATTTCGTGCGCATACAGTTTATTTTCCATCGCGAACACTAGGAAATTATAAAGACCCATCTCCTCTATGGCAGGTTCTACATTCTTGTGATGCTCTCTTAGATGCAGGTCCGCGAAATCAAAGTCTAAAGTAAACTCATGGTCTATCCCATCCCGCACCACGAGGGTCTGTGTATCATTATCCACGCTAATAATCTCATGCGCATACCACCCCTTTGTCCCAATAAACTCCAAGAATGTGGGAACCTTCTTCGGGCGCAATTTCAAACACACTGCCAAGCTTTGTTTGGGTTGGCGGGATCTGCGTTCCCGAAGAAGAACAAGCCGCCGTTCCCACAATAATGACTATTACGATCCCGATCATGATTTTTTGGTTCATAGATTTGCTGGCACTTTTCGATAACAAACTTTCTACTCCAAAATTTTCTCGGTCACCGAGTTCTTCCTGAGCCAAGCCCTTCCGTGGAAGGAGGGCCCCAGCTATCCCCGGCGGGCCTCAAAAGCGCTGATTTTATCCTCGTGCTGCTGGGTAAGCCCTATGTCATCCAGCCCGTTGAGCAGGCAATGGCGCCGGAAGGGGGCCAGGTCAAACGTGATGGAGATTTCTTCATCGTCATCCCAAATGCGCTGGGCCTCCAGATCGACGTTCAGCTTCATGCCGGGATTCTCCAGGGCCTGATCCATTATCTGACGCACCTGCTCTTCCGGCAGGGCTACCGGCAGCAGTCCATTCTGGAAGCAGTTGTTGTAGAAGATATCGGCGAAGCTGGGCGCGATGATGCACCGGAAGCCGTACTCCTGTAGCGCCCAGGGTGCGTGCTCCCGGGATGAGCCGCAGCCGAAATTACGCCCCGCCACCAGAACTCCGGCCCCCTGATAACCGGGCTGGTTCAAAACGAAGTCAGGATTGGGACTACCGTCGGGCAGGAACCGCCAGCTGGAAAACAGGAACTGGCCATAGCCGGTTCGTTCGATTCGTTTGAGATAGACCGCGGGAATTACCTGGTCGGTATCGATGTTCACCCGGTCGATGGGCGCGACGACGCCATTTAGCTTGACGAAGGGCTCCATTCTAAGTCTTCTCCTACCAGTTTCTTAATAAGATAAGCTAGGCGGCCGGGTCACAAAGCTAGCTCCACAACCTCCGTGTGTTCCTGAGGCAGGTAGTCATCCTCAGTTGGGTCCAAATACAGTTCGATAGCCTCCCGAATGTTAGCCATCGCCTCTTCCCTAGAATCACCTTCGCTTATGCAGCCTGGGAGACTGGGAACGTAAACCGTAAAGCCACCTTCCTCACTAGTTTCCAAAACCACTTTCAGTTTCATTAAGCGTCTCATCTTCACCGGGTATAGCTACCAGTCTCTAATGTCCACGAAATGGCCGGCAATGGCGGCGGCGGCGGCCATTTGGGGGCTGACCAAGTGGGTCCGGCCACCCTTGCCCTGGCGGCCCTCAAAGTTGCGGTTGGAGGTTGAGGCGCAGCGCTCGCCCGGCTGGAGAATGTCGGGGTTCATTCCCAGGCACATGGAGCATCCGGCGACCCGCCAGTCGAAACCGGCCTCCTTGAAAATCTGGTCCAGACCTTCCTCTTCGGCCTGCTTCTTAACCAGGGCGGAACCGGGAACAACCATGGGATAAACATCCGGGTGAGCGTGGCGGCCTTTCACCACCTCGGCCGCAGCCCGCAGGTCTTCCAATCTGGCGTTGGTACAGGCGCCCAGGAATATGCGGTCAATCTTGATGTCCTGGATCGGCATGTTGGGCTCCAGGTCCATGTATTGCAGAGCCCTTTCCGCCGCCTCCCGCTCGGCGGGCTGATCGAAGGAGTCCGGGTCTGGCACCCGGCCGGTCACCTTGGCGACCATACCCGGGTTGGTGCCCCAGGTGACGAAGGGTTCCAGGTCCGCCGCATCCACCACCACCGTCTTGTCGAAGGCGGCTCCTTCATCGCTGGGCAGCTGCTGCCACCTGGCAACAGCGGCGTCGAACTCCTGGCCCTGGGGAGCGAAGGGACGGCCCTTCACATACTCAAAAGTGGTCCCATCGGGGGCTATCATTCCGGCGCGAGCTCCGGCCTCAATACTCATATTGCAAACAGTCATCCGGCCATCCATCGAGAGGGAGCGAATGGCCTCGCCGGTGTACTCGATAACGTAGCCCACTCCGCCGTTAATTCCTATTTGGCCAATTATTCCCAAGATTACATCCTTGGCGCTGACCCCAAAGGGCAGGGCGCCGTTGACCCGAATCTCCATGGTCTTGGGTTTAAACTGGCGCAGGGTTTGGGTGGCCAGCACGTGCTCCACTTCGGAGGTGCCGATGCCCACGGCGAAGCAGCCCAGCGCACCGTGGGTGGAGGTGTGGCTATCCCCGCACACCACCGTCTTGCCCGGCTGGGTGTATCCCAAGTCGGGGCCTATTATGTGAACAATCCCCTGGTAGGGGCTGTGGCGGTCGTAAAGAGTAACCCCGAATTCGGGGGCGTTTTTTATCAGGGCATCCAACTGCTGCTTGGAAATCTCGTCGGTGATCGGCAGGGAGAGGTCCCAGGTAGGGGTGTTGTGGTCCACCGTGGCGATGGTCAAATCCGGCCTCCGCACCGGACGTCCCGCCAATCGTAGGCCCTCGAAGGCCTGCGCGGAGGTGACCTCATGGACCAGATGCAGGTCAATATAGATTATCGAGGACTGACCCGCTTCTTCGTGCACCAGGTGGTCATCCCATATTTTTTCGAACATGGTCTTTGGGGCCATACTTCCTTCTTCCTCCTTGTCTCAGCGCCGGTATCCGGGGCGTATCTGCGGCGCACAACCCCAATATTCGGACCGGGGCCAGGGAAACTCGGAATCGACGTCGGGCCACATTATAACATCAGGATTAAGCTGGGGATAAACCCGGGCAGTAAAGGGCGGACTATTAATGGTAAACTTAGTCGAACGAGTTCGGGCATCTAGTCTCAAAGACCGTAGGACCCGCTGCCCCGGGTATTTCGGGGATACCCCCCAAACGCAGTGAACGAATCTTAACCTGGAGAGTGAACATGACCACCGCCGATGCTATCGTGTTGCCGGTGAACGTACTACCCAGCAGGTATCAAATATGGCTTCAACCCAACTTCGCCGACTTCACCTTCGCCGGAGAAGAAACCATCGATGTTGAGGTGATGGAGCCCACCTCACAGATTCAGCTAAACTCCGTGGAAATCGAGATTCAATCGGCAACTCTCTCCCAGGGTGGCAACTCCCATCCCGCGTCGGAAATAAGCTTCGATACGAAAAGGGAGACGGCGACCCTTAGCTTCACCGAATCGATCCCTGCGGGTGCGGCTTCATTGAAACTGATTTTCTCCGGCGAGCTCAACGACAAGCTACGCGGCTTCTACCGCAGTCAGTACGCCGGCCAGGACGGAGAAACTCGATACCTGGCCGCCACCCAGTTTGAGGCGACCGACGCCCGACGGGCCTTTCCCTGCTGGGACGAGCCTGCGCATAAAGCTCGATTCGAGGTAACGCTGGTTGTCCCAGACCAGCTGGTGGCGCTGTCCAACACGCCGATTGCGGAGGAAAAGCCCGCCGGCTCCGGACTTAAATCGGTGCGTTTTGCCGAGAGCCCGGTTATGTCAACCTACTTTCTGGCCTTCATCGTCGGAGATTTGAGCCACATTGAGCAGGAGTCGGCGAATAATACCAAAGTGTCGGTCTGGACCACTGCTGGAAAGGAGGAGCAGGGCCGCTTTGCCCTGGAAACTTCCGCCAAGCTCCTGTCCTTCTTTAACGACTATTTCGGAATTCCCTATCCTCTGGAGAAGCTGGACCACATAGCCATTCCGGACTTCGCCGCCGGAGCGATGGAAAACTGGGGCTGCATAACCTATCGCGAGACCGCTCTGCTGGTGGATCCGGACAACTCCTCGGCAGGAACCCGGCAGCGGGTCGCCGAGGTAGTGGCCCACGAGATGGCGCACATGTGGTTCGGCGACCTGGTAACCATGCAATGGTGGGACGACCTCTGGCTGAACGAGAGCTTTGCCTCCTGGATGGGCACCAAGGCGGTGGACTGGGCCTTTCCGGAATGGCAGATGTGGACCCAGTTCGTCAACATGGACACCAACCGGGCCTTGAGCCTGGACGGTTTGAAGAACTCCCATCCTATCGAACAGGAAGTCAAGGACCCGGCCGAGGTGAGCCAGCTCTTCGACGCTATCAGCTACAGCAAAGGCGCGTCGGTCATCCGAATGCTGGAGCAATTCTTAAGCCCGGATACCTTCCGGGAAGGATTGCGGCAGTACATCTCGGCCAACCAGTACCAGAACGCTCGAACCGAGGACTTATGGGCAGCCCTGGAGAACGCCTCCCAGCAACCGGTAACGTCGATTATGGGGACCTGGACCGGGCAGATGGGATACCCGGTGCTCCAAGTGGATGCCCAATCCGGCGCTGGCGGACGGGAGCTGGTGCTGACTCAGGAGCGGTTTTTGTACGACGGCGGCTCGGGAGAAACGCAGGAGGATACCGTCTGGCAGATACCGGTGGGCCTGGCTCAAGGCGGAGCTTCCCAGACTAGGGCACCGGCCGTCTCAATGGTGATGAGCGAACGCCAGAGCCGGATTCCTCTTGCCGGCCCCGCTGCAGACCAGTGGTTCAAGCTCAACCCGCTGCAAACCGGGTTCTTCCGAGTGAACTATTCCCCGGAGGATTGGGAGCGCCTCCTGCCGGTGATCAGCTCCTTGGAGCTTCCCGCCACCGACCGTCTGGGCCTTCAAAACGACGCCTACGCCCTTTCCAGGGCCGGAATCTTGCCGGTATCCCAGTTTCTGACGGTGGCGGCGGCTTATCAGAACGAGGATGACGCCTCCGTCTGGAGTGATTTGGCCAGCAACCTGAGGGATGTGGAAAACCTTATCGCTGGCGAGCCCTACTATCAGCCCTATCGGTCCTTCGCCCGAGACCTGTTTCGTCCGGCCGCTGCACGCATTGGCTGGGACGCCCGCCCCGGAGAAGGACACCTGGACGCTTTGCTTCGCAGCACCGTTTTAAGTCAGGCCGGCAGCTACGGAGATACCGAGGTTCTGGAAGAGGCCAGGGGCCGCTTTTCCCGCTACCTCCAGGATCCCGGCTCTCTGCATCCCGACCTGCGGGGCCTGGTCTACAGCCTGGCGGCCCAGACCGGCGAGCGGGATACCTACGATCACCTCTGGGAGCTGGCCAATAATACTGAACTACAGGAAGAGCATATCCGGCTATTGCTGAGTTTGGCCCGCTTTGCATCTCCCGAATTGCTGCAAGAAACCCTGGCGCGCTCGCTGACCGACGAGGTCCGGTTGCAGGATACAATTACGGTGGTTACCGCGGTGGCCGGCAACCTCCACGGACGGGATTTGGCCTGGAGCTTTGTTAAAGACCGCTGGGAGGAGTTCGACCGGCGCTACGGCGGCGGCGGGTTCGGGCTGATGCGCCTGGTTTCCATCTGCGGGGCCTTCGTCGACGCCGGCAAGCTGGCGGATGTGGAGGCATTTTTCAAGGAGCATCCGGTGCCGGCGGCGGAAAGGACCATCCGCCAATCGCTGGAGCGCATCCAGCTTAACATTCACTGGCTGGAGCGGAACGGAGTTGAGCTGAGCGAGAGGTTCGGCGGGTAGGCGGTATTGCCGCTGCTCCCCAATAATCCAGAGGATGTGGGAGCATGTGCAAGTATTTTGTAATTACCCTTCGACAGGCTCAGGGCGAACGGGCTTTTCCGTTCGTGGTGAGCCTGTCGAACCATGAACTGTGGTTTCTCACACACCCTCTCAGCGTACCCATCCTCCCATGATATATGGACAAGACTGCCCACACTACCCATTAGGGCAGGAACATTGTAAAATTGTTTACGAATACAATGCCCTCTTAGAGTTACAATGAACTTATCTGAGCGCAGAGACTTACTGAAATCGTTGCTCCAGACCGGCGGCCAGGCCGGCGGAAGGATCCTGGTAGTCGACGGAGCAATGGGAACGGCGATTCAGGGCAAGGGTCTGGGCCCGGAGGATTTCGGGGGGCCCGAATACGAAGGCTGCAACGAATACCTCAACCTAACTCGCCCCGACGTGATCGCCGATATTCACCAGAGCTACCTGGACGCCGGGGCCGACATTATCGAAACCAACACTTTCGGCGCTACTTCGGTGGTGCTGGCCGAATACGATCTTGCCCAGGAGGCCCGCCGGATAAATCGTGAGGCCGCCGCAATGGCCCGCCGGCTGGCCGACCAGTCCAGCACGCCGGAGAAACCCCGCTTTGTCGCCGGTTCAATGGGCCCTACCACCAAAACCATCTCGGTCACCGGAGGCATTACCTTCGACGAGTTGGCCTTGTCCTACCAAGAGCAGGCTGCCGGATTGATTGAAGGCGAAGTAGACCTGCTATTGCTGGAGACCAGCCAGGATACCATCAACATCAAAGCCGGTTTGCATGGAATAGACCTGGCCTTCGCCGAGCTGGGGCGGGAAGTGCCCGTTGCCGTGCAGGGCACAGTGGAGCCCATGGGCACCCTGCTGGCCGGCCAGGACGCCGAAGCCCTCTACACCTCGCTGGCTCATCGCGAGCTGTTGTGGATCGGCTTCAACTGCGCGACCGGCCCCGAATTCATGACGGACCATATCCGCACCCTTTCCGGCCTCTCCCGTTTCCCCATCGCCTGCATTCCCAACGCCGGCCTCCCCGACGAGGATGGGAAATACAACGAAACGCCCGAGATGCTGGCCGGGACCATCGGCCGCTTCGTCGAGTCGGGCTGGGTCAACGTGGTCGGTGGCTGCTGCGGCACCGGGCCGGACCACATCCGCCTGCTGGTGGAAGCCGTGGACGGGAAGGCCGGGCATAGCCCGGTGGATTCTCAAGAGACGCGAGTATCCGGCATCGAAGCCCTGCTCGTGGACCAAGATACCCGTCCCGTAATAGTCGGCGAGCGCACCAACGTCCTCGGCAGCCGCCGCTTCCGCCTGCTGATCAACCGGGGTTCCTTTGAAGAAGCATCCGAGGTGGGCCGCCGTCAGGTTCGGAGCGGCGCTCACGTGCTGGACGTGTGTCTGCAAGACCCGGACCGGGATGAGATGGCCGACGTTAAGACCTTCCTGGATTTTGTCACCAAAAAGGTCAAGACGCCCATCATGATCGACTCCACGGACGCCCGGGTGATCGAGGAGTCGTTGAAGCGGCTGCAGGGCAAGTCCATTATCAACTCCATTAACCTGGAAGACGGCGAAGCCAGATTTCAGGCGGTGGTTCCCCTGGCCCGCAGCTACGGAGCCGCGCTGGTGGTGGGTTGCATCGACGAGGACAAGCAGCAGGCTCAAGCTGTAACCCGAGAGCGAAAACTTGAAGTGGCCCTCCGTTCCCATCAGATTCTCACCGAAAAATACGGCGTGGCCGAGGAAGATATTATCTTCGACCCGCTGGTGTTTCCCGCCGGTACCGGTGACCAGAACTACGTCGGTTCGGCCGCGGAGACCATCGAGGGAGTTCGGCTGATCAAAGAAGCCCTCCCTCGAACCAAAACCATCCTGGGCATCTCCAATGTGTCCTTTGGACTGCCGCCCGCCGGAAGAGAGGTTTTTAACTCGGTATTCCTGTACCACTGCGTGCAGGCCGGGCTGGACATGGCCATCGTCAACTCGGAGCTGCTGCAGCGGTACACCTCCATCCCCGAAGAGGAGCGAAAACTGACGGAGGACCTGATCTGGTACCGGGGCGATGATCCGGTGGCGGCTTTTGCTGACCACTTTCGGGATCGACCTCCCAAAGCCTCGGTCGAGGAACGACGGAACCTGCCCCTAGACCAGAGGCTGGCCATGGCCATCATCGATGGCAGTAAGGAGGGACTGGCTGAAGACCTGGACGAGGCGCTGCAAGAGCGCGCGCCGTTGGCCATCATTAACGGGCCCTTGATGGACGGCATGGATGAGGTGGGCCGGCAGTTCAACGCCAACGAGCTGATCGTGGCCGAGGTCCTCCAGTCTGCCGAATCGATGAAGTTCGCGGTCGCCCATCTGGAACCTCACATGGATCGCGCGGACGCCGCCACCAAGGGGAAGGTAATCCTGGCGACGGTAAAGGGCGATGTCCACGATATCGGCAAGAATCTGGTGGACATCATTCTCTCCAACAACGGCTACCGGGTGGTCAACCTGGGCATCAAGGTGCCTCCTCAGGACCTGATTGACGCCTATCGGGAGCACCAGCCGGACATCATTGGGCTTTCCGGGTTATTGGTCAAGTCGGCCCAGATGATGGTTGAGACGGTGCGAGACCTGAAACAGGCCGGCATAGAACCGCCAATACTGGTCGGGGGCGCCGCCCTATCCAACCGGTTCACCCGACTGCGCATCGCTCCCAACTATGACGGGCTGGTTTCCTATGCGCCGGATGCCATGACCGGATTGGCTTTGGCCAACTCCATCCAGGACGCCGATGAATTTCAGAAGCTTTCCGCGAAAATAGCGGATGAGACGAGGGAGTTGCTCCAAGCGGAAGAGGCCCGCCAAGCCCCGGCGAGCGCCGCCGCCGAGCCGGAAGCGGCGCCGGCCCAGGTTCGTCACGACTTTGAGATACCCAATCCCCCGGACCTGCGGCTGCACGTTCTGAATAACCACGATCTGGAAAGAATTTTCACCTACATCAACCCCCAAATGCTTTACGTTCGGCATCTTGGCTACAAGGGCCGCTTTGCGGAGGCCTTGGAAGCCGAGGAGCCCGGGGCGATTGAGCTGTGGGAATCGGTGCGGCGGGTTGAGGACCTGGTGCTGACCGACCCAACCATTACGGCCGCGGCGGTTTTCAAGTTTTTCCCCTGCCGATCCGATGGCCGAAACCTGGTCATTTATAATCCGGACGGGACCCAAGAGCTGGAGCGTTTCTACCTGGGGCGCCAATCCCAGCGAGATGGACTCTGCTTGTCGGACTACGCGCTGCCCCAATCCGCGGCCCCCAACCTAGATTACGTGGCCATGTTCGCCACGACCATCGGCCCCGGCGTCCGGACCCTGGCCGACCAATGGCGGAATGAAGGCAAGTTCCTCAACTCCCACATCCTGCAAGCGCTAGCCCTGGAGGGGGCCGAAGCCTTCGCGGAACTGCTGCATCAGCAGATACGGCAGATGTGGGGCATCGGTGACCCGGCGGGAATAACTCCGCAGGAACTATTCCGGACTCAATACCGGGGGCGCCGCTACTCCTTCGGGTATCCCGCCTGCCCCCGATTGGAGGACCAGGAGCAATTATTCCGTCTGCTGGATATTACCGCCAATATTGGCGTGGAATTGACCGAGGGATTCATGATGGACCCGGAGGGCTCGGTGTCCGCCCTGGTATTCCATCATCCCGACGCCAAATATTTCAACCTGAGCGAGCAGGACATCGAACGCCTGGAGCGGGAAGTGGCGGCCTTGAACCTGTAGCAAAACCGGTCGGAGGGACTACCGTCTGGGCAAATCCCCCTCAGTCCCCCTTTTTGAAAGGGGGACTGAGGGGGATTTGGAGCTAACAAGTTTAGAACCTTCGTCATGGATCACTATTCCCGGCATTGTCGCAGCGTACTGGAGGCTAAATGCAGCCCATAAGCCAAATCGCCGGCGCCCTGGGCCTGGCCGATAGCCATATTATTCCCTACGGCAAGTACAAGGCCAAAATTTCCCTGGATGCGCTGGCAGATAGGGACGGAGGCCCCAAGGGGAAGCTGGTGGTGGTCACCGGTATTACCCCCACACCCGCCGGCGAGGGCAAGACCACCACCGCCGTGGGGCTGGTGCAGGGGATGGGCAAGCTGGGCCTCCGGGCCGTGGTCACCCTCCGGGAGCCCACGCTGGGACCGATATTCGGCATCAAGGGAGGTGGCACCGGCGGCGGCAAAGCGCGGGTGGTGCCGGAAGACGAGATCAACATTCATTTTACCGGAGACGCCCACGCCGTGGCCTCGGCCCACAACCTGCTGGCCGCGCTGGTGGACAACGCCGTGTACCGGGGGCAAATCCCCGACCTTGACGCCACGGGAATCCAGTGGTCGCGGGTAACCGACGCTTCGGATCGGGCCCTGCGTGATATCGTCGCCGGAATCGGTGGCAGCAACAACAGCCCCCTGCGGGAGACCCGTTTCGACATCGTGTCCGCCTCGGAGATCATGGCTATCCTGGCCCTCTCCTCCGGACTGGACGACCTCCGGCAGCGCCTGTCCCAAATCGTGGTGGCCACTACTCGCGGGGGCGCCTCCGTGAACGTAGCCTCCTTGAACATCGTTGGTTCTCTGCTGTCCTTGCTCCGGCACAGCATCATGCCGAATCTGGTCCAGACTCAGGAGGGTCAACCAGCCCTGATCCACGCCGGGCCCTTCGGCAACATTGCCCACGGCTGCAACTCAATTATAGCGGACCGCATGGCGCTGTCCTACACGGACTATGTCGTCACCGAGGCGGGCTTCGGCTCCGACCTGGGATTCGAAAAGTTCATGCACATTAAAGCCCGCCAAAGCGGACTGCTACCCAGCGCGGTGGTGCTGGTGGCCTCGGCCCGCGCGCTGAAATGGCACGGTGGAGTGGCGCGCCGAAATTTGGGGCAACCCGACGCTAATGCCGTCTCCGCCGGAGGGCCGAATCTGGCCCACCATGTTGCTATTATCCGTGGTTTCGGGCTGCCAGTGGTGGTGGCCATCAACAGGTTTGACCAGGATACCCAGGAGGAGCTGGACGCGGTTCAGAAAGTGGCCCAGGATGCCGGTGCCGTGGCGGCGGTGGAGGCATCCGGGTTTGCCCAGGGCGGTAAGGGAATGACCGCGCTGGCTGAGGCAGTAGTAGGGGCGACCAAAACGCCCTCCACGGTGGAGTACGTCTATCCATTGGAGGGCTCGGCCGAAAACAAGGTTCTGGCCCTGGCTAGACAGGTTTACGCTGCCGAGGATGTCATCTGGGCGCCGGAAGCCCGCCGCCGATTGCGCTATTTCGAGTCCCAGGGCTGGGGCTCCTTGCCCATCTGCATGGCCAAGACCCACCTGTCTATCTCGCACGACCCTACCATGCGGGGCCGGCCCTCCGGCTATACCTTCCCCATCACCGACATCCGTGCTTCGGTGGGAGCGGGCTTTTTGTACACGCTGGCCGGCCGGATTGAAACTTTGCCGGGATTGCCCTCCCGCCCCAGGGCTCTGGACATGGATGTGTCTTCCGACGGAGAAATTTCCGGGCTGTAATAAGGGAAAACCGCTGGCCTCTCCGTCCGCTGAAGGGCGGGCTCCGCAGGGTCTTTCGATTACCCCGGTGGCATTGCGAGGGCCACATGTCCCAAGCAATCTCGCAGAACCTGTGTTCAAAGCTATCCGGGCATAGCGTAATTCCCGGCACGTCATTCCGGGGCAGGCGGGAATCCAGCCTCATCTACCATCAACCAGGGGGCGGCATCTGGGCTCTGGCTTTCGCCGGAGCGCCGAATACGCCGCCGCAAGGCCCATCGACGCTTTTGACACAGGCTCATAAGGGTAAGGAGAGATTGCGTCGCGGAGTTTATCCTGAGCGCAGCCGAAGGGCTGCTCTGTAAATAGCCCGTTCGTGGTGAACCTGTCGAACCATGAACGGGCGACTTCCGTCACCGCCCTTCAAGAGCCTCAGGACGAAGGTCAGCGTAAGTGTTCAGATTTGAGGGGAAGCGAGCAACCGGCGGCATTCCAGGAGGGGATTGAGACCTCTAGCCCGCCAGGTGCCAAAGAGGGATGCCAAGGTCATCTTGCTGTCGGTGCCCTGCCCTGAGCGGGTGCCGCCGCTGATCTTGCGACTGGTTACCAGATGCCGCAGGCTCCGCTCGGCGGCGTTGTTGTCTGAGGGCACGGCTGGGTCCGACACGAAGACAAACAGTTCCTTGATGAACCGTTCCATGCGCCGGCAGAGCTTGGCCTGAACCGCCAGGGGATCTTTAAGGAAAGGCCGTGCCAAGACCATTAGTTTCTCCTCCAGCATTAGCTGGGTGCGATGGCCTGGCTGGGCTCGGGGAAGGACCGAGGCCTTGGCCTCCGTGTAGACCTGGTGAACCGCCTCGGCCCACTGAGCCAGCCCAGCGTCTTCTGGGTACAACCCTTTCAGGTCATGGATATCCCGCAGCAGATGAGCCCAGCACCGTTGCTTCAGGCCCGGGTAGTGGTTATAGGCGGCGTAGAAATCACTGACCAACACTCCGCTGAAGGAGGAATCCAGCACCTCATCCACCACCCCCTTATCCCGACCCCGACGCAGGAAGTATCGTTCGCTGGGAGTGCTGAAGGTCCAAACATAGCCGTTGCTCCCGTCCTGGCGCCAGCCGGTTTCGTCGCCCTGCACCACGGGACTGGCGCGGACTTGCTCGAGCACCTCTCGCACCGCCGTCTCAGCCTGACGGGCTACTCCATGGACGGCCTGGACGATGGCACCAACACTCAGGTGCAACTGATGGACGGTCTCCAGGTACCATTGGATGATTCTTATGGGCAACCGTCCCTCCTCCCGCAGGGTCACCATCAGGCTTACCAGATTGACCCCCAGGCGCTGCTGGCCCAGAACCACCCCCTGCAGGGCCTCTTTGGGCAGCCGGCGCCGCTGGCATACCGGACAGATGCGGGCTACCAGGGCGTGCTCGGTCACTTCTACCGGAGCCACCGGTAGCTCAATGACTTCCCGAGTTCGCTGTACCCATCCGCCGTTCAGGTGAGTCCCGCAGTCGGGACAGACCGCCACGGCATGCTCCACCCGCCGGGTAGGAGTCATGCGCTGGCGGGCGAAGCCATGGCGGCGCGGCTTTCTGGGCTCCTTTTTCTCCGGCGCTTGCCGGCTGGAGTGCGGCTGATTACCCGGCATCCCCGACGACCCGCGCCGGTTGGGACGGAATTCCAGAACCCCAATCCGCCTTTGCAAATCGGCAATGACTGCCCGCTGGCCGGCAATTATCTCCAGCAGAGTTTCGCGACTCGCCGCGTTCAGGTCTAGTTCAGTGTCCACCTCCCTGGTATGCCACAACTCCCCCGGCCATGCCAGCGTTTTTCCAACGGCTTTGAGCCAATTCACCTCATCAAGTCTGAACAGTTACAGGTCAGCCGCATGCCTTGTGCGATAAGGCATAACCCTGGGCCAAGAACCGTAAGGCCCTGCCGGGTTCATCTTGGCTTCAGAATAGTGCACCCTTGCATTTCCCAAACACCGATGCAACAATAGCTCCCGCACCCGGCCCAACCCAAGCTGGCCGGAGATTAAACTAATACCAAGGTAAAACCCCCAGATTTTGGGCATATAACTACGTGGGAAACTGTTCAGAGTTGAGGGGAAGTGAGCAACCGGCGGCATTCCAGGAGGGGATTGAGACCTCTGGCCCGCCAGGTGCCAAAGAGGGATGCCAAGGTCATCTTGCTGTCGGTGCCCTGCCCTGAGCGGGTGCCGCCGCTGATCTTGCGACTGGTTACCAGATGCCGCAGGCTCCGCTCGGCGGCGTTGTTGTCTGAGGGCACGGCTGGGTCCGACACGAAGACAAACAGTTCCTTGATGAACCGTTCCATGCGCCGGCAGAGCTTGGCCTGAACCGCCAGGGGATCTTTAAGGAAAGGCCGTGCCAAGACCATTAGTTTCTCCTCCAGCATTAGCTGGGTGCGATGGCCTGGCTGGGCTCGGGGAAGGACCGCGGCCTTGGCCTCCGTGTAGACCTGGTGAACCGCCTCGGCCCACTGAGCCAGCCCAGCGTCTTCTGGGTACAACCCTTTCAGGTCATGGATATCCCGCAGCAGATGAGCCCAGCACCGTTGCTTCAGGCCCGGGTAGTGGTTATAGGCGGCGTAGAAATCACTGACCAACACTCCGCTGAAGGAGGAATCCAGCACCTCATCCACCACCCCCTTATCCCGACCCCGACGCAGGAAGTATCGTTCGCTGGGAGTGCTGAAGGTCCAAACATAGCCGTTGCTCCCGTCCTGGCGCCAGCCGGTTTCGTCGCCCTGCACCACGGGACTGGCGCGGACTTGCTCGAGCACCTCTCGCACCGCCGTCTCAGCCTGACGGGCTACTCCATGGACGGCCTGGACGATGGCACCAACACTCAGGTGCAACTGATGGACGGTCTCCAGGTACCATTGGATGATTCTTATGGGCAACCGTCCCTCCTCCCGCAGGGTCACCATCAGGCTTACCAGATTGACCCCCAGGCGCTGCTGGCCCAGAACCACCCCCTGCAGGGCCTCTTTGGGCAGCCGGCGCCGCTGGCATACCGGACAGATGCGGGCTACCAGGGCGTGCTCGGTCACTTCTACCGGAGCCACCGATAGCTCAATGACTTCCCGAGTTCGCTGTACCCATCCGCCGTTCAGGTGAGTCCCGCAGTCGGGACAGACCGCCACGGCATGCTCCACCCGCTGGGTAGGAGTCATGCGCTGGCGGGCGAAGCCATGGCGGCGCGGCTTTCTGGGCTCCTTTTTCTCCGGCGCTTGCCGGCTGGAGTGCGGCTGATTACCCGGCATCCCCGACGACCCGCGCCGGTTGGGACGGGATTCCAGAACCCCAATCCGCCTTTGCAAATCGGCAATGACTGCCCGCTGGCCGGCAATTATCTCCAGCAGAGTTTCGCGACTCGCCGCGTTCAGGTCTAGTTCAGTGTCCACCTCCCTGGTATGCCACAACTCCCCCGGCCATGCCAGCGTTTTTCCAACGGCTTTGAGCCAATTCACCTCATCAAGTCTGAACAGTTACCTACGTGGGGCCACCTTGACTTTGGTTTGGGGAGCTAGATCCACCCCATGACCTTTTCACCGGTCGACAACCCCGCCATTCCCGGGCTGCTGGCCGGGGTCAAGGTAGTCGACCTTACCCATTACATCTCGGGACCCTATTGCACCAAGCCCTCTCCTGGCTACCCTGGGCGCCGACGTGGTCAAAATCGAGCGACCGGGCGTCGGGGACCCCATGCGGTGGGTGGGGCCTTTTGCCGAACCTTCACAGAGATCACCAGCGACATCACCGGCTGCTCAGCAGCCTGGCGGTGAGGCTGCTATTAGGGGCGAAACGGGGGCCTGGTTCCTCTACCTGAACACCTCCAAAAAGAGCCTGACGCTGGACCTCAAGTCCCAGTCGGGCCGGGATATCATCCTCCAGTTGGTTAAAACCGCTGACATCCTGGTGGAGAATTTCGCGCCCGGAGTCATGGACCGATTGGGATTGGGTTACACCCAGTTTCAAGGGGTTAACCCGGCCCTGGTCATGGCATCCATTTCCAACTACGGCCAGACGGGACCCTACCGGGACTGGAAGGCCACCGAGCTAAACCTTTACGCCGCCGGTGGACTGATGAACATTACCGGTGAGCCGGAACGAGAGCCCCTAAAAGAGGGCGCGCCTCTGGTCCAGCTGGGGGCCGGCCAAAACGCCTTCGCCGCTGCCATGTCCGCACTGCTCTACGCGGAGGACAGCGGACAGGGTCAGCAGATCGACATCTCCATCGCGGAATACGCCACCAATATCCTGGAAAACGCCCTGATGCAATATATCTACTCCGGAGTGGAGTACTCCCGGGTCGGCAACCGAGGCTACGGGCGCGCCGCCTGGGGAATCTACCCCTGCCAGGACGGCTACGTGGGCATCATCGCCGGTCCGGACCAGCGCTGGCCCCAGGTTGCGCAAATTATGGAGCGGGAGGAGTTGGCCGACCCCCGTTTTGCCTCCCGTCAGGGCCGGCTGATCCATGCCGATGAAGTGGACGCGCTGATGCTGCCCTGGCTCCTAGAGCACGACAAAGTCGACATCTTCAAGGCGGGACAGGAGGAGGGGCTGGGCTTCGCTTATGTGTCCACCATGCAGGACATTCTGGAGATGGAGCAGCTCCAAGAGCGAGACTATTTCGTCCCACTGGACCATCCGGTGGCCGGTAGGTTCAAATACCCCGGTCCGCCGATCAGCCCTCACCTTCTGGATCATTCATCCAGCAAATCGGGCGGCGGGTCTGGCGGCTTGATAAATTCCGCCTGGGTATACCGCCGGGCGCCCCTGCTGGGGGAGCACAACGGGGAAGTGCTGGTGGAGTTGGGATACACTCAATTGGAGATAGATGAAATGAAAGCCGGGCCGGCTCTCTAATATGGCCAGCCCCCAGCCCTTGAAGAACTTCCGCATCCTGGACCTATCCCGCATCTGGGCCGGTCCTTACTGCACCAAGCTGATGGCGGACATGGGAGCGGAAGTAATCAAAATGGAATCGCTACGGGTCTACGATTCTCACCGCGGGCCGGTCAGTCCGGCTCGGGGCGTGGTGGCCTATCCGGACGCCGAGCCCGGCGACGAACCCTGGAACCGCAATGGCTGGTTTAACTGCCTGCACATGAGCAAGTACGGCATTACCCTGGAGCTGACCGAGGAATCCGGGCGGCGGGTGTTCGAGCGGCTGGTCTCCATCAGCGACGCCGTCATAGAAAATTTCCGTCAGGGCAGTCTGGAGAGGTTGGGATATACCTACGAAACCCTGCGGCAGTTCCGGCCCGATTTGATCTACGTTTCCATGCCCGCCTTCGGCAACAGCGGACCCTGGCAGCAGTACGTGGCCTACGGAATCGGTCAGGAGCAGCTGTCCGGTATGGCCCACATGACCGGGTACACCGATGATGGGCCGATGAAGTCGGGCATCAATCACGGCGACCCCATCACAGGTTCTCACGCGGCCGGGGTGCTGCTAGCCGCGCTGCGCTACCGGCGGCGTACCGGCCGGCGTATGTTCATAGACGTATCCCAGCAGGAATCGGCGGTGTCCTTAATCGGCGCCGAAACGCTGGCCTACCAGATGACCGGGCAGGAGCCGGAGAGAAGGGGCAATCGCCATCCCCACCATGCGCCCCATAATAGCTATCCCTGCGCGGGAGAGGACCGATGGGTAACCATTGCCGTGTCCACGGACGAGCAGTGGCAAGCCCTGGCCAGGATAATTGGCGGCGATGCCCTGGCTCAGGATGTCCGATTCAGCACCAGCGATGGCCGCCTGCAACATGAAGATGTGTTGGACGAACTGCTCCGCCAATGGACGGCCAGCCGGGAAGCCTATGCCATCAGCCACCAACTGCAACAGATGGGTATTCCTGCCAGTCCCGTGCTGAGGGGGCCGGACCTGTTGGAAGACCCCCACTACCGGGAGCGAGGCACCTTCATTGAGGTGGACCATCCCCAGGTGGGACCCCGGTGGTATCCCGGAGTTCCTTGGAAGATGTCGGCCACTCCAGGACAGGTTCACTGGGCAGCCCCAACCCTGGGTCAGCACAACTATCAGATATACCATGAGCTGCTGGGGATGCCCGGAGAGGAGATCGCCCGATTGGAGGAAACCGGGGTTATCGGCACCAAACCCACCGGCTCGCACATTATTTAGGAATTATCTCAAAAGGAGGCATAGCTTTGCCAGAGAAAGAGACTCTTTACGAAATCAAGGACGGCATCGCCTACATTAGTCTAAACCGGCCGGAGAAGCTCTGAACGCCATCAACCCGGAGATGCGCCAGCTCTTATGGGATGCCTTCCAGGACGTCAAGAACAATCCGGAAGTCCGCTGCGCCATCGTCACCGGACGGGGCCGGGCCTTCTCCACCGGCCATGACCTGGTGGCCATGGCCAACGCCCGGGCCAACGAAGGCCCCAGCACCGGCGACCTCTACATCGTCCAGTCCACCATCTGGAAACCCATCATCGCGGCGATAAACGGCATCTGCCTGGCCCAGGGCTGCGGCATTGCCCTGGGCAGCGACATTCGGGTGGCCTCTTCTGAATCCCAATTCGGCTGGCCTCAGGTAAAGCGAGGCATATCCTCGGTCAGCGGGCCGGCCCTGCTGTCCCAAGTGGTTCCCCGCAACATCGCCTTCGAAATCCTGTTTACCGGCGAGTTCATCGACGCCCAGCGGGCCCTGGAGCTGATGCTCGTGAACCACGTGGTGGCCCCGGAGGAAGTGATGCCCAAAGCCGAGGAGATCGCCCGCAAGATAGTGGCCAACGCTCCCCTGCCGGTGGGCGCCATCAAGGAGGCGGCTACGGTGGGAGCCTCTATGACCCTGGAAGACCGGGTTGAGTACGCGCAGAACAAGCGGGATGAGATCCTTCAAACCGAAGACGCCGCGGAAGGGGTCAAGGCCTTCGCCGAGAAACGGGCTCCGGTCTGGAAAGGCCGGTAGGCTGGTTATAACCCCAGAGAATAGGGCACGGTCCAGACCTGGCAGGAAACCCTCACCTACTGGACCATGTTACTGGCCTGCGCCCGCCCGACTTGAACTCTGCTAAAGGGTCATGACCAGCCTGACGCCAGCGTCCACCCTGGTCATGACCTGGTCGGCAAGCAGGCTGACTCGCTGGACGAGAAAAGACTTGTCAATAGTCAGAATCTGCGACACGTTGACCACCGAGTCCCTGGGAAGGCTGGATTCACCAGAATCCAGGAGAACATTACCCGGGGCCTTGGCCAACCGCAGGTTGGAGGTCACGGCGGCTACCACCACGGTGTTGATGCGGCTTTCGTTGAAGGGGTCGCATTGAATAACCAGGACGGGTCGGCGAAAGCCTGGGGCAGAACCTAGAGGGTTAGAAAGGGAAGCCCACTGCATCTGCCACAAGGCTGCATCCAGACGAGGTGCTCTTCGTCATAGACCAGGTCCAAAGCCTCGCGCACTCTGTCATGCTGGTGAGCCTTGGTGTAGGCCGCTAACGCCCGTGCAAATAGCTCACTTCTGGAAATCCCAAGCCGATCGGCAAGGGTCTCGGCAGCACGAAAAACGTGGTCCGGGATAGAAACGGCAGTCTTCATATCTTAAGTATGACCAGAGTCATACCCGATAGCAATGTCCCCGCTCTTAGGGAACCTGAGAGGCCGAAGGAAAATCGGGGCACGCCATGGCGTGTCCCATCGTGATCTATCCCGCTTCTCTGCGCTCTTTGGGTGCTCCGGATTGAGCGCTAAAGGCCCAGGGCGTCCGCCAGCCTGCGCCGGTGGAATCTGGGGTCTCCCAAGTAGGAATAGAGGGTTCGGGAGGCGGTGGTGTGCAGCGTCAGGCCATACTCGGTCATGCTCGCCACTCCGGCGTGGACCTCGTGGGCATGGTCGCAGGCCTGAACGTAGGCTTCGCTGCCCACGGCCTTAGCCAGATGCACACTGTCGGTGGCGGGTCTGCCGGCATCCAGCTTCCAGAGGGCCTCGTTGGCAGTCCAGCGGGCCGCGTCCAGCTGATTTACCAGGTTGATGATGTGGTCCTGCACCCGCTGAAATCGGCCAATGGGCGTGCCAAACTGGATGCGGGTCCGGCTGTAATCCACCGACACTTCATATACCGCCTGACAGCCGCCCACCTGGTACGCGCTCAATACCGGGATGGTCTTGGCAATGGCTTGTTGCAGAGCTACCCAACCGGCGGCGAAAGAACCTCCCAGCAGGGCGGGCGGTTCGGCCTTGACGCCGGATAGGGTCACCTCAGCCAGGTTCCAGGCGAAGCCCGCCAGGGGTCGTATCTGCACGCCGGGGGCATCCGCCGCAATCCTGATAAGACCCACTTCCCCGGACTCCTGAGACCGGGCGGCACACAGCAGGTGGGTGGCGCTCATACCATCAAGGACGTACGCCTTCTTTCCGTTCAACAGCCAGCCGCTGCCGTCATCGCGGGCAATTAGCTGGATTTCCTCTTCATCCCAGCTGTAGTCAGACTCGGTTACGGCCAGCACCAGAGAGTCCCGCCCCTTGGCCAAGCCGGGCAACCATTCCCGCTTCTGCTGATCGGAGCCGCCCCCCAAGACCGTCAGCGCCGCCAATACCCCCGAGCTGAGATGAGGACCGGGCACCGGTCCTCGCCCCAACTCCTCGAACAGCACTCCCGCGTCGGTGAAGGAGCCGCCCTCGCCTCCGTACTCCTCGGGAACCAGTATCCCCAGCCAGCCCGTATCCGCCAGCTTCTGCAAGGAATCCCGGGCCAGCCCGTTTTCGGAGGCGGCGATTTGCAGCAGCGCCTCTTTGGGGTATTCCTGCTCCACAAAACGGCGTACGGCAGCCTTGAGCATCTCCTGGGCCACGGTTAATGCTAGGTCCATTTATCTTTCCTCAAAAATAGACGGTTGGGCCGATTAACGGCTGGTCCAAGGTCTTGCGGCGTTTCATACTGAACCAGGGTGCAAACTAGGCCAGGGCGCCGGCCTTTTCCCGGACCTCCCGGCCAATCCCGATACGCCGGGCCATGATCACTTTCTGTATGTCGGTGGTGCCACCAGGATGCAGCGCTATTATGGCCGCCCGCTGGTGGGCCTCGAAGTAGCCTTCTCCGGCGCCTAATTCCGAATCTTTGGTCAGGGCCGCCGGCCCCAGAATATCTAAAACGGCGTGGGCCATGCGCAGACCGGAGGTTTTGCGATGATAGGAGGTCTGGGGCCCCTCGTAGGTCATGTCCACCTTGCTGTGGCGCATCCAATAATTGCGGAGCTGGAACAAGCGGCCAATTTCGGCCTCCACATAAAGGTCGATCAGCCTTTCCCTAACATCCAGGTCCTGGCTCAGAGGCCGGCCTCGTCGCTGGGTTTGGCGGCAATAGTCAAACACCCGGTCCACCAGCCAGTTGCGAGCGATTCTGCCACCGGACCCGTGCTCCAGCTCAAGATGGGTGGTGGCCACCTTCCAGCCCTCGTTCTCACCGCCTATTAGATTGAAAGCGGGAACCCGGACATTGTCGAAGTAAACCACGTTCTTGACTCCGGAGCCGGCGCCTGATTCCCCGGCGGAGGAGAGCAACTCCATGGGAACCACGGTTATCCCGGGCAGGTCCGATGGAATCATGAACCAGCCCAGGTTTTGATGGCGGGGAGCCTCCGAGTCAGTGCAGGTGATGGTCCACATGTAGTCGCAGCCGTGGTTACTGCCGACGAACACCTTCTGGCCGTTAAGGATGTATTCATCGCCCTCCCTGACAGCAGCGGTCTTGGCGTTGGCCAGGTCGGAGCCCGCCTCCGGCTCGGTAAGCAGCTGCCAGGTTCGCACCTGGCCCTCAAGAATTGGCGGGAGGAAGTGCTGCTTCTGCTCCTCGGTTCCCCAGACCATTATTGAATTGCCGCCCAGTCTGCCACCCGAGTCGTAGTAGGGGGGCAGACTGAGACCGCAGCTATCGATTTCTTCTTCCAGGACGATGGCGTAATCGACGCTCAACCCCCCGCCGCCATACTCCTGAGGCGCGGTGGGCCATAACCAACCCTTGGCTCCCAGCTTTCGACCCAAGTCCCGGCGCAGTTGGTACTGCTCGTAGCTAAGATCGATAGGGTCAGGAGTGTGCTCGATATCGGGTGGCAGATTGTCGGTCAGCCAACCCCGAACCTCCTGGCGAAAATCCTCTTGCTCCTGGGTATAGCGGGGTTCAAAATCCATGGATCGTCCTCCTGCCATCGGCGCCTATACAGCCTTCGCGAATGGCGCTTTTCATACTCAACTGCACAGATTATGCCTCACCATCGGACTTGGGGCAACCGCGCACCATTGGCACGCCAATTCTCGGCGGAAGCCGGCCTAGGTCCCAGACCAGAGAAGAGCTACTGAGACCGGAGAGCCCGCCCGGGCAGCGCGCCGGTATGGACTCCATTATCGATGACCACCACGCCATTTACGATTACGTAATCGATGCCCTCCGGATATTGCTTAGGCTCTTCGAAGGTAGCCCGAGCCGCGACCCGCTCCGGGTCGAACAGCACCAGGTCGGCCTTCATTCCATCGCGCAGAATGCCCCGGTCTGGCAGCCCCAGCCGCTGCGCCGGAATTGCGCTCATCTTCCGCACCGCCTCCTCCAGGCCAAGCAGGCCCTCCTCTCGGACAAACTGTCCCAGCAGGTAAGGAAAGGTTCCATAGCTTCTAGGATTGGGATGGCCACCGGTCAATAAACCGTCGGAACCCACCATGTGCGCCGGGTGTTTAACCAGGGTCCGGATATTTTCCTGATTCCCAGTGCGGGCAACGAAGGCTACTTCCAGGTTCTCCTCGATCAGCAGATCGCAGATGGCATCCACCATCCTGCCGCCCCGGGCCTGGGACAGGTCCACCAGTGAGCGGCCTTCCCATTCCTTGTTCCGGTCCGACCCGATATGGCTGAAAATATAGTTGTCCAGCGTAGAGCCCCACTGAGGAATTATCGCTTCTTCGATTTCGTCCCGCACCTGGGAATCTTGAATTCGCCGCAGCAATGCCTGGGGGCCGCCGGCATGGACCCAGTAGGGCAGCAGGGAATGCAGGATGGTGCTGGCCGCTGCATAGGGGTATTGGTCAAAGGTGACGTCCACTCCGGAGTTTCGACCTTGATCCACCAGGTCCACCATGCGCTGCCCCATGCCGTCCACCGGACTGTGGTAGTGGGAAATGTGGACCGGCACGCCGGCGCGGCGTCCGATGTCCACGGCTTCCCGAAAGGGGTCCAGCAACCTATCTCCCAAACTGTAGCGGGCATGGGTCAGGTAGATGCCGCCCAGATCCTGGATCGCCTGGCAAACACTGACCAGCTCGTCGGTGTCGCTGTAGGCCCCGGGAGGGTAGGTCAGTCCGGTGGAGAATCCAAAAGCGCCCTCCCGCATGGCCTCACGAGCCAGGGCTTGCATGCGGGAAAGCTCAGCCACGGTGGGAAGCCGCGCCTCCCAACCCATAGCCTCCACGCGGATGGCCGCATGAGGCAAGAAATAGCCCACATTGCAGGAAACCCGGCGGTCAAACAGGTCCAGGAATTCCTTGACGCTGCTCCAGCGAACATTCTCAGGCGGCAGGCCGTTAATAGCCCGCAGATACACCAGCAGCATTTCTAAATTTGCGGGCGAGGTTGGGGCATATGAGAGGCCGTCCATGCCGAGAATCTCGGTGGTTACTCCCTGGCGCAGCTTGACCTCGTGCTGGGGCTGGGACAGTAAGGCTAGGTCGGAGTGGGAATGCATGTCGATGAAGCCGGGGCAGACCACGTAGTTGGTAGCGTCGATTACCCGACCGGACTCCCGTGCCTGGCTGGTGGTGTCTCCCCGCAGCAGGGTCACCGTGTCTTCGGTAATTCCAACACTGGCCCGAAACCAGGTCTGTCCGGTGCCGTCCACCACCCGGCCGTTCTGGATTAATACGTCGAACATATACCCCTGGTGCCAGCGGGGATTGGCCCCGCGATCGCAATTGCCCGGTATGATACATCATCGTTGGGCGAGGGGAAAATTAGAGGGCGATTAGGTGGGGGCAGCTACTTCCCATCCCCTACCATACGATGCCCACCCCAGCCGGGCTGATGCTATACTTTATTGGTCCTAGACGAAATTACAAAACTGGGGGTATTCCCCCAACCGCGAGTAGCCGAATGACCCAGCCGGATTTGTGCCGGGTGCTTATAGTCGAAGACCACTCCATCGTAAGGCAATGCCTGGCGATGCTCATGGCTCGCCACAGCGACGTTGTGGTGGTTGGAGAGACCGAGACGGCGGCAGAGGCCCTGGCGCAGGTAGGCCAGCTACAACCCGACCTAGTGATCACGGACATCGCTCTACCCGACGACACGGGAATTAACCTGAGTCGGGAGATTCGCTCCCGCTACCCGCAGACCCGGGTGCTGATTCTGACCTCCCGTGGCGACGACCGAGCCATCATCGGCACCATCGTGGGCGGTGCCTCCGGCTTCTTGCTGAAGGAATTTCAGTCGCAGCCGGTTTTGGAGGCGGTACGCAAAGCCCATCGGGGCGTTTCTTTGCTGGACCCGTCCATCGCCAGGAGGGTTCTGGACCGGGTTCTGAGCGAGGTGGGGGAAGACGCCGAGAGCAGATTGACCACCGAGGAGCAGCAGATCCTGGAGCTGGTCAGCCAGGGTCGAAACAATCGGGAGATTGCACAGATGGCGTCCTTGACCGAGACCACGGTGAAAACCCGGGTGAATACCATATATGGGAAACTGGAAATCTCCCGGAAAATCCAGTCGGTCAGCTACTCAATACAGTGGCGGGAAAGCCGCCGCACCGGCTAGCGAAAGCCCTAAGTCGGGAGCCGCTACTCCCGGGTTGCCATTATTCACGGGTTTTCATTATTCCCGGGTCTCCAGGGGCAATCCCTGGCTGGCCACCTCTTCCAAACACTTGGGACATCGATCGGCCACGTCGTGTCCCACCGCGGGCCAAAAATCTGCGCTGACCAGACCGCATAGAAACAGGGGCTGCACCTCTTCTATACCCAGGCTGTCGACGTAATGAACCGGACCGGCGTTACGGGGATTGGGCCTCCACCATGGAGTAACCTGCTGGGCGATACTGTGGATATGAAGCTTGGCGTCGTCCTCCCAGCCATCTTCGGGCAGTTGCACCACCCAGGCTTGGCCTCCCGACACTTTGGGCTGCCGCTTACCTGGTAGCCTGCCGTCTCTTACATAGCGGCGGACCACGTCTTGGGAGACATTGAGGCGGCGCGATGCCTCCTGTATCGAAACCCATTCCATTACTGAAACCTCCCCCGAAGAACGGCTCGCCGCCGGCCGGTTAGGGACACCGCCGTGTGGGTAAATCCCCCTATATCCCCCTTTTAAAAAGGGGGATATAGGGGGATTTTTGTCTTAAAAGTTCAGAACTTTCATCAAACACCAGCGAGACTCAGCCTTTCAGGTTTTTAAGCTGGTCAGCGGGTCCTCCAGGGTGTCCCCCAAAGCGCCGCCGGGTGGGACCATGGGGTAGACGTTGGCGGAGTAGTCCACTACGAAATCTATCAGGAAGGGCCCATCATGCTTCTGGGCTTGCCGCAAGGCCGGCATAACGTCTTCTTGGTGCTTTACCCTCACCGCCGGTATGCCATAGGCCTGGGAGAGGGCGACAAAATCGGGACCGGATATGGGCACCTCTTTAATGTGGTTATCGAAGAACAGCTCCTGCCATTGCCTGACCATCCCCAGATAGCCGTTGTTGATCAGAACAATCTTCACCGGCAGCTTCTCTTGCACCATGGTGGCCAGCTCTTGGGATGTCATCTGGAAGCCGCCATCGCCGGCGACAGTCCAAACCGGGGAGTTGGGGCGGCCCATCTGGGCGCCCAGCGCCGCCGGCAGCTCGAAGCCCATAACCCCCAGCCCGCCGGAGGATACAAAGGTGTTGCAGCCATTGAAGAATAGGAATTGGGCGGCCCACATCTGGTGCTGCCCCACGCCGGTTACCACCACCGATTCGGTGTCCTCCTGGATCAGCTCATTTAGCTCTTTCAGCACCTGTTGCGGCTGCAGGTTTTCGGAGGGAGGAATGGCCAAAGATGGATGATTCTGTTTGAGATCTTCAATGTGGCCCATCCATTCCAGGCGCGGGCAGTGCTTGACCAGGGGGAGCAGAGCCTGAAGAATCACCTTGGCGTCGCCGATTAGGGGCACCTCCACCGGAACGTTGCGGCCTACTTGGGTCGGCTCGATGTCCAGGTGAATGATCCGGGCATGAGGAGCGAAGGTTGAAGCTTTGCCCGTCACCCGGTCGTCAAAACGCATGCCCAGTCCCACCAACAGGTCGGCCTGGTCGACCACCATGTTGGACCAATACATGCCGTGCATCCCCAGCATACCCAGGCTAAGGGGGTGGTTTCTGGGAAATCCGCTGAGACCCAGCAAGGTGTTGATCACCGGTATCCCGGTGGTTTCGGCCAGAGCCTGGACCTCCTGGGTCGCTCCCGATGCCAATACGCCGTGGCCGCCGATGATTACCGGCCGCTCCGCCTGGTTGATCAGGCGAGCCGCCTGCTGCACCTGTTCCAGGGTTTCTTCAGCCACGGTTGGAAGGACTTTCTCAGGAAGGGATTGATATTCGAACTCGGCCTCCTCTAGCTGCACATCCCGAGGTACATCGATCAGCACCGGGCCGGGACGCCCTTCCTGAGCAACACGGAAGGCCTCGCGGATGGTGGGGGCCAGGTCCTGGGCCGACATGACCAGATAGGTCATCTTGGTGCAAGCGGCGGCAATGGAGCAGATGTCGCATTCCTGGAAGGCTTCGGAGCCGATCACCGGGCGGGCCACCTGTCCGGTGATGGCGATCATGGGCACCGAGTCGGCCTTGGCTCCCATTATGCCCGTAACCAGGTTGGTGGCGCCGGGACCGGAGGTGGCTAGGCACACCCCCGGCCTGCCGGTGACTCGAGCGTATCCGTCGGCAGCGTGGGCCGCCGCTTCCTCATGACGCACCAAAACGTGGCGCAGCTGTGGGTACCCCCATAACGCATCATACAGGGGCAAAATGGCTCCACCGGGGTAGCCGAAGAGGACCTCCACGCCCTCCCGCAGCAAACTTTCACAGATGATTTGCCCGCCCTTCAGTTTCACAGCAACCTCCTAAATTTTTAAGCCCTGGCCTGCTGAGAAACGGTTGGGAAGGGAACTCAACAATAAAAGTCCCGTCCACATAGGGACGGGACTTTTTCATTCCCGCGGTACCACCCTATTTATCCGACCTTCCTTTCCGGGAAATCGGACCTCTCTAGCAGGACACCAACATGTCCCGTCGTGACTAACGAGCGACGACCCCGGCCTGGCTTACTAGCCCTGAACAGAGTTCGGGGGTTCAGCTGGCGGCTCCGGAGGGATTTTCGGCAAGTTTGGCGTGCCTGCTCTCACCCTACCAGGCTCTCTGAACGCCTGAGCTTACCTACTCGTCTCCATCATAGCCTTTACTGCTGCAAATTATCACACCCAACCCAGAGTGTCAACGCGAACCCGGACCCATTAACATGCGATAACCGGGCATTTTCATCTTCTCCGCTCAAGCCGCTAGACAACCCGCCCAATCTTGGCGAGTGTTTAATAATTTTCTCGACTTCCAGGCTCAAACTGTCATCCCGTTTTGGGCTTCCTCTCCCCTTGTGGGAGAGGATTGAGGTGAGGGGTATCACCCTCATCCCAACCTTCTCCCACCAAGGGAGAAGGGGCTATCATCAGGCCACGCCAGGATGCGTATGCTTCTATTCCAGCGTGTATAATGCGCCTGGTTTTTTAAAAACACTGCTAAGGGGGGCTGAGCAGCCAGGCTTGGTCCCTAGCCGGACCTGACAGCCACTGCAAAACACTCGCCAGGTAGGACCGAGGCACGTCGACACCCAATCCCTGGGCCAGCCGGTTCATGAAGTTGACTAAGCCGGTTATCAGAACGATGGCAAGAATCTCCTCGTCGTCAAATCCGGCATCCCTTAAAGCCTCCACATCATCCCGGTCCACCGCCGCCGGCTCCAGGGTTAGCTTTACCGCAAACTCCAACATTGTCCGGTCTCCTCCAGTCAACCCCGATTGGGAGTAATCACAGGGTCTTTTCATTCTCCTGCCTGGTAGGTAAAGCCCATCATGTCGAAAGCTTCGCTGAGATGGGCATTGTGGCGGCGTAGGGCAGCGGCTACGTTGGAATGCCCAGCCCGACGTACCAAGCTGATGACCAGGTTCCGCAGGCCCGCCAGAACCTGTGGGGCGGCCCCAGTGCGCACCTGAGAGCGGTCCTCGTCGAAGGTCACATCCCGTACCCAGTGGAGGCGGTTCTCGATGCCCCAGTGCCCACGGGAAAGGCTCAACAATCGCCTGGCATCGGCATCAGTGGCTGGGAGACTGCTAATTGCATAGCTCACAGCCACCTGTTTCTTGCCCTTCACGACCCGCTGGCGCTCTAGCCGACACACCTGTTGCAGATGCGGCCACGCTTCCCCGACCGTCCCAGCGCTGCCCACGTAGCCATTTAGCTCTGGGTCGGCCAAGGCCCACAACTCTCGCCGCTCCAGCCGCCCATGACGCCGCTTTACTGGAGCATCGGCCCAGACCGTCAGCTTGGCCCCGCGTGCTCGCCACTCCGCTGCCAGCCAGGGAGGTACGGTTGGGCCACCAGCCCTCTCAGTTCCTAGCAGGGGAAAAAGCCACCTCCAGGTCTCGGCGCAAGGTGGGCTGATTCTCTTTAACTGGCAGCAGATACTCTCCGCCGCCTGCCACAATCTGCTCACAGACTTTCCGTTGGGTCAGTAAGGCATCAGCCACTACTACCCGACCCTTCAGGGGTACCTGGCCCAATACTTCTTTGACCGCCGCCAATTCTTCCCCTTTGCCCGGCGCAGCTACCTGCGCCAGCACTGCCCCAGCGCGGCTAGCGTAGGCCGACACCAGATGGACCCCGGGTATCTCTTGGCCGTGGACCCCTCGCAAGGTTTTCCCGTCCAGGGACAGGGGGTCATCCGCCTCTACCCCGCTATTTGCCAGCCAGTTGCCGACTTCTGCCTCAAAGGCCGCCACGTCCAGGCCCTTGAACACCCGGTGGAGGGTGGCCACGCAGGGTGTCTTCTCCTGGCTGAACCCCAAAAGCTGCGCCGTAGCACCCCCTTGGTCCCGCCCCCATTGAGCTATGGCGTATAAGCTGCGGGCGCCGCACAGCATGGCACAGGTGGCCAAGGCCAGGATCGCCCCCAAAGAGTGGCGTCGCCCTTGGCTACTCCGGAAGTCAGGCACCAAATCCAGCGTTTCTCTCAAAGTCATCATCCTTCCCTCCCGCTTAAACTGGTAATAATTTTATACTATTTTGAGAAAATGAAAAGGCCCTGGGAGTAATCGTAACTGTTCAGACTTGATGAGGTGAATTGGCTCAAAGCCGTTGGAAAAACGCTGGCATGGCCGGGGGAGTTGTGGCATACCAGGGAGGTGGACACTGAACTAGACCTGAACGCGGCGAGTCGCGAAACTCTGCTGGAGATAATTGCCGGCCAGCGGGCAGTCATTGCCGATTTGCAAAGGCGGATTGGGGTTCTGGAATCCCGTCCCAACCGGCGCGGGTCGTCGGGGATGCCGGGTAATCAGCCGCACTCCAGCCGGCAAGCGCCGGAGAAAAAGGAGCCCAGAAAGCCGCGCCGCCATGGCTTCGCCCGCCAGCGCATGACTCCTACCCAGCGGGTGGAGCATGCCGTGGCGGTCTGTCCCGACTGCGGGACTCACCTGAACGGCGGATGGGTACAGCGAACTCGGGAAGTCATTGAGCTACCGGTGGCTCCGGTAGAAGTGACCGAGCACGCCCTGGTAGCCCGCATCTGTCCGGTATGCCAGCGGCGCCGGCTGCCCAAAGAGGCCCTGCAGGGGGTGGTTCTGGGCCAGCAGCGCCTGGGGGTCAATCTGGTAAGCCTGATGGTGACCCTGCGGGAGGAGGGACGGTTGCCCATAAGAATCATCCAATGGTACCTGGAGACCGTCCATCAGTTGCACCTGAGTGTTGGTGCCATCGTCCAGGCCGTCCATGGAGTAGCCCGTCAGGCTGAGACGGCGGTGCGAGAGGTGCTCGAGCAAGTCCGCGCCAGTCCCGTGGTGCAGGGCGACGAAACCGGCTGGCGCCAGGACGGGAGCAACGGCTATGTTTGGACCTTCAGCACTCCCAGCGAACGATACTTCCTGCGTCGGGGTCGGGATAAGGGGGTGGTGGATGAGGTGCTGGATTCCTCCTTCAGCGGAGTGTTGGTCAGTGATTTCTACGCCGCCTATAACCACTACCCGGGCCTGAAGCAACGGTGCTGGGCTCATCTGCTGCGGGATATCCATGACCTGAAAGGGTTGTACCCAGAAGACGCTGGGCTGGCTCAGTGGGCCGAGGCGGTTCACCAGGTCTACACGGAGGCCAAGGCCTCGGTCCTTCCCCGAGCCCAGCCAGGCCATCGCACCCAGCTAATGCTGGAGGAGAAACTAATGGTCTTGGCACGGCCTTTCCTTAAAGATCCCCTGGCGGTTCAGGCCAAGCTCTGCCGGCGCATGGAACGGTTCATCAAGGAACTGTTTGTCTTCGTGTCGGACCCAGCCGTGCCCTCAGACAACAACGCCGCCGAGCGGAGCCTGCGGCATCTGGTAACCAGTCGCAAGATCAGCGGCGGCACCCGCTCAGGGCAGGGCACCGACAGCAAGATGACCTTGGCATCCCTCTTTGGCACCTGGCGGGCCAGAGGTCTCAATCCCCTCCTGGAATGCCGCCGGTTGCTCACTTCCCCTCAACTCTGAACAGTTTCGAGTAATCAGCCAGCAAAGCGCTGGCCAGTTGCTCGTCCCCGGAGTGGAGCCGCAAGAACCCTCCGTGGGTCAAGGCTCCATACCGGCATCGGTTGGCCGCGGCGACAACAGTAGCGATGGCTTCCTCCTGAACCCGGCTCAAGGCGGAGCTGCCAAATGCCAGAGTCTCGTTCAGCTGCTTGACCTGCTCCTGCGCCAGGGGGCTGAGGGATAGCGCCTGAAAGACGGCGGGCAAGTCTTGCTCGCCCGGCGGGTGCTCTGATGGAACCTCATCGATCCATGGCATTTTCGGATCCTACCGGCTGTTTATCTTTTCTTTCAGGCATCTGATGTGGCCTGGTGTCAGGTTAGCGCCGAAAAGGGTTAGCGATTAAAAGCGTTGGCTCCGGTCACCAGAGCCGGGGTACCACCCATCACGAAAGCAACCCCCACCGTCTCGGCGATTTCTTTCTCAGTCGCGCCGACGGCCCGGGCCCGGTTGGCGATGTTGGCTACCCCCTCCGGATGGGCCAACAGTGCATCGCACAGCATGGTCATCAAGACTTTGACCTTTAGGGAAAGGGCGCCATCCGCCATAACGTGGTCGCGGACCGCAGACACATCCTCGAATAGCTGCGGGGCTTCCTTCTCCAAAATGGCTTGCCAGGATCCGGGATTTGGCAAGGTCATATTCTTCTCCTTTTCCTTATCTGGGGGCTCATGGAGCGCCAATCGACGATCTGGCGTAAGGAACAGCCAACGCCCCCTTAGTCCAAGAATTCCTTTGTTGTCGCCGGCCAACCAGCGTGCGAACCGCAAAAGTTCTATGCTAGTATATCTGGCTAGTATATCTGTGGGAGCAGTGAATTGTTACCAGAGCAGACCCGTCCACCCAGTTATCTTACCCGAATTCGTGGCGTTCCGCTGTTGCCGCAGGAGTGGGTAAGTCACTCGTTTACTCCGACGGACGGCATTTCCCCAGAGCCCAGCGCTGCCGGCCGGTTGCTGGTAACCACCAACCAACGGATCATCTCCTTTTCCCAGGGTCAGCAGGGTAACGAAACAGTCCTGGTGCCAGTAGAGGAGCTGAACGGAGTGGTGGTGAAGCCGGAATCCCGCAGCTCCGCTACCTTGGTTCAGGGCTTACTTTTATTAGCAGCAGGAGCCTTGATCTACCTGATTGGGGGTTACTGGCTAGCTGGCCGGCTGAAAGGACCAAATATCCCGATAATTAACCAGGACATTTGGACGTTAATCCTCCTGGCCGCGCTAATTTGGAGTGGCTGGCTGATCTGGCGGCACTACTTCACCAAGGAACAGGGTCAGGTGACCTTTCAGGGAGGCAACTGGGCCTTCAGCTTCCCCTATTCCGGTGACAAGCCGACGGAGGAGGTGCAGCAGGTTATCCGGGCCGCCTTCGTTTCCCGGAACCATCACAGAGGCCGCGGGTCAGAGCAACCCCTTTGACCCCAGCGATCCAAGGGCAGCTACCCGCCAGATTACCGAATTTAGCCTGGATGCGCCATTTCAGGCCCAGACGGGAAGCCTGGAGGCGCACCGACGCGACGCTCCGCCTCAGGACCAGGGCTGTCTGGTGACAGGTGCGGTATCTCACCAGGGACCGCAACCGCGATCTTTCATCTTCGGTCCAACGCGGGTGGGTGTCCAGGCCTGGGGCTGCCTCCCCACCGCTCTCCCAGTTCCGGCCCGCCATGATCTCGATCAGCTGAGACAGGTCGACGCCAGAGTCGTCGACCTCATGGGCGTGCCCCATGAGGAAGGCCCGCAGGGCCAGCTCCGATATGCGGTAGCGCTCGGCCATGGGACGCACGGGAAGGCGTCCCGGGGAATTGGTCGCCTGGAGCTCACCGCGGTCTATGCGGGCCGTGATCCAGGCGACGTCGACGCCGAAGATATCCGCGACCTCACTGGCGGACCGCCAACCCGCGCCGATCATCCAGACCAGCCCGAGCCGGCTGGCCCGCACCCGCACCGCCACAACGCTGTGGCCGAGGACGCTGGCCGTTTGGTCGATGGCGTGAGTCTCCCACCATGGACCGCAGGGCATCCTCCTCATCCGGGGTCCACTGCCGACGGGCGGAACGACTCGGTTCCTCTGCCTTCACCCCATGTTCATCCTCCTGCAGGTGCGGAACTGGAGCGCACCCTGATGATCTTTATTCTCGCCGACGGAGTCTGGGGCGCGGTTTGGCGCCTCCTAATTGTCCCGGGGGACAGACCCGGCGTCCAGCAGCGGATGAATCCCCGCTGTCAGGCTACTCCAGTTACATGACACCCCTCGGCGGCCGTAGGGGGCGCCCTGCCTGCCGCCTTGGGGGAGGGGCAACAATCGAAGAAGAAGGAGATTACATGAAGACCAACCCCAAATTCCCACCGTCCCGCTTGACCGACCCCAGGCGCCGGGCCGAGCGGGACATCTACCAGGCCGTGGAGGCCAGCCCCATCCCCGGACGGGCCCTCTACGAGGTGAAGGTGACGCGCGACGCCAAACAGGTGGACATCCTTCTGTGGGCCGAAGCCATCACCACGTTCGCCGTTGAGCTCAAGGGGGGACCGTACGAAATCCATGACGGAGAACTCTGCTTGGTCACCGACCAAGGCAGGACACCCAAGCCCGGCCTGCTGGCCAAGGTCTGGGACTCCAGCATGGCCATACCCGAAGTTCATCCAGCGCAAGCTGGGCCGGGGGATGTACATCGTCCCCGTCCTGGGTCTGCCCGACATGGAGCGGGACGAGGCCATCCTGGACATGGCGGCCCGCCGCAGCGTTGAGGTGCTGTTCGGGCAGGACGACTGGGTCAACCGGCTGGTCGCACTGGCCGACGGACATCCCATCCGGCACCGGCCCACCGAGGACAGCATCGAGCAGAAGGTGATGGCCATCATGCCGGAACTGGCTCCGGCTGCCGGAGCAACTTCACCCCAGGTGGTGATCCAGAACGTGGAGAACCTCCACCTGCACGTTGGGCCGGAAGGCATCGCAGGCATCGAAGGTCTGAGCGACCTGACGGCCCAAGGCTGATATCCCCGGAGCGGCGTCTCCGGCATCCCGGGCCCGGGGCGGGGGTCCGGACCGCCGGGGGCGCGCTCCCTTCATAACGCCAAGCCAAACAGGAGAATAACAATGACCAATAAATGGAAGGACAGGGTTATCCGCGGAGGCACCATCGCGATGGCGACAGTGTCCGTGCTAGGATGCGTGACCGCCCTCATCGCCGTCACCGTGGGATCCGCTGCCGCTGGCAGGGCCAGCGTCATCATCCTCGCCGTGGCTGCCGGCATCGGACTGGCATGCGTCATCGCCGTGAGCTTCCCCAGCCTGCACTCCGGAAGACGGAGACGCCGACAGGACCGGCACTGTCCCTAGAGACACCGTGGGACGCTATGGCGAAACAGGGAGGGGAACCAAAGGTCAGAAAGACACCGGCCAAGTATCCGCGGGCCCGGGCGCGTCGGCGAACAGGTCGGCCGTACCGGGATGGGAAGTGGGACTGGGATGTGGCTGGGCTCGGAGATGGGCCGGCATCCGTCCACCCCCGCTCGAGCAGGGACAACCTTGCTTTTCCGAAGCCCTCGCAGCGGGCTACCCTTCGTCCAGAAGCCTGCGGACACCGCGCTCCCTGACCCAGGCCGGGAAGACCTGGTAGAGGTCGCGGTCCTCCTGACGATCGGACCTGGCCATGGTCTTAGGTCCATGCGATAACTCTAACAGAATCGTATCTCAGGTATCTCAGGCCCTTCCGACCCGAAAAACCGGCTCTACGGCGATTCTGGAGCGGTAGAATTTCCGCCGAAACCGGCCTTGACGGGACTCAGGAGCCAGAGTAGCGGTACTCGCCGCCTACTTGGATGTGCCCCGCCCGGGGCGCAGCATGGACAGCAGGACGGCCCACCAAGCAAGGAAGTGGGACTCACTGTCCAGGCCCTCGGCCTGGGCCTGGGCGACGGCGGCGGTCCGGATGAAGGTCGCCACCGGAACGTCTTCGGCCTCGGCGGCTTCACGGACAGCCTCGTATTCTTCATCGGAGAATCTGACGTTCAACTGCTTTTTGCGCACCCCGGCATCTCCAGCGAGCCCCATTTTGGGGATCATATCGGGGTTCGCCGGCGGTTGCGTCGAGATTCGCTGACGGGGTTCAATGGGACCCCGCGGGACCCGGGGCAAAACCGTCCGGAGCATCGGGCAAGCGTAACCGCTGGGGGTGTAGGCGACAGCGTTTGCACTGCACCCCGGCACCTCCAGCGAGCCCCATTTTGGGGAGCGTAGCGGGTTGGGCCGTTGAGTGGATCGAGATTCAGCGCCGGGGTTCAATGAGCCCGGTGGGGCCCAGCACCTCCAGCAGCTTCAGGCGGAGATGGAGCCGCCATCGGGAAGTCCCTAGAAGTCTGGCCGGAAACCCGATTCTCCCCAAGCCGTCGTTTTCTTAACGTCGATTGTCGATGTAACAGTGGGTTCTTGAAACTCATTGCATACAGTACCATGCCGTATAAGACTGGATTACGTCTGCTTGGCGTAGCGCGAAACCCGGCCAATGGCTTTCCGGCCAGACTTCTAGGTTCCATCCTCCCCATGAGGTGGGTTCTACGAAGTGCCAGGACGCTTCCCCCCGTCACCGATGCCCTGCTCCTCGAGACACGTGAACACGCGCTGCACTTCCTCCAACAGATCTGCTTGTGCACCCCGGAACCTCCAGCGAGCCCCAAAGTGGGATGCACGGCGGGTCGGGACGGCAGTTGCAATGAGATTCAGCGCCGGGGGTCAATGAGTCCCGGTGAACCCCAGCGGGTCTTGTGGCCAAAAACGCCCGTTTGGTCAGCACCCCGGCGGGCATCTTTTGCTGTTGCGGCAGGTGCGGATAAAACACAACATGGCCGCATGACCCTCTTCGGCTACATCCTGACCAGCAACACGGCTGGCACCACCTGGGAGAATCAAGCTTCGTTCCTGAGAGAGTGGGATGTACGCTCCCCCGCGTGCCGGGAATTGGGGACACCCGAAGGATACCGGCGGCCAGGCGGGGCGCCGGGGCGGCCCGCAGACAGCTAAACCCCGGACGATTGGGGGGGCAAAGACCTCTAGGCGGGATTCCCCAGATCAAACCACCTTTCCTGGATATAGCTCCCGCGGGGATACCGCCAAATATAATCCCGCATTCCAAGGGCGTCAAATGCGGTCTGATGCGGCCTGATTCACTCAAAGTCCCCGCTTTCATTGGGCAACCACTGTACTGCCAAGCGTAAAAGCCCCAAACCGCTTGTCTACGCCCAAGTCTCGCCCTTGGGAAGCTCTTTTGCCCTGTGCGACCCCGTAACCGTAACCAATCCCGACGCTCCTAAAGTGGACTAGCCAGGAGCCAGCCTAAGCCGACCAATTCGTTCCAGTATCCCGCCTAGCATTTCCCGGCTCACCAGCACCTCAGCAAGCTGAAACACCAGCCTTCCGGCATGGCGCACCAACCGTCCTCCAGTCTTGATCATCCTGGTCTGCAGACTGGTCAACGACCAGTGCTTCATTGCCTCCGGTAAGGCTAGCCTTCTCAATGGAGTTGCCCAGGTTGTAAGCCAGTACGAACAACTCCAGCCTGACCTGATTGGCCACGAACTTGTGGCAAGACAACCTGGTCCAGTTCAGGGCGTACTTGCCTTCTTTTATCCATTGCTCCGCCGTCCCTCGGCCATTGTAAAAGCAGACTATCCCGATGTTTGGATAGCTCAGATTGGTGACGATGAAGCCCACTCTGGGAAACAGTTCTCCCTGGTGCCACTCCACCTTAGAGACCACTCTCCGAGCAACGTTCCAGCTCTGGGCCTGGTAGACGAAGTCATGATAGGAGACGATGGGTTTCGGGGAAAGCCACTCCGTAGGCCGTATTAGCCGGGGCGCTATCTCCCCCTGCAGCACCTGGTTGGACCGCAGCCTGATGGCGTAGCCGATGTTTCTTGCTTCCAGATAATCGTATATCTCCGGCTTGGCGAAGGCGGCGTCAGCACGAAACAGCAGCCTGACCGCTGCTGTCAAATAACGCTCCACCACCGGATCAAGGACTTCTTGCCAATCATCGGCACTGTGGACGTTGCCTGACCGTAGCTTAGGTACTGTCACGAAATAACTTGTTCTTTACTACATGCTCAGCTATACTTAATGGGTGATAGTTGAAGGAGCGATTCAAGCTCGTTACCAAGCGATTGCCCCCGTTGTGGACGAGCGGGTGCGGCGGCTGGTGCTTGCCGCTGAGGCGTCGGCGGCCGGGCGTGGTGGCCAGGCAGCGGTTGCAAGGGCCACCGGAGCTTCTCGCGGGACGATTCGCCGCGGCATACGGGAGTTGGGCCAGCCGGCCGTAGGGGCCGCGAAGGGCCGCATCCGCCATCCTGGAGGCGGCCGGAAGCGCACCGTCGAGCATGACCCGAGCTTGCGCGAGGACTTGGACCGGCTGGTGGAGCCGACCAGCCGTGGGGATCCCGAGTCCCCGCTGCGCTGGACCTGCAAGAGCGTGCGTCAACTGGCGGTGGCATTGAAGCGCCAAGGGCACCAAGTCAGCCATCGCATGGTCGCCGAACTGCTCCACGACATGGGCTATAGCTTGCAAGCCAATCGCAAGACCCTGGCGGGGACGGAACACCCGGACCGCAACGCCCAGTTTGAGCACTTGGACCGGGCGGTGCAACTGCAACTCTCCCTGGGAGAGCCGGTGATCTCCGTGGACACGAAGAAGAAGGAACTGGTGGGGCCCTTCAAGAACGGTGGGCGGGAGTTGCGTCCCAAGGGAGCGCCGGAGCAAGTGCTGGTGCATGACTTCCTGATTCCGGATCTGGGCCGGGTCAGTCCTTATGGGGTGTACGATATCGCCCAGAACGAGGCCTGGGTCAGTGTGGGGACGGACCACGATACGGCTGCTTTTGCCGTCGAGAGCATCCGGCGTTGGTGGCGCGGCATGGGGCAGGCGCTCTACCCGAGCGCCACTCGGCTGCTGATAACGGCCGACGCGGGCGGCAGCAATGGGTATCGGCTCCGCTTGTGGAAGCTGGAGTTGCAGAAATTGGCGGATGAGACGGGCCTTGAAATCGACGTGTGCCACCTCCCACCAGGGACCAGCAAGTGGAACAAGATCGAACACCGCTTGTTCTCCGCGATCAGTCAGAACTGGCGCGGAAAGCCGCTGGTGAGCCACGAGGTGGTGGTGAACTTGATCGGGGCGACCACGACCCGGACGGGGCTGCGGGTTCAGAGCCAACTGGACACCAACCGATACCCGGCCGGGCGCACCGTATCGGACGACGAACTCGAAGCCATCTATTTGCGTAGAGACTCTTTCCATGGTGAATGGAATTATTCGCTGCTACCCCGCGTTGCGCTGCTCAATTGAACTAATTATTTCGTGACAATCCCTTAGCTGCTTCACAATCCCCGAACTGGTTGAACAGAAAGAGAGGGTGATAGCAGACGCATTCAAAGTGGCCGTTATAGGCTGCTCCCTCCTGCTGGCCGTGCACTGGACTCTCGGAACTGTCCATATCCAGGATTACTCGCCGGTGTAGGGTATGGGCCATAGCTCGTTCCACCCACTGGGTATTTATTCGTGCCAGCCCCTTCAGGTTGTCCTCTTGGGTCAGGAACTCCGTCTCGAACCGGCCCATCTCACTGGTGCTGGCTCCTTTCCGCTCCGAGCCTTGCCATCCCACGATCACTCGCATGGCTGGGTCTTGGGAAAGGCGCACTGCGTCATTGGTGTCGTCGTAGCCGGCCAAGCGGCTGTAGATCGACTGTCTTAGCAGCGGAACCAGGTGGTGAAGGATATTGCGTCCGGTACGGCTTTCCTGGAGGTAGTCCTCAGCGATTTCGGTAAGGCCCAAGGCATCATCAAACTCTCGAAAGGCAAGAAGACCAGCGTCGGAGGTGATGGTTGAGCCGTGAAATTCCAGGCGGACTTTGGGGTTGAATTGGAGCCGGAGAGGGGCTTTTTCGCCGTCACCCATCAGGTGCCTCCATGATGCCTACGGCATCTTACTGCAAAGTGACATATCATGGAGTTATTATAGCTAGAACAACGCCAAATGACCTATAATTAGACGATGGTTGAAAGACCATCGACGAATTACTGAGAAAGCTTTTTAGCCATATGGGAAATGTGGGTTTAGCGACCTTTCATCCCAAGGGCAGAGCGGGGTCAATGTCCAAGTCCATACCGAATTCCTCTCCCCGCTGGTATTGATAGTAGGCGCAACAGGCGATCATCGCCCCATTGTCGGTGCACAATATCGGAGGCGGCATTATCACCGGCAGGGGAGAACGAGCGCTGATCTCCCGCCGCAACATGGCATTGGCCGTAACGCCACCACCCAGGACCAACCCCTTGGCCCGGTACTGATTGGCCATCTTCAGTAGCTTGGCCACGATAACATCGACCACGGCTGTTTGAAAGGCAGCCGCCAGCTCCGCCACCAGGCGGCGAAACTCCGACGGCTCCAGTCCGCTGCTCTCCCGCGGGTACACGTCCCGCTCCTGGGCCAGGTGCAAAAGCGCGGTTTTAACACCGCTGAAGCTGAAGTCCAGGGTGTCGCCCATCCAGGCCCTGGGCAGCGGGGGCACCCCGTCGCCCAAGGCAGCTTCCGACACTCGTTGAATCTCCGGACCGCCGGGGAAGCCCAATCCGAGAATGCGGGCCGCTTTATCGAAGGCTTCACCAGCCGCGTCATCCCGCGTTCGTCCCACCAGCCTGTAGACGCCATGTCCTTCCATCAAAATCAGGTCGGTATGCCCGCCCGACGCCACCAAGCAGGCCAAGGGAAAGCCCGGATCTTCGGCCGGGCTGGGCCGGCCCGCTACCAGCCAGGAGGCGTAAATGTGCCCTTCCAAGTGGTTTACGCCGACCAACGGAATCCCCACTGAAAAGGCCAGGGCCTTGGCGGTGTTCAGCCCGGTAATCAGGGAACCGGCCAGCCCAGGTCCGTAGGTTACGGAAATCAGGTCCAGGTCCTCCAGACCCAGCCCGGTCTCTGACAGAGAGGCTTCTAGAGCGGGCACCATGTCTCGTATATGTTGCCGGGAAGCGACCTCTGGGACTACGCCGCCGTGCTGGGAGTGAAGCGCCGCCTGGGATGCGATGATGTTGGAACGCAGCCGCACCCCGTCTTCCACCACAGCAATGGCGGTCTCATCGCAAGAGGTTTCTATCCCCAAAATCTTCAAGCCCACTGCGCTGGCACCCACCCGAGGTTTAGAGTTAGAGTAGCGTTTAATTTTCTCGCTGGGAGAACGTTATAAAAGGACAAATTTAAGTCCTGGGACATAAACAATCGTGAGTCGGTCCGGTAGTTACACCGCATCCGATGGTGTTAGGCTCGTGTGCCCAGGGATTCCAGACTCGTCACCGCGCTCGGGGTGACATTTTGTGATAGTTAGTAAGGGCAGTGTAGGCAGCGCCGATGTCTCAGTCAAATTTTTGGCAACATTTTCGCAACTTTCCCGCACCCTGGGTTTATGCTATCATCTGGCACGACCGGGAGGCACGTCCTACCCGGAGAAGAATTTGCGCCCCCAACTCAGCTAAATCCGACGGCCGCGCCAATAACAGCCAAGGCGTCCGCTTTGGCGGGGTCTGGCCCACCCAAGGCAAGTCCAGGCCACCCAGCGTAGGTCCAGCCAGCGTCAGTCCAGCCCATGAAAATCTTTCTAGTCAGACACGGCGAGACCCAATGGAACAAACTGGGTAAATTCCAGGGGCAAGTAGACGTGGCCCTTAATCAGCGGGGGTTAGCCCAGGCACGGGACGCGGCTAAAGCTGCTCTAGCCTGGCGTCCGACAGCCCTGTACTCCAGCCCTTTGCGCCGAACCATGCAAGTCGCCGAAGCGGTGTCCCGAAAAGTAGGACTGCCGGTTACGGTTGACCCCCGTCTCATGGAGCTGAATTTGGGGGAGTTGGAGGGAGCCACCAGCCGGCAAATGAAGGAGCAGTGGTCCCAGGTTTATAGCAGCTGGCGGGAGAACACGGGGGCCACTGTGATGCCGGGCGGCGAATCCATGGCCCAACTTCAGGAACGCGCCTGGCAGTCTTTTCTGGAGGTTGAAGCGACCCATCTGGAAGACGATGCGGTTCTAATAGTCTCCCACAACTTCGCCATTCGGTGCATCATCTCACAACTGCTCGGCATTCCCTGGTCTCATTTTCACGGAACCTATCTCGATTTAGGCTCCGTATGTACCATAGAAACCACCGGAGAAACCACCGTGACCGGAAACCAGAAACCACCGGAGAAACCACCGGAGAAACCACCGGAGAAACCACCGGAGAAACCACCGGAGAAACCACCGGAGAAACCACCGGAGAAACCACCGGAGAAACCACCGGAGAAACCATCGACCGTCGCAGGCGGCTCAAAAGCTACAACTCCATCAGCCACCTTTCACCGGAGAATCAACCCAGCGGTTCCGGTTGAACTATCGCCATCCCTCCGAGATGAACGATAACCTAACCGCCCGGGTAGAACGCCTGACCAGCGCCTCGCTGAGCCGGTGCGGGTATTCCTCCGGGTATTCCCCCGAGGATTCCCGCCAGTATTCCGGGGAGGGCGCCACACCCCTGGTCGTGGGAGTTTCCGGCGGGCCGGATTCCACCGCCCTGCTTTACTGCCTTTACCGCCTCCGCAAGGCATGGAACCTGCAACTCCATGTAGCACACTTGAACCACGACTTTCGCGGCGAGGAGGCCGACGCCGACGCCGAGTTCGTGACCGACATGGCTTTGGAGCTGGACTTGCCGGTCACCGTGGAGAAGCAGGACCCCCTAGCCTACCAGCGGGAGCGGGGCATAAGCTCCTTCGAGCAAGGAGCCAGGGAGCTACGGTATGCCTTCCTGGCGAAGGTGGCTACCAGCATCAGCGCGTCTGCGGTAGCGGTGGCTCACACCGCTGATGACCTGGCGGAAACCGTTCTGCTCCATATCCTAAGAGGTGCCGGGCTGCACGGACTGCGGGGGATGACCGAGCTGGCCCCCTGGCCCTGGCCGCCGAACCTGCCTCAACTCCAGCTGCTTCGTCCCTTGCTGGAAGCAACCAAGGCAGAGACAGTGGCCTACTGTAACTCGCTGGGACGGAGCTTCCGGGTGGATACCGGCAACGCCCTGCCCCGGTTCACCCGAAACCGACTGAGACAAAGCCTCCTCCCTCTTTTGGCCGAGGAATATAATCCCCGGATTCGGGAATCGCTGGTCAGGTTGGCTCACACCGCGTCCCTGGAGCTGGACTTTCTGGAAAAGGAGACGGATGCCGTCTGGCCTCAGGTCCTGGTCGAAGCTGAAGAGGGTGACGCTGAAGAAGGTGACGCTGGTTCCGTCAGCCTCCACCGACAGGCCCTATCCCAACTCCACCCGGCACTGCAGAGGATGGTGCTGCGGCGGGCCTACATCCTGGTTGCGGGAGACGCCCGCCGGCTGCGGGAAAGCCACCTGAGGGCCATGGCTGAAGCGGCGGGCCGCCGGAGCTCGGGACAAACCCTACAATTGCCCGGCGGATGGCGGCTCCATATTACTTACGATTTTTTGCGCCTGACCAGAAATCGGGCCCTGGATTGCCCCTTTCCACCGCTGACGGGGGAATATCCAGTTTCCCTGCCTCAGTCCCCTGGAGAAGTGGCGGTAACCCGGCTGGAGGGCTGGGAGATATCAATAACAATTGTGACTGCGCCGGGGCCGGAGCAAATCGCTCAAGCGCCGCCCTTGGCGGCATATTTTAACCCAGGAGCCTTGCGCCAGGGAGCCTTGGGCCAGGGGCTCCAGGTTCGCTCTCGGCGGCCAGGAGATCGATTCCAGCCTCTGGGGATGACTCACCAGAAAAAGCTGCAAGATTTTTTCACCGACACCCGGATGCCGGAAAGCTGGCGGGATCGGGTACCACTCTTAGTTACGGACAGCGGGATAGCCTGGGTGGTTGGTCAACGGATCGCAGAATGGGCCCGGGTAAATACCCAGGCAGGAGACCACGGCCAGATGTACACCGTTACTTTTCAACTGGTTTAGTGAACTTGTAGTCACTTTAGTGAACTATTTAGGCACATTAGTGAATAATATTGACAACTAAGCACTTTTATTGTAGTCTAAAGTCCTAAAGTTGTTCCAGGGGGAATGGTGCTTGTGACTAATAATGAGACTACAATTTCTGTTAGAGAGCTGAAGGCCCATGCCAGCAAGCTTCTCAAGTTGATCGAAGAAGACGCGGGTTCAGAAATAATAATCACCCGTCATGGCAAACCTTGTGGAAAATTGGTGGGCTTGGAACAGCAGTCCCCACCTACCCCACTGGCCGAGCGAATAAGCTTGCGAAATACCATGTCCCATTTGGCCAAGACCGGTGAGAAAGACCTGGTTGAAGCTACTAACATTTGGGGGGCAGGCTCCAATGAATAACGACCAGCTGCCGGTCTATGTTACGGACACCAACGCGCTGTTCTGGTATTTGAGTGACGCCAGCCGGCTCAGCGCGGCAGCTGACGCCGTTTTTCGGTTGGCCGCTGCCGGACAGGCCCATATCCTGGTACCGGCTATCGTCTTGGCCGAAGTTCTCAGTCTGACGCAAACGGTGGGGAATCCCATGCCTGCCGCTTCCCTCATTGAGAACATCAACCAGAGCGCCGAATTCATCCTCTCCCCGCTGGGGGAAGCGCAGTTGATCGGGATGGAGGCGGTGGATCCCAGTCTGAGGATTCACGACCGGCTGATTGCGGCAGAAGCCCTGGCTCATCAAGCTCCAGTGATCACCGGAGACCCGGCGCTGTGGCAGACCGAGGCTATCGAAGCCATCTGGTAGTCCTCTACCAGCTGTTGTAAGGAACTAAAAGGGGCTGGGAACCCGGAGAAGCGCGGGTTTTGGCCGACGGCCCTGGATTCCAGCGATTACAGGCCTAACAGCCGGGAAGGATTGTCCTTCACCAGCATCCTTACTTCCACCTCATCCAGGCCCGCTTGCAGCAAGGTACCTATGCCCATCCGCATGCCCTCTGCGGGCATGGGATGAAAGTCCTGACCAAAGTCGCTGCTTTACGATGCAGTTCTCCGGTCCAATAGTCCTGATAGTCTCCACCAAATCCTGGGGCGATAACCGGTAAGTAGTCGGCATCATCACCTGCAGGCAATGCTCCACGTAAGCCCCCATCTCCGCCATGGCCTTCATATCAGCCGGAGTCATGTCGGTCCAGAAGGCCGAAGTAGTGCCGTGGGTCACCACTACCCGTCCAATGCCTTGGTTACGCGCTTCCTCCACCAGAACCATGCACTCCTTGGTTGAAACATGCCCGGTGGCCAGAACCATGTCGTGGGACTTTACCAGACCCAGGATATCCTGGACCTCCGGTAGCAGCTTGCCGCGCTCATCCAGCAGGCAAATACCGCCACTCAATCCCTTATGTTGGCGGTCGGCCTGGGCGGAGTAGGTGGGCATCCACACCACCCGGCCGCCCAGGTCGGCGGTGCACTCCACGGCATCCGGATTCAATCCTCCTACCTGGACATCCAGGGCCACTCCACCAACCAGGGTGATATCAGTAATTACCTGATTTACCGTATAGGCCACCGGCTGAGTTGGATATTCATGACTCTTCAGCACCAGGCCTCTCATCCCCATTTCCCTGGCTTGACTGGCCACGGCCAGGGCATCGCCGCGTCGCTCCACCCGAGGGTCGGGAGCGAAGTGGACGTGGATGTCCACGGCGCCTTCCAGGATCCGATCGACATTGCTCACGCCCACTCCTTAGTTGCGAATTTGGGTAGGGATCCCGGTCCGGGTCGACTCAGGCGATGACGGTCCCGGGAACTGCGTGGGCCAGCCGTCGGCCCGACAAGCACGCGGTGCGGCATTATGGCCCCGCGAAGAATTGGCGAAAGCATAGGTGAAGGGAGATACTCTGTCAATGTCCAATCTCCCCGTTTCATTTTTGCCGGTCTGCCTGTATCATAATAGTTAGGAATCCTCTTCTCACATCCCGGCCTCTTCCCAGATCTCAATCCGGGAACTCAATCCGGGATCTCAGCCCAGGGGCCTAAGCCCAAGCGAGGAGCTAGCATTGAGAGACCTGGCTAACCTGCTGGTCCACTTGTTTAGTCGCAATGGCGACCTGAGCCAAGTTTACCTATCGGCGGTCCATGACAAGTGCCTGCTCTGTGAGGAGCCGATCAGCCAGTCGGAGGCCTACCTAACCTACCGGGTGTGCCCCTTCTGCCGTTTTCACTACACCCTGTCCGCTCGCCAGCGGATCGAGCTGCTGGCCGACAGCCGCAGCTTTAAGGAAACCCACAAGTACTTGAGCTCCGTTTCTCCCCTTTCCTTTTCCAGCCGGGGGCCCTACCGAAAGCTCCTTGCCAAGAGCCAGAACCGCACTGGATTGACCGAAGCAGCGGTAACCGGCCGGTGCAAGATCGACGGCATAGAAGTGATGATCCTGGTTCTCGACTTCGGCTTCATGGGCGGCAGCATGGGAAGCGTAGTCGGAGAAAAGGTCGCCCTGGCCCTGGAGGACGCCGCCCGCCGGGATTTTCCCCTGGTAGCCCTGGTAACCGGTGGAGGCCTGCGAGTCCAAGAGGGCGTTCTGTCCCTAATGCAGATGGCGAAAACGGTTACCGCCGCCAACCGGCTCCGGGACAAGGGCCTCCCCTTCATTGTGGTGCTGGCCAACCCTTCCACCGGACAGGCTTACGCCAGCTTCGCGAACCTGGCCGACGTAATTCTCGCGGAACCGGGTTCCTTAATAGGGTTGTCCCCCTTGCGGACCCTGCAGGCGCTCTCCAAGCACCCCCTGCCCTTGGACGCCCACACATCGGAAGCCCACCTGGCTCACGGCCTGCTGGATAATGTTATCGACCGGGAGGGCCTACAAACCCGCCTGGCCGTCCTGCTGAAAATCCTGACCGGGCAGACGCTTAGCAAAGGCAGCTATAAAGAGCTGCTCAAGACCAAACTGGAGGCTTCTCCCGACCCGGAGGCGTGGCAGGCCGTGACGATAGCCCGCCACGCCGAGCGCCCCTCCGCCATGGTCTACATGCGGTCCATGCTTGAACCCTTCGTAGAGCTCCACGGCGACCGGCTGAACAGCGATGACCGCTCGGTAGTGGGAGGATTGGGTTATCTCTCCGGTGAGCCGGTGGCGATTATCGGCCAGCAGCGCCGTCCGGCGCGGGACGGCGAAAGGTATCACGTGTACCCGGATGGACTGCGTAAGGCCCAGCGGTTGATAAACCTGGCAGCTCGTTTCAAGCTGCCGCTGATAACCCTCGTCGACACCCAGGGAGCCGACCCGGGACTGGAAGCCGAAGAGCAAGGCATCGGCAACGCCATCGCCAACACCCTCTCACTGATGGTTAACGTCCCCACGCCGGTGGTAACCGTCATCATCGGCGAGGGCGGCAGCGAGGGAGCCCTGGCCCTGGGCCTGTCCGACCGCACTCTGATGCAGCAGTACGCGATATACTCTCCAATCTCGATGAACCGGACCCTGAGCAGTCTCTATCCCGACGAACAGCTGGTAGACCGCGAGGCGGCCGAAGCGATGATGCTAACGGCTCAGGACTGCCAGGAGTTGGGAATAATCAACGCCGTGGTACCAGAGCCGGAGGGGGGAGCCCACGACAACCCGAGGGAGGCGGCGACGGCCATTCAGATCGCTTTGATGAAGAACCTGGCGGAACTTTCCAAGCAGTCGCAGAGCAGGTTGCTCAAGCGCCGTTATAAAAGATTTCGTAAGATGGGAGAGTTGAGCAACTATTCCCAGGAAGCCATGGACCGGGAGGTGGAGCTGCTGATGAAAATCTCCACTTCCCGCCACCGCAGCCGCACCAGCCGGGCTCCAAGACGAAGGGCCTCGGAGAGCGAAACCTCCGAGGCCCAACTTACCGCGCCAGATTAGTTTTCTTCGCCCAGAGTTTTCGTCCGGGAATCTAAAGAGTCATTGCGAGTTTTCATGCTCTGGCGGAGCGCCACCTACAGATGAACATGGATTCCCCTCGGCTCATGGTGCGATGGGCTCACCACGAGCGGTAGGGATCCCGTTCGTCCTGAGGCTCTCGAAGGGCGAACGGGCTATTTACAGAGCAGCCCTTCGGCTGGGCTCAGGATTAACTCCGCGAAGCAATCCCTCCTTACCCTCATGAGATTGCTTCGTCGTCCCGATCACATTGGGACTTCTCGCAATGACGTCTCACCCGCTCCTAACGGGGTTCTCTGCCCAACTCTTCCAAACTTTTTTCCAAGCCTTGGACCAAATGAGCGTATTCCCGACTCACCTCTTGGTCCAGCAGGACTGTGGGTTTGGAATTATCCCGGTATGCCGAGCGCAAAGCCAGGTTTCCCAAGAAGGGGGTATCCACCTCTTCCGCCATCTTCCTGCCGCCGCCTTCCCCAAACACTTCGCCGGTATAATTTTCCACCACGCCCAAGATATTGAGGTTGAGCTTGCGGATCATGTTGATGCAGCGCTTGGCATCCATGTTGGCCAGCTCCTGCGGCGTACTCACCACCACGAAGCCATCCATGGGTATGGTTTGCATTACGGTTAGTGGCGAGTCGGAGGTTCCCGGCGGGAGGTCGACGATTAGATAATCCAGCTCTCCCCAGTCGGTAGCCTGTAAAAACTGGTTAATTGCATTGTGGACCATGGGACCCCGCCAGATTATGGCCTCCTCCTCGCTGGCCTGGAAGAAGGCCATGGACACGACCTTTACGCCCCACTTTTCGGCTGGCTCTATGCGGCCATCCACATAATCCGGCTTTTCGGAGATTCCCAACACTTTGGTAACGTTGGGACAGTCGATGTCCACGTCCAAGAGTCCCACCTTCTTGCCGGCTTGAGCCAGGGTGGTCGCCAAGTTGACCGCCACGGTAGTCTTGCCGACCCCTCCCTTGCCGCTGTAAACGCCTACTTTGGCCTTGATGGTAGAAAGGCGCTCAGTTATGTCCCGCTTTTGCTGCCAGCTGCGCTTGATCTGCTCCAGCCTGGCATTCTCCTGGGGCGTAGCCATTACTCCTCCGGTGGCATGCCCAGCCGCCTCGGCGGCGGGCCGAATCGTCCCCGTCTATTAGTTCGGACCGGACTGAGCTAAATGCCCAGCTGGGACCGGGCCTCTTCGCTGATTAAATCCGGCGACCAGGGGGGGTCGAACACCAGCTCTATCTCCACCTCTTCAACCCCTTCCACGTCCTGGATTGCCCACTCCGCCTGTTGGGCGATGTGCGGGCCCATTCCACAACCGGGGAAGGTGAGGGTAAGCTGTACGTAGACGTTGTTATCATCGTTGACCTGAACCTCGTAAATCAGACCCAAGTCCACCACATTAACTGGAATTTCCGGGTCGTAGACCGTTCTCAAAGCCTCATAAACATCATCTTGGGTAACAGTTTGCGGCATGAATCCTCCTGCCGTGAAAGCTGCCGGGAAAGCCTACGCTAATTATACAAATTGTTGACCAAATAGGTCAACAATTACCAGCGAGCCGACTTTCTCAGGGAATCAGCACTACCTTGCCGGTGGTGGCCCGAGATTCCAGCTGCCGGTGGGCTTCCGCAGCCTCGGACAGAGCCATCACGTGTTCGACCCGCAATTTCAACTCTCCGGACTTTACCCATCCCAGAACATCCCCGGCCCGCTTTTCCAGCTCCTGCCGCGACACCGTGTAATCGCCCAGTCCTGGGCGGGTCAGGTACTTGGAGCCGTTGCCCAGGACCCGCGGGTCGACCGGTGGAACGGGACCGCTGGCCGCTCCGTACAGTACCAAATAACCCCGCCGCGCCAGAGAGCTTACGCTTTTATCAAAGGTCGTCTGACCCACTGCGTCATACACCACCTGAACCCCAGCTCCATCGGTGGCTTGGCTGATCTCCGCGGCGAAGTCCTGCTGGGTGTACAGAATTACCTGGTCAGCGCCGGCCCCTTTGGCCAGCTCGGCCTTGGCCTCGGTGGAAACGGTGGAAAAGACGTAGCCGCCTAGTCGCTTAACCATTTGGATCAACAGCAACCCTACGCCGCCCGCGCCGGCGTGAATCAAGACCTTGTCCCCCCGCTGAACCGGATAGGTGGAATGACACAGATAGTGGGCAGTCATGCCCTGGAGCATCACCGCCGCACCGGCTTTGGCGTCCAGCCCCTCAGGCAATTTGATCACCCTGGAAGCGGGCACCACCGCCTGCTCCGCGTAAGACCCGGGAATGCTGCAATACACCACCGAATCGCCTTCTTTAACTTCAGTAACTCCGGAGCCGACGCCCCGAACCACTCCGGCTCCTTCCACTCCCACGACCCAGGGCAAACTGGGCGGGTTGACTCCAGAGCGGCTGTAGGTGTCGGTGAAGTTTACGCCCACCGCCTGGATCTCCAGCAAGGCCTGACCGTCTCCGGGCGTTGGGTCCGGTAGGTCCTGGTATTTCATGACCTCGGGGCCGCCAAACTCAGTGATCTGTACTGCTTTCATGCCTCTACTCCCATCTCAGGTTATCGGACTTTCCGGGGATGCTTCCAGGGGATGCGGGAACTGCATTGATAGCAAGGTGAATCCACAAGTTTGGTTAATACCTATGTGGGTCCCACCATAGCTTGGGTTTGGGCCTGGGAGTCCAAAAAACCTCCGGTCAAAGGAGGTCCCCAGGGGAGGTTGCCAAAGGAAATTCAATGGGTCCCGCCATTGGCCGGTAGTATACTACAATCTAGGCACCTGCCAGTGGTCAGCAAATAATTGGCCCCAAGTCAAGGGGTGAAGAGAGGCCGGCAGTCTCCCAGGATTCATAGGAAACTGTTCAGAGTTGAGGGGAAGTGAGCAACCGGCGGCATTCCAGGAGGGGATTGAGACCTCTGGCCCGCCAGGTGCCAAAGAGGGATGCCAAGGTCATCTTGCTGTCGGTGCCCTGCCCTGAGCGGGTGCCGCCGCTGATCTTGCGACTGGTTACCAGATGCCGCAGGCTCCGCTCGGCGGCGTTGTTGTCTGAGGGCACGGCTGGGTCCGACACGAAGACAAACAGTTCCTTGATGAACCGTTCCATGCGCCGGCAGAGCTTGGCCTGAACCGCCAGGGGATCTTTAAGGAAAGGCCGCGCCAAGACCATTAGTTTCTCCTCCAGCATTAGCTGGGTGCGATGGCCTGGCTGGGCTCGGGGAAGGACCGCGGCCTTGGCCTCCGTGTAGACCTGGTGAACCGCCTCGGCCCACTGAGCCAGCCCAGCGTCTTCTGGGTACAACCCTTTCAGGTCATGGATATCCCGCAGCAGATGAGCCCAGCACCGTTGCTTCAGGCCCGTGTAGTGGTTATAGGCGGCGTAGAAATCACTGACCAACACTCCGCTGAAGGAGGAATCCAGCACCTCATCCACCACCCCCTTATCCCGACCCCGACGCAGGAAGTATCGTTCGCTGGGAGTGCTGAAGGTCCAAACATAGCCGTTGCTCCCGTCCTGGCGCCAGCCGGTTTCGTCGCCCTGCACCACGGGACTGGCGCGGACTTGCTCGAGCACCTCTCGCACCGCCGTCTCAGCCTGACGGGCTACTCCATGGACGGCCTGGACGATGGCACCAACACTCAGGTGCAACTGATGGACGGTCTCCAGGTACCATTGGATGATTCTTATGGGCAACCGTCCCTCCTCCCGCAGGGTCACCATCAGGCTTACCAGATTGACCCCCAGGCGCTGCTGGCCCAGAACCACCCCCTGCAGGGCCTCTTTGGGCAGCCGGCGCCGCTGGCATACCGGACAGATGCGGGCTACCAGGGCGTGCTCGGTCACTTCTACCGGAGCCACCGGTAGCTCAATGACTTCCCGAGTTCGCTGTACCCATCCGCCGTTCAGGTGAGTCCCGCAGTCGGGACAGACCGCCACGGCATGCTCCACCCGCCGGGTAGGAGTCATGCGCTGGCGGGCGAAGCCATGGCGGCGCGGCTTTCTGGGCTCCTTTTTCTCCGGCGCTTGCCGGCTGGAGTGCGGCTGATTACCCGGCATCCCCGACGACCCGCGCCGGTTGGGACGGAATTCCAGAACCCCAATCCGCCTTTGCAAATCGGCAATGACTGCCCGCTGGCCGGCAATTATCTCCAGCAGAGTTTCGCGACTCGCCGCGTTCAGGTCTAGTTCAGTGTCCACCTCCCTGGTATGCCACAACTCCCCCGGCCATGCCAGCGTTTTTCCAACGGCTTTGAGCCAATTCACCTCATCAAGTCTGAACAGTTACATTCATAGGTAAGTGTTCAGACTTGAGGGGAAGCGAGCAACCGGCGGCATTCCAGGAGGGGATTGAGACCTCTAGCCCGCCAGGTGCCAAAGAGGGATGCCAAGGTCATCTTGCTGTCGGTGCCCTGCCCTGAGCGGGTGCCGCCGCTGATCTTGCGACTGGTTACCAGATGCCGCAGGCTCCGCTCGGCGGCGTTGTTGTCTGAGGGCACGGCTGGGTCCGACACGAAGACAAACAGTTCCTTGATGAACCGTTCCATGCGCCGGCAGAGCTTGGCCTGAACCGCCAGGGGATCTTTAAGGAAAGGCCGCGCCAAGACCATTAGTTTCTCCTCCAGCATTAGCTGGGTGCGATGGCCTGGCTGGGCTCGGGGAAGGAGCGAGCCCTTGGCCTCCGTGTAGACCTGGTGAACCGCCTCGGCCCACTGAGCCAGCCCAGCGTCTTCTGGGTACAACCCTTTCAGGTCATGGATATCCCGCAGCAGATGAGCCCAGCACCGTTGCTTCAGGCCCGGGTAGTGGTTATAGGCGGCGTAGAAATCACTGACCAACACTCCGCTGAAGGAGGAATCCAGCACCTCATCCACCACCCCCTTATCCCGACCCCGACGCAGGAAGTATCGTTCGCTGGGAGTGCTGAAGGTCCAAACATAGCCGTTGCTCCCGTCCTGGCGCCAGCCGGTTTCGTCGCCCTGCACCACGGGACTGGCGCGGACTTGCTCGAGCACCTCTCGCACCGCCGTCTCAGCCTGACGGGCTACTCCATGGACGGCCTGGACGATGGCACCAACACTCAGGTGCAACTGATGGACGGTCTCCAGGTACCATTGGATGATTCTTATGGGCAACCGTCCCTCCTCCCGCAGGGTCACCATCAGGCTTACCAGATTGACCCCCAGGCGCTGCTGGGCCCAGAACCACCCCCTGCAGGGCCTCTTTGGGCAGCCGGCGCCGCTGGCATACCGGACAGATGCGGGCTACCAGGGCGTGCTCGGTCACTTCTACCGGAGCCACCGGTAGCTCAATGACTTCCCGAGTTCGCTGTACCCATCCGCCGTTCAGGTGAGTCCCGCAGTCGGGACAGACCGCCACGGCATGCTCCACCCGCCGGGTAGGAGTCATGCGCTGGCGGGCGAAGCCATGGCGGCGCGGCTTTCTGGGCTCCTTTTTCTCCGGCGCTTGCCGGCTGGAGTGCGGCTGATTACCCGGCATCCCCGACGACCCGCGCCGGTTGGGACGGGATTCCAGAACCCCAATCCGCCTTTGCAAATCGGCAATGACTGCCCGCTGGCCGGCAATTATCTCCAGCAGAGTTTCGCGACTCGCCGCGTTCAGGTCTAGTTCAGTGTCCACCTCCCTGGTATGCCACACTCCCCCGGCCATGCCAGCGTTTTTCCAACGGCTTTGAGCCAATTCACCTCGGACAGATTTGAGGGGAAGCGAGCAACCGGCGGCATTCCAGGAGGGGATTGAGACCTCTCGCCCGCCAGGTGCCAAAGAGGGATGCCAAGGCCTGACTGGTTACCAGATGCCGCAGGCTCCGCTCGGCGGCGTTGTTGTCTGAGGGCACGGCTGGCTGAACCGTTCCATGCGCCGGCAGAGCTTGGCCTGAACCGCCGATCTTTAAGGAAAGGCCGCGCCAAGACCATTAGTTTCTCCTCCAGCATTAGCTGGGTGCGATGGCCTGGCTGGGCTCGGGGAAGGACCGAGGCCTTGGCCTCCGTGTAGACCTGGTGAACCGCCTCGGCCCACTGAGCCAGCCCAGCGTCTTCTGGGTACAACCCTTTCAGGTCATGGATATCCCGCAGCAGATGAGCCCAGCACCGTTGCTTCAGGCCCGGGTAGTGGTTATAGGCGGCGTAGAAATCACTGACCAACACTCCGCTGAAGGAGGAATCCAGCACCTCATCCACCACCCCCTTATCCCGACCCCGACGCAGGAAGTATCGTTCGCTGGGAGTGCTGAAGGTCCAAACATAGCCGTTGCTCCCGTCCTGGCGCCAGCCGGTTTCGTCGCCCTGCACCACGGGACTGGCGCGGACTTGCTCGAGCACCTCTCGCACCGCCGTCTCAGCCTGACGGGCTACTCCATGGACGGCCTGGACGATGGCACCAACACTCAGGTGCAACTGATGGACGGTCTCCAGGTACCATTGGATGATTCTTATGGGCAACCGTCCCTCCTCCCGCAGGGTCACCATCAGGCTTACCAGATTGACCCCCAGGCGCTGCTGGGCCCAGAACCACCCCCTGCAGGGCCTCTTTGGGCAGCCGGCGCCGCTGGCATACCGGACAGATGCGGGCTACCAGGGCGTGCTCGGTCACTTCTACCGGAGCCACCGGTAGCTCAATGACTTCCCGAGTTCGCTGTACCCATCCGCCGTTCAGGTGAGTCCCGCAGTCGGGACAGACCGCCACGGCATGCTCCACCCGCCGGGTAGGAGTCATGCGCTGGCGGGCGAAGCCATGGCGGCGCGGCTTTCTGGGCTCCTTTTTCTCCGGCGCTTGCCGGCTGGAGTGCGGCTGATTACCCGGCATCCCCGACGACCCGCGCCGGTTGGGACGGGATTCCAGAACCCCAATCCGCCTTTGCAAATCGGCAATGACTGCCCGCTGGCCGGCAATTATCTCCAGCAGAGTTTCGCGACTCGCCGCGTTCAGGTCTAGTTCAGTGTCCACCTCCCTGGTATGCCACAACTCCCCCGGCCATGCCAGCGTTTTTCCAACGGCTTTGAGCCAATTCACCTCATCAAGTCTGAACAGTTACATTCATAGTTTTTCCATTGCCAGAATATCCGCAAAATGGTATTCTAGAAGTAGCCCTTCCAGCTTTCCAGACGCCGCACCTCTGACCCCTGGAAGTAGGAAGTTTGGACCAATCGCGGCCCCAAGACCTTTCAGAGCTTGGGTAAAGGACGACTCGAGAACCCATACAACCCTACTTTCTGCAACAGGCCGCAAAGGGCAAGTTGTTGGTCCCCGGACTTGAGAAACCTGTGAAGGAACTCACCGCTAGATTTCCGATTGCGAAGATCCGCCCCAGGGACATCGGCTCCGGCTTGTCCGCTCTACACCTACCTTAAGGAGGTTCCAATTTGGAAAAGCCCTCTCACCCCTCATTTACCGAGGCCCTGAGTCAGTTCGTGGCTGTCAAGAAGAGCGGCAAAAAGGGCATGGAAGGTCACCAGGAAATCGGCCGGTTCATCGCTTGGTTCGGACGAGATCGCCGGGTCAGCGAGCTTACTCCTGCCGAGGTAGCCGATTATGCGCAGCACGTGGGGTTGGGCGGGAGTGAATCCACTCAGAAGCTGAGTCCGGTGAAGGGGTTTTTGGGATTCCTGAAAGATGAGGGGTGGGTAGAAACCGGGTTGGCGACCCACCTGCGGGTTCCGCGGAGCCGGCGCACCACCGCCGGGCGCGCATCTGCCGCGGCCGCCGCTGCTACTCAACTCAGCCAGGAGGGTTTTGAGCGTCTGCAGGAGCAGGTGGAGTCCCTGAAAGGGGAACGAGTCAATGTGTTGGAAGATATCAAGCGCGCGATGGCCGACAAAGACTTTCGCGAGAACGCGCCCCTTGATGCCGCCAAGGAGCGCCAAGGCATAATTGAAGGCCGGATCCGCGAACTGGAATCCAGCCTGGCCAATGCGGAAATCCTCTCCTCAAAGCCTCGGAAGAACCAAATGAAGGTGGCCATGGGAACCAAAGTCACTCTCAAGGATTTGGGCTCTGGCCGGAAGCTTTTGTACACCCTGGTAGACATGCGGGAGGCCGATGTCGCCTCGGGCAAAATTTCCACCCAGTCGCCGGTAGGTCAGGCTCTATTGGAACGGAGCGTAGGCGAAGAGGTTGAGGTTGCAGTTCCCAAGGGAACGGTGCGTTACAAAGTCGAAAAGATCGGAACCTGAGACTTTAACCCCAGCGCTCCGGGATATAATGCCCCTCAGCTCTAGCAATGCCTGAACAAGCCGTCGGCCCAAATTAAGGCCGGCGGTTTCTGGTTTGAAAATACCTAACCCGCCCCGTTATCCCAAGCCTTCCAGGGCCGCCAGGATTACCTGCGGATCGGGCAGTACCCCGGGGGTGTAGATTTCCCGGTAGCGAATTACCCCCTGCTTGTCTACCACCAGCACCGCGCGCTGGCTGGCGCCGCGTTCTTCATTCCAGAGGTCGTAGGCCTGACTGACCTTGCCTTTAGGGTGCCAGTCAGACAGCTCAGGATAGGGTAGCCCGCCTAGGGCCGTGGTCCAGGCCCGATGGGCGTTGATCTGGTCGCAGCTGATACCCAGAACCTGGGCATTCTTCTCTTCGAACTGGCTGTAAAACTGCCGGAACGAAGTGGCCTGCGTGGTTCAACCAGCGGTAAAGTCGAACACGTGGAAGGATAGTATTACATGCTTCTCACCCCGGTATTGGCTTAAACTAATATCTCCTTCGCTTACCGAAGGGAGGCTGAAATCGGGTGCCTGATCACCAACTTGTGCGGACATATCACCACCTTCTATAACTTCTGCTCCGGGCTAAAACTTTTAGTTGGTCCCGGTCCCGCCCTGGAGCGGAGCGCCGGTGAGATTATATCTTATTACACGTCTGCTGACGACACTCTGCGCCGCCGCGCAGGGCCTTTTCATTTTCTCAAAATAGTATAAAATTATTACCAGTTTAAGCGGGAGGGGAGGATGATGACTTTGAGAGAAGCGCTGGATTTGGTGCCTGACTTCCGGAGTAGCCAAGGGCGACGCCACTCTTTGGGGGCGATCCTGGCCTTGGCCACCTGTGCCATGCTGTGCGGCGCCCGCAGCTTATACGCCATAGCTCAATGGGGGCGGGACCAAGGGGGTGCTACGGCGCAGCTTTTGGGGTTCAGCCAGGAGAAGACACCCTGCGTGGCCACCCTCCACCGGGTGTTCAAGGGCCTGGACGTGGCGGCCTTTGAGGCAGAAGTCGGCAACTGGCTGGCAAATAGCGGGGTAGAGGCGGATGACCCCCTGTCCCTGGACGGGAAAACCTTGCGAGGGGTCCACGGCCAAGAGATACCCGGGGTCCATCTGGTGTCGGCCTACGCTAGCCGCGCTGGGGCAGTGCTGGCGCAGGTAGCTGCGCCGGGCAAAGGGGAAGAATTGGCGGCGGTCAAAGAAGTATTGGGCCAGGTACCCCTGAAGGGTCGGGTAGTAGTGGCTGATGCCTTACTGACCCAACGGAAAGTCTGTGAGCAGATTGTGGCAGGCGGCGGAGAGTATCTGCTGCCAGTTAAAGAGAATCAGCCCACCTTGCGCCGAGACCTGGAGGTGGCTTTTTCCCCTGCTAGGAACTGAGAGGGCTGGTGGCCCAACCGTACCTCCCTGGCTGGCAGCGGAGTGGCGAGCACGCGGGGCCAAGCTGACGGTCTGGGCCGATGCTCCAGTAAAGCGGCGTCATGGGCGGCTGGAGCGGCGAGAGTTGTGGGCCTTGGCCGACCCAGAGCTAAATGGCTACGTGGGCAGCGCTGGGACGGTCGGGGAAGCGTGGCCGCATCTGCAACAGGTGTGTCGGCTAGAGCGCCAGCGGGTCGTGAAGGGCAAGAAACAGGTGGCTGTGAGCTATGCAATTAGCAGTCTCCCAGCCCGCCGATGCGAGGCGATTGTTGAGCCTTTCCCGTGGGCACTGGGGCATCGAGAACCGCCTCCACTGGGTACGGGATGTGACCTTCGACGAGGACCGCTCTCAGGTGCGCACTGGGGCCGCCCCTCAGGTTCTGGCGGGCCTGCGGAACCTGGTCATCAGCTTGGTACGTCGGGCTGGGCATTCCAACGTAGCCGCTGCCCTACGCCGCCACAATGCCCATCTCAGCGAAGCTTTCGACATGATGGGCTTTTCCTACCAGGCAGGAGAATGAAAAGGCACTGGCCGCCGCCGGCAGGGCGCTGCCTTGAGCCCAGACATCCCCAGGGCAGCACCGGTCCCGGCACCGGACATGGTATACTGGCCGGGATGCGGTGAGGGGGAAACAACTTTGGAAGTGATTTTCAGCCGGGGAGTCTACCTGCCGGAGTTGGATTTCTGGATGGACTCCCGGCGGAAACAGGAAGTGAGCCTGATTTCCCACGGCCACTCCGACCACACCGCACGCCACCAAAGGCCGATACTTACCCCCAACACCCGTCTGCTGCTCTCTGATTATCTGAGTCGCTCGGACCCGGTCATCCTGGAGTACCGCGAGCCCCTGGAAACGGAAAAATACACCTTGACTCTGCACCCGGCCGGGCACTGCTTGGGGTCGGCCCAGGCCCTGCTTCAATCAAAAGTCAGTGGGGAGCGGGTTCTATACACCGGCGACTTTAAGGTCCGCAGTAACCCAATCAACGAACCCCTGGAGCCGGTCCCCTGCGATATCCTGATCATGGAATCGACCTACGGCCGTCCGGAGTACAGCTTCCCGCCGGAAGAGCAGGTGCTTGCCACGGCCGGCAAGACTTTGCGTGAGTGGCTGTCCCAGGGCGCAAGGCCGGTGGTGCGGGGCTGGCGGCTGGGCAAAGCCCAAGAGCTGCTGTACCAGTTCCTGGATCAGGGATTCGAGGTGCTGGTCGAGGACAGCATCTATCAGATCGCCTGCACCTACCGAGAGTCCGGCGTGGCATTCCCAGGCGAGTTTCGTCGGTTTGATGACGGGATTGATGGCGACTGGCCCGAGGGTCAGATTCTGATTTGTCCGCCGGGACCGTGGAGTGGCAAGAGCTTATCCGGTATTCGGGGAAAGCGCTTCATGGACCTTACCGGTTGGGCCACTGGTGGCGGGCACCAGTGGAGCCGCCGCGCCGACGCCAGCCTGCCCTATAGCGACCACGCCGATTTTAGCGAGTTAGTGGGATACGTGCAGGAGGTGAAGCCGAAGCAGGTTTATACCGTCAACGGCTTCCCCGAGCTGGCGGCTCGCCTGCGCCATTTGGGGTATCCGGCGGTGCATCTCAACGGCAAGGGCCAGCCCGAAGACAGCGGCTTCCAGATAAAGATGCTTTAGCCCGAATCCACCGATGGACACGGATGGACAGCGTGAGGACAACGGAAGGGGGGTGAGGGAGTACAGGCGCGATAATCCGGGCTCGAACTTGGGTAGACGGGAGGTTGGCGGGCGGTCTGCAGGCGCTTTTGGGGGCGCCGATGGCGGCTTACAGTGGCTGTGGCGAGCGAGATGGCGGGATAGGACACGGCAAGAGGCGCTCGCGGACTGGGCTGGCGCGAGTTTGCGGGGACGTTGGGTTGGCTGGCGGGTCAGTGGCGGACTGGCGCCGTCAGGCTGGGAGTGGAATGGCTCGCAGTCGGGCCAGGGCGCGGCTGAACTGCTCCTCCCAGGGCCAGCGCTTGGGAAGATGCAGGGTGATCCGGCGTGCCGAGCGGGTGAGCCGTCCGGCCAGGGCGAAGACCCGCCGCCGGAGGGTCTTGGTGGTCACGATCTGCTCACCCAGGCCGATGCGGGCTGTCCAGCGAGCCAGGTTGTGGGCCATCACCTGTACCGCCAGCCAGGCGCCGTTGGCGGCGAAGCGGCCCGAGGGGAGATGGTTCAGCCCGACGCCGTACTTGAGGTCGCGTATCGCATTCTCGATCTCGGCGTGGCGGCGGTGGTCAGCCTCCAGTTCCAGGGTCTCCCCGTCCCGGTCGGTGATGAAGCCGTGATAGCTGTAGGTGGCGAAGAGAGCCAGTTGAGAACCGGGCGCCGGCTTCACCCGCCGGACGATGAGCCGTACCGGCACGGCATCCGGCTCACTCTGGAAGGGGGTGTAGGTGGTTTCGGCCACATCGGCGGCGCCGTCCATCCAGTAAGGAATCGGCGTCCAGGCATCTTCGGGTATCGCCTCGATGAGATTGTGCAGGCTTTTGTGCTGGCGGATGGTGATGGAGAAGCGGACATCCATCCGGCGGCAGACGGCGACCACGGCGTGGGTATAGAAGCCGCTGTCAGCCCGCATGGTGAGCTGCCCGCTGGCCCCGCCGCAGCGAACCCGGCTCACCGTCTCACGCAGGAAGTGGGCGGCGCCCCGGGCGGTGTTGGCCCGGCCCTCGCGCAGGCGGGCCATCAGCACGTCGCCGGTTCCGGCGGCGACGGCCAGCAGTGGGTGATAGCCCCGCGCGCCGGTATCGCCGTGATGGCGGGCGCCCTCCTTGGCCAGTCCGTAAGGCTCGCAGATCGTCGAATCAAGGTCGATGGTGAATGGCGCGTCGCCGGGTCCGGCGCCGGCCTTCCAGGCCCGGGCCAGCAACTCGCGGCTCACCCCGTCCAGCTGGCGGACGTGGCCCCAGGTGAAGCTGCGCAGGAAGGTGCCCAGGGTGGATGGCGCTTTGACTACGCAGCCGAGAGCGCAGGCCGTCCTGCCGGTGCGCAACGCATCGGCGTCGTCGATGCAGTCGCCGCCCGCCAGCGCCGAGGCGACCAGCGTCATTATCTTGTCGCCGGTGTTCGCCCGGCCCGGCGCGCCGCCGAGGTCGAGGTGATTCCCGAGGAGTTGGGGAAGGCCAAGGCGCAGGGCGAGGGTGGCGGGAAGGATCAGCCCGGCATTGGCCACCAGGCGGTGGTCGTCGAAGGCGATTTGGATGCGGTCGGGGTGGTTGCGTGGTAGCATCTATTGGGTGCTCCTTTTCTGGGACCGGTTTTCTGTTTCAAAACCATTATCCCAGATTCAGAGGCGCACCCTTTTGTTTCTTCAGCAGGCCTCCCACACGCCGTCCATCGGTGGATTCGGGTTTAGGCTGGGGGAATTCGTGACGCTGGGGCGTCCTTTGCTTGGCTCAGCCTCTCCTAGTCAGAATCGGAGTATAACCCGTGAAAACATACCATGATACCCGGCTCCAACTAAATTGGGCGAATAAACGTATCAATGCTCTTGATAGGAGCATTCATAGATTTTTGGAGAAACACTTAAACCCGGTGTGCGTCAATGAATATTTTGATTGCTTGGAAGAGGATTTCTTTTTCATTGGGGCACCCTCTTTACCTGAGTCTTGGCCCCTCAGACTCGGAGAAATCGTTAACGCTCTTAGGTCCGCCTTGGACTATCTTGTTTGGGAATTGTCGGTCTCTCTCAACGCGAACATTCCTCCGTCAAAAAAACGTAACATTATGTTTCCAATTATGGCGCACCCAAACCAACCGGTGTTCCTCCGTGCCACTGAATTCCTGCCAGAAGCCGCTCGGGACTTCGTTGAAGCGTGTCAACCATATAACTGCGGGGCTTGGCCTGAATCGGTCGTCTTGCAGTTCTTAGATACCATGGTCAGACTTCACAAACACCGTACCTTGAATCTCGTGGCCCGCCGGGTATTCTATACCGATGACAGTATCCCGAATGCCCTGCGCATCGCGCCGAATTACCTCGATAAGCACGCCGTAATGGCTATCCCCAAAGGTACTGAGGAACAATTCAAGCCAAAGGTCGGAATGGATATCGGGACCGAAATTGCAGTGCCGCAAGGTCTCGTAATCGGCATTGGCTGGGATATAGTCGTGGATATACACCAATTCATCCGTAATGAAATAGTCCCACCCTTTTCTGGCTTCTTGCAACAAGCGCAAAGGATGACCGAACCTCTTACGGTCTTATAATTCCTCCCTCTACAGTCAGGGTACAGGTACCTTTACAAAGGGGCAGGGGAAAAGAGCATCAACCAATCGGGTAGGAGGGGGCCTCACGGCCCCCGTCCTCCCACACCACCGGACGTACTCAGCGTATCCGGCGGTTTCCTCTACTGATTCAACAGGCTGTACCTTTCGGTCAGGGCTACGAGTCCCTGTTCCCTAAACCAAGCCAGGCTCATGGCTTCAGCCGCCTGAGGGCTGCCAGCCAGGCGCCACCAGCCTTTGCCAGACCCCGCCAGTAGCCAGGCCCGCCACTCCGGCACGCCCAGCCCCTGCAGAAAGTCCGCAATGGCTTTGGACCGTTTCCGCTGCTTCAGCCGTACGCAGCGCAGCTTTCGACGAATCCACCCATCCAACCTGCTGAGGTGAGTCCGACATTCCGCATAGCGGAAGTAGGTCACCCACCCCGTGAGAAAGGAGTTCAGTTCGTGGACCATCCCTTCAAGGCTGACGCCTCGGTTGCGTCGCGTGGTTCGCCGAATCCTCGCCTTCACGCGCTTCAGGCTTTCGGGCGCTAGGCCCAGCCGACCTCCGAGCAGCAGCCGATGCCCCAGGAACTTCCGTTCCCATACCGGGGCCACCGCACTTTTCTCCCGGTTTACGCGCAAGCGCAGCTTCCTTTCCAGAAAGTTGCTCACCGACGCCATTACCCGCTCCCCCGCAGCCTGCGACCGCACGTATATGTTGCAGTCATCGGCGTACCGGCTGAAGCGGTGCCCCCGGCGTTCCAACTCCTGGTCCAAGTCATCCAGTAGCAGATTGGACAGGAGCGGCGATAGTGGCCCTCCCTGCGGAGTCCCTTCGTATCGCTCGACGCACACCCCATTCTGCATCATCCCCGCTTCCAGGAAGCGCCGGACTATCCGCAGCAGGCGTTTGTCGGCGACTCTCCGGGCCAGGCGGGACATCAGGATGTCGTGGTTTACCCGGTCAAAGAATTTCTCCAAGTCCAGGTCTACCACGATTTCCCGCCCCTCCCCTACGTACTCCTGCGCCTGGCGCAGCGCCTGGTGGGCGTTTCGCCCGGGACGGAAACCGTAGCTTGACTCCGAAAAGGTTGGGTCCAACAGCGGGTCCAGCACCTGGAGGATGCCTTGCTGCACCAGGCGGTCCACCACCGTGGGGATGCCCAGTTGTCGCACTCCACCTCCCGGCTTGGGGATTTCCACTCCCCGCACCGGTTGCGGTTGGTAGCTGCCTTCCAGCAGCGACGCCACTAAGTTCCTCCCAGTGTTCCGCCAACCAGCCGCCCAGGTCATCCACACTCATCCCGTCAACCCCCGGCGCTCCTTTGTTGGCTTTCACCCGCTGGTAGGCTCGGTTCAGGTTCTTTGGCTCTATCACCTCCTCCATCAAGGCTTCCGGCAAGGCTCGCTTCCGCTCAGACGCCGTGGGCCCTTGCTGCTCCTCGTTCGCCCCAGTTCCGGTTCCGCCTTCACCAGGGACGCCGGGGCGCACGGCCTCCTCTCCCCACTCCAGGAGTGAGAGTTGGTAGACCGTGCCTTGCCGCCGCTCTATGCCCATCAAGTCCTCCCGACTGGCTCCTTGCAGTAGAGGATTCGGCCCTTCATCCCGACCTGCCGGGACTACTATGGCCTCTGCTGACTTCTCCAGGGCCTTCCCCCACCGTTGCCGGTGCGGTAGTCAGGTCCTCCAGACAGCCCCAGAGACCTCCCAGGGTAAGCCGTGCATCCTTCCCTCGGTCCCCGCCGGATTTACCTGCGCACCTGTCCGAATAACTATTGGGCCGCCCCGTCCATTGCCGGGTTACCCCACTGCGCCGGCCTTCTATCCCGTTCCTGTTCGTCGAGTCCAAGTTTTGCCATAAGCTTCCTTCAGATTCCACCTCACGATGGACACCCTTGCTTAGGCTAGCGGTTCCGGTCATCACGGCCCGCAGAGGACTTTCACCTCCAAAATGCACAGCATGCCTGGCACAATCGGGTAGGAGGGGGCCTCGCGGCCCCCGTCCTCCCACACCACCGGACGTACTCAGCGTATCCGGCGGTTTCCTCTACTGTTTCAACAGGTGCTACCACCCGTCAAGGCTCGTTTCCGTTCAGACACCGTGGTCGCTGGCTGCTCCTCGCTCACCCCAGTTCCGGTTCCGCCTTCACCAGGGACGCCGGGGCGCACGGTCTCCTTCCTCCATTCAAGAAGGGAGAGTTGTTAGGCCGTGCCTTGCTGCCGCTCTACGCCCATCGAGTCCTCTTGACTGGCTCCTTGCAGTAGAGGATTCGGCCCTTCATCCTTCCCGTGCGGGAAGGACTACTATGGCCTCGGCTGACTTCTCCGGAGCCTTCCCCCACCGTTGCCGGTGCGGTAGTCCCGATTCCATCGGGACAGCCCCAGAGATCTCCCAGGGTAAGCTATGCATCCTTCCCTCGGTCCCCGCCGGATTTACCAACGCACATGTCCGGATGACTACCGGGCCGCCCCGTCCATGGCCGGGTTACCCCACTGCGCCGGCCTTCTATCCCGTTCCTGTTCGTCGAGTCCAAGTTTTGCCATAAGCTTCCTTCAGATTCCACCTCACGATGGACACCCTTGCTTAGGCTAGCGGTTCCGGTCATCACGGCCCGCAGAGGACTTTCACCTCCAAAATGCACAGCATGCCTGGCACAATCGGGTAGGAGGGGGCCTCGCGGCCCCCGTCCTCCCACACCACCGGACGTACTCAGCGTATCCGGCGGTTTCCTCTACTGTTTCAACAGGTGCTACCACCCGTCAAGGCTCGTTTCCGTTCAGACACCGTGGTCGCTGGCCGCTCCTCGCTCACCCCAGTTCCGGTTCCGCCTTCACCAGGGACGCCGGGGCGCACGGTCTCCTTCCTCCATTCAAGAATGGAGAGTTGTTAGGCCGTGCCTTGCTGCCGCTCTACGCCCATCGAGTCCTCTTGACGTAAGTGTTCAGATTTGAGGGGAAGCGAGCAACCGGCGGCATTCCAGGAGAGGATTGAGACCTCTGGCCCGCCAGGTGCCAAAGAGGGATGCCAAGGTCATCTTGCTGTCGGTGCCCTGCCCTGAGCGGGTGCCGCCGCTGATCTTGCGACTGGTTACCAGATGCCGCAGGCTCCGCTCGGCGGCGTTGTTGTCTGAGGGCACGGCTGGGTCCGACACGAAGACAAACAGTTCCTTGATGAACCGTTCCATGCGCCGGCAGAGCTTGGCCTGAACCGCCAGGGGATCTTTAAGGAAAGGCCGCGCCAAGACCATTAGTTTCTCCTCCAGCATTAGCTGGGTGCGATGGCCTGGCTGGGCTCGGGGAAGGACCGAGCCCTTGGCCTCCGTGTAGACCTGGTGAACCGCCTCGGCCCACTGAGCCAGCCCAGCGTCTTCTGGGTACAACCCTTTCAGGTCATGGATATCCCGCAGCAGATGAGCCCAGCACCGTTGCTTCAGGCCCGGGTAGTGGTTATAGGCGGCGTAGAAATCACTGACCAACACTCCGCTGAAGGAGGAATCCAGCACCTCATCCACCACCCCCTTATCCCGACCCCGACGCAGGAAGTATCGTTCGCTGGGAGTGCTGAAGGTCCAAACATAGCCGTTGCTCCCGTCCTGGCGCCAGCCGGTTTCGTCGCCCTGCACCACGGGACTGGCGCGGACTTGCTCGAGCACCTCTCGCACCGCCGTCTTAGCCTGACGGGCTACTCCATGGACGGCCTGGACGATGGCACCAACACTCAGGTGCAACTGATGGACGGTCTCCAGGTACCATTGGATGATTCTTATGGGCAACCGTCCCTCCTCCCGCAGGGTCACCATCAGGCTTACCAGATTGACCCCCAGGCGCTGCTGGCCCAGAACCACCCCCTGCAGGGCCTCTTTGGGCAGCCGGCGCCGCTGGCATACCGGACAGATGCGGGCTACCAGGGCGTGCTCGGTCACTTCTACCGGAGCCACCGGTAGCTCAATGACTTCCCGAGTTCGCTGTACCCATCCGCCGTTCAGGTGAGTCCCGCAGTCGGGACAGACCGCCACGGCATGCTCCACCCGCCGGGTAGGAGTCATGCGCTGGCGGGCGAAGCCATGGCGGCGCGACTTTCTGGGCTCCTTTTTCTCCGGCGCTTGCCGGCTGGAGTGCGGCTGATTACCCGGCATCCCCGACGACCCGCGCCGGTTGGGACGGGATTCCAGAACCCCAATCCGCCTTTGCAAATCGGCAATGACTGCCCGCTGGCCGGCAATTATCTCCAGCAGAGTTTCGCGACTCGCCGCGTTCAGGTCTAGTTCAGTGTCCACCTCCCTGGTATGCCACAACTCCCCCGGCCATGCCAGCGTTTTTCCAACGGCTTTGAGCCAATTCACCTCATCAAGTCTGAACAGTTACCTCTTGACTGGCTCCTTGCAGTAGAGGATTCGGCCCTTCATCCTTCCCGTGCGGGAAGGACTACTATGGCCTCGGCTGACTTCTCCGGAGCCTTCCCCCACCGTTGCCGGTGCGGTAGTCCCGATTCCATCGGGACAGCCCCAGAGATCTCCCAGGGTAAGCTATGCATCCTTCCCTCGGTCCCCGCCGGATTTACCAACGCACATGTCCGGATGACTACCGGGCCTCCCCGTCCATGGCCGGGTTACCCCACTGCGCCGGCCTTGTATCCGATTCCTGTTCGTCGGGTCCGAGTTTTGCCATCAGCTTCCTTCAGATTCCACCTCACGGTGGACACCCTTGCTTAGGCTAGCGGTTCCGGTCATCACGGCCCGCAGAGGACTTTCACCTCCAAGATGCACAACATGCCTGGCACACCAAAAGAAGAGTGCCGAATTTTAGGCACCCTTCTGGTTAAGAACCCTTAAAGTGTAGAGGGCCTAATCTGGGGTGGTGCCCACCGCCGGCAGGCTGGCTTCTTCGTCGGCCGCTAGCATCCGGTTGACCGCGCTCAGGTAGGCCTTGGCGCTGGCAACGATGATGTCGGTGGAGGCTCCCCGGCCGGAGAAGGTCCGGCCCCGATTATCCACGCGCATGGTCACCGTGCCGATGGAGTCCAGACCCTCGCTCACCGACTGCACGCTGAAATCCGACAGGGTACAGGAACAGCCAACGACACGGTCGATGGCCTTGCACACAGCGTCCACCGGACCATTGCCGGTAGATGCATCGGTGCTGGTCTCACCATTGGGCCCGACCAGCCTCACCGTGGCGGTCGGTATGTCGTGGTCACCGCTGGAAAAGTGCACCTGGTCCAGCGTGTAGCTAATCGGCTCGGTGGATACCCGCTTCTCCTCATCCATGAGAATCTCCAGGTCCCGGTCGGTTACCTCCCGCTTTTTATCGGCCAGCACCTTGAAGGACTCGAAGATGTTGCTGATCTCTTCGCGGGAGAGACTGTAGCCCAGGGCCTCCAGCCGGGCCTGCAAGCCGGCCCTACCGCTGAGCTTACCCAGAACCAGAGTGCTGCCGGGAACCCCGACCCGCTCCGGCTGCATAACCTCGTACGTCGACCGGTCCTTCAGCACGCCGTCCTGGTGGATCCCGGAGGCATGGCGGAAAGCATTTTCCCCGACCACGGCCTTGTTGGCCTGCACCGCCATGCCAGTGATCCGGCTGACCAGGCGGCTGGCCGGGTAAAGCTGGGTAGTGTCGATGCCAATGTCCACGCCGAACAAGTCTTTGCGGGTGTCCAGACCCATTATTATCTCTTCCAATGAGGCATTTCCGGCTCGCTCGCCGATGCCGTTGATGCAGCCCTCCACTTGCCTGGCACCGGCCTGGATGGCCGCCAGGCTGTTGGACACCGCCAACCCCAGGTCGTTGTGGCAGTGAACGCTGAGAGTAACCTTATCCATCCCAGAGACCTCTTCCTGAAGCCTTCGCAGCAAGTTGGCGAAGTCGGAGGGGATGGCGTATCCCACGGTGTCGGCGATGTTGATCGTGGTGGCCCCAGCCCGAATTACCGCCTCCATCATCTGGAAGAGGTACTCCGGATTGGTGCGAGTAGCGTCCATGGGAGAAAATTCCACATCGTCGCAGTATTTCTTGGCCCGCTCCACCATGGTAACAGCCATCTCCATGACCTCTTCGCGGTTCTTGCGGAGCTGGTGCATAACCTGGATATCGGAGGAGGAAAGAAACACGTGAATTCGGGGAGATTCAGCCCCCTTAATCGCCTCCCACGCCTGGTCCACATCGTTGGGATGGGCTCGGGCCAGGGAGCAGATAATGGGCCCTCGGATTTCCCGGGCAATGTTGCTTACCGCCTGGAAATCGCCGGGAGAACTGGCGGCGAAACCGGCTTCGATGATGTCCACCCGCAGCTTTTCCAACTGCCTGGCGATCTCCATCTTTTCTTCAGCGGTCATGCCGATGCCGGCGGACTGCTCACCGTCGCGGAGAGTGGTATCCAAAAATTTTACCCGGTCGTTTGCCATGATGATTATCCTTCCCTTTCTGTTTAAATTTAACTAGGGTTCACGGGGGTTAAAACTCGCTGAAGGGACCAGAAAGGGACCTCAGGGTCACGCAGTCCACCGCAGCCAGCCTAGCCATGACCAGCCTGCGATGGTGAACTGCTCTAAACAGTGCCTCCGCCATCTTATTTTGCCTCCACTTCTCGATTGATAAGGGTCGAAACACTTGATTGCTTCCGGACTCGGTCGCTAGACTTTTTAATCAACTTCTTTAGGGTCCATCCAGGGCATCATAGACCGAAGCTCCCGCCCGACTTCCTGGATGGGACTAGTGCGGGCGGCCTGCCGCAGGGGATTGAACCTGGGGCGACCCTCATCGTTCTCGGCAATCCATTCCTTGGCAAAGCTGCCGTCCTGGATCGCCGCCAGAACCTTCCGCATGTTCTCCCGCACGTGCTCGTCAATGACCTGCGGCCCCCGGCTCAAGTCGCCGTATTCGGCGGTGTCGCTGACCGAGTAGCGCATGTAGTTGAACCCGCCCTGGTAGATCAGGTCGACGATCATCTTCAGCTCGTGGAGACACTCGAAATAGGCCATCTCCGCCGGATAACCCGCCTCGACCAGGGTTTCAAAGGCGGCGTTGATCAGCGCGGTCACGCCCCCGCAGAGAACGGTCTGCTCTCCGAACAGATCGGTCTCGGTTTCATCCTTGAAACTGGTTTCTAAAACCCCAGACCTGGTGCATCCGATACCCTTGGCGTAGGCCAGGCCAACTTCCTTGCCATGCCCGGTAGCATCCTGATGCACCGCCAGCAAGCCCGGGACTCCGATTCCCTCGGTGAAAAGCTCCCGCATTCGGTGGCCGGGCGCTTTGGGAGCAACCATCAGCACGTCCACATTATTGGGCGGAGTCACGGTGCCAAAGTGGATGCTGAAGCCGTGGGCGAACATCAGGGCGCTGTTGGGCCGGAGATTGGGCGCTATCTGCTGCCGATAAACGTCTCCCTGCAGGTGATCCGGAATCAATACCATGAGCACGTCGGCCATCTTGGCCACTTCCGGAACGTCGGCTACTTCCAGCCCGGCATCGCTGGCAATGGCGCGACTGCGGCTTTCAGGATAGAGGCCCACCACCACTTGCTGGCCGGTGTCCTTCAGGTTCAGGGCGTGGGCATGCCCCTGGCTTCCGTAGCCAACTATGCCGATAGTCTTGCCCTTTAGGACCTCCAGGTCCGCATCTTTGTCGTAGTAAACATTAACCATCTTCTCGATTCCTCTTTTGAGTTAATTTCTAAGCTCAAAACTCCTATATTCCGGGTGGACCGTCCTTCGACAAGCTCAGGACGAACGGGAGGTGTTCTTTGTCCGTTCGTGGTGAGCCTGTCGAACCACGTCTCGATAACGTTGCTAAACACCTTCGTAGGTTCCCGGCGTCGTGGTTTCTCCACCGGAGCGGCCGTTGCCGTAAAAATCTATCCCTATGCTATCGCTGACCCGCCCATCGGCCTGGCCGCGGACCATGGCAACCCGTCCAGTCCGCATCATTTCCGCAATTCCAAAGGGCTCCAGCAGGTTGATCAGGGCGTTTATTTTGTCCTCTTCGCCGGTGATTTCCACCACCAGGGTTTTGGTGCCGACGTCGACGATATTGGCGCGGAAGAGCTGCACCATTTCTATAATCTCACCCCTGGTCTCAGGGGTAGATTTTACCTTGATCAGCGCCAACTCTCTCGCCACCAAATCCTGGTTAGTGATGTCCGAGACCCGCACTACGTCGATCAGCTTGTCCAGCTGCTTGGTGGCCTGGTCGACGGTGTATTGGTCGCCTTCAACGACGAAGGTCATGCGCGACAAGCCAGCCAGCTCACTTTTCCCGACGGCCAGGCTAACAATGTTGAAGCCGCGGCGGCGGAACAGGCTGGCCACCCGGGTCAATACCCCGGGCTTGTCCTCCACCAACGCGGCTAGTGTGTGGTGCCGCCCGTTGCCAGCCATTAGGGTATCCTCTCGGGTACCGGCTCCTCCATCATCTCCTTGACCGACTCCCCCGCCGGTATCATGGGATAGACTTGCTCGTCGGCTTTCACCACAAAATCCACCACTACCGGACCGGGGGTTTCCATGGCCTCTTGAATAGCGCCCGCCACCTGAGCCTTATCGGTCACTCGTATACCCTTGATTCCATAGGCTTCCGCTATTTTTACAAAATCAGGATTGCCGGTATAAACGGTGGCGAAGAAATCACGCTCGTAAAAGAACTCCTGCCACTGGTGCACCATGCCCAGCACGCCATTGTTCAGGATGGCGAATTTGACGTCGATCTGGCTCTCCACCGCGGTGGCCAGGTCGCACATGGTCATCTGGAATCCGCCGTCGCCGGCGATGGACCAGACGGTCTTGTCGGGACGGCCCACCTTGGCTCCCAATGCCGCCGGAACCTCGAAGCCCATGGCTCCCAGCCCCCCGGAGGTCAGCCAGGTGTTGGGCTCCTTAAACCGGTAATGCTGAGCGGCCCACATCTGGTGCTGGCCCACACCGGTCACCACGATGGCTTCCCCCTTGGTTACCTCCGACAGCTGCTGCAGCACGTACTGGGGCAGCAATTCCTCGGTCTGCCGTATGTTCAAGGAGGGATGCTCGGCGCGAAGGGTGTCTATTGTCTGCAGCCACTCCAGATGGACCTGCCTTTCTACCTGGGTAACTAGCTGCCGCAAGGAGAGCTGCAAGTCGCCCAGCACCGCCACATCCACCCGAATGTTCTTGTTGAATTCAGAGGGGTCGATGTCGAAGTGGATCTTTTTGGCGTTGGGCACGAAGGCGGACACCCGGCCGGTCACCCGGTCATCGAACCGCGCCCCTAAAGATATGACCAGATCAGCTTGGTCCAGCGCCAGACTGGCGTAAGCCAAGCCGTGCATTCCTGGCATGCCCACGTGCAGCAGATGATCCGGCGTGAAGGAACTGATGCCTAAAAGGGTGGTTACCACCGGAATCTGAGCCTTCTCCGCCAGCTCCTGGAGTTCTTTAAAGGCGCGGGCTATCACCACGCCATGACCAGCCATAATTACCGGTCGTTCCGCCTGGTTAATCAGCTGGGCCGCCCTTTCGATCTGACCAGCCTCGGCTTCTCCCGGCGGATTGTACCCAGGCAGATTGACCCCTTCCGGCCAGACAAACTCGGTGCGATCTCCGAGCAACACATCCTTGGGGATGTCTACCAGCACCGGACCGGGCCGCCCGGTTCGGGCGATATGGAAAGCTTCCTTGATTGAACCGGCCACATCGGCGACGTCCATGACCAGATAATTGTGCTTGGTGACCGGCAGGGTGATACCGGTAACGTCGGTTTCCTGAAAGGCATCTCGTCCGATAGCGGGTCTGGGTACCTGTCCGGTGATTATCACCACGGGCACTGAATCCATCTGCGCTCCGGCGATACCCGTAACCAAGTTGGTGGCGCCGGGGCCCGAGGTGGCGCAGCAGACTCCCACCTTGCCGGTGGCCCGGGCGTAGCCGTCGGCGGCCATGACCGCAGCCTGCTCGTGCCGCACCAGAATGTGCCGCAGCTGTGGATACTTGCTCAGGGCGCCGTAGAAGGGGAGGACCGCTCCCCCGGGCAGCCCAAATAGCACGTCCACGCCCTCCTTGAGCAGGCTTTCGCAAACGATTTCGGCACCGGTCATTTCCTCAGACAGTACCATGATCCCCTCTCGTCTCGGCTGGATTAGATTCCGGCAAGCAAACCCAAGAAAAATCCGGCGATAAAAATTCCGAGCCAATAAAAAATCCCGCCCCATGAAGGGACGGGCTCAAATCTCCCGCGGTACCACCCTTCTTTCCCGGAGTGCCCATAAACCGGGCCGCTTCAGTGACCATTTAGACCACTTTACCGGGACTGCTCAAAGACCTTCAACGGGGTCGACCCGCCAACCCTACTTGATTTCAGGCTGGACGCTCCAGGGCGAGTTGGGGGCTTTGCTGTCACCGGACTCTCAGCAACCGCCGGCTCTCTAAGACAGAGCGCCCTTAATACTCCCTTTCCCAGCGTAGCTGTGCTTGACTAAATGTGAGTGACTATGAGTGACTATCTGTGGCGAAATCAGTTGCTCCGCACGATGTTAACAGTCGGATTCCCGCTTTGTCAACCTGAGGCACAAGGAAGTAACTGTTCAGACTTGATGAGGTGAATTGGCTCAAAGCCGTTGGAAAAACGCTGGCATGGCCGGGGGAGTTGTGGCATACCAGGGAGGTGGACACTGAACTAGACCTGAACGCGGCGAGTCGCGAAACTCTGCTGGAGATAATTGCCGGCCAGCGGGCAGTCATTGCCGATTTGCAAAGGCGGATTGGGGTTCTGGAATCCCGTCCCAACCGGCGCGGGTCGTCGGGGATGCCGGGTAATCAGCCGCACTCCAGCCGGCAAGCGCCGGAGAAAAAGGAGCCCAGAAAGCCGCGCCGCCATGGCTTCGCCCGCCAGCGCATGACTCCTACCCAGCGGGTGGAGCATGCCGTGGCGGTCTGTCCCGACTGCGGGACTCACCTGAACGGCGGATGGGTACAGCGAACTCGGGAAGTCATTGAGCTACCGGTGGCTCCGGTAGAAGTGACCGAGCACGCCCTGGTAGCCCGCATCTGTCCGGTATGCCAGCGGCGCCGGCTGCCCAAAGAGGCCCTGCAGGGGGTGGTTCTGGGCCCAGCAGCGCCTGGGGGTCAATCTGGTAAGCCTGATGGTGACCCTGCGGGAGGAGGGACGGTTGCCCATAAGAATCATCCAATGGTACCTGGAGACCGTCCATCAGTTGCACCTGAGTGTTGGTGCCATCGTCCAGGCCGTCCATGGAGTAGCCCGTCAGGCTGAGACGGCGGTGCGAGAGGTGCTCGAGCAAGTCCGCGCCAGTCCCGTGGTGCAGGGCGACGAAACCGGCTGGCGCCAGGACGGGAGCAACGGCTATGTTTGGACCTTCAGCACTCCCAGCGAACGATACTTCCTGCGTCGGGGTCGGGATAAGGGGGTGGTGGATGAGGTGCTGGATTCCTCCTTCAGCGGAGTGTTGGTCAGTGATTTCTACGCCGCCTATAACCACTACCCGGGCCTGAAGCAACGGTGCTGGGCTCATCTGCTGCGGGATATCCATGACCTGAAAGGGTTGTACCCAGAAGACGCTGGGCTGGCTCAGTGGGCCGAGGCGGTTCACCAGGTCTACACGGAGGCCAAGGCCTCGGTCCTTCCCCGAGCCCAGCCAGGCCATCGCACCCAGCTAATGCTGGAGGAGAAACTAATGGTCTTGGCGCGGCCTTTCCTTAAAGATCCCCTGGCGGTTCAGGCCAAGCTCTGCCGGCGCATGGAACGGTTCATCAAGGAACTGTTTGTCTTCGTGTCGGACCCAGCCGTGCCCTCAGACAACAACGCCGCCGAGCGGAGCCTGCGGCATCTGGTAACCAGTCGCAAGATCAGCGGCGGCACCCGCTCAGGGCAGGGCACCGACAGCAAGATGACCTTGGCATCCCTCTTTGGCACCTGGCGGGCTAGAGGTCTCAATCCCCTCCTGGAATGCCGCCGGTTGCTCACTTCCCCTCAACTCTGAACAGTTTCACAAGGAACGCAAATCTGAAAAACAGCCTTGGTAACGGCCTGGGTAAAACCCGAGCAGGCTGGTTGTTAACCCCTTCCTCTGCCGCCTGTCCCACTACGCTGGTAGACCTGGGGCATTCAAGTATTGACAACTGCAATTTTTCGGGTTGTGATAGAATAGAGCGGCTGCCGGTGGTGCAGCAACCTAACTCCTCACTTAACCCTGAAACATATTTTAGTCGGGGCTAGAAGAAGATAGAGACCCACGTGCCAACCTTCGATATTGTTACTCTTAAAAGCACCGCTGATGGCGGCTTAAAAGAATACCGTGACTCCATAAACCTGTTGTCGGATGGGCATATCGGCAGAGTGGAAAAGAACGGTAGTGAGAGCCTCGAAGATATGGAGGTCCTGCTCAAGACAGCAGCGAAAGCAGTTGGAAAAGACTTGGTGGTCAAAAAGGGATCTACCTACCTAGAGTTCTACCTGAACCCGCTAGGCAGGCTTCGCATCCTGCGAGCTGTCCGGAGTGTGAAGATAGCGCCCTGGGTATTGATTGCTCTTCTTTTGCTGGCCTTTGCTACCACCACTCCGTTGTGGGTGGCCAGAGTTCCAGGGGCATCGGTTACATCAACTGATCCGCAGATCGTACTTGGCCTGACAGCTCTGATAGTTGCTGTCCTTGCTCTTGCGGGTACGGTAGTTTACAGTCTTCTAAAAAGTCAGGTGGAAGCAAACGTAAAAGAAGAGGTCCGCCGGGACTCTACGTTACCGCTACAAATCAGCGCTCCATTACAAACTAGCTTTATTTTTTTCCAGGATTACTCGAAGATTTGGGACGAAGCACCGAACCTAAGGTACTGTCACGAAATAACTTATTCTTTACTACATGCTCAGCTATACTTAATGGGTGATAGTTGAAGGAGCGATTCAAGCTCGTTACCAAGCGATTGCCCCCGTTGTGGACGAGCGGGTGCGGCGGCTGGTGCTTGCCGCTGAGGCGTCGGCGGCCGGGCGTGGTGGCCAGGCAGCGGTTGCAAGGGCCACCGGAGCTTCTCGCGGGACGATTCGCCGCGGCATACGGGAGTTGGGCCAGCCGGCCGTAGGGGCCGCGAAGGGCCGCATCCGCCATCCTGGAGGCGGCCGGAAGCGCACCGTCGAGCATGACCCGAGCTTGCGCGAGGACTTGGACCGGCTGGTGGAGCCGACCAGCCGTGGGGATCCCGAGTCCCCGCTGCGCTGGACCTGCAAGAGCGTGCGTCAACTGGCGGTGGCATTGAAGCGCCAAGGGCACCAAGTCAGCCATCGCATGGTCGCCGAACTGCTCCACGACATGGGCTATAGCTTGCAAGCCAATCGCAAGACCCTGGCGGGGACGGAACACCCGGACCGCAACGCCCAGTTTGAGCACTTGGACCGGGCGGTGCAACTGCAACTCTCCCTGGGAGAGCCGGTGATCTCCGTGGACACGAAGAAGAAGGAACTGGTGGGGCCCTTCAAGAACGGTGGGCGGGAGTTGCGTCCCAAGGGAGCGCCGGAGCAAGTGCTGGTGCATGACTTCCTGATTCCGGATCTGGGCCGGGTCAGTCCTTATGGGGTGTACGATATCGCCCAGAACGAGGCCTGGGTCAGTGTGGGGACGGACCACGATACGGCTGCTTTTGCCGTCGAGAGCATCCGGCGTTGGTGGCGCGGCATGGGGCAGGCGCTCTACCCGAGCGCCACTCGGCTGCTGATAACGGCCGACGCGGGCGGCAGCAATGGGTATCGGCTCCGCTTGTGGAAGCTGGAGTTGCAGAAATTGGCGGATGAGACGGGCCTTGAAATCGACGTGTGCCACCTCCCACCAGGGACCAGCAAGTGGAACAAGATCGAACACCGCTTGTTCTCCGCGATCAGTCAGAACTGGCGCGGAAAGCCGCTGGTGAGCCACGAGGTGGTGGTGAACTTGATCGGGGCGACCACGACCCGGACGGGGCTGCGGGTTCAGAGCCAACTGGACACCAACCGATACCCGGCCGGGCGCACCGTATCGGACGACGAACTCGAAGCCATCTATTTGCGTAGAGACTCTTTCCATGGTGAATGGAATTATTCGCTGCTACCCCGCGTTGCGCTGCTCAATTCAACTAATTATTTCGTGACAATCCCTTAGCAGTTTAAACGGAAATCAGAGGTTTCTATACCTCGTTGACAAAGCCATCGTGAACGCTAGGTTCGCAATGAATCTTTCCCGTTCACTTCCTGAGGGGGTCCTATCTCAAAATCGAAGAGATAGATGCACTAATGCACTCGCCTATCATCTGGCGCCAAAGCACAAGTTAGATAATGACGAAATGGCAAAGCTTGAGGCAGTTAGGCTTGCGGATTTGCTCCGGCCACGGGGCGAGGAGGACGATGAGTTCGTAGAAACATTGATCTGGGTAGACACAATTTTCTCAGAAGCTCAAAGCAAGATCAGCCAGATTCCGTCTTGATTCTCTGCTAATCAGGAGATCCATGGATTATAGTTGGCGTCACCTTTTATACACCAAATACAATCCGTTGATTTACCAGGATCTACTTAAACCCACCGTGTAAGGCTAGCCTGGGCCGCCCAGTGAACCCGGTCCGAAGGATAATTCCATCGCTACACCAGCCCAAGGAATCAAATTTAACCCAAGGGGTTATATTTATATTACCTTCAGAGTGGCAAATTTGTCAACGTTTAGATCAGGGCAATCGCGTCTAAAACTGCCTTTTCGAACTTCGGTACAGAAGGCTAGCGAATGGTAGATATTCCGATGCTTTCCCAGCTATTTTGACTATAACACGTAAAGATCGAAAGACTTCCGGGACTCGTCAGACCCCAAAGAGCCACTGTCCCAAACCTGGGGGCGATTAAGACGCGATTGCCCTGACGTTTAGATAGCGGGAAGTCATTCCGCTACCACTGGTTTCAGTATAAGCTACTAAAGTAACTATCTCAAAACCTTGAATTGAATTTGAAACTTATATTATACTTCCACCAAAAGTGTGGAGGTGAAAGCAGTGAAACCAATGAGGCAAGTTGAACCGCTGGAGACTATTTGGGAGATTCCGGACGATTTGTGGGAGAAAGTTGAGCCAGTGATCCTGGAGGGAATCCCTCCCAAAACCACCGGTCGCAAGCGGGTCAACCCAAGGCCAATCCTTAACGGAATTATCTTTCGCTTACGTAGTGGTTGCCAATGGAACCATCTGCCCAAGACTTTTGGTGACGATAGTACTATCCATCGTACTTTTCAGCTATGGGTAGAATCGGGAGTGTTGAACCAAGTGTGGTCGGTCATGGTAGAGGAATGTGAAGAGCTGGGAGGTGTGGACTGGGAATGGCAAGCAGCGGATTGCGCCCTGGGTAAAGCTCGCCTGGGGGGGACGCAATTGGCCCCAATCCCACGGACCGGGGCAAGGCGGGCAGCAAGCGAAGCCTGTTGGTAGAGGGGGATGGAGGGCCTCTGAGTCTAGTGGTAGCTGGAGCCAATGTCCACGACACCAAGCTGCTGGAAGCCACCCTGGAAGCCATTGTGGTGGAGCGGCCTCAGCCCACTGACCCGGCACCCCAGCACCTATGTCTGGACAAAGGGTATGACAATCCCACCGGCCACCAAGCTGCCGCTGCCCACGGGTATCAGGCCCACATACGACGTATTGGTGAGGAGAAGCTGGATAGCTTCGGCGAGAAGACCCATCCGGCCCGACGTTGGGTGGTGGAACGAACCCTGTCGTGGCTGTCCAAGTGCAGAGGATTACTTGTCCGTTACGACAAAAAGGCATCCAATTTCCTGGGTCTTTTGCAACTGGCCTGCGGGCTACTGTGGTACCGGCGAGTTTGGCGCCTTACTGTTTTGAGATAGTTACTAAGCACGCCCACGCCATCTTCTAGCATGCTGGTTTCAAATAGGCCCATATAATCACTATCCAAATGAGAGTCATACCTTTCCTCCCTAATTCGGTATTTCTGGCCGAAAGTATACGTGCTGCTAGCCTTTCCCAATCTTTTCATTAACTCATACCCTGCCTGATTTTCTAGCCGTCCGAATTCAAGCAACTGCAATTTTTCAGATTGTGCCACAGGATATGATAGAATACAGCCGCTGCTGGCGGGGCAGCAACCCAGGCCCTCACCCCGGTAGAACGAACCCCGCTTCCTTGAAGGATCCGCACACTTGCCGGAACGTATTTTCATAGGAGTTGCTTGGCCTTACGCCAACGGACCCCTGCACTTGGGGCACCTGGCCGGGTGTTATTTGGCCGCCGATATTTTCGCCCGCTATCACCGTCTGCGCGGCAATGAAGTCTTGATGGTTTCCGGCAGCGATGCCCACGGCACCCCGATAACCATTCGGGCCGACCAGGAGGGCGTTTCACCGGAAGAAGTATCGACCCGTTATCACTCCCAGTTCGTGGAGACCTGGCAGCAGCTGGGCATAACCTTCGACCTATTCACCAACACTCACACCGAGAACCATGAAAAAGCGGTCCACGAAATCTTTGGAGTATTGCGGGAACGGGGGTATATCTACCAGGATGTTATGCAGCTGGCCTATTGCGCCGGCTGTCGTCGGTTCCTACCGGACCGCTACGTTGAAGGGACTTGCCCCCACTGCGGCGAGGAACGCGCCCGGGGCGATCAGTGCGACACCTGCGGGCATACCCTGGACCCCCAGGACCTGATTCAACCGCACTGCGCCTTGTGCGACCGCACGCCGGAGTTCCGCGATTCCGAGCATTTCTTCCTCAAGCTTTCCGCCTTTGAGCAGCCCCTTCTGGACTGGGTTCGGCAGCAATCCCACTGGCGGCCCAACGTGCTGAACTTCACCCGCAGATTTCTGGAGGGGGGACTCAAGGACCGCGCCATCACCCGGGACCTTTCCTGGGGCGTGCCCGTTCCCCTGGAGGGTTACGAGGACAAGCGAATCTACGTCTGGTTCGAGGCGGTAATCGGTTATCTCTCGGCGGCCATGGAATGGGCCCAGCAAACCGGCCAGCCGGAGCGCTGGCAGGATTTTTGGAAGGACCCAAACACCAAAAGCTACTATTTCATTGGGAAAGACAACATTCCATTCCACAGCATAATCTGGCCGGCCATGCTGATGGGCTACGGCCACGACCTGAATCTGCCCTACGACGTACCGGCCAACGAATTCCTGAGCCTGGAGAACCGCAAGTTCTCCACCAGCCAAAACTGGGCGGTCTGGCTGCCCGACTATCTGGAGCGATACGATCCGGACCCGCTGCGCTACCTGCTGTCGATCAACATGCCGGAAAGCGGGGACGCCGACTTTTCCTGGTCCGAGTTCCTGCGGCGTAACAACGAAGAGTTGGTCGCTACCTATGGGAATCTGGTGAATCGTGTCTTGTCTTTCACCTACCGCAACTTCGACGGGGCTATCCCCGAGCCGGGTCCTATGTCCCAGGCCGATGAAGCGCTACTGGAGACCGCCCGCCGGGCTATGGACCAGGTTGGCGACAGTCTCTACCACACCCGCTTCAAGGTGGGGTTGGCCCAGGCCTTCGCTCTGGCCCAGGAAACCAACCGATACCTGAATGCCCAGGCCCCCTGGCAGGCCATCAAATCCGACCGGCAAGCGGCGGCCACCACCCTCAACGTGGCGATTCGAGTATTGAATTGCCTGAAAGTGGCCCTGGCTCCCTACTTGCCCTTTAGCTCCCAGCGGCTGCACGAGTATCTGGGCTTCGACGGCGTCATCGAATCAGAGAAGTGGGACTTTGCATATCTGGCCGATGCCATCAAGCCGGGCGGAACCTTGCGGGAACCCCGTCCGCTATATACCAAGCTGGACCCAGGGTTGGTGGAGGAGGAGACGGCCAGGCTTGGGTTGCGGGTGGCTTAGGTGGCGGCTTGATTAAGGGGGTGGATGCCCAAGCGGCCACTATTTATGCGCCGATCCAGGACGAACTCCGCCGGGTCGAGGAAAGACTCTTAACTCTGACCCAAACCTCCATTCCCCAGCTGGAGCCGCTGCTGGACCACACGTTGACCGGCGGTGGAAAACGTATCCGCGCGGCCCTTACCCTGCTGTCCTCCGGTTTTTACCCCCACGACCCGGAGCACCCCATTACCATGGCCTCGGCCGTGGAACTGCTTCACCTGGCGACTCTGATCCACGACGACACGATAGACAATACCGACCTGAGGCGGGGCAAGGCGACGGTGAAAAGCCTCTGGGGCAAGCACCTAGCGGTGCTGCTGGGCGATTATGTGTTTGCGGCTTCCGCTACCTTCGTGTGCGACACCCAGAATATTCGGGTAATCCGGCGGTTTGCGGAAACTATAATGGAGCTGGCCACCGGCCAGGTTATTGAATACTTCAGCTGCTACCAGCCGGAGCGCGCCCGCCAGCTGTATCAGGACCGCATCTATCGCAAGACCGCCTCCCTGTTTTGCACCGCCGCCGAAACCGGCGCCATACTGGGCAACGCCCCGGAAGCCCAGGTCCAGGCCCTGAAAGACTTTGCCTATAACATTGGCATGGCCTTTCAGGTGATGGACGATCTCCTGGACGTTCAGGGAGATACAGCGGTGCTGGGCAAGCCGGTGGGCAACGACTTGCTCCACGGGGTGTTAACCCTGCCGGGCATTATGCTGTTGGAGCGCTATCCGGAGAATAATCCCATAGAGGCTTTCTTCTTGGACCAGACCCAAAGCGACCAGCTGGAACAGGCCCTGGAGATGATCAACAACAGCGATATTATTGCGGATTGCTACCAGGTCATTCGTGATTATTGCCGCCAGGCCGTCGATTTACTGGCCTCGCTTCCCGAGGGCCAGTCTCGCCGCTCCCTGACGCAGCTGGCGGATTATATCTGGGAGCGCACCAGGTAAGCCGGCGCTTCCACCGGCGGGCCGGTCCAACCCAGCGGCATTAGAAATTCCCTTCCCATGCCACCCGCCCGCCAACCAGGGTCAGTACGGCCCTGATTCCCAGCAATGCTTTAGGGTCGACCCCGGTAGGATCAGCGTCGACCAGCACCAAGTCGGCCAATTTACCAGGCTTGATGCTGCCCTTCCTCGTCTCGTTTCCTTCGACCCAGGCGCCGCCCCAGCTGTAGGCCCGCAAAGCCTGCAGGACTGAGATTCCCAGTGCTGAGATTCCCAGTGCTGAGATTCCCTGAGTAAATGGGGAGGACCTGCGGGGTGGCAGCATATCCCCACCACTGGTCAGCCTGGTGACAGCGCTGAAAATACCAGGCCAGGGAGAGGGATCAATCACCGGTCCATCGGAGCTGAAGGCGACCGGGACGCCAGCTTCCAGCCAAGCGCCGATGGGATACAAATGTTGCCGCAGTCCGGGCTCGACCTGCTGCAAATAACGGTCCCCGTTCCAATAGAGAAAGCCGGGTTGGGTAACCACCGCCGCGCCGCACCGCTTGATCTCAGGTAACAACTGGGGCGGACACTCGGAGCAGTGCTCAATCCGGTCCCGACGCACCAGACCCGGCCCACCGGGTGGTGGTTCAGGAACAGCCGACCAGCGGGAGAGGCCTGACCCGTCCGCCGGGGAGTTAGCCCCAATGGCGCTGATCGCGGCCAGCACCGCCTCCTGCTCCACCGCGTGGATCGCCACCGGGAATTCGGCGCGACGGGCCCGGGCCACACCAGCGGTCAGGTCCTCTACAGACGGATGAAGCCCGCCGGTGGTTAGGGTAAGCATCAGCTTTACGTGACCCAGACGGAGCCGGTCGTCCCCGCTGCCCCAAACCAGCCCGGCCTGCTGGAACTCCGGTAGTTTGGCGTTGCCGGCCATCATGGACACCCGACTGCCCAGGGCGTAGGAGCTGGTCAGCTCCCGGAGGGTTTGCCACCGGTCGAGACCATTGTCGGGACCGGCGTCGTGCACCGAGGTTATGCCATGGCCCAGGAGCACCTGGTTAAGCCGACTTACAGCTTCCCGAAGCTCACCCTCATTTTTCGTGTTACCGAGCCGTTGCCGCAGGAAACCGTTCATTTCCAACAGCAGACCGGTAACCTCGCCGGACAGCGGGTCCCGATCGATCACTCCTTCCGGCGGATCCGCGGTACTTGAATGGATCCCAGCCCTGGCCAACCCCCGGCTGTTCAGCACCGCGGCGTGGCCGCTGCGGTGGTCCAACCGCACCGGGTGCTGCGGGGCCGCTCGGTCCAAGTCCCAGCGGGTCGGGTGGCGGACTTCTTTGAGAGCCGATTCGTCGTACCCGAATCCCCTGATCCATTGGCCTGGGGGGGTTTCTTCGGCCCGAAGGCGAACCGCCTTGATTAGCCCATCAATAGAGTATAGGGAGCCTGCCGGGACGGGCGAGCAGTCAACTCCGGTCATTGCCGCGGCCATGGCCAGAAGATGGCAGTGGGAATCCACGAAGCCAGGCAGCAGGGTCAGTCCCCGGCAATCCAACGTTTCGCTGCGCGGGCCCCTGAACGCCCTGACCTCCCGGTGGCTGCCCACGCCAATAATAGAATCGCCAGTGATTGCCACAGCCTCAGCTAGGGGTTGGCCGGGTTCCAGGGTAAGCACCCGCGCGTTGGTCAGTATCAGGTCAGCGAAATAAGACATGGGCTGGCACCTGGGTTGGTGGAGAATCGCCGGAGATAGGGCGCTCGCAACCAGGGATTGACGGCCCGAATAATCGGATGAGCAAGAGCGTGGGAGCAGCAGCCGGGCTCATGCCGGGTAGGGATCAGCCAGCGTTAAAAGTGGCTGCCGCGGCATCGTGCTGCTCATCGGCATGGTAGGAGCTGCGAACCAAGGGACCGGAGGCGACATGCCTGAAGCCCATTTCCTCGCCGGCCAGCTGGAGCTCCTTGAACTCGGCAGGCGTGTAGAACCGGTCAATGGGGATGTGCTTCTGGGAGGGACGCAAATACTGCCCGATGGTAAGCAGGTCACAGTCGACCTGCCGCAGATCCGCCATGGTAGTCAGCAGTTCCTCTCTGGTTTCGCCCATCCCGACGATTATGCCCGACTTGGTCACCATGCCAGGGTCGATGCGCTTGGCTTCAGCCAGCAGATCCAGCGACAGCTGGTAGTCGCCCTTGGGCCGCACTCGGCGGAAAATCCGGCGAGGGGACTCTATGTTGTGGTTCAACACCTCGGGTCCCGCGTCAATCACTTTCTCCAGGGCGGGCCAAGAGCCGGCGAAGTCCGGTATCAATACCTCAACCCGGCATCCCGGGACCTTCTCGTGGACCTTTCTGATACACGCGGCAAAGATAAAGGCTCCACCATCGGGCAGGTCGTCGCGGTTGACCGAGGTAATGACGCAATACCTTAACCCCATGGTTTGGACGGTTTCAGCCAAGCGCACCGGCTCCTGCAAGTCCAAACCCACCGGGCGGCCAGTGGTCACAGCGCAATAGTGACACCGGCGGGTGCAGATGTCGCCAAGAATCATGAAGGTGGCCGTCCCTCGCTCCCAGCACTCGCCGATGTTGGGACAACGGGCCTCCTGGCAAACCGTATGCAGCTGCTGCCGTCCCATCAGCTGTTGCAGCTCCAGGTACCTGGGACCGCCCGGCATGGGTACTTTGAGCCATTCCGGCAGCCGAGGCCGAACCGATAGTTGCTCCTCAGAGGGGGCGACGGGAATTCTCCCGGTAATATTCAAGGGCTTTGTGCTGCCCGATTGAGTCATACTTCAGTCATGGGGCTATCCAAGTTCCGGCTGGCCTAAGACTGGGTGCATTGGCATAGGACATCACAGAAGCTGGGCCATGCGGGGCTTCATGCGACATTTTTCCGCCGAAATAATGGCATCGATGTCAGATATGGCCTGCTCCAGACAGTTGTCCCGATTCACCACCCGATAGTCGAAGTCCGATACCCGGGCCAACTCCTCCTCCGCTACTTTGAGCCTTAACTCCATTTCTGACGGGGTCTCGGTCATCCTACCCGCCAGCCTCCCTCGGAGCTCGTCCAGCGAAGCCGGCAGCATGAAGATGGAAACGGCCTCTGGGATAAGCCTTCGCACCGTTTCGGCGCCCTGCACGTCAATGTTAAGGATGACGTCTCTGCCGGATTTCAGGCCGTTCCTAACCTGATTACGAGGCACGCCGTACCAGCGTCCGTAGACCTGGGCAGATTCCAAAAACTCGTCGCGCTCCCGCATCTTGGCAAAGGTGTCCTCGTCCAGAAAAATGTAATCCACCCCATCCCGCTCCCCATCCCTCATTTTTCGGGTGGTGGCGGTCACGGCGAAATACCATTGGCGGTCCAGCTTCTTCAACTCCTCCAGGGCTGCGTCTTTACCCACGCCGGAGGGGCCGGACAAAATCACCAACAGCGGTGGCGCGGGGTTAACCTCCAACAATGCCATCTCCCGTCCGGAGCCTGGGCTTATCTGCGGTCCTTTTCCTTGTCCCTCATAGCGCCGGGAATTCGCTTAGTGGCTTGAATCAGCTTTCTCCCCATGAACAGCTCCCCCATGAACTCGGCGGAGCTGGGTATTTCCTCCCGTTCACGGTTCGCCATGCGGGCCTTGGCCGTGGCCTCGCCCGCCAGCCAACTGGCCCGGGCGGTGGCGACCTGGTCGAATACCCCCTTTACTACCTCCCCGTCGGGATGAGGTTCGTCGACCAGGATTTTTCGAAATTCGTACAATTCTTTAATGAAGGCGTCAATCCATGAAACGATCGGCTGGCTGTTGGTGAGGCAAATATCCCGGTGCATCACAGAGTCGCCGGAGGCCAGCCGGGTGATGTCTCGATAGCCGGTGGAAGCCAGCTGGGCGATGTCCTCCCAGTTGACGCTTTTCGAGGTGCAGCCGACCAGTGCCGTGGATAGTAGAAAAGGAAGGTGGCTGGCGGCGGCGACGAAACTGTCATGCTCTTCAACTCCGATGAAGTATGGGGTGGCGCCGATTGCCTCGATCATGGTGGTGACTTCCGCCACTGCCTGTTGACTGGCCCTGGCGCTGGGAACCACGCAGTAGGTCTTGTTCTGGAACAGGTCGGGCTCCGCCGCTTCCGGTCCGGCCTCCTCCTTGCCCGCCATGGGATGCCCTCCCACAAAATCCACCGTCTTGGGCAAAAGCTGCTCGGCCCACTCCAGAACCACCTTCTTGGAGCTGCCGACGTCGGTGACCACGCAGCCCTCGGCTAGTTCCGGGCCGATGAGCTCCATCACCTCTTTCATGGCCAGGACCGGCGTGGCCAATACCACAACGTCCGCCCCTTCTACTGTGCTGAACAGCCGGTTTTCGACCCGATCGAAAGCCTTCCTTCTCTCCGCTCCACCTCTGGCCTGCCGGTCCTCGTCGGTACCGACTATCTGCAGGTCCCTCAACGAAGACTCCCTTAATGCCAACGCTAAGGAAGTGCCAATTAGCCCAGTCCCAATAATTGCTATCTTTGCCATAAGACCCTCTCAACTTCTCTTCGCCGGGGTGGAGACCGGCCAGGCGACCCTTTGCGTTTCCGGTTAAGATGCCGGTAAATACGCTGGATTTCCTTATGCTATTGACCTATATTACACCATGCTGGCCTTAGGTGGCTAACCCCGGTCGTATTTGACAATTTGCCTCTCGACCCTCAGGGTAACGCCAAATGCCCCACCGGATAATCCTGATGCTCCCCAACCCCAGCGGGCCTTATCCCTACCGAGCTGTTAGCTCCATCCGTACAAAAGCCAGGCATGATTAGAAACAGGTTACCGGCCAGGAGCGGCGCCGATCGCGTCCTCCAGCTGCCTCTAGCCACCAGGCCTGGGGGTTCCCAGAGCATTCGTTGAGCCCTAATAAGGATCAACGTCCAATAGGGGGACAGCCCCGGAGCGCGAGGAGCCTGACAACGAGGCTACCAGATTTCCCCAATAAAGAGGTTAAGCGATGACCACCGGGTTGGGCAAAGCAGAGGGAACCAACCAAGAGCAGGCCGGGGAGATGGGCGAACCTTTTATCGCCGTACGCTCCCTGTCCAAGGTATTCGGCCAACACCCGGGCCTGGCCCTGGCTCCGGAAAACGAGGGTAAAAGTAAGGAACAGCTCCTGGCCGAGCTGGGCTGTGTTTTGGCGTTAAAAGAAATAAATTTCAGTGTGAACCGGAGCCAAACCTTCGTGGTAATGGGACTTTCCGGCAGCGGCAAGTCGACTCTGGTACGGTGCCTGATCCGCCTGATTGAACCCACCACCGGCGAGATTCTAATCGAGGGAGAGAACATACTCAACTACGACGAAACAGCCTTGGTTGGATTTCGTCGCAGCAAGGTGGCCATGGTGTTCCAGGGCTACGGGCTGCTGCCCCACCGGCGGGTGCTCGACAACGCCGCCTGGGGCCTGGAGATTCAGGGAATCGGCAAGACTTCCCGCTACGCTCGCACGCGGGAGATTCTGGACCTGGTGGGGCTTCAAGAGTGGGAACAAGCCTATCCCAGAGAATTGAGCGGCGGCATGCAGCAGCGGGTCGGATTGGCCCGCGCCCTGGCGGTGGACCCGGACATCTTGTTAATGGACGAGCCCTTCAGCGGGTTGGACCCCTTGATCCGCCGAAATATGCAGGAAGAGTTGCTTCGGCTGCAGCAGGAGCTGCACAAAACGATAATTTTTATAACCCACGACCTCAACGAAGCCCTGAAGCTCGGCGACCGCATCGCCATCATGCGGGACGGTCGCATCATCCAGATTGGCTCTCCCCGAGATATAGTTCTCCATCCGGAGGATGAGTACGTAGGGGAATTCGTGCAGGAAGTGTCCAAGACTAAGATCATGGACGCGGCCACCATTATGGAGGAGCCCTCCGGGGAGGACCGCGCCCGGTTCTCGAGCTATCTCTGCTGTCCTCCCACCACTCCCGTAGACGACCTGGTGTCCCTGGCGGCCGGAACCGAGTCGCCAATCGGCGTGGTTGCCGAAAGTGGGGAACTGCTGGGCGTGGTTACCCGGTCGGCCCTCCTGGGCACCCTGGCCGGAAACCTGCCGGCTTAATCTAATGCCAAGTTTAAGCGCGCAGCCGTTGGTATGGCGTTCCAGGTAGAGCCCGCCTTGGTTTGGAATAGGCGCAAGAAGACACGACCACCAACCAATAGCGCTCCGTATCGCAAGGAGGAGTAATGAGTACTCCCGAGAGTGAAAGCCGCCCCGGGGACCCTGACCACCTGGCAAGCCTGCTACGCTGGCGGTGGCCGTTGGCGGTGGCTTTGCTGGTGGCCGCCGGCCTGGTTTTAGCCTTCTTGGACATCGCCACCGACTTCCCTTCCCAGGTTACCTTTGGCCTGGACTCTTGGGTGGACCGGGCGCAACTCTGGATGGTAGCCCACTGGAGGGGCTTCTTCCGGTCCATCACCAGAGTGTTGCTCCAGGTCTTGGTGCCGATAGAGGACTTACTGCTGTGGCTGCCCTGGTGGCTGTTTATAGCCTTGGTAGGCCTGCTGGCCTGGCGAGTGCGTGGCTACAAATTCGCCCTGCTTGCCCTGGCCGGCCTGCTGTTCATCGGAGTGGTGCAGATGTGGGACCAGGCAATGCGCACGCTGGCGGTGGTGGGCAGCGCCACCGTCATGTCGGTGATCGTGGCCGTCCCCGTGGGAATCGCGATGTCCAAGAAAGAGCGGCTAAACCGCCTGATGCTGCCCATTTTGGACACCATGCAGACCATGCCCAGTTACGTTTACCTGATCCCCGCCATATACTTCCTTGGCCTGGGCAAAGTGCCGGCGGTGGTGGCCACCATGGTCTACGCTGTACCTCCCGCCATGCGTCTCACCAACCTGGGAATCCGTCTGGTTTCCCCCGAGTTGAAAGAGGCCGCCCGGGCCTTCGGCGCCACACCCTGGCAGATGTTAATTAAGGTGGAGCTTCCCCTGGCCCGGCCCACCATAATGGCCGGGATCAACCAGACCACCATGATGGCCCTGGCGATGGTGGTTATCGCATCTCTGGTGGGCGCTCAAGGCCTGGGCGCCGACGTTCTGGCGGGCATTTTCAACCTGGAGTTCGGCAACGGTCTCGTCGCGGGCATTGGCATCGTCATCCTGGCCATTATAATCGACCGCATAACCCAAGGCCTTGCCCAAGAGCCCGGCGCGGACAGGAGCAGTCCCTAGGACACCAAGCCCCGGCCCGTCCTTGGACCGCGGTCCTGCCCGGGCCTCCCCAAATCTCTATCTGGAACCCCACCGAAACAAGGTTAGATAATCATATCTGGAGGTGTTCACCGATGCTCAAGTCCAAAGGATTGGCCAAATTGATGATGCTTGTGGGCGGGTTGCTGGTCTTGGGCCTGCTAGTGGCCTGTGGCGGAGAAGGAAAGCAAGTCATCAAGTTCCATGACGGCCAGTGGGAAACTCTGTGGGAACACAACGCCATCGCCATGTACATCACGGAACATGGCTACGGCTACCCGGTGGAGCAGGTCACCGGCACCACCGGCACCATGAAGGTAGCCCTTCCCCAAGGAGACCTGGACGTGAACCTGGAGCTGTGGCAGAACAATGTGGCCGACTGGTATCAGGAGAGCGTCTCGGCCGGGACGCTGGTGGACCTGGCCGGCCAGTTTGGCAACGTGGGGAACGGCGCCACCGGGCAGATCCTGGAGACGTCGATACAAGGGATCTACGTGCCCACCTACATGGTGGAACAGAACCCCGGCTTGAAGTCCGTGGCGGACCTGCCCAAATTCAAAGAGCTGATCAAAGACCCCGAGGACCCCAGCAAGGGCGTGGTGGTCAACTGCATCATCGGCTGGGGCTGTCAGAAAATAATCCGCGCCAAGTGGCACGCCTACGGGCTCGGCGATGACCTCAACCTGCTGGAGCCCGGAGCGGCTGCCGCCATCGACGCCAACATCGTAGGGGCCTACCAGGCCGGAGAGGCCGTGGCTTCTTATTATTGGGAGCCCACCAAGCTCACCGCGGACCTGGACCTAACTCTGCTGGAGGAGCCTGCATGGACCCAGGAATGCCAGGACGCCCTCGACGCGGCCACTAAAGCCGAACCCTATGAATCAACCATGGGTTGCGCTTTCAAGGCCACCGACGTACACTCCGGCGTCTACTCCGGCCTGGTAGAACGGGCGCCCGAGGTAACCGAGTTCCTGGGCAAGATGTTTATCGGGGCCCTGGCTTTGGGCGACTTGGCCGCCTGGAAGAACGATAACGACAAAGAGTGGCCCGAGGCCGCGGTTTACTGGCTGAAGAACAACGAAGCCGTCTGGATCATATGGGTCACCGAGGAGGCCGCCGCTAATGTTCGCCAAGCCCTGGCCGCCGAGGGCTAGAGCCCTGGGAATCCGCCAGAAACAATTGCCCGTTAGAAGCAATTGACGGAACAGGAAGCCTTCGCTACACTCTCCCCTGTCCCAACAGCCAACAATATGACAGCGGGGGCTCACCTTTGTCCCCCAACAGGAGGAGACTTTGGCACGACTACCGGCAGCCACTAAAGACAGCGTACCCTCAAATCAGAAAGACGCGTTTGAAGAGATCACCAAGAACGGCGGGGTCCCGCCCTACGGTCCAGGCTCCGTAATGATCCACGTGCCGGAAGCCAACCGCCGGGCCACGGCGCTGAATCAGTATCTACGCAATGACTCCAGTTTGCCCCTGAAGATCCTGGAATTGGCCATGCTGATCACCGCCCGGGAAATGGACTGCCAGCATATATGGAACGCCCATGCTGCCTCGGGTCGCAGCGCCGGTCTGTCGGACGACGTAGTGGACGGGCTGCGGGAGGAGGAGGAGTTGAACGGGCTGCCAGACGACGAGCAGGCGGTGGTCAATTATGGCCGCGAGTTGTTCCGTAGCCATCACGCCAGCCGGGGAGCCTTCCAGGCGGTCCTGGAGCAGTTCGAGCGTCAAGGGGCGGTGGAGCTAACCCTGGTTTTCGGCAACTACACCATGCTGGCCCTGGCGATCAACGCCTTCGATTCCGACCTGCCGCCCAACCGAACGGAGCCGCTGCTCCCCATCTAAGCGTGCCGGGTCGGGGTTTCCCGACCCTCCCGGACAATCCTGCGCCGAGAATCCTTCGCCGCCCAGGGTTGACCAGGCGCTCAGACTAACCTGCGGTAGATCTGCAAGCGGTGGCGGCAGCTATCGACGATGTAAATTCGTCCGGCGGAATCGAGCTTCACTGATGTCGGACCCCATAGCAGCTTTTCTATGTTGGCCGACTCCTCCCGGCGTCCTTCGCGCCCGGACATCAGCCTTTGCGGCAACTCCGGTTCCAGGTTGGCAGCCAGCCTAGCCGCATACTCCGCCGGGTTGGCCGCGAAATAGTCGTCGGCCCAGCGGGAAGGAATAGAGTCGCCCCGAAGCTGGGCCAGCACCTGGCCTTCCGGGCTCAGAACCTGGACTCGCTCATTGCCCCAGTCCGCCACGTAAAGGTTCTGCTCCGGGTCCACCGCCAAGGCCGCCGGGCGGTTAAACTCCCCTGCTCCGTCGCCGGAACCGCCCCATTGCCCTAGGAATTTCCCGTCCGGGTCAAACTCTTGGATGCGGTCGTTGCGCCAGTCTGCCACGTAGACGTTTCCCTGGCCGTCCAGGCAGAGACCCCAGGGCATATTGAACTGACCGGCTCCCTGGCCGGGTTCACCCCAGCTGGCCAGGAAACGCCCATCCTTGGTAAATTTTTGGATCCGGTGGTTCAGGCTATCGGAAACCAGGAGGTTTTCCTCAGAATCAAAGGCGATGGAAGAAACCCGGTTGAGCTGCCCCTCCTCAGAACCACCGGTGCCCCACTTGCCCAAGAACTGGCCCTGACGGTCGAAGATTGAAATACGGTGCAGGGCTTCATCGGCGACGTAGAGCTGGTCTTCACTATCAAAAGCCAGAGAGCTGGGCCACCAGAACTCGCCGTCTCCCTGGCCTCCGGTACCGAACTCTCCTAGGTATTCCTGATCCACGGTACAGATGGTTACCCGCTTGTAGGGTAAGCGAATCCCCACCTCCGGCCCGGCCCGATTGACAACGTAAAGGACTCCGGCCGAATCCCAGGCCACATCCACCGGGTTGTTGAAGCCCCGGCCCTGGTTGGCCAGGAAACCTACGGTGTGGCTGTAAGCAAAATCTACTTGAACTGTCATCAGTGTCAGGCCAGTTGGTACTCCCGGGTGGCGACTATCAGCTGCAGCATTTCTCCGACTCTCTGTTCCGAGCAGGCTACCTGGTCCTGACGGTCGAAGTGCAGCGCTCCCCGCTTCTGCGCGTAATCCAGCAAGCCCTGGCGAGTGATTTTCGAAACTTCAAACTGGCCTATCGATTCCAAACACAGGTCAACCAGCTTTTCAACGGAGCAGACCTCACCCTGGGAACGGATCCGGTCGATGACCCCTCGAACCCCCGGCTGGCCAACATCGCCTATCTCCATTGCCGCCGAGTTGATCCGCTCCACCAGGTTTCCGGTATCGATCCACTCGGCTCCGGTGTGCCAGCCTTCGACCGTGGGCGGATTCAAGATCTCCTGTCCCATGAAGTTAACGTCCATCGCCAGGTTGACCGTTGACCAGTCAGGAAATTGATGGCTGCCGGCCAGCCGGGCCGTGCCTGCCACCAGCTCGGCGGGGCTTTTGACGCGAGCCAAGCGGGCCTGCTGCCCCTGGAAGAAGTCGGAGAGGAACAGGGTACTCATAACTTGCCGGATGTCTCCCCCGCTCCGCTGAAACTCATCGGCCAACACTTGAATCGCGGTCTCGTCCGGGGCGTCGGCAACGAAGAAGGCGTACAGTTTGCTGGCGATGAACCATGCCGTCGCCGGCTGCTGAATGATTATGTCAATTATGTCTTCCCCGTTGAAACGACCGGTATTCCCCAAAAAAGTTTTGTCGGTATCGTCGTGGTCTTCCGGTAGGTACAAAAACTGCCAGTCCAGCCGGCCGTGAGGCCAAATGGAGTCCCGGGAAGCGCGCTGGCTCATGTAATCGGCGTTGGCGATGGTCCAGCCGGTGAAGGCCCGGGCACAGGCCTTGACATCGTCCTCGGTGTAGGCACCGATTCCCATGGAGAACAGCTCTAACAACTCCCGACCGTAATTTTCGTTGGGCGCGCCGTTATGGTTGTCCTTATTATCCAGCCAGAAGATCATAGCCGGGTCCCGCGACAGCTCCAACAGCAGGGTGCGAAAATGGCCCAGCCCGCAGCGCCGGAAGACGTTAGTTTGGTTGACCACCGCCTTGGCGTGATTCAGCTTCCCGTAAGCAGTGGCGAAGAGGCCATGCCAGACCAGAGCCATCTTCTCCTCCAGCGGCCGCTTGGTATTGACGATGCGGTACATCCAGTTCGCCTGGGAGCTCTCTATCAGCATCAGGCTGTTCTGGTCCATGTTGTAGCGCCTGATGATGTCCTCTTCCAGCTCGGGCTGCCGCTCCGGATGGAGCAGCTCCTCTACCACGGCCGGATAGCCCTGGGACAGGTAATGTTCCAGCTCGTCTCGCGTCGCGCCGAAGCCGGCCCGCCGGAGTAGATGCGCCATTAGCGCAGTTGCTTTTTTGGAATCCGTACCTGTTGTCATCTCAACCCCCATAGATATTCAGGGCCTGCTGATTATCCTCACTGTCCTTGCGAGGGCCGCAGGCCCGAAGCAATCCCTCAGGGGAAAGGAGAGATTGCTTCGCGGAGTTTATCCTGAGCGCAGCCGAAGGGCTCGCCATGACAATTTAAAAAGCGCGGCATAGTTGGCAGTGCTGGGTCGTTTTCAGTGGTACGAGTATACACTCCATCAGCTAATTTGACGTGATAACGACCTCAGAGGTAACTGTTCAGACTTGATGAGGTGAATTGGCTCAAAGCCGTTGGAAAAACGCTGGCATGGCCGGGGGAGTTGTGGCATACCAGGGAGGTGGACACTGAACTAGACCTGAACGCGGCGAGTCGCGAAACTCTGCTGGAGATAATTGCCGGCCAGCGGGCAGTCATTGCCGATTTGCAAAGGCGGATTGGGGTTCTGGAATCCCGTCCCAACCGGCGCGGGTCGTCGGGGATGCCGGGTAATCAGCCGCACTCCAGCCGGCAAGCGCCGGAGAAAAAGGAGCCCAGAAAGCCGCGCCGCCATGGCTTCGCCCGCCAGCGCATGACTCCTACCCAGCGGGTGGAGCATGCCGTGGCGGTCTGTCCCGACTGCGGGACTCACCTGAACGGCGGATGGGTACAGCGAACTCGGGAAGTCATTGAGCTACCGGTGGCTCCGGTAGAAGTGACCGAGCACGCCCTGGTAGCCCGCATCTGTCCGGTATGCCAGCGGCGCCGGCTGCCCAAAGAGGCCCTGCAGGGGGTGGTTCTGGGCCAGCAGCGCCTGGGGGTCAATCTGGTAAGCCTGATGGTGACCCTGCGGGAGGAGGGACGGTTGCCCATAAGAATCATCCAATGGTACCTGGAGACCGTCCATCAGTTGCACCTGAGTGTTGGTGCCATCGTCCAGGCCGTCCATGGAGTAGCCCGTCAGGCTGAGACGGCGGTGCGAGAGGTGCTCGAGCAAGTCCGCGCCAGTCCCGTGGTGCAGGGCGACGAAACCGGCTGGCGCCAGGACGGGAGCAACGGCTATGTTTGGACCTTCAGCACTCCCAGCGAACGATACTTCCTGCGTCGGGGTCGGGATAAGGGGGTGGTGGATGAGGTGCTGGATTCCTCCTTCAGCGGAGTGTTGGTCAGTGATTTCTACGCCGCCTATAACCACTACCCGGGCCTGAAGCAACGGTGCTGGGCTCATCTGCTGCGGGATATCCATGACCTGAAAGGGTTGTACCCAGAAGACGCTGGGCTGGCTCAGTGGGCCGAGGCGGTTCACCAGGTCTACACGGAGGCCAAGGCCTCGGTCCTTCCCCGAGCCCAGCCAGGCCGCGGAGCCTGCGGCATCTGGTAACCAGTCGCAAGATCAGCGGCGGCACCCGCTCAGGGCAGGGCACCGACAGCAAGATGACCTTGGCATCCCTCTTTGGCACCTGGCGGGCCAGAGGTCTCAATCCCCTCCTGGAATGCCGCCGGTTGCTCACTTCCCCTCAACTCTGAACAGTTTCCCTCAGAGGCCTGTGAGAATGTTCAAGAGTGTAGTAATCGGCCCTTCGACAAGCTCAGGGCGAACGGAGTCCCCAAACGTTCGTGGTGAGCTTGTCGAACCATGAACGATGTTTTTTCACACCCCTCCTCAGATAAGGCTGGCAAACCGGGGCAAGGGAGCGCCAATCAAGGGCTTTACGTAGTCGAGAAAGGAGTCCGTCACCCAGTAGTTCTCCGCATCCAGATATTCCTTTGGCATGGATTTTACCCCTTCGGCCACCTGAACCAGAGGGGCCACACCGACCGTCGAGGAGTATTTCGGACCGGAGCCCCGCACCAGAGTCACCATCTCATCCTGATGCCCGGACAGGGCGAAGCTAACCGCGGCCCGACCGGTCAGCTCGGCCTCCTGCGCGTCAACGCGGGAAACGGCGGAAGCGAAGGACCGTTGGATAGTCCCGGGCTTCTCGTACCGGACTCGCACACCCAGGCTGCGCCCGACCAATCCCGCCAAATATCGGGCGGGACCATCGTAGTAGGGATGACCAAAATCGTCCACGAACCACGGTTCCTCCTGCCCTCCCAGCACCCCGGCGCGGCCCCGGGCATTCTCCGCTACAACCGCCACCGCGAAGCCGTGGCGCCGATATGCTTCCTCGACGGCAGCCACGAACCTGTTCTCATCCACCGGAACCTCGGGCAGGCAGATTAAATGCGGCGCGTCGGCCTCCTCCCGCCGGGCCAGTGCTGCCGAGGCGGCCAGCCAGCCGGCATCCCGCCCCATCACCTCGATAATGGTAATGGGCGAGGCCATGCCCATGGCCCGGGCATCCTGGCCCGCCCCGATAGTAGCCAGGGCGACGAACCGGGCGGCGCTGCCGTATCCTGGGGAGTGGTCGGTCAGCACCAGGTCGTTATCGATGGTCTTAGGAATATTCATCACCACCAGGGGGTATCCGGCTTGCCTGGCCGCCTGACTCAAGCTGTGCGCGGTGCCTGCTGAGTCGTTGCCCCCTATGGTAAACAAGAAGCCGATACGGCTATCGGAGAGGATCTGGAGGAGGTCTGGCACCTCTTCGGGTCGCAGCTTGCGGCGGGTGGAGCCCAGGGCCGCGCCGGGGGTTTGGGCGATTCTGGTCCAGGTGGAGGCGGAAATCGCCCCCAAGTCCCGAAAGTCGCCCCCTGAAATCCCTTCCAGGCCATGAACTGAGCCCAATATCTGGCCAAAGGCTCGCGTCTCCTGAGCCTCGGCCACCACCCCCAACAGGCTGCGGTTTAACACCGGAGTGCAGCCACCGGATTGCATCACCAGGGCGTTGGTATTTCTGCTAGAGATCATGGCTTGTCGGAGATCACGACCTGAGGGAACTCACAGAATGTTCCACCGGACGCTGGGGGGAATGGGCACAAGAAACTGACTGGCAGGCGGCTACAGCAGGTTCCACCTGGGGTTTTCCGCCGCGGCTTCCTTCAGGTAATCCACAATCCAATCCCGCACCTCCTCCGCCAGATAGAAGGTTGGCTTGATCAGCTCCGACTCGTCGCTGATCAGGCCTTCGTCCAGGGCCAGGGCGGCCTCCCTGGTGCCCGGCAGCAGGCTGATTCCCACCCGAAGGTTGGCCATAGCCGGCTTTAAGCCGCGGAGAAACTCCAGTTTTTGGTCCACGGTCTCTCGGGTTTCCCCCGGCCCGCCAAACCGCTGGGAAATGGTGTAGTGCAGCCCTCCTTCTTCGCAGAGCCGGGTAGTCTCCAACAGGGGCTCCAAATTCTCCCCAATAGCAGCCCCATCGTGGCTGTCTCCGCCCATGCCGCCCATCAATACCAGGGCGCATCCGGCCTGCTTCATCAGCCCCACCAGCTCGGCGTCGCAGTTGTAGGGAGCCAGGCAGGTATTCCAGCGCAATTTCAAATCGGCATCCATCAGGGCATGACAGAGAGACTTGGCATGGTGAGTCGGGACGTTGAAGCAATTGTCGATGAAGAAAATCTTACGAAGGGCGAACCGCTCTTCCAGGTCCTTGACCTCGGCCACCACCTCGTCGATGGGGCGAATCACCCGCCAGGCGCCTTCCTCGGTTTGAGTCGCGGCCTCCGAAGTCGGGTAATAAAAGCCGCCCAGCTTGGTCAAGACGCCAATGCCGAATCCAGCCTGCCGGTATTTCTGCATGTCCAGCTCTTCCAGACGCGGGGGCCTGGCGAACTCGGAGAAGCAGCGCATTCCGTTGTAGATGATCTGCCCATTCTGGCGATAAACCAGTCCCGGCAGGTCAAAATAGGAAGGCTCGCCGATCTCGATTCGATTGGCCAGCTCCGCAAAGGCCTCGCCGGCATCCCCCGCTATTCCCAGATCGGGCTCCAGGAAAGCGTAGCATTCCTTGGGCAGGATGCTGAAGGCCGGACCTCCGCAGACCACCGGAGCCTGGGTTGTAGCGTGAACCCGCTGGATAACTTCTTTGGTGATGGGCAACGCCCACTGCGGGTCCAGGTAGCTGTGGTTGCTGAGATTCCGCAGCGATATTCCCACCAGCTCCGGTGAGAACTCCCGCACGGCATCCTCCACTTCGGAGAGGTAATCATCTCCGGCAAACATCAGGTCCAGGACTTTCAACGTGTGCCGATCTGGGTCCAAATGGCCGGCGACGTAGGCTAGCCCAATGGGCAGCGGCTGGGCGTTCATGCGACTTTGCAGGCGGTTGTGGCGATTCGTGGCGATGAGCAGAATCCGCATTGTGCCCTCCGAACATGCCCCTTGTTTAGTCCTCGGGGACCTAGTGGGCCCGATTGTACACCCTGGGCTATACCCTGGCCATCCTGAATCCAGGGATTTACCCTCCGGCCATTGATACGGGCCTGGATACCCAGAAGACGGGGGTTAGCTCCACGGGATAGCGCCAACTTATGCTCGCCAACTGATACAATCCGGGGTGCACCCTTTCGGCGGGCCCGGCATCTGATTTGTTGGGGAGGAGCATTATTGAGACAGCGGCACGCCGGGCAGCTCCCAACCCGAATCGGCAGTATCAACGTATTTAGTAAGGCACCCCATATTTAGGAGCCTGTGTTAAAAGCATCGATGGGCCCGGTGGCGGTGTATTCGTCGCTCCGGCTTTCGCCGGAGCGACGAATACACCGCCACCTGTTTGATGGGTAGATGACGCTGGATTCCGGCCTGCGCCGGAATGACGTGCCGGGAATTATGCTTTGCCCGGATATCTTTGAACACAGGCTCTAAGACAAATGCCCAGGTCTTGAGGTTCAATAGATGGCGCCAATTTTCCGATGGTTCTCTCCAGCCCGCCTGGTATCTCCGAAGTCCGGGCCAGGGTACTGCCGCCCCAAAATTGGATTCAAGAGGGTAGCGGCACTGCCCTTGGGAATCCTTCTGGCCCTGGCCCTGGGAGCCTGCGACGGCGCGACGGTGTTCACCGGCTCAGACCCTACAAATTCCCCAGACCCGGGGCCGGCGGTGGGTACTGCGGATCCCGTCACGCCGTCTAGCACACCTCAGAATCCCAACGATTTTACCTTCACTCTGTATCAGGGACAGGAACGCCTGGGGGCCGAGTCGCTGAATTTTTCCGACCTGCAGGGAAAGCCGGTCATTTTGAATTTTTGGGCCGGTCTGTGCGGGCCTTGCCGGGCGGAATTACCCGAATTTCAGGAATTCTACGACGAATACCAGGATAGGGTAGTTCTGCTGGGCATCGATGTGGGGCAGTTTACCTCCCTGGGAAGCCAGGATGACGCCCAGGCTCTCTTGAAAGCGCTGGGCGTGACCTATCCGGCGGGGTTCACCGAAGACCCGGCGATAATGCGGAACTACCGGGTCTTGGGGATGCCTACCACCGTGTTCGTCGACTCGGAATGGAAGATATTCCGAAGTTGGACGGGCGCCCTGAACCTGAAAAAGCTATCTGAGATTACGGACGAAATGCTTGGCCAAGAAGCCGGTTAGCCGGTCCGGGCGGCAACACCACCGCCCCGTCGTTCCTCATCGGGCCTAACCTACACGTATCTACCCTGGCACCTGGCAGCCAGTCCGGAATGGCTTCATCCCTCCTCAGTTGGCCAGAAATGGTATGATTGGTCCGGCGCCCCAACCTAAGCGGGAGAACCCGGGAGGACTGACCATGCCGTCGCCCCAACTGACCTTCGGCTGCAGCCTGGGCTTGGACGGTTACTGGGATGTAGCTGAACTTGCCCGGCGTGCGGAAAGTCTTGGATTTGACCGGGTAACCACCGGGGAGCACGTGATGGACGGCGATCCTCCCCGGCCGACTCTGCTGAGCATCCCCGCTATGGCCGCCGCCGCGGGTGCGACCCGCACCCTGCGGGTAATGACGGGTATCGTGATAGCGCCGCTTTACCATCCGGTCATGCTGGCCAAGTTGGTTGCTACCCTGGACGTGATATCCCAGGGGCGGCTGGATTTCGGTATTGGCATTAGCGGCCAGCGCAACACGGAAGCGGAGTTCGAAGCCCTGGACATCCCGTTACGCACGCGGGGGCGTCGCACCGATGAGATGCTGGAGGTAATGAAACGCCTTTGGACCGAAGAACAGGTGAGCCATCAGGGCAGATTTTTCAGCTTCCAGGACACGACGTTACTGCCCCAACCGTCCCAGAAGCCCCACCCGCCCATCTGGATAGCGGGACGTAGCGATGCGGCGATGCGCCGGGCGGCCTTGCAGGGCGACGGCTGGTACCCATATCTGTTTACCGTGCGCCGGCTGAAGTCCAGTAATGAAACCATCCGCCAGATGGCGGCCGAAGCCGGACGAGACCTGGAGGGCTTCCATTGGGGACTGAATCAGCCCACGGCTATTTCCGAAAACCGGGAGGAGGCGTTGGGCCTGGCGGTAACCAACGTGGGTCAGCGATATGTCACCGCGGACCGTTCCGCCGAGGATATAGCCCAGGCGCTTTGCGTTACCGGCACGCCTCAAGACTGCGTGCGGGCCGTTGAGGAGCGGGTCGAGGCCGGCGTCAGGGACTTCAATTTTGGCTTTCTCGCGGATAATTCTGCTCAGCTGTTTACCCAGATGGAGATGTTTGCAAAACAAGTCATCCCTCATTTTCGCGGGTAGGCGAATACCAGGACGGTTGCGCCTTGTTACGCCTCAAATATCAAACCATCGTCGCCGCCTCGCCCGAAAAAGTATTCGAAGCGTTAACCGGATATCCGGTTAACGGACAGGTAAGCGGAGAGGAGCTCCAAAACAAATACGGGAAATATCTGTCCGGAGAGGGCCCATCCTTGACCTTCCGGGAGGACATCGGCGGAGGTGTTACCTGGGATTGTTTGTTTGAGCCTCCCATGCGCCGGACTATGCGGACCGTGGATTCCACTTGGTCCGACCGGATCGACGAGTTTTTCATCCTTCCTGAAGGCACGTTATGGGAAATAACCTGGGATGTTAAGGCCGGCACCGTCACCACCCTAACCAAGTGGATAACTTACCACCTCCTCACCAAGCGAACCATCTGGCGGAGAATGATCGAACCGGTGTTGCGCGACATCTACGAATCCAATCGAGCCCTCGACGCCCGGTAGTATTTGACAACCGCTGGCTGGCACTATAGCCTCTAACACGGCTTGGTATGCCACCCTATGGGTGGCGACTCTTCGGTTTATCAGTCTAGGGCATTAGCCAGGTTATCGCCGACCGGTTCCAGCCGCGGACAGAGCGGTAATAGACTCCCTTCGACCAGGAGAAAGGAATTCATGGAGCACTGTTTTAAAGACGTGGTTGTGGTGCGTACCGGAGACCAGAACGGGAACAGCATGGTCCTGAAAATCACCACCAACCAGGGCTTGGTGATTCACGCCGTGTCCGTTCCCAGGGAGGCCTTTTCCTACACTGGTCCAACCTGGGCTTATCTGTTTGAGAACGAGGGGCTAACCCTGATCGACACCGGCGTGACCGGCTCCTTCCCCAGGCTGGCCGAGGGAATGGCCTGCGCCGGATACCAGGCTAAAGACATAGAGCGAGTGATAATTACCCACGGGCATGAAGACCACGACGGCGCAGTGGCCCAGCTGGTGGAGGAGACCAACGCCGAGCTCTGGGCCCATGACATCTACGCCCATCTCCAGCCCTACGATCCCAGAGACCTGGACCGGCGCACCACCTCACCCTTGCAGCGGGAGATGCGACGAATTGTGGAAGCCGAGGACGCCACCCGGGAACCCCAGCCGGAGCGAGAGAACTACCTGCATAACCGGCGCACGGTGGAGGTAAAGCATCGGATCAAAGCCGAGGAGCAGGTGGGCGCGCTGACCTTCATGCACGCGCCTGGCCACTCCCCCGACGAGATCTGTGTCACCATGGGCGACGTAGTGTTCACCGGCGATCACGTGCTTCCGGAGATAACCCCCCATCCCACCGCCAAAACGACTTACCCGGCGGAAGTAAAAAGCCATCTGCCCGCCGAATACCGCGAGGAAGATGGCCTCTATGGCCTGGGAACCTATCTGCGCTCCTTGCAAAAGGTGGCCGATTTGGGGCCGTCAATTTCTGTTTTACCGGCCCACCGGCTGTATAACCATCGCCGCTATAACTTCGTGAACGCCACCCGGGGCACGGAGTTGATCCAGCACCACGCTGAACGCCTGGCCAGCATCGTTGGGCGGGTAGAAGAGCAACCAGTGGGCTTGGAACAGCTTACCCGGGCTATTTTCGATCGTGTCAAACTGATGGGCGGCAACCTGCGCGCTGGTCTGTCGGAAATGGTGGCCCACGTGGAGTTGTTGGAGGACATCGGTGACTTGAAGGTCGGTGCCGACGCTCAAATCGAGGGTACCGGCAGCGCCAATCACAGTCAGTGGATAAGAGAGTTGGCCACGTAATATCTATCCCAAAACTCCTGTATTCTGGGTGGACCGTCCTTCGACAAGCCCAGGACGAACGGGCGGTGTTCTTTATCCGTTCGTGGTGAGCCTGTCGAACCATGAACGGTTGCTTCTCACCCGCCCCCTAAAAGAAACAGTCTCCGGAGAATCCGCTGCTTCGATTGATTAACCCTGCGACTAATCCTGCCAGCCCATGTTGAACAGGTTGTCGTAGGCCAGGGCCCAGGGCGGCCGCAGATACCCCAGAGCCCGCACGTCGTCATACCAGGCTCCCAAGGGGGAGTACCAGGTGTAGGCGGTGCCGCCGGACAGCTTACACAGGCGGCTCAACACCGATTCGGACAGTCGCGCCACGCATTCTTTGGTCATGAGGATGGCCCGGCGATCAATCACGCCCTGTTCCATAGACCGCAGCATTCCTTCCCAAGCCCGCTCAATTAAAAAGGCATCCTGCTCGGCCCTAGTCCACTCAACCTGCACGAAGGCCCGCAGGTTACTCCCCTGGGTGCGGGCCTCTCTCAATCGTTGACGGGTATAATCCATCGCCGCGTCCACCACACCGGCAATGCACGAGGACCAAGACATGCCACCCAGGCCGCTATTGGCCGCCATTAACTCCGCTTGGTGGCCGGGCCAGGCCACCCGAGTAGCGGGGAAATCCTTGAACTCGAAGGCATGGCTGTTGGTGGACATCATGCCGTGGCCCCGCCACGGCGCCGCTAATCTCATACCGGTGCTGCCATCCCAGGGCTGATCGCGCACTTCCAGGAAAAACAGGTCGGGGGTAGTTTCTCCTTCGGCAAGAGCCCGGGTAGTCATAAAGGAGGTTAGCCCGGACCCACTGCCGAAGTGCTTCTGTCCCGAGATGCGGTACTTCAGAGAGCCAGGCGCCTCGGGAACACATAGGGATCGGGTCAGACCGGTGTCGCCGCCGCTGCCCGGTTCCGAGACGATGGTTCCCCACCAGGCCCCATCCACCACCGTCTGGAAGACCTCTTTACGCTGTTTTTGCCAGCCGTCGTTAAACGGCTCGGGAACAGTCGGGATGCGCCAGGAGCCAAGCACTCCCTGATGCATGGCGCTGGCCAGAGTAATGGAAGGGTCGCCAGCCGCCAGGGTGCGCAGCATGGTGCAGAGGGGCCGGGCCGACTGGGCCAGGGTTTTCCAGGTGCCACCAAACTCCACCGGTACCCCCATCAGGGGTATTCCCAAGTCTCGCAAGCGCTGATAGTCGGCCGGGTCGGCCTCAGTACGCGCCTGCCGATCTTCCCTTTCGGCGGCCCACTCCCGGGCCAGTTTGGGGGCGTTTTCCAGTATGGATGCTATGCTCATGGAGACACCTCATAAGAGCTAATCCTGTCCTGAGCCTGCCGAAGGATCAGTAAGGGCAGTCCTGTTCGTCGGACCTCGATTGTCTACGGAAGGATTATGGGGTTCCCTGCGATAGCGCTGAAGTTCTGCCGCAGGCGCCTCAGCCCCGAACACCTGAAATAATCGCACCGACGCGGTCCAATTCGCAGCTTTAGGATTCGGGAAACATGAAGGGGATCATCCCCTCGTAGGCCATATCGTTAGCCATGCCCATAACCAGTCCCGCTCGGGCATCCCGGAAATAGCGCTCGAAGGGCAATCTGCTGGCAAATGCGGTGCCGCCGAAGATGCTCATGCAGTCTTGCGTTACTCGAACCCCGGCTTCCGAGCAGGCTACCTTGGCCTGGGAGTAAACCAACTGGGAAGAGGCCCGGCCCTGGTCGAAGACGGAGCATGCGGCGTGGAGGAGGGCCCGCGCCGCCTCGATCTGGGTGCCCATTTCGGCGATACGACGCTGGTTTACCGGCCGGTCCAGCCGCCGGCTGCCGCTGGGGTAACGCCGGGATATCTCTTGGCAGGCCAGCTCGTAAGCCCCTGAAGCAATTCCCAGGTATGCGGCAGCATAGGTAAGGGTAACCACTGGACGGTTGAAGGCCCCGGTGTCGGCCTGCACTGTTCCCTCAGCGCCTAGCCGATTTTCTTCTGGTACGAACCCGGTGAACTTCACAGGAGCGCTATTGTTACCGCGCATCCCCAGACCGTTCCACGGCTCAACGATCTCCCAGTCGATCTTGTCCCGCTCAACGAAGAGCAGGCTGGTACTGCTCTGCGGGGTTTCCTCGCCGATGCGGCATCGAAACTGGTAGTGGGTGGCCTTACCGGCCGAGGTCACGTAGGATTTGCGCACACCGTCGATCTGAAATCCTCCCGGTACTCGCTCCACGGAGGACGCGGCATTGGTGGGTGACCAGTTATCGCCATCGCCCTGGGTCTCTCCACCCGCAATGGTGGTGAATACCTCCCCTTGGGCCATGGGCTTGACGAAGTGTTCCACCTGGTAGGGAGTGGGGATGCGGCAGATGATCTCGGCGGCTTCCAAGTGCATCTTGTAGCACATGGCGGTAGAGGCGCACTTCTTGGACAGCTCCTCGACAATCAGGCCGGTGGTAAGCATATCCTCACCCAGGCCGCCGTGCTCCTTGAAAACCCGAAGTCCCCACAGCCCTTCCCGCTTCAAGGCGTCCAGAGATTCCTGGGGATACTGGGCCTTCTGGTCGGTCTCCTCGGCCCGGGGAGCCAATTCCCTGGCGGCTATCTCCCTAGCCCGCTCCTGCCATTCCTGCTGCTGTTTGGTCAGAGGGAAATAGTTCATGTTGAGTCTCTCCTCCATATCAATGCGATCCTTTCGCTAGCTGAGGACCGCCCCAGTATACTCATTGCAGATTTGGGTTGTCCACCTCAGGACCCCCTCTGTAGCCAACAGCCAGGGCCTTTTCATTTTCTCAAAATAGTATAAAGTTATTACCAGTTTAAGCGGGAGGGGAGGATGATGACTTTGAGAGAAACGCTGGATTTGGTGCCTGACTTCCGGAGTAGCCAAGGGCGACGCCACTCTTTGGGGGCGATCCTGGCCTTGGCCACCTGTGCCATGCTGTGCGGCGCCCGCAGCTTATACGCCATAGCTCAATGGGGGCGGGACCAAGGGGGTGCTACGGCGCAGCTTTTGGGGTTCAGCCAGGAGAAGACACCCTGCGTGGCCACCCTCCACCGGGTGTTCAAGGGCCTGGACGTGGCGGCCTTTGAGGCAGAAGTCGGCAACTGGCTGGCAAATAGCGGGGTAGAGGCGGATGACCCCCTGTCCCTGGACGGGAAAACCTTGCGAGGGGTCCACGGCCAAGAGATACCCGGGGTCCATCTGGTGTCGGCCTACGCTAGCCGCGCTGGGGCAGTGCTGGCGCAGGTAGCTGCGCCGGGCAAAGGGGAAGAATTGGCGGCGGTCAAAGAAGTATTGGGCCAGGTACCCCTGAAGGGTCGGGTAGTAGTGGCTGATGCCTTACTGACCCAACGGAAAGTCTGTGAGCAGATTGTGGCAGGCGGCGGAGAGTATCTGCTGCCAGTTAAAGAGAATCAGCCCACCTTGCGCCGAGACCTGGAGGTGGCTTTTTCCCCTGCTAGGAACTGAGAGGGCTGGTGGCCCAACCGTACCTCCCTGGCTGGCAGCGGAGTGGCGAGCACGCGGGGCCAAGCTGACGGTCTGGGCCGATGCTCCAGTAAAGCGGCGTCATGGGCGGCTGGAGCGGCGAGAGTTGTGGGCCTTGGCCGACCCAGAGCTAAATGGCTACGTGGGCAGCGCTGGGACGGTCGGGGAAGCGTGGCCGCATCTGCAACAGGTGTGTCGGCTAGAGAGCGCGAGCGGGTCGTGAAGGGCAAGAAACAGGTGGCTGTGAGCTATGCAATTAGCAGTCTCCCAGCCACTGATGCCGATGCCAGGCGATTGTTGAGCCTTTCCCGTGGGCACTGGGGCATCGAGAACCGCCTCCACTGGGTACGGGATGTGACCTTCGACGAGGACCGCTCTCAGGTGCGCACTGGGGCCGCCCCTCAGGTGCTGGCGGGCCTGCGAAACCTGGTCATCAGCTTGGTACGTCGGGCTGGGCATTCCAACGTAGCCGCTGCCCTACGCCGCCACAATGCCCATCTCAGCGAAGCTTTCGACATGATGGGCTTTACCTACCAGGCAGGAGAATGAAAAGGCCCTGAGCCAACAGCAGCATGTGCTACTCTAAATCTAATCTGTTGGAAATCGAATCGGCCGGCGGGAGGATTCCGGTGGCAAAGCGACAAACGGCGCCCCTCGGCTCCTGGAAATCGCCCATAAGCTCGGACCTCATTGTCGGGGAGAGCGTGGGTCTGGGGCAACTGGCCCTGGACGGCGCGGATATCTACTGGGTGGAAGCGCGCCCCTCGGAAGAAGGCAGGCAGGTCCTGGTGAAACGCACGCCGGACGGGCAGTGCCACGACCTGACGCCCCGGCCATTCAGCGTGCGAACCCGGGTCCACGAGTACGGCGGCGGCGCATTCATCGTGGCCGATGGGGTGGTCTATTTCTCGAATTTCCTGGACCAAAGGCTGTACTGTCAGCGTTCGGGAATGCCGCCCGAGGCTATCACGCCGGTTAATAGCGAAGGCGAATACCGCTACGCCGACGGAGTTGTCGACCAGCACAAAACCCGCATTATCTGCGTGCGGGAGGACCATTCCCCGGCGCCTCCTAATGGTCCTGCCGGGCCGGTCAACACCCTGGTGGGGATCGACTGCCAGGGTCAAAGAGAGCAAGAACTCCTGGTATCCGGCAACGATTTCTATTCCTCCCCTCGATTGAATCCCCAGGGGACCATGCTGGCCTGGCTGACCTGGAACCACCCCAACATGCCGTGGGACGGGACCGAACTCTGGGTATCGGAGATAGCCGACGATGGTTCCTTGGCTAACCTCCAGCGGGTTGCCGGCGGCGAGCATGAGTCCATCGTCGAGCCCCGCTGGTCGCCGGACGGGGTTTTGCATTTCGTTTCGGACCAGACCGGCTGGTGGAACCTCTATCGCTGGCATCAGGGACGGGGACCCCAGGGACAGATTGAAACATTGCTTCCCATGGAAGCGGAATTTAGCCGTCCTCATTGGGTATTCGGTAGTGCCACCTACGGCTTTCAGTCCGATAGCCGTCTGATTTGCGCCTACAACCGGCTGGGGACCTGGCATTTGGCTAGCTTGGATACGGATACCGGTCATTTGGCGAGCTTTTCAACGTCCTACACCGAGATGGGGCGGGGTGATTTGCGGGTGCAGGGGGACCGGGCTGTTTTTCAAGCCGGTTCGCCCAGCGAGCCCATGTCGGTTCTGGAGTTGGACCTGTCCAGCGGCGCGGTCAATCTCGTGCGGCGTTCCAGCTCCAGCAAAATAGATTCCGGGTATCTTTCGGCACCCCAGTCCATTGAATTCCCCACCGAGGGCGGCAAATCGGCCCATGCCTTTCTTTACCGTCCCAAGAACCCGGACTACGATCCTCCTCTAGGCGAAAAACCTCCCCTGCTGGTCAAGAGCCACGGCGGACCCACCGGGGCTACCTCAACCTCGCTGGACTTGCAGGTGCAATACTGGACCAGTCGGGGATTCGCTGTGTTGGACGTGAACTACGGCGGCAGCGCCGGCTACGGCCGGGAGTACCGGGAACGTCTGCGGGGTCATTGGGGCATTGTCGACGTGGATGACTGCGCCAACGCCGCACTTTTTCTGGTAAATCAGGGCGAGGTTGATGGCCAGCGGCTGGCGATTCAAGGGGGCAGCGCCGGCGGTTACACCACCCTGGCCGCGCTGACCTTTCGCGACGTTTTCCAGGCCGGAGCCAGTCATTACGGGGTTAGCGACCTGGAGGCCCTGGCCAAGGAGACTCACAAGTTCGAGTCCCGCTATTTGGACGGCCTGGTCGGGCCCTATCCCCAGCGACGAGACCTCTATTTGCAGCGCTCTCCCATCAGATTCATTGATCAGCTGTCCTGTCCCCTGATCCTGTTCCAGTGCCTGGAAGACCAGATCGTGCCGCCGGACCAGGCGGAGACGATGTTCAACGCGGTACGGGACAAGGGGCTGCCCACCGCTTACCTGCCCTTCGCAGGCGAGCAGCACGGCTTCCGGCAGGCCAAGAACATCAAGCGCGCGCTGGACGCCCAGCTTTATTTCTTCAGTCGCATCTTTGGATTTGAGCTGGCCGAACCGGTCGAGCCGGTAACTATCGAAAATCTTTAGGCCGGGTTTGAGATGTCATTGCGAGTTATCATGCTCCGGCGGAGCGCCACCTACAGATGAAAATGGATTCCCCTCGGCTCATGGTTCGACGGGCTCACCACGAGCGGTAGGGATCCCGTTCGTCCTGAGGCTCTCGAAGGGCGAACGGGCTATTTACAGAGCAGCCCTTCGGCTGCGCTCAGGATAAACTCCGCGAAGCAATCTGAGCCCCTTGAGATTGCTTCGTCGCTGACGCTCCTCGCAATGACATCCCCCAATTCCTCTGTGGAAACTTTGATGAGGCAGGCGATCGGGTAACCAAGAAAGCCAGTCGCAACCAGGATTCCTCTGATAGGGTATACTGGCGGCAATCTGGCGCTATAGGAGAAGAAAGATGAAGTTTGGCCTGCTGTATGAGACGCAACGGCCCTATCAGGGCACGGATATTGACTGGAACGCCCTGTACAAGGAAACCCTGGAGCAATGCGAGCTGGCGGACCAGGTGGGCTTCGACAACCTCTGGTTTGTCGAGCACCACTTCCTGACCGGGTTTTCCGGGTCTCCCTGTCCCGAGGTACTGTTCGGCGCGCTGAGCCAGATCACCAAGCAGATCCGCATCGGTTTCGGAGTCTGCATCCTGCCCTACCATCACCCGGTGCGAGTGGCGGAGCGGGTGGCCATGGTGGACCAGTTGACCGACGGTAGGGTGGAATTCGGCACCGGCCGCTCCAACGTCTACGAGCAGACGGGTCTGGGCATTGACCCCCGGGAAACCCGCGAGCGGTGGGAAGAGTCCATCAGCATGCTGCCCAAAATTTGGCAGTCCGACGAGTTCTCCTACGAGGGCAAGTTCTGGAGCGTGCCCAGCCGCCGGGTGTTGCCCAAGCCCTATCAGAAACCCCATCCCCGCATGTACTTGGCCTGCACCCAAACCGACAGCTTCCGTTTCGCCGCGGAGAAGGGCATCGGCGTCCTTTCCTCCGCATCCTATGCCACGTCGATACTGGCGGACCATGTCAAAACCTACCGGGAGAACATCAAAAACGCCGAGCCGGTGGGAGCCTTCATCAACAACTTCTGGGGCAACAACGTCCACGCCTTCTGCGGTACTGATAATCAGGAGGCCCGGGAGCTGTGCGCCCAATCCATGAAGACCTTCTTCGGTCCGGACAAGCCCTACATCGCCGGGCGCGTCGGCGCGTATGAGGAGCTGTTGGAGGCCTGGGGCGGCGTTCCGGACCACCTGCAGGCGGACTTTGGGCGCTGGCTGCGTCAGTCGGACGACGCCCACAAGCAGCAGGCCGAGGAAGCCGGGCTTTCCCTGGATGCCGGTCCCGGCGCGGCGCGGGCCGCCGTAGCCCAACTGGACGCCGATACCCTGTGCGACCGGGGGGTGATCATCGGTGGGGACCCGGAAAGCTGCAAGAAGGCCATCCAGATGTATGAGGAGATCGGGGTCGACCAGGTAATGATGATCATGCAGACGGAGACCATCCCCCACGAAAAGGTGATGAGCTCCATAGAGATGTTTGGCAAGCACGTCTTCCCCGCCTTCCGTCAGGCGGAAACGGCCAAGGCCGGGGCCACCAGCTAATCCAAGCCAGACCCCGGCGGTTCGCCAACCTTTGGGAAAATCCCCCTCAGTCCCCCTTTGAAAAAGGGGAACTGAGGGGGATTTGGATCTTACAAGTTTAGAACATTCGTTGAGGCCCAGCTAATAGCTGCGTATAAAAGCTACCTAGGTTAGACACCGCGACGATGGTTTTGGAGCAAGGTGTATATTTCGGGGTCCGGGTACACCAGAGCGGCTACAGCTTTGAAGACTTAAAGGTCATCTTTGTCCAAGCCGACCGGTTGGGCTATTACTCGGCCACGTTGTATGACCTGCTCAACATTCCGACTTTAGAATGCTGGACCACTCTTTCCGCCCTGGCCGCCGTAACTGAGCGCATCAGGTTGGCGCCCATGGTGCTGGCCAACCTCTACCGGCCGCCCGCCCTTCGAGCCAAGATGAGCGCCACGCTGGACGTGATCAGCGGCGGCAGGCTGGAGCTGGGTATTGGCGCCGGCGGCGGCCGCGGGGACCATCCAGCCTCCGGCATCCCCTTTCCCAGCACGTCCCAGCGGGTGGACATGCTGGAAGAGGCGGTGGAGCTGATAAAGCGGCTGTGGGTCGAGAATAAAGTCGCCTTTTCCGGGCGCTATTACCAGCTGACGCAAGCGTCGGTACAACCCGCGCCGGTCCAAAAACCCCATCCACCGGTTATCATTGGCGGGCACGGGAAAATCTATCTGATGCGGGCGGTGGCCAAGCATGCCGACATCTGCAACATCGGCTCCGGGTTGACGTTGGAGGAGCACCGGCAAAAGCTGGCGGTGTTGGAAAGGCACTGCCATCAGGTTGGCCGGGACCCGGCAGAAATCCTGGTAACCCACAACGCCGGGGTGCTGATAGCGGAAACATCTTCGGATCTGGAGCGCCGGATTACTCAGCAGGCGCAGGCCGCCAACCAGACAGTGGCGCAATTTCAAGAGGAGCTCTCCCGGTACATCAGCGGCACACCGGACCAGTGCTCACAAACAATTCAAAGGTACGTGGATCAGGGCATCAGCTACTTCTTCCTGATTTTTCCCGACCCGGTCAGCTCCCAGGACCTGCGGCTATTCGCCGAAGAGGTGATGCCTCGTTTCCAGTAACCTGAGACATCAAACCGTAGCAGCCAAGGAGAAAGCTTGGGGGTATTTCATGCCGAATCTAGAAATCAGTCCCATGGCCCAGGTCCACTACGAGGACGACGACTACACCGACCCCTGGCGGGATTCGCCGGCCATGCTCTTGCAGCACGGTTTTTCGCGTAGCGGCAAGTTCTGGTACACCTGGGTGCCGGCGCTGGGTCGGGAGTTTCGCATTTTGCGCCCAGACCTGCGGGGGATGGGCCGGTCCACCATGCCGGAAAAGGATTACGAGCCGGACCTGGACACCTTCGCCGGTGATATCATCCGGCTGCTGGACCATCTGGAGATACAGCAGGTGGTTTTCGTGGGAGAATCCTTTGGGGGAATCATCGGTCTGAAGTTCGCCCATGCCTTTCCCCAGCGCACCCGAGCCCTGGTCCTCTGCAATACTCCCTGCCGGCTGCCCCGGCGCCAGGGGGAGGGGTCGGGCGGGGACTGGGACCAGACCATGGCCCAAGGGATCGGGGCTTGGTCCACCGCCACAATTGATATGCGGCTGGACCCCCAGATCTCGCCCCAAGGGTTGTAAGACTGGTACATCTCTGAAATGGACCAGACTTCTACAGCCATCGGCCGCAAGCTGCAGGCCTACCTGGACACCCTGGACTTCCGCCCTCACCTGAAAGAGGTGCAGGTTCCCACCTTGTTGCTGTCAGGCGAAGCGTCGCCCACCGCGACGGTGGAGCAACAAAGATTTATGGCCGAGCAAATCCCGGCAAGCCGCCTGGTGGTCTATCCCCGGCTGGGTCACGGCATTAACGTGCTCTACCCGGAATGGTGCGCGCACCAGATTCGGGAGTTTTTGGCGCGGAACGTCTTTTCCCAACCACCGACGGCCAAGGATAAGAATCGGGGGTAGTTGGCCGATCCGTCCTAGTGGTATATTAAGGCCGTGTTTAAACCGTCCCTCCCTTGGATTAGGGAGGTTAGGTGGGGTCAGAATACCACCTCGCCGTCACCCCCGGAATTGGTGTTGACCGGATCTGGTGTTGATGGGAAGGAGAACCCCATGGCTAGCGACTTGTTGATCGTCCACGAAAAGCCCGTCGCTCAATATCTCATCGCGGGATGGCGCAGGCAATGGTCTGACGGCGGGGATATTTCCAGCGGCTTGTCCCGGTACTTGATAGATCGGCTTAGCGCGAAGAAGATCGCCGAAATGTCCCCCACTCTGTCTAGCATGTGCTATCCCTTCCAGGTGGCGGGGACCCACGACGCCTTCCGGCCCCGGGCCGCTTTCCAGGATGGTCTGCCCAGCAGGCCCATGTCCTGGGAGAACGGCTTTTACGACGGGGGCGACGGCCTGATAATTTTTCGGGGTGAGGAACCCTGGTTCCGGATGGACCTTTATGGACAGGCCTTCTTCGAAGCCTTGAGCGATCTGGGAATTCAGCAAACGGTGACCGTGGAGGGCTACAACGGTCCGGCTCCACCCGAGCTGGAACGCCGAATAAGCTGCGTCTACAGCAAAGCGGGCATGAAGGAGAATCTGGATCGGTTCGGGCTGCAGTACTCCAGCTACGGCAGCCGGGGCAGGCAGGGACCAACCATCGGCATGGCCCTGGTCAGCATGGCCCATTTCGCGCACCCCGAGGTAGAAATGTTTCGTTTGGGCGGGATGGCGCCCATGTATCCCTTCACCACCGCCGATAGCCAGCAGGTGGGAATAGCCACCGACCATCGAGCTTTCTACGATATAATGAGGCGGCTCAAACCCATGTTTAACCTGAGCATCGACCTGTCGGAGCTCCAAACCATGGGGGAAACGGAATCCAACCGCCTGCGGGAAACCCTGGAGAGAATCAGCGACAGCAACGCCGAGGCCAAGTCGCTAATCGACCGGGCCCGGTCAGATTTCAGCTACACTCCTTTCGTGGAGCCGGTGGACCTGGACCCCGAGCTGGACCGGACCTTGCAGGATATTCTGGAACACATGCCCGAGGAGCCGGAGGACCCGGAGCGGGACTGAATTCAAAACTACAAAATCATGTTAAGGAGCGCAGTTATGGAAGTGCACGTTTACACCAACCCTGGTTGATTCAGCTGCCGGACGTTAGAGGAGTTTCTCTCGTCCAACGGTGTTCAGTATGAGCACCACGACCTGGCCACCGATGAACCGGCCCGCGAGTACCTGAAGAGTCGCGGGGTCAAGGCCGCGCCGGTTACCGTCATCGACAATGACGAGCTGATTATCGGCTACTACCCGAAAAAACTGATACCGGCCTTGAATCTGGACGTCGAGCTGGACCTGTCCGGCAAGACCTCATGGCTGGCCACCAAGTACGATGCCATTCTTCAAGCCACTACCCGAGCGGCCCTCCAGCTGACCGGGGAGCAGCTCCAGCAAACCGTATCCTGGCGCCCCGAAACCCTCCGGGACACCATAATGCACATCCTGTCCTTCCCGGAGCTGGCCTGGCGCAGCCACGAACATGGCAGCATGAGCACCGAGGATATGCGGGCCTGCAAGGAGAGTCTGCGGCATATCGTCGAAGCCGAAGCGATGGTCAAGTACGGGGACAGCGTGCGCCGGGACATCACCAGCTTCTTGAATAGCGGCAATAACGACGCCTTCGACCGGGTGGTGCCGGCCCATTATGGCGGCGAGGTGACGGTGGTGGAGCTGCTCAACATCATCCTCAGCCACAGCACCCATCACTTGAAGCAGGTTTACTGGTTCATGGAAACTGAACTGGGCGTGAAGCCGGAGCATCCGGCCTCGGCCGATGACATGGAGGGGATCGTTACACCGGAGGCTCTGATTTAGCGCCTCTCCGAAAAGCCCTGTCCCCCCCTGGCCAAGGGGGAGACAGCGGCGGTGATTTATCCCCCGCCGCCCCGCACCTCCAGGCTGGGTTTGGTCATGTCCTCCGGGTTCAGCAGCTGGTCCAGCTCGGCATCGGATAGCTCGGTGCGGAGCTTGGCCACCTCGCGGATGGTCTGCCCGGTCGAGGAGGCTTCCTTGGTAATGGCGGCGGCGGCATCGTAGCCGATGGCCGGAGACAGGGCCGTCCCCAGCATGAGCCCCCTTTCCACCATTGACGGACCGGTCTCAGTGGCCTGGATTCCCTTGACACACTGCTCCCCGAAGTTATTGGCGGAGGCCGACAGCAGCGAGATGGACTGCAGAATGTTGAAGGCCGCCACCGGCATCAGGGTATTCAACTCAAAATAGCTGCCCTGCCCGGCCAGGGCCACCGTGGCGTCGTTACCCATGACCTGGATCGCCACCTGGATTACCGATTCGGATATGACCGGATTGATTTTGCCCGGCATGATGGAGCTGCCCGGCTGGACCTCCGGCAGGGAGATCTCCCCCAGGCCGGCTCGGGGGCCGCTGCCGATGAAGCGGATGTCGTTGGCGATTTTATGCAGGCTGATGGCCACGGTGCGGAGTTGGCCGCTGGCCTCCACCAGCGCGTCCAGGGTCGACTGGGCCTGAAAATGGTTTTCCGTCTCTCTAATCTCCACCCCGGTGGTCTGGGATAGCCGGCGGCAGGTGCGCGGGGAAAACTCAGGGTGGGTGTTCACCCCCGTACCCACTGCGGTGCCTCCCAGGGCAACCTCGGCTAGGGCCTCCTGAGCTCTCCCCAAACGCTTAATGCTGTTCTCCGCCTGCCCGGCGAATCCCAAGAATTCCTGTCCCAGCCGTACCGGGGTGGCGTCCTGGAGATGGGTGCGGCCGGTCTTGATGATGGGCCAGAACTCCTCAGATTTGTTCCGAAGCTCACCACTCAGGTTCTGCAACGCCGGAATCAGGTCTTCCTTGATCGCCAGCAGAGTCGCCAGGTGTATCGCGGTGGGGATGACATCGTTGGAAGACTGGCCCAGATTAACGTGGTCGTTGGGGTGAACCAGCCGGGAGCCCAGGTCGCCGCCCATTAACTGGGAGGCCCGGTTGGCGATCACCTCGTTGGCATTAGTGTTGGTGGAAGTCCCGGAACCGGTCTGAAATATATCCAGCACGAAATGGTCGTCCAGCTTTCCGTCGATGACTTCCTGGGCCGCTTGGATTATCGCCTGGCCGATTTTCTGGTCCAGAACCTCCATCTCCACGAAGGTTTGCGCGGCGGCCTGCTTGATCAACCCCAGCGCGCGGATGAAGGTTCGAGAAAACCGCAGGTCGCTGATGGGAAAGTTGAGCACCGCCCGCATGGTGGAGGCGCCGTAAAGGGCGTCAGCGGGGACCTCCATATCACCCATGGAGTCTCGCTCTATTCTTACGTTTTTGGCAGCCATCGGGGCACCATCCTTATCCGCAAAGTTGCCCTGTGATTTTAGCCGCTATCCCTGACGTTGGGTAGTGCCGGCGGGCTGGCTTGCGAGGGCCGCAGGCTCGAAGCAATCTCAAAACGTTAAGGTAGGATTGCTTCGCTTCGCTGCAATGAAATAGCCCGTTCGCCCTTCGACCGGCTCAGGACGAACGGGTTCCCAACCGCTCGTGGTGAGCCTGTCGAACCATGAGCGGAGGCGCATCCATTAACATCAGTAGGTGGAGCTCCGCTGGAGCATGGTAGCTTACAATGACAATGGGTAGAACCGAAAGGCCCTGGGATCGCCTCCGGGCTAGCTCCCCTGGTCGATCCACTCGGCAACCCGCTCCGCTATCATTATGGTGGTGGCGTTGGTGTTGGCGCGAATCACGTCGGGCATCACGGAGGCGTCAACCACTCGCAGATTCTCCAGTCCGTAGACCCGGCAATACTGGTCCACTACCGCTGTTGGGTCCGAACCCAGCCCCATCTTGCAGGTGCCGGAGGAGTGATGCTGGGTATAGGCGTTGCGCAGCAGCCAGTTATCCAGCGCCTCGTCCGACGCCAGATCGTCGTCGGTGGGATTCAGTCGCTCCGCGATAATGTCCCTGAATCGTGAACTCTGGGACAGGCGGATTCCCAGCCGCACGGCTTGCCGCATCTTTTGCCGGTCTACCGGGTCGGACAGGTAGTCGTAGTTCAACTCCGGCTGCACGTGGGGGTCGGTCGAGGTCAACCGCAGGCGCCCGGCGGTGGAGGCGTTCTGCAGCGCGGCGCTGAATCCGAAGTGAAAGGCGTCACTCTCTATCTTAACGCTGGCGGGCCGGTGCTCACTGGTCATCAAGATGGGAGCGAGCTGAATGTCACCTCGGGTTCCAGAGCCCTCCGGACTGTAGCGGAGGCCCACCTGGATACTGGGGGCAGAATCGTCCGGGGGCTGGCCATGGCATCGAAACAGAGTGAAGACCGCCGGATGGTCCCTCAGGTTTTCGCCCACACCGGGCAGGTCATGGACCAATTCAATCCCCAGGCCTTGAATCTGTTGGGCTGGGCCCACACCCGATAGCAGCAGAACCTGGGGGGAAGCGATGGCGCCGCTGCTCAGTATAATCTGGTCGGCTTCCACGGTGAAGACCTCTTCCCCGCTTTCCGCCTCCACGGCGACGGCCTTCTTCCCCTGAAAAAGAATGCGCCGTACGGTGACATTTCCCCGGGTCGTCAGGTTCAACCGGTGCCGGGCAGGACCCAAATAGGTCAGGGCGGTGCTCATCCGAACGCCGTCGATATTGTTTAGAGGACGGGCGGCGACGCCGTTGGAATCCGGGTGGTTCTGATCCGGGTCTTCGGGAAACCCCAGGTCCACGCAGGCGTCATAAAAGGACCGCGACGGCGCCAGCCATTCCTCCCGCTTATAGCGGCGGACGGGAATCGGACCCTCGTTGCCATGAAAATCTCCACCGGGGAAGTCCAAGTCGTTTTCCAGCCGGCGAAAGTAGGGCAGCACCTTGAGGAAAGACCACTCGTCGTTGCCCCAGGTGGCCCAGTTATCGTAGTCCTCGGGCACCCCCCGAAACAGCACCTGGCCATTGATGGCGCTGGAGCCTCCAGTAGCCCGGCCTCGGGGGATCTGAATCGGCTCCGGCTGCAATGGTGTCGCCTTTGCGGTGTACCCCCAATTGTGGGGGCCGTAGGCGGAGCGCCACACATTGTTGCCATCTTTCAGGTCGAGGGGCAGGTGCTCAAATTCCGGGTAGTCGGGACCGGCCTCCAGCAGGAGGACGGTTCGGCTGGCATCCTCCAAGAGGCGATTGGCCAGCACACAGCCGGCGGAACCAGCGCCGATGACGATAAAGTCGTATTTCAATTAGGGTGCCTCCAGTATCTCCGCATTCCTAACATTTACTTACCAGGCCTCCCGCAGCAGCTCCACCAGCTCGGAGGCTTCCTTTACCGGACGAATGTTTCGATGCAGAGCGAAGTCGGTCATGGCGTCTTCGGCGATCAGCTCAATTCCCTCCCGAGGAACTCCCACATCCCGCAATCTGAGCGGCATTCCCAAATCGCTAAAGGTTTCGGCTATAGCCTCGGCGGCGGCGACGGCCGGGGCGTCCTCGTCCATAGCTGCCATATCAACCCCCATCAGCGACGCCAAACGCGCTTGTCCGGAGGGATTATGAGCCTGGTTAAACCGCATTCCGGGGGCTGTCAGGATTGAGTAGGCAGCGCCGTGGTCGCACTCCGGGTAGCTGGCGTCCAAGGAATGGGCCAGCGCCGTCACCACTCCGGTGGCCCCGCCGGTCAGACCGCTGTCCGATGCTCGATTGTACATAAAGGACGCGGCGCACAGATTCAGCCGCACCGGCCCGTTGTCCGGCTCCGGGTCAACCAGCTTCAAGTTGTTCAGCAGCAAATTCAAGGCTTGGGTCAAGTCCCCCTCGGCCAGGGGGTTCAGGCTGGCGGATTGGAGCCCGGCCACTACACCGCTGAAAAGGGATCCGGCGGCGCTGAGACACAGGCCCGGCGGGGCGGTAAGCAGCGCCTCGGTATCCCAAAAAACTGCGACCGGGCGAGTTTTGGGATCGAACATCTCTAGCCTGTGGCCCGTCTCGGAATCGGTAACCGCCGTGCCCGCCCGATTTGCAGCGGTGGACGGAGTGGTCAAGACGACGATGTTAGGCACTTTGGGCTGCATCAGACGGGGACTGAGGGGCCGCTCTCCGGGCGGATACTTGGTCGCGTGGTCCTGGAGGGTCCCGCCTTCCGCTAGCATTATGGTGATTGCCCGGGCGGTGACCACGGCGCTACCGCCCCCAACCGCCACAATCAGGTCTGGCCCGAACGAATCTGGACCGAGGGTCGCGGCCTGGGCGACCCCCTGCAGCACGGAGGTGGCGGGAGAGCCGGCCCTGACGCCCTCGAACACCCCGGCCAGTTTGTCTCCCAGGGCCTGTTTTACCCGGTCCAGCAAATTCGTGCGGTGGGCCACCGTCTGTCCGCACACTACCAGAGCCCGCCGCGCCCCGGCTCGGTTCGCCTCCTCCCCCACACGCTCCAGGGCGTTGTCCCCGGCATAAATCCGGACCGGGTTGCTCACGTGACGGAAGGCTGCCGGTGCTGCCAAAATCCCTGCTCCTACCTGCTGCCGCGACCAAGTTTCGCGTTCAAGTTCATCGACGCTCCCTATCTTGCCATCTGACGCCGGCTTTGGCAATTTTGCCGGTAGGTGTGGCAGGGCCTTTTCATTTTCTCAAAATAGTATAAAATTATTACCAGTTTAAGCGGGAGGGGAGGATGATGACTTTGAGAGAAACGCTGGATTTGGTGCCTGACTTCCGGAGTAGCCAAGGGCGACGCCACTCTTTGGGGGCGATCCTGGCCTTGGCCACCTGTGCCATGCTGTGCGGCGCCCGCAGCTTATACGCCATAGCTCAATGGGGGCGGGACCAAGGGGGTGCTACGGCGCAGCTTTTGGGGTTCAGCCAGGAGAAGACACCCTGCGTGGCCACCCTCCACCGGGTGTTCAAGGGCCTGGACGTGGCGGCCTTTGAGGCAGAAGTCGGCAACTGGCTGGCAAATAGCGGGGTAGAGGCGGATGACCCCCTGTCCCTGGACGGGAAAACCTTGCGAGGGGTCCACGGCCAAGAGATACCCGGGGTCCATCTGGTGTCGGCCTACGCTAGCCGCGCTGGGGCAGTGCTGGCGCAGGTAGCTGCGCCGGGCAAAGGGGAAGAATTGGCGGCGGTCAAAGAAGTATTGGGCCAGGTACCCCTGAAGGGTCGGGTAGTAGTAGCTGATGCCTTACTGACCCAACGGAAAGTCTGTGAGCAGATTGTGGCAGGCGGCGGAGAGTATCTGCTGCCAGTTAAAGAGAATCAGCCCACCTTGCGCCGAGACTTGGAGGTGGCTTTTTCCCCTGCTAGGAACTGAGAGGGCTGGTGGGCCAACCGTACCTCCCTGGCTAGCAGCGGAGTGGCGAGCACGCGGGGCCAAGCTGACGGTCTGGGCCGATGCTCCAGTAAAGCGGCGTCATGGGCGGCTGGAGCGGCGAGAGTTGTGGGCCTTGGCCGACCCAGAGCTAAATGGCTACGTGGGCAGCGCTGGGACGGTCGGGGAAGCGTGGCCGCATCTGCAACAGGTGTGTCGGCTAGAGCACCAGCGGGTCGTGAAGGGCAAGAAACAGGTGGCTGTGAGCTATGCAATTAGCAGTCTCCCAGCCACTGATGCCGATGCCAGGCGATTGTTGAGCCTTTCCCGTGGGCACTGGGGCATCGAGAACCGCCTCCACTGGGTACGGAATGTGACCTTCGACGAGGACCGCTCTCAGGTGCGCACTGGGGCCGCCCCACAGGTTCTGGCGGGCCTGCGGAACCTGGTCATCAGCTTGGTACGTCGGGCTGGGCATTCCAACGTAGCCGCTGCCCTACGCCGCCACAATGCCCATCTCAGCGAAGCTTTCGACATGATGGGCTTTACCTACCAGGCAGGAGAATGAAAAGACCCTGGTAGGTGTGGCCGCCGTTTGGGGAAATCCCCCTATATCCCCCTTGGCAAAGGGGGGCTGAGATAGTCCGGGATGCCCAATAGACGCACCAAACCCGCCTGAGACGCACCTTGACCAGCATCTTCCTACGTGCTACGGTGCCCTTGGAAACAGAATAGCGTGCGGTGCCCCGAAAGTCGGGGAGAATAGGGAATCCGGTGGAAATCCGGAACGGGCCCTGCACTGTGTTTGGGGAGTCTTGCGGCCAGCTTAGCGCAGCCACTATCCTGATGTTAGCAATGTTGGGGTGGGAAGGCGCCGCAAGGTGAAGATCCATTCAGTCAGGATACCTGCCGCGCAGAACCTACCTGCCAGGCGAGACGGCAAGCCGCGACGCCAGCTGGTAGTATGCCGCTTCGGGAATTGAGCGGGTCGTTTCCTTGGGAGTCGATCCCCTGTCCTGAAGAGGCAGGGGCTTTTTTAATCCCGGCGCTGCGGAGGGAGCGGAGGCTTAGTTCATGAATACATCCCCGAAAGCATCCCTGGTACCAGCCCAAGGGGACAGTCCAGCAAAAAAAGAGCCGGACTCTCCAGCTGCTGACTTCCAGCCGGCGGAGCGAGAAGCGGTTTACCGGGCGATCCACTCCCGCCGGGATATCCGCCATTTCCGCCCCGAGCCTATCCCCGACGAGGCCCTGGCAAGAATCATACAGGCCGCCCACCACGGGCCTTCCGTGGGGTTCATGCAGCCTTGGGACTTCATTCTGATTAAGGATCAGGGGGTTCGTAAGCAGGTACAGGCCCTGTTCCATCAGGAGCGGCAAGCCGCCGCCTGCTTTTTTGAAGAGCCGCGCCGCTCCCACTACCTGTCCCTCAAGCTGGAGGGTATTCTTGATGCGCCGGTGAACCTGTGCGTCACCTGCGACCCGACCCGAGGAGAAGTAGTCCTGGGCAGAAACGCGGCGCCGGAGACCGACGTTTATTCCACCTGCTGCGCGGTGCAGAACCTCTGGCTGGCGGCCCGCAGCGAGGGTATCGGCATGGGGTGGGTCAGTATTCTCAAGCAGCCCCAGCTGAGAAAAATCCTGGGAATTCCCCCCCACATTATTCCGGTGGCATATCTCTGCTTGGGTTACCCGGTTACCTTTGAAGACCGGCCATTGCTGGAGACCGTGGGCTGGCGTAAGCGGCTTTCCCTGGAGCAGTTGCTGCACTTCGATAGCTGGGAAGCCGGGGCATCGGCAGATAGCGACTGGGAGGGATTTCAAGAGGCCCTTCAGTCCGCATCTGAGACCTCCGCCTCTAAGACCGCGGACTAGTACCCCTCCTGAAGCAGGAATCTATGGCAAAACATGGCCGGAGGCGTCGGCGTTTTGAGGAAATCCCTCTCAGTCCCCCTTTTGAAATGGGGGATTCAGGGGGATATGGATCTCGCCAGGTTGGTAATTTCTCCAGGAGTCTATCGCCGCTTGTGCTGGAGCCAGCCCCATCCGCCAGAATCCAGCGCTACCGGCAACAGAGCCTGCGCCTGATGGACAGCGCCTTGACCGAGATGCGCAGTGGCCGTTGGCTGCGCTCGGAGGAGTTGCTTTGGGGAAGCTTGACGCTGGCGGTCAAAGCGGTGGCGTTGACCCAGGGCGATGAAATAGAAGGCGATGAAGCGGTCCAAGAGTATGCTTCCCGCCTGGGACAGCAGCACCGGGACCGGCGGATAAGGGAGGCTTTCAAGCAGCTTTCCGGCTTCTCCGACACGGTGGACCGGGTTCGGGAATCCCGTTCCAGGATGGACTACCTTTTCCTGATATTAGATGACGTTAGCTCGGCCGTCGAGCGGCTGTGGGAGTTGGTTCAGGCTCCTGAGCCACCCGCGCCCGAGTCGGATGAAATACCTGATGAAATTACCAGCAGTCCCGATGCTGGCTAAACCACCGTCTCCCGCGTCTGGAGTTACCGTTCCTGTAGTTACCCAGCCGCTGGGGAAGGTGCTGATACGAACTCATGGCTGCAAACTCAACCAGGCCGATAGTGACGTCATCACCCGCCAGTTCATCGAAGCAGGCTACCGGTTGGTCAATTCGGTGTCCGAGGCGGACGTCTTCGTCCTCAATACCTGCACGGTAACCGCCAATGCCGATGCCAAGGCGCGGCAGGCGTTGCGGGCTGCCCGGCGGGCAAACCCCACGGCAATAATCGTCGCGGCCGGCTGTTACCCGCAGCGGGCGGCGCAAGAACTCCACAACCTAGAAGCCGTGTCTCTGGTGGTTGACAACACCCAGAAAGACCAGCTGGTATCCCAGGCGGTGGCACTGCACCAACCCAGCTCCTCCAGCCTGCCTCTGGTGGACCCAACTGCAGTTGGTCCAGAAGGCCCAAATATCTTTTCAGCCGTTGCCGCGGGCACCCGGCGCAGCCGGGCCATGATCAAAATTCAGGAAGGCTGCGACCAGGTTTGCGCCTACTGCATCGTCCCCAAGGTGCGGGGGCGGGAGCGCAGCATTCCTCCCGAAACCTTAATTCGGGAGATTAACCGGCGGACGGAGGAGGGGTTTAAAGAGGTGGTCCTAACCGGCACCCAACTGGGCACCTATGGCTTCGACCTTCCCCCGATTGGTCTTGTTAATCTGGTCGGCCTGTTACGCCGCATTTTGGCCGAGACGACTGTGCCAAGAATTCGGGTCTCTTCCTTGCAGCCCCAGGAAATCAGCGCCGAGCTGCTCCGGCTTTGGGAAAACAGCCGGCTTTGCCCCCATTTCCACGTCCCCTTGCAGAGCGGCTCCGACTCTATTCTAAAATCCATGCGGCGCCGCTACGACACCGCGGGGTTCGATCGGTCGGTGGGGCTGATCCGCGAATTTATCTGCGACCCCGGAATCACCACCGATCTGATCGTGGGCTTCCCCGGGGAAGGTGAAGCGGAATTCAGGCAAAGCCGGGAGTTTGCCGCCGGCATCGGCTTCAGCGACATGCACATCTTTCCCTACTCCCGCCGGCCGGGCACCAGCGCCCACCATTTTAACGGTCAAGTGGATGCGGCAGATAAACGGCCTCGGGTGAACCAGATGCTGGAGATAGCCAGCCGGACTTCCCAGGAGTTCCGCCGCAAGCAGCTGGGGCAAATCCGGCCGGTGCTTTGGGAATCCTGTCGGGAGAGTGGAGGTAGCCGCACCTGGAGCGGGCTGACCGACAACTATATTCGGGTTTACGCCCTCAGGCCCCAGCACTCGAATAACGACCTGCACAACACCATAACCCCAGCCCGAATAACTGCGCTGGACCGGAGCGGGGTCGCGGGCGAAGCCCTCTAGCCAGCGGCCCTCAGAGTCCAACCTGGTTGACCCTCCGGGCTCATGGTTTCCATCCTAGTTTCCCCAAGCCTCCGGTAGTTGCCTCCCCGCCCAATCGGGTAGGAGGGGGCCTCACGGCCCCCGTCCTCCCACACCACCGGACGTACTCAGCGTATCCGGCGGTTTCCTCTACTGATTCAACAGGCTGTACCTTTCGGTCAGGGCTACGAGTCCCTGTTCCCTAAACCAAGCCAGGCTCATGGCTTCAGCCGCCTGAGGGCTGCCAGCCAGGCGCCACCAGCCTTTGCCAGACCCCGCCAGTAGCCAGGCCCGCCACTCCGGCACGCCCAACCCCTGCAGAAAGTCCGCAATGGCTTTGGACCGTTTCCGCTGCTTCAGCCGTACGCAGCGCAGCTTTCGACGAATCCACCCATCCAACCTGCTGAGGTGAGTCCGACATTCCGCATAGCGGAAGTAGGTCACCCACCCCGTGAGAAAGGAGTTCAGTTCGTGGACCATCCCTTCAAGGTTGACGCCTCGGTTGCGTCGCGTGGTTCGCCGAATCCTCGCCTTCACGCGCTTCAGGCTTTCGGGCGCTAGGCCCAGCCGACCTCCGGGCAGCAGCCGATGCCCCAGGAACTTCCGTTCCCATACCGGGGCCACCGCACTTTTCTCCCGGTTTACGCGCAAGCGCAGCTTCCTTTCCAGAAAGTTGCTCACCGACGCCATTACCCGCTCCCCCGCAGCCTGCGACCGCACGTATATGTTGCAGTCATCGGCGTACCGGCTGAAGCGGTGCCCCCGGCGTTCCAACTCCTGGTCCAAGTCATCCAGTAGCAGATTGGACAGGAGCGGCGATAGTGGCCCTCCCTGCGGAGTCCCTTCGTATCGCTCGACGCACACCCCATTCTGCATCATCCCCGCTTCCAGGAAGCGCCGGACTATCCGCAGCAGGCGTTTGTCGGCGACTCTCCGGGCCAGGCGGGACATCAGGATGTCGTGGTTTACCCGGTCAAAGAATTTCTCCAAGTCCAGGTCTACCACGATTTCCCGCCCCTCCCCTACGTACTCCTGCGCCTGGCGCAGCGCCTGGTGGGCGTTTCGCCCGGGACGGAAACCGTAGCTTGACTCCGAAAAGGTTGGGTCCAACAGCGGGTCCAGCACCTGGAGGATGCCTTGCTGCACCAGGCGGTCCACCACCGTGGGGATGCCCAGTTGTCGCACTCCACCTCCCGGCTTGGGGATTTCCACTCCCCGCACCGGTTGCGGTTGGTAGCTGCCTTCCAGCAGCGACGCCACTAAGTTCCTCCCAGTGTTCCGCCAACCAGCCGCCCAGGTCATCCACACTCATCCCGTCAACCCCCGGCGCTCCTTTGTTGGCTTTCACCCGCTGGTAGGCTCGGTTCAGGTTCTTTGGCTCTATCACCTCCTCCATCAAGGCTTCCGGCAAGGCTCGCTTCCGCTCAGACGCCGTGGGCCCTTGCTGCTCCTCGTTCGCCCCAGTTCCGGTTCCGCCTTCACCAGGGACGCCGGGGCGCACGGCCTCCTCTCCCCACTCCAGGAGTGAGAGTTGGTAGACCGTGCCTTGCCGCCGCTCTATGCCCATCAAGTCCTCCCGACTGGCTCCTTGCAGTAGAGGATTCGGCCCTTCATCCCGACCTGCCGGGACTACTATGGCCTCTGCTGACTTCTCCAGGGCCTTCCCCCACCGTTGCCAGTGCGGTAGTCGGGTCCTCCAGACAGCCCCAGAGACCTCCCAGGGTAAGCCGTGCATCCTTCCCTCGGTCCCCGCCGGATTTACCTGCGCACCTGTCCGAATAACTATTGGGCCGCCCCGTCCATTGCCGGGTTACCCCACTGCGCCGGCCTTCTATCCCGTTCCTGTTCGTCGAGTCCAAGTTTTGCCATAAGCTTCCTTCAGATTCCACCTCACGATGGACACCCTTGCTTAGGCTAGCGGTTCCGGTCATCACGGCCCGCAGAGGACTTTCACCTCCAAAATGCACAGCATGCCTGGCACACAATAAACACGGCCCGCTGGATAGGCGGGCCGTGTTTTCGCGCTCTGGGACAAGTGCTTTATACCAAGTCTGCCTAAAAGTGGCGTATAAGTCCTAGGCGATTACGTAGGGGCGCACGGCCGTGCGCCCCTACGTTACCCAACCCATACACGTACTTTTGATAAAGAGGTGCTATTGGGTGTCAGAACTCCACCGGACGCAGATAGGCGTGGTCGCCTCGGCGCTCCAGGTATCCGGCTTTGGGGTCTTGGCCGTGAGCGAAAACCAGCAGCCACCCTTGCTTCTCGGCGTCGGAAAGGATATCCCGCTTCTGCTGAAGGGTGTCTTCGGGAGAGTAATCGAAGGCCGAGATAACTCCCAGGTTCAAATGATGATGTGTGGGCACCAAATCCCCTAAAAACACTATCCGCTCGCCCCCATGAGTGAACATCACCATTTGATGCCCCTTGGCATGTCCGTCGGTCAGGATGACGTTCAGGCCGGGAAGGATCTCCTCGTCTCCATCCAAAAATTCCAGCTGGCCTCTTTCCTCGATGGGCACGAAGTTCTCTTCCCGATTGGTGCCAAAGCATCGCTCGTTGGGGTTTATCGCGTCTTCCCAACAAGCCCGTTGCACGTAATAGGTGGCCTTGGGAAAAGTTGGCACCAGGTTTCCGGCCCGGTCCATTCGGGTACAGCCCCCACTGTGGTCGAAATGAAGATGAGAGAGGATGACAGCGTGTATGTCCCTGGGGGTCAACCCCATTCCTTTCAACCCCTTGAGCAATCGGCTGGGAACCAAGCCCAAGGTTTCTTTGTCCTTTTCGTTCTCCTTGGGACCCACTCCGGTATCCACCAGTACATTTTTACCGCACACTTGCAATAGCAGGCAGTTCAACCCCAGGGAAATACGGTTTTTTCTATCGGTAACCACGTTGCTCTCCCAAGCCACCTTGGGAACTTGGCCGAACACCGAACCTCCGTCCAGCTTGAGGACTCCGTCGTTTATAATCTTGACCGCTGTAGACATCATATGCGTGCTCACCACCTCCAACAAATTCATCCAAACTTGATCCCCGCCCTAGCTGTGTCTTCAGCAAAAAGAGATTAGGATTGATAATGACGTAAAAAGTAAATTACTTTACGATAACCGAATATATTATGACAACATACGCTAGATTACGGAGATTCGTGTGCAGCCAGTCACTATTAAAATGTCACCTCCTTTCAGCTGGAGCGCTGTCAGAAAATGGAATCGATCGCCACATTTCATTGTTAACCCATTTACCGGAATCTTGAATATTCCCGGGAAAAATTCGGAGTGATTAGTTTAATTCGGTGGGATGAGAGAGCGACCGAACTTACTAGATATCACTGAACCAAGATACCCGGTGGTCAGTTTAGGGTGTCAAGGCGGAAACCCGTGGTTTTGGTTTTATTTTGGTATAAATATAAGAATTAGCTCAGAATTACGGGCCCAATTCTTTCCCTCAGACTCGCTTTTTATGGGAAGCCGGTAGAAGTCGATTTTAGGACGTGGACAGGAGGCCTGGCTGAGCCAGGAGGTAATGTGGACTTGGGCATCGCCGGGATTAAAAAGCGGGCCTGTGAGATTCTGGGGTTAGCCACTCCCGGAGACCGACTAGCCAGAACTTAGATATTTTTCTGAAGGCGTTAATCTGCCTTAACGCCTTCGCACTCATAATGGGGGCGGCCCGAATGATTTTTCAGGCCGTCCCTTTTCTTTAGATCAACGCCGGAGGAAGAGCGCAGATTCTGCCCCCACTGCGCTGAGGAATTACGCGGCCGATCGACGTTAAGGTAATCGGCGGTTAGGCCGGGGACAGCCTTTCCACGGCGGCTTGCAGGCGGCTTAAAACCCTTTCCCGGCCCAAAACCTCCATGGTTTCAAACAAGGGCGGCGTCGCCGTGCGACCAGTGACCGCCACCCGCAGCGAGCCGAAAAACTGGCGTAGGGACAGCCCCAAACCCTCGGCCCTCTCCCGCAGCAGAGACTCCAGAATCGAGTGATCGAAGCTGGCGGATTTTTCCAGATCGGCCAGGCACACCTTGAGGCCGGCCAGGGCCGCCTGCTGGTCGGAACCTCGCTGCACTAGAAGCTGCGGGTCATACTCGGGGAATGCCTCAAAGAAGTAAGAGGTCATGCCGGCCGCGTCGGTAAGCAGCTTGAGCCGTTCCTGAATCAGCGGAACGATTTGCAGCAGATAGCAGCGGTCCACCGGCAGCAACTCCCCGGCCAGGCCCCGTTCCAAAAAGGGCAGCATCCGGTCGGCCAGGTCCTCGGAGGATAACTCACGAATGTAAAGCCCGTTCATCCACTGCAATTTTTCGACGTCGAATATCGCCGCCGGTTTGCCCACCCTTTCCAGCGCGAAATTCTCCACGATAAAATCGTCGGCCATCACTTCAGTGTGGTCATCCAGGGACCAGCCCAGCAGCAGCATGAAATTCTTCAGCGCCTCCGGGAGGAACCCGTCGTCCCGATACTCCAGAATCGACGTGGCCCCGTGACGCTTGGAGAGTTTGGAACGGTCGGGACCGAGGATCATGGGCAGGTGCCCAAATTGGGGCAGGTCATAACCCAGGCTGCGATAAAGGTTGATATGCCGTGGGGTGCTGGGGAGCCATTCCTCGGCCCGCAGGACGTGGCTCACCTCCATTAGGTGGTCGTCCACCACCACGGCCAGATGGTAGGTGGGAAATCCGTCCGACTTGAGGATGATGAAATCGTCCAGCAGGCGATTCTGCCACTCCACTTCGCCCCGGATCAGGTCTTGGACCGAGGTGGTGCCCGCAGTCGGCATGGCGAAGCGGACCACCGATGGACCGCCCTCGGCCTCCATGTCCTGGCGCTGCTCCGGCGTCAGGTCCCGGCAATGCCGGTCATAGGCCGTGTCCAGCTTCTGCTGTTGCCGCTCCTTCCTTACCTGGTCCAGCCGCTCCAAATATTCGAGAGCAGTAGCAGCGGTAGGCCGTGCCCTCGGAGATCAAATATTCGGCGGCCTGGTCATACCCGGGCAGTCGCTCCGACTGGAAATAGGAGCCGTAGGGGCCGCCGATCCGAGGGCCTTCATCCCAATCGATGCCCAGCCATTCCAGCCCGTCCAGAATGCTGTCCACCGCACCGGGCACCAGCCGTTCCTGGTCGGTATCCTCGATCCTGACAATGAGATCGCCGCCAGCATGGCGGGCGAAGAGCCAGTTGAACAGCGCCGTGCGGATGTTCCCAATGTGGGGTTCGCCGGTGGGGCTGGGCGCGTACCGGACCCGAACCTTCTCTGCCGCCATCGCTCCTCCTCCGTTAGCCGATATTCTAACACGACCGATCCGAAGAATTAGTGTCATTGCGAGTTATCATGCTCCGGCGGAGCGCCACCTACAGATGAAAATGGATTCCCCCCGGCTCATGGTTCGACGGGCTCACCACGAGCGGTAGGGATCCCGTTCGTCCAGATGAAAATGGATTCCCCCCGGCTCATGGTTCGACGGGCTCACCACGAGCGGTAGGGATCCCGTTCGTCCTGAGCTCTCGAAGGGCGAACGGGCTAATTACAAAGCAGCCCTTCGGCTGCGCTCAGGATAAACTCCGCGAAGCAATCTCTCAGTGCCCTCATGAGATTGCTTCGGGCCTGCGGCCCTCGCAATGACGATCGAAAGGACTGAGGGGCAGGAGACGAGGGCTTGGGGAAAACCCGATCAGAAAAAATATCCGGCGGACGGGAAAGGAGTCAGGCGGATTTTGGTTGGGTTTGTTGAATTCTAGCCCAGGTATCCCGCAGCGAAACAGCCCGGTTGAAAACCAGCCCTCCGGGTTTCGAGTCGGCATTATCGACCACGAAGTACCCCTGTCGCTCGAACTGATAAATACTGCCCGGCGCTGCTGTGGCCAGTCCGGGTTCTACCCGGCACTGTCGCAGAATTTCCAGAGAGTTGGGATTCAGTCCGGCTGGAACATCCTCCCCAGCAGAGTCTTGGTCCGGGTCCTCGTCGGGATTGGGCTGGGAAAACAGGTGGTCATACAACCGGACCTCGGCAGCCACCGAGTCGGTTTCGGAAACCCAGTGCAGGGTTCCCCTCACCCGGCGCCCGTCCGGGGCGGTGCCCCCCCGGGAATCCGGGTCGTAGGTGCAATGAACCTCCACCACATCCCCAGTATTTTCATCCTTCACCACATCAACGCAGGTGACCAGGTAGGCATAGCGCAAGCGTACCTCCCTACCCGGCGCCAGGCGGTAGAACTTGCTCGGCGGATCCTCCCGGAAATCGTCTTCCTCGATGTAAAGGGTTCGGGAGAAGGGGATTAACCGGGTGCCCATACCGGGGTCCTCCGGATTATTGACCGCCTCGAACTCCTCGGTTTGCCCGTCCGGATAGTTATCGATGACTAGCTTCAAGGGTCGAAGCACACCCATGACTCGAGGGGCGTGCTGGTTCAGGTCCTCCCGCAGGCAGTGCTCCAGAAGGGCTACTTCCACCACAGTATCCCGTTTGGCCACGCCTACACGGTCGCAAAACGTGCGGATGCTCTGGGGGGTGTAACCCCTTCTCCGCAGCCCGCTGAGGGTGGGCATCCTCGGGTCGTCCCAGCCCGACACGCAGCCCTGCTCCACCAGAAGCCTCAGCTTGCGCTTGCTCAGGACGGTGTGGGTCAGATTCAGGCGGGCGAATTCGATCTGCTGGGGATGATAAACATCCAGCGAATCGAGGAACCAGTCGTAGAGTGGGCGGTGGTCTTCAAACTCCAGCGTGCACAGCGAGTGGGTGACTTTCTCCATTGAGTCAGAAAGACCGTGGGCAAAGTCGTACATGGGATAGATGCACCAGGCATCGCCGGTGCGCTGGTGGGGAACCCGGCGGATGCGATAAAGAGTGGGATCCCGCAGGTTCATGTTGGGAGAGGCCATGTCGATCTTGGCCCGCAGAACGTGCTGCCCGTCTTCAAACCCGCCGGCTCGCATGCGCTGGAACAGGTCCAGGTTTTCCTCCACATCGCGTTCCCGGTAGGGGCTGTTTCGTCCGGGCCCGGTGAGGGTGCCTCGATAGTCCCGAATCTCCTCGGCAGTCAGGCTGTCGACATAGGCCAGTCCCCTGCGGATCAGCTGCTCCGCCCAAACGTACAGCTGCTCAAAATAGTCCGACGCGTAATAGAGGTGATCCTGCCAGTCGAACCCCAACCAGCGCACATCTTCCTGGATTGAGTCGACAAACTCCACATCCTCTCGGGTAGGATTGGTGTCATCGAACCGGAGATGGCAGACCCCGCCGAGATGCTCGGCGGCAACTCCGAAATTGAGGCAGATAGCCTTGGCATGCCCGATATGCAAATAGCCGTTGGGCTCGGGCGGAAACCGGGTCACCACCCGTCCGCCATACTTGTCGGTTTTCAGGTCTTCCGCGATGATGCTGCGGATGAAATCGGCTGATGTTCCGGAATCCCCAGAATTCACAGAAGTCATTTTCTCGTCGCCATTCAGAAAGGATTTAGCGAAAAACCCGGGCTGGTGTTTCGGACATTAGCCATTTTATCATAGGGGTCTGCTGAAACTGGCCCCAAATGCGGTCGCTTTCGGAACGTGAGGGCTTGAGCCGAGACCAGGATTCCATCCGCGGGCCGAGGCGGGGATCAGGGATTGGCAACTCCGGTGGCTTCTTGTTCCAGTAGCTCAAGAGCCCGCTGGAGGTCCTGGGGCAACCCGCAGCGAAACTCCACCGGCTCGCCGCTCCGAGGATGGGCGAACCCCAGGTGGTGGGCGTGAAGAAAATGCCGGTTTACCAGCAGGCTGCCCCGACCGTATAGCCGGTCCCCTAGCAGCGGGTGACCCAGGTATGCCAAATGTACCCTTATCTGGTGGGTCCTGCCGCTTTCCAGGTAAAGCTCCACCAGTTGGCAACCCTCGTGGCTCTCATTTGAGTAGCTATCCATTACTCGGTAGTGGGTGCGGGCCGCCCGTCCGCCGGTTACCACCGCCATACGCTTGCGGTTTCGTGGGTCCCGTCCTATGGGGGCTTCTATGGTCCCCTGGGATGGATTCAGGACACCCGTGGCCGCCGCCAGGTATCCTTTGGTGACCTGCCGGGCTTTTATCTGCTGGGACAAACTCTGGTGGGCCTGGTCGGTCTTGGCAACCACCATCAAGCCCGAGGTGTCCTTGTCCAGCCGGTGGACAATGCCAGGCCGGATGGCGCCGCCTATGCCTCGGATGTCCGGACAACGGGCCAGCAGGGCGTTGACCAGAGTGCCATCGGGATGTCCCGGACCGGGATGTACCGACAAGCCGGCGGGTTTATCCAGAACAATTAGCTGGTCATCCTGGTAAACCAGGGATATGGGTATGTCCTGGGGTATCAGGTCCAGCTTCCGAGGTGGCGGTACAGTTAGGGACACCTGGTCTCCGGCTCGCAACCTCTGCGCCGGTTTGGCCCAACTCCCGTTCAGCCGTACCTGGCCTTCCTCGATCAGCGCATGCAACCGGCTGCGGGTGAGCCCCAAGCCCTGCGCGGCCAGGAACTGATCCAGCCGCCCGGCTTTTCCGGAGGCGGTGAACTGCCAGGATCCAGAAGAACGGGCCATGCCGTCTATGATTCCGGCCGGCTCAATCCCGACTGACTCACACCGGGAGGAGACGAGCCGGTTGCCAGGTTTTCGGATGAGTAGGGTCCTGTCGCCGGGCCTACCTCCGGAGATGGCGAGCCAGCCGGATGGGTAGAGGTGATGGTCCGATTAGACACTTGGGGTAACTCAACTCGCTCCCGCACACCGCAATAAGCGCAACGCCAGCCGTTGGCTAGAACCACCATGTCGCCATCGCAAATGGGACACCAAGTAGGGCCGGAAACCCCGTCATTTACCGGCGCGGCCTGACCGTCCGGCGCTTCCATACTATACGGAGGCCCCTTGGGCGCCGGCCGAAGGAAGATCCAGCCCAGTAGAACCAAGCCGGTCACAATGGATGCGTCGGCCAGGTTGAACACCGGCCAGGGTCCTATGTCGATAAAATCGGTGACCCATCCCTGGTGCAGCCGGTCCACCAGATTGCCCACGGCGCCACCCATCATGAGCCCCAGGCTAAACCGCAGCAGGTTGCCGGGTCGTGGCTGACTGAAATAAATCGCCAATAAGACGGCGATGCCGAAAAAGGAGACGAATATCAGAGGAGCATTATGGCCCTGAAAAATTCCGAAGGCGCTTCCGGTGTTGTGGGTGTGGGTAAACCGGAGAACCCCGGCATCGGGAAAGGAACCGCGGTAGACCAGCAACTCGCGCACCAGGTACTTGCTGAACTGGTCCAGCGTCAAAGTAATAGCCGCTAGTTGCAGAACGGGTAAATGCCAGGAAAGCGGCGGCCTGGCTCCGGGCTCTCCAGTATAAGCAGCAGATGAGGGCGCCGGTGCGCCGGCCGGTTTAGCCATGTTGGGCTACTTCAAGTTCTCTAGGTTAAATTTTGTAGGAAAAACTGGGACACTGGTCCAACCACCTGGCTTTCCATGCCCATCCAAAAGTGGTCGGCTCCATCGATAACGTGGAACTCCGGCGGCTGGACAAAGGAATCCAGCACCGCCTGCAACCCTTCGGCCCCAGCCAGCTTATCCCGGTTGCCCGTGATGATGAACTTGGGCCGCTGGTCCTTTTGCAGCGGAGTGGATTTCAACCGCTCCAACGACGGGGACACGAAGGCGAAGACCTTGGGTCGCTTTTGCAATGCGGGGCTGCCCAGGATAACCCCAGTCCCGAAAGAGTACCCCAAAATGCCCACCCGGTCGCGGTCAACTTGCTGCCAGGCTCGCATAAAGTCCAGGGCGCCCAGGGCTTCCTCAAACTCCTTTTCACCCTTGGTGTGCTCGCCCTCACTGTTACCCACTCCCCGGAAATTGAAACGCAACACGGCAAAACCCTGCTCAACCAGCGCGAAGGCCACAGCCAGCACCACGTTATTGTCCATGTTGCCGCCGAAGAGGGGGTGGGGGTGGCAGATGACAACCCCCGGAACCTTGTGATTAGAAGTTTGGCCGTCGGCATCGTCGGGAGTGGCCACCACTCCTTCGAAATTCAGCCCTTTGGTTTTGAAGGTTACCGCACTCTGCCGCATCGCCCCGCCTCGCAAACGATATCTGTTCCCATATTAGGGAACTGAATAGTGTTTGGCAAGGAATCCTGCTAAAATACCGGGCGATTAACGGGCGGCTCACCCGTCGATTTTATGTGCTTAGGAGTAGGTTAAGGAGGCGCAATGGCAAGGATAGATCTGCGTAGCGATACCGTCACCCAGCCTTCGGACGAGATGCGCCGGGCCATGGCCGATGCCGAGGTGGGCGACGATGTTTACGGAGAGGACCCCTCGATAAACCGGCTCCAAGAAAGGGCCGCCGATCTGCTGGGCAAGGAGGCCGGATTGCTGATGGCTAGCGGGACCATGAGCAATCTGGTGGCCGCGCTGACCCACTGCCAGCGGGGCGATGAAATCGTAATGGGCGACCAGGCCCATATGTTCTGGAACGAATCCGCCGGCGCTTCGGCGTTGGCCGGAGCCCAGATTCGCCTGGTCCCCAACGACTCCCAGGGCCGAATCGATCCGGATGACCTGCAAGGGGCCATCCGTCCCAGAGGCAACGTCCACATGCCTCCCACCACCCTGGTCTGCCTGGAGAACACCCACAACCGCTGTAGCGGGGGTGTGCTGACTCCAGAGGACACCAAGCGGGTCGCCGACGTGGCCCACGCCGCTGGTGCCCAGGTGCACCTGGACGGCGCGCGCATCTTCAACGCCGCCGTGGCCCTGGAGGTGCCCGCCAAGGCGCTGGTCGAGGATGTTGACGACGTTTCCTTCTGCCTCTCCAAAGGCCTCAGCTGTCCGGTGGGTTCCGTCCTCTGCGGCTCTAAGGAGTTCATCGCGGGGGCCCACAAGTGGCGCAAGATGGTCGGCGGCGGTATGCGGCAGGCCGGAATTCTGGCAGCGGCCGGTTTGGTGGCGCTGGATAGTATGGTGGATCGGCTGGCCGAGGATCACGCCAACGCCCGCCGTTTGGCCCAGGGACTGGCCAACATCGACGGGATTTCCGTTGACCCGGATACGATTCACACCAACATCGTCATATTCGAAGTCGACCAGGCCGTTGGCACAGCCAACCAGGTAATCGACGCCCTGGCCGAGGAGGGGGTGCTGGTTACCTACCCCGGCCAGCAGTCCCTGCGCATGGTCACCCACCGCCACATCGCCGGCGCCGATATTGACGACGCCCTGGGCCGCGTCTCCAGCGTGGTGCGGCGGCTCAAGGCCCAGGCCGGATAGCCTCAGGTGACCTAATTCCCAGCCTGCCTGGTCTATTGGGTCAGTATCCTGCCACCCGATAGCTTCTGCCACGGTCCTTGGGAGGTAAACGCAATGGCTGATATAACTCTGGACAAATCCAAAACTGCGCTGCTCATCGCCGACTTTTACGCCGACATGATGAGCACCATACCCCATGCGGTGGAGCGCAGGGTGGTGGAGAAGACCCAGGCCCTGCAAAAGGCCGCCCGGGACGCCGGTATCCTGATCTGCTACTCGGCCACGGTGTTCCGCCCCGGGTACATCGAGATCAGCGACCGCAACAAGACCTTCAGCCAGCGCAAGACCTCGGGCCAGCCGGCCATCGGCGACCCCTTGCAGGTAATTCACTCCGGCGTGAAGCCCATCGAGGGTGAGGTGGTGGTGGGGAAGCACCGGGTCAACGCCCTTTTCGGCACCGACTTAGACATGACCCTGAAAGCCAACGACATCCACAACCTGATACTGCTGGGTTACGCCACCAGCGGCGTAGTGCTGTCCACCACCCGCTACGCCGCCGACCTGGACTACCGCCTTTACATCGTCGAGGACTGCTGCGCCGACCAGGATGCCGAGGTCCACGACTTTCTGACCCAGCGCATCTTCCCCCGCCAGGCCGACGTGGTACAGTCCGAGGACGTGATTAAGGCCCTGGGCTAGCTGGAGCCCCCCGCACTATCCGCTCCCCACCATCTTTCCAGCCGCTCCTTGATCTCCTTCTCTTGCCCCTCGGTTGAGGGCTGGAAGTAGCGACGCCCTTGAACCGATGGCGGCAGGTAATCCTGCTCGGTGAAGTGGCCCTCGTACTCGTGGGCATACCGGTACCCTTTGCCGTACCCCATGCCCGACATCAACCCGGTCACCGCGTTGCGCAGGTGCAGCGGCACCGGATCGTTGGGCAGCTTCCGCACATCCTCCAGGGCATTCTCCAGCGCCTGGTAGGCCGAGTTGCTCTTGGGCGCGGTGGCCAGATAAACCGTGGCCTCGGCCAGGGGTATTCGCGCCTCCGGCATCCCCAGAAAGTGCACCGCCTGCTGCATAGCCACCGCCACGGACAACGCTTCGGGCTGAGCCAGCCCAATATCCTCGGCGGCCAGGACCACCAAACGCCGAGCGATAAACAGCGGGTCTTCTCCGGCGTCAATCATGCGGGCCAGCCAGTAGAGCGCGCCGTCCGGCGAGGAGCCGCGCACCGATTTTATAAACGCGGAGATGGTGTCGTAGTGACCATCCCCCGCCTTGTCATACAGGGGAGACCGGCGTTGCAGAGCGTCGGAAATGATCTCCTGAGTAATGATGCGGCGGCCTTCTTTTTCGACTGAAACCGGGTCCGCCGAAACCGCGTAGGCCGCGGTCTCCAGGGCGTTCAGCCCGATACGGGCGTCGCCATTGGCCACGTTAACCAGCTGCTCCAGGGCCTCGGGCTCCAGCTCCACCCCTAAATGACCCAATCCCCGCTCCTGGTCCGCCAAGGCCGCGGCAATGATGCTTTGCATTTCCTCGGGCAGCAGGGCCTGCAAAGCGAACACCCGGCATCGAGAGAGCAGGGGCGCTACCACCTCGAAGGATGGATTCTCCGTCGTGGCACCGATAAACGTAACCGTCCCGTCTTCGACGTGGGGCAGGATCACATCCTGCTGGGCCTTGTTGAATCGGTGAATCTCGTCGACGAACAGAATGGTCCGTTGCTGATACATCGCCTGGCGTTCCCGGGCCTCAGCGACGATCCGGCGCAGGTCGGCAACGCCCGAAGTGACGGCGCTTACCGGCTCGAAATGGGCTTGCGTAGCCCCGGCCACCAGCCGGGCCAGGGTAGTTTTGCCGCTGCCGGGCGGGCCCCAGAAGATGCAGGAGGGCAGCCGGTCGGCGGCTATGGCCCGCCGCAGCACCCGCTCCTCGGCCATGATGTGCTGCTGTCCAACGAACTCCTCAAAGGTTGCCGGGCGGATACGCTCGGCCAGCGGAGCCTGCTGCTTGGCCTGGGGCTGGCGTCCATGCTCGAATAAAGCCACGGTTATGCTCCTGGAACTTCTCGGTCCGCCCGGCATGCGTTTAGTCTGGCCAGGGTAGAGCTAAGCTGCCCCTAGCGGAAGTGGGGCATGACCTTCTGGGCGAAGAGCTCCATGGACTGGACCACCTCCCGGTGGGGAAGCATGCCGCCGGTGTTGAACCAGCACATGAACTCCTGTGGGTTGAACAACTCCCGAAAGAATTTCAGCTTGGCAACCACCTGCTCCGGTGTGCCGATGGCGGCAAAGTCCGAACGCACCTCTTCGTAGTCCCGACTGGCCGCCCGAGCAGCGGGTCCGGACCGGTTCTGCCGCAGCGTGCCCAGATAGTTGTTGATGGTTAACTTGTACCCGCTTTTGATTTTGTCGGAGTCTTCCGTAACATAAACCGGCAGGTTGATATTGACCCTTTTCGACCCGGCATTATGTCCACTTCGGGCCAGAGCGCTCCGATAGTCCTCCAGGCCGGTCAGGGCCCCCTCCCTGGACACCACCAACGGCGCCACCAGAATGTTGTGTCCCAGCTCCCCGACCAGCCCAAAGGTGTCAGCGCTATTGGCGGCAATGTATACCGGCGGATAGGGCTGCTGAGCGGGTTTAGGAACCACGTTAACTTCCTGAACCTGGTAGAACTCGCCGCTGAAGCAGGCCTCCTCCCGGGTCCAGGCGTGGATGATCAATTCCAGAGCCTCCAAGAACCGGGCCCGGCCCTCCTCCATATCCACACCATAACCGGCGTACTGGCGTGGTTGGGAGCCTCGCCCAATACCGAATATGGCCCGACCCTCGGACAGCAGGTCCAGCGTGGCCACCTCTTCAGCAAGCCGGACCGGCTGGTGCAACGGCACCAGATTAACCGCGGTGCCAATCTTGATCCGCTCGGTTACCTGGGCGATGGCCGAGGCCAGCAGTAGCGGGGCGGGCATGACGGAGAACCGGGGGTTGAAATGCAGTTCGGCCAGCCACACCTGGTCGAAGCCCAGCTCGTCCGCCAATATGGCCTGGGCAATAGTGTCCTGGTAGCGGAGTTGGGGAGTTTGCTCCACACCGCAGGGCAACTGATAAAAAACGCCAAATTCCATTTAAATATCCCGTTAAATATCCCGAATCCTAGACCGGAATGCGCCCCTTGCTTAAGAGCCTTTGTGAGATGCATTCTTCTCGTCATTGCGAGCAAAGCAATCTAGCCCCTTTGGGATTGCTTCGTCGTCCCGATTACATCTGGACTTCTCGCAATGACATTTTAAACCCCTCTAAAGGGGGATATTTCCGTGCTTCTTGGCGGGCAGGCTGTCCCGCTTGTTCCGCAACATCTCCAAGGACTTTATGATCATCGGCCGGGTCTCCGCCGGATCCACCACGTCGTCCAGATAACCCCGATTGGCGGCCACGTAGGGATTGGTGAATTTGTCCTGATAGTCTTGGGCCAGGTTCCGTCGCAGAGCCTGAGCATCCTCCGCCTGGGCCAGCTCTTCCCGATATATTATGTTAACCGCCCCTTCCGGTCCCATCACAGCGATTTCCGCCGAGGGCCAGGCCAGGTTGATGTCGGTCCGCAGGTGTTTGCTGCTCATGACAATATACGCCCCGCCGTAGGCCTTGCGGGTGATAACCCCTATCTTGGGCACGGTAGCTTCGGCGTAAGCGAAGATCAGCTTGGCTCCGTGCCGTATGATGCCGCCGTATTCCTGGTCCACCCCAGGCATGAACCCGGGAACGTCCACCAGTGTCACCAGAGGGATGTTGAAGCAGTCGCAGAAGCGGACGAAGCGCGCCGCTTTGCCTGAAGCGTTGATGTCCAGCACACCGGCCAAATAGGCCGGCTGATTACCCACCAGACCAACCGAGCGCCCGTTAAACCGCCCGAAACCGACCACGACGTTGGGCGCGAAGCTGGATTGGACCTCCATGAAGTCCTCTTCATCCACAATCCGGTAGATGATGTCTCTGACGTCATAGGGGCGATTCGGATCATCCGGAACCAAATAGCGCAATTCCGGATCGCTGCGGGTCGGCGGATCATCGGTGGGTATAGTCGGCGCGTCGTCCATGTTATTCGGGGGAAGAAAGCTGAGCAGCCGTCTCACCTCCTCCAAACATTCCTCCTCGCTCTCGTAGACGAAGTGGGCCACACCGCTGCGAGAGGCGTGGGTGTCGGCGCCCCCCAACTCCTCATGGGTTACCTCGGCACCGGTCACAGTCTTGACCACATCGGGGCCGGTGATGTACATCTGCCCGGTGCCCCTGACCATGAAGATAAAGTCGGTGATGGCCGGCGAGTAAACCGCGCCGCCGGCGGCCGGGCCCATGATGACTGAGATCTGGGGCACCACTCCGGAATATAGGGTGTTCCTGAGGAAGATATCGCCATAAGCCGCCAGGCTATTGGCCCCTTCCTGGATGCGAGCGCCCCCCGAATCGTTCAGGCCCACCACCGGACAGCCGGTCTTGCCCGCCAGGTCCATGACCTTGCAGATCTTTTGGCCCACGGCTTCCGACAGGGAACCGCCGAAGACGGTGAAGTCCTGAGCGTAGGCAAAAACCTGGCGTCCGTCGACCTGGCCATATCCAGTGACCACAGCGTCGCCCAAAAACTTCCGTTCCGCCAGCCCGAAGTCGGTGGCGCGATGGGTTACGAAGGAGTCCATCTCCTGGAAAGTACCCTCATCCATCAGCTTGGCCAGCCGCTCCCTAGCGGTGAGCTTTCCACGGCTGTGCTGCGCATCGATGCGCTGCTGGCCCCCACCCTTTTGGGCTTGCTGGCGCATCTCGTTGAGGGCTTCCATCTTCTGGTCGATGGCCCGGTTCCCTATGCCCCGGTTCTCTGATGCCACTTACTTTCCCCCGGTTTGCAGCCATGGCGAAGCAGGCTCATGCTAGCAGAGGCCCGGTATTCCATGCAAGACGGCAAGGCAGGAGATGCAGGGCCTTTTCATTTTCTCAAAATAGTATAAAATTATTACCAGTTTAAGCGGGAGGGAAGGATGATGACTTTGAGAGAAACGCTGGATTTGGTGCCTGACTTCCGGAGTAGCCAAGGGCGACGCCACTCTTTGGGGGCGATCCTGGCCTTGGCCACCTGTGCCATGCTGTGCGGCGCCCGCAGCTTATACGCCATAGCTCAATGGGGGCGGGACCAAGGGGGTGCTACGGCGCAGCTTTTGGGGTTCAGCCAGGAGAAGACACCCTGCGTGGCCACCCTCCACCGGGTGTTCAAGGGCCTGGACGTGGCGGCCTTTGAGGCAGAAGTCGGCAACTGGCTGGCAAATAGCGGGGTAGAGGCGGATGACCCCCTGTCCCTGGACGGGAAAACCTTGCGAGGGGTCCACGGCCAAGAGATACCCGGGGTCCATCTGGTGTCGGCCTACGCTAGCCGCGCTGGGGCAGTGCTGGCGCAGGTAGCTGCGCCGGGCAAAGGGGAAGAATTGGCGGCGGTCAAAGAAGTATTGGGCCAGGTACCCCTGAAGGGTCGGGTAGTAGTGGCTGATGCCTTACTGACCCAACGGAAAGTCTGTGAGCAGATTGTGGCAGGCGGCGGAGAGTATCTGCTGCCAGTTAAAGAGAATCAGCCCACCTTGCGCCGAGACCTGGAGGTGGCTTTTTCCCCTGCTAGGAACTGAGAGGGCTGGTGGGCCAACCGTACCTCCCTGGCTGGCAGCGGAGTGGCGAGCACGCGGGGCCAAGCTGACGGTCTGGGCCGATGCTCCAGTAAAGCGGCGTCATGGGCGGCTGGAGCGGCGAGAGTTGTGGGCCTTGGCCGACCCAGAGCTAAATGGCTACGTGGGCAGCGCTGGGACGGTCGGGGAAGCGTGGCCGCATCTGCAACAGGTGTGTCGGCTAGAGCGCCAGCGGGTCGTGAAGGGCAAGAAACAGGTGGCTGTGAGCTATGCAATTAGCAGTCTCCCAGCCACTGATGCCGATGCCAGGCGATTGTTGAGCCTTTCCCGTGGGCACTGGGGCATCGAGAACCGCCTCCACTGGGTACGGGATGTGACCTTCGACGAGGACCGCTCTCAGGTGCGCACTGGGGCCGCCCCTCAGGTTCTGGCGGGCCCGCGGAACCTGGTCATCAGCTTGGTACGCCGGGCTGGGCATTCCAACGTAGCCGCTGCACTACGCCGCCACAAAGCCCATCTCAGCGAAGCTTTCGACATGATGGGCTTTACCTACCAGGCAGGAGAATGAAAAGGCCCTGGCAGGAGATGCCGGTGTACAATAAAGGGCGATTTAAAAACGTTACCAAAGCGACCCAAGAGTCTGCGAATGGGAATGCCCCGATCAAATCCACTCACGAATCCGCTCACCTCTCCCCAGCTAAAGGTAGCCAACAGCGAACCACTGATCTGGGGCCGGCGCACCTACATAATGGGAATCATCAACGTTAGCCCTGATTCCTTTGCCGGAGATGGGCTTGGTTCGGACCTGCCGGCCGTCGTCGAACAGGCGCTGCGGTTCCAGGCCGAGGGAGCCGACCTGCTGGACCTCGGCGCCCAGTCGACGCGCCCCGGCCACACTCAGATTTCCGTCGAGGAGGAGCTGGCCCGCCTGCTGCCGGCCCTGGAAGCCGTTGTCCCTGAAGTTGCTCTGCCCATTAGCGTGGACACCTACCGGTCCCCGGTGGCTAGTCGCGCGGTGGAGGCCGGAGCCAATCTGATCAACGACATATGGGGCCTAAAGGCCGACCCGAAAATCGCCGAGGTAGCCGCCCACCACGGCGTGCCTTTAATTCTAATGCACAATCAGAAAGGGACCGATTACCAGGAACTGCTGCCCGACATATTCGCCAGCTTGCGCCAAAGTATCCTGCTAGCCACCGGCGCCGGTGTCGAACCTCGAAACATCATCCTGGACCCTGGAATTGGCTTCGGCAAGACTCCGGACCACAACCTGGAAATTCTGCGGAGACTGGCTGAGTTTCGGGCTTTGGACCATCCCCTGCTGGTGGGCACCTCCCGCAAATCCACCATCGGCCGGGTGCTTGACCTGCCCGTCGACCAGCGGGTTGAGGGCACCGCGGCTACCGTGGCGCTTTCCATAGCTGGGGGCGCAGATATCGTGCGGGTCCACGATGTCAAAGAGATGGTTCGGGTGTGCCGCATGACCGACGCCATCGTGCGAAACTGGAGGCCTGCCGGATGGACGCCCTAACCGCCTATCTGGGCCTGGGCGCCAACCTGGGAGAGCGGGAAGTTCACCTGGCTCGGGCTGTCCATCTGTTGGCGGAAAGCCCGGCGGTCCAGATATCCCGGTCTTCTTCCATTTATCAAACGGCTCCCTGGGGATACCTGGAACAGCCGGATTTTCTCAACAGCGTGCTGGAGATAGAGACGACTTTAGACCCGGTGCCGTTATTGGAACTGACCCAGAGCATAGAGCGGCGGATTGGCCGGCAGCCAGGAATACGCTTCGGACCCAGGCTGATCGATGTCGACATCCTGCTTTACGGCGAACAGTCGGTACGACTTGAGGAGCCGGACCTCCAGATTCCCCACCCCAGGATGCATCTCCGAGCATTTGTACTGGTGCCGCTGGCAGAGCTGGCGCCAGGCCTGATCTTGCCAGCATTCTCGGCCGGGGTTGAAGAGTTGCGAGACGGCGTAGACGGCAGGGAGGGCGTGATATTCTGGGGTCCGCCGCCGGCTGTGGCCCCGGATGGCAGTTCTTGAAATTAAAAATGTTTCCAGCAAGATCATATATCCCATAGGAACTCCTCCGGTTGACAATCTCATCAGCCTACCCCATATTTGTATAGGCGATTTTACCTTTCCGATTTGCAACCTGGTTAGCAACCCTAGTAGCGGCCAGGCATACGGAAAAATAAGAGGCGAAATAGCCAAAATATTTCGTCCGCAAGGAGATAGGGATGGCCGAGAAGCAACTGTTATTCGATGAAGAAGCCCGCGCCAGCCTGATGCGAGGCGTGAACCACTTGGGGCGATTGGTAGGGGTCACTCTTGGGCCCAGCGGGCGTAACGTCCTGCTCTCCCGGGTTTGGGCCTTGCCGGTGGTGTGCAGCGACGGCGTTACCATCGCCAAAGAGGTGGAACTGCCCGACGCGTATGAAAACATGGGCGCTCAGCTGGTGAAAGAGGCGGCGGCCAAGACCAACGACGTGGTGGGAGACGGCACCACAACCTCTGTGGTGCTCGCCCAGTCAATAGTCCGCGGTGGTTTTAAGAACATCGCGGCGGGCGCCAACGGGCTATCCCTCAAGGCCGGAATCGATAAGGCCGTGGCTGTCGTCATTGATGAAATAGCCCGGATGTCAATCTCGGTGCAAGACCAGGAGCAGGTGCGCCGGGTAGCCGCCCTGTCCGCTCACGAGGAAGCCATGGCCGGGATGATTGCGGAAGCCATGGATAAAGTGGGACGGGAAGGCGTCATCACCGTCGAGGAGTCCAAAACCCTGACCGACGAAATCGACGTGGTTGAAGGCATGCGCCTGGACCGAGGTTACCTCTCGCCTCACTTCGTCACCGATCCCGAGCGCATGGAGGTAAGCCTGGAAGAACCCCTGTTTTTGATCACCGACCGAAAGCTAAGCTCGACCAGCGACATCGTCCCGACTCTGGAGAAGGTCGCTCAGGCTGGTCGCCGTCCCCTGGTGGTAATCGCCGAGGACGTAGATGGGGAGGCCTTGGCAACCCTGGTGGTAAACAAGATTCGGGGCATGCTCGACTGCGTGGCCATTAAGGCGCCGGGCTTCGGGGACCGCCGCAAGGCGCTCCTGGAAGACATGGCCATTATGACCGGCGGCACCGTAATCAGCAGCGATACCGGCCTGGGGCTGGATTCGGTGGAAATCTCCCACTTGGGGTCCGCGCGCAGGCTGATGGTGCTGAAGGACGAAACAACTATCGTTGAAGGTCGTGGCCCAGTGGACGCGCTGCAGGGCCGCATTGAGCAGCTTCGGGTGCAAATAGAAGACACTACCTCGGACTATGACCGGGAGAAGCTGCAAGAGCGTCTCGCCTCCCTGGCCGGAGGAGTGGCCGTGATCAAGGTGGGCGCCGCCACCGAGCCCGAGCTGAACGAGCGCAAGTCCCGGGCGGAGGACGCTTTATCGGCAACCCGTGCCGCAGTTGAGGAAGGGATCGTTCCGGGTGGCGGGGTGACCCTGGTTCGGACGGAAGGGCTATTGCGGGACTTGGAAAGCAGTCTGTCCGGCGAAGTGGCCCTGGGAGCGCGTCTGGTAAGGGAGGCTCTGAGCGCACCCCTAACCCTGATCGCGGAAAACTCCGGGCATCGGGGAGAAGTGGTGTTGGAACACGTCCGCGAGGGAGAGGGAGACTGGGGCTTCGACGCGGAGGTTGGCGAGTACACCAACCTGATGGAACGGGGCATTATCGATCCCGCCAAGGTGGTTCGGTCCGCGCTGCAAAACGCGGGCAGCATCGCGGGAATGATGCTGACGACCCAAGCGGTGGTGACCGAGATTCCGAAACACGTGCCCCTGCCCGCCGACATTCAGGACTTCATGCACGACTAATTCCCTGGACTAATTCCTACGTGGTCTGCTGAACTCTGCCAGAGAAGAGGACGAATGCTGGACCGGGGCTCCATACTCCACCTGGTCCAGAACTCGCCGCCTCTATTGGCCGGCTTTCCCTCTTTGGACCAGCAGCTCCAGCCCAACGGGTTCGACCTGACCCTTGGCCAAGTTGCTCGGTTGACCTCAGCCGGTTACATGGGAAACGGTCCGGACCAGCGGGGGTTGAGCGATACCCAGCTCTTGGAATTCGACCGGTCGGGCTGGCTGCACCTGGCTACCGGTTCCTACCTAATCACCTTCAACGAGGTGGTCAATCTTCCCCTGGATTTGATGGCTCTCGGCCGCCCCCGCTCCAGTCTGCTCCGTAGCGGGGTCAGCATTCACACCGCGGTTTGGGACGCCGGGTACCAGGGTCGTTCCCAGGCTCTGTTGAGCGTCTATAATCCAGATGGGTACCAGGTTCAAAAAGACGCCAGGCTGCTACAACTGGTATTCTTTCGGCTGGAGCAACCCTTGAACCAAGGCTACCAAGGACGATTTCTGGGGGAAAATCTCCAACCGCCGGGTTAAGATTATGCCCGGGTTAAGAATATTCCTGGATATTACACCAAGAAAACATGAGCTCCCTCAAGAACACAGCTTTGCCAGCTTCCGATATCAAAGCAACGATAAAAGATATCGCCACCGGCCTGGGCTTTGACCTGGTCCGCGTCACCTCAGCCGAAGAGTTCGCCGACGATCGGAAAATCGCGCTGGAGCGCATCCAAGACGGTCTGATGGACGGTTTGCCCTGGTACACGCCGGCCCGGGTGAAGCGGGGAACCACCCCCCAGGAGCTGCTCCCCGGGGCTCGTTCCATCATTTGCTTGGGGCTCAACTACCATCGCCCTCAGGCCCCCTCGCAGACCCTCTCAGGCGATTACCAGCAGCTCACCGGCCGAGTTGCCAGCTATGCCCAGGGAAGAGACTACCATCGGGTTATGAAGCAGCGGATGCGCGGGCTGGTGGAGGAGTTATCCCATCGCCTGGAAACTGAGCTGGCCGCTCGCTGGTACGTGGATGACGGGCCCATGCTGGATCGCGCGGCTGCCAGCCGTTCCGGGCTGGGCTGGTTTGGCAAGAACACCAACATTCTCAGCCCGGGTCTGGGCTCCTGGATATTCTTGGGACAAATAATCACCGACCTGGAACTGGAGCCGGATCCGCCACTGCAAAAAAGCTGTGGCAGCTGCGTCCGATGCATCGAAGCCTGCCCCACGGGAGCCATCGTTGGCCCCTATGTGCTGGACAACACCAGGTGCATTTCCTACCAGACGATCGAAAACCGCGGCGCCATCCCCCGGGAGCTCCGCCCCCTGATGATGGACTGGATATTTGGGTGCGACATTTGCCAGGAGGTGTGCCCGGTCAACCGCAAAGCCCCCACCACCAGGGAGCCCGCTTTTCATAGAGACGACCACAGAGACGACCTGTCTACCCTGGACCTGCTGGAGCTTCTGTCGCTTACGGAAGAAGATTTTCGCGAAAGGTTCGCTGGTACCCCCATCATGCGCGCCAAGCTAGTGGGATTAAAGCGCAATGCCTGCGTCGCCCTGGGGAACCGCCGCCAGCCGTCGGCAGTCCCGGCGCTGTCCCAGTCCCTGCATGAGGATGTGGCCCTGGTGCGGGGTCATGCCGCCTGGGCGTTGGGGCAGATTGGCGGCGAAGAGGCCCACCTGGCATTGCAACAGGCCATGGCAGCGGAGCTGGATGCAGAGGTTTCGGAAGAGATAAACGCCGCGCTGGCCGAGTTTGAATCCCCGGCCGGGTTTGAATCATCAGGGCCCCGCTAGCCCCTTCTGAACTACAGGTCTGCATCTGATGTCCCGGTATATTGGACGAAAAACCTCTCCACCGTCTCTACACGCCGGGTCAAATGCTGCTCCGCCAGAGGGAATTCAGGCCCGGGCCGCTTGCTCCGGAGTCGATCCCACCGGGGCCGGTGTCGCTACGGCCGCCGGGTCGCGACCAGCCTGACCCGCCCGATTACCCCCGCCCCGCCGCTTACGGGACCGGCTCTTGGCCTTGGTTGGCGCAGGCGGCTGATACCGGTATTCGCTGCCCAACCTCATCTTCTTCATTTCCTCTTCTATGATGAAGAAGTCGTTCTTGGGCAGCAGATGCAGGTTGCCCTGGAAGGCCATATACCAGTTCTCCGGGGGCCAGCGTCGCACGTAATCCAGGCGGTGGGCCAGGAGTCCGGCCTGCATATACTGGGATTCGTCCAGGACGAATTCCGGTTTGATGCCAATTCGGTAGGGCCAGCCGGTGTTGCCTTCCTTCTGCCAGGGAGATTCGCTGTCGTCTTCGTAGGAAGCGGTGACGGTAGCCGTAGCGGTGAAGCGGCGGATGCCCGTCACGTAAAAAAGCACTCGGTCGCCAACCTCAACTCGCTGCACCTTCCGCCGGTGCTGAGACTTCAGCCCTTGCGAAGCAAACCCTAAGCTCTGAGTAATCTTAAAGTTTTCCTCATTGGAGGTTATCATCCAGAAATTGCGGGGCATCCTTCACCTCTTGCTATGGCTGCGCCGGCTGCGATGCGCTGGCCAAGTCCCGAATCCAAAGATCCTAAGAACTAGCGGCTTCAAAACAGTATCTTCTACCATTTTATCATGGTGCGGTTACCGGCGGAGATACCCGGTCTTGATCATATATAGTTCAGCTTGGACCTAGAAACTCGGACGGAAACCCCGATTCTCCCCAAGTCGTCGTTTTCTTAGCGACGATTGTCGATGTAACAGTGGGTTCTTGAACCGTATTACAGATACTATCATGCCACATAAGACTATAATACGTCTGTCCGGCGTAGCGCGAAACCCGGCCAATGGCTTTCCGGCCAGACCTCTAGCCGTTGTCCTGAGCTGGGTTGTTGGTATATTATCAGGCAGGTTTTCCTCAGATTAACCTTGGGTTGATTCCCCGGCAGCCAACGTCGAATGCCCGTCGACCCACCAGCCGGTTTCAAGCATTGGGAAGGAACAGAGCACCAGATCAGATATCCATATCAAAAGATACATTGGGGAGGCAAAAGGAAATGGCGTCTAGCAGCTCCAGACAGCGGGAAATAGCCATTGTGGGAGTGGCGGAGTCCGACGAGATGGGCACCGTTCCCAATAAGTCGTCCCTCCAGCACCATGCCGAGGCGGCTTACAACGCTTTAGAGGACGCCGGACTGTCCAAAGGGGACGTGAATGGGCTGATGACGGCCGGTTTTTCAACCCTGACCACCGCCGAGTACCTGGGCATTCAGCCCGCCTTCACCGATAACACCTCGGTGGGGGGCTCATCATTTGTGATCCACATTGCCCATGCCGCCGCCGCGATTCGGGCGGGTTACTGCGACACGGTGCTGATCACCCACGGGCAGGCCGGCCGGTCCACCCGGGCGCGGGTGCCCGCCGACGCCAACCTGCCGGTGGCCCAGTTCGAGTCACCCTACGGCCTGGTCGGCCAGCCGGTTAATTACGCCCTGGCCTGCACCCGCTACATGCACGAGTTCGGCGAAGACCGCACCCGTGAAGCGATGGCGGAGATAGCCGTTTCCACCAGGAAGTGGGCCAATTTGAATCCCAAGGCCGTGATGCACGACACGCCCATGAGCTTCGACGACTACCACGACTCCCGCTGGGTGGCCTGGCCCTTCCACCTGGTCGACTGCTGTCTGGTAACGGATTCCGGGGCGGCCATCATCGTGACCACGGCGGAAAAGGCGGCGAATTGCCGGAAGCAGTCGGTGTGGGTTCTGGGCGCAGCCGAGGGACACGACCACGGCCTCATCAGCACCATGCCGTCCTTTACCTCCCTCATCGCCCGGGAGTCCGGGCCCAGTGCGATGGGCCGGGCGGGAATTACCCACGACGACATCGACCTGACGATGATCTACGACTCCTTCACCTATACGGTGATGCTGACCCTGGAGGGGCTGGGGTTTTGCGGTACCGGCGAAGTCGCCGACTTTATCGCCGGCCAGCGGACCGCCCCCGGCGGCGACTTTCCCTTGAACACCAGCGGCGGCGGACTCTCTTACACCCATCCCGGCATGTACGGGAGCTTTTTGCTGGTGGAGGCGGTCCGGCAACTGCGGGGCGAGTGCGGCGACCGGCAAGTCAAACACCGGCGAGACGCCAGCCAAAATCCTAAGATATCCATCGTGAACGGCACCGGCGGATCCCTGTCCTCTACCGGCACCGTGGTGCTGGCCACCGACTAGCAGTCTTTGATTACCCAGAAATCGGGGAGCGAGCGACTGCCGTTTGCCCTGAGGCTCTCGAAGGGCGATGACGGGATATTTTCAGAGCAGAGGAGCGAAGCAATCTCTCCTTCTCACATGAGATTGCTTCGGGCCTGCGGCCCTCGCAAAGACAGTTGATAGACCCTTGCGCCGGCTACCATTGCTGGCCAGCGGCATCGCCAGCGACTATAATTGGGCCAAAGGCTATGGTAAAGGATGAGATTTGAGCTCCTTAAATGATTTCCGAGCGGCTATGTCCAGATTCGCTACGGGAGTAACCGTGGTGACCAGCCTGGACGACCAGGGAGAGCCCCATTCGATGACCGCCAATGCCTTCACTTCGGTATGTTTGGATCCTCCAACGGTATTGGTATGCGTGGCCCACGGCACCCACACCTATGGATATGTGGAGCGCATCGGAAAATTCGGGGTCAATATCTTGAGCGAAGAGCAAGAGGATCTGGGCGCCTACTTCGCCAAGCGGCCGGAGGACCGCACTGGAGACATGAACTACGAGTACACCATGTCCGAAGGGGGTGTTCCTATTTTGGAGGGCTCCATGGTGTCTTTCTGCTGTGTTGTGGTTGGTACCCACGTATGCGGTGACCACACGGTCTACCTGGCAGAAGTAAAAGAGGTTCGCCAGAATGAGGATGGCGAACCCCTGATGTTTTATCGCAGCCGGTGGTATCATCCGGCTCGACCGTAACTGGCGGCCCGACCATAACTCGGCCCGGCCTTTATTTTATCCTTATTTTGTCCGGGCCGAAACCTGTTGGACCTTCTCGCAGCCCTGCCGCAACCGCGCTCCCAATTTCCAACTTGGTGGCTAGCTGCTGGGGACCTCCTCCTCGGGGTCATGTCCGTTGGCGGACGGCTGTTTAGGGGAGTAATCACTCTCCGTGAAACAGGCCACCGAGGCCACGAAGTCGTCCGGTTCCCGGTCCCGCCAAACGATTACACCGGAGGTGTTGCGGCCGGCCACCCGGACATCTTCCAGGTTGATTCTGACCACCTGTGCCTTGGCGGAGATTATGAAGATCTCCTGACCGGCTAGATCCTCCACCACCCGCGCTGCCGCCACCGGACCGGTTTTATCGGTAACCCGGAAGGTTCTCACCCCCTGCCCCCCCCTGGAGTGTTGGGGATACCGAGACATGGCGGTTAGCTTGCCATACCCGCCTTCGCTCACCACCAATAAGTGGTCCTTGGGAGATATAGTGTTCATGCCGATTATCGTGTCGCCCTCGAGCAGCCTCATCCCCCGGACCCCGCCGGCGGCCCGGGAGCGGGGCCTCAGGCCTTCCACCGAGAAGCGGATGGCCTGTCCCCTGGCCGATATCATCACCACGTCCTGAGCCTCGCCCAGTTGGGCTACGCTGACCAGCTCGTCGCCCGGCTCCAGGTCCATCACAATCAGGCCCCGGTCCCGGATGTTGGATAGCTGGCCCCTTTGCAGAGCTTTCACCTCTCCCAGGCGGGTGGCCAAAATCAGCAAATCCTCCTCCCTGGGGTTTTCCACCGGCATTATGGCCTGCACCAACTCCCCCTGGGACAGAGGTATCAGGTTGACCAGCAGGGTCCCCCGAGCGGTACGAGATGCCTCTCCCGGTATGCGGAAAACCCTCAGAGGGTAGACCCGCCCCCTATTGCTAAAAAACAGCAGGGTGTCATGGGTGTCGACCACCACCAAATCCATTAGGGCGTCATCCTCGCGAGTGGTCATGCCGCGCACACCCTTCCCACCCCGATGCTGGGTGCGGTAGGTATCGCAGGGCACCCTCTTGACGTAACCTCTCTGGCTAAGGGTCACCACCATGTCCTGGTGGGTGATGAACTGCTCCGCGCTCTGCTCCCCAACCTCATCCGGGTGAATAATGGTACGGCGCGCGTCACCGTAGTCCTTCTTCAGCTTTTCGGTCTCCGATTTGACCTGCTCCAGAATCTTTTCCGGGCTGGCCAGCAGCTCCTCCAGGGAGGCGATGGTGTTTAAGAGCTCCTGATGCTCGTTTTCCAGACGCTCCCGTTCCAGGGCTGCTAGACGCCTCAACTGCATGTCGAGGATGGCCTGGGATTGCACCTGGGTCAGGTCCAAGGTCTGCATCAAATTATTGCGGGCGGCTTCCACGTCCTGGGAACCCCGGATTATCTGAATGACTTCATCCATCCGTTCGAGGGCCAGCAGCAGACCCTGAACTATGTGGTCCCGGTCTTGAGCTCGCTTCAGCAGGAACTCAGAACGGCGCCGGATAACTTCTCGGCGGTGTTCGATGAACAAGGTAAGGCATCGCTTCAACGGCAGCACTTGGGGTTGCCCATCGACCAGGGCCAGCATGATCACGTTGAAGGAGGTTCGAAGGCTGGTGTGCTTGTACAGGTTGTTCAGTACGATATTGGCCTGGGCGTCCCTCCGCAGCTCCACCACCACCCGCATGCCGTGCCGGTCCGACTCATCTCGAATATCCGAGATGCCGTCGATGCGCTTGTCCCTAACCAGGTGGGCGATCTTCTCCACCAAGTTGGCCTTGTTCACCTGGTAAGGAAGCTCGGTAATGATAATCCACTCGCGCCCGCCGCGAACCTCCTCGATCTCCGTGGCCGCCTCCATCATTATTCGGCCCCGCCCAGTGTTGTAAGCCTCCACAATGCCGGAAGTGCCACGAATAATGCCCGCCGTGGGGAAGTCCGGCCCGGGCACCAGTTTCAGCAGATCATCGGTGGTGCAATAGGGATTATCAATCACGTGGATCAGCGCGTCGCAGATCTCATTTAAATTGTGGGGAGGGATATTGGTTGCCATTCCCACGGCTATGCCCGTGGCGCCGTTCAGCAGCATGTTAGGTAGGCGGCTGGGCAGGACCACCGGCTCCTCAATGGAGTCGTCGAAGTTGGAGCTAAAATCAACGGTATTCAGGTCAAGATCGGCCAGCATCTCCTGGGCGATATTCGCCAGCCGGGCTTCTGTGTAGCGCATCGCCGCCGGAGGGTCGCCATCAACGCTGCCGTAGTTGCCCTGACCATCGACCAGGGGATAACGCAGGGAGAAAGTCTGGGCCATGCGGACCAGCGCGTCATATACCGAGCTTTCCCCGTGGGGATGGTACTTGCCCAGCACCTCTCCAACGATGCGGGCGCTTTTCTTATGAGAAGTGTTGTTGCGGATTCCCATCTCCTCCATGGCGTAGAGAATCCGCCTCTGGACCGGCTTCAGACCGTCCCGCACGTCGGGCAGGGCCCGGGCGACGATGACACTCATGGCGTAGGTCAGGTAGGAGGTGCGCATCTCCTCCTGAATCCGTACCGGACTTATCTGCCCGCCCGAAGGAGTTGGTGTGGCGATAACCATATGCTAATGCTCCTTGCCTATAGCTGAGCTTGTTGCTGGCGCAGTTTTCATCTGGAGGTTAAACCCGTGAATTAGGGGTTAAGGAGCGGTGGCTTCAGCTCTCTGCCGATGCATTTCAGCCCGTTCCAGGAATGCGGCGAAAAGATTGGCAAAGCTGCGGGGGACCTCATCCTGACGCTCCGGGTGACACTGGAAACCGATGACCCAGCTGTGTTCGGGGCTCTCTAGCCCCTCGACCAGTCCGTCCTCCACCGAATAGGCGGTGGTCATCAGGCGAGGAGAGCGCTGGGCTTCATTCAAACCCTGGTGATGCAGGCTGTTGACCCGGAAAAACCCGGCGCTACCGATAACCGCAGCGGCTTTGGCGCCAGGCGCAAGGAAAATCGTGTGGCTCTGGGGCACCCAACGTCCCTCAAGCCGCTCGGCACGGTGCCCCGGCAGGTCTTGCAGTAGTTGCCCACCACGGGCGACATTGAGCAACTGCATGCCCCTGCAGATGGCCAGCACCGGCATGTCCTGGTCCAGCGCAAAGTTCAGCAAACGCAGATCCAGGTCATCCAGCGGGCGGCAAACCTCCAGCCCGGCATCCGGGTCCGGAGATTGCCCGTACAGCGCGGGGTCTAGGTCGGGGCCGCCGGGCAACAGCAGGCCTCCTCCTCCCTCCATCAACCGCTCCGTCGGCCGGTCGGCCGCCCGGTCCTTGAGGGGACCCAGCACCCTGACTTCCGCCCCCAAATCCTCCAACACCTGTACGTACCGACGGGGATTTCGGGAATCGGCAGAAGTCATAATAATGGTTGTCATGAACATATGTATTATACTTGGTTTGGGCCTCCGGCGACACCTCTGTAATGCCGTATGGCAGGCTCTTTGAATTGTCATTGCGAGGGCCGCCGACCCGAAACAATCTCATGGCCGTGAGGAGAGATTGCTTCGCGGAGTTTATCCTGAGCGCAGCCGAAGGGCTTGCTCTGTAAATAGCCCGTTCGCCCTTCGAGAGCCTCAGAACGAACGGGATCCCTACCGCTCGTGGTGAGCCCGTCGAACCATAAGCCGAGGGGAATCCATTTTCATCTGTAGGTGGCGCTCCACCGGAGCATGATAACTCGCAATGACACTGGGGAGATGGTCTTGACGCTTTCGGTTATGGTGTAACTGCCAGGTTAACTCATAGGTCTTGGGACCCAGGATGTAGATACCTCAGTCGCGGAGTTTATCCTGAGAAGGGCTACTTCGGAATAACAAGGGTGGTTTGCCAGTAAGTGTTCAGATTTGAGGGGAAGCGAGCAACCGGCGGCATTCCAGGAGGGGATTGAGACCTCTGGCCCGCCAGGTGCCAAAGAGGGATGCCAAGGTCATCTTGCTGTCGGTGCCCTGCCCTGAGCGGGTGCCGCCGCTGATCTTGCGACTGGTTACCAGATGCCGCAGGCTCCGCTCGGCGGCGTTGTTGTCTGAGGGCACGGCTGGGTCCGACACGAAGACAAACAGTTCCTTGATGAACCGTTCCATGCGCCGGCAGAGCTTGGCCTGAACCGCCAGGGGATCTTTAAGGAAAGGCCGCGCCAAGACCATTAGTTTCTCCTCCAGCATTAGCTGGGTGCGATGGCCTGGCTGGGCTCGGGGAAGGACCGCGGCCTTGGCCTCCGTGTAGACCTGGTGAACCGCCTCGGCCCACTGAGCCAGCCCAGCGTCTTCTGGGTACAACCCTTTCAGGTCATGGATATCCCGCAGCAGATGAGCCCAGCACCGTTGCTTCAGGCCCGGGTAGTGGTTATAGGCGGCGTAGAAATCACTGACCAACACTCCGCTGAAGGAGGAATCCAGCACCTCATCCACCACCCCCTTATCCCGACCCCGACGCAGGAAGTATCGTTCGCTGGGAGTGCTGAAGGTCCAAACATAGCCGTTGCTCCCGTCCTGGCGCCAGCCGGTTTCGTCGCCCTGCACCACGGGACTGGCGCGGACTTGCTCGAGCACCTCTCGCACCGCCGTCTCAGCCTGACGGGCTACTCCATGGACGGCCTGGACGATGGCACCAACACTCAGGTGCAACTGATGGACGGTCTCCAGGTACCATTGGATGATTCTTATGGGCAACCGTCCCTCCTCCCGCAGGGTCACCATCAGGCTTACCAGATTGACCCCCAGGCGCTGCTGGCCCAGAACCACCCCCTGCAGGGCCTCTTTGGGCAGCCGGCGCCGCTGGCATACCGGACAGATGCGGGCTACCAGGGCGTGCTCGGTCACTTCTACCGGAGCCACCGGTAGCTCAATGACTTCCCGAGTTCGCTGTACCCATCCGCCGTTCAGGTGAGTCCCGCAGTCGGGACAGACCGCCACGGCATGCTCCACCCGCCGGGTAGGAGTCATGCGCTGGCGGGCGAAGCCATGGCGGCGCGGCTTTCTGGGCTCCTTTTTCTCCGGCGCTTGCCGGCTGGAGTGCGGCTGATTACCCGGCATCCCCGACGACCCGCGCCGGTTGGGACGGGATTCCAGAACCCCAATCCGCCTTTGCAAATCGGCAATGACTGCCCGCTGGCCGGCAATTATCTCCAGCAGAGTTTCGCGACTCGCCGCGTTCAGGTCTAGTTCAGTGTCCACCTCCCTGGTATGCCACAACTCCCCCGGCCATGCCAGCGTTTTTCCAACGGCTTTGAGCCAATTCACCTCATCAAGTCTGAACAGTTACGTTTGCCAGAAACTGTTCAGAGTTGAGGGGAAGTGAGCAACCGGCGGCATTCCAGGAGGGGATTGAGACCTCTGGCCCGCCAGGTGCCAAAGAGGGATGCCAAGGTCATCTTGCTGTCGGTGCCCTGCCCTGAGCGGGTGCCGCCGCTGATCTTGCGACTGGTTACCAGATGCCGCAGGCTCCGCTCGGCGGCGTTGTTGTCTGAGGGCACGGCTGGGTCCGACACGAAGACAAACAGTTCCTTGATGAACCGTTCCATGCGCCGGCAGAGCTTGGCCTGAACCGCCAGGGGATCTTTAAGGAAAGGCCGTGCCAAGACCATTAGTTTCTCCTCCAGCATTAGCTGGGTGCGATGGCCTGGCTGGGCTCGGGGAAGGACCGAGGCCTTGGCCTCCGTGTAGACCTGGTGAACCGCCTCGGCCCACTGAGCCAGCCCAGCGTCTTCTGGGTACAACCCTTTCAGGTCATGGATATCCCGCAGCAGATGAGCCCAGCACCGTTGCTTCAGGCCCGGGTAGTGGTTATAGGCGGCGTAGAAATCACTGACCAACACTCCGCTGAAGGAGGAATCCAGCACCTCATCCACCACCCCCTTATCCCGACCCCGACGCAGGAAGTATCGTTCGCTGGGAGTGCTGAAGGTCCAAACATAGCCGTTGCTCCCGTCCTGGCGCCAGCCGGTTTCGTCGCCCTGCACCACGGGACTGGCGCGGACTTGCTCGAGCACCTCTCGCACCGCCGTCTCAGCCTGACGGGCTACTCCATGGACGGCCTGGACGATGGCACCAACACTCAGGTGCAACTGATGGACGGTCTCCAGGTACCATTGGATGATTCTTATGGGCAACCGTCCCTCCTCCCGCAGGGTCACCATCAGGCTTACCAGATTGACCCCCAGGCGCTGCTGGCCCAGAACCACCCCCTGCAGGGCCTCTTTGGGCAGCCGGCGCCGCTGGCATACCGGACAGATGCGGGCTACCAGGGCGTGCTCGGTCACTTCTACCGGAGCCACCGGTAGCTCAATGACTTCCCGAGTTCGCTGTACCCATCCGCCGTTCAGGTGAGTCCCGCAGTCGGGACAGACCGCCACGGCATGCTCCACCCGCTGGGTAGGAGTCATGCGCTGGCGGGCGAAGCCATGGCGGCGCGGCTTTCTGGGCTCCTTTTTCTCCGGCGCTTGCCGGCTGGAGTGCGGCTGATTACCCGGCATCCCCGACGACCCGCGCCGGTTGGGACGGGATTCCAGAACCCCAATCCGCCTTTGCAAATCGGCAATGACTGCCCGCTGGCCGGCAATTATCTCCAGCAGAGTTTCGCGACTCGCCGCGTTCAGGTCTAGTTCAGTGTCCACCTCCCTGGTATGCCACAACTCCCCCGGCCATGCCAGCGTTTTTCCAACGGCTTTGAGCCAATTCACCTCATCAAGTCTGAACAGTTACAGCCCTCGACAACAGTTTACTTTCCCGCCAATAGCTGTCAATAATTCGCTAATTACTCCAGCAAGGGGAGTTAGCCAGCGTTCGATAATTGGAACGATAATACCCGTCTAACGGAAGGGGTGAAACATGAGCAAGCCGAGGATCGCCGTATTTTCTGGTCCCACCGCTACAATCACCAACTAGCCAACGCTGGTGACCAGCAACAAGGGCCGCAGGCCCGGCGAGCGGATGCTTGAGGGAAGATATGACCATCTGGTGGGCCAGCTATTGTACGAGCCGGTAACCGTCAGGATCAAAAGATACGGCGCACATCCATCCGGGCTGAAATCGCCGAGTTTCAGTACATTTTTGAATCGCATTAAGTAGGTGCCTGCAGTCACCCAGCTAGGGGCAGCAGAGCGTTAGTTGGTCCTAATAGAATTTGTTCCAGGAGATGCGACAAATGAATTCATCCGGGAAGGTTGCAATAATCACAGGCGCGGGAACCGGTGTTGGTAACCGCACGGCGCTCGCTCTAATCGGGGAGGGGTACTCCGTTGTCCTGGCCGGACGGAGGGCTGAATTGTTGGAGGCGACGGCGGCCGAAGCCGGGCCACGCTCCTCTCAAGCGCTGGTGGTGCCTACGGACGTGACCGTTCCCGACTCAGTTCGGAACCTGTTTGCCAGAACCAAAGAAATATTCGGACGAGTCGACCTTCTGTTTAACAACGCGGGGATAAGCGCACCCCCTTTACCCTTGGAGGACTTGACCTACGAACAGTGGAAAACTGTCGTGGACGTCAACCTGACCGGGACATTCCTGTGCACTCAGGAAGCGTTCGGCCTTATGAAAAGCCAGGCCCCTAGGGGCGGGCGCATAATCAATAACGGTTCCATTTCGGCCTACGTTCCCCGGCCCAACTCGGCGCCTTACACGGCCACCAAGCATGCCATCACCGGTCTTACCAGGTCGACCTCTCTTGATGGACGAAAGTACGATATTGCCTGTGGCCAGATAGATATTGGAAACGCTGACACCGCGATGGCGGAAGTTTTCAAAACCGGTGTTCCTCAGGCCAATGGAACCATAACTCCTGAGCCCACAATGGACACTGACAATGTAGCTCGTGCTGTTTTGTACATGGCAAGCCTGCCCTTGGATGCCAATGTGCAGTTCATGACCGTGATGGCGACCAAGATGCCCTTCATTGGCCGCGGATGACCGCTCCCCGGTTCAAACTGTCCCTATAATCTCACCCGAATTGAAGTCTTCGATTCTAGGCAGACCAACCACCCCACGGCCCGTCATGTGGGGCTCCGGTGTCGGACCCTAAACCAAAGCTAAGGTGAAACCTACATAAAGCGAACCCGAAGAGGAGTTGCGATATTCTGTAAAAGAAGTCGAGTGGCGGTGGTGGAAGGGATGAAGGAAATAGTGCAACTCATGGAAGAGTGGCAACTCAATGTAGGTGACTTACGGGAAAGGATGTATCGAGCGCCAACACCTCGAGAGCGAGAGCGATGGCACGGGCTATGGTTGTTGGCCCAAGAGTGGTCGGCTATCCAGGTGGCTGAGGCTTTGGACAGAGAGCCTCATACCATCGGAAACTGGCTGGCCAACTTTCGCCGAGGCGGGGCCCAAGGTTTGGTCTTTGAACAGACTGGGGGTTCCCCCCCGTCTTGAACTGGGGTCAACAGAACCAACTGAAGTCTGCGGTGCAAAATCCGCCTGGAGAGGCGGGAGTTGAATTGTCCAACTGGAATTGGAAAGTAGTGAGGCAATTTCTCAAGCAGAGCTTTGACCTGGGGCTGAGTCGAAGCAGTTGCTTGAACTACCTCCATCGGTTGGGCTTCGTGCTGAAGCGACCCAAGAAACGCCTCCTGAAAGCCAAGGATGAAGCGCGGAAAGCCTTCGTCCTCCAGTACAGCCAAATCCGAGAGGAGGCCCAAGAGAGTGGGGCCAAAATCTTCTTCGTAGACGAAGCCCACTTTCGGGCCGATGCCGATCTGAGGGGGAAATGGGTGCTCAAGGGAGAACCGGCGCTGGTGGACTCTACCAGTCCTCGGTGGGGAGAGAAGGCCTGCTACTACTCGGGAGTTTGCTTGGAGGCTGGGGAGGTGGAAGCCATGGAAATAGCCGGCAACAGCAATGCCGAGACCTCCACCGCCTTTTTACGGCAGCTAAGAGAAAAACATCCTGGGACCTCTGGTAGTGATTTGGGACAATGGGCCAGCCCACCGAGGAGAAGCGATTCGCAGCTATTTGACCACCCCTGACTTGCAGCTGAGGCTGGTGGCCTTACCGGCCTACAGCCCAGACTTCAATGCCGACGAAGCCGTCTGGGACTGGGCCAGGGAAGAGGTCACGGCCAACGAATGCCTGGGAACAAAAGCCCAAGTCCAAGAGAAGATGAATGCATTCTTCGGCGGACTAGCTCACCGTAAGGATGAAGTGAAACATCGCTGCCGAACCCTGTTACAAGCTCGAGCCGATGCATTCCCTACCTTTGCCATCGCTGCAAAATGTAGTTCCCACCTTGGCTTTGGTTTAGTCGCCCTGGGGAAGAGCAGTTGAATAGTTGCCTATGAATCTGCCTATGTAGACCAGCGCCTCCTCAACCGTACTGTACTCGGTCACAGTCACCTCCGGATTGCCGGAAATCATCGCGGATAGCTTACGACCATCCTGCCCCCGGTGCAGGCATAGTACTGGTATGCCCCGCGACTCCGCTCGGCCAATTTCGTAACCCACGCCCAAGGAGGGTATGGTTACCTCCGCCACCATTAAAGATGCCTCGGCCAGCCAAGCCATGTCCCGCTGATAAATCATCCGGTCCGAGGGACCGTCGTCACCCCACTGGGTCAGAGCGGGATCTCCGACGTGTTCGGTCAAGACCAGCCCGTGGTCCTGCAGACCCTGGATCAGCTGATGGTAGATCTCTTGGTCATTCCGTCCCGCACGAATGGAACCGGCAAAATAGATCTTCATCTAAGGAAACCCCTATCCATATCTCTTTACCTGCCGGCTCCGACTGGCTAATGGAGCATGGTTGCGGCTCTGTGGTCAAGCTCCTTTTGCAACTCCTCCACGTCGCATTCGACTAGATTGGCGTGGTCCCTCAACATTTCTGCGAAGGTCGGCAGTTCGCAACGTTCGACTTGAGACTCTTGGGACCACAATTTGGAGCGCATGAACGCTTTAGGGCAATGAGTGAACACCTCTTGGACGTCTACCACAATTGCCAGTTTAGGTAATTTACCTTGATAGGCCATGCTTTCAAGCAATGCGTTGTCTCTAACGAGACGGACTTTACCGTTGACTCTCAGGGTTTCATTCATTCCGGGTATCATGAAGAGTAGACCCACCTGTGGGTTGTTTATCATGTTTATCAAGGTATCCAGTCGGTTATTTCCAGGTAGGTCGGGAATGGCTAGAGTGGTGTCGTCGAGCACCTGGACGAATCCTGGGTAGTCTCCCTTGGGGGACACATCGCAGCGACCAGAAGCGTCCGAAGTACCGAGAAGGATGAATGGGCATTTACCAATGATCGCTCGGCAGTGGTGGTCCAGTCGGTCAATCTGTTTGTTCTGGGAGCGAGCTATCGGCGAGCCAAAAATATCCCGTAATTCTGTTTCTTGGGTAAGCACATCGGCAAAGCTAACCGTAGTCATTTTTCCTCCGAATCCTGTTTGTCCGATCGCATCCTAACCGGCGAGCCATTAAGAGTAAAGGCAAACATCCCAACTCCGGGTATGGGTGCATCCCGGAGCGGGTAGGTCAACGCCAGACAGCCCATTCAGATGGATAGCCCGGCCTGGGGTGGCCACACGCGCCTGGTTTACTGGTCAACGAATCACTGACATGCTCCTTCAAGAACTTAACCGGGATTCCCCAGATCAAACCACCTTTCCTGGATATAGCTCCCGCGGGGATACCGCCAAATATAATCCCGCATTCCAAGGGCGTCAAATGCGGTCTGATGCGGCCTGATTCACTCAAAGTCCCCGCTTTCATTGGGCAACCACTGTACTGCCAAGCGTAAAAGCCCCAAACCGCTTGTCTACGCCCAAGTCTCGCCCTTGGGAAGCTCTTTTGCCCTGTGCGACCCCGTAACCGTAACCAATCCCGACGCTCCTAAAGTGGACTAGCCAGGAACCAGCCTAAGCCGGCCAATTCGTTCCAGTATCCCGCCTAGCATTTCCCGGCTCACGAGCACCTCAGCAAGCTGAAACACCAGCCTTCCGGCATGGCGCACCAACCGTCCTCCAGTCTTGATCATCCTGGTCTGCAGACTGGTCAACGACCAGTGCTTCATTGCCTCCGGTAAGGCTAGCCTTCTCATGGAGTTGCCCAAGTTGTAAGCCAGTACGAACAACTCCAGCCTGACCTGATTGGCCACGAACTTGTGGCAGGACAACCTGGTCCAGTTCAGGGCGTACTTGCCTTCTTTTATCCATTGCTCCGCCGTCCCTCGGCCATTGTAAAAGCGGACTATCCCGATGTTTGGATAGCTCAGATTGGTGACGATGAAGCCCACTCTGGGAAACAGTTCTCCCTGGTGCCACTCCACCTTAGAGACCACTCTCCGAGCAACGTTCCAGCTCTGGGCCTGGTAGACGAAGTCATGATAGGAGACGATGGGCTTCGGGGAAAGCCACTCCGTAGGCCGTATTAGCCGGGGCGCTATCTCCCGCTGCAGCACCTGGTTGGACCGCAGCCTGATGGCGTAGCCGATGTTTCTTGCTTCCAGATAATCGTATATCTCCGGCTTGGCGAAGGCGGCGTCAGCACGAAACAGCAGCCTGACCGCTGCTGTCAAATAACGCTCCACCACCGGATCAAGGACTTCTTGCCAATCATCGGCACTGTGGACGTTGCCTGACCGTAGCTTAGCTGCTTCACAATCCCCGAACTGGTTGAACAGAAAGAGAGGGTGATAGCAGACGCATTCAAAGTGGCCGTTATAGGCTGCTCCCTCCTGCTGGCCGTGCACTGGACTCTCGGAACTGTCCATATCCAGGATTACTCGCCGGTGTAGGGTATGGGCCATAGCTCGTTCCACCCACTGGGTATTTATTCGTGCCAGCCCCTTCAGGTTGTCCTCTTGGGTCAGGAACTCCGTCTCGAACCGGCCCATCTCACTGGTGCTGGCTCCTTTCCGCTCCGAGCCTTGCCATCCCACGATCACTCGCATGGCTGGGTCTTGGGAAAGGCGCACTGCGTCATTGGTGTCGTCGTAGCCGGCCAAGCGGCTGTAGATCGACTGTCTTAGCAGCGGAACCAGGTGGTGAAGGATATTGCGTCCGGTACGGCTTTCCTGGAGGTAGTCCTCAGCGATTTCGGTAAGGCCCAAGGCATCATCAAACTCTCGAAAGGCAAGAAGACCAGCGTCGGAGGTGATGGTTGAGCCGTGAAATTCCAGGCGGACTTTGGGGTTGAATTGGAGCCGGAGAGGGGCTTTTTCGCCGTCACCCATCAGGTGCCTCCATGATGCCTACGGCATCTTACTGCAAAGTGACATATCATGGAGTTATTATAGCTGGGAACACGCAAAAAAGGGCCCATAATTAGACAATGGTTGAAAGACCATCGACGAATTACTGAGAAAGCTTTTTAGCCATATGGGAAATGTGGGCTTAAGCCTGAGCGGCCAAGAAATTTGGGTCAATTGGGAAAGCAGTGAACGCCACATTCTGCCGATTACGGATTACGGATTATGGATTCCCTGGACAATCGCCATACAGGTCCAGACGCATAACCCACCTCTTCTTGAATAGCAAGCGAGGTTGGGCCGCTCCAGTCTCAATTGCGCTTTTCGTATTCAATTTGACGGTTTTGATGTAGATTTTCTGAGACGTTCGAGTTTCGCAATTTTCTCAGGGGAACAAGGGTATTGACATCGGCACCAGCCGGGTATACCCGAAAAATGCCCCAGAGCCCGGCTTCGCGATAAGGCTCCCGATGGTCACCATACAAATAGTCACCGGTAACGCTGGTTCGGCCCCCGGCGCCGAAGGCTATCCTGATGGTCAACGCTTCGAGGCCACCTACCTGAACCGAGCTCAGCATGTCGGCGCCAATCCTGCCCGGCTCCAGGGGCCACTGATGGCCCTCCATGGTGAAGATATGAGCTTGCTCACTGAAGGGCACTAGCACATGTATCCTCACCTCCTCACCGGCGAAGGCTTCCATGATTGGCGTTTTCGGGTCGCCGTGGACTTCGCGGCTAAACACTAGGGAGGTATCTCCCTTCCGGGCCAGGCGGTCCGACAGGGGCTCCGTGCGGTAGTTCAATCCGACCACCCCTTTCACCTGCTCGGAGTAGGGCATGATGGCCGTGCCAATGATCTCGTCCTCATCCTGGATGAAGAGAGCAAAGTCACGATAGCTGGGACCATCAGGGGGATGAACGTCCGCCCGCCAGCTAGACTTCATGGACAGATCCTCTCCGGTCGCCGGATGAGTGAACCCAGCACCCTTGGGACCAACAATTATCGCCCCATAGAGGCCCAAGCCGGGATTTTCCGTTACGTTACCCCAGTCCCGAAGCAGCACCGCCGTTTCACCAACTTCGGGGTGAGCGTAGAAGGTGTAGGTGCGGGTTTCATCGGGGGCCACCGCCTGCAGGGGGTTGAATCCCGCCTCAATTCCCATGGAATCTTTCGGGTCGTAGGCCAGCATATCGGCGTGCAGGGACACCGATCCCAACCGGGTTTGGTTCTTGAGGCGGACCTTTATGCAGTCCCCAACGTTGACGCGTAGGACCAGAGGCTGGGGAACTTCGGCGCCGGATAGAACCGTCTCTCGCTCTTCCTGCAAAACGTAGAGCTTGCCGAGGTCCCCGCCCAGCATAGGTAGGGGAGCCTCGATAGCGGCGACGGCAAACTCCTTCTGCGGAGCGCCGGCCGGGCAGACGGAGGCCGCCGGTTGAGGGATCGCCTCATGGTCGGGCAGTTTTCCGAGGGTCGTGTTGGTTGTGCCATCGTAAACCCGTATGATTCCCCAACTGCCTTCCCGGAGTTTGAAGGACCGGCCACTGTAGTAGAGATAGTCGCCCGGTTGGCCCTGGGGGCCGCCTGCCCTGGGTATTACCAGGTGGTACCGTTCCGAGATACCAATGTGTACCGTGTTGATGGGCGGCGACGTATCGCCGAACGGCTCCGCCCGGAACCAGTGTCCGTCGATGTGCAGCGTATGTACGTCGTTGGCCCCACCGACTAGGCCTCGGACCAGGATGGGGTCCCCCAGGAAAGACTCTAAAATGGGCGTCTCTGGATCGCCGTGGACCTGGCTGCTGAAAAGGCGGGACGGGTCACCGCCTCGGGCTGCCAGAGGCTCAGCCCGCAGGTTGAAAGTGCTGCCGCTGGAGTCGCCAACTTTGGGCCAGGGTGTTGTCGTCCTGGATGAACAAGACCAGCTCGCGGAAGCTGCCAACTACGTCAGTCGAGACCCGGGCGTCGGTATGGACGTCCACCACCGGCCCGCTTTTAACGTCGACCCCGCTGTGGGGATCAGGGTAGGTGGAGCCTGGTGGTTCGGCAATTAGCGCCCCGAACAGGCCGTGCTTCCAGGAAGTTAGGGCGCTCACGTGGTCGTGAAAATAGACGGTGCCAAACTGCACGTCAGGGTACCAGCGATACCGCACAAACTCCGTGCTCACAATCTCGCCCTGGGCATGGGGATATCGGAGGGGCTCCTCAAATGTCAAGGTATTCCCCTCTATTTCCTTAATACGCTTTATCTCGAAGGTCTCCTCCTGGTCCATCCCGACTCCAACCAAGGTCCCAGGATGGAAGCGCTGAACATCGCTGAGAGCCACCCTGTCTTGCCCCGCAGTAGTGTTTACTCGAAAAGTCTCCCCCTCCGCCGTAAAGGGGCGGACCGAGGTTTCGTAGTTGAAGCCGGTGTTCACTCCATCGCTGCCCTGAATGTCGAATTGGACGAAGTGGATGTGAATGTTGATCTTGCTAAAAAAGCCGTTCTCCTCTAGCTCGCTTTTGAATAGAATGTCAATGCAGTCCTCGCCGGCGTTAGCCCGTATCGCCAATGGGGTCTTCAGGTGGTCGTTACCCCGGGTCTGCTCCTCCTCTTCCTTCAAAACATAAAGCTGGCCCACCGTGTCCACCAGGTTGGCTTGCTGGCCCATTCAGCGTAATGGGCAGGTTGATGGCGTGAACAACAAACTCCTGCAGCTTCGTCCCTGACGGGCAAAGACTTCCCGGTCCGTTCTCCCCAGGTTGGGGCGGATCCCTTCCTTGCTGGATAGGGGAAAGGAAGGGGGCCGGGCCATGATTGGGCGCAAAGGGTGGCCGCTGGCCCAGATGTGGGCGCAGAAACGGGTAGGCCAGCTTACCGGTCTGGGGATTGAAGTACAGGACGGGCCGGACGCCGGGGTCCGAAGAGCGAAAGCCGGCCCAGACCCGTCCTGTGTCCGGTTCGTTCAGGTAAAGGTTACCCTCCCGGCGCCAATCTAAAACTGACGCGTCGTAGCCTTGGGAGACGCCTTGGGGCGGAAGCTGGCGCTCTACCCAGTCGACCAGATCGCCCTGAGGGATCCGGAAACTTTTCCCCTTCCAGTCAAGCGTCTGCCCGACCAATTCCAGGGAAGTCACGGCAGATTTCATTGCGCCGCTGCGGTCGGGCAGTTCCTGCAAAGCTGGTAGGTCGTCTTGAGAGACGGAGCCATCTTGCAGGGTGTTATAAACCCGCCAGAACATCCACATCCCGGCGATGTAGTGGTGGGCCACGTGGCAGTGGATCAGGAAATCCCCGGCGCTCTCCTGGCAGTCCCCACTGCCGCATTCGTTTTCCAGGTCGTAATTTTCCGAGGGACCGATCGCCTGGGAGTCCAGGCGCTCCGAAGCCTGAGGCAGCAGGGCCGGATGTTTGTCAAAGCCGCGGTCAAAGCCAGTGGGCTCCGTCTTAGGCTGCCGACGCCAGCGAATTGCGCCGCCATGCACGTGATGCACATGGAAAACCTCGGAGCCACCGTGGACAACTCGCTGCTTCACCGGGTCCCCCAGATAAGCCCTGGCTATCGGCGTAGCAGGATCGCCGAAAACGTAGGAGCTGTAAGCCTGGGAAGGGTCGGTGAACCCGAAGGTCTCCTGCTGAAGCTGCAGCCGGTTCCGGAAGGGCTCACTGCGGTAATTCAGGGCACGGCTACCCGGCTTGTAGGCGGCAGTTAATTCGTCGACCAGCGGGACCCGTCCGCCGCTCTTGTTCAAATGGCGGTACCGCTCGTTGCCCACCTCATGGTAGACAATGGCGAACTCCCGGAAATCGCTTCCTATGGGGTCCTGAATAATGGCCGCCCATCCGCTGCGCAGCTCCCGGCCACTTAACGGGTCCAGGTACACAGAGCCTAGTACTACAACGACGGGTTTAAGGTGGCGGCTCCATCCTGCTTTCGCGGCGGGTGGAGCGGCGTCTCTCGTGGGAACGGCGAGCCCGTTCGTTGCGTAGCTGCGTATCCTCCAGCCACAACAGCAATTGATCGGGCCCGAACTGCTCCCGGGGCAGCATCTCCCGCACCACCCGGTACACCTGTGGCCTCGTGATCCGGGGCATCTTTTTCCCCCCAATCCTGCTGCAGGCTCAGCAGGAACGCCCCACCCAGCAGGCACATGGCTATGTGGTGATGCCACCCTGCCCAGCTGCGGGTCTCGTATTCGTCCAGCCCCACGTCACCCTTCTCAGTCTCGAACTCCGTTTCAATGCGCCACCTGGACCCACCCACGTAGGCCAGAGTCTCCAAGGTTGTGCCCTCGGGAGCGTTGGACAGGTAGTAGCGGGGCTCGCTGCCGTCCAGGTTCCGGCGCCAGACGGCCCACAGTTCCTCGCCGGGCTTGCGCCTCCTGGTGGCCCGCACCCGCTGGGCACTGAACCGGTAGGTGCGCGGCCCCTGGCTTCCCTGGGCCACCGTTATCTCCCGCCAAGCCTCATCCGGCAGTTCATCACCGCGCTGCTCCATGGTCCGCCGCTGCCCAGGCCGCAGCTTGGGTTTGCGGGGGCGGCCGAACCCCGGATATTCCGGACTGGTCCAAGCCGGGTCCAAGGGCCAGACCGTAGTGCCGCCCGGAACGTCCAGCACGTAGCGCATCCCCAGGGCCGCCAGTCCCTCCCGGAAGGTCGGCGACATCCCGAAGGCGTCGTCTCCGGCAACCCACTCGGCCCTGAGGTAGCCCAACTCCAGGACCCGCTCCAGCATCTCCAGGGCCAACTCCGTCTTTGACCGGTAGTTCCGCCGGTCCTCCGGCACACCCGCCGCAGCACACCGGTCCTGGTCGGAGGTCCAACTCTTGGGCAGATACAGCCGCTTGTCCACCAACGCCCGGCCCAGCGGGCTGACGTAGGCCAGGAACATCCCACCCTGGCAGTTGGCCACCTTGCCCAGCCTGCCGCAGTACTGCCGGGCCACTCCCGCCGATTTCCTGCCCTGCTTGGGGAAGTCGCTGCCATCGAACACCCACACCGCCTCCGGGTGTCCCAGCCTGGGGGCCAAGTATTCCTGCAACCGCCCTATGACTGTCTCATCGGACCACCGGGCCTCGGTGAGAAAGCGCTGCATCGCCCGGGCCGAGATGCCCACCGATTCCGAGAGATTCTCGGCGTTGCGCCGCTCCTGGTCCTGCACCAGCAGCGCCTGAAGGTAATTCCCGCTGTGATCCCGCCACTGCTTGCGGCCGAAGGAGGCCGCAAAGAAGGCGTGGAATTCCTGAAGGCTGTCGTAGACCCGCTCGAAGCTCGCCGCATCCATCACTCAAACCACCCAACATCATCTGTCCAGCCATCCTACCAGACAACTCGTCGTTGTAGTACTAGAAGTCTGGCCGGAAAGCCATTGGCCGGGTTTCGCGCTACGCCAAGCAGACGTATTCCAGTCTTATACGGCATGGCAGTGTATGCAATACGTTTCAAGAACCCACTGTTATATCGACAATTGTCGCTAAGAAAACGACGGTTTGTGGAGAATCGGGGTTTCCGTCCGAGTTTCTAGGGGCTCCACGACCAGGGCGCCGAAGAGGCCGTGGTTGGTCTGGAGGCGGGAATCTCCATGGCTATGAAAGTAATGGGTCCCCTCCGGCTCGTCCAGTTCCACCATCCATTCGTAGGTGAGGTCTGCCCCAGGCAATATTTTAGCGGCGGCGTTGGTAGCAATGGCCGGAGCGCCGGTTTCGGCGAGGTGGAGACCGCTGCCGTGAAGATGAAAGCTGGCTGGCTCGGTATTGTTTAGAGCGTTACCTAAACCAAAGCTAAGGTGAAACCTACATAAAGCGAACCCGAAGAGGAGTTGCGATATTCTGTAAAAGAAGTCGAGTGGCGGTGGTGGAAGGGATGAAGGAAATAGTGCAACTCATGGAAGAGTGGCAACTCATGGAAGAGTGGCAACTCAATGTAGGTGACTTACGGGAAAGGATGTATCGAGCGCCAACACCTCGAGAGCGAGAGCGATGGCACGGGCTATGGTTGTTGGCCCAAGGGTGGTCGGCTATCCAGGTGGCTGAGGCTTTGGACAGAGAGCCTCATACCATTGGAAACTGGCTGGGCAACTTTCGCCGAGGCGGGGCCCAAGGTTTGGTCTTTGAACAGACTGGGGGTTCCCCCCCGTCTTGAACCGAGGTCAAGAGAACCAACTGAAGTCTGCGGTGCAAAATCCGCCCGGGGAGGCGGGGATTGAATTGTCCAACTGGAACTGGAAAGTAGTAAGGCAATTTCTCAAGCAGAGCTTTGACCTGGGGCTGAGTCGGAGCAGTTGCTTGAACTACCTCCATCGGTTGGGCTTCGTGCTGAAGCGACCCAAGAAACGCCTCCTGAAAGCCAAGGATGAAGAACGGAAAGCCTTCGTCCTCCAGTACAGCCAAATCCGAGAGGAGGCCAAGAGAGTGGAGCCAAGATCTTCTTCGTGGATGAAGCCCACTTTCGGGCCGATGCCGACCTGCGAGGCAAATGGGTACTCAAGGGAGAGGCAGCGCTGGTGGACTCCACCAGTCCCCGGTGGGGAGAGAAGGCCTGCTACTACTCGGGAGTTTGCTTGGAGGCTGGGGAGGTGGAAGCCATGGAAATAGCCGGCAACAGCAATGCCGAGACCTCCACCGCCTTTTTACGGCAGCTAAGAGCAAACCATCCTGGACCTCTGGTAGTAATCTGGGACAATGGGCCAGCCCACCGAGGAGCAGCGATTCGCAGCTATTTGACCACTCCTGACTTGCAGCTGAGGCTGGTGGCCTTACCGGCCTACAGCCCAGACTTCAACGCCGACGAAGCCGTCTGGGACTGGGCCAGAGAAGAGGTCACGGCCAACGAATGCCTGGGAACAAAAGCCAAAGTCCAAGAGAAGATGAATGCATTCTTCGGCGGGCTAATTCATCGTAAGGATGAAGTGAAACATCGCTGCCGAACCCGGTTACAGGCCCGAGCCGATGCTTTGATCTTTACACCTGCCGTGCCTTTGCCATCACTGCCCAATGTAGTTCCCACCTTGGCTTTGGTTTAGCTTAACCCGCAGACATTCGCCCTGGTTAACCCGCAGAATCAGTGGCTGGATCCCATCCCCCTGCAGCCCCAAAGATGCGGCAGGCTCCCCCTGGTCCAGGCGCGCGGCTCGGTTCTGCGCCTCTTCCATCCGCACCCGCTTCAACTCCTCTTTCAGGACGTACATGCGCCCCACGGGGTCGTAGTCCAGGAAGTGATTCAGGGTAATTTCTACGCTTATAGCTAGTACAGGTGGGCTGAAAAGCCCGAGTAGTATAATGAGCGCGTTGAGGTTGGAGAGATGAAGTGTGGTGGTGAAGGCGATGCGTGGACCGAAACCTCCCGTGGTGGAATTATCCCCGGAAGAGCAGCAAGGATTGGAAACCCTGGTGCGCCGATATAGCACCCCCCAGCAGTTGGCCCGGCGAGGCAGAATCATTCTGTCTGCCGCGGCTGGCCTGAACAACAGCCAAATAGCCCGCGAAGTGGGCCTGGATGTGGATACGGTACGGTTCTGGCGCAACCGCTGGCTGGGGCTACAGGCAGCCATTCTGGAAGACCTGAGTATAGAAGAAAGGTTGCGGGATGCGCCTCGTCCTGGGGCTCCCGCCCGGATCACCCCAGAGCAAGTTTGCCAGATCATGTCCCTGGCTTGTGAGGCCCCCAGCCAGTGCGGTCGTCCTATCAGCCAGTGGACCAGCCGGGAATTGGCTGATGAGATCATCGAAAAAGGCATCGTAGAACGGATTTCCCCCCGTCATGCGGCCAGGCTTCTAGAAAGGGGGACCTGAAACCTCACCGGATACGCTATTGGTTGACACCCTCCGGGGACGAGCACTATGACGCCAAAGTCACTGACATCTGCGATCTGTACCGAGAAGCTCCCGCCTTGGTCCAATCTGGGGAGCGAGTGATGAGCACTGATGAGTTGACCGGAGTACAGGCCCTGGAGCGCAAACATCCTGGGTTGCCCTTGGCGCCGGGGAAGGTGGAACGGCGGGAGTTTGAGTACATCCGGCATGGTACACGCTCCTTCATCATCAGTCGGGATGTGGTGACGGGTCAGATTGTTGAGCCCTATGGGGGGCCCAGACGTACCGAAGCGGACTTTCTGCAGCATGTGGAGGCAGTGATCGCTAGCGATAGGGCGGCCCAGCGGTGGCATTTTGTGGTGGACAACCTGGACACGCACCGTTCTGAATCTCTAGTGCGCTGGGTAGCCAGAGAGTCTGGGCTGGACCTGGAGTTGGGTAAGAAGGGCAAGTGGGGCACATTGGCGAACCGAGAGTCCCGGGCCGCATTTCTCAGCGATCCCAGCCACTGTATCGTGTTTCACTACACCCCCAAGCACACGTCATGGATGAACCAAGTGGAAATCTGGCTGAGCATTCTGGTGCGAAAACTGCTACAGCGAGGGTCATTCAGATCGGTCACCGATCTGAAACAGAAGGTGTGGGACTTCATCGACTATTACAACCGGACCATGGCAAAGCCCTTCAAATGGACTTACCAAGGCAAGGTGCTGGTCGCATGAACTGCCGGGTTATTTACGCCAACCTGTACTAGTACATCGTACTCTCGGACCGGAGCAGAGGGGTCACAGAGCCCACCGGCATACACCGTCTCTCTCCCTGAGTTGCTACCCAAGGTCAAACCCTCGGACCCCTGATGGCCGGTGGGGGTCTGGGCTGGGAGTACCTTCTCCAGTTTCCTCTCCAGAATCTCCCCAGCGCTTCCGGGTGGGGCGTGAGTATGGTCGGGAGTAGCGTCGCTGGTGGAGCGACCAGTGCAGGCTCCCAACAAGAGTAAAATTAGCAGGCCAATCAAAACAGTGAGGGAGAGCGACCCCAAAGCGCAGTGAGCTACCCTAAACCGATCCCTTGTCGCCGCAGTTGATCATTCCAGGGAAGACCTGGTTTTGGATTGCAGCATCGGCAAAAATGCCCCAATACCAAATATTTGAGGACAAAAGAGGCAGCCCCGCCTAAACTGGGCCGCCTCTAAATGGTCAGCGCATCCTATTGCGTCGCCGTTCAATTCAACCAGGTAGTTTCTCCTTTCAGGGATAGTGGAGCCCGACGCGGCGGCAGGAAGGAGTGCCGGCGGAGAAGCCTAACGCTGGACCACCGTTACGGTTCCCTCCATGCCAAATTCTCTGTGGAATGCGCACATATATTTGAAGGTCCCGGCTTTGTTGAAGTTCATAATAAAGGTGGAACCCCCAGTCAGGGACCGCATTCCATCGCGGGCGGGGTAATCCCCGATTCCGATCAAACCAGAACTCCAGTATCCGGTGCCGTCGAAGGCAGCCGCCGGCCTAGCCGGGAACACAACCTCCGGATTCATAACTAACACCGGTGGCCCTTTTTCCGGGGGCTCCGGCATGACCCACTCCGGATGCATTCTTCCTGGATGGAAGGCCACATTGTGGAAGTTTGGAGACGTCCAAACGACGGTATCTCCCTCCTGTATCACGATGTCTTTCGGCAGGAACTCCAACAATTCCACCCGATCATCGCGGCTCAAACCACCAGCCTGAACCCGCCAGATGGACGAGCCATCAGGCCCTGATACCTGCGTCTCCGTCTTGTCCGCCTCCGCTTTGATCGTGTCGATCTGCGCCAGTAACAGTGTCAGTTCCGCCTGGGCCAGGGCATCAATCGCGGCCTGAGAGGGCACGTCTTGGGCAGTCGCCTCTTCGACGACAACCTCACCCAGCATGGCGAAGGGATGGATCTGGCAGACATATTCATAGACGCCCGGCGTGTCGAAGGTAACGGTGAAGGTGTCGTTGAGAGGCGCTCCTGGACCCAGCGGCACATTCTTCATTATTCCGGAGTTGGCTGGGCTGGCGCCATTGTAGGTCTCCACTGGACCGCCGGGTGGGCTGGTGGAAAAGGCTATTTGGGGGTTCAACATGACGTCTGTCGCCCCGCCTCCCGGTATAGGAACCAGTTCCTCACCGATAAGCTCCTCGCCGCCAAAGGAGACTGAACGGATCACGTCTGAGTTGACCTTCCAGGTTATGGTATCGCCAGCGCGGATGGAGGTCGTTTCCGGAAAGAAGCCAAGTATTGCCACTGTATCCTGTCCAGCCCCGACCAGCACCGCCAACTCCCTTGCCGGAGGCGGCGCAAAAGCCGCGGCCAGCTTCTGCTGGGTTTCCGTATCGAGTGTGGGCTTGAGGCTGGCTATCTTCCCTCCTTGAACCATCATCTCGAAGGTGCCGGTCAGCTGGTCAACACCACCCTCTTTAAGTTCATCGTCTGCAAACGAAAACTCGCCCTTCACCGTGTCGCCTTCAACGCTGGTATTAGAGAGAGTTAGTTGCCCTTCTTGGCGATATCCTCGGCGTCGTCCGCCAATAACGCCGCCTTACCGGTTATGGTCTCGATGGCGCCTTCTGGGGGTAAAGGCCCAACAGAGAGAACGACATCATCGGTGTAGAGAGCCGCTAATGCCGTTATGTCCCCAGTGTTGAACGCCTCAAGATAGGCTTTTGCCACCTCTGCCGGCGCCGGTGGCGGTGCCGGGGTGGGGGTGACGACCACTATAACCTCAGTCTGGCCGCCGCAGGCGGTAATAGCTACGATTAGCCCAATAAGTAATGCCACCAGGAAAGAAAACCGCTTCATTAAAACCCCCACTGTGGTTGATGGCTTAGGTAGTAATGGCAGTATGATTATAAGTAACCACTATGACAAGCACTGAGAAAAACCGTAACTGTTCAGACTTGATGAGGTGAATTGGCTCAAAGCCGTTGGAAAAACGCTGGCATGGCCGGGGGAGTTGTGGCATACCAGGGAGGTGGACACTGAACTAGACCTGAACGCGGCGAGTCGCGAAACTCTGCTGGAGATAATTGCCGGCCAGCGGGCAGTCATTGCCGATTTGCAAAGGCGGATTGGGGTTCTGGAATCCCGTCCCAACCGGCGCGGGTCGTCAGGGATGCCGGGTAATCAGCCGCACTCCAGCCGGCAAGCGCCGGAGAAAAAGGAGCCCAGAAAGCCGCGCCGCCATGGCTTCGCCCGCCAGCGCATGACTCCTACCCGGCGGGTGGAGCATGCCGTAGCGGTCTGTCCCGACTGCGGGACTCACCTGAACGGCGGATGGGTACAGCGAACTCGGGAAGTCATTGAGCTACCGGTGGCTCCGGTAGAAGTGACCGAGCACGCCCTGGTAGCCCGCATCTGTCCGGTATGCCAGCGGCGCCGGCTGCCCAAAGAGGCCCTGCAGGGGGTGGTTCTGGGCCAGCAGCGCCTGGGGGTCAATCTGGTAAGCCTGATGGTGACCCTGCGGGAGGAGGGACGGTTGCCCATAAGAATCATCCAATGGTACCTGGAGACCGTCCATCAGTTGCACCTGAGTGTTGGTGCCATCGTCCAGGCCGTCCATGGAGTAGCCCGTCAGGCTGAGACGGCGGTGCGAGAGGTGCTCGAGCAAGTCCGCGCCAGTCCCGTGGTGCAGGGCGACGAAACCGGCTGGCGCCAGGACGGGAGCAACGGCTATGTTTGGACCTTCAGCACTCCCAGCGAACGATACTTCCTGCGTCGGGGTCGGGATAAGGGGGTGGTGGATGAGGTGCTGGATTCCTCCTTCAGCGGAGTGTTGGTCAGTGATTTCTACGCCGCCTATAACCACTACCCGGGCCTGAAGCAACGGTGCTGGGCTCATCTGCTGCGGGATATCCATGACCTGAAAGGGTTGTACCCAGAAGACGCTGGGCTGGCTCAGTGGGCCGAGGCGGTTCACCAGGTCTACACGGAGGCCAAGGCCTCGGTCCTTCCCCGAGCCCAGCCAGGCCATCGCACCCAGCTAATGCTGGAGGAGAAACTAATGGTCTTGGCGCGGCCTTTCCTTAAAGATCCCCTGGCGGTTCAGGCCAAGCTCTGCCGGCGCATGGAACGGTTCATCAAGGAACTGTTTGTCTTCGTGTCGGACCCAGCCGTGCCCTCAGACAACAACGCCGCCGAGCGGAGCCTGCGGCATCTGGTAACCAGTCGCAAGATCAGCGGCGGCACCCGCTCAGGGCAGGGCACCGACAGCAAGATGACCTTGGCATCCCTCTTTGGCACCTGGCGGGCCAGAGGTCTCAATCCCCTCCTGGAATGCCGCCGGTTGCTCGCTTCCCCTCAAATCTGAACACTTACGAAAAACCTTCCGATACTGGTGGCTAACCTAATATTGGACCATCATGCCTGTTAGTTCTTCTTTTGGATTTGTCTTACTCGACCTGCGCGATCATATTGGGCGCTAAAGGGTTAGCAGTTTCACTGATTCGTTGCAGCAGGAAGTGAGGCGGCTGGCCCCCTTCTATGCTGGCCCCCTTCTATAATGTAGCCCCAGACCATGCCGCACCCAAAGCCACTAACAAGAGCCGGGTCACCGCAGGTCCCGGTGGGACTATCGGTACCCAGGGCATCACCCCAATCCGGATTAGCAATTCGAGCCAACAACTTTGCATGCAGGTGATAATCTTTGGTGGTGTTTTTTGCTCGACTGCGAAGTTGAGACTGGACCAAGGGGCGTAAATGGTTGAAACTGCGGTAAGCACCTGGCCAATGCCAAGATCACAAACCTAACAACTATAAATAGTAAAGGGGTAAGTTCGATGGCAACTGAGACTCGCACAATTGACTCACAAGTGCATTCCTATGAGCGGAATCGTCCTGAGCGACCTTGGACCGGATTCTTGCAGGGCCCGGATGAGGTGACCGGCGACGACATGGTGACAGCGATGGACGCGGTCGGCGTCGATGGGGCTTTGCTGGTTTCGCCATTCAGTATGTATCGCTACGATGCCAGCTATGTACTCGAGGTATACGCCACACATCCGGACCGGTTTGGCTTGATCAAGCCATTTGATCCGCAGTCGGAAGCAGTCGCTGACGAGGTCGCTGAGTGGGCCGGGACACCGGGTGTGGTCGGAGCCCGCATCATGCTCACAGCCCAGCCATACGAAGCGGACGACCCAGGTCTCAATCGCATACTCGCCGCCGGAGCCCAAGCCGGTATTCCAGTGAATGTTATGTGTTCGGGCAAGCTGCCTCTCTTACTCGAACTGGCCCGCCGCCATCCAGACACCCAGGTGGTGGTCGATCATGTGGGTCTGATCCAGCCCCCCGAGCCACCAGCGCCACCGGAACCGTTCGCCGATTTGGCCAACGTGGTTTCGCTGGCGGCATGCGACAACGTGGCCATCAAGATTTCCGGAGCCTGTACTCTGTCCCATCAGCCATTCCCGTACCCGGACATCTGGGAGCCTCTGGGCCAGGTATTCGACGCTTTCGGCTTCGACCGATGCATGTGGGGTACCGACTGGACCCGGGCAGTGGCGTTGTTGACCTACGAGCAGGGCGTTGAGGCGTTCCGGGTCACGGACCAGCTTTCGGATTCAGAGCGTTCCGCACTCATGGGCGGGACCCTGGCGAAGATTTACAATTGGTCACCTGACATGGGCGGGTAGTTGGGTAATCGATATCAGGAGCGGTGCCATTTCGAGGAATACGACTAGCAATTTCCCCAAGCCAAAGTACCGGGGCAGGGATTGTCTTTTACGACTAGCAATTTCCCCAAGCCAAAGTACCGGGGCAGGGATTGTCCCTGCTGCCTTGTCCCGGGGCACACCACCTGACCGTCTCAGCTGGCGGCTGTCGCTGGCTGATGCGCCATTAGGAAGTCGCGTACCTGGTTTATTGTCGTGGCGAGCAGGTCCTGTTGCTCCTTCCAGGGATATACCGTCACCTCGGCTTTTGGCGCCAACGACACTAATTCCATGGCGGCCTCGTACGAGTGCGATGGTGTATTGTCAGGCATGATCAGCATCGGCGTCTGGCAGGAACGGGCGAAGTCGCGCGACACGCTGTACACGAAGTCCGGGTCGACGCGGTAAAGGTTGTGCAAGTACTTATCGACAGTCTCCATGGTCACGTCAGTCCGCCGGGCGCACAGCTCGGGTCCCCAGCTATCATGGCCAGAGTCGTACATGGAGTCAGGGAATTTCGAGTTGTGCCCAACCGGCTGGCAGAGCACGCCGGCCAAGACGCGCTCGGGTGCCCGTTCCATCAGCTTGAGTGCAAAGGGGCCACCGATGCAGTAGCCAATGAAGGAGAACTCCCGTATGCCGAGGTGGTCCATCAGTCCCAGTTGGTCGTCGGCGAAGGCTCCCCACGGGTCGTCGACCTGGATTGGCCCGCTTGACTCGCCGCCTTTTGCATTGCGCTGGTCCATGGTAATGCAGCGGAAGTCGTTCTTGAACTCCTCCATCGCGTTGAAAACTTGGTTAGGCCAGTTGCTGATCAGGGAGTTCAAGCCTCCGCCGGGGGTGGCCAGAAGCGGGAAACCGGACCCGGCCTCCTCATAGTGGATGCGGACATCGCCTTTGGTATAAAACGGCATAGCAGTTACTCCTTATCTCGTTCTGCGTCCCTCGGACTATGGGTTGAATCTCCTCCCCACTTGCCAAAACGTTTGTCGTTTTCCCAGGTTCACGTGCTTGTTCAGGCCAATAGCAGCGCCCAAGATCGGGCGATTCTAGTCAAGCCGTGATGCTCGGTTGCCCCTCGAAGTGCGGGCTTAACGACTGCCCACCGCAGCCGCATTCAGCTCGCGGATGGCATCCAGCGTTTCCGGACTAGCTGTCTTGCCCATTTCCACGTTTTGGACCGTCTCCCAGGACCGGCGTACCTCTGCCATAACCTCGTCGTCCGACTGGTCGATGTTAATTGGGATGCCAATCTGGGCCCATGACGTAAAGCCGGTCAGCCAGAACACTTCGGTTGGGTTGTTCTCCGGATCGCGGAAGTAGCAACCGATGGCGCTCGCATGCGTGACGATGCGGTCCAGCTTGTAACCGTGCGCATGGATGCGCCCCTTGAAGTCACGGAGGTCATCGAGGGAATCTACACGCATCGAGATTTGCTGGATCCAGTGCGGGTCCTCGAGCGAAGTCCGGCCGCTGATCAGCGCGATCTCGTGGTCTACGGCCTCCGGATCGGCGCTGAAAAAGGCCCCGAGCGGACCGACCTTGGTCAGGGTCATGCCCATGAAGTTCGCATAAAAATCCTTCATGAGATCCAGGTCCTGAACGTAGAAGCCTATATGACCGAGGCCATTGACTTTTGCTGACATCTTTATCTCCTCTTCGATTTCTTTAGGGTGCTAGTGCAGACGATCACGCCCCGTTTTCCGGTTCGACGTCGGCGAGGCTCACGATAGTAAAAAGAAGTTTTGGTCTGTTTGGCCAAAATTATACCTAGACGCAGAAGATCCGTCCAGCGTACGGCTGATTACTTCAAGGTCTCCATCAGGCACCGGGGACAGGCATTCCACAGCGTTGCCCTTTCCTCCCTGCGGGCTGTCCTTAATCGCCGGACACTTGAGTGTTCAGCAGGTCCGTCAGCTCAGAGGTATGCTTGACGTTGCCGAAGTCGTGGATCACCTGTAGGCTCGCTTCAACTTGTTGATCGCTCACCTGGGCCTGCGGCACCAGAGTGCGATACTTGGCGTCGACGTCGGCCCAGTCGATCCCGAGGGCGCCGGCGCCCTTCGGCGCGAAGACGGTGCTCGAGAAGGTGCGGCCGTCCTTGGTGCGAATAGTCACGGTGGCGCCCTGCTTGTACTGCTCGACCTGGTCGGTTGGCGGTGTACCGACCTGGACCTTATCTATGAGCTGATGGATAACGGGATCCGTGATCTTGGCCTCGGTCGCATGCAACCAGGAGAATTCGTGGTCGGCTACGCCGGCGGCCAGGAAATAGGCAGGACTGTGCGCCATGTCGATCAGGTCTGTGAGATGGATGGGACCGGTAAGCGCCGTGACACCCGGTCGCGACAGGGTAATGGTCTCGACGTCATCCGGCGCGATCTGGCCTGCTCTGGCCGCGTTGGCGGCGGCCTCGGCCAGCGAATGGGAAGGATGCCCGCCCGGTACCAGCTTGATGGCCATGTCCGTGATGATATCCCAGGTGTCTCCAAGACCACGGGTCACGCTCGAGCCGTCGGCGTCGCCGTATACCGCAAAAAATCCCCGTTGCGTTTCAAGGATGCGTTCTTCAGCCAAATATCCCCGCTGGGCAGCGAGGGCGGCTTGTACGCCTAGCATTGCTGCCAGCCCGGCATGATACTCGCGGGCCACGCTGGTGTCCGCCGCGGCCCTGAGCCCGCCGATGGAGGTTGCGGACAGGGCGATGGCCTGGGCCATGCGAGCCTCGTCAAGCTGCAGCAGCCGCCCAGTGGCAACCGTGCCGCCAAAAATAGCGACGAGACACCCGTGAAAGCCCCGAGCTTGGAATTCGGGAGTAATCGCTTCTCCAATGCGGCCCGACGCCTCGTAGCCGAGGACAATTGCAGCCAAAACGTCCTGCCCAGTGGCGCCGGTTCGCTCCGCAATGGCCAGCGAGGTGGAGACAAGCGTGGTTCCGGCATGGACAATATTCCGCAGGTCGCTGTCGTCAGAGGCCGCGGCATCGCTCATCACGGCATTGACCTGAGCGGCATCAGCTACCGGTAACTTGGTGCCCGAGTCAAACCAAATCGACGCCTCCGGGGTGCCACCGCGCTCCTTGGCCAGGTCACGGATGATCGAGGAGGAAGCAATCCCGGATCCACAGGCGGCGCTGGCAACCGTGCTAGAGATAAGCATCGCCGCGTGCTCTAGGGCCTGCGGAGGGATATGGGTGTAAGAGACCTGCGTGAGAAAGGACGCCAAATCACGAGCAACGGACATGACCCACTCCTTTTTCCACCATCGCCAAGCTGAGCCAGGTTCTGGTACAGCTGCATCACAGGCCGACTTGGTTATTAAGCGATAAGAGAATCTCCTCGCTGTTCCAGGGGAGCGAGCCTCAGGCGACTGGCAACTCCCGGCCCGTATCCGACGCCTGCTGGATCGTATCAACAAAGCGATGGAGGTCAACCGCGATGTCGAACGTCGGTAGGCGGCTCTGCCCGGTCCGGATCCCCTCGGCGAACAGGGCATACATTTGCCCAACGTTGAACGGATCGCCGCGGGGGAAGTCGGCCGGGACGTAAACGAAACGCTCGGGTATGGCCAGATCCTTCAACTCGTGGCTTCCCCGTGCACCCTGCACCTTTAGCATCTCACCGCGCTGAGACGAGACGCTTCCGGTGGTGACCAGCGTGCCTTCCCGCCCGTAGATCTCCATTCGAAAGCCGCTGCCGGCCCAGGGGACAGCTGCGACATGGACCGACGCCGACGCGCCGCTCTCTAGCTGTCCGGTGACTCGCACGTTGTCCGGGGAGGTGACCTCCACCAGCTGCTTGGTATCGGTCTCGTACCATTGCTTTACCTGGGTCGTGACCATGCAAGCCACCCGTGTGAAGTTACCCACCACGAAGCGCAAGGCGTCAATAACATGCCCGTTGGCAATGGTCAGGGTGTTCGCGCCGAGGCTGGCATCACGTTGCCAAGTGCGGCTGGAAGGGCGTTCCGATGTGCCGTCACGCATCGTGGTGACATGACAGGAAAGCACCTCGCCCACATAGCCAGCTTCGATTTGTTCCTTGATATACAGCAGTGCGGGACTGACCCGCGATTGCAGGCCGACCGCGGTCTGCACACCTTTGGCCCGGGCCAGATTTGCCAGCTCTTCGGCTTCGGCGGTATTCCTGCCCAGGGGCCACTCGGTGTAGACGTGCTTGCCGGCTTCGATGGCGGCCTTCGTTGGCTCATAGTGCGACGGCACCCGCACGACCACGGCCACCGCGTCGATCTCTGGCGACGCCACCATAGCCCGGAAATCGTGGAAGGCCAGCTTCGCTCCAAACGCTTGGCGCGCCTCTTCCGCGCTCTCAGGCCTGGTGGTGCAAACCGCGGTAAGCTCGACATCCGGACTGGCCAGTAGCGCCGGGAAGTGCGATTGGGATGACCAGGTCGAGCTAACGTTAGCTCCCACAAACCCCAAGCGAATCTTATCTGCCATGACGCATGCTCCTCAAAGTGGTGGCATCTTTTAGGTGCTGGAAACAGTCGTAGCTGGCCTTGGCCGTTATGCCAAAGGCGGGATTTCCCAGCATCAGTATTCTTATAACCTCGGTAGCCAGGAAAGGACTATCGTTGATCAACTCAGTGGGGAGGGTCTGTTGGCTGGGTGCTTAAGGGTAACGGGCTGGACCATTCTTCTTTGGGTCAGAAACCCTATGCTTGTTTCCGATCTGCTGGATCAACATTGTTATCGCACCCGAGCGCACCAAGCGACGGTTGCCAGAGGAACGAGATATTCGGCAGGTGTCAACCCTAAGCTGACACCCTTAAAAGCTCGGCTTGGTTGGATAAGGAGTTAACTGGAGCTCGTGGGTCCAACAGGATTTGTCTTGCGTGTGCAGATAATAGAAGGCCTCGGCGATCTTAACCGGATTTATTATCAATTCGGGGTGCTCCTGGGCTCTGGGCCTGGCTCGGGTGCCGGGAGAGTCAATGGTGCCGTCTATAACAACGTTGGCTACGTGCACGCCATACTCGGAATATTCCTCTGTCAGGACCTGCGCCAGCGTGCGCATCATCACTCTCGGATAGTACAGCGACTGCCCGGTGTATCGCTTTTTTCCGCGTAAGGACGAGGAGTTATTGGAGATGAGGAAAGAGCCCTGGCCGCGCTCTCGCATGGCGGGCAATACCTCCTTTGCGACCAAAAACGGGCCACGGCTGGCGATGTGTTGCGCGGTTTCGAACAGTTCGACCGGGATGTGTTCAAGCAATTCTTTCTCTGGCGGAAGGTCACGCCCCTCCAGGTAGCCCGCGTTGTAGACTAAGACTTCCGGGTCACCGGCTTGCTCTCGAATCTGGGCGAAGGCCTCGGATATGGAGTCGTGGGACACCAAGTCCAGCTCGACAATCATGGTTTCTCCGCCTTGCTCACCGATTGCCGCCTCCAATGCAGCCGCGTTGGCGGCATTACGGGTCGTCAGCACGACGAAAAAGCCTTCGTTGGCAAACTTTTGGGCTATGGCTCCCCCGACGCCCCAGCGCACGCCGACGGGTAGGTCGCCGTCGTCGAGCACCTTACCGTGCGCCAGCATGGTATTGCGGCCATCTGACTGCCACTTGGATGTCGCCCCCACTACGACGGCGACCGGTTTACGGTTCAAGTTCATATCGGCTTCCCCTCGTCTTGATGTCGATTGCTCGCCATGGCCGAAAGTAAAAGTCGCTTGAATTGGCCATGCCGTCCACGCCCTGGGCCGGGATTTCCCAGATCAAGCTGATTCCGCGGAACATACGACTCTCGGGTGTGGCTCGAACTATAATCACCAATCCCGATGAGGTCAATCACCACCTTCGTCACACCGGCGCATGCCGGTGTTGGCACCCCTGCTCTCTCCGGTGTCGGTGTAGATTCCAAGTCGGCTTTGGTTTAGTATTCCCTCATCGTCAGGGGCCAGAGAGTTCAGCGCAGACTGGATCGTCTGCTGACCCCCACGAAGACCGGAGTTTAAGCCCAAATTTCCCATATGGCTAAAAAGCTTTCTCAGTAATTCGTCGATGGTCTTTCAACCATTGTCTAATTATGGGCCCTTTTTGCGTGTTCCCAGCTATAATAACTCCATGATATGTCCGCTTTGCAGTAAGATGCCGTAGGCATCATGGAGGCACCTGATGGGTGACGGCGAAAAAGCCCCTCTCCGGCTCCAATTCAACCCCAAAGTCCGCCTGGAATTTCACGGCTCAACCATCACCTCCGACGCTGGTCTTCTTGCCTTTCGAGAGTTTGATGATGCCTTGGGCCTTACCGAAATCGCTGAGGACTACCTCCAGGAAAGCCGTACCGGACGCAATATCCTTCACCACCTGGTTCCGCTGCTAAGACAGTCGATCTACAGCCGCTTGGCCGGCTACGACGACACCAATGACGCAGTGCGCCTTTCCCAAGACCCAGCCATGCGAGTGATCGTGGGATGGCAAGGCTCGGAGCGGAAAGGAGCCAGCACCAGTGAGATGGGCCGGTTCGAGACGGAGTTCCTGACCCAAGAGGACAACCTGAAGGGGCTGGCACGAATAAATACCCAGTGGGTGGAACGAGCTATGGCCCATACCCTACACCGGCGAGTAATCCTGGATATGGACAGTTCCGAGAGTCCAGTGCACGGCCAGCAGGAGGGAGCAGCCTATAACGGCCACTTTGAATGCGTCTGCTATCACCCTCTCTTTCTGTTCAACCAGTTCGGGGATTGTGAAGCAGCTAAGCTACGGTCAGGCAACGTCCACAGTGCCGATGATTGGCAAGAAGTCCTTGATCCGGTGGTGGAGCGTTATTTGACAGCAGCGGTCAGGCTGCTGTTTCGTGCTGACGCCGCCTTCGCCAAGCCGGAGATATACGATTATCTGGAAGCAAGAAACATCGGCTACGCCATCAGGCTGCGGTCCAACCAGGTGCTGCAGCGGGAGATAGCGCCCCGGCTAATACGGCCTACGGAGTGGCTTTCCCCGAAGCCCATCGTCTCCTATCATGACTTCGTCTACCAGGCCCAGAGCTGGAACGTTGCTCGGAGAGTGGTCTCTAAGGTGGAGTGGCACCAGGGAGAACTGTTTCCCAGAGTGGGCTTCATCGTCACCAATCTGAGCTATCCAAACATCGGGATAGTCCGCTTTTACAATGGCCGAGGGACGGCGGAGCAATGGATAAAAGAAGGCAAGTACGCCCTGAACTGGACCAGGTTGTCCTGCCACAAGTTCGTGGCCAATCAGGTCAGGCTGGAGTTGTTCGTACTGGCTTACAACTTGGGCAACTCCATGAGAAGGCTAGCCTTACCGGAGGCAATGAAGCACTGGTCGTTGACCAGTCTGCAGACCAGGATGATCAAGACTGGAGGACGGTTGGTGCGCCATGCCGGAAGGCTGGTGTTTCAGCTTGCTGAGGTGCTGGTGAGCCGGGAAATGCTAGGCGGGATACTGGAACGAATTGGTCGGCTTAGGCTGGCTCCTGGCTAGTCCACTTTAGGAGCGTCGGGATTGGTTACGGTTACGGGGTCGCACAGGGCAAAAGAGCTTCCCAAGGGCGAGACTTGGGCGTAGACCAGCGGTTTGGGGCTTTTACGCTTGGCAGTACAGTGGTTGCCCAATGAAAGCGGGGACTTTGAGTGAATCAGGCCGCATTTGACGCCCTTGGAATGCGGGATTATATTTGGCGGTATCCCCGCGGGAGCTATATCCAGGAAAGGTGGTTTGATCTGGGGAATCCCGGTTAAGAGCTTTACGATGCTGTGCGGAGGGACGCGATGGGAATATACCGAGTTTTCGCCGGGAGCGATGGTGAAAGCCACATAGAGGAAATGCGTTTGGAGGAACACCCCGAATTGGGCGCATTGACCAACCTATCCGAGGTCAGGGTGCAACAATTTGACGGTACCAGAAATAGGGACTTCGGCCCCCTGCCCGAACGCCGGCTGATCATTCATCTTTCCGGCGAAGTTGAGATCGGGACCAGTGATGGCTCCAGGCAAGTATTTCGAGCAGGCGACATTCGACTCATGGAA
>CBDCEX010000014.1:0-367027 GCA_965216025.1 Dehalococcoidia bacterium
GAGGACCAGGAATTCCACGGACAGCTTGGTCACCGGCAAAGCCCCGGAACGCCGAACCACCCCGATCGCCGCCGGGACCTCTGTGTAGTGCAGGGCGCGAAAATGCGCCCTGAACCGCGGCGTCCGGGGCAACGCGGCATCGATGGCCTCGCCGGCGGGATTGCCGCTTCTGAAATCGTTGGCTATGGCCCACTTCATCACCGCGCTTACGCGCTGCCGCACCCGACGAGCCGTCTCCGGCTTCGTCGTCCATATCGGGGTCAGGGCGTTCATCACATCCCCACTGGAGATTTGGTCCACCGGCTTCTCTCCAAAGTGGGGAAAGGCGTAGGTTGCGAGAGTTGAGGACCACTTACCTGCGTGTATGGCGCTCCGCCAGGTAGGGCGATTGAACTCAATGACCTTTCCAGCAGCCTCGGCGAAAGTTGGGACGCTGCGCTGCGCCGTGCGCGGGTCAGAACCGGAGCGGGCCAGTTTCCGATTGACCTGGGCCTTCTCCCTGGCTTCCCTGAGAGACACCAGAGGGTATCCGCCCAATCCCAGATCGGTGCTCTTCCCCCCGATAGTCACCCGCTGCACCCACTGCTTTGACCCTCCGGGAGTCACCACCAAGTAGAGAGTATTCCCGTCTCCATACCGCCCACGCTCTTTTAACGTTCTAATCGCCCGGTCGGTAAGCCTGCCATCAGCCATACTTTATGTTCTAACCTATCCCAATTTTAGCATCCCTATATTTATACCATGCCATGACAGAGATTATATGAGACCCTATGAGACTGAGGTTTCGTAGCTGAAGAAGCTAGTTTCGGGATATTTTGTATCTGAGCAGCAAATCAAATTCGAGTGCTGAACTGGGTCTTGTACTCCAACTGGGACGCCCTGGTTGACGCCTCCGTGCGGCGGGAAATTGACTTGGCCTGGAATGGGCCGTTAGCCTACGTCAAAATCAAGCGCCGCCTTGAAGAACCTTGCCAGGTGGTAGCCATGCGAGACGTAGACGTGGACCTGGTAACTCACTTCATCACCCAGCCCAACTCCACCATACTCACCGTGGAAGACCTGCCTGGCAAGAGTTTCGCCCTGGCCCGGCGCGGCTCTGCGGAAGCTGGGCTGCTCGCCTACCATTACCTGAAAGAGGTGGGGATCGACCCGGTGCAGGACTTGGCGCGTTTCACGTTTTTTGACGAGCGACAGCCCAACTCTCTGCCCGACCAAAAAGACGTGGTTGAGCTGGTCCGCAAGGGGGAATACGACGCTGGAGCGGTGTCCCGCGTCGCACTCGACAAGATGGTGGCAGATGGCTCTTTAGCGCCGGGTGGCGTCAGAATTTTCTGGTCCAGTCCCGGCTATAGCCACTGCTGTTTTACCGCCCAGGGGGACTTGGATCGCGATTTGTCCGAACAGATCACTCGGGCCTTCGTCTCCATGGACTACCGGGAGCCGCTCGGCAAGACCGCAATGGATGCGGAAGGATGCAAGGCTTTCTTGCCTGGTACGACTGAAGGATGGGAGACTCTCGAAAAGGTGGCGTTGGAGGAATGCCTGATCTAGAGCCGGAAGGATAACAAGTTTAACAGCGATACCAAAAAGGAGTGCCTTAAGGAACCCCTGTCAGAAGGCGAAGTAAGTACGAGCGGTCAAGAGCCCGACCCAAAGAGTCTCCGCCTTAACCTTACCGCCTTAGCTATCGAGGATGCGTATCATGAGCCAACAGAGTTGGCTCTGGACATCCAGGCGCGTTCCCAACTGACCTGGTTGCCAACCTCAGTCTTACCGCAGGAAGCTGAGTTCTCGAAGTTCGGTTAATCCACTGCCACATGCTGCCTAGAGAAGGCACCAAGCCGTCGCCCTTTCTATTTGAAGGGACCAGCTCCCCCAAGCCTGGAAGGGTGTGTTTATAGATATCCGGACATCGCATAATTCCCATTTTTACACAGTCTCTAGGACCTGGACGCCACGGTGGCTTTTCCCGGAACCCCGGTCCAGATGGTGGTCCTGGATGCGGACACCGTGATAGTTGATGGCGGAATGGTGCTGCCCGGTCCGGCCCTGACCCTGGTCCCATAGACTTCCTGGGCCGGGGGGTCGACCAAGACCCCTACCATGGCGCGCCATTCACCAACCCAGACGGCGGCTGCCCGCCCTGGGTTCCCTCACCCGGGGGCCGGTGGAAAAGGCCGGCTCGGAATCTCCCGGCGCAGTACGGGGGCGATCTCACTCTGGAAAAGCTCAAGCGTCGCCCGGTGCTGGTCCGGGGTCAGACCGGCCCCATCGGCGTTAACATGAAGCACCTCGTGCCCCAACTGCTCGTGGTACCGATGCACCTTCTCAATGATCTGTTGCGGGCTGCCGACCAGGGCCGAACTGCGCTCAATCGCCTCCTCGAGTGATGGGAACACCGGCGCGATACCCCGCGTGCGCATCGCCGCCAGCCGGGCCTCGAAGATAGGACGGTAGGTCGCAATGGCATCCTGCGACGTCTTGGCGCCGTAGTAGCCAGCAGTGCCAGCCCCGACCAACGCGTCCGCTGGATCGTGACCGTAGTACGCCCAGCGTTCCCGGTAGTAACGGACCAGCGCCGCGTAAGGCTCAATGGAATTGGTGACATTCGCCGAGAACAGCGGATCGCCCCATTTCGCGGCCAGCTCCACGGACGCCTGGCTGGTGGCACTGCCGTGCCAGACCCGAATCGGCTGCTGCAACGGGCGCGGCCAGGTCTCGGCCGCATCCAGCGACGGACGGAACTGGCCGGACCAGGTCACCTTGTCCTCTCGCCACAGCCGGCGGAACAGCTCGTATCCCTCGCGATTGCGCTCCCATTGGTCCTCGTCGGTGACATGAAACAGTTGGGCCTGGGCCGTGCCGTTGCCCTTGCCGATGATGAGTTCCAGACGGCCTCCGGAAAGGTGGTCTAGGGTTGCGTAGTCCTCGAATGCTCGTACCGGATCGAGCAGGCTCAGCGTGGTGACCGTGGTGAACAGCCTGATGGCCGACGTCCGGGCGGCGATGTGGCTCAAGACCACCGGCGGCGATGACGAGAGGAAAGGACGCTCGTGCCGCTCCCCGACCCCGTACCCGTCGAAGCCCAGCTCCTCAGCGAGCACCGCATTATCCACCACGGAGCGCAAGCGTTCGGTCGTGGAGGTCTTTATTCCGGTGATCGGATCCGGGACATACGGGATGAGAGTCATGGCAAGGAACTTCATGGGGGGCCTCCTTTCGATTCAGGTCGGAGTCTTATCATAGCGTTCGTAGGCTGTGGCAATTCTGTTATGTTGGCCACCGAGGCGTGCTCTAGGAAAGGTAGTCGCCGCAGATTCCCGGAGAGGCCGGGTAACTAATGGAATCGACCAGCCAGAAGGAATCCTGGACCTGTTGGAGGAAGAGACTCGGGCCATCCGGGAAGTGTTGAGGCGGCGAGCCGTGGGAGCTAAATGGTTTTGTTCAATGGGCCTTAAAGAGAAGCTCTACAGCTAATAGCGGGCCCATTCCAACTCTAGTCACAGCTGTTTCTCTTTCCGCCTATTCGATGGCTTCTGCTACAAAGACCGGGATGACGCGATCGGTTTTGTCTTGGTACTCCTGATAAGGAGGGTAGGCTTCTACTGCGATATCCCACAGTCGTTGTCTCTCGGCTGGATCTACTACCTCACGAACCCTCATCGAATAGACGTCGGCCTCGTCGCGAAGTTCAACATTCGGTTCCACCTTCAAATTGTGATACCAAAGCGGATGCTTGGGCGCGCCACCCTGAGATGCCACGAGGACATAGCTATTTCCATCCACGACTTTCATTAACGGGGTCTTACGTATCGCAGCTGTCTTCCGCCCTCGATTAGTCACAATTATGACTGGCAGACCCGTGTCCCTCAAGGTCAAACCGTCGGTGCCTCCGCTTCCTTCATAAAGTTCGACTTGCTCTGCCACCCATCCCCGGGGACTGGGTATGTATTCGGTCATGATTGCCTCCGTCGCTTTTAATCTGCTCAGCCAACTTTAAACCAGCGCGCCGACTAATACCCACATGGCCTGGCATGCATTGTAGGAGCGAGTGCCGGCCAGGGCAAGTTACCCCACCGGCGCAGCGGGCACCGACCACAACTGCGTCGTACATTGTGCACCTCCTCGCGCACCCCTATTGTTTGAAAACCTTACACGATGACTTCGAATATCTCCCGGTAGCCAGACCTGGCGGCTTCGTTCAAGTGGCCGGTTAGCCGGGCAGTATCCGGGTCGGGGTCAATGTATAACCCCCGCTCCATGACGTAATACTGATCCAGGCTTTCTACTTCAAATTCCATGACCACGGTGTCAAAGCGGCCGCTCATATCCACGTATACCTTGCTCGTGTGGTTGCCGGTGTTAGCCAACCAATCAACCCAGACCTTCATGTCTTCTACTACCTCGGGGACTTTCCCCCGCTGGCAACTGAAAACATCCCTCACCATGCACATAGACCGAACCTCCTTCTAATATTCTGACTGTCACGGCATAGGGGTCATATTAGACTGGGGGTACCGGACTAGACATCCTCAGAACTTAGGTACTGTCACGAAATAACTTGTTCTTTACTACATGCTCAGCTATACTTAATGGGTGATAGTTGAAGGAGCGATTCAAGCTCGTTACCAAGCGATTGCCCCCGTTGTGGACGAGCGGGTGCGGCGGCTGGTGCTTGCCGCTGAGGCGTCGGCGGCCGGGCGTGGTGGCCAGGCAGCGGTTGCAAGGGCCACCGGAGCTTCTCGCGGGACGATTCGCCGCGGCATACGGGAATTGGGCCAGCCGGCCGTAGGGGCCGCGAAGGGCCGCATCCGCCATCCTGGAGGCGGCCGGAAGCGCACCGTCGAGCATGACCCGAGCTTGCGCGAGGACTTGGACCGGCTGGTGGAGCCGACCAGCCGTGGGGATCCCGAGTCCCCGCTGCGCTGGACCTGCAAGAGCGTGCGTCAACTGGCGGTGGCATTGAAGCGCCAAGGGCACCAAGTCAGCCATCGCATGGTCGCCGAACTGCTCCACGACATGGGCTATAGCTTGCAAGCCAATCGCAAGACCCTGGCGGGGACGGAACACCCGGACCGCAACGCCCAGTTTGAGCACTTGGACCGGGCGGTGCAACTGCAACTCTCCCTGGGAGAGCCGGTGATCTCCGTGGACACGAAGAAGAAGGAACTGGTGGGGCCCTTCAAGAACGGTGGGCGGGAGTTGCGTCCCAAGGGAGCGCCGGAGCAAGTGCTGGTGCATGACTTCCTGATTCCGGATCTGGGCCGGGTCAGTCCTTATGGGGTGTACGATATCGCCCAGAACGAGGCCTGGGTCAGTGTGGGGACGGACCACGATACGGCTGCTTTTGCCGTCGAGAGCATCCGGCGTTGGTGGCGCGGCATGGGGCAGGCGCTCTACCCGAGCGCCACTCGGCTGCTGATAACGGCCGACGCGGGCGGCAGCAATGGGTATCGGCTCCGCTTGTGGAAGCTGGAGTTGCAGAAATTGGCGGATGAGACGGGCCTTGAAATCGACGTGTGCCACCTCCCACCAGGGACCAGCAAGTGGAACAAGATCGAACACCGCTTGTTCTCCGCGATCAGTCAGAACTGGCGCGGAAAGCCGCTGGTGAGCCAAGAGGTGGTGGTGAACTTGATCGGGGCGACCACGACCCGGACGGGGCTGCGGGTTCAGAGCCAACTGGACACCAACCGATACCCGGCCGGGCGCACCGTATCGGACGACGAACTCGAAGCCATCTATTTGCGTAGAGACTCTTTCCATGGTGAATGGAATTATTCGCTGCTACCCCGCGTTGCGCTGCTCAATTGAACTAATTATTTCGTGACAATCCCTTAGGCTTTTGCGGCAAGGGGAAGGATAGCAAGAATTTGCTATCGCCAGGTCTAGACCAGAAAGAAGGCAGATGGCCGAGGAGAGATGCGTCTAAACCAGCTACTGAATCAGGCCGTGTCTGGAAGCATTGGTCGCCTCTTCCGCCCGATTGGAAACCCTGGTCTTAGTGAAGATGTTGCTAACGTGCCGAGCCAGCCCTCTCCGGATCACCATACGAACACTTTGGGGAATCTCGATGCTCCAATCTTGAGCAGTGCTCATCCGTTCTGAGCTGAGGCCCCCTTGATAGACCAGCAGGTCCACGATTTGGGTCATGAAAGGAGGGTTGCCTTCGGTCGTTAGGTAAACCGTCTTCACTAGTCCTTGGGGTGGCTCGATCCTCGCCGTTGCGGCGATGAACTGCTGCACATCCTGACTGGACAAACTCTGCAATAGCAATTCGCGGTAAAATTGGTGGCGAGCCAGCTCGCCCAGGCTGTGGGAAAGGGGGTGACCCGGGTTCAGATCGACATCACGATAGGTCCCTACAACAAGGAGCGGCGCCTCTAAAAGCTCAGCACTTAAAAACTCCAGTAACAGTAAAGATGGCTGATCGGCCCAATGCAGGTCTTCCAATACGAGGACCATCGGCTGGGTCTGAGATACCCTTTTCAGGAAGGTGGAGACGGCGTCGAAGAATCGGAAACGGGCTTGCTCAGGCTCCAGGCTTGGCAGCGGTCCCAGGTCTGGGATTCTTTCTCGAACCTCTGGTACGATCCCCGCGATGCAGGCAGCGCCTGGTCCCATCTGAGAACCCAGCTCTGCTTCGCTGTGCTGCTGTACATATGACCGGATGAGCTGAACCCAGGGCCAGGTGGCGTGCCCTGCTCCTCGTGGCAGCGCCCCCATAGCACTGGCAGGCCTTGGCTCTCAACGTAGGCCGCCAGCTCCTGGGTGGCGCGGGTCTTGCCGATGCCCGGCTCACCGACCAACATAACCAACCGCCCGCGGCCGGAAAGGACGCCGTCAAAGGCACCTCTCAGCTCGCTCATTTCCCTATTGCGGCCTACGAAAATCCGGTTATCGCCGGCTTGGGAATTCATAGAACACTCCGGCTAAAATGTCCCGCCCATTTTACACCCAGCGCGGCACAGGGGCATTCGGCAAAGTACGTCGTCAGGTCCGTGGCTGCAAGGACTAGCTCGGCGGGCAGACCAATCCTGAAGCCAGCCTCCCCTGGACCGGGTTCAACGGTACATTGTGCAACACCGCACTGGAAACGGATGAGAAGGGGGGGCTAGGGCCGTCTTTCTGGCATCTGCCCCCGGTGATGGCAGGGGTTGAGGTTACGGTTCGGAAGTGGGTTACCAGGGGACCAGCGGAGAGCCACCGGTAGCTGTGGTAACTGGGCTTGGCGCCGAAAGGCCGCGCCCTAGCTCGTTCGGTATTCCGGTCTGGTGTCTCTTGGTGGGCATACCCGCCCGGCTATTGGTATCCCAGCATGAAGGGGTCTGCGGCGAGTTGGCGTGGCAAATGACTGCCCTAACCCTGGGAAGACGTAGTAAACCTGCGAAGGGGGAAGCAACGTACAACGGGCCACCCAACTCCAGCATCTTTAACCCCAGCGCTGGCTCAGCCGGCGAGATCCGGTCGCAGCAGCGTGGCGGTCGGGGCACAAGTGAATTCAATGGCGACTTGCCGCGCATCCGCCGGCGTGTCCTCGACTCGCATAAGATCTCGGTCGAAAACCCGGTTGAGCGAGTTACCCGCCAAGTCCTCCAGGCGAGGGTCGACCATGACCAGGTGTCGATCTTGTCCCCAGGGTGATTGAGGTTCGAACCGCCAGGACCGCTCGCCTGGGCCTACCGAGCTTCGCCCGGCCAGCGCCCCGCCGGCCGCGTCGTTAACCCATAGGCTGTGCTCAAGCAGCGCCTGGTCGAGGGGGCGGTCGAACTCCACAGTCAGCGGGTCCGTCGATCCGGCGGTAGGAGCAGAGCACCGCCAATTCACTTGGTTGATCCGAACTCTCAGAGGCGGGCCCACCTGGTAGCGCCGTTCCACCCCAGATCGCAATGATCGCCCGGCGGCGTCGCGGAACTGAGCGTCGATGGAGACTATGATTGGCACGCCCTCGATTAAGGGGTAACCCGACTCCTCGTTGGGAACCAGACCCCGCTTTATCCGGGCTGGGTCGAGCAGCAGAGTAAGTCGCCGACGCTCTGGATCCCACAGCTCCGGTTCCATCAGGAGGAAAACATTGGCCAGCGGCTGGTCGTTGTCCGCTCGCCGAACATGAACGGCCCGGGCCGCAAAACCCTCACTCATGGGACTTGAGAAGTGAAAGTAGAGCTTCAGCTGGTTGACCGGCAGTTGATCGGAGCTGGGGTAGATAGCAACAACGTCAGTGGTCGGCGACCCCTCAGTCGCCGGACGTTGAATGTTCCAAACTTCCGGGCCACCGCCCGATTCCTTCGGAGCTAAGTCGACCAGCATCGAGTAACCTAACCCGTCTAAGAACGGGAACCTGGGAGTGAAAAGGATGCCATCAGAGCCGACCTCGAAGCTGCCGGCGATGGGCTGCATGGCCCGCAAATTAGCGCCGGCTTCGACGACCTCGCTGGGAAGGACAGCCAGCCACCGGCTCAGGTCCGTGGCGGCCAGCCTGCCCAATTCCCGCAACTCCTTTCCGGTCCATCCCCGGACCCTGAGGCAACTGCGCCCCTGGTGCTCAGACCATGACAGCTCCAGTCGACGCCCTCTGGTCACAGGGACGCGGTGGTGTAGGAACGGAGGTGGAACTCTGCTTCATCCTCCTGCATCATCAGCACGTGGCCGCCGTTCAAGTTTGCCAATCGGCGCACACCTGGATGCGGCAGTTCCTGACGAGCCGTCCCGGCCAGCGGAGATAGTGGTCCGTCCCGCTGGTCGTCCAACGATCGGTCCGGTTCTGTAAGCGACCCCTGCCGGTCGATGTCCTTGCAGGCGATCTTCGTCAGGGGGTGGTTGAGGTTGGAGATGAGCAGATATTCTTCGCCATCGCTCACATACGAAATTATGTCCAGGGGCCGGTTGTGCGCGCCGAGCTCGGCAACCGTCTTGCCCATAAGGTGCGTCCCGCCCTTAAGATCGCTCAGGGAGAATTGAACGACGGGCGTACAGGTGTAACTAGCCAGCAGGCTGTTGTTGTGGTCGTACGGCACGAAAGTCCGAATCGGTGCCGCCGTCTCATACTTGCCGTGGGAGACGTGGAATATCTCCAGCGAGTTCGTCAGAGTGGCCCCTTTAAACGGGAAGGGGATCCGCCGCAGGGTGGACGAGAACTCCTCGTTAGAAGTTCCTGCTACCAAAAGGAGGCCGTCAACGTAGGACATGTCGGTCACGGTCACCGTGCGAAGCTGGTCACGAGAAACAATGCGGGGGTCGTCTGCGTCCGCCGCGTCCTCGATTAGCGTCTGCGAGAAGGGCACGTTGTCCAGCGACACCTCTGTTAGAGTCCCATCCGTCCCGACTTTGATCAGGACCGGGATGGCGGCCTCGCCGCTGCCTCGGGTCACGGCCAGGTAGACGTTCTGAGATGTGGGGTGAACTGCCATGTCCCGAATGAAGACATCCTCCCGCTGGCAGCCCAAATACGCTGCCAGGGATGTGCCAAGATTTTCGACATTGAACTCATTCTGCTCGTTCGCCACGTCGGCGTCACCGACATCGATCGCGAAGATCGCCGCCCCCACGTTGTCTCCGACGAACAAGAGTCCATTGGGACCGAAGGCAAGGGGACCCACCGACTTGAATCCTGGGGTACCAACCTCCAAGCCATATTTGCTCAAACCAACTGCCGTGCCATACTGGGTCATAATCGCCTCCTGCAATTACGCAGATTTTACTCCGGGGTAGTCTAGCACCCCGGCTGCCTCCCCGCAATTACATGACTGGCCCAAAAGAAACCGGCGCCCACATCCTGGGCGCCGGTTTCTTTTGAGTCGCGTTGAAGGGGCGAGAAACCAGCCCTACAGGTTGAACTGCGGGTCTTTATAATCCGGGACCTTCTCATAAACCTGAAGACGGCCCCGCATGGTGTCGCAGATCAACAGCCGGTTGGCCTCTTGATCGAAGGCGCAGGCCACCGGCATGCGGAGGTATTCCTGGACCTCCGGGTGCTTGACCCGGCGCCGGGCTATCGCCATGTCTGGATTGGCGTTGATCGACAGCTTGGCCCATTCGGACAACCCCGTCGCATCGCCCCGCAGGCAGGCCACCGGCTTGGTATCGACATCGAATATCACGACGCGCTCGTTCATCCAGTCCACCACATAGACATCACCGTCTTGGTCGACGGCCACGCCAGTGGGATGGTTCAGGGAGTTGGGGTTTACCGCCACGTGCCCTTCCGTGGCGTGGATATAGGGGGTGCTCCCATCGACCGCTACCCCGGTGATTTCGCCGGACCCGAAGGTGAGCAGATGGGTTCCATCCGGGCTGAATTTCTGGACCCGGTGGTTGTTCCAGTCGGCCACGTAGAGGTCACCCCGGTTGTCTATGGTGATTCCCCAGGGCATGTCCAGCTGGCCCTCTTTGTCGCCCTGGCTGCCGAAGCCACCCAGGTACTGCCCGTCCTTGCTAAACTTTTGCACCCGGCTGTTCAGGCTGTTCACGATCCATAGGTTGTCCTCGGCGTCAAAGGCCATTCCAGAGGGTCCGTTGAGCTGGCCCTCGGCTTCTCCCAACTCCCCCCACGTCCCAACATAATCGCCTTCCTCGCTGAATATGGTAATCCGGTGCAGCCATTCGTCAGCGGTATAGACGTTCTGCTCCTGATCCAGCGCCACCGCGGTGAGGTAGACGAACTGCCCCTCCTCGTTTCCGCCGCGACCAAACTCCTTGATATACTGCTGGTCCACGGTCGCTTTGGTGATGCGCGGGTTGCTCCGATTTGCCACGAACAGGACACCTTCTTTGCCCAGGGCCACTCCAATCGGTTGGCTAAAACCCATGCCTGCCGTGGATCGCCGCCCCACATAGTGACTATACTGCCAGCAGCGCCCGGGGGCTATTGTTATTTGCGCCATACTTCGACTCTCCTTGCTGATTAACTCGGTGCTGATTAACTCGGGTAGGCAACCAAGCTTGCTTACTTCTTCAGCCAGTCCAGCTTCTCGAAGTTGCCGTTTACTATCGGGTTGGCGTCCAGGCCGAACCAGTCTTCCAGCAGGGTGGCGTAGCCGCCGCGGAAGTCGTAGTTCGGCACCAGGTCGCCCTGCTCCAGGTCTTCAGCGGCGGCCGAGGGCATTTCCCCGTAGAGACCGCCCTTGACCGGGTCGCCGATGGCGAACATTACGCCCGCCGCGCCGTGGTCGGTGCCCGAGCCGTTGTCGTGGACCCGCCGCCCGAACTCGGAGAACAGGTACATGACCACGTTGTCGCCGGTATCATGCTCCTTCAGGTCCTCGAAGAAGGCGGAGATGCCCTCGGATATGTCCTTCCACAGCACCGGGTGGGCGGCCATCTCACCAGCGTGGGTGTCGAAGCTGGCGTGCTGGGTGTAAAAGATGCGGGTCCCCAGGTCCGCCAGGTACACCTGGGCGATGTCCTTCAGGTGCATGGCGATGGGCGAGTTGGGATACTCTACGTTGGAACTGTATTTCTCCGGGGCGATTTTGACGATGTCCGCGCCGACCATGGCGTCGGTGCCGGTGGCGCGCAGGTAGTCATTGACAAAGCCGCCGCCCACGGTGGGGGTGTACATGCGGGAGAACAGGTCCAGCGCCTTGGCCCGCTGGGCCGTATCGGTGATGCCGGTCAGCAGGCCATAGGTGCCCAGGTCGGCGATGGCGGCCACCGGAACACCGGGGACGGCCAGAGCGCGGGGCAGGCCATGCCCGAAGTTGATCGCCGTCAGCACGTTCTCCTTGCTGGGGTCCAGCTCCCGGGCCAAGCGGCCAGCCCAGCCTTCGGTGCCAACCTTGTCCGGCTCGCAGGTGTGCCAGATGTCCATCGACCGGAAGTGGGACCGGGGTGAGTCGGCATAGCCGGCGCCGTGAATAATGGCCACCCGCCCCTGGTCGTAGAGCTCCTTCAGGGGACCCATGCTGGGCGCCATGCCAATCTGGTCATCAATCTTGATGATCTCGTCCTGGGGGTATTTCACCACCGGACGATTGTCGTAGTAGTGGGAGTCGGTGTAAGGGATGATGGTGTTGAAGTAGTCGTTGCCGCCGGTCAGCTGCAGTACCACCACCACCGGGTCTTTCTTCGTAGAAGTCATATCTTCGTCTCCTTTCCAGTTAATATCTCTAATAGCACGGGTGATTTAGCCGAACTGGTACTCGGTGGTGGCCCCGATCAACGCCATGGTCTCGCCGATGCGCTGGCCCGCCGTCTCTTCGTTGCTCCAGTCCAGATTCCCGCCGGCATCGAGGTTTTCTTCCAGTTGCTCTCTTGTCTCCTTGCCCAGTTCAACGAAGCCCAGGTGTTCGAGACAGGACTCCAGGAGTTGCTCCGGAGTGGTGACCCCATCTTCCTTCATGTGCTGAATAATTCGCTTCATGCCCGGCAGGCTGGGGTCGGCCACCCGGTCGGCCACGAAGTTGACTCGCGCCAAGAGCGAGCCGCTGTTAATCCACTCGGTGCCGGTCTGCCAACCTTCCACACTGGGCGGGTTCAACAGTTGCTGACCCATGTAGCCGGATTCAGGACCGATTTCCCGAATGTTAGGCTCGGGGAATTGGAAGGTGCCTACCATCTTCAGGGTGCCGGCCACCACCTCGGCCGGGCTCTTGATCTTGGCAAACCGCGCGTTCTTGAAGAACTCGGACTTGAGCATCATGCGCAGCAGGGGTTTCATCTCGTAGTTCGACTCTTGGAAGGTGGCTATCATCGTGTCCAGGGCTTCCTCGTCCGGCGCCGGGTCAATAGTCCAGGCGGGTACCTGTACATCGTCGGCCACCAGGAAATTGTATAAGTGGCGGCAGATGAAGCGGGCGGTGGCGGGTTGCCGCACGATGATGTCAATTATGTCCTCACCATTGAAGTTCCCGGTCTCGCCCAGGAAGGTTTTCTCTCCGTCATCATGGTCCTCGGCCAGGTAATCAAACCGCCAGGGAAAACGACCGAAGGGCTGCCGCGGCAATTTCGCCTGGATGGTCCAGCCGGTGAAGGCCCGGGAGCATTCTCGAACGTCCACTTCGGTGTAGTTACTGACGCCCATCGAGAATAGCTCCAGCAGCTCCCGTCCCCAGTTCTCGTTGACCGCGTCCCGGTGGTTCTCGTTGTTGTCCAGCCAGAAAATCATGGCCGGGTTTTTGGAAATCTCGGTCAGCAGCTCCTTATAGTTACCCATGCCCAGTCTACGGAGCAAGGTGAGTTGCTCGATCATCTGATCGCAGTTGTCCACCTTGGCATTAGCGGTGGCGAAAACGTGGTGCCAGAAGAGGGCCATCTTCTCTTCCAAGGGTCTCTGGGTGGTGATCATGTGGTAGACCCAGCTAAATTGTCCCGGCAACGGGTTGCCGCCGGGCAACAAGACCCCCGGCTGGTACCGTAGCATCATCGCCGTTTTGCCGGCGGGCCGGTCCGAAGGCGGATCTATGAGCTCGTCAACTACGGCATCGTAACCCTGAGCCACCAATTGCTCCAGCTCTTCCCGATTCGCTCCGAATCCGACGCGGCGCATCAGGTGTGCCATTAGCGCCAAGTCTTCCTTATGAGACATGCTCGTTCCTCCTCTCAATTTGGTTTGGTCCGTATTGGATTCTGCTTTTTTTGAGCGGCCTGCCCGGCCTGAATTACCCGGTTCCAACCTGGGTAATCCTATACCCAATTCCAGGTAGCAATCGTTTCCCCCAGGCTATGTCAATCCTCGGATTATACCAGGGTTTCTCCCCTGGTAGGCTATGTCGAAAGCTTCGCTTGGGTTTGGCGGCGTAGGGCAGCGGCTATTATACCAAGCTGATGACCAGGTTACCTGTGGGGCGGCCCCAGTTGAGAGCGCGTCGAAGGTCACATTACCCTGGAGGCTTTCATGCCCCATGCCCACGGGAAAGGCTATCGCCTGGCACGGCTCAGTGGCTACTGCTCATAGAGATTTGCCCTTAACTGCCGACACATGCAATTAGCAGTCTCCCAGCCACTGCAAAAGGATCTGCCACAACCTTCAGATGCGGCCCGCTTCCCCGACCGTCCCAGCGCTGCCCACGTAGCCATTTAGCTCTGGGTCGGCCAAGGCCCACAACTCTCGCCGCTCCAGCCGCCCATGACGCCGCTTTACTGGAGCATGTAGGGTCCGCTCCAGGTCGGCGGTTGGGGCGCAATCTGAAACACGAGGAAAGCTAGGATTTATGACCTCTTTTTTTAGATAACCTGCGCCAGCACTTGGTACCCCCAAGGGAGGCCAAGGATTTGCCAAGTTGCCGGAAAGGCCGCCACGGTCCATCCGCAGAAAACCGGTAGCCTTTGAGCTATGGCGTTTGCGGGCGCCGCACAGCACCTGGCCAAGGCCAGGATCGCCCCCAGTGGCGTCGCTTGGCTACTCCGGAAGTCAGGCACCAAATGTTTCTCTCAAAAAGCTTAAACTGGTAATAACTTTATACTATTTTGAGAAAATGAAAAGGCCCTGGGATTATACCGCTACTTCGCGTCCAATTCTGGCTTTCAATTAACGCTTTATCTCGAGATTTGTTAACTGGGTAAAAGGATCTGGCAACCCGTCAGCCGGGAGGAAATGTAGGGTGCTCCATCGGCGGTTGGGGCGCAATCTGAAACACGAGGAAAGCTAGGATTTATGACCTCTTTTTTTCCGGGTACCCCCAAGGGAGGCCAAGGAATTGGAAAGGGACGGTCCATCCCAGAAAACCGGTGCCTTTGTTTTGGCACCTGACGGGCCATGCTCTCTGGACGGCAAAAGCCAGCCTCCGCTGGTCCACTGCTTCCAGTTGTCAACATCATGGACAGAGGAAATATATCCGGGTAATGAATATTTTATATTGACGGGTTGACACGGCCAGAAATGACCCTATATATTACAAACCCAACGAAAGGTAGGCACCTTTCCCGACGGAATTTCGGTGCGCCATCGGCAACATGTTTCTTGCCCCACGAAATCTGTTACACCAAGCTCCTTAAACATGGATAAATGTATCTCTATCCTGGCTATTACGCCCATGGTGGCGCCAAACAACTCACCTGATGCGAATTTGAAGAAGGGGAGTCCAATAGATCCATTATTAACGTATATTAACGTAACATGAGTTGTTAACAGCGCTCTTGGCCGGAACCCGAGGGGACCCGAATAAAAAGGAGGTCTAATCATGATACCCCATAGGTTTAGAAGTCCTAAGGCACTTATCCTCATCCCCATACTGCTGCTCCTGCTGGGGGCCGTCGCTTGCGGCCCGGCAGAGGAGCCGGCGCCGGCGGATACGCAGGCTAAAGATACCGCCCCTTCAGACACCAAGAAAGACACCATGAAGGATGTTCCGGTGGCCAAGACGGAGCCCACCGCCATGCCCTCGGCCGCCACCAAGAAGCTGGAGCGATTGGTGGTCGCCATAGCTCCCATGGGTTGGGACACCAACTTCACCTACCGGGTGAGCACCACCGGCCTGCTGGACAAAAGGCCGGTACAGGAGCACCTGATCGGCATTAACCGGGTGGACGGCTCCTACGAGCCCCAGTTGGCCGAAAAGTGGGAGGTGGCCCCCAACGGCAAGGACTGGACTTTTACCCTGAAAAAGGGTGTCATGTGGCACTCCGAACCCGAGAAACCGGAGGGATGGGGTGAGTTCACCGCCCGGGACGTGCGCCACACGGCGTACATGCATACCGAGCCTCATGCCAATGCCAGTAACGGCTCGGTATGGCGCGGTATCACCGGGGTGACCAAGACGATGCAAGGGGAAGAAGACATAGAGGCAATAAATAATGCAATCGATGGGGCGATAGAGATCGTCGACGACTACACGGTGGTGCTCCACTCAGAATCGGTGTTCCCGGAGCTTTACTACTACCACTCCGTCAACCGGGGCTATCCGATAGTTAGCAAGGCTCGCTGGGACGAGTTGGGCGACGCTGACATCGGGAGGGCGATAGTAGGAACCGGACCCTTGAAGTTCGTCGAGCGCAAAGAGGCCTCGTATGTCCGTTACGAGGCAGTTCAGGACCACTGGCGGGCGACTCCATCGTACAACGCGCTGGAGTTCCGCTGGACCGCGGAGGCCGCCACCCGCGTTGCAAACCTGGTGACCGGAAATGCCCACATGGCCGATATCGAGCGCGCTCTCCAGCCGCAAGCCAAGGACAAGGGTATGCGGGTCATCCCCGCCAAATTCCCGGGCATGAACGTCCACTTCACCTTTTACGGCAATTACCCGACCGTGCCGGAGTTTTACGACCCCGATTTACCCTGGAATGACGTAAGGGTAAGGAAGGCGATGCAAAAGGCCGTCGACTCCGAGGGCATCGCTAAAGCCTTGTTACCTGGGACTAAGGTGGCGTATCCGGACATCTATGGTTTCCATCCGATCCTAGACGAGGAAATGTGGCCCGGGATCATGAACCCCAAGTGGTTGGGAGAGGACTGGCAAGAGGAGTATGGCTATGACCCGGAGGCGGCCAAGGCGCTGCTGAAGGAGGCGGGCTACGAGAACGGCTTCGAGTTCATTATACACCTGCACACTCTGTCCGGTCTGCCGGAGATCGTGGAGATCGGGCAGGCCATAGCGGGGGACTTTGAGAAGATAGGGCTGCGACCCAAGCTGGAGGAGATCGATTACCCGGTCTCCCGGGGGATGTCGCGGAAACATAAGACGAGCGGTATTTTGCGCCCCAGCCGCAGCTCCCACCGTAGTGTTCACTCCGTTTTGGGATACTCCACCAGGCTTTCGCCTTCCCACCCCTATACCAGCTTTGCGATGGACGAGATTATCGCAAAGCTAGAGCAGACCGTGGGCCTGGCTGAAAGGACCGCACTCTTGCGGGCGGCCGGGGACGATCAGTACTACGGTCACGCCAGGCTTAATATGTTTGGCCTCTTTCCCGAACTGACGGTGAACCCCAATTTCGTTTCCAACTATGATTTCCCGTCGACCATGAGCGGCTACTTTACCCACTTGGAGTACGTGGAGACCGTACCGCAGTAAGTAGGGGAGAGGTGTAGAGGCACGGAATGCTTGTCCCTACACCTGCCACCACACTACAGGGTTCTCCTTTATTCGAGAAAGGTGTCCGGTTTCGCTCATGGTTCGACAAGCTCACCACGGACGATCCTGGACACGTTCGCCCTGAGCCTGTCGAAGGGCGATTACGACGGTCTAAAATCCTTGCACACAGGCTCTTGAGAAATAGGGCCTCGCTAGTAATATCGGTTTTTGCCCGCGAGAGGTAGTCATGCAACGCTATATCATTATGCGCCTGGGCCACGCTCTGCTGGCGCTGCTGGCCATCAGCATCATCATCTTCAGCCTGACTCGCATCACGGGCGACCCGGTGGACGTCCTACTGCCCGAGGATGCGGACGTGGAAGACATCGCGAGGGCTCGGGAGCTATGGGGGCTGGATAAACCCCTGCACGAGCAGTACATCAAGTACATGGGAAACATCTTTCGGGGAAAGATGGGGGAATCCATCAAGTGGCCCGGGCAGGACGCCTTTACCCTGATAATCCGCCGGATGCCCGCCACCCTGCAACTGTCGGCATTTTCCCTGCTAATAGCGGCAGCTATGGCCTTACCCATCGGGGTGATGGTAGCGGTGAAGAAGGATACCGGCTACGACTACGTCGGCAAGATATTCGCCCTGCTGGGCCAGTCGCTGCCCTCCTTCTGGTTGGGCCTCATGCTCATGTGGATCTTCGCGGTGCATTGGGAGGTGTTCCCTCCCTCCGGGCGCGGCACCTTTATGCACATGATCCTGCCCGGCTTCGCTCTGGGGTATCTCCCGATAGCGGCGGTAATGCGCCTGACCCGTTCTTCGATGCTGGAGGTGCTGGACACCGAGTACGTGAAGCTGGCCCGGATCAAGGGGGTGTCGGAGCGCAAGGTCATCTGGAAACACTGCCTGCGTAACGCCGCCATCGCCCCCCTTACCTACTTCGGGCTGATCCTGGGGGGGTCCATTACCGGCTCGGTGGTCATCGAGACTGTTTTCGACTGGCCTGGGGTGGGGCTGTTGGCAATTAGAGCCCTGGGGGCTCGGGACTTCACGGTGGTACAGAGCGTGGTGCTCTTCTTCGCCGTCGTTTACATCGTGTGTAACCTGATGGTGGATATACTCTATGCCTATCTGGACCCCCGCATCCGGTACAACTAAAGCCCAACTCCATTTTGCTGAGGAAAAGGACATCCGATGGCCGAAGTAGCATTACCTGAGCGATTATCACCGGCGGTAGCGGCGGGTAGACGGGTAGGCCGCAGCATTAAATTGGTGCGCCAATATCCGATCCTGCCCCTGTCGGTCCTGATAATCGTGCTGGTCCTGCCAGCTGTCTTCGCCACGCAGTTGGCCCCTCACGATCCGATCGTGAATGAAATTACTGAGCGGCTGACGCCGCCTTTCTGGGTGGATGCGAAAGTCGTGGGAGGGCTGGACCAGCCAGCGGGCTCATGGAATCACCCCCTGGGCACCGACAAATTAGGCCGCGACATACTGAGCCGCATGATGCACGGGGCGCGGATTTCCCTGATCGTGGCCGTGGTATCCATTTTCGCCGGCGGACTAGTGGGTACCACTCTTGGTCTGCTCGCTGGGTACTGGGGGGGATGGTGGGACCACGTTATTATGCGGCTGGTGGACATTAAACTCTCCCTGCCGTCTATCCTACTAGCCCTGGTGCTGGTAGCCGCCATGGGACCCAGCTTCGCCACCGTGATTATAGTCATCGCGCTGGTCTTATGGACTCGCTACGCCCGTCTGGTGCGGGGGGAGGTCCTGAGCCTGCGGGCCCAGGACTTTGTGGCCCGAGCCAAGGTGTCCGGATGCTCCACACCCCGCATTCTCTTCCGCCATCTGTTCCCCAACGTGACCAATACCATCATAGTAATTGCCACCCTGGAGGTCGGCCAGGTTATCCTCTTGGAGTCCACCCTCAGCTTCCTGGGGGCGGGCATCCCCTTGCCGACACCGGCCTGGGGCCTGATGGTGGCCGACGGCCGGGCGCTGATTGTCGTCGCCTGGTGGGTAGCCTTCTTCCCCGGCCTGGCCATCCTCCTCACCGTGTTGTCCATGAACTTGATGGGCGACTGGCTGCGGGACCGGCTGGACCCCAAGTTGAGGAACGTGTAGCCATGAGTGTAGCCCAAGACCAAGAAGTGATTCTGGAAGTCAATGACCTGCGGACCTACTTTCTCAACCGCACCAGCACGGTCAAAGCGGTGGACGGTATCAGCTTCAACTTGCACCGGGGCGAGACCCTGGGAATAGTTGGAGAGTCGGGATGCGGCAAGACCGTGACCGCTCTTTCCCTGCTGCGCCTCGTGCCCCAGCCGGCGGGGAAGATTGTAGGTGGGGAAATCTGGCTCAATGGCGAAAATCTGGTCCAGAAGAGCAATGAGGAGATGCGTCAGGTGCGGGGGCGGCAGATCTCAATGATCCTTCAAGACCCTCAAACTTCGCTGAATCCGGTGTTCACCATCGGCAACCAGATAATGGAGGCCCTAGGAATGGCCCGCAAGGAGGGGCGCCGGGGCATGTTCGAGCGGGCCGTTGAGTCGTTACGCCGGGTAAACGTGGCAGCCCCCGAGCGGCGCCTGGAGGACTACCCCCATCAGATGAGCGGAGGGATGAAGCAGCGGGTCGTGGGAGCCGTCGCCATGTCCTGTGAACCGGCGGTGATCATTGCAGACGAGCCCACCACGGCGCTGGACGTGACGATTCAACTGCAATACCTGCGGCTGTTGAAAGATATACAAGCCAATACCGGATTGTCGATAATCTTCATCACCCATGATTTTGGCGTGGTAGCCAGGATGTGCGACCGGGTAGCGGTGATGTACGCCGGGCGTATCGTGGAGCAAGGAACGGTGAGGGATCTATTCAACGACCCCTCTCATCCCTATACTCAGGCGCTAATCGCTTCGGTGCCCAAGCTCGAGGAGAGAGTAGATCGCCTCTACTCCATTGAAGGGCAGCCACCGCTGTTGTCCGACCTGCCGCCAGGGTGCCGGTTTGAAAACCGGTGTAGCTACGCCCGGGAGCGTTGCGTGGCTGAGTACCCAGAGTCCTTTGCGGTAAAGGGTGGCCACACCGCCGATTGCTGGAGGTTAGACCCAACATGGTAGCCGAAGCACCCTTACTTCAGTTAGAAGGGGTCAAAAAATACTTTCCGGTAACCCAGGGCCTGATCATGATGAAAACGGTCGGCTATGTGCAGGCCGTTGATGGCATTAGCTTCTCCATTGGCCAGGGGGAGACGCTGGGCCTGGTTGGAGAATCGGGCTGCGGCAAGACCACCACGAGCAAGCTGATCCTGCGACTGGAGCAGCCCACCGAAGGGGAGATACGCCTGGAGGGGAAGGACATCCAAGGCTTTAAGGGATCCGAGCTGCAAGAGTACCGGACCCTGGTGCAGGCGGTGTTTCAGGACCCCTGGTCCTCCCTAAGTCCGCGCATGCGAGTTCGGGACATTGTGGCCGAGGCTCTGGTGGTGAACCGGCAGGTATCCAAGAAGGAAAAAGAGGAACGGGTGTCGGAGGTCCTCCAGCAGGTGGGGTTGCATTCAGCGCAGGCGGACAACTACCCCCACGAGTTTAGCGGCGGACAAAGGCAGCGCATCGCGGTGGCCAGCGCGCTGGTATCCTATCCCAAGCTGATTGTGCTGGACGAGCCGGTATCGGCTCTGGATGTTTCAATCCGAGCCCAGGTCATGAACCTTCTGAAGGACCTCCAAGACCAGTACAATGTTAGCTACCTGCTGATCGCCCATAATCTGGCGACGGTGCGGTACATGGCCAATCATACCGCCATCATGTATTTGGGCCAGGTGGTAGAGTTTGCCGAAACGGAGGAACTGTACCAGAATCCCTTGCACCCATACACCAAGGCGCTTTTCTCGGCGGCGCTGCCTTCCCATCCCGATGTGATTCAGGAAGAGATAGTATTGACCGGCGAGGTGCCTTCTCCAATCAACCCTCCCAGCGGATGCCGCTTTCATCCCAGATGTCCCATGGCAATGGATAAATGCGCTGAGGAGATTCCAGTGGACAAAGAAGTAGCGCCCGGGCATCGGGTTTCCTGCCACTTGTACTGAGGGAATACCTCATACCAGGATTGCCAAACCCAGCCTGAGACGTTAGCCTATCTAAATGAGTCTAGCCAATGCTTTTGCCCTGGCCCATGGTTGAGGCCGCTTCTGCAAGCCCCCGTAACGGCGTAAGTTGTACCTGGTGTGGTGGGAAAGAGGAAGCAGCGGGCGGCTTTTGCAGCGCCTGTGGCCGAGTGATTGTTCATTTCCCGGGATGGGCCCTAGCGGGCGCCCGCAGACGCAGGTTATTCACTAGGCGCCGCATTGTAATTGCCATATGCCTGCTGTTTCTGGCAGGCTTTGTATTCTGGCTTAACTTCCCCTTCCTCCCCGACCCGGTGATACTTATCTTCCGGCGTCCCACCACCAACCTCACTTCCCAATCCATGCCCGGCCAGTGGTCGATGAGTGGCGGAAACCTGCAAAGGAGCCGCTATGTGGAGCAGGTTGAGCGGGATGTTTTGGGTCAGACCATGTGGTCCGTGGACCTGGGTGGACGCACCCTGTCCGAACCAATAGTGTTGGGCCGCGTGATTTACATAGGTGGTCACTTCAAGGTCGTGGCTCTGGACGTGGACACCGGGCGCACCTTGTGGACCAAAACCACTACCGGACCGGTGCAGGCATCCTTGGCGGCGGCGGGAGATTACCTGTACGTAGGGCTCCTGGATCATAGGGTGCTGGCGCTGGACTTGAAGACAGGTGCCAAGCGTTGGGAGTTCCAAACCCGGGGCATAGTTACCGCTGCCCCGGTGGTGGCTGACGGCATAGTCTACGTTGGCTCCTGGGACAGCTTCATCTATGCGTTGGACGCAGCCACTGGAAAACATATCTGGCGATTCCGCTCCGACGGTCCTATCCGGTCTCCCCCCAGCATTCATAAAGGCGCCTTGTTCCTCACTGATGGAGGCACCAATTTACATGTGCTCAGCGCGAGAACCGGCCAAGAGCGGCTGCTGTACCGCACCTCCGGACCCACCACCCGATCGCCAGTTACCGGGCAGGGGTTGGTTTACTTCCCCTCCGGCGGGCGAATATTCGCGGTGGATTCGGGCGCTAGGGAATTTCCTGGGCAATTCCAACTGAAAAGGGTGTGGGCCCAGTTCTGGCTGTGGCAGGTACCAGGCATTCCCCGTCCACCTGGGCAGAAGGGAGGGCGGTGGCGCGTGTCTCCCAAGAAATCTTCCGCAGGTTTCACCGCGTCACCCGCGGTGTCCGAGGAGGCGTTCTATGTGGGAGACGCCCAGGGGAACCTAAATGCCCATGATGCCCGGAATGGCCAGATGCTTTGGCGTTTCCGTGCCGAAACAGCGATCGTGTCATCACCGCTTATTGCGGGAGCTCGGGTTTATTTCGGAACCAGAGACGGCTCCCTCTATGCTCTAGGTACGGACTTTGGTGAGCTGATTTGGCAGCGCTATATGGGAGCGCCGGTGGAGGTGTCCCCGGTCTTTGCGGCTGGGCGCCTCTATGTGCACACCAGCGATGGTCGGCTGCACTCAATCAAATGAGCTTTCCCCGTAGGGATTAAGCGGGCAGGTCTAAGCGCGAGCCGACCTTTCTACTGATGCGAGGAAGCGGTAGGCTAGAGAAAGTTAGAATACCCGCTATCTGGATCTGGCCTGGAGTCAGGTCTATCCAGAATTTGGGGATGACGATGGACTCAACTGTCCTGTCCGTCGTTCCCATCCTGTTCTTGATAAAGCGGTACTGAACCAGACGCCGAGCCAGCAGAAGGGATTAGGTGTCACAACTTCGCCAAGCGGTGCCCCACATTTGGTGGCCCGCAGGTGAGTCTAGTCTCCCCGTCGTCATGGGTGACCGCGCGTTATTCCGGAGGGCTCTACCCTCCGGCTGGCGCTTGCAGCATCGGCCAGAGCTTGTGGGCGGTCTCGCCCATGATCCAGTTGCGCTCCTCGTCGGAGAGCCAGGGCAGGGCCGTCTGGCCGAGCTGCACCTGGCCGATGTAGCCGCCTTGGCGAGAGGAGGGGAAGTTGGAGCCCCACATGACCCGCTGTGGCGTGAAGGCGTCGATAACGCGCCGGAAGAGTTCCTTCTCGGGCAGGGTCAGGTCAGCGTAGGGGCCGAGGCTGGTGCTGGAAATGCGCAGGTAGGCGTTGGGCAGTTTGGCCAGGCCTTCCAGGGCGGTCGTCATAGCGGCCTTGTCCTCGGCGCCACTCCAGCCGGCGAAGTGGTCCGGGGCAAGGATTACATTGGGGTGCCGGGCACCCACGTTCCGCATCCGGTCGACCTTCTCCGGCTGGCCGCCGCCGCCGATGGAGATGGGGACACCCAGGCTTTCGGCGCGCTGCCAGAGAGGGTCGCAGCGGGTATCGTCGGGCTCCGCCTGACTCTGGAGGCGCACCCCCTTCATGCCGTGTTCGTTCACCCAATAAGCGAGCTTGTCTGCGGCATCGGACGCAGCCGGGTCCAGGATCCCCACAGCCACAGTACGCGGGTCGTACTGCTTGGCGCTGTCGCACTGGTAGGAGTTATCGAGGCCGTAGGTGGCGTTGGGCTGCACCAAAGTGGCGCACTGCACACCGGCCTGGTCCATCTCCATGATCAGGTCCTCGACGTCGTTGCTGACCTCGGTGGACCATCCCCTTGCGCCAGGGTCGAGGGGGTGCTTGACCTTGTCGCTGCTAACCACGTGGGTGTGGGTGTCGATGATCATGGGCGTAACTCCTAAAGGGATTGCATCGAGCAGCCGGTGGTAGTCTAACACACGGCCTTTTGGGTGTCATTCCTAGTCCCTACATACAGGGCAATCGCGTCTTAATCGCCCCCAGGTTTGGGACAGTGGCTCTTTGGGGTCTGACGAGTCCCGGAAGTCTTTCGATCTTTACGTGTTATAGTCAAAATAGCTGGGAAAGCATCGGAATATCTACCATTCGCTAGCCTTCTGTACCGAAGTTCGAAAAGGCAGTTTTAGACGCGATTGCCCTGTCCCTACATACTGATGTACTAGAGTGTAATTACATAGCACCACCGGGCACAAAGACACGTCATGTTATGACCAAGATACCCGTCTAAAAGTGTGAGATTAAGGGATGGACGGTCGGTTTTTCCGCATCGAGGGGTTCAATTGGTGTAAGAATAAAGCGCCATCCCTTGCTTGAACTACCCCGATGCTGCATTGTCCTATAACTCGGCCGGGTCAGCTCATTACCCTTCGGAAGAAAGCCAAGGCGTTGCCACCGGCGATCTTCCCGACGTCCTGATCGGAATAACCTCGACTTATCAGCCCACGAACAATGTTCTTGCCATCGGCCGGGGATTCCAGCCCGTCCAGGTAGGGCGCGGGCAGCTCGCCAGGGCCGCTTCGTCCCAGAACCTGGCGATGGAAATCCACATGGTCGCCGATCATCGTGTCGCTGCCGATGGCAACATGGTCTACACCCGCCAGTTTGACCATGTAATCATAATGGTCCAGCACGCACCCGATATCCTGCCTGGGATCATCGCTCAGCGAATTGGGCACCGCGGTAACCCCGATCAGGCCTCCCTGCCGGGCGCAGGCCATTAACTCTTCATCCTGGCGAGCGCGCCGGGTTGGCCGCAAGCCGAAGGCGGCATTGTGGCTGAAAGTCACCGGGGCCTGGGAAAACTCGATGGCGTCCAGCGCTGTCTGGGGCGAGGCGTGGGAAATATCCACCGCCATGCCCAGTTGATTCATCCGCCGGACTACCTCGATGCCGAATTCGCTCAGGCCGCCGTCGTTTCGCTCATACTGACCATCTCCGACGAAGTTTTTACGGGTATAGGTTATTCCGGCCAAGCGAACCCCCACACCATAGAAGGCGTCCAACCGCTCCAGCCGGTTGCCGATAGCCAGGTGCTCCAGCGTAGGCAAAAACGCTATAACCCCTTGCTGCTTGGCAGCCTGGATCTGGTCGGCGTTGGCTGCTTGCACTACCTGGGGCTGTTGAGCGACATCGGCCAGCATCATGGCGACTTCGGTCAAGACGTCCTGGAAGTCCACAAAGGACAACTCCGACGTGTTAATCAGCCCGCGAAACATGTTGGCCGTGGCAACGGCGGTCCATCCGCCGTGTTTAACTGCCTGATAGCCCCAGCTGTAGTCGCCACTCCGCAGATAAGCGTTAAGGTCCCCGATATCCTCCGGCGCAACCATTGGGTGCTGGTGGATATCCACCATAACCAGGTCTTCCATCAGGTTCCGGAACCGCAGCTCCTGGCTGGCGTCCAGCGGCACCGGCGTGGAGGGAACCCGGTCGATCTGCTTGGCTAACGGTATATGCCTGGTTGCCATATCTAGCCTCCCCGGTCGCACCTGACGCCGCTGGAATCAAAGTCGCCCGTTTTTCCACGCCAGCCGGGCGGGAAACACCGGCCCTCTACCGGCCCTCTATTGAACTACTGGGCAAAGATGTGATTCCGGCCCTACCCGAGGGCAAGTTGCAACCCTGAGAATAAACTGCCGGCTCTCCGGCAGACGGGGTTATTCTGGGCCCAGTTTCATTTATCCCTGGTCGACTAGCCCTGGTCGACCTCAATAACACACTCTACGATGACGGCGTTGCCACCGGGTAGAGCATTCATCCCAGGAGCGGAACGGGCGTGCCGGCCCCGGTCGCCGAACAAGGCCACCAACAGGTCTGATGCGCCGTCGACTACCCGGGCCTGTTCTCCGAATTCAGGGGAGCTATTTACCATACCCACGACCTTTAAGATACGACCAACCTGGTCCAGGTCGCCTAACTCGGCTTTCATGCGGGCCAGAAGATTCAGAGCGCACCGTTGGGCCGCTTCGTAGCCCTGCTCGGCAGTCAAGTCACTCCCCAATTTGCCTACTATGGGGGTTCCGTCTGAGCCCCGGGAGCCAACCCCGGCCAGCCACATGATGTTGCCGCTACGAGTCGCCGGAAGATAATTTCCGGCTGGTGGGGGAGGTGGAGGCAGGGCGTAACCTAGTTCGGCTAATTTGGCTTCTATCTTTGCCATCAGAGCAACCTCTGGGCGGGCACCGCCTCCACCGGAAGCGGCGTCGCTTATATTTAGCAAGTATACCTCGTTTTATACCCCGTTTCGCATACTCTTCGTCCCCTATTGCCCTGGTGAACGGCGGCAACGGCGACGGTAATCTCTACTTGCTGGCCCGGTGACACATCCGGGTTACGAACAGAGGTATAATGAGCTAGCCGTTAGCTTTACTGTGGTTGAAACTAAACTCAGGTGGGCGCTATCGATTTTTTCCTTAGACGACGACACCCCATCGAACCGCTGCCTCGGCGCCGTTTTCAAACAAGGTTGGTATTAGGGAGGGAATCATGTCCTCTGCCAAGGAGCCAGGAATCAGTATTGAGGAATTTCGGCTAATGTCCGAACGAGCCGGTCTGGGGATGACAACTCAAGAATTGGAAGACCTGAAACCCCTCTATGACTTGTATACCCAATACACCGAAATCCTTCACTCCATAGACTTTGGGGCAGAAGAGATGGGCATGACCTTCCACCCCGACTGGCCTCCGGCCCCGCTGGCATAGCCGGGTTTCATCCGAATTAGGTCTCAAGATGGGATTCAGCCGATTAAGGAGGCGATCAGAGTGGCTACCACCAACGCCGACCTCCACTATTTGACCATCAGCCAGGCGGGAGCATTGTTGCAGCGGCAGGAGTTGTCGCCGGTGGAGCTTACCCGCGCTTTCCTGGACCGTATCGAGGCCACCAACGACCAGCTGCACTCCTTTATAACCATCCTGGCGGAACAGGCCCTGGCCGACGCCCGGGTCGCCGAGGCTGAAATTCTGCAAGGTCATTACAAAGGCCCAATGCACGGCATCCCCTTTGCTCTGAAGGACCTTTACGACACCGCCGGTATTCGCACCACCTCCGGCTCCCGCGTCGATATCGACCGGGTACCCACCGAGGACGCCACCACTACGGCCCGGCTCAAAAATGCTGGGGGGATTCTGCTGGGAAAGCTGGCCATGCACGAGTACGCCCTGGGCGGGCCGGACTTCACCACACCCTTTGCTCCGGCGCGAAATCCCTGGAATTTGGACCACATCACCGGTGGCTCCAGCAGTGGCTCGGGCGCCGCGGTGGCCTCCGGTCAGTGCATGGGCGCCCTGGGTTCCTGCACCGGCGGCTCCATCCGAGGACCAGCCTCCCTGTGCGGCATCGTCGGAATTAAGGCCACCTACGGGAGAGTCAGCCGGGCCGGCGTGGTTACCCTCAGCTGGTCCCAGGACCACTGCGGTCCGATGACCTGGACGGTCGAGGACGCGGCTCACATGCTGGGGGTTATCGCGGGATATGACTCCAGAGATCCCACCACCAGCGCCGCGCCGGTACCCGACTACGCTGCCGGTCTTAAGCAGGACATTAAGGGGGTTACCATCGGCGTGCCCCGCCACTTCTTTTTCGCCGCCGACGGAGGGGCGAATCCGGAGACCCTGGCCGCGGTGGAAAAGGGACTGACCGTTCTAGAGGGCTTGGGCGCCCATCTGGAGGAAGTGACCATACCCAGCCTGGACTACGTGCGGGCGGCCAACACCGTAATCATGCTGAGCGAGGCCTTTGCCTTCCATGAGAAGAACCTCAAGAGCCGCGCCAACGAGTTCGGCGAGATGGTCCGAGCTCGGTTCCGCATTGGCGGCCTGCTCACGGCCAGCGACTACGTGCAGGCGCAGCGAGTCCGGAAGCTGTTTAGTCGAGAGCTGGCCCAAACCCTCCAGAAGGTGGATGTATTGGTCACCCCCACCATGACCCAGCCCGCCGCCTCCTTCGAGGGCTACGACGCTACCAGCACCGTGCGCGGTCCTAGCTTTACCGCGCCCTTCAACCTCAGCGGGCTTCCGGCAATCTCAGTACCCGGTGGGTTCACCGCCTCCGGTCTGCCCATCGGAATGCAAGTGGCGGGCAAGCCCTTTGACGAGGCGGGCATCTTTCGGGTGGCCTACTCCTACGAGCAGGCGGCTGGCTGGTTCGAGCGTAGGCCTCCATTCATGTAATACCCTTCCCGGTAGATGGGCTCCGGCCGGCCGCTCGCCGGGCGGGTCGATCCTTCATCCCTTTCTTTTTTCTTTAAGGAGGCACCAGCCGATGGAACGGAACCTGGTGGGATACGGCAACAACGTTCCGCAAATTCGGTGGCCGGGCGACGCCCAGATCGCCGTTTCCCTAGTAATCAACTATGAAGAAGGCTCTGAACGCAACCCGCTGGACGGAGATCCCTTCCACGAGTCCAACGGCGAGGTTCCTTCCCCCGTCCCTCCCGCCCAACGAGACCTGTTTAACGAATCCTTCTTCGAATACGGTAGTCGCGTAGGGGTCTGGAGACTGCTGGACCTTCTGGACAAGTATCAGGTCAAAGCCACTTTTTTCTGCTGCGCCCTGGCCCTGGAGCGCAACCCGGAGGTAGCCCGTCAGGTGGTCGCCCGCGGCCACGAGGTCTGCGGCCACGGCTACCGGTGGGAAGAATACCACCTGATGGAGCGGGAGGAGGAGCGCCAGGCCATAGCCAAGACCGTGGCGTCAATAACCCAGACTTGCGGTGAAAGGCCCCTGGGCTGGTTCACCCGATACGGCGCCAGCGTAAATACCAGGGAACTGGTGGCGGAGGAAGGTGGGTTTTTCTACGACAGCGGTTCGTTCAGCGACGACCTGCCTTACTTTGTGACGGTGAGGGAAAGGCCCTGGCTGGTCCTTCCCTACAGCATGGAAACCAACGACGCCCGGTTCTGGCGGGGCGGCCTGGTTAGCACCGGAGATTTTTACGAATATCTGAAGGACACCTTCGACTGCCTCTACGAAGAGGGGCGCACTCGCCCGAAGATGATGTCCGTGGGGCTGCACTGCCGCATCGCCGGCCGGCCGGCTAGATCCCGCGCCGTGGAGTGGTTCCTGCAGTACGCCAGCAGCTTCCCCAAGGTCTGGATGGCCCGCAGAGTGGACATCGCCAGGTGGTGGCTGGAGCACTACGGGCAGAGTTGACGCCCCTGCATCAACCAACTGCTGAAGACAAAAGCGCGGCGAGGCCTGACGCGGGTGATGTTGAGGGAGCGGTTCCGATTTTCGGTTCTGCCGCCCAAGTCCAAGTAATCGGGCCCGAAGGGGCAAGCTTCTCTTGTTTCGGCGGCTCCTTTGTTAATTTAGAAGGATGAAAGATGAGTGCCAACATCACCGGCTGGATGCTGATGGATTGGGATGGGTTTGACCTTGCCTGGTTTGATCTGCTGCTGGACCGGGGAGCCGGCAACCATTTCGCGCCAATACCAATTTCAATACCAGATCAAAAATATGCTCCGGCCGAGACTTTGATCAATTGGCTGAGTGGCGGCGATCCCATCAGGGTGTCTTACAAGCGATGGGATGAGCTCACCAAAGAAGACCTGGCGATTGTGAAATTGCATCTGGAAGCAGGGAAAGAACACGCGGAGTCCGTGGTCAGCAGTCTGGAAGAGGAGCTGGAAGAATTGGAGTCCGTCCGGAATTCGCTTTCATAGCGACGGTCTAGTCGCTTCGGCTTGGTAAGGAGGCGCAATTGGCGGAGCAGATAGTTGTAGTAATGGTCGATAGGCTGGATCCCCAGTACCTGGATGGCGAAATCTACCCTGTAACGGCTACGCTTCTCGGGTCAATACTGGAAATCAGAGAGGTTTTTCCATGACCCTCCCGCCAGAGAGCCGAACGCAACTCACTCCTGACCTGAACATATGCCGGGTCTTGAACGGCATGTGGCAGGTTTCCGGCGGCCATGGGGCTATCGACCCCTCCGCGGCTATAGCCAGCATGCTTGAGCATCAGCGGGCAGGCTTCACCACCTGGGATTTGGCCGACCACTACGGCCCGGCCGAGGACTTTATTGGCCAGTTCCGGCAGCGAATGGCATCATCTCAGGGCGTGGACAGCCTGTCATCGATCCAGGCTTTCACCAAATGGGTACCCCGTCCCGGCCCAATGACTCGCCAGCTGGTGGAGCAAAACGTGGACCTTTCCCTGCGGCGCATGGACGTGCCGGCCCTGGACCTGCTGCAGTTCCATTGGTGGGACTACGGCGACGACAGATACTTGGATGCTCTGGAACACCTATCCGCTCTTCGGGACCAGGGCAAAATCCGTCACCTCGCCCTGACCAATTTCGACACCGAGCATCTAAAGCTAATTGGGGAGCGAGGCATAAAAATAGTTTCCAACCAGGTCCAATTTTCGCTAATCGACCGGCGTCCCGAAGTGGCCATGGCCCAGTATTGCAGGGAGCAGGATATTCAGCTGCTCGCCTACGGAACCGTCTGCGGAGGACTGCTGACGTCCAGGTATTTGGGCCAGCCGGAACCGAGCCGGCCCGAGTTGACCACGGCCAGCCTGGGCAAATACAAGCAGATGATCGACGCCTGGGGAGGCTGGCAGCTTTTCCAGGAGCTTCTGTCCGTGCTCCAATACCTAGCCACCGCCAAGCAGGCCAGCATTGCCAATGTGGCGGTGAAGTACGTCTTGGACCGTCCCGCCGTGGCCGGAGCCATCTTGGGCGTCCGGCTCGGCGCTTCAGACCACCTGGCCGACAGCGCCAGGGTCTTCGACATTACCCTGGAGGCGGCGGATTACGACCGCCTGGAGTCGGTGCTCGGGCGAGCGAAGGACCTGTACCAAATAATTGGAGACTGCGGCGATGAATACCGGCGCTGAGGTTAGAATTAGTTTCCTAATGCCGGGGGCCTCTCTCTGATTACCCCGCCTGCCCCGGTTGAAGATCTGAGGACACAGAGTTGGTTGATGGCCGAATCCGACCGAATTAGAGGGGACCCATGCGATTCAGAGGTTCACTCAGAGTGGGATGATTTCGCCTTTGATGGATGTCGGGGTCAGGTTGAGCACTCCCACGGACGGGACTAGCTTGAAGCGGCGCTTCCCAGCCGCGCCGGGGTTGAAGAATAGAATATTACCCCACTCTTGTTGGTAGGCGATATGGCTGTGTCCGTAGACCACGACCTCTATTCCAGACTGCCGGTACTCGTCAAGAACCAGATCCGTATCCCGTTTCGGCGGTTTTAACTCGTGGGTCAGGAAGAAACGCCTGCCCTCCAATTCGAAGGTTTGCTCTAGTGGATTCCGCGAGGTAGGCCCCTCCCGGTCCACATTGCCCCGCACTGTGGTCACCGCGGCGATGCGCTCCAATTCATCAATGATTCGTTCATCGCCGATGTCTCCCGCGTGAAGGATGTGGTCCACACCCTGTAGCTGGTGAAGCGCCCGGGGGTCCATGTACCCGTGAGTGTCGGAGATAACGCCTACCAACATTCTATTTGTCTCCATGATTCAGGTTTGGCAGTACAGCCCTGGCCTCTGGAGCTGCTCCGCGTTAGATCCGCCGCCGCTGGCTCCTTTCGCAGAGTTTACACCGGATAGGGTCCGATTTGGCACCTGGTATTTTTCGCCCCGCCCGGCAAATTCCACTTCGGCTTTGGTTTAGATTCGCAGCCGCAGCTTGAAAAGCACCAGCTATTCTCGTATTGTGCCAGCAGCTTTGTCACCTGGAGGCAGCAGAATGGCCGACCTAGAGCAGTACGCTAACAAGTATCAGCATGTCCGCATGGAACGTCGAGAGGGAATTCTCCAGATAACCCTCCACAGCGATGGCGAGTCTCTTCAGTGGGGGGCGGGACCCCATCGGGAGTTACCCCAGGCGTTTCGGGATATCGGCAGTGACCCCGAAAACCGAGTAATCATTATGACCGGCGTGGGCGACGTCTTCACCGGACCTGCGGGCAGTGCCGAGACCCGACCCAAGAGAACACCTGCTGAATGGGACATCACCTATTGGGAGGGTAAGCAATTGCAGATGAATTTGCTTGATATCGAGGTGCCAATGATTAGCGCCATCAATGGCCCAGCTTTGCGCCATTCCGAGTTGCCGTTGCTCTGCGATATCGTCCTGGCCGCTGAGGAAGTCACCTTTCAGGATTCCGGGCACTTCGTCAACGGGCTGATTCCTGGCGATGGGATGCACATCATCTATCCGCTGTTGATGGGGATGAACCGAGGCCGTTATTTTCTGCTGACGGGACAAACCCTTTCTGCCAAGGAGGCTCAGGAACTGGGCTTGGTGAATGAGGTTTTGTCGAGTCCGGATTTGTTACCCCGGGCGTGGCAGTTGGCGGAGCAACTGGCGCAGCAGCCTCCGCTGGTGCTCCGGTACACCCGAGTATTGCTAACCCAGCACATCAAACGATTGATGCAGGATTTGCTGGGATATGGCCTGGCGTTGGAGGGGCTGGGCTCGGCGCAAGACAAACTGGATCAGGGCTAGCGAGGAATGATGCTGCGTGGAAACCAAGCCCCTATTGGCCTCGCTTCGGCCGCAACGTCGGGTCGGAAGGGTTTCCCTTTTTGGGCCTTTAGTTTTACTAACCATTAGCGGGTTAGAATGTTCTTGTAGCCAAGGAGGAGTGCTTGCCCACGGTAACTTGGAGGCTCAGTTCCAACCTGCACCGTGGTACGTGGTAGTATTTACCGAAATCCCCAAGATCTTCGGGACGGGCTGGCAAATCCAATAGCCCCGTTCAGCTGCACGCTAACGCCAGAGGGATGGCGTTATACTTGGGGCTGGGACTCGACAGGAGTCAGGATAAGTTTTGGTAATAAACTCTTTATCACCCAAACGTACCAACCATCACTCCAGCTTTCCAATCGAGGAGGTAAATTCATGCCAAGAATGACCGGTGCGCAATTCATGGTTGAGACGATGAAAGAATATGGCGTGTCCCACGTTTTCTATATGCCAATGATTGTGACCAGGGCGCTGATGGAAATGGAGAAGGTGGGTATTCGCCGGATAATGACCCACAGCGAAAAGGCCGCGGCGTATATGGCCGACGGCTACGCCCGAGCGGCCCACCGTCCCGCAGTATGCATGTCCCAAAACGTGGGAGCCGCCAACCTGGCTGCCGGGCTGCAGGACGCCTACCTGGGTTGCTCTCCGGTGGTAGCGATAACCGGTAGAGCGGCGCCGATGAATCAGTATCGCCACAACTACCAGGAGATCGACCACGTCCAACCCTTTAACGCAGTTACCAAATACAATGCCATGGTAGATAGCGCCGACCAGCTGCCTCTGCTGCTACGCCAGGCCTTCCGGTCGGCCACTTCCGGCACACCCGGTCCGGCACACCTGGACCTCCTGAGCAGCAACGGAAGCGCGATTATGGACGCGGAGGCGGATCTGGAGGTAATAGTAGAGGCGCCCTTCGCCCACGTTCCTCCCTTTCGAGGTGAGCCGGAAATGGAGATGATACGGGATGCCGCCAGAGTTTTGACCAGCGCCCGGCGCCCGGTGATCATCGCCGGTGGGGGAGTGACCTCTTCCCAGGCTCAGCGAGAGGTGGTGGAGCTGGCCGAGATGCTCTCAATTCCAGTGGCCACTTCCCTTAACGCTAAGGGGACCATATCCGACGACCATCCCCTGTCCGTAGGCGTATGCGGTACCTATTCCCGCCGCTGCGCCAACCAGGTAGTCTCGGAGGCGGACCTGGTTTTCTTCATCGGGAGCCACACCGGCAGCCAGGTAACCACTGAATGGCAGATACCAGCCCTGGGGACACCGGTGGTACAGCTGGACATTGACCCCGCTGAGTTGGGGCGCAGCTACCCGATTCAGGTGGGCCTTCAGGGAGATGCCCGAGCCTCGCTGCGCAAATTGATCGAAGCCATGGAACCGCTGGGGCCCCGTACCGAGTGGGTCGCCCGGGCGCAAGAACTGGTCCGGGACTGGCGGGAGTCGGTGGCAACCCAGGTCAATTCGGATGTCTCCCCCGTTCGTCCGGAACGACTATGCAAGGAAATCACCGAATGGATGCCCTCCGATGCCGTCCTGGTAACGGACACCGGCCATTCTGGCATTTGGACCGGCACCATGGTTGACTCAAAGACCCCGGAGCAGATGTTTCTGCGTTGCGCCGGCTCGCTGGGCTGGGCCTTTCCGGCGGCCATGGGGGCCAAGTGTGCCCTGCCGGACCGACCGGTGATGTGCTTCACCGGTGACGGCGGTTTCTGGTATCACCTTTCCGAGTTGGAGACTGCCGCCCGCTACGGCATCAACACGGTGACCGTGGTCAACAACAACCACTCTTTGAACCAGGAAAAGCGCGGCAACGAACGCTATTATCAGGGAGAATCGGGAAACTCGGACGAACTGTGGATTTTCCCGGATACCGACTTCGCGAAATTGGCTCAGGATATGGGGTGCTTCGGAATCCGGGTTGATCAACCCAATCAAATTCAGCCTGCCATCGAAGAGGCGATAGCGTCGGGCAAGCCCGCCGTGGTTGACGTGGTTTCAGCCATCGAGGGCATCGCCGAGCGGGCCTGGACCCCGTGATGCCTATTTCATTGTGATACCAAGTCTGCCTTAAGGCCGCATGGAAGTTCTGGGTTATTCCAATGGGGCACGGCATGACGTGCCCCTACTAGATCAGGGGCCATACCTGGAGATGCGCTCTTCATTTGGATTTGGTATCACAGCTAATAAACTTATCGTCCAGCAGAAGTCTCCTCCCGAATTCAGCGCCGCCTTTGCCCTTAGACGAATAGAGAACTACTCTCGCGTGGTATTCCTCTCCAGAAGTTTGGGGACCCCAATCTTGATGGACCCAGACGGACGCTGTTCCCTTATCGATAGTTACATTTGTGTAACCTGCCAGCCGAATGCCCGTGCCAGTTTCGTCCTCTCCCCAGAGGAACAACCGAACGTATCCCTTCTTGTGGGCGTAAGCCTTACTATCCCAGCTAAAATCTGTCGTGAGATCGCAGCTGGCTGCGCCTTTTAAGGTGTGGGAATAATAGTCCGACGGCCTAGCCGCTTCCACTGCCCTGCTACCAAAAAACCCCGCCAATAAACCGAGACCTATAACGCCGAGCACTACCAATCCACTGAGCATGCCGAGTCTGTATCTCATGACCTAACGCACCTACTAACAAACTCCCTCAACATAAGGCATTGGCCTCACGGATTCGTCTCATATAGACGTATCAGCATAAGGCATTGGCCTAGGTAACAAAAAGCTCATTCTTGTCGATATTATGTTGGGAAAACCGAGCAGCTTGCTGTGGTTGTGCTTAATTCGTGATTTTACACAGCTAACCTTTCGTGAATAAGCATTGTTAGGAATGGTTGGATATATCCCCGGATGATGGAGGGCAGCCGCAGGCTGGGTTCTAGAAATGCTGGCTAGTTAATGCGAGTACTCAAGACCCCTAGTATTACAACGTCAGTTCAGGGAGGGATGTGGGGTGATGCCCGCATGGCGGCGCGGCGCTTGGCATGGGAGCGTTTGGCCCGTTCGTTACTGTCCTGCGTATCCTCAAGCCACCGCAGCAACTCGGTTGGCCCGAACCGTCCCCGGGGCAGCATTTCCCGCACCACCCGGTAGACCTGCGGCCTCGTGATCCGGGGCATCTTTTTCCCCCCAAGCCTGTTGCAGGCTCAGCAGAAAAGCTCCGCCCAGCAGGCACAGGGCCACGTGGTGATGCCAGCCAGCCCAGGTGCGGGTCTCGTACTCGTCCAGGCCTACGTCGCTTTTCTCCGTCTCAAACTCCGTTTCTATACGCCAACGGGAGCCTCCCACGTATGCCAGGGTCTCCAACGGGGTATCCTCCGGAGCATTGGACAGGTAGTAGCGGGGTTCGCTGCCGTCCCGGTTCCGGCGGTAGACGGCCCAGTGGATTTCGCCGGGCTTGCGCCTGCTGGTCGGTCGCACCCTCTGGGCGCTGAAAAGGTAGCTGCGTGGCCCCTGGCTTCCCTCGGCCACCGTTATCTCACGCCAGGCCTCCTCCGGCAACTCGTCGCTGCGCTGCTCCATGGTCCGGCGCTGACCGTCTCGCAGCCTGGGTTTGCGGGGACGCCCGAATCCCTGATACTCCGCACTGGTCCAGGCAGGCTCCGGCGGCCACACCGTAAAGCCGGACGGAACGTCCAGCACGTACCACATCCCCAAGGCCGCCAGGCCCTCCCGGAAGGACGGCGACATCCCGAAGGCGTCGTCCGCCGCGACCCATCCAGCCTTCAGGTGGCCCCGCTCCTGTGCCCGCCCCACCATCTCCAAGGCCAACTCCGTCTTGGACCGGTAGCCCTGCCTATCCTCCGGCACACCCGCCGCCTCACAATCTTTGTCCGAGGTCCAACTCTCGGGCAGATACAGCCCCTTGTCCACCAATGCCCGTCCCAACGGGCTGACATAGGCCAGGAACATCCCCGCCTGGCAGTTGGCCACCTTCCCCAGCCTCCCGCAGTACTGCCGGGCCACTCCCACCGACTTCCTCCCCTGCTTGGGAAAGTCGCTGCCGTCCAGCACCCACACGCCTTCCGGATGCTCCAGCCGGGTGGAGGTACTCCTGCAGCCGTCCTATAATCACCTCATCGTCCCAGGGAGAATCGGTGAGAAACCGCTGCATCCCTCGGGCTGACCCCGGAACCGTCTCCGACAGGTTCTCAGCGTTGCGCCGCTCCCCAGACTGTACCAGCAGGGCCTGGAGATAATGACCGCTGTGCTCCCGCGTCTCCCGGCGGCCAAACAGCGGCGCGAAGTAAGCGTGAAAATCCCGAAATGACCCGTACACCTGCTCGAAAGCTGCCGCATCCACATCCCCACCTCACCTGCCTATTCCCAGCTACACAGTCATTCTATCAAACTAACTGACGTTGTAATACTAGAAGCCCGGCTGAAAAGCCCTGCTGTGACGAGATGAGGTGGAGGATAACCAGTGGACTGGGCCAAGTCTGAGACTAAGGGCGACCCATCTGGCCGCGGCCAATATGAATTGGGCAGTAACGATGGGCGACCCGGCGGCGAGCCGGTCCGGTCTATTCTCTGGTTTATTGGGGGAGGAGCCTGAAGCCTGGGACATCATCCCCATCCTGGTAGCCACCAGGGTCAGGTTGGCCACCGTGGCTGCCAGGAGTAGCTGAAAGAGGGTCTTGGCCCGACCAAAGTAGCGAGATTGGCGGACCCCCAGTTGCACCAGCCGAGCCAGGCGATGCTCGACCACCTGCCGCCGGCTGCGGTATTCGGCGAAGCTCTCACTTTTCTGGAAGGCCCGGGCTTGTTGCAGGAGCGCCTCTTGGGGATGGAGAGTCACCGTACGGCCTTTGCCCTCTCCAGCTGCCACGCACTGGGACCGCAGGGGGCATACGCCACAGACCGCCGGGTCGAATTGAAAACTCTGGGCCGGATAGGTCTGACCCAACCGGTTGGTCCGGGTGCCGAAGGTCCGCAAGGTGTGGGTAACATTACCGGCTGGGCAGGTGACGGTGCCGGCCGCCAGGTCGATCTGGAAGTCCTCTTTGGGGAAGTGGTCTTTTCTGGGACGACCCGGCACCTTGGCTATTAGCGTCCGACCGGCATCGGCAAAGGCCTGCCGCGTCCCGCCATCCCCATAGGCCGCATCCCCAATGGTCTCCTCCACAGCTATGCCCGTGTTCTCTTCACTCTGCTCCACCAGTTCCAGGACTCCGGTGTTGTCACCGGCATTGTCGGGCAGGATATCTACCGCGGTCACTAGTTGGGAATCGGTATCCACCACCACGGCAGCCTTATGTCCGTCGAAGCGTTTGCTGCTGCTTTTGCGCCCATGGCGCATCTCCGGGTCGTGCGCCGAAGGGACCCGGTCCCGGCTTACGCCATCCCTCAGGGCCGGACCATCCTCCTGCCGTTCCACATCTTGCAAGAGGAGTTGCCCCAAGAGTTCCGCTGCTTCTCCAATAGCCTGGCGCTCAGGACTATCTGCGGGAAATCTACCTTGGGCCTGACGGGCCAGTTCCAATACCAGGTCAGCATCGGCTACTATCTTCTGCAGTAAGGCTTGCCGCTCTTTCTTGTTGTCCCAGTCAATCCCCGCCTCTCCCTTCACACTGGAGCCAAAGTAAAGCTCCAGGCCGTGTCTCAAGGCCCACTCCTCGGCCCGGGTCCCATCCAGTTGGGCCAGTGCCCGGACCACCTGGACTATGCCGTCGGCCAGCAGGTTGTAGGTGTCCTTGACCGCTCCCCGGCCCAGAATGTAGGTGGTGTCCACCGCCACCTTCATCCGCCGTCCTTTCAGGCAGCCGGTCTGCCGGGCGAATTGGAGGCTGCGCTGAAAGACGGCCCGCACCCGGTCGTGGAGGATCAGCTGGGCTCGAAACAGTTGCAGGGTGCTCTTGGCAAATGGCCGGTCCTCCACCTCAATCCCCAACGCCACCTTCCACCGGATATCGAAGTCCGCCCTCTGCTTGGCTTCCAGGTCGCTCACTTTGTCGTAGGCCTGCAGCAACAGCGCGGTGGCCACCAGACTGGGCGGCACGCTATCCCGGCCATTGTCCGGGCAATACAGTTCGGCGAAGTATTCGTCTCGAAATAGCTGACCCCGCAGGGAGGCCAGGAAGCCGTAGAAGGAGCCGCGGCCCAAATAGTCCAGGTAGAGATGGTCCGCTTCCAGGAGTCCTCGCTGTGCCGGCCTTACTCCCAGCATCCTCAACCTCCCCCACCCCTTTAATTCTCCGGTTTAATTCTACTGCCAATTATATCGGGCTGCCTGGGGTCAAGGCACTTTTCGGCCGGAGTTCTAGGTGCCCACCGGGCCCGCTTTTCCGAGGCAGAACAGTCCTTTAATCCAGCTAATGCCAAGTCTGCCTAAAGTCCGCATGAAAGTCCTGGGTTATTCAATAGGGGCATTAACTGGAGATGCGCTCTTCATTCGGATTTGGTGTAACTTTCGGGGGATTAGTAAATCAATCAAAATGTCATCCCGAGCCCTTCGGAATGACATGGGTTCTTTTGAGAGAGACTCTTACAGCTCCAAAGACGGTTTTGCAGAATCTAGATAAATCCGCAGTCTAAATAAATGGGGCTTGGGCCCGGGCTTCATCCGCGTAGTCGATGTAAACTGTGATCACCTCGCTGAAGAAGTCCACTGCCTCCACGCCCTGTTCCCGCTGTCCAACCCCGGAAGACTTCAGCCCACCGAAGGGCAGATGGACCTCGCCACCCAGGGTTGGCGCGTTCACGTGAACCATGCCGGCCTCCACGGTGTTGATGTAGCGGAAGGCCCGGGGCAGGTCTCGGGTGTAAACTGAGGAGGACAGGCCGAACTGGACGTCGTTGGAGATCCGAACCGCGTCGTCCAAGTCCTCAGCCCGAAACACCGTCAAAACCGGGCCGAATATCTCCTCCTGGGCGATACGCATGTCGGGGGACACTTCGGTGAAAATTGTCGGTTCGACGTAATAGCCTTGGGAGTAGGCCCCTTCGCTCAAGGCATGACCCCCGTATGCCAACCTGGCTCCTTCTTCGGCGCCGATTCCGATGTACTCCATCACCTTCTGGAGCTGGGACTCGCTGGACAGGGGGCTTATATCAACCTCTGGGTCCAGTCCGTCGCCAATCTTGAGTTTGGCGGTACGGTCTAACAGCTGGTCCATGAACTCATCGTAGATTCCTTCCTCGACAATCACCCGACTGGTGGCGGTGCATCGCTGGCCCGTGGAGCCAAAGGCCCCCTGGACGATTCCTCCCAGAGCTTTGTCCAGGTCGGCGTCGGCCAGCAGAATGACGGCGTTTTTGCCGCCCATCTCGCACTGCATTTTTTTCAGCAGCCTGGCCCCGGCACTGTAAATTCCGGTGCCGATTTCGGTGGAGCCGGTAAAAGAGATGCCCCGCACCTGCGGGCTTTCCACCAGGGCATTACCCACCGAAGACCCGGGGCCGGTGATCAGGTTCAAAACGCCCGGCGGAAGCCCAGCTGCCTCAAATACCTCCACCAGTTTGACCGCGCTGAGGGGCGTGGCCGAGGCTGGCTTTAGCACCACCGTGTTGCCGCAGATGAGCGCGGGAGCCAGCTTCCAGGCTGGAATGGCGATGGGAAAATTCCAGGGAGTGATGATCGCCACTACTCCCAAAGGTCGGCGCACGGTATAGGCAATGGTGTTGGGCAGCTCCGACGGAGTGGTGTAACCGAACATGCGGCGACCTTCTCCAGCGGCGTATTCGATTATGTTCATGGCCCGCCTTACCTCACCGCGAGCATCGGCCAGGGGCTTTCCTTCCTCGATGGTTATGGTTCGGGCGAACTCCTCGGACCGTTTGCCCAAGATGTCCAGCGCCCGGTAGAGGACTTGCGCCCGAGCCGGAGCCGGCGTGCCAGCCCAGCCGGATAATGCCTCCTGCGCCGCCGCTACTGCCCGGGCCACATCTGCCGGCGTGGAAATCTGGAATTCCCCCAGCACGGTGCTCTTGCTAGCCGGACTGGTGATGGTGTAGGTCTGGCCGGAATCAGAGTCTAGCCACTGGCCTCCAAGATAATTTTGGTAGGTTTCTACCTGCTGGTCCACCATGATTGTTCTCCTATTCCTGACCATTGCTCCTTCCAGGAGATGCCCTTGATGAAAACATTGGGGAAGGTTGCGATAATCACCGTTGGGGCAACCGGCGTTGGTAACCCCACGGCGCTGGCTCTATATCTCAAACCTTCGGCGGCCCAGATGTTGGCAATTCTGGGTCACCCCGGTCTTGGGCCCCGCCGGTCACCCATTAACGGATTGGGCTATTTTGGCTAAAACCGCCAAGGTTCGGTCGCGAGACGCCTCGCGGTCGCCCCCAGCGGGCACTGGTGAGGCCAGTATTTCCGTCGCCCCTATGGAAAACAGGTCCTGCAGTCCTTCTGTTACCCGGCTCTCGTCGCCCCACACAGCTACAGCGTCTACCATACTGTCGCTCCAGACACCCTGGGACACTTCGGGAAATCCGGCCCCGGTGAACATATTTTGGTAGAAGGGAGAGCGGGCGAAACCAGCGAACTGCTGGCGCACCGCCTCGCGGGCCTCGTCTGGGTTGTCGTGGACGCATACCGGCACCTGAACTACCAGGGGAGGCACCGGGCGGTCTGCCAGCTCGGCTCCCCTCCGCATAGCGGGTAAAGCCACGTCTCGCAGGTAAAATCCGGGACAGACCCAGCTAATAGCGCCATCGGCCTCCGCCCCACAAAGCTGATAGGCGCTTGGGCCCAGGGCCGCCGCCATCACCGGCACCTGCACGGGGGAGGGGATGCTGCTGTGGGCCTGATAGTACCGTCCGGAAAAGTCCACCGTTCCTTGCTGCAATAGAGCCTTTTCAATACGTAAGTATTCCCGCAGGTGGGCCAGGGGAGCCCGGAAGTCAGCGCCAAAGGTCTGCTCCATACCACCCCGTCCGCTGGTACCCAGCCCTAACCGGAAGCGACCTGGGGCCAGCTGGGCCAGCACCAGCACTTGCTGAGCCACCGCTATGGGATGGCGGGGAAATATTTGGGTGATGGCGGTGCCGAGCATAATATTCTGGGTCCGGCCGGCCGCGGCAGCGAACACACTGAGGCTGTCCCCGCCGGAGGCGCTGCCGCTGGTCATCCAGGCGGCGCTGAAGCCTCGTCCCTCCAGGTCTTCGATGGCGGCTAGGGCGGCGCTGCTATCGGGGGCGGTTATCGCCACGCCAATTCTCTTTTCAGCCATTTTCTCTCCTGCAAAGGTGTATTATACAGCCCAACAGCCGGGCTGGGTTATCCATCTGGAAGCGCCGGGTTTTCGCCGGACACAACTACCTTGACCGCAGGAAGTAACATATCATCAGGAAGCCGCCTGGACTGGCCCTCAGCACCAGCGGTTAGGGGTTCAGTTCGTTGGACCGTTAGCCGATAGGGATTACCCGGGAGTATCAGTTCCCTCCCTAGCCCTGGCGATTAGGCGTCAGTGACTGTAGGATGCTGGGTGAGGAAGCGGGCCTTTAGGGCCACGATGTCGAAGGAGCCCTTAAGGAGGATCGATAATGGACAACCCCGGCTACAATCCGCTTTCCGCGGAAGAACGGTTTGTGATCGAACGGAAGGGAACAGAGGACCCTTTTAGTGGAGAGTATGACGACTTCTACGAGGAGGGGGTTTTTACCTGCCGTCGTTGCAATGCCAAACTCTATCGGTCCCGCGACAAGTTTGACGCTCATTGCGGCTGGCCGGCGTTCGATCAAGAGATTTCAGGCGCGGTAAACCGAATTCCTGATCCAGACGGTTCCCGCACCGAGATAGAGTGCGCCAACTGCGGAGGTCATCTGGGACACGTATTCTTGGGCGAAGGCTTCACCGATTCCAACGCCCGTCACTGCGTGAACTCCCTCTCGATGAGGTTTGTGCCATCGGATTAGCGGTCGGCATCCCAGCCGTTTCGGGTCGAATCGATCGGCAGTCTCGAAACGAATAGGTAACTACCCGGTTGCCCAGGGCAATCGCGTCTTATTATCTTTCTTAAATTTGTTTAAAATAGTAATCATCATGACGAAACTAGGGAGGGGTAGTGATGGTTCAGGCAACAGGCGCACCCATCGCCGAATACTTCGCGGCGTTGGACGACCCGAGGATTGATCGTACCAAGCGGCACAAACTTTTGGATATCGTCACCATTGCCCTTTGTGCCACCATCTGCGGCGCTGATTCTTGGGTGGATATCGAGCTCTTCGGCAACTGTAAAGAGGAGTGGTTCAAGTCCTTTCTGGAGTTGCCCAACGGTATCCCTTCCCATGATACCTTCGGCGACGTCTTCGCCCGCCTGGACCCAGAGCAGTTTCAACGCTGTTTCATGGAGTGGGTCCAAGCCGTAGCCCAAGTCACCCAAGGCGAAGTGGTGGCCATCGACGGCAAGACGGTACGGCGCTCCCACGACCGTACCCTGGGCAAAAAGGCCATTCACATGGTCAACGTGTGGGCCTCGTCCCATGGCTTGGCGCTGGGCCAGACCAAGGTGGACGAGAAGTCCAATGAAATCACCGCCATCCCCAAGTTGCTACAGCTGCTGGAGCTCGCCGGTTGCATCATCACCATCGACGCCATGGGCTGCCAGAGGGAGATAGCCCGGGAGATCATTGAGGCTCAGGCCGACTATCTGCTGGCGGTGAAGGAGAATCAAGGCCGGCTGTACGATGACGTTCGCGACCTTTTCGAGGGCGCCGAGGAATACGACTTCGAGGGCGTCCCCTATGACTTCGCCCGCACGCTGAACAAGGGCCACGGCCGCCTGGAAACCCGTCAATGCTGGGTCATCACGGACCCGGACTGCCTGGACTATCTGCAAAACCGGCAGCAGTGGGCCAACCTCAACGCCGTGGTTAAGGTCACGGCTCAGCGGGAGACGGCAACCGGGACCACGGTCCACTCTCGCTACTATATCAGCAGTCTGGCCAGGCCTGCCCAGACTTTGTTGGAGGTCACCCGCCGACACTGGGGCATAGAAAACAGCTTGCACTGGTCTTTGGATGTTACCTTTCGAGAAGATCACAGCCTGGTACGTAAGGATAATGGGCCTCAAAACCTGGCAGTCCTGCGCCAGATAGCCCTCAATTTGCTGAAGCAGGAGTCCAGCCTTAAACGGGGACTTCAAGGTAAACGGCTGAAAGCTGGCTGGGTTGAGGATTACCTACTCAAAGTGCTCCTTGGTTAAGACGCGATTGCCCTGCCCAGTGGCCCGGCCTTTTGACATTCTCGGCAAATGTGAATATCGTTGATCCAGCAAAGCTGCTCAATTTCGAAGACCTTCTGGAAACCAGCAAGAATGGAGGGGAGAAATGGCCAAGCAGGGTGTGGTGCCCGATGAGTTGACCAAGCCTTTCTGGGAAGCCGCCAACGAGGGGCGGCTGGTGATCCAGAACTGTAAAGCCTGCAACCGGCTCCAGCATCCGCCGGCGCCGGCGTGTAGTCAATGTGGTTCGAGGGACGACCTGGAATGGAAAGGGATGAGTGGGCGGGGCAAGATCTACAACTACGGGGTGGTGTACGATTGCCCAATCAGACTGCTTCAGGAGGATCAACCGTTCAACCTGGCGGTGATAATGCTGGACGAGGACCCGGGAATCCAGATGTACTCCCACCTGCCCGGAACTCCGGTGGATGAGGTTCCAGTAGGAGCCGGGGTAGAGGTCGTGTTCGAGGCAACCGCCAACGGTCAAAAGGTGCCCGAGTGGCGGGTAGTAGGCTAGACCCACTTATTTATCCAGATTAAGAGCTCTTAAAAAGGAGTGAACCATGACCACCCAGAATGCTCCAGCTTCCATGCATCGAGCCACCGAGGGATTGGGGATATGGGAACACCGAGGGAAGGTAGCGGCCGTCGGTATTGGGCACTCGCCCACCACCCGGCGCTGGGACGGGAAACCCGAGACCTCCGTGGGCGCCTGGAGCATCCTGGCGCTGCGGAGAGCTATCGAGGACGCGGGCATCTCGCCCGACCAAGTCGACGGGTTGGTACTCGTACCAGTGACCACTACCGGGGCTCACTGGCAGGAGGGCGACCCCATCCCCATGGACGTTGTCAACGCCTACAATCAAACTGACGATCCCCTGGACGGCATCGCCCAGCTGAGCGCCGAGTGGATCTTGAAGAACATGCCGGAGCTGACCAACGTCAAGTTCACCATGTACGGTACGGGATGCATGTCCAGCGCCATCGTCGTTGCCGCCCAGGCCGTGGGTGATGGCCTCACCAACACCTGCCTGGTGCTCAAGGGTTGGCACAACTACGAGGGCCGGTACAACCAGGGAGGAGTAAGCTCAGCGGAGGCGGTTCCGGGGACTTACGCGATTGGCCCAGGACGGACTATCTGGGGTCCCCCTGGCTCCTACGGAACGGCCTTGCAGTTCGCCGAGTACTGCCGCAAGTACGGCAAAACCCACGACATGATGGCCCCCTTCATGGAGAACTCACGAAGGAACGGCCTGCTGTTCCCGGAGGGGTACTGGGCCCAGCACCGGCCGGAGCAATTGACGCGGGAGGACTATCTGGCCGCGCGCTGGATCGCCAAGCCGGCCAGCCTCTTCGACAACGACATACCGATCATGGCATCCGCGGCTTACCTCTTCACCACTGCGGAACGGGCCAAGGACATGAAGCAGAAACCTGTCTATATCCTCAACCATGCGTCGAGCCGGGGCACGGCCAGGAGTCTCACGCCAACCCTGGACGAGATCCAGGCGGAAACCGGCAGCACGGGAAAGAAGATTCTTGAGGGCGCCGGAATCACCGCCCAGGATCTCTCCTTCGAAAACATGTATGACGGCTTCGCCCTGTTCCACCAGTTCCACATTGAAGGCCTGGGCTACCGGGGCATGAAATTTGGGGACGCCCTGGACTTTTATCAGACCGATATCAGCATCGAGGGGCCGAACCCGATTCTGCCCAGCGGCGGCAATATCGGTGGCGGGCGCAGCCGTTTCTGGATGCACACCGACTGCATCCAGCAGTTGCAGGGACGGGCCGGCGCTAGAACGGTCACCGGGGTAAAGCCCGAGATCGCCGTCTCCGGCGGTCCCATGCCCATGGGCGGCAACTTTACCGTGTGGAGCGCCACTCCTGATTAGTACGACCCCCATCCCAACCTTCCCTTATTAAGGGGAGGGACATTTTAAACACCCTCTTCAGGGAACACGCGGCTACCACACTTTAAGGAGAGAGGAACCTACTTGGTGATACTGATAAGTTTTGACATAGACGGTACCTTGGAGGTGGGTGACCCACCTGGAATCCTGACCATGGAAATGGTGCGAACAGTCCAAAAAAAGGAGGGGTTTTTGATCGGCAGTTGTTCCGACCGCACCATGAGCGGACAGCGTGCCATCTGGGAGGAGCACAACATTCCGGTGGACTTCGTCGTGCCGAAACATATGCTTTCTGAGGTAAAGGCGAAGTTCCAGGCGGACGTCTACTACCATATTGGCGATAGAGAAGACCTGGACAAGAAGTATGCGCTAGAGGCGGGATTCGAGTTCCTCTGGCCCCACGAAGCCATTGCAATGCCTTGGTTCCTCTCCGACGACGATCCTGGCAACCTGTAAAAGTCCCGGCGCCCCCACCACTAGGGATTCGTGGATATATCCCGGTCAACTAGAATCCTCTTGCAGCTGAATTCCTCGTCGTCGTCATGATAAGCGGCCTACCTCCACGAGTCCGAAGCCTGGCGGATTCGCCGGCCCCACCACTCGGGGCCTTTCCGCACGTATTTCCACTCGGGATTCTGGGCCACATTCCGTAAGCCCGCCATCACCTCCTCAAAGACCGGGGCGTGTTCTTCGGCGAACTCGAAATAGCCGACAAAATCGTAGCTACTCTCCTGCCCATAGCCGTCAGGGGCGTGCATCAGCCGGCGGGTAATGCAGGAAATACCCGCTGCGGCAGCCAGGGAATGACCTTTAACAATCATGTTTTCATCAGCGTCATAGCGGGGCAGGAAAAACCTCTCACGATGCATCCAGTCCAGGTCCCACCACTGCCGGGTCTTGTTCATAGGAGTTACCACACCCAGGGGATGTTGCTCCGCCGGTCCTGGTGCCTGAGCCGCCACATATGCGAACTGGGTCAGGGCATGGCTGGTGTAGCTCCTGGGTCGCTGGACTCCCGCCAGGCTCTCGACGGCTATGCCCAGCGGCTCGACCCCCTGTCGCAATTCCGTCTCATATTGTAGCAATGGCTCGGAATCGGAGGATTCGAGACGAATTAGTAGGTTGGCCTCCAGCAGCGCCGGGTGATCGATATCTCTGGGTGAGCTACGCTCCGGCTGCCCTCGCAGCAGCTGATAACTACCCCTACGCAGAGCGTCTTTCGAAGGAGAGCCTGCAGCGTCGTGCTGGTTGCGCATGTCCCGGCCCAGGTCATCTATCCGCCGAGCCAGCTCTGGTCCCTGAAGCTCCCGGGGAATCTGCAGGAAGAGGTATCGCTGATGACCTATTATGTCGATAGTAAGATTCAGATCGCTGGGTTGCATTGCCCTACCCTTCAAAATGCTGCCTGTCCAAGAGAGGAACGCGCATCATCTGCCCTTAAAAGTGGGGGATCGCTTTTCTAGGAACGCCTGTCGGGCTTCCTCGGCATCTTCGGAGCCGTTGAGAATGCCCCCAGCATTGGAGGTCATCACCATGGTGGTTTCCAAGGAGTTGTCGAGGGCGGCCCGCATGATTCGCTTGCTAATCCATTGGACCATGGGCGGGGTTCTCAAAATTCTACCGCAAAGATCTCTGGTCGTCTCCTCCAGTTGGTCCGAAGGAACGAGGTAGTTCAGCATCCCCCACTCATATGCCCTTTGAGCATCAAGGTGGCCGGTATAGGCGAATTCCAGGGCCCGGCCCAGCCCTACCATTTTGGGGAGATAGTAGCTGCCGCCGTTCTCTATTATTTGACCCAATTGCTGATACCCGATGAAACGTGTGTTTTCGCATCCCAGGCGGATATCGCAGTGCAGGGCCATATCCATGCCAGAGCCAACCGCCGGGCCGTTTATCATGGCGACGGTAGGTTTCCGGATCTGGGAAATATCCCGGTGGAGCTTGGTGAATCCATGGAAAAAGTGCTCCCTGGCGGCGTCGGGTCCCGCCACGGTTCCCCGGTTACCAACAAAGTTTTCACCCTTGAGGGCATCGGGAGTGTCTCTTCTCATGTCGGCGCCAGAGCAAAACCCGCGCCCTTCTCCGGTGAGTACGATGACACGAATGTCCGGGTCATCGTCTCCTGCCCGCATATATTCGCCAACCTTGGCTACTGTCCCACTTTCCTCGGAGGAACCGATTAGGGCATTCATCCGCTCCGGCCGGTTGAATTTGATCCAAAGGATGCCGGTGTCCTCTGGTTCGTAGAGAAGATAATCGACTAGCTTAGGTCCCATTTTTGCCCCCTATTCAATCAATTCTGAAACAACTTATTCCAATACCACAGCCAGACTAAACTAATACCAAGGTGAAAACCACATTCAGCTAAACCCCAGAGTCTGCTTCGGCAATCGGCAGTGTGTTATTTTGCGCAACCTGACGGAGCAAAATCCTTCGTCACACCGGCGCAAGCCGGTGTCCAGGAAAGTACATTCTGCACTGTTCCCTGGATTCCGGCGTTCGCCGGAATGACGGTGTCGGCAGCGCTGCCCAATCCGGTGTCGACGTAGATTCCAATTTGGATTTGGTTTAGGCCGGTTACACCCCCAGACGTTGATTTGGTGGCGGGAAGGCACAAAAGTGAGTTTAGATGGTTCCCTTGTACTGGGGCGTCCGCTTCTCCACGAATGACCGGGCGGCCTCCTGATGGTCGGGATGCCTGGCGCTTCTTTCTTCCAAGGACAAACCCAAGTCGAGAGCCGAATTCAGTTCATTCCAAACCCGCTTGTTCAGAGTGTGCTTGGTGCCGCGGATGGCCAACGCCGGGCCGGAGGCGAGGCGTTGCGCTCAAAACCCTCAGCCAAGCCTGCGTATCCAATAGGATATGTGAAACGCCAGCTAAACAGTACAATACTGATGTTCGATCAAACCGATGGCAGGAGGGGGGAGCACAATGACTATACAGAGAAGTAACGACAATCAACTTCGGATTCTAGCCATCTCGGGTAGCCTCCGAAAAGCCTCATTTAATACAGGATTGTTGCGAGCCGCCCAAGAGATTGCCCCTGATGGAATGGAGATTAGGATTTTTGACATCAAGGATCTCCCTTTCTACGATGGTGACGTCGAGGCTGAAGGGGACCCCGCGCCGGTCATGGCGCTTAAATCGGCGATACGCGACGCCGATGCCGTGTTGTTCGCTACCCCTGAGTACAACTGGGGTACTTCAGGAGCGCTAAAAAATGCTATTGATTGGGCTTCCCGTGACCGGGAAGAGGGCTCATTGATGGGCAAACCCGCAACAATTATAGGCGCCGGAGGAAGAGCTGAGACCGCCCGTGCCCAGATGCAGATTCATGAAACCCTCGCGGAAACTGGCGCGGTGGTGATGGTCAAACCCGGTGTCCAAATCCAGGCCTTCGCTCCTGGAACCTTCGACTCAGAAGGAAATGTGATCGACGAAAAAACTAGGGAGCTGCTCCGAAGACACCTGGAGGAGTTCGCTAGTTGGATATTACAGCTCGTCCAACCACGCGACTTCGTGCGACATGCTTGTGAAATGGACGTTGCCCCTGCCCAGGTCTGAGGTGGCCCCGGCCGATAGGTGGACAATCGGTAGGTGGTCAAAAGGACTGGGGAGGGTAACCCGCGGGTCCGAGTCCACCATCGCACTGGCGGATCGGCTGCTTCTTAATCGAACCCGGTTAGACAGGTCCCAATCCTAGTCTGAGGCGGTAAGCACCGCTACGATCTGATCCTGCAAAGTAGCAGCGCGAGCCGTTATCTGTTCGGTATCTAGCCCGCCCAAGGGATGAGGGATATGGACGGGTTGGAAATCAGGCCTGCCAAGCATATGGGAATGGATGGTCGCCGAGTTCACAAAGGGCTCGGTGCAAATCACCACCGTTGGTATCCCGCGGTTCTCCAGGGACATGGCGTCATGCACACTGCACGAGGTGCAGGACCCTCAATCAGCGACGGCCGTCACCACGAAATCGCACCGCTCGGACAGCCAGTCCAGGATATCCTCCTCCGCCGGCCTGGAATAGATGAATTTGTCGAGCACTAGGGCATCTCCTAGCTCATAGTGCTTCTCCAAGAGTTCTCGGATGGTCAGCAACAGAAGGTCGGCATTGGCTTTCCGGTTACCCAGGAACCCTCCCACTTTTCCGGCCAGACTGGGAATCCTGGGGGCTGGGCGCCATTTGGCGGACACGTCCGGGTCTATGGGAGCAAGCAAATTCAACTGGCGCAGCCTCTCTTGGAGTTCGGGTCCAGGTATGGTCAGCATACGATTCTCCCCTAAACGGTTAATTCTGAGCGGTTAGATCTTCCTGATGACCATTCTTGAGCCCCATCCAGGCACGTAAACCGAATGGGGCCCGCCGGGACCTCCGGCCACCAGGATATGGATGTCTTCGGCGCGCCGCACTACCGGCACCATCTGGCCATCGTCAGACGGGTCTACGAACCTGGGCCACAGCAGCTCGCGTCGGGAGTCTCCCTGGGCCGGGCCTCCTCGCCGCAGCAGGGAGACGGGCTTTCTGGCGTGTTCAAACAAGAACGCGCGTATATCACGCTTTCGCCAACCCGCTTCCGCCAGCATGCGCGCGTGCTCGGGACCCAGAATCACGAAGGTGTCTCCCATGACGTACATCTGGACATTGCCCAGGGTGCACATGGAATCCGCCAGCACCGTTAGAAAGTCCCGGGGCCGTACGGCGTGGTACATAATGTTGTGGGGAGCTTCGGCGGGAAACACAGTGACCGTGCTGTCGCCGGGCGCGAACCCCAAATCAACGTGGAAAGGGTCCCAGGGACTGGCCTCCTCATTCTCAGCAATGCAATAGGTGTAGCCGCCGGGATGGCCAAAGGTCGCCTTGTTGGTCTCCCCGGGGGTTGCGCCGCCTAGGTTTACCAGGATCAGCTTGACCGCCCGCCCAATGGTGGCGTTGGCTCTCCAGCCCTGTCCGAAGCAGTTGTAGCTGGAGTTGATGTTCAGCGTCCGGGCCAGGGGACCGTTGACGATCAGCAGGGGGCTATGAATCCCAGTAGAACACTGGACGCCGCGAAGGTTGAAGCGATCGTCGATGAGGGCCTCGATGGCAGCAATCACCACGGGCATATGCTCCGGCAAGCATCCAGCCATGACTGCGTTCACCGCTATGCGCTCGACGGTGGCCCGTCCTCCCAGAGGAGGCAATTCGGCAATCAGCTCGTCCGCAGGCCGCCCGGTGGAGGCGATGAACTGCTCTACTTTGTCCCTGGTTGGTGGCACTACCGGCAGCCCGTCGGTCCAACCAGTCTCGTACATTAGCTCAATGGCGTCGGTGGTTGCCAGCGTATTCATGCTCCAGCCTTACTCACGGACGGGTCAGTTCCAGATGCTACTTTACATCATATCCGCTAGTACTACAACGACGGGTGTAAGGTGGCGGCTCCATCCTGCTTTCGCGGCGGGTGGAGCGGCGTCTCTCGTGGGAACGGCGAGCCCGTTCGTTGCGTAGCTGCGTATCCTCCAGCCACAACAGCAATTGATCGGGCCCGAACTGCTCCCGGGGCAGCATCTCCCGCACCACCCGGTACACCTGTGGCCTCGTGATCCGGGGCATCTTTTTCCCCCAAATCCTGCTGCAGGCTCAGCAGGAACGCTCCACCCAGCAGGCACATGGCTATGTGGTGATGCCACCCTGCCCAGCTGCGGGTCTCGTATTCGTCCAGCCCCACGTCACCCTTCTCAGTCTCGAACTCCGTTTCAATGCGCCACCTGGACCCACCCACGTAGGCCAGAGTCTCCAAGGTTGTGCCCTCGGGAGCGTTGGACAGGTAGTAGCGGGGCTCGCTGCCGTCCAGGTTCCGGCGCCAGACGGCCCACAGTTCCTCGCCGGGCTTGCGCCTCCTGGTGGCCCGCACCCGCTGGGCACTGAACCGGTAGGTGCGCGGCCCCTGGCTTCCCTGGGCCACCGTTATCTCCCGCCAAGCCTCATCCGGCAGTTCATCACCGCGCTGCTCCATGGTCCGCCGCTGCCCAGGCCGCAGCTTGGGTTTGCGGGGGCGGCCGAACCCCGTATATTCCGGACTGGTCTAAGCCGGGTCCAAGGGCCAGACCGTAGTGCCGCCCGGAACGTCCAGCACGTAGCGCATCCCCAGGGCCGCCAGTCCCTCCCGGAAGGTCGGCGACATCCCGAAGGCGTCGTCTCCGGCAACCCACTCGGCCCTGAGGTAGCCCAACTCCAGGACCCGCTCCAGCATCTCCAGGGCCAACTCCGTCTTTGACCGGTAGTTCCGCCGGTCCTCCGGCACACCCGCCGCAGCACACCGGTCCTGGTCGGAGGTCCAACTCTTGGGCAGATACAGCCGCTTGTCCACCAACGCCCGGCCCAGCGGGCTGACGTAGGCCAGGAACATCCCACCCTGGCAGTTGGCCACCTTGCCCAGCCTGCCGCAGTACTGCCGGGCCACTCCCGCCGATTTCCTGCCCTGCTTGGGGAAGTCGCTGCCATCGAACACCCACACCGCCTCCGGGTGTCCCAGCCTGGGGGCCAAGTATTCCTGCAACCGCCCTATGACTGTCTCATCGGACCACCGGGCCTCGGTGAGAAAGCGCTGCATCGCCCGGGCCGAGATGCCCACCGATTCCGAGAGATTCTCGGCGTTGCGCCGCTCCTGGTCCTGCACCAGCAGCGCCTGAAGGTAATTCCCGCTGTGATCCCGCCACTGCTTGCGGCCGAAGGAGGCCGCAAAGAAGGCGTGGAATTCCTGAAGGCTGTCGTAGACCCGCTCGAAGCTCGCCGCATCCATCACCCAAACCACCCAACATCATCTGTCCAGCCATCCTACCAGACAACTCGTCGTTGTAGTACTAGTACTGCGACCAACTGAAACTAATACCTACGATCTCCCCGCTTGGAAATCCGACTGTCTTAAGCTGGTCGTCTGCGACCTCTTCTGTTAACCTCAGCCACGACGATGAACCTTGCAGCGGGCTGAGTTTCCTATTTCAAACTCTGCCGAGAAAGCAGCAAGGGCTTCGGCCGGAGAAGAAGGTATGGATGATTCAACCAGCACCGAGACCCAATCCGCCGTAGAGGAGCCGGTAGGCTCATCTATTGAACGCAACTCGGTGTTGTGGTTGACCACTTCTCCCATGGCGTCAACCACTTCCAGAACGAAATGTTAGCGGTACTTTACGTCGTTATCATGCCGGAACTGGGATTTACTTATACCCAACTGGGAGCGGTGACAGCCATCCGAAGCGTGTTCGGCGGCGCGGTCCAGGGCCTCTAGGGATTCGCGACCCCCTTTCTCTCCCGGGCGCGGCTGCTGGGCGCCGGAAGCATTGTCATGGGCGTGGGAACGTTATTGACTGGCGCTTCGAACTCCTTTGGCACCTTTTTGGGGGCTCGTGCGGTGGCCGCAGTGGGAGGAAGTGCCCAGCACCCGGTTGGGTACAGCCTGTTGGCGGGCTACTTTCCCCAGGCTCGGGGGACGATCCTGGATTTGAACAGCAGCATATCCAACGTCGGTGGCCTGGTAGCCCCTTTGACGGCTGGAGGACTGCTGCTAATCATGGGCTGGCAGCAGATTTTCTTCATCGTCGCGTTCATCAGTGTGGCTATGGGGATGCTCTATTTTTTGTACAGTAGAAAGGTTGGCTCCCTAGAAGTCTGGCCGGAAAGCCATTGGCCGGGTTTTGCGCTACGCGAAGCAGACGTATTCAAGACTTATATGGCATGGTGGTGCATGTAATACGTTGCAATACCCACTATGCCATCGATAACCGACGTTAAGAAAACGCTGGCCTAGGGGGAATCGAGGTTTCCGGCCAGACTTCTAGAGGACCGCGAAGCCTCCGGCAGCTCGAGAATGCTGCAAGGCAAAGCCAGCTATCTCAAGGTCTTACGCAACAGGAATATGATTCTGACCTCCTTGGTGATGATGGTAGGTGGCGCGGGCCGCGGCCTTACTGTCATCTTCCTGGCCCAGCATTTCAGGAATGACTTGGGCCTGTCCACCGTGATGGTAAGTGTGGCGGTCACTGCGATGCTGGCCGGAGGAGTGATAGGTCCAGTGGGGTTTGGGTGGATCTCAGACTGGTTCTCTCGGATAAAAGTGATCCAAGCATCGCTCTTCCTCTCAACCCTGGCCACGCTGTGGCTCGCCTTTCAAGGGGCTTTCCTGCCGCTGCTGCTGGCGAACCTGGTGCTCTACGGAACTGTGACCCGCTCCCGCATGACCCTCACCCTGGCGCTGGTGGCGGACTCGCTGGCGGAAGAAGACCGAGACGCCGCTTTCAGCGTTTTTTCCTTCCTGGGTTTCGCCTCCGCGCCCTTCTGGATTATGCTAATCGCGCGTCTTATGGACGGGCCCGGTTTCACAGTAGCCTTCTCAATTATATCCCTATCCTATCTGACAGGGATGGTTCTGATGCTGTTTGTGGTAGATCCTCGCGCTGCCTCCCGGGTGGAGGCAGCCCCTCGAGTGGGCGAAGATTCGTGATGAAACATTTCTCCCCCGGCCTTCCCCACCGCATCTTCGGTGCGGTACATCTCCGCCGTATCGTTCGGGAAGGCCCCAGGTTACAACCTGCTTGACCTTGTTCCAGGGCCACGACTACAATGCGTCTCGTCGACTGGGCTACATTTTTTAGAACAGATAGCCGTACCGGGGCGAAACTTAGCTAAACACAATATAACCTGGTCGAACGGGAGGGAAAGCTCTATGGAATTTGGACTGTTTATGATGCCGCTGCACCCGCCCAGGAGGTCCTTTGCCGACTCTTACGACCGGGATATAGAACTGCTGGTCCAAGCCGACAAACTGGGCTATCACGAGGCATGGATCGGCGAGCACATCACCGAGATGTGGGAAAATGCGCCGGTGCCCGAGCTTCTGATTGCCCAGGCACTGGCCCTCACGGAACGCATGATCTTCGCCACCGGCGTCACCATGCTGCCCCTTCACCATCCGGTAGATACCGCCCATCGCATCGCCATGCTGGACCACATGGCCCGCGGGCGTTTCTACTGGGGCATTGGCGTTAGGTCCCTGCCCACGGACTTGCACCTTTACGGCGTCGAGTACAACTCGATGGATGAGGTACGGGAGCGGGGCAAGGAGGCTCTAGACATTATACTAGGGCTTTGGGCAGCCGAGGATGGCCACTTCGGTTACGAGGGAAAATACTACCAGGTTCACGCACCCGAGGTTTCGCCGGAACTGGAACGCAAGTTATACTACCAGCCCTACCAGAAACCCCACCCTCCCATCGGGGTAGCAGCCTCCTCGGTCAACTCAGACACCATCCGAATGGCCGGCGAACGTGGCTGGATACCAATGACCAACCTGATGTCCCAACACGTCCCCCAACTATGGGACAATCTCGAGGACGGGGCAGCCAGTACTGGGATGAAAGCCGACCGCAGTCACCTCCGTCTGGGACGGGAGGTGTATGTCGGCGAAACCACGGAGTCGGCGCGAGAAGAAGCCCGAATTGTGCTGGGCAGGCCTTTTGACGAACACCAGTGGATAAACCGCAAGGCCGGTGGAAACCTGGGGAATGTGAAGCTAGATCCCAACATGGCCGATGAGGCGGTGGACGTGGATTACATGATGGAGCACGTCTGGATCGTTGGGGACCCCCAGGAGTGCGCCGATAAAATTCGGCAAACCTACCAGGAGACCGGCGGCTTTGGTCATTTGCTGGCCATCACTCAGGACCCGGACGACCATTCACTGATGCAGCGTTCCCTCCGACTGTTGATGGAGGAGGTCGCCCCCAGAGTTCAAGACCTGGGATAAACAGGCGGCGAGATGGTTGGCAGCCAATAACGGCAAGCCATCTCGCCGTCCATCTCCTCCCTCTGCTACTGGCCTCTCCTCCCAGGCTGTTCAGCCCATTGGCCCGGTGCTCAGGTAGCCGGCAGTCTGCCCTAGCTCTAGTTTGTAGATGCGGCGGATTATCCGGGGCGTGAGCAGCCTCTCGAAGATGCCCTTGATGCCGGGGCTGGTGTTCATGAATTTGTAACCGGCTCATAACACGAATCTGTTTCACCTTTGGTTCTTGGATGATCCGGCTGAAAGAAGGGAGGTTGAGGTAGACGACCCGAGTTGGGCACAGAAGCCTATGGCATAGTCAGCTTTGCTGTCGCCGTTGCGGGCGGCCCAGGGCCACGAAGAACATCACGCTCTTACCCTTGGCATGGGGTGAAAAGAACTCGGTTACATCATCATCGAAAAAAGTTAACCCCGAAGCACCCAGCCGCTGGGCGTAAGCTCCCAGATAAAGCCATCCGGCCCGGATGCCCGCCTCGACCTGGGCCATGCGATAGCCCCGGTTGCCGTACCGTTCCAGAACGGCGGCCAGGTCGATAAGAAAAAACGCGTTCACACTGGCGTCAGCGGGCAGGCCCTGCTGCAATCCCAGGTAACCGGCCTGCTCTCGAAAGTTCCCCACTTTCAACTGCTCCAATGCCGCTCGTTCCTGTTGGTATACATAGCTTCCAGGAGCTAAGCCCTCAACATCCTGAACGATCAAGTAAAGCTGGTTCAACCCTGGGATAGGCTCGGCATGAGGTATTTCGCATGCCTGGCACAATCGGGTAGGAGGGGGCCTCGCGGCCCCCGTCCTCCCACACCACCGGACGTACTCAGCGTATCCGGCGGTTTCCTCTACTGTTTCAACAGGTGCTACCACCCGTCAAGGCTCGTTTCCGTTCAGACACCGTGGTCGCTGGCTGCTCCTCGCTCACCCCAGTTCCGGTTCCGCCTTCACCAGGGACGCCGGGGCGCACGGTCTCCTTCCTCCATTCAAGAAGGGAGAGTTGTTAGGCCGTGCCTTGCTGCCGCTCTACGCCCATCGAGTCCTCTTGACTGGCTCCTTGCAGTAGAGGATTCGGCCCTTCATCCTTCCCGTGCGGGAAGGACTACTATGGCCTCGGCTGACTTCTCCGGAGCCTTCCCCCACCGTTGCCGGTGCGGTAGTCCCGATTCCATCGGGACAGCCCCAGAGATCTCCCAGGGTAAGCTATGCATCCTTCCCTCGGTCCCCGCCGGATTTACCAACGCACATGTCCGGATGACTACCGGGCCTCCCCGTCCATGGCCGGGTTACCCCACTGCGCCGGCCTTGTATCCGATTCCTGTTCGTCGGGTCCGAGTTTTGCCATCAGCTTCCTTCAGATTCCACCTCACGGTGGAAACCCTTGCTTAGGCTAGCGGTTCCGGTCATCACGGCCCGCAGAGGACTTTCACCTCCAAGATGCACAACATGCCTGGCACACCAAAAAATCGGCCGGGATATTCCCGGCCGCCTGGTACAGCATGGTAGAGAGCTGACGGTAAGTGATCGGGGCACGGCGGAAACGGCGACTGGAACCCCGGCGTAGGATTACCGCTTCAATGGACTCCGTTGGCCACTCGGCTTCGGAGGCTGGTTCAAGAGGGAACAGGTTACCTTGAGGCTGGGGATTCCCCAGTGGGGGCGGGTTCCCCCAAAGTTCTTTTACCTCACCAACCGAATGCAATGAAGAAGCCGCGTGCATCTCACCCATGGCCGGATACTCCACTTCCCGGCTTGAGTAGGCTGCTACCTCCAGTTCCAGAAGAGCCACTTCCGGCGGCGGCGGTATTGCTTCTACCAGGTTCAACCCCACCGGCACCAGTTGCAGGGCCACCTCTCGCTGGTCATCCAGGTCCAGGAGCCGATTTACCGGCCGATCCACAAAGGCAGTGACCACTTTCAAGGGTATCCGGTTAGCCGCTCCAACCGCCAGCAGGTTGGCCAGAATGGTGCCGCTGTCCCAGTAGGCGTGCCGGTAGGCCCGGGCCTGGGACTTCCAGGAGTTGCGCCAGTAGACCGACGTGGTGACGATTATCGCCGGGGCTGCCGAAACCGCCGGCTCGTCGCCGGTAGCCTCGACCAGCACTCCTCGATAGTCCCCCTCTCGCAACCGGCGCAGGGCGAAGTCTTGAGGCCCGAAGTGGTAGACCCCGGCGGGCAGGTCCGGCAAATCACCACACACCAGATAAATCTCGATGTGATAAAGGGCGCCGGTGCAGGCTGCCGCCCGAAATAATATTTCACCCCCTGGAAATACTCCGCGCTTGGTAATGCCGGCGGCGTAGTAAAACAATCTGGCCAGGTCAAGACGGGTGGGAAGACATTCCTCCAGTTGGGCTGGTGAGCTAGCCAATGCGGGAACCCCGCTGGAGGGAAGGTCCCCCGGCAGCTCTTCTCCCTCTAGCTGAGGGTAAATCTTGAAGGGCATCGGCTTATTACTGAAGTCCAGATCGTGACTGATGTTATGAACGTTTCCCACGAAAGTTTCGTCGCGTCGTGGTATCGCCAGGCGGCTTCAATATCGCGATTCAGCAAGTTCTTCTTACCAAGTATTAAAGCGGATTTTTTGATAGCAGCGGCGAGTATTCAGAAGGTCTATATAACCTGGCTAAATTTGAACAACCGGAGAGAGATGCTAGGCCCTGGTGGCCTCCTCTATGCGCAGGGCATCCCCAGGAGTCAGCCGCAGGTCAGCCGCTGCGGCGTTGGCTTCCAATTGGGCCACGCTGCGAGCGCCTGGAATGACTATCACCTGAGGATCTAGCAAGAGCCAGGCAAGCGCCACCTGAGCCGGTGTGACCCCGTAGTGTTCCCCCACCTGCCTTAGGGTTTCGACAACCCCCGGAGCCCGCCGCAAGTTATCGTCGTTGAAAATACCAAAGTTTGCCCTCAGGTCCTGGGGTACGTTGCCCGGACCGTACTTACCCCCGAGCAGCCCTTGAGCCAGAGGACTGTAGGCGATGACGATCCGACCCTCTTGGTGGGCGTAGGGAAGGAGATTCCGAGCCCATCGGTCCAACAAATGGTACTGCACCTGGTTGGAGACTATCGGCCTGCCCAGGGCAGCCTCGGCCTCTTGCCACTGGTTCAGGTCAAAGTTGCTCACTCCCACTTGCTGAACCTGGCCTTCATCCATGAGTCGTCGGATGGCTCTCATGGTTCGGGCCAGGGGAACGCCCGGGTCCGGCGCATGAAGTTGGTACAGGTCTACGGTTTCTATGTCCAGACGCCGCAGACTATCCCTTCCGGCCTGCATGACCCGGTCTGGCCTGAGGGGTGGCGCTACTTTGGTCGCGATAATCGCTTCATGGCGCCGTCCTCGCAATGCCTCACCAAGAATCTCCTCCGACCGCCCGTTACCGTACACCGCGGCGGTGTCGAAGAAGTTGATTCCCAACTCCAGCGCCCGATGGACGATCCGAATAGCCTCTTTCTGATCTAGCTCGGTACCCCAGCCCCAGCCGGCCTCGCCGAATTGCCAGGTCCCCAGTCCTATGGCTGAGACCTTCTGTGCGCCCATCGTGACGTATTTCATAGCTCATAACTCGCTTGAAAGCGTAGACCCAACCAAACCCAGCGCCAGGTTAGTCAGCTAATAGTACAGATGCGGACAGGCGATCACCACCGACCGTCCGGGCGGTATGTCCCTGCCCGGTCAGGTCTTCAAAAAGGACAGCGTCGCCGGCGCCAAATCTCCTTACCGTCCCGTCGCCGATACCAACCTCCATCTGACCCCCAGACATGAATATAGCGTACCGGCGGCTCGGAGCATTGTGGAAATCGTGGAAATAACCGTTTGAGGAACGCCCAAACGTAAGAGTGGTGGTTGCCTGAGCGACCGACCTCTCGACGTCGGCTGGCAGCAACTCCAGGTCTTCAAAGTGGGACTGCCCATCGTCACCGGTGTAAACCCGTGTAATTCCCATAGTGATTCCTCCTTATTCGACCTCTTTATTCCACCTCTTTGCTTGGGAGACGCTATCATACCATTTAGTAACTATCTCAAAACAGTAAGGCGCCAAACTCGCCGGTACCACAGTAGCCCGCAGGCCAGTTGCAAAAGACCCAGGAAATTGGATGCCTTTTTGTCGTAACGGACAAGTAATCCTCTGCACTTGGACAGCCACGACAGGGTTCGTTCCACCACCCAACGTCGGGCCGGATGGGTCTTCTCGCCGAAGCTATCCAGCTTCTCCTCACCAATACGTCGTATGTGGGCCTGATACCCGTGGGCAGCGGCAGCTTGGTGGCCGGTGGGATTGTCATACCCTTTGTCCAGACATAGGTGCTGGGGTGCCGGGTCAGTGGGCTGAGGCCGCTCCACCACAATGGCTTCCAGGGTGGCTTCCAGCAGCTTGGTGTCGTGGACATTGGCTCCAGCTACCACTAGACTCAGAGGCCCTCCATCCCCCTCTACCAACAGGCTTCGCTTGCTGCCCGCCTTGCCCCGGTCCGTGGGATTGGGGCCAATTGCGTCCCCCCCAGGCGAGCTTTACCCAGGGCGCAATCCGCTGCTTGCCATTCCCAGTCCACACCTCCCAGCTCTTCACATTCCTCTACCATGACCGACCACACTTGGTTCAACACTCCCGATTCTACCCATAGCTGAAAAGTACGATGGATAGTACTATCGTCACCAAAAGTCTTGGGCAGATGGTTCCATTGGCAACCACTACGTAAGCGAAAGATAATTCCGTTAAGGATTGGCCTTGGGTTGACCCGCTTGCGACCGGTGGTTTTGGGAGGGATTCCCTCCAGGATCACTGGCTCAACTTTCTCCCACAAATCGTCCGGAATCTCCCAAATAGTCTCCAGCGGTTCAACTTGCCTCATTGGTTTCACTGCTTTCACCTCCACACTTTTGGTGGAAGTATAATATAAGTTTCAAATTCAATTCAAGGTTTTGAGATAGTTACTTAGTGCCACGACTGGCTGGCCTTGACCTCAGAACGGACCCTGAAGCTTGAGCTCCCCATTTGTGACCCCCACTATTGCCCTGACTTTCGACCCGAACTCATTCCCTGCTGAGGATCTTTTATTTGTCATTGCGAGGGCCACAGGCCCGGACGGGATCCCTACCGCTCGTGGTGAGCCCGTCGAACCATGAGCCGAGGGTCACCTCTTTTCATCTGTCGGTGGCGCTCCGCCGGAGCATGATAGCTCGCAATGACAGCGAGGATAATTAAAAGGCCCTGATTCCCTACCAACGATTTCTGCTGCACCAGGTCTCTAATGGTGACACGCTAACCGCTGAGGCTTTTTTGACAGGTTAGCTTCTGGCCTTTATGCTCATAAAACCGTCGTGAGTGGACATTCCTTACCGAGCTGCTACTCCAGCTTGCGGGACGGGGATGGGGCGGTGGTGGGACACTGACACCCAAGGAGTTCATCTGACATGGACAGTTTGAGGGACCAAGCCGCAATTGTCGGAATCGGGGAAACCGTCTATAACCGGGACTCGGGAAGGACGGAGCTGAGCATGGCGGTCGAAGCGGCGAAAAAAGCCATCGCCGACGCCGGCCTAGAGACCAGGGACATTGATGGCATCGTCAAGTTTACCGCCGATTCTACCTCCCAGGGAGAGTTAGCCGCCTGCCTGGGCATTCCCTATCTGCGCTACTACGGCGAACTGGGGCCCTTGGGAGGCGCCGCCTGCAGGCTTGTAGGGCAGGCCGCCATGGCGGTGTCCCGGGGCCTGGCCAATAATGTTATCGTCTACCGTTCCGTGAACGGGCGCTCCAAGCAGCGCTACGGTTCGGGAGTGGTCACCACCCGACGGGGCGAGGGGAATTCCGCTTTCACCGAACCCTATGGTCTGCTGGTGCCGGGCCAATCCAGCGCCCTGAGGGCCCGCCGCCACATGCATGAGTTCGGCACCACCGAACGTCACTTTGGAGCGGTCGCGCTGGCTTTTCGGAAGCACGCTTGTCTCAATCCCAGGGCAATCATGTACGGCCGGCCCATCACCATGGAAGACTACCTGAACGCCCAGGTGTTCTTCGACCCCCTCCGGATATTCGACTGCGCGCTGGAAGCCGACGGGGCCAACGCCTTCCTAAACCAAAGCCAAGGTGGGAACTACATTTTGCAGCGATGGCAAAGGCGTGGCAGTTTTCATCATCAGTGCGTCGGCTCGGGCTTGTAAAAGGGTTCGGCAGCGATGTTTCACTTCATCCTTACGGTGAGCTAGCCCGCCGAAGAATACATACATCTTCTCTTGGACTTTGGCTTTTGTTCCCAGGCATTCGTTGGCCGTGACCTCTTCCCTGGCCCAGTCCCAGACGGCTTCGTCGGCAGTGAAGTCTGGGCTGTAGGCCGGTAAGGCCACCAACCTCAGATGCAAGTCAGGAGTGGCCAGATGGCTGCGAATCGCTTCACCTCGGTGGGCTGGCCCATTGTCCCAAATCACTACCAGAGGTCCAGGATGGTTTTCTCTTAGCTGCTGTAAAAAGGCGGTGGAGGTCTCGGCAGTGCTGTTTCCAGCTATCTCCATGGCTTCCACTCCCCAGTCTCCAGACAAACTCCCGAGTAGTAGTTGGCCTTCTCTCCCCACTGGGGACTGGTGGAGCCCACCAAAGCAGGCTGACCTCGCAACACCCATTTGCCCCTCAGGTCGGCATCGGCCCGAAAGTGGGCTTCGTCCACGAAGAAGATCTTGGCCCCACTCTCTTGGGACTCCTCTCGGATTTGGCTGTACTGGAGGACGAAGGCTTTCCGTTCTTCATCCTTGGCTTTCAGGAGGCGTTTCTTGGGTCGCTTCAGCACGAAGCCCAACCGGTGGAGGTAGTTCAAGCAACTGCTCCGACTCAGCCCCAGATCAAAGCTCCTCTTGAGAAATTGCCCACTACTTTCCAATTCCAGTTGGACAATTCAATTCCCGCCTCCCCAGGCGGATTTTGCACCGCAGACTTCAGTTGGTTCTGTTCACCCCGGCTCAAGACGGGGGGAACCCCCAGTCTGTTCAAAGACCAAACCTTGGGCCCCGGCTCGGCGAAAGTTGGCCAGCCAGTTTCCAATGGTATGAGGCTCTCTCTCCAAAGCCTCAGCCACTTGGATCGCCGACCACCCTTGGGCCAACAACCATAGCCCATGCCAACGCTCCCGCTCACGAGGTGTTGGTGCTCCATACATGCTTTCCCGCAGGTTACCTACATCCAGTTGCCACCGTTCGAGGAGTTGCGCTATGTCTCTCATACCCTCCTCCACCGCCAATCGATTTCTTTTACAGAATATCGCAACTCCTCTGCCGGTTCGTTTTATGTAGGTTTCACCTTAGCTTTGGTTTAGTCACCTCAGCCGAGCGGGCCCCCAACCTGAAGCAACGGCCGCTCTACATCATGAGCACAGCACAAGCTTTGCCCGCCGCAATTGCTGGGCATGGCCGGTCTTGGGATGACAGCGGTGCGTCATGCCTGGCCCCGGAGCTGTTTGGCGGCGCGGGAGTAACGCCAAAAGACATTGACGTCATTGGATTTTACGACCACTTCAGCCCGGTCATCATCACCAAGCTGGAAGACTATGGCTTTTGCCAGCGGGGGGAGGGAGGACCCTTTGTGGGAGAGGGGCGCATAGAGGTGGGCGGCGAAATACCGGTTAACACTTCTGGAGGACATCTTTCCGAGGCCTATCTTCAGGGCATGAACCAGATCATCGAAGTGGTTAGGCAGCTTCGAGGCGAATCGCCGGCCCAGGTGGAAAATGCCGAGCTGGGCCTGGTGGATAGCGGGGACGGGGCGGGGGCCCTGATATTGAGGAGGTAAGATTGCCGTGACATCTGCCCCATTTCCTCTGCCGGCACCCAACCTCGACAACCAGGAGTTCTTTGACAAATGCCGGGAGCATCAGCTGGTTCTTCGCCGCTGCCAGGACTGTAACTCCTTTTTGCACCCGCCCCGGCCCAACTGCCCTAATTGCGCCTCGGAGAACCTGGAGTGGGTAGAATCCGAGGGCCGAGGCATCGTCTATACGTTCACCCTGACCAGGCAGCCGGTGAGCCGGGCCTTCGTCGGGCGGCTTCCCTGGGCCGTGGTCGAAGTCGAGTTGGAGGAAGGGGTGCACCTGATTAGCAACCTGGTGGACTGCGACCCGGAGGAAATTGAGATAGGCATGGCGGTGGAGGTTGTGTTCGAAGAGGTGAACGACGAGATCACGCTTCCGAAATTCAAGAGGGTTTAGCGAAAAATAGTTCCTTCGTAACGGCGCATAAGTTGGTTGCCTTAGGCGGACGCGGTTACTAAACCAAAGCTAAGGTGAAACCTACATAAAGCGAACCCGAAGAGGAGTTGCGATATTCTGTAAAAGAAGTCGAGTGGCGGTGGTGGAAGGGATGACAGACATAGTGCAACTCATGGAAGAGTGGCAACTCAATGTAGGTGACTTACGGGAAAGGATGTATCGGGCGCCAACACCTCGGGAGCGAGAGCGATGGCATGGGCTATGGTTGTTGGCCCAAGGGTGGTCGGCCACTCAAGTGGCTGAGGCTTTGGAGAGAGAGCCTCATACCATCGGAAACTGGCTGGACAACTTTCGCCAAGGCGGGGCCCAAGGTTTGGTCTTTGAGCAGACTGGGGGTTCCCCCCCGTCTTGAACCGAGGTCAACAGAACCAACTGAAGTCTGCGGTGCAAAATCCGCCTGGGGAGGCGGGGATTGAATTGTCCAACTGGAACTGGAAAGTAGTAAGGCAATTTCTCAAGCAGAGCTTTGACCTGGGGCTGAGTCGGAGCAGTTGCTTGAACTACCTCCATCGGTTGGGCTTCGTGCTGAAGTGACCCAAGAAACGCCTCCTGAAAGCCAAGGATGAAGAACGGAAAGCCAAGGATGAAGAACGGAAAGCCTTCGTCCTCCAGTACAGCCAAATCCGAGAGGAGGCCCAAGAGAGTGGAGCCAAGATCTTCTTCGTGGATGAAGCCCACTTTCGGGCCGATGCCGACCTGCGAGGCAAATGGGTACTCAAGGGAGAGGCAGCGCTGGTGGACTCCACCAGTCCTCGGTGGGGAGAGAAGGCCTGCTACTACTCGGGAGTTTGCTTGGAGGCTGGGGAGGTGGAAGCCATGGAAATAGCCGGCAACAGCAATGCCGAGACCTCCACCGCCTTTTTACGGCAGCTAAGAGAAAAACATCCTGGACCTCTGGTAGTGATTTGGGACAATGGGCCAGCCCACCGAGGAGCAGCGATTCGCAGCTATTTGACCACCCCTGACTTGCAGCTGAGGCTGGTGGCCTTACCGGCCTACAGCCCAGACTTCAATGCCGACGAAGCCGTCTGGGACTGGGCCAGGGAAGAGGTCACGGCCAACGAATGCCTGGGAACAAAAGCCCAAGTCCAAGAGAAGATGAATGCATTCTTCGGCGGACTAGCTCACCGTAAGGATGAAGTGAAACATCGCTGCCGAACCCTGTTACAAGCTCGAGCCGATGCATTGATTTTTACACCTTCCCTACCTTTGCCATCGCTGCAAAATGTAGTTCCCACCTTGGCTTTGGTTTAGGCGAAAGGCGTGGTCCAGAAAATCGGCGGCCAAGTCCATTTGGTCCAAACCCAAACTAACTGTAAACCGGGCTCTGCTGGACCGATGCACGCAGGAGAGCTTGGGGCTACGTGAAGTGGATTTATCAAGGTTCCCCAATAGTAGCTTGGGCTTCATGAGGCTGCGGCACCGTCCTGGCAGGGGGCCTGGGTTTGGGGATCGCCCAGAACAAGACGGCAGCATACAAATAGGCCGCTATAAAAGGGATGATGACCAGCGTATAGCTTTCGAACTTGTCGTAAATCCAGCCGGCAAAAACCGGCGCACCCATAGCAAACAGGCTCTGGATCAAGCCGATCCAGCCCCTTATGGTGGCGAAGTTTTTGCGGCCGAATAAATCCCCCACCAGAGCATGTGCCATGGAATTTGTGCTATCAGCGCCGGCGAGAAGGAAAACGAATATAGCTATCTGCCACCACTGACCGCTGCCCCGCCACAGCACTACCAGGCCCAACGCGGCCAGCCCCACCCCCATGGCCAATAACTTTTGCCTGGACCATAGGTCGCCTATGAAACCCATCAAGAGTCGCAAGGGTATAACAATGAAGAACATGAAGGCCACAAAGTAGCGCGCATTTTCCTCATCTACCCCCTGCCAGACCATTATGGGCACCAAGTGTACGTTTATCCCTCCATGCGCAAAATTCCGTAAGGCGTGGGCCACTGTATAGATCCAGAAGGCGGGTGTTCGGACCGCTTCTCCGGTAGTAAAGTCCACACCGGCTGATGCCTGACTGGCTCTACTTACAACGGCTCCGGTGGAGTCCCGCCGCGGCTTTTCCCCGTCGGGCAGCAGTCCCATACTCTCGGGAGAACGCCTCACCACCAGGGCCAGAGGAAGCACTAACAACAGTATGGCAATGCCGGAGAACAGGGCGGTGGGACGCCAGCCCCAGATAAATATAGCCGGGGCCACCAGAAAGGGAGCAATGAGCAGTCCCCCTACCGATTGCCCGGTGGAGACTAGGGACATGGCCAGACCTTTCTTTTTAATGAACCACTGGTTGACGGCGGCCATCATCGCGTGGTTGTAGCCCGCTTTGAAACCAAAAGACAGAACGCCGACGAAGACCAGCAATAGATAAATGTAGCTGTGGGTGAAGGACAGCAGGATAAACCCTAGACCCGATAGTATGGCGCCAACAGCCACCATAATCCTGGGGCCCAAGCGATCGATGAGGTGGCCGACTATGGGGCCTTCAAAGGCTCCTTCCAGCTTGTTCAGGGAGAAGAGTAAGGAGATTTGCGTCCGGGAGATTCCCAGGTCCCGCTCAAAGGGCAGAAAATAAAAGAACATGCCCTCATTGAAGGTGCCTCCTTTGAGGGCATCCTGGATGGCCCCGGCAGTTACTATCCACCATCCATAGAAGACCCGCTTGCGTTGTTCCAGCAGGCCTGTAAGGGATATATTAGCCATAGCCTTATCCTATTCCCGCCGCCACCTCCTGCCCTCGGTCCGATGCCTCCTGAATGTTGTCAATAATATGGTGCAACTCGACCGCAGTGTTGAAGTCGGGCTGGCAGGCAACTCCGGGCTGGCGACGAGCCTATCCTAGCATATCCGGGATTGCCAGAAGACGGCGGTTAGAGATGGGGGCGTTCCATTAGGCCAGTTCCTTCCTGAGGGGTTAACCTGCTCCAGCGGCGCCGGAGCCAGTTCTGCTGCCTGTCGAACCAAGTCTTCACAGGCGGTCAATACAGGGCCTCCGGTAGGGTCGACTGACGGGTTGAATGGGGATTCAAGCTAGTGGTTGCACCGCTGGGAGAGGCCTTAAAAATCTCGCAAGGTGATGTTATTCGGCTGTGCTATATTCTATTGGCTACTCCACTGGCAAATAATCCATAGGAGGGTAGTGGGATGAGCAGCTTGGCTGTCGTGAACGCAGGCCTCATCGCGTCAGGAGATCTGGCGCGTCCGGTGCTCGAAGGGAACTGCGTTCTGGTAGAGGATGGGAAAATCAGCGAGATAGGAGATGCAGCCCGGTTGAACGCCCTCGATGCGGATACGGTTATCGACGCCGCCGGATCAACCGTGCTGCCTGGCCTCATCGATTCCCACTTCCACGTGGTGATTGGGGAATACCAGCCCAGGCAGAAGGTGGTGGACTTCATCGACAGCTACGTCCATGGCGGTGTGACCAGCATGATATCCGCCGGCGAAATTCACACACCGGGCCGACCTCAGGACGCAGTCGGCGTAAAAGCTCTCGCTATCACCGCTCAACGCTCTTTCGCCGCGTTTCATCCTACCGGAGCCAAGGTGCATGCGGGCGCCGTAGTGCTGGAGCCCACTCTTTCTGAAAATGACTTCGACGAATTGGCTAGGGCAGGAGTATGGCTGGCCAAATACGGCTTCGGGGCTTTCGCCGATCCTTACGACGGCGCTCCCCAGATCAGGTGGGCGCAGCAGTACGGCCTGAAGGTGATGTGCCACAGCGGCGGCTCGTCTATCCCTGGAAGCACGCCCATTTCCGCGGAGCACCTGATTGCGCTTAAGCCCGACGTCTGCGGCCACGTCAACGGTGGGCCGACAGCATTGGAGGATGAAGGGATACGCCGCCTGATTGCAGAGACCGATCTCTACCTGCAGTTGGTCCAAGCTGGAAATCTTCGCTCGTCCCTTTTCATACTGGGGCTGGCTCGAGAGCAAGGGATCATGGAGCGAGTCGTCATCGGCAGTGACACGCCCACCGGGACGGGTGTCATGCCCCTGGGAGTAATCAAAACCGTCACGGAGCTGTCCTCGTTGGGGGGCATTCCGGCGGCGACGGCTTTGTGCCTTGCCACGGGAAATAACGCCAGGGCTTGGGGCCTAAATGCGGGGTTGATCGCTCCCGGTAAGGATGCGGACCTGGTGATAGCCGACGCCACCGAGGGCTCAACCCGTGGCGACCTGTTCTCGGCCATGGAGAACGGCGACGTGCCCGGGATCGGCATGGTAATCATCGATGGAGTGATCAGGGTTATAAGAAGCCGAAACACCCCACCACCGCAAAGGATGCCCCGCTTGGTCAAACAGCCTGCTCAGGAACTCCCGCACCCATAAAGTAGGAACGAGGTAAGGGAGCTACTCCTGTAAGACTGATTGGCTTACAGAGATGAGGGAAGAATGCTGGATTTACTGATAAAAAACGGTCAGATCATCGATGGCACCGGCAGTCCGGGATTCAGCGCGGCGGTGCTGATCAAAAAAGAGCGGATCGCTATCCAGCGGGGAGATGTCACCCAGCTGGAGGCAGGCCGGGTCATCGATGCCGAAGGTCAGGTGGTCTGCCCGGGTTTCATCGACCTACACTCCCATGCCGGACTGACCATCCTGGGAGAACCGCACCACGACCCGAAAGTCAGGCAGGGGGTAACCACAGAGCTGGTTGGAATTGACGGCATTTCCCATGCCCCTTTCAAAACTCAGGAGGAGCTGCATCGCTATATTTGGCTGGATTCCGGGTTAAACAGCTATCCCCCGATGCCGGCCGACTGGCTAACCGTTGCCGAATTGCTGGCCAAATACGATAACCAGGTGGCCATTAACATGGCTTACATTCTGGGCAACTCTCCTGTTCGCATCTGGGGAGTTGGCTGGAACGACCGGCCTGCCACCGTTGCGGAGCTGGAGGACATGAAAGCGGTAATCCGGGAAGCCATGGAGGAGGGCGCCTGGGGATTGTCCACCGGCCTGGATTACCCTCCCGGCGCCTACGCCAGCACCGAGGAACTGGTGGCACTGTCGGAAACCGCCAACCGGCTGGGCGGTATTTACCACACCCACACCCGGGCCAGCCTTCTCTCCCAGGGACATCTGGCCCCCTGGGAAGAGGCGGTGGAAATTGGCCGGCGCAGCGGCATACCGGTCCACCTGACCCATTACCGGCAGGGAGTCCAGGGAATGGGCAGCCATCTGGACTACTTGGGTCTGGTGGAAAGCGCTCGAGACGAAGGATTGGACGTTACCTTCGACTGCTACACCTATCCCTATTCCGGCACCACCATCACCATCGGGCTGCCCCATTGGGCAAAAGACGGAGGGCCGGAACGGCTGATAGCCGCACTGAAGGACCCAGACGACCGCGCCAGAATGAAGCGAGAGCTGGCCCAAAATCGCTTGGAAAACAATTGGCTGACCAATTTCAACCAGCCCCAGAATCAGAAATATGACGGCCGTCTGGTCACCGAAATTGCTGAAATGCGGGGGCAAGACCCGGCGGACGCTCTCTTCGATTTACTGCTGGAGGAAAATCTGGGAATATCCACCGTCGGGTTGGGCACCAATCCTCAAACTCTACCGGCCTTCGTTTCCCATCCCTACGGCATGATCGCCAGCGACGCCATCCTCTTCGGCGAATATCCCAATCCTCGAACCTACGGCTGCTTCCCCATTGTTCTGGCCGAGTTTGTGCGGGCCGAGAAGCATCTGAGACTCCCCGAGGCAATCCGCAAGATGACCTCCTTCCCGGCCCAGCGTTTGGGGTTACCCGATCGCGGAATCTTGAGGGATGGATTTCGTCCCGACATTGTGATTTTCGATCCAGCCACGGTAAAAACCCACGCCACCAAGGACGACCCGAAACACTACCCGGTGGGTATAAACTACGTAATCGTCAACGGACAAGTGGTAATCGAAAAAGGAAAGAACACCGGGGTCCTGCCCGGCAGAGCTCTCCGACGAGGCCATGCTCATACCTGATAAGGAGAAACTCCAGCGGGGCCATGCCCAAGAACCAGATCAATGACAAGGAGAAAATGATGGTTGATGCCAGGGTTGATACCATAGTCGGCGGAGGTCAGTTAGTCAGCTCGTCTCAGGTTTACACGGCGGCGATCGCCATTGCCGGCGAGAAGATCGTCGCCATTGGTCCGGAGGAGCTGCTGCCGCCGGCTGATAACTACATCGACGCCTCCGGCAAATACGTGCTGCCGGGACTTATCGACTGCCACGTCCACCTGGACGGTCACGACGATTACGCCTTGGGTTCCCTAGCGGCCGCCCATGCCGGGCTGACCACCCTGATCCCCTTCGGCACCTACAACCTGGAGGGCGACGAAACCCTACCGGCCGCCATCGGCCGCTCCAAGGAAGAGGTGGAACATTCAGCCCTCACCGACTTCGCCTTCCATTTTATTTTGCAAAACCGGCCCAGCATCCTGTCCGGATTGCCCCAGGCAATGGAGATGGGAGTCAAGTCCTACAAAATGTTTATGACCTACAAGAAGCGTCCCTTTCGGATGTGCGATGACGACTATATCTGCCAAGCGATGGACCTGGTCGGTTCTGGTGGCGGTGTCCTTCAGCTTCACTGCGAGAGCGGCAACATAATCGAGTACCTGGAAAACAAGCTGATCGAGCAGGGGCACACCCATCCTACCGACTTCCCAGCGGCCTGTCCGGACTGGGCGGAGGAGGAGGCGGTCAATCGGGCCGTACAAATGGCCGCCGCCACCCGCTGCCCTACCTATGTGGTCCATTTAAGTACTCAATTAGGGTTGGAACGCATCAAGCAGGCTCAAGCCAAAGGACAGCGGATCTGGACCGAGTCTTGTCCCCAGTATCTCTTGCTATCGGACACCGCAATGGCCAGTTACGGCCCACTGGCCAAGATAGGCCCTCCTCTGCGACCGGAGGACGGCCCGGACCGCGACGCCCTTTGGCGAGGATTGGAGCAGGGGCACGTGTCGATAGTGGCCAGCGATCACGCTCCCTATCCCCAAGAGCTGAAGCAGCCGGGCTGGGACAACATATTCGTGGATCCCCAGGGCCGGTCGGTTCCCTTCGGCTCCCCGGGAGTAGAGACGATCGTGCCCCTGATGTACAGCGAGGGCGTGGTCAAACGGGGACTGCCCATCTGGTGGATGGCCCGGGCTCTTTCGGAAAATCCGGCCCGCATCTTCGGCCTTTTTCCCAGGAAGGGCATAATTCAGGTGGGCTCCGATGCCGATTTGCTGATTCTAGACCCAAAGGGAGACCGGGTCATAACCGCCAGCGATCATCACAGCAACTCCGGATATTCCCTGTTTGAAGGCTGGCAAGTGAACGGCCGTCCCTGGCTGACCATGCTGCGAGGCCAGGTGTTGTTGCAAGATGGCGCGCTGCAACAGCAACCGGGTTATGGCCGGTTCCTGGAAAGTGGTGAGCCGCGCTCTCCCCTTGGGGGCCCGGTTCGGTAGGACCGCGCTGCTGCCCACGGACTTTATTAGAGCAGCTGGCTTTTCGGTCGGGACTATTGCCACCGTCAACGATTCCGAAGAATTGGAGTCAGCATTATTGCCGGAATGACGGTGTTGGCAGCACTGCCCAATGCGGTTTCGATCTAGATTCCGCTTTCGGCTGATAGCCCCGACCCTTAGCGCTGCTGAGAAAGCCGGCCTAACCGAGTTGTCGTTTCGATTATCTGGTGACGCATGAGATCGGTAGAAGCGAGTTTGGCGGCAAGGGTCTGAGCCACCTCATTAGTCCGATAATTGACTCTCAGTTGAAGGTGCAAATCACGGAAGAACTTGGCATCATCCCCGGTCAACCCTTCCAGAATCAGTCCGCTGAAAGGAGTGGATTCCTCTCCACTCAGAGATAGCGACGATAGCTCATTCGGGTCCTGGTCTTCGGACTCCTGACCGGGGTCAATAACGTAGTCGCGGGGAGAAGGGTTTGCCAGATGGGTGCCCCAGAACCAGGTCAGAGTACCAAGCCCCACGCTGAGGATGAACCGCCACTGGTTACCGTTCGAGGTCTCAAGAGGCGGCGCGGTGCTCAGATCGCCAGCAATTGCTTGCAGCAGGGCCACCGTATCTCGGGTAGACTCATTTATGATCCAGACATACTCCTCGAGGCTCCGCAGGAAAGGCAGTAGTTGAGGCATTTGGCGCAGCCCATTGTAGGTTGGGTGTTTTAACCAGTCGGGTTGATAAACCAGGTCCAACTCCCCTTGCAGGAGTTGCTCGCGAATGTCCTCCTTGATTCCCCCAAGGGTATCGATCATCTCTTCCAGCCAATCCAGATTGGACGAGACCTCCGGCAGGGGTATCGAGTGAACAAAAACCACCACATGCTCCAGTCGTGCCTGCTCCTCCACAGACAAGACTCTGGCTCCACGGAAGGGGCTTGGCAAAGCTCGCCGGGAAGGTGCGGGCAAACCGGGAGCGGACGGAGCTGCTCCTAAGGCGGGAGTGACCCGTGGCGGCAATAGTTGAACCAAATCGGGTATGGCGCTTTCCCTTGCCCGCTTTCTACCTTGGTAAAAGACATAGGCTCCCCCTCCTGATCCCAGAAAACCTATTGCTACCAATACGGATAGGAGCCAAATTGGCATCATACCGGATTGCAGTTCATAGGCATTGGACCAGCTACTCTGGTTTGAAGCCCGGTCAATCGCCCTGACCCGCCAGAAATAGATACCCCTAGGCAGCTTCTCCGCAGCTGCCAGGGTGTAGCGCGGTTTTTCCAGTCCTGCTTTTTCCAAGACCACATCGTCAAAGTCCCGGTCAGTGGCGATCTGCAACGTATATCTGACCCCACTGGGGTCCTCGACATCTTGCCATTTGGTCCGCGGCTTGAATCCGCCCAGAAATCCTCCGCTAGCCCCATCCCTGGGCTCCCGCAGGCTGGGCGCCACCGGAGGTGTATCCTCTACAGTGAAGAAGGCTTGCTCACTGTTCTGCTGGTCATCGATCAACCTGATGACGTGGTCGCCTTTCTCCGATTCAGGAATCCGGAACTCGAATCGGATGCTCCCGGAGTCGTCGGCGGCGACAGTAGCTTTGGGAAAGTCATCGTAGGTAAGGGTGACTGTAGATCCTGACTCAAACCCCTCTCCGATTATCCTTATTGGCAGGTCAATGTTGCCGGTAATTTCACTTAGCTCCAGACTTGGGAACACAGTGAAGGTCTGTCCTGGTGTGTCGGCGGCGCCGGAAAGGGGACTTTTGGCCTGAATTGAGTGAGAACCGGCTCCCGAGAGAGGGACCAGGAAAGAGGCCTGGAAAGAACCCAAGTTATCGGCAGATATTCCGGAAGCCACCGGGTTACCATCGTACGTCAATGAGATATCCTGCTCCTTGGCGCCAAAACCGGCCCCCAAAATTATCACGGAGTTGCCGGGAGGTCCTTTCGAGTATTCCAGCGTGATACCCGGCTTGTTTTGGAAACGAATTTCAGTGGTGTGATTGCCGCCTCCGGTATCGCCGGAGCTGGTGGCCGCTATCAGGTGAGTGCCGGAAGTAGAGGGAGGGACTAGCAAAGATCGGGCAAAAGACCCGAGGGCGTCGGCACTGATACCCGAGATTATCACGACACCGTCGTAAGTAAGGTATATTTCAGCCGCATTGGCAACGAATCCGGCTCCCCTGACTCCAATCGTCATTCCTGGCGTACTGGAGGAGGAATTCAGCATCAGAAGGGGACCCAAAACCAAAGCTTCTTCCCGAAGGTTGGCGCTGGAAGTGATAGAGCCAGCGGCGGAAACGATGTAGGTCCCCGAGGGGAGCGAGGGAATTTTGAATCGGATATCCCAAGTGCCGTCGGCGTTGGCGAGGATTCCTGTTGCCACAGTCTCGTTCCCTAGGTAGAGGGTAATATCCTTTTCGTCTCGGGCGAAGCCTGCCCCAACCACAGTGACCGTTCCCCCCGGCACGCCCAGAGGGGTGCTGAGGGAGAGCCCAGCGGTAACCCTAAACAATACCCGAAGGGCGCTATTGGATCCGGGCACACTTATCGGATAGGAGCCAGCGGCGGCATGGGGGATAATTATCTCCACCAACCAGGAACCCGACGCATCAGCCGAGGCTGAGCCCACCAACGAGCCGCCAAAGTTGATGGGAATACCCCTCTGGTTGGGGAGGAATCCCTCCCCTGTCAGCTCTACGGTGGACCCAGGAAATCCCTTGGCCTGGGCTACCTTGATAATTGGAGTAACGGTAAAACCAGCTGTGGCTGCCTGGCCGCCCGCGCCAGTGGCCAGGATGTTTAGCAGCCCGCCGGGCGCGATGGGAATGGTAACACTGGAGGTCCAAACACCTTGGCGGTCGGCGGTCGCATTGACTGTAGCCGGATCGTCGCCAACGACAATCGTGATTTGCTCCCGGGACCTGGCCCCGGTGCCGCTGACTCTGACCACCGTTCCAGGAACCCCACTGCTGAAATCCAACCTCAATGCAGCTAATACAGTAATCCTAGTTCGGCGGACGTCGCTCGCGGATGTAGAGGAGCCGGAGGCCTTGATGGTATGGGACCCGCCGGTAGCCTTGATGGTATGGGACCCGCCGGTAGCGTTAGGGACGTCGAAGGACGTGGACCAAACTCCCTGCGAATCGGCGGCAATACTTGAAGCCACTGTTTTACTATCGAACTTGACTGAGATACCCGATTCGAAAGCCTTGAATCCGGCACCACTGACGTTAATCCGGTCGCCGGTGGTAGCCTCCGACCGGTCCAAAGAAAGGGTGGCGGTTACATTGAAGGAAGCTTGTCCTGTGACGGAAGATCCTTTAGCGGCGATGAATTTAGCGCCGCCGGCTGCATTCGATGGAATGTTCAGGTCCGTCAATATCCTGCCTTCGTGGTTAGCGTTGACGGTGAACTGAGTACGCCCATCCAGGGTTATGTTGATGGAAGATCCGGGGCTGAAGCCGGAACCGCGAACCGTAACCGCAGTCCCCGGAGGCCCGCTGGAAGGAGTGATACTGAAAGAGGACTTTATGACGAAGGTACGAAGGATGTTTCCGATGCTTACCTGATAGGAACGCGCCGCTAGGCCAGGTACGTCAAAGGTGGCATTAAATGAGCCATTAAAGCCCGCATTGATGGTGGCGACCAATTGGTTGTCAAAAGTGATGCTCATCCTCTGAAAGGGACGGAAATTGCGGCCGGTTACCCGAACGCTGGTCCCCACCGAGCCGCTGGTTGGAGAGATAAATGCCGAGGGAGGCGGAGTTGGGTTGTTGGAGTTGGGGTTGGAGTGGGTGTCGGCGTCGGGGTAGCAGTAGGCGTGGGAGTGTTGGTAGGAGTTTGAGAGGAGTTCTGGGCGGCAACCAGGCTCAGATGCACCAAAGCCAGCCCTAAGAATAGCCCAGCCAGTCCGGCGAACGTCATAACCCGGGTCACGTTATGCTTGCCTTCTTTACGCATTAATACGTCAACTGGAAGTTCACGGATCGGCGAAATTTAATGGACGCGCGAAACTCTATCGATAACATAGCAGACGACGCACCGACATAGGGTTCTTGGTGGTCCCAACCTGGTGACAGTTTCTGCCAGGAGTTGCTAGGAACATAAAGCGAGGAGACTTCGACCAGCTTAGGGATTGATTATATCCCGCTGTCTCAATGGCGCTGTTGTGGCCTAACCTAGCCCTTCCTACTCCCAGCCTACCTCAGCAGCCGCAATGACGAATGCTTTAGGTTGTTATCCTCCCGCGGGCGCAATATGATTAAGCGGGCTCGGCCGGTAATACACCAAGGACCGGCTGATTCCTTACATTGAATTGGCCCCCGTAAATTGGGCCCCGTGGTTAGGGCGATGGAAGGAGGGATTCTCTTTTTCAACCCACGGGCTGCTGCAAAGCGCCGATTTCTTATAATTCCGTCTCTAGGATTCCTAACCCTGACTCGTACCGAAGTGGAGGGTAGGATTACTCCTTGGAAGGCAGCCTAAGGATCCGGTCTCCCGGTAACACCATCCCCATTTTATAGCTCTGGGAGGTAGCTCATGGAAGTCTTTGACTGTATCAGGCGCAGGCGTACTGTAAGGGAATTCAAGCCCGACCCGATTCCCGAAGAGGTAGTGTACAAGTTGCTGCAGGCCGGACGGTGGGCTCCCAGTTCCAGCAATTCTCAGCCATGGCATTTTGTGGTTGTACAGTCCCGGGATACCCTAATGAAGTTGGGGGCAATGGCTACTCAGGGCGCTTTCATCGCCAATGCGCCCTTGGCTATCGCCATCGTCGTGGAAAATGCTACTCGTCCCCAGCTGGATGCCGGCCGGGCTCTCCAGCAGATGGAGTTGGTAGCCTGGTCAGAGGGCCTGGGCACCTGCTTCGTGGGCGTCAGGTCCGCAGACCAACAAACCGCGATTAAGGAGCTGCTAAGTATTCCACCGGAGATGGAGCTGATCACAATAATGCCGTATGGTTATCGTCTCCCAGGAAGACGCGGCCAGGGTACGCCCCGCAAGCCCATGCCGGAGATCGCTCACCGGGAAAGATTCGGTGAGAGCTACCTGCCCGTAGGCTAATACTACTTCGTCACCAGGCGTCTCCCACCCGTTACGCGAATAAGAGATTAGGACCCTATTCACCAAAGGATATTACGTAGAAAAGATGCCCCACGAAACACCCCACGATCCGTCTGCTCCGCATGACCCTTTAAGGGATTGGTACGTACATACCATCTGGGGAAAGCGAGTGGACGACGATAACACTTTGTTCGAAGTTATGAGCCTCCAGGTGTTCCAGGCAGGCCTGACCTGGAAAATGATATTGGACAAAAGGGACGGCTTTCGAGCGGCCTTCGCCGATTGGAACATCAAAATTGTTGCCGCAATGGGCCCGGAGGATGTGGAGGCTCTCAGGAATAACGCGGGCATTATCCGAAACCGCCTTAAAATTCAGGCCACTATAGAAAACGCCCGCACTGCCCAAAATCTTCAGACGGAGCATGGCAGCTTCTGCACCTGGTTTTACGACATCCTCGAGGGGAACACCTATCCGAACTTACAGAAAGAGCTCCGAGGCACCTTTAAATTCATGGGCCCAGAGATATCCCGTATGTGGCTCATGGCCTCGGGTCGGATTACTAGGGAAGAAGGAGACAAGTACCGCCCGTAGCGGATTGCCCTCGCATCAAGGCTTTATTAGTTTAATCTGGGATATCCCAGTCCAGGCGCTTACAAGTTCGGCAGTGGCCGCTCCCGCCATTGGGGAATTGATTATTGGGTGATCAATTCCTAGTAGTTCGCATAACCTAGTGCGTAACATGAGAAGTCCACCTCGGCGGTTGATGGCTGGGAGTGTGGGAACATCGGCCTGCGCTGTTAAGCACCTTCTCTATTGGGGGCGACAGCTACCCTATCGATTCCGTCAGGCCAAAACTGTCTGGTGCCCGTCATTCTCCTGGTAAGCTTCCTCGCGGTACAGGCCGAAAGGCTCCAAAAGAGGCGAGTCGTTGTAGGAGAAGAGGTACGCCTCCTCCTTGGCATAGTGTTCATGCCAAGCCCAGCTGGGAACCACAAAGGTGTCCTTATCCTCCCAGTCGAATCGTTGACCACCGATCACCGAATACCCCTGTCCGCTGATAACGTGGTAAACAGTGCTTCCGACATGCCGGTGGCATTTGGTCAGGGCAATCCCGACTTAACTTATATGAAAGGCGGTGAGGAGAGACACAGAATGGCAAATGTCAGATACTTCGTCAGCGACATCGAAGAGGCCATAGCCTTTTACACTCAGAGACTGGGGTTCTCGCTGGAAGAGAATTTCGGACCTTTCGCTATCGTTGCCAAGGAGGATCTTCGGCTTTGGCTCAGCGACCCTAGAACTTCGGCGGCTCGACCTATGCCGGACGGGCGCATCCCAGAGCCAGGGGGCTGGAATCGCCTGGTAGTTCAAGTAGATGACCTGGCCTCCCTGGTCGAGACATTGAGGGCGGAGGGAACTATATTTCGGAACGAGATCATCAGCGGGGTGAGCGGACTGCAGATTCTTGCAGAAGATCCGTCGGGCAATCCAATCGAGCTAAATCAACCCGCCTGAGTGCGCAGACGTTCAACGTATCCCCACAGCCACGGATCACGACGGCGCAGCGTAGTGTGAACCGGTCAAGGAGGCAGCCCGGGTCACGCACGCTCATAAAGAATCTTCCTGCTGAAGGGTAAGAAGTGGAACTCGCTCCGTCCGCCCTATCCGTCTAACTCAGCGGGGCCAACCCTGATTGAAAGGGTTTTCAGCTCAGGTCAAGATGCCGAGGAGAGCTGGTCAAAACGGCGACGACGGATTAGCTACCCCAGGGAGGGTTCAGCGGCAGCCACTTTGGACCGAGACAGATGAAACAAAATAATGAAGAGGGTGGTGGCCACAAACATAGCGCCGCCAATAAGCACTGGGACTGCGACGCTACCGCTTAGGTCCTGGGCAAGGCCAGTAAAAACCGGTTCAACCGCCATGGCGAGGTAGTACCAACTGTAAAAGATACCCAGTCCGGGGCCGCGATTCTCCGGACTCAGGGTTTGGGCCGGCAGGGCGGCGATGGCGCCTGCCGGCGGCCCGATGCTGAGACCCACTAGGACGCTGAGCACCACGGGGAACGGCAGATATGGCAGCAAGAACAGGGCCCCGGCCGTTACCAGCGAAAAAATAACCACAATGGCGTTGGTGAACCCAATGCGTTCTGTGAGGTACCCTCCCAGGGGGAGAGATAGGATGCTGACCCAGAGTCCCAGACTAACCAGCGATCCGGCGTCAACGGCAGACCAGCCCTGAGTGGTCAATAAGGCAGGTGTGAAGCTGAAAAATATGACCAGCCCCGCGTTGAAGGCACCCCAGGCGAGACCGGCCATGGACACCGGTAATAATTCCCGCATTGGTACCCTGAAACGGGTGGACGCATCTTCCAATGAACTACCCTTCCAGGTCTGGGGGGCGTGATATAGGGCCGTAACTACCCCGAGTCCCACCGCGCAACCCCCTGCGGTGAGATACATCACAATCTGCCAGGAGTAGGTGGCAGCCAGAATGCCCTGGCTTACCAACCCAAGGGCGATGCCGAAAGGGCAGGCACTCAGCATTACCCCAAATGCTGTAACGATTCCCTTCCCCGCGAACCAGTCGGCCACCATCTTGGTCAAAACCACATTAAACAGAACTGCGCCTATTCCACTCAGCAACCTTCCAGCGAATGCGATTACATAGGATTGGCTAATTCCTACCAGAATACCTCCAACAACCATCAGCGCTAAACCGATGGCGCACACTCGCTTGTCGCCAAAACGTTTGCCCAGCAGGCCGCCGGGGAGAGCAATGACCACCCCTGGGAGCATGAAAAGGCCGATAAGGGTACCGATTTCAGTATAGCCAATGGCCAAATCTTCAATTAGTAACGGCGAGACCGAGGCAATAGACTGAAACTGGAACCCCATAGAAGTCCGGACAAGGAACAGCATTCCGAGCATTGTCCATCGATTGGCAAGCATCAACTTCCTGGTGAAGTAAGTGTCTGAGATCGGGCGATGGTAGTGTAGGAACATACCTCGTCCGAGTCAAACAGCTGATCTGGTCACCATATGCGTTTAGGAACGTTGACGTGGAAAAAGGTGGGCCCCATACTGCGGGCAACCTCGGGGTCGGAAAGGTTCAGCAGGGAGGACCGGTATGGTAAAGGAAGTCTTCTTCTTCACTGAGATGGGGTACACCGCCTACCCCCAAGATGTGGCCCAAGAGTACGGCTATACCAACCTGATATTCCCAAACGAGAATTTCAGCCCAGAGAAGGCCACCGAACTTTACAGCATGTACTTTGAGGAGCTTCAATACTGTTCTGAAGCCGGCTTTGACGGCGTCATGATCAACGAACACCACAACAATCCGCTAAGCTTGATGCCCTCAGTTAACGTCATAGGCTCCGTCTTGGCCAAACTGACCAAAAAGGGAAAGATCGTCTTCCTGGGCAACGTCCTCCCAATTCACGAGAATCCGGTGCGGGTGGCGGAAGAAGTGGCCATGATTGACCTAATATCCGGAGGACGGGTTATCTGCGGTTTCGTCCGGGGTATTGGGCAAGAGAGCATGGCTACCAATACCAATCCGGTATTTAACCGGGAACGGTTTGAAGAAGCCCACGACCTGATAATCAAGACTTGGACCACCCCAGGTCCCTTTCGATGGGAAGGCAAGCACTATCACCTACGGGTGGTAAACCCCTGGGTCATGCCCTTGCAGAAGCCGCATCCTCCGGTATGGATCCCCGGCGTGGTCAGTCCGGAATCGGTAACCTTCGCCGCCCGGCACGGTTACCCCTATGTGGCGCTGGCTCCCCCTCTGGACCTTATTAGCAACATCTACGATCTTTACGCCAAGGTGGCCAAAGAAGAGGGTTACAGGCCCACCGAGGACAATCGGGGCTACGCGGTGAGGGTGAATGTGGCGGACAGCGATGAGCGAGCTTATGAGGAGGGTAAAAACTTCTTCTGGCAGCTGGGCACCTCCTTCGGCGTGGCGCCCAGTCACTGGCAGGCACCACCGGGATACCTGAGCCGCTCGGCTGCCCAAGGAGCCCGCCAGCAGCGGAGGGAGGCTACCAGAAACATCACTCCGGGCGGCCCCAGTCTTAGCTATGAAGAAGCCCATGAGACCTTTCAGATTGTCACCGGCAACCCGGATACGGTCATCAAGAAGCTAAAGCACATCATCGATGTAGTGGACCCGGGCAGCATGGTGCTTTGGGGCCGGGAAGGACCCATGTCCCACCAGACCGCCATGAGGTGTATTGATCTGTTGACCCAAGAGGTGATCCCGGCCATCAAGGAGTATCAACCCCAAAAAGAGGGCTGAACCGCAACTAGCGACTCCGGGAGAACAGCTTCGCACCGAACGCCCCCAGGCTACCTGAAATCTGGGCTAGCATTCTTCTTTGCCAGTGAGCTTGTTTCATTGACACAGATTACGCCTTACCCTAGAATCGGTCCCACCTCAGGGGAGGTGGATCTTCTTCCACGAGAGACCAAGTGGATGAACTCCTGATAGTTAAGGGGGAGATATGGCCAGAATTAAACATATTGCGCTGCATACCGAGGACCCTGCGAAGACCGCCGCCTTTTACAAAGAGGTCTTCGGCCTTTATGAGTTGGACCGGAAGCCCGACGAATCCGGATCAGAGGGGGTTTGGCTCAGCGACGGTTATATTTATTTCGCCATTCTCAAGTACGGCGGCGAAGGGGCGCCCAACTTGGGCGAGGGACCGTCAACCGTTGTTGGCGTCCACCACATTGGCTTCTACGTGGATGACCTGGAGGAAGCCTGCACTACCATTGAGGCAGCGAATTCCACGGAATGCCCGGGTAGCAGCAACGCGAATCGAAAGTACATGGGTCCTGATGGGCTGATGATCGACATGAGGGTCAGGGGATGGGATGAGGCAATCCAGGCGAAAACCCAGCTGTACCACCTGACCTCGCGGGTCCCCGATTAATCCGAAGGCTGGCGCGCTAATTACGTCAACTAAATAGGCTTTTGAGATTCCCTTCGGTAATGGGATACGGTATGGGGTTCCGGCTGTTGCCAACGGCCGCGCCCGCCAATTGGTCCGTTTAGCCTCCTTGGAATTCCAGCGCGCTTTCCAAGTGTAAATGGGGCTGTCCTTCCGACCGCATGAAGGAGCCTGGCGAGCCGCCAGAGAAACGCCCCAACCCAGATTCTTCGCCCGCCCGAGGCCGTCTCAGGATGACCTTTGCTTGCGATAGATTTCCCATCAAAATCAACTACCAGGGCTGCTCCTATAAGGGGCACCAACAACGCCGTTCTTCTCATCCTATTTGGGTTTGGCGCTTTGGTGGTCCAGTAGACGTCGAATTCTTAGGACCGGGCGCCCCTCCATCCTCGAAGGGGAGGCCTCGGACCGCGAGGATCGGCGTGGCGGCCAGTCCAGAATTCTCCCGGTGGCTACTTTAGCAAACTAGGCCCGACCAAGTCCGCTTGATGCCGCGCCAAGTAGGCTGCTGGACGACGGCGGAAGCGGTGCCGGACGGTACTTGGAAGAGGGTTCCTCCTCAGGTCTAGCCTGCTCAAGTTGGGTAATTCCAGTATCTGCAGGGGAAGAGAGCTTAGTTGGTTATCAGAGAGATAGAGGTCCCTCAAGTTGGTGAGCTGGGATATCTCTTGGGGCAGCGAGACCAATTGATTTCCAGAGAGGTCTAGAGTCCTCAGGTGGGCGAGCCGGAGAATTTCTGAAGGAAAGGAAATGAGCTGAGTGCGAGCCAGTCCTAGACTCCAAAGGCTGGCAAGCTGCACCATGCTGGGTGGGAGCCGGGTCAACAGATTGCCGGACAGGTTTAAACTTCCCAAGTTAGCAAGCTGGAAAATCTCCTGGGGTAGTGCGGTCAATTGATTGCCGGAGAGGTTCAGTGTCCGCAGATTGGCCAGTTGACCTATCTGCGAGGGAAGCCGGCTCAGTCTGTTATCGGAAAGGCTGAAATTTCTCAGGATTTCGAGCCGGCCGATCTCCGGGGGAAGCGAGATTAGCTGATTATGAAAGAGGGTTAGCGCCATCAGGTTGGTGAGCCGGCCGATCTCGGCCGGTAGCGAGCTTAGTCGATTGCCCGACAGATTTAGACTCTCCAGATTGATCAGCTGGCCGAGCTCCGGCGGCAGTGTACGCAGTTGATTGTTGGAGAGGTATAAAGTTGTCAGGTTGGTGAGCCGGCCGATCTCCGGGGGGAGCCCGCTCAGCTGGTTGTCATTGAGGTATAGAGTCTTCAGGGTGGTGAGGTTGCCGATCTCGGGCGGGAGCCCGGTGACTCGACGACTGGATAGATCCAGTGTCACCAGCCCATCGCAGGCAGCTTGGTCGATAATTTTTAGTAATTCTTCTTCCGGCACCAGCAAACGCCATCTTTGCCTGTCTAGCTATCCCCGGATTTTACACCCTCGCTGATTCCACTGCACACCGGGTTTAGCTCTGGATTCAAGGCTCAGTAGTGGAGTGTACCAATCACGAAAGGCCCATATATGGTAAGATCCGCCGGCGTGCGGTACGGGTCAAGATCGATGGAAGTTGCAACCTGATGGCAGGCAATGTCGTGCTATCAAACGTTGAGTTCAACGTGGTGGGCGCCAGACCCAAATATCAGACCCGGCGGCCTTAGAGCGGATAAATGACCAGGTAAAACCTATAGGGGAGGGAGCCCCATGCCAGATAGCAACTGGGGAGAGATATACCGGGAGCTGGGAGCTAGGCCGGTGATTAACGCCATCGGTAGCGTTACGATGCTGGGCGGGTCGACCCCCTTTCCTGAGGTAAGGGAAGCCATGGAACAGGCCGACGATGCTTACGTCCCGCTGATGGAACTGGAGGAGAAGGCCGGCCAAGCCATCGCAGAAATGGTAGACGTCCCTGCTGCGTATATCACTTCCGGAGCGGGCTCGGCGCTGACTCTTGCCACCGCCGTTTTCATGGCTGGCGACGACGACAGCAAAATCGAGCAACTCCCTGACACTTCCGGAATGAAGAATGAGATTCTCATTCAGAAGCGGCACCGCTACTGGTACGACCGTTGCTTGCAGCTTGCTGGCGCCCGCCTAGTGGAATTTGGGTCTGAGGAACAAACCACCCGGGCAGACCTGGAAAGAGCCATAGGCCCGAATACCGCCGCCGTCCACTACTACGCCGTGGAACAGGTCCTTGACCCCAAAGCCCTGTCTCTAGAAGACACCCTTGACGTTGCCCGCGCCCAGGGCATACCCGTGATGGTGGATTCCGCCGGCCAGATCTATCCCCTGGAAAACCTGGGTAAATACGTCAGGATGGGGGCCGATTTCCAGTGCATCGCCGCCAAGTACATGGGTGCGCCCCAGTCCACGGGCTTGGCCCTGGGCACTGAGGAAATGATTCGCAAACTTAGCCTCCACTCCTTCGTCAGTTACGAGGGCAGGCGTGTGCGAGGGATTGGTAGGCCCCAAAAGATCGACCGGCAGGAAATGGTCGGAGCGGTAGCGGCGGTCCGGCGCTGGGTAACCTTGAATCACGAGGAGCGCCTGGCCGCTGCCGAGCAACAAACCCGGGCCTTATTGACCGAATTCCAAGGATTACCCGGGGTTGAAGCCAAATTCATCGACAATGTGATTGGTCACATGCCCTACGGCCTGAACCTGGAGGTGGACAAGGCCATCTCTGGCCTCGACGTATATGAAGTTGTTGAACGTCTGAAGGCTGGGGATCCACCCATTTGGACCCGGGTGCGGGAAGGCGAAAGCTGGATCACGATTCATGTTTTCGGGCTAAAGGAAGGTGAGGACAAAACAGTCGGGGAACGCATCGCAGCCCTCTTTGCCCGATAAGGCGGAGTTCTCAGCCGGACAGCAAGGCTGAACAAATTTCCGAGAAGGCCGGCGCGTTGGACCCTCCTCGCTCGGTTAGTCCTATTGGCCTGATAGTGTAACTAAACGGTGCTGAGTTTTGGAGTAATGTAGTTCGGAAAGTCTTGAACTTACTTATTTGAATGATCTAATTTGAGGCCGAGTCACTCGATGGCTACGCCAATAACAACAGACCGATTTCTGTCGCCATCACCAGGACTTCATGCCGGCCAAGAAGAATGAGATTTGGCCATTAAGGGACGGATATGCCGCTAGATACCAACCAGCTACTGGAAATGTACCGCCTGATGGTTACCATCCGCTCCTTTACTGAAAGGGCCGCGGAAGAATCCCAGTCGGGCAACATCCCCGCGCCAATCCAAGCCCATGGGGGAGAAGAGGCATCGGCAGTAGGCGTATGTGCCGCTCTGCGCCGGGAGGACCGGATTACCGGCACCCACCGAAGTCTGGGGCATTCCATAGCCAAAGGCATGGATATTCGCGGCATGATGGCCGAGCTTTTTGGACGCAGTAATGGCTGCTGCGGGGGCAAGGGCGGCGGCATGCATCTGGCTGATTTCAGCGTAGGCATGATGGGCGCCAATGGCATTGTGGGTGGAGGACTCCCCATTGCCACCGGCGCGGCTCTGGCGGCCCAAATGGAGGGCAAGGGCCAGGTAGCCGTCGCGTTTTTTGGTGATGGCGCGTCGAATGAAGGGACTTTCCATAGCTCTCTCAACCTGGCTTCCATCTGGAAGCTGCCGGTCATCTACGTCTGCGAGAACAACGGCTGGGCCATCGCCGTGCGGGCTTCCTATGCCCTATCGGTGGAGGACGTGTCGGTGCGCGCGGTTTCTTACAACATGCCTGGGGTAACCGTGGACGGGACCGATGTGCTAGCGGTTTACGAAGCGATGGAGCCGGCGGTGGCAAGAGCTCGCGCCGGGGACGGTCCCAGCCTAATTGAATGCAAAACCTATCGGCGTTATGTAAACCCAGGGCAGGACTCGGATTCCCGGTTCGAGCCGCCCGAAGACGTCGCCGGAGGCAATCTCCAGGATCCGGTCGCTTATCTCCGAACGCGTCTAATCCAGCAGGCAGTGGCCGGCGCCGAAACGCTGGAGGCTATTCAGCGGGAAGTACAGCTATCCGTGGAGGAGGCGGTTGCCTACGCCAGGGCCGGGGCGGTTCCCAGTCCCCAGGATGCCTTGACTCAGGTTTTCGCTCCTTGACTTGGTTATCGGCGGCAGACGCAGGGCAATCGCGTCTAAAACTGCCTTTTCGAACTTCGGTACAGAAGGCTAGCGAATGGTAGATATTCCGATGCTTTCCCAGCTATTTTGACTATAACACGTAAAGATCGAAAGACTTCCGGGACTCGTCAGACCCCAAAGAGCCACTGTCCCAAACCTGGGGGCGATTAAGACGCGATTGCCCTGGCGGCAGACGCCTCCAGCCAACAACCGGTAGCAGATTAGTGATAGGAGAGGCATGAGAGAGATCACTTTTGTCGATGCGGTCATCGAAGCCTTTCAGGAGGAGATGAGACGGGATGAGAAAGTGTTTCATCTCTGCGGTGGTTTGGGGCCTTTGGAGGCGCTGCTGCCTGAGTTCGGGGAGGCCCGGGTCCGGGTTTGCCCCATTTCTGAGGATGCCTATGTTGGGGCCGGCATCGGAGCCGCCGGCAGCGGATTTCGGCCCATCATCAGCCCTGGTCTGATGACCTTTGCCTTTAACGCCATGGACCAGATAGTTAACCAGATGGCCAAAACCCATTACATGTTGGGGGGACAGGCCACCTTTCCCTTGGTGCTCCGGGCCGCTACTGGAAGCGGCAGAGCGGCGGCGGCCCAGCACTGCCAGAGTTCCCACCCATTTTTCCTGAACCTGGCCGGTCTCAAGGTCGTGATGCCCTCTACCCCGTATGATGCCAAGGGACTGATGAAGTCGGCCATTCGCGACAACAACCCGGTGGTATTTTTTGAGCACCAGGCCTTTAACTTGGGCGGCTTGATGGGACCCGTTCCGGAAGAAGAGTACACCATTCCCATTGGGCAAGCCGAGGTGAAGCGCGTTGGGGAGGATGTCACCGTAGTAGCCATTGCGGAGATGGTCCACGAGGCACTGACAGCCGCGGAGGCGTTGGCCGAAGACGGAATATCGTTGGAGGTGGTGGACCCTCGCACGTTGGTTCCGTTGGACCGGGAAGCCCTTTGGCATTCCGTGCGGAAGACGGGCCGGGTGGTGGTGGTAGATGAGGCCTGTATTACTGGCAGCGCGGCCGCTGAGATTGCCGCGGTGATCACCGAGGACCCGACAACTTTTCGCTCTCTCAAAGCCCCGCCGAAACGGGTCTGCGCTCCCGACGTGCCTATTCCCTACAGTCCGGTGATGGAAGAGTTCTGTGTCCCCAATGCCAGCCGGATTATAGAAGGGGTCAGGCAGGTGCTTAGCTAAATCTAGTACCTCGTCCAGCTGGTCGTCATCCCTGGTTTGATGCAAGTTCCAGACAGGATTACCGCCTCGAAGACGGAACCGGTTAGAAAATCGCCAGGGGATTTACCGGGGACCCGGTGGCATTCTTGAAACGCAAGGGCGCTACGTTGAACATGAACTCCCAGCGGTTCAACCGTTCGCACACCTGCACCAGTTCTTCGCAATTGCCCGCGTCCAGAAGCCACAGTCCCATGCCGACTATGCCCACCTTGTGCACCGGCAGGCCGAGCTTGGGATAGCCGCTGGGTTCAACGTCTTGGGAGGCGTCGCCGGCGACTATAGCAACGCCGCGCTCCCGAAGCCAGGGCAGGGTCTCCGCGTGCAGCCCCGGACGCCCCGAGGATGGCGGGCCCTCTTCCAGCCGGCGCTTGTACCAGCCTAGGCGCAGCATCAGCGCATCTCCCTCCTCGACGCGCACGCCCGCTGCCTGCTCGGCGGCTTCCAGGTCTTCGACGAACACGGGCTCTCCGGCATCCAGCCACTTCTTACCTTTGACCTTGGCGATATCTAGCAAGACGCCCCGGGTGACGATTCCATTCTGGGCAGCGTCTACGTTGAGGCTGGTCGCCTTGGTATCTGAACCAACTTCGGAGGCGGGGCGTCCGTTGTACATTTTGCCGTTCCACACCTGGTGGCACAGGGCATCCAAATGGGTGATGGTCAGTCCATGGAACGAAACATGTAATGCAGCGGGGGAATGCTGGTAACGTCGGCCGCTAGTTCCGGCACAATCTGCCGGGAGCAGGTGATGCTGATGCCTTCCTTCACCAGTCCGGCGGCTTGAACCCGCTTGGCGTCGGTGATTAAGTTCAGGGTGCCCAACTGATCTTCGGCGCCCCAACGGCCCCAGTTGCTGAGGGAGTCCATCCAGCCGATGACTTGTTCTTCCGAAGGTATTTGCCTGGTAGCCATGCTGTCCTCCTGTTGTCGCCCTGGTTCTGCGAAGATTTTGCACTGCCCGGACCGGCGTGTCCAGTGGTTGGCGGATCTAGGACGCCGGCCCTGGCGGTAGGCGACGGCATAGATGGCGCGGTGGCGCTGGTTGTTGATGACGGAGAAAAGACCGGTACTTCGTCCTGGTTGAGGAGAGTGATGGCGTTTGACAGCGTAATAGGACGGTGTTAGCGTTCGCCCGTAACTCACGATCACTTGCATTCCTTCAACACAAATCTCTTGACATAGAACACCGCCGGTTGGAGTTTGTCCAAAGTAACCGCCACCGTTAATTGGGCAGCCTATCCCCTCTCTGTTTTTCGATACCGTAATTTCTCTTTCGTCTGGGCTTCAACCACTTTGGTGGGCATGGGAACCCAGATGGAATCGGTGGTCCTGGCGTGGTTTATCCTTAACCTCTCCGACTCGCCCTTCCTGGTGGGCGCGATCTCGGGGGCCCGGATGTCTCTCAATATCATGGCTCTCTTTGCCGGCGCCGTGGCTGATCGAGTCCCCCGTCACCGGCTTCTCGCCTACGTGGAATTTGCCATGGCCGCCTTCGGCATAATGATGCTCGTATTAATTCTGAGCGGTCTACTGGAAATGTGGCACATATTCCTGATCGCCGTAACCTCGGGGATGGTCCGGGTGTTTCAGATGCCGGCAGCCCAATCCCTGGTTGCCGACACCTTGCCTGAAGACCGCATCGGCAACGGCGCCGCGTTTAACACTCTGGGGAGAAACATTGCCATGTTGATCGGGCCTTTGGTCGGCGGCATCCTTTTCAAAAGCTTCGGGCCCCAGGGCGCCTATACCGCCATCGCAGGCTTATATTTCCTCAGCGGCTGGTTCGCCCTCGGCATTCGGACAACGGGAAGCGGTGCCCGCCGAGAGCCCGAGTCAGTGTTCCACACCGTGATCGGGGGCTTAAAGTACGTCAAAGGGCAACAGGTGCTCTGGACCACGCTGGTATTGGCCCTAATTATCGAGTCCTCTGGGTGGACCTTTCATACCACCCTGATGCCCATATTTGCCCGGGACGTATTGGACACCGATTCCGCCGGCCTGGGACTGTTGCTCTTCGCCTTTGGCATCGGAGCGGTCACCGCATCACTGGGCTAGGCATTTTTCCGGAATCTGCAGCACATCGGGAAACTAATGATCGGGGCCGTGGTTCTGTGGCACACCAGTATTCTGGTTTTTGCCACGTCCCAGTCCTTCTACCTCTCCATGGCGATTCTAGTGGTAACCGGGGCGGGCTTCGCGTCAACTCAAGTTTTCCTCCTTTCGGCGTTGCTGCGTACCGCCCAGCCGGAATATCGCGGCCGGGTAATGAGCCTGCGTTCCTTGGCAATCTACGCCTTCGCCTTGGGCAGCATGTCCTCCGGAGCCATGGCCGGCCTCTGGAGCGCGCCCCAAGCAGCACACATCGTCGGGACCATGGGCATCGTCTTGGTGCTCATCTTGGCCGTTTTGGCGCCCAAGCTGCGGCGGCTTTAGAGCTTTAACACCAAGCTGCGCTCGGCGGGTATCTGCCTGAAGTGAGACTCCAGCAAGCCCCGACGCCAAGTTGGGACATCAAAGATGGGTAGGACGTTTACAAACGCCCACCATCCCACCGGCCCAGGAAATAAGGGGCTAGTTTGCGATAGATTTGGATGCGGTTGCGCTGGGAGTCCACTATAAAGAGCCGGGCCTGGTCATCGACCACTACCCCTATGGGCCCCCTTAAATACTTCTCCCGTTCCAAGCCCTGGGCGATCTCTCGCTGGAACCGCATTTCCGGGTTGGCGTCCAGTTTCGTCTCTCCCCACTTGGACAAAGTGGCATCACCGGTTATCACAGCGATGAATCTGGCCTGGCCATCAAACACCTGCACCCGGTCATTGTCCCAGTCAGCCACATAAATCAGGCCTTCTTGGTCCACGGCTACATCGGTGGGACGGTTGAACTCCCCCTCACCCTTTCCCGTAGTTCCGAACTTCATCAGGAACTGACCGTCTGCGGTGAACTTCTGGATTCGGTCGTTGCGCCAGTCGGCCAGGTAAACGTCGCCCTTGCTGTCGATTTCGATGCCCCAGGGCATATCCAACTCGCCATCGCCACTGCCCTGGTGGCCCCACTGGCTCAGGAATTGCCCGTCTTTGGTGTACTTCTGGATACGGTGGTTTCCGGTGTCGACTACATAAAGGTTGTTTTCACTATCGAAGGTGATTCCCGAGGGTTGGTCGAACTCGCCATCACCGCTGCCCCGGTTCCCCCAGGCGCCGAGCCAATCGCCATCCTTGGTGAAGATGGCGATGCGATTAAGCCATTCATCGGATACGTACAGGTTTTCTTCCCGGTCCAGGGCGATTGAGGTAGGCCAGACCAGGGAGCCCGGGGAAGTGTTCTCGCCGGTGTCCATCAAGTCCGCCCCTAGGCGGCCACCATTACCGATCTCCCCAATGTAATCTTCGCCAACGGTGCATACGGTTATCCGCTTAGAGTCGGCGCGATAATCGTAGCTGCGGCTCACCACATACATCACGTCCTCCTCACCACGGGCCAGCGCCACCGGGTTTTTGAACCCCGTCCCGGCTTCCTCACCTCGGCCTATGGTGTGGCTGTAACGAAATGTTGCGCCCTGAATTTGAGCAGTCATTCTTACCTCGCATCTTAGGATCCAGCAACTACCGCCCCGCCCGGAGAAGGGTCGAACTTTGACACCCTTAAGGGCCTCCTCTGGCGGCGCACCCCTGGACCCTTATACTAACTGGAGCTAAAGTCCTGCTTCCAAAGGCTGGCGAACTAGGCAAATTGGTACTCCTGGGTGGAGACAATCAGCTGGAGCATCTGCCCCACTGACTGGGCAAACTCTGCCGTACCGGTGTGCAACGTAGCAGTTGCCTGAGCATGGCTCAGCAGCAACGTCCGGGTCTCCTCCATAAGATCATAACCACCCAGCATTTCCAGGCACCCATCAACCAGGCGTTCGGCTGAGATAATAGGACCGACCGAGCCCAGGCGGTCGATGATGGCAAGGATGCCGGGGGCGTCGACGCGTCCCATCTCACCGGCTGCAAAGTTGACTCTCTCCACCAGGGTTCCGCTGTCGATCCACTCCTTTCCGGTATGCCATCCCTCCACCGTGGGAGGGTTCAGCAGGTCCTGGCCCATATACCGTATCTCCAAGGCTGGGTCATAGAGCCGGGGCCCGGGTCTGCTGAAATCCCCTAATAAGCGCAGGGTGCCGCAGACTACCTCAGATGGGCTCTTCACCTTGGCGAAGCGGGCATTCTTGAAGAAGTCGGAGTTAAACAGCAACCGCAGCATGGAACGGATTTCGTATCCAGACCGGAAGTACTCATCCTCCAGCGCCTTGATAGCCTCCGGTTCCCGGGGCGGAGTGGTCTGCCAGGCCGGCACCTGGGGTTCATCGGCGACGAAGAAATTGTACAGGTGCCTGGATATGAACCGGGCCGTGGCAGGCTGCTTGGCGATGATCTCAATGATGTCCTGACCGTTGAAGTTCCCAGTCTCGCCGAGGAAGCTCTTTTCATCGTCGATATGGTCGAATTGGTTATAGAGGAACTGATTGTCGTAGCGACCGTAGGGGTACCTGGGCATACCGTTGGCGACGGTCCAGCCGGTGAATGCCTGGGCGCAGGCTTGCACATCCTGCTCGGTGTAGTTGGCATGCCCGTCCATGCCCACGCCCATAGTGTAAAGCTCCAAGAGTTCCCGCCCCCAGTTCTCGTTCACGGCGTCTTTGTGGCTCAGCTGGTTGTCCAAGTAGTAGAGCATGGCCGGGTCGCTGGCCAGGTACATCAACAGATCGGAGAACCTGCCGAACCCCCGGGCCCGAAACTTGTTCAACTGGATCAGGATGTTTTGCGGAGCCATGCACTTGGAGTCGCCCACGCAGAAGATGCTGTGCCAGAACAGGCACATCTTCTCTTCCAATTGCCTTGGAGAGTTGACCATCCGATAAGTCCAGTATCCCTGGTTGGCCGCCAGGTATCCCATATCCCGCCAACCCATGTACCGTTGCATTACATCCATTTGCAGGTCCGGCTGCTCTTCGGGATGAAGTAGCTCTTCCACCGTGGCCTCATACCCTTTCGCCACTCGCCGCTCCAGTTCCTGATACGAGGCGCCGAATCCGGCGCGGCGCATCAGGTGAGCCATTAACGCTATATCACTTCCTGCCATACCTCTCCTCTGCCCTTACCACCATTGTGGGTTGCCAGAGCCTTCGCCCCGGCAACCCACCTAGTATCCTGACTTACCGCAGATTAGGGTTATCTTTATCTGGGCATTGCCGGCAGCGTAGTTTTGGACCCATTCCGGCACCCATGCTAACGGGCTCGGCATCCTCTCCCCTTGCGGGAGAGGACTGAGGTGAGGGGTATCGCCCTCATCCCAACCTTCTCCCATCAAGGGAGAAGGGGCTCAGTAACGTTCTGTCGAAATACCCAACCCTCTACTCCAACGCGGACAAGACACCAGGCTTTAAAAACACCCTCAGGCAGGATCTAATCCTTCGAGATAAAGTCCATCTTTTCGAAGCTGCCGTTGACGATAGGCTTGGAGTCCAGGTCCAGCCAATCTTCCAGCAGGGTGGCGTACAGGCCGCGAAAGTCGTTGTTGAATTGCAGGTTACCCTCCAACAGTTTATCCGCCGCCAGGGAGGGATATTCCCCATACAGTCCGCCCTTCACGGAGTCGCCGATAACGAAAGCGGCCCCTCCCGAACCGTGATCGGTCCCAGAGCCATTATCGTGTACCCTTCTACCAAACTCGGTAAACACTAGGAGTAGTACATTGTCACTGGCGTTGTGCTCCTTCAAGTCATCGTAGAAGTCGTTGACGGTCCGAGAAACGTTGATGCACAGTCCGGCGTGGGCCGAATTCTGGGTGGCGTGGGTGTCGAAGCTGTTGTAAGGGGCGGTTGTGTAGAGGACCCTGGTCCCCAGGTTGGCACAATGCACCTGGGCTATGTTCCTCATGTACTGGGACATGGAGCTATCACCATATTCCACCGTGGATGAGTACTGGGCGGGGGCAGTTGCGAGAATGTCCGCCCCGTTCAGGGCATCCATGCCGGTCTGGGAAAGGTAATCCACCACCGGGCCGTGCCCCATGGCAGGGGAGTACATGCGGGAGAAAATGTTCAGCGCTACCGACCGCTCTTCCTCCACCTCTATGCTGGTCAGCACGCCATAAGTCTCCAGGTTGCCCACCGAAGCCACCGGCACCCCCGGCGCGGCCATTGCCCTGGGGAGGCCGCGACCGAAGTTTACTCCGGTCAGCACATTTTCTTTCTTGGGGTCCAGGTCGCGAATGGCCCGCCCCACCCAGCCTTCGTCGGCCAGCTTCTCCGGCTCACAGGTGTGCCAGATATCCATCGAGCGGAAATGAGAAAGGTTGGGATTAGGATATCCAACCCCCTGGATGATGGCTATCTTACCTTCGTCGTACAACTTCTTGAATTCCGGCATATTGGGGTTAAAGCCCAAGTAGTCATTTATGGGCAGGACTTGATCTTCGGAAATCCTTACATTGGGGCGATTGTCGTAGTACAGGGGGTTCGTGTAAGGAACCAATGTGTTCATGAAGTCATTACCGCCGGATAGCTGTAGCACCACCAGGACCGAGTCTTTCCTAGTGCTGGTCATACTTCCTCCTGTAAATTAGCAATGCCGACTCAGCGGTGGGTCCTTCCGCCGCGTCATCTAGTTGAATTGGTATTCCTGGGTAGAGACGATCAGCTGGAGTATTTGCCCCACGGACTGGGCAAACTGTACAGTGCTGGTGCTTAGCGTAGCGGCTGTCTGAGCATGCTCCACCAGCAGAGTGTGGTTTTCCTCCATCAGTTCATATCCACCCAGCATTTCTAGGCAGCGGTCCAGCAGACGTTCCGCGGATATGGTTTCACCCTCGGACGCGAACCGGTCTATGATGGAACGGATACCAGGGGAATCGATGCGTCCCATTTCCCCGGCCGTAAAGTTGATCCTTTCCACCAGGGTCCCGCTGTCGATCCACTCCTTGCCGGTGTGCCATCCTTCCACCGTCGGAGGATTTAGCAGGTCTTGGCCCATGTAACGGATTTCCAAGGCCGGGTCATAAAAGCGCGGCTTGGGCTGGTTAAAATGCCCGACTAAGCGCAAGGTGCCACATACCACTTCAGAGGGACTCTTGACCTTGGCGAAGCGGGCATTTTTAAAAGAGTCGGAATTGAACAGCAGCCGCAGCATGGACCGGATTTCGTATCCAGACCGGAAGTACTCGTCCTCCAGCGCCTTGATGAACTCGGGGTCCTGGGGGGTAGTAGTTTGCCAGGCCGGCACCTGAGGTTCATCGGCCACAAAAAAATTGTACAAGTGCCTGGATATAAACCGGGCGGTAGAAGGCTGCTTGGCGATTATCTCGATAATGTCCTGACCATTGAAGTTCCCAGTCTCCCCAAGGAAGCTTTTTTCGTCGTCTAAATGGTCGAACTGGTTGTAGAAAAACTGGTTTGCGTAGCTGCCATAGGGGTACCGGGGTATTGCATTGGCGATGGTCCAGCCGGTAAAGGCCTGGGCGCAGGCTTGCACATCCTCCTCGGTGTAGTTGGCATGACCGTCCATGCCCACGCCCATGGAGAAAAGCTCCAAGAGCTCCCGGCCCCAGTTCTCGTTTACGGCGTCTTTATGGCTCAGCTGATTGTCCAGGTAGTAGAGCATGGCCGGGTCGGTAGCCAGGTCCAACATCAGGTCGGAGAACCTGCCAAAGCCGTGGGCGCGGAACTTGTTCAACTGAAGCAGAATCTGCCTGGCTCTCATGCACTTGGAGTCCCCGACGCAGAAGATGCTGTGCCAGAACAGGCACATCTTCTCTTCCAACTGACGCGGGGAGTTGACCATCCGATAAGTCCATAATCCCTGGTTGGCCATTAGGCCGTTCATATCGCGCCAACCGTGCATGTACCGATTCATGACGTCCATTTTCAGGTCCGGCTGCGCCTCGGGATAGAGTAGCTCCTCCACCGTGGCCTCATACCCCTTCGCGGCTCGCCGCTCCAACTCTTCGTACGAGGCGCCGAATCCAGCGCGGCGCATCAGGTGAGCCATCAATAAGATGTCATTGTCTGCCATGCCTTTTCTCCCTTTAAAAACTCCCTCAAGGTTGCTCTCGCGTCTAATGGTATAGGTAGAGCCTATCATCGGAATCAGTGGCAACTGAACTAACCGAACCGAAGGGCCAGTCCTCGGGTAACCGTCCCCAGTCCTGGACCAGTTGGTAATCATGCTTGTCGGTGCTAACTACGTTCATCATCTTAATCTTGATTTTCAAGGCTATTCGGCTAGCAGTATTTTAGACGGGTGCTTGTTGTATGTCGAACTTTTCACCCTTCCAGGGCCGCTCACGAGCCCAAGGGCAGCCCTTATCCCTGAGATTCGACACCCGAGCGCGGTTCTAAAGGAACCCCTCATTGAGCCACCAGTTTAGCATCCCAGACCTACGGAAGGCACCCAGCTAAGACCCTCCGAACAGATAGTAGACAAGTTTCCAGCCCCGATCTACTATTCCCACATAATGGCAAGTGAGCGGATACAGAGGCGGATAGACCGTCTATTGGACCAGGCTGAAGAGGCCATGGACCAACTAGACGGGAGAACTGTTAGAGAGTGTGCAAGAGTTGTTATTGGCCTCGACTCAGAGAATAGCGATGCCCTGGCATTCCTATCTTCTATCTTCGGTAGAGCAAGTTCTACGGGATGAGCCCGGCAAGCAAGCGGAACTGCAGCTATTGGCACCTACCCCAATACGGGACCTAAACCAGCCGACCTCCTTCGCCAACGGCCGCTATCAGGTGAAGAAGCTCCTCGGCGAGGGTGGTAAGAAAAAGGTCTACCTGGCTCAAGACACCTTGCTGGACCGGGAAGTGGCCTTCGCCCTGATTAAGACCGAGGGCTTGGACGAGGTCTCCCGCACCCGCATCACCCGAGAAGCCCAGGCCATGGGCCGGCTCGGCTCCCACCCGCACATCGTCACCGTGTTCGATCTTGGTCAAGAGGCGGACCAGCCCTACATGGTCACCGAGCTAATGGGTGGCGGCGACGTTGAAGGGGTCATCGAGGATGCCACTGACCACCGCCTTCCCTTAGAGCAGGCCATCGACATAGCCAAGGAGACCTGCCGGGGGCTGGAGTTCGCTCACTCTCGGGGCATCGTCCACCGGGATTTAAAGCCCGGCAACGTTTGGCTGACTGGTGAAGGTGTGGCCAAGATAGGCGACTTCGGATTGGCGGTGGCCATCGACCGCTCCCGTCTCACCACCGAAGGGATGATGGTCGGCACACTCACATTGACAACACCCACCTACTAAGCCTTAGGGAGCCTAAACCCGAATCCACCGATGGACACGGATGGACAGCGTGAGGACAACGGAAGGGGGGTGAGGGAGTACAGGCGCGATAATCCGGGCTCGAACTTGGGTAGACGGGAGGTTGGCGGGCGGTCTGCAGGCGCTTTTGGGGGCGCCGATGGCGGCTTACAGTGGCTGTGGCGAGCGAGATGGCGGGATAGGACACGGCAAGAGGCGCTCGCGGACTGGGCTGGCGCGAGTTTGCGGGGACGTTGGGTTGGCTGGCGGGTCAGTGGCGGACGGGCGCCGTCAGGCTGGGAGTGGAATGGCTCGCAGTCGGGCCAGGGCGCGGCTGAACTGCTCCTCCCAGGGCCAGCGCTTGGGAAGATGCAGGGTGATCCGGCGTGCCGAGCGGGTGAGCCGTCCGGCCAGGGCGAAGACCCGCCGCCGGAGGGTCTTGGTGGTCACGATCTGCTCACCCAGGCCGATGCGGGCTGTCCAGCGAGCCAGGTTGTGGGCCATCACCTGTACCGCCAGCCAGGCGCCGTTGGCGGCGAAGCGGCCCGAGGGGAGATGGTTCAGCCCGACGCCGTACTTGAGGTCGCGTATCGCATTCTCGATCTCGGCGTGGCGGCGGTGGTCAGCCTCCAGTTCCAGGGTCTCCCCGTCCCGGTCGGTGATGAAGCCGTGATAGCTGTAGGTGGCGAAGAGAGCCAGTTGAGAACCGGGCGCCGGCTTCACCCGCCGGACGATGAGCCGTACCGGCGCGGCATCCGGCTCACTCTGGAAGGGGGTGTAGGTGGTTTCGGCCACATCGGCGGCGCCGTCCATCCAGTAAGGAATCGGCGTCCAGGCATCTTCGGGTATCGCCTCGATGAGATTGTGCAGGCTTTTGTGCTGGCGGATGGTGATGGAGAAGCGGACATCCATCCGGCGGCAGACGGCGACCACGGCGTGGGTATAGAAGCCGCTGTCAGCCCGCATGGTGAGCTGCCCGCTGGCCCCGCCGCAGCGAACCCGGCTCACCGTCTCACGCAGGAAGTGGGCGGCGCCCCGGGCGGTGATGGCCCGGCCCTCGCGCAGGCGGGCCATCAGCACGTCGCCGGTTCCGGCGGCGACGGCCAGCAGTGGGTGATAGCCCCGCGCGCCGGTATAGCCGTGATGGCGGGCGCCCTCCTTGGCCAGTCCGTAAGTCTCGCAGATCGTCGAATCAAGGTCGATGGTGAATGGCGCGTCGCCGGGTCCGGCGCCGGCCTTCCAGGCCCGGGCCAGCAACTCGCGGCTCACCCCGTCCAGCTGGCGGACGTGGCCCCAGGTGAAGCTGCGCAGGAAGGTGCCCAGGGTGGATGGCGCTTTGACTACGCAGCCGGGAGCGCAGGCCGTCCTGCCGGTGCGCAACGCATCGGCGTCGTCGATGCAGTCGCCGCCCGCCAGCGCCGAGGCGACCAGGGTCATTATCTTGTCGCCGGTGTTCGCCCGGCCCGGCGCGCCGCCGAGGTCGAGGTGCTTCCCGAGGAGTTGGGGAAGGCCAAGGCGCAGGGCGAGGGTGGCGGGAAGGATCAGCCCGGCATTGGCCACCAGGCGGTGGTCGTCGAAGGCGATTTGGATGCGGTCGGGGTGGTTGCGTGGTAGCATCTATTGGGTGCTCCTTGTTTCTGGTCGGTTTTCTGTTTCAAAACCATTATCCCAGATTCAGAGGCGCACCCTTTTGTTTCTTCAGCAGGCCTCCCACACGCCGTCCATCGGTGGATTCGGGTTAAACCAAAGCCAAGGTGGGAACTACATTGGGCAGTGATGGCAAAGGCACGGCAGGTGTAAAGATCAAAGCATCGGCTCGGGCCTGTAACCGGGTTCGGCAGCGACGTTTCACTTCTTCCTTACGGTGAGCTAGCCCGCCGAAGAATTGATTCATCTTCTCTTGGACTTTGGCTTTTGTTCCGTGGCATTCGTTGGCCGTGACCTCTTCCCTGGCCCAGTCCCAGACGGCTTCGTCGGCATTGAAGTCTGGGCTGTAGGCCGGTAAGGCCACCAACCTCAGATGCAAGTCAGGGGTGGTCAAATAGCTGCGAATCGCTGCTCCTCGGTGGGCTGGCCCTTTGTCCCAGATTACTACCAGAGGTCCAGGATAGTTTGCTCTTAGCTGCTGTAAAAAGGCGGTGGAGGTCTCGGCATTGCTGTTTCCAGCTATTTCCATGGCTTCCACCTCCCCAGTCTCCAGACAAACTCCCGAGTAGTAGCAGGCCTTCTCTCCCCACCGGGGACTGGTGGAGTCCACCAGCGCTGCCTCTCCCTTGAGTACCCATTTGCCTCGCAGGTCGGCATCGGCCCGAAAGTGGGCTTCATCCACGAAGAAGATCTTGGCTCCACTCTCTTGGGCCTCCTCTCGGATTTGGCTGTACTGGAGGACGAAGGCTTTCCGTTCTTCATCCTTGGCTTTCAGGAGGCGTTTCTTGGGTCGCTTCAGCACGAAGCCCAACCGATGGAGGTAGTTCAAGCAACTGCTCCGACTCAGCCCCAGGTCAAAGCTCTGCTTGAGAAATTGCCTTACTACTTTCCAGTTCCAGTTGGACAATTCAATCCCCGCCTCCCCAGGCGGATTTTGCACCGCAGACTTCAGTTGGTTCTGTTGACCTCGGTTCAAGACGGGGGGGAACCCCCAGTCTGCTCAAAGACCAAACCTTGGGCCCCGCCTTGGCGAAAGTTGTCCAGCCAGTTTCCGATGGTATGAGGCTCTCTCTCCAAAGCCTCAGCCACTTGAGTGGCCGACCACCCTTGGGCCAACAACCATAGCCCATGCCATCGCTCTCGCTCCCGAGGTGTTGGCGCCCGATACATCCTTTCCCGTAAGTCGCCTACATCCAGTTGCCACCGTTCCAGGAGTTGCACTATGTCTGTCATCCCTTCCACCACCGCCAATCTACTTCTTTTACAGAATATCGCAACTCCTCTTCGGGTTCGCTTTATGTAGGTTTCACCTTAGCTTTGGTTTAGTTGTTTTGAGGTCTTGGTAACGTCAGGCTATGAAACTTCCGGGGATAGCGTCTAGTAAGATCAAATCGCTTAGACAGCAATTTCGCGGGTGGCGACAGCGAAAAAGCTATCAATGGGCAAGATCCTGGAGGCATCACCTAAGGCCGCTTGTAGTTGTTTTCCTGCGATGGTGGGTGCTGTGGTTGGGTTTGATGCTGGCTGGGGGGCTGTACGTTGTTGGTTTCCAGATTGTAGCAAGAGGGGATTTATCGGGGTTCCACAGCAATTTATTGGCTGAAGGAATAGGTGTGCTTCTTGCCCTCGCTGTTGCTTGGGTATTTATTGAACGGGATTTCCAGAATCAGGCTCGCAGAGTCTCTGAAACGGTCCGCAGCAGAATTAGTGTCGTCCGTAATTTGGCGGCTACCCAAGTGACAACTATCACTACTGCTGCCTTCGATATACCTGCTTTTGACTCCCATTCAGACGGTTTTTGGTATGTGAGAAATAATTACTCAGAGTTGAGGGACCTAGTCAGCTTCCAGGGTGTCAAGCCAAAATGGTTCCGCGGTGGCAACCGAGACCCAGGACAGGTGGCCCCCTTGTCCCAATCGTTTGGTGATCAAACGCGCTTTATTGACCAAACAATTCTACTATTTGGATCTGGTCTGCTCGAATATCCAATTTTGCTCCAGGCATTTGAGAGATTCGATGGACTTCGTACTGTCGACCAAAAATGTTGGGATCGCTTTTGGGAGGTTCACCAGGCTCGCCGCCTGGAACGCCAGGCAAATATAATGAGGCAGCCCGTACCTGAGAAATTGCCAGAGATCCCTTTAGCACCGTATGAGTCATTAGCCAATCTCCTGGTTCTAGCAGACGGAGTATTAGACATTATAGTGGCAGTGACCCTGATACTGGATGACTGGGACAGCATGACTGGAGAGCAGGAGGCAATAGGGCATAGAGTAATTTATAATTGGACGTATAACAGCAATGATTACGACCCATTCGGTTTTGGCAAGGCATGGACCAGTTCCGACCAGGGCCTTTTCATTCTATCAAAATAGTATAAAATTATTACCAGTTTAAGCGGGAGGGGAGGATGATGACTTTGAGAGAAACGCTGGATTTGGTGCCTGACTTCCGGAGTAGCCAAGGGCGACGCCACTCTTTGGGGGCGATCCTGGCCTTGGCCACCTGTGCCATGCTGTGCGGCGCCCGCAGCTTATACGCCATAGCTCAATGGGGGCGGGACCAAGGGGGTGCTACGGCGCAGCTTTTGGGGTTCAGCCAGGAGAAGACACCCTGCGTGGCCACCCTCCACCGGGTGTTCAAGGGCCTGGACGTGGCGGCCTTTGAGGCAGAAGTCGGCAACTGGCTGGCAAATAGCGGGGTAGAGGCGGATGATCCCCTGTCCCTGGACGGGAAAACCTTGCGAGGGGTCCACGGCCAAGAGATACCCGGGGTCCATCTGGTGTCGGCCTACGCTAGCCGCGCTGGGGCAGTGCTGGCGCAGGTAGCTGCGCCGGGCAAAGGGGAAGAATTGGCGGCGGTCAAAGAAGTATTGGGCCAGGTACCCCTGAAGGGTCGGGTAGTAGTGGCTGATGCCTTACTGACCCAACGGAAAGTCTGTGAGCAGATTGTGGCAGGCGGCGGAGAGTATCTGCTGCCAGTTAAAGAGAATCAGCCCACCTTGCGCCGAGACCTGGAGGTGGCTTTTTCCCCTGCTAGGAACTGAGAGGGCTGGTGGCCCAACCGTACCTCCCTGGGGCAGCGGAGTGGCGAGCACGCGGGGCCAAGCTGACGGTCTGGGCCGATGCTCCAGTAAAGCGGCGTCATGGGCGGCTGGAGCGGCGAGAGTTGTGGGCCTTGGCCGACCCAGAGCTAAATGGCTACGTGGGCAGCGCTGGGACGGTCGGGGAAGCGTGGCCGCATCTGCAACAGGTGTGTCGGCTAGAGCGCGAGCGGGTCGTGAAGGGCAAGAAACAGGTGGCTGTGAGCTATGCAATTAGCAGTCTCCCAGCCACTGATGCCGATGCCAGGCGATTGTTGAGCCTTTCCCGTGGGCACTGGGGCATCGAGAACCGCCTCCACTGGGTACGGGATGTGACCTTCGACGAGGACCGCTCTCAGGTGCGCACTGGGGCCGCCCCTCAGGTGCTGGCGGGCCTGCGGAACCTGGTCATCAGCTTGGTACGTCGGGCTGGGCATTCCAACGTAGCCGCTGCCCTACGCCGCCACAATGCCCATCTCAGCGAAGCTTTCGACATGATGGGCTTTACCTACCAGGCAGGAGAATGAAAAGGCCCTGCAGTTCCGACGGAACTTGAGGTTATTGGTTCGTGAAAGCGCTATCCGGTTGCGACCCCTGGGCAGTCTGGTTATCTGGGAGGCCGCCGGTATAGGCAAGACAGCCCTAGCATCGGCAGCTCTGGGGTGGCTACATCCTAAACTTAGCGAGACTTTCCAGGTTGGATCGAGGGGAAATCTCCCAAGTCAAACACAGTAACGATGTGGGGATGGGAGTTTGAACTGAGACAGCTAACCCCGCTGGTTGAGGACATGTCCGAAGATCGGCTGTTGGACGTCTTAGAGGAAGCCCTGGGAGCACGGGTTATCGAGGAGCTGCCCCAAGCGGTAGGACGCTACCAGTTTACCCATGCGCTAATTCAGGAAACCCTGAGTGAAGAGCTGACACTGACCCGTCGTGTGCGGCTACACGCCCGCATCGCCGAGACTTTTGAGGCGCTGTACGGTGACTCCGCCGAGGCCCACGCCGCTGAGCTAGCCAACAATTCGCCCAGGCTGAGGCCGTAGCGGGAAGTAACAAGCTGGTTCAATACTCATTGCTGGCCGGCGAGCGAGCGCTGGCGGCCTACGCCTGGGCCTCCTCCCAGGCCTACTACGAGCGGGCACTGGCTGCCAAAGAAGCGCCATCGACCGGTTCAGAAGCAGCTAAGGACCCCGTGGAGGCGCCTTACTCTTTGGTCTCGGTCGTGCCCAGGCCGCCACGGCGGAGAGGCACCAAAGGGAGGATACAGTAACGACCATGCGTCGGGCGTTCGACTACTATGCTGAGGCTGCTCAAGTGGAACTGGCGGTGGCCGTTGCCGAATACCCGATGTACGCCACCTCTCACAACACGGGAAGGACTCAGTTGCTAAGTCGGGCTCTCGAGCTGGTACCGACCGATTCCCATGCGGAGGGGCGTCTTCTGTCGCGCTACGGCTTGGAGCTGGGACGCGCGGGAGGTGATTACGAGGGTGCCCAAGGGGCCTTCCATAGGGCCCTGCTCATCGCTCAGCGCGAGGGAGATGCGGTAATGGAGGCTCGGACGGTGGCTTCTTCTGCCGACGTGGACTTCTTTCATCTCCGCTTCCGAGAATGCCTGAGGAACAGCCTGCGGGCCATCGAGCTGGGCCGCCTCGACGCCGCCCGAGCTGCGACGCAGCTTGGGGAGTTGGAGATGGCGAAAGAGCATGCAGCATCATCGTTGACCTTGGCAGAGAAACTGGGCGACCGAGTGTTCCTGGACGTGACCCTCAGAATCAACGAAACTATTTGGCGGATGGAGGGAGCCCTCCAAACCGCCCGAGACTTTAGCGACCGAAGCCTGGCCGTGTCCCCACGCACCTCTCCCATCCTACTCGCCAGGGCACTGTTGGAGTACGAGGAGGGTGACTTCGCTAAAGGCGAGGTCTATATGGAAAGATTGATAGGCGCATTGCGGCTGAACCCAACCAGTCCAGGCATTGAATCCGCGGCGGTGGCGGCGCTTTTGCCCTGGTCCGCCCGAATCACCGGGGTGATGAGCCGGTTCGACGAGGCTGAAGCGGCCGCTGAGACCGTGCTCTCGTCGCCAACTGCCAACCCCATATTCGTCCAGCTAGCCGGGCTCGGCCTTGCTCTCCTGGCCGTGGTGCGGGGCGATGGGTCTGCGGCCCAGGAGCAATACTCGACCCTGGAGAAGGTCCCAGGTGTAATCGGCGGAATATACCCCATGGCAACAGACCACATACTAGCTCTCCTGTCTCAGACGATGCAAAACCTGGACCAGGCAGTAACCCACTTCGAGGACGCCCTGGACTTTTGCCGCACAGCTGGCTACCGGCCCGAGCTGGCCTGGACCTGCTGCGACTACGCCGACACCCTAATCGAGCGTGCTTCGACAGGCTCAGCACGAACGGATACTGGCGACCGTGAGAAGGCCGTGTCCCTCCTGGACGAATCTCTGGCCATCTCCAGCGAACTGGGCATGTGGCCCTTGATGGAGCGGGTGCTGTCCCGGCGGGATATACTTAAAGCGTAGCTCAGCCACGTAGCTCAGCTACGTTGCTCAGCTACCGGGCAAGTTGAGCCGATGCGTCCGGCCGCTTCATAGCTTAAGATGAAGCTTCACTACGTGCGATTACCGATTATGTCAACTTTATTTCGACCGATATTACCCATTCCTCCAGGCTAATCGATGCTCGACTGCGCGTGACGGCACTAGGGCAGCTCAAAGACCAGTGAATTGCGCTTAACCTGGGTCCACACAGCTAACTGTTTCCCAGTTGTGGCTTCGCACAATAGGCCAGAGCCCCTTGTGCGAACTGCTTCTGCGGCGGTGGACTCATTGCTCGCATCAGCAGAAAGTAGCAACGAAGAAGGGAGGTAAATAAATCAAGACCGTATCGTTTTAGGATATTGGAAAAGTTATTGATTGTTGCAGGAGGGAACCAGCCATGCCAACTGAACAGGAAAAACAAGCGGAAAAGGAAAGAGTTACTAGAATAAGCGGCTTTCGGGTCAGCGCGCATGATTTTTTGGCCGAGGTGGACTTTGATGCGCTTAAGGCTCGAAATGACCGTTGGGAGGCCCAACACCGCGATCTCTCCCGCGAAGAGCGAAAGCACGAGGAGCTGCGCAGAATAGCAGGCTATGTTGCAATGAGAAACCCCGTCTACCATATTCAGATCCATGTTCACGCTGCGCATGGAGCCGGCGCGACGGCAGAGGAGATTTACAGCGTCATTGACGAGGCTGGTGGTTGGGCTGGTGGCGCCGCTAGACAGAACGGCATGGAGGCGTGGCGTCTTGTTTTCCGGCCTGATTTGCCAACGCTTCTCCAGGTAGTAGAGCTAACGGATGATTCGTTAAAATAGCTAAAGTGGCCTTTGACCACCTGATTACAGGTGGCTCAAGGACCCTTGGCTAGAAGTCCTTGAGCCACCTTGGCCCCACCTTCACCAAGCCCCCGTCTTTCACCACGGGACACTAAATGTTCAAGTCTGCGGACCGTCCATGGAGACAGAGAATGAAGAAGATTAGGCGCGACTATCCTGATATCGCTTCCAGCGGTCCTACCTACAGTCGGGGAGTCCGCACCGGAAACTTGCTGTTCATTGCGGGATGCACCGCCCGCGGCACCGACTCCCAGGGAAAACCGTTGATGGAGCAACTTCGAGTCACCTTGGATAGAATCACCCGCATCGTCGCGGCTGAAGGGGGTTCGTCCGGGGACATTGTCAAGATAACCACTTACGTCACTAGCATCAACAACTGGCGGGCCAGCGCCTTGGAGCAGCAGTCCCTATTCCACGAGTATTTTAAGGGTGAATACCCGGCTAATACCTTGGTCGAAATCACCGCTTTGGCGGAACCAGGACTTGATGTAGAGATTGAGGCAATAGCTGAACTGGGGTGAATTCCTCTCCTCCTCGTCTTGAGAGTCCCGGGGGATACAGGAGAGAAGTTAGCGGATCATTTACACATCTAAGTGGACTACGGAATTTGACTGGCCGGTGAGCGGATTGTTCCTTCGGATTCTAGCTGGAGCGGCCGTCGGTCTCGCGAACAACTGGATATTCCTTGGGGGTGCTAATGACCGAAGATGAGGGTACAACGATGACAAACCAACTTCAACGAAATATTGTGGCCCGTCCCCTGGGAGCAGAATCAGTAATTACCACTATTGGGGTCGGACCAGGGCAGCGAGGCCCTTGGTCCTTTGTAACCGGAATCCCGAACCTCGAAGTTGATATGGTGGGGCCTCCTCCCCAGTACCTTTCGGTGGTGGCATGGGCCGCTTGAACAGTGGTCACGGTGGTAGGCGTGGCCTACCGTGGGAAGATAGCCCTGGAGGATATCCAGGTCGATTTCGAGGTGGAGCCGGTCGAGCTTCCTCAATCCATTGGGTTTGGCGTAAGGGAAGTGGTCACCCTGAAAGGGCAGATCTCCGAACCAGAGCGTCTCCGCCTGCAACGGGCCGCCCAGTACTGTCCCGTCGGACAGGCACTGACCAAAGGGTCCATGGAGATAGAGGACCTGGTGCAATGGAGTTCGGGCGAAACAGCGGTAGTCTTCCCGACTCCGGAAGGTCTGCAACCGTTGGAGGGTGACCTCCCAGCCCTGCTCCCAGGATCGGTGCACGGTCGCTACCTCCTGGACACCAAGGAGTATGACGAAGCCGGAGTCATGGAGCACGAAGGCGAGGTTAAGGTCTACGCTATCAGTGAAAATCTTACCCGCACCAGCCGCTGGACCTTCCTCGCCGGCCACAGCTCCGCGGGCTGGGTACCGCCGCCTTTCCCGCTGTCTCAAGGAGCCTGGGCGGCGTCGACCGCTACTACTTTAAGCCGGTTGCTGCCCCAAGATACCCAAGACTGCGCCGGTCTGGAGGTGGAGTTAGCTGTGGCCGCCCGAGGCGGTAGAGGCCAGTCCCAGGGCAACGCAGCCGCGGGATTGGTAAACCGACGCCGGGTTTTGCGCAGGATAAGCGTCCCTGGAACCCCGCGCACCACTCCCCTCGAGACGATTCAGGCAGCGCTCCTGCGGGACCCGATTTCCATGGCTTACCGCAGCGGAGGTGTTCTGCTTCACGAAGAGGTGGTGGTAGAGTAGCTTTGCTACCAAGTAAGGTCAAGAAACGGCCAGGACCAGCACCTGCTCCCCGGCTCGTAGTTCCAACTGCTCAACCAACTCCTGGGCCCAGAACACGAATTGGTATATATTTACACATACGAGGAATTGGAACCTAATAAAGAATAAAGACCCATTTAACTATTGTCCGTGCCAACGATACCAGGGGCCTCTGGCGGACGTTGTTTCGTCCCTGATCTAAGTGACCAGATTGCAACGGCACCGTTCTTATGGTCCAATAGCACAACAGATGTAAGGAGGTAGTATCATGGCGGACAAGACATTGATCTACGTAGGCGCAGAGGCCAGTGGCCTGTACCGTAAAGAAGCGGCGGACTCCAGCTGGGAACAGCTATCTGATGGCATGCCGCCTTCGCCCCAAGCTCGAACCATCGCCATACATCCTGAAAACCCCGACCTGGTTTTCGTGGGAACTCAACGAGGCGTATACCGGAGTCAAGACCGGGGCGACCACTGGCAAAGGATGAACCTGACTGAGGGCCGGATTGTCTGGTCTTTGAAATTCCAGCCGGGGAACCCAAAGGTTATGTACCTGGGAACAGAGGGAAGCGAGGTCTACCAGAGTCAGGACGGAGGTGAAAACTGGGAATACCTGTCCACCATATCCAACCCTGACTCGGTCCAGATGGCCTTTGCTACCCGTATTCTGGGTATCGGCATCGACTCGACCAACACGGACAATATGTATGCCGCGCTGGAAGTGGGCGGCGCAGCCCGCAGCACCAATGCCGGTAAAACCTGGCAGTTAGTTAACCGCGAGTTCAACGGGGACGTGGACCGGATGGACTTGCACGGGGTCGCCGTCGGCGCGGAGGATTCCAGCGCGGTCTTCATCTCCAACCGCACGGGAATCTGGCGGTCTGGCGACCAGGGAGAGAACTGGGAAAATCTGCACATGGAACGTTTCTCGAACATCAAATATTCCAGGGGAGTGCAGGTGGCGCCGGACAACCCCAACGTGCTATACGCATGCGTCGGGATGAATTTTGGCAGCGAAGAGGGCGGCGTGATGCGTACGACGGACCTGGGTGAAACATGGCATCGGTTTGATCAAGGAGTGACCCCTAAGAGCACCACCTTTGGAGTGGCCAGCAACACCCAGAATCCGGAGCAAGTATACTTTTGTACCCGTCGTGGTCAGGTTTTTGGCACCCATGACGGCGGCTCAACCTGGCAAGAGCACAGCGTACCGGAGGCCGCAACAAATGTGATTAGCGTGGCCTGCTCAACAGCCTAACCAGCTTCTAAGGGGTGGAGTCCGGACCTAAACCAAGGTGGAAGCTACATCAACACCGGATTGGGCAGCGCTGCCAACACCGTCATTCCGGCGAACGCCAGAGTCCAGGGAACAGTGCAGAACGTACTTTGCTGGACCCCGCCTTACGCCGGTGTGACGAAGGATTCTGCTCCCTCAGGCTGCGTAAACCAACACAATGCCGATTGCCGAAGCAGACTCTGGGGTTTAGCGAAATGTAGTTTTCACCTGGGTAACAGTTTAGCGCCTTATCCTACAGACCATTACCAGGCTTTCAGGAGCAGGCTACATTGGGGGGAATCCACCCGAAAGTGGATGTCGCTCAGCCCCGGTCGATTTTCGATGGTCAAGCCGGAAATGCCCCGTCCTTCCCCCTCAACTGATAAGTTCTCGGCGCCGCCTACGGTGAAGGTGTAGGATCTCCCCGCCGGCAACTCCAGAGCCAGCTCTATTCCCTGCTCACTGGCAACAATATTTTTAACCTGCCGGCCGGACAGAGTTACGTATTTGTCCAAGAACCCTAACAGGTACAATTCGCCAACTTGGGGCGGTAGCACCAGGTAACGGGTATCGCCGGCGTCTAAATTTCCCGCCAAATAATGCTCCGGGACTGTCTTCACGGCAAAGTAGTCATAAACTGCTCCTTCACCCTGGAACAGAAAAGGATCCAAGTCTAACCCGTACTCGCCTACACTGTCGCCCAAATTGAAAAGGGCCAGGAATGTCCAGCGAAAATCCCCAATGCTGGTAGTGGTGTAAAAGGCCATTACCTTCGATTGAAGGGTTGCCGCTACTGGATATGGGGGATGATCCGGTTGGGCCAGGGTCCCATCCGGGAAGGCCAGCCTGGCCACGATATCCTTATCAACGTGACCTACTTTATCGCCTATGCCCACTATGCCACCGCTTAACGCCCGGGCCAGGGCTTGTAAAGAAGCATCCGGTTCGGCGAACCCTTCCGGGTGGTCTCCTGCGGTGATGAAGACATCGTATGACGGAGACAAGTCCAGGGCGCCGGCCAGCAGGGAGAGCAGCAGGTTCTGACGCAGGTTGTGATTCCGGGTGTTGGGGATTCGGTACTCCTGAATGTTCCGGCCCAAAAGCTCTAACTGACCTGCCTGATGGTTCACATAATCCGTGGAAGTGCGAACGGCGATGACGTTGTCATGAACAGTGGAGGCTAGGTAGTGGCCCACAGTGGGCATGCAAAGCATTACTTCCAGTCCCTCTTGTGCCATGGCCTGACACAGACCGTCCAACCAGGTGTCGGCGGCCCCAATGCGATTACGCAGGGACGAAGAGTATTGGATTTGGGTACGTAGGAAGTCCGGCCAAATGCCCAAAGCTCCCCAATCTTTGAACTCTGCCGCCCGGTCCTGGTAGAAAACCGAGCCGGCCGGGTATCCTGAACCTTCATCCACCACGAATTCATAGGAGTCAAGATACTCATTGTCCGGGGCAAAGGCGGACATGTGCAAAAGCAGGGGCAAACCGGTCTCCTGAACCACTGCCTTCAGCCCCTGGGGGTACTTATCGGGATGGGGGCGGTAGCTCTTGGCAAATCCCACTTGGTCGAAGATGTACCACAGATCGAGGCCAAGATACCCGACTGGAATGTCGGCCTCCTGAAAGTAGTTGGACAGTTCAAGGAGGGTAGCGGCGCCGGTGGGCCGGAAGAGGTCGGCATAGTAGCTACCGTAGCAGTTCCAGAAGCCCAGCTTCTTCACCAGGGTGCTGTCCCTACCCTTTCCGCGTAGCTTACCGGCGTGCCGCAGCATCAGGTCGCCCCAGCGCAGCACCGTTGCCCCCAGGCCCTGGCCGAAGACCAGCAAGGTGAGCGTAGTGGTGCCCGAAGGAATGAAGTCGACCGATCCGTGGAGACCCCTGGCAACCCCAGTACCGGCCGGGGTGTCTATAAGCCGCATGGGACTGATAAGAAAGTGATTGAGGGGCAACATCACCAGGGTGCGCTCCTGGCTGTCGTAAGCGATTAGCGGGGCGAACGGCTTGTCCCCAGTCTGGTGAACATCCAAGGTAGGGGAGAAGTCGGCCAACCGAAGCATTTCCGGTAGGCGGTCCAGGTCGGGAGCGGTGGCGGCGTCGGGGAAGTTGCCTCCGATACCCGTTCCTTCCCCGCCCCGCAAGCCCCAGGTATAGGTCAGGTAGCTCAGGCCATCCGACAGCAGAACTATGGGAGCGTTAAGGGTGGTGTTAAAAAAGCTGTCCTCTATAGCCGTGCCCCGCAACTCCCGGAGGGTTGTGGTCTCCACCAACAACAGGGCATCGTCTTGGTGCACCATTAGCCGCAGCCGAAGTATCGGACCATCATCGTCGGCATAGGTCAATACCAGAGCGACATAACTCCCCAGTTGGTCCTGGCCGCTTTCTTGAGATGAACTCACCAGCCGGAAAGAGCCGTCAAAGCTCCACCGCCGGCGTCCGTTGATGGGAACGCCTACCCCCAGCTCCTCGACTACCGAGGCTTCGCCGTAGGCGATGGCTGCTCCGGACGCGGTCAGCGTCAGCTGCAACTCAGTGGATTTCATCTTCACCTAACCCGCTACCGCTAATGTTCCGGAGCAAAAGGGAGGGAAACACCCTGCTCGATAGACTCATAGGCCTTCAGCACCAGCGCCAAGTCATTGAGCCCCTGAATGCCGGGCACCTGGGGCAGGCGACCCTCGCGGATGCTCTCCCTAAACTCCCGCACCATGCTTTCCAGGCCGGAAAGCTCCTCGTCCAACCGGATAACCTGCTCCTGACCGCCCTGCTCGAGACGAAGCTGAGACTCACCTAGCTCGAAATATATGCGGCCCTTGCTCCCCGAAACGGCCACCCATGCGGGCTGGAGACGGTCCGAGGCTACCCAGCAATGGTTAATCAGGCCAACCATACCGCTGGACCATTTGGCCACCATCACCAGCCCATCCTCCCCCTCATGCTGGGAGAGGGCCTGGGGCATGGCCGCGGCGAAGATATGTTCCGGCTCCCCAGCCAGGTAGCGCAGGAGGTGAACTTTGTGGATTCCGCCATCAATAAAAACACCGCCACCGTTCAGGTGCCTAATGCTGCGCCATTGGCCGGGCTGGAAAGAAGCCTCCTCTTGTAGCTGAATCATCCGGAGCTCTCCTACTTCGCCCCGGTCCACCAACTCTTTACAACGGCGCACGGCCGGCATAAACCGGAAATTCTCGGCCACCATAAGGGTAATTCCGGCCTCCTGGGCAGCGGCGATGATTCGGTGGCCATCCTCAAGGGTAGTGGAGATGGGCTTTTCCAATAGGACGTGCTTCCCGGCCCGGGCTGCCATAGCCACGTGCTCCTGGTGCAGGTGGTGGGGGGTGCAAAGGTACATCGCCTCCACCCGGGAATCGGCGGCGGCCTCTTGGTAGGATCCGAAGGCCCCACTGCCTTGGAACATCTGAGAGTAGGCTTCGGCCCGTTGGCGGTCGCGGCTGGCGAAATAGAGGTCGATATCGCCCCGAACGGCTTGAATCCCTTGGGCAAAGGTCTGGGCATATTGTCCGCAGCCGACAACACACAGTCCTAATTTCACCTTGATCAATCCCCCTCAGGGTTAACGCCCTACAATAGAAAAACCAATTTTACTCTCTTTAGTCTGGGCTGGGGCACTCTCCGAGACTGGCATTGAAATCGGAGCTCACGCATTACTGCTTGGACTACGGGCCTTAATGTTTCTTCAGCTAGCTCTGCACCCTTCACGATCTTAAGGAATTGCCATTGGCGTCAAAGATAGCTCCGAAGCTGAAGGCGTAAGCGGTCGGACGGCGGTTGTGCAGGTGTTCCAGTCGTTTGGACCCTCAGCGCTGGTAGGTGTAAAATGGTCCGGTGTCCACCAAGCCACCTAAGCGGGCAGGTCTGCCTCTAGAAAATACTCACCGCGCCTGCTTAGGGCCTCGCTATGCAACCCATGGTAGCGGTAATTGAAGGCATAATAGATTCCACGTCCTCCAAACGCTGGTAGGTTAATTCGTATGCAGCATATGGTGTTTCCAGGCGCTGAAACATCCGTGATCCATTACGGAAACCGGGTTAGCGGTTTTTTGGCCCTGCCCATGATCGAGTCGGGAAATCGTGGTGCCGTGATCCTGGGTCACGAGAGGTATGGATTAGTCCAGCATACCTTGGACTTGACTGCCAAATTCGCCGCTCACGGATATGTTGCCTTGGCGCCCGACATGTACTCCCGATGGGAGGGAGACCGGGAGGCGTTGGAACGGGGTGACATTAGGGTGCCGCTGTCGGACCAAGACACCATTTCCTACATGGGGGATAGCTTGGACTTCCTGCGGGGCCATCGCATGGTTTCCCCTGACCGGGTGGCCGCCATGGGTGTTTGCCAAAGCGGCGAGTACCCCCTGGTGCTCAACAGCGTGCGGCATGAACTGGCGGCCAACATCGTAGTCTATGGAGGAGCCCAAAAAAGAGCCTGGGAGCTGAGCGAGACCAGACAGGTTCCCTACGAGGCGATTATCGAACGAATCACCGCACCGGTATTGGGAATTTGGGGAGAGGGAGACTGGGTCGTATCTGTGCCAGACGTGTTAAGGTTGCGGAATTCCCTGGAACTGCACCGGAAGAGCTATGAATTTACCCTGTTTCGAGATATGCCCCATGGCTGGATGAACTCTACCATGCCCGGCCGCTACCGTCCCAAGCAGGCGGAAGAGGCCTGGAGTCTCATATTGGACTTCCTGGACCGCGTTTTCCAGGGCGGCTTTCCGAAGGATCGGGTTACTTGGCGATTCCAGTCTGATATCTCTCCTTCCTACGACTTCACCCAGAAAGTTCGCTTGGCCTAGGTTGTGCCTTTATGGTATCCATTGTTTGTCCACCGGAGGGAAGAAGCCCTAAAGGGGAATCTATTAAGCCCGTGTTAGTCGCCAATCGGCAGTCAAAAGGAGGCATTCAATGTCACAACGAGTGTGGGATAAATTTCTGACCGAGCAGGACAAGGCTCATCTGGAGGCGAGCGAACACCGGCGCATGGGATTTGGAGATCGACCCGCCCTTCTGCTCATCGACCTGTATCGCTGGGTCTTCGGAGACGAGCCGGAGCCTATATTGGAGGGGATTAAGAAATGGCCTGGATACTGTGGTCCCGCAGCCTGGGCGGCGATACCCCATATTCAGACCCTGTTGCAGTCAGCCAGAGATGCCGAGATACCCGTCGTGCACCTGACCGGCTTGGACGGCAGCGGGGTCGAGGGATGGTCCGCCCGGCGTTCGCCGACACCAGATGAGCTGAGTCCTGAAGAGAGGGACCGGAGAAAGCGGCGGTATGAAATTATTGATGAGGTAGCGCCTATTCCGGGAGAAGCCATATTGCGCAAGTCCTCCCCCAGCGCTTTCTGGGGTACACCCCTGGTGGGCCATCTAAATTCTCTGGGGGTGGACACTATCATCACTTGCGGCGAGAGCACCAGCGGTTGCGTTCGAGCAAGTGTCGTGGATGGCTGCACCAACCGGTACCGGATGGCAGTGGTGGAAGAGTGCGTCTTTGACCGTCATCAGGCCTCCCATGCCATCAACCTTTTTGACATGAACCAAAAGTACGCCGATGTTTTGCCCTTGGCCGAGGTGCTGGAGTATTTGGCGGCCTGGCGTGCCGAGAGGGGTTGAGGCGATGACCAGGCAGGCCTTTACTGTATGTTGAAACTCATAGGAGCGCGACATGGATATAGTTCGCCGGGATTACCCGGAACTTCCCCAACCGGCCGGCGCCTTCCATCATTCGGTTCGTAGCGGAAACCTGCTATTCATAGCGGGCAGCACGGCCAGAGGGACGGATGCTGAGGCCGGCGACATAGCGGCCCAGACCGAAGCCATCATCAAGAAATTCCAGCATATCTTGGAGGCCAACGGAGCTGCGCTTAGCAATATCGTTAAAGTCACCAGCTTCGTAACCGACCTTAGAGCCTGTTTGCAATCTCTTCAGGATTAGCGCCGCGAAGGCAAGCACCACCATTTGCAGGCTGGTATTTAGCTTTCTTTCGCAGTTCTTCCAGAGTCGGCGGCACTTTTCCAGCCAGGCAAAAGACCGCTCCACCACCCATCGCTTCGGCAGCACTACGAAGGTGTGCATCTCATTGCGTTTCACCACCTCCACCGACGCTCCCAGCAGGCTCTGCACCCCAGCGGCAAAGGGATCCCCAGTGTAACCCCCGTCCACCAGCACGTTCTGCACCAAGCTGAGGCCGTCCCGCCGCTGGTCAAACATCGCCAAAGCCCCAGCCCGGTCGGTGACGTTCGCGGTAGTCACGTGGATCGCATGGGGCAATCCCTGAGTATCCACCGCGATGTGACGCTTGATTCCCGACACCTTCTTGCCCGCGTCATAGCCCTTCTGCTCGGCGCTGTCCGTGTTCTTGACGCTCTGGGAGTCCACGATGCAGAAGCTGGTCTGCTCTTTCCGACCATTGCTTCTCCGGGCCGCGCCAACCAATTTTTTTTAAGACCTGCTCCAGAATAGACTCTTGCTCTGGGTCAGGCCGCTGGCTCCATTGCTGGAAATACCTGTAGCAGGTGCCCCAATTGGGGAAGTCCGCAGGGAGCATCCGCCACTGGCACCCGCTTTTCAAAAGATAGAGCACCCCGCAGAAAACGTCGTACAAGTCCACGGTGCGGGGCTTGGTCCGGCGTCGGGCCGACTCCAAATCCGGCAGAATTCGGGCAAATTGCTCCCGGCTGATGTCGCTGGGATAGGAATGAGACATGATTACCCCTCCCCTGGTAATAGCCTCAACTTAACATATTCCGGAGATCGTAGACAGGCTCTTAGGGAAGCTCCCGCCAGCGCCGAGGTACGCCGGAAGTATTTCGCGGGAGCGTTCCCCGCCAGCACCCAGGTAAAGGTAGCGGCCTTGGGAACGCCGGACCTGAAAATAGAAATCGAAGCCGTAGCGGTCTTGCCCGATTAAAGCAGACTGTAGGGAGATAAAAATACTCCCGGTTACAATTTGACTTTACCAGTTTTTACGAGTCAATTCGCACCCTTGAGCAGTTTGGTGCCCGGTACTACAATTTCACGTAACGGCTTTACCGTCCCTGGTGTCATCGGCTCTCGAGTATTTGTACCCGATGGGTCGGAGATACCCGAGGTATCTGGTTAAGTCTGCGGCGCAACCAAGCCGGGAATGCCCTCACACGGAACTGCCGGGAATGTTCGAGAAGGGAGGAAAAACCGGGGAGGAGAGGTACTGCGCCAACTGCCAGGAGGTCAGGTCCGTGAGGGACGGCCGGGAACGAAAGACACCCAGTCCCTGCGGTATGTCCCAGCCCTGCCGGTGCGAAGCGGGAGAAGAATCCAGGGAGAAGGAACGCCTAGAATACCCATGGGACAACTCGCCCAGCCAGAAGGAAGACAATGAGCGCCGCGCAGAGCCGGCCTTGGAGGAGAGAGGGATGACCAGAGAAGAGAGCCCAGCAGACGAGCACCCCGCAGAAGAGCACCCGAAGATGGAGGAAGAAATAGAAGCCATCAGCGACCTGGACCCAACCTCCCCCAAGATGGCCCTCGGCCACAACCACCGGACCTACCGCACCGTAGAGCTACGGAAGTTCACCGCGAGCCGCCAGGAATGCGTCTGCGGCGCCCACCGAGAAACGGGGCTCATGCTGTCGGGTACCTGGGTAGGAGGTGAACCGGTGGATACGCCCTGGAAGAGGGCCCATCTGGAAGCGGTGAGGCAGGCGGTGGAGAAAAGCGCGCCCCTCCTGGAACTGCAGCCCGCCGCCATCCAGGACCTGCACCGGACCCTGCTGAACGCCCCCCCCGGGAACGGAAGATCAGGACCTGCCGGCGTTGGCAGCAGCATACCAGGTGGCGGTGGGAGCAGCCCGCCGTCTGCTGGAATGGCGCCAGAACGAGGAGCAGGCCGAAGCAGAGAAAAAGGCCGGCCTTGGGTAACATTGCCATTCCATTAGCCCTTCCCCTGTAGAACACCAGAAGAACACCAGAAGAACACCAGAAGAACTCCAGTTTCATACGGCCAGATACGACCCCCAGGCATCCATGAGCCGACGCCTCCGGTCGAACAGGTCAGACCGGGCATAGGCCGCTTCAACAGCATTTGAAACAATGTGGGCCAGGGCCGCCTCCATCACCGCATGGGGAGCATCAGTTTGCTCGGCAGCCCAGTCGCGGAAGCTCGAACGAAAACCGTGAGGAACGCAGTCCACCCCCAACTTCCGCAACAACCTGCCATGGGTCATATTGGACAGAGGGTTCCCCGACGCCACCGGAAAAACCAACCCGGACCGGCACCCCAGCGGCCGAGCCTCTTCCAGGATGGCCAAAGCGCGGTCTTGGAGTGGCACCCGGTGCTCCCGTCCGGCCTTCATCCGCCCGGCTGAAATCACCCAGGTACGGGCCTCCGGATCCATCTCTTCCCAGGAAGCGAAGCGGACCTCACCGTCCCTCGTACTACAGTCTGATTTAGCTATAAATCAGCAACTATAGGTTATTTTCATCCCAAGATTTGTACCTAAACACGGATCAGAAAAGCCGGTCAAAGCGTACGTCCCATCCACCCAAGCCACGGAACCACGTCTGCAAGTTCCCTCAACATCGCCTTAGAACCTGTTTACGATCTCTGAAATATGATAAGTTGAGACGATTACCAGAGGGAGGGGTAATCATGTCTCATTCCTATCCCATCGCCTTAGAACCTGTTTACGATCTCTGAAATATGATAAGTTGAGACGATTACCAGAGGAAGGGGGTAATCATGTCTCATTCCTATCCCAGCGACTAGAGTCTGCGTCAAAAGCACCAATGGGCCATGTGGCGGTGTATTCGCCGCCCCGGCAAAAGCCGGAGCCCGGACATCTTTGAACACACCCTCTTAGCTGGACTTTGTACATTCGAGCCGCGTAGGTGGGCGTATCTGTGAGGCGGTCGTATAGGGCGGCTGGGACTTTTTCACTGTCGCTGTCGCGCCTAGACATTGAAAAACCCCCAGACGACATCCACAGATGGCGGCGCACTAATTCCATCGTTACTGGTTTATGGTTACTGGCTTTTGTACAAAGTCGAGCTTAGAGCAAACTCGCCACCATCAATCAGACATCGCTGCATCTGAGAGCGAACACCCCGGAACAGCGTAGATCCCTCCCAGTCTCCCAGTCTCCCGGTCCCCGAACCGTCCAGGAATCCTTCCTGCCCCGCCCCTGCAAGCCCCACACAAAAACGGATACCACGTCGATTTATGTATTAATAAACGACATATACGTATATCTGACATTCTAGTAACACTTTATAGACGCAGCAGTCACTTTTAGGGAATAATCTCGAAAGTCCACTCAGAGGTAAGAAATGCCGACTACATCCATAGACCCGGTGGTAGCAAAAAACCTGAAGGACACGCTCAAAAGGATTGGACGCAGCGCCTACTCCGTCGCCGTCGCCCTGAGGCGCCCACCAAACTGGCTGTACCAGATCACCAGCGGCAAGTACGGCATATCCATTGCCGCACTCAGGGAGGTGGCGGATGAGATCGGAGTACCGGTAGGGTCGCTGATTGACCCCCCACCCACGGATGGTAACGAAACAAAACAGGAGGTACCAATGGGCCTACCCATCTTCCGAGGTCACCAGAATGATGGTGTCCTTGCCAGAGATGGCTTCGACCGGAACGGGGGTGAAGGTCGGCCTGGCAGTAGCAAAGGGAGTGGGTGTAGGCTCGCCCATCGCCTCTGGGGTCTCAGCCATGGCAGGGGCTGCGGTAGGTACCGGTGCGGTTGTTGCGGTTGGCTCTGGCTGTACGGAGCTGCTGCAGGCTACTCCGATCAGCAATACCGAGGCCAGGGGGATGAGAAACATCGCTCGAGGGTTGAACCACCTGGGCACAGACATAAACACAACTCCGAATTAGCCTTCCCGTAGACAGAATATTCCGAACTTGACCGCAAACCTCCTTCGCGACCTAGGGACGATTGTGAGGTGCGGCGCATATTTGACCACCCCATCGCCCCCGCAAGACCCTCCAACGGTGGGTGGGCGGACCACTCCAGTTCTCACGCTCCAACAACTAGAGGCCACTGGGCAGATGTAACCCCGCGCCCCGGAAGATCCGGGGCGCGGGAGCTTGAACCTGGGAAGGGACCTACTTGCTGAAATGCATCGTGTTGCCCCGCAGCCTGGGCGCATAGTAGGGTTCCCACTCCATGTCTTTGCTGAGGCCGTAGACGTAAGATACCTCAAAGAAGGGTATGAAGAACACCTGCTCGTAGGCAAAGTCAGCGATGTCGATCATTGCCTGGGTTCGCTCCGCTCCTTCTGGGATAGCGTTGGCTGCGTTCTTTATTTCCTCGAACTCCGGAATACATACCCGGCTGCTTCGGCTAAAGCAGCTCAATCGGGATTGGTTGAACCGCTGCATGTCCAGGATTTCATTGGATGTGGCTATCTCATAAGCATGGTAGGAGGCGTAGTAGGCCCCGGGCGGGTCCCGCTGGGCGCAATCCATTGCTTCCTTGTAGCCCGGCTCAGAGGTGAATTTGCCGCATCCGGAACTCTGAACCTCCCGAGCCTTGGCCAGGTCTCCCCAGGCGTTCAGCTTAGAGTTAACCCCTACTTCCCTCCAGTAGTTGATAGTCGCTTCCAATATCTCCAGACCTCGTATGTTGGAGCCAGGACGGGTGTTAATGTTAATTTGGTTGTCCGGATCATAGCCAGCCTCCGCCAGCAGCTGGCGAGCCAGCTCGGGATCGTACTCCCTGGGTTTGGAATTTTCAGGGGTTATCCCCACGGTTCCCATCATCGAAACCGCCGCGTGGCACTTCAATTTCCCGTCGAAGAGTGAGTCTATCAGGCTTTTACAGTCAATGGCCTGGGCCAGAGCCTGGCGCACCTTTTGCTTTTTCAGCTCCGGGTGAAACACCGTGTCCAGCACGAAAAGGTACACTTCAGCGGTCTTGCCGCTCACGGACTTGGGGACCCTTTTCTGTTCGTCGAACCCAATGTCAGCGGCCCAGTCCGCCTCGCCGGCGATAATCATGGCAGCTCGCACCGACGCTTCCTGCCGGTACACATGAGTAAAGAATTTGATGGTTGGCGCCTGAGAGTAGAAATTGTCATTGGGCAGGTAGTCCTCGTAGGCCTCAAACTTTGTGTGCACGCCACCTTTATAGTCGATGATCCTATACGGCCCGAAGCCGACGGTCAGGCGGGACCGTTCCGACTCATCAGCTGCCTGGAACCACGCCGGATCTTGAAAGTCTGTGAACAAGGCGGTACGTGGGTAGATGGGGCAGGACCGAGGGCATATCACGTTGAAGGTAAGCTCATCTACTACCTCCCCTACAACATCGGGGCCTGTCCAAGAAATGGAGGAACTGGGGTTGGAAACGACTCCGTTGTAATCGACGGCAAATTTAGCCGCCTCTGCGTTCCAGGGTGCGCCGTTGTGGAATTTTACCCCTGGGCGAAGTTTAAATTGCCATTTGTCTGGCGCAAGCTGTTTCCAGCTTTCCACCCCCGACAGGGGCACTATCTCGGTGGTTCTGTCGTCTAGCCAGGTAAGATAATCGGTAACAAAGTCCTGGCAGCCCAGGCTATGGATTTCCGCGCTGCACCCCTCGCTCCAAGCACCCACGCTGGCTGGTTCCGCTTCGGTAACTATCACGGCGTGGTCCCGGGCGCTGACTACCTTAGGCGGGGCTGCGGTGGGCCGAGGAACTGCGGTCGGTTGAGAGGCCGGAGTATCCATCGACTGGTCTGGCACGGGCGTTGCTTTCGGAATAGCCTGCGGAGCTTGCTGCTCTGCCGCCGGAGGTGCCGCCGTGGGCTCCGCAGGCGCCGGATCCGCCGCACCACAGGCTATGCCCACCAACAGGGCCAACGTTACCGGTACTAGAATCATTGCTCGAGGGTTGAACCACCTGGGCACAGACATAAACACAACTCCGAATTAGCCTTCCCTAGACAGAATTTTCTGAGCTTGACCCCAATCCTTCTTCGCGAACTGGGGACGGTTGTGAGGTGCGCCGCATACTTCATATCCCCATCGACTCCTTAAGAGCCTCGGCAAGAACCTCCATCGACAGGTGGGCGGACCACTCCGCTTCTCACGCTCCAGCAACCGGAGGCTGCAGGTAGAATCAACCACCAACCCAATCCTCGAAGGATTGAGGAAGGCGGTCCGGAAGCTAGGGCCAATGTGACAGTTGGCAGAGGAATGGTCAATAGAGTTTTCCCGGTCGTGACGAATCACATAACAGCGCTGGTTTAGTAACATTGTGGGTACAATTTAAAACCGATACCGCATTATTTCTTCATTTCGGCTCCGCGGAAGCGTTCCAGCCATCGCAATCAAAATCAGGACCACTCAGGCACACCCCAACCGGTGGCGTTGTTGAAGGATTCACCGCGACCGCTGTGGGCAGCTTTGAAGCCCGGGGTGAGATTGCATCATTTCTTTCACGATCCGCGACTCCTGGACCAGCGGACGATTTAGCTCCGTGAGTCATCCCAAGGATATTTACCAAATAAACGGTCCTTAATTTGGTGGCTGGATTTGCTTGAGGAACAGATATAGGGTAGCCGCTGATATGGCTACCCCGTTTTTTACTCGGTGTAGTCGATAGAGGAGTTGGTTAGATGGCGCTCCAAAACGGGCTGTCTGCGCGGGCTAGCTGGGGGAGTGACGGGTCTATTGGCTCCAGAAGGACTCGTGTATTGGCTACCCTGCGGTGGTGGGTAATCCACCGCCAACAGTAATTACAGCCTGGGCAGGCCTGCTCCCTTCAACCAGCCATAGGAGCCGCCTCAGAGGCTAGGGAGTTCGTTGAAGACCCAGGCTGCACGTCGATGAAAACAAGCTTGCGGTTAAAGCGGCTACCACAAGAAATGCAGAAGCGATCACGACTCGCTATATGGCTACGGCATTGGGCACAGACCATAAAGGCGCCCGACTTAGCCGAGGCCAGCGACCGCCCGCAGGCGGTGCAAAATGCGCTGCCAAACCCGCTTAGCTGGGTGCAGTTGGTGCAGGTGATCCCGACGGCCGCCACTTTACCCCGGTATGGCGATTGTCTTTGGGCCAAGCGCAGAATAAGAAAGAATAGAAGGCCCAAAGCCAGGTAGAGCACCAGGGCCCAGGGGTTGTACGAAGGGTCCGCAAGCAAGAGGTAATCGAAGAGGCCGTGTAAGGTCATGGCCGTAATCAGGGCGAGCCCAGGAACCTGTGGCCCCAGTCTTCCCAGTTTATGTGCTCCCAGGGCATACCCAAATGTCATGGAGAAAAGCACGTGAGCCAATGTCGAGATCGGGCCTCTGACCAGAATCACTTCGGCACCGAAGCTAAACATATAGCCGACATTCTCAATGGAAGCGAAGCCTAAGGCGGCCGCGGCGGAGAAGATTATTCAGTCGAGAGGCTGACGAAAGTAGGGCGATTTAAAGACGGGTTTTTTAATGACCAGGTACTTAGCCAGTTCCTCGGCGAATCCGGCTACGATGAAAGAGATGTAGGCCGCCTCTGCTAACCCTTCTTTGATGTCTGTGCTCAAATGAAATACATACTCCAGAACGGCTTCCACTATGACCACAGGCACGGAAACGGCGATGCCCCACAAGAAGGTCCGCACCACCAAATGGACGGGGGCAGGAATGTATCGATCGCGCTGGTAGATAAGCCAAAGCCAGAAAATTCCCGGTGCAAAACCAAGCATGATTAACCCAAGTGAGTTCACAGACTGCTCAGCTTCGGAGGTTTACAACTTGAGTATTGCAGACCAAATCATGCCAGCCGCGCTTCTGGGAACTAAGAGCAATGGCGATGAACCCTAGCCCAAGTGGGATCGCGGGTATCAGATACGCCCAATACCGGGCGAAGCTCCGCTGAAAGGATAGGCGAGAGCCGTCTGCCCTTGTCACCTTTAGGCCCATGATAGCTTTGCCGACGGTCTGTCCCCATTGCCCGATGGCAAATGTGTAGTACGCTGCTCCCGCAAACATTGTGGTTAAGGTACTGTCACGAAATAACTTGTTCTTTACTACATGCTCAGCTATACTTAATGGGTGATAGTTGAAGGAGCGATTCAAGCTCGTTACCAAGCGATTGCCCCCGTTGTGGACGAGCGGGTGCGGCGGCTGGTGCTTGCCGCTGAGGCGTCGGCGGCCGGGCGTGGTGGCCAGGCAGCGGTTGCAAGGGCCACCGGAGCTTCTCGCGGGACGATTCGCCGCGGCATACGGGAGTTGGGCCAGCCGGCCGTAGGGGCCGCGAAGGGCCGCATCCGCCATCCTGGAGGCGGCCGGAAGCGCACCGTCGAGCATGACCCGAGCTTGCGCGAGGACTTGGACCGGCTGGTGGAGCCGACCAGCCGTGGGGATCCCGAGTCCCCGCTGCGCTGGACCTGCAAGAGCGTGCGTCAACTGGCGGTGGCATTGAAGCGCCAAGGGCACCAAGTCAGCCATCGCATGGTCGCCGAACTGCTCCACGACATGGGCTATAGCTTGCAAGCCAATCGCAAGACCCTGGCGGGGACGGAACACCCGGACCGCAACGCCCAGTTTGAGCACTTGGACCGGGCGGTGCAACTGCAACTCTCCCTGGGAGAGCCGGTGATCTCCGTGGACACGAAGAAGAAGGAACTGGTGGGGCCCTTCAAGAACGGTGGGCGGGAGTTGCGTCCCAAGGGAGCGCCGGAGCAAGTGCTGGTGCATGACTTCCTGATTCCGGATCTGGGCCGGGTCAGTCCTTATGGGGTGTACGATATCGCCCAGAACGAGGCCTGGGTCAGTGTGGGGACGGACCACGATACGGCTGCTTTTGCCGTCGAGAGCATCCGGCGTTGGTGGCGCGGCATGGGGCAGGCGCTCTACCCGAGCGCCACTCGGCTGCTGATAACGGCCGACGCGGGCGGCAGCAATGGGTATCGGCTCCGCTTGTGGAAGCTGGAGTTGCAGAAATTGGCGGATGAGACGGGCCTTGAAATCGACGTGTGCCACCTCCCACCAGGGACCAGCAAGTGGAACAAGATCGAACACCGCTTGTTCTCCGCGATCAGTCAGAACTGGCGCGGAAAGCCGCTGGTGAGCCAAGAGGTGGTGGTGAACTTGATCGGGGCGACCACGACCCGGACGGGGCTGCGGGTTCAGAGCCAACTGGACACCAACCGATACCCGGCCGGGCGCACCGTATCGGACGACGAACTCGAAGCCATCTATTTGCGTAGAGACTCTTTCCATGGTGAATGGAATTATTCGCTGCTACCCCGCGTTGCGCTGCTCAATTGAACTAATTATTTCGTGACAATCCCTAACGGGATTTCCCGGCCTGTTGACGCGCCGACCAGCTGTTTAACAGATTCATTCGGGTCCATGCCAATGAAGATATTCATCAATAGGATAGCAGCCAGGGAAATGATTGCCTCATCCATTAGGTAGGCCGCCACCCGGATCCAGAAACCCGCTGGGTTGCCCGCCATGCTTGGGTAAGTGGCCTCAGGAAGGTTCAAGCCGCAGCGGTAGCAGTAGGTTGCCTCCGCCTGGTTGACGGTGCGGCAGCCGACGCACAGTTTCTTCAAATCGGGAGGGGACGGCTGTGCGGTGGGCTCGGCAGCCGGGTCGGGGTCGAAAGCGTGACCACAACTGGTGCAAAAGCGGTCACCGATGCCTTTGCTGCCATGACAGACTGGGCAGGTCTGGGTCATTGGACGTCCTTGGCCGACGGCACTAGCAGAAAGCGGCTGGCTTTTGAGCCATGCCAGGGTTTTATCCACCACCTGCCGCGATGCCATGATGTGTAACTGGGTCGCTGTCCTCTCCTCCAGGGTCGCGATCGCCGTAATACCCCAGGTATGGTGGTGCTCCATCTATGTGTGAATCTACTACGCAACTCTGTAACAATCAACTTGACTGGCGTATCGACTTGGGAGGCTAATTCGTTCAGAGATAGCATCCAGCAGCCTAAGACGCGAGGACAGGTCTCTGGCCAGATTTTGTTTGCAGTTCTCGATCTTATCCCAAAGGTGGTATTCAGCAAAATGTTGACGTAAGTAGGGCCACTCCGCCTCGATTCCGCATTTAGCGTGACCGCCAATCTCCCATCTGCTTGTCGCCTAACCCGCCCTTTCGGTATTGGCCAATCGGCGACGTCGGGCCGGGACCACCAGGTGGCTAGGGCACGGTCGTGTAAGGCCAGGGGTTCCAACCCATCCCGAAGTTCCAGAGCTGACATTAACCTTTTCCGATGTTCCTCGAGATCCAGCTAGTACTACAACGACGAGTTGTCTGGTAGGATGGCTGGCAGATGATGTTGGGTGGTTTGAGTGATGGATGCGGCGAGCTTCGAGCGGGTCTACGACAGCCTTCAGGAATTCCACGCCTTCTTTGCGGCCTCCTTCGGCCGCAAGCAGTGGCGGGATCACAGCGGGAATTACCTTCAGGCGCTGCTGGTGCAGGACCAGGAGCGGCGCAACGCCGAGAATCTCTCGGAATCGGTGGGCATCTTGCAGCGCTTTCTCACCGAGGCCCGGTGGTCCGATGAGACAGTCATAGGGCGGTTGCAGGAATACTTGGCCCCCAGGCTGGGACACCCGGAGGCGGTGTGGGTGTTCGATGGCAGCGACTTCCCCAAGCAGGGCAGGAAATCGGCGGGAGTGGCCCGGCAGTACTGCGGCAGGCTGGGCAAGGTGGCCAACTGCCAGGGTGGGATGTTCCTGGCCTACGTCAGCCCGCTGGGCCGGGCGTTGGTGGACAAGCGGCTGTATCTGCCCAAGAGTTGGACCTCCGACCAGGACCGGTGTGCTGCGGCGGGTGTGCCGGAGGACCGGCGGAACTACCGGTCAAAGACGGAGTTGGCCCTGGAGATGCTGGAGCGGGTCCTGGAGTTGGGCTACCTCAGGGCCGAGTGGGTTGCCGGAGACGACGCCTTCGGGATGTCGCCGACCTTCCGGGAGGGACTGGCGGCCCTGGGGATGCGCTACGTGCTGGACGTTCCGGGCGGCACTACGGTCTGGCCCTTGGACCCGGCTTGGACCAGTCCGGAATATCCGGGGTTCGGCCGAAAGTCAAACCCAAGCTGCGGCCTGGGCAGCGGCGGACCATGGAGCAGCGCGGTGATGAACTGCCGGATGAGGCTTGGCGGGAGATAACGGTGGCCCAGGGAAGCCAGGGGCCGCGCACCTACCGGTTCAGTGCCCAGCGGGTGCGGGCCACCAGGAGGCGCAAGCCCGAGGAACTGTGGGCCGTCTGGCGCCGGAACCTGGACGGCAGCGAGCCCCGCTACTACCTGTCCAACGCTCCCGAGGGCACAACCTTGGAGACTCTGGCCTACGTGGGTGGGTCCAGGTGGCGGATTGAAACGGAGTTCGAGACTGAGAAGGGTGACGTGGGGCTGGACGAATACGAGACCCGCAGCTGGGCAGGGTGGCATCACCACATAGCCATGTGCCTGCTGGGTGGGGCGTTCCTGCTGAGCCTGCAGCAGGATTGGGGGGGAAAAGATGCCCCGGATCACGAGGCCACAGGTGTACCGGGTGGTGCGGGAGATGCTGCCCCGGGAGCAGTTCGGGCCCGATCAATTGCTGTTGTGGCTGGGGATACGCAGCTACGCAACGAACGGGCTCGCCGTTCCCACGAGAGACGCCGCTCCACCCGCCGCGAAAGCAGGATGGAGCCGCCACCTTAAACCCGTCGTTGTAGTACTAGGGGCCGGGTTCCGCTTAGTATCGCTCCCCGACTCTTTCTTTCGACGCCGGACGATGTTGCCTACAGAGGACTTATCGGTTCGGACTCCCTCAAACCTGGCTTCGGCGCGTTCTTCGATCTGACTGCATATGAGAGCGGGATCATCCTTGCTCAGGTCCAACACGAACTCTCTGACTATTTTGGGAATACGTTCACCCTTCTTCACTGGCGAACCTCGTGGAAACTGGGCAGATTATCCCTGTTCTACACCGCCAATTGATCGTGGAAACTACACCATACTCGCTCGGACGCCCACAATTACTGGAAGAAGTCGGCCGGATGGGGGTCAACAACGAGCGCCGGTGGTGTACAGGAAGCACGGTCCGAAGGCCATCAGACAGGCGGAGGTTCGATGCCTACCCCAGCGCTCCAAATAAAATCCTGGGGTGCCGGGGACCTGGATGTGAAGCCAATACCGCCAAGAGCAGCCAGGCAAATGTGTGAAGCTAATCACTACCTGGGCACCTACCCCGGCCACCACACAGCCAGTTGCACAGGATGGTAGAACTGTACGACTCTTGTTCAATTCCATCGCAACAGACCGTGGGGAGGGATAAGCCTTGATAACGCGACTGTAGGGTGGTATCCCAATTAATTGACCGATGGAGTTGTTTTACGCAGGAAAGTAAAAATGACTGATTATCGGCGTCCAGGAAGGAGAAATTTAGATGCCGAACACTGTCAGGGCCATGATAATCGTCCACGGCATGGGTTCCCAGGGGCGCAACTCCTCCCTATTAGGTACGGTTCGCCCTATCCCACATTTCCCATATGTCTAAAAAGCTTTCCCAGTAATTCGTCGATGGTCTTTCAACCATTGTCTAATTATGGGCCCTTTTTGCGTGTTCCCAGCTATAATAACTCCATGATATGTCACTTTGCAGTAAGATGCCGTAAGCATCATGGAGGCACCTGATGGGTGATGGCGAAAATGCCTCTCTCCGGCTCCAATTCAACCCCAAAGTACGCCTGGAATTTCACGGCTCAACCATCACCTCCGACCCTGGTCTTCTTGCCTTTCGAGAGTTTGATGATGCCTTGGGCCTTACCGAAATCGCTGAGGACTACCTCCAGGAAAGCCGTACCGGACGCAATATCCTTCACCACCTGGTTCCGCTGCTAAGACAGTCGATCTACAGCCGCTTGGCCGGCTACGACGACACCAATGACGCAGTGCGCCTTTCCCAAGACCCAGCCATGCGAGTGATCGTGGGATGGCAAGGCTCGGAGCGGAAAGGAGCCAGCACCAGTGAGATGGGCCGGTTCGGGACGGAGTTCCTGACCCAAGAGGACAACCTGAAGGGGCTGGCACGAATAAATACCCAGTGGGTGGAACGAGCTATGGCCCATACCCTACACCGGCGAGTAATCCTGGATATGGACAGTTCCGAGAGTCCAGTGCACGGCCAGCAGGAGGGAGCAGCCTATAACGGCCACTTTGAATGCGTCTGCTATCACCCTCTCTTTCTGTTCAACCAGTTCGGGGATTGTGAAGCAGCTAAGCTACGGTCAGGCAACGTCCACAGTGCCGATGATTGGCAAGAAGTCCTTGATCCGGTGGTGGAGCGTTATTTGACAGCAGCGGTCAGGCTGCTGTTTCGTGCCGACGCCGCCTTCGCCAAGCCGGAGATATACGATTATCTGGAAGCAAGAAACATCGGCTACGCCATCAGGCTGCGGTCCAACCAGGTGCTGCAGCGGGAGATAGCGCCCCGGCTAATACGGCCTACGGAGTGGCTTTCCCCGAAGCCCATCGTCTCCTATCATGACTTCGTCTACCAGGCCCAGAGCTGGAACGTTGCTCGGAGAGTGGTCTCTAAGGTGGAGTGGCACCAGGGAGAACTGTTTCCCAGAGTGGGCTTCATCGTCACCAATCTGAGCTATCCAAACATCGGGATAGTCCGCTTTTACAATGGCCGAGGCACGGCGGAGCAATGGATAAAAGAAGGCAAGTACGCCCTGAACTGGACCAGGTTGTCCTGCCACAAGTTCGTGGCCAATCAGGTCAGGCTGGAGTTGTTCGTACTGGCTTACAACCTGGGCAACTTCATGAGAAGGCTAGCCTTACCGGAGGCAATGAAGCACTGGTCGTTGACCAGTCTGCAGACCAGGATGATCAAGACTGGAGGACGGTTGGTGCGCCATGCCGGAAGGCTGGTGTTTCAGCTTGCTGAGGTGCTCGTGAGCCGGGAAATGCTAGGCGGGATACTGGAACGAATTGGTCGGCTTAGGCTGGCTCCTGGCTAGTCCACTTTAGGAGCGTCGGGATTGGTTACGGTTACGGGGTCGCACAGGGCAAAAGAGCTTCCCAAGGGCGAGACTTGGGCGTAGACAAGCGGTTTGGGGCTTTTACGCTTGGCAGTACAGCGGTTGCCCAATGAAAGCGGGGACTTTGAGTGAATCAGGCCGCATCAGACCGCATTTGACGCTCTTGGAATGCGGGATTATATTTGGCGGTATCCCCGCGGGAGCTATATCCAGGAAAGGTGGTTTGATCTGGGGAATCCCGGGTAATACTCCAACGCTCCATTTTTTATTATTACATCAAAAATCAGGTAGTCCGAGAAGCCACCCCCCAAGATGATCGGGATCAATGCTCTCAAAACCTTGATAGCCGCGCTGGTGTTCTCATTTGCGCGTCTTCGCAGCGCTAATGCAAAAATCGCTACGGTGATCAACCCAACCACAGCCCCCATCAACAGAGATGAGGCAACGACCATTCATATTGCCCGGGCGGGACGGGATGGCATGCAGACAGTCTCCTACCGGCCCTTCCAGACCGGAGCGCGCTTCTCGGCAAAGGCCTTGACGCCTTCCGCGGCGTCTTCGGTCTTAAGGATCTCATCTCGCTTGTTCTGCGCGTATTCAACCCGGTCTTCCAGGCTCATAGAAGCTCCCAACGTAGCCGCTTCCTTGATGGCGCCCACGGGCAGGGGAGCGTTGGCCACTATTTTGCGGGCGATCTCCTCGGCCTTGGGCATGACTTCCTCCGGGGCCACCAGGTGGTTCACCAGCCTCAGATCCAGCGCCCGCTGGGCGTCGATGAACTCGCCGGTAAAGAGAATTTCGAAGGCGATGTTGCGGGGGACCACCTGGGATAGCAGGGCCGGCCCGCTGACCGAGGATATGCCTCGCTTTACCTGAGGCCAGCCGAATTGGGCTTCAGTAGAGGCCACTCGAATATCGCTGCCCAGGGCAATGCCGCAGCCCTGCGCCAGGCAAATGCCGTTTATCGCGGCGATGATGGGCTTCCAGATGTTGGACTGGACGATGTAGAGATCGCCGGTGCTGGGGCCTTCGTTGGCCCGGGCGTTGGCCATGGCCACCAGGTCGTGACCGGTGGAGAAAGCCCGGCCCCGTCCGGTGACGATGGCGCAACGGACTTCCGGGTTGTTCTTGACGTCCTGGAAGGCGTCCCATAGGAGCTGGCGCATTTCCGGATTGATGGCGTTCAGCTTCTCCGGCCGGTTCAGGGTAATGTAGGCGATGCCATCCTTGATTTCGTAAAGAGCCTCTTTCTCTGGCAAAACTATGCCTCCTCTTGCTGGCTAATGTTCAGCGGCCTCTTGTCTAACTGGAGTCCTCGGAACGTCTACATACCCGACTCCTAAATAATGCGCGAGCCGGTGGGTTTGGTGCCGATAACCCCGGTCTCCTCCAATCGGGCAATCTCCTCGCCGGGCATCCCCAACAGCTCATGGTATATCTGGTAGTTGTGCTGACCCAGGGTTGGGGCTGCCCAGTGAACCTGTCCTGGAGTGGCCGACATCTTCCAAGGAATTCCGGGATACCACCGGGGTCCCACCTGGGGATGGTCCACTTCGATGAAGGTGCCGCGCTCCCGGTAGTGAGGGTCTTCCAACAGGTCCGGCCCTCTCAGCACCGGACTGGCAGGAATTCCCAACTGTTGCAGTTGATGGCTGATGGCATAGGCTTCCCGGCTGGCCGTCCATTGGCGGAGCAGTTCGTCGAGTACTTCTTGGTGTTGCAGGCGGCCATCGCTGGTGCTGAATCGGGCGTCTTGGGCCAGGGCATCGCCGCCGATTATTCCGGCCAGGTGTTGCCACTGCTCGTCCGTGGTCACGGCAATGGTCACCCACCGGTCCTCTCCGGCACAGGGGTAGCTATTATGGGGCGCGTGGTGGGGGTGGCGATTGCCCCTTCGCTCCGGCTCTTGTCCGGTCATCTGGTAGGCCAGCGTTTCGGCGCCAATTAAGGACACCGCCGACTCCTGCTGGGATACGTCTATGAACATACCCCGGCCGGTACGCCGCCGGTAGCGCAGTGCCGCCAGCAGCACCCCGGCCGCGTGAGAGCCGGTGATGGGGTCGCCGTGATTGATGCCCGACTTCATCGGCCCGTCATCGGCGTACCCGGTCATGTGGGCCATACCCGATAGCTGCTCCTGACCGATTCCATAGGCCACGTACTGCCGCCAGGGTCCGCTGTTGCCGAAGGCGGGCATGGAAACGTAGATCAAGTCGGGCCGGAATTGACGCAGGGTTTCGTAAGTATAGGCCAACCTCTCCAGGCTGCCCTGGCGGAAGTTTTCTATGACGGCGTCGCTGATGGAAACCAGCTGTTCGAACACCCGTCGCCCGGATTCCTCGGTCAGTTCCAGGGTAATGCCGTACTTGCTCAGGTGCAGGCAGTTAAACCAGCCATTGCGGTTCCAGGGTTCGTCGCCGGGCTCCGCGTCCGGATAGGCCACCACGCCCCGAGCCGGACTGACCGGTCCGCGGTGGGAATCGTAGACCCGTAGCGATTCCATCTTGATTACTTCCGCTCCCATGTCCGCCATCAGCTTGGTGCAGTAGGGTCCGGCCCAGATGCGGGACAGGTCCAGGATGCGGAAGTTTTTCAGGGGCTGCGGGCCGGGCATTTTAGAGAACCGGCCCGGCTTTAATTTCGTCTATATCCGATTGACTGTATCCCAGTTCTTCCAGCACTTCGCCGTTGTGCTCCCCCAGCAGAGGCGCCCGGCGGTATACCCAGGCGGAATTCATCCCGCCGCTCGACTTGCTCCCGGAAGGGTCAAGAGGGTGAGCGCTGATCGGCGGACCGGGGTATTTGAACGTACCGGCTACCGGATGGTCTAGGGGCACGAAATAGTCGCGCTCCTGGAGCTGCTCCATCTCCAAGATGTCCTGCATGGTGGCCACAAACGCGAAGCCCAGCCCCTCCTCCTGCCCGGCCTTGAAGATATCGACTTTGTCGTGCTCCAGAAGCCAGGGCAGCATCAGCGCATCCACTTCATCGGCATGGATCAGCCGGCCCTGGCGAGAGGCAAAACGGGGGTCGGCCAACTCCTCCCGCTCCATAATTTGCGCAACCTGGGGCCAGCGCTGGTCCGGACCCGCGACGATGCCCACATAACCGTCCTGACAGGGATAGATCCCCCAAGCGGCACGCCCGTAGCCCCGGTTGCCCACCCGGGAATACTCCACCCCGGAGTAGCTATATTGCATCAGGGCGTTCTCCAGGATGTTGGTGGCGTATTCCGCGATGGAGATGTCGATGTGCTGACCCTGTCCGCTGTCCTCCGCGTAGATCAGTGCGGACATGGTAGCGGCAAAGGCGTTTTGGCCGGCCCCCAGCTGGACCAGCGGTGCGCCCTCTTTCAGGGGCTCGCGTTCCGGCTCACCGGTAATGTTCATCAGCCCGCCGGCGGCGTAAAGGTTGAGCTCGGTGGCCTTCCAGTCCCGGTAGGGTCCCGTCTGGCCGTAGTTGGAAATGGACGCCATGACCAGGGCCGGGTTAACTGCATGGAGCTGGGTGTAGCCCAAGCCCAATCGATCCATGACGCCAGGGGCGAAGTTCTCCACCAGGATGTCGGCTGTCTGGACCAACTGGAGGAGGATTTCCCGGCCCGGCTGGGACTTGAGGTCCAAAGTCAGGCTCTTTTTGGAGGTATTCAGGTAGAGGAACCAGGCCCCCGTTTCGCCCCTAATTGCGGCTTCACCACCAGACTGCTGAGCAGCTGATGATGTCGCTGGGGCTGTCGGCAAGGGTTCGGCAAAAGGCCCCACCCGGCGCATGGGGTCCCCGGCGCCCGGCCGCTCAATCTTGACCACCTCGGCGCCCAGGGTAGCCAGGAGTTTGGTGCAGTAGGGCCCCGAAATGTAATGGGTTAGGTCGACCACCTTGACCCCGGCCAGCAGCCCAGGGAGGGCGGGGTTGTCGCCCGGTGAAAAGGTCATGGAGTGGATGTAGCTCCCCAAACCAAAGCTGAGGTGGGACCCACTTAGTAACTATCTCAAAACAGTAAGGCGCCAAACTCGCCGGTACCACAGTAGCCCGCAGGCCAGTTGCAAAAGACCCAGGAAATTGGATGCCTTTTTGTCGTAACGGACAAGTAATCCTCTGCACTTGGACAGCCACGACAGGGTTCGTTCCACCACCCAACGTCGGGCCGGATGGGTCTTCTCGCCGAAGCTATCCAGCTTCTCCTCACCAATACGTCGTATGTGGGCCTGATACCCGTGGGCAGCGGCAGCTTGGTGGCCGGTGGGATTGTCATACCCTTTGTCCAGACATAGGTGCTGGGGTGCCTGGTCAGTGGGCTGAGGCCGCTCCACCACAATGGCTGCCAGGGTGGCTTCCAGCAGCTTGGTGTCGTGGACATTGGCTCCAGCTACCACTAGACTCAGAGGCCCTCCATCCCCCTCTACCAACAGGCTTCGCTTGCTGCCCGCCTTGCCCCGGTCCGTGGGATTGGGGCCAATTGCGTCCCCCCCAGGCGAGCTTTACCCAGGGCGCAATCCGCTGCTTGCCATTCCCAGTCCACACCTCCCAGCTCTTCACATTCCTCTACCATGACCGACCACACTTGGTTCAACACTCCCGATTCTACCCATAGCTGAAAAGTACGATGGATAGTACTATCGTCACCAAAAGTCTTGGGCAGATGGTTCCATTGGCAACCACTACGTAAGCGAAAGATAATTCCGTTAAGGATTGGCCTTGGGTTGACCCGCTTGCGACCGGTGGTTTTGGGAGGGGTTCCCGCCAGGATCACTGGCTCAACTTTCTCCCACAAATCGTCCGGAATCTCCCAAATAGTCTCCAGCGGTTCAACTTGCCTCATTGGTTTCACTGCTTTCACCTCCACACTTTTGGTGGAAGTATAATATAAGTTTCAAATTCAATTCAAGGTATTGAGATAGTTACTTAGTTATATACCCAAACTCTGCGGGTTTCACTTTGGTATTAGTTTAAACTCCGGCCAGCTTGGGGTGGGCGGGTGCGGGAGCTATTGTTGCATCGGTGATCGGGAAATGCAAGGGCGCCTTGTAGCCCCAGGGCCTTTCGACCGTCATTGCGAGGGCCGCAGGCCCGAAGCAAGCTCATGAGGGTAGGAAGGGATTACTTTGCTCGCCATGACACCGGGGGAGCCGCAAGACCCTGTAGGAGCCCGCCCTTCAGCAGACAGAGCGGCCAACCGTTAGCACCCTAAATAATTAACTTATACCAAGTTTGCCTAAAGGCCGCATGAAAGTCCTGGGTTATTCCGTAGGGGCACGGCATGCCGTGCCCCTACTAGATCAGCGGCGTTACCTGGAGATGTTCTTCATTCGGATTTGGTATTAGCCCGTATTCCCCATTTGGCTCAAACAAGTGATGCGGTAAATAGGCAACTTTCTTGCTTTTCTAGTCGTTACATGAATCTCTTAGCCGTATTTCAGATATAATACATGCAATAAGTTGGCTATTTCAGATAACTTGCGTACCGACATTGGAGGCACCCGATGGGTGACCGCGAAAAGGCCTCTCTTCGGCTCCAATTCAATCCCCAAATCCGGCTGGAGTTACATGGTGCCACCATCACCTCCGACGCCGGACTGCTGGCATTCCGAGAACTGGATGACGCCCTGGACCTTACCCCCATAGCCTCCGACTATCTCCAGGAAAGCCGTACCGGCCGCAACATCCTCCACCACCTGGTCCCTCTGCTCCGCCAGTCCATCTACAGCCGCTTGGCCGGCTACGATGATACCAACGATGCAGAACGTCTTTCCCAAGACCCAGCCATGAGAGTTGTCGTGGGCTGGCAAGGCTCAGACCGCAACGCCGCCAGAACCAACACCATGAGCCGTTTTGAGACGGAGACTCTGACTCAAGAGGACAACCTAAAGGGGCTGGCCCTGATGAATCCCCAGTGGGTGGAGCTGGCCATGGCTCACACTCCACACCGGCGAGTGATTCTGGACATGGACAGTTCGGAGAGTCCAGTGCATGGTCAGCAGGAAGGAGCCGCCTACAACGGGCACTTCGAGTGTGTCTGCTATCATCCCCTCTTTCTGTTCAACCAGTTTGGGGATTGCGAAGGAGCGACGCTACGACCCGGAAACGTGCATAGTGCCGATGGCTGGCAGGAACTCCTTGAGCCGGTGGTGAAAGGATACCAGAAGAAAGGACTGCGGTTGCTGTTCCGGGGTGACGCTGCTTTTGCCAAGCCGGAGCTATACGAGTATCTGGAACAAGGAAAGATCGGGTACGCCATCCGGCTTCCCGCCAATCAGGTAATTCAGGAGCAGATCCAACCCTTGCTGGAGCGTCCTACCGAATGGCCATCCCGGGAGCCTATCGTCTCCTACCATGACTTTGCCTATCAGGCCCAGAGTTGGCACTTGCCCAGGCGAGTGGTGGCTAAAGTAGAGTGGCATCAGGGGGAGCTATTTCCCAGGGTTGGTTTCATCGTGACCAACCTGAGCTATCCACCCAAAGGAATAGTCCGCTTTTACAATGGCCGTGGCACGGCGGAGCAGTGGATCAAGGAGGGCAAGTACGCCCTGAACTGGACCCGGCTTTCCTGCCACAAGTTCGTGGCCAACCAGGTGAGACTATGGCTGTTCGTCCTGACTTACAACCTGGGCAACTTTATGAGAAGGCTGGTGTTGCCGGAGGATATGAAGCACTGGACTCTGACCAGTCTTCAGACCAGGCTGATCAAGACGGGTGGGCGACTGGTACGCCACGCAAGGAGGCTGGTGTTTCAGCTTGCCGAGGTGCTGGTAACCAGGGAAATGCTGACCGGGATACTAGAACGGATCAGCCGGCTTCGGCTGGCACCTGGCTAGCCTGCTTTGAGAGCACAGGTATTTCGGACAGTTATGGGGTAGTCCGGGGTAAATAGACCACCCCGAGGGAGACGCTTGGGCAGGGGCAGGCAATTCTAGACTTTTACGCTCGTCAGGGGGGTGGTTACCCTATGGGAGTGGGTCAGTTGAGTGAATCGGATGCAGTTGACGCCCTCAGGCTGCCATTTTATAGTTCGAGCCATCCCACAGGGTCACATGGTTGGAGGAATCAGTTTGATCTGGGCAATCCCGAGTAAGGAGAAATAGGACAGCTTAGTGAAAGAGCCATCGACCGCCAGGTCTCCCCTGTACTTCGGCTGGTACGTCGTTGCCGCCGTAACCTTCATCGCTTTCGTTAATACTGGGTCCCGCAGCAGCTTCGGAATCTTCGTCATACCCATGAGCGAGGATTTCGGTTGGAGCCGGTTCACCATCTCGGTGGTGGCAGGCATTGGGGCCATCGTCGGCGGCGCGGCTCAGCCTTTTCTCGGGTATGTTTTCGACCGCGTTGGGGCCAGGAAAGTGGTTCTGACTTCCTTGCTGACCGTCGGACTGGCGACAGCGGCCCTCGCTCTAACTTTCAACTTCATCTTTCTGTTATTGGTATTCGGGTTTGTTGCATCCATATCCAACAGCGGAGCTGCTCTAGCCAGAGGCGCGCTGCTGGCCAAGTGGTTCATCCGGAAGCGGGCCACCGTAGTCAGCGTCGGCGCCGTGGGGACCTCGGCTGGCAGCTTGTTGCTGGTGCCTTTCGCCATGTATCTGTTGCAAGCCACCGGTGACAACTGGAGGATAACCTGGGCTGCGCTGGGGCTTATTATTCTAGTCCTGGCCGTCCCTCTGGCCTTCCTGTTCATTCGTGACGACCCCAGCAAGGTTGGACTGCGGCCCTACGGTGAAACTGACCCGTCCGAAGACGGCGCCGCCGATCAATCCTTCCTCCAGCGAGGGCCGCTAGAAGTCGATAAATGGAGCGAGTCCTTCCGGTCTTCTCCCATCTGGCAAATGTCCGGAGCCTATTTCGTCTGCGGCTTGACCACATTGATCATGTCGGTCCACTTTGTGCCCTACGCCATCGGCTTGGGAGTCTCACCTGGTGTCGCGGCCACGATATTCGGTGTCATGATGGGTCTGAACGTCGCGGGGGGACTGGGATCTGGGATGCTGGCGGACCGGTTCGGCCGGAAAAACGTACTGGCTTCCGCTTACTTCATAAGAGGTTGTGGATACATCGCTTTACTATTAATGCCGGCGACCGTAGGGCTGTGGCTCTTCGCCGCGTTTGCAGGATTCTCCTGGATCGCCACCGTGTCCTTGACCAACACCTTGACCGCCGACGTGTACGGCCTGCGGGCCCTTGGAACCATCTCGGGAATCACGTTCCTGTGCCACCAGATTGGCGGTCTGTCTGGTGTCTTGTTGGCTGGGTTCTTGTATGACCTCACTGGCTCTTACACCCTACCTTTCGCCTTAGTAGGGTCAATGCTTTTCCCGGCAGCCCTGTTGGCATTTAACATCAAAGAACGGAGGTATTCCACGCGCTACCGTATTCAATTAGTGACCGTCGCCAATTCCGGAAACTGAGCTAAGATGGCGGTTACTCTTCAGAGAGTCAAGCCATGGACTCCCGCGCCTTGGAATAGTGGCTTAGGCCTCTACCCTGAGTATCCTCACCTAGACGCGCCCGCACGCTATTGTTTCATAGTTACGACGGACCACCCCCTCAAGCCGGCATTCTCCCACAGGGAGGGGGCATATTCGCGACGCACCCAAAATGAGCGCAACCACCGCCTATCTACGCCAACCCTCCTGGTCCGGCATAAGCCCTCGTATGTAGGGCACTTGCCCGATGTGCTGGGAGCACTCCGGGCCAGGACCCAGTTGAACGTCGGGGCCGGGCCGGTCGCGGATGAAGCAGGTTTCGGTCCGGATTTGTGGTCTCAAGATCGGCCTCTGATAGGCACCGGATCACCGGTTCCACGCTCTCCAACACGTCCGCCCGGTATCCGGCGACTATTTCCGCTGCGACCTCCGGGAACGAACCGACCTGCTCCGGGGTGTCTCCAGCTCCATATCGGTCACCAAGTGGCATCCCAAACTTCTCGGCCCAGCCCCGGGTTTTCCACCGTTAAGATATAATCCACAAATGACTACCATAAACACAATCGAAGATCTGGCGCGCATCCTGCGGGACCAACCAACGTGGGCCGAGGCACTCCGAGCCCTCCTCCTCACCCAGGACCTGCTGGACCTGCCGGGCCGGTTCGACCGCTTCGTCGAGACCCAGCACGAGACCAACCAGGCACAGCAGGAGACCAACCGGCTGACTGACCGGCGTTTCCTATGTTGAGGGCGACTCCATCTTCAATGGCCTTGGTGAACGGCATCGACGTGCTCAACTCGTGGCTGAGTGGGTACAACCTCTTCCGACGGCCAAGCGATATTTCGGCAATGTTCCTGACCGCCCTCGGCTTGGCGATGGCCGTGGCGACCATCATTCTCTTTGCTCGACGCCGGGGCTCCAACGTGAGAAGTTGGTTCAGCGAACCGGAGCAGCGCACGACCGAGGATGAAGATCGAAGCAGCGAAGCGCATGGTCTCTGGTATCTTTGAAGGTGGGACGCCCGACAGGAAATGGTGATGCTCTCGCTGGCACCGATCAACGAAGTCAAACTGGTGGCCCTCCTTGTCCTGCTTGCCGCTCCCCTGCTCACCGGGGCAGCCTTGGGTTGGCGTCGCGGTCGGCTCGGCAGACTGGCGGGCTCGGCCCTGGGCTTGAGTGTTGGAGTGCTGGCGGTTGTGGTCGTCGTCGCTATGATGGAAGAACCGGACCAGCCGGAAATGGTCTTGATCGGGCCCGCGGATGCTGGTGCTCTCGCGCCGGGAGACCCCGGCGTGGAGGTGAAGTACACGATAACCGTCAATGGACCGCTGCACGGGGAGGTAACGCTGATTTGGGCGTTGCTGTACCCGATCCGCGTCGGAGCGGTTATTGTCTGCACCCGGTTCGCCACCGTCTCCCTGTGGTCGCTTATCCGGATGGGAGCACGGTTCGTCATACGGTCCCTGTAAGCCCGGGTCCTGCATCCGGGCAATTTCCATGAGGGTTTGGTTGAAGGCCCGATAGTCCCACGGGCTGGATGATTCTCGCCAGAGGCACCTCCCGACCAGTCTTAAGGGATCCTCCACCACAACAGAACGGTGCCCTCCCGGGAGCGGGGTGCCAGCGAATCTCCCGGCTGTGTTGATTCTCCTTTGGTGCACGATGGATTCAGGTCAAGACCCGCATCAACCAAGGTAAGGTGGACCGGCTCCTCATCCTGACCCCCAAGAGCGCCCTCAGACAGTGGCAACAGGAGCTCCGGCACAAGTTCAACATCGACGTTCCCATCCTCGAACGCGCCGGCAGCCAGATGGTCCTCATCCAGCCGGACGGCTCGGAGGAGCCAGCCCCCGACCCACCATGGGACACACCCTACTGCCTGATCTCCTACCACTGGCTGCGCCGGAACCGGCAGGCATTCCTGGCCAGCGACCCCCATTACGACACGGTAATCGTCGACGAAGCCCACCACGCCCGGTTCCAGGACGTGAACGACCCGCAGAGGCGCCGTCCCAACCAGTTCCTTACCCTACTACGGGAAGTCTCCAGGAGGACCAGGGACCTGATCCTCCTGACCGCCACCCCAATGCAGATCAGCGAAACCGAACTGTGGGCGCTGCTCAACCTGCTGGAACCCCAGGGGTGGAATGAGGCCCAGTTCAGCATCTTCTACGATGAGTCCATCGAGTTGAACCCGGGGCACTGGCGAGTCCTGCGAGACCTGTACCGGGAGAAAGCCCACATGCCGGAGCAGTTGAGGGACCGCATGGAGCGCCTGATCTGGCATGAAAACGAGATGTTCGTTGGAGCCCAGCTGGACAAACAGACCATGCAGGCCAGCGCCGCCCTGATGCGGAGCAACGCCCCTCCAAAACGGAACATGTCCCGTCACACCCGCGGTCTCCTCAAGCGGTACCAGGACGCCGGCCTGATCACCATGACCATCCCAGAGAGGAAGGTCGAGGATGACTCCATCACGATGAGTCCGGAGGAGCGGGAACTGTACGACGACATCAACGGGCTGGTGAACGAGTGCTACGGGAACAACCCGGCCCTCAACCAGACCGCGGTGGGCTTCATCATGACCGTCTACCGGAAGCGCCTGGGATCGTCGGCCCACTCCTACGCCTGTTCCATCCAGAACCACCTGGACCGGCGGGAGGAAAACGAAGAGGAATGGGAACTGAGATGTCCAGGTGCGGTATCGTGCCGGACGCGGATAGCTCCCCTTCGCGGATGGCCGGAAGGTTCCTTGCTGCCCGACGGGTTTGCGGCGTACGCCCGGATTTTCCACCCGGCCTACCTGAATAAAGATGAGGAGAGGCCGGTACAGTGGTCTACGGTGGCCTCGTGGACGGGACGGGCCGTCCATCCGCTGATGCAGTTCGAACGTATCGCAGATCTGAGTGAGGATCCTCACGACATGTACAAGGACCCGCCGTGGGGTTCCCATCCCCGGATAGGGTCCATCCCCGAAAGGGAGTGTCGCACCCTGGTCGAAGTGCTCAGGAGCTTCACTTCAACCCCAGGCAACTGCTTCTTCTGCCTATGGGAAGGTTACGGGAACATCGACACTCGACTTTACAAGGCGAGTTCTCGGGTGAGAGCTCCGGGGCGGGACTACCTGCTATTCCGCGGGCCTATCGATGCCATCATGACATTCATTACAAGGGATGGGCCTTTCTGGGGGCATTCGCCGAGCATCTGGTGGCCGGAGGACAGGGCGTGGTGTGTAGCAACGGACATCGACCTGTTCGACACCTATGTTGGTGGGAGCGAAGAGTGCATCGAGGCGGTCCTAAGCAACCCGGACCTGGAGGCGTTACTTACAACTCTAGACGCTCGACTTGATCTAGGTGGAGACACCATCAATGCCAAGGACGTGTCCGGAGGTTGTGGCTAGGGACTAGACTACACGAGGCCGTAGGAGTGTACTGATAATTACCGTCATATCGGCGTGGACGGCCCATCTATTGGCCTGGGCAGCCAGTATCTGGCTGGTGTTCGGGCCAGCGTACCAAGGTGTGTCGGTAACGATCGAGGGGACCACACGGGTCAGCGCTACCTTCATCGAGACAAACGGTCTGCACGTTATCTGGGTGCCGATCGTGCCAGTCCTGCTGAGCGGTATCGCGTTGATGGCCGTCAGGCGAACCGGCCCCGGGCCGACCGGACGCAGGCTGCTCCTTTGGACAATCTCTGCCGTGTTCTTGGGGTTCTGCGCGCTGGGGTTATTTTCTTTCGGCTTCCTCTATCTGCCGGTGGCGCTCGCACTGATCATCGTGGCGGTGACCGACTTGGGTCGCATGCGCGGGGCTCGGGCCGCGGGTCGTCGGGGCTGAAGAGAATGATGTCCAGATGGAGGCAAGGCGACGAAAGAGCAGCGTTGGGTGATTCGTAGCCGATGACAGCGCTACTGTGGCTTCTCGCAATGGTCCCGCCTTCCGCGTTATTCCTGATCGCGGGAATCTGGGTGGTCAGGAAGAAGTACGGCGGTGTCCGTCACGTGCTCGGCATCGTAGCGATTATCGTGGGGATGGCTCTGGTCGCGATTACCCTGATTGCGCTGCCGGGAATTGCCACAACCACCACGGTTGAAACGACGGTAACCACTTCCAGCTCCTCATCTCTGGAGCATGAAGTCTTAGTCGGCGGCGTTGGCATCACATTGGGCCGAGCTGTGCTGCATCCCAATGAACGGGTCACCCTGTTCTATATCGCAAGGAACACGGCCGAAGAGCTCGACGGGGCCGTCATGATCGACAATGCAGAGGTAGAGAGCTCTGATGGACGCTCGTGGCTGGCCGACGGGCATGGCGTCGTGCTCGAACGGCCTCCGCTTACCCTTGGATGGTTGACGTTTCCTGTGTCAGATGCTGCCCCGGGGAGGTTCAAAGTCACAGCGAACAGCGTTCAAGCTAACGGCGACTATGTAACGGGCTTATGGCATTTGCCAAGGCTCGCTGGCCTTGAATCCCGGAGGGACATGCTCGAATCGCTCGTCATCGACTCAGATCTGTGTGTCAGTAGCGGCAGTGTGGCGTTCGGCTTTCATGACAAGGCCTGCGCCGTGGAGTTCGTTGATCCGCACTCCCTTCGTCAAAGTGGAGGTACACCCGAAACTACCGGAGTTACGCCACGGCCGACACCTACTCCCACCCACACCTCCACTCAGCCGACTCCGATTCGTCCTCCTCAGGTCACCAAACCCCTCGCCATGGAGGATCCATTGGTGTTCTCTCTTTGCACACCTTGGCACTTCCGGGTCGTCGTCGAGCTCGATGACACCGGCATCCCAGGCAGGGGTTCCGAAGCTCCCTCAACCGCTATCCGCTGCGTGCTCCCCTAGCTAAGATTCGGATCGCTACCGCGAGGGAACGTTTTCCTGGTTTGAAACGTACTATCAAGTATGGGCTCGTTCGAAGGTGTCAAGAGGTCGCCGCAGTTGGTGCGGGCGAACTTCGAGGCGAGCTTCGTTTCCATCGGGGAACTTTTCCCTGTTCCGATGCGTCTTACTCTTTGTAGATCCACTTTTGGACGGGAAGTAAATGACGCACAAGGACGAGGCCATCCAGAGGCATTGCGATTCCAGATAGAGGAAGACGGTTAGTGCGATGATGCGTAGCAGCAGGGAGCTGGAATTGAGAGGGAGATTGGAGGTTCTAAAGCTTGGAATCGTTGGAGGACTGCTGGTCCTCTTGATGATAGTCACAGTCGGGTGCGACGACGCCCAGCCTGAGACGACGAATCAACCCACCATTTCGTCACGTGGATCAACAGGTGATACTGTGGGCAAGCCACCCCTCCCTGACCTCGACAAGCTCGTCATGTCCTCTGACATCTCCATCATCGGCCGGGTCGAGGTCGTATCCGAACTCCAGACAGTCTCCCGTCGCGACCGTCCCGTGGACCGGGTGACCTGCTACGACGCGTCTGTATGGGTCGACCGGATGCTGTTCGGTCAAAGACGCAACAGGGTCGATATCCAGGTGCCTCAGGGTCTTTTCATTCTCCTGCCTGGTAGGTAAAGCCCATCATGTCGAAAGCTTCGCTGAGATGGGCATTGTGGCGGCGTAGGGCAGCGGCTACGTTGGAATGCCCAGCCCGACGTACCAAGCTGATGACCAGGTTCCGCAGGCCCGCCAGAACCTGAGGGGCGGCCCCAGTGCGCACCTGAGAGCGGTCCTCGTCGAAGGTCACATCCCGTACCCAGTGGAGGCGGTTCTCGATGCCCCAGTGCCCACGGGAAAGGCTCAACAATCGCCTGGCATCGGCATCAGTGGCTGGGAGACTGCTAATTGCATAGCTCACAGCCACCTGTTTCTTGCCCTTCACGACCCGCTGGCGCTCTAGCCGACACACCTGTTGCAGATGCGGCCACGCTTCCCCGACCGTCCCAGCGCTGCCCACGTAGCCATTTAGCTCTGGGTCGGCCAAGGCCCACAACTCTCGCCGCTCCAGCCGCCCATGACGCCGCTTTACTGGAGCATCGGCCCAGACCGTCAGCTTGGCCCCGCGTGCTCGCCACTCCGCTGCCAGCCAGGGAGGTACGGTTGGGCCACCAGCCCTCTCAGTTCCTAGCAGGGGAAAAAGCCACCTCCAGGTCTCGGCGCAAGGTGGGCTGATTCTCTTTAACTGGCAGCAGATACTCTCCGCCGCCTGCCACAATCTGCTCACAGACTTTCCGTTGGGTCAGTAAGGCATCAGCCACTACTACCCGACCCTTCAGGGGTACCTGGCCCAATACTTCTTTGACCGCCGCCAATTCTTCCCCTTTGCCCGGCGCAGCTACCTGCGCCAGCACTGCCCCAGCGCGGCTAGCGTAGGCCGACACCAGATGGACCCCGGGTATCTCTTGGCCGTGGACCCCTCGCAAGGTTTTCCCGTCCAGGGACAGGGGGTCATCCGCCTCTACCCCGCTATTTGCCAGCCAGTTGCCGACTTCTGCCTCAAAGGCCGCCACGTCCAGGCACTTGAACACCCGGTGGAGGGTGGCCACGCAGGGTGTCTTCTCCTGGCTGAACCCCAAAAGCTGCGCCGTAGCACCCCCTTGGTCCCGCCCCCATTGAGCTATGGCGTATAAGCTGCGGGCGCCGCACAGCATGGCACAGGTGGCCAAGGCCAGGATCGCCCCCAAAGAGTGGCGTCGCCCTTGGCTACTCCGGAAGTCAGGCACCAAATCCAGCGTTTCTCTCAAAGTCATCATCCTTCCCTCCCGCTTAAACTGGTAATAACTTTATACTATTTTGAGAAAATGAAAAGGCCCTGCCAGGTGCCTGTCCGCTACTTGACAGACGACGATCGGCATACTCCGGTACAGGCTCCGTCGCTGGAGGTGGGTGAGACGGTCCTGCTGTTCCTGACCCAGGACGACTCCTCATTCGATCTGAAGGGCAACAACTTCGTGATCGCCGGGGGCGGCGAAGCATGGGGGAAGCTCTTCGTTAGGGACGGGCGCGTGACGACGCTGGATCCAGCAGTGGAGTCGAAGCCACTGGATGAGGTGACGGTGTGGATCGACGCGGCGCGCTTCTCCCTCGCCAAGCCCGGCCTGCTGGCCGGAGAGATGTCCGGCCTCAACGGTGGAGATCGCGCAACCATCCGTCTGCTCTACCTTGGCAGCGGCCTACGAGAGGAGGACGGTGTCCCGGTGGACGAGTGGACGGTGGGAAACGGACCATGGGAGCGACGCGGTCTGCAACTTTCGGAAGGGACCTACCACCTCGTCGCCGAAGCCGAGGGCTACCTTCCTTTTTATAGTGCCGGTGGTCTGATGTTCCAGGTGCCCGCTGAGGGAATGGACTGGAGAGAGAGGGCCCTGGGTTTGGCCGTCTTCCGACCCAGAGATGCGGATGACAAGCCCCTCTCCACCGGTACAGGGTGGCTTGCTGAGCGGAGCGTCCGGGGACGGATCCTCGGCATACCCGATGGAGTCGACGCCCGAGTCCGGATCCAACGCCTGCCGCCGGTGCCAAACGAGGTTTATGCCATTGGTCCACCTCTGCCGAAGGATACTCAACTCTATTTTCCACCGGAGCTCACCTGCCTGGAGGAGATGGAGGATCTCAAGCCTCAGGAGACCGTGGCGGTAGTGGAGGTGCATAACGGACGGTGGGGGTTGTCCGACCACTCTCTGCAGGGTAACCGTTACCTCATCACCATTGAGGCGCCCGGTCTCCATGTCGAGCCTGCGGGCTACGTGGCCGTGGTCTTCTCGAGCAACACCAGCCCAGGGGTTGTGGAACCTGCCGCCCGCGAGGCGCTGGGGAACATGGCCAAGGACCCCATGGCCCGTATTGCGGAGCAAGTCCCCGGATTTGGCGGGGCCTTTCGAGATTCGGACCAGAAGATAGTGTACATCTACCTTCTGGATGCCTCCCTGAAAGAGGAGGCGGAGCGCGCTCTAACGGAGGAGTATGGCTACGACTTTCTTGCGGGCCGGGAGGTCCGGGTGCTGGAGGGCGACTACAGCATGGACCATCTGGACGCATGGTATAGGACCATTGTCAGTGTCGCGTCGCAAGTCCCGGGCCTTGCGTGGACCGACCTAGATGAGAGGAAGAACCGCATTGAGATCGGCATGTCCCCAAGGCGAGGGGGCCGAGAGGAGATGGAGGCCGCATTAGCGACGGTGGATGTTCCCCGGGGAGCCATCGTCATCGACGTCGGATGTGAGGGCCTTCGCCAGTGGCCTCTTGGCTTTGGTGAGCCTCCGGACGAGGCGTTCCTTCAAGCTATCAACTACTCGCTGGAGGTGATGGAACAAGCCTCCTACGGGGAGACGGTGCGGATGAAGCTGACGTTGCGGAACGACAGTGATAATCCGGTGAGCTTCTCCCTCGGTGGCAGGCCACCCTATGACTTCGTCGTCTCGACACCAGATGGACAGCAGGTATGGCACTGGAAGTGCGGCAAGATCACCAACTTACCGTTGGACAGCGAATCCCTAGAGCCGGGCGAGGAGTTGGAATTCGTCGGCGAGTGGGAGCAGGTGGACAATAGGGGAGAGCCCGTTCCCCCTGGCACCTACTTGGTGCGTGCCGTGTTGAATTTGGAATCGCCGGAGAAGCTCGTAACCGAGGTCCAGAAGGTGGAGGTGGTCCAGTGAGATGCATCGTCCTCATTGGGCCGCTGGCCATTCTCCTGTTCCTCGTGGCTGCCTGCTCCAATGGGACGCCATCGGCTCCTGATGCACCGCCGCCTTCGGAAGAGGCCACGCCAACGGTCGCGCCGACCTCGACGGTCATCTCAGGTCCACTAGAAGTCTGGCCGGAAAGCCATTGGCCGGGTTTCGCGCTACGCCAGACAGACGTATTATAGTCTTATGTGGCATGATAGTGTCTGTAATACGGTTCAAGAACCCACTGTTACATCGACAATCGTCGCTAAGAAAACGACGACTTGGGGAGAATCGGGGTTTCCGTCCAAGTTTCTAGGTCCACAGCGGACTCCGCCATCATTACTCAGTGCCCCCGTGAACGCCTGCATCTACCACGCACCGGAGCCAACCCCGACCCCTACTCCTACCACGGACCTGACGACGCCGACGGCCACACCGTCCTCAAACACTACTCCCATCCCCTACCCAACAGAAATCCCTTCGGCGGAAGTTGTGGCCTACCCCGATCTGCCGCCACCCGCACTGCCACTCCTCCTAAACCAGAGCCAAAGTGGGGAGGTTCGCTGTTGGGTGCTGACTCAAGGCCACGACGGACACTCCACGTGGGAGTCACGCCCCAATGTTGGAGAACAAGGGACGATTAGCGTTGGACCCCTAACGGGTGGCGAACGGTCAACATGCATCAGCGGCATCATCACTAATTCCGAGGCCGCGATGAGCATAGGTGCGGTTGCCATAGCTATTCTGGGTATGGTGATAGTATCGATGTGGTCAGGACGTGTAGGGCGGCCCATCTACGGGGACTCCCGGCGGCATTAGCAATTTCGCTCCGGGTGATCACAGGCGTTTCTTCGACTGCGTACCTCCGCAATTGGAACGCCGATTCGAAACCGGCGCTGCCTACCGTCAAGCTAGAGTCGACCATGTCCTTGTCAACCTGCCCTGTTTGAACTGATTGTGGCATTCTTCCCATCGGGATACGATTCAGAGGGTCGAAGATGGTTCTGTCTACCGTCAACTTAGGCCCAGGGAACGACCATCTCAAAGAGAGTTCGATGTGAGGCAACCCCGGGCCCAAGATACCTGAAGATAGACAGTACGGAAAGGAGTTGTCATAGTGTCGACGCTCTTCCTTGAGGCTTTCGGACAGCTGTCCCCGGGCACGAACCTGATTGATTCAGAGGAGGAGGACCTCTACAGCGTTTTCAGAGCGCGTGCTGAATTGATGGGATGGACCACCACGTCTGCTGGCCGCCAGTTGCTATGGGGGATGAACGAGGCGGAGCTGACCGCCGGAAGCGATGCGTCACGGATCGGATTTGTGCAGGTCGGGCTGCAGGTAGGTGAACTTGAGCGAATCGAGGTCCCGCCCCCGCCGAGTCCAGGTTTCCACTACGCCAGGCTTGGGGTACGTCAGCGCCCCCTCGAACCGGCTATGGTGCTGCCGGCGTTGGTCCAGTGCTTCCATGACGCGCTCCGCCGCTTTGGGACAATCGAGTTGTCCGGGCTCCAGGTGACGGCATACGGCCTGGACCTCGGCGCACGGTCCCCTGCCGACCATCTCGTCTCCGGGCTCAATTGGTTCAACCTTACCCCGAAGGGGAGAGCGGATGCGTTCATCGCCTTCGACCAGGAGTTGCTCGGGGGACATACAGAAGCGGAGTTGGTTGCCAGCCTCCGGCGGCGGAACACCGGCTCGTTCGAGTTCGGGCCGGTAGCAGCCGGGCCTGAGCAGCACGCGATACAAATGTCGATCGATGAGCGGATCCACTCCTTCTCTCCCGCGCGCTCGGGCCTTGGTGTGCGGGTTACGCTGCCGGAGTGGACAACGAGCGCCGTGGGGTGGGTTCTCGCAATCGTCATCGACAGAGCGCGCGCCATCGCGCCGGACGTCCGCAACTTCGCAGTTCGAGTGACGAGGGTTCGATGACGGCACGCTCACCCGTTCGCACGACCCGACCGATCAGGTACTCGCTGCTCTGGTACTCCCTTGCTGTATCGACGAAGTTGACGCCCATGGTTGAAAGAGCCTCCGACCTCAGGACCGGAGGCTCTCAGCGCCCGCGTGGTATTGCCTGGCTGAACCCTAAATCGAAATCTCCCAGCGAAAAGTTCGCAGTACGGTACACTCTGGCCCACCTAACTGGACAAAATCAAGAACCTTTGTGATGAGGGTTACTCTAGCCGTTTAATCGGCCATATTCCCCTCTCCATGCGAAGGATGGAGTTTCCAAGCCCCTGCTCACACGGCTGGGATTTTACTTTTGGGAGGTCAGGTCACTACGACATGGCCAATTGGTCCAAAGTGGACCTTCTGTTCACCGCCTCGGACCTCGTCTTCTTCAGTGGAGAGGGGCGGACGCTCCGGCTGCAGCCCGCGGAAGCCTCGGCGTGAGAATGAATGAAGGGGCAGGTCTGGAACCTGCCCCCAACCGACATGACCCTGTCTGACAAGGGGGCTATCCCTGCCGGACGTACTTGTCCACCCGCTCCATTGCGCCCAAGGCCATGTAAATGTCACCATGGGCGTCAATCCAACTGCCGTGGGCCGAGTTGGCGTCCCAGCGAGCCACCACGTTGCCGCGCTTGTCCAGCAGGCTGACCCGTGCGGACAGCCCGTTGACCGCGCCTTCACTGACGCAGAGAACCCCGTCGCTGTCCATGGATATGTCCAGGGGGCGGCGCAGGTCGGACCACGTCTCGCGGAACTGCCCGTCGGCTGAGAAAACCTGGATGCGGGTATTCTCCCGGTCGCAGACGAACACCGTGCCTTCCTCGTCCACCAGTACGCTGTGGGGCAGGTGGAACTGGTTAGGCCCCTCCTTGCCCGGCTCGCCCCAGGACGAAATGAGCTGGCCATCCCCGGAGAAGCGGTGCACCCGGGCGTTGCGGTATCCGTCGGAGACGTAGAGGTCGCCGGACGGAGAGGGCACCAGCTCGCCCGGCCGCTCGCCGCCGGTGTCCGAGTGCACCCCCCGGTCGCCCAGAATCTGGAGAGGCTTGCCTTCCAGGGTGAACTTCAGGGCCACCGAGTCGGATCGGTCGGTGAGGTAGACGATGTCGTCGTGAATGCAAATCCCATGGGGGTCGGTGATTACTCCGGCGCCCCAGGAGTCCAGGAAATTGCCCTCCCGGTCGAAAATCATCACCGGCGGGTCTTTCCTCTGGAAGACATACACCCGGTCCCGGGAGTCGGTGGTCACCGCGCTGGTATTGCCGAAGGTCTGGCCGGCAGGCAGCTTGGCCCAGTTCTCGATAAGCTGGTAGGTATAATTGTCGGTTCCTACGGTGGTCATCTTGTTTCCTCCCTCTCTACTGGGTCAACAGACCCTCTTAATCATCCGTAAAATTGGACATCGTCTTTCCGGCGAAGCCCGGAATCCAGAATGCACGACGGTCAGGGCGGCTTTCCCCTCATCCCAACCTTCCTAGCCGAAGAATCCTTCCTGGATGTGTTCCCGTACAACGCTGGCAACCAACTCCGGACGTTGGAGGGGGACGTCGTGGACGCTGTCTTCCAACCAGACAACCTTGCTCCGTGGCACGGACCCGGCGGCAGCGGCGACGCTGGCTTCCCTTCGCTCCAGCCGTTCCACTGCTGCGGGGTTGCTGCGCTGCCGGGCGGGCAGGAGCAGCACCGGACACTCCACCCGGGGGTACAGTTGGGGAGGGTGGTGCTCCCACAGGGCTTCGATGATTCTTATGTGGTTCTCGCGGCTGAGCTGAGGACGGATTGTATTGTCCTCCAGTACGGCAAAGTTGGCGAGAATAGCTTCCTCCACCCGGGGCGTCATCATGCGGGCCTGGTTGCCGTTGCGGATGCGCTCCAGGAACTGGTCCACGGTCATGCCGGTGAGCACGGGAGGGGCCATCTGCACCCGGGTTTCCTCCAGGGACGGGTAGCGGGCCGAAGGTTCGATCATGCCGCCATCAACGAAGCACAGCCCGCTGGCTGCCGACGGGTAGGCCACGGAGAATTCCAGGGCCACGTCGCCGCCCCAGGAGTGCCCGACTATTATGGGCCGGTCCAATCCCATTCCCCTGATGAACCCCAGCAAGTCATGGGCTACAGCAGCGAAGTGGTAGCCTTCCTCGGGTTTGGCGCTCTCGCCGTGACCCCGCTGGTCCAGGGCCACCACGGAATAGTCCTCGGACAGGATGGGGGCCACCAGGTCCCAGATACGACAGGTTGAGGCCAGCCCGTGCAGGAGCACCAGGGAGCGGCCGGAGCCGCCCCAGTCCCGGTAGTGGAAGTCCAGACCGTTGATGGTTATCCGTTTGTCTTGGGAGTATTGGGACAAGGATGTTCCTCCCGGATAACGTTGCGAATTTTCAGTGACGGGCTTTGGAAAGTGGCGCTGGCGCGAGCCAATTGCATTTGATTGTCGGGAGCCCCAGCAATTGACATTTTAGTGTAGGCCAGATTCGGGTTGTCCGTCTTTCAATCGACACAAAAACATCAGGTGCACGTGGGCGGTGGATTTGGATGCAACTGGGGTTAAATAGCTAGCAACAGGTGGCGGAGGCTACGGACATCCAGCCTTTGGTGGCTCGCAGAGCAAGTCAGCCGACCACCCTTCGGATTCAATCCTTATCAGGCGGGAGGGTTCTTAATTTCGCCTTCATTAGGCTTCAACTTAAGATAGGTCTCGTAAGACTGCTTTTGCGAGCTGATTTAGAGTTGTCATGCTATCTTGTAAATGGATAGTCAGCGTGGTGTAATCGGTTACGCGTCGAGTAGTATTCCTCAGTAATCTCGCTGTCTGAAATTCGAACGACAACTCACCTACATCATGAGTGATGCCGACCGGGAGTAGTGGCACCACAGGCAATGGTAAGCTCGAATTAGTCACCATTGCAGCTTCTCCAAAAGTAGGGTGAACCTCATTGTTCGACGGACATAAATCAGGTAGGTCCGCACGGGTCCTATGGCAAGAACCTAAGGAAATGAGATATGTGCTGAGATATGACCCTACGTTTTGTTCACGCCGCTGACCTCCATTTGGACAGTCCGTTCACGGGCATCCGTGCAGCAGCTCCGGAAAATGTGGCCGAGGTGCTTTACTCCGCCACTTTCGATTCCTACGAAAATATCATCGCTCTATGCATCTCTGAAGGGGTGGATGCCCTGCTTGTAGCCGGGGATATTTACGATGGAGCAGACCGCAGCCTGCGCGCCCAGCGCGCCTTCATCGACGGCCTCCGCAGCCTGGATGCCGCTGGTATCCGGTCGTTCGTTTGCCACGGGAACCACGACCCGTTGGATGGCTGGGAAGCTCGGCTATCGTACCCGGACAGTTGCCGTCGCTTCGGCCCCGAATTCGCGCCGGCGCCGATTTTCCCAAATGAACCGGAGCGCGCCTTGGTTTATGGCATCAGCTATCCTACCCGGGATGTGTACGAGAACTTGGTCTCGCGTCTCGGGCCGGTGGACAAGAGGGCGTTCACCATCGGCCTCGTGCACGCCAACGTCGGCGGCAACACCGACCACGCGCTGTACGCCCCCTGCTCCCTGGATGATCTGGCGCAGTCGGGGATCGACTACTGGGCTTTGGGCCATGTTCACACTCGCCAGGTCTTGGGCGAACGTACCCCGACGGTGGTTTATCCGGGCAATCCCCAGGGCCGACACCCCAACGAGACCGGTGCCCGGGGCGTATACCTGGTGGAAGTCGATGCCAACGGCGACGCGCGGCTTGAATTTCGACCCACGGACACGGTGCGTTGGGAACGGGTGAGAATAGACATCGGAGCGTTGGAGACTGAGCAGGATCTGCTCGACGCGATCGACGACGCCATGCAAATCCTGGTGGATGGTGCAGAAGGCAGATCGGTGGTCGCCCGCATGACTCTAACTGGCCGCGGCGAGCTGAACCAGTTCCTTCGCCAGCCCGGTGCTGTGGATGATCTTCTGGCTGGCGTCAGCGACCAATGGGCCCAACGGCTGCCGTTTGTGTGGTGTGAACGCATTGAAGACGAAACTGCGGCGGCCATAAACCGCGACGCCTTGCGGTCCGGCGAGGACTTCCTGGCCGAGGTGCTACGCACCGCCGATCAACTCAGGGAGACCCCCGAAATGCTCCGCGATGGACTTGCCGAACTCTACCAGCACAGGAGATTCAGGCAGCATCTTTCCGATTTCACCGAAGAGGAAATCGCGGAGCTGCTGGATGAGGCGGAGGCGCTGGCCGTGAACTTGCTTGCCGAGGATGACCGCTGATGAGAATAACCAGCCTGTACATCGACGGGTTCGGGCGGTTTGTCGACCGCAGTGTCGGCCCATTGGAGCGTCCGGTCACGGTCTTCTACGGCCCCAACGAGGCGGGCAAGAGCACGCTCCTTGAGTTCATCCGACGGGTTCTGTTCGGGTTCCCGGATGGACGCAGCCGGGGCAACCCCTATCCGCCCCTTGCCGGTGGACGTCACGGCGGTCGGGTTACCATCGCCACCGACGCTGGGGAGATCATCACCATTGATCGAACCTCGGGACGGGGAGACGGTCCGGTTTCGATCACCACCGACGCCGGCGAGACGCTTCCGAATAGCGAATTGCCGACGCTGCTGGGTAACCATTCGAGGAGCGTGTTCCAGAACATCTTCGCCTTCACCCTCGAAGAGTTGAATGATGAAAGCCTTCTGAACGAAGACAGCGTCAACCTGCAGATTTACAGCGCCGGCATCGGCGCGATGAAACTACCGGCTGCCCTGGCAACGTTGGAACGCCAGAAGCGGGAGATTTTCGTTCCGCGTGGCAGCGGCCAATCCGTTCCAAAAATCGCGAGCGAGATTGAACGTACCAACTCCGAACTGCAGCGAATCGCGGGCTACGCTACGGAGTATCGCCGCCAGTCGGAACGCTTGGCCGAGATCGACCGGGGATTGGGCGACGTGGGCCAGTGTCGCCTGCGGCTCACATCGGAAAAGGAGCGGCACGAAAACTTGGAGCGTGTCTGGGGTCACTGGAACGATCTGGTCAATGCGGAACAACGGCTGGCGGAGTTGTCGGCAGTTGAGGCGTTCCCGGAGAATGGCGTCATCCGTTTGGAAACGTTGGAGGCACAGGCCGAAGCTGCCCGGAAGGAACTGTCCACGGCGGATGAACGGGTCAAGCTCATCAGGGCGAACGTTGACCGGGAGATCGAGCATTTGACCATCCTGGAGCGGTCAAGCGAGGTCCGCGCGCTGGAACGCGGTCGCAGCGCATTCGACCAGTCGGTGAAGGACCTACCTGAGAGACAGGCCGAACTCGCCAGCAAACGCTCAGAACTGGAATCCTCCCTGGCGAACCTGGGTCCAGATTGGGACACGGAACGCCTCAACGAGTTCGACCTTTCGCTGGTCGTCCGCGAGGAGGTTGCCAGCCACGGTGATCGCCTCCAGAACGCCCGGGTAGCCGTCGCTAGATCGCAGAACGCTCTGGCGCAGGAAGCGGCGACGCTGGCGGAGGCCTTGCACGACGCGCAGCATGCGCAGTCCGAGCAGGATACCGCTACGCCTCCTGAGCTGGACCAGAACGCTATCCGAGAGCGCCGCCGTCGGGTACGGCAGTCCAGAGCCACCCTGGATGAATGGGGCCGGGTCGAAGACCGCAGCAGAGATCTGCAAGCGCAGGTTGGCGGTGGGCCGGAATCTGGCTCGGCTGCGCCTCCGGCTGGCCGGTCCCGACTGCTCCCGGTGGTGCTGGGTGTGCTGGGTGTCGCGCTGCTGGTGGCCGGTCTGTGGCTGGTGGCAGCCACCAGCTTCGGAGCCGCTGTGTTGCTTGTGCTGATCGGCGCCGTGCTGGCTACGATGGCAGTTGTCTGGTTCGTCATGGGCCGTTCGCCCGACGGCGCCACGGCATCCCACGCGGTGGCACGGGTCCGGGGGCAAATCAGCGAGGCGAGTGAACAGTTGATCGGAATCCAATCGCGCCTCCGGGGGGACGCTGACGCATTGGGCCTGGAGGCTCTCGACTACGACGCCCTGCTGGAAGCCGAAGAAGGGCTGGACTCGGCGGAGGCCAGGCTCAGGGAATGGCGGCAGCTGGAAGCGACACTTGCCCAGGCGACCGAACGCGCCGAACGCCAGGCTCAGCGGCGGGATGAAGCGCAGCAGTCCGTACAGGATGCTCAAACGGTGCTGGAATCCGAGGAGCAGGCGTGGCAAGCCTGGCTCCAGCACCGCGGACTGCGCAGCACGTTCTCGCCCGACGCCATCCAGGAACTGCGCACCCTGGTGGACCTGGCGCGAACCCACCACCGCGATGTGGTGGAAATGCAAAATCGGATCGCTGCCATCCAGACGGACATCGAAGAGTTCATCGACATAGCCCGTCCGCTGGCGGAGGCCCACGGCTTTGAGGCGGAGTGGAGCGACTACCCAAGGGTTGCAGGTGTCGCTGACGACATCATTGACCTGCATCGCGAGGTATCCGAGTCGGCCCGAACACGCGCCGTTGACGAGAAGGAGCTGGAGGAGGCTCAGCAGGATCTGGCGGCCCGGCGGAAGAACAATCAGGAGGTCGCTGACGAAATCGGGGCGCTGTTGAAGTCCGGAGAGGCCGACGACGCGGAAGACTTCCGCAGGCGCGACCGGGTTTACCAGGAGCGGGCCGTTCTGAACGCGACAATCTCCAACTCCCTTGAGCAGATGCAGCGGATCAGCGGGCCGGGCGAGGCGCTGGAAGCCCTCCGAATCGCCTTGGCCCAGACCGATTTGCAGACCATCCGCGACAGCGTGCGGCAATGCGATGCACAGCTGGAGGAAATTGACGCCCAGCGGTCAGAGTTGGACACCGAACGTGGCTCCATCCGGACCACCCTGGAGGGGCTTGCCGGAGAGGAAGATTCGTCGCGATTGAGGCTGGAGCGGCATCGCCTGGCGGAGGAATTGCAGGGGCACGCGCGGGATTGGGCGGTCCGAACGATTGCCGAGAGCCTGATCCGGCAGGCGCGGGGCAAGTTTGAAAAGGAGCGGCAGCCGGATGTAATCCGCCACGCCGAGCGCTTCTTCCTCGACGTCACCGACGGCGCATATCAGGCCGTGTATTCCCCGCTGGGCAGTTCCGAGATCAACGTCAGGGACGCCGCGGGCAACATTAGGATCCCCCAGTTGCTCAGCCGGGGCACCCGCGAGCAACTGTTCCTGGCCTTGAGGTTTGGGCTGATCCTGGAATTGGGCCAACGGGCGGAACGCCTCCCTGTGATCGTGGACGAGGCTCTGGTGAACTTCGACCCGATCAGGGGGACCAGAGCCGCCGGCTCATTCATCGACCTGTCCGAGACCAACCAGGTGCTGGTATTCACCTGCCACCCGCAGATCGTGGACTGGTTCGTGAACGCCGCGGCCCAACGGGGGGCAGCCGAGCCGGAAGTGGTCGGGATTTGACGAAACCGTTCAGAGTTGAGGGGACCTGCCGGCTTTTCCGCTTTTTTGGAGCAGTAGGCGAGTGCGGGAACTACCCGATGCCCCAATTAGATGTCCTCGAGGGTGAACAATTACCCACAGCGGTGTAAGTGTTCAGATTTGAGGGGAAGCGAGCAACCGGCGGCATTCCAGGAGGGGATTGAGACCTCTGGCCCGCCAGGTGCCAAAGAGGGATGCCAAGGTCATCTTGCTGTCGGTGCCCTGCCCTGAGCGGGTGCCGCCGCTGATCTTGCGACTGGTTACCAGATGCCGCAGGCTCCGCTCGGCGGCGTTGTTGTCTGAGGGCACGGCTGGGTCCGACACGAAGACAAACAGTTCCTTGATGAACCGTTCCATGCGCCGGCAGAGCTTGGCCTGAACCGCCAGGGGATCTTTAAGGAAAGGCCGCGCCAAGACCATTAGTTTCTCCTCCAGCATTAGCTGGGTGCGATGGCCTGGCTGGGCTCGGGGAAGGACCGCGGCCTTGGCCTCCGTGTAGACCTGGTGAACCGCCTCGGCCCACTGAGCCAGCCCAGCGTCTTCTGGGTACAACCCTTTCAGGTCATGGATATCCCGCAGCAGATGAGCCCAGCACCGTTGCTTCAGGCCCGGGTAGTGGTTATAGGCGGCGTAGAAATCACTGACCAACACTCCGCTGAAGGAGGAATCCAGCACCTCATCCACCACCCCCTTATCCCGACCCCGACGCAGGAAGTATCGTTCGCTGGGAGTGCTGAAGGTCCAAACATAGCCGTTGCTCCCGTCCTGGCGCCAGCCGGTTTCGTCGCCCTGCACCACGGGACTGGCGCGGACTTGCTCGAGCACCTCTCGCACCGCCGTCTCAGCCTGACGGGCTACTCCATGGACGGCCTGGACGATGGCACCAACACTCAGGTGCAACTGATGGACGGTCTCCAGGTACCATTGGATGATTCTTATGGGCAACCGTCCCTCCTCCCGCAGGGTCACCATCAGGCTTACCAGATTGACCCCCAGGCGCTGCTGGCCCAGAACCACCCCCTGCAGGGCCTCTTTGGGCAGCCGGCGCCGCTGGCATACCGGACAGATGCGGGCTACCAGGGCGTGCTCGGTCACTTCTACCGGAGCCACCGGTAGCTCAATGACTTCCCGAGTTCGCTGTACCCATCCGCCGTTCAGGTGAGTCCCGCAGTCGGGACAGACCGCCACGGCATGCTCCACCCGCTGGGTAGGAGTCATGCGCTGGCGGGCGAAGCCATGGCGGCGCGGCTTTCTGGGCTCCTTTTTCTCCGGCGCTTGCCGGCTGGAGTGCGGCTGATTACCCGGCATCCCCGACGACCCGCGCCGGTTGGGACGGGATTCCAGAACCCCAATCCGCCTTTGCAAATCGGAAATGACTGCCCGCTGGCCGGCAATTATCTCCAGCAGAGTTTCGCGACTCGCCGCGTTCAGGTCTAGTTCAGTGTCCACCTCCCTGGTATGCCACAACTCCCCCGGCCATGACAGCGTTTTTCCAACGGCTTTGAGCCAATTCACCTCATCAAGTCTGAACAGTTACACAGCGGTAACTGTCTCCCGTACGAGACGTCTCTGTGATAGCATTGATTTCGGCTATCGGTTCAAATGGCCGTCAGAGCGTGAATTTGCTCAAGCCGAATACGGATAGTACCCTGTCTTTCCCAAAATCCGGACTAACGGAAGGAAGAACCCCAATGCTCTCTCCGATACAAAAGCTGTTGGCTCACGCTTCCAACGAACGGTCCGAATCTGAACCTGCCTATTTCGCTGCCCTGATGTACACGGGGGAGGCGGTGATGAAGTTGGCAATTGCAGGTTTAGTTGCGGCTGTACAGGACGATCGCGAAGCACATAGGTATCGCTTGGAATCGCGCTTAGTCAGAGCAAACAGCCTCGGGGAATGGGACGGGGTGCTCGATGATGTTTTGACTGGTCCCAGCGCACAATTCCTAGATCGTGGGGCACAGGCTACGACGCAAGCGTTGACGGAGCGTGTAGGAGAAGGGTCTTGGCAAATCGACGCTCTGCGCGGTCTTGCGGAGAGTATTGATCGTGTCGGTTTGGATAGCCTACCGTCTGCCACCCGTAGGGTCCAAGGCCGTACTTGGTTCAAAGAATTCGTGAGACTGAGGAACGGCACACGTGGCCATGGTGCCCCTCCCGCCAGCGCATGGCGGCAAGAGGTGTTGGACAGATGCCAACCGGAACTGGCAAGGCTGCGTGCGGACGAGCGCCAAGCCAGGGACGTCATTAAAGCTAACGAACCGGAAAACGACTCCGACATGGAAACCTCTGGAACGCTCGAAGAATGGATTACTGAAGCGAAGGAAATAGCGGAGCAACTCCAAGAATACGAGCAACCGCAGATGCAAGTCAGGAGTACTCAAATAGTTGCGAATCGCTTCTCCTCGGTGGGCTGGACCATTGTCCCAAATCACTACCAGAGGTCCAGGATGGTTTTCTCTTAGCTGCTGTAAAAAGGCGGTGGAGGTCTCGGCAGTGCTGTTTCCAGCTATCTCCATGGCTTCCACCTCCCCACTCTTCAGACAAACTCCCGAGTAGTAGCAGGCCTTCTCTCCCCACCGTGGACTGGTGGAGTCCACCAGCGCTGGCTCTCCCTTGAGCACCCATTTGCCCCTCAGGTCGGCATCGGCCCGAAAGAGGGCTTCGTCCACGAAGAAGATCTTGGCTCCACTCTCTTGGGCCTCCTCTCGGATTTGGCTGTACTGGAGGACGAAAGCTTTCCGCTCCTCATCCTTGGCTTTCAGGAGGTGTTTTTTGGGTCGCTTCAGCACGAAGCCCAACCGGTGGAGGTAGTTCAAGCAACTGCTCCGACTCAGCCCCAGGTCAAAGCTCCTCTTGAGAAATTGACTCACTACTTTCCAATTCCAGTTGGACAATTCAATTCCCGCCTCCCCAGGCGGATTTTGCACCGCAGACTTCAGTTGGTTCTGTTCACCCCGGCTCAAGACGGGGGGGAACCCCCAGTCTGTTCAAAGACCAAACCTTGGGCCCCGGCTCGGCGAAAGTTGGCCAGCCAGTTTCCAATGGTATGAGGCTCTCTCTCCAAAGCCTCAGCCACTTGGATCGCCGACCACCCTTGGGCCAACAACCATAGCCCATGCCAACGCTCCCGCTCACAAGGTGTTGGTGCTCCATACATGCTTTCCCGCAGGTTACCTACATCCAGTTGCCACCGTTCGAGGAGTTGCGCTATGTCTCTCATACCCTCCACCACCGCCAATCGATTTCTTTTACAGACGGTTCGCTTTATGTAGGTTTCACCTTAGCTTTGGTTTAGTTGCCCACTTATTCGATGTGTACGTTGGCTTGCCCAACCCCTCCAGGTACGCATTCGTTGACCTTAATGCTCCCTGATCGACTACTCTGCAGAAATCTCCCCTCTCCTGTGACTAGTATTCTGCCAAGACGATGACGACGGTAGCTTCCCAAGTTGACAGCTTGGCTAGGTTATGGTGCCGCTCTATTGCTGCCCTGTTAACTACATACCTGTCGTCCCACTTCCTGCAAGCTCCCTCGAAGTCTTCTTCTCGGGCACTTGTGAAGTCGATTGCCCACAGAGCGTCCTCTGCCTGTTGTTTGATCTCATTTACTGTGTCGTAGTTTGGCGTCGGTGGGGGTGTAGGCGTAGGTGGAAGTGTTGGCGTCAGCCTGGTTGTCGGAGCTATCTTCGTCTGCGAAACGACATTGCTTGAGACAGTGATTCTTTGGTCAGTTCTAGTCGGTGTCGAATTCGTACACGCTGCAACTGCCAACAGGTGTAGACTTACGATCAGTGCGATTTTGTTTATCACAATCATGTTCATTCCTTTACCATTGCTGGTTCTCTTTCATGCTTTTGAAGTGAGTCTGGAATGTGGCTTGCCGGGATTCGGTTCAAAGAAAATGGCGGGGAACCCACCCCGCGGACAGGGGTTCCTGGCCTGGTTCCGGCCTGTCCAGAGGTTTCGGTCGGTCTCTTGTCGGCTCGGGAGTTCCTGCGCTCCCTTGGTTTTTCTTTCCTAAAAGAAAAGCCCGGCGTATGCCGGGCCTGGGTTCAGGGACTGCCGTCCAGTTGCAGGGCCTTGGGGACTCACTTCAAAAGCATGAAAGAGAACCAGCGATAGTTTCCGAGCTCTGGCCATTTTCAGGACGATGCGGACAAACCTGGCATTGGTGGACTCTTTTGTCCGAATGTCGTTCCTGGAGCCGCCCAACAACCAGAACCTACCAGACTTGGGTTTCTTAGGCCTGACGCCGGGCGAAGAGCAACTGCAAGTACATAACTATGCGGTCTTAACTTTGATAGCAGCTTTGTTGTACCAGGCGCTCCAAAATTATGGCAAAAGGAATGAGGTAAACACAATGCTGCCGGAGCTGGATGCTATCCGTCAACCGCAGCTGGAACACCCTGCTCCGGGATTCCCACCCTTTCCAGCAGCGCCATCGCCGTACCTGAGGCGTCCCTGGCCTTCACCTTTCTGACCTTCATTGGCGCCAGGGTGATGTTGTCCACAGTCGTCATGTGGGCGAACCAGTCGAAGGTCTGGGAGACGACCCCGATATTGCACCGGACGGGTCTGTGTTCTTGTTGATCTCGTTCAGGAGCGCCCCGTCGACGATGATGTCGCCCCTTTGGTGCTCCGACTGATATCCCGCGGACATCGAATACGTGCTCCTGCACGTGCTGATGGTGGCGTGCGAGGGCCTTGTCCACTAATCGGAGTGAAACTGGCTTTGTGCTGGAGGGGACTCACCGGAGCCTCCCAATGAACCGAAACAACTGCCGCCGGCCAGTCGGGAAAAGCTCCTGTCAGGAAGTCTACTGATTGGAAGGGAATTGTACACCTGTGTGTCCATAGGGAGGTCCAGTGAGAATGGGCGATACCCACGACAGCCCCTTCAGATTCAGGGGCCATTTGGACAGGATGCAGCCCCACTTCTCGGGTGGCAGCCAAACAGATGTTTGATTACCGTGTCGTGATGAATCCCCAGGTGCCCCAGCGACGAATGACTCTTTGCCCTTGCGAAAACAGTCCATAGTGGCCAAAATTGATGTCAATGCCACGAGGTCAGAGGGAGTATGTACATTGAGCTAGTTCGCCGAATCATAGATGACGCCGTTGGCCTTCACGCCAAAGTTTCCGAGCAAGAAACTGGAGAGGTGCTCGCCCAAATCAGAAGCCACATTGAGAACACTTCGAGAGAGTATCGGAGAGATGAGCCTGACATACGGTATGAGGACCCCCTCTGTCGACTCGGGTACTTGTACATGAATGCCCCAGTGAACGCCACTCTTTTTGAGAAAGTACTAATCGAGTCAGACGATCTTCGCCGGAAAATTCAGGGTGCCGGACGAGGCATCCTGAACATTTGCTCCATGGGTGGAGGCCCCGGAACTGAGTTGCTGGGTATAACCAAGTTTTTCTTGCAGCACGAGAGGATCGCCCCGCCTCGCAAGATTGGGTTCACCGTAATTGATAGCGTCCAAGAGTGGTCCGATACCTGGATACAACTCGCCGAGGCCTCCGAGGAGGAACTTCGTGCATCCCTAAACCAAAGCCAAGGTGGGAACTACATTGGGCAGTGATGGCAAAGGCACGGCAGGTGTAAAGATCAAAGCATCGGCTCGGGCCTGTAACCGGGTTCGGCAGCGACGTTTCACTTCTTCCTTACGGTGAGCTAGCCCGCCGAAGAATTGATTCATCTTCTCTTGGACTTTGGCTTTTGTTCCGTGGCATTCGTTGGCCGTGACCTCTTCTCTGGCCCAGTCCCAGACGGCTTCGTCGGCGTTGAAGTCTGGACTGTAGGCCGGTAAGGCCACCAACCTCAGATGCAAGTCAGGAGTGGTCAAATAGCTGCGAATCGCTGCTCCTCGGTGGGCTGGCCCATTGTCCCAGATTACTACCAGAGGTCCAGGATAGTTTGCTCTTAGCTGCTGTAAAAAGGCGGTGGAGGTCTCGGCATTGCTGTTTCCAGCTATTTCCATGGCTTCCACCTCCCCAGTCTCCAGACAAACTCCCGAGTAGTAGCAGGCCTTCTCTCCCCACCGGGGACTGGTGGAGTCCACCAGCGCTGCCTCTCCCTTGAGTACCCATTTGCCTCGCAGGTCGGCATCGGCCCGAAAGTGGGCTTCATCCACGAAGAAGATCTTGGCTCCACTCTCTTGGGCCTCCTCTCGGATTTGGCTGTACTGGAGGACGAAGGCTTTCCGTTCTTCATCCTTGGCTTTCAGGAGGCGTTTCTTGGGTCGCTTCAGCACGAAGCCCAACCGATGGAGGTAGTTCAAGCAACTGCTCCGACTCAGCCCCAGGTCAAAGCTCTGCTTGAGAAATTGCCTTACTACTTTCCAGTTCCAGTTGGACAATTCAATCCCCGCCTCCCCGGGCGGATTTTGCACCGCAGACTTCAGTTGGTTCTGTTGACCTCGGTTCAAGACGGTGGGGAACCCCCAGTCTGCTCAAAGACCAAACCTTGGGCCCCGCCTTGGCGAAAGTTGTCCAGCCAGTTTCCGATGGTATGAGGCTCTCTCTCCAAAGCCTCAGCCACTTGAGTGGCCGACCACCCTTGGGCCAACAACCATAGCCCATGCCATCGCTCTCGCTCCCGAGGTGTTGGCGCCCGATACATCCTTTCCCGTAAGTCGCCTACATCCAGTTGCCACCGTTCCAGGAGTTGCACTATGTCTGTCATCCCTTCCACCACCGCCAATCTACTTCTTTTACAGAATATCGCAACTCCTCTTCGGGTTCGCTTTATGTAGGTTTCACCTTAGCTTTGGTTTAGACGTCGATACGGGGTTTAGCGATGGAGAACGATGCTGGCAGCGAGCAATCGATTTGAGCCGCATGGTCGGACCAACTGCGGGAGACCGCCTCGACCAAATGCAAACGTCGATCATCGAGGCGCTAAAGTCGGCATCGGCAGAGGACAAGTTCTTTAGTTATCGGCTTGCCCATACTCTAAGGTCCAATGGGCTTGGCGAGAGTGATGCGACCATGGTCGCAGAGAAACTGGAGTCCTTGGCCGGAGAATTCCGGGAAGCGGGAGATTTCCATGCTAGTGAGAGTTTCTACAACGCTTCCGCCAATTGGTACAAATACTCTGACGACAACGATAAATCTATTGATATGACCGTTGCGCAAGCAGAGGCATTTGTTGATGAGGCCACCGCTAGACTGTCGTCCGACAGTCCAAGTCACGGGGTCGCCGCCAGTTTCCTTGAGGACGCTATACAAGTTTATCGCACCATTCCTAGGGATCACCGAGACAGGCATGACGTTGACCAACGAATCCAAGAGCTGAGATTGCTCCTCAACGAGCATGGCAAGCGAGCACTGGACGAGATGGCAACAGTCAGCGGATCTCCCATCGATTTTAGGGACAGCATTGAACAGGCCCGCGACGCCGTGAGCGGCAAGCTCGTGCAAGAAGCACTCAGGGCCTTTTCATTCTCCTGCCTGGTAGGTAAAGCCCATCATGTCGAAAGCTTCGCTGAGATGGGCATTGTGGCGGCGTAGGGCAGCGGCTACGTTGGAATGCCCAGCCCCGACGTACCAAGCTGATGACCAGGTTCCGCAGGCCCGCCAGAACCTGTGGGGCGGCCCCAGTGCGCACCTGAGAGCGGTCCTCGTCGAAGGTCACATCCCGTACCCAGTGGAGGCGGTTCTCGATGCCCCAGTGCCCACGGGAAAGGCTCAACAATCGCCTGGCATCGGCATCAGTGGCTGGGAGACTGCTAATTGCATAGCTCACATCCACCTGTTTCTTGCCCTTCACGACCCGCTGGCGCTCTAGCCGACACACCTGTTGCAGATGCGGCCACGCTTCCCCGACCGTCCCAGCGCTGCCCACGTAGCCATTTAGCTCTGGGTCGGCCAAGGCCCACAACTCTCGCCGCTCCAGCCGCCCATGACGCCGCTTTACTGGAGCATCGGCCCAGACCGTCAGCTTGGCCCCGCGTGCTCGCCACTCCGCTGCCAGCCAGGGAGGTACGGTTGGGCCACCAGCCCTCTCAGTTCCTAGCAGGGGAAAAAGCCACCTCCAGGTCTCGGCGCAAGGTGGGCTGATTCTCTTTAACTGGCAGCAGATACTCTCCGCCGCCTGCCACAATCTGCTCACAGACTTTCCGTTGGGTCAGTAAGGCATCAGCCACTACTACCCGACCCTTCAGGGGTACCTGGCCCAATACTTCTTTGACCGCCGTCAATTCCTCCCCTTTGCCCGGCGCAGCTACCTGCGCCAGCACTGCCCCAGCACTGCCCCAGCGCGGCTAGCGTAGGCCGACACCAGATGGACCCCGGGTATCTCTTGGCCGTGGACCCCTCGCAAGGTTTTCCCGTCCAGGGACAGGGGGTCATCCGCCTCTACCCCGCTATTTGCCAGCCAGTTGCCGACTTCTGCCTCAAAGGCCGCCACGTCCAGGCCCTTGAACACCCGGTGGAGGGTGGCCACGCAGGGTGTCTTCTCCTGGCTGAACCCCAAAAGCTGCGCCGTAGCACCCCCTTGGTCCCGCCCCCATTGAGCTATGGCGTATAAGCTGCGGGCGCCGCACAGCATGGCACAGGTGGCCAAGGCCAGGATCGCCCCCAAAGAGTGGCGTCGCCCTTGGCTACTCCGGAAGTCAGGCACCAAATCCAGCGCTTCTCTCAAAGTCATCATCCTTCCCTCCCGCTTAAACTGGTAATAATTTTATACTATTTTGAGAAAATGAAAAGGCACTGAAGAAGCACTAGGGACGTTTGCTAACCTCTACCACGTCAGCGCCAAAAAACTGCGTGAGTCCGCAATAAGGAACTTATCTCGTACTCCGTTCCTGGCGTCTATTCCCAAGGTCTATTCGAGTCACGACGGACGAGTAATTGCCAGGACTCCGGGAATAAGCGCTTCTACACCCACTCAAGATGACGAAGCGGAGATTCTTGCACACATGAATCGCGTCGAATACGGAACGCTTGTTAGTATCATTGTGCAAGCGTTGATCCTGCCCGCCCTGGACGTGCTGACCTTGGAACATCGCCTGCGAACGGCAGACCTCATCAACCTCGCTAGGCGATCACCGATTGTGCCAATAGGCAGGGAAGTTCTCTTCGGCAAGGCGTTGGCTGAAGGATTCAACCGCGATTTTGCTACCTCCATACATCTCCTGGCGCCTCAAATCGAGCATATGGTGCGTACTCCACTAAAGATCGGGGGTGTGAGCACATCCCACCTCGACCAGGACGGAATAGAAACCGAGAACGGCCTGAGCGCCCTGATTGACCTTCCCCAGACTAAGGCCATCTTCGGAGAGGACCTGACCTACGAAATCAAGGCCCTCTTCTGTGACCAAATGGGGCCGAATCTTAGGAACAACATTGCCCACGGCCTGCTCAATGACCAAGAGGCCCTATCTGTCGATGCGATTTATGCCTGGTGGCTGGGGCTCAAACTCGTGTTCAACACCTTCTGGAATTCCTTGGACAGGGAAACGGTGAAGGAGCAGCAGGAAGAGGCAAGTGAAGAGGATTCCGTATAGCACTAAGGGAGGCTAACTCTTGGCGCGTGTAGTTACACTTATTGGAGTCTACGTGCTTATGCTCACGGCTACGTGGAAGGACTAAACCATGACGGAGCGACTGTTTTGCGGTGCCGATTTGAGAGATGTCTTAACTGCGCAAGAGCAAGCGTTGTCAAAAGAAATCGGCTCACTGAGCGAGGATCGAGTTCTAAGCACGTCACTAGTGGACCTGTGCGATTACTTCGTGGAGAAGGACAGGGTTGAACCAGTTGTAATTGACGAGTCGGAAATCAAGGTCGATTACGGAGACGCTCAAATTGATGTTAGCCGGAGGTTTGAATATGCTGTATTCGACAGGAGCGGGCCCGCTTATGTGACCGGTACCAGGATTACCTTCTTTGTGCCGTTCTCAGGCGACCCAGGGCTTTTCAAGTACAGGCCGTCCACTTTCTCCCTCAACCCACCGCGAGGAGTAATCCGGGGCAACGAGCTTGTGTTCAGCTACGACCGGACGACCCAAGATGTCCCCAACATCGGAAGCGAATTTGAACAGGAAAAACAAAGAGTAAAGCAGAACCTCTCCACGATTACCAATCAGGTGGAGCAGTTCAACTCAACCATCCGACCCAAGGTGAGCCAGCACATCGGGGACCGTCGGGAGTCCTGCAAGGCTACAGCAGAGTGCTGAACCTCTTCCGATGGGGACACGGAGAGCTGAGATGGGATGACCCGGACACCGGCCAGCACATCCTTACGTACTCTGACCTCCAAGCCCGGGCCAACGCAGAGCAAGAAGCCCACATGGCGGCCGAGGCCCGCGTCGGGAGCTCGAAGCAGAAATGGAACGGAGGGACAGGAAAGACTGAAGGCCAAACCGAGCGAGCCTTTCCGGTCATATCCATCCCAGAGCACCGCCAGTCAGGCGGATAACCAGAAGGCCACCTCTTGTTGGGAGGTGACCTTTACACACGTCCAGCGCGTGCAGGAAGAGCAGCGGAATCGACCCTCAGCCCATCAATCGGAAGGACGAACTAGCCAGTGAGTTTCACTCCCTTCTCGACGGCCATCGGGCAGCTAAACTGATACCAAGGTGAAATACGCATTGGGGAAGATCTCAAGAGTGGGGTAGGGTAGTCCTCCAGGTACAGGTGGAAGAGCTTCAGTGGGTCACATAAGCTAATCTTCATCGTCCCACAAATGTAGATTCCACCTTGGCTTTAGTTTAGCATGGCACGAACTCCACAACCCGAGGGCGACTCTGCAAGACCATCGCCTTAAGTTCGACAATGCGGAACGAGTATCTACTGCGGGACGTTAATGCCGATGTTAGTGGACCTGTACATGGCCGGTCAGCTGAAGCTGGACGAGCTGGTCAGCCGAACCTTCTCCCTTGAGGAAATAAACACTGCCTTCGATGTACTCGACCGAGGGGAGGTGGCACGGAGCATCATCCGTTACACCTAAAGAGGGCTGGCGGAGGAAGTGGTGGCCTCCGTCGATGCGGGAGAGGAACTCTGATGCTTCAATACCTCTGGGACGTGTCAGCGAAGGAGGAGGGCGTTCCAGCGGCGGCTTGCTCCGCCGGTCAGCCCTTCCAACGCGACAAGACCGAAGTCACCCTGCCCAGCACCGGCACCACGATTAAAGTAATGCCCAGTGATGCGGAGACGGCCTTCGGAATTGATTGAAGCTTGGCTATTGGTTGGTCAGTTCAGGGAGGAGGGGTCGGAACCCATGGCAACATAGACATCCACGTGCATAAGTCGGATTACCTTCCCAAGTGGAACGAGCCCAATCTATCCCCCACCGAAGCGCGGCACGATTATAAGCTGGGGGTTTGTCCTGACAATGGCAGGACGGGGATCTGAAGTAAAGGCGGGCCTAGTCGTCGGGCTGATCCCTGTTGGGTTCAACTCCGTTCACGGTCTCATCAGAGCCGTGGCTGTTCTGCTCCATGTTTTGGGTCGGTACGTCCATTATCTCTTGTTCCAAAATGACATCTTTCCTGGCAAAGGGCTCATCTATATTCGAGAAGCCATACCTGTTCCCGGCCGCGCTGCTATACTTTTCCGCCTCAAAGTCCAGCAGGAGGGGGTACAGTTTCTTTTTTATGGCCAGACCGATGGGCTCTCCCCTTACCTTCATGTTGGTGGGCAATATTTCCCGCAGATACCAAGTCTCTATCTCGCTCAGGTACAACTCCTGGGGGTTTCCCCCGTTCTGAGCCTCCAAGAAGGCCCTGCCCATTTTCAGGATCAGGTCGGGATAGGCCGGATTTGACCCGTCCAGCCACTTGTGCCCTACCGAGATAATCTGTTCAAGTGCCTCTATTTCGGTTGCTGTGAACGTGACAAGTTTACCATCCATGCGACCCTCCAACGCCCTTATCCTATAAAGCTCACAATAACTATAGCGTCCTTGGCGGAGGAACCAGCCGAATCCTGGCTTGAGGGAGTACCCCTAGTTCTACAGCCGCACTAGTGGAGAGTGGTATCACCCGCCATAACCTTGGAGAAAGCTAACCTCATAGTGGTGGAAGACGGATGCGCCGATAGGGACCCGGAAGTCCACCAACTTCTGATGGAGAAGGTCTTTCCCCGGCAAGGGACCGTAGTTAGTCTCACAGAGTTGGTTGCGGCGTTGACTTCGTTGTAGATTCACCTTTGCTCCAGCCGTCGCTCGTAGTCTTCTTCGGCTTTTATTAAGGCCAAATCTTAGCTGTTGACAGAATCGCACGGTTTGCTAGATTGGACTAACGAACTAGAATCACCCAAACCTGTGGAAACTTCAGAGGTGCCAGAAGAGCGCAAGGAAGATGCGGATCAAGATTTGGAACGTTTGGCTTCGATCCTTCCTAGTTTATTTCCCATGTCGGTTAACGAGACACTACCGTCGGATTGGAAATTGACTAAACCATTTTCTTCCATCCCCAGAAGCGCCAGGTCAACCGGAATGTCATCTGTCTGAAAGATGTATCGAAGTCTGCCTTGCAGATCTGGCTCCTGCATCCCACTGGGATGCTTCGCCAATTCAACGAGGATTTTTCGTTGGAGTTTTCGTGGTGTCGTAGGCATGTCTGGCCACCAATCAAGCTAAAAGACTGTGTTAATCCTATATACGGAGGAGGCTGGCTGGGCTGGAGAATCAGATATTGCTACGCCGTTCCGTTCTGCGAGATTAACACAACACAAGGGGGGCACTGGGCCGTGGCCCCGCCATCGATTACCAACTCACTACCGGTGATGAAGGAAGCCTCATCGGAGGCCAGGTACAGCACTCCGTAGGCAATGTCTTCCGCCGTCCCAATTCTACCCAAGGGTATCCGCTGGGTCCGTTCCTCCCGATGCGCTGCATCTGCCAGGATGTCCTCCGTCATGGGAGTCTCAAGAAGCCCAGGGTGGACAGAGTTGGCCCGTATGCCATCCTTAGCGTATTGGACGGCCGTTGCCTTGGTGAAGAGGCGCACCGCTCCCTTGGTCGCGGCATAGCTCGCCCCACTGTATGGGCTACCCACGAGCCCGGCGGTAGAGGAGATGTTTATGATGGAGCCTCCTCCACTCTGTCTCATGGCCGGGATCGCTCGTTTGGTACCCAGGAACACCCCTTTAGCGTTAATCGCCATGATCCGGTCCCAGTCCTCTTCGGTGGTGTCCTCTATGCCCTTACGGAGGGAAATGCCAGCGTTATTAATCAGGATGTCCAGCTTCCCATAGCGGCTGACAGCGGTCTCAACTGCGGACACCCAGTCGGCTTCTTGAGTTACGTCCAGGTGGATGTAGAGAGCCTCACCGCCCGCCTCATGTATTTCGGCCTCCACTTTCTTGCCTTGATCGTCCAGAACATCCCCAAAGACCACCCTTGCCCCTTCTTGTGCAAGAAGCTTAGCCTCGGCGGCACCCTGGCCACGAGCACCGCCACTAATCAAAGCCACCTTTCCTTCTAACCTCATCGGAGTCCTCCCAGTAGGCCGGATTGGCATGGCTATCTCCATGCTTAGCCCAAATAGTCGTTAGTTTCAACGACGAAAAACTGGGACCCACTAGGTACGGGTCAGTAGCTCCAGGATATGCCCATCTAGGTCTAGGAAATACACGCCTTGCCCACCCCGGCGGCTATTGGTCTTCATATCGTCCAAATCCCTTGGCCCGCTACCGTATTTAATACCCTCTGCTTTAATCCGCCCAAAGAATGGTGTTGAAATCTTCGTCGCTCACATAAAAGGTGTAGTGATGGCTTTCAAACCCTTCCCGGTTATCAAAATCCAGGGTCAGGTCGTCATTTACCTTTATCGGGGCGAAGTGCCCAGCGGGACCTTCGTAAGTGAGGCCAAAGATATTTGCGAACCATCTAGCTGAGGCTTCTTTATCCTAAGCAGGTACGATGGTGTGATTCAAAGTGATAGCCATAAGGTACCTCCGTAATTCGGATTTACCAGGAGATTCGATGGACTGACAAGTGCTAAATCCTGATGGACGTAAGCATATTCCAGCCTTGGATATGTATCAACCCATCAACCAATTACCTACAGCTAGGCAACCCTCCCACACCGACGTACCATTCCCCCATAATGGCTAGAAGTCTGGCCGGAAAGCCATTGGCCGGGTTTTACGCTACGCCAATCAGACGTATTACAGTCTTATGCGGCACAGTAGTACATGTATTACGTTGAATCACCCGCTGTTTCATCGATAATCGACGTTATGAAAATGACGGTTTGGGGAGAATCGAGGTTTCCGGCCAGATTTCTAGTGACCGTATTCAGTGACGCATTGAACGGCTCCTAGACGAAATAGACGAGGCTACCGACCAGCGTGAATGGTCTAAGGTGCTGGAGCTTGCCTCAGATGTCCCCGCCCGATAAACGAAAAATCCGGGGGTGGTCCTATTTTGCTGGTTATGGTGTGCAAAAGTAGGACCTCGCTTGCCCAATAAGGCGGGGTGAGATAGGATTTTGGTGCAAGCCGGGGAGCCAGGAGCAAATCTTGAGCAGTGCACCCGCTCTGGATTACACGATCAAGGTCCGCAATAACTCCAGGAGCATCCGTCTTCAGGTATCTCTTCAGAATGGCCTGGAAGTGAGTGTTCCTAAGGGTACAAGCCGCAGGCTAATCGAAAGGGTTCTAAAACAAAATCAGGAGTGGATTGTTAATTCCCTAAGCCAGCTTCCAACCCGGCTGGACCGAGTGGCACCCCAACAAATTGAGCTTCCCGCTATAGGAGAACGCTGGAGTGTAGAATACGAGGCAAGGCCATGCCACCGAATTAGCGTGGAGGAATCAGGAGAGTGTACTCTCTCGGTTAAAGGCAATCTGAGAGACCCCTACCAAACTGCTCTGGTTTTGAGGAAATGGCTGGGGGACAGAGCCCGAAAGCATCTTGTACCTTGGCTTGACGATCTTAGCTATGAGCTCAAGCTCCCCTATAGCAAAGTGCTGGTCAAAGGTCAAAGGACCCGCTGGGGCAGTTGCTCCCCCCAGAAGACCATAAGTATCAACCGAAACCTTTTGTTCCTACCACCTTCCTTAGTCAGGTACGTCTTGATTCACGAACTGGTCCATACCATTCAGCTGAACCATTCACCTGAGTTCTGGGAGTTGGTTAGAGAACGAGTTCCAAACAGTAAAGAGCTGAACTGGGAGTCAAAGAAGGCCTGGGCACAAGTGCCACCTTGGGCTTATGAGAAGTAACATGGACAATTGCGAGCTGAACGGGTGCACCACCACTCGCATTTTTTGCCGTCCTAACTGTCCTCCCGGGCGAAGGACAAAGCCGGAGCACTGAGTGGTATTTGAAAATGCGAAGACGGCGTTAGCTGCAACCTACAAGCCATGTCTTGTTTGCAAACCTCTGCTCGGACCTACAGGACCTTGGAGATCTAAGAAGCCGCAGCAACACGAGCCAAACAAACACGGGCGGTCCGTAACCGCGATGTGAGGATCCCAGCGCTTAATTACGCTGCTTATAATCAGAATTTATATTAGATACAGGCGTCGCGGACGGCTTGGGAGACGGCGGCCAGTCTGGCGTTGTTGGTGACGGTGCCTCGGAAGCCGTTGGTGATATAGCCCACGGCCAGCCCCGAATCGAAGTCGGCCCATCCGATGGACGTGCCAGCGCCGCCGTGGCCAAAGGTCTTCAACGGGTCTCCCGTGGACTTTCCCATGCGTTCGTCGGCGAGGGCTAGGCCCAGGGAACGCTGGGCGAAGACGCCGATGGATTTATCGACACCCTCAACCTGAAACTCGACCGCTTCTTCCGCCGTGGCGGACTGGATCACTGTGGCGCCATCCAACGAACCCTTACGCTCCATCATGGCGTAGAACCGGGCCAGGTCCCCGGCGGTGGCAACACCGTTGGCGCCGGGCACGACGGACCGGAGCACCGTCGGTTCGCTGAATGTCCCACTGTAGCCGCTGGTGTCCGCGTCGTCTTCCATCAGGTGCATGGGAGACACCCGGCCTTCCAATCCTGCCGGCAGTCCCACATAGGTGTTGTCCATGCCCAGGGGCGCGGTAAGTTCTTCGGCTATGAACCTGTCAAAGGTGCGTCCATCGACCCGCCGGACGATCTCGGCGATGACCCATCCGTAGTTGATGGGGTGGTAGGCTAGGGTTTCGCCGGGCGTGTAGATAGTGGGCGCCTGTTCCATAGCGCGGGTCACCTTGCTCCAGTCCGACCAATCGGTCCAAGGCAGGGACTCGGGGGTCTGGGGGAATCCGCCCCGGTGGGTCAGGATGTGTCGGATGGTCACGGTCTCTTTACCGTTTTGGGCGAACTCGGACCAGTGCTTGGACACCAGGTCATCCCATGCAATCTTCCCCTGCTCCTTGAGCATGTAGAGACAGGAGGCGGTCAGAGGTTTGGTGGAGGACATTAGGACGAACATGGTGTCGGCGGTAACGGGTTCGGTGTTGGCGATGCCCCCGTGAACGTCCACCACCAGGTTCCCGTAGCGGTACACCGCCAGGCCAGCGCCAGGATGGATGCCCTCGTCGATCTGCTGCTGAAATAGCTGCTTGACCTGGTCCAGTTTCTGGCTGTCCATCGCTACAGCGTCGGGCGCGGTCAGTGTGGCCATGATGCCTCCTCCGGGTTGAGTTTTGGTCGAAATAGTATAACCCACCGGCATACTTGGGCTTCGATTCCCCTACCAGTCGGACAGGGCCTTTTCATTTTCTCAAAATAGTATAAAATTATTACCAGTTTAAGCGGGAGGGGAGGATGATGACTTTGAGAGAAGCGCTGGATTTGGTGCCTGACTTCCGGAGTAGCCAAGGGCGACGCCACTCTTTGGGGGCGATCCTGGCCTTGGCCACCTGTGCCATGCTGTGCGGCGCCCGCAGCTTATACGCCATAGCGCAATGGGGGCGGGACCAAGGGGGTGCTACGGCGCAGCTTTTGGGGTTCAGCCAGGAGAAGACACCCTGCGTGGCCACCCTCCACCGGGTGTTCAAGGGCCTGGACGTGGCGGCCTTTGAGGCAGAAGTCGGCAACTGGCTGGCAAATAGCGGGGTAGAGGCGGATGACCCCCTGTCCCTGGACGGGAAAACCTTGCGAGGGGTCCACGGCCAAGAGATACCCGGGGTCCATCTGGTGTCGGCCTACGCTAGCCGCGCTGGGGCAGTGCTGGCGCAGGTAGCTGCGCCGGGCAAAGGGGAAGAATTGGCGGCGGTCAAAGAAGTATTGGGCCAGGTACCCCTGAAGGGTCGGGTAGTAGTGGCTGATGCCTTACTGACCCAACGGAAAGTCTGTGAGCAGATTGTGGCAGGCGGCGGAGAGTATCTGCTGCCAGTTAAAGAGAATCAGCCCACCTTGCGCCGAGACCTGGAGGTGGCTTTTTCCCCTGCTAGGAACTGAGAGGGCTGGTGGGCCAACCGTACCTCCCTGGCTGGCAGCGGAGTGGCGAGCACGCGGGGCCAAGCTGACGGTCTGGGCCGATGCCAGGCGATTGTTGAGCCTTTCCCGTGGGCATTGGGGCATCGAGAACCGCCTCCACTGGGTACGGGATGTAACCTTCGACGAGGACCGCTCTCAGGTGCGCACTGGGGCCGCCCCTCAGGTGCTGGCGGGCCTGCGAAACCTGGTCATCAGCTTGGTACGCTGGACTGGGCATTCCAACGTAGCCGCTGCCCTACGCCGCCACAATGCCCATCTCAGCGAAGCTTTCGACATGATGGGCTTTTCCTACCAGGCAGGAGAATGAAAAGGCCCTGAGGGGCTTTGCACAAATAATGTTTTTTAGTCTGATTTTTTGTGCAAGATTGCTCAAAAGTCGGTCCCTGTTGGATTCGGTGATTGGTGGACCGTAGTCCAAGGGTAGCTGGTTTGAGGAACTGAGGTTGTGAAGTGGACCCCGTTGTTAGGAGAGGATCGGGGTCCACTTCATGGTCACGATGATTGTCGGTTGGTCCTCGTTGACGTAGATCGGCATCGGTTGGCCTGTGACTGATCTTTACTGGGAGACTCGGGCGGCACCGCCTGGACCGTTTCACTCAGGTACCCAGGGGGCCAGAACCATAAGGGCAGTAAGTACGACACCTATCGCCACCACACTGACAACCAGCCCCACGGACCGCCTCTTGTATCCCGCCATCACCCGGTGAGTTTCGTTGGCCGCTACTGTTGGACTCAGTTAACCCAATTTAACCGATATGAGTGGACACCTGAGAAAATTGCGAAATTCGGCCAGGTTGTGGTGTGTGGAGGATGCCGTAGTTGTGGATTATCCCGGGCAACGTGATAAAGCCTGCTGTCAGAGTGGGTGTCTGAAGATTGGGCCCGCCGCCGGAGCCGGCTCCGGCGGCGGGCGGGTTTATTGGTTTGGATCCGGTCATTGCCTCTACCCGGTCATCAGCAGCCACTTTGAAGGCCGTTGAAGTCTCGCAAGGTCTGGACGGCAGTCAGGGTGTTCGCGGGAGAGGATGCTAGCCTTCTGGTTACAGACAGGATAGGTGCCGGAGGCTGATTCGAGGAGGTTGGAGAGGGGCATGGGGGGTGTCTCTTTCTCCGATTTTATGGTACCGGCTCCCATCCGGGACGTGAGTCTTCCACCAGCGCCAGCCTCTGCTGGAGGTCATCCAATCTGTGAATCAGAGGTTCCGCTTCTCTCGGATCGAAGAACCTGTCTATGTATGCCTTCGCGGCGTTGGTTGCAAAAAGGGCTGTTGGCCCGAACAATTTACCTTCGGTGTGGGTGTGATCCGGTTTCGGCTTGTATCCTGTGTCGCTCTTGTTGAGGTAATTCCTTATCAGGTCTGACCAACTACCGTGGACCGCTTGGGAGGCCATGCTTTGGAAGATGGGGTAGCCTTCTTCCAGTCCGATCTCCGTCATTCTGTCTCGGTAGCTGCCACCCCAACTACCAGCTCTAGGATCTATCTCTTCGATCTTCATACCAGAATGCTCGCAGGTCCTTGTGATTGACTGGAGCATGTCTCGCTCTATCTCCAATTCCTGTCCGTTTCTGTTCGTGATGTTCTCCTGAATGATGTCGTAGAGTTCTCTCTCGCTCTTGAGTCCTACTTTGACAAATCTCTCAAACACGGGGTCATCATTTTTCTTTAGGAGGTATTGGAGGTCGATGCTTGACTCGAGTATGCACCGGTCGAGGATTTGAGTTGTTTCCCCATGCTCGACCTCCGACGATAATTTCAGGACAGACGCCATGAGTTTCGAGGTCCTGCTTAGGAGGCCCATGCACACAGCTTGACTGCGGGTCATTGTGGATCCCGCAATTGTTTGGTAGAACGCGTTGGAGGTTACCCATATTAGTCCTGTGGCTTCCCGGTACAGCGCGAAGCTTAGTCCTCCGAATTCATTCTTTTCTTGGCAGGCCCTTATCACTTCGTCGTTGACCTGAATGGCAGGTCCCACCCATTCTTCGATTTGGCTCTTTAATTCTGTCATGATTCTCTGATTCCTGCCGTAGGAATCTTTTGTTGGTCGTTAGATCGGAAGCTGCGGTAGTCCCTGCACTATTTCAACGGTCCGGAGGCTGATCCTTCATTGGGATCGTATTCGATCTGGTTGTCGATGGCGTCTTGGAAGCGGATCCGGAGTTGGTTAGCGTCATCGCTTTCCAAAACCGTGGACCGGTCCGCGTCTTTCGCCACATCCAACGGCAGGTTGCCCACGCCAGGAACCACCGTGTGCTCATCGCCCTCAGCGTTGGTGCGGGTTACGAAGAGATACGACTGCCCAGATTCCAATAGGTCCGGGTCGCCCGCGACGCGGTAGTGACCGCCGTCCGAGAAGTCCACCCCGTACTGCACGACCGCCACCTGCTCGGGGAGCGTGCCCTTCAGGAACTCCAGAACAGTCACGGAGTAAAGCGTGTAAGGCTCGTCGTCCTTGTCCTCCACCTGGCTTGTCTTGGCATCAACCTGCCCGAACCAGACATTGTGAGAAATGTCGGCCAGCTTCTGGTCATCGTGGATGTCCGTCACATGAAGGGGATGACCCCCAATCAGTGGGAACGATCCACCACTGGCGTACTGACCCACGGCGATCCCCAGGAGCGCCAAGGAAATGATTATGACGCTGATCCACGCCACGTGTTTCTTTCTGATGTTGATGCTCATCATTGGTTACCCCAGTGGTCGCGGTAGTCTTTCTTGTCGTGTGCGCCCAGCTCACACTGGTCCTGGACGGACGAGTGCATGACGAAGAGTGCGCCAGACGCTGGGCATGACCCCACTCGTGCATGGCAACGAACGCCTTCTTGCAATCACCGTAGTCGTCCATGTAATGCTCGTTGTAACGGATGCGATCCTTCACGAACGGCCACCAATTGTAGTACCCGGCCCAAGTCACGTTCTGCTTGTTCACATCCTTCACCGCGAGGTCCGTGGACGTGTCAGAATTGTCGGGAGCAATTTCTACGCAACCGTTGCTCCCCTGGAGAGCCTCCCACTTCCGTTCTCCCGTCGTACGCGCCGTGTCGTACTGGGTCGATTCCTCGTAGCGAATCTCGCAGTCACCGTTTACGGAGTCGTACCACTCCTGGTCGTGAACAAGTGAGCGGTAGGGCACGGTTTTGTGGTGGGCATAGATGTGTGACTTTCCCATGAAATCCAGATACGGCATCGTGGAGCCTCCAGTGCAGGGTCTCCACAGATGATAGCAGGGTTTTAAGCGAAAATTGCTTGCTGAACAGCGTCACCGAGACGGAGCAGCGAATCCAAGACGCTATCTGGAAAGTTTGGCAAGGATAAATTAACCCGAAGGCCTATCTGCAAACTCCAGGCCGCTAATGTCGAAATCAGCAACGCTGCCGACGGATTTATCCTCGCCCGGGAGTTTTGCAATTTTCTCACCGCCTCAGGCTGTTTGTGCTGCCGCCGCGGGCGCACATACTGCGCCACCGTCGAGTAGCTGCCCTGGTACCCCAGGGCCCGGACCTCTCGATCCAACACCCGGCAATTCTCCAGCCCTTCCCCCATCCGCCGGTCGATATGCTCGGCGTAGGGGTCCAGCTTCGACCCCCGCGGCCGCCGCCGCATGGCCTCCGGCGACTTCAGAACCTGCCCCTGCGCAGGCAGGGGTATCGGCGTACCGTGTTGCGGGACACGTCCAGCTCCTGGGCAATCCCCCGAATCGAACGGCCAGCGCCTTTCATTTCGTAGATCTCTTTCATTTGTCCCACCTTCAGCAATGTGTTTCACGCACCTCCGCAGAGTGTCTGCGGATGATGCCACCACCGAAGCTGCAAGTGAATTGGGACGTAGGTGAGTCCAGAAGGGCTAGGGCTGAGAATGCTCAGAACTGGACAAGAATCTCACCTTGAGAGGCCGGAGGCTCGTGAGGCCTACCGGACTCGGCTATCTGACCCCTCGTAGTAGAACCTCCCAGCGAAAAGTTCGCAATTCGGTATGCCCCGGCCCACCAAACTGGACAAAATCGAGAACCTTCATTCAACGGACACAATAGCAACGGAAAACTCAGGTACTCGTGGGCGGCCGATTTGGGTCCATTCAAGCCAGGTCGGTAAAGCGGACTCAAAATGGGTGTGTCACGTCGTTCCCGCGTACCCGAACGTATCACTAGGCCCGATGAACGGTTCGATTCTTCTCAGGTGGGCCTACACGTACCGAATTGCGAACTTTTCGCTGGGAGGTCCCCATCTAAGGAATCGGCTAGGGCAAGCGACAGGTCGTCAGTCCAAGCCAACCTCCGGCCCACCGATAGACGACACACTCTATGCGAACAGCTCTTCATCCCTCATCAGTTGTTCCCTAATGGAAGCTTCGGCACTCTCGGCTAGCCAGGCATAAAAGCTGGATGTGGGTGAACCTGCGTCAAATCTGCCAGCAACCGCCGAAGCTTGGTCCCTTAAGGCCACATCCTCGGGCATGGGTTGTCCGGGCGTTCCCGAGCGAGTCCCAGACAGTGCGCTGCTCGACAGACTACCGCTCACGCTTTGGTAGCAGTCATAGCTTGCCGCATAAGCACGCTCCAGCAGGTTTGACGTAAATCCTACGTGCTTGAAGACGAAGGGTGGACCCGCGCCCAAGACTAGGAAAGCAGCTGACCTGATTCTGTCAGCAATCCCAGAGTTGATCCATTCATTTAACACCTTCAGACTCGCAGACGACTCGAAGCCCGCCGAGACATCTCGGAACAGTTGCGATAACCAATGTCTGACAGACCACCCAGGTTCAAGCGATGCGTCGCGAATTTCTCGTAGGATGTTTTCCTGGTCGGGGCTCGTGGCTAAACCAATGAGTTGATCCTGAAAGCCGAGGCTGGGGAGTGCGCTATATCTAATCCCCCGATTACCCGTTTTCCTGATCCGAGTCAGTAGGAGCCCTAGTATTACAACGACGGATTGCCATATATGGTGTCTAACCTCTTCCTATTCGGCCACGAGCGAGCTATCGCGGTAGGTTCATGGCAGTACCTTCTCAGGTTCAAATTGGTAGTAAAAATCACTCTGCCACATAAACTGTCGTTGTAATACTAAACTAATACCAAGGTGAAATGCGCATATCGGGGAAGCTAGTCGGCGGCCCAGGACCGCTTTCCAATTACAAAGGAAGAACCTCACCGTGGCGCCTAAGCCAACCTGCAGCGCCTACAAATGTAGATTCCACCTTGGTATTGGTTTAGGCACTCTCTTGCGTAAGAAGCTGGAGAACTCGGCTGAGTTCGAGGAGGATTTCGAGGACTTTGCTGCTCGGCGCCTAGGCATCGACACTCCGCCGCCGCTGCATGAACAGCATCAGGCCGCCGCGCGGACGCTCCTTACCGAGATCGGGTTCCGGGCGGATCGGTTCGCCAAGCCGGCAGGCTGGACGGCATGCGGATGAGCCGAGCCACAGGCCATGCGATGTGATGCCGTGACTGCTCTCTCCCGTTCAATCTTCAGTTGGCTGGACAGCAATGGGGCGCGAGCGGAAAGCGGTTCTGGGGTTCGTCTCGGCGTTGAACGAGCCGGGAGCACTCGACGAGATGGGCATCGGCAGGATCCGCGACACGATCGCGGACAGGGCGCCCACGTCCCTGAGGAACTGCAGGCGGCGCTGCTGCCGCTGCTCGAGGTAATCGGCGAACTCAGCGCCCGCATCGCCGCCACAGCCGGATGTGCGTTCAGATATCAAGACTGAGACGCTAAAGCCGCCTCGCGAATCGCATTAGCTCCTCGTGGTTGGGGAAGTCGCCTACCATCACCTCGACGAGTGACGTCAACGACATAGTCCCACCACCGCCACCCAGGCCCAATTCTCAAGGGCGCTCCACCAGCGTGCATGGCCGACCCCTTCGAGCGAAATCCGATGCGGGCGCCGGAAAGATCGCCGCCACCGCGTTGCCAAATGGCGCGAAAGATCGCCGCCACCGCGTTGCCAAATGGCGCGGTCCGATGGCCCGGTCGGATAGAGCGTCGCAGCGATTTCTGTCAGCTCGGTAGGCTTGGCCTCAGTCGGCGCCGATTCTGACGACAGTCGGATATCGAGCGCCAACAGCTCGAATGCGAAGGCGGCGGCATTGGCTGCCGCCAGGTCTTGCCCACCCTGTTCGTCGGTACGGGACTTGTCGTCGAGCAGGTCGGAGATCCCCCGGACGGCGATCGTAGCAGCACTCTCGTGTTGGGCGACGGCAAGCAACACGCCAAAATCCTCCATCGCCAGTGCGACGGCATCGCTGAACGACTGGCGGATCGCGATCGCGAGAGTCGATTGCCCATCGGCTACGACCTTTTCTACGATTGCGAGTGGTGATACCAGCGCACGGGCCTGCTCGCCGTTGAGTCGCTTTGCGTCTCCCGCAAGCCCGCGCCGCCGCCACGTCCCGTTCGCAACGACCCCTCTCGCAGTCTGGACGAGCCTGTTGGAGACGGGACCGAAGTCGGGCCGGGGCCGCGCGACAACGCGACCGGCGCCGCCCGCTGTTTGCTCGGCCTCGATTCTCCCTGGCTCGACCCAGTAGACCTTCCTCGATGCAACTACATCGCCGATGCCGACGTCCTTCACGCCTCCCGCGATCCCGATGACCACCACGGTTTCTGGACCCAAGTCCCGAAGCGCAGCAGATGTAGCAGTGGACGCGTGAACGTTACCCGCTCCCGTCTCGATGACAGCGACGGTCACATCGGTGCCGTCACTCTCGAAGACGCCGAGATCCCCAGTCGTCGTCCCCGACCTCATAACATGCACATCACTCAGATGTCGCAGGACTGATTCACGCTCCACCGCGAGCGCCGTCACGATGAGGACGTCCGCGCGACGAGTGGTTTCTGCGTTCAAAGGTGTCTCCGCAGTCGCCTGAGATCCTTCCGGTCGTAGTCCTCGATCATGACGTCCAGCATGACTGACAGCGCCGGTGCCCCACGTACCCGTGTAGCGATCGCGTCCGCCGCTAAGCTCCATCGTTCACGCGGCGTCGGTGCCTCGGGCAGATCGGTCGGGTCGCCACCTGAACGCGCCCACAGATTCCGGTCCATCGGTCCCTTGCTGTACAGCTTGACCATGAGTTCGTGCGCGAGATGCTGGATTTCATCGGCTGTGGGAGTCACTCTTCGGACACGGAGCATGAAAGTCATTCGATCACTGAGACTGAGGAGCACTGAAGCTATGGTAGCTGCCGGACGGAGATCGGGACGGTTCTTAGCGCGTTTGGCTAGATTCTTCGCGACCTCCTTGAGCTCTCGAGAGACCACAAGGTGCCCCAGCCGACTCGAACAGTCTGCTGGCAGCTTCGGACCCTTTGTGACCGCCAAGACAGTTTCCGAAGTAACGTGATCGGCTAGCTGCTCGAGTACGTCAACGGCTCTGTCCACCCCGAGCAGAGCAATGGCCTCCAAGTTTTCTGGACGCAGTATTGCGACGATAAGGTCCGGTTCGAGCGAGGCCAACTGATCCGTCGGTGAGAGTGCAAGGGCGCGGGCGGTGCGTTCGAGGAACCTGTCACGTATCCCGAGCGGCAGATACTCCCAAACCCTTGCTCGTCGCGGGTAACCGGACAGGTCCGCTCCGTCGCTCTCGGCTGCAGCATTGAGAAGACGGTCAGAAACCGATTCGCCCTCCATGAGTGCGCCCAGCAACTGTGAGACCGCCTCAGCGGCTGGCGCCACCGACCAGGGATCCGCACCAGCCTCAATGGCAGATAGCCAGACCGCTCGCCAGGTTGGGTCGGCGACCCGAGCAGGCTGGAGGAGCGCAGGATCTTGCGCGACCAACTGCCCTGCCACCTGGAGCAGCGCCGCGTCTGGGAGAGCCAGCGCCGCATCGACCGTCCCCGATGGACCGACGCGGGAGGCGAGCATGTCGTCGCTGATCGAGCTGCGCCCCGCGATCTGTGCGTGGTTACGCCATGCAAGGATTGGATCGGCGATATCGCAACAGACAGCGTGAGTCATCGGCCACCCCTGTCGCAGACTTGTCTCGGATAGCCACGCGGGGGTCGTGCGCGAGGGAGCCCAAGTCGAGAGGTGGAGGTCGAGGTCGCCTTGATCAGTACATGCGTCTGCAAGCCAGTCAAAAGTCTCCTGCTGATCTCGGTCGGCGAGATTGGTGAGACGCGCCTTCGTCGATACGGGGTCGTGGCGCGCTGCATCCATCAAGGCTATGGCTAACGTACGCGACCACTCGTCAACGGTTGCCCCGCGGGCGGCGTCAACCGCGGCAGTGAGATCGTCGATCGCACCTGAGTCAGCGATCCCTCGCACGGCCCAACTCGACAGCAGATCGGGGAGGTCAGGGCCGCTTGGATAAGCCTGCACGGGGAACGTCCTGAGGCCTCGGACGTGCGCGAACCCAGCGGCAGCCGTCACCTGGGAGATCCGGGCGACGACAGCAGTCTTGAGATCGGCTCCTTGCTCCTGATCGGGCGCCAAAGCGGCGAGCAGGTGTGTGAATCCGCGGAGTCGTTCATCCACTAGATCATCAAGCTCAGCGCAGAAGTCCGCAGCCTCGACCAGACGCGTCCACTCGACTAGGGTTGGTTGCTCGATAGCCAGACGGGACGCCAGCTCGACGGCGCGATCCGACTCGAGACGTAGGGCCGCAGCAGCGGTCCGGCCCGCCGCCGGCGGCTCCGAAGGATTGACAACGGGCCACGTATCAAAGCGCTGGCGCGACTCAGCAGGCGCAGTGAACACCATGAGCTGCTGACTCGCATCATCGATCGGGTACGGAATGATGCCCGGGTGCCAGACCATCCCGAAGACAAGCCGGCGCCGGTCCTCAGGCGCCAGAGCATCCCAGAGTGCGGCGACCATCCCAGAGAAGCCGGCTTGGCCCAGCCATACAGCTTTGCCGCTCGTTGCCAATGCGTCGATCACGCCCGCGAGCCCAGCAGGCGGGGCCTCTGGCGCGGCCGAATCTGTGGCGCTCACACGGGTCTGTTCAACGTCCGGCTCTCGGGCCGAGTGGTCAAGCAAAGGCCGCAGGCTGTGCCGATAGATGTCCGTGCCTGCGACGATGACTGTGGTCGAAACCATGCCCGCACGTTCCGCCGCAGGGTCCGGTCGCGTGTAACGCACCACATAGTGATCAGAGACCGGGAAACCCGCATGGAAGGGCTGCCAAGCCTCCGGGGGCCCAGACGGTAGGTCGGTGTACCATTGGATCGCTCGGAGGACTTCGTTCGGTATACCCGAGTGTTTCTGCAGCTCGTGCGAGCCGTCGACATTCCCGAACCTCGCGACGCCGAACTCGCCGATCACAGCGCCCGCAAAATCCGGGTCAGGTCCGGGTCGCGATCGTCCGCCCCGGTCACCACATACCCATGATGTTCGGGACCGACGTCGACGAAATCTTCGTCCGGCGTATCGGTAGTCAGGCTCCGCCCTTGCGACGACAGGCCGAGAAACTCCACAGCGTCTTCACGACACGCGGAGCGCACGTATCTGTATAGCAGCGGGATGCGTTCCTCGGCAGCACTTGCGGGGCTGCTCTGGTCTGGGAGGCCTAGCTCATCCCAACATGATAGAAGTACGCTCAGGAACGGCTTGGACACTCCACCACGCGGTCGCGCCCCGCGTTCGTGCAGCAGCATCTGCAGAAGCTCGACTAGACGCATGTCGAGAGGCAGTTCCGTGTCACCGGCAACAGCTGCTGCGACTTCTTCGTCACCGTCGCTCGCTGCCGCAGAGTGTCTGGATGCACCAGCAACGGCGGCCTCTCGGTGAGGCGAGAGAGCCGCGCTAGAGAGCACCGCTTCTGGCTCTTCGATCGGTCGGCTCAGTAACTCTGGTAGTTGGCCAAACTGCTCCAGGCGAACGAACAGCAGCCACTGGTCGGACTCCGCGATCAAGGGTCGCCAGTGTTCAGGGATGCGATGGCTCCTGACGAGATCGTCGAGCGTTTCGCCGGCGTATTCGGGAATGTTGAAATCGACGGAACGACCATCCTTCGTTGCCGCCGGCAGATGCTGCATCAGATGATCGGCAGACGTGCGAGTGTGTTCGAGTGGGATGCCGGAGGCGAGCCGCTGCAGGCCGTCACTGATCGGCCTGAGATCCGCAGGCGCGCTGCGAGTGACCAGTCGGCCCATGCGGGCGGCCATGCGACCGTACAACTGCACAAGGAAAGTCGATTTTCCTGTGTTTGCACCACCGAGCATTAGAACATCCATCAGATGCTTGCCCGCCGTACCGGTGCTGAGAAGTCCAAGAATGGGTCTCCGGTTTCTGCTCTTGTTGGAGGGGGCACCGTGACAGGTGCTGTCGCCATATCGATAGCAACATCAATGGGATCGAGGCACGGGTCACCGCGACCATTGAGGCCATAGACTGACATCGGCGCAGCGGGGCGACCGAACCTCTGGGTTTCCATCTCGGATAGGCCCTTTTCCATCGCATTGGAGAGTGGAAGGTCCGCTTTCGCGCGCACCGGCAACACTGGGCTGCCATCTGCCGCCTCCGCAACCCGCGCCGCGAGCGCGTCGTATTGAGCTCGAGCGGCGCCCCGCCCCGCACCGCTGAGTGCCTTGCTGTCAGACAGGAGCATGAAGAGGTCGGCTTGACTCGCGATCCAGTTCGCTCCCGGGACAGCGTCCCGGTCGAATGCCCACTCGCGGAACCACTCACCCGGCAGATCGGTGAACAGCAAGTCATAGACTGAGTCGCCCCGCTTCAACGCGGCGTGCAGCAATGCTGGTTCGCGCTCACCCGTGGCGGTGGTGTGAGGCGGAAACTGGCGTTGACCCTCAGGATGCCATGCCATGTGACGAGCGATGGCGTGCCAGCCGAGCAGAGTGTAGGAGCCGGCGAAGTCATGTCCGGCTGGCCGATGGCCTCGCCGCAACAGAGTCCAGAATGCGGCGAGTGCTGTTGTCTTTCCAGAACCGGACAGTCCGACCAGCGCTACTAGGCGAGGCTGCCCCGTCCCGACGATAGCCTCGGCATCCACCTCGCCCAGAGGCAGACCCGACCACGGTGGAATCGTCGCAGCGGGGACATCAGGCTCCGTCGCTTCAATATGTTGGATGTTGGGACACGTCGGGACCGGCGTATACCCGTCACGGCAGCCGCTCAGGCCGTCTGCGGCGAAACAGTTTTGGGTACCGCAGATCACTGTCCGCTCGTTGGTTACCGTTCGCTCGCTAGTCACCAGGCCCGTCCTCGCGGGACTCGTCGGCAAGCAGCCGACGGATCTGCAAATCCCGGAAGAGGGCCGTGGCGGCAGCCGGCGCTGGCATTGGTCCTCGCAGCGCACGCACCAACCCGTTCGGATCGCGCCCGCCGACTACCACGTCTACGACCAGAAGTGGAGGGGAAGCGTCCATGGGGGTAGTCAGTTGAAGCTGACCGCACGCGGCGGCCATGGCACAGATGGTCACCTGCTCTTCGGAAAGCCCCGCCTCGTCGAGGACATCGATCAGCAGATGCTCGACTGCTTCCGGCGCGACGTCGGATGCACGATCGTGCAGGTCGAACGCCGCCGCAACTACCGCCGTGGCAGTATCCGGCGCCTCGTGATACCGAGTTCCCAACCGGTTGCTACGACCACCAAGCCGCCACCACAGCAAGGTGTCGCGGCGCGCGACCGCCATGAGCAGGCTCTCTTGGGCGGCCAGGACATCACGCAGCCGCTCGCCGAGCGTGTGCACGACGTTCTTGAGGCGCTCGGTCTCTGCGGCGTCGGCGCCCTGCGTGTGTTGCGTGACAGCCGTCAGCAGACTCTCAAGGAGATCGGAGAGGTCCTCACTCACAGCATGGTCAACACCATGCTCCTCGATCGCCTTACGGAACTTCGCAAGGCCCGCGACTCTAACGGGTCCCGTCTTTCCCGCCGCCGAGACCGACGGCATTCTCAGCGACGAACCGCGAGCGGTTGGCTCCCAGGTCTCGTTGATGCGTTGCGACACCCTGGCGTCGAGATCGTTCCGGAAACCTGTGATGGGTTGCGCCCACCTTCCAGCCGATACCACCGGAGCAACGTCGCGAAGCGTGTACCAGACCGCCGCCGCAACCTGCGGGTCGGCCTCGGTGGCCGCCACGACCGCATCAAGAGTCACGGCACGCAGGATCGACGACGGACCCGCTGCACGTAGGCGTTCTCGAACATCTCCCACTTGTCGACGATTGCGGCGCGGGCCGCCCTAAGGACCGGGACGTCACGGAGCCCGTCCTCGTCCACTGCAGCGAGAAGTGCTGACGGGATATCCGCGCGGGCGTGGCTGAGGAATCCGTCACGCAGGTGCTTCGATGCGGCGCGCAACCGATCAGCACGTTCCTGATCTTCGCCGAGGTTGGCTAGGAGCCCCGCCCGCAGCAACTGCCCAATGATATCGTCCACGTGTCAGCCTCCACAGCGTCAGACCAATCCGGTGGGTCGGGATTAACGCGGCGAACGGCTGATCCCGCACCGCCACGGCCCTTACTCCAAATATAGCGCCCACAGGGGTTGGTGGCAATAGAGAGTGGCTCTGAGATATAGTATGTCTCAGCTTGCTCCACCTCGTGCACAGGAACAAGCAGAATAGCGGCTACAATGACGGTGCCGATCGCGGACCTCACCATTGTGATTGGATCCATTCTATTCTTCCTGTATCTTACCGTTCCTTAGAATGAGATCCACGCCTGTCAACATTCCGAAGAAACTCTCTGCATACCGATCTGCGCGTTGTCGAATGTATCCTGGCAGCGCCCGCAGTAAGACCAGGCACACCAGCAGTATTGCAGTTGCCATCAATCCCCAGAATAAGCCGGCTCCTGCAATAGCATAGCCGAGCCACTTACCTTTCATGCAGGAACTACCAGCTTGATGAGCAACCTAACTTCCTTGTAGCTAGAGGACGGCGGATGCATTGATTAAGGTCGACCCCAACCGAAGTAAGGAATAAAATAACCCTCGTCTCCCCTTTCCCCGACCGAGGGAGTTATCAAGCAAGGAAAGGTTTGCCGACCCATGGACAGTTTCGCCGCCCCGCTTGCTATCCTCAAAGCCCGCTTCGGATACGACAGCTTTCGGGCCCTGCAGGAAGAAATAATAGGCAACGTCCTGGGCCGGCGGGACAGCCTGGCGCTGCTGTCAACAGGCGGGGGCAAGTCCCTCTGCTACCAGTTGCCGGCCCTCATCTTTGACGGCATCACCCTGGTAATCTCGCCACTGATTGCCCTGATGAAGGACCAGGTGGACGGGCTGAACGCCAACGGTATCGCCGCCCGGTTCATCAACAGTTCCCTGCCTGCATCGGAGATAGAGCATGTGCAGGCGCAGGTCCGGCGGGGGCAGGTCAAGATTCTCTACGTGGCCCCGGAGCGGCTGGCCCTACCCGGGTTCCGCCGTTTCCTCCACGGCCTGAATCTGAGCCTCATCGCAATCGACGAGGCCCACTGCATCTCCGAGTGGGGCCACGAGTTTCGGCCCGACTACCGCAACCTGCAGCAGCTGAGACAGGACTTCCCGTCGGTGCCGGTGATTGCCCTGACCGCCACCGCGACGGAACGGGTGCGGGAGGACATCATCGGCCAGCTCGGCCTGCAGCGGGGCCGGGTCTTTCTGTCCAGTTTCAACCGGGCAAACCTCAGCTATTCGGTTCAGCCCAAGGCAAGCTCCTGGGGACATCTGACATCGCTGCTTGATCAGCGACGGAGCCAGTCCGTCATTATCTATTGCTTCTCCCGGCAGGAGACCGAGGACCTGGCCAGGGACCTGAACGTCCGGGGCTTGTCAGTCCTCCCCTACCACGCCGGGCTGGACCCCGAAATGCGTCGTCGGACCCAGGAAGACTTCATCCGCGACCGGGTGCCCATCATCGTCGCCACCATCGCCTTTGGCATGGGAATAGACAAACCGGACATTCGCCTGGTGGTCCACTACAGCCTGCCCAGATCCTTGGAGGGCTACTACCAGGAGACGGGCCGGGCCGGCAGGGACGGGCTGCCCAGCGAGTGCGTCCTCTTCTACAGCTATGCGGACAAGGCCAAGCAGGACTACTTCATCAATCAGATGGAGGACGCAGTAGAGCAGCGGAACGCCAGGCAAAAGCTGGCTAAGATGGTGGAGTTTGCCCAAGTGCCCAGCTGCCGGCGCCGGTTCATCCTGGAGTATTTCGGGGAGCGATGGCCGGAAGAGAACTGCGGCGCGTGCGACGTTTGCCTGGAATCCCGGGAGGAGTTTGACGCCACGGAAATCGCCCAGAAAATACTCTCGGCGGTAGTCCGCACCGGCGAGCGGTTCGGGGCGAACCACATCATCCAGGTACTGAGCGGGAGCAGGGAGAAGCGAATCCTGGAATTGGGCCACGACCGGCTGAGCGTGTACGGCATCGCCAAAGATGTTGGGCGTCCTGAACTGCGGGAGATTATCGGACATTTGCAGGCGCGGGGGCTGCTGGGACGGAACGAAGGAGAGTACCCAACCCTGGCCGTCACCGCCGAAGGACGACAGTTTCTACAAGGACGCCAAGTCGTGACCCTGCCTCGACCCAGGACCGCCGACGCGGGCTACGCGCAGGGGAACGAACCCAACCTGGCCGGTTCCCGAGCAACGCCGATGGAATACGATAGGGCTCTGTTCGAGGAACTGCGCGCATTGCGCAGGCGGCTGGCCGATGTGCGGGATGTTCCGGCCTTCGTGATTTTCGGCGATGTGTCCCTCCGTCACATGGCCGAAGCTTTCCCCCGGAGCATGGAAGAATTCTCCCGTATCCACGGGGTGGGGGAGGTCAAGCTGGAGCAGTACGGACCGGAGTTCCTGGAGGTTATACGCGGCTACTCCGAGGTCAACGGCTTGCCGGACCGGCATATCGGTAAAACGTCAACAGCCGGGAGAAATATCTGAAGTGGCGAACCGGCGACGAGGTGGAGGTCAGCCTGACCCTGGCTGTCTGACCTGTCGCTGGGCCGTCGGCACGGACATCAGGTTGGAACTGAGATGAAGCGAATGCGGCCCTAAGACGCCGGGCGACACCAAAGGGCAGCATACATGGGAAGTCCGGGCGGGGCGGCGGCCCTGCCCGGAAAACGGATTCGCCCAACTCCAGGAGTGGACAGACGGCGAGAGCGTCCTGGCGAGTCCTTGTGGAAGGACCGGCCAGATGCCGAGACAGCGCATCCAACATAGCAGAATAGTCTACGTCTTCCCCAACGACTTCCCGCAGCGGCTCGTGCGGTTTCAGGGAGGAGTCGTGGGCGGGAGCTGAACCGCCGTCTCAACACCCATCCCGAGACCGTGAGGCGCTGGAGGGACAAGAGCGGTGCGACCCAACGCGCGGCACATGTTGGCGCTGCTGGAGCTGGCGAACTCGCTGGGCCTTGACCACATACCGCTGGAATTCCGATCAGACGCAGACGACGGTCCAACCGCGCCAACCCGGGGACCTGGAGCATGACTTCGGGCAACCCTGGGGACATCAAGAACGGGGGCTGGGACGACATGAACCGCAGGATGACGATCCGGCAGCCCTTCGACCTGGCCCTGAGCCTGGAAATGGGACAGGCCTTCCGCTGGCGAAGAGTGGGGGACAAAGGCGTCCGCCAACGGGATTGGGGCGATCCGCCGGCCCGGTGGCGACGGAGTGGCGGGGCCTGGTACTCCGGCGTTCTGGGGGAATACCTGGTGCATCTCCGGCAGACCGACGATGGGTTGGAGTACCGGGTGGGCGGCGAACACGGCGAACGGGACGACGTGGACCTGGACCGCCGTTTGCATGACTACTTCCGCCTCGACGACGACATTGGGGAAATCTACGGCCAATTGGGCCAGCGCCCGGCAGTCGCCAGGGCCATTGGGCGGTACCCGGGGCTGAGGCTGCTGCGCCAGGATAGATGGGAATGCCTGGTCTCCTACCTGTGCTCCGGAACCAACAGCATCCGGGGCATCAGGCAGAGCGTCGAGAAAATAGCCCAACTGAGCCGCCGCAAGGTCTACCTCGACGGGGATGAACGCCACGTCTTTCCCGACCCCATCCAAATTGTTGATGCGGGACTAAAGACATTGGAAGAACTGAACCTGGGCCTGTCCTCCAGGTCTCACAATATCTTTCTGATGGCTATTCACCTGTCCCACGACCCGTTGCTGTTGTACCGGACCTCCGACCCCGAAGTCTCCGGCAGGGAAGCCGTCACGCTGCTGGACAGTTACCGGGGCATCGGCCCCAAGATCGCCGGTTGCATGGCCCTGATGTCCCTGGACAAGCTGGACGCCTTTCCGGTGGACCGGTGGGGACAGCGGGCCCTGGTCCAGTGCGACCTGTCGGCGATGCCGGCAGGATTGGCGGAGAGGGTACGGAGTTCCCGTACCTTGACCGAAGCCCAGCAGTACTGGGTGGCGGAGTGGGCCAGGCAATATTTTGGGCGGTACGCCGGTTACGCCAACCAGTACCTCTTCCACTGGATCGAGCCCCACAAGGAGAGGGTTGGCCGCAACGGGGTCTGTCCCCTCTGCGGTACGGGTCCGACCGGTGAGTTGCGGCCATAAACGCAAAGAGAGCCACATGCATCAACAAACGAGGGGAGACCTCGCACCGGACACAAAGTTTCGACCCCCCCCATCGGCGAGCTGTAGGCCGGCGGCCCTCCGGGAGAACTCCCCGGGAACGGACATAACCTGGCGAGGAGCGGGGCAACCCACGAGGACGTGAACCCGTCCACCGGCGCGGCGGGGTCACGCCCAGGGCCGCACACGCGGCAGCGCGGGGGGCCCTGCGTGAAAAGGAGACCGCGGCCCCCGCGCGCAATCCCCAGGGGCGCGGGGGTAGACGGCGACAGACAGGCGGGGGCGGGCATTATACCCGGGTTCCCCCGCCTGATACCTATGACCCTAACCAGTGGCCATAGCCACCTAAACCCGAATCCACCGATGGGCACGGATGGACGGCGTGAGGACAGCGGAAGGGGGGTGAGGGAGTTACAGGCGCGATGATCCGGGCTCGAATTCGGGTAGACGGGAGGTTGGAGGGTGATCTGCAGGCGCTTTGGGGGCACCGATGGCGGCCTACAGTGGCTGTGGTGAGAGAAAGGGCAGGATAGGACACGGCGAGAGGCGCTCGCGGACCGGGATGGCGCGAGTTTGCGGGGGCGTTGGGTCAGTGGCGGACGGGCGGCGTCAGGCCGGGAGTGGAATCGCTTGCAGCCGGGCGAGGGCGCGGCTGAACTGCTCCTCCCAAGGCCAGCGCCGGGGAAGATGCAGGGTAAGGCGGCGCGCCGAGCGGGTGATCCGTCCCACCAGAGCGAAGAACCGCCGCCGGAGGGTCTTGGTGGTCACTATCCGCTCACCCAGGCCGCGCCATCAAAGGGGCCAGCCAGGCGGCGTTGGCGCATAACCTGGCCCCTCTGATGGCTTTGCGGGTCTTCTTGGGCTTGTGCTTGGGCTCTGGCTTGGGCTGATAGGCCGAGTTGACGGGCATCGGCAGGTGGAATTCATACTCGAAGGTACTGCCTACCACCGACTTGTGGGGGCTTGTTGCCCCGGGCCGGAGGGTAGGGAAGGACCGGGGTTATCTGCACAGGGTGTCAGTAGAGCGTCGTTTCCGGACTTCCTTTGGAAATTAAAAACCTTAGAACTGGTGGTCGCGTTGTAGGGCGCTGCATATACCGGCGCACGCCGATTAACCGATATTCGCAATGAGCGACGCCCCAGGGACGGGCGAGCAGCGGGAGGACATTGTTAAACCGGCAAGACCCACATGGCCCTGGGGCTGGGCCTGGCCGCCTGCCAGCGGGGGATGTCCGTGGGCTTCACCACCGCCGCCGCCCTGGTCCACGAGTTGATGGAGGCCAGAGACGAGAGGCGTCTGCTTAATCTACAGAGACAACTTTCCCGTCTCAGCCTGCTGATCATCGACGAACTGGTCTTCGTGCCGCTGTCACCCACCGGGGCGGAACTGCTCTTCGAGGTCTTCAGCCAGCGCTACGAGCGGGGCTCAATCCTGGTGACCACCAACCTTCCCTTCGACGAGTGGACCGAGGTCTTCGGGTCGGAGAGGCTCACCGGGGCCCTGCTGGACCGCCTCACCCACCACGTCCACATCCTGGAGATGAACGGCGAGAGCTACCGGCTCAAGCGTAGCAGAGAGGGAGTTGCCTCCCAAACTCAAGACAAGCCTCACGAAGAATAGGTAGCATCAAGACCTTCCTGCCTGTCCTCTGCTGACCCACCCGTAAGCAGGCCATTTCCCTCAACAAGTGGTGCGGACATTTATGCTGGCCAGTTAGCTCGGACTTTTTCGCTGAACATGAACACACCAGGTGGTACAGTTTTACTCCGCCCCAGTGGCCCAACATGCCTCCGCCATTGACACAGATTCCGGTCCCGCAGGTCCCTGGGATCAAAACCAGCCACCCCTCCCTATGTTCCGTCATCACCCGAACGATGTTGGGCCGGAGACTCCCTGCGGCCATGTTCACCTGCTTTCCTTTCACCAGTGAACGTTGAAAGTTTGCTTAGAGAACATAATGAGAGCTAAGTCTGCCCGATACCGGTTAGAATCATCAAGCAATGACACCGTGCAAAAATGCAGCATGAATTTTTGAGACCACCACAGCTCAGCCGCCACCTCACTTAGATGGCTAGCGACTCACCCCGGCGAGGGCTTCCAGTCCCAAAAGACCAAACAACTCCCTTCCGGTGAGAACCGCCGCAAGGTCGATGGAAACGTCGTCCACCAGTTCATCAAAGAGTTCCTGTTTCTGCTCCAGTATCCGGTCTATCCGCTCCTCAATGGTATTCAGACAGGAGTACTTGAAGACATGGACCGGAACGGTTTGACCATATCGGTGGCTGCGGTCTTCGGCCTGCCGTTCCACCGCGGGATTCCACCAGCGATCCAAGTGAAACACGTATGAAGCCTCCTGAAGGTTGAGTCCCACCCCGCCGGCCCGCAATGACACCACCAGGACCTTGTGCCCGTCGTCCCGTCGAAACCGACTGATGATGTCCCGTCGCTCCTCTTGAGACTGAGCTCCGGTAAAGGTCAGCGGCCGGAAATCTCGCAGGGCCTCGGCCATTGCCTCTACGCCAAATCCCGCCCGCCGGTACTGGGAGAAGACCAGTGCCCGGTTTCCCTGGGCTGCCAGCGTTTCCATCCTGCCGCGGATGTCCTCGAACTTGCTGGACTCCCCGGTTTCCGGCTCGGCGTTGCAAATCTGCTTCAGACGCGAGATCAACTCCAAGACGTGCTGCACCCTCACGTCTCGGCCCAACTCCCGCAGGTGAACAATACCCTCCCGTTCCGCTCGTTCATAGCTGCGTTGCTGTGCCGGCCCCAGCTCAAGAGGAATCTTGGTGACAATCTTGGGGGGTAGGTCGGTCAGCACCTCCGACTTCTTACGCCGTAGTTGCAGTTCCCTGTGTCGCTGCCGGAGTGCCGGTCCCGCCCCGTATCTTCTTTGGGCCTCCGATTCATCGTGGTCAACGAACTCCATGATGGAAGCAAGTTCGTCTTCATCGTTCTCCACCGGCGTACCGGTCAGAGCCCAGGAACGCCCGCGCTTCAAACCCTTCACCGCGTCACTGGTGATGTTGCGGTTCTTGATGCGCTGAGCCTCGTCGGCCACCACCACGTCCCAGGTCCGCCGGCCCACCACCGACATGGGGTTATCGCTGAAGTCGGACCTCAATGTGTCGTAACTGACCAATGCCACATGCACCGAAGTGGCCCACTGCCAGCCCCGGTCGGCCACGGAGCCGCGGATTACCATTGCTCTCAAGTCGGGCGCCCACTTCAGCAGTTCCCGACGCCACTGGTCCAAGACGCTGGCCGGGGCCACCACCAGAGCCGTCTGAATTTCACCCTTGAGAAACAGGATCCGCAGCGCAACGATTACCTGCAGAGTCTTGCCCAGGCCCATGTCGTCGGCCAGCAGAAGCTGGCGGCTTTCCACCAGGACCTTTGCTCCTTCGAGCTGGAAGGGAAGCAGCTCGCCGGGCCATTCAATCACCGAGTCGGGCCCTGGCAGAAAGGGGAGATAGGGTGCAGTCAGGACTCTCCAGAGCCGGGACTGCAAACTTTCCCGCGGCGGTCCCCCGGGAGGACGAGGCCAATCGTAGTCGTAGGAGGGTGCTCCCGGACTGGTAGGACTTGCCGAGCCCATCGGGGCCGGTGCATTTGACTGACGGTCAAACACAAACGCCTTGACCGGCTCAACGGCATCGACTGAGCCAACTGAGAACCACTCCACCGCCTCAGGAACACGTTCAGGAAACAGGTTAACCGTCACGCCAGCCATTTTGACCGGCACGGCGCGCGATTCAACTGCCAGGTCGCCTACGGTGCGCTGTCGCCGCAGGATGAAGCGGCGTAAACTCCTGCCGCCCACCTTTCGCAGCCATTCCGGCAGAATCATCGGTCGGCGAAGACCTCTGCCATTCCCGTCGCCGCCCTCTCCAGGGGTTCCAGCAACAGGCGGCGGGAGCGTAGCGTTTCCACCAACCCGGCCAGCGCCGAACCCTCGGACGGTTCGTCAGCTATCCAACGGAGAGAGGAAAGGTCATCCCCAGGTGACTCTTCATTCGGCGGGATCCCCCACGCGCCGACCAGGCATACCGGAACCTGGGCCACGACATCCTCGGTAAAGACTTCCGCAGGGGTCTCCTCGGCCAGGGCCAACACCAGGTCAGGCAGTTGGCTGGCCCCATCAAACAGGGCTCTGGCAAGAGCGGTCACCGCCCCCCGGTAAGCTTCGCCTGGCTGCCACAGTGCACCCGACCCGGGCTTTACCCGGGTGAAGCAGAATTCCAGTGGTTCTCCCCGGCTACTGGTGACGAAAAGGGCACCCTGAATGCCACCTCTGACTGGCTCCTTCAGGAAGCGCAGGTAGGCTACGGCAGCATTTGGTTCGTTCCCGGCCAGGTCCTGGAATGGGATAGGCAAAACGACGTTTACTCCCCTGATGACCTCCTGCCATCACCTTCCGAGTGGGCCTGCTCTAGCGTCGTGTCCTCCTCGTAGCTGAAGGTCAGCTCCGTCTCCTCGATTTCCGGCTCGGTCTCGGGATACAGTCGCCGCAGGTCCCACTCGTTGATCCAGCGACGCACATAGGAGCGGATCCTGGCCGGAGCTCCGCGCCCTATGTCACGGTTGATCTCCGGAGCATCCCACCCGTAGGCCTCCGAATGGATTAACTTGAGCTGGCTATAGAGGTGCAGGAGCATTTCTTCGTCCGGCTCGGCCAGGTTACGTACTCCCCTATCCAAAAGTCGCATGCCGGTCTCGGCTCGTGCCGCTGTCAGGAGGTCCTCCGCTCGTCCCCTGGCCCTGAGCCGTGGGACCGCCTTGTCTCGGTCCTCCTTGTCGTCCAGCACGACCGCAGGCAAATCGGCGGTCATCGTGCCCACCACCACCAGCCCAGGGTACTTTTCCTCCGGAGTCTGGCCCATCCAGCGAGTGAGCTCGGCATAGGAACGGGCCCGCTGCAGCACGCTGTAGTTGGCCACAAGTTCGATCTCGTCCATCAGAATCACCCACCCCCGGTATCCGGCCGCCTTGATCAGTTCCAGAACGAACCGCAGCTTTTGCGGTGGCATATCCCGGGAGACCGGAGCTCGGAAGGGGTACCCCTGCAATTGGCCCACATGCCGCAGTCCGTCCCGCACGCTCTTCAGTTGGATCCGCTCCCCGGACCAGAACAAGTTGATTTCGTTCAGCAGGTGGGGGTCATTGTCCTTTTCGTGGACCATCAGGGTGGCCGGCAGAATCCGGTGCAGGTTATTGTCTTCGCCGTTCGCCCACAAAAAGAAGTCCGAATAGCCAAGGGCATTGTAGTCCAGCTTTTGGGTGATCTCCTCAACCATTTGGCCCGTTACCCCGGGCACCTTGCCGTTCTCCACCACGGCTCGGTACACCTTGTCCATGTCGAACAGGGGCGTCTCCTTGCTGATAACCACCCGACTGCACACGAAGTTCTCGGACAGAGCCCGGTTTTCCAGGTAGCCGAGCAGGTGGGACTTGCCGCTCCCGAAGTCGCCGGCTACCAGCATTCCTTGCCCACCCTCCGACCTCTCTCCATCGACGGGGAGGCGGGAGAGCATGTCGTTGAAGGCGCTCTCCACCGCCGGCTGGCTGCAACCCAGAGCGGCCACCGCATCACCGTTGGGCACGCCGTTTCGGAGGGCCTCCAGCGCCCTGCGGTTATTCAGTCTTGACCTGGTCGAGATGTCCGCCATCCTGTTCACTCCACGATGAGCCCGTCCGACAGACGAACCAGGGTAGCCATGGGGTTGGCCTGGGTTCGGGACCGGACTTCATCGGCGATCCTGTTCCTGAGAGCCTGATAGATGAAAAAGCCCTTGCCCCGAGTGTCCTCATCCAGGAACTCCTCATCGGCCAACACTACCATCAACAGGCCTTCCAGGCGGTCCGTCCCGTCGATCAGTTCGCGCAGCAGTTCGTAGTGGTCCATCACCGCGGACCGGGAGTAGAACCTGAGCCCGTCACGCGGGTTTCTGCGCATGGTCACTCGGCTGTCATCCAGGATGACACAGGTGCCTGCATAGCCAACGAATCGCACCCAGGATAACAGCGACTCCAGGAAATGCCGCGCATTGGTCCGGACAATGCTGTTGTAAATTTCATAGCGTCGTACACTGGAAACCCGCCGATTGACGCCGGTCAGCCATTCGATAAGGGGAACGGCCTCCTGGTTTTGGCCAACGCCCCCCATTTCTGTGAGGCACAACTGGGTCATGGCTACCCGGAAATCCCGGGACATGCTGCCGTTTCTGGTAACGGACTGGAACAACGGGTTTCTCAGTTCCATCCTGATGAGGCTCTCGTCCACAGCCTTATTTTCCACGGCACTGGCCTCGCTAATCGCCTCAAGAATCGGGGTATCAGCCTCCAGGTCTGCCGTTTCAGTGCGATAACCGGCCTCACCGGCCAACCGGAGAACCACGCGCCTGGCCAACTGCCGCCAGTCGATCTGCTCCGCAATGCGGAAGAATATTTCTTGGAGCATGTGGACCCGGGTCTCGCCGGCATCCACTGCCACCACCAGGTAGCCCAGATCACCCGCATCCGCAGCAAAACGGTCCTTCAGCAGTGGAGACAGGTCCTGCCTGGTCGGCACAGCAAATCTCAGTGAGGAACCGCCGTCGCTGACGAAGCCGTCCAGGTACTCCTCCTTGATGACATGCAGCCATTCCTGCAGGGGAAGAATATTGGTCATTGGCCGCCTCCCGTGAACTGGATCCCGTAGAACAGCACGGTCTCGCCGCTGGGTCCGATGAACGAAATCGCCCCCCGAGCGCTCCTGGTGCCGGTGGAGGCAGGGAATGACACCTTGGCCCCCGACCTGACTTCCCTGACGCCGCTTTGCTGCAGCGCGTAAAGGTCCCTGGCGAAATCCAACTGACTGTAGTCCCGACTGCTTCCGGGCAGGCCGGTAAAGAGCTTATACATGCTTTCCAGGCGTATCACCTGGCCCACCTGGCCCAATTTCAACCGGTCCGCAGTGTCCGACTGTGCCAGGGCCAAGTACGCCTCGTACAAGGCTTCCAGGAAAGACTGCGGGCGAAACCTGGATGGATTGTTCTGTAACTTTGCCAGGTCAGCAACCACCCTGGAGGGTCTGACAGCGGAGGATTGCCGCCGGTCGATACGCACTGCCCGTTCCCCGGGCAAGACTCTCACCATCGAGGGATGGGCAATCAGACGGCCGTCACGCTCGAAGACCTGGAGCCCCCGTTTTTCAGCCTCAGCTTGCAGTTCCCGACCATACCCTTCCTCCAGGTACCGCCGTTCATCCTCAGCCGTGAAGGGCCAGGCTGTCGAAGCATTGGCCACTTCCTGCCGGATGAGATTGACCGCCCCGTCCAGCCTTTCGCTCTGGCGCCGTACGGCAGCGATATTGCCATCCTGGCTTGCCTTACGTAGCTGCCGGGCTATGCTAGCCGCCTCGTTAAGTGCTTTCAGCACCGAATCAGCGGCACTTTCGGCCGTGGCGAATCCTTCTTCGAAAGTGGGCATTTCTCCTCCCGTGAACACATCAATAACGAACTTCCAACTTGTTTCAGCCGGGATTCCCCAGATCAAACCACCTTTCCTGGATATAGCTCCCGCGGGGATACCGCCAAATATAATCCCGCATTCCAAGGGCGTCAAATGCGGTCAAATGCGGCCTGATTCACTCAAATTCCCCGCTTTCATAGGGCAACCACTGTACTGCCAAGCGTAAAAGCCCCAAACCGCTTGTCTACGCCCAAGTCTCGCCCTTGGGAAGCTCTTTTGCCCTGGACGACCCCGTAACCGTAACCAATCCCGACGCTCCTAAAGTGGACTAGCCAGGAGCCAGCCTAAGCCGACCAATTCGTTCCAGTATCCCGCCTAGCATTTCCCGGCTCACGAGCACCTCAGCAAGCTGAAACACCAGCCTTCCGGCATGGCGCACCAACCGTCCTCCAGTCTTGATCATCCTGGTCTGCAGACTGGTCAACGACCAGTGCTTCATTGCCTCCGGTAAGGCTAGCCTTCTCATGAAGTTGCCCAGGTTGTAAGCCAGTACGAACAACTCCAGCCTGACCTGATTGGCCACGAACTTGTGGCAGGACAACCTGGTCCAGTTCAGGGCGTACTTGCCTTCTTTTATCCATTGCTCCGCCGTCCCTCGGCCATTGTAAAAGCGGACTATCCCGATGTTTGGATAGCTCAGATTGGTGACGATGAAGCCCACTCTGGGAAACAGTTCTCCCTGGTGCCACTCCACCTTAGAGACCACTCTCCGAGCAACGTTCCAGCTCTGGGCCTGGTAGACGAAGTCATGATAGGAGACGATGGGCTTCGGGGAAAGCCACTCCGTAGGCCGTATTAGCCGGGGCGCTATCTCCCGCTGCAGCACCTGGTTGGACCGCAGCCTGATGGCGTAGCCGATGTTTCTTGCTTCCAGATAATCGTATATCTCCGGCTTGGCGAAGGCGGCGTCAGCACGAAACAGCAGCCTGACCGCTGCTGTCAAATAACGCTCCACCACCGGATCAAGGACTTCTTGCCAATCATCGGCACTGTGGACGTTGCCTGACCGTAGCTTAGCTGCTTCACAATCCCCGAACTGGTTGAACAGAAAGAGAGGGTGATAGCAGACGCATTCAAAGTGGCCGTTATAGGCTGCTCCCTCCTGCTGGCCGTGCACTGGACTCTCGGAACTGTCCATATCCAGGATTACTCGCCGGTGTAGGGTATGGGCCATAGCTCGTTCCACCCACTGGGTATTTATTCGTGCCAGCCCCTTCAGGTTGTCCTCTTGGGTCAGGAACTCCGTCTCGAACCGGCCCATCTCACTGGTGCTGGCTCCTTTCCGCTCCGAGCCTTGCCATCCCACGATCACTCGCATGGCTGGGTCTTGGGAAAGGCGCACTGCGTCATTGGTATCGTCGTAGCCAGCTAGTACTACAACGACGGTTGTCTTAAGGATGGCTGGCTCCATCCTGCTTTCGCGGTTTGGGTGTGGATGCGGCGAGCTTCGAGTGGGTCTAACGGCAGGAGCCACGCCTTCTTTGCGGCTGCGTTCCTCCAAGCAGTGGCGGGATCACAGCAATTATTCAGGCCCGCTGGTCCCGAGCGGCGCATCTCCCGACCACCCGGTAACCTGTGGGCCTCGTGATCCGGGATGCATCTTTCTCACCCCCGGTGGTCCGATGCTGCATAGGCGGTCAGCAGGAAACTTGGCCACCCAGGCTGGGCACAGGCGGTATGGGTGGTGATGGCACGACTTGCCCAAGCTGCGGGTCTCGTATTCGTCGGGAGCCCGGCAGTACTGCGGCAGGCTCAAGGTCTCGAACTGCCAGGGTGGGATGTTCAATGGCCTACGTCAGCCCACCCACGTAGGCCGGAGTCTCCAAGGTTGGCCCTCGGGAGCGTTGGAAGGTAGTAGCGGGGCTCGCTGCCGTCCAGGTTCCGGCGCCAGACGGCCCACAGTTCCTCGCCGGGCTTGCGCCTCCTGGTGGCCCGCACCCGCTGGGCACTGAACCGGTAGGTGCGCGGCCCCTGGCTTCCCGGGGCCACGGTTATCTCCCGGCCAAGCCTCATCCGGCAGTTGGCCATCACCGCGCTGCTCCTGGTCCGCCGCTGCCCAGGCCGCAGCTTGGGTTTGCGGAGGGCGGCCTTCGGGAACCCCGGATATTCCGGACTGGTCCAAGCCGGGTCCAAGGGCCAGACCGTAGTGCCGCCCGGAACGTCGGCAGCACGTAGCGCATCCCCAGGGCCGCCAGTCCCTCCCGGAAGGTCGGCGACATCCCGAAGGCGTCGTCTCCGGCAACCCACTCGGCCCTGAGGTAGCCCAACTCCATGGACCCGCTCCAGCATCTCCAGGGCCAACTCCGCCTTTGACCGGTAGTTCCGCCGGCCTCCGGCACACCCGCCGCAGCACACCGGTACCTGGTCGGAGGTCCAACTCTTGGGCAGATACAGCCGCTTGTCCACCAACGCCCGGCCCAGCGGGCTGACGTAGGCCAGGAACATCCCACCCTGGCAGTTGGCCACCTTGCCCAGCCTGCCGCAGTACTGCCGGGCCACTCCCGCCGATTTCCTGCCCTGCTTGGGGAAGGTCGCTGCCATCGAACACCCACACCGCCTCCGGGTGTCCCAGCCTGGGGGCTGGGTACGAGTCCTGCAGCCGCCCTATGGACTGTCTCACCACCACCGGGCCTCGGTGGAGAAAGCGCTGCATCGCCCGGGCGAGATGCCCACCGATTCCGAGAAATTCTCGGCGTTGCCGCCGGATCCGAGGTCCTGCACCAGTGTACCGGCGCCTGAAGGTAATTCCCGCTGTGATCCGCAAGTTCGGGCCCACTGCTTGCGGCCGAAGGAGGCCGCAAAGAAGGCGTGGACGAACGGGCTGTCAAGACCCGCTCGAAGCTCGCCGCATCCATCACCCGGCATCATCTGTCCAGCCATCCTACCAGAGAAACTCGTCGTTGTAGTACTAGAAGTCTGGCCGGAAAGCCATTGGCCGGGTTTCGCGCTACGCCAGACAGACGTATTATAGTCTTATGTGGCATGACAGTGTCTGTAATACGGTTCAAGGACCCACTGTTACATCGACAATCGTCGCTAAGAAAACGACGACTTGGGGAGAATCGGGGTTTCCGTCCGAGTTTCTAGGCGGCTGTAGATCGACTGTCTTAGCAGCGGAACCAGGTGGTGGAGGATATTGCGTCCGGTACGGCTTTCCTGGAGGTAGTCCTCAGCGATTTCGGTAAGGCCCAAGGCATCATCAAACTCTCGAAAGGCAAGAAGACCAGCGTCGGAGGTGATGGTTGAGCCGTGAAATTCCAGGCGGACTTTGGGGTTGAATTGGAGCCGGAGAGAGGCATTTTCGCCATCACCCATCAGGTGCCTCCATGATGCTTACGGCATCTTACTGCAAAGTGACATATCATGGAGTTATTATAGCTGGGAACACGCAAAAAGGGCCCATAATTAGACAATGGTTGAAAGACCATCGACGAATTACTGAGAAAGCTTTTTAGCCATATGGGAAATGTGGGCCAAGGTATTACCAGAGAGATTCCAAGGAGGGATGCCCAATGGGTAAGATCAGCGGTCTCAGTCATGTAGGTGTATTTGTCAAAGACCTTAAACAAATGACAGAATTCTATTGCGACACCCTGGGTCTCACCGAGTCCCACCGCAACGGTGACCGGATGGTGTTCCTCACCGCCGATTTAGAGAAAGAAGACCATGAGGTCGTTCTGGTCAACGGCCGGGACGGAGATGCTCAAATCATCCAGCAGCTGGCATTCCGGGTGAAGGACGTTGAAGACGTCCGCGGCTTCTACCAGACTTTCAAGAAAATGGGGATAGAAATCCAGCAGACGGTGAGCCATGGCGCTGGGGTGTCCTGCTACTTCTACGACCCCGAAGGCAACCGCATCGAAGTATTCGCCGACATCGAGATGCCGAACGGACGAGGCTACAGCGGCCCCTTGGACTTGGAGAAGAGTAAAGAAGAACTGGTGGCTCAAATAGTCGCCGGGTAAACCGGCCCGCCACATCAGGCGAACTAAAGGCGCGGGGCGATGACCTCCGCGCCTCTTTCTATTATCAAGCTGTATCAGGAGGCCGGGCAACTTAGGCTTGCAGGATGGAGCCACTCTAACTAAATGGAGTGGGTCCTGCTACTTCTACGCTCAACTCGGCCCCAGGCCGGGGCTGCGGGATTGCTCATCGTCAAGATCGGGTACTTAGCCGTCCGCCGAATCAGCCGGCTGGTAATCCCTATCGATGTACGCTTCCTCGGGCATCAAACTGGTCTTTCCTTTTTTGGCCAGCTCTTCCTCGAACTGCTTTCTGATAAAGGGTTCTTCGTCCGGAAACTCAATTTGGTCTCGGAGTCTATCCTCGACCTTTTCGGCCCAGCCCTCGAACTGAACCGGCGGATGAAAGGCCAGGTATCGGGCCGAACCCTCACCAACGTTGAAGTGTTGGTGGAACCACCGGTCGGGTGGCACAATCAGGCTGGCCTCGTGCCAGGGAAACACCATCTTTTCCTTGCCTTCCTCCCACATGATGGAGTAACCCTCGCCGGAGGGGATTACGATAACAAAGGCCGGTCCGTGCCGGTGGGCCTTCTTGTAGGTCCGCTCGCCAAAGACGGACATGTGCGCCGCCATCTCTGAACCCGGAAACTGGACGTAGACTGCATGGGTCCCGATCCCCCGCATGGTGTGGGCGGCCAGCTTATCCCAAGCGCGCATATCCGGGAAGAAGTTGCCAAACCAGATGTCCCGCACGCCCCACGTTAGCTTGGCGTCGAGTATCTGGGCTGCTATGGCCGGAGAGTAAAAGTCGCCCCCCTCCGTGTTAAGCCGGTCCACCTCATCGTACGAGTCACTGAAAAAGAACTCTGGGTCCGCCAGGGTAGCCATCACCAGGGGAAGACAATTGTAGTGCAAAAGCCGCACGGGTCTATCTCCCTGGGTATTGGTGAACTGATGGGTATGTCCCCGGGGGATGAGGAACATGCTGTGCTTCTGCCACTCGAAGGTTTTCCTATTCGTGTTGCCCCGTCCCCAGATGTTGGTAAGCCCTCTACCTTCGACGACATAAACTACCTCGTCCAGAGCAAATTTCAGGGGAGGAAGAGTCTTACCCGGCAGGATCTCGGTCACCCGGATCTCCGACTTCCCCTCCGAGCCGTGCAACTCGAGAAAGGCCGCGTTGCATTCCCGCTCCGGCCACCAGCCCAACTCCAGAGCCCGCAAATCCTCGACGTAATAACCTTTATGGATCGGGATCCCTACCGAGGTCATCCACCGCCGGTAGGGCCAGGGTCGAGACCTCACGTAGCTGGAAGCTATATCCTCGATGGTCGCCTGGATGGCCGTAGTTTCTTCCGCCATTGGATGCGCTCCTACCTCAATCTAGCCGGTTAACAATGCACCTATCTTAGTTGCCTCGACATTTGTCGTCTGAGGCACCGCCTCGAATCTGTAAATCAAAGGACTCAGCAATGATTAGAAAGGCGCGCCGGTGGGGTACATTTGGTCTTTGAGGGCTTCCAGCCAATTGGTGTCCATCGGCAACACCCGCTCGATAGCTCGAATATCGTAGTAGGAGTCGTCGGCTCCCAACGCATTGCCACCGTCCTCCACAGTCTTGACGGCATCCAGCAGCAGCCGGCGCGCCGCGACGATGGCCTTGTCGGTTTGGCTCAAAAGCTCCTTACTCCGGTCAACGATCGGCCCCATGGCCTCCTGTACCGCCCGATCCTGCTGGTTGACTCCCTCGATCCCGGAGAAGGTCTCCTTCTTCTGGACTTCTCGGTCGATTCCCCAGTCGTTACGCTTGTTCAAATAGCTGCGGAAGCCGTTCTGTTCATCGATGAAGGTGGGCCCGTTACCCCAAAAAGACTCGTCGCGCTCCTGGTCGTCCAAGGGGTTGTCCAGGCTGTAATACCAGTTCCAAACCATGCAGTTCTCGTTGTCGATGGGCACCCACATGTGCCCGGCCATCTTGAACTTTTTCATGGAGCCGTCGTCGGTGTATTCCTGGTTGGCACGAATCTGATGATGGGGCATGACGTAATGGTAAGTCCGGACGTAGTTGCCCTGTCCGTCGCCTAAAGGCCGGATGGAGGCCTAAGTGTAACCATAGGGAGTGTTATGAACCTCCAGCTTGGCGGCGGTCGCCTGGGCTCTGAGGCCGCCCAAACCCGCCCGGCCGCTGCCGCCGAAGCGACGGTGGAGAAAGGAGGTGTGGATGGAGTCGAGGCCTCCCTCCAAGGCCTGAAGCCAGTTGCACTCTTGTATGCCCTTGGAGACGTGGAGGTGAGTCTCCGGCTGGCGAGTCCACTCAAAGCTAGGCGGCGGGGGTTGCTTGTCCTCGGGCCCCAGGTAGGCCCAGATAACGCTCCCCATCTCCTGCGTCGGATAGGCCTTGATCCGCACCTTCTCCTTGAAGTCGAACTGGGGCAGCTCGTTGGGCATGTCCACGCACTGGCCGGTGACGTCGTACTTCCAGCCGTGGAACACGCAACGCAGCCCGTCCTCCTCGTTGCGGCCCAGCCACAGCGAGGTCCGCCGGTGGGCGCACCACTCGTCCACCAGCCCGACGCGTCCGCTGGTATTCCGGAATGCTACCAGTTCCTCGCCCAGAATCCGCACGCGGACGGGCGGGCATTCCGGCTCCGGCAGCTCCCGGGACATCAGAACCGGCTGCCAGTACCGGCGCATCAGCTCCCCCATCGGGGTGCCGGCTTCTACCCGGGTGACCACTTCATTTTGATGAACCGATAGCATACGGCAACCTCTCTGCGCCCCGAATATTGCTAGGCGGAAGAGGACGGAAATCTTCCTCCGCCAGGGCGCTTACAGCAGACCCTAATCACCAGGCGGTAGCACCCGCGCTGCCCCAAATTTGGTGATTGAAGATGATCGGGATCGCCGGCTGGCTTGGTGAAGCAGCGATCTCAACCCAGGGTTGAGCTTACCCCAGGGCATCATCGAAACGTGGATGGCGCCGGGAGCGCCTTCACCGGCAACCGACTTGATGGCGTAGTCCAACTCCTCCAGACCGAAGGAATGGGTGGTCATCAACTCCAACGGGAAGCGGTGTGAGGCGATCTGGTGCAAGGCAAGCTCCACCGCCCGGTAGCTGTGGCCGCGGGCGCTCTTCAAGGTAATGTACTTTCTGGTCATCCTACCAATTGGGAAAGACGGAAACTCGGAATCTTCGCCCTGCACCACCAGCACCGCTCCCCGGCGCTTGGCAGCCTCGATCCCCAGCAGCGTCGGGGCGGTTCCGGCGCCTACGGTGCAGTCGACCGATACATCCACGCCCAGGCCGCCCGTGATCTCAAGGATGCGCTCCAGAGGATCCTCGTTCTCCACGTCGATCACGTCGTCGGCGCCCATGGCCTTGGCCACCTCCAGCCGCCTGGCGTCTTTGGAGGTGCCAGTGACGATGATGCGATCAGCACCAGCGTGCTTGGAGGCCATGACGCAGGATAGTCCTTGCTGGCCTGGACCCTGAATGAGCACTACGGAGGCGTAGCCAACACCACCTTCGAACAAGGCCCATTGCACACCGTTGGCCATGGGAGTCGCCGTCCCGGCTTCCACGGGCGTGACCCCGTCGGGGACCTTGTGGATTATCGCGTTGGGCGCCAGGCAAAGGTAGGGGCTGAAGCCCCCCAGAGAGCGGGAGGTGTATCGATGGAGGTATAGCCATATCTGATGGCATGGGGGTCGTAGAACCAATCAGTGGCAGTGCAGTGGCGGTACTCGCCCATATGGTCCCACTCGCAATTGCCGCAGGGGAGGTAATGCTCCAAGAACACCAAGTCCCCCTCTTTAACGCCCTTCCGTTCGGCGAACACCTTACCCACCCGGGACAGGTAGCCCACGTTTTCGTGGCCCATGATTATGGGGCTGCCCCGCAACGGTAGGCGGTATTGGCTGACATCGGTTCCGCAAATGCCGGCGACCTCCACTTTCAGCAAGGCCGCATCGGCGGAAATCTCCGGGATTTCCATCTCCCGGAACTCCATCGTAGATGCGGCAACCTTGAGCGCGGCCAGCACTTGTTCCGGCACTGCGTTCTCCTTAAAGCTGGGATTTCCCACACCGGGATCGGGTATTTGGAGAGTACTACCGGCTGTGGTTGATTGTCAATTTACGCTGGCCTTTCTCGTGAGGGGCTTGCCGCCGCCCACAGAATCCCGGAGTTGAGGTTGAATCCGGGGGGTTCTAGGCGTTTTGGTCTGCTTGGTGGGGGAACACCAGGGATTTCACGGTGACGGGGACTACCTCGGAAACCCCCATGGGGAGTCCAATGTCCAGGTAGTCCAAGTCGCCCACCTCAATACCGTCAACCACCACCACGTCCTGCTCCAGATGTAGCTCCTCCTTGAGTATGCCGCCCAGGGATTTGGCGACGTCGGTTTCCACCACGATGAACAAGGGGGCGGCGCTCTTACCGGCCACCGCCGAGATGCCCTCGGCCAGCCTTCGCAGAGATCGGTAGTCGGGAGGTTCCTCCACAGTTAGGGCTAGGGCCAATCCCTCCTGGATATCGGTCAGGTCGAACTTGGACAACGCCGCTCGCAATGCCGTCTCAACGGAATCCTCGCCGTCCAGCAACGGACGCACTACTTGAAGCCCGAATGCCGGGAGAGATTCGATTCCCGAAAGATGGCTGGTGCTCCCGCTGGCCTAGATGGTGTACTCGCCCGCGCCGATAACGGTGGCGCGAATCCCTTCGGTGGCTTCTTGCAACACTTCTTGACTAAAGGTGGCGTTGAGACGCTCCCTAATATGTTTGGCAAAATAAGGGCCCAGGTCCCCGTAATCGGTGGTGTCCCGCTGGTCTATGTACTCTGAAACGCCGCCGGAGCAGACCACATAGTCCACATCGGCTGGTCCTTGGTAATCTTGAAGGGGATCGGTGAGCAGGAGGTGGTCAGCCATGGCTGACATTGTCCCACCCTGAATTACTTCGAAAAGCAATTCGGCCATCCGCCGGGCCAACGCTTCCTTTTGCTCTTCGGTAACCGGCTGCGTCAGTGCCACCGGGTGGCCCAGCTCTTCCATCATGGTCTTGGCGGGCTGTTCCAAGCGCGCCACCACGTTGTGCTCTGCCAAGGCGATGAGCCGGGCTCCCACTTCGATGGCAGCGGTGCTCACTACCGCTCCGTCGCGTATCAGGGCCAGCTTGGTGGTGCCACCGCCCACGTCCAGGTTCAGCACCGTAGCTTCTTTGGTTTCGGACAGGGCCACGGCCCCGCATCCGTAGGCCGCCAGCAAGGCCTCATGATTGGGTCCCGCGGAGGCGCAAATAAACTTACCCGACTCCTTGGCAAACAGCTCTGATATGGGCTGGGCGTTCTCCTTTTTCAGCGCCTCGCCGGTAATGACCACGGCGCCGGTATCGATGGTCTCCGGGGTGAACCCGGCTTCGTCATAGGCTTGGTTGACGAAATCCTTGATCTTTTCGATGTCGATCAGTGTACCGGATAGGTAAGGGGTTAGCATGATCGGCGAACGGTACAGTACCGCCCGCTCGGTAACCCGGAACCGGCTGGAAAAGGCGGCGCCCTCTCGCCTCAGTACCAAACGGGAGAATACCAAATGGGAGGTGGAGGAGCCGATATCGATGCCCACGCTGCTGATGGTGAGCTTCTCCAGCCCTTCGATCTCCTCGTAAGGGGCATCGGTGGATATGGACAATATGTGATCGTGATCGTGGTCAGTAAAATGGTCGTGGTCGTCGTGCTGGTGCATCTACAGTCGTCCACCGGATGGGATGTCGTGGGATACCGCCGGGCAGCGCTACTCCGAGGCGGCCGCCTGGTAGTCCCACTGGTAATCCCGGTATTTATAAGCTTCTTCGGGCATCAAGCTGGTCAGGCCACGCTTGGCCAGCTCCTCTTCGAACTTCTGACGAATCCAAGGGTCTTCGTCGGCGTACTCAATCTGGTCGTTGGACAAGTCCCCCACCGACTCATCGGTGTAGCCGTGGAACTGGGTGGGTGGATGAAGCGCCAGGTATCGTGCCCGGGCGCCTCCCACGTTGAAGTGCTGGTGGAACCACCGGTTGGGTGGAACAAAAGCGCTAGCTTCCTGCCAGGGCACCACTATCTTCTCCTTGCCTTCTTCAACATCAATACTTGCTGTGATGCTCCGTATGCGCCGACAGGTCTACAGTGGTATTGGGGGTCGCCACGGCGACCGAACCGTACAGCCCTCAATCCCGTTTCCAGGTATTTACCAGCTCAGTGGCCTGGTCTTCCTCGACGCCCCAAAGCTCAAAATGCACGTTGACCTCGTCATAGACGGTACGTTCTTGGACTTCCTTCTCAGTGTCCCGCATCGCATTGATACTAACCTCCATCCACTGTAAGGGTATCTCTCCACCGGTTGGGTGGAACAAAAGCGCTAGCTTCCTGCCAGGGCACCACTATCTTCTCCTTGCCTTCTTCAACATCAATACTTGCTGTGATGCTCCGTATGCGCCGACAGGTCTACAGTGGTATTGGGGGTCGCCACGGCGACCGAACCGTACAGCCCTCAATCCCGTTTCCAGGTATTTACCAGCTCAGTGGCCTGGTCTTCCTCGACGCCCCAAAGCTCAAAATGCACGTTGACCTCGTCATAGACGGTACGTTCTTGGACTTCCTTCTCAGTGTCCCGCATCGCATTGATACTAACCTCCATCCACTGTAAGGGTATCTCTTTTTGCCTGGCTATCTTCTCCACCATGTTAACGGCACAGGCCGAGATGCCGGAAAAGAAGTATTCAGCCGGTCCAACCTCATCGCCACCAACATCATCGGTTACGAAGTGGTGATTGCGGACATTGCTGATTGCCCGGCCGAAGGTGCCACTGCTGTAGGATTTTACCCCGAAAGTTCGGTAGCGTTCATTCATCTTTCAATCCTCAGATAGCTTTGATTCTGGTCGAGATGACACCAGGGCAATCGCGTCTTAATCGCCCCCAGGTTTGGGACAGTGGCTCTTTGGGGTCTGACGAGTCCCGGAAGTCTTTCGATCTTTACGTGTTATAGTCAAAATAGCTGGGAAAGCATCGGAATATCTACCATTCGCTAGCCTTCTGTACCGAAGTTCGAAAAGGCAGTTTTAGACGCGATTGCCCTGGAGATGACACCAGTATAACAATTCATTGGCTGGTATGGATGTTAGTATATAAATCGATCGACCGGGCGGCTCCTCCCCAGTAACCGCTTATTTATTTCAAATGCGACGGAGAATCCCGGTGGGGTTTGATTATCGACGTTGACAGGATCAGAGATGGGCCACAGAATTAACACCCAATAGGTGGCCGCTTAACAGATGCTAAAGATGAAGAATGGCCGAACCACCGGGCGCAAGCTGAGCATCCACTACGCCTGGATAATCATTGCTGTAGCGGCGGTCATGCACATGGCTGGCGGTTCCATCCGCCAGCCTTTCGGTGTGCTGATCGTCCCCTTTGAGGAGCAGCTGGGTTGGAGTCCGGCCGCCAGCGTCTTGGCCTACTCTCTGGCCAGCATTGTCGGGGCATTGCTTGCCCCCCTCAGCGGTATAGCTACCGACCGTTACGGCGCCCGCAAGGTTATCATGGTGGGCATCGTCTTCTTCTTTTTCGGCGCAATCTTCACCGGGCTCGCTTCCCAGGTCTGGCATATCTGGATATCCTTCGGCATCGGGCTGGGAGTGGCCCAGGCCGCATTCAATGTGCCCATTCTGGCCACTGCAACCTACTGGTTCCGGACCCGTCTGGGATTGGGGATTGGTCTGCTGCAAGCGTCCCACGGGATAGGCCCGGCGGTGATGGTGATCCTGGTTAGCCTGCTCATTGCGTCGGTAAACTGGCAACTTACCTTTATGGCCCTGGGCATATTGGGGTCGCTGGTCATGCTTGGGTTGATGCTTTTCTACCGCAACCGCCCCTCGGATATGGGACTGCGAGCCTACGGCGCCCCCGACACCGAGCCGGTCACCCAGCGTCCGGATCCGATGATTGAACGGCTGCGCGCCAAGGCCTTCCAGGTCAGTATGCAAGGCACCAGCGCCTTTTGGAAGTTGGTGGGGGTGCATTTCCTGGGCTGTGTGGGTCACTCCATCGTGCTAATTTACGTGATTCCCATCGCCATCAGGGCCGATGTAGACTCCTTGGCGGCAGCCGGAATCTTGACCACCCTGGTTTCGGTTAGTGTGATAACCCGCTTTCTTACTCCAGTGGTCGCCGAATACCTGGGAGCGAAACGGGCCATGGCTACCATGTTCCTGATGCAAGCGTTGCCGATGCTGATCCTTTTCTGGACCCAGGAGGTGTGGCAGTTCTATCTGTTCGCCGCCATATTCGGCTTGGGCTACGGCGGCGAGGGTTCGGCTTTCCCCATCATCAACCGGCAGTATTTTGGACGAGGGCCCATGGGTCGGTCCTTCGGCTGGCAGCAATTCGGCTCCGGTTCGGGAATGGCCTTTGGCGCCTGGATCGGAGGGGCCTTGTTCGCGGTTTTCGGTTCCTACAGCCCGACCATCATTTTGTCCGCTGCTGCCAGCGCCACCGGGGCGATAATCCTGCTGTCCATGGAGCCCACGACTCGACTGTTAATCCCCAACTGGGAGGACTCGCTGCCTACCGAAGCCCAGGCCCAAACCCCAAGTGCTGTTTCGGTCGCAAATTAAATTGGTGAAACCAAGCCACCGGCCAGTGGAGACGGCCAATTGGTCGGCAGGGGACCTGGGGGAGACTTACTGCTATTCCAGCACTGGAAAAGACTCCATCGCCGAAGTCATGGGCGAACTCCTCCATCAACAATCGTAGGGAACGCTGCATCAGTGAATGGTCATCCGGGTCCTGAGTGATGGCGAGCAAATGACCAAAACCGCCGGGAACCCTCATCAACAAAGGTGGACCCGAGCCATATATCTCGTAGTGAATCTGTATTCCGTTGATAGCCGCGTTAGCCCCTGCCTCTCCAGCTAAGCAGTTGTTCCAACATTGTTCTCTCAGAGCCTGGGTCAAAAGCATCGATGGGCCCGGTGGCGGTGTATTCGTCGCTCCGGGGAAATACGGAGCCCAGATGCCGCCCCCTGGTTGATAGGTAGATGACTCTGGATTCCGGCCTGCGCCGGAATGACGTGCCGGGAATTATGCTATCCCCGAATATTTTTGAACCCAGGCCCTTAGCGAGCTTCCCTACACCGACAACTTGCCGATTTAAAGCAGTATAATTATCATTCCGTCAACACTGCCCCATAATTAGGGCTGGTGTATATCATGCCATCGTTATCCCAGGTATCGCTACAATTGCTTTTATCGGGACTGGGGTAGTCCTTTGGGGATCCATAGGCTCTCCAAGTAACTGAACTCCCTCCGAGTAGAGAACCAGAGAGCTACCCCCACTGAGCCGACTCTTACCTAGTGAAAGGAGCCCCTTATGGCTGCGAACCACGAGCATTTCATGAGAATGGCGATAGAAGAAGCGGCCAAGGGCGTGGCCGAGGGTAACTCGGCGGTTGGCTCGGTGGTCGTTCGGGACGGCAATATCGTCGCCGTCGGGAGAAACCTGGTCACCTCCACCAACGATCCCACCGCCCATGCCGAGACAGTGGCCTTGCGCGAGGCCGGGGCAGCTCAAGGCCACCCGGACATGACCGGCTGCACCCTCTATACCACCTTCCAACCGTGTCCCATGTGCTCCGGCGCCCTAATAGTCAGCGGGGTTGCGATTGTGGTGATGGGCGCTCGTCCTAACCCCGGGGAGGGCCGGTACGCCCCCTACTCAATGGAGCAACTTTTTGAGCAAGCGGGCAGCAAGATTGAAATTATAAACGGAATCCTGGCTTCTGAGTGCCTTGAAGTCCGCCAGGAGTGGGAAGCCAAAAACGCCGGCGGCCGCTAATCACGACATTACCAGCGAACCAGCCAGGCATGTTCTGAACCGCCAGATCGCTCTTAGCCCTCGGGAATCAGCCGAACATCAAGACCCAACCTTAGCAGGAGGCAATCATGGTGGACCAAGTTGAGGTCTTCTTCCACTCCCAGCAGCCCTATGTCCACGTCAAAGAAGAGGATATAAAACGGTACGATTCCGGGCGTCTGGGCTTTCCAAACACCTACTTCGATCCCGTGAAAGCCCACGTGTTGTATAACCAGTACCACGAGCAGTACGCCCTGGCTGATGAGGCCGGCGTCGACGGGATAATGACCAACGAGCACCACTCGGCCTATTGGAATATGAAGCCCTCGGCCAACTTGGATGCTGCGGTCATCAGCCGAGTTACTAAGAAGGTCAGAATCGCCATCTTGGGGAATATCTTACCCATCGTCGACCCAGTACGGATGGCAGAAGAGCTAGCCATGCTGGACTGCTACTCCGGTGGGAGGCTGGTGTCCGGCTTCGTGCGAGGCGGCGCGGTTGAGACCTTGCAGGCTGGGATCGACCCCACCGAGAACCGGGAGCGTTTCGAAGAAGCCCATGACCTGATCATGAAGTGCTGGACCACCCCCGGTCCGTTCCGCTGGGAAGGCAAGCATTACCACCACCGGGTGGTCAACCCGTGGGTGTTGCCCATGCAGAAGCCCCATCCTCCGATTTGGTTCCCCGGCGGCAGCAGCCCGGAAAGCGTTATCTGGGCCGCCAGCCGGGGTTACACTTACGTAAACCTGGGCGCGCTAATGGACCTGACTTTGGAATTAAAGCAGATTTACATCGACACGGCCAAGGAGGTTGGATTCACGCCGGGACCCGAGCACTTTGGCTATCAGCTCCGGGCGGTAGTGGCCGATACCGACGAAAAGGCTCAAGAGATCGGCCGGGGCTTTCTATGGAATGGGGACCACCGGATGAGGGGGCCCGCCGAGCACAACGACCCTCCGGGATACCAGTCCCGGGTAGCCAGCGCCCTCAGCCGGCGCCGGGCCGGTGGACCGGAGCGAAAGATGAGCTATGAGGATCTTCAGGAGGTGGGCGCCATAGTCGTGGGCAGCCCGGATTCGGTAGTCAAGAAACTGACGAACACGTTGGAGCAGCTTAATCCCGGCTACCTTATCATTATCGGCAGCGACGGCAACATCGCCCACCAGGACGTCATGCGCTCGATTCAATTGTTGGGCCAAGAAGTCATCCCAGCCCTGCACGAAATCCAACTACATCCTTACGAGTAACCCATCACCGGAACTTGGGCATCCCTTCCTTGGCGAACAACTCCCCTTGGCGAACAACCCTCTGGAGCGTTTCTGAGGGTAGCAAGGATTTCTTAGCAACCATTACAACCTGGAATGATGGAGGACAAATGATTATTCGCCTATACACCAGTGAAGATGGCCAAGCCCACTTCGAGGACCTCAACGTGCCAGCCGGAGAGACCGAGACCGTCGCCCTCATGCCCGGCGGCGAAATGACCTTCCGCAGTTTCCCAGATGGGAGCTTCAGCGATTGGCACACCGGTCCCAGGCGGCAGTACGTTATCGTCCTTTCCGGTCAAATGGAGATCGGGATCGGAGGTGGGACCAAACGAATGTTGAACCCAGGGGATATCCTGCAAGTGGAAGACTTGACCGGACAGGGCCACACCACCCGATCGGTGGGCAACCGGGTTTCGGCTAGCGTGCCGCTGGCCGGTTAACGTGACCACCAAGGCTCTGTTCCAGGAGTGGATCCGACAGGGATGGACCTCCAATCGAAGGCAGCGGCTATATTCGGCTCCTGACCCAGTAACTCCAACGGCCTGCCCGCTAGTAATCCAGAGAAGGGGAGCGTAACCCGATTGCGAGGGACTTCCAGAATCCCAGCCCTGGCTGTTCTTCAAAACCGAGACTTCAGTATTCTCTGGGGATCAAGAGTATTGCACGAGGTCTCCCGCCGGATGGAACAGTTCGTGCTGGTCCTGCTCATCGAGGGAATCACCGGGTCGTACCTCCAAATAGGGCTGATGGGTGTCTTCCTCAACGCTCCCCGGCTCCTGTTCTCTCTCTTTTCCGGCGTTATGGCCGATCGCCTGGACCGGCGGCTCATTATGGTCGCCGCCCACGCCTGCTATTTCGGGATAGCAGCGGTCATCCTGTTGTTGCTCGTCGCCGACGTCATCCAACCCTGGCACGTGTTCGCTGTCCTCTTCCTCCAAGGCCTGGTAAAGGTGCTGGATGACCCTTCTCGGCGTACAGCCATGTTGGACCTTGTGGGGACGGACCGCATCGCCAACGCGGTGGCCCTGGAGTCGGCTACCTCCAACCTCGGCAAAATCATGGGGCCAACAACTGGCGGCATCCTGATCGCCGTCGCCGGTTTCACCGGTGCCTATGCTCTCCTGGTGGTGTTGGACCTGGCTGCCCTGCTGCTGCTGTTGCAGCTGAGGTTGCCCCATCAGGCCCAGGGTAGCAGGCCGCGACTGGCAGTGTGGCAAAGCATGGGGGAAGGAATAGGATTCGCCCTGAGTAACCGGACGGTACTTGGGGTACTGGTTATTTCGCTGTGGATGAACGCCATGGTCCTGCGCATTCAGGAATTCATCCCAGTCATCGCCACCGACCATTTATTCGTCGGTACCGTCCTAGCGGGACTGCTGACATCCAGCGAAGGCATCGGCAATTTGATTGGCTCCGTAATAATTTCCGTGACCAGGAGTATTCGCCATCACGGGCGATTGTTCGTCGCCGGCGCCCTAATCATGGCAATCCTGGTACTGGGCGTAGCCTGGTCGCAGTGGTTCTCTGTTTCCTTTGCGCTTTTGCTCCTGGCAGGTATCGCACAATCGGGATTTAGCACGATGCAGAGCACCATCTTGTTATTGTCTTCGCCGGCGGGCATGAGAGGGCGCATCGTAGGGGTAAACAGTCTGACCAACGGCACTGCCCAGGTGGTGGGCCCGTTGGAGATAGGCTGGATCGCCGATGCCGTGAATATAGCCTTTGCCATCGCCCTTAACGCCTGGGTAGCAATGTTGCTGATCCTACCGGCGGTAATTCTGACCCCGCTGGTTTGGCGGCCGCTACGGACCATATCTGAAGAGACAGCCAATGGGGAGGAGGCGTCGGCGCCTTCTGTCACCTCTAACCCCGGCAGGGTTGAATAGTGCCTTTCAAATCGGCCTAATCTTCCATCGCTCGGCTCAGGCCATCCTCAAATCTGACTGTCGGTTTCGGGATGAGCGCAATGATCCAGTCTACCGGACTTGCCGATGATGACGGGTGTGAGTAAGCTGGGCCCAGTAATTCCCAAACACGGCGAACGGCTCTTAGAGCAACCCTTTAATTTTCCCTGAAGGAGACGGTGCAGATGGACGTAGCGATCCTCGATGATTATCAGGCGGTAGCCGAGCGCATGGCTGATTGGTCCCAATTACCCTCTGATATCAACGTGCGGTTTTTCCATGACCATATAGCGGACGAAGATAAATTGGTGGAGCGGTTGAAGAACTTCCAGGTAGTCATGGGCATGCGAGAGAGAACCCCCTTCCCCCGATCGGTACTAGAGCAACTGCCGAAACTAGGCTTGCTGGTTACCGCCGGGATGGGGAACGCTGTATTTGACATACCTTCGGCCACCGAGCTGGGCATCGTAGTCTCCGGAACGGGTGGGGTCGGAGAGGGCCCGACTGAGCTTACCTGGGGCCTCATACTAGCCCTAGTGCGGAACATCCCCCAGGAAGACCTGGCAACCCGCGCCGGGAACTGGGGCACCACATTAGGGGTTGGCCTGAAGGGCAAAAACCTGGGCTTGCTTGGTCTGGGACATATTGGCTCCCGGGTGGCGAGAGTCGGCACTGCCTTTGACATGAACATAATTGCCTGGAGCCAGAATCTTACGCCCGAGCGGGCGGCAGAGTGCGGCGCTACTCTGGTTGACAAGGACACCTTGTTTCGAGATTCCGACCTGGTGTCGGTCCACGTCAGACTTAGTGACCGGACCAGGGGATTGGTAGGGGCCCGAGAGCTAAGCCTGATGAAGCCGACCGCCTACCTGGTCAACATATCCAGAGGCCCGATCGTCGACGAAGCTGCTATGATTCAGGCCTTAAAGAGCCGGGCCATCACCGGAGCTGGTCTCGATACTTTTGACATTGAGCCGCTCCCACCCAATCATCCCCTTCTGGGGCTGCCCAACACAGTGCTCACTCCCCACTTGGGGTATGTTACGGAGGATGGATACCGGGTCCGATACGCCCAAGTGGTGGAGGATATCCGGGCATTTGCCAGCGGTGAATCTATTCGAGTTTTGAATCCCGAGGTACTGGAGTCGCCGCAACTGAGAGGACCGGTCCAAAGTTAACCGCCCCAAGGTATGATCGTACCAACGAGTTGAGACTGCGGGGTTGCCTGAGGAAGTAGCCAGTCCAAACTGTGTGGCAATGCGCAACGGGTATCTCTTAGATCATTAGGCGTTGAAGATAGGGTACGTAAAATGGAAGCTGTTAATTCAAACTCCAACCGTAGCTGGCGGGAAGTAGACCTTAAAAACCTACTATCGAGCCCGGCTCTGGGTGTTGGAGCTGGGAGTGCTACCGACACCGGGTTTGCCTGGACTCTTCCCACCGAGGTGGAAAATCCCATAGTTTTGTCCGCCGGGATACCCGACCCGGATAGCCTACCAGTCCAAGATTTGCGAGAGGCTCTTGACCGGGTGCTGACCAGGTCCAAGAACGAGGCGCTTCGCTATGGAGGTGTGCTGGGATTTGAAGGCCTTCGGGTAGCCCTGGCGGAGCGCCACAGCTCGCTGGAGGGTGTCCGCAGCGGACCCGAGAATTTCTTGTTGGACAATGGCAGCGCGGGGTGTATAGACACCATTTGCGATGCGTTCCTAGACCCAGGCGATGTGGTGATCGTGGAAGGCCCAACCTTTTCCGGGTCAACTCGTACCTTTAAGGGCCATCTGGCAGAGATAATCCAAGTTTCCTTGGACCAGCAGGGTTTAATGGTAGACGACCTGCCGACCATCTTTCAGCGGGTCGAAGAATCGGGGAAGCGAGTGAAGCTGCTCTACACCGTCTGCTATTTCCAGAACCCCACCGGTACAACTCTGTCGCAAGAGCGGCGGAGACAACTGATTGAACTGTGCGGGAAGCACCAGACCCTGATAGTCGAGGATGCCGCTTACGCAGACATTCACTTTGGTGTACCGTCTCCCCCGTCTCTTTATGCCCTGGCCGGGGGTGAAGGTGTTCTGAAGGTGGGCAGCTTCAGCAAGATAATCGCCACCGGGTTAAGGATAGGTTGGGTTCAGGGAAGGAGCGATTTTATCGACGCGCTGGCTCGAGTCAGGTTTGATATGGGCAACAGCCCCCTGCTTCAACGCGCTCTGGAAGCGTACCTGCAATCGGGTAAGCTAGACCAACACCTGGGCCGGATTCGGACTATGTATGCCGAGAAATGCCAGGTGTTGTCCCAATCCCTTTACCAACACTGTTCTCAATACTTCAATTTTGAGAGGCCCGATGGGGGATTTTACCTTTGGATTAACTGCATTGGACCGGAGGCTCAGGATGTGAGGCGGGAGGCCAGTAAACAGGGCGTCGTTTTTCCTTTGGGCTCTACCTTCTTCTTGAACCAAGAAAGAGATGACACCACCCACCTGAGGCTGGCTTTCAGTACCGCTTCTCTGGCAGAACTGGAGAGAGTAGGGCCACTACTTAAAGTGGCCTGCGACCGGGCCGTCGGTGAAGGATAGGCCGGCTTCCAGACGGAAGCTGGTGATGGAGGTCCGGTAACTCTGGTGCCAAATTAAGTCAGTAGCAATGGCTTGTTCCTATTCCCCGGTCGGAGGGCTGATGGCAACCCCATCACTAAACCAAAGCCAAGGTGGGAACTACATTGGGCAGTGATGGCAAAGGCACGGCAGGTGTAAAGATCAAAGCATCGGCTCGGGCCTGTAACCGGGTTCGGCAGCGACGTTTCACTTCTTCCTTACGGTGAGCTAGCCCGCCGAAGAATTGATTCATCTTCTCTTGGACTTTGGCTTTTGTTCCGTGGCATTCGTTGGCCGTGACCTCTTCTCTGGCCCAGTCCCAGACGGCTTCGTCGGCGTTGAAGTCTGGACTGTAGGCCGGTAAGGCCACCAACCTCAGATGCAAGTCAGGAGTGGTCAAATAGCTGCGAATCGCTGCTCCTCGGTGGGCTGGCCCATTGTCCCAGATTACTACCAGAGGTCCAGGATGGTTTGCTCTTAGCTGCTGTAAAAAGGCGGTGGAGGTCTCGGCATTGCTGTTTCCAGCTATTTCCATGGCTTCCACCTCCCCAGTCTCCAGACAAACTCCCGAGTAGTAGCAGGCCTTCTCTCCCCACCGGGGACTGGTGGAGTCCACCAGCGCTGCCTCTCCCTTGAGTACCCATTTGCCTCGCAGGTCGGCATCGGCCCGAAAGTGGGCTTCATCCACGAAGAAGATCTTGGCTCCACTCTCTTGGGCCTCCTCTCGGATTTGGCTGTACTGGAGGACGAAGGCTTTCCGTTCTTCATCCTTGGCTTTCAGGAGGCGTTTCTTGGGTCGCTTCAGCACGAAGCCCAACCGATGGAGGTAGTTCAAGCAACTGCTCCGACTCAGCCCCAGGTCAAAGCTCTGCTTGAGAAATTGCCTTACTACTTTCCAGTTCCAGTTGGACAATTCAATCCCCGCCTCCCCAGGCGGATTTTGCACCGCAGACTTCAGTTGGTTCTGTTGACCTCGGTTCAAGACGGGGGGGAACCCCCAGTCTGCTCAAAGACCAAACCTTGGGCCCCGCCTTGGCGAAAGTTGTCCAGCCAGTTTCCGATGGTATGAGGCTCTCTCTCCAAAGCCTCAGCCACTTGAGTGGCCGACCACCCTTGGGCCAACAACCATAGCCCATGCCATCGCTCTCGCTCCCGAGGTGTTGGCGCCCGATACATCCTTTCCCGTAAGTCGCCTACATCCAGTTGCCACCGTTCCAGGAGTTGCACTATGTCTGTCATCCCTTCCACCACCGCCAATCGACTTCTTTTACAGAATATCGCAACTCCTCTTCGGGTTCGCTTTATGTAGGTTTCACCTTAGCTTTGGTTTAGTAGGAGGCAGATGAACAATTAAGCTTAAATTGTAAGTGTTCAGATTTGAGGGGAAGCGAGCAACCGGCGGCATTCCAGGAGGGGATTGAGACCTCTGGCCCGCCAGGTGCCAAAGAGGGATGCCAAGGTCATCTTGCTGTCGGTGCCCTGCCCTGAGCGGGTGCCGCCGCTGATCTTGCGACTGGTTACCAGATGCCGCAGGCTCCGCTCGGCGGCGTTGTTGTCTGAGGGCACGGCTGGGTCCGACACGAAGACAAACAGTTCCTTGATGAACCGTTCCATGCGCCGGCAGAGCTTGGCCTGAACCGCCAGGGGATCTTTAAGGAAAGGCCGCGCCAAGACCATTAGTTTCTCCTCCAGCATTAGCTGGGTGCGAGTGGCGCTCGGGTAGAGCGCCTGCCCCATGCCGCGCCACCAACGCCGGATGCTCTCGACGGCAAAAGCAGCCGTATCGTGGTCCGTCCCCACACTGACCCAGGCCTCGTTCTGGGCGATATCGTACACCCCATAAGGACTGACCCGGCCCAGATCCGGAATCAGGAAGTCATGCACCAGCACTTGCTCCGGCGCTCCCTTGGGACGCAACTCCCGCCCACCGTTCTTGAAGGGCCCCACCAGTTCCTTCTTCTTCGGCCTTGGCCTCCGTGTAGACCTGGTGAACCGCCTCGGCCCACTGAGCCAGCCCAGCGTCTTCTGGGTACAACCCTTTCAGGTCATGGATATCCCGCAGCCTCCGTGTAGACCTGGTGAACCGCCTCGGCCCACTGAGCCAGCCCAGCGTCTTCTGGGTACAACCCTTTGCTTCAGGCACCGTTGCCAGGCCCGGGTAGTGGTTATAGGCGGCGTAGAAATCACTGACCAACACTCCGCTGAAGGAGGAATCCAGCACCTCATCCACCACCCCCTTATCCCGACCCCGACGCAGGAAGTATCGTTCGCTGGGAGTGCTGAAGGTCCAAACATAGCCGTTGCTCCCGTCCTGGCGCCAGCCGGTTTCGTCGCCCTGCACCACGGGACTGGCGCGGACTTGCTCGAGCACCTCTCGCACCGCCGTCTTAGCCTGACGGGCTACTCCATGGACGGCCTGGACGATGGCACCAACACTCAGGTGCAACTGATGGACGGTCTCCAGGTACCATTGGATGATTCTTATGGGCAACCGTCCCTCCTCCCGCAGGGTCACCATCAGGCTTACCAGATTGACCCCCAGGCGCTGCTGCCCAGAACCACCCCCTGCAGGGCCTCTTTGGGCAGCCGGCGCCGCTGGCATACCGGACAGATGCGGGCTACCAGGGCGTGCTCGGTCACTTCTACCGGAGCCACCGGTAGCTCAATGACTTCCCGAGTTCGCTGTACCCATCCGCCGTTCAGGTGAGTCCCGCAGTCGGGACAGACCGCCACGGCGGCGCAGCTTTCTGGGCTCCTTTTTCTCCGGCGCTTGCCGGCTGGAGTGCGGCTGATTACCCGGCATCCCCGACGACCCGCGCCGGTTGGGACGGGATTCCAGAACCCCAATCCGCCTTTGCAAATCGGCAATGACTGCCCGCTGGCCGGCAATTATCTCCAGCAGAGTTTCGCGACTCGCCGCGTTCAGGTCTAGTTCAGTGTCCACCTCCCTGGTATGCCACAACTCCCCCGGCCATGCCAGCGTTTTTCCAACGGCTTTGAGCCAATTCACCTCATCAAGTCTGAACAGTTACCTTAGATTGCATACCTTGACTATTGCTCCTGTTCCGGAATAGGAACGCGTCACGGCGCTAGGACCGTTGGAGGCCATAACGGATGCGGGATTGTCCTCTTTTGGGAGCGAACTATATGAGGTACAACCTCCTACAACTACTGCTTGTTCCCATAATCCGTCCTCAAAGGCAATACTCGTAAAGCTTGAAACTAGCCAGCCGTCTTCATAGCTAGGCTCTTCGCTTTGAGCGAAGACCTCGCTAGCGAGTTTTAAGCCTCCTAAGACCAAAGCGGCCGCTAGGATCGCAATGGGTAGGTAAACCGCAGCAATTTTCTTCATCGTGGTTCCTCCTCTCGTTCATCATTCTGGCACAGGCGCATCTCAGTTACCCTGGTCTGCTTGCCTCTCTCTAATTCCTAATCGCCGTCCCTGACCTGGGGGATGCTTGCCGTCGACCGTGCATACAAACAGCCATGCCCATGCGTAAACGCTCCGTTTTCTAGGCCCAATGCTATAAAATCTTCATACATCAGGTCCCCTAAGGCTTGAGCGCAAGAATCTTCGATACTTACAGCCCTCCTCCAAGCGTGAGCTATTGCGCTACCACTGTAAGGCTCGACCAAGTAGGTCCAGCTGTCTTCGGCCGGCCCAGATACTATGATTACCACGGCTCACCTGTTTGGACCGGCAAATTCCGATCTTCTACGATACCTCAACCTGAGAAGAACTTAGGGAGGTTAGCAGACTACTGTGAAACAACGCGTCCTAAACAGTACTGGGTTGGTCCAAATGCCGACCAACCCAGTGCCATTGTGTCCCAGAAAGTTCACTGAGAGCCTGGGTCTAAAGCATGGATGGGCCAGTGGGTTGATGGGCAGATGACGCTGGATTCCGGCCTGCGCCGGAGTGACGTGCCGGGAATTATGCTATGCTCGGATATCTTTGAACCCAGTCTCTTCGCTTTTTACCAGTCCGGTTATTCCCGGCCTCGCCACCTGAGACTTACCTGCTGAACGGCCACGGAGGAGCCCAGCGCCAGGCCGGCCAGCGACATGGCGTAGGCCAGGAAGCTGAGGACAAAGCCAGGCTCCAGCAGGCGGCTGAGCATCAGAAAGGGCAGGGCCATCCCTCCCGTGAGCAGGACCAAGCTAAGGACGATGAGTTTCATGATTCTATCTGCTCTCGCTCGTACAGCCAGCACGCCACCAGGTGCCCTGGCTGGGGTTCGAACGCGGGTGGTTCCTTCACGTCGCAAATCCCCTTCATGAAGGCGGGACACCTGGGATGGAACCTGCAGCCGGGGGGAGGATGGAGCAAGCTGGGGGGCTCTCCTGGCGGGACATCCTGGAAAGTGGCGGCATTCTCTGGATCGGGGTCGGGAATGGCGGCAATGAGCGCTTTGGTATATGGGTGGAGGGGATTATCCAGCAACTGCTCCACCCCGGCCTGCTCCACAATCTTGGCGGCGTACATGACCAGGATGCGTTGGACAAAATGCCTTGCCGTCGAAAGGTCATGCGTAATGTAGATCAATCCGAGGTTATGAGCTTCTTGCTGGTTTCGCAGCAGCTCCAGAATCTCCACTCGCACCGACGCATCCAGCATGGATACTGGCTCGTCGGCGACCAGCAGCCTCGGCTGCATTACCGTCGACCGGGCGATGACCACACGCTGCTGCTGGCCTCCGCTGAGCATGTGAGGGAACTTGGGGAGGAAGTCCTCCACCGGCGTTAGCTTCACTTCCTCCAGCGCTTCCCGGATGCGCCTTTCTCTTTCCGGCTTGCTCTTAACCTTGTTGATGACCAGCGGCTCACCCAGAATGCGGCGCACACTCATAAAAGGCGGTAGCGCCCCATATGGGTCCTGCTGTACGTAGCCTAATTGGGATCTGTACCTTCGCATCTCGCTCGGCTTAATTCGATCCAGGGGTTTACCGGCAAATACTACCTGGCCCTTGACCGGACGGTGCAGACCCAAAATAGCCCTGGCCAGAGTGGACTTGCCGCAGCCGCTTTCCCCCACCACGGCAGCGGCCTCTCCCTGCCTCAGGGTAAAGCTAACGCCGTCTACCGCCCGCACCACCCCGGCGTGGCCGAATCCCCACCGCCTCAGCCCGAACCATACGTGAAGATCTCTGACCTCCAACAACGGCTCATCCTGCATGACTAGCTTTATCCTCACCAGCCGGGTATAGCCAGCATTTGACCCAGCGCTCCGGTTCCGCCTCCACCAGCGGTGGGTCTTCCTGGCACTGGTCAAATCGGAAAGGGCATCGTGTGGCGAAGCGGCAGCCCTCAGGGGGATTGATGAGGCTGGGTAGTTGACCCGGAATGAACTCTGGCTTTTCCCCTCCTCGCAGCCTGGGCACGCTAGCCATCAGCTTTTTGGAGTAGGGATGGAGGGGCTGGTAGAAGAAACTGGCGGCGTCACTCACCTCCACCAGTTGGCCTGCGTACATGACCGCCACCCGGTCGGCCAGCTCACTGGACGTCGCGATGTCATGGGTGATCAGAAGAAAGCTGGTACTTTTCTCTTCTTTGATCTGCTTGAGCACGTTCATAATATTGGCCTGGGTCAACACATCCAGGGCCGAGGTGGGCTCATCTAGAATGACCAGATAGGGATCTGCCACCAGCGCCATGGCGATGACGACCCGCTGTCGCATGCCGCCGCTCAGCTCGAAGGGGTAGCGGTGCAGGAAGTCCCCTGGTACCCCCACCAGCTGCAAAAACTCGCTGGCTCGGTCGCGCGCCTCTCTTCGGCTCAGACGCTGATGGATTTCCAATGGCTCCGTTACCTGCTCCCCTACCCTGACCACCGGATTCAGGGAGTTCATAGCCGCTTGGGCCACCAGCGAGATGCCGGACCAGCGTACCTCTTGCCGGAAGCTTTCCTCGCCCAGGGACATCAAGTCGCGGCCGTTGAGGAAAAGTTGCCCACTATAGGTATGTACGTTGCGGGGAAGGAGCCTCAAAATGGCCCTGGCTAGGGAACTCTTGCCACAGCCGGATTCACCCAATACCGCCAGGGCCTGGCCGCGATCCATGGAAAAGCTCACCTGGTCTACTGCCTGAACCGCGCCTCTAGTGGTGCGGAAATAGAGGCGGAGGTCCTGGGCGCAGAGGAGCGAGTTATCTTTCATAGCTCCCTTAGCCTGGGGTTGAAGATCCGGTCCATGCTAAGACCGATCATGGCAAAGCCCAGGCCGGTGATCATCAGCAGCACGGCAGGCCCCAGCACCCAGTAGTAGTATCCTTTGTAGAGTGCGCCGTTCTGCTGAGCGTCGTTGAGCACCTTGCCCCAGGTGGGTAGCACCGGGTCGCCCAGTCCCAGAATAGCCAGTGAGGCTTCCAGGAACACGAAGGAGGGTATCAATGTGACAAATCCCGGCACCAGCACCGGGATGACCCTGGGGACCAGGTAGAGGAGGATGATTCTCAGGTTACTGGCCCCGTAGGCCCGGGACGCTTCGATGTAGGAAGACTCCCGCACCTGTAAAAAGATGGCCCGGTACACCTTGATCGATGCCGAGAAGATGCCCAGCAAAATGACGATCCCCAATATCACCCAGATGCTCCGGGAGTACAGCGTTCCCACCAGAATGAGTATGGGCAGACCGGGAAGAATCATGTTCAACTCGGTGACCCGCTGGATCGAGGCGTCGGCCCATCCTCCGTACCAGACGCCGATGGCGGCAATGACCAGGGTGCAGAGGCTGGAACCTACCGCGGCCAGCAATCCAAAAGCCAGCGCGACGGCAGTTCCCCACAGCAGTGCCACAGTGATGTCCCGGCGCAGGTGGTCAGTGCCCGCCAGTCCATGGACCTTGCCATAGACCACCATTCTCACGTCCAGATCAGCTCCTTCTTCAAACAGCAACCCTTCCACTAGAAGAGTATGCTCACCTTTGAGGGGCTGGAGGGCGGCCGCGGCCGGATCCGCGAAAAGCCCTACCTCCGGGGGATTCCCGTCCAGGCGACGGGCCAGGCGTTGGTCCAGCGACGCCGCGTACCTCTCCGAGGGCCCCACGCTCCGATCGCCCAGAGTCAGCCTTCGGCCGTCTGGTGTCAGCCAAAACAGGGAGACATGCGGAAGCCGCTCTCTGAACGTGGGGTCGAAGAACAGGTTCAGCTCACTGGGAAAGTCATCGTAACGGTAGTCGAACCCCAAAGATATTTGGACGCTCTTCGATTCGTCCGATTCAACCTGGACTCGCTTACTGCCCCCTTCCCGGCTGTCCAGGACAATAGTCCTGGGCAGGTTGTTGCCTGGAAACAGGTTCACCCACTCGGGCTGGGCATTCCTGGGGTACTCTATCCAGATGCCCTCTCCTCCCCGCCACAGCCGCAAAGCCTCGTTATAGGGGATGGCAATAACGCCGTAGATGGCCAGACCCACCAGGGCCAGGATTAGGGCAAGTCCCACCAGGGCGGAGGGGTAACGGCGAAGCTCCCACAGCGCTGTCTTCATCTCCTGTCATCCCCGCCAATCTTCACTCTAGGGTCCACCAGGGCATAGATGATGTCCAGCATAAAGACCGTCAGGGCCAGGAGGTAGGCATAGATAACTACCGAGGCGATTATCACCGGGATGTCAAATTGGCCGATGGCTTGGAAAAGGAGTCTCCCCAGTCCGGGCCAGGTGAACACCCTCTCCAGGATAATGGAGCCACTCCATAGGCTGATGATTCCCAAGGATAGGTTGGTGATGATGGTGGGCAGGGTTGGCCTGAGGATATACCGCCGCTCGATGACCCCGGAGGGGAGTCCCTTGGCCTTGGCCATCTCCACATAGTCCTCACTGGCATAGATCAGAAAGAAAGTCCTCCACGAGTATATGGACAGGAAGATGGAGCCACTGGTTAGGGCTGCTACAGGCAATACCATGTGTCGCAGAACACTAATGGCGTAGGCCAGGGTGCCCTCCGGAGGTGGAGCATCCACCATGCCGCCGAAGGGGAGGACCCGCAGCAGGGAGGCGAAAATTAGAATGAGAAATATCCCGTAAAACCAGGAGGGGGCCGCCGAGGAGGGAGCCAGGGCTATGATGGTCTTGTCCAGGAAGCTACCGTAGCGCCGGGAAAGGAAAAGGGCCAGGAAGATGGCCACAAAGAAGAGCAGGAAGAAGGTAGTGGCAAAGAGCAGCAGGGTGGCCGGCAGGCGCTCCAGCAAGATAAGGCGTACCTGCCGGGAGCCGCTGTCGCTGGTCAGGTGTTCGGCGCGACCCAGGTTCAGGGAGAGGGCATCGGTCAGGTAGGTGAAGCTCCGCCAGATAAACGGCTGGTCGAGATTCAAGCGCTGAATCTCCAGCTGTACCTGCGCTTCGATCAACCGTTCTAGTTCCCTGGGAGGCATGGCCTGAAGCTCCGGGTCGGACAGGACCCGGGCCCCCGCTGACTCCCGCACTTGAGCGACGCGGATATTGTCCACGTGCCCGCCCATGTTGGCAATGAGCACCGTCAGGTACACCCCGACCACCACAGTGAGCAGCAAGGCCAACGCCCGCAGGAGAGCGTACTTGGCCATCCTAGTCAGGGTGTCCAATTCGGCAACCCCTGGCCACATCCGAGGCCGTTTCACCCGGAAGAGGAATGTTCTGGCCACGGGATCCCCCTGTCCCCTAACCCTACCTGCTTTAAGGACCTAATACCACAAAGGGAAACACGTCGGAGGTCGGGATACTAACCAACTTGGACACCACCACCACCTCAAGGCGGGACGAGCCTATCTCCAGGCCCGCGGTTTGTTCCGGGGGGAGCACCACCTGCCAGAGACCATCCTCGATCGGCTGGGCATCACCCACACTTACCAGCTCTCCCCGGGCATCCAGCACCAGGAACCGTACAAAATCAATATCTCCCACGGCGTAAGGCTCGCCTTTGAAGGTTACCGCTATCATGAACTCCGCTGCTTCTCCTGTTCTAATACTGAATGGGCCCGAGACCTCTACCTCCGCGATCCTAGGCTCGGTAAAGCGCAGCCACTTTCCGGGCTGGTCGGGGAACCGGTCAAACCTGCGGATTACCACAATTTTCTCCACAGTATGCACCGAATGGAGATAATAAGGCCCCTGGCCCACCCAAAAGTGACCCCTGGCCTGTTGCCACTCACCCAGCAGTCCATACCGCTCTTGCGCGTCAGCAGCGGTGATGTACCGGCCTGCGGTCTCTTGGTAGGGTATAAAGGCGTCGCGCAGCGCCAGGGTATTGTAACGCTCCAGGATGGGCAAGCTAGGACCTGCGATGTAGCTCATCCACTCCACTTCGAGCCGGTCCGCCTTGTTGGAGGAAAAAGCCAGCTCCCGGTTCTGTTCGGCCAGGATTCCCAGGGACAGGCTGTGCCAGGGCACCGAGGTAAACAGGTAGCCGGCTCGGGAGCCGGCAATGGTCTCAGCATCCGGGAAAATTTGGTCGCTATAGACCTCCACCACCAAGGGGTCCTCTTGCGCGATCTTCAACCCTCGGAAATGACGGAGGAAGGTCTCCAGAGAGGGCACCTCTGCTTCATCAAATATTGGGCTTTCCGGCTTGGCCCGATCGAAGATCAGGATGAAGCTGACTACCATGTCCGCCAGGGTCACCCTGCTGCCATCGTGCCATTCCATGGAGAATAGGTCATCATCGTAGTGGATTACCGTTTTGGTTCTGGCCGTCAGACCCTCGGGGTGCTGCTGGCCCACGGTGATGAAACGCTGCGCTGCGGCATCCCAGTCAACCCAGGCACCCGGTGGCACCTGAATGGAGGAAACGAAGCTCAGATCCAGCCAGTCGTGGGTCCGGATAACTGGCGTTTTCTCCTCCAGGTACACTTCGGCACGCTTGACACGCTGGGGCCAGGAGAGGCCAGTGAAGGGGTCGGGGAGGGTAGCGTCATCGCTGGTGGCACGAATAACCATCAGGTCATAGATCCAGTTGCTGCCTGCCACGGGATTCCACGGTTCCGTCAGAATGCTCGGGGTTCCGAAGGTCACTCGCCGGCCTGCCGGCTCCCGGCCGGTAAAGCCCAGAGTGTAGGGCCAGAGGGCGGAGCCTGAAATTCCGCCAGCCAGGTCGGCAGCCAGGTTAATCTCCTTCCGGCGCGGCCAGATGCTGATGGTATCCACCAGCCATATGCGCACAGAGTTCTGCATGGCCAACTCCTGCGCTGTGGCCATGAGGCGCTGGCGGTCTTCCCAGGTGGGATAGTCCCGCCGTCCCAGGACGTCCGCTACCTCGTCCAACTCCGGCGCCGGCGTATAGGCCTGCCAGAGGGGCTCAGGCCTGCCCCTGGGGGTATAGAAGAAGTTGAAGTTGCCCGCCTGATCCCGGCTGATAGCCGTGGAAATCCAGCCGCCGGTATACAGATGCCAGCGACCCTCGGCCGGGTCACCGCCAATCCACAGCGGGGAGGCCTCGGCGGCGGTCTTGTATTGGCGGTCCACCTCAAAACCCATGTCCTCCAAAAGGGTGGCTACATAGTTCCCGGTGTCCCTTCTCTCGTCCTCCACCCGGATCAGGAAAATGAGCCTCACCGGCTTTTCCTGGTGGTACCAGCTGCCATCCCGCAAGTTGGCGCCTAGCTGTTCCATCTCTCTAGTAATTACGGCTCTGGCATGCTCCGGGTCATGGCCGTAGCTAATCTCCAACACCCTAGCCACGTCGGCCAGGCGGGCGTAGTCCGGAAAGGCCGTGTTTAGAGGCAGATACCTGGGCACTGCCAGCCCCCCATAAATCTCTTCCACAATGTGGTCCCGGTCCACCAGCCAGTTCATAGCCTCCCTGATGGCAGGCGATTGGAAGGGGTTTAGCTGACCGGTGGCGGGGAAGGTAGGACCCACCGGATTGAGCGTGAGTTCCGTGTATGACCCGTAGGAGACGTCGTAAGTCATCTCCTGGGAAGCGCTGATTCGTCGTTTGCGGTCGGGATCAGATGTGCCCGAGGCGTAAAGATGGACTTCGCCGGCCTCCATCATGCCAATGGTCTTGTCGAAGTCCGGTTCTTCTATAAAGACCACCTCCTCCACCGGTTGCGGCGCTGCAAGACCCAGCGTGGGTTCCACGGGCGTCGTCGGCAATGCGGTAATCATTGGGTTAGGTGTTACCTGGGGAATAGTGGTAGGCGCCGGGTTGGGCTCCCCGCCGGTGCAGGCAGCCATAAAGCTGACCAAGACCAACGCCACGGCGCCCCATAAAACTGCGATGACTGGTCGCTCCTGCATTTCCTCACCCATCCTCATGGACACAGACAATCACCCTGGAAGGTTGGCATTATTCTATCCTGTAGGTTTAGCGTATGGGAATACTCAGAAAGGGTATGAGCGGCTCTGGCTGCCCCTACGGCAAGGGTAGGCACCTGGCGGAGCGGCTCTCGTTCCTCGTAAGGCCCGCCCAGCCCGATCCAGGCCTCTTGATAGCCCATTCGATGAGACGATTTGCAGTGGTGGCCCTGGAACACAGGTCAAACACGCTGACCACCTCCGACTGTTGTATGATAGCTCAGGAAGGCTGGACCCTACGTTTTAATGAGTGCCAAATATTTGTTTAACGCCAATCCAGTTGAACTGGACCCGCCCAGCCAGAAGACCGAACCGGAATTGCCAATTTTAGACGAATGACTGGTTAAGAGATACTCATGGAATCTAGCCAAACCCTAGAAGTCTGGCCGGAAAGCCATTGGCCGGGTTTTGCGCTACGCCAATCAGACGTATTGCAGTCTTACACGACATACTAGTGTATGTAATACGTTTCACAACCCTTCTATCACATCGATAATCGACATTAAGAAAACGACGACTTGGGGAGAATCGGGGTTTCCGTCCGAGTTTCTAGGAGCAGATGATGCGCATTTTGTTAATTGCCACCAACATGCACCGGCGGCTAATGAGCCGTATGAACGCTCAGCCTGCCCCAATTGGGCTGGCCTACATCGCGGGCCACCTGGATCCGAGTCGGCATGACCTCAAGATTCTGGACCTGATGTTTTCCGAAGACTACCTGGGGGACACCGAGGCCACAGTACGAGAGTTCCAGCCAGAACTTATCGGCATCTCCCTCCGAAACCTGGACAACTCCAGTTACATGGACCCCCAGTGGGCGTTACCCACCACAAGGGAAGTCATCCAGCGCATCCGAACCATTACCAGCAGCCCCATCGTATGCGGCGGCCCAGGATTTAGTCTGCTTCCCGAGGAGTGTTTCCAGTACCTGGAACCGGACTTGGGAATCGCTGGGGACGGCGGGGAGACCTTTGCGCAGGTGGCCGATTCAATAGAAAGCGGAGAGGCTTACCAGAATCTGCCGGGGCTAATCTACCAAGCCGACAGCGGCCAGGTGGTCTACAAGGGGTTAGCTTACTCCAGCTTCTCCAAACCCCCCAGGTTGGAGGAACTGGACATGGCCCGCTACGAAAGGGCGGGATTCGGCATAGGAATCGTAACTAAACTGGACGACAGCTTTTCTCACTCCATGGGTGCGGAAAATGGGAACCAAACCTGGCGAGTATTAAAGCCGATCGAGGACGTGGTGCAGGAAATCCGCGAAATGAAAGAGCGGTTTGGGATACGGAAGCTCTTTTTCATCGATTCAGGTTTCAATGTTCCCCTGGCTCACGCCAAATCCCTTTGCCAGTGCCTGATTGATGCTGACATGAAAGTCCAATGGAACAGCTATCTGGCTCCGGTGCCCGCGGCCTGCGATGAAGAGGTCCTGGAACTGATGAAACAGGCCGGCGCTGGGCTATTGATTATTAAGGGAATTGATGGGCAGAACCTGGCAGAGGAAAGCCTGGAAGATCGTATCGAACCCTTAAGGGAGATTTGCCAACGCTGCGACCAGGCCAGCCTGCACTACGTCATTTCCCAGTACTTTGGCGAACCTGGGGAAACGGCCGAGACGGTAGAATCGAAGCTGCAATTTTTACGGCAAATTAATCCTGCATTGGCCAACCTTAGGGTCGGGGTACGAATTCGGCCGGGCACCCCCGTCGCCCAAGTAGCCCTTCAAGAAGGGCTAATCAGCGGTGAAAGCGACCTCATTAGCCCTACCTTTTACCTGGAGAAGTCAGTGAGAGGCTGGATTGTTGATCGGCTCAAGAGGGAGGCTGATGCCAACCCCAGGTGGAATCTGCTCTAAATCTTTGCGTACCGGAGTTAGGCACCATGATTGCAAGCACCTCCCTTCCCCGGGGTGAAATCATTCAGCAGATGGATGGCACCTACGAGCTTTTCCCGGTGCCACCCGAGCAAGAGACCTTGTTGGACATCATCAAGGAATGTTTAAAAGAATGGGAGTACATCCGCATTGGACCCCTGATCCCCGGAGCAATCTGGGAGATAAAACCTCCCGGCCCACCCAGGTTTGGTTTTCGGGATGGATACGTGACGCTGGACTTCCAGAACTGGCATTGTCACCTGTGTATCGGGGAAACCAAGAGCGGGCCGCCGGAGGTGGCGAAACATCGGCGGACCGGTCGGGCTGAACTTTATCGCCGGTTAAACCCCGATATGCAACCTACCTCGTGGGGATTCCGGATGTTTAATGGCGGGGGAGAGCAGCAGGTCACGATTCTCCTGCCCAATCCCCATCTCGACGATGACCAGAATTACGTGGATGAGCCGAACTGGAGCCGGCTGTACCTGTGGGACAGCCTCACGCACAAATACCTGGGCCGGGGTCAAGACCCTATGGACCGGCTGGCTCCCAAGTTTTTTCATGGCTAGAGGCCGGCATGCCTGGACAGGTTAGATGCCACCTGGGCTTGGTTTAGTTTCCCATGGTGGCACGGGCAGATATTAAGCTGTTCCCCTCGCCAAAAAGGTCATCAGCTCACTCCCCAAACCCCAATATCCTCCGCAACGAGGCCGCGGCTCTAAGGATCACGGGTGTCTCCCGGAGCCTGCCGGTGTTTACCCGCATACCCATCCGGTATACCAGCTCGGCGCCGAAGTAATTGCCCAGTATGAGCAGAGGCAGCCCGATCAGCGAGAGCGCCAAAATATAGAGCGGCGTTCTGGAGGCATCTAATGAAGAGAACCTGAGGACCAAACTTAAAGCCAGTATAACGATGACTGGCAGGTTGGCCAGCATATGCCAGGTAGTCACCTTGTGCTTCCTGGACCCTGATACCATACCAAAGTAGTCCACAAACCCGGTGAGGACAGCCAGCATTCCCACCACCAAGGCGACGGCAATATTGTAGAAAGCTGCTTTGACCAGTGCTGGCTCAGCTATTAGCCAGGATAGAAGGTCAAAGAGCAGGCTCGTTGGAAAGAGGGCAGTCGGGAAGTGAACAAACATGGGATGGCTGGGGTGCCCCAATGGCTTTCCCTGCAAAACAGCCTTCAGGCTCATGCTTACAGCACTTCCTACTGCTCTACCCGCTCTTCAGCCTTCTCTACTGGGTCCAGGCCTGCCTTACGAAGATCCGCCGGCACGCAGGGCTTCAGTGATGTTGTTGGCGGCCTCTTCGACCGTAATTTCAGCGGCTGCAGCTGCCTCCTCCATCATCTCCGTGGTGATATGCCTGGGATCTCCGTGGTTATCGTCCGGCTCTCCGCATCCACAACTTAGGCACATGTTAACCCTCCTTTTTGCTATCCCGCCACTTTTGGTCAACCATCCGGAATGAGCGCCTGGTAATCCAATAAAGGCACTTATCCCATAATCCTCTATCAGCGCCCATCATACTCTTGGCTCCCTACCCGGGGCAAGCGCATGAGCTTGCTCCGGGTAGGGATCCAACGAGCTACGCCCACTGCGCCGATACTGACCTAATCAAAGGAGCACATTATGGCTGCGAATCACGAGCATTTCATGGGAATGGCGACAGGAGAATCGGCCAAGGGCGGAGTAGCGGGCAACTCGGCGACAGGCTCGGCGGGCCAAACATAGCCCGGTTTGAAGTGTCTGATGGATTAGTAGCTGGATCTGCTTGTTGATCGGAAATCTTAGAATTCTTTGATACGCGGCAGAACTTCCCGGCCAAAAAGGTCAATCTCCTTCATGACCTCCTCGTGGTCCATGCCGGGATGCTGGAATCCCAGGTCCACCACCCCGGTGCCACACTGGTCATGGAACGCTTTTAGCTGCTTGACGATGGCGTCGGGGCCGCCCACAAAGGTAATCAGCTCCCGCCGGTTGCGGACCCCTGGGGTCCCCGCGGTCCCGCCAGCTCGGGCATCGCGGTTGCGCCGGTCGAACTCCCTTCCTTCACGCGCCGCTGACACTGCTTGGGTCACGGAAGGTCGCAGGTTCATTCCTCGTTCCACCAAACCGGAAGACTTAAGAGCCTCCACCCGGTTGGACGCCTGCTGGTCGGTGTCCGCCAGCATCTTGCTGGCGCGGTACACGATTTGGTCGGGCGTGGGCTGCCAGCCTGCCTTCTGGCACCACTGCCGGTACTTTTGGGTAATGTCGGCCACCTGGTCCACGCTATCATAGGAGACAGCCAAGCCAAGATGATGGGAGGCGGCATACTGGATAGCGTCTTCGCTCCTTGTCGCCACAATCACCGGAGGCAAAGGCTGCTGCACAGGCCGGGGACAGACGGAAACCGTGCGGAATCGGTAATAGCGGCCTTCCCAGGAAAAGGGCTGAGGTTCCGTCAGCGCTTTTAGAACCAGGTCCATGCCCTCAAAGAGCCTGCCCCGGCCTTCCGTCGGGTTCATGCTGTAGGGGAGGTCCTCGCTGGGGATGCCCCGTAGGAAAGCCATGATCACCCGACCACCGGTCAGGTTGTCCAGCATGCCAATCTCCTCGGCGACCCGAACGGGATTATGATGCTGCAGCAACTGCCCTAATAGCGCGATTCTGACCTTCTTACATCGCTGCGCCACGGCAGCCGCCATTAACGCCGGATTTGGTGTCAGCCGGTTGCCCGAGTAGTGATGTTCCGAGAAGCTGAGCCAGTCAAAGCCCATCTCCTCGGCCAGCTCACACTCTTCCATCCCCTCCTCGTAACTCTGCATCGTTACCGCCGGGTCTTGATAGCTCGGTGGCACCGGCCAGGTGGCAGGAAACTTGTGCCTTTCTGAATACCCCATCTGCGCAAAAAGGGATGCCTTCATGGATTTCCTCCCCGGCAATTTGCAGTGGATTGGTTGTGGCTGGTGAAAACCCGCCCAAGCGGCTGTTGACGGATCGTCCAGACTATCTCGTAAACCCACAGTTGCTGATTCTTGTGAGAAGCGTATCCCTTTGACGAGAATCCGGAGACCAGCCGGAGTCTAACGGTCCCACCTAGGGGTTAATTAGTCCGCTCTGGCGACTGACTACAAATGTTTCGCGGCGTTCAACGTAGTCAACCACCGTGTTGATCAAAGCCTCTGGCCGCTCGGCCCCAATCAGGTGCCCGGCGTCATACACCAGGGAGAGGTGACTATTGGGAATCTCTCGCCGGTAGGTACTCGCGGCACCAGCAGCAACCAACCCGTCCCTTGAGCCGAATATGACCAGCGTGGGGCATTGAATCTCGCTGAGCCGGCTTTCCGCCTCCCCGTCGTGAGTGCTGCCACCTATGCGGGTGATCAACTCCCGCTCCTTGGCCGAGATTTCGCGGTCGCCCACAGCGGGGTTGCCCTTTGGCAGCAGGGTGGTGGGAGAGATCAGGACCAGCGCATCCACCCGGTCTGGGGCCTGCAGCGTGTGCCAAAGGGCAACATTGGCGCCGAAAGAGGTTCCGATGAGCGTGTATTTCCCAGGTATTATTCTTTCCGTGGCTTGGCCAACAACTTTCGCCAGGTCTTTCACCGAGGACGACTTGGTGTTGGCCGGTGAGGAACCAAACCCCGGCAACTCCAACCCAACTACGCTAAACCTTTGAACCAGCACGTCTTGGAGCTTGGAAATCCCCCCCGAAATGCTGTCCAGAATGACTACCGGATCGCCCTGCCCGGCTGCCAGGCACTTAATGCGAAAGCCGCCAGCTTCGATGTAGCTCTCTTGAAATATCACCATCTCCAGGTTAATAGCCTCCTCTATCCTTGGTCCCCTGCGCCGGTTATACGAAGCTAGAAATCTGGCCGGAAACCTCGATTCTCCCCAAACCGTCGTTTTCATAACGTCGATTATCGATGAAATAGCGGGTGTTTCAACGTAATACAAGTACTACTGTGCCGCATAAGATTGGAATACGTCTGATTGGCGTAGCGTAAAACCCGGCCAATGGCTTTCCGGCCAGACTTCTAGAACTCTTTTATGCGGGGTAAGACTTCTTTTCCGAACAGCTCGATTTCCTTCATCACTTCCCGGTGTTTTAGGGTCGGCTGCTGGAAGAACAGGTCTACCACACCAGCTCCGCATTGGTCATGAAAGGCCTTTAGCTGCTTTACTATCGTGTCTGGCCCGCCCAAAAAGCTAAGTCCCCGGGCCAAACCTCCAACGTCGCCCTGAGCGCTGCCAGCCAGAACATTACGCAGGTCGAATTCATCACCGGCGCGCGCTGCCCGTATTGCTTGCGCCACGACCGGTCGCAAAGGGATTGCCGGCTTGAGCCCGTCCCGCTGCGCCTCCTCGAACCAATCCTCCGCCTGCCGGTCCGTTTCCGCCAAGTAGATGCTACCTCGATATACTACCTGGTCGGGCTTGGGCTGCCAGCCCGCTTCCTCGCACCATCCCCGGTATTTTTCGGTGATTTCGGCCATTTGGGCCACTGGAATGAAAGAGACCCCTAAACCTAGATGGTGCTGGGCCGCGTACTGAATGGTGTCGTCGCTCCTGGTTGCTACAATCACCGGGGGATGGGGCTGCTGTACCGGCCTGGGCCAGACGGACACGGTGCGAAACTGGTAGTAGCGCCCTTCCCAAGAGAAGGGCTGGGGTTCGGTCAGTGCCTTGATTATTAGGTCCATGCCCTCCAACAGCCTCCCCCTCCCTTCGGAGGGGTTTACACCGTAGACCTGATCCTCGTTGGGGGTGCCGCGCAGGAAGCCCATTATGAGTCGCCCGTTGGTCAGGTTGTCCAAAAGACCCAACTCCTCCGCAACTCGCACCGGGTTGTTCAGCGGCAGCAAGTGACCTAGCACAGCTATCTTGGCCTTCTTGCACCGCTCCGCCACCGCTGCCGCCATAACTGCAGGCGTTCCCGTGGCGATGCGGCCGGAATAGTGGTGCTCGGAGAAGCTGATCCACTCAAAACCCATCTCCTCCGCAAACTCACACTCATCCATCCCTTCCTGGTAGCTCCGTACCGAGGTCTTGGGATCGTCATAGACTGGCGGTATCGGCCACGTTGCCGGAAACTTGTGCCGCTGGGAGTACCCCATTGCGCCCAGATAAGATGCCTTCATGGTCTCCCTCCTTACCCTGCCTTACCCAACATCTTGATGGTCGGCTGTAAACTGGACCGCTAGCTGTCATCTAGTGCCGGTCATGATACAGGAACTTCCAAAGGGAAAAAGGACCAGCTTTTTTAAGCTCGCATATTCTCGCAGATTAATGATGGGCTGTTTAGAATCAAACGTCTATACGGTATACCCTGGCCGCGTTGTCGTGAAACATGGCGGCGCGTTCGGAAGCTGAGTAATCCTGGGTCAGCCCTTTGAAGGCGTTGTACATCACATTGTAGGAGTAGGACACCTTATCCGGCGGGAAGTTGCTTTCGAACATACACCGGGCCGGGCCGAACTGCTCGATGCAGTAACTGATCCAGGGGGACATGGACTCCGCCAGCTCTTCCGAGCCGATGGGAACCGTGCGGGCATGCCAGCCAAAACCCAGGCGAGGCATTCCCAGACCACCTAGCTTGACCGTGACATTGGGGCATTCAGCCACCGCGGCGATGCCGCGGCGCCAGGCCGCTATTACCTCGTCGTCTTGGTTAGCGTAAATACCTACTCGGCTGACCCCTCCGATGTGGTTTAGAATAATGGGCAGGTCGGGCACTGTCCTAGCGAAGTCTGCCAACTCGGGCAATTGCGGGAAGGACAGCATAGTATCCAGGGACAATCCCTGGCGCGCCAACACCTGTGCCCCAGCCCGGAAAGTGTTGTTGGCCAGAATGCCCTCGCTTTCCCGGTTTTCCAGAGCCGGGTCCGGGCTCCAGGTAACGTTGTGCCGTATACCCTTGAAGCGGTTGGGGCTGGCCGCCTGCAGCGCTTCCAAGACCACGGCCACACCTTCCCCCAGCTTCAGGTCGGCGCGGCCGACGATGGCTGACGCGGCCCGGCTGGACCCGTAGAGTCCACTGGCGCTGGCCGACGCTAGACCCTGTACGAATTCGACTTCACCTACAGGACGCATCTGCTCCGGGCCGTCAGCCCGGTACATGGATCTCGCCTCAACAAACACGGTGGACCGGACGGCGTGTCCGCTGTCAATGTCGGCGATCAGTTCATGGAGAAGGTACCGCTGGTAGGGAATGCTTAGCGGACGCAAATCCCAGAAGTGGTGATGAGGATCACAGATGGGAATCTCCGGCTCCAGAGTCGATTCCTGGGTTAAAGCCAGCCAGTCGTTGCCTCCGAAAGGCATATTGCTGCCTCCAAGGTGGACTTTGGTACGGGGCAATCATATCACGGTCAAAATCTATCGATGGCCGGAAGAGTCAATTTGGCCGACTGCAAGTGTTTCATCGGGAACTGAGCTACGCAGTTGAGTTTGGACAATTACGCCACCGAGCTGGGCATGCAACCCCTGATGGAGCGAGGGCTATCCCAGCGTGGTATCCTCAAGGCGTAACAAACCGGAGCATAAAGTTAGCTGGAGGTAAATATCTGATGACCACTGTAGGTACGGGCGATTACACATATACCCAGGTGGAGGACTGGGCCAAGCTACCATCGGGAGAGAGCTTTGCCATGGTGAGCGCCGTGGCAACCGATTCCCAGGACCGGGTCTACGCCTTCCAGCGTAAGGACCCGCCCATAGTCATCTTCGACCGCCAGGGTAACTTCCTCAGCTCCTGGGGAAATGGCTCCTTCCTCTATGCCCACAGCATCTACATTGAGAATGACATCATTTACCTGACCGACCGGGACAGCTCGGTATGCATCATCTACACTCTGGATGGTAAGCCTATTCAGATGCTAGGCCGCCACGGCGTCCACTCCGACACCGGCTGTGAAAACCCGGGAGACCTGGTGCCCCGAGCGGCCGGACCCTTTAACTACCCCAGCGAGCTGGTGCCGGCCCCATCCGGAGACCTGTACGTTACCGATGGATACCGCAACGCTCGGGTCCACCGTTTCTCCGGCCAGGGCGAGTTCAAGCAATCTTGGGGTGAGCCGGGCAAAACCGGACCCAGCCAATTCCACCTACCCCACAGCCTGATCGTAACCAAGGACGAGAGGATCATCGTCTGCGACCGGGAGAACCACCGCATCCAGGTCTTCGATTTGAACGGTGAATTTCTGTCTATGTGGAACGACATCCAACGACCAATGGATATATCGGTCGACCGGGACGGTAACTTTGTGGTCAGTGAAGGTCCCGTTGAGGGCTCATCGTCCCGCGTTAGCGTCCTGGCCCCGGACGGCAGGGTGCTGTCCCGTTTCGACTGCCGAGGTGGCCATGGTAGCTGGGTGGACGCCAATGGGGACATCTACGTAGGCGTGGGCGACCCAGGCGGAGTGGATAAATTTGTCCGGCAAAGCTAGCCCCTTAGCCTGAGGTTTGATGAGCTATTCCTGACCGATGATGCCCGGCTACGGCACCTGGTGATGGCCTATAGGAAAGTTACTGGGGCAGGGCCAATCGTCACGTCGCCGGGTCGGACTTCATCATCGCCTACCTGGCCCGCCTGGCCGGCCGGTGACTGGCCAATATGTGCTGGACCGTCGGGCTCTACGCTACGACGACCACGGCTTCGAAACCGCAGAATGAGCTTTCAACCCGATTAATTCCCATCCAGGGAAGGAGTAAACTCGGCTCGCACGGCTATCGGGTTAGCGGCCAAGCTGCTACCATCCGCCTTGGTTTTATACTGCATATGGGGGTTGTCACTTCAAAATGTCTAACTTGATCCGAGGTGAAAGGGTAGGGCGCCAGGCAAAATTGCGCGTAGGAGCTTCGGCAATCATTTTCGACCGTGCCAGACAAAAAGTTCTGTTGACCCGGCGTTCTGACAATGGGCGGTGGTGCCTGCCGGGCGGAGGCATGGACCCAGGGGAGAGTGGGGAGGAGACCTGTATTAGAGAGGTGTTGGAAGAGACCGGGCTGGAGGTGGAGGTTACAAGACTAGTCGGAGTTTATACCAGTCCGAACATCATGGTTGAATACGCTGATGGTAACAGAGTACAGCCTGTTGTATTTAGCTTCGAGGCAGCGGTCGTTGGTGGAGAATTAGGCCTTAGCGATGAAACAACCGAGTATGGGTATATCGCTGTCGATGAATTGGATACCGTGGACTTGATGGAACACCATAGAGAACGCATTGAGGATGCGGTGCAGGACCGGGCAGCAGCGTTTTTCAGATAGAGTAGGGACCAGGCCGAAATTTGAAAGGCTGCGGTGACCCCCAGAAAAGACCGGCATCCGCAATGAACGTCTTGGCGGCCCTAAAAGGCTGTTACTCATATAGGTAGCGCCTTCTCGGTCAGCTCCGCCGGTAGCTCCACCCCGAAGGCGTTGACGTTGAAGGCCAGCATGGAGTAGCAACCCATTAACGTGGTGAGCTCGGTCAGCCCCTGAACTCCGAACTGGGTCAGTGCGGCGTCAAAGGCAGACTGGCTAACCCGGCGAGTGCGGAAGAACTCTCGGCCGTAATTTATCACCGCGGCCTCGTCATCGGCCAGGCCTGGAAGCTCATTCTTATCGCGTAGGGCGTCGACGATGTCATCTCGCAATCCGGCTGTTCGAGCATACGGAGCATGGGCGTTCCAGATGAACTGGCAGTCGTTTTCTCGCGCTGCGACCAGCATAGCCAACTCTCGGATCTTCCGGTCTAGGGACGAGCTCTCCCCCCGCAGGAATCCCGCCAAGCCCAGCGCGCGCTTTGCTACCTCGGGAGCGTTGAGCATCACCGAGCCGGGTCCGCTGGTGGGCACTTCGCCGCGTTGTTGTACCATTTCGTCGAAAGCAGCCCTCTGGTCCTCGGCGATGCTATCTCTGTTTAAAGCAGGTGTACGGGCCATTCTATCCTCCATATCCTCGGCAGCGTTATGTTAAATGGGAACCCTGGTTACTGTACAACAAGCTCTCCGGAATTAGTAGTTGAAATTATGGGCCACTCTCCAGCTGAGAGGATAATTTCGGCTTGCTCCAGTAGTTCCCGCAATCCGAAAATCTCTGGCGTGGGGAGGTTAGCATAGGGGCTTATACAGCTGCGGCCGCCGATTCCGGCAGGCCAACCCCCATCTAACGGAACTCGGCTAACGGAACTCGGCCGGTTGAGGGAAGGTGGACAACAACGGGGAGAGAGTGGTTAGCCCCTCCTTGTCGATACTGTCGACGGTTGCACGGCCGCACATGCCCATGGTCGCGTCCAGCTCGTCCCGAAGTATTTCCAAGACTGCCGATGCCCCAGCCTCCCCATCCACGGCCAATCCCCAGAACAAGGGACGTCCGATAAGCACGGAGCGGGCGCCCAGCGCCAAAGCCTTGTATATGTCGGTTCCCCTTCTGATGCCGCCATCCAAGTATACCTCGGCCTTACTATCGACCGCCGCCACCACCTCCGGCAGCACCTCTATGGTCGCCGGAGTGGTGTCTAGGTAACGCCCCCCGTGGTTGGAAACGATGACGGCCTTGGCCCCGTTTTCGGCGGATAGCCTGCCATCCTCGCCGGCCATGATCCCTTTGACCACCACCGGTAAGCGAATGCTGGAGGCAAACCAGTCCAGGTCCGACCAGACGGCTGCGGTATCCCGAATATCACTGGGGCCGGCCGGGGCGTCGGCGGCAAATTTCCAGCTGTGGCTACCCAAATCCAGCTGAGCGTAGTTAGGAGAAACCGGGCCCACGTAGCCATTTCTAATATTGCGCTCTCGCTTTGGCTTAATCTTGGCATCTAGCGTCATGCAGATGGCTGAGTAGCCAGCCTCCTCGGCCCGGGCCGCCATCTCCAAGGTCAAACCCCGGTCCTTGAAAAAGTACTGCTGGAACCACAGCGGGCCGGAAGCCGATGCCGCCACGTCTTCCAGAGTGCGGGAGGCATGGGAGCTAAGGATCATCAAAGTGCCCGCCGCGCCAGCAGCTTTGACCGACGCGATTTCCGCGTCGGGATGGGCGGCGCTGTGGTTACCCGCTGGATCGAGCATGACCGGGAGAGAAATCTTTTGCCCCAGCACCGTGGTGCTCAGGTCTCGTTGGCTGACGTCCACCATCATACGAGGGCGGATCATTATGGAATCGAAAACCCCTCTGGTGCGCCGGATGGTTATCTCGTCGGTGGCTCCCCCGGCGATAAAATCGTAGTGCCCCTTTTCGATTTTATCTTTGGCCAATTGCTCGTATTCAAAGATGTTCACCGGTTCCGCCATTTGAGGGCCTCCAAAGGGCGCTGAATTCAAAGCATTGTACAACAAAAGCTCTTTGCGATAGAGCGGCTCCCCTAAAAAGACCCTCTTGGAATGAAAGCCCCACTGGCATAAGGGGTTAACGTGCAGCCAAACAGCGGCTATGATTAACCAAGCCAACACACCATGGGGGTAAATGTGGCTGCAAGACCGTCAGAGGGGCAAGTAGCATTCGTCACCAGGGCGGGCAGTCAGTATGATCTGGGAAATACGGAAATACAAGGTAGGGCGGCACAAGCTGCTAGGATCGATTCAGGCTGCCTCCGGCCAAGGCCGGCCGGTGAATCTGGATTAAGAATCCATATAAGTGGCATCGCCAACGGGGATTGCGGGTTAAAAGTAGGGTAATTAACAGGAGGCGTTGACATGACTTCTCAGCTTCGTATCTACACTATCAATCGCGCACCAAATATCGCGGTATGATGGACGAGTGGGTAAAGCTTTTCACCGAGACCATCGTTCCCATCTAAGAGAAGCACGGTATCAAAATCGAAGGTATGTGGGTGAGTGAGGACAGTACTCAATTCATATGGATTCGCAGCTTCACCAACTCGGAGGACGTGAAGGCCAAGGAGGCCGCGTTCTACGGGTCTCCGGAGTGGAACGCTGTAATGGACCACGCGCGAAGCCATATAGCGAGGACGGTCGTCCAAACCATGGAACCGGCCCTTAATGTGTCGGGCGACAGTCTGAGGAGAGGACCCGGCAAAGCCTGCGAGCTTCGCATCTACACCATCAGTCGGGGCATGGTGGAGCCATGGGTCAAGTTCCACACCGAGACCCTTGTTCCGCTGCACGAGAAGCTGGGTATCCGGGTTGAAGGGTCCTGGGTGAATGAGGACAACAACCAGCTCATCTGGATTCGCACTTTCGACGACGCCGAGGATAGGAAGGTTAAGATGGAAGCATGGCGCGGGTCCCCACAGTGGAAATCTGCGAGGGAGCTCGTCTTTACTCACTTGGCGCGGCTTGACGTTCAACCCATGCGGCCTATCTAAACCAAAGCCAAGGTGGGAACTACATTGGGCAGTGATGGCAAAGGCACGGTAGCTGTCATCATCAAAGCATCGGCTCGGGCCTGTAACCGGGTTCGGCAGCGATGTTTCACTTCTTCCTTACGATGAATTAGCCCGCCGAAGAATTGATTCATCTTCTCTTGGACTTTGGCTTTTGTTCCCAGGCATTCGTTGGCCGTGACCTCTTCCCTGGCCCAGTCCCAGACGGCTTCGTCGGCGTTGAAGTCTGGACTGTAGGCCGGTAAGGCCACCAACCTCAGATGCAAGTCAGGAGTGGTCAAATAGCTGCGAATCGCTGCTCCTCGGTGGGCTGGCCCATTGTCCCAGATTACTACCAGAGGTCCAGGATGGTTTGCTCTTAGCTGCTGTAAAAAGGCGGTGGAGGTCTCGGCATTGCTGTTTCCAGCTATTTCCATGGCTTCCACCTCCCCAGTCTCCAGACAAACTCCGAGTAGTAGCAGGCCTTCTCTCCCCACCGGGGACTGGTGGAGTCCACCAGCGCTGCCTCTCCCTTGAGTACCCATTTGCCTCGCAGGTCGGCATCGGCCCGAAAGTGGGCTTCATCCACGAAGAAGATCTTGGCTCCACTCTCTTGGGCCTCCTCTCGGATTTGGCTGTACTGGAGGACGAAGGCTTTCCGTTCTTCATCCTTGGCTTTCAGGAGGCGTTTCTTGGGTCGCTTCAGCACGAAGCCCAACCGATGGAGGTAGTTCAAGCAACTGCTCCGACTCAGTCCCAGGTCAAAGCTCTGCTTGAGAAATTGCCTTACTACTTTCCAGTTCCAGTTGGACAATTCAATCCCCGCCTCCCCAGGCGGATTTTGCACCGCAGACTTCAGTTGGTTCTGTTGACCTCGGTTCAAGACGGGGGGGAACCCCCAGTCTGCTCAAAGACCAAACCTTGGGCCCCGCCTTGGCGAAAGTTGTCCAGCCAGTTTCCGATGGTATGAGGCTCTCTGTCCAAAGCCTCAGCCACTTGAGTGGCCGACCACCCTTGGGCCAACAACCATAGCCCATGCCATCGCTCTCGCTCCCGAGGTGTTGGCGCCCGATACATCCTTTCCCGTAAGTCGCCTACATCCAGTTGCCACCGTTCCAAGAGTTGCACTATGTCTGTCATCCCTTCCACCACCGCCACTCGACTTCTTTTACAGAATATCGCAACTCCTCTTCGGGTTCGCTTTATGTAGGTTTCACCTTAGCTTTGGTTTAGGATAAAGTGAACGTTGCGATTACCAACCTCGAGAGGTTCGGCAGCAGCTTGGTCTTGATCAACGGGACTAAATCTCACGGGTACGGGTAACGTAAAAGGGAGAGGCAGGTTAGTAGATGGCGCTTAAGATCGACCTCCGGGTTCCCCCGTGCAAGCCCGTTTCCGAGGTTGCGCAATTCATCAGCAGTTGTGAGGGAGCCGGCTTTGACGGCGTCGGTATTCTGGACTCTCAGATGCTGGAACGGGATGTTTTCGTAAGCATGGCCCTGGCGGCACAAGCCACCTCACGCATTCGAATCTGTTCCGCGGTGCTCAATCCGGTGACTCGGCATGTATCGGTGATGGCATCAGCCATCAAAACGGTATCAGAAATTGCTCCGGGTCGGGCCGAGTTCTGGATCGGACGTGGGTTCAGCTCAGTCCAGACCATCGGCATACCTCCGGCTACGGTCAGGGAGATGCGCCAGTGTGTGGTAACGCTGAAGAGCCTGCTGTCGGGGGAGGACGTTACATTCAATGGCGACACCGGCAATGGCGCCACCAGCCGAATGCGCCACGGCGACGCTCAATTGCCCCGCATATTTATCGCCGCCCACGGTCCGAGAACCATCGAAGTGGCTGGAGAGGTCGCCGATGGCGTACTGCTTCAAGTTGGCCTTCATCCCCAGGCAGTGGAGTTGGCCCGTCAACACCTGGAGGCGGGGGCCCGCCGCGCCGGGCGTAATCCAGCCGACCTGGAGATGATACTTTGCGCCACTACCATCATCAGGGACGACCAACAGGAAGCCCGCGAGATGGCCCGCCCGCTTTGTGTTCAGCGGCTGGTTGAGAAATCCCACGCTCCTTATCTCCAGGCTGCCGGCATAGATGCAGGAGGTTTGGCCATCCCGCCAGAACTTAGTGAGCTTTACCCGGATATTCCTCATGCCGAGGATTGGGAGAAGGCCCGCAGGTTGTGTTCTTTTCTGCCTGACGATATCCTGGCCCAGATGTGCGATGCCATCGGCCTGGTCGGCACCCCGGAATACTGTGCCCAGCTTCTGCAAAAGGCCGAAGCCAATGGAATTAAGCATCTGTATTTGATGACCAGCGAGAGCTACCAATTCCCCGAGCGGGAGCTTCAAGCCTTCCAGCACACTATCTTTCCGGCGATTCGGCCTGCCTAATTCTCGTTGCAGGCAATAGCCAGTTAGGGAGCCCCCGCTATCGCAGCTTCCCTATCCAGCCGGTCCGTGGCCAGGTCTATAACCGCCGGCTCGTTGGAACTCACTCGTTGGAACTCAACGGAACCCAACGCGGTGATGGGCATGCGGCCCTTGATGGAGCGGCTGCACCTCCGGAAAATATTCTTCTCGCCCTGCTATCGAGACGGTACCAATCGGGAGTTATGGGAGTTACAGATGAAGATCGGGTTTTCTTTGTCCAACAATCAGGGAATCGAAGACGTGCAGGAAATTCTATTACTGGCGGCTCGGGCAGAAGAGTTGGGATTTGATTCGGTATGGGTCAGCGAGCACGTATTCAACGTCAGCTACGTTCAGGAAAGAATCGGCAACCGGCCCTATTACGAACCGCTTACCATCCTGAGCTACGTGGCAGCCACCACTAAAACCATCGGCTTGGGAACCTCGGTCCTGGTTTTGCCCTATCACAACCCCATCCGGCTGGCCAAGACCGCGGCGACCTTGGATGTGTTATCCGGCGGTCGACTGACTCTGAGAGTAGGAGTCGGGGTTATTGAACAAGAACTCCAGACCATGGGCAGCCCCTTCGCCGAGCGAGGCGCCATCACCGACGAATGCATCGCCATCATGAAGGAGCTTTGGACCCAGGAAGACCCCAGCTACCAGGGCAGGTTTCACAGCTTCTCCGGCATGAAATTCTCGCCTAAACCGGCGCAGAAGCCCCACATTCCGTTGCTCATTGGGGGGACCAGCCGGGCGGCAATAAGGCGGGCGGCCAGGGTGGGCAACGGCTGGCACCCCACGGCGCTGGATCCCGAGACCCTGAGCCAGGGGATGCGTTACCTGGGGCAACGGGCGCAGCGCGAGGGACGGGACCCGGCTGAGGTCCCGGTTTTCGTCAGCGCCGCCCTGGGGGAAGCTTCCCAGGAGGGGCGCTACTCTCTGGGCGCAGACCCAACTGAGATTTTGCAAAAGGCCCAGGCTTACGAGAGCCTGGGAGTAGGCTGGCTAGTCATTTCCACCAACACCAGGGACGGAACGAAAATGCTGCCCCTCCCGGAGATGCTGGCGGAAAGGGTGTTGCCCGCTTTTGGATAGCGCTCCAGATTGCGCCTGTGAATTTCCAAGCAGTCACCTGGATCAAGAATGTTGTTCCCGCCGAGGTGCACTAGCGTTGACACTCTTCGTCACCAGTGCTAGCCTTGATGGCACCGTAGACTCGTACCGTCAAGCAACAAAGGAGGAGCGATCATGGCAGGAGCGACCATGGATTTTGGACTGTTTAGTACCTGGAATGCTGTATACGCTGGTGGCAAGGTTCCCTGGGACTCCGATTACAGGGGAGGGAAGCTCCTCGAGGAGGAAGCTTACGCCACCAACTTCAGAGAGATTGATGCGATCGAGTCCGGGGGTTGGGACTACCTTTGGCTGGGAGGAGGCCACTTTTCCACGCAGGGGAGCATGGACCCCCAGTGTCTCATGCTGGCCGGCATCCTCGCCGAACGCACTAAAAATATTAGGATCGGCACGTCCATCCACCGGCCGTTGATGAAGCTACCCGGGGAGGAGTTAAGGCCAACCGCACTGCCCCATGAACGATACGCGTTTGACAATCTGATGCTAGATGATCCCTTCCAGACGGCAGAACAGGTCGCCATAGTCGACCAGGTAAGCCAGGGCCGGTTCATTTACGGCGCCGGAGCACGGTCTCGAGGTTCTGACGAACGCCGGGACTATTTCTTTGAGTTCCTGGAGGTAATGAAGCAGCTCTGGACGGAGGAGCACTTCTCCGGGTTCGAGGGGAAGTACTACAACTACCCGGCATTCTACGAATCGTACATGGGCATCCCGAAGCCCGTCCAAAAGCCCATGCCCATGTTGTTGCCCGTGGATAGCCAGTCGAGCTTCGTGCCTATGGGCAGAAACGGCTATCGAATCGCTGTTGGAGCAGGAAGCTCCCCCCACAACCTGCGGGGGCATTCGGTTCTAAGGGAAGACATTAAAAGTTATCGGCAGGCCTGGAGGGACGCCGGGCACCCCGGAGACCCGACTATTGTGGTCCGCGTACCCACCGTGGTGGCCGACACGAAAGCGGTGGCCACGCGCCGGACTGAGGACCTAATGAATCTCGCCCGGAAATATTACTCCGGAAGGCAGGGGATCGGAAGCACCGACGCGGGCAGTGCCAGCCCCGATACGACTGAGGAAGTCAACATGTTTGGGACACCGGAAGAAATCGTCGAGAAAATACATATGTTCCGGGAGGCCTTTAGTACCGACGAGATAATGTTCGAGTGCAACTGGACGTCATCGGTGCCTCGCGAAGTCGTGATGGATACCATTCGGTGCATCAGCGAAAAGGTGATCCCCGCGTTCAAGTAACGCCGGGGACCAGTCAAAGGTCACCCCGATTTCCGTAATACGGATCAGGTCCGACGCCCGGTGGACTGAACTTTACAGTTCACCGGGCGTTTGGCTGCTTACAACCAACATAAGGCTCCAGCCTCATCCAGCGACCAAGGCGCCCACCGCGATGGTACCCAACTCCACCTGTATTTGATTCCAGGACTCGCCGCTGTCATCGCTGTAATAGACTCTGCCGTGGTCGGTACCGGCGTACACTCGTCGCGCGTTGTTGGTGTCCCAATCTATGCCGACTACCATGTCATCGTCGCCGCCCATAGAATCGACAGCCTGCCAATCGCGTCCCCCGTTGGTGGAACGAAGTAGTTGGGGATTCAGCCGCCGGGAATTCTCTGACACCGTTAACAGGACAATATCCGCGTCTTCTGGAGCTGCAGAGACGTGCAATGCATAGCGTCGTTCTATGCCCTGGTTAATTAACTCCCAGTTTTTCCCCTCATCGTCACTGCGGTAGGGGCCTCGGGCGGTGGCCACATACACTGTTTGCGGGCGAGCTGGGCTGAGGCCGATGCAGTGAATGTCATCGTGGAGACCCGGCAGTTGTTTCCAGGTTTGGCCCTCGTCTCGAGAGCGTACCATGCCCCCAACTTCGATCCCCGCGTAGAGTATTGCCGGATCTTGAGGGGCCATACGTAAATCTCTCACATGGGAATCCCGAGTCTCCGAGTGGAAGGACCACTGACTTGACTCCGGTACCGCCCGGAATCCGGTATCCTCTTTCCAGGTCTCCCCACCGTCTCGGGAACTGAATATGGTCGCGGGCTCGCTACCCACATACACCCGTTGGTGATCCTCTGGGTGGACCAGGACACTATGGGCATAATCCGAGGGGTAACTAGCTAGGTGCTGCCAGGTAACGCCGCCATCGTCAGTGCGGTATACCCCGGACTCGTAGGCAGCGAGGTAGGCTCGCCGGGGATTCGAAGAGCTTGCGGTCAGGCGCGATGCAGCGTGGGATAGCGGGGTGCGCTCGCTTGCCTCCCAGGTTTTGCCTCCATCCGAACTATTCAGAGCACAAACCCCGTCATGGGAACCAATATATAACCTGTGATTTTGGCTCTCGACTCCTGGCATGGAACTCCCTCCTTATTCGCGGATAACCCCTCAAGACGGTGGCCATAGCCCACCTCTTGGCTGGGACCTGCTGGGCCAATTGGAGTGGTTGGGTACACCCATGATATAAAAGGGGGCTCCGTCCTTCAACCCGGAGGAAGGCACATACTTTGGGATTGGCCCTGGAAGCTTTGCTGGGTCCAGGCCCCAGGCTCATTTTCGGCCAGCTTTTGATTAGGGGAAATCAACCTCCAGGTTTAACAGTGCTTATTGTAAGTGTTCAGATTTGAGGGGAAGCGAGCAACCGGCGGCATTCCAGGAGGGGATTGAGACCTCTAGCCCGCCAGGTGCCAAAGAGGGATGCCAAGGTCATCTTGCTGTCGGTGCCCTGCCCTGAGCGGGTGCCGCCGCTGATCTTGCGACTGGTTACCAGATGCCGCAGGCTCCGCTCGGCGGCGTTGTTGTCTGAGGGCACGGCTGGGTCCGACACGAAGACAAACAGTTCCTTGATGAACCGTTCCATGCGCCGGCAGAGCTTGGCCTGAACCGCCAGGGGATCTTTAAGGAAAGGCCGTGCCAAGACCATTAGTTTCTCCTCCAGCATTAGCTGGGTGCGATGGCCTGGCTGGGCTCGGGGAAGGACCGAGGCCTTGTCCTCCGTGTAGACCTGGTGAACCGCCTCGGCCCACTGAGCCAGCCCAGCGTCTTCTGGGTACAACCCTTTCAGGTCATGGATATCCCGCAGCAGATGAGCCCAGCACCGTTGCTTCAGGCCCGGGTAGTGGTTATAGGCGGCGTAGAAATCACTGACCAACACTCCGCTGAAGGAGGAATCCAGCACCTCATCCACCACCCCCTTATCCCGACCCCGACGCAGGAAGTATCGTTCGCTGGGAGTGCTGAAGGTCCAAACATAGCCGTTGCTCCCGTCCTGGCGCCAGCCGGTTTCGTCGCCCTGCACCACGGGACTGGCGCGGACTTGCTCGAGCACCTCTCGCACCGCCGTCTCAGCCTGACGGGCTACTCCATGGACGGCCTGGACGATGGCACCAACACTCAGGTGCAACTGATGGACGGTCTCCAGGTACCATTGGATGATTCTTATGGGCAACCGTCCCTCCTCCCGCAGGGTCACCATCAGGCTTACCAGATTGACCCCCAGGCGCTGCTGGCCCAGAACCACCCCCTGCAGGGCCTCTTTGGGCAGCCGGCGCCGCTGGCATACCGGACAGATGCGGGCTACCAGGGCGTGCTCGGTCACTTCTACCGGAGCCACCGGTAGCTCAATGACTTCCCGAGTTCGCTGTACCCATCCGCCGTTCAGGTGAGTCCCGCAGTCGGGACAGACCGCCACGGCATGCTCCACCCGCCGGGTAGGAGTCATGCGCTGGCGGGCTAAGCCATGGCGGCGCGGCTTTCTGGGCACCTTTTTCTCCGGCGCTTGCCGGCTGGAGTGCGGCTGATTACCCGCTATCCCCGACGACCCGCGCCGGTTGGGACGGGATTCCAGAACCCCAATCCGCCTTTGCAAATCGGCAATGACTGCCCGCTGGCCGGCAATTATCTCCAGCAGAGTTTCGCGACTCGCCGCGTTCAGGTCTAGTTCAGTGTCCACCTCCCTGGTATGCCACAACTCCCCCGGCCATGCCAGCGTTTTTCCAACGGCTTTGAGCCAATTCACCTCATCAAGTCTGAACAGTTACTGCTTATTTGCCCGGCTTGCACAACGAGCTATTCAGGGGCATACTGACCGCGAGTTTCCATATGGATTCGCCATTAGGATTTGTCCACTTTCCGGGTTGACCAGACCTCGGTTAGCAACTCTACCCGACTTTCCAGGAGCACCATTATGGATCAAGCCGAAATTCCCTTTCTCTCGGTTACTCAGCTCGGCGAACTTATTAAAAACCGAGAAGTATCTCCGGTGGAAGTAGTTGAGAGCTACCTGGACCGCCTTGATAGTCTGAACGGCCGGTTGTATGCCTATCTGACTGTTTGCGGTGACCAGGCTTTGCAATCCGACCGAGAATCGGAGCGGGCGCTGCTCCGGGGTGAATCCCGGGGGCCCTTGCATGGTGTGCCAGTGGCAGTTAAAGACCAGCTTAAAACTGCGGGCATCCGCACCACGTCCGGTACGCCCATATTCAACGATTTCGTTCCCGATGAAGACGCCACCGTGGTCGCCAAGCTAAAATCGGCGGGAGCCATTCTCCTTGGCAAGCAGAACCGAAGGCCTGGACTTCAGCCTGTTGATCCACTCCTCACATAGGGAGCGAGGGATCGACGACAAGGACAACAAGCGGCCCAGAGGATGACTCCTCGCGTTTCTGGCGGAGACCGAGTAGGGTCGGATGCTCACTATATGCAAACAACGATAGCGATACGGTTTTCACTGGTCCGGTAAAAATCCTCCGGGAATTACTCTTTAGGCTGGGAGTCGGAGCAGAGTGGAACTGTACCGTACACCATATCTGAGCAATTCGGCCTCAGCTACGGGCATAGTCGGCGTCGAGCTGATGGCGGCTTAAATTAGTTCCGTTTCTGGGTGGCCCCTCTACCAATAGTGGACAACCCACTACCCTAACATTATCATTCCCACATAATGGCCAGCGACCGCATACAACGACGTGTAGATCGTCTCCCTGACTAAATAGAGCAGGAAGCTAACCAGCGAAACTGGCAGTTGGTTCTCGACCTAGCCCGAGAAGTTCTTGGGTTTGCCCCCGATAACAGTGATGCTAAGGCTTTCCTTGGTGTAGCTGAGGAAAGGCTATCCTACACCGCAGGCCAGGAAAGTCCAGAAACAGCCTCCTCCAGGCCCGCGCCATCGACATCTGCACCAGCTTGCGAACCTGACCAACCCACCTCCTTCGCCAACGGCCGCTACGAAGTTAAGCGGTTCTTGGGCGAGGGCGGCCAGAAAAAGGTAAGTGTTCAGAGTTGAGGAGAAGTGAGCAACCGGCGGCATTCCAGGAGGGGATTGAGACCTCTGGCCCGCCAGGTGCCAAAGAGGGATGCCAAGGTCATCTTGCTGTCGGTGCCCTGCCCTGAGCGGGTGCCGCCGCTGATCTTGCGACTGGTTACCAGATGCCGCAGGCTCCGCTCGGCGGCGTTGTTGTCTGAGGGCACGGCTGGGTCCGACACGAAGACAAACAGTTCCTTGATGAACCGTTCCATGCGCCGGCAGAGCTTGGCCTGAACCGCCAGGGGATCTTTAAGGAAAGGCCGTGCCAAGACCATTAGTTTCTCCTCCAGCATTAGCTGGGTGCGATGGCCTGGCTGGGCTCGGGGAAGGACCGAGGCCTTGTCCTCCGTGTAGACCTGGTGAACCGCCTCGGCCCACTGAGCCAGCCCAGCGTCTTCTGGGTACAACCCTTTCAGGTCATGGATATCCCGCAGCAGATGAGCCCAGCACCGTTGCTTCAGGCCCGGGTAGTGGTTATAGGCGGCGTAGAAATCACTGACCAACACTCCGCTGAAGGAGGAATCCAGCACCTCATCCACCACCCCCTTATCCCGACCCCGACGCAGGAAGTATCGTTCGCTGGGAGTGCTGAAGGTCCAAACATAGCCGTTGCTCCCGTCCTGGCGCCAGCCGGTTTCGTCGCCCTGCACCACGGGACTGGCGCGGACTTGCTCGAGCACCTCTCGCACCGCCGTCTCAGCCTGACGGGCTACTCCATGGACGGCCTGGACGATGGCACCAACACTCAGGTGCAACTGATGGACGGTCTCCAGGTACCATTGGATGATTCTTATGGGCAACCGTCCCTCCTCCCGCAGGGTCACCATCAGGCTTACCAGATTGACCCCCAGGCGCTGCTGGCCCAGAACCACCCCCTGCAGGGCCTCTTTGGGCAGCCGGCGCCGCTGGCATACCGGACAGATGCGGGCTACCAGGGCGTGCTCGGTCACTTCTACCGGAGCCACCGGTAGCTCAATGACTTCCCGAGTTCGCTGTACCCATCCGCCGTTCAGGTGAGTCCCGCAGTCGGGACAGACCGCCACGGCATGCTCCACCCGCCGGGTAGGAGTCATGCGCTGGCGGGCGAAGCCATGGCGGCGCGGCTTTCTGGGCTCCTTTTTCTCCGGCGCTTGCCGGCTGGAGTGCGGCTGATTACCCGGCATCCCCGACGACCCGCGCCGGTTGGGACGGGATTCCAGAACCCCAATCCGCCTTTGCAAATCGGCAATGACTGCCCGCTGGCCGGCAATTATCTCCAGCAGAGTTTCGCGACTCGCCGCGTTCAGGTCTAGTTCAGTGTCCACCTCCCTGGTATGCCACAACTCCCCCGGCCATGCCAGCGTTTTCCCAACGGCTTTGAGCCAATTCACCTCATCAAGTCTGAACAGTTACCGAAAAAGGTCTATCTAACCCACGACACCCTGTTGGACCGGGAGGTGGCTTTCGCCCTGATCAAGACTGAGGGCATGGCTTGGGCCTCCCGTACCCGCATCACCCGAGAGGCCCAAGCCATGGGGCGGCTCGGCTCCCACTCTCACATCATCACTGTATTCGACCTGGGGGAGCACGAGGGCCGACTCTACATGGTTACGGAGCTGATGGGCGGCGGCGACGTGGAAAGGGTAATCGAAGTTGCTGCCGACCATCGTCTGACCCTAGAACAGGCTATCAACATCGCTCGGGAGACCTGCCGGGGGCTGGAGTTCGCCCACAGTCGCAGCATTGTCCATCGAGATTTGAAGCCAGGCAACGTATGGCTGACCGGGGATGGTGTAGCCAAGATAGGCGACTTCGGTCTGGTCGTTGCCGCCGAACGATCTCGGTTGACTACCGAAGGAATGATGGTGGGCACAGTCATACCAGGTTTCCGGTATTCGAGGGCTCTATGGAGAATGTGGTTGGGGTCCTTTCTAACAAGGATGTGGTAGTGGCCATGGGTGAGGGGCGACTTCAACCGGGGGATAAGGTAACCGGCTTCTTACTGACGGCTTTCTTCGTGCCCGAAACCAAAACCATCAGCAGCACGTTTGCCGAAATGCAGCGTAACGGATATGGAATGGTCTCGACCGTGGACGAATTCGGCGGTATTACTGGTCTGGCTACCTTGATGCAGCTTTTGGAAGTTATCGTAGGGGCGGTGGCCGACGAGGGCACCGCCCCTGAAGAGCTTTATACCAAAATTGGCGAAAACACCTACTCTTTTGACGCGGGTATTGGTATTACCGAGATAAACGAGGAGTTGCAATTGAATTTGCCGGAAGGAGAGTATCAAACCGTGGCCGGATTTCTCCTGTCCCAGCTGGGCTATATTCTTGAGCGAGCAGAGATAGTCGATTACGGCGCGCTGAGGTTCATCATCAGGAAGATGGACGGCGTTAGGATAGAAACCGTGGAGGTGATTCGGTAGGAATCCCCTAACCCAACAGTTACCGGATGCCGCCATTCCAGCCAATTCGTCGGCCAAGATGGTCGACTCCGAAAGGGGAGAAAGCGTTAGATTTCGTTACCAGGCCCCCCGAAAGGGGGCAATTGGGTTTTTCAACACCTTGCAGCAACTGGAATCACCATGAAATGTGGGCGACACTGGATCTGGACGTCCTGGGTACACTGAGTTACATTATTGTATGAGTTCCTGATTGTACCAGCCACGGGCAACCTCTTCTGGCGGGCGTTTTCGGAACTGAGTCCAGCGTAACCTAAGGGAAGGAGCGGCTATCCGTGGAGCAGGTTCGGTTTTGTCATATTTGTGGCCACCACAACCCGGTGGACGGAGGCTCCCGGTGCGCCAATTGCTGGCTATCCCTGAGACGAGCCACTACCTTACCTCTAGATGAAGCGGAAAGACTAACCAGGCAACGGCGTTTCGGTTACTTGAGGGTCCGCCTGCTGCGCCGGGGTCTGCTGATGGCGGTCCTGCTGCCGCTGGCTTTATGGTGGGTCGTGGCCAAAAACGATCTGGGACCGCTGATCTGGCCGCCGCCGGCGGCGACCACGGACTGGAACGCCACCACCAGTATGGAAGCCTGGCCTCAATTCCGCAGGACCAGCCAAAACACTGGATATACCGCCGATGCGGTTCCGGCTCCCAAAACGATATCGTGGACCTTCGAAACATCCAAACCACTGCTGGCATCCCCAGCCGTGGTGGACAACCGGGTGTATCTGGCTACCGAGGACGGCCGCACTGTAGCTTTAGACCGTTTTACCGGCGCGACGGTCTGGGAATACCAGACCGGGTTTCCCTCCAGCTCCACTCCAGCGGTGGCGGGCGATCTGGTGTTCACGGCCATCCGCCCCGGGGTTGTGACGGCGCTGGAGCAAAACACCGGGGCTCCGCGCTGGGAGCAAGACCTCCATCAGCCGATCCTGGCTTCGCCAATGATAGCCGATGGAACTCTGTACATCGGTGCCTCGGACAGCAACTTATACGCCCTGGATGCCGCTACCGGGCAGCTACGCTGGTCCTTTGATGCTGCCGATTGGATTACCTCCGCAGTAGCTTATTTCGAAGGGAACCTGGTAGTTACCTCTCAGGATCATAACCTGCGGGTTGTCGGGGCCAAGTCGGGTCGGCAACGGCTTATTTACGATACTGGGCGGGGCCGGCCCAGTCCCGGTGGCGCGGCGATTCAGGGAGACGTCGCCTATTTTGGCTCCTACGGCGGTCGAGTATGGGCGGTCAACCGTCAGGCCAGAACTTATCCTTTCGAGCGCGATCTCCTGTTCTGGCAGTCTACCTTGTACGTTTGGGGAATGCTGACCAAGGTCCCGGTGCAAAAAGGTAGTATTTGGGCAACAAATATTGGTGGAGATATTCCTTATCCTCCCGCATTATCCCGAGACACGGTCTATGCGGCCAACATCCAGGGCAAGGTGGCAGCCTTGGATGCCGCCACCGGCGACGAACGCTGGTCCACGGTGCTGGATTCAAAAATCACGGCGCCGCCTACCGTCGCGGGAAACACAGTATTGATCGGCGCCGAAAGCGGGCAGGTATTCGGCCTGAATGCCACCACTGGCATCGTTCAGTGGAATTTCCAAACCGGGGGCAAAATCACCGGCAGCCCAGTGGTGGTGGGAAGAACTATCTTTGTGGCCTCTCACGATGGGAAGCTCTATGCCCTGACCGGCGATCAGTAGGCTTGCTGTATCGGGGCGAACCAATACCCATCTTCAGGTTCTCCCCTTCTCCGCCAATTCATTTTTGCCGCCGCAATCAGTTGACAAGGGCCATATTGATAGTCTATATTACCCCAAAATCCAATCCATCCTATGTCCCAATCGTAAAAAATCAGCTTTGCGTATGGCGAAAAGCGGACAATTGATAACGGATGGCGTAGCCTTTAGGCCAATGGGATTATCGAAAGGGCACAGGTCGCGCTACAAACCCGATAATGGCGGCTCCCAAACATCGAAATTCGGCTAACTGGAAGTGGAGGTCTAATGAAGGTGTCTAAGCTGTTCAAGAACCCCAGCGTCCTAATCTTCTTACCATTATTGATGGTCCTCTTTTTCGCCGTAGCCTGCGGCTCGGCCGCTGAACCCCAAACTATTGAAGTTATTAAAGAAGTAGAGGTCATCAAGGAAGTAGAGGTCATTAAGGAAGTAGAGGTCGTCAAAGAAGTAGTGAAGGAGGTGACGGTGTTCGCCACGCCAGTACCCCGTATGATGGAAGGGGCGCCGGACTGGGTGAGCATCGGGGCCGACCACCACTACAACGGGAACTTCAGGTTTGTGCATACCACCGGCCCCGGCTTCTTGGACATGCACTACGGCGCCAGCGCCTCCAGCACCTTGACCCCCTCTGGCAAGCGGTTCAACCAGCTCTTGATGTATGACCCCACCAGCCCCAAGCAGATCATCGGCGACCTGGCGAAGAGCTGGGAGGTGAAGGATGACGGCAATACCTTCATTTTCCACCTCCAAGATGCCACCTGGCACGACGGCACTACGGTTACCGCCGACGACATCATCTTTAGCCTGGACCGGATGGCCCAGGAGGGCGTGACCCGGGGCCGGGTGCCGGCCATCCGGACGTTTTACGAGCGCGGGACCGCCACGGAGATAGACGAGAAGACGGTGAAGATGCCGCTCAAGTTCCCCTCAGCCACGGCTCTGGGCTGGCTGGCGGTGGACTACTTCGCCATGTACCCCAGAGCGCTGGAGAACGTAAGCCAGGATGACTTCAACTGCTGCTTCGAAAACTCCTACGGCTCCGGCCCCTGGATCCAAACGGAGTGGAAGAAGGGGGACTCCTACAGTTACGACCGGTACGACAACTACTTCAAGAACCCTCAGCCCTATGCCGACGGCCTGAAGGTATTCATCATCAAAGACTACGCCCGGCGCCTGGCCACCCTGAAGACCAGGCAGGTCATAGGCATGCTTTACATGTCGGGCAGCTGGTTGCCTGAAGACATGCTTCAGATACAGAAGGAAACCAACGGCGGGATGCGGTTCGCGAAAACGGCGGTTGGCTCCACCACGCCCATGTTTATGAACTTCTCCCAGCCCCCCTTGGACGACGTCCGGGTGCGCAAGGCCATTTACCTCGCCCTGGACCGCCAGGAAATCTCCGACCTGGCCACCGTGGGCACCGGCGTCGCCGGTTCCTTCTTCCCGCCCGGGTACGCCAACACCTTCGAGGACATAGCCAAACTGCCCGGCTTCCGGACACAGAACGGTGTCAAGCACCCCGATGACGTGGCTGAGGCTAAAAAGCTGATGACGGAGGCGGGCTTCCCCGACGGCTTTGACCTGACCTTTAATGTAAGCCACAACAAGGCTTCTAGGACCGCCGCCGAGGTGATAGCCTCCCAGTTGAAGGCGAGCCTCAACATTGAAGTAGAGATCCATTCCTCTGACACGGCCACCTACTATCAAAAATTGCGGGACGGCACCAACGATCTCAGCGCCGGCGGCACCGGGCTCTACTTTAAAGACCCGGAAGTTATACTGTCCCAGTTTTTCCTCCAGGATACCTTGCGAAACCCCCATAACTGGGAGCACCCCAGGATCACCGAGCTGATAGACCTCCAGGCGAGGGAGCTGGACCCCGAGGTCCGCCGGGGGATGTACCAAGAGATGGTGGATATCCTTCACCAGGGAGAGGGCCACTACGTTCCTCTATTTTGGGTCAACCGGTACGGGTCCTATGACTATCGGTTGCAGAACTTCCAGCCACCCTACCACCCCCACACCATCTGGAGGTGGGACCACGTGTGGTGGGACACTAATGCGAAGAACTTAGGCCCGGATGGGCCGCCCCTGGAATGATGGCTTATCAGAATCGGGGGGATTGATCCCCCCGGCCTCTGCCTAACCAATCGTAGGGGCACGGCATGCCGTGCCCCTACGAAGCACCAGGTGTCGCCAGCCCGGTACTTGTCAGACCCGGGTTACCAGCCCCTATGCGGCGGCCTAAAACTGTTACTGCTGGAGAGGAGTGGTGAAAGCGTACGCGGTGAAGAGGGTTGGCCTCTTCATACCTACTATGTTCCTGACCACGGTGCTGGTGTTCGTCCTCTTCTTCCTGGTGCCCGGGGACGCCGCCCTTTTCATACTGACCGGAGAAGAAGGAGCCGGGGCGGTTACGGATGCGGACCTGGACCAACTAAGGGAAGAATTGGGGTTGAACCGGCCGATACACGTCCAGTACGGGAGCTGGGTGTGGGGCGTCCTGCGGGGCGACTTGGGAACCTCCATCTGGTTTAAGACACCCGTTGTAGATGAGCTGAAGGACAAGTTCGCGGTTACCCTGCAGCTGTCGGTGATGGCCATCGTGATGGCCTTCGTAGTCGCGGTGCCCCTGGGGATGCTCTCCGCAGTAAGGCAAGACACCTGGCCCGACTACCTGAGCCGGAGCTTTACCCTCTTCGGGATAGCCTTGCCCACTTTCTGGCTGGCCATCCTCATCATTTACGCCTTGGCCTACGGGTTCGACTGGCTACCCCCCCTGGGCTACGCCACCCTCTGGGAAAACCCGCTCCTGAACCTGGAGCAGCTGATATTTCCGGCTTTCGCCATCGCCTTCCACGACTTGGCTTTTACCGCCCGGGTCACCCGGTCCTCCATGCTGGAGGTGCTGCGGGAGGACTACGTGAGGACGGCCCGGGCCAAGGGGCTTGGGGAAATAGTGGTTCTGGGGCGGCACGCCCTGAAGAACGCAATCCTGCCCGTCCTGACCGTCTCGGGCTACCAGTTCGCCCGCCTGCTGGGTGGGACGATAATCGTCGAGACCGTCTTCGTCGTTCCCGGCCTGGGGGCTTTCGTGATAGAGAGCATCCTCCACCGGGACTTTGTAGTGCTCCAGGCGGTAATCCTGCTCACCGCGGCAGTGGTGCTGACCCTGAACCTGTTTATTGACCTGTTATACGCCGTCCTCGATCCCAGGATTCGTTACAGCTAAGCAGCCTTCCTGGAGCGGCGTCCCTAGCCTTTTTGAGGAGCCAAGAGCATGATCGACCGGGAGACCCCCGAAGAAGCGCGAGCCCTACCTGCCCTTAGAACCGGTGTGATGGCTCCAGCGGTTGGCGCGGCCCATAGGCTGTCCCGCTTTGCGCGCACCAAGCCCTTGGGGGCTGTAGGTGGCGCCATAACCGTCCTCCTCATCCTGATGGCCCTGCTGGCCAACGTCGTTGCCCCCTATGGCGCGAAGGAACCTGCCAACCCCGAGGGTTCCCGGAGGTTTGATTTCGCCCACTTGCCGCCCCAGGCAGGCTACCCAATGGGTACCGACCACGCAGCCCGGGATGTGATGAGCCGCATAATCTACGGGTCCCGTATCTCTCTTTTGATCGGCTTCGGCAGCGTATTGACTGGTGTATCTTTGGCATTCGCCCTGGCCGTGGTAATCAGCTACGCCGGAGGCTGGATTGACCTCTCCTTCCAGCGCCTGGTGGACGCCATGATAGCCCTGCCCGGCCTGATCATCGCCCTGGCCATCGTGGCGGTGCTGGGCTCCTCCTTGCAAAACGTTATGATCGCCATCATTGTCGGGATGCTGGCGCCGGTGGTCCGCACCGTCCGTTCCCAGGTGTTGTCTCTGAAAGAACTGGACTATGTGCTGGCGGCCCGGGCCATAGGCGCCTCGTCCAAGCGCATCGTTTTCCGGCACATCGCTCCCAACTGTTTGGCCATCGTCCTGGTGGTGGGCACCTATTATTTGGGAGCCGCTATTCTCATTGAGGCTTCCCTCAGCTTCCTGGGGGTGGGCGTCCCGCCGGACGTGCCCAGTTGGGGTGGGATGCTGAAAAGGGCCGCTGAGGAGCACGTCAGAACGGCCCCCTGGGTCGCCATGTTCCCCGGTCTGGCCATTTTCATCGTGGTGTTCGGGTTCAACCTCTTGGGCGACGCCATGCGGGACGTTTTCGACCCCAAGCTGCGGGGGCGCTAACGACTCCTCGCGATTTGAAGACCAAATATGCCGCCAACCGAGCTGGCGCCAAGCCGGGCAGGTTGGCGGCGCTACAAGACACCAGCTACTGAAGCGAGACGGCCGCAAGATTCTATCCTGAGCCTGTAGGGATATCCTGATTCCAGAGCACCGGGGCTTTCGTTAGACGAAAGCCATTTCTGGCGCCTTTTCCCACTTCACAGAGGTCCTAGTTGTGCCTCATGCCATCTCGGCCGGTACCGGTTTCCGGACCGACCGGATGCTGATTGAGAGCGGAGCAGTGCTTCTCCACCACTCCGCTAGCAGCCGAGCAAACCCCGCACTACTATTCCGGGGCACTTCCCATCGCGGAGCGGGACCTTTCCTGTCGGCCCATCCAACGACACGATGAGGCTATCCACCGCAATGCCCAGCTTCAGGTGTACTAGATGCCGGGCTGGAAAAAAGAGGCGGCCAACCCCTTCCCAATCGTAAAAGTTCTGGGAAGCTAGGAAAAATGGTGGGCGGCAAAATGGGGGCGGGTAATCAGCTACGAAAAATGGGGGAAGGTGGTGGTGCCGAGGGACAGACTCAAGAGCCGTCGTCCCGACACGGACCATTGTATCTGCTAGCGGCATTTTTAGTATACTACCCTAGGGCGAAAATGTAACTAGAATCTTTTTTTGTAATGTCCTGTCCCTAAGAGTTGTCGGCAAACTCTCCTACCTGACTCAGGTAGGGGTAGTCCACAGAGGGAAATCTTCGCAAATCAGGAAGGGAACTAGGCAAGTGGGAAATCCTCCCTGCCATGAGAGTCCCGTACAGCCCCCTTATCGTCCTACCTGAGTGATCCCCCTACCACAGTTATCCTCCACATCGTTAAATTAAGCGGCCCCCACCTATCCTTTCCAACATCAGAGTTGTTAAATAGTTGAGGAATGCCCGGTAGCGAATCGCTCGTGTGGGGCGCCCTGGAAACGGCCGAAGTACGATGAATCGCAGAGATTCATTCTGGAAACGGGACCGGAGTACGACGAAACCACGCTTCGACCTACCGGGCATCTTCCTTTAACCCAATTGCCCTCTGCCAACCCCGAAAACACTGACACTTCCCCATGGTCCTCCTGTACGGCCCGGGCTAGCCTAGATAACTGTGCAGCTCAGACAAGGAACCAAGTTAACTATTACCTCCGGTAGATACCTAGGGCGAAGGGGATACCTCCATACCCACGTCCACACGCCTACTACGTGGCCCCAGGTGCTGCACCACTACTACAGGATTAGCCTGGTTGCTAGGGAAGGATTGGATGCCAGGGAGTCCGTTCTAGTGCCGTGCCACCAGGTTAGGGTTGGATGGTGAGGACTGAATGGTGGGTGGGCAGCCGGTTCGTAGCTAAACCCTCGGGTCCCATAGGTCGCCTCACCTCAAGAAACCGCAGTACGGGCGGCTCAGCGTGATGAATACTCGGGGTTGACCGGCGAGTTCGTACCTCCGCTGGCGGTGCAGGCTCTTGAACGCCCGCGCCGATGGTACCCTCTCGTTTTGAACCAGCCGAATACCACTAAGCTGTCTCGCCGACTTGTACCACGTGCCCAACTTTCCCACTTTTGAGGGAGCAGTACAGTCCATCGATGTTGGGCTGGCCCAACAACTCCTAGTCGAGGCTGGGTTTTCCGCTGGGTTCACCGGCTTGTGCATTAGCGCAGTCGATGCTGAGAACATTGGAATCGCCAACGCCATGGTTTTACAGCTGGCGGCTGTTGGGATAGAAGCTACCGTCAATGGCCCGTTGTGCACGGCTGGCCGTTTGTCTGTCGTTGACCTAGAAGATTTTGTCGATGTTGTTATTTCGCTTCCCCAGGTCAGCATAACGTCCCCTGCCAACTTGAGTCTGTTCAACACGAGTCCGATAAGCGTCACGGGTACAGTAAGCGAATCTGTAGTAGCGGTTGAGGTTAACGGAATCCCAGCCACCTTAGGCCCAGGGACGTTCGTGGCAGAGGTACCTCTGGTAGAAGGGACCAACACCATAACCGCTGTCGCCCGCGACGCCGCCGGCAATGTTGCTACCGACAGCATCCAGGTGGACCTGGTCACCATTGTGCTTCCTCAGGTCAGCATAGGGTCCCCGGCTAACTTGAGTCTGTTCAACACGAGCCCGATAAGCGTCTCGGGTACGGTAAGCGAATCTGCAGTAGCGGTTGAAGTTAACGGGATTTCAGCGACATTGGGCCCAGGGACGTTCGCGGCAGAGGTACCTCTGGTAGAAGGGACCAACACCATTACCGCTGCCGCCCGCGACGCCGAGGGCAATGTTGGTACCGACAGCATCCAGGTGGCCCTGGGTACCCCTGGGTACCATTATGGCCTCCGCCGTCGACCCCGGCGTTGCCACCACCCTGGCATCCTCCACTGAATTCCTCTACTCGGGGGCGGACCCGGTCCAGACCGGGGTAGCTCCCGGTACCATCGAGCCCGTGCAGGTGGCGGTACTGCGCGGCAAGGTCAGTGACAGCAGCGGCGCGCCGCTTTCCGGTGTCATCATCACCGTGTTGAATCACCCCGAATTCGGCCAGACGCTGAGTCGAACCGACGGAATGTTTGACCTGGCGGTCAACGGCGGCGGGCCGCTTACCGTCAACTACGCTAAGGAGGGCTTCTTGCCCGTCCAACGGCAGCTAGATGTGCCCTGGCAGGACTACACTTTCCTGCCGGATGTCGTCCTGATCCAGGTGGACTCCCAGGTCACCACAGTGGACCTTAGCGCCGCGGTCCCGGTACAAGTGGCTCAGGGGAACGTGGTCACCGATGACGATGGCACGCGCCAGACGACCCTTCTTTTCCCCCAGGGGACTACCGCCGAGATGGTGATGCCCGACGGCAGCACCCAGCCCATCAGCACGCTCAATGTTCGCGCCACCGAGTATACGGTGGGTGAGAACGGCCCACAGGCCATGCCGGCCGAATTACCACCTACCAGCGGCTACACCTATGCCGTGGAGTTCACCGTGGACGAGGCCATGGCCGCCGGGGCGACGGACGTCCGCTTCGACCAGCCCTTGTCCTTCTATCTGGAGAACTTCCTGGACTTCCCGGTAGGCGGCATTGTGCCGGTGGGGTTCTATGACCGGCAGCAGGGGCAATGGATCCCCTCCGAAAACGGGCTTATCATCGAGGTGGTAGCCATCACCGGCGGCCTGGCGGACCTCGACCTTGACGGGGATGGCTTGGCCGACGACGCAGCTGCCCTGGCGGCCCTGGGCATCACCGACGCCGAGCGAGAGGAACTGGCAACCCTCTACACACCCGGCCAGAGCCTATGGCGGGTGCCCATCACTCACTTCACGCCCTGGGACTGCAACTGGCCCCAAGGGCCTGGACCGAATGATAGACCCCCCAATCAACCGCGGCCCAGGGGAGGGATCGACGACAATCGCCCAGACGACGACTGCCTGGGCCCCGCCGGCTCGGTCATCGGCTGCCAGAATCAGACGCTGGGCGAGAGCATTCCTGTCAACGGCACGCCCTTCGCACTGAACTACATCAGCGACAGCGTGCCCGGGCGCAAGGAGGCCTACACCCTGGAAATTCCACTCAGCGGCGATGACATGCCCCCCAGCGCGAGGCGCATCGAGCTGGAGATTTTCGTGGCCGGCCAGAACCTCACTCAGATCTTCCCGTCCCTGCCCAATCAGACCCATACCTTCACCTGGGACGGCCTGGATGCCTACGTCCGCACTGTCCATGGGTCACAGCCGGTGACCGTGCGAATTGGTTATGTCTATGGTCTTGTCTACCTGCAGCCGAGCGCGTTCGGTGAGGCCTTCGCCCGCTTCTCAAGCAGCAGCGGGGGCGAGGGGGTCGGAGGGGCGTCATCGTGGGGAACCAAGCCCGCCAGGAAGTCACCAGCTGGCAGGACTGGAAGGCGTCGATCGGCACCCGGGACGTTCGCGGTCTGGGGCTTGGCTCCTGGACCCTCAGCATGCACCACGTCTATGACCCGCTGGGCCGCGTGCTCTATCGGGGCGATGGTCGGCAGCGCAGCGCCTCACAATTAGAAAGAATACTTGTCACGGTAGCTGGAACGGGTGAATTTGGCGGCTGTCTAACCACCCTGTACCCAAGTGGCTGCTCCGGCGATGATGGCGGCCCGGCCACCCAGGCCCAACTCGCAAACCCCGACGGAGTTGCCATCTCCCCAGACGGCACGTTGTATATTGCGGAGAGCTCCGGTAACGGTAACCGTATCCGCCGGGTGGATCCGGAAGGAAACATCACCACCCTGGCCGGCACCGGCGCTGATTGCCGCCCCCCGACGGATCCCTGTGGCGATGGCGGCCCGGTAACGGATGCCAAGTTGTATTTTCCCTACGCCGTCGCCGTGCACCCGGACGGCAGCATTTACATTGCCGACAATGGGAGCAAGCGCATCCGCCGCGTGGGGCCGGAAGGAAACATCACCACCGTGGCCGGCACCGGTGGTGATTGCCACCCCTTAACGGATCCCTGTGGCGACGGCGGCCCGGCTAACCAGGCGCCGCTTGGTACTCTCATTGCCGTCGCTGTGCACCCGGACGGCAGCATTTACATCGCGGCTGGCCGCCGCATCCGCCGCGTGGGGCCGGACGGCATCATCACCACCGTGGCGGGTAATGGGGGCGGATGCAATAGTGGAGATTCCTGCGGCGACGGCGGACCGGCCACCGCGGCGGAGGTGAACGCAGTTGGCCTTGCCCTGGGGCCCGATGGCGCCTTATTTATCGCGGACTTCTTCCCCAGTAGTCGCATCCGCCGGGTGGGTCCGGACGGCATCATCAGCACGGTGGCCGGTGGTGGTCTTGCTGTTGGGGACGGGGGACCGGCCACTGCAGCAAAAATCAAACGCCCTATCCGCGTCGCCGTGGGGCCGGACGGCAGCATCTACATCGCCGACTGGGGCAGTCACCGCATCCGGCTGGTGAGGCCGGATGGCATCATCACCACAGTGGCGAGGACTGCTGATACGGGTGGCTCCAGCGGTGAGGGGGGCGGCAACCGGGGCGCAGCTTTTAAGACCCACCGGCCTTACCGTGGGACCAGACGGCAGCCTGTATGTCGCGGACGAGCAAAATCAACGCATCCGAAGAGTAGGACCACCCCTGCCGGGTTTTTCGGCCGGCGAAATCACCATTGTCTCCGAGGATGGCAGCGAATTATACCGGTTCGACGGCCAAGGCCAGCACCTGCGCACGCTGCATGCGCTTACGGGCGCGACCCTATTCTCCTTCTCTTACGACAGCGAAGGACGTTTGACGACGGTGACGGACGGCGACGGGAATGTGACGAGCATCGAGCGCGATGGCGGTGGCACCCTGACTGGGATTGTCGCTCCCTTCGGCCAGCGCACCCAACTGGCGCTGGACGCCAACGGCTACCTGGCCAGCATCACCAACCTGGCTGGCGATATCCACGCCCTCACCTACCACGGCGACGGAGGCCTTCCTGCCACCTTCACCGACCCTCGCGGCAACCTGTCCCAAATGACTTACGACGGTCTGGGCCGGTTGACTCGAGACGAGGACTCCGCCGGCGGCTTCTTCGACCTGGCCCGCACCGAGCTGGCAGGGGTACGAGGTGGCCCTGACCAGCGCGGAGGGCCGAACCACCACCTACCGGGTGGAGCGCCCCAGTGGCGAGATACGCCGGCGGCGCACGTACCCCACCGGCGCCCAGGCTGAGCTCCTGATCGGCACAGACGGCAGACGGACGTTAACCTATCCCGATGGGACGGTGGCCACGCTGGAGTTGGGCCAAGACCCGCGCTGGGGTATGCTGGCGCCCGTGGCTACTACCCAGACTGTGACCACCCCGGGCGGGCGGGCACCCTCACGGCGGAGCGCACGGTGCAGCTGGCGGATCCTGACGATATCTTCAGCCTGATTACGCAGACCGACACGGTGACTTCCAACGGACGCCCCTACACCAACACCTACGACGCCGGCCTGAGACAGTTCAGCAGGCGAAGTCCGGCTGGGCGGGAGATGGTCTCCACCATCGATGAGCTCGGTCGAGTCCGTTCCGTGCAGCTCGACCCGGCCTTGGCGCCGGTTACCTACGCCTACGACGTCCAGGGGCGCCCTACCGAGATCGCCCAAGGCACCCAGCGGTGGAACTACACCTACGATGCCCTGAGCCGGCCCATCACTCGCACCGATGCGGCCGAGAATAAGCTACAGTTTGCCTACGATGACGCCGACCGGCTCACCCAAGTCACTCTGGCGAGCGGGCGGACCTACAACTACTCCTACGACGTTAACGGCAACATCGTACAGATAATCATGCCGAGTAACGCGGTACACGATCTGGGGTACACCAGCCTCAACCTGGATGCGGGCTACACGCCGCCGGACAACGCGTCGTTGTCCCGGAGCTATAACCTCGATCGGCAGTGGACAAGTACCCTAATCCCCAGCGGGCGCACCGTCAACAGCGGCTACGACAGCGCCGGGCGTCCCACAGGTCTAAGCTACCCGGAGGCGGCCACGTCCTACACTTACGCCGATACGACCGACCGAGCCTCAGAACTCCTCCGCAACCCAACCGGCGCCGGCACCGCCCAGAGCATCGGCTTCAGCTACGAGGGGAACCTGGTCACCGAGATGATCTGGAGTGGGGGGGCCCAGGGCATCTTCACCTATACCTGGGACGACAATTTTTTCCTGGCCGGCCTGGAGCTTGCCAGCGGGGCCGACACGGTCACCGTTCCGTTCTCCCGGGATCTCGATGGAGCCATCACCGGCAACGCTCCCTTTGCCGTCACCCGCGACGGGCCCCTCAGGCTCCCCAGCGGCATCGGGGACGGTGCCCTCGCCATCACCTACGCCTACGACTCCCTGGGACGGGTGGCCAGCCGCACCCATACCGTGGACGGCCAAGAAGCTTATCAGGTTGGGTTCACCTATGACAACCTGGGACGCATCGGCCCAGGGCCTTTTCATTCTCCTGCCTGGTAGGTAAAGCCCATCATGTCGAAAGCTTCGCTGAGATGGGCATTGTGGCGGCGTAGGGCAGCGGCTACGTTGGAATGCCCAGCCCGACGTACCAAGCTGATGACCAGGTTCCGCAGGCCCGCCAGAACCTGAGGGGCGGCCCCAGTGCGCACCTGAGAGCGGTCCTCGTCGAAGGTCACATCCCGTACCCAGTGGAGGCGGTTCTCGATGCCCCAGTGCCCACGGGAAAGGCTCAACAATCGCCTGGCATCGGCATCAGTGGCTGGGAGACTGCTAATTGCATAGCTCACAGCCACCTGTTTCTTGCCCTTCACGACCCGCTGGCGCTCTAGCCGACACACCTGTTGCAGATGCGGCCACGCTTCCCCGACCGTCCCAGCGCTGCCCACGTAGCCATTTAGCTCTGGGTCGGCCAAGGCCCACAACTCTCGCCGCTCCAGCCGCCCATGACGCCGCTTTACTGGAGCATCGGCCCAGACCGTCAGCTTGGCCCCGCGTGCTCGCCACTCCGCTGCTAGCCAGGGAGGTACGGTTGGGCCACCAGCCCTCTCAGTTCCTAGCAGGGGAAAAAGCCACCTCCAGGTCTCGGCGCAAGGTGGGCTGATTCTCTTTAACTGGCAGCAGATACTCTCCGCCGCCTGCCACAATCTGCTCACAGACTTTCCGTTGGGTCAGTAAGGCATCAGCCACTACTACCCGACCCTTCAGGGGTACCTGGCCCAATACTTCTTTGACCGCCGCCAATTCTTCCCCTTTGCCCGGCGCAGCTACCTGCGCCAGCACTGCCCCAGCGCGGCTAGCGTAGGCCGACACCAGATGGACCCCGGGTATCTCTTGGCCGTGGACCCCTCGCAAGGTTTTCCCGTCCAGGGACAGGGGGTCATCCGCCTCTACCCCGCTATTTGCCAGCCAGTTGCCGACTTCTGCCTCAAAGGCCGCCACGTCCAGGCCCTTGAACACCCGGTGGAGGGTGGCCACGCAGGGTGTCTTCTCCTGGCTGAACCCCAAAAGCTGCGCCGTAGCACCCCCTTGGTCCCGCCCCCATTGAGCTATGGCGTATAAGCTGCGGGCGCCGCACAGCATGGCACAGGTGGCCAAGGCCAGGATCGCCCCCAAAGAGTGGCGTCGCCCTTGGCTACTCCGGAAGTCAGGCACCAAATCCAGCGTTTCTCTCAAAGTCATCATCCTCCCCTCCCGCTTAAACTGGTAATAATTTTATACTATTTTGAGAAAATGAAAAGGCCCTGCGCATCGGCCAGAAGATAGAGACGATAGCCGGAACCACTCACACCTACGACTGCGCCTACGACGTCGACGGTCAGCTCACCGAGGTGCAGCGAGATGGGGCAGTGGTGGAGGACTACAGCTACGACCTAAACGGGAACGGGAACCGTACCAGCACCTTTTCAGCCACCGCCAGCTACGACACCCAGGACAGACTCACCGAGCTTGGCGGCGTTACCTACACCTTCGACGCCGATGGCTTCCTGACCCAGCGGGGGTCCGACACTTTCACCTACAGCGCCCGCGGTGAGCTGCTCTCGGCCTCGGTGGACGGCCAGACCATCACCTACACCTACGATGGCCTGAGCCGGCGAGTGGGGCGCACTGACACCTCGGGGACGCACCAATACCTCTACGGCAACCCCGGCAACCCCTTCCAGGTAACCGCTGTCCGCGAACCCGCCGGCACCCTGCACCACCTATTACTACGACGAGGCCGGACTGCTCTTCGCCTTGTTCAGGGGCGACCCCTGGGATTACGTGGCCAGCGACCAGGTGGGCACCCCCCGGGCCGTAACCGATGCTACCGGAACCGTGGTCAAGGTCCTAGAGTACGATAGCTTCGGTGTCAAGGCCGCCGACAGCAACCCCGCCTTTGACCTTTCTGTCGGTTATGCCGGTGGGCTGGAGGACTCAGCCACCGGGCTTGTGCGCTTCGGGTTCCGGGACTACGCCGCCGCTGCCGGGCGCTGGACGGCCCGGGATCCGATTCTGTTCGCCGGTGGCCAGGGGAACCTGTACGTTTACGTAGGCAACAACCCGGTGAGCCTGGTCGACCCAACCGGCCTGTTCTGTATAGGCGGCTCTGCCTACGCGGGGGCTGGTGCCGGCTTTAAGCTGTGCTTTGAAGAAAAGGGTGTGTCCGTTTGCGCTGAGGTCGGCTTTGGAGTTGGTGGGGGTACTGACGTGGACCCGTTTAGCGGGATCGACCGCAACTCGGAGACGGTAGGAGCAGAGGCGACGGTCTCCGCAGCGAACACCGCCTTTGGCTTCGAGGCAAAGCTGGATGACTGTGGGAGAGTAACAGGGGGGCCTAAATGCAGCTTTTTTAAGGGGTTCTCATGCACCGGAAAGAAGGGGTTCGATTTGGAGGGGGCAGAGCCGCTCGAGGTTCTCATAGGAGCGGCAAAGGCCAAAGTGGAGGCCAAGATCTATGCTGAAGTTTGTCGCAACGCCAAGTGGTAGGCGCGGTCTGGAAGGAGGTATGAAGGAAAACGAGCGCGAAAAGGGGTCGGGAGCTGGCCTGGGAGCGGATTGGCAAGGTGGTGACGGCGACGGTGGACAGCGCCGGTAACGAAGCGGACAGCGGCAGTAGCCACCAACCTGGTCCCAGGAGACTCTACAGTTTTAGAGACGTCGACCGTTTTGTAACCGTTGAATGGTCTCCATAAATTCAGTAGACCCTGGGAAAATTCGGTGAAAAACATCGCCTTAGACCGTTGAAATGGGTTCGCCAACAGTATCCGGTGCTGTATTTAGTCGAGCATAAATAAAGGACCCTTATTTGCTCTCGTGCAACGCCTTTAGGGTGAGCGGACAGCACCCTGGTTAGCGCTAGCGCAGAGGTGAGTGGACAACTACGCCCCGCCGACATTAACGTAACGGCCTGGCGGTCAAGCTGACCTGTACGTCCACGTCATCACTCAGGGTGAGGACAATTACGGCTGTAGGCCGGTCCAACCCCAGGTCGTCCCAAGCGAATTTGGTCCGGCCCTCGATACTGATCAACTCACCTTTGTCCTGGACCGTGACGTCGAATCTGAGGGGGTAATCCGCTCCTCGGATGTTGAGCACACCGGTTATTTGTGCTTCGACCACCTCGCCATCGGCTGAGCCCCCCGGCAGGATACCCAAGTCCTGCAGGGTAAAAACTGCTTTCGGATGGTCCGGAAACATGCTCCCTCGGACGTAGCGGTCGCGCAGCCGCTGGTCGCTCCTTAGTTGGTGCAGGTCGATGTTCACCACCGACGGGCGGCCATCGAGGTGTATTTCTCCCTCCAGCGCGGTGGTTCGCATCTCCACTGGGTGGGACGTTGGAAGCAGAGCTAGCTGCTCTCGTACTAGGAATCTAGCCTCGGAGGTTTCGGAGACGAGGAAGGTTACTCCTTCGTAGGAGCCGGCCTGCCGCTCTGCGTCAAAGGCGGGTGTTGGTCCCGGAGTGGCAGCGCTCCCGCCTTCCGAGGCTGGACCTTGACCTTGAGGTCCGCCCCGGCCTCCTCCCCTACGTCCGGCAGCCATCAGGTCTCCCAGATCCGGAGTGATCAACACCGACTGGGCAACGATACTACCATCAGCGCCCTCGCTGCCGATAACCGTAACCAGTTGGCCTAGAGACAGTCCATCCATCGAAGCCGCAGTGGGCAGTTGGAAGGCAGTTTCCCCAGCGCTGATGGTAGCGGTGCGAGGACCCAGCTTGGTCGCGACCGTGATGCTGCTCTCGCTGATGGTCTCGATGGTCCCTACAATCGCGCGCATTGATCGGCCCACTTGGAAGTCTCCCTGGTCCAGAAACAGACTCGTATTTTCCAGGGTGACGATAACCGATCTGGCGGCCAGACCGGCCTCGGTGCTTTGGCCCATGACGGTTACCCGCTGACCGATCAAAAGGTTTTCCAGTGAGCCGGCAGCGAACTCTTGGATGGTGGACTCGTCACTGAGAGTGACTGATATAGTGCCGTCCAAGGTAGCGACGGCAACCCTATTACGGTCAACGCTTTCGACGACGCCGACCCGTACGACCGAGGGGTCGGTCGACGGAGCGCCTGTCGCCGCGCCGGTCTCCCCTGTAGCCGTCACTTCGGGAATCTCTGCGGCAACCAGTGTAGGCGCCTGTGGCTCGGATTCGACGGCTGCCCGAGTAGTTGTGGGTTCATCGGAGGTTCCACAAGAAATCAGGAAATGTGCCGCCAATACAGCCAACAATATTGCACAGCACTTCACGAGCCCGCCATTAGGAGCCGCGGTATTGATAACGCCTGTCATTGACCCTCCCCTAATTCTTCCGACGCCAGGCCCTCCTGGACTCCTCCAGGCCTATTCCCGCCACTCGACTTCTTGTACAGAATATCGCAACTCCTCTCGGGCTCGCCTTGTGCGGGTTTCACCTTAGCTTCGGATATGCCTCCCATGGAGACCTCCTGACCCGAAAGACAGCCTACTACTACCAGCTACTGGCCTCACCTCGTTCCTATGATGGTCTGGTCCGGCGTGAGTGAACCGATTGCAGCCGCCATCGTAGGCGTCATGTCCTTCGTCACCCTATTTAACCCCTTCGTGGGGTGAATAGCTGATAAATGGTCCAAGCAAAAATAAGTGCATTTGCCATGATAACTGGCGCCCTGGCTTTGCTGATGTTACTGAGAAGCTCGGGCCACCTTTGGCAGGTGGCCATTTTCGCGATTCTGCTGGGCGCCTCGGAGACCGCTAATCCCCTGGCCTGGGCCATCATGGGTGACTTCTTTGGCCGCACAAGCTCTACGCTACCCTGCGTGGATGGCAGCACCTGCCAGACCAGCTCATGTCCATGTGGAGCCCAGTGTGGGTATCTTCGACCACTCAGGTAGCTACTACTGGGCGCTGATCCCATTAATGATTGTGTATGCGCTGTCTGCCTTCTACTGGACCATCCCCAAGCCCCAAACTCCGGCCAGGTGTCAAGTTCGCCAAGGCACAGCCGCTGACCGATAATGCCGTGGCTGAAGCAGGGCACCCTGTCCACGGCCATGGCGGCCAGCCAGGGGAATCCCTGTCCCAACGACATATGGGTGAGCAATTTACCTCACCGCACTTCTATTCGTAGCGCAGAGCTTCTATGGGATGCAGCCGGGAGGCCCGCACGGCCGGGTAGATCCCAAAGAACAGGCCGATGGCCGCGGACACCCCCAGGGCCAGCAGGGCAATGTCCCCGTTGAAGGCGGTCTGGGCCGGCTGGTTGCCGAACAAGGTCTGCCCGTTGAGCAGCTGGATCAGCAGCAAACCGAGCAGAACGCCCACGCCGCCGCCGCCCAGGCTGAGCAAGGTTGCCTCGGCAACGAACTGCATCAATATGTCCCGGCGCTTGGCGCCCATGGCTTTGCGAATACCGATCTCTCTGGTGCGTTCGGTTACCGATACCAGCATAATGTTCATGATGCCGATGCCCCCCACCAGCAAGGAAATGCCGGCGATGGCCCCCAGAAATAACACGAAGGTGTTGGTGGTTTCCTCTAGGGCCTCGATCGTTTCCTGCTGGTTGGTTATGGAAAAGTCGTCCTCGCCGGTAATGCGGTGGCGCTGCCGCAGCACCGTGGCGATCTCCTGAACGGCGCTGTCCATCTGGTCCGTTCCCGCGATCTGAACGTTGATCGTCTGGACATTGATGCCACCCTGCGCCGTTCTCTGGGAAGACAGCCGGTAGTAGGCCGCGGTTATGGGCACCAGCACCTGATCATCCAAAAATCCGAAGGAACCACCGGCGCCTTTGCTCTCCAGCAATCCAATCACCTGGAATTGCCGGCCGTTGATCTTTACCGATTGCCCCACCGGATCTCGCAGCCCAAACAGCGTTTCCGATACCCGGGAGCCCAGTACCGCCACTTGTGAGTTGGCATCGACGTGCCCCGGGGCGATGAACTGGCCGCTGCGAAGCGGAAAGTTGCGGACCGTTTGATATTCCGGGGTCACTCCCACAACACTGGTGGAGGTATTATTCCTGCCCGCCACCACTTGCGCCCTGGTGGTTAACTCTGGCGCCACCGCCAGAACCGACGGTGCGGTTACCGGGTCCCGGAGAGCGTGGGCGTCCTCCAGGGTAAGGGTCGCCGCGCTACCCAGGCCGCTGGAGACGCCCACCTGGCTGGACTCACCAGGCCGCACAAACAGCAGATTGGTCCCCAGGGATTCGATGCGGGAGGTGATGGATTGCTGGACGCCCCGCCCGATGGCCATCAGGGAAATCACCGCCGACACCCCGATAACAATACCGAGGAGGGTAAGTCCGGCCCGGAGTTTGTTGGCGCCCAGAGAGGACAGGGCCATCCGCAGGGTGACCAGCAGGATCAAAACGAAGCCTCCCCCGCTGTCGGCTCCAGCCGGCCCGGTGCGAACTGGGCGGAGAGATAGCCGGAAGTCTTAACCAAATGGGGGTCTCGCACCTGCTCCTTCCCCACCACCAGGCCGTCCCTCATGGAAATAATCCGGCGGGTGCAGGCCGCCACCTCGGGGTCATGGGTAACTATTACCACGGTCAAGCCTTCCTGCTGATGCAATCTTTGCAGAAGGCCCACCACCTCCTCGCTGGAATGACTGTCCAGGTTCCCGGTGGGCTCATCAGCCAGCATGAGGCTGGGCTGTTTGACCAGGGCTCGGGCTATTCCAACTCGCTGCTGCTCCCCGCCGGAAAGCTCCGCCGGCTTATGCCCCACTCGGCCAGCCAATCCGACCCGCTCCAGAGCATCGAGACACCGGCGCTTTCGGTCGCGGGCGTTACCGTAGAGCAAGGGCAATTCCACATTGGCCAGGGCGGTAAGACGCGGCAGCAGATTATAGGTTTGAAACACAAATCCTATCTTCCGGTTGCGTATCTCCGCCAGCCGATCGTCTGCCAGACGGCCCACATCCTCATCCTCCAGCAGGTATCTGCCCGAGGTAGGCACGTCCAGGCAACCTATGATATTCATGACCGTGGACTTACCGGAGCCGGAGGGTCCGATAATAGAGACCATCTCCCCCCGTTGGATGGATATGCTGGCGCCCCTAAGGGCCGGCACCTCCAGCTTGCCCATCCGATAGACCTTGCTGACGTTTTCCAGATTGATCATCTCTGTACACCCGCTGGCCCCACCCGCTCAGCGGCCACCCCCCCGGCTTCCGCCCGACGACCTACCACTACCCCCGCTCTGGGAGCCTCGGAATTGGCCCCGGAGCTGGCGGTAGCTGAACTGGCTGGTGTTCGTGCTGGCGGTTTGCACCACAACCTGATCACCTTCCTCCAGTCCCTCTCGAATGGCCACCCAATAGCCGTCGGTATCACCCAGGGTTACGCTGCGCTCTTCGAAGCCGAGGGGAGTTTTAACCTTCACCATGGGTTCGTCAAAGCTTCCCTGAAGAGCCTGCTGAGGCACCCGAAGCACGTCCCTTTCTTCCCGCAGCACTATGTTCGCCACGGCGCTGAGTCCCTCCCTGGGTTCCATCCGACGGGGGAGTTCCAGGCTGATACGTATGGGATAGCTGACCACCCCCTGCTGGCTGAGGGCCGCCGGTGCGATTTCGGTTAGGGTTCCCTCCAGCCGCCTACCGGGCAAGGCGTCGAGGGTTACCTCTGCCCTTACCCCTTCCCTTAATGAGAGCACGTCTACTTCATCCACTATCCCATCCACCTCAACGATGGCGGGGTTGGAAAGCACCAGAATCTCCGCTCTGGCTCCAACCTGGTCACCCGGCTCGACATTCACCAGCGACACGATGCCGGCAAAAGGCGCCCGCAGCGTGGAATCCGCCAGCCTGCCGGCGGCGTCCTCCAACGCCTGGCGTGCGGTGGCAACCTCCGCTGCGAACAGGGCCACTTCCAACGGGTCCGGCCCCGCCAGCAGCTCTGCCAGGTCTTCCTCGGCTTCCGCTAGGGCGGCCTGAGCCACCGTCAGCTGGCTCTCTCTTAAAACAACTTCCAATGAATCGGCGCCCAGCAGGAGCTCCGTCAGGTCCTCCTCAGCCTGATCCGCTGCGGCTTGAGCCAAGGCTACCTGGGCCTGCAACAAGGAGCTCTCCAGGGGATCTACTTCTAACTGTTGACTGGAGAGAGATTTTTCCACCACCGAAAGATCGGCCCGGGCCAGCTGCACCGCCGCCGCCAACTCCTGCCGTTCCAGGGGGTCCGGTCCCGGCTCCAAGCCTTCCAGCTCATCTTTGGCGGAATTCAGGCTGGCCTTGGCCAGCGTCATATCGGCATCTAGCTGCTCTGCTGCCGCTACCTTTTCTTGTGCCATATCGTAGGACTCTTGGACCAGCTTCAGAAGCTCCTTCTGCCCTCTGATATGACTCTGCAAACCACCGGTTTCCGCTTCGGCCTCCAGCAGATCTGCTAGCTTGCGCTGGGCCTTCTCCAGGCTTTCCAGCGCCTCGTCCTTTTCACTACGATATTGATTCAACAGCGAGTTGCGATCTTCGTAGACCCTCAGTGCGGTGCCCGCCTCCTCAAGGGCTACTTCCCAGTCAGCTCTGGATTGAATCGCCTCGGCCAGCAGCTGGGCATGGCGAACCTCAAAATCGGCCAACTCCCGCTGGGCGTTCTCCAGCTCCGCTTTCGCCGCGGCCTTGAGCTGCACCGCCTCGGCGTATCTCAACCTGTTATCCGGGCTGAGCTCGGCCAGGCTATCCTTGGCGTCCCTCAGAGTTACCCGGGCCGCCGCCAGGAGCTCCTCCTGGGCCTGGATTTGCTCCGCAGTATGAGGCACCTGAGCATCCTCCAAAGCCTCCTGAGCTTCCTGGACCTGAAAATCGGCGTTCGCCACGGCCTCTCGTAACTGGGCCAGCTCCAGAGGGGTATGCCCCTGCCGGGTTTCCTTCAGCAACTCCTCGGCCGCCTGCAGGTCAAGCCTTACTTGCGCCACCTCTCGGTGCAGGGATGAAACCGTCAATGGGTCCAGCTTGGCCAGCACCTCTCCCTGAGGAACCCGCTGCCCCTCTTCCACCAAAAGCTCGCTTACGATCCCTTCAGTCCCAAAGCTCAGGGCTTCCTTTTCCGGGAAGACCAGGCTCCCATTGGTTGAAACTTGATCGACCAGGTCGCCAAAAGCGACCTTAAACAGCTGCTGATTCTCCTTAAGAGACCCAGCGTCGGCGCTGGTTGACCTGGCGTAGGCGGTGTAGGCCGCGCCGCCGGCCACCAGCAGGACAACGACCAGCAGGCCCACTTGCCAGATTTTCAGACTCCTGATGCGGTTCAGGGATATTGCCATGGCTCCAACCTCTTCTCTGCCACTTCTCAGGATCCTGTCCTAGCCCCGGAATTCAAACTGGAATTCAAAGGGAATAACGGCATTTTAATTGGTCAAGATTAACATATAACTCGGATTGGAAGGTTATAACAGAATTTTATAAAGAAAGTGTGAAGATTGCATATAGCTGCCTGGCTGATTTAGGACAATTATGCTCAACACGATGGCAATTGCCTGCGAAGGCCTCGATCATCGGCGTCGCCGGGTATCCATGAACCTCGCTGCTGTTAGCGGATTGCGTTCAGCGGCCGGTGGTGTCCTGTCTTCGAGGTCAGGGGATTCGCCGGCCGCTCGCGGCCTGAATCCTCGGCATTTTGGAGTGTCTCGATAACTTGGAGCAGAGGATGCCAAACAACTGGGATTCTAAGGTATCACCAAGGTGGGGCCCCATACCCAACTCCTGAACTTTTTTTTGGCACCCTCTGTAGACTTCTCCAGCACAAGAGTCACACTTCCGCACTGATGTGCTGACTTACTGGGACTTTTTAGCTAGCACATCCTCGCCAGAACTGTGCGTTTTCTAAATTTTCAAACTGAACTTTTTTTCAGGAAATCCTGGAGTTTCCGGAGGGTGGCGTAGCTGTGACTGGTGGGAAGTCCGGACTCGACGGCTAGCCGACCAACAGCCGGCGGCAGGACTCGGAGAGGGCGGGCATGCCGGCGCGCAGGTATAGATGGTCCGCTTCCGAGAGCCCTCACGCGCGCTGACCTTACTCCCAGCATCATCAACTTCCCACACCCTTTTCATTCTTCTGCCCAGTATGTCGGGCTGGCCTGGGTCATGGTACTTTTCGGCCGGGGTGACCTTCCTTGCCTTGGTAGTTGCCAGCCTGGAGTCCTCATGCAGCCGTTCCCTATTAAAAACCGGTCCTTAATTTAATGGCTAGTTATTCGGCCAAACAGAAACGGGGTAGCTATCCGCTTGGCAACCCCGTTTTTTAGGTGCTATAAAATTCAGCCTAATTGGGCCGCTAGAGGAATCTCGATTGGAATCCTAGCTACGTCATTTTGGCACATATGTCCCGATGTTAGTGCAATGGTAGGTAGCATTATTCGCATACCGTTCAGCCTAGACCTCGCTGCCGATTAACTTCCTTCCTCTCCTCCCCTCATTCTTCCTCCAGAATCAACGCAGCCAGCGCAGTCTGCGTTTGGACTCTTGAGAACCCAAAAGCCAGTCCGATAGTCGGATAGAAATCAAATTTGGATATAAAATCGGACTTGAATCGGACTGGCCCAGACCCTCAATATTGTTCAGCCCCAAAACCCGATCTCCTGATCCCTAATATTGTCCCAACATAAACCGCTGAATTTTATGCGCTGGGGTTTTGCGGGTTGACCCGAAGAGTGAAGCCTCAGCCTCCCCAAGGGCCGTTAGTTCCTAGAGGACCGCTTTGGCGGGCGCCAGAAACGGTGTGGCAAGTAGGATGGCCACCTTATTTTTGATCCCGCGTTAACGCCTCAAGGTTGCGGTTAGGTGCTTGAAGTTGGCTGATGGTTCTGGCGGGAGCCAATCCGTGGCCCTCCTGGATGCCACGGGTAGCATGGTTGCCTATGAACATAATCCTGCGAATTCAAGTTGTCCGTCGTCGTTGATGACGGATTTTTCAGCATGGTACGAGCTCAATACGAGCTAGCCAAGGCTACGACTTTGGTTCAATCGCCACCGGCAAGAACTTTTCAGACGCCGGTTCCCTTACTGGGACGGTAGAAATGTCTGACTGGCCAAAACAGCCCGCTTCCGAAACCAAGGTTTCGCCCTACCTAAACCAAAGCCAAGGTGGGAACTACATTTTGCAGCGATGGCAAAGGTAGGGAAGGTGTAAAAATCAATGCATCGGCTCGAGCTTGTAACAGGGTTCGGCAGCGATGTTTCACTTCATCCTTACGGTGAGCTAGTCCGCCGAAGAATGCATTCATCTTCTCTTGGACTTGGGCTTTTGTTCCCAGGCATTCGTTGGCCGTGACCTCTTCCCTGGCCCAGTCCCAGACGGCTTCGTCGGCATTGAAGTCTGGGCTGTTGGCCGGTAAGGCCACCAGCCTCAGCTGCAAGTCAGGGGTGGTCAAATAGCTGCGAATCGCTTCTCCTCGGTGGGCTGGCCCATTGTCCCAAATCACTACCAGAGGTCCAGGATGTTTTTCTCTTAGCTGCCGTAAAAAGGCGGTGGAGGTCTCGGCATTGCTGTTGCCGGCTATTTCCATGGCTTCCACCTCCCCAGCCTCCAAGCAAACTCCCGAGTAGTAGCAGGCCTTCTCTCCCCACCGGGGACTGGTAGAGTCCACCAGCGCCGGCTCTCCCTTGAGCACCCATTTCCCCCTCAGATCGGCATCGGCCCGAAAGTGGGCTTCGTCTACGAAGAAGATTTTGGCCCCACTCTCTTGGGCCTCCTCTCGGATTTGGCTGTACTGGAGGACGAAGGCTTTCCGCGCTTCATCCTTGGCTTTCAGGAGGCGTTTCTTGGGTCGCTTCAGCACGAAGCCCAACCGATGGAGGTAGTTCAAGCAACTGCTTCGACTCAGCCCCAGGTCAAAGCTCTGCTTGAGAAATTGCCTCACTACTTTCCAATTCCAGTTGGACAATTCAACTCCCGCCTCTCCAGGCGGATTTTGCACCGCAGACTTCAGTTGGTTCTGTTGACCCCAGTTCAAGACGGGGGGGAACCCCCAGTCTGTTCAAAGACCAAACCTTGGGCCCCGCCTCGGCGAAAGTTGGCCAGCCAGTTTCCAATGGTATGAGGCTCTCTGTCCAAAGCCTCAGCCACCTGGATAGCCGACCACCCTTGGGCCAACAACCATAGCCCGTGCCATCGCTCTCGCTCGAGGTGTTGGCGCTCGATACATCCTTTCCCGTAAGTCACCTACATTGAGTTGCCACTCTTCCATGAGTTGCACTATTTCCTTCATCCCTTCCACCACCGCCACTCGACTTCTTTTACAGAATATCGCAACTCCTCTTCGGGTTCGCTTTATGTAGGTTTCACCTTAGCTTTGGTTTAGGTGCCTACTATTTGAATATAACGTACCTTATACGTCATCAGCTGATACGATCTTATCGATCCTATTTTTGTTAATCGGCCGCAGAATCGATATCATTCACTCATGGACACAAGGGATTTGATTGAAAGCCAGGAAGAAGGGAAAGGAAAAACCAATGAACGAGACTAAAAGGCGCACTCGCCCCTGTACCCTCCGAGCGGCCGGAGGTGGTCAGTGACATCCCAAAACTCGGCTTCCTCTGGACCCTTTCGCGTCCTTCTGTACTCCCGGGTTAGCAGTCCCAGACAGGCCGCCCACGGCCATTCCATCGAGGCTCAGCCAGAAGAATTGACGACCTGGACCAAGACCTTGGGCTGGTGCGTGGTAGGCCAGATCTCCGATGCTGGGCGAAGCGGCCGGACCGCCGACCGAGAAGGGTTTGCTACCTTGATGGGCTTGGCAAGGGAGCTGCACCCCGACGCTGTGGTCGTTACTCGCCTGTCTCGCTTCATGCGAAACGCCAGGTTGACCCTCAATGCAGTGCATGAACTGCGGGAGATGGGAGTTGCCTTGATCTGCAAAGATGAGCCTATTGACACTAGACAGCGAGGCGTTGCGGATCTAGTGTTGGCCATTCTTTCCACCATGGCCGAATGGGAATCCGACAAATTATCCGAATATTCTAAGGAGACCCGCCAGAGATTCATCGCCCAGGGTCGGTGGCCTGGCGGCAAGCCTCCCTACGGCTGTCGCCTGGACAAGGCTACCGGGGAGTTGGTGATTGTCGAGGATGAGGCAGAGGTTGTCCGCCTCATATACGATCTTTACACTCGCGGTGGCATCGGGCTCGGGTCTATCGTCAAAGAACTGGCCGCCCGGGCTATCCGCAGTCCTACAGGCAAATCAATTTGGGGCAATAGCGTGGTTTCCGGTGTCCTAAAGAACTCAGTCTACGCCGGGCAGCACAAGTTGGGCATGACAGCGCCTCCCATCATTTCCCAGGCTATTTTCGAGCGGGCTCAGTCGCTCCGTTCTACTAATAAAACGATACACCCACCTCGAGTGGACCCGTGGCCGCTCCAAAATCGGCTCCGATCAGGCGCGATGCAGCGTGGGATAGAGGGGTGCGCTCGCTTGCCTCCCAGGTTTTGCCTCCATCCGAACTATTCAGAGCACAAACCCCGTCATGGGAACCAATATATAACCTGTGATTTTGGCTCTCGACTCCTGGCATGGAACTCCCTCCTTATTCGCGGATAACCCCTCAAGACGGTGGCCATAGCCCACCTCTTGGCTGGGACCTGCTGGGCCAATTGGAGTGGTTGGGTACACCCATGATATAAAAGGGGGCTCCGTCCTTCAACCCGGAGGAAGGCACATACTTTGGGATTGGCCCTGGAAGCTTTGCTGGGTCCAGGCCCCAGGCTCATTTTCGGCCAGCTTTTGATTAGGGGAAATCAACCTCCAGGTTTAACAGTGCTTATTGTAAGTGTTCAGATTTGAGGGGAAGCGAGCAACCGGCGGCATTCCAGGAGGGGATTGAGACCTCTAGCCCGCCAGGTGCCAAAGAGGGATGCCAAGGTCATCTTGCTGTCGGTGCCCTGCCCTGAGCGGGTGCCGCCGCTGATCTTGCGACTGGTTACCAGATGCCGCAGGCTCCGCTCGGCGGCGTTGTTGTCTGAGGGCACGGCTGGGTCCGACACGAAGACAAACAGTTCCTTGATGAACCGTTCCATGCGCCGGCAGAGCTTGGCCTGAACCGCCAGGGGATCTTTAAGGAAAGGCCGTGCCAAGACCATTAGTTTCTCCTCCAGCATTAGCTGGGTGCGATGGCCTGGCTGGGCTCGGGGAAGGACCGAGGCCTTGTCCTCCGTGTAGACCTGGTGAACCGCCTCGGCCCACTGAGCCAGCCCAGCGTCTTCTGGGTACAACCCTTTCAGGTCATGGATATCCCGCAGCAGATGAGCCCAGCACCGTTGCTTCAGGCCCGGGTAGTGGTTATAGGCGGCGTAGAAATCACTGACCAATACTCCGCTGAAGGAGGAATCCAGCACCTCATCCACCACCCCCTTATCCCGACCCCGACGCAGGAAGTATCGTTCGCTGGGAGTGCTGAAGGTCCAAACATAGCCGTTGCTCCCGTCCTGGCGCCAGCCGGTTTCGTCGCCCTGCACCACGGGACTGGCGCGGACTTGCTCGAGCACCTCTCGCACCGCCGTCTCAGCCTGACGGGCTACTCCATGGACGGCCTGGACGATGGCACCAACACTCAGGTGCAACTGATGGACGGTCTCCAGGTACCATTGGATGATTCTTATGGGCAACCGTCCCTCCTCCCGCAGGGTCACCATCAGGCTTACCAGATTGACCCCCAGGCGCTGCTGGCCCAGAACCACCCCCTGCAGGGCCTCTTTGGGCAGCCGGCGCCGCTGGCATACCGGACAGATGCGGGCTACCAGGGCGTGCTCGGTCACTTCTACCGGAGCCACCGGTAGCTCAATGACTTCCCGAGTTCGCTGTACCCATCCGCCGTTCAGGTGAGTCCCGCAGTCGGGACAGACCGCCACGGCATGCTCCACCCGCCGGGTAGGAGTCATGCGCTGGCGGGCGAAGCCATGGCGGCGCGGCTTTCTGGGCTCCTTTTTCTCCGGCGCTTGCCGGCTGGAGTGCGGCTGATTACCCGGCATCCCCGACGACCCGCGCCGGTTGGGACGGGATTCCAGAACCCCAATCCGCCTTTGCAAATCGGCAATGACTGCCCGCTGGCCGGCAATTATCTCCAGCAGAGTTTCGCGACTCGCCGCGTTCAGGTCTAGTTCAGTGTCCACCTCCCTGGTATGCCACAACTCCCCCGGCCATGCCAGCGTTTTTCCAACGGCTTTGAGCCAATTCACCTCATCAAGTCTGAACAGTTACTGCTTATTTGCCCGGCTTGCACAACGAGCTATTCAGGGGCATACTGACCGCGAGTTTCCATATGGATTCGCCATTAGGATTTGTCCACTTTCCGGGTTGACCAGACCTCGGTTAGCAACTCTACTCGACTTTCTAGGAGCACCATTATGGATCAAGCCGAAATTCCCTTTCTCTCGGTTACTCAGCTCGGCGAACTTATTAAAAACAGAGAAGTATCTCCGGTGGAAGTAGTTGAGAGCTACCTGGACCGCATTAATAGTCTGAACGACCGGTTGTATGCCTATCTGACTGTTTGCGGTGACCAGGCTTTGCAATCCGCCCGAGAATCGGAGCGGGCGCTGCTCCGGGGTGAATCCCGGGGGCCCTTGCATGGTGTGCCAGTGGCAGTTAAAGACCAACTGAACACTGCGGGCATCCGCACCACGTCCGGTACGCCCATATTCAACGATTTCGTTCCCGATGAAGACGCCACCGTGGTCGCCAAGCTAAAATCGGCGGGAGCCATTCTCCTTGGCAAGCTCAACATGACCGAGTTCGGCACTACCAGCCTGTCCCACGCCTTCGACACGGCGCGCAACCCCTGGGACGTGGAGAGATTTACCGGCGGTTCCAGTAGCGGTTCCGGCGCTGCCACCGCCGCGTTCTTGTGCGCCACGTCTCTGGGCGAAGACACTGGCGGGTCAGTACGCGGCCCCGCCGCCTGGTGTGGATTGGTTGGGCTCAGACCTAGCTGGGGAAGGGTCAGCCGGTATGGCCTGCGGCCGGGAATGTGGTCAATGGATACCATCGGGCCTCTTTCTCGAACGGTGGAGGACTGCGCCATCACCCTTCAGGCTATCGCCGGCGTCGATCCCAAAGACGCCTATACCTGGGACACGCCGGTTCCCGACTACCGCGCAGCTTTGGATGGCGACTTAACCGGCAAAAGAATCGGTGTGGTCAAGGAGCTGCTATACGCCGATGTAGTGGAACCAGAGGTTCGGGATGCCGTGTCCCAGGCTGCCAACTCGTTGGCAGAGTTGGGAGCCCAGGTGGAAGAGGTTTCCATCCCGCTGACCGTCCACGCCAACACCATATCCAGCATTCTCCGGATAGAGGCCCCTACGAACTACCAGGAGCTAATACGAAATCGGTTACAGGAAATCGAGCACGACAACAGGATATCCTACCTCACCTGGAGCCTGACGCCCGCATTGGCCTACTACAAAGCATTGAAGCTACGGGCATTGCTCCGCCAACAGGTGTTGACCGCTTTAGACAGTTCGGACGTGCTCTTGATGCCTACTATGGGAATAGCGGCCCCAAAAATCGAGCCGGACCCGGTCATTGACTCCAAGCAGACTAGCAACCGCAATCGGTCGGGACTGACCACATCCTTTAGTCTGGCCAGCTCTCCTGCGTTGAGTATATGCTGCGGTTTCACCTCCGAGAACCTGCCCATTGGCCTCCAAATCGGAGGTAAACCCTTCGAAGAACAGACAATCCTGAATGTAGCCTACGCCTACCAGCAGGCTACTGCCTGGCACACGCGAAAGCCACCGATATAATTGGGGAAGGTTGGTCCAGTACGAACAATAGCCGGCAAGCCTAGCGTCTTATCCCGATTTAGTTACCTTGCCGATTGGTCGCTATTTCCTTTTCGGCGAAGACCAAGTCCCGTTGGATCTCCGAAGACGAATCAGAACCCATCTTCCTAACCTACGCCTGTGCAGTAGGACACCGGAAAACCGGCGATTTACCCCAGCGATTTACCGGGGAATTACCCGCGAATTACCGGGGAGGCAAAATAATGGGTAAGGCTTCAATGTTCTCCAGCTCCGGAGGATTGATTGCATCTAGGGCTTCGAGAAGGGCATTAAGGCTGTAGGTGACCTCAGCCAGTTCAGGCTCCCGTATTTCCAGCCCCACCGCATGACCCAGGGCCACGACTTCCTCCTTGGTCAGGTCGGCCATATCAGCCTCCAACTGCAAATGGATAGGATGTTAGGCTTGATAGTCCTGGAATTGGTGCCCGGTGTCAAGTCTGAGGATACCCAGTGGATTTCCCCCATGACCCCTGGTCCGTTCCTGGCTGATGAGGAGGCCATAGCCATTGCCATTGCCATTGAGGGAGCCTTCCAACGCCAAGAGACTGTGTGAAAAGCATCGATGGGCCCTATGCGGTGTATTCGTCCCTCCGGCGAAAGCCGGAGCCCGGATGCCGCCCCCTGGTTGATGGGTAGACGGCACATCATTCCGGCGCTGGCCGGGATGATGTGCCGGGAAACCTGCTATGCTCGGAGTGCTAACCGACTCCAGTTTAACCAAATATGAGTAGGCGACAATAATGTTAGGATGAAGGGCAACGTCGCCACCGAACCGTTTTACCAGCCGTCGCGGCGATCCGGGCAAAATGGAGGAGAGACAATTGACTGCACTAACCGACAACATGACCTTCGGAACTTTTATGGCTCCCTTTCACCGAGTAGGTGAGAACCCGACCTTGGCCCTGGAACGAGATCTGGAGTTGATCGAGTGGCTGGACGATCTGGGGTTCGACGAAGCCTGGATTGGCGAGCACCACAGTGGGGGCTGGGAGACTATCGCCTCTCCCGAGGTATTTATCGCTGCCGCCGCTGGTCGCACCCGCCACATTCGCTTGGGCACTGGCGTAGTCAGCCTGCCCTATCACAGTCCCTATATGGTGGCTAATCGCATGGTGTTGTTGGACCACCTGACCCGAGGGCGCGTAATGCTGGGTGTCGGGCCCGGAGCTCTGGCGTCCGACGCCCATATGTTTTGCATTGATCCGGAGCGGCAACGGGAGATGATGGACGAGTCGCTAGGAGTGATCATGCAGCTCCTGGACGGCAGCGAGCCGGTGACTTGCGAAACCGACTGGTTTAAGCTGCGGGACGCCACGCTACAGCTGCGGCCCTATCAAAAGCCGACCCTTCCTGTTGCCGTGGCGTCGGTTCAATCGCCCGCTGGCGTGCTTTTGGCGGGCAAGCACGGGACCGCCGTAATCTCACTGAGCGTGCCTCGCGACGTGGTCCGGAGCACCAGCTTGAAGGACCAGTGGGCGATTGCTGAAAAGGCGGCCGCCGAACACGGTAAAACTGTGCATCGCGAGAATTGGCGGTTGTCGGTCGGGTGTCACCTGGCAGAAACCCGAGAACAGGCCTTTGAAGATATTCGGGTAGGAGCCGGGCGAGTAGTCACCGAATACACCGGCGGCACCAATGGCAATCCGATTCCTCCGGTGCCCGCTAATGAGGTGGTTGACTACATGGTGGAACACAACCAGTGGATCGTGGGAACTCCGGATGATTGTATGGCCGGCATTGAGCGCCTCCAAGAGGCCAGTGGCGGGTTCGGCGGGCTGCTGCTGCGGGCAGAGGACTGGGCCCCTCGTGACAAGCTGCACCGTAGCTACGAGCTGATGGCTCGCTATGTCATGCCCCAATTCCAGAGTAGCCTTACCGGAATCGTAGAATCCAACCAGAGGTCCGCCAGCATGAAGGAAGCGCTCCAAGTTAACCGGAGGGCGGGCTTGAAGCGGGCCACCGATTCTTATTTGGCCGGACGTCAATAATCCCTGGACAGGCGGTGCCTGCCATATTTCCCTGAGAGACTAAACTTACGGAAGGAGGCTCTGATGATACAAATAGTGACGGTCTACCCTGGCGCCGATGGCGAGTCCCGTCTTCTAGACGTAACAACTGATCAGTTCGCCGAAATCGTCAACCATATTGGAGAAGGACCAACAAGACTCAATCAAGGCACATCGCCTTCAGTAAACGACTATCACAATGCTTCCCGCATTCAGTACGTTGTACACCTGGCGGGAATCTCCGAGATCGAAGTAGCCGACGGCACAATTAAACGCCTCCATCCCGGAGATGTGCTCATCGCTCAGGACACCACCGGACATGGTCACATCACCCGGGGGATCGGCGATGAATCTCGGGTCTCCTTGGCAGTACCTCTAGAAAAGGGCGGATGGCTTCCGACGGGATAATAATTTCGGCAGCTTCCATCATCCCGGGTAAGGGTAGAAGCAGGGGTGTTCCATAACGAACGCCCCTGGGAGCCCTTGTGCGGCCTGAAAAGAACCCCTTCTCCCTTGATGGGAGAAGGTTGGAATGAGGGTGATACCCCTCACCTCACTCCTCTCCCACAAGGGGAGAGGAAGCCCAAAAACGGATGACACCTCGTACCTAGAAGTCAAGGGACTTATTAAACACCCTCTTACAGTTGGAACGTCTTTTTCCAGATTCCGGGGGAACCGGGGGCGTGGGTCATCAAGTCCCGCATTCTCGGATTATCCGAATTGATGTCTCGCTGCTCCAGCCACTTTTCCGTTGAGGACACATTCTCATTTTCGAACTCGTACACCACGGCGTACTGGGGCTCCCCTCGCACGACCTTCCAGCGGCGGCCGCGAATGCACCCAGGTACTTTTTCGTAGTTGGGCACGTAGACGCCGCTGTACCACTTGTTCCATTCGGCTTCATGTTCGGGGGTTATGCTCATCCGGCCGATTTGCAGCGCCGGGGCCATGTCTGAGTTGGCGATTTCATCCGTTAGCTCGGCGGGGTAAATCATTTCATAGACGTTGCTGATGAGGTTGGTGCCGACGCCCCGTGGTCCGGCGCGGAGGCTCCTTTCTGTAGGCTGGCGATTTTTGAAGGCGTCGGTTTCAATAACCGCTGGACTTTCCAACTCGTAGCAAGCCAGATGCTTGGGGCCGCTGCTGACCGCCTCGTATCGGGCCGCGTTGAGAACGCCAGGCACAGCAATAAGCTCCGCCAGGTGCTCCTCGTTATAGTAGCCGTTGAATTCGGCTTCTTTATCGGCGGGTACGTCCACCCATACCATAAACAGCCCAGTTCCCTTTTTGTTCGCCATAATACCTCCCTATCGATCCCAAAATGTTTTTTGCGCGACTGCTGCCTTGTCCCCTAACGCTATATCCACCGGAGCCTATGAGTGACCTTTCCCTAACCCTTCTATCACGACTCCGGCCGGCCTAGTCTTGGAGAATGACGTAGACGGCTGACGACGGGCTCCGGTCTACGTGGGAGTGGCCGCGCCCGGTCACGTCTTCCATGAGTCGAATGTCACCGGCTCGAAACACCTGCTTGGACCCATCGCTGGTCCCAATCTCTACTTCGCCGGAAAGATGAATGATCAGCCGGCGCTCGGGCAGCGGGTGAAAGTCCCTATTTCTGGTACCGTCAAACTGTTGGACCTGTACCTCACGCAGATTGGTCAATGCGCCCAATTCGGGGTGCTCCTCCAAATTTAGCTCCTCTATATGGCTTTCACCATCGCTCCCCGCAAAAACTCGATATATTCCCATAGGGTCCCTCCGCATTGCATCGCAAGATATCTGAGCTCAGGTCTCCGAGCTATTATGCCAGATTGACAAGCCCTGGTGGCACCCCTTCCTTCGCCATACCCATGACAGTTCCCTAGTTTTGAATTACATCTGAGGGTTATACCGAGTAGGCTCATACGTCAATTTAGACTATGAGGTTCTCCCTACATGGCGAAGCCACATTGATATTGTAGCTGCATGCCCCAATATATATAATTTCAACTAAACCAAAGCTAAGGTGAAACCTACATAAAGCTGAGAGGGCTGGTGGCCCAACCGTACCTCCCTGGCTGGCAGCGGAGTGGCGAGCACGCGGGGCCAAGCTGACGGTCTGGGTGGATGCTCCAGTAAACCCGAAGAGGAGTTGCGATATTCTGTAAAAGAAGTCGACGGGCGGTGGTGGAAGGGATGACAGACATAGTGCAGCTCATGGAAGAGTGGCAACTCAATGTAGGTGACTTACGGGAAAGGATGTATCGAGCGCCAACACCTCGAGAGCGAGAGCGATGGCACGGGCTATGGTTGTTGGCCCAAGGGTGGTCGGCTATCCAGGTGGCTGAGGCTTTGGACAGAGAGCCTCATACCATTGGAAACCGGCTGGCCAACTTTCGCCGAGGCGGGGCCCAAGGTTTGGTCTTTGAACAGACTGGGGGTTCCCCCCCGTCTTGAACTGGGGTCAACAGAACCAACTGAGGTCTGCGGTGCAAAATCCGCCTGGAGAGGCGGGAGTTGAATTGTCCAACTGGAATTGGAAAGTAGTGAGGCAATTTCTCAAGCAGAGCTTTGACCTGGGGCTGAGTCGAAGCAGTTGCTTGAACTACCTCCATCGGTTGGGCTTCGTGCTGAAGCGACCCAAGAAACGCCTCCTGAAAGCCAAGGATGAAGCGCGGAAAGCCTTCGTCCTCCAGTACAGCCAAATCCGAGAGGAGGCCCAAGAGAGTGGGGCCAAAATCTTCTTCGTAGACGAAGCCCACTTTCGGGCCGATGCCGATCTGAGGGGGAAATGGGTGCTCAAGGGAGAGCCGGCGCTGGTGGACTCTACCAGTCCTCGGTGGGGAGAGAAGGCCTGCTACTACTCGGGAGTTTGCTTGGAGGCTGGGGAGGTGGAAGCCATGGAAATAGCCGGCAACAGCAATGCCGAGACCTCCACCGCCTTTTTACGGCAGCTAAGGGCTTGTCACCAAATAACGTTATCATGCATCGAGGGGATGCTATAAGCTTGTCGGCATGGAAAACATTTGATGTAAGGCGGGATTTGTTTGTGAGTCCATGAATTAAGCAATATAAAGTAAGGTTGTCGGCATGGAAAATATTGATGCTGTCCGACAACGTTTTACCCTGCTTGAGGGCGTCTTGGACCAGCGGACCCGGCGGCTGGTCGCCGCAGCCGAAGCGCTGACGCTGGGCTGGGGTGGCGTTACCTGGGTCGCTCGAGCGACCGGCTTCTCGCGGCGGACCATCCAGCAGGGCATGCAAGAACTGCAGCAGCCCGAGCGGGTCAGCGCGGGCAGAGTCCGCAAGCCGGGCGGTGGGCGCAAGACCACTGTGAGCCAGGACCCAACGCTGCTGAGCGACCTGGAGCGCTTGGTTGAGCCGGTGACCCGTGGCGACCCGGAATCGCCCCTGCGCTGGACCTGCAAGAGCCTGCGGAACTTGGCGGCTGAACTCCAGCAGTTGGGGCACCGGGTCAGTCGCCGGTTGGTGGGGGATCTTTTGCACAGGTTGGAGTACAGCTTGCAGGCCAACAGCAAGACCTTGGAGGGTGGCGATCATCCTGACCGTGATGCCCAGTTCACCTACCTGAACCAGCAAGCGCAGACGTATCTGGATGCGGGTGAGCCGGTGATCTCGGTGGATGCCAAGAAGAAGGAACTGGTCGGGAATTTCAAGAACGGAGGGCGTGAGTTGCGGCCCCAAGGGGACCCGGAGCGGGTGCGGGTGTACGATTTCGTGATACCAGCCTTGGGGCGCGCCACACCGTACGGGATCTATGATGTAGCGGAGAACACGGGCTGGGTGAATGTCGGGGTGGACCACGATACAGCGGCGTTTGCAGTGGAGAGTATCCGGCGCTGGTGGTGGGGGATGGGGCAGGCACGGTATCCGAAGGCAACCCGGCTGCTGGTGAACGCCGATGGTGGGGGTAGTAACGGGAGTCGTGTGCGGCTGTGGAAGCGGGAACTGCAGCGGTTTGCGGACGAGACGGGGTTGACGATCACGGTGGGCCATTTGCCGCCGGGGACGAGCAAGTGGAACAAGATCGAACACCGGTTGTTTTCGTTCATCACGCAGAACTGGCGGGGCCAGCCGTTGGTGAGTCATGAGGTCATTGTGAGCTTGATTGGCGGAACCCGGAATACCAAGGGGTTGCGGGTAGAGTGTCACCTGGACACGAACAAGTACCCGGCGGGTATCAAAGTGTCTGATAGCGAACTGGCCCAGGTGAACCTGCGGTGCCATGAGTTTCACGGGGAGTGGAACTATACCATCCTGCCCAGCAACCGCTCAAGTTGAGATGGTTATTCGGTGACGAGCCCTAAGAGAAAAACATCCTGGACCTCTGGTAGTAATCTGGGACAATGGACCAGCCCACCGAGGAGCAGCGATTCGCAGCTATTTGACCACTCCGAACTTGCATCTGCGGTTGGTGGCCTTACCGGCCTACAGCCCAGACTTCAATGCCGACGAAGCCGTCTGGGACTGGGCCAGGGAAGAGGTCACGGCCAACGAATGCCACGGAACAAAAGCCAAAGTCCAAGAGAAGATGAATCAATTCTTCGGCGGGCTAGCTCACCGTAAGGAAGAAGTGAAACGTCGCTGCCGAACCCGGTTACAGGCCCGAGCCGATGCTTTGATCTTTACACCTGCCGTGCCTTTGCCATCACTGCCCAATGTAGTTCCCACCTTGGCTTTGGTTTAGGCGGTGCCGGTCTCTTCCAAACTAGGCGGCGTGGCCGAGCCCATAACATGCCATGTCCCTCAGGTGGGGAGCGCCGGACTACCCAACGATATTCACCAAACACCCGGTGAAGGACCAGACCCGGGAACAGTTGAGACAGCGGGCCCTAGGACTGGCGCCGCAAGTCGTCTCGGTTCTAGCTGGTGACCTCTAAGCCTACCCCTCTGCCAAGAAGACAAACTAAAAATCATGAGCGGCAACGCCGAAAAATTGCTCCGCTTGTAGTAGGGCACTATACTTCGGTCGACAGGATAGGAAACCGGCTCTTCTAAGGTAGTTGGGCGCAATCCGCCAGCAAAAGGTATTAACTTATGTCCACCAACAGCACCGCGCTAGAAATAGGAGTTCAATTTCATCTTCCTACCTATGCCCACGTGCCGCTTCCTCATTTGGTGCACCTGGCCAAGCAAGCCGTAGATCGCGGTGTCGCTCAAATCTGGGTAACCGACAACTTGCGCAGCCGCAACACCTTCGTGACTTTAGCGGCTCTCGCCTGCCAAGTACCGGCTAAATTGGGCACAGCCGTCACCGTGCAGTACTTCCGCAATCCAGTGGACCTAGCCGATATGGTAGCCTCCATCAGCGAATTGATGGATGGGAGAGAATTGAGCATCGGTTTGGGTAGGGGCAATTCCCGAACTCCCAACCTGATTAAGACCCCCAGACCCGTTACTATGCTTCGTGAGACTGCGCAGAGCCTGCGGCGGCTCCTTGAAGGGAACTCGGTATGCTTCGCTGACTATCCCAGCATCCTTTCTTATTTCAACTTCAATCCCACCGCCCACTTCAAACTGAATTTCGACCCACCAACGCCCATTCGCATCTACTGCGGCAGTAATGGCCCACTGGGCATGGCCGTCGGAGGCAAGGATATGGACGGCCTTATCTTTGGCGGACATTACATGGCAGCGCTCCGCACCGGGAGGGTGCCGGCCCTGCTCCAGACCTTTGACCAAGCGGCAGCAGAGGCTGGCAAACGAGACGCTCCCAAGGTAGCCGAAATCAAGATTTCCCTATCCAAGAATCGCCAGGCCGCCCGAGATTTTGTTAAGGAGAGTGCCGGCCGGCGGCTTTTGAACATGTACCGGCAGGGATACAGCCCCGAGGATATGCCAAAGCTGGGTGTTGACCCTGGAGATATAGCACGGCTGGACCAGGTAGAGGCGGACGGGGGCGACTTCGACCACCTGGTCAACGATCAGATGATCGATGCGATATTCATCGCCGGAGAGCCTGGCTACTGCCTTGAGCGGCTGCTGGAGGTTCGGGACACCGCCCGAAAACAAGGATTTCACCAGCTGATGTTCTCGGAATTAGGCCCGGACGTGGATCAGGCATTGGGACTTTTATGTGACGATATCCTACCTAATCTTTAAGCTTGTCGTTCGTCATTAGCTGAGTAATTTTATAGCTAGGTGGCGAACACGGCCCAACGTCTCGGCGAAGACTGAGACCGGTATTTGGACTCGAGAAAACCGGCGGCGCAGGGCAGGCTGGTCACGGGTGAGCGGGGGTGGAAGCCGGAAACCGTCGGGTCGCCTCCTGCCGGCAGAGCCAAGCCCGAGGCGCGCAATCCAGAAGCGCAATTAAAGCGAAGGGGGGCAGTATATGGGTAATTTGGATGGGAAGGTAGCCTTGGTGACCGGCGCCGGTGGCATGAGAGGCGTGGGCCGGGCGACGGCCCTGAAACTGGCGTCACAAGGGGCCGATTTGGCCATAACCGATGTTCGTCGCGATGCCAGCGACTTGCCTCCCGCCGAGTTGCGTCAGGAGTGGCATAGTATCGACAGTGTGTCCGACGAGGTAGAGGCTCTGGGACGCCGTTGCCTGCCCCGATACGCTGACTTGGGCGTCAGCGATGAAATACAAACGTTGGTCCGGCAGGTGATGGAGCATTACGGCCGGATAGACATCTTGATCAACAATGCCCGGGCGGTCATCGGACGGGATAAGGTGCCCGTTACGGACCTGGAAGAAGAGGTCTGGCATCATTTCCTGGACATCAACACCACGGCTGTCTTCCTGTGCACCAAATTCGTGGGACAGGAAATGGTGAGGAAGGGCGCCGGCGGACGCATCATAAACATCGCCTCCAACGCCTCCAAACAGGCCAGCGCCATGGGATCCGCCTACTCTGCCTCCAAATTCGCGGTGCTGGGGCTGACCCAGGCCTCCGCCCTGGACCTGGCGCCCCATGGCATTACCGTCAATGCGGTATGTCCGGGGCCGATTAACACGGACCGTATGAGCTATTGGGAGCGGTCCCAAGCCGACGCCGCCGGGGTCTCGATGGAAGAGTTCCGGGCTCAGATAGTTGAGCAAGCCGGCCGGGCCACGCCGCTGGGCCGAATTGCCGAGGCGGAAGACGTAGCAAACATGGTCGGTTTTTTGGTTTCTGACGAAGCCAATTTCATCACCGGTCAGGCCTACAACGTTAACGGCGGCCTGCTCTTCCACTGAAACCCTTGGTTTCGCCGGGTGGTGCTGGAAGCCAAGCGATGCAGCAGGCTGGCGATGGCACATATGGAATTACACCAAGCGGACATCCCTTCAAACGCCATTTCCAGAATTCGCTGATTCTCTCAATCGGTAGGTATTTGATCATAGCCCTCGGGTCTACTTAAGAGGGACCAGCCTTGTTTGTAGAAGAATGACAGTTGCTGGGCTGGTTGTTGGGGGAATCCGGCTTTGATTAGCATCGGATACAGGTCTGTACCATTCACTTCCGACTCCTGGTTATGGCAAACACAGATGAAGTCAAAGAATAATTCCCAATCGGCGGGATAGGGAGCCCGCTTGTTGGCCTGATTAACAAAGCGATCAAAAAATAATTGACATTTCGGTGACATTTCGGGTTTTCTTACCATCCTATCCTCTCTCCGGCATGTTTAAAGCTTTATCCTACCCAACCTCGCCCGCTAGCAGATCCTTGATGTGCCGTGGCGGAGCCAATATCATGCCTGTGTTAATCCCCACGGCCCCATTACCAGTTTCGGATTTAGTGTTATACCAATTCTGTTTATAAGCGGCAGAGTTAAGCGTTGGGAAGTTGAGCCAAAGCCCGCTGGAGCCAGTCCCAACCTATCAGCCGCTTTAAGCGTGGTTTGTCAGCCTTCAGTTGCCGCAGCAGGTGTTCTATGGCCGAGCTTTTGGCCTCTAGGGAAGGATATACCTCTCCTTCAATGTGCCGGCGCACTTCCTCAAAGACCCTTTCCGCTGGATTCAACTCCGGCGAGTAGGCCGGTAGAGATATTCGCCCAAAGCCCAGCTGGCCCATGAGTTTACCTCTGTGACTGGGGGCTCCATCCCACACCACCCCATCCATGGGCCACTGCTCAAATATGGGAACCAACTGTTGCTGGTTCATGCCCTGGGACCACCCCCAGTGTAGTTCACCCCGCCCCACGTCCACCGCCAGCACCAAATAGCTCCAACGGAACACGATCTGCATCGGCTGGATAATCTTCTTCCCTTTCAGACCCCAGCGCCGCCGCACCTGCCCCCAGAGACCAAAACGCATCTCGTCACAGTGCCATAACCGGGAGGCAGTAGTCATTCCAGCCTGGCCCAAGGCATCCAGTAGGCCCCTTTTTTCCAGGCCATCTGCTGTTTTGCATCGGCTTTATCGGAATGGGGTCGGGGGACTTTCAACCCCAGCCCAAGCCCCTTCATCAGGGAATACATGCCTTTATAGGTATAACGCACCCCCCAGCGTCCCCAGACCCACTCCTTTGCATCCCAGACCGTCCGGAACTGGCCCAGTTGCACCTTGGCCACCAGCGCTCTTTGCTGCAGCGGGTTTAGATAGGGCTTTTTGCCCTTGGCCTGGTGCCCTACCACCCGTCTCAGAACTTCGCCAAGTCCACCTCGTCGATACCACCTGAGCCACTGTTCCATGCTGCGGTAGGATGCCCCGGTCGTATCCACTACATCCTGAATGCGTTTCCCCTGGCTCAGCTGCCAGAAGGCTTGCAGTCGGGTACGCCGTTGGGGATGTACCTCTTTCTGGTAAAGCTGTTTCAATTCCTCGCTGCTTTCTTGCCAGTCAACTTTCACTCCTTTTCCCATCCCTTCGTCCCTCACTCCTTGGCTATTTTCCCTTCATTTTATCTCCACTACATACACCATCCTCCTACTCTTTCTCTCCCCTCTTTATTCAGAATTGGTATTACCCAAAGGAGGGGCCATGAAACAACTATTTTACAACGACTTCAAGCTGGGCGTATTTAACGGGAACGCTGTGGTCGATGCCACTTCGGCCGTAAGCAGCATAACTCATACCTGGCCCCGAGAATTGCTTAAAAAGCTCATGTCGATCCCTCTACGCCGTGCTGGCAAACCTCGGGAAATCGGCAACTTCATCGCCTGCCTTAGCAGCAACAATATAAAGTTCATCGTGGCCCAGCGCCACTAAACCAAAGCTAAGGTGAAACCTACATAAAGCGAACCCGAAGAGGAGTTGCGATATTCTGTAAAAGAAGTCGAGTGGCGGTGGTGGAAGGGATGACAGACATAGTGCAACTCATGGAAGAGTGGCAACTCAATGTAGGTGACTTACGGGAAAGGATGTATCGAGCGCCAACACCTCGAGAGCGAGAAAGGTGGCACGGGCTATGGTTGTTGGGCCAAGGGTGGTCGGCTATCCAGGTGGCTGAGGCTTTGGACAGAGAGCCTCATACCATCGGAAACTGGCTGGACAACTTTCGCCAAGGCGGGGCCCAAGGTTTGGTCTTTGAACAGACTGGGGGTCCCCCCCCCGTCTTGAACCGAGGTCAACAGAACCAACTGAAGTCTGCGGTGCAAAATCCGCCTGGGGAGGCGGGGATTGAATTGTCCAACTGGAACTGGAAAGTAGTAAGGCAATTTCTCAAGCAGAGCTTTGACCTGGGGCTGAGTCGGAGCAGTTGCTTGAACTACCTCCATCGGTTGGGCTTCGTGCTGAAGCGACCCAAGAAACGCCTCCTGAAAGCCAAGGATGAAGAACGGAAAGCCTTCGTCCTCCAGTACAGCCAAATCCGAGAGGAGGCCCAAGAGAGTGGAGCCAAGATCTTCTTCGTGGATGAAGCCCACTTTCGGGCCGATGCCGACCTGCGAGGCAAATGGGTACTCAAGGGAGAGGCAGCGCTGGTGGACTCCACCAGTCCCCGGTGGGGAGAGAAGGCCTGCTACTACTCGGGAGTTTGTCTGGAGACTGGGGAGGTGGAAGCCATGGAAATAGCTGGAAACAGCAATGCCGAGACCTCCACCGCCTTTTTACAGCAGCTAAGAGCAAACCATCCTGGACCTCTGGTAGTAATCTGGGACAATGGGCCAGCCCACCGAGGAGAAGCGATTCGCAGCTATTTGACCACTCCGAACTTGCATCTGAGGCTGGTGGCCTTACCGGCCTACAGTCCAGACTTCAACGCCGACGAAGCCGTCTGGGACTGGGCCAGAGAAGAGGTCACGGCCAACGAATGCCACGGAACAAAAGCCAAAGTCCAAGAGAAGATGAATCAATTCTTCGGCGGGCTAATTCATCGTAAGGATGAAGTGAAACATCGCTGCCGAACCTTGTTACAAGCTCGAGGCGATGCATTGATTTTTACACCTTCCCTACCTTTGCCATCACTGCAAAATGTAGTTCCCACCTTGGCTTTGGTTTAGATGGACTGGAGCCAGGCGACATAGGCGTTTCGCGAAAAGGAGGAGGCAAGACATGACCTTGGAGGACATCGGCCGTAGGCTTAGGGCCATAGAGGACATCGAGGAGATAAAGAGGCTTAAAGCGCGTTATTGCTCTTACTGTGACGATAATTACGACGCTGACAGCATCGCTAACCTTTTCACTGAAGATGCGATCTGGGATGGCGGAATTCGGGGCACGGCTGAAGGAAGGGATGAGATTCGTAACTTCTTCATTCGGGCTTCCCAGCGGCTTCCCTTCGCGGTGCATATGGTAATGAATCCCATCATAGAGGTTGATGGCGACCAGGCCAAGGGGATCTGGTACCTATTCCAGGCCTGCACCTTTGCTGAAGGGGACCAAGCGGTTTGGGGATCGGCCAGATACGATGAAGAGTACGTGAGGCTCGACGGAGAGTGGAAGTTTAAGAACCTCAAGCTGACCTCCTTCTTCTGGACGCCCTTTGACCGCGGGTGGGCGCGTGAAAGGTTCGTATAACTTATGAAAATGGGCGTGACTGTTAATTCTCTCTTACAGCCACGCAATCACCAAACCGGCTGTCCCACCTACAGAACCCCACGCTGAAGCTAGGCACCCACGGACCCCGAACGATAGAAGTGGCTGGAGAGATTGCCGAAATGGGTGAAATGGGTGAAAGAGTCCGGGCGCTGTGTTACCGTGATGACGCGACCAGACTATCTCAGGTGGCCACAAAAGTTGGAGGTTTCGGTGAGTGATGTTGTAGTCGAAGAAGGAGTAGTTATCGGAAAAGGTGGGAGCCGGGAGCTTAAGGTGGACGTGTTTCGCCCCGCCGTTCAACATGGTCCTGTTCCTGGAGTGCTGTTTATGCCAGGAGGAGGGTGGCGCAATGGGATAGCCGCACCGCCCTGGCAGAGCGGTACGGCTATCCCATTGCGAAGTACGGTTACGTGTGCCTAAACGGGGAGTACCGGGTAATGGACGAGGCTCCCTGGCCAGCTCAGATTCACGACGTCAAAGCGGCAATTCGCTGGGTCAGGGCTAATAGCTCGGGTCTTGGAATCGAGCCGTCGCAAATAGTGATCGCGGGGAAATCTTCGGGTGGGCAGCTTGCTTTATTGGCGGGCGGCACTCCCAACGTTGACGAATTTGAAGGGAGCGGTGGCAACCCCGGAGTCAGCACCGAGGTGGCCGGTGTAGTTGGATCGGCCCCCGTGTCCAACATGACCGATATTGTCCAGAGGCGGGATTTGGAAACCCTGTTCGGTACCAACCCGAACGCGGAATTCTTAAAGGCGATAAGTCCGATCACCTACGCCAACGAGAGCTATCCGCCGACGCTCATCTTTCATGGCACGGCTGATACACGGGTACACCACCACGAAACCATGCGATTTTTCGAGAAGCTGGGGCAAGCGGGGGGTCCCTGTGGACCTGCATTTGTACGCCGGACAGGACCACTTCTTTGATCGAGAGCCTCATTTCTACCAGGCCGTGGCCGACGCCATAGCACTGTTCATTTCTCGCTATGTTCCGCTGCGGGAACAGGTGGCGGCGTAGGATACAGGAACTCTCAGACGAGAAGTGGCCCGGCATCAGGTTCCGGTGGCGGCTTACACCGGCTGAAACCTGAGACCCCCGGATAATGGATAACAAATGAGTAGTGACCCCCCGGTAGATGACCACCTAATCCCGCCCTATCGGGTGCTGGACCTGACGGACGAGAGCGGGGTCTTTTGCACCAAGCTACTGGCCGACTACGGGGCCGAGGTTGTTAGAATCGAAGCTCCCAGCGGAGACCCCCTGCGGGCCAAGGGCCCCTTCCCCAACGATGAGCCTCATCCCGAAAAAAGCCTTTCCTTCCTCTTTTACAACACCAACAAGCGGTCCATCACCCTTAATCTGCAAACCGAAGACGGCCAGTCCCTCTTTCGGCGGTTAGCCGAGAAGGCCGATTCGGTGGTAGAAAGCCTCCCGGTGGGCTACTTAGAGGGCCTGGGCCTGGACTATGACTCCCTGCACGAAATCAACCCGCAACTGGTAATGGCCTCAATCACTCCTTTCGGGCAGACCGGCCCGTGGAGCAAGTACAAGTCCTCCGACCTGATTGCCATGGCCGCCAGCGGATACATGCAGATTACCGGCGAACCAGATGAGCCGCCGCTACGCCAAGGGAACTTTCAGTCAGCATACCCGGGCGCCCAATACGCCTCGGTAGCCATTCTAGCCGCCCTTTACTACCGGGACCTCAAAGGTGGCGAAGGCCAATACATCGACGTCTCCCTACACGAAGCTCTGATCACCTATTACACCGACGCCCATCCGGCCCTGGCCTGGCAGCAGATGGGGCAAAACGTCACCCGGGTGGGCACCACCTCGACCCTGGTGATCCCGCTGGGAGCATACCCCTGCCAGGGTGGATGGATATCAGCGGGCATCATCACGCCCCGGGAATGGGACACCCTGGCCCAATGGATTTACGAGGTGACTGGCGACGCTGAAATACTAAACGAGGAGTATCGAGGAGGCAACCAAGACCGGGCACCCCACAACGACATCATCACTGCCCTGTTTATGGACTTCGCCTCTAGGTTTACATCCCAGGAGCTTTTCCATCAGGGCCAGGAGCGCAACCTGGTGTTCCTTCCAGTGAACGACGTGGCTGACTTACTCCTAGACCCCCAGCTGGAGGCGAGTGATTTCTGGAGCGAGCTGGATCATCCGGAGGTCGGACCATTGAAGTATCCCTTGGGCATCTTCTTCAGCGAGGAGGTGTCCCCTGGTAATGCCCCCGCGCCCCGGTTGGGTCAAGCCAACCAGGATATCTATCGCGATGAATTAGGTCTGACCGAGCAGGATCTGGTCCGGTTGCGGGCCAACGGGGATATTTAGCTCTGTCATTATCTCAAAATATCAGCCCGAGCCCTTCGGCGGAGGGGGCTCCTGCTCTAGAAATAGCCCCTTCCCCCTTTTAGGGGGAAGGTTGGGATGGGGGTGATACCCCTCACCTCAATCCTCTCCCACAAGGGGAGAGGAGGCCGGAGACCAAACCGGGATGAAACCTAAGGCCAGGAAGTCTGACGGCTGAGGAGAAGCACAATGACCGACAAGGCGCTGGCGGGAGTGCGGGTGGTAGAGTTCGGCCCCTACGTGGCCTTGCCTCTCACTGGCCGGATATTGGCATCTCTGGGGGCCGAGGTCATTAAAGTGGAGACCAACAAAGTCCTGGACGAGATGGCCTTCATACCCGCCTGGTCACGAGGCGCCGGACAGCCCGACTATCAGCGCCACAAACAACGGATAACCCTAGATGTCCGCACTCCTCAAGGCCGGGACATCTTTATGGAGCTGATCAAGGTCAGTGACGTTTTTATGACCAACTTCCGCCGCAATATTCTGGCCCGCTGGGGAATCGACTTTGCCGAGGTTCGGCAGGTCAGGCCGGACATTATTATCATGTGGCAGACCGGCCTGGGGGGTCACGGCCCCTATTACACCTACAAGTCCTACGGCATCCTGGTGCAGCATATGTGCGGAGTGTCCATGATGACCGGAGCACCCGGTGCACCGCCAGGCGTGGTGAACACCTCCTACTCCGACTACCATACCGGAGTGTTCCAGCCCGCGGCCATTATCGGAGCCCTGCTCCGGCGGCAGCGTACCGGCAAGCCCGCCACCATGGAGTCCTCCATATTAAAATCCGGGGCCGTCACCGCCGGTCCGGCCTTGTTGGACTACCAGGTAAACCAAAGGTTGCCGGAACGCCGGGGCAACCGAGACCCCCACGCCGCTCCCCACGGTGTATATCCCTGTGAGGGAGAGGACCGATACTGCGCCATCGCCGTGTTCACCGAGGAGGAGTGGCGCGCTTTTTGCCGGGTGCTGGGCGACCCAGATTGGTGTCGAGACTCCGAGTTCAACACCCTGGCTAGTCGTCTGGACCACCAAGACCGGCTGGATGCCCGGATCCGCCAGTGGACCAGCCAGCGGACCGCCGAAGCGGTGATGGAGCAGCTACAGGAGGTCGGGGTAGCGACCAGCGTCGTGTCGCAGGGCCAGGACCTGTACACCAGCGAACACCTGAAGTCCCGGGAATTTTATCGGGAAACAAAATACTTCGCCACTGAACGGGGCAAATCGGCCTCGGAATGGGAGGAGGGCTCTAGCCTATCCTGGAGCATGCCGGCACACCTGTCGGCCACACCAATGGAATTCGGCGACTACAGCAATATCGGGGAAGACAACCCCTACGTGTTCGGGCAGCTACTGGGCCTCTCCGACGACCAGGTCGCAAAGCTGGTGGCGGGCGGGGTGGTGTATTAAAGACTAGCGGCTGCTCAAAAACCGGCACATCGCCTGAACTGCGGCTCGCGAGACAAGGGGATATCAGGGACGCGGTATGACCTCGGTGAGTCCCTTGCCGTGGCACAGGCTCCCTGGGGGCAGCCCTGAGCCTCCCCGCGCCTTGGCTACGGTTCTGACCCCGGCGAACGGGGCTCGTCTCACCGTCAACAGCCAGTTTGCTCAGGGGCGTCCTATCCCGCGACGGAGGAACGGGTGGGCCTCAGGTACTTGCGAGCTTGCATTCCCTGAGTTTTGGCTCCTGCCCTCCTATACTAATACCAAGGTGAAAACTACATTTAGCTAAACCCCAAAGTCTGCTTCGGCAATCGGCAGTGTGTTAGTTTGCACAACCCGAAGGAGCAAAATCCTTCGTCACACCGGCGTAAGCCGGTGTCTAGGAAAATGCATTCTCCGCTGTTCCCTGGATTCCAGCGTTCTCCGGAATGACGGTGTTGGCAGTGCTGCCCAATCCGGTGTCGATGCAGATTCCACTTTGGCTTTGGTTTAGGATAAGGTACTCCGGAGGTACCAGCGGCAACGTTCGTTGGTTGCTTTCGAGGTACGGGACGCCCTAGAATAAGCCATATTCCAGATGGAGGTAGTACGACATGGCGATTTCAGACAAGAACATCACTTGCAGGGATTGTGGCGCAACCTTCGTTTTCACGGTAGGTGAACAGGAGTTCTTCGCGGAGAAGGGTTTCACCAACGAACCGGGCCGCTGCCCAGCGTGTCGGAGTTCCCGCAGGAACCAAGACCGCGGGGGTTTTGGTGGACCGCGAGAGATGCATCCTGCCGTTTGCGCCCAGTGCGGCATCGACACCACGGTCCCTTTCCGGCCAACTGGGGACAAACCCGTATACTGCAGTGATTGTTTCAGTCAAATGCGAAGGTAGAACCGGGCGGGTCTGAAGGAAAACAGTCGCCCCCTGGGCTCCCTCATCGGTATCGCTATGGCCCAGGAGTTGGGTTGGACATTGTTCGTGATGGACGATGGGGAGTATCTGTACCTAGCGGTACAGTTTGCCTGTGGTGCTGCCGATCCCGGCTATTTTTTATCAATCTCGAAGACCTTTCAGATTTCGCTTCCGGCCCGGAATATAGGAATTTGACCCCGCGTCGAGTCAAATGGCGCCAGGGCATAAACTGCTCGCGCCCAAAATTCCAGGTGAATAAGGTGTATCGTGCAGCAAATTACCAGTAATGTCTACGCGGAAACTCAGGTGCGGGGTTGTAATCACGGTTTTGTCACCACCTCTGATGGCATCGTCATGATCGACAGCCCTCAAAAGCCCACGGATGCATTGAAATGGAAAGCGGAGATAGAAAAGCATGGAGAGCTAAAGTACATCATTAACACTGAGCCCCATGGAGATCATTGGACGGGTAACGCCTATTTTGATGTCCCAGTTGTAGCCCAGGAAGGAGTAAGGACCCGCATTTTGGAAACCGATCTTGCCGAGCACCTGGCCAGGGTGGGCGGGATGGGTCCGGACGAGCCTAAGTTGTTGGAAGGGTATGCCCTCAACGCCCCGGTAATCACATTTAAAGACGGCATGACCCTGCACGTGGGCGACCACACTTTCGAAATGATTCACATGCCGGGCCATACCCTTTACCAGGCCGCCATATTGATAAAAGAAGAAGGAGTGGTTTTTACCAGCGATAATATTTTTCACAAGGTCCAGACCTACATCCAGGAAGCCAACCCCAACCACTGGCTGAATGCCCTGAACTCCCTCCGGTACCTAGACGAAGAGATTTTTATTCCGGGCCATGGGGCATTATGCGACAAGAGCTATCTGGACGAACAAGGAACCTACATCATGGAATGGGTCGACTACGTTCGCCAGGCTGTGGATCGAGGCATGAGCAAGGACCAGGCGATTGAGGACCTGACAGATATGACTGACCGCTACCCCATGGACGTGGGGCAGGACGGTACCTCTCCTCGAGTAATGAAGATGAACGTTGCCAATTTGTACGACTACATCTTATCGGAGGGTATTCACAGCGCCAACTGAGCCTCCGCATTGGAGACCAACAGCCTAGGTTGAATTGTGCGGTTCCACCCCCATCGGAGTTTAAAAGGAAACCTCAACCCAACTGGCAACTCCGTTTACTCCTCTCGGGGAAAGTCGGTAATACTCCGATCGAGCTATTGGCGCTGGTTAGGAGCGGCCAATAAAGGGGTCAGCCGCGAGGCAGTCGATCTGGTGGTGTTTACCCGCCTTCATCCGGACCACGTGAGCTGGAACCTGACCAACGGCCAGCCAGCCTTCCCTAAGGCTCGTTATCTGGTGCCGCGGAAAGACTGGGATTACTGGGCCCAACCCCCGGTATTGGCAGGCGCCGAGCGTATTACCAACTAGGTACTGCCCTGAATTGGTCTTTTCGGGCAATCGGAGGGTAATCATGGCTAATTCCAAAGTTTCCTTCGGAGTACACCTGCCAACTAGGATGCTCCCAGGGGTCGAATCCCCCACGCCCTCTCACCGTGATTTGGTCGAGATCGTGGATTCAGCCAACGAAGCCGGGTTCAAGGCTATCTGGGTTACCGATCATATCGTCTATTCGGATCCTTGGATGGATTGCATGTTATTACTGGCGGCCGTAGCCGGCCGAGCCGGTGAACACGGGTTAGGCATCGCCACGGGAGTGTTGGGGATGCCCCTGCGGCACCCGGTCGCTTTGGCCCAAAGCTTCGCTACTCTGGACATACTTAGCGGCGGTAACCTGACCATAGGTGTGGGCGAAGGCTCAACCAAGTCAGACTTCGATGCTCTTGGGTTGTGTTTCGAGGAACGCCGGAAAATGTTGGAGGATGGGGTAGTGGCTCTAAGGGCCTTGCTCACCAACCCCAATGTTTCCCACCGGGGTCCCTACTATCGGTTCAACAATGTTACAGTAACGCCAATGAGTATTCAGAAGCCATGTCCTCCTATCATGCTCTCCAGTTGGGGCTCTCCAATTGGGATGCGGCGAGTGGCCCGACTGGGAGACGGATGGGTGGCATCCGCGTGGCACTCTACGCCAGAGGAGTTTCGCTCCGCTCTGGGAACTCTTGACCTGGCGCTAACCAAGCTGGGCAAAGATGTAGATAGCTTCCCCAACGCGGTCAACACCATGTTTATGTATGTCCATGAAGACGGGATGCAGGCAAAGAAGCTGGCGGTACCGATCATCGAGAGGGCGACTGGGACTTCCTTTGATGCCGACAGCGGCCACTACCTGGTAGGCAGTTATCAAGAATGTTTGGTCTTGCTGGAGCGATGGGTAGAGGCCGGTGCCAAACAGGTCTGCGTTTGGCCGGTACTGCATCCGGCGGAACAAATAAGGCGTTTCGGGGAACACATTCTCCCGAAAGTATCCAAAGCCAGGACCTGATCCCGCCTTGCCTCGACGAAGCAATGGCCACCCGGGGTAAGCATGTATCCCAGAAGGATCTGGACCGACTCGGCTAACCCCACAAATTCTACACTTATCCCGAAGCTGACCATCGCTTTAGCAACCCAGCTTTCCAGGAGCAACCCGAGGTCTGGAACTCTCTGGTATTGGAGTTCCTAGGCCAGCATAATTTTTAAACGGCCGTCCAAAAATCCGAATACCGCCATCTTACGGCATCGTTGAGAAGACCGAGCATGAAGTTTGCACTGTTTATCCTTGCGTCATGGTCCAATGAGGAGAGACGGGCCCAGCGTCGGGTCTATAGCGAGGCTTTGGAGCAGATCCAATATGCCGAAGAGTTGGGCTTCGACTCCGTCTGGATTGCCGAGCATCATTCCAGCAGGTACGGCATTTTCCCGTCCCTAGTTCCAATCCTCTCCTTCGTCGCTGCTCGGACCAGCAAAATCCGCATTGGCACTGGAGTAAGCGTTCTTCCTTTCCACAACCCGATTTTCCTAGCCGAAGAGGTCGCCATGCTGGACGTTTTGAGCGAAGGCCGGCTGGATTTCGGAGTAGGGCGTGGTTCGGCGGACTACGAGTACGGCAATTTCAACATTGACTTCGGCTCGCGAGATGGGCGCTTTCAAGAGGTGCTGGACATAATCCTTGGATTGTGGACCACCCGTCGCTTCAGCTACCAAGGCGAGTTTTACCAAGTGAAAGACATCACGCTGGCGCCCTCACCCTGGCAGCAACCCCATCCCCCGGTCTTTCTGGCCGTTTCCCGTACCACCGCCAGCGTAGACGTGGCGGTTTCCCGAGGCCTGCCGATTCTGACAAGTTTTTCCACTCCCGAAGCGGATAACTTGGGTCTGTTCAGTTTGTATGCGGAACGATGCGCAGCGCTAGGCAAGACCTCAAACATAGGCCAAATGCCCTACTTCAGATTCGTCTACCTGTCAGAAGACCAGGGTGAAGCTAGAGAATATCCTCGGGAGGCACTGACTTGGGTGCGAGACTTGGGCGGTTATCGCCGTACTCTTACCCACGGCGAAGAGATCGACGTTGACTTAGACCATTGGCGCCGTACCCGGACCACCGAGCCGCCAAGCTATGAGTCCGAGCTAGAAACTACCGCCTACTTCGATACGCCCGACAATTGCATCCGCCGGATAGCCCATCTAAAAGAGGAACACAACATCGACTATTTTGGAGCGAGCATGTCCTTCGGCAGCATGAAGCACGACAAGGTGATGCGCTCCATGGAGTTGTTCGCCAAGAAAGTGATGCCCAAGTTCCAGTGATGCCCAAGTTCCAGTGATGCTCACTGCTAGAAGTCTGGCCGGAAACCCCGATTCTCCCCAAACCGTCGTTTTCATAACGTCGATTATCGATGCAATAGCGGGTATTTCAACGTAATACATGTATTACTGTGCCGCATAAGACTGGAATACGTCTGATTGGCGTAGCGCAAAACCCTGCCAATGGCTTTCCGGCCAGACTTCTAGGATTATGGTTCGTTTATGGCCAGCGACGATGGGGACGGCCTTCCCGTCATCAAGATCGAGGTGACCTTGGCAGTGGAACCGGCCTAGGTAAAGACAGAGGAGGAATAGGATGGAAGTGGAGAATAAGCTGAAAGCGATGGGACTGGAGCTGCCTGCCACCACGCCGCCGCCACCCGGCCGCGCCGGGGCGGTTAAAGTTGGCAATATTCTGTTCGTCGGCGGGCACACGCCGGGACCGATGCACCGAGGAAAGCTGGGAGCAGAGATCAGTGTGGAGCAGGGCTACGAAGCGGCACGGCAAGGCCTACCTCAACTGTCTGGCCGACGTGAAAGCCGTCATAGGCGACTTGGATAAGGTGAAGGGAGTGGCCAAGTTGCTCTGCATGATCAACTCAGCCCCCGATTTCGGCCAGCAACCCCAGGTTGCCAACGGAGCAACCGACCTTCTGAGCCAGCTATACGGTGAGGCTGGAGCCCATGCCAGGTCCGCCGTGGGCATGGCTGCTCTGCCCAACGGCGCTTGCATAGAAATCGAGATGATCATGGAAGTCGAGGACTAGCCTGAGCCCTCCGAATTGATCTCGAAACGCCAGGCCTCGGAGGAGCTGCTAGGGATATCAGCGAGATCTCCGGGTCGCGGTTGTACTGTGACCTCAGCTGGGCCTGGCTCAAGACTAAAGGCAGAAGTGAGCAAGCCAATGGTACAATTTGCGAGTCCCGATAATTCGTGATTTCATGAGGAGTCAAACACGGAAAAGACATCTACAATCGGTTTGAAGGGCGTGGACCTTCCTGTGATCCGGAAAGGGTCCGGGCCGCAGATCCTCGTTCTTCATGGTGGCGACGGGCCCATCTCCCTTAGCCGTCCGTAGGCGTCAGCCGAACGTAGGAGGTTTTCAGAAACCGAAAATGGAACCAGCAGACCTCTTAAAGCTGATTTTTCTTCTTATTTGCCTGATTCTATCCGCCTTTTGCTCCTCCGCCGAACCCGCCTTCATCGCCTTCCCTCGGGCACGTCTCCTTCACTTGGTAAACACGGGGCACCCCAAAGCTAACCTGGTATCCAGGTTGATTCAGCGTCCGGAACGACTTCTGGCCACTGTATTGCTTAGCAATAACCTGGTAAATACCGCAGCCGCTGCCGTGGGTACCGCTTTAGCCATAAGCCTAATAGGCAATAATACGGCAGCCGTATTGGTCTCCACCTTTGGGGTTCTTTCCTGTTGCTCGTGTTCAGCGAAGCCTTGCCCAAGTCCATCGCGTGGAACCGGCCCCAGCAGGTAGCCTTTGCCTATTCCCGCCCTTTGGTTGTGGTGCAGTGGTTCCTATCTCCGTCAATCTGGCTGCTTCAAGGGATAACCTCCCTGTTCATCAAAGTTTTGGGTGTCCACTCTCCCGCATCTCAGGTCAATGAGGAGGAAATCCGGACTCTGATTGCCCTGGGCGCCCAATCGGGAGACGTGGACCGGTCAGAGGCGGCGCTCTTAGAGAAGGTGTTCCGGTTCGGTGACCGTATAATTCGAGAGGTAATAACTCCCAGGCCAGAAATTATATGGATTACCCCGCAGACTACGCTGGAGGAACTCTTGTCGGTGTATTTGGAGCATAGCCACACCCGCTTTCCGGTATGCGAAGACTCGGTGGACAATGTCTTGGGCGTTCTGGCGATTAAGGACGTGCTGACGGCTTTGGGCCGTGAACAGCTGCAACGTCAAGACAGCGTTGGTAATTTAATGAGGCCGGCTTATTTCGCGCCGGAAACCAGCATCATTAGCAATACGTTCTACGCTATGCGGGAAAAAGGTGTCAGCCTGGTTCTGGCTGTGGACGAGTTCGGCGGCATTGCCGGGTTGGCTACTTTGAAGCAGTTGTCAGGGGTGATCGTAGGTGAAATGGGTGAGGAAGGCAGTGCTCCCGAAGAACCTTACGTCTCTATAGACGACTATACTTTTCGTCTGGACGCTGGCGTGGGCATCTCAGAAATCAACGACAAGCTGAACGTGAACTTGCCCGAAGGCAGCTACCATACAGTGGCTGGATTTATTCTGGACCGACTGGGGCGCATCCCCCAGGAAGGCGACGTCGTCGAGTACCATGATTTGAGGTTAACAGTTAAAACGATGGATGGAGTCAGGATTGCCGTGGTGGAGTTGCTCCGGCTCCGAAATCTGGAAGGTGGCGCAAACCTGTAATGACTGCGAAATGGTCGCAATCTTGCCGGCTGTCATCGTTGAGCTGGAAACCCGGCTGAAAAGCCCTGTTGTGACTAGATGAGGTGGAGGATAGCAAGTGGACTGTGCCAAGTCTGAAGCATCGGCTAGAAACCCAATTGGCCCGCGGCAATGTTTTCGCCGGAACTCCCGATCAGGTCTTTCAACAACTGAAGAATTTCTGGGAGTACTCGGGGGGATTCGGACATCTGTTAATGATGGGTCAAGCCGGCTTCTTGACCTACGATGAGACCCTGCGTTCAATGACTCTGTTTACCCAAGACGTCTACCCCCGGCTCAAGGAATTAACGGCGTGTTACGATGCGGGGGCCATGAAGGAGCTCAGATGGTCCCAGCCCGACGTCGAGGAATTCGACGTGGGTTTGCTGGCATCCGAATTCGTCAGGTAAGCTGGAGAATTACCGAGGGCGCCAACCCTTTTCCGCTCCGGCCTCTCGCAACGACCTGGCCTGGGCGACAGCATCCTGCCCAAAACAGCAATGGAGGTTCCAATGCCTTACGGAGGAAACGACTGGCTCGCATTAACCCCGGAACCAACCCTAGAACCGGATATGCCCATCTGCGATCCCCATCACCATTTTTGGGATCTCCGTCCAGATCGAATTCCCTACCAAAGATACCTGCTTCACGAGCTGGCCGCTGATATTAATAGTGGACACAACGTGCGGTCTACGGCCTTCATCGAAGCCAGATCGATGTATCGGACTGACGGACCGGAGGAACTGCGTTCGGTCGGCGAAGTCGAGTTTGTCCAAGGCCTGGCTGCGGCCAGCGCCAGCGGATTGTACGGACCAACCAAAGCGGCGGCAGCCATCATCGGAAACGCCGACTTGAGCCTGGGCGAAAGGGTTGAACCGGTTCTGGAAGCGCTGCAGGCCGCCAGCCCCAACCGATTTCGTGGTGTTCGTCGCTCCGCCGCCTGGGATCCCCATCCAGACGTAGAAAACCGGGCCGAGCCAGGCCTGCTGGCCAGTGACAGCTTTCGGACCGGCGCTCGAGTGCTGGCGCGAAGGGGATTGTCCCTGGAGAATACTCTGTATTTCCCCCAACTGCCGGAGCTGGTAGATTTTGCCAACGCGGTCCCAGACTTAACCATAGTCTTGAATCACATCGGAGGGTTATACCGAGTAGGCTCATACGCCAATCGAGACGATGAGGTTCTCCCCGCTTGGCGAAGCGGCATTGCCGCGGTAGCTGCCTGCCCCAATATATATCTTAAGCTAGGCGGTGTCGGGCAGCCTCGTTACGGTTTCGATTGGTATACCTGGGACAAGCCAATTGGCTCCGAGGAGATGGCCCAAGCATTGTCTCCTTTGATGAATTACTGTATCGAGCAATTCGGACCGGGCCGGTGCATGTTTGAAAGCAACTTCCCGCCGGATAAAGTGTCGTCTTCATACAACGTGCTGTTTAACGCTTTTAAAAGGCTATCAGAAGGCTACTCGGCTTCGGAGCGCGCCGCCCTGTTTCACGATGCCGCCACCAGGGTATACCGGATCGACAAATAGCCAGGACTGATACTGCACCCCCTAAAGCTACTGCGCGTGGAGAGAGTTTGGCATGTCTACCAACGATTTTCCCTCCCTGGATCAACTAAACCTGTCTGTCAACTCTTTCTACCCCCGTCGGAATTGGATTCCAGTACCTCCCGGGGCTGTGGCCCACATGATAACCGTGGAAGATGGGGTAACCCTTTCCTGCCGCTTTTTCCCATCCGGAGCCACCAACCCCACCATATTGTTTTTTTATGGTAACGGGGAGACTGCCGTCGACTATGATGATATAGCTCCCTTCTACACTCAGATTGGCGTCAATTTTTTCATCGCCGACTATCGCGGTTACGGCGCCAGCAGCGGCTCTCCTACTTATAGCTCTATGCTTTCGGACGCCCACAAAGTGGTAGCGGAGCTCCAGACAATCCTGAGCGCCGATGGGTACAGCGGCCCCCTCTACGTCATGGGACGTTCTATGGGACGTCACTCAGCCTTTGAGCTGGGCGCCAGGACACCGGATGTGCTCAAAGGCATGATAATAGAAAGCGGACGTCCCACCCTGGGTCAATTCCTGCATGGACTAGAACCCGATCTTGCCACCATGTTGGAAGCCACCCATCGGGACAAGGTTCGTTCCGTCCAACTTCCGGTTTTGGTAATCCATGGGGAAGAGGACACTCTGGCGCCGGTTCAACAAGCGGTGGACATGTATCACGACTTTGTGTCTCCAAACAAACGGTTGTTGACCATACCAGGAGCCGGGCATAACAACCTTCTACATCTGGGGCTCGGGGAATATTTCGAGGCCATCCGTGCTTTTGTCGCCGGGGACTCAACGCAATGATCTCTTCCTACACGCCTCCTGGACTGGGCCGGACTGAAATTTTATGAGGAGTCGGAAATCACCATGGGTTGGTCTACACATCATCCTAATGGGCTAATCTATTACGCACCACAGCACTCCTACCGGGGCTACACTTTGATCACCAGTTCCCGAGGCACCGACGCCTACCTTCTTGATATGGAAGGCCGAGTTTGCCATCGTTGGCATCTGGAGGAAGGTATCAGCTACGGGTATCTCCTCTCCAACGGCCATCTCTTGATGAGGAAGAATCCTCCCACTGCTACAGATGGTAGGCCACGGGGAGCGAGGACGGCGGTAGGCGCCGTGATTGAGCTAGATTGGGACGGCAATCTGGTTTGGGCCTATCGAAACCCCATGGTGCACCACGATTTTCAGCGCCTGCCCAATGGGAACACCCTGGTGCTGGTATTTGAGGATATTCCCCCCGAAGTCGCCGCCCAAGTCAAGGGCGGAATCGTCGACGAAGACGTCGCTGAGCCAATGCTGGGAGACGTGGTGCACGAGGTCACGCCGGCGGGGAATATCGTCGATTCCTGGCGCTCTTGGGAGCATCTCAACGTTGACGAGGACGTGATTTGTTTCCTAGAAAACCGGTATGAATGGACTCACCAAAACTCGTTGAATATAACCGCCAATGGAGACTTACTGGTCAGCTTTCGCCAGACCAGCACCGTGGGCATCGTGGACCGGGCTAGTGGTGAATTCAGCTGGAAATGGGGACCGGGAGAGATCTCCCACCAGCATAATCCCACCTATCTGGACAACGGGCACGTGCTAATTTTCGACAACGGCCCCCACCACGTGGGTGCCTCCTTCTCTCGCGTCGTCGAGGTAGACCCCAATACCAACGAGTTGGCCTGGGAGTACAGCGGCGATCCACCCATCTCTTTTTACAGCTACCACATAAGCGGCGCCGAACGCCTTCCCAACGGCAACACGCTGATTAGCGAGGGCGCTCCAGGACGCATTTTCGAGGTTACCCATAACAAAGAGATAGTTTGGGAATACATCAATCCCTTCCGATCCAATGGCGGTGGTGGTGGCGGGGGTAACGCCCCGAACTCGGTATTCCGAGCCCACCGTTACGGGCCGGACCACCCGGGCTTGCGGGACCATAATTTGGATCCGTCCCGTTACGCCAACATCAACCGGATCTATGGCGTGAGTTGAGCCACGTTGCCTCTGCCTTCTCAGTTCATAAATCAATGGTTACCGTGTTGTACCACGGGGGTTATTCCGCTACTGGAGTTCCGCGAGGCACCGGGCTGGCAGCTCTCATTTCGGTGATATCGGGAGAGCCTCTTCCGGGGCTACTTTTTCAGACCATGAGAAATCTAGATCCGGCCACGGTCCACTTTGATGGTGCTCGTAGTCGCAGCAAGGCCAGGCCAGCCGCTCGCCTTCCGGCAGAAGACTACGAAATACATGAAGCTGTGTGTATTCCGAGCGAAATCTGATTTTCTTCGGCTTCTGTAGTATTATTTGCCTTATTCACCAACAAAAGCTAAATCAAGGCAGGAACGGATTGGGAGTATAGATGATGGCAGATAGTATGACTATTCTGGTGGGCACGGTGGGACAGGGAATCATCCGGAGTGAGGATGGGGGAGAAAGCTGGCAGCGGGTGGGCATCAACTCGGGGCTGCACTCCGACGCGCTGGTGAGGACGGTTGTTAACCACCCGGAGCGGCCGGAGGTGGTGTTTACCGGTACCGACAAAGGGCTGTACCGCAGCGAAGACGGCGGGAAAAACTGGCAGCTAAACGATTCAGCGCTGAAAGATTACTGCGTGTGGGCTCTGGCCATAGATCGGGCCGATCCCAACACCATGTATGCTGGTACCGGAACGCCGGACCCGGCTACCATTTTCCGCTCTTCGGATGGCGGCAGGACCTGGGAGCAGCGCCCGGTTGAGGTTGCCAAGGAATGTCCGGCGGTAGGGGTGCCCCGGGTGACCGGCATAGCCATTGATCCGGAGAACCGCCAGGACATTTGGGTGGGTTTTGAGGTAGATGGCGTGCGCAGGAGCACCGATGGTGGTGACACCTGGCAAAAGATAAACGGTGCCATCCCCAATCTCGACGTTCACAATGTCGCCGTAGCGGCCGGACCGCCCAAGACCGTGGTGGTGGTGGTTAATAACGACGTTTATACCAGCGACGACGGGGGAAATTCTTGGCAGGCTATCGGCATAAAAGACGTTTTCCCCATGACCTACCCCAGGGGCATAATGGTTAAGCCCGACAATCCCCAGACTATCTTCGTCACGATTGGCGACACCACCCCAGGCCGCACCGGAACCGTAATGCGGTCCACCGACACCGGTAAAACCTGGCATAATCTCTCCTTACCGGTACAGCCCAATACGGCGATGTGGGTGGTGAACGCCCAGCCTTTCAACCCTCAGGTGATTTTCGCCGGAAGCCGCTATGGATATCTCTACCGTAGTGACGACGGAGGAGATTCCTGGAGCAAGCTTTGGAGGGAGTTCAGCGAGATTTCCTCTCTGCTGTGGATGCCCAACTGAACCAAAGCCAAAGTGGAATCTACAACAACACCGAATGGGGCAGCGCTGCCAACACCGTCATTCCGGCGAACGCCGGAATCCAGGGAACAGCACAGAACGTACTTTCCTGGACACCGGCTTACGCCGGTGTGACGAAGGACTTTGCTCGTTCAGGTTGCGCTAACTAACACACTGCCGATTGCCGAAGCAGACTCTGAGCTTTAGCTGAATGTAGTTTTCACCTTAGTATCAGACCAATTCTGAATAAAGAGTGAAGGAAAAGGGTAGGAGGATGGTGTATGTAGTGGAGATAAAATGAAGGGAAAATAGCCAAGGAGTGAGGGACGAAGGGATGGGAAAAGGAGTGAAAGTTGACTGGCAAGAAAGCAGCGAGGAATTGAAACAGCTTTACCAGAAAGAGGTACATCCCCAACGGCGTACCCGACTGCAAGCCTTCTGGCAGCTGAGCCAGGGGAAACGCATTCAGGATGTAGTGGATACGACCGGGGCATCCTACCGCAGCATGGAACAGTGGCTCAGGTGGTATCGACGAGGTGGACTTGGCGAAGTTCTGAGACGGGTGGTAGGGCACCAGGCCAAGGGCAAAAAGCCCTATCTAAACCCGCTGCAGCAAAGAGCGCTGGTGGCCAAGGTGCAACTGGGCCAGTTCCGGACGGTCTGGGATGCAAAGGAGTGGGTCTGGGGACGCTGGGGGGTGCGTTATACCTATAAAGGCATGTATTCCCTGATGAAGGGGCTTGGGCTGGGGTTGAAAGTCCCCCGACCCCATTCCGATAAAGCCGATGCAAAACAGCAGATGGCCTGGAAAAAAGGGGCCTACTGGATGCCTTGGGCCAGGCTGGAATGACTACTGCCTCCCGGTTATGGCACTGTGACGAGATGCGTTTTGGTCTCTGGGGGCAGGTGCGGCGGCGCTGGGGTCTGAAAGGGAAGAAGATTATCCAGCCGATGCAGATCGTGTTCCGTTGGAGCTATTTGGTGCTGGCGGTGGACGTGGGGCGGGGTGAACTACACTGGGGGTGGTCCCAGGGCATGAACCAGCAACAGTTGGTTCCCATATTTGAGCAGTGGCCCATGGATGGGGTGGTGTGGGATGGAGCCCCCAGTCACAGAGGTAAACTCATGGGCCAGCTGGGCTTTGGGCGAATATCTCTACCGGCCTACTCGCCGGAGTTGAATCCAGCGGAAAGGGTCTTTGAGGAAGTGCGCCGGCACATTGAAGGAGAGGTATATCCTTCCCTAGAGGCCAAAAGGTCGGCCATAGAACACCTGCTGCGGCAACTGAAGGCTGACAAACCACGCTTAAAGCGGCTGATAGGTTGGGACTGGCTCCAGCGGGCTTTGGCTCAACTTCCCAACGCTTAACTCTGCCGCTTATAAACAGAATTGGTATAAGGCCCATCAGGCAGTGATAGAAACGTACCAGCGGTTCCCGGCCAGGGGAGAGTACGTCCGTTACATCCGCAGCACCTACATTCCAGGGGAGTCGAGATGCCTGTTCCTGTTTGATGCTCCCAACGCGGCACCTGTTGAAGAGGTCAATGAGGTCGCGAAGTTGCCATACACTCGTGTCGTGGAGGCCATTGACTTACCCGCAGAAGCGTAGACGCTTCTTTCCTCCACTCTGGCGGTGGGGAAGAGCCACCCAGGCCACGAGCATGTCCCGTGGCATTTTCATCCAACTACTGGCATCCTAACTACGTCCCAGTAGGAAGTGACAACCAAAAAAACGACCTCTTTTCCGGTTGGGTACGGGTGAGTTTTGTACTCCGACGCCACCCACTATTACAGGTTTAGCCGCGTGATATGGAGGCTTAGCGGGGGCCACCACCCCAGCTATCCTGAGACTTGGCTCTCATGATTCAGTTGGGTATCAAACCTTCAGACTCCCCTGATAGCGAGAGAGCCTCGTATCTCCCGCCAATGCCTGGATATAGCTGTTTATGATCCGTGCCTCTGTATCCGAATTGATCATATTAGCCTGCCGCTGGGCTTCCGCGAGGATAAAATCGCGATCCCGGTCGGCCCCTGCGCGAATCTTCAGGTCTTCTTCTTCACCTTCAGCCCGAAAACGGGTGGCGATTCGGTTTCGCTCCGCCCGCATGCGGGTGTAAATGCTTGGGGTCACTTGATCAGGGAAGTTGACTCGCTTGATGCGTACATCGACAATTTCGATGCCGAAATTCTGCGTGGCAACGGTCGTCCTGACTTCAGCCAGCACTTCATCCATAAGCTCGGTACGGGTTTCCGTCCCTTCAAAATGAGGTAACCCTTCGCCATCTGCCACTGGGTTTCCGCTCTCATCCAGAACCGGTCTTGAGCCAATTATTTCAAACCGATCCCGTAATGCCACCTGGTCCCGCAAAATAGATGTGACTATATCTCCCAAACGGCTTCTGGCGCCGGTTTCGGTCTGCAAGGTCCGCCGGAATTGAACCGGGTCGACAATGCGGTAACGAACGTAGGAATCGATGATCAGGTTCTGCTTTTCTCTATCCGGCATGGCTACGGGAGGAGCGTCGATTCGCAGAATACGCTTGTCGAGATTGAGGGCGTTCTCGGCAAAGGGGGTCTTCCAGTATAGTCCCGGCTGGATTCTGGTAGCTTTGACCTCGCCGAACCGCAGATTAAGCGTTTGTTCGGTCACGTCCACGGTGTACAAAGCCTGGCTCAGGATAGCCAGACCGATTAACAGGAGCACAACGACCGCGACAATTACTCCGATAATGGTTGAGTTCCTCATGGATTTGCCTCCAGCGAGGCGATGAACTTGGTAACGCCGGGCAGCATCTCCTCCATGGACTCAAGGTAGAGTTGCCGTCGAGCCAAATCCCTTTCTTTGTCGTATTCCAGAAGAATTGACGCAAAGCGAGCGGACTCTTCCTCGGCCTGGATTATTTGTATAGGCCCGGCGGCCTGAGCTGCGCATCACCCATAGCCCGGGGAATCAGGTCTGCCTCGTAGTCTCGAGCCTGATTAATCCTGGCATCCCGGTCTTGGCGGGCTCGCAGCACGTCATCGTAGGCGTCCCGAACCTCCTCCGGTGGTCTCACGTCCAGAAGCTGTACGCTCACAACGTTAATACCAGTACCATAGCTATCCAGGATTTCCTGCAACCTCAGCTTGGTCGCCACCTCCACCGCTTCGCGATCTCGCACCAGCACGCCGTCGAGAGAGTACTGGCCCACCACTAACCGTAGAGCAGCCTCAGCGGCGTCCTTCAAGGTGCGGCCATCGGGGCGTCCTGCCGCGATGCGGCGGGGTGCATCTTCGGGGTCGTCTACATTGAACAGAAAGGCGTTGAGGTCCTTGATGTTGTATTGGACCACCATTTGACGTCCACGATATTCAGGTCGCCGGTGACCATCAGGGCTTTTGCACCCCGGGGCGCCACCGCGCCCGTTTGGCTACTGATGAAGCCCAGCTCCATTCGGCGAGTTTGGGTTACCAATACCTGGTCGGTCTGTCCCACCGGCCCGGGCCACCACCACTGCAGCCCCGGATAGATGACGGGGTCTTGCACCACTCCAAACAGACGGGGGACCGCCTGCTCACCGGGTCCGACTTGATAAAACCCCGTCGCCAGCCAGATGACCAAACTGATTATGATCAGAGCCACCGGAGCACCAGCTACTATTCCTATCCCGAAGCGGCTTAAAAACCGGCTAAGAGCTGTCGGTGTCTGCTGCTCACCAACTGGCTGAGGAACTGAGCCCGCGATGACAGCTTCAGGGGAGCCCCCGTGCGCTCTAACGACTTGAGTATCGGCTATCTTGTCATGCCAGCCTTGCCTCCTTCGATCAAACACAATCCAGATGAATCCAAGACCGAGAGCCAACGTGCTGAGCCAATAGCCGACTAACCGCAGGATTGCCCGGCCCAGGCCCAATTTGTATCCACCTGTTCGGACAACTCTAAGCCCCAGCGCCTTCTTACCCAGGGTTTGACCAGAAGTGGACCAGAAGTAGGGATAGTAGCCTAGGAATATTGCCAAGAACAGTAAGGTGGAGAGGAGGGTAGCTATTAGATTAACTATGCCTCCAATAGAGCCAGGGATTGCCCAGTATGCTGCAGTCTGGGCGATCCGCACCGCAAATTGCAAAGCACTTATTGTTAACCATATGATAGCGAAATCGATTACATACGCCCCAACTCTGCGCCAGAATCCGGCCAACTCGACGGTTGGAGTCTCTGGGTATCCGGGGAGGGAAGTTGGGTCAGAGAGGGGCGTCTCAATTGCAACGGCGGCGCCACAGGTTGGGCAAAATCTGGACTGCTCCGCCATGGCTGTGCCGCAATTAATGCAATATTGTTCGTTACTCATGCTGTCATTCTAAACTGTGTCAACGCCGACCAACATTTGACCGATCAACGCCGGTTCAGTTTTGACCCACCCCCTGGTCCTGGCTGGGATTACTGGGGAGGAAAGCGTCGTGACGGCCTGAAGTGCCGGGGAGTGCTGGAGACTCTATAATCCTAGGAGATGGGCCTGCTGAAAGGCTAGGCTCTACCCGCTAGCACCAACCGCCTGGCCAGTTTCACCCAGCGGCTTAACGCTCGACCCACTGGCCGTACACCGGGTACTGGCTGCAGATGAACTCGATGTAGGACGGCTGGCCAGACTCATTGGCACTTAGCGCCCGCCGCAGCGCCGGCACTACCTCCGCTGGTTCCTCCACCCGCTCGGTGTGCAGGCCCAGTTGCCCCAAGACTTGGGCCATGTCGACCTGGTCGTTGCCCAGCACCGCGTGGGTGTAGGGGTCGTGGCCAGGCCCCCAGAACCCAGGGCCGTAACCGGCGAATCCACCGTTGCTGACGTGGGCCACCGTTATCCCCAGCTTCTGTCTTAGGGGAACCTCCAGATTGCCCATCATGTACCCCAGGCCCGCTTCTCCCGTGACTACGACTGAGGGCCTATCCGCCACTGCCAGCTTGGCGGCCAAGGCCGCGGCCAGACCAAACCCCAGGGTGGACACGTTACCCCAGCCCAGAAAGCCCCGGGGCACCAGGGTGTCGTATACGGTACTTAGCTGGTCCCGGGTGTTGCCGGACTCGTGAGTCACAAAGGAGTTTTGGGGGTCCAGAACCTCCATCAGACCGGCGTAAACCCGGTAGGGATTTATGGGCTTGTCATCGGAAGCCATCGCTTCGCGATATTTGACCATCACCGAATCCCGGGCCTGCTTTATCTCCGCAGCAACATCCCCGGGCGCGCGGCCGGCCCCCTTGGTCTTGGAAGAAGTCTCGTCACAGAGGGCCTGCAGGGTAAAGCGGGCGTCGCCGATCACGGCGTGGGCCGTGGGATAAATTTTGTTTATGTGCAGCTCATCCACGTCGCAATGGATTATCGTCTTGCCGGCGGCGCCGGGTATTCCATGGCTGAATCGACCCGGAGAGAGGCTGGATCCCACCGCCAGGATAAGGTCACTCTTGACCAGGTATTCCTTTACCTGGTCTCCCCGAACTCCGACAAAGAGCGGATGATTTTCCGGGAAGGCGCCCTTGGCCTTCAAGGTGGTTATTACCGGCGCGTTGAGCAGCTCGGCGAGCGACTTTAGTTCACCCGAGGCTCCGGCGTAGATGACGCCCTCACCGGCGTAGATCAGTGGATTCTGAGCCTCCAGCAGCCGGTCCACCGCCGTGGCCACGTCCTCCGGGTCGGGGGCCGACTTCCAGCCTTTGACTGGATGGTAGGGGTCGGCCGATTCATCATATGTTCCAGAGGCGTCGGGAACAGCCAGGACCACCGGCCCCGGCCGGCCGGTGCGGAGCAGGGTGAAGGCTCGGCGCATGAACTCCGGCACTCGATGAGGTTGATCGATATACCCATACCATTTAGAGACTGTTTTCAGAGCGGTACTGACGTCGAACTGGCTGATGTTCGACTGCCCAATTGGCACGCCATCGGTGATGCAGAGGACGGGAGAACCATCTTCGTAGGCCTGGGCAATGCCGGCGAAGGCATACTGGAGGCCCGCGGCGTTTACCCCTCCCTGGAAAGTACAGACCCCGATCTGATTGCCTGCCGTGAGGCGTGAAGAGGCGTCGGCCAACGCCACGGCATAGCGGTCATCCCGCATCATGACGATGGGAATTCCTTCCCGGCCCAACGCGTTGTTGACTCGACAAGTGGGGAAGGTAGAAACCCATGGTATCCCCTCTTGTTTGAGGATGCGGGCTATGGCAGTGGCGGCGTCGATGGCCATTAGGTCTTCCTCCTGAGTGCTTTCCTGGTTTGAGGCTGATTGAAGGCGCTTACTTTACCACTTAAACAAATAAGAATCATCTGGGAGGAATTGTGGTCACGAGCCCATGAGTTGTCCCGGGCTAGACGTCTCCTAATCAGTGGATGTGGTGATTCTAATGCGGCTTTCCACAGGAAAGCTAGTTCAGCACCGCTTGCGTGACAACGGCGCAAGCACACATGGGATACCAGGTGGGCGAGTACACTATTACAGGGCCTCTTGCCCCCTAGAATTATCCTGTGGAGTTTCGGTCCATTGCGCCGGGACTTCACATTCGCCAGTGGGTGACAAGCACACTCCCTGATATTTTTTTGTTTTGGTTCAGATAACTGGCGGCTGGGAAGCTGGGTAGGTTATGATAGCCACTCAGGAGACAGGCAAATCTCTTTACGGGGAGCGAGATGATTTACGAAGTACGGACCTATGATTTGAAGCCCGGAGCCATTCCCCAGGCGGAAGAAGCCTTCGCCGAGGCTCTGCCTCATCGCGAGAAATATGGGCCAATCGCCGCATTCTGGCACACTGAAATCGGCCCCTTGAACCAGATTATCCACGTCTGGGGCTACGAAAACCTGGAAGAGCGTGACAGCGTCCGCGCGGCAGCTGGAAAGGACCCCAATTGGCCGCCCAAGATCACACCGGGCAACATCCTGAACATGAACTCAGAGATCTGGAACCCCGCCCCTTTCATGAAGCCCATGGGCGGCGACCAGGCCCTGGGCGGCATCTACGAGATGCGGACCTACACCTACGAGCCTGGCTCCATCCCGGAGTTGCTCAAGCGCTGGGAGGCGTCCCTACCCGAGCGGGAGAAGCACTCGCCCCTGGCGGCAGGCATGTGGACTGAGTTCGGTGGTCTGAACCGGTGGATGCACATCTGGCCCTACCAAGACCTGAACCACCGGGACGAGATACGGGCGAGAAAAATCGAAGGCTGGCCCTCTGGAGCACCGGGCCGGGTCCGCCAGGAGAACAAGATCATGGTGCCGGCCAGCTTCTCTCCTATGCATTAGCCGTTCCGAGATTCCTTTCGCTGGTTGCTCGACCTGGTGCTGGAAGACGCGGTCGCCCGCGGCCTCTTCACTAGGCAGCAACGAGGATGGTTGACGACATCGAGCGACTCCGAGCTAACCCTGGAGCCCCAGATCAATTAGTCGTGTCGGGGTTAGTCTATGACGTAAGCAATGGCTCCATGAGCCCAATTGTGGCACCGGCCACACTTCGCGGCACCACCTGAACCGAAATCGCTTGGTAAGCCAATGTGGTCTAAATCGAAGTGGAACGAAACCTTGACCTACTCGGTCATGTTGAGTTCTAGGAGTAGATATGCCTCGCCAAGAATACTTCAGCCCCGAAACGTTGCCGCCAACCCGGGGCTATTCTCAAGTCGTCAAGGTAGACAACACCGTTTATATCGCCGGCCAAGTCGGAATAACGATTGATGGGAATGTGGTCAGCAAGGGTGATGCCGCGGCACAAGCCCGGCAAATATGGCAGAACCTGGAAGCTGCGGTTAAGTCGGCAGGTGGCGACCTGGAAAATATTGTTAAAACCACCACTTATGTGACTGATATCACCCACTCCGCAGCGGCCCGACAGGTGCGTGCCGAATTGTTCCCAACAAATCCTCCGACCAGCACGCTGCTGGTGGTGTCCCAACTAGCCAGTCCCGATTACCTGATGGAAATAGAGGCCATCGCGGTGGTGGACTAGCTCTCTCGGATAAAGGCGGGAGGACGTTATGGATACCCGAATACCTTCTCTGGTGCCCGAGCAGTTCGGACCGCTTCAAGGCGTGCGGATATTGTCCACGGGCACCATTGTGGCCCAGCCCTTCGCTGCATCGCTGGCTGCCGACATGGGCGCAGAGGTAATCCACGTAGAACGTCCCAAGGAAGGGGACATCTGGAGGCAGCTGGGCCGTCCTATCCCTCTTCCGGGAGAAGACGGCGGCACAGCCAGCACGACCTGGGTCCAGGAGCACCGTAACACCTTCTGCGTAACCCTGGACATGAGTACTGCCGAGGGAAAGGACCTGTTCCTTCAGCTGGTCTCCCACGCCGATATCTGGATGGAAAGCTCCAAGGCCGGGACCTACGATCGGTGGGGTCTGGATGACGAGACGGTGCTGGCGACCAACCCCGCGCTGGTCATCATCCACGTGTCAGGGTATGGGCAGACCGGCCATCCCGATTACCTGGGCAGAGCGTCCTACGACGTGGTGGGCCAGGCATTCGGGGGAATGATGCACCTTAACGGCTCCCCGGACCCGGAGCCACCTCTGAGTGCCGCTCCCTTGTCAGCGGATTACATAACTGCTCTGTATTGCCTCTGGTCCTCTCTGGCGGGGTACATTCACGCCCAGCGGACCGGAAGGGGACAAGTAATCGACCTGGCCCAGTATGAGGCAATCCATCACATCCTCTCGGGAACAATGACGGCCTACTACGAGCTAGGTATAGTGCGGGAGAGGGCCGGACACAAAGGCTACCGGGTCCAGCCTTTCGGCGCCTATCGTGCCAGCGATGGGTGGGTCATTATTGCTGCGGTGGGCACGGTGTTCGACAAAGTGTGCTCGATTCTGGGCCTCGACTCCTCGGAACCCAAATGGCGCTTGGCCGCAACCGAGGCCGCCTCCGTGGAGGGCGTGGAGTTCGACGCCATCCTCAGTGGCTGGGTGGAGGAGCGAACGGTCCAGGAGGTGGAGGAGATTATGAACGCTTCCCAGGTAGCCTGCTGTCCGATAATGAGCGCCCGGGACATGGCTGAGAATCCCCACTACCGCGCCAGGGAGCTGCACATCGAATGGGATGACGTTCAGCTCGGCAGGAAAGTAAAAGGAGTAGGTTTCACGCCCAAATTCTCGGAGACGCCCGGAAAAGTGTGGCGCGGGTCGGTGTCGCTGGGCCACGACAACGACCTTATCTACGGACACTATCTGGGACTACGACCGGATGAGCTAGAGGAGCTGCGGGAGACGGGGACTATCTAGGACCGAAACGGGCTGAAGGGAGAACCGGTTACAGCGGGGGCCTGACGGTATGCCAATCCGTGGCCCGCTTGTAGGCGTGGGCTACACGGAACAGAGTTTCCTCGGCAATGCGGATTATGAGCAATGGAGGCTAATCCCGATTGATCAGGCGCGGCATATTCTAGGGAGCCGCCGGGAACAGCACCGAGGCAATATGCTATTGAACGTCCAAGGGATCAAACACCTTGCCGAGATGGGCGTCTGATCGAATAATCTTATAAACCCAGCCTGTGTTCCGAAGTGACGAGATGGGACTGTTTCGAGAAAAAGGCGGGTTTGAAACCTTACTCTGGCACCTGATTACTCAGACTATCACACAGGACAAAGCTTCGGCCGACACACTGACTAGGATGTAGGGCTGGCGCTAGGCCGAAGCATCAGGTCTAGGAGGCGTTTTGGCTGACCCTGAACATGTCGCTCTGGCCAGGTCCGGAGCTAATGCGATTGCCCAGTGGCGAGAATTAAACTACATGATCCCTAACCCTACGGTAACTTTGTACACCTTGACCTATTCGCTTGGAAACCTCTCTGCCGGTGAGAACTTCGAACCGAAATCCGTTTATGGGCGCGCCAAGCTTGATCTTTCTGGAGCCTCCTTAAGCGGCGTTAAATTAGCCCGGGCTGATCTGGCCCACGACAACCTCAGCAGGGTCGACCTCACCGGCTGCAATCTCCGCCTTGCGGACTTGCAAGGTGCCAACCTACAGTCGGCCCATTTGTCGCGGTCTGATCTTTCCAACGCAATCTGCATCAGAACGAACATGATTGGCTGTTCTCTAGTAAGGACCAATCTTTCAAACAGTGCCCTTCAATCAGCCGGATTGAGGGGGGCCGACCTATCTTATTCCAATCTTCGTTATACTAATTTGGAAGGCGCCAATCTATCCGAAACAAACCTTACCTTTGCTGACCTGTCGTGGGCCAATCTGAGTGGCGCTAATCTACGAGGTGCAAATCTGACCGCAGCATCTCTCAAGCTGGCCGATCTAACCGGTGCCGACCTGAGGGGCGCGGTAATTACTAAGGCTGATCTTGATAGCACCATCTTTCTGAATACAGTGTTGGGCATAACGGAGTTCGTTAACTGCGACTTAAGCACAGTCATCGGCCTGGACCTGGCACGTCACACTGGCCCCAGCACCATTGGGTTGGACACCCTAGCCCGGTCCGGTGGAGCCATCCCAAAGGCTTTCCTGGAGAATGCCGGAGTGGCCGCCCCTTTGATAGCGGCCCAGGACGCCTTAAAAGGCGTGAGGCGCGCTTATCCCAGTATATTGATCATCGGCTCCGCAGGAGATAGCGAATTCGCCGAGCGGCTCAGGTCAGGGCTGGCAGCCTCCCAGATACCTAGCTGGGCAATTGCCGCCGATGATGAAGCGGCAGTGCAGTCTGGCGACATACTCCTCGACCATACTATTTATTATGACCGCTTGGTGCTGCTTTGCACTGCTCAATCTCTAGAAAGCCCTCAGGCCAGCCAGTACTTGGCTCAATTGGCCGGCCGGCAGCGGTCCGAATCTGACCAGCCCCTAATAGCCCTAGCGGCGGACAGTCGGTTCTACGACAGAGAAGACCAGCTATGCGACACTTTAAAAAAGGGATTAGTCCTAGACTTCCGGGGCTGGGAAGATGTAAGGATTTATGAAGAGGCGCTGACCTCGCTTGTCGGAGCCCTTTCCAGGACACGTTCCTGAATTCCTTCTCTGAGTATTCCGCATCCCAACCTATTAGGGGCCCACGTCCAGCCGTTATGTGGTAATGCCTGGCATACCGTCTGCGGATGAGTACTCTATCATGTCCGAATTGTATAGGCTATTGGTGAGCAGTATAACTCGCCAACCCGGAGGAAGCTCCGGCTTCAGTACGGCATCCTCTCCTGGAAACCTCGCCGCTGCTGGGAGGTCAGGTCGTAATACCACTCCTCTGTGGTCTATCGGAATGGCCGACAAGTTTAGAAGCGGCCAACACCGGTACACCGCCGTCGATTAGGGTCTTCACGTATAGGTGGCGGAGTTCGTGGGGGTGGGCTGGGCGGCCTATACCCCGAACTCCGGCGTCGCCGAGAACGTAACGGAATTGCCGGTCGGATATCGGGAACACTCGTTGCCGCCAAAGGGCAAACTGAAGGTGGATATGGAAGAGTTGGCGGCGGCGCTGGACGACACCGGCGAAGAGGTCAACTACTATTTGGATCTGGTAACCGGTGAGGTGGTTCTGGTACCTCCACGTTGGCGTGGGTCCCGGTGTGCAGAAATATGCCCGCGGCGGTCAGAGAGAACCCGGTGAAGCTGATGATGAAAAGCGTAAGCTTAAGGTCGCCCAACGCCTGCTGCAACAACCCGGCGGTCAACGGCCCGAGGGCGGTGCCAACGGACGACATCATCATGGTAAAGGCCACCGCCACTGCCAACTGTCGAGGGCGTATCCCCGGCAGATGGAAAGGCACGGTGAACAGGATCGGCCAGAAGCCCCAGGCGACGCCATTTAAGAGGGTCAATCCTATCAGGATTGGGATCGAGCCGGTTATGATCATCCCCAGGTAGCAGGGCAATCGCGTCTTATTATCTTTCTTAAATTTGTTTAAAATAGTAATCATCATGACGAAACTAGGGAGGGGTAGTGATGGTTCAGGCAACAGGCGCACCCATCGCCGAATACTTCGCGGCGTTGGACGACCCGAGGATTGATCGTACCAAGCGGCACAAACTTTTGGATATCGTCACCATTGCCCTTTGTGCCACCATCTGCGGCGCTGATTCTTGGGTGGATATCGAGCTCTTCGGCAACTGTAAAGAGGAGTGGTTCAAGTCCTTCCTGGAGTTGCCCAACGGTATCCCTTCCCATGATACCTTCGGCGACGTCTTCGCCCGCCTGGACCCAGAGCAGTTTCAACGCTGTTTCATGGAGTGGGTCCAAGCCGTAGCCCAAGTCACCCAAGGCGAAGTGGTGGCCATCGACGGCAAGACGGTACGGCGCTCCCACGACCGTACCCTGGGCAAAAAGGCCATTCACATGGTTAACGTGTGGGCCTCGTCCCATGGCTTGGCGCTGGGCCAGACCAAGGTGGACGAGAAGTCCAATGAAATCACCGCCATCCCCAAGTTGCTACAGCTGCTGGAGCTCGCCGGTTGCATCATCACCATCGACGCCATGGGCTGCCAGAGGGAGATAGCCCGGGAGATCATTGAGGCTCAGGCCGACTATCTGCTGGCGGTGAAGGAGAATCAAGGCCGGCTGTACGATGACGTTCGCGACCTTTTCGAGGGCGCCGAGGAATACGACTTCGAGGGCGTCCCCTATGACTTCGCCCGCACGCTGAACAAGGGCCACGGCCGCCTGGAAACCCGTCAATGCTGGGTCATCACGGACCCGGACTGCCTGGACTATCTGCAAAACCGGCAGCAGTGGGCCAACCTCAACGCCGTGGTTAAGGTCACGGCTCAGCGGGAGACGGCAACCGGGACCACGGTCCACTCTCGCTACTATATCAGCAGTCTGGCCAGGCCTGCCCAGACTTTGTTGGAGGTCACCCGCCGACACTGGGGCATAGAAAACAGCTTGCACTGGTCTTTGGATGTTACCTTTCGAGAAGATCACAGCCTGGTACGTAAGGATAATGGGCCTCAAAACCTGGCAGTCCTGCGCCAGATAGCCCTCAATTTGCTGAAGCAGGAGTCCAGCCTTAAACGGGGACTTCAAGGTAAACGGCTGAAAGCCGGCTGGGTTGAGGATTACCTACTCAAGGTGCTCCTTGGTTAAGACGCGATTGCCCTGCCCCAGGTAGGTCACAGGCATCAAAATACCCAGAACCTGAAGGATGAACTTACCGTGGCCCTTGTTCATGACAACGTAGCCCAGCCCGAGCCCGGCGGCCCCGCCCCCAAACACTCCCAGCGCCAGAATCGCGCCCGACCATTGCAGGGATAGCTGGTAGGTGTTTAGCATGAGAGTTGGGTAAAAGGCCAAGAAGGCCGACCAGCAAAGGGTAGCCCCCACGAAGCCGAATCCCTGGACCCACAAATCCCGGTAGCCCAGAGCACCCCGCACCACCCCGGTCTCTCGAATTTCCTGGGGTTCCTGCCGTCTTGACAACCGTCTTCCATGTTCCGGAGTCCGGCGTTCCCTTCCCAAAATCATCCACAATACGCTCAGAACCACAAAGAGCCCGGCAAAGACGTTTAGGGTGGCACGCCAGTCATCCCCGAAGGCGGCCAGTATGAAGGGCGAAGCCGCCAGACCACCGCCCACCACCAGGCCAAACAATAGGTTGGAGACGCTGTTTACGAAAACGATCTCCCGGGGCGCGAACCATTGTTGAGTCAGGGAGACCCGGGCGGGCTGCCGCGCCATCACGGTGATGCCGAAAGCCAGCCGGCCGGCCATTAGCACGGCAAAGGCGGGGGCCCATCCTTGAAGGAAGAGGGCCGCAGTCCCTAAAACTAGGGTTACCGGGGTCAAGGCTTTGGGGCGGTAACGGGAGGTCCACCAGCTTAGGGGTATGGCCAGGGCGATGTTGCCCCAGAAAGCCGAGGACCCCAGCAGACCTTGTTGGAGCGGTGAGATATGAAGGTCAGCGCTGATGGCGGGGAGGAGGATTGCCCAGGGTGGACAACACCATGAATCCGGAGACCCCGGACAGCATCCAGAGGCCCATCACAACCCACCGGTAGTTGGACGGGGGTAAGGTGAACCAGGAGATAGCCGAAGAACTGTTCAGGATCATCTCGCCGACAAGTAATCTTGAACTACTCTTACGGCAAGCTCCAACCCCAGTGCTAGGCAACTTTCATCAAAGGCAAATTCAGGTTGGTGAAGCGTCTGCGGGCCTTTCGTAGCATCGGCGGCTCCCAGCCAAAAGTAGCAACCTGGGACCATTTGCAGGTACCGGGCCATGTCGTCCGCCGCCGTGATACGGTGTTCCCAGATTGATCCATCCCCCACCAGATTCGCGGCATGCTGCTGTACTTGAGTTGTGAAATCGGGGTCGTTAATTAACGGCGGGTTATCCGGATGATGCCGGAATTGGAAGGTGGCTCCCATAGCTTCCGTTATGCCTCGGGCCAGGGCCTCAATACGTTGGGGTATATGCTCCATCACCGCCATGTCGTAGCCCCGAATGGTACCGGTAATTTCTACCGATTCTGGAACAATATTCCTCTGGGTTCCCCCGTGTATAGTTCCCACCGTAACTACCGCAGATTTCATGGGATCGATATTACGACTTACTACAGTCTGGAGACCACTCACCAGCTGAGCTGCGGTCACTATAGGATCTACAACTCGGTGAGGATAAGCAGCATGTCCTCCTTTCCCAATAATTTGCAGTTCAAAATTGTCGGTGGCGGCCATGGTAGCACCCGGGGCGACGCCCAAGATTCCAGCCGGGAGTTCAGCAAGGATGTGGAGACCCAGCACGGTATCGACTAGGGGAGTGTCCAATACTCCTTCGGCGATCAAAGTCTTGGCGCCGCCACTGCCTCCCTCCTCAGCTGGCTGAAAAACTACTTTCAGGTTCCCTCGAAGCTGCTCACGGCGTTGGTGAAATAGGGCGGCCAGCATCAGGGCTATCGCTGTATGACCATCATGACCGCAAGCGTGCATCACTCCGGCGTTAACTGAAGCGTAGTCCACAAGCCGCTCTTCAGTAATGGGCAAAGCGTCGATATCGGCCCGATACATGATGGTCGGACCGGGGTGGTCCCCTTGAATCAGCGCTACTACCCCGGTGCCTGCCATGGATTTGATGTCGCTAACGCCTTGGGATTGAAGCCAGGCGATGATGCGTTTGGAGGTTTCGGTCTCATGCCAAGACAATTCCGGGAATTTATGGAAGGCCCGTCTTAGCTGGATCAACTCCTCTCGCCGGGCGGTTACTTCTGGGTGGAGCTTGCTACTCCAGGACGGGTCAGTGCTCATGAGGATTTCCTTGTGCAGTAGAATAAAAGGTGTCAGCTACGTCTGGGATCTTCAAACAATATTTCCCCAGCTTAGATAATTGACAGTCAGTACCGAAGATTTCCTTGTAGCGGCGAATCTCCCCATTCTAGAGACAGTATGCTCATCCAGACCTAACAGCCCCGTTTTGAGACCCCGGTTTTTTACGTCAGCCGGTAGGTTCCACTCCGCCCTGAGGCCACCACACGTCCTTCCACTTCTAATTTTTATAAGTGAGCGACCACCTGGTGGCGGGCCAAAAAGGCTGCCCCGTCTCGTTCATTCGTCAGCCTCTAAAGAATCAGTGTCGGCTCATGGATTGAGCACTGACGGTCTAAGAAACTGCCTTGGGCTGCAGCAAAAGTTCGCCTACCGGGGATGGATGCAACAGAGTGCGGGCCCTGGCGAAGGAAAGCTCGTCGGCGTTGGACTGGCGCACCGGGAGGCCGCTCTCTAGGGAGGCCACGGGCACGCCGTCACGAAACACCACCCGGTTGCCCAGGACCGCCGGCACCCGGTCACCTGGCGTCAGGATGCCCACGACGTTCAGCGGGTCACAGGCGGAAACGGCCACCATCTGTCCGTTGTGCTCCTGCTTTTTGACGGCCCGCAAGGATTCCACCGCCTCGGGCAGGGCGAATTGCTCGCCCACGAACCCGGAAACGAACCGGCCCCCGCGTATCTCGCCCCTGGCTTCCAGCCGGCGCAGCACCCTCACGAGTTCCCTCCACCGGGGCGCTATGGGCTCCCTGGCCAGCAGTTCCGGAAATATGATGCCGTATCTAAGCAATAGCTGCCGCGCTCTGGCTTCGGTAGGGTTATCCTTGGGGTCGGCCGCCTCCAGCAGGGACCAACGGCCCTGTCCCGGCGGGCGACGCAACAGGCTGCGGCGGGGCTTGGCCGCCCGGCGGCCCCGGTGGCCATCGACGTTATTGCCCTTGATCCTTCTCCGCAGAGGCTCCAACCCGTCGGATGTTATCCGGCCGGTCGCGGCCAACTGCCATAGCGCCTCCTCCACGTCGACGGGGAGCCGGCGGGTGCCCGAGACCATGTCGGAGAGGAAGCAGGCCCCTCGGCGGGAAAGAACATCCAACACCTCTCCGGCCGCGCCCGGTAGGTTGAGCTCTTCGCCCTGGGGGGCGTCCCACAGCCAGTCGATGCACTCCCGCAGGGCCAGTGTGATGGGTGTGGTTCGAGTCAGGGCGGAGCGACTGGACGGACTCTTACCATTAGTTCTATGGCCGCTGGACCGGGAACGGGAAAGGCGGCCCCACACCACATCGCCGCCCAAGCAAAGGCTGTCCAAGAAACCGGGTTTGTAGGAATTCATCCGGCCGGGAAGCAGCTCGGTTTCCAGGGCGCCGCAAGCGGCCTCGAAGCCCTGCATCTGCTCGATTATGTCAAACAGGCCACCCTCGCCTTCCAGCCTGGACGACGGGTCTACGTGCTGCCATTTCAGTAGGAATCTCACAAATGTGGCCGGGGCCACCGGCTCCACCTCTCGGCGGAGGCCTCCGATGGTGGCACGGTGGATCCGGGCCAATATTCGCCGGTCGCAGAATTCCTCCTGCTCCGTCTCTGTGCTTAATCTTCCGGACCTGAATCTCCCGCGTAATACCAGGCCTTCCACTTCCATCTGGTCCATGGCGTAGTTGACCGCTACGGCCTCGATGCCCAGGTTTTCCGCCATCTCTTCGCAGGTGAAAGGCCCCGAACACTCAGTCCAGCCCCGTACGATGACAAGCAGGGCGTCTTCCATTATAATCCGGGCGTCTGCGCTCACGCCAGACGGCGGTTGCGGCTCAAATTTAACGCCGGGAATGGCCGCCAGCAACAGGGGCAATCCCTCGGTAGCCGCCCAGGCCCGTTTGCCGTCGGGCCGGGTGATGCGATAGGCCCGTCCCGCCTCGACCAACTGCCGGAACCACCGGTCCAGGTCCCCGGCTTCAGGTCTAGCCTCCCCGGGGGCCTCTATGGGGGATCGATGGTTCTCCGGCATCAATCCCAGAATCAGCAGGGCTTCATGCAGTTCGTCGGCGTCCCTAATACGGGGCCAGGCATTGGCCGTTTCATTCTGTATGGCTTGGGCGTCCAACGCTCCCAGGTCTTGGGGGTCATCGGGCAGGGCCCGGCGCAGGGAAACCGCCCGTGCCCGGCGCTCCTCCAGAGGGGCATCGTCCAGGAAAGCGTAGGGCATGGCGTTGAGAATCTGGTGGGAAAAGACTGATGGCTGCACGGTGTCCTTGGCGTAGACCTCAATGTCTCCCGTTTCAATTCGCGCCAGCACATCTTTTAGGCCTTCCAGATCCATATTCTCGGTGAGGCAGTCACGGATTGCTTCGAAAACCAGGGGATGATCGGGCGGCTCTATGTCCCCAGGAGGGGCGTTGTCCTGGCAGGCCACCTGGGCGGGGAAAACCGCCGCTAAGATATCGTCGGAACGCATCCGTTGCAGGGGCGCCGGGACCTTTCGTCCGCCGTTCCAACGCTGAATGGCCAATGCGCGGGTGGCGTCCCAGCGCCAGCGCACGCCAAACAGGGGCGCCTGAAGCACCGCCTGAAGCAAGACGTCTGCCACTGACTTGTGGTTGAGGTAGTTGAATATGTCGTCCAGGGGAAAGGATAGGTTCGGACCCAAGGAAAAGTTGAGACCGTCATCGGTGGCCGAAGCCTGCAGTTCAAAATCGAAGGTGCGGCAGATACGCTTCCGCAACGCCATGCCCCAGGCCCGGTTGATGCGCGCGCCGAAGGGGGCATGGATCACCAGGTGCATACCGCCGCTTTCGTCGAAAAATCGCTCGGCCACCACCCTCTTTCCAGTGGGCACGGCGCCCAGCACCCGGACGCCTTCCTCCAAATACGCCACAAGTTGGCGGGCCGCCTCCAGGGAAACTTGGGCCTCGGTGGCCACCCAGTTTTGGGCCCCGGCGAGGTCCCCCAGCCGCTGGGCGATTCCTTCCCGCAAATCGGTGACCTCTTGGGAAAGTTCATCGGTCCTTCCGGGGGCTTCTCCCAACCAGAAGGGAACGCTGGGGCTCTGGCCCTGGGCGTCTTCCACCCGGACTTTTCCGCTCTCTATGCGGCGGATTTTCCAGGGAGTGTTTCCCAAGAGGAAAATGTCTCCCGCCAGGCTCTCAATGGCAAAATCCTCGTTCACCGTGCCCACGAAGGTTTCTTCGGGGTCGGCGATGACATCGTAATCGGCGTTGTCGGGTATGGCGCCGCCACAAGTGAGCGCCGTGATGCGCGCCCCGCGGCGTCCCCGCAGCAGGCCGTTGACGCCGTCCCGATGTAGTAACGCCCCGGAGCGGCCCAGCCTGGGGGAGAACCCCTTGGACAGCACCTCCACTACCTGATCGAACTTCTCCCTGGGCAGGTCCCGGTAGGGATAGGACCGGCGACAAAGCTGGAAAAGATCGTCTTCTGCCCACTCCTCGGCGGCGCAGCTGGCGACTATCTGCTGGGCCAGCACGTCCAGGGGCCAAGGAGGTATCGCCAAGGTATCCAGGTTGCCCCGGCGTACGCCCCTCAAAAGAGCGGTGCACTCTAGCAGTTCGTCCCTGGTCAAAGGGAAAAGCCGGCCCTTGGGTGTCCCGCCCACGGTGTGCCCGGACCGGCCGATGCGCTGCAATAGCAAGCCGATGGAACGGGGTGAGCCTATTTGCACCACCAGGTCGACGACGCCGATGTCGATTCCCAGTTCAAGGGAGGCGGTGGCAACGCAAACCTTGACCTGGCCGGTCTTGAGTTTCTCTTCGGCTGCCAGCCGGATGGCTCTGGACAGGCTGCCGTGGTGGGCTACCACCGCTTCTTCGCCCATCCTTTCCGCCAGTTGATGGGACACTCGCTCCACCAGCCTTCTGGTGTTGACGAACACCAGGGTGCTCCCGTGGCTGGCAGCCAGATCGGTGATGGTATCCAGTGTCTCCCCCCAAACCTCGTGGGCGGCGATGGGGCCCAACTCTAGACTTGGAAGCTGCAGGTCCAGGTCCAGTTCCCTGGCGTGTCCCGTGTCCACTATCTGGCATTGCGGATGGCCCTGTTCCCCGGCTTTATAGTCAATGCTGTCGTTTCCGACCAGGAACCGGGCGACCTCTTCGATGGGCCGTTGGGTGGCCGATAGTCCGATGCAGGTGATGGGGTCTTCCGCCAGGGCCCGCAGGCGTTCCACCGACAGGGAAAGGTGGGAACCGCGTTTGTCGCCGACCACGGCGTGGATTTCATCGAGAATTAAGGTCTTGACGTGTTTGAGTCCCTCCCGCCCGCTGATGGAGGTCAACAGTAGGTACAAAGACTCCGGAGTGGTGATCAAAATATGGGGAGGGCGCTTGGCCATTTTCTGGCGTTCCGAGGCTTTAGTGTCGCCGGTGCGCACCCCGGTGCGGATCTCGGGCAATGGCATGCCCAATTCTTCCCCCAGGGCCTGTATCTCTTCCAATGGCCCCGCCAGGTTTTTCTGGATGTCGTTGGAGAGGGCCTTCAGGGGGGAAACGTACACCACCTGGGTGGTGTCGGGCAGCCCTTGATTCGAGTCCGGCGAGTCCTGAAGCTCCAGGCCCTGACGCACCAGGGAGTCGATGCAGGTCATAAACGCAGCTAGGGTTTTCCCTGAACCGGTGGGAGCGGATATCAGGGTGTGTGTGCCCTCGGCGATGGCCGGCCACCCCTGGGCTTGGGCATCGGTGGGGCCTTGGAACTTGCCACTAAACCAGGTGCGGATGATGGGGTGGAACTGGGAGAGAGGCATGAGGTAAGTTTAGCATAAGCGGTCTGGCCCGGTGGGGTCTGATGTCGCGTAGCGGATTGCCCAGTTCGGCAATCCGAATTCCCTAGGGAAGGCACGCTTTTCAGGGTAAAAATTGTGCGGGCGCCCATATATAGGGTAGGGCAACCTCCTAAGCCATGCCGGGGAGTGTAGAGGCAAGGGCAATGGACACGATTTATCAGCGATGTTGCGGGCTGGACATCCAAAACAAGGTGGTGGTGGCCTGCCTGATTGGGTCTGGGGCGGGGGGAAGGCCTGGTAAAGAGATTCGTAGCTTTGGCACTATGACGGCGGACCTGTTGGAACTGTCGGACTGGCTCGCCGCAGCGGGATGCACTCATGTGGCCATGGAAAGCACTGGGGTTTACTGGAAGCCCATCTACAACCTCCTGATCGGCGGCGTGGCCCAATAAAGGTAAACTTGGTGTGTTTGGTAGCATTTGCCAACATCGGCACGCGGCCATATAGTCTGTGCTATCTCAGGTTAGCGTGTTCATGAAAGCACTGGAGTCCATCTGGGTAATATCGATCAAGCTTAAACGCAATAAGGAGGAGCTGTGACCGGAGGAACAGACCTGTTTGAGATTCTGCACACCACTAGTACTACAACGACGGGTTTAAGGTGGCGGACAGATCCTGCTTTCGCGTTTGCGGGTGGAGCGGCGTCTCTCGAGTGGGAACGACAGCCCGTTCGTTGCGTAGCTGCGTATCCTCCGGCCACAACAGCAATTGGCGGGATCCAGCGAACTGCTCCCGGGGCAGCATCTCCCGCACCACCCGGTACACCTGTGGCCTCGTGATCCGGGGCATCTCGGCCCCCCCGATCCTGCTGCAGGCTCAGCAGGAACGCCCCACCCAGCAGGCACATGGCTATGTGGCGGATGCCACCCTGCCCAGCTGCGGGTCGGGCGTTGGTCGTATTCGTCCAGCCCCACGTCACCCTTCTCAGTCTCGAACTCCGTTTCAATGCGCCACCTGGACCCACCCACGTAGGCCAGAGTCTCCAAGGTTGTGCCCTCGGGAGCTGCGACAGGTAGTAGCGGGGCTCGCTGCCGTCCAGGTTCCGGCGCCAGACGGCCCACAGTTCCTGGGCCGGGCTTGCGCCTCCTGGTGGCCCGCACCCGCTGGGCACTGAACCGGTAGGTGCGCGGCCCCTGGCTTCCCTGGGCCACCGTTATCTCCCGCCAAGCCTCATCCGGCAGTTCATCACCGCGCTGCTCCATGGTTGCCGCTGCCCAGGGCCGCAGCTTGGGTTTGCGGGGGCGGCCGAACCCCGGATATTCCGGACTGGTCCGCCGGGTCCAAGGGCCAGACCGTAGTGCCGCCCGGAATCCAGCACGTAGCTGGACATCCCCAGGGCCGCCAGTCCCTCCCGGAAGGTCGGCGACAGTCCCGATATCCGGCGTCGTCTCCGGCAACATCCCGTAATGGACGGCAACACCACTCGGCCCTGAGGTAGCGGCCAACTCCAGGACCCGCTCCAGCATCTCCAGGGCCAACTGAGTCTTTGACCGGTAGTTCCGCCGGTCCTCCGGCACACCCGCCGCAGCACACCGGTCCTGGTCGGAGGTCCAACTCTTGGGCAGATACAGGCTTGTCCACCAACGCCCGGCCGAGCGTGGCTGACGTAGGCCAGGAACCTCCCACCCTGGCAGCGAGCCACCTTGCTACTAGCCTGCCAACAGTACTCCCGAGGCCACTCCTTGCCGATTTCCTGCCCTGCTTGGGGGGTCGCTGGCCATCGAACACGGACACCGCCTCCGAAGGTGTCCCAGCCTGGGGGGCCAAGTATTCCTGCAACCGCCCTATGACTGTCTCATCCACATACCGGTGCCTCGGTGGAGCGTTCCTGCATGCGCCCGGGCCGAGATGCCCACCGATTCCGAGAGATTCTCGGCGTTGCGCCGCTCCTGGTCCTGGACCAGCAGCGCCTGAAGGTAATTCCCGCTGTTTGGATTCTGAACCACTACCTGTGTCCCGCCACTGCTTGCGGCCGAAGGAGGCCGCAAAGAAGGCGTGGAATTCCTGAAGGCTGTCGTAGACCCGCTCGAAGCTCGCCGCATCCATCACTCAAACCACCCAACATCATCTGTCCAGCCATCCTACCAGACAACTCGTCGTTGTAGTACTAGGGCCATGCGGAGGCTGAAGCCCGACCCCGTACCCGACGAACTGATCCGAAAGATTCTTGAGGCCGCCGTGGCCGCTGCCAGCGGTGGCAACACCCAGCGTTGGCGTTTTTTGGTGGTCAAGGACCGGTCGATAAAGGAGCAGGTCCAGCGTTACTACCAACAGGCATTCGACGAAGTGGTAGGCCCGCGCTATCGCACCAGCGAGCCTCCTCCAGGCTCCAGTCCCGGCCGATACCGCCGCCAGCACAACGCGGTACAATACCTGACCGAGCATTTCCACGAAGCGCCAATCTGGATCGTTGCATGTTTAGACGAAGGACCGAGGACACCGACCCGATCGTCGGGAGCGTCAATTTATCCGGCGGTGCAGAACATGTTGCTGGCAGCCCGGGCCTTGGGGCTCGGCGCCACATTGACCTCCCGGCACCTGAATCACGAAAAGGAAGTCGAGGCCATCTTCGGCCTGCCTCCAGGTGTCCACTCCTACGCCATACTCCCCATCGGCTATCCGCTGGGGAATTTCGGTTCCGTTGGCCGTGGCTCCCTGGCAGATGTCGTCTACCAGGACCGCTGGGGTCAGCCCTATACCGCTCTGGACTAAGACCGCATCTCCCAGCGACGGTTTCCCGACAGTGTATCCATACCGAGGCTTGGAGAACCCTGCGGACCGGCCCCTGGCGCATATCGCAGGAAGCCAGATGATTCAATAAGCAGCATGTTGACCAATCCCGTCTGGAGGCAATTAACCAGGAGTTGGGGCTAATCGAAGCTAACCAGCGTCGGTTAGCAAAACTCTACGTTGACGGGTCGATTCCGGAGGATATTCTGTCCCAAGAAAGTCAGCCGTTGAATCAGCGGAGAGAATATCTTGAGGCGGAGCTTCGGAGTTTCCAGCCTTCAATTAGGCAGGCGATCGATTTAGGCCATTTTGAACGTAATCTACCTAACGTGGCTGCCCGACTGCGGGAGTGGGTCCTGGCTACTAATGACGGAGACCTGGAGCTATTTCCGAGGAAAATCAAATAATCATCCTTGCCGATGCAAAATTCAGAGACATCTCTCCATCATCACTTTCCGGCGAAAACCTCGTAGGTAACGAGTTATTAGGGGATCACGGTCTCGGGTATGAGGCAGAGTGGCAACAGCTTCGTCTCAAGTATTTTCTAGCCAATCAGGAAAGGTTTACTAAATACCTAAACAGCCCTGGAATGTTTATGAGGTGCGAGGCTTTCTCGTGACCAAACACATCCCGCTTGCACATCGATACAAAGAAACCCGCGTCGTGACTGCGGCCGAATTTCTCGAAACCGGTCTCAAGTAGTCAAGTAATCCCAGCACTGACCAGCTTCCCACCGACACCAAGGATAAAAAACGGGGTAGCCGATAACAGTGCTACCCCGTATCTGGTTCTCCCTCTGGCCCGGCCCCAAACAAAGGACCCGTTACTGTTGGCGAACCCAATGAGGGGAATTTTCGGTCCTGGGTTAAGTTAGAGGGATGTGATGCAAGGTGTGAGGTGGAAGATGTCGCTCAAGCCAGGAGCGATTCAGCCGGTTCCAGAGGATACCCTTCGGGTGGCGCAAGCTGCATTTCCCAAGGGCAACTTGTACCTGGCCCTTCGGGATAAACTGGGCCCGATTTTAGACGATGAGGATTTCGTTGGTCTGTTTCCCAAGGACGGTCAACCGGGGCTGCCGCCCTGGCGACTGGCCCTGGTGACCATCCTGCAGTTTCGGGAGAACCTTTCTGACCGCCAGGCTGCTGAGGCCGTCCGAGCCCGCATAGACTGGAAATACCTGTTGGGGCTGGAGCTGACCGATGCTGGGTTTGACTTCAGCGTGCTCAGCGAGTTTCGCACTCGGCTACTCCGGGGGGCGTTGAAGCCGTGTTGCTGGAGAAAATACTGGACCGGTGTCGGTCTCTAGGATTGGTTAAAGCCTCCCAGCGGACCGACGCTACCCGGGTCCTGGCGGCCATTAGAGTATTGAACCGGCTGGAGCTGGTGGGTGAGACGATGCGAGCCGACTTGAATGAACTGGCTACGGTGGCGCCGGATTGGCTGCGTGATGTCGCGCCGGTGGAATGGTATCAGCGCTACAGCCGGCGGGTTGAAGATGAGCGGCTTCCCGAGAGCCAGGAGAAGCGCACCGCTTATGCTCAAACGGTAGGAGAAGACGGGTTCAGGCTCCTGGATCTGCTCCAGGGGCCGGACGCGCCATTTGGAGCAGACCAGCTGCCCCGGGTGGAAGCCCTGCGGCGGGTCTTGGAGCGCCACTATCAACGCCTGGAGGGTGAATCTGCAGGAAACCGGCGCCTCCAGATACGTTTCAAGGCCAATGGAGAGTTACCGCCGGCCGCTGAGGGCATCGAGTCTCCTTATGACCCGGAGGCCCGGTTTCGCAGCCGGCACGAAATTACCCGGACTAGATTACCCGGATTGGCTATCAGGTGCACTTGAGCGAGACCTGCGAATCCGACGAAGTCCATTTGATTACCAACGTGGAAACCACCCAAGCCACGGTGCATGAGTCGCGGAAAACCGAGGCCATTCATCAGGCCCTGGCGGACAAAGCTCTGCCGCCGGACCAACACCTGGTGGATTCGGCCTACGTCGACGCCGAAGTGCTCATCAGCAGCCGTGAGCAGTTCGGTATTAGCCTGGTCGGTCCGGGTCGGCCGGACATCAGCTGGCAAGCCAGGACGGGGGGAGCCTATCATCGCTACTGCTTTGCCATCGATTGGGAGCAAAGGCAAGTGCGCTGTCCCCAAGGGAATCAGTCCAAAGTCTGGCAAGATGGCTCGGATCGGTACGGCCCACGCATCCTGGTCACCTTCAACTCCGATGACTACCTGAATTGCCCGGCCGGTTCTTATGTACCGGGGCCAAGGTCCAACCGCGGCGGCTGCGAATCCAACCTCGCCCCCAGTATGAGGCCCTGCAGGCTGCCCGCCAACTATTAACAACGGAGGCTGGTAGGAAACTCTACAATGCGCGGGCTGGGGTGGAGGGAACCATCTCCCAGGGGGTAAGGAGCTTCGGCCTGCGCCAGAGCCGCTACTGGGGATTGGCCAAGACCCATTTGCAACATCTGGCCACTGCCGCGGCCATCAATCTAGAGCGACTGGGAGCCTGGTTCGAGGAACGTCCGTTGGCCAAGACCCGGGTCTCCTGTTTCGCCAAGCTGGCTCCCTTGGCCGCCTAGGTTCGCCAACAGTATCCGACCGGTTTTAATGTGTCACCAACCTTAGTCTCGACCGCGCACGGAAGGCTTGTCGCGCCCTGCAACCCGAAGTATCATCACTCCAACTAATAGCTTACTCTCCAGGGGAAGGCAGCTTCGCCATGCATTGTTCAGGCTGTGGTCAAGAGAACCCTCCTGAAGCCCGTTTCTGCAACGGATGCGGTGCCCTCCTGACCGAAACATCGCCAATGCCGGAGGAATCGGGCATCTCGACATCAGGCTCCTTTTTCGGTCGTCAGCAAGAGTTGGGCGCCCTAAAAGCCGCCCTGGAAGACAGCCTAAACCAAAGCCAAGGTGGGAACTACATTTTGCAGCGATGGCAAAGGTAGGGAAGGTGTAAAAATCAATGCATCGGCTCGAGCTTGTAACAGGGTTCGGCAGCGATGTTTCACTTCATCCTTACGGTGAGCTAGTCCGCCGAAGAATGCATTCATCTTCTCTTGGACTTGGGCTTTTGTTCCCAGGCATTCGTTGGCCGTGACCTCTTCCCTGGCCCAGTCCCAGACGGCTTCGTCGGCATTGAAGTCTGGGCTGTAGGCCGGTAAGGCCACCAGCCTCAGCTGCAAGTCAGGGGTGGTCAAATAGCTGCGAATCGCTTCTCCTCGGTGGGCTGGCCCATTGTCCCAAATCACTACCAGAGGTCCAGGATGTTTTTCTCTTAGCTGCCGTAAAAAGGCGGTGGAGGTCTCGGCATTGCTGTTGCCGGCTATTTCCATGGCTTCCACCTCCCCAGCCTCCAAGCAAACTCCCGAGTAGTAGCAGGCCTTCTCTCCCCACCGAGGACTGGTAGAGTCCACCAGCGCCGGCTCTCCCTTGAGCACCCATTTCCCCCTCAGATCGGCATCGGCCCGAAAGTGGGCTTCGTCTACGAAGAAGATTTTGGCCCCACTCTCTTGGGCCTCCTCTCGGATTTGGCTGTACTGGAGGACGAAGGCTTTCCGCGCTTCATCCTTGGCTTTCAGGAGGCGTTTCTTGGGTCGCTTCAGCACGAAGCCCAACCAATGGAGGTAGTTCAAGCAACTGCCTCGACTCAGCCCCAGGTCAAAGCTCTGCTTGAGAAATTGCCTTACCCCAAATTTCCCATATGGCTAAAAAGCTTTCTCAGTAATTCGTCGATGGTCTTTCAACCATTGTCTAATTATGGGCCCTTTTTGCGTGTTCCCAGCTATAATAACTCCATGATATGTCCGCTTTGCAGTAAGATGCCGTAGGCATCATGGAGGCACCTGATGGGTGACGGCGAAAAAGCCTCTCTCCGGCTCCAATTCAACCCCAAAGTCCGCCTGGAATTTCACGGCTCAACCATCACCTCCGACGCTGGTCTTCTTGCCTTTCGAGAGTTTGATGATGCCTTGGGCCTTACCGAAATCGCTGAGGACTACCTCCAGGAAAGCCGTACCGGACGCAATATCCTTCACCACCTGGTTCCGCTGCTAAGACAGTCGATCTACAGCCGCTTGGCCGGCTACGACGACACCAATGACGCAGTGCGCCTTTCCCAAGACCCAGCCATGCGAGTGATCGTGGGATGGCAAGGCTCGGAGCGGAAAGGAGCCAGCACCAGTGAGATGGGCCGGTTCGAGACGGAGTTCCTGACCCAAGAGGACAACCTGAAGGGGCTGGCACGAATAAATACCCAGTGGGTGGAACGAGCTATGGCCCATACCCTACACCGGCGAGTAATCCTGGATATGGACAGTTCCGAGAGTCCAGTGCACGGCCAGCAGGAGGGAGCAGCCTATAACGGCCACTTTGAATGCGTTTGCTATCACCCTCTCTTTCTGTTCAACCAGTTCGGGGATTGTGAAGCAGCTAAGCTACGGTCAGGCAACGTCCACAGTGCCGATGATTGGCAAGAAGTCCTTGATCCGGTGGTGGAGCGTTATTTGACAGCAGCGGTCAGGCTGCTGTTTCGTGCTGACGCCGCCTTCGCCAAGCCGGAGATATACGATTATCTGGAAGCAAGAAACATCGGCTACGCCATCAGGCTGCGGTCCAACCAGGTGCTGCAGCGGGAGATAGCGCCCCGGCTAATACGGCCTACGGAGTGGCTTTCCCCGAAGCCTATCGTCTCCTATCATGACTTCGTCTACCAGGCCCAGAGCTGGAACGTTGCTCGGAGAGTGGTCTCTAAGGTGGAGTGGCACCAGGGAGAACTGTTTCCCAGAGTGGGCTTCATCGTCACCAATCTGAGCTATCCAAACATCGGGATAGTCCGCTTTTACAATGGCCGAGGCACGGCGGAGCAATGGATAAAAGAAGGCAAGTACGCCCTGAACTGGACCAGGTTGTCCTGCCACAAGTTCGTGGCCAATCAGGTCAGGCTGGAGTTGTTCGTACTGGCTTACAACCTGGGCAACTTCATGAGAAGGCTAGCCTTACCGGAGGCAATGAAGCACTGGTCGTTGACCAGTCTGCAGACCAGGATGATCAAGACTGGAGGACGGTTGGTGCGCCATGCCGGAAGGCTGGTGTTTCAGCTTGCTGAGGTGCTCGTGAGCCGGGAAATGCTAGGCGGGATACTGGAACGAATTGGTCGGCTTAGGCTGGCTCCTGGCTAGTCCACTTTAGGAGCGTCGGGATTGGTTACGGTTACGGGGTCGCACAGGGCAGGGCCTTTTCATTCTCCTGCCTGGTAGGTAAAGCCCATCATGTCGAAAGCTTCGCTGAGATGGGCATTGTGGCGGCGTAGGGCAGCGGCTACGTTGGAATGCCCAGCCCGACGTACCAAGCTGATGACCAGGTTCCGCAGGCCCGCCAGAACCTGTGGGGCGGCCCCAGTGCGCACCTGAGAGCGGTCCTCGTCGAAGGTCACATCCCGTACCCAGTGGAGGCGGTTCTCGATGCCCCAGTGCCCACGGGAAAGGCTCAACAATCGCCTGGCATCGGCATCAGTGGCTGGGAGACTGCTAATTGCATAGCTCACAGCCACCTGTTTCTTGCCCTTCACGACCCGCTGGCGCTCTAGCCGACACACCTGTTGCAGATGCGGCCACGCTTCCCCGACCGTCCCAGCGCTGCCCACGTAGCCATTTAGCTCTGGGTCGGCCAAGGCCCACAACTCTCGCCGCTCCAGCCGCCCATGACGCCGCTTTACTGGAGCATCGGCCCAGACCGTCAGCTTGGCCCCGCGTGCTCGCCACTCCGCTGCCAGCCAGGGAGGTACGGTTGGCCCACCAGCCCTCTCAGTTCCTAGCAGGGGAAAAAGCCACCTCCAGGTCTCGGCGCAAGGTGGGCTGATTCTCTTTAACTGGCAGCAGATACTCTCCGCCGCCTGCCACAATCTGCTCACAGACTTTCCGTTGGGTCAGTAAGGCATCAGCCACTACTACCCGACCCTTCAGGGGTACCTGGCCCAATACTTCTTTGACCGCCGCCAATTCTTCCCCTTTGCCCGGCGCAGCTACCTGCGCCAGCACTGCCCCAGCGCGGCTAGCGTAGGCCGACACCAGATGGACCCCGGGTATCTCTTGGCCGTGGACCCCTCGCAAGGTTTTCCCGTCCAGGGACAGGGGGTCATCCGCCTCTACCCCGCTATTTGCCAGCCAGTTGCCGACTTCTGCCTCAAAGGCCGCCACGTCCAGGCCCTTGAACACCCGGTGGAGGGTGGCCACGCAGGGTGTCTTCTCCTGGCTGAACCCCAAAAGCTGCGCCGTAGCACCCCCTTGGTCCCGCCCCCATTGAGCTATGGCGTATAAGCTGCGGGCGCCGCACAGCATGGCACAGGTGGCCAAGGCCAGGATCGCCCCCAAAGAGTGGCGTCGCCCTTGGCTACTCCGGAAGTCAGGCACCAAATCCAGCGTTTCTCTCAAAGTCATCATCCTTCCCTCCCGCTTAAACTGGTAATAATTTTATACTATTTTGAGAAAATGAAAAGGCCCTGCCTGATACGGGCCGGTGTACCCCACGGGCGATTTAAGCTCGGCAGTAGTCTTCCCTAAGGTGTCTGAAGACCTCCCGTCTCCGATTTCGATGCCGATTCCAACCTGCTGGCCGGAGGTTTCCGTATCCCACAAGCCGTGGTTGATTATGCCGGGGTTGTACCCAATCAACCCCCCGATGTACCTCAGCGGAGGCTCAATGCTGCCATCGCTGAACACTTGGCCGACGGCGTAGTTGTGGAACGCCATGCCTCCATTACTTCCGACCAGACCTCCGATGTAATGGCTTCCGGTCACTTCGCTGAGAGCATAACTGGCACTAATTGAGCCATCATCGTTTGCCCCAACCAGGCCACCCACGGACTTTTGTCCCCTTACAGTCCCGGTGGCGTAGCTGGCGGTTACCCAGCCGGTATTGTTTCCCACCAATCCGCCGACATGGATATCACCGGAGACGTCGCCGGTGGCATAGCTGGCGACGATGGTACCGCGATTATTGCATCCCGCTAGTACTACAACGACGAGTTGTCTGGTAGGATGGCTGGACAGATGATGTTGGGTGGTTTGAGTGATGGATGCGGCGAGCTTCGAGCGGGTCTACGACAGCCTTCAGGAATTCCACGCCTTCTTTGCGGCCTCCTTCGGCCGCAAGCAGTGGCGGGATCACAGCGGGAATTACCTTCAGGCGCTGCTGGTGCAGGACCAGGAGCGGCGCAACGCCGAGAATCTCTCGGAATCGGTGGGCATCTCGGCCCGGGCGATGCAGCGCTTTCTCACCGAGGCCCGGTGGTCCGATGAGACAGTCATAGGGCGGTTGCAGGAATACTTGGCCCCCAGGCTGGGACACCCGGAGGCGGTGTGGGTGTTCGATGGCAGCGACTTCCCCAAGCAGGGCAGGAAATCGGCGGGAGTGGCCCGGCAGTACTGCGGCAGGCTGGGCAAGGTGGCCAACTGCCAGGGTGGGATGTTCCTGGCCTACGTCAGCCCGCTGGGCCGGGCGTTGGTGGACAAGCGGCTGTATCTGCCCAAGAGTTGGACCTCCGACCAGGACCGGTGTGCTGCGGCGGGTGTGCCGGAGGACCGGCGGAACTACCGGTCAAAGACGGAGTTGGCCCTGGAGATGCTGGAGCGGGTCCTGGAGTTGGGCTACCTCAGGGCCGAGTGGGTTGCCGGAGACGACGCCTTCGGGATGTCGCCGACCTTCCGGGAGGGACTGGCGGCCCTGGGGATGCGCTACGTGCTGGACGTTCCGGGCGGCACTACGGTCTGGCCCTTGGACCCGGCTTGGACCAGTCCGGAATATCCGGGGTTCGGCCGCCCCCGCAAACCCAAGCTGCGGCCTGGGCAGCGGCGGACCATGGAGCAGCGCGGTGATGAACTGCCGGATGAGGCTTGGCGGGAGATAACGGTGGCCCAGGGAAGCCAGGGGCCGCGCACCTACCGGTTCAGTGCCCAGCGGGTGCGGGCCACCAGGAGGCGCAAGCCCGGCGAGGAACTGTGGGCCGTCTGGCGCCGGAACCTGGACGGCAGCGAGCCCCGCTACTACCTGTCCAACGCTCCCGAGGGCACAACCTTGGAGACTCTGGCCTACGTGGGTGGGTCCAGGTGGCGCATTGAAACGGAGTTCGAGACTGAGAAGGGTGACGTGGGGCTGGACGAATACGAGACCCGCAGCTGGGCAGGGTGGCATCACCACATAGCCATGTGCCTGCTGGGTGGGGCGTTCCTGCTGAGCCTGCAGCAGGATTGGGGGGGAAAAGATGCCCCGGATCACGAGGCCACAGGTGTACCGGGTGGTGCGGGAGATGCTGCCCCGGGAGCAGTTCGGGCCCGATCAATTGCTGTTGTGGCTGGAGGATACGCAGCTACGCAACGAACGGGCTCGCCGTTCCCACGAGAGACGCCGCTCCACCCGCCGCGAAAGCAGGATGGAGCCGCCACCTTAAACCCGTCGTTGTAGTACTAGTCCGCCGAGGTACTTGTAGCCACCCAGACCGTTCGCGGAGGCATAGCTGGAGCTGATAACGCCAAAGTCATTGCTTCCCACCAGTCCACCGACACACCCGTAGCCGGAGACGCTGCCGCTGGCGTAGCTGTGACTAACCGTGCCGTTATTGGAACCTACCAGCGGGGCAACAAAATCTCTGCCCTCCACTTTGACGTTGAGCAATCTGGTTGCGCGAATAACGCCGGATTCGCTGACGCTGCCGAAAAGGCCGAATCCACCCGCGGAGGAAGTTTCTGCGTGGGCTTCCGGGGTGATAAGCAGGTTACTGACAGCGTGTTCATTGCCGTTGAATGTGGCGGCGAAGGGGTGCCGCCCGCCGCCGATCGCCTGCCACCCCTTACTCTCGGTCCACTCTGCACTGACAGTACCCGAGGCATAGCTGTCAGCATCATTGAAGTCCAGCGTTCGGGCCAGTTCGTAGCCTCGGCAGTCGTTGCAAACCACCCCATCAGCAGATGCGGGAAAGGCGGCGGCGTATGCATTCTTGAACGTTCCCTCCGGTATGCCGTTACCGTCCAGGTCGTAGCGGATGGCGACCAACTGCTCCAGAAATTCGATTTCGATCAGCCCATCGGCGTCGCTGTCATGCCCTCCATTAAACGGTTGCGGAGTTACGGTGATCTCCGAATCTGAGGGGTGCAGGTGGTCGACAAGCAGCCGCACGATCTCCGGGCCCGCACCGTGGCGTTGGGCCATGTCCAGAGGCGTCAGCCCCTTGCTATTCTCGACCCGCGCATCGGCCCCGGATGCCAGCAACAACTCCACAACCTCCGGGAAGGCCTTGGATGATGAGGCCGCGCGGTGCAGGGTGGTGGATCCCTCAATGTCGCGGGCCATGACATCGGCCCCGCGCTCCAGCAGCAACGCCGTCGTAGCGGGGTGCCCGTCCACATACGAATCCACCGACCCGAACAGGGGTGTCTCGCCAAAGTCGTTCCGAGCATCAAGCTCCGCTCCCCAATCCAGCAACAGCCGCACCGTCTCCAGCCCCTCCGTGCCGGAAGCGAACTGGCTCGCCAGATGGAGAGCCGTATCCCCGTGACCGCCCCTGGCATGGAGGTCCGCGCCCCGCCCCAGCAGGACCGCGACGGACACCAGGCTTCCCTTCTCCGCGGCCCTGTGCAGCGGGCTCCAACCGAAGTGCCTCTCCGCTATATTGGGGTCCGCGCCCCGGTCCAGCAGGAACTCCACCGCCGTATCGGAGTAGGGGTTCCACGCCACCAACTTGTACAGCGGCGTCTCTCCCTTGCCGTCCTGAGCATTAACGTCTGCGCCCGCGTCCAACTGCCGCTGGATGTCCGTTATGGTGGCGTCGTCCCAGAAGTCGTTGGTGAGCCAAGTCCCGAACTCGCCGCACAACTCCGGCATGACGTCGGTGTCCACCAGCCAACCCATCCGGCTGGCTGCCTGACACGCCGACTCGCCCCGGCTGTTGTACGCCCCAACGTCCGAACCCCTCGACAGCAATAACCGCACCACATCCGGCGTCCTGCTGCCCGCTGCAGCAGCAAGCAGGGGCGTCTCGCGGTCGTTGCTCAGAGCCTCGATATCCGCACCCTGGTCAAGGAGGAACTCCACCATGTCCGTCGCTCCAACGGGCGGGCGCTCGCTGCCGAGCATGGCAACCAACTCGCGGAACACATCATCCTCTGCGTCGTACGTCACGGCCAGATGCAGGGGTGTCCGGCCCTCGTTGTCCTGGGCATGGATGTCCACCCCCTGGTCCAACAGCAGCTGGGCCACCTCTGTCGCGGTGCCTTTGGCATAGCCGGTGGTCATCACGGACACGGCGAAGTGCAGGGGTGTCCAACCCCAGGAGCGGCTCCGAAGGCGAACGTCGGCACCGTACTCCAGCAGCGCCTGCACCACCAAGGGGTCTCCGCCCATAGCCGCTTGGAACAGGGGAGGCCCGGAACCTTCATCATGACCGGCGTTCGGGTCGAACCCCCGCTCCAGCAGCAACCTGACCACGTCGGAGGCTCCGGAAAAGGCCGCCAGATGCAGGAGCGCGAAACTCGACTCGTCCTCCCCCTCGGTGCCCGCCCCTTGGTCCAGCAGGAACTCTACGACCGCCGCCTGCCCGTTGGAGATCACCGCCTTCGACAGCGGCGTGCGGCCATGCTCGGTCTCGCCATCGAGTTGCGCCCCATTGTCCAGGAGCAGGTCCGCCACGCGGGGGTCCGGGTTGGTGGCCGCAGCCGAGTGCAGGGGAGTCTCGCCCCTTTCGTCTAAACCGTGAACCTCTGAACCGCTATCTATCAGCAGGCTGACCATCTCCAGGCTGTTGAAGCCCGCCGCCCAATGCAGAGGCATCCGGCCCCGTGCGTCCAGGGTCATGATGTCCGCGCCCTGATCCAGCAGCAGCCGCATTACCGCCGAGTCCGGGTTGACCGCCGCGACGATATGCAGTGGGGCCAGTCCGTCCCCGTCCAGCGCGTGGAAATCCGTGCCACGGTCCAGCGTGGCCCGAGCTTCCTGGACGCCGGCATTGCTCCAGAAGTTGTCCTGGAATGGACGCTCCGGAATCGGCATTGCTTGTGTATCCGCCGAGTCGGGAGGCGGGGGTGATGTGGGCCTCTCCGTGGGCATGGGCCGTCCTGATGGCGGAGTTGCCGTCGGTGTTGGGCCCAGAGTGGGAACTTTCGTTGGGGCGAGCTTCACCGTTGGGGTTGAATCCGGCATTGGGATTGGCGTCGTCGTCAGGGTTGGTTCTGCCGCCTCAGTCGGAGCCCTCTCTTCATCCTCCGGGGACAACCACTGGCACCCCGCCAGCAGCATCACCAGCAAACCAATCCCAAGAAGTCTGCCGATGTTCATACTCCCTCCCGGGAAAGAATCATTCGGATGTTTAGCCTTCGCGCCGCCGCTCATCGCCAGCATCAGTGGTCCCCTCCCCGCCACAGGCCGAATCCCGACCGCGCCAGACCACGCGGGGGAGAGTCAATCCCCTGCGGCTTCGCATACAGAATGTTACCGAACTCCAGAGCCCCCCATATTGCGAAGCGACAATTCTTCCAAGCACCTCCTCTCAGGCGACCGGGGCCGGTGTAGCACCACCGGCCCTTCAGCTTGGGAAGCCCCACCCCTTCATCCGTTGCCAACGCCTGTCGCCACATCCGGACTCCGTCCAGTCAGAGTACCATCTGCACTTCTCTCCCGGTTGTAACAGAAACACCTGTTTTTGATACAATGACCTAAACTAGGGTTTTGGTGCAGCGTGGACCCTGCACCAAAACCCCCGCATTTTTGGGCAGGGGCAAAACCCATGATTTACGGCTACATCCGCACCTCCCGGCCCGCCGTCGACGGCCTGGCCGGAATGCACCCCGAAACCCAGGTCCGGGCCCTGGCCGATGCCGGCGTGGAGCCAGCCAACATCGTTTCAGATGTGGGAGTCTCCGGCTCCGTTCCGGCCGGCGAACGTCCGGGGTGGACCGGCCTTGATGCCCGCCTGCTGCGCGGCGATACCGTCACCGTCGCCGCCCTGGACCGGATCAGCCGCAACCGGGTTGAACTAGTGGCCGTCGTGGAGTCCCTGCACCAGCGCGGGGTGGGCATCGCCTCCCTGGCTCCCTCCGAGTCCTGGCTCCACCCCCTCGGCGCCCACACCCCACCGAGGTCGAGCAAATGATGGGCGAGATAATCCTGCGGGTGATGGCCTGGGCGGCGCAGGCGGAACTGGAGTCGATCAAGCGCCGCATTGCAGCCGGAGTCCGGCTGGCGGCGGAGGAGGGCCGGTTCCCGGGCCGTCCCAAGGCACTGACCGCCGATCAGACCGCCGCCATCCGCCTGCTGCGCCGCAACGGGCAGTCCCAGTCCGCGGTGGCAAGGACGTTCGGCGTCTCCCGCCAGACCGTCTGGCGCGCCGAGCAGCCGGAGTAGCGGCCCGGGCGCCTCGGCCTAGCCCTGACCGGAGGGCGGTTTGCATTCAGTGCGGTCTGGCCGGCTCACGCTGCCGCCACATCAAGGACCGGGGCGGTGCCGCCTGATGAAGGAACCGGTGGACAGGCGATGGAAAGCCGGACGCAAAGCCGGACCGGCGGCCCCGACCCGTGACCATGTGTTACCATCGGGAAGAGGACCCTCAACCAATCCGCTTGATGCCGTTCAGGGGTTTGAAATGACCAACGCAAGACTCGCCCGCGTCCCCAGGCCGGACATCGACTACGCCAGTCTGTCCTTCAATCCCGACGATCCTGATCCCCTGCCGGAGGCCATGTATCAGTATCCGATATTGCTGGAAATCCTCCCCATCCTGGGCGCCCATCTGAACCGGCTCTACTCCCGGGAAGGGGTCTTCCACGGCAGCAACACCTTCATCTGCTACGACCCGGGCAACCTGAACGTCAGAGTCGGCCCCGACTTCTACTTCGCCTCTGGCGTGGATGCCCCGGCCATCGAGGGGACCAAGCTGTACCTGCCCTGGGAGGTGGGGAAGCCCCCGGACTTCGTGCTGGAAATCGCCTCGGAGAGCACGGCGGAGCACGACGTGACCGGCAAGCGGCAGATCTACGCGGAGATCGGCGTTCCCGAATACTGGCGCTTCGACCGGAGCGGAGGGGACTACTACGGTGAACCCCTGGCCGGGGAGCGGCTGGTCGACGGAATCTACCAACCGGTGCCGCTGAGCGGCGAGCCGGACGGCATCCTCAAGGGATACAGCCCGGCGCTGCGGCTCAGCCTGTGCTGGGACAACGAGATGCTCCGGTTCTACGACCCTGAGAGCGGTGACTACCTGCGCAACTTCGAGGCGGAGCAGGCCCGCGCCGACTCCGAGCAGGCCGCCCGGCAAGCGGAGCAGGCTGCTCGGAAGAGGGCCGAGGCCCGGGTACGGGAGCTGCAGGAAGAACTGGAACGAAGGAACCGGGAAAGCTGAAGGGACGAACGGCACTGGTCACTGCGGGGCTGGAGACGATGGTGCGGCGGCTCAGGTCGGCGCGGGCCTGAGGTTTCTGGGGTTGCCCGGGGCTGCCGACTCCGCCTGGAGGGCGGCGGGCGAACGCTGCTCCGAGTGCGATCAGGTGGGGGTCGCGATCAACCCCGGGACGATCCAGGAGGACCACTGGGTCACCGGAGTATTCCTGATGACGCCCACCGGGCAGGAACCCGGAGAGGGATGCGGCGGACCCTGAGGAGACCGCTGCCTGAGGTGGCGGCCACCCTGGAGCGAAGGTGATCGTGCTGGGGCGGAACGTGGGGACCACGATGTTGCATGGGAGAGGGAATCCTGACCATACGAACTTCCCCGACCCACAGGATTGTGGATGAGCAGCTCCAAACCTGAGGCATCCGCAGCGCGACATTGTCAAAGAGGGGTAAAACAACCTGCTATACTCCATGAATCAGCACAGAACGACGGACGGACGGACGGACGGAGCAGAAACGAACATGACGACAGCAAAAGCCGTCTGCAGGTTCTATTCATGCAGTGAGAATCTGAAACCCGGGCACTACCTCTGCACCAAGCACTGGAAGATGGAGAAGGAAGGGACCATCAGCAAGTGCGAGCAGTACAAGGACGCCAAGTACCCGCTCTGCATCTCCTGTAACCAGACCAAGGGGGAAACATCAACCGCCGGGCAGCGCACCGCAAGAACGGATAAGGGCGAGGCACAGGCCAAGCGAAAATATGACGTTCCCCAGGCAGACACCTTTGCCCAGCGGTCCGCCATGCTGGAGGAGGACCGGAAGGCCGAGGACAAGAGGCAACTCTTTCACGACCAGCAGATGAAGTGCGCCTACTGCGGAAAAGTGTACAAGTACAACGAACTCGAGATAGAACACATCATCCCCAAAAAACTCGGCGGTCCCGACCACATCAGGAACTCGCAACTGGCCTGCCGGACCTGCAACCTGGCGAAGGGAACAATGACCGACATCGAATTCCGTCAGAAGAACGCAAGCCTCCTTCCCCAGAAGGAAAGAACGCCGGCCAGTCCTCCAATCGACCCGAAGTTGCTTCAGGTCCAGGGAAAACACCAGTACCCGAAGGGAAGGGGGAACCGCACCGGCAGAACTCCGGGAACCAGGAGCTGACGAGCCCGGAGACGACGAGCCCGGAGCTGGCGCCAGAAGCATCACCAGACCATGAGAGCAGGCATGCCGCGAGAGAATGAGACCGGACCCTGCTGAACGGGTCGCGGATCACCATCCTGCACAACCATATCGACCTGGACGACGAGAAGCACTGGATCGAGTTCGGAGAGCTGCGGTGCCCGGGATACGGCGCCGTCCACCAGGGCTATGCGCTGCACTTCAGACAGGGTGGAACCCCCGTCCCCTTCGTCGGAAGGCGCTGCTGCTTCCAGATGGGCACCTGGAGATGTGCGACCACCCGGAAGCCCTGACCCGGGTGGAGGACCGACCGTTCAACGGGTGCGAGGTAATACGAGAATGCAGCCCGCGAACAGCAGGGCCTGCCCGCTCCGGAATCCGCCAAGTCCACAGCCAAGCGCCGGCCCTGGGTCTGAACCGATCGTCCCATCAGGACGGCCTCCTACCGGTGGTCAGGTTTCGGCCTGGACGGTCCGTCTCACCGGCGGCCGTGATGCCGGAGGCAGCTGACCACGAATGCCAGGAAGATCACTCATAAAAAGAGCCAGGCGCCGATGGATGGTCGGCGCCTGGCTGGCGTTCGGTACCGGCTCGGCCATTCCCTGGTGGGAAACCCGAATGCCGGTTGGCGGCCCGGTCAGCAACTCTGCCTGTTCTCAGGGCGGCTCTGATTGCGGGAAACGAATCAGGCCGCGGCAGCGTCACCCACCGGGCCAACCATGTCACCCTGCCATCTATGGTTCAGCGTGATCAGCGAAACCACTTCCCACCTCCGGTGCCGACGGGCTTGGCGCCCCTCGGTTCGCAACGACTGGGGTGTCCCGTCCACCCCAGCGTTCACAATATATACTATACTATAAGGCAATAACTATCAACCACACGTTTCTGCGAGAGAAGTGCATTAGGTGGGAACAGGGTCAATCCCAAACCGGATAAAACACCCCAACATGCTATCTTTACCTCCTCAACCATATAAGACTCTACTACCAGGAAACAGCGATGCCTCGAGAATCCCTCCTGAAACTCACCCAAGCTACAACCATCGGTCTCGGACTTCTGCTTGCACTGACCACCGCGTTCTCCACCGGATGCATCACCCCACAACCGACACCTGAAACTACCCCCAATCCAACTGCCACTATAGCACCTGCCGAATTTCTCTACCCGCAAAGCAATCTCCCAACCCACACACCCACCGCAACGACGCCTACGTACGACATCCCCCACGGACGCCTCCTCGCTTACGGGGACCACGTTGGCGAATTCGGCGGTATCCATTACGAAGGAGGCAACCCGCGCGGCACGATGCACATCAACATGACCGAAGGCAACTTCGACCCAGCACTCATCCCGGAAGCCAGGGAAAGGTTCGACAGGTTCTACCGCCACGTCCCAGACCAGAAGATAGTGGTCCACAAGGCCCAATATCCCTGGAGCCGGCTCGAAGAATGGAAAGACACAATCAGCAAAGCAAAAGCGGGCAACAACACCCTCGGCATCTACAGTTGGGGAGTCAGCCAGGGAGACCGCCTCATAACCCTCGACGCCGCACCGATGCGCGGCAACCGCGAGCGAATAGAAGCGATCATCGCAACTACAGACGTTCCACGAGACGCCATCCAGGTCAGCATAGGGTGCGATCGCGCCCGCGCCGAACTCACAGCGGAAAAGGTCAGCCCCAACTTCAAGGACACCTTCGCCTACTCGGTCGAAGCCCAGCCGCGCGCGATATGGCGAGACCGTGGACCTGAAGCTCATCATCCGCAACCAGACATCGGAGCCAGCCCATATTTACGGGGGCTACAACAGCCTCCATTTCGTTATCTCCAACGAAAGCGGAGAAAACGTCTGGCACTGACAATGCGGCAAAGTATACACATTAGCCCTTCGCTCACAGTGGGTATCACCAGACAAACCGCTGGAATTCACCGGAGACTGGGAGCAGATAGACACGGAAGGCTATCCAGTCCCACCGGGCGTCTACCACATCAGAGGAGCCCTGGACATGGATTATCCTGAAAGACTGGTAACGGACCCGATCATGATAGAGATACTGCCTCCGTAACAGCTTAAACACTAACAAGTAACAGGCTCAACCTTCCTAACTTAAAGCTCCACTTTTCCCTTCAACGACCTAATGCACTTCGCTATTCTGCCTCGGTTATGTCCAAAAACTTCAACACCAGGGAAATCTCTCCAGACTGCCCAAAGCCGGGGCGGTTCCCTGGATGCGCTGCCGGCTGGTCCTGATATAGCCGTAAGTCGTCATGCCGGGATTATCCCTTTATGTGACGGGCTGGCCCAATGGGGGAATGACAGTTGTGTGACAGTCACGCAAAGGGGCGTTTGCGTGACGACAGCGGAGAGGGGGAGAAGGCCGGTCAAGGGCGATAGCGACAGCGCCTCGTCGCTCCGGCATCCTTCATGCGGATGGCCAGCTGCACCTGGTACCGGTTAGGAAGCAGCAGCGTCCCCGGGTCTTGCCGCCGCCAGCCCCTCCTTGGTGCGCCGGCGTGCCCCCTCGCTGGTGTTATGCTCTGTGCACGCCACTCTTTTTGGCGCGTAGGTTTCCCCTACAACGAGGAGATGAAAACGATGGAAACGTTGACTCTGACCCTGCACAAGACCAAGGACACGAAGAACAAGGTCGTGTACGGCACCAAGGACGGCGACGTCATCCAGAGCGTCTACATCGACAAGGACGCTCTGGGCGACGTTCCACCGGCCACGCTCCAGGTGGTCATATCCCCGCAGTAAGCCCGGGCAGCCTCCCTGGCTAGGGAACCGCGCTGGCGCGTCGCCCCGGTGAAAACGAGGCAAAGCAGCCGTCTCTCATCCCGGGCCTCATCAGCTCGTGGACCAGGGCGGCGGCGGGTTCCGCGGTAGCTCGGAGGTCAGCAGGTGGCCTCCGAGCTCAGGCCCCGGGCTTCCCGGCCCCCGTGGGCTTGGGAATGGTCCCGGAGGGTCTGTGCGGCCAGTTCCAGCCACCGCGTCCCGCCGGTCTCCCCGCGCCTGCGGGGTCTGCAGTATTTCCACGGCCTGGGTGGAGGGGGGAACCGGTCCATCCCCTCTATGCGGGCGAACCCGGAGGGCCGGGGAGAGATGTCTCCCCGGCCCTCCGGGTCTCGCTGCGTGGTCCAGGGATCCTCCCTGCGGGTTTCAACCGGGATCGTGCCGGTGGAACCTCACGTCTAGTTGGTCAGGCTACCGTCCACCTTGTGGCCTGAGAGCGCTCCTTCTTTGCCTATTCCGGCGTTCGCCGCCGGTAGAGCACCGTATTCCACCCGGCCCACAATGGAGTCGGTTGCCGCGTTGGGATAATTGAGTGGGTCCGTGTATAGGTATATCCCATCGCTATCCATATCCGTTCCGAGAACGGTGTATGAGAATACGAGAGTGAATGTCCCGCTACCGCTCATGTAGGTTGCGTATTCGTCTCCCGTTCCGCTGCTGATGTTGAAGCGCAGCCTGGGAGATCCACTGACGGTCAGTGCCTGATTGAAGACCACCTCAAAAGTGATCACATCTCCTGCCCCGTAGGTGTCAGAACTACCACCCTTCGTTGGGTCAGAGGTCACCTTTTGAGAGACCGCCCGAGAGTTTTGGTCAATGCGATGGTCTTCTAACTTGTTGAGCGCGGGATGGTCAAGGTCTGCATCCAGGCCGTTGAAGTTGCCGGTGATTGAGTCGTCGCTATCCAATCGCAGCGAATCTGCATTCCACCAGATGCCGTCACTGTCGTCGTCGACTGGAAGTACGAAATAGGAGAACACTAACTCCTTTGTGCCACTGCCGTACTTATAAGGCGCGAACTCATTGTCCGGCGCTGGCGTCGTTATGCTGAACTCCATCTCAGGGTCGCCCACCACCGTCACCGGCAGCGAGAATTCAAACGTGAACTCTATTCGTTCACCCGGTCCATACCAACTCGGTGCATCCGGTCGCGATGAGACCCTGTGCGACAGTAATTGCGGGACCGCGTTGACGTGGCGCATCGGATCGTCGTTTACATTACGGTTAGAAGACAGGTCAGCGTCCGCGTATGCTCTGATCGCGGTGCGCTCGAACGACACGCCGTCATCGTCGCGGTCGTTGGCGGTCACCGTATAACGGAATACCCATGACCCCTCAGTGCTGGCTGACGCCACATGGGTCATCTCGCGTTCGTTGTCGCCAATCTGGAGCACCATCACGGGCGGAGGGCCATCAAATGTGATTGCCTGGTTGAGCGTTGCCGTGGCCTCGATTACCTCGCCGGTGGCGTACATCCCGGGTTGCGTTGGTGACGACGTGAACTCTAAACTCTCCACAAAGTTCGACGACTGCAATTCAAAACCACTGATACTAAGGGCACACGAGACATTGGTAGAGAGACCCGTCATGCCTTCATTTGACACTGCGTACGTGCGCGGAATGACAGAGAAACCTGCTAGCGAGTTGCTGTCCACACCAGTTTGCTCGGCTGTCCTGCAGCCAAGTGGATTACCAGAGAGTGAGATCATCCCAATATGGTAGGTGGTGTCTGGATTGAGCTTCACTCTTTGCCTTGCACCGTATCCCGCAATCAGACCATTGATGCGGATAAGATCATTGGGGGTCATGATCAGATCGCCGGGCTTACGATTGACAGCGACGGCGTCCGACGTGGAGTCATACACGCGAATCTCGGCATCGCCATCACCAATAACTCGAGATACCCTCGAATCTTTTTGCATCGTGACGGAGTCGATCAGATAGCCGAGCGCGTGTGGTCCGGTGATAAAGCCAGTCGATCTGTGGTTAGCTATATCTCCTGCGACGTTGCGACCAAAGTTGCTGACTAGGGTCCGTGACGTGGTCACGATAACTGAGGTGGCGGGTCCGACGGCTGTCTCTTGCTCTTCGTCGTCATCGTAGAACGTCACGAGTATCTTTATGCGCTCGCCGGCGTCGTCGTCCGTCAGCGTGTATGTGTCCGATTCCTCGCTCGTGATGGACTCTTCGTCCACGCCGTCTCCGCGAATCCAGCTATAGGTGAACCTGGGGTCGCTCAGGCCTTCGGGATCGGTGATGCCGGTGATGTCCGCTGTCAGGGTTTCGCCCACCCTGCGTTCGCCGTGTATCAGCGGAACGCCTGCGGGGAGTCCGTTTGGAGGAGGGGCGGGTGATGCCCAGATCTCAACCGGGATCGTATCGCCTCCGGAGAGGTTGTTCCATGAACCGCTGTCGTCGATGGCCGCCACATCGCCAATGGTCCAGCCGGACCTGCTGGTCTTTTGATCGTTGCTATCGGTTAATACTGGAAAGTAGTCGTACCCTCCAAGGACCATCCAGTACGTGGTGTTGGCGGCTAGAGTCGCGTCTCTGCCGCAATGCTCAGCCCGGAATGTAACCGGAAGCGGATTGACCGCGTAGGGTCGGTGGTGTTGCACCTTGTTGGGATCGCGGAAATCGCAGATGACGGCCCCCGGAGCCCCTGACGTGTTGGCGTGTAGCGCCAATTCGGGCTCCCCCCCCCGTGTCTTGGCACGTGCATGCGAACTCGGTCCAGTTTGTAGTAACCGCCGGGATGATCGCCAGTGGTGAACGAGACCGCAAATTCGATAGCACCACTGCTGACTTGAATGTTACTCGTAGTCCTGGTGCCCAGGTGGAGGTTGCTTGCGACCTCGTCCGTGCCGGTGATGTCGGTCATCGTGATCGTGTAGGGACCGTTGTAGATGCGGGAACTGTAGTTGAGTTTGTCAAAAGCTGCGACGTCGATCAAGTAACGCCGGTCTCTATCATCCTCCCCGTGCTTCAAGTGCACGAACGTAAAACCGTCATCGCGGTTGTGGTCTGATTCACAACAGGTACCACGGCGGTCACCTTCGATGAAGTAGGTCCAGGCCGAGCCGCCGGTGTTGTTTCTCTGGTTGTCACCGAACTCGACCTCGATTCGGTAACTGTGACCCCTTTCTGTGTCCAACCACCAGAAATCGCCGGTTTGGCCGTAGTCATAGTCCAGTCCTGCTGTCAGGTGGCCGGTGCTGACGATACCGGGGATCACGACTGCGCCCGTCTGGTGGGCGTTGTGGCCGGCCCCCGGTAAGTCGGGTCCATCTGCCTCGTCGGTTCGCGGCAGCGTTGGTGTGCCCGAGACCTCCATGCGAAGGGGAAAGGCTATATCCTGCCAAGAAGGGTGAGTGCTTGATGCCGTGACTTTGCGGTCGCCGATTGTCCAGTCATTGAGTGAAACGGAATCTTCGGCTTTGGATTCGGTCGTGCTGATAGAAAATTGGGAAGCATCGGTACCTTCGTGTTCGTTGCCAACGACGATCCAATATTGTGTCCCAGCACTCAGCAATGTATTGAGCGGGGCGATCACAACGAAGTCTTCTAAACGCTTCATCCTATCTGTGACGAAATCATCTGGGACAAACATGCTGACTAGGCTGGTACCTGGTAATCCATCGTCGTCGCTGTACAGGTCTACCGTAATTGGCTCCACTTCTTCGGTGCCGGCGCTGATGCGGACGCTGCCGAGGCGGTATTGTTGTCCAGGCCGCGTGTTGGGAGTCATGAATGACTGGGCTAATCTACCCTGGGCTCCCAGTTGCAGCCCCCCAGAATGGACCTGTCCGTAATTGGAAACCAAGGGGGCTAACGTGGGGCGCCGAGCACGGTTATCTTGATGCTTTCTTCATATTCCGTCCAAGACAGTGATTCCGGGGACCATAACGAATTGTTGTCGATGGACCACCGGTTGTACGTCGTTGGTCCCTGAACTTCGTTGTTGTCGTTGGCAAACTCAAAGTAGATGGCTGCTATTCCAGTGAAAAACGTGGAAGCGGGTGCGATTTCGAATTTCACCCAGTAGGTAATGCCGGATGATAAGGTGCTTCCTGACGGTGCCGAGAATGTGACGGGACTGCTGTGGAGGGGAACCGTGTAGGTTTCCGTAGGGGTCAGGGTATGGACGAGGTCGCCTGGCTGGCCGTCGGTGTCACTGTGCACTGTGACGAGTATGTCGCTGTCCGCAAGTTGTTCCGTTGTGGTGAAAGCAGACTGAAGCCGGACTGTGACGCCGTGGAAGTCGAACTCGGCGGGTGTCCCATTTTCGTTGTTGGCAGCACTGAACGCTTGTGCAAATTTTGACCTATCGGCGTCGGTCTTTCTGTTGAGCAATGTGATAATTCTGGGTGAGACCAGGAATTCGGGAGCGGCGTGCCCGCGTATCTGCATCCGAGTGTTACCGGTAAGTTGCTGGTCCCATGTTCCGTCCCCTGTTCTGGCGTAACGGTTGTTGCCGATTTGCCAGCCTACGTTTGACTCGGTGTCTTCGTCGTTACTGTCGGTATTATGGAGGTTGATCCGGATTGTGCCCGTGTTCGCGGCGTGCAGCCAATATCTGGTGTTTGGGTGAAGGGTGGTCTCGTCTGCCGTAGTGAACGTAACTAGGTTCCAGTTACTGGTGATTGCCGTGGAGGTGGTGAGGGTGTACAGGACGGTCTCACTGGGGACGCCTCCGTTGTCGGTCCGTATGGACAAAGTTGGGTTGGTATCCCCACCCACGTGTGTCCTCATCTCTACCTGCACACTGGTCGCGTGGTAGCCGAACGGGTTGTTGCCCGTCGTGAAAGCCATGCCTAGTTCTATAATGGATCCCACATTTGGGCCTATAGCGGCTTCTGTCGATATAGCGGCCTGCCCCAGGTTCGAAACCAGGGTGTTTCCGCTGTCTTCATGTCTTGCACTGACGAGCTCCTCTTCCTCTTCTACCGTCGGCACGGTCGCGGTGAGCGTGTTCGACAGGTCGCTCAGCCCGGAGGCGTTGCGGGCCTTCACGGCGTAGGTGTGGGTCTGGCCCACCGGCGGGGTCTCGTCGGTGTAGCTGGTCGAACTCGATCCGGTGTCGTCTTCGATGACAACCAGTGAGTCGGCGTCCGGCCCGCGCAATATCTGGTAGCCGGTGATGGAGTCGTCTTCGTCGAGGTTGAACCATGAGAGCAGCACCTCCCAGGGCCTTTTCATTTTCTCAAAATAGTATAAAGTTATTACCAGTTTAAGCGGGAGGGAAGGATGATGACTTTGAGAGAAACGCTGGATTTGGTGCCTGACTTCCGGAGTAGCCAAGGGCGACGCCACTCTTTGGGGGCGATCCTGGCCTTGGCCACCTGTGCCATGCTGTGCGGCGCCCGCAGCTTATACGCCATAGCTCAATGGGGGCGGGACCAAGGGGGTGCTACGGCGCAGCTTTTGGGGTTCAGCCAGGAGAAGACACCCTGCGTGGCCACCCTCCACCGGGTGTTCAAGGGCCTGGACGTGGCGGCCTTTGAGGCAGAAGTCGGCAACTGGCTGGCAAATAGCGGGGTAGAGGCGGATGACCCCCTGTCCCTGGACGGGAAAACCTTGCGAGGGGTCCACGGCCAAGAGATACCCGGGGTCCATCTGGTGTCGGCCTACGCTAGCCGCGCTGGGGCAGTGCTGGCGCAGGTAGCTGCGCCGGGCAAAGGGGAAGAATTGGCGGCGGTCAAAGAAGTATTGGGCCAGGTACCCCTGAAGGGTCGGGTAGTAGTGGCTGATGCCTTACTGACCCAACGGAAAGTCTGTGAGCAGATTGTGGCAGGCGGCGGAGAGTATCTGCTGCCAGTTAAAGAGAATCAGCCCACCTTGCGCCGAAACCTGGAGGTGGCTTTTTCCCCTGCTAGGAACTGAGAGGGCTGGTGGGCCAACCGTACCTCCCTGGCTGGCAGCGGAGTGGCGAGCACGCGGGGCCAAGCTGACGGTCTGGGCCGATGCTCCAGTAAAGCGGCGTCATGGGCGGCTGGAGCGGCGAGAGTTGTGGGCCTTGGCCGACCCAGAGCTAAATGGCTACGTGGGCAGCGCTGGGACGGTCGGGGAAGCGTGGCCGCATCTGCAACAGGTGTGTCGGCTAGAGCGCCAGCGGGTCGTGAAGGGCAAGAAACAGGTGGATGTGAGCTATGCAATTAGCAGTCTCCCAGCCACTGATGCCGATGCCAGGCGATTGTTGAGCCTTTCCCGTGGGCACTGGGGCATCGAGAACCGCCTCCACTGGGTACGGGATGTGACCTTCGACGAGGACCGCTCTCAGGTGCGCACTGGGGCCGCCCCTGAGGTGCTGGCGGGCCTGCGGAACCTGGTCATCAGCTTGGTACGTCGGGCTGGGCATTCCAACGTAGCCGCTGCCCTACGCCGCCACAATGCCCATCTCAGCGAAGCTTTCGACATGATGGGCTTTACCTACCAGGCAGGAGAATGAAAAGGCCCTGAGCACCTCCCCATCGGGCGACACTGCGGTTGCCCCGATGAACGGTGCCGCGGGCAAGGGCAGCTTCACCTGGGCGGTGGTCTCGGTCCACGGTCCGTTCCACGGGCTGTCGGCGTTCTCGCCGTCCGTGTAGCGCGCCCTTACCCTGATGTTGTACTCAATGTCATACTCGAGGCCGGTCAGGGTATGCGTGGTGCCGGTTGGATGAGCGTTGCCGGCTTCCGCCGTGTCGGCGGGATAATCCTCGGCGCTCTTGGCCCAGTTCAGGTGGTAGTCCGTGTGGGGTCGGCGTCTGGCGCTGCGGGGGCTGTCCAGGTGAGCAGGAGCTGGCCAGTGACGTCGTCGGTGGCCGTGATGGTGTCGATGGTTCCTGCCGGCGGAGTTGTATCTTCAGGCGCCGGGTCATCCCTGGCCGGGTCATCCCTGGGCGGTGGTCTCGGTCCACGGTCCGTTCCACGGGCTGTCGGCGTTCTCGCCGTCCGTGTAGCGCGCCCTTACCCTGATGTTGTACTCAGTGTCATACTCGAGGCCGGTCAGGGTATGCGTGGTGCCGGTTGGATGAGCGTTGCCGGCTTCCGCCGTGTCGGCGGGATAATCCTCGGCGCTCTTGGCCCAGTTCAGGTGGTAGTCCGTGTGGGGTCGGCGTCTGGCGCTGCGGGGGCTGTCCAGGTGAGCAGGAGCTGGCCAGTGACGTCGTCGGTGGCCGTGATGGTGTCGATGGTTCCTGCCGGCGGAGTTGTATCTTCAGGCGCCGGGTCATCCCTGGCCGGGTCATCCCTGGGCGGTTGTTCGACCGGGTCATCCTCGACCGGGTCATCCTCGACCGGGTCTTCCTCGACCGGGTCTTCCTCGACCGGCTCGGGGGTGGGTGTCTCCGCCGGTTCTCCGGCCACTGTGATGGTGTCGGTGGCCCACGGTCCGCCCCAGGATTTGCCTTCGTGTTCGCCTCTGTAGTAGCGAGCACGCATGCGGATCTTGTACTCGGTGTCGTGTTCCAGGTCCGCGATGGTCGCTGTCGTGGCGGTTTCCGCCGGATAGACGTGTCCTTCGTCGACCTTCCATGATTGGTAGTCTTCGTCGGATTTAGCCCAGTCGACCCGGTAGTCGGTGGGCGTGGGCCTGGCCGCGTCCCAGGACACCGTCAGGGTTCCGGGCGCGTCGCTGGTCAGCGTCAGGCCCGTTATGGCGCCGTTGCTCTCTGCCTGGACGGTTGCGATATAGAGTCCCCAGGTGACGGCGGCCAGCAGCATGACGGTGATGAAAACCAGTTGCCATGACTGGAACGCCCTGGTCTGGGGGGCTGGTTGAGATGGGGGATTCATTGATATTGCTCCTTCAGCTTCGTGGGTGTCTTGGATATTATATGCTCCGGCGATGTTCCCATTTGTCGGGACCAGTCGTCCGGACGATTCATCCGGGACCACACGGGGACAGGGCCTCTCCCCACTTGGCCCCGGGTGGTACTCGGTTCATCCCCCACGGAACACGGCGAAAGCCAACTTTCCCGACGGTTGCCGTTCTTCGTGATTTTCACAGTGTCAGTTGTCTTGGCTCCCCCCATCATGTCATTCGGCAGCGGCATCGTGTAGTGGATGATGGCCTTCGTCCCCAGCACCTCAACTCTCTTGACGAAGGAGAGGATGAACATGCGGGCTACCTCTGGGTCCTCCGACTCGATGTAGGTTCGCAGGTCCAGGCTGCTGTCGTCAATCCTGTCGTCAGTCCTGGTATTTATCGCTGTCCCAATGGTGCTGCGGGCGCTGCCCTTCCACGTGAGTAGTTCTATCAGTTCATGACTGTCGTGCCATGATTTGATTTCCTGCTTCACCAGCTCGTCGATGGCCCAGCGGCCGAAAAGGCTGGACATTGTGATCCCGATGAGGTTGAAGACGTCCCTGCCTGCTTGGCTGTTGCGGCCCAGAGTCTCCTCGATGATTTCTTTTTCTATTTTATCGAGCAGAGAGGGGTTGCGTTCTAGGAATTCCATCGCTGTCAGGTGTCTCTGGTGGGTTGGGGTGCCTGGCCACTCCAGGATATCTGTCACGGCGTAGTCTGTCTCCATGTAGTGATTTATCTTCATTCTGCTGACTGAGGAGTCGCCGTGGTCCGGCTCCCTGTGGGCTTGCAAAATGCTTCACCAGGATGTCCTCGGCCCGGTTCATCCTGGTGAAGGCCTCCAGGCTTTGGTCTTCTCCCTGAACTGCGTTCGTGGGGATCACTGTCATTGGTTCTCCGTTGATCATCACTCTGATGGTCAGTCCGGGTTTGAATTCATCTACCATGGGAGGTATGGCGTTGACGGTTTCATCTTCATTCAGTCTCTGGAGAAGGTCTTCCGGGTTGTCCTCCCAGTAGACGGCCACCATGATGATTGTGGTCTCACCTTCCGGTGTGGTTAAGTCCGTGTCAATGTGGGCTGACTCGGGATATCTCCCATGGCTTCATTTCATTATCTCCAAGATCTTCTCCCAGATTGCTTCGTGTATTTGGTCCAGCGGCATGGTCCCGTCGATCATTGTCCATCGTTCCGGGTCTTCGGCAACCTGGGCCAGGTATCCCTCTCTGACTCGCTGGTGGAAGCCCTCCGGCAGGTCCTCGAACCTCCGGGTGCCCTCGGTGTCCTGCCGGAGGTTTTCCTGCTGTTCGTATCCCAGCGTGAGTTGGGGTCCTCTGGTTCTTTCCAGGCCGGCGCTGGGCGGTAGGTTCAGGAGGATGTTCAGGTCGGGATAGAGTCCGCCGGTGGCAAAGTCGTTGAACTGCCTCATCTTCTTCCCTCCTATCCGGCGTCCGTAGCCCTGGTAGGCGATGGACGATGCGGCGAACCGGTCGGCGATTACGGATATGCCGTGGTCCAGGCTGGGCTGGATGACCTCGGCCATCAGCTGGGCTCGGGACGCCTCGAATAGGAGGAGTTCTGCCTCCGGGGCGATTTTCTGCTTGCTCTTGAGGTATTCCCGCAGGTGTTGGCCCAACGGGGTTGTTCCGGGTTCGTGGACCAGGGTGGCGTGCCGGCCCTCCTGTTGGAGACGGGTCACCAGCAACTGCGCCTGGGTGGACTTGCCGGCGCCCTCGCCGCCCTCCAGGGCTACGAATACCGGTTTGTTCTTTCTGCTAAACCAAAGCTAAGGTGAAACCTACATAAAGCGAACCCGAAGAGGAGTTGCGATATTCTGTAAAAGAAGTCGATTGGCGGTGGTGGAAGGGATGACAGACATAGTGCAACTCCTGGAACGGTGGCAACTGGATGTAGGCGACTTACGGGAAAGGATGTATCGGGCGCCAACACCTCGGGAGCGAGAGCGATGGCATGGGCTATGGTTGTTGGCCCAAGGGTGGTCGGCCACTCAAGTGGCTGAGGCTTTGGAGAGAGAGCCTCATACCATCGGAAACTGGCTGGACAACTTTCGCCAAGGCGGGGCCCAAGGTTTGGTCTTTGAGCAGACTGGGGGTTCCCCCCGTCTTGAACCGAGGTCAACAGAACCAACTGAAGTCTGCGGTGCAAAATCCGCCTGGGGAGGCGGGGATTGAATTGTCCAACTGGAACTGGAAAGTAGTAAGGCAATTTCTCAAGCAGAGCTTTGACCTGGGGCTGAGTCGGAGCAGTTGCTTGAACTACCTCCATCGGTTGGGCTTCGTGCTGAAGCGACCCAAGAAACGCCTCCTGAAAGCCAAGGATGAAGAACGGAAAGCCTTCGTCCTCCAGTACAGCCAAATCCGAGAGGAGGCCCAAGAGAGTGGAGCCAAGATCTTCTTCGTGGATGAAGCCCACTTTCGGGCCGATGCCGACCTGCGAGGCAAATGGGTACTCAAGGGAGAGGCAGCGCTGGTGGACTCCACCAGTCCCCGGTGGGGAGAGAAGGCCTGCTACTACTCGGGAGTTTGTCTGGAGACTGGGGAGGTGGAAGCCATGGAAATAGCTGGAAACAGCAATGCCGAAACCTCCACCGCCTTTTTACAGCAGCTAAGAGCAAACCATCCTGGACCTCTGGTAGTAATCTGGGACAATGGGCCAGCCCACCGAGGAGCAGCGATTCGCAGCTATTTGACCACTCCTGACTTGCATCTGAGGTTGGTGGCCTTACCGGCCTACAGCCCAGACTTCAACGCCGACGAAGCCGTCTGGGACTGGGCCAGAGAAGAGGTCACGGCCAACGAATGCCTGGGAACAAAAGCCAAAGTCCAAGAGAAGATGAATCAATTCTTCGGCGGGCTAGCTCACCGTAAGGAAGAAGTGAAACGTCGCTGCCCAACCCGGTTACAGGCCCGAGCCGATGCTTTGATCTTTACACCTGCCGTGCCTTTGCCATCACTGCCCAATGTAGTTCCCACCTTGGCTTTGGTTTAGTCAATCCTGTTCCTCCAGCATTCCGTCTATGAAGAGCGCTCCCTGCGCTACTATCATAATGAAAATTCCCACCCCCGGGATGGGAAATCCGGCAATGGCTGGTCCGTCGCTGCTGATGATGGGACTGGACAAGAGTACCATGCCCAGGGGCAGCAGGGAGCCGGAGAGGTGGGACGCCAACGAGTGATGCCCCTGGGCCAGCCTGAAGAAGCCGTAGGCGCTGGCGGCGAGCGCGAGGATCGGAACGAGCAGGACGGCCAGGGTGCCGAGCTTCGATATTCCGAATATGGATGCCCGCCCGGGGTCGGTGAATGCGTAGGCGATCATCTGTGCGCCGTTCATCGTCTCGCTGTGCCCATCGAGCCTGATCCAGGGCAGCAGCATGCTGGCCAGGGCCATCAGCCCGACCAGCGTTCTCATCTGGGTGGCTTGGTCGAAGTTGGGGTCGTCCAGGGACTTGAGTTTTTTCTTTACCTGTTCCAGACTTTCTTTCATTTCTCTCTCCTGCTTCTCTCCCTGTTGAGTTTGGTTCTGAGCTGCTATAGGTTTTCATTCGGGTGGGTTGAATGGATCATCGCCCCTTTCTGGGCTGGCCTTCGGATCGCTGGGGGGATGGGTCCAGCGGGATTACTTGCCAGCCGGGTTCTACCAGGCCGCCCTCAACGGGTTCCATATCGTAACGTTCACGATTGGCAAGTGCATCTCTCCCGCTGTCGGTGATATGAACGGGCGCGGCGTAACGCTCATCCGACCACTCACCTATTTGTGTCCAATCGGGGTGTGCTTCGAGCCAATGCAGAATCTCCATGCCCTTAATCAGCCCGCAGACCCATACATCAGGGGGTGTGTTGGTCTTCACCTTGTAATGACCGTCCTTATCCCACCAGCAGATATACAGGGGGTTGTGGAGGGCAATGAGCTCAAGTATCTCTCACTGGCGGTCACGGATATGTCTTGCCATTTTTCTATCGCGCTCTTCAGTGAGCCATTTCGGTTCCAAGGTCATATCTCCTTCCGGTTCTCAGTCTTCTCCTGCTTCTCTGGATCGCCGGCGCCGCGGTGATCATCTCGTCCAACCTGCTGGTGGTTTTCTCCCCTGCCATCCGGGGTTTGCGGATCGACGGCAGGGTATCCAGCGTGAACGGGCGCGGTCTATCCCCGCGCCAGCGGGGTCTACGCGGGAATCCGGCCCGCCGCTGGTATGTGGGTCGATCCCCGCACCTGCGGAGTCCACGCAAGGGCGGTGTCTACCCTGTCGGCCCGCCTCGGTCCATTCCCGCGCCTGCGGGGATTGTAGTTAGAAAACTTGACCGGTCGTTCTGTCGGTTTATAAGGTCCTTGTTTAGCGTCTGGACGCCCAGATTTGGACCGCAATGGTGCCGCCGCCGGCGAGTTCGCTCCAGGGGCTGGCGGTCTTGGTGGCCGCTACGTTACCAATAAACCAGCCGGACCTATTGGTCAACTGGTCGTCCGTGTCGGTTACCACTGGTTTGTAGCCGGTTCCTGCGAAGACTATCCAGTATTTGGTGTTGGCGGTGAGTGTTATGTCTGCGCAGTCTGGGGCCAGGAATGGAATGGGAGCTGGGAAGTCTTCCCAGTACACGAGGTGTTGGACCTGCGTTGGATTGCGGAAATCGCAGGCCTTGGCGCCTGGCGCTGAGGACGTGTTCACGTTCAACGTTAGTACCGGGGCTGAATGGTCGTCGGGTATATGCGTGAGGATTCGGTCCAGCTTGTAGCCGCCCGGGTTCTGGCCGGTCGTGAAGTCCACCGCGTACTGCCTGCTGGAGCCGGCGTAATACTGGAGCTGTGTTAACGTGCCGAGGTATAGGTTGTTGGCAAGCTTGTCTGTCCCGGTGATGTCGGTCATCGTGATCGTGTAGGCCCCGTTGAAGTTCTTGGAACCGGAGTTGAGCTTGTCGAATACAACGACGTCAATCAGGTATTTCTGGTTCTGGTCATGCTTGATGTGCAGGACGGTGTAGCCGTCGTTGCGGTTGTGGTCGGAGTCGCAGCAGGTGCCGCGTCGGTCTCCGTCGATGAAGTAGCCCCAGGCGGAGCCTCCGGTGGCGGTGTTTGGGCTGTCGCCGAACTTTACCTCGATGCGGTAGCTGTGGTTCCATTGGGTGTCGAGCCACCAGTAGTCGCCGTATAGACCGTGGTTCCTATCGAGGCCTGGTGTCAGATGACCAGTGCTGACGATGCCGGGGGTTACGACTGCGCCCGTTTTGTGGGCGTTGTGACCCGCGCCGGGCAGGTCGGGGCCGTCGGCCTCGTTGGTCCTGAGGAACGGTGTGCCGAGGAGTTCCATCTGGATGGGGAAGGCGACGTTGGACCATGGTTGGTCCGGCTCTTTCCTGGCTCTGCGGTCGCCGATCGTCCAGCCATCGAGCGACGTGGAATCTTGCGCTTTGGATTCGGTTACGCTGATGCGGAGGAGGTTGAACTCCTGTTCGTTGCTGAAGACGAACCAGTAACGTGTTCCGGTGTTCAGGTTGGTGTTCCTGGGAGCTGTGGCCGTGAGCTTAGCAACAACGAAGTTGTCCTGGGCAAAATCGCCCGGCATGATCATGCTGGCTAGGTGATTGCCTGGCGCGCCGTTGTCATCTGCGTGCAGGTCGATCATGGCGTGTGTTGGGTGTTGGGAACTGGCATCGAAGCGGGCTGCGTTGAGGCGGTACTGCTGTCCCAGACGGCCTGGGGGCGTCCGGAATGACTGAGCTGCTTTGACTCCTGCGCCTGTTGGTTCCGTTCCCAGGAAGGTCTGGTCGATGTTGGAGACCAGGGTGTCGTAATGCGGGGCGCCGAGCACGGACATCTTGATGCTTTTTACTTCAAGCGTCCAAGACAGTGTTTCCGGGGACCATAGTGAATCGTCGCCGATGGACCACCGGTTGTACGTCGTGGGTCCCTGAACCTCGTTGTTGTCGGTGGCAAACTCAAAGTCGATGCGTTCGGCTCCAGTGAAAAACGTGGAAGCGTCTGCGATTTCGAATTTCAGCCAGTAGGTAATACCCGATGATAAGGTGCTTCCTGGTGGCGCCAAGAATGTGACTGGACCGCTGGGGACGGGAACCGTGTAGGTTTCCGTAGGGGTCAGCGTATAGACGAGGTCACCAGGTTGGTCGCCGGTGTCACTATGCACGGTGACGAGTATGTCGCTGTCCGCAAGTTGTGACGCCGTGGAGAAAGCCGACTCAAGCTGGACTGTGACGCCGTGGAAGTCGAACTCGGCGGGTGTGCCATTTTCGTTGTTGGCGGCGTTGAACGATTGCGCAATTTTTGACCTATCGGCGTCGGTCCGTCTGCTGAACAATGTGAGAGTGCTGGGTGAGTCCAGGTTGGAGACCAGGAAGGCGGGAGCGGCGTGCCCGCTTATGTTCATTTGTATATTCTCGCCGTCCTGTTCGGTCCATGCTCCACCATCAACTGTCCGGTAAGATGAGTCGCCTAGCCCCCAATCTGTGTTCGATTCGACGTTTTCATCATCGCTTTGGGTTTGTTGGATTCCTACTGCTTCCCCATCATTAATAGTCACATATAACCAGTATTTGGTGTTCGGTTGGAGGGTGAAGTCATCGGTTGTGGTGAACGTGATCAGTCGGAATCGAGCTGTTATGGCCGATGTTGTGGTCATGGTGTACAGCACGGTTTGGCCAGGGACACCCTCATTGTCGTTCCGTATGGAGACCCCCGGTGTCAGGGCAATCGCGTCTTATTATCGTTCTTAAATTTGTTTAAAATAGTAATCATCATGACGAAACTAGGGAGGGGTAGTGATGGTTCAGGCAACAGGCGCACCCATCGCCCAATACTTCGCGGCGTTGGACGACCCGAGGATTGATCGTACCAAGCGGCACAAACTTTTGGATATCGTCACCATTGCCCTTTGTGCCACCATCTGCGGCGCTGATTCTTGGGTGGATATCGAGCTCTTCGGCAACTGTAAAGAGGAGTGGTTCAAGTCCTTTCTGGAGTTGCCCAACGGTATCCCTTCCCATGATACCTTCGGCGACGTCTTCGCCCGCCTGGACCCAGAGCAGTTTCAACGCTGTTTCATGGAGTGGGTCCAAGCCGTAGCCCAAGTCACCCAAGGCGAAGTGGTGGCCATCGACGGCAAGACGGTACGGCGCTCCCACGACCGTACCCTGGGCAAAAAGGCCATTCACATGGTCAACGTGTGGGCCTCGTCCCATGGCTTGGCGCTGGGCCAGACCAAGGTGGACGAGAAGTCCAATGAAATCACCGCCATCCCCAAGTTGCTACAGCTGCTGGAGCTCGCCGGTTGCATCATCACCATCGACGCCATGGGCTGCCAGAGGGAGATAGCCCGGGAGATCATTGAGGCTCAGGCCGACTATCTGCTGGCGGTGAAGGAGAATCAAGGCCGGCTGTACGATGACGTTCGCGACCTTTTCGAGGGCGCCGAGGAATACGACTTCGAGGGCGTCCCCTATGACTTCGCCCGCACGCTGAACAAGGGCCACGGCCGCCTGGAAACCCGTCAATGCTGGGTCATCACGGACCCGGACTGCCTGGACTATCTGCAAAACCGGCAGCAGTGGGCCAACCTCAACGCCGTGGTTAAGGTCACGGCTCAGCGGGAGACGGCAACCGGGACCACGGTCCACTCTCGCTACTATATCAGCAGTCTGGCCAGGCCTGCCCAGACTTTGTTGGAGGTCACCCGCCGACACTGGGGCATAGAAAACAGCTTGCACTGGTCTTTGGATGTTACCTTTCGAGAAGATCACAGCCGGGTACGTAAGGATAGTGGGCCTCAAAACCTGGCAGTCCTGCGCCAGATAGCCCTCAATTTGCTGAAGCAGGAGACCAGCCTTAAACGGGGACTTCAAGGTAAACGGCTGAAAGCCGGCTGGGTTGAGGATTACCTACTCAAGGTGCTCCTTGGTTAAGACGCGATTGCCCTGCCCCCGGTGTGGGATTGCTCGAGCCGCCACTTATTCTCAGGTATAATTGAGAATTCGTCAGGTGATAGCCATACGAGTTATTGCCTGTCGTGAACGACATAGCACGTTCGTGGACAAAGCCCACGTGTGTTCCTACAACTGCACGTGTAACAACATTATCGGTCGGATTTAGGTTTGAAACCAAGGTGTTGTCGCCGTCTTCATGGCTTGCCGTGACGAGGACTTCCGGCACGGTCGCGGTGAGCGTGTTCGACAGGTCGCTCAGCCCGGAGGCGTTGCGGGCCTTCACGGCGTAGCTGTGGGTCTGGCCCGCCGGCGGGGTCTCGTCGGTGTAGCTGGTCGAACTCGATCCCGTGTCATCTTCGATGATAACCAGACTGTCGGCGGCGGGGCCGCGCAATATCTGGTAGCCGGTTATGGAGTCGTCTTCGTCGAGGTTGAACCATGAGAGCAGCACGTCTCCATCGGGCGTCACTGCGGTTGCCCCGATGATCGGTGCCGCGGGCAGCGGCAGCGTCACCTGGGCGGTCGTCTCGGTCCACGGTCCATTCCAGGGGCTGTCGGCGTGGTCGCCGTCGCTGTAGCGTGCTCGCACTCTGATGTTGTAGTCGGTGTCGTACTCGAGGCCCGCCAACGTATGGGTGGTCGTAGTTGGATGAGCGTTGCCAGCTTCTGCTGTGTCGGCGGGATAATCCTCGGCGCTCTTGGCCCAGTTGACGTGGTAGTCCGTGGGGTCGGCGTTCGGCGCTGCGGGGGCTGTCCAGGTGAGCAGGAGCTGGCCGGCGGCGTCGTCAGTGGCCGTGATGGTGTCGATGGTTCCTGCTGGCGGAGTTGTATCTTCAGGCGCCGGGTCATCCCTGGCCGGGTCATCCCTGGGCGGTTGTTCGACCGGTTCGACCGGTTCTTCCTCGACCGGTTCTTCCTCGACCGGCTCAGGGGTGGGTGTCTCCGCCGGTTCTCCGGCCACCGTGATGGTGTCGGTGGCCCAAGGTCCGCCCCAGGATTTGCCTTCGTGTTCGCCTCTGTAGTAGCGGGCGCGCATGCGGATTTTGTACTCGGTGTCGTGTTCCAGGTCCGCAATGGTCACGGTCGTGGCGGTGGGGGCTGGGTATTTGTGACCTTCGTCGACCTTCCATGACTTGTACTCTTCGGTGGACTTGGCCCAGTCGACCCGGTAGTCGGTGGGCGTGGGGCTGGCCGCGCCCAGGACACCATCAGGGTTCCGGGCGCGTCGCTGGTCAGCGTCAGGCCCGTTATGGCGCCGTTGCTCTCTGCCTGGACGGTTGCGATATAGAGTCCCGAGGTGACGGCGGCGGCCAGCAGCATGACGGCGATGAAAACCAGTTGCCATGACTGGAACGCCCTGGTCTGGGGGGCTGGTTGAGATGGGGGATTCATTGATATTGCTCCTTCAGCTTCGTGGGTGTCCTTCGTGGGTGCCTTGAATATTATATGCTCCGGCGATGTTCCCATTCGTTGGGATCAGTCGTCTGGACGATTCATCCGGGACCACACGGGGACAGGGCCTCTCCCCCACTTGGCCCCGGGTGGTACTCGGTCCATCTCCGCGCCTGCGCGAGAGTCCTTTCATAATAGTCCATCCTTAGCGGTTTCTCCCCTGCCATCCGGGGTTTTTGGGGGATGTTCCGGCGCAGGTATTTCGCCATTGACACTTTGCTCTGGAATGCAAAAGGGAAAGGCGTAGATGCCTGTCCCTGGGTTGATGCTGTTCGGTTTTCGGACCTGTCCGGTGTCGAGGAAATGTCCCTGCCGTGGTCGTAGGTCGTGCTTCTTCCCACGTGGCCCTGTTCTATCTGCGGGTTTCGGTTACGGGGAAGGTGCCCTGCCTGGCCGGCCCTTCCTCGTCTCCACTCGGGGCTGGGCGCCGCGGCCAGTGCCGCGGTCTCTATCGTGAGGATGGTCAGGCAGATGTAGTCTCAGTAATGATTTGGCCGGTTTCGGACTGCTCCCCGGCCCAAAAGCACCCACAACACCTCAGCCAGAACCCCTATTTGTGATATCGGGAATGGAATTTGGTTTGGCACCATTGACGAGGTTTGGAATTTGCCTTGATTTCACTTCCCGAGCCAGTAGGTTGTCGCCGCATCCAGTTCTGAGGAGAAAGCGACCTCGGTTCCTTTAAGGTTTGCCAGGGCCCTTGCTACGTTTTCCGCCGGACCGGAGAGTTCTTTTATCTGGTTTTTGGTGATGGGCAAGACCGTATCAGGGATTCTATTTTCATCCACCGCCGGGTAGGCGATGCCTGTGGCGTTCCGCACGATCTGGGCGTTAGCGAAGTCGGTTTGCAAGAGCTTTGCGAGTATGTGGGGATGGATGCCTTTCGGGTTCAGCACCGCCAGTCCAGTCGAACAGATAGCCCCGTCTAGTTCAGGACCGACGACCCCGACTGTCCTTCTTTCTGGCCGTACTGTGGAAATAAGGACGTCCCCCGTGCGTACGACTTTCTTCGCCCGGGAGGGTGCTTTCTGGCACTCGACCATCTTGCAACGTTCCGTGCGGGTTCGCTCGTCGATGTCGGAGATCTCCACGTACCTGAATTCTCCGTTGCAGGATTCTCCGTTGCAGGACCGGCTGGGGTCGAAACGTTCGTTAGAGAGCGTTGCCACTTGTCCTACAAGAGTCCCTTCGGCCCCGTTCTGCTCGGCGGCTCCGTTCTGTTCAGCTCCGTTCTGTTCGGCTCTTCGTAGCAAGTCCCCGTCAGTTCCGGCGTGGTAGGTCGCGTCCCACTTAGAGGAGTCTTGGTTGAACAGAACCCATCGCCCGGTGGTTGAGTCGGTTTTTCGGGTTGCCTCGTCGAGTATCTGGGGTAGCTGGCCTCCCTCCTTGGGGAGTCTGGTGCGCCCTGCCCCCCTGGTTACGATGTCATAACCTATATTCTGGCATGTGGCGAAGTAGACTGCCTGCCTAGACTGCT
>CBDCEX010000015.1:0-525856 GCA_965216025.1 Dehalococcoidia bacterium
TTCTTCGACGAAATCTTGGCCCAATTCCGGATATCTTCCGGGCAGGCGCTGCTGATGGGATTCTCCCAGGGCGGCGGCATGACTTACCGGTGCGGGCTGGGCCGGCCCGAAGTTTTTGCCGGTCTGGTGGCCTTGAGCGCCTCACTGCCGGACCCCGATGTATTGAGGGGCAGGCTGCCCCAGCGCCGAGAGCAGCCAATCTTCATCGCCCACGGTCGAGCGGATCCCATGGTGTCCATGGAGAGTGCCAGAAACACCAGAAAGTTCCTGGAGCAGGAGGGTTATAGCCCCGACTACCACGAATACGACATGGGCCATGAGATTCCCCTGCCGGTGCTCCAGGATTTGATTCCGTGGATGACCGGGTTGTTGCCGCCCTACCGTAGCAGCTGATCAATTCCTCCCGCCGCCTTCACTTCGGGCTCCGCCGGGGCCTGCCCGGTATCCGGCCTTCTGGGTTGCCGGCGTGTTGACAGGATGGGAACCAGGGCATACCATTTTCATACCAATTAATCGGGGAAGGAAGCCCGTTCCCCCATCAGTCTGGTGGCCGGTCCGCTCCACGGTTAACCCAGGTCAAGGGCCAGGCCTGGAGATCGATGGGGTTTCCTGAGCGCGCGGTCTAGGGGATATAGCTCAACTGGGAGAGCGCGGCGTTCGCAATGCCGAGGTTGGGGGTTCGAGTCCCCCTATCTCCACCAACTTGCCCCTGTAGCTCAGCGGATAGAGCGGCGGCGTCCTAAGTCGCGCGTCGGGGGTTCGAGTCCCTCCAGGGGTACTTTCTACCACCAAATCCTATAGCGTAAGTGCCCAATCTGATGTATAATTGTCCCATCCGGTGGTATCCGGTGGTGGTATCTAAATAAGTCGGTGGTATAAAGGGACGGTGAAATGGGCAAGCTAACGACAAAGGAAGTATCGACCAAATCCGCGCCAGGACGCTATGGAGACGGCAACGGGTTATACATGGTGGTATCTCCCGCCGGAACAAAGAATTGGGTCCAGCGGGTACGGATTGACGGCAAGCGGACAGACCGGGGATTGGGCGGCGTGGGCCAGGTGTCCCTTGCGGAGGCACGAAAGGCCGCAATCACCAACCTTGCCGCCCTCAAGCATGGGCGCAACCCTTGGGACAATCCCGAACCGGAGACGGCGGAACCTGCCGTCAATGCAATCCCCACCTTCGGTTACGCGGTCCAGGCGGTGTATGAGGCCAACCGCGAGGAATGGGGCGACAACACCGCAAAGCGCTGGCTGGCGCGGATGGTCCAGCATTGCGAAGCACTGGACGGGCGCGAGGTTGACGGAATCACGCGGCGGGAACTGGCAGACATCCTCACTCCCCTTCGCAAAGAACACCATGAAACCGCCCGTAAGGTCCGGCAAGGGCTGTCAAAGGTTTTTCGCTGGGTACGCGCCAATGACTACCGAGTTGACGATCCGGCGGATGATGCGCTGGGAGAGCTGGTAAGCAAGGTTAAGCACGTCACCCAGCACCGCGAGTCACTACCTTACGCCGACGTTGCAGGGGCCCTCCACAAAGTCCGATTCGGATATGCCCTTAGAACGACCGCCCTGGCCTTTGAATTTCTGGTACTCACGGCGGCGCGGACGGGTGAAGTCCGGTTTGCCGACTGGAGCGAGATTGACCTGGACGCCGGTGTTTGGGAAATTCCGGCTGAACGGATGAAGGGGCGCCGGCCTCACCGCGTACCGCTGTCTGAACAATCCATAGCAATCCTTCGGACGGTCAAGTGGCAACCGGACCCCAACGCCGCCGATGATGACATTCACCAGTTGGTAGAGGCGGCCGGGTACGTATTCAGGATGCCCAACGGCAAGACGTTATCCGAGAATGCGTTTCTGAATCGTTGCAGGAAAGACAAGTTGGGTTGTGTTCCGCATGGCTTCCGCAGTAGCTTTAGGGGCTGGGCCAAGGCCGTACACAAGGCGCGGTGGGAGTCTATCGAGCTATCACTGGCCCACACGGTCGGCACCAGCGTTATGCAGGCGTATGACCATGACGATCTGCTAGAGGAAAGGCGCGAACTGCTACAATCGTGGTCTGACTACGTTTCCCCGTCGAAATCGCCATTCTGATACAATGGTGGTACGCCCGCTACAATGGTGTGGTACGCCCGCTGTGCTTTTGTTATACTACCGTAGGACGAAAAACACGAGGGTACATGGCCACAGTTGATGAGCGGGTCCAGGTATTAGAGGAGAAAATGGGCGCCGTCGCAACCCAGAATGACGTTGGGACGGCAAAGAATACTGTGCTGTGCGAGTTAGGGGAAGTGAAAAAGCAGATGGAGTCGCGGCTGTATACCGCCCTCAGCGAGATGGAGGGACGGATGAAGAAGGAGATAAATAGCCGGTTCGACGAGGTGCTTGAGGCTATCAAGAAGCACAGTCACCCCTAACCTCGCAAATTTGCGAGGATAACGACACCAATCCCGCCCTGTTCGTCCGGGGGGCGGGATTTTCTTTGCCTTGTAAAGTGTGCATACTTGTGGCTATAGTAGTAAGGACACCTACACGAATGGAGGTAAGTATGGGTGCGGCAACGTAGCTCCCACTGAATCCCAAAGTAAATATCAGTTCGCAATCAATCACCCGGCATCATCAGACCGGATACCGCTACAGCTTGGTCAAGAGCCATCCCGCCATCGACCATTGATTTGAAGCTCCGAGCGCGGCCCATCAGGTCAGCCGCCCTTAGCTCAACCCATGAAAGCGATATGGCATCTTCCAGCTTTGCCGACAGTTCCGCCTCAACCATCTTTCCTAGAGGCGCTATCACGCCGAATAAGAGAAGCCGGTAGCTCTCCCGCGCCGTTGCCGCTCCAAGGCTGTCAAATAGCCCTGAGTTGAGCCCACAGGCCATCATAACCTCGCGGCTGGCCAGGTCCATCAGGTTGACCAATGATTGCGGCGGTGCGGCCCCGAATCGCTTTGTTTCTAGGTCAACGCCATTCGTTCCGGTGTTCCCCCAGTCCGAGTTTTCAACGAAGGCAACCCGCCCACGCGCGGCGGCTATATCTTCCCGCAAACTGGAAATGGTTTCGTCACCCCCATCAACAGGAACCCCCAAGATTGAACCCTGGGGGCCGCTACTCTCGTTCGCAAGCGCGTTGACCGTCTCAGCCGAAAGCCTTCCAGCCAATGACGCCACTCCGATAGGGCTTAACCCGTGCCAGGGTCGCGCTGGCTCAGCATGGTAACGGAAATGACAGACGGCCGATGCTGGCATCGCCTCGTAAACCTCAGTCCCGCTTGGTGCGCTGAGCGTAACCCGGTATAGCCATTCATCCGGCCTTGGCCCGCCATCAACGTCCCAGGAATCGGCGGGAAGCAATTGCAGCTTACCCCCCGTGGTGTCAATCAAAAACAGGCAATCGCCGCGCCGAATTAAAGTTCTGGCCAGCATTTCCAGGATGTAAGGATTCAAAGCGTTGGCAAGCATCGGCGGTCCAATGACTTCCGCAGCGGCAAACGCCCGCCCTATGACGCCGCAGCAGCCTTCTAGGGCCGCTGTAGCCAATGGTAGCGGTAGCGGCTTACCTTCCGCCCTTGCCAACAGTTGTTGCAGGAGCGTATCGGTATAGCCACCACTTTCCCGCGTTTCCAGGTTGTCTTTAGTCCAGGGAAATTTCATGTCGTGGATCCAATTTCAAGGTCCATCCAACGCCGCCGTTGATCCATGTTGCGCCCGGTCACTTCCACGATGTTGAGACAATACCAAAGCACCACTCTACCCTCGGCGTTGCGTGTCCCATCGTTGACGGTCAATTGGTCGGCCTGGGCAAACTGCAACACGTCCAGCCATCGTATCCGATACGTACGCATGGCCTCAGTGCGCTTGCCGCCACGTTCAATTACTTGGATTAGGTCTTTATCCTGCCGACCGGCCCACACTGGCAAAAGCGCCTTGACACCATCTACGTATTCGCCGTGTTCGTCACGGTGCCCGCGCCCCTCATAGGTGATTGTGATTTCACGGTCAAGCGGCATCAGACACCCCCGCGCCGTGTTTCCGGTAGGGCATCAAAATCCGCTCCGCACCGCTGAAACGCATGGGGTTGGCGTAACGATCATTCATTGGCGCGCTTGGTGCGTCGTAAGAGTACATCGCCAACCTGATAGCCGCTTCGTTCAAAATCGCGTCCGGTGTGGTGGAGTAGGCATCCCCTAAATGTTTCTCAATTGCGGCGGCAACGTAGAGAAGCAACCGCGCGGCTATCTCAGCTTCGCTACCGATGCCGCTTAATCGCAGCTCCGACCGCAGGTTGGAGACTACCAGCGTTACAGGCATAGGAATAACCGCCTTGGCAGGAATAGTACCGCCGTAGCGTCCGTTTCTTCCCGGAGGTCAACCTGGGCATCTTGGTACGCGCCGGAAGTCACAACCGACCATTCCCTAACGACTGCCTGAAACACGCGCCGAATCTTAACGCCAGGGTTGCCGGGTTCGGGTATCAAATCCTCAGCACCTTGAACAGCCGACATTGGCGGAACCGTGAATCCCGGAGAGAGCCCCGTCATGGTCCCGTTGGCTATCGCCTTTTCAGCGTCTGTAATCCAAGTTGGCGTTAGTTCCTCCGGCGGCAGGGTTGCCACAAAGCGTACGGCATCCGCCGAATCCTCAATAGCAAAGGTTCCCGCCGCGCGGCTGGCTATGGGCTTATCGAAACTATGGCCCACTAGAAAATCCATGCGGCGGGCAGGGTCGTTTATTGCAAAGGCGAAGGCATTGGGCATTATCATTTCCTTGCGTGTGACTCCACGATCCGCAACAACCGCAAGGCTTGAATATTTGAATATTCCAGCAATAGAACGTGCGCCGCCAAGCTGCCTTATTTCAAGTTCTCCGGGCCATGCCGCGTATTCGTTCATGGCTAATTATCCTCTAGGATTACGCGTACCGGAGTACTAGCGACAGCTAGCCAGGTGTTGCCGTCAACCGCGCCCGCGTATACCGTCATGATCCAGGATTCGCCCGGAGAGTACGGCCACACCGCGCCGTTAAGGTCTGTGGGTGCTAGCTCAGACACCGCGCGGTATACGGCGTATCGGCCAGCGTTAACCGCCCTTGCCTTTATTGACGCACCATCGGCCACACCCAACAGCGCCGATATGTTGAGCGGCGTTGACGTGATGTTAAGTTCAAAGAGCGCCATTTACGCAACCTGTATAGAACGGTACTCAAATCCGGCCTGGTCGATGATCTTGACAGCGAACATTGCAAAAGCGGTCAGAATCACCTCTCCAGTAGATGCGGCGGTTATTTCATCAAAAATTATGTCCACCTGTTGCCATAGCGCGGAAACCATATTCCGGCGCATAGTACCTTTACTAACCAGTACCGCTTGAACGTCCGATGCCGGGGCGGGAATGTTGGCGGAAATGCGAACACCGCCGCTATTCATCAGCAGGTTCTCAACGGCGGAAATATCGCTGTTGGCGGTCCGGTAGGAAGCTCCACAATGCGCGTAGGTCGCCGCGCCCATCAACATCCGTACGGAGCTGGCTTGGTCGGCATAGCGACCGTCCAGCGTGTCGGAGTCGTAAAGCAATCCGCGATAGGTCGAGAAAGTAGCCTCAGCCGCACCGTCACCAGAACGTACGGTCAAGCCACCAGTCCCTAGCAATCCGTTGGTTCCTTGGATAACTTCCTTGTCTAGGCCATCCTGTAACCCCATGCTCAGGTTTTCCCGTAGGTCCGAATCGAGAAGCAAAAAGCGGGCTTTGTCCTCCCTCGTATACCGGAGCGAAGCCTGGAGCCTGCGCGGGGTTAACGTCTCAGCCGTAAATACAGCGGTCGTTTCAGTGCCAGCCGCCGACCGCGCCGGAGTAGTAACGGTCAAATCGGAAGTCAAAATTGGGAATATTGCGTCACCAACGGATACCGTTTCTTGTGCGATTCCGAGAAACGCCGATTGACTCATTGGGAAAACATAGCGTAAGGATTCGTGCTGCATGGAATTAACAGTTGACGGGATAGTGGCGGCGGCGCGTGTTTCAAGCTCAGGGTCGTCAAACCGCCGTAGCATGGCCAGCGGAATTGAGCGGATAGGCAACTGATAATGCTGTTGCAGTTCGGCTTCCGCGCCGGTGTGCTGTTGCTGTTCCGCGATGTTGGCGAGCATTTGGCCCACGTTGCCGCGCGCCAGCAACCGCCGCATATCGCGCCCCTCAGTGTCGTCTCTCGCTTCAATGGCAGGTGGGATTATATCGCCAGACACTATCAGCGCCCGCCGCCGCGTTTCAATGTCCTTACTTTCGTTTACCAGCCGTTCCATTTGGAGCGGTGTTCCTCGGATAGTTCGCCTTCCGTTGCGGCAAGGTCTGACAACCTGGACTTAATTTCACTAGAGCGAAGTTCTAACTTTTGAATGGGGAGCATCTTATACCTCATGGGGATAGACTATTACTTTATAACCATTATACGGCGTCTGGGTACTTTTCGGCAAGGAAATCTACCCATGCTACCTTTTCAGGGTGCGGCTTGGCGTTTTCAAGCGCGGTTTTCGCTATGTGGCAACCTCAACGGCGGCAGAGTGTTTGACAATTAGACGCCTCAAACACTCCGCCGCCATGCCCCTTTATATGATCGACTTCGAGGATTCCAGCTCTTTGGCAGACGCAACAGCGATACCCATCACGGTCCAGGATGGTCAACCGAAATTGCTTCCACCGCTTTTGATTCGGGATTGCGCCCTTGCGCCAGCTCAACCGGCCAGCCCCAAGGAACGGATACCGGACTTAACGGGCTTGCGGCTATGAGCCCCAGCAGCAAGAGTCCAGGCCGCGCAAGCATCATCCCTACCCGTGTTGTTGGTCCCAGCCTTGACTAGCCGCACCGAACCGGCGTCGTCATTCTTGACCATCGCCGCCGCTAGACTGGCCTCAATTAGTGACCGACACTCTAGCGCAACGGCAAACGGTCCATCCTTGACGCCCCGCCGGAGCGCCCTTATATCCTCGCTACTCTCGCTCCACCTGGTTATTCGCGGTTCCAGCCTTGCGCCATTCTTGACGGCATCCTCCAAATCCAGTAGCCGGAAACGATCACAAACAATAACCCTTGGCCTTCCCCATTCCTCTTGTATCGCGGCCCACACTTGCGCCACTGTAGGCACCTGTAGCCCCTCAGCAAGGCGTAGAAGGCCAGAGTCCACCAACTTCCTGTAGGTGTTCGGGCTTACCCTATCGCGGCGTTCCTGCGCCGCCACGTCCGGCACACCCGGCGCAATGGCCAACGCTTCGGTGCGGCCCGATGGGAAGATGGCAACCGCAGCACTCCAACTGCGATTTTGGCCAAGGTCCAGGCCAACCAGCGGCCTACCGTCCCGCTCTGGCACCTCCCGCGCGCAAACCTGCTGCCAATCCTCTACCGTTAAAAGCATGGCGGCAGAATCAGCGGAAGGCAGGTTAAGGCGGAAGGATAGGAACCTAGCTTTCAACCTTGTATCCCGCCATGCTTCGGCCCGTTCCTCTTTTAGCTTGTCCAGGAATTCCGAGCTTATCGCGGTCAAGGGGTTGCACCGCTTTATTTCTCTCAGGTCTGCCCACTTGTCGGGCTTGCCAGTAAGCGATTGAACGTAGGTTTTGCCGCGCGAACCATCCGCTACCAGGTCGTGCCACCATCCATTTAGCGCCGGTGCCAACGTGCCAATGAAAATCGCTTTCATTGGGCTTCCAGGTTTTCCGAGTGACGTAAGGATGGCGTTGGCCATCAACTCGCCCCCAACTACCTCCCAACTTCCGGGTTCGTCTGCCACTAAAATTCTTGTGTTTACGATGCCCATTGCCGACTTACCGTTTGAGCTGATAACGCGTAGCTTCGTGGAAGATGCCTTGTGAAGGATCGCCAGCCTTGTCACGCTGTCATTGAAACGGTAATCAGTGTTATCAACACCGCCCAACGCCGCAACCACGAACCTAAAGGCAAGCCTAGCCTGTTCTATGCTACTGGCGCATAACAAGTATTCAGTACCAGGATAATGCAGCGGGTCGCCAGGTGTCATTCCGCGTGTGAGGATATGTGCTGCAAGAAAAGTTTTGCCGTTGCCTCTGGGCAAACTGAGACAGGCAACATCCACACCCGGAGCCAGCGCCCGCTTCAAAAATCGCTTCTGAAATGGCAGCAGGTCCATCAAAACACCTCTAACACTGAATAGCCCCACCTACGCCGATATACCCACCCAACCATCATTTAACAGGGTTCCCTTGATTCATGATACTTAATATCATGATTTAGCCTAAGCACACGGTAACGGGTATAGGCATCTTGAGCGCCGCCGCCCTTGCTCCTGATTGCATCAAAGCACCTATCGCACACGCGCCATAGGACCGTGTTACATCCATTACAACCCACCGCATTATTACCAAAGTCTGGGATTGGCTGCCCGCAGAAATCGCATACCGCCTCTTGCTTGTCTTGTGCCATTGGTCCACCTCCAACTATCCTATCTTCCCATTGTGCTGATTATATTTGTATCTGAAACGTCATTGTGTCTGTGTCCCCTTATAAGGGGGGGACACGGAACACGTTATAACGCTGTGTGTCTGGGACACGCTGAGACACGTTGGGACACGGGACACGTTGGCATTTAATCTCCACCTTCTGCAACGTCTATTCCCTCCGGTGTGGCGAAATATAACCACGCCTTACCAGTCTTATATCGGTCCACTAATCCAGCTTTCATCAAATCCTCTAGGGCTATATCTGCTGTCTTGCCCTTGTGTTTAACCAGTGACCTAACAGCCCGACTACCCGTTACGCCTTCACTTCCCATCTTGGCTATCTCAAAGAGTAGGCTATCGGCAACTTGGGCAGCGTCAATATCCTCTTTCTCAGGTGGGGTTATCTGATAGGCCAGCACCCCCTCAACATAGGTAGCGACGATGTTGCAGATAGGCTTATTCGGGCTAACCATTAGCTGTCCAGCCCTATCCTTGTGGTTGACCAATAGCAGCTTCCCACATTCCAGTTGATTCCAAGGTGTGCCAGTAACGAAGATAGCAGCACCCGTCATCTTTGACCGCTTATGCGTACTCCCAATAGCCCCTAGCGGCCTTTCCTCTTTACGCTTGGGAACATGGTCCAGCAGCAGCAGGGTAGCGCCTATGGATTCCCAAGGCTTGCAGAATTTATCGAACCAAGGCTTGACCGCGCCGCCGTCACTCGGACAGCCCGCAGATTCGCAAGAGTCTATTACTACCAACCCAGGCCGTTCACCTTTCATTAACCACGCTTGGGCATAGGGTAGGATGTTGATTTCTTCCTCAGTTTCATCTTCAAGGAAGCTGTCATTGACGAACCGCAAGGCGGGGTTCTCAATTAGATCATCAGCTCCAAGTGCTGCCAACCTGGTAGCAAGGGTAGCTTGCCTATCCTCAAAATCCCACCATAGGACGTTGGAGCCATTACGGACAGCACTAATAGCCGCCATGATCGCAACCCAAGTTTTGCCAACGCCAGGCTCGCCAAATACGCTATTGAGCTTGGATTCGTAAAGGATGGTGCGCCCATCATCACGAACCATAAGAGAAGGTAGGATAGGCGGGTCGGTAAGGGTTACAGGCTGTGCCATGCTGTCGAATGTTCCAGCCATTGCCGCCAGGGTAGCTTTCCGTTCCCTTTCGGAGTAGGTGAAGTCTAGGCGGTCCTGGTCGCCTTCAAACATAGCCGCGATGGTTTCGGGCTCCAGGTCGTCAATGGTCCAGGCTTGCTCAGGTAAGGCTTGGCCAACTGTGAGATACCTTTTGTTGTACTCTTGGCAGTCAACGCATGGGCAATCCTCATCGTGGAGAGACCCACCAATGAAAAGCCCTTCGTCGGTTTGACTAAGTAGGATGCTTTGGTTTATATTTGTGGCGTTCATTATCTCCTCAGCGTTAGATTGCCCGCCGGCTTGGACGAATCGGCGGGTTTTCTTTTGTTTATCTGCATTTCAGTTGCTTCCATCCATCCTCCCGTTGGTGTCTTAGCAACCGGCCAGTGTGGTCATTTTGGCGAGTCCTATTCATCCTGGATACGCAATATTCCCCAACTCCCACACCGCACGTTGGGCAGGGTCGTGGGTATTTCTCCAACAGTTCCAATAGCCGCCTTGCTTTTGTTAGTGGCAACATCGTATTCCAAGCCATCAATTCCACCCCAGCTTTTCAGATTCTCCGGTCAGTAACTCCCGCGCCAGGTCACGGCTAAGGCCAGGGTGCCAACCATCCCGTTCCATGCGCTCCCTGGTCTTGACTTCCACCAACTCCCGCACCTTGTCGGCAACGTATTTCTTTTGCATACCCGCCGCTGTTGCCATTTGGCATATTGCCGCCGAGAAGGTCAGCCCTTCCTCTTGCACCACGGCGTTGACTGCCGCCAGTGTTACCGGGTCCACCCCTACTAAGATTTTTACCATTTCAACTTTGCTCCTACGCCGTTGCTTCACTGCCATAAATACCTCCAAAATTGGGATATAACTAATTCTATCAGGCTAAAATGTCCTATGCCAAACAAAACGCCAGACACCAAAAATGTCTATGCGACTGGTGGTATCAGGTGGTAAGGTACTGTCCTATGTACCTACACAGATACAACTACCGGATACCTCCAGAGTACTTTTTACCACATTTTCCATTGACTTCCGTTACACTGCGGTCTATACTCCCTTTAACCCGGTGGTAAATCGCTGGTGGTAAAAGGGGGTAAAAATGAGCAAGCTAACCAATGCAGCAATCAAGGGACTGGACAAGCCGGGGCGGTATGGGGACGGCGGCGGGCTATACTTGAACGTCGCGCCCGGAGGTTCAAAGTCTTGGATTCAACGAATCAGGATTGACGGCAACCGGACTGACAAGGGATTGGGCGGGTATCCCGCCATGACTCTTACCAAAGCACGGCAACAGGCAGACGCTAACCGCATAGTGGTTAAAGCGGGCCGCAATCCCTGGACTGAAAAGCGCATGGCCTCACCCGCGCTGGCTGCACCAGTGGCCGACATTCCGACACTACGGGAAGCCACATACACAGTCCACAACCTCAATGCACCTTCACGTCCGGCGAGTGCTGCCCGATGGATTGGGCAGCTGGAAAAGCACATCCTTGCCAGTGTTGGCGATACTCCCATTGACGAATTCACCCGCGCGAACTTGGCAGAGATCATCGGGCCGTTGCGCCAATCAAACCACGAAACATCGCGGAAGGTTAAGCAGGCGCTCCATGACGTTTTCCGCTGGAGCGTAGCAATGGGGCATATCGCAACTAACCCTGCTGATGATGCCTTGGAAATCCTGTTGCCCAAGGTCCGGAAGGAAGTGACTCACCATCTGGCTTTGCCCCATGGGGAAGTCCGGCGGGCAGTCCACATGGTCAAGTCCAGTGAGGCACGGCTGGCGACACGTCTACTGCTCCAGTTCATTATCCTAACGGCTGCCCGTGCTGGTGAGGCAAGGCTGTCAACGTGGGGTGAAATTGACCTGGACGGCGCAACGTGGACGGTCCCGGCTTCCCGAATGAAAAACAACCGCGAACACGTCGTACCTTTGTCGGCGCAAGCCGCCGGAATACTGAGGCGGGCCAAAGAACTTTACCGCGATCCCGACGAAGAATTTGAATGGACGGTAGATGTTCAACCGGACTGGTGGATATTCCCGAATCCCAACAACGGCAAGCCTATCTCCGATGCCCTGGCGCAACGGCTGGACAAAGACGGCATACCTTCCACAATGCACGGCTTCAGAACTTCGTTCAGGACGTGGGCGGCTGAGACCTATGGCGATGATTGGGATACGGCGGCTGAAATGTGCCTCTCTCACTACCCTACCGATGCGGTAGTCAAGGCATACCAGCGGAGCGGCTTGGTGGATAAGCGCCGGGGACTGTTGGCAGCGTGGGCAGACTACGTTGACCCTGTAGCTTCCGTTGAACCGCCGTTCTCATAGAATAGAGGAAGTCCAGTTTTCCTTTTCTGGACTACCTCCTCTAAGGCCCTACTGTGCCCGCAGTGGGGCCTTTACTGTTGCAACCTTATTGTAGCAAGCTAATTTATGGAGGGTTGAACAATGGTAAGGCACACGGTAGCACTCCGCCCGGTGGCGTTTCAGAAGCTACAGAACTTGACCGAGGAGCTGAGCAGGTAAGCGGGCTGGAAACTGTCTATGGCGCAGGTGGTGGAAATGGCGATTGATCAAGTCGAAAGGATAGAAGCCATGAAAGACGAAGACGACATAGTTGGCTACAGGGAGAAAGAAGAGCAGCAAAGGAAAAGCTATCAAGGGCACTAGAACAGAAAGCCGGGCGCACCAACGCCCGGCAATCTAAACCAATAAGGAGCATCATGGGTAGTATAACGCCGAAGTGCATCTATTGTCAATTGGTGCGGAAATCGTTTGGCGGCGATCCCTGCCAATGCCCCAAAGCCATCGCAGCGCTGGGTCCGGTGCTGCTCTGCGAAGAATGTAACCAACCGACCTATATGGGAAACGGTAACCCCCGGACTGAAATCTACGGCGGCGGTCCAGCGTGGGAACATTGCAATTGTGCGGGAGCTAAAGCCAGGGTTGAGGCCAAGAACGCCGCACAAGCCAAGCAATGGGCAGAATTTGAGGCCAAGAAAAAGGAAGAATCTGACAAAGAGGATGCTGCACGGCGCGCAGACTGGGCCAAGATGACGCGGCAGTTTGCCAAGGAACAGGCCATCGTCAATGATGATGCGGGCCTAGTACTACAACGACGAGTTGTCTGGTAGGATGGCTGGACAGATGATGTTGGGTGGTTTGAGTGATGGATGCGGCGAGCTTCGAGCGGGTCTACGACAGCCTTCAGGAATTCCACGCCTTCTTTGCGGCCTCCTTCGGCCGCAAGCAGTGGCGGGATCACAGCGGGAATTACCTTCAGGCGCTGCTGGTGCAGGACCAGGAGCGGCGCAACGCCGAGAATCTCTCGGAATCGGTGGGCATCTCGGCCCGGGCGATGCAGCGCTTTCTCACCGAGGCCCGGTGGTCCGATGAGACAGTCATAGGGCGGTTGCAGGAATACTTGGCCCCCAGGCTGGGACACCCGGAGGCGGTGTGGGTGTTCGATGGCAGCGACTTCCCCAAGCAGGGCAGGAAATCGGCGGGAGTGGCCCGGCAGTACTGCGGCAGGCTGGGCAAGGTGGCCAACTGCCAGGGTGGGATGTTCCTGGCCTACGTCAGCCCGCTGGGCCGGGCGTTGGTGGACAAGCGGCTGTATCTGCCCAAGAGTTGGACCTCCGACCAGGACCGGTGTGCTGCGGCGGGTGTGCCGGAGGACCGGCGGAACTACCGGTCAAAGACGGAGTTGGCCCTGGAGATGCTGGAGCGGGTCCTGGAGTTGGGCTACCTCAGGGCCGAGTGGGTTGCCGGAGACGACGCCTTCGGGATGTCGCCGACCTTCCGGGAGGGACTGGCGGCCCTGGGGATGCGCTACGTGCTGGACGTTCCGGGCGGCACTACGGTCTGGCCCTTGGACCCGGCTTGGACCAGTCCGGAATATCCGGGGTTCGGCCGCCCCCGCAAACCCAAGCTGCGGCCTGGGCAGCGGCGGACCATGGAGCAGCGCGGTGATGAACTGCCGGATGAGGCTTGGCGGGAGATAACGGTGGCCCAGGGAAGCCAGGGGCCGCGCACCTACCGGTTCAGTGCCCAGCGGGTGCGGGCCACCAGGAGGCGCAAGCCCGGCGAGGAACTGTGGGCCGTCTGGCGCCGGAACCTGGACGGCAGCGAGCCCCGCTACTACCTGTCCAACGCTCCCGAGGGCACAACCTTGGAGACTCTGGCCTACGTGGGTGGGTCCAGGTGGCGCATTGAAACGGAGTTCGAGACTGAGAAGGGTGACGTGGGGCTGGACGAATACGAGACCCGCAGCTGGGCAGGGTGGCATCACCACATAGCCATGTGCCTGCTGGGTGGGGCGTTCCTGCTGAGCCTGCAGCAGGATTGGGGGGAAAAAGATGCCCCGGATCACGAGGCCACAGGTGTACCGGGTGGTGCGGGAGATGCTGCCCCGGGAGCAGTTCGGGCCCGATCAATTGCTGTTGTGGCTGGAGGATACGCAGCTACGCAACGAACGGGCTCGCCGTTCCCACGAGAGACGCCGCTCCACCCGCCGCGAAAGCAGGATGGAGCCGCCACCTTAAACCCGTCGTTGTAGTACTAGAAGTCTGGCCGGAAAGCCATTGGCCGGGTTTTGCGCTACGCGAAGCAGACGTATTCAAGACTTATATGGCATGGTGGTGCATGTAATACGTTGCAACACCCACTATGCCATCGATAATCGACGTTAAGAAAACGCTGGCCTAGGGGGAATCGAGGTTTCCGGCCAGACTTCTAGCAGGCCGTGAGCGGCTCCTTAAGGGCCGTGAACTCTCCCGCAGGGAACAACGCCAAGACGACTACGACACCCCACCCCAAGACGACCACACGACCGCCGAGGGCCAGACCTTTACCGACTTCACGAAGGAAGTAACATTGCTGGGTGTGGACCGACTCCCAGCGGCGTTTGTGCGCTCGGACTGGGCAACGTTGGCATACGAGGGCAAGTTTAATACCATCTTCGGGGAGGTTGGGTCAGGCAAGACGTGGGTTGCGCTAATGATGGCTATCGAGCGCCTACACGCTGGCCGACACGTGATTTGGTGGGATACCGAGGACCAGCCATCCACTCTAGCAAGACGCCTCCAAGTCCTGCGGGCTACCGACTTGATCGGTCACCCTGCCTTGAAATGGACTAACGGCGACTTTCAAGACAACCCGGCGATAATGGCCGAGGCGCTAGAAGGGCTGGGCAGCGGCAACGGGCCGGGGCTGGTGGTGATTGATTCTGCAACGTCGTTCGGCTGCCCCAGCGACGGCGGCAACGTAGCCGCTTGGCTGAAAGCCTTTATTGACCCGTGGGAGAACGCGGGCCATTCCGTGGAACTCTTGGATCACGTACCGAAGCAAAGGAAAGATAGGCCGCGTGGTGGAATAGGCAGCCAGGCTAAGTTGGCCAGAGTAGACGGGTCAGCGCTCTACCTTCACGGCAACCCTTGGAACGCCACCGAGGGCGGGTATATCCACATGCAAATTCATAAGGATAGGCATGGGCAGCTACCCGCTACACTGATGGGAGCAGCAGCCACTATTACCGCTGAATGGGATGGGCCTACCCTTGACTATACAGTGGGCCTACCCAATGCTAAGGCTGAGGCTGAGAACTTGGAAGATGAACTGATGGACGCATTGGATCAGGCAGGCCCAGATGGGGTGCGGGGTGGCCGTGCTGTCCGCGATCTGCTGAAGGGCAAGCGGGCCAAGGATATAGACGCTGCCCGTGAAGAACTGCTGAGCTCTGGTATGATTGAGCGGGTGAAAGAGGGTAAGGCATATGTCTATCGATTCGTTGGATGAGTTGACGTTCATTGACGTTTGGGACCACTTGGGACACGCAAACGTCAATGAACGTTTGCTGTTTCACCCCTAAGGGGTGAAACACAAACAACAACACGTACAGATACGATTAGGGCGGGACACGGTAATCAAGGTGAAAATTGAAGGATAGGAGATGATGGAATGGCAGAAGAGCGAAACGGCGTAGTCTTGTTAGAGGACGTGGAACGCAACGGCCAGATCGCGGTGACGGGCTGGCGGGTATTCTTTTGGCTCTCTGGTGGACAGGATGATATGCGCGAGGCATTAATTAAAGCTGAGTTTAAAGCTGAGTCTAAGGAGCTGACTGAAAGGCGGGTAGGGGCCTATGTCCAGCCTTTCCACGTTGAACAGCCTACCGCCTGGGGCGTGAGGCCGTACTACTATCTGCCAAACAAATCCCAAGATGAAACGAGCGAAGCCCTGCTGAGCGCCGGGTTTTCCGTGTGCTTTCCGTGATTCACAAAGGGAACCCTGCTGTAGGATCGTGGTGGGGCGAGGGTGATATGGCACCATCGGATTCCGCTAGGGTGGCGTATAGCGCAGAGGGAGTGACACGTTACGCAGAGAGGAGAGAAGGACATGAAGTACCTGCTGAATAACAACACGGTCAACGAGAAACTGACGAACGGGAGCGTGGACTTGGAGAAAGCCGCGACGGGGCGGGATGAGGTGCTAAGTGCGCTCGATGCAATCATGCCATGCCTACCCGGCTCTGCACCGCTCAAAGTTGAGTACGGCAAGATTAAGAGTGCTGCTAGGTGCGTTCGTATCGCGAACGGTCGTCTTAGTGAGATTCTAAAACTGCTCCCGGAGGAAGCCTTGAGGAAGCGGTAGGTTTTGATTGTGAAGGAGTTGATACCGAGTCTGCAATCCGCACCAGTCGGCGACGGGGACCTTATCGGCCAGCCGTTCAAGGTGATGCCGTATCAGCGCAAGTTCCTGGACGGGGCATTCAAGTCTGGCATCCTCCGGGCCGGTTTGACTTTGGCGAGAGGCGGCGGAAAAAGCGGATTGGCCTCGGCGTTGGCGCTGGACAGCATTCGACCGGCTGGGGCACTTCACGTCGTGGGTGGCGAGACGGTGCTTGTGGCCAGCAGCTTCGCCCAGGCAAGGATCGTTTTCGAGGCGGTGAAGACATCTCTGGAGCTGATGGGGGAGGATGGCGAGTACCGGATCAGGGATCAGCAAAACCTTGCGGACATTCAGCACCGGGAAACGAAGGCACGGCTGAGGGTGGCCGGTTCTGATAATCGAAGGGCCCATGGTTGGCGGTTCAACCTGGCCATCGTCGACGAACCTGCACAGCACGGGCCACGGGGAGAGATACTCGCGGCGGCGATCAGGACGGCGTTGGGTAAGCGCAAGGATGCGAGGGTTATCTACATCGGCACCAGGCCGTCAAGCGACGCCCACTTCTTCGCGCGGCTGCTGGACGAGAACGACCCCAGCGTGTTCTCCCTGGTGTACGCCGCTGATGACGCTGATGACCCCTTCTCCAAGAAGACGTGGGCCAAGGCGAACCCTGCGCTGCGGTACGGGATGCCCAACATAGAAGTCCTGCGAGCTGAGGCGCGGATGGCGAAGAGGGACCCGGCGGAGCTGGCGACGTTCCGCAGCCTACGACTGAATCAGGGAACCAGCGAACCAGCGAAGTTGAGAGCCAGCACTTGATAGACTCACTTGTCTGGAAGTCCATCGAAACCGAGGAACTGCCGCCGGCGGAGGGGCCAATGAGCCTTGGGATTGATCTCGGAGGAACGGCTGCCTTCTGTGCGGCGGCGGCGTGGTGGCCTCAAACTCACAGATTAGAAGGGTTTGTCGCTTGCGGCACCAGTCCACCACTGAGCGAACGGGCGCTGGCCGATGGCGTCAGCGGCGTGTATGAGGCGATGCGCGACCGCAACGAGCTGGTGCAGTTGGGCAACCGTGTGGTGCCGGTCGGTGTGTTTCTGCAAGAGGCCGTCAACCGCTTTGGCAAACCGCAGGCTATCAGCGCCGATAGGTGGCGCGCCGGTGAGTTGGAAGACGGAGTTAAAGACGTGGGCCTGAACCTGCCTGAACCTGCCTGAACCCACCTGGCGCGGGCAGGGATGGCGCGATGGTGCTGTTGACGTGAGGGCATTCCGATCTGCGGTACTGGAAGGCAAGGTAGCGGCGCCGGTGTCCATGGCGATGCGGGCGGCACTGTCTGAGGCCAAGACGGTAGCGGACAGTTCGGCGAATGAGAAACTGGCGAAGTCCGGTGAAGGACAACATCGTCGCCGTGGACGTGATGACCTTGCCGCTGCCATCGTCTTGGCGATTGCTGAAGGCACCAGACGGGAGGCAGACAAGCCTGTCTCCCGTGGGCGGTATCGGGGCAGAATCTAATTTGGGAAAGGAGATATAACATGCCGATTACAGGCTCAGTAAAAACCACCGGCGGCAAGAAATTGGAAGCTATCTTGAAAAAGGCAGAACAGCCCCGGCGCAAGCAGGTCAAGGTGGGCTTCTTCAGCACCGCCAAGTATGACGACGGGACGCCCGTTGCGGCGAATGCGGCGATTCAGGAATTTGGCCTCGGTGCCAGCATCCCGGAGCGGCCCTTCTTCCGGCAATCCATCGCCATCATAGAGCAGGAACTGCCGGCGAAGCTGGCGAAGATCATTGACCCGGCGACGATGGAGGTATCAGCCGCCGACGCTGCCAAGATTGGGGAATACGCCAAGGAAACGATTCAGGGTCGCATACGCGATTTCAAGGACCCGCCGAACGCGGAGGGCACCATCCTGCAAAAGGGGTCAGACTCGCCCCTTCAGGACACCGACAAGATGCTGAACAGCGTGGACTACGAAACCGAGTAGTGGGGCACGGTCGGCGAGTACCGCCTGGTTGGGCGCGGTTCAGGGCGATGGTCCTGGAACGCGCCCATTATCGTTGTGAGTGTTCGGGGTGCGGGCATTGAGGAGAAGGGTGTGGGCGACCGAGCAAGCTTGAGGCCGCGCACATCGTCAGTGTGTACAAGGCACCGGAGCGCGAGATGGACCCGACGAACGTAATGGCGAAGTGCGTCAAATGCCACCTATCTCAGACACTCGCCGAACGGCGAGGGGACACACCGCAAAGCACCGCATGGCGGCATTTGGTGAACGACCTCCTATGTAATAAGATGGAATAAATATCATCAACTAATGGTTATATTACGGTAGGGGTTGTTATGACACCATTGCAGCGTATTCGGATTGAACAAAGCACACACCGCGAGAAGATCAATGCGTTGCTGGCGGTGGAAACTGAACTGGACGATACCCAGCGGGGCGAACTCGCCGGCCTCACCACCAGGATGCAGAACCTGGAGCTTGAGTACCGGGCCGCAGAGATGGCCGACGGCCCCATGGAAATTGCGGATGACGCGCCGGTGATCTCCAAGGACCAACGCCAGCGCCTTGAACTGCGGAGCGCCGCCCGGTTGACCAACTACCTGCTCTCCCATGCCCAGGGCAAGATGCCCAGCGGTGCGGAACTGGAATTGCAGCAGGAAGCGCACGTCAACGGAATTCCGGTGGAACTGTTCGACGTTGCAACCCGTGAAACCCGCGCCGACTCACTGGCGCCCACCACCGGCGTCGGCGTAAACGTGGACCCGGTTCGCCCGATGCTCTATGCCCGCGCCGTGCTGCCCCGGCTGGGGGTAGCGATGCCCAGGGTGGAGAACGGCAGTTACAGCACCATGACCGTCAGCACCGGCTTGACCGCTGCTGCCACCACCGCAGGGAGCGCATTCACTGCTACGGCGGCGGTGCTGACTCCGCAGACCACCCGCAACCACCGCGTAACGGGCCGGCTGTCTCTGAGGGTTGAAGACATTCAACACATCGGCGTCGACAACTTCGAAAGCATCCTTCGCCAGAATTTGATGCTGGTGATGTCTGACCAATTGGACGCGCTGGGACTGACCGGCGACGGCACCGACCCCAACCCCGAAGGGCTGTATCCGCAGTTGACGGACCCGACCGATCCTTCGGACACCGTTACCTGGCCTCTGTTTGTTGCGGCGATGGCCGGCGGTATTGACGGTGGGCCATGGGCCGAAACCATGCGGGAGGTAACGCTCCTTGTGAACCCGGAAACCATGCGGCTGGCTGAATCTACGTTCCAGGCTGGCACAGGGAATCAGGCCACCCCTGGCGACATCAGCGCCGCCGCCTACCTCCGGGCTAACAGCGCGGGATTCTTCAGCAGCCGCAGAATGCCAGACACCGACAGCAACATAGCGGGCTGCATCATCTACCGGGCTGGCACCATGGGCCTGGACGGGGTGGACGCAGTTCGGACCGCCGTATGCCCGATGTGGAATGAAATCAGCATTGATGACATCTACTCCGATTCGGCCAGCGGCGTCCACCACTACACGATGCACTCATTGATTGGCTCTGTCTTGATCGAGCAACCCAACGCCTACAGCCGCGTTGACCTGAAGGTTAGCTAAAGGGACGCCATGGCACAGCAGGCACCATACGAGGTTACGGACACCCCCACGGACATCGCCAGTGCCTACGGGCCGGGGCGATACCTGGCGCAACTGTCCAGGTTCATACAGACGCCGCACGGTGTCCTATTCGCCACCAGCGCGTCCGCCCCAACGGATGACGATGCCTATTTCCGGTGCAACCTGTCGGAACCGTTGTTTGAATTCTCTAGCGTGTCGGGCCTGCCGACGTGGGTAAAGACCTCGGCACCGGGGCTAACCTTCACCCTGGCGGTGGCGCAGATTGGCAACTGAATATCCTGTCTTTGAAGAGCAGCTTGAAATCCGGCAAGAAGGCGGCCGGCCGGTCCTGACCGCCACCTTTCCGCTGAACCGGACCGCCACCACCAGCAACGTGGGGCGTGTTCGGAAAGAACGGTTTGCCAGCGGTTCCATGTCCTGGCAGACACGGGAATTTGCCAAGTTGCAGGACGAAATGGCGACCGTCCTATCTCGTGGCGTTGACGACTTCATGGCCCAACGGCGTGTCGCTGAACTTGACGAACAGTTGGAGCGGAGGAACACCCACCTGCTGGTAGGCCACTCATACGACCATGCCATTGCCGACACGAAGAGCGGCAACCTGGCGATACAGCACACCGATGAAGCTGTGTTCCTTCGGGCTGAACTGCCACCGGAGGGAGAGCAACCGAGTTGGGTTAAGGACGCAGTTCTAGCGGTGCGTGGGCGTCAACTTCGGGGTATCAGCCCTGGATTCCAAGTAACGCCGCAGGGCCGGCAGCGCCTGGTGCCGGAGGATGGGCCGGGTGATTCCCTCGTGCGGGAAATCCAAGATTCGACGGTGTACGAGTACTCCCTAAACCAAAGCCAAGGTGGGAACTACATTGGGCAGTGATGGCAAAGGCACGGCAGGTGTAAAGATCAAAGCATCGGCTCGGGCCTGTAACCGGGTTGGGCAGCGATGTTTCACTTCATCCTTACGATGAATTAGCCCGCCGAAGAATTGATTCATCTTCTCTTGGACTTTGGCTTTTGTTCCCAGGCATTCGTTGGCCGTGACCTCTTCTCTGGCCCAGTCCCAGACGGCTTCGTCGGCGTTGAAGTCTGGGCTGTAGGCCGGTAAGGCCACCAACCTCAGATGCAAGTCAGGAGTGGTCAAATAGCTGCGAATCGCTGCTCCTCGGTGGGCTGGCCCATTGTCCCAGATTACTACCAGAGGTCCAGGATGGTTTGCTCTTAGCTGCTGTAAAAAGGCGGTGGAGGTCTCGGCATTGCTGTTTCCAGCTATTTCCATGGCTTCCACCTCCCCAGTCTCCAGACAAACTCCCGAGTAGTAGCAGGCCTTCTCTCCCCACCGAGGACTGGTGGAGTCCACCAGCGCTGCCTCTCCCTTGAGTACCCATTTGCCTCGCAGGTCGGCATCGGCCCGAAAGTGGGCTTCATCCACGAAGAAGATCTTGGCTCCATTCTCTTGGGCCTCCTCTCGGATTTGGCTGTACTGGAGGACGAAGGCTTTCCGTTCTTCATCCTTGGCTTTCAGGAGGCGTTTCTTGGGTCGCTTCAGCACGAAGCCCAACCGATGGAGGTAGTTCAAGCAACTGCTCCGACTCAGCCCCAGGTCAAAGCTCTGCTTGAGAAATTGCCTTACTACTTTCCAGTTCCAGTTGGACAATTCAATCCCCGCCTCCCCAGGCGGATTTTGCATCGCAGACTTCAGTTGGTTCTGTTGACCTCGGTTCAAGACGGGGGGGAACCCCCAGTCTGCTCAAAGACCAAACCTTGGGCCCCGCCTTGGCGAAAGTTGTCCTGCCAGTTTCCGATGGTATGAGGCTCTCTCTCCAAAGCCTCAGCCACTTGAGTGGCCGACCACCCTTGGGCCAACAACCATAGCCCATGCCATCGCTCTCGCTCCCGAGGTGTTGGCGCCCGATACATCCTTTCCCGTAAGTCGCCTACATCCAGTTGCCACCGTTCTAGGAGTTGCACTATGTCTGTCATCCCTTCCCCCACCGCCAATCGACTTCTTTTACAGAATATCGCAACTCCTCTTCGGGTTCGCTTTATGTAGGTTTCACCTTAGATTTGGTTTAGTCTGGTCAACGTCATGATTGCGGTGTCGGTAGTTTGGTGGACCGGGCACGCTCGGGTGATTCGGGGCATGGTGCTATCGGCGCGACAACGAGAGTATGTGGTAGCCGCCCGGGCCATCGGTGCCAGCGACCTCAGGATCGTGGGATATCACATTGCTCGCAATATCCTGGGTCCCTTCGTGGTGCTGGCCAGCCTGGATATGGGGTGGATTCTTCTAGGCATAGCCGGTCTGAACTTCCTGGGTTTGGGTGCCCAGCCACCGACACCAGAGTGGGGAGCAATACTTAACGACTCGCGGTCTTATTTGCAGACGGCGCCCCGGCTTTTGCTTTTCCCAGGCACTGCTATCTTCCTTTTGGTACTGGGATTTAACCTTTTAGGGGATGGCCTGAGAGATGTACTGGATCCTACTACTTACCGGCGCTGAAAATCTCTTCTTTTTAGACCACCGGGAAGCGGGGCGCCGTAGGCTCAAATTATTGAGTGGTGGAGATACTGCCTGAAGAGGTTGATGATGAGCGGGGGCAGCAAATGGCTAATAGGCTTCGGCATTGCCCTTGCTGTGCTGATCGCATATTTCCTGGGTTGAAGGAGGAGACGCCTCCGATGAGGATGATGCACGGAGGCTCAGCCACTACCTACTCTTTCCGAGCCTCACTATACAGGCTGCCGCAGCCAAGATTACCACGTAGTCGACGTTCCGGAATACTCCCGCTTCGATCGGGTTTACTTCGAGTCTGGGCGACCGTTGGCAGCGGATGCCGTGTGTAAGGAGACTCCCGTCAGAGAGGTGGGGCTAAAAAGGGGTCGTTAGTTTACAGGCGGGGTCGACGGGAAATCGGGTAGGGGTAGCCGCTGAGATGGCTACCCCATTAATTTGCTAGGCGAGTCGGTAGAGGAGTTGGTCGGATGGCGCTCCAAAACGGCAGGTCGAGCTGGCGTAGCTAGATTACCGAAAGATCTAGGGTCTCCACAAGGACTTGTATATTAAACGGGTAGAATAGGCCCATGGGGGTCGGGGAGTCGACGGCCAGTGTCAGTCAACGCTCCACTTGGGGTTATGGCCGGCCTCGGCTTGCCAATGATCTACGATCCAATCCTTCGTTGAGAACCTGACGGGTTTGCTACAGATAATCGCCGCAGAAGCCAAAGTCCAGGTGGACTTCAATCCCGAAATAATCAGCCGCTACCGGCTGTTGGGTTACGAAAATCGGTGGGTAGCCGATGAAGACTTCCTCAACGACACGGTGGACGCGGGCGAGGTGGGCGCAGGCCACGCCGTGACGGCGCTGTACGAGGTGAAGCTGCACCAGGGGGCCGAAGGTCACCTGGCTACGGTTCACCTCCGCTACGAAGACCCGGACAGCGGAGATGTAACTGAAATCAGCCGCGAATTCCACACGGGCGAGTTGGGCACCGCCTTCTAGGAGGCGTCACCTAGCTTCCAGCTTGCTGCTGTTGTTGCGGAGTATGCGGAAATTCTGAGTGAGAGCTACTGGGCTCGGGGGAGCAGCATGGAAGAAGTAATGGTACTCGCGCAGCGGGTAAATACCTTGTTGCCGGACGACCCGGACGTAACCGAGTTCGCAGACCTAGTGACGCGAGCAGAACAAATCTCCGCCCAGGCTCGATTGGCAACATCGGGCTAAAGGACTTCTGACAGGTGTATCCTTCGTAAGAAATGAGGAGTTAGCTGGGCGGCCCTACTGCGAGGGCCGCCCAGGGAAAGACTTTTGCCAAACACTGAAGGTTTTCAGGCCGATCTCTTGCCAGTACGTGAAGGTCTTCAGAAGTAAGGCTACAGGCCAATGTGGCCCGTCGGGTAGTCAGCCGCGATAATGTTCTCCTCCTGGAACCGCTTGGCGGTCCCCGACGGGCCTCAAATGCAAGGGAGAGACTCCCCCCTGCGGCTCCAGGAGGACGACGAGCTGGACAATGGAGGTGGGGTGGAGGGAATAAGTCTTCAGGAATAGCCTTCGCCAATCCCGAATAGCGGGTCTTTTGGTGCTAGCAGTAGCCTAACCCGATATTGCTGGAAGGAATTGCCACAGCTTGTGATATCAGCGCTATTTTGGTGGACGGTATGGCGTCGCGATTCAGCTTGAGAATTGTCCGAAAATGGGTACTCCGGATGGGCATCGGCCTTGGGGCATTATTGCTGGTATTGGTGCTTGTTACGGCCCTTACTCCCCAAGGCCGAAGTGGGTTTCACACAGCCCTTTTCGTTACTCAAATCCTGGATGCCCCGGTGAAGCCTCAATCGTGGTTCACCGCCGACCCGGTGCGGCAGGAAATAACCTATGAACAAGACACCGGGGTCGGTATAGCTGACATCTATCGCATTCCCGATGGGCAAAGCCGGGCTGCAGTGTTGCTTTTCCTAGGCGCCAACGCCGCTGGGCGGGATGACAAGGACGTGGTGAAATTGGGCGACGCTCTAGCTCGAGCCGGGTTTGTGACTATGTTTTATTGGTCGCCCACCATGGCCTTGAGTTACGATATTGACTCCACTGAAATAGAAAATCTGGTATGGGCCTTTAAATATTTAAGGGCGCAAGACTTTGTAGACCAAGAACGGGTTGGCATGGGGGGTTTTTGTGTGGGCGCCTCCTTTACACTGGTAGCAGCATCCGACTCCCGAATCAGCGATGAAGTGCACTTTGTCAACGCGTTTGGCCCTTACTACGACGCCCGCGACCTTCTTCTGCAAATATCCAGCCGCTCCCAATATTACCAAGACCAGCGCAAACCTTGGGAGCCAGACCCGCTGACTATTCGGGTGTTCGCCAATGAATTGATCGAGGCCATGGACCTCCCTCGAGACCGGAAAATATTGAGCAGCGTTTTTCTGGAGGGGGAAGAGGCGGACCCCCAAGAACTGGCCAAACTTTCCACTGGAGGCAGAGTCATACATCGGTTGCTAACCGGAACTAGCAGAGAGGAGGCGGAGAGCCTTTACTTGAGCCTCCCCTCCGATTTTCGGGACGACATGAGGAGCATATCGCCCAGTAACAATATCTCACATCTGAAAGCTCTCGTCATGATAATGCACGACCGAGATGACCGCTTGATGCCCTCTGTGGAGTCACGCCGGTTGGCCGATGCGCTGGAAAGTCGGGGAGACTACCGATATACAGAGCTGCTGGCCTTCGAACACGTGAGGCCCGCCGGTGGGGGTAGCCTGTGGCTGTCATTGAAGGAGGGCTACAAGCTGTTCCGTCATATGTACGACATTATCCGGGTGAGCAGCTAATCTCCCATATTCCAATTTCTAACGATATTCACTAATCAGGGACCAGACTAGCTCCCTTTCGTTTACCTGAGTGGTCTACTCTCTACAGCAGCCGCAGCCTCTCCGGCCATGCCGGCGATTATTTTGGTGCGGCAAAGCTAACGATGAGCACTGTTTCCAAGCCATCTGTACTGGCGCTCATTATCTCCGTCCTCGCACTGTTTACCGCCGCTTGCGGACCTGCAACCTCACCCCAGTCCACGATCGCGCCCGTCACACCCGCCGCTACGCTGGCACCAACGCCTCCTCCACCCGCAGTGTCTACACCCGCACCCGTGTCTCCATCCCTCACTGCGTCCACACCCGTACCCGTGCCTCCGCCCACCACTACGTCTACACCCGCGCCCAGCGACTTCATCCTGGTGGGCGGCACAGTCGACTTCGAGGCCGACACGGCGACGATTCATCCAATCATGGAGTTGAGGGGCGCTTTCCCGGCGCCCGCCCCAGGCGAATACCGATTTCAGCTGCTCGACGGCAAAGGGTTGGAGTTGTTCGGCGCCGACTTCGCTCCGTCCGTCATGGTCGCCGACCCGGAGCAGCCGAGGAAACGAATCTTGCCGTCGCGCCTCAGGTCTTGTAGCGTTTGTATTGCCCCCTCTTGCTCTATGACCTCCCTGGCGGGGCTGAAGTGGAGCTGCAGGACGTCCAGATAATCGGTCCTCATGCGTCGCAGGCTTTGCTCGCATGCCTTTATGATGTTCTCTCGGCTGTAGTCGTGCAGCCGGGGCAATGGGACGCCGAATCTCGTGCGCTCGCTCGGCGAGAATCTGGACACATCTGGCGGGCACCCGCACTTGGAGGCCAACAAAAATTCCTGGCGACGGCCGGAGATGCACCTGCCTATGTGATCTTCGGCCTCACCGTAGTCAACGGCGACATCGATGTAGTTGATGCCGGCATCCAGAACAGCATTCAGGATGCTTTCGGGCTGGCCGGGTCTCAACGGTCGGCCGACCCCCGCAACCATGCCGCGCAACTCTAGCGCACCAAAGCCCAGGGCGGTGACGTTCAATCCGGTACGTCCGAGTTTTCTCTTGGGTAGGTCCGGCTTGTCTATGACGCGTCCAACCCTTTTAGCGAAGCATAATCTGGCAACTGCTGCATCGGCAGGTCTATGAGACCGTGAACGCCCTATGAACACGTTCATCGGCCGCGCTCAGGGAACGGTAGCCGTGGAAGCGGCAGCTTGCCTACCAATGAACGGTGCGTTCCCAGGTTGTCCACCAATCGGGTAGGAGGGGGCCTCGCGGCCCCCGTCCTCCCACACCACCGGACGTACTCAGCGTATCCGGCGGTTTCCTCTACTGTTTCAACAGGTGCTACCACCCGTCAAGGCTCGTTTCCGTTCAGACACCGTGGTCGCTGGCTGCTCCTCGCTCACCCCAGTTCCGGTTCCGCCTTCACCAGGGACGCCGGGGCGCACGGTCTCCTTCCTCCATTCAAGAAGGAAGAGTAGTTAGGCCGTGCCTTGCTGCCGCTCTACGCCCATCGAGTCCTCTTGACTGGCTCCTTGCAGTAGAGGATTCGGCCCTTCATCCTTCCCGTGCGGGAAGGACTACTATGGCCTCGGCTGACTTCTCCGGAGCCTTCCCCCACCGTTGCTGGTGCGGTAGTCCCGATTCCATCGGGACAGCCCCAGAGATCTCCCAGGGTAAGCTATGCATCCTTCCCTCGGTCCCCGCCGGATTTACCAACGCACATGTCCGGATGACTACCGGGCCTCCCCGTCCATGGCCGGGTTACCCCACTGCGCCGGCCTTGTATCCGATTCCTGTTCGTCGGGTCCGAGTTTTGCCATCAGCTTCCTTCAGATTCCACCTCACGGTGGACACCCTTGCTTAGGCTAGCGGTTCCGGTCATCACGGCCCGCAGAGGACTTTCACCTCCAAGATGCACAACATGCCTGGCACACCAAAATGCCACCGCTGGTCTGCGCATCGCTGGCGATCACTGCCTCCAAATGCTGAAAGAAGTACGCCCCAGTACGGCATCGGTACGTCTGGGGCCCCATAGGGGCTCTACAATCTGACCCGCCATCACATCTCGACTGATGATGAAGGAGCGAGTACCATGCCGGATGTATTCAAACTCCCGTCGTTCTACCTTAAACCAGGATGTTTACGCTCCATGGCTTCGGTTTGCTTGGAGCGCTTCATGCCTAGGCAAGATGTGGTTCATTGACCGTATGGTATGGGTTTATCAAGATATGGAGAAAGCAAGCCCGGAGTAAACAAAAGCTGGATATAATGAGGGGATGAGAGTTCCCCAGCTTTGAGCGGCTCACCCGGGTTGAATAGGGAGCGCGTCCTGTTTCTTCGGTATATCCGCCTTAGGGATCTCCGGAATGTGGGAATTCCATTACCGGGGTCGTGGACACGGTGTTGGTTACTACTACCACTTCCCCTATCGGGTAGTATCGCCCGTGGGGATGGCGGATAACATCGATGACTTGTTGGGTCCAAACATTCTCCAAGAGAAGACAAAGGTAACGTAACATCGTATAAAATCCGCTTGAATTCTATTGAAGATAATCGAAGTTTCTAGGAGGAACCAATGGCAGCATCCTGGGAAACCATCAAAGTAGACGGATCAGACATGCGGATGTACCTGAGTGTCCCCGATGGTTCGGGGCCCTTTCCGGCAGTGTTGGTGAGCCAGCATGGACCGGGAGTTAACGAGTTTATCCAAGACATCGCTAACAACCTGGCCAAGGAAGGCTACGTCGCTTGTGCGCCGGAGTTGTACCATCGGGTCACCGAGGAAATGTTGGCCGATGGGTCAGGCCCGGGCGACTACAACAACGACATTGATACCATTACCGACCTCAACGCCACCGTGGAGTACCTGAGAAGCCATCCCTCCGTCGACGGGGAACGGCTGGGCATAACCGGGTTCTGCGCTGGTGGTCGAACAACCTGGTTAGGCGCCGCTACCAACTCCCATTTCAAGGCGGCGGTTCCATTTTTCGGCGGCAACATCATGGTGCCCAGGGGAAATACCGACCAAAGCCCCTTTGACCGGACCAGTGGGATGAAGTGCCCCGTTCTTTTCCACTTTGGTGGCATAGACACAAATCCATCCCCGGAAGACCAAGCCAAGTACGACGCAGAGTTGACCCGCCTGGGCATACCCCACGAATTTTACAGCTACCCGGGGGCCGACCACGCCTTTATGGACTACAACCGCGATCGGTATCAAAAAGAGGCCTCTGATGTTGCCTGGCCCAGGACCTTGGAGTTCTTCACTGCTCATCTCAAGGGAGTAGCGGTAAGATAGCCTCACACACCTAAGGAGCAACCATGAAATATGACTTTATCGTTATAGGAGCCGGATCGGCAGGCTGTGTGATGGCTACCCGCCTGTCCGAAATCCCGGACCGATCGGTCCTGCTATTGGAGGCGGGCCCGGATTACCCCGACTTCGAGAGCTTACCCGACGACCTGAAGTTCGGCTACGACCAGACCGCCTCAGCGATAGACGCGCCCCACAACTGGTCCTTCGTCGGTAATCCAAATCCCCAACAGCCTGCCACGATGCCGGTCCCCAGGGGCAAGGTGGTGGGGGGCACCAGCGCCATAAACGGCCAGGTCTTGCTGCGGGGAGTTCCCGAGGACTACGACAACTGGGCCGCTTTGGGCAATAACGAATGGGAATTTATCAAGGTGTTACCTTACTTCCGGAAACTGGAAACAGACGACGACATCCGAGACGACTTCCACGGCTTCGACGGCCCGATTCCCGTGCGACGCCACCAGCGTGAAACCTGGCTGCCGGTCCAAAACGCCTTCCACCAGGCTTGCTTGGAAGCGGGTTTCGCCCACGACCCAGATATGAACAACCCGGACTCTGGTGGGATCGGACCTCTGCCGATGAACAACCCCGAAGGCGTTCGCATGAGCACTGCCCTGAGCTACCTCAATCCTCAGCGCCACCGGCTCAACCTGACCATCAGGGCCAACGTGGTGGTCCGACGGGTGCTCTTTGATGGGACTAGGACCACCGGCGTGGAAGTGGAAAGCGGCGGAGAGATCTTCACCTTGGAAGGGGAAGAGATCATCCTCAGCGCCGGAGCGATCGCTTCTCCCCAGTTGCTGATGCTGTCAGGCATCGGCCCGCCACACCATCTTCGAAGTCTGGGTATACCGGTGGTCCACGAGTCGCCTGGCGTTGGCCAGAATTTGAGGGATCATCCGAACATCAGGGTGCCCCTGGAAGTCAAAGACGATTTCCCCATGGACCCTAAGGCACCCAGGTCCCAAACTGCCCTGCGCTATACCGCGGAGGGCTCCACGTTACGCAATGACATGCAACTGATGGCATCCTCCTTTTCTTCTCCCCTCGCGGGAGACCCGCTGGAGGCTGAGGGTATCCGGTTCACTTGCATTCTGGAGTTAGCCAACGGCGCTGGGGAAGTAACTCTGGCCTCCACGGACCCAAACGACCAGCCAAATCTTTCTTACCACTTCCTGGAAGACCCCTTTGACCTCCAGAGGCTACGGGAGGCGGTTCGGCTGTGTATCCGGTTCCAAGATCACGAAGAATATCGGAACATCGTCAAGCGGCGGATAACACCCACCAACGAGGACTTGGCCACCGATGAGACTTTAGACGCCTGGCTGCGGCGCAACGTGTCGACTTCCCAACATCTGGCAGGGACATGCAAGATGGGACCGTCATCCGACCCGACTGCGGTGGTGGACCAGTATTGCCGGGTTCACGGTCTGCAAGGGCTCCGCGTTGTGGACACCTCGGTGATGCCCAACGTCGTCCGGGCCAATACCAACGCAACCGCCATCATGATCGCCAGCGGGTGGCCGATTGGATGAAGTGACCTCCAAAACCTCTTCGTGAGTGAATCCCGCACTCCCATTCGAAGCAGTTAAGGGTGACGAAGATCATAGATAGCGAGGTGTAGTTATGGCGGCAAGTCCGAAAAGTATCGTCCAGGAAGCTGTCGACGTCAGCGAACGCGGGGAGATTGGAGTTCAGGTCGCTGCCTATCTGGACAGCGAGCTAGTAATTGACGTGTGGGGAGGGCTGGCGAATGAGACCACCGGTCGGGAGGTCGATGGGGACACACTCTTCCCGGTCTTCTCCAACATCAAAGCAATGACGGCAGTGGCGCTCCACATACAGGCTGAGCGGGGGCTGGTAGACTACTATAAGCCGGTGGCCCATTACTGGCCCGAATTTGGCAAGCATGGCAAAGACAAAGGGACTGTGTTCGATGCGTTGACCCATCGTATCGGCGTTCCCTTGATGCCGGTGGGGGTTACCCCCGAGTTGATGTGCGACTGGGACTGGATGGTGGGGCAGATCGCGGACATGCATCCCCTCTTCGAGCCGGGAACCAGAAGCGGTTACATGGCTTATACCTTCGGCTGGGTTATTGGCGAGGTAGTGCGCCGTACCGATACGGAACATAGGCCCTTCGGTAGGTTCATTCAGGAAGAAATCTGCCAGCCGCTGGGCATCGACAACCTGTGGGCAGGAATCCCGCCCGATGTTGAACCGCGCGTCGCCAAGCTTACCAACTTGCCGCCGGTCCCTCCCGGAGCGCCTGGAATACCACCCGATTCACTCAGATTCCGGGCATCCCCGCCCGAGGTTGGAACCAACCAGGAGGTGTTTGGGCGTTCTGATGTGCGACGGGCCTGTATCCCAGGAGCACAGGGGATTATGAACGCTCGTAGCCAGGCCAGGTTCTACGCCATGCTGGCCAACGGCGGTGAGCTAGACGGAGTCCGCCTTCTTTCGGAGGATAGGGTCCGCACGTTCAACATACCGCGTCCCCCCAGTGATTACGATCCAGTGCACGGGGTACCACATCATGGGACCATCGGCGGCTTGCACTTCGCCGGTAGTCCCGGGATGGGTGCGATGGGTAGTAACCCCGTGCTTTCGGTCATAACGGCGCTGGTGGCTCTCTGGGCTGGGCCGACCCCGGGCATCGACTGGCGGTTGCTATTCATCACAACCGCATGGTTCCCCATGGCCCAGCCGAGGAAAGCCCACTGACGCCTATCGAAGGCGCAGTTAGAGAGGCTCTGGACATATCGGAGTAACCTCGCAAGGGCGTTTAATGAAGCAGAAGTGAGAATGGAACTGCAGGCAGGAATACCGGCTCCTCTGAATCAGTTCCTCTACACTGTGCTCAAGACATTATTGATGGAGTGGCAAGCACCTAAATACTCTCCCCTTGTCGCGCCATCCAAAAAATGTAAATCCAACAGAATCGGCAGGTGATTAAAAATGACCACGTTAGAGTGGATTGATGAGGGGATTAACGAAGCCGGGGTCCAAGAACGCCAATTCGTAATCAAAGAGGGAAGGAGTCCGGTTCCTGGTATCATTTGGACCCCCCAGTTGGTGGAGAACCCTCTACCCTTGGTGTTGCTTGGCCACGGCGGTAGCGGCCACAAGCGTAACGACCGGACGTTGATGTTGGGACGCAGATTCGCCAGCAACGATCAGTTTGCTGTAGTGGCTATCGATGGTCCTGCTCACGGTGACCGGGCACTTCCGCAGTCCGAATCGGAAGGTATAGACCCCATGAAGGTATTGGAGGATATCGGTGTCGATGCGACTATCGACGGAATGGTCGAAGACTGGTGCGCAACGCTAGACCAAGTTACGGCCATGGAATTCATCAAGACCGATCAAGTGGCCTATGTTGGGTTTTCAATGGGGACTCGCTTTGGCCTCCCCTTTGTCGCCGCAGCCGGAGACCGGCTTCGTTGCGCGGTCCTCGGCAAGAATGCCCTCAAAACCATAGATGAATCCCGTATGGCAAATAGTGCAGGCCCTCGTTTTAAAAAGGACGCGCCGAACATCCATGTACCGGTGTTGTTTCACATGCAATGGGATGATGAGTTGTTTTCCAGAGAGTCCCAATGCGAACTGTTTGACCTAATCGGCTCCGAAGACAAACGGCTGATTTCCTATCCAGGCCCACACGGGCGAGCGCATCCAGAATCAATAGACCAATGGTGCCGATTCGTCGAGGGGCATCTAAAAAGCTAGCATGACGCGCCTCTAATAACCCAATGGGGCTCCAGAGAGACGGGTGCCCCCCTGTTTCTGGAGGATCTCGTCGGGACTTATTTAGACCGCCCGAAAATCATAAAGGAGGCTCGCTCATGCCATTTGGAGGTAATGACTGGCTCGCTCTGACACAGGAGCCAACGTTGGAACCTGCGCTGCCCATCTGTGACCCCCATCACCACTTTTGGGATTTTAGACCCGTGCGGCTTCCCTACCAGCGTTATCTTCTCCACGAGTTGGCCGCCGATATCTACAGCGGTCACAACGTACGATCAACGGTTTTCATTGAAACCAGCTCCATGTACCGTCCTGATGGACCGGAGGAGTTGCGTCCTGTTGGAGAGATCGAATTCGTGCAAGGTTTGGCGGCGGCCAGTGCCAGCGGCCTCTACGGACCCGCCAAAGCGGCAGCAGCCATCGTGGGCAGGGCCAACCTCAACTTGGGGGAAGAAGTGAAGCCAGCTTTGGAGGCGCTTCAGGCAGCCAGCCCCAATCGGTTTCGGGGCATCCGCCAATCCGCCGCCTGGGACTCCGATCCCGAGGTAGAAGACCGGGCGCCTAAAGGCCAGCTCGCGGATTCCAATTTTCGGACCGGCGCCCAAACGCTAGCGCAAATGGGCCTGTCGTTGGATATTACACTCTACTTTCCTCAGTTGCCCGAACTAGCGGACTTCGCCAACGCCGTCCCTGAGCTAACAATCGTTCTGAACCACATAGGTGGTCTGCTGCGGACAGGTCCCTACGGCGACCGAGATGATGATGTACTGCCCGTCTGGAAAAGCGGTATTGCCGCCGTGGCCAAATGCCCCAACGTCAACGTCAAGTTGGGTGGTGTAGGACAACCCCGTTACGGGTTCGACTGGTACGCCCGAACGGAACCCGTTGGCTCTGAAGAACTGGCTGGGGCTTTAGACCCCTTCTTGAACTACTGCGTTGAGCGGTTTGGACCTGACCGCTGCATGTTTGAGAGCAACTTCCCTCCGGACAAGTTCTCTTATTCCTACAACGTTCTATTTAACGCATTCAAACGGCTCTCCAGGGGCTACTCGACCGCCGAACGAGCCTCCTTGTTTCATGATACTGCCACAAGGGTTTACCGGATTGACGTTTAGTAACTATCTCAAAACCTTGAATTGAATTTGAAACTTATATTATACTTCCACCAAAAGTGTGGAGGTGAAAGCAGTGAAACCAATGAGGCAAGTTGAACCGCTGGAGACTATTTGGGAGATTCCGGACGATTTGTGGGAGAAAGTTGAGCCAGTGATCCTGGAGGGAATCCCTCCCAAAACCACCGGTCGCAAGCGGGTCAACCCAAGGCCAATCCTTAACGGAATTATCTTTCGCTTACGTAGTGGTTGCCAATGGAACCATCTGCCCAAGACTTTTGGTGACGATAGTACTATCCATCGTACTTTTCAGCTATGGGTAGAATCGGGAGTGTTGAACCAAGTGTGGTCGGTCATGGTAGAGGAATGTGAAGAGCTGGGAGGTGTGGACTGGGAATGGCAAGCAGCGGATTGCGCCCTGGGTAAAGCTCGCCTGGGGGGGACGCAATTGGCCCCAATCCCACGGACCGTGGCAAGGCGGGCAGCAAGCGAAGCCTGTTGGTAGAGGGGGACGAGGGCCTCTGAGTCTAGTGGTAGCTGGAGCCAATGTCCACGACACCAAGCTGCTGGAAGCCACCCTGGAAGCCATTGTGGTGGAGCGGCCTCAGCCCACTGACCAGGCACCCCAGCACCTATGTCTGGACAAAGGGTATGACAATCCCACCGGCCACCAAGCTGCCGCTGCCCACGGGTATCAGCCCACATACGACGTATTGGTGAGGAGAAGCTGGATAGCTTCGGCGAGAAGACCCATCCGGCCCGACGTTGGGTGGTGGAACGAACCCTGTCGTGGCTGTCCAAGTGCAGAGGATTACTTGTCCGTTACGACAAAAAGGCATCCAATTTCCTGGGTCTTTTGCAACTGGCCTGCGGGCTACTGTGGTACCCGCGAGTTTGGCGCCTTACTGTTTTGAGATAGTTACTTAGTGGCCAGACCATTGGGGAGCTCGAGAGCATGAGGCAACGAAACGGGTCTAAGGAAGGAGGGCTCCCATGGCGAAAGGCTTCAACTTACCCGATGTTAGAGATGGTCTCAGCCACAGTGAACGAATCGTCCTCTGGTGTTTCTACGAACTAAAGCAGCAATATGGTGACAGGCAGATTCCAACGAGCCTGCTCTATGGACGGGTTGTTGAACATGTCGACATGAGCGTTGGGGATATGAAGAGTGTTCTCGTGCGGTTCGTCAGGAATGAGCTTTCACCGTGAGGTAGGTGTGGTAGCCCCAAAGAGGTGGGACAGGAGATAGCGGAAAGTGCGATGCTGGGCGCGTACCTTGGGGCAAGCAGACCGGAATAGTGTGGTTGCTTACGTTGAAACTGTGAGTGGGTGGCAGGAGACAATTACAACCGACAGGAGAACGTATTAGCACGTTCGTGTTCCCCGAAATCGAAGGCATACTCCAAGTCGTCTAGGCGAAATTATTTTACCGTCCTCCACGCTGGCCTTTATCGAGCTAATCTACCGTCGGACCTCGTCGATGTGGGCCTCAGAAAGCTCCAATTGGACCATCACCTCGGCCACGTTGCTCACCGTATCCAGCCGTTTCAGCACTTGAACAAGTTCCCTAACTTTATCTTCTCCAGCCCGCAGGCCCACGAGGTAGGAGAATTTGGCATCTAGCTCCGCCTCGGTCATCTGCCGGTCCTTGCTCCCTTTGCGCAGCTTTCTACCATCCTTGGTTATGACGGTTACTCCCGCGTAGAAACGGTCTTCATACCCTGCCCAGTCGCTCCTAGCGGAGATTTTAACCCGGTCTCGCATGGCGCTGAACTCTGGAGTGTTGGAAAACTTTTCGTCATGAGCCTCACGTAATCCCATCCCGCCATGCAGCGCGGCCAAGGCCAGCACCTCCCTGCCAGAATGGGAGAGGCTGGTATTTGCATGGTGGACACTGCTGAACCAAAGCCAAGGTGGGAACTACATTTTGGAGCGATGGCAAAGGCGTGGCAGTTTTCATCATCAGTGCGTCGGCTCGGGCTTGTAAAAGGGTTCGGCAGCGATGTTTCACTTCATCCTTACGGTGAGCTAGCCCGCCGAAGAATACATACATCTTCTCTTGGACTTGGGCTTTTGTTCCCAGGCATTCGTTGGCCGTGACCTCTTCCCTGGCCCAGTCCCAGACGGCTTCGTCGGCATTGAAGTCTGGGCTGTAGGCCGGTAAGGCCACCAACCTCAGATGCAAGTCAGGAGTGGCCAGATGGCTGCGAATCGCTTCACCTCGGTGGGCTGGCCCATTGTCCCAAATCACTACCAGAGGTCCAGGATGGTTTTCTCTTAGCTGCTGTAAAAAGGCGGTGGAGGTCTCGGCAGTGCTGTTTCCAGCTATCTCCATGGCTTCCACCTCCCCAGTCTCCAGACAAACTCCCGAGTAGTAGTTGGCCTTCTCTCCCCACCGGGGACTGGTGGAATCCACCAAAGCAGGCTGACCTCGCAACACCCATTTCCCCCTCAGGTCGGCATCGGCCCGAAAGTGGGCTTCGTCCACGAAGAAGATCTTGGCCCCACTCTCTTGGGCCTCCTCTCGGATTTGGCGGTACTGGAGGACGAAAGCTTTCCGCTCTTCATCCTTGGCTTTCAGGAGGCGTTTTTTGGGTCGCTTCAGCACGAAGCCCAACCGGTGGAGGTAGTTCAAGCAACTGCTCCGACTCAGCCCCAGATCAAAGCTCCTCTTGAGAAATTGCCTCACTACTTTCCAATTCCAGTTGGACAATTCAATTCCCGCCTCCCCAGGCGGATCTAGCACCGCAGACTTCAGTTGGTTCTGTTCACCCCGGCTCAAGACGGGGGGGAACCCCCAGTCTGTTCAAAGACCAAACCTTGGGCCCCGGCTCGGCGAAAGTTGGCCAGCCAGTTTCCAATGGTATGAGGTGCTCTCTCCAAAGCCTCAGCCACTTGGATCGCCGACCACCCTTGGGCCAACAACCATAGCCCATGCCAACGCTCCCGCTCACCAGGTGTTGGTGCTCCATACATGCTTTCCCGCAGGTTACCTACATCCAGTTGCCACCGTTCCAGGAGTTGCGCTATGTCTCTCATACCCTCCACCACCGCCAATCGATTTCTTTTACAGAATATCGCAACTCCTCTGCCGGTTCGTTTTATGTAGGTTTCACCTTAGCTTTGGTTTAGTTAGACCCCCATCACGCCTGGGCACAACCTCTGCCTGGATTTCAGCGATATGCCCAGCACTTAAGCCGTTCTTGGACATCAACTCAAGAAGAACTAACCTGGCGACATGGTAGCCCCCACCCGCATTGTGCCTCTTGAAGATCAAGCCCATGATGCCGTATTCTTCGCCCAGTCCTCTCAGAAATTCAGTGCCCGGAGCACGAACACCCAGGCGGCTATGGAAGAAGCCCGGCTCCCCGTCAAAGATGTCTCTCGGAGCATCATAGCCGACTTTGGCCATCAGCGCCGCGGCCACTCCATTTCTGGCGCCTACTCCACCACGCAAGAAAGACGCGGTCATGTGCGCCGTTTCTCCGGCATAGGCGGCAATGTTGCAAGGACATATGGGCTGCTACACCGAGGGCTACTTCCAGCCGGTCTGACGGTAGCCCCAAGGTGATTCCGGCCGCGACAGTTGCTCCCATTGTGTTGCCCGCATCCACCGGGCCAAAATCCTTTCCAGTTTCACTTTCCTCTTGAGCGGCCACCCTTACCAATCTCTTCGACAATTCATATCCCAGAACAACACCTCGTAGTACCTCTGGCCCCGAGGCTCCTACTAGCTGGCCTGTTGCCAGAGCCCCGGCCATAACTGCGGCCAAAATATGAGTTCCGCGACCATCGCCGTCATGGGCATCCATCTCATCACCGTGGCCCAGGGTGCCGTTGACCTGGGCGGCATTTAACGCCGAGGTACACATCGGGAAGCCCATCATGGTACAGTCCGGATATCCTCCGACCAGGTTAGCAAAATCTACCATTCGGTGGGCTGAAGGTAGCATAGAGCAAGCCAAATTGCAGCCAATGCCCTCGTACAGGGCCAACAAAGTCATCTGCTTGACATCAGAGGGGATGTCCTCGAATCTGGTGGCGTACATCCAGTTGAGATAGCTCTTCGTGGCGCTAAGCTCTGCCATCGCGTTTCCTCCGAACGAAGGTGGTTGTGGCTACCGCAACCACATAAATGGCAATACGGTTAGTGGCGCCGGATTGGCATAAGGATATTGGATTGAAGTACCGCCTACAAGATCAACAGTAACACCGTCCAGAGCATCAGAATCGACAGGTCGATCTCAATGCCAACCGCGATAACAACAAGGGGAGCAACTTACTCAATGGCACGAATGACACACGGCGCATGCACGAAAGTGGCACTGAAATAGCATTGGGTACGCATATGTTCCTGGGCCCAAGTTTTGGTCCTTACTGATACAAAATAGCGTTTAGCATTTTTCTTGATGCAGATTTGGCCGAGAGCTTTTTCCGCCGGGCAGGTCAAGATTGGCAAAAATTGAGGTGTAGAAAGGGTAGCAAAAACAGTGGCGGTGTGATATACTTTTTCAAGTCCTCACGAAAAGAGGGCTTTTTTATTGCCCAAAAACAGTTCCCTGACTTGGCCCCTTCGTTCTCCTGCACCCCCGCTGCGATGAACCGGACTGTCCGGATGGGCGTCTCCTCAATGGCTGTGGCTTTCTTTATATTCCCAGACCTCGGCAAGGAGAGATTTTAGCCGGGAAGCCCATTTGTGGTTGCCTCCCCGATCTCTGTTGTTAGATGAAAAGGCTTCTATGTCCTAGCTAGTGCAGTTATACTTGGCGCCAAAAGTTGGAGGTTCCGTGAGTGACGTTGTAGTCGAAAAAGAATTAGTTATCGGCAAAGGTGGGGGCCGCAAGCTCAAGGTGGATGTGTTTCGCCCCGCCGTTCAATCTGGTCCTGTTCCTGGAGTGCTGTTTATGCCAGGAAAAGGGTGGCGCAATTGTGACCGCGCCGCCCTGGCAGAGCGGTACGGCTATGCCATTGCGAAGTACGGTTACGTGTGTGTAAACGGGAGTACCGGGTCATGGACGAAGCTCTCTGGCCAGCTCAGATTCACGACGTCAAAACGGCAATTCGTTGGGTAAGGGCTAATAGCGAGAGTCTTGGAATCGAGCCGTCGCAAATAGTGATCGCAGGGAAATCCTCGGGCGGGCAGCTCGCTTTATTGGCGGCCGGCACCCCCAACCTTGCCGAGTTCGAAGGGAACGGTGGCAACCCCGGAGTTAGCACCGACGTGGCCGGTGTAGTCGGGTCGGCCCCCGTTTCCAACATGACCGATTTTGCCGAGAGGCGGGACTTGGAACCCCTGTTCGGTGCCAACCCGAGCCCGGAACTCTTAAAAGCGATAAGTCCGATCACTTACGCCAACGAGAACTATCCGCCGACGCTCATCTTTCATGGTACTGCTGATACCCGCGTACACCACCACGAGACCGTGCGATTTTTCGAGAAGCTGGAGCAAGCGGGGGTTCCAATGGACCTGCATTTGTACGCCGGACAGGACCACTTCTTCGATCGAGAGCCTCATTTCTACCAGGCCGTGGCCGACGCCGTAGCATTGTTCATTTCTCGCTGTGTGCCGCTGCGGGAGCCGGTTACGGCGTAGATTGCAGTAATTCTCCGGCTAGAATATCCCTGCTAGGATGCTGAGGAGTTAAAAAATGACTACCGTAAAAGCCCAGGAAAAGTTCGTCACGGTAAACGGTGTCCAATTGCGCTACCTGGACTGGGGCACGGCTGGAAAAACCCCATTGGTATGCCTGCACGGCCACACGGGCCAAGCCCACATCTGGGACGAGTTCGCGGAAGCGACGGCCCCCCACTACCACGTGCTGGCCGTGGACCAGCGGGGGCACGGCGGCAGCCAATGGGCCGACACCGGATACGCCCGAGACCGGTTCGTGGAAGACCTGGCGGGCTTTGTGGACTCTTTGGGCCTATCTAAACCAAAGCTAAGGTGAAACCTACATAAAGCGAACCCGAAGAGGAGTTGCGATATTCTGTAAAAGAAGTCGATTGGCGGTGGGGGAAGGGATGACAGACATAGTGCAACTCCTAGAACGGTGGCAACTGGATGTAGGCGACTTACGGGAAAGGATGTATCGGGCGCCAACACCTCGGGAGCGAGAGCGATGGCATGGGCTATGGTTGTTGGCCCAAGGGTGGTCGGCCACTCAAGTGGCTGAGGCTTTGGAGAGAGAGCCTCATACCATCGGAAACTGGCTGGACAACTTTCGCCAAGGCGGGGCCCAAGGTTTGGTCTTTGAGCAGACTGGGGGTTCCCCCCCGTCTTGAACCGAGGTCAACAGAACCAACTGAAGTCTGCGGTGCAAAATCCGCCTGGGGAGGCGGGGATTGAATTGTCCAACTGGAACTGGAAAGTAGTAAGGCAATTTCTCAAGCAGAGCTTTGACCTGGGACTGAGTCGGAGCAGTTGCTTGAACTACCTCCATCGGTTGGGCTTCGTGCTGAAGCGACCCAAGAAACGCCTCCTGAAAGCCAAGGATGAAGAACGGAAAGCCTTCGTCCTCCAGTACAGCCAAATCCGAGAGGAGGCCCAAGAGAGTGGAGCCAAGATCTTCTTCGTGGATGAAGCCCACTTTCGGGCCGATGCCGACCTGCGAGGCAAATGGGTACTCAAGGGAGAGGCAGCGCTGGTGGACTCCACCAGTCCCCGGTGGGGAGAGAAGGCCTGCTACTACTCGGGAGTTTGTCTGGAGACTGGGGAGGTGGAAGCCATGGAAATAGCTGGAAACAGCAATGCCGAGACCTCCACCGCCTTTTTACAGCAGCTAAGAGCAAACCATCCTGGACCTCTGGTAGTAATCTGGGACAATGGACCAGCCCACCGAGGAGCAGCGATTCGCAGCTATTTGACCACTCCGAACTTGCATCTGCGGTTGGTGGCCTTACCGGCCTACAGCCCAGACTTCAATGCCGACGAAGCCGTCTGGGACTGGGCCAGGGAAGAGGTCACGGCCAACGAATGCCACGGAACAAAAGCCAAAGTCCAAGAGAAGATGAATCAATTCTTCGGCGGGCTAGCTCACCGTAAGGAAGAAGTGAAACGTCGCTGCCCAACCCGGTTACAGGCCCGAGCCGATGCTTTGATCTTTACACCTGCCGTGCCTTTGCCATCACTGCCCAATGTAGTTCCCACCTTGGCTTTGGTTTAGGTTCGTGTTGGCCGGACTGTCCATGGGAGGCTGGCACTCCTTGCTCTACACCCCGGACCACCAAGACCGGGTGGAGCGCATCATTATCGTGGACAACCAAGGATGAACAAGACAAGATCCTTTTCGGCACAATGATTTTGGAAATACCGGTTAAGGCAAAAATATAGGAGAAGGAAACATGGCAGCAGTCTATAACCCTTCGGCACAGTACGAAGTAAAGAGTTGGGACGTGGAGTACCGGCAAGACCCGGTCCGTACCTTGATGGCTCGTATCTACCAACCGCAGGGCTCCGACCACTTCCCAGTCCTTTTGGATGTGCATGGCGGTGCTTGGAACGACCAAGACCGCACCGCCAATGCGCTGGTGGACCAATAATTGGCGGCCAGCGGCGTCCTGGTGGTGGCCATCGACCTACGCCTGGCCAGCGAAGCCCCCTACCCGGCCTCGGTGGCCGACACCAATTTTGGCATCCGCTGGCTTAAATCCAGAGCCCGGGAGTGGAACGGCGACCCCGCAACCCTTGGTGTCTTGGGTAGCTCCAGCGGCGGACACGTAGTCGAGTTGATCGCCATGCGGCCCAACGACCCACGCTACAACGAGTTCCCCTTGGAAGAGGCCCCTGACTTGGACGCTACCCTGAATTACGTCATCGCTCGCTCGCCCATCAGCAACACCATCGCTCGCTATGAAAACGCCAAGAGCAGACAGCGTCAGAACATGGTGCACAATAATGAGACCTATTTCAACCCTTGGGACAGCATTCACGAGGCCAATCCGCAAGAAATCTTGGACCGGGGAGAGGTGGTTTCCTTGCCGCCGATGTTCGTCTTGCAAGGTTCCCTGGATGACAATGTGATGCCCGAAACCCAGGCGCATTTCGTCGATTGCTACCGGAACGCCGGTGGCGACATCGAGTTCGAGGTATTCGCCCGCGCCGAACATCGCTGGGTTCACACTCCCAGTCCTGAGACGGATCGGGCCATCGACATGATGAAGGACTACATCGCCAGCCGGCCAGGGGCAATGCAGCCAGTGGCTAAGGGCTTGTCACCAAATAACGTTATCATGCATCGAGGGGATGCTATAAGCTTGTCGGCATGGAAAACATTTGATGTAAGGCGGGATTTGTTTGTGAGTCCATGAATTAAGCAATATAAAGTAAGGTTGTCGGCATGGAAAATATTGATGCTGTCCGACAACGTTTTACCCTGCTTGAGGGCGTCTTGGACCAGCGGACCCGGCGGCTGGTCGCCGCAGCCGAAGCGCTGACGCTGGGCTGGGGTGGCGTTACCTGGGTCGCTCGAGCGACCGGCTTCTCGCGGCGGACCATCCAGCAGGGCATGCAAGAACTGCAGCAGCCCGAGCGGGTCAGCGCGGGCAGAGTCCGCAAGCCGGGCGGTGGGCGCAAGACCACTGTGAGCCAGGACCCAACGCTGCTGAGCGACCTGGAGCGCTTGGTTGAGCCGGTGACCCGTGGCGACCCGGAATCGCCCCTGCGCTGGACCTGCAAGAGCCTGCGGAACTTGGCGGCTGAACTCCAGCAGTTGGGGCACCGGGTCAGTCGCCGGTTGGTGGGGGATCTTTTGCACAGGTTGGAGTACAGCTTGCAGGCCAACAGCAAGACCTTGGAGGGTGGCGATCATCCTGACCGTGATGCCCAGTTCACCTACCTGAACCAGCAAGCGCAGACGTATCTGGATGCGGGTGAGCCGGTGATCTCGGTGGATGCCAAGAAGAAGGAACTGGTCGGGAATTTCAAGAACGGAGGGCGTGAGTTGCGGCCCCAAGGGGACCCGGAGCGGGTGCGGGTGTACGATTTCGTGATACCAGCCTTGGGGCGCGCCACACCGTACGGGATCTATGATGTAGCGGAGAACACGGGCTGGGTGAATGTCGGGGTGGACCACGATACAGCGGCGTTTGCAGTGGAGAGTATCCGGCGCTGGTGGTGGGGGATGGGGCAGGCACGGTATCCGAAGGCAACCCGGCTGCTGGTGAACGCCGATGGTGGGGGTAGTAACGGGAGTCGTGTGCGGCTGTGGAAGCGGGAACTGCAGCGGTTTGCGGACGAGACGGGGTTGACGATCACGGTGGGCCATTTGCCGCCGGGGACGAGCAAGTGGAACAAGATCGAACACCGGTTGTTTTCGTTCATCACGCAGAACTGGCGGGGCCAGCCGTTGGTGAGTCATGAGGTCATTGTGAGCTTGATTGGCGGAACCCGGAATACCAAGGGGTTGCGGGTAGAGTGTCACCTGGACACGAACAAGTACCCGGCGGGTATCAAAGTGTCTGATAGCGAACTGGCCCAGGTGAACCTGCGGTGCCATGAGTTTCACGGGGAGTGGAACTATACCATCCTGCCCAGCAACCGCTCAAGTTGAGATGGTTATTCGGTGACGAGCCCTTAGCTCAGTTGCTACCCCAACCTCCCTTTAGGGGGAATGAAGACGCGGCCATATGGGCCGCGATCGTAAGACGCATGCTAGGCTCAGGAGGGCGGTCTGGCGCGTTGTGCGGATTACGATGACTCGAAGCGGGATGTCTGCGATAACGTCCAGGAAGGCCGATCCAACGGATTCACCTTTGGTTGGTTTCGTATTACCATCACTCTACCGGAGCAGATGCAAGGCCTAGACATCAGGGGTAATCGGGTCTTTTTTGAGACCTGCATATTTGAGACCTGCATAGATGATTACGGCGAAATCTGGGTAAATGGCGAGTGCGACAGGGTCAGGGGAACGGTGGCGGGATTTAACATACCCCAACGGGTACCGATAGCCGCCGACGCGCAGCCGGGCGAGAAGTACGTTATCGCCTGCCTCGCTGCTAACGGTCCCTTGGCGGCCCCTGGCGGTGGAATCTTCATGCGCTATGTCCACTTAGCCTTTGAGAATTATTCGACGTCGCGTTAGACAAAGGACTAACCCGAAGCTGTTGTAACGGTCCCAATTCGCTCGATCTCCGCGGACTCAACCCAAGTGTTGAGCTGTCCCACCCATGGGCTCCGGAGGCAGGTAGAGAGGTGTCTGGACCTGCTATGAGCTGCAGGTTGTCCTGCTCCACGCGAACATCTTCGCCAAAAGGCGGGTCATTCCAAGGAAACCTCGCACGTATCGGCAAAGATTGGATCTCTTGCCAGAGACCACTCTTCGGTCGTGCCACGTGGGCAGATTCCTTGGGTCAGGTACGTCGCCCCCCACCGCTGATTATTTCCCCATCCAGGTACGTACGTATGCGTACGGTCGGGTGCGCAGAAATCGGTCCGCGCCGCGTAAACCGTAGTTACATTGTACGGTACGCTGCGCAATTTGTTTGATTAGTCCGCGACGACCTTCGTCGTTTGTAGAAAATCACTACTAATCTTAACTCGTTCGGGATTGTCTCGCTATGATCGGGTTAATTAATGCAGGGCAATCGCGTCTAAAACTGCCTTTTCGAACTTCGGTACAGAAGGCTAGCGAATGGTAGATATTCCGATGCTTTCCCAGGTATTTTGACTATAACACGTAAAGATCGAAAGACTTCCGGGACTCGTCAGACCCCAAAGAGCCACTGTCCCAAACCTGGGGGCGATTAAGACGCGATTGCCCTGTTAATTAATGACGTTTCGACTCTCTGATTTCCGACAACCATCACGTAAAATCACGTAGCGGTAGGATTTCACACCACGTTGAGCGTCTAATTTGATATGGCAGCACCTGCTCCATAAATGCTTGCGAACTTCACACCGCGCCGAGCGTCTAGTCCAGCCCGTCTAGAAGATCCGGCTCGTGCGTCCCCAGGGCACAGGGAGGGGAAAGCCGAACAAAGTAGGCAGTCGCAAAGGCAAGCCGGCGCAGCTCTGGGGGCAAGCTGACCAAAAAGCTATCCGGTGGGATTTGAGTGCGATGGGCTAGCAGAGCTCGGCGCTGGTGTTCACTGTAAGACCGGACATCCAGCGCCACCGTGGCCGTCTCAGGCCCCGGGCCCCGGGAACGGCGTGGCTTCCGCTCCATCCAGTCCATATCAAATCCCGCAGCGATGAATTTGGGCACCAATTTCTCCCAACCGCCGTCGTCGATCTGTGCCACACCGTACAACTTTCCTGGTCGCCACGGCGGTCCGGCCGCTGGAAATGCTTCGGCATCCCCAGCGGCTTGAAAGGCATCAACGCTGATTTCATGACACATGACGTGGTCTGGGTGAGGATACATTCCACCAGGTGGCTCGGTGACGATGGCACTTGGCCGAAGCTCGCGGATAATGCGGACCAATTTGCCCGCTGCCTCAACTCGTTCGGCATTCACAAACGCTTCCGGGTGTTGATTGGCCGGCGTGCCCGCCATCCCCGAATCCCGGTAGCCGAGCATCCGGAGCTCAGCCACACCGAGAATCGCACAGGCGTCCTTCACCTCCTGGGTTCGGATTTCCCGCAGCCTCGATCTATCCGCCACCGGGTCCAGGTCTGGGTCGTGGATCTCACCCTCCTCGCCCCCGGTGCAGATCACAACCCCGGTCCGCACATCTCGCGCACTGTAATAGGCGAGCATCCCGCCGGTCGAGGTGCTTTCATCGTCCGGGTGTGGACGGACTGCCAGCAGGGTCACGGATTGAGAGCCAAATTCATCCGAGGGAATCGTCCTGTCTATTGCTCTTCCTCCAGTAATACAATTCAGCGTACTCAAAAATAGTGCAGCCATCCTAGGTGCCTGGACGGATTCGGTCGTTTCCTTCATGGGCATGCACTGTAGCCAGTCGGAAGGGGTCACCCCAAACATCTAGGGCGGCCACCAATCACAGTTCAGGCTGCTGAAGCCTAAGGCAGACCGGCTTCGTGCACCTGGGTCTGTTCATACCCACCGCCCTCCTCTTCGAAGACTGCCTTGGCTTGTTCCAGCGCGTCCTCCACGTACGGCCAACCGCGATACCAGCCGGCCTGGGAAAAGACCTCGCATATCTCCCGCTGGCTGAGGCCCAGGTTGAGGGCGTACCCAATGTGCTCCTTGAGCTGCCTCATGTGCCCGCGACACATCAGCGCTACCAGGATGCAGACCGTGCGCTCCTTGGGAGTCAAATCACCTCTGGCCCACGCTTCGCCGTAGTTATAAGCATCAACCAGGTCGGCCGTCTCTGGCACAAGTTCCTGAGAAAGGGTGCTTTCCAGATCCACGTCGGCCTGCTGCCCCCAACTGTTGCGGCGGAGTCGCCGTCCCCGCTCCAACTTTTCTTCGACAGAGGCCAACCACTCGGCCTTTAGGGGTTCTCTGTCCTCCTCTTGCCACATCTTTTGCTCATTGATCACCTTTTGTGCCTGGGTGAGGGCGAAAACAGTGGCGGGTATCCCGGCGTAAAAGAGAAGCTGGAGAAATATACCCTTTATCTTTTGGGGGGACATACCCAAAGAAAGCCCCACTCTAATCTGGTGCTGCAACCCAAAGTCCCAGCCGTTCACGCACTGGGCGGAGATGGTGGCCAGACTCCGCAGCGTTATGTCCAGTCCGGGTACCTGCCATATGCCTCCCCACATTACTTCTTCTTGCAGCTTCACGTAGTCCTTGCTGATGTCCGGCAAGGCGCCGGTGAGCCTGCCCTGAGGAACATGCTGATCGATGAAGGCATGCAGGTTGGCTGCCTTCTGTGCCAGGTCCTCTGCTCTGGTCATTTAAGACTCTCCTTTACCCGGATTTAGACCGGGACGTAAACCGTAATACTCGGGGATCGACTCTCCTCAAGTCGGAAAACTACAAACCGCGTTCCCTGAAGACCTGATTGGCTTCCTCCAAAGCATCTTCAACGCAGGGCCAGCCCCGGTACCATCCCGCCTGAGCAAACACCTCGCATACTTCTTTTCGGTTTAGTCCAGCTTCCAAGGCGTAACTGACGTGCCGCTTCAGCTGCCTCATGTGACCCCGGCACATGAGAGCTGCCAGGATGCTCACCATTCGCTCTTTTTGACTAAGGTTGGCCAGGGCCCACACTTGACCGAAATGGTAACCATCCACTAGATCAGCTGCTTCTGGCACCAACTGCTGGGCCAGCGAGCCTTCAATTTCCTGATCGGCCAGCTCTCCCCAGTTCTTAATCCGCAGAGATTTGCCTTGTTTGAGCATATCCTCTATGGAATTCAGCCAGTCCACGTCCAGAGGGACATCGTCGGATTTCCACTCCTCGCGCTCATTAATAACTTCCTGGGCGATTCGTAGCCCGAAGACGGTGGCGGGTACCCCGGCATAAAATAGGAGTTGGATAAATATGCCCTTGATCTGCCGCGGAGTGATTCCAATGGTAAGGCCGGTACGAACCTGGTGCTCTACTCCGAAGTCATACCCGTTCACACACTGGGCCGTGATGGTGGCGAAACTGCGCAGCTTCAAGTCCAACCCGTCCACCAGCCAGACACCGCCCCACATAAGTTCGTGTTGGATTCGGACGAAGTCGGCCAGCACTGGAGCAGGGCGAGCGTAGGGCAGATGTTGGTCGAAGAATTCCCTGAGCTCGGCGGACTTTTGCTGCAACTCTGCTACCGTACCCAAAAAAGCCTCTCCTGCGGGGTCAAGCTAATCATCAGAATATTGATCGTGATGCTTAGACACCCTTCTCTTCAAAGACTGCCTTGGCCTGTTCGAGGGCATCTTCGACATGAGGCCAACCTCGATACCAGCCGGACTGGGAAAACACCTCGCAGATCTCTCTCTGATTGAACCCCATGTCCAGCGCGTAGCCAATGTATTGCCTTAACTGCTTCCAGTGACCCCGGGCCATCAGCGCGGCCAGAACGCATACCATCCGCTCCTTAGGGCTGAGATCAGCCCGGGCCCACACCTCTCCAAAGTTGTACCCATCTACTATGTCGGAAGCCTCCGGCACCATCTGCTGGGCCAGCGACCCTTCCACATCCTTGTTGGCCTGTTCTCCCCAGTGCTGGCGGCGAATCTCACTCCCTCGCTGGAGCTTCTCTTCGACAGTGTCGAGCCAGTCGGCGTCCTTGGAGACATCGGCGGCCCGCCATTCCTCTCGTTCGTTAATTACCTGCTGAGCCTGCAGCAAGCCGCAGACAGTGGCGGGAATCCCGGCATAAAACAGCAATTGGACGAATATTCCCTTAATTTGTTGGGGGGTCATCCCCATAGTAAGTCCTACCTTGATCTGATGCTGCAGGCCAAAGTCCCAGCCGTTCACGCATTGGGCCGATATGGTGGCGAAGCTCCGCAGCTTTAAATCTAGGCCCGGCACTTGCCAGATACCGCCCCACATCAGAGGCACCTGAATTTGGGAATATTCCGGGGATATGGCTGGCATGGGGCTCTGGGCTGGCAGATAGTCCCGAAATGCCTCGGCTCTCCTGGCTAGCTCATCGGCGGTAGTCAAGATATGTCACTCCTCGTTCTGGAACCGCTTGGCCTGGCGTATACCAGTGATCGGCGGGGTGGAACATAACACTGGCTTAGCTGTCCCTGAAGGACTCCAGCCTGGGTATGTGGTATCGGTCTTCAGGATTCACCCAGCCCCTGAAGTTGGGCTGGCGTTTTTCAGCGAATGCTCTTCGGGATTCCATCAGGTCTGATTTGTCGCCGTGTTCGTGAAGGGCTTCTGCCAACCGGCTTAAATCGGGAGCGACTGCAGGACGCATCTGCCGCATCATGTAAACAGTATTGACCCTAGACGCGGGAGGCAGAGTGAGCAGGTGCTCTGCCATCTCGAATGCAGTGGGTAGCAGCTCTTCCGGCTCAACCAAACGATTGAGGTACCCGACCTCGTAAAGCCGCTGGGCAGTAAAACGGAACCCGAGAGCCATTTCGGTCGCAATAGGGTGGGGGAGGCCGGCAAACAAACCGTGGTTATAGCCGCCCAGTAGCCACCTTTTAGCTTCAGACACCTCGAACACCGCGCTGGGAACTGCAACGCGCAGGTCAGTACGCTCCACCAACATAAACCCACCGCCCATGGCATACCCGTTGACGGCGGCGATGACTGGCTTGTCTATCGTCCCGTCGTTGAAGGGGTTGCTAATTGGATGGGCAGCACTTCCCGGGGCCCCCCGTTCCAAAGCCTCTTTCATGTCTTCTCCGGCACAAAAGGCACGCCCAGTACCGGTAAACACGGCAACCTCTAAATCTGGGTTGTCTTTGAACTCGTTAAAAGCCGCCGCAAGCTCAGTACGGAGCTCCACCCCTAATGCATTCATGCGTTCAGGTCGATTCAGCTGAATCAGCATGATTTGACCTTTTCGTTCAGTATTGACTACTGCCATATTTTTTCCTCCAGTTTCGGATTGGCTGACCATTTTGTTAAAGTAAAAATCAGTAAAACTTATAAAACGCCGAACATCTGAACCTCATTGGCCGGGGTGGCTTGGCAACTCGCCGCGGAACTCCTGGTACAAGCGCTGAACATTGAGTAAGACCCGCTCCGGCTCTACCCGGTCGGCGTACCGTCCCAGGCGGATGGCCCGGCTAGTCTCCTCAGCGCTTGCGCCCCGTTCAAAATGTAATCGAGACGTTCGCTTTACCAAACGGATGTACTCCAAGGTCTTGCTAACCACCTCCTTGCCGCTCACGGGCCCATGTCCCGGCGTGCCGGGACCCGACGTCGTCAGGCACGCCACCGGTTTGCCCGAAGCCCGGGCGTAGCCGTAGGCCATGAAGGCCGCGCCCTCCTCGTGCCGGGTATCTATGAACTTGATGTTATCCCGGCCGTAGAGTTCGGTGACAATACTATTGGTGGTGGTGCCCACCAGTCCAAAGACATATTCCACGCCTTCGGCCCGCAGCGATTCGACGATTGCCCGCCCGGCAGCCATGTTTGCCATCAAATACCTTGCTAAACATCAAACTCGAATTGAATCCCATCCGGGTATTAGCCGGTCCGGTGCTCGATTCAACGAAGGAGCAAACCCGCCGAACAAACCCTATTGGGCTGCCGGTCTATTCTAGCACCGGGTGGCAACGGGCGCGGGGAACCAGCCGGCCATGACGTCGCTATGAAGGTTTCCGAAGTGGGCATCGCGGTACACAGGTTGGCCGCGGGTGTACATCTGGATCATTCCCGGCGTCGATGTCGAAGCCCAGTGCTACCTGCATACCTCACACTATGCTGCACAAGGGTGGTACCGCCGGCGGAGCGGATTATTCAATTAAACAAGCCGTTCCACTCTCAGCTTTCAGTTCAATTGCCAGGAGCCTATCCCCGAAACCCTGAATGCTCTAATCGGCGCCATCTACCAAAGATGACTCATCGGAGGCCAGATAGAGTACACCCTAGAGGTCTGGCCGGAAAGCCATTGGCCGGGTTTCGCGCTACGCCAGACAGACGTATTATAGTCTTATATGTCATGATAGTGTCTGTAATACGGTTCAAGAACCCACTGTTACATCGACAATCGTCGCTAAGAAAACGACGACTTGGGGAGAATCGGGGTTTCCGTCCGAGTTTCTAGGCGATGTCTTCTGATACCCCGACCCGGTTCAGAGGTATCCGCTGGATTCATTGCTTCGACTGGATGGGACCGACGTGGCCAGGAACATGGATGTCACTCAGGAGATGGGTCCGATCCCCCCACTGGATGCTTATTTTTGCGTCGCTGGTGTACTCGAGGCGCAAACGATCGTCCCCAACATTAACCGCTGGCCCACACAACGCGGGCGGCTGGGGACGGGGTGATCTGGATTCTGACCGAAGCGTTTTCTGCCCGGGTCTCATACGCTCCGAGTTCGCGAGTAGACTGCCATGCGTCCGGCATAGCGGTGGCATTATAATGTCCCTGTAATGATGCAGGAGTATGATTTATGCCTTACTTAGAACTTCGCGGCGTGCGCCTGTGGTTTGAGGACTCCGGTGTTAACCACCCCCCCGTTATCTTCTTGCACGCCGCCTCCGGCACCTTCGAAAGCTGGGTATATCAGTTGCCGGCTTTCACCCAGGCGGGCTTTCGCTGCATTACCTACGATCGGCGCGGCTGGGGTCGTTCCCAGCCCATGGATACTGGAGATCAGCCTGGCTGCGGGAGTTTGGATCTCCACGGGTTGGTGGATCACCTGGCGCTGGACAGTTTTCATTTGGTGGCCACCGCTGCCGGCGGTATCGTCGCACTGGACTACGCGCTGACCTTCCCGGAGCGGGTCCGTGCCTTGGTGGTGGCCAACAGCATCGGCGGCATCCAGGATCCGGAATACCTAGAGGTGCAGCACCGGTTGCGGCCGTCCCAAATACAGGACCTGCCCATCGAGTTGCGCGAGGTAGGACCGTCCTACCGGGGGACCAACCCCGAGGGGACGCAACTGTGGGTCGAGATCGAGCGTTCCAGCCGCCAGGGTGACACCCACGGACCGGCCCAACTGCTTCAGAATCCAATGACCTACGACCGGCTTGCCACCATGGGCGTCCCAACCCTGATCATCTCAGGCGGGGCCGACCTGCTGTCGTCGCCGGCCTTGATGCGGATGATGGCCGCGCCCATCCCAGGCCACAAGTGGGCTTCCATCCCGGAAGCGGGTCACGCCTCATTCTGGGAAGAGCCGGACACCTGGAACCGGCTGGCGCTAGACTTCCTGGCCGATAAGTAGGCGGCTACCCCAACCTGTCCTCCACCCCAGGGAGTAGAATTACATCTAACAGGTTGAATTACTAGAGAATCGGAAAAGGCGAGCTCTCCCGAATCTGGCAGCCGCGGTCGTGGGAAATTAAGCCGCAATCAGGCCCTTGGTCTCGCATGGTTGGCGGCAAACCCGATATGCTGGTTCAGTTCGCCGAAAAATTGCCGGAACATGCAGCCTAATGGCCCTGCGACTAACCAAGAGGTGAGGTTCGACTAAATAACTGAACACGCGCAAATCCAAACGGAGGAGTAGAGCCTTGACCATCAAGACCATAGCGATCATCAGCCCGGGAGACATGGGGAGCGGAATCGGAAAAGCACTTGTCCATGAGGGTTATCAAGTCCTTACGTGCTTAGAAGGAAGAAGTACCCTTACAAAAGAATTGGCACAAAAAGCAGGGTTTCAAGACACGCCAAATCTTGCCACGCTACTAAGCCAAGCAGATTGTCTGATTTCTATTGTACCTCCTGAATCGGCGCTTTCTGTTGCCCAAGGCATCGCAGGACAAATCCAGAGCGCAAATCCTGGACTGCTCTACGTGGATTGCAACGCGATCGCTCCTCAAACAACCCTAAAGATAGCAGAAATTATTGACGGTGCAGGAGGACGCTATGTAGATGGCGGAATCATAGGTTCTTCACCTGAAAGGAGGGGGCTGACCCGTGTCTACCTCTCGGGCCCTGACACGTCCGAACTGTTAGAGCTACATGGTCAAAATATTGATTTCCGCAACTTGGGAGATGAAATAGGGGCGGCTTCAGCTCTGAAAATGTGCTATGCATCTCAAACGAAAGGCACCACTGCGCTATGGCTTCACTCACTCATCACTGCGCAATCTCTTGGTGTTCTTGATACCCTGCGAAAAGAATGGACATCGAGCCATCCAGCATTATGGGGGCGTATGGAAGACAATATTCCCACTGTACCTCACAGGGCTGGAAGGTGGATAGGTGAAATGAAAGAAATTGCGCTCACCATGGAAGGAATAGGGTTGACTCCTGACGCTTTTGACGGAGCAGCTGCCATGTATGAATTAGTAGACGCAGTGTTTCATCAGAAGGGCTACAGCGAAGAGCCACCGATACTGGAGGTGCTCACCATGATCGAAGACCATCTCAATAACCACAACGGGATCTGAAATTATCTCGCATTTGCGAACTTTGCAGGCCTTCGCAGAGATATGAGACTCCGTCTGCACGTTGGTTGGCCGTCAGGTGGCGCCGTCTGGGCGGAGGACGGCAAAGCACTTGTTGGAGTTGAAGATGTAGGTCTTCCCCGGCGGGATAGGAGTAGCCCATCAACCTTATGCAGCAGCTATGGACGGGTGAAGAGGTAACATTCGAAGGCGAACTCTGGCAAGTCCTTGAAGCCAGAATGGCGATAACTCCAGTTCAGAAACCCCACCCGCCTATTTGGATCGCAGCTCAAAGCGCCGGAGCCGCCCACCGGGCTGCCAATGTAAGGGATGCCTGTCTAATCGGTCATCAGCCAATCTGGGAGGACTTTCGGTTCCTGGCCGGTAAATACCGGCAGGCCCTTGTAGAGGTGGGCAAAGGTTCTCGGGGTTTATTGGCAGCCAACCGGTCCATGGCCATCGCCAAAGACCGAGAAACGGCAGTGTCCCAGGCGAAACTTGCCGGCGAGGCCAAGGCCGGAATGTACTCCTCATTCAACATACAAGAAGCCACCACCGTGGGCCTGGGGCTTGGTGGGTCTCGGGACCTCTTCCCACCGACCGTAAGAAGGACATCGGAAGTGCTGGCGGCGTCCAAAGACCGGACCTCCTTATCAGAACTCGGATGCTCCCGAAGGCCTGTCGCCAACGTGTTTTTAGGGAGTTTTAGTCCCAAAGTACCTGAACTCGAGGATGAAGGCTCGTCATACCACCTTTAACATTGTAGAATCGCCCCCGGCAAGCGGTCCCTCTAACCTGAGGTCTGGCCGATTGGCCGCCGATAGTGATATTGATTATCTGGGCACCAGGCGAGTCTGCGTCGGCGCATGCCTCTCGGTTTGGTATCGCTCAATGAATCCCGAACTCGGGAACCTGGCGAACCTCCTGATTGTTAGCTACAACTAACCCTTAACTTCTCCGTGCCTGCCTAGATTCAGCATCACGGCCTACATCATTCGTCGCGGTACTCTTCCCCAACAGCGCCCGACTATACAACATTAGTTGTAGTGGGCCGTGAGTAAGCGCCGGTTTTCCTGTTTTGGGATTTACACAATTCCGCCGATGTTGGTTTTCACTTCCCCCGGTAACCTGATACCAACACAGATAAGCAGGAGGAACTGAAGATGGCCACGCTAAACAGCCCGGTCGATTTCCAGATACCCGCCAGTGAAAATCCCTTGGCACCTGAGGGCCTTTGGTCTCGAATCCTCAGTCAATTGGAGGGTTTGTTCGGAAAGGCGTGGAATTATCTGAACGAAGACATGGGACCGGCAGACATAGACGACAACAATCAACCTACCGGTGGCTGCTGCTGTCTGTAACCAAAGGTCTAATTTTCTAGAGCCAGCCCCTCTCGCAAGGCGTAACGGGCAGCCTCGGTTCGATTACTGACACCGATCTTGTCATAGATGTTGCTAACGTGGCGGCGTACGGTACTTTCAGTGATGACCAGTTCTTGACCAATGTCGCGGTTGCTTTTACCCTGAGTTATTAGTTGAAGCACCTCTACTTCACGGCGAGTCAAATTATCTGGATGGCTATGTGGAGCAGCGACAACTGATTCTAGTCCTTCCAACCGGTTCTGGACTCGCTCCATTAAGGGACGCATGCCGAGTTCGGTTGAGATGGACCGCGATTCTTCCAGCAGCGATATAGCCCTCTCTCGGTCGCCGGGCTCGTCTCTTTGCAGGAGAGTGTCGGCGTAGTCGCAGCAGGTCCAGGCCAGCTCAGGGTGGTATCCGGCCTCGCGGCAGAAAGCCAAGGCATCGTCGAAATGGTCTTTTGCCTGGTTCAGATTGCCCATTGTGTGGGCCACTAACCCTAGCGCACGGTCAGCAGATAGGGCAAATAGCGTCATCGTGTTGCGGTAAGGTTCGAGTGCTGAGTACTGCTCGGCGGCCATATCCCCATCGGACATTTCGGCAGCAAGAAAGCCTAAACCAAAGCCAAGGTGGGAACTACATTTTGCAGCGATGGCAAAGGTAGGGAAGGTGTAAAAATCAATGCATCGGCTCGAGCTTGTAACAGGGTTCGGCAGCGATGTTTCACTTCATCCTTACGGTGAGCTAGTCCGCCGAAGAATGCATTCATCTTCTCTTGGACTTGGGCTTTTGTTCCCAGGCATTCGTTGGCCGTGACCTCTTCCCTGGCCCAGTCCCAGACGGCTTCGTCGGCATTGAAGTCTGGGCTGTAGGCCGGTAAGGCCACCAGCCTCAGCTGCAAGTCAGGGGTGGTCAAATAGCTGCGAATCGCTGCTCCTCGGTGGGCTGGCCCATTGTCCCAAATCACTACCAGAGGTCCAGGATGTTTTTCTCTTAGCTGCCGTAAAAAGGCGGTGGAGGTCTCGGCATTGCTGTTGCCGGCTATTTCCATGGCTTCCACCTCCCCAGCCTCCAAGCAAACTCCCGAGTAGTAGCAGGCCTTCTCTCCCCACCGAGGACTGGTAGAGTCCACCAGCGCCGGCTCTCCCTTGAGCACCCATTTCCCCCTCAGATCGGCATCGGCCCGAAAGTGGGCTTCGTCTACGAAGAAGATTTTGGCCCCACTCTCTTGGGCCTCCTCTCGGATTTGGCTGTACTGGAGGACGAAGGCTTTCCGCGCTTCATCCTTGGCTTTCAGGAGGCGTTTCTTGGGTCGCTTCAGCACGAAGCCCAACCGATGGAGGTAGTTCAAGCAACTGCTCCGACTCAACCCCAGGTCAAAGCTCTGCTTGAGAAATTGCCTCACTACTTTCCAATTCCAGTTGGACAATTCAACTCCCGCCTCTCCAGGCGGATTTTGCACCGCAGACTTCAGTTGGTTCTGTTGACCCCAGTTCAAGACGGGGGGGAACCCCCAGTCTGTTCAAAGACCAAACCTTGGGCCCCGCCTCGGCGAAAGTTGGCCAGCCAGTTTCCAATGGTATGAGGCTCTCTGTCCAAAGCCTCAGCCACCTGGATAGCCGACCACCCTTGGGCCAACAACCATAGCCCGTGCCATCGCTCTCGCTCCCGAGGTGTTGGCGCTCGATACATCCTTTCCCGTAAGTCACCTACATTGAATTGCCACTCTTCCATGAGTTGCACTATTTCCTTCATCCCTTCCACCACCGCCAATCGATTTCTTTTACAGAATATCGCAACTCCCCTGCCGGTTCGCTTTATGTAGGTTTCACCTTAGCTTTGGTTTAGAAGCCGTGGTTTCAAATTTTTCAAGCAGCGCAGTGTGGAGGAGGCATGCCGAGGTATCGGTAAATAAAAAAAGTAGCTGTAGCCAGGACAAGACTTGGGAATGGTTTAGACAACGACAAGGAAACACGGTCTAGACTCCCCGGCAAGTTGGAGTCAACTATGTTTAGAAATCCAAATGGAAATGACCTGGCTGAAGTAACAACGCCCACGTTCATCCAAGTGCCGTGCTTGTGGTCTTTATCCAATTTAGGGGAGACTCTCGGCCTGCCGCTTCCTGATACAAACCCAACCGACGAAGCCCTTGTTCTAATGCTGGAAGATAAGACGGAGGGTATGCTTCAGTCGTGGTGATCGCAACGAATCGGGCGCACTCGTCGGATGGCGGCGTTGTCTCAGCATTTATTCGTTCGTCGCGCTCAGGGTTACGCCAATGCTCTTCTGGCATCGACCGGAATCGACTCAAGGAGGGCAGGCGACTAAGAATGTTCATTCTCATCTTTCGAGCTGTATCGAAAAACCCCAACTTCAATATAAAGTATATCGCCCTCCGGTGGCTCGCTGCCAAACCGAAAGCTCCAAAGGTAGAGATAACCAGTCGCGGTGTCGTGGAGTTTACGAATCACTTTGGAATGTGACCCGGGGCATCAAACGACCCGATTGCTGGAAAACACCGTCCGGGCTAGGGCGTCTCGGGTGCCGGTGCTAAACCTGGCGTAGATGATCGTGTTCTGGATGTTCTTATGGCCCAGCCAGTCCTTGGCGAAGTAGATGTCTTCACCGGCGTCCAGGATGTGGGTACCTATGGAGTGTTTCAGGGCGTGAAAGTGCTGCTTCCCGCTGGGCAAACCCGCGTCTGAACTGTACTTCTTCAATAAGATGCAACAGGGTGTGGCGGTCGATGGAGAACAGTCGGTTGGAGGGGAACAGGGTGGACTTGGCCTAGCGGGTTTCATCCGGTCGCAAGGTAAAACGCCTTGTGGATGGGGGATTATTAAAGACTTCGATGTCCCATCCCTGACCTGTTAATAATCCATCTCTGGTCACTATTGCGCACTGCACTTTCCCTCCAATCGCCTGGTAATGTGCGTGTATTGTCGAATCGAGCGCCTCCATTACTCTAAGGCTCATCTGGCTAGGTTCAGAATACCCGCCACTGAGACGTTGTTTATCATCCAAAAGACTGGTGAACATAGCCTCCGCCTGCATATGCCCTCCGATAAGTTGATACGATCGGGAATAATGGGGGATGAATCTATCGTGGCTGGATAGCTTGAGTATGTGTGGCTCAGTGGTCGGGCCTGTAATTCCAATGAGGCATTCGACGTCTTTGTCTCGTGGCACCTCTGTGTCGAAGTAACCCCTAACCTAGGTGCCGAATTGGTCTAAACTAAAGCTCCCCAGTCCAGACATGAGCAGCTTTATTTCCTCTAGCGCCTTTCGGGCACCGGCGACGTCACCTGCAAAAACGGCGCCAGCATTCTTAGCAAGCGGCATTAACTTAAGACCGTCCTCGCATAGCGGGCGTTCCATTTCATCGGAATATAGCGAGTCGCCGGCGATTATTATTGCTCGTTCGAACATGCCGGTGCCCGCATTACGTTCAAGATTCCTTAGATCATTGGGCGGGTAGCAAACTGCTGCGCATAGGGTCAATTCGATCGCTCCGGATGCCTGATGTAGGGGTGCTTTCGTACAAATCCATCATACTCGCAAGGCTCGGAATATCTATATAGTTAGTTGGGCGTCCAGTCACTCTTAACCAAATAAGTGATTGTCTTGGCATTTCAGAAGCGCTGCGGCCCATGCCGCGGTGAACGCTATTATGGCTTAGATTTTAAGGATACCTGTATGATCTGCTCCGGCACTCGTGTGCTTGAGCTTACAGGTGATCCAAGGGACTACAGAGATTGCGGCCCATGCCGCGGTGAAGGTTAATATGTTCTAGATTTTAAAGATACCTGTAAGATTTGTCATAGAATAGGCTTCATACCGATTACGACATCTAGCGATTCAGTTCCGCAAGAGCCTCGAGCACTTGTAGCATGTGCTTCGGAAAGGGAACAATTCCCGGCGATTCAGATTTTCGATGCTCACCACTTACATTTTGCCATTGTAGAGGCAAGTAGGGCTTTGTTCGCGGATGGCCATTACTCTCAGCCAATCTTCGAAGCCTTCAAGCGAGTCAACGATGAAGTCAAGGCGGTATCGGGACTACGTGATAAGGATGGAAAGGACCTAATGGCCAACGCCTTTAGCAAGCAGGGAGCGGTTATCCGTCTCAACCCTCTGAATACTCAATACGACAGGGATGAACAGGAAGGGTTTAAATTCCTTTTCATGGGGTCGATGCAGGGGATTCGAAACCCAAAGGCACACGACAATGTGGTTCAGGACGACCCACACAAAACCCTCGAGTACCTGGGATTGGCGAGTCTTCTAATGAAGTGTTTGGAGGAACGGCAAGCTCCGGAGAAGCCGCAGACCCAGTAAACCAGGCCAACCTGCCTCTCGTTGTCAACAATGCAGTGCCTGCTTGCGGGTTAATCGCTAGGGATAAGCCCTTCGTTGGAGGGAGAAGTTCATCACCATTGCACGAACATCGGCATGACTACGTGTACATAACAGCTGTCTAACGGCCCTCGACCACTCGACTTCTCTATCCTTACCAGGCAAGGATTCCCCAGGTCGATTTTCGATATGGAAAATGACTCTCTCAGCCGTTACCAAGGTCTGGCGAAGTCTGGACTAGATTTGTTGGCTTCAATGTTGATCCGAGTCGATCCAATTAGGTTAGGCCGCCATCGATTCGTATAGTCACCTTGGACTGCAAATTGTAAACGCTGGACCTTCCCCCTCGAGGGGGAAGGAACTTGGCTCCCTCTCCCTATGGGAGAGGGTTGGGGTGAGGGCAATGCATGATAAGTGCTGCTGTAGTATTAGGCCGACTTCTTCATCGGCTCCTGGGGAAGCTGGAAACTGCTGCCGCTCTCGGATATCAGAGTGGGCGAGCCGACACCTCGTATGGAATCGGCATCGACCACGCACTTCGTCACATCGTCCAGAGAAGGCAGCTCATACATCACGTCCAGGAGGGTTTCCTCCACCACGTACCTCAAGCATCGGGCGCCGGTATAGTGCTCCAGCGCCTTATCTGCCGCCGCTTCCAACGCCTCCTGGGTGAATTCCAGTTCCACGCCATCGATGCGGAAAAGCTGCTGATACTGCTTCACGATGGCATTCTTCGGCTCGGTCAGCACCCGCATCAGGTCGTCTCGGTCCAGGGGCTCCAGGGTTGTAACCACCGGCAATCTGCCGACCATTTCCGGTATAAAGCCGTACTCCAGCAGGTCTTCCGGACCGGGCTGGGACGCCAGGTTGCCCTCAGGGAGGGGCTCTCCGCGACCTCCGCCCAGGAAGCCCATTTGCGAGCCGCTGGAGGCGATCCGCTTGGAGACAATTTCTTCCAGACCGTTGAAGGCTCCCCCGCAAATAAAGAGGATATTCCGGGTGTTGATCTGGAGAAACTCTTGATGGGGATGCTTGCGGCCGCCCTGGGGGGGCACATTGGCCACGCAACCTTCGATTATTTTTAGCAGTTCCTGCTGAACCCCCTCTCCTGAGACATCCCTGGTGATGGAGCGGTTGACCCCCTCCTTACGGGCGATCTTGTCCAGCTCGTCAATGTAGATAATGCCCCGCTCCGCCTTGGCCAGGTCCCAATCGGCGGCCTGAATCAAGCGGAGCAGAATGTTTTCCACGTCCTCCCCGACATATCCCGACTCGGTTAGGGATGTGGCATCGCAGACGACAAAGGGAACAGCCAGGGTGCGGGCCAGGGTTTCCGCCAGCAAGGTTTTACCGCAGCCGGTGGGACCAATCATTAGAATATTGGCCTTTTGCAGCTCAACCTCAGACTTCTTGGCGCCGTTCCAAATCCGCTTAAAATGGTTGTAGACAGCCACGCTAAGGGTCTTCTTGGTCTTTTCTTGACCGATAACGTAAGTATCCAGATTCGCCCGGATTTCCCGGGGAACCAACGGCGCGCTTCGTTCCGGCGGGGCAGGTGCCGGGGGTTTTTCGGCTTCTATCAGCTCCCCTAAAACGCGGATACACTCATAACAAACGGAAGCCCGTCCATGCCCGGCAATCACCAGGTTGGAACGGGTCTGTCCTTTTCCGCAAAAGGAGCATTGCAATGCTCGAGTTCCCCCTTTAGTACTACTCGCCCTCAGCTCCACCACCCAATCTAGTCACCATTCCAGTCGTTTGTAATTAATTCTCGTCGGCTTTATCGGCGTCCGTCTTGTCGGCATCTGCCTCTTCGGCGTCTTCCTTCTTTTCTCCCAGGATTTCGTCGACTATGCCGTACTCCACCGCCTGGTCCGCCGTCATGTAGAAGTCTCGGTCCGTGTCCAGAGCTATGCGGTCATAGTCCTGACCGGTATTTTCGGACAGGATGGTGCGCAGCTTGTCCTGCAGCCGCAGAATCTCTCGAGCTGCGATCTCTATGTCGGAGGCCTGACCCTGGGCGCCTCCCATGGCCTGGTGCATGTGAATCGTCGAGTTGGGCAGGCAGTAGCGCTTGCCCTTGGAGCCACCGGAGAGCAGAATGGTGGCCATGCTGGCCGTCATTCCCAGGCAAATGGTGGAAATTTCGCAGTTGACCAGCCTCATGGTGTCGTAGATAGCCAGGCCGGAGCTGATAACGCCGCCGGGACTGTTGATATAAACGCTGACACCCTTGTCCGGATCTTCCCGCTCCAGGTAGAGCAACTGGGCAATGATGACGTTGGCCATGGGGTCGGAAATTGGCGTTCCCAAGAAGATAATTCGTTCCCTGAGTAACAAAGAATATATGTCGAAGGCCCGCTCGCCCCGGGGGCTGGTCTCGATAACCATGGGGATAATACTCTGAGGAACGGTTAACGATGAATTCGGAAGGGAAAGGTTTCCGTCGGTGGGGTAGCTTAGCATTGGGTTGCGCTCCTTAATCGGTTATCCTATTCGTCTATTCAGGTAGAGCCTTTAAGAGTGTGCTTAAAAAGTCCCTTGACATCGAGGCGCAAGGTGTCTTCCAGGTTTGGGCTTCGGCTTCCTCTCCCACAAGGGGAGAGGAGTGAGGTGAGGGGTATCACCCTCATCCCAACCTTCTCCCATCAAGGGAGAAGGGGCTTTTATCAGGCCATACCAGAATGCTTATTTCTCTATTCTAGCGCGGACAATACGCCAGGCTTTTTAAGCACCCTTTAAGTAGACTCTTCCGGGTCGGCGTTGTCCAGGGGTTCGACATCAGCAACCGGGGCATCCCGGTCCGGGGGCTCTGAGTCCGGATCCGGTTCCGATGCCGCGGGCGGTTCGGATTCCGGCCTTTCCCCTGATTCCCCCTCCTCACCCTGGAATATCTGGACCAGCCGCGCTATGACCTTGCGGTCGGTAAGGGACGACTGGATGTTCTCCTTGGCGCTTTCCGTGGATAGCGCCCGCCGCATCGCTTCTTCCGAATCTCCGGCGGAGGATACAATTGAGTCTATCTCTTCCTCCACTTCCTCCGGGGAGACCTCTATATTTTCTTCCTCGGCCAGCTTGCGCATGACCAGGTACCTGGTTAATCGATCTTCCGCCGTCGGACGCAGCTGTTCTCGGAACTCTTCCGCCGTCTGGCCCAGGTAGCCCAGGTAGGTTTCCATCGGTATACGCTGATTCTGAAGCGACCGCTCACGTTCCTGCTGCATCATGTCGACCTCACGTTGATACAGCATGTCCGAGGCCCGCACCGTGGCGGCCTTAATCAACTCCTGTAGGCTTTCCTGCTCCAGGCGGCGGTTAGCCTCGGCAGCGGCTTCTTCTTCCAGCCGCTGCCTCATGTGTTGCCGCAAAGCTTCCAGGTCGTCATAGCCCTCACCCACCCCTTTGGCAAACTCGTCATCCAGATCGGGCAGACGCTTCTCCTTGATGGAAAGCACCTCAACGTTAAAGATACATTCCTTGCCGGCGTGCTGCGGTCTGGGATAATCCTCGGGGATGGTCAGGGTGAACTCTTTCTCCTCATCCTCCACCATCCCTTCCAGATAAACGGCGAAGCCTGGAAAGGGCAGCACGTTCTCCACCTGGGGCACGTAGTCTACGGCCTGGTCGTCGACCACCTGCTCTTCACCAATGGTTCCTGAAACGTTCAGGTTGAGCAGGTCTCCGAAGTTGACCGGCCGCTCGGCGGGTTCCCAGGGAGCCGACTCCTGGCGCAACTGTTCCAGGACCTCCGCCACCCGCTCGTCGTTTATCTCCGGCTCTTCCTTCTGGAGGCGAATGCTGCGGAACTCACCCAGATCGACCTGGGGTTCCAGGGGCACCACCGCCGTGAAGGACACGGGTTCGATTTCCGTTACCTCGATTTGGGGCTCGATAAAGGCCTGAACGTCTTCATCTTTCAGGACCTTATCCAGGGTCTCGGGAATCATGAACTCCAGCGCTTCCTGCACCAGAGCCGTGCGGCCTACGTAGCTCTCGACGATGGACCGGGGCGCCTTGCCCTTGCGAAATCCGGGGATCTGTAATCTGCCCACCGTCCGGCGATAGGAACGGTTGACGAAGGGGTCTTCATCCTCGGAGTCCATGACAATATTAAGGGTGACTTCCGTGGGAGTGACCGATTCCCTGGTGATCTTCACCGACTATTCTCCCGTTATTTTGTCATCCCCGGAACTCCAATCGGTCCCCAACCGGCGATGCCGGGCGGGTAGGCCGTCGGGGTCCTGGAACAATTCAAGTATAGCATAGTCCATAGTTGGATAAAAGATTCGGGGCTGGTCGGCCGGCTCTTTTACAGGCTCTTTTAACTGTCATTCCGAGCCCTTTGGCTGCGCTCAGGATAAACTCCGGGAAGCAATCTCTGGAGGGCAAGGAGAGATTTCTTCGGGCCTGCGGTCCTGGCAATGATGGTGAGGAAAAGTAAAAGATTCAGGGGCTGGCCGGGACCTGACATTCTCTGCCCGGGCGCGCCTAGTTAACACATTTATGGGGTCCTGACGAGCCGCTCCAAACTGCAAGAATCCGCCGTCAACTAGTACAGGTTGGCGTAAATAACCCGGCAGTTCATGCGACCAGCACCTTGCCTTGGTAAGTCCATTTGAAGGGCTTTGCCATGGTCCGGTTGTAATAGTCGATGAAGTCCCACACCTTCTGTTTCAGATCGGTCACCGATCTGAATGACCCTCGCTGTAGCAGTTTTCGCACCAGAATGCTCAGCCAGATTTCCACTTGGTTCATCCATGACGTGTGCTTGGGGGTGTAGTGAAACACGATACAGTGGCTGGGATCGCTGAGAAATGCGGCCCGGGACTCTCGGTTCGCCAATGTGCCCCACTTGCCCTTCTTACCCAACTCCAGGTCCAGCCCAGACTCTCTGGCTACCCAGCGCACTAGAGATTCAGAACGGTGCGTGTCCAGGTTGTCCACCACAAAATGCCACCGCTGGGCCGCCCTATCGCTAGCGATCACTGCCTCCACATGCTGCAGAAAGTCCGCTTCGGTACGTCTGGGCCCCCCATAGGGCTCAACAATCTGACCCGTCACCACATCCCGACTGATGATGAAGGAGCGTGTACCATGCCGGATGTACTCAAACTCCCGCCGTCCCCGGCGCCAAGGGCAACCCAGGATGTTTGCGCTCCAGTGCCTGTACTCCGGTCAACTCATCAGTGCTCATCACTCGCTCCCCAGATTGGACCAAGGCGGGAGCTTCTCGGTACAGATCGCAGATGTCAGTGACTTTGGCGTCATAGTGCTCGTCCCCGGAGGGTGTCAACCAATAGCGTATCCGGTGGGGTTTCAGGTCCCCCTTTCTAGAAGCCTGGCCGCATGACGGGGGGAAATCCGTTCTACGATGCCTTTTTCGATGATCTCATCAGCCAATTCCCGGCTGGTCCACTGGCTGATAGGACGACCGCACTGGCTGGGGGCCTCACAAGCCAGGGACATGATCTGGCAAACTTGCTCTGGGGTGATCCGGGCGGGATCCCGCAACCTTTCTTCTATACTCAGGTCTTCCAGAATGGCTGCCTGTAGCCCCAGCCAGCGGTTGCGCCAGAACCGTACCGTATCCACATCCAGGCCCACTTCGCGGGCTATTTGGCTGTTGTTCAGGCCAGCCGCGGCAGACAGAATGATTCTGCCTCGCCGGGCCAACTGCTGGGGGGTGCTATATCGGCGCACCAGGGTTTCCAATCCTTGCTGCTCTTCCGGGGATAATTCCACCACGGGAGGTTTCGGTCCACGCATCGCCTTCACCACCACACTTCATCTCTCCAACCTCAACGCGCTCATTATACTACTCGGGCTTTTCAGCCCACCTGTACTAGGTCACCATCAGCTTGATTTTATAGCTGTTATTTTTATTGTTTTCAAACTCGGTACAAAACTGAGATTTACAAAAATGGTAAAAAGTGGGTTGATTGTTATGTTGACAAGGTCTTGACAAGGTTGATAAGTTCTGGCTGTGGAGTGTGGTGAGGGATTAGGGGCGGTCAATTCCCCGGTTCTCTCTACACTATTGCCGGTCGAGCCCTGAACCGGGCCCGCGCCGGTCGGAATAGGTCAACCCCCACGCCGGTGGGGATGCCGCGAAGATCTTCAAACGGTTTTTTCAGGCGATACTTTTCAGGCGGGACTTTCCAGCCGGGGTCGTGTCCTCCGTTTCGAGGAAATTTTCACCCCGAACTTACCTGTGGGGTCAACTTGTGCCAAATTTTGGCCCCTATTATTCGGAACCCGGGAAATGGACAGAGAGTGAGGTTCTCCTCAGGTCGTATGGTAGCTCTCGCAGCGCAAACCTTAAAGGAAAATCAAGTCGGGAGGATTCGTCCGGTGGGCCTGGCCCGCCGCATCGGATTCAGCGCCGGCATGTCTGATATTCCTTTATACCAGCCGGTGCACCAGCCGGTATTGCTGCGGGAAGCGGTGGAGCAACTGGCGGTGCGGTCGGGTGGGGTGTGGGTAGACGCCACGGCAGGGGAAGGGGGACATTCCTTGGCCCTCCTTCAGGCGTCGGCTCCATCGGGTAGGGTGTTGGGTATCGACCGGGACCCTCGCTCTCTGGCCCGGGCCGAAACCAGGCTAACCCAGTTCGGCGACAGATTCATAACGGCCCAAGGAACTTATGCCGACCTGGGCCAGCTGGTCCGGGGGGCCGGCATTGCCCAGGTGGACGGAGTATTACTGGACCTGGGACTTTCATCCTGGCAACTGGAGGCCGCCGGCGCCGGGTTCAGCTTCCAGCGGGACGAACCCCTGGACATGCGGTTCGACCCCAATAGTAACCAGCCCGACGCGGCGGAACTAGTCAATACGCTTTCTGAAGATGAGCTGGGGAAACTGCTCTTCCAGTATGGCGAAGAGCCCAGGGCCAGGACCATTGCCCGGGCCCTGGTCCAAGGGCGGCAAGGGAACCTCATACGCACCACCGGCCAGCTGGTCCAGCTGCTGAAAGCCATTCCCGGGCTGGGAAGGGGCCGGCGGACCCACCCGGCCACGCGCACCTTCCAGGCTTTGCGCATTGCGGTAAATGACGAGCTGACCAACCTGGAAGCGGGGCTGAAGGCGGCTATCGACCTGCTGAAACCAGAGGGCAGGCTGGTGGTCATCAGTTACCACAGCCTGGAGGACCGGCTAGTCAAACAAACCCTGGCCTACCACGCCGCCGGCTGTGTCTGCCCGCCCCAAATCCCGGTATGCGTGTGTACCCACCAGGCAACTGTCCAACTCATAAATCGTCGGATTATCCGGCCCGCTCCAGCAGAGGTGGCCGCCAATCCGCGCAGCCGAAGCGCCCGCATGAGGGTTGCGGAAAAGCTATAGGCAGAAATTCTTAGCGAGCCCTACCGGGCTCACCAACCGGGCTCACCTACCCAGCTCTAAGGAGGGTAACAACTTGGCCAAAGAACTGTTTTACACCGCCGTCGACATCGGTAGCAACAAGGTTGCCTCCGTTATCGCCCGGGTGGGCACTGAAGGGGAACTCAAGGTATTGGGCACCGGGCTGGCCCCCTCTCAGGGTGTTCAAAAAGGACGCATCGAAAGCATAGAAGAGGCCAGCGACGCGGTAAGCGCTTCTTTAGAAGAGGCGCAACGCTACATAGCCCGGGGGTTGATCGCCGGGGTGTACGCCGTGGTTAGCGGGACTCACATATCCTGCATCAACACCCAAGACGTCATTAAAGACGTGGGGGACCTGGGCAGCATAACCCCTCAACAAACACACCGGTTGATCCAGTCCTCCTACCCCAGCGTGGACGACACCAAAGAGGTTTTGCACATAATCCCAATTGGCTACGAGGTAGACGGACTGCCCGGGGTTCGCAATCCCACCGGCCTGCACGCCAACGAAGTGCAGGTGGAATCCCACGTGGTGATGGGCGACGCCATCACGCTGAAGAATACAGTCAAAGCGGTGGAGGCCAACAAAGTCGCAGTTAAAAGCTTGGTGCTGCAATCCCTGGCATCCGCCGAGGCAACCCTGACCGCCGACGAACGGGAGTTGGGCGCGGTGATGGTGGACATAGGCAGCGGAACGGCTGACCTCTCCATATTCCGCTACGGCAATCCCTGGTATTCGGCGGTTATCCCAGTGGGGGGCAGTCAGCTGACCAGAGACTTGGCCGTGGCGGCCCGGATACCCTACCACCTGGCCGAAGAGATCAAGCTGAAATGGGGCCACGTGTTGCCGGAGCTGGTGCGGGCCGATGAAGAGGTAGTTGTCCCCGGATATCAGGGACAGCCTCGGAGGGTGGTGCTGCGCCGCGCCCTCTGCGAGCCCCTGCATCTACGGATGCTGGAGGTGATCAAGCTAGTCATGCTGCGAGTCACCCAGGCCGGACTGAGGCAGCTGCCCACCGGCGGGCTGGTGCTGACCGGCGGAGCTGCGGAGATAGCCGGTCTAAAGGAGCTGGTGGAAAAGACCCTAGGCGGACCGGTGCGGATAGCTCACCCCAGCGGCATCGCCGGATTGCCTTCGCAACTGCGTAAGCCGGCCTTTTCCGCGGCGGTTGGGGCGCTTCTCTGGGGAATCAAGCACCAGGGGGAGAGCCGCCGCTATCAAACGGCCCCCCGAACTTTGTGGGGATACAAGTCCTTGGTCAAGCGGTTTTCCCGGGTCAAGGAGGGCGTATCCCAGTAACACCCATACCCCAAGGGAACTAACCAACGGAAGTTAACCTGGATCATAAGCGATGCGGAGGAGATTAGGATGGTATTTGAGAACTCGGCGTCTTGGGAGCCCGGCCACGACCTAAGCGAGCATTCCGAGCTGATGCCGGAAATCGCCCGGGGTGTCCCACTAATCAAAGTGCTGGGCATTGGCGGCGGAGGCAGCAACGCGGTCGCCCGGATGTACAAAGATAAACTGCCCGTGGTGGAATACTACGCGGTGAACACCGACGCTCAGCATCTGTTCCGGTGCGACGTAAGCCACCGGATGGCCATCGGCCAGAATCTTACCAGGGGTCTGGGCGCGGGAGCCCTGCCCGACCTGGGCCGGCAGGCCGCCGAGGAGAGCCGGGCCGAAATTCAGCAGGCCATGGAGGGCGCCGACATGGTTTTCCTGGCCGTGGGCATGGGCGGCGGAACCGGAACCGGAGCCGCTCCGGTAATTGCCCAGGTGGCCAAAGAAAGCGGAGCGCTTACCGTTGCCGTCGTTAGCAGACCCTTCTCATTTGAAGCGGCGGCCCGGCGGAAGAACGCCGAAGAGGGCATCAGTAAACTAAAGGGTCAAGTCGATACCCTGATTACCATTCCCAACGACCGACTGCTGGAGCTAAATCGCGACAGCGAGTCGACGTTCACTTGGGAAGAAGCCCTGAAGATGGCCGACTCGGTTCTGCATCAGGGCATTCAGGCCATCGCCGAGGTGGTTACCGTGCCCGGCGAGATTAACGTGGACTTCGCCGACGTGAAAACCATTTTGCACAACGCCGGTCCCGCCTGGCTGGCCATCGGCCGGGGCAAGGGCGAGAATCGGGCCGTTGATGCCGCCAGACAAGCTACCAAGAGTCCCTTGCTGGACATCGCCATGGACGGAGCCAAGCGCATCCTCTTCGTGATAACCGGTGGCTCAACCCTCACCCTGAAGGAAGTCCAGGATGCCGCCCGGGTTATTGAGGAGATGTCGGACCCGGAGGCCAACATCATCTTCGGCACCAGCCGGGACCCGCGGTTGGAGGACGAGGTGAAAATGACCATGGTGGCCGCCTCCTTCCCGGTTTTGCAGGAAACCCAGCAGATGCGGGAGGACGAGCTCCAACGGCTCCTGCAGGACGTCAACCCAGAGATTGAAAGCGAGCTGGACGTTCCCAGCTTCCTCCGGCACCAGTCCGGCGGGAAAAGGGGCGGGCTGTTCCGCTGAACCGGGCGGTTGCCCATTTGGTAGAGCGACTGTTAGTACAACCTGGAAGACTTGACGCCTAATCGATGCCGTAGGAGCCTATCCCCGAGCAGGCCTGGGATGGGCGGAAGGGACGGGCCGTTATTTCGGCGGCCCGCAACGGAAGAGGGGCAATGACCGGCCAAGTCGGGGCTCCTACGGTAATTTCCCAAATCTCCAGTTCCGCGAGTAATATTCTCGGAGGTCAAGTAGCTGCAATCCTCATAAGGTATTGACACCTCCCTTGGCGCCGAGAAGCTGCACTGAGGCCGCCCCTTAAAGGGCGGCCTCATCTATTGGAGGCTATATGAGATTTCATTGCGAGTTTTCATGCTCCGGCGGAGCGCCTCCGACAGATGAAAATGAATTCCCCTCGGCTCATGGTTCGACGGGCTCACCACGAGCGTTAGGGATCCCGTTCGTCCTGAGGCTCTCGAAGGGCGAACGGGCTATTTACAGAGCAGCCCTTCGGCTGCGCTCAGGATAAACTCAGCGAAGCAATCTCCCTTTCGGAGATTGCTTCGTCGTCCGCGCAAAGCGCACTCCTCGCAATGACTATATAAGGGCTTTTTCCAAAGCTCCCAGGGGCAACTTCCTGCTACACCAGGGCCCCATGAGAATATTCCAACCAATATCACCTTAATTTCCATTGACTTTCCCAAATTGCGCCTTTTACAATGAAACCTACAAGGGATTGTACTTTTAGATTACAATAACACATTATATAGTATTCTAAGAAAGTTTTTAATTTAGTTTAAGAAAGCGTGCAAAAAATGCGCTGCCCTTTTTGTGGATTTTACGACTCCAAAGTGACCAACTCGCGAGAAGCGGATAGCGGCATCCGCCGGCGCCGCGAGTGCCGGAAATGCGGGGTGCGGTTCACCACTTACGAGAGAGTGCAATCGACCGCTTTGATGGTATCCAAGCAAGATGGCCGCCGAGAAGAGTTCAATCGAGAAAAGCTGGTAGGGGGTCTCCGCAAAGCCTGCGCCAAGCGCCCCATTCCCTCCCGGACTATCGAAAAAATGGTGGAGGACATCGAAGCGGAACTGCACCACCTGGGACATGGGGAAGTGCCCAGCAGCAACATTGGGGAAATGGTCATGGACCGGCTCCGCAAGGTGGACCGGGTGGCCTATATACGGTACGCCAGCGTGTACCGGGACTTCCAGGACATCGAGAGCTTTGAGCGGGCGGTCAAAGACCTGCGGGAGGGCAACACCCAGCTTTCTCTGCCGGAAAATGCACCGGGGAAACCGCGGCTGAGACGCAGTCGGTCGCCCAAAGCAACGGTTCAACCCTCATCCTCGACCCTGGGAGAGGGGGTTTTAGACCATGAGAAGGGGCAACCAGCAATATTAGGAGGAAATAGCAAGTAATGAATAGCAGCGTCCAATACTCCGCTCTCACCAGGTTGTTGGCCCACAATAACAGGATCCACGACCTGGGTGAAATACTGAGCCGCATGCCGGTGGTGCTGGGGGAAGAGGAGGGGGACGGGATGGGTTCCAAGGGAACCGACTTTAATCCATTTCGGGATTTGCAAGAAGAGATAGACCGGGAAGTACGGGCTAGCCTGGTGACCTGCTGGCTGGCCATGCCGGAGCTCCTGGAAGATTAGAAGACTGGGTGCCGGCGGGGCGGGTGTTGCCCTAGCCCGCACTGACAGCAGCGGGGGGCCAGTCCGAGGAAAAAATGGTACAACAGTAACCAAAAAACCAAAGGACCGCCCGAGGCAGTCATGGAACTAAGCAACTATCTCTAAACGACCTATGTCATTCCGAAACAACGAAGTGGCTAGGGACCAGAAGGGCAGCGTAATTAATTGGAGGGGGACTATCAGTCGTTCGCCCTTCGAGAGCCTCAGGGCGAACGGAGGAGCCACCGGTTGGGGAAATCCCCCTATATCCCCCTTTGAAAAGGTGGATTCGGATCTCCCAAGTTCAGTAAACCCGTTCCCAGGTGAAAAACATCCTAACTAGGCAAGGAAGGGAACTTGTCACGACAGAAATACCAGGTCCAGCTTCAATGCCAGCCTCTGGCAGCCGGTGACGCGGCCGGAATCGCGCGGTCGTTGAGTCAGAGCTTTCCGGTCACCGGATTCCGCTGCAACGAAGCGGCGGTGTTCATAGACCTGGAATCCAGGTCGCCTCTGGCTTACGGCGCACTGAAAGACCTGGCGGACCTGGTGATTGACCGAGCCACCGAGATGAACCTGCGCCTGCTGTCGGCGGTGATCCAACATGTGGACTTAGGACCGGAGGCGTTGTCGGTTGAACCCCTGGGCGGCCGCCTGGGGCGAATCTTGGGGAGGACCTTGGGCATCAAGCGTTACACCCCTGTAATGTACTTCTACCAGAACATGGTTGTTGACCTGCAGTTGGCGGCCAGGGTTAACAGTCGGCAGATGAAGCCCGTCGCCGAACTAAATTAAGCAAAAAAATAAATTGGTATTGTGGCCGGCCGGTGTTTGCCTGGAATAGGCTCTGGTATGAAGGCGGGTGGCTACAGTGTGGAGGGGTGGTATCTTGGCGATTTTACAAAGGAATCCCATTTCAACTACAGAAGACACTAGGAACCGCATCCGGCAGGCCCTGCAAGAGGCGGGGATTGCCCGGCAAATCAACGAGCGCTCGTCGGAGCTGACCGACAACTCCCAAATAGTCCTCCAGCGCAGGTATCTCTCCAAGGACCGGGAAGGCAACGTTTTGGAAGATGCCGACGGCATGTTCCGCCGGGTGGCCCAAAACCTGTCCCAGGCCGACCTCAACTACGGCGCGACCGAGGACGAGCGGCTGGCCACCGAGGAGGAATTCGCCGACGTAATGCGCCGGCTGGAATTCTTGCCCAACTCACCCACATTGATGAACGCCGGGCGGGAGCTGCAGCAGCTTTCCGCCTGCTTTGTGTTGCCGGTGGAAGACTCTTTGGATTCCATCTTTTCCATGGTCAAGAGCACCGCGCTGATCCACAAGAGTGGCGGCGGCACCGGCTTCTCTTTCTCGCGGCTCCGTCCCGAAGGAGACGTGGTGGGCTCCACCGGCGGCGTGGCCTCCGGGCCGGTCAGCTTCATCAACGCCTTCGACGCCGCTACCGACGTGGTCAAACAGGGCGGCACTCGCCGTGGCGCCAACATGGGCATCCTCGACGTGACCCATCCGGACATCATCAAGTTCATTCGGGCCAAGGAGGACGGCCGGCACCTGCTCAACTTCAATGTTTCGGTGGCTATCACCGAAGAGTTCATGGAGCGGGTGCAGCAGAACGAGAAGTACGACCTGATCAACCCGCGCACCGGCAAGGTTACCGGTCAGCTCAACGCCAAGGAGGTTTTCGAGCTCATTACCCAGCTGGCCTGGCAGACCGGCGACCCGGGCATCGTCTTTATGGACCGGATCAACCGGGAGAATCCCAATCCTCAGCTGGGTGCTATCGAGTCGACCAACCCCTGCGGAGAGCAGCCCCTGCTGCCCTTCGAGTCCTGCAATTTAGGGTCAATCAACCTGGCCCGCATGGTGCGTTACACCGACGAGGACACGGAAATCGACTGGCAGCGCCTGGCGCGGGTGACCGGTACCGCTGTCCATCTGCTGGACAACGTCATCGACATGAACAACTACCCCATTCCGGAAATCGAAAAGATGAGCCGGACTACCCGCCGCATCGGCGTAGGCGTCATGGGCTTCTCCGATCTGCTGGTCCAGCTGGGCATCGGCTACGACTCGGAAGAGGCGCTACAGCTGGGCGAAGAGGTGATGCGCCGGATTCAGGAAGAGACCTATCGGGCGTCCGTTGAGCTGGCGGAAAAACGGGGGCCCTTCCCCTCCTGGGAGGGCAGCGCCTACCGCCAACCCGGACCCCACGGCCGTCCCATCATGCGCATGCGCAACTCCGCGCCGGTAACCATCGCCCCCACCGGCACCATCAGCATCATCGCCGGCGCATCCAGCGGCATCGAGCCCCTGTTCGCCCTGTCTTACGTTCGCAACGTCATGGACAATACCCGCCTGGTGGAGGGCAATCCCTACTTCGAGGCAGTGGCCCGCCGGGAAGGATTCTACTCCGCCGAGCTAATGGAGCAGCTGGCCGAGAAGGGTAGCCTGGAGGACCTGGACGTCCCCCATTGGGTGAAGAACGTGTTCCGCACCTCCCACGATATCTCTCCAAACTGGCACGTACGGATGCAGGCCGCCTTCCAGCGTCATACCGACAACTCGGTTTCCAAAACCATCAATTTCCCCCACAGCGCCACCATTGCGGACGTGGCCGAGGCCTACCTGCTGGCCTACCAGACCGGCTGCAAGGGCATCACGGTTTATCGGGACGGCAGCAAATCGGAGCAGGTGCTGAGCACCGGCGAGACCGGCCGGGAAATTACCCAAGAGTTGGCGCCGGCCACCAGAACAATCCGAGAGCGGCCCCGGCAAATTCAGGGAATCACCGAGCGGGTGCGCACCGGCCACGGCAACATGTACATCACCATCAACTTCGACGAAAATCAGCAGCCCTTCGAGGTCTTCGGTACCCTGGGCAAGGCCGGCGGCTGCGACTCGGCCCAGCTGGAGGCCATATCCCGTCTGGTCTCCCTGGCCCTGCGCTCCGGCATCGGCCCGGACGAGGTCATTAGCCAGCTTAAAGGCATCACCTGCTGCCCAGCCTGGGACGACGGCACCCTGGTGCGCTCCGGACCGGACGCAGTGGCCTTGGCCCTGGAGCGACGCTTGTCGGACCCGGAAGCCCTGTCAGAAGCGGTCGCCGACGCCATGCAGCTGAGCTTTATCGCCGACCCCCACCAGGCCAACGGCAATGGCAGTGGCGATAGCGGCTATCAGGCCCGCAAATGCCCCGATTGCAACGGAACCCTCCATTACCTGGAAGGCTGCGTCATGTGCGTCTCCTGCGGCTGGAACAAGTGCGAGTAGGGAGATTGTAGAGATGAAAGAAAGCCCCCGGCTTCCACCGGGGCTTTCTTTTTGCAATTGAGCCTGTGCTACAATCGAACCACGAGGATACCGCGAACTCTTGAACGGGCCGCTTTCTAAGCTCTTTGGTAGAGTTTGACCACCGAGAAACAGATGAAGATCCGATAGATTTCATGCAGCACCGGAATATAGTTGGTGATCGAGGCCATTCGCAGAAAGATCTCCCAAGGCAGGTTTGAATTTACGCAGCATGCCGTAGACCAAAGCATCTCGAGGCGCATCTCTGTAGAGGAATTCCGGCAGACAGCGGCAAGCGGAGAAGTCATAGAAGATTATCCGAATGACCGGTACGGACCGAGCTGTTTAGTTCTGGGCTACACAGAAGCGGAACGGCCACTGCATATCCATTGCAGCCACGCGACGAGAGATCTTATCCGAGTGATCACTATATATGAACCGGACCCGACTCGGTGGTTGAATTTCCGGACCAGGAGACCCACGAATGATCTGTGACCTGTGTAGCGCACCACTGATTGAGCAGAGAATTACTTACACTATTGAGCTTGATGGCAAATGGGTTATCATCGAGCATGTTCCGGCCAAGGTATGCCCCCAGTGCGGGGAAAAACTTTTCTCTCCGAGGACAGTAGAGCGGTTGCAGAGTACTGCCTGGGAGCAGAAAGAGCCTTGTCGAATCCTGGAAACTCCTGTTTTTGACTTCGCCCATAGCCGATAGGTGCCAAGTCATCTCTTCCTGGATTTCCGTCCCCAGCACCGATTATTCTCCGTGCTACAATCCGGCTCATAGCCCCACTGCTATCCGGGAGGCAAGCGTCATGCCAGATAACTCAAAACCAGCAATAGCCATCACCATGGGAGACCCCTGCGGCATTGGGCCGGAAGTGGTAGTCAAGGCTCTGGCCGACCCCCAGGTGTACGCTTCCTGCCGGCCCCTGGTGGTGGGCAACACCTTCGCGATGGAGCAGGCGGTTAAGCTGACCGGCCTGCCGCTAGAAATCAAAGAAACCGACGACCCGTCCGCGGCCGGGGCAGACCCGAGGGTGGTGGACGTGGTGGACATCCACAACCTCAACCCCGAGGATATCACCGTCGGCCAGATCAGCATTCCCTGCGGCAAAGCCGCCATGGAGTGGGTCACCAAGGCCGGCGAACTGGCCCTGGCCGGTGCGGTCGATGGACTGGCCACGGCGCCGCTGAACAAGGAAGCGGCCAGCCTGGCCGGATACCAGGCCATCGGCCACATGGAGTTGCTCCAGGAGCTGTCCGGCGCCGAAACAGTGGGCACCATGCTGCTGGCCAAGAACCTGCGGGTGGTCCACCTGACCACCCATCGCTCCCTGCGGGTGGCCTGCGATTATGTCAAGCAAGACCGGATCCTCAGCTACCTGCAGTTAACCCACGACAGCTTTGTGCAGTGGGGTTACCCGAATCCGCGCATCGGCGTGGCGGCGCTCAACCCCCACGGCAGCGACGGCGGCCTGCTGGGCAACGAGGAGGCGGAGGAGATAGCCCCCGCCGTGGCCGCGGCCCAAAGGCTGGGCATCGGCGCAGTGGGCCCGGTTCCCGCCGACGTCATCTTCCACCAGGCAATCAACGGCCGGTACGATGTGGTGTTGGCCATGTTCCACGACCAGGGTCATATTCCAGTCAAAGTGTACGGCTTTGAAGAGAGCATCACTGCCAATCTGGGGCTGCCCTTCGTCCGAACCTCGGTGGACCACGGCACCGCCTTCGACATCGCCGGCAAAGGGGTGGCCGACCAAACCAGCATGCTGGAATCCATCCGGTTGGCGGTGGCGCTGGCCAAAGGGAAAGGACTTTCGGAATTTTAGACTAGGACCAAACTGAACCACACAGGGTTCGGCACAACGAACATCTAGATCCCACCGCTTGGGGGGATTTGGATTTTCCAAGTTTAGTAATTTCCTCAGGGATCGATAAGGATCCCAAACTCCCCTCCTTGGCTCTTCCTGCCGGCGGACATTTCCGCCGAACTTTTCCGTCGGTAAACAAACATTCCCTCCAGCCTGCCGCCCGTCTGGTCGGTGTTATAATTCCAATAATCCCGGCTAAAAATCCCGGGACCAATCCTCAGGTGGAGAAGGTCCTGATGAAAATTGCTTTCGTGGGCGGCGGCACCATGGCCGAGGCCCTGATGGGCGGCGTCCTCTCAGCCAAGCTAGCCCGGCCAGATGAGATAAGTGTGGGCGAGCCGGTGAAGCTGCGCCGGGAGTATTTGGCGGAAAGATACGGCGTCCATACCCACGCGGCAAACGAGGCAGCGCTTGCCGGCGCGGACCTGGTCCTGCTGGCCATCAAGCCCCAGGACCTGCCTGCAGTGGCCCAGGGTTTGAAGAAGCACTTGAAACCCAACCAGGCGGCCCTTTCCATAATCGCCGGCGCCAAGATCTCCACCCTGACGGAGGGACTGGGTCATTCGGCAATAATACGGGTCATGCCCAACACGCCGGCTCAGATTGGCCATGGAATGAGCATGTGGACCTGCACGGCCCAGGTCGACCCGGCGCAAAGAGCCCTGACCCAGTCCATATTGGCCACCGTAGGTGAGGAGATCTACGTGGACGACGAGAAATACCTGGACATGGCCACCGCCTTGAGCGCCAGCGGCCCGGCCTATGTTTTCCTGTTCATCGAGGCCCTGATCGACGCTGGGGTTTACGTCGGGCTGCCCCGGGACACGGCCCGCACACTGGCCTTGCAGACGGTTTACGGCAGCACCAAGCTGGTCATGGAAACCGGCAAGCATCCGGGCGAACTGAAGGACATGGTGGTCTCGCCGGGCGGTACCACCGCCGAAGGCTTGCAGGTGCTGGAGCGAGGCGGAGTGCCGGCGACCGTGGTGGACGCGGTGAACGCCGCCTATCAGAAGTCAGTCAAGCTGGGACAACAGTAGGGAGGTTTCCACTGGCCTCAATCATTGTCATTATAGACAGGATCCTGTTTTTCTTGAGTCTGGCGATCCTGGCCCGAATCATCCTGACGCTGATTTTGCAGTCTTTGGGAAGCCAGCCTCATCCCATCGTCGCTAGAATTGCCATGTTGCTGGTCGCGATAACGGAGCCGATTTTGGGTCCTCTGCGAGACCTACTGCGGGAACCGACCCGCAAAATCCACCCAATCTTTGAACGATTGGATTTCAGTCCCATGGCCGCCATAATTCTGATATACCTGGTCCAATGGGCTCTGGGCCGCCTAGTGGATAGAATGTAGCCTCTGGCCCTGAATCGAAAGCTAAAAACAGTTGGTGGAGCCACCGTTAGGGGAAATCCCCCTCAGTGCCCCTTTGCAAAAGGGGGGTATAGGGGATTTTGAGGTACCAAGTTTAGTAATTTCGTCAAGGACCAGTGACTGTAGCCACCGTTAAATGAACCGCGAAAGGGATGACGACCCGCAGCTAACCATCGATGCGGCAGTAATTCGTCGTGCCCTCGACCAGCAATTACGCCGAAAACAAATCCCCGCCGGCGCTCGACCCTTCCTGGTGATGTTAAGCGGACTGCCGGGAACCGGCAAATCCCACTTCGCCCGCCGGCTGGCCCAGCGTCTCCCCCTGGTCGTGGTAGGGAGCGACCGGACGCGCAAGGCGCTGATCCCTGAGCCCGAATACACCAGAGAGGAACACCAGAGAGTGTTCTCCGCCTGCCACCGGGTGATCGAGAAGTTGCTAAAGCAGGGTAGGACGGTTGTTTTCGACGCTACCAACCTTACCGAGGGATTCCGGCAGCCTTTACTGGACCTCGCCCGACGCCGGGGAGCGCCGACCCATATTATCCTGTTCACCGCTCCTCTCCGGGTGATCCGGCGACGACTACAAGACCGGGCCGCCGCTATCGGCACGGACGGAGTCTCCGACGCCGATTGGAGCGTCTTCTCTTTGCTGCGGCCCGGTCAACAGCCGATCACGGATCCCCACTGGGTGGTCGACTCTTCGAAAGCTATCCGCGGTGACCTGGATCGGCTCGTCGCGTTGATTCAGGATGGCCGTACCGACCGCAAGTCCTAACAGATCAAAGCCTTTCCCTTGGTGGTAAAATGGGAGACAAGCCAGCCCCAGGACGATATTAGGAGGGAAGTTGATATGCCACAGCTAACCGGATTGGGCCACGTGGGGATTTATGCCGACGACTTGATGAAGCAGCGCGACTTCTACACTCGTGTGATTGGCTTGACCGTGGCTGATGAGGACCTGGAGGGTCGGGGAATGTGTTTCATGAGCGCCGACCCCGTCGCCGAGCACCACGAATTTGTTCTAATGAAGGGACGGGTAACCTCGGAGGACGCCAATGTCATCCAGCAAATCTCCTTCAAAGTCCCAACCATCCAGGATCTGCGGGACTACCACCAGCGTTTAATGGCGGAGAATGTAAAGGTTGAAAGAATAGTAAGCCACGGCAACGCCTTTGGAATGTATTTCTTTGACCCAGAAGGCAATCGGGTGGAACTCTACTACAAGACCGGCATTCCCGTGCCTCAGCCTCACGGAGATCCCATTGACCTGAGCCGGACCGATGAAGAACTGCTGGGAGACGCCAGAGAGCTGCTGCTCACCAAAATGCCCGCTAAGTAACGCCCGCTGAATGAATTAGTGCCGGATATTTTCCGAACAGCATTGGTCAGGGTCGGGGGCAACCGCTGGAGTTTGCGGGCTTGCTTTTACCCTTGGCGCGCCCTGCCCTATCCCCTGCGGCGCCTGGTCACCGCCGGCTACATCCTGCTAAGCCTTCGGGCCAAGAGGATGCTGAAGGTAGATTCCCAGGATGCCCTGACTGCCATGGATCAGCTCGGAACCCTGTCCTTTTGGGGAGTTCCCGAAATAGCCGTGGAAAACTACCGGCTGGTAATAGACGGCGAGGTGGAAGTAGATCTGAGCCTCTCTTTAGAGCAGCTGCAATCGCTGCCCGCCATCACCCGGCAGGTGCGCCTAGACTGCGTCGGCGGCTTCCGGAATAACTCGCTGATGGAAGGGGTGTCGCTCCAAACGCTCCTGGACATCTCCGGCGTTGGCCCCGACGCGCGCCGGGCGGTATTCCACTGCGCCGACGGCTACTACTCCTCCCTGGAGCTGAGCGAACTGCTGGACCGGGAAGCGTTTCTGGCCTACGGCATCAACCACCAGAAGGTCCCTCAGTTTGGCTATCCCCTGCGCCTGGTTGCCCCCGGCAAATATGGCTACCAGTGGGCCAAGTGGGTGCGGCGCATCGAATTGGTCCCAGACCAGCGTAAGGGACACTGGGCTCGGTTAGGTTTGCCCGATAGGGGAGACGTGGGAGACATCTGGTAGGAAATACGCCAAAGGGAGGCCGCCGCTTTCCGGACAATTCGGGAAGTGTCTCACGCCGGGGAAGGTTAGTTGCGGTGGCGGGCCTGCTCCAACTTTTCCACTGTGCCCGGAACCTTCCAGTCGACGTAGAGCAAAACGTGCTCCTTGATCGCCTCCTCATGCACCCGGCAGGGGGCGCAACGAGCGTCGATGCAAAGCCCATGACGGGGTTTGAGGCTGTCGTGCCAGGCTTCCAGCTCCTCCAAAACCTGCTGGCTTCCGGCGCTACCGGCCTCCACTGAGATCTTTAGCTGGTCCAGCTGGACGGAAATCTGGTCCAACAGCTCAATATGCCGTCGCAGATTATTTTCCGCCCAATTTCGGGGCACCAAATTTTCGGGCGCCAAATTTCCCGGCTCGCCCCGATTGGGATTGGGCAGGGTGGGCATATCGGCAGCGCCGGAAGCGGGAGGCTCCAGTTCTTTGCCACAGGCCGGGCATTTAGCCGGTTGATTGGTCATCGCCCTCACCTCGCCGAATAACTGTTGACAGCGCCGCCAGCAGCATATCCCGAAGTTCTCCCCCAGAAGTGCTACCCGCTACTGGGAAGCGGCGCTGGGAAGTATAACATAGGCCCCGCCAGACCAGAGCAATCTGCACCCACACTCCGGGCCTTTGCAGTGTCACTGCGAGCCCTTCGGCTGCGCTCAGGGTGAACTCCGCGAAGCAATCTCTCCTTATCCTCATGAGATTGCTTCGGGCCTGCGGCCCTCGCGATGACACTGGGGCCGACCGAAGGACCCAGTGTCATCGCCCCGGGAGCCGGTCCGGACCGGGCGTTGAGTCAATTCCCATTTTATTTATTTGAGGCTATCCTTAAGCAATGCGGCCCAAATTCATTGTCGATGTAAACGTCGGGCGTTTGGCCACCTGGCTCAGGATTATGGGCTATGACGCGGCCTTTCCCCGCAGCGCCAGCGACAATGAATTGGTACGACTGGCCCTCAAACAGGACCGGCTGCTGATTACCCGGGACTCGGGATTCCTGTTGAGAAGGCCGGTCCGTTTGGGTCAATTACGCATGCTGTACATGGTAGCCGATGACCTGCGCGGCCAGTTGCGCCAGTTGATTCGGGAGCTGCATTTGAACTTGGACAGTGGCTTTTCTCGCTGTCTACGCTGCAATGAGCCCCTCGCCCCGGTGGACAAGGCGGCGGTGGCTGACCTAATTCCCGACTATGTCGCCCGCACCCAGACAGTTTTTAGCCAGTGCTCCAGTTGCCGCCGGGTCTACTGGCCCGGCACTCACTGGTCCAACATGATTAGCGAGCTGGCCAAGGCTAATCAGGAGGAATAATGCCCCAAGCCGCATTTATCTACGAGAGCGCTTTATCCCAGCACGTGCTGCGCCAGGATCACCCCATGCGACCGGCCCGGCTGCACCATACTTACCAGCTGCTCCAAGCCTACGGCGCCTTTGACGGCGGGAAGTCCCAACTGCTGGCTCCCCGCCCAGCCACTCTGGATGAGCTGGGGCTGCTCCACACCTCCGAGTACATCGCGGCGGTTCAAGGCCTGAGCTCCGGCCTCAGCGTACCCGACCCCGAGAGATTCGGCTTCAGCGCCAAGGGAGACAACCCGGTCTACGACGGGATGTACGAGGCGGCGTTGCTCAGCACCGGCGCGACCCTAATGGCGGCCGAGCTGGTCGCCAGCCACCAGGTGGATGTGGCCTTCAACATTTCCGGCGGGCTGCATCACGCCGCTCCGGCCCATGCCTCCGGGTTTTGCATCTTCAACGACCCGGCAGTGGCAATCAAATACCTGCTGGCCCTGGGGCTGCGGGTTGCCTACGTCGATATCGATGCCCATCATGGTGACGGAGTCCAGAACGCCTTCCTCGACGATAACCGAGTCCTGACCATCTCGATCCACGAATCCGGTAGATACCTCTTCCCCGGAACCGGGTTCGTCGAGGAGTCGGGAACCGCACCGGCCGTTGGCTACTCGGTGAACCTTCCCCTCTACCCCTATACGGAAGATGAAATTTATCTCCAAGCCTTCCAGGAGGTTGTTCCGCCGCTGCTGGCGGCCTTCGCCCCGGATATTTTGGTTACCCAACTGGGCATCGACAGCTACCACACCGACCCGCTGACCCACTTGCAGATGACCTCCCGGGGCTTCGTGGAGGCGGTCCGATTCTTCTCCCGATTGGGCCTGCCCTGGCTGGCTTTAGGAGGGGGAGGCTACGACTTGGGCGCGGTGGCGCGCTGCTGGAGCCTGGCTTATGGGGTGATGGTAGACGCAGAATGGCCGGATACCATACCCGCAGAGTTGTCCCAGGTGCTGGGAGCTACCCAGCTAAGAGACACCGTGAAGTTGGAAATACCGGAGGACGTGCGGCTAGAGGCGAGGCGATTGGCTGAAGAAGGCGTGGCCGCGATCAAGAAGGAGGTATTCCCTCTCTTTGGGTGTGTTTAAAAAGTTCCTTGACATCCAGGCTCCAGGTGTCATATAGGTTTGGGCTTCGGCTTCCTCTCCCCTTGTGGGAGAGGAGTAAGGTGAGGGGTATCACCCTCATCCCAACCTTCTCCCTTGATGGGAGAAGGGGCTATTATCAGGCCATACCAGGATGCCTACTTTTCTATTCTAGCGCGGACAATGCGCCAGGCTTTTTAAACACTCTCTTTGGCATCGGGGGATAGGTTGGCGTCAGGGGGTAAAGGCAGCCCGACCCTGGCGATCTCTGCTTGGCTTGAAATCGGCGCGGACCGGGCAGGCGGGTTTTGGCTTTAATCGGGCTATTTAGTTAACCTGGTGAGCTTTCCGCAGCAACTCCTTGGCGGCTTCGCCGATATTGGCTTCTATCGAGTCGCGCAACGTAGAGTAGATCGCCTTGTTGATGGCGTTCATCATCCAGGTTTCATAATCCGGATCTACTTGATAGCTGTTCTGCAGGGCTATCAATCTTTGAAGCAAACTCAGGTAGTGGTACTGCAACGGGGTTAGGGTCAGGTCAATTCCTTCTATGGTTCCGGTGGTCCCGGTCTCCACGGTTTCCCCATTTTCCGCCAATTCCTGATCCGCGCTTTCTGATTGTGAGCTCATCTATACTCTCCTAGATGGAGCCGTGTACGGCCATTGCCGGCCGACGTTCCAACATTATAACAGACAGTGCACACCAGCCGTAAAGGGGCTATGCTCCAATTTAGACTTCCCTGAACTCGCCTTCAACAGTGCTGTCACCCGCTTCCTCTTCGCTGGAATCGCCATCGGCGTCGGCTACATCCTCGGAATCCGCGCCGTCCTCCGATATGTCGCCCGGCATGTCGCCCGTATCCTCCATATCTACCACATCTCCCATCGGGCCGTCCCCAGGCATGTCGCTAGCCGCGGCCTGGCTATAAACCGCTTGCCCCAGCCGTTGCAGCGCGCTGTTCAGGTCCGCCATGGAGGTCTGCATCTCCGGCACGCTGTTGGCTTCAATAGCGGATTTCAGCGTGGTCAGTTTCCCTTCCACCTCTTCCTTCAAGTCCTCCGGTACCTTGTCGGCGTTGTCGGCTATCATCTTCTCGGTGGTGTAAACCAGCGAGTCGGCCTGGTTTCTGGTTTCCACCTCGGCGCGACGGAGCTGGTCATCGCTCTCGTGGGTTTTAGCGTCATCGACCATCCGCTCGATCTCTTCTTTAGCCAGGCCGGAACTGGGCTGGATTACTATCTTTTGCTCCTTGCCAGTGCCCTTGTCGACGGCGGAGACGCTGAGAATGCCGTTGGCGTCGATATCGAAGGAAACCTCAATCTGGGGCACCCCTCGGGGCGCCGGCAGGAGGCCGTCCAGGATAAACCTGCCGATGGACTTGTTGTCCGAGGCCATCTGCCGCTCGCCCTGCAGAACGTGAACGTCCACGCTGTTTTGATTATCTGCGGCAGTGGTGAAGGTCTCCGCCTTCTTAGTGGGAATGGTGGTGTTCCTGGTAATCAGGTTAGTCATTACGCTACCCAGGGTTTCCAGGCCCAGAGTCAGCGGAGTAACGTCGAGCAAAACAATATCGCCAACTTCACCGCCCAGGATCCCGGCTTGAATCGCCGCGCCGAGGGCCACGGCCTCGTCCGGGTTGACCGAATGGCTGGGATCCTTGCCGAATATACCCTTGACCTTCTCCTGAACGGCGGGCATGCGAGTCATCCCTCCCACCAGCACCACGTCATCGATTTCGCTGGAACTGATGCCGGAATCGGTCAGGGCCTGGCGACAGGGACCCTCGGTACGGGCTATCAGGTCACCAACCAGCTGCTCCATGCGGGCCCGGCTCAAAGCTTTGACCAGGTGCTGGGGACCACTGGCATCGGCGGTAATGAAGGGGAGGTTAATCTCCGTTTCCACCACGCTGGATAGCTCCACCTTGGCCCGCTCCGCCGCATCCCGCAGCCGCTGCAGGGCCATGCGGTCCTTGCTCAGGTCGATGCCGGTTTCCTGCAGGAACTCGCGATTCAGCCACTCCAAAATCTCCTGGTCGAAGTCGTCTCCACCCAGGTAGGTATCTCCATTGGTGGACTTGACCTCGAAGACCCCATCCCCCATCTGCAGGATGGTGATGTCGAAGGTGCCCCCACCCAGGTCAAACACCGCCACGGTGGCATCCACCTTCTGCTTGTCCAAGCCGTAGGCCAGGGATGAAGCCGTCGGCTCGTTGATGATGCGCAGCACCTCCAGGCCGGCGATGGTGCCGGCGTCCTTGGTAGCCTGCCGCTGGGCGTCATTAAAATAGGCGGGTACGGTGATTACCGCCTGGGAAATCTTCTCGCCCAGCTTGGCCTCGGCGTCCTGGCGGATTTTTTGCAGGACCATGGAGGATATTTGCGGCGGCGCGTAGGCTTCACCGCTCATCTCCACGTGAGCGTCACCATTAGCCGCCTTGACAATTTTATAGGGTAACCGGCCCATGGCCGAGGAAACCTCCGGGTCTTCGAACTTGCGGCCCATCAGTCGCTTGACAGAGAAAACCGTGTTCTCCGGGTTGGTCACCGCCTGTCTTTTGGCGGTTTGCCCGACGTATCTCTCGTTACTTTTGACGTTGACCGCGACCACCGAGGGCGTGATCCGGCCTCCTTCAGCATTCTCAACCACCACCGGCTCGCCGGCTTCAATGACGGCAGCCACCGAGTTGGTCGTGCCTAAATCTATACCCAGGACCTTAGCCATAGTGTGTCTCCTTTTTACCTATACGTGGGGCGGATGCGACCGGGTTTATTGAATTACCGGACTACCTACCGGGCCACCACCACTTGGGCCGCCTGTATGACCCGGTCGTGCAGCCGGTAGCCGTTGCGTACTACCTGGATAATTTGGCCTGAGGCAAACTTCTTATCCTCTTCGGTTCCCACCGCTTCATGTTCCACCGGATTGAAGGGCGCCCCTACCGCATCTATTTTGGTAACACCTTCGGTCTCCAGCAGGGCGGATACCTTGCGTTGAATCAGCCTGACCCCTTCCACCCAGGATTTGCTGGGTTTCTTACCATCGGCATGATTAACGGCCAGTTCCAACTCATCCACCACCGGCAGCATCTTGACCAATAATCGACTATTGGACTGGCGCTGCAAAGCGATGCGGTCGTCTTCAGTCCGCTTGCGGAAGTTGCTCAGCTCGGCCTGGGCCCTCTGGGCCAGGTCCTTGCTTTCCCCAGCATCCTTCTGAATCGAGTGCAAATCCTTGAGAAGGGCCGAAACCTGCTCTTCTAAATCCAGATGACTGTATTCGTTCACCAGCTCTTCCGTCAACTCTTCAGGCTCCCCTTCCAGCAACTCTCCGGAGGTCAATTCCTCGGGGGAGTCCGGTTCGTTAACTTGAGCCTCTTCCCTGTCTTCTGTCATTGATAAATCCTAGCCATGGCTGATTGGGTTACACCGGCAGATTCAACCTGCGGTAAAGTCTGCTCACTTCCTGTTCTATTGTTTCACGCAGCGAGGCGTCGGCGACGGCGGAGGCCAGCCGCCGCTCTAACTCCACCAGATTCTCCACCAAGTTAAGAGCGAATTCAACCCCGGCCAAATTCAGCCCCAAGTTGTCCATTAAGTGCCTTATGAGCAAGATCTTCCGAATATCTTCCCGGGAATAGAGCCGCAGCATCCCGCCGGTTCGCTCCGGGTTTACCAGGCCCAGCCGCTCGTACTTCCGAAGGGTCTGCGGGTGCATCTCCAGGATGCGCGCGGCCACGCTGATGATGTATACCCCCTGAATTTCGACCATCGGCGCTGACTGGGATTCCGCTGACTGGGATTCCAGCGCCTGAGATTCAGCCGACGAGCCGGCGGCCGGTTCCCGCTTTACCACTTTGGGTAAGGCCCGCTGGGGCCAGGACGGCGGCATTTGGGGCGGCGCTGCCTCCCCCTCTTCTACTATTCTACGCCTTGGCTTCTGATACATGAAGAATTTTTCGCCCGACCCAGGGTTAGTTTTCTTAGGTATTAGCGTAATGGTTGACACGCTTTATGTCAAGGTTTATGATGTCGGCGATGCAGTTTCATTAACACAATGGAGTTCAAGGACGGGGTTCCCCGGTTGGGGGATGGATGATGATTAAACTAAAGGCTTGCCCCAAATGCCACGGCGACTTATATCTGGAACGAGGCCAATACGGCAGGTACCTGAGCTGCTTGCAGTGCGGCTATCTCAAGGAACTGCTTGAGGATCCGCCCCAAAATAACCTTTCCAAGCAACCTCGGCAGACTCCCGCCGAAGCGGAACAACTGGCGGCATAGAACTCCTGCCCCCATGAGGGGTTGATTCTGGCGACCATCTCCCCAATAGCCACCCCCGGCAGGGGCGGCGTAGCGCCTACGTCTTTCCACCACTGGCGGCAGCCGGGACGCCTACGTCTGAAACTGTTCAGAGTTGAGGGGAAGTGAGCAACCGGCGGCATTCCAGGAGGGGATTGAGACCTCTGGCCCGCCAGGTGCCAAAGAGGGATGCCAAGGTCATCTTGCTGTCGGTGCCCTGCCCTGAGCGGGTGCCGCCGCTGATCTTGCGACTGGTTACCAGATGCCGCAGGCTCCGCTCGGCGGCGTTGTTGTCTGAGGGCACGGCTGGGTCCGACACGAAGACAAACAGTTCCTTGATGAACCGTTCCATGCGCCGGCAGAGCTTGGCCTGAACCGCCAGGGGATCTTTAAGGAAAGGCCGTGCCAAGACCATTAGTTTCTCCTCCAGCATTAGCTGGGTGCGATGGCCTGGCTGGGCTCGGGGAAGGACCGCGGCCTTGGCCTCCGTGTAGACCTGGTGAACCGCCTCGGCCCACTGAGCCAGCCCAGCGTCTTCTGGGTACAACCCTTTCAGGTCATGGATATCCCGCAGCAGATGAGCCCAGCACCGTTGCTTCAGGCCCGGGTAGTGGTTATAGGCGGCGTAGAAATCACTGACCAACACTCCGCTGAAGGAGGAATCCAGCACCTCATCCACCACCCCCTTATCCCGACCCCGACGCAGGAAGTATCGTTCGCTGGGAGTGCTGAAGGTCCAAACATAGCCGTTGCTCCCGTCCTGGCGCCAGCCGGTTTCGTCGCCCTGCACCACGGGACTGGCGCGGACTTGCTCGAGCACCTCTCGCACCGCCGTCTCAGCCTGACGGGCTACTCCATGGACGGCCTGGACGATGGCACCAACACTCAGGTGCAACTGATGGACGGTCTCCAGGTACCATTGGATGATTCTTATGGGCAACCGTCCCTCCTCCCGCAGGGTCACCATCAGGCTTACCAGATTGACCCCCAGGCGCTGCTGGCCCAGAACCACCCCCTGCAGGGCCTCTTTGGGCAACCGGCGCCGCTGGCATACCGGACAGATGCGGGCTACCAGGGCGTGCTCGGTCACTTCTACCGGAGCCACCGGTAGCTCAATGACTTCCCGAGTTCGCTGTACCCATCCGCCGTTCAGGTGAGTCCCGCAGTCGGGACAGACCGCCACGGCATGCTCCACCCGCCGGGTAGGAGTCATGCGCTGGCGGGCGAAGCCATGGCGGCGCAGCTTTCTGGGCTCCTTTTTCTCCGGCGCTTGCCGGCTGGAGTGCGGCTGATTACCCGGCATCCCCGACGACCCGCGCCGGTTGGGACGGGATTCCAGAACCCCAATCCGCCTTTGCAAATCGGCAATGACTGCCCGCTGGCCGGCAATTATCTCCAGCAGAGTTTCGCGACTCGCCGCGTTCAGGTCTAGTTCAGTGTCCACCTCCCTGGTATGCCACAACTCCCCCGGCCATGCCAGCGTTTTTCCAACGGCTTTGAGCCAATTCACCTCATCAAGTCTGAACAGTTACCTACGTCTTTCTACCAATGACAGCTTTGCATCAGATGGGTAAACTGGGTAAACTTGGCATCTAAGTTTGGCCCCGTTACTATAGACGTGCTCAAAAGCTGTTAGGTCAAAATCTCAAGCAGACACGAAGGAGGTAGCATGGCCGACTATTCTAATCCCGATTCTCTGGTAAGCACCCAGTGGGTAGCGGATCACGGCAGCGACGCCAACGTACGGCTGGTGGAGGTGGACGTCGATACTGCCGCCTACGAGCAGGGCCACGTCGCCGGAGCCGTAGGTTGGAACTGGCAGAGCCAGTTGCAGCAGTCGGTTCGCCGCGACATTCCCAGCAAAGCCGAAATGGAGCAATTGCTGGGTAGCGCCGGAATCGACAACAATACGACGGTAGTGCTGTACGGCGACAACAATAACTGGTTCGCCTGTTGGGCTTTCTGGCAGATGAAATACTACGGGCACAACGACGTCAAGGTCATGAACGGCGGTCGGGCCAAGTGGAGCGCCGAAAACCGCCCGCTAACCACCGACGTGCCCAACCAGGGGGCCAAGACCTATCAAGCCAGCGAGCCCAACCAAAGCCTGCGGGCCCTCCGGGACCAGGTATTGGCCTCGGTCAACGCGGGCAACGTCGCCCTGGTGGACGTCCGGTCTCCCGACGAATATGCCGGCATCCTGCTGGCGCCACCCGCCCTGCCTCAAGAAGGCGCCCAGCGGGGCGGGCATATCCCCGGCGCCGCCAACATCCCCTGGGCCCAGGCGGCCAACGAGGACGGCACCTTCAAGTCGGCCGACGAGCTCCAGCAGCTGTACGGCGGCAAGGGCATCGACGGCAGCAAGGAAACCATAGCCTACTGCCGCATCGGCGAGCGCTCCTCCCACACCTGGTTCGTGCTGACCCAGCTTTTGGGACACAGCAACGTCCGCAACTACGACGGCTCTTGGACCGAGTGGGGCAGTATCGTCGGAGCGCCCATCGAGAAGTAACCCCCGCGGGCAGTTAGCGATTAGTATGGGGCGCCGCATGCGGCGCCCTTACGACTGCGTTTGGCCGAACCTGATTTTCCCCGCTGGCAGGGAGCGGCGCCACCCAGGGCGGGTTTTTAGCCGCCTGCCGGTGCCAGGTTTTTAGCCACCGACCGGGGATTGAATAACATCGAAGCCGGTATAGGGCCGCAGCACCTCCGGAATCACCACCGAGCCGTCCTCCTGCTGGTAATTCTCCAGCAGCGCTATCATCACTCGGGGCAGCGCCAGCCCGGAGCCATTGAGGGTGTGGACGAAGTCTGGGCGAGCCCCGCTGGCCGGCCGGTAACGGATGTTGGCCCGACGGGCCTGAAAATCGGTGCAGTTGGAGCAGGAGCTTACCTCCAGCCACTCCTGGCAGCCCGCCGCCCATACCTCTATATCGTAAGATTTGGCCGAGGGAAAACCCATGTCCCCGGCGCAGAGCTCCAGTATCCGGTAGGCCAGCCCCAGCCGCCGACAGACCTCCTCAGCATCGGCCAACAGGCGACCCAGCTCCTCGTCCGAGGTTTCCGGCGCGACGAACTTGTACATCTCCACCTTGTTGAACTGATGCACTCGCTTGATGCCGCGGGTGTCCCGGCCGGCCGCCGCCTTCTCTCTACGGAAACAGGGGGTGTGGGCCACGTAATAGCGGGGCAGTGATTCGTGGGACAGTATCTCATCCCGATGGAGATTGGTGATGGGGACCTCGGCTGTGGGTACCAGCCACAGGTCATCTTCGTCGTCGTGGTAAAGGTTGTCCGCGAACTTGGGCAGGTTGCCGGAGCCCTCCATGATCTCCCGCCGCACCAGGATCGGGAGCATCATCTCGGTGTAGCCGTGCTCGACGGCGTGGAGGTCCAGCATCCAGGCGATGAGGGCACGTTCCAGCTTCGCGCCGGTGCCGGAAAGGGTGTAGAAGCGGCTGCCGGAGAGCTTCACCCCCCGCTGGAAGTCTATAATTCCCAGCTGCTCGCCCAGCTCCCAGTGGGGCCTGGGTGGGAAGGGCAAAACCACCGGCTCTCCCCAATCCCGCGCTACCACGTTGCCCTGTTCCTCCAAACCTGGCGGCACGTCGGGGTGGGGCAGGTTGGGCAGGCTTAGCAGAATGCTCTGGATAGTCTCCTCCAGCTCCTTTACCTGCTGCTCCAATTCGGCGATGCGCTGGCCGACCTGCCGCATTTCCTCCACCGCGTCTGGTGGAGGTTCCTGGCCGGAGGCGCGAAGCTGGCCGATGCGACGGCTCACCTGGTTTCGCTCCGAACGCAACTCATCGCCCTGGGAGATACCCTGACGGCGGCGGGCGTCCAGCTCCAACAGCTCCCCCAGAGGATTTTCCTCTCCCCGGGATTCCAGCGCTTTTTTAACGTAGTCCGGGTCTTTTCGGATCAGCTCAATCGATAGCATGCTGTCAATTACTGAGTCTTGAATCTGTAGCTAAAAACAGTCGGGGAAGGTTCCCTTGGGGAAATCCCCCTATATCCCTCTTTTTCAAAGGGGGACTTTAGACCCCTCGCGGAGTTTATCCTGAGCAACGCCGAAGGGCTCAGCGTGACATTTTGAGATGATTACTTACTCTTCGCTCCCTTCCATTTCTTCGGTCTCTCCGGCTTCTTCACCAGGCCGCAAGGTACGCATCTGGGGGAACAGCAGTACATCCCGGATGCTGGTCTGGCCGGTCAGCAGCATGACCATCCGGTCGATGCCCACCCCCAAGCCTCCGGTGGGCGGCATGCCATACTCCATGGCCAGCAGGAAATCATCGTCCCGCCGGTCCACTTCCTCGTCCTGGTAAATCTGCCGGACTTCCTCCTGGGCCTCGAATCTGTCTCTCTGCACGGCGGGATCATTCAGCTCCGAGTAGGAGTTGGCCACCTCCATGCCGGCGGCGAAGGCCTCGAAGCGCTCCACGTACCCCGGGCATCCCGGCTTGGCCTTGGCCAAGGGAGACATCTCTTCCGGGTAATCCAGCAGGAAAGTCGGCTGGATCAAATTAGGCTCGACAAAGGTGGATATTAGCTTGTCGATCAACCGCCCCCGGCTCTCCCGGGGCCCGATGTCCAGGCCCAAGGACGCCACCCGCTTCACCAGCGCCGCGTCATCGGGAAACTCATCTAGGTCGATTCCGCTGCGGCGCTCCAGCTCCTCCCTCAAGCTCAGCCGAGGCCAGGGAGGCGAAAAGTCGATAACATGCTCGCCGTAGGGTATCTGGGTCGTGCCCCGAACTTCTTGGGCCACCGTGGCAAACAGGCTTTCCACCATCTCCATGACCTGGGTATAGTCGGCGTAGGCCTCATAGCTTTCCAGCAGGCTGAATTCCGGATTGTGATCCTGGTCGATGCCCTCGTTGCGAAACACCCGGCCCAGTTCGTAGACTTTGTCGACCCCCCCCACTATCAGCCGTTTCAAGTACAGCTCGGTGGCGATGCGCAGATATAGCTGCTGGTCCAGCGCGTTATGATGGGTAATGAAGGGGCGGGCGTGGGCCCCGGCCGCCACCGGCACCAGAATCGGCGTCTCCACCTCCATGAACCCCCGGGCGTCCAAAAAGCTGCGGATACCGCGAATCACCCGGCTCCGCTGGGCGAAGATGCCGACGATATCCGGATTGGCGATTAGGTCCAGATAGCGCTGGCGATACCTGATTTCCACATCGCGCAGGCCGTGCCACTTTTCGGGAAGGGGACGCAAACCCTTGGCAAGGAGGGTTATCTGATGGGCTTCAATCGTTGGCTGTCCGGTGCGGGTCCGCATCATGGTGCCGGAGACCCCCAGGAAATCCCCCAGGTCCAGATCCTCCAGAAGGGCGTAGTCCTCTCCCAGCACGTTCTGGCGCAGCAACGCCTGGATAGTGCCGGAGCCGTCCCGCAGGTCCAGAAAGGAGGCCCTACCCATCGCCCGAAGGGAAACGATGCGCCCAGCCACGGCCAGCTGTTGGGCATCGGAATCCCCTTCTCCCCGCTCTTCCCAAGTCTCGAATTCGGCGATAGCGGCGGCGGCGGGCGTGGTCGGCTGGTACCGGGGCGGATAGGGGTCGATACCCCTCTGGCGGAGGCGTTCCAGCTTGGCGTAGCGGCTGCCGAGCAGCCCATCTTGTCGGTCAGGCATGTTTGGTAGGGTTAAGCACAGCCAGTAACCGAATTCCGAGCGTCAGAATAGGGACCGGGTGGAATCCACCCTCCGCATCCCCGGGTAAAGTATCAAGGAGAGGCAGCCTCTGTCGCCACCTCTCCTTCATAGCGATTTTAATCTTTGGCCAACACGCCTGTAAAGCTATTAGCCAGCTAGCTTTAGCCCGGACTTGCGCTGAGAATCCCCGCCCACCGGTGAAGCTGACCTAGAAGTCTGGCCGGAAACCCCGATTCTCCCCAAGCCGTCGTTTTTTAACGTCGATTATCGATGTAATAGTGGGTAAATAAAACCTATTACATATACTATTATCCCATAATAGACTGTAATACGTCTGATTGGCGTAGCGCGAAACCAGGCAAATGGCTTTCCGGCCAGACTTCTAGGACAGAAATTCCTCGGTCCACTGGGTGTAATCCGCCCGGCGAGTCACCTGCCCAATCAACTCCGGCGTGGCCAGCTTGTCCCTCAAATCCGCGGGCGCCGCGCCATCTCTAAGGGCCTTCATCGTGTCGTATACCGCTTTGATCGACGCCTGGTAAGACAGGTGTCCCTGCAGGGCCACCCGCACACCGTTGGCTCCCAAGAATTCCAGGTCGGAAAGCTCACCTCCGGCGCCGCCCAAAATTAATGGAAGGCTGGTCTCGGCTCTAACCGCCTCAATTTCCTCCCTGGTCTGGGCTCCCGCCAAGAACATGGCGTCGACTCCGGCCTGTTGATACGCCTTGGTCCGCTTGATGGCCTCGGGCACGCCGCCGAAGCGCAGGGCGCTGCTCCGGCCGGCCACGCAAAGGGTCGGGTCTTGCCGGGCGGAGACCGCGGCCTTCATTTTTCCCACACCCTCCTCCAGGGATATAAGCCGGCCCTCTCCCTCGGCGCCGAAGCTAATGGGCAGCGCGGTGTCTTCGATGGTCAGGCAGGATACTCCCGCCGTCTCCAGCTCCTCCACCGTGCGGCGGACGTTCAACGCGTTGCCGTAGCCGTGGTCGGCATCCACCAGCAAGCTCAAGTTGCCGGCCCGGCATATGCGGTGGATCTGCTGGGCGAACTCGGTGAGGGTCAGCACGATCAGGTCGGGCGCCCCCAACACCGTGCCGGAGGCGATGGAACCGGCGAACATCCCCACTTCGAATCCCAGGTCCTCCGCGATGCGGGCGGAAATGGGATCGAATACCGAACCCGGATGCACGCAACGGTCCCCCTCCAGAATAGCCCGAAACCTTTGGCGCCGATCGGTCAGGTTCATTCCAATCCTCCCAATCCTGGCTTAATTATGAGTGGCTTGCTTACGGGATGCTTCGGATGGCGGTAATGCCCGGCCCCTATTGATAATGCCCGGCCCCATTGATACGGATACCCGAGCCCTTTTATAATGCGGCCAGCTTGCTCCCTGGATACGAATTCCGGCGTGGCCCATTCTACCACAAAGTTGGCCATTATCCGGGCTTAGCCGGAAAACCGAAAAACCGGCGCGCCCGGCATCATTTGGCCGGCGTCAATTAGTAAGAGATTCCAGTTGCGAATTATCGGCGTGGATTACAGCGGGGCCCGCAGCGACCGCCATACCTGGATCAGCCGGGGCGTGCTGGAGGGCGACCAGCTGGTCCTGGAGAGCTGCGGTCCCATCAGCCGGAAGGAATTAACGGAGAATCTGACGGAAGTCCGGGGAGAATTTTCCCCAGAATCTCCTCAAGAAATTTCAACAGTAGCCGCCCTGGATTTCCCCTTTTCCGTGCCCCAGGAGTTCGCTGCTTTTTGGCGTCCGGAAGCGACCACCATGCCCCAGCTGTGGTCCGCCGCGGCCGCCATGGAACTGAAGGAGTTCCTGGATCTCCGCGACCGTTTCGTCGCCCGGCACGGCGAGCTGAAGCGGCTGTCCGACACCTTTTACAAGGAATGCTACTCCCCGCTCCACAAGGTAAATCCCAACATGGTTCCCATGACCTTCCGGGGCATGCAGATGCTGGACCGGCTGGGGCGCGCCGGCTGCTCCATACCTCCCCTGGCTCCGCCGCCCGGAACTAAAACCCTGCTGCTGGAGGCCATGCCGGGCGCCGCGCTGCGGGGCATGCGCCTGCCCTTCAAGGGATACAAGAATGGCGCCCACGCCCCAGAGCTGCGACAAAAAATACTAGAAGGACTGGCCGGCCAGTCGGGGCTGCGCCTACCCAACCTGGGGGATTTCTATGGCCAGGGACTGGCAAGCCACGATGGCCTGGACAGTCTGGTCGCCGCCGTGGTCGCCGCCCTCTGGGCTCAAGACCCCACCAGGTTTCGCCGTCCCGCCGCCCTGGGCGCGGAGGATTTTGACTCCCGGGTCATGCTGGAAGGCTGGCTGTATGCTCCAGCTTTCATCTCATAGACTTCCTCCTTGAGCTTCCCAACTCCGCCGGGCGCGCCCAGCCCGGCCACTCCCGCCCGGAATTCATTAGGTGGCTAGGGAGAAGCGCCGTCCTACCTTCGCCTTAATCCACCGACGTGCGTATTGCCTTAATCCGGCAAAGGCTTTAATATGGGGCCGCCGGGGCCCCCCAGCAGTATTTACGGGAGCCGGTAGTATTTACAGGAGAATGAAATGGCGCGAATAGTTAGAGTTTATTCCGGGACTGACGGCGAATCCCACTTCGAGGATCTGACGCCGGACCAGCTGGCCCAGATAGTGAACAACGTGGGCCCGGGGGATATTACCGTTAACCGCCGGCCTTCCCCTTCCCAGTCGGATTATCACAACGCCCCCCGCCGGCAGTACGTGGTCAACCTGGCCGGCACCGCCGAGTTCGAGGTCGCCGATGGCAGCAAGGTCCGAATGCAGCCCGGCGATGTGCTGGTCGCCGAGGACTTGACGGGTCATGGACACATCGCCCGCAGCATCGGCGACGAGTTCCGCGTTTCTTTGGCCATACCCCTTTCCGGCTAACCCTTTCCGAAAATCCCGGCCCAGTGAGCCGACCCAGTGAGAATAATATGAGCATATTCCGTGTTTACTCCGGCGACGATGGTGAATCCCACTTCGAGGACGTGACCCCGGAACAGTTTGCGGAGATAGCCAATCGCCGCGGGCCCGGGGACATCAGCTTGAACCAGCGCCCGTCCGACTACTTCTCCGACTATCACAATGCGCCCCGGCAGCAGTACGTGATGACCCTGGCCGGCCGGGCCGAGTTGGAAGTGGCCGACGGCAGCAAGCGTCAGATGGGCCCCGGGGACGTGCTGATCGCCCAGGACCTGACCGGCCACGGGCATATTCTGCGGCACCTGGGGAATGAGCCTCGGGTCTCCATTTCCGTTCCCCTGGACGGCTAACCCCAAACCAAAGCGAAGGTCGGAGCTACCTGGTCCGTCATACGGAACCCGGCGGGTTTCACTTTGGCTTAAGTTTAGTCCCCACCGGCGTGCGGACCCGTCCGGCCGAAATTAGACCAGCCGCAAATAGTTCAGCCGCCGCCCCGCAGCAAATGGTGCAGGTGGAGCAGCCCCTGTTGGCGGCGGGCGGAATCGATCGCCCCCGTCCCGGCCGGGTCTAACAGCCGGTCCCGCATCTCCCGCAGGAGTTCGTTGTCCTGGAGCAGGCCGAAGCGACGGTAGCTCTGTAGGTAGATCTGGGAGTAACGCTGGCCTGAGTCCTGGTCTCCCTCCCCCGGCAACCCGGGGCCTGCGTTGCCAGGGCCTGCGTTTCCAAGGCATGGAAGAAGGGCAGCACCACGTTAACCGCCAGGTCCCGGGCGCGCCCCGGGCCGATCAGGGACCGCCCCCCGGCGTCACTTTTGCCGGCGACCAAGGCCGACGTCAGCCGGCTGGGAATCCCGCACTCCGCCGCCGGTTGCAGTCCAGCCACCAGCCCCGATTCCAGAAAGCGGGCCAGCAGCACCGCGGCGCCGGCGACCCGCCGCCAGGGATGGTTGGCCGGCCGGACCCGGAAGCAGTGCCACTCCCGGCGAGCCAGGGGCGGGCCCAAGCCCACCCTGGGCAATTTAATGTCGGGAGATTCCGCCAACCCCGCTAGCTGTAGCAGCCAGGCCTCTAGGGCTCCGGCCCGCTTCTCCTAGGGAAGAGCGCCGGCGGCCTGAACCAGCGCCCGGCAGGGACTGCGCTGAGCCAGCTTCAAGAAAGGCTGCTGGTTGTGCCGGTATCCCAAGGCTTCGCAGATACCCTCATAAAGCGTCTGGTCCGGGTCCTGCTCCCTAAGCAAGGCCTGGTAACGGGCGCTCTTTTGTCGAAAACGAGCATCGCCGGCCCGGTCCAGCAGGTCCGCCATCTCTGGGGCGGTCCGAGGCCGGGGATATCCCCCTTCCTTCAGCAGGTCCCACAGGGAGAAGCCTTCCCCGGGGCCCGGATCGGCCCACGGCCCATTCGATCCGCCGGCGGAATCGAGCAGCGACGCCAGGGAAATTACCGGAACCTGCCGGCCGCTCTGCAGCCGGGTGTCCCCGCCATCCACCTCCAGCGCCACGTGCAGCACCACGCCGTTGTAATTTGGGTCCGCGCCGTGACCGTGGGAGTCCCAATCCCGCTGACGGCGGTGGATCTCCACTGCGCCCCGGACCAACCCCAAGCCCTCTAGGTGGAACACGGCATCCCGGAAATCCGGTCCCGCGGAGCTGCTGGGTCGCCCAGGGTAGAGCACCCGCACCTGCCGCCCCCCGTTGGTTTTGAACCGCTGCTGACGGGCGGCGCGCTTCTGCCAAAGGCTGGCCAGGAGTTGCTCCGGAATTAAATCTCGGGTGGCGGCCCCACCGATTTCTCCGGAGGATCTCCCGGCTCGGCTCTCGGCCCGGCTTCGGGTCCGGACACTGTTCCGGGCACTGGTTCGGGCGCTGGCTCGGTAAATAGATTCCATTGCCGGCAGAGTCCTAGAGCCAAGCCAAGGTGGGATCTACCTGGTCCGACATACCAACCCCTGCGCGCTTCATCTCGGCAACAGATGAGGAAACTCGGCTTAATTTAGGGCGCAGTCTACCATCATGCCGTCCCGGATAACAGAGCGCTCTCCCGATTGGAGGCGCCGTCGTTTCCGGAAATCCCCCTAAATCCCCCTTTGCAAAGGGGGATTTAGGGGGATTTGGATGTCGCAGGTCTAAAAATATTCGAGGGACTTTAGTTTGGCAGCGGGAAGAGCCGGGTCAGGCAGGCCCGGTCAAGATTCCGGGGCGTCCAGGGAGCGGATTTCTTCCTCCAGCTGCCGCGCGGTACCGGAGTCCCCGGCGGAGAGCCGGAAGCACCGGTCCAGGTAGAGGCGGGCCAGCTGGACGCCCCTCGGTGAGGCGTCCTGAGCGGCCGCCAGCAAAGTGGGCACCCAGAATTCCTCGGGCAGATGCCGGGCCAGCGCCGTCACCTCCTCCGAAACCTCCAGGATGGTGGCGTTATCCTGCCCCTCCTGGGCGAATCGCAGCTTCCCCAGCAGACGGGCCAGCTCGCCCAATTTGTCCGGCTCGCTCATCAGACTGAACAAGACGTCGCTAACCCGATAAGAGGTGTCGTCGTCCAGGGTTTCGTTATCCGGGGATTCGTTGGATTCAGCCGGGCTCCGGAGCTCCGGACTGGCGCTGGCGAAGAAATCGGCGCATAGCTGGGCGTAGACCTGCACCACCTCGGTGACCGACTCCATCATTCGGGGCAGGTCAAAGGAGAAGGTGCTGCCGGCGTATATCAGGTCGTCGTCCCGAAGCTGGCTCAGCCGCTCCAGCTCGGGGAAGCTGTCCACCGGTTCCGGAACCGGTGGCATGGCGAAGGCGGAAAAGTCGCTCAGGGGCAAGTTCCCCAGATGGCTGGCCAAAAATGGCGGCACATACTTGGTCAGGTCGGCCTGGACCGGCAAGGTGACCACGTAAGTCGCGTAGACCTGGTCGGGCTCAGTGTCCACTCGAAAATAGGCCAGGGCATGGCCCTTGGGACGCTGTCGGTCTCCCCGTTCGAAGGTGATATCCATGTCGCCTTTTCCCAACTCTCGCTTAGGGTAACTTGCCTTTATTATAGTGGATCAAACTTTCGGGCACTACCGGGTTGGGCTGGACCCAAGGGGCATTTTAGTTGTCCTACACCTTACCAACAGCTAATACCAAGAGCCAGTGGCTTCAAGAGCGGCAACTCGAACTCTGCCCAGGTGAGCTGGATGTCCACCCCCGCAGCGGCTGCGACGGAACAACTACATTTGAAACTGTTCAGATTTGAGGGGAAGCGAGCAACCGGCGGCATTCCAGGAGGGGATTGAGACCTCTGGCCCGCCAGGTGCCAAAGAGGGATGCCAAGGTCATCTTGCTGTCGGTGCCCTGCCCTGAGCGGGTGCCGCCGCTGATCTTGCGACTGGTTACCAGATGCCGCAGGCTCCGCTCGGCGGCGTTGTTGTCTGAGGGCACGGCTGGGTCCGACACGAAGACAAACAGTTCCTTGATGAACCGTTCCATGCGCCGGCAGAGCTTGGCCTGAACCGCCAGGGGATCTTTAAGGAAAGGCCGCGCCAAGACCATTAGTTTCTCCTCCAGCATTAGCTGGGTGCGATGGCCTGGCTGGGCTCGGGGAAGGACCGAGGCCTTGGCCTCCGTGTAGACCTGGTGAACCGCCTCGGCCCACTGAGCCAGCCCAGCGTCTTCTGGGTACAACCCTTTCAGGTCATGGATATCCCGCAGCAGATGAGCCCAGCACCGTTGCTTCAGGCCCGGGTAGTGGTTATAGGCGGCGTAGAAATCACTGACCAACACTCCGCTGAAGGAGGAATCCAGCACCTCATCCACCACCCCCTTATCCCGACCCCGACGCAGGAAGTATCGTTCGCTGGGAGTGCTGAAGGTCCAAACATAGCCGTTGCTCCCGTCCTGGCGCCAGCCGGTTTCGTCGCCCTGCACCACGGGACTGGCGCGGACTTGCTCGAGCACCTCTCGCACCGCCGTCTCAGCCTGACGGGCTACTCCATGGACGGCCTGGACGATGGCACCAACACTCAAGTGCAACTGATGGACGGTCTCCAGGTACCATTGGATGATTCTTATGGGCAACCGTCCCTCCTCCCGCAGGGTCACCATCAGGCTTACCAGATTGACCCCCAGGCGCTGCTGGCCCAGAACCACCCCCTGCAGGGCCTCTTGGGGCAGCCGGCGCCGCTGGCATACCGGACAGATGCGGGCTACCAGGGCGTGCTCGGTCACTTCTACCGGAGCCACCGGTAGCTCAATGACTTCCCGAGTTCGCTGTACCCATCCGCCGTTCAGGTGAGTCCCGCAGTCGGGACAGACCGCCACGGCATGCTCCACCCGCCGGGTAGGAGTCATGCGCTGGCGGGCGAAGCCATGGCGGCGCGGCTTTCTGGGCTCCTTTTTCTCCGGCGCTTGCCGGCTGGAGTGCGGCTGATTACCCGCCATCCCCGACGACCCGCGCCGGTTGGGACGGGATTCCAGAACCCCAATCCGCCTTTGCAAATCGGCAATGACTGCCCGCTGGCCGGCAATTATCTCCAGCAGAGTTTCGCGACTCGCCGCGTTCAGGTCTAGTTCAGTGTCCACCTCCCTGGTATGCCACAACTCCCCCGGCTATGCCAGCGTTTTTCCAACGGCTTTGAGCCAATTCACCTCATCAAGTCTGAACAGTTACCTACATTTCCAGGGCAATCGCGTCTTAATCGCCCCCAGGTTTGGGACAGTGGCTCTTTGGGGTCTGACGAGTCCCGGAAGTCTTTCGATCTTTACGTGTTATAGTCAAAATAGCTGGGAAAGCATCGGAATATCTACCATTCGCTAGCCTTCTGTACCGAAGATCGAAAAGGCAGTTTTAGACGCGATCGCCCTGCCTACATTTCTTGCCGGAAGACCGAGGCTGGCCTCAGGTGTTATACTGCTCCTGCTTTACTGCTTCCGGCAGCCGGCCGGTTGCGCCGCAGGAGTTGGTCAGGATGGTTGATTTTCGCCCCATTCACGGTTGCCGGTTTAACCCCGATGTAGTGGGGAGCATGGCTTCCGTCCTATGCCCGCCCTACGACATGATCGACCCAGATTTACAGCAGACTCTGCAACAGCTCAGTCCCTTTAACGCCGTCCACCTAGAGGGGGGAGAACAGCCGGACCCCGCGGACCCCGAGAGCAGCTACCTGGAGGCGGCGGGGTTGTTTCGGCAATGGCTGGAGCAGGGGGTGCTGAAGTCCGACGATGCGCCCCGATTCTACCTAATGCGTCACGGCTACACCTTCCGGGGGCAGACCAGACAGCAGCTGGCCCTCTTTGGGGGCGTGGCGGTCGAGGAGTACGATACCGGTGGGGTGCTGCCCCACGAATACACCCGAGAGCCGGCGGTTCAAGACCGGGCGAAGCTGCTCCAGGCTTGTCAGGCCCAGTTCAGCCCCATCATGAGCCTTTATCGGGACGCCCGTCACTCTCTGCAGCCGGTGCTCGACCTGGCAATGTCCCAACCACCGCTGCTGGAAGTTCCAGGCCCAGCAGTTCCGGGAACCGCTGTTGGGGACATATCCCTGTGGGCCATCGACCACGCGGAATCCCGGCGCTCAATCCAGCAGTTTTTCGTCGATAAGTCGGTTTTTCTGGCCGACGGCCACCACCGTTATGAGGCGGCCCGGCGCCACCAGGCCGTTGGGCCGTCGGCCGAGTCCAGCGCTAGCCCCCGCGCCGACGGGTTTGTCCTGATGGCCTTGGTGGAGTTCGACGACCCCGGATTACTCCTGCTACCCTACCATCGTGGGGTGGGAAATCTGAGCGAGGCCCAATCGCATCAGCTGTGCGACCGGCTTGACCTTTTCTTTGAAACCGAGTCTTTTGACCTGTCCGCCGGCGGGGTCGAGGGGCTGGTGCAGCAAGTCGCCTCCCGGGGTAGAGGCCGCCATGTCTTGGGGGTAGTAGAACCCCAACCCTGGGGCGCCACGATAAGAACTCTGCGGGAGGACGTCGACTGGCGCCAGTGGGGATCCCTGGCCGTTTCCGAGGCATGGGTTTTGGAGGAGCAGGTGCTGAAGCCGGTGATGGGCGAAACCGCCGCCCAACAGGTGGATTACAGTCACGACCCCCAGTGGCTGGTGGATCGCATCGACGACGGAGAACTGCAGCTGGCCTTTCTGCTCAAGCCCTTTCCCCGGGACGCCTTCGAGCAGCTGGTGAGCGGTGGCCAGCGGCTTCCCTCCAAATCCACCTTCTTCTATCCCAAGCTGCCCACCGGACTGTTGATCCACCAGCTGGACGGCCGGCTCTAGGTTCCCGGGTACCCGGCTTCAAGTACCCGGCTTTCCCGGCTTCAAGTATCCCGGCTTCAAGATCCCGAAACCCGTTCCTGGAAACGCTCGGTAATCGTCAGCTCGGCCCGCTTGCTGTGCTCGGCAATGAAGGCTTCCAACCGGCGAATCTCCATCCCGGCTTTGGCGTCTTCCCCGGAGTCTTTCCCGGAGTTTTCCCGGGAGTCGCCTTGGGAGTCCCGAACCCGGCGTTTCAGGTCCGCCAGGGAGCGCCGGGCTTCCGCGACCTGCTTGACCGACTCCAACGCCGCCAGTTCATCCATGGTGGCTTTCTTGATGGTCGCCAGCCGGCGGCGCGTGGCCGTGGCATCCGCCAATCGCTCTTCAATCTCCCCCAAGGCCGACAGGGAGGCATCGAGACCGGTGGACCCGTAGACGACCTGGCGGGGCAGTCGTCGCAGCTGGGTGCGGAACTGAGCGATCATGGATTCCAACTGGCGTTCCTTGTTTTCGATCTCCGCGAGACTAATGCGGAGGTTGGCCGTGGTTTGCTGCAGCTGGGAAGTGGACATGATGCAGGCTTCTCCGGGAACCCCTTTTCAATTTCAGACTGAAACTCTAAGGCGATGGGTTTGGTCGCGGGGCCTGGCTCTTAGGTCCAGTTTAGTCCTGACCGGTGTAGTCCCTAAGAGCCTGTTTTCAAAGATATCCGGACATAGCATAATTCCCCTCCACGTCATTCCGGCGCAGGCCGGAATCCAGCGCCATCTCCCATCAACCAAGGGGCGGCATCTGCGCTCCGGCTTTTGCCGGAGCGCAGAATGCACCGTTACAGGCCAATCGATGCTTTTGACACCGGCCCTAAGCGACGCTGAAGCCCACCTTTGGCAGCACCCGTTTCAGCGCTTCCAGGACCTCCGATATGTCCTCCCGGGTGACATACCCCAGATGACCGATGCGGAAAATGTCCCGGGCCAATTTCCCCTGCCCCCCCGCTAGAACCACCTGTTCCTCGGTGCGCATCAGGCCTACCAACTTGGCTCCATCTACTCCCGCCGGGACTCGGATTGCCGTAACCGTGTTGGAGGCGCGGCGCTCATCCCGGCACAACAATTCCAAGCCCATCTCCACCACCCCAGAGCGGGTAAACTGGCCGATGCCACCGTGGCGATCGAAGATATTTTCGATACCCTCATCCAGCATTTTGGTCAGCGCCAACCTGAGCCCGTACAGAGCCGAAAGATTGGGAGTCCAGGGTGTCTGGCCGGTCCGCAGGTACTCCCGGGCTACCGCCAGGTCAAAATAAAAGCGGGGCATGGCCGCAGTTTTTTGGGCTTCCCAGCCGTCGGGACTAATGCTGATAAAAGATAGCCCCGGCGGGATCATAAATCCCTTCTGAGAAGCGGTTCCCACCAGGTCGCATTTCCATCCGTCCACCGGAAGGGCGACGCAGCCCAGGCTGCTGACGGCATCCACCAGCAACAGCTTGTGGAACTCGCCTTTGACGATACCGGCAATGGTCTCCAGATCGTGGGTAACGCCGGTCGAGGTCTCGTTGTGGGTAATCAATACCGCCTTGATCTCCGGCGTCTCCCGCAGAGCGTCGCGAACCCCGTCCGGGTCGATCGGCCCGCCCCACTCGAACTCCAGCCGGCGAACCTCCGCCCCGTAGGCCTCAGCCATATCGCAGAACCGGTCGCCAAAAGAGCCGGCGGTCAACCCCAGAACCTGATCTCCCGGGGACAGGGTGTTGACGATGGCAGCCTCTAAACAGCCAGTGCCCGAGGCAGTCAGTACATACACGTCGTTCTGGGTCATGAAAACCTGCTTCAGCTTATCGGTGACCTCGTTGACCAGTTCCAGAAATTCCGGACCCCGATGGTTGATCATCGGCTGGGACATGGCCTCGACTATGTCCTCAGGCACGGGCGTCGGGCCGGGCGTCCTGAGATTTTGTCTGGGGATTTCCACACTTCCTCCTGAGTTCCAATGGGTACCGATGGGTACCCGAGGGGTCGAGCCGGTGGTCAGCGATTAAAGCCACCGGGTCACCTCGCTACAGGCAACGATTATAGCATTTGGGCGAAAAAGTCGCCTACGGGCCCCGGGTTGGTAACTGTTCAAAGAAGTGGTGGCCTAGAAGTCTGGCCGGAAACCTCGATTCCCCCTAGGCCAGCGTTTTCTTAACGTCGATTATCGATGGCATAGTGGGTGTTGCAACGTATTACATGCACCACCATGCCATATAAGTCTTGAATACGTCTGCTTCGCGTAGCGCAAAACCCGGCCAATGGCTTTCCGGCCAGACTTCTAAACCAAAGCCAAGGTGGGAACTACATTGGGCAGTGATGGCAAAGGCACGGCAGGGGTAAAGATCAAAGCATCGGCTCGGGCCTGTAACCGGGTTCGGCAGCGATGTTTCACTTCATCCTTACGATGAATTAGCCCGCCGAAGAATTGATTCATCTTCTCTTGGACTTGGGCTTTTGTTCCCAGGCATTCGTTGGCCGTGACCTCTTCCCTGGCCCAGTCCCAGACGGCTTCGTCGGCATTGAAGTCTGGGCTGTAGGCCGGTAAGGCCACCAGCCTCAGCTGCAAGTCAGGGGTGGTCAAATAGCTGCGAATCGCTTCTCCTCGGTGGGCTGGCCCATTGTCCCAAATCACTACCAGAGGTCCAAGATGTTTTTCTCTTAGCTGCCGTAAAAAGGCGGTGGAGGTCTCGGCATTGCTGTTGCCGGCTATTTCCATGGCTTCCACCTCCCCAGCCTCCAAGCAAACTCCCGAGTAGTAGCAGGCCTTCTCTCCCCACCGAGGACTGGTAGAGTCCACCAGCGCCGGCTCTCCCTTGAGCACCCATTTCCCCCTCAGATCGGCATCGGCCCGAAAGTGGGCTTCGTCTACGAAGAAGATTTTGGCCCCACTCTCTTGGGCCTCCTCTCGGATTTGGCTGTACTGGAGGACGAAGGCTTTCCGCGCTTCATCCTTGGCTTTCAGGAGGCGTTTCTTGGGTCGCTTCAGCACGAAGCCCAACCGATGGAGGTAGTTCAAGCAACTGCTCCGACTCAGCCCCAGGTCAAAGCTCTGCTTGAGAAATTGCCTTACTACTTTCCAGTTCCAGTTGGACAATTCAATCCCCGCCTCCCCAGGCGGATTTTGCACCGCAGACTTCAGTTGGTTCTGTTGACCTCGGTTCAAGACGGGGGGGAACCCCCAGTCTGTTCAAAGACCAAACCTTGGGCCCCGCCTCGGCGAAAGTTGGCCAGCCAGTTTCCAATGGTATGAGGCTCTCTGTCCAAAGCCTCAGCCACCTGGAAAGCCGACCACCCTTGGGCCAACAACCATAGCCCGTGCCATCGCTCTCGCTCTCGAGGTGTTGGCGCTCGATACATCCTTTCCCGTAAGTCACCTACATCCTGTTGCCACCGTTCCAGGAGTTGCCACCGTTCCAGGAGTTGCACTATGTCTGTCATCCCTTCCACCACCGCCAATCGACTTCTTTTACAGAATATCGCAACTCCTCTTCGGGTTCGCTTTATGTAGGTTTCACCTTAGCTTTGGTTTAGTGAGATGTATGACTTAATATCGCCGAAATAATCCGGTCTCGGCTACCCTTGACCTCCCTTTTGCTCCTACATCCCCCGGCGCTATCACCCATGCTATAATTTTGGCATGACGCCAGGCCTGGAAGTGCTGCAGGGACTGAATCCGCCTCAAAGGGAGGCCGTGGAAAACATTCAGGGTCCTTTGCTCATCGTCGCCGGGCCGGGCAGCGGCAAAACCCGGGTCATCACCCACCGGATCGCCTACCTGGTACGGGTCTGCGGCGTCAGCCCCTACCGCATAGCCGCGGTTACCTTCACCAACAAGGCGGCTCGGGAGATGCGGGACCGGCTGCAACGTCTGGTCGGGGGCAGCAGCAACTCCCTCACCGTGGGCACCTTTCACTCCTTCTGCGCCCTGATGCTCCGGCGAGACGGGGCGCCGATTGGCCTGGATCCCCACTACTCGATCTACGATTCCGACGACCAACTGGCGCTGATTAAAAGGTCCATGGAGTTGGTCGAGCTGGACCCCAAGCGGTACCATCCCCGGTCGGTCCAGAGCGTTATCTCCAAAGCGAAAAGCGTGCTCATGGATTCCGGGGCTCTGGCCCAGCGTCGAGAAAATTACTTCGAAGAAGTCTGTGCCCGGGTTTACCACCATTATGAGGAGCTGCTGAGCCGAAACAACGCGGTGGATTTCGACGACCTGCTGTTGAAGGCCGTCCAGCTGCTTCAGGAATCCCAGGAGGTGCGGGAGCGCTATCAGCAGCGCTACCAGTACCTGATGGTGGACGAGTTCCAGGACACCAACGTGGCCCAGTATCGTCTGGCTCGCCTGCTTACCGGAGAGGAGCAGAACATCTGCGTGGTAGGAGACCCGGACCAGTCGATTTACTCCTGGCGTAACGCCGACATCCGCAACATTCTCAGCTTTCAGCAGGATTATCCCCAGGCCAAGACCATCACCCTGGAGCAGAACTACCGCTCCACCGGAACCATCCTGGAGGCGGCCAAGAGTCTAATAACGGCCAACGGCCTGCGGCTGCAAAAGGACTTGTTCACCGAGAACGAGTCGGGAGCGCCGGTAACGGTTCACGAGGCCTACGACGAGCAGGAAGAAGCCGGATTCGTAATCAGCCAGATAAGCCAACTGGTCCGCGAAAATGGGCACAAGCCGGGCGACTGCGCCATCATGTACCGAGTCAATGCCCAGTCCCGGGCGCTGGAAGAGGCCTGCCTCCACCAGGGCATGCAATACCGGCTGGTGGGGGGAATACGGTTTTACCACCGCCGCGAGGTCAAAGACCTGATGGCCTACCTCCACCTGCTGCACAACCCCCAGGATGAGGTGAACCTGACCCGTGTGATCAACGTGCCTCCCCGGGGTATCGGCGCCAAATCCATGCAGGAGCTGGTTCGCTGGTCCCAGCGGGAGAACATCTCGCTATATGCCGCCATGCAGCGCATCGCCCAGGCGCGGCAGCAGGGCGAGCCATGCCCGGCTCCCCTGCCCAGCCGGGCCGCCAGCTCCATCGCCAATTTTTGCGACATCGTTGAGAGGCTGCTGGAGCAGTCCACCCAGCTTCCGGTGGTGGAACTTATCGACCAGGTCCTGGAGGACAGCGGGCTGCGTCACCACATCCAGAGCAGCGACGACCAACCGGAGGAGCGCTGGGAAAACATTCTGGAGCTGCGCGAGACGGCCCGGGAGTTCAACGCCGAGCAACCTCCCGATGGGCTGGGTACCCTGCTGGAGCGTCTGTCCCTGGTGGCCGACGTGGACAACTACGAGGACTCGGAAAATTCCATTACACTGATAACCCTGCATCAAGCCAAGGGGCTGGAATTCCCGGTGGTGTTCATCGTAGGGATGGAGGAGGGACTGCTGCCCCACAGCCGATCCATGGATAGTGAAACGGAGCTGGAAGAGGAGCGCCGGCTGTGTTACGTGGGGTTCACCCGGGCCGAGCGGCGCCTTTACCTGCTGCGCGCCTTTCGGCGGGGGTTTATGGGCAGCAGCGGCCCGACCATGGCATCCCGTTTCCTCCGGGAGCTGCCCGAACACCTGATCGCCGCCGCCTCTCGCCGGGTTCCGTCCTCGGCCGCTCCGATACCGAACACATCTGGGAGCTACGGCCCCGGCTATGCTTCCTCCGGGGCTGCCGCTTGGCCCTCGGATAAAAGCACTAAAACCCCGTCGGCTCCGCGAATTTATTTGCAGACCGGCGACCTGGTGCGCCATTCCACTTTTGGAGAAGGGGTGGTCATGGAATGCACGCCGTCCAGCGACGACCACGAGGTTACGGTTCAGTTCTCCGAGGTAGTTGGTGTGAAGAAATTACTATTGAGCTTTGCGCCGCTGGAGAAGCTGGAGGGTTAGGCTTGGGCCGGCTCCAGCTACCAGCTGATCAGGTTCCAACCCCGGTAAAGGGTACGCATTTTTGGTCCAGAACCACTTGCTGGTCCGAAACCACCTCCACCCAGTAGATTTCCCCTTCCACCAGCTCCAGCAGGTCTACGTTCTTTTTAAAGATGGGCCGGGGATCGTAGAAGGACCATTCCTTTAACTCTCGGTCAAAATGAAAAACCCGCACCAGGGTATCCCCCATAGGCCGCAGAGCCCAAATCAGGTCTATTGCGCGGGACGGCTCGGTAGCCGCCGGTGGGGGCCCGGCGGTGGATACTCCGGAGCCGACCTCGGCTCCAACGACGGTAAAGGCCGCCGAGTACCGGTCATCACCCACCTCCGCGGTGAATCCATAGAGTCCATCCTCCAGCAGGGGTACCACAAAGGTGGCGGTAAAGCTCCCCTCCGCATCGGTGTAAACGTTGGCGGTGGGTCGCATTTTCAGGTTGCCCAGCGTCAGCAGGCCGACGGCGGCGTGGGCCGTGAGCTTGCTGCCGCTGACGGTAATTTCCGCCTCCGGCGCACCACTGGCCGGACTGAGAGAGAGGACCGCGTCATCCACTGAATGCTTGGCCTCGACCTTGGTGGGCGTGCCGGCGATGGTGGCGGTCACCAGATTTTCCTTGGAGCCGGGCGGAGCGTCCCGGGGCACCACGAAGAGGACGTCGAAGTTCCCCGAAGAATCCGGTATGGCCGTGACCACCCGCTTGACCTTGAGGTTGGGCAGCGTGTATTCGATACTAACGCGCGCAGGGGCATCGGAGCCCAGCCTGGTACTGTATTTCGGATAATTGGTGCCGGTGGCGGGGGCCAGGGTGCCTGTGGGCTCGGGAATGGTCAGGGTGACCGAGGCTTGCTTACCGTCGCTGTCGGTTAGCAGAACTGTTTGAGGACCCGGAGCCAAGTAAGGAGAGGTGACCGGAATCATCAATGTGGCGAAGAACTGCCCGGCGCTGTCCACCGCCACCAGGCTGCCGGAGCTGATCTTGTCAGCGCCCACCGCGGTGCCTCCAACGGTTATCGAACTGATGCTAGCCGTGCCGCTGGTGGAGAAATTGGTGCCGGTAAGGGTTACGGCTTGATTGGCCAAGGCGGAAGCAGGGGAAAGCACCAGCGCCGGCGCAGTGGCCTCGGCTACCGGAGCCGCCTCCGTTTGGGAGGGCTGCAGCCCAAACATCTGCAGGCCGAAGATGGCCGCCAGTCCCAGCAGGACTAGCAGCAACCTGAGGTGACGATGCGGAGAGGTTCGTACGAGCATAGCGCAGGTCCCCGGCGAGCTAAGTTATATCAGGACGCGATGCCTATCCGCCGATTGATCTCCCGGTCGATCTCCCGGCCCTCCTTTATTTCTAACCAAGCTGTTAACAAGGTAAAAGAGTGCAATCACCCCGATGAGAAAGGCCGGGCTCCTGCGGCGCTGAGGAGAAGCGGTTAGCGAGGGGAGGGCGTGTAAGGAATGCGGGTAAGGCATGAAGGTAAAGCGATGGAAGTGGGTTCAGCACGGGCTCCCCAGGCAGGTGTAGGGCCTTTTCATTTTCTCAAAATAGTATAAAATTATTACCAGTTTAAGCGGGAGGGGAGGATGATGACTTTGAGAGAAACGCTGGATTTGGTGCCTGACTTCCGGAGTAGCCAAGGGCGACGCCACTCTTTGGGGGCGATCCTGGCCTTGGCCACCTGTGCCATGCTGTGCGGCGCCCGCAGCTTATACGCCATAGCTCAATGGGGGCGGGACCAAGGGGGTGCTACGGCGCAGCTTTTGGGGTTCAGCCAGGAGAAGACACCCTGCGTGGCCACCCTCCACCGGGTGTTCAAGGGCCTGGACGTGGCGGCCTTTGAGGCAGAAGTCGGCAACTGGCTGGCAAATAGCGGGGTAGAGGCGGATGACCCCCTGTCCCTGGACGGGAAAACCTTGCGAGGGGTCCACGGCCAAGAGATACCCGGGGTCCATCTGGTGTCGGCCTACGCTAGCCGCGCTGGGGCAGTGCTGGCGCAGGTAGCTGCGCCGGGCAAAGGGGAAGAATTGGCGGCGGTCAAAGAAGTATTGGGCCAGGTCTCCCTGAAGGGTCGGGTAGTAGTGGCTGATGCCTTACTGACCCAACGGAAAGTCTGTGAGCAGATTGTGGCAGGCGGCGGAGAGTATCTGCTGCCAGTTAAAGAGAATCAGCCCACCTTGCGCCGAGACCTGGAGGTGGCTTTTTCCCCTGCTAGGAACTGAGAGGGCTGGTGGGCCAACCGTACCTCCCTGGCTGGTAGCGGAGTGGCGAGCACGCGGGGCCAAGCTGACGGTCTGGGCCGATGCTCCAGTAAAGCGGCGTCATGGGCGGCTGGAGCGGCGAGAGTTGTGGGCCTTGGCCGACCCAGAGCTAAATGGCTACGTGGGCAGCGCTGGGACGGTCGGGGAAGCGTGGCCGCATCTGCAACAGGTGTGTCGGCTAGAGCGCCAGCGGGTCGTGAAGGGCAAGAAACAGGTGGCTGTGAGCTATGCAATTAGCAGTCTCCCAGCCACTGATGCCGATGCCAGGCGATTGTTGAGCCTTTCCCGTGGGCACTGGGGCATCGAGAACCGCCTCCACTGGGTACGGGATGTGACCTTCGACGAGGACCGCTCTCAGGTGCGCACTGGGGCCGCCCCACAGGTTCTGGCGGGCCTGCGGAACCTGGTCATCAGCTTGGTACGTCGGGCTGGGCATTCCAACGTAGCCGCTGCCCTACGCCGCCACAATGCCCATCTCAGCGAAGCTTTCGACATGATGGGCTTTACCTACCAGGCAGGAGAATGAAAAGACCCTGGGCTCAGGCAGGTGGAGGATAAGTTGCGTACCTCAGGGGAGAGATGATAACCGCGATTTTCTGTTGGAGGTGCCCTTTTGAAGGCCGCTGTTTTGTACGAGACCAAACAACCGCTGGTTTTGGAGGATGTGGATCTGGACGAACCCAAGGCCGGCGAGGTGCTGGTGAAGGTTGGCGCGGCGGGTATTTGCCGTAGCGACCGCCACTTTATGCACGGCGAGCGTACCTCAGGGGAGAGATGATAACCGCGATTTTCTGTTGGAGGTGCCCTTTTGAAGGCCGCTGTTTTGTACGAGACCAAACAACCGCTGGTTTTGGAGGATGTGGATCTGGACGAACCCAAGGCCGGCGAGGTGCTGGTGAAGGTTGGCGCGGCGGGTATTTGCCGTAGCGACCGCCACTTTATGCACGGCGACGCCCGAATCAATCTGCCCGCCATACTGGGCCATGAGGGCGCGGGAACCGTGGATCGGGTGGGTCCGGGGGTATCCCTGACCAAACCGGGCGACCAGGTAATCCTCTCCTTCGTACCGGCCTGCGGACGCTGCAAATCGTGCCTGGCGGGCTATTCCAACCTGTGCGACCTGCACATGGCCACCGGACCTTTCATGCTGGACGGCACCTGCCGGCTGCACAAAAACGGGCAGGACATCCACCACATGGGCAAGGTCGCCTGTTTTGCCGAGTACGCCGTCGTGCCCGAGACCGGCTGCATCCCGGTTTCTGCCGATCTGCCCATGGATATAGCGGCGATGATCGGCTGCTGTGTGCCCACCGGCGTGGGCGCCGCCGTCTACAGCGCGCAGGTCCAGCCCGGCAGCACCGTGGCGGTGGTGGGCTGTGGCGGGGTGGGTCTCAACGTCATCATGGGCGCCAAACTGCTTAATGCCGCCCAGATCATTGCGGTGGATATTCGAGAGAGCCAGCTGGAATTCGCCATGAAGTTCGGAGCCACCCATTCGGTAAACGCCTCCGACCGGGACCCGGTCGCCCAGGTCAAGGAGCTGACCGGCGGCCGGGGGGCGGACTACACCTTCGAGGTGTTCGGGTCGGCCGAGACGATCAAAGCCGCCTACGATATGTCTGCGAAAAGGGGCACGGTGACCGTGGTGGGCATCGCCCCCATGGACACCGAGGCGGCGATCAACGCGGTGGACCTGGTACGCAACGAAAAGACGATCCGGGGCACCTACTACGGGTCGGCCCGCTCCCGCAACGACATGCCGGCCATGGTGGATCTCTACCTCTCCGGCAAGCTTAACCTGGACGACTTGGTGGTGCGCCACTACGGCTTGGATCAGATTAACCAGGCCTACGATGACATGGACCAGGGCGAAGTGGGCCGGGGCGCGATTGTTTTCGACTAGAGCGCCGGCCTATTTCCACGGGCTAATTAGCCCGGCAACGGCTGCCGGCGGCCATGAAGCCCGGCGAGAATACCCAAGCCGTCCGGGTTATGGCGCGGCCGCCCCTGGTGTTGGTGATAATGCACTTCTGCGTTATCCGTAGGGAGGAAACCTACCTGGAAGAGCTGTTCGGACAGGATTGCCGGGATTATAAGGCCAAGGTGCGCCGGTGGCCGTAACGGCCCCACTAAAGATGTGAAACGAGTGTGAGACAGGCCGCAGCATGATTCCGGTAGAGGTGAAGCTGGTGGAAACCGAGGCGGAGATGGAAGCCGCACTGGCCGTGCGGATCCGCGTCTTCGTCGGGGAGCAATCCGTTCCAGCCGAGGAGGAACTGGACGATGAAGACGCTACGGCCACTCACGCCATCGCCCGGCACAGCGGGTTGGTTATCGGAACCGGCAGGCTGCTGATTCGAGAGGAAGGGACCTGTCAAATCGGGCGCATGGCGGTGGACCAGCCCTGGCGGCGCCGGGGAGTGGGCGGCCAGCTGCTGCTGTATCTGGAGCAGGAGGCCCGCTCCCAGGGAATGAGCCACGCCATGCTCCATGCTCAAGAGTACGTGAAGAGCTTCTACGCCGCCCACGGTTATCTGGAGCGCGGCGAGGTATTCCTGGAAGCCGGCATCCCCCATATTGAAATGCGGAAAAAGATCCGGTAAGGACCGGCCACTTTGATCGTGTCCACTCTGGCAGCTATCTTAAACTGGCGCGTCAAAACCCCCTTCTACTACGGGTGGCTGGTGCTGGGGATGGTTGCCTCCGGCTCCTTCGTAGCCACCAGCATCGCCGGAGTGGTCCTGGGCGGCATCCAATTTTTCATTTTTGCCGATACTGGCTGGAGTCGCACCAGCATCGGCCTGGCCGCGGCCGCTGGCGTCTGGTGCTCCGGCGTGGTGGCTCCCTTCGCGGGACGCCTAACCGACCGATATGGGCCACGGGGTTTGATGCCTTTCGGCACTATCTTTCTGGGTCTGGCCCTGTTGGGACTGGGCTGGTTCCACTCCCTTTGGTACTTCTACCTGGCCACCATCTCGGCACGAGCGATTAGCCAGCCGCTGCTTATTGGAGTGGTACCCCGTACCGTGGCGGTGAACTTTTTCCAGCGCCGGCGAAACACTGCCCTGGCGCTGACGGGGATGTTCCGGCCAATCAGCGGCGCCATCATCATCCAGATCATATCTGTTTTCGCGTTGACCTTGGGATGGCGCACCGCCTTCAGCTACTTGGGTTTGCTGAGCCTGGGGCTGACTGTCCCGATGCTGCTGGTCATACGGCGGCGGCCAGAAGACATTGGACTGCTGCCCGACGGACTCCTACCCAAGGAAACCACTGCGCCTACCCAGGCTGGCAGCCCCTCCCTGATAAGCCAGCCTCCGGGGAACCCACCAGGGAACCCGATAGTCCCTCGACCCACCGCCGGTTCCGGACAGGGAGAGGTTAGCTGGACAGCCCGGTCCGCGTTGCGCACCAGGGCCTTTTGGCTGGTAGCCCTAACCACCCTGCTGAGTGTCACCGGCAGCTCCACCATAGGATTCAGCATGGTGCCTTATCTTCACGAAGAGGCGCATATACCGGTGGCAGCAGCGGTGGGGGTGCTGAGCTTGACCACCTTCCTCTCCCTGGCCAACCTGGGCTGGGGCTATCTGGCGGATAAAATCACTCCCCGCTGGGCCTTGGTGATAGCATATACTGGGGCCGGAGGAGTCGTGTTGTATCTGTTTCTGGTGGGGTCAATCGTTTCAGCCTACACCTTCGGGTTGCTGTGGGGGCTGATTCACAGCTCGTTGGAGGTCATCATCTACATGGTCCTGGCCCAATATTTCGGCCGGGAATCTTACGGCGCCATAGCCGGAACCCTGCGGCCTTTCGAGGCGGGAGGACTGGGGTTGGGACAGCTGCTGGGGCCGGTAATTTACGACGTATTGGGCAGCTACGGCAGCATGATCGGCATTGCGGCGGTCCTTCAGTTTGCCGCAGCCCTGCTCATATTTATGGCTCGACCTCCGAGCGCTGGGCCTGAGCCTGGCTAAGCTACCCGGCGGTCGCGGCTACCGCGTCGATTACCCGAACCTCCATCTTGGCGATGTGGCTGGTGGGTGTATCGCCCAGGGCTTGGCGCTCGGGAGAGGCGAAGTATTCGGCCTCTTTGACCGCTATCTCCGCCGCGTCGTTGAAGCGGCGCACCCAGAGGAACTCGGTCCGGTCGGCGTTGACCCAGGAGTTCTGCACCGGTATGCCCAGGCGTTCGTGCAGGGGCCAGATGTGCTCGTTGAACAGGCTGATCCAGGAGTCCATCATCCCGCGGTTAATGGTGTAGATGCGTAGCTGATAGACCATGGGGGTCCTCCGGTTGCGCCAGATTCGGGTCAGCTAACCTGATATTTTTTGATCACGTCCTGATCGAACTTCAGTCCCAATCCAGGCTGGTCGGGCACGACGATCTCTCCATCTACTATCTCCGGAGTTTCCTCGAACAACCGCAGGGTCCAGGGCATGTACTCCACGGTGAGGCCGTTGGGTATGGCGGCGATGTTGTGCACCTGAATCTCCGGTATCAGGTGGCTGACCACCGGCAGGTTGAAGGCCTCGGCCATGCCCGCGACCTTGCGGAATTGGGTGATGCCTCCCACTCGCAGCAGGTCGATCATCACTATGTCCACCGAGCGGGCCTCCAGCATGTGGCGGAAGGGGCGGATTCCGTAGACATACTCGCCGGCGGCAATCGGCGTGGTCAAAGCGTCGGCCACCCGGGCCAGGCCCTGGTAGTCGTCCCCCGCCACCACGTCCTCCAGCCAGAACAGATGATACTCCTCCACCCGGCGGCCAATGTCGATGGCCTGGTTCACGTTCCAAAGCTGGTTGATGTCGCACATCAAGTCTATGTCTGGGCCGATGGCCTCCCGCAGGGTGCGCATTCGCGCCACCTCGCGTTCGGCGGTGGGCTCGGCACCCATTTGGGTCTTCATCTGGCGAAATCCCGACGCCACCAGCCGGGGTCCGGCCTCGGACAGGTATTCCAAATTCATGGGCCGCATCAGAGCCCCACTGGCGTAGGTGGGAGCCCGGTCCCGGCACCCGCCCAGCAGGGAGCAGACCGATTGATTCAGGGCCTTCCCCTTGATGTCCCAGAGAGCGATGTCGATGGCGGACAGGGCCAGGGTGAAGATACCCTCCGGCCCGGCCGAGCCGGCCGTTCGCCGGAGCTTCTCCGACACCGCCTCCACCCGCATGGGGTCTTCGCCGATGACCAGACCGCCCAGGTCGTCGACCGCCGCTTTAAGGGCCGGGGTCAGCGGGCCTCCAAAAAAGGTAAGCCCAATGCCCTGGAGTCCCTGGTCAGTATCCAGCTCCAGGGTAACAAACTCCCGGGTGCCCTCTTGAGGTACACCAACCACCAAGGGATTGTCCGCCGGCGTCCGCAGCACCCGCGTGGCAGCCTTGCTGACTTTCATTCCCTACTTCCTTCCTGCCCTACTTCCTTCCTGGTCAATTAGGCGGCCAAGAGAAATTAGCGGCCCGCCGCCACTCCAAAATCTTCCATCAACTCCGAGACGGCTTGGGGAAGGCGCCGCGGCGGGGGGGCTCCCCGGCCGGCGGCCCGGTCTTCCGGCAGGCGGATGTTGGGCACTACCTTACAGGCAATCAAGACCGGCCCTTCCTGGTTCAAGATCTCTTCCGCCTGGGTAGCGAAATCCTCCAGGTCGTCGAACTGATAGGTGTGGGCATATCCCGCTGCCTGTCCTAACTCGGCATAGTCGGTGGTACCGGCGCCGGGCACCTCCTGACCCCCGGTGGTGGCGTACACGCCGTTGTCCATGACAAAGTGGTAATAGTTCTTGGGGGCTTTATTGGCCGCGGTAACCAGGGAGCCCAGGTTCATCAGCAGACTGCCATCCCCGTCGAAAACTATGACCTTGGTCTCGGGCCGGGCCAGCGCCACGCCCAGTGCGAAGGAGCTGGTCTTGCCCATGGCGCCGCTGGCCGGCACGTCCCGCCTGACGTTAGTGGAAACCTCCGCCCAGCCGACGTTGGCCCGCATGGCCGGCACCACCACAGCGTCGCCTCGCAGTTTTTCGATTACCCGCATCATCTCTACCTGGTCGATCATGTCCAGCCCTCCTGCGCGCTTGAAATATTTGATACTCGCCTGTTACTCGCCTGTCACTCGATAGATATTGTCGTTTTGCTTCCAACTCGCCGCCATTCTACCATAACAGCGGCTACCATCCAGAACAGGGGCTACCGGCCGGCTCCGGTGGGCCCGGTGTGGGGCAACCCACCCAAACAGGATTGACATACCCTTCCCAAGGGCGGTTATACTTAAGCCTGTTTAGTATCGGCTAATGAGTAATCCGATTAGCAGGCTCAGCGGCGATTACAAACATGGGCCCGCCGAAGCCAGGAACGTCTCAGAAGTTGGAACCCGGCGCGGGAGGCCCCAATGGAATCCATGCAGGACGAAGCTTACTGGGGAAATTTGGTCAAGCGCAGTCTGTGCCGCTTCTTGCTATTATCCGAGCTGGCCAAGGGTCCGGTTCACGGGTACGGACTGAATCGGGCCATCCAGGAGGCCTGCCAAGGATGTTGCCAGCCCACGGAAGTCATGGTTTACTCCACTATGAAGGAGTTGATGGCAGGCGGTTACCTGGAATGCCGGCTGGAAAGTCAGAAAGGCCGCAGGCGGCGAGTCTGCTGGCTGACTCCTTCCGGAGAACAGGCATTCCAAGCTGCGGCCCGCGTCTGGGAGAAGATGCTGCCCAAGGTCCAGCAGTCGGTGGAGCAGGCCTTCAGCCTGGCGTCCCACGAATAACCTTGGGAAAATCCGCGGCACACGGCCGCCGGCTAGGAGGCGATTGATGGCTACCAAACCCGAGGATATCAGGCGATTGGTGCGGGAAAAGTACGGCGCTCGGGCCCGGGGCGTAATCGAGTTGAAGGTTATCCAGCCGTCCCCATCCGGCGATAGCGGTTGCTGCGGACCAGCCGACCTGGAGCGGGCGCTGCGCATCTACTCGGAAGGTCAGATCAATAACCTCCCAGCGGAGGCGGTGGCGGCCTCAGCGGGCTGCGGCAACCCCACCGCTTTAGCGGGTCTCCGGCCGGGCGAGCGGGTTTTGGACCTGGGCTCCGGCGGCGGTATCGATTGCTTCCTGGCCGCCCAGCAGGTGGGACCCGAGGGTCACGTCACCGGTCTGGACATGACCCAGGATATGCTGGATTTGGCCCGCCACAACCAGGCCAGCCTGGGGGTCACCAATGTGGAGTTCGTCCAGGGCGAAATAGAGCGGATACCCCTGCCCGATGCCAGCGTGGACGTGGTGATTTCCAACTGCGTGGTATGCCTTTCCCCGGACAAGGATGCCGTGTTTCAGGAAACCTATCGGGTGCTGGCGCCCGGCGGGCGGATCCACCTATCCGACATGATGGCTCTCACCTCCGAGGGGCCGGCGCGAACCGACGCCGAAGCCTGGGCATCCTGCATCGCCGGGGCCGAGTACCAGGAGGTATATCTAGCCCGCCTGCGGAAGGCCGGATTCGAAGATGTGGAAACCACCGAGGAACGGGTCCGCTTCGACGGCGAGGGTGTGCCCATGAACGTGGCCAGCGTCAAGGTGGTGGCTCGCAAACCCTTGTAAACTGCGGTGCCGACTGCCTCGCGTAGCCAGGCTTGAGGAGTACCGGGTCACCCTAAGTGAAACCGCTTGAAGGCCTCGGCGTAGGCGAACCCAACCTTACGGCCGGTTCTGCTTCGCCAGTTTCTCATATGCTTGGCGACATCTTCCTCTCCCACCTGGCTGGCATGAGCCTGCAAAGCGGCAACGGCCGTGTCCATGTAGTCGGTGACATCCACGTATTGGTCGGCGTTGTCCTGGTCCATCACCCAGACTTCCGCCACCTTGTGGGGCTCCAATCCTTCCTCCAGTAACTCCGGAAAGGTCAGCCGGTCTCGGGCCGAGGGGAACACCGCGGCCAGTGCCGCTTCCCCGCAGGCCAGGTGGTCCGGATGTCCAACGTATCCGTCCCCATTCAGGTCGCGAAGTGGGCTCATGGACACCAGGATGTCGGGACGATAACGTCGTATCTCCCGGGCGATGTCGCGGCGGAGTTCTATACTGGGCTGCAGCATGGCGTCCTCGTATCCCAGAAACACAACCTGGTGCAGCCCCAGCACTTTACTGGCGTCCAGCTGCTCCCGCTGCCTGATTTTTACCAGTTCCTGGCTGGTCATTTCCGGGTCTTCAGTGCCCTTGCTGCCGTCGGTGCACAGAACGTAGACCACCTCCCAGCCCTGGGCGCACCATCTGGCTACGGTGCCGGAACAGCCCCACTCGGCATCGTCGGCGTGAGCCACCACCACCATGGCCCGTCCCCCAATTTCTTCCCGGCCTGGCATCGACTTTATCCTCCCCTTTGGGAAATTACTGTTCCTTGACCAATGTTCTAATCTTGTGAGATCCAAATCCCCCTCAGTCCCCTTTTAGAAAGGGGGACTGAGGGGGATTTACCCAATCATCTGCCCCTCCGGGAGCGGCTCGCCCGGGAGCCTCTGCGGCGACGGCGCGGACCCCTGGCCACACCTCTGCTCTCGGTAGAAGCCTTCCCGCCGGCGGCCGATTCGACAGATGAGATACCGGCCCGTAGCGCCGCCCGGTAACGCATCCAGTGGACCTGGGTGATCAGCGTGAGCAGCAGGCCTGGAAAGATCAGCGTGATGGTTATCGGGTTCAATCTTTGGTCGGGAATCAACTGGTCCCAGATGATGAAATATCCCCCGACGATAAGCATGGCCCAGGCCACCGCGCCAGAGATCAACCCGTTATGCCAGGGAGAGCGGATGATCAGAATCGCCCACAGCGGCCAGAAGACCGCGGTGGGGAACATGAACCATTCCTGGTAGTACCAGGGCTTGAGTTCCTGGGGCGGCGGAGACGGCTCTTCCATGCCAGACGGCTATTCCATGCCAGGGGAGCCCGGCCAGGGGAACCCGCGGCTTTAGTTTCGAGCCAGCAGTAGATGGAATTCCAGCAACTCTAGGGGCCGGCGCTGGCGAATGGACTCGACCACGTATTCGACGCACATGCGGGCGAAACCGGAAAACTGAAGCACGTTGGAGCCCAGAATTACCAGCGGCACTTCCCGTTCCAGCTCCACCAGCAATTGATTGGCGTCCTCATGGTCCAGCCTCAATTCGATCTTCTTTTGGGTCAGCCTCTGGATTTTCCCCTGGATTCTATCCAGGAATTCATCATCTTCCATAAGCAAGCTCTAGAAAGCGAGAAAACGAATCCCGCAATTGGTTCAACATCAACCCGCTAACCCCACGGGATAGTTGAGGCCGGCTTCGGAGGCTGCGCTTCCCTCCGGGCAGGGATTCTCCTGCCTGGTAGGTAAAGCCCATCATGTCGATTCGCTATTCTAACACCCGCTAACCCCACGGGATAGTTGAGGCCGGCTTGAGGGCCAAATGTCGGATCAGGCTGCGCTTCCCTCCGGGATCAACCCAAATATATCTCAAAAAGCCTCTGGAATGTTACAATTGGACACCGCGAACCGTTGGAGACCGCGAACCGGGCAACAGGAGGCGATAATGGCTGAAACCAACCGGGCCGAAACAATCCGGGGTGAAACAATCCGGGAAGCTTTCGTCAGGAAAAATCCTCGGTCGGCCGAGCTATACCCCCAATTCCAGGAACTCTTCCCCTCGGGAGGCGCCGGACACGACGGCTATGTGGCGGAGCCCTTCCCTATCTCCATTGCTCGAGGACAGGGAGCCCGCAAGTGGGACGTGGATGGCAACGAATACATCGACTATGGCATGGGTTCGGCGTCCCTGTTGCTGGGCCATGCCCACCCCCAGGTGGTAGAGGCCCTGGTCCAGGCCGCCCCCTACGGCTCCCATTATGGCGGGCCGGTGGAGGCAATGTTGGAGTGTGGAGAGCGGGTACACCAGCTCATTCCCTGTGCCGAAAAGATACGATTTGTCGGTTCCGGCGCCGAGGCAACTATGCTGGCCCTGCGCATCGCCCGAGCCCATACCGGCAAGGACAAGATTATCCGCTGGGAATCCCACTACCACGGCTGGCACGACTACGTGATGCCAGGAAATTTGCCCCCCTTTGACGTGCCCGCCTCCATCGGCATACCCCAAGGAGTTTTGGATTCGGTGGTGGTGCTGCCGCCCGACCTGGCAGCTTTGGAGCGGGTCCTGACCAGCGATTCGGACATTGCTGGAGTAATCACCGAGGCGTCGGGAGCCTCTTACGGCACCGTTCCGTTGCAGCCCGATTTTCTTCAGGGAGTGCGAAAGCTGACCCGCGAGCACGGGGTGGTGATGATCCTGGACGAGGTTATTACCGGATTTCGCTGGAGTCCCGGCGGCGCGCAACAGCGGCTGGGCATAGATACCGACTTGTGCACCCTGGCCAAGATCCTAACCGGCGGACTGCCCGGCGGCGCGGTGGCTGGGAAAAGCGAGTTCATGGCCGTCATGGAGCAGACCGATGACTCCCATCACGACCGCTTTGAGCGGGTGCTCCACGGCGGAACATTTAACGCCAATCCCTATGCTGCCGCCACGGGCAACGCGGCCCTGAAAATAGTAGCTACTGGAGAGATGCAGGCACAGGCCGACCGCATGGCGGAGCGGCTGAGGCGGGGTTTAAGCGAGATCGTGGACCGCTACGAGGTAGCCGCCTGCGTTTACGGTGAGTCTTCCACCTTCCACCTCTTTTTCGGCGCTAGGTCCATCGAAGGCCTGGACGCCAATGCGCTGAAGAACCAGTCCCCAGAAACCCAGAAGGCTTTCCGCCAGGCGGCACAGGTTCGGGGAGTCGACCTCATGTCCCGCACCAGCGGCGTGCTCTCCGGCGTACATACCGAGGCGGACATCGACCAGAGCCTGGCGGCCTTCGATGGAGCGATCAAGGCAATGGTGGATGAAGGGCTGGTCAGTCACGACTGACCCGGATCGAGCCAGTGCCTGAGCCATCGCCTGGGTCCTCCCCCAGGAATATCGTTTATACCAGGGTTTTGGATTTGAGCCGGGCGATTCATCCGGTCATCCCCATCTGGCCGGGAGACCCGGCAGTCCAGTTTGAAACGACCGCCCGGTTGGACCCGGCCCGGTCAGGCCAAGAAGGGTATTACCTCCGCCGCTTTGCCATGGGGGAGCATACCGGCACCCACCTGAGCGCGCCCAGCTGCTTTTACGCCGATGGTCTTACCATTGACGCCTACCCACCGGAGTCTCTAGTGGCGCCCGCCGTGGTCATCGACCTTCGGCAAAAGGCCCTGGGGCGCCCAGACTACGTCTTCTCCCGGCGCGACTTGCAGGAATGGGAAGGCCGCCACGGCCGGATTCCCGGCGGAAGCGTAGTGCTGGCCCACACGGGCTGGGGAGAGAAGTGGGACGACCCTTCAGAGTATCTGGGGGAGTACCAGGGACAGAAGCCTGGCCCCGGCCTCCATTTCCCGGGCTTCGGCATCGATGCGGCCAGGTTCCTCCTGGAGCAGCGGGGAATCGCCGGGCTGGGTATCGACACCCACGGAGTGGACCCGGGTCAGGACTCCAGCTTCGCCGTCAGCAAGTTGCTGCTCCAGCAGCCGCGCATTGTTCTGGCCAACCTGACCGGCCTGGACCAGTTGCCGCCGACCGGCACTACGCTGGTAATAGGAATTCTGCGCCTGCGGGGTGGCAGCGGCTCGCCGGCATCGGTGATGGCCCTAATTCCATGAGAAGGTGGTTAATTTTACGGTTTCTCCCCTTACCAAGGCTCAATGGCGCATCTAAAGTCTAGCGTCCCCGAATACACCTACGGATGAAGAGTGATGTCACCCGGAGCCGACATCTTGCTCCAACGTCACGAGACGGGGGAAGGCCTTTTCATTCCTTGATGGTCCCTTGATGGTCTGGGAGGCGAACAACAGTACATCTGTCTAAGTAATCTTATCTGAAGAGAGGGAGGTAATAAACTTCTTTCCCTACATAAACCTTAAGCCACTGGTCAACAATAGTATCTCCCACCACTGGGTCGAGCCCTCCTAAGGTTCCGCTTCTTGTCGATGGGTCTGGTGTTAAAGCTATTCCAGTGAAGGTGACCGCATTAGCGGCTCCTCCTTCATCTCCGTAAATCTTAATACTTTCTGCCTCTTCTGGGACCTCTTTAGAGGAACAAGCAGATGCCATTAATGCCACTACAGCTAAAACTAAGGCTGTGATGAGCGCATCCCTGCTGAATCCCCGCATAGTTGACCTCCATAAGGGTTTAATTAAGCATAGACATTCCTCCGATTAGACGCAGTCCACTTCTTCAAAGGGAGAAGACCCTAAATCGGCGGAGTGAAAAACCTTGGCAGTAGATAGAAGCATCTAAAAGAAATGGTCCCATCCCCTGGCGAAAGAGGTGCAGGGTGACAACCCCGATCTAAAGCTTGGCGAGACCGGCTCGGGCGCAGTCTTCGTCCTGCTGGCTGGTGCCGCCACCCACGCCGCAAGCGCCGTCTATTAACCCATTGCGGATGATTGGGACCGCACCTTGGCCCATGATCATGTGTCCCCCTTCGGCCGCCGCGATGCCCGCGGGGGTCGGTTGAGTCGCCCGCTCCGTCAGCTCCCCGCTGGGCCTGCCGAAGGCCGCCGAGGCCACGGCTTTGCCCTGGCAGCCGTAGGCGCCGGCCCAAATGGCGCCGTCCATGCGGTTGAGCGACACCAGCCTGCCCCCGGCGTCGCACACCGCCACGCTCACCTTGATGTTGAACTCGGCGGCCTGGGCCAGAGCACCTTCAACTATCCGATTGGCCTCCGCAAGAGTCAAAGCCATGAGAAACCTCCCAACTATTCTAGTACTCACCGTGGTCCGGGTCGGGCTCATTCTAACCCAATGACGGTCGGGTGCCAACGGAGGGCGTTTGGGTAAGGTAGGGGCGCAGGCGCAGCTGCCGCCCATCCTTTTTCGGATTGCCGGGGTTGGACAACAGAACTCATTGGAGATATAGTACGGGCGCTATAGTTACCTACCGAACAAACCCCGAATAAACTCCAACAGGCCCCTCGAGGTGCCTTATGAAGTTCGGCTTTTATTTGCCGAATCATGGTCCCACCGCCCGCCCTGAGCCTCTGGCGACCATTGCGCGTCGGGGTGACGATTTGGGGTTTTACTGCATGGTTGCCGGTGACCACATCCTGGTGCCCAAGGAGATCGATTCTCCCTACCCTTACACTGTGGGAGGGGAATTCCCGGGCGAAGAAGGGGGGGAGTATTTCGAGCAGTTGACCCTGCTCACCTATCTGGCCGGGGTCACCAGCCGAATTCGATTGGTTCCCAGCGTGATGATCGTCCCCTATCGCCCTCCTCTGCTGGCCGCCAAGATCCTCGCCACGCTGGACGTGCTTTCCCAGGGACGGCTGATCTTGGGTGTCGGTGTCGGCTGGATGGAGGAAGAATTTCAAGCCTTGGGAGCCCCTCCCTTCGCGGATCGGGGAGCGGCGACCAATGAGTACTTGCAGGCCTTTAAAGAGCTATGGACCAGCGTTAGTCCGAGCTTTGCCGGCAAATATTGTCAGTTCTCCGACATTCAGTTCCTCCCCAAGCCGGTGCAAAAACCCCATCCTCCCATCTGGGTGGGTGGCCATAGCCGGCCGGCCATCCGCCGAGCCGCCGAGCTGGGCAACGGATGGCATCCGGTGGGAGCGATACCCGCCGTGCCTATGGAGCCGGAGGAACTGGCTCAAAACGTAGCGACCCTCCACCGCTTTGCCGAGCGGGCCGGTCGGGATCCGGCTGAATTGGACGTGGCGATGAAGACGCCGCTCTATGACCCGGGCACCGGGTCCGGCGGACCACGGCGCCGGTTTTCTGGAACGGCTGAGCAGGTCCTTCAGGATATCCAGACCTACTCCGACGTGGGAGTCAGTCACATAATCTTCGACATTCGGGGGGCGGACCTGGGTCAAGCCTTGGAACGCCTGGATTGGTTCGCCGGGGATGTGATGGCGCAGGCCAGTTGATCTGTCAAACACGAAGCAAGGCCTAGCCAGAATCGCTTCGACCGCCCGACCTTTGGTTAAGAGAGTGGCGAAAAGCCTGGTTCTCCCCCTTAGCAAGGGCAGTTAAAGGGGGCGATGCGACCCCCCAATCTCCCCTCAATAAGGGGAGGACACATTAAACACCTGCTACAGGAATTGTTAAGGAGGAACCCAAGTGGCTACGCTGGACGAACGTTTTGAGCAGGGCCAAGAGATGCGGGCCAAAATGGCCGATGGCGACCCGAGTCACTTTACCCTACCGGGGACCGACCAGTTGGCCCCCGATTTAAAGCGGATTATCGATGAGGCCCTTTTCGGCTCCATCTGGACTCGCCCCGGTCTGGAGTTGAAGTACCGCGTCATCTGCACCGTAGCCGCATTGATGGCCCTGGGCGAGCTAACCTTGCTGCGGCGGCATATTGAGCGGTCACTGAACGTTGGGCTGACCCCCGCCGAGGTGGTGGAGGTGTTCATCCAGCTGACCTTCTACGTGGGCGTTCCCGCCACCGAGGCGGCCATGCGCATCACCAAGGAGATATTCGAGGAACGGGGGATTCAGTTCACTCCGGCGCGGGTCTACGATACCAACCGCACCCCGGAAGAGCTGTATCAGGCCGGGTTGCAGGCCCACCAGCAACACATGGGAGAGGTCACCGTGCCCGAAGCCTTTCAGCAACCGGATTCCCCGGAGATGCAATTGGAACGGTTGATCAACGAGTACCACTGGGGCGCCATTTATACCAGGCCTCAGCTGGACGACAAGTCGCGGGCTATCTGCGCACTGTCGTCGATGACAGTTCTGGGCCGGTATGACCGGCAAATCCGCCGCCGCATTAGTGGCGCATTACGCATCGGAATGAGCCCTACCGAAATCATGGAGGTGTTCATCCAGCTGACCCTGTACGGCGGATACTTCACCACCCGCACGGCGATGCAAATCGCCAGGTCAGTTTTCACGGAGCAGGGCATCCAGGTATAACGGCCCGAGGTTGTTCCAAGTTTCAGAAGACCCATACCAGGTATTGTTGGTCCGATATGATTAGTCCGAGGTTGCTATGAAGGCCAGATTGGACGACGGAATTGAGCTATTCTACACGGTGGACGATTTCACCGATCCCTGGACTAGTCCAGAGACGGTGGTTCTCCACCACGGTATGGCGAAGAACCACAAGCTATGGTACGCCTGGGTGCCGATCCTGGCCCGCCATTACCGGGTAATTCGTTTCGATATGCGGGGAATGGGTCAGTCCCAGGTTCCCGAGCCGGGCTATCCCTGGTCGGTGGACAACTTCGCTCAGGATCTGCTGGGTCTGGTGGATAGGCTGGAGCTGGAAAGGTTCCATCTCATCGGCGAAACCGTCGGCGGCTCCATCGCCATGCGGTTTGCCACCCAGCACCAGAATCGCTTGCTGTCCCTAACCGCCTGCACCTCGCCCACCAGCTTCAACGACCCCCACCACGGCGAGAGCGCCGACCTCATCGAGAAGGAAGGAGTCGCCGCCTGGGTGGAAAGCACCATCGGCCGGCGTCTGGACCCTCAGATGGTGGACCCGGCCTACACCCGCTGGTACGCTTCGCAAATGTCGGCCACCACGCCCCACGTGGTCAGTGGGTTCCAGCGCAACGCCGCGGGAGACCTGGGGCCGCTGCTCAAAGATGTGCAAACCCCTACCCTGATAATCGCCGCCGCCAACCTACGGGAAGAGGTGCTAGGGGATTTTCGGGAGGCCTGGGAGCTGTTTCCCAATGGGCGGCGGGTCGTCTTTCCCGGTGTGTACGGTTTCGTCCAGCACATCCTGCCGGTGCCCTGCGCCCGAGTCTGGCTGGAATTCGCTCAGAACCTGGCCTAGATATCCGGCCGCCGGTCCGGGCCATTCCCTAGAGGAGTCCGCCATTTGGTCCTTCCACCAAGACGATCCAGACCATTTTTCCCATACCACGGCGTAGAACCGGAGAGCCGTCTTCCCGAACCCGGCTCCTCGGCGGGAGGTCGCCCGGAAAACCCGGAGCGCCTTTCAGGCCCCAATTCCCGCAGGCCGTTGCACAACCTGCGCTGCCGCCTGGGTCAGAGCCTCCGCTTCCCGAAAAATGTCCGGATTCTCGACCCCAGGTTTTCCCGCTACTCCTACAATTATTTCATTCAAGCGGGTCTGGCCGCCTGCTCCATGCTTTTGATCCTAGTTTTCGTGGATTCCCTGGCCGATGCCGCTCTGGCGGCCGGCCTGGGCGCCAGCGTGGCGATAGTCTTTATTCACCCGGCAAGCGCTGCCGGCAGGTACCGATCTCTCATCGGGGGGCACGCCCTGGGCCTGGTATTGGGAACAACCTTTTCCTTTTTCCTGTTTAACAGCCCTCCGAGCGGTTTTCTGGGAGACATGCCCTGGCTATTCGACGTGGTGCTGGCGTTTTCCGTTGGAGTGATGATTCTGGTCATGGCTGTTACCGACACCGAACATCCGCCGGCAGTAGGTACGCTGCTGGGAGTGCCCGTCCAACCCTGGCACTGGGAAACCCCGGCGGTTCTGATAGCCGCGGTAATCTTGCTATCGGTAATACGCTACCTGTGCCAACCGCATCTCCGCGACTTGACTTAAAATGGACCCGGTCCCGGCTTACTGCCGGTCCGTATTACTGCCGGTGAGGAAGGCGGAAATGCTCACACTGTTCGGCTCGGTGGCCGTGGCCATCATGTTTCTGGCTTACTGGCAGGAGTCCCGTTCCAAATGGCTGGTGCTGCTATTCGCCTTGGCGTCCGCCGCCACATCAGCCTATAGCGCGCTGGCCGGGGTTTACCCCATCACTGTCATCGAGGCATTGTGGGCCCTGGTGGCCGTCCAGCGGTTCCTGAAGCGCCACCAGCTGGAAAGCGGGCGGGCTTAAGCCTCCCTTTAACGGCATAGAGCTGAATACCAACACTGGGAAACATCCTTCACCGTCGGCGCCACCCGTCAGGTGAATATAGATACAGTCCAGAAGCCGTAATCAGCCGAGCCGGCGATCTAACGACGTCGGGCTTTGCCCTCGCCTTGAGATATGAGGTCTCTCTACACTTGCTAGCCGGCCTTCTGGTGCATAAAATGGATTAACTGGTTAAAATCCGGACCGCCGGTCAATCTAGAACCCACTAATATCGGGCAGGAGGTTAGAAATGGGCTACACACCAAAGTACCTGGGACACGTCAACATTTACGTTCGGAACGCCGAGCGAGCGCATAAATGGTATGGGGAGGTGCTGGGTCTCCACACCTACGATTTCGCGGCGGGGCGGGTCGCCTTCATGTCCGCCAATCGCGACGAGTCCCATGAGATCGCCCTGGTGGAAGTGGGCGAGGACGCCCAGGGCCCGCAGCGGGGGCAAGTGGGACTCAACCACATGGCCTGGCGGATGGAAAGCCTGGAGGACCTGAAGGAGTTCTACAATCGTCTCAAGGAAAAGCAGGTGCCCATTGGCAGGATCGGCGACCACGGTCTGTCGCTGGGCATCTATTTTCAGGACCCAGACGGCAATGGCATAGAAGTTTACTACGAAACTCCTCGCAGCGAGTGGCACCGGCAGGAAAACATATTTCTGAGTGGGGAGCGGCCCACCGGGCAATTCCCAGGGCCTTGGGACGAGCTTTTAAAGGAACAAACCGCCGCCGGCTGAACCCTCGGCTCACCGGCTGGTTGACCAGGTCCTGCGCCTACCAAGAGGTGATCGGGAGGAGTTACACGGCTGCAACTATCATGCTGTTTTTTGGGGGATGAACCCAATTACCGGGGGTGTTTAGGATGTACCTCACCTCGATAAGGGGAGGTTAGTGATGGGAGCAAATAGCCCCCCAGGTGATCCTGGGCTGCAGCACTGCGAAAATTGCCAGGGACCTTTGCCCCCGGGGAGTATCCAGCGCAGCGGGGTTCTGTCCCAATTGCGGCGCTGCCCGCCCCATTGTAGCCAATCCATTGGGGCCGAAGACCCTGGGAGGGATATTTGAGGGTATCTTCCGGATCTACGGGGCCGGATTTCTCGGTATAGTAATAATAGTTGCAGTGGTGCAGATTCCCCTGTCGCTGCTGGGTTTTTGGTTTGAAGCTCTTCTTGAGAGCGCCATGATTGAGACGTTAGTATATTACCTTTCAGACTTTAATCCTCAACTTTTTGATCCTTCAAGGGACCCACCGTTTGATCCGTCACTATTTGATTTTGCGGAGATCATTGAAGCATTACTTCCGGTTATCTATTTTGGTGTTACCCTGTTAATCGCCACATGGCTTACTTCCGTCATCATGGCAGGTGCGTTGATCTACGGTGTGTCGGGACAGATTCTGGGAAGGCCGATCCCCGTGGGTCCGGCCTACTCCTTCGCTCTGGGAAGATACATGGCCATGCTGGGGGCATCACTTCTGGCAGGCCTGGGCGTCCTTCTGATGGCTATCACCATAATCGGCATTCCCTTCGCCATCTTCTTCGGTGTGCGGTGGTTTTTTGTTTACCAGACGGCATCGCTGGAAAGGTGTGGCCCCCTGGCTGCGCTGGCGCGAAGCTCCAACCTGGTAGAGGGCAATTGGTGGCGGGTCTTTGGCATCCTGCTGCTTATGTTTATTTTATGGATCATCGCAAGCAGTATTGCGGGCGCCGTTCTCGGGCTTGTACGTACCCTACGCCGGACCAATCGTGGTCGCTGTTCTATTCGCTCCGGTCCAGACTATAGTCCAGACGCTGGTTTACCACGACCTAAGAGTTAGGCGGGACGGGCTGACGGGCTATGGCCCCGAGGTTTTGGCAAGTGAACTGGAGAGTTCGCAGGGGCTATAACCAGACCAGAAGCTATTGCTACTAAAAATGAATCTACGCATCCTCATCGTCGGCAGAGCGCAGGACCGAGTGGATCGCACCACAGCGGTTCTGGAGCGAGTCGGCCACATAGTAACCGGTACCCTGGACGACGGGGTGGCCCTAGACCTGGTGGGCTCTTCCAAGTTCGACGCCCTGCTCATCGACCGGGACGTATCTCCCTCGGACCGAAGATACGTCACCACCCAGGCCAGAGAAGCGGATCCGGACACTCGTGTGGTGGTGGTAGAAAGCCCGGAGGCGGTGCTGACTCGCTTGCGGCACGCCGGTCTGGCTATCTAAACTTGCTTTTCCTTCGAGTGCCGCCGGTCGAGGAAATCCCCCTCAGTCCCCCTTTTAAAAAGAGGGACTGAGGGGGATTTGGATCTTACAAGTTTAGAATTTTCGTCAGGGATCAGTAATAGTAATCACGGGAATCACGCCTCGGTGCTATACTGGGCCGGATCCCGATTCAGCCCGGGAACCAGTCCCGCCAACCGAACCCACTACCGATACCCGCGCCAATAGTAGCAGTAGGGACCTCATTATTCTGGAGCACCTGATTCTGGAGCAGCTGGATGGTTCGACCCAATTGGTACAGTCAACACCCCCTGGCCTGCACCTGCAAGGAATGCGGAGAGAGGAAAGCCATCACCCGGCAAGCCGGGCGGAAGATAGGCCGCAACGAAAAATGCCCCTGCGGCAGCGGGAAAAAGTACAAGCGGTGCCACGGCACCTAAGCCCCGCCGGCGGCCCCTGGCGGCACCCTCGTCCGACTGTTCCCGTAACTGGGGAGGCATCACTAAAGGTCAACGTACCTTCACGAAATTGCTAATCTTAGGAGAGCCAAATCCCCCTATATCCCCCTTTGCAAAGGGGGATATAGGGGGATTTCCCCAACCAGAGACTCTTCCAACCGTGTCTGGTTACAGATTCAAGGCTAAGTGATGCCAGCTCCCAACCGCGAATTCGGTTCAACCCCAATGAGGCAGGGAAAATGCGATACGACGTCATAATCGTGGGTGCCGGCTCGGCTGGCTGCGTCTTGGCTTGCCGCCTATCGGAGGATCCGACCCGCTCGGTGCTGCTGCTGGAGGCGGGACCGGACTATCCCGATCCAGGTCTATTGCCCCCTGAACTGAAATACGACGCTAACCAGGCGGCCTCTGAGGTTAACGCGCCCCACAACTGGTCCTTTACTGGCCTATCCTCTCCGGAGCGGTCCACACCAGTGCCGGTGCCCCGGGGCAAAGTGGTCGGCGGTACTAGCGCTATCAACCACCAAATTTTCCTGCGGGGAGCGCCGGAGGACTACGATCACTGGGCCGAGCTGGGCAACGACCTCTGGAGTTATACCCAGGTGCTTCCCTATTTCCGAAAGCTGGAAACAGACCTGAACATAAGAGATGACTTCCACGGCTCGACCGGTCCCATACCGGTTCGCCGCCACCCTCCAGAGTCCTGGCTGCCCCTCCAATCGGCATTTTTCCAGTCCTGTCGGGACGCCGGGTTTTCCGACGATGCAGACATGAACCATCCGGAATCTAGCGGCGTGGGGGCCATGCCGCTGAACAACCCCAACGGGGTGCGCATGAGCACGGCTCTTACCTACCTGCACGCTGCCCGCCATCGACTGAATCTGACCATCAAGGGCAATGCGCTGGTCAGGCGCGTTCTTATTGAAACAAACCGGGAAAACAATCGGGCAAGCGACCGGGAAAGCAAGCGCGCCACCGGTCTGGAGGTTGAAAGCGGAGGAGAAATCTTCCAGATAGCGGGAGAGGAGATCATTCTCAGCGCTGGAGCTATAGCTTCTCCCCAGTTGCTATTACTGTCCGGAGTGGGTCCGCGGGACCATCTGGATAACCTGGGGATACCGGTGCTGCACTCCTTGCCGGGCGTGGGTCAGAATATGAAGAACCATCCATCGGCCTCCCTCCGCTACCGCCCTCAAAACGGATACTCGCTGGAAGCAGACTCGCCCCGCAACCAGGTGGCGCTGCGCTGCAGCTTTGCGGGCTCCAACACGCGGAACGACATCCAGGTCCAGCCGACCACCTCCGGCCCGTTGGGGAGGGAATCCGAAGAGATACGGATTGGGTGCCGGCTGGAATTGCCCCTAAGCGTGGGCTCCTTGAGCCTCATTTCCAGCAACCCTGAGGTCCAGCCAAAGCTGGACTACCAGTTCCTGACCCAGCCCTGGGACCTGGAACGCCTGCGGGAAGCCGTTCGCGGATGTGTCAGCCTGTTTGAGCATTCGGGGTTCGATAGCCTGATCCAGGAGCGCTTGGCGCCTACGGATTCCCAGCTGGCTTCGGATGAGGCGTTGGACGCATGGCTCAAGCAAAACATGGGGATTGCCGGCCACACCTGCGGCACCTGCAAGATGGGTCCGAGCTCGGATCCGGCGGCGGTGGTGGACCAATACTGCCGGGTTCATGGCCTGGAGGGGTTACGGGTGATCGACGCCGCCACCATGCCAGACATTCCCCGCGCCAATACCAACGCAACGATTATCATGATGGCGGAGAGGGCCAGCGATCTCATTAGCCAGGGGTTCTAGCCGCCAGAGATTCTAGGCCCGCACCCGCATGGGTTTGGGCTGCCCGCCGGGAATTGCTCAGGTCCCACCAGCCAACTCGATCTTGTCCTCGGTCCAATCCCAGGGGCCAATCCGGCTGATTCAATCCCCGGGGCCAAGGGAAGCGTATTTTGTGCCCCAGCCTCGCCACCGCCGCCGCTTCAAAAAGCGCTCACTCCATCAGGCTTTGGCGCCCTGATTAATAACTTCTGAACCATCCCCTTCCCGTCGAAGGGGGTGCTGGCACCCCAAGACCAGGAGTGACCACCCTCTGTCTGGCCAAACCCGCCCCGGATATCCTGGCTTAGTGCCTTTTTAGGAAGCTGGTCCTTCCTATGCTACGAAACCGGGCACGTATGGGCAGGATTTGAGCCGGTTGCTGAAGCTGCGTTTCGAGTTTCCGATTATGGCCGTCATCGCCGGTTTGTTTTCGCTGACCGCCTGCGCCGTCCTTTTTCCACCCTCCCCATCCGCTGATAGCCCAGAGACAGCGGTGCATCAAGGTGAGATAAATCAAGATTCCGGGGCAGCGAAGTCTGAAAAAGCTCCGGAGACCCCAAAAGCCCCGGACACCCTGCGAACGATAGAAATGGGATGGGATTCGTCCCAAGAGGTTGCTCCAAACTCCGGCGAGCCCTACCTTCCCCCAGCCCACCTTCCGAGCATCCAGCCTAAGATAGATTGCCAGATAGATAGCCAGATAGATACCCGAATAAATGCCGTCACGCCACCGGTACCGGCCCCGGCCCCAACCCAATTCCAAGCCTTGAATGCCCAACCGGTCTATGACTCATCCACCGGCGGCTCCGACAACTACTTTGTCAGCGGGTTCGCCTGCACCGGCAGCATGCGGCCGGCTCTGGATTGCGGCGACGAAGCCGTTTTCCTAAATCCACCCTTTCCTCAGCCGCCGGCCGTCGGCGACGTGGTTTCTTTCTCGGTGGACCTGGGCTGCCGCTACTACAAGTCGCAGGATGTATCCAAAGCCCACCGCATAATCGACGTCAGGTACCAGGGAACCACTCCCTTTTACACCACCCAGGGTGATGCCAGCTCCAATCCGGACCCCTGTGAAATCACCCTGGAGCAGATAGATGGAGTGCTGGTGGAAGTCAGGAAGGGGGCGCGTCCCCAGGACATAATCGACGCTTCGGAATATGACCGGGCCAAGCTGGCAGTGACCGAGTTTAAAGCTGAGTATGCTCTTCGATTGGACCTTTACGACCTGGAAAGGGTGGCCTACGAGGCCCTTGTTGAGGAGTATAATTCCCTGGTGGCCCATTATCGGCGGGGAGACCTGAGCTACCAGGTTGTGTCGGAATTTTACGAGGGCTTGGAAGAGCGTCGCGCTTCGCTGAATGCGCTGCGGCAGGATTTAAACGACCTGAGTGACCAGATCAATCTAGCCATAGACGAAGTGGACCGGCTCTACCGACAGCTATTCGTCAGCTGAACCGCGCCGGGAATCGGGTAAACAGCCTCCCCTTCGCCTGATCTCCCTCGGGCCGCTCTTGAACAGGCAGTAGGGCAAATCTCTAAAGACACCAGTTGCGGACAGATTCCCCTCCCTTCTCACTCTCCCAGCGTCGCCTCCTCATTCTTCTCCCTACCGGCCTGCCTACTCTCTACCCGCCCGGCTCCGGCCGCCACATCTGGGCCACATCAACAACCCGCATGAACTCCACATCCGGAAAACCACGAATATGGTTGATCAACCGTTCCAGCATCAGCAGCCGGCCGGGGCGCCCGATATACTGGGGATGCATGGTCAGGTTGAAGGCCCTTCCGTATCGATACAGGCCTTCAAATTCGGCTGCCCAGGTGCCGTAGACCTCCTCCGGACTCCGCATCGGGCCCAGTCGGTTCGCCGACGGAGCGTAAACGAAGTTGGGAGCGTCGTCCAAGACCCAGTGGATGGGGACCTCTACCAGTGGGCTGCTCAGGGACTCTGAATTCAGCAAGTAATGGGCGTCATCCCCCATCATGCTGCTGTCGTAAAGAAAATTATGCCGGGCCAGCAACTCCAGGGAGACCGGACTTAGCTCCCAACTAGGAGAGCGATAACCCTTCGGCGCGTACCCAGTTATGTCGCCTAGTATTTGGATGCCCTTTTTGAGTACCTGCTCCTCTTCCTCCGGGGACATGGAAGCCGGGGCTTCGTGCAGATAGCCGTGGTGCCCCAGTTCATGGCCGCGAGCGGCTATCTCCCGAACCAGATCCTGGTGACTTTCGGCCACGTACCCCGGCACATAGAAGCTGGCTTTAATGTCATGCTTGTCCAACAGGTCCAAAATGCGGGGAGCAGCCACGCTGGGTCCGTATTCGGCCATCGACATCAGGCTGGGCAGAGAGCCGTAATTGGGGTCCCTTCTCAGCCAGGAAGAAACCCCGTCGACATCGAAGGTCAGCATGGCAACACATTGGATATCGCCGGGCCAAATTCCGGACAAAATTGCCTCCAGTCGGTGGGTTCGCCTCGGGTGGGCCAAGAGAGGGTTTCTGGAAAGCCGGTTAACTTGTCTAGACGCTGGGACACCGGCGCAGCCGTCTTCCTACCGAGGATTTACCACGCTGCACTCCTGGGATAGGGCGCCCTTCCAGCCGAATTTCTGACACCCCCAAATTAATCGGGGACTGGCCTATTCTAACGGAAGGGGAGCGGGGTTGTAGGGAGGGGAGGAATTCCTTCTGAATAATCGTATCCCGGACCATAGTCTGCGCCGGGATGGCTCGGTAATGGCTGTTGGTAAAGGCTGTTACCGGAAGCTTACTTCTTATTGGTTCCAGCTGAGGGACGGGATCGCCGAGCTTTCCGCTCCATCCAACCTCAGGACAAGGCGCACCGAGGTTCCCTCGCCGGGAGCGGCAATAATCGCGGTTCTGCCGCCCAACGCCTGGGCGTAATCGGTCATCATGGCCAAGCCCTGACCAGTGAATGCAAGGCTGGAATCGAAGCCGCAACCGTTGTCCACCAGGTTAAGAACGAGCAGGCCCGGCTCCAGATAAAGCAACCCTACCCGCACGTTGGTCGCCCGGGCGTGCTTTAGCACATTGTTCAAGGCTTCCTCAGCGATGCGGTAATCCACCAGACGCCGCTTTTCCGGCAGGGCAGCCTCACCGTCCCGATCCAATTGCTCAAACTTAGTGTCGATATACAGGTCTATATCCACTAACTCGCTGAATCGGCTGACCAGACTGCGCATGGCCGGCACCAGCCCCATTTTGATGATGGCGGGATAAAGCTCACGACTAACCTGTCTCAAGTCTTCGTCCTGCACCTTCTGCAACTCGCTTTGAACCCGCTCCAGCATCAGGGATGCCGCCACCGGGTCTCGGGTCAGGGACTCCTGGCATAACCCAGCGACAGCGCCAACAGCTTGGACTGGACATGCCCATGGAGGTAATCCGCCATCTCTCTTCTACCCTCTCCTGCGCGGCCACCAGCCGCCAGGAGAGGTTCTGGGTCGAGCCAATGCCATTAAGACCGATCAACTCGTCTGGCAACTGGTCCGGCTCGCTACCAATTCTAGCGTCGCCATTGGGCTGGAAAACTGTACTCATCACTGGCCTCTTGGGATTGAGTCCGGGATATAGTCAGGCGGCTTCCTGTCCCGTGACCAGGCCATGATGACAGACGAAAGTAAAGAACACGGTAAAGGTTTGTGTGGTTCTTCTTTGCCCTCCTTCCTAATATTTAGGCTAACCGGCTAGCATTGCTTGTTTATTGCCCTGGGATTTAACAAATATTTAACAACTTGGTAACCATTATTTAACATTAGAGGTTAACTATATCGTTCAGGGTACTCTCAGGGCACTCCAGCTCCCCGGATGATCAACTGCCTAAATCCGGCTGGTTAACCCAACCATTTACCTGCTTCGGGCCGCACGGGGTCGGAGTTTCGGGGAGCTGGGCTTTCGGGATCTGTGCTTCCCCAGCGCCCGATTATGATCCGCCACCGTAAATCTTCTAGGCTCGACCTAAATATGGGAGACGAATTGCTATGGACAGTGGAGATACCGCCTGGATACTGGCCTCCTCGGCCCTGGTGCTGTTGATGACTCCGGGCCTGGCCTTCTTCTACGGTGGGCTGGCGCGTAGGAAGAACTCGACCGCCACCATCATGTATAGCTTTATGGCCATGGGTCTGGTAGGCGTAGTCTGGGTTTTATGGGGCTACAGCCTGGCCTTTGGCCCAGATGTGGGCGGGTTGGGCTTAATCGGTAACCTGGAATGGTTCGGCCTTGCCGGTGTCAGCGCCACCGAGGCCGGACCCTACGCCGACAACATACCTCACCAGACCTTTATGATCTTCCAGGCTATGTTCGCCATAATTACTCCTGCCCTCATAACCGGCGCCTTCGCGGAGCGGATGAAGTTCAGTGCCTATGCTATCTTCATCGTGCTATGGGTAACAATTGTCTATGCGCCGCTGGCCCACTGGGTGTGGGGCGGCGGATGGATGGGCAGTCTTGGTGTATTGGATTTTGCCGGCGGCACCGTGGTGCATATCAACTCGGGCATTGCGGCGCTGGCGGCGGCGTTAATCATCGGCAGGCGCCTGGGGTTTGGAGTAGAACCCATGCCCGCCCATAACATTCCGATGATTGTCTTGGGGGCTGGACTGCTCTGGTTTGGATGGTTTGGGTTTAACGCCGGTAGCGCGCTGACCTCTCTCGGCGCCGCGACCAACGCTTTCGTGGTCACTAACGTCGCGACCGCAGCCTCGGTAGTTGCATGGGTAGCCATGTCCTGGATATTCGGCGCCAGACCCAGCGTGGTGGGGGCCGCCTCGGGAGCGGTCGCCGGACTGGTGGCCATCACCCCAGCGGCCGGATTTGTGGGCGCTATGCCCGCGCTCATCATCGGCGCTGGGGCCGGGGTAATCTGTTTCGGCGCCATCGAGCTGCTGCGGAAGTTGAAAGTCGACGATGCTCTGGCAGTGTGGGGTGTGCACGGCGTAGGCGGTACCTGGGGGGCCCTGGCCACCGGTCTCTTTGTCGGCATAGGCTTCGGCGCTCTCGCCGATGGCGTCAGCCGTGGGGAGCAAATCTTGCTCCAGTTAGTCGGCATAGGAGCATCCTGGGGGTGGTCTTTTGTGATGACCGCCATCATACTGCTGGCTATAAAATATACCATCGGGCTGCGAGTGTCTGAAGAGGAGGAAGCTTTAGGTTTGGACGCAACCCAGCATGGGGAAATTACCTATATCGGGTAAACTTCCGGCAGCGGGGGATTTGGATCCCCCAAGTTTAGTAATCTCTTCAGGGGTCAATAAGGGGAGGCAAATCTAATGACGGAGGAGCGCAGTGCGGAAAAGGAATACGTCCTGCGTATTGCCCGGGATAACAACGTTAAATTTGTCCGTCTCTGGTTCACCGACATTCTCGGCAAATTAAAGGGGCTCGCCTTGAATGTCGACGACCTGGAGGACGCGATTGAGCGGGGTGTGGGGTTCGATGGCTCCGCCATCGAGGGGTATGCCCGCATCGACGAGAGCGATATGAGGGCTTGGCCGGACCCAACCACCTTCGCCCTCCTGCCCTGGCGTCCCCGTCAAAACGCCGTGGCCCGCATGTTTTGCGACATTCAGACTCCTTCCGGCGAACCCTTCGCCGGCGACCCACGACAGGTCCTGAAAAGGAACCTGGAGCATCTGGCCCGGCTGGGATACACCTACTATGTGGGGCCGGAGCTGGAGTTCTTCTACTTCCGGGATAACCAGACCACCGAGCCCCTGGATACCTATGGCTACTATGACCAGCTGTCGAGCCAACCCACTGCTGACTTGCGCCGAAACACGGTGCTTAATCTTTCCGAATTAGGCATTCCGGTCAAGTATTCCCACCACGAAGGCGCCCCCGGCCAGCATGAAATAGACCTGCAGTACACCGACACGCTGACTATGGCCGACAGCGTGATGACCGCCAAGCTGGTAATTAAGGAGTTGGCGCAGCTTTCCGGCGCCTACGCCTCTTTCATGCCCAAACCAATCACCGGGGTCAACGGCTCCGGCATGCACGTGCACCAGTCCCTATTCCGGGGGGATGATAATGCCTTCTACGACCTGGAAGATCAGCAGCACCTGTCTCTTACCGGCAAGCAATTCATAGCGGGGTTGATTCGGCACGCCACGGAGATCAGCCTGGTAACCAACCAGTGGGTCAATTCCTACAAGCGATTGGTGCCCGGCTTCGAGGCCCCGGTTTATGTTTCCTGGGACCACCACAACCGTTCCGATCTGATTCGGGTCCCGGCTTACAAGCCGGGCTACGAAAGCTCGGTCCGGGTGGAATACCGGGCTCCAGACCCGGCCTGCAATCCATATTTGACCTTCAGCATGCTCCTGGCCGCGGGCATAAAGGGCATTGAAGAGGAATATCCGGTTCCCCCGCCGGTGGAGGGCGACATCTTCGCCATGTCGTCGGAGCAGTTGGAAGCCCGGGGCATCGCCCGTCTGCCGGGAACCCTGGGGGAGGCCATTTCCCTGGCGGAGAAGAGCCAGTTAGTTCGCCAGACTCTGGGCGACCCCACCTTCAGTAGTCTTATTCGGAACAAGCAAATGGAGTGGGACCAATATCGAGCCACCGTGACCGACTACGAAGTGCGCAATTACTTGCCCCAATTGTAGATACGGACCCCAGTCTGGTTAAAGTTCACTAAGAAACCGGCCGGAGGAGCCGCCCCCTTCCTTGGGCCGCCCTCGAATCCGCGGGTTTTCTACTTTAACGCCTCGCTGTGAGCCCGCCGGTGTGGTTAAAGCTAGTCTGCCTAAAAGTCGCGTACAGGCCCCGGGTGATTCCGTAGGGGCGCATGGCTGTGCGCCCCTACCCTACCCAAAACACGCAGTTTTCATATAGAAATTGTATTAAAGGAACCTCCCGGCATACCCGATCCTTTTGATCCCCTCTCTTCCCGCCGGTAATCCTTCTTGCCGCGCCCGGCACACCGCTGGGACCCCCATTTCTGGTGATTTTCCTGTGCCTTCAGTTTGAACCCGGATTGAATCATAGTAACGGATGGAGGTTAAGCAACTAGGCTAATAAAGTTAGATAGGTAAGTCATCCCGCTGATCAGGAGGCCAACATGCGACTAGCTATCATAGAAGACGACCCGGAGATCACGGAGGTCGTATCCATTGCCTTCGAGACGGCCTGGCCGGGTAGCCAGATTGTCAGCGCTCCCAACGCCGTAGAGGGTCTGGAGATGGTCAAAAATGAGAGCCCGGACGTGTTGATTCTCGACGTGGCTCTACCGGAAGGCGGCTCCAGCGGTTTCGACTTGTGCAAGGAGATACGCACCTTTTCCGAGGTCCCCATTATTATGGTTACCGCCCGCACCCGGGAAGTGGATATAGTTCGCGGCCTGGAATTGGGCGCGGCGGACTACTTGACCAAGCCCTTCAGTTCGGTGGAGCTGTTGGCACGAACCCGGGCCGTGCTCCGCCGAGTGCAGGTCGGTCCTCTAGGCGCCCAGACCCACCCCTTCGTAAGCAAGGACCTCTCCGTCGACTACGACAACCGCGAGGTTCTGGTCCACGGCGAGCCGGTTAAACTTACCCCTACTGCATCTAATACCAATTCTGTTTATAAGCGGCAGAGTTAAGCGTTGGGAAGTTGAGCCAAAGCCCGCTGGAGCCAGTCCCAACCTATCAGCCGCTTTAAGCGTGGTTTGTCAGCCTTCAGTTGCCGCAGCAGGTGTTCTATGGCCGACCTTTTGGCCTCTAGGGAAGGATATACCTCTCCTTCAATGTGCCGGCGCACTTCCTCAAAGACCCTTTCCGCTGGATTCAACTCCGGCGAGTAGGCCGGTAGAGATATTCGCCCAAAGCCCAGCTGGCCCATGAGTTTACCTCTGTGACTGGGGGCTCCATCCCACACCACCCCATCCATAGGGCCACTGCTCAAATATGGGAACCAACTGTTGCTGGTTCATGCCCTGGGACCATCCCCAGTGTAGTTCACCCCGCCCCACGTCCACCGCCAGCACCAAATAGCTCCAACGGAACACGATCTGCATCGGCTGGATAATCTTCTTCCCTTTCAGACCCCAGCGCCGCCGCACCTGCCCCCAGAGACCAAAACGCATCTCGTCACAGTGCCATAACCGGGAGGCAGTAGTCATTCCAGCCTGGCCCAAGGCATCCAGTAGGCCCCTTTTTTCCAGGCCATCTGCTGTTTTGCATCGGCTTTATCGGAATGGGGTCGGGGGACTTTCAACCCCAGCCCAAGCCCCTTCATCAGGGAATACATGCCTTTATAGGTATAACGCACCCCCCAGCGTCCCCAGACCCACTCCTTTGCATCCCAGACCGTCCGGAACTGGCCCAGTTGCACCTTGGCCACCAGCGCTCTTTGCTGCAGCGGGTTTAGATAGGGCTTTTTGCCCTTGGCCTGGTGCCCTACCACCCGTCTCAGAACTTCGCCAAGTCCACCTCGTCGATACCACCTGAGCCACTGTTCCATGCTGCGGTAGGATGCCCCGGTCGTATCCACTACATCCTGAATGCGTTTCCCCTGGCTCAGCTGCCAGAAGGCTTGCAGTCGGGTACGCCGTTGGGGATGTACCTCTTTCTGGTAAAGCTGTTTCAATTCCTCGCTGCTTTCTTGCCAGTCAACTTTCACTCCTTTTCCCATCCCTTCGTCCCTCACTCCTTGGCTATTTTCCCTTCATTTTATCTCCACTACATACACCATCCTCCTACTCTTTCTCTCCCCTCTTTATTCAGAATTGGTATAAGTCCTAAATCGCGGCTGACCACCCGTGCCACTCGTATTTCGGGCCCGCCGGTTTTGGTCACGAGATTCTGGAAGCAGTTCCAGACTCTTCAAAGATTCCTGAGCTTAGAGTCGCCTCTGCGCGCCTCTAACCCGGGTTTCCTGACACGATTATAAATAAATACGCCAGCAAGTGAACCCACTATTGCCCCAATGCTCGCGCCAATGGCTGAAGCAAGATCGGCCGGGAGGGGCGCTACGTCCCGATCAAGGACACTGTAGGCGGGCACACTGCCCAGTACTGCAGCGATAAGAACAGCAAACAACACTAATCGGCTCGCCCTTCCAAAGTGTGAAAATGACGTGAACAACCAGAAAACGGCTGATAGACCCCCAAGAGTCGGCGCTATAAGTACGACTAATCCCATCGAGTAGTCTTCTTGACAGCACAGAAAAGCTACTGAACCCCAATTGATGGCCAAAAATACCCCCAGACTCGTGAGGAAGACACCAAAAACGATGTTCGAACTACGAATGCGGACACCATCCTTTAGCTCTTTCAGGCGGCTTACCTAGCCGTCCGAAGACGATGAACATTCCGCCGATACCGAAGAAGATGGCGGATAAGCCCCAGAGCTGATAAAACGAATCGATCTTGGCGTTAGTAGGGTCAGCCGGATCGTAGCGGACAGTAACGGATTCTCCTATCCGATCTTTCCATCCACCCCTTCCCGTGTTCGAAGTGAAAACGATGGACCGGCCTTCTTCGGTAACGAACGTCACAGTGGGAACGATGATGGTACCTTCCCTCAGGAACTTCCTTTCTACTTCGACCACCGTTCCCTCGGCCGTCGTTGCGGATCTGTTCACGAAGCTTATGGTGTCGAAGATGAAATAGACGCCAAATGCAAGGATGGCCAGCCCAAGCACAGTAAAGATCACGCCCAGAAACCGGACCTCCCCTTTCATGCCGACACCTCTGTGGCCCACCAAGGATTATTGGAGGATTGAGCTAGACAGACCTAGATTGCTTGATACCTTTGTGTAGCTGCCAAGCGTTGATTCGGCATCTACTTTAATCCTTGCTCAAATCTTTGGGTTCCGCCTCTTCCTCCGCCATCTGCCGCCTCTTCCGGAGCACTGCGTTCCTCAGGAACTTGGACGATGTGTAGGCCGATTCGAGTGCGCCGGAACTCACACGCGCATATTCGCCAGGGTCGGCCTTCGCTAAGCGGTCGGCAGCCAGGGCAATCGCGTCTTAACCAAGGAGCACTTTGAGTAGGTAATCCTCAACCCAGCCAGCTTTCAGCCGTTTACCTTGAAGTCCCCGTTTAAGGCTGGTCTCCTGCTTCAGCAAATTGAGGGCTATCTGGCGCAGGACTGCCAGGTTTTGGGGCCCATTATCCTTACGTACCCGGCTGTGATCTTCTCGAAAGGTAACATCCAAAGACCAGTGCAAGCTGTTTTCTATGCCCCAGTGTCGGCGGGTGACCTCCAACAAAGTCTGGCCAGGCCTGGCCAGACTGCTGATATAGTAGCGAGAGTGGACCGTGGTCCCGGTTGCCGTCTCCCGCTGAGCCGTGACCTTAACCACGGCGTTGAGGTTGGCCCACTGCTGCCGGTTTTGCAGATAGTCCAGGCAGTCCGGGTCCGTGATGACCCAGCATTGACGGGTTTCCAGGCGGCCGTGGCCCTTGTTCAGCGTGCGGGCGAAGTCATAGGGGACGCCCTCGAAGTCGTATTCCTCGGCGCCCTCGAAAAGGTCGCGAACGTCATCGTACAGCCGGCCTTGATTCTCCTTCACCGCCAGCAGATAGTCGGCCTGAGCCTCAATGATCTCCCGGGCTATCTCCCTCTGGCAGCCCATGGCGTCGATGGTGATGATGCAACCGGCGAGCTCCAGCAGCTGTAGCAACTTGGGGATGGCGGTGATTTCATTGGACTTCTCGTCCACCTTGGTCTGGCCCAGCGCCAAGCCATGGGACGAGGCCCACACGTTGACCATGTGAATGGCCTTTTTGCCCAGGGTACGGTCGTGGGAGCGCCGTACCGTCTTGCCGTCGATGGCCACCACTTCGCCTTGGGTGACTTGGGCTACGGCTTGGACCCACTCCATGAAACAGCGTTGAAACTGCTCTGGGTCCAGGCGGGCGAAGACGTCGCCGAAGGTATCATGGGAAGGGATACCGTTGGGCAACTCCAGGAAGGACTTGAACCACTCCTCTTTACAGTTGCCGAAGAGCTCGATATCCACCCAAGAATCAGCGCCGCAGATGGTGGCACAAAGGGCAATGGTGACGATATCCAAAAGTTTGTGCCGCTTGGTACGATCAATCCTCGGGTCGTCCAACGCCGCGAAGTATTGGGCGATGGGTGGGCCTGTTGCCTGAACCATCACTATCCCTCCCTAGTTTCGTCATGATGATTACTATTTTAAACAAATTTAAGAACGATAATAAGACGCGATTGCCCTGGGTCGGCACCGACCTCACTTGCAAACTCGGTCCATTTCTGCCAATGCCTGTCTGTCCGCAGCTCCGTTCTCTGAAGGTAGTAGTGAGAGATCATGTGGAGGACGTCGCCCTTCCCGAACGGGAACGTGACGACAACAGGGCTCTCACCCCATTTGCTCTACAGTTCACGGCTCTCCACTAGGACCTGGACCTTTTCCAAATCCATGATCTTTATCGGCTAGCTCGAACCTTCAAGCCACCACTGTGGATCAGCCTCTGCGCTAAAGACCCCGTCCCGCATCGGGTTGTCGTGGTCGCCAACTGACACCGAAACCACCGCATCTGCGGTGTCTACGCCGTTGTACTTCAAAATCCCCGGAAATGCGTGTTCGAGCACGTGATCTAGCGCCCAGTCGGTCGTGAACAGGCTGCCTCCCTGCTCGACGAAATCATGAATTCCCACGATGGTCGACTTCGGCAGATTTCCAGGGCAATTAACGATCAACATTTGAGATGAAGGATCTAGCTCCAGCTTGTTGGTGTCCTGGGGCTCTAAAAGCGTGTAGGGCACGCCTGTAATGTCGAGGACGTCTTGTACTCGGTCGTACCGACCCTTGACGACGATGACATCAGAACTTGAGATGTCCGCGATCAGTTCCTTCTCTGAAGCCGACGCCCTCTCGTCGATCATGTCCCTCGCGGCTCTGTATGCAAAATTCATATCCGAAGCGCTCATTACTTGTCTCCCTGACAGTTACTTTGTGCGATTGCGCGGGCGATGGAAAAACCGACTCGTACCGCGGCGAGCGCCGATGTCTTTGGTGCGAAAAATGGCTCGCGCCCTCGAGACAAGGTCGAATAGCTTGGCCTCTTCGTCCTCGGGAAGTGGTGTTTTGTGGTGAATCTCAATTCCGTCCGTTATTCGCTGCCTGACCCAGGACTCCGCTTCTCCCGTCTCTTCGGGTGGCAGACTGCTCTCCGCCATGAGGGGACCGTCTTGTCCCCGCGGCAACTTTGCGAGCCTGAGCGACGCCATTGGAGGTTGGGTTTAGGGAAAACCAGATACGGGGTAGCAGTCCTAAAACGCTAACCCGTTTGTTTAATCTGCCCACCGGAGAAGGTATCCCCGCCGAGACCGTTTCTTGCGAACCTTACTTCCAGGTGGCCGACGGTCAATACACCCAAGCAACGACCTCCTAAGTGAAGACTGGGGCACCATTTTGTAGGCATTTTAGCCAGACACGCTGGTAAAATATAAGTATGCTCCCCTGGTGGCCTCAACTAAGCAAACAACGCATCGAACGGATCAAGGCGTGGCTTGCCCGCAGCCCCTTTGCCCGGAACCGTCTGGTTATCCTGATGTGGCGAGTCGGTCAGGAGATGGGGACCGATGACGCCACCCACCTGGCCGCCGGTGTGGCGTACTACGCTATTTTCTCTCTGTTCCCCTTGCTCTTGGGACTACTGTTCATAGTGGGGTTGGTAGTCACCTCGGAGGGTGTACAGCAAGACTTCGTGGGCTTTGTAACCGATAACCTGCCCGGTTCGGAGCAATTCGTAGAGGATACGCTGGACGGAGTGATCCGGTTTCGGGGAGTTCTGGGGGTAGGCGCGATAGTTGGTCTACTCTGGTCGGCCAGTGCCGTCTTCGGGGCGATAAGCCGGGCGGTGAACCGGGCCTGGGATGTCCACCAGGACCGCCCCTTCTACATCGCCAAGCCCCGGCAAATTGGAATGGCCCTGATAGTGGGGGTTCTGTTCCTCATTTCTACCTCGGCTACCTACTTCATCGAACTGCTTAGCGACCCAGACTTGGGTATTCCAGGACAGCAGATCTTCCTGGAACTAGCATTTCGAGCAGTCTCCTGGCTCATGATCCTGTCCATTTTCCTGCTGATGTACCGGTTTATACCCAACTGCAAGACCTATTGGCGGTACATCTGGCCGGGGGCGGTAGTAGCCGCGGTACTGCTGGAGATGGGCAAGAGCCTCTTTCTGTGGTATCTGAATAACCTCGCTAGCTACAATCAGTTCGGGGCACTGGCTTCGGTGATGATCTTGCTGTTATGGATTTACATGTCGTCCTTAATAGTCATCCTGGGGGCCGAGATCAGCTCCGAATATGGCCGGATGCAGCGCGGTGTGGAACGGGGTGTCCTGCTGCATCCCCGGAGGGAGGGTGAGGACGAGAAGGCTCCTGATGAGGACGACCTTGTTTCCACTTCACCGGAATTCCTTAGGGGATTGAGAGATCCCGATTATCACTACCGCTGGCCTTAACCGCCTGACCTTTGGCAAGAACTCCATCATGCTAAGGAACGGCTCCGCCACAAGACCCATATCATTCAAGCCTGTTTCAAACAACCTGGGCTGGTTTAGTTTTTTCTTCCCCACTGCCTTCACGGGTCGTGGCTATCTGGAATAGGGCTTGAAAAGCGGGCTTCGGCTTCAGGGCGACAATGGACTTCTCCGCCACGGTGTCAACGTAGACGGCACCGCCAGAAAACACCATTTCGTTAGGTTAGGCCAGCGGCAAAATCGGCTCCTGTCCCTGGGTTCTTGCCGCATTCACCAGGGTGCAAACCTCGTAGACCTTTATCAAACCGGGGTCGTAGGGGAGCGGTATTTCCCCCAGAAAGCCGGTGTCCTCATTGCTGGTCCAACCAATCCGCCTCCATTATCCGAGGAAGCATCACCGGCATGCGGTCGTGGATAGGCTCCACCCCGGACTCCTTGGGGAAAGCCAATGTTTGTCCTTGAAAATCAGCCCGAACTGGGGCAGAATTGGCTTGGGGAGGGGGTAGTCGATGTTGATTCTTCATGTTGGCCACGCCGGTAACGGGCTTCTAATGTGGGGGGAAGAATCAGGGCAAGAAACTGCCCTGACCAAGCCCGCGTCCCCAGCGCCGGCTAAATTGTTGCCTGCCAGCCCTCAGCGATACCCCCACGATGCCGGCAGAGGCTTGGCCAAAACCATCCGTGGCCTGAATCTGGGGTTTCAGCCGCCGGCCGGGAAAGGCCAGGATGCAGTGGCCTGGTTGCCTACCAGAGCCAACACTCCCATCTCTTCCAGTCCGATTATATCGGAGCCGCCTGGCGCTCGGGGCAAACTAAAGCTAGCTCCCTGGACCATCACCGTTTTCCCGCTTTCAGAGGAAGAGACCGTGGGTTTTCTCTGCAACTGCATGGGCAAGGAGATGTTGAGGTCTGGGGTCATCCTGGGGTGGGACCTAGTCTACTGGTCTGAAGCCCTTCGCTATGGGGGCTCGTTGGTGGCCAGGCAGCAATATCTCCCAAATCTAACAGATGATGGAAATGGCTCCAGAGCAGTGTGGCAGCCCCTCTGGGCTGGGGGCGAAATCAATCGGCTGGCCGGACTTGCCAAACGCATGCCTCCAATTGCGCGCGCTCTTTCAGAGACCAGCGGAGCCGTACCACCTGACACTCCGGCTATTGCCATCCTCAAGCAGTTTGTCAACACTTCGGTAGACTATCTAGTCAGGTCTTGTGCTGGTGAGGATTTCAGACTCGCGTCCAAAGGGCATAGGTCCAAAGCCAGCTTCGACAGTATTCATGATGCCTGGTTTCAGGGGTTACAAACCCGACGCGGGTTGGTCGAGGGTGACCAGGCCGAGCTTGCCCGACTGACCACCCAGGTGTGGGATTGGCATCGGCCCATAATCGCCGCCACAGCTTCACCCTTCCGCATGTGCTTTCGCCTCGAGGAGCCAGGACAGGCCGAAGATAATGAGCCAATGCCAAAGAAGGCCCCTCCGGATCAATGGTATCTTCGTTTCCTGCTCCAGCCCCATGATGATCCAAGCCTTCTAATGCCCCTTCACGATGCTTGGCCGGGCCGGGGCCGAAAGGCGTCACCTCTCCAACAACACGGCGCGAAGGTACTTGAGTACATGCTCTCTTCTCTGGGACAGGCCGCGGGTATTTGCTCGGACATTGCCGCAAGTCTGGCGACTGCTAAGCCCTCCGGCTACCCGCTGGATACCTCTGGAGCCTACAAGTTTTTGACTGAGGACGCCGCTGCCCTGGAGCAGGCCGGCTTTGGCGTGATGCTGCCGGCTTGGTGGACCCGCAAGGGTACCAAGAACAAGCTGGCAGTGAGAGCCAATGTCAAAAGTCCCAAAATGCAAGGTGGGGGGCTATCTCTGGAATCCCTGGTTAAGTTCAACTGGGAGATCGCCCTGGGCGACCACAAACTCACCCTACGGGAACTGGAGGCCCTGGCAAATCTTAAGGCCCCTCTGGTGCGGGTACGCGGTCAGTGGGTGGAGTTGAACGCTTCTGAGATTCAAGCCGCCATTGATTTCTGGAAGAAGCAGGCGGCTGACGGAACCACCGTGCGGGATCTGGTACAGATGGCTCTGGGGGCCAGGGATAACAGCGGTGGCTTCGACTTCCAAGGTGTTAGGGCCAATGGGTGGGTCGGGAAGCTGCTGGAGCAGTTGGAAGGAGAGGATGCTTTCGATGAACTGTCACCTCCAGAAGGCTTCTCTGGCACCCTTCGGCCCTATCAGATAAGAGGCTATTCATGGCTGGCCTTCCTGAGGAAATGGGGGTTGGGCGCCTGTCTGGCCGACGACATGGGCCTGGGCAAGACCATTCAGACTCTGGCCTTGGTTCAGCGTGATTGGGAGACCGTCGGTAAAGCGCCGGTCTTGCTGGTCTGCCCTACTTCGGTGGTGAATAACTGGCAGAAAGAGGCCACCCGGTTCACACCAGAGCTTCCGGTGCTGGTCCACCATGGCGTGGGCAGGAAAAAGGGAGAGACCTTCACAAAAGAGGCCCTTGAGCACGCCCTGGTGATCTGCAGCTACGGCCTGTTGCAACGCGACATCAAGCTCCTGCAACAGGTGGAGTGGTCGGGCGTTGTATTGGACGAAGCCCAGAATATCAAGAATCCAGAAACCAATCAGGCCAAGGCGGCGCGGTCCTTACCGGCCGATTATCGCATCACCTTGACTGGCACGCCGGTAGAGAACAACGTGGGGGACTTGTGGTCCATCATGGAGTTTCTCAACCCAGGCTTCTTGGGTACCCAAACCGAATTCAAGCGTAATTTCTTCTTACCCATCCAGACCAGGCGGGACCCGGAAGCGACCCAACGGCTCAAGCGTATCACCGGGCCTTTCCTCCTGCGGCGGCTCAAAACCGACAAGTCTATCATTTCGGACCTGCCGGAAAAGCTGGAGATGAAACTTTTTTGTACTCTGACCAGGGAGCAAGCCTCCCTTTATGCCGCCGTATTGAAAGAAGTCGAAGAGGCTCTGGAGGAATCCGAAGGTATTCAGCGGAGGGGGCTGATTCTGGGCACCCTGTCTAAACTAAAGCAGGTCTGCAACCACCCGGCCCAGTTCCTCGGAGACAACTCCAGCATCCCCAACCGGTCTGGCAAACTAGCCCGATTGGATGAGATGCTCGGAGAGGTCATTGAAGTCGGGGACCGGGCTCTGATTTTCACCCAGTTCACCGAGATGGGTGAAATTCTAAAACGCCACCTGCAAGAGAGCTTCGGAAGTGAGGTCCTGTTTCTCCACGGCGGCGTGGCCAGAAAGCAGCGGGACCGTATGGTTGAGCGCTTCCAGAGTGACGCCGGCGGCCCTCCCATTTTCCTTCTGTCATTAAAGGCAGGCGGCACCGGGCTGAACCTTACCGGCGCCAACCACGTATTTCACTTCGACCGCTGGTGGAACCCGGCGGTGGAAAACCAGGCCACCGATCGGGCCTTCCGCATTGGTCAGACCAGGAATGTTCAGGTACACAAGTTTATCTGCGGGGGGACCCTGGAAGAGAAAATCGATGAGATGATTGAGGCCAAGAAAGAATTAGCGGAAAAAGTTGTTGGCACGGGTGAGGGTTGGCTGACCGAGCTGTCCAACCAAGAACTGCGGGAAATCTTCGACCTGGGTAAGAAAGCTGTAGGAGTTTGACATGGCGTATTGGCGTTACGACTACTATGAGCAATCCCAGCCCCGTCAGGTTAAGGGCGGCATCAAGGCCCGATCCCAGCGGGGAACCTTCGGTGGCAGTTGGTGGGCCAAGCGCTGGATCGAGGTACTGGAGAGCTTTGACATCGGTTCCAGATTAGGTCGGGGCCGTTCTTATGCCCGCCGGGGCCAAGTGCTGTCCATCAATATCGAACAGGGCAAAGTTGATGCGGAAGTCCAGGGCTCCCGTCCCTGGCCTTACCAGGTAAGCATTGGGGTCAAGACCCTTAAAAAGAAGGAACGGCGTAAGCTGGCCGCGGTACTCGCGAAACGGGCGATATTCTCGGCCAAGCTACTGGCCGGCCAGATGCCCGAAAATGTCGAAGAGGCCTTCACGGATGCTGGCCTCTCCCTTTTCCCCAATCGAGGCAGTGACCTGAATACCGATTGTACCTGCCCCGATTGGTCCAATCCTTGCAAGCACGTGGCGGCGGTCTATTACCTGCTGGGCGAGGAATTCGATCGAGACCCCTTCTTGATCTTCAAACTAAGGGGGATCGAGCGGGAGGAGTTGACCGGCCTGTTGGGAAGCCAGTTGAGGTCCGCCCCTCGTACAGAACAAGAAGAGGAGCCCGATTTACCGCCGGAGCCTTTACCCGAAGACCCTGAGGCTTTCTGGGGACAGACCGGTGGGGAATATGACCTGAGCGAAGAAGTTTTTATCCCAGCGATTTCAGCAGCACTCCCCAGTCGGCTGGGGAATTTCCCCTTTTGGCAGGGCCAAGAGGGGTTTCTCGCTACCATGGAAAAAATCTATCGTCAGGCTTCCTCCACCGGAATGAATGTGTTTCTTGGCGAATATGTGAGGGGCAACAAAGATAATTAAGCCCAATTGTGCCATTCTAATGGAATTCATTTTGGAGCGAGTTCCAGAACCTGAGCGAGCCGCCTCAGCGCGTCCGCCGTGTCGGCTAATGACCGTAACGCATCCGCTAGAGCCCGGCAGGCCTCAGGACGGGGAGTTCGACTCTCGAGCCTGTCTCAAAAAGCTGTTTCTCGTGGGGATCTGAGCACCGAAAATGAGTGACACCTTGGTGTGAGGGGATGAAGATGCCGCTACGACCGGTCAATCGAGAACAAGCTTGGCTGCTACCACCGGCCCTGGATGATCTCCTAGCCCAGGATCATCCAGTTCGCTTCGTTGGCGAATTTGTGGATGGCTTGCCAAGAGATGCCTGGTCAGAAATGGAGATCGATCTAGATGGGGACCCGCTGGGTGCGCCGGCGTACCAGCCCAGGGTCCTGCTCAACGTCTGGCTGTACGGATTCATGACCGGCATACGCTCTTCAAGGAAGTTGGGGATAGCGTGCCGGGAACAAATCCCCTTCCTCTGGTTGACCGGCTGTCAGCACCCCGACCACAACCCCCTGTGGCGGTTTTACCAGACTCACCGGCAGTCTATGCGCCAGTTGTTGAAGCGCACGGTTCGGACCGCGGTAGAAGTTGGGCGCTTGGACCGCCAGGTCCAAGCGGTTGATGGTACCAAAGTGGCGGCCAACGCGGCAGGAGACCAAACCTGTGACCTGGCCAGACTAGAAAAACTGCTGGCAAGGACAGAGGACGCCATCAGCGAACTGGAAGCCCAGAACAAATCAGGCGATGAGCCCCACCGTCCTGCCTGCCAGCGGAACTCCAACAGGCCCAGGTCTTGCGGGAGCGCATTCAGCATGCCATGTCGCATTCAGCGTGCCATGTCCCGCCTGGCTCAAGACCACCGTATCACCCGGGTGAACCTGACTGACCAGGACGCCCAATTGATGAAAGGGCGGCAGGGGATAATGCCTGGCTAAAACGCCCAAGCGATGGCATCGCCAATCGCTGAGTCATCTGGCAGCGGCATGTTGATTACCGCCGCTGATGTGGTTAATACCGCGGCCGATTCCGGTCAGTTAGTTCCTATGCTGAAACAAGCCGAGGAGATGATTGGAGAACGGGTACCGGTCACTCTGGCCGATGGCGGCTATCATACCGCCGCCAACCTGGCAGCCGGTGAGCAGCGGGGCGACCTGTTGGTGATGCCCGAACGCTATCACCCGGGCGTGTAGGGTCCCTACTTCAAAGACGAGTTCGTCTATGATCCTGCCACCGACAGTTACCTCTGTCCTGAGGGGCAGCGTTTGCCCTTCCGGGGGCTCCGCGGGAAAAACGGCAAAATTACCGGCCCTTTCCGAGTTTACCGCGCCTCAAGAACAGTGTGCTGGGCCTGCCCAGCTTACGGAGTCTGCACCAAAGACGCCCACACCGGGAGGGCGTTGTGGATTGGTCCCCATGATGAGCTACTTCGCCAGCACCGGCATTGGATGACCACCAAGAGCGCTCGGGACCTGTTGTCAACACCGCTCGGTTTTTGAGCCGGTCCGTCGCTTAGAAATTTAGCCACCTTGGGGAATGTTCCACTATGGTTGTCTCCTGTTTCCGGTTGGAAGTGAGGGCGTTGGCCGCTACTGCGATCCCAGGGCTGCTCCTCTTCCCCGAGGTCCGCGGGAGGTACAGGGCTCCCTGGCGGGTCTGGGAGGGAGAAGCCTTCATCCCTTCGGCTACGCTCATGGCAGGCGCTGGACCGCACCAGGTCGAGGGGTATCCTGGCCCCCTGGGGTCGTGGCGGATTCATTGCTCCGGCGCATACGCCGGCTGCGGTACGACTCGCCTCGGGTGGTGAGTATCTGGGCGTGGTGAGTTAGCCGGTCCAGCAGGGCAGTGGTCAGCTTCTCATCCCCGAAGACCTGGACCCATTCACCGAAGCTCAGGTTGGTGGTCACCAAAGTGGAGCGCCGCTCGTAGCGGTCGGAAAGCAGGTTGAAAAGCAACGCTCCCGGTGCGGTCCAAGGGCACGAACCCCAGTTCATCTACGATGAGGAGATCCACCTTTTGGCAGCGTTGATGCAACCGGGAGAGGGTTCACTGGTCCCGGGCTTCCACCAACTCCCGCACCAGGTCTGCCGCCCTCCAGAAGGCCACCCGGAACCGCCTTCTGGCCGCCTCCAAGCCCAGGGCGATGGCCAAATGACTCTTGCTGGTACCGATGGGACCGGCGATGACCACATCTTCTCCCTGCTCCAAGTAGCCGCAGCTGGCCAGTTCGACTACCTGCTTCCGGTCGACTCCGTGAAGGTCATCCCACTGGATCTGGTCCAGGGTCCTTTGGTCGGGGAAGCGGGCCTCCCGCACCAGCCGGGCCACCTTACTCTTCGGCAGGCTCAGGGCAGGCTCTGGCGTACCGCCTGGGGCTTTCTGGCCAGCTCCGATAGGTAGGGCTGGTACCGGATGCACCGTCCACCAAAGCGTTCTCTGGGGTGAGTCACCTCCTTGCCCCGGCACAGGATGCGCACCTCTTCCACCCCGACGTGGGCGGTGGCGTCCAGCCGAGCCCACCGGCTGGGCACCGAGTACCAGGCTCCCTCTACCTTCACTACCGAGGTGCTGCGCACCGACACCGGAACTGCCGTGGCCACCTGAAAGGGGACCGGTGGCAGCGGCCTCATCTTCTCAATCTCCTCGCCGAAGCGCTCCGGCACGCTTTTGCCCTCGGCATTTACCTTCCTCCGGGCCTCCTCCTCCAGCCGGCCGAGAAGTTGCTCCGACAGTTCCCTCAGGGACTTTCCCTGGGGTATGGGTGTCAAATGCTGCAGGCGCACCGCGTTGCCTCGGCCCTCCACTCCTCCTTTATCGTGTCCTTCTCCCACCCGGGCGAAGCATGGCTCGAACAGGTAGTGACTGACCAAAGCGGTGAACCTCTCGGTCAGCCGGCGCCGGGGGAAGAGCCTGCCCTGAGCCTGCCGAAGGGTAACCCGGGCTACTGCCGATGAGAGATTGTCGTAGATCGACCGATGGGGCACCTGGCCGAAGTACTCGAAGGCCCGCACGTGGCAGTCCAGGAAGGACAGTTGGTCGCATCGGTCATAAAGCCAGGCGAAGTCCCGTCCCGAGTACATCAGCCGCATCAGGAACTGCCCTGCCTGGCGCCGGGTGCCGGCCTCATCCACGGTCACCTCGAAGAAGTCCACCTGGGCTTCATCCCCAGGACGGTGTACCAGGGGAATGAACACCTCCGCCTTTCGTCGCTTCACCTCTCGCAAGTAGTCCCGTACCAGGGTCACCCCCACCTGGTGCCCTTCCTGCACCAGCTCCCGATGCAGCCGGCTGCCGGTCAAGCGCTGTTTGGCTGTGACCCTCACAGCCCACTCCTCCAGCAGTTGGTCCATCCGCGGCTTGACCCGTTCCAGCACCGGCCTGGACCGGGGATTCAACTCCAACCGCTTTGGTTCAGACACCTCCACGTACTTCTTCACGGTGTTGCGGCTCAGTCCCATCTCCCGGGCCACCCGCCACTGGCTCTGGCCTTCTATCAACACCTTATGCCGAATCACATGCACTTGTTCCATCCTCAACATCTCTCCCCCCAGCCGTCCGAGCTCTTCTCCTCGGACCTACTGGTATTCAGAGTGCAGGTGGATCATTATTCCACCGGTGTCCGAACGCCGAGACATTTTGGAACGGACAATGGGCGGTAAGAAAAAACGGCTGAAATCGGAAGGTTCCCGGTAGGCACAGGCTTGGGCCTTTATGGCTACATAAACCAGTGGAGCAGTAAGGGCAATGGCAGCAAGCCCAGGTTGGCTGATAGAACTATATTGCCTGAGGAAGCGGCTGTGGTTCTCCAGATATTCGACCTGTGTCTCTCCGGAATCTGCGTCTATGAAATCGCCCGGACGCTCAACCTGCAAGGTATCCCGACCAAAGGAGGCAGCAAGTGGCATGTAAGTGTTTAGATTTGAGGGGAAGCGAGCAACCGGCGGCATTCCAGGAGGGGATTGAGACCTCTAGCCCGCCAGGTGCCAAAGAGGGATGCCAAGGTCATCTTGCTGTCGGTGCCCTGCCCTGAGCGGGTGCCGCCGCTGATCTTGCGACTGGTTACCAGATGCCGCAGGCTCCGCTCGGCGGCGTTGTTGTCTGAGGGCACGGCTGGGTCCGACACGAAGACAAACAGTTCCTTGATGAACCGTTCCATGCGTCGGCAGAGCTTGGCCTGAACCGCCAGGGGATCTTTAACCCGAATCCACCGATGGACACGGATGGACAGCGTGAGGACAACGGAAGGGGGGTGAGGGAGTACAGGCGCGATAATCCGGGCTCGAACTTGGGTAGACGGGAGGTTGGCGGGCGGTTGGCGGGCGGTCTGCAGGCGCTTTTGGGGGCGCCGATGGCGGCTTACAGTGGCTGTGGCGAGCGAGATGGCGGGATAGGACACGGCAAGAGGCGCTCGCGGACTGGGCTGGCGCGAGTTTGCGGGGACGTTGGGTTGGCTGGCGGGTCAGTGGCGGACGGGCGCCGTCAGGCTGGGAGTGGAATGGCTCGCAGTCGGGCCAGGGCGCGGCTGAACTGCTCCTCCCAGGGCCAGCGCTTGGGAAGATGCAGGGTGATCCGGCGTGCCGAGCGGGTGAGCCGTCCGGCCAGGGCGAAGACCCGCCGCCGGAGGGTCTTGGTGGTCACGATCTGCTCACCCAGGCCGATGCGGGCTGTCCAGCGAGCCAGGTTGTGGGCCATCACCTGTACCGCCAGCCAGGCGCCGTTGGCGGCGAAGCGGCCCGAGGGGAGATGGTTCAGCCCGACGCCGTACTTGAGGTCGCGTATCGCATTCTCGATCTCGGCGTGGCGGCGGTGGTCAGCCTCCAGTTCCAGGGTCTCCCCGTCCCGGTCGGTGATGAAGCCGTGATAGCTGTAGGTGGCGAAGAGAGCCAGTTGAGAACCGGGCGCCGGCTTCACCCGCCGGACGATGAGCCGTACCGGCACGGCATCCGGCTCACTCTGGAAGGGGGTGTAGGTGGTTTCGGCCACATCGGCGGCGCCGTCCATCCAGTAAGGAATCGGCGTCCAGGCATCTTCGGGTATCGCCTCGATGAGATTGTGCAGGCTTTTGTGCTGGCGGATGGTGATGGAGAAGCGGACATCCATCCGGCGGCAGACGGCGACCACGGCGTGGGTATAGAAGCCGCTGTCAGCCCGCATGGTGAGCTGCCCGCTGGCCCCGCCGCAGCGAACCCGGCTCACCGTCTCACGCAGGAAGTGGGCGGCGCCCCGGGCGGTGTTGGCCCGGCCCTCGCGCAGGCGGGCCATCAGCACGTCGCCGGTTCCGGCGGCGACGGCCAGCAGTGGGTGATAGCCCCGTGCGCCGGTATAGCCGTGATGGCGGGCGCCCTCCTTGGCCAGTCCGTAAGTCTCGCAGATCGTCGAATCAAGGTCGATGGTGAATGGCGCGTCGCCGGGTCCGGCGCCGGCCTTCCAGGCCCGGGCCAGCAACTCGCGGCTCACCCCGTCCAGCTGGCGGACGTGGCCCCAGGTGAAGCTGCGCAGGAAGGTGCCCAGGGTGGATGGCGCTTTGACTACGCAGCCGAGAGCGCAGGCCGTCCTGCCGGTGCGCAACGCATCGGCGTCGTCGATGCAGTCGCCGCCCGCCAGCGCGGAAGCCACCAGGGTCATCATCTTGTCGCCGGTGTTCGCCCGGCCCGGCGCGCCGCCGAGGTCGAGGTGCTTCCCGAGGAGTTGGGGAAGGCCAAGGCGCAGGGCGAGGGTGGCGGGAAGGATCAGCCCGGCATTGGCCACCAGGCGGTGGTCGTCGAAGGCGATGTGGATGCCGTCGGGTTGGTTGCGTGGTAGCATCTATTGGGTGCTCCTTTTCTGGGACCGGTTTTCTGTTTCAAAACCATTATCCCAGATTCAGAGGCGCACCCTTTTGTTTCTTCAGCAGGCCTCCCACACGCCGTCCATCGGTGGATTCGGGTTTAAGGAAAGGCCGCGCCAAGACCATTAGTTTCTCCTCCAGCATTAGCTGGGTGCGATGGCCTGGCTGGGCTCGGGGAAGGACCGAGGCCTTGGCCTCCGTGTAGACCTGGTGAACCGCCTCGGCCCACTGAGCCAGCCCAGCGTCTTCTGGGTACAACCCTTTCAGGTCATGGATATCCCGCAGCAGATGAGCCCAGCACCGTTGCTTCAGGCCCGGGTAGTGGTTATAGGCGGCGTAGAAATCACTGACCAACACTCCGCTGAAGGAGGAATCCAGCACCTCATCCACCACCCCCTTATCCCGACCCCGACGCAGGAAGTATCGTTCGCTGGGAGTGCTGAAGGTCCAAACATAGCCGTTGCTCCCGTCCTGGCGCCAGCCGGTTTCGTCGCCCTGCACCACGGGACTGGCGCGGACTTGCTCGAGCACCTCTCGCACCGCCGTCTCAGCCTGACGGGCTACTCCATGGACGGCCTGGACGATGGCACCAACACTCAAGTGCAACTGATGGACGGTCTCCAGGTACCATTGGATGATTCTTATGGGCAACCGTCCCTCCTCCCGCAGGGTCACCATCAGGCTTACCAGATTGACCCCCAGGCGCTGCTGGCCCAGAACCACCCCCTGCAGGGCCTCTTTGGGCAGCCGGCGCCGCTGGCATACCGGACAGATGCGGGCTACCAGGGCGTGCTCGGTCACTTCTACCGGAGCCACCGGTAGCTCAATGACTTCCCGAGTTCGCTGTACCCATTCGCCGTTCAGGTGAGTCCCGCAGTCGGGACAGACCGCCACGGCATGCTCCACCCGCCGGGTAGGAGTCATGCGCTGGCGGGCGAAGCCATGGCGGCGCGGCTTTCTGGGCTCCTTTTTCTCCGGCGCTTGCCGGCTGGAGTGCGGCTGATTACCCGGCATCCCCGACGACCCGCGCCGGTTGGGACGGGATTCCAGAACCCCAATCCGCCTTTGCAAATCGGCAATGACTGCCCGCTGGCCGGCAATTATCTCCAGCAGAGTTTCGCGACTCGCCGCGTTCAGGTCTAGTTCAGTGTCCACCTCCCTGGTATGCCACAACTCCCCCGGCCATGCCAGCGTTTTTCCAACGGCTTTGAGCCAATTCACCTCATCAAGTCTGAACAGTTACAGTGGCATCCGCTCACTGTAAAAAAACTGCTAATCAATACCGCCTACATGGGCGTTACCCATTACGGTAAAGAACGGTCACGCAAACTTAAAAACTCTACCAAACGTCTAAGGACAGCCACAGACCCTAGGGATTGGATAGTTGTGGAAGGTTTCACTCCACCCATCATATCAAAGGCCACCTTTGAATTAGCCGAACAAAAGTTAAACCCACATTTCCCATATGGCTAAAAAGCTTTCTCAGTAATTCGTCGATGGTCTTTCAACCATTGTCTAATTATGGGCCCTTTTTGCGTGTTCCCAGCTATAATAACTCCATGATATGTCCGCTTTGCAGTAAGATGCCGTAGGCATCATGGAGGCACCTGATGGGTGACGGCGAAAAAGCCTCTCTCCGGCTCCAATTCAACCCCAAAGTCCGCCTGGAATTTCACGGCTCAACCATGACCTCCGACGCTGGTCTTCTTGCCTTTCGAGAGTTTGATGATGCCTTGGGCCTTACCGAAATCGCTGAGGACTACCTCCAGGAAAGCCGTACCGGACGCAATATCCTTCACCACCTGGTTCCGCTGCTAAGGCAGTCGATCTACAGCCGCTTGGCCGGCTACGACGACACCAATGACGCAGTGCGCCTTTCCCAAGACCCAGCCATGCGAGTGATCGTGGGATGGCAAGGCTCGGAGCGGAAAGGAGCCAGCACCAGTGAGATGGGCCGGTTCGAGACGGAGTTCCTGACCCAAGAGGACAACCTGAAGGGGCTGGCACGAATAAATGCCCAGTGGGTGGAACGAGCTATGGCCCATACCCTACACCGGCGAGTAATCCTGGATATGGACAGTTCCGAGAGTCCAGTGCACGGCCAGCAGGAGGGAGCAGCCTATAACGGCCACTTTGAATGCGTCTGCTATCACCCTCTCTTTCTGTTCAACCAGTTCGGGGATTGTGAAGCAGCTAAGCTACGGTCAGGCAACGCCCACAGTGCCGATGATTGGCAAGAAGTCCTTGATCCGGTGGTGGAGCGTTATTTGACAGCAGCGGTCAGGCTGCTGTTTCGTGCTGACGCCGCCTTCGCCAAGCCGGAGATATACGATTATCTGGAAGCAAGAAACATCGGCTACGCCATCAGGCTGCGGTCCAACCAGGTGCTGCAGCGGGAGATAGCGCCCCGGCTAATACGGCCTACGGAGTGGCTTTCCCCGAAGCCCATCGTCTCCTATCATGACTTCGTCTACCAGGCCCAGAGCTGGAACGTTGCTCGGAGAGTGGTCTCTAAGGTGGAGTGGCACCAGGGAGAACTGTTTCCCAGAGTGGGCTTCATCGTCACCAATCTGAGCTATCCAAACATCGGGATAGTCCGCTTTTACAATGGCCGAGGGACCGCGGAGCAATGGATAAAAGAAGGCAAGTACGCCCTGAACTGGACCAGGTTGTCCTGCCACAAGTTCGTGGCCAATCAGGTCAGGCTGGAGTTGTTCGTACTGGCTTACAACCTGGGCAACTCCATGAGAAGGCTAGCCTTACCGGAGGCAATGAAGCACTGGTCGTTGACCAGTCTGCAGACCAGGATGATCAAGACTGGAGGACGGTTGGTGCGCCATGCCGGAAGGCTGGTGTTTCAGCTTGCTGAGGTGCTGGTGAGCCGGGAAATGCTAGGCGGGATACTGGAACGAATTGGCCGGCTTAGGCTGGCTCCTGGCTAGTCCACTTTAGGAGCGTCGGGATTGGTTACGGTTACGGGGTCGCACAGGGCAAAAGAGCTTCCCAAGGGCGAGACTTGGGCGTAGACAAGCGGTTTGGGGCTTTTACGCTTGGCAGTACAGTGGTTGCCCAATGAAAGCGGGGACTTTGAGTGAATCAGGCCGCATCAGACCGCATTTGACGCCCTTGGAATGCGGGATTATATTTGGCGGTATCCCCGCGGGAGCTATATCCAGGAAAGGTGGTTTGATCTGGGGAATCCCGGTTAAAGGAGCCCAAAGCACGGACAGGCAAGGCCATTGAGCCCTACCTACTCCCTGGACACCTACTTTGTGGCTATTGCGATACACCGATGGTTGGAGCCACGATGAACCGGTATTACCGGTGCCGGGCTACTTACCACACAGCCACAGGTCCAAAGCAATGCGATGCCCCTTATATTCCTTACGCCAAGCTTGAAGCTGCGGTGTGGGAAACAACAACTCGAGTGTTAGATCATCCGGACGTCGTTCTTACTGAAATACGTCGGTTAAAGGACTCCCAGAAAAACCCTATAGGTGACGATATAGCGCGCCTAAACAAGGAAATAAAGCAATGCAAAGACCAGGAATCCAGGCTAGTAAAACTTTATCAGTTTGGAGAAATTGATGACGCCCTAATCAAGGAGCAGTCGTCCCCGCTCAAACTGAGACGAGAGGGTTACGAAGCTGAATTGGAGAAACTGGCCTCACAGCGCCTGGCCAAAAGTAAATGAGGCTTTAACACAACAGGGACTGGGCATCGAACTGCGGAACCTGAAGGCTGAGGACCTGGAACAACTGGTGGAAGCCCTAACCGACTTGGAGGTCGATATTCAGGACGACCATCAAAGGGTGCGTGTTACGTAGAGTAACTGATCGGCAGCGGGCAGCCACAGTTTAGCTTGCGCTATTAAATCAAGGCATAGTACAGTCTTAACGCGGATTCATCGACAGGTGCCGGAGGGCTGCCAGCCAGGCGCCACGTTACTATTTCGCGGTATGCTCGGAGTATCCGTGAGCCTGATCCGGCTGACGGCCGTACGCTTCAACTTTTCTACATTCCATCGCCGAATGGTTGGTCTCGCAGCTTTGCCAACAATTGTTCCTTTGACGTTCGCGATCATAGTGGTGCTAGGCCTGGCGATTGGTGGCCCTCGACGTATCTCCGACACTATGGCCTCTATCTTTCTCTTCCTGGTCCCTGCTGCTGTGGTCGTGGCATTATGGCTGGACGCAGGTCTGGGAAGGAGAAAAAATACTTCGTGGCTCAGGGTTGCGGTGCAAGTTGTAATTGCCTTGATGATTGCTGCAGGGTTGACATGGTTCGGGATAAGCACCGGGGATTTCCTAAGTTCATTCATCCTGTTCGCGATTCCCATTCCTGCAGCAAGCCAGGACCTTCCAGCAGAGTGAGGGCTTTGCTGAATACCGTAGTCGGCGGCAGGCGGCCGAGCATCGCCTGGCTCGGCTAGTGCAACTGGGGGTCCGCCAATCTCGCTACTTCGGCCGAGCCAAGACCCGATTCCAACTACTCATGGCGGCCATGGTGGCCAACCTGACCCTGGTGGCCACTAAGATGGAGATGATGTCCCAGACTCCAGGCTCCTCCCAAGATAGATCGGGCCAGCACGCCGCAGGGTCACCCATCATTACGGCCGGATTCATGTTGGCCGCAGTCAGCTGGGTCGCCCTTAGCCTATACCGCAGACCTGGTCCAATCCACTGGTTATCCTCCAACCCATCTCGTCACAGCAGGGCTTTTCAGCCGGGTTTCTAGGCCCCCATCACCGCAGACCACCCGTACCCTGTCGAATCCAGCGCCGGATAAATGCTTGCGTGCGCTTTCGCAGAGGTCCTCTTCGATATCTACCGTGACCACCTGCCCGGAGTTACCGACGACATGGGCCAGAAGGGCCACCTTGTAGCCGGTTCCTGCTCCTATCTCCAGCACCCGGTAGTCAGGCTTCAGGTCGAGTTGTTCCAGCATCGTTGCCATCATGGCCGGCGTGGAAGGATGAACTGACGACTTGGTCGTCTATGCGCTTAGTTGGAATAGATTGGTCACAGTAGACTTGGTCGAGCGCTACGTCTGGTAAAAACAAGTGCCGGGGGACGTTGCGGAAAGCCTCTTCCACCCTCGGCGTGTGAATGCATCCCGCGCTTTTGAGGTAGTCCACCAGAGACCGATGTAGCGCGAAAATGTCATCAGACCCTTCTGAAGAAGAAAGTTGTTGCATCTGTCACTCCGTCTCCGGGGCGCCTTTTCATGGGATCAAAATGCCAGCAGACTGGAGAGTGGATAGTTGTAGTCGATAGTTGGTTCTTACTCCCCCAGAATTTCCGCCGTCCAAATTAATACTGGATGCTCGAGCGTCGGAGCTGCAAAACTGGACGAACGATTGGGGAAGACTCTTCGTAGTATGGCCTGTTCCACCAGATTGGTAATGATGTGATACCGCCCTGAGATATCCTCGTCGGGGAAGCGGCGGAAGATGTGTTCGCGAACAGGCTCGTATACCTGGTAATTGGCCGGGTAATCCTCGTGACAGTGCACCAATTCATGGATCGGTACGGTGCAGGCATTGGGGACATCGTCTTCTATCGGGAATGTTAGCGGATCCTTAAACGCTAGGAAGTAGGTCCAAGGATGAACGGGGTATGCTACCGCCTCGTTTGAAAACTGATAGCCGACTCCCGGAAATCGGCAAAACCCGAGTCGTTAATCAGATCCCAAGCTCACTGGCAATCTGAGGCGAACCATTTGCCTTTCGACACATAGTCGGTCTCCCAATCCTCATCCTCATAATGCTGCTCGAAGAATTGTTCGTCCAACGCACCGGTCCAGCCACTAATCTGTGCGTCGTAGGCTGGCGAGTACCGGATAATTAGCTGAGACATCACACTCCCGAAAATGAAACCCAACTTTCGCGAAACTCGCAGTATCGCAACGCTTTCTTCGCCGACACCAAAACCCTTAGTAACTATCTCAATACCTTGAATTGAATTTGAAACTTATATTATACTTCCACCAAAAGTGTGGAGGTGAAAGCAGTGAAACCAATGAGGCAAGTTGAACCGCTGGAGACTATTTGGGAGATTCCGGACGATTTGTGGGAGAAAGTTGAGCCAGTGATCCTGGCGGGAACCCCTCCCAAAACCACCGGTCGCAAGCGGGTCAACCCAAGGCCAATCCTTAACGGAATTATCTTTCGCTTACGTAGTGTGATCAACGACAATTAGAATTGCCGGTTTTGCCTAACCGGAAGAAATAGGTGACCATTCACCGGAGTCGTTATTGGGTGTGTGTGGATGGTCAAGGGACAACAAGTACGTCGACTGAGGCAAAAGCTTATGGAAGGTAAAACTCAACAAGTAGCGGCGGCGGCCGCTGGAATGAGCGTCCGTACGGCCCGTACCTGGCAGCGGGGGCCATTGCCCTCGGAACGGAAGGCGGCGCGAACCTGGCGGACCCGGCCGGATCCCTTCGCTTCGATCTGGAGTGAAGCCGTCGAACCCTTGCTGCGGCGGGACCCAAAAGGGGCCCTCCAGGCCACTACCATCCTGGAATGGTTGGAAGAAGGCTACCCGGGACAGTTCAGTCCGGCCCAACTCCGGAGCCTCCAGCGCCGTCTTCGGGACTGGCGTGCCCTGCATGGTCCGGAACAGGAGGTGTTCTTTCCCCAGGTACATCCACCCGGCCGGGAAGCCCAACTGGATTTCACAGACGCCGGCGAACTGCGGGTCACTATCGCCGGCCAGCCTTTCGCTCACCGCTTCTTCGAGTTCATCCTTAGCCACTCGGGGTGGCGGTTTGTAGACCTGGCCTTTGGAGAGACCCTTCGGCGGGCTCAGGGCAGGCTCTATGAAGCCCTGCAGAAAGGGTTGCAGGGTGCGCTGTGGGACCTGGGCGCGGTGCCCCGGGTGGTCCGCAGCGACAACCTCTCGGCGGCCACCCACGAGCTGCGGGAAACCAAAGGACGCACTCTCAACCAGCGCTACGCCGCCCTGCTGGAGCACTACGGCCTCCAAGCTACCCGAACCACCCAGGTCGTCCCACGAGAACGGGGTGGCGGAGCAGGCCCATTACCGGCTCAAGACCGCTCTGGACCAGGCCCTGCTGCTGAGAGGCAACCGGGATTTCCCCACCGTGGCGGCCTACAGTGCCTTCGTCCAGGGGATAGTGGATAAGGCTAACCAGCGGGTCCAAGGGAAATTGGCTGAGGAGTGGCCCCACCTCCGGCCGCTGCCAGCGGCGGCAGTGCCGGAGTACACCACCTGGCGCGTCCGGGTCAAGAAGTGGGGCACCATCCGGGTGACCAACAAGACCTACAGCGTACCCTCCAGGTTGCGTGGCTACGAGGTGGCAGTGCATCAGTACGCCGATTATCTGGAGGTTTACTACAAAGGACAACTGGTGGAGCAGCTGGAGAGGGTGCGGGGAGAACAGACAGCCCGCATCGACTACCGGCACATCATCTGGTCCCTGGTGCGCAAACCCGGTGCCTTCGCCCGGTACCGGTTCCGAGAGCATCTCTTCCCGACCCAGGTCTTCCGGCTGGCCTACGACGCCCTGAGCCGATGGCATGGTGGCCGGGCTGATGGGGAGTACGTCCGCATACTGCACCTGGCGGCCAGCACCCTGGAGGCCAGGGTGGAGCGGGGCCTCTGCCAGCTTCTGGAGACCGGCCGACCCTTTGACTACGCGGCGGTTCGGGAGTTGGTAGCCCCCGCACCACCTCAGGTACCCCAACTCCCATCCCTCAGCGCCCCGGACCTGAAGGTCTATGACGCCTTGTTGCAGGGGGTGGGCTGATGAGCACGGGCACGTACACCGACCGCATTGGCCAGTTGTGCACCGCCTTCAAACTGCCCACGGTGGGTGCCGAGGCAGTGCCCCGGTTCCAACAGTCGGGACATGGTGAGGCCCTGGAGACCCTGCTGGAGGTGCTGGAGTTGGAATCCGAGGACCGTCACCAGCGGAGGATCACCCGGCTCCGCCGAGCCTCCAGACTGCCCCCGGGTAAGACCTGGGATACCTTCCAACCCCAACGGCTGCCGGCCAGGCTACAGCAGCAACTGGGTGAGCTGGTTCAAGGAGACTTCGTGGAACAGGCAATGAATGTATTGGCCTTCGGATTGCCGGGGACCGGAAAGAGCCACGCCCTGTGTGCCCTGGGCCATCGCCTGGTGGAAGCTGGGTACTCGGTCTTGTTTACGCCAGCCTATCGCCTGGTCCAAGAGTTGCTGGCAGCCAGGAGGGAGTTGCAATTGCCTCGGGCACTGCGCAAGCTGGACAATTTCGATTTCCTGGTAGTGGACGACTTGGGCTATCTACCTCTGGGAGCCACGGAGTCGGAAGTCCTGTTCACATTGATGGCAGAGCGCTATGAGCGCCGGGCTATGGGAATAACCTCCAACCTGGTCTTCTCTCAGTGGGACCAGGTCTTCCAGAACCCCATGGCCACCGCGGCAGCCATTGACCGGGTGGTGCATCATGCTGTGATCCTGGAGTTCGATGTGCCCAGCTTCCGGACTGGTCAAACCCAAGAACATCTGAGGGAGGAGGCTGACGATAACTACCGGCAGGGGGTGCAGCGGCAAAAATAATTGTCGCCAGGCGGCAAAAATAGTTGACGTTGATCACCACAAGGCGGGTAACTGCTCGGCGATTCCCCCACTCAGAGTAACGAAACCCTCGTTATCGTTACTCTTTTAGACACCCTCAAGTTATCCCCAGATTGTCTTTGGCGGAAAGTAACGAATCTTGGTAAAGTAATCTAATACCAATTCTGAATAAAGAGGGGAGAGAAAGAGTAGGAGGATGGTGTATGTAGTGGAGATAAAATGAAGGGAAAATAGCCAAGGAGTGAGGGACGAAGGGATGGGAAAAGGAGTGAAAGTTGACTGGCAAGAAAGCAGCGAGGAATTGAAACAGCTTTACCAGAAAGAGGTACATCCCCAACGGCGTACCCGACTGCAAGCCTTCTGGCAGCTGAGCCAGGGGAAACGCATTCAGGATGTAGTGGATACGACCGGGGCATCCTACCGCAGCATGGAACAGTGGCTCAGGTGGTATCGACGAGGTGGACTTGGCGAAGTTCTGAGACGGGTGGTAGGGCACCAGGCCAAGGGCAAAAAGCCCTATCTAAACCCGCTGCAGCAAAGAGCGCTGGTGGCCAAGGTGCAACTGGGCCAGTTCCGGACGGTCTGGGATGCAAAGGAGTGGGTCTGGGGACGCTGGGGGGTGCGTTATACCTATAAAGGCATGTATTCCCTGATGAAGGGGCTTGGGCTGGGGTTGAAAGTTCCCCGACCCCATTCCGATAAAGCCGATGCAAAACAGCAGATGGCCTGGAAAAAAGGGGCCTACTGGATGCCTTGGGCCAGGCTGGAATGACTACTGCCTCCCGGTTATGGCACTGTGACGAGATGCGTTTTGGTCTCTGGGGGCAGGTGCGGCGGCGCTGGGGTCTGAAAGGGAAGAAGATTATCCAGCCGATGCAGATCGTGTTCCGTTGGAGCTATTTGGTGCTGGCGGTGGACGTGGGGCGGGGTGAACTACACTGGGGGTGGTCCCAGGGCATGAACCAGCAACAGTTGGTTCCCATATTTGAGCAGTGGCCCTATGGATGGGGTGGTGTGGGATGGAGCCCCCAGTCACAGAGGTAAACTCATGGGCCAGCTGGGCTTTGGGCGAATATCTCTACCGGCCTACTCGCCGGAGTTGAATCCAGCGGAAAGGGTCTTTGAGGAAGTGCGCCGGCACATTGAAGGAGAGGTATATCCTTCCCTAGAGGCCAAAAGGTCGGCCATAGAACACCTGCTGCGGCAACTGAAGGCTGACAAACCACGCTTAAAGCGGCTGATAGGTTGGGACTGGCTCCAGCGGGCTTTGGCTCAACTTCCCAACGCTTAACTCTGCCGCTTATAAACAGAATTGGTATAAGTAACGCTAACGGGATTGCTTACGCGTTTCGTTACTCTCTATGCTCATCGGCTACGCCAGGGTTTCAACCCATGACCAAAACTTAGACTTACAGAAGGATGCCCTCCAAGCAGCTGGCTGCGAAAAGATTTTCGTTGATGAACTGAGCGGAGCGGCTGCAACACGACCAGGATTGCGACAGGCGATGGATGCCCTCCGCGAAGGGGACGTGCTTCTGGTCTGGCGACTGGACCGCCTGGGCCGGTCCCTCCGGAACCTGATAGAGTTAGTTGGCCAGCTTGATGAAAGAAAGGTTGGCTTTCGGAGCCTCCAGGAAGCTATGGATACTTCCACTTCTGGGGGAAAGCTAATCTTTCATGTCTTTGGTGCCCTAGCTGAGTTCGAGCGAAATCTCATTCGTGACCGAACCCAAGCCGGTCTGAGCGCAGCCCGAGCCAGGGGAAAGACTGGCGGAAGGCAGAGAAAGCTAGACGAGAAGCAGCGGGAGCTAGTCGTTCGGCTCTACAATGAGGGTCGCTCAGTGAAAGACATCTGCCACTCCCTCAGCATTTCCAAGCCGACCTTTTACCGGTACGTGCGAGAGGAACTTAAAGAGGGGGTCTTAACAGGAACTTAGCAATTAGAGTGTAAGATGGAAATCTCAGGTAGGTAACTCTGTTTTTTTGTCCCTGGCGCTGTTACTGACCCCCGACAACTGTCGGGGGTTTTTAGTATTCTGATGTATACCGTAGGTTTTGAAGCTGGGCAGGGGAGTGGCTTTTTGTTTGTCCGAATTAGTTGACGTTTTCTTCAGATATGTCATGACGAATGTAGACCTTAATACAAGGAGAGCGTCATGGCAGAAAAGTGGGTCTCGTTTCTGGAGATCAAGGCTAGGGTTTCCATCGCTGACATTCTCGGTAAATACGGATTGCTTGCGGGGTTGCGGAAGCAGGGGAGTGATGAGCTAGTAGATGTGGGCGTAAATAACCCGACAGTTCATGCGACCAGCACCCTCCCTTGGTAAGTCCATTTAAATGGCTTTGCCATGGTCCGGTTGTAGTAGTCGATGAAGTCCCACACCTTCTGTTTCAGGTCAGTCACCGATTTGAAGGACCCTCGCTGTAGCAGTTTCCGCACCAGAATGGTCAGCCAGATTTCCACCTGGTTCATCCATGACGTGTGCTTGGGGGTGTAGTGAAACACGATGCGGTGGCTGGGTTCGCTGAGAAAGGCGGCCCGGGACTCTCGGTTCGCCAATATGCCCCACTTGCCCTTCTTACCCTTCTTACCCAACTCCAGTTCCAGCCCAGACTCTCGGGCTACCCAGCGCACTAAAGATTCAGATAGGAATCACCATCACCTTGGCGCCAATGGCATCCAAAGCTTCTCTCTTCCCGCTGTAATCTAGCGACTTCAGGTTGTCTTCGACTAATGCCCTCCAGACCGCGGGTTTTGTGAAATTTTACGTCCCACCAGGGTGCGCCAGGCAGGACCTTCACATCCGGTAGCAGGCCCATATCCCAGAGGACAGAAAGCAATTCCCGGTGGCCAGGATAGGGCTTCTATTCTTCCCCGTGGACCAATTGAAAAAGCTGTGCGCTCCGGTTTGGTGGCGGAATGCTCCAGACAGCGATGATTACTCTTGCGCCAGAACGCCGACATAAGCCCAGCGGAGGCCAGGCTCGCAGCTCGCCGTCCGACTCAGCCCCGGCACCGGCCGAGGCACACCATCAATAAACTCCCTCATGCTCTTTCACCTTCTGTTCAGTTGAGGAATGACACCCTCCCCCGTATTCACCAGCAAGAAACAAAAGCCCCGGCGATTAAGCCGAGGTATTTTTGTGTCTACAGAATTAGACGGGCGGATTGGGGCGGTTTAGATTTTTTCAGAATCTTGAACCGCCATCTTGCGACTGAGTTCAACTGCTCAAATGACGGTCTAACCCAAGGATCCGGGGTTGATCGGAGTGGGCATGGATTGCACCTCAGGGAGGACCTTCTCAGCGAAAAGCCGGAGGCTCTTTTCGGCCTTCTCTCGCGGCATCCCGCCGTACATCATGTGGATTACGACCTTTTCCATGCTGATGGTCTGCTGCATCGTCTTAATTTTCTCGATGATCGTGTCAGGGGTGCCGATGGGCTGAGTCGCACGGCGAGCTGCGAGCCTGGCCTCCGCTGGGCTTATGTCGGCGTTCTGGCGCAAGAGGTATTCTTCGTAGCCACGTATGCCTTCGTAGCCCGGGTTGTTCCAATCAAAGTAGTGGTGCTGGGCTGCAATTCCTTGGTTTTTGAAATAGACCCATCCTTCTTCGGCTTCCTCTGCGGTTTCGGCACAGTACATCCACAGCAGGGTGGTTGGCTGGTCCGGAGGTAAACCCAAGTCCTTTCTGATCTTGTTGAACCGTTGTACCTTATTAATCATTTCAGTGACGTCGTCACCCGCGACAAACATTTGCCCAAGACCGTTCTCGGCGGCTAGTTTTGCCGACGCCTCCGTGCTGAACGCCACCTTGATATTCTTAGTTAGTTCACCTTTATGGCGGGCTTGGGGCCGGATGGAGGTCGGTGGGATATTGTACACATCGCCCTGGAACTCGAAGCGCTCAGCGCCGTCAGCGACCCTAATGGCATTGATCACATCATAGAAGTACTTGTGCGACTCCTCCATCGGGTAGCCGAGTGAAGCGTACTCGTGTGGCGAAATGCCACGCCCGATGCCGAGGTGGAGGCGCCGGCCCTTCAACAAGATGTCGAGCATGGATATCTCATGGGCTAGCCGCACTGGATTCCACCACGGCGCCACAATCACTGCAGTGCCCACATCCACTCGATTGGTGCGGCCCGCCCAATACGCTAAGTATTGCAAAGGATTCGGCTGCATCGAGTAGGCAGAACCATAGTGTTCGGTCGCCCAGATCGAATCGAAGCCCAGTGGCTCGACTAATTCCCCCATATAAAGGGTGTCATCCATACTCTGGGAATCCGGAACCGTTGGCGGCCGGTCATAATCTTCCGCCATCAGTCGTTCCCAGTCACCCTGGTTATATCCAGTAACCATTACTCCGCAATGCATTTGTGTCGTCCTCTACCAATGTCTTGTTCAGGTGATATGCCCGGCTTATCCAAAAGGTTGGCAATTTGCTGTGTCAGTATAACCGTTCCTTGAAGGAGACACCGATCGGCGAGGCTAAGCCTTTCTAAATTATCTATGAATGGCCAGACTCGTTGGTCCAGATCCCACAATAAGCATGAAAAAATTATTGGGCTAGTACAGGTTGGCGTAAATAACCCGGCAGTTCATGCGACCAGCACCTTGCCTTGGTAAGTCCATTTGAAGGGCTTTGCCATGGTCCGGTTGTAATAGTCGATGAAGTCCCACACCTTCTGTTTCAGATCGGTCACCGATCTGAATGACCCTCGCTGTAGCAGTTTTCGCACCAGAATGCTCAGCCAGATTTCCACTTGGTTCATCCATGACGTGTGCTTGGGGGTGTAGTGAAACACGATACAGTGGCTGGGATCGCTGAGAAATGCGGCCCGGGACTCTCGGTTCGCCAATGTGCCCCACTTGCCCTTCTTACCCAACTCCAGGTCCAGCCCAGACTCTCTGGCTACCCAGCGCACTAGAGATTCAGAACGGTGCGTGTCCAGGTTGTCCACCACAAAATGCCACCGCTGGGCCGCCCTATCGCTAGCGATCACTGCCTCCACATGCTGCAGAAAGTCCGCTTCGGTACGTCTGGGCCCCCCATAGGGCTCAACAATCTGACCCGTCACCACATCCCGACTGATGATGAAGGAGCGTGTACCATGCCGGATGTACTCAAACTCCCGCCGTTCCACCTTCCCCGGCGCCAAGGGCAACCCAGGATGTTTGCGCTCCAGGGCCTGTACTCCGGTCAACTCATCAGTGCTCATCACTCGCTCCCCAGATTGGACCAAGGCGGGAGCTTCTCGGTACAGATCGCAGATGTCAGTGACTTTGGCGTCATAGTGCTCGTCCCCGGAGGGTGTCAACCAATAGCGTATCCGGTGGGGTTTCAGGTCCCCCTTTCTAGAAGCCTGGCCGCATGACGGGGGGAAATCCGTTCTACGATGCCTTTTTCGATGATCTCATCAGCCAATTCCCGGCTGGTCCACTGGCTGATAGGACGACCGCACTGGCTGGGGGCCTCACAAGCCAGGGACATGATCTGGCAAACTTGCTCTGGGGTGATCCGGGCGGGAGCCCCAGGACGAGGCGCATCCCGCAACCTTTCTTCTATACTCAGGTCTTCCAGAATGGCTGCCTGTAGCCCCAGCCAGCGGTTGCGCCAGAACCGTACCGTATCCACATCCAGGCCCACTTCGCGGGCTATTTGGCTGTTGTTCAGGCCAGCCGCGGCAGACAGAATGATTCTGCCTCGCCGGGCCAACTGCTGGGGGGTGCTATATCGGCGCACCAGGGTTTCCAATCCTTGCTGCTCTTCCGGGGATAATTCCACCACGGGAGGTTTCGGTCCACGCATCGCCTTCACCACCACACTTCATCTCTCCAACCTCAACGCGCTCATTATACTACTCGGGCTTTTCAGCCCACCTGTACTAGTACTACAACGACGAGTTGTCTGGTAGGATGGCTGGACAGATGATGTTGGGTGGTTTGAGTGATGGATGCGGCGAGCTTCGAGCGGGTCTACGACAGCCTTCAGGAATTCCACGCCTTCTTTGCGGCCTCCTTCGGCCGCAAGCAGTGGCGGGATCACAGCGGGAATTACCTTCAGGCGCTGCTGGTGCAGGACCAAGAGCGGCGCAACGCCGAGAATCTCTCGGAATCGGTGGGCATCTCGGCCCGGGCGATGCAGCGCTTTCTCACCGAGGCCCGGTGGTCCGATGAGACAGTCATAGGGCGGTTGCAGGAATACTTGGCCCCCAGGCTGGGACACCCGGAGGCGGTGTGGGTGTTCGATGGCAGCGACTTCCCCAAGCAGGGCAGGAAATCGGCGGGAGTGGCCCGGCAGTACTGCGGCAGGCTGGGCAAGGTGGCCAACTGCCAGGGTGGGATGTTCCTGGCCTACGTCAGCCCGCTGGGCCGGGCGTTGGTGGACAAGCGGCTGTATCTGCCCAAGAGTTGGACCTCCGACCAGGACCGGTGTGCTGCGGCGGGTGTGCCGGAGGACCGGCGGAACTACCGGTCAAAGACGGAGTTGGCCCTGGAGATGCTGGAGCGGGTCCTGGAGTTGGGCTACCTCAGGGCCGAGTGGGTTGCCGGAGACGACGCCTTCGGGATGTCGCCGACCTTCCGGGAGGGACTGGCGGCCCTGGGGATGCGCTACGTGCTGGACGTTCCGGGCGGCACTACGGTCTGGCCCTTGGACCCGGCTTGGACCAGTCCGGAATATCCGGGGTTCGGCCGCCCCCGCAAACCCAAGCTGCGGCCTGGGCAGCGGCGGACCATGGAGCAGCGCGGTGATGAACTGCCGGATGAGGCTTGGCGGGAGATAACGGTGGCCCAGGGAAGCCAGGGGCCGCGCACCTACCGGTTCAGTGCCCAGCGGGTGCGGGCCACCAGGAGGCGCAAGCCCGGCGAGGAACTGTGGGCCGTCTGGCGCCGGAACCTGGACTGGCAGCGAGCCCCGCTACTACCTGTCCAACGCTCCCGAGGGCACAACCGACTCTGGCCTACGTGGGTGGGTCCAGGTGGCGCATTGAAACGGAGTTCGAGACTGAGAAGGGTGACGTGGGGCTGGACGAATACGAGACCCGCAGCTGGGCAGGGTGGCATCACCACATAGCCATGTGCCTGCCTGGGTGGGGCGTTCCTGCTGAGCCTGCAGCAGGATTGGGCAGAAAAAGATGCCCCGGATCCGAGGCCACAGGTGTACCGGGTGGTGCGGGAGATGCTGCCCCGGGAGCAGTTCGGGCCCGATCAATTGCTGTTGTGGCTGGAGGATACGCAGCTACGCAACGAACGGGCTCGCCGTTCCCACGAGAGACGCCGCTCCACCCGCCGCGAAAGCAGGATGGAGCCGCCACCTTAAACCCGTCGTTGTAGTACTAGAGGGTTGGGGTAGGTTATCTTCTTCCCATGAATCAGCGGGATCAATCGACCGTCGTATTCCCCACACGCGTGGGGGTGAACCGCGAGGCTATTTCAGCCGGGAGGATCGCAGCAGAGTATTCCCGGCGGAAAGGCGAATACGTTTGCCACATGACGGTGCGGGATGGGTTAGGGTAACGGCAGGTTACGTGATATAGGGTTTTTTGTTATATTAGGCGAGATATCTAATACGGAGGAAAGAAAGATGGACGAAATCATCGAATTGGAGGACCGGCGGATTGAGGCTATGACCAAGGGTGATGTTCAAGCACTTGAAGAGATTCTTGCCGATGATCTGATTTACATCCACACTACGGCCAGGATCGATACCAAATCTTCGTTCATAGAGGCCATTTCGTCAGGCCGCTCCAACTACCGGTCCGTGGAACGGGAAGATGTTAAAGTCCGTCAATTCGGTGATTCCGCGGTGGTCACCGGCCACGCCAAATTCCACGTCGGCGATAACAAATTCGAAGCCAGGTTCATTGATGTATACGCCAAGCGGAACGGCGCCTGGCAGATGGTGGCGTGGCAGTCGACCAGACTGCCGGATTAAACACTTAGCCCAGCCTCAGGATTGGGTTGATCCAAACCGGCCTGGGAATGTATTTCGACTTGCCGATGGCGTTAGGTTCGAATTCATCCCCACTGTCGAAAATGGGCGCCGATACTAGCTCCGATGACCTGTAAAGGCATCGGAGCTTTTGAGTCGAAACCCCGTTCGCCTGGCTTACTCTCACCCTGGCTAACCTGGAGGCCGCACTGGGACACATCAAACTACGGGAAAGAAAAAGCCTAAGCCATGCCGGGGGTAGGGTGCCCCTAGCCAACGCATAATAGCGGATGGGACGGATGTTATTCGGCTCACCGATAATAATACGTCTGATGGCACCCCTTCCTGGTCACCATAAGCATCCAGCATGGGACCAAAACCATAGGATTGGGTGGAATACGTATAATCCCTTCGACCCCGTTCCTCATGCTTCCCTTGTTCCCGTTATAATCCCCGGCAACGGCCATGCTCCAACGAATCGGCAGATACGAAATCCTTAAGCGGATAGCGGCTGGTAGCCAGGGTACCGTCTACCGGTTCCGGGACACCGTCCTGAACAGAATCGTTGCCGTAAAGGTCATCAACCAGCCGATAACTGATGACCATGCCTACCTGGAGGCCCTCCGGAGAGAGGCCAGGCTGGCAGCCGGTCTTGACCATCCCAACATTACGACCGTCTATGACTTTCAAGTGGAAGGTGACACCGCCTGTATCGTCATGGAGTACATGCCGGATGCTCTGGACAGGCATCTGCAAGGTGGAAGCCGCTAAGAGTGCTACCCCGTATCTGTTTCTCCATTCACCCAGCCTGTAAACAAAGGACCCGATACTGTTGGCGAACCCTCTATAGCCCCATTTATGCCCCCTAAAAGTCGCTTTGTTTTGGCTGAATCAATTGTGTCGCCCCCGCTGAGGAAAACCCAATTCGGGGCATGATCAAGAGCATTTCTGAGTTCGCCAACAGTATCGGACCCATTTTGTGATACCTTGCCAACCGGCCACAGCCACCAAGATAATCCAATACAAACAACTTGGAGCAGGGCAATCGCGTCTTAACCAAGGAGCACCTTGAGTAGGTAATCCTCAACCCAGCCGGCTTTCAGCCGTTTACCTTGAAGTCCCCGTTTAAGGCTGGTCTCCTGCTTCAGCAAATTGAGGGCTATCTGGCGCAGGACTGCCAGGTTTTGAGGCCCATTATCCTTACGTACCCGGCTGTGATCTTCTCGAAAGGTAACATCCAAAGACCAGTGCAAGCTGTTTTCTATGCCCCAGTGTCGGCGGGTGACCTCCAACAAAGTCTGGGCAGGCCTGGCCAGACTGCTGATATAGTAGCGAGAGTGGACCGTGGTCCCGGTTGCCGTCTCCCGCTGAGCCGTGACCTTAACCACGGCGTTGAGGTTGGCCCACTGCTGCCGGTTTTGCAGATAGTCCAGGCAGTCCGGGTCCGTGATGACCCAGCATTGACGGGTTTCCAGGCGGCCGTGGCCCTTGTTCAGTGTGCGGGCGAAGTCATAGGGGACGCCCTCGAAGTCGTATTCCTCGGCGCCCTCGAAAAGGTCGCGAACGTCATCGTACAGCCGGCCTTGATTCTCCTTCACCGCCAGCAGATAGTCGGCCTGAGCCTCAATGATCTCCCGGGCTATCTCCCTCTGGCAGCCCATGGCGTCGATGGTGATGATGCAACCGGCGAGCTCCAGCAGCTGTAGCAACTTGGGGATGGCGGTGATTTCATTGGACTTCTCGTCCACCTTGGTCTGGCCCAGCGCCAAGCCATTGGACGAGGCCCACACGTTGACCATGTGAATGGCCTTTTTGCCCAGGGTACGGTCGTGGGAGCGCCGTACCGTCTTGCCGTCGATGGCCACCACTTCGCCTTGGGTGACTTGGGCTACGGCTTGGACCCACTCCATGAAACAGCGTTGAAACTGCTCTGGGTCCAGGCGGGCGAAGACGTCGCCGAAGGTATCATGGGAAGGGATACCGTTGGGCAACTCCAGAAAGGACTTGAACCACTCCTCTTTACAGTTGCCGAAGAGCTCGATATCCACCCAAGAATCAGCGCCGCAGATGGTGGCACAAAGGGCAATGGTGACGATATCCAAAAGTTTGTGCCGCTTGGTACGATCAATCCTCGGGTCGTCCAACGCCGCGAAGTATTCGGCGATGGGTGGGCCTGTTGCCTGAACCATCACTACCCCTCCCTAGTTTCGTCATGATGATTACTATTTTAAACAAATTTAAGAAAGATAATAAGACGCGATTGCCCTGTCTCTCCACTGCCGCCGCGATACATCTTTGAAGTTTCCGCTAAGCTTAAATTCTTTTATCCAGTTTATTTGGAGTGCGAATCTCCCTCTCAAAACATTTACACTCGCTGTGAACAGCTCCCTAGTATTACAACGACGCTTCCTCAATTTGGTCAGTTTTTGACCGGAAATCGCTTCCCGGAAGGCAAGGCCACAAAGCTGTCGAGCGCGTGGGCAGGTTGCTATGAAGGGTACTCAAGATCCCTTTCTTGCGATCCGTCGTTGTAATACTAGGTGCTTGTGACCCAGGAAAAGGTACAGACGCGTCCTTGGGAATGCTTAGGCTGCTACACAGTTTTTTAATCGGTGCGTCATCGAAAGAACTTCTCCACCTATGCGCAAAGTAATTACGTATATCCCCTATTTTTCTCAGTTCCCTACACAGGTCATCATCTATCAGACCAACGGCATAGGCCACCGCAGTCTTTGTACCAAATTCGCGGAACATGGCTTGGGGATTAGCTACACCGTACAGTTTGGTTGCGGGCGTCTCTATCTTCAACAATGTAGGCTTCCAGAAGTTCGCGCAGAAGGTCATCTAAGCGCGCAGCACCAACTACAGCGCAAGCCCTTTCATTGGCGCCGTTAAGCTCTGCGAGAAGCTCCTGCGCATCTGGCCCTTGTAATTCATTGTATAGTTCGTCGTCACTTAGCATGCGCATCAGCTCTTCTACCACAACCGCCACCGCAGGCGGTTTTCTTTTGGCGCTGGCAACGCCAACGCCTGGCTTCTACAGCAATTAGGTTAGCTCCTCCCCTGCTAGCAGTTCCTCAATTCTCTTGTTAGTGACCAATTGATATTGTCGAGCGGCGTTTAAGGCCGTTGGGGCGTCGTTAAAGCTTTCTGGGCTATTCTGAGCTGCGTCTGGCATGGCTGTGCCGAATATGGTTATGTAGGTTTCAATTTGTGACTTGAGGGTTGTGTCGCTGATTTGAGGTAATAATTGCGATATGCGCTCCAGAGCTTCTACAGTTGCTTCTTGATGACTTTTCCGCTGTTGTTCGATAACGTCGAAGGAACCTGCTGGTATGTTCATAGATAGAGATCTTTGAATAACAAGATTGGCGCTTACGAAATTAGAATATGAACCCCACACATGGCCTAAGGATTCGTGGAGTTCTACTAAACCAAAGCTAAGGTGAAACCTACATAAAGCGAACCCGAAGAGGAGTTGCGATATTCTGTAAAAGAAGTCGATTGGCGGTGGGGGAAGGGATGACAGACATAGTGCAACTCCTGGAACGGTGGCAACTGGATGTAGGCGACTTACGGGAAAGGATGTATCGGGCGCCAACACCTCGGGAGCGAGAGCGATGGCATGGGCTATGGTTGTTGGCCCAAGGGTGGTCGGCCACTCAAGTGGCTGAGGCTTTGGAGAGAGAGCCTCATACCATCGGAAACTGGCTGGACAACTTTCGCCAAGGCGGGGCCCAAGGTTTGGTCTTTGAGCAGACTGGGGGTTCTCCCCCGTCTTGAACCGAGGTCAACAGAACCAACTGAAGTCTGCGGTGCAAAATCCGCCCGGGGAGGCGGGGATTGAATTGTCCAACTGGAACTGGAAAGTAGTAAGGCAATTTCTCAAGCAGAGCTTTGACCTGGGGCTGAGTCGGAGCAGTTGCTTGAACTACCTCCATCGGTTGGGCTTCGTGCTGAAGCGACCCAAGAAACGCCTCCTGAAAGCCAAGGATGAAGAACGGAAAGCCTTCGTCCTCCAGTACAGCCAAATCCGAGAGGAGGCCCAAGAGAGTGGAGCCAAGATCTTCTTCGTGGATGAAGCCCACTTTCGGGCCGATGCCGACCTGCGAGGCAAATGGGTACTCAAGGGAGAGGCAGCGCTGGTGGACTCCACCAGTCCCCGGTGGGGAGAGAAGGCCTGCTACTACTCGGGAGTTTGTCTGGAGACTGGGGAGGTGGAAGCCATGGAAATAGCTGGAAACAGCAATGCCGAGACCTCCACCGCCTTTTTACAGCAGCTAAGAGAAAACCATCCTGGACCTCTGGTAGTGATTTGGGACAATGGGCCAGCCCACCGAGGAGAAGCGATTCGCAGCTATCTGGCCACTCCTGACTTGCATCTGAGGTTGGTGGCCTTACCGGCCTACAGCCCAGACTTCAATGCCGACGAAGCCGTCTGGGACTGGGCCAGGGAAGAGGTCACGGCCAACGAATGCCTGGGAACAAAAGCCAAAGTCCAAGAGAAGATGTATGTATTCTTCGGCGGGCTAGCTCACCGTAAGGAAGAAGTGAAACATCCCTGCCGAACCCGGTTACAGGCCCGAGCCGATGCTTTGATCTTTACCCCTGCCGTGCCTTTGCCATCACTGCCCAATGTAGTTCCCACCTTGGCTTTGGTTTAGTGTCGAGACCAAGTTATGCCGGCACCTCGATTGACACCCGCGCGGATGACGTGCTGATGATTCCCAAGCGCCGGAGGTACTGGCTATGACCGCAAGACCCTTTACTGGGACACCTGGAGCGACGCCTGCCAGCACGGCCACCGTGTCCACCATCAACATCACCGCCCAGGACGTGGCGAACGAGATAGGTGCGGATCTGGTGACGGCAACCCGGCTTTTCGGGGTGGCCGCCAACATGGTGACGGAATATTCGCCACTGTCGCCCAGCGCAAACAAGGCAGAGGCCATCTACCGTTTCGCCGGGTACATGTTCAACAGTGAGAACTTGGGGCTCACCGCCGAGACATTCGGGCCGAAATCGCTGGAGATAATCAGCAACCATGCCCCGATGTTCAGGAACTCTGGCGCACAGGCGATCCTGACCCGGTGGAAGCGCCGGCGTGGGGGCAAGGTCTAATGCGTTTCCCATGGCAACGGGATGTTCTACTACCTGAACCTCTACCCACTGAGAGAGTAGAGGTTGCTGTCGATGAACCTACCCGGGAGACCCGTCAATCGGGTGGTGACTTCTCCGATGCCGTGGTGCGGCTGATTGAGCAAACCGCTGCCGGATCAACTGCCGATGCCCGGGGCACAGCCGCCACAGAATCGGCGGCTGGGGCACTTTCCAGGGCTTTTGCGGCTGCTGAGGTAGTAGGGCCGCCGTGGGTGCAGCAGGCGGTGTCTCCGACGTTCCTGGGGCAAGTGGGCCGCGATTTGATTCGGAGCGGGGACAGCCTCCACGTCATTCGCGTCAACCCAATGGGCAAGGCGGTACTGCTGCCCTGTTCAAGCTGGCATTTCGAGGGAGACGCCGACCCCGATACGTGGATGGTGCGGGCTACAGTTTTTGGCCCCAGTTCTTCGCAGACCTGGTTGTTGCCGTATTCCAGCGTGATTTTTGTGAAATGGGGGTCAGACCCCGGCACTCCCTATGTCGGGACTGCTCCCAGTTCTTACGCCAGCACCACGAACAGGATGTTGACCGCCACCCAGAAGACGCTGGCAGACGAGAGCGGTGGGCCGTTGGCGAATCTCTTAGTCTCGCCCCAGGATGGAGGGGATGGAGACGAGGACACCGACCCACTGGCAGACCTGAAGAGAGACATCAGGAACGCGACGGGCGCTGGGCTGATGGTTGAAACCACCAACGCCGGCTGGGGTGAGGGCAAGGCCAGCGCACCTCAAGGCGACTGGACCCCGAAGCGTTACGGACCGATGCCACCGGCACCTTTGTATAGAACTCTCCGAGCAGGCGCATGGGATGATGCTGGCCGCCAGTGGCCTACCGCCGGACCTTGCCACCGTTTCCACCGCACAGGGGCAGCGAGAGGCTTTCAGGCGCTACCTGACGATGACAGTTATGCCCCTTTCGGCCATGTTGGTTCGGGAGCTTCAGGACAAACTGGAAACGGATGTCTCGCTATCGTTCAACGGCCTGTACGCACACGATCTTATCGGGCGTGCGGCTGCACTGAAGGGCATGGTTGCCGCTGGAGTGCCGCTGGATAAAGCATTGGAGGAATCGGGGCTGAATGACTAAACGGACGGGCTGGACAGCAGAGGAAGATGAATTAGTAAAATGCCTGATAGCTAAGGGGCCAGCCGTACCGGGCTGCTGGGCTTCGCTGGGGGCCGTCCTGGGGCGCGGGGAGTCTTCCTGCCGTGCACGGGGCCAGTATTGGCGGAATGCCCTGGGGCTGCACGTCAAGGGCCAGGCCAAGAAACCGCCACCCAAATCGGCGACCGTCGCCGATTTCATGACAGCTCCTAAACGGGCTTGGTGGGCATTATGGAGGAAACACTGATATGTCGGCCTGCTGGCATTGCGGGAACCGAGTACCGGACGGCAGCGGCTTTTGCCGGATATGCGGGCGTGATATGCAAGGGCCGCCCAGGCCGCCAACTGCTGAGGAACAGGCTCTAGCAGGACGGTGGAGGTGTAACGCGCCCACCTATGCCAGCACCATCAATACCCGCGTTCCCGCGTTTTTAGACGACTGCTAACCGCTGGTGGTAAATTTGCCGCCACTTTGCTAAAATTCCCTTACACCACGTTTGAAATTGCGTCCCTCCAGGGGTACCACGCAGGAGCGTAGCTCAGTCTGGTCAGAGCGCTGGTCTCCAAAACCAGTGGTCGGGGGTTCGAATCCTCCCGCTCCTGCCAAAATTAGGTATAAAAAAAGGCCCCCAGGCAATCCTGGAGGCCTTTTATATTGGGCTTTGGTCACGGATTGTTAACTCGCCTATTTGCTGCTAACAAATGCGTTAGTACTCCCCTCCCTATGGGAGCGCCAGGCAGTGGATGGACTTCTCCAGGGCTACACTGACGCTCTCACTGTGGCCGACAAACTGGACCTGACGGTGCTCCACAAGTGGCGCCCCGAAGATTGATTCGCTGAAACTGCGTCGCCGGTGTTCTCGCCAGCATGCCGGGGGTGTCAGAAAGTGTCAACAGGGGTGTCGAGTTTTGTAGCTGAGAGGGTGTCAGAAGTCCACTTGTTGACACCCAAAAAAGCCGTCGTGGCCGCCACGGGCCGGGGGTGGGCCAGCTACGTTGGTGTAGCTGAGAAAAAGTGGTGGGCCTGGATGGACTCGAACCAACGACCTCGGTCTTATCAGGACTCAGTTCGAAAACCAGCCTAATTCAGGGCTGTTCAAGCCCAAAATGCAGGCGCCAATCCTCCTTCCTTTAGATAAGACTGAGATCAGTTTTCAGGGACTCCGATAGAACGCAGACCCGGAAAGCGCCTCGCCCAGTATAACCATGTCTTTCCACAAAGGCCAGCGCTGCCGGGCCGATTCCGGACCGTCTGTTACCAACGCCCACCCTGCAAAACCCTCGTCCCACAATAACCGCTTCACAGCAAGCTCTTCCCTGTTGTGTAGCAGGTAGGCCCTTCCGTCCTTCGGCTCTCTTTGACTCCGATCTACGAGAACAACGCAACCTTCCGGTGGGAGGAGGTTGGTCACGGTACTTCGGACCCTGACGATCTCGCACTCAGCCGGGTCGGTGCCGCGGGCCTCCAATTGAGCTCTCGGAACTTGTTCCCAACCTACTATACCGGTGTCTGACCGAGGAACGTCTGGTATGGGCAGGGTATCGAACTCGGGGATCGCCACGAGGTAACCGACTCCACCACCCGGCCCACGTCGTTGTTCTTCAACTAACGAACCCAGAGGCACACCAAGTTCCAAAGCCAACTGTCGTAGAGCGGGGAGCAAGAGCCCAGACTCCCCTTTTATCACCCGATACAACCAGTTCGGAGAATACCCCAAGGCGATGGCGATGCCGCGAGGGGACCTGCCACTCTGTTGAACAGCAGCACGAACGTTGTCGGTCACCACCGGGTCTACGGACGATTGAGGCATCACCATCACCTTTCACTTCGAGTCTATCTTAGCAACTTGGACTTGACAATGGAGTAGGATAGTGTGTAATAATAGTTACATACACCGTCCTATTACGCTATACACCGTAACACCAAACCACCTCTGGGGTGCAATCTGCTATGACCGCAGTACAACGGGATGCCGCAAAAAGACGCTACAAACGAGAGGCCCACGACCCATGCTCTCTCTGTGGGGGAACTGGTTTGGTACAGAACGAATCAATTGCCGCCCGAGCCAAGAAAGGCGGCATTATGGGTGTCCTAGCCAGCGCCCGACGGGACGCGCTGTTAATGTCAGAGCGGGGACGGATGGGCGGCAGACCCAAGGATCCTAGCCTAGCGGAGATTCTGGTGAATGTTGACCCCCGCCGCAGTCACCCGTGAGCCGAGGAGGTTGGCGCCTGAGAGCTCGGGTGGCTGCGGCGGGATAACTCATTGTAATTTGCTTTTTGGAAAGTTCAATCCCGGCACACGTCGGAATTCGGTTCTGTCAACGACGGGGAGTTGAGGGTTGATGCAGGAAACGTGCTGCCTCAAGAACCCATGCCGTGACCGGGTTGACTCCGCCGGTTCCTACAACGTGGTCTACGGGACAAACATCGTCACCGACCCCAGTTGCCGAGGGCGCTTCCGCCCGGCGACGGGACCCTGCTCAGGCCTGACGTGTCACAAACGGGCTGAAAATCGGCGTTCATGCCGGGCCCTTCGCCAGGCGGAATCCGCGAAACCATGCGGGCAAGGTGGACTCAGGGAATAGCCTCCCGGAGTCAAGTCCCCGGCGCTCGTCTTCGCCCTGAACTATGTCCCCCGCTCCCCAACCGGTTTTCCGTCCTCGAGGGAGATTCCTCACCGCGAATGCAGTCCCCATGCCTACCGGGGCGGACTCACCTGCACGGGGGGCTCCGCATCGGGGTGGCCGAGAGGGACCACATGAGGACCAAAGAATCGTTGGTCAATCCGGGACCACTATTGACCACAATTGAGTTCGGAGGCACAAACGTTATTTTCATTGCTTGCCCGACGACGCGTTATTCACGTTCCGGCCCAACAGCGAAAACGTTACTTTCGTTCTTGTGCCATTTTCTAAGCTCGGCTGCACAGTGGTTATCAAAGCATACAAGCGTTGTCTCTCGGGGATACCGCAGTTTCGTTCCTTGAAGATACAACACACAAATCCATGGGATTCTGCGAGGTCGCGGCGGACTTTGCGCCTTCGACGTGCGACGAGAAACCGGCTTTACTGGAGGAGGAAGAGCTATGGGGTTCGACTATGAACAGGGACGTGAGGAGGTCGATACCGTGGGACGGGTCGCTGTGTCTGAGGGGCTTTCTGCGGGAGCGGGCTCTGTGTTGTCGGTCCTGCGGTGGTTGCCCCTGGCATCAGCCGACGACCTTGCTGCCATCATGGGCCGGCCTTGGTCCGGAGTGCTCAACCACCTGGGCCTGTTGAAGGGTCGAAGTCTGGTAGCGTCCACCCAGCTGGGATGCACCAGGAAACAGCGCCAGAGATGGAATCTGACCGAGTTCTGTCTGGACAGGTCCGAACTGGAGGGAGCCACATGGCACGATGAGGCAGCCCGGTGCCGTCTCCTAGAACTCATACCGGCCGTGGAACAGTTTTACCCTATCGTAGGCTTGGTAAAGGATCTGGGATCCTTTCGGGCCTTCCAATGGCTCGATGCCACGGGAGACGAGGGGCCGAGTTGCGACGCTGCTGCCCTCTACGAAAACGGCTGGGTGAGCTTCTTCTGGTGTGGCCGCTTGCTGTCGGAACATCGTCTCGCGGAGCGCCTGGTGCGGTTCCCCTTGGACTGTCAGACGCTCGCGCTGGGTTCGGCTGTTCCCTGGCCCAGCCAGATCCACCTGGTGACGGCGGACGAGTGGGAACGTGAGCTGGCCTCACGGGTCGTAGAGGACCTCGGAATGGAGCGGATGGCAGGGATCTGGTGTGTATCCAACGGGGCCGCCTCGTTGCCGGCCGAGGTGGGAAACGGCCGGGGCTGGATTCATCAACCGGTGAAGAGACGCCAGTCCGCCCCGGGTTCATGGGACACGTCAACAGCCCGGTCGCCCTGGTCAGGGGCCGGAGGGCTGGTGGCAGCCCGGGTGCTGGACGGGGCCGAACAGTGGCCCGGCGCCCGGCTGCGATTTCTCCGGGCCCTGCTCCGCGAGGGGTCCGAGGAGGGCAGGGTCGGTGAGATGTGCAAACAACTTCGCGCCGGAGGGTTGATGCGGCGGTCCGGTGAGAGGCAAACCGTCAGATATTTCCCTACCGACAGCGGTCTACACGTTCGGGCGACTCAAGATCGAATCCATCACTTGGAGGCCAGGAGCCGGACCCACCTGTCGCTCTGGCCGGAAGCGAACCGCACACGCCCCAAACACCCGGTGTCGGCGGACCACGAGGATGGCCTGCGTGCCTTGCTACAGGTTTTCGCCGCTGCGGGGTGTGCCCTAGCCAACGGGACGAGATTCGTGGAACACCTCGGAATCGAGGGTGGCATCGCCCCGGACGCCATACTTTATCTAACGGTCAGCCCCTACGGTGAGGGGTGGCACCACGTGGAATATGAGCGGAGCGCGAGGGGCAGAGCCCGGGTTTCCAAAAAGATCCGAGGGTACGGGTCGGCGCGGCGGCGGGACGAGTACCCGTTGATTCTGGTTTGTTGGGACGAGAGGGCGGAGGCGGAATTTCAGGCCGAGGGCCGGCTGCTCGGGCTTCGACTAGTGACGACCACCATAAAGCGCCTGAAGAATCACGGTCCCTTGCATCCGACCGGTTGCTGGTCGATGTATGGCCAGCCGGTGCGTCTCGGCTAGCCCGTCGGGACGTGCACTCTTTTCCGGGACAAGCGGCATAGCGGCTTCGGACTTCCGGGCCGTTCACCCCGCGCAGCCGCACAACTCACGACAGGTAGGTGTACCGAATGACCATGTCCCGTGCCCCAGTTACCCCGCTGGCCCCTGATCAGCAGCTAGCCGCGACGGCCCCCATGGGCCCGGTGATCATCCAGGGAGGCGGGGGCTGTGGCAAAACCCACACCATCGCCGCCAGGATAGCCGTCGCGTTGAAAAACGGAGAGTTGCCTGCCCGGATTGCCTGCATCACCAATGGCACGGGCAGCGCCCGCGACATAAAGCGGCGAGTCGGCGCGTTCCTGCCGGGGAACATTTCAGCTCATAAGTTCTTATCCGGCACGGCACGGCAGCTTGCCCTGGGTTTGCTGAGGGTCAGAGGGGCTGAGATGCTGGGGTTGCCACCCGCTTTTCCAGTTTTGCAGCAGGACGAGGTGCTGGAGTTGCTCTGCGTTCTGTTGGGCGCGAACCGACAGAACCGGCGGAAAATCGCCGCCGAGGCCACGCGGGTCTGGGCCTGGCACCTGCGCCAGCGGGCAGGGTATCCGGACGAACTCATCCCGCCGGAACGGGAAGGATGGTTGCCCACGATTGCCCGATACGAGGCAGAGAAGCAGTCCCATAATGCCGTGGATAAGAGCGATGTAATCCCTATGGCGATCCAGGCTCTGGAAAGCAACTCCGATTTTCGGCATGCCGCGGGTCGGGACCGTTTCAAGCTCCTGGCCGTGGACGATTTTCAGAACATGACCCCCGTGGAATACCGGCTTCTGGGGCTCCTGACCGGTCCGGAGCGGTTGATCACCATTGCGGTAAATTCCAATGAGGGACTCCGGTTGTCCGAGGGCACGGACAACCGTTTGCCGGGACTCTTTCGGCTGGACCATCCCAAAGCGCAGGAGTTCACCCTGAAGGCGAACCTCCGCGCGACCCAGGTTCTGGGCCAAGCGACCACCCGCATTGTCGACTTCCCCGGTCTTGATCACCTGCACAAGGAAGATTCCGTTTTTATGAGGTTTAGGATGCGGGTTGGCGACCAGTCCTTTCCTTGCGCGGATCCCGTGTTGAAAACCTTTGAGGGCCGTCCGGTCGACATGTACAGACACATTCTCGACGGCAGCGAGAAGTTCGTGGAACAGGGATACGAACTCAAAGATATCGCCGTTATATTCTTGGATGAGTCCACCCTCGACGAGATGCGCCCGCTGGCGCTCAGCCGAGGAATGCGTTACTCCGTGCTGCGGGACAAGCGCAGGGCGCGAGACCGGGATGTCAGGTCCATTGTAGGGTTGCTCAGGTGCCTGCTAAACCCCAAGGACTTCGACGCCTTCCGAAGCGCATCCTGCATCAACCCGCATCTCGAAGACCAGTGGTTGGACTGTAATGTGGCGGGGAGCACCTGGGAGATGGCAAATCGTGAGGGGATCAGTTTGGCCCAGGCAGCCAGGCGCCAGAGCGAAAACCCCCTCGTTGGAGTCGACGCCAGACAGGGCCTGCGGTTCTTTGCCGATGCCCAGGGCGACCTGAACCGGATGATCCAGGATCCGTCCACCCGGGTCCGGGACCTCTGCAGGAGAGCGGTCGCGCTTGTTGAAGACGTTCAGGTCGGAGTCCACGCATTGAGGGAGAAGGCGCAGGTGGGAAAGCTTGTTCACATTTCCGACCTGTCCGACCTGGTTTCCATTGGGCGCCACCAGAAACAGGGCCAGAATCGCCTCATGCAGGAACTTGAGACGTTGTGTGATTCTCTTGACGGAGAGATGGGAGCCGACCCTCTGGCAGCGGAAAACGGCGATCCGTTTGTTGGGGATCCGGGAATCACCTTCACCTCGGTGGAGGCATCTCAAGGACTCGAGTGGCGCATCGTATGGGTGGTCGGTGCCAGCGATCACATCCTTCCGGGGGGCATTTCCCCGGAATATGTGGCACAGATGCGGGAAGCCCAGCGACGCTTCTACGTGGCGGTGACCCGGGCCAGAGACCATCTGATTTTCTGCCACCCCATCCGGAGCGGGCCCACTCAGGATGCCAAACCCTCTCGTTTCCTGTTGCCTATTGGAGATATGTTGAGGCATGAGGTGATAGCTCCCCCGGAACCCCGACGCTGAGGTTGCACCCCTCCTCACACCTGGCTGTTGCTTCCGCCATGAAACAACGGTAGGGCGGATTTGGATTGATCGTGGCCCCGGCGACTCCTGCGGTCACGGACGGGTCCGGGACGTAACGGATTTTATACCGCCAGACGTCGGACCCTGATTCAGTGCTCCCGCTGATTAACGACAATTAGTTCTGCCCTTTCTTTCCACCGGGATCCATCCCGTGGGGCGTGGTTAAATGTTCCCAATCTCCAAGCCCGCTGTCGGAACGGTTGCAGCCAGTCCGGTGCCGTCGTGATGCTGGACGCTGGCTAACGCAGTATCCCCCCATTTCCGCAGCTGGCATTTGCCAGTAAAACCGGCCTCATTGTGTCTTGTCTCGTCCTAGTGGATGGCAAGCCGGGCTCGGAGCGGATCTCCAGGTTCTTGGGTAGGGCGCCCCCGCGGTGTCCCATCGCCGCCCTTAGGGTGCTGGACGGGGACGCCGGTCCGGTTACTCGGTGCGCGGCAGATCTAGCAAGCCGCCCTGCACGTCGTCCGGGGTGACGTAGAGATTGAGAGTCTCTACGTTTTGTATGACGATCCGGAGCTGCTCGGGTTCTGCAGGATGTCCAAGCTCCGTCATGACCGACTCCACCTCCTGCAGGATCTGCCGGTGGGTGGGGGGATAGAGGATTTTCTGGTCATCGGCCAGTGCGACCAAGCGGTCCACCAGCTCTTCATACCCGAACAACGTGTGCACCTTCTGCTCCGCAGCCCGGTCCGCGAGGAATTGGTCGTATTCCATGTCTGGAAAAATCAACGCGGCGATCATGAAGACTCCGCGTCCGCCTCCACGTTCCATCGCCTCGCGCAGAGCCATCGCTGAGTCCCGGGTTTCCATGATTGGAGAGCGGTTTTTGCGCTCCCATCCCTGATTGGTCCGAAGTTGCCATTCTCCACGGTGGACGCGATGGATGCCCCCTTTGCACTGGAGAGCGATCCTCGCGACTTCCTCCAGCCAGATGCCGAAGTCCAGTTGCGGCGCCATGCGGCTGGGATAGGCCTCGTAGAGGGTGTAGCCCTGGATGTCGGTCTGGGCCAACTGGTCGTACAGCTTCTTTTCTGCCCTGCGCATCGGATCTTTGAAGCGGTGCAGAGGGAATTCCGGGTATATCTGCATACCTTTCTCCTTCCGATTGGTTTGGAGTCCAGGGAACTTGGTGTTCCTGTTCCACAGGAAGTTGGCGGGCGGCGACGGACCCTTGGAACCGGCGAGCCGTCCGCAACACGGTTCTGTCCGGGTGGAAAGAGTTGGAGCGGGAACGGATGGTTTGGGGCCTGGCTGGGGGTGCGGCCTAGAAACGTGGCCGGAAAGTGGCGTCAGCCGGGTCAGCGGCTATACTTGGGGTCAACAAGTGTAGCGAGGAATGGCAGTGCTGGGAGAGCGTTCCGATCAAAGGGGCCTGTGGGAAGCGGACCGGCTGTATCTGGACCAGGTGGGCAAGGACACCTTCTATGGTCTGCTGGCCTCGATGCGGGGCCGGTTGTTCCGGGACGCAGATTTCGCCGGGTTCTTCTGCGCCGACAACGGCCGGGACAGCGTGCCGCCCAGCCTGCTGGCCACGGCCCTCCTGCTCCAGTCCCACGACAAGGTGAGCGACGCCGAGGCCAAGGCCCGGGCCGACTTCGACATCCGCTGGAAAGTGGCGTTGGGGATTGAGGCGGAGGATAGGCCCTTCGCCAAGAGCACACTGCAGGTGTTTCGTGCCCAGCTGATACTGCACGGCAAGGTGCGGGAGGTATTCGAGTCCAGCCTGAGACTGGCCCGGGAGTCGGGCTGCCTGAAAGGGCGCGGGATGCGGGTGGCATTGGACACGACCAACATCCTGGGGCGGGGCGCGGTCAAGGACACCTACAATCTATTGGCCGACGGGATCGTCAAATTGTTGCGGGCGCTGGCGGCGGTGGAGCAAGCTCCGGTCAGGGAATGGGCCCAGGCCCGGGGATATGAGAGATACCTGGGCTCCAGCGTGAAGGGCGAGGCGGCCATCGACTGGGCCGACCGGCAGGCGCGGACGGCGCTGCTGGCCAAGATTGTGGCAGACGCGGACCGGCTGTTGGAGTTGTCGCGGCAGGCGCAGGGAGAGTTGCCGGAGGACGGTGAGGAGCGCCAGCGGATTGTGGCGGCGGCGGAACTACTGGGGCAGTTGCTGCTCCAGGACGTGGAGCGGGCTGAGGGCGGAGTGAGCCTCAAGGATGGGGTGAGCCGGGACCGGATGATGTCGGTGCATGACCCGGAGATGCGCCACGGCCACAAGAGCAGCAGCCGGCGGTTCGACGGACACAAGGCGGCGTTTGTGGTGGACACCGACTCCCAGCTGATTACCGCCGTGGAGGTATTGCCCGGCAACGCTCCGGACAACCTGGGGGCGCTGGAACTGGTGGAACAGAGTGAGGCCAACACCGGTGTGCCGGTGGAGGAGGCCATGGGCGACGCCGCTTACGGCGACGGCGGTACCCGTCAGACCTTCGCCGACGCGGGCCGCACTCTGATTGCCAGGGTGCCGGGCCGCCCGAACCGGTCTCACTTCCCCAAGGAGGACTTTCGAATTGACCTGGAGGCGGGTTCCTGCACCTGTCCGGCGGGGAATGTTACCCGGACGATGGCGCCGGCGGGACGGCGCACCGGCCAAACGGGTCGGACTTACCGTTTACAGGCCTTCCGATTCGACGCGGCGGTCTGTGGAGCATGCCCGCTGCGGTCCCAGTGCCTGGCGGCAAAACCGGGTACTGGACGGACGGTCCGGCTGCACCCGCAGGAAGCTTTATTGCAGCAGGCCCGCGCCCTGCAGCACAGCGAGGGTTTTACTGAGTATCGGCAACGCCGCGTGGTGGTGGAGCACCGGCTGGCGCGGCTGGTCCAATTGGGAATCCGCCAGTCCCGCTACTTCGGCCGTGCCAAAACCCGGTTCCAGTTGTACCTGGCAGCCACCGTGGCCAACCTGACCCTGGTGGCCGCCAAAGCTGGGTTGACGGGAGAAACCGGCTCCGGTCCCAGCGACGGCAGCGCCCAGGTCGCTGGAATGGTCAACTCCGCCACCGCTTGGCTCGGGCAAATTTGGACCCTCTCCCTGCTCGTATCGGCCTTACTGACCAAATCCCTCTTCCCAATAAGGGGTTTCCGTCCGGGTTTCTAGTGCTGGCCTTCCGGATGCCCCGCTGGTGGGGCACCTTGATACTTGGTTTTCTGTCTATCGCTGTTGTGGGAATGTGCTTGATGGGATACCTTGGCTTCGGAATTGGCTACGTTCCCTCTGCCTTAGCTATGCTCGTCGGAACCTTTCTCCACTCGGCAGATGAGGATGCGCGGGGTTAGGCCGGACTTCTTGGCGGAGGTCACTTGGCTTGAGGATGTGGTTTGGCGACTGGTGGAGGTGAACAGGTCGAAGGCGGCCTGAGGCGTATCAGGCGCCCTGAGTTTTGGTGCAACGCTACCCGGAGCCCGGTTCAGAATCTCGGCGGAGTCGAGTGCAGTGGCTTGGTGGGGGGCAGCGGCTTGGTGGGGAGAGATCCTCCTGGTTCCCTGACCATCCGGGTGGTCCACAGTTTTTCTGGGTCCTGGGCCCTGGGATTTCAGCCCTGGAAGGGCCGGTGGCCTGAGGAAAAGTACTTTATGTATACGCGCGGGATTATTGAAAAAAAATTTGGAAATTTTTCAAAAAGCCTACTTGAGTGACCTGTTTTTCAACCTTTGGTCTAATTATTTCGTATCTGTAATGAGTCCATTTTTAGAACAAACACTCAAGTAACAATACCAAAAAAATGACTACTAATGACTACTGGGGATACTAACAGCCAACAATGACGAAGAATCGAAGGCGAGAGCCAAAAATGGGTTATTGATATAGGTAATCCGTCTCTACATATATAAGGGATCGAAACGATTTTCGACGGAGAGCCGGGATGAAAAACCGGCGCGGAGTAGAGATAAGACGCTGCCAGCGGCATAAAACACAAAGACGTACCTATCTATGGTTAGTGACCTCGACGTTTACGTGGCAACCTCTATGCGAGAACGTTCCGATTTTTTTACGATGGCAGATTTTTGCGACCGCGTCTTTTCTGATACCTCGTTGAGTCCGTTCAGTCTGAGGTATTTTGATCCCACACTCAGTGCAGCCGAGCATCACGAGGATAAAGGGCTAATCGAGTGTTTGATGGTGAAGCGCGCGAAGGTCCTCGTGCTACATGCCGGTACTAGAGATAGCTATGGAAAGGATGCCGAAGCTCCAATGGCCCTGAGCCTGGGGAAGCCGGTCATCATTCACGCTGACGAGGAATACAGGAGTAGATTCTTCAGAGACGTTCATCCCTTGTCCAGGCTAATAAATTTCGAAACAGGGGTGGCGATCGGGGCGATGGTTGCAACTTCATCTGAGGAAGTGATCGACTTGCTCAAACGTATTTTCGAGAACGACCTCGAATTCGAACTACAACATAACCATCCCAACTATTTGGTCCTGAAGGAAATTATCACCGGTTCAGTCGTTCGACTCCAAACCAGCGATAACCTAATTCGGGAGACATTTTGGAACCATTACCACAGTAACGTCCGGTGAAGTGATCACAACTTAGACAATCGGCGCCCGCCACCTGCACAAGCACCTGTGGAAGCTGCCAATCCCAGGGTTCGACCCTGCGCAGGGACTGCACGTAACCATAGCCGAGGCCGGGGCAACAGCGGCAGCCAGTGCGCGGAAGAAGTTGGAGGAGCTCAGGGAACAGCGAGGTGACAAGCTGACCGTGACCATCGTGCGCCGGGAGCTACGCAAGTGGCTGCGCACCTCGGAGGAAGGAAGAACTGTGGAGACTGCCGTCGGAAGGGTGCTAACCGACGGCTAGAAGTCTGGCCGGAAAGCCATTGGCTTGGTTTCGCGCTACGCCAACCAGACGTATTACAGTCGTACACGACATGCTAGTGTATGTAATACGTTTCACCAACCCTCTATTACATCGATAATCGACGTTAAGAAAACGGCGACTTGGGGAGAATCGGGGGTTCCGTCCGAGTTTCTAGGAATCCGTGGGTAGCTTGGCGGGAGTTCGGGCCCGATCGGCCCCCCAATCTCCACACGATAATGTATCAACGCCACACTATTGCCAACTGAGCCTAGCTGGAGGTAATGACGAGTATGAATCTACAGGCCATCTATGTAAGGTTTTACAGAGCCTTCAACTTCGACTATCTCCGGAAACAACACCCGAAGGCGACACCCAACGACTGGGACATTATGGATGATGGTGTATTCTACCCCTACATTACTCTTGACATAGATTCTGAAGTCACTGCAATTGTCGGTGCCAACGAGTCAGGTAAGAGTCAACTTCTTCAAGCGGTCGAATACGCACTGGGAGTAAGGAATCCAGCACCAGGAGACTTCTGTAGATATTCTGACTTCTTCACAGTCGCAGAAGCTATGCGGATTCCACACTTTGGGCTCCTCTTCGACAACGTTACGGATAAAGAGTCTCAAGCAATCTTGGGAACTGTGGGTTTATCAGATTACTCTGCCATTTCCTCTTTCCGGGTGTTCCGAACCTCTGCTGACAAGGCGACTCTCTACATAGGCGAACAGGCACACGAAGTTACCGACCTTCCTACTTTAGCCAATACATTGCCGCGAGTTTTCCGAATCGATCCTCACCGTGCTATTCCAAACAGTGTACCAATCTCCTTCCTGGTTACAGAACATGGAGCGGAAGATGCGGAGTTGGGTATGTCACGCACCGACCGGTGGAAGGTTTTCAGCCCAATCGTCGACCACGCATCTGACATACTCGCCCAGCTCCAGGATTCTCCAGCCCTGGCGAGTACCTTGCAGTCCATCTTTGCAAGTGTCGCTGGTCCAGAGGTACTCAATAGCCAGCAGGCGGATGCTTACCGCAACCAACTGAACCTCGCCTACGATCTTCTACTAACTGTTGGTGGCATACATCATTCGGCATTTGAGCAACTGCAGGTAGCTCTTCGCAATGACGACCAAGGACTAGCCAATGGCATTGTGGCTTCAATGAACGCTCAGCTGGAGAAGTCGCTCAATCTTGCAAAATGGTGGTCACAGGATCAGCGTTTCCGTTTGGCAATCACAGTCCGGGATTTTGACATTGTTTTCACCATCCGGGATCGTACCGGCAGCGAGTACTCGTTCGCTGAACGCAGTGATGGTCTAAAGTACTTTCTCAGCTACCTTGTCCAGTTCCTTGCTCATGTGAGAGAACGAACCAGACCCGAGATTCTCTTGATGGACGAGCCGGATGCATATCTGTCCAACCAAGGTCAGCAGGACCTTCTGCGGGTTCTCCAAGAGTTCACCCGCGTGACTGACGACGCTCCGGGTGGTCAGGTAGTTTTCGTTACACACTCACCATTTCTGATAGATAAGAATCGCGCTGACCGTATACGAGTTCTTGATAAGGGTTCTGGTGAAGAAGGTGTACGTGTCGTACGAGATGTAGGCCGCAACCATTTTGAACCGCTGCGAACTGCATTGGGCGGGGTCGTAGGCGAAACAGCATTTATCGGTAACTGCAACCTGATGTTGGAGGGATTGGCAGATCAGATATATCTGGCAGGTATGTCGGAACTTCTGAGTCGAGAGGGTGTTCCTAGTACAGGGCCTTTTCATTCTCCTGCCTGGTAGGTAAAGCCCATCATGTCGAAAGCTTCGCTGAGATGGGCATTGTGGCGGCGTAGGGCAGCGGCTACGTTGGAATGCCCAGCCCGACGTACCAAGCTGATGACCAGGTTTCGCAGGCCCGCCAGCACCTGAGGGGCGGCCCCAGTGCGCACCTGAGAGCGGTCCTCGTCGAAGGTCACATCCCGTACCCAGTGGAGGCGGTTCTCGATGCCCCAGTGCCCACGGGAAAGGCTCAACAATCGCCTGGCATCGGCATCAGTGGCTGGGAGACTGCTAATTGCATAGCTCACAGCCACCTGTTTCTTGCCCTTCACGACCCGCTCGCGCTCTAGCCGACACACCTGTTGCAGATGCGGCCACGCTTCCCCGACCGTCCCAGCGCTGCCCACGTAGCCATTTAGCTCTGGGTCGGCCATCCCGTAGGCCCACAACTCTCGCCGCTCCAGCCGCCCATGACGCCGCTTTACTGGAGCATCGGCCCAGACCGTCAGCTTGGCCCATGACGCGTGCTCGCCACTCCGCTCGCCACTCCGCTGCTAGCCAGGGAGGTACGGTTGGGCCACCAGCCCTCTCAGTTCCTAGCAGGGGAAAAAGCCACCTCCAGGTCTCGGCGCAAGGTGGGCTGATTCTCTTTAACTGGCAGCAGATACTCTCCGCCGCCTGCCACAATCTGCTCACAGACTTTCCGTTGGGTCAGTAAGGCATCAGCCACTACTACCCGACCCTTCAGGGGGTACCTGGCCCAATACTTCTTTGACCGCCGCCAATTCTTCCCCTTTGCCCGGCGCAGCTACCTGCGCCAGCACTGCCCCAGCGCGGCTAGCGTAGGCCGACACCAGATGGACCCCGGGTATCTCTTGGCCGTGGACCCCTCGCAAGGTTTTCCCGTCCAGGGACAGGGGGTCATCCGCCTCTACCCCGCTATTTGCCAGCCAGTTGCCGACTTCTGCCTCAAAGGCCGCCACGTCCAGGCCCTTGAACACCCGGTGGAGGGTGGCCACGCAGGGTGTCTTCTCCTGGCTGAACCCCAAAAGCTGCGCCGTAGCACCCCCTTGGTCCCGCCCCCATTGAGCTATGGCGTATAAGCTGCGGGCGCCGCACAGCATGGCACAGGTGGCCAAGGCCAGGATCGCCCCCAAAGAGTGGCGTCGCCCTTGGCTACTCCGGAAGTCAGGCACCAAATCCAGCGTTTCTCTCAAAGTCATCATCCTCCCCTCCCGCTTAAACTGGTAATAATTTTATACTATTTTGAGAAAATGAAAAGGCCCTGGTTCCTAGAGGATCGGCCGAAAAGTACCCTGATCCAGGCTAGTCCGATATAATGGGCAGGAGAATTTAATGGGTGTGGGAGGCAGGGGATGCTGGGAAAACGCTCTAAACAGCTGGGGTTCCTGGAAGCGGACCATCTCTACCTGGACTATGTGGGCCGCGGCTCCTTCTACGGCTTCCTGGCCTCCCTGCGGGGTCAGCTATTTCGAGACGAAGACTTCGCCGAACTGTATTGCCCGGACAATGGCCGGGATAGCGTGCCGCCCAGTCTGGTGGCCACCGCGCTGTTGCTACAGGCCTACGACAAAGTGAGCGACCTGGAAGCCAAGCAGAGGGCGGATTTCGATATCCGGTGGAAGGTGGCGTTGGGAATTGAGGTGGAGGACCGTCCCTTTGCCAAGAGCACCCTGCAACTGTTTCGAGCCCAGCTGATCCTCCACGACCGGGTGCGGTCCGTCTTTCAGCGCAGCCTCCAATTCGCCCGGCAGACCGGCTGCCTGAAAGGACGGCGGATGAAGGTGGCGGTGGACACTACCTACATTCTGGGCCGGGGAGCGGTCAAGGACACCTACAACCTGCTGGCCGACGGCATAGTCCAGGTGGTCAGGGCACTGGCCCACCTGGATGGGACCCGGGCCGAGGAGTGGGCCTTGAGACACGGCCTGGAGCTTTACTTTGGCTCCAGTGTGAAGGGAGAGGCGGGGATTGACTGGGACAACAAGAAAGAGCGGCAAGCCTTACTGCAGAAGATAGTAGCCGATGCCGATGGGGTATTGGAACTGGCCCGTCAGGCCCAAGGTAGATTTCCCGCAGATAGTCCTGAGCGCCAGGCTATTGGAGAAGCAGCGGAACTCTTGGGGCAACTCCTCTTGCAAGATGTGGAACGGCAGGAGGATGGTCCGGCCCGGAAGGATGGCGTAAGCCGGGACCGGGTCCCTTCGGCGCACGACCCGGAGATGCGCCATGGGCGCAAAAGCAGCAGCAAACGCTTCGACGGACATAAGGCTGCCGTGGTGGTGGATACCGATTCCCAACTAGTGACCGCGGTAGATATCCTGCCCGGCAATGCCGGTGACAACACCGGAGTCCTGGAACTGGTGGAGCAGAGTGAAGAGAACACGGGCATAGCTGTGGAGGAGACCATTGGGGATGCGGCCTATGGGGATGGCGGGACGCGGCAGGCCTTTGCCGATGCCGGTCGGACGCTAATAGCCAAGGTGCCGGGTCGTCCCAGAAAAGACCACTTCCCCAAGGAAGACTTCCAGATCGACCTGACGGCTGGCGCCTGCACCTGCCCGGCCGGGCAGGTCACCCACACGCTACGTACCATGGGCAACCGGACCAACCGGTTGGGTCAGACCTACCCGGCCCAGAGTTTTCAATTCGACCCGGCGGTCTGTGGCGTATGCCCGCTGCGAGACCAATGCATTGCCAGCAGCAAGGGCAAAGGCCGTACGGTGACTCTCCACCCTCAGGAAGCTCTCACTCTGCAACAAGCCCGGGCCTTCCAGCAGAGTGAGAGCTTCGCCGAATACCACAGCCGGCGGCAGGTGGTCGAGCATCGCCTGGCTCGGCTGGTTCAACTGGGGGTCCGCCAATCTCGCTACTTTGGCCGGACCAAGACCCTTTATCAGCTACTCCTGGCCGCCACGGTGGCCAACCTGACCCTGGTGGCTACCAGGATGGGGATGATGTCCCAGGCTTCAGGCTCCTCCCCCAATAAACCAGAGAATAGACCGGACCGGCTCGCCGCCGGAGCCTGCCCTGAGTTCGCCACCGGGTCGCCCATCGTTACCGCCCAATTCATATTGGTCGCTGCCAGCTGGGCCGCCCTTAGTCTCAGACCTGGCCCAGTCCACTGGTTAACCTCCGCCTCATCTCGTCACAGCAGGGCTTTTCAGCCGGGTTTCTAGTACCCAACGTCTTGACTTGAACCGGATCACCTTAGTCCCGGCAGGTTCTGCTAGCCATGTGCCCTACATGACATTTCTAGCTCGTGGTCGAGATACCAATAAGCCCGCAGTCATTGTTTTGCTCGACGGAGACCAAGAAGGGGACCGTGCCGCAAAGGCTCTACTGCGGGTCGGCCCACACAACAAGCAACTCATTCGGCCAGAATACGTAGCGCAAATCAAGCCTGACACGTTTCCATGCGTTACAAGCGACCGACCTAGTGGACCATTGGATATTGAGGACCTCGTCCCGATAGAAGTCGCTCTGGAAGCTGCGAAACGGTACCTAATCGAGATGGGCATGGAGATTCCCGCAAATCTACCAACGGTACATATCATAAGGGAATCTTTGTCGGAATCCGTGGGCGTCTTCAAGGCAATACAAGAGGGGCTTGGCAACACAGGGTGCGAACTTCACCTTGAGAAGATCGGGTTCGCTCGCCATGCTATCGCTGCGTGCTCAGGGAGCAACAGTGAATCCGCGGCGAAGATGCGCACTCGATTCGCGGCACTCTTGGCCGAGTTGACTAGCTTGCAACGCACGGCTGAACGTGAGCGTGAGTTTGAATCCATCGCTGCCCGTGTCGACCGAGAGAAGACAACTTTTTCGAGGGATCGGCTTCCGACTGCAAGAAAGGCAGATGTCGCCATGCTGCTTGAAAGGATTGAGTCTGTCGTTGACTCATCGGTGGAGGGCGACGCTCTGCTGATCGAGATCAGACGAATCAGACAGGATTCCGAATTGCATCAAGACTTGGGTGATCAGATAGTCGACAAGGACGCGGTGAAAGGGCGGCTCGAAAGGCTAAAGTACGCCGAACTGCTTGCGTCTCAGTCTGGGTCCGGGAATCAGGTTACAGACTTACTGCCAGCGGTTGATTCTGGGCACCCACAAACAAGCGTCAACGAAGATGGCGCGGTCGAGAATGCGGCCGAGGGGGCCCTCACCGACCAAGAGGGGGCGTCGTGATGAGTACAAATCCATTCGTAACCGGGTCGCCAGCTGGGCCACCGTCTTCTCGCCCTTCACCACCTCCAAAGCCACCCTGGCTTTAAAAGCCGGACTGTGTTTTCTGCGTCCTTTAGACATATCCCACTCCCCCCGACAGCTACCACCACCCTTAGTTTGGGAGCAGAACTCTCGCCTAGAAACTCGGACGGAAACCCCGATTCTCCCCAAGCCGTCGTTTTCTTAACGTCGATTATAGATGTAACAGTTGGTTATTGAAACGTATTACATATGCTATCATACCGCATAAGACTGGAATACGTCTGCTCGGCGTAGCGCGAAACCCGGCCAATGGCTTTCCGGCCAGACCTCTAGCTACTTGTCAGATTTTCCGGGTCAACCTCAGATTCCAAGGCACCCAAATCACTCAACACTTTGTCCAATCGATTGGCGAGCACGTCGATATTCGCGGCGGCGTCTTCGAGAGTGATCGCCCACACCTTGGAACCGGGACTTGATACATCGTGAACAAAGATGTCATCGGCGAACAGATCCGCCCAATTCTCCAGAACCTCCCGGAGATTTGTTGGAAGACTTTCAAAAAAGTTGGGAGACCAGTTGCCCGCACCAAAGCAACAGTTCCCTGATAGTCTGATATTCACCCCCGGAGGATAGAGCCAGGCAACGGCAACCGGGGACCTCCGGGATGGTGTGTGACACCTAATGGTGACGCCGGCATTACCCCAATATAAGGACCCATTCCGGCCGGAGGATAGAGCCAGGCAACGGCAACCGGGGAGCCTCCGGGATGGTGTGTGACACCTAATGGGACCCATTCCGGCTTTCCGATACTTTAAGGAGAAGATTGGCTGCCTCCCTGACATCTGGACTGGGCATCCGGTCAAGGAATTCTTCTCGATTGAATTGCTTGCTGTTGCTCCTAGATGTTGCCGACCGGACTGCCGTTGCGGCTGTTCGTCCTATGACCTTCGGAACCAATGTCTGTCCCGAATCTCCTAGGAACTGCTTTATTTCTACTGCCAGTACTTCAATTCCGGGCATCTGTTCGTTCAGGAATTCTACAACCCGAGTTAGTTCATCGGGTATCCCGTCTGCGACGAAGAGCAGGCGCAGCCGAGCTGCTCGCAGGTTGGTTTCCACTAGTTGCCAAAACTCGTCGGCGTCTGGGTCCTCATCCGTTTGCAACAGTTCGGCTAAAACATTGTTCGAGTCTTGCCCGGCGGAGGTCGTGCGTTCTTCAAATACTCGGCGAATGTCGCCGGCGCTCCAGGTATGGCGGGCGTGGGCGGCATAGTCCAACATCTGGCCGACGATGGCGCGGCGGACGTTTGACTACTCGGGCTTATTTCCGAATTCTCCGAGCGTTTGACTTCCACTAGGGTGGGAATGGCGTCTTGGTCAATGAGCAGATGGTCCAGGGCCCAACGATTGCCGCCACCTATAATGTCCGAGATTCCCTGTTCCCGATTAACCAGGATCCACCGGCGCGGGTTGTCGGGATCTATCTGCTGGCCTGAAAGCAACTCAGGGTGGTCTGCGACCAGTTGTTGAAGGACGTCTTCCAAGTCGAATTTCTGTTCGCGCATCGCCTCAAGTTGACCATCGTTTTTCAGAATGTAGATTTCATCGGTCAACTACAGGTTCCTCCATTTCAAAATCCCCGGCTTGATTCGTCGGGGCTTACTTGATAGTCGGGATATGGCAGCGGGGCATGAAGTCCCACTGGCCTTGTCTGGGACATTGGCCTAGTGGGTTTCTTCTCCCCACCTCGGAGGCTTGATTGTAGGTGGTGCCATGGGTGCTGTAAACGTTCTTTCCTCTTGTTCTGGGCGCTTCTGTGGACCGGGAAAACTGGATAGTTTGGCAGGTGAGAGCCCCGATCCAAACCCAAGTAAGGTGGTCCCGGATTAATTGCGCAAAATTGCGCAGTTTCTGGTACGGCATGAAGAGGGAACCGAGTCCTCGCCTCGAGATGAGCCGTCCGGCTCCACCCCTTCAAATCAGGTCAGTGAAGTGGAGGAAGAAAACACAGGGTCAAGGCCTTCGATGAAATATCCAACGAGAGATTCAGGGTGGGTTACTTCAACCTTCGAGGGTGGGCAGGTCTCGCCTCATATGTTGACAAGTGGGAACCGGACTTCTGCGTGACGCCAAAAGCTGCGCCATCTGCAAACGGGACAGCCAGAAACAGGACGCCACTCTCTGCGCCGTGGCGGCTAGGGCGGCGATCATACGCCCGCCCTAGTGGCAAAATCTCTACGACCAGGACCTCGGCCTAATTAATCCGTCCCCAATACCCGTCGGCTATTGGATGCCCATCCCCTGACACACTATCAGAAGGGAGGCAGGAGCGCGGGGAGGTCTTGGTGGACACCACCGAGTGGCTGAAACAGGTCTACATCGATACCGCCCACGAAGAAGGCTACCAGCCCGGGCCTGAGCATTTCGGCTATCTGCTGCGCTGCCTGGTGGCGGACACCGACGAAAAGGCTATCGAAATCGGACGGGAGTTCATGTGGACGATTGGCCATCGACAGCGAGGGCCCGTGGAGCACAACGACCCGCCCGGTTACCAGTCTCGAGAGGCGGTGAGGGTGAAAGCCCAACGTCCTACCGGCAACGTGGCAGGCGCCGGAGGTTTGGGCGTGGGATTGAGCTACGAGGAGCTTCAGGGTGTGAACAACATCATCGTGGGCAACCCGGAGACAGTGACCAGGAAGCTGACCGATGTTATCGAGCGGCTCAGTCCGGGTTATCTCCACATCTACGGCAACGAAGGGGCCATGGACAATTCCGACGTGATGCGCTCCATCCAGCTATTGGGCGAGGAGGTGATCCCAGCGTTGCACGAAATCCAACTTAAACCCTACGAGTAGTCCCGGAAACCCGGATTACTCTCCTCGCCGGCGGTAGCTTAGTCGTTGACGACCAGGTCGTCTTCCACGTGGATTCGGTGGCCGGCGATAGCCATGACTCAGCAGAGACACCAAGAGATGTACCTCACGGTCGGGCGAATTATATGTCCAGTTACAGCATTCATTCTCTTCGGGAGGCGCCGGCCCAGTAGCGCAACCTTCGGCGCAGCGTCTGCGGGTAAGGTATGCCAGATTCATCTAAGGGCGGCTTCCTTTTTCCCAGGCAAGCGATTAGTCCGGACAAAAACTGTTAAGGGCCTGACGAGAGGCAATAGTATAGCTATGCGGCTGCCGCGTGTGTTACAACCGTGGTAAGCAACATCATAGCTGGGGGAGCCCAGCGGCGTAGTCCCAACCGCGATCAGTTCACCTTACAAGGCCATCACCTGCCGAGGTACGGGAGGTTTTCATCGGATGCGGGACATAAACATCGGCATTGAAGGCATTTCGCTCCAGGTGGACAGCGAGAGCTTCTGGGTGGCGTCGGAGGTCCCGCTCCAGGTGATTAGCTCTTCAGTAGTGGGGGGCGACCTAAAAGAGACCAACCACATTCTCAGCGTGCGAGTGCCGGCGGATCCCGAGCAACGAGAATACGCCCTTCGCAGACCCAGGGCCTTCGTCCGGGACCGAGCTCGGGCCCTGGGGATCAACGGCCCGGTTGTGGGCCTGATCACCGGCCTGGACCACGAACGGCTCCAGGTCGCGACCTACGACGAAGGGGAGACCAAAGTGGCCGCTCTAGCCACTGAGGGTTTGGCCCATCTTTCCGCTCCAGGCCGCCACCAGGTGGTTTATACCGGCGAAGCCGGGGTAGGCACCATCAACCAAGTGCTCCTGATAGATGGCAGGCTAGCGCCAACCGCGGCGGTAAGAGCGGCCACTCTCGCCACGGAAGCTAAAACTCTGGCCCTGTTCGAGGCCGGGGTAAAGACCGAAGGAGGGTCCCCGGCTACTGGGACCTCCATGGACACGATGGTCGTGGCCTCCACCGGGCGTGGCCTCTTCTCACTGTATGCGGGCCCATCAACCTTGGTAGGCCATCTAATCGGTCAGGCCGTCTACGATACCGTGGCAGAAGGAGTACGCTTGGAGCAGGCGGCATCTGGAAATCCCTAGGCGGCGCTGCCACTCCCAGCGTAATGTTGAACCTGACCACGTTGGCACGTTAAAGGCATGGAAATGTGTGTAGCGGGCACCCGCTCTTGGGCGGTGCTGAAAGGTCGATAATTAAACTAAATACCTGTGGATCTGCAAGGTTTATGACCGGACCGCACACGCATGACATTAGGGCTCGCCCGAACTGGACCAATTCCTTGAGACTAAACCAAAGCCAAAGTGGAAACTACGTCGACGCCGCATTGGGCACAGGGCAATCGCGTCTAAAACTGCCTTTTCGAACTTCGGTACAGAAGGCTAGCGAATGGTAGATATTCCGATGCTTTCCCAGCTATTTTGACTATAACACGTAAAGATCGAAAGACTTCCGGGACTCGTCAGACCCCAAAGAGCCACTGTCCCAAACCTGGGGGCGATTAAGACGCGATTGCCCTGGCATTGGGCAGCGCTGCCAAGACCGTCATTCCGGCGAACGCCGGAATCCAGGGAAGATTGTAGAATGTACTTACCTGGACACGGCGCAAGGCGGTGTGACGAAAGCCTTTTGTTCCTTCAGGTGCGCAAACCAACACACTGCCGATTGCCGAAGCAGACTCTGGGGTTTAGCTGAATCTAGTTTTCACCTTGGTATTAGTTTAGGGGTAGAAGACACAAATCGGGAAAAGACGAACTGATACATTACCCTTGAGGCAAGGAGGTCTTGTGTCGACTGGCGGCCTGCCCAAATATGCTGCCAAGGGCGAAAGGCAGAAACTGGACCAGGATTGGATAAAATTACTGCACCAAGAGGGACTGTCTCCTTTTTTGCCTGGAGTCGTCACCGAATAACCATCTCAACTTGAGCGGTTGCTGGGCAGGATGGTATAGTTCCACTCCCCGTGAAACTCATGGCACCGCAGGTTCACCTGGGCCAGTTCGCTATCAGACACTTTGATACCCGCCGGGTACTTGTTCGTGTCCAGGTGACACTCTACCCGCAACCCCTTGGTATTCCGGGTTCCGCCAATCAAGCTCACAATGACCTCATGACTCACCAACGGCTGGCCCCGCCAGTTCTGCGTGATGAACGAAAACAACCGGTGTTCGATCTTGTTCCACTTGCTCGTCCCCGGCGGCAAATGGCCCACCGTGATCGTCAACCCCGTCTCGTCCGCAAACCGCTGCAGTTCCCGCTTCCACAGCCGCACACGACTCCCGTTACTACCCCCACCATCGGCGTTCACCAGCAGCCGGGTTGCCTTCGGATACCGTGCCTGCCCCATCCCCCACCACCAGCGCCGGATACTCTCCACTGCAAACGCCGCTGTATCGTGGTCCACCCCGACATTCACCCAGCCCGTGTTCTCCGCTACATCATAGATCCCGTACGGTGTGGCGCGCCCCAAGGCTGGTATCACGAAATCGTACACCCGCACCCGCTCCGGGTCCCCTTGGGGCCGCAACTCACGCCCTCCGTTCTTGAAATTCCCGACCAGTTCCTTCTTCTTGGCATCCACCGAGATCACCGGCTCACCCGCATCCAGATACGTCTGCGCTTGCTGGTTCAATAGGCGAGTTCAATCGAGCACAATACTGGCAATGTCACGAAACCCTGGAAGAACTTTGGCTGCCCGAAGGGTATCCCCTGCGCTTGTTTTACCATGGACTGATCAAGGCGGCGGTGGGCCTCCTGCACCTTCAGCGGCATAACCGCCATGGCGGGACAGCTAAGCTCCGTGACGCCCAATATGTCCTGATTCCTTTTTCTCCCAGTTTCATGGGCGTTGAAATCGGAAACTTGCTCAGCGATATCCGCCAGCGTTTGGACTATTGCCAGGATGCAGGAGTGGCAGACTGGTCCTCAATCGACCAGCTTTCTCCGGTCTATATACACATTGAGAAGTCCTATTGATGCCAGGTGAGCAGCACTCGAAGAACGCCCAGGCGAGGGGGCACTGAACCGGCGGCATCGGTTGGTCTCCTTGACCTACCACCAAGCAAGAAAGGGTCAGGTGCCAAAAATAATTAGAAAAGTGGATATAAACGTTTCAATCCGGATGCTTCATCGGCAGCCTTAGACAGCGCCCCCTTTAGCGTGTTCATCCCATTAGAAAAACTGCCTCGATCTCAGGTCTAAAAATATTTGCACGCCAGCAGTAGAACCAGGGGAAGCTATGGCAAATCGGGAAATTCAAGCCAGTTGGGATTACCATAACGGAACCAAGCATCCTCAGGGAAATCTGATGGACCCTCGACACTCCTTCGACCCGTCCAGCCAACCCTTGCTGTTCAAAATATACCCGGACCTGGAACCGATTCCGTTGCCGTTGCAGGCAGCGCCATCGAGGGTGCCCGCGCTATCCGCGATCTCCATGGAGGTCGTGCCCCCTGATCGAGACCGGATACCGGACATCACCACCTTGAGCAGCATTCTGTACTTCTCAGCTGGGATTACCAAGAGGTTGAATTTTCCTTGGGGTGATATGCCGTTTCGCGCCGCGGCTTGTACCGGTGCTCTGTACCACATCGAGCTTTATGTGGTATGTGGAGACCTGCCTGGTTTGGAAGCCGGAGTCTACCACTTTGATCCCGGTATGCCGTCCCTGACACGCTTACGACAGGGCGACTATCGGGGCACCCTGGTGGCTGCCAGTGGCAACGAGCCGAGCTTGACCCATGCTCCCGCCATAATCGTCTATACCGACGTATTTTGGCGCAACGCCTGTAAGTACCAGGCCCGGGAATACCGCCATGCCTTTTGGGACAGTGGAACTATTCTGGCGAACACCTTTGCCATATCCGCGGCCCAGGGCATGCCCGCTAAGGTGGTGGCTGGATTCGTGGACAGCTCAGTTAACCGCCTGCTGGACCTGGAAAACCGGCGGGAAGTAGCTCTAGTGTTGGTACCAGTTGGATTCGTTCTTGAGCCGCCAATCGGACCCTCGCCTACCGCTGAGCCACTTGCTCTGGATACTCAGCCGATTTCGGAGTACGAGGTAGGGTTCCCCGCCATTTGGGAGATGCACGGCGCATCCTCTCTGACGGATGAAGCAGAGGTGGTCTCTTGGCGAGGTAAGGCCCCGTTAATGACCATGCCCCATGCTTCGGAACGCCTCGTACCGTTGAATCCCTACCCTCACGGCGAGACGCCCCAGGACTCCATCGAGTCTGTCATCGTTCGGCGCGGGTCCGCACGCCGCTTCAGCCACGAATCGATAACCTTCCGAGAGCTATCAACGGTGCTCGAGCAGGCCACGCCGGGCGCGCCGTCAGACTTTTTGGGACAACCTGGCGCGGCCCTCAATGATATTTATCTGATAGTCAACGCAGTGGAGGATCTCCCATCTGGCGCATATGTGTTCCACCGAGACCTGAAGGCTCTGGAGCTGCTGAAAGAAGGAGACTACCGGCGGCAAGCTGGACACTTGGGGCTCGATCAGCCGCTTCCGGCCGATGCCAGCGTCAACTTCTTCTTTATGACTAATCTGAATCCGATACTGGAGCGTTTTGGTAACCGGGGGTACCGGTTGGCTCAGCTGGATGCCAGTATCGCGGCAGGCAAAATCTACTTGGCAGCCTATGCCCAGAGACTGGGAGCCTCTGGTCTGACGTTTTACGACGACCAAGTAACCGGGTTCTTCTCACCCCACGCGGAAGGTAAAAGCGTGATGTTCCTGGTGGCTCTGGGGAAGCGGGCCAGACGCCGGCTAGTCACCGTCGCCACCAGCCGGCTAAGGCAACAGCCCAACTTGTAAGGGGTACACCAGGTATGGAACTTGACCATCGCCGAGGAGTGCCTGGGGGATTGATTCAAATCCAATCCGTTGCCCGTTGGATTAGGATATTGAGCGCCCAGGGACTTGGACCGTTTTGACCGAGTTGGCAAGACAAACCAAGAATCGGGAACTAAACTAATACCAAGGTGAGAACTACATTAAGCTAAACCCCAGAGTCTGTTTGGGCAATCCGCAGTGTGTTAGATTGTGCAACCCGAAGGAGCAAAAACCGTCGTCACCCCGGCGTAAGCCGGTGTCCTGGAAAGTACATTCTGGACTGTTCCTTGGATTCCGGCGTTCGCCGGAATGACGGTGTTGGCAGCGCTACCCAATCCGGTGTCGATGTAGATTCCACTTTGGCTTTGGTTTAGGAGTATCCTGGTGATTGAGTCACTAGGGCTAGTTGTTGTTAGGGGCCACAAGACTATATGTGACGTCGAGCTTGTCAGCCGATAACTTATACATCGTGGGAGGCACAGATGAAATTCGGTTTGTTTACGATCGTACCCTGGCACGAAAGCCGTACCCAGGAGCAGTCCCTGCGGGAGGCCCTTGAGCAGATTGAGCTGGCCGACCAGCTCGGACTTGACGAAGTGTGGCTTGGCGAACACCGGTTCTCGCGTCACGGCTTACTATCAGGTATCTTCTCCTTCCTGGGCCAAGTAGCGGCGCGGACCAGCCACGTCCGAATTGGCACAGCGGTAATTGTGCTACCCCTCCATAATCCGATTCTGGTGGCCGAGGAAGTAGCTATGCTCGACGTACTTAGCGGGGGCCGGCTAAACCTCGGCATCGGTAGTGGCTACCAGCGCCAGGAATTCGAAGGCCTCGGCATTGACATGGAGGAAAGTCGGGAACGTTTCGTAGAAGCAGTGGAGGTCATGACCAGAGCTTGGACTGAGGAAGCCCTAACTTTCCATGGCAAGTTCACCAACGTCGATGAGCTGTGGGTACTCCCCAAGCCCTTGCAGAAGCCTCATCCGCCGCTATTCCAGGCGGTGAGCACCAGCCCAGGTTCGGTGGACTTCGCGGCGAAGCATCAAATTCAGGTCATCGCTGGAGGTCCAACAGATATTATGGGGCAAGCTCCCCAAGTAATCAGAATGTGGCGACAAAAGATGGAGGAATACGGACACCCCCATCTCCACCTCGATCCACCCATGGCCAAAGCCATCTATGTTGCGCCCACCATGGAGGAAGCCGAGTCCGACCCCATCGATCTGGAAAACTTCTCCTCCCGCATCCTGAGTTCAGTGGGGGCCACCGGTCATGTCATCGGTATGCCCACCGACAAGAACGGCAATCTGCCCAAAGGATACGAGGCGTGGGCCAGCCGTCAGACAGACCGGGACCGCCGGGATGATTCGGGCCACGCCGGTCTACCGCCCTTGCGCGGCACTCCCGAAGTAGTTATAGAGCGTATCAAGGAAACCCAATCCCAGGGCATCAACCACATTTTTGGTGCCTTCGGCTTCCCAGGATTACCTCATGAAAAAGTGATGCGCTCCATCGAGTTGTTTGCCACGCAAGTAATGCCCCACTTTCGAGAGGTCCCGGTAGCTTGAGGCCCGGCAGTTTGAGCCATGGTCCCCGGGAGCGACGATAGTATTTCTTGGGAGCGTGCCCCGCTAGCCCTCAGGTATAGTTAGCGGCCTTGGGGACGCCGAACCTGAAAATAGAAATCGAAGCCGTAGCAGTTTTGCCGATTGAAGCATACGGCAAGGAGATAACAATGCTCCAAGTTGCAGCTTGAATATGCCGGCCTACTAAGTCTTCGAATCAGTAGATGTCGCCCTTCAGTCTGGTCTGACGCAGAGTTGACCCATTTGGGCAGTGCGGCCTACTAAGTCTTCGAATCAGTAGATGTCGCCCTTCAGTCTGGTCTGACGCAGAGTTGACCCATTTGGGCATACCCCATGAGTTTTACAGTAACCCGGGGGCCGACCACGCCTTTACGGACTACAACCGCGATCGGTACCAAAAAGAGGCCTTTGATGTCGACCGGCCGAGGATCTTGGCGTTCTTCGGTGCCCATTTCACGAGAGTAGCGGTAAGATAGCCTCGCACAACAAAGGAGCAGCCATGAAATATGACTTTATCGTTATCGGAGCCGGATCGGCCGGCTGTGTGATGGCCACCCGCCTGTCCGAAATCCCGGACCGATCGGTCCTGCTACTGGAGGCGGGCCCGGATTACCCCGACTTCGAGAGCTTACCCGACGACCTGAAGTTCGGCTATGATCAGACCGCCTCGGCAATAGACGCGCCCCACAATTGGTCCTTCGTCGGTAATCCCAATTCCCAACAGCCTGCCACGATGCCGGTCCCCAGGGGCAAGGTGGTGGGAGGCACCAGCGCCATAAACGGCCAGGTCTTGCTGCGAGGAGTTCCCGAAGACTACGACAGTTGGGCCGCTCTGGGCAACAACGAATGGGAATTTATAAAGGTATTACCTTATTTCCGGAAATTGGAAACAGACTCCGACATCCGAGACGACTTCCATGGCTTCGACGGCCCGATTCCCGTGCGACGCCACCCGCGTGAAACCTGGCTGCCGGTCCAAAACGCCTTCCACCAGGCTTGCTTGGAAGCGGGTTTCACCCACGACCCAGACATGAACAACCCGGACTCTGGGGGGATCGGACCCCTGCCAATGAACAACCCCCAAGGCGTTCGCATGAGCACTGCCCTAAGCTACCTGAATCCTCAGCGCCACCGGCTCAACCTGACCATCAGGGCCAACGTGGTGGTCCGACGGGTGCTCTTTGATGGGACTAGGACCACCGGCGTGGAAGTGGAAAGCGGCGGAGAAATCTTCACCTTGGAAGGGGAAGAGATTATCCTCAGCGCCGGAGCGATCGCTTCTCCCCAGTTGCTGATGCTGTCCGGCATCGGCCCGCCCCACCATCTGCGCAGCCTGGGTATACCGGTGGTTCAAGAGTCGCCTGGCGTTGGCCAGAATTTGAGGGATCATCCGAACATCAGGGTGCCCCTGGAAGTCAAAGACGATTTCCCCATGGATCCTAAGGCACCCAGGTCCCAAACCGCCCTGCGCTATACCGCGGAGGGCTCCACGTTACGCAATGACATGCAACTGATGGCATCCTCCTTTTCCTCTCCCATCGCGGGAGACCCGCTGGAGGCTGAGGGTATCCGGTTCACTTGCATACTGGAGCTAGCCAACGGGGCTGGGGAAGTAACTCTGGCCTCCACGGACCCAAACGACCAGCCAAACCTCTCTTACCATTTCCTGGAAGACCCATTTGACCTCCAGCGGCTACGGGAGGCGGTTCGGCTGTGCATCCGGTTTCAAGACCACGAAGAATATCGGAACATCGTCCAGCGGCGGATAGCACCCACCGACGAAGAACTGGCCACCGATGAGGCTTTAGACGCCTGGCTGCGGCGTAACGTCTCGACTTCCCAACATCTGGCAGGGACATGCAAGATGGGACCATCATCCGACCCAACGGCGGTGGTGGACCAGTATTGCCGGGTGCATGGTCTGCAGGGGCTTCGCGTGGTGGACACCTCGGTGATGCCCAACGTCGTCCGGGCCAATACCAACGCAACCGCCATCATGATCGCCGAGCGGGTGGCCGATTGGATGAAGTGACCTCCGAAACCTCTTCGTGAGTAAATCGCCTGCTCTGCCATTCAATAGGGGGTTTTCTGAACCTGCCGGATCAGATTATTCCCCAGATGGAGTTTTCACATGGAAATCACGAGAGTCGAGTGTTTCATCCTGGACAAGCAGTTCCCCTTCGTTAAAGTGCACACCAATGAGGGGATAACCGGCATCGGCGAAATCTTCCGGCGCAACGCCCCAATCCATAAAGCCGCCGTGGACAGTGTGCTGGCTCCCAACCTCATCGGCAAAGACCCGCTGAACACCGAAGCGCTGTGGCAGGCGATGTCCCGCGCTGCGGTAGCCATTGACACCCGCAGCGCGGTCTACTGCGCTATGGCAGGGTTGGATATCGCCTTGTGGGACATTCGCGGCAAGGCTTGGGGATTGCCCATTTACCAACTGCTGGGAGGCAAAGTCCGGGACAATATACCAGTCTACGCCAGTTCCCTGGCCCGCACCCTGACTCCGGTGGAGGAGGCCAAGCGCGCCGCTCACTTTGCCGAATTGGGGTTCCGTGGCTACAAGTTGCACAACGGCGTCGCCGCTGCCCTGGATGACCCCAGGGAGACGGTGGTCGCGAGCGTTAGGGAGGTGCGCCGGGCAGTAGGCGACGGCTACCCAATCCTGGTGGACGTGAACGGGGCATTCTCGGCCCATCGCGCCATAGAAATCGGCAAACAACTGCAAGACCTGGGCGCCTTCCACTTCGAGGAACCATGCCCCAACTACGACCTGAAAGGGCTGGCGCAGGTGGCGGGCGCGTTGACCATGCCCATCGCTTCCGGCGAGTGTATTTACACTAGCCGAGACTTCGCCGACCTGATTCTGGAAGGCCAGGTGGACATCGTACAGCCCGACATTGTTAAGGCAGGCGGGTTCACCGAGATGCAGAAGATCGCAGCGGTGGCCTCCACCTTCCGCCGGCCCATCACAGTGCATAACATCCAGCCCACCATCTGCACCGTCGCCCACCTGCACTTTTGCGCCAACCAGGCCAACGCGGTTTACTCCCAGGAGTATGTCATTGAGGAGGTATCCATCCGCGACGAGAGGCCCATCCTCCAGACGGCCCTAGAAGTCAAGAACGGGTATTTGGCAGTGCCGGATGGCCCCGGTTTGGGCGTAGAAGTGGACGAAGCGGCCTTTAGCTACTGGGCAGGGCTGTAAGATGCCCGGATGGATCGCGGTTAAATATAACCTGAGGGGCAAGTCTGGAAGCAGACCGGCCGGAAGAGGAGCCCGGGAGAGCGTTAGGCCTGGAATCCCTCTCGCTTCTGCCACAGGAAGTCTTTCTCTCTTGCCGAAGACCAGGGTTCTGGAAACCTCAGGTTGTAAAACCTTCCGAATTTCATCGCTTTTCCTGTCCCACTGCTGACTACAGTCGAATCTTATCCCAGGGTAGTTAGCGAATCCCTGGCAATGCCGGCCCGGTAACTTTAGCTGCCCCGCCAGGGGTTGATTCCTGTAGTCTTCATACGCAGCCGGTATATCGAACTGCGGGCAGTGAAGTACATGGTCCGGAGGTCGGCGTCGCCCCAGGCGCAGTTGGCCGGAATCTCTGGTAGACGAATTATCCCAACATGGCTACCGTCAGGTTCAAATACCCAGACGCCCTCAGGTCCAGTACAGTAGATCCTTCCCTCGGTATCCACCTTCATGCCATCCGGGACGCCATCCTGAGCCGAGTGCATAGTGGCAAAAATCCGGCTATTGCTGGTCGTTCCATCAGGGGCTACATCATAGGCGCGAATGTACTGGTGGGTACAAACCTCACCTCGCTCTTTCTCCTCCACACATCCGTTGTCCCGCCGGGTGTTGGCCACGTACAGGACCGCCTCATCCGGGGAAAAGGCCAGGCCGTTAGGGGATTCGGTATCGGTGACTACGGCGGTGACTGCGCCATCCTGAGCTAGACAATGAACTCCGCTGAACTCAATCTCCCGTTCAGCTGGGTCCAGCCGGCCAGCCGGGGTGGTAAAGTAAATGCTGCCATCGGAACGGCATACCACGTCGTTGGGCCGATGGAGCCTTTTACCCTCCCAGCGGTCTGCAATGACGGTGATGGTGCCGTTGGGCTCCATTCGAGTCATCTGCCTGGCGTTACCTTCGCACATCACCAGACGGCCATCGAGGTCGAAGGTCAAGCCGTTCGCACTCCCGCTGTCCTCGCGAATTATCTCCGGCTGGCCACCAGGTACCAGCCGATATATTAGGTCGCGGCGATTATTGACGAATAGTAGGTATCCCTCGGGATGCCACAGCGGTCCCTCGGTAAACTCGAATCCGGTTGCCAGGCGCTCCGCTTCGGTTGATTCCAAAATGTTTTCCAACTCATCCGGCATGGTGTCCCTCCTTTTTCCTACCTTATTGGCCCACGGTGGGCCTGGACAAGCATATCTGCTGGGAAGGGTGCCAGGTATAGCGGTGCTGTGCTTCCCCCAGCGATAAGAACTTTTCAGTCGAACAAGTGAGGCTATGCACTGGGATTTCGTAATCTGGGGGCCGGAGCCCGTGTCAAAAGCATCGATGGGCCCTGTGACGATATATTCGTCGCTCCGGCTTTCGCCGGAGCCCAGATGCCGCCCCCTGGTTGATCCGTAGATGACGCTGGATTCCGGCCTGCGCCGGAATGACCTGCAGGGAATGATGCTATGCCAGGATATCTTTGAACACAGGCTTTCAGAGGTACCTGACCACCCTACAACCGGTCCCAACATTGCCAGCGCTCTACCCGGTTCTCTGGGTCGCTACCGATGTCGGCAAAGGCATAACCGAACTCCCGATGGGCTGGTCGCGCCACATCAAACTTCCTCCACCGGAGGCCCGTTGACGTCCTGAGGATGCCGTTTTATAGTTCGAGCCACCGCAGAGGGTCACACGTTTGGGGAAATCAGTTTCATCTGGGAATTCTCGGATACAGGCAGTCTCGGTCCTCCGTGTTTTTAAGAAATGCTTAATGCTCTCGGCAGCGTGGCCCCGGCCAACGTTAGACCAAGTGGGGAGAACTTGCTGAATCGCGATATTGAAGCCGCCTGGCGATACCACAACGAGACGAAACTTTCCTGGCAAATCGTTCATAACGTCAGTCACGATTTGGACATGAGTATTAAACCGATGCTCTTCAAGATTTATCCTCACCTAGAGGGAGAAGCGCTGCCGGGGGACCTTCCCTCCAGCGGCGTGCCCGCTCTGGCTGGCCCACCAGCCCAAATGGAGGGGGTTCCCACTCGTCTTGACCTGGCCAGATTATTTTACTTTGCCGCCGGTATCACCAAACGCGGGATATTTCCAGAGGGTGAAATATTATTTCGAGCGGCGGCCTGCACTGGCGCCCTTTATCACATCGAGATTTATCTGGTGTGTGGTGATTTGCCGGACCTGCCCGCCGGGGTCTACCACTTCGGCCCTCACGACTTTTCCCTGCGCCGGTTGCGAGAGGGGGACTATCGAGGGGTCCTGGTCGAGGCTACCGGCGACGAACCGGCGGTTTCGGGAGCCCCGGCGGTAATTGTCACCACCTCGGTCTACTGGCGCAACTCCTGGAAGTCACAGGCCCGGACCTACCGGCACGCCTACTGGGACAGCGGCACCATTCTGGCTAACCTGCTGGCGGTTGGAGCAGCTAACCGGGTACCGCTGAAAGTGGTTACTGCCTTTGTGGATAGGCCGGTAAATCAACTCCTGGACCTGGATGACCAGCGGGAGGTGGCCCTGCAACTGGTGCCGGTGGGGTTGAACCGCGAAGAAGTAATACCGCCGCCGCCGGAAGTGGCTCCCCTGGAACTGGAGGTGGCAGCCTACTCAAGCCGGGAAGTGGAGTATCCGGCCATGAACGAGATGCACACGGCATCCTCATTGCATTCGGTTCGTGAGGTAAAAGAACTTTGGGGCAACCCGCCCCCACTGGATGATCTGCAGCCTCAGGGCAACCTATTCCCCCTTCAACCAGCCTCTGAGGCCGAGTTGCCAACGGAGTCCATTGAAGCGGTAATCCTACGCCGGGGTTCCAGTCGCCGTTTCCGCCGTGCCCCGATCACTTACCGCCAACTCTCTACCCTACTGGACCAGGCGACCCGGGATATGCCGGCCGATTTCTTGTATGGGCCAGGCGACATGCGTCTTGCCGAGCCGGCTCCAACGTTAAACCAGCTTTACTTGATCGTTCAGGATGTTGAGGGCTTGCCTCCTGGAAGCTATGTGTACAATCATGGACGAGCGGCATTGGAGCAGTTGAAGGCGGGGAACTTTCGAGAGCAGGCCGGTTACCTGGGGTTGCAGCAGGCCCTGCCCGCCGACGCCAGTGTGGACGCGTTTTTTCTTACCGACCTGGCCGCCGTTCTGGAACGGTACGGCAATCGGGGCTATCGCATGGCCCAGGTCGAGGCCGGCATACGGGCTGGATGGCTTTATCTGGGATCTTACGCCCAGCGGCTGGGTGCTTCTGGGTTAACCTTTTTCGATGATGATGTGACCGAGTTCTTTTCACCCCACGCCAAGGGTAAGAGCGTAATGTTCTTCGTAGCCCTGGGCCGCCCGGAACGGCGACAGCGCCAGGAAAAGTGACTATACCCTAGTCTTCTGTAGCCAAGAGGACACGTCCCAAGTTAACGAGGGTCGACTAAAGTGCGGTAAACCCACACTGGGAGCCGAAGGGGAATGGGTTCCAGAGATACAACAAAGAAGGGTAACATGAAGGCACCCAATGTTTATGCAGCCCAAGTGGACGCAGTCCACGCCCAGAGGACCCGTATCTACGGTGAACGGCAGAACAGCGATCTTTGGGGTGACCAAGCGAATCGATTTGCTCTGGATCCGCACCGGGTGATTGACCAGAACCTGGAGGCTCTCGCCGGTTACATTCAGCCGAGCGACGTAGTGATAGATGTTGGGGGCGGTGCCGGACGCCTTTCATTGCCTCTGGCATTAGGCTGCCGCCAAGTTATCAACGCCAAGCCATCCACCGGAATGGGTTCCGAGTTTACCCGTCTGTCGGCCCAGTCGGGAATCTCTAATGCTACTTGGCTCCAAGCTAACTGGAATGATGCGGAGGGCATCCAAGGCGACGTAGTTATCACAGCCGATGTAACCTATTTCGTACGGGAGATAGTATCTTTCATCCAGAAGTTGGCAGCTAAGGCTAGTCGACGAGTGATTATAGCTGTCTGGAGTATTCCGCCCCCAAATCGCAGCAGCCGTCTTTTCCGATTAGCCCACCTTGGTGGGATGTCGAGTTTCACCAATCCCGTGATGAGGCATTGGAATCTGCCCTATGGCGGCACCAATGGCTTCGACCGGAAGATTGGTCCACGGGGAAGAACAGGAACCTTATCCCGGTCACCGGGAACTGCTGGCCGTGTTGTGGGAGATGGGCATCCTCCCAGATATAAGGGTGCTACCTAGCCCACCTTGGTGGGATGTCGAGTTTCACCAATCCCGTGATGAGGCATTGGAATCTGCCCTATGGCGGCACCAATGGCTTCGACCGGAAGATGCGGCCCGGGCCCGTGCCATCATCGAAGACCATTTTGACGAGCTATTCCACGGGTCCCCCCAGGGATTTCAACCGGTGTGGCGCCCCGAAATCCGAGAACTACTGATTACCTGGGAGACGGCATATCCCATCAAGCGGTAAGGATGCTCCGCGAGATCGCTGGGGAGGGTCACCTCATGGTGGAGTCGGACTATGTTTTCGGCGGTCTACTAAACCAAAGCCAGAGTGGAATCTACATCGACACCGGATTGGGCAGCACTGCCAACACCGTCATTCCGGCGAACGCCGGAATCCAGGGAACATTGCAGAATCTACTTTCCTGGACACCGGCTTGCGCCGGTGTGACGAAGGTTTTTGTTCCTTAAGGTTGCGCAAACTAACACTGCCGATTGCCGAAGCAGACTCTGGGGTTTAGCTGAATGTAGTTTTCACCTTGGTATCGGTTTAGACGGTTGGGTCGTATCCACCAATCGATTCGAGAAGCACCGTGGGTTCATCTCCTTCCGTGTTCCGGCTGAAGCCCTGGATAAGGCGACCGCGCGTCTGAGGGAGATGGCCGTCGAGGTCAAAGCGGAGGTCTCTGACAGCCGAGACGTGACCGATGAGTACTTCGACCTGAGGGCGCGGCTGGACAATCAGGAGGCCACGGAAGAGGCGCTGCTCAAGCTATTGGGGCGCGCCGAGACCGTCGAGGCCGCTTTGAAGGTCCAGCGGACCTTGACCGGAGTCCAAGAAGAGGTTGAGCGCCTGCAGGGTAAGATCAAGCTTCTTGAGGAGACTTCGGCATTTTCGCTGGTGAGCGTCAACTTAGAGCTTGAGCCAGTTGACATGGCGGTGGAGGAGATAGCAGACAAGACGACCGGTGTCGGCGAGAGGGTCAGGTTCCGTGCCTTTTTCAAGCCGCCCGAGGGGATCGAGGACTTCAGCTACACGTGGGACTTCGGTGACGGTGAGAGCATTCGCGGCCATCAGACGGCGCCAACGGAGAAAGAAGATACCCGGGTCGCGGCGACTGTGACCCATAGGTACAGAGACGAAGAGGACTCGCCATACATCGTTCAGTTCGAGATACAGGGCAGCGGCGAAGCGGGTGCCGCCGAAGGCGATACGACCCTGATGGTCGAGGTCACCAGGATTCCCGACATCGTTGTCTTCGCCGGCGAGAGTATCGCTGTGGACGAGGGCGAGGAGGTCGAGTTCAGTGGGTCCTTCACTCGGCCGCCGGGTCTGAACGAGGTAGAGTACAGGTGGGACTTCGGCGACGGCTCCGAGCCTGCCACGGGAATGCTGGGAGTGGGGATCACCACCGCCGTAGCGACTCATGTCTATGAGCACCACCGGCCTTTCTCGTATCAGGCGACGCTTACGATAACAGCCGAGAGTGAGGCGGGTACTGTGGAGGACTCCAGCTCGCTCGACGTAAGGGTTAGAGAGATGCCGGGCTGGGTCATCACGGGTTTGAGCTTCAGCGACCAGGGCAAGACCGCTGTGAGGACCCTGTCCGCGGTTGGTCAGGGGGTACTGATCGGAGTCATCTGGGTGGCCATACTCAGTCCTGCGTGGCTGGTCGTTGGAGGCGGAGGCTACTGGCTGATACGCAGGTACAAGGGCCGGCGGCGTAGCACGTCCGCTGGCTCCTCCGACGTTCGCGAATCGCAGGGCGAGCAGTAGGTGGCTCTAGAGATGTGGGTTAGCAAGTTCCTGGTGACCCGAGTCAGCGAGGTGTCGACATGCTTATAGTTTTGTCACTCAACGTGATCGTGTTTATTGCGATCGCCGTTGCACTCTTCTGGAAGTACCGCCTCACTCGAGACGCTGGCTTCCTCTGGTTCAGCGCCGCGATCGTCGTGTGGTCGCTCGTTAGCGCCGGGTTGAGATCGCTGGCGAAGGGGTCCACCACCAGCGGTGTCTCCTCCGGGTGGGGCGGCCCGTGCCGGTCCCAGTCCGGTTTCCAGGTACGCCGCTTTGGCCGCGTTGTCCCAGTTGGCGAAGTCGGAGATGAACTTGAGCGAGGTCTGCCGTAGTCCTTCGCCGCCCTTGACACGTTCCACTGTGGCGCTGGCGATCTCGAGGGACCGGTCAGCCTCTTCGTCCGTCAGGCCTCCGTCTTTCCGCACTTCATCGCTCAGCAACAGGATGCGTGCATGGGTCTGCTTGTACGCTGCTGCCCGTCCCTTGGAAACCAGGGCCTTCAGTTCCTGTTGCTCTTCCGTGGTCAGTTCGATACGGTACTTCTTAGCCGGCACGACCCCTCTCCTTGGATACAATTCGCCAATGCCGGCAGAATACACAAGTTGTACCTCCATTCAATGACGTTCAACTACTGGGGGCGTTTGGCGGCGGGCTGGGGGGTCTTTTACCCTTGTTGAGTGTCTGCTCCGGCGTATCCTAGTATGCACCCGCATGGGGATGCTGTTTTCTGACTGGGAGGAGAGCCATGCCCGAAACTGCCAGTGGTGGAAGACGCCCGATGGATGAGGGGGATGTGCAGGCGATCATCGACCGGCTGGGCGGCGTGGAGGCCCTGCTGGAGGGGAGAGAGGAGTTCCACGAGGCCGTCCTGCGCATGAATCGGAGTGTGAGGAGGTCGCGGGTGGCCTTCCCTTCTCTCTCAGGGTTCCTGGCGCCGGATGTTGCTCTCGCCCTGGCCGGCGTCTCCGATGAACAGGGAGCTGCCGTTGTGGACCTCGGCTATCCTGCTGCCCAGCGGGGAATCGTACTTCATCTTGCTGGCTATGTTGGCCAGGAAGAGCATCTGGCCGTCGCTGGTCCGGGTTACCAGCGAGTACTCAGCGTTGCCGCCGTGGCTGATCAGAAAGCGCGGGTCCTTGAAGCCCTTCTTCCCTCCCATTTTGTCCAGGTCGCTGCTCCAGCTCTTCCCGTAGGGCGGGTTGCTCAGCATGAAGTCGAAGGTCTGGGACGAGAAGGCGTCGCTCGATAGGGTGGAGTGCTGGGGGCCTTCCAGGATGTTGTCGTCGATGTTCCGCTCCCCCTTGAGGAGCATGTCGCCCACGCGGGCGTTGTTGGGCTAATGGCCCGTTATGCTTTGGATCTGGTCAACCAAAAAAAGGGCGGCTCGGTCGAACCGCCCTTTCGGCTGGTTACTCGCTCTTACTCTGGGGTTACCCCATGGACGGTTAGTATCGTATTCCGAGGAGACCGCCTTCTTCCGATTCGTCAGTAAGGCGACGCCTCACGAAGCTTTGCAAGTCGAACGAGGGCGAGAACTCGTTAGATGGAAGTGTGTCGGAGTTGAGTGCGCACACGTATTGAAATCCGTTATTTTCGGCCTCTTGGTGGGCCAGTTCCAACGACTGTGCGATTTGGCGTTCATCAACGCCGTCAAATATCGTGCTGTCGTGCATTAGCAATCGCGGCGAGGGTTGTTTTGTGGCCCACAACTGCGCGAGCATCAAATCGTAGCAGAATATTTTCATATTGTTTATTCCCTGGCTGCCAGATCGCATGATGTCGACGTCGAATCTAAATCCGGTGTCGGCGATGTTGACCACGAGATCACCCGAAGCACTGTACAGGGCCTGTGAATTCGAGTTGAAAATGTTAATGGCTGTTGCTCGCCCCTCGCGCCTTTCTTCGAAATCTCGGCGTGCCGTCTGCAGCAGCAACTCGCGACTTACCCTGACCTCGCTTCTGCCTTGCTCGAAACGCTGCAGGTTCGAAATGCGATTGTCGACATCGTTACGTCTGGAAACCAGGTCCAGATGTAATTCGTTCAATGCGGTGAACTCTTGCAAAGCTCCGTGCGTTTGCAAAACCTGGAGTGATTGTGCGCGTTTTTCAATTGCTACCTGTAGCTCGAGGCTGCGCTGGCTTCTGCCGCTCTCGACCCTTTGGATTTCGGACTGTAGGTACGCTCGCCGGTTAGCCACGATTTGGCGATGGAAATCCTGTACTTCCTCGAGACGGCGCCTCACTATCTCTGGCATCGTAACGCCGACCTCTTGATAGACTTCGAGGAGTGCGTCGGTGTCGGGATCTTGGTCGTCTTCTAAGGAGGAACGGTATAGGTCCACGAGTCTGCCATCAGCGATATTGGCATTGGACATTTGTTGGATGCTCGAGGTCAACTCGTTGACCGTTTGCTCGATCTCTGCGTACTGTGGGTGGACGCGGAAGCTCTGCAGGGTTTCAAACTGCTGGCGGATCTCCGAATCTAGTCGCGTTCGTTCGGCTTCGAGATTGCCAAGGTTGCCGATTAGGCCTTGTAGCAATCCTTCCCGTGCTGCGCGCCGAAGCCCGTTGAGGGTATTTTCGTTGTCCTTGAGTTCTTGGAGTTCACTGGCGTGTTGCCATGTCAGGTCCAGGAGGAAAGCGTTATTGACCTGTTTGTCCCATTCGCTTTGGCGCCTGTGATGGTTGAAGGGCGATGAAAAAGCGTCCCTGTCATGGCGAACGACGTAGGAGAATAAGCTTCTGAATGTTGGCTGGTATTTGAGGAGAGGTTCTTCCAGGCTGAGGCCGAAAAGTTGTTCGCCTAGGAAGGTATTCCAATCGGGAATGCGCACCACGAGCCCGTCGAGTTGGCGCTCGCCCACGTCCGTGAGGTCGTCAACGTCGCCTTGTAGTTGGACCAGACTTGGTTCGTCTATACTTCGGGTGACGGCTAGGTACCGGTCTTTGATTTGTACTTCTAGTGTGAATGTCCACCCATCCAAGGGTGCTACTAACAGGCCTTGATTTCGGCGCGTCCCGGCGCCGAGACAGAAATGAACAATCTCAAATAGGGTGGTTTTGCCAAGCCCGTTTCTGGAATCGCCTCTCGTGGATTCTTTGGTCCGATCAGCCAAGATGACATTGAACCCGGGGGTGAACTCGACCGCCTTGAACGAAGTCATGTTGCTGCGAACGGATAAAATCATGGGCGGGACCTGCTTAGCAGTGCGCGTTCGTAATCAATCGCTCCAACAGTAAAGAGATAGTCGAGCGACAGCACGAAGTTCCAAAAACTCGCGACTTCCTGCTCGTCTTTGACTGATTCCCAAAGACGGCTTACGTTGGTCGGACGCTCTAGGTGCCCAAGCACCAGAGCACCTATCCCGACCAGTGAACGACTCGTAGGGATGTGCTTGTTGGGCAACAACGTCATTGTTCGAATACCTCGCACCGTTCGAACAAATACACTAAGACTGCCAGTCCAGCGCATTGGTATCGGAATTCTGTCCTGCGCTGAGTGGAGAATTGGAACATGGCTGCGAATAAAGCGTCGCCCTGCAAGCCTGCTAGCCTTTGCTGCTGATACTCTCCAATGAAACCAGAAGTCAATCTCGCAACGAAAGTGCGGTCAACGCTGCCCGTGGTTACGACGTAATCTTCCACCTGTTGGATCTGCAGCATCCCCATGTTGAACCATAGGGTAGATTGCCCAGTAAGCCCGTTTCGAGCAATTTTTTCCTGAGGCGGGATGACAGTAAATGGAGATAGAGGAAGTTGCGCACCATTCACGAGTACATTCGTGATTGCTTCCAATTCAGCAAAAGTTATGTTAGGCATGGCGTGAGCCAAAAAGGCGTCGTGTCGCGCCTCTTGGGCTGTCTTCCATGTCCGCAACATTTCGACGGTGTAAGTGTTGGCTTGGTTATCAACGAGAACGTGGTGAGTTGGGCAAAGGAGAATGAGATTATCGTACAAATCCCGATCTTGTTGAGGCAAATCTGGATTAGCTCTCGGGCCGTTGTCGCTATGCGCCTCGATGTGGGCAATCTGCCCTATTGTTGTCGAGGGATCGTTGTCGTTGGCTGGTTGCACACAAATTACCGGGCAGTCCGGGAAGCCGCATAGGGCGCCTGAATATGCCCATAAAAGGGCTCGGTCTGCGACGGTGTAATACGTGTTCCCTTGGGTGGACATCCGCCGTGGTCGCTCCTGCTAGGTTCCGCCAGATGATTGTGGAGGGCTTCCGGCATCAGCCGCAAAGCCCGCATGAAAAGGGCTGGATTGGGGCCATCGCGGATCCGGAGGTCATGGTGGCATCTTGGTTTCACAATCTCTTTGAGCGGAGCAGCTTTGTTGCTAGCGGTAAAGCTCGCCAACTCCATCGGGCGTTTGGTGCACTATACAGTGCGCTCGCGGTTACCAGCAAGAAAAACGGATACCTAGTACTACAACGACGGGTTTAAGGTGGCGGCTCCATCCTGCTTTCGTGGCGGGTGGAGCGGCGTCTCTCGTGGGAACGGCGAGCCCGTTCGTTGCGTAGCTGCGTATCCTCCAGCCACAACAGCAATTGATCGGGCCCGAACTGCTCCCGGGGCAGCATCTCCCGCACCACCCGGTACACCTGTGGCCTCGTGATCCGGGGCATCTTTTTCCCCCCAATCCTGCTGCAGGCTCAGCAGGAACGCTCCACCCAGCAGGCACATGGCTATGTGGTGATGCCACCCTGCCCAGCTGCGGGTCTCGTATTCGTCCAGCCCCACGTCACCCTTCTCAGTCTCGAACTCCGTTTCAATGCGCCACCTGGACCCACCCACGTAGGCCAGAGTCTCCAAGGTTGTGCCCTCGGGAGCGTTGGACAGGTAGTAGCGGGGCTCGCTGCCGTCCAGGTTCCGGCGCCAGACGGCCCACAGTTCCTCGCCGGGCTTGCGCCTCCTGGTGGCCCGCACCCGCTGGGCACTGAACCGGTAGGTGCGCGGCCCCTGGCTTCCCTGGGCCACCGTTATCTCCCGCCAAGCCTCATCCGGCAGTTCATCACCGCGCTGCTCCATGGTCCGCCGCTGCCCAGGCCGCAGCTTGGGTTTGCGGGGGCGGCCGAACCCCGGATATTCCGGACTGGTCCAAGCCGGGTCCAAGGGCCAGACCGTAGTGCCGCCCGGAACGTCCAGCACGTAGCGCATCCCCAGGGCCGCCAGTCCCTCCCGGAAGGTCGGCGACATCCCGAAGGCGTCGTCTCCGGCAACCCACTCGGCCCTGAGGTAGCCCAACTCCAGGACCCGCTCCAGCATCTCCAGGGCCAACTCCGTCTTTGACCGGTAGTTCCGCCGGTCCTCCGGCACACCCGCCGCAGCACACCGGTCCTGGTCGGAGGTCCAACTCTTGGGCAGATACAGCCGCTTGTCCACCAACGCCCGGCCCAGCGGGCTGACGTAGGCCAGGAACATCCCACCCTGGCAGTTGGCCACCTTGCCCAGCCTGCCGCAGTACTGCCGGGCCACTCCCGCCGATTTCCTGCCCTGCTTGGGGAAGTCGCTGCCATCGAACACCCACACCGCCTCCGGGTGTCCCAGCCTGGGGGCCAAGTATTCCTGCAACCGCCCTATGACTGTCTCATCGGACCACCGGGCCTCGGTGAGAAAGCGCTGCATCGCCCGGGCCGAGATGCCCACCGATTCCGAGAGATTCTCGGCGTTGCGCCGCTCTTGGTCCTGCACCAGCAGCGCCTGAAGGTAATTCCCGCTGTGATCCCGCCACTGCTTGCGGCCGAAGGAGGCCGCAAAGAAGGCGTGGAATTCCTGAAGGCTGTCGTAGACCCGCTCGAAGCTCGCCGCATCCATCACTCAAACCACCCAACATCATCTGTCCAGCCATCTTACCAGACAACTCGTCGTTGTAGTACTAGAAGTCTGGCCGGAAAGACATTGGCCGGGTTTCGCGCTACGCCAAGCAGACGTATTCCAGTCTTACGCGGTATGATAGTATATGTAATACGTTTCAATAACCAAATGGTACGTCGATAATCGGCGTTAAGAAAACGACGGCTTGGGGAGAATCGGGGTTTCCGTCCGAGTTTCTAGGGATCTGGCCTCGTTGCGCTTCTCCTGGGCAATGCGGCTTTGCAGCGCCCTCCGCTCCGGGGTCTGTGCCCTCTTCCGGTCGTATGCTCGGCGTACCTCCTTCTTGCCTTCGACCTGTTCTGGTGTCGGCTCTACCCGCGCCTTCCGCTTTCTGGCCTTTGGCGTGGCCTTCCGTGACGTCTTTACTGTCGGTTTGTTTCAGTTGGGGGGGCGCCCTCCCGTGTTGCTGGGTTCCGGCAACGAGAGGGTGAACTCGAAGGTATGGCCTATTGCCCGCGGAAGCGGGCGTTCGGCAGCACTTCGGGTTCGGACTCTATGTACTTTAGCCGAGGGCAACTTCCTCGGTCATAGTGTTCTTTCCCGGTTCACCGGACGGCATGGGGATGGTGTAGCGCAGGGTTGCTGCGCCCGGCCCAACCAGCACTTCCCGGATGAGTGTCCGAAGCATTTCCCGGACGGTTTCCTTGTCCACTGTCCCCAGATAGGTGTCGATGTTCCGGGCGCTTTCCCTGATTCTACCTTCGTCGCTCACGAATTCCTGGATGTCCAGCTGGTTCTTTGCCCAGGTGGCTTGGGCCTCTAGCCTGGTCTTGGCGTCGTTCAGCTCCTGCACTCGTCCGGCGACCTCCGCAAAGGTTGTCCTCTCGGTCTCCACGGCTGCCATCAACTTGCGCCGTGGCCGGTTTTGCCCGGCCAGGCGGTCGCTGATGGTCTCCAGTTCGGCTCGGTGCTGGAGGGACTTCTCGCCGCATTGTTCCTGGGCGATGTTGATAACGGTCCGGAGGTTCTCGTTGGTGAGCACGTTTTCCACCAGCCTGGTTACTACCAGCCTGTCCAGGTATTCGGCATCAATTGGGGGAGTTGTGCAGTCGTCCGGGCCGCGTTCCATGAGAGTGGGGCAAACGTATCGGTTGTCCGGGTCGTGGATGGCCGTCATTTCCGTCCCACAGGGTTGGCACCTGACGAGCCCTGCCAGGAGGTGGAGATACTGAATTTCCTGGGCCATTTCCTATCCGTCCATTGGGATCTTGTTCAAATGAAATTGTACTCGCTTTCCGCCGTCTGTTTTTTCCCCGTGGAATCTGGCTGTCCGGTTCGCCTGAATTCAATTCGGCAACTCAGTGAGACCTGGTTATCTCCGGGCCTCCCCGCCGGGTCACCGTATTCAGGATTTCTTACCCTTCTCGCCAGCCTTCTTGAGTTGCGGAAGTTTAGCTTTTACTTGGAATGTGTAGTCTATGGAAACCCCCGCGCCCCTGGGGATTGCGCGCGGGGGCCGCGGTCTCCTTTTCACGCAGGGCCCCCCGCGCTGCCGCGTGTGCGGCCCTGGACGTGACCCCGCCGCGCCGGTGGACGGGTTCACGTCCTCGTGGGTTGCCCCGCTCCTCGCCAGGTTATGTCCGTTCCCGGGGAGTTCTCCCGGAGGGCCGCCGGCCTACAGCTCGCCGATGGGTGGGGTCGAAACTTTGTGTCCGGTGCGAGGTCTCCCCTCGTTTGTTGATGCATGTGGCTCTCTTTGCGTTTATGGCCGCAACTCACCGGTCGGACCCGTACCGCAGAGGGGACAGACCCCGTTGCGGCCAACCCTCTCCTTGTGGGGCTCGATCCAGTGGAAGAGGTACTGGTTGGCGTAACCGGCGTACCGCCCAAAATATTGCCTGGCCCACTCCGCCACCCAGTACTGCTGGGCTTCGGTCAAGGTACGGGAACTCCGTACCCTCTCCGCCAATCCTGTCGGCATCGCCGACAGGTCGCACTGGACCAGGGCCCGCTGTCCCCACCGGTCCACCGGAAAGGCGTCCAGCTTGTCCAGGGACATCAGGGCCATGCAACCGGCGATCTTGGGGCCGATGCCCCGGTAACTGTCCAGCAGCGTGACGGCCGTGGCGCCGGATACTTGCGGGGGTGACGTCCGGTCCAACAGCAACGGGTCGTGGGACAGGTGAATAGCCATCAGAAAGATATTGCGATGCCTTGAATACAGGCCCAGGCCTAAGTCCGCCAGTGCCTTTCCCCCTTTTTTAATGATTTGAGCGGGGCTGGGAAAGACGTGGCGTTCATCCCCGTCGAGGTAGATCTTGCGGCGGCTCAGTTGGGCTATTTTCTCGACGCGGTTCCTGATGCCGCGTATGCTGTTGGTCCCGGAGCACAGGTAGGAGACCAGGCATTCCCATCTGTCCTGGCGCAGCAGTCTCAGCCCCGGGTACCGCCCAATGGCCCTGGCGACTGCCGGGCGCTGGCCCAATTGGCCGTAGATTTCCCCAATGTCGTCGTCGAGGCGGAAGTAGTCATGCAAACGGCGGTCCAGGTCCACGTCGTCCCGTTCGCCGTGTTCGCCGCCCACCCGGTACTCCAACCCATCGTCGGTCTGCCGGAGATGCACCAGGTATTCCCCCAGAACGCCGGAGTACCAGGCCCCGCCACTCCGTCGCCACCGGGCCGGCGGATCGCCCCAATCCCGTTGGCGGACGCCTTTGTCCCCCACTCTTCGCCAGCGGAAGGCCTGTCCCATTTCCAGGCTCAGGGCCAGGTCGAAGGGCTGCCGGATCGTCATCCTGCGGTTCATGTCGTCCCAGCCCCCGTTCTTGATGTCCCCAGGGTTGCCCGAAGTCATGCTCCGGGTCCCCGGGTTGGCGCGGTTGGACCGTCGTCTGCGTCTGATCGGAATTCCAGCGGTATGTGGTCAAGGCCCAGCGAGTTCGCCAGCTCCAGCAGCGCCAACATGTGCCGCGCGTTGGGTCGCACCCTCTTGTCCCTCCAGCGCCTCACGGTCTCGGGATGGGTGTTGAGACGGCGGTTCAGCTCCGCCCACGACTCCTCCCTGAAACCGCACGAGCCGCTGCGGGAAGTCGTTGGGGAAGACGTAGACTATTCTGCTATGTTGGATGCGCTGTCTCGGCATCTGGCCGGTCCTTCCACAAGGACTCGCCAGGACGCTCTCGCCGTCTGTCCACTCCTGGAGTTGGGCGAATCCGTTTTCCGGGCAGGGCCGCCGCCCCGCCCGGACTTCCCATGTATGCTGCCCTTTGGTGTCGCCCGGCGTCTTAGGGCCGCACTCGCTTCATCTCAGTTCCAACCTGATGTCCGTGCCGACGGCCCAGCGACAGGTCAGACAGCCAGGGTCAGGCTGACCTCCACCTCGTCGCCGGTTCGCCACTTCAGATATTTCTCCCGGCTGTTGACGTTTTACCGATATGCCGGTCCGGCAAGCCGTTGACCTCGGAGTAGCCGCGTATAACCTCCAGGAACTCCGGTCCGTACTGCTCCAGCTTGACCTCCCCCACCCCGTGGATACGGGAGAATTCTTCCATGCTCCGGGGGAAAGCTTCGGCCATGTGACGGAGGGACACATCGCCGAAAATCACGAAGGCCGGAACATCCCGCACATCGGCCAGCCGCCTGCGCAATGCGCGCAGTTCCTCGAACAGAGCCCTATCGTATTCCATCGGCGTTGCTCGGGAACTGGCCAGGTTGGGTTCGTTCCCCTGCGCGTAGCCCGCGTCGGCGGTCCTGGGTCGAGGCAGGGTCACGACTTGGCGTCCTTGTAGAAACTGTCGTCCTTCGGCGGTGACGGCCAGGGTTGGGTACTCTCCTTCGTTCCGTCCCAGCAGCCCCCGCGCCTGCAAATGTCCGATAATCTCCCGCAGTTCAGGACGCCCAACATCTTTGGCGATGCCGTACACGCTCAGCCGGTCGTGGCCCAATTCCAGGATTCGCTTCTCCCTGCTCCCGCTCAGTACCTGGATGATGTGGTTCGCCCCGAACCGCTCGCCGGTGCGGACTACCGCCGAGAGTATTTTCTGGGCGATTTCCGTGGCGTCAAACTCCTCCCGGGATTCCAGGCAAACGTCGCACGCGCCGCAGTTCTCTTCCGGCCATCGCTCCCCGAAATACTCCAGGATGAACCGGCGCCGGCAGCTGGGCACTTGGGCAAACTCCACCATCTTAGCCAGCTTTTGCCTGGCGTTCCGCTGCTCTACTGCGTCCTCCATCTGATTGATGAAGTAGTCCTGCTTGGCCTTGTCCGCATAGCTGTAGAAGAGGACGCACTCGCTGGGCAGCCCGTCCCTGCCGGCCCGGCCCGTCTCCTGGTAGTAGCCCTCCAAGGATCTGGGCAGGCTGTAGTGGAGCACCAGGCGAATGTCCGGTTTGTCTATTCCCATGCCAAAGGCGATGGTGGCGACGATGATGGGCACCCGGTCGCGGATGAAGTCTTCCTGGGTCCGACGACGCATTTCGGGGTCCAGCCCGGCGTGGTAGGGGAGGACTGACAAGCCCCGGACGTTCAGGTCCCTGGCCAGGTCCTCGGTCTCCTGCCGGGAGAAGCAATAGATAATGACGGACTGGCTCCGTCGCTGATCAAGCAGCGATGTCAGATGTCCCCAGGAGCTTGCCTTGGGCTGAACCGAATAGCTGAGGTTTGCCCGGTTGAATCCGGACAAGCGAAACGAATGGCTGAACCAGTCAAACAGCGATTTTGAAACCCTGCTGCCCCTGGCGAATCGGGAGACCAAACTGTCCAAGAGGGCCGAGGACGAGCAGGCGGTGTTTGGATTGTATTCCCTAGGTGTAATAACTGCCCGTGACGAATGGGTTTATGACTTTAGCATTTCCGACCTTCACGTAAAAATTCGTGCCTTCATACTTAGGTATGAATCAAAAAGAAAAGAATTCGGCGGCAGGGAGTTAAGGGACTCCGAGCTAGGGGCGAATATCAAATGGACGCGTGACCTGAAGCGGCAATTGCGTTCAAATACTCCAAACAGATTTCTACCGTCAAAGATTAGGCGAGTTCTTTTCCGTCCTTTCGTGAAAAAGCACTTGTACTTCGACCAACCCCTTAACGAAATGCAATATCAGTTACCTCAAATTTTTCCCTACGGGTTGGAAGTGCAGAATAAAGTCATTAGTTTCAAGGGGCCTGCTGCGGAGGACTTTTCTGTACTTGCTTCGGACAAGATCATGGACTTCAAGTGCGGTTTCAACGGTAACGGAGGCACCCAATGCCTCCCCCTCTACCGCTACACTGCCGACGGGGAGCGGGTCTGCAACATAACAGACTGGGGAATCCGGCAGTTCAACGACCACTACCGCGAGGAGTGGGGCAACGCCTTTGAAGAACTAGCCGGGCCTGAAGGCATCACCGCCGAGGACATCTTCGCCTACACCTACGCTGTCCTGCACGACCCGGTGTACCGCCACGACTATCGGGTGGACCTGCTGCGGGAGTTTCCCCGCCTGCCCTTCTACCACGAGTTCGACGTCTGGAAGCAGATGGGCCAGGAACTGCTGGACCTGCACATCGGATTCGAGGAAGCCGAGCCTTACCCGCTGGAACGGGTGGACCTGGAGGGCGAGCCTAGAAGTCTGGCCGGAAAGCCATTGGCCGGGTTTCGCGCTACGCCAGACAGACGTATTATAGTCTTATTTGGCATGATAGTATCTGTAATACGGTTCAAGAACCCACCGTTACATCGATAATCGTCGCTAAGACAACGACGACTTGGGGAGAATCGGGGTTTCCGTCCGAGTTTCTAGGCGGGTAATCCTGCGGGCCGACAAGGCCGCAGGGACCATTGTCATGGACGACAAGACCACACTGCGCGGAGTTCATCCGGAGGGGTGGGAGTACCAACTGGGCAGCCGCTCGGCCCTTGAATGGGTGCTGGACCAGTACAAGGAACGCAAGCCCCGCGACCCCACCATAGCCGAACGGTTCAACACCTACCGGTTCGCCGACTACAAGGAACAGGTCATAGATCTGTTGCACCGGGTATGCACAGTAAGTGTCAAAACCATGGAGGTAATGGACCGCATGGCCAACGTCGAGCGAAGGCACGCAGCCGGCGACCCCATAGTAAAGAAACGGTAACCAAGTACTAGACCCACATTTCCCATATGGCTAAAAAGTTGTCTCAGTAATTCGTCGATGGTCTTTCAACCATTGTCTAATTATGGGCCCTTTTTGCGTGTTCCCAGCTATAATAACTCCATGATATGTCCGCTTTGCAGTAATATGCCGTAGGCATCATGGAGGCACCTGATGGGTGACGGCGAAAAAGCCCCTCTCCGGCTCCAATTCAACCCCAAAGTCCGCCTGGAATTTCACGGCTCAACCATCACCTCCGACGCTGGTCTTCTTGCCTTTCGAGAGTTTGATGATGCCTTGGGCCTTACCGAAATCGCTGAGGACTACCTCCAGGAAAGCCGTACCGGACGCAATATCCTTCACCACCTGGTTCCGCTGCTAAGACAGTCGATCTACAGCCGCTTGGCCGGCTACGACGACACCAATGACGCAGTGCGCCTTTCCCAAGACCCAGCCATGCGAGCGATCGTGGGATGGCAAGGCTCGGAGCGGAAAGGAGCCAGCACCAGTGAGATGGGCCGGTTCGAGACGGAGTTCCTGACCCAAGAGGACAACCTGAAGGGACTGGCACGAATAAATGCCCAGTGGGTGGAACGAGCTATGGCCCATACCCTACACCGGCGAGTAATCCTGGATATGGACAGTTCCGAGAGTCCAGTGCACGGCCAGCAGGAGGGAGCAGCCTATAACGGCCACTTTGAATGCGTCTGCTATCACCCTCTCTTTCTGTTCAACCAGTTCGGGGATTGTGAAGCAGCTAAGCTACGGTCAGGCAACGTCCACAGTGCCGATGATTGGCAAGAAGTCCTTGATCCGGTGGTGGAGCGTTATTTGACAGCAGCGGTCAGGCTGCTGTTTCGTGCTGACGCCGCCTTCGCCAAGCCGGAGATATACGATTATCTGTAAGCAAGAAACATCGGCTACGCCATCAGGCTGCGGTCCAACCAGGTGCTGCAGCGGGAGATAGCGCCCCGGCTAATACGGCCTACGGAGTGGCTTTCCCCGAAGCCCATCGTCTCCTATCATGACTTCGTCTACCAGGCCCAGAGCTGGAACGTTGCTCGGAGAGTGGTCTCTAAGGTGGAGTGGCACCAGGGAGAACTGTTTCCCAGAGTGGGCTTCATCGTCACCAATCTGAGCTATCCAAACATCGGGATAGTCCGCTTTTACAATGGCCGAGGGACGGCGGAGCAATGGATAAAAGAAGGCAAGTACGCCCTGAACTGGACCAGGTTGTCCTGCCACAAGTTCGTGGCCAATCAGGTCAGGCTGGAGTTGTTCGTACTGGCTTACAACTTGGGCAACTTCATGAGAAGGCTAGCCTTACCGGAGGCAATGAAGCACTGGTCGTTGACCAGTCTGCAGACCAGGATGATCAAGACTGGAGGACGGTTGGTGCGCCATGCCGGAAGGCTGGTGTTTCAGCTTGCTGAGGTGCTCGTGAGCCGGGAAATGCTAGAAGTCTGGCCGGAAACCCCGATTCTCCCCAAGCCGTCGTTTTTTAACGTCGATGATCGATGTAATAGTGGGTGTTTCAACGTAATACATGTACTACTGTGCCGCATAAGACTGGAATACGTCTGATTGGCGTAGCGTAAAACCCGGCCAATGGCTTTCCGGCCAGACTTCTAGTATTACAACGTCAGTTCAGGGAGGGATGTGGGGTGATGCCCGCATGGCGGCGCGGCGCTTGGCATGGGAGCGTTTGGCCCGTTCGTTACTGTCCTGCGTATCCTCAAGCCACCGCAGCAACTCGGTTGGCCCGAACCGTTCCCGGGGCAGCATTTCCCGCACCACCCGGTAGACCTGCGGCCTCGTGATCCGGGGCATCTTTTTCCCCCCAAGCCTGTTGCAGGCTCAGCAGAAAAGCTCCGCCCAGCAGGCACAGGGCCACGTGGTGATGCCAGCCAGCCCAGGTGCGGGTCTCGTACTCGTCCAGGCCTACGTCGCTTTTCTCCGTCTCAAACTCCGTTTCTATACGCCAACGGGAGCCTCCCACGTATGCCAGGGTCTCCAACGGGGTATCCTCCGGAGCATTGGACAGGTAATAGCGGGGTTCGCTGCCGTCCCGGTTCCGGCGGTAGACGGCCCAGTGGATTTCGCCGGGCTTGCGCCTGCTGGTCGGTCGCACCCTCTGGGCGCTGAAAAGGTAGCTGCGTGGCCCCTGGCTTCCCTCGGCCACCGTAATCTCACGCCAGGCCTCCTCCGGCAACTCGTCGCTGCGCTGCTCCATGGTCCGGCGCTGACCGTCTCGCAGCCTGGGTTTGCGGGGACGCCCGAATCCCTGATACTCCGCACTGGTCCAGGCAGGCTCCGGCGGCCACACCGTAAAGCCGGACGGAACGTCCAGCACGTACCACATCCCCAAGGCCGCCAGGCCCTCCCGGAAGGACGGCGACATCCCGAAGGCGTCGTCCGCCGCGACCCATCCAGCCTTCAGGTGGCCCCGCTCCTGTGCCCGCCCCACCATCTCCAAGGCCAACTCCGTCTTGGACCGGTAGCCCTGCCTATCCTCCGGCACACCCGCCGCCTCACACCGGTCTTTGTCCGAGGTCCAACTCTCGGGCAGATACAGCCCCTTGTCCACCAATGCCCGTCCCAACGGGCTGACATAGGCCAGGAACATCCCCGCCTGGCAGTTGGCCACCTTCCCCAGCCTCCCGCAGTACTGCCGGGCCACTCCCACCGACTTCCTCCCCTGCTTGGGAAAGTCGCTGCCGTCCAGCACCCACACCCCTTCCGGATGCTCCAGCCGGGTTCCCAGGTACTCCTGCAGCCGTCCTATAATCACCTCATCGTCCCAGGGAGAATCGGTGAGAAACCGCTGCATCCCTCGGGCTGACCCCGGAACCGTCTCCGACAGGTTCTCAGCGTTGCGCCGCTCCCCAGACTGTACCAGCAGGGCCTGGAGATAATGACCGCTGTGCTCCCGCGTCTCCCGGCGGCCAAACAGCGGCGCGAAGTAAGCGTGAAAATCCCGAAATGACCCGTACACCTGCTCGAAAGCTGCCGCATCCACATCCCCACCTCACCTGCCTATTCCCTCTCCAGCTACACAGTCATCCTATCAAACTAACTGACGTTGTAATACTAGGCGGGATACTGGAACGAATTGGTCGGCTTAGGCTGGCTCCTGGCTAGTCCACTTTAGGAGCGGCGGGATTGGTTACGGTTACGGGGTCGCACAGGGCAAAAGGGCTTCCCAAGGGCGAGACTTGGGCGTAGACCAGCGGTTTGGGGCTTTTACGCTTGGCAGTACAGTGGTTGCCCAATGAAAGCGGGGACTTTGAGTGAATCAGGCCGCATCAGACCGCATTTGACGCCCTTGGAATGCGGCATTATATTTGGCGGTATCCCCGCGGGAGCTATATCCAGGAAAGGTGGTTTGATCTGGGGAATCCCGGTTAGGACTGGCTCTGACTATCTTTGGGGTGGGAGTGGCCTTACTGCGGTGGTGAATCCCTTACTAGAAGTCTGGCCGGAAAGCCATTTGCCTGGTTTCGCGCTACGCCAAACAGACGTATTACAATCTATTATGGGATGATAGTATATGTAATGCGTTTTAATTACCCACTATTACATCGATAATCGACGTTAAAAAACGACGGCTTGGGGAGAATCGGGGTTTCCGGCCAGACTCCTAGGGAGATACGTACACTGGGATTGGATGGCTGGAGTAGCGCCCCTAGGTATTGATTCGTTTCAAATTACGCGCTATTGAATTTTGTTAGGAACGCTATGGCCTTCGGTGGCCTTTATGGTGCGCTATCCTCGAATTCCTGATTTATGATTGGTCCCTTTTTGTCTCATCATTGCCATTGGCTTAAAATCTACGCAATTGCTGGCCTACTAGCGATTACCCCCAGGTGATGGCTGTAAAACATGAACTGTAGCGTTTGGGGGCGTGGGGGTTGGGGGTTTAGGGCTGTGGGGATGTAGGAGTGTAGGTCTGTGGGGATGTAGTGGGGCACCACTGTTAATTATATATTAATAGGGCTGTCCCGGGGCAATGGGCCGACGAAGCAGAGCCTCACGCATGGAGCGATCTCAGCGCGATGATTTGGAACGTTTGGCTGCGGTCCTTCTTAGTTTATTTCCCATGTCGGTTAACGAGACACTACCGTCGGATTGGAACATGACTATGCCACTTTCTTCCATCCCAAGAAGAGTCGAGTCAACTGGAATGTCATCTGTCTGAAAGATGTATCGAAGTCTACCTCGCAGAACTGCCTCCCGCATGCCGCCGGGATGCTTCGCCAATTCAACGAGGATTTTTTGTTGGAGTTTTCGTGGTGTCGTAGTCATGTCTGGCCACCAATCAAGCTAAAGGTCCCACGGTCGGGATTATATCGGTTCTAACATGCAACTGCCACCTGGAACAACCCACACGGGGAAAGATACGCGACCAGGACTACCGTTACCGCAAGGTAAACAATCAAGGATATGAGATATGCCGGCATCTTGCTCAGGAGCAGGGGTGCCCTGACTTTTATGATACGAATAAATCAAGGATGTCCGGTAGTGAATCGCTCATTACATGTAGTTCGTCCTGGAAACGGCCTGAAGTACGACGAGTCTATATGATTCGCCCTGGAAACAGAGACCGAAGTACAGCGAATCCACCCCAGACCTACCGGGCATTTCCTTCATACACGCTGATCACCCTCAGTCTCGATAAACTTCACCAGGTCTGCCACCCTCAGTTGGAGCCGGACCACCTCTTCCACCAACTCCTGAACGACAAGGCCGATTTCCTAGGGGATTTCCTCTGCCAGCTCCAGGGTTAGTTCGATGATCTCCCCGAGGCGTTCAACCGTTATCTCCGAGTCACCAGGTGTCATGGTTGCATCTCCCCAGAGGGAAGGAGCGCAAGCTATTCTTTAACTTCGGCCTCTGCTGACTGGGATGCTCTGGATATTGCTGGGTCTGAGTTCCAGTTTGTTGCCATAAATCCGGCAGAGTTGCTAAACTCCCGTTCCTCCCCACACAATTGACATTCCCCTTTGCTTACCGGGCCGTCCGCGGTCTCGATAATCCAGTGGTGGGCACATTGTGTAGTGGGCATGGGGTACCTCCTTAAGGCCCGGATGAAGCCCGCGCCATCTCCAATGGGAAGAGACCGGAAGACCCCGTAAACGCCCCTTGAGGATGTGCTGCGGGATGTTGTGGCAGGGTAGAGGCAGCAGTTGGAGGGACACCGAATCCTCGCAAGCACCCACTCTATAGTTAGTGGTGGCTCGGTCAACCTGTTTTGCCTCTGGACGACTGTTTACTGAAACGTCACTCACCCTAGTAAGTGTCGTCCCCCTTTGTTAGAATTGTATGACTTCGGCTGCGCCAACGCAAAACGCTTTGGAGGTCATCAGCATGCTTTCAGACAAGACGCTCAGCTGCGTGGAATGCAGGTCTGATTTTACCTTCACCGTCGGCGAGCAGGAGTTCTTCGCTTCCAGGGGATTTACCAATGAACCGAGTCGCTGTCCCCAATGCCGTGCAGCTCGTAGGAGCCAGCAAGGAGGGTCCGGAGGTTTCGGCGGGGCACCACGAGAAATGCATCCAGCAGTTTGCGCTCAGTGCGGGGCTGACACTATGGTTCCATTTAGACCGCGTGGCGACCGGCCGGTATACTGTAGCGATTGCTTCAGCTCAATGAGACGTTAGGAGAAGCTGCCATTACGGCGTTTTCTCTATTTGTTCAATCTCTACTGGAACGGCAAATCAATCCTTAAATAGCATCATGAGGTACCTGATGTTGGAACGAAACAAAGTCAGCAAGGACACCATCCCTGAGCCACCTCCAAGGCCGGAACCTGAACGGCAAATCAATCCTTAAATAGCATCATGAGGTACCTGATGTTGGAACGAAACAAAGTCAGCAAGGACACCATCCCTGAGCCACCTCCAAGGCCGGAACCTGAGCCGCGACCGACGCCAAGGCCAACATCACCGGCTCGCCCCCTCCCGAGGGGAACTGGGCTAATATCCAATTATTAAACTCCTTCATATATCCCCTATCCCCCAAATCCGGTTGCACAGAATGGTAGTAGGGTGCAACTTCCCCCCACCTTGGCTTTGGTTTAGATGGCGATATTGCTGGCCATGAACACCCGACTGGCGCAGATGATACCAGCTCTTCTAGTTGTTATCGCCGTAGCTTGTGCAACTCAGCCCACATCTAACCTTACGCCAACGTCTAGTCCTCCACCTCTATTGCTCGCCGCTACACCTCAGAATGCCGACCTTGAGGCGCTGGAGTTGTCCATAGCCAAATACGATGACGCCAGGTGCTGCAATTGCAGTGCCGCTTCCTGTTCGCCGATCGTCATTCCGTCCGTCACTCACGACAATGCGTTTATGGCTGCTTCCGCTTCTTCCTGCGATGGTACAGGAATGGTGGTGGGGGTAGGCGTCGGGATTGCGGCTGGCGGTTTAGTTACCACTGGGGATGCCATTCCCGCGCATCGCAGCTCCCGCAGACGGCCATAGGGGCCTTGTGCGGCGACTGAAGACCGTCTGCCGACCTCCCTTCTGCCCCAATGTAGCCCTGGCCATCTCCCCTGTGGCTCCCTCACCCTCCTTCCGCTGTCCTCACGCCGTCCAGCGGTGGGATTCGGGCTTAAACGCGCGTGCACCCACCTTATCCAACGGTGTAAGAAGAGGGCAACCATTTCCGGCTGCCCTTATGGGTTTGGCGATGCGAAGGCTTTCGAGTCAGGATTGCAGGTAACGCCGGGCTGTTTCCCGAAGCTGGTCGGCGTGGTTGTTGATTTCTTGCGGGGACTCAATGGCATGGCGCATCTCGATTTGAGCGCCACTGCTAGCCCTGCTGCCATCGAACAGGACTATGTATTTTTGAGACCTGTTGAAGTGAAAACGGCACAGCGGCCTCCGGTTATTGTCGTCCAAAAAAACCGCACAGTATTGCTGTGCGTCCCGAAGCGTTACTCTCTCGGAATCAACTACTTCTCCGACAATAGCTTTGACAACCGCGTAGCCCTCCAACTCCTCATCGGTGGTTTCGGTGTCGCGCCCTTCTTCAAGCGGTTCTTCCATCTCTTCCGAGGAGGCCCCAAATTCTTCAGATGGGGCTTCTTCTTCAACTACGGGCGTAGACGTTTGATTGCCTCTCAATAAGGCAGTGACCAACTCTTCAACAAACTCACGGAGAGCTTGCTGCGCCATTTCCTTGATGTCTTGGGTCATTCTGCTTCTGGGCGGAAGTAAGGGTCTGGCAAGCCATTCCGCGAAAGCATCATCAGGCTGCTGATGATATTGTTGGTTCAGGGTCTCTTTCATTCCACTGATGTATTTGAAGCGAGACGCTGTCTGGACGGCCCCAAGGGGGTCGAAGTCATCCTTTGTGAAATTCTTGAACTGCGTAAGGTCATTGTCAGTCAAAGATTCGAGGTTAACTTGCCAAAACGGCTCCTCATCCATTTTATTTGGTTCTGTTTCGTCGGTGAAAAACTTGTAGATGACGCCGTTGGTAAGTATCCCGATTTTGGCTCCGGCAAAAGGAACGAAAGAGAAGTAGCGTCCTAGCTGATTAATTTCGTCAGTGGAAAGCCTGTTTGATAGCTGTTTACACTCCATGACAATGAGGGGATGCTCCCCCGACATCAAAGCGTAGTCAGCCTTCCAACCTGTCCTCGTCCCAAAATCCGCAGTGTATTCAGGTACTACTTCTGCCGGGTTGGCATCATCGTACCCAAGTGCTCGTATTAAAGGGAGAATCAGAAACTGTTTTGTCTTTGCCTCGTCATCTAGCATCGGCTGCAGGCTAGGTACTCGTTCTGCCAAATCCTTGATCGTGGCAGCTGGAGAGGGCAAAGGCCGTACGGTGACTCTCCATCCCCAAGTCCTCAATTGCCATGATGAATTCCTTTGCGTTGAGTGAGTAGATTGTCGTTGTGTAAACTGGCCCTTACGGTGAGCGGACGCAATCTAGTAGACAAAAGTTTAACCTTATGCGATGCTTTCGTAAACCTGGCACGTTTTCTATAAAGACAAACTCCGGCCTATATCTTTTAACAAATCGCATCAAGTGCCTTAGAACCCCGGATCGCTCGTCTCCACTGGGCAAGCTGCCGCGTCGCTGCTGGGCCGCCACATCGCGGGGGATTGAGATATCCTTGCGGCGGCTGTCCATGCTGGAAGCGGTCCCGGCTCACCCCGTCCTTGAGGCCGACTCCGTCATCAGCGCGTTCCAAGTCCTGGAGCAGCAACTGTCCCAGCAACTCCGCCGCCGCCACAAACCCCAGGCGGCGTCCTATCTTAACTCGGATATGAGATATTCGATCCCACAGAAGTCGTACCGGAATACACATCTGATGTAGGGACAAAGAAAGGCGAAAAGGTCGATTACGTATTGATGCAGAGCGGTAAGCCCGCCGTTCTCATCGAGTGTAAGCGATACGGCAGTAAGCTTGACGACCCGGAGATATCCCAGCTCCTCCGCTACTTCACTGTCACCGAAGCCCGCTTTGGAATCCTCACAGACGGCATCACCTACCGGTTCTTCTCGGACCTTGATCAACCCAACGTGATGCTTTTGGAGATGGGCTATTGCAGGGAGTGTCTAGGCTTGGCCGATGAGCTGCTGAGGAAACCTGGGGGATGGGCTCCTAGTGTTTGGTACAGTTGGGAAGCAACAGAGGGTAAAAGTCTGTTACTTAGGAACGCGGGATGTTAGTGAAACTTCCTTGGATTTCCCGGGGAGGGAGAAAATACTTGCTCAGTGTAAGCCCCTGTCCCTGATATGAAGAGCCGATTTTAGCCCCGTATAGTTTGGCGGGCCTCTCCAGCATTTCCTCGAAGGCAAGGGTACACACTTTCTGACCGTGCTCCATCATAAACGGCACATCATGAGCTCGAACTTCCATCACGGCTCGAACACCATGGGGACCAGCCTTGCCACCATACCCGAAACCTGGGTCAAAGAATCCAGCATAGTGTGTCCTAACCTCTCCACTGGAAGGATCATAAGGAGTCATTTCAGCGGCAAACATGGGGTCAATACATACCGCTTCCTCGGACGCCAGCAGATAAAACTCCTCTGGTTCAAGGATGAGCCTTTCCCGGCTATCAGCTTCTATTGGCTCCCAATACTCCAGAGCCTCAAATTGCGCACCGCTCACCAAATCCAGCAGGCCGCTGTTTTTCTTCGCCCTCCAGCCAGAAATGGGCCAACCATCTTTTTGGAGATTTACGCTGAGAGAAACCCTATTACCAGACCCGATGTCCCTCGGTTGGCCGCCGCCTCCCCTCAAGATGGGCAACTTCTGATGCTGGGCCTGCACCTTGTCTTCGTCACAGGAAGCATCGCCCTTGATTAGTCGCAGTTGGTTTAGAGATAGTTCCTTTTGCACCTTTACTGTAAAGGAGCGTGAAACTACCTCCAGGTAAAGCTGCCCCGAATATCCAGCTCTTATTTCATCAAACTTGTGACTGGAATCGGTGATAACACGAGTGAATATATCCAGCCTACCGATTGAACTCTTTGGGTTGGTCTTTGCATGAATATATTCGGGAAGCTTAAGTTCTTCTAGCAAGGGAATTAGATATGGACGGTCCTTTTCTAAGATTGCTCCGTCTCGGAGGTCGAGCTCCCCCATGGTCAAGTCTTCTAGCTTTTCCTCAACTTTCCGAGAATCGGGCAAAAAGCTACATCTCAAGCGATACGCCTTCTCACCAAGACGGAGGTCGAGGCTAGCTGGCTGATAGTTGGATTCTGGTATCCTGTAGGGCCCAGTTATAATTTCTTCCGCAGCGGCCACGCTCAGCCATTGGCACGGAAGAATGCCGTCCTTTAATTCATTTATATCAGCAAACATGTGAGCCCTAGTTTTTGTAAGGAGGGCGTTGCAGACCATGCCTCCTTGCTAGTTCAGTCCGAAAGGATACGAAACATTCAAGTCTACAAAAGATACCATCTTCCAACTTTCCGGTCCCGAAGCCTTCAACTATGGTTTCATGGCATTGTGGGCACTCCCCGCGCAAACGAGCTTCCTGTAATATCCTTCGTGTTTCAGTAACTGTATCAGCCAAGGAGTCAAAGCTGAAAGGATCTTCGGACAAGCTGTGCATGGCTCAAGCCAACAAAAAACCCGCTGCTACCAGGCAAACAGGGCTTTTCAAAAACTCCTGTAACCCATTTTGATGGCATGGTACAAGCCATTAAATCGCGTGTCAAGAACACCTCCACCCAGATAACTGTTCAGACTTGATGAGGTGAATTGGCTCAAAGCCGTTGGAAAAACGCTGGCATGGCCGGGGGAGTTGTGGCATACCAGGGAGGTGGACACTGAACTAGACCTGAACGCGGCGAGTCGCGAAACTCTGCTGGAGATAATTGCCCCGGCCAGCGGGCAGTCATTGCCGATTTGCAAAGGCGGATTGGGGTTCTGGAATCCCGTCCCAACCGGCGCTCCATGGCAGCCGCACTCCAGCCGGCAAGCGCCGGAGAAAAAGGAGCCCAGAAACGGGGGCTTCGCCCGCCAGCGCATGACTCCTTGGAGCATCCCGAGGACTCACCTGAAATGGGTGGAACTGTCAAGCTACCGTTGTAGAAGTGAAACGCTGGTGGCATGGCCCTGCCCAAAGAGGCCCTGCAGGGGGTGGTTCTGGGCCAGCAGCGCCTGGGGGTCAATCTGGTAAGCCTGATGACCCTGCGGGAGGAGGGACGGTGCCCATAAGAATCATCCACCTGGAACCCTCCATCAGACCTGAGTGATCGTCCAGGCCGTCCATGGAGTAGCTCTGTCAGGATGAGACGGCGGTGCGAGAGGGCTCAGTCATTGCCGATTTGCGAAAACTTCCTGCGTCGGGGTCGGGATAAGGGGGTGGTGCATGGCCGGGATTCCTCCTTCAGCGGAGTTGTTGGTCAGTGATTTCTACGCCGCCTATAACCACTACCCGGGCCTGAAGCAATGAAAGGGTTGTACCCAGAAGGGGTACACTGAGGCCAAGGCCTAGACTTCCCCGAGCCCAGCCAGGCCTGCACCCAGAATGCTGGAGGAGAAACCTTGGCGTCCTTAAAGATCGCGGTTCACCGCCAAGCTCTCGTCGGGAATGCCGGACCCAGTAATTCAGCCGCACTCCAGCCGGCACCCGCTCAGCGCCGGAGAAAAAGGAGCCCAGAAAGCCGCGCCGCCATGGCTTCGTTGGCCCGCCAGCGCGGCGGTCGCGACTCCTACCCGGGCGGGTGGAGCCGCAACCGTCGGTCTGTCCCGACTCCAGCCGGCAAGCGCCGGGACATGGCTTCGCCCGCCAGCGCACTCCTACCCGGCGGGTGCATGCCGTGGCGGTCTGTCCCGGCGGGACTCATGGGTACAGCGAACTCGGGAAGTCATTGAGCTACCGGTGGCTCCGGTAGAAGTGACCGAGCACGCCCTGGTAGCCCGCATCTGTCCGGTATGCCAGCGGCGCCGGCTGCCCAAAGAGGCCCTGCAGGGGGTGGTTCTGGGCCAGCAGCGCCTGGGGGTCAATCTGGTAAGCCTGATGGTGACCCTGCGGGAGGAGGGACGGTTGCCCATAAGAATCATCCAATGGTACCTGGAGACCGTCCATCAGTTGCACCTGAGTGTTGGTGCCATCGTCCAGGCCGTCCATGGAGTAGCCCGTCAGGCTGAGACGGCGGTGCGAGAGGTGCTCGAGCAAGTCCGCGCCAGTCCCGTGGTGCAGGGCGACGAAACCGGCTGGCGCCAGGACGGGAGCAACGGCTATGTTTGGACCTTCAGCACTCCCAGCGAACGATACTTCCTGCGTCGGGGTCGGGATAAGGGGGTGGTGGATGAGGTGCTGGATTCCTCCTTCAGCGGAGTGTTGGTCAGTGATTTCTACGCCGCCTATAACCACTACCCGGGCCTGAAGCAACGGTGCTGGGCTCATCTGCTGCGGGATATCCATGACCTGAAAGGGTTGTACCCAGAAGACGCTGGGCTGGCTCAGTGGGCCGAGGCGGTTCACCAGGTCTACACGGAGGCCAAGGCCTCGGTCCTTCCCCGAGCCCAGCCAGGCCATCGCACCCAGCTAATGCTGGAGGAGAAACTAATGGTCTTGGCGCGGCCTTTCCTTAAAGATCCCCTGGCGGTTCAGGCCAAGCTCTGCCGGCGCATGGAACGGTTCATCAAGGAACTGTTTGTCTTCGTGTCGGACCCAGCCGTGCCCTCAGACAACAACGCCGCCGAGCGGAGCCTGCGGCATCTGGTAACCAGTCGCAAGATCAGCGGCGGCACCCGCTCAGGGCAGGGCACCGACAGCAAGATGACCTTGCCATCCCTCTTTGGCACCTGGCGGGCTAGAGGTCTCAATCCCCTCCTGGAATGCCGCCGGTTGCTCGCTTCCCCTCAAATCTGAACACTTACGTCTTCATCCGTCTGAGGCTCTGATGACAGGCCGCCATGATGCTGTCCCGGCTGTAGTCGTGAAATCGGGGCTGTGGCACACCAAACCTGGTGCGCTCATCGGGACGGAATCCAGTGTTGTCCAGCGGGCAACCGCACTTGCTGGCCAGGTAGAACTCGGACCTGCGGTGGGCGATGTGGGCGCCGATGTGTTCCTCGGCCTCTCCGTAGTCAACGGCGACGTCGATGTAATTGATCCCCACATCCAACACAGCGTTCAGGATGATGGCCGGTTCCTCCGGGGACAATGGCCGGCCCACTCCCGCTATCATGCCGCGTAGCTCCAGAGCTCCGAAGCCTAGAGTCGTGACTTCTAGCCCGGTGCGTCCGAGCACTTTCGTAGGTAGCTCTAGCATGGTTGACGGTACCCAGGGCTCATTTTACTTCCCATTTCCATCGAGATTTGGGTTAAGATTCACGCTGGAAGTTCATACTAAGAGGAGGGACCATGGGATCCATACGATTGTACTCTGGAGAAGACGGCGAATCCCATATCGAGGAAATCGACCCGGCCTCCCATCCGACTTGGACCCAGTTGCAAAACGCCAAGGGGATCGTGTTCAGGGCGTCACCTCCGGGGTCTTTTAGCGATTGGCATATTGCTCCGCGCAGGCAGTACATAATCACCCTGTCCGGGGAAGCGGAGATCGGGCTCGCCGACGGGACGGTCCACAAGCTTGGGGCCGGAGACGTCAACCTGGCAGAGGATCTTACGGGCCACGGACACACCACCCGGGTTGTCGGCGACGTCCCCAGGGTAACCGCTACCGTCCAGCTGGAAGAATAGACCAGGCCAGCGAATTATACCGCACGCTCCGGCCACACCGGAGCGTGGAATCCCAGGGGGACCGAAGGCCTGGCCCAGTAGGGACGCGTCTCAGAGAGTTGCACTACCGGCCCCAGGTGTTGCAATCGGCCTCCCGGCGCGTTGCTGAATGTAGTCCAGCGCTCTAACTCGTCCGGAGTAAACTCACGGGAAACGTCGTGTAGCTCCGATTCCGGCACTTGACCCAACCCCACCAGCCAGCGCCCCACCTGGGCCAGGGATATGCGCACCGACCAACTCCCACCTTCCCGGACCCGCCGGGCCAGAGCTACCAGGGTCCCGCACGCCATTAGGTATCCGGTGAGGTAGTCGATAGCGGACACGGGGTAAAACTGTGGGCCCGGCTGAGCGCCCGGGAACAGTTCTCCCTGGCGGGTAGTGATGCCGCTTACGGTTTGGACGACGGTGTCGAAGCCCCGGCGCGAGGCCCAGGGCCCCTTGCTTCCGAAGGCTGACAGAGATACGTATACGATGCCTGGGCGCAACCTGGCCAGGTCTTCGGGCGAGAAGCCTCGCTGGGCAAGTGTCCCAGGGCGATACCCCTGGGAAAAAATGTCTGCCTCGCGAACCAAGCCCATAAAGGTTTCCAATTGGTCCTTCTCCCTGAGGTCGATGTGGGCGGAGAGCTTGCCGTGGCCGGTGTCGTCCTCTCTGTCCGAGCTGCTGGGGAGGTGGGGAGCGGTAATCCGCAACACATCGGCGCCGTGTTCGGCCAATGTGCGGGCGCAGGTCGGACCGGCCAGGACCCGGGTCAGGTCCAGGACTCTTACGCCTGAGAGGGGTCTGTCGCCATCCGGCAAAGGTTGGGGAGGGCCGTCCCCGATCTTCTCAATTTCCAAAACAGGCAAGGAGGCGATAGCGGCGGCCTGAGGGTGCTGGGCCCACTCTTCCATAGAACGGACCATTCCCCCTGCCCCTTTTGCGGCGATAATCGCTTCTTCCAACTCCCGGGCGTCCCAGGTAGCCACGGCCTCACGGACTGCCTCTCTGTCCTCTTCGACCCCGAGCACGCTCAATGCCGCGGCGCGGTGGTTGGGGAAATTGCAATGCAGGTAGCTCCAACGGCCGTTCTTGGCCGGGTAGACTCCCGCCACCGAGTTCCGCTCCCTTCCACCCGGAGACCCGTCTATGGTCATGTATTGGCCGCTGCGCAAGGACGCCGTGGCCTGGCGGGGGTTGACGCCAACATCCTGCCGGTTCCCGGTCCTCAGTTCCCAGAGGTCAGAGACCGCAAGACCCACGGCGCCCAGGCTCGCCGCGGCGGCCTCGGTAATGCGGAAAGGTGTCGGCAAGACCGGGTCGGCGCCCCCGGAAAACTCGACATTGGCTGGCAGTTGGACGTCCCGGCCAGCGACTGAGAGAAGCGCGGATAAAGTTTCGTTTATCACTCTTGAAAGGGCTCCTTTCAGGTTCAGTTAGTTTAGAGGGCCAAATGCTACAGGGACCTGGCAAAGGCAACGCCACGCAGGGGCTCCTCGTTGGACCAACGATGGGCGAGTGTTCGCCTGCATTGGCCCAGTATATCAGGATGAAGACGGGGTCCTATTCCCAAACCAGCCGCAGTGTATTATCTTAAGCCAGAGCCATCACCGGCCCATCGGAGGCCGGTGCAAGACCCTTATCCTACAACTGAATGGGGAGGCAACCGTGAAGCTGTTGAGAATATCGGCCATCGACCACGTGCCCCTGGGCCCGGCGACCCCTATCGAAGGCTGGACCGGAGGAGAAGTCCACCGCACCCGCCAACCCCTGCTGCCTGAAGGGACCAGCGAACACTTCAGCAGCAGTGTGGTCAACTTCCAGAAGGGCGCTACAACCGGCTGGCACACCCACACGACCGACCAGATCCTGGTCATCACCATGGGCAACGGCATCGTAGCCAACGAGCATGAGGAACATCACGTGAGCGTGGGCGACATCGTTCAGATCCTACCCGGTGAGAACCATTGGCACGGGGCCACCGCCGATTCCTACATGGCCCACATCACCATCACGGGGCTAACCTAGGACGCCGGCTAGTCCCGTCAGACCAGAATTAGCGCCGGGGTTGCGTACGAAAATCCTCCGCAACCCCGGTCTTACATTACGGATTTGCGCAGCCTGCAATTTCAGTTGAAGGCGGTGCACGAATCTTCGCTTGTAATCAGTACGAGCCCTTGATTGAACAGGCGCTTGTATTCATCAGATATCTCGTGCAATTTGGCGGATACTGAGGCTTCCCGGGGTGTCAGGATAACGACAACCTTAGTGCGCTCGATATGGATGATGGTCCCGTCCTCGCGCCACTGTCCCGCCCCGTCCATTATGGTTAAGCCATCGGGAAAGCGGGGTGTTAATACTTCGGCGAGAAATCTTTCCCAGTCCGTATCGCTTACCCGTTCGACCTCTCCCGACCCCCGCCCGAAAAACATCCGGTGTTCGGCAAATTTCTCGTACCCGTCCCGACAGGTCATGGTCTCTCCGGGGGAGCAAGCCACGAGCAGGACAAGGCCAAGGAGCAGGGCCCAAATAGGAGTGCGACGGATACCAATCGGCATTACCGGGGCCGCCTCGAATCCATTCCGTGTAAAATCTTGGAGTAGGGACCCTGCCAGGGAACATGGACCCTCATTCCTGGCCGTACCAGTCCGGGTGGACTGCCTGAATACCCAGTTGCGGCCAGGCGGCGGGAGCGCTGCACTTTTCCAGCCGCTCCTCTAGCGGCAGCGTGTCGTTCCAGTGGTAGGCAATAATGCGACGTCCCGTCCAGTTGCTGGCCGCGTCGGAAGCGATCCAGACCACGGGCGACTGCATCACTTCGGGCTGGATCAGGCTGCGGGAACTCGTGCCTTCGGGCGGTATAACCATGTTTGTGGCGGTCGCGCCGCCGGGAGTAAGCACGTTGGCGGTCACACCGGTCCCTTCCAGGTCTTGGGCCATAATGGCTACCAGGGCCTCATGCCCAGCCTTCGAGGGTCCGTAAGGAGCGCCGCCCTTGCGCCACATCGTGTCCATGCTGGTGGTGACGCTGATTATCCGGCCAAACCCTTGCTGGACCATGTGAGGCGCTACGGCGTGGGACATGATGAACGGCCCACTCAGGTTGACCGCAATTACGCGCAACCAGCCGGAAGGGTCGATATTCCAAAAGTCGGTCCGGCGTCCGGTTTCTCCAGGCTCGGTGAACCCGGCGGAACGCAGGTTAATCCCCGCGTTGTTTACCAGGATGTGGAGCCCTCCCATCTCGCTGACAGTGCGGGCTACGGCCTGAGCCGCGGACTCCGCGTCGGTCACGTCGGCGATGATGGGCAAAACTGCGTCGTCGCCGCCGATCTCCCGCAAGTCATTGGCCGACTGTTCCAACCAGTCTTCGTTGATGTCCAGCATGGCCACCCTGGCGCCGGCGCGCACCAGGCCAGCGGTGATTGAACGGCCCATTCCTATGGGACTGGCGGCCCCGGTCACAATGGCGACTTTCCCCTGTAAGACTCCCGATGATGTTGTCATAGATGCGCCCCCCCTACGTTTCACACGCGATTGTCCCGTGGACACTTCATTGTGCGTTTCATTGTAACCGATGTCGCTCTAACCGATGTCGCTCCAACGTTTTGCCGGTGAGATTCCCGCTCAGACGCACATGAGACCTTCCCATTTTGGCCATAGAGGGATGTCTCTCTATCCGGGCGAAGGAAGCCCCCAACCCGCCTGTTTAGAAACGCAGGCTTTAGTTGAATTTGAATATCCCATAAGCGAAGAAGGGTCCTGATGCCTGGGGTAGTACCATACCTTTATTTCCGTCCCGCATTGCTATCCTCCGGGGTATCAATCTATATAATCATTGTTTCGCCACGGCTAAGACGCAGACCGCCGCGAGTGAGAGTTGCTGTGGTAGAGGTAGGGGCGAGGTCACTTGAAACGACCTGCGGCTACGTTTTCAGTGTAGATGTCTGGTCAGTATTTTGGCAGTTATAGTAGCCGGTTCGTTTTCATAGTTCTTTTTAGACAATGCTTGGACCCTATCCGCGACATCCTCTGGCGACCAGAAGAACCAACTTCTTGATTTCATGTATTCACGAATTTCAGCGCTTCGCCGCTGATAGATGTTTCCCGCAACCAATCCCAACGTCAGACTTAAGCCGGGCATTGCCATGCCGGTTTCCTGCAAATCCTGCTGGAGTCGGTGCAGAACGATTGCACGATATTTATCACAAGTAAACAGTTTGTACTGACCAGCAGGTATCGCATGCTCTTCTTGTAAGCTATCCAGGCGAACTCCGGGAGAATCAAGAAATGATTTTGCTTCGATGGCAATCACTTCTCTCTTCTCAGGTTGGTACGCTAACAGGTCTATCTCAGGGCGAGGGATTGAGGGTTTGCCTATCTCTCGCTTTTCCCCCTTGGTCAGATTAACCTTGAATGATTGCCTTACCCAATATCCCTCATGTTCTAGAAGGGTTTTTATTATGGCTTCAAAGTAATCCATATCCGCTAATTGCACCTTCGATTGCCTTGGGTTGAAATTGCACTGCCGGAGGCCTTCTCCTGAGGGCTAATATCCGCTTGATAGTCAGGAGCTACGGTCGTGCGAGGATAGCTTTTCGCTCTTCCACGGTAATGAGTCTAGTCAGCGCCCAGAGCAGCACCTAGGAAAGCCTGAGCCTGGCACAATAAATGAATTCTAGGGTGCGCGCGTGAAATATTGTGTTGGGTAAAAATCCTTAACCAGGTCTCATGCTCCTTCTGGCGGTTCCGGTCCCTAGAAACCCGGCTGAAAAGCCCTGCTGTGACGAGATGAGGCGGAGGTTAACCAGTGGACTGGGCCAGGTCTGAGACTAAGGGCGGCCCAGCTGGCAGCGACCAATATGAATTGGGCGGTAACGATGGGCGACCCGGTGGCGAACTCAGGGCAGGCTCCGGCGGCGAGCCGGTCCGGTCTATTCTCTGGTTTATTGGGGGAGGAGCCTGAAGCCTGGGACATCATCCCCATCCTGGTAGCCACCAGGGTCAGGTTGGCCACCGTGGCGGCCAGGAGTAGCTGATAAAGGGTCTTGGTCCGGCCAAAGTAGCGAGATTGGCGGACCCCCAGTTGAACCAGCCGAGCCAGGCGATGCTCGACCACCTGCCGCCGGCTGTGGTATTCGGCGAAGCTCTCACTCTGCTGGAAGGCCCGGGCTTGTTGCAGGAGCGCTTCCTGAGGGTGGAGAGTCACCGTACGGCCTTTGCCCTTGCTGCTGGCAATGCATTGGTCTCGCAGCGGGCATACGCCACAGACCGCCGGGTCGAATTGAAAACTCTGGACCGGGTAGGTCTGACCCAACCGGTTGGTCCGGTTGCCCATGGTACGTAGCGTGTGGGTGACCTGCCCGGCCGGGCAGGTGCAGGCGCCAGCCGTCAGGTCGATCTGGAAGTCTTCCTTGGGGAAGTGGGCTTTTCTGGGACGACCCGGCACCTTGGCTATTAGCGTCCGACCGGCATCGGCAAAGGCCTGCCGCGTCCCGCCATCCCCATAGGCCGCATCCCCAATGGTCTCCTCCACAGCTATGCCCGTGTTCTCTTCACTCTGCTCCACCAGTTCCAGGACTCCGGTGTTGTCACCGGCATTGCCGGGCAGGATATCTACCGCGGTCACTAGTTGGGAATCGGTATCCACCACCACGGCAGCCTTATGTCCGTCGAAGCGTTTGCTGCTGCTTTTGCGCCCATGGCGCATCTCCGGGTCGTGCGCCGAAGGGACCCGGTCCCGGCTTACGCCATCCTTCCGGGCCGGACCATCCTCCTGCCGTTCCACATCTTGCAAGAGGAGTTGCCCCAAGAGTTCCGCTGCTTCTCCAATAGCCTGGCGCTCAGGACTATCTGCGGGAAATCTACCTTGGGCCTGACGGGCCAGTTCCAATACCCCATCGGCATCGGCTACTATCTTCTGCAGTAAGGCTTGCCGCTCTTTCTTGTTGTCCCAGTCAATCCCCGCCTCTCCCTTCACACTGGAGCCAAAGTAAAGCTCCAGGCCGTGTCTCAAGGCCCACTCCTCGGCCCGGGTCCCATCCAGTTGGGCCAGTGCCCTGACCACCTGGACGATGCCGTCGGCCAGCAGGTTGTAGGTGTCCTTGACCGCTCCCCGGCCCAGAATGTAGGTAGTGTCCACCGCCACCTTCATCCGCCGTCCTTTCAGGCAGCCGGTCTGCCGGGCGAATTGGAGGCTGCGCTGAAAGACGGACCGCACCCGGTCGTGGAGGATCAGCTGGGCTCGAAACAGTTGCAGGGTGCTCTTGGCAAAGGGACGGTCCTCCACCTCAATTCCCAACGCCACCTTCCACCGGATATCGAAGTCCGCCCTCTGCTTGGCTTCCAGGTCGCTCACTTTGTCGTAGGCCTGTAGCAACAGCGCGGTGGCCACCAGACTGGGCGGCACGCTATCCCGGCCATTGTCCGGGCAATACAGTTCGGCGAAGTCTTCGTCTCGAAATAGCTGACCCCGCAGGGAGGCCAGGAAGCCGTAGAAGGAGCCGCGGCCCACATAGTCCAGGTAGAGATGGTCCGCTTCCAGGAACCCCAGCTGTTTAGAGCGTTTTCCCAGCATCCCCTGCCTCCCACACCCATTAAATTCTCCTGCCCATTATATCGGACTAGCCTGGATCAGGGTACTTTTCGGCCGATCCTCTAGGCCGAGGTTCATAATAACTAGCTGACTGTCCGAAGTTAATCCCTCAGGACCTGCGTCCCTAACTGCTTCGCTACAAACAGTGTCAATGTGTCACACTGTCAACGTGTAGCTATGGGCGAGCTATAATTGCGTATATCAATGTCTGTCAAGCAATCCTGAGCCCGCGCAACCAGGGAACGCTTCAGTGAAGGAAGGGCCTCAAAGGAATTCCAGTCAAGCCATGTACTGTGCGAGGCAAAATGCCCCAGGTATTTAGTTGATGGTCCATGGAGCCATTCACTAGCTCGACAACCCTTATCCGGGATTCCCCAGATCAAACCACCTTTCCTGGATATAGCTCCCGCGGGGATACCGCCAAATATAATCCCGCATTCCAAGGGCGTCAAATGCGGTCTGATGCGGCCTGATTCACTCAAAGTCCCCGCTTTCATTGGGCAACCACTGTACTGCCAAGCGTAAAAGCCCCAAACCGCTTGTCTACGCCCAAGTCTCGCCCTTGGGAAGCTCTTTTGCCCTGTGCGACCCCGTAACCGTAACCAATCCCGACGCTCCTAAAGTGGACTAGCCAGGAGCCAGCCTAAGCCGACCAATTCGTTCCAGTATCCCGCCTAGCATTTCCCGGCTCACCAGCACCTCAGCAAGCTGAAACACCAGCCTTCCGGCATGGCGCACCAACCGTCCTCCAGTCTTGATCATCCTGGTCTGCAGACTGGTCAACGACCAGTGCTTCATTGCCTCCGGTAAGGCTAGCCTTCTCATGGAGTTGCCCAGGTTGTAAGCCAGTACGAACAACTCCAGCCTGACCTGATTGGCCACGAACTTGTGGCAGGACAACCTGGTCCAGTTCAGGGCGTACTTGCCTTCTTTTATCCATTGCTCCGCGGTCCCTCGGCCATTGTAAAAGCGGACTATCCCGATGTTTGGATAGCTCAGATTGGTGACGATGAAGCCCACTCTGGGAAACAGTTCTCCCTGGTGCCACTCCACCTTAGAGACCACTCTCCGAGCAACGTTCCAGCTCTGGGCCTGGTAGACGAAGTCATGATAGGAGACGATGGGCTTCGGGGAAAGCCACTCCGTAGGCCGTATTAGCCGGGGCGCTATCTCCCGCTGCAGCACCTGGTTGGACCGCAGCCTGATGGCGTAGCCGATGTTTCTTGCTTCCAGATAATCGTATATCTCCGGCTTGGCGAAGGCGGCGTCAGCACGAAACAGCAGCCTGACCGCTGCTGTCAAATAACGCTCCACCACCGGATCAAGGACTTCTTGCCAATCATCGGCACTGTGGACGTTGCCTGACCGTAGCTTAGCTGCTTCACAATCCCCGAACTGGTTGAACAGAAAGAGAGGGTGATAGCAGACGCATTCAAAGTGGCCGTTATAGGCTGCTCCCTCCTGCTGGCCGTGCACTGGACTCTCGGAACTGTCCATATCCAGGATTACTCGCCGGTGTAGGGTATGGGCCATAGCTCGTTCCACCCACTGGGTATTTATTCGTGCCAGCCCCTTCAGGTTGTCCTCTTGGGTCAGGAACTCCGTCTCGAACCGGCCCATCTCACTGGTGCTGGCTCCTTTCCGCTCCGAGCCTTGCCATCCCACGATCACTCGCATGGCTGGGTCTTGGGAAAGGCGCACTGCGTCATTGGTGTCGTCGTAGCCGGCCAAGCGGCTGTAGATCGACTGTCTTAGCAGCGGAACCAGGTGGTGAAGGATATTGCGTCCGGTACGGCTTTCCTGGAGGTAGTCCTCAGCGATTTCGGTAAGGCCCAAGGCATCATCAAACTCTCGAAAGGCAAGAAGACCAGCGTCGGAGGTGATGGTTGAGCCGTGAAATTCCAGGCGGACTTTGGGGTTGAATTGGAGCCGGAGAGGGGCTTTTTCGCCGTCACCCATCAGGTGCCTCCATAATGCCTACGGCATCTTACTGCAAAGCGGACATATCATGGAGTTATTATAGCTGGGAACACGCAAAAAGGGCCCATAATTAGACAATGGTTGAAAGACCATCGACGAATTACTGAGACAACTTTTTAGCCATATGGGAAATGTGGGCCAAAACCTTTTGCACTACCTCCAAGTAACCACCTTTGGCTCTAGTCAGGCAGCAGCATTAAAGCGGAGACGTGGTCAGTGAGGTACCGGGTGGTGTGGACGTGACCGGTCACGTCCTCGATCAGGCGAACGTCACCGGGGCCGAACTTGTGCACTGTGCCATCGCCAAGCCCTATCTCCAGTTCCCCCGAGAGAGTGATCAACCACCTCTTGTTGGGCGCTTGGTGAAAATCCATGAAGCGGCCGCCCTGATTCTGTTGGATCTGTAGGCCCTTCACGGTCTGCAACTCCCCCAACTCGGGGTGGGCCGACAGAGGCAACTCCTCGATGTGGGTCTCGTTGTCCGGTCCGGTGTACATTCTGTAGATGCCCATGTCTTAGTGTCCTCCAGTGATGGATTCATTGAGGCCATTAGATTATTCGCAAAATTCGATTATTTCGCAACCTGGCATGGAAATCACAGTCAGGTTATCTCACGATTGCTCCGGGTTGTGGAGTAGCAGCTTGCCGGCACGAAGGCCGTCGGACACCTGCTGCAGCGACAGCCTCCGAGCTTTCGCATTCCATATCGGAGATCGGTACATACCTGCTACTCCTCCATATGACGTAAGACCGGGCGCCATAGTCCAAGCCACAAGGCAACAAAGAGACTCAGGGCTGCACCACCTGTAATGGCAACGGGCCAGGATATAACATCGGCTGCCACGGCAAGGGGCAGTGCACCAAGATAATGAACCGCAGGGGCGAGTTGAAATACGCTCAAAACCCTGCCCCGTAACTCCGAGGGCACGTTAAGCTGAATCAGTGTGGTCGCCAATGGGGTGAAAAACCCGAAACTCGTCGCTCCCACGAACAATAATATTATCCAGGATGCCCAGAACCAGGGCGACCAGGCGAACATGGTCAGGACCACAGAAAGAAGCAGCACTGATACCATGAGCAGTCGCGCCTTCTGTCGGAAGTCCCCCAGCGAGGCTAGTATCAGATTTCCGAGCAATGATCCCAGGCCCGCCGCCAGCAACAGCAAACCGGTCCCACCGGCTCCTATCTCCAGCACTTCTTTGGTAAAGGCGGGCATGACATGACGGTACGACACAGCGAAGAATGCGAAAGCCACCGTCATCCCTATGACGGTATACAGGATCGGAGTTGACTGGATGCATTGCAGTCCTGCCCGGAGGTCTTCCAGGAGAGTAGCCTCCCTGGCAGCGGATCGAGGTGGCAAACCTCTGATCAACGACAGGAATACTATCCCTGACAAATAAAGCCCCCCATTAACCATTAGCGTCGGACCTATCCCCGCGAGTTCGATAATCCCCCCGGCTACTGCCGGTCCTATGATTTGGCCGGTCTGATTAACCATGGTATGTAACGCAACAGCGTTCATCATGTCATCTCGCTTCACCAGGTCCGCTACTATGGCCATGCGAGCGGGCCCGTTCAGCGCTTGAACCGTTCCGAGCAGGGACACGACGGCGTAAACGTGCCAGATCTCCAACAGATCAGTGATTCTTAGGATGGCAAGGGCGAAAATCAGGACGGACACGTATAGCCGGGTAGAAATCAACAGCTTGAGACGGTTGGCGCGGTCGGCGATGATGCCACCCAACATCGCGAAGAGCAGGTTAGGCAGACCGAAGGCAAAGATTACCAATCCCAGCTGGTAGGAAGAACTAGTGATGTCCAACACTAGCCAGCCCAGGATCAGAAACTGCATTCCTTGGGCCATGGCCTGGGTGGCGCCGTTCAACCAGAACCAGCGGTAGTTGCTATAACGAAGGGCGTTGAAGGTCAGGTTGTGCCTCGCCGCCGCAATCTTTGGTGCCAACCAGGGGATGCTGCCAAGGGTCATGAGGAGAAAGCCGGAGGCCAGGATCAGTAGACCAGCGAATGTCATGATGCGAGCGCCTTTATGAACAGACCTGCTTCAACGGCACAGCGTGTAAGGGCACCTACCCGAGGACAATATCCGCACACCTTGAAGATCTAAGAAGCCGCAGCAACACGAGCCAAACAAACACGGGCGGTCCGTAACCGCGATGTGAGGATCCCAGCGCTTAATTACGCTGCTTATGAGTTTGTCTCATAGACCGGTGGGCGAGCTGACTAACACAGGTGTGGGAGCGATGGGCCTCAAGAGAGGTCGGCCCGTCCAGTTCCACTGGCCGCTTGTCGGCCCCCAGAAAGGTCGTCTGCCTCTCTTAGTTCCGTGGGGCCTGGGCCCAGCCCCAAGGGGCTTGGCCACTGCGCCATAGCTTGAGCAAGTTATGGGTCATCCCTGCCAGGGACCACTCACTCTGTGCAGCGCCCAACCCCCGTCTCATAAACCGTCGGAACCCCCTGTCCTTCCTTGACCTGTCCGAACACCGGCTCCACCAGTACACCCCGCTTCTTGTACAGAGCTCGGCCTCGCTTTGTCAGCAGCTTGCGCTCCATCCTGTCCCTCGGGCTCAGTCCTTTTGGTATACGTCCTCGGGGACACCCCTTCTCCCGTAGCATCTTCCGCTGTTTCCAATCCTTGGTGGCGGCAATAAGAAGCTCAGGCATCTCCGGCCAGGAGCAAGCCCTGATGTTGGCCTCACTCCAGTACCCGGCATCGGCCAGGCCCGCTTTTGGCCGGTCCTCTATGCCGGCTGCCTTCAGAGTATGCGCAATGGTTTGGAGCATCGGCTCCAGTTGCTGCACATCATTGGCCTCTTGGGTCACTCCAACGGCTACTATGCTCTGCCCCTCGCTCACCACCGCCTGGGCATTGTAGCCCTGCACGTACCCTTGCCTGGTCTTCATGATGCGGCTGTCCGGGTCGGTGGTATTAGCCTTCGCCTCTTCGGTAGGAAGTGACTCTACCACCTTGGGCTTGCGCCCCCGCTTCTTTTTGCCTGTGGCCACTTCTTCTGCCCGCCGTTGCTCCACGCGCTCCTGGACAGCCCTGGCTGCTGCTTCAGCCTCCCGCTGCAGACGTTCCTTGGCTTCCTTCAGGCGCCTGAGCCGCTCCGTCCGTCCCCCCAGCCCTCCCGGTAGCTCATCCCCTCGCCGGTCGGGACTGTAATGGGCATCCTCTTCAGCATCCGCTGCCTTGGCCTCTGCCAACTGCGCTGCACTTCTTCCTCAATGGCTTGGTGGCTCCGGTTGGTGGCCAGCGCCGCGTTGGCTGCCACCTTCGTCCCATCAAGAGCCACTACCCCCAGCTTCACCAGACCCGCTTCATGGCATAGCCTCAGTACCTCTACAAAGAGCTTCTCGAGCGCCTCCTCGTGCTCCGCCCTAAAGCGACAGATGGTACGGAAGTCTGGCTGCTGGTTGGCCGCCACCACCCGGAAACCTACATCTTCCTCGAGAGCGCGGGCTATGCGCCTGGAACTGCGTAGACCCAGGCAGTAGGCGTACAACAGGATGGCCACCATCATTCCCGGATCGTAGGCCGCTGCACCCCAGCCATCACTTCGGTAGGCTGCATAGAACTCCCTCAGATCCATCTGGCCTACTGCATCCACAATGAACCAGGCCAGGTGACCCTCGCTCAACCAATCCCTCATGGACGGCGGCATCAAGTAGCTCTGGTCTCGCTCGCAGCGCAAAAGGTTATAAGCCATAGTATCGTGCCTGCCAGTTGTTTCTATCAGCTTACTGCTTCACCAACCCCCCGGGAAGAGGGTTTATGGGACACGCTCTTATAATCAGAATTTATATTAGATACAAGCGTCGCGGACGGCTTGGGAGACGGCGGCCAGTCTGGCGTTGTTGGTGACGGTGCCTCGGAAGCCGTTGGTGATATAGCCCACGGCCAGCCCCGAATCGAAGTCGGCCCATCCGATGGACGTGCCAGCGCCGCCGTGGCCAAAGGTCTTCAACGGGTCTCCCGTGGACTTTCCCATGCGTTCGTCGCCGAGGGCTAGGCCCAGGGAACGCTGGGCGAAGACGCCGATGGATTTATCGACACCCTCAACCTGAAACTCGACCGCTTCTTCCGCCGTGGCGGACTGGATCACTGTGGCGCCATCCAACGAACCCTTACGCTCCATCATGGCGTAGAACCGGGCCAGGTCCCCGGCGGTGGCAACACCGTTGGCGCCGGGCACGACGGACCGGAGCACCGTCGGTTCGCTGAATGTCCCACTGTAGCCGCTGGTGTCCGCGTCGTCTTCCATCAGGTGCATGGGAGACACCCGGCCTTCCAATCCTGCCGGCAGTCCCACATAGGTGTTGTCCATGCCCAGGGGCGCGGTGAGTTCTTCGGCTATGAACCTGTCAAAGGTGCGGCCATCGACCCGCCGGACGATCTCGGCGATGACCCATCCGTAGTTGATGGGGTGGTAGGCTAGGGTTTCGCCGGGCGTGTAGATAGTGGGCGCCTGTTCCATAGCGCGGGTCACCTTGCTCCAGTCCGACCAATCGGTCCAAGGCAGGGACTCGGGGGTCTGGGGGAATCCGCCCCGGTGGGTCAGGATGTGTCGGATGGTCACGGTCTCTTTACCGTTTTGGGCGAACTTGGACCAGTGCTTGGACACCAGGTCGTCCCATGCAATCTTCCCCCGCTCCTTGAGCATGTAGAGACAGGAGGCGGTCAGAGGTTTGGTGGAGGACATTAGGACGAACATGGTGTCGGCGGTAACGGGTTCGGTGTTGGCGATGCCCCCGTGAATGTCCACCACCAGGTTCCCGTAGCGGTACACCGCCAGGCCAGCGCCAGGATGGATGCCCTCGTCGATCTGCTGCTGAAATAGCTGCTTGACCTGGTCCAGTTTCTGGCTGTCCATCGCTACAGCGTCGGGCGCGGTCAGTGTGGCCATGATGCCTCCTCCGGGTTGAGTTTTGGTCGAAATAGTATAACCCACCGGCATACTTGGGCTTCAATTCCCCTACCAGGCGGAGCGCCGCCCCTCCTAAACTAAAGCCAAGGTGGAATCTACATTTGCGGGGCGATGAAGATTGGCTCAAGCGCCACGATGAAGCTCTTCCACCTGTACCTGGAGGACGGTCCGGCGCCGCCGGTTGACTTCCTCCATATGCGGGTTTCACCTTGGCTTTAGTCTAGTGACAGCACAGTTGTCAGGCCCCCGAGGACTCCTGCCAGAGGCGGCAGCCTGTTACCCCCAAGACCAGCGGCAGCAGCGTGTCCACCGCCGCCCAGATTACCCAGGCCTGGTGGTTGCCGTTTAAGCTGTTCGGTCCCAAGGCCATGTCCGGCCCCAGGGCCAGCAGGGACAACCAGTTGTGCAGGAACAGGATCGTCACCCCGGCGGTGACGAAGAAGGCTGTGTTGACCTCCAGGTACCGGCGGGTGACCGTTTCGCCGCGGCCGCCCTCTTCCCTCATGCTGGCGTAATTGAAAATCAACGCCAGCGCCAGCCCAATGAGCATCAGCACGTCCATGACGTACCAGACCCTCAGCACGTCGAAAGAACCGGCGAGGAAATTGTTGATGATGAAGTACACCGCCACGACCACGGCGACCCCAACCAGGTAAACTCCGGCCAGTTTCTTCAGTCCGTCCATAATACCTCCGTTGGACCTCATAGCCCTGCCCCACTCCGCCTTGGGAACCGGGGAGAGAGCTTTTGAGCGCGAGGTGGATGTTGCCCTTGGTATGATTCCAGCGTAGCACGCAGTTGCCAGTGGAATAAGGCTGCTCTTCCATTCCGGCGGCTCGATTCCGAGGGCTGGTACAATTACCCCGGAGAGGGCAGTGGCACGCACTTTTGACCAAAGGGGAAGCTCGGTTTTGACATTCTGGCGCAAAATATTGTCGGTCATCGGCGGTATTACCGCCGCCGTAACCCTGGCCAACGAACTCTACTGGCCCTACAACAAGGAGGTGGCCCAGTTTATCTGGGACTACATTGCTGACCCGGCGATAATCACAGTCATCGCCCTCAACGTGCTGGTCAACGTGCGTGATTCCCTGCGAACCCGCAGCCAGGCCGGCGGTCACCTGGCCCAATGGCCCCGGGACGTGGTAACCGCCTTGGTGGCCATCGTGGGGGTCCGCTTTCTGATGCAGTATGCCGACAAGATTGCCCCCGGCCACGAAGCCACATCCGGGTTGTGGGGCCACCTGACTGCCCTGGCCATAGTCATTCTCGTCTTTGAAGCCATGTCCCTGTGGCGATCTGCCGGCCGAGCGGGCTAGGGCAGTCCGGGGCGGCCAGATTGCTCCGCCGGTGCGGGGAAAGAGACGGTAATAGCCGGCAATGACCAAGACCATCTACCTGGCTAACCCTTACGGGTTTTCCGCCCAGCAGAAGGCAACCCTGCTGCCCCCCATCGTGACGGCGCTGGAGGAACTTGGGCTGGAAGTTTGGGAACCCTTCGTTCGGAACAACCAGGTGGACTTTCTGGAGCCGGGGTGGGCCTACCTGGTTGGTCAGAAGGACTTCCGCGACGTGGTGGATTCCGACGCAACCTTCGCCGTCGTCAACGGCGTTCCCCCTGACGAGGGCGTGATGGTGGAGCTGGGCATGGCCATTGCCCTGGGAAAGCCCACCTTCCTGTTTCGGGACGATTTCCGCCGCGTTACCGACAGCGGGCAGTATCCCCTGAATCTCATGCTGTTCACCGGGCTGCCCGAAGAAGGTTGGCGGGACTTCTACTACACCTCTGTTGAGGAGATAACGTCCCCGGAGAAAGCCCTGGCCCGGTGGGCCAGCCGTCCCTAAACTAAAGCCAAGGCAGAATCTACATTTGCGGGCCGATGAAGATTGGCTCAGGCGCTACAGGTGAAGCTCTTCCACCTGTACCTAGAGGGTGGTCCGGTGCCGCCGATGACTTCCTCCATATGCGTATTTCACCTTGGTATTGGTTTAGTTACCTTCTCCCGGCAGATAGTAAGTGACATCTACTCCGGTGGCAGGGTCTTTCAAGGCCAAAAACTGTGTTACTGGCACTCCGCGTATCGCCCCCATTAACTCCGCCTCTTACCCCACATTTCCCATATGGCTAAAAAGTTGTCTCAGTAATTCGTCGATGGTCTTTCAACCATTGTCTAATTATGGGCCCTTTTTGCGTGTTCCCAGCTATAATAACTCCATGATATGTCACTTTGCAGTAAGATGCCGCAGGCATCATGGAGGCACCTGATGGGTGACGGCGAAAAAGCCTCTCTCCGGCTCCAATTCAACCCCAAAGTCCGCCTGGAATTTCACGGCTCAACCATCACCTCCGACGCTGGTCTTCTTGCCTTTCGAGAGTTTGATGATGCCTTGGGCCTTACCGAAATCGCTGAGGACTACCTCCAGGAAAGCCGTACCGGACGCAATATCCTTCACCACCTGGTTCCGCTGCTAAGACAGTCGATCTACAGCCGCTTGGCCGGCTACGACGACACCAATGACGCAGTGCGCCTTTCCCAAGACCCAGCCATGCGAGTGATCGTGGGATGGCAAGGCTCGGAGCGGAAAGGAGCCAGCACCAGTGAGATGGGCCGGTTCGAGACGGAGTTCCTGACCCAAGAGGACAACCTGAAGGGGCTGGCACGAATAAATACCCAGTGGGTGGAACGAGCTATGGCCCATACCCTACACCGGCGAGTAATCCTGGATATGGACAGTTCCGAGAGTCCAGTGCACGGCCAGCAGGAGGGAGCAGCCTATAACGGCCACTTTGAATGCGTCTGCTATCACCCTCTCTTTCTGTTCAACCAGTTCGGGGATTGTGAAGCAGCGAAGCTACGGTCAGGCAACGTCCGCAGTGCCGATGATTGGCAAGAAGTCCTTGATCCGGTGGTGGAGCGTTATTTGACAGCAGCGGTCAGGCTGCTGTTTCGTGCTGACGCCGCCTTCGCCAAGCCGGAGATATACGATTATCTGGAAGCAAGAAACATCGGCTACGCCATCAGGCTGCGGTCCAACCAGGTACTGCAGCGGGAGATAGCGCCCCGGCTAATACGGCCTACGGAGTGGCTTTCCCCGAAGCCCATCGTCTCCTATCATGACTTCGTCTACCAGGCCCAGAGCTGGAACGTTGCTCGGAGAGTGGTCTCTAAGGTGGAGTGGCACCAGGGAGAACTGTTTCCCAGAGTGGGCTTCATCGTCACCAATCTGAGCTATCCAAACATCGGGATAGTCCGCTTTTACAATGGCCGAGGGACGGCGGAGCAATGGATAAAAGAAGGCAAGTACGCCCTGAACTGGACCAGGTTGTCCTGCCACAAGTTCGTGGCCAATCAGGTCAGGCTGGAGTTGTTCGTACTGGCTTACAACTTGGGCAACTCCATGAGAAGGCTAGCCTTACCGGAGGCAATGAAGCACTGGTCGTTGACCAGTCTGCAGACCAGGATGATCAAGACTGGAGGACGGTTGGTGCGCCATGCCGGAAGGCTGGTGTTTCAGCTTGCTGAGGTGCTGGTGAGCCGGGAAATGCTAGGCGGGATACTGGAACGAATTGGTCGGCTTAGGCTGGCTCCTGGCTAGTCCACTTTAGGAGCGTCGGGATTGGTTACGGTTACGGGGTCGCACAGGGCAAAAGGGCTTCCCAAGGGCGAGACTTGGGCGTAGACCAGCGGTTTGGGGCTTTTACGCTTGGCAGTACAGTGGTTGCCCAATGAAAGCGGGGACTTTGAGTGAATCAGGCCGCATCAGACCGCATTTGACGCCCTTGGAATGCGGGATTATATTTGGCGGTATCCCCGCGGGAGCTATATCCAGGAAAGTTGGTTTGATCTGGGGAATCCCGGCTTACACTGCTTAAAGGCAATATGCCGCCAGACCACCAATCAAGGCGGCAAGTGCGATGATGCCCACGCAACCCCACGCAGCGCGAGCCTGGTTTCTACGTTCAGCCTGACGCCGTTGCCGGGTTAGGTCCGGCAGGGTGCTTAGGGCATATTCCCCCAAACATCCACAGTGCCTCAATAAATACCTTACGGAATCCAAGTCGGTCAGCCAAGCTACCCAAGACCAGCTGCTGAATAGGTTCCGCTACTTTTCGGTTGCAAGCCAAGATGCCCAGACCGGCAACCGAATCCGTGTAGAATGCCAGGAGGTTCGATGTCTGCATCCATATATACTTTGACATTCGACGGAGCCATGACCGAGAGAGGGTTTTGGCTATACGTGTGGCGGGTTACGTCCTCCGACAATCGTGAATTGCTGTATGTCGGAATGACGGGGGACACAGCATCGCCAAACGCAGCGTCGCCCTTTGGGCGCATGGGGCAACATCTGAACCCGAAATCGCTAGGTAATGCATTGCTCCAATATCTGAAAAAGCGCAATGTCCCCGCGAGAGGGTGTAAGTTCGAGTTGATCGCCTACGGTCCGGTGTTCCGCGAGGCACCCAACATGGACGAGCATAAGGAGCCGTGGTCGAAAGTTTCCAGTGTGGAAAAGGCTCTACACGATGCCTTGGTAAGCGTTGGTTACAAAGTGATGAACCCAGTCAATAGTCGGCAGCTGCTGGACACTGAACTATGGGAGCAAGTGCGCACGGCGTTCGCCAAACACTTTCCCAAATTGCGCCAAGGGTCGGACTAGGGCATGATAACGGCAGGTAATCCGCCACATCAGATGGCACGATTCCGTTGCAGCGGAAGAGAAAAAGGAAGAGAACCCTATCGCTCGACTCGATCCAACACAGAATCCCCGGAGCAAGCTAACTGCTTTTCTCTGGGCTCCACCAAATTGAGAGTATTGGCGTGAGCCAATTGCATTTGATTGTTGCGTCCAGGCATCTTCGGGTATGGCTTCGATGAGATTCCGCAGGCTCTGGCGCTGGCGATCGACAGCCCTAGCACATGCATTGATGTAGGCTAGGTGTAAGTAGGCGTTTTGTAATTCTTTGTGCTTTTCCCAATCGGTTCCGTCCCCAATAAGCTCGTATTGAGTTGTTAAACCGAGCTCATACATTTCTGCTGCGCTAGACCAAGCTCCGGCAATGAAGTCAGCGCTGGCCGCCACGAGAAGACCAGTAGGGATTAGGTCCTCAATCTCCTCTTCGCGCCGTAATGCAGCGATGTACGAGACAGCCAAGGCATAGGACTTCGACGCCTGAGGAAGCCTTAGTTCAAGACAAAGCTTTGCGATGATGATCATCGCGAGCAGCGAACCACGAACCGTCTCTCCTGACCACCATTCGTACTTCGCCCTATGGAACTCCTCTAACGCATCAAGATAACGATGATCGTCCAACAATGTAACGGCTCGGTCCCGGGCGCGAGCTGCGATAACGTGCCTTCCTGAACGTTTGCCAATGGCCTCATCGGCCAAGTCAAGCAACTTGCGCCACTCAGCCCGTTTGCTCCAAAGCGGGACCAGTAACTGAAGAATGTCCGCTAGAGTTATAATCTAACTAAACTCAAGCCAAGGTGAAAAGTGCAGAAGGGTGGGGTAAATTGGGGGAGGAAATGGGTTAGCCTGTCCTGGGGTCAGGGAGGAGTTGGAGGAGTTGGAGTTGGGAGGCTGATAGCGGATTGCTTGATCGTCCTCGCCCCAATTACAAGCCGCATCTGTTCAAGGGGAATCTATGGCTGTCCGCGGTCCCTCGCTTACGGAGGGACGCATCCGAACCACAAACGACAGTAACTGGGTACTTGGCATCGCTTCATATGAACGAGTGGGGCGCGAGCATGTTCCCTGTGTGGCTCTTGGACGAAGGCCTGGGACTGGAAGGGGACGGACTCCAACGCCGTCCCAACCTGTCGCCTGCGGCACAAAGCTACCTAAAGCGTCTGGAGTCGGGCGTTGAGGACCTGTTCCACCATGTCCTGGCAGTTCTGCACGATCCAGCCTACCGAGAGGCCAACGCCGGGGCACTGCGGATGGAGTGGCCCCGAGTCCCTCTGCCAAGCTGGCCCGAGGGCGACACACCCGGAGCGGCCGCGGAACTGGCCGCCTCCGCCGACCGAGGCCGCGAGTTGGCATAGTTGCTGGATTCGGAGACTCCTGTCTCCGGAGTCACCACCGGCGCGCTCCGCCCAGAACTGGCGGCCATAGCCATCCCGGCCACCACCGGCGGTAGAAACATGGGTGACGAGGACTTCGAGTTAACGGTAGGCTGGGGGCACTACAGCTCCGGAGACGCCGTGATGCCGGGGTGGGGGCGCGTCGAGGAACGGTCCTACACCGCCGAGGAGCAGGCCGCCCTGGGCGATGCGATGGTCACCCTGGGGGGACAGGGCCTTTTCATTCTCCTGCCTGGTAGGTAAAGCCCATCATGTCGAAAGCTTCGCTGAGATGGGCATTGTGGCGGCGTAGGGCAGCGGCTACGTTGGAATGCCCAGCCCGACGTACCAAGCTGATGACCAGGTTCCGCAGGCCCGCCAGAACCTGTGGGGCGGCCCCAGTGCGCACCTGAGAGCGGTCCTCGTCGAAGGTCACATCCCGTACCCAGTGGAGGCGGTTCTCGATGCCCCAGTGCCCACGGGAAAGGCTCAACAATCGCCTGGCATCGGCATCAGTGGCTGGGAGACTGCTAATTGCATAGCTCACAGCCACCTGTTTCTTGCCCTTCACGACCCGCTGGCGCTCTAGCCGACACACCTGTTGCAGATGCGGCCACGCTTCCCCGACCGTCCCAGCGCTGCCCACGTAGCCATTTAGCTCTGGGTCGGCCAAGGCCCACAACTCTCGCCGCTCCAGCCTCCCATGACGCCGCTTTACTGGAGCATCGGCCCAGACCGTCAGCTTGGCCCCGCGTGCTCGCCACTCCGCTGCCAGCCAGGGAGGTACGGTTGGGCCACCAGCCCTCTCAGTTCCTAGCAGGGGAAAAAGCCACCTCCAGGTCTCGGCGCAAGGTGGGCTGATTCTCTTTAACTGGCAGCAGATACTCTCCGCCGCCTGCCACAATCTGCTCACAGACTTTCCGTTGGGTCAGTAAGGCATCAGCCACTACTACCCGACCCTTCAGGGGTACCTGGCCCAATACTTCTTTGACCGCCGCCAATTCTTCCCCTTTGCCCGGCGCAGCTACCTGCGCCAGCACTGCCCCAGCGCGGCTAGCGTAGGCCGACACCAGATGGACCCCGGGTATCTCTTGGCCGTGGACCCCTCGCAAGGTTTTCCCGTCCAGGGACAGGGGGTCATCCGCCTCTACCCCGCTATTTGCCAGCCAGTTGCCGACTTCTGCCTCAAAGGCCGCCACGTCCAGGCCCTTGAACACCCGGTGGAGGGTGGCCACGCAGGGTGTCTTCTCCTGGCTGAACCCCAAAAGCTGCGCCGTAGCACCCCCTTGGTCCCGCCCCCATTGAGCTATGGCGTATAAGCTGCGGGCGCCGCACAGCATGGCACAGGTGGCCAAGGCCAGGATCGCCCCCAAGAGTGGCGTCGCCCTTGGCTACTCCGGAAGTCAGGCACCAAATCCAGCGTTTCTCTCAAAGTCATCATCCTCCCTTCCCGCTTAAACTGGTAATAATTTTATACTATTTTGAGAAAATGAAAAGGCCCTGCCTGGGGGGACACCACCTTTGACATATACCTGAACGACCGGGCGTACTGGCGCAACGTTCCCTCCGACATCTGGAACTACAAGCTTGGCGGCTACCAGGTCCTCAAGAAGTGGCTCTCCTACCGGGAGAGCAAGGTCCTGGGCCGCAAACTGATGCCGGAGGAGGTGCAGCACTTCACCGGCACGGCGCGGCGGATCGCGGCGGTCCTGATGCTGACTGGAAAGTGAGCTGCTCTCACGCCGTCTCCCTGGAGGGAGCGCCGGACGGCGGGACCGGGTTCGGATTTCCCGGCCCGAGGTGGAAATCAACCCAAGCTCAGGCGATAACCATCCCACCGGCCACCAGGAATCGTGTCCCTCAGCGTCTCCAGGGACAGTGCTGGTCCCGGTGGCGGCATCGTCGTCTGCCCGTCCGTGACAGGCTGGGGATGTTCACAGTTGCGAGGCACACAGCGCCGATGCAGGCGGCCGCGGCGAGAATGATGCCGCCTGCACGAAGGGCGCCGGGGTATCCCGCCATGATGCCGGTAAGCCAGACCATGCATCCGAGCGCGGCCACTGTCGTCACCGCGATGGCGCCTCCGCGGATGATGCGGTCCTTCCATTGATCGGTCATTGTTCTCCTCCTGTTTGGCTTGGCGTTATGAAGGGAGCGCGCCCCCGGCGGTCCGGACCCCCGCCCCGGGCCCGGGATGTCGGAGACGCCGCTCCCGGGATGCTAGCCCTCGGTCGTCAGGTCTGGGAGACCCAGGGTCGCGACGACCTCCTGGCCGACGTGCAGGTGGAGGTTCTCCACGTTGTGGATCACCACCTGGGGTGACGGTGAGTTGGTATCCGGCGCCAGTTCGGGCATGATGGCCAGCGCCTCCTGCTCGATACTCTCCTCGGTGGGCCGGTGCCGGATGGGGTGGCAGCTGGCCAGGTCGACCAGCCGCTGCACCCAGTCGGCCTTCCCGAAGATGACCTCGACTTGCCTCCTGGCTGCCATGTCCCTGATGGCCTCGTTTTCCTCCATGTCGGGCAGGCCCAGGACCGGGATGATGTACATCCCCCTGCCGAGCTTGCGCTGGATGAACTCGGGGATGGCCATGACCGAGTCCCAGACCGCGGCCAGCAGGCCGGGCTTGGGGACCAGGCCCTGGTCGGTGACCAGGCAGAGCTCCCCGTCGCGGATCACGTAGGTCCCGCCCTTCAGCTGGGCTCCGAACGTGGCGACGGCCTCGGCCCACAGGAGGATGTCCACCTGTTTGGCGTTGCGCGCGGCCTTCACCTCGTAGAGGGCCCGTCCGGGCAAGCTGCTGGCCTCCACGGCCTGGTAGATGTCCCGCTCGGCCCTGCGCTGGGGGTCGGTCCGGCGAGACGGTGGGAATGTTGGGTTGGTTTTCATTCATGCTCCTCTTGCATCTGATGTCCCTCCCCCGGGGCGGCAGGCAGGGCAGACCCAGAGGCCGCCGGGGATTTCACGGTGAGTCGAAGTCTGGGGAGTTGCCGTCATATCCCCGAGGGACGCGGGGCGGGCGCTTCCAGCTCCTGCCGGCGTGCTTCTCGCAACTTCCCTGATGGCGCCTCCGCTATGGCGCCTCCGCGGATCACCCGGTCTTCCCTCCGTCAACACCGGCTCCGTCATGCCCCTATGGGTCTCCGCCGGTTCTCCCGCGGCGCCGGAGACCGGAGCGTCGTTCGGTTGGCCCGGTGCGGGGGATCGCAGTGCGCTGGAAACGTCCTGCTCAAACAGCAATCAAGACCGTGGCGGGAAAATAAATTCGACACCCTCGTTGCATCCCCAGTGGTTGCATCCCCAGTGGTTGCATCCCCAGTGTCGGTAAGGCGGCTATGCCGGAACATAACCAACCACCGAACCAATACGAGGCCGCGTTCCTGAAGCGGCGCTACCAGCCCTACGGGGACAACCGGAAACTGGCCCACCACCTCGGCCTCTCGGTCACCGCTTTGGACGCACGGGCCAGGGAACTCGGCATTCCCAAGCGCCGCCGGTGGACCCGGACGGAGAAGCAGCGCCTCAGGGAACGGTTGGAGGAGGACCATTCCTACCAGCAGATCGCCGTTCAGCTCCGGCGCAGCGTCACCGCGGTGCGTGTCCAGGCCTGCCGGCTGGGCCTCGCGGTGAGGGCCGATGACGCCTGGTACACGGTGCCGGACGTGGCAGGTATCCTCGGGGTCGACGTCCGCCGGCTCCTGCGCCGGACCAACAGCGGACACCTCCGGGCCGCCTACCCCTACGGCCGTCGTCCCACGAGAGATGCCGGCCGGGTCTACCGCATCGCGGAAACCGCCCTGCGCGACTTCCTGCTGGAGAACGCCGGGGAACTTGCCGGCAGGGACGTTCAGCTGGTCCGGATCATCAACATCATGGCGGGCCGAGACCTGGGGAGCAGCGGCCTGCGGGACCGGTGAGGGCCGCGGGTTGGGAACCTCCCGACCCCGTGGACTGCCCGCCGGTCAGCCGGAAAGTAGCCCCGGGGTTAGCTCACCCCCGGGGGATTGCTATTTAGGGCAGGACTTGCTTTGTCGGGACCGTTTCAGCCCCGCCAGCGTTTCCGCCGCGACGTCCTCAAGGACCGTAGAAACGTCCACGCCCTGAGTTTCCGCGAAGTATTCCAACGCCTCTGGAACGAGCTTCTGCTGCAGGACCACCGGCAGTGCTGCCCCCAGCTACCCCCTGGGGGGAAGCCGGTAGCACCGGAATGGATGCCAACCCGGACACCTGGAGAGAGGGAATGAAGAACTGGAGGGAATTCAAGATCTTCGGGGTCAGAGTCATGGATACCCGGAACGGCCGGACCCACCTCAGGGAACCCTGGAAGTGGCCATTCGTGGGCGCGCTGATATGCTGGCCCATCGCGCTCGGGTTGAGCCAGGTGGCCATCATGGCCATCCGGGCACGTGACCTGAGCGAAACCCTCGCGGCCATCGCCGGCGCCGCCGTGTTCTGGGTCGTGCTGCCGGTGTACACCTACCGGATGGGAAGGACCGGCGAGGACCTGATGGGATGGGAAACCCAGGCGCCGGAGGGCCGGGAGGAACAGGAATGAGGATAGAAAACCGTGCGCCGGAGCGGAACCCCCGCTCCGTGCCGGTCCCGAGTCGGTCCTCAGCGCTGGGGAACGGTGACGAGGCCCGGTTTCTGGATAGATGCGCCGAAGGTGGCGCCAGCGGTATCCCCGATGATCACCGGAGTCGTCAGGGGGACCGGGTAGGTGGTTATCTCAGGCTCCTGAAGGGCAAGGCTGAATCGGCACCTCCAGCCCCACATGATGGACCTGGCGCTGGACATCACCGGCCTGGAGCGGGACGACCTCTTGCCACAAGAACAAAGAGCGCATCGACGTCCTGGCCTTGTCCTTCCGGAACACGGCCCAGGCATTGCCCTGACGGTGAGCCAAATGCAGATGTTGCCGGTCCCCATCCGAGTCCGGACCCCAACAAAGAACGGCCAGTGGTTGGTGAGTCCACTGGCCGTTCAACTTCTCAAGCAGCCGGATCCTCACGGGACGTCAAGCGTGAAATCGGCATGATGGACGGCGCCTTCGAGCTTGCCATTCATCAAGTCGTATTGGATAGCCCAACAATCAAAGACATCCCTACCAAGCAACGCCTCGGCCCCCTCCAGGGATCCCGATTAACGTCCTTCTGCGAGGCGCCCCGCTATTTGCCAAGGGTTATGTTTGACCCGACAAAGATCATCGGCCAGGAACCTTTCCAGAGACAGGCTGAACCCGGGTCGTGGCCCAGAGCACGCCGGTTGGAGTAGAAGTAGAGGCGGGTTTCAAACCCGCCTCTACGGCACAGCTTACTTCACCGCAGAGAAGGCGGCCGGTATCAGGATTTTGTTCTCCTGCCGCACCGGCCGTACACTGGCCTGGGGGGGCCAGTGGGTGGCCTGCCGGGACTCGTCCCGAATGCGCGCCCTTTCGTTGAGGTCCTTATACACCCACACATGGGTGAACCGGTTCAGCCCGCCGAACTCGGTGTACCAGCATGCTGCCAGGGGCGAGTACTCTTCACGAGATGGGATTGCCTCCTCCCAGGCCTGAAGCAACTGCGGGATGGCCCCCGGTTCGTAGGTATAGGTGCGCATCTCATAAATGTTGCCGGTGCCGTAATCCCGGCTGCCCAGGGGATGCATGAACGGCGCTGGTGTCACGATCTCGGACTGCTGCTCGACGACGAATTCTTGGCCACCAGGATTCCGCTGAAGATCCGGGTCTTGGTTAGCGGCCTCCCGTGCTTCGGCGCGGTGATTGAGGTCATCATATTCCCAAACGTGGATCACTTGGTTGAGAGGACCCATATCCGAGTGCCAGAAGGCCCCCAATTTGGAGTGTTTTTCTCGATAGGGATGCCTCTTCTCGAAACGGGACTCAAACTCGCCCACTGTGCCGGGGCGCAAAGTATAGGTGCGGACTTCGTAGATCATGGCGTTCATCCCCTCCATTCTGGTCTGTTATGGGCCTAACGGCCCGCGGGCTCGGTCCAATCTGAAATTCCCATTTCGGATGATCCCAAGCCTGCAGGGGAGCCCATATCCGCGATTCCTAAACTAAAGCCAAGGTGAAATGTACATATCGCTAGACCGCATTGTCGGTGGGCACCCAGTTGGGGCCTAAGAGTAATATGAGGTGCTGTAGAGTCCTTTCGGTCGTCTTCAAGACCCCCGAAATGCATATCCCACCTTGGTATTGGTTTAGGAAGCTAGTGTTGGTGGGTCCCTGGTCATCCTTAATACCATCAGTTCCAGGTTAAGGTGATAGCGACGACCAGGGACCCACTCATTTGCTGTAATTGGTCCGCTAATCCAAGGCGATTCGCAACTTGCCTAACCCTTCGCCTGGTACAACGGCCCCCGGAGCCTGGCCGGGTAGGGCTCCGGTGTGCTCTCCACCTTCCAGCAGCACTTCTCCGTTGACAATCACATAATCTATCCCAATGGCGCCCCGCTTCACGTGCTTAGCGCTGGAACCTGGCCGGGTAGGGCTCCGGTGTGCTCTCCACCTTCCAGCAGCACTTCTCCGTTGACAATCACATAATCTATCCCAATGGCGCCCCGCTTCACGTGCTTAGCGCTGGCTCCGGCCGGGGGATAAGCCACCGGCTCCCGCGGTTTGGAGGCAATGGTGTCGGGGTCGAAGATGGTTATGTCGGCGGCCTTCCCTGGGGCGATGATACCGCGATCATGGAGTTCGTGCATCAGGGCGGTCTTTCCGGTCAGCCGGTAGACGGCGTCTTCCAGGGACATAATCTGCTTTTCCCGCACCCAATAGCCCAGCAGATTGGTGCTGTACTCGTAGCGGTCCATCGTGTCCGGGCGAGCGCCGCCATCGGTGGTACCGATAACGGTGTAGGGCGAGCCGAGTATCTGCCTCTGGGACTCAACGTCTACATTCCGGTCGACGCACAGGTAGTGAGTTTCCAGCTCCTCATCTAGTGACAGGTCGAGGAAGGCATCCATAATGCCCTTGTCCTGCTCCTGAGCCATTTGCTCTACGCTCTTGCCCTCGAACTGCCGGTTCCGCTCCTGCTGAGTCATGAAGACCTGGACCAGGTCCCAACGCCGGTTGAAGAACCCCCGCGGATTACCCCGGCGATCCGTCCCAGGCGACTCCTGGGCAACGGTACCCTCCACCGCCTCGGCGCTTAGTGCCCGGCGCGTCTCAGGGTCGCGGAAGGACCGCATGCGCTCTTGATACGGCTGGGCCATGGCCAAGTCCCAGGTGGGCATGCCCGCGAACATGATATGCGGGCTGATCAGGTCTTCGTCCTGGGGAACATCCAACCCCAACCTTAGGTTGAAGATCGGACCGGCGGTAATGGATATGCAGGAGCCATAGGCCCGGATCCCCGACTGGAAGGAGTCTTCTAACCATTGCAGGTGCTCTTTCCATCCGTCGGGGTTGTTTAGCTCCTGGGACACCAGGTTGTAAATGGCGGGGCGGCCGGTCCTTCGGGATAGCTCCTTGGCAGTCCGATGGGACGCGTAGACTCCCTCAGGGGAGCCGCCACTCACTTGGAAGAGACCACTGCCCAGCTCACCCAGGACGTTGCCCAGGATATACCGCTCTTCCTCGGCGGCGACGCCAGCGGGGTCATCCCGGTCTTTGGGCGTGGTGCTGAATCCTAGCGCACCAGCCAGCATCCCCTCCCGGACCAGACGCTTCATGGCCTCGATTTCATCAGGAGTAGCCTCTGCCCGCTCCGAGGCTGCCTCACCCATGACGTAACGTCTTACCCCGGAGTGGCCGACCAGGGCCCCCACGTTTATGCCCCGGTTCCGCCCCAGCGCATCGAGATACTCTGCGATAGACTCCCAGGTGAAGTTTACCCCGTTTCGTATCGCGTCCAGGGGAATGGCCTCCGCATTCGCGAAGAATTCCAGGTACCAATCGTGGTCCCCCGGCCGGGCCGGGGCTATCGTCTGGCCGCACTGACCCACTACCACGCTGGTATTACCGTTCTGGACCGTGTAATTGCATAGGGGGTCATATAGCGCCTGGGGGTCATAGTGGGTGTGATGGTCGATAAAGCCAGGGGCCACCACCCGGCCATCGGCGTTGATGGTGCGAGTGGCGGATTCAGTGAACTTGCCGACCCCCACGATCTTACCATTTTGCACCGCCACATCCGCTTGGAAGGAAGGCCCACCTGAGCCATCCACCACGCGCCCGTTCTTTATGAGCAGATCGTATGCCATTAGACTACCTCCCTTTCGCCCCGACAGGTCGGAGCCAAAATTTTTAAACTCGGTGGGAATGGGACAGCGGTAGTCTACGACTCACATGCACCCAGGTCAATATGGTATTTCTAAAATGAATGTAACCATAAAGCCCTTGGTAAAATCTCATTACAATAATAATCTTTTGTTACGAGATACGACGGTTGCTTGAAGGAGAGGCTGATGCGGCGTCGGCACTGGGAATGAGGTCCTTCTCCTTCTGGACTAAGGGGTGCTTGCCCTGCGTTTCCGGGGACACTCCTGGGGTGAGGAGCCCCACAAGCGCAACTATCAAGGTGACCCGGAGAAGGCGCTGGTGGCCGAGCTTCGGGAGTACAATGTTCCGGTTGAATACCTGCGTTTCGAAGATGAGGGACACGGCATGGTCCGGTTGGCCAACAAGCTGCGCGCCTACCCGGCTGTCGCCGACTTTCTGGACCAACATCTTCAAGGAGCGAATGGATGAACGGGGAGGTTATCTCGGTAAACTGTAGTCCGACTCATAGCCTGATCAAGCCGAACCAGGAACAGGTACGGCTGCTTGCCGGTCTAGGGGTAGAGGGTGACGCCCACGCCGGAACAACGGTCAAACACCGCTCACGGGTCGCCCGAAACCCGGACCAGCCCAACCTGCGACAGGTGCATCTGATCCATTCCGAGCTGTACGCCGAACTGAGGGAGGCCGGGTTTGACGTCTCCCACGGCCAAATGGGCGAGAACATTACCACGGGCGGCGTGGACCTGTTGGGTCTTCCGACCGGCGCGTTGCTTCGTATCCGGGACGCCGTGGTGGAAATCACCGGCCTACGGAATCCCTGTGCACAACTAAACAAGATTCAGCCAGGGTTGCTCGATTCAGTATTGGGCCATGACGAAGACGGAAACCTCATCCGGAAAGCCGGGATCATGGGTATCGTCGTCACCGGAGGTGAAGTCGCTCCCGGTGACGAGATACTGGTCGAGCTACCCCCGGGACCGCACGAGTCGCTTCTTCCAGTTTAGCTGGTTTGGTCCCCTAGAGGAGGTTCCACCTGGGGTTGGCGTCAACTTCGGCTTGGAGCCGTTCTACGATCCAGTCCCGGACCGAGCCGTCCAGGTAGAAAGTCGGCTTGATCAGGTCGCTTTCGTCGGTAATCATACCTTCCGCGAGGGCGGCCTGCGCTGCCCGTGTACCGGGGCGGACGCGGACTCCCACGCGCAGATTGGCCAGGGCGGGCCGGATTCCCTTGAGGAATGCCAACTTGGTCTCCACCGTCTCGGCCGTCTCACCGGGCTCGCCGAAGTTCTGGGATATGACGTAGTTCAAGCCTGTGGCGTCGCATCGTTGGCAGATGTCATTGAGCGGCTCAAGCCGCGCATCCAGCGGCCCGTCGTCCAGGCTCTCCCCGGCGATGGCTTTCATAATCACGAGCCCTGAGCCCGCCTGTTTCATCAGGCTCAGGACCTCTTCATCGCAGGCGTCGGGCACGGGGGCCAGGTAGCTGTTCCAGCGGACCTTCAGGTCTTCCTCGATCAGCGTCCGGCAGAGCGCCTTGGCGTGAGGCATGGGAACGTTGAAGCCTGAGTCTATGAAGAAGACCTTGCGCACGCCGAACCGGTCCTTCATCTGCTGGACTTCCTGGACCACGTCCTCGATGGGCTTGAGGACTCGCCAGATTGTGGGATCGTTGCCAACCTCTATGGAGTGGGAAAAGCTGTCGTCCAGCTTGGTGACAATGCCGATCCCGAAGCCGGCCTGCTCGTAGCGAATCATGTCCAGTTCTTCGAGACGGGGAGGCTTGGAGAAGGTGGAATATGCAAACCCACGGTAGACGATCTCGCCGCTGCCGTCCTTGTAGACGAGTCCGGGAAGGTTGTGGAAATTCTCTCCGCTCTCGATGGAGGCGGCCACCTGGGCGAAGGTCTCTCCCCCGTCTCCGGCGACACCCAGGTCCGGTTCCAGGTAGCTAAAGCATTCCCTCGGTAACAGACTGAAGCCGGGGCCGCCGCATACTATTGTTGCCTTCGAGACAGACCTGACGCGTTGGATGACTTCTTTGGTTGAAGGCAGGGCCCACTGGGGGTCCATGTAGCTGGAATTGTCCAGGTTTCGCAGGGATATTCCCACCAGGTCTGGCTGGAACTCCTTGACTGTGCGTTCGGTCTCTGCGAGATAGTCCTCGGAGAACATGAGATCCAGCACCTTGAGCTCGTGCTGGTCCGGGTCAAGGTGCCCTGCGATGTAAGCCAACCCGATGGGGACAGGCTGGGCGTTCATGCGGCTCATTAACCGTTGGTGACGATTGGTGGCGATGAGGAGGATGCGGATTGCTGACTCCTACGTGGTGATAGGGGAGCGCTAGCCTAAACTGGACAGACGGTTTGGGGATTGCAAGTAGTGTAGGAGTCGGGACCAGGAGTGTCAAACGAGACGGTTGGCGATAGATTTGGGCTCTGTCTACCACACCTCTTTGCCCTGAGGGGACCCGAAGTCTTGCTCCTCGTGAATGTTTTCGCCGGTTACTTGAGCAAGCAACTTGGCCAGGTCGAGCGGTTTTTCTTGTGCGATTACCTCGTGATCCGTCTTAGATATCCCGTTATCGGGGTCCATATACACTCCTGCCGTTAATGTCGTTAACATATACACAGTTCGCGGCAATGTCCAATGGAGGAGGCGCACATCATGGCAAGAATCGGGTTGGTCCGAGAGGCGGAAGCCACCGGTCGGGTGAAGGAGATATACGAGGATATCAAGGACACGATGGGGTGGGGTTTCGTCCCGGAGACCTTCCAGGTCATGGGGCACAACCCCGGCCATTTGGAGGCGTACTGGTCGCATTACAAATTGGCCATGGGGCCGGGGAAAGTTGACATAAAGACCAAGAAGCTGATCGCCTACGTGGTTTCGGCGGTGAACAACTGCGGTGTTTGAGTCAGTTTTCATCTGGATGCCGTGAAGCATCTCGGAATGGACGACGCCTACCTTGCCGAAGTGATCGAGGTGATGGGGGAAGTGGCTAAGGGAAACTTGATTATGCACTCACTGGGAGGCAGGCATTAGGGGCGCCTCGCCCGGCGGAGGCCGCTTGACCACCCCCGCCGATGGTCAATAAAATCCCTGCCAAAGGAGGAGTTATGAAATACGATTACGTTGTAGTTGGCGCTGGCTCGGCCGGGAGTACCATAGCTAGCAGACTATCCTAGAAGTCTGGCCGGAAAGCCATTGGCAGGGTTTCGCGCTACGCCAAGCAGACGTATTCCAGTCTTACTGGGGGTTCCCCCCCGTCTTACGGCATGGTAGTGTATGCAATACGTTTCAATAACCAACTGTTACATCGACAACCGACGTTAAGAAAACGACGGCTTGGGGAGAATTGGGGTTTCCGGCCAGACTTCTAGGACTCCAGCAAGTCGGTGATGCTCCTGGAGGCCGGGCCGGACTTCCCGAACTTCGAGCACCTGCCCGAAGACCTTAAGATGGGCAATAACGTCTGGCTCTCCGCCTACGGCCCCCACACCTGGGGTTTCGAAGCCCAGGTCACGCCCCAGCAGCAACATCTGGTCATTCCGCGCGGGAAGGCCACCGGCGGCTCCAGTGCCGTCAACGGCCAGGTCCTTTACCGGGGCATTCCTGAGGACTACGACCGATGGGCTGAGTGGGGCAACGACGAGTGGGGTTACACCGGCGTCCTGCCCTATTTTCGCAAGATGGAGACAGACCTTGACTACCCCGGCGGCGACTTCCATGGCGACGACGGCCCGATCCCGGTCCGGCGCTATCCCAGAGAGGAATGGTTGCCCCACGCCTCCGCGTTCCAGGAGGCGTGTTTCGCCGAGGGGTTCCCGGACGACCCCGACCAGAACCACCCCGAATCGACCGGCGTTTCACCCAGGGTGCGAAACACTCTCGAAGGGGTCCGAATCAGCACCGCAATAGCCTATTTGAACCCTGCCCGCCACCGGCTGAATCTGACCATCAAGGCGGACGTGCACACGAGACGGGTGGTGTTCGAAGGGAAGCGGGCCGTGGGGGTCGAGGTCGAAAGCGGCGGCGAAGTCTTCACCGTCGAGGGCGAGAATGTTGTCCTGAGCAGCGGAGCCATCGGCTCGCCTCACCTGCTGCTGCTATCCGGCGTCGGCCCTGTGGAGCACCTGAACAGCTTTGGTGTGCCCGTGGTCCATGAACTGCCAGGCGTGGGTCAAAACCTCCGAGACCACCCCTCAGCGACCGTTCTGTTCCGGGCCACCGGGGACAAGCCGGACGTCCAGGCGCCGGTGATCCAGGTAGGGCTGCGGTACACCGTGGAGGGTTCCTACCTGCGAAACGACATGCAGGTTAGCCCCACTATGCTCACCAGCGAGCACCGCCCGGTGCAGGTGGAGATCAACGATGACGGCAACTATCTGGGCGTGAGTTGCAGCCTGCAACTAGCCCTGGGAGCGGGGGAGTTGCGCCTGCAGTCCACCGATCCCAGCGTGCAGCCATTCCTGAACTACAATTACCTTACCGATCCCTTCGACCGGGAGAGGATGCGCAAGGCCGTCCGGTTGGCGGTTCGGCTGGCGGACCATCCATCCTTCAACGAGCTGATCATCGATCGGGTCTCGCCCACCGACGAGGAACTGGAGTCCGACGATGCCCTGGACAATTGGCTCATGCACTACACCGGCACGTCCCACCACATCTCGGCCACCTGCAAGATGGGCCCCGCCTCCGACTGCATGGCCGTGGTGGACCAGTACGGCAACGTGCACGGGCTGGAGGGGCTGAAAGTCGCGGACGCGTCCATAATGCCCGACTGTATTCGGGCCAATACCAACGCTACCACCATTATGATCGCCGAGAAGGTGGCCGATTACATCAAAGCGGGGAAGTAGAGGGCCGGGGTGAGGGGACCCCCTGTGGTTATCGAGGTTAATCGGGGTTTTCCCCTCATCCTAGCCTTCTCCCTTAAAGGGAAAAGGGACCGGTTGCGCCGGCGGGGAAGCGGGTCGGGTTTTAGTCCCGGCGCTGGACCAACTCGATGAGCACGTCGTCGGGACCCTCGATGTAGGAGAGGCGGCCGCCTCCGGCAACCTCCGTGATGGGGAGGACCACCCGGATCCCGGCCGCTTCCAGCCGCTCCATGTCCGAGTCGATGTCGTCGACGACGAAGCCGAAGTGTTCCAGTCCCAACCGGTTTAGCTCGGCCTCGGGCCGGTCCTGGGGCGAGCCCGCTTTCTGGGAGGATATGTTCAACCGCACCGGGCCATCCACTTCCATGCTCACGGTGATGGTGCCCGGCATGACCTCTCTCGCCGCCAGCAATTTTGCCCCGAAATGCTCGGTGTACCAGGCAGCCGAGGAGTGGGGGTCAGACGCCCGGATATGCACGTGGTTGATTGCGTAACTCATAGTTTCGCTCCTATCTCTGGAATATAGTCCTTCCGCTTCCGAAGTTCGCAGCTCCAGGCGGCTAAATCAGATGGTTAACCCCGGCCGATAAACGGCATGGTCGTGGCCATCACCGTCATAAATTGCACGTTGGCGTCCAGGGGCAGGCCGGCCATGTAAACCACGGCGTTGGCAACGTTGTCCACGTTCATCGTCGGCTCGCCGGTGATATCCCCGTTGGGCTGTAAAATTCCAGACTGGATGACTCCGGTCATTTCGGTCTCAGCGTTACCAATGTCGATCTGGCCGCAGGCGATGTTGTACTTGCGTCCGTCTGGTGAAGCCGCCCGGGTCAGACCTGTCATGGCGTGCTTGGTGGCGGTGTAGGGGGCCGAATTGGGCCTGGGAACATGGGCGGAGATCGAGCCGTTGTTGATGATGCGGCCACCCATCGGGTCCTGGTCTTTCATTGTACGGAAGGCTTCCTGTGTGCAGAGGAACGCCCCGGTGATGTTCACGTCTACCACCGCCTGCCACTGCTCGAAGGTCAGGTCCTCCATCAGAATTGGTGGGGCGCTGATCCCCGCGTTGTTGAACAGCAAGTCGACCCGTCCAAACCTCTCGCGCGTCGCGGCGAACAGAGCTTTGACCGCATCGGGCCGGTCTACGTCGGTGGGGACAACCAGGGTCCTGGAGCCGTCGGGTCCGGCCTCGGTCACCGTGTTTTCCAGCGGCTCCACGCGCCGCCCTGCCAACGTCACCGAGTAACCCTCCCGCAGCAGGGCGAGAGCGCCGCTCTTGCCGACTCCCGTCCCCGCCCCCGTTAGGATAGCGACTTTCAACTCAGATGCCATGGTGGTGTCTCCTGGATGGCTTATACGTCGATGCTGTAAACCCTGGCGGCGTTGTCGTGGAACATGGCGGCCCTTTCCGACGCCGAATAGCCGCTGGTCATATGCTTGAAGGCGTTGTACATGACGTTGTAGGAATACGAGACCTTGTCCGGCGGGAAATTACTTTCGAACATGGCCCGGTCCGGACCAAACCGCTCGATGCAGTAGGTCATAAGTGGGGCCATAGCCTCGGCCAGTTCCTCCGAGCCGATCGGCGTTTCGCGTAGGTGCCAGTCGAAGCCGTAACGAGGTTGACCCACTCCACCCAGCTTGACCACCACGTTGGGACACTGGGCCAGGGTAGCCACCCCTTCCCGCCAGGCGGGGATCACCTCATCGTCCCGGTCTCCATAGGCCCCCACCCGCATCAGCCCGCAGATGTGGTTGGATACGATAGTCAGGTCCGGCACGGCCCTGGCGAATTCCGCGACCTCGGCAAGCTGGGGAAAGAAGGCCGTATTCTCGTAGACCAGTCCCTTTCGCGCCAGCACCAGTTAGCCGGCCAGGAACTGCTGGTCGGCTAACTGGTGCTCGAAGCCGCGGTTTTCGATCTCCGGGTGAGGGTCCCAACCCACGGAATGGCGTATGCCCCGGAAGCGGTTGGGGCTTGCTTCCTGGAGGGCGTCCAAGACCCGTTCCACGTCGTCGCCGAGGGTCAGGTTGGCATGGCCAATGATAGCCGCCGCAGCCCTGGCCGGGCCGTAGATTCCGCTGGCGCTGGCGGCGGCGAGACCCTGGACGAACTCTACCTCGCCAACGGGCCGTAACTCCTCCGGGCCGCCGGGACGATACATGGAACGGGCCTCGATGAATACCGTCGAACGCACGTTGTGTCCGCTGTTAACGTCGGCCATCAGCTCGTGCAGCAGGTAGCGGTGGTAAGGCACGCGCTCGCGGCGGAAGTCCCAGAAGTGGTGATGGGCGTCGCAGATGGGCATCTCAGGTTCCAGGGTCGGCTCCTCGGTTAATGCCAGCCAGTCGTTGCCTCCGTATGCCATAGCAGCGCCTCCGTAGCTTGATTGGAGAGGGGTTGACGGCCCTAATCCTAACACATACCCGGATGGACGGGCCCTGGTATGTTAGGATAGGCGCACTTCAGGCCGGAGGGGAGAAATCATGGCTGACAAGATTCGACTTGGAATTATCGGCGCGAACATCCACCGGGGTTGGGCCGTGCGGTCTCACCTGCCCGCGGTAGTTGCCAGCCCTGAGTTCGAGCTAACCGCCGTCTGCACTACGAGGATGGAGAGCGCCGAGGAGTCTCGTCAGAAATTCGGCGCGAGGCTTGCCTTTGACGATTACCGCAAGATGCTCGATCACCCGGACATCGATGCCGTGGCGGTGAGTCTGAGAGTGCCAGCCCACTACGAGCCGACCATGGACGCTCTGAACGGCGGCAAGCACATCTACACCGAATGGCCTCTGGGACGGACCACCGCCGAAGCGGTGGAGATGGCGGACCTTGCCCGCGAAAGGGTGTCCGCAACATGGTGGGACTCCAGTCCCGAGCCAACCCGGTGCTGCTTTACGTCAAGGACCTTGTGGCTTCGGGCTACGTGGGCGAGGTGATGTCGTGCCACGTTAGCCGCATCGGGGGCGGAGTCCTGGAGAGGCAGTCCGACCGCACCTGGCAGAGGGACAAGGAACTGGGGGCTAACACGTTAACCATCTCCTGCGGTCACACAATCGACGCGCTGCGGTTTGTAGTTGGCGACTTCAGCCAGGTGTCATCGGTGGTTAGCACTCAGGCGTCCCAGTGGTACGAGGTCGATACCGACCAGATGGTGGACGTCACCTCTCCAGACAACATTCTGGTTAGCGGCAAGCTCGCCTCGGGAGGCGTGGCGTCGGTGCATATCGCCAGTAACCCCTTTGCCGGCAGCGGCTACCGAATGGAGATATACGGGCGGGAGGGGACACTGATCGCATCGTCCGGCGAGTCCCCCAACCACGACCGAGTCCGGCTGCAGGGGGCGCAGGGCAGCGACCAACTGGAAGACCTGCCGATTCCGCCCCGATACACCTTCGTGCTCGAAGGAATGCCCCACGGCGCGGCGTACAACGTGGGCCAGATGTACTACCAGTTCGGCCGCGGCATCCGCGAGGGCGAAGGGTGTCAGCCGGACTTCGACGAGGCCGTCCGGCTGCACCGGTTCATCGACTCTATCCAGGAGGCCTCGGACCAGAGCCGCGAGGTCGTCGTTAGGTAACCGAGAGCCCCGGTCTCAGGACCCGGTCCACTCGAAGCCAAGGTTGGCAAAGCGGACGAACACGGTCCCAAACGGCGCAGCCAGCGGGCCGTTGGCCGCCAATATGGCGATCGTGTGTTGAGCGCCGGGGGTGGCGTCGCTGGAAACCTGGACCCGTTGAGCAACGTTGAATCCCTGAACGGTACCCCTGTCGCGGTTGCATTCGCCGTCGATCCAGATTTCGCCGTAGTCGTCGACGCAGGTCTCAAACTGGACGCGCATCCCGTTGGTGGGGCGGCCGTTGACCGTCTCCGGGATGGTGATCGTGGTCCGGTACCAGGCGAAGGTAAAGCCGCTGGAGATCCCCACAGACAGGTCCTGGCACGTTTCCCAACCGGAGTCGTCGTAGCCGGGTAACCGGCACGGGCTGCCCTCTCCGTTGGCTACCAGCCCCTCGTTTTCCTGACCGGGCACAAAACCAATGGCGTATTTCCAGGTAGCATTAGTGGCTGCCTGTCCCGCCGCGTCTCCAATGTTGATGGTTGCTCTTGGCATATCTTCTCACCTGTTCACTAGGTTGCATTGCTGGTCGAGCAGATTAGTAACACTTCGCCCGGAGTTTGGCAAATCCGGGATGGTCTGGCAGCAGTGATCTGTGCTTTAATGGGCCTGCGCCGAGCTATTCCTTGGGGGAGGTACGCATCGTGGTCGAGAAGAAGGGTACCGCTATCATGGTGGTCTACACCGATGTGGCCGTCGAGCATGACGCCGACTTCAACGCCTGGTACAACCAGGAGCACTTGCCCGAGCGGCTGAGCAACCCTGGATTCCTGGATGGGGCCCGTTATGAAGCCCTGCGGGGCGGGCCCAGATACCTGGCCGTTTACGAACTCGAATCGGCGGAAGCCCTGCAGTCGGATGAATATCTGCGCCAGCGGGCCAACCCAACCGACTGGTCGAAGCGGGTGTCGCCCCTCATGGCCGCGGGAGGGATGGTCCGTAACGTATACACACAGATCTATCCCGCCGAAAGCGACCCGCATACGTTGGGCCGTGGAATGGCGCCCGCGCTCCAGATCGGACGCATGGACGTGCCGCCGGAGATCGAGGACAAGTACAACTACTACTACGATAACGTGCGGACGCCGGGCAACCTGAAGATCCCGGGATGTATGCAGGTCCGCCGGTATCAGTCCGTCGAAGGTTGGCCCAAGTACCTGACCATGTATGAGTTCGAACACGAGAAGGTACCCGAGACCCTGGCATGGGAAAACCAGCGCGGCCAGGACGCGATGCACGAATACATCGGAGGTACCTACGGTCACGCTTCGGGTTCACCCGGCGTGTACCGCCGTGTGTTTCCACCCCGCGCGTTCTGACATCCGACCTGTTAGCTCGACCCCGCTGTTTGAACGAGCGGTTTACCGCGAGAGGTGGCGGCGATGCCTCGAAATTTGACCATTCAGGAGTCCCACGAATTTCTAGACAGCAAGCCTGGTTGGATTGCGTTGACCACCATTGGGCCAGACGGGTATCCCCACACCGTGCCGCTGGGCTACTTTCGGCTGGGTGAGGACATCGTAATGGGAGTCCGGGGCAATACCAGAAAGCTCAAGAACATCCAGGACAACCCGAAGGTGAGCCTGCCACTGGAGAGCGGCAAATCGAGGGGGGACATCAAGGGCTTGATGGTCCAGGGCACCGCAACGGTGCATTCCGAGCCCTCCGATGCCCTGTACTTTGCCCGGGAAGCCGCGAAACTACGCGGTGTCCCTGAGCAGGAGCTTCCCACCGAGCCTCGAAAGGACGCGGTTTACATAAAAGTGACACCGCAACGGATCCGCTCATGGGACTATTCCTAGAAACTCGGACGGAAACCCCGATTCTCCCCAAGTCGTCGTTTTCTTAACGACGATTGTAGATGTAACAGTGGGTTCTTGAACCGTATTACAGACACTATCATGCCACATAAGACTATAATACGTCTGTCTGGCGTAGCGCGAAACCCGGCCAATGGCTTTCCGGCCAGACTTCTAGCCGTTCCCGAATCGGGCGGACCGTCACGCAAACGACGCCGAGGGGGATAGACATGCCAAGACTGGAAGGAAAAGTTGCGCTGATCAGCGGAGGCGCGAGAGGACAGGGCGCAGTCGAAGCCAGGATGTTTGCCGGGGAAGGGGCTAAAGTTGTCATCGGAGACATCCTCGATGCCGAAGGGCAACAGGTGGAGGCTGAAATCAACGAGGGCGGCGGCGAGTGTGTTTACGTCCGGTTGGACGTCACCAGCGAAGTAGACTGGCAGCAGGCCGTCGAGACCGCCGTTGGCCGTTTCGGCAAGTTGGACGTTTTGGTGAACAACGCCGGTATCGGCAGCCCTCGCGGGCCGGATGGCGAGCGGGTCCTCATCGAGACCCTGACCGAGGACCAATGGGACCGGACCCTGGACGTGAACGCCAAGGGAGTGTTCCTGGGCACCAAAGCGGCCATCCCTGAGATGCGCAAGGCGGGCGGCGGCTCTATCATTAACATCTCGTCGGTGGCTGGACTGGTCGGCGGGACCACCTCAGCCTACGGCGCGTCAAAAGGAGCTGTTCGTCTGTTCACGAAGGCGACTGCCATTCAGTACGCCAGGGAAGGTATACGCGCCAACTCCGTGCATCCCGGTGTCATCATCACCGCCATGACCGAGTCCATGCTGGCCGACGAAGAAGGACGGGAGATGAACCTGGCCCGGCACCCCATCGGCAGGCTGGGAGTACCGGAAGACGTTGCCTACGGGGTCTTATTCCTGGCCAGCGACGAGTCGTCCTTCATGACGGGAAGCGAGTTGGTAATCGACGGCGGGCTAACGGCCCAATAGCCGCCGGTCCTGGACTGATTCAAGAGCGACTGACCGCAACAAATCAGACGAGGAGGTTGTCCGTGCCAATCGAACGGCTATCACCGGAGTTGGACAGGTTGGTATCAGCCGACCAGGAATTGGAGGAGCTGGGCAACGGCTACGAGGTTGCCGAAGGGCCCCTCTGGTCGCACGAAGCGGGGCACCTTATTTTTAGCGAAGTAAGAGGCAACAAACGACGGCAGTGGACTCCCGGCAGCGGCATCACCCTGTTGCAGGAATCGACCAACAACGCCAACGGACTGACCAGGGACCTCCAGGGCAGGATGATTCTCTGTGAAGGCGGCGCGGGGAGGGTGACGCGGATGGAGCCGGACGGTAGCATCACGGTGGTGGCCAACAGCTACCAGGGCATGCCATTGAACCGGCCCAACGACGTGGTGGTAAGGTCGTCGGACGGCAGCATCTACTTTACTAACCCCGGAGCGCCGGACCCGGAATTTCCGCTGCCATACTCCGGCGTCTACCGAGTGTCTGCGGACCTGGGTACGATTTCGCTATTGGTGTCGGACTTTGCCTTTCCAAACGGCCTGGTTTTCTCGCCTGACGAAAGCATCCTCTACATCGCCGATTATCGCGGCGGAAGGATCAGGGCGTTCGACGTGAACCCAAACGGGATGTTGAACCTGGCCAGCGACCGGGTGTTCTGCCAGCTTATCGCGCCCGTCCCCATCACCCCTTATGGCCCCGACGGAATGAAGGTGGACGTCGAAGGCAACGTCTACAGCAGCGGGCCCGGCGGCGTGTGGATCATAGACCCGGCGGGCAACCATCTGGGGACAATCCACACCGGGGCGCAGACGACCAACGTGGGTTGGGGCGGGGACGACTGGAAGACCTTGTTCGTCACAACCTTCGGTTCCCTGTACCGCATCCAGATGAATGTCGCCGGAATCGCCGTGCCAGGCAACGGCTAGACTACTGGCTATCAACAAAGACGGAGGTGAAGTAGGCATGGACGCAACCGGAGTCTCCTACATCGCCATTTGCGTGGCGGACATCGACCGGTCATTGGGCTTCTACCGGGATATCCTGGGTATGACCGTGGGGTACGACCGGATTCAAGACACCACTACAGGCGGCCTCCCCCACGTGTATAAGCACTCACGGCAGACGCGCCGCCAGGTGCGTTTGGTCATCGGCGAGGGTGAGAACTGCCCCACCATTACCATGACGACCCACCCCGGCGAAGACGCCGACGGGGACCCCATCAAGCTAGACCAAATCGGCCTTAGCCATTTTTCGATCTCGGTCTCCCACCTGAAAGGCCTGGCTGACGACCTGGCCTCTAAAGGCGTAGAGTTCGCCGGACCGATGGAGTCCCGGCTCAATGCCCGGGGAGAGTTGACCAGCTTCTACGTTTACGACCCCGACGGCATCCTGCTCCAGTTCGACACCGGCGGCGGAGGCTAGGAGAAGGGAGGCGGGGCTATGGCCAGGCAAGGGATCGTGCTCTACCACGGCATCGACAGCGGCGGGGAGCTGAAGGAATACGCCGAGACTGCCGAACGTTGCGGCTACGAGTCCTTGTGGGTCACCGAGCGGTATTTCCACGAGGAGACCTTCTCCATGCTGGGTTTTCTGGCCGCCGCGACCCATGATATTAAGCTGGGCGTGGGAGTGGTCAATCCCTTTACGCGAAATCCGGCGCTGACCGCAATGTCGGCGGCCACCCTCGACCGCATCTCCGGGGGGAGGTTCTTGCTTGGCCTTGGCAGGAGCGACAGTTGGGTGGTCCAGTACCGGATGGGGATACCGTACCGCGACCCCCGTGCCAGCCTCAAAGAGACGGTTGAGACCGTGCGCGCCCTGCTGTCGGGCAGTCCTGTAACTTCCGAAGGAGGCCAATTCAATCTGGCCAACGTGGGGCTTGCGACCTTGCCCGTACAAGACCGGCTCCCAATCTATCTCGCGGCGATAGGTCCCAGGGCGCTGCGGCTGGCGGGCGCGGTCGCAGATGGCGTGCTGCTAAACGCCTATACTCCCACAACCTACATCAGCTACGCCGTGGACGAAGTGCGGAGGGCCGCACGTGAGACGGGGCGTGACCCTGCCGACGTGGACATCGCTTGTATGTTAGTGGTGCGCCCGACCGACGACCCCGCGGGCATGTTGGAAAGCCTCAAGTCGCGGGTAGTGCGGCTGCTGGACGAACCCCACGTCGGTGAGATTCTGCTGGAGAAGGGTGGCTATGATCCGTCCATACTGCCCGCGCTCCGGGAGTCGGTGAATCAGGACGGTGGGCGGGACGCGGTCAGCCTCATAAGCGACGACATGGTGGACTCGTTCTACGTCGTCGGTCCGCCTGAGCGGTGCAAGGAACGGATCGAAGAATATCGCAGAGTTGGTGTCGACCTGCCACTGCTGCTCCCCAGACTGGAAGACTACAAGCAGGTGGCCACGACTCTGGCAGTCACTTGATGAGGCGGCGGTGCATGAAGAAGGACGCCACGCAGAGGGCCACAACCGAAATAGCCAATAGTTGGAGCGCCCACAGCACCATTAACCACGTGAGGTCGCCCGATACCAGTCCCCTCGTCAGGGCCGCGGCGGGGGTCAGGGGCAATGCCCAGGAGAGCATCTTGACTGTGTGCGGCACGTGGTCCAGGGGAAAGAAGACTCCGCTCACATAGAACATTGGGATTATGAACACGGTGAAGAAGTTGTTCATCGCGCCTATGGTGCTGGCAGTGGCCGTCAAAATCAGAGCAATGGAAGCCACCGTAAGGCCAATCAGATAGGCGCAGGGGATGGCCAGCACGGCCAGGGGCGAGCTTATCAGGCCAAAGCAGGCCGCGGCGCCCAACACCACCGCGCCCGAGATAGCCGCCCTAGTGGCGCCCCACATCGCCTCTCCCAGTACGATGTCTGACGGACCTATCGGCGTGAACAGCATGGCTTCATACACATGATGGCTGTCCATGCGCAGGTACGCCCCATAGGTCGAGTCGAAAGTCGCGTGGAACATGGCGTAGCTGGCGATCAGGCCGGGGGCCAGGTACTCGGCGTAGCTGAGGTCGCCAATGTCTCCCACGTAAGCTCCGAGTCCGAATCCAATGGCCGCGAGCACTACGAAGGGCTCGATGACGATGCCCCCGAATTCCACCTTCCATCCTCGAATCACGGCGTCCCGGTTTCGCTGCCAGACGCGGAAACCGCGCCAGATAAAGCTGGCTCGTACTGATTTTGCGATTGCGCTCATTGGTCCCTGAGCCCCCTGCCGGTCAGCCGGAGGAACACGTCCTCCAGGTTGGCAGGACGCCGGACTGCCGGGTGGCCGGCCCAGGCTGATTCAGCCCTGGATAGCCGGTCAAGGTCGCCGAAGACCAACAGTGATTCCCCCGCGCCTTCGAAGTCCAGTTCCTGGGTTTCCAACTCCTCCTCCAAATGCGCTCTCTGCCACGACGGTAACTGCACCTGCACCACCTGTTCCCCAGCGTATGCCCGAACCAGCTCCAGCGGGGTCCCTTCCGCGAGTATCTTACCCAAGTCCATCACGATGAGGCGGTCGCAAAGATAGGCGGCCTCGTCCATGTAATGGGTGGTCAGCAGCATAGTGATTCCCTGTTGCTTTAACTGTAGCAGCCGGTCCCACACCAGATGACGGGACTGAGGGTCCAAGCCGGTAGTCGGTTCATCCAGGATTAGTATGCTGGGGTCATGGAGCAACGCCCTGCCGATCAGCAAACGCCGCCTCATGCCTCCCGAGAGCTCGTCAGTTGACTGGTATGCCTTTTCCCGGAGTTGAAACAGGTCCAGGGCCGCCCATGCGCGTTCGCTTGCCTGCTTGCCAGGCAGGTCAAAAAACCGGGCGTAAGCCAGTAGGTTCTGCATCACGTTCAGCCCGGGATCCAGGCTGTCCGCCTGGGACACGACGCCAAGGATCGACCTGCTGGCGGAATTCGGCACACTCGGGATAGGGTGGTGAGGCCGTATACGTCGAGGCTCTTTCCCGACTTCTAAGCGTTCAGCCCGGACAGATCGCTTCCGGGGAGTCTAGCGGGCTGGATAGTTCCCGACTAACCCGTTCCCGGTGTTAAAATAACTGTTGACATGCCGAAGGTTAGGGACGCCATCCGGTTGGTGGAACGGAACGGCTGGCGGTTGGTAAGGACGCGAGGCACCCACCTCCAGTTCCGACACGCAGAAAATCCCGGGACGGTCACTATACCGGGACACCCTGGCGGCGATCTGAAACCGAAGACGTGGGCGGGCGTCCTGCGGCGGGCGGGAATACGGGGGACAAGCCGATGAAGCTAAAGTACCTGGTCGTCTTTGAACGCCCTCCCAACAACTGCTGCGCCTATCTCCCCGACCTGCCCGGCTGCATCAGCACCGGCGGCCCCTTGGAAGAGATGCAGCAGAAAATCTCGGAGGCGATGGCTGCCCACGTCGATATGATGCTGGAGTACGGTGCCCCACTTCCCGAAAAGCCGATGTCTCTGGAGGAGGCCATGACCCTCCCCTGCACGTCCGTAGCGGACGACACGATGAAAAGTTATTCCCAGCACGGCGAAGATGTGACCGCAGTGTCGACTACCTTCGAGACGCTCGACTTCGAAATTGACCCTTCTCCGGAGGCCAGCGTAAGCTGAAAAGATGCTTGTAGGGCAACCGGCAAAACTCCAACCGGACGGCTTGCGGTTGATGCACCTGGGGGAAGTATCGGAGGTCGTCGACGTCAACCTTCTGCGCTCAACGCAAAGTACAGGTCAGGTTACGATGTTCGCTGGGCTGCCGGACCAAGTGCAGGAGCGGATTTGGTGGAGGCACGCATTGAGATGGACACCGTCGCCTTGACCGGAAACCTCAACATCGAAAGCGTGAAGCAATTGAGAATATCGTCGGATACAAGAAACCTTCGGCGTTACACAGCCGACGAAGCGTTATTGGTAAGCAACGCCCCCGGGGTGGTCGGCTGCCTGGTCAGGGCCCGATGAACCTTCGTCATTGGGCAACCTCGTCTGGGTCGCATGGGCAGGATGCCGGAGCGGGAATCTTGGTGGGGATAACGGCGGTGATGGGGGATGATGTCCGTCTGCCGGAGTCTTCCCTACGGAACCACTGGTTCGTGCTGGGACGATCCGGCGTCGGGAAATCCACCTTGATTAAGCAACTGTTGGCCCACAGGCTGGCGCGGAAGGCGGCGGGACACGACGACGGGGCCGTCGTCGTGGTTGACACCCATGGAGGGTTGGTGCCCGGACTGCGTGAGCTAATCCCAAGCCAATTGGAAGACAGGGTGCGCCTCCTAGATTTTGGGCGGAGGGGTGGGGTAGAGGGGTTCAATCTGGTGGATCCCAATCTGTTTCCTGATCAACACCGTTCGGTCGAGACCTTTGTCAACACGTGCAGACGTCTCTGGGAAATTCCCGACGGGCGCTGGGAGGACCTGCTCCGGCACAGTCTATGGTTACTCCATGAATTCAATAAGAGGCACGCCGGATCTCCCAATGAAATGCTGGACGTGCTCTGCCTTCCATCTCTGTTGGAGTGGCCGAATCAGAATAGTCAGGGTGCGGATATCACCGGCCAAACGCAAATCTCGCTGGAACGTGTGCTCTCCGACGTGGATGTTCCTCGGCTACAGGCTTGGTTCCACAACTTCAGGTGTTGGGACCCCGAGGTTCGCTTGAAGACTGCGGCCTTCATCCAAACCCGTATCGGCGGCTACTCAAGCAACCAACGGACCGCCGCTATACTCGGGCTGGGAGAATCCACGGTGACGCTTTCCGACGTGCTCGATAAGGGTCTGGTGGTTCTGGTATCGGTGGATGCCGGGTCCATTGGAGCGGAGCCCGCGGCCTTGTTGGGTGGTTCCATAGTGAGCGTGATGGAATCAGTCCTGCGCGAACGTGGCCTCCAATCTGAGCACAAAGCGGCAGATTGCCTCCTCGTGTGCGACGAAATCCAAGCGCTTCCCGGCCCGGATTGGGAATTCCTTTTGTCCGATGCCCGGAAATACGGTTGCAGCCTGATGTTGTCCGCTCGGTCTCTCGCCGGAGATGGTGTGCATGAACAAGGGCTCTGCTCTGCCGTGCTACGAACTGTAGGATGCATGGTGGGATTCCAGATGGCGGCGGAGGACGCCAGGATCATCGCACCAGAGATGGCTGATGATCGGGTGGAGGAAAGGTACCTGGCTTCACTGGACCCGTTCCATTGTTACCTGCGGTTGGATGCGGACGGCCGCCGCTACCCGGTTCGCCCAATGAAAATCTTACCCCCACCGGAAAGTGTTCTGGGCATGGATGCCGCAGGACCAGCGACGCTGGGTCCATCGGTGGATTAATTCAATAGAATCCCGAGTGGGGGCTGATCCCCGATCCCGACGGCACATCCTTAAGAAAGGCCGGGAAACCGCAGGACGGCTAGGAATTGCCCCAAGAACTCAGATTGACTTCCCCCGCTGGGTGACCCCGAGCACAAGCCCTCGGCGTGAGAGGTACCATGACACTTCTTTCGCCCCGGGGAGGTTGGTCCCCAACCCAAGAATGCTGTGGATGCCCTCCGAATGAGGCATTCGAAATTTTGAGACCCGTCCCCAGCCTTACAATTTTCCTCTTGGCTTGGTCTGAGACCGCCGTTTCTTGGAAATGCCGGTTCGTGCCCCTTCGGCCAACCGGTCACCCGGGCTGACTGCCCGGTGAAACTGCTGGGCGTCCTCTCCGTCCAGGGTCCTGAAGTAGGTGTCCGGTATCTTTCGCCAACCGCCGATGATCTGAAGAACCCGTTCGGGCATTCCGCTCCGGAGGGCGTTGACTGCGTAGCTGTGGCGGAACCGGTGGGTATGCAGGTCGGGGGTCCCGGCCCGCTTCCCCAACCTCTTGACCATCAGGTACAGCCAACCCGGCTTCATTGACCGGCCCTGCTCAGAAACCCAAAGGGCGTCGGTAGAGGGATTCATCGCCGCCCTGACCTGAAGGTACTCCCAGAGAACGGATCGGGCAGTGTCTCCGAGGGACATGTACCTTTCCTTGCTACCTTTTCCCATCACCATGATGGTCCCCGCGTCCAGATCGACTCCGTCGAGGTCCAACGTCGCGACCTCGTCCCGGCGGCCGGGGGTGTCCCAAAACAGGAAGAGGACTGCCCGATTGCGCAGCAGCCGGAAGCGGTGAGCGGGAGTACGGGCCAGCGCCGGGTCCAACAGGGTCAGGAGGTCCAGCATCTGCTGCTCTGAAACCGTGGGTACCGTGCGTTCCTGAACCCTCGGGCGTTCGATAAGCCGCAGGGGATTATCTTCCACGTGGCCCCGTTCCACCATCCAGTTGAAGAACCGGTTGAGACGGCGGTACTGGGCGTTGATGTAGCTGGGAGCGACCGTCCGGGTGCTTCCCGTGTCCCGGTCGCCGAACCACCGGGGGCGGGTCTGCAGATAGGCAAGGTATTCCTCGACGTGGGCCGTCGTGATACCCGCCCCCGGCGGCCAGCCCTGTTCCTCGGCGTAGAGGGACGCCAGGGCCAGAGTCTGTTCCAAGGAATCCAGGTAGGTTTTGGAGTATCGGTTGGAGGCTTTGAGGCTGATGATGAAACCTCGGCCCGCCTCCCGAAGACAGAGATCAGAAACCAGCTTGACGATCATTCATTGGTGGCGCCTGAGAGAAAAAGCCGTCATTTTGTGCTTGAATTATACCAATGGTGGGCCTGGATGGACTCGAACCAACGACCTCGGTCTTATCAGGACCGCGCTCTAACCGCCTGAGCTACAGGCCCACTGGCCATTGTTGGCTAGAGGATTATATCAAGGGGCTATCGGTGTATCAAGGATGGTTTGTTCCCTAGTTGTTGGGTAATAGTAGATGTAATGGATGCCGGGCTCCGGGATTTTCTACGGTTCCCCCTCAGGTCACCAAGGGTGAAGGGGGTTAATCAAACGTCCGGACCATCTCCGCTGCCGGACTCCCCCGGGGTGGGGTCGCCGACCTCGGGAATCACCTGCTCGTCGGGTCGGGGGCTGCGGCGTGGGCGCTGCCGGCCGAGCTGGGAAGAGCCTGGCTGGGGACTTGATTGTATTTCTTCGGCAAAAGGTAACCCGTTGGCCTGCCATTCTTTCGGGAACTGCAAAGTGCGCACCGGGTAGTTGATGACTATGCCTTCATCCGCCAGCCTGCTGTGCAGTCTCTGCATCACCACAGTTCGCAGCCTAAAGCTAGCCAGCCGGTCTTTGGCCTGTAGGAAAAGCCAGAAATTGACGTTGGAATCTCCAAAGCTGTCGAACCCGAAATAACTACCGTATTCCTTGACCGCTTCGGGGTCCTGCTCCAGGGCTTCCGACATCACCTCCAGGCATACTCGCTCCACTTGGTACAAGTCGCTGTCATAGCTGACCCCACAAGTCAAATAAACATTTACCGCTGGCACCGGCGCCTGGTAATTGGTAATGATGGTTTCGGCAAACTTGAAGTTGGGAATCACCACCAGATTGTTGCCCCAAGTCCGCAGTCGCGTGCTTCGCCAGCTAACGTCCACCACATATCCGGTGATGCCACCCTCCAGCTCTATGTAATCCCCGGGCGTGACCACCCCTTCAGTCATTACGTAGGTTCCGGCGAAAAGATTGGACAGGGTGGGCTGAAGGGCCAGGGCGACTGCCAAGCCGCCTAGTCCCAAGCCGGCGATCAGCGGGCTGATGCTAACGCCGAGATGGTCCAGAACCAGTAGGGCGCCCAGAATGTAGATCAGAACTGATGCTACCCTTCGAAACAGGGGGACCAGCCGTTGGTCTAGATTGGTCTCGGTGCGAGGAGCTATGGTCTCTTCGTACCAGCGAAAGGCGTTCCCCACCGCCGACGCCACTGCCATTACTCCCAGGACCAGGCCCATCAGGCTGGCGATGGTATTGACCAAACGCTGCTGGCCCCCGCTCAGGTCGAGGGGTAGCGTGAGAGCCAGGTAAACCCCTAAAACCACAATAGCCAGGGTGAGAGGTAGCCGGGTGGCCCGAACTAATCTGGTGTCCAAATCGGTGGGAGTCCATCGAGTAAAACGGAGGATTATGGGGAAAATCAACCAGTTAAGGAGGACGGCAAGGACCAAAAAATCAGGAAGATAGATGCACCGGCGGCCGCAAACCACAACGGGCCGGTGAGTCCCAAGAGATTTCCCAAGCGCTCTAGGATAGCGTCCATCAGTGAATCTGTTCCAGGGGACAATCAACAATTTGGCAATAATTTGGGTTCCAGGCGGAAGCGATTATACCACCGCCGGGGGAACAGACCGACGCCTTTGCCTCCCTAAACTGAGGAATTCTCCCGGCCGGTTCAGGTGCGGGTACCCTTGGCAAAAACAGTGGGTCAGACCTAGCCTGGTAATGACTGTAAGTTTGCCAAAAAAGCCCATCCAACAGGTCCCAGGGACCAGCTAGGGAGCGCACCTTGACCGAAGAGAAGATGGACCAAACAACCCCAGCTAAAGAGGACCAAGCGGGCAGGGTCGACAGCGGCTCGAATCCTAATTCGGTGGAGTTGGAACCAGGGATGACCACTGAGAGCCGGCTGCTTCGGGCAAGAACCAGACGCACCCACGCTGAAAACCAGCGCCAAAACATCGCCAATGAAATCTTGTTATCCACCAAAGACATTTGCCAGAAGTTGATATCCGAGGGAGAGTCCACGCTGGCTAAGGCCAGGCATCTGGAGACGAAAGCCGAGCAAAAGCACTTGGAAGCCCTGAACGAGCTGGAGCAAGCCCAATCCACTCGTGAGGAGGCCGTGGTTTACGCTGCTCAAGTAGTTGCGGAGGCCAACCAGGAAGGCGAGGAAGCGGCTGCGCGTGCTGCGGCGCTGCGCGATGAGGCGGACAACTACGCGGAAAAAGTTAAAGCCGAGGCTAAGCAGCAGGCGGTAAAATTGGAAACCGAAGCTGCCACAATCCTAGAGGAAGCCGACGCTTATGCTGAAACAGTCAAGTCGGAGGCTCAGGAGCAGGCGGAAGAGGCGGAGAAGCATGCCGCCTCGGTTAAAGAGGCAGCCGACGCTTACGCCGAAGCCGTAATATCCCAGGCCAAGAATCACGCGGAGCGTGTCGAGGAGCAGGCAGCCGCTGCGCGGGAGGAAGCCGATGCCTACTCCGAAGCCGTAAAAGCAGAAGCCCAGCAACAGGCCGAAGAGATTGTCGAACTGGCTCGAGCATCTGCGGATCAGGAGGCGGCTGGCATCAGGCAGCGGAGTCAAGATGACGCCGGCAAGGCCCTGGCCGAGGTGGAAACGGTCCGGGCTGCGGTTCAGCAGGAGCTGCAAGCCCAGCAGATTTATACTGAAAGTGCGAGAGTAACTGTCGAGTCGTTGGAGGTTTTGGGACAGATACGGGCCAAACTCGCCGAATATTCCCTTTACCCGGAAACTGACCCAATATCTGAATCCCCCGACGATGACCAACTCATTGTTGAGCAGTCCGGAGATTCCCATTCCGGTAACCTGACCGACGATCAGTTGAAAGCCTGGCTCGACTGAAGCTCGGGGTCTCGAAGAAATCATGAGCCTTGAGAGAACAAAATCCCCCTCAGTCCCCCTTTGCAAAGGGGGACTGAGGGGGATTTTGTTCAACGGTGGCTGCTACAATCGCGTTTAGTTATAACCGTATCCGCAAAGCGTCTTTGCTAGCCGGCGCGTATCTGTTCTGACACCCTCGGCGAATTGTGGTTTAATAGGGTTGGCTTCCAGCCGCCTCATTAAAATAGTAGAGGATTCCTATGAGCGCCACCAAGATTCTGGCTCAATTTATCGTCGACACCAGTTATGAAAAGCTGCCCGCCCCAGTGGTCGAGGCAGCCAAAATCGCCATTTTGGACGGAATCGCCAACATGCTGGCCGGGTCTACCCAGGAGCTGGCGACCATCGTCGGTCAGTACGTGAAAGATTCCGGAGGCGTCCCTCAGGCGACCGTCATCGGCTGGGGATTCAAAACCCACGCTCCCTCCGCGGCTTTCGCTAACGGCGTTTTTGGCCACTGTCTCGATTACGAGATACAAGGATTTCCTCCCACTCACGGTACCTCATCCTGCCTGCCATCGGCCCTGGCCCTGGCCGAAGAACGGGGCGCTGCCGGAAAAACTATCTCCGGCAAGACCATCATTGAGGCCTACGTTTTGGGGTGGGAGATCCAGGGACGGCTCCGGGCGGCTTCGGCTCCCGCGGCCAACCCGGCTTTCCATCCTCCGGGGATGGTTGGCCCCCTGGGAGGAGCCGCCGCTAGCGCCAAAGTGTTGGGCCTTGACACCCAGCAGACCCAAATGGCTCTGGGGATTGCCGCATCTCGAACCGGTGGTTTAACCGCCAATACCGGCACCATGGTCAAGTCTACTCACCCCGGCAACGCCGCGCGGATGGGCGTGGAGGCGGGCATGTTGGCTGGCGCCGGATTTACCGCCAGCGACCAGATTCTGGAAGCGCCCCGGGGCTACGCGGAAGCCCTGTTCAACGGAAATATGGATTGGGATATTGTGACTCAGGGGCTGGGAGATCCCTACCGGGTGCTAGACCCCGGTTTCGACATTAAACGCTTTCCGGCCCAGCGCGGCATGCAAGCACCAATTGAAGCCGTGCTAAATCTGCGGGAAAGATACGAACTCCGCGCCGACATGGTCGAGGAGTTGACCCTCCAAACTTCCGGTCAGGGACACTCGGGCTCCTTACCGCAGACTGGACTCGACGGGAAGTTCAGCGTCGAATACTGCGTCGCCGCCGCTCTGCTGGACGGCCAGGTAGTCATCGACAGTTTCACTGACCAGCGCCGCTTTGCGCCGGATATGGAGGAGACGCTGAGGAAAACTCGGGTCCAGCCCGATGGGCCGGCGTCCGCCCCGGTGAAGGCCACCGCGAAGTTGAAGGACGGCCGGACCGTAAGTGATGAATGCCAGAACTTCACCGGCTCCGCGGGCAACCCCTTGAGCCGGGAGCAGCGGATGGCCAAGGTCTGGGATTGCATTGGCCGGGTTCTGGCCGACCGGGACGGCGATCGCATGCTCGCGATGGTGGAAGACCTGGAGAACCTGCCGGATGTTTCAGTCCTAATGGCTATTTTGGGTCAGAAGCCGCCGCCCACAGGTTGATCGGCAAACCGCCCTCGGCCATTATTCCGTTAGTGACTATCTCAATGCGCCCCGTGTCATACCGCGTTTTCATGCTCCGGTGGGGCGCCACCGACAGATGATAATGGCGTCCCCTCGGCTCCTGGTTCGACAGCCTCACCACCAGCGGTGGCCAGTGCTCACCCTGAGCCGGTCGAAGGGCGGACGGGGGGACACTTTGAGGTAATTGGGTTAGTGGGGGTTTGAGCAGTTACTCTATTCCTCCGGCTCGTCCTCCACTGGTAAGGTGATCTTAATTCGGAAGCTCACCAAACCATCTTCGTTGGCTTCCTGGCCCCCGTCCCCCTGAATCTGCACCATTCGGGCATCCTCGAACACACCGTAAGATCGGAGGTTGGCCGCGTATCGCAGCGCTTCGGCGTAGGACTGGGCTCCTCCCATTACCGAGAGGTCCTCGCCCGATGGCGACACAGCGATCAGAGACACGGTATCTGGTTTAGCTTGATGGGTAATGATGTCCAGTCTGCCCAAAAGTATGTTTACACTTCCTCCCAAATCCGCCATAAGGGTTTGTAGCTCCTCAGTCTGCTCCCGGGCCACCTCGTACCCGGATTGGCTCTGCTGATGGTCAACCAATACGACGTCGTGCTTCTCTTCCTGCTGCAGCAAATCCTGCAACTCACGAGATACCACCCGCGCCTGAAGCTCCTGAGCTTGAATCCAATCAGTCAGATCGAAGGGATGCAGGGCCAGCAAGAACAGGGTAACGAAGATGGCCGCCTGGAAGGTGGGCAGGGGAATAGGCTGATGCCGCTTCGGCAGAAGGTCCAGCGCCGGAGCCTTCTGATTCTGGTCCTTGCCTTGTTCCCGAGGCTGAACCCGGTCCGCCAGGAGAAGTCCTATGTTGGTGGCATATTGCTCTATGGGGAACCCCTCGGGGCATTCTATTGGCGGCGTGAAGGCGCGAACCTCCCAGTCCAAGCTCTGTCTCAGACTTTGAACCACCGGGTTGGACTCGACCGAATTCTCACCGGTTAGGATCACCGGTAACTGGGCGCTCTGCACACGGGGGTCGAAGCTCTGATGGTATCCTGCCACCTGGTCCACGGCCCGGGCGATGGCCTCGCCTTGCTCTTCCGGGCCGCTACTGGCCTCGGCGAAGTCCAGCTGGTGAACTACCTGGGGATCTCCGTTGCTTACCAGAACTATGGCCGTTTGAGTCTGCTCCAAGTGCACTACAATGGCGTTGGGGATTCCCGCGGCGAGAGCCAACACGTTGGCTTTGGAATAGGCCGCCGCCGGAAACAGGCCGCTGTCCCTTACCAGGCGCACTTGAGAATTGACTCTATCTTTCGGTAAGGTGACCGCGAAAACCGATTGCTCGTCCTGTCCCCTCACCAGACGCCAAGAGATGTCTACCTCTTTCTTATCGAAGGGAATAGCATCCAGAACCTCGGATACGACCATTGGCTCCAGATAACGCCCAGTTACCTTGGGCACTTGTAGGTGGCGCATCAAAGTGGTGTAAAGACTGAAGTCCATCACCACCCGGCCCCGGCGGACCCCGGCCTGGTCCAGCAATCCCCGCAGACGTCCCCCGGTGCGAATACCCAGCTCATCCAGCAATCCGTGGAGTGGTGGCTTTTCTTTTTTGGGCTCGGGATGGTTGGCAGCCTCCAACTCCCCAGGAGCCCAGCTGAGGGGTACGGTGCCCCAAGAGGTAATGTTGCGGCCTTTGAACACCGCTACCCGAATCACATCCTTCTCTACGCTCAGGGTTACCGTCCGGTACATGGAGGCAAAACTGACTCGGGGCAACCTGGGTATCCACTTCATCAGCTTCTTCAGCTTCTTCTTCCCGGACCTATGTTCGGAGACGTCTCCGGCGACGGCGGTAGAGGAAAACCCGGAAATTTCTTTGGTCGAACCTGCCGAGTCTGGTTCTACATTATCCAGTTCTTCAGGCGAGGCTGCTTCGCCAGGGGAAAGCTGGTTTTCATTCCGGTTGGCGGTTTTTGTAATTTTTCCGAGTGGAGTATTCATTAATCAGCTCCCTCTTCTTCCGCAACCATACGGGGCGAAAGGTAGAATGCCAGCTGCAGCTGAGTGGTGGCCTTTTCCCCGGGGTTGCCGATGGTAATCTGGTCTACTTCCATCACGGGCATGCTGTTGGATAGCCGGTCAATGAATTGGTACAGGTTCCGGGTCGGTGCTTCCGCGGTAACGGTGAGGCCTTGCACCTTATATTCCAGGCCCCCCACCGGCTCATATATGGGATCGCCGGCGGACAGGGAGGACAGATCCACGTTGGTTTTTCGGGCGGCGGCCGACACGGTGTTCATGATGTCCCCTACGTTGGAGTCAAAATAGGAGGATTGCATAACTTCCAGCCGCTGTTCCTGCCTTTCTCGTTTCGTTTCCGCGGACGCGACCTCGGGAACTTCCTGAGACAACTTGTTGTTGATTCGTTGGATTTCTTTGGCCATGGATCTTTCGCCGTTCCAAGCGCTCCAATACCGGTAGCCTTGAAAGCCGTAAAATCCGCCGATAACCAGCGCAGCCAGCACCGCTACTACGCCCCAAACCTTTAAGCCCGAAAGAAAATATCGAAGGTCTTGTGTATTCTTAGGCAAAATAGTCCCCTTGTTCTTCTATATGCGTTATGGTGCCGCGCTGTTCAAGCCAGAATAGATGGGTAGGAACATGGACAGAGCAATGAAAAGGACTATTCCTCCGACCGCTAAGGTGGACAAAGGCTCCAGCAGGGCCAGCAGGCTGCCCAGGCGGTTTTCCAGCTCTTTCTGGTAGGCGTCGGCCAGGTCGGTCATGGTTTGGGCCAAGGAGTTACTCTCCTCGCCAATAGTCACCAACTCCACCCACATCCTGGGCAGGACCGGGAATTCTTTAAGAGCCGCGGATAATCCGTGCCCGCTTACCAGGCTTTCCTCGCCGGCGAGGAAAGCCTCCCGCAGAGTCAAATTCTTGCAGCCGGTTATAGCTAAACCAAAGCTAAGGTGAAACCTACATAAAGCGAACCCGAAGAGGAGTTGCGATATTCTGTAAAAGAAGTCGATTGGCGGTGGTGGAAGGGATGACAGACATAGTGCAACTCCTGGAACGGTGGCGACTGGATGTAGGCGACTTACGGGAAAGGATGTATCGGGCGCCAACACCTCGGGAGCGAGAGCGATGGCATGGGCTATGGTTGTTGGCCCAAGGGTGGTCGGCCACTCAAGTGGCTGAGGCTTTGGAGAGAGAGCCTCATACCATCGGAAACTGGCTGGACAACTTTCGCCAAGGCGGGGCCCAAGGTTTGGTCTTTGAGCAGACTGGGGGTTCCCCCCCGTCTTGAATCGAGGTCAACAGAACCAACTGAAGTCTGCGGTGCAAAATCCGCCTGGGGAGGCGGGGATTGAATTGTCCAACTGGAACTGGAAAGTAGTAAGGCAATTTCTCAAGCAGAGCTTTGACCTGGGGCTGAGTCGGAGCAGTTGCTTGAACTACCTCCATCGGTTGGGCTTCGTGCTGAAGCGACCCAAGAAACGCCTCCTGAAAGCCAAGGATGAAGAACGGAAAGCCTTCGTCCTCCAGTACAGCCAAATCCGAGAGGAGGCCCAAGAGAATGGAGCCAAGATCTTCTTCGTGGATGAAGCCCACTTTCGGGCCGATGCCGACCTGCGAGGCAAATGGGTACTCAAGGGAGAGGCAGCGCTGGTGGACTCCACCAGTCCCCGGTGGGGAGAGAAGGCCTGCTACTACTCGGGAGTTTGTCTGGAGACTGGGGAGGTGGAAGCCATGGAAATAGCTGGAAACAGCAATGCCGAGACCTCCACCGCCTTTTTACAGCAGCTAAGAGCAAACCATCCTGGACCTATGGTAGTAATCTGGGACAATGGACCAGCCCACCGAGGAGCAGCGATTCGCAGCTATTTGACCACTCCTGACTTGCAGCTGAGGCTGGTGGCCTTACCGGCCTACAGTCCAGACTTCAACGCCGACGAAGCCGTCTGGGACTGGGCCAGAGAAGAGGTCACGGCCAACGAATGCCACGGAACAAAAGCCAAAGTCCAAGAGAAGATGAATCAATTCTTCGGCGGGCTAATTCATCGTAAGGATGAAGTGAAACATCGCTGCCGAACCCGGTTACAGGCCCGAGCCGATGCTTTGATCTTTACACCTGCCGTGCCTTTGCCATCGCTGCAAAATGTAGTTCCCACCTTGGCTTTGGTTTAGGGGCAGCGCGGTACCCAGGGTTATGCCCGACTGCAGAAGCATTCCGATGGTGCGGGAAAACTGGGAAAGCTCGTTCGCCAGGATCAGTTGTCCCAAAATAGGAGTCTTTATTTGAAGCAGGTTCAAGCCATATTTTATGGACTTGACCCGTTTCGCGAGGAGCAGAAGGATAAACACGGCGACAATGACGATTCTCGCCGTTTTCAGATTTTCAGTGGCCAGGCTCATAGTTCCCATGGCGATGCGGGTAATCAAGGGAATCTCGTTGCCCATTCTCTCGAAGGTTTTGAGCAAGGGCGGCATCAAAACGGTCAACATCAGGAGCAGCATTACGGCAGCGGCGCCGATGGTGAACATGGGCATCATCATCGTCCGCTTGACCTTTTGCTTGGCGTCCTGTTCCCTCTCCAGGGTGGTGGCGAGCTGGTCCAAGGCCGGAGCCAGCCGTCCGGTGTGCTCTCCGGCTCCCACAACGCTAACGTAGCTGGGGCCGAACACATTGGAGTGCTGGGCCATGGCGGAAGAGAGACTGCCTCCCTGGTCGAGAGTTTTGATGATGGACGTGAGGATGCCCCGCATGATTCGATTGCGGCTTTCCATTTGGAGCAGCTCCATAGCCCGTTGCAGACTGCCGCCGCCTCTAACCATGGTGGCCAGCTGCTGGGTAAAACGGACCAGGTCTTTGCCACCGATGCGGAAAAGGCTGGGGAAAAGCTGCTCCATTCCGGGGAACTGCCGGCATCGGCTTACCTCCAGCAGCTTGTACCCGTAGTCGGCAATCTCCCCGCAGGCTTCCGCCTGGTTGTCGGCCTTGACGCGGCCCTTAAATAAGCCGCCTTGAAGGGTGTAGCCTACGTATCTGTATTGCATTAGTGCACCTGCTATTCTAGACTGAACAGGACTCGCATCACTTCGTAAGGAGTGGTTTTCCCCTCTCCGACTTTGAGCATTCCATCATGTTTCAGGGACTTGGTCCCTTCCAACTGTGCCTGCTCCCAGAGTCGATGTCGGGGGGCTTCTTCCAAAAAGAGCTGGCGTATTGTATCCGACATCGTCATGATTTCGAATACTCCCATGCGACCGTGATAACTGGTATGGGCGCAGATGTTGCAGCCGGTCCCATACATGAACCTTTCCTGGGTTTCACCGAGTTCGGCGGCGTAGGCTTGCTGCTCAGCCAGCGGGCGGCGGCTCATCTCCTTGCAGTTGCTGCAAGCGAGGCGAACCATTCGCTGGGCGACTAGACCACCCAGGGAAGAGGCGATCAGATAGGGGGGCACCCCCAGGTCTCTGAGCCGGAGCAATCCCGAAACCGAATCGTTGGCGTGCAAGGAAGTAAGCACCAGGTGACCGGTGAGGGCCGCCTGGGTGGCGATACCGGCGGTTTCCTGATCTCGAATCTCACCCACCAAAATCACGTCCGGGTCCAGCCGCAAGATGCTGCGCAGGGCGGTGGCAAAGGAAATCCCGGCTTCGTGGTTAACCTGCATCTGGCTGGCGTCGCTGATGCGGTACTCCACCGGGTCCTCGATGGAGATAACCTTCTTCTCCGAGCGGTCCATCTGCAGCACGGAAGCGTACAAGGTGGTGCTCTTGCCGGAACCGGTAGGACCGCAAATCACAACCATGCCGTAGGGCAGCTGCAAAAGGCGGCGGTAACTGTCCAACGCATCTCCGCCGAACCCCAGTTGGTCCAGACTGAGCAAGGTGAATTTCTTGTTGTCCAGAAGCCGCAACACGCACATCTCGCCGTTGGCGGTGTTGCTGACCGCTACTCGAACGTCCACCGTGCGGTTTTGCGCTTCGAAGTTTAGCTGGCCGTCCTGGGGGCGGCGGCGTTCCGCGATGTTCATGCCGGACATGATCTTGAGTCGGGAGATCAGCGCCGGGTGCATCTCCATGGGTAGTTCCATGATCTCGTGCAAAATCCCGTCAATGCGGAACCTAATGCGGAGCAGGGTCTCCGTTGGCTCCACGTGAATGTCGGAAGCTCGGTCTTGGAGGGCCTGGCTCAAAAGAAGGCTGATCACCTGGGTTGGCAATGCGTCCCGAAGACGCTTGGCGGTGACCCGTTCGTCGGCGGGCCCTTCCTCCTCCGGCAGGGTGTCTACGCTAAGGGATTGGGTCAACCGGTAGGAAAGGTCGATCTGCTCCAGGATGTCGTCTGCGGTGGCGATAACCGGTTCGATGATGTAGCCGGTGCGGGCCGCAGGTCTTGTATCAGCTGAAGGTCCGTGGGGTCGGTCATGGCTACCGAGAGGTGGCCTTCATGCTGTTTTATCGCCAGTACCAGGTGCTTCCGCGCCAGTTCTTCGGGAACCAAGGCGATGGCCTTGGGATCAATGTCCTCGCTGCGCAAATCCACCATGGTTAGCCCCAGATAAAGGGCTATGAGAGTGGCCATGTCTCGGGAGAGCACCAGCCCGTCTCTGACCAAAATACGGCCCAAAGACTGTCGCTCTCGTCGGGCGATCTCCTGCACTTTGGCTATCTGGTCCGGAGAAAGAATGCCGGCCTCCACCAGCATGCCGGCGAGAGACGCGGGCGAACTGCTGCGAGGAGTCTCCGGATGGGTGGATTCCTCTCCGGCGGCCTCAGGGGTCTCCGGTGGCAGGGTGGCGATACCGGATTGGCCGGATAGAGTCGAAGGGTCGATATTTTCCGCGCTCATAGGACTCCTAATATTGCTTTACAAATTCCGCTTGATTCGTTCTCGGAGAAGATTGTCTAAAATATCCCTCCCCTTCTAAAGGAGAGGCTAGGAGGTGGAATCGGACCCCTTCTTGCTCTCCCCCTTGGCAAGGGGGAGCAACTGATTTTTTCAGCCTCTTTGGTTCTCAAAACTATTGGTCCCCTCTTTTTCATCCGGCGTCATTGGCCGATTGCGACAGTCACTCGTCGTTCTTTTTCATCCTCACCTGGATCAGGGAGGGCGGCGACCCGGCTAACCCCCGGAATATCCCCGAGGATTGTTATCAGATGCAGCGGCTCCCTTAGCCCCAGCCAAATGTCCATCGATTCGCTCCGCTGGCTGGCTACCAGGCGGAGCAAACGGAGTTGGGTGTTCTGACGCAGTTCGCCCACAAAAGCAAGCAGGTTCTTGACCGGACCGGATGAGGTGACCCTGAGCCGCACCGTACCCTCGTACAGCTCCGCATCCAGATCCTCCGGCGGCTCGGCTGTCGGTTCTTCAGGCGGCTCATCCGCCGGGATTGGGTCTTCGTGAACATTCTCGGCCAGGTCTTCGGCGGGAAGGGCCGACGGCGAAAATGCGGAATCATGCTCTTTCTTATCGGCAGGTCCGTTAGGTTGCTCCTCCAGGGAGGAAGCTGCTGAAGTCTTCCTCTGGTCCCAAGCCACCGTGGTGGGCGAAGCTGGTTGATTAAGATCCTGTCCTGAATGACCCGGCCTGGGATATTCAGGCTCGCCACCGTACCAGGGCAGTGAATCTTCGGAGTCAGGATCTTCCAGGGGAGACTGCTGTTCCTGGGAATATTGGGAATTCCAGACCACGGCAACTTCCGTAGGGTCGTCCTCCGGTTCCTCTTCATCTACCGGATCCAGTACTCGGGCGGGGGAATCTTCGTTACGCCAAGAGAGAGCAGAATCGATAGGCTGGTCTCCGTCCGGCTGATTTCTGTCCTCAGCTGACAAAGATGCAGACTCTCCTATTGGGTCCCTAGCATCAAGAACCGAAGCGCTGGGCGCTGGCGCATTGTCTTCCTCAGGTAGCTGGGAGTTGGACAGCGATTTATCGACCGGTTGCGAGCCTTCCCCTTCACCTTGCCCTTCATGGAAATACCCAGCAGACTCGGCGATAATTTCCGCTGCCAAATCAACCAACTTCCCGGTCGAAAATGGTTTGGTAATGTATCCGTTGGCGCCGGATGCCGTTGCCTGTTTCCGATTGGCAGTGGTCTTACCGCCGCTAATCATAAGAACCGGTACTCGAGAAACTTCTCGGATGCGCCGGCAAGTAGTGAAACCATCCATACCGGGCAGTCCGTTATCCAGTATGACCAATGCCGGAGGTTCATCCGCGATGAGCTCCAAAGCCGCTTCCCCACAGGCAACCCCTTCCACCAGATAGCCCGCTTCTTCCAGGATCACCCGCTCCAACCGCAAAGTGGGCATATCGTCCTCGACCAGGAGGATGGAATCCCCACATTTTTGAGTCCGGGAGTCCCCAGCATGGGGTTCAGCAGGCGAGTTCAGCCCCAATTGCTCTTCGTGGGTAACGCTTATCATATCCACCTCTCAACCCCACTCTTCCCGAGCCGGTCCGCGGGCCGGTGGGAATCAGACGGGGCGTGACCTAATTTTTACTTGAGAAAGTCGCAGGGGCATCCCAGGGCTGCCCTTGGGGCTCACAGACTTCTCACAATTCCAATTTGGGTGCTTCCCGTTCTGGCTTTCCGGATCAAGAAATTTCCAATACCAATATCACACCGTAACTTTCCCAATCCCTATCGAAGATATTTGAACTTAATGTCTTCCTTAGCTAAAGTCGAATTTGTACCTCATGATTAAGCCTTCCGGGCAGTCAGACTACAATCTTGGCGATAGCCTTGAGATAACGTGACCGAGCCCTGGGATGGATGATGTTGTATAAGAAATCTTGCGTTTTGCTGGTGGAAGACGATCCGTGAGTTCTGCGCCTAGAGCGGATGGTGCTGGAGAAGGAGGGCTTCTCTGTGGTGGCGGCGGGGAGTAGCGAGGAGGCTCTGGAAATGTTGGCGGAGATAACTCCGTCACTGATAGTGCTGGACATCGGCCTGCCCGGAATCGACGGATTTACCACCTGCTCCCGGATTCGGGAGTTCTCTCAGGTATCTATCATCATGGTGACCGGCAAGGATTTCAATGAGGACAAGGTGCGGGGCCTGGACCTGGGGGCCGACGATTACATTACCAAGCCCTTCTCTCCCAACGAGCTGGCGGCCCGGGTGAAGGCGGCGCTGCGACGGTCAGTGATGAGCAACGAGGTTGCTGAGCCGACGGTTGAGGTTGGCGAGCTACTTATTGACTTCGCCAGCAATCGGGTATTGCTGGGAAACGATGAGGTGTTCCTGTCGGACACCGAGTATCGGTTGCTCTGCTACCTGGCCAGAAACGCCGGGCGCATTGTGACCCGCGACCAGATTCTGGAGCGGATCTGGGGTGAGGAATACGTGGGAGAGGACCACCTTTTGCATGTGACTATTGGACGGCTCCGGCTGAAATTGGAGGATCAGACCCGCCGGCCCAAGTACATTCTTACTAGGCGGGGCATTGGTTACAGCTTCCCCACGACCGAGGAAAGCAGCGCGGCGGCGGCGGTGGGGGTTGGCTGAACCGGGTTTATTCCTCCCGCTGGATTAAAGTCAAAACCCTCTAGATAGGAAGCGGCCCCACCATCGCTGTTGGTGGGGCCGTTTTGGTGGGAAGAAAAAGTGGTACCCCGGATGGGCTTCGATCCCATGATCTCCACCTTGAAAGGGTGGCGTCCTAGACCAGGCTAGACGACCGGGGCACGAGGGGAATTCTACTATATCTAGGGGTACACCGCCAACGACTCTAAAGCCGTCTCCTGGGGCAATTGGCACATCAGATTCATGTTCTGCACCGCCTGTCCCGCCGCGCCCTTGACCAGATTGTCAAGACAGCTGATGACTATCAGTCGCCCGCTGCGGTGGTCCACCGTAGGGTAAATCAGGCACTGGTTATTGCCCAGGGTTTGCTTGGTCTGGGGAGGCTGGGGGGTTACCACGGCGAAGGGATGGTCCCGGTAGAACTCCTCATATACATCCCGCACCCGCTGGCTGGCCGTTGCACCCTCCCCAGCCTGCTCCGGGCGCAAACGGGCGTAGCAGGAGCTGAGAATCCCCCGGGTCATCGGTATCAGGTGGGGTAAGAAGGTGATATCCAGCGACTCATCGGTCATCAGGGACAGCTCTTGAATGATTTCCGGTAGGTGGCGGTGCCCGTCCAGAGCATAGGCCAGGGTATTCTCGTTGACTTCCGAAAAGTGGGTACTCAGGCTCAGACCCCGGCCGGCGCCGGAAATGCCGGATTTACTGTCGACGATAATGTCCGGCTCGATTAGTCCCAGTTTCACCGCCGGCGCCAGGGCCAGAATGGCGCTGGTTGGGTAGCAGCCTGGATTGGCTACCAGCTGGGCCGAGGAAATTTCCTCCTGATGCAGCTCGGTAAGGCCGTAAACCGCGTCCTCCAGGTAGCTGGGGTCCGGATGCGCCACGCCGTACCACTCCTCATATTGCTCCGCCCGCTTCAGCCGAAAGTCGGCGCTGATGTCCACCACCTTGATCCCCTGCCTCAGCAAAGGAATTACCGCCTCGGCGCTGGCCTTGTGGGGCAAGGAGGAAAACACGATGTCCAGGTTGCCTTGCAGCTCTTCGGTTATCTCCAGGTCCAGCGCGGAGAGATGGGGAAACACCTGACCCAACTTCTGCCCGGCGGCGCTGCGTCCGGTGACCGAGATGACCTCCACCTCCGGGTGACGGTAGAGGATGCGCGCCAGCTCCGAACCGGCGTATCCGGTGACATTGATGATTCCAGCTTTCACCAGCGTTGGTCCTCCATTAGGCTTGATCCTCCGGCATGGGCGCCGAGTGCGGCAATTGGGTAACCGACACCCTCTTGGATGCGGTCTTACCCTTGCGAGCCGTTTTGGGTCCGGATTTTGATTTGGGTTTGGGGGCCGCTTTTCGTTTCCCCTTGGCTTTCAGGTTATCTGAAGGTTCGGAGGCGGTCAAGGTTAGGAACTGGTCCCGAGAGGGGCAGGCAAAGGCCAGTACGCACTCGGAGCATAAGGGACGCTGGGCCTTGCAAACCTGCCTCCCGTGGGTGATAAAGCCGATGTGAAAGGTAAATACCTGATCCGCCTCCACCGCTTCTTCCATCAATTCGTGGGCTTTGTCCGCGTTGACCTTGGGTCCGATGAGCCCCAGCCTCTGGCATACACGAAAAATGTGGGTGTCGATGGCCATGGCCGGCATGCCCAGGGAAAAGCTGAGGATGATTCCCGCCGACTTGGGGCCAATTCCCGGCAGCTGCCGCAGCCAGGCTTTGGCTTCGGGCAGGGGCATTTCCGCCAGGAAGGTGAGGTCCAGGGAGCCGTTAAGCTCCAGGATACGATTCAGAATTTGCTTGATGCGAGGTGCCTTTACTTTCGCCAAGCCCCCCCGCGCGATGGCCAGCTCGATCTCCGAGACCTCAGCTTTGGCCACCGACTCCAGGTCGCCGAAACGGTCCATCAAGCCTCGAAACGCCCGCTCTGAATTGATGTCGGAGGTGTGCTGGGACAAAATTGTAAAGGTGAGCTCGTGAGCCGGGTCCAGACGCGGTTCCGGTGGAAAGGGGCCGTAGCTGCTGTTCAACAGCCGGATGATCTCCGGAATCTCGATTCCAATGGTCTGATCGGTCGTCGGGGCGGCGGTTTTTTTGGCTTTTGGAACCAACCTTATCCTCAGAGTTCCGCGATCACAGTTTTATGGTCCGGAATTAGGTCTCCTGTTTCCCGTCTTTTTTGAGGGCCTGCGGCCGCTGGGGTGGACCATTGCCCGACTCTAGCCGATTCTAGCATCTGGGGACCCTCGGCTCAAGGAAGCCAGCTGCTGGGTAGCTGGCCCGGCGGCCTCCTCCACCGAGGAGGATGAGCTAGCAGGTATTCTAAACTAATACCGAGGTGAAACCCGCTGAGTTTGGGTATATAACTCTGTGCGTCCCACCTTAGTTTTGGTTTAGGCCAACCGGGCCGCCAGTATGCCCAGGTAGGCGGCTGCCAGGCCCAGGAGCAGGTTGCCGAGGACGCTGGCGGCGGCCCGGGTCAGCTCTCCGGACTCCAGGAGGCGAATGGTTTCGAAGCTGAAAGTGGAGAAGGTCGTATAGCCACCGATTAGGCCGATGCCTATTAGCGCTCGAATCTCCACAGGAAGAGTCGTCCGCTCGGCGGCCAGGGTGTAGAAAACCCCTAGGGCAAAGGAGCCGCTGACGTTGACCGCAAAGGTGGCCATGACCGTGGTTGGGCCCCAATAATTTATGGCGAGGCGTCCCGCGCCGTACCGCAGGACCGAGCCGGCAGCCCCGCCCAGGGCCACGGCCAGCCAGATCACCTAAATTCCATCCGGTGGGGTAGGAGTAATCCCCGGTGGCATGATTGCTCTCAGGCCCATACTCCCCGCCTTTCCAAGGTCCGTTCGTCCAGCTCGAATCCCCAACCAGGACGGTCCAGCAGGGTCAACTGGCTGTTCTTGATCTCGGGACGGATGGTGAATAGCTCGTTCCAGATGGGGTCCCGGTCGGCCTCGGGGAAGGTTTCCACTATTTCCCCCACCGCTAGCCCGGCGACCAGGTGTCCGTGGACTTGGGGATCGTGGTGGGGCGCCAGCCGTACGTTCTGCGCCGCGCACATTCCGGCAATCTTGAGGCACTCGGTGATGCCGCCGGAGCGGGTGCAATCAAACTGCATTATTTTGACCCCGCCGCGCTGGATCAGGTCCCGGGCGTCCCAGCGGTGAGCGGCGTTTTCCCCGGAGGCAATGGGAATGGAGGTGCTGGCGGCGACCTGCCCCAAACCTTCCACTCGGTCATACCAGTGGACCGGCTCCTCCAGCCAGCGGATGTTCAGCGGCTCCATCAAACGGGCGGCCCGAATGGCGGTGGGAACGTCGTAGCCTTCGTTAACGTCCAGCATCAAGTCGAACTCCGGGCCCAGCGCCTCCCGCACCGACCGGACTCGCTCCACGTCCTCCTCCAGGCCAACGTGACCGATTTTCAATTTTATGGCGTCGTAGCCCATGTCGGCGTAGGTCTCACATTCTTGCACCAGATCCGCCAGGGTCTTGCCGTCCTGATAGTAGCCGCCGGTCACGTAGCAGGGAACGGTGTTGCGGGTGCCGCCCAGCAGTTTGTACACCGGCATGTTGGCCGCCTTGCCTTTGATGTCCCAGAGGGCGATGTCGATCGCCGCCATCCCGGTCATTATTTGGGGCCGGCCCCAGCCCGGTGCGGCCCATCCAGGATAGTGGTTCAGCGCGAACATCTTGTCCCACAGCCTCTCGTTATCCAGAGGGTCCTCGCCCAAGAGAGCGGGCTTGAGGACCTCGGCCACCACCCGGGAGGCCCCTTCCGGCTGAATGTTGCCCGACCCGTCCTGCTTGTAGATGCCGGGAAAGGGCATACCCGCTCCGTGAGCCTCGCCGATGCCCACCAAGCCGGTGTCCGTGTGGACCCGTACTATCAACTCGCTGACCCGGCCAATGGGTCGTAGCGCGGTCCAATACTGATTCTCCGGCGGCGGCCACACCATGGCAATGGCTTCAATTTCGGTGATTTTCATGTCTAACTCCTCTACCGGTTTGGAGTGAAGCTGGGCTGGCCTACGCAACTTCGGCAAAGGTCCCCTGGGGCCGAGATCGGAGCGCGCGATCGTCCACAACAACCGTCTCCATTATCTTATCGTGTAAGGTCTGGCGGTCTTTGTCCCAGAATGCCCAAACTGTGTCAAGAAGTGACGCAAGGCCAAACGCCGCCATGTCAATCAGCTCGAAGAGGCCAAACTTGACCAGGAACTCGCGGATAAAAGTCCAGCCCGAGTCCGAGGCGGTCCCGTCCACACGCATGACTCGTATCCCCATTAACCGCTTCCCAGGGGTCTGGCCTCGACTCAGCGAAAATAGCCACCACACGAGGTAGCCTATTATCAGGGTGACGAAGAAGAGGAGAATATCCAATAGGTAGGCAGCTACGCGGCGTCCAATTCCAGCTGCCTTAACTCCCTGGGGCCCAACGAGAAACTGTTGGCACCATCGGCAGAAACGGCCTTCGCCTACATCGCTACGAGAACAGTTGGGGCAGTGCAGAACGACCCCGCAATTGTTGCAGAACTGCGCGTCGGGCGGATTATGATGCTGGCCGGCGGCACACTGCCCCTCAGCAGATAAATCTGTCCCGCAGCTACTGCAGAATCTAACGTCGGCCGGATTATCATTACCGCAGCTAGTACTACAACGACGGGTTTAAGGTGGCGGCTCCATCCTGCTTTCGCGGCGGGTGGAGCGGCGTCTCTCGTGGGAACGGCGAGCCCGTTCGTTGCGTAGCTGCGTATCCTCCAGCCACAACAGCAATTGATCGGGCCCGAACTGCTCCCGGGGCAGCATCTCCCGCACCACCCGGTACATCTGTGGCCTCGTGATCCGGGGCATCTTTTTCCCCCAAATCCTGCTGCAGGCTCAGCAGGAACGCTCCACCCAGCAGGCACATGGCTATGTGGTGATGCCACTCTGCCCAGCTGCGGGTCTCGTATTCGTCCAGCCCCACGTCACCCTTCTCAGTCTCGAACTCCGTTTCAATGCGCCACCTGGACCCACCCACGTAGGCCAGAGTCTCCAAGGTTGTGCCCTCGGGAGCGTTGGACAGGTAGTAGCGGGGCTCGCTGCCGTCCAGGTTCCGGCGCCAGACGGCCCACAGTTCCTCGCCGGGCTTGCGCCTCCTGGTGGCCCGCACCCGCTGGGCACTGAACCGGTAGGTGCGCGGCCCCTGGCTTCCCTGGGCCACCGTTATCTCCCGCCAAGCCTCATCCGGCAGTTCATCACCGCGCTGCTCCATGGTCCGCCGCTGCCCAGGCCGCAGCTTGGGTTTGCGGGGGCGGCCGAACCCCGGATATTCCGGACTGGTCCAAGCCGGGTCCAAGGGCCAGACCGTAGTGCCGCCCGGAACGTCCAGCACGTAGCGCATCCCCAGGGCCGCCAGTCCCTCCCGGAAGGTCGGCGACATCCCGAAGGCGTCGTCTCCGGCAACCCACTCGGCCCTGAGGTAGCCCACTCGGCCCTGAGGTAGCCCAACTCCAGGACCCGCTCCAGCATCTCCAGGGCCAACTCCGTCTTTGACCGGTAGTTCCGCCGGTCCTCCGGCACACCCGCCGCAGCACACCGGTCCTGGTCGGAGGTCCAACTCTTGGGCAGATACAGCCGCTTGTCCACCAACGCCCGGCCCAGCGGGCTGACGTAGGCCAGGAACATCCCACCCTGGCAGTTGGCCACCTTGCCCAGCCTGCCGCAGTACTGCCGGGCCACTCCCGCCGATTTCCTGCCCTGCTTGGGGAAGTCGCTGCCATCGAACACCCACACCGCCTCCGGGTGTCCCAGCCTGGGGGCCAAGTATTCCTGCAACCGCCCTATGACTGTCTCATCGGACCACCGGGCCTCGGTGAGAAAGCGCTGCATCGCCTGGGCCGAGATGCCCACCGATTCCGAGAGATTCTCGGCGTTGCGCCGCTCCTGGTCCTGCACCAGCAGCGCCTGAAGGTAATTCCCGCTGTGATCCCGCCACTGCTTGCGGCCGAAGGAGGCCGCAAAGAAGGCGTGGAATTCCTGAAGGCTGTCGTAGACCCGCTCGAAGCTCGCCGCATCCATCACCCAAACCACCCAACATCATCTGTCCAGCCATCCTACCAGACAACTCGTCGTTGTAGTACTAAACCAAAGCCAAGGTGGGAACTACATTTTGCAGCGATGGCAAAGGTAGGGAAGGTGTAAAAATCAATGCATCGGCTCGAGCTTGTAACAGGGTTCGGCAGCGATGTTTCACTTCATCCTTACGGTGAGCTAGTCCGCCGAAGAATGCATTCATCTTCTCTTGGACTTGGGCTTTTGTTCCCAGGCATTCGTTGGCCGTGACCTCTTCCCTGGCCCAGTCCCAGACGGCTTCGTCGGCATTGAAGTCTGGGCTGTAGGCCGGTAAGGCCACCAGCCTCAGCTGCAAGTCAGGGGTGGTCAAATAGCTGCGAATCGCTGCTCCTCGGTGGGCTGGCCCATTGTCCCAAATCACTACCAGGGGTCCAGGATGTTTTGCTCTTAGCTGCCGTAAAAAGGCGGTGGAGGTCTCGGCATTGCTGTTGCCGGCTATTTCCATGGCTTCCACCTCCCCAGCCTCCAAGCAAACTCCCGAGTAGTAGCAGGCCTTCTCTCCCCACCGAGGACTGGTAGAGTCCACCAGCGCCGGCTCTCCCTTGAGCACCCATTTCCCCCTCAGATCGGCATCGGCCCGAAAGTGGGCTTCGTCTACGAAGAAGATTTTGCCCCCACTCTCTTGGGCCTCCTCTCGGATTTGGCTGTACTGGAGGACGAAGGCTTTCCGCGCTTCATCCTTGGCTTTCAGGAGGCGTTTCTTGGGTCGCTTCAGCACGAAGCCCAACCGATGGAGGTAGTTCAAGCAACTGCTTCGACTCAGCCCCAGGTCAAAGCTCTGCTTGAGAAATTGCCTCACTACTTTCCAATTCCAGTTGGACAATTCAACTCCCGCCTCTCCAGGCGGATTTTGCACCGCAGACTTCAGTTGGTTCTGTTGACCCCAGTTCAAGACGGGGGGGAACCCCCAGTCTGTTCAAAGACCAAACCTTGGGCCCCGCCTCGGCGAAAGTTGGCCAGCCAGTTTCCAATGGTATGAGGCTCTCTGTCCAAAGCCTCAGCCACCTGGATAGCCGACCACCCTTGGGCCAACAACCATAGCCCGTGCCATCGCTCTCGCTCCCGAGGTGTTGGCGCTCGATACATCCTTTCCCGTAAGTCACCTACATTGAATTGCCACTCTTCCATGAGTTGCACTATTTCCTTCATCCCTTCCACCACCGCCACTCGACTTCTTTTACAGAATATCGCAACTCCTCTTCGGGTTCGCTTTATGTAGGTTTCACTAATTATTTCTTAGCTTTGGTTTAGGGGACTGCATCGTTAAGGCCTCCGGTAAGCCCCAATCCACCGAACGGGGGCGTGTGAGAGGCCTGCTGAAGAAACAAAAGGGTGCGCCTCTGAATCTGGGATAATGGTTTTGAAACAGAAAACCGACCAGAAACAAGGAGCACCCAATAGATGCTACCACGCAACCAACCCGACGGCATCCACATCGCCTTCGACGACCACCGCCTGGTCAACAATGCCGGGCTGATTCTTCCCGCCACCTTGGCCTTGCACCTCGGCCTTTCCCAACTAGTTGACCGGCACCTGGACCTGGGCCGGGCCCCAGGCCGAGCCAACACCGGCGACAAGATAATGACGCTGGTCGCCTCGGCGCTGGCGGGCGGCGACTGCATCGACGACGCCGATGCGTTGCGCACCGGCAGGACGGCCTGCGCTCTCGGCTGCGTAGTCAAAGCGCCATCCACCCTCGGCACCTTCCTGCGCAGCTTCACCTGGGGGCACGTCCGCCAGCTGGACGGGGTGAGCCGCGAGTTGCTGGCCCGGGCCTGGCAGGCGGGGGCCGGACCCGGCGACGCGCCATTCACCATCGACCTTGATTCGACGATCTGCGAGCCTTACGGACTGGCCAAGGAGGGCGCCCGCCATCACGGCTATACCGGCGCGCGGGGCTATCACCCACTGCTGGCCGTCGCCGCCGGAACCGGCGACGTGCTGATGGCCCGCCTGCGCGAGGGCCGGGCCATCACCGCCCGGGGCGCCGCCCACTTCCTGCGTGAGACGGTGAGCCGGGTTCGCTGCGGCGGGGCCAGCGGGCAGCTCACCATGCGGGCTGACAGCGGCTTCTATACCCACGCCGTGGTCGCCGTCTGCCGCCGGATGGATGTCCGCTTCTCCATCACCATCCGCCAGCACAAAAGCCTGCACAATCTCATCGAGGCGATACCCGAAGATGCCTGGACGCCGATTCCTTACTGGATGGACGGCGCCGCCGATGTGGCCGAAACCACCTACACCCCCTTCCAGAGTGAGCCGGATGCCGCGCCGGTACGGCTCATCGTCCGGCGGGTGAAGCCGGCGCCCGGTTCTCAACTGGCTCTCTTCGCCACCTACAGCTATCACGGCTTCATCACCGACCGGGACGGGGAGACCCTGGAACTGGAGGCTGACCACCGCCGCCACGCCGAGATCGAGAATGCGATACGCGACCTCAAGTACGGCGTCGGGCTGAACCATCTCCCCTCGGGCCGCTTCGCCGCCAACGGCGCCTGGCTGGCGGTACAGGTGATGGCCCACAACCTGGCTCGCTGGACAGCCCGCATCGGCCTGGATGAGCAGATCGTGACCACCAAGACCCTCCGGCGGCGGGTCTTCGCCCTGGCCGGACGGCTCACCCGCTCGGCACGCCGGATCACCCTGCATCTTCCCAAGCGCTGGCCCTGGGAGGAGCAGTTCAGCCGCGCCCTGGCCCGACTGCGAGCCATTCCACTCCCAGCCTGACGGCGCCCGTCCGCCACTGACCCGCCAGCCAACCCAACGTCCCCGCAAACTCGCGCTAGCCCAGTCCGCGAGCGCCTCTTGCCGTGTCCTATCCCGCCATCTCGCTCGCCACAGCCACTGTAAGCCGCCATCGGCGCCCCCAAAAGCGCCTGCAGACCGCCCGCCAACCTCCCGTCTACCCAAGTTCGAGCCCGGATTATCGCGCCTGTACTCCCTCACCCCCCTTCCGTTGTCCTCACGCTGTCCATCCGTGTCCATCGGTGGATTCGGGCTTGGACTGGGGCGAAGGTAGGAATGGGTTAGAGGACCTTTCGGGTCCACGAACAACCAGTATCCGCCGGGATGCCAAAGCAGGCCCTCGGTGAAAACAAAGCCGCTGCCGAGAAGCTGGGGTTCAAGGGATTCGCTTATGCTTCCCAAGCTGTCTGCCATGAGAACCTTCGAGTCAACTATCCGGGGGCAGGTGATAAAGGTACTGCGCGACATAGTCGGTGCCGGCCAGGTCGCTGAAGGCTGCCATCAGCTGCTGAGTAAGAGGCCCGGGGACCGAACCGTCTCCGATGGCAGCGCCGTTGACCGCCGATATCGGGCAAATGCACAGGCTGGTGGAGGTAAGGAAGGCTTCATCCGCGGTGTAGGCGTCGTACAGGTCCAGGTCTCGTTCCGACGCCGGCATCCCCAGTTCGGCGGCCAGCTCCAGAACCGTGCCACGGGTGATTCCTTCCAGCACGAATTGCCCGCTGGGAGTGGACACTTCGCCGTCCTTGACCAGAAATATGTTGCTGCCCCGTCCTTCGGTCAGGTTGCCGTTTTCGTCCAGCAGCACGGCCCAAGAGTCGGGGTCCAACGCCTGGGCTTCCAGCTCTCCCATAATGAGGTTGAGATAGTTATGGGTCTTGGCCCGAGGGCTGAGAAAGCGGGGCGGTATTCTCGGCGTCGACGGGGTGACCAGGCGAATGCCCTCCCGGTAGAGTGCTGCCCGGCGAGCGAAGGGTATCGCATGGGTCTCGATTAATACCGTGGGGCTGGGAGCATATCCCGGTTCTGCGGACTCCACTCCCCGGCTGATTCGCTGCATCACCCACAAATCCTGCTGGGCCGGCAATAAGGGATAGTTGTAGCGGACCACCTCCAGGGACCAGCGCTCCATCTCCTGCTTGGTCACGCCCGGGTCGATGCGCAGGTAGCGCAGGGAGTTGTAAAGGCGGTCGATGTGGGCCTTCAGCTTGAATGTTTGGCCGCCAAAGGTACGGGTGGCGTCGAAGACAGCGTCGCCGTATAGGAACCCCCGGTCCCGAATTGATATCCCTACTTCCTTCTCCGGAAGCAAAGCGCCGTTAAAGAATACTATGGGTTCCCCTTGCATCATCTGCTAACCCGTCCGTTAGCCATCTTCGATGGGGATAAGCTGCCCCAGTTTACCATCCGGCTTCTCGCGCCACAATCGGCTGGGAATTGGGTAACTGTTCAGACTTGATGAGGTGAATTGGCTCAAAGCCGTTGGAAAAACGCTGGCATGGCCGGGGGAGTTGTGGCATACCAGGGAGGTGGACACTGAACTAGACCTGAACGCGGCGAGTCGCGAAACTCTGCTGGAGATAATTGCCGGCCAGCGGGCAGTCATTGCCGATTTGCAAAGGCGGATTGGGGTTCTGGAATCCCGTCCCAACCGGCGCGGGTCGTCGGGGATGCCGGGTAATCAGCCGCACTCCAGCCGGCAAGCGCCGGAGAAAAAGGAGCCCAGAAAGCCGCGCCGCCATGGCTTCGCCCGCCAGCGCATGACTCCTACCCGGCGGGTGGAGCATGCCGTGGCGGTCTGTCCCGACTGCGGGACTCACCTGAACGGCGAATGGGTACAGCGAACTCGGGAAGTCATTGAGCTACCGGTGGCTCCGGTAGAAGTGACCGAGCACGCCCTGGTAGCCCGCATCTGTCCGGTATGCCAGCGGCGCCGGCTGCCCAAAGAGGCCCTGCAGGGGGTGGTTCTGGGCCAGCAGCGCCTGGGGGTCAATCTGGTAAGCCTGATGGTGACCCTGCGGGAGGAGGGACGGTTGCCCATAAGAATCATCCAATGGTACCTGGAGACCGTCCATCAGTTGCACTTGAGTGTTGGTGCCATCGTCCAGGCCGTCCATGGAGTAGCCCGTCAGGCTGAGACGGCGGTGCGAGAGGTGCTCGAGCAAGTCCGCGCCAGTCCCGTGGTGCAGGGCGACGAAACCGGCTGGCGCCAGGACGGGAGCAACGGCTATGTTTGGACCTTCAGCACTCCCAGCGAACGATACTTCCTGCGTCGGGGTCGGGATAAGGGGGTGGTGGATGAGGTGCTGGATTCCTCCTTCAGCGGAGTGTTGGTCAGTGATTTCTACGCCGCCTATAACCACTACCCGGGCCTGAAGCAACGGTGCTGGGCTCATCTGCTGCGGGATATCCATGACCTGAAAGGGTTGTACCCAGAAGACGCTGGGCTGGCTCAGTGGGCCGAGGCGGTTCACCAGGTCTACACGGAGGCCAAGGCCTCGGTCCTTCCCCGAGCCCAGCCAGGCCATCGCACCCAGCTAATGCTGGAGGAGAAACTAATGGTCTTGGCGCGGCCTTTCCTTAAAGATCCCCTGGCGGTTCAGGCCAAGCTCTGCCGGCGCATGGAACGGTTCATCAAGGAACTGTTTGTCTTCGTGTCGGACCCAGCCGTGCCCTCAGACAACAGCGCCGCCGAGCGGAGCCTGCGGCATCTGGTAACCAGTCGCAAGATCAGCGGCGGCACCCGCTCAGGGCAGGGCACCGACAGCAAGATGACCTTGGCATCCCTCTTTGGCACCTGGCGGGCTAGAGGTCTCAATCCCCTCCTGGAATGCCGCCGGTTGCTCGCTTCCCCTCAAATCTGAACACTTACGGAATTGGAGCGGGGTTTTACGGTTCTCCCTACTGTCATTTTGAGTTTTCATGCTCCGTCGGAGCGCCACCAACAGCTGAAAATGGATTCCCTCGGCTCATGGTTCGACGGGCTCACCACGAGCGGTAGGGATCCCGTTCGTCCTGAGGCTATCGAAGGGCGAACGGGCTATTCACAGAGCAGCGAAGCAATCTCTCCCTACCCTCATGAGATTGCTTCGGGCCTGCGGCCCTCGCAATGACAGTCGTAAGTACCCGGAATTTAAATGCCCGGAATTGAGTCGCCTGGTATTGCCCTAACCGCGATAGACCCGGCCAATTCAGGCGGCGCGTCCATCTGTTAGACTGCTGGCAGGTATCAGTTACGGGGCGTATCCCGGTAATCGGCCTGGGCCCGGTAATTGGTAAGCAGTGCTTTTGGCGGCGGCGATGACGGACCTGGACAACCCCCAGACTTACGAGCAGCTGGATCCCTCCGGATTGAGGCGGCGAATAAGGGACTTTCCTCGCCAGTGTCAGGCGGCCTGGCAATTATCCCAGGGTAAGGCCCAGGCCCAGTCCCAATCCCTGCAGCTCCCCGATGCTTGGCGGCAGATCAGCCACGTGGTTATAGGCGGCATGGGCGGCTCGGCGATTGCCGGAGACCTGGCCAAAGACCTGGCGGCGTTCCAGCAGGCGATTCCAATAACCGTGATACGCGATTTCCAGCTTCCCTTCCCGCTCACCAGCAATCATCTGTTTGTTGCTTGCAGCTTTTCCGGAAATACCGAAGAAACCTTGAGTTTGCTTCAACAGGCGCGCCAGAGCGAGGCCCAGGTATTGGCCGTTGCTGGAGGAGGACAGCTTGCTAGCATGGCCGAAGAGGAAGGCTTTCCTCTCCTATCGATACAAACCTCAGGCGAGCCCCGCAGCGCTTTAGGCTATAACTTGCTGTTGCTGCTGGGAGTTCTGGCTCGTTTGAGCTTGGTTTCCACCACTGCCAATGATGTTCAGGCGGCTTTCAATGCCCTCCAGGAGCAGGTAGCCCGGCTGGGCGAGGAAATACCAGCCGAGGATAATCCCGCCAAGCAGCTGGCCCAAGAATTGGCGGGCCGGCTGGCCTTGATTTACGCTGGAGGCATATTTTCCGGCGTGGCCCGCCGCTGGAAAACCCAGCTAAACGAGAACGCCAAGGCTTGGGCTTTCTACGAAACTATTCCCGAGCTATTACATAACTCGGTGGAGGCCTTCCACACTGTCCCGGTCGAGGGCTCGGGCGAGGCATCCGACAGATTAGCGTTGCTGCTGCTGCCGGCAGCGGCCTCTCCGGAATTGGGGCGTCGCTACCAAATCGTGGAAGAGTTACTGGCAGGGCAGGGAATTCCCTACCGGCGGATATCTAGTCCCGCCGGGCCTCCGCTGGCCCAGTTGCTCTGGATGGTCTTGCTCGGCGACTTCGTCAGTTACTATTTGGCTCTGATCAAATCCATAGATCCCTCGGAGACACCTCTGCTCGACTTGGGAAAACAGCTGGCGTCCCAGGCCTCCACCCCGCGCCTATCTTGAAGCCGCTGGGCGATTTCCGGAAGGGTGTTTAAAAAGCCTGGCGCATTGTCCGGGCTAGAATAGAGAAATTCGCATCCTGCTATGGCCTGATAATAGCCTCTTCTCCCTTGATGGGAGAAGGTTAGGATGAGGGTGATACCCCTTACCTCACTCCTCTCCCACAAGGGGAGAGGAAGCCCAGGACGTTCAATCACCTTGAACCAAGAAGGCTAGGATCTTTTAAAACACACTCTAAGCTGGACTTTGTACATTCGAGCCGCGTAGGTGGGCGTATCTGTGAGGCGGTCGTATAGGGCGGCTGGGACTTTTTCAATGTCGCTGTCGCGCCTAGACATTGAAAAACCCCCAGACGACATCCACAGATGGCGGCGCACTAATTCCATCGTTACTGGTTTATGGTTACTGGCTTTTGTACAAAGTCGAGCTAAGGAGTAATATGGGGTCTGGTTTCGCGATTAGGCCCCAAAGGTTGTTATACTAGGGAAAACTAGTTCTATTTCCAATCCCGTCGTCCGGGGAGGTATCAACATGAAATGGGCTTCCGGAATTTCGGAGCAGACATCCTTGGCTAGTGCCATTGAGGAATGCACGGCGCAAGTTCGCCAACAGCTGGGAGATGCGAATCCTGACCTGGCGGTGGTCTTTGTGTCCACCCATTATCAGCAGGAGTTCGAGGCCCTGCCCGCGCTGGTCAAGGAGGGGTTGGGACCGGTATTGGTCCTGGGCTGCTCCGGTGGGGGTATCATCGGCAACGGGCAGGAGGTGGAGCAGCAGCCGGCGGTTTCTATTACCGCGGCCAACCTCCCCGACGTCGAATTGGTGGACTTTCATCTAGAGGGTGATAAGCTGCCGGACCTGGATGCCGGCCCAGATTCCTGGCAGGGGTTGGTCCAAGTTACCGCCGGTCAGGAGCCCCATTTCGTTTTGTTGGCCGACCCCCTCAGCTTTCCGGCCCAGAACCTGCTCCTTGGGCTGGATTTCGCCTTCCCCAATTCCGCCAAGATAGGAGGGCTGGCCAGCGGCAGCCAGGAGGCTCGGCAGAACGCCCTATTCCTGGGAGACCAGATCCACTCCTCTGGAGCGGTGGGAGTAGCTCTGCACGGAAACATCGCTCTGGATACTGTGGTGGCCCAGGGTTGCCGGCCCATCGGCAAGCCGATGCGCATCACCGAAAGCCGCCGGAACTTGCTGGTGGAGTTGGACGGGCAGACGCCCATGGCGGTTTTAAGAGACCTGTTCCGGGAGCTTTCCGAACGGGACCGGGGTCTGATGAGGCACTCCCTGTTCTTGGGGGTGGTAATGGATGAGTTCATGGATGAGCCGCAGCAGGGAGATTTCCTCATCAGAAACGTTATGGGCATGGATGAGCGAAGCGGGATGCTGTCAATTGGCGAGACGCTCAAAGAAGGCCAGCTGGTGCAGTTCCATTTAAGGGATGCGGAGACCTCTACTGAGGATTTAACCGCGGTGCTGGAGCGTTACGCCGGGGTTAACCGGGAAAATCAAGCCCACGGCGCTCTGCTGTTTTCTTGTATGGGCCGGGGTCAATATCTCTACGGGAGGCCCCACCACGATTCCGAGCTGTTCCGCGACAAGCTGGGGCCGGTGCCCCTGGGCGGCTTCTTCTGCAATGGAGAGATCGGACCGGTTAGCGGGACCACCTTTTTGCATGGCTATACCAGCTCCTTTGGCATATTTCGCCCCAAGATTTAACCGCTTTCCCCGGGTAGTCTCCTAACTGCCAGAGGGCCGCCAACCTGGCCGCCAAGCTGGAAGGAACATGTCGTCGTGCCAGCTTAAAGTAGGTATCCCGGTATCTCTCTCCGGCCAGTTTCAGGTGCAGGGGCGGCAGGCCCTGGCGGGTTTGCAAGCCTGGGCCCGGGACGTCAACGGCTCGGGAGGCGTCTGGGTGCGGGAGCCGGGAGAGCGATTGACGGTGACCGTCCGCTACTATGATGACGGCAGTCGCAGCGACCTGGCCCGGCGCGCAACCCAGCGACTAATCTCCGAAGATCAGGTTGACCTGCTTTTCGGTCCCTATTCCAGCGTGCTGACCCGGGCCGCCGCCGAAGTCGCCAACCAGAACGATCGCCTTTTGTGGAACCAGGGCGGCGCGTCAGATGCGATTCACCAGCAAGGAAATCCCTGGGTCGTCGGCATCCTCAGCCCAGCTAGCGAGTATCTGGCAGGCTTACCCCTTCTGGTGCGGCAATCGGATCCCAAGGCCTCCCGACTGGCCATTATCCGCGCCGCTACTGGAGCTTTTCCCCAAGCGGTAAGCGACGGCATGGAGCGAAAGGCGTTGGACCTGGGTTTTGAATCAGTGATCAAACGGGTATTCGACCCGGCCATCACCGACTTTGCCGAGATACTCGATACGGTGGAACAAGCCCGACCCGACTTGCTGCTGGGCGTGGGCCGCATCCAGAACGACCTGCTGCTGGCCAGGCAAATCGCGCAGAGACGGTGCAGCTTCGGCGCGGTGGCGGTGGTGGCCGCCCCCATCCAGCAGTTTAAAACCCACTTGATGGCTGCTGCTGAGGGCTTTCTGGGGCCCAGCCAGTGGGAGTTAACTACCAAGCAGCCAGTAGAGTACGGGCCGACCGCCGAGCAAGTATTGGAATCTATAGCCGTCTCCGGGGGAGCCTCCGGGACCGAGGTTGATTATCCCCTGGTTCAGGCTTACGCGGCCGGGCTGGTTGCCCAACGGTGCGTCGAGGAAGCCGGCAGCCTGGAGCCGGGGGCACTGCGGGAGGCTGCGGTGAACCTGGACTTTTCGACCTTCTATGGGCGTTTCCGGATAGATCCCGCTACCGGCGTGCAGACCGGGCGTTCCCCGTTAATTGTGCAGTGGCAGCAGGGAAGGAAGGTGGTGGTGTGGCCTCGGTCGCTGAGCCAGGGCTCGCTGATTTATCCTTGGCCCGGTTCAGTGGAGCCCGGTTCGGTGGGGCCCGGTTCGGCGGGGCCCGGTTAAGGCGTCGCCGTTTGGGTAAATCCCCCTATATCTTGCTTTTCAAAAGGGGGATATAGGGGGATTTGAATCTTACAAGTTTAGAACTTTCGTCAGGGATCATGATAGGGGCCGGTTGATTGACCGGCCCCTCATGCTCCCGGGGTCAGGTGCTACCCGAGGGCGGGCTACTTTTCCAGCTTGATGGGGTTGCTCAAGACCCCGATGCCGTCTATCTCTATCTCGCAGACGTCGCCGTCCTTCATTTCGCCGGGTTCGCCGGGGGTTCCAGTGTAGATCATGTCCCCCGCTTCCAGGGTGACGAACTGGGTGCAGTAGGCAATTAGGGTGGGAATGTTGAATATGAGGTAGGTGGTGCTTTCGTTTTGTATTTCTTTGCCACTGATGCGAGTTTTCACCCGAACGTCGTGGGGATCTATGTCGTCCACAATGAAGGGCCCGGCCGGCGAGAAGGTATCCGAAGACTTGGCGCGCCACCAGTTGCGGTCCTCGCGCTGCCAGTCGCGGGCGCTGACGTCGTTGCCGCAGGTGTACCCCAACACATGGCTCATGGCATCGGCTTCAGCGACGTTGCGGCAGGTGTCCTTGATCACCACCACCAGCTCGCACTCCGCGTCCAGCCTTTCGGTTCCCTTGGGACGGATGATGGTCTCGTCGGGCCCGATTACCGAGGTTGGCGTCTTGTAAAACACCATGGGCTCGGTGGGTCCGGGACGGTCGTGAAGGTGGCTGGAGTAGTTGAGGCCGATAGCCAGGATTTTCTGCGGGACACAGGGGGCCAGCAGCTTCACCTCGGACAGTTTGTGGGTGTGGTCGGTGACCTGGAAGCTCTCGAAGGGGCTGGCGCTCAGCTCCTTTACCGAGTCCCCTTCCACCACGCCGTAGCTTATTTGACCGTGGGCGAGATAACGGGCGAATTTCATAGCGACTCCTCTTGCTTTGAGTAAATCATCAGTAGGTGACCACCCCCATCCCTTCGGCTGCGCTCAGAACAGGCCTAGCCTTCCCCCATCGATGGGAAAGGGATCGGTACTCTCCCTGTCAAGAGGGAGAGTCAGAGAGGGGGCGAGGTCGTATCTATCAGTTTCGGTGGGTCGCGGTTCTAGCTGAATCTGGCGTATTTTAACGCCTTTAACCCGGTTTGGCTACCTATACGGCTATCTGAGCTTTGAATCAAGAGCTAATCCCGGTCGGAGCAGGAGCGTTTGGGCAAATCCCCCTCAGTCCCCCTTTGCAAAGGGGGACTGAGGGGGATTTGGATTTTACAAGTCTAGAACTTTCGTCAAGGAACACTAAACAAGGCGCCCCGGGTCAGCTTTCAATTACCAGCTTGCCGAAAAACTCCCGGGACTCCATAACCTGGTGGGCTTCGGCCACCCCGTCCAGGGGAAATACTCGGTCAACGATGCCGTGTAAAGAGCCCTGATTAACCATTTTCATCATGTCGGCAAAGGTGCGCCGGCTGCGACCGCCGCTGCCCATCAACTGCAAAGGCCGTCCCTGGAGAATAGAAAGGTCCATACTGGCTCGCGCTCCGGAGGTAACCCCGGTGATGACCAGCCTACCCCCCGGTTTGAGGCAGAGCAGGTTCTCCTCCCATACGTCCGCGCCGACCACATCGAACACCAGGTCGACTCCCCGGCCGCCGGTCAACTCCTTCACCCGCCGGCTGATCTCCGGCGTTTCCCGGTAATTGATAACCTCGTCAGCTCCCAACGTCTTGGCTTTTTCCAGTTTCCAGTCGCTGCCCGCGGTGGTTATGACCCGGGCTCCGAACATCTTGGCTATCTGAATGCCCATGCTGCCCACGCCGCTGCCCGCCGCCTGAATCAGCACGTCGTCCCAGGGACGTATTTGGCCTTGAGTTACCAGGCAATGCCAGGCAGTATGGGCGGCAATGGGCAGAGCGGCGGCCTCGGTAAAAGACATGGAGTCGGGAATGCGGTGGGCGTTGATGGCCGGAGCGGTGACGTATTCGGCGTGACCCCCATCCAGGTCCACTCCGTGCCGCTTTTGGTTGGCGCAATACTGATCCAGGCCCTGCAGGCAGCTGGGGCAGGAGCCGCATTTGGTCCGGTTGTCCAGCAGCACCCGATCCCCCAGCTTCAGATCGCCTTGCGCCTCCGGACTGATGTTCACCACCTCGCCGGCGATGTCGCAACCCATGATTCGGGGCAGGCCACCGCGATAGCCGGTTCCGGCGCGAAGGTTCAGGTCCAGGTGGTTCAGGGCGCTCCCCCCCACCCGAAGCATCACCTCCGCCGGGGCTACCTCCGGCTCGGGACGCTCCCCATGGGTCAAAGCCTCCGGGCCACCGTGCTGGTCGATGTACACTGCTTTCATCGTGTCTCCTTCTTCTGGACTATTTGGGCGGAACCCTTAGCCGGACCGATCAGTATTGTTCTTGATGGCGGGACCAAAGATAACCCATATTACCTTCCACCAGTTACTCCGTCAAAGCTGGGAACGAGGCTTGGACCTCAGCCCTGCGGAATTAGACCAGGGATGCCATAGAAAACGGCAATTAGCGGCCCCAGTTGGATGGTGTCATTGAAGCAGCCCGACCGGTATAATTAGCTACTGGATTGCCTTAATCTTCCTTGACGAATTTATTAAACTGGGGAGGTCCAAATCCCCCTTTGCAAAGGGGGATTGAAGGGAATTTCCCCAAACCGTGGCTCTCCCGACCAAGTTTAGCCTTACATTCAAGACCTAAACCAAAGCTAAGGTGAAACCTACATAAAGCGAACCCGAAGAGGAGTTGCGATATTCTGTAAAAGAAGTCGATTGGCGGTGGTGGAAGGGATGACAGACATAGTGCAACTCCTGGAACGGTGGCAACTGGATGTAGGCGACTTACGGGAAAGGATGTATCGGGCGCCAACACCTCGAGAGCGAGAGCGATGGCACGGGCTATGGTTGTTGGCCCAAGGGTGGTCGGCTATCCAAGTGGCTGAGGCTTTGGAGAGAGAGCCTCATACCATCGGAAACTGGCTGGCCAACTTTCGCCAAGGCGGGGCCCAAGGTTTGGTCTTTGAACAGACTGGGGGTTCCCCCCCGTCTTGAACTGGGGTCAACAGAACCAACTGAAGTCTGCGGTGCAAAATCCGCCTGGGGAGGCGGGGATTGAATTGTCCAACTGGAATTGGAAAGTAGTGAGGCAATTTCTCAAGCAGAGCTTTGACCTGGGGCTGAGTCGGAGCAGTTGCTTGAACTACCTCCATCGGTTGGGCTTCGTGCTGAAGCGACCCAAGAAACGCCTCCTGAAAGCCAAGGATGAAGAACGGAAAGCCTTCGTCCTCCAGTACAGCCAAATCCGAGAGGAGGCCCAAGAGAGTGGAGCCAAGATCTTCTTCGTGGATGAAGCCCACTTTCGGGCCGATGCCGACCTGCGAGGCAAATGGGTACTCAAGGGAGAGGCAGCGCTGGTGGACTCCACCAGTCCCCGGTGGGGAGAGAAGGCCTGCTACTACTCGGGAGTTTGTCTGGAGACTGGGGAGGTGGAAGCCATGGAAATAGCTGGAAACAGCAATGCCGAGACCTCCACCGCCTTTTTACAGCAGCTAAGAGCAAACCATCCTGGACCTATGGTAGTAATCTGGGACAATGGACCAGCCCACCGAGGAGCAGCGATTCGCAGCTATTTGACCACTCCTGACTTGCATCTGAGGTTGGTGGCCTTACCGGCCTACAGTCCAGACTTCAACGCCGACGAAGCCGTCTGGGACTGGGCCAGAGAAGAGGTCACGGCCAACGAATGCCACGGAACAAAAGCCAAAGTCCAAGAGAAGATGAATCAATTCTTCGGCGGGCTAATTCATCGTAAGGATGAAGTGAAACATCGCTGCCGAACCCGGTTACAGGCCCGAGCCGATGCTTTGATCTTTACACCTGCCGTGCCTTTGCCATCACTGCCCAATGTAGTTCCCACCTTGGCTTTGGTTTAGTAAGTCATGACCATTTACGGTGAACCTCGCGTTTGGTTGGAGGAGTTCCCCCTGGGGGAGCCCCAAGCCTTTGCCCATGACTATTTGGGGCTGCGCTACCCCGGCGAGGTTATTCGGGCTAATAGCTGGGACCCGGTTTGGGGAGAGCCCCTGACCGGGGAGCTGTACTTCCGCATCGTCCTGTTGTTGCGTCGGCAGGGAGCTCCGACCGCTCGCCGCTCCGAAGTCCACGACTCTCGTATCGCCGTCTGCACCCCCGGCGCGGGAATATCCCGGCAGCGAGGCCGGCTAACCGGCGAGCTGACCACCATCCGGGAAACTGAGGCCCTGTATCTTACGCAGAGGGACGCCGAAACGGAGCTGATTCGTACCACGTTGCGTCGCCGGCAGCAGGGTCTGGAGCAACAGCTAATGTCGGAGGAGTCGCTGCGGTATTCCTCGGGCAGCGTGGTCTCCGGACCAGAGCGAGTTGCCTATCCGGGAAACCCCTTTGTAGGCATGGATCCCCTAGGCTGGTTCGGCAGCATCGCCGGGTGGGCTGGCTTACCCATCGGGGGCTTACCCTCGGGGGCTTACCCATCGGGGGCTTACCCATCCCGGCCAATTCAATCCGTCGGGTTGCCTCGTCCCTTCACTCCGGAAGACGCGGCTCCTTTGTTTGCCGCCCTGTTCCAGCAGCCGGGAGCAGCCCCTGAGGTTCTTAACGAGGTTCTCTCGGACCTCGGACCGGGCCTGGAATTGTTGCAGTCGCCGGAACTGTTGCAGTCAAAAAATACGATCGCCAAACTGATAGCCGACTATTTGGAGACCTCCCCGGTACCGGCTCCGGGCCCGGTTCCATGGCAGCCGCTCCACCACTATTTGGCCCACCAGGTTGGTCTGACAGGTCCTCTAGCTACCCTGCATCTGCTACTGTTTCTGCACCGGGAAAGGCCCGAGCTGGAGGTGCGGCTGGCGGCTAATTACCAGCCGGCGCTGCTGGGCGGGGAGACTCTTCTTGGCAGCCGGATTACTTCCGACCTGGTGCCGTTATTGGCCTGGGACCCTCAGCTGGCCGAAGGCGCTGTCACAATTGGCCCGATAACCGACCCGAACTGGAACGACACCCTGACCTACTTTTCCTTGATTAACCCCGATCTCCATGCCGTTGCGCCCGACGAATCTCCATCCCCTCAGGAGTACCAGCTCCGGGAGGGGATGGACGACCTGGTCCAACAGGCGGCCGAGGGTATGCGGTGTTTGGACTTGCTGCTGGGCCGCGCCGGCCCGGGGGGGCTGGCAGGCCGGGAGCTGGCGATTGCTCAAACCCTGAGTCGCCTGTCTGGGCTCGGCGGCGCCGGTTTTGTTCAGTCCTACCAGGCGCTGCGGACGATCTACCCGACTCCGGCCGACCTGGAATCGGACCTAGGTATTCTGAGGCGACTGTCCCGTCTGTCCCAAAATTCCCAGCTGCGGCAACATGTCTGGGCTTACCTGGATGATGCGCCAACCCCCGAGCAACTAACCGGGGGTTGGCCGGAGCTGGGCTTAGAGATACAGGCGTTGGGCGCCACCATATTGCCGGCCAGCTTGCTTCGCTTCGCCCAGAGTTGGGACGCCCTTTCCCACCAGATCTCTCGGATCAAGTCCAGCTATGCCGCGGCCTACCTGGGCCATCATCGGGCCATCCAGCAGCAATTACCCGATTATCGAAGGAGTCTGGAAGAGGGCTGATTAAAGCTGCGGGCTTTGGAGTTGTTGAATACCCTGCCAGATTTGGCACCGCCCTTGGGGGAGGCCTGGTCCGACACCCTGCGCGCCTGGGCCACGGACCTTGGCCGGTGTTCCCGGCAACAGCCGGAGCTAGAAGAGGAGCTGAGAGACCACCCCCGCTGCTCCGGCTGCGGGCTCGCTCTGAATCAGACCCTGTCCCTGGAGGATCTGCAACGCACTATTCGGGCCATCGAATTTGACCTTGAAGCGCAAACCCGGCGACTGAGCATCCTGCTAGTGGAGAAAATTATGCGAGGAGAAAGGGATCAGAGACTGGAAGACCTGCTCAAAATAATTCAGGCCAGCGATCTGGCGGCGCTGTGCAATACCCTGAGCCCGGAGCTGGTGGGATTTATCGGGCAGATACTGAGGTAATCGGCAGATGCAGATTATCGTCGGACTGGGCAATCCCGGGGAAAGATACGCCGGCACCAGGCATAACATCGGCTTTCGCTGTATCGACGCCATGGCGCGGAGCTGGGGTATACCGGTCTCCCAAAGGCGAGCCAAGGCGGTGCTGGGTAAGGGTCGACACTTGGATCAGGATGTGGTGCTGGCCAAGCCCAGAACGTTTATGAACAACAGTGGGGAGGGGGTCCACTATTTATTGACCCGCTTTTCCGCCCAGCCTTCGGATCTGCTGGTGGTTTACGATGAAATGGCCCTGCCGATGGGCAGGCTGCGCTTGCGAGCCGCCGGTAGCGACGCCGGACACAATGGAATTCGGTCCATCATCGCCGCGCTGAATACTCAGGACTTTCCTCGAATGCGCATCGGAATCGGGCGTCCAACACAGGTCGGGGGCAATGTTGCTCATGTGCTGGACCGCTTTTCCCCAGAGGAGGAGCCGGTGATCGCCCAAGCGGTGGCCCAGGTCATCCTGGCCGGGGAATGTCTGCTGGAAGAGAACATAGACCGGGTTATGAACCGGTTTAACCAAAACCAGCAGCCCGACCTTACTGATCCGTGAATCAAAAGTTAAACCCGGCCGGAGGCGCCGCCGTTCGGGTAAATCCCCCAAGTTTAACAATTGCATCATGAGTCAAAAATAATGCTGAATAACGATCAATGAGAACCGCCGGCCACTGTCTGATGTCCAGGTTGCTCCAGTTACTACTTGCAGCAGTCATCTTGGCCGCTGGGGCCGGTTGCGGAGTACTGCCTTCCCAAAAACCCTCCAGTACCGTGCTTCCCACTGCTACACCGGCCATTGCCCAACCGGCTTCTACCCAGTCCTTGACGGCGAACCCACTAACGGCGACCCCGCCGCCCGTTTCCACTCCGGCTCCGGCAATAGGGAGGGGGCCGGGACTGCAAGCCCTCACGGAGCCGCCGACCGAACCGGCGACCGGGTTCGAGCCCCCGCCGGACCGGGACCTTTTCCAGTTGGCCAAGGAGCTGAGTTGGCCTCCGGGGTCCCCGGATATCCCGAGGGTGGTCAACCCAGAACCGGTCAGTTTTAGCCAAGGGAGGAAAGAAAGCTTCTGGCTGATTCGATTCCTGGCTCTGGAGGTTTATCAAGCGGAGTTCGAGCTGCGCCTGGTTACGGACCAGGCTTATTGGTATATCGAGAATGGTACGCAGGTAGATCAGGAGGCCCTGGAAAGTGGCGCCCGAAAGTTCGAAGAAAACATTTATCCTAAAGTAAGTGAGACCTTCGGCCGGGAGTGGTCGCCCGGCATAGACAACGACCCCCATCTAAACATCATCCACGCCGGGCTGCAGGGCGTGGGCGGCTACTTCAGCTCCTCGGACGAACATCCCCGGGAGGTTTACCCCTACAGTAACCAGCGGGAGAGCATTTACATCAACATAGCCGCCTTGCCGGTGGGGAGCAGGCAGTACCTGGACGTGCTGGCCCACGAGTTGCAGCATGCCGTCCACTGGAACAACGACCCCAATGAGGAGACCTGGGTAAACGAAGGTCTGGCCGAGTTGGCGGTATCGGTGGCAGGCTACGAATCCAGTAGCATCCGGCGGTTTTTACGCTCGCCCAACGTTTCCCTGATTCACTGGCCGCTGGACCAGCGGAACATTGGCGCCTACTACGGCGGGGCCTCCCTGTTCATGAATTACCTGGCGGAGCATTATGGGCCGGTGGAAGACATCGGGCGGCTGGTTGCCGATCCGGCCGACGGCCTGGCGGGGATCGACTCCTACCTGGCCAGCGGCGGTCATGGCGTCACTGCGAAGGCAGTGCTGCGGGACTGGGTAGCGGCCAACATCCTCGATGAGAGCCAGGGTATCTATGCCTACCAGGACCTGGATGTTCAGGCTAGGGTGGTCAGAACCATAGAGTCCTTTCGGGAATTCAGCGGGGAAATACCCCAATATGCCGCTGATTATACCGAGCTGAAAAACTTCGACCAGCCCATCTGGCTCCAATTTAGTGGACCGGTGGAAAACCTGCTGATCCCGGCGGAGGTGGACCAGGTAGGGTGTTGGTGGAGCAACTCCGGAGATTCAATCAACTCCACCCTCAGCCGGAGGGTGGATCTGACCGGTATCAGCAGCGCTACCTTGAGATATCAGCTCTGGTACCAGGTGGAAGAAAACTGGGATTACGGCTACGTGCAGGTGTCGCTGGACCAGGGGCAGTCGTGGAAAATTCTGGAAACGCCGGAAACCTCTCCGAGAAATCCCATTGGCAACGGTTTCGGCTCCGGCTACACCGGTGAGAGCCGGGGATGGATCAACCAAACGGTAGACTTGACTCCCTTCGTGGGCTCGGAAGTCCTGCTGCGTTTTCAGTACGTGACTGACGACGCCATTGGCGGGATCGGTCTATGCATCCGGTATATCTCTATCGCGGAGTCGAAGTTGGAGGTGGACGACGCGGCGTGGCAGCCGGCCGGGTTTGTCAGAATCAATAATCGGGTGCGGCAGGATTTTGCAGTCCAGGTCATTTTGGTCGGCGAAGAGAATGGTGCGGAGAGCCGGGTGTTGCAGTTGCCCCTGGACCAGGCGAATAATGGGGAGCTGATCCTTAAAGCTCCGCAAGACTACGCCCGCATTGTGGTGGCGGTTCTTGCCATGGCCCCGAGCACTGTGCAGCCGGCTTCCTACACTCTGACTTTGGGACCGGTCAATTAATAAAGTTTCTATAATAAAAGTAGGAGCGCGCGGTCGTGCGCCCCTACGGAATCCCTCCCGCCAGTCCCTGGTGGTATGGTAGATCGGGCCGGGCCTCACCCAGCCGAGCCGGGAATCCAGAGACGTTTCTAGGGATTGGTCTTGGCGAATTTATATCCTACGGTACGTTCGGTCAGGATAAACCTGGGGTCGGCCGGGTCATCCTCCAATTTTTGCCTCAGATGCTTGATGTGCACCTTGAGATAGTTGGTTTCCTCCAGGTAGTCGCGGCCCCAGATACGGCCCAGCAGGGTGCGATGGGTCATGACTTTCCCGGCGTTCTTGGCCAGGTGGTAGAGGAGCTGGTACTCGGTTGGGGTTAGTTTAACCGGCTGGTCGGCGAGAAACACTTCGTGGTGGGAAAAGTCGACCCTCAGATCCTCGTAGTGGAAGGGCTTCTCCTCCCCGCTGTAGGAATTCATGTCGGTGCGCCGCATGACCGACTGCACCCGAGCCATGAACTCGATAGGGCGAAAGGGTTTGAGAATATAGTCATCGGCTCCGGACTGCAGTCCGCGAACGATGTCGGCCTCTTTATCCCGCACGGTGATGATTATTAGAGGGATATCGGAGAACCTGCGAATCTCCTGACAAACGCTAAAGCCGTCCATGTCCGGCAAGCCGATGTCCAAGATGACCAGGCCGGGAGACTCGGTGTCCACCATTTCAATGCCGGTCTCACCATCCTCGGCCGATATTATATTGGAGTCCGGCCACCGCATCTCAAAGGTTAGGCTCACCACTTCGACAATATCGGGGTCGTCATCAATTACCAGAATTTTCATATTTCGCTCCTATGGGTAATGAGAAATGGAAGCTACTTCCTTCCCCAAAAACGCTATTTACCCAGATTTTTCCGCCGTGAAGCTCCACCAGATATTTGGCGATGGCGAGACCGATTCCGCTGCTGGCTCCGGCCCCCTTTCCATCACCGTTGGAGGTACGGTAATAAACGTTGAAGATCTTGTCGCGGTCGGCGTCAGACACCCCCTGGCCCGAATCCACCACGCTGGTGATCACATAGTCGGTCTCTACATTAACGCCGACCGTGATCTTCCCGCCGGGCTGGGTATACCGGGTGGCGTTGGATACCAGATTCAACAAAACCCTCTCACACCGCCGCCGGTCGATTTCCAGGCTGGGAATGTACTCCGGCAGGTCCAGTTCCAGGGTCTGCCGTTTGGCCCGGGCGGCCGGAGTAAGTAGGGTTATAGTTTCCTCGTACAGTTCCGCCAAATCGGTTAGTTCCAGCTCCAGTTCCAGGTTGGCATCCTGCATTCTGGCGTAGTCCAGAGACTCGTCAACCAGCCGCTCCAGCCTTTCCACCCCCCGGTTGATACTGCGCAGCAGCCTGCCTTTAGCGCTGGAAACCGATGCGTTCTCCTGAAGCTCCAACATCTCCGTCCCCGCCTTAATGGCCGTCAATGGGGTCTTCAACTCATGGGACACGGTGAGCAGCAGCGTCTGTTTCAGCTTTTCCAGCTCCTCCAGCTCGACCAGCCTTACCGCCTCCTCTGAGTACAAGCGGGCGTTTTCAATGGCGGTTGCCGTCTGATTGGCGACGGTGCGCAGCAGATTGATGTCTCCTCGCGAGTAATTGCCGTCGGCCAGCTTGGGGCCCACAATCAGCCCACCGGTTAACTGGCCCTTGGATTTGAGGGGAATCAACAGCTCCATGTCCAACTCCTCCACCGCCTGCTGATCCGCCACGCTTAAGGCCCGAAACCGGGCGATCACATCCAGGTCTTTACGGGTCAGAATGCTCTCGTTGTCCCGCAGCCAGGTTAAAATGGGGCTGGAACTCCTCAAAGAGATATCTTCGGTAAAGAGATATCTTCGGTTTCTTTCAGCCCGCTGGCGGAACTCACCCGGAACTCGGAGGATTGAGGGCCGGGCAGGAGCAGCGCGGCGCTGTTGGCCACCATGGCTCGTCGAACCAATCCGGTCAGGGACTCGGATATGCTGTTCAGGTCCGTGATGTCCTTGGTTTCCAGGCTGAACTGCTCCAACGCCTGCAAATGATCGTATCGCTCTCGATGGAACCATCCATCGGCCCAATGCTGGAGCTGGTTCAATAAAGGCTGTAGGGCGATGGCTACGACCGAGGCGGCCGCCACTGAGGAAAGCAGCCTGGCCGGGTCGCTTTGGGACTGGAAGACAAAGTAGAAGAAGCTGAATACGACCCCGTAGACCCCCACTATGAGGCTTCCCAGCATGCTGTAGATAATTCCGCTGCGCAAAACTACCCGCAGTTCCAGCAACTGATATTTCAACATGGCCACGGTAGTCAATGCCACGAAATAAAGGGTAACTGTTCAGACTTGATGAGGTGAATTGGCTCAAAGCCGTTGGAAAAACGCTGGCATGGCCGGGGGAGTTGTGGCATACCAGGGAGGTGGACACTGAACTAGACCTGAACGCGGCGAGTCGCGAAACTCTGCTGGAGATAATTGCCGGCCAGCGGGCAGTCATTGCCGATTTGCAAAGGCGGATTGGGGTTCTGGAATCCCGTCCCAACCGGCGCGGGTCGTCGGGGATGGCGGGTAATCAGCCGCACTCCAGCCGGCAAGCGCCGGAGAAAAAGGAGCCCAGAAAGCCGCGCCGCCATGGCTTCGCCCGCCAGCGCATGACTCCTACCCGGCGGGTGGAGCATGCCGTGGCGGTCTGTCCCGACTGCGGGACTCACCTGAACGGCGGATGGGTACAGCGAACTCGGGAAGTCATTGAGCTACCGGTGGCTCCGGTAGAAGTGACCGAGCACGCCCTGGTAGCCCGCATCTGTCCGGTATGCCAGCGGCGCCGGTTGCCCAAAGAGGCCCTGTAGGGGGTGGTTCTGGGCCAGCAGCGCCTGGGGGTTAATCTGGTAAGCCTGATGGTGACCCTGCGGGAGGAGGGACGGTTGCCCATAAGAATCATCCAATGGTACCTGGAGACCGTCCATCAGTTGCACCTGAGTGTTGGTGCCATCGTCCAGGCCGTCCATGGAGTAGCCCGTCAGGCTGAGACGGCGGTGCGAGAGGTGCTCGAGCAAGTCCGCGCCAGTCCCGTGGTGCAGGGCGACGAAACCGGCTGGCGCCAGGACGGGAGCAACGGCTATGTTTGGACCTTCAGCACTCCCAGCGAACGATACTTCCTGCGTCGGGGTCGGGATAAGGGGGTGGTGGATGAGGTGCTGGATTCCTCCTTCAGCGGAGTGTTGGTCAGTGATTTCTACGCCGCCTATAACCACTACCCGGGCCTGAAGCAACGGTGCTGGGCTCATCTGCTGCGGGATATCCATGACCTGAAAGGGTTGTACCCAGAAGACGCTGGGCTGGCTCAGTGGGCCGAGGCGGTTCACCAGGTCTACACGGAGGCCAAGGCCGCGGTCCTTCCCCGAGCCCAGCCAGGCCATCGCACCCAGCTAATGCTGGAGGAGAAACTAATGGTCTTGGCACGGCCTTTCCTTAAAGATCCCCTGGCGGTTCAGGCCAAGCTCTGCCGGCGCATGGAACGGTTCATCAAGGAACTGTTTGTCTTCGTGTCGGACCCAGCCGTGCCCTCAGACAACAACGCCGCCGAGCGGAGCCTGCGGCATCTGGTAACCAGTCGCAAGATCAGCGGCGGCACCCGCTCAGGGCAGGGCACCGACAGCAAGATGACCTTGGCATCCCTCTTTGGCACCTGGCGGGCTAGAGGTCTCAATCCCCTCCTGGAATGCCGCCGGTTGCTCGCTTCCCCTCAAATCTGAACACTTACAATAAAGGTTGGACATGATGCCAAATGGGTAGAAAAACAGGTCGCCGGCGAAAAGGAAGTCTGATGTGGCGCCCAATAGGGACAGAACGGCGCCGGCCAGCATGTACAGGGCTCGATTTTTTTCCTCCGGAGGGTTGGTTGCCCGATAAACCCAAAACAGGTTGTATATTCCCAGCAGCGCCGGGATGTATCCCAGCGTCATATAGGCATATCCCAGAGGAGTGAACCGGGCGGCCCATCCAACGTAAGCGCCAACCAAAGTCGCTTCCTCTACCCCGGTCACAATTTGACCGGTGAGGGATAACACTGCGAACACCGCCCACAACACGTAGAAGCATGGCATGAGGGTCTTGGGGGCCCGAATGTTGCTGTAGAGCAGGGTGAAGTGGTAGAAAAGCACCCATACGCCCAGGATCATTACGATGGTTCCCTGCTCCCAGATCAGGGCCAGGTCAGCGCCGTAGGGATGGGGACTGGTCCGCATGCCGAAAATGGTGATGCCCCACAAGCCCATGGTCAGGAGCATCAGAACAAAAACGCGGTTGCGCAGGCTTCTCCAATCACTCCTCAATACTAGAGAAATGATAAAGACGTTGAATATAAAGGAGACCAGGGGGAGAAGTTCGTATGCGCTGGCGTAGATGCTCAAGGCGGTTCCTTATCTAGTGTCGATGCGAGCTTGAACCGAAATAGTTTTAGCCGCCCTTGCTCAAAGCGGGTTTTTTGAGTTTCCCGGCATCGCCGGTATGCGGTGGGAATTCCTCGGTTTCCTCAACGGCTGGTGCCTTCCCCATGTCCGCCTCTTCGGCCGGAAGAAGCGCGTCTCGGTCCAATCTTTGGTCGCACCTGCTTTCAAACGCTATTTGGGGTAGACGGACGCCGATTTCCGGGTCTTCCTGAGCGATTACCTTGACCAGGTGCCCGACCCGATAACGGAGGAAGGGCATCCCGTGCAAGTTGGTAATTACCAGCTCATACCGGCAACCCTCGGTAAGCTCGTGAAACAGAACGGTTTGAGGATGATATTCGGCATCCTGCCAGCTCTTCAGGTACTCATCCTCGGGGATGAACTCGTAGAAATTCGAGTAAGGGATCAAGGTCACATTCTTCCGGTTCCATCCGGGCAGCCCCATCACACCCCCTTCGGGACAGTAATAGGGCTGGTAGGGAAGTTTTCCCCAATAAAGGGCAGTCTCCCGGTTCATTTCAGATTCACCCAGCTGCCAGGTCAGCAGCACCTTGGGCGTCCAAAAATCCTTGGGCATCATCCGCCGGCCCCGCAAACCACTTTTTAGGTAGCCCTTGGCCAGGCGTAGCATTGCCATCGGATGTAATACCGAGGGCTGAGACCAGGGAGCTGGCCGGCTGTTGGAGAAGGCCTCACCCATTTGGGTCATAACGCTGTTCGATCCCACCAGAATGTCCAGGCCTCCGGTCATTCCCCGGCCCCAGTCGAATGCTCCCTTATCCCCCGATTCGCCGGTCTTGGAGCCTGACGGAGCATGGATGTTGGAGAACCCGAACCGTTGAGTCATCTCGCATGCCAGGTTGCTAAGCAGGGAGGATTGGTCCGAAGGGTCCCAAAACATGCGGTCCTGGGGCCGAAGGTTGACCTCTTGCTTTCTGGTAGCTGAGCTGAGAATAAAGGCGGCCAGGCTGTTATCCAACGCGGTTTCATAGCCCCGCTTAGTGTAGGGCACGCACCTGCTCTCTCGCCCCGAGGCGTCACTATCGGCCCAACGATGGGCAGGCTCCGACAGGCTGGAATCCTGATGGTTTTCCAGGAAGGGCCGGTAATCCCGGTAGGTGGTTAGGCGGCAGGCCCGGCGAAAGTCGCCGATGTTTTTGGGCAGGCTGCCCTGCAGCAAACTTTGCCCCAAGGGAGATCTGTGAACCAACAGCAACTCATCTTGGAGAAGTTCCCGCTGAATCTCGTGGAACTCCTCCTTGGTGAGGTCCAGGAAGCCACAATACTTCCCCCAGATGGTTTCATTCGGCCACCGCCAAATTAGATTCCGTGACCCCATATCTGCTATCCTGAGCCAGGCCCTGCGCTGGGACTTAGGGTGATTTGCCGGGACGGGCCGGCGCCGGCGAAATTCCCGAAACCTGGTGCAACCAGCGGCTTTCCACTGGCCAGCGGGTTTTCCGGGGTTTGAAGAGCGGACCTTTTAAGCGCGGAGGTTTTGAACCTATTAGGCCGCGCTGCCTTGGGGCGAAACGCCGCTGCTCGCCTGACTTCCCGGCGTTGGGTTGAGACAGATTTGGCGACCGCTAGTTGGCCCCGGCGAAGCGGTAGCCCCGGCCCCGTTCGGTGATAATCAGCCGGGGGTCCTGGAGGTTATCCTTGAGCTTCCTGCGGAGTCGTTGAACGTGGGCCTTTACCAATCCGTTGCTGTTTCGGTACTCTTGGCCCCATACTTCGTCCAAAATGGCCTGGTTGGTTAGCACTTGGCGAGGGTTTCTCACCAGGTAGCACAACATCTAATACCAATTCTGAATAAAGAGGGGAGAGAAAGAGTAGGAGGATGGTGTATGTAGTGGAGATAAAATGAAGGGAAAATAGCCAAGGAGTGAGGGACGAAGGGATGGGAAAAGGAGTGAAAGTTGACTGGCAAGAAAGCAGCGAGGAATTGAAACAGCTTTACCAGAAAGAGGTACATCCCCAACGGCGTACCCGACTGCAAGCCTTCTGGCAGCTGAGCCAGGGGAAACGCATTCAGGATGTAGTGGATACGACCGGGGCATCCTACCGCAGCATGGAACAGTGGCTCAGGTGGTATCGACGAGGTGGACTTGGCGAAGTTCTGAGACGGGTGGTAGGGCACCAGGCCAAGTGCAAAAAGCCCTATCTAAACCCGCTGCAGCAAAGAGCGCTGGTGGCCAAGGTGCAACTGGGCCAGTTCCGGACGGTCTGGGATGCAAAGGAGTGGGTCTGGGGACGCTGGGGGGTGCGTTATACCTATAAAGGCATGTATTCCCTGATGAAGGGGCTTGGGCTGGGGTTGAAAGTCCCCCGACCCCATTCCGATAAAGCCGATGCAAAACAGCAGATGGCCTGGAAAAAAGGGGCCTACTGGATGCCTTGGGCCAGGCTGGAATGACTACTGCCTCCCGGTTATGGCACTGTGACGAGATGCGTTTTGGTCTCTGGGGGCAGGTGCGGCGGCGCTGGGGTCTGAAAGGGAAGAAGATTATCCAGCCGATGCAGATCGTGTTCCGTTGGAGCTATTTGGTGCTGGCGGTGGACGTGGGGCGGGGTGAACTACACTGGGGATGGTCCCAGGGCATGAACCAGCAACAGTTGGTTCCCATATTTGAGCAGTGGCCCTATGGATGGGGTGGTGTGGGATGGAGCCCCCAGTCACAGAGGTAAACTCATGGGCCAGCTGGGCTTTGGGCGAATATCTCTACCGGCCTACTCGCCGGAGTTGAATCCAGCGGAAAGGGTCTTTGAGGAAGTGCGCCGGCACATTGAAGGAGAGGTATATCCTTCCCTAGAGGCCAAAAGGTCGGCCATAGAACACCTGCTGCGGCAACTGAAGGCTGACAAACCACGCTTAAAGCGGCTGATAGGTTGGGACTGGCTCCAGCGGGCTTTGGCTCAACTTCCCAACGCTTAACTCTGCCGCTTATAAACAGAATTGGTATTATGCAAGGCCCGCAAGATTACGCAGTCTGCCCGGCGCGTCGCGACCCTAAGGGATAAGGCCATCTCTGGACTCTTCCACATAGGCGGCATCTTTAAGGAGGCGACATTGACGAAGCTTCGAGGAAAGCGAAGCAGCTCAACTACGATGCATACTGGCTATTCTCTCAGTTACAGAGAGCGCTAAGTTTTAGCCGCGTGATTCCTCACGTGTCGGGGGCTGCCGGTGTTTCCGCTATTTGAGGACTATACAATCGAAAATTTCTGCCGCTACTTGACCCAAATGGGAATAGGGGCTGAACTAGCCAAGGAGAGCAGACCACCTACAGTTGTGTACATAGATGTCGCTAAGGGACCTATAAGTCGGATAAACATCAGTATAGATAGTTATGAAGGAGCACAGGGTGCCGAAATTGAACACTGCATAGATTATGTAGTTCCTGATTTCCGAATGACAAAGGAATTCCCAGATATACACTTAGCGGTTGCTTACACTAGGAAAGGGTTTCTTTGGGGGAAGCGGGTGGTTGATATACGTTGGGACGGAAACGACTTTGGTTTGGGGGTGAAAGATTTTTTGAACAGGGACGAATCGTTGAAGGCACAGATAATGGAGGCTTCGGCTGACAACTTGCAAATTAAATCGAACATCAAGGCCAAGTCCTGGATTATCACTACCGGACGTGGCTACGGCGCTTCTTGGCCTAGAAACCCGGCTGAAAAGCCCTGCTGTGACGGGATGGCGTGGAGGATAACCAGTGGACTGTAAGTCTGAGGCTAAGAGTGACCCAGTTGGCTGCGGCCAATATGAATTGGGTAGTAACGATGGGCGACCCTGGGGCTTGCTGGTCCGGTTTATCGTGAGAGGAGCCTGGAGCCGGAGATATCATCCCCATCTTGGTAGCCACCAGGGTCAGGTTGGCCACCGTGGCTGCTAGGAGTAGCTGAAAGAGGGTCTTGGCCCGACCAAAGTAGCGAGATTGGCGGACCCCCAGTTGCACCAGCCGAGCCAGGCGATGCTCGACCACCTGCCGCCGGCTGCGGTATTCGGCGAAGCTCTCACTTTTCTGGAAGGCCTGGGCTTGTTGCAGGAGCGCCTCTTGGGGATGGAGAGTCACCGTACGGCCTTTGCCCTCTCCAGCTGCCACGCACTGGGACCGCAGGGGGCATACGCCACAGACCGCCGGGTCGAATTGAAAACTCTGGACCGGATAGGTCTGACCCAACCGGTTGGTCCGGGTGCCGAAGGTCCGCAAGGTGTGGGTAACATTACCGGCTGGGCAGGTGACGGTGCCGGCCGCCAGGTCGATCTGGAAGTCCTCTTTGGGGAAGTGGTCTTTTCTGGGACGACCCGGCACCTTGGCTATTAGCGTCCGACCAGCATCGGCAAAGGCCTGCCGCGTCCCGCCATCCCCATAGGCCGCATCCCCAATGGTCTCCTCCACCGCTATGCCCGTGTTCTCTTCACTCTGCTCCACCAGTTCCAGGACTCCGGTGTTGTCACCGGCATTGCCGGGCAGGATATCTACCGCGGTCACCAGTTGAGAATCGGTATCCACCACCACGGCAGCCTTATGTCCGTCGAAGCGTTTGCTGCTGCTTTTGCGCCCATGGCGCATCTCCGGGTCGTGCGCCGAAGGGACCCGGTCCCGGCTTACGCCATCCTTCCGGGCCGGACCATCCTCCTGCCGTTCCACATCTTGCAAGAGGAGTTGCCCCAAGAGTTCCGCTGCTTCTCCAATAGCCTGGCGCTCAGGACTATCTGCGGGAAATCTACCTTGGGCCTGACGGGCCAGTTCCAATACCAGGTCAGCATCGGCTACTATCTTCTGCAGTAAGGCTTGCCGCTCTTTTTTGTTGTCCCAGTCAATCCCCGCCTCTCCCTTCACACTGGAGCCAAAGTAAAGCTCCAGGCCGTGTCTCAAGGCCCACTCCTCGGCCCGGGTCCCATCCAGTTGGGCCAGTGCCCGGACCACCTGGACGATGCCGTCGGCCAGTAGGTTGTAGGTGTCCTTGACCGCTCCCCGGCCCAGAATGTAGGTGGTGTCCACCGCCACCTTCATCCGCCGTCCTTTCAGGCAGCCGGTTTGCCGGGCGAATTGGAGGCTGCGCTGAAAGACGGCCCGCACCCGGTCGTGGAGGATCAGCTGGGCTCGAAACAGTTGCAGGGTGCTCTTGGCAAAGGGACGGTCCTCCACCTCAATCCCCAACGCCACCTTCCACCGGATATCGAAGTCCGCCCTCTGCTTGGCTTCCAGGTCGCTCACTTTGTCGTAGGCCTGCAGCAACAGCGCGGTGGCCACCAGACTGGGCGGCACGCTATCCCGGCCATTGTCCGGGCAATACAGTTCGGCGAAGTCTTCGTCTCGAAATAGCTGACCCCGCAGGGAGGCCAGGAAGCCGTAGAAGGAGCCGCGGCCCACATAGTCCAGGTAGAGATGGTCCGCTTCCAGGAGTCCTCGCTGTGCCGGCCTTACTCCCAGCATCCTCAACCTCCCCCACCCCTTTAATTCTCCGGTTTAATTCTACTGCCAATTATATCGGGCTGCCTGGGGTCAAGGCACTTTTCGGCCGGAGTTCTAGGTACGTCCTGTGGAGATGCAATCAGGCTATAGCCCAGCGCTTGCTCGGCAGAGCCGACCGCGGATCCCTGTTCCCAACTACTCCGGAGGATAATTTCCCCACCACTGCGCGATAACCAGAAGCATCTCGTCACGCTGGACATCACGAGCCTCCGCGGAAAGTTGGCCGTCGCCGGCCACATTGAAAGCCACATCTATTTCAATTTTTCCTCTGGGGGCGATGATGGACTTAATCCGGTAGCTCGCGTTGGGCAAAGACCTGTCTGGAGCAGGGGCATCTCCCTGGTAAACGTTTATCTCAAGCAGCTCCCAATTTTCTCCGGTGGCGGAAAAAGTCTCCTGTCGTTCAAGTGGTAGGGTTGCACCCTTCTCAAGGAGACGATGCAACCCGCCATCGGGAGTTCCGATGCTAATACTCTCAGCTAAAGCGTCGCCGCTAACCTGGACTCGGGCACTGGGGCGAAAGACCGGGGCCACAACCGAAGGTTGGACTGCTTCGTGAGTTGGTGATATCAACGTGGGTTTAGGCGGTGGTATAGGAATATCAACTCTTGGTACCTTCGAACCTTTGGACTCAATCCGCCTCTTGATTATCTGTATGTTGTCTTTGAAAGGCCCAAGACGCGTAGCTAAGAAAAAAAGAACCTGAAAGGCGACGTGACTGTGCCCACAAAGATGTAGAATGGCCACGACAGGATTGAACTTGGCAACAATCGGTAAATGTTGAAAGCCTGGATACGCATTTGGCACCCATTTAGGACTGGCGTTAACTCCACGACAACAATCCGGTCAACCACGTCCGCTTGATGTATGACGATATCTTCGATTTTGTACCGGTGAAATTCAATTCGTCCCGGAGCTTCATTCGCGATGATTCTAATTGGTACGTCTTCAGTATCCGGTAAGGACGCTCCGTCTTCACAAAATTGATTAAAATATTTCCGGTATGAAAGCCAAAAACCTTCCCAAGGCAACTGGGTTGGGCTAGGAGTTTTCAAGGTTGCCATTAAATAGCCAGCGTGCCTGTTCAGGTTGGATGATATTTTCCCATACCACATCAACGGTCGCATTAATGGTGATAGTGCGAGACCATGGGCTACGGACTGTGAATGTATGCTTGGCCCGTTTCAACCGGTTTGTGCTGAATATTCCTAAGATGCCCACAACAAAGCCAAAGACCAGGCTGAGAATCGCTACCCCCGCTACAATGCTAAGGGGTATAACTATGAGGCCCCCAAGCAATCCTCCACCTAGCGGCAGGGAGGCACCCTCTTCGCCTAACAGCGCTAAGAGCACCCATATCACGCCACACAAAGCTCCCAACCCGCTACCGAAGATTGAGCCTAAAAACAAACCGCACAAGATTTCGTCCTTGACTCCGGCGGGGAAAGGGGTGGTGCAATGTGTCTCTTCCATCTCTCGATTGTCCCCTTAATCTGGACTGGGTAGCTGATATTACCGGGGGGCGGCGAGTTATAAAACGGTTTCCTGATTTGGTCAACTGCCATGCTCAATTGTCCCACCCTCATGGGGTAACCCCCTCCCTGCCAAGCGTAAATGCTCAGCTAGGAAGGTTGGTTCAGGCAACCGTCGTTACGTTAGCTGTGAAACCACGGCTAGAGGGGGACAAAAACCGGTCCTTAATTTGGTCTACCCTCCCATATAGGTCACTTATTCGGGGCGCACCCCATTTTTTTGGGACCATGCTATGCGTCTGTCGGTTTACGCTTCGTTCCGGCCTGCTCCAGATGATGCTTGATGCTCGGATAATATAATAGAACCCTTAGCTGGTAGTGTAATTTGCGGGCCACTGTGGTCACTAATCAGCCGTCAGCAGCACCCTGCCGCTACCCAATCTTCCTAAACGATTCCTGGGGGCGATGCGCTCTAGATTCGATTATTTGCTCGATTTCTACAGTGCCCGTATAGCTGAGTAAAATCAGAGAATGTCGGCGTTTTGTATCTGTAAGGACCAAAACTTGGGCCCGGGAACGGATGCGTACCTAGTGCGATATCAGTGCCGCCTCCGTGTAAGTGCCGTGCATTCTTCGTGCCCTCAGGATTTGCGGGGAAAAAGCAGCCCTGCTATTGGTCTGGGACTCGCTTCCCAAATCCAGAGAAACGATCGAGTGAGGCTGGCCGCAAGTCGGGAAGTTAAAGCGGAGCGTTTTCACCCAGACCCGGGGCTCTGACGTGAGGAGTTAAGGATAGGATGCAGCCTACCACCTTCGTTCCTCACTGCCAGGAGTGGCATGCCAGCGGTGATCAGCGTTAAGTACAGTAGCTTGGGGAGGAGGGATCTTTTCCCCAGCCAGCACCTTCTTCCTCCATTTTTCCCAATCCAGGAGATTGGATGGAGTCGGGTCGCCCCCAGGTGCGATTCCGCTTTCACCTAGCTCAGCCCAATAATCAAAAGATTTTTGAGTGTCAGAAGGAATTTGTGACCAGTTCGACTTACCACGGTGGTTAAGGACCGGCTCCTCCCCCACCTCGAAATGCAAAATCAGGTGGCCTTGGATTTCTGTAGCAGCGGTCCACAGGTCAACCTGGTGAAGCTGCAGTTGGGGATCGGCTTTGACAACTTGCAAGGAGAGGGAATCGCGGCCTGCCCTAGGATAGGGACCTAGAAGTCTGGCCGGAAAGCCATTGGCCGGGTTTTGCGCTACGCGAAGCAGACGTATTCAAGACTTATATGGCATGGTGGTGCATGTAATACGTTGCAACACCCACGATGCCATCGATAATCGACGTTAAGAAAACGCTGGCCTAGGGGGAATCGAGGTTTCCGGCCAGACTTCTAGTACTACAACGACGAGTTGTCTGGTAGGATGGCTGGACAGATGATGTTGGGTGGTTTGAGTGATGGATGCGGCGAGCTTCGAGCGGGTCTACGACAGCCTTCAGGAATTCCACGCCTTCTTTGCGGCCTCCTTCGGCCGCAAGCAGTGGCGGGATCACAGCGGGAATTACCTTCAGGCGCTGCTGGTGCAGGACCAGGAGCGGCGCAACGCCGAGAATCTCTCGGAATCGGTGGGCATCTCGGCCCGGGCGATGCAGCGCTTTCTCACCGAGGCCCGGTGGTCCGATGAGACAGTCATAGGGCGGTTGCAGGAATACTTGGCCCCCAGGCTGGGACACCCGGAGGCGGTGTGGGTGTTCGATGGCAGCGACTTCCCCAAGCAGGGCAGGAAATCGGCGGGAGTGGCCCGGCAGTACTGCGGCAGGCTGGGCAAGGTGGCCAACTGCCAGGGTGGGATGTTCCTGGCCTACGTCAGCCCGCTGGGCCGGGCGTTGGTGGACAAGCGGCTGTATCTGCCCAAGAGTTGGACCTCCGACCAGGAGCGGTGTGCTGCGGCGGGTGTGCCGGAGGACCGGCGGAACTACCGGTCAAAGACGGAGTTGGCCCTGGAGATGCTGGAGCGGGTCCTGGAGTTGGGCTACCTCAGGGCCGAGTGGGTTGCCGGAGACGACGCCTTCGGGATGTCGCCGACCTTCCGGGAGGGACTGGCGGCCCTGGGGATGCGCTACGTGCTGGACGTTCCGGGCGGCACTACGGTCTGGCCCTTGGACCCGGCTTGGACCAGTCCGGAATATCCGGGGTTTGGCCGCCCCCGCAAACCCAAGCTGCGGCCTGGGCAGCGGCGGACCATGGAGCAGCGCGGTGATGAACTGCCGGATGAGGCTTGGCGGGAGATAACGGTGGCCCAGGGAAGCCAGGGGCCGCGCACCTACCGGTTCAGTGCCCAGCGGGTGCGGGCCACCAGGAGGCGCAAGCCCGGCGAGGAACTGTGGGCCGTCTGGCGCCGGAACCTGGACGGCAGCGAGCCCCGCTACTACCTGTCCAACGCTCCCGAGGGCACAACCTTGGAGACTCTGGCCTACGTGGGTGGGTCCAGGTGGCGCATTGAAACGGAGTTCGAGACTGAGAAGGGTGACGTGGGGCTGGACGAATACGAGACCCGCAGCTGGGCAGGGTGGCATCACCACATAGCCATGTGCCTGCTGGGTGGAGCGTTCCTGCTGAGCCTGCAGCAGGATTGGGGGGAAAAAGATGCCCCGGATCACGAGGCCACAGGTGTACCGGGTGGTGCGGGAGATGCTGCCCCGGGAGCAGTTCGGGCCCGATCAATTGCTGTTGTGGCTGGAGGATACGCAGCTACGCAACGAACGGGCTCGCCGTTCCCACGAGAGACGCCACTCCACCCGCCGCGAAAGCAGGATGGAGCCGCCACCTTAAACCCGTCGTTGTAGTACTAGCAGGTGATGGCAAATCAAACAAACAACATGAGGGCAGTGAGTGGCCCTGGATCCTGGGCAGATGGGAATTGCCAGGACCGCGAGCAGGCCAAGGTTAAACTAATATTCCAGAAGCTTGTCCGGATTCGGCGTATAAATAATTTTTCTGAGACAGGTGTAAACCGCCCGGCGGCTCACGCCGATCCGATGGGCTTTTTGACTGGCAGACCCGCTAGCAAGGCATGACACAAGCAGCCGCTGGTGGTCGCCGGACTCCAAAACCTGGCCACGGTTTCTTTTTGGCTGTCGACGGGGTATGGCTACCATATCCTGTCCGAAAAAGAGTAATTCATCAATTAGGGCAGCTACCTGCTGCCACCAGCGGTCCATAGCGGCGTCAGTCACGCCCGGACCCGATAAGCGGGCAAGCTGATATCGTCTATCCAGAGTGACCAGGAGATAGGGGATGTCGAGAGGTCTGACCCTGGGCAACAGCCCCTTATCTCTTGGGTCCGACACTTTCACCCTACCTTGGACTAGGGCATGGTAGAGTTGCTGGAAGGCTTGGGTCAGGTCTCCGGCCGCGAAAACAGCTTTTTGGCATGCCCTCAGCTGTTGATAGGTATACAGACCTGGATTCTCGACCAAAAATTGGATGTCGCTCACCGCAACATTGCAACTGTAGATGACATCGATTAGCCCATATGCCGAACAGGTTCCCCGACTCCTCCGCTTAACTAATTCCCCTTTTAAGGAATTCTTCAAAGCCCCGGTAATGCGTTTGGCTAAGCGGGGCTTGATGCTGCTGATTGAGCCTAAAGCCTGTTCGTACTTTTCGAGTTTTATCCAGACTTTCTCCAATGGGTGTCGTTGAAAAATCATCTTATCTCCATCAATGAATTATGCGGTTGGGCACCGGTGGTAATTACCGGCTGATCAGGCTAAGCCCCCTCCTTATCAGCATCACCTAGATTCCCCTCTACCTCATATGGGTCATTCCGGGGGCACATCCAGGCATGGTCGTTGGCCGTCGGTTTGATTAAAATCCTCGCTGGATTCTCACCGTTCGGGCTCACCGGGTAAACTGTACACTATGGGGTCGGGCTATACTGAGCCAAAAGACAATAAGAATTGGTCTCAATATAGTGTATTATTAGTCAATAAAGATTGAATAATATCCCATTAAACCTCTGTCAAGCCCCTGAGGAAAATCATGCCTAGAGGAACCAGAATTGCCCCAGCGGAGCGACGCGGCTGGCTGGAGCAGTATGAGCACGGTACTCGCATCGATAAGATAGCCCACGAAGCCGGCCGGACCCAGCGCACTATTAATGAGCACCTGGCCCAGGCTCGGCGGGAGCGGCAGCAGCAGGAGGTGACCGCCGGCCTGTTGACCCAGGCCTACCAAAGGCATTTCGCCCAGCTGCTGGAATTGGCTGAAACGTTGGGCCAGGCCGCGCCAAGGGTGAACCCCCGTGGAATCCTGGGCACGGCTGACCTGGACACCAAGATGCTGTACCAGGGACTGCAAGCCCATGTCCCCAGGAGCCGGCTCTGGCGGGCTATCAAGACCTGGGAAGAGTCCTCCCGGGAATTGGACCGGGAGTCCCAAAAGCGGCGGAGCACCATAGAGGTGCTAGTCGTAGAAAAGACGGCCGTCTGGCCTGGGATTCTGACTGAGGGTTTTGTTGGGAGCCTGTGGAACGCGGTATTAATGGCCGCCGAGGGTCGTAGTCCTGACGAAATGGGTTACCGGGTGGACTCATCGGGAGGATTCTCCCAGTTGCATTGCGGGAATTTCCTGCTGTCCGATAGGGTACCCACTCAGGAGGGACTGGAGGAAATCCAACGACAGCATCAGATGCTGTCGCAGGCTCTGATGGCATCAGAAATGCTAGCACCGCTGGACAGGCTGGTCTCCAGATGGCAAGGCGCCCGAGACACCATTCAGGAGGAGGTGATGGTGCTGCGCCTACGCCAGATTCTGCCGGGTCAGTGTCGCTTGTGCCCTGGCGGAGAAGCCCCCAGTGGTATTCATTCCACCAGAACCAGGAGGAGCGATGAGTGAACTCAGGACCGCGGCCATCTTTTGCAGGGGCTCCACCCGGGATCAGGGTGAACTGTCCCTGGACAGCCAGGAACTGGCGGTGCGGAGAGTGCTGACCAAGCAAGGATTCCACTGCCCGCCCCATTACGTGGTCAAGGTGGATTGGACCAGTCTGGACCTGATGTCCTGTCCCCAGTTCCAAGAGCTGCGGCGCTGGATTGCTACGGGAGAGGTCGCGACGGTGGGTGTCCTCGACCGGGACCGTCTGCAGGCCCAGGGGCTGCAGACGGTTGGTGTTCTTAGCCGAGTGCCAGGAACATGGAGTGCAGGTGATCGCCGCTCAGAGAGTGCCTATGCTGGAGGGTCCCGAGACGGCCTGCGGGACCGGGGCCGGCTCAAGGGGTTGCCTCCCAACTGGCAGAGTCCCTACGGTATGAAGTGGCAGGACCAACGACTGGTTCCCGATGACAATTACCCCGTGGCTTGCGACATCTGGAGAATGGCCCTGGAGGGCGAGACCCTCCGGAGTATCGCCAAGAAACTCACTCAGCAGGGAGTACCCACCGCCAGGGGAGGACGGGTCTGGAGCGCGACCACCATTGGCAGTATCCTGGCCAACCGGTCCTATGCCGGCGTGGTGGAAGCGTTGAAGACCGAAGCCGTGACGCCGGCTGCCCGCCGCAGGGCCACCTACGGCAAGACCAGCACCCGAGCCCGACCCAACGAGCAACGGGTACCCTTAGAGGGACTGGTGGTCCAACCGGTGGTCACCCAGGAGGAGTTTGAGTGGGTCCAGCAGCGCCGTAAGCACAACCAGCAGTATGCTGCCAAGAATACCAAGCTGAGAGAGTACCTGCTGAAGGGCCGCATCAGGTGCGGTCTCTGCGGGAGGGTGTACACCGGTGTGACCCGCGGGAACCGGTCTTACTACTACTGCCGGGGTAGGGTCAAGCTGGACTGGGGAGCCAACAAGTGTCCGGCCCAGAAGTTTCAGGCCGATCCCCTAGAGCAGACGGTCTACCATAGTGTGACCCGATTCCTGACCACCCCGGAGGTGTTTTTGGGGGAAGTACACCGCAGACGGCAACTTGAGGAACAAACGGCGGCGACTCTAAAAGAAGAAATGGGGCAGCTGGAGCGGAAGGCCCGGCAGGAACGGGAAGCGGAAGCTCAGGGCTTCCGTCTGGCCTCACGGTACCACCTCAGCGAGGACGTGTTCCGGCAAGAGCTGGACGTAATTCGGAGCCGGCGCCAAGGGATCGAAGAGCGGCGACGGCGGGTCCTTTCTCAATTGGAGATGCTGGATCAGGGATTTCCCACGGCCGAAGCCATGGAGGCCTTACAGCAGAGGCTGGGATCCGTCCTGTCTTCGGAGGCGAGCCGAGACCGGAGCCTCATTTTTGATGCCCTGGGAGTTTCTGTCATAGCCCACGGGGATGGCTCCTGGGACCTGGAGCTGGAGGTACCGCGAGAGGTCGCCCCAACAGTCCAGGATGTGCAAATAGAAAACACAGGACCAAGGTTGGGATGGGGGGCATATGGTTTTTCGCGACTGCGCCTGTATTACCTCACGAGCCAGCTCAACAGCTACATCGCAGCCAATGGCGCCAGGACCATGTTCCCAAGGACTTTAGACCCCTCGCTTCGCTCGGGGGGACATTTTGAGATATCTCCCCGGCAATTTTCCCTGCTCCTTCTATCCGCTCTTTTCTGCGGCGTCTTCGGCCACCGCCCGCTCTATGGCCGGGTCCAGGCAGAGGCCACCGGGTGCGCTGCGGGCCATGGGCTGTCCATCACTACCCAGCACATCCAATCCCCTTATCGCCAGATGCCCGTCGGCGAGGGCTCGTAGAGTCTCCAGTAGGAGGTAGGGTTCTCGCAGGTACTCAGCCTGTCTAATCAGCTGGAATAACGGGTAGGCCTCTCCCGGCGAGCCCTTGACCAGTTCCCGGTCCAACTGCTCCAGTTCATCCCAGTGGGCTCCAAACTCGCCGCCGGTAATCGACTCCGTGCAGTAGGAAACTACCGGACCTCGGTCCACATCCTCCGTGGCCAGGTGCGTCATTGCCCCGGTGTGGGTGGCCCTTTGCTCGATCAACGTCCAGATTACTTCCTGCCAGGTGCCGATGGGGCCGTCGGGCAGCGCCGGGTGCAAGTTCAGCAGAGAGTACTGGCGGCACATGGCTCCGCCGACGATAAGCATGTATCCCGCCAGGACGCAGATGTCCACCTGATAATCCTGCAGCTGGGTCATTACCTGGCGGTCGAACTCGTCCCGGTGGCTGGCCAGCGAACCGCCCCGGGTGCGGCGGAACTGGCGGGAAGACAGGGTATGAAGGGGAATATCGTAGCCGCTTACCAGCTGAAAATATTCATCCGACCCCTCGGCTTCGCCCGGGGCGCGGTTGCTGAAAACGAATTGGATTTGGGCATCCAACTGGCCCCGCAGGATACGGTCTTGGACAAACCGCAGCAGGCCCCGGGACCCTTCCCCCCTTCCCGTGGAGAACCAGCCAATGCGAAACATAGCTTAGCGAAGCGCTTTGCGCAGCCTGGCGAATCCTGTCTGGCGGTGGCGAACCACCGAAGGAATGGGAGTGGTGGAATCCTTAGAATGGCGGGTATGAACATGGAGGTCCAATCGCAGCATTTTATACCTCTGGGTCTTCGTCCCATTCCAGAATTTCGGCGGGAGCAGTCTCGCCGAAGGCGTCAGTGAGCTGGGTGATTTTAAGCTCGGCTTCATTCAGCAACTGGTTGCAGCGTCGCACCAAACCCATGCCCTGCTGGTAGAGACCAGTTGCTTCGGCCAAGGGCAGCCCGCCGCTCTCCAAGGAATCCACCATCTCTCCCAGCCTGCGGAAAGCCTCCTCAAAACTCAGAGCATCCACATTAGGAGTTTCCGGGTCAACGCCGGAATTTAGCTGTTCGGCCATGACTACCGTGTCCCCAGGCGACTCCTGCCGCTAACCAGCCTTCGCTCGGGGCGACATTTTAAGACGATTACTAAGTACTGGATGGCAGTAGGGTAATATCCGTAATCCATCCGTGGATCATACACCGAAACTCCGGAAGAATAGCGGGAAAGTGCCGAGTAACCCTAGGGCAATTAATACCAGCGTGACGATAAAGATCTTGCCGAAGTCCACCTGCTCGCTTCTCCAGAGGAAGTGGAGCATCGCCCAGGCGACCAGCCAGACCGCTGTCGCCAGAATGGTCTTACCGCTCATGGGGCCGGTGGGGCTATAAAAATTGAGGGCTTCCTTGATCGGAGCCAGGGCCTGCGCCAAAGTGGTAAACAGGCCCAACGCCAGGCAGCCTATGCCTGAAGCCAGAATGGCGGCGGCCGCGGGACCGTTAGTCAGAGGCTTTTGCTGTCCCATAGCCCTTCTCCCCTAACGTATGGGCGCTACTTTGGTTAGGAAGGCCCCGAAAATGCCGGCTACCCCGGCTGCTCCGAAGGCGATTGTAAACAGAACGATCAAAGCCCGACGAATTTTATCCTCGTTAGCCAAGCCCGAGCCATAACGGACCACCACGTAGGCTACGGCCGTTGCCAGCATGGGCGCAAACCAGGCCACGTGACGTTTCCACTCCATGCCAAAGGTGTGCCAAAAGCTCAGCTGGGCATTCTCGATAGGGTACCAGGCCCGAAACCAGGGGTAGACGATAAAGGTTCCAGAGATGACCGTTAGCCAGGCGACGATGGCCATGACCCAGGTACCGGCGCTAAGTCGACGGGTGCGCTCCTGCATCCCGGCCACCGTGACCCACTCGGGACGAAAACTCCATAGACCCGCCAGGCCCCCGGCATAAGCCAGCAGAAAAGTTGCCCCCAAGCCCATGCCATGTATGACCAGCCAGACTTCTTTTTCAGTCAGTGGCACAGTCACCCCGTGGCATAGTCATCTCCGGTCCGGTGGCGGTTTTGCCTGATGTCAGTCTAACATTGAGGGAGGAGCATCAGGAGGGGTTGGGGACCAGGGTTTTTCGATTGTCATTATGGGGCCGCAGGTCCAAAGCAATCTCATGAGGGCAAGCAGGGAGCGCTTCGCCGAGTTTGGCCTGAGAGGAGCCCCTTCTCCCTTTATGGGAGAAGGTTGGGATGAGGGTGATACCCCTCACCTAAATCCTCTCCCACAAGGGGAGAGGAAGCCCAAGTCCGAACCGGTATGACACCTTGGGCTTGGAAGTCAAGGAAACTTTTAAACCCACTCTAAGTAGAAAAACCTGGGCAGGAAAACCCGGCTCTAAAGTAGGCGCTCCATATTCGCCGGTTTGGCCTGGCCGACCCGTTCCTTGCGGCGACGGCGGGGCTTGGCCGGCGAGCCAGATCCGGCCCCGGACACTGCGGGTATTTGGCCGTCGGAAACAGTGATGTTCAGCCCGCCTCCGGGGTCCACCTGCTTCGTGCTCCGCACGACGTCCCCGGTGTCCGCTCGCTGAACCACCGAATAACCCCGCAGCAGAGTGGCGGCGGGGTCCAGGGCCTGGAGCCGCTGCTCCGAGCCGGTGACCTGGAGCTGGGTGAGGTTTAATCTAGCGGCCATTTTTTGCTGCATGCCCCTTCCCAGGTCGTCGACCCGCCGTCGCCAGGTAACCAGGTCGGGCAGTCCGGCGGCCAGTCGACGGGCCATATCGGACACAGAACGGACCCGGGTTTCCTGCTGGTGGCTCAAAGCCCGCCGGGACCGCTCGATCAACTCGGCCAATTCCTGCCGCAGCGCCCCACCATCGGGAACGACCAGCTCCGCCGCCGCCGACGGGGTGGGAGCGCGGATATCCGCCACCAGGTCGGCGATGGTCAGGTCCGTTTCATGTCCCACGCCGCTGACTAACGGTATGCGGCTGGCGTAGATGGCCCGGGCCACGGCCTCTTCGTTGAAGGGCCACAGCTCCTCCAGCGAGCCGCCACCCCTGGCCAGGATGATCACATCCGCCCGGCCATCCTGGTTCAGCCGCTCGATAGCCGATACCAGATTGGCAGCCGCCGAGTTGCCCTGTACCTGACTGGGCGAAAGCAGCAGCTCCACCAAGGGGTAACGACGGGCGAGCACGTTTTGGATGTCGTGAAAAACCGAGCCGGAGGGGGAGGTGACCACGCCGACCACTTGGGGGAAAGCCGGCAAGGGGCGTTTGCGGGACTTTTCAAACAGGCCTTCGGCCTCCAGCCTTACCTTCAGGCGTTCCAACTCCAGGGCCAGCTCTCCCACGCCTTCCGGCATGGCCAGGTCTACCATGAAGTCGGTGGAGCCTCGGGGCTCGTAGAAGCTGATCCGCCCGTGGGTGGAGACCGCGGCGCCATTGGCCAGCAGATCGCTTCCCGGCTGTCCCTTGAACATCACGCAGTTAAGAACGGCCTGACCGTCCTTGAGGGTGAAGTAGGAATGGCTGGCGGCCGAGACCCGAAGATTGGAAACCTCGCCAACCACGAACAGGTCGGAGAGGATGGGGTCTCCCTCCAGCGACTCCCGCAGATAAGCGGTTACCTGGCTGACGGTGTAGACAGACGCCAAATCAGCCGACCCGCTCGGTATATTCTCCGGTGCGCGTATCCACCTTGACCACTGTTCCGGGGGTGATGAACATGGGGACGTTAATCTTTAAGCCGGTCTCCACGGTAGCGGGCTTGTTCCCACCCTGAGCCGTGTCGCCCCGAAAGGCCGGGGGGGTTTCCACCACCTGCAGGTCCACGTGGGTGGGCATGGTCACGTTCACTGGAGCCCCCTTGTAGAAGAACATTTCCACCATCATGTTCTCCTTTAGGTAATCCAACGAGGCCCCCAGCTGTCCTTTGGTCAGCTCATGCTGCTCGAAGGTTTCCTGGTCCATAAAGTAGTAGTAATTCGTGTCGGTGTAGAGGAACTGGGTCTGCCGGTGGTCCACCTCGGCCTGGGTAAACACCGTGTCATAGCGCTGAAAAGTCCGCTCCACCACCGCGCCGGAGAGTAAATTCTTCATCTTGATGCGAGTCACCGGCGCTCGCTGCTGCATTTTGTGCCGCTCGTAATCCATTACCTGCCAGGGCTGACCGTCCAGCTCGATTACCATGCCCCGGCTCAGGTCGCCGAAGTTAATGGTCATTTCCAATCACCTCCCAGTGTCTTCCCCGGTTTCCTGATCCTGAATCAAGCCGGCCAGGATCTCTATAGCCGCAGTATAGCTTCTCCACCCAAACCCGGCAATTTGGCCTTGCGCCACGTCGGCGATTACCGAGCGGCTTCTCCACCGCTCTCGGGCGTGGATGTTGCTGAGGTGGACTTCGATTACCGGTACATCGGCGTCGATCAAGGCATCTTTCAGGGAATAGCCGTAATGGGTCAGGGCTCCGGGATTGATGATGATGCCATCGATATTGCCCCAGCCCGCCTGGATCCGGTCAACCAGTATCCCTTCCGTGTTGGACTGGAAAAACTCCACCTCAAGGGTAAACTCCGGGTTGAGCTCCGCGGCCTTTTGGGAGATTTCCTGGTTAATCTGTTCCAGGGACATGGTTCCATAATGCTCGGCGGGACGGCGCCCCAGGGCATTTAGATTCGGGCCGTTCAACACCAGAATTCTGACCAAACCCTATGCCCCTCCGGTTCCCGGTAGCTCTATCTCTTGGGGAGGGACCGCATTGTCCGAGTTTGCCCTGGGGTGATGGAGCAGGTAGGCGTGGCGAGCTTCCTGCTTGGTTACGTGGGTGTAGATCTGGGTGGTGGTGGGACTGGAATGTCCCATCAGCTCCTGAATCACCCGCAGGTCGGCCTCGCCCTCCAGCATATGACTGGCGAAGGTGTGGCGGAGGGTATGGGGGTGCACCCCATCCTTCAGGCCGGCCCGCACGGCGTATTGGCGTACCATCTTCTCAATACTGCGGCCGGACAGGCGCTGGCCGTAGCGGTTGAGGAAGAGAGCTGGGGTAGCGCCGGTGTCCAGTTTGGGGCGGGATTCTTGCAGGTACCGAACCAGCGCCGCCTGAGTGGGGCCACCGAAAAGCACCCAGCGCTCTTTAGCGCCCTTGCCCCGGACCAGAATCTCTCGGCCACTGAAGTTAATATCGGGCAGGTCGATGCCCTGCGCCTCGGAAAGCCTCACTCCGCAGGAGTAAAACACCTCCAATATGGCCAGGTCTCTGATGCCCAGCACGCTGGAGTCCTGGGGCGCTTCCAGTAACCTAACCACCTCCTGCCGGCCCAGGAAAGTGGGAAGGGCTTTCTCAACTTTGACCTGAAGGCTGCGGCCCGAGGGAACCGGGCTGGAACGGAACAACCCCTCTTGCACCAGGAAGCGGTAAAAGGAGCGCAAAGCGGATAGCTTGCGGACGATGCTGACCCGGGCGTAGCCCTGGCCCCGCCGCTGCCTTGGAGAAGGGTCTTTGGCTTCCGTCGCCAGCCAGGCCAAATAGCCCCGCAGCATCCGGCGGTCCATGTTGATCAACTCCAAGCCTTCCTGGCTGATGTAACGCCGGAAGCAGGCCAGGTCGGTCAAGTAGTTGCGGACGGTGTTCTCGGCCAGGCCTCGTTGGCCCCTCAAAAACGTTTGGTAGCGCTGGAGCAAGGAGTCGAAGCGGCTATCTTCATTGTTCGACCCATCCATTTTATCGGGAAGGCCCGGCCCGCCTTTTCCCTGGTCGGGCGGGGCCCGGCCGGGCTGTAATGAGGGCACGGTCATTTCCAATCCTGATAAACCCCTGAAGGAATGACTAAACCTGGGAGAGCCAAGTCCCACTTTGCAAAGGGGGACTTAGGGGGATTTCCCGAAACAATGGCTCCTCCGACCGTGTTCTGCTATAGAATCCAGGCTCAGTCGGCGACCGGAGCCAACTCCTGTTCCGATTCTGGTTGAGACACCGGCTCCTTCCAGCTGCAAGCCAGGCAGGATGCCTCGTCCTTTTTGGCTTCAACCATCAAGCCGCCACACTCAGGGCAGGGAGTGGTCAGGGGCCGATGGTTACTGATGAAATCGCAGTCGGGGTACTTGGAGCAGCCGAAGAAGGGCCGCCCCCGACCGCGGGCTTTGCGCTCGACGATGTCGCCGCCACACTTGGGGCAAGCGGAACCGGTTTTCTTCAAAATTGGCTTGGTGGTCTTGCAATCGGGAAAACCGGTGCAGGCCATGAAGCGCCCGAACCGGCCTGTCTTGATGACCATGGGCATCTGGCAGTTCTCGCAAATCTCGTCGGTCTCTTCCTCCAGCTTCACCCGGGGCATGTTTTCCTGGGCCGCGTCCAGGGCCTTCTCAAAGGGTCCGTAAAACTCCCGCAGCATGGGCACCCACTCCCGCTCGCCGGTGGAAACCTCGTCCAGCTCCTCCTCCATGCGGGCGGTAAAGTCCAGGTCCATGATGTCGGTGAAGTACTCGGTCAGCAGTTCGGACACTGTAGTACCCAGCATGGTGGGCGACAGCCGGTTCTGCTCCTTTTCCACGTAATTGCGATCCACTATCGTGCCGATGGTAGGAGCGTAAGTGCTGGGACGGCCGATGCCTCTTTCTTCCATCGTCTTAATCAGCGTGGTCTCAGTAAACCGGGGCGGCGGCTGAGTGAAATGCTGGTTGGCCTCCAGGTCCAGGCTACGCAGAGGGTCGCCAACGTTCAGTTGAGGCAGGCTCTTGCGGCTGTCGTCGTCCTCCGAATCGTCCCGGCTCTCCAGGTAGAGGGTGCGGAAGCCGGGGAAAACCAGCACCGAGCCGGTGGCCCGAAAGTTGTACACCTGCTTGGAATTACCGCTGGATTCCGCGCAGAGGGCGTCAATATCCACGGTAGTAGCCTGCGAGCGAGCGTCGGCCATCTGGCTGGCCAGCATCCTGGCCCAGATCAAGCTGTAAAGGCGGAGCTGGTCCGAGTTTAGATAGGGTTTCAAGGAATCTGGATTCCGCCGAATGGAAGTGGGACGGATGGCTTCGTGAGCTTCCTGCGCCGCTTTGGCCCGGGTCTTGTAGAGGCGGGGCTTTTCCGGCAGGAACTCTTTGCCGTACTGCTGGCTAATGTACTGACGGGCCTCCTCCACCGCTGACTGAGCCACTTGAACCGAGTCGGTCCGCATGTAGGTGATCAGTCCGACGGAACCTTCCTTGCCCACGGACAGACCTTCGTAGAGCTGCTGGGCTATTACCATGGTCCGCTGGGCGGTGAAACGCAGCTTTCGCCCCGCCTCCTGCTGCATCGTGCTGGTGGTAAAGGGGGCGGTGGGACGCTGCCGTACGTTCCGCTTCTTTACTTCTCCCACCGTGTAGGTGGCATTCTTCAGCTCGGCCTGATAGCCCTGGGCCTCTTCCTCCTTGGCGATGTGGATTCTGCCCTTCTTTCCCTTCTGGGAGTGGAGGCTGGCCGTGAAGATATGAGGCTTGTCGTCCGGATCGCTTTCCTTGTGGATCTGCACGTCCAGGGTCCAGGACTCCACCGGCACGAAGGCCTTGATCTCCGCCTCCCGGTCCACCACCATGCGCAAACAAACCGACTGAACCCGTCCGGCGGAAAGACCCCGCTGCACTCTCCGCCACAGCAGAGGGCTGAGCTGATAGCCTACCAGCCGGTCCAAGATGCGGCGCGCCTGTTGGGCGTTGACCAGCCGCATGTCGATCTCCCGCGGATGCTGGAAGGCCTCTTCCACGGCCTGCTTGGTGATCTCATGGAAGACCACCCGTTTTGGGGGCACTCTCTTCTGGTCCCAGCCGGTGGCGGTTTGAAGGTGCCAGGAGATGGCCTCACCCTCCCGATCTGGGTCGGTGGCCAGGTAAATGCCGCTGGCCTGGTCGCCGGCCTTCTTCAAGCTGGTAACCAGGGAACGTTTATCCTGCATGGTTACGTAGGATGGCTGGAAATCCTGCTCCAAGTCGACTCCCATCTTGCCTTTGGGCAGGTCTCTAACGTGGCCCTGAGAGGCGGTTACCACGTAATTCCTTCCCATAATTTGGCCGACGGTACGAGCTTTGGCCGGGGATTCCACAATTACCAGCTGTTTTCCCGAGGTGTCGGGCAGGGACGCCTTCTTTCTGGCGGCGGTCGCTTTGCCCCTAGCGGGTTTTTTGGCTTTTGCCCCGGCTTTGGCTCCGGTTTTGGCCTTCTTCGTAGCGGCCGTGGAGGGTTTAGTTACCATATATGGGGGTGGCCTCCCGTATCATTACGTAGTGCATGCAGCCTACCTGCTTCACCAGCCTCTTTATTTCCAGCATGGTGAGCAACCCACTAACTTGGGTGATGGGTAGGCCGGCTCGTCTTCTAATTTCGTCAATATGCAATGGTTCGTTTTCCAGATGGGCCAGCAGCTTGGTCTCCTCGTCGCCGCCGGGGAGGTCCGGCAAGTCTGGGACCAGGCGCATCTCTATCTGGTGGGCGACCGAGCTCAAGTTCAGCTCCTCCAAAACGTCGTTGTGATTGAGGACCAGCTTGGCCCCATCCTGGATCAGCCGGTTGGTCAGCTCGCTGGCCGGGGAGTAGATACTTCCCGGCACACAGAAAACCTCCCGGTCCTGCTCCAACGCGTGTCGCACCGTCCAGCGAGCCCCGCTACTTTTGTCGGCCTCCACTACCAGGGTGCCCAGGCTAATGCCGCTGATGAGGCGGTTGCGCAGAGGGAAGCTCTGGCTAGTCGGGCGTACCCCCAGGGGAATCTCGCTGACCACGGCGCCGTTCTCCTGAATCTGCTGGAACAATCTGGTGTGTTCCCTGGGATATATAATATCCAGCCCGCCAGCCAGCAATGCAATGGTACGGGCACCCTGATCTAGCGCAGAATGGTGGGCAATGCCGTCGATTCCCAGGGCCATTCCGCTGACAATGGTGATGCCTCACCGCGCCAGGTCGGTGGTCAGAGTGGCGGCGGCTTCCCGGCCGTAGGTCGTGGGGCTGCGGGTGCCCACCACCGCCACCGATCTTTCGTCGGCAGCCAGCAGTGTGCCTTTGTAGTACAAAACCGGCGGAGGGTTGCTGATCTCCTTCAGCCGGGCTGGGTAGTCCGGATGGTGCCAGTTGATGGCTGTTACGCCGACCCGCCCCAGGCGCTCCATCTCGTCTTCAGGGGATACCCGAGATCGGGCGGATATGATTTCACCCGCCGCCCGGCCCTCAATTCCCGCGCTTTTTAGCTGCCCCAGATCTGCGTTCCAGGCCTTTTCCAGCTGGCCAAAATAGGCCTCCAAGCGGCCAAATCGGACGGTGCCGAGACGGGGAAGCCGGTTCAGGGCGACCCAATACTGTAGTTGGTCCCCGGACTGGTTCATGGATTGGTCCACGGTTTGGTCCATAGCAGTGATTCTAGCACACCCCGAAACTGACGAACAACGGGTCAGAGCCAGGCTTGGCCCAGATACGGCACCGTTTCAGCAGGAACCGGCCCTGCCGCCATGGGGTTTCTTAACCTGGAAAAAACCAGACTTAACGGCTCCAAGAGGCTCGGTAACTTGTTTCCCCACCTCTAGTATTACAACGTCAGTTCAGGGAGGGATGTGGGGTGATGCCCGCATGGCGGCGCGGCGCTTGGCATGGGAGCGTTTGGCCCGTTCGTTACTGTCCTGCGTATCCTCAAGCCACCGCAGCAACTCGGTTGGCCCGAACCGTTCCCGGGGCAGCATTTCCCGCACCACCCGGTAGACCTGCGGCCTCGTGATCCGGGGCATCTTTTTCCCCCCAAGCCTGTTGCAGGCTCAGCAGAAAAGCTCCGCCCAGCAGGCACAGGGCCACGTGGTGATGCCAGCCAGCCCAGGTGCGGGTCTCGTACTCGTCCAGGCCTACGTCGCTTTTCTCCGTCTCAAACTCCGTTTCTATACGCCAACGGGAGCCTCCCACGTATGCCAGGGTCTCCAACGGGGTATCCTCCGGAGCATTGGACAGGTAGTAGCGGGGTTCGCTGCCGTCCCGGTTCCGGCGGTAGACGGCCCAGTGGATTTCGCCGGGCTTGCGCCTGCTGGTCGGTCGCACCCTCTGGGCGCTGAAAAGGTAGCTGCGTGGCCCCTGGCTTCCCTCGGCCACCGTTATCTCACGCCAGGCCTCCTCCGGCAACTCGTCGCTGCGCTGCTCCATGGTCCGGCGCTGACCGTCTCGCAGCCTGGGTTTGCGGGGACGCCCGAATCCCTGATACTCCGCACTGGTCCAGGCAGGCTCCGGCGGCCACACCGTAAAGCCGGACGGAACGTCCAGCACGTACCACATCCCCAAGGCCGCCAGGCCCTCCCGGAAGGACGGCGACATCCCGAAGGCGTCGTCCGCCGCGACCCATCCAGCCTTCAGGTGGCCCCGCTCCTGTGCCCGCCCCACCATCTCCAAGGCCAACTCCGTCTTGGACCGGTAGCCCTGCCTATCCTCCGGCACACCCGCCGCCTCACACCGGTCTTTGTCCGAGGTCCAACTCTCGGGCAGATACAGCCCCTTGTCCACCAATGCCCGTCCCAACGGGCTGACATAGGCCAGGAACATCCCCGCCTGGCAGTTGGCCACCTTCCCCAGCCTCCCGCAGTACTGCCGGGCCACTCCCACCGACTTCCTCCCCTGCTTGGGAAAGTCGCTGCCGTCCAGCACCCACACCCCTTCCGGATGCTCCAGCCGGGTTCCCAGGTACTCCTGCAGCCGTCCTATAATCACCTCATCGTCCCAGGGAGAATCGGTGAGAAACCGCTGCATCCCTCGGGCTGACCCCGGAACCGTCTCCGACAGGTTCTCAGCGTTGCGCCGCTCCCCAGACTGTACCAGCAGGGCCTGGAGATAATGACCGCTGTGCTCCCGCGTCTCCCGGCGGCCAAACAGCGGCGCGAAGTAAGCGTGAAAATCCCGAAATGCCCCGTACACCTGCTCGAAAGCTGCCGCATCCACATCCCCACCTCACCTGCCTATTCCCAGCTACACAGTCATTCTATCAAACTAACTGACGTTGTAATACTAGAAGTCTGGCCGGAAACCCGATTCTCCCCAAGCCGTCGTTTTCTTAACGTCGATTGTCGATGTAACAGTGGGTTCTTGAAACGTATTGCATACACTACCATGCCGTATAAGACTGGATTGCGTCTGCTTGGCGTAGCGCGAAACCCGGCCAATGGCTTTCCGGCCAGACTTCTAGTATTACAACGACGCTTCCTCAATTTGGTCAGCTTTTGCCTGGAAATCGCTTCGCGGAAGGCAAGACCACAAAGCTGTCAAGCGCGTAGTCAGGTCGCTCTGAAGAGGCGCTCAGGGTCCCTTTCTGGCCAAGCGTCGTTGTAATACTAGGGCCTACGCTGATCAAGGTTAATAAAAGTTAGCAAAAGGTGAATAGAAAGTTAATCAACCGACTCAAATGTAATCTTTACGGGAGGCCTGCGGCTTAATGAAGAAGATTTTACTGGTAGATGACCACGCCCCCACCAGATTAATGTTCAGCAAGATTCTGGCCCAACAGGGTGCCAACTACGAATTTTTAGAAGCCCGCAATGGGGAGGAGGCCTGCGAAACCGCCCTGGAAGCCAAGCCCGACTTGATTTTGATGGACGTTTCGATGCCGGTAATGGACGGCTACGAGGCCCTGGCCAGCCTCAAGGAGGACCCGGAAACTCAGGCCATTCGGGTCTTGATGTTGACTGGTTTAGATTTGCCTTTCCAGCAAAAACTGGCCTACGAGCTGGGCGCCTTTGGCTATGTGGTTAAACCCGTTAGGCTGGACGAGATGAATCAAACCGTGAAGCTGGCCCTGGACCACCGGCGTAAAAGTTGCCGGGCACCCGCCGCCCGGTAACTCGCCCTCGAACCCTCCGACTACCCACCTTGGCTGCAATGCAAAACCGCACTGGCCTCCCGGCAGCGGGTACTGTAAAATGAGCCCCGACCGGATAGACGTTGGCGCATGGGGGCAGGCATGGACCTGGAACTGGAAGGTAAGACAGCGCTGGTTACCGGAGGCAGTCGGGGCATAGGGAAGGCCATCGCTCGGGAACTAGCCACCTGCGGTTGCAGCGTGGTGCTCACCGCACGGGGCGTCGAGGCGCTGGACTTGACGGCCAGGGAGCTGGCTCAGGAAACCGGCCAGCAGGTTACCGGCGTTCCCTGCGACCTTACCAGTACCGAGGAAGTGGAGCGGATGGTGCAGGAAGCCGCCAACACTTTGGACGCCCGCATTGAGATATTGGTCAATAACGCGGCCGCGCCGGAGGGCCTGGCCCGAGGCCCCCTTGCCGGCATCAAAGACGAGGACGTCCTCAACGACCTGAACACCAAGGTGATGGGTTATCTTAGGTGTGCCCGCGCCGTTGCTCCCTACATGGTCCGCCAGAACTGGGGCCGCATCATCAACATTGGCGGTACCTCCGCCCGCCGCGCCAGCGGCAACCTCAGCGCCGGGGTACGGAACGCCGGCCTGGTCAACTTCACCAAGTACCTGGCCGAAGACTTGGGTCCCTCCGGGGTCACCGTCAACATTGTTCATCCGGGCACCACCCGTACCGAGCGCAGCGGCCCGATGTATCAGGAACAAGCCCAGCAGTTGGGTATCACGGTGGAGGAGGTGGAAGCGCGGGTCGCCTCCGGAAACTCTACCAAGCGCATCGTGGACGCCCGAGAGCTGGCCTATGTGGTGGCTTTTCTCGCCTCGCCTCGCTCCATCGCCATCAGCGAGGAGGTGATCTCGGCTAGTGGCGGCGCCGGTCAGGCTGTGTTTCACTAACCTTCCGGCCTCGGGTAATGCCCAGGAGGGTGTCGGAAATGTCATTGGGAGAAGTCACGATGTAATCGGGGCGACGAAGCAATCCCAGAGGGGCTAGATTGCTTCGCGGAGTTTATTCTGAGCGCAGCCGAAGGGCTGCTCTGTAAATAGCCCGTTCGCCCTTCGAGAGCCTCAGGACGAACGGGATCCCTAACGCTCGTGGTGAGCCCGTCGAACCATGAGCCGAGGGGAATCCATTTTCATCTGTCGGTGGCGCTCCGCCGGAGCATGATAACTCGCAATGACGAAAAGCGGGCTTCTCACGCACATTTAGGTTTTTCATTTTGCGAATTAGGAGAGAATCATGATCAAGGTTACTGTTCTTTACCCCAACGAGGAAGGCAAAAAGTTCGACATGGATTACTACACGGGTACGCACATGCCGCTGGTGCATTCACGCCTGGATTCCATGGGCCTGCTGCGCACTGAAGTGGAAAAGGGCGTAAGCAGCGCCGATCCCAACGCGCCGGCCCCCTTCGTGGCCATTGGTGTGCTGTATTTCAATACGGTCGAAGAAGTCCATGAAGGGTTCAAGACCCACGGGCGGGAGGTCATGGGAGATATCCCCAACTATACCGATATTTCACCCCAAATCCAGATCAGCGAAATCGTGTGAACCGTGTTTCGAGCATTACGTTCGCCCTTTGGTCCGCAGCCAATTCTGAGCACATCCGGGTGTAAATCCGGCGTATATAGCTGATCATGTCCCAGCCACCCGCTGCCCAAAGCCTGGATAATCTCTCCCAGCGCCTGATAGCAGAGCATTGGGACTTCTACCCTACTGCCGGCAGCCGCATCGGCCGCCATGAGTATGATGGACGCCTCCCCGACCTGTCGCCGGCTCGGGTCCGGCGACGCCTGGAGGAGCTGAGAAGAGGCCTGGGCCAGCTTTTTGCTCTGCCCCAGCAAGACCTGTCGTCCGACCAGCGGCTCAGCTACCGCCTGATGGAGCTGTTCTTAAAGCGAGAACTGTTCAATCTGGAGGACTGGCGTCCTCTGGAAAACAACCCCATGCGGCAGGTGGGCTTCTTGAACGTCGGCGGGTATGTCCGGCGCGACTACGCTCCGCTGGCGGACCGGCTGCGTTCCGCTACCCAGGCGCTGGGGCAGGTCCTCGACTTTACGGAAGCGCTGGACTCATCGCTGGAGCCGGAGCTGGGCCGCCCAGTGCTTGAGATGAGTATTGAGAGCTATTCGGGCATGGCCCGGTTCTATCGGGTGGACCTAGGCCGGGCCGTCGCAGATTTTACCGATAGATCTGTCTTAGAACCCTTCAATCAAGCCCGGGAAGCGGCGGCGCTGGCGGTGGAACGGTTCGTGGAGCGGCTTCAATTCAGGCTGGAACAGGCTAGGGAGGACTTTGCCATTGGCGCCAAGCTGTACGCTGGCATGCTGGCTACCGGGGAAGGGATAACCGCCAGCCTAGCCGAATTGGGCGCGCTGGGACAGGCGAATTTGGATGCCAACCTGGAACAGCTGGCGGCAGCGGCGGAGGCGGTCAAGCCAGGCTGGAGCATAAGAGAAACGGTGGCGGATATCGGTCGCCGGCATCCCTCTCCCGAAGGCCTGATACCGGAAACTCAGGATATGCTGGAAACCATCCGGCGGAGCCTAGTCGACCTGGACCTGATCTCCGTCCCCTCCGATGACCGATGCCAGGTGATGGAAACGCCCGCCTACATGCGCTATGCCTTCGCCGCCATGGATAGTCCCGGGTCTTTGGAAGAAAGGGCTACCGAATCCTTCTATTACGTGACTCCGGTGGAGGAGGAGTGGTCGGCTCAGCAGCGGGAGGAGTGGCTCTCGAATTTCAACTACGATACTCTACGTATCATATCGATTCACGAGGTATACCCCGGCCATTTCGTTCACCATCTGCACAGCCGGTACGGACGGCCGCTGCCCCTGGTGAACCGGGTGGCCACCTCCTACGCTTTTACTGAGGGCTGGGCCCATTACACTGAGCAGATGATGTTGGAAACCGACTACGGGGCGGGTCAGCCGACGCTGCGGGTTACCCAGCTGTTGGAAGCCCTGGTCCGCAATTGCCGGTATATCTGCTCGCTAGGGATGCACACCCAGGAGATGACGGTGGACCAGGCCACCCAGTTTTTTATGGACCACGCCTATATGGAAGAGCTGCCGGCGCGGCGGGAAGCGCTGCGAGGCACCTTCGATCCTGGCTACCTGAACTATACGCTGGGCAAGCTGATGATTCTGAAGTTGAGGGAGGATTTCCGCAAGGAACGGGGCAGTGACTACTCGCTCCGGGGGTTCCACGACCAGCTGCTGTCCTACGGCGCGCCGGCCCTGCCGCTGCTTAGGGAGGTCATGCTGACGCAACCCGGGAGTGCTCTTTGAAGTGGCGCCAATTTGAGCGAGGAAGTGGCAGGACTCCAGCTAACCGTTTCAATATGTCATCCCGGGCTCCTTCGGAATGACACGGGACGTTTTTAGCTAGACGCTAGGTTCGGAAAGTGACCTTGCGGAAGGCCTCGGCGTATTTGCAGCCGTTCTCGGCACCGACGTGCTGGGCCCAGTCCCTGACGAACTCCTCGACCTCGGCTTCGGTGCGGCTGGCCATCTGGCTTTGGTGGGCCTTTACCGCCGCGATTTTGACGGTTAACGAGCTTTCGATGTCGAGGTAGGTGTTGGCGAGCTCCGCTCCCCAGAAGAGTATGGTTCCGGTTTTATAGGGCTCGAGGCCCTCATCCCGCCACAGCTCGGCGAAATGCAAATGGTCTCGGGCGTAGGGGAAAACCGCGTCCAGGGTCACCTGTCCGGTGATGCGGTGATCCCGATGCCAGGCAAGGTTCCGCCGGTAAGGCTCGGTACAGATCACCACTTGCGGCTGCACCCGCCGAATTTGCCGCACGATTTGCTTGCGAAATTCTGGGGTGTCTTCCAGCTCGCCGTCGGGATGGTGCAGCATCACTACGTCCTCCACTCCCAAAAGCCAAGCTGCCTGCACCTGCTCCTGTTCCCGGGTGGTGGCCAATTGCTCCGGCGTAACTCCCGGCTGGTCCGTGCCCTTGCTGCCATCGGTGCACAGCACGAAATGAACTTCAGCACCTTCCTTCACCCACTTGGCCACCGTGCCCCCGCACCATATCTCCGCGTCATCCGGATGTGGGGTAACTACCAGAACCCTCTCAGGGGTTTCTTCCATCCCCAGACTGCCTCCAGCTCTACTTTGTTGTCCCCTATTGGTCCCTATTGTTCCCAGGCGGCCCTCGCCACTCGGCTCGAATCCTTCGGTCACCCTGGTCCCTACTCCATTTACCGGCGGAACCCGTAGCGTTTATTCTAACGGGTAGACCCGATGACCCTGGCCTATGGTACACAAAGAGAGAAACGGGTTCAACTCGACGGTCACCCCGGCCGCCGACGCCTGTCCAGGTTAATTCCTCCGAACCCGTGAGGTGCGGTTAGCCGGGTTAATAGCTGTTGCCGCTGGTCTGACCGACAGCGGACCAACAGCTTGCCTGGCGGGATTAACGCCCGTATCTCCCGGTTATTCAAATGTTGGAACAGTTTCGCGGCCACTGGAGGGCTTTAACTGGGGATTCAGGTCAGGGCATGGGGTGAGAATTGCCGGGGAGGAAGGTACTGGGGATAGAGTTCCATGGTTTGGCCACGGCAGTCGGGGTTAACTGGGGTCAATCACGTGCTGCTTGGTTGCGGCAAGCCCTTTCAGCCCAAAACCAGCTATCAGCCCTTGTTCGCGTACGCCGTTACCGAGGGAGTAAGAAAGTGTCGGGGCGGGCAGATTCGAACTGCCGACCTCCTGGTCCCAAACCAGGCGCCCTGCCGCTGGGCCACGCCCCGTTTTAGCTGATTTCGGCTGCCACGGCTGGTTAGCAGCTCAAGATTCAGGAAGCTGCTAACAGAAGTGACCAGCTGATTGTACCGCCATTGCCAGCAGGGACGCTAGCGAATCCTCCCCAGGGGCATACAGGTTGTGTGATTAGAAAGGGCTACGGCTTTCCAGCTGCCAGCGCCGAATTAGGAGAGTATTCCCGCGATGGAAATGAGGAAGAGGATGATAACGAAGCCAGCAGCGGCACCTGAGCAGCCTAAACAGCCTAAGCCGCCCCAACGTATCGAGGAACCAGCCCTCTCTTCACTGCAGAGAGCTGTAGAACTTCTCCATAGTATGAAGATCAACCTTGCGGGCTCTTTCTTGGAATTGAGATAGAGTCATCCGGTAAACGATATCGAATTCCTCGTTTAGTTGGTATACATATCCATCATCTATGCCCGCCTTCAGTAAAATAATGCAACCGGGTTCCATCAGAAAGCCATCGCTGATTATTCTCAAAAAGCCCGCCTCGTCTTCCTCATGTAGATTAACGGCCTTTACCGACACCTGGTCTGAACCATACTTGTCTACAAGAGCTTTGTATTCTTGGGTACGTTTTATGCGCAGGATACCCTCCTCCTCTATGATGGGCGTAGCCGATGGGGACGGGTACGACGCGGGTGTGGGAGTGGCCACAGGAACCGCGAATTCGCCAAACATGAGGAAGTTGTGGCCTGGGAAGGTGCAAACAAACTGGTAGGCGCCGGCCTGAGGAGCGGTAAAACGGACCTCAGCCGCCTCGCCGGGGTTCACCAGCCTGGTATTAGCAATCACGTCTGGGTCTCCGGCTTGGACATAGTCGTTGTCCGGGCCTGCCGCAATCCCCCGCTGGGCAACCTGGTTCCCGGTCCCGTCCAGCACCATCACCCAGTTGTGCTGTACAAGGCGGGATTCGTTGCTAAAGCACAAGACCACATCGGTGCCGGCGGCGACTTCAAACTTGTCTTTATCGAATTGAAGTACGTCGCCCTTCACTTTGATTTCCAAGTTTGGGTTTTCGCAGAGGTCTGTGGGCGGACACTGCGGCGGGAAGACTTCCCCAAATCCCGCCGTCACACTTTTGTCCGAGTCCATTGTGATTTCAGCCGTAGAAGCCGAACCCTGAGCTTCTCCTGACCACCCAACAAAGGCCCAGTACGGAGTATCTTTACACTCATGGTGGACGGGAGGCGAAGTTGTCAACCTCACCACCGTTCCATAAGGGTAGCTACCGTCTTGGCCTGGCGGTGGGTTCAGCGTGACAGTTCCCCCAAAGCCTGAAGGTAAGATGTTCACAGTCAGTCTGTAACTGGGCGGCCGATCGGTTGTTGGTGTGGCACTGCAGGCTGCCAGCAGCGCTGAGAGCGCCAATGCTAGAAGGAGCGCGAACTTGAGCACAGTGATGCCTCCTATCTGGTCTAAGTGTCATGACGATGCCAGGCAGCAGAAAGTTCCTGCGGCTGAATAAGATCCGACTGCGCGGGGACTGGAAGCGTATGGACAGGTGGGGGGTGGACCGCCGCGGGATGGCTTTCCAACCCCCGAAAATCGTCACAACCGGAAGTGGCTCGCCGGCGCTACTCGTCGGGGCGGCCAGCTTCCTGGGCAGTAGTCAAATACTCCTCGTGCTCCCAGACCTGCCTGCGCTGGTCCGGGCCCGGGGGCGCCACCAGCCGCACCCGCCACCGCATCCTGGTAAGGAACAGAAGGTTCAAAAAGTGGGAGCCACCCAGTATACCACCAGCACCAGGCCCACCTTCATGCTGACCTGCTCGCTCACTCCCGACATTTCCTGTAAAGCGGTGCTGGAGCCAATTTTGATCGCCAGGGTCACGAAGCCGATACTGACCAGGTAGGCTCCCACCACGAGCATGTGGTTTACCGAGTCGGCCAGGTCTTCCTTGCCCTGAAAAACCTCCACCAGAAATACCCGGCCGTTCTTGTGGAGAGTCCAGCTGACCCAGATGGCCACAGGCAGGCAAATGACCAGATACCAAAACTCAATCCAAAAAGTTACCATGGAATCCTCCTTTTTTGGGTAGTCTTGACTAGGATAGTCTTGGGGTTTTGTTTTTCGGGGGGGGGGGCCGCGCTATGCGGAGTTAATCAGCCGGTGCGGTCAGGGTGGCGCCACTACGTCAGGAGGCGTTCTTCGCAGCGACCTGCTCCGCCCGCGCCACCAGCTCCGCGAACTCGGCCACGGCCGGGTCGTCCGGCAACATGGCGCTTACACGCTGGGCAAGCGCCTGCACCTGCTCTAAGTCACTATCCTGGGCCCAGTGGCTCCGGCGAAGGAGCTCGGCGTACTCGGCTACGGCGGCGTCACGCTGGAAGTATGGCGTCGTCTGCTCAAAGGTTAAGCTCAAGTCGGATCCGTTGAATCCCCGTATGAGTTCCTGCTTAGCACCCGGGTCCGGGCCCTGGTATTCGGCGTGGAGCGTGGCGACGCGGCTCTGGGCGCCTTCCGGGAATCCTTCCGGGAATCCTTCCGGGAAACTCACCTCGAACAACGCCGTCACGCTATGGCCTGCCCTTACTTCCTCCGCAACCAGGGTGCTGGTGGGGTAATCATCGTGGGGCACCCGTTGGTACTCGTAGCCCAACTGCCGGTAGCTGCTCACTACCTCGGGATCGAAGTCGACCGACGCCTTGACGTTCCGGGCGATCACCGGTGGCATGGCAGGAGAGTCCGGGGGGCTCACCACCGCTCCAGCAGTGCGCGCCTGGAGGCCGATGCGTAACAACCAATCGTTCTCCCCTCCGAAGGGCGAGGGAGCAGCTTCGATGTGTATGGCGAAGAGCCCTTCGGTCGGGGGCCGGTACCCGTGGTCGAAGGAGTTAATGAATCCCTCCAATCGTACCGAAGCGGGGTCTGGCAAACGGCCAGCGTTTAACACCAGGTCCCGCGATTCACCGTAGGACAGTGTGTCCACAGCTACACCAAAGCTGCAGAGGTAGTTGTGGGATGTATTGATGATAGGGTTGTCCCCGGTGCTCTCGAAGAAGGCGGCGTAGCTAACAGCGCCGCTATCCGCTACCGGCCCACTGGCATTGTCGTACCAGTAGCCCCGGACATTTCGGGCCAGCAGGTCCTGGGATGGGTTCTGCCCGGGAGGTAGCAAAACCAGCCAGGCCAATAGCAGAACCACGGCCACCGATGCTAAAGAAATACCCGTCAGGCGCAGGGCCGGGGCGCGGCCGCCAACCATAACCAGCGGGCCGAAGGGAGGCAGCTGCCACCATTTCCGGTGGCGCTGCTGCCGGCGTTGTACCTCCGCCAGGATCGACCGCCACAAATCCCGCCGGGGCGTGACCCCGTCCAGCTTTTCTGCCAGGGCCGCCGCTATCTGTTGATCAACCGGGTAATTCGTCCCTTTCTCTACCATGTCTCTACCTCGACCTCCGCTGGGATGTAGGAACAGGCCATTTGATCCGCTTGTCCGCCGATCCTGGCTAACTTCGCTTCGGCCAGCCCTGGACTGATTGGCGCTTGTGAGTTTTTAGGAATTGGATCGGTCAGCCCTGGTTCCTCTGGCGGCTCCTGCAAGTGGCGCAGGGCATCTCCCAGGCGGGCTCGGGCGTAGTGCAGCCGAACCCTCACCGTCGCACGAGGGCAGCCCAGGGCCTGGGAGATCTCAGCTACACTGAAGCTCTTATCCCACATTTCCCATATGGCTAAAAAGCTTTCTCAGTAATTCGTCGATGGTCTTTCAACCATTGTCTATTTATGGGCCCTTTTTGCGTGTTTCCAGCTATAATAACTCCATGATATGTCACTTTGCAGTAAGATGCCGTAGGCATCATGGAGGCACCTGATGGGTGACGGCGAAAAAGCCCCTCTCCGGCTCCAATTCAACCCCAAAGTCCGCCTGGAATTTCACGGCTCAACCATCACCTCCGACGCTGGTCTTCTTGCCTTTCGAGAGTTTGATGATGCCTTGGGCCTTACCGAAATCGCTGAGGACTACCTCCAGGAAAGCCGTACCGGACGCAATATCCTTCACCACCTGGTTCCGCTGCTAAGACAGTCGATCTACAGCCGCTTGGCCGGCTACGACGACACCAATGACGCAGTGCGCCTTTCCCAAGACCCAGCCATGCGAGTGATCGTGGGATGGCAAGGCTCGGAGCGGAAAGGAGCCAGCACCAGTGAGATGGGCCGGTTCGAGACGGAGTTCCTGACCCAAGAGGACAACCTGAAGGGGCTGGCACGAATAAATGCCCAGTGGGTGGAACGAGCTATGGCCCATACCCTACACCGGCGAGTAATCCTGGATATGGACAGTTCCGAGAGTCCAGTGCACGGCCAGCAGGAGGGAGCAGCCTATAACGGCCACTTTGAATGCGTCTGCTATCACCCTCTCTTTCTGTTCAACCAGTTCGGGGATTGTGAAGCAGCTAAGCTACGGTCAGGCAACGTCCACAGTGCCGATGATTGGCAAGAAGTCCTTGATCCGGTGGTGGAGCGTTATTTGACAGCAGCGGTCAGGCTGCTGTTTCGTGCTGACGCCGCCTTCGCCAAGCCGGAGATATACGATTATCTGGAAGCAAGAAACATCGGCTACGCCATCAGGCTGCGGTCCAACCAGGTGCTGCAGCGGGAGATAGCGCCCCGGCTAATACGGCCTACGGAGTGGCTTTCCCCGAAGCCCATCGTCTCCTATCATGACTTCGTCTACCAGGCCCAGAGCTGGAACGTTGCTCGGAGAGTGGTCTCTAAGGTGGAGTGGCACCAGGGAGAACTGTTTCCCAGAGTGGGCTTCATCGTCACCAATCTGAGCTATCCAAACATCGGGATAGTCCGCTTTTACAATGGCCGAGGGACCGCGGAGCAATGGATAAAAGAAGGCAAGTACGCCCTGAACTGGACCAGGTTGTCCTGCCACAAGTTCGTGGCCAATCAGGTCAGGCTGGAGTTGTTCGTACTGGCTTACAACCTGGGCAACTCCATGAGAAGGCTAGCCTTACCGGAGGCAATGAAGCACTGGTCGTTGACCAGTCTGCAGACCAGGATGATCAAGACTGGAGGACGGTTGGTGCGCCATGCCGGAAGGCTGGTGTTTCAGCTTGCTGAGGTGCTGGTGAGCCGGGAAATGCTAGGCGGGATACTGGAACGAATTGGCCGGCTTAGGCTGGCTCCTGGCTAGTCCACTTTAGGAGCGTCGGGATTGGTTACGGTTACGGGGTCGCACAGGGCAAAAGAGCTTCCCAAGGGCGAGACTTGGGCGTAGACAAGCGGTTTGGGGCTTTTACGCTTGGCAGTACAGTGGTTGCCCAATGAAAGCGGGGACTTTGAGTGAATCAGGCCGCATCAGACCGCATTTGACGCCCTTGGAATGCGGGATTATATTTGGCGGTATCCCCGCGGGAGCTATATCCAGGAAAGGTGGTTTGATCTGGGGAATCCCGGTTAAATAGTAGGCGACACCTGGACGGTAGGCGAATACACAGTTCATCTTACCGGCGAGGCGACCTGGGACGTAGGCGGTCAGAGCGTGACCGTTACTACCAATGCGGAGATAGATGGTGACCCCCAAGTCTACGATACCGTCGTGGTCGAGGGCTTGCTCGTCGGCCCCGGTCTGACGCTGCTGGCGCGGGAGATCGAGGTGGGGTATGACGGCGAAGCAGACGAACGTAGGGACGAACGCGACCATGTCGAGCTAAGCGGCGTCATCGCAGATCTCGCCGGTGCCCAGACCGACATCGACATTCTATCCGCGGGGGACGTTGAAGGTCCGGATTTGGCCGGAAGTGTGACGGTGACACTATCCGATGGCACCTCGTTCATCATCGGTGAAGATACCGAAATCGAAGGCACGCTCCAGATCGGCGTGGATGTTGAGATGGAAATCGAAACCATCGACGGCATCCGATACGTGATCGAGATAGAGGTGGAGGATGACGAGGAAGGAAGAGAGGATTCATCCGATACCGGGAAAGACCGAGAGGAGCAGCCGGCAGCAGCAGACGGCGATTCCGGAAGCGGCAATCGGGGCGAAGAAGACGGACATCGGGAAGACCCTAAGGACGAGCCGGTACCAGCAGCAGACGGCGGCGAGACGAGGATCAGGCTGGAGGCCGAGCTTTCAGGTGCAAGTTTAGGAACAGGAGAGGGTGAGGCCGATTGGAGAGAGCGCCTGGACCCGCCGAACCTGCCCCGGACGCGCCTCTCGATTGAGATAGAAGGTGGTCCGCCCGGCGCTACGCTCTTTGTCACCGTTTGTGGCACCGATCTTGGGGAAATCACGCTGAACGGGGATGGAAACTTCGACCTAAATCTCGACTCGGAAGATGATGACACCGTTCCCGTTTGCGGCGCCGGGGGCGAAGTGAAGGTAGGAGGTGTCACCATCGGATCCTTCGCGGACAAGGACAGTTAACCAGGCCCATGGCTCACACGGCCGATACATCTCTCAACGCTCTGGATAGAGGACCCCAAACGGGAGCCTTTTCTTTTGCCGGTCTGGGCCTCTCCCAGTAAACACTAACGGCAATTTCGTTGGAACGGCTACATTAGTCCTGGGAGAGGGCGACTTAAACTTCAATTCAAGAGACAGGGAACTTTGAGCCCCGCATGGAGGAGGCTCCGGCATTTATCAAATAGCGAAGCTTGCCCCGAGGGCAGATAATCTGGCTAGTTGTTGCCGATGAACCGGTAGCCCCGACCTCTTTCCGTAATTATCAGCCGAGGGCTCTGGGTACTATCCTTCAGCTTTTTACGTAAGCGCTGAATGTGCGCCTTGACCAGTCCTTCGCTGTTTCTATAGCTGGAACCCCATACCTCTTCCACAATGGCCTCATTGGTCAGGACCTGGCGCGGGTTTCGGATCAGATAGCAGAGCAATTTGTACTCGGTGGGCGTCAGCTTGACCGGTTCCCCATGAGCCAACACTTGCCGGTCATCAAAATCCACTGAGAGTTCCTTGCTGACGAAAGGCTGGGACTGGGAAGCCAACGACCCTACTTGAACCCTCCGCATGATGGCGCGAATTCGGGCCAGAAATTCCACCGCACTGAAGGGCTTGATCAGGTAGTCCGCCGCGCCCAGCTCCAATCCCCTGACAATGTCTACCTCCCGGTCTCGGGCAGTGACCATAATGATCGGGACATTTGAAAAGGTGCGGAACTCCTTGCAGAGGTCAAAGCCGCAGGTATCCCCTTCCGGTAGTCCTATGTCTAGGATTACCACGTCAGGATTCTCGGTCTTAACCATCTCCATGCCTTCGACGGCATTAGGTGCCCCTACGACCTGGCTTCCGGGCCAAGCCATTTCAAAGGCAACAGACACCACCTCCGTGATTTCCTGGTCGTCCTCGATTATTGCTACTTTCATAATTACCTCAGCACCGGCGTCTTTTTTTAGGTATATCCAATTTACTATCAATTAGTAACTTGTTCGGTCTACCTTCCCATATTCCAGGTCAAGCTAGACCACAACTTGGTGAATTATCAGTTGACAACTGTCCTGAGAGCGCTATTTGCGGATAGGCTGGGTGAGAGGATGTTAAGGATGAAACAGGTGTCCGGGAGGCGGCATAAGTCGCTGGGAGCAGGACAAAGCCGGAGACTGGTAGCCAGGGAGATGGAGCTGAGTTTTAGGCCACGCCCCCGGGAAGGGCTAATTCTCCGGTCAATGGAGCCCCGGCCTTGGGCCTGACCTGAAACACGTACCCAACCCCCCTTTCAGTGTGAATTAACTCGGGATTTTGGGGATCGTCCCAGAGCTTGGTCCGGAGACGGCGGATGTAGACCTTAAGGTAGGCTGTCTCGTCCTTATATTCCTGGCCCCACACCTTAGATAGGATCCCCGCATGAGACAAAACTCGACCTTCATTGCTGACCAGCAAATCCAGCAAGCTGTACTCCAGTGGCGCCAAATTGACCGCCTTGCTGTGGCGGGTAACAACTCGGGAATCCAGGTCGATTTCCAGACCCGCCTCATCACTCCGGTAGGTTCCCCTTGCTGATTCCGAGGTGTTAGCGGGGGCTCGCCGGAGCACCGCCTTGACTCTTGCCATGAGGACAATGTGGCTGAAGGGCTTGGTGATATAGTCGTCGGCCCCCAACTCAAGTCCCTTGATTCTGGCCATCTCGCTATCTTTAGCGGTGAGCAAGATTATCGGAGTATCCGAGAAACCGCGTAATGTTTTCAGCGTCTGGTAGCCATCAATCCCCGGCAGGCCCAAATCCAGAATGATAATATTAGGAGGCTGGTTCTCTACCACCTCTAGCGCTTCCTCTCCGGTGGAAACAGAAATCACCGTCGCTTCCGGCCAGCAGACGTAAAAGCAAATGGCTACTGTATCCACCATAATTGGATCGTCTTCTATGATTAGTCCCGGATGGCCCAGGTGGCGCTCCGAAGGGCGGTCTCGTTGAATCCAAGCAGTCCCGGCGGCCTGGGGGCGAGCTGGGTCATCTCCTGGATGACGGCAGGGAAGCGCGGGCGTGGCAGTAGGAGCGACAGTGATGAGGGCCAGTATCCCAGCCAAGAAGGGAGAGTTCTCGGCCTACCGCGACCGCACGACGAACCGTGCTCCCATTCGGCCAAGCGACCACAGGAGAGTGGTGGCGAACCAGGTGCAGAGAATAGCCGCTCCGACTCGGATAGGGTACAGCAACGCCCACGTCAGCGTCATCCTTCCATACAGCGGTCCGTGGTGTGCCCCGGTAACCTCGGTCCCGGAGACGGGTAGTGCGTACCTGACCTCCCCGCCGATGGCTACCGGCGCAAGATCACCAGCCTCCGCAAATGCCGCGGGTCCGATCAGGACCATTTCCGCTTGGTCTGCCTCGTACATCATGACGGCGACGACCATAACAGACAGGACGCCAACGCCGAGGCCCAGGGCCGAGCCTGCCAGCCTGCCGAGCCGACCATGCCGCCAACCCAATGCCAGCCCGGCCACCGGCCCGGTGAGGAGGGCAGCCGCGAGGAGAACAACAAGGGCCACCAGCTTGATTTCGTTGATCGGTTCGATCCAGAGCATCACCATCCGCTATCCTCCGTCGATGCACCAGCGGTCCATCTACTGACGGAACACCATCTGGCAAATATCGGCCAGTCCGGACTTAGCTCAAGAGGGCCATGAGGGTATGTTGCATTTTATCCGTAACATCCTCAACCCGGATTTTAGATGATTTGGCCAATTGTTCCTCCAGTGCAACGATGTCTGGATGCCCGACCAAGTAAACCTGGATATGGCCAAGTATATTCACGCGGTCGAAACCGGTCTATCCAGCGATCCGGCCATGAACTGGATAGTTCCCCAGCTGTCCGACAAGACCATCGTCTCCTTCTCGGATGCCCACTCCCTTCCCAAGTTGGGCCGGGAGGTCACGGTTTTCGATGCCCCGCTTTCCTATTCCGGACTGTCCCAAGCTCTGGCCGAAAATCTGGTGGCCTACACCGCCGAGTTCTACCCGCAGGAGGGGAAATACCACTATGACGGTCACCGCAAGTGTGGCGTTTCGCAACATCCCAGCGAGACGGGCCGCCGGAGTGTTGCCTGCCCGGTCTGCAGTCGGCCCCTTACCCTGGGGGTTCTACATCGGGTGCGCTATGTTGCTCAGCAAGATGAGGATTCAGGCGGACCGGCTCAGCTGGCCCCGGCTCAGTTTCCCATAAAATGGGAGGGCATTCCCGATTCGGAGGGGTTTGTGCGGTCCCCGGGGGGAAGACCACCCTTTGTCCGGCTGCTGCCCCTGCAGGAAATCATCGCGGCCCTTTGGGGACGAGGGCCAGCCACCAAGACAGTGCAGATGGAGTATATGAAGCTCGTTGCGAAATTGGGCAGCGAGTTGGAACTCCTAGTATGGGCCAAGGAGAGGGACCTGGCATCTGTGGCGGGAGAGGAATTGGCGCGGGTCATCTTGCAGGCCCGTCGCGGCCACATTCGGGTAGAGCCCGGATATGACGGGGTCTACGGCCGGGTGTCTCTGGCCCGGGATGACTCTTAGTCGGGATTGCCCAGATCAAACTGATTCCTCCAACCATGTGACCCTGTGGGATGGCTCGAACTATAAAATGGCAGCCTGAGGGCGTCAACTGCATCCGATTCACTCAACTGACCCACTCCCATAGGGTAACCACCCCCCTGACGAGCGTAAAAGTCTAGAATTGCCTGCCCCTGCCCAAGCGTCTCCCTCGGGGTGGTCTATTTACCCCGGACGACCCCATAACTGTCCGAAATACCTGTGCTCTCAAAGCAGGCTAGCCAGGTGCCAGCCGAAGCCGGCTGATCCGTTCTAGTATCCCGGTCAGCATTTCCCTGGTTACCAGCACCTCGGCAAGCTGAAACACCAGCCTCCTTGCGTGGCGTACCAGTCGCCCACCCGTCTTGATCAGCCTGGTCTGAAGACTGGTCAGAGTCCAGTGCTTCATATCCTCCGGCAACACCAGCCTTCTCATAAAGTTGCCCAGGTTGTAAGTCAGGACGAACAGCCATAGTCTCACTTGGTTGGCCACGAACTTGTGGCAGGAAAGCCGGGTCCAGTTCAGGGCGTACTTGCCCTCCTTGATCCACTGCTCCGCCGTGCCACGGCCATTGTAAAAGCGGACTATTCCTTTGGGTGGATAGCTCAGGTTGGTCACGATGAAACCAACCCTGGGAAATAGCTCCCCCTGATGCCACTCTACTTTAGCCACCACTCGCCTGGGCAAGTGCCAACTCTGGGCCTGATAGGCAAAGTCATGGTAGGAGACGATAGGCTCCCGGGATGGCCATTCGGTAGGACGCTCCAGCAAGGGTTGGATCTGCTCCTGAATTACCTGATTGGCGGGAAGCCGGATGGCGTACCCGATCTTTCCTTGTTCCAGATACTCGTATAGCTCCGGCTTGGCAAAAGCAGCGTCACCCCGGAACAGCAACCGCAGTCCTTTCTTCTGGTATCCTTTCACCACCGGCTCAAGGAGTTCCTGCCAGCCATCGGCACTATGCACGTTTCCGGGTCGTAGCGTCGCTCCTTCGCAATCCCCAAACTGGTTGAACAGAAAGAGGGGATGATAGCAGACACACTCGAAGTGCCCGTTGTAGGCGGCTCCTTCCTGCTGACCATGCACTGGACTCTCCGAACTGTCCATGTCCAGAATCACTCGCCGGTGTGGAGTGTGAGCCATGGCCAGCTCCACCCACTGGGGATTCATCAGGGCCAGCCCCTTTAGGTTGTCCTCTTGAGTCAGAGTCTCCGTCTCAAAACGGCTCATGGTGTTGGTTCTGGCGGCGTTGCGGTCTGAGCCTTGCCAGCCCACGACAACTCTCATGGCTGGGTCTTGGGAAAGACGTTCTGCATCGTTGGTATCATCGTAGCCGGCCAAGCGGCTGTAGATGGACTGGCGGAGCAGAGGGACCAGGTGGTGGCGGATGTTGCGGCCGGTACGGCTTTCCTGGAGATAGTCGGAGGCTATGGGGGTAAGGTCCAGGGCGTCATCCAGTTCTCGGAATGCCAGCAGTCCGGCGTCGGAGGTGATGGTGGCACCATGTAACTCCAGCCGGATTTGGGGATTGAATTGGAGCCGAAGAGAGGCCTTTTCGCGGTCACCCATCGGGTGCCTCCAATGTCGGTACGCAAGTTATCTGAAATAGCCAACTTATTGCATGTATTATATCTGAAATACGGCTAAGAGATTCATGTAACGACTAGAAAAGCAAGAAAGTTGCCTATTTACCGCATCACTTGTTTGAGCCAAATGGGGAATACGGGTTAGTACCAGGGCCTTTTCATTTTCTCAAAATAGTATAAAATTATTACCAGTTTAAGCGGGAGGGAAGGATGATGACTTTGAGAGAAACGCTGGATTTGGTGCCTGACTTCCGGAGTAGCCAAGGGCGACGCCACTCTTTGGGGGCGATCCTGGCCTTGGCCACCTGTGCCATGCTGTGCGGCGCCCGCAGCTTATACGCCATAGCTCAATGGGGGCGGGACCAAGGGGGTGCTACGGCGCAGCTTTTGGGGTTCAGCCAGGAGAAGACACCCTGCGTGGCCACCCTCCACCGGGTGTTCAAGGGCCTGGACGTGGCGGCCTTTGAGGCAGAAGTCGGCAAAAATAGCGGGGTAGAGGCGGATGACCCCCTGTCCCTGGACGGGAAAACCTTGCGAGGGGTCCACGGCCAAGAGATACCCGGGGTCCATCTGGTGTCGGCCTACGCTAGCCGCGCTGGGGCAGTGCTGGCGCAGGTAGCTGCGCCGGGCAAAGGGGAAGAATTGGCGGCGGTCAAAGAAGTATTGGGCCAGGTACCCCTGAAGGGTCGGGTAGTAGTGGCTGATGCCTTACTGACCCAACGGAAAGTCTGTGAGCAGATTGTGGCAGGCGGCGGAGAGTATCTGCTGCCAGTTAAAGAGAATCAGCCCACCTTGCGCCGAGACCTGGAGGTGGCTTTTTCCCCTGCTAGGAACTGAGAGGGCTGGTGGGCCAACCGTACCTCCCTGGCTGGCAGCGGAGTGGCGAGCACGCGGGGCCAAGCTGACGGTCTGGGCCGATGCTCCAGTAAAGCGGCGTCATGGGCGGCTGGAGCGGCGAGAGTTGTGGGCCTTGGCCGACCCAGAGCTAAATGGCTACGTGGGCAGCGCTGGGACGGTCGGGGAAGCGTGGCCGCATCTGCAACAGGTGTGTCGGCTAGAGCGCCAGCGGGTCGTGAAGGGCAAGAAACAGGTGGCTGTGAGCTATGCAATTAGCAGTCTCCCAGCCACTGATGCCGATGCCAGGCGATTGTTGAGCCTTTCCCGTGGGCACTGGGGCATCGAGAACCGCCTCCACTGGGTACGGGATGTGACCTTCGACGAGGACCGCTCTCAGGTGCGCACTGGGGCCGCCCCACAGGTTCTGGCGGGCCTGCGGAACCTGGTCATCAGCTTGGTACGTCGGGCTGGGCATTCCAACGTAGCCGCTGCCCTACGCCGCCACAATGCCCATCTCAGCGAAGCTTTTGACATGATGGGCTTTACCTACCAGGCAGGAGAATGAAAAGGCCCTGGGGTTGTACATCGTCAGGATCAGTTGTGTTCGCCTGTTTGTTGTTCCCGATGGCTGTGATGTTGTTTCTGTTGAGCCTGATCTCGTGTATTTGGCTTCCGCTCAACAGTCGGGAGTGCCAGGATGTTTTGGCACTGATGCGTCCAGTGCTATTCATTTGTGCTCCCCTAATGATATTGGTTCTGTCCTGTTGGGGTATGGGCCTGTGGATTTTGATCGTAGATGCCCGGGGCATGGGCACCTGCTGTAAGTAGGGCAAATGTTACCGGAGTAGGTGCCGGATTAAGATAACAGAGGTACTGGCTATGCTGGAACCGTGGAAGTCTGCATAGTCAGCTTTTTATTTCACCCGGGATTCCCCAGATCAAACCACCTTTCCTGGATATAGCTCCCGCGGGGATACCGCCAAATATAATCCCGCATTCCAAGGGCGTCAAATGCGGCCTGATGCGGCCTGATTCACTCAAAGTCCCCGCTTTCATTGGGCAACCACTGTACTGCCAAGCGTAAAAGCCCCAAACCGCTGGTCTACGCCCAAGTCTCGCCCTTGGGAAGCCCCTTTGCCCTGGACGACCCCGTAACCGTAACCAATCCCGACGCTCCTAAAGTGGACTAGCCAGGAGCCAGCCTAAGCCGACCAATTCGTTCCAGTATCCCGCCTAGCATTTCCCGGCTCACCAGCACCTCAGCAAGCTGAAACACCAGCCTTCCGGCATGGCGCACCAACCGTCCTCCAGTCTTGATCATCCTGGTCTGCAGACTGGTCAACGACCAGTGCTTCATTGCCTCCGGTAAGGCTAGCCTTCTCATGGAGTTGCCCAGGTTGTAAGCCAGTACGAACAACTCCAGCCTGACCTGATTGGCCACGAACTTGTGGCAGGACAACCTGGTCCAGTTCAGGGCGTACTTGCCTTCTTTTATCCATTGCTCCGCGGTGCCTCGGCCATTGTAAAAGCGGACTATCCCGATGTTTGGATAGCTCAGATTGGTGACGATGAAACCCACTCTGGGAAACAGTTCTCCCTGGTGCCACTCCACCTTAGAGACCACTCTCCGAGCAACGTTCCAGCACTGGGCCTGGTAGACGAAGTCATGATAGGAGACGATGGGCTTCGGGGAAAGCCACTCCGTAGGCCGTATTAGCAGGTGCGCTATCTCCCGCTGCAGCACCTGGTTGGATCGCAGCCTGATGGCGTAGCCGATGTTTCTTGCTTCCAGATAATCGTATATCTCCGGCTTGGCGAAGGCGGCGTCAGCACGAAACAGCAGCCTGACCGCTGCTGTCAAATAACGCTCCACCACCGGATCAAGGACTTCTTGCCAATCATCGGCACTGTGGACGTTGCCTGACCGTAGCTTCGCTGCTTCACAATCCCCGAACTGGTTGAACAGAAAGAGAGGGTGATAGCAGACGCATTCAAAGTGGCCGTTATAGGCTGCTCCCTCCCGCTGGCCGTGCACTGGACTCTCGGAACTGTCCATATCCAGGATTACTCGCCGGTGTAGGGTATGGGCCATAGCTCGTTCCACCCACTGGGTATTTATTCGTGCCAGCCCCTTCAGGTTGTCCTCTTGGGTCAGGAACTCCGTCTCGAACCGGCCCATCTCACTGGTGCTGGCTCCTTTCCGCTCCGAGCCTTGCCATCCCACGATCACTCGCATGGCTGGGTCTTGGGAAAGGCGCACTGCGTCATTGGTGTCGTCGTAGCCGGCCAAGCGGCTGTAGATCGACTGTCTTAGCAGCGGAACCAGGTGGTGAAGGATATTGCGTCCGGTACGGCTTTCCTGGAGGTAGTCCTCAGCGATTTCGGTAAGGCCCAAGGCATCATCAAACTCTCGAAAGGCAAGAAGACCAGCGTCGGAGGTGATGGTTGAGCCGTGAAATTCCAGGCGGACTTTGGGGTTGAATTGGAGCCGGAGAGGGGCTTTTTCGCCGTCACCCATCAGGTGCCTCCATGATGCCTACGGCATCTTACTGCAAAGTGACATATCATGGAGTTATTATAGCTGGAAACACGCAAAAAGGGCCCATAATTAGACAATGGTTGAAAGACCATCGACGAATTACTGAGAAAGCTTTTTAGCCATATGGGAAATGTGGGATAAAACGAACCCGAAGAGGAGTTGCGATATTCTGTAAAAGAAGTCGATTGGCGGTGGTGGAAGGGATGAAGGAAATAGTGCAACTCCTGGAACGGTGGCAACTGGATGTAGGTGACTACGGGAAAGGATGTATCGGGCGCCAACACCTCGGGAGCGAGAGCGATGGCATGGGCTATGGTTGTTGGCCCAAGGGTGGTCGACCACTCAAGTGGCTGAGGCTTTGGAGAGAGAGCCTCATACCATCGGAAACTGGCTGGACAACTTTCGCCAAGGCGGGGCCCAAGGTTTGGTCTTTGAGCAGACTGGGGGTTCCCCCCCCCAGGGCAATCGCGTCTTAATCGCCCCCAGGTTTGGGACAGTGGCTCTTTGGGGTCTGACGAGTCCCGGAAGTCTTTCGATCTTTACGTGTTATAGTCAAAATAGCTGGGAAAATCGGAATATCTACCATTCACTAGCCTTCTGTACCGAATCGAAAAGGCAGTTTTAGACGCGATTGCCCTGTCCCCCCCCCCGTCTTGAACCGAGGTCAACAGAACCAACTGAAGTCTGCGGTGCAAAATCCGCCTGGGGAGGCGGGGATTGAATTGTCCAACTGGAACTGGAAAGTAGTAAGGCAATTTCTCAAGCAGAGCTTTGACCTGGGACTGAGTCGGAGCAGTTGCTTGAACTACCTCCATCGGTTGGGCTTCGTGCTGAAGCGACCCAAGAAACGCCTCCTGAAAGCCAAGGATGAAGAACGGAAAGCCTTCGTCCTCCAGTACAGCCAAATCCGAGAGGAGGCCCAAGAGAGTGGAGCCAAGATCTTCTTCGTGGATGAAGCCCACTTTCGGGCCGATGCCGACCTGCGAGGCAAATGGGTACTCAAGGGAGAGGCAGCGCTGGTGGACTCCACCAGTCCCCGGTGGGGAGAGAAGGCCTGCTACTACTCGGGAGTTTGTCTGGAGACTGGGGAGGTGGAAGCCATGGAAATAGCTGGAAACAGCAATGCCGAGACCTCCACCGCCTTTTTACAGCAGCTAAGAGCAAACCATCCTGGACCTCTGGTAGTAATCTGGGACAATGGGCCAGCCCACCGAGGAGCAGCGATTCGCAGCTATTTGACCACTCCTGACTTGCATCTGAGGTTGGTGGCCTTACCGGCCTACAGTCCAGACTTCAACGCCGACGAAGCCGTCTGGGACTGGGCCAGAGAAGAGGTCACGGCCAACGAATGCCACGGAACAAAAGCCAAAGTCCAAGAGAAGATGAATCAATTCTTCGGCGGGCTAATTCATCGTAAGGATGAAGTGAAACATCGCTGCCGAACCCGGTTACAGGCCCGAGCCGATGCTTTGATCTTTACACCTGCCGTGCCTTTGCCATCACTGCCCAATGTAGTTCCCACCTTGGCTTTGGTTTAGGAGGGAGAGTTGGTAGACCGTGCCTTGCCGCCGCTCTGTGCCCATCGAGTCCTCCCGACTGGCTCCTTGCAGTAGAGGATTCGGCCCTTCATCCCGACCCGTCGGGACTACTATGGCCTCTGCTGACTTCTCCAGGGCCTTCCCCCACCGTTGCCGGTGCGGTAGTCTGGCTCCTCCAGACAGCCCCAGAGACCTCCCAGGGTAAGCCGTACATCCTTCCTTCGGTCCCCGCCGGATTTACCTGCGCACCTGTCCGAATGACTATCGGGCCTGCCCGTCCATTGCCGGGTTACCCCACTGCGCCGGCCTTGTATCCGGTTCCTGTTCGTCGAGTCCGAGTTTTGCCATAAGCTTCCTTCAGATTCCACCTCACGGTGGACACCCTTGCTTAGGCTAGCGGTTCCGGTCATCACGGCCCGCAGAGGACTTTCACCTCCAAGATGTACAACATGCCTGGCACACAAAGACGCATCGCCGCCGGAGTCCGGCGGGCCGCCGAGGAAGGGCGGTTCCCGGGCCGTCCCAAGGCGCTGACCCCCGAACAGACCGCCGCCATCCGCCTGCTGCGCCGCAACGGGCAGTCCCAGTCCGCAGTGGCGCGGACCTTCGGCGTCTCCCGCCAGACCGTCTCGCGCGCCGAGCGGACGGAGTAGCGGCCTGGGCACCTCGGCATGGCCCTGGCGGGGGGGCGGTTTGCATTCAGTGCGAGCTGGTCAGCTTCCTCCGCCGCTGAATCAAGGACCGGGGTGGTGCCGCCTGGTGCCGGAACCGGTAGAAAGGCAATGGAAAGCCGGTTGGAAAGCCGGACGCAAAACCGGACCGGCGGCGGTCCCGATCCGTGACCATGTGTTACCATCGGGAAGAGGACCCTCAACCAATCCGCTTGATGCCGTTCAGAGGCTTGAAATGACCAACGCAAGACTCGCCCGTGTCCCCAGGCCGGACATCGACTACGCCAGCCTGTCCTTCAATCCCGACGATCCTGATCCCCTGCCGGAGGCCATGTATCAGTATCCGATATTACTGGAAATCCTCCCCATCCTGGGCGCCCATCTGAACCGGCTCTACTCCCGGGAAGGGGTCTTCCGCAGCAGCAACACCTTCATCTGCTACGACCCGGACAACCTGAACGTCAGGGTCGGCCCCGACTTCTACTTCGCCTCCGGCGTGGATGCCCCGGCCATCGAGGGGACCAAGCTCTACCTGCCCTGGGAGGTGGGGAAACCCCCGGACTTCGTGCTGGAAATCGCCTCGGAGAGCACGGCGGAGCACGACGTGACCGGCAAGCGGCAGATCTACGCGGAGATCGGCGTTCCCGAATACTGGCGCTTCGACCGGAGCGGAGGGGACTACTACGGTGAACCCCTGGCCGGGGAGCGGCTGGTCGACGGAATCTACCAACCGGTGCCGCTGAGCGGCGAGCCGGACGGCATCCTCAAGGGATACAGCCCGGCGCTGCGGCTCAGCCTGTGCTGGGACAACGAGATGCTCCGGTTCTACGACCCCCAGAGCGGTGACTACCTGCGCAACTTTGAGTCGGAGCAGGCCCGCGCCGACTCCGAGCAGGCCGCTCGGGAGAGGGCCGAGGCCCGGATACGGGAGCTGCAGGAAGAACTGGAACGAAGGAACCGGGAAAGCTGAAGGGGCGCCCGGCGCTGGTCACATCTTTCACGCTCTCATTATTGCTCCGGCAGACGTCGCCGGTCTTCATTCCCGCAGGCATGTGTCCACGCGCCGCTCATGTTTGCGATTGCCTCGGACCGCCAGGTAGAGGGTCTGCTCCGGTTCAATCATGAGGCCACTCCTTACTTCCGCAACACCCTCAGGACGGTGCTGGCGGAGCACTCTAAGCCGGCGGCGACCCGCCGGAAACTGGCTCCTCCCTCCCTCATCCTCCGGGCCGCCTCCACCTTCACGGGCTTGAGCTTACCCGGCGGCCCAAACGTCTTTCCCTGCTCTCTCGCACAGCCCCCGTGCCTGGGGCCTGAAAACTCCATCCCCGGCGCATGCAGTAGGCTACCACTCAGCGGATTCCGCCAAAGGCCAGGCCCCAGGCGTAAACGTTGTCGTAGCAATTCACCCCTTCCCGCTTGACCGAGAAACAGGCTGCTCTCCAATCATTTTTCAATGTCTGATCCATTGCGGCGGCGAAGTCCGCAAAAGCGGAAACCGATTCCGGTCATGTGACGTTCGATAGTTTGTACAATTGTCATGAGTCGGTGAAGCCTAACTCCGTCGCAAGATCTGGAGGTGGTTGAATGAGGTTGGACGCGAAAGCGGGGTTCACAGCGGCGTTGGCCATGCTGATTTTCCTGCTCGGCGGTTGCCAACAGGAATCTCCCAATCCCGCCGCCACCCTGGAACTCCCTTCGGGCCGCGACCCTGATGCATCCGTCAGCGGCACCGTCACCTACCGGGAGCGGGTGGCTCTCACCCCGGGAGCCAAGCTGGTTGTTGATCTGCGGGATGTGTCCTACGCCGACGGCCCTGCCCCGCTGATTGCGCGCCAGACCGTGCCCAATCCGGGCCGGGTCCCCATCAAGTTCAAGGTGGAATACAACCGGGATGACATCGACTCGCGCAACACTTACTCGGTCCAGGCGGACATCGTCGAATCCGATGGGCGCTTGGCCTTCACCAACGACACCGCATACAACGTGGTCACCCGCGGCAACCCCGACAAAGTCAACATGGTCCTCGTCCTGGTCCAGCCGCCGCCCGACCTGTTGGAACAGGCCGGCGGTGCCGACTCCGACTGGCGGACCTGGGTTGAAGCTCCAGCCCGGATAACCTGGGGCAACCTCATCCCCAACGAACCCGAACCCTTCCTGCGGATCGGGTACTACCAGTCCACCCTGGAGGGCTGCGCCCGCCCGGGCAACGAGGAGATGGAACTTGACGGCAATGACGTCGTCGCCCGTGTGACGATCATGCAGCCCCCTTCGACTCCCTGGGCCATCCCCTGCGGCGAAGAAGTCGTTGAGCTGGACACAGTCCTTCCCATCCCGGCGACTCTGCAACCCGGACAGACCTACCGTGTATTGGTCAATGGCCTGGAAACCGCCGCCTTCTCCGTCCCCCGGGAAGGCCTCCGAGACACCTTCATCGACGAATCGCCCATCGAAACCACCAATGTTGTTCCCCCGTCCGCCGGTGACCCTGCCTATAACCTGCGCGTCGTATCCGGTTTGCCCAGGGGCAGCGGATGCTCCCAGTTCAACGGCTACGAAATCCGCCGACGAGATCCGGAGACTACCAACGTGATAATCACCCACCACGAAGTCGCCGACCCCCGCGTCGCCTGCACCGCCGACTACCCGTTGGTGGAAACCATCGTCCCTCTGGGCTCCACCTTCGAGTCGGGGATCGATTACACCATAACCGTAAACTCGGAGACAGCCAAGACTTTCACGGCTCGGTAGGTCCGTATAGGACGTGGGATTTCCACAGGGAAAGAAAGCGGCGCCAGACCATCGCCGAGGGGACTTCCTCGAAGAACGGCCCTGGGGTTAATCTTCCCCTTGACGGACGTGATCCATAAGCCTTGGAGGCCCCGGGCGATCTCCAGCTCGTCCCAGCCCAGCTTCGCTGCGCCCTCGGCCAGGCCGGACATCCGACCCTCCTCGAAGCTCCGCGCCCGCACCCGGGCGGCCTCGAGCACCGCCTTGTAGTGCGTCTCTCCGGAACCCACGCCCTCGCGGACCTGGTACCAGTCCAGGAACTGGCCCGCGACGTCGCCGTCAGGATCGATGTCCCCGGTGTCGATCAGGTATGCGATGAGCAGGTCCTTCTCCTCGTTGGTCATGGTGCAGCTCCTTCCACGTGGTTCTCCTTCTGCGCCGGTTTGGTTCGCCAACCATCCATTATGTAAGCTAAAGATTTTTTCCGAACCTTTCCTTGACCGCCGAGACCAGCTGAGCTCGGATCTCGGCCTTCAACTTTTCCCTGTTGCCGCCAGCCTGTCCCGCGGCCTCGGCGACCACGCGTGGATGCGTCCACGGTCAGCTCCGCCAGCTTCTCGACCAAGTCTTCAACGCCGAATCGGGAAAATCGCCTCCATTTTTGTCGGGACTTGCGAACGAACCCGCGATAATCTGGAAGGAGCTTAGTAAGGAGGCCAGAACATGCCTCAGAAATTTGTTTCCAAGAGAATTCCCAAGACCGACTACCCCAGGCTCGGGGCCCTAGGGCTTTCGACAATTCTGAAGGAACTCATTCGCCAGCACCACAACTCTAGGCCCGCCCAATCCGAAGGCCAGCGTCATAATTGACGCTGGCCTCGAGGAGCACCAGGAGGAGTTGTACAGAGACGACCCGCCGCTCCGGCCATTCTCCTGCCGCGGTGGCCGCCGGGCGGGTATACCTCTTGACGTTGCTGCATTTCAGGTGGAGTACCTGCCTGCCCTAGACAATCGCTCTACGGCCAACCTGATGCGATCCTTTTCCGGCGAAAACCCTCAAAACTGCCCTTCTGCCCTGGTTTTCGAGCAAAGTAGTCATTTTGAAAACTGGACCTCTGGCGGAGGGCCGTCCGCCCAACTGTGTGCATTTCCCCTGCTTGAAAATGGCACTCCCGAGGAGACGGCCGTCTCCAGGTGTACCTAAACCCGAATCCACCGATGGACAGGGACGGACGGCGTGAGGACAGCGGAAGGGGGGTGAGGGAGTTACAGGCGCGATGATCCGGGCTCGAATTCGGGTAGACGGGAGGTTGGCGGGCGGTCTGCAGGCGCTTTTGGGGGCGCCGATGGCGGCTTACAGTGACTGTGGCGAGCGAGATGGCGGGATAGGACACGGCAAGAGGCGCTCGCGGACTGGGCTGGCGCGAGTTTGCGGGGACGTTGGGTTGGCTGGCGGGTCAGTGGCGGACGGGCGTCGTCAGGCTGGGAGTGGAATGGCTCGCAGTCGGGCCAGGGCGCGACTGAACTTCTCCTCCCACGGCCAACCCCTGGGAAGATGCAGGGTGATCCGGCGTGCCGAGCGGGTGAGCCGTCCGGCCAGGGCGAAGACCCGCCGCCGGAGGGTCTTGGTGGTCACGATCCGCTCACCCAGGCCGATGCGGGCTGTCCAGCGGGCCAGGTTGTGGGCCATCACCTGTACCGCCAGCCAGGCGCCGTTGGCGGCGAAGCGGCCCGAGGGGAGATGGTTCAGCCCGACGCCGTACTTGAGGTCGCGTATCGCATTCTCGATCTCGGCGTGGCGGCGGTGGTCGGCCTCCAGTTCCAGGGTCTCCCCGTCCCGGTCGGTGATGAAGCCGTGATAGCTGTAGGTGGCGAAGAGAGTCAGTTGAGAACCGGGCGCCGGCTTCACCCGCCGGACGATGAGCCGTACCGGCGCGGCATCCGGCTCACTCTGGAAGGGGGTGTAGGTGGTTTCGGCCACATCGGCGGCGCCGTCCATCCAGCAAGGAATCGGCGTCCAGGCATCTTCGGGTATCGCCTCGATGAGATTGTGCAGGCTTTTATGCTGGCGGATGGTGATGGAGAAGCGGACATCCATCCGGCGGCAGACGGCGACCACGGCGTGGGTATAGAAGCCGCTGTCAGCCCGCATGGTGAGCTGCCCGCTGGCCCCGCCGCAGCGAACCCGGCTCACCGTCTCACGCAGGAAGTGGGCGGCGCCGGCCAGCAGCGGGTGGTAGCCCCGCGCGCCGGTGTAGCCGTGGTGGCGGGCGCCCTCCTTGGCCAGTCCGCAGGTCTCGCAGATGGTCGAATCAAGGTCGATGGGGAATGGCGCGTCGCCGGGTCCGGCCCCCGCCTGCCAGGCCCGGGCCAGCAACTCGCGGCTCACCCCGTCCAGCTGGCGGACGTGGCCCCAGGTGAAGCTGCGCAGGAAGGTACCCAGGGTGGATGGCGCTTTGACTACGCAGCCGAGAGCGCAGGCCGTCCTGCCGGTGCGCAACGCATCGGCGTCGTCAATGCAGTCGCCGCCCGCCAGCGCCGAGGCGACCAGCGTCATTATCTTGTCGCCGGTGTTCGCCCGGCCCGGCGCGCCGCCGAGGTCGAGGTGCTTCCCGAGGAGTTGGGGAAGGCCAAGGCGCAGGGCGAGGGTGGCGGGAAGGATCAGCCCGGCATTGGCCACCAGGCGGTGGTCGTCGAAGGCGATTTGGATGCGGTCGGGGTGGTTGCGTGGTAGCATCTATTGGATGCTCCTTTTCTGGGACCGGTTTTCTGTTTCAAAACTATTATCCCAGATTCAGAGGCGCACCCTTTTGTTTCTTCAGCAGGCCTCCCACACGCCGTCCATCGGTGGATTCGGGTTTACGAGACGACCATATTACGAAATATGTCAAGGGCGCCAAGAAATTGGGCCACTGGGGCGACGGAATCGTGTACCACTGACGTGATGACCGACGGCAGTAAATCAGGCAGAGTGGCGGCGTTACTGGAGTAGGAAGAGACGGAGTTGACGGTGCGGCCTATTCCTGGTCGGGATCGTCCGGTGCTTGCGAGACAGCGCTCTCCCTGCTGCGCTTGAGGCGGTAGCTGTCGCCGTTCATCTCCAGGATGTGGACATGGTGGGTGAGCCGGTCCAGCAGCGCGCCGGTGAGGCGTTCAGAGCCAAAGACTTCCGTCCACTCGTCGAAAGGGAGATTGGTGGTTATGAGGATGGAGCCCCGCTCGTAGCGCTGGCTGAAGACCTCGAAGAGGAGTTCAGCCCCGGTGGGGGACAGGGGGACGAAGCCCAGCTCATCAATGATCAGCAGCCCGAGGCGGGACAGCTTCCGCTGCAGGTTGAGCAGAGGTCTTTCGTCCCTGGCCCCCCAGCGGTCCGCTTTACCTCGGTTTCACCGGCGCGACGCCCCCAGCGCGGTTCCCCACAGCCAGGGAGGCTGGTTGGGCTTACTGCGGGGATATGACCACCTGAAGCGTGGCTGGTGGAACGTCGCCCAGAGCGTCCTTGTCGATGTAGACGCTTTGGATGACTTCGCCGTCCTTGGTGCCGTACACGACCTTGTTCTTCGTGTCCTTGGTCTTGTGCAGCGTCAGAGTCAAAGTTTCCATCGTTTTCATCTCCTCGTTGTAAGGGGAACCTACCCGCCCAAAAGAGTGGTGTACATAGAGCATAACACCAGCGAGGTAGTACGCCGGCGCACCAAGGAGGGGCTGGCGGCGGCAAGACCCGGGAACGCTGCTGCTCCCTCACCGGTACCAGGTGCAGCTGGCCATCCGCATGAAGGATGCCGGAGCGACGGGGCGCTGTCGCTATCGCCCTTGACCGGCCTTCTCCTCCTCTCCGCGGGCGTCACGCAAACGCCCCTTCACGTGACTGTCACACAAAGGTCATGTGAACCCAACGGGAGTTGTGTTAGGCATGGGACTGGTAGGGCTGGAACTCTGGAATTTGTGGGTAGCCGCAGGGGTTGTGGCTGGATTCCAGGTCGGAGCCTTCCGCTGTGATGTGATCTGTCACCTTCCCGCCAGGCGCCATTGGGGGCGTGGGTTTTGGGCGGCGCAGTTGCTCAACGAACCCGCCGCCCTAGACCGGGTTGAGGAGACCACTCCATCGGCAGACGGTATGGACAACGACCTTTATGATGCCGACAATCCTGAGGAAGAAGCGGCAATCGAAAACGAGGTGACCGTATGACGGACTGGAGCAAGTGCCCAGCGGTAGAAAGCGTGCCCGGCAGGCTCAGCGGGGCCTGGGTGTTCACCGGCACCCGGCTGCCCGTGTCGAGTCTCTTCGAAAACCTGGAGAGCGGGGCCACCGTGGAGGAATTCCTGGAGTGGTTCGATGGAGCCGAGGAATGGAAGGTCAGGGCCGTCCTCCAGCACGTGGCTGACTCCATGAAAGCAGCGATGCCGGCAGGTACCCTTGAAAATCCTGTTTGACCAGGGGACACCCCGGCCACTCCGCAGCTTCCTTCCCGAACACGCAGTGGACACGGCCGTGGGGAGAGGCTGGTCAGAGTTGAGCAACGGGGAATTGTTGGATATTGCGGAGAGTGAGGGTTACGAACTGCTGATAACCACCGACCAGAACATTCGGCACCAGCAGAACCTGGCAGGCAGGCGTCTGGCCGTTATTGTGCTGCTCTCTGGAGCTTGGCCGTACGCTCGGTCGAGGATCGAAGAGATTCGAGCCGCCGCGGCTGAAGTGCAGGGCGGAGAGTTGAGGGAAGTCCCCATCTCAATCAGAGGTGAGGGATAGCGTGCCCGCCGACACCAGCGGGACTGGATGCCTTTCCCGTGGACATCCAGGTCTGACGCTCCCTAGAAGTCTGGCCGGAAACCTCGATTCCCCCTAGGCCAGCGTTTTCTTAACGTCGATTATCGATGGCATAGTGGGTGTTGCAACGTATTACATGCACTACCATGCCATATAAGTCTTGAATACGTCTGCTTCGCGTAGCGCAAAACCCGGCCAATGGCTTTCCGGCCAAGCTGCCGCATCCACATCCCCACCTCACCTGCCTAACTTCTAGTACTACAACGACGAGTTGTCTGGTAGGATGGCTGGACAGATGATGTTGGGTGGTTTGGGTGATGGATGCGGCGAGCTTCGAGCGGGTCTACGACAGCCTTCAGGAATTCCACGCCTTCTTTGCGGCCTCCTTCGGCCGCAAGCAGTGGCGGGATCACAGCGGGAATTACCTTCAGGCGCTGCTGGTGCAGGACCAAGAGCGGCGCAACGCCGAGAATCTCTCGGAATCGGTGGGCATCTCGGCCCGGGCGATGCAGCGCTTTCTCACCGAGGCCCGGTGGTCCGATGAGACAGTCATAGGGCGGTTGCAGGAATACTTGGCCCCCAGGCTGGGACACCCGGAGGCGGTGTGGGTGTTCGATGGCAGCGACTTCCCCAAGCAGGGCAGGAAATCGGCGGGAGTGGCCCGGCAGTACTGCGGCAGGCTGGGCAAGGTGGCCAACTGCCAGGGTGGGATGTTCCTGGCCTACGTCAGCCCGCTGGGCCGGGCGTTGGTGGACAAGCGGCTGTATCTGCCCAAGAGTTGGACCTCCGACCAGGACCGGTGTGCTGCGGCGGGTGTGCCGGAGGACCGGCGGAACTACCGGTCAAAGACGGAGTTGGCCCTGGAGATGCTGGAGCGGGTCCTGGAGTTGGGCTACCTCAGGGCCGAGTGGGTTGCCGGAGACGACGCCTTCGGGATGTCGCCGACCTTCCGGGAGGGACTGGCGGCCCTGGGGATGCGCTACGTGCTGGACGTTCCGGGCGGCACTACGGTCTGGCCCTTGGACCCGGCTTGGACCAGTCCGGAATATCCGGGGTTCGGCCGCCCCCGCAAACCCAAGCTGCGGCCTGGGCAGCGGCGGACCATGGAGCAGCGCGGTGATGAACTGCCGGATGAGGCTTGGCGGGAGATAACGGTGGCCCAGGGAAGCCAGGGGCCGCGCACCTACCGGTTCAGTGCCCAGCGGGTGCGGGCCACCAGGAGGCGCAAGCCCGGCGAGGAACTGTGGGCCGTCTGGCGCCGGAACCTGGACGGCAGCGAGCCCCGCTACTACCTGTCCAACGCTCCCGAGGGCACAACCTTGGAGACTCTGGCCTACGTGGGTGGGTCCAGGTGGCGCATTGAAACGGAGTTCGAGACTGAGAAGGGTGACGTGGGGCTGGACGAATACGAGACCCGCAGCTGGGCAGGGTGGCATCACCACATAGCCATGTGCCTGCTGGGTGGGGCGTTCCTGCTGAGCCTGCAGCAGGATTGGGGGGAAAAAGATGCCCCGGATCACGAGGCCACAGGTGTACCGGGTGGTGCGGGAGATGCTGCCCCGGGAGCAGTTCGGGCCCGATCAATTGCTGTTGTGGCTGGAGGATACGCAGCTACGCAACGAACGGGCTCGCCGTTCCCACGAGAGACGCCGCTCCACCCGCCGCGAAAGCAGGATGGAGCCGCCACCTTAAACCCGTCGTTGTAGTACTAGCCGACACTACCGGAATATCCCGAAGTCCGCCCCAGCGCTGCGCAGGCGGGGACATGACCGGTTAGTACTACAGCCGCAGATGGCCGCTTGGAGTGTTGGCCACCCTTGAAAATCGCAACGTCTAGCTACGGAAACGCCCTAAATCTTATTGAGACCAAGCTAAATTTGAGGCCGAAAGCACCCAGTCAGTGTTAGTGCGACTGTAGTATTAGGAAGGTACGCCGGGTACGCCGAGGCCGTCTTGTTCTTCGATGATCGGCAGGCTGAGGCGGGACAACTCTGCTGCTGCAGGTTGAGCAGCCGTCTTTCGTCCCTGGCCCCCAGCGGTCCGCTTTACCTCGTTTTCACCGGCGCGACTCCCCAGCCGGTGTACTTCGCCAACATGGCGCTGCTGGACCACCGGGCCTGCCGCATGGTCGCGGAGTCCGGAGGGCTGGCCCAGGCCAGCCCCAGCCGGCGGCCTTGGCTGGAAACAGCCCTGTTTACGGCCCCGGCTGGGAATTCCCCCTTGTCGTAGCTCAGGGGGTGGCTGGAAAACCCGGTTTATTTCTCCCTGGCAGGACGGTATACTTTTGCCCATTCCAGCCAGGGGTGCAGCAGGATGACGCTCTACGGTTACGCCAGGGTCTCGGTGAGAGAGCCGGAGGACAAGAATCTGGACCTGCAGGTGGAGCGGCTGGTCCGCGCCGGCTGCTCCCTGGGAAATATCCGAGCCGAAGAAGCCAGCGGGGCCAGGAACGACCGCGGCGGCCTTTTGGAACTGCTGGACCTAGTGGTCGAGGGGGACACCCTGGTGGTCACCCACATTGACCGGCTCTCCAGGGGGCTGACCCACGGGCTGCAGGTGATCGAGGGCCTGCACCGGGCGGGAGTGGAGTTCCGGTCCCTGTCGGAAGATTTCAACACGGCCACGGCCACCGGCAAGCTCCAGCTCACGATGGTGCTCGCCTTCAGCGAGTGGTGGCGGAACTCGATCAGGGAGCGCTCGGTCGCGGGGCAGGCGAAGGCGCGGGCCGAGGGGCGGGTCCCTGGCCGGCGGCCGAGCCTGACCGAGCGGCAACGGGAGTACATCCGGGCAGAGCAGTCGAAGGGAGTGAGCCAGCGGGACCTGGCCAAGCGCCTGGAGGTCAGCCGTTGGACCATCCAGCAGGTGGACAGGTAGCGGTTGCGGGGCTGGGTGTGTCAACGCCGACGGCTGGCCCACGGGAACCGCGGCCAGATGCCCCGCAACGCGGTCTCCGATGCCGATTGCTGAAATCCCCGCTCTTGGAAACTAACCGCCTTCTTCTGCCCGATCCCCCAGCTCAGTAGCCTTCGACGTTCCGACCTTCGGCATCTTGGATTGTTTCCAATTGGGAGGCGCATGAAGGACGCCGGAGCGTCAGGGCGGAAGAGCGCGGGTCTCCTGGGGGTCACGAAAAGACGGTGCGGAACGGCCTGAGGGCGGGACCGTGAACATAGACGTAACGGCGGTTGTCCGAACCTGCAGGCGGTTTGTAAACACCTGTACACCCCCCAGCTGACATAAAGGGTTACGCGAACCAAACCGGGGGAAACTGAGACAAGGGGGGAACATGACCAACAGAAACGCGCTGCTGGGACGGTCCAGGCCCAGAGAGAAGCTTACCAGGGAGGAGATCGCCGCCCTCGACGAGGCAACCGTGCCTCCCGTGCCGCCGGCGAAGCCGCCTGGGAAGAAGGGTGGTGGTACGCAGCGGATGGTACGCAAGGATCTGCTGAAGTTTCACTGGAGCCTCGAGTGCCCTGGTTGCGGTTTCAAGATCACCGGCAATGGCCAGCCCCAGCCCGGGCAACGTCTGGCGAGGTGCGGCCGCTGCAAAGTGGTCCTCGTCCTGGGCGGCGGGTGGGAAGTTCCAGAATCCCCCGCGGGTCGTGATGAAGCCGGGAAACCCTTCGCCTTCGCGGGCCTCTGGGCCTCATGGCGGGACCCGGAGTGGGAGATGGTCCGCTCCTGCACCATCGTCACCACCGAGGCCAACGGCGTGCTCCGCCCCATCCATGACCGGATGCCGGTGCTGCTCTCCCGGGATGCGGAGTCCCTCTGGCTGGACGATGACCTGCAGGACCCGGGGTTGCCGGGGAGCGTGCTATCGCCCTGTTGCGTCGCAACTCGTCCCACCCGAATTCGATGACGGCGGCTCTCACCGCACACTCGAAGGGATCGTTCAATGCCGCGGGCTGAGTCGCACGTAAAGTCCCATCCCCTACTTCGGGAAGGCAGGTTTGGACTCGCTCCGAAGTCATGTACTTGTAAAGGACTGTCATTCAGGTAACCGCCTCCGATAGCTGGGGAAAGACTTAAGTCAAGCATCGCTCAGTAACCGTCCGGAAAATTTATGTCAAGCATTGTCCAGCGTTCCTTCAGGGTCTTTTCATTCTCCTGCCTGGTAGGTAAAGCCCATCATGTCGAAAGCTTCGCTGAGATGGGCATTGTGGCGGCGTAGGGCAGCGGCTACGTTGGAATGCCCAGCCCGACGTACCAAGCTGATGACCAGGTTTCGCAGGCCCGCCAGAACCTGTGGGGCGGCCCCAGTGCGCACCTGAGAGCGGTCCTCGTCGAAGGTCACATCCCGTACCCAGTGGAGGCGGTTCTCGATGCCCCAGTGCCCACGGGAAAGGCTCAACAATCGCCTGGCATCGGCATCAGTGGCTGGGAGACTGCTAATTGCATAGCTCACAGCCACCTGTTTCTTGCCCTTCACGACCCGCTGGCGCTCTAGCCGACACACCTGTTGCAGATGCGGCCACGCTTCCCCGACCGTCCCAGCGCTGCCCACGTAGCCATTTAGCTCTGGGTCGGCCAAGGCCCACAACTCTCGCCGCTCCAGCCGCCCATGACGCCGCTTTACTGGAGCATCGGCCCAGACCGTCAGCTTGGCCCCGCGTGCTCGCCACTCCGCTGCCAGCCAGGGAGGTACGGTTGGCCCACCAGCCCTCTCAGTTCCTAGCAGGGGAAAAAGCCACCTCCAGGTCTCGGCGCAAGGTGGGCTGATTCTCTTTAACTGGCAGCAGATACTCTCCGCCGCCTGCCACAATCTGCTCACAGACTTTCCGTTGGGTCAGTAAGGCATCAGCCACTACTACCCGACCCTTCAGGGGTACCTGGCCCAATACTTCTTTGACCGCCGCCAATTCTTCCCCTTTGCCCGGCGCAGCTACCTGCGCCAGCACTGCCCCAGCGCGGCTAGCGTAGGCCGACACCAGATGGACCCCGGGTATCTCTTGGCCGTGGACCCCTCGCAAGGTTTTCCCGTCCAGGGACAGGGGGTCATCCGCCTCTACCCCGCTATTTGCCAGCCAGTTGCCGACTTCTGCCTCAAAGGCCGCCACGTCCAGGCCCTTGAACACCCGGTGGAGGGTGGCCACGCAGGGTGTCTTCTCCTGGCTGAACCCCAAAAGCTGCGCCGTAGCACCCCCTTGGTCCCGCCCCCATTGAGCTATGGCGTATAAGCTGCGGGCGCCGCACAGCATGGCACAGGTGGCCAAGGCCAGGATCGCCCCCAAAGAGTGGCGTCGCCCTTGGCTACTCCGGAAGTCAGGCACCAAATCCAGCGTTTCTCTCAAAGTCATCATCCTTCCCTCCCGCTTAAACTGGTAATAATTTTATACTATTTTGAGAAAATGAAAAGGCCCTGGGGGAATCCCGCAGGGCAATCGCGTCTTAATCGCCCCCAGGTTTGGGACAGTGGCCCTTTGGGGTCTGACGAGTCCCGGAAGTCTTTCGATCTTTACGTGTTATAGTCAAAATAGCTGGGAAAGCATCGGAATATCTACCATTCGCTAGCCTTTTGTATCGAAGTTCGAAAAGGCAGTTTTAGACGCGATTGCCCTGGGGAATCCCGGTTTAGTGTTGACAATCTAGTAATCACTGCTAGACTCATTTGGGGAATTAGGGTAATCCCTGCTAGACTATCCCGAGTGGATACGTTGGAGCAGTGACTTTGCTGTAGCCCGGGGCGGGGGAGTGGCTGTGATGGAATCCCTCTCACAGAGGGAGTTTGGAGGACCGTGGAGGGAGGTGTCGTCCTGTTTGGGCGCGCCTGCGAAGGCTCTTGGATGGTCGTGAGTTCCTGGATGGGACGGCCTCTATGTCAGGGGTCCGTCTTCTTCCATCTCATCCGGGGGAGGTTCTAGTTGTTGTTGGGGACCTCCGGGGAATTGCTGAAGGCCGGTTCAGGGGTGTTGTGGCCCTCCGGCGGGAGTGGGCTGAAGAGTCCCGGGGTGGAATCCCGATGACCTGTGGCATTGGATCAACATCTGCGAGGAATGGAGGAAAGTCAGTTATCCAGGTTGGTTTTGCACGGTGTGCCTGCTAAGCGCTTATCCTGAGAAATCGGGATCCAGGGTTCGAATCCCTGTCCCTCCGCCGCGCCCTTCCGCGGAACGGCCGCGCCGATCACCAAAGTTATATTTATGCAAAGCTACCATATTTGGACCATCGGCTGCCAAATGAACCAGGCCGACTCCCAGCGATTGGCGTCGGCTTTGGAGCAGTTGGGCCTGCATTCGGTGGACCGCCCCCACGACGCCGACGTGATAGTGCTGAACTCTTGCGTGGTGCGGCAGAGCGCCGAGGACAAGGTAGTGGGCAACCTGACCTCGATGAAGCCCTTGAAGACCCAGCAGCCGGATCGGGTTCTGGCGCTGATGGGCTGCAAGGTCGGCGCCAAAACCGACGATTTGGCCAAGCAGTTCCCCTACGTCGACGTTTTCATGCGTCCCCAGCAGTACGGTCCGCTCCTGGACCTGGTGGGGCAGCGCCTGGGGGTGGATTGGGAGGGATGTGTCGGCTCGTTGGCCGCCACCCACCCCGACGTTACCTGCTACGTCCCAATCATTCACGGCTGCGACCTGATGTGCAGCTTCTGCATTATTCCCTACCGGAGAGGCCGCCAGGTCAGCCGGCCGCCGGCAGAAGTAGTCCAGGAAGTGGAGTTGCTGGCCCGGCGGGGCGTCAAGGAAGTCACCGTCCTCGGGCAAACCGTCGACGCCTACGGGCATGACTTGCCGGAACAACCCGACTTGGCCGACCTGCTGGCCCGGCTAAATGACATCACGGGTCTGGAGCGAATCCGCTTTTTGACCTCCCATCCGTCGTACATGAGCGAAAGGATAATCCAGGCGGTGGCGGACCTGCCCAAGGTTTGCGAGCACATCAACCTACCGGTGCAGGCCGGCGACGACCAGGTGCTGGAGCGCATGCGGCGTCCCTATACCCAGGGACAGTATCGAGAGTTGGTCCAGCAGATTCGGGACACGATACCTGGCGTATCCCTCAGCACCGACCTGATTGTCGGATTCCCCGGCGAGACCGAAGCCCAGTACCAGCGTTCCCTGCAGCTGATTTCCGACTTGCGCTTCGATAAGGTCCACGGCGCCGCCTACTCCCAGCGGCCGGAAACCATCGCCTTCCGGACCATGGATGACGACGTTTCTCAGCAGGAGAAGGCGAGACGGTTGAAAGAGCTGGACCTGGTTCAGGAGAACATCCTGAGGGAGAAAAACGACACCCTGATCGGCCAGCAGGTAGAAGTCCTGATAGAGGGTCGCAAGAAGGGCAAGTGGCAGGGGCGGACCCGAAGCGATAAACTGGTGTTTATCCCAGATTCTGACGCCGGCATGGGCTCCCTGGTGGACGTTCTCGTCGAAAAGGCTAGCCCCTGGTCCCTCCAGGGGTCGGTGGATGCCGGCGATACGGTTCAGAGAGCGACACCCTCTCCAGACGGAGAAGTCAAGGCAGAGGCATTGAGGCGGTAAATATGGCAACTACGACTCGCCAAACCACTATTCCCATAACGGAGGTCGAGCACGCGGCCTTCTGTAAACCAGAGGACGAGCTGCCCGCCAAGTCCTTGGCTGAAGAGTTCGCGGTTAACATTCGCTGGCAGAAGATACCCGACGAATACTTGCACTATTCCGCCCAGGAACTGGACCAGCGGATAAATTCGGCCCGGCAGAAATTGGGCTCCACGGTTACCATTCTGGGCCACCACTACCAGCGAGAAGAAATAATCAAATACGCCGACTTCCAGGGAGACTCCTTCCTTCTTTCCAAGCAGGCGGCAGAAAGACCCGAAGCCGACTTCATAGTGTTCTGCGGGGTGCATTTCATGGCGGAAACCGCCGGCATCTTATGCGCCTCCCACCAGAAGGTAATCCTGCCCAACATCACCGCCGGCTGCTCCATGGCGGACATGGCGCCGATGGACGATGTGGAAGACGGCTGGGAGGATTTACAGGAGGTGTTGGGAGACCACGGCGGCATCCTGCCGATCACCTACATGAACTCCATTGCCGGTATCAAAGCCCTCTGCGGCCGCACCGTTGGAGCAGTATGCACCTCCTCCAACGCCGCTGCGGTCCTGGAGTGGGCTTTCCAGAGCGCTGAGCGGGTGCTGTTCCTCCCAGACCAGCATTTGGGACGCAATACCGGTATCAAGCTCGGTATTGACCCCAAGGAAATGGTCGTCTGGAATCCCTTCAAGCGACTGGGTGGCAACACCGTTGAGCAGCTGCGAGCCTCGAAAATGGTGCTGTGGCAGGGCCACTGCGCCGTCCATACCAGATTCACCGTAAAGCAGATTCAGGCCGCCCGGGAGCGTTTCCCCGAGGTTACCGTCCTGGTCCACCCGGAGTGCACCAGGGAGACGGTGGAAGCGGCGGACATGAACGGCTCCACCGAGTTGATTCGTAAGACCATCAACGAGGCTCCGGCGGGAAGCCAGTGGGCCGTGGGCACCGAGATCAGCCTGGTCAACCGGTTGGCTCTCAACAACCCGGACAAAACGGTCTTTTGCCTGGATCCGATTAGCTGTCCCTGCTCAACCATGTACCGGATACATCCGGCCTACCTGTTGTGGGTGCTGGATGGCCTGCTTCAAGGGGAGGTCATTAACCAGATAACGGTACCCGAGGATATTCGCCGGGATTCCCTAATTGCTCTGGAGCGAATGCTGTCTCTGCCCTAGCCCAGGGTTGGTTCATCCAGGCTCGCGGACCTTTTGAGAAAGACCATGTGGGAAAAGCTCATCCCTTTTCCTTTGGTTAATACCCTCTCCCCCAGAAATGCTCTCCGCCTGTCTGCTATCCACCGAACAACGGGGCACCGAACAACCGGGCCAGGGTGGGAGCGACCATCACGAGGGTTAAACCAATAATTATAACCAGGGCCACCCATCCCCAGTTGGTCCGAAGCCCAGACCCCCGAGATGACCCATCGCCAGGGGTCGCTTCATCGGCATCCAATCCCAGTAGCTCCCGCGCCCGAGTCGCGTCGTCCTCATACACGTAAACCCCATGGGGCAGATTATAAGCCGTACCCCAGAGACCAGGGCCGCCGCCCAAGGATTTCGTAATGCAGGGGATGTCTTCCTGAAACAGGCGCTGCTCTGCCATACGGGCTTCCGGCTCGTTGTCAAACACGGTCAGCTGAAGTTGATTTTGGCCCGATAAACCGCGTCGCGCCATTTAATGCCCCCGATTTGGCTCCGATTAGTCTTGGAACTTTAGGCTTTGGTATGATATTAGCCCGCCAGCCACACCGGAAGGAGCCAGGCTAACTCCGGTTTTTACATTCTAGCAGACCGGTGGGGAGCCAAAACCCGGAGGCTGGATTCTTCTTTTGACCAGGTTCGCCGTATGGTATAATCGGGCCACGCGGGCACAGGCCGAGGTGGTGGAATTGGTAGACACGCGGTCTTGAGGGGGCCGTGGGCGTAAGCTCGTGTGGGTTCAAGTCCCGCCCTCGGCACCAAACCACCAAACATTGGGTCCAATTATAAGGGCGACGTAGCCAAGTGGACTAAGGCGGAGGTCTGCAAAACCTCTATTCGGCGGTTCGAATCCGCCCGTCGCCTCCAAGACCTCCTACGACTTTACCCACCATAACCTACGCATGCCAAATGGGGGATAGACTAACAGCAGGGGCCGAGGTGGCGGAATGGTAGACGCGGCGGACTTAAAATCCGCTACCCTCGCGGGTGTGTGGGTTCGAATCCCTCCCTCGGCACCAAAAAGATAGCACCTCGGCTCGATACTGTCTGATAAGCCTCCAACCTCGATGACGTTGGGCACTATATGAGCGTTATTAGGGAATTCTTTGGAGCTATAAGGGATTTTGTCGGCTCAACTGCCCATGTGTCAAATTTCTTGGCTTTATTCTTTGCGATTTCGCTGGTTGGCTTGTTAGCCTATACAGTGGTTGCCAGAGAAAACTTGGCCACAGGCGTTATAGGGTTCTCTTCAGCGATTATCGGAACTATTACTGGGCTTTATTTCAACAAGGATCGTCTAAATGCCGTCCAGCGTGAGGAACAAACTCAAGAGCGTCGTGCATCGAGCTACATTGACCAGCTTGAAAGGTTAGAAAGTGAGCTTGATTCCTTGACAACTAGATACGATGAATTGATAGAATTATTAGAGCAGGATGACACACAGCACTAAGATTAGTGAAATAAATGGACAAGCAGGAATTAAAAAAGTTAATCACAAAACACCGGGCTTATGTAAATGCCAGTAAAGCAAAGCTCGCAGAAGTCAAGAGACGAAAATTAGAGATTGAAGAGGAAGCTGCCAGAAGCAGAACAGTGGCCTACTAATTCCAACCTTTCACAGTGCCCAGACAGCCCCCTCACCGCCAGGGGCGTTTCCTTATTTACGCACCTCCAGCTAAATTTCCAGCCTAACTGAAAGGTGTCGGTAACTGCCAGAATTCGAGAGGCGTCCTGTTAGGAACCCCCGCCTATATGATGACCTGGCCTTCCTCTGGCCCTTGGTCAGCCCGCCGGAGGAGTACGCGGAAGAGGCCGCCCTTTGGGTTAAAACCATACGAAGCAAGCTGGGGACCGGCAGGCACCATATTCTAGAGCTGGGAGTCGGCGGTGGGCATCTGCTTTCCCACCTGACGCCGGAATTCCAGGCTACCTCGGCGGACATCTCCGAACCGATGCTAGCCCTTTCCCGCCGGTTAAATCCCCAGGTTATCCACCACCTCGGGGACATGCGCTATCTGCGACTAAACCAGGTCTACGACGCCGTACTGATCCACGATGGCGTATCTTACCTGCTCACCGAGCAAGACCTGTCGGCGACTTTCGATACCGCCAGGACTCATCTGCGGCCCGGCGGCCTGCTGATAATGGCGCCGGATTGGTTTCAGGAAACCTTCCCGGGCACCTCGGTAATGCACTGGATCAGAAATTCCCAGCAGGCAGAGCTTACCTGTATCGAGCATGTCCATGACCCCAATCCAGGGGATACTACAATAGAGTCGGTGTTTTTTTACCTGTGGCGTCAGGATGGGATTTTGCGAGTTGAGGAAGACCGGCACACTACCGGTCTGTTTCCGCTGGACACCTGGCTTCGATTGATGGGAGAGACCGGCTTTAGCGTGGAGCAGAAGTCCTTCCCGGTCTTTGAAGGGGGATATGGAGGACGCCTCCTGATCGGCCAACTCAAGGCTTGATTCTGTCCGCCCGCTTCCGCCCCAAAGAGTCGCGTCAACGCATACCGCAGGACTGAACCCCCGCTCGACTGGAATCAACTGTCCCTCTCCGCTTGCTCTTCTGATGTGTCAGGAGATGTCTCCGGCAAACTACCGCCAAACCGGTGGCATCGATTCTTGGCAATGCGGGCATAAAGTGCTTCGCCCAAAAAACGAACTCCCGGCAGCCACAGCAGGGGCAGCAGCGGCGCCAACGGCATAATACCCGCAGATAGCATTCGAAAGGCGTAGAATCCCCGGTAGAAACGACCCTGACCACGCTTCAAGTAAACCGCCGCATCCAGGTCTTCCCAGCTGAGTCCCACAGGAGGCTCTTCCAGGGATTGATAGGGAATCCAGACCACGCGGCCAAAAACATCAAGGCGAGACAACCCACGGACAATCCCGCTACAAAAGCCGCAGTTGCCGTCGTAGTAGCAAAGCCACCGGTCGGGCGCTAGGGGCTTTGGCTTCTGCCTCTTTTCACCCACGGTCCGATTTTAACCGATTGGGGACCGATTCGCTGGTCCACCTTCAACAAGTCGGGGCCTTGGGGCTGTTAAGGGCCGACCGAGAAGCGAAGAAGCCCAAGGGTTCTCGAAGGTAAACTTGATCAAGTTGCTTGTTTAATACCCGTCGAGGCTGCTATGCTGGGGCCAATTCGGGGCTCCGATTCGGCTCTGGGAGTAGTGGCGGATGATGCGGATGATGCGGGCCCAAAACACCGAAATCGCTCCTGGTGTGCATCGCCTGCCGCTGTTTGGCACCGGCGCCTTCCTGATTTGCGAAGATACCGTCACCATAGTCGATGCCGGCTGGCGCTGGACCAGCGGCCGGGTATTGAATCAATTGCACCGGCTCGGGCGTTCCCCTCAAGAAGTTTCTTACATCATTTCCACCCACATGCATGTGGATCACATCGGCGGAATGGACCATGTCAAGCAGCATTCCTCCGGTCGGGTCGCCGCTCACGAGCAGGAGGTTGGCTTTTTACAGAGGGACGGGCAAATCAAGTTGCCCAATCCGTCCCACAGCCCGGCTTTGGGAATGCTGCTGGCTCCTCTATACTCTCTGCTGCGGCCACCGCCGGTTGAGGTGGACATCCTGTTGCAGCAGGGCAGTCAGCTGAGCATTTTGGGCGGAATGGAAGTAATTCATACCCCAGGGCATACCCCAGGCAGCATCAGCCTTTACTTTCCCTCGCAAGGCCTGCTGATGGTAGGCGACGCTCTGGAATATAAAAGGGGAAAACTTGGGCTGCCTTCCAAATGGTTCACCGCCGACATGGATCAGGCCAAAGACTCGGTGTTTCGGTTGGCCGAGCTGGATTTTGACATCCTGTGCTTCAGTCACTTCCCTCCGTTACGGAAAAACGGTTCACAACTCCTGCGCCGATTCGCCGACTCGCTGTCTTGACGGCGTGGCTCTTATGCCGGGGCGAGACCTGGTTGAATTGCCCGCCACCTGGCCAGTCCTGGCCCCGGTCCTGGCCTTCGCATGAGCTTTAGCCCTGCCTCAGATTCTATCCCGGTGTCTTCCCACAGTGTCCGCGATCTGCTGTCTGTACCGGTCCTATCTTGGGGCCTTTATGACTTTGCCAACACCCTCTGGGCGCTTAACATCCTCAGCCTCTACTTCGCCCCATGGGTGACGCGGGTTAACGGTGCGCCGGAGATCTATTTCTATGGGACTCTATCCGCCTCGATGCTCGTCGTAGCTGCCACCTGTCCCATGCTGGGAGCAGTCTCGGACCGTTTTGGCAGACGGATCCCCTTTCTGACAGCCCTGGTCCTGGTTTGCGTGGTGCTTACTGGGATGATGGGCCGGGTTGGCGGACTGACTCCCGCCCTGGTCTTCTTGGCCATCGCCAACTTCGCTTACCAATCGGCAAACGTCTTCTATGACTCCCTTCTGCCAACGGTTAGCCCCGAGGAAAAGCGCGGACAGGTTTCCGGGTTGGGGGTGGCACTGGGTTATGTGGGTAGCATCGCTGGTATTTTAATGATAGGCCCCTTTGAATCCCATTGGGGACCGGGGGCTACCTTCCTGCCTACAGCGGTTCTATTTTTACTGTTCGCCTTGCCATGCTTCCTAATGGTCAAGGAGCCGGCTACCGGAGTTCCCTGGTCCTTCCGCCTAATCAGAGATGGCTACACCCAACTGTTCCTTACTCTGCGGCAGTTTCGCCGTCATGCCAATCTCCTTAGGTTTGTTGGAGCACGATTCCTATATGTAGACGCGATTAACACGCTGCTGATCGTCATGGCGCCTTTCGTCAGAAAGGTACTGGGGTTTGAAGGTGACCAGGTGCGGCTGCTTCTCATAATCTCAACCACCTTTGCGGTTGTCGGCTCCCTGTTCTACGGGTGGCTGGTGGACCGCATCGGGCCAAAAAGGACGTTGACTATCGTCCTATTGCAGTGGATGGTGGTATTCATTGCTGCGACAGCCACCTTCCATGGCCCAGTCTTTTATGGCATCGGCGCCTTGGCCGGGATTGCGCTGGGAGGGACCTGGACCGCCGACCGGGCTTTTCTAACTCGGCTGGCCCCACCGGAGAAAATGGGCGAGTTTTTTGGGCTGTACCAGCTAGCTGGCAGGTTCGCCGCGGTAATTGGCCCCTTGGTATGGGGGGGCACCCTGTTGGTGCTGGAAGACCTGGGCTTGGTAGCCTACAGGATAGCCATCCTGGTCCTCCTGGTCAATGTCGTTCTGGGATTCCTGGTGTTGATGACCGTCAGGCCAGGCCAGGTCGAGGAGGCCTGAGCCCCCGGGACGTTGACGCCTGTTTGCGGCCCGGCTAAACTCCCATTCAATACCCACCAGGCCAGCGCCAGAATACAGGCCAGCGCCAGAACTCGGGCCTGGCTAGACCGGGTCTCAACGTGGATCAGCCACAGAAGATGCAGGCCGCCCGGTTCGGTCCCGTTCCTTCCGATATGACCGCCCCCGGGATCTCAGCCGGCCAATTGAGGTGAACCGATGACTAACCAGGGGCCGCTACCCCTTCCCCTAGCCGGCGTCCGGGTCCTGGACGCCACCCACATCGTCGCGGGCCCTTTTTGCTCCTTGATCCTGGCCGACATGGGAGCCGAGGTGATTAAAATCGAGCGTCCTGGCACCGGTGACCTGGCTCGAGGACGGGGCCCCTTCCTGCGGGGGGAAAACGGCGAGGAAGTGAGCTCCCGTTACCTGGGTATTAATCGAAACAAAAAGAGCGTGACCCTGGATCTCAGGAACTCCCAGTGCAAGAAAGCCTTCGAGAACCTGGTGCAGGCTTCCGACGTGCTATTGGACAACTGGGGGCCCGGAGCCTTCCAGCGTTTGGGACTGGGCTATGACCACATCAAGGAGCTTAACCCCGGACTGGTGTACGCCACCATTACCGGCTACGGCGATAGCGACGGTCTGCGAGGTCCCTACTCCAGCTGGCCGGCCAACAACCTCAGCATCCAAGGAATGGCCGGGTGGATGGAACTCACCGGCGATCCCGATGGCCCACCCCAGAGTGTGGGGGACAATATCGGCGATTCCATCCCCGGGCTGTGGACCGCCTTGGGGATAGTTCTGGCGTTGGAAACCCGCCGCCAGACCGGTTTGGGCCAGCACGTAGACATGGCCATGTATGAATGCATGGCATCCCATGCCGTAAGCAACATGAACGCTTACCAGGTCACCGGCCGAAATCCCGGCCGTAGCCGGGACCGCATGGCCACCGCCGGTCTTACTTTTAGGGCCAAGGACGGCTACGTGGTGATGGCCGGAGTGCGCTCGGAAGAGCGTTGGCGGCAATTATGGCAGATGGCCGGCAGGGAGGACCTTCTGGAAGACCCTAGATACCTGGGCCAGGGAGGTGACGGGGAGTTCTACTTTCACCAGGTCATTCCAGCCATCGAGGAGTGGTCTCAGTCGTATACCACCTGGGAGGTCGCGGAAAAGCTGACCGAGATCGGCTTCTCGATGGGCGTGGCCCAAACAATAGCCGATCTGGACCAATGTCCCCATTTGGAAGCCAGGGATATGTTCGTGGAAACCGGCGACACCCTGGGCGGTAAGTTCCGGTCCATCCGCACTCCGCTCCGGCTGACCGCTTGCGAAGATTCCCCGCGCACGACGCCGCCGCGGCTGGGGGAGAACAACAAGGACATCCTGTGCAGCCTGGGCGGACTAACCCCGGAAGAGGTGGACCAGCTGGCTGCCGAAGGGGCGCTTTAACCTTGGGGGGTTCTCACACACCAGCTTAGCGATTCAGGAGGGCAACCGTGACCACCTATGGAGTAGGGATGGTCTCCCGTCGGGCCGGAGACCCAGCCCAGCTGGAGGAGATAACGCTGCAGGAGCCCGGGCCGGGCGAGGTGCTGGTCCGCCTATTGGCCAGCGGGATTTGCCACACTGACCTGCATTACAAGCTGGGCAACATCGGCAACGAGTTCCCATACCTGCTGGGCCACGAAGGCTCGGGCACTGTAGAGCAGGTTGGAGAAGGCGTGACCTTCCCCAGGGTGGGAGACTATGTGGTTCTAGCCTGGCGGGCCCCCTGCGGCTACTGCCGATTCTGCGCTATCGGTCAGCTCAACCTCTGCTCGGCCAGTCTTAACGCAGAGCCCAAGATGACCACCAGGAAAGACAACCTGACCATGAGCCAGGCTTTGGGAATAGGCACCCTGTGCAGCCACATGGTTATCGCGGCCAAGCAGGCGGTGCCGGTGCCAGTCGAGTGTCCCCCCGAGCAGGCCTGTCTCTTGGGCTGCGGCGTGACCACCGGTGTCGGAGCAGCACTGTACACCGCCGGCGTCCGGCGCGGCAGTAGCGTCGCGGTTTTCGGCTGCGGCGGCATCGGCACCAGCGTGATTATGGGCGCCAAGCTGGCGGGAGCCCGCCAAGTCATCGGCGTGGACATTGCCGCCAATAAGCTCACCTGGGCTAAAGAGTTCGGAGCCACCGATGTGGTGGACGCCACTAATGGCGACCCGGTGGAGGCCATCAAGGAGATGACTGACGGGCACGGCGTGGATTATTCCTTCGAGGCGGTGGGGATGCCGGAAACATTGCAGCAGGCCTTGTGGTGCCGCGACCTGGCCGGTACCTGCACCTTGATCGGCGTGCCCAGCCCGACCATGACTATGGAATTGCCCATGCTGCGGTTCTTCGGTTTGGGCGGGGCGCTGCGAGTAAGCTGGTACGGCGACTGCCTTCCCTCCAGGGATTTCCCGTTGCTGGCGAACTACTACCTTGAGGGACGGTTGGACCTGGACCGGGTGATATCCCAGGTAATTAAATTGGAGGACACCGAGGCGGCTTTTGAAGCCATGGAGCGGGGTGAAACCCTGCGGTCGGTGGTAAGATTTCCCGACGCCTAATTCGGGTCTAACGACGGCGGTTTCGGGACCAACAGGCCCTCGAAACCCAGCTCGGCGCAGAGCTCCTGGAAGTCCGGGTTCCGCACGCCCTTCCATTCCAGTTGGTCCAGCGACTCCGCCAGCGGAACGTCCAGCCTCAGGGTCGCCAGCTCCCGATACAGTTTCGCCTCCTCCCGGCGATCCGCCAGGCTGGCGGCAATGGCGGTCGCCCCGCGGACCTTCACGTCCCAATATATGGCATCATCGGGAATCTGCTCCAGGTGGTCATATCGCGCCAAGACGGCCCCGCTGCTTTTGGCGCCCCACCGGGGAATTCCGGGAATTCCGTCGGCGGCGTCACCCACCAGCGCCAAGTAATCCGGTATGGAAGCGGGTAGCACGCCGAATTTTAGCTGGACCCCGACTTCATCCAGGGTTTGCTCCCGGCGGCGGTCCAGGCAAACCACTTGCTGGCCCCGCACCATCTGGGCCAGGTCTTTGTCGGGCGTGCAGATGACCACCTGCTCCACCGCCGGATCATCGCCCCACTTGTGGGCCGCGCTGGCCAGAGCATCGTCTGCCTCGAACTCGGTCATCGGCCAGACCACAAGTCCCAGGGCCTGGCTGGCCTGTTCCGCCAATTCAAACTGAGCACTCAGGTCTTCCGGCGTTCCCTCGCCGGTTTTGTAGCCGGCGAAGAGATCATTTCGGAAGGACTTCACCACATGGTCGAAGGCGATGGCCACGTGGGTAACGTCCTCTTGCCGCAGCAAAGCCAGCAGGGTTTGCATCAACCCGCGCACGGCGCCCACCTCCCGCCCGTCGGGAGCTTGGCGGGAGGGCTGGGCGAAGTAGGCCCGGAAGAGTTCGTAAGTGCCGTCTACTAGGTGGATTTTCACGCTCGGCCTCGGCAACTATCTCAAAACGTGGTTCGACAGGCTCACCACGAACGGAAAAGAACGCTGCCCCGTTCGTCCTGAGCTTGTCGAAGGACGGTCCACCCAGAATACAAGAGTTTTGAGATAATTTCTCCGTCAGCCGATTCCACCGGCTGCCCCACCGCGCGCCAGGGATCCCATCGGGTCCCAGGGTGGCAAAACAATGGGCTCCAAATCCAGCGCCCACTGCAAGTCCTCGGGCAGGTAGCTCTTGGGCACGGCGATCTCGAACATGTACTCGGCGAACCAGGAGTCGTTCATGAGGAAAAAGCCCTTGTCGCCCACCTTGTCATCCCAGCTGTTCTCCACCCGCCAGCGCCGGGGCTGACCGTCGACCACGTCCACGCCGGTAAACAGCATGGCATGGGTCATTCTGGTCTGGTGATACTCCAACCGCGCCGCTTTATCCATGCCGAACTCGGCGCCATAGACCCCGGCATAGTCGAACAAATCCGCGTCCCAAATCCCCTTGTCCCGGTGCATCTGCTTGCCGGTATCGCAGCCCATCCAGACCGGCTTACCGTCCTGCAGCATTTTCAGGGTCAGGTCTTTCATCAGCTGGATATCCACGTTCAAGTAGCGGATGGGAACTCCATCGACCACGTTGCCCAGGTACTGGATGGTGTAGGTGCGACCAACCGGACTGGTCTCCCGGGGGTCATGCACCAGACACACATAATCGTCCATAGGCGTGACGATGTACTTCTCGGCGAACTGGGCCGGAGTCATCTCTCCATCCCGGTGAAACTCGTCGTCCTTGTCGGTCCACTGCCAGTTGAACTGGCTGGGTGGAGTACCCAGGTGGATGCACAAAACCTGGTAAATCACATTCAGCGTCTCGTTCTTGGTCTGGCGCATCGCCTCCAGGCCCGACTCGCTGGCGTAGCTCTGGCGAATAGCCTGCGCCCCCTGCCGAAGCTGGTAGTTAAGGATGAAGTTCATGCGCATGGAGTTACTGGAACTCTCCGTCTCCGGCATTACTTCTTTGGGCACCGCGCCGTGCTTCTTGATTAAACTGACGAACATGTCCCACTGCCCGCCGTCGTTGATGGAGCTTTGCAGCAGCCAGGAAACGGTTCGGTCATCTATTGGCCGGTCGGCGGTTTCAATTACCGCCTCCAGGAGAAAGTTGGCCCGCTCCAGCTTGTCCCAAAACATGACGTAATTCTGGCTGTACTCGAATTGCTTCAGGTTCAAGACGTTCTTGGTCTCCGAGCGAAACAGGTTGAGCCCGGCGAACATCCAACACCGGCCGGACCGGGCCTGGTTGGTTACCTTCCAGTCATCCAGGACATTGGAGAAATTGTGGGCCGCTTCGGTGACCACATTCCGGTTGAGGGCTACCTCGTTCACGTCGTGCTGGGTAACCACATTCTGCATCAGACGCAGAGGGGTGTTGTCCCGAACCTGGGCGTGGAAATTCGCCAGTTGCTCGGCGGTGAGGGCGCCGGTCGGATCGTTCATATTATCTCTCCCCTTATTTTGGGACATAAGTAAAGTCTGGCAGGTCTGGGGCGCCTGGTTTCCGTATTTAGTTCCTTCGGCGTAACCATTAACATTATAATATATCCATCCCTCTTCCGGCGGGAGGCTCTTTATGAGCACGATTTACCTGGACTACAACGCCACTACCCCCATCGACCCCCAGGTGGCTGAGGCCATGCTGCCCTATCTCCACCAGCACTTCGGCAATCCATCCAGCAGCCACGCCTACGGCCAAACCGCCGCCGCCGCGGTGGACCGGGCTCGGGGCCAGCTGGCCGGAATGCTGGGATGCGGCGCTGAGGAGGTTGTCTTCACCAGTGGCGGCACCGAATCCAACAATCACGCCATCAAAGGGGTAGCCGCCGCCTACCGGCAAAAGGGCAACCACATAATTACCTCGGCGGTGGAGCACCCGGCCGTGCTGGAGGTCTGCAAGTGGCTGGAGACCCAGGGGCTCCGCGTCACTTACCTGCCAGTGGATGGCTTTGGCGCGGTGGATCCCCAACGGGTCGAAGCGGCGCTGACGCCGGAGACTATCCTGGTCAGCATCATGCACGCCAATAACGAGGTGGGCACCATCCAGCCCATCCCGGAAATCGCGGCGATTGCCCACCGCCACGGAGCGCTGGTGCACACCGACGCCGCCCAGTCGGTGGGAAAGATACCGGTGAACGTACAAGATTTGGACGTGGACCTGCTTTCCATTGCCGGGCACAAACTCTACGCTCCCAAGGGCATAGGGGCATTATATATCAGGCAGGGCGTCCGGCTGGAGAAGCTGATGCACGGCGCCGGGCATGAGATGGGCTGGCGGGCCGGAACGGAGAACGTGCTGCACACGGTTGGTCTGGGCCAGGCCTGCCAGATGATCCAGGAAAATCTGCCCGCGTATCGTAGCCATCTGGCGCAGATGAGAGACCGGCTGGAAAAGGGACTGAACCAGCACCTTCCAGACCTTTGGATCAACGGCCATCCGGAAAACCGGCTGCCCAACACCTGCAGCGTTAGTTTCGAGAACCTGGAGGCCAACACCTTGCTGTCCCAATTGGAGGAAGTGGCCGCCTCGGCCGGAGCCGCCTGCCACGCCGATGGGGTGGAGGTTTCCAGCGTGCTGGCAGCCATGGACCTGCCCCTGCCCTACGCCATGGGGACCCTTCGGTTCTCAGTGGGACGATTTACCACCGAGGAAGAAATCGATCAAGCCGTAGCGGAGATCGTTCGGGTCGTCGCTCGCCAAAAGCAGGCCCAGGCCGCCATGTCATTTCAAGGGAGCCCTTCGGCTCGGCTCAGGATAGACTCCGCAACCGAGAAATCTTAGATTCCTCGCCTGCGCTAAGGTCGGGCTGCGCTGGAAATAGCCCGTCCGCCCTTCGACAGGCTCAGGACGAACGAGATTAAAACCGCTCGTGGTGACCTTTCGAGATAGTTAGTTACTCCCAAATGGCTGCAACGCGGTAGGCGAGCTGGGTCTGGGTTTCCAAGACATCGACTATGTTGGCCGGTTTGTCCCCGATAATGCCCAGCGTGATGATCCAGTTTAATATCTCGTGGTCCCCGGACTGCTGCAGCTCTTCCGGCGTCAGCTCCGACAACTTTACTCCCTGACCGCTGCGCACCCACTCCAGATTCCGCCGGTCGGTCTCCACATCGATCTGCCGGCACTGGAACTTATGAGCCAAGAAGCTGTGAGACCAACTGGATGAGGCTACCACCGCGATCTTCTCGGAACGGGTATCCAGGAATTTGCGGATGCCCTGGCCCAGCTGGTAACATCTCTGGGGCGTCGGCCGAGGGGGATAGTCCGGTCCGGCCTCTTCCCCGTAGCAGTTGACGAAGAAGGGCAGCAGGGGGAATTTGCCCTCCGGGTCAAGAAAGACCAGCGGGTTGATGTGGGCATGGGCCAACCCCCACTCCCACCCCTTGAGGGCGCTGGAGGAAGCCAGGTCGAAACCATCCCGGATCAGGTGGTTCCGCATCGCTTGAGAAAATTCCTTGGGGCAGCTAAAGGAGTATTTGGTCTCCGGCCCGGCGTCCCAGAGATTCACCCGGGCGCCCGGACGCTGAAAGGGATACCCTCTACCTGGGAGCCGGTATAGATGCAAAAGGGCGGCAGATTTTCCTGCAAGAAATTCTCCGCCTGGTCATCACCAATGATCATTAAAACGTCGGGATTGAATTCATGGAGCCGGTCGTGGAGCACCTGGAAGGAGTCCATCACCCGCTGCTGGTCTTTCCGATCCTGGGTCAGGCCGTTGTCGTCGCCCAACTCCGCCACCAGCTGGGGCGGCTTTTCATAGTTGGGAACTCGGGCGTACATCCGCTCCCGGCTATTGGCCCAATTGTCCGCCGGGTTCAAGATTATGGGCCCGTGGGAGCAACCTAGTCCCAATATCTCCGCCATGACGCTCCTCCTAATAGGGGATTAACCCCTTGGTGAATTATCCCAATTATCGCAGATACCGGGGCGCTGCAAAAGCGGGACCTATTCCGACTTATGCGTCACCGCCCGCCAGAGCCACCATCTGGGGAAATCCCCCTAAATCTCCTTTGGCAAAGGGGGACTTAAGGGAATTTGGATCTCACCAGTTTATTAATTTCTTTCAGGGTCGCTTCGAGGATTCTACTCCTCCATTTGGAAGTATTTGCCCTCGGTTTTTATAGCCGGAGCTATGACCATTTCCGCCTTGTGGAAATCTCGGATGGTATAGGCGCCGCACATTCCCATACTAACTTTCAGGGCGCCAATCAGGTTCTGGGTGCCGTTAGTCACCGATGTCGGTCCAAACAGAATCTGCTGGATAGTCCCTTTAGTGCCCACTTTGATGCGAGTGCCGCGAGGTAACTCCGGGTTGGCGTTGGCCATGCCCCAGTTGTAACCACGGCCGGGCGCCTCTTCGGCCTGAGCGATGGGCGTGCCAATCATTACGCCATCGGCGCCGCTGGCGATGGATTTGCACAAGTCCCCGCCGGTCCGGATACCGCCATCGGTAATTATTGCCACGTACCGCCCGGTACGGTGGAAGTAGTCTTCCCGGGCGGTGGCACACTCCATGGTTGCGGTAACCTGGGGCACCCCCACGCCGGTAACCTCCCTGGTCGTGCAGGCGGCGCCTGGTCCCACCCCCACCAGGATGCCGTCGATGCCAGTCTCCATCAATTCCATCGTTACGTTATAGCTCACACAGTTCCCCACTACCACCGGCACCTTGAGGCTTTTGATCAGGTCCGAGAATATTAGCCCCCGATAGCTCCGAGACATATGCCTGGCGGTAGTTACGGTGGATTGCACGAACACCAGGTCGGCTCCGGCCTCAACGGCAATCGGACTGATCCGTTTGGTATTTTGGGGAGTGAAGGAAACCGCGCAGACCGCGCCCGACTGCTTGATTTCAGCAACTCTTTTTCCAACGAGTTCTTCTTTAATCGGCTCTGCATAAACTTGCTGCAGATATCGGGTCACCTCCGATTGGGGCATGGAAGTTATTTCTTCTAGGACGGAATAGGGGTCATCATACCGGGTGTAGAGTCCCTCCGCGTTGAGGACGCCCAACCCGCCCATCTCATGCATCAAGGTGGCGAAACGAGGAGAGACCGCGCCGTCCATTGCGGAGGCCAACACCGGAGTGTCGAAAGCCTGGTTGCCGATGGTCATCTTAGTGGAAGTCATGTCCGGATTTATGGTTACCTCTCCCGGAACAATCGCCACATCGTCGAAGCCGTAGGAGTGTTGCAATTCCTTGAAAAGTCGCCTGCCCATGGCAGTTCACCTCACACCTAAACCCAGATTATTTAACCCCGGACTCTAGCAGGGATAACGTCAAAAAGCAACCACGAAAATCCGCAAACATCCGGTTTCCGTCGTGCCCCAATACCCGCCTTCTCCGGTCCTACGACCAACCCCCAGGACCAAAAATACGGCTCCTGGTGGCTCAGATCCCCTAATCCATTTCCAGTCAGGTTAGGCCACACCGGCGGCTTGCCGGGCGCGCTGGCCATTTTCGATGGCGGCACGAATAGCCAGCCGCAGGGTCGGGGCGAAGACCAGCTCCATGTCGCCAACAGGTTCCACATCCCGGCGGGCGGTCTCCGGGAGGACGCAGCGAGCAAGCCCCAGCCTTGATGCTTCCCGAATCCGTCGCTGCGGCTGGGGCACGTTTCTCAGCTCGCCACTGAGCCCAACCTCACCAAATGCTACCAGGTCCGGCGCCAGGGGCTGGTTGTGAAAACTTGAAGCTACCGCCAGACATAACCCCAGGTCGGCCGCGGGTTCGCTGACCCGAAATCCTCCGGCGACGTTTACGATGACGTCCTGGCCTCCCAGCTCCAGGCCGGCCCTTCTGCTCGCCACCGCGGTCAGCATCAGCAGGCGGTTATAGTCCACGCCGTTGCCGACCCGGCGCGGCACGGGGGCATGGGCCGGAGAGGTTAAAGCCTGAATCTCAAGCAACAGCGGCCGGGAGCCTTCCAGCACCGGAACCAGGGCGGAGCCTACCGCCCGGTCGTATCTCTGGGACAGCAGCGCCTGAGATGGGTCCGACACCTCCACCAGCCCCTGGCTGGTCATATCGAAGACCCCCACTTCGGTGGTGGAACCGAATCGGTTCTTACCGCTGCGGAGAATCCGATATCCATTCAGCTCCTGCCCTTCCAGATACATAACCAGGTCGACCATGTGCTCCAGAACTCTGGGCCCGGCCAGGGAACCGTCCTTGGTCATGTGCCCGGCCAAAAAAACCGGAACGTTCCGCATTTTTGCCCAGCGCATCAAGCGAAGAGCACATTCCCGGACTTGAACCACGCTGCCCGGCCCGGAGGGGGCCTCCGCGGTATACAGCGTTTGCACCGAATCAACAACGACCAGGGACGGGCGGCTCTCTTCCAGCCGGTGCAAGATCTGCTCCACATCAGTTTCCGCCAGCAGATATACACCCTGGCCGGTAAAACCGAGGCGTTGGCAGCGTAATTTGACCTGGTGGGCCGACTCCTCCCCGCTGACGTAAACCACGGTCCGGCCCGACGTAGAGAAATGCTGGGCCGCCTGGAGTAGCAGGGTGGATTTTCCCACGCCCGGTTCTCCGGCCAGCAGCATGACCGACCCGGGTACTACGCCGCCACCCAGAACCCGGTTCAGCTCGGCGGATGCCAGCTTTATGCGCTGTTGATCCTCCGGCCGGAGGGCGGCCAATTCCTGGAGTGGCTCCGCAGCGGAAGCGAGCCAGGAAGGCCGGACTGGATTATGGGCTGGAGCGGGGGATGGAGCCTGGGATTCTTTCAGGGGCAGCGAGGAGTCGCAGGAAGGGGATGGGCAAAAGCCGAACCATTTGGCGCTTTGATAACCGCATTCCTGGCAGACGAATACGGACCGCCGCTGTTCCTTATGACGATTCATCAGGCCCACCTTCCCACACTAATACTTGGGAGAATCTCGCAGAGTTTGGATAGATAACCAAACCAAAGTGGAATCTACATCGACACCGGATTGGGTAGGACTGCCAACACGGTCATTCCGGCGAACGCCGGAATCCAGGGAACAGTGCAGAATGTACTTTCCTGGACACCGGATTACGCCGGTGTGACGAAGGTTTTTGCTCCTTCAGGCTGCGTAAGGTAACACACTCCCGATTACCGAAGCAGACTCTGGGGTTTAGCTGAGCAGCAGTTTTCACCTTGCTCTTAGTCTAGTTGGGTCCCACCTTAACTTTGGTTCAGGAGTGGGCCGATTATAGCAGGAAGGGGCCCCGTTTTAGGGGGCCCCTTGTCAGTGAACATCGAAACCTTTGCCCAGACCGTATTCAGGCAGGGGATGCGGCCGGCTCGGGCTCCTCCGGCTCCAGCTCCTTCTCCTTGGACCTGACGATAATTTTGCCATCTTCCAAGTCGAGCAGGGCTATCCCGCCAGCCTTAATTTTGCCTCCCAGCAGCTCGTCCGACAGGATGTCCTCAACCTCGTTTTGAATCAGCCGGCGCAAAGGTCGGGCGCCCAACACAGGATCGAACCCTTTTTCACCCAGGTAACCCCGTGCCGCGTCGGTCATCTCCAGACCAATCTCCTTTTCCTCCAGTTCCTTCCTCACCATAGCCATCATCAGGTCAACGATGGACAGAATCTCATCACGGGCCAGCTGGTGGAACACAATGGTAGCGTCCAAGCGGTTGAGGAACTCCGGCCGGAAGAAGCGCTTCACTTCATCCATGACCTTATCCTTCATCCGCTCGTAAGACTGGTTCTCGGTTTGGGCCTGGTCCGCCTTGACGGCGAAACCCATGGTCATGTCCCGCTTGATCAGGTCGGAGCCCAGGTTACTGGTCATGACTATAATCGAGTTGCGGAACTCCACCCGGCGGCCCCGGGCGTCGGTCAACTGCCCAGCGTCGAAGATCTGAAGCAAGATATTGAAGACCTCAGGGTGGGCCTTCTCGATCTCGTCCAACAAAATGGCGCAGTAGTTCTTGCGTCTCACACCTTCGGTTAGCTGCCCACCCTCGTCGTAGCCCACGTAGCCCGGAGGCGCGCCGATCAAGCGGGCCACGGTGTGACGCTCCTGAAACTCGGACATATCCAGGCGAATCATGTTGTCCTCATCGCCGAACATGAACTCTGCCAGAGCACGCACCAACTCGGTCTTACCCACGCCGGTGGGACCCAGGAAGAGGAAGACTCCGATGGGATGCCGGGGATCTTTGAGTCCGGCCCGGGCCCGGCGTACCGCCTTGGAGATGTTGACGATAGCCTCATCCTGACCAATGATCCGTTTGTGCAGCTCCTCTTCCATTTTGAGCAGCCGCTCCGTCTCTTCCTCAGCCAAGCGAGTGATCGGAATGCCGGTCCACATGCTGACTACTTCCGCGATATCCTCTTCCATGACCTGGGCGCGTTCCTTGAGGCGACCCTCGTGCCATTCCTTTTCCAGCTCATCCAAGTTCTGGTTGAGGTGCAACTCCTTGTCTCGAAGCTCGGCCGCCACCTCATACTGCTGGGAGGCAATAGCCTCGTCCTTTTCCTTTCTGACCTTTTCCAGACCCTGCTGGGCCTCTTTAACTGAGGGCGGTGTGGTACTACCCCGCAGCCGCACCCTGGAACCCGCTTCGTCCAGCAAGTCAATGGCTTTGTCCGGCAAGAAACGGTCCGGCAAGAAACGGCTGGCCAAATTCGTGGCCGCTTTTACCGCCCCATCTGTTATGTCTACGTTATGGTGATCTTCATATCGGCTCTTGACCCCGGCCAAGATAGCCATAGTTTCATCAGTAGAGGGCTCCTCAACCCGTACCGGCTGCAACCGCCGCTCCAGCGCCGGGTCCCGCTCCACATATTTGCGGTAGTCATCCAACGTGGTAGCGCCGATGCACTGGATTTCGCCACGGGCCAAAGACGGCTTGAGGATGTTGGAGGCATCAACCGCGCCTTCCGCCGCTCCGGCGCCGACGATGGTGTGGATTTCATCAATGAATAGAACGCAGTTTCCAGAGCTCTTGATCTCCTCAATCACCTTCTTGAGGCGCTCTTCGAACTCACCGCGATATTTGGTCCCCGCGACCAGCGCTCCCATATCCAAAGTTACCAGCCGCTTACCCTGCAAGGTTTCCGGCACATCACCCGAGCCGATGCGCTGGGCCATGGCCTCCACAATCGCCGTCTTGCCAACCCCGGGTTCACCCACCAGGACCGGATTATTCTTGGTGCGGCGGCTCAAGATTTGAACCACCCTCTCCAACTCCTTCTCCCGCCCAATGACCGGGTCGAGTTTATCGGCCCGGGCTGCCACCGTGAGGTCAATGCCTAACTGGTCTAGGGTTGGAGTACGGCTGGTGCTGCGAGTTCCCTGGGAGCCGCTGGGGGAGCTGTTACTCAAGATTCGATGGGTTTCGGCCCGAACCTTTTCCAGGCTGACCCCCAAACTCTCCAGGACACCGGCGGCCACGCCTTCCCCCTCGCGGAGCAGGCCAATAAGAAGGTGCTCGGTACCTATGTATGTATGGTTCATCCGGCGAGCTTCATCGACCGCCAATTCAACAACTTTCTTAGCCCTGGGGGTTAGTCCAATCTCACCCTGGGTGGGCTTCTCACCACGACCTATAATAAATTCTACTGCTGAGCGGACTTTACTGAGGTCAACTCCCAGCCCGGAGAGGACCCGCGCCGCAACGCCTTCAGTTTCTCTTACCAATCCGAGCAGGATATGCTCGGTCCCTATGTAGTTGTGATTAAACCGCTGGGCCTCTTCCTGGGCCAGCGATAGCACCCGTCTCGCTCTTTCGGAAAACTTCTCGAATCTGCTTCCCATATTACCGCTCCTGGTAGGTCAGCGTTAGCTTATCTGAGTAGGTTGTTGACCGGAACGCTAGAGCCCTCACTCACAACGCCAACGTCCTAGTGTATCTAAGATTATAGGGTACTCAGAAAGTAGTGTAAAGGTGTTGGCTTGCCTGCTGGCGTATCAAATTACCTAATTCGATTTGCCTCAAGGGCTAGTTGACCAACCCAAGCCTAGCGGCGCCGTCATCAGACTTCAAGGGGAAGGAAGAATACCAACGACCCAATTAGGGTTTTAGCCGCTAGACAAACCGGACACATTGGGCGTAATAAATCCCGGCGGTGACCTATTTTCCCACTCCGTCACCAGAGCAGTATCGTCGGCGCTGGGGCGCTTCACTACCGTGTTCGGGATGGGAACGGGTGGGTCCACCCCGCTAGAACCACCAAGAAATATAACGGCCCAAGTATGCGCTTTTTTTCACGATCGTGCAAGAGGATATTAGGACCAAACCAATATCAATCTTTCTTTTGGGCCTGCAAGGATAATGCGGCTGGTGGCGGTTTCTTCGCGGTCTGGCTCGTTGGATCGGGCTGGGGCAGAACTGAGAGGAATCCTTCTATTTGGCCGGCATTGGCTGTGGTAAAATATTCCGCAAGGTTTAGTAGACGGGTTATGGGGAAGGTATGGGTGGTGCGGCGTCCTTCCGGGTCAACCCAGCCCGGGTCTATGGAGAGGGAGGAATGTGGCCCTTCCCCAGCAGCTTTCCTCGTTGCTGGCGGACCCGGCTAAAAGCAAGCCAGTGCCGGCCAGGTGACGTGGTCCCCTTTTTGGGATAGTCTAAGGATGGTCTTTCGGCGCGATTCCGGGCGATACTACCCAGGGCCATCACCGTTCCTGCGAGCCCTCATCTGCAAGTTTACCCCAGAACCCTGGGCCGTTAGCTCAGTTTGGCAGAGCACCGGACTTTTAATCCGGGTGTCATGGGTTCGATCCCCATACGGCCCACCATTTTTAGATAGCTAAATTTGCCGCTTGTCCTTTCATTAAATTGGCCGTAACCCCTTTTTGACAGCCACGCGGCTAAGAAGCGAATAACTGGTCCATCTGCATAGCTGCATTTTGCTTGGCGGCGAGCATCACATGAGAGTAGTTGTTCATCGTTAGGGCGATCTGGCTGTGCCCCAATACCTCCTGGATATCCTTCATCTGAACGCCTCTAGCTAACGACAGCGTGGCGCAAGAGTGGCGCAAAGTTTCGACTCAACACCGAGGGGTCCACCGGTCCGCCCAGCGGGCCAGGGAATACCAAACCCTGGTCCTGATAGGCTCCGCAAAGCTCCACCTGGTCGAGGAGTTGATTACCCCTGTGAGCCCGAAGCATGTCCACGGTGCTTGGGTCAAGCGCGATTCCGGAGCGGAAGCACATCACCGATCCAATCCAACTCGTGAGGTATTCACGGACGGCCACCTTGCTGTAATCAACAGGAATGCCGTCATCTACTATCGCCAGTAGCTTCCGCAACTGCTGCTGAGCTTTCGCCTTGGTACCCTTGACGGTGACCCATTTTTGCTTTCGCTTACCGGTCGCGGGGTCGCGGCCCACGTCCAAGATGACGCTCCAGAAATCCTGGGCTCGCTTCTTGATTGTGCCTCTCAAAATTCCAACTCCTTGTTAGCGTTTCGAACCGAATCATCGGCCCAGGTCCAGGCCAAGCCTAAAGGCTTGACTCCTTGGATGGGAGGAGGGCGTACATGGTCACTCGAATTCGACGGGCAACTTACAACGTCGAAGAGCCCACACGGATTATAGGAATTGGCCGGACGGCGGCTTATGAAGGTGTCCGGTCGAGTGCTATACCTTCAATCCGAATAGGCGCGCGGTGGCTAATCCCACGGACTGAGCTGGAGCGACTGCCGGCCCCCCCGAAACAGGCGGCCTAGTGGCGGAGCAAAGAAAAACCCGCCGTAGTAGCGGCGGGCAGCACATCCCCCAACTCGGAGGTGATTGATGCAGGACCATTATATCGGAGGTGATTGATGCAGGACCATTATAATAGAGATCGCGTTGAGCCAATCGATCCGGTTGGATTGGTAGATCTGGTTTTCTTGATGAGAACGCTGATTGCCACTGAATTCCTGTGGTAGGACCTACCACAGCCTCTCCCGCTGTTCTTAAAATGAGGGGATCGAAGGGCTGGCAGACATTTTGAGTGTGGCCTAATGAGTCACCCCATCGATATCGCGATAAACCGGATGTACCCGGGTGAGAAACTTCTATAATAAAGACATAAAGACGCCAGGTGGCGCAAGTTTACTCATTCATTCCACGAGCAGTCCCTGACCGTTGATGAGCTCATAGAAGAAGTGATCCAGGGGTACTCCTTCTGTCCGGTGATGAAGGACAGCCACCACAAGCTGGAAAACTTCGTCAGCGCTCAGCACACCGGGTTAGACGATGACCGGGGCACCTCCGCATCCTTAATCGACTTGCTGGTGGAGGACCCCTTTACCGCCGACCACGCCGGCTGTAAGTGTTCAGATTTGAGGGGAAGCGAGCAACCGGCGGCATTCCAGGAGGGGATTGAGACCTCTAGCCCGCCAGGTGCCAAAGAGGGATGCCAAGGTCATCTTGCTGTCGGTGCCCTGCCCTGAGCGGGTGCCGCCGCTGATCTTGCGACTGGTTACCAGATGCCGCAGGCTCCGCTCGGCGGCGTTGTTGTCTGAGGGCACGGCTGGGTCCGACACGAAGACAAACAGTTCCTTGATGAACCGTTCCATGCGCCGGCAGAGCTTGGCCTGAACCGCCAGGGGATCTTTAAGGAAAGGCCGCGCCAAGACCATTAGTTTCTCCTCCAGCATTAGCTGGGTGCGATGGCCTGGCTGGGCTCGGGGAAGGACCGAGGCCTTGGCCTCCGTGTAGACCTGGTGAACCGCCTCGGCCCACTGAGCCAGCCCAGCGTCTTCTGAGTACAACCCTTTCAGGTCATGGATATCCCGCAGCAGATGAGCCCAGCACCGTTGCTTCAGGCCCGGGTAGTGGTTATAGGCGGCGTAGAAATCACTGACCAACACTCCGCTGAAGGAGGAATCCAGCACCTCATCCACCACCCCCTTATCCCGACCCCGACGCAGGAAGTATCGTTCGCTGGGAGTGCTGAAGGTCCAAACATAGCCGTTGCTCCCGTCCTGGCGCCAGCCGGTTTCGTCGCCCTGCACCACGGGACTGGCGCGGACTTGCTCGAGCACCTCTCGCACCGCCGTCTCAGCCTGACGGGCTACTCCATGGACGGCCTGGACGATGGCACCAACACTCAGGTGCAACTGATGGACGGTCTCCAGGTACCATTGGATGATTCTTATGGGCAACCGTCCCTCCTCCCGCAGGGTCACCATCAGGCTTACCAGATTGACCCCCAGGCGCTGCTGGCCCAGAACCACCCCCTGCAGGGCCTCTTTGGGCAGCCGGCGCCGCTGGCATACCGGACAGATGCGGGCTACCAGGGCGTGCTCGGTCACTTCTACCGGAGCCACCGGTAGCTCAATGACTTCCCGAGTTCGCTGTACCCATCCGCCGTTCAGGTGAGTCCCGCAGTCGGGACAGACCGCCACGGCATGCTCCACCCGCTGGGTAGGAGTCATGCGCTGGCGGGCGAAGCCATGGCGGCGCGGCTTTCTGGGCTCCTTTTTCTCCGGCGCTTGCCGGCTGGAGTGCGGCTGATTACCCGGCATCCCCGACGACCCGCGCCGGTTGGGACGGGATTCCAGAACCCCAATCCGCCTTTGCAAATCGGCAATGACTGCCCGCTGGCCGGCAATTATCTCCAGCAGAGTTTCGCGACTCGCCGCGTTCAGGTCTAGTTCAGTGTCCATCTCCCTGGTATGCCACAACTCCCCCGGCCATGACAGCGTTTTTCCAACGGCTTTGAGCCAATTCACCTCATCAAGTCTGAACAGTTACCTGCCTAGCAGCATACTTGACGCTGTCCAAAGCATGAGTGGGGTACCACAGGGGAGGGTAAGGCTGTTGCAAAGGTTTCAACTCCATGGGGACGTCGTTAAATTGGAAATACTTACCTTGGTAAGTGAGTCGTTCCTTAGTCATGACCTTCACCAATACCGCAAGCGACTCCTCTAAGATTGCGCGGGATTCGGTCGGATCGACCCCGAAGTAGCCTAGCTCGTAAGGAGAAACGCCCCGGCCGAACCCCAAATCTAGGCGGCCACTGGAGAGTTGGTCCAGCATGCAGACTTCTTCGATTAGCCGCAGTGGATTGTACAGTGGCAACCAGTATCCCAATGGTCCCAGCCGTATGTGTTGAGTGCGTTGGGCCGCTGCGGCCAGGAACAATGCGGGCGAAGGCGCCATGCCAAGAGGGGTAAAATGGTGCTCAGCAAGATGGTAACCCAGGAATCCAGCCGAATCGGCTACTTCCAGTAAGTGCAGTCGCTCTTCATACAACTTGTGCAGCGGTACCTTGCCCCGGTCTATCCAGTCGAACAATCCAAATTTTACTTGCTCCATAACCGTCTCCTCGGTTCAAGATTGGTACAAGATTTCAGAGCTATTCTCTCTTGGCTTTGGCAGAGGCTCGGCGAGCAGGGACATGGCCTTCTCCCGGTCGCCCGTATCCGTTCGTTCTGAGCCTGTCGAAGAATGGCGCTGGAGTAGAGGGTCGGCGTAATCACAGCAGGCCCAGGCCAGCTCGGGCCTATAACCTGCTTTGCGGCAGAAGGCCAGGGCCTCCTCAAAGTGGCCGGCAGCCTGGTCCAGATGGCCCAAAACTGTCTTCCCCTATTGACCCCAGTGTCCTCGTTCTTTTCTTATGGCTATGTTGTCATTCACGGGCACAACTTCGCTTTTGCCGATATTCCTCTGCCCACGTAGTAGTTCCGTCACGGCTGCAAAGTCACTTGCCTCTATGATGGCGTATGACTTATGAGAAGGCTGGTGTCCCCATACTCCCAGAACCTTCACTTCATCATTGCCTTCAATCCATTTCTGGGCCTCTCGCTGTGCATCGGGTCCCGGCCCGTCGGGCCTTCCTGGACATGTTAGATGGTCGTGTTCGTTTGTAACGTGAAAAAGCATGTCTTTCTCCTTTTCCTACCCTTTGTTACCAAGCTGTGGAACCAAATTTAGCGGAACTACGCCCGCAAAATCTCCCGCCGGGACAGTACCCGCTCCATCAAAGGCCGCATGCCCAGCTCGCTGGAGATGGCCAACGACTCGTCCAGCAAGGTCATGGCCTTCTCTTGGTCGCCAATATCCGTTCGTGCTGAGCTTGTCGAAGCACGCTGGAGCAGGGTGTCGGCGTAGTCGCAGCAAGTCCAGGCCAGCTCGGGCCGGTAGCCCGCTTTGCGGCAGAAGGACAGGGCGTCCTCGAAGTGGTGGGCAGCCTGATCCAGGTTGCCCATTGTGTGGGACAGGAGGCCCAATTTTCGGTCGCCGGAGACCAAATAGGCCATCAAACCTCGGATCAAACCGAGTTTGTGATACTGCTCTTCCGCCGCTTCAGCATCCTTCTGGATTACCGCCATTAACCCTTTACCGATTCTGGCGAAGGTTTCCACAAAGGGTGTTATGGGCCTCATCGCAATAACTGCGTCAGCGGTCGAGCCGATTCTGCCAAACATACTGATATCGCCAGTGATTCGGGCCACCAGACCGAGGGTCGCCACGGTCCATCCGTACTCCAAGGTCGGTGCGGGTTTGTTGACATCCAACAGCTCTATAAGCCGAACCAGGTACACCTGGCCTTGATCGAAATCACCCAAGTCATGCTCCAACAACGCGCGGGGCGCCAGGAGACGTACATCCTTTGGCGAAGTTTCTAGACCTTTATCACAATAGGAGCGGGCTAAAGACCAGTTGCCACGGGCTCGGGTCACATACAGGTTGCCACTCAGCGCACGCCCCAGCCAGGTGCGGTCTCGGAGTTTTTCTGCCGGCGCAAGGCTTGCTTGCGCGTACTCCATGGACGCATCGGAGTCTCCCATCGCCACTGTGGCCGTGGCCCCAGTGTATTGAAGCAGTACCTCGGAATAGAGGTGATCCGGGTCCGGGGCCAGCCGCATCGCTTTTTGTACCTTTTCCAGAGCGTGCCCCGGCAGCAGATTGTATATATCCACGAAGGCGGCGTCAGCGAGAATTTGCATCTCCAGCAGCGCATCCTCCTCCCGTTGAGCTATCACCAGGCCCCGCTCGTAAGCTTGCTGAGCTCCTTCGTAGTCCGCTTCCTGAAAGTAAAGCATCGAACCATAACGGGCCAGGAGCCGGCCCGCATCATGCGAATCGGGTGGTACCAGCGTTAGGGCGTCGGCGATAAGTTCGGGCGCTCCGGCCAACTGGCTAGCCAGGAGCGGTAGCGGATACCCGGCCACTGTTACAGCAAGCGCCACGTTGCCATGCTGAACGTGGTAGTCAAATCCACGCCTCAGATTGGTTAGACCGGGATTCCCAGATCAAACCACCTTTCCTGGATATAGCTCCCGCGGGGATACCGCCAAATATAATCCCGCATTCCAAGGGCGTCAAATGCGGTCTGATGCGGCCTGATTCACTCAAATTCCACGCTTTCATTGGGCAACCACTGTACTGCCAAGCGTAAAAGCCCCAAACCGCTGGTCTACGCCCAAGTCTCGCCCTTGGGAAGCCCCTTTGCCCTGGACGACCCCGTAACCGTAACCAATCCCGACGCTCCTAAAGTGGACTAGCCAGGAGCCAGCCTAAGCCGACCAATTCGTTCCAGTATCCCGCCTAGCATTTCCCGGCTCACCAGCACCTCAGCAAGCTGAAACACCAGCCTTCTGGCATGGCGCACCAACCGTCCTCCAGTCTTGATCATCCTGGTCTGCAGACTGGTCAACGACCAGTGCTTCATTGCCTCCGGTAAGGCTAGCCTTCTCATGGAGTTGCCCAGGTTGTAAGCCAGTACGAACAACTCCAGCCTGACCTGATTGGCCACGAACTTGTGGCAGGACAACCTGGTCCAGTTAAGGGCGTACTTGCCTTCTTTTATCCATTGCTCCGCCGTGCCTCGGCCATTGTAAAAGCGGACTATCCCGATGTTTGGATAGCTCAGATTGGTGACGATGAAGCCCACTCTGGGAAACAGTTCTCCCTGGTGCCACTCCACCTTAGAGACCACTCTCCGAGCAACGTTCCAGCTCTGGGCCTGGTAGACGAAGTCATGATAGGAGACGATGGGCTTCGGGGAAAGCCACTCCGTAGGCCGTATTAGCCGGGGCGCTATCTCCCGCTGCAGCACCTGGTTGGACCGCAGCCTGATGCCGTAGCCGATGTTTCTTGCTTCCAGATAATCGTATATCTCCGGCTTGGCGAAGGCGGCGTCAGCACGAAACAGCAGCCTGACCGCTGCTGTCAAATAACGCTCCACCACCGGATCAAGGACTTCTTGCCAATCATCGGCACTGTGGACGTTGCCTGACCGTAGCTTAGCTGCTTCACAATCCCCGAACTGGTTGAACAGAAAGAGAGGGTGATAGCAGACGCATTCAAAGTGGCCGTTATAGGCTGCTCCCTCCTGCTGGCCGTGCACTGGACTCTCGGAACTGTCCATATCCAGGATTGCTCGCCGGTGTAGGGTATGGGCCATAGCTCGTTCCACCCACTGGGTATTTATTCGTGCCAGCCCCTTCAGGTTGTCCTCTTGGGTCAGGAACTCCGTCTCGAACCGGCCCATCTCACTGGTGCTGGCTCCTTTCCGCTCCGAGCCTTGCCATCCCACGATCACTCGCATGGCTGGGTCTTGGGAAAGGCGCACTGCGTCATTGGTGTCGTCGTAGCCGGCCAAGCGGCTGTAGATCGACTGTCTTAGCAGCGGAACCAGGTGGTGAAGGATATTGCGTCCGGTACGGCTTTCCTGGAGGTGGTCCTCAGCGATTTCGGTAAGGCCCAAGGCATCATCAAACTCTCGAAAGGCAAGAAGACCAGCGTCGGAGGTGATGGTTGAGCCGTGAAATTCCAGGCGGACTTTGGGGTTGAATTGGAGCCGGAGAGGGGCTTTTTCGCCGTCACCCATCAGGTGCCTCCATGATGCCTACGGCATCTTACTGCAAAGTGACATATCATGGAGTTATTATAGCTGGGAACACGCAAAAAGGGCCCATAATTAGACAATGGTTGAAAGACCATCGACGAATTACTGAGAAAGCTTTTTAGCCATATGGGAAATGTGGGTTAGAGATTCCTCAATATGAAGCATGGCAACCTGAGCCCGGGCTTGGCCAAAAAGGAGCGTCGCAGTCTCGTCATAAATTGGCAGTCCTTCCTTGGCCAGCAGAGCCCGCTGGAAGTGGCTCAGTGCCTCCTCATAGGCATAAAAAGACAAAGCTCGTTGCCCGGCCAACAAGGAATACCCTACCAACTTTTCTGTGCCGGTCAGAGTCTCAGCCGCAGCGAAGTGGTGGGCCAACTCGGCCGCATGGGCCTCGGCGTCATCTCCATACAGCTCTTCCAGGGTCTCGGCGATGCGGGCGTGGAGGCGCACCCGGCGGGTCAGTGTCAACTCTTCGGCGAGGGTCTCCTGGATCAAGGCGTGGGTGAACTGGTACCGGCCCACCGCTTGGGGAAGCTCCTCGATGACCCGGGCCGAGAGGGCTTCTTCCAATACTTCTAAAAGCCGGTCTTCCGAGATGTCCTCAACCAAGGGATCCAACTGTCGCAGCTCGAATTCCCGCCCGACGACCGAGGCGATGGTCAGGGCCTCGTTGCACCGCTGGGACAGCCGGTTGAGCCTTCTTCCAATAACCTCCCGCACTCCTTCCGGGATGCGGACGGTCCAGGAGTCACCCTCACCCTCACCCCCGACCCCTCTCCCTCAAGGAGAGGGGTCGGGGGTGAGGGCCCCTTCCTGCACCAGCAGCCGCCCCACCTCGGTGACGAACAGGGGGTTTCCTTCCGTCTGGGTGTGAACCGCCTCAGCCAGGCCTGAGAGTGGGTCAACACCAGCCGCCACCTCGATGAAGCGGCCCACGTCCTGCTGACTCAGACCCCGCAGCAACACCCGCTGGAATAATCTTTCCCTGGTCAATTCGCCAAGAGTTTCGGCCAAGGGATGCTGGCGAGATAATTCCATATCCCGATAGGTCCCAATCAGGAGTAGACGGCTGTTGCCCAACTCCCTGGCTAGGAACTGGAGCAGCAGAAGGGACGGCTAGTCGGCCCAATGCAGGTCATCAAGCACCAAGACCAGGGGCTGCTTCTGAGACGCCAATTTTAGGAAGGCTGTTATCGAGTCGAACAGCCGGAATCGGGCCTGCGCCGGACTGTCTAGTCGGGGTGGAGGGGAAAGGTCGGGCAGGCGTTCTTTGACGTCCGATATTACCTCGGCTATGTCCGCTGCGCCGGCGCCCATTTCGGAACGCAGCTGGTCCGGGTCTCGCTCCCGGACATAGGAGCGAATCGCCTGCACCCAAGGCCAGTAGGGCGGCATCCCCTGCTCTTCGTAGCAGCGGCCCCACAGGACTTGAGTGCTCCGCAGACCATCGTAAGTAGCCAACTCCTGAGCGGTCCGTGTCTTGCCGATGCCCGGCTCCCCCACCAGGGTCACCAGTCTGCCTCTCCCCGACAGGGCATCTTCCAGGCACGCCTTCAGCTCCCCCATCTCTCGCTGGCGGCCCACAAACACGCCACCAGCCAGGCTGTCCAGGGCGTGGGCATCACTCGGTAGGGGCGCAAGGCCTTGCGCCCCTACAACCGGTTCTGTCAGGTCCAGGCCATCCAAAGCTGCTAGAACATCGGCAGCTGACTGAGGCCGCTCTGACGGGTCTTTGGCCAAGAGTCGCAAAATCAATGCTTCTAAGGGACGCGGGCACTGCCCGTTGTGCCAGGTGGGGGCCACCGGCGGGGTGTTGATGTGCTGGCCGATGATGGCTACTGAATCGTCGCCCAGGAAGGGAGGCCTGCCGGTCACCATCTCGTAGAGCATGGCTCCCAGGGAGTAGAGGTCGGCCCGGGGTGTTACCTCGCCGCCCATGGCCTGCTCCGGCGGCATGTAGGAGACAGTCCCGACCATCATCCCCTCGGTGGTCAGGCGGGACCGGTCGATGGCCACTGCCAGGCCGAAGTCGCCAATCTTGGCCACACCTTCACCAGTCAGCCAGACGTTCCCCGGCTTCAAGTCCCGGTGGACGATGCCCCGGCTGTGGGCGAACTCCAGCCCCCGGCAGGTTTCTCTGGCGATGTCGATGGCCTGTTCTAGACTGATACGGTGGTCGGGAGCATCTTCAATGACCCCTTCTACGTCGCCACCCCCCATCAGCTCGGTCACCATGTAGGGCTGGTCAGCCTCTTGACCTAGATCGAACACGGTGACGATGTGCGGATGGGAGCCGAGGCGGCCCATGGCCTGAGCCTCCCGGGTGATACGGGTGCGGGAGACCTCGTCCAGGCCCTCGGTCTTGATCAGCGCGAAGGCCACCTCCCGGTCCAGCAGGGTGTCTTGAGCCAGGTAGACCTTCTTCTTGCCACCCTCGCCCAGGAACTTCTTGACCTGGTAGCGACCATTGGCGAAGGAGGTCGGCTGGTCCGGAGGATGATGTGACCTGCCTAATACTTGGGGTGTAGGTTCCCCGGGAGTGCCCAATGCTTGTTGAGCGGCTGACAAAAAAGTCAGGGCTTCACGGTTCTCCGGATCCAGCCGGAGAACATCTTGGGCGCTGGCTTGGACATCGGGCCATTTGCGTTCCGCGAACGCCGCATCCACCTCATCGAGAAGACGTTCTATTCGACGCTGAATTCGGTCGCTTGCCATTATGGAGCCATATTACGTCCGAGGGATAGCCTTGTCCACCGAACGCTGGGGGCGACACAGGGATCAAGATTAATATCAGTTCCGAGATTATCCTCGACTTATGCGTTCCCAACTCCTCCGGCTGGCATGAAATTAACCTCCGGAGATAGCGCAACCCGGCGTCATTCGTTCCGGAAAGGACCGACAGCGTTGGGGGCGGCTGTCGTAAATCCGGCAGGCGAAGGTGGTAGGGTCCAGAAAGGATGACCTGGAAGCCAGAGTTGCCCCCAGCGGGATATGAAGGTCCAGGTGCAGATACAACTCCTGCGTCAGTGGGCAGGCAGTTGTTTTAGACTGTTCGCCGCCAAAGAATATCACCTGGGCTCAGCTCAATCATGGGCGGCCCAGGGCTTTCCCTCCTCATAATGAAAGCACTGGCTCAGGATGCGGAACGACTGTTGTCTAGCGTGGCTGGGTATTGTAACTGTTCAGACTTGATGATGTGAATTGGCTCAAAGCCGTTGGAAAAACGCTGGCATGGCCGGGGGAGTTGTGGCATACCAGGGAGGTGGACACTGAACTAGACCTGAACGCGGCGAGTCGCGAAACTCTGCTGGAGATAATTGCCGGCCAGCGGGCAGTCATTGCCGATTTGCAAAGGCGGATTGGGGTTCTGGAATCCCGTCCAAACCGGCGCGGGTCGTCGGGGATGCCGGGTAATCAGCCGCACTCCAGCCGGCAAGCGCCGGAGAAAAAGGAGCCCAGAAAGCCGCGCCGCCATGGCTTCGCCCGCCAGCGCATGACTCCTACCCGGCGGGTGGAGCATGCCGTGGCGGTCTGTCCCGACTGCGGGACTCACCTGAACGGCGGATGGGTACAGCGAACTCGGGAAGTCATTGAGCTACCGGTGGCTCCGGTAGAAGTGACCGAGCACGCCCTGGTAGCCCGCATCTGTCCGGTATGCCAGCGGCGCCGGCTGCCCAAAGAGGCCCTGCAGGGGGTGGTTCTGGGCCAGCAGCGCCTGGGGGTCAATCTGGTAAGCCTGATGGTGACCCTGCGGGAGGAGGGACGGTTGCCCATAAGAATCATCCAATGGTACCTGGAGACCGTCCATCAGTTGCACCTGAGTGTTGGTGCCATCGTCCAGGCCGTCCATGGAGTAGCCCGTCAGGCTGAGACGGCGGTGCGAGAGGTGCTCGAGCAAGTCCGCGCCAGTCCCGTGGTGCAGGGCGACGAAACCGGCTGGCGCCAGGACGGGAGCAACGGCTATGTTTGGACCTTCAGCACTCCCAGCGAACGATACTTCCTGCGTCGGGGTCGGGATAAGGGGGTGGTGGATGAGGTGCTGGATTCCTCCTTCAGCGGAGTGTTGGTCAGTGATTTCTACGCCGCCTATAACCACTACCCGGGCCTGAAGCAACGGTGCTGGGCTCATCTGCTGCGGGATATCCATGACCTGAAAGGGTTGTACCCAGAAGACGCTGGGCTGGCTCAGTGGGCCGAGGCGGTTCACCAGGTCTACACGGAGGCCAAGGCCTCGGTCCTTCCCCGAGCCCAGCCAGGCCATCGCATCCAGCTAGTGCTGGAGGAGAAACTAATGGTCTTGGCGCGACCTTTCCTTAAAGATCCCCTGGCGGTTCAGGCCAAGCTCTGCCGGCGCATGGAACGGTTCATCAAGGAACTGTTTGTCTTCGTGTCGGACCCAGCCGTGCCCTCAGACAACAACGCCGCCGAGCGGAGCCTGCGGCATCTGGTAACCAGTCGCAAGATCAGCGGCGGCACCCGCTCAGGGCAGGGCACCGACAGCAAGATGACCTTGGCATCCCTCTTTGGCACCTGGCGGGCTAGAGGTCTCAATCCCCTCCTGGAATGCCGCCGGTTGCTCGCTTCCCCTCAAATCTGAACACTTACTCTGTATTGGCGGAAGCAGACCCGGCCAGGTGCATAAAGCCGATTGATTAAGGAAACCCACATTATCGAGAGGTCCCGTCAACGTCCGACCAGAGGGAACCATCATCGTGCGAGCACACCTGAACGATACGGGGTATGGGGTAGTTGCATTACGGGGAACGTAGTGACCGGGTTTCGAGCTTCCTCCGGCATTCGCCAAGGATGTCGCGGAACAAGGGCCGAAGCCTCCAGGCTGTGCGTTTTAGCTCCCCGACTTCCTGGCCTGGCAGACTCAAAACGAGTTGCTAACAATTAAAGACTTCGAACGTGGTGAGCGCTGATTCATCAAGATACGAGAACACATCGGGCAACTGAGGAAATCCTTGCTTGGAGCGATTGCAATGGAAGATACCGATTTGGCTTTTAGTCCTGTGTGGCGACTTCGGGAACTTCTTGATAATCGGGCAGTCTCCTCGGTGGAGTTGACTGAACCATTCTTGCGGCGGATAGAGGCCATTAACCCCCAGCTGAACGCATTTCTCACCGTTACTGCTGAGGAGGCCCTGGCTGCAGCACGGGTCGCCGATGAGAAGCTCTCTCAGGGCAAAAACGATATGCCACTTGTGGGAATTCCCATCTCAATTAAGGATTTAGAGCTTATCAGAGGGATTCGCACGACCCTTGGCTCCCTGATTTTCCAGGAGACTGTCCCAGACTCTGATTCTGCAGTGGTGGAACGGGTTCGGGCGGCGGGCGGGGTCATATTGGGAAAGACCAACACCCCCGAGTTTGGCCTTCAGGAGACCACTGAGAACCGGTTGCGTGATCCCTGTCGCAATCCTTGGAACACCGAGCGTACTCCCGGCGGTTCGAGCGGGGGAGGTGGGGCAGCAGTCGCCGCTGGCTTGTGTGCCATCGCCACCGGTACCGATGGGAGAGGCCGAAATACGTTATAGTCAGGTGATTCAGCAGATACCTCAACCGGTAATCGCGGCGGTGGATGGTTATGCCATCGGTTCCGGGAATATCTTGGCTTATACCTGCGACTTTACCGTGGCAACGACCCGATCCCGGTTCGGACAGACTGGACCCAGGGTGGGCAGCCCAGCCAACGGCCCTAACGTGGCCATGCTGGCGGCCAGGGTTGGTCAGAGGCGGGCACGAGAAATCTGGATGCTTCAGCCGCCAATACACCGCCCGGCGGTGCACAGGACATGGGACTGGTCAACACGATAGTGGAGCCGGAACAGCTTTGGGCCGAGGTTGACCAGTGGATTGTCGACCGATGTTATCGTAGCTGCCGGAGCCACCCGGCTGTTCCTAGACGGGTTCAGAGAATTCCTCCGTTCCGAAAAGGGGAGCTAGTGTTGGTCATCAAGACCACCCAGTAACCAAGACAGGTGATGCTATGGCGAGTCCGGCAGAGATGACCCCGTTTCAGGCGGTGACATTCCACTTCGACCAAGCCTGTGACCGCCTCGGAGTGCGGGACGAGGTTAGGAATTTGATGTGTACCCCGGACCGGGAAGTCCGTGTGGAGATTCCGGTCCGGATGGATGACGATAGACTGGAGATATTCATAGGCTACCGTATCCAACACAACAACTACCGGGGCCCTTATAAAGGTGGCGTCCGATACCACCCTGAAGCCGACGAGGAAGAGGTCCGGGCGCTGGCTTCGTTGATGACTTGGAAGACGGCCTTGGTGGGCATACCTTTTGGTGGCGCTAAAGGTGGAGTGCAATGCGATCCCACTGGGATGAGCGCCCGCGAGCTTCAAGGCCTCACACGGCGCTTTACTCGCTCCATCAGCCACATCATTGGGGTGAACCAGGATATCCCGGCGCCCGACGTCGGCACCAACGCTCAGACAATGGCGTGGATGATGTCCGCTTATTCCGAAGAGCACGGGTACGCCCCGGGCATTGTTACCGGGAAACCCTTGGAGTTGGGCGGCTCACCGGGCCGGGAGGAAGCCACAGGTCGCGGCGTGTCGTTGGTAATCAAGGAAGTGGCAAGAGATAGCGGGATTCCGATGGAAGAATCCACTACCGCGATTCAAGGCTTCGGCAACGTGGGATCTTGGACGGCCCGGTTCTTGGATCAAGGGGGTTGCAAGGTAATTGCGGTTAGTGATGTCAAAGGTGGCGTGCACAACGCCAGAGGTCTAGACTTGAAACTGCTAAACACCCACCTTGGAAACACCGGAACCGTGTACGGCTTTCAAGGGGGCGAGGCCATCACCAACGAGGAATTGCTAGAGCTGGAGTGCGACTTTTTGGTGCCCGCCGCCTTAGGCGGTGCCATCCACAGCGGTAATGCTTCTAAAATAAGGGCTCGTATGGTGGTGGAAGGAGCCAATCATCCGGTGACTCCCGGCGGAGAAGCAGTTCTCAATGACCGCGGAATAGCCTGCCTACCCGACCTTCTGGTAAACGCCGGCGGTGTGACCGTTTCCTACTTCGAGTGGGCGCAGAATATCCAGCGGTTCCCATGGGAATTGGCCCGGGTTTACCAGGCACTGGAAGAGATCTTGGTCAAGGCCTATCGGGAGGTGAGTGCCAGGGCGGAGCAAGAGAAGGTTCCGTATCGGGAGGCCGCATTCTCGATAGCCGTGGGCAGGGTAGCCCAAGCCCTGGAGTTGCAAGGTCTGCCTTGACAGCCAGTCACTAGATTTTCGGAATGACGCGTTCGTCAGTACCAAATGTAGATTGAATTCATGGAGTGAAGAATGAACGAGGAAACTATGGCTGCCAACTTGGCGACGGTTGAAGCCCACTTCCACAGCGAGGCGGCAAATGAAGTAGACGAAGCTTTAAAACTGTACACCGACGATATTGTCTGGGAAGCACCTGCTAGAAACCTAATCTTCCAGGGCAAAGAGGATGTAGGTAATAACTACCGAAAAATCTTCGCTTCCATTCGGGATGTTGAATTCCGGAATCTCCAACGTTTTGCCACGGAAGACCGAGTTGTAGATGACAGCATTTTGACTTTCGTAATCACCCAGGAGGGTTTTTTGCCTTTGCCTGTTGGACAAGAAGTAGAAATGCGGCTGGCTCACATTTTCGAAATGCGCGATGGGAAGATAAGCAAAGAAATCGCCTACGAGATGTGGCGCCCAGCTGATTAGTAATGCCTTGGACCTGATTTATAGGCGAAATGCGAGGAGGAGATTCAATGCCTTACTACATGTACGTTTCACTGCAAGACGATGACAAGATACTGGTTTTTACTATGGATGGCGAGACCGGGAAGCTGACACCAAAGGACGAGTTGCCTGTATCAGGTGGGCCGTCCTCACTGACGATTAGCCCGGACCGGAAGGTTCTATACGTTGGGCATCGCAATGTTCCAGGGATATCCAGCTTTCGGATTGACCTAGACAACGGAGGGCTGACGAAGAGCGGAACGGTAACTCCTGAGGCAGCTCCCACCTTTCTCTCCACAGACCGCAATGGCCGGTATTTGCTGTCCTCCTATTATCAGGGCGCCCATGTAGCGGTACACCCTCTTGAGGATGACGGAGCGGTAGGAGGCCCACCAATTGAATGGTTGGAGACGGCCATTGGCGCCCATGCAATGCAGACCGATCCCTCCAACAAGTATGCCTTTGTGCCCCACATCGACAACCGGGGCGGACCCAACGCCATCTTCCAGTTCAAGTTCGACCCCGACACTGGGCACCTGGCGCCCAACTCACCGCCTCGGGTAAGCCAGCCGACGGGGACGGGGCCCCGCCACTTCTGCTTCCATCCCAGCAAGAACGTTCTCTATTTCTCCAACGAGCAGGGCTCTACCGTAACTGGGTACAACTTCGACCCCGCCAACGGCACCCTGAACGCCTTCCAGACCATCTCTACCCTGCCCGCCGGGTACCAGGAAAGCAACACTTGCTCCCAAATTCAAACCTCTCCCTCAGGAAGATTCTTGTACGCTCCCAACCGAGGCCACAACAGCATCGCCGGGTTTTCGATAGATGCCTCCTCCGGACAGTTAACGGCCATCGGGCAAGTAGCGACCGAAGATCGGCCAAGCGCCTTCAGCCTGGACCCTGAGGGCAATTTCCTTTTCGCCGCCGGTTCGGAAACCGACCGGCTGGCATCGTACCGGGTCAACGGCGAAACGGGTGAGCTAACTCCGCTGGAGATTTATGACGTGGGAAAAAGGCCAATGTGGGTGCTGATTACAACTCTTGAAGGCTAGAGGATCGCAGGGCCTTTTCATTTTCTCAAAATAGTATAAAATTATTACCAGTTTAAGCGGGAGGGAAGGATGATGACTTTGAGAGAAACGCTGGATTTGGTGCCTGACTTCCGGAGTAGCCAAGGGCGACGCCACTCTTTGGGGGCGATCCTGGCCTTGGCCACCTGTGCCATGCTGTGCGGCGCCCGCAGCTTATACGCCATAGCTCAATGGGGGCGGGACCAAGGGGGTGCTACGGCGCAGCTTTTGGGGTTCAGCCAGGAGAAGACACCCTGCGTGGCCACCCTCCACCGGGTGTTCAAGGGCCTGGACGTGGCGGCCTTTGAGGCAGAAGTCGGCAACTGGCTGGCAAATAGCGGGGTAGAGGCGGATGACCCCCTGTCCCTGGACGGGAAAACCTTGCGAGGGGTCCACGGCCAAGAGATACCCGGGGTCCATCTGGTGTCGGCCTACGCTAGCCGCGCTGGGGCAGTGCTGGCGCAGGTAGCTGCGCCGGGCAAAGGGGAAGAATTGGCGGCGGTCAAAGAAGTATTGGGCCAGGTACCCCTGAAGGGTCGGGTAGTAGTGGCTGATGCCTTACTGACCCAACGGAAAGTCTGTGAGCAGATTGTGGCAGGCGGCGGAGAGTATCTGCTGCCAGTTAAAGAGAATCAGCCCACCTTGCGCCGAGACCTGGAGGTGGCTTTTTCCCCTGCTAGGAACTGAGAGGGCTGGTGGGCCAACCGTACCTCCCTGGCTGGCAGCGGAGTGGCGAGCACGCGGGGCCAAGCTGACGGTCTGGGCCGATGCTCCAGTAAAGCGGCGTCATGGGCGGCTGGAGCGGCGAGAGTTGTGGGCCTTGGCCGACCCAGAGCTAAATGGCTACGTGGGCAGCGCTGGGACGGTCGGGGAAGCGTGGCCGCATCTGCAACAGGTGTGTCGGCTAGAGCGCCAGCGGGTCGTGAAGGGCAAGAAACAGGTGGCTGTGAGCTATGCAATTAGCAGTCTCCCAGCCACTGATGCCGATGCCAGGCGATTGTTGAGCCTTTCCCGTGGGCACTGGGGCATCGAGAACCGCCTCCACTGGGTACGGGATGTGACCTTCGACGAGGACCGCTCTCAGGTGCGCACTGGGGCCGCCCCACAGGTTCTGGCGGGCCTGCGAAACCTGGTCATCAGCTTGGTACGTCGGGCTGGGCATTCCAACGTAGCCGCTGCCCTACGCCGCCACAATGCCCATCTCAGCGAAGCTTTCGACATGATGGGCTTTACCTACCAGGCAGGAGAATGAAAAGGCCCTGGCTTCACAAGGCCCGCGTTTTACAAAGCCAGTCTGCATGTGTTAAAAAGAGCCTTAGCTGGGATTGTGAATTAAATCCCCATTTCCTTGCTGTTAGCATACTACGCTGAAAACACGAGCCGCTGGGAACACGAGGTGCCAAAATGGTAGAAAACACCGGCAGTATTGAAGCGCTGCTTCAGGAAGACCGCACCTTTCCGCCGCCGGAAGCGTTTCGACGGCAGGCCAACGTCCAGGATCCAGCGGTCTATGAGCAGGCCCGTCGGGACCCGGAGGCTTTTTGGGCTGGGTTCGCCGAGGAGCTGGACTGGTTTCAGAAATGGGACCAGATCCTCGATTGGAAGCCGCCCTACGCCCAATGGTTTCTCGGCGGCAAACTCAACGTGTCTTATAACTGCTTGGACCGCCACCTGACCTCGGCCCGGCGCAACAAGGCGGCCTTCATCTGGGAGGGAGAGCCGGGAGACCGGCGAGTCTATACCTATAAGGACCTTCACCGGGAGGTATGCCAATTCGCCAACGGTCTGAAGAGTTTGGGGGTTAAAAAGGGCGATCGAGTCACCCTTTATCTGCCCATGATTCCCGAGCTGCCCATCGCCATGCTGGCTTGCGCTCGAATCGGCGCGCCCCACAGCGTCGTGTTCGGCGGCTTCAGCGCAGAGTCTTTGCGGGGCCGTATTGAAGATTCCCAATCCAGGGTGCTGGTCACCGCCGACGGGGGCTATCGCCGGGGCAACATCATTCCCCTCAAGCAGAACGTGGACGATTCCATTAGCGGGCAGACGCCGGTGGAGAGGGTGGTGGTGGTCCGGCGCACCGAGCACGCTGATGACAAGATGGTTGATGGCCGGGACATCTGGTGGCACGACCTGATGGCCACCCAACCGCTCACCTGCGAGCCCGAGCCCATGGACAGCGAGGACATGCTGTACATGCTCTACACCAGCGGCACCACCGGCCAGCCCAAGGGCATCGTCCATACCACCGGCGGTTACCTGGTGGGCACCTACGCCACCACCAAGTGGATCTTCGACCTGAAAGATGAGGATGTTTACTGGTGCACCGCCGACATCGGCTGGGTTACCGGACACAGTTACATTGTCTACGGTCCCCTGGCCAACGGCGCGACCTCAGTAATGTACGAGGGCTCCCCCGACTACCCCGACCTGGACCGCTTCTGGGCCATCGTTGAGAAATACGGGGTGACGGTCCTCTACACCGCCCCCACGGCCATTCGTACCTTCATGCGCTGGGGCGAGGAGTACCCTCAGCGAAGGGATATGTCCAGCCTGCGGCTGCTGGGCTCCGTGGGCGAGCCGATCAACCCGGAGGCTTGGGTCTGGTATTGGGAGAACATCGGCGGCGGTCGCTGCCCGGTGGTGGACACCTGGTGGCAGACCGAAACCGGCATGGTGCTGATTACGCCCCTGCCCGGCATAACCACCCTAAAGCCCGGCTCGGCCACTCAGCCCTTCCCCGGTATCGAGGTAGACGTGCTGGACGAGGCGGGCAACTCGGTGGGACCCGGCGGCGGCGGATATCTGGTCCTGAAGAAACCCTGGCCCGCCATGCTGCGCGGTATCTACGGCGATCCGGAAAGGTACGTCCAGCAGTATTGGTCCAAATACCCGGACATTTACTTCACCGGCGACGGAGTCAAGATCGACGAGCAGGGCTATTATTGGCTGCTGGGCCGGGTCGACGATGTGATCAACGTATCGGCCCATCGCATCAGCACCATGGAGGTAGAGAGCGCCCTGGTGGACAACGCCAACGTGGCGGAGGCGGCTTGCATCGGCAAATCCCACGAAATCAAGGGGCAGGCCATCGTCGCCTTTGTCACCATCAAGAACCATGTGACGGCCTCCGACGCGTTGATAGCCGAGCTGAAGCAGCACGTGGCCACCAAGATCGGATCCATGGCCCGACCGGATGACATCTACTTCGCAGCCGAGCTGCCCAAAACCCGCAGCGGCAAGATCATGCGCCGCCTGCTGCGCGACGTGGCCGAGGGCCGGGCCTTGGGCGACACCACCACCCTGGCCGACCCGGCGGTTGTGGAGGCCCTCAAGGAGCAGTACGGCGACGAAGAGTAGAGCCGGTAGGCCCCCCCAAGGGAGCACTCTGAGCACCCACCTCAAGATGTAACCCCAGTCCTTCAAGAGCCTCAGGACGAACGGGATCCCTACCGCTCGTGGTGAGCCCGTCGAACCATGAGCGGTAGGGATCCCATTTTCATCCGTCGGAGGCGGTCCACCGGAGCATGAAAACTCGGAATGCCATAGGGCGTTTTGATATAGATTCTAAGCACCAACCGGAGCAACAGTGATGGGAATACTGAGCGACCTCAAAGTTTTGGAGTTAACCAACTCACCCTCCGGGTCCTTTTGCGCCAAGCTGCTGGCCGACCAGGGGGCCGAAACAATAAAAGTTGAGCCTCCCGGCTGGGGCGACGCCGCCCGTCATGAGCCCCCTTTTATCAACGGTGAGCCCGATTTCGATGGCAGCACCACCTTTTTAGCCTTCAACACCAACAAGAGGGGAATAACCCTGGACGTGGAGCAGCTGTCGGGACGAGACCTATTCTTGCGGCTGGCGAAATCCGCGGATGTTGTGATCGAGAGCTATCCCCCGGGTCGCATGCAGGAATTGGGATTGGGCTACGAGACACTGGAGGCGGCCAACTCCAAGCTAATCCTGGCCTCCATTACCTACTTCGGACAGACCGGTCCCAACTCCGGCTACCATGGGAATGACCTGGTGGCGCAGGCGGTGGGGGGCTTCCTCCACGCCGTCACCGGATCGGGGGACCGGCCCCCTATGGGAACTGCGTTGCAGCAAATGGAAATCACCGCCGCTCGTAACGGAGCCATCGCCCTAATGGCGGCGCTGTTCTATCGGGAACAGGAAGGCAAGGGGCAGCACATAGACATATCGATGCAGGAAGCGGCGGTCAGCACCCCTTCCGGCCTGATCCACCCCTACAGCTTTACGGGACGCAGCCCCCATCGGGGCGGCAGCGATGGCAACGTCATGGACGGGATGCACCTGCCCACCCTGGACGGGGAGGTAACCTTGACCACGGCCGGCACCGGCGGCAGGCCCATGCAGGTGTGGGCCGAATTTCTGGAGGAGCCGGGCCTGCTGGACCCCAAGTTCGCCAACCGGCGAGGCCGTTTGGAGAATTGGGAAGAGTTGTATGCGCTGGTCGCCCCCCGGCTGGCCCAATGGAACAATCTGGACCTGATGCGGGAGACCATGACTCGGGGGCTGGTGGTCGGGCTGGTGCAAAGCCCCAAGCAGGTGGTTGAATCACCCCATTTGGCCGAACGGGGCTATTTTGTCGAGCTGGACCATCCGGTGGCCGGCAACCTGAAATATGCCGGGGCCGGTTTCCTCCTGGACGGTGTTAACCCCATGGAGACCAGGCATCCGGCCCCGCGCCTTGGCCAGCACAATACGGAAGTCTTCTGCCAAGAGCTGGGCCTTTCCGCCGATGAGCTTTCCCGGCTGCGCGTCGCCCGGATCATTTAGACGCTAATCTAGCCGCAGCGGGGTTAGTCGGGCTTCCTGCTTATGTTGTGATTGGGACGCTGGTTGGTCCTGGTGCCTTCAACAGCATCGGTCAGCCACCCCTACTTCTGGTAAATACGCTCCAGATTAGCAGGCCCCATCCTCCCATCAGGCTCGCTCCCCCGACCGGGGCCACCGCGCCAAAAACCCCGATTCCCGTCAGCGCCAGGATGTACAGGCTGCCGCAGAACACAACCAACCCGGCGGTGAAGAGCCAACCCGCTGCAACCAGCATCCACGATGGCCACCGGTCAACCAGCAGCCCGGTCAAAACCAAAGCCAGGGAATGGTACATCTGGAACCGGGCGGCGGTCTGGAAAGTGTTCAGGGCACCTGGGTCCAGTGTGTCCCGCAGGGCGTGCACCCCCCAGGCCCCCGCGACTACGATGAGGAGCCCAAAAACGGCTCCCAATCCGACAAAATAACGGGTCCAACAACTGGACATCTGCGCTAAGTAACTATCTCAAAACAGTAAGGCGCCAAACTCGCCGGTACCACAGTAGCCCGCAGGCCAGTTGCAAAAGACCCAGGAAATTGGATGCCTTTTTGTCGTAACGGACAAGTAATCCTCTGCACTTGGACAGCCACGACAGGGTTCGTTCCACCACCCAACGTCGGGCCGGATGGGTCTTCTCGCCGAAGCTATCCAGCTTCTCCTCACCAATACGTCGTATGTGGGCCTGATACCCGTGGGCAGCGGCAGCTTGGTGGCCGGTGGGATTGTCATACCCTTTGTCCAGACATAGGTGCTGGGGTGCCTGGTCAGTGGGCTGAGGCCGCTCCACCACAATGGCTTCCAGGGTGGCTTCCAGCAGCTTGGTGTCGTGGACATTGGCTCCAGCTACCACTAGACTCAGAGGCCCTCCATCCCCCTCTACCAACAGGCTTCGCTTGCTGCCCGCCTTGCCCCGGTCCGTGGGATTGGGGCCAATTGCGTCCCCCCCAGGCGAGCTTTACCCAGGGCGCAATCCGCTGCTTGCCATTCCCAGTCCACACCTCCCAGCTCTTCACATTCCTCTACCATGACCGACCACACTTGGTTCAACACTCCCGATTCTACCCATAGCTGAAAAGTACGATGGATAGTACTATCGTCACCAAAAGTCTTGGGCAGATGGTTCCATTGGCAACCACTACGTAAGCGAAAGATAATTCCGTTAAGGATTGGCCTTGGGTTGACCCGCTTGCGACCGGTGGTTTTGGGAGGGATTCCCTCCAGGATCACTGGCTCAACTTTCTCCCACAAATCGTCCGGAATCTCCCAAATAGTCTCCAGCGGTTCAACTTGCCTCATTGGTTTCACTGCTTTCACCTCCACACTTTTGGTGGAAGTATAATATAAGTTTCAAATTCAATTCAAGGTTTTGAGATAGTTACTAAGTCCCCTCCTGCATCGCGCCCTAGAGTAGTTGCCCCATGCCTGCTGGTCAAGCCGGCCGGGGCACGCCGGTTACGGATCCTTGACGAAAGTTCTAAACTTGTAATATCCAAATCCCCCTTTGTCCCCCTTTTGAAAAGTGGGACAAAGGGGATTTACCCGACAGTTGGCCAGAACCGCCGTAAGCCCGTGCCATTCTGGTAGAATTCATACCCTCCATGAACTGGCTTGCCAATAATTTGCTATTGCGAGGAACTTGAACATGGGTTCATCTTGGGAAAAGCTACAGGTTGATGGCAATGAAATGCAAATGTACACCGGCATGCCGGAGAGCGCCGGCTTCGGGAACGGTCCCTTCCCGGCCGTGGTGGTCGCCCAGCCCGCCGGCGGAGTGGATGAATTCCTGCAAACTATCGTCGACCGGCTGGCGGCAGAGGGTTACGTGGCGGCGGCGCCCGACCTGTACCACCGCACCACGCCGGAAATTGAACAGGCCACCGGGAAGACCCGCCGGCAGCTGTTGGTGGATCCCGAGGTTGTCGTGGATATAAACGCCACGGTGGATTTCCTTAGGAACCATCCCGCAGTGGATGGCGAGCGCATCGGCGTTACCGGGTTTTGCATGGGCGGTAGGGTGACCTGGCTGGCGGCGGTCTCCAACCCCCACTTCAAGGCCGCGGTGCCCTTTTACGGTGGGTTCATTTTCGACCGCTGGGGCGAGGCTGACTCCAGCCCCTTCGAGTTAAGCCACCAGCTAAATTGCCCCATGATGTTTCACTTTGGGGCTATCGACCCCAATCCCTCTCCCCAGGATATGGAGGCCTTCGATCAGGAACTGAACCGTCTGGGCAAGCCCCACCACTTCCACGTTTATCCCGAAGCCGATCATCGCTTTTTGGACCACACCTTTGGCAACTACCAGCAAGCGGCGGCGGAACTCTCCTGGGCTCGAACGCTGGACTTCTTCTCGCTACACCTCAAGGGAGTGGCCGTCCCTTAAAGGACATTTAAACACCGGCGAAGGCACGGCGCCGAAAATGGGGCAACCGGTACCATCCTGTTGGTCAGGACCGGCCAACCGGGCATTGGCGGCGGCCTTCCCCCTCCTTCCACACATTGCACTCGCATAGACTATTGGGAGGCCCTTCATAAACGGCGCCCACATCCATATAGTGGCCGGTCTCGTCAATGGGCGGAAGCAACCGGCGGCAGTCCTGACAGAACACTTCTCCGTTGGGCCTTAGGGACAAGGAGGAGATTATGTTGCTGGCGACGAACATCTCTCCCGCCAGGCTTCTGAAATGCAAGGCTATCTGGTCGCATAAGGGGCACCGCAAACTGTAAAGCTCGCTCATATCCCGAACCCTCGGCGCGATGGAATATTTCCCGCTTGCCAGGCATCAAGCCCGGAACCCCGCCGGCTACTCCTCCGCATCGGTCCGCTGACAGGTAGCATACTCCAACCTCCGCCGGTCCAGCTCCATTGCGGTGAGGCAGCCGATCTCTATGACCAATTTCTCCAGAGCGGCCAGCCATTGTTCACAGTAGGCCGAGGTCCCTACTTGGTTGGCTGCCAGCGCGATCTGGGCGATCCGGCGGTCTCGAAACCCGTCCAATCGATATAAACCGCCATCCTTCAGGTCAACGGCTATGCCAAAGGCCCGGCCTTCTCATAGGGACAGACGCCCCCGTGAGACCTACTGGACTTTCCATCGGGGCATGTCACGTTCTCCCAGATGACCCCGTTGGCAACCAAGGATGTCAGGTTGGCTCCAGTCAGATCAGCCCCTCTCAGGTTTACATTAACCAAAACCGCCTCGGTCAGGTCGGCATTGGTTAAGTCTGCCCCTGGTAGGTTGGCGCCCGTCAAGTTGCTTCGTACAAGAACCGCACCAGACAGGCTGCTGCTGCCCAGCTCGGCATCGTTTAATTTGGCGCCAGTCAGGTTGGCCCAGTCCAAGTTGGCGCGGTTCAAATGAGCGCCGCTCAAGTTGGCACTTACAAGGTTGGCACCTCTCAAGTCCGCACCCGATAGGTCCACCTCTCTCAGCACAGCCTCGCGAAGACTGGAGCCAGTCAATTGGGCTCCTTTCAAATTGGCGCCAGCCAATTGTGCATCGTTAAAATTGGCAAATCTCAGGTCAGAAAAAGATATCTTTTGCCGCCTGACCGGCGATGTAGGACTACAAGTCCGTCCTATGTTCTCATCGCTATTGGTTCCATCGGGACAGGTTGTTTTGTCCCAAAGGCCGAGGCCATGCAATCGATCCCCTATATCAGCGCGGAACAGATTCGCCTGGGTCAATATGGCTCTGCTCATGTTGGCGCCTCTTAAATCCGACCCCATGAGGAGGGCTCCCTTGAGGTTGCTGCCCTCGAACTCGGCGTTAATCAAGTCGGCAAGAACCAGTTTGGTGCGGGACAAGTCGGCATTGCTCAGGTCAGCATTCGTCAGGTCGGCCTCAGTTAGGTCGGCGTCAGCCAGGTGGGCCTCACGCAGATCAGAATTAATCATAGACGCCCCCACCAGGTTTACCTTTGTTAGCACGGCGCTTTTCAGAGTGGCGCCACTGAGAAAGGCGTAACTTAGGTTCGCCTCACTTAAGTCCCCGCCGTCTAAGTTGGCATTCCGTAGATTTGCCTCGCTTAAGTCGACGCCCTTCAGGTCCGCCAGTCTTAGGTCGCAGTTTTGCAGGTTGGCCCTTGGTAGAAGGGTGCTGCAGTCTATCTTCGCCGCACCCTCGGGGCTACAGGTCCGGCTATTGGAGTCGCTGGTAGTTCCGTCCGGACAGATGGTTTCGTCCCAAAGGATGTTGAACAAGACAGCTGAACTTAAATCGGTGCCGGTCAGGTCGGCATTGGTCAAGTCGGCTCCATACAATATGGTGTTAGTTAGAATGGCGGTGGTCAAGTCAGCTTCAGTGAGGTCGGCATTTCTCAGGTCAGCATTGGTTAGGTCGGCCTGGCTTAGGTTAGCCCGGCTTAGGTTGATACCCATTAGTTTGGCTTCGACCAAAACTGCATCGCTCAAGTTAGCCTGCTTCAAGTCTGTGATAAGATCAGTCTTGCTTAGATCAATCGCGACCAGCCAGGCGCCGGTTAGGTCGGACCGGCTAAGGTAAGCACTCCTTAGGTCCGACTCAAAAAAGATACAGCCACGAAGGTTCGCCCCTGGCCGAGGGGCGCCACAGTGGACGCTACTAACAAGGTTATCCTCGCATGTTCGGCCATGGTTGTCGCTGTTGCTACCGTCTGGGCACTTGGTGTTGCCCCACACTACTCCGTTAAGAAAAAGTCCACCCAATCGGGCATTGGTAAGATTTGCGTTGGCGAGGTTTGCGCCGAGGAGGCGGGCATTGTTGAGATCAGCAGCGCTCAAGTTTGCATTGGCTAGGTTAGCACCATCCAGAAATGCGTCGGTCAGGTCAGCACTACTCAAGTCGGCATCAGCGAGGTTTGCACCGGTGAGGATGACGGAGGAGAGTTTGGTTTTGATCAGTTTGGTACCCTTCAAGTTGGCGGCTCGCAGGCTTACTCCTAAACCCGTCAAATCAACGCCGCTCAAATTGACATTAGCCAGCTTGGTCCTGGTCATGCTGATATTGAACAGAGAGGAATTGGTCAAATTTGCACCCGTAAAGTCGGCTCTGGTCAGATTGACAGCATGCAGCCGGGCATCTGTCAGATTTACACCCGACAGGTTGGCGTACGACAGATTAGCCCCCGTGAGATCGACACCTCTCAGGTTTGCATTCTCCAGATTTGCGCGAAACAGGCTTGAGTTGAGTAGGTTAGCGTAAAGGAGGTCGCTACCGCTCAAGTCCGCAAAGCCCAGATTAGCATCCCTCAGGTCGGCACCAGTAAGGTCAGCGCCTCTGAGGTCAACGTTCGTCAGCACGGCCTCATTCAAATTGGCGTTTATTAGGCTGGAGCCGCTGAGGTCGGTATCGCTCAAATCAACACCGCTCAGGTCCGAGTCGCTCAGGTCAAGGTCGATCAGGCGGGCACTACTTAGATCGCATTCCCGCAAAATCACTGCCGGTCCGCGGGCATCGCAGTCTATGCTGGGGGCGGGTGTAGGCGTAGGCTGAAGGGTCGGAGCAGGAGCTGGAGTTGGGGTCACGGTTGGCGTCGGCGGTGGGATAGTCGCTGAAGTCATAGGAACAATAGTCGGCGGTGACGGAGCAGGTACCGAAGTTGGAGTAGTAACGGCTGTTGGTTGCATGGTAGGTGCTAAGGTCGCAGCATCGATGGCCGCCGGTGGTGAAGTGGGTATCGAGGTTGCAGTGGGAGAAGCCGCCGGCATGGCCGCTGCCGACTCCTGGGTCGGCGGAGAAGCAGTGGGTTGGGTAGCCTCTCCAGCGCACGACACCATTAGCAGTATGAGGACAGCCAGACCAGAGGAATTGCCTGCTAATTTGACCAAACTCATGTCTCTGACCTCCTCGGCCGATTCGCCTATTATACGGCCTCATTGGTAACGGTGGTCGTCGCGTGCAGCCCGCCCAACACCTTTTCCTGGATGTAGGTACCCCCGCTGCCTATTCGTCGCATTCAATGGTGGTTTAATCTTTCCGCCGAGGGTTCGGGCACCCAGGTGGTGCACGAGTGCGAAGTGGACCAGGGGAAGAGGCCAGGGCCATGTTCGGCGGCACCCAGGCCTACAATGATACCCGGGGCGCCAATGTAATAGTCGGTATGGAGAACTCCGAAAAATTTGCAGGGGACTGTTTAGCGCTCGTCCACCGTTATGCCAGCTATTCCTTGGAGTGAGGACCCATTGGGGATTATGGGAGGTTCTCTAGTGCCCGAGAATACCGGCGTCAACCTGGTGTCAGCCTTTTCCGTCGGGAGCCTGATAGCCGTTTCGCAGGATCTGCGCCGCCAGGTATCCAGCGCCAAACCCATTGTCGATGTTGACGACAGCCACGCCGGGAGCGCAGCTATTCAGCATCCCCAGCAGTGCCGCTAGGCCCTCAAAGTTCGAGCCATACCCCACGCTGGTAGGTACCGCCACCACCGGGACCGACACCAGGCCGGCCACCACGCTGACCAGAGCGGCTTCCATTCCCGCCACCAGAATGATAACCTTCGCTTCCTGAAGGTTGGGCAGCGCATCTATCACCCGATGCAGACCCGCCACTCCCACGTCGTTTATCCGCGTTACCCGGCTGCCCATCAACTCGGCCGTCAGGCAGGCTTCCTCGGCCACCGGCAGGTCGGCAGTGCCGGCGGTTACCACCAGCACTCCCTCCCGGGTAGGAGCGGAGTGCTGCCCCGGAACCACAATGGCCCGGGCCATGTCGTTGTAATTGGCTTCAGGAGTCTGCCGAACCACGGCCTCATAGGCCGTCGGGTCGGTTTTGGTCACCAGCACCGGATGTCCCCGACCGGTCAGGGCTGCCACGATGGTGGCCACCTGCTCCGGATTTTTCCCTTTGCCCAGTACCACTTCAGGGAATCCGGTGCGCAGCGGCCGGTGGTGGTCGATCTTGGCGAACCCCAAGTCTTGATACGGCAGCGTCCGCAGGGACGACATGGCATCATCCACGCTCAAGCCGTCGTACTTCAGTCTGTGGAGCAAGTCCCGCAGGCTGGATTGGTCGATGATTCACCTTCCACTGTGAACCGATAGGACTTTCTTTCGGTTGGACGTCCCGGTCTTTAAGCGGCGAAAACTGGTCCATCCACATAGGATTGGATCGCCTCTTTGGTGCCGGCAGCCAGGTCTTTGAAACCGTCGACGGTTTGTTGGGGGATGGAAGTCTTGGAAAACATGATGACCGCAAACACGCCTTTTCATTCTCCTGCCTGGTAGGTAAAGCCCATCATGTCGAAAGCTTCGCTGAGATGGGCATTGTGCGTAGGGCAGCGGCTACGTTGGAATGCCCAGCCCGACGTACCAAGCTGATGACCACCGCAGGCCCGCCAACCAGGGGCGGCCCCAGTGCGCACCTGAGAGCGGTCCTCGTCGAAGGTCACATCCCGTACCCAGTGGAGTACGCCGCCGTAGCCCAATACGGATTTGACTCCGTGGGGAATAACGAAGTCATCTTGGGCCGGAATGTAGGGACTGCCCACCGCTTCGGGAATATAGAAGGATACTCTCCGCCGCCTGCCACAATCTGCTCACAGACTTTCCGTTGGGTCTGGGAAAGGTCCCCAATCAGCATGGGATCGGGACTCAGCACGGCGCCCACATCCAGGCCGAATTGACTGATTAGTCGTGAAACCATGGGGATAGTGGCCACCATCTCAGCGCTGGCCAGGGGTAGTGGCGTGCCCTTGGCTACTTGGCCCGGGAATTCCAGTGACCGCAAACAGGGGTTCGTCACCAGCGGTGGCCAGCATGGTCAGGCAATTTACCCCGGCCTCGGGTTCTCGGCCTAGTATGCCCTGGGCAAACTGCTGCAGCAATTTACCCCGGCCTCGGGTTCTCGGCCTAGTATGCCCTGGGCAACTGCTGCAGCCCCTGGTCCAGCTGAGAGTAGGGATGGGTCTTGTAGAAACGGACCAGCGCACAGGATTTCTGGCTGGTCGCCGGGTCTATCAGGTTGTCGTACAAGTGCCGGACGACCCGATTAGCCGCCGCCTCCATGCTGCCCGCCCCAGCGCCCAAGGCCCCCAGGGCTTTGCTGCATTCAGTGATCTCCGCCTGGCTCATCTTGGTTACGTCGTACATCCTTTACCTCCAACCTACTTGTTTCGCTGCTCTGTAAATAGCCGGTTCGCCCTTCGAGAGCCTCAGGACGAACGGGATCCCTACTGCTCGTGGTGAGCCCGTCGAACCATGAGCCGAGAGGAATCCATTTTCATCTGTAGGTGGCGCTCCGCCGGAGCATGAGAACTCGCAATGACGAAAGGATGGCTTCTCACACACCCGCCTAAATCAGTCGAGAAACTCTTCCCTGGCCTGGGCCGTCGCCTGCTGGTAAACCTCTTGGAAGGACAAACCCTGGGCCAACGCTATGCGGCGACAATCCTCGAATTCGGGAGCAGCTCCCACGGGCCTTCCGCCCAGGGACTTGACCTTGACGCTGACTACCCCGAACTGGGTCTCCATGGGAAGGCTGACCCGCTCGGCCACGTATCGCTCCACCCTTCGGGTGCGAATGCCCAAGGTGGGAGTTTCTCGCATAATTAACCTGCAGGCCTCAGCCTCCAATCCATCGGGAACCAGGGCCGAGAGTATGATGCCGGGCCGGTTCTTTTTCATTTGGACCTGGGTATACCACACGTCCAGCGCCCCCAGGTCAAAGAGCCTTTCCTGGGTATAACCCAATACCATACCGGGAACATCGTCCAGGTTTGTTTCCAACAAAATGACATTATCTTGCTTGTCCGGGTCTTGCTTGTCCGGAGAGCCAGATTCGGCTACCTCACCGAGCCAGAGGCGCAAGACATTGGGGAATTTTTCCGGGTCTTTGCTCCCCAATCCGACGCCAACCCCAGTAATGGACATGGCAGGCCTCTGGAAGCTGGCCAGGGTGGTGATCAGCGCCGCTCCGGTAGGTGTGGTCAGCTCCCCGGCTCCTTCAAAAATGGGCCGGTCCTCCACCACCGGGGCTCCCGACCTGGCCACCAGCTGAAGCGTTGCCGGGGCCGGTGTCGCGTAACCGCCCGGCCAGCGCGGAGGCTCGGGGGCGCCCAGGATTATCGGCGAGGCATACACCTCAGTTACTCCCAAATGGTCCAATCCCAGGACCACTCCCACCACGTCGACCAGGGTATCGACGCTGCCCAACTCTTCCAGCTCCAGAACATCTTGGGATTCGCCGTGAACCCGCCCTTCGGCCTCCCAGAGAGAGGTCAACACCATCTGGGCCTTTTCCTTTATGGCCGGGGCCAACGAGCTTCCACTCACCACATCCAGCAGCCCTTGCGGCGAATAACGGGCCGAGTCTCCCAGGTCAACGGTGAGCTTTGTACCCCGAACTTCGCAGCGGGTTTCCTGGGAGGCTAGCAGATCGTAGCCCGCCACGCCCAGCTTGCTCAATTCCTGGCGCAGGGTGTCGAGGGACAAACCCGCATCCAGCAACGCTCCCAGCAGCATGTCGCCGCTGGCGCCCCCGATGGACTGAATGTAGGCTATTTTCATCTAATCTCTTCCGGCAGAGTGTGTTCCTGGTTCCAAGCCGGGTTACTGGCCTCGGCCGGTTGGCGTGAGCTTGAGCTGGTCGTTGAGGCTGCCTGAGCGCAATCCAGCCAGGTCCAGGGATACCCAGAGATACCCGACCTTTTTCAGGTTCTCCACTATCTCCTGGCGGTGGGCGAAGGCCAACTCCATTTCAGCTTCCCCCACCTCCACGCGGCAGAGCTTATCGTGGTGCCTGGCTCGAACCTCTCGCAGCCCCAGTCCCCTCAGATAATCCTCAGCCCGTTCCACCTTGGAGAGGGTCTCAACGGTTACCGGGATGCCATAGGGTATGCGAGAGGAGAGGCAGGGCTGGGCCGGTTTGTCCCAAATGGGTATATCCAGCTTCAAGGCTATCTGCCTAACCGCATCCTTGGTCAGTCCGGCCTCCACCAAGGGACTGCGCACCTGATGCTCGGCGGCGGCCTGCAGGCCGGGCCGGTAGTCGCCCTGGTCGTCCACGTTGGCTCCATTTGCCACCCAGGCGTAGCCTTCGGCCTGCGCCAGCTGGACCAGCCGGTCATATAGCTCCGTCTTGCAGAAGTAGCACCGTTGGGACGAGTTGGCGACATAGCCTTCCCGCTCCATTTCGTAGGTGTTGATGGCCCGGTGTCGAATGCCAAAACGCTGGGCCAGGCTGTTGGCCTCCTCCAGCTCTCTGGCCGCCAGGGCCGGCGAGACCGCGGTTACCGCCAGTGCCTTGGGCCCCAATGCCTGGTGGGCCATCACCGCCAGCAGGGTGCTGTCCACGCCGCCGGAGAAGGCCACCATCACCGAGCCCATTTCCCTCAGAATATTTTCTAAAGCCTGCATCTGGGAATCTAATGCTGCGGCCATAGCGCCCTCCCGATTAGGTGAACTCCCTTTGCGCCCCGCCAGTCTAGGGCCTAGAAACCCGGCTGAAAAGCCCTGCTGTGACGAGATGAGGCGGAGTTTAACCAGTGGACTGGGCCAGGTCTGAGACTAAGGGCGGCCCAGCTGGCAGCGACCAATATGAATTGGGCGGTAACGATGGGCGACCCGGTGGCGAACTCAGGGCAGGCTCCGGCGGCGGGCCGGTCCGGTCTATTCTCTGGTTTATTGGGGGAGGAGCCTGGACCCTGGGACATCATCCCCGTCTTGGTAGCCACCAGGGTCAGGTTGGCCACCGTGGCTGCCAGGAGTAGCTGATAAAGGGTCTTGGTCCGGCCAAAGTAGCGAGATTGGCGGACTCCCAGTTGAACCAGCCGAGCCAGGCGATGCTCGACCACCTGTCGCCGACTAGGGTATTCGGCAAAATCCTCACTCTGCTGGAAGGCCCGGGCTTGTTGCAGGAGCGCTTCCTGAGGGTGGAGGGTCACCGAACGGCCTTTGCCCTTGCTGCTGGCAATGCATTGGTCTCGCAGCGGGCATACGCCACAGACCGCCGGGTCGAATTGAAAACTCTGGGCCGGGTAGGTCTGACCCAACCGGTTGGTCCGGTTGCCCATGGTACGTAGCGTGTGGGTGACCTGCCCGGCCGGGCAGGTGCAGGCGCCAGCCGTCAGGTCGATCTGGAAGTCTTCTTTGGGGAAGTGGTCTTTTCTGGGACGACCCGGCACCTTGGCTATTAGCGTCCGGTCGGCATCGGCAAAGGCCTGCCGCGTCCCGCCATCTCCATAGGCCGCATCCCCAATGGTCTCCTCCACCGCTATGCCCGTGTTCTCTTCACTCTGCTCCACCAGTTCCAGGACTCCGGTGTTGTCACCGGCATTGCCGGGCAGAATGTCTACCGCGGTCACCAGTTGGGAATCGGTATCCACCACCACGGCAGCCTTATGTCCGTCGAAGCGTTTGCTGCTGCTTTTGCGCCCATGGCGCATCTCCGGGTCGTGCGCCGAAGGGACCCGGTCCCGGCTTACGCCATCCTTCCGGGCCGGACCATCCTCCTGCCGTTCCACATCTTGCAAGAGGAGTTGCCCCAAGAGTTCCGCTGCTTCTCCAATAGCCTGGCGCTCAGGACTATCTGCGGGAAATCTACCTTGGGCCTGACGGGCCAGTTCCAATACCAGGTCAGCATCGGCTACTATCTTCTGCAGTAAGGCTTGCCGCTCCTTCTTGTTGTCCCAGTCAATCCCCGCCTCTCCCTTCACACTGGAGCCAAAGTAAAGCTCCAGGCCGTGTCTCAAGGCCCACTCCTCGGCCCGGGTCCCATCCAGTTGGGCCAATGCCCTGACCACCTGGACTATGCCGTCGGCCAGCAGGTTGTAGGTGTCCTTGACCGCTCCCCGACCCAGAATGTAGGTAGTGTCCACCGCCACCTTCATCCGCCGTCCTTTCAGGCAGCCGGTCTGCCGGGCGAATTGGAGGCTGCGCTGAAAGACGGCCCGCACCTGGTCGTGGAGGATCAGCTGGGCTCGAAACAGTTGCAGGGTGCTCTTGACAAAGGGACGGTCCTCCACCTCAATCCCCAACGCCACCTTCCACCGAATATCGAAATCCGCCCTCTGCTTGGCTTCCAGGTCGCTAACTTTGTCGTAGGCTTGCAGCAACAGCGCGGTGGCCACCAGACTGGGAGGCACGCTGTCCCGGCCATTGTCTGGGCAATACAGTTCGGCGAAATCTTCGTCCCGAAATAGCTGACCCCGCAGGGAGGCCAGGAAGCCGTAGAAGGAGCCGCGACCCACATAGTCCAGGTAGAGATGGTCCGCTTCCAGGAACCCCAGCTGTTTAGAGCGTTTTCCCAGCATCCCCTGCCTCCCACACCCATTAAATTCTCCTGCCCATTATATCGGACTAGCCTGGATCAGGGTACTTTTCGGCCGATCCTCTAGGTGCTAGGTTGTCACTAGTACAGGTGGGCTGAAAAGCCGACGAAACCTTGGGGAGAATCGGGGTTTCCGTCCGAGTTTCTAGGTTGTCACTAGTACAGGTGGGCTGAAAAGCCCGAGTAGTATAATGAGCGCGTTGAGGTTGGAGAGATGAAGTGTGGTGGTGAAGGCGATGCGTGGACCGAAACCTCCCGTGGTGGAATTATCCCCGGAAGAGCAGCAAGGATTGGAAACCCTGGTGCGCCGATATAGCACCCCCCAGCAGTTGGCCCGGCGAGGCAGAATCATTCTGTCTGCCGCGGCTGGCCTGAACAACAGCCAAATAGCCCGCGAAGTGGGCCTGGATGTGGATACGGTACGGTTCTGGCGCAACCGCTGGCTGGGGCTACAGGCAGCCATTCTGGAAGACCTGAGTATAGAAGAAAGGTTGCGGGATGCGCCTCGTCCTGGGGCTCCCGCCCGGATCACCCCAGAGCAAGTTTGCCAGATCATGTCCCTGGCTTGTGAGGCCCCCAGCCAGTGCGGTCGTCCTATCAGCCAGTGGACCAGCCGGGAATTGGCTGATGAGATCATCGAAAAAGGCATCGTAGAACGGATTTCCCCCCGTCATGCGGCCAGGCTTCTAGAAAGGGGGACCTGAAACCCCACCGGATACGCTATTGGTTGACACCCTCCGGGGACGAGCACTATGACGCCAAAGTCACTGACATCTGCGATCTGTACCGAGAAGCTCCCGCCTTGGTCCAATCTGGGGAGCGAGTGATGAGCACTGATGAGTTGACCGGAGTACAGGCCCTGGAGCGCAAACATCCTGGGTTGCCCTTGGCGCCGGGGAAGGTGGAACGGCGGGAGTTTGAGTACATCCGGCATGGTACACGCTCCTTCATCATCAGTCGGGATGTGGTGACGGGTCAGATTGTTGAGCCCTATGGGGGGCCCAGACGTACCGAAGCGGACTTTCTGCAGCATGTGGAGGCAGTGATCGCTAGCGATAGGGCGGCCCAGCGGTGGCATTTTGTGGTGGACAACCTGGACACGCACCGTTCTGAATCTCTAGTGCGCTGGGTAGCCAGAGAGTCTGGGCTGGACCTGGAGTTGGGTAAGAAGGGCAAGTGGGGCACATTGGCGAACCGAGAGTCCCGGGCCGCATTTCTCAGCGATCCCAGCCACTGTATCGTGTTTCACTACACCCCCAAGCACACGTCATGGATGAACCAAGTGGAAATCTGGCTGAGCATTCTGGTGCGAAAACTGCTACAGCGAGGGTCATTCAGATCGGTCACCGATCTGAAACAGAAGGTGTGGGACTTCATCGACTATTACAACCGGACCATGGCAAAGCCCTTCAAATGGACTTACCAAGGCAAGGTGCTGGTCGCATGAACTGCCGGGTTATTTACGCCAACCTGTACTAGTGGGAAAGTGGAAATTCGCTTTCGTCGAGAATATTACGTATTCGAGTGGCCCTCTTATACGTTTTCTCAATGAAGAATGCGTGTTTTAGGCATGGTAGCGGCGCCAGCGCTTGGCCGGCCTGCTAGAATTCCCGGAAACAATCCCGGAAACAATTACTGAATAGTCGTTCCTCTACTTGGGCGTCCCAGCTTTTTCCCGGGGCCGAGGTTTAAAGGGGCCCGGTTCAAACTTGAGAGCGAGGGGAAAAATGATTAGTCCGCATACTCCGAAGATGATACGGCGCCTCAAGACGGTGGCGGAGCCCTCCCTCTCCCCCGACGGCAGCAGGCTGGCCTATACCCTGGGCTGGGTGGACCCGGGTCTTATGGAGAGCCGGTCGCGCATAATGGTGGCGGATCTGGCCGGCGGGGAAGAAGAATTCACCCAGGGCCCCAAGGATACCAACGCCAAATTCTCTCCCGACGCACGCCTACTGGCCTTTTTGCGGCCGGTCCCTGGCCCGACAAATAACCCGACAAATTCCTCACAGCTGACCGGCGCTTCACGGGCCCAAGCCTTGTCTTCAAAGCAGACAGGGCAGCCGGCCCAACCCAAGCAGCTGTGGGTGATCTCCACGTCCGGCGGCGAGTCCCGGCCCCTAAACTCCGTCGCCGTCAGCGGCGACATCATCGACTACGCCTGGTCGCCCGATGGACGGAGCATAGTATTTTCCGCCGGCGTACCGGCCGCGACGGGCGGCGAGAGTGGGGAGCCTGAAGTAGCACCACGGGTTATCGAAGTGCGTCACCTACATTACCGCCACGACACCCTGGGATGGCGAGGTGATTCCCACTTTCATCTGTTTCTGGCCGACGTCACCAGCGGGGAAACCAGCCAGCTCACCGATGGGGACTGGGATGACACCGCCCCGATTTGGTCTCCCGATGGCGCCCATATCGCCTTCGTGTCCGGCAGAAAAGAGGATCGGGACATCCGGGATGGAACCGAAGCCTACGTGATCTCCGCCTCGGGTGGCGAGCCCCAACTGTGGTCAGCGGGCCTGGCCGGAGTGGGAGCCCTGGCCTGGTCCCCGCACGGCGACAAACTGGTAGCCGTGGCCTCAGAGTCGCCGGGCTACATGGTTGTCTGGCAGGGCTGGTTGTACCTCCTGGAACCGGGAAGCCCTCCCCAACGGCTTACCGATGACTCTTTCCGGCCTTGCCTGGGGTTCCCCCCTTGGAGCAGATCCCCGGAAATCCGCTGGACCCGAGACGTGCGCATCCTCTTGCTGGGAGACTCCCGCGGGGAGTCCTACCTGTATCAGGTATCCGCTGTCACCGGGGAAGCGACAACCCTGCTGGGCGGCGGATGCCAGAGTACCGACCTGGCTCTGGATGCCGGCTCGGAAACGGCAGCGATTCTTTCCTCATCCCCTAGCGCTCCAGCCGATTTGCAATGTCATGGGCTAGCCCCAAAACCCAATCCGCTCTGCCAGCCCGTCAAACACAACCGAGAATATCTCCAGCAGCATCCGCCGGCGACCCTGGAGCGGCTCACCGTAGGCCGGGGCGATCACCAGTTAGATTGTCGGCTGTTCCTTCCTCCTGATTTCGACCCGGCCCGACCATATCCCCTGGTGCTGGATATCCACGGAGGGCCCAACGGCGCATTTTACGATTCTTTTTTGACATGGCAGCAGTTGCTGGCGACCAACGGCTATCTGTTGCTGGCCGTCAATCCCCGGGGTTCCTCTACCTACGGCGAAGACTTCATGATGGCGGTTTTGGACGATTGGGGAGGCGAGGACTACCTGGATTTGATGGAGGCGGTGGACCGGCTGGCGGAACGGTCCTATGTGGATGAAACCAGATTGGGCGTGCACGGCTACAGCTATGGCGGTTACATGGCCAGCTGGATTGTGGGTCAGACCAACCGCTTTCGGGCAGCAGTGGTGGGAGCGCCCTGCATCGACCTGTTCAGCATGTACGGAACATCGGACATCGGTGTGACCTTTGGCGAGGCCCAGTGGAACAGCGACTTGTCCCTTCTGGACGGCCAGCCACTGGACCAGCTCGCCCTGAAATTGTTGCGCCGCTCACCCATTACCTACGCCCCGGCGGTAGAGACTCCGGTGCTGCTGCTCCACGGCGAGGCGGACCTGCGCTGCCCCATTGGCCAGAGCGAGGCATACTTCACGGTTTTGAAGCGGCTGGGCAAGGTGGTGGAAATGGTCCGGTTCCCCGACTGCTCCCACCTTTTTCTACGCCAGGGACACCCCAGATTGCGGGAGGAGTACCTGGCCCGCACCCTGGGCTGGTTCCAGAAGTATCTGTAACCGGCGCCACTGACACCGCCGTCTTGTAAATCGTACATCCGTTCTATATTGTAATAGCTCCTACCGGTTATTATTCCAAAAGGAGCCCTTTCATGACTACCGTGATCATCAGCCCACGTCACACTGCTACCCCACGGCCAGACGGCCCGCTGGTGCCCGTCGAGATCAAACCTGCCGAAGAAACGGGCAAGTATTGGCTCAAACAAGCCGGGCAGCTTCCCGTCCTGGCGGCCATGAAGAATGTTTGGAAGATCACCGAAGCGCCGGATGGGGCGTGGCCGCGGCTGCGAATGAATTTCCGGGCTACTAGCGAGGACGGGCAGCAGTTCCGGCTTTTTCAGGATTTATTGGAGGGCAAGTGGTACCGGGATCTGGCGCCATCGGCTCACGGCAAGGTTCGATAGACCCTTGGGCAACCAAGCCCTCGTGTTGACGGCCCGGTGTTAATGGCAATACCGGCAAAAAGTGAGGTCGCCTGGGGAATTTAAAAATAAATAATCAGGCGGCCCGGTGGCAGCGCCGACCGGACAAACCCGGTTACCAAAAAGCCCGTTCCCAATGCGGCGCTAATTTATATACGTCGGGTTCCCGACAATGGATTGAATAAGAAGGATTGAATTCTCGGCCGATCGGTCGCTACTGCATCACCCGCGGATGCTATCCCGATTCCCGCTCTCCGCCTACTCATAGGACTGGCCGTCCTGTCAGACTCCACAATAACCTCAGCCTGACCGTATCAACTGCGCGGCCCCTGTGGTATGCTTTTATTCGGCGTTTGGAGGCGTGTCCCCAGACCCCAATGGAACTCGATTAAAAGGGAAAAGGCATGGACGCAGCGCAGTTGGTCAAACCGGAAAACAGCCCCCAGCTTCCCGTTTTTGGCGCGGGGGATACCGTGCGGGTTAACTTCCGCATCCGCGAGGGGGACCGGGAGCGCGTGCAGGCTTTCCAAGGCGTGGTGATTCGCCGCCAAAATGGTACCAGCCCGGCGGCCAACTTCACGGTTCGAAGAATCACAGGCGGCATCGGCATTGAGCGAATCTTTCCCCTCCATTCGCCGTTAATCGATTCGCTGGAAGTCACTCGCCAGGGCTCGGTGCGCCGCGCCAAGCTGTATTACTTGCGGGGATTGCAAGGGCGGGCCGCCCGGATCAAGGAGAAGGCTCTAGTCCGCAGACCCCGAAACCCCACGCCAGGGCAGTCTTAACTCCACCGAGAAGCCATCCTGGGATGGCCGTGACATGCGATACGCGGAAGTAGCCGTCGATGCGCCGGTTTCTCATTCCCGCACCTTCTCCTACAGTATTCCGGATAACTTCTCCGTCGAGCCGGGCCAACTGGTCTGGGTGCCCTTCGGTCGCCGTCTGATCCAGGGATTGGTGGTCCAGCTGTCCCCCACCGCGCAAGTCGAAACCACCCGCGATATACTGCAGCCGCTGGAACCCTCGCCCTTGGTCAGTCCCATTGGCCTCTCGCTGGGTTTTTGGCTAAGCCGATACTACTTCTGCTCCCTCTTCGAATGCCTGTCCCTCCTTTTGCCACCCGGTTTCAAAGCGCAAGTGCGTTCTCGGGTTTCTGCCACCCCAGCCGCCGAGGAGGAATCGGCTTCCTTAAATCAACCGGGCTCCTGGCGTCCGCAAACCGCGGAGGCTATGCGAAAACTGGCCAACACCCGCCAGATGGGCGAAGGGGAATTCACCCATTTGCTGGGCCGCAATGGTAGTCGAGAGGTAAATCGGTTGGTCGATTCGGGTCTGGTGCGGCGACAGGTAGACTTGCCCCGCGCCAGGACCTTCCGTTACGAAAGTTACCTGATACCCGCATTTGGTGCGGCAGCTGGCGAACCAGCCGGCAGCCAGAAGCTTTCCACCCGCCAGTCCAAGCTGTTGGAGGCGGTCCAATCTTACAACCAGGGGTATCCGGTTAGCTTGGCCAACAAAGAGTTCGGGCGCCCAACCAGCATGAGCATGGTGGAGAGGGGTCTGCTGGCCCTGGAGTGGATACGGGAAGAAAGGGCGCCCCTGGTGGCCAATAACTCGGCGGGTAGCCCAACCTCTCCGGCGCCGTCGCTAATCCTCACGCCCATGCAGGCGGACGCCGTAACCCGCATCATCCAGGCAATTGACGACTCCCGGGCCATTACCGGCCCGAACCTCCAGCCCGGCAACTTCCTGCTCCATGGAGTGACGGGCAGCGGAAAAACTGAGGTGTACCTGCGGGCGATGGAGCGGGTGATCAGCGCGGGGCAACAGACCATATTCCTGGTTCCGGAGATTTCCCTCACTCCCCAAACGGTGAGCAGGCTGGCCGAACGGTTCCCGGGCCGGGTGGCGGTGATTCATAGCCGCATGAAAGCCCGCGAAAAATTCGACCAGTGGTGGCAGATACGGGACGGCGAGTACGACGTTGTGGTGGGTCCTCGCAGCGCTCTTTTTGCCCCGGTCCCCGACCTGGGCTTAATCGTTATTGACGAGGAGCACGAGTGGACTTACAAGCAGGAGGAAGCCCAGCCGTTGTATGACGCTCGAACCGCCGCCCTGGAATTAGCCCGTCTGACCGGGGCGGTGGTGGTTAGGGGCAGCGCCACCCCCGACGTAGAGACCTATTACCAAGCCAGCACGGGGCAGACCATCCGGGGCCGGACCCGCCTGCTGGAGCTACCCGACCGCATCGGCTCTCCACAGGAAGGTCAAGAGGAAGGTCAAAAACCGGCGCTGGCTCAGGTAAAAATCTGCGACATGCGGGAGGAATTACGGGAGGGCAACCGGAGCATTTTCAGCCGGGAACTGGCCCAGGAACTGAAAGAGTGCGTCAACACCAACCATCAGGCAATTCTCTTCCTCAATCGCCGGGGCAGCGCTCCCTTCGTGCAATGCCGGGACTGCGGATACGTTCTCAACTGCCGTAGCTGCGCCGTGACGCTGACCTTCCACTCCACCATAGCCCGGTTGGTATGCCACCGCTGCAACCGCCGCACTCGGACACCCCGTCGCTGCCGTCAGTGCGGTGGGGAACGGATTCGTCAGCTGGGCATCGGCACTCAGCGAGTGGTCGACGAAGTAACCGGTTTGCTGCCGGGGATAAGTGTGGAGCGCTGGGACGCCGACTCCTCCCGCAGCGGGACTGGTCCGGAGCAGACCATGGCCGGGCTGGCCAGCGGCGAGATTCAGGTGTTGGTTGGCACCCAGATGGTGGCTAAGGGGCTGGACCTCCCCAGGGTGACCCTGGTCGGCGCGATCCTGGCTGATGTGGGACTGCATCTACCCGATTTTAGAGCCGGTGAAAGGGCCTTCAGCCTGCTCTGCCAGGTCGCCGGCCGGGCCGGCCGGGGCCCGGATCCAGGCCGGGTAATCATCCAGACCTACAGTCCCGAGCACTACGCGGTAGCGGCGGCGGCCACGCAGGATTACTCCGCCATGTACCGGCGGGAAATTCAGACTCGCCAGGCGCAAGGAAATCCCCCGTTCAACCAGCTAGCCCAGATCAGATTTCAGGACCTCAGCGCCACGGCCTGCCAGCGTCAGGCGACGGCGCTGGCCCGGCTGCTGCGGCAGAGAGTAGCGGCTCGGGGGTTGGCCGACGTCGAGATTGCCGGCCCGGCTCCGGGCATACCGGAGCGGATCCGTGGCCATTATCGTTGGAACCTACTGGTTAGAGGACGTAATCTGCACCGGTTTCTTGAAGACGTGAGGCTTCCCCCCAATGGCGTAGTGGACCTTGATCCGGCGCATCTCCTTTAGGGCCCCATGCCGGAGCTTTACACCCTCAAACTGCCCCAGATATAATCTTGATATAATTCGTTTCCATTTCTCATGGAGTCAGTCCCATCGAGCCAGTCCCATCAAGCCAGCCCGGCGAATGAGGTGATTCCCAGTGGCCCTCCTGCCCATGCGGTTCCTGCCCGACCCTATCTTGCGCCGGCAGGCCAGGAAAATTAACCCCATTCCCAAAAATTTCAAGAAGTACATCGACAACATGATCGAAACCATGCATGAAGAAAGCGGGGTGGGGTTAGCCGCCAACCAGGTAGGATCGCTGCGCAAAGTAGCGGTTATTCAACTGCCAGATTGGGAAGAAGCAATAGTTTTGATCAATCCGGAAATCATTCGGCGGGAGGGGGAACGGGAAGTTGAAGAAGGCTGCCTGAGCATCCCTGGTTATCGGGGAACGGTCAAGCGGGCCGAAAGGGTGCGGGCACGGGCGCTGGACCTGAACGGGAAAGTAATCCGTATCAAGGCGGAGGGTCTTCTGGCCCAAGCGTTAGAACACGAAACGGACCATCTTAACGGCTACCTTTATATCGACCGGCTGGTCTCTCGGGATACCCTCTGGAAGGTAACCTACAATCCGGAGGGAGAGCCGGAGTATCGTAAAGTCAACTCGGCGGAAGCCCAAGACGAACCGGACCAACCGGGAGAACCGGACGGACCAACCGCCGAGCCAGGCGGGCCGCCAGACCAATCGTAAATATACCGAAGCGCAGCCCGAAAGTCGCAGGAAGGTCCTGAATGATTACGTAGGGACGCGCGGCCGTGCGTCCCTACCATGCTCAAAATCCGCACTCTTCATACAAAAATGGAATTAGTAAAATTCTTCTCCTCTCAGGACTGCGCCGTTTTTCTGGTGGGCGGCTACCTGAGAGATTCTCTCTTGGGCCGGGCGGGTGGTGACCTGGACCTGGCGGTTTCCTGCGACCCCCAAGTCCTGGCTCGCCGGCTGGCCAAGGAATTGGGCGGTTCCTACGTGCCCTTGAGTCCCCAGCGGGGAGTGGCCCGTATCGTTTTCCCCGCACCCACGCTCGCCCCTCCCGACCCGCCGGATCTTCTGGACCATGCTGGGCCGCACTCTGCTGGTATCGACGAAGGGATAAACGATGCGTTAAACCAGGCTTTAACCATAGATGTCGCCGGTTTTACCACCATTGAAGACGACCTGGCGCGGCGGGACTTCACCGTAGATGCGATGGCATTACCCCTGGCGGATTGGACCTCCGGGCAATGGCGGGAACGGGTTGTCGATCCCTACAACGGGGTTCAAGACCTGGCAGAAAAGAGAGTCCGGGCGGTGTCATCCAGGGTTTTCCGGGATGATCCGGGACGTCTGCTTCGGGCGGTCCGGCTGGCTGGCCAACTGGGTTTTCGCCTGGAGCCGGACACGGCAAGGCTAATTCGAACCGAGGCCTTTCGGATAAATCGGGTGTCCGGAGAACGGCTCCGGGATGAGCTGCTCGCCATCCTGGCCGGGGATGGGGCTAGAGGACAGCTGGAGGTGCTGGACCGGCTGGACCTGCTGTGTCGAGTTATTCCCGAATTAGCCCTGACCAAGGGGGTAGATCAGCCCAAAGTCCATTACTGGGACGTGTGGGGGCACCTACTCCATTCGGTGGAAACCGCGGAGCTGGTGACCAAGGGACACCAGAACTCCGCCATCTACATGCTGGCTCCCTGGACCCTGGACTTGGCGGAGCATTTTAGCGAAAAGGTCAGTGACGGCCACACCCGGCGCACCATTCTGAAGTTGACAGCCCTGCTGCACGATATAGCTAAGCCTCAAACCAAGGGTATAGACGAAACCGGGCGCACCCGCTTTTTGGGCCATTCCGAGTTGGGAGCTGAGATGGCTGCCTCGCGTTTGACTGAGCTGCGATTGAGCGCCCGGGGCATCGCCATGGTTGCCAAAATGGTTGAGCAGCACCTGCGTCCCGGCAATATGCGCCAGGGAGTGGATTGGCCCACCAGTCGCGCTATCTACCGCTATTTCCGAGACCTGGGCGACGTGGCCGTCGATACCCTTTACCTGGCATTAGCCGATTATCTGGCCGCAAAAGGTCCAGAATTGATGCCCGACCAGTGGGGAGAGCATGCTAGAATAATCGCGCACATTCTGGAGTACGGGACCCGTCAGACGGCCTCCGAAAAGATCCCAAGGCTGGTGACGGGACATGACCTGATGCAGGAGTTGGGCCTGGAGCCCGGCCCCAAGGTCGGCCTCTTGCTTGAGAAGATAAATGAAGCCAGGGCCGCGGGAGAAGTGAACACTCGGGAGGAGGCCCTGGCTCTGGCCGCTCAAGCCAATGACCAGAAATGACCGCCGCCAAAAGGGTGTTTAATAAGTCATTGCGAGGGGCAACGCCCCGAAGCAATCTCACTGAGAAAACGAGATTGCTTCGCTTCGCTCGCAATGACAAAAGAAGAGGTTTTCAAACACCCACCGCCCAAACTGGATCACCGGCCAAGAACTCGGCGCGGCCCAAGATTGGTGGCGGTCTGTACCGGCGGAAGCGGCCACATTCACAGGAGTAATCAATGCGGGGACGCAGCATCCGGCTTTCCATAATTATCCTGGTTATCCTCGGCATCTCGATGGTGGCCCTGGCTTTTCGGGACGTGAATATAGACCTGCCCGGGTTCCCGGCGTTGCAGCGGGGGGGCAACGGTCCCCTGGGACTGAAACTGGGCCTGGACTTGAGGGGAGGCACCCATCTGGTCTACCAGGCGGACACCGGCACCGAAATGTCATTCACCTTTTCTGAGGATGCCAATGAGCAGGACATCACTCAGGTTTTGAAGGATTCGGGTGTTCTCTCAGTTGAGGTGACAACTGAGGACTCGCGCCACACTCGAATAAAGACATCTTTATTGGATAAAGCAGCCCGCTCATCGCTGCTGGAAGCTCTGGAGGACCACGTTGCGCCCATTGAGCTTTTTGAGTTTTCCGAAACGCCGGTCCCAACCTCAGATCAAATGGAAGGGGTGCTGGAAATCATCAAACGGCGGGTCAACCTATCCGGCACTGAAGAACCCATCGTGCAGCGCTTTGGCGAGGACCGGATTGTCGTCCAACTCCCCGGCTCCGGCGGCTCGGTCACCAACGTGGAGTTCAGCGAGCCCACCAGCACGGCGGACCTGGAAGACCTGCTTTTGCGGCGGGGATTCGAGCACTATACCGTCGATGCCGAATCTAATGCCGCATCGGACCGGGTTTACCGAATCCGCACCCGGTCATTGAACCGAGACCAGCGGGAGGACTTTCGGGAAATCCTCTCCGTGGGTGTCGGCGCCATCGACTCCTTCCAGGTAACCGGGGGCATCGAGGAAGCCAAGAAGCTTATCGGTGATACTGCCCGGCTGGAGTTCAAGGAACGGACCTGCAGCGACTCCACCTGTCTGACGTTCACTGACGCCGACCTGGGTCTAACCGGAGATGACTTGAACAACGCCTTCGCGTCCACGAATCAAACCGGCCAGTGGACCGTAAACCTTCAGTTCGACGGGCGAGGCGCTGACATATTTTCCGACCTTACTCAGAGAATAGTTGGAGACCCGGTCAAACGCATCGCCATATTTTTGGACGATGAGGAACTGTTGGCTCCGGTAGCCCGCGCCTGGATTCCCGATGGCCGGACCGTTATTACGGGAAACTTCACCAGAGAGGAAGCCCGGACCCGGGCTATCCAGTTGGAGTCCGGACGCCTGCCCGTGCCCCTTAGGCTAATCCAGGAAAGCGACGTGGATGCCCTGCTGGGGTCCCAGTCCCTGAGCGCCAGCCTGCTGGCCGGTGTTTTGGGGCTGGGCCTGGTCATGGTGTTCATGATTGCCTACTATCGAATGGCCGGAGTGGTCGCCTCCTTGGCTCTGGTTTTCTACTCCGTCGTGGTCCTTGCCGTTTTCAAGATGCTTCCGCTAACGCTTACCTTGCCCCATATTGGCGGGTTCCTCCTCTCCATCGGATTGGCCGTAGACGCAAATATACTCATCTTTGAGCGCATGAAGGAAGAGATTCGAGTGGGGCGGACCCTGGCGTCGTCAATGGAAGTAGGTTTCAACCGGGCTTGGCCGGCGATCCGCGACGGCAATCTGTCGACCTTGATCACCTGCGGGGTGTTGCTGTGGTTCGGGAGCAGGCTGGGAGGCGGATTGATCAACGGCTTCGCCCTGAGCTTGCTGGTCGGAGTACTGGTCAGCATGTTCACGGCGGTGGTGGTCAGCCGCAACCTGCTCCAGCTGCTGGCTTGGGTCGGATTGAACCGCCAAATCGGCCTTTTCACACCTGAGGGAGCCCAACGTCCCAGCCAAGCCGGTGCCCGAACCCAGGCCTCTCGGGGAGGAAGATAGGCATGCTAGACATTGTTGGAAAGCGAGGCTGGTACTTCGTCTTCTCAGCCCTGCTGATTCTCCCGGGGCTGCTGTCCATGATTCTGCCGCCGGGAGGCTGGTCCACCCTGAACTCAGGACTGCGGCCAGGTATCGATTTTACCAGTGGCTCCGTGATGGATATTACTTTCACCCGGGAAGTAACTCAGGGTGAGATCCAGCAGCGCATGGATGCTTTGGGGCATCCCGAGGCCTTGGTGCAAAGCACCGGCCGGAACAGGGTTCTAATTCGTACCAAACGGCTGAATGAAGCCTCCGTAGAACAGCCAGAGGCGGAGCGGGAGTTGATTCAGAAACATCTAGAGGAAAACGTCGCTTCCATCGAGAAAAAGGCCTTCGATTCCATATCTCCCATCATTGCGCAGGAAACGGTGCGCAACACCTTCTTCGCCATGCTTGCGGCCTCCCTCTTCATCCTGTTTTTCATCTGGTATGCCTTCCGAAGGGCTCCCAAGGCCTACCGTTACGGTATCAGCGCCGTGCTGGCGCTGCTGCACGACACTCTAATAGTTCTGGGAATTTTCTCCATCCTGGGCCGGGTCATGAACATGGAGGTGAACACCACTTTTATCATCGGAATTTTGACCGTAGCCGGTTACAGCGTCAACGACACCATCGTGGTATTCGACCGCATTCGGGAGAACGTAATTCGGCATCCGGATCGGGCTTTCCCCACCCTGGTCAACTCCAGCATCATTGAGTCCGTGGGCCGTTCCTTGAACACCAGCTTCACCACCTTCTTGGTCCTGCTGGCAATGCTGCTGATTGGCGGGGCCAGCATTCGCGGCCTGCTGCTGGTGGTGGCGATAGGCGTGGTGGTTGGAACCTATAGCTCCATCTTCATCGCCAGCCAGTTCCTGGTAATTTGGGAGCGCGGAGAGTTCGGCCAAGTGTTCCGCCTGGGTCGGCGGGCTCCCGGGGCGGCAGCCACCGGACTTCTGCATTTTATGCTGCATATTATGGGACGTTAGGTCAGAGGACGGTAAGAACGACCCGCCCCAAGATTTTCCGCTCCGACATCAGCTGAAAGGCGACAGCCGCTTGCTCTAGGGGCAGCACCTCCTGAACCACGGGTCTTACCAGCCCCTGAGCCACCAGTTCAGCGGCCTGCTGAACCGCGGCGCGGGAGGTGCCGGAGGACCCCATGACGCGGACATCCCGAAAAATCAATTCCGCCAGATTCAGTCGTACCGGCTTTCCCGCCACCTCGCCGAGTAGAACCCAGCGCCCGTAGGCCCCCAACGAGCTTAAGGAGGACGGAAAGAGGGGCGAGCCAACAGTGTCCATTAACACATCCGCGCCCTGCTCGCCGGTGAGCCCTCGCACCAGCTCGCTAAAGTCCAACTCCGGACCGGCATCGCCTCCAGACCCGCCGCCGGGCAGCTTGAGCTGGGGACCCGCTTCCAGCACCGCATCGGCGCCCAACTCCTCGAGAACAGCCGCCTTCTCCGGAGAAGAAGTTGCCGCCAGCACCCGGGCGCCCAGGGCGACTCCCACCTGCACCGCGTGCACTCCCAAGCCGCCGCCGGCCCCGGTCACCACCATCGTCTCTCCCGGCGCCAGCACAGCTACTTCGGTTATCCCCTGCACCACTACTCCAAGAGGGCAGGCCAGCAGGGCGGCCTGGTTAAAAGACAGGGACTCGGTAATGGGAATAAGACTGAACTCGGAAATCGTCACGAATTCCGCGAATCCGCCGTCCCGACCATGACCGATACCCTCCCCTCTCAGGCAACGATGCTCTCTGCCTCGCCGGCACCTGGGGCAACTTCCGCAGGCGTTGGTCAGGAGACTCACCACTCTGTCCCCCACCGCCAGGGAGGTGACCTCATCCCCTATTTCAACTACCGTACCGGCGATTTCATGCCCCAGAACCAGGTCCTCCTTCACACCCCGGCGCAGAGTGCCAGACATTACCAGCAAGTCATGATGGCAGAAACCGCAGGCCGCCACTTGCACCAGAGCTTCGTTGGTTCCCGGCACCGGCACCGGCAAATCTTTTACATCCAGCCGGGGGGGATGCCCCGGCTGGGATAAGACCAACGCTTTCATCTTAACCCGCATTATAGGCTGGGCCCTTTGGACAGCCAACTCCCGGCTGCCGTATAATTGCCCGGCAACCCGTACCCCTGAATATTTCAATCCTTTTCAAATCCGATTTTCTGTCCAAGACCTCGCTGAGTCTTGAACATGTAGCTAAACACGGTTGGAGCAGCCACCGATTGGGGAAATCCCCTATATCCCCCTTTGCAAAGGGGGATATAGGGGGATTTGGATCTCACAAGTTTAATAATTTCTCGGAAGGACCTCAAATGAAAATAGGCGCGCACGTGTCATCCGCCGGCGGAATCAGCAAAGCCCTGGACCGGGGCGCTGAAATTGGCTGCGAGACCATTCAGATCTTTGGCTCTTCTCCCCAAAGCTGGGCCTTCAAGCCAGTGCCTGAGGCTGAGCAGGAGGCATTCCGTCAAAAAACCGCGGAAACGGGGATTGCCCCGGCCTTCTTCCACGCCATTTACTTGATAAACCTGGGTACCGCCGACCAGGCGAACCTGGAAAAGGGTGTCCAATCCCTAATAAACTACCTAAATCTGGCCGCTGATATTGGGGTCAGAGGGGTAATCTTCCACCCCGGAAGTCACAAAGGTGTGGGATATGAAGCCGTATTGCCCCAGGTCGTCGCCGCCGTCGAGAGGGTGCTGGACAACTCCCCCGAGGGGCCCTATCTCTGCCTAGAAAATATGGCGGGAATGGGCCAGCACATTGGGGCCAAGTTCGAGGAACTTGGTGGCATTCTTAAGGCGGTGGATAGCCCCCGACTGCGCATCTGCCTGGACACCCAGCACAGTTTCGCCGCCGGATATGACCTGACCACTCCCGATGGCGTGGAGGCCATGATCGCTCAGTTCGATGAGGCGGTCGGTCTGGAAAATTTGACCGCGGTCCACGCCAACGATTCCAAGCAGCTTTGCGGCTCCGGCGTGGACCGCCACGACAATATAGGTGAGGGCTTCATCGGCGAGGCCGGGTTCGAAGCCATCATGGGCAATCCCGCCTTCAAGGATGTGCCCTTCTTTTTGGAAGTGCCGGGATTCGAGGGCAAGGGCCCGGACCAGCGTAACGTGGATATCCTCAAGGGTATTCGCGCCCGCGTCGGAGTCACTACTGGAGTTAGCGCCGGAGTTATCGATTGATTCAGCTCTCCCGCCGGGAGTTCTTCCGAATCGTCAGGCAGGCCTATCGAGAACTCCCTTCCCCTGTCAGAGATGCCATGGTAAACGTGGATATCTCGGTGGAAGATTGGCCGGATCGGGAGTCTTCGGATCTGGTTGAAGAAGGAGAAACCTTGTTCGGTCTCTACACCGGTATCCCGCTGACCGAACGAGAAGGCGTCGGCAGTTCTTTACCGGACCGCATTATTATCTTCCGTCAACCCATCCTCCGCAGTTGCACCTCCCGAGATGAGGCCGCCCGGGAAATTCGGGTTACCTTGATCCACGAAGTTGGGCACTGCCTGGGAATGAGCGAAGCCGACCTGCACCGTATGGGGTATGGGTAAACCTCTACCCGGACCGATACGATCCTGGGGACCGGCGCAATCCTGGCTCGACCGCCTGGCCTGGTTGGTGGGCACCGGCTTCGGCTCCGGACTCTCCCCGGTGGCGCCTGGGACTGCCGGCAGCCTGGTAGCTTTGTTCATGTACCTGCTCCTGCCCATTTCCGGCGATTCCCCCTGGTTCTTTTCGCTGATTATCGCCGGATTTTTTCTAGGAATATGGGCTACCGGCTGGCTGGTTACCGAGGAGGATAAGGATCCGAGCCGGGCGGTTTGGGACGAGTTCATAGGACTGTGGGTCACCTGTCTGCTATTGCCCAAAACCGGGCCTTGGATGGCTGCGGCCTTCTTGTTATTCCGCGCGCTGGACATAGTCAAGCCCTGGCCGGCACGACGGGCGGAGGCACTGCCGGGCGGCCTGGGAATCATGGCCGACGACCTGCTGGTGGGCATTTACGGCGCGGCCATTTTGAACGCGGCCCGGATTCTCTTAAATACCCTCTTTTTCAGTTGAATTGGACCTGCAACGGATGCCCGGGAATGGGGACCCGGACCTCCGCCGCGAGCCGGAATTCCAGATTGCCCACCCCTGAGCCCTGTGATATACTCCCCTGAATCACAGCCCTTTCCGGAGCCTCGCGACCCTCAATCGACGCTAGCTAGCCTCTGGCTCTACCAACCGCATATCCAGAAGGCGCCGAATCAGCCGGTTGCGTCGGCTGTCGCTGGGTACCGCACCTATGATAATATTGCTGAGGATGAGCGCCGGCCGCGGCATGGCCGGTGTATCTGTTGATGGTCCGGATTGATTATTTAAAAAGGCAGGTTTTATGGTACAGTCGTTAGAGCGACCAGCAGAGCAAGCTCCGGCATCCCCGCCGGTATTTCAGCGGGAGCCGCTGACGATGAAGTCGCTGCTGGAAGCCGGGGTCCACTTCGGGCATCAGACCCGTCGTTGGAACCCTAAAATGAAACGGTACATCTTCACCCAGCGTAACGGCATCCACATCATCGATCTCCAGCAGACCCTCGGTCTGATCCACGAGGCCTACCGGGCGATGGTTCAAGTAGCGGCCGACGGGGGCAAAGTTCTCTTCGTTGGCACCAAGAAGCAGGCCCAGGAAGTGGTGCAGAGCGAGGCCGAGCGATGCGGCATGTGGTACGTGAACCAGCGTTGGCTGGGCGGCACACTAACCAACTTCCAGACCATCCGCACCCGCATCAACTACATGATTGAGCTTCAGCAAAAGAAGGAACAGGGCTACTTCAGGCTGCTTCCAAAGAAGGAAGGGGTGAAACTGGGGGAGACTCTAGCGAAGCTGGAGAAGTACTTTTTGGGCATCAAGGACATGACGGCTCCACCGGCGGCGATGTTCGTCATCGACATTGGAAAAGAAGATCTTTGCATCGCGGAAGCCCACCGGTTGGGCGTCAAGATATTCTCCATTGTGGACTCGGACTGCGACCCTTCGAAAATAATACATCCCATCCCCGGAAACGACGACGCGGTGCGCTCCATACGGCTTATCACTGGCCGCATGGCCACCGCCGTTCTGGAGGGAACGGCTCAGCGGGAAACGATGCTGCTAGAGCAGGAGGAGGAACTCCGGGCTGCTCAGGCCGAGGAAGCCGCGGCAGCCGCAGAACTAAGGGGTGAAAACGCAGAGCTCAGCGAGGAAAACGCGGAGCTCTCGGCTTTGGAGACCGCGCCCCTTGAGGAACTGGCCGAAATGATGCAGCAGGCTCCGCCAGATGACACTCCGTCGGAGTCCTCGGAAGGAGGCGACCCGAACTCAGGTTTCTACTCCGATTAGTTCCACCCAGCCAATTTCCGGAGGACGACTTTTGGCGGCTACGGTCGAGCAGATTAGGGCCTTAAGAGAACAAACCGGCGCCGGGATAATGGATTGCAAGCAGGCGTTAGAAGACAGCAGCGGCAACCTGGACCAAGCCGCTGATGCACTGCGTCAAAAGGGATTTGCCCAGGCGGCCAAGCGGTCGGGACGGGCGACCACTGAAGGTGTCGTCGAGGCCTACATACACACGGGTGGCCGGGTAGGCGCGCTGGTAGAATTAGGCTGCGAAACTGATTTCGTGGCCCGCACTGCGGAGTTCAAGGACCTGGCTCACAACATTGCCATGCAGGTCGCGGCGATGGCACCCGCTTATCTGGACCAGGAGGAAATGGAAAGCGAGGATACCCGTCCTCCGGCGCAGGTGAGCCTGCTCCAACAGCCTTTCATCAAAGACAGCTCCCGCTCCGTGGGAGAAATGGTCCAGGAAATGGCCGCCAAAGTGGGGGAGAACGTCAAACTCGTCCGTTTCAGCAGATTGGCTCTTGAAGAGTAGCCCTGGTTAGGCCCTATGAGTCAGGCCAGATATAACCGGGTATTACTTAAGATCAGCGGAGAATCCCTTAAAGGTTCCGCCGCAACCGGCATCGATCCCGAGGCGGTTAATTATATAGCCCAGCAGATAACCGAAGCCGATGCTTCCGGAGTCGAGTTGGCCGTGGTTATCGGGGGCGGCAACATCTGGCGTGGCGAAGAAGCGGAAGGCTGGGGCATGGACCGGGCCACGGCAGATTACGCGGGCATGCTGGCGACCACCATCAATGCATTGGCCCTCCAAGACGCCCTGGAGCAGCGGGGTATTGTTACCCGCACGCAAAGCGCTCTGCAAATGCAGGCAATCGCCGAACCTTACATCCGCCGCCGGGCCATTCGCCACCTGGAAAAGGGGCGGGTCGTTCTCTTTTCGGCGGGGACTGGCAACCCCTTCATGACCACCGACACGGCCAGCGCGCTGCGCGCCCTAGAGATAGGCGCGGAGGTGATATTGATGGCCAAGAATGATGTCGACGGAGTTTACGATTCTGACCCTCATGACAATCCTTCGGCGAAGCGGTTTAGGCAGTTGGATTATCTGGACGCGCTGAATTTAAGGCTCAATATTATGGATTCCACCGCGGTTTCCCTCTGCATGGATAACCGCCTTCCGATAATCGTCTTCAACATTTTCGATTCCGGCTCCATGGGACAGATCCTAATGGGAGATCCCGTGGGCACCCTTATTTCCGGGAGGGAATAGCCATGCCAGGAACAAATGATGAGGACACCACTCTCACCACCGCCGAAATTCTGGCTGAGACGGAGCGGAAGATGGACAACTCCATCGCCGCTTTGAAAAGAGAACTGGGCACCATCAGGACCGGCCGAGCCACGCCGGCCTTGATTGAAAATGTTTCGGTGGATTATTATGGCGTCGCCACTCCCTTGAACCAGATCGCGTCCATTTCCGCGCCGGACGCCCGGGTAATCATGGTACAGCCCTGGGACAAGCAGGCCTTGCGCGAAATAGAAAAAAGTTTGCTGAAATCAGAAATGGGTTTTAACCCGTCCAACGACGGAAACATCATCACCGTTCCCATTCCTCCCTTGACCCAAGAGCGCCGTCAGGAATTGGTTCGGCTGCTCAAGCGCAAGTTGGAGGAGGGCAAGGTTTCCATACGCAATGTTCGGCGCGATGGGGTCGAGACGCTGCGTAAGTTGGAGCGGGAGAAAGCCATCTCCCAGGACGAAAACCACAGAAGCCAGGACCAGCTGCAAAAGGCCACCGACGCCCATGTTAAGACTGTGGATGAAGTCGGCAGTTCTAAAGAAACCGAAATAATGCAGGTCTAAAGCAGTGCTGCCCCAGTCCGAAGCCTCCGCCGTCACCAGGCAGGAATCGGCCCCCAAGTCCACCAAGGTCCCCTGCCACGTTGCCATTATTATGGACGGGAATGGCCGTTGGGCCGAGCAGCAGGGTCTGCCTCGTCTGGCCGGCCATCGAGTCGGCATGGACCGGATTCAGCAGGTTCTGGAAATACTGGCGGAAAAGGGAGTGGCCTTCGTTACGCTGTACGCCTTTTCCACGGAAAATTGGAGTCGCCCCCCCGGCGAAGTAGAGGGTATTCTCGAGCTTCTCGAGGAGGCGCTCCGCAGCAAAATTCAGACTCTCCACGATAAAAACGTTAGGGTGGTCCACCTGGGCAAGGTGGACAAGCTGGCTCCCAGCCTTCGCCGGGCGGTGGCCCATGCCCAGGAACTGACCCAAAACAACACCGGGATAACCCTGAACGTCGCCTTTGATTACGGCGGACGCGACGAGATATTGGAGGCGGTGCGCCGCATCATCCGGGAGCAGGTCCCCGAGGAAGCCGTGGACGAAAGGCTGTTCAGCAGCCATTTGTTCACCAACCAGTGTCCGGACCCAGACCTGGTTATTCGAACCGGTGGGGAGTTGCGCCTTAGCAATTTCCTGCTCTGGCAGTCGGCCTACAGCGAGTATTACCATACCTCCACCTTCTGGCCGGACCTGGATGCGGCTGAGCTGGAGCGGGCCCTGGAGTCCTACAGCAACCGTCAGCGGCGTTTTGGCAACGTAGCCCCCGAGGCCTGACAGTGATCCAGCGCGTGCTCACGGCGCTGGTAGCTATCCCCCTGCTGGTCACCTCTATCTGGTTTGGCGCCCCCTGGCTGACCCTGCTCCTGCTCCTGGTTGTAATTCTAGGTATCTGGGAGTTGTATCGTCTTTGCCCGGGGGATGGTCAAAGCCTGCCCACCCCCTTGGGAATTATCTGGGTTATAGCCTTTGTTCTCGGGGGTCAGGCTGCCAGCGGGCCGTCCCACTTTCTAACCATATCGTTGGTGGTTTTTGGATGTGGGTCCTTTCTAACCCTGCTTTGGTTGGTAGCTTTTTTTCGTGGGCCAGGATTGGGGATCAAAACAGCCTACTTAATCGGCGGCCCCATCTACGTGGGATTCCTGCTGGGACATGTGCTGGTGCTGAGGGACCTCGGCGATGGCGACAGCCTGGGCCGTGACTGGGTGCTGTTCGCCCTGCTGGTGACTTTTGCGACCGATACCGGCGCGTTTTTGGTGGGAAAAGCCCTAGGTCGCCACCCCATGTATCTCCGAATCAGCCCAAACAAGACCTGGGAAGGAGCAGCGGGCGGGTTCTGCCTGGCGATGATCGCGGCCGGGGTGCTGCCCCAATGGCTGGAGCTGGGTTTGTTTCGCTGGCAACTCTTGGTTATCGGTGCTACAGTAGGCGTCGTCGCTCAAATGGGTGATTTACTGGAATCGAAGTTGAAGCGGATTTCCGGAGTAAAGGACGCCAGCGGCATGATACCGGGCCACGGCGGGATTTTGGACCGCCTGGACAGCCTGGTAATCTCCCTGCCTGCCGTCTACTATCTGGTTACGCTGGTATTCCTTCCCTGACAAAAGACGCCCTGAAGAAATGACGAAAAAACCGGCATGAAAAAAATAGTGGTTCTTGGCTCAACCGGCTCCATCGGGCGTCAAACCCTCGACATCGTTCGGGCCTTCCCTGAGGAATTCGAGGTTGTGGGCCTGGCGGCGGGCAACAACGTGGCTGTGCTGCGAGAGCAGATTCGGGAATTTAGCCCCCGATATTTTTGCTCTCAAACTTCGATCGACCCCCTTCCATCCGGCGCCCGGTTCACTCCCATGTCTGAAATGGTCTGCCTGGACGAGGTGGACCTGGTGATGGTCGCCACCATCGGCTCGGTAGGGTTGGTGCCCACGTTGAACGCGCTGGAACGGGGCAAAGCGGTGGCCCTCTGCAACAAGGAGCCCATCGTCATGGCCGGCCAGCTGATCAAGGAATACGAAGCCAAATACGGCGGGCAAGTGCTGCCCGTAGACAGCGAACCCAGCGCCATTTGGCAGTGTATTCAAGGCGAAAACGACGGCATCCGCCGGTTGATAATTACTGCCTCCGGCGGGCCCTTTCGGGTATGGCCTTTAGCCGAGCTGTCCCAGGTCACACCGGCCCAAGCCCTACGCCATCCAACCTGGCAGATGGGCCGAAAGATCACCATCGACTCCGCCACCTTGATGAATAAAGCCTTTGAAGTCATAGAATCTCACTGGTTATTTGATGTCGCCTGGAATAAAATTGAAGTAATGGTTCACCCGCAGAGCACTATTCACTCTATGGTGGAATTCGCAGACGGCTCGGTCAAAGCGCAGCTAGGCCCTCCCGACATGCGCTTGCCAATACAGTACGCCCTCTTCTATCCGCACCGGCTGCCCAACCAACTGATACCCCGCCTGGATACCGGCGCCGCCTATTCTCTGAATCTGGAGCCTCTGGAGGAGGAGCGGTACCCTTGTTTCGGGCTGGCATTGCAGGCCGCCAAGAAGGGAGGCACTTATCCCACGGTGCTGAGCGCCGCCGATGATGTGGCGGTCAACGCTTTTTTGGACGGCAGGCTTGGATTCACCGGGATTCATGACCTGGTGGAACGGGTCTTGTCCGACCACCAGCCGGGACCGGGACGAGAGTTGGACGAGTTGTTGGAGACCGACACCTGGGCCACCCGCCGCGCCACCGAATTCGTAAAGGAATATTCTTAATGGAAGCCCTCTTCAGCTCCATTTGGACCTTCATCGCCGACATCAATTGGACCACCGTCGTTATCGCCCTTGCATCGTTTATCCCCCTGCTCCTTTTTCTGGTGGTGGTTCACGAGTGGGGGCATTTCATCACCGCCAAGTGGTTCGGCGTTAAGGTTCTGGAGTTTGGTGTTGGCTACCCTCCCAAGGCCTTCGGCTTCTACACCGGCAGAACCCCCGTCTTGGTGGATCAAAACACCCAGTTCGTCAACGTCGCTGACGCCCAAGCGCTCCGCACCGGCCAGTTCGTCCGGGTCAGCTCCGGAGAGGACCAAGACGGCAACCTGGTCGCCCGAATCATCGAAGTGCCCCCGCAGGGTTCCCGCCAGAAGGGGCCCCAGTCGCTGCAGGAGCTGTCCAGCGACGAATACCTGAAGCACGAGGGGAAAGTGCGGGAGGTCTCCGGGAATACCGTGATGCTGGCCGACATGCTCTACTCGGTGAATTGGACTCCCTTGGGGGGATTCGTGCGTCTGGCCGGGGAGAGTAATCCGGCCGTGCCTCGCAGCCTGGCCAGCAAGGGCGTCGGGCCCCGGGCAGTGGTGCTGGCCGCAGGGTCATTTATGAACGCCATATTGCCTCTGGTGATCTTCACTTTTCTGTTCATGATTCCGCATGACGTTACCGTCGGTAACGTCATGGTAAGCAAGGTAGTTCCCGGCTCACCGGCTGAAAAGGCGGGTATGCGGCCCGATGATATTATCCTTCAGGCCGGCGGACGCGAGGTAGACAACCGCGGCGACCTGATACGCATGATCACCCTCAGTGCTGGTTCCGAGATGGAATGGATGGTCGAACGTGGCGGCCGGCAGGTGCTTATCCGAGTGGCCCCCCGAACCAATCCTCCGGAAGGGCAAGGCGCAACGGGCATAGCCATCGAGTTGGTCAATCCTCGGGTGGTACGCAGGTGGGACCCCCCCTGGACTGCCGCCTACCGCAGCGTTACCGACACCTGGGAACTATTGGAGCTGCTGAAGCGGGAGGTTTCCAGCTGGTTCAGCGGCGGCAAAGCTCCGGAGCTTTCTGGCCCCATTGGCATAGCTCAAATCACCGGCGAGGTCACCCAGCAGGGGGGCTTCCGAGGCTGGCTGGTATTGGCCATACTATTCAGCATCAACCTGGCCATCCTCAACATTCTGCCCATACCCATGTTGGACGGCGGCCGCCTGCTGTTCGTTGGAATAGAGTGGGTGCGTGGCGGTAAGCGGGTTCCACCGGAAAAAGAAAGTATGGTGCACTTGATTGGTTTTGTGGTGCTGATCGGGCTGATCCTTTGGATTAGCGCCATCGACATTAACCGGCTCGTGCAGGGAGTCAGCCCCTTGGGTGGATAAGATTTGCCGCATGCCTGTTCTGGAAGGCTGTTCCGGATAGCTGTCCCGGATAGCTGTCAAGGAACGCGGAGGGATGGTTCCCGGGTCTTCCGGTTCTCCCCAGGGTCATTGCGAGTTATCATGCTCCGGCGGAGCGCCACCTACGAGTGAAAATGGGTTGCTCTCGGCTCATGGGCTCATTGCACAACACTTTTTCAACAAGACTAAACCAAAGCCAAGGTGGGAACTACATTGGGCAGTGATGCCAAAGGCACGGCAGGTGTAAAGATCAAAGCATCGGCTCGGGCCTGTAACCGGGTTGGGCAGCGACGTTTCACTTCTTCCTTACGGTGAGCTAGCCCGCCGAAGAATTGATTCATCTTCTCTTGGACTTTGGCTTTTGTTCCCAGGCATTCGTTGGCCGTGACCTCTTCTCTGGCCCAGTCCCAGACGGCTTCGTCGGCGTTGAAGTCTGGGCTGTAGGCCGGTAAGGCCACCAACCGCAGATGCAAGTTCGGAGTGGTCAAATAGCTGCGAATCGCTGCTCCTCGGTGGGCTGGTCCATTGTCCCAGATTACTACCAGAGGTCCAGGATAGTTTGCTCTTAGCTGCTGTAAAAAGGCGGTGGAGGTCTCGGCATTGCTGTTTCCAGCTATTTCCATGGCTTCCACCTCCCCAGTCTCCAGACAAACTCCCGAGTAGTAGCAGGCCTTCTCTCCCCACCGGGGACTGGTGGAGTCCACCAGCGCTGCCTCTCCCTTGAGTACCCATTTGCCTCGCAGGTCGGCATCGGCCCGAAAGTGGGCTTCATCCACGAAGAAGATCTTGGCTCCACTCTCTTGGGCCTCCTCTCGGATTTGGCTGTACTGGAGGACGAAGGCTTTCCGTTCTTCATCCTTGGCTTTCAGGAGGCGTTTCTTGGGTCGCTTCAGCACGAAGCCCAACCGATGGAGGTAGTTCAAGCAACTGCTCCGACTCAGCCCCAGGTCAAAGCTCTGCTTGAGAAATTGCCTTACTACTTTCCAGTTCCAGTTGGACAATTCAATCCCCGCCTCCCCGGGCGGATTTTGCACCGCAGACTTCAGTTGGTTCTGTTGACCTCGGTTCAAGACGGGGGGGAACCCCCAGTCTGCTCAAAGACCAAACCTTGGGCCCCGCCTTGGCGAAAGTTGTCCAGCCAGTTTCCGATGGTATGAGGCTCTCTCTCCAAAGCCTCAGCCACTTGAGTGGCCGACCACCCTTGGGCCAACAACCATAGCCCATGCCATCGCTCTCGCTCCCGAGGTGTTGGCGCCCGATACATCCTTTCCCGTAAGTCGCCTACATCCAGTTGCCACCGTTCCAGGAGTTGCACTATTTCCTTCATCCCTTCCACCACCGCCAATCGACTTCTTTTACAGAATATCGCAACTCCTCTTCGGGTTCGCTTTATGTAGGTTTCACCTTAGCTTTGGTTTAGTACACGAGTACACTTCTTGTCATTCTGAGGAAGCGGGGCTGGCGAACAATCTGAGGTTCTTCGCCTCCACTATGTTTCGGTTCAGAAAGACAGCCTGCCGCTACCACAAACTGTCGTGTATTAAGGCCCTTGGGGGGAGGATTGAGGCGCCGGGTATCACTCCCATCCCGCCCTTCCCTATTTCAAGGGGAAGCGGTTATTTTCAGATCAGCAAAGCCATCCTTCCTTACTTTCTTGAGATTGCTTCGGGCCTACCGCCCTCCCAATAACAATCGAAATCCCCTGCTCAAGGGAGGCGGGGCTCTGGTGCGGCCCGATGGTTCGTGTTACATTTACCCGCGACATTTCCTTGCTTGGCGGGGCAGCCCTAACTGCTCCAATAAGGCGGGAATTCTGCTAGCCCAATCCTGGCCAGCTAAAATCCGGGGAATAGCCTTGAATAAACGTCGGATCACTATGCCGGTGCAGGTCGGCGGAGTCCAGGTCGGCGGCGGAGCCGACATCACCGTCCAGTCCATGACCAAATCCGACACCAGGGATGTGGCGGCAACGGTTCGGCAGATCCGGGAGCTGGAGGAGGTTGGCTGTGAGATCATCCGCTGCGCCGTGCCCGACATGGCAGCGGCCCAGGCCATGGTGGAGATCAAGAAGCAGATTAACATTCCCCTCATAGCCGACATTCATTTCCATTACCAGCTGGCCCTGGAGTGCGCCCGAGGCGGCGTCGACTGCTTGCGATTAAATCCGGGCAATCTTCGCAACGAAGACCAGGTCCGGGAGGTGGTGGCGGCGGCCCAGGAGCGGGAAATACCCATCCGCATTGGCGTGAATTTCGGCAGCCTGCCTCCGGTGGGCGGCATAGGACGCACCAGGGGCTTCTCCCGGCATATGGACATGGTTAATAAGCTCCCCAAATCTGGCGAAGGCCAGGAGGGCGAGTACAGCGTGGTCGACCACATGGTTGCCACGGCCCTTTGGGAGATAAGCCTGTTGGAGGAGCAAGACTTCGACCAGATCAAAATCTCCATGAAGGCCTTCGACGTTCCAACCACCGTCGAGGCCTATCAGCGGCTGTCGGAGATGGTTCCCTATCCCCTGCATCTGGGAATTACCGAAGCCGGCACGGTCCAGGCCGGGTCCATTCGCACCGCCGTCGGCCTGGGCACCCTCTTGTATCAGGGGATCGGCGACACCATCCGGGTTTCCCTCAGCGGCGACTCCAAAGAGGAGGTTTTCGCCGGCTACGAGATTCTCAAGTCGTTGAACCTGCGCCGCAAGGGCGCCACCCTGGTGGCCTGCCCCAGCTGCGGCCGAGCCGACGTGGACGTGATCAAGCTGGCCAACGATGTTGACGCCTTGATCAAAAAAAGCAAGAAGAACATTAAGGTGGCGGTGATGGGCTGTGAGGTCAACGGGCCCGGTGAGGCCAAGGACGCCGACGTAGGTATCGCCGCCGGAGCCGGTCGCGCGGTCATCTTCCGCAAGGGTGAGAAGGTACGGGTTGTGGCGGCGGAAGATATGCTGACCGCCCTGATGGAAGAGGTGGAAAAGACCCCCGCCCCCAACGCCGGTTAGCGGACTCCCTTTACCGATACCAAAGTGATACCCGCAGAGCCGGCATTGGATTCCATGTAGATTCCACCTTGGCTTTGTTTTAGGAGACTTGCTCCGTGCGAATCACCCAGCTGGTATCCAAAACCCTGCGGGAGGACCCGCCCGAGGCTGAAACCGCCAGCCATCGCCTGATGCTCCGGGCCGGGCTGATCCACCAGGTCGCGGCCGGGGTGTACGCTTACATGCCCCTGGCCTGGCGCGCCGTCCGCAAGATTGAAAGCATCATTCGGCAGGAGATGGATGCCGCCGGCAGCCAGGAGTTGCTCATGCCCAGCCTGCAGCCCATGGAGCTATGGGAGCAGACCGGCCGCCGGGCTGCCTTCGGGGACAATCTGTTTTCGCTGGAGGATCGCCGCGGGCGTTCAATGGTTCTGGCCCCGACCCATGAAGAGGTAATCACCAACATCGCTCGGGCCAACGTCCAGAGCTACCGGGACCTGCCGGTGATCCTGTATCAGATTCAGACCAAATTCCGGGACGAGCTCCGGCCCAGGGCGGGTCTGGTGCGAGTCAGGGAATTTGCCATGAAGGACGCCTATAGCTTCAACGCTGACGAAGAGAGCCTGGAGCAAAGCTATCAGGCTATGGCCCAAGCCTACCGCAATATCTACTACCGTTGCAGCCTGCCGGTGCTGATGGCGGAAGCCGACAGCGGGGCCATCGGCGGTAAAGATTCCCACGAGTTTATCCTGCCCACCCCTACCGGCGAGGACACAGTGATCACCTGCCCCAGCTGTGGCTACACCGCCAACGCCGAGAAGGCGGTGGGCGCCCATGCCGGCGCGGCCAAAGGAGAGCCGAGAGAAGAGTTGCTACCCCTGAGCGAGGTTAGCACTCCGGGAGTAAAAACCATAGCGGAGTTGGCCCAGTTCCTGGAAATACCGGAGGCACAAACCCTGAAGGCCGTTTTCTATAGCGCGGATGAGCAGTTGGTGTTCGTGACGATTCGGGGAGACCTGGAGGTCAACGAGATCAAGCTCAAGAACCTGTTGCACTGCAACGAGCTACGGCTGGCAACCGACGAGGAGGTAAGCCAAGCCGGCTTGGTGGCCGGCTCCGCTTCCCCCATCGGCATCCAAGGCATCAAGCGGGTCGCGGACCCTAGCATCTCCAGTGGCAGCAATTTCGTGGTGGGCGCCAATCAGCCAGATACTCATCTCAGAAATGCCAACTATCCCAGGGACTTTGAAGTGGATTGTCTTTCCGACATCGCTCTGGCTCAGGCCGGGGACCTCTGCCCAAATTGCGCCGAACCCCTGGAGGCCATCCGGGGCGTCGAGGTAGGGCACATCTTCAAGCTGGGGACCTTTTTCAGCGAAACCCTGGGCGCTCTTTTCCTGGACCAGCAGGGCCAGCAGCATCCGATGATGATGGGCTGCTACGGAATCGGAGTGGGGCGTCTGCTGGCCGCGGCGATAGAGCAGAATCACGATGACCACGGCATAGTATTCCCCGTGCCCATTGCCCCTTACCAGGTTCAGCTGGTCGGCCTCAATTTGACCGATGAGCGGGTGAAACAGGCCGCTGGACAACTCTATCAGGAGCTCTGGGACCAGGGGATCGAGACGCTTTACGATGATCGTACCGAGACCGCCGCCGGTGTCAAACTGAATGATGCCGACTTGCTGGGCCTGCCGCTTCGGCTGGTGGTCAGCCCGCGCAATCTGAATAACAATGTAGCGGAGGTCAAAGGCCGCCAAGAAACCGAGGCCCAGCTAATCCCGCTGGACCAGGTCGTGGCTGAGGTCCAACGCCGGATTAGCCAGTAAAACCTAAGCAACTATCTCCAAACGAGCAATGTCATTCCGAGGAGCGTAAGCGACGAAGCAATCTGAGCCCCTTGAGATTGCCTCGCGGAGTTTATCCTGAGCGCAGCCGAAGGGCTGCTCTGTAAATTGCCCGTTCGCCCTTCGAGAGCCTCAGGACGAACGGGATCCCTAACGCTCGTGGTGAGCCCGTCGAACCATGAGCCGAGGGGAATCCATTATCATCTGTCGGTGGCGCTCCGCCGGAGCATGACAACTCGCAATGACAAAAAACGCTTCTCGCACACCGGCTAGTTCAACCAACTCTTAGGCCTGTGTTCAAAGATATCCGGGCATAGTATAATTCCCGGCACGTCACACCGGCGAACGCCGGAATGACGGTGTGACGTGCAACACTGCCCAATCCGTTGTCGATGTAGATTCCACCCAATCTCAGGCCTGCGCCATGACCGTCAAATAGTACTCCAGGTTGGCTTTTAACTGGGGAGCGATGGCCCCCTGGTGAGAAGTGGAAAGCAGCAGGAGTAGTCTAAGCTGGGCGGCTAGGTCTGCGGCCAGGTTCTTCTTGGCCTCCTCTACTGTATCCCCCTCCACCGGCACCCGTAATCCCCGCAGCGGCAACCTGGTCTTACATTCCCCCGCCCAGAAGGAATCCAGGCTATCGATAATGATGATGGGAATTTCCGTGCTAATCACAAAGGAAGCGTCCGACGCCGAATCCGACGGCCGCAGCTTGTCCACCATCACCTTGGTCACTTCGCTGTGGCTGATGTGAAAAGTGGCGGCATTGGGCTGGCTGGTGCTGACCGATCGCCACTCCCAGTCCGCCGGAGTAGCGGCATCCGTCCCGGGCTCAATCTCCACCGGACAGGAGAGGTCCTCGGCTATTGGGCGGTCTTCTGAGTTCCCCGTCTCTGAGTTGCTGGTCATTGAGCCTGCGCTCCCTCTTCCTGTACCGGCTCCAGCTCCGAGTCCGGCTCCAGCTCCCACGCCGAGTAAACCTGGGCCGGCAGATGAATCGGGCCTACCGCATCCTCGTACTCCTTCAGGTGCTTGTTGGTGAGCAGGGCCATGGCTTTGAGCATTTGCGGACTGACCTTGATACGGGCGCGCAAGATGGGCTCCCGCTCCTCCATCTGCTCCCCAAAAAACAATACCGACGAATAGAGGCTGCTGAATATGTGGAGCGAGTCGGCATAGAAGGTAATCGGTTCCCCGGCCGCCTCGCCGTTCTGACTCTGATTGGACTGGCTATCCCCAGGTTTGACGAAACCGTCCTCCTGGGGCGCCTGATCCTCCGGGGGTACGTAGGGACGTTGTATTATCGGCATAAGACCTCCTGTCGTTAAGTATCGCCCCCGGCTCTAAACCCATGGGGCCGCCGCCGCGCCTCAACTTGGATTCCGGTTGATTACCAGGTTCCGCCCCATTATACACGTGGATTAAAGCCCTGGCGCAGGAATCTCGCTATCCAGTCTTATGGAAGCACAACGACCGCCCTTCGGCAACATCTAAATGATCGGAGGATAAGTAGCGGCAGGCTCCCACTAGGTCCGAGTTGACCGCTATTCAGGAGCCAGCGAGCGTCGGAGCCGGGGAAGCCGTAAAAGAGAATAGCCGGGGCTGGAATTACCCCCGGCCGGGTGGGCGAGACAGGTGGTAGTAGCCCACCGCGACGGCTTCCCATCCGTGGGTGGACCTCCTTTGGCCGATCAACCCCAAGCGCACCATGATGGCGTAGCCCAAGCGGTCGGGCAATGCGTTGGCGAACCCAGCGATGGCTGCCCGAATCTCTTGCGTGGTATAGCTGTAAAAACCGATTTTACGCGTTTCAGACCAGTATAACAGCGACTCTTCCAACAGCCGGATTGACGGCACGCTCCAGTTGATGCCGGAGGGCTGGCAGCATGCGACGGCTTGGGGTTGGCTATCCTCAGCCAGAAGCTCCAACTCGACCATCAGGCTGGCGATCCGATCCCTTCCCTTTAATCCGTTCCGTTTAATCCGTTTTAATCCGTTCCGTTTCGGGGAAGCGATGACCCCGGTCCGGAGCAGCCTTTTGGACTCAAAAACCGCCCAGCCCGTCTGCCGAACTCCAGCATCCAGCGCCAGCAGCACTGGGGCTCCTGCCGGGCGATTCGTCAACTCGCACCCAACAGGTGTCCCGCCTCCTGACCCGATTTTTTAACAGGACCAAATATCGGAGGCCATCTGACATCACCTCGGCGTCCGCTATCCCCAGATCCCAGGGTTGGTTGCGCTGGCGCCGACACCCAGCCCGATTGGTACAAATCGGGATACAAACCGGTGTAGTAATAGGTGCCGCATTGTAACCAGATCCAATCCCCCTCATCAACCGCCAGATCCCCTCCGCATTTGGTACAAGCCTTCAGGCAAAACCAATTCACGCTAGCTCCCTTTTCTGTGATCTCCGCCCAGGTCTGGGGTAGAGAGTCCCGACAATCTGCTCTAAACCTGGGGAAGCTCCGGATTCTTGGTGAAAATGGTACCAGAACATAAGTACTGGTACCATAAGCTTATGTCAGCTAATTGGGACACTACCGGGAATGCTGTACGGGAACCCTGGGGGGATGCGGAGCTAACTCATGCGGGCGGAGGAGGTAAAGGCGCGGTAATACGAAACGAATTTAGAGAGGATCCGGCATCAGGGTCCGGCCCAAGGTCCGGAATTGATTCAGGTTTGGCTGCCGGGGAAGTGATTAATCCAGCGGACCCACAACCTCGCCGGTTTCCTCATATACGTGCCAGGCCACTCTACGGGTCTCTTCCCCAGGCGGGTAGACCTTCCGAACTTGGTAAATCAGTTCGACCCTCCACCGTCCCTGGTAAGGGTCGAAGGACGCATTCCAGCCGGCGTCCTTGTCGAAGAACCGGGGCAGCTCACCAATCTGTGCAATTGCCTCTTTGGGAGACCAGCTGGCTCCCGGGCCGGGAGTTCCTTCCGGCCACTCTACATTATCGGATCCGCAGGCCAGTGCTGCCAGCAACAAGCCGAGCCCAAGAAGTAGAAGGAGGATCCTGGGTAATCTGTCCATTCGAAGATACCTGACCATTAAGCGTTTGCTGTCTACCGAAGAAAAGACTAGCAGAGCGGACAGCTAATATCCATGACATTTCGGGACATTCCGCCAAAAGGGGTGCCTGCCTTGGCTCACCACGGGGAGCCCACCTGTTTTAGCTTAGAATGCTGGCCCCTTTCTCCGGAGACCGGGCCCGGGCCCGAACCGATGATCCGCATGGTGCAGATGGAGGCGAAGAACCGGTGGCCACCCAGGTTTGCTCGCTCCGGGCCGGCAGATTTTCCTTGACCGTCTCCAGCGCCAATCCTATAATGGGCTGGCGAATTAGGAGTATCCCCTGGTCCCTTTCCGTAGCCGAGGACGTTAAAGGTTGACCCAGCCCACAACTCAGTCGATAGAGGAACTGGAGCAGCGCGCCCTAAAGGAGCTGGCCGGGGCAAAAGATGCTGACGCCCTGGAGCAGTGGAGGGTGGCTTATTTGGGCCGCCGCGGGGCATTGACCACCTTCCTCAGAGGCATCGCCCAGCTACCGTTGGAGCAGCGCCGGGAATTGGGCGCGCTGGGTAACCAGACCAAGAGCGGCCTGGAGGAAACGCTGGCCCGGCGCAGTCAGGAGATCAGCCAGCGGCTCCTGAGCCGCACAATAGACCAGGAGCGCCTCGACGTTACTCTGCCCGGCAGGCCAACGACCATCGGAAGGCTTCATCCCACGACCCAGGTGGTGCGGGAGATAACCGGCGCTTTTGGCTCCATGGGTTTCAGCGTGGTGGAAGGTCCCGAAGTGGAGTGGGACCACTACAACTTTGAGATGCTCAACATCCCCCAGGGTCACCCGGCTCGGGACATGTGGAACACCCTGTGGATCGATTACCGGGATGAATCGGGGCGGCAGCCGTTGCTGCTGCGAACCCATACATCCCCGATGCAAGCTCGGGTTATGGAAAGCACTCAGCCGCCCATTAGGGTAGTGGTTCCGGGCAAGTGCTACCGGTACGAGGCGACCGACGCCACCCATGAATGGCATTTCTACCAGATAGAAGGTCTGGCGGTGGATGAAGGGATAACCTTTGCCGACCTGAAAGGCACCCTGTACGAGTTCGCCCGGCGATTGTTCGGTGAAGAGCGCAAGGTGCGCTTTCGCTGCGACTACTTCCCCTTCGTGGAACCCGGCGTGGATATGTCCATAGACTGCTTCGCCTGCGACGGAGGAGGAGAAGGCTGCCGGATATGCCGGGACAGCGGCTGGATCGAAATCATGGGAGCGGGAATGGTGCATCCCCAGGTGCTAAGGGGGGTTGGCTACGACCCCGAAAAATATACCGGCTTCGCCTTTGGCGTGGGGCCGGAACGCGTCGCCATGCTGAAATATGGCATCGATGACATCCGGCACTTTTATGCCAACGACCTCCGTTTTTTGCGGCAATTCTGATATGATTATCAACACCTTCCGGCACCAACATCCCCCGGCGTCAGCACCATCCGGGCGACCACAGCTGACTATCAGTGTCGGCTGTGCCGGCCAAAAACTCGACCAGCAATTACAAGACTGCGCCATCGCCAGGACTAGGGTCCAACTAATAAGCTGTTTATGCGCGTTCCCCTAAGCTGGCTTCGCGACTACGTAGACGTTGATGGGCCGGTTCAAGAGTTGGCCCATCAGTTGACCATGGCCGGTGTAGAAGTCGGCGAGATAATAGAGCTGGGCGGCTGGAAAGAATGCCTGGTCGGCCAGGTATTGACGGTGGTCCCCCATCCCAACGCCGATAACCTGTCCCTATGCCGGGTAAGTTCTGGCGACGGAGAAATGGAGGTGGTCTGCGGCGCGCCCAATGTAGCCGCTGGGCAGAAGGTGTGCTTCGCTCAAGTGGGCGCCCATCTTTACAATACCCACAGCGGAAAGCGTGAAACCCTCAAGGCCGCCCGAATTCGCGGGGTGGTTTCGGAGGGTATGATCTGCTCTGAGGTGGAGTTGGGCCTGGGCGACGGCCATGAGGGCATCGTGGTCTTGCCCGAGGACGCGCCGGTGGGTATGGAGCTGGACCAATACCTGGGGGATACCATCCTGGACTTGGAATTGACCCCCAACCGGCTGGACTGCCTCTCCATGCTGGGGGTGGCCCACGAGGTAGCCGCCCACACCGGCCAAAGGGTGCGGGAGCCTCAGATAGACTACCCGGAAGAGGGTCCTCCCATTCCGGAACTGGCCTCCGTCTCGGTTGCCGATCCGGACTTGTGCGAGCGTTACACGGCCAGCGTCATCCAGGGCATTTCTATAGGACCGTCGCCGCAGTGGCTGCAGGATCGTCTGAACCGGGCCGGGCTTCGGCCCATCAATAACGTGGTGGACAGCACCAACTACGTCATGCTGGAATTCAATCAGCCCCTCCATGCCTTCGACCTGGATAAGCTGGAGGACCAGACCATCATTGTCCGCCGGGCCCGTCCGGGGGAGACGCTGGAAACGCTGGACGGGGTGACCCGGCAGCTTAACCCGGAGGTGCTGGTCATCGCCGATGCCAACCGGCCGGTGGGCTTGGGGGGGGTGATCGGTGGGGCCAACAGCGAAATTGAGCCCGGCACCCGCGGGGTTCTGCTGGAGTCCGCCACCTTCAACGGCTACAACAACCGGCAGACCGCCGATACCTTCCGGCTCCGCACCGAGGCGACCCTGCGATTCGAAAAAGGACTTCGGGCCGAATTGGCTCCCCTGGCGCTGAGGAGAGCCACCCAGCTAATCCATGACCTGGCCGGCGGGAAAGTGGCCCAGGGTATTGTGGACATTTACGCCGACCGGGACCAATCCCCGCTGACCGTTTTTCTCACCCTCAAGCGGCTGCGGCAGGTTTTGGGCATGGACTTGGACCTCCCCAGGGTGGAAGAGGTGTTCCTATCATTAGGGTTTCAAACCGAACGCGAGGGTTCCGAGCGCCTGAATGTCCGGGTACCCTACTGGCGAAACGACATTAATATCGAAGAGGACTTGGTGGAAGAGGTGGTGCGGATCATTGGCTACGATAACGTTCCTACCACCATGCTTTCCACCCCCATTCCCTACCACCAGCCCAGGCCTCTAACCGAGCTCATCGAGCTGAGGGAACGGGTGAGAGATACTCTGGTTTCGGCGGGGATGCAGGAGACCATCAGCTATCCTCTGATCAGCCAGGCGGACCTGGAGCGGGTAAACCAGCTGGACCAGGAGCACCCGCCCCTGGGGGTGGCAAACCCCCTTAGCGCGGGACAAGAGTTTCTGCGGACCACGCTGAGAGCCAGTCTCCTAGCTACCCTGGCCTACAATCAAGGCCACAGCGAAGGACCATTCCTGTTATTTGAAACGGGGCGGGTATTCATACCCACGGGTGACGGACTTCCTGAGGAAAGGGAGGTGGCCGCCGGCGTTTTGGCGGGACCCCGTGGGGAACCGTCCTGGCTAGAGGATGAAGATGATCTCAGTTTTTTCGACGCCAAAGGTATCATTGTTGCCGCACTGGAGAGGTTGGGGGTAATCCCATCTTTCGAGCCCTGGGAAGACGCCACCTACCAGCCGGGCCGGTGCGCCCGAATCCGGTTGAATGGCCAGACACTGGGTATGCTGGGTCAGATTGACGACAGTGTCAGGGAACACTTCGACCTGCGCGAGCAGCCTACCGCTCTCTTTGAGCTGTACTTGGACCGGATTCTGGAAGCGCACAAGCAGTCGAGTCGAGGGTTCCAGAGTTTCTCGCGCTTCCCCGCAGCCACCAGAGACCTGGCAGTGGTGGTGCCGGCCGAGGTTCCAGCGGACCAAGTGCAACAAATAATGGCGCGTCCCAGGCTGGTGCAGCGGGTTGAGCTGTTTGACCTGTATACTGGAGAACACCTTCCGGAGGGCACCAAATCCCTGGCCTTCCACATCCATTTGCAGTCCATGGACCACACTCTTGACACGCCAGAAGTGGATCGGGCGGTACAGGGTATTCTTCGCAATCTGGAGAAAGAATTAGGGGCTACGCTACGGGCATGAGGGCCCGGGGTGACATTTCGAGATGGATCCTAAACTATTCGGCGCGACCCGTTGGATAAGATAACATGACCGGACACAGTCATAATCGGCATCATCACGCCCCAAGCCACGGGCATACCCATGCGGGCGAAGACATGCTCAGCGTGGAGGAGGCCTTTCAGCGGATTATCTCCTGCTTCAGTCCATTGGAGACGGAGGAAAAGCCATTGCAGGAATGCTTGGGGCAGGTGCTGGTCGCCGATATCATCTCTCCGCTGGACCTTCCCCCTCTGACCAACTCCGCGATGGACGGTTATGCGGTGCGGCAAGAGGATATTCAAGAGGCTTCGGCGCAAAACCCCCGACAGCTTCAGGTCATTGGACTGGTGGCGGCAGGCCAGGTTTCCAGCCAGACTGTGACCTCCGGCGCCGCCATACGCATTATGACCGGCGCCCCCGTCCCGGCCGGAGCGGACACGGTGGTTCCCTTCGAGGAGACCGACGAAGTGCGACGGCGGGACTCCGGGCAAACACTGGAGCAAATTAACATCGAGGCCGGCCTTCCCCTGGGCAGCAATGTGCGGGCCTCCGGGGAGGATGTCCAGAAGGGTCAGCTGGTACTGGAGGCGGGGACCCTAATCCGGCCCTCGGTCGTCGGCGTCCTGGCCTCCCTGGGGTTACAGCAGGCTAGGGTCATCCGCCGCCCGGTGGTGTCCATTCTTGCCACGGGCGACGAACTGGTTACCGTGGGAGAGGTACTGGGCCCCGGCCAGATCTTCGACAGCAACAGTGCCGGTGTGGCCGCCTCCGTTGTCGCATGCGGTGGGATTCCTCGCCTCTTGGGCATCGCCCGGGACACGTTGGACAGCCTGCATCAAAAGCTGGAGGAGGTGAGCGGCTCGGATTTGCTCATTACCTCAGCCGGAGTTTCCAAGGGCGACTACGATATGGTGAAGGACGTTTTAACCGAGCGGGGCGACATCAACTTCTGGTCGGTTCGAATGCGTCCGGCCAAACCCCTGGCCTTCGGCCATCTGCGCAGCGGTGGATCCCCAATACCCATGCTGGGACTTCCCGGAAATCCGGTCAGCGCCATGGTGGCCTTCGAAATGTTCGCTCGCCCGGCCATACGCACCATGCTGGGCCTGCCCAATTTGGCCCGCCCCATGGTGCCGGGCATTCTTACTGGCCCCATTTTCAACGGGGATGGCAGGCGAGTCTACGCCCGAGTTGAAGTAGAAAAGAGAGACGGTATCTTTTATGCCGCTCCCACCGGCCCGCAAGGCTCTAACATATTAACCTCCATGTCCCGAGCCAACGGGCTGGCCATTTGCCCGGACGATGAAGCCTCCCGCCAGGCGGGAGATCCGGTCGACATCATTATGCTGGATTGGAACGAAGAGGTGGACCTATGACCATGACTGACGCGGAAATCGCCGAGGACAAATTAGAACCGGTACTTTATTACATTAGCTTTGAACGTATCGAGCAACTTAATCGCTCCGCGGTAGCGATCGTGGCAGCCCGCCGAGGGCCATCCTGCCCTTCTTTGCTACAGCCGGAACACGAGCTGACGGATGCAAAGAAATTGGTCGGAGAGATCGCCAAGTTTTGCGCCGATGAACCCGGGTTTGTCCGCCACGACATGCCGATTCAAGAGATGGTTTTTCGTATGCTCTTGCTGCGGGGAAACCAACCCACGCCCCTGGAAGAGCTCTACTACGACCTGACCGAGAAATGGGCCAGCCCAACCCGCCCGATTAGCATCACCCAGGAGAATCTGAACCGAGTTCTGGCCAGCGACACCTTCTACGGGTTCAGCCAGTACAACGCCGACGACTAGCCTAGCTTCCTGCTAGCTTATGACGGGAGACATAGGCCCGCCGGGTGACCGAATCTCTTACAGCCGGTGTCAAAAGCATCGATGGGCTCTGTGGCGGTATATTCGTCGCTCCGGCGAAAGCCGGAGCCCAGATGCCGCCCCTGGTTGATGGGTAGATGACGCTGGATTCCGGCCTACGCCGGAATGACGTGCAGGGAATTATCCTATGTCCGGATATCTTTGAACACAGACTTTCAACCAGACCTTTTAATCGGGTAGGAGGGGGCCTCGCGGCCCCCGTCCTCCCACACCACCGGACGTACTCAGCGTATCCGGCGGTTTCCTCTACTGTTTCAACAGGTGCTACCACCCGTCAAGGCTCGTTTCCGTTCAGACACCGTGGTCGCTGGCTGCTCCTCGCTCACCCCAGTTCCGGTTCCGCCTTCACCAGGGACGCCGGGGCGCACGGTCTCCTTCCTCCATTCAAGAAGGGAAAGTTGTTAGGCCGTGCCTTGCTGCCGCTCTACGCCCATCGAGTCCTCTTGACTGGCTCCTTGCAGTAGAGGATTCGGCCCTTCATCCTTCCCGTGCGGGAAGGACTGCTATGGCCTCGGCTGACTTCTCCGGAGCCTTCCCCCACCGTTGCCGGTGCGGTAGTCGGGTCCTCCAGACAGCCCCAGAGATCTCCCAGGGTAAGCCGTGCATCCTTCCTTCGGTCCCCGCCGGATTTACCTGCGCACGTGTCCGAATAACTATTGGGCCGCCCCGTCCATTGCCGGGTTACCCCACTGCGCCGGCCTTGTATCCGATTCCTGTTCGTCGGGTCCGAGTTTTGCCATCAGCTTCCTTCAGATTCCACCTCACGGTGGACACCCTTGCTTAGGCTAGCGGTTCCGGTCATCACGGCCCGCAGAGGACTTTCACCTCCAAGATGCACAACATGCCTGGCACACCAAAGGAGGCGAAGACGTTTCGACGCCTTCGCCTCTTAACTTCAGCGAACCAGGTTGTCTGGTTTAACCGACGTGTTGATTGATAAACGCGCCCATCTGCTCAAGCGTCTGCTTTGCGATATCAGAAGAGAGATCGCGCAGTAGACCTTCGCCTTCCTCCTCGAAGATGGTCACGTCGATCTGGCCGCCAGCCTTGCGATACTGTTCGATGAACTCGTCGAAATCCGGGCGCGGATGCGCGTCCTCGTGGCTGCGGCGAAGGGCCAGCGTGGGCGGTAGGGCTGTCTTCTCCCCGCGGGCGAGGATACGGGCCGGGGCCCCCTCGGCCATGGCCTCTTCTGTTTGCCAATATTGCTCATGCATGGCTGGCGTCCGCTCGCCCATACCGGGGGGTGGAGTGCAATCCTGCCGCAGGCCTTTGGCATAAAGATAGCGTCCCAGCGGATCGATCACAGGAGAGACCATGATCACGCAGTCCAGGGTGGCATCTACCGCCGCGGCGCCCGCCGGTGATGACAGCGCAGAGTAGCGGGGGTCGTCCGGGCGCATGCCGAGTAGCATGGCTTGGTGTGCGCCGCTAGAAGTTCCCATGGCACCGATGCGGTCCGGAAGCCCGTTCCACGCCGCGGCCTGGGTCTTACACCAACGAATCGCATAGTGGATGTCGGCCAGAGAGGCCGGATAGGGTGCTTGGGTACGAAAATCCAATGCCGCCACGATCACACCAGTCTTAGCCAGCGCTTCATTGGCCGTGTCGCCGTTCAGACGATTTCCCAGGACCCAGGCCCCGCCGTGCAGCTCAATCATGATCGGGAACGGTCCGCTCCCCTGGGGCTTGAAGAGACGCGCCAATAGTGGTGTATCGCCGTGACTGAGATATTCCACGTCCGCGATGTCAACGTCATACGTTTGTGTTCTGGTAGTCATTGGAAACTCCTTTTCCTATTAGAATATTTCCCAGATCAACGTGATTTCCCTGAATCCGTGGCCTTCTGGAGTACCGCTGAGTATAAGATGACACCTTTAGCACGTCAACTGTACTCCTTCCCCACAACAGGGTCTTTTCATTCTCCTGCCTGGTAGGTAAAGCCCATCATGTCGAAAGCTTCGCTGAGATGGGCATTGTGGCGGCGTAGGGCAGCGGCTACGTTGGAATGCCCAGCCCGACGTACCAAGCTGATGACCAGGTTCCGCAGGCCCGCCAGAACCTGAGGGGCGGCCCCAGTGCGCACCTGAGAGCAGTCCTCGTCGAAGGTCACATCCCGTACCCAGTGGAGGCGGTTCTCGATGCCCCAGTGCCCACGGGAAAGGCTCAACAATCGCCTGGCATCGGCATCAGTGGCTGGGAGACTGCTAATTGCATAGCTCACATCCACCTGTTTCTTGCCCTTCACGACCCGCTGGCGCTCTAGCCGACACACCTGTTGCAGATGCGGCCACGCTTCCCCGACCGTCCCAGCGCTGCCCACGTAGCCATTTAGCTCTGGGTCGGCCAAGGCCCACAACTCTCGCCGCTCCAGCCGCCCATGACGCCGCTTTACTGGAGCATCGGCCCAGACCGTCAGCTTGGCCCCGCGTGCTCGCCACTCCGCTGCCAGCCAGGGAGGTACGGTTGGCCCACCAGCCCTCTCAGTTCCTAGCAGGGGAAAAAGCCACCTCCAGGTCTCGGCGCAAGGTGGGCTGATTCTCTTTAACTGGCAGCAGATACTCTCCGCCGCCTGCCACAATCTGCTCACAGACTTTCCGTTGGGTCAGTAAGGCATCAGCCACTACTACCCGACCCTTCAGGGGTACCTGGCCCAATACTTCTTTGACCGCCGCCAATTCTTCCCCTTTGCCCGGCGCAGCTACCTGCGCCAGCACTGCCCCAGCGCGGCTAGCGTAGGCCGACACCAGATGGACCCCGGGTATCTCTTGGCCGTGGACCCCTCGCAAGGTTTTCCCGTCCAGGGACAGGGGGTCATCCGCCTCTACCCCGCTATTTGCCAGCCAGTTGCCGACTTCTGCCTCAAAGGCCGCCACGTCCAGGCCCTTGAACACCCGGTGGAGGGTGGCCACGCAGGGTGTCTTCTCCTGGCTGAACCCCAAAAGCTGCGCCGTAGCACCCCCTTGGTCCCGCCCCCATTGAGCTATGGCGTATAAGCTGCGGGCGCCGCACAGCATGGCACAGGTGGCCAAGGCCAGGATCGCCCCCAAAGAGTGGCGTCGCCCTTGGCTACTCCGGAAGTCAGGCACCAAATCCAGCGTTTCTCTCAAAGTCATCATCCTTCCCTCCCGCTTAAACTGGTAATAATTTTATACTATTTTGAGAAAATGAAAAGGCCCTGTTCCCCACAAACCAGTGGAAGGAAGATTGGAAATTCCGGGTTAAAATTCATCCATCTCTCCCATAATCTCCAGTACGGAGAGAAGATCAAGGAGATAGTATGGCGGGTTTACCGGGACCTGGAGGCCCAACGCGTTGAGCCCAGCACGCGCGCCGTACACAATAAGGTCCAGCTTTTTATGGATTTAGAAGGAAAATACTCCCCTAAACCAAAGCTAAGGTGAAACCTACATAAAGCGAACCCGAAGAGGAGTTGCGATATTCTGTAAAAGAAGTCGATTGGCGGTGGTGGAAGGGATGAAGGAAATAGTGCAACTCCTGGAACGGTGGCAACTGGATGTAGGCGACTTACGGGAAAGGATGTATCGGGCGCCAACACCTCGGGAGCGAGAGCGATGGCATGGGCTATGGTTGTTGGCCCAAGGGTGGTCGGCCACTCAAGTGGCTGAGGCTTTGGAGAGAGAGCCTCATACCATCGGAAACTGGCTGGACAACTTTCGCCAAGGCGGGGCCCAAGGTTTGGTCTTTGAGCAGACTGGGGGTTCCCCCCCGTCTTGAACCGAGGTCAACAGAACCAACTGAAGTCTGCGGTGCAAAATCCGCCTGGGGAGGCGGGGATTGAATTGTCCAACTGGAACTGGAAAGTAGTAAGGCAATTTCTCAAGCAGAGCTTTGACCTGGGGCTGAGTCGGAGCAGTTGCTTGAACTACCTCCATCGGTTGGGCTTCGTGCTGAAGCGACCCAAGAAACGCCTCCTGAAAGCCAAGGATGAAGAACGGAAAGCCTTCGTCCTCCAGTACAGCCAAATCCGAGAGGAGGCCCAAGAGAGTGGAGCCAAGATCTTCTTCGTGGATGAAGCCCACTTTCGGGCCGATGCCGATCTGAGGGGGAAATGGGTGCTCAAGGGAGAGCCGGCGCTGGTGGACTCTACCAGTCCTCGGTGGGGAGAGAAGGCCTGCTACTACTCGGGAGTTTGCTTGGAGGCTGGGGAGGTGGAAGCCATGGAAATAGCCGGCAACAGCAATGCCGAGACCTCCACCGCCTTTTTACGGCAGCTAAGAGAAAAACATCTTGGACCTCTGGTAGTGATTTGGGACAATGGGCCAGCCCACCGAGGAGAAGCGATTCGCAGCTATTTGACCACCCCTGACTTGCAGCTGAGGCTGGTGGCCTTACCGGCCTACAGCCCAGACTTCAATGCCGACGAAGCCGTCTGGGACTGGGCCAGGGAAGAGGTCACGGCCAACGAATGCCTGGGAACAAAAGCCCAAGTCCAAGAGAAGATGAATGCATTCTTCGGCGGACTAGCTCACCGTAAGGATGAAGTGAAACATCGCTGCCGAACCCTGTTACAAGCTCGAGCCGATGCATTGATTTTTACACCTTCCCTACCTTTGCCATCGCTGCAAAATGTAGTTCCCACCTTGGCTTTGGTTTAGGCTGTGGTGGTGATAAGCCGGTGTCCGATTACCATGTTGGCAGAACTAATTAAGCCAGGCATCTGCAACATCTCTTGTCCTATCTGTCGAGCCCGCTCCCGAACTTCGTTGGCTTCCTCCTCCGAGTGGACCTCAATCCAGGTAAGGTTAAGCGCACCAGGCTTGGTGCGCTTTCCGGTCGTCCAGAGAACACCTGCCCCGAAGATAAAGGGACCGGTGGAGTAGGGCTGGACGATGTGTTGAAGCCCGACTTGTTCTACAAAGGTCTTCTGTCCGAAAAACCGGTGTAAAAGGACCCATCAGCTAGTTTTGGGATGTATACGTAGCGGCCAGTGCGTTCAAGTTCGGCGTGTGCTAGAACAGTTGGACCAATTTCTGGCGGACGGCGAACCCAGAGTCGGTGCTTGCCCTGTTCCTCCATCAAGAACCAAAGACAGGGGTCACACATTTGGGGAAATACCTCGTCGTATCCCCTGGCGTCGTACATTATGCTATTGCTGGGCCCGCCTACTCGATGACACTGGCTGCATTCCTCTAACCCCCAGGCTTCCCATTGACGCCAGTGGGTATAACAAAGATGTTTCTCGTACGTAACTGGTTTTTCGCAGTTAATTCGGGCGCATGGCTGGTCTCTGAGTACGTAGTTGGCTCCTCGGCAGGGTCGTGCCGAACCACTAACGTTACGCCTTCAATATCTCCCGCCTGGACAGAGCCCGCTCCATCAAGGGGCGCATTCCCAGTTCGCTGGAGATGGCCAAAGACTCGTCCAGCAGCGACACAGACTTTCCTCGGTCGCCTGGCTCGTTACGTTGGAGCAAAGTATCGGCGTAGTCGCAGCAGGTCCAAGCTAGTTCGGACCGGTAGCCCGCCTTGCGGCAGAAGGCCAAGGAAGCCTCGAAGTGCTGCGCCGCTCGGTCCAGGTGACCCATGGCTTGGGCCTCCCGGGTGATGCGGGTGCGGGAGACTTCGTCCAGGCCCTCGGTCTTGATCAGCGCGAAGGCCACCTCCCGGTCCAGCAGGGTGTCCTGGGCCAGGTAGACCTTCTTCTTGCCGCCCTCACCCAGAAAGCGCTTCACCTGGTAGCGGCCGTCGGCGAAAGAGGTGGGTGTCGAAGAAGTTCGGCTGTCATCGAGGGCGGAGTCCTGCGGATTATAGTTGCACCTCCAACACGCCTTTCCGCTGCCCTGAGATAGGCGTTGGCCTCGGTATTGCCATTATCAACTTCAAGAACGTCCAAAGCCAGGTCACGGACTGACTCCCAGTTTCCGTTGGCTTCGGCTTCATCGATTTGGTCGAGGAGACGTTCTAGGCGACGTTGTATACGTTCGCTTGCCATATAGAACCTCAGTCCACCGCCAGTGGAGCTGGTCCAGCCAGATATTCGCTCCTGAGGATGCCATAGTATTCCATGTCTTCAAAGGTGTCCCATTTCTTTATGTGCTGCCGCAGGCATCCCTCGTAGGTCATCCCGATTTTCTGCATTATGCGGCCCGAAGCGGGGTTTCGTCTAAAGTGGGCGGCATAGACACGGTTGAGGCCAAGCTGTTCAAAGGCGTACCGCAAAACCCCGCCCGCTGCTTCGGTGCCGTAACCCCGGTTCCAGTAGGGCTTGCCAATCCAGTAGCCCATTTCAGCATTGGCGTGAGGCGGGCTGAGCACGAGGCCGATGCCCCCTATATAGGAAGCGTCGGACCGACCGACGATGGCGAAAGCCACACCTTCTCCAGCGTCAAACACCGCCTGGCGTGACCTTATCCACTCTTCGGCCATACCGTCTTCGTAAGGATAGGGTATTCGGAGAGTGGTCGACGCGATGTCCCGATCTCCGGCCAGGCGTTGGATGTCTGGAGCGTCGGTCAACACCATCGGCCGGAGGACCAAACGCTGGGTTTGAAGCGTGGGCATCTCCTTCATGACCCTGCTCACTTGGAATCTTGGCTCGGTCCAAGGGTTGTCTCGGATAGCCGCATTGTACGCAGGGCTAATTTGTGAGGCAAGCTGGCGGACTAGTCAGTCGCCGTGGCTTAGGTTTTAGTTGAAGGTATAGTGTGGCATAGGCGCGGGATAACGCCTGAGCCGGTGGAGGAACCACGGTGGTAGCCGCATTGTAAGCGGAGCGACCCTTTGACGAAGCCACGGCCGATACTCTTCATTGCGTGGTGATCAGGAAGGTGTGCTCACCGACTTTGGTATTGATCTCAAGTTCATCTCCCACCGAGCGCCAGTCGCGAGACAATTGGCCGTCTGTAATGACCTGGCAACGTTGGACATCTACTACGTTGCTCACGCGGAAAGACGTTGGTTGGTCGACTGCACCGGGAATGCCGGAATCGGTCGAGACGACCAGCCTTCGCCGCTCTACGTCGTACCATGCCTGAGATAGGCAGACGGTTGGGAAGTCGACGCCATGGACAGTCGGATCGTTGAATTTGCGAAGGTTCGGCTGGTTGAACAGCCTCCACAAGGCTGCCTCGCTGCCGGCTTCGGAGGTCATCATCGCGGCGTTGAGTTGACCCCGGGGGTGCGGCTCATTGAGCCCGAAACCCCAGGTGAACTCCCCGGTTTCCCGGTTCCAGGTGGGCTCGTAATGCTCCTCTGCGTGGGCTTTCAACTTTGCGTACACGGCATCGTTCCCGTATTCCCGGGCAAGAGCCAGACCGATGAGCGTGTTCCTGGGGCTTGGTTCCAAGGTCGTCAACTCCCTGCTGGACTCCCGCACCGGGTCATGGGACGTCCAACCCAGAGCTTCAGCGGCAGCCTCAAAAAGCAACCGCCCGGCTTCAGGCTTCTGGGGCGCTACTGCGAATGCCGATCCCAGCCCTCCACTGAGTCCAGTCAAATGATGGTGGTTGATCAACGGGTCGTAATACTGGGTCAGCGTGTCACCTTCCCTACCCTCCAGGAGAGGAAGATACTCGTAACTGTTCAGACTTGATGAGGTGAATTGGCTCAAAGCCGTTGGAAAAACGCTGGCATGGCCGGGGGAGTTGTGGCATACCAGGGAGGTGGACACTGAACTAGACCTGAACGCGGCGAGTCGCGAAACTCTGCTGGAGATAATTGCCGACCAGCGGGCAGTCATTGCCGATTTGCAAAGGCGGATTGGGGTTCTGGAATCCCGTCCCAACCGGCGCGGGTCGTCGGGGATGCCGGGTAATCAGCCGCACTCCAGCCGGCAAGCGCCGGAGAAAAAGGAGCCCAGAAAGCCGCGCCGCCATGGCTTCGCCCGCCAGCGCATGACTCCTACCCGGCGGGTGGAGCATGCCGTGGCGGTCTGTCCCGACTGCGGGACTCACCTGAACGGCGGATGGGTACAGCGAACTCGGGAAGTCATTGAGCTACCGGTGGCTCCGGTAGAAGTGACCGAGCACGCCCTGGTAGCCCGCATCTGTCCGGTATGCCAGCGGCGCCGGCTGCCCAAAGAGGCCCCTGCAGGGGGTGGTTCTGGGCCAGCAGCGCCTGGGGGTCAATCTGGTAAGCCTGATGGTGACCCTGCGGGAGGAGGGACGGTTGCCCATAAGAATCATCCAATGGTACCTGGAGACCGTCCATCAGTTGCACCTGAGTGTTGGTGCCATCGTCCAGGCCGTCCATGGAGTAGCCCGTCAGGCTGAGACGGCGGTGCGAGAGGTGCTCGAGCAAGTCCGCGCCAGTCCCGTGGTGCAGGGCGACGAAACCGGCTGGCGCCAGGACGGGAGCAACGGCTATGTTTGGACCTTCAGCACTCCCAGCGAACGATACTTCCTGCGTCGGGGTCGGGATAAGGGGGTGGTGGATGAGGTGCTGGATTCCTCCTTCAGCGGAGTGTTGGTCAGTGATTTCTACGCCGCCTATAACCACTACCCGGGCCTGAAGCAACGGTGCTGGGCTCATCTGCTGCGGAATATCCCTGACCTGAAAGGGTTGTACCCAGAAGACGCTGGGCTGGCTCAGTGGGCCGAGGCGGTTCACCAGGTCTACACGGAGGCCAAGGCCGCGGTCCTTCCCCGAGCCCAGCCAGGCCATCGCACCCAGCTAATGCTGGAGGAGAAACTAATGGTCTTGGCGCGGCCTTTCCTTAAAGATCCCCTGGCGGTTCAGGCCAAGCTCTGCCGGCGCATGGAACGGTTCATCAAGGAACTGTTTGTCTTCGTGTCGGACCCAGCCGTGCCCTCAGACAACAACGCCGCCGAGCGGAGCCTGCGGCATCTGGTAACCAGTCGCAAGATCAGCGGCGGCACCCGCTCAGGGCAGGGCACCGACAGCAAGATGACCTTGGCATCCCTCTTTGGCACCTGGCGGGCTAGAGGTCTCAATCCCCTCCTGGAATGCCGCCGGTTGCTCGCTTCCCCTCAAATCTGAACACTTACAGATACTCCCTTCGGGCGTATTCCCACCAGTTATGAAACACTCGATGCGTGTCGCTGCCGTATAGGATGTCGTGTAGCCTCAAACCGAGGCCGGCGCGGCCCAGTCACGTGGGCCATATCTTGGTGTTTTCTCAATGACAGCCTTCCGGGCGCGCCGACCATTGGCTGGCCAGGTGATTGGCGATGTCCGTATGAGTCCAGGTGAAGGTGTTCTCGCCATCGCGAACAATATCAAATGGCTTATTCCATTTTTCATCGCCTGAAACGTAGAGGTGCAGGCCCAGGACGAGGAGGAAGTCTCCCGAGAAGAACAGGTTTCCGTCGGCGCCCACCGGGTCCATTTGCAGACCCCACGGTTCCACCCCGTTGGCCGTCCAGCCCGGCACGTCGTACTCGCCTCTCAGGTGGGAAGGGATCAACGAGTACCAGCCCTCCGGGTAATTCTGACGGCGGGGGTCATAGCCAATCTGGCCCAGCCAGTCCTTGGCTGCCCAGTATCCTGTGAAGCGATATACCAGTTCATCCAGAACCCTGCTGTATACCTCTCTCCAGGCCGGGGTTGTATCGGCCATCAGGCCCATGGCGTAGCTGGATTCCCTAAGGTCCATCCTATGCCAGGAGCTCGTGGGTTCGTTGGTGATATGGTCCCAATGGTCGTGGGGTTTACCGTTTTTGTTCCAGTCGTCCGGTGTGGTAGCCTTGCGATGAAGGTAACGCAACCAGCCCCGGCAGCGGTCTGACGTCGCTGGATATCCTCTGACGACGGCGGCCATTGCACACCTCTTAGCTGTGATTTGTTGGACCAATAGGGTTTGGGTTCGCTCATAATATATAAGGAAGCCACGTCCTTCAACGCGCTGGTAGGGGTGTTTTGAGCGGGGCAACACTGGTGGAGGGGTTGTTCCACTGTGAGCTAGCTAGGTGGATAGCACGGTCAAAGGGTAGCCCCGGTTGCTCCTTGAAGTCCAGATAGTCTGAAGCGGGTTCATCCCCGATGGCATCGGGTAGCTGAGTTGGCAAGACGCCCGAGATCCTAGCCTCCTCGACGGTCGCCAGAACCCGTATCTGCAGAGCATCCAGAACGAGGGCCTCCCCTGACTCGTCCGCCTGGTCCAACCACTTGGCTACCGCCTCCTCACTGCTCAAATTCCTCACTGATCAGGACCGTAATGAAGCAATCCTAGTTGGTAAACGAGACCTGGGCGTGATCTACTTTGATGACCGCGACCGGCAACGGGTCGAGCGGCGCTTAGTAGGCCGCCTGGAGCGGAGGCATAGAATTGACACCCCGGACCACAGAGTCGTAAGGTGGCCGAACCAGTTTAGCGGCAAGAGATAAATCTGCATGCTGATAACCCGACCTCCGGTCCACTGGCAGGTATAAAAGTGGTAGACCTCACTCGGGGTATACCTGGAGCCATCGCCACCATGCTCTTGGCGGACTACGGCGCTGATGTGCTCAAGTTGCAAAACCTCTCAGGTGAGCTGTTGGAGAGTTCTCCGGCATTCCGTGTCTGGAACCGGGGTAAGAAAAGCGTTGCCCTCGACCTGGGCGAGCCAGAAGCACGGTGCGTAGCTTTTAAGCTGGCTCGGGATGCTGACGTTTTTCTGGAGTCGTTCCGGCCTGGTGTAGCGGAGCGCTTGGGCCTTGGCTACTCTTTAGTCAAAAATAGCAACCCTGGCATCATTTATTGCTCCATATCCGCATTTGGTCCCAGCGGCCCATGGGCGCAGCGACACGGATACGAAGGTCTCGTGTCAGCTGCGTCCGGAATTACGACCGATCAGACCGGTGTGCGCAATGGTCCGATGTTCTGCTCTATACCGATGGCAAGCCTCGGAGCTTCGATGTTGGCTCTTCAAGACATCCTGGCGTCACTGCACGTGAGGAACCTATGCGGTATTAGGTCAAAAAGTTGAAACCAGCATGTATCAAGGAGCTATCGCTATCAGGTCACCCATGTTGATTGAGGCCGACGAAATATCGAAATTCCAGACGAACAATTTACTCCCTCAAGGCGGACTGCCGTCGTACCGTATGTACCCTTGCGCAGATGGAAAGTGGCTCCATATCGGGTGTCTCACCCGGGAGTTTTGGGACAAGCTCGCCGTCGCTCTAAACCTGCTAGAGCTTGCCACCGAGCCTGAGTTTGAGTCAGCTCCGTCTGGATGGTCCACTGATCAAGACCGCGAGTCAGCAATGGACCTTATCGGGAATCGATTGCTGGAGCGCCCTCGGGATCATTGGCTCTCGGTCTTGGCCGAGGCGGATGTCCCGGCTGCTCCAGTATTGACGACCCAGCAGTACATGGATCTTCCGCAGGTGCGTCAAAGTGGTTTGGTGCAAACTGTCGAAGACCCGGTCTTAGGTGAAATGGACCAGGTGGGGATGGCAATCGGCTTCTCGGAGACTCCTGGCTGGACACGGATGCCAGCCCCCATACTTGGCCAACACACCGCGGAAGTGCTGGCGTCACTTGACCACACTGGGAACTCCTCTAAGGAGTCGGGAAACAGCTCGAAGAGCAGCAAAACGCCCAAGCATCCTCTTGAAGGAATGCAAGTCTTGGACTTTAGTTCCTTTATCACCGCCCCTCTCGGGACCATGATACTTTCGGACCTGGGTGCGGATGTCATTAAAGTAGAGCCTCTGAGTGGAGAGGGGGCCAGACCTTTACCCTTTTTAATTCTTGGTGGGAACCGGGGCAAGCGAAATCTTGCCCTGGATCTTAAATCCCCGGCCGCCAAGGACATAATCAACCGTCTCCTGGGTTCGTGCTACGTAGTAGTTCACAACATGCGAGTAGGGGTCGCAGAGCGGCTGGGCATCGACTACGAGGTGGCGCGAAATCTTCGGCCCGACGTTATATATGTCCACGTTACCGGCTACGGTGCGTCTGGACCCGACAAGCTTAAGCCCGGTTTCGACCCGCTTTTCCAATTTATTTCCGGAACTACCGCACGGCAGGGCGCCAGTGTTGAGCGCCCGGTGTTTCTGAGGACTCCAGTGTGCGACGACACTAATGCCCTGCTTCTGGCGGCTAGTGTCCTGATGGCTCTGCATCACCGCGACCAGACCGGCCAGGGTCAGAAGATAGACCTGAGCCTCCTTAAAACAGCCGCTTTGATCAACTCCGACGACTTTATGCGATTCCGGGGCAAAGAGGATCGTCCGCTTGCAGACAACGGACTATACGGATTAAGTGCTGTCAAACGCCTCTACAAAGCCGCTGACGGCTGGATATTCCTCGATTGCAACCAGGCGGAAGAATGGGAAAGCCTCAGAAAATTCTTGGGTGAGTCATGGTTAGGCGATGAGCTTACTTTCAACCTGGCCAACAAGGCGCACCCGTGGAACGAAGAACTGTGCCGAAATCTGGCTGAGGAGTTTGAGCGCCGTCCCGCTGAAGATTGGGAGAGGCTATTGGTTGCCGAGGGGGTGCCCTGCTGCAGAGTAGCAAAGAACATTGATGAGGGATTCTACCTGCATCCCCAGGCACTTCACCTGGGAATGATCGACCAAAACATGCACCCTGATTACAGTAATTTGCGGCAAGCAGGCGTGCAGGTCGCGTTTTCAGAGACTCCCTCCGCTGACCGGCTGCCGGCGCCCAGTCTTGGCCAGCACAGCGTAGAAATTCTCCAAGAGCTGGGGTTTAGTGAACTGGAGATTTCAGATATGCGTGGCGGCAGTTGCGTGGGTGTCGCTTGACCTTTCGTGGCGATCTGAAAAGTTTATCACCACTGAACAAACAGGGGCATATATGTGCCAAAATGACGGAGCTAGGATTCCTATTGAGATTCCGTTGGCCGCCTAATCCACCTGATTCCCAGGCCCATTAAACAAACGGGGTAGCGAAAATCCCGCTACCCCGTATCTCGTTCTCTCTTTGGCCCAGCCCCTAAACCCCAATCCACCGAACGGGGGCGTGTGAGAGGCCTGCTGAAGAAACAAAAGGGTGCGCCTCTGAATCTGGGATAATGGTTTTGAAACAGAAAACCGGTCCCAGAAAAGGAGCACCCAATAGATGCTACCACGCAACCAACCCGACGGCATCCACATCGCCTTCGACGACCACCGCCTGGTCAACAATGCCGGGCTGATTCTTCCCGCCACCTTGGCCTTGCACCTCGGCCTTTCCCAACTGGTTGACCGGCACCTGGACCTGGGCCGGGCCCCAGGCCGAGCGAACACCGGCGACAAGATAATGACGCTGGTCGCCTCGGCGCTGGCGGGCGGCGACTGCATCGACGACGCCGATGCGTTGCGCACCGGCAGGACGGCCTGCGCTCTCGGCTGCGTAGTCAAGGCGCCCTCCACCCTGGGCACCTTCCTGCGCAGCTTCACCTGGGGCCACGTCCGCCAGCTGGACGGGGTGAGCCGCGAGTTGCTGGCCCGGGCCTGGCAGGCCGGCGCCGGACCCGGCGACGCGCCATTCACCATCGACCTTGATTCGACGATCTGCGAGCCTTACGGACTGGCCAAGGAGGGCGCCCGCCATCACGGCTATACCGGCGCGCGGGGCTATCACCCACTGCTGGCCGTCGCCGCCGGAACCGGCGACGTGCTGATGTCCCACCTGCGCGAGGGCCGGGCCATCACCGCCCGGGGCGCCGCCCACTTCCTGCGTGAGACGGTGAGCCGGGTTCGCTGCGGCGGGGCCAGCGGGCAGCTCACCATGCGGGCTGACAGCGGCTTCTATACCCACGCCGTGGTCGCCGTCTGCCGCCGGATGGATGTCCGCTTCTCCATCACCATCCGCCAGCACAAAAGCCTGCACAATCTCATCGAGGCGATACCCGAAGATGCCTGGACGCCGATTCCTTACTGGATGGACGGCGCCGCCGATGTGGCCGAAACCACCTACACCCCCTTCCAGAGTGAGCCGGATGCCGCGCCGGTACGGCTCATCGTCCGGCGGGTGAAGCCGGCGCCCGGTTCTCAACTGGCTCTCTTCGCCACCTACAGCTATCACGGCTTCATCACCGACCGGGACGGGGAGACCCTGGAACTGGAGGCTGACCACCGCCGCCACGCCGAGATCGAGAATGCGATACGCGACCTCAAGTACGGCGTCGGGCTGAACCATCTTCCCTCGGGCCGCTTCGCCACCAACGGCGCCTGGCTGGCGGTACAGGTGATGGCCCACAACCTGGCTCGCTGGACAGCCCGCATCGGCCTGGGTGAGCAGATCGTGACCACCAAGACCCTCCGGCGGCGGGTCTTCGCCCTGGCCGGACGGCTCACCCGCTCGGCACGCCGGATCACCCTGCATCTTCCCAAGCGCTGGCCCTGGGAGGAGCAGTTCAGCCGCGCCCTGGCCCGACTGCGAGCCATTCCACTCCCAGCCTGACGGCGCCCGTCCGCCACTGACCCGCCAGCCAACCCAACGTCCCCGCAAACTCGCGCTAGCCCAGTCCGCGAGCGCCTCTTGCCGTGTCCTATCCCGCCATCTCGCTCGCCACAGCCACTGTAAGCCGCCATCGGCGCTCCCAAAAGCGCCTGCAGACCGCCCGCCAACCTCCCGTCTACCCAAGTTCGAGCCCGGATTATCGCGCCTGTACTCCCTCACCCCCCTTCCGTTGTCCTCACGCTGTCCATCCGTGTCCATCGGTGGATTCGGGCTAAACTAACGACCGGGTTTTGTCGGGTACGCTGGTTTCAACCTTTCCTCTACTTAGTTTCGCAAGGCGCATAGGTTGGTCGACCCTACCAACTTCGCCAAAAAAGTGGATGTTGTTAACAAAAAATTAACCTCTGGGAAATATTTTCGTAACACTTCAAAATTAGAGTGGCCTTCGTGTGCAGCGCTGCATAACTCAGGGCAATACCGGCCTCTCATGAACCTACCTGCTCATCGGCTGAACGTTCTCTTGTTATTTCCATTCTTGGCTCCGACCTCATAATCCACAAATCAAGGAGGGAGATCAGATCATGCTCCGGTTAATATTATCTAGCCTTTCTGGCGTACCCAAATATACGAAAATCGCCCTGGGCGCTTTTGTGCTGATGGCAATGATTGCCTGTAGCTCTGCGGCGCCGCCTACCACAGCTGCAACTGCGGCCCCAGCTGCAGCTGCAGACCCGGTGGCAACGGCAGAGCCTGCAGCCAGCACTGAATCCATCAAGGTTGGCGTACTTCACTCATTGTCCGGCACCATGTCCATTAGCGAAACCGCGGTTAGGGACGCCACATTAATGGCCATCGAAGAAATCAACGCTGCCGGTGGTGTAATGGGAAAGCAAATGGAGGTGGTTGTCGAGGACGGAGCTTCCGACTGGCCAACCTTCGCTGAGAAGGCCAAGAAACTGCTCCAGAGCGACGAGGTCGCGGTAGTGTTCGGCGGTTGGACCAGCGCTAGCCGGAAGGCTATGCTACCGGTTTTCGAGGGCGAGAAGGGGTTGCTCTTCTACCCGGTCCAATACGAGGGTCTGGAGACTTCTCCCAATATCTTTTACACCGGGGCGACTACCAACCAGCAAATTGTACCGGCGGTGGAATACCTGCTGGAGCAGGGCAAGACCAAGTTTTACCTGCTGGGCTCCGATTACGTTTTCCCCCGCACTTCAAATTTGATTATCAACAAGCAACTGAAGGGGGCGGGACTGAAAGCTGTTGGCGAGGAATATACTCCTCTGGGCCACACCGAGTACAGCACCGTCATAGCCAAAATCAGGGCCGCCGAACCGGACGTTGTGTTCAACACCCTGAACGGTGACTCCAACGTGGCGTTTTTCAAGCAGCTTAAAGACGCCGGCATATCCGCCGAAGACCTGCCCACCTTATCGGTGAGCGTGGCCGAGGAAGAAATCACCGGTATCGGTCCGGAGAATATGCTTGGTCACCTGGTAGCCTGGAACTACTTCCAGACGACTGACACACCGGAAAATGAGAAGTTCGTCGCTGCCTTCAAAGCCAAATATGGCGAGAATCGGGTGACTGACGACCCTATTGAGGCCGGTTATTTCGGGGTTTATTTGTGGGCCAAGGCAGTGGAAAAAGCCGGCAGCACCGATGTGGCTGCTGTGAAGGCAGCCGCCAAGGGTCTGACGTTCCAAGCCCCGGGCGGTCTGGTCACAATCCACATGGAAAACCAGCACGTTGCCAAAACGGTACGCATCGGCGAGGTACGGGCTGATGGTCAAATCAATGAAATCTGGAACTCCGGCGAACCGGTAGTCCCCGATCCATATCTGGATAACTACGAATGGGCGGCGGGACTCAGAGAGCAGACCCAGTAAAAACGACCAGTCGATCCCGTCACTTTTGGATTTGTGACTAAAGCTTATCCGAGTTGGAGCCTTATCCAAGATGGAACCCAGGCTTTCAGTGGAGGTCTGGGTTCCATCATTAACCAGCGGGAAAAACATGAAATGTCACTGTCCAAGAGACAGGGTCATCCTTTTGTAGAACGGCTGAATTTATATGGAAGTGTGGGCTCTCCAACTTTTTAACGGGCTCAGTTTGAGTTCCATCCTGCTGCTAATCGCCCTGGGTCTGGCGCTGTCTTTCGGCTTGATGAACGTCATCAACCTGGCCCACGGCGAGTTCATCATGATCGGCGCCTATACCGTCTATGCTTTGCAGCAGGTATTCAGGCACTTCACCGGCAGCCCTTCTCCCGAAATCACTTTCTTGATTGCGATTCCCATATCCTTCCTGGTGGCCGGTGGCATAGGCTTGCTGGTGGAGCAATCACTCATCCGCTTCCTCTACCGCCGGCCCCTGGACACCCTGCTGGCAACCTGGGGAGTTGGGCTGTTTTTGCAACAGCTTGCCAGGTCCATCTTCGGCGCCCCCAATGTGCAGGTCGTGGCCCCGAGCTGGCTTGGCGGCGCCATCGCCATCACCACCGACTTGGTACTGCCCTACAAGAGGCTTTTCATCATAGTCCTGGTTTTGGCCTGCATCGGTGGTCTTTACTGGTACATGTACCGTTCCAGCGAGGGACGGCGGATGCGTGCCGTGATGCAGAACCGCGACATGGCCGCCAGCCTGGGGGTATCGACCCGTCGAGTAGACACTCTCACCTTTGCCCTGGGATCTGGGTTGGCCGGGCTGGCGGGTTGCGCCCTCACCTTGATCGGCCCCATCGGCCCTTCCCTGGGCACCTTCTATCTGGTAGATGCTTTTATAGTAGTTATTCTGGGCGGACTTGGTCAGATTCCCGGCACCATCCTGGCCGCTTTCGTCATCGGAATGCTGAATACGATCTTTGAGTTCGGGACCACCGCAGTGGTTGGCAAAGTGCTGGTCTTCGCGATGGTCATACTCTTCCTGCAATGGAGGCCCGCCGGGCTAATGGGCCAACGGGCGAGATAAGGATGACTTGGAAGCCGATGATTAGATGATAAAAGCCATCCGTTCAACCCAATTTACTTCTCGCCTCGGCGGACCATTAGTCGGGATGCTGCCGTTTGTAGTCTTAGCGTTGGCGCTGCTGGTCGCGCCCTTAATCCTGTCGGAATTCCGGCTTGGACTGCTGGGCAAATTTTTGACCTTCGCCATATTGGCCCTTTCCCTTAACCTGATCTGGGGCTACGCCGGCATGCTTAGCCTGGGGCAGGCAGTGTTCTTCGGGTTGGGTGCCTACGCCATGGCAATGTTTCTCAAGCTGGAAGCGGCTGGTGACAGGCTTCCCGATTTTATGTTCTGGAGCGGCCTGGAGACGCTTCCCCTTTTCTGGGCGCCCTTCAAATATGCTTGGTTTGCCCTGCCGATGACAATTATCATTCCGGCGGCCCTGGCCGGAGGGATAGGCTACCTGGTATTTCGCAGCCGAATCACTGGGGTTTACTTTGCCCTAATCACCCAGGCCCTGGCCTTGATGGTCAGCATTCTGTTTGTTGGGCAGCAGCCGTACACCGGCGGCACCAACGGGATAACTAATTACAGCACCATTTTCGGGTTCCCGGTGGTCAGCGCGGAAACTCAGCTTGTCTTTTACTATGTGACCGTAGGCGTTTTGGTTTCCATATATCTATTGCTTCATTGGGTAGTGGCCTCCCGATTCGGCCGGTTGTTGGTGGCGATGCGGGACGACGAGAACCGGGTTCGCTTTATGGGTTATAACCCGGTGGTGTTGAAAACCTTGGTGTTCGCCGTCTCTGGCGGTATAGCCGGGGTGGCCGGAGCGTTGTACGTTCCTCAGGTGGGCATTATTTCTCCCAGCAACATGGGAATCTTACCCTCGATCGAGATCGCCGTATGGGTGGCGGTAGGTGGACGGGGAACCCTATTGGGACCAATAATTGGAGCGCTGCTGGTGAACAGCGCCAAGAGCGGGCTCAGCGAGTCCTTTCCAGCAATCTGGCAGTTCTTCCTTGGTGGGTTGTTCATTGGCGCCGTGCTGCTGTTCCCCAGCGGCATCATTGGCCTCTTTAGAAGGGAATCGCGGCAGCTGCCTCAGTGGCTTTCCCTACGGCGAGTACGTACCGCGATTCAGCAAGGAATTGGAGGAATGACCCGTTCATGACCGAACACATTCTTGATGTTGAGGCCTTAACTGTCAGCTTTGATGGTTTTGTTGTGCTGGACGATCTGGACTTTACCCTGGACTACGGGGAATTGCGTTTCCTGATTGGGCCCAACGGGGCCGGAAAAACCACCCTCTTGGACCTGATTACCGGCAAGACTCGGCCCGACCGCGGCAAACTCATTTTTGACGGGAAGACCGGCCTGACCAAGCGGCAGGAGCATGACCTGGTGCGGCTGGGGATAGGGCGCAAGTTTCAGACTCCAACCGTCTTCAGCAGTTTGACGGTGTACCAGAATCTGGAGGTGGCCATAGGCTACCGCAGTCGGGTCACCGCCATGTTTCGGCGAATAAAGAGCGATGAGGTTGATCGGATTCACACCACATTGGAGCAGGTTGGGCTAACCGACCGGGCCCAGGTCCAGGCCGGGTCCCTGTCCCACGGCGAGAAGCAGTGGCTGGAAATTAGCATGCTCCTGGTGCAGGAACCCCAACTGTTGCTCCTGGATGAGCCGGTGGCGGGCATGACGCGACGGGAGCGGAACCGTACCGGAGAGTTGTTGCAGGACATTGGACGCGACCGCACGGTGCTGGTGGTCGAACACGACATGGAGTTCGTGCGGCGCTTCGCTCAAAAGGTAACTGTTTTGCATCAGGGCAAGGTCTTGAGTGAGGGTTCGGTCGAGATGGTGCAACAAGACCCCCAGGTGGTGAAGGCATATTTGGGACGCAGCAGAGTCCTACATGCCAATGGAGCCAGACCGGCTGAAGAAGACTCGGCAGAAGCGGAGCCTGCCCGCAGTTAGTAGACCTATTCCGGGGAGAACCATATGCTCTTAGTCGAATCTCTCTCAGTAGCCTATGGGCAGAGTCAGGTGCTCTTTGATGTGACTCTGGACGTACCAGCGGGGCAGGTGGTCTGTCTGATGGGACGCAATGGTGTGGGCAAGACCACGCTGCTCAAGTCTATAATGGGGTTGCTCCGCCCCCGCAGTGGCAAGGTGAGCTTTTTGGATGCCAACATTACAAGCTGGCCTTCCCAAAAAAGGGCTCGCGCTGAAATTGGATATGTGCCTCAGGGCCGCCATATTTTTCCCTTCCTAAATGTCCACGAGAATCTGCTAATGGGATTGGAGGGCACCAAGGCTAAAAAGTCCAGCAACCTGGAAGCCATAGAGGAAATGTACTCTCTATTCCCAGCCCTCCAGGTCTACACAGCGAAAGCGGCGGGTACTCTCAGTGGTGGACAGCAGCAGCAGCTAGCACTGGCCAGGGCATTGGTCCGCCGGCCCCGGTTGCTGTTGCTGGACGAGCCTACTGAAGGGTTGCAGCCCTCCATTGTGCAAGAAATTGAGGATTTGATTCAGGGGTTGCGGGAGCAGCAAGGTACCAGCATTTTGCTGGTGGAGCAGTCTCTGGATTTTGCCCTGTCTGTCGCTGACCACTGTTTCCTAATGGAAAAGGGGGAAATCGTCCTGGAAGGGCCAACCAACACCCTCGACCAGAGTTTGATGCGTGAATATCTGGCGGTTTAATCGGGCTCGAAATTACCGGCTCCTTGGATAAGCCAAGTCATGATGCTCACTCCCCGGGAAGTGGAAAAGCTGTTAATTTATGTGGCCGCCGATCTGGCCCGCAAGCGGCGGGCTAGAGGTCTCCAGCTCAATGTCCCGGAATCCATTGCCCTCATCACCGAAGCTCTTTTAGAGGGAGCCCGCGACGGAAAATCGGTAGCCGAAGTTATGACCCTGGGCCGGGAGGTGCTGACCCGGGAAGACGTAATGGAGGGAGTGCCCGAGCTGGTAACCCTGGTGCAAGTGGAGGCCACTTTCCCGGATGGGACCAAGCTGGTGTCTTGCCACGACCCAATAGTGTAGCTTTGCGCATTCGAAAAATTATTTACTCGGCAGAAGGCGCCCGGGGCTTTCGCGGACCCTTGGTTTTTCTGCCTCAATATTCGGAGGGCTGATCATGACGGAAGATCGGGAAGCAACTCGTGACCACGTACTACGGGAGGCTAGAGCACAAGACATCAAATTCGTTCGCCTGTGGTTTACCGATATACTGGGTAATCTGAAGGGTTTTGCCATCAAAGTAGATGATCTTGAGGATGCTATAGAGCAGGGCGTGGGATTCGACGGGTCGGCCATCGAAGGCTTTGCGCGCTCCTACGAAAACGACATGCGGACCTTCCCCGACCCCAGCACCTTCACCTTGCTGCCCTGGCGGCCCCGGCAAAATGCGGTGGCTCGCATGTTCTGTGATATTCGCCGCCCCGGGGGCGAGCCTTTCATCGGCGACCCCCGCTATGCGCTGGAGCGCAATTTACGCCGGCTGGCAGAAATGGGATTCACCTACAATGTGGGTACTGAGCTGGAATTCTTTTATCTGAAGAACTCCGACACTCCGGAATTACTCGACCGTAACGGGTATTTCGACCAGCTTTCCAGCCAGCCGGCCAGCGATCTGCGCCGGGACACCGTGCTCAACCTGGAGGAGATGGGCATTCCGGTCAAGTACTCTCATCATGAGGCAGCACCGAGTCAGCATGAGATCGACCTGCAACACACGGATGCCCTCACGATGGCAGATAGTGTAGTGTCTGCCCGGCTACTCATCAAGGAGTTGGCCCAGCTTCGGGGAGTCCACGCCTCTTTCATGCCTAAACCAATTTCCAGTGTTAACGGCTCAGGGATGCACATCCACCAGTCCCTGTTCCAGGGGGATAGCAACGCCTTCTACGATGCCGACGATGAGCATTATCTTTCCCTGACCGGTAAGCGTTTCATCGCTGGTTTAATTCAGCATGCTCCGGAAATCACCCTGGTCACCAACCAGTGGGTCAACTCCTACAAGCGTTTGGTGCCTGGCTATGAGGCTCCGGTGTACGTAACATGGTCTCACGTTAATCGGTCCGACCTGATCCGTGTACCAGCCTACAAGCCTGGATACACCACCTCGGTACGAATTGAGTATCGGGCGCCAGACCCGGCGTGCAACCCTTATCTGGCGTTTAGCGCCATGCTTGCCGCCGGCATGAAGGGAATTCAGGAAGAATATCCGGTGCCTCCGCCGGTGGTGGGTAACGTCTTTGACATGTCGGCCCAACGCCGGCAGTCGTTGAACATCAAAACCCTGCCCGGCAGCCTGGGCGAGGCCATCATCCTGGCAGAACGGAGTGATCTGCTCCAGGAAGCCCTGGGCGACCATATCTTCAACAGTCTCATCCGGAATAAGGAAATTGAATGGGAGGAGTACCGGTCTACAGTCACCGACTACGAAATCTCCCGCTATCTCCCGGTTCTATAACCCGCTGGTGATTAGGCGACAGGAGATATATTTATGGCTGGTGAAACGGCCCACTACCTGCTGGCTGATGAGCCAATCGAGATTAACCGGGGGCGCCCCACCATAACATTGAACGTTTGGAACACGGGCGACCGGGCCATCCAGGTTGGTTCCCATTTTCACTTCTTCGAGGTAAACCGGGCGCTACGCTTCGACCGCTCGTCAACCTTTGGGATGCGTCTAAACATACCCGCCGGCACCGCGGCCCGCTTCGAACCCGGTGACCGGAAAGAAGTCTCTTTGGTAGCCATTGGAGGCGCCAGGCAAGTAAGTGGGCTGAACGGCTTAACCAACGGTAGCCTGGACGAGCCGGGGGGTCGGGCCGAGGCCTTGGCCAAGATGTCCCAGCGGGGTTTTGCCGACCTTCCCTCGACCGACTCCCAGGCAGACTCCCCGGAGCAATAGCATGGCCGAGATTAGCCGCCGTCAATACGCCGAACTCTATGGTCCCACGGTAGGTGACCGCTTCAAACTGGCCGACACTGCCCTGATCTGCCAGATTGAACGGGACCTGCTTACTTATGGCGATGAGCTGGTTTTTGGCGGCGGTAAAACTGCCCGGGACGGCATGGGGCAGGCATCTGCGGTCACCAACCGCGGCGGCGCCCTTGACCTGGTCATCACCAATGCTATAGTCATGGACCCGCTGCTGGGCATTATCAAAGCCGACATCGGGGTTAAGGCCGGACGCATCGTTGGTATCGGCAAATCAGGCAATCCCGGAATAATGGATGGGGTGGACCCGGCGCTGATAGTAGGGCCCGGCACTGAAGTCATCGCCGGTGAGCATCTAATTGCCACCCCCGGCGGTATCGACGCCCACATTCATATGATTTCCCCCCAGCAGGTATACCATGCCCTGTCCAACGGAATAACCACCATGCTTGGAGGTGGCACCGGTCCCGCCGACGGCACCAAGGCCACCACCTGCACCCCGGGGCCGTGGTACATTCACCGGATGCTGGAAGCGGCGGAGGGTCTGCCGGTCAATTGGGGCGTAATGGGGAAGGGAAACGCCAGCGAGTCCGCTCCTCTGGAGGAACAGATTGCGGCCGGGGCCAGCGGCCTGAAGCTGCATGAGGACTGGGGCACTACTCCAGCGGCCATCGATTGCTGCTTGCGGGTGGCCGACGCCCACGATGTGCCGGTGGCGATTCACACCGACACCCTCAACGAGGCAGGCTTCCTTGAGGACACTATTGCCGCCATCGATGGGCGCACGATTCACACCTACCATACCGAAGGAGCCGGGGGCGGCCATGCGCCGGATATTATCCGCATCGCCGGCGAGCTTAATGTGCTGCCCTCTTCCACCAATCCCACCCGGCCCTACACAGTGAACACGCTGGCCGAGCACATGGACATGCTCATGGTATGTCATCATCTGAACCCCGGTGTTCCCGAGGATGTGGCCTTCGCCGAAAGCCGCATTCGCCCGGAAACTATGGCTGCCGAGGATGTATTGCATGACCTGGGGGTTCTCAGCATCTATTCCTCCGATTCCCAGGCAATGGGCCGGGTGGGTGAGAATTTTACACGCCTGTTCCAGACGGCGGACAAAATGCGGCAGATGAAGGGGAAGCTGGCCGAGGATGCACCGGAGCACGATAACTTTAGGGTGCTGCGATATCTGGCCAAGCTCACCATCAACCCCGCCATCGCTCATGGAATTTCTCACCTGGTGGGTTCTATTGCCCCGGGAAAGATGGCGGATATTGTCCTCTGGCCGGTGGGCAGCTTCGGGGCCAAGCCCAAGATGATTATCAAGGGCGGGATGGTAAACTGGTCGGTAATGGGAGACCCCAACGGCTCCATTCCCACGGTGGAGCCGACCTTCTACCGACCCATGTTCGGCAGCTACGGCGCGGCCAATGCCCAGACCTGCATCACGTTTCTGTCAGGCCAGGCATACGAGCTGGGAGTGCACCAGCAGCTGGGGTTGAAACGGCTGGTGGAGCCGGTAAAAGGCTGCCGCACCATTACCAAGCGGCAAATGGTTCGCAACGATAGGTTGCCCCTTATCGAAGTTGACCCGGAAACCTACCAGGTGCGGGTGGATGGAGAGTTAGCCACTGTGCCCCCGGCAGAGCGCCTGAGCCTGGCCCAACTTTACTTCCTGGTATAGACTCCCAACCTGAACCTCCACTCATGTCAATGTTTGATGCCAACTTGTTCGGGTTTCTATCCGCCCTGCAATTAGCTGACTCCTTTTTCCCCACTGGAATGTACGCTCATTCCCAGGGTCTGGAAGGAATGGTGCACCGGGGCCTGGTAAGCAGTCCCAGTGACGTGGAGGAATTCCAGAGAAACCAGTTTACCTGGTCAGTGCTGCCTTCGGACGGGGTAGCTTTGCTCAACAGCCATCGGTCCGCAATCAGAGGAGACCTGGCTACCATATTAGCCATCGATCAACTGCTGTCTGCCCTGAAACTCCCCTCAGAGCTGAGAGCAGTCTCGGTTCAGGTTGGTCATCGGCTGCTCGATGAAACGGTCCCCTTCGTTTCCCACCGGCTCCATGGCGACTATAGGGCCAAAGTAGCCACGCAGGAAGCGCCGGGCAATGGGGCTGTCGCCTTGGGTGTCGTAGCCTTCAGCCTCAACATTCCGGAAGAGCCGGCCTTGATGGTGTTTTGTCACAGCCACGCAACCTCGGTTCTCGGCGCCGCATTGCGTCTGTTGCCCATGACCCATGTCGATGCCCAGGGTATCCATCACCGCTTGCATTCTTTGTTAATGGATCAGATTCAAGAAATCCGCGAGCGTTCCTGGGAAGAGATTATAGCATTCACGCCAGAGCTGGATGTAGCGGCCATGGGCCATGAATCCGACGAGCTGCGGATGTTCGCAAGCTAGGTCCAGATAGGAGGCAGTCCATGATAGGCAAGATCCCTCGTATCGGAGTAGGGGGACCGGTAGGGGCAGGCAAGACTGCCCTCATTGAGGCGATGGTCCCTCGCCTTATCGGTTTTGGGCTGCGACCCTTGATTATTACCAACGACATTTTCACCCGGGAGGACGCCGACCATGCCCGCCGCACTCTAGCTGGTGTGCTTGAGGAGGGACGCATACGGGGAGTGGAAACCGGAGCCTGTCCCCATACCGCGGTGCGGGAAGACCCCACTCTCAACCTCCTGGCGGTGGAGGAATTAACTGCCTCGTTTCCCGATAGCGATCTCATCCTCATTGAAAGTGGTGGTGATAACCTTACCCTTACTTTCAGCCCGGCCCTGGCCGACTACCAAATCTATGTCATTGATGTGGCCGCTGGAGACAAGATACCCCGCAAGCGCGGGCAGGGCATTACCCAGACTGACTTGCTGGTAATTAACAAAACTGACCTGGCCCCTTACGTTGGAGCCGACCTGGAAGTCATGGGTCGAGACGCTGAGATGGTCCGAGGCGGCAAGCCATTTCTGTTCACCAACTGCCGCACCGGTGATGGAGTGGATGAAGTCTTGAAAAATGTGCTGGAGGCCCCAGGTGTTGGTGCAATCCACCACTGAGCCCCCGCCAACCCATACCCAGGGGTTGGCCGACCTGGAGTTAGCAGTTCGTGGCCAGCGGACCTGCCTGGTTCGTCAACGGGTTAACCCGCCTCTGGTAGTGCAGCGCGCCCTGTATCTGGACCAGGCCCTTCCAGATATGGCCTTTATCTACCTGGCAAATCCTACGGCTGGAATCCTCCAGGGAGACCATTTGAAGGTTAGGGTGAAGGTTGCCCCTGGTGCTAAGGCCCATTTGACCACCCAGTCAGCCACCAAGGTATTCGCCATGCCTGATGGGTCCGCCCTCCAGGAAACCGAACTGACTGTGGAGAAAGGAGCTTGCCTGGAATACCTACCGGACCAAATAATCCCCTTCCTGGGCGCCAGATTCTCCCAGAAAACCTCCATGACCGTCGCGCCAGATGCGACTTTAATATTCGGGGAAATTATTGCGCCCGGCCGTACTGCTCGGGGGGAAAGCCTGGCTTACGATTGCTTCAAAAGCCAACTGGCTATAAATGCTTCAGATGGATTCCCCATATATCGTGAAGGATTCTCCCTGACTCCCAAAAGCCGCCGCCCGTCGGGAAGATGCGTGTTGGGCACGGGCGAGTCTCCCACGCTAGGCACCCTGCTGGTCGTGGCCGGAGGATTTAAGTCCGACGTTTTGCGAGACAGGATGCGCGACTGCTTGAAAGATCCGCTGGTCACCGATGATGCCACCACTTGGGGGATAAGCCTTTTACCTGCTGGTGGAGGAGTGGGCTTAAAAATTATGGCGTCCTCGGTCGCGTCGGCCCGATATGCGCTAAGTGCCGCCTGGAAGGAAGCCCGGTTGATGATTCTAGGAGTAGAACCGCCGGTGTTGCGAAAGTATTGACAAATATGGCGTGTCGCACCAGGTTGCCCCCATTCAATCACTCCCTTTCCTGCCCCGAGATGTTGCCAGGGTTCTTTCGGCGACAATAGTCACGTCCATCAGGCGGCAGTTTGAGAATGTAGCTGATGTCGGCCATCCAGACTTGATTCACTCGGTTCACTTCAAGTCCAACAGCAAGTAAAGTAAGTGTTCAGATTTGAGGGGAAGCGAGCAACCGGCGGCATTCCAGGAGGGGATTGAGACCTCTGGCCCGCCAGGTGCCAAAGAGGGATGCCAAGGTCATCTTGCTGTCGGTGCCCTGCCCTGAGCGGGTGCCGCCGCTGATCTTGCGACTGGTTACCAGATGCCGCAGGCTCCGCTCGGCGGCGTTGTTGTCTGAGGGCACGGCTGGGTCCGACACGAAGACAAACAGTTCCTTGATGAACCGTTCCATGCGCCGGCAGAGCTTGGCCTGAACCGCCAGGGGATCTTTAAGGAAAGGCCGCGCCAAGACCATTAGTTTCTCCTCCAGCATTAGCTGGGTGCGATGGCCTGGCTGGGCTCGGGGAAGGACCGAGCCCTTGGCCTCCGTGTAGACCTGGTGAACCGCCTCGGCCCACTGAGCCAGCCCAGCGTCTTCTGGGTACAACCCTTTCAGGTCATGGATATCCCGCAGCAGATGAGCCCAGCACCGTTGCTTCAGGCCCGGGTAGTGGTTATAGGCGGCGTAGAAATCACTGACCAACACTCCGCTGAAGGAGGAATCCAGCACCTCATCCACCACCCCCTTATCCCGACCCCGACGCAGGAAGTATCGTTCGCTGGGAGTGCTGAAGGTCCAAACATAGCCGTTGCTCCCGTCCTGGCGCCAGCCGGTTTCGTCGCCCTGCACCACGGGACTGGCGCGGACTTGCTCGAGCACCTCTCGCACCGCCGTCTCAGCCTGACGGGCTACTCCATGGACGGCCTGGACGATGGCACCAACACTCAGGTGCAACTGATGGACGGTCTCCAGGTACCATTGGATGATTCTTATGGGCAACCGTCCCTCCTCCCGCAGGGTCACCATCAGGCTTACCAGATTGACCCCCAGGCGCTGCTGGCCCAGAACCACCCCCTGCAGGGCCTCTTTGGGCAGCCGGCGCCGCTGGCATACCGGACAGATGCGGGCTACCAGGGCGTGCTCGGTCACTTCTACCGGAGCCACCGGTAGCTCAATGACTTCCCGAGTTCGCTGTACCCATCCGCCGTTCAGGTGAGTCCCGCAGTCGGGACAGACCGCCACGGCATGCTCCACCCGCCGGGTAGGAGTCATGCGCTGGCGGGCGAAGCCATGGCGACGCGGCTTTCTGGGCTCCTTTTTCTCCGGCGCTTGCCGGCTGGAGTGCGGCTGATTACCCGGCATCCCCGACGACCCGCGCCGGTTGGGACGGGATTCCAGAACCCCAATCCGCCTTTGCAAATCGGCAATGACTGCCCGCTGGCCGGCAATTATCTCCAGCAGAGTTTCGCGACTCGCCGCGTTCAGGTCTAGTTCAGTGTCCACCTCCCTGGTATGCCACAACTCCCCCGGCCATGCCAGCGTTTTTCCAACGGCTTTGAGCCAATTCACCTCATCAAGTCTGAACAGTTACGATTACTCCCAGGGCCTTTTCATTTTCTCAAAATAGTATAAAGTTATTACCAGTTTAAGCGGGAGGGAAGGATGATGACTTTGAGAGAAACGCTGGATTTGGTGCCTGACTTCCGGAGTAGCCAAGGGCGACGCCACTCTTTGGGGGCGATCCTGGCCTTGGCCACCTGTGCCATGCTGTGCGGCGCCCGCAGCTTATACGCCATAGCTCAATGGGGGCGGGACCAAGGGGGTGCTACGGCGCAGCTTTTGGGGTTCAGCCAGGAGAAGACACCCTGCGTGGCCACCCTCCACCGGGTGTTCAAGGGCCTGGACGTGGCGGCCTTTGAGGCAGAAGTCGGCAACTGGCTGGCAAATAGCGGGGTAGAGGCGGATGACCCCCTGTCCCTGGACGGGAAAACCTTGCGAGGGGTCCACGGCCAAGAGATACCCGGGGTCCATCTGGTGTCGGCCTACGCTAGCCGCGCTGGGGCAGTGCTGGCGCAGGTAGCTGCGCCGGGCAAAGGGGAAGAATTGGCGGCGGTCAAAGAAGTATTGGGCCAGGTACCCCTGAAGGGTCGGGTAGTAGTGGCTGATGCCTTACTGACCCAACGGAAAGTCTGTGAGCAGATTGTGGCAGGCGGCGGAGAGTATCTGCTGCCAGCTAAAGAGAATCAGCCCACCTTGCGCCGAGACCTGGAGGTGGCTTTTTCCCCTGCTAGGAACTGAGAGGGCTGGTGGCCCAACCGTACCTCCCTGGCTGGCAGCGGAGTGGCGAGCACGCGGGGCCAAGCTGACGGTCTGGGCCGATGCTCCAGTAAAGCGGCGTCATGGGCGGCTGGAGCGGCGAGAGTTGTGGGCCTTGGCCGACCCAGAGCTAAATGGCTACGTGGGCAGCGCTGGGACGGTCGGGGAAGCGTGGCCGCATCTGCAACAGGTGTGTCGGCTAGAGCGCCAGCGGATCGTGAAGGGCAAGAAACAGGTGGCTGTGAGCTATGCAATTAGCAGTCTCCCAGCCACTGATGCCGATGCCAGGCGATTGTTGAGCCTTTCCCGTGGGCACTGGGGCATCGAGAACCGCCTCCACTGGGTACGGGATGTGACCTTCGACGAGGACCGCTCTCAGGTGCGCACTGGGGCCGCCCCTCAGGTGCTGGCGGGCCTGCGGAACCTGGTCATCAGCTTGGTACGTCGGGCTGGGCATTCCAACGTAGCCGCTGCCCTACGCCGCCACAATGCCCATCTCAGCGAAGCTTTCGACATGATGGGCTTTACCTACCAGGCAGGAGAATGAAAAGGCCCTGACACCACCAACTGGACCCTGGCGTCTCTGAGTCCCGATACCCGGGATCCGAACCAGTGGAATCCGGCGGAAACGGCCACTTTTAAAGTACCCATTTCTCCTCTGATTCAGTTCGACAGCTCAGGAACCCTGGTGGTGGTCACCCCCGGTGGAGTGATCGATTCCAGCTACTTTTCCTGTCCCAGCACCCACTATTTTCATTCCGAAACCACCGGCATTACAGGCTCTGATTTTTACCAGCTGAAAGCGGCCTCTCCCGACGGCACCGCAGCCACCCTGTCGGCATCCATCGCCAGTGAGCAAGTAGCTCGCGTCCGGCCCAGTCCCAACGACGGCAAGTTCGTCATTCCTTTAACGGACACCGACCAAATCCGCGCTTCCACCTGGGACGTTACCTACCGGTTGAGGCGCGACAAAGCCGACTTCGGATTTGTTTGGTTCGAAAATGCCCAGGACATCAGCGTAACCACAGGAGGGAGCTGGCAGGACATAGATCTGACCGCATACGTGCCCGTCGGAGCTACCGGAGCGGTGGTGGAAGTGGTTAATACTGGAGTAGAAGAGGGTATGGGAGGTGTCTTACGAGGCAAGGGGGACTCCCGCGACTACATGTCCAACCCCTACTACGGAGCGGTTCTGGTAGAGGTAGACCACCACCGCTGGCAGATGGTAAAGATTGACAGCAATCGGCTAATCCAAGGCCACATAACCAGTCCGATTATCGACTTCAAACTAATTGGGTACACCATCGGCGCCGATCCTTCCTTCTTTGCATCCCCGACCGACGTTACCATCGGCACCACAGGATCTTGGGCCGCAATTGACCTTTCCAGCCAGGTGGACTCCGACGCCGACGGAGCCATATTGTTCATAACCGGAGATGCTCGCCAATATGGTATCCGAGAGGTGGGCAGCAGCTACTCCAACACCAGTTTGCGAACTCCGGCCAGGGGCAACACCATGTACCTGGTGGGATTGGACGGCAATAAGGGATTGTCACGAAATAATTAGTTCAATTGAGCAGCGCAACGCGGGGTAGCAGCGAATAATTCCATTCACCATGGAAAGAGTCTCTACGCAAATAGATGGCTTCGAGTTCGTCGTCCGATACGGTGCGCCCGGCCGGGTATCGGTTGGTGTCCAGTTGGCTCTGAACCCGCAGCCCCGTCCGGGTCGTGGTCGCCCCGATCAAGTTCACCACCACCTCGTGGCTCACCAGCGGCTTTCCGCGCCAGTTCTGACTGATCGCGGAGAACAAGCGGTGTTCGATCTTGTTCCACTTGCTGGTCCCTGGTGGGAGGTGGCACACGTCGATTTCAAGGCCCGTCTCATCCGCCAATTTCTGCAACTCCAGCTTCCACAAGCGGAGCCGATACCCATTGCTGCCGCCCGCGTCGGCCGTTATCAGCAGCCGAGTGGCGCTCGGGTAGAGCGCCTGCCCCATGCCGCGCCACCAACGCCGGATGCTCTCGACGGCAAAAGCAGCCGTATCGTGGTCCGTCCCCACACTGACCCAGGCCTCGTTCTGGGCGATATCGTACACCCCATAAGGACTGACCCGGCCCAGATCCGGAATCAGGAAGTCATGCACCAGCACTTGCTCCGGCGCTCCCTTGGGACGCAACTCCCGCCCACCGTTCTTGAAGGGCCCCACCAGTTCCTTCTTCTTCGTGTCCACGGAGATCACCGGCTCTCCCAGGGAGAGTTGCAGTTGCACCGCCCGGTCCAAGTGCTCAAACTGGGCGTTGCGGTCCGGGTGTTCCGTCCCCGCCAGGGTCTTGCGATTGGCTTGCAAGCTATAGCCCATGTCGTGGAGCAGTTCGGCGACCATGCGATGGCTGACTTGGTGCCCTTGGCGCTTCAATGCCGCCGCCAGTTGACGCACGCTCTTGCAGGTCCAGCGCAGCGGGGACTCGGGATCCCCACGGCTGGTCGGCTCCACCAGCCGGTCCAAGTCCTCGCGCAAGCTCGGGTCATGCTCGACGGTGCGCTTCCGGCCGCCTCCAGGATGGCGGATGCGGCCCTTCGCGGCCCCTACGGCCGGCTGGCCCAACTCCCGTATGCCGCGGCGAATCGTCCCGCGAGAAGCTCCGGTGGCCCTTGCAACCGCTGCCTGGCCACCACGCCCGGCCGCCGACGCCTCAGCGGCAAGCACCAGCCGCCGCACCCGCTCGTCCACAACGGGGGCAATCGCTTGGTAACGAGCTTGAATCGCTCCTTCAACTATCACCCATTAAGTATAGCTGAGCATGTAGTAGAGGTCAAGTTATTTCGTGACAATTCCTAAGCAATTCGAGACCTATTTAGACAGCGCCACCAACATTTACTTGGTGGGGCAGACCAAAGGTTCGGTGGTTTACTACGCCGACGACCTGGCCGCCACCGCGCCGGTGACCGGAGTTTGGGCCTCCTTGGATGCCGACACCTTTGGGGTTGACACCACAGCCAACGGGTTATTGCTGCACGCTGAGGTCGCCAACGAAAGCGACATTGGGTTTCGGCACGGCGCCTCAACGGACAATTGGAACAAAGGGCTGCCGGCCGGCTCCCACGTTCAGGCCGGGGTCGGCATCAATAGCGGCAACTTGTGGGGGGAGTACGTGGAGGACCTCGGCACCGATATTTCCATCGCGGGATATACCCGATTAGTGCGGCTGGATGTTCACGCCGACCTGGATCTGCTGATCCGCCAGACCGACGGCACGGTTCGCGCAACCCTGGCCACCGATTCGGCTAATACCATTAACATCGCCGGGACCGAATGGCAAACCTATACCGCGACCCTCCCATTCTCGTCGTACACCACGGCAGACAATACCGACTACCTGGAGATCGATCTTTTCGTCGAGTCTACCCTCAACGATTCCCAGGAAAGCGTTTCGGTCGAGTTCCGGATCGACGATCCCGACCTGGCCCAGGCAGACCAGATGGCGGTATTGCCTTGACCCTATTTAGGCCGCCGCCGATCCTCATGGCGGCTTCCGGCTGATATAATCCTTCAAACCACTTCGGAGGTTGAAGGATTATGCCCAGCTGGAAAGAGCAGGCCCTGGAGATTCTAGCCCGGCTAGGTAGTTCACCGGCCACATCCTTTTCCGAGGACGGCGTCGCCGACCTAATTAAGGCAGTTCTGGGGGAGATGAGAGTGAGCTTCGAGAAGGACGGCTATGGAAACATCCTCGCCAGCCTGCCAGCTCGGTCTGGCTCTACCTCCGTATCCACGCCGAATCCCCCCATAGCCTTCGTGGCACACATGGATCATCCCGGGTTTGAAATCGTCGCTGCTGAGGTAACTTCTGGGGGAGACTTCCTGATCGGGAAGGCCCTGGGAGGCGTTCCGCCGGGCGGCTTCGCGCCCGGCCTATCCTTGCAGGTGATTCTACCCGATGGACGGCGGCTGCCGGCCACGATTGTGGAGAGGCTGGGGGACATTGAGGACCGGCAGGTACGAATTCAGCTGGCGGAACCGCATATGACAGAATCTCCGGCAGTCCCAATTCCCTGCCCGGCGGTTTTCGACTTGGTGGATTTCCAGCTGGATGGCGACTTTATCCGGATGCGGGCCTTGGATGACCTGGCCGGCTGCGGCAGCATCCTGACCGCGTTGAGCATCTTGTCCCAAGAAGAGGTTCCCGTTGATGTGTACGGCGTCTTTACCCGAGCCGAAGAAGTGGGCTTGGTCGGCGCTCGCCTGCTGGCGGAGGCCAACACTTTGCCCAAGGACACCCTGGTGGTCTCCCTGGAGTCCAGCCGCAGCCTGCCCGGCGCTGAAATCGGTGGTGGCCCGGTAATTCGAGTGGGCGACGCCGCCTTCACCTTCAGCTCCGAAGCCGAGACGGTTCTCACCAAGGCCAGAGAAATCCTACAGGACCGCCCGGAGCCAATAAAAATTCAGCGCCAGCTAATGAGCGGTGGCACCTGCGAGGCCAGCGCCTTCGCCTGGCAAGGCTACCGCGCCACCGGCATCGCCTTCCCGCTGGGCAACTACCACAACGGCGCGCCGGAGGACCGAATTGAAGCTGAGTTTATCCACCTGGCCGACTATCTAGGCGGAGTGGAGCTGATAGCAGAGGCCGCCCGCCAAGTCCCCCAACGGGAGGACACGGCGTTCCGGCGGCGCATGGGGACCGTGCCGGAAGATTTCCGCCGCAGACTAGCCCGGTGAAGCCTAGCCTGTCGTTACGAGGAGCCTCAGCGACGAAGCAATGACAGGGCGCTCGGGAAGTCCCATCAACAACCGACCCTAAAAGTAAGGGTTACCGCAATTGACTGTTATGAAGCTGGTATGTTAGGCTTTAGATGAGAGCCTTTTCTCAGATTCTCATTCGGTATGCCAATAAAGGAAGCGTAAAATTATGGAAATCACACCATTGGCCGTAGAAAAACTCCGGGAAGTCATCGATCAGGAAGGCGAAGCTGGGAATTCCCTCCGGGTGGTGGCGATGCCGGCCGAGCAGGGTGGCCTTCAGTACATGCTGACCATGGAGAAGGAAAGCCAGCCCGACGACACTATCCTCGCTCTGGACGGAGTGAGTCTGCTGATGGACTCGGATAGCGCTCCCTTCCTGGAAGAAGCGACCATAGACTATGTGGAGCAGTTCGGTGGCCAGGTGGGTTTCGTCATCAACAATCCCATGTTCGCCAGCGGCGGCGGCTGCGGAAGCGGTGGATGTGGCTGCGGCAGTGGTGGTGGCAGCGGCGGAGGATGCGGTTGTGGCAGCGGTGGTGGATGCGGCTGTGGCGATGGACACGGGCATTAAAGCCCCAACTGGATTAACGCTTGCTTTTTAGGGCCCCGCTTCGGCGGGGCCTCTCTTTTTGCATAGGAAGCGCCTGGTAATGCGATGGGCAGGGGCAGAACCTAGGAGAAAGCGGACGCCAAGTTTCTGGAACGTCGTCAAGGGGCGCTGAGAACACCTAACGAAAGAACCGATGTCAGTGCGAGTTATCATGCTCCGGCGGAGCGCCACCGACAGATGAAAATGGATTTCCCTTTGCTCATGGTTCGACGGGCTCACCACGAGCGGTAGGGAACCCGTTCGTCCTGAGGCTCTCGAAGGGCGAACGGGCTATTTACAGAGCAGCCCTTCGGCTGCGCTCAGGATAAACTCCGCGAAGCAATCTCGTTTTCTCAGTGAGTGTGCTTCGGGGCGTTGCCCATCGCAAGGACTTATTAAACACTCTCTTAGCGAGACTTTTGTTTTGTTCCGGTAAGGCCAGACCATTCGAAAAAGTTGCTGGATTCCCTTTCGACCTGCCGTGCCTTCAACCCCAATATCCCAGTTACCAGACCTCCCGCAGTGATGGCTCCTAACAACAGCCCGCTGGCGAGGGGCTTGATCTGATTGGGTTGCTTAGCCTTTTTTCGATTCATTGTGTATCAGGGCCTCTCTAACTTCTGGGGAAATCCCATCACACCACACCGACAAGGATGATAGCAGGGCCTTGGCAAAGATGCCATGCGTTAAAGGCCCGCTAAACGCCCAATAATGTCCCAATAATATCCGTCACTCCGGCAGCCCATAGGCGCACCGTTTGGGTAAATCCCCCGGTACAGGAGTCATTCGAGATTTTGAGAAGGAGGAATGCCCTCTGCATTACCTTCGTCGTTCCGATGAAAGCCGGAACCCAGAGCGCCAGACCCAAGGCCTCCACACCCAACGCCTTGCTTGACGGCCCGGCTTCCCCCTCGCATAATCTACCTGACCAACGATACCAGGTATGGATTCAACCCAGGGGAAACCGCCCGGCCGGCTAGATGCTGGCCGGGAAGCCAAATAAGGAAGCCCAATTTTGTTGATTTCAATCTGACCTAAGGAGGCATTATGGCTCGTGTAACCGGCAGTCATCTGATAGGCAAGGCGTTGAAACTGGAAGGAGTGACCAACATTTTCACCCTGGCCGGGGATCACATTCTTCCCCTGCTGGAGGTGATGGCGGACCAGGATTTCCGTTTCATTGACACCCGCCACGAGCAGGCCGCGGTGCACATGGCCGATGCCTGGGGCCGCATAACCGGCCAGCTGGGAGTCTGCACCTACACCACTCCCGGCTTCGCCAACGCCATTCCCGGCCTAACCAACGCGATGCACAGCGAAAGCCCGCTGCTTTCCATCGCCGGTTCGGCCGACCTGGCTGAGTTGGGCCGGGGAGCGATGCAGGAAATCGACCAGGTGGGAATGGCCGCTCCGGTAGCCAAAGAGTCGCTGATGGTCTACGATGCCCGCCGGATTCCCGACACCATCGCCCGGGCGGTACGGCTGGCTTACAGCGGCCGGCGCGGTCCGGTCCACCTCACCATTCCCATGGACGTGCAGGAGCAAGAGTTGGAAGAGTCCGAGGTCAACTTCTTCAATCCGGACGAGTACCGCCCCAGTGAGACCTTCCAAGCCCAGCCCGAGTTGGTCCGTCAGGCGGTGGAGTTGATGCGCCAGGCCAAGCGTCCCTTCGCCATCGCCGGTGATGCGGCCGGTTACACCGACAATCAGGAAGCGCTCCAAAAATTCGCGGAGACCACTCGAATCCCGGTGCTGACCGAGGGCCAGGCCCGGGGATTGCTTTCCGACGACCATCCCTATAGCTTTGGCTTTTTCGAGCGGGGATTGAACCGGGCGGCCAGCAAGATTCGTGACGCCGACTTAGTCATCCTCCTGGGCCGCAAACAGGATTACACCATCGGCTTCTGCCGGCCCCCCAACGTGGCCGCCGACGCCAAGATCATTCAGATCGACCCCTCGGCCGCCGAAATCGGCAGAAACCGGGGAGTAGCCGTGGGCATGGTGGGCGACGTTCCCAGCGTGCTGGAGCAGATAACCCAGGAGGCCTCGGCCCACTCCTGGCAAGACCTGCCCTGGTTGGACGAGCTGCGCGCGGAACGGGCCGCCCATGCCGAATGGGCGGAGAGTCTGGCGGTGGCGGAAACACCGATGCACGGTATGTACGTCCACAAGACAATCCAATCCATGCTGCGGCCCGACGACTTCCTGTCCTTTGACGGTGGAGACTTCTGCCACTTCGGCCGGGCCCTGCTGCCGGCGCAGATGCCGCGCCACTGGTCCTACGTCTCCGGTTTGGGCATGCTGGGCTCCTCCTTCCCCTCGGCCATGGCCGCCAAGCTGGCTTACCCGGAGTCGCGGGTGATTAACCTCACCGGCGATGGGGCCTTTGGCTTCAACGGTATGGAGTTCGATACCGCCGTGCGCCACAATCTGAACGTGGTCACTATCCTGGGCAACGACGCCGCCTGGGGCATCGACCGGCAAATACAGCTGGGTCTGTACGGCCGCACCGTGGGGACCGACCTGCTGCCCACCCGCTACGACCTGGTGGCGCAGGGGCTGGGCGGCCACGGCGAGCTGGTCGAGAAGCCGGAGGACCTAAAGCCGGCCATCGAGCGAGCCTTCGCCGCCAACAAGCCGGCCCTGGTGAACGTGACGGTGCAGCGGGCCATCAGCCCCCGCGCCGAGGCCGCCATCACCCGCCGCCTAGCCGCCGCAGCTGAGAAGAAGTCTTAGGGAGGTAAGCGCGGAGCTGCTCCCATGGCAAACGAAGAACACTTGGTCTTCCGGGTGCATGCCATCCAGCGCATGTTTCAGCGAGGGATCAGCGAAGATATTGTTCGTCGTGCGCTGGAAACAACCCAAACAATCCAGCACCAGACGGCTGGGTACCGTGCCATCCCAGCAGTCTGGTGCTGGGATGGCACGGTACCCAGCCGTTACATATGGTAACGCCCTCAACAAGGATGAGAATGAGGTGATAGTTATCACGGTATACGAGCCAGATCCGTTTGAATGGGGATCCGATTTTTCGAGGCGAATTCTATGAAATGCTTTATCTACAAACAGGGAGAAACCCATTGGGGAACAGCGACAGTAACCTTGGCCCGAGAAGAACTGACCCTGGTAGTAAAAGGAGTGCCTGCCCAGGTATGCGCCAGTTGCGGCGAGGAATACGTGGCGTCTGAAATAACCTCGCAGCTCCTTAAAGCCGCTGAGGATGCGGCGTCATCTGGTGTGCAGGTGGACGTACGTAAGTACAAGGCAGCATAAAGCCGAAAGGGAAATGACGAAATGGCTAACTTCCTATCTCTTGTCAACGGAATGATAAAAATGGTGGAAGCGAGCAATTTCCCACAAGATCTGCTGATTAAAGGAGGACCGCCATGCCTCAGACACTCCATGGCGTAAACTTTGAAGCCCACCGTCCGGTGGTTTCCGGTGGTTAGGGGGCGTAACGGCATGGCCTACGCCGGGCAACCCCTGGCATGGAAGCGGGCTCAGGTTCCAACTCCGGAACGGGAGGGAGAACCAGTTGTTGTTGCAGTTGTCCCCAGGCTAGCGCCGCCTGTCTTCCGGTCGCTCATGTCAGGGCGCCAGGATGTTGATTGCTTTCCGCTTCCCCTCCGGGCCCGGGGATTTTCCATGATCGAACTCCCCTCACAGGCGGGATTACAGTAATCCTAGCGGTACAGGTTTCAAGTGCTGCAAATCCCCAATAAGGGCATCTGCTAGTAAACGAGAGAGGCATCCATCCAGCTAAATATAAAAGATGTGCTCATCTTAATGGTTTGATTATCTTCAACAAGGTTGGAATTCGGAATTCCTAGACTATGATGGGTTCGTGCGCCTTGAGGAAGCGCCGTGCCTGCTCTACGACCTCGTCGATGTGCGACTGCGAATCTTTCCAGGGATAAATGGTCACCTCGGCGTTAGGGGCGAGGCTAGCGACTTCCATCGCGACCTTGTAGGGGTGCGCGGGTACGTCGTCGGGCGCTATCAGCAGCGGCGTCTGGACGGAAAGCACGAAATCCCGTGAAACGGTGAAAACGAAGTCGGCGCGGTCGGTGTACATGCTGGTGAGGAAATCATGGACCATGTCCATCGTGATTTCAGGGCGCTTCTCGCACAATGGCGGCCCCCATCCCTTAATATTGTTCTGGTAAAACAGATCCGGGATCTCAGGCCTGAAACCGCTGGGTTGCATCATCGCAGCTGCGACAACGCGCTCCGGGGCCAGCCTGATAAGGTTGTGCATCATAGGCCCGGCGATGCAGAAGCCCAAGAGGCCGAACTTCTGGATGCCCAGGTGATCCATCAGCCCGAGATGGTCATCAGAGAAGGCGTCCCAGGGGCGGTCGATCTCCAGCGGGCCGCTGGACTGGCCAGAATTAGAGTTGCGCAGGTCAGCGCTGATACAGCGGAAGTCGTCTTTGTACCTTTCCATAGGGTTGAAGGGCGACGGCGGCTGCAAGGATGACAGGGTGGAATTGAGTCCGCCACCCGGGATGATCAGCAGGGGGAAGCCGGAACCGACCTCTTCGAAGTAGATACGGACGGGCCCTCTTTCGTAGAACGGCATGGCGATTGTCCTCCATCAGCGAGTTGCAAGGCGAACTCGACGCTTAACGAGCAGTCCGACTGAAATTTTCTGGATAACATCCACAGACGGCATGTTATACGGAATTGTGTTTCGTCTATCACTACTCGCGTTGACTCTATCGCAAGTTTGCTTAAGTGGTCAAGCTAACGGTCTGGCAGGTAAGTGTTCAAATTTGAGGGGAAGCGAGCAACCGGCGGCATTCCAGGAGGGGATTGAGACCTCTAGCCCGCCAGGTGCCAAAGAGGGATGCCAAGGTCATCTTGCTGTCGGTGCCCTGCCCTGAGCGGGTGCCGCCGCTGATCTTGCGACTGGTTACCAGATGCCGCAGGCTCCGCTCGGCGGCGTTGTTGTCTGAGGGCACGGCTGGGTCCGACACGAAGACAAACAGTTCCTTGATGAACCGTTCCATGCGCCGGCAGAGCTTGGCCTGAACCGCCAGGGGATCTTTAAGGAAAGGCCGCGCCAAGACCATTAGTTTCTCCTCCAGCATTAGCTGGGTGCGATGGCCTGGCTGGGCTCGGGGAAGGACCGAGGCCTTGGCCTCCGTGTAGACCTAGTGAACCGCCTCGGCCCACTGAGCCAGCCCAGCGTCTTCTGGGTACAACCCTTTCAGGTCATGGATATCCCGCAGCAGATGAGCCCAGCACCGTTGCTTCAGGCCCGGGTAGTGGTTATAGGCGGCGTAGAAATCACTGACCAACACTCCGCTGAAGGAGGAATCCAGCACCTCATCCACCACCCCCTTATCCCGACCCCGACGCAGGAAGTATCGTTCGCTGGGAGTGCTGAAGGTCCAAACATAGCCGTTGCTCCCGTCCTGGCGCCAGCCGGTTTAGTCGCCCTGCACCACGGGACTGGCGCGGACTTGCTCGAGCACCTCTCGCACCGCCGTCTCAGCCTGACGGGCTACTCCATGGACGGCCTGGACGATGGCACCAACACTCAGGTGCAACTGATGGACGGTCTCCAGGTACCATTGGATGATTCTTATGGGCAACCGTCCCTCCTCCCGCAGGGTCACCATCAGGCTTACCAGATTGACCCCCAGGCGCTGCTGGCCCAGAACCACCCCCTGCAGGGCCTCTTTGGGCAGCCGGCGCCGCTGGCATACCGGACAGATGCGGGCTACCAGGGCGTGCTCGGTCACTTCTACCGGAGCCACCGGTAGCTCAATGACTTCCCGAGTTCGCTGTACCCATCCGCCGTTCAGGTGAGTCCCGCAGTCGGGACAGACCGCCACGGCATGCTCCACCCGCCGGGTAGGAGTCATGCGCTGGCGGGCGAAGCCATGGCGGCGCGGCTTTCTGGGCTCCTTTTTCTCCGGCGCTTGCCGGCTGGAGTGCGGCTGATTACCCGCCATCCCCGACGACCCGCGCCGGTTGGGACGGGATTCCAGAACCCCAATCCGCCTTTGCAAATCGGCAATGACTGCCCGCTGGCCGGCAATTATCTCCAGCAGAGTTTCGCGACTCGCCGCGTTCAGGTCTAGTTCAGTGTCCACCTCCCTGGTATGCCACAACTCCCCCGGCCATGCCAGCGTTTTTCCAACGGCTTTGAGCCAATTCACCTCATCAAGTCTGAACAGTTACTCTGGCAGGGCGTTGGAATACGGTTCAAGTCTTGTCCGCACTTCGCTCGTCTGTACCTGAAGACGATGTCGTCTGCGGTATTAACTGGGCGGGGTTTCCATAGTAGAGCGCCGCTCTTAGCGGTCGAAAAGCAGGTTGAACAGCAACTCCCCTCCAGTGCGGTCGAAGGGCACGAATCCCAGCTCTTCTATAATAAACAGCGCCCCTTTTGGCAACGCTGATGCAGCCGGGAAAGGGTTCGCTGGTAGGTGAGGCCTTCATCGGGCCACCTAAACCAAAGCCAAGGTGGGAACTACATTTTGCAGCGATGGCAAAGGTAGGGAAGGTGTAAAAATCAATGCATCGGCTCGAGCTTGTAACAGGGTTCGGCAGCGATGTTTCACTTCATCCTTACGGTGAGCTAGTCCGCCGAAGAATGCATTCATCTTCTCTTGGACTTGGGCTTTTGTTCCCAGGCATTCGTTGACCGTGACCTCTTCCCTGGCCCAGTCCCAGACGGCTTCGTCGGCATTGAAGTCTGGGCTGTAGGCCGGTAAGGCCACCAGCCTCAGCTGCAAGTCAGGGGTGGTCAAATAGCTGCGAACCGCTTCTCCTCGGTGGGCTGGCCCATTGTCCCAAACCGGGATTCCCCAGATCAAACCACCTTTCCTGGATATAGCTCCCGCGGGGATACCGCCAAATATAATCCCGCATTCCAAGGGCGTCAAATGCGGTCTGATGCGGCCTGATTCACTCAAAGTCCCCGCTTTCATTGGGCAACCACTGTACTGCCAAGCGTAAAAGCCCCAAACCGCTTGTCTACGCCCAAGTCTCCCCCTTGGGAAGCTCTTTTGCCCTGTGCGACCCCGTAACCGTAACCAATCCCGACGCTCCTAAAGTGGACTAGCCAGGAGCCAGCCTAAGCCGACCAATTCGTTCCAGTATTCCGCCTAGCATTTCCCGGCTCACGAGCACCTCAGCAAGCTGAAACACCAGCCTTCCGGCATGGCGCACCAACCGTCCTCCAGTCTTGATCATCCTGGTCTGCAGACTGGTCAACGACCAGTGCTTCATTGCCTCCGGTAAGGCTAGCCTTCTCATGGAGTTGCCCAAGTTGTAAGCCAGTACGAACAACTCCAGCCTGACCTGATTGGCCACGAACTTGTGGCAGGACAACCTCGTCCAGTTCAGGGCGTACTTGCCTTCTTTTATCCATTGCTCCGCCGTGCCTCGGCCATTGTAAAAGCGGACTATCCCGATGTTTGGATAGCTCAGATTGGTGACGATGAAGCCCACTCTGGGAAACAGTTCTCCCTGGTGCCACTCCACCTTAGAGACCACTCTCCGAGCAACGTTCCAGCTCTGGGCCTGGTAGACGAAGTCATGATAGGAGACGATGGGCTTCGGGGAAAGCCACTCCGTAGGCCGTATTAGCCGGGGCGCTATCTCCCGCTGCAGCACCTGGTTGGACCGCAGCCTGATGGCGTAGCCGATGTTTCTTGCTTCCAGATAATCGTATATCTCCGGCTTGGCGAAGGCGGCGTCAGCACGAAACAGCAGCCTGACCGCTGCTGTCAAATAACGCTCCACCACCGGATCAAGGACTTCTTGCCAATCATCGGCACTGTGGACGTTGCCTGACCGTAGCTTAGCTGCTTCACAATCCCCGAACTGGTTGAACAGAAAGAGAGGGTGATAGCAGACGCATTCAAAGTGGCCGTTATAGGCTGCTCCCTCCTGCTGGCCGTGCACTGGACTCTCGGAACTGTCCATATCCAGGATTACTCGCCGGTGTAGGGTATGGGCCATAGCTCGTTCCACCCACTGGGTATTTATTCGTGCCAGCCCCTTCAGGTTGTCCTCTTGGGTCAGGAACTCCGTCTCGAACCGGCCCATCTCACTGGTGCTGGCTCCTTTCCGCTCCGAGCCTTGCCATCCCACGATCACTCGCATGGCTGGGTCTTGGGAAAGGCGCACTGCGTCATTGGTGTCGTCGTAGCCGGCCAAGCGGCTGTAGATCGACTGTCTTAGCAGCGGAACCAGGTGGTGAAGGATATTGCGTCCGGTACGGCTTTCCTGGAGGTAGTCCTCAGCGATTTCGGTAAGGCCCAAGGCATCATAAAACTCTCGAAAGGCAAGAAGACCAGCGTCGGAGGTGATGGTTGAGCCGTGAAATTCCAGGCGGACTTTGGGGTCGAATTGGAGCCGGAGAGGGGCTTTTTCGCCGTCACCCATCAGGTGCCTCAATGATGCTTACGGCATCTTACTGCAAAGCGGACATATCATGGAGTTATTATAGTTGGGAACACGCAAAAAGGGCCCATAATTAGACAATGGTTGAAAGACCATCGACGAATTACTGAGAAAGCTTTTTAGCCATATGGGAAATGTGGGTTGAAATATTTGAAGCACTCAACGGCGTCTGAGGTAAAGCCGCTGCCCCCGGCGCCGAGGAATTTGCAGGCGACGATGCGGACGTCCCAGCTCACTCCGACGACGCCGATTCCGTTGTTGCCCACGGCGCCGATGGTGCCGGCCACGTGAGTACCGTGCCCGAGGTCGTCCATGGGGTCGCCACTGCCGGTAATGGTGTTTTATGCCGTGGACGTCGTCGATGTAGCCATTGCCGTCGTCATCCAAGCCGTTGCCGGGAATCTCGCCGGGGTTGACCCACATGTTGGCCGCCAGGTCTGGGTGGTTGTAGTCCACCCCGGAGTCGATTATGCCGACGATTACGGACGATGATCCGGTCGTAAAATCGTGCCATGCTTCGAAAGCATCGATGTCGGCATCTGCTGTGCCGGTGCCTTGCCCGGTGTTGTGTAGGCCCCACAATTCGTTGAAATCAGGGTCGTTGGGCCCTTCATAGGAAGTCAAGATGTAGTTCAGCTCGGCGAAATCGACCTTGCTATCCCGGTGGAGCTTTTGGAGAAACCCTTCTGAATCGCCCATTTCAGCCGGTGGCCTCACCTGGGCCAGGCGCAGCCGGGAATCGTCCTTCGGACCGCGACCGACGCTCTTCATCTCTATAAGGTTATGCTCGGCGTAAAAGGTGGCGATTTCTGGGCTCGTAACTCCTGGTTGGAAGCTAACCAACACCTGGTTGGCCGCGAAAGGCGGGGGTTCCGGCAGTACGCGCGGAGGTTCCGGCGGGGGTTCCGGCCGGCCGCGCCCTGCTTCCAGTGCATCCGACTCAGCGAGCAGGCTTTGGCAACATAGTAGCGATAATAAGGATAAGGACCAAACTCTTCTTGATCAAAACTAATTTACCTCCGGTATTCCCATCCGCCGTAGTCTGACGGCTCGAAATCTCTGCCAGGACCGGCCAGCATGCTAAGGTTGAACGCTTCCGCCCAGAAGCTATCTGGGACTTTTACGAGGAATCGATACCGCATTTGGAGCAAAACCCGGAGGCGTTTTGGGAGGGCCAGGGCAAGAAGCGCCGGCCTACCCCTTACCAGCCTACCTGGTCAATTGACCGGATCGGGCTGTAGGTCATAAAATGAAAATGCAGCCTCTCCTCCTCAGGTGCGGTTATTCCTCACGGCCCTCTGCTTGCTCCGGCCAGGGTTTCAGCAGAGGGCTTTGTTTTGGGCTCTGGTTGGCTGCCGATTGAGGGGCTGCTGCCCCTGGGGTCGGTTTTGGTGGGAAAGCCTAATGCAGTCTCTCCCTCAGCCGATTGGATAAATTCTCCGTATGAGCCAAGGCTAATGCTAGGCGGAAGCAGTAAGGGGATCAAGCCACAAGATGGGACAATATAGTTCCACAACAGTGAACCCCAGCACTGCTAACAGTGAACCGCTCCCAACATTTCAGCTAACCCCATTATGGCCAGCCACCCAGCTGTCTTTACCGCCAATCGGCCCCCGCCCCCTGGCCACCAGCCTGCGACTGGGGTAGTATGTAGGCCATACTCTGGCGAGGAGTCCGGGCTAAATGAAAAACAAGGTTTATCCTGACTTCGATGCGGCGGTGGCCGATGTGCCGGATGGCATCACCTTCATGTCTCCTGGCTTTGGCGGTGTCGGCGTTCCCCGCAATCTGCTGGCCGCGCTGCACCGGCAGGGCGCGAAGAACCTGTCTGGCATTTCCAACAACGCGGGCAGCATGGACGATAAGGTCGATGTCGGTACACTGATCCAGGCCGGCCAGGTGAGAAAGATGGTCTGCGCCTTTACCGCTCCGACCCATCCTTCCCAAATCACGCCCTTCGTCAAAATGTACAACAACGACGAGATAGAAGCGGAGCTGGTTCCCCAGGGAACCCTGGCCGAGCGGATGCGGGCCGCCGCCTCGGGTATCGGCGGATTTTACACGCCCAGCAGCGTTGGCACCGAGCTGGCCGAGGGCAAGGAGCATCGGGAAATAAATGGCCGGACCTACGTGCTGGAGTATCCCTTGCACGCCGAATACGCTTTCATCCGCGCCTGGAGGGCCGACACATTTGGCAACCTGCAGTTCCGCCTCGCTCAGCGCAACTTCAATCCCATCATGGCCATGGCCGCCAATATCACTGTGGTGGAGGTGGAGGACGCCATTGTTGAGCCGGGGGGAGTTGGACGCGGACCAGATACACCTTCCGGGCGTTTACGTGGATCGCCTGGTGAAGATACCTCCCGACGGCATCCTGGATTAAATCCCAAACTAGATTGCCCGAACTAGATTCCTGGCCCAAACAGCTGACCCTGGCCCAGTTCCCCGTCATCATCCCACGCAACCGGAGGTTAGAGATGGCCGAAAAACCCAGACTTGAGCGCCAAGCCATGTGCGACCGCCTGGCAATGGAATTTCAGAGCGAGTGGATCGTGAATCTGGGCGTGGGTATGCCCACCCTGTGCTCCAACTATATCGACACCAGCAAAGAGATCATCTTCCACTCGGAAAACGGGGTCATTGGCTACGGCCCGCTGGCTCCGGAAGGGCAGGAGGACAAGCATCTGGTTAACGCCGGGGGCCAAAACGTTACCGCGATGCCGGCAATGGCCATCGTCCACCACGCCGACTCCTTTGCCTTGATCCGCAAGG
>CBDCEX010000016.1:0-521769 GCA_965216025.1 Dehalococcoidia bacterium
GGCCGTGGCACGGCGGAGCAGTGGATCAAGGAGGGCAAGTACGCCCTGAACTGGACCCGGCTTTCCTGCCACAAGTTCGTGGCCAACCAGGTGAGACTATGGCTGTTCGTCCTGACTTACAACCTGGGCAACTTTATGAGAAGGCTGGTGTTGCCGGAGGATATGAAGCACTGGACTCTGACCAGTCTTCAGACCAGGCTGATCAAGACGGGTGGGCGACTGGTACGCCACGCAAGGAGGCTGGTGTTTCAGCTTGCCGAGGTGCTGGTAACCAGGGAAATGCTGACCGGGATACTAGAACGGATCAGCCGGCTTCGGCTGGCACCTGGCTAGCCTGCTTTGAGAGCACAGGTATTTCGGACAGTTATGGGGTCGTCCGGGGTAAATAGACCACCCCGAGGGAGACGCTTGGGCAGGGGCAGGCAATTCTAGACTTTTACGCTCGTCAGGGGGGTGGTTACCCTATGGGAGTGGGTCAGTTGAGTGAATCGGATGCAGTTGACGCCCTCAGGCTGCCCTTTTATAGTTCGAGCCATCCCACAGGGTCACATGGTTGGAGGAATCAGTTTGATCTGGGCAATCCCGAGTAAGGAGAAATAGGACAGCTTAGTGAAAGAGCCATCGACCGCCAGGTCTCCCCTGTACTTCGGCTGGTACGTCGTTGCCGCCGTAACCTTCATCGCTTTCGTTAATACTGGGTCCCGCAGCAGCTTCGGAATCTTCGTCATACCCATGAGCGAGGATTTCGGTTGGAGCCGGTTCACCATCTCGGTGGTGGCAGGCATTGGGGCCATCGTCGGCGGCGCGGCTCAGCCTTTTCTCGGGTATGTTTTCGACCGCGTTGGGGCCAGGAAAGTGGTTCTGACTTCCTTGCTGACCGTCGGACTGGCGACAGCGGCCCTCGCTCTAACTTTCAACTTCATCTTTCTGTTATTGGTATTCGGGTTTGTTGCATCCATATCCAACAGCGGAGCTGCTCTAGCCAGAGGCGCGCTGCTGGCCAAGTGGTTCATCCGGAAGCGGGCCACCGTAGTCAGCGTCGGCGCCGTGGGGACCTCGGCTGGCAGCTTGTTGCTGGTGCCTTTCGCCATGTATCTGTTGCAAGCCACCGGTGACAACTGGAGGATAACCTGGGCTGCGCTGGGGCTTATTATTCTAGTCCTGGCCGTCCCTCTGGCCTTCCTGTTCATTCGTGACGACCCCCAGCAAGGTTGGACTGCGGCCCTACGGTGAAACTGACCCGTCCGAAGACGGCGCCGCCGATCAATCCTTCCTCCAGCGAGGGCCGCTAGAAGTCGATAAATGGAGCGAGTCCTTCCGGTCTTCTCCCATCTGGCAAATGTCCGGAGCCTATTTCGTCTGCGGCTTGACCACATTGATCATGTCGGTCCACTTTGTGCCCTACGCCATCGGCTTGGGAGTCTCACCTGGTGTCGCGGCCACGATATTCGGTGTCATGATGGGTCTGAACGTCGCGGGGGGACTGGGATCTGGGATGCTGGCGGACCGGTTCGGCCGGAAAAACGTACTGGCTTCCGCTTACTTCATAAGAGGTTGTGGATACATCGCTTTACTATTAATGCCGGCGACCGTAGGGCTGTGGCTCTTCGCCGCGTTTGCAGGATTCTCCTGGATCGCCACCGTGTCCTTGACCAACACCTTGACCGCCGACGTGTACGGCCTGCGGGCCCTTGGAACCATCTCGGGAATCACGTTCCTGTGCCACCAGATTGGCGGTCTGTCTGGTGTCTTGTTGGCTGGGTTCTTGTATGACCTCACTGGCTCTTACACCCTACCTTTCGCCTTAGTAGGGTCAATGCTTTTCCCGGCAGCCCTGTTGGCATTTAACATCAAAGAACGGAGGTATTCCACGCGCTACCGTATTCAATTAGTGACCGTCGCCAATTCCGGAAACTAAGCTAAGATGGCGGTTACTCTTCAGAGAGTCAAGCCATGGACTCCCGCGCCTTGGAATAGTGGCTTAGGCCTCTACCCTGAGTATCCTCACCTAGACGCGCCCGCACGCTATTGTTTCATAGTTACGACGGACCACCCCCTCAAGCCGGCATTCTCCCACAGGGAGGGGGCATATTCGCGACGCACCCAAAATGAGCGCAACCACCGCCTATCTACGCCAACCCTCCTGGTCCGGCATAAGCCCTCGTATGTAGGGCACTTGCCCGATGTGCTGGGAGCACTCCGGGCAAGGACCCAGTTGAACGTCGGGGCCGGTCGCGGATGAAGCAGGTTTCGGTCCGGATTTGTGGTCTCAAGATCGGCCTCTGATAGGCCCCGGATCACCGGTTCCACGCTCTCCAACACGTCCGCCCGGTATCCGGCGACTATTTCCGCTGCGACCTCCGGGAACGAACCGACCTGCTCCGGGGTGTCTCCAGCTCCATATCGGTCACCAAGTGGCATCCCAAACTTCTCGGCCCAGCCCCGGGTTTTCCACCGTTAAGATATAATCCACAAATGACTACCATAAACACAATCGAAGATCTGGCGCGCATCCTGCGGGACCAACCAACGTGGGCCGAGGCACTCCGAGCCCTCCTCCTCACCCAGGACCTGCTGGACCTGCCGGGCCGGTTCGACCGCTTCGTCGAGACCCAGCACGAGACCAACCAGGCACAGCAGGAGACCAACCGGCTGACTGACCGGCGTTTCCTATGTTGAGGGCGACTCCATCTTCAATGGCCTTGGTGAACGGCATCGACGTGCTCAACTCGTGGCTGAGTGGGTACAACCTCTTCCGACGGCCAAGCGATATTTCGGCAATGTTCCTGACCGCCCTCGGCTTGGCGATGGCCGTGGCGACCATCATTCTCTTTGCTCGACGCCGGGGCTCCAACGTGAGAAGTTGGTTCAGCGAACCGGAGCAGCGCACGACCGAGGATGAAGATCGAAGCAGCGAAGCGCATGGTCTCTGGTATCTTTGAAGGTGGGACGCCCGACAGGAAATGGTGATGCTCTCGCTGGCACCGATCAACGAAGTCAAACTGTCTTGGAGTAGCCATGCTTCAGACACCTGGGGCCAAAATGCAGGGGAAGGGGAAGGACACCAGGAAGCTCAAAGCCCGTTCATTCGAGCCCGTCGCAGATTGAGCCTGGTTCTATCTGCCAAGTGATGAGATAGGTGCTAAGCCGCCCGCTGATCCAGCACCTCCCGTACCTTAACCGCCAGGGCGTCGGGGATGTAGGGTTTCGCCAGAAACTCGCTCCCAGTGGTCAAGGTGTTGAGATGGGACAGATAGTCTCCAGTGTAGCCTGAGGTGAAGAGAACCTTGATTTCAGGGTGAGTGGCGTGAAGCTTCTCCGCTAGCTCCGGGCCACCCATCTGGGGCATCACCACATCGGTCAGCAGGAGTTCGATACCCTCCCCGCCATGTTTCTCGAACATCCGCAGGGCTTCTTCACCATTGGCCGTCTCCAGGACCTCGTAGCCTTGGACTCGCAGCACCGTCGCCACCATAGTACGCACCAAAGGCTCATCTTCCGCCAGCAGCACCGGCTCCTTGCCCTGGAGCGAGATAGAGGAATCGACTATCTCGGGCTGAGCCTCATAGGGTTCCTCGGTTACCGGCAGGTAAACCTTGAAGCTGGTTCCCTGGCCTGGTTCGCTGCAGACCTCGATGTGACCGCCGTTCTGCTGGACGACGCCATAGCAGGTGGCCAGCCCCAGACCAGTTCCCTTTCCCACCTCTTTGGTCGTGAAAAAGGGCTCAAAGAGGTGCTCTTGAACCTCCTCAGACATGCCCATGCCGGTGTCACTTACGGCCAGCATCACGTGCCGGCCCGGGGAGGCCTCGCTGTGCTGGCGAACGTACTCGGCGTCCAGGGTAACGTTGGCCGTCTCAACGATAATACCAATTCTGTTTATAAGCGGCAGAGTTAAGCGTTGGGAAGTTGAGCCAAAGCCCGCTGGAGCCAGTCCCAACCTATCAGCCGCTTTAAGCGTGGTTTGTCAGCCTTCAGTTGCCGCAGCAGGTGTTCTATGGCCGAGCTTTTGGCCTCTAGGGAAGGATATACCTCTCCTTCAATGTGCCGGCGCACTTCCTCAAAGACCCTTTCCGCTGGATTCAACTCCGGCGAGTAGGCCGGTAGAGATATTCGCCCAAAGCCCAGCTGGCCCATGAGTTTACCTCTGTGACTGGGGGCTCCATCCCACACCACCCCATCCATGGGCCACTGCTCAAATATGGGAACCAACTGTTGCTGGTTCATGCCCTGGGACCACCCCCAGTGTAGTTCACCCCGCCCCACGTCCACCGCCAGCACCAAATGGCTCCAACTGAACACGATCTGCATCGGCTGGATAATCTTCTTCCCTTTCAGACCCCAGCGCCGCCGCACCTGCCCCCAGAGACCAAAACGCATCTCGTCACAGTGCCATAGCCGGGAGGCAGTAGTCATTCCAGCCTGGCCCAAGGCATCCAGTAGGCCCCTTTTTTCCAGGCCATCTGCTGTTTTGCATCGGCTTTATCGGAATGGGGTCGGGGGACTTTCAACCCCAGCCCAAGCCCCTTCATCAGGGAATACATGCCTTTATAGGTATAACGCACCCCCCAGCGTCCCCAGACCCACTCCTTTGCATCCCAGACCGTCCGGAACTGGCCCAGTTGCACCTTGGCCACCAGCGCTCTTTGCTGCAGCGGGTTTAGATAGGGCTTTTTGCCCTTGGCCTGGTGCCCTACCACCCGTCTCAGAACTTCGCCAAGTCCACCTCGTCGATACCACCTGAGCCACTGTTCCATGCTGCGGTAGGATGCCCCGGTCGTATCCACTACATCCTGAATGCGTTTCCCCTGGCTCAGCTGCCAGAAGGCTTGCAGTCGGGTACGCCGTTGGGGATGTACCTCTTTCTGGTAAAGCTGTTTCAATTCCTCGCTGCTTTCTTGCCAGTCAACTTTCACTCCTTTTCCCATCCCTTCGTCCCTCACTCCTTGGCTATTTTCCCTTCATTTTATCTCCACTACATACACCATCCTCCTACCCTTTTCCTTCACTCTTTATTCAGAATTGGTATAAGCTTACCCCCGGCGGGCATGGCGTCCCGGGCATTGACGGCCAGATTGATCAAGACTTGCTCCATCTGCCCGGGATCTACTTTGACCGGTTCCAGGTCGGTGGTGGGCAGGATTACCAGCTCAATATCTTCCTCAATGAAAGGCCGGAGCATTTTGTCCGTGTTGATAACCAGGTCATTCAGGTCAATGACCTTCGGCTCGATGACCTGGTGGCGGGAGAAGGCCAGCAACTGGTTGGTCAGGTCAGCGGCCCGCTCGGTGGCCTGCTGGATCTCCTGTAGATAGTTGCTTAGAGGGCTGTCAGGAGGCGCTTCCTGCAACGACAATTGGGAATAGCCCATGATGGCGGTCAGCAAGTTATTGAAGTCATGGGCCACGCCACCAGCCAGCTGGCCTACTGTTTCCATCTTCTGGGCTTGGGAGAGTTTCTCTTCGGCCCGTACCCGTTCCTCGTGCAGCCGGGCGTTTTCCATGGCAGGGGCGATCTGACTGGCCAGCCGCTCCAGTATACCCTGCTCCTTTGTGCCATAAGCCCTGCGCCGGTAACTGCTCAAACTGAGGATTCCAAAGGGTTCGCCTTCGGAGATCAAAGGCACCATGATGCTGGAGCGCAACCCCACCCTGGCATCGTCCACCTCGCCTGGGAACTGCTCGTCCCCGGCCGGGTCCGACCGCAACAGGGTTCGGCCGGTTTCTATAACATGTTGGGTCCGGGTCCCCTCCAGCGGTCTGGCACTGCCAGGTTGGCGCCCCGACGGGTTCTCCCCGACCAGATATTTAATGGTGTGAACCCCGGCCTCTTGATCGATGAGGTTGATGTTCATCCGGTCGAAGTCCACCAGCTTCTTCACCTCGAGGGCGAATTTCTCGTACACCTCATCGATATTCAGGGTGGAGGTAACGATGTGGGCTACCTCGTCTACCACCGCCAATTCTTGGCTGAAGACGTTCCAATTCCTCGAGCCAGAGACGCTCGTTGATTTCAGCGATGAGCTGGTCATTAGAGGCCTCCAGCGCAGATGTTCGTTCCTGTACCTGAGCTTCCAGCTCGACGTGGGCCCGCTGCCGTTGGGCGATCATTTCATTAAAGGCTTGGCCCAAGATACCAAACTCATCGTTTGACTGGATATCTACTCTTTGGGATAGGTCGCCCTCCGCTATCGCCTGGCTGGTAGAAACCAGCTTGGCCACCGGGCCGGTTATGGCTCTGGTCATGGCAACTGCCACTAGGGTTCCACAGGCCAGGCCAATCAAAAGCAGCACAAGAACCAAAGTATTGCTGTTGGCCGCCATAAGGTAAGAGACCAGGGACGCAATCACGGATAGGCTCAACAATAGCCCCATCCAAATCCCGCCTTTATCCCAACTCGGTTCAGACCTCGTGGGGTTAGAGAATCCACTCTCTCAGTAGCAATACTCGCGGCGTATTCCTGTGACATATTTCAGGCCTTCTCACCGAGCCTGCTTTAAGTTATCCAGCGGCCCGGCGGTAGTTCAAGTTCGTAACAATGGCGAGCGTCTATATAATCGGCTCTGCTCTGCTTTGGTTTCCCAGCCCGAAACGGCGAAAGGGATACCCTCAAAAGGCAGTGTCAGCTCTATTCTGATATTGGAAGCATATAGAGGTATTGACTTCTTACCCTAGATCAACGGTAGAAAGATCTGCAGTTAACCTCTATCCGTAGAACTACCGACTCAAGAATAGGAGCCATATATTAGCGGTGGATTCGAGGGAGGGCGAAACGGGGGGAGCGGCGCCTGTTCAGGGGGCATCAAAGTCCGAAGATGAGATGCCGCGACGCAGCGCATACCTAATCACCTCAGCCAGAGTGCGCAGGCCGAGCTTACGCATCATGTTGGCCCGATGCGTCTCAACCGTGCGGGAGCTGATTTCCAGTCGCGCAGCGATTTCCGCATTGGTGTATCCTTCGGCAACAAGAGACAGCACTTCTCTCTCTCGGTATGTCAAAGTCCTAAAGCGGTCCTCATAATCCATTAGTAAACAATAAAGAGACCGGACACGGATCTCTATCCGTAGATACTCGCAACTAACGCGAAAAGGCCCCGTAATTTGCTGGATACGGGGCCCGTTGGAAAACCAGGCCCAGGTGGTCTTGGTTACCCGGAATGCTCCGTAACCACCACATAATGCTCCACCTCCGGAAAGGGGTCGTAGAAGTGGTGGAGCAGGCGCCGCCAGTCCTGGTACGCGGCCGAGCCTCGGAAGCCATGGGTGTGGTCTTCCAGGGTTTGCCAGTTGACCAAGAGGATGTACCGGTTGGGCTTTTCCAGGCACTTTTGCAGCTGGTGGGAGATGTAGCCCTTCATAGAAGAGAGGATTGTTTGGGCTTGGCCGAAAGCGGCTTCAAAGTCTTGGGACTGGCCGGGTTTGACGTCTAGCACTGCCACTTCCAGTACCATTAGCCGACATTCCCCCTATCGATCAGGATTCCCCAGGCCAAATATATTTTCCCAATCAGGTGAGCCTCTGGGATGCCTCGGACTATAAAACGGAGTCCCGAACGCGTCAAATGCAACCCGATGGACTGGATGCCGCCACTCTCAGGAGGGAACCGCCTCCCTTCCAACCAGGAATCTGTCTGCTTCGGCCGGCGTGCGGATACCCATCAGCCCATGACTGCCGCCCCTATTTGCCATCAGCTTGCCACCCCAACACGCCCTGGGTACAATGCGGCTTTTCCAGCCTGCCCACGAAAAAAATACACAGGATTCGCCATGTCCCTGCTGGACGAGTCCTTAGCCAATCCAGCGAGCTGGGGATGCGGCCCTTGATGGAGCGGGCGTTGTCCGGGCGGGATATTCTCAAAGCCTAGCACTGGTGGGCTTGCCCAGCTATGCGGTTGTTTCTTCAGCCCCTGGATGCACGGTCGTTTAGAAGCCCACTGAAGCTAGCAGCACGGTGTAAAAAGCAACTGTCCTGATAGTCAAGAATTTTGCGGACCAGGATTCCAGGTGCGATTATGCCGGAGCATAGCGTTCATGATAAGGAGCAATTTGCGCATGCAGGCGGTAAGCGCGACTTTTGGGGGCTTTCCTGCCTGTATGAGACGCTGGTAGAAGGCTTTGATCACCGCGTTGTGCCTGGTTGCTACCAAGGCCGCCATGTAGAGGGCGGCCCGCACCGGTGCGCGACCACCCCACACTTTGCGTTTGCCTCGCAGAGTGCCACTGTCACGGTTGAGGGGAGCGACCCCTACCAGGGCGGCAATTTCATAGCGGTTCAAATTCCCCAGTTCCGGCAGTTGCGCCAGCAAAATGCTGGACACTACCGGTCCTACTCCAGGAACACTTCGAAGCAGGTTCTCTTGGGCGCGCCACAGAGGGCTGGAACGGATGGTGTCACCCAGGTCTTGGTCCAAGTCTTTGATCTGCCGTTTCAGCCACAAGATGTGGTCCTTAATCTGGGGCGTTACCCGGGGAGAAGCAGTGTGCAGGCGGTTGCGTTCCGCCGTAACCATCGCCATCAGCTGGTGCCGGCGGGTGGTCAAGGCACGCAATTCCCGCAGAGTGGCGTCGGGGAGAGCCCGCACCGGGGGTTTAACCGCTTCCCCAAAGCGGGCCAGCACCTGAGCATCCAGGGCATCGGTTTTGGCTAGCTGGCCAGTGGCACGAGCAAAATCGCGAACCTGGCGAGGATTGACTACCGCCACCGCCACTCCAGCTGTAGTCAATTCCCCAGCCACAGGCACTTCCATTGCGCCGGTCGCCTCCAGAACCACCAAGGTCGGCTCGATACTCCCCAGACGCTCCGTCAAGGCTTTTATCCCTTCCGGGTCGTTAGTAAAACGCTTTACCTCTCCTCCAGGAAGCACTGCCAGGTCCAAATGGGCTGCCGAAACATCGATCCCTACGTAAAACTGGTCTGGGTTCGCCATCACTACACCTCCACCGATTGTGACTGCTCCGTTATGACCCTACCTTGCAGATACGGACTCTTGGTCCAGGCAACTGTTCGGGTGCGGGAGCTATGGATGTGACGACCATGCTTTTCAACGACCTCCAAGGATCCAGGGGGAAGCGGTCCGTGTCTGCGGTGGACGGGGCATGCTGAAGCGGTATTCGCTGGAACGCCACTACCGGGATGCCAGGGCGTCGGCGGTGATGCGGCCTTGGACGCAAGACATCGCAACCCAGCAGGCCTGGGAGACGGCCCTCAGCACGGGCGGTTAAATTTCTAGCTTCGCAAATTTACCGGCGGGTGCGGTTACTGGGCGACGTAACCGCCGTCCACGGTCATGGTATGCCCGGTGACGAAGGAGGCAACGCCTTTCTTACGCCCGAGCCGGTGCCGCAATTCGTGGATCTCAACTCCCCAACACCCAGAGGCAAGATTGAAATCGCCAGCCCTTGGGGCGAAGCCGATGGCCACCCCAGGGTGCTCCAGCCCCTGGCTGACCCGCCGCCAACGGGGAATCGCCTGAGGCTGCTAACCCCGGCCACCTACTGGCTGATGAATGACTCCTTAGCCAACGCACCGAGAATCGTTAAGGAGATGGGTCCTGCCAGCGTGGATTTGCATCCGGATGACGCCGCGGCGTTGGGACTCAAAGAGGGAGACGGGGCTAGGCTGTCCAACGACACGGGAGAGGTAGTGTTGAAGGTGAGGCTGTCCGAAGATATACCCGCCGGAGTAGCCCTGGCCCACAAGGGGCGTTGGCCCAAACGGGAGACCAACCAAGCAAATGTGAATTTCCTAAATCCCGGCAAGAAGACGGACATGGGCGAGAGTTCCGCCGTCCATGGCGTTGAAGTATCTATCAGAGCGGCGTCGGATGGTCGGGAGTGACCCAAAGAAAGCAACGCGGCCGCGGAGTCGTGCAACGGGATCTCTTCGCTCATGAGGGCGCGGGTTATGGGATCTGCTTCCAGCCCGCCCAGGGAGCGAGGCGTGAACATGCGCAACAATCCGGACTCATGCAATACGTCCGGCACCGGCCGGGACAGGCGGCGCTCCCGCTCTGTCTCCTCGTTGTGTTCCTGTATCACCGGCGCAATTCGTCGTGCGGCTTCTATAAGGGTTGTGTCCGGATTAAACTTCTATCGCATTCTCCTTCCCAATCCCAGTTCGGTATCATCCGAGGTGGGAAAGGGAAAGCCCTGTTTGATGAACAGGGCTTTTATCATTGGCGGCGATTCGCTCAGGCTAAGCAGTATCCTCCGGAGTGGCTCCCTTAGCCCTCTCTTTTACTGCTTCCAGATACTTGGCGCCTCTTTGCCTTGCGAATCTCCGAGTCACCTTCCCAGGCTTAGGGATTGTCACGAAATAATTAGTTCAATTGAGCAGCGCAACGCGGGGTAGCAGCGAATAATTCCATTCACCATGGAAAGAGTCTTTACGCAAATAGATGGCTTCGAGTTCATCGTCCGATACGGTGCGCCCGGCCGGGTATCGGTTGGTGTCCAGTTGGCTCTGAACCCGCAGCCCCGTCCGGGTCGTGGTCGCCCCGATCAAGTTCACCACCACCTCGTGGCTCACCAGCGGCTTTCCGCGCCAGTTCTGACTGATCGCGGAGAACAAGCGGTGTTCGATCTTGTTCCACTTGCTGGTCCCTGGTGGGAGGTGGCACACGTCGATTTCAAGGCCCGTCTCATCCGCCAATTTCTGCAACTCCAGCTTCCACAAGCGGAGCCGATACCCATTGCTGCCGCCCGCGTCGGCCGTTATCAGCAGCCGAGTGGCGCTCGGGTAGAGCGCCTGCCCCATGCCGCGCCACCAACGCCGGATGCTCTCGACGGCAAAAGCAGCCGTATCGTGGTCCGTCCCCACACTGACCCAGGCCTCGTTCTGGGCGATATCGTACACCCCATAAGGACTGACCCGGCCCAGATCCGGAATCAGGAAGTCATGCACCAGCACTTGCTCCGGCGCTCCCTTGGGACGCAACTCCCGCCCACCGTTCTTGAAGGGCCCCACCAGTTCCTTCTTCTTCGTGTCCACGGAGATCACCGGCTCTCCCAGGGAGAGTTGCAGTTGCACCGCCCGGTCCAAGTGCTCAAACTGGGCGTTGCGGTCCGGGTGTTCCGTCCCCGCCAGGGTCTTGCGATTGGCTTGCAAGCTATAGCCCATGTCGTGGAGCAGTTCGGCGACCATGCGATGGCTGACTTGGTGCCCTTGGCGCTTCAATGCCACCGCCAGTTGACGCACGCTCTTGCAGGTCCAGCGCAGCGGGGACTCGGGATCCCCACGGCTGGTCGGCTCCACCAGCCGGTCCAAGTCCTCGCGCAAGCTCGGGTCATGCTCGACGGTGCGCTTCCGGCCGCCTCCAGGATGGCGGATGCGGCCCTTCGCGGCCCCTACGGCCGGCTGGCCCAACTCCCGTATGCCGCGGCGAATCGTCCCGCGAGAAGCTCCGGTGGCCCTTGCAACCGCTGCCTGGCCACCACGCCCGGCCGCCGACGCCTCAGCGGCAAGCACCAGCCGCCGCACCCGCTCGTCCACAACGGGGGCAATCGCTTGGTAACGAGCTTGAATCGCTCCTTCAACTATCACCCATTAAGTATAGCTGAGCATGTAGTAAAGAACAAGTTATTTCGTGACAATTCCTTAGGGGCCAACAACAACCCGGCAGTTGCTCCCGCTACAACACCGGCAATTAAACCAGAAAATAATCCTTTCGCCATATCTCAGCCTCCTGTCGTTTATATCCCCAGTATAAGCGGCAAGTGGCGAATTCTACACATCTGGCGGCCGCTCCTTTCGGTCTTCAGGCGCCTATCTGCGGAGCCTAGGGGAGAATGGCGGCTCTTATTAGACGGAGTTCATCAGGTGCCGTCGCGGCAGGCACATTGACTGTATCGACACCCGATAGACAGTATCCGGATTAATTCTTGTCCCGGCGGCTTGGCGGTGGACAAACCATCTTCCTGAGATTAACATCCCTCCATAATGGCTAGCGAAGGTGTTCGGCGGCAAATCGACTGCGGGAATAGACCCCCTGAGTAGAGGGGATTCCTAGTAATCTGCCCCGCTGATACTTCCGTTGGTTAGCTCGGCCAACAATGCCGGGCTCAGCACAACAAGCGTGGGAGGAACGTATGGTCTATGCAGAACAAAACTCCGTCGAGAAGGGGCTCCGCTTCAAGACCCAGGGTGGACTATTGGTGGAGACCACAGGAAGTACGACACACATAGCCTCTACCAACGTCTATGTGCACGAGGTGGAGGTGGTGGAGGGGCCTGGCCAGGGTAGTAAGTACCTCCACAATTTGGACTACGCGGAGCCGGTTCCAAGCTGAATCCACCCAGCCCCGTTAGGCCGTCTTCCGCTGACGTTTCGAACGCGAATCGATGAACAGAACATCGGGCTCGCGTCCATCCCTACCGGGTGGGTACCGGTATCTCGTGATTCTGTCCAGGGCAGTCTCAGCGGCCGTGTCAGACCGGCCGGAGGAATCGATGTTGTCCGAACTGCTACCAATAAAGGGATGGTGGCCGTTCTGGAAGAAGGGTTAGCCTCGGTCGCGGGATAGTCCCGCGCTGGAAATGCTGGGCCCGCTAGGGGGTCCATCGAGGAGGGTTAATGGCGCGTCTGCCGTTGGTTCTAGAGCCACAAGTGCCACCAGACCTGAAAATGGCCTACCAGGGAGTCAGTCAGCCGGAACCTGGGCTAACTGCCACCTACCAGGCCCTCTTCGCCAGCCCACTGATAGCGTCGCAGCTGGCCAGCCTGGATCAACTGCTCCGCGACCAGGTTGGCCTAGAGCCCTGGGTCCGATTGACTGTGGCTTTAACAGTGGCCCACGAGCGGGACAACCAAGCTTTATGGGCTTCCTTAGAGCCCCTGGCCCGGGAGGCTGGAGTCAGAGATACGGTAATAGACGCCATAGCCGCTGGTACCGCGCCGCGGGGGCTGCTCCCCAAAGAGGGTATCTGGGCCCACTTCGCCAAAGAGGTCCTCAGCAACCAGGTGCGGGATTCCACCTGGCAGGCCATCACTCACCTAGTGGGCGATACCGGAGCCATCAACTTGGCGATAACCGTCTGCTATTACGAGATGATGGCCAGGCTCAACGGTACCTTTGCCCTGGAAACCGCCTAGGTGGCGGCTGGCTCAGGGGAGGTAGGGATCGGGAGTCCCAGACCCCTCGCCCCCTGATGAGACGTTTGCCGTTGGATGGGGCTTCACACACTGCGTAGTTATGCTTATCGCGCCCGGATAACTTCCACATTTCCGCCGGAGACGTATGCGCTCCACTGGTAAACTTTTACGTCTTTCTCCACCCCCACGATAGTTTCTTTCAGGAATATCTCGAAACACACGGTGTCTCCAGAATGGCCGCCGGTGCCGCCGTCGAAAACAGGCGAGTTGCGGATTGTCGAGCCTACCGGAAATGTCGTCTTACCTATGGTCACCTCCTTGGTGGTGACACCTATAATTTGGTAGATGATTCCACTGAAACCGGTCGGAGCCGCACGACTGGGATGGGGCTTAACACTCACCGGTTTACCCTCGACGACTACATCCAGGTCGAGGTCCCGCCAAATAATTTTTCCTTCGACCTTGCCTTCCGCGTCTTTGACCACATTAAAAGCGAAGGTGAAACGATTTCCCGTGGTATCTTCTCCTCCTTTTTTTGTCAAATTAGAGCCAACGTCCTTGACTCCCCCGGCAAGAGTATCGTAGGTGACCCAGGGCGCGGCTGTAGCCTCCCCGGAACCATATATCTGGATCTGGTCTCCTCCCTCCTGGGCAGACACTGCCCCCAAGCCAACACCAACGACTAATAAGATAGCCAAGCTCGCGCCTAAACCAAGGATCCACTTCGCAGTTGGAATATTCATTATGATTTTCCTCATGGGTCTCCTCCTACTACTACCTGATTGAGATTTTCCATATACCCATCCCCTTTCCGAGATGAGTCACGGTCAGGAGTCCGACGGGCACGGTCGGGTTGCGCCCTCAGCGTCCGCCGAATCTCCTGACAAAAAGTAAGATACGGCACTGACTGGGCCCTGGTCATCGGGGAAACCACGTAAGGTGTGGCTAGAGAAACACGTAGTTGGGGGAAGAAGTAGCGAGATGGAGAAGGGGAGGAAGGACTTTAAGCTTAAGGCCGGGTTACCGGAAATTTTTAGCCTATGGGGAGCCGCTAATCCCCTGGCGCAAAGCATAGGCAGTGGCATCGGCCCTACCCCGCGCATCGATCTTGGCGTAGATGTTCGTGACGTGCCGCTCAACCGTGCGGACACTCAAGAAAAGCTCTTCAGCAATCTGCCGATTACTCTCTCCAATGGCCAGAAGGTGCAGCACCTCCAACTCCCGGCGGGTCAGGCCGCCGCGATGGGTAGGGGCGAAAGGTCCTTCGCCCCGACGGCCCCGAGACTCGGCTCGCTCGAGACGGGTGGCTACTCGCTCCATCAGGGCCCGCATGCCCAACTCGGTGGAGATGGCCAGCGACTCGTCCAGCAGGGACACAGCCTTGGATCGGTCGCCCGGTAGAGGCGCATGGCCGTGGACCCCTACCAACAAGGAATCGGCGTAGTCCCAACAGGTCCAGGCCAGCTCGGGCCGGTAGCCCGCGTTGCGGCAGAAGGCCAGGGCATCCTCGAAGTGGGTCCCAGCCTGGTCGTGATTACCCATGGTCTGCGCCAGGAGCCCTAGCAGGTGGTCCGCGTTGGTTATCCACCCTGGCAACATCGTACCGCGCTGGAGCTCCAGAGCTGCATATTGCTTTGCAGCGGCTACCATGTCCCGCCGCTGCAGCGCCAGACCGGTATTGGCCGTTAGAGCCTGCAAGGGAACCACCGCTGGATAGGATAGGATGGCCTCGGCGGCCTCTTGGGCGGCATCTAACCAATCGGCGACACCGGTAATCCTGGTTACCACCGGTATCACCGCAGCGGGGAAGGATACCGAGTAACTGGATCGACGTGTCGGGGCGAGACGCCAGGACTCCAGGAGCTGCTTCAGATAAGTCTCGGATTGGGCTATTTCGCCCATCTCGCATTCCAACACGGCTCGGGTGCCCAGGAGGCGCGAATCCCGGGGGCCACTGCAAGGCCGTGGTCGCTGTGCTCGTACGCCGTTTGCCAGTCGCCCTCTAAACGGGACACCTCGGCGTTCCACCAAAAAGCCCTGGCCGATTCCTGTCGCTCCCCCAATCTATCCGCCAGTGACAGCATGGCCGCTGCGTGTCCGCGCGCTCCTTCCAGGTCACCAAGGACGAGGGAACAGCCGGCGGCGACTCCCCGGACTTGAATCTCGGCGTAGGGGTCATCAACTAAACTGGCCGACTCAATGGCGCGTACACCTTTCTCCAGGGCCCGGCGAGGGTGCAGATGAAAGCGCTCTACCTGGGCGGCTTGGGCCGTCGTGGCCATCTCTAGGGTAGTGTCCTGGGCCCTCCGGGCAATTGCCAAACCTCGACCAAAAGCCTCCATGGCCCGGGAGTAATCGGCCTCTTGCATCCCCAACGCTCCGACGTAGCTGGTGAGAAGGCTGCCTGCCTCAGGGGAATCGGACGGCACTAACGCCAAGGCTCGAGCAAGTATTTGGGCGGCCTCAGAGCTGTTCCCTTGAAAGCGCGCCAGGGTCGGGCTCTGGGCGATGGCCACCGCCCCTGGTATGTTCCCTACCTCTACGTAGTAATTGAAGGCCCGGCGCAGGCTGGCTACCGCCTCGTGACGCTGGTGTCTTTCCGAGGTGGACCACTTGGCGCGTCCCAGACCAAACAGCAAAGCTGCGGCGTCGGCATCCATCGGTTCCCCTTCCTTCGCCTCCAGTCCCCGCTGAAAGTGCAGAATGGCATCCTCCCAGGCGAAGGCAGATAATGCCTGCTCCCCAGCCAGCAAGGAGTAGCGTGCGAGTTTTTGGCTGCCGAGTAAGGGTGCCGCTTGGGCGAAATGATGCGCTAATTCAGCGGCGGAGGCTTCAATCTTGACGCCGAGTAATTCCTCCAGCGCGCCGCCAATCTCTCCATGTAATTGGGCTCGACGGGCAGCGGATAGCCGGCTGGACAGGGTTTCCTGGATGAGAACGTGGGTAAAGCGGTAGTGCCCCACGGTGGTGGGGCCTCTTCTATAATCCGCGCCGCCACCGCTTCATCAAGTAGATCGATTAACTGGCCTGGAGCAACCCCGCCGGCAAGTCGCAGCAAAACATCGGACCTAAACTCTCTGCCAACGATCGAACCTAGGGTAAGCATCCCGTTGCAGCCGTCGGAGAGTAAGGACAACCGCCTTCCTATGGCGTCGCGCACACCATCGGGCAAACTAAAGTCCCAGCCATCGTCAGACAAGTCCTCATTGATTGGCAATGTTGGATGGTCTGAAGCCGGCGCCTGGGTCAGCTGTCCCTGTTGAGCCAACAGCCGGACTACCTCCGTAACGAAGAGGGGATTACCCTCGGTTCTTCGGTGCACATGCTTAACTAAGGCTTGAGGTGGATTGGAGAAGCCGAATAATTTGATAAAAGACTCTACGTCATCCGGAGTAAAACCTGCTAAATCTATGCGCCGGAAACGCTGCTCTTTGGTAAGTTCACCAACCGTCAGGGGTAAGGGATCAGGGCCCTTTCGTTTTCTCAAAATAGTATAAAATTATTACCAGTTTAAGCGGGAGGGAAGGATGATGACTTTGAGAGAAACGCTGGATTTGGTGCCTGACTTCCGGAGTAGCCAAGGGCGACGCCACTCTTTGGGGGCGATCCTGGCCTTGGCCACCTGTGCCATGCTGTGCGGCGCCCGCAGCTTATACGCCATAGCTCAATGGGGGCGGGACCAAGGGGGTGCTACGGCGCAGCTTTTGGGGTTCAGCCAGGAGAAGACACCCTGCGTGGCCACCCTCCACCGGGTGTTCAAGGGCCTGGACGTGGCGGCCTTTGAGGCAGAAGTCGGCAACTGGCTGGCAAATAGCGGGGTAGAGGCGGATGACCCCCTGTCCCTGGACGGGAAAACCTTGCGAGGGGTCCACGGCCAAGAGATACCCGGGGTCCATCTGGTGTCGGCCTACGCTAGCCGCGCTGGGGCAGTGCTGGCGCAGGTAGCTGCGCCGGGCAAAGGGGAAGAATTGGCGGCGGTCAAAGAAGTATTGGGCCAGGTACCCCTGAAGGGTCGGGTAGTAGTGGCTGATGCCTTACTGACCCAACGGAAAGTCTGTGAGCAGATTGTGGCAGGCGGCGGAGAGTATCTGCTGCCAGTTAAAGAGAATCAGCCCACCTTGCGCCGAGACCTGGAGGTGGCTTTTTCCCCTGCTAGGAACTGAGAGGGCTGGTGGCCCAACCGTACCTCCCTGGCTGGCAGCGGAGTGGCGAGCACGCGGGGCCAAGCTGACGGTCTGGGCCGATGCTCCAGTAAAGCGGCGTCATGGGCGGCTGGAGCGGCGAGAGTTGTGGGCCTTGGCCGACCCAGAGCTAAATGGCTACGTGGGCAGCGCTGGGACGGTCGGGGAAGCGTGGCCGCATCTGCAACAGGTGTGTCGGCTAGAGCGCCAGCGGGTCGTGAAGGGCAAGAAACAGGTGGCTGTGAGCTATGCAATTAGCAGTCTCCCAGCCACTGATGCCGATGCCAGGCGATTGTTGAGCCTTTCCCGTGGGCACTGGGGCATCGAGAACCGCCTCCACTGGGTACGGGATGTGACCTTCGACGAGGACCGCTCTCAGGTGCGCACTGGGGCCGCCCCTCAGGTGCTGGCGGGCCTGCGGAACCTGGTCATCAGCTTGGTACGTCGGGCTGGGCATTCCAACGTAGCCGCTGCCCTACGCCGCCACAATGCCCATCTCAGCGAAGCTTTCGACATGATGGGCTTTACCTACCAGGCAGGAGAATGAAAAGGCCCTGGGTAAGGGATGGTCCCGCAATCCCTCGCTTCGATATGTGCCCACAATAAGAATTGGTGCTTCCCTGAGTTCCTGGACCAGAAACTCCAGCAACAACAAAGAGGGACGGTCTGCCCCAGGGCCTTTTCATTTTCTCAAAATAGTATAAAATTATTGCCAGTTTAAGCGGGATGGAAGGATGATGACTTTGAGAGAAACGCTGGATTTGGTGCCTGACTTCCGGAGTAGCCAAGGGCGACGCCACTCTTTGGAGGCGATCCTGGCCTTGGCCACCTGTGCCATGCTGTGCGGCGCCCGCAGCTTATACGCCATAGCTCAATGGGGGCGGGACCAAGGGGGTGCTACGGCGCAGCTTTTGGGGTTCAGCCAGGAGAAGACACCCTGCGTGGCCACCCTCCACCGGGTGTTCAAGGGCCTGGACGTGGCGGCCTTTGAGGTAGAAGTCGGCAACTGGCTGGCAAATAGCGGGGTAGAGGCGGATGACCCCCTGTCCCTGGACGGGAAAACCTTGCGAGGGCTCCACGGCCAAGAGATACCCGGGGTCCATCTGGTGTCGGCCTACGCTAGCCGCGCTGGGGCAGTGCTGGCGCAGGTAGCTGCGCCGGGCAAAGGGGAAGAATTGGCGGCGGTCAAAGAAGTATTGGGCCAGGTACCCCTGAAGGGTCGGGTAGTAGTGGCTGATGCCTTACTGACCCAACGGAAAGTCTGTGAGCAGATTGTGGCAGGCGGCGGAGAGTATCTGCTGCCAGTTAAAGAGAATCAGCCCACCTTGCGCCGAGACCTGGAGGTGGCTTTTTCCCCTGCTAGGAACTGAGAGGGCTGGTGGCCCAACCGTACCTCCCTGGCTGGCAGCGGAGTGGCGAGCACGCGGGGCCAAGCTGACGGTCTGGGCCGATGCTCCAGTAAAGCGGCGTCATGGGCGGCTGGAGCGGCGAGAGTTGTGGGCCTTGGCCGACCCAGAGCTAAATGGCTACGTGGGCAGCGCTGGGACGGTCGGGGAAGCGTGGCCGCATCTGCAACAGGTGTGTCGGCTAGAGCGCCAGCGGGTCGTGAAGGGCAAGAAACAGGTGGCTGTGAGCTATGCAATTAGCAGTCTCCCAGCCACTGATGCCGATGCCAGGCGATTGTTGAGCCTTTCCCGTGGGCACTGGGGCATCGAGAACCGCCTCCACTGGGTACGGGATGTGACCTTCGACGAGGACCGCTCTCAGGTGCGCACTGGGGCCGCCCCTCAGGTTCTGGCGGGCCTGCGGAACCTGGTCATCAGCTTGGTACGTCGGGCTGGGCATTCCAACGTAGCCGCTGCCCTACGCCGCCACAATGCCCATCTCAGCGAAGCTTTCGACATGATGGGCTTTACCTACCAGGCAGGAGAATGAAAAGGCCCTGGGGGCCTGCCCATTGCAAGTTGTCAATTATGTAAACCAGGGGCTGAATGAAAGCGGCGTTTCGGAAGAACGTAGTAACCGCTTCAAATAACCGCAACCGGCTTAGCTCGGGCTCTAACTGCGGTAGGGGTTCCAGGCCGGGAGCTTGTTCCCTCAATTCAGCCGCAATCTCGGCAATGTAACCGATCCCTTCGCCCATGACGGAGCGAATTTCCTCAGCCTGATGTGCCAGTGCATAGGAGCGGACGGCCTGGGCCCATGGCCAATAAGGCGGAGTCCCTAAGCCCTCTTGGTACCGGGCCCACAACACTTGAGCGCCGCGGTGGGTCGCGGAGCTGGCCAGCTCCTGGGCCATACGGGTTTTGCCGATGCCGGGCTCTCCTACCAACATGGCCAGATTGTTCCCTCCCCCGGAGAGTGTCCTCCAGACAGGCCTTCAATTCATCCAACTCCCGCTGGTGCCCCACAAATATGTTGGTGGCCAGGGAGTAGGAAGAGGGTGATGCAGGTTGATTCCGCGGCGGCTGCCGCAGGGCGCCCGCATTCAGGGCTCGCTCCACCCTCCCCCAGTTTACCCCGAGTTGGGCCGCGATGGCCCGGATGCTGAGCCGCTGGTTTCTGAGGTAGGTGACTTCCTTAAAAAGCTGTTCTCGTTCCATGCCAGGGGTCCAGGTCCTGAATCAGTCTGGGGCAGTTAGTTGGTATCGTGACAGCATGACAGGCCATGACAGCCCGAAACTGTTTGTTCGTGCAGTCTAACACGGAGACCTGGTAGGGAAAACATGAGGTGAATTACAGATGGAGTAGGTCGGGCCTCAATTTGTTACCGGAATTTAGTATTACTTGGCCCAGGGGTAAATAGGTGAGGCCGCCATCCGCTCCCCGTTTATTAATATCCTGCTCTTGTCTCATTGAAACTGTTCAGAGTTGAGGGGAAGTGAGCAACCGGCGGCATTCCAGGAGGGGATTGAGACCTCTGGCCCGCCAGGTGCCAAAGAGGGATGCCAAGGTCATCTTGCTGTCGGTGCCCTGCCCTGAGCGGGTGCCGCCGCTGATCTTGCGACTGGTTACCAGATGCCTCAGGCTCCGCTCGGCGGCGTTGTTGTCTGAGGGCACGGCTGGGTCCGACACGAAGACAAACAGTTCCTTGATGAACCGTTCCATGCGCCGGCAGAGCTTGGCCTGAACCGCCAGGGGATCTTTAAGGAAAGGCCGCGCCAAGACCATTAGTTTCTCCTCCAGCATTAGCTGGGTGCGATGGCCTGGCTGGGCTCGGGGAAGGACCGCGGCCTTGGCCTCCGTGTAGACCTGGTGAACCGCCTCGGCCCACTGAGCCAGCCCAGCGTCTTCTGGGTACAACCCTTTCAGGTCATGGATATCCCGCAGCAGATGAGCCCAGCACCGTTGCTTCAGGCCCGGGTAGTGGTTATAGGCGGCGTAGAAATCACTGACCAACACTCCGCTGAAGGAGGAATCCAGCACCTCATCCACCACCCCCTTATCCCGACCCCGACGCAGGAAGTATCGTTCGCTGGGAGTGCTGAAGGTCCAAACATAGCCGTTGCTCCCGTCCTGGCGCCAGCCGGTTTCGTCGCCCTGCACCACGGGACTGGCGCGGACTTGCTCGAGCACCTCTCGCACCGCCGTCTCAGCCTGACGGGCTACTCCATGGACGGCCTGGACGATGGCACCAACACTCAGGTGCAACTGATGGACGGTCTCCAGGTACCATTGGATGATTCTTATGGGCAACCGTCCCTCCTCCCGCAGGGTCACCATCAGGCTTACCAGATTGACCCCCAGGCGCTGCTGGCCCAGAACCACCCCCTGCAGGGCCTCTTTGGGCAGCCGGCGCCGCTGGCATACCGGACAGATGCGGGCTACCAGGGCGTGCTCGGTCACTTCTACCGGAGCCACCGGTAGCTCAATGACTTCCCGAGTTCGCTGTACCCATCCGCCGTTCAGGTGAGTCCCGCAGTCGGGACAGACCGCCACGGCATGCTCCACCCGCCGGGTAGGAGTCATGCGCTGGCGGGCGAAGCCATGGCGGCGCGGCTTTCTGGGCTCCTTTTTCTCCGGCGCTTGCCGGCTGGAGTGCGGCTGATTACCCGCCATCCCCGACGACCCGCGCCGGTTGGGACGGGATTCCAGAACCCCAATCCGCCTTTGCAAATCGGCAATGATTGCCCGCTGGCCGGCAATTATCTCCAGCAGAGTTTCGCGACTCGCCGCGTTCAGGTCTAGTTCAGTGTCCACCTCCCTGGTATGCCACAACTCCCCCGGCCATGCCAGCGTTTTCCCAACGGCTTTGAGCCAATTCACCTCATCAAGCCTGAACAGTTACGTCTCATTACCGGCGGTTGAACCCCTTTAAAACTGCGGATATACTGACCGAATGCCCGCGCCAACGCCCCAGTCGAAGCGAAGCTCAATGTCGCACAATCGCTCGCGTAGTGTTTTCGTCGGTCGCCAGCAGGAGATAGCGGAACTGCGGGACGCCTTAGATGATGCTCTATCGGGCCAAGGGCGAATGGTGATGTTGGTGGGTGAGCCCGGTATCGGTAAGACCCGCACCGCTCAGGAGTTGGCCTCCCGCGCCGAGGCCCAGGGAGTGCAAGTGCTGTGGGAACGGCGTTTTGAGGAAGAGGGCGCACCCCCTTATTGGCCCTGGGTACAGCCCATCCGTTCCTACATCGAGCAGCAAGGCCAGTCTCAGCTGCAGTCTGAAATGGGACCGGGCGCTGCCGATATCGCCGAAATCGTCCCAGAGTTGCGGGAAAAGCTGGCCGGATTAGAGCCGTCTCCAGCCCTGGAGCCGGAGCAGGCCCGGTTTCGCCTGTTCGACTCCATAGCCTCCTTCCTGAAGAGCGCCAGCCAAACCCAAGCTATGATGGTGGTCCTAGACGACCTGCAGTGGGCTGACCGCTCGTCGCTCCTGTTGCTGGAGTTTCTGGTCGGACAGCTGGATGGAAGTCGCATCGTGTTGATTGGCACCTACCGCGACGTAGAGGTTTCCCGACAGCACCCGTTGTCCCAGACACTGGGAAATCTGGTCCGGGAACAGGTGTTTCAGAGGGTTCAGTTGGCAGGTCTGAATAGAGCAGAGGTGGCTCATTTTGTAGAGGTCGCGTCGGGCGTGAGTCCATTACCCGGTCTGGTGGAAGCGGTGTACGCCCGCACCGAGGGCAATCCCCTGTTCGTGGGCGAAATCATAGGGATGTTGCCTAGCGACGGATTAGAAGAGGGCCGAGACTATTTAACCAGTATCCCGGAAGGGGTTAGAGATGCCATCGGACAGCGTCTCAATCGACTATCGGAGGGCTGCAACCAGGTTCTGACCACGGCGTCAGTGGTCGGGCGGGAGTTCGATTTCAGGCTGCTGAGCGCGTTGATGGATGACTTTACTGAAGCGCAGCTGCTGGGACTGTTAGAAGAAGCCCTGGAAGCCCACGTGATAGAGGAGGTGTCAGCCGGAGAAGAACGTTACCAGTTCAGCCATGCGTTGATCCAGGAAACCCTGGCTGGCGAACTATCGGCGGCTCGCCGGGTGCGGCTGCACGCCCGGATCGGCCAGGCATTGGAAGAGTTGTACGGAAGCGATGCCGAAGCTCACGCCGCTGAGCTGGCCCACCACTTCGCCGAGGCGGAGCCGGTTCTTGGCCCGGGTAAGCTGGTGCGCTACTCCCTGATGGCCGGGCAGCAGGCTCTGTCAGCCTTTTCTTGGGAAGAGGCATTGGATCACTTTCAACGGGCGCTGGACGCTAAGGAGCGGCATCCTTTGGAGGCCGGCGTAGCGGCGACGCTCCTCTTCGGTCTGGGTCGTGCGCAGGCGGCAACCTTGGAAAGGCGCCGGCTTCCGGAGGCGGTGGCCACGTTGGAGCGCGCTTTGGAAAGCTTCGCTGCGGCAGGGGAAATGGAGCGAGTAGTGGCGGTGGCGGAGTACCCCTTTTACCCACTAATCGGCCAGGCTAGCGGAAATGCCCAACTTCTTAGGCGTGCCTTAGCTTTGGTGGAGCCCGAGTCCCACCAGGCCGGGCGCCTGTTATCCCGCTACGGCAGAGTCATGGGGATCGAGGCGGGAGACTACCGGGTGGCGGCTGAGGCCTTCGCCCAGGCCCTGTCCATCGCTCGAAGAGAGTGCGACGAAGAACTCGAGATGCGTACCCTCGCAGAGGCGGCCAACGTGGACATGCTCCACTAGAGATATGGTGAGAGCCTCGAGAAGAATGTCCGAGCCATAGAGTTGGCCGGACGGATTGATGCCCCCTATGCCGAGGCTCTTGCTCGATACAATATGGTGCTGCTTCTACTGGCCCAGGGCGACTTGGCTGGCATGCGATCTCAGGCATCTGCACTATTCACCATTGCAGAGCGGCTACGGGACCGTTTCTGGCTCACCATGGCCTTGCGAAGAAACGAAGATGTCGCCCAGTTGACCGGAGACTGGGAGACGGCCCGCTCCTTAAGTGACAGAGGACTGTTGGTATCTCCTGCTGAGTGCCGTAGCCTCTGTACTCGGGCCATCTTGGATTACCAGGTTGGTGACGTTGCCCAGGGAGAGATCCACCTAAAGAGACTAGTCGAGGTTATGGGCCTGACACCACCCGGCCCTACCAATCAGCGGGCGCTTACGGCGATGGTGATCCCGGTAGTAGCCAGGGCTGGTGGCGGAACAGGCCTGTTCGAGATTGCCGAAGAAGCGGCAAACAACGTTTTGGCATCGCCAGCGAAGACCGAGCACATGGTGCTATTTAGCAGGATCGGCCTGGCGATGCTATCGGTTTGCCGGAAGGATTCCTCCTCCGCCCGGGAACAGTATGCCGCATTGGAGCCGCTGCGGGGCAGCTTCGTGCCTTTCGCTATGACTGCAGTTGACCGCATCCTCGGCCTCCTGGCCTGCACTGGCGGGTTATGGCCATTGGCAACATGGATCAGGCAATGGCCCACTTCGAGGATACTCTGGACTTCTGTCGTAAGGCTGGCTACCGGCCGGAGCTGGCCTGGACCTGCCATGACTATGCTGATGCCCTGTTGGTAGACGCGTCCGGCCGTAAACCCCTGCCAGACCACCGCACCAAGGCTACTTCATTACTGAAGGAGTCTCTGTCTATTTCGACCGAGCTGGGTATGCTACCGCTGATGGAGAAGGTGACCGCCCGGCGAGAAAGCCTGGGAGTCCAACCGGCCCGGATAATCAAATATCCCTCGAACCTGACGGAACGTCAGTGGCAGGTATTGCAGCTCCTCGCGCAAGGTAAAACCAATCGTGAGATAGCCCAGGCGCTGGTGCTAAGCGATCGCACCGTGCAGCGCCACATCGCTGATATTTACGCCAAGATCGGCGCCAGGAATCGCTCTGAAGCCACAGCCTTCGCCATGAGTCAATCCCTTCCTGCTATACAAGGCTCCTAGCCCCACCCCTTTGCGTTGGGCATAAATGCCCATGCCGCCCCGTAGACTGCGTCCAGACGGCATCCACCGAATTGAGCATTTAGGCGGACGACGTCTCTCATAAACCTGACTACACTGCCAGACGCGGTGTCTTGGAGTTCTCCAACACTGCCGCCTCGCGGCGATGCCGGCATCCTCTTCTTGCTCGGAGGGTGATGATCGGCGCGCCGCGGGTAGCGGGCTCGATTGGAGAATTGCTTGACGAGCAAGACCGAAAAAGTTCAGCTAAGAGCAATGGAGGAACCAACTATGCAAAACCTCAAGTACAGACCCTACCAGGCGGTGCTAACCCTTATCTTGGTAATGGTCTTGGCAGTGGCCTGCGCCGGAGAACCGGGCCCAGCCGGGCCGGCCGGGCCGGCCGGGCCAGCCGGACCGGAAGGAGCGCGTGGGCCTGCTGGGCCTGCAGGTGAGGCTGGAGCCCAGAGCCCAGGCGTCGCCGCCGCCATGTCGGCCAATGCCCAGACGTTCGAGGCAGTAGTCTCAACTGGCCTGAACCGGAGTTTGGGCCAACCACTCCTCGAATTCTCCTTTATGTCCGATCCATTTAAGAAGCAGTGGGGATTCGAAATGTTGGGCGTTTATAACCCCGACGGTCCGTTACCCCTGCCTCTCACCGCCGATACTCCGGATAGCGCCGTCCTGGCTTCGTTGGTGGATGCGGAAGGCGTAGGGCCTCCGCAGGCTATTTCCCAAAATGTACCACCCGAACTGGTCAACGTGCCTCTCCGGGACATCGGGACATATGCAAACCCCAAGCTAGCCCGAGGGGGGGCGATCCCATCTCAATCCGATGGTCCCGTAATCGGTGCGACCCAGGCAGATCCCTCGGGCCCTATCACCAAGGGAGATTGGTTCAAAGCTTTTGGAACCTTGATATCTGACTGCGCTCCAGCAGGGAACAGCGTAACCGTCAACGTGAAATCTCTGGTGCCTAATCGTTTATACACGGTCTGGGTATTATGGTTGGACCCCTCCGGACCAAAGATGATTCCAGTGCCTTTGGGCGGGGCTCCCAACGTCATCATCACGAACAATTTGGGAGATGGTACTTTGGTGCGAGACCTGAACTTCTGCCCGGTCGATGCCGCGAAGGAAGGAGTCGATGGAAAGAGGTTGGCGGAAATCGGCATCCATTTACACTCGGACCACGCCGCCTACGGCCCCGTTCCCGCCCCCCTGGCCGCTGGGTTTCCTCCAGGTACTGTCCTCCACGAGCATCTCACATTTAGGTTGGGTGCCGGGAAATTCCAATAATTGGAAGGAAGAAGCTCCAAGAAACATCCGGGGGGACCAGGAATGCCCTCAAAAGTGGCAAACCCTAGAACCAAAACCAAAACTAGGAGCGGTAGAATTTCCGCACCGGGATCCGTCATTAAATTGGTGCCAGAGGCCCCGGTCCAATGGAGCCTCTGGCGCCCCAAGGTAGCTCGCCAGAATTAAAGGCGACAATACTGGAGGAGCGATATCCGATGTCCGCTGCGGTTCTAAGAAGGTCAATAAGCCCGCTAGACCAGTACGTGTACCTGTTTGCCTTGACCGTGCTGATCCAAGCTTTGCACATGGTGGAGCACGTTGCCCAGGTCATTCAAAAATTCGTGCTTCATATTGTCCCCGCCCATGGGTTAATGGGTTAATCGGTGCGCTGGACCTGGAGCAGGTCCACTTCGCCTTCAACGTGTTGTATCTCGTCACTCTAGCAGTCGTGATGGTGGGTTGGTTTCACTTCGGTAGTCAATTATGTAGCAGGCACAAGGCGCTGGCGGCCCTACTCATTGGAACTGTAGCCCTCCAGAGCCACCACATGGTCGAGCACTCCGTCAAACTGGCCCAGTTCCTAGCCACCGGCATGCAGGGCACCCCCGGCATCGCCGGGATGCACATTGACGGAGTGATTTTTCACGCTTTGATGAACACCGCGGTGTTTGTGCCAATTGTGGTTGTGTTTTTCTGCGCCGGGCTCCACACCAAGCCAATCCCCAGAGCAAGTTGATCCTGTCGCATCCTATCCGGATGCTGGTCGAGGAAGCTACCAGCAAAAGCTCCATGCCATCAGTTTGGGCATGGGCGGAATAGCGGAATAATGCATAACCGCCTCCCGTCACACAGAAGGTAACCCCACTACCTATCCCTTAATCTGCCCCCATCCAGCTTCGCGCTAAACCCCTGCCACGCACCTGGATCAGCGGCTTCAAAGACGATCTCGTCAAGGGAAATGCTGTCTGGTGAGGGAGCGGCGGTTGTGATAGCTGGCGACTTGGCATAAGATTCAGTGGTAATCAAAAAAGGGGGTGAAGCGCGATGAAATTTGGACTGTTTTACAACCTGCGCTTTCCAGAACCCTGGTCTTCGGAGAGGGAGTATGAATTCCTTTGGCAGGTCTTAGAGCAGATTACCTACGCCGAAGAGATGGGATTCGAGGGACTCTGGCTTACCGAACATCACTTCGAGCGAGGGTTGGTGGCTAGCGCCCCCGAGGTAATACTGAGCGCCATCAGCCAGCGTACTTCTAAAATGCGCTTGGGCTTTGCGGTGGTGCTGTCACCCATCCATCACCCCCTGCATGTGGCGGCCAAAGTCGCCACATTGGACCTGCTGAGCAACGGCCGGGTGGACCTGGGTATTGGCCGCGCATCGTCGCCGCACCAGCTGGCCCCCTTTGGAGTAGAATTGGAGGACACCCGGGGCATGATGAATGAGGCCCTGGGCATGATCCCCAGGATGTGGACGGAAGAGGTGTTTTCCCATGAGGGGAAATACTACAACGTGCCACCTCGTGAAGTAGTCCCCAAGCCTCGTCAGAAGCCCCACCCACCTCTTTGGGCGGCATGTAACCAGGAAGACACCACCCGAATGACCGGCGAGCAGGGGCTGGGCTTCATAACCCACGGCCGGGCCGGCCCCGAGAGGGTAGGCACGCTTATTGATATTTACAAAGAGGCCCTCAAAGAAGCCAGTCCGGTGGGGAAATTTATTAACGATGGTGTCGTAGTCGATACCTTCTGTTTTTGTGATGAGGATGGCGCGCGAGCCAGGCAGAGGGGCACCCTGGCCGCCCAGGAGCAGATTAGAGAGAACAGCACCAGTTTTTCCCGGTTCTGGGGCGGCATATCCGAGGACTCCATCCCCAAGGAGTACCAGCACCACTACCGCCGATACCAGCGCAGCGCGACTCAACTGAACGAAATTACCCCCGAGAGTCTGTTGGAAACCGGGGGATATTGTATGGGTGACCCCGAATTCTGCATCGAGTTCATCGAAAAATACGAGGCCATCGGGGTAGATGAATACGTGGCCACCCTGCAGGTAGGCGCTGTCACTCACCAGGAGGTGATGAATTCCCTTCGTCTCTTCGGGAAGTACGTAATTCCCCACTTCCAAGAAAAAGAGAGGAAAGCCCAAGCTTCGGCCCAGCAGGTCAGCGCAGATAATTAGCTTCGCTCTTAAGGGAAGAAGTTGAGTAAGGAGGAATTAGAATGGGATTTGTAAGGGTTTACACCGGTGACGATGGCCAGTCCCACTTTGAAGACTTGGACCTGCTACCAGCCGACCTCGAGAGGTCGGTAGCCCAGGCAACCACCAATCTTACATTTGGCCGTTCGGCCGACGGCTATTTCCACGATTTCCACAATGCTCCGCGCCGTCAGTACGCTATATTCATGTCTGGGGGTCAGATGGAGGTTGGTATCGGCGACGGAACGGTAAGGAGATTCGGCCCCGGCGACGCGGTGCTTTTCGAAGACCTGACCGGGCAGGGACATACTGCCCGGACTGTCGGTGGTGATCGCCTGTCCGCGAGTGTACCATTGGCGGACTGACGATCCACTGCCTAACCATCAGTGGTCAAGCTTAAGGTCTTTCGTTTGTCATTGCGAGGGCCACAGCCCCGAAGCAATCTCATTAAGGTAATTAGGATTGCTTCGCGGAGTTCACCCTGAGCGCAGCCGAAGGGCTGCTCTGTAAATAGCCCGTTCGCCCTTCGAGAGCCTCAGGACGAACGGGATCCCTACCGCTCGTCGTGAGCCCGTCGAACCATGAGCCGAGGGGAATCCATTTTCATCTGTGGGTGGCGCTCCGCCGGAGCATGAAAACTCGCAATGACAGTGAGGAGAATCGAAAGACCCTGGGTCGGGTTGACGGGGGTTAACGAACAAAACATCCGAATCAATACCTGGGAGAGGTGGTAGGAAAAACATGAAGTACGACGCGATTGTCATCGGCTCCGGCTCCGCGGGCTCAATAATTGCTACCCGGCTTACCGAAGACCCGAACCACCACGTCCTGCTGCTGGAGGCGGGACCGGATTATCCGGACTTCGAGCGTCTCCCCGAGGAGGTGAAGTTCGGCTACGCCACCGAGGCCGACGTGATGACCAGCGATCATAACTGGCAATTCACGGGCAAATCCACCGATACCGGCGGCGAGATGATGGTGCCCAGAGGTAGGGTCACCGGCGGTTCCAGCGCTATCAACGGACAGGTGTTTCTGAGGGGGGTGCCCGAGGACTACGATAGCTGGGCCTCAATGGGCAACGAAGAATGGACCTTCGAACAGTGTTTGCCCTTCTTCCGCAAGGTGGAGACGGACACCGATTTCCACGACGACTTTCACGGCACCGACGGTCCCATCATCATGCGACGTTTCAAGCGGGAGGAATGGCTGCCCGCCCAAGTAGCCTTCTATAATGCTTGCAAGGACGCGGGTTTCCCCGATTCCCCGGACCACAACGACCCCGACTCCACCGGCGTCGGTCCCACGCCCTTAAACAACCCCAACGGCATCCGCTGGAGCACAGCCCTGGGCTATCTGGATCCAGCCCGCCACCGCCTCAATCTTACGCTGCGACCCAACTGCACCGTGCACCGCATCCTCTTCCAGGGAAACCGGGCCACCGGGGTAGAGGTAGAGAGCGGCGAGGAAAGGTTCATCGTAGAGGCCGACCAGATTATCCTCAGCGCGGGGGCCATCGGCTCGCCGCAAATTTTGATGCTGTCCGGAATTGGTCCTCGGGAGCATCTGCAAAGCCTGGGCATACCCCTGGTGGCCGACCTGCCGGGTGTGGGCCAAAACCTGCGGGACCACCCGGCGGTGTGGGTCACCTGGAAGACCAAAGAGGGCTTTGCCCTGGACGGGCTGGCGCCACGAATGCAGGTGACTCTCCGCTATACCGCGGACGGCTCCCACCTGCGCAACGATATGAAAATCAGCATGCAGTCCTTCGCCACCGGACGCCCTAACCGGGGCGGCAGCCGCATGGAGCCCCTGGGGATTCGCATTACCGGTGGCATCTATCTGGCAGCCGGCGCCGGCGAGCTCAAGTTGGCTTCCGCCGACCCCAACGTCCAGCCCATTCTGGATTACAACTATCTGCAGGACCCCTTCGATCGGGATAGGCTGCGGGAAATGGTGCGCCTTTGCCTGCAGCTGGGCGAGCACGAGAGCTTCCAGGACATTATTGAGGAGCGGGTCACCCCTACCGACGCCGACCTGGAATCCAACGAGACCCTCGACGAGTGGATCATGCGGGAGGTAACTACTTCCCAGCACATATCCTGCACTTGCAAAATGGGGCCTTCCTCGGACTCCATGGCGGTGGTGGACCAGTACGGGAAGGTGCATGGCCTGGAAGGGCTGAGGGTGGCCGACGCGTCCATTATGCCCGATTGCATCCGCGCCAACACCAACGTCACCACCATGATGATCGGCGAGCGGGTATCCGAGTTTATTCTTCAGAAAAAGTAGGGACTCCAGAAAAGTAGGGTTTCCGGTAAACGCGCGGGGCCACCTTCCGCCAGAGCTTCTGGCTGAGAGGTTTGGCGGACTACCAGCTTAGGTTGGGAACTCGTTCCTGAAGAACTTCTCCGTACAAGCTCAATATCTGGTCCACCCGAAGCACCACTGCGGTCCCGGTGCCGTCCGGCTCATTCAGCAGTCCTTCGGCCACCAACCGGTCCATTACCTGTTGGAACATGGGGCCATTCCGGTAAACGGCGGCGGTGCACCGGAATTTCCATCCGGCGCCTTCGCCAGGGTGCCGGAACAGGACTATTACCTTGGGGTTCTCTTCCAGTTTCCGGACCTCCGAGTGTGGGCCCCTTTCCCGGTACGCCAGCGACTCTTCATCCAACACCATCATGGTGCCTCGGAACCCGGCGTTAGGCACGCCATCCGGTGAGGACGTCGCCATCATACAAGGAGTTTCATTGGCCCGGGCCTGATTGATCAACCGGCGCATCTCATCGGTCAGCTTGATCATGAAATGGCTCCTGTTACGCTCCTACCAGTATTACTGTTCCTGGACCAAAGTTCTAAACCTTTAAGATCCAAATCCCCTTCAGTCCCCCTTTTAAAAAGGGGGATTTACCCAAAGAAGGGCGACTAACCTTAGCGGCTATCCGCGGCGCCCTTCAAGTTGCTGGCAAAAAATTCCAGGGTGCGGGGCCGGGAGGCCTCGCCGCCTCCTTATGGTACCGCTGTCCGGTATGGTCCATGAAGGCGGGTACTTGCAGCTTTTCCGTAAAGGAAGGCATGGTCGATTACGTCCCCAAGTTGTAGCGGGCGTGGTCTGGCCCGTCCTTCCAGATTCTAACAGAAAGAGAATAAAGCGAGCGCCATATTTGAGTGGCTCCTCTAATTTCTGACCAAATGAAGAGTAGCAGGACCTTTGTGGCTGCCGGTCGTTCCCTGCCACGTCATGGGCAACCAGGATTAGGCCGAATTAGCCAGCATTTTGAACTAGGATGGCAATCCTAATTCCACATGCCCTCGCCCAAGAGAGGCTTGTCGCCCTCTCAATCCGGAAGTATCATCATTCTAGTCAATAGCCGGTTCTCCAGGGGAAGACAGCTCCACCATGCTTTGCCCAAGCTGCGGCCGCGATAACCCGTCCGACGCCCAGTTCTGCAACAGCTGCGGGGCCAATTCGAATGTCCCGGTGGCCGAAATGGCGACACCCTCGCCAGAATCGAGCGTCCTGACCTCCGGCTCCTTCGTCGGCCGCCAGCGGGAGATAGCTGAGCTAACGGCCGCGCTGGAAGACGCCCGGTCCGGCCAAGGGCGAATGGTGATGTTGGTGGGTGAGCCCGGTATCGGCAAGACCCGCACCGCCCAGGAACTGGCTGGTTATGCTGAAACGTTGGGAGTTCAGGTCCTGTGGGGCCGCTGCTACGAAGAGCCGGGCACGCCACCCTACTGGCTTTGGGTGCAAGCCATCCGTTCCTATGTACAGAAACAAGACCGGTCTCAGCTACAGGCTGATATGGGACCGGGCGCTGCCGACATCGCCGAAGTTGTCCCCGAGTTGCGGGAAAAGCTGCCAGACCTGAAATCGGCGCCTGCCCTGGAGCCGGAGCAAGCCCGCTTCCGCCTCTTCACCTCCATCACCAATTTTTTGAAGAACGCCGCCCAGTCCCAACTCCTGCTGCTGGTCCTAGATGACCTGCACTGGGCCGACCGGTCTTCCCTGCTCCTCTTGGAGTTCTTGGTACGGGAGATTCAATCCAGTCCCTTATTGGTATTGGGAACCTACCGGGATGTGGAGGTATCCCGGCGCCATCCGCTGGCCGAAACACTGGGGAGTCTGATTCGGGAGCGGCGCTTTCTCAGAGTGCAGCTACCGGGGCTGGCGGAACCAGAGGTAGAACAGCTAATCCAAAGAGCCGCGGTTGTTCGCCCGCCCCCTGGCTTATCGGCCGATATTCACCAGCGAACCGAGGGCAATCCCCTGTTCGTGACCGAAATCATAAGGATGTTGCCTATTGAGGGACTAGAAGAGGACCAAGACTATTTAACCAGTATCCCAGAAGGGGTGAAAGATGCCATCGGCCGGCGACTCAATCGCCTTTCGGAAGGTTGCAACCAGGTTCTGACCACGGCTTCGGTGGTCGGACGGGAGTTCGATTTCAGGCTGCTGAGCGCGTTGATGGATGACTTTACTGAAGCGCAGCTGCTGGGGCTGGTAGATGAAGCCCTGGAAGCCCACGTGATAGAAGAGGTGTCAGCCGGGGAAGAACGTTACCAGTTCAGCCACGCGCTGATCCAAGAGACTCTATCCGAGGAATCGTCTGCCAGCCGCAAGGTGCGACTGCACGCCCGGATCGCAGAGGCGTTGGGAGAAATATATGGTGTTAACGTTGAGGCCCACGCCGCCGAGCTGGCCCACCACTGTGCCGAGGCCGAGCCGGTGCTTGGTCCGGACAAACTGGTCCACTACTCCCTGCTGGCCGGAAAGCGAGCACTGGCCTACTACGCCTGGGAAGAGGCCCGGTCCCACTTTGAGCGGGGGTTGGAAGCAAAGGAAGGCCAGCCGATGGACGCTGGACGGCGGCCCTCCTTTTCGGGCTAGGCCGCGCCCAGGGGGCCACTGCGGAAAGGGGCCAAAGCGGGGAAGCCGTAACGACCCTGCGTCGGGCTTTCGATTGCTATTTGGAAATAGGAGACACACCCGGGGCAGTGGCCATCGCCCTGAGCCCAACCCTGGCGCGAATTTATGGGGACTCTCCGGAGGCCGCAAAAATACTTGCTCAAGCCTTTTTGTTAGTGCCGCCCGACTCTTCGGAAGCAGGTAACCTTCTCACCCCCTACATCGGGGCGTTGGGAATGCTGCAGGGCGATTACTCCCGGGCCATGGAGGCTTTTGATCAGGGTCTGGTAATTGCCCGGCGGGCGCAGGACTCCACCCTGGAGATGGCCACGACGGCCCGAGCCGCCCAGGTGGACCGCTTTCATCTGCATCCTTGCCGGGGCCTGAAAAAGAGTCTACGCGCCATTGAGTTGGCCAGTCTGGTGGATGACCCCTACTCAGAGATTCTAGGCCGTTCAGTCGCCACCGGATGTTCACTTGTTCTTGGCGACCTGGAAGGGGCACGCGGACATGCAGCGGCCATGTTGCCACTGGCGGAGAGGCTGGGACAGCGAGGGGAATCGGCCAGGGCTTTTTGGTGGAACGCCGAGTTGTCCCGTTTAGAGGGCGATTGGCTAAGGGCGTTTGAGCACAGTGACCACGGCCTTGTGGCGGCTCCCCGGGATTCGCGCCTCCTGGGCACCCGAGCGGCATTGGAATGCGAGATGGGCGAAAAAGCCCAATGCGAGGCTCATCAAGAGCTACTCCTCCAGATCTGGGGTCTCGGCAGGACAACTCCTACCAGTTACATAGTACCCTTCACTGCTTTGACTATAGCCGCAATATCCCGCATAACCGGTGTCTCCGACCGCTCGGAAAATGCAGTGACAGTCGCCGAGGCGGCGCTATCAATCCAATCCGTTATCCCTCTTAACACCTTGACCGCCAAAGTGGCCTTGGCCTTACTGGCCGTGCAGGTGGGCGACCAGCCTAGGGCAGAAAACCACTATGCTTATCTTCAGAGGCATCGAGCAACCATGATTGCGTCGGTCATATCTGTCGACCGCCTGCTGGGGCTCCTCTCCCACACCCTGGGCAACTATGATCGGGCCTCAGAGCACTTTGAGGATGCCCTGGCTTTCTGCGGTAAAGCGGGCTACCGGCCCGAGCTGGCCTGGACCTGCCATGATTACGCCGAGGCCCTGGTCCAGCGTAGCGACGCTACCGACCGGGAGAAGGCCAGGCCCCTGCTGGACGAGTCGCTGGCCATTTCCAGTGAGCTGGGCATGCGTCCTTTGATGGATCGGGTGATTGCCCTGCAGCGGCGGGACGAGTCACAGCCGGAGCGACCTCCAGCTTATCCCGACGGGTTGAGCCAGCGAGAGGTGGAGGTGCTGCAGCTAATCACCCTGGGCAAGAGCAACCCGGAGATAGCCGAAGAGCTTTTCATCAGCCCCAATACCGTTGCCCACCACGTGCCTAACATCCTCAACAAGACCAACACCTCCAACCGAACCGAGGCCGCCACCTACGCCAGCCGGCACGGCTTGGTCCAGCCTCTATAAACTACGCAACCAGCCCTCGAAATCCCATCCCCTGCCGGTTACCATCAATCCCAATCCCGCCGCCATCCTCCCTGATAAGGCCCACCACCACCACCACCAGGCCCAGTCAGTCGCCCAGGTATGCCTGGGAATCTTCCCAGGTTAGCCCCAGTTTACGCTCGTGTGTTCTCAACTTGAAAACCCGGAACTCTCCTGATGTGCGGCGCCATCCCCGAGGCTAACATGAGATTGTCGGTTCATGCATCACCTCACCCACCCGGCTTAAGCTGGACGCCTTACCTGATGGGAATCTTGACGTAGGGCAAATTCTTGGAGGGGTCTATCCTTCGCCGCTCGATGAAGGCCATCCGGCGCTCCCGGCATTCCTCAGATGTCACGTAGTCAGGCATATATTCCTGGATGGGAGCCACTTCTGGTGCCTGAAAGTGGTCGTGGCGGTTGAAGGACATTTTCTGCATCTGAAGGATCACCGGGCTGACGTTTTTGATGTCGGTAATCCACCGGTCAACCTCGGCCCAAAGCTGCTCCGGCTCCACTACCGTGTTGACCAGCCCCATGTCGTGGGCCTGCTGGGCGGTGTACTGGCGGCAAAGCATCCAGATTTCCCGTGCCCGCTTCTGACCAACCCTGGCCGCCAGCATGGCCACGGTATGGCCGTTGGCCGGGCTGCCCACCCTGGGTCCGGTCTGTCCGAAGCGAGATCGGGTCGTTGCTACGGTAAAGTCGCAGGTATAGGCCAGGATATTCCCGGAACCGATGGCGTAACCGTCCACCGCCGCAATTACAGGTTGAGGCATCTGCTGAATCACCTGACTATAACGTATCTCGGCCTCTCCCCGGTAATCGGATGCCTCCAACTCTGGGTCGTAGCTCTGGTCGTTACCAGTGCAAAAACCGTTGGGACCGGCGCCGGAAATCACCACCACCCGTATGCTGGCATCCCCCGCCGCGTCCAGCAGGCTATCGGCCATCTCATCCATGGTGATGCCGCGCTTGGCGTTGAAGGTTTCCGGCCGGTTTAGCATCAGCCATGCCACCCCGTCTTCTTTTCTATAGACAACGTCGGAATAAGAATCCGAAGCGATGATTGGACCCAGATAGTTGGAGAATTTTTGCTCCACCATGTCTAGGGCATCCCGGAAGCCCTGGATCAGCTCAGTCGAGGTCATTTCGGCGCGGGCCACGGCCACTATCGCATCGTCGTTGCGGGTTGCTGGAAATCCTTTGGTGCCCAACCAACGTGCGAATCCCCGGGTGAAATCGTGCACCGCCGGGCATGACTGGTGGCTGAAGGGCAGTCGCTGCCCCGTTGCCAAATTCTCTACTGTAATGCTGAATTGCGCCTGGTCCCCCTCTGGGGGAGCGCTTAGGCTCAGGTTAAATCTCACCCCCGCTGGTGGATAACTTGCGCTGGTTTCCATGTTGATACTGGATGGCATTAAACCCTCCGTGCCATTAGTAGTGTGGGTAAGACCTTAGCCGGGATTCCCCAGATCAAACCACCTTTCCTGGATATAGCTCCCGCGGGGATACCGCCAAATATAATCCCGCATTCCAAGGGCGTCAAATGCGGCCTGATTCACTCAAAGTCCCCGCTTTCATTGGGCAACCACTGTACTGCCAAGCGTAAAAGCCCCAAACCGCTTGTCTACGCCCAAGTCTCGCCCTTGGGAAGCCCCTTTTGCCCTGTGCGAAGCTTTCGACATGATGGGCTTTACCTACCAGGCAGGAGAATGAAAAGGCCCTGGTCGCTGTATACGGTCGCTTGACATTATGGGAAAATAGTAAGCCGGATTGGGAGGCTTGTCCACCGGGGCCGCCACGAACCGGACCGGTGTACCGGTAAAACAGAGTATCGATTAAGACCGAGCTAAGGATCGATAGTCCTTCCGCCCCGGCTCGTCCCCAACCCCAAGCAACCTCTCATCCGCATAAGCCGCCTGGGCTAACCGCCGGGTGTCGGGGCTGAAAAGGAGAGGGTAAGGGACGCTTTGCCACTGTTTGGATACCAGCGCAGCCCCATGGGATTGGGAGACACCACGGGCCCGACTGGGACAAAACGGATCAATAAAAGAGGGGATTTCCCCCCGTCCTTCACCCGGCGACAGTTCCCGGGAGGCCAAGAAATTATGGCCGGCGCCATATTACACTCCGCAGAATGGATAAGCTCCCGCTCCCCTTTAGAGTCGCGGATGCGTTTCCGTCGTTTTAAGTCAGCCGGAATTCTTTATTGAAACTAACAGCAACGATACATCGAGCCGCCTATCCTCTCGTTGTCCTACAGCAGCGTAATTTCGGTTTCGTCTGGTCCTCGATGACGGTGGCCGCCATGGGGTCCCAGATGGAGGGGGTGGTGTTGGGATGGTATGTCCTTACGTTGACCGATTCCCCTTTCCTAGTGGGGCTGGTGGCAGCGGCTCGGATGGGTCTGAACTTTCTGGCTATCTTTGCCGGGGCCGTGGCCGACCGGGTAAGCCGCCAGCGGCTTCTGGCGGTCGTCGAACTAATCATGACCTGCCTAGCAGTGTTGATGCTGGTACTGATATTAAGCGGGCGGCTGGAGGTGTGGCATATTTTTGCCATGACCCTAGCCGGCGGCCTGGTCCGAATGTTCCAGATGCCCGCCGCTCAGTCGCTGGTTGCCGACACCTTGACATCGGACCGCATCAGCAACGGAGTCGCCCTGACCACGATGGGCAGAAACTTGGCGACGATAGTGGGCCCCCTGGCGGGCGGATTCCTGTTCGATAAATATGGGCCCCAAGGTGCTTATTCTGCCATAGCGATTCTTTACTGCCTAAGTGGTGTAGCTGCTCTATTGATTACCACCGCCAGCAGTGCTGCTACAAGAAAAGAGGAATCAGTCATAACCTCAGTGGTGCAAGGTCTGAAATATGTCAAAAGCGAGCAGGTTCTATGGGCTACTCTGCTATTGGCCGTGATTATTAACCTAACCGGATGGCCGTTACATACCAATTTGATGCCCGTCTTTGCGCGAGATGTTCTGGGCACTGGGGCGTCTGGACTGGGTGCCCTGATGTCGGCCTTTGGAATCGGGGCCATTGTTGGCTCGGTTAGTTTGGCGCTGGTCCAAAACCTAAATCATCCCGGTAAATTCCTGATAGGCTCCATAGTCGCTTGGCACGTCACCATGTCGCTCTTCGCTGCTTCCGCTATTTTTCCATTATCCTTGGGGATTCTGTTGTTTACCGGCATGGCATTTTCGTTAACTCAAGTACTCATGACGACGGTGTTTTTGCGGACGGCGCTTCCAGAATTTAGGGGGAGGGTCATGGGTCTGAGGGTGCAGGCGATCTTCGCTTACGCCTTGGGGAGTCCCAACTCCGGATTTATGGCGGGAGCCTGGGGAGCCCCCGTGGCCGCCTATATCAACGCAGTTTCAGGAATAGGTCTGGTAACTATCCTGGCCTTTTTCACTCCAAAACTTCGTCGTGCGTGAATGAAAGTAAGCCCGGACCCGCAACTCCATCGGCCTGGGGGCGCCCAGTATTATTCGGCCCACTCCGCCCATCTCTGCTCCAATTGGGATTGGATCTGGGTGTGCTCCTCCCCCAGCCGGGTAATGGCTTCCAGGTCTCCAGCCTCCGATGCCCCTTGCAACTGTTGCTCAATCTCTTGGAGACGGTTCTCCAATTCCAGTATGTCGCTCTCTATTCTCTCTGTTAAAGTGACCGGAGGCTTCCACTGAGGATTCGGCCGATTCATCCGGGTCCGGGTCCTGATTCTCCCCGAACATTTTTCAGCCGGCGATGCCGCCTCGGCCGCCGTTGCCTGCTCGACCCATTCTTCGTATCCTCCGTCGAAAGGCGTTAAGCACCCTTCCTGCACAATCCACAGCTTATCTGCCAACTGGGATATTAATTGGCGGTCGTGGGTTACCAGCAACAGGGTGCCGGTGTAGGTCAGCAACACCTGTTCCAATGCCTCCCGGGTCGCGATATCCAGATGGGTGGTAGGTTCATCCAATATTAGTAAATTTGGTTCGTTAATCAAAAGGCGGGCCAGCGCCAGTCTGCTGCGCTCGCCCCCGCTCAAAGATCCGACGGACTGGAAAACCTCATCGCCGTGGAACAGGAACCGGGCCAGGTAGGAACGGGCTTCGGCCAGGGGTAGATTTCTAACATCCAGGAATGCGTCCAGCACCGTGGCATCTTCCGGCAGTTCGCCTGACTCCTGAGAATAGTATCCCGTCTCGACTCCCTGGCCGGTAAGCACCCTCCCGCTAATTGGAGGTACCAACCCCAACAGGGTCCGCAGCAGAGTGGTCTTGCCGGCGCCGTTGCTACCGATGATGGCGATCCGAGAACCCCGTTCCAACTTCAAATCAGGGACGGACAACAACTTGGTGGCCTGTTCGCCCTCGGTGAATCCGACGATTAAACCCTCGGATTGGAGTACCAAACGGCCGGTCCTGCCGGCGGAGATTCCCGAGAAGGTTACTGCGGCATCTGCCTGGGGGGCTTCTATTCGCTCCAACCGCTCCAGCCGGCGGGCCCGGCCCCGGGCTTCGCGGGACCGCTGTCCCGCATGGTAGCGGCGGATAAATGATTGTTCGCTCTCGATGTGCTCCTGCTGGCGCTGGTACTCTCGCTGCTGTCGTAGCCGTCCTTCTTCCCGAAGCAACCGGTACTTGGAGTAGTTTCCGGGGAAGCTCTTGAGGAGTCCCCGGTCCATTTCCCAGACCTGATTCACCACCCGGTCCAGGAAGTACCGGTCATGGGACACCACCACAAAGGCTTTGGTATGGTGGCTCAGAAAGCCTTCGAGCCAGGTTAACCCCTCCAAGTCCAGGTAGTTGGTGGGCTCGTCCAGCACCAACAGGTCCGGACTGAACAGAAGCGCCCTGGCCAGGACGGCTCGGGTACCTTCACCACCGCTGGCAGTAATGGCGGGAAGTTCCAACGACTCGGATGAGAGACCCACACCGGCGGCTACTCGCTCCAGGTTGTGGAGATAGCTGTAGCCACCCGAGGCTTCGTATCGGTCCAGCAGAGCCGAATAGTGTGCCTCCGCCCGTTCTCTTTCCCTGGGTTCCGACTGCTCGAGCTTTGACGCCGCGGACTCCAGCTCGGTCTCCAACCGGCGTAGCTCCTGGAAGGCGGTCATCAGCTGATCTCTGATGGTGCCGGAGGAGGGTGGCTTGGGATCCTGCGGAACATAGCCTAAGCGGGCGCCTCTGGAGAGGTGGACCGACCCGGCATCGGGCTCCAAATCGCCCACCAAAAGTTTGAGAAGAGTGCTCTTGCCGCTGCCATTGGGTCCTACGATGCCGATGCGCCCAGTATCCTCTACTCTGAGGCTGACGCCGGAAAATATTTCAACGTCGCCGTAAGCGAGCGCCAAATTAGCAGCGGATAATACTGTCATTTAGTCGGAAAAAGCTTCCCGAAGTGGGGTTCCAAGAAGCTGTGTTCTAAAGATATCCGGGCATAGCATAATTCCCCGGCACGTCATTCCGGCGCAGGCCGGAATCCAGCGCCATCTACCCACCAACCAGGGGGCGGCATCTGGGCACCGGCTTTTGCCGGAGGGACGAATACACTGCCACCCGGCCCATCGATGCCTGCGACACAGGCTCTGAGGAAGTGGTTAACATGTCTTTCCCATTATAGTAGGCAAGTTAGGAAGGGTTACATCTTCTCCTTTCGGTCTCCCTCTTGCCAAGGGGTAGAAACCAGCAGCTTAAACCATTTAGCCATTTTCTTGAATGTCACCCAGAGGGAGCCCCTTCCGCGGGCGGGCATTGCCGAGGACTAACTCCGCGAGGGGTCTAAAGTCCCGGGCACATGGTCCTGACGCCATTGGTGGTGATGTAACTGCCGTCCTCATTCATGAGGTATCACGGTCCCAGGGTTTAGATTCCTCAGTCGCTTCGATCCTGCTCTGTAAATAGCCCGTTCGCCCTTCGAGAGCCTCAGGACGAACGGGATCCCTACCGCTCGTGGTGAGCCCGTCGAACCATGAGCCGCGGGGAACCCATTTTCATCCGTCGGTGGCGCTCCACCGGAGCATGATAACTAAACCAATACCAAGGTGGAATCTACATTTGTAGGCGCTGCAGGTTGGCTTAGGCGCCACGGTGAGGTTCTTCCTTTGTACTTGGAAAGCGGTCCTGGGCCGCCGACTAGCTTCCCCGATATGCGCATTTCACCTTGGTATTAGTTTAGGAAGGACAAACATGTTCTCAAGATATTGTTTTGGAATAGTGGCGCTTGTTCCGGGAAATCCCAGTTGAGACTACCAGGGAGTACAATGCCGCCATAACGGAGTTTCTGGGCCGCACTCTCGTTGGAGATAGGATCACGCTGAGCAAATTATAGGCTCGCCACCAGTGCGGCTGGACCATGACCAAGTCCGCTTCGGCAGCATAAAAACAGGAGTCTGATTTAATTCAGAAGCGAGGTTCAACATAGAGCTATTCATCATTCGGCACGCTGAGTCCGGCAACAACGCCCTGAGCGATAACCGAGACCGGGTGGTGGACCCGCCAATTACCGCTCTGGGGCAGCAGCAGGCGGAAATCCTTGCCCAGCACCTGGCCACGGGCTCCACCCAGGACCTTATTCCAGGAGCGGCTCCAGATTCGGCAAGGGCCGTGGAGAGAAAGGGTTACGGAATTACGTCGCTTTACTGTAGCCCCATGTTACGTAGTCTGCAAACAGCCGGTCCGATCAAGGAAGCTCTAGGTCTAATACCCAAAGTCTGGGTCGACATCCACGAACGCGGGGGAATGTTCCTGGAACACGGGGAAGATGGGGAATCGGTGGGTTACCCGGGGATGACACGCCCGGAGATGCTGGCCAAATACCCTGACTACCAACTACCACCCGGGATTACCGAAGAGGGCTGGTGGAATCGAGACCGTGAAGATCCTCCTACCACCGGCGGGCGGGCCATCAAGGTGGCCGAAGCCTTGGTAGTCATGTCCGACATCGAGGATAGGGTCGCTATTATTAGCCACGGCACTTTCATCAACATCCTGTTTAAGGCGTTGCTTGACCAACTCCCCGGGAACCATATCTACTATCGGCACAATAACACTGGGATTTCCCGAATCAGCATACAGAAGGGCAGTAACATCGAAGTGCTTTCGCTAAACCGCCTAGACCATCTGCCCTCCGACATGGTTTCCTGATGTTAAAATGTCCCTGCAGACACCAGGAGGAGTTAGGAATTGTCACGAAATAACTTATTCTTTACTACATGCTCAGCTATACTTAATGGGTGATAGTTGAAGGAGCGATTCAAGCTCGTTACCAAGCGATTGCCCCCGTTGTGGACGAGCGGGTGCGGCGGCTGGTGCTTGCCGCTGAGGCGTCGGCGGCCGGGCGTGGTGGCCAGGCAGCGGTTGCAAGGGCCACCGGAGCTTCTCGCGGGACGATTCGCCGCGGCATACGGGAGTTGGGCCAGCCGGCCGTAGGGGCCGCGAAGGGCCGCATCCGCCATCCTGGAGGCGGCCGGAAGCGCACCGTCGAGCATGACCCGAGCTTGCGCGAGGACTTGGACCGGCTGGTGGAGCCGACCAGCCGTGGGGATCCCGAGTCCCCGCTGCGCTGGACCTGCAAGAGCGTGCGTCAACTGGCGGTGGCATTGAAGCGCCAAGGGCACCAAGTCAGCCATCGCATGGTCGCCGAACTGCTCCACGACATGGGCTATAGCTTGCAAGCCAATCGCAAGACCCTGGCGGGGACGGAACACCCGGACCGCAACGCCCAGTTTGAGCACTTGGACCGGGCGGTGCAACTGCAACTCTCCCTGGGAGAGCCGGTGATCTCCGTGGACACGAAGAAGAAGGAACTGGTGGGGCCCTTCAAGAACGGTGGGCGGGAGTTGCGTCCCAAGGGAGCGCCGGAGCAAGTGCTGGTGCATGACTTCCTGATTCCGGATCTGGGCCGGGTCAGTCCTTATGGGGTGTACGATATCGCCCAGAACGAGGCCTGGGTCAGTGTGGGGACGGACCACGATACGGCTGCTTTTGCCGTCGAGAGCATCCGGCGTTGGTGGCGCGGCATGGGGCAGGCGCTCTACCCGAGCGCCACTCGGCTGCTGATAACGGCCGACGCGGGCGGCAGCAATGGGTATCGGCTCCGCTTGTGGAAGCTGGAGTTGCAGAAATTGGCGGATGAGACGGGCCTTGAAATCGACGTGTGCCACCTCCCACCAGGGACCAGCAAGTGGAACAAGATCGAACACCGCTTGTTCTCCGCGATCAGTCAGAACTGGCGCGGAAAGCCGCTGGTGAGCCACGAGGTGGTGGTGAACTTGATCGGGGCGACCACGACCCGGACGGGGCTGCGGGTTCAGAGCCAACTGGACACCAACCGATACCCGGCCGGGCGCACCGTATCGGACGACGAACTCGAAGCCATCTATTTGCGTAGAGACTCTTTCCATGGTGAATGGAATTATTCGCTGCTACCCCGCGTTGCGCTGCTCAATTGAACTAATTATTTCGTGACAATCCCTTAGACTAAACTAATACCAAGGTGAAAACTACATTCAGCTAAACCCCGGACTCTGCTTCGGCAATCGGCAGTGTGTTAGTACGCCCAACCTGAAGGAGCAAAATCCTTCGTCACACCGGCGTAAGCCGGTGTCCAGGAAAGTACATTCTGCACTGTTCCCTGGATTCCGGCGTGCGCCGGAATGACGGTGTTAGCAGCGCTGCCCAATCCGTTGTCGATGTAGATTCCACTTTGGCTTTGGTTTAGGAGGGCAACTCGCACCAGCGGCTCGAGGTGGGGATCGCCTAGGGGTCCAGATGGCCTTCGATTTTTCGAACGCCCGGGCTGACTAAACCAAAGCTAAGGTGAAACCTACATAAAGCGAACCGGCAGGGGAGTTGCGATATTCTGTAAAAGAAATCGAGTGGCGGTGGTGGAAGGGATGAAGGAAATAGTGCAACTCATGGAAGAGTGGCAACTCAATGTAGGTGACTTACGGGAAAGGATGTATCGAGCGCCAACACCTCGAGAGCGATGGCACGGGCTATGGTTGTTGGCCCAAGGGTGGTCGGCTATCCAGGTGGCTGAGGCTTTGGACAGAGAGCCTCATACCATTGGAAACTGGCTGGCCAACTTTCGCCGAGGCGGGGCCCAAGGTTTGGTCTTTGAACAGACTGGGGGTTCCCCCCCGTCTTGAACTGGGGTCAACAGAACCAACTGAAGTCTGCGGTGCAAAATCCGCCTGGAGAGGCGGGAGTTGAATTGTCCAACTGGAATTGGAAAGTAGTGAGGCAATTTCTCAAGCAGAGCTTTGACCTGGGGCTGAGTCGAAGCAGTTGCTTGAACTACCTCCATCGGTTGGGCTTCGTGCTGAAGCGACCCAAGAAACGCCTCCTGAAAGCCAAGGATGAAGCGCGGAAAGCCTTCGTCCTCCAGTACAGCCAAATCCGAGAGGAGGCCCAAGAGAGTGGGGCCAAAATCTTCTTCGTAGACGAAGCCCACTTTCGGGCCGATGCCGATCTGAGGGGGAAATGGGTGCTCAAGGGAGAGCCGGCGCTGGTGGACTCTACCAGTCCTCGGTGGGGAGAGAAGGCCTGCTACTACTCGGGAGTTTGCTTGGAGGCTGGGGAGGTGGAAGCCATGGAAATAGCCGGCAACAGCAATGCCGAGACCTCCACCGCCTTTTTACGGCAGCTAAGAGAAAAACATCCTGGACCTCTGGTAGTGATTTGGGACAATGGGCCAGCCCACCGAGGAGCAGCGATTCGCAGCTATTTGACCACCCCTGACTTGCAGCTGAGGCTGGTGGCCTTACCGGCCTACAGCCCAGACTTCAATGCCGACGAAGCCGTCTGGGACTGGGCCAGGGAAGAGGTCACGGCCAACGAATGCCTGGGAACAAAAGCCCAAGTCCAAGAGAAGATGAATGCATTCTTCGGCGGACTAGCTCACCGTAAGGATGAAGTGAAACATCGCTGCCGAACCCTGTTACAAGCTCGAGCCGATGCATTGATTTTTACACCTTCCCTACCTTTGCCATCGCTGCAAAATGTAGTTCCCACCTTGGCTTTGGTTTAGGCTTAAGCGCCCGCTGCCCCTGGGGAATTCCGTAAGGGATGGAGGGATCTAAGGGCCCTAGCTAGTGAAAGCGGCAAGGATGCCGAATCGCTCCACAGCGGTGGATCTACCACTATTAACAAAAATGAGGACGAGTCGCAGGTAAAGCAAGGGTTGGTGGCTTCGGGGAGAACTACTGTCGGAATCCTTATCAAGCGTTAGGTCGTCATAGCCGTGATAGCAAGGAAAGGGAGGCTTCAACCATGACCAATGATGCACTAGGCACGCTATTGCCCATCGCCGGTTGGCCCGAGGATCATGCCCATGTAGTCGAGACTACTGGCGGTACCGATCCGATATTACCGACGCCGTTCCGTATCGGGGAAACCAGCTCTGCCGCCCTGGCGGCGGTTGGCCTCGCCATCTCCGATTTGTGGGAGTTGCGTACTGGACGCCGCCAGGAGGTCTCGGTCGATACCCGCCAGGCGACAGCGTCACTACGCAGCGGGAAATACATGCAGATGGACGGGGCTGCTGTCTCGACAGAGCGCAACGCGGTGATGGGCGTCTATCCTGCTAAGAACGGGCGCTGGAGCTATCTCCACTGCAATTTCCCAAACCACCGTGCCGCGGCCCTGGGCGTGTTAGGGGTGCCGGAAGATCACGAGGCGGTTCGCCAAGCGGTGGCGAATTGGGACGCTCTGGAGCTTGAGGAGGCCATCATCGCTGCCAAGGGCGCCGGGGGCATGGTGCGCTCCATGGAAGAATGGGGACGACACCCCCAGGCCAACGCCATCGCCTCATTGCCACTGATGGAGATTGTCAAGATAGGGGACAGTCCGCCCCAGGGCCTTTTCATTCTCCTGCCTGGAGGTAAAGCTCCCCGACGGCGATCGGCCTTTATCCGGCGTCCGGGTTCTCGACCTGACCCGGGTGTTGGCCGGGCCGACCTGCGCACGTACCCTCGCGGAGCATGGCGCCGACGTGTTGAAAATCACCGCGGCGCATCTACCCAATATCGGCTACCAGGAATACGATACCGGCCACGGCAAACTCTCTGCCCATCTGGATCTCCGCGAGGAGCCGGATCTCGAGACGCTCCGTGGTCTGGTCCGCGAGTCGGACGTCTTCTCGCAGGGTTACCGGCCCGGGAGCTTGGGCCTACGCGGACTTTCGACGGAGGCGTTGGCCCAGTTACGTCCTGGCATCGTGTACGTTTCGCTGTCCGCGTTCAGCCATGTTGGGCCGTGGGCATCACGCCGCGGTTTCGACACGGTGGTACAGACAGTCAGCGGCATAACCAGCCGCCAGGGTGAGCTGTTCCCTGGTAATGAGGCGGGCCCGCAATTCTATCCGGTTTCGGCGATCGACTATTTGACTGGTTACCTGATGGCCTTCGGTGCCCTGGTGGCACTGGCCCGCCGCGTGCGGGAGGGCGGCAGCTGGCTGGTGCGGATCTCTCTGGCACAAACCGGACACTGGCTCGTGGGACGCGGCCAGGTGCCGGTTGCCGAGCTGGAGAACGTACCGGGCGAATTCACCCCTGAGGAGCTGGAGCGCTGGTTGATGGCCAGCGAAACGCCGGGTAGTCGACTGCACCACCTCGGTCCAGTAGTACGTCTTTCTGAGACGCCGCCGCGCTGGACTCGCCCTTCGGTGCCTCTGGGCTACAATGAGCCGGTGTGGCCGGAGCGGGCCAAGTAGCCACCCCTAGGCTAGGACAGACTACAGACCAGAGACGGACAGAGATTCCTCGGGATCGAACTTAGGGAGCCGTGTGTTTCTTTTTCCTCGCCTCTGGCGTGGTGGCAGGCTCCCCAAACTTATGGACTCCTTGATACACAACCCATGCCCAAAAGCTGGACATACCGTCTTGACGGCAAATGCGCTGCAACTCCAAATCAGCTTCATCTCGCCATCGTTCGGCCGGGAACTTGATTGGTTCCCGGCGCATCAACTGGTAGAGGGCATCATGGACTAAAGAGCCTCGCATCAATTTCCGAGTGTCAGGGGCTGGCCCCGATGCTCCATCCCAGGCATACCCTCGCTTTATCACCCAGGTCACCAGAGGTGGCTAGCTCGATGAATTCGATGCGAATGATCTCGCCCGGCATCATGACTAGCTTGACCGTGTATTCTGCTACAAGTTGGTATTTATACCCGCTTCGATACCTGATATGAGCTCTTTCCATCTCTATGCCACCTCTGCACGTCTCGGTAACCCGCGCTAATCCCCTTTTTTACCAGTGGCTTATGATAGCACCGATGCAGGAGCCGGGCGGACCGGCTGGTACTGGTAGCACGGTCTCCTCCCAGAGGGCAGGAGCGGATCGGGAGTCTCCGGCACAGCCCTGAGCTGTCTGGTGCCCCGCAATTTCTGGAAAGCCCGCGGAAAAGGGGTCTAGACGGCCAGGAGCCTATATAATGCCTGTAGCGGACCCAAGGTCCCAGAAGGAGGTGGTTAATGACAGCCTCAAGACTCCCCGGGCCGCCAGGTATTCTACCGGGATTGCCTGATTCCTTGGTCGACCTGGCTACCGACGCCGGGGTCGAGCTGATGAAGGGCCAGTGGCGCTACCATGATGCTCAGGTCGTCGATGTGGATTTCCGTAGCGTAGGGGAGGACGGGAACCCCACTGGCCCGCCGAATCAGACCTATGCCATTGTCCCCCATGCGCAGGTTCCGGATTTCGACGACTCGGGCTGGGAATGCATACCGGCCACCGACCTGGATGGCCGGCGCGGCACCGGCAAAGTCTGTTTCAATTGGTATCGCATCAACGTCACCATTCCCGAGTCGGTCGGTAACTTCGATCCTACCGGGTCCACGGTTGCCTTTGAGGTGATTGTCGATGACTACGCCGAGGTCTGGGTTAATGGGGAGATGCCCCGGGTAGTAGGGCAGGCCGGTGGGACAGTGGTCTCGGGGTTTAATTCCCCCAACCGCATCATCCTCGCCCGAGACGTTAGGCCCGGACAGCGCTTCCAAATCGCCGTGTTTGGAATCAACGCTCCCATATCCGCTTCCCCCGATAACTACGTTTGGCTGCGCACAGCAACCCTCGCATTCTATGCCGCCGATCGCGCCCGGACAGCTTGGGAAGTAACCTTTGAGATTATCCGCAGCGAGCCGGCATTGGACGCCATCATGCCGCCAGATGCCAAGCTGGAGAAGGTGGCGGGCGATTTTGTGTTCACCGAAGGTCCGGTTTGGGTCCCCGCTGGGTACTTACTGTTCAGCTCACCCAATACCAACACCATCTACCGCTGGGCGCCGGATGGCACGGTGAACGTATTCCGGGCGAACAGCGGCTACAGCGGTTTCGACATAGGAGAGTACACTCAGCCCGGTTCGAACGGCCTGACCTTGGACCGAGAGGGCCGGTTGACCATTTGCCAGCACGGCAACCGCCGGGTCATCCGGGTGGAGCCCCGCGGCAAGGCAACAGTCCTTGCTGACCGATATCAGGGCAAGCGTCTCAACAGTCCCAAGGATTTGGTCTACAAATCCGACGGGTCTCTGTACTTTACGGACCCACCCTTTGGGCTCCCCAAGGCATTCGACGACCCGAGGAGGGAACTCCCATTTAGCGGCGTGTTCCGCTGCCATGATGGCGAAGTCACCCTGCTAACCCAAGAGTTGACCGGTCCTAGCGGCCTCGCTTTTTCACCCGACGAACAGTACCTATATGTAGACAATCGGGACCCAAATAAGAAAGTCGTGATGCGATATCCGGTGAACACCGATGGAACGCTATCTTCGGGAGAAGTATTCCACGACATGACCGGAGCTTCCGGAGACGACGCCGTTGACGGGATCAAGGTTGACCAGGAAGGAAATCTTTACGTATGCGGGCCAGGCGGCGTTTGGATTCTCTCGCCTCAGGGACATGCCCTCGGCACGATCCAGGGGCCGGAAATACCCCATAACCTGGCTTGGGGTGACCAGGATGCCCAAACCCTCTATATGACGGCGATAACCGGAATTTACCGCATGCGATTAAATATCCCGGGTGTGCGTCCCTAACCGTTTCCTGGGCCCGGGACAAGTAGGAAGGAACCGGGGCCACTAGAAGCCCGGCTGAAAAGCCCTGCTGTGACGAGATGAGGTGGAGGATAACCAGTGGACTGGGCCAAGTCTGAGACTAAGGGCGACCCATCTGGCCGCGGCCAATATGAATTGGGCAGTAACGATGGGCGACCCGGCGGCGAGCCGGTCCGGTCTATTCTCTGGTTTATTGGGGGAGGAGCCTGAAGCCTGGGACATCATCCCCATCCTGGTAGCCACCAGGGTCAGGTTGGCCACCGTGGCTGCCAGGAGTAGCTGAAAGAGGGTCTTGGCCCGACCAAAGTAGCGAGATTGGCGGACCCCCAGTTGCACCAGCCGAGCCAGGCGATGCTCGACCACCTGCCGCCGGCTGCGGTATTCGGCGAAGCTCTCACTTTTCTGGAAGGCCCGGGCTTGTTGCAGGAGCGCCTCTTGGGGATGGAGAGTCACCGTACGGCCTTTGCCCTCTCCAGCTGCCACGCACTGGGACCGCAGGGGGCATACGCCACAGACCGCCGGGTCGAATTGAAAACTCTGGACCGGATAGGTCTGACCCAACCGGTTGGTCCGGGTGCCGAAGGTCCGCAAGGTGTGGGTAACATTACCGGCTGGGCAGGTGACGGTGCCGGCCGCCAGGTCGATCTGGAAGTCCTCTTTGGGGAAGTGGTCTTTTCTGGGACGACCCGGCACCTTGGCTATTAGCGTCCGACCGGCATCGGCAAAGGCCTGCCGCGTCCCGCCATCCCCATAGGCCGCATCCCCAATGGTCTCCTCCACAGCTATGCCCGTGTTCTCTTCACTCTGCTCCACCAGTTCCAGGACTCCGGTGTTGTCACCGGCATTGCCGGGCAGGATATCTACCGCGGTCACTAGTTGGGAATCGGTATCCACCACCACGGCAGCCTTATGTCCGTCGAAGCGTTTGCTGCTGCTTTTGCGCCCATGGCGCATCTCCGGGTCGTGCGCCGAAGGGACCCGGTCCCGGCTTACGCCATCCCTCAGGGCCGGACCATCCTCCTGCCGTTCCACATCTTGCAAGAGGAGTTGCCCCAAGAGTTCCGCTGCTTCTCCAATAGCCTGGCGCTCAGGACTATCTGCGGGAAATCTACCTTTGGCCTGACGGGCCAGTTCCAATACCAGGTCAGCATCGGCTACTATCTTCTGCAGTAAGGCTTGCCGCTCTTTCTTGTTGTCCCAGTCAATCCCCGCCTCTCCCTTCACACTGGAGCCAAAGTAAAGCTCCAGGCCGTGTCTCAAGGCCCACTCCTCGGCCCGGGTCCCATCCAGTTGGGCCAGTGCCCGGACCACCTGGCCGGTGCCGTCGGCCAGTAGGTTGTAGGTGTCCTTGACCGCTCCCCGGCCCAGGATGTAGGTGGTGTCCACCGCCACCTTCATCCGCCGTCCTTTCAGGCAGCCGGTCTGCCGGGCGAATTGGAGGCTGCGCTGAAAGACGGCCCGCACCCGGTCGTGGAGGATCAGCTGGGCTCGAAACAGTTGCAGGGTGCTCTTGGCAAATGGCCGGTCCTCCACCTCAATCCCCAACGCCACCTTCCACCGGATATCGAAGTCCGCCCTCTGCTTGGCTTCCAGGTCGCTAACTTTGTCGTAGGCCTGCAGCAACAGCGCGGTGGCCACCAGACTGGGCGGCACGCTATCCCGGCCATTGTCCGGGCAATACAGTTCGGCGAAGTCTTCGTCTCGAAATAGCTGACCCCGCAGGGAGGCCAGGAAGCCGTAGAAGGAGCCGCGGCCCACATAGTCCAGGTAGATGGTCCGCTTCCAGGAGTCCTCGCTGTGCCGGCCTTACTCCCAGCATCCTCAACCTCCCCCACCCCTTTAATTCTCCGGTTTAATTCTACTGCCAATTATATCGGGCTACCTGGGGTCAAGGCACTTTTCGGTCGGAGTTCTAGGCGGTTCCAAACAGGGCTAAGCTAGCAAGAACCCAAAGCGAGATAGAGGAGTTGATCTATGCCATACTACACGTACCTCGCTGCGCAGGACGATGACCAGATATCAGTGATGTGGGTGCTGGTAACCAGTCTGGGAGGTTAGCCTCGCCGTACGATGTGAGACCATTGGCGAATAGTATGAGCATTCAATCGAGCCCCGCAGAGGTATTGTCCCCGGCTGGGTAGACCGTTCCGCTTATTTGTAATAGTGTACCCACTGTAGTCCATAATGCGGCCGTAGCATGAGGGGAGCAGTTCCTCTCATCACGACCCTAACAGTTTAGGGCCCCAAGGAGGCACAACTTGGGAAATTCTCTGCAGCAAACGCCAACAGTCGCTACCGTCATGGTCGAGGAAATCGATCAGTTCGATGCGATCATCATCGGCGCCGGGGTTACCGGGCTGTATTCGTTGTACCGGTTGCGACAGCTCGGGTTCTCGGTTCAGGTCTTCGAGGAAGGCGGCGGAGTGGGTGGCACCTGGTTTTGGAACCGATATCCGGGATGCCGGTTCGACTCCGAGAGTTACACCTATGGGTATTCCTTCTCGGAGGAACTTCTACAGGAATGGGACTGGAAAGAGCATTATTCCAGTCAGCCGGAGAACGAGCGCTACCTCAATTACGTAGCGGACAAGTTCGACCTGCGCCGCGACATCCGGTTAAACTCGCGGGTGGTCGCGGCCGTATTCGATGGGGACGAGAACCGCTGGCAGGTCCAATTGGAGGATGGCCACCGGGCGCGAAGCCAATTCTTGATCACGTCGGTTGGCATTCTGTCTGCGGGCTATATACCGGACTTTGAGGGATTAGACAGCTTCAAGGGCCAATGGTGCCACACCGGTAGATGGCCGGCGGAGGGCATGGACCTGGCTGGCAAGCGGGTGGGAGTCATCGGCACCGGTGCCACCGGCGTCCAGCTCATAACGGAGATCGCCAAGGAAGTCGCCCACCTGACCGTCTTCCAACGCACGGCGAATTTCTGTGCGCCGCTGCGGAATAGCCCAATCGATGCCCAAACCCAGCGCGAGATCAAAGCAAGCTACCCGGCGATTTTCAAGAAATGTATGGAAACCCCAGGCTCGTTTGTTCACCAGTTCGACCCACGGTCGGCCATGGAAGTCTCACCGGAAGAGCGGCTGGAGCAATACGAAAGGCTGTGGGCGGAGCCCGGCTTCAAGAAATGGCTGGCCAATTTCTACGACGTCATGATGCCCGGGGAGGCCAACGAGGACTACGCCGAATTCGTCCGTAACAAAATCCGTGAGCGGGTCAATGACCCGGTGGTGGCGGAAATGCTGGTGCCCAAGGACCATATGTTCGGCTCCAAGCGCCTCCCCTGTGAGAGCGGGTATTATGAAGTTTACAATCAGGACAATGTCTTATTGGTTGACGTGCGTGAGGCACCCATCGAGCGGATCACCCCCAATGGCCTTAAGACCAGAGATGCCGACTACGAACTGGACGTTATCATCTTTGCCACGGGATATGACGCCGTGACCGGGTCGTTGAACAAGTTGGATATCCATGGCGAAGGCGGGCAGACGTTGAAGGAAAAATTTGCCAATGGTCCGCGCACCTATATGGGCATCTCGAGCGCTGGTTTCCCGAACCTCTTCACCATCAATGCGGCCTCGGTCGGCAACTTTGTCAGAGCCGCCGAGCCGTTGGTGGATTGGGTGAGCGAAGCCATTTGCTATGTCCGCGAAAATGAGTTTACGCGTATCTCGGCCACCCTCGAGGCGGAAGATGCGTGGGTTAATCACGTCAACGAGGCGGGCGCCAAGATTCTCCGCACCCAGGCCAACTCGTGGTTCGTGGGGGCGAACATTCCCGGTAAAGCGCGGGTCTTGCTGACCAGTCCCGACACCGCCCCGGTCATGCGGGCCAAGCGGGCGGAGGTGGCGGCCAATGGCTATGAAGGGTTTCTGCTTCTGTAAATATTTCCCTAGATTCCGTTTCGGAATCGGCCAGCCGATTTACTGACCATGCTATAGCTGCGTCGCGGAACCCAAGACCTTCGCTAGGGAGAGCAATCCTGGAGCATGAGCCCTAAAAGTTTCAGTTGGTCGCGGTACCAGTGTGTCTGAGGGAAGCGGAAAATTAATAAATGTTGCCATTCAGTAAGGGTTGAAAGATAAATATGGACCTTGGACTGCAAGGAAAGACGGTGTTGATTACCGGAGCAACCCGCAATCACGGCAGAGCCAGCGCGCTGGCATTTGCGGAAGAGGGAGCCAACCTACTCTTGTGCACCCGGCAGAGCATGGAGTTGCTGGAAGAGACGGCGCAGATCGCATCTGGCGCTGGGGTAAGGGTGGTGACGGCGCAATGCGACGTCACCGACGAAGGGCAGGTCAATTCGCTTATTCAAAAAGGCCTTAGCGAGTTTGGGCACGTTGACGTGGTGGTGAACAACGCTGCCTGGCGGGCGCGGGGCGAACTCCTGGATATATCTAACGAAGCCTGGCAGCATGCCATGGCAGTGAACGTCCACGCGCCGTTCCTGATGTGCCGGGCGGTCATTCCTAGCATGGTAAATAATCGCTGGGGCCGTATCATCAACTACTCGGGAATCGCCCCTTTTAGAGGAGCTTCGGGACAGGGCACATTGAAGCTGGCCTGCGAAGGACTGACCAGGGCCATTGCCACTGAGTACGGGAAATACAACATTACGGCAAATTGCATCGGTCCGGGTAGCATCGATGTGACGCGGACCCAGGGCCAAGAGGGTCGACCTGGCTCGGGCGGCATCGAACTGGATATCCCGGTTCCCCGCCAGGGTACCGTCGAGGAATGTGGCGCGGTGGTGGTTTTTTTGGCGAGCGATAGCGCCAGGTATATCACCGGGCAGACCTACCTGGTAAACGGAGGGGCTCATTTCCTTTGAGCGAGTATGAAAGCAAGCGCCGAAGCCCAGGGAAGGTCTGGCGGACTTGACGCCTTTGCCGCTACGCCATGTCTGCCCGGGGAGAATAATCCGATGTGGAATAATCCAATAATGAAGTGGAGTAGATGCCGTGGAGACTAATCTTGAAGGGAAGACCGTCCTGGTTACGGAAGCAGTGCTAAACTTCGGCCAGGCTACCTCGCTGGCCTTTGCCAGGGAGGGATGTAATCTTATGCTGGCTGCCCGCGAGGGCAATGCACAGCTTCAGAGGACGGCTCAAGAGGCAAGTTCACTGGGCGTAAAGGTAGCGACCCAGGTTTGCGACATCAGTGATCAAGGACAGGCCCAGGCTCTGGCGCAGAGAGCTATCAGCGAATTTGGGCGGATAGACGTCCTGGTCAACAATGTTTCCTTCCCCATGCCTAACCAGTCTCTTGAACAGCTGCCCTTCGAGTTATGGCAAAGAAAGATTGATGTCGAAGTAACCGGTTCCTTTTTACTTTGTAAAGAGGTGATACCGAATATGATTCAGCAGCAGTGGGGGCGGGTTATCAACTTTACCGGCCTAGCCGCATTTCGGGGTTCCGATCCCCTGGCCAGCACCACGGAGCTGGGTATAGTGGGACTTACTCGCGGGATAGCCCGCGAGTACGGCAAATACAACATTACCGCCAATTGCGTGGGCCCCGGCGGTGTTGCGGGCGAGGAAGGTCAGGGGGCGCCGCTGGATCCGCCGCAGGACCGGGACGCACTGCCGCGCTGGGGCAAACCTACCGAGGTGGCGTTTCTGGCCGTATGCCTGGCCAGCGAAGATGCTGGATATATCACCGGGCAGTGTCTGCTGGCCAATGGCGGCAAGTATTATCTCTGATTTACGGCGGACGCGGCAGGGCCCCGGAGGCTAGCCAGGGTGGTGCTGGACCTGGAGAATCTACCTAACTTATCGCCCTTGAGGGACCAGCTAGCTACCCGCATCGGCGGGTAACTCCACTTTAAATCGGGCGATAAAGTCAGCAAGCTGAAAAGAGTTGAATTCAGGCGCGCTGCACTAACTCGATAAGGACGTCATCAGGACCCTCAATATAGGCTAGGCGGGTTCCTCCGACCACTTCTGTTAAGGGAAGGACGATTCGGACCTGGGCTTTCTCCAGTCTTTCTAGCTCGGCGGCCAGGTCCGCGACATCGAACCCGAAGTGCTCCAAACCCAGCCGATTCAACTCCGCGACGGCCCTAATATCGGGGGTTCCCTCTGGTTTGGAAGAGATGTTGAGGCGGACTGGCCCGCCAACTTCCATGCTCAGCGTGACCGTTCCCGGCATCACCTCCCTTTCCGAGATAAGCTTTGCTCCGAAGTGCTCCTCATACCAAGCGGCTGATTTATGGGGGTCCACCGACCTGATGTGAACGTGGTTGATAGCGTAGGCCATGATTTATGCTCCTTTCTAGGGCATTGGGTTAGGGAGGAAGGTGGACTCCAGAGAGAACTGACCCTCCGTCCCGCTCATATTCAATAGCTTGCATTTAAAGGTGCCCGCCGCGACAACGTCACAAGATATTTCTTCCAGCGCCTGGTTGCTGTCGGTGGTAGAGCTCCACAGGGGCAACCAAACCTCTCCCTCTTGTTTCGATATTTCCACCAGCTTACGTGCGTAACCACCTGGTGACTCGGAGAGAGCGTCCGGCGATTTGAGCAATGTTCTGGGAAGAGAAATCTGGCACGAAATCTTGCCCGGTCCGTCCGCCTGAACTATCTGCTCCAAATGGTCGCTCATCAGGTCGGCCGCACCTGTGTCTGGATAGGGAACCAACTGTCCGCTAATCTTCATGGCCAATGTTGCTGGCGATGTGCTGCGGCATCGCGATACTTTTCTCTTTCGTTACTTTACTTGCTCTTCATTTTACTTGCTTTTCAGGGCGGCAAGCACTTTCTCCGCGGTGATGGGAAGGTCTTGAATCCGGACACCCACCGCGTCGTACACGGCATTAGCGATGGCCGGAGCCACCGGCGGCAGTGGTTGCTCTCCGATGGTTTTTGCGCCGTAGGGCCCGTTGCCCCCGGGCGATTCCACCAGGACCGTGGATAGCTCGGGAACGTCCTGGATGGTGGGCGTTTTAACATCACCCATGCTTAGAGTCGAAATCTGCCCCTCTTCCGACGCCAACTCCTCCATCAGCGCGTAGCCGAACCCTTGCACCACCGCCCCGTCGATCTGCCCCTGGTGGCTAAGGGGATTGTGAATGGTTCCCACATCATGAGCGGTGATAAATTTTCGCAGCTTGACCTCCCCGGTCTCCGGGTCAACCTCTACCTCGGCCACCTGGGCACAAAAGCAGGTCACATCCGGCTCCTCAGCTGTGGTGGAGATGTCAACGGAGATGGATTCTCCCGTGGCGGCTACTACCCGGGAAGCCAGCTCTTTAATCGACACACCTTTGTCCGGATCGCCATCGACAAAGACTCGGCCTTCCCGGAAAATTATCCTTTCCTCCGGCCATCCGAAGAACTCAGCAGCCATCAGGGTGAGCTTCTGCCGGACTCCCTGAGCCCCACCCAAAGCCGCGCTGGTCCCGCCCACGCTGCTGCCGCTTCCCGCACCGCTGTCAAAAGAGCCGCCGTCAGTGTCCATTTGGACCGCTGTTACATCGTCCACTGGTATGCCCAGGTCCTCTGCCACCATCTGGCGTCCGACGGTGTGGGACCCAGTGCCGGTTTCCGGCACCAACGTATGAAGGGTTGCCCGGGCGTTTTCGTCCATGCTCACTCGAACCGAATAAATGCTTTGGCCCTGGGGCCGCTGCCCCAAGGACATGCCTCGTCCAACATAAGGCCCTGACTTTGGCGAACCCCAATTCGCAGCCTCGGCGGCGGCTCGCAGAGTCTCCTCGCCCCGCAGATTGTTGTAGCGGGCTCCGGTGGCACACACTTGCCCGTCATGAACCACGTTGCGGAGGCGCAGCTCGTAAGGGTCGATCCCCATCTCCTTCGCGATCATATCTGTGTGGGATTCCACGGCAAAAGCCACCTGAGGTTGCCCAGGGGCGCGATAGGAGCCACACGGAACGCTGTTGGTGTAGACCATATAGCTGTCGATCGTAAAATTGGGGATGTAGTACTGCCCCCCGGCGGCGTCGCGGCTGCCGGCCAGACCGGGTCGTCCCCGAAATCCGCTGTAAGCTCCGCCGTTGTACACCACCTTGCTTTGCCGGGCCCAGAACTTCCCGTCTCGCTTCACCCCGGTCTTGATGGTGACGAAGGAAGGATGCCTGGGGTTGCCCGCCATCAGCTCTTCGATATAGCTCATGATCATCTTTACCGGCCGCCCGGAACGCTGGGACAGCAAGTAGGCCAGGGGCACGTTCATGGCCGGGGATTTTCCACCGAAATCGCCGCCAATGCCACAAGGATTTACCAGGATTCGGTCCTCAGATATGGCTAGAGCATCGGCCAGTTGCCGCCGCAATGTGTAGGGGACTTTGTTATTGGCCCAGACCTGGATACGACCGGCGTCGTCAATCTCCACGACGCAGGCGTAGGGCTCCATGTAGCCCTGGTGCACCCAGGTGGTGGTGAAGGTATGCTCGAAGATCAGATCCGATTCTTGAAACCCCTGCTCCAACTCTCCATTGGACCAGGTGGCGTGGTTCAAGATGTTGCCCTGGGGTTGAACCATAGCTCCCGACGATTCAAAGGCCGGGGAGCCCTCGTGGACCAGTGGCGATCCCGGCTCCATAGCCTCCAGGGGATCGAATACCGCGGGTAGTGGCTCATATTCCACGTCAATTAGGGTCAGGGCCTCTTCGGCGGTATCGAGGTCGTTGGCCGCTACGGCGGCCACCTTCTCCCCCACAAACCGCACCCTATCCTCGGCCAGCAACGGTACATCCCGAACATTCCTGCCCACCCGCATCCCGGCGGTGTCCTGCCCGGTAATTACAGCCTGGACTCCCGGCAGGCCCTTGGCTCGGGATGCATCGATGTGGATTATCCTGGCGTGGGGATAGGGACTCCTCAGAACCTTGCCCCAAATCATGCCGGGCAGCGCCACATCCGCCGCGTACCGGAAATGTCCCGATACCTTGTCGGGACCCTCTTGTCTAGTCACCGGTCTTCCCACAACGGAATAAGCAGTCATCTTTACCTCTCCTAAATATTGGTCCCCATAATTTTGGCCTAAGTATACCAGCCCAGGGAATCGGTGGGGGGATATCCTGGCACCGAGCCACCCGGAACCGAGCTGGGAAGGCCGCCGTGATATGATTGCCCGGTCCGAGGCTTGCCCGGCCCCATATATGACGGAGGCTCTAACATGCCATTTGGAGGCAATGATTGGCTGGCATTAACCCAGGAAACAACCCTGGAGCCCGAACTCCCCATTTGCGACCCCCATCATCACTTCTGGGATCTACGCCCAGCTCGCCTTCCCTACCAGCGGTATCTGCTTCACGAGCTGTTGGCCGACATCAACAGTGGCCACAACGTCCGGTCCACCGTCTTTATTGAGGCCAGAGCGATGTACCGCGCCGAAGGACCGGAGGAGATGCGCCCGGTCGGAGAGGTCGAGTTCGTCCAGGGACTGGCCGCAGCCGGCGCCAGTGGAATTTATGGCCCGAGCCGGGCCGCGGCGGCCATTGTCGGCCACGCCAACCTGAACCTGGGTGAACGGGTCGAGCCGGTTCTGGCAGCGTTGCAAGGGGCCAGCCCCAACCGGTTTCGAGGCATCCGCCACACGGTTACCTGGGACTCCCATCCGGAGATTCAGAACACCGCCGCCCACGACGCGAAGGGCCAGCTAGCCAGCTCCAGTTACCGGGCTGGGGCGCAGGTGCTGGCGCGCATGGGTTTATCCCTGGAGGCCTGGCTGTACTTTCCCCAGTTGCCCGAACTGGCAGACTTTGCCAGGGCGGTCCCAGACCTCACCATCATCCTGAACCATATTGGAGGTTTACTTCGGGTGGGTCCCTACGCCAACCGGGACGATGAGGTATTGGCCACCTGGCGTGGGGGCATAGACGCGGTGGCGGAGTGTCCCAACATCAACGTAAAACTGGGCGGTATCGGACAACCCCGTACCGGTTTCGACTGGCACGCCAGAACCCAACCCATCGGCTCGGAAGAGCTGGCGGAGACCATGGCTCCCCTGATGAACTACTGCATCCAGAAGTTCGGCCCAAACCGGTGCATGTTTGAAAGTAACTTCCCGCCCGACAAAGTAGGATATTCCTACAACGTGCTGTTCAACGCATTCAAACGGATGTCCGGCGGTTACTCACCCGGAGAGCGCGCCGCCATGTTCCATGACACCGCTACCCGGCTTTACCGGATTGAGGCCTGATTCGGCAATAGCTGGGTCTTCATTAATCAAAACAAGTCACACGTTCGCTACGGTTTAGCTAGAACCTACGGTAGAAGGGCAAGGCAGATTAGTAGATGGCGATTATGATCGACCTCCGGGTTCCGCAGCCAGCACCGCGCTGACGGCGGCCCGGTAGGCGGCCAGCAGGGGACTGATAGCATCAAATCCCAGGTAGTCGAGGGCGTCTGGCCGGCCGAAGAGGCAATGATAGCCACGGGGCCTCTCCGCCGAATGCTGTTTGGTCCCAAACCGATATCCCGCCTCACACATCGCTTCCAATAGCGTCTCCAGGTGGGGCTGCGCCGGCGTCCAGTCCCGGTCAAAACCCTGGTAGCAGGCAGGCTGACACTGACACTGCCCTGGGTCGGCTAGGTGCGCCGGCAGACGTTGGTTATAGCATCTACGCAGCCCCTCCAGGCGTTCCGCCAGGAAAAGATTCATTTCATCTACAGTTGCTCGGTCCAAATCAATAGCTGAATGGCTCATTTGCTCGGCCTCCCCTCCATAATAGACCGAAAGGAGGCGGGGCAAGCTGGAAGAATTTAGCGGGTGAGAGGAGATTTGGTGCTCCCACCCATTTTTTGGGCATGCGGCAGCTTTTCAGCAGGTATCGGTGCTGCTGCGGCGGACTCCTAAGTCGTCGACGCAGCGGAAGCCAATTGACAACCTGTGTAGCTAGGAGTAATTTTAGGCCAACCGCTGGATACCTACCTAGAGCAACCCCACACAAACGAGCGAGGAGGTCGTCATGGCCAGAATACCCGTTGCCACCAGGGAAAGCGTACCCGCAAATCAGCGAGATACCTTCGATGAAATTGTGGCGGAGCGAGGTGGGCCCATAGAACGGGGACCGGTGTCCGTGTTGATCAACAGTCCGGAGATGGCAAAGCGGGCCAGCGGGCTGTCGTCATATCTGCGGCAGGAATCGAGCTTGACATCTAAAATCCAGGAACTGGCCATGTTGGTGACGGCTAGGGAGCGCGATTGCCAGTTCATCTGGAACGCCCATGCGGCCTCAGGGCGCCGGGCCGGTCTGAGCGACGCGCTAGTTGACGCACTGCGCGACAAACGGGATCTGCCCCAAGTAGCTGGCGATGAGAGCGCTGTCGTGAACTACGGCAGGGAGTTCTTCCGAACCAATCAGGTCAGCGAGGCGACGTTCCAAGCGGCTTTGCAGCAGTTCGGCACGCAAGGCCTGACCGAGCTGACTACTCTGATGGGCTATTACGCTCTCCTGGCCTTCAACGCCAACGCCTTTGCGATTGACCTGCCTGCCAAAAGGACCGAAACTGTGCTTCCCGTATAGGAGACGGGGCTGCTGGCCGGGGTTGGTTCTGCCAGTTTGGGCCCGCTACCAAGGCCGCCTGCCGAAAAAACCGATCAGCGCGGAATCATTGAAGCTGGAAAAACCCGCTATTTTCACGCGGGAGGCGGTTCGGGTGTGGCTTGGGTCGAAAGGATGAGGACCCCCGCTGAGAGAGTTACCGATCTTCGGGAATGGTCAGGCGTCCAATGCTAACCTATTTAGGAGTTAGTCATGTTCACAAAAGTGCACCATGTAACCTATGTGGTGGAGAACGTCCAGCAGATGGCGGATTATCTGGAAGGCAACTTCGGCCTCCGGCCGACCAAAACCGGGGAGAACGCCGACCGGAAATTCCTTCTTTACCATATAGGTCCCACCATCATGGACTTCTTCGAGCCTACGACGGAGGATTCCGGAATAGCCCGTCAGTTGAAAGAGCACGGCCCGGGAGTGGCCCATGTAGCGTGGGGCGTAGATGGGATTGACCAGGTATTCCAGGATTTGAAAGGAAAGGGCAATGAATTCCCCAACTTCCAGCCCCTTTGGCTACAAAACCCTCAACATAGATACCCGTTACGGGGGGATTCCCCAACTTCCAGCCCCTTTGGCTACAAAACCCTCAACATAGATACCAGCAGTTCCCATGGCATTTTGTTCCAGCTAGCCGAGGGCGAAGAATCATAGAGGGCCTGCCTGGCCGGGTAATCTATAGCGAACGCATTGGCTGTGCCGACTCTGCCCATGGGAGGGACGCTATACGACGTTGACGCCATTCATGGTTTGTCAGCGAGTTCGTGGCCACCAGGGTATCGATTAGACCCGGACAATGCCGTCTCCCATGTAATCAGTAGTTCCCGTATTTCGGGGCGCCACACCGGTTGAAATCCCTGAGGGGTCCCGAGGAAAAGCTCGTCAAAACGGTCTTCGATGATAGCACGGGCCCGTGCCGCATCTTCCGGTCTAAGCCGTTCTAGGGACGATTCCAATGCCTCATCCCTGGATTGGTGAAACTTGACATCCCACCAAGGCGGGCTAGGTAGTACCCTGATATCTGGGAGGATGCCCATCTCCCACAACACGGCCAGCAGTTCTCGGTGACCAGGATAAGGTTGCTGTTCTTCTTCGTGGACCAATTGGAAAAGACGGCTGCCGCGATTAGGGGGCGGAATGCTCCAGACAGCTATGATCACTCGTCGACTAGCCTTAGCTGCCAACTTCTGGATGAAAGGTACTATCTCCCGTACAAAATAGGTTACATCGGCGGTGATAACTACGTCGCCTTGGAAGCCCTCGGCATCATTCCAGTCAGTTTGGAGCCAAGTAGCATTAGAGATTCCCGCCTCGGCCGCCAGACGGGTGAACTGGGACCCCATTCCGGTGGATGGCTCGGCGTTGATAACTTGGCGGCAGCCTAATGCCAGAGGCAATGAAAGGCGGCCGGCGCCACCTCCTACATCTATCACTACGTCATTCGGCTGAATGTAACCGGCGAGAGCCTCCAGGTTCTCGTCAATCACCCGGTGGGGATCCAGGGCAAATCGATTGGCTTGCTCCCCCCAAAGGTCGCTGTTCTGCTGTTCCCCGTAGATACGGGCCCTCTGGGCATGGACCGCGTCTATCTGGGCTGCATAAACATTGGCTGCATTCAGGTTGCCTTTCCTTGTCGTGCCTCTTTGAACCATTCCCCTTCGGCTCCCGGCGTGGGGTCACCGCACCTTAGTCGACCCCGGCTAACTTTGGACTATACTCTCTCTTGGACAGCTGTCGAGGGTTTGGGAACCACCTCAGTATGATTTCCTGGTTTCCCCGGCGCCCCATCCTCAAACTAATGACTAACGGAGGGCTCCATGTTGATTGTAGACGCACAGGTCCATCTCTGGGGAGGTGGCACACCCTTGACGCAGCACAGGCAAATATCCTCCTACTCCGCCGCCGACTTGTTGAAGGAGATGGACGAGGGAGGCGTGGATGCCGCGATCATACACCCGCCCGGTTGGGACCCGAACTCCGGCGATTTGGCCCTCGCAGCCGCGCGCCAGCACCCAGGCCGCCTCGCGATTTTAGGGAAAGTGCCCCTAAACGATCCCGGAAGCGCCTCATTGCTCCCCGGTTGGCGGGAGCAGCCGGGAATGTTGGGCCTTAGACTTACTTTTCTTCAACCAGGCCAAGCAACCTGGCCCACCGATGGCACTATGGACTGGCTCTGGCCTGCCGCTGAAAAGGCCGGGCTACCGGTGGCCTTGATGGCCTCCAACTTCCTGCCTACCGTGGGACAAGTCGCCGAACGCCACCCCGGGCTGAAACTCATCGTCGACCATATGGGTCGCCCCAGCGGCCCTCAGGACGCTAAGACCTGGGACTCCTTACCGGAGCTGCTGGCTCTGGCCAAATACACCAACGTGGCGGTGAAAGCAACCGGCGCTCCCAGCTACTCCAGCGATCCTTATCCTTACACCAACATCCACGACTACATCCACCAGATTTTCGACGCCTTCGGGCCCAACCGGACGTTCTGGGGCACCGACATTACCCGCATGCCTTGCCCCTAGCGCCAGTGTATATCCCTCTTTACCAAAGAGTTGCCCTGGCTGTCGGCAAACGATAAAGAACTAGTCATGGGCCGGGCTATATGCGAATGGCTAGACTGGAAGCTGCCAGCCTGAAGGTCGAGCCTGCCCGCTTCGCGGCCCAAAATGGGGGTAGCAATGCCTTGATTTTGACCAAACAGCCCCCTCGTTCGTTGGACCGCGTCCCGTTGCCTGGGCATTACCTTCCTGGGCGGGGATTGGGCAAAGTCTCCTTAAGCCGCCTTTAATCATTCCCTAACAGAGTCAAGCCGGCATCACCTACGTGGGGCGACTTTCTCCCGCTCCCCGCAGCAGTGGGTCTATCCAAAGAACTGGTCTTGGCGCAAAGGGCGATCCCGGCGACCGGGTATCGTCGCTAAATTCCCGGAGTGTCAGCGCTTTAAGAATCCCACAACGGCTAAGGTTACTGCCACGGCAGACAATAGCAATGCGATGATACTGAATACAGTACCCCCGGCCGACCCGGCCGGTCCTGCCGCTCCAGGAGAACCCGCCGGGCCAGCGGAGCCATCTCGACCCGCCAGACCTGGCTCGCCTTGGGTGTCCGTTGGACCCGGAGGCCCGGCCGCCCCTGGTGCGCCTTTGCTGCCAGCCGGACCGCGAGGCCCCTCTGGACCTGGCTCACCTTGGGGGCCCTGGGCGCTAGTTGCTGGGGTGGGCTGAGCCGGTACGCCGAAGACGGCATTAAGGTCCAGCAATGTGACGCCGCCTTGCTCCCAGATAAAAGTTTGAGTGGCGTCCAAATTGCCTATCTTGAAGGTAATACTCGTGCCGGTCCCCTGACTGACTTGCAGAGTGTACTTTCCACCGGCTTGCACCGTCGTCTCGCCTTTCAGCTGCCCATTGATGTAAGCGGTCACCGCGGTACCGGCTGAAACGTTCCCCCCGCTTACATCAATGACTCTACCAACGAAAAAGTGGGGTGGGATTTGCTGGGCATATGCAACGGCCGGCAGCGAAAACAACAACACTATCACTGTCAGCAAGGCCAGGGCTCTCTTAGTGGACGTTGAATTATTCTCCAATTACTTCGGGGTTACCAGAACCGCCACCGGGAACGGGCAGGAGCTGCATTTAAAGCGATCGGCGCAAAGATATGGTGGAGCTGGTCAATTTGGGTATTCCGGCCAGCTAGCTGCCCTTTCCAGGTGTCTATAACGGTCAGGAGTGGATCCCCGTTAGTGGGTGCTACCGTCGCAGTATCAAAGCATAGGCCCTTTTTTGTTGGAGTGCCTAGGTGTTGCGGAAGCAGACTTGCGGCGGTTCGGGTAGTCCTGCCCCGTTTCCAATGATGTAACTGGGCGGACGGCATCCTCCACCGGCCTGACGACCACCACCGAACCCGCCGATCCGCCACGGACCACGATGGGGACGCATTTCATTTATGGCTATTAATGGCACGACTGGGAAACTGCAATCGGCTCCGTGGCCAGTCTTTACTGGGCGGGTCTGAATTGCAGGTTGGAGTTCAGAGCCTGATCGTCGGAGTCGAACCCTCCGAAGACATGGACGCTGCCATTGAAGACTGCTGCTGCTGAAGAACAATGGACGGTGGACATCGGGGACCCTAGTCGCCAGTTGTTTTCTTTAGGGTTGTATATTTGGACACCATTAGTCTCGCAATTCCACTCCCGGCCGCCACCAAACACGTATAATTCGCCGTCTAAACCAAAGCCAAGGTGGGAACTACATTGGGCAGTGATGCCAAAGGCACGGCAGGTGTAAAGATCAAAGCATCGGCTCGGGCCTGTAACCGGGTTCGGCAGAGACGTTTCACTTCTTCCTTACGGTGAGCTAGCCCGCCGAAGAATGCATTCATCTTCTCTTGGACTTGGGCTTTTGTTCCGTGGCATTCGTTGGCCGTGACCTCTTCCCTGGCCCAGTCCCAGACGGCTTCGTCGGCATTGAAGTCTGGGCTGTAGGCCGGTAAGGCCACCAACCGCAGATGCAAGTTCGGAGTGGTCAAATAGCTGCGAATCGCTGCTCCTCGGTGGGCTGGTCCATTGTCCCAGATCACTACCAGAGGTCCAGGATAGTTTGCTCTTAGCTGCTGTAAAAAGGCGGTGGAGGTCTCGGCATTGCTGTTTCCAGCTATTTCCATGGCTTCCACCTCCCCAGTCTCCAGACAAACTCCCGAGTAGTAGCAGGCCTTCTCTCCCCACCGGGGACTGGTGGAGTCCACCAGCGCTGCCTCTCCCTTGAGTACCCATTTGCCTCGCAGGTCGGCATCGGCCCGAAAGTGGGCTTCATCCACGAAGAAGATCTTGGCTCCACTCTCTTGGGCCTCCTCTCGGATTTGGCTGTACTGGAGGACGAAGGCTTTCCGTTCTTCATCCTTGGCTTTCAGGAGGCGTTTCTTGGGTCGCTTCAGCACGAAGCCCAACCGATGGAGGTAGTTCAAGCAACTGCTCCGACTCAGCCCCAGGTCAAAGCTCTGCTTGAGAAATTGCCTTACTACTTTCCAGTTCCAGTTGGACAATTCAATCCCCGCCTCCCCAGGCGGATTTTGCACCGCAGACTTCAGTTGGTTCTGTTGACCTCGGTTCAAGACGGGGGGGAACCCCCAGTCTGCTCAAAGACCAAACCTTGGGCCCCGCCTCGGCGAAAGTTGTCCAGCCAGTTTCCGATGGTATGAGGCTCTCTCTCCAAAGCCTCAGCCACTTGAGTGGCCGACCACCCTTGGGCCAACAACCATAGCCCATGCCATCGCTCTCGAGGTGTTGGCGCCCGATACATCCTTTCCCGTAAGTCACCTACATTGAGTTGCCACTCTTCCAGGAGTTGCACTATGTCTGTCATCCCTTCCACCACCGCCACTCGACTTCTTTTACAGAATATCGCAACTCCTCTTCGGGTTCGCTTTATGTAGGTTTCACCTTAGCTTTGGTTTAGGACAACCGCGCTGGGGGCGACGGTTGGAATGGGCAGGTCCGCACCCCGGCTCCAGCCGTCGGTGGCTGGATCGTAAATTTGGAGGTTTTCCCCCGTTCCTACGACATATATCTGGCCACCAATGGCGCCAGATGCCAGCCTATCGTTCTGGTGATGGACCGACACCGGTCTCAAGCCCGTGGTCCAGGTCTCCCTTGCCGGATCATAGCGCAGTACTTTGGAGTCGAGTTGCTCACCGTCACCTATGCCGTTATATCCTCCAATTACGTATATCTGGTCACCCACAACCGCCGCGGTATGCGCCCAGCTAAATCCCTCCTCTGATATAGGAGCTTTGTATTCCCATGTGTCGAGTTGGGGATCGTATAGTCTCATAGCAGCATGGTGCTCTGGCCATCCCCCGATAACGAATAGCTTCCCGCTCACTACCGCTGAGGCGGGTCCCCAAGTGCCCAGATCCGGCGCCGGCGCTTTGGGCCTCCAGGTGTCGGACATGGGATCATAAACCTCGTGAGCCGTTAGCTGGAAGCTACCGGCGCCATCGACACTACCGCCCACTACATGAATACCGTCCTGCAATGTCTCGGCGACCAATGCACCTCGGGGAGTGGGGACCGGCCTTTTGCTCAACCACTGGCCGGCTAGGGGGTTCTCAATGCTCTCGGGACCTGGTGTGGGCGAAGGCATGGGCGCTACTGTTGGAACGACAGTAGGAGCTGGTGCCAGGGTTGCTGTTGGTGCGGCGGTAGGAACTGGTGCCAGGATTGCTGCTGGTGCGACGGTGGTAGCAGGCAATGGAGTTGCTACGGGCGCCCTTGCTATCGTCACGGTGGGCTCTGCTGGGGTGACAGCTTTCGGCGCAACCCCCACCTCTTGGTCCAAGCCAGCGGAATCGGCTGGACTCAGGATAAGGGCCAAGACGACCCCCACAACCGCGACGCCAACCAGGCCAACTCCGATGGCCCAAGCCCATGGTGACCGCCTTTTATTGATTTCCTGGTGGACGGGCAAGGGCTAGGAGGCGGCCGGCGGATCTGGCGGAATCGCAGGTTCAGGTAGCGGTACTCGAACCGCAGCCACCGGCGGGAAGGAGATGGCTGTACCGCATCGGGCGCAGCGCCGGCTCCCCCTCGGCAGCGAATGTCCACAACGCGGGCATTGGTCCCGGCTTGGGAACGCGGGTTCCGTTGCTGGAACATCTGCGGAGTCAAAGTAGGGGAGGCCGCTGGCCAGAGTCCCCCAAGCCCGGTAAATGTAGAGGAACAGGATCGGCGTCGCGACGGCCAAGCCTATCACCGCAAACCACAGCATCGACCGGAAGTCCTCAAGGTTCGATGAATCTCCCAAGCCAAAGCCCCAGATCCCAAGAGCCACGGCGATAGCGTTGTTCAGCATGTGGCAGGCAATGGGTATCAGAAGGGTTCGAGTCCGCAGGTAGAGTAGGGCCATGACCACGCCGAACACGAACGCCCCCAGGGTCCCTTCCACGTGGAGCACGCCGAACAGCAAGGAGGAGAAGATAATGGCACGCTTAACTCCCCATTTGTTGGCCCAACGGGAGAAAATCATGCCGCGGAAGAGCAGTTCTTCCACCACAGGAGCGACTATGACAAATATCAGCCAGCCGTTGTAAAGGCCGGGGGACGAGGTTTCGGCTTCCGACAGGAGCAAGGGCACCTGCAATATTTCTTGAACATATTCTGGCAACACGTAAGCTCGACTTTGTATAAAACTGGGCTGAAGAAAGGAATGAGCGAGGGTTATTAGGCAGGGTAAGCTCCCTTGACCAAACCACCACGAGAGGTCAAGAGAGTGCTTACTCGCCCGGTGTCGATTATAAGGTTACTGGAGCCCTTTGGCACAATCTTTCAGGCCAAAACTTGGGAGAAAGCCCAGTTGCTGCTGGTCGGTGCTATCCTCTCCCCAGGCAAGCGCACCGTGACCTCGGCCCTGCGGGTCATGGGACTGAGCCGGGACGGGAATTTTGCTCGTTATCACCATGTCCTCAATCGGGCCAGGTGGTCATCATTGCAATTGAGCCGGACCTTGCTTTTTCTGCTGCTGCGCCACCTGGACTCTGGAATTGGGCCGCTGGTGTTTGGGATTGACGAGACCATAGAACGCCGCCGGGGGAAGCGGATTTCGGCCAAAGGCATTTACCGAGATGGGGTCCGTTCCAGCCAGGGCCATTTCGTAAAAGCCAGCGGGTTGCGCTGGGTTAGTTTGATGTGGTTGGCCCCCATTCCTTGGGCTGGCCGGGTCTGGGCCTTGCCTTTCCTGACGGTGTTGGCACCTTCGGAGCGGTTTCACCGGGAACGGGGGCAGCGGCACAAAAAGCTCACCGATTGGGCCCGCCAGATGATTCTGCAACTCCGGCGCTGGTTGCCCCGGCGACCCCTGGTACTGGTAGCCGACAGCAGCTACGCCGTTCTGGACTTGCTGCACTTTTGCCAATTTATGGCCTCTCCTGTGACTTTCATCACCCGGCTGCGTCTGGATGCCGCTCTATACGAACCGGTTCCGCCTCGCTCCCCTGGCCAGTTAGGGCGTCCCCGGCTCAAGGGTAAGCGGCTGCCTACCCTAAAAGACCTCCTTGGCCACCCAACAACCCTTTGGAATACCGTAACGGTCGACTGGTATGACAATACCCACCGCTTGCTGGAAATCGCCTCCCACAGCGCAGTCTGGTATCATCAGGGTAAATCGCCAGTACCTATTCGGTGGGTCTTGATTCGTGACCCCTTGGGTGAGTTCCGGCCCCAAGCGTTATTGTGTACCGACCTCAACGTGGCGCCCACCCAAATCATCCAATGGTTTGTGTTGCGCTGGCAGCTGGAAGTGACCTTCCAAGAAGTACGCGCTCACCTGGGAGTCGAAACCCAGCGCCAGTGGTCTGACCTGGCCATCGCCCGGACCACGCCAGTCCTCTTCGGTCTTTTCTCCTGGGTGACCCTGGCAGCGCATTTGCTGGAGGGAAACCAGGGATTTCCGCTGCGCTCGGCCGCCTGGTATGCCAAAAGGTTGCCCACCTTCTCCGACGCCATCGCCCTGGTTCGTCATCAGCTGGGGCCTGTTTCTGAGACTTTTTGCATGTCCCCTACAAAACCAGACATCCGGAAAGTGTCTCGACCTATGTTTGAACGAATCTTAGATTCCCTTTGTTATGCCGCTTGAATGTACAAAGTCGAGCTAAGATAACGGGATAAATATCAGAAAGAAGGTGGCCAGGGAAAATAGAAGCTGGAGTCCAACGAGACCAAAAATAGAGTGCCAGGGGAAGCCCCACGGGATTCGACCTACCAGACGGCCCAGGCTTATCCGGTGGCGGGATATTTGCCACCACCCCCAGAGGATAATGGACCCATACGCCCACATACCCCAGGGGATGGACCAGAGAACCGGGTCTTCGCTGTCGAAGGAAAGACCGGTGATGCCGATAGCAATGAAAAACGCGATTATTGCCACCGGGATACCCATTAGGGCTCCCAGGGGCAGGCTTCGAACTTTGAGCTCGAGAAAGGGGTTATGTTGACCTGGCTGGGCGGTTGAAGTCGGGACCTGGGGCGCTGCCAGGACGGGGGTGCGTATCCCGCAATGAGTGCAGTGCCGGTCCGATCTGCCGATGGTTTGGCGGCAGAACTGGCATCGGGTCAACAGAGCCGCGCCACAGGTGGTGCAGTAGTTGCTACCGGCTCTATTCACATGATTGCAGGGCTGGTCTAACATCAAGCACGCCAGTTTCCCGCGCCAGTTACCGGGGCGGTGGAGGTGGATGAATCCCACCGGGGCGATGCCGGGCAGGCCCGCTTACGCTCTGAGGGTGTCCGATACACATGGCGAAGCTCGGGTTGGGCATTCCTCGGTCTGGCGCGGAGTGAGATTGAGGGGGTTTAACTGTTGTTCCCGGTTTCTGAGGGGGTTTAACCCGCCCGGTTTCTGAACCCGCCCGGTTTCTGAACCCGATGGAGCGAAGCCATTCTACCATCAGGCCGGTCACGGCACCAAGCAATAGGCCGCGCCCTTTAGGGTCTTTCGTTTGTCATTGCGAGGGCCGCAGCTCCGAAGCAATCTCATCCAGGTAGGTAGAGATTGCCTCGCGGAGTTTATCCTCAGCGCAGCCGAAGGGCTTGCAATGACAGTGAGGAGAACCGAAAGATCCTGCCGCTCCCTTTACCCTCGGTTGACACCCTATCGGGGCTCCCAGATAATGCGCAACACCTGGCAGTGGAGGTCACTTATGGTCCAATCCTCGGATGTCATCGTTATTGGAGCCGGAGTGGTCGGCTGTTCCGTAGCCTACTACCTGTCCCGCTCCGGGGCCAAGGTTACCCTGCTGGAACGCGAGGCCATCGGCAGCGGCGCGTCGGCTCACGCCACCGGCTCCCTCACCCTACTGGGCGCCGAATTCAATCCCGGGCCATCCTTTCAGCTAGCTCTGGCCGGATATAACGAGTTTCCTCCCCTGGTAGAAAACCTCCAGGAAGAGACCGGACTGGACCTTCTGTTTCAGCGCCGTCCCTCCCTGCGGTTGGCGCTGGAGCAGGAAGAAGAGACTTTGATAAAATCAATGATGCCGTGGCAGCGGGAGGCGGTGGAGCTGCGCTGGATAGAGGCTGACGAGGTTCGACAGGTCCAGCCGGGACTGACCCCTCGGGTTCGGGGAGCCGTTTTGCAAAGCGAATCAGCCCAGTTAGACAGCTATCGGCTGAACTTGGCCCTGGCCCAGGCCTCCGAGAAAAGAGGGGGTCAGCTGCTACTGCGGGAGGTGACCGGCCTCCTAACCCACCAGTCTCGCGTCACTGGCGTAAGCACTTCCTCCGGCGACGTGTCTGCGGACATGGTAGTGGTGGCGGCGGGAACCTGGAGCGCGGCCTTCAGCCGGTGGCTGCAGTTTCCGATTCCGGTCCGCCCGCTTAAGGGAGAGCGGCTGCTGCTGCGCTACCCCGGCCCGCCGCTGCAAGTGCTGATCAGCTCGCCGGAACGGGGGCACATGATCAGCCGGCTGGATGGCATGCTGAGCGTCGGCAGCACCGGCGGACGGGACTACGATCGGGAAGAGCTTTTCTTGGGGGAAGAATTCGACCGGCAGCCTACAGAGGGGGCGAAGGCGGAGCTATTGCAGCGAGCCGTGGATGTGTTTCCCGATTTGGAACGGGCAGAGTTGGTCCAGCAGCTAGCTGGCTCGCGACCGCTCAGTCCGGACCGCATGCCCATCATCGGTCCGGTCCCCGGATGGCAGGGCATAATGCTGGCCACGGGTCACACCACCAAGGGAATTCATCTCGGCCCCATAACTGGAAGGCTCATCGCCGAAACCATTACCGAGGGCTCTCCCCAATCCGATATTGACCTGTCCGGCTTCCTGCCAGACCGTTTCGCCAGCCTGCGCCAAGCCGACTTCTATGCCAGCGGACAGAGGGTGGACGAGTAGAATAAATCGGGTCTGCCAAAGGGGTCTGGATGTCAGATTCTAACCGATTCTGGCCTGCATTCGCCCCAAGACATCAGCGGTCTCCCGCGAAAGCTCGGCGGCGGCCATTTGGTAAGAGCGGACTTCGTGGTCCTTCAATACCCGGAGGGCGGGCAGGAAGGCTTCGAGCTGCTCCTGCGCCTCATTCACGCGGGTTTGCGCCTGGGTGGCAAGCTCCGCAACAGCTTCCTGCCTCACCTGGGGCGGTTCCATCGGCACCGTTACTTCGCTGTCCTGGCTGGAAAGACCGGGGGGCACCGGATAGCTGTATCTCGTCAGACGTAAGCCGCGCTCGAGCTGCTCAGCATTTTTAGCCAGCGAATACTGTAGCCACAGCATGCCGCAGGCATCGGCAAAAGCCAGGCGCAGGTCAGGGTCCGGGCCACGCTCCTTTTCCAGATCATCGACATCCAGGGCCGCCAAAACCAGGACCTGGGCCCCTCGTTGAATCGGGACACTCATCCAAAGGGTGGAATCCCAGGACTCCTGTCCCCACCACTGCCTTTCCAGCGCGGAGCCAAGGAGCTGCTGCCGGACCTGCGGGTCGCCCGAATAGGATCGCGCCATTCCATAGACCAGGGTCAGAACCACGATGGTCCAAAACAGCAGCAAAGCCCAATGGAGATCCAGAAAAATTAACGCAGCGATTCCCAAGGCCCAGAGAAAGACCAGAGGGCCCGCCTGCCCCTGCTTCAACGAATAGCTTAAAATCTGCTTGGTCGCCTGCGATTGAAGCGTGTTATAGGTCAGCTCAAGCTCATTCATGAGTCCCCGGGTTACTATAGTGCACCTGAGAAATTATCGGTCAGGAGAGCCTGTGTCAAAAGCATCGATGGGCCCGGTGGCGGTGTATTCGTCGCTCCGGCAAAAGCCGGAGCTCAGATGCCGCCCCTGGTTGATGGGTAGATGACGCTGGATTCCGGCCTGCGCCAGAATGACGCGCAGGGAATCTGCTATGCCCAGATATCTTCGACCACACCCTCCTCAGTAATACCACGCTATCTCTTCATAGATGGCGGCTATATCGTCAGATTCTCCTACCTCCCAGTATTTTCCGTGAGCATTGCGGGCAATCTTTTTGAGCACCTTATCGTCGGCGTCATCTCCGATTCCGATGGTGTGAATCTGAATGCCGGTGGGATCGCCCTCCGTGTCCTTCATCATCGCTTCAAGTTTGGCCAGGGTGGCCCGCTTGCTGTTGGTGTCTTTGCCATCAGACAGGATTACCAGCCCGTAACGGACCGTATCGCGCTGGTCTTTTCGTTGGTCCTCAAGAATCCGCCACGCCTGCTCAACAGCATCATACAGGGCAGTACCTCCATGGGCCGTGGTAGCCCGGATGTCATCCACAAGCTCCTCACCTACGTCCCCCTTGAATCCCTGGGTTCCGTTATAAATCCTCTCGTCAAAGGGCATCCAAGCCAGCCAATCCGGGCCATCCATGGTATCGACGAATACGGTGGCCCCTTGGACCGCCTCGGCGATTTTCTGCCCGCTCATGCTGCCGGACTTATCAAAAACCAGGACGATGTTGGCGTGCTTCTTGACTTCGTGCCAGACTTCAATTATCCGGCGGACCACCAAATCATCCGGCACATCCAGAATGACCAGGTTGGCGTCCGGGTTGGCGCCATAGCGGGGTTCGATAGGGGAGGCCAAGGGCAGAGTGGCATCAGCCGGTCGAAGCCCATGGGGCACCAGGGCCTGCTGTTGCTCCGGGGAAAGCAGGTAGTCGCGGAAGATTTCGGCAGCCTCCGCTTGGTCCGTCGTTACCCACGGCGCTCCATCCAGGATGGCAAAGGGATGGATAACCACTATGGTACCATCCTGCATATAGGCCGCCACCATGGGTTCCCGGGCCCCGGGGCATTCGGCACGCTTGTCCCGGTTGAACTCTATTACTTTCTTTTCATAGCTGGTGATGGCATCCAGATACTCGGGGCCACGTTTACACATAAACCCCAGTAGCCAGCTGCTCCTCTGACTACTGTGGACCTTGGCCCGTTCAATCTCCGCAATCGCCTTACCGCAGCCGCTGGCCGCATCCACATCATCTATGGTCAGTCCGCTGGTCTTTCCGGCGCCGATCATGCACTCCATTATGGCGGTCAGCGTCCCAGAGTTGGAGGCACCTACATATCCATATCCGAACTTGAACTTACCCCATTCATCATGACCGAACATCTCCCAACCATCCGGGCTGGTTGCCAGGGCCCGGATACGCTCCCAGGTACACTCCGGACCTGCCGTGGGCCAGCATCCCAGGGCCTTCGCCCGGGATTCCCACATTGCTATCACAAAAGGAGTGCACACCAGGCCTGGTGCATCCACTGTAGTTATGCGCTTACCGTGATAGTCCCGCCAATCCTTGTTCAGTTTCAATATCCAGGACTTATCCGCGGGGGAGGCAATAGTTGGCTCGATTTTATCTTCAAGGATGTCGTCTACCATTGACCCGGAGCGGTAGTGGTCCCACTTTTCCGGGGCGGTCTCTTCCAGGATTACTTCAACCTCAATTGGTCTGCCGTTGAACTGGAGGAGGGGGTTGGATTTTGAGGCTGTGTTGAAGGTTTCCACCGCTTGGTCCAGCCATTGCTTTTTAGTGCTGGAGCTGGCCATGGAGATTTTGATGACGGGCTCTGGGGTCGGTGTGGGCGTTCGGGTCGGGTTTCCCCCATTGTTTTTATTACCATTGCCCTCACAGTCGAAAAGGCCGGGGAATAGGGTGCACCGGAGATTAATTAATACCATTACTACCAGAACAGCTGCAGCCGACGCAATCCAGATGTAACCTTTCATTTTCGGGTCTCCTCGTACCAAAAACCATGCTGTTGCATAACTATTGCTCGGAAGAAATGTCTCCGTAAATAATCTCAATGTTGTCGGGGTCGGCAGTGTACGATTTGCCATTGGTGCGCTTGGCGATGCGTTTCAGGAGATCAGCGTCGGCGTCGTCGCCGTAGGCGATGGTAAATATCTTTACGCCATCGATGCTTTCACCGCTAGGCAGGCAGCCAAACATTTGGTTCTGCGTGCGCTTACTAAACTAATACCAAGGTGAAAACTACATTCAGCTAATGCCCAAAGTCTGCTTCGGCAATCGGCAGTGTTTTAGTTTGCGCAACCTGAAAGAGCAAAATCCCTTGTCGCACCGGCGTAAGCCGGTGTCCACGAAAGTACATTCTGCCATGTTCCCTGGATTCCGGCGTTCGCCGGAATGACGGTGTTGGCAGCGCTGTCCAATCCGGTGTCGATGTAGATTCCACTTTGGCTTTGGTTTAGAAGTGTCCTCCCCGTCCGAGAGAAGCACGATGCCGTACAGTCGGCGTTCACCCTTAGCCGTGTCTTCAGCCTGAAGCTTGGTGGCCAGCTCGGTTGCATCGCAGACGGCATCATAAAGCGGCGTGCCGCCACCAGCGAACAGGGTACTCAGTATGCGCCTGAGTTCTTCGCCGATATCACAAGCACGTCCCACCTCGGCCAATGGGGAAACGGTAGCGGGCTTGCCCCCAAAGCCAATGGCGTGGATTTTATCGTCACAGTGGAGCCGGCCAATAAAGCTGCTTGCGCCCTTGACGGCATTTTTGATCTTGTCGCCCTGCATGCTGCCAGAGGTGTCTAGCAGCAGGATGACGGTGGCCTTCTTTTTGGTCTGAAGAAAAACATCTTTCACCGCTTCGGCAGTCTCGGCAGAGGGACTTTCGAGGGCAGGCACCACGTCCGTAGTAACCCGGGGATCAGCGCCATCTTCGATGCAGAGGGGACAATGCAAGGGGATGCCCGGATCCACCGGGCGCAGGTAGTTTTCAATAGCCAGAGCCTGTTGGTCTGGGTGGAGCAGGTAGTCGCGGAAGATTTCGGCAGCCTCGACCTGCTGTTCGCTGACCCATTCCGTGTCGAGGATGCAGTAGGGGTGCTCGCTCCAGAAGGTGCCCTCCGCCGGGAAGATGAACACCAACTGGAAACGTAGCTCATCGCTTCGTTCGAAGTTGGTTTTGAGGGTTTCGGCTTCGCTGGTGGCCACCGCGTGCAGGTATTCCGGGCCGCGCAAGACCATGCGATTGATCAGGTTGCGGCTCTGTTTGCCATAGTGGTAGGTATTTTGCTCGACGTAGGTGAAGGCTGCGACCACATCGTCGGAATACACCTGCTCCGGAGTCAGGCCGCTGGTGGTGCCCAAGGTGGAGTAGGCCAACGCGGTCATGATTTGCAGGCCAACGTTGGAGTAAGTCGGATGGGGGTGGCCAAATGTGAACTGACCCCATTCGGGATGGCCCAGGCCGGCCCAGCCAGCGGGATCGGCAGAGAGCGCCATCAGGTCATCCCAGCTAATCGGCTTATCGGGCCATCCCAGGGCTTCGGCCATTGGGCGCCACATGGCAAAGCCGCTGGGAGCCAGGATGGTAGAGGGACAGGCGCCGGCTACCAACGGCCGACCATAAAGATCCTCCCAGATCTCATTAGCCCTATCCACCCAACTACTATCGCCGGGACTCCAGACGGTGGGCTTGATTTTTTCCGCTAGTATGTCTCTTTGTGAGCCGCCAGAAAGGACGTGGGTCGCCTCCACGAAAATTGGCGCGCCGGAAGTGATCGTGTGCTGTTCTTGGTTGAACTGCTCGACAACCTTGTTGATCCAGTTTTCCTTGGTATTGGAGCTGGCCAGGTAGATTTTTATGGCGTTGGGAGGTGGCGTAGGGGTTATAGGCTTTCGATAGTTTCCACTGTTTCCATCACCATTGCCCTCACAGTCGAAAGTGCCGGGGAATAGGGTGCACCGCAGACTTAATAAGACCATTACGACTAGCACCACCGCAGCCGCTGCAATCCAAATGTAGCCTTTCATTTTTCAACCTCCGGCGGCTTCAGCCTTATGGCTAGGGGTATCCTTCGTTCTTCCTTGCCCTAAAAGTACTTGGAGATGCGTTTGTACACGGCGGTTATGCTGTCAGAGTCCTCCACCTTCCAGTACCTGCCACCGTGGGTGAAGTTGGCGATTTTAGTGAGGACCTGGTCGTCGACGTCTTTGCCGATTCCGATGGTATGGACCTGGATGCCGGACTCCTGACCCTCCCTGTGCCTCAGCATCGCCTCCAGCATGGGTAATGTGGTCCGGCTGTCGGTGTCCTTCCCATCGAGGACCCCAATGCCGTAGCGAACCGTATCGCCCTGGCCTTCTCCTCGCTTCTCCAGCTGCTGGTAAGCGTGGGCGATGGCATCGTAGAGGGCAGTCTCCCCAAAAGCCTTAGTAGAGCGGATTTCGTCTTCAAGCGACTCGCCTGCTCTACACTCCAACCCTTGGGGCCCGGGATAGAGTTCGATATCGAAGGGCAGCCAGAACAGACAGTCCTTTCGGCTCATCGCTCTGACGAACTCGCCAGCTCCTTTGACCGCTTCGGCGATTTTCCCCCCTTTCATGCTGCCGGATTTGTCGAAAACCAGGACGATGTTGGCTGGCTTCTTCAGGTCTTCCCACACCGCAACAACCTGGTCTACCACCAGAACCTCCGGCACCTCAAGGACAACCAGGTTTGTATCAGGGTTTGCCCAATGGGCTATGTCGATGGGAGGTCCCAGAGGCACACTTGGGTCAGAAGGCCTGAGCCCGAAGGGTAAAAACGCCTGCTGCTGATCTTCCGCCAGGAGGAACTTCTGGAAAACCCGGGCCGCCTCCACCTGCTCCGTCTCGACCCAAGGCGCTTGGTCCATAATGGCAAAGGGATGGTCCGCGATAACGGTGCCGTCCTGGGGATAAACCGAAACCAACAGCTCCCGAGACTGGTATTTCTTGTTGAACCCTATAACGTTTTTCTCGTAGGTGGTCACGGCATCCAGAAATTCCGGGCCACCCTCTGCCATCTCTGCCAAGATCAGCGGGCTGCTGGTGCCTCGGTGGACTATGGCCTTCTCCACGTCGGTGATGGCCCGACCGCAGCCGTTGGTGGTCTGCACGTCGTCCACGGTGAGGCCCGTGGTCTTCTGGAGGCCCATCATGCACAACAAGACGGCCGTCTGGGTGCCCACGTCCGACTCTCCCACGTAGGCGTAGCCGAAATGGAACTTACCCCCTTGAGGACGGCCAAACATGCCCCAGCCGTCGGGACTGACAGCCAGGTCCCGGATACGTTCCCAGGTGCAGTCCGGCTCGGGGACCGGCCAGCAGTCCAGGGCCTCGGCCCGGGATTCCCACATGGCAATGACCACCGGGGTGCTCAACAGGGGCTGCCAAGGGCCGCTGCTTATCTCTTTACCGTAAAGGTCGCGCCACTCCTTGTTCAGCCACAGGATCCAGTGGGTAGTGGCGGGGGAGAGTATGGTAGGTTTGATTTCGCCTTTGACGGTGGCCTTGACCTGGGTTGGGGAATTCCAATGCCTTAATTTCCCGGTCAGGGGATCATTTTCCCGGAGAATCTCGACCTCAATTGGCCTATCCTTGACCTGGAGGTTGGAGTCCTTCTTTGAGGCGACGTTGAAGGCCTCCACCGCCGCTTCCAGCCACTCCCACTTGGTGATGGAGCTGGCCATGGAAATCTTGATGGTGGGAGATTTTGTCGGAGGTGGGGGAAGGGGTATAGTTTCATCAGTGTCGACAACAATGATTGGCCTACAGCCCAGGAAGCCTGGGAACAGGTCGCACCAGAATAGCTTTATTAGAATCATTACTACCAGAACTACCGCAGCCGATGAAATCCAAACGTAGCCTTTCAATTTTCCCACCTCCTGCGGATTGTCTGGTGACCAATGGCGCCTTTAGTTACTGTTATGCTGGCTCTCCGGTCAACCGGCTTTAGCCCCAGGTGCATTTACCGGCTGATTTCTGACTCCCAGCGGTCCTGAATTGCCTGGGCCACTTCCGGGGAAAGCCGGCCCAGGAAGGTTTGAGGCTGTTTCAGGTTAAGGCCCCGGGTTGGCGTCAAAACCTCTCGGGGCTCCAGGTATATGCCCGGACGGAAGCCGTCCTCCATGAACCGGTCCTGCTCCTGCCGGCTGCGCAGATGCTGCTGCAGCAGGAGCGCGGCCTCCCGCTGCTCCGGGCTGACCCAGGTTGCATCGACGATACCATACGGGTTGTCATGCCACATTGTTCCTTCCCTGGGGTAGATGGTAACTATCTCAGAATTCGGCTCCAATTCCGGTCCAGCCCCCGCCCCAGATAGTCTCAGATAGTATTGGGCGACTTGGTATTCCTCCACCAGCTGCAAATGCCCTGGAGCTAAGGCCAGATTCAGGCCCGGTTGTAACCCGCCGCTGCCCAGTGCTGATGGCTCGGAGGCAGCCCGGACTCGGGTGAGCAACTCCTCCACCCAGGGGCCAGGGCAATCGCGTCTAAAACTGCCTTTTCGAACTTCGGTACAGAAGGCTAGCGAATGGTAGATATTCCGATGCTTTCCCAGCTATTTTGACTATAACACGTAAAGATCGAAAGACTTCCGGGACTCGTCAGACCCCAAAGAGCCACTGTCCCAAACCTGGGGGCGATTAAGACGCGATTGCCCTGACCCAGGGGCCCTCTAAATCTTCAAGAAAGAACTCCTCAGCGAGCTTTCCGGCGGCAACCAAGTGGAGGGCCTGTAAAGCAGTGCGGGCGGTGGAGCTGGTGGCCGGGTCGCCGAAGTCCAGCCGAGGTTGTTTCCCCCAATCCGACCCGGCGGCAGGGCAAGCGGCCCAAACCTCTGGGTTATCCGTATGGGCAATAATATCGGCCCAGCCCACCGACTGCTGGGGCCAGCCCAAACACTCGGCCGTTCCACGGCGGGCTACAATAACCACCGGGGTACGGGCGATGGGCCTAAGCTGGTCCAGCTCGAATAGGTCCAGTCCGGTGTCTAGATTTATCTGACCCAGTAAGCCGGAGTTGGCAGGACTGACCACTGTGGGGAAACCGATCTCCAGCGGCAAGGCTGTTCCACGGTCCAATTTGGCCACCAGGTAGGCGTGCATATCCGCGGAATCCACCGTAACCGAATGGGCTCGCACCCGGTAGCGGCGACCATCCACCGTTACGGTGGGACTACCTTCATTGAAGCGAGTCAGAGCTGGTCCCAAGACATTCTGCTTCTCCTCCGATGTCCATAGAAGCACTTCCACGGTGGGGAGCGAAGGCCAAACCAACTGGGGTACTAGCAAGAAAACCAGGCCGAGGAGGATTGGTCCTCCCAGGCATAGCAGTCCTACGGCCGGCCTAGCCTTGAGCACCCCCCACAGCCTGCCGGACCGGGCGGCGAGTCTCCGCCTGAAGCCTTGATCTACCATCAATCTCACGAGGATCAGCGGCGAAAACACCAGTACTCCAGCGGCCACCACCAGATTGGACAATCCGAAAATCAGGCCCGCTCGGGCGTAGCGCGGGCTGGCGGCCAGCGTCCCGGCTGCATATCTGCCTAGCAGGCGCAGACCGGCCTGCAGGTCATGCCCCATGGTATAGGCCGTCGCCTATAGGTATCGTCCCAAAGACTGAAGGCCGGTGGCTTAATTCTGGAAGAAGCCGGATACAGCTCGTCCCACGGGCCTGCTGGCAAAGGCCAACTCTCGGATTGGTCCCAGTAACAGCCCCCGCAACAGCAGGGCGACGCCGCTCCCCTGGGATTTAACGGTCCAGGCTATCCCCTTGCCCAGGTAGATAAAGGGAATAGATATAGCCAACCCCAGGTACTTGCCAACGAAGGCCAGGACCCGCCATAGCATCAGAAATATAGCTTTGATGACCATTCCCAGGTACTTGCCTGCAAAGGCCAGGACCCGCCATAGCATCAGAAATATAGCTTTGATACTAATTCCCAGGTACTTGCCGGTAAACGCCAGTACCCGCCACAACGCCAGAAATACGGCTTTGATGCCCAACCCCAGGTACTTGCCCGCAAAGGACAGGACCCGCCATAGCACCAGAAACACGGCTTTGATGCCCAGCCCCAGGTGCTTGCCGACAAAGGCCAGGACCCGCCACAACGCCAAAAACACAGCTTTGATGCCCAACCCCAGGTACTTGCCGGCCCAGGCTATTGCTTAGCCCAGGTAGATGAAGGGGGTGGATATAGCCGGCGCCAGGTACTTGCCCGCAAAGGCCAGGACCCGCCCCAGGGACAGAAACACGGCTTTGATGACCATTCCCAGGTACTTGCCTGCAAAGGCTAGGACTCGCCACAACGCCAGAAACACGGCTTTGATGCCGAGCGCCAGGTGTCTGCCCGCCAAGGCTAGGACCCGCCATAGCATCAGAAACACAGCTTTGATCCCCAACCCCAGGTACTTGACGGCAAAGGCTATTGCTTTGCCCAGGTAGATGAAGGGGGTGGATATAGCCAGCCACAGGTACTTGCCGGCAAAGGCTAGGACCCGCCATAGCATCAGAAACACAGCTTTGATGCCCAACCCCAGGTACTTGCCTGCAAAGGTCAGGACCCGCCATAGCATCAGAAATATGGTTTCGATGCCCAACGCCAGGTACTTGCCTGCAAAGGCCAGGGGCCGCCACAACACCAGAAACACGGCTTTGATGCCCAACCCCCGGTACTTGCCTGCAAAGGTCAGGACCCGCCATAGCATCAGAAACACGGCTTTGATGCCCAGCCCCAGGTGCTTGCCGGCAAAGGCTATTCCCTTGCCCAAATAAATGAAGGCGATGGATATAGCCGGCCACAGGTTATTGCGAACAAAGGCCAGGACCCGCCATAGCACCAGAAACACGGCTTTGATGCCCAACCCCAGGTACTTGCCTGCAAAGGCCAGGACCCGCCACAACGCCAGAAACACGGCTTTGATGCCGAGCGCCAGGTGTCTGCCCGCCAAGGCCAGGACCCGCCATAGCATCAGGAACACAGCTTTGATGCCCAGCCCCAGGTGCTTGCCGGCAAAGGCCAGGACCCGCCATAGCACCAGAAACACGGCTTTGATGCCCAGCCCCTGGTGCTTGCCGGCAAAGGCTATTCCCTTGCCCAAATAAATGAAGGCGATGGATATAGCCGGCCACAGGTTATTGCGAACAAAGGCCAGGGCCTTGCTCGCTAACCGTGCCGCCCATGTCCTGAGCCAGATGAACCCCATCGCGCCCAAATCCGGCATCCCCAAAGCGGTGGTTCCAATCAAGCTGAAGGTCCACCACGCCCGCCAAGAAATGACAGCAGCCGCCACGACAAGGGCAGTGGAAAATCCCAGGATGATATCGTTAAGCGTGGCCAGGGACGCCGCATCCCCAAAGTGCTCCCGATATTGCATCTGTTCAACTATGCTGCCCCTGAACTGGACAGCCACCAGTAGTGAGCCAATAAAGAGCAGCAGCGCCAGCCAAGACCAGCGCCCCGGCCTTGACCACTGGATGGCATGGGAGGTGATTCCGTTAAGGCTTTGGGCCTCCATGGCCTATGTACCTCCTACCAACCGATTACGAATTTTCCGGAGTGTATGTCAAACCGATGAGGGTCCACACACAGGCTAGCATGAGGGTGCGGCGCCGGTCTGGGTAATTAGTTGAAGGTGAGTTGCGGTTGGGTTGTAGTTGGGTTGTGGAATGCTGGGGCTTTCAGGTTGAAAGGGGGTCTGAAAAGCGGTTCAGCGCCACTGGAACGCCACAATCGAAGCCCGCACCGGTGGGCCGCCAGCCTGCTTTCCCCTACGCCGGTTTGGACCGGCTGGAATTTGCAGGTAAAGAGCGGAGGCTATCGGGGCCAAGGGCATCAGTCCCCCATGCGACGTTCCTTCCGGCTCTAGGGATGATATTCCCCCGCTGTCCGGTATCAGGGACATCAGCTTCCACCCTGACGCGCTTTTCTTATCCCCGCCTGGCTGGCTGGTTGTCAAGAAAAGAATTGATCCATCCGCTCCCGCGACGCCGCTGAGCGGTATGCTGTTGTTCGGGAGACTCATTGTCTGGCCCAGCTCACCGGTTGCCAGGTCCACCCTGGTGATCCAACCCTGCTGAGCACGGCCATCGCCAAAATATTCCCCCAGGAAACAGAACAGCTCATTCTCGGCATCCACCAGAAAATTACTTCTGGAATATCCCGGATCAAGCCGGGTATTATTAACTTCAACCATCCTAAACCAAAGCTAAGGTGAAACCTACATAAAGCGAACCCGAAGAGGAGTTGCGATATTCTGGTGTGCCAGGCATGTTGTGCATCTTGGAGGTGAAAGTCCTCTGCGGGCCGTGATGACCGGAACCGCTAGCCTAAGCAAGGGTGTCCACCGTGAGGTGGAATCTGAAGGAAGCTGATGGCAAAACTCGGACCCGACGAACAGGAATCGGATACAAGGCCGGCGCAGTGGGGTAACCCGGCCATGGACGGGGAGGCCCGGTAGTCATCCGGACATGTGCGTTGGTAAATCCGGCGGGGACCGAGGGAAGGATGCATAGCTTACCCTGGGAGATCTCTGGGGCTGTCCCGATGGAATCGGGACTACCGCACCGGCAACGGTGGGGGAAGGCTCCGGAGAAGTCAGCCGAGGCCATAGTAGTCCTTCCCGCACGGGAAGGATGAAGGGCCGAATCCTCTACTGCAAGGAGCCAGTCAAGAGGACTCGATGGGCGTAGAGCGGCAGCAAGGCACGGCCTAACAACTCTCCCTTCTTGAATGGAGGAAGGAGACCGTGCGCCCCGGCGTCCCTGGTGAAGGCGGAACCGGAACTGGGGTGAGCGAGGAGCAGCCAGCGACCACGGTGTCTGAACGGAAACGAGCCTTGACGGGTGGTAGCACCTGTTGAAACAGTAGAGGAAACCGCCGGATACGCTGAGTACGTCCGGTGGTGTGGGAGGACGGGGGCCGCGAGGCCCCCTCCTACCCGATTAAAAGAAGTCGATTGGCGGTGGTGGAAGGGATGACAGACATAGTGCAACTCCTGGAACGGTGGCAACTGGATGTAGGCGACTTACGGGAAAGGATGTATCGGGCGCCAACACCTCGGGAGCGAGAGCGATGGCATGGGCTATGGTTGTTGGCCCAAGGGTGGTCGGCCACTCAAGTGGCTGAGGCTTTGGAGAGAGAGCCTCATACCATCGGAAACTGGCTGGACAACTTTCGCCAAGGCGGGGCCCAAGGTTTGGTCTTTGAGCAGACTGGGGGTTCCCCCCCGTCTTGAACCGAGGTCAACAGAACCAACTGAAGTCTGCGGTGCAAAATCCGCCTGGGGAGGCGGGGATTGAATTGTCCAACTGGAACTGGAAAGTAGTAAGCCCACATTTCCCATATGGCTAAAAAGCTTTCTCAGTAATTCGTCGATGGTCTTTCAACCATTGTCTAATTATGGGCTCTTTTTGCGTGTTCCCAGCTATAATAACTCCATGATATGTCACTTTGCAGTAAGATGCCGTAGGCATCATGGAGGCACCTGATGGGTGACGGCGAAAAAGCCCCTCTCCGGCTCCAATTCAACCCCAAAGTCCGCCTGGAATTTCACGGCTCAACCATCACCTCCGACCCTGGTCTTCTTGCCTTTCGAGAGTTTGATGATGCCTTGGGCCTTACCGAAATCGCTGAGGACTACCTCCAGGAAAGCCGTACCGGACGCAATATCCTTCACCACCTGGTTCCGCTGCTAAGACAGTCGATCTACAGCCGCTTGGCCGGCTACGACGACACCAATGACGCAGTGCGCCTTTCCCAAGACCCAGCCATGCGAGTGATCGTGGGATGGCAAGGCTCGGAGCGGAAAGGAGCCAGCACCAGTGAGATGGGCCGGTTCGAGACGGAGTTCCTGACCCAAGAGGACAACCTGAAGGGGCTGGCACGAATAAATACCCAGTGGGTGGAACGAGCTATGGCCCATACCCTACACCGGCGAGTAATCCTGGATATGGACAGTTCCGAGAGTCCAGTGCACGGCCAGCAGGAGGGAGCAGCCTATAACGGCCACTTTGAATGCGTCTGCTATCACCCTCTCTTTCTGTTCAACCAGTTCGGGGATTGTGAAGCAGCTAAGCTACGGTCAGGCAACGTCCACAGTGCCGATGATTGGCAAGAAGTCCTTGATCCGGTGGTGGAGCGTTATTTGACAGCAGCGGTCAGGCTGCTGTTTCGTGCTGACGCCGCCTTCGCCAAGCCGGAGATATACGATTATCTGGAAGCAAGAAACATCGGCTACGCCATCAGGCTGCGGTCCAACCAGGTGCTGCAGCGGGAGATAGCGCCCCGGCTAATACGGCCTACGGAGTGGCTTTCCCCGAAGCCTATCGTCTCCTATCATGACTTCGTCTACCAGGCCCAGAGCTGGAACGTTGCTCGGAGAGTGGTCTCTAAGGTGGAGTGGCACCAGGGAGAACTGTTTCCCAGAGTGGGCTTCATCGTCACCAATCTGAGCTATCCAAACATCGGGATAGTCCGCTTTTACAATGGCCGAGGCACCGCGGAGCAATGGATAAAAGAAGGCAAGTACGCCCTGAACTGGACCAGGTTGTCCTGCCACAAGTTCGTGGCCAATCAGGTCAGGCTGGAGTTGTTCGTACTGGCTTACAACCTGGGCAACTCCATGAGAAGGCTAGCCTTACCGGAGGCAATGAAGCACTGGTCGTTGACCAGTCTGCAGACCAGGATGATCAAGACTGGAGGACGGTTGGTGCGCCATGCCGGAAGGCTGGTGTTTCAGCTTGCTGAGGTGCTGGTGAGCCGGGAAATGCTAGGCGGGATACTGGAACGAATTGGTCGGCTTAGGCTGGCTCCTGGCTAGTCCACTTTAGGAGCGTCGGGATTGGTTACGGTTACGGGGTCGCACAGGGCAAAAGAGCTTCCCAAGGGCGAAACTTGGGCGTAGACCAACGGCTTGGGGCTTTTACGCTTGGCAGTACAGTGGGTGCCCACTGAAAGCGGGGACTTTGAGTGAATCAGGCCGCATCAGACCGCATTTGACGCCCTTGGAATGCGGGATTATATTTGGCGGTATCCCCGCGGGAGCTATATCCAGGAAAGGTGGTTTGATCTGGGGAATCCCGGCTTAGATTCCTCGCCTTCACGACCCTTCGGCTCTGAATGACATCATTCTTCATGCTAGGGCGTATTCCCTAGCGAAAATTTGTACACCCTTGTCAGCCCTTAAAAAAGAGAGGGACATCCTGATCCCGCTCTAAAAGCTACCCAGATTAGCCATACCCATGGTAATGGAACGAAAAGCCAAGTTCGGGGTCCGGGTCCATCAGAGCGGCTACAGCTTTGAAGACCTGAAGGCTATCTTTACCCAGGCCGACCGGCTGGGCTATTACTCGGCGACGCTGTACGACCTGCTCAACATTCCGGCTCTAGAATGCTGGACCACTCTTTCCGCGCTGGCCGCCGTAACCGAGCGTATCAGGCTGGCGCCCATGGTGCTGGCCAACCTCTACCGCCCGCCCGCCCTGCTGGCCAAGATGAGCGCCACGCTGGACGGGATCAGCGACGGCAGATTGGAGCTGGGTATAGGCGGCGGCGGCGGTCGCGGCGACCATCTAGCCTCCGGCATCCCTTTCCCCAGCACCTCACAGCGGGTGGACATGCTGGAAGAGGCGGTGGAGCTGATCAAGCGGCTGTGGGTGGAGGACAAAGTCGATTTTTCCGGGCGTTATTATCACCTGAAGCAAGCGTCGGTACGACCGGCGCCGGTCCAAAAACCCCATCCGCCGGTGATCATTGGCGGGCACGGAGAAACCTATCTGCTGCGGGCCGTAGCAATGCACGCCAACATCTGCAACATCGGCTCCGGGTTGACTTTGGAGGAGCACCAGCAAAAGCTGGCGGTGCTGGAACGACACTGCCAGGCGGTAGGCCGGGACTTTTCGGAAATTGAAGTCACCCACAATGCCGGAATACTGATAGCGGAAACATCTGCCGACCTGGAGCGGCGGGTAATCCAGCGGGCACGAGCTATCAACCTGACTCCAGAAGCATTTCAGAAGGAGCTTTACCGCTACATTAGCGGCACGCCGGACCAGTGCGCCCGGCAGATTCAAGAGTACGTGGACCACGGTATCAGCTACTTCTTCCTGATTTTCCCGGACCCGATCAGCGCTCAGGACCTGCGGCTATTCGCGGAAGAGGTGATGCCCCGATTCCGGTAACCCAGGCCATCAAGCCCGGGTCGCCACCGAGAAAGTCTGGAGGAATTCTATGCCGAACCTAGAAATTAGCCCCGCGGCGCAGGTCTACTACGAGGACGACGACTTCACCGACCCCTGGCGGGATTCGCCGGCCATGCTCTTGCAGCACGGTTTCTCCCGCAGTGGCAAGTTCTGGTACAACTGGGTGCCACCGCTGGGTCGGGAGTTCCGAATTCTGCGCCCAGACCTGCGGGGGATGGGCCGGTCTACCATGGCGGAAAAGGATTATGAACCGGACCTGGACACCTTCGCCGGGGACATCCTCCACCTCCTGGACCATTTGGAGATACAGCGGGTGGTTTTCGTGGGAGAATCCTTTGGCGGAATCATCGGTCTGAAGTTCGCCCACGCCTTTCCCCAGCGCACCCGAGCCCTGGTCCTCTGCAATACTCCCTGCCGGCTGCCCCGGCGCCGGGGTGAGACGCCGGGTGGGGATTGGCACCAGACCATGGCCCAGGGAATCGGGGCCTGGTCCACCGCCACGATCCATATGCGACTGGACCCCCAGGTCTCGCCCCAAGGGTTGAAAGACTGGTACATCTCGGAAATGGACCAGACTTCCTCAGCCATCGGCCGCAAGCTGCAGGCCTACTTGGACACCCTGGACTTCCGTCCCCAGCTAAAAGAGGTGCAGGTTCCCACCCTATTGCTATCGGGCGAGGAGTCGCCTACCGCCACGGTGGAGCAGCAAAGATTCATGGCCGAGCAAATCACCGAATGCAGCCTGGTGGTGTATCCCAGGCTGGGTCACGGCATTAACGTGCTCTATCCGGAATGGTGCGCCCATCAGATTCGAGAGTTTTTGGCGCTGCACGCCGATGACTGAAGGGCCGGACCAACCAGGCCAGCCTGTACAGATGGCCCCAGCGAGCAACGGGTTCTCTAAGCTCGACTTTGTACATTCAGGCAGCGTAACACGCAGTGTCAACCAGGCGGGATAATAAAGCATGAGGAATTTTCACCATGTCTGGTGGTGGAAGCGACATGGAAAAACTCCCTGAATGTTGCCACAAGCATTGACGCACCAGGGCGATGGCATCAGAAAAAGTAGGCAAGGGTTTCGAGTACCAGGCGGTAGCACGAAGGGGAATGGTCTTCCCGGTGCCCAGGACATGGGCGGCGAGGGTGACCCAGGAGAACAGACCAAAGAGGATGGGAGTAGTACGAGCAATGGCCAGGTCCGACCACTGACGCTGGGTCTCGATTCCCAGGTGAGCTCGGCCTTCCTGGAAGGTGACTTCCAACTGCCAGCGTAGGACGAACCACTGAATAATCTGCGGTGCCGCTACCTGGGGATCGGTACACAACAGGGCCTGGGACTTAAATTCCCCCAAGGGGTCCCGAATCAAGACCCAGCGCAAGGGGACTGGGGGAAGACCGGAATGATACCAAACAGCGGTATCCGAGGCGATTTCCAGGAGACGCTGGGCGCCGTCGTACCAGGGGACTATTACCCTGGTCCAAGAGGTATCTGGGCACTGGAGCCGTTGCTTGAGCGTGGGCAGTCGCTGTCCCTTAAGTCGGGGACGCCCCATCTGTCCGGGAAGCCTGGGTGGGGCTGGCTCGAACAGCGCCGCATCCAGCCTAAGGCGGGTGATGAAGGTGACGGGATGCACCAGAGACTGGCAGAAATGCAACAGTTCAAGCACGGCGTAACTGCTGTCGGCCACCAGCACCAGGGGCCGGTCGGGCAGCCAGCGACGCAGCTGGAGGATAATCTGCCTGGCCCAGTCGGTGAGTTTCTTGGGCCGTCGTCCCTGGCGTTGGTAGTAGCGCTCCGAGGGTGCCAGGGCGGTGAGCACCGGCAAGGCCCAGACCCGCTGGGACCAGGGGATGAAGCTCAGCCACATCAGGCTGACCCAGCGCAGACCACTGGCTTTCACCAAATGGCTGGCACTGGAGCGTACGGCATCCCGGTAAATGCCCCGGGCGCTAATCTTGCGCCCCCAACGGCGTTCCAGGGTCTCGTCGATGCCGAAGACTAGCGGCCCCTGGCCGGTGTCCAAATGATGCAGCAATAGAAAGAGCAGAAGCTTACTCAGTTCTCGGGGAGACCAGCGGGCCCGATTGAGCACGTGATGATACTTGGCGAAACCAGCCTCCTGGGACAATCCCAGGACCCGCAACGCCGCCGTGATGGTGCGCTTGCCTGGGGAGAGGACCGCCCCCGCCAGGAGCAGTTGAGCTTTGGACCAGGTCTGGGGACGAAACAGTGGCATGAAAGGGGCCAAAAGGCCTATAAATACAGTAGGCAGGGTAAGCATTGCTGACCTTTCGTCAAGGTTGGGTCAGAGGAGCTTACCCTGCCCCTAGAAGTCTGGCCGGAAAGCCATTGGCCGGGTTTCGCGCTACGCCAAGCAGACGTATTCCAGTCTTATACGGCATGGTAGTGTATGCAATACGTTTCAATAACCAACTGTTACATCGACAACCGACGTTAAGAAAACGACGGCTTGGGGAGAATCGGGGTTTCCGTCCGAGTTTCTAGAGTCTTATTCACTTATGCCTTCAGGCAGGTTTTGTACAAAGTCGAGCTAAGAGCCTGTGTTAGAAGCCTTCTTTTCTTCATTGTGAGCCCCTTCCCCGGAAGGGCTGCGCTCAGGATAAACTCAGCGAAGCAATCTGAGCCCCATTGAGATTGCTGCGTCGCTGCCGCTCCTCGCAATGATTTCACACACCCTCCAAAGACAGGACCATTTCACACACCCTCCAAAGACAGGTCATGGGCAGTCATCACTGCCTTTGGCGAGACAGAACCGGTCGAAGCGCACCTGCTCATCGCGCAGATACTCTTTGCTTTTTAGACTTCGGTAGATGCCCCACTTGGGCCTTACAAACTCTGCACCGACCCTCCAGAGATCTATGTTCTGATTGTCATAGTCGAGAAGCAAGGAGCCGGTGCTCAAATTCCTCAGTTCTATCGAATAGCTACCATTGTGACTGTTGGTCATTATCTCATAGGCTTCTATCCAAACACCTTTGAATTGTTCCAGAGGGACTGTTACGAGAACGGGCCGGTTACCAGTCGAATCGATATTACGAATTTCAAGGAAGTCGGGACTCCCTCTACGTGGCGTGAGAGTAATGATTGGCGAGGAGATATTTCCCCCTACATCCTTAAGCTGGTGGATATGGGATAAATAGATACGATTTCCCTAGAAGGTATAGCCCTCTGATTCCGTAGCAGTTTTGGTCCCTAACCCAGTCTCAAAAAGTTTGGCGGAGAGGTGAAAACGGATGGTTGGAGCTGATGGAGAGGTGGGCCGGCGTCGTCCGCGATTGGACCTGTTGGTCCGGGCGATGGGAGAGGATCCGGTGAGGGAGACGCTGGATGTGAGTGGTGAAGATTGGGAGTCGATTCTGTCGGGCGGGATGGAGTTGGATGGGACGTTGCTGGCGCGCCGTAGGATCTATCGTGCCGGTCAGTTGCGGAAACACGGTTTCCGCAACTACGAGGTCATGACTGTCCAAGCCGAAAATGTGCTCCTTTCCAACCAAGTCGACGATGGACTCATGGGATACGTGCATTCCCTGGCCCATTAGGGGATGGTGGCGCTGGGATGGTCCTTTACCTGTCTCCGCCCGCCGGACGCCTCAATCGCTCGGTGGCCCGGACCGAGGCATGCGCCAGCAGAGCCGTCGCCCCGGCCCTGCACAAAACACCCCCGACCAACATCGCCAAGGAGTAGACCCCGAAGACCGCCGTGCTCGGCGGTGGATGGTATGAGAACGTCAGTGGGCTGAACAAGTTCACCGAGTGGAGGACCGCCGCCGAGAGAATCCCGCTTCCCAGGATGGCCCCGGTGGCCAGTCCCAGGGCCAAAGGGATGCGACCGGGGATCTGCCCAGAACCCATGAGCACCATTGCTCCGCCGCCAACGCATGCCGGGAGGCCTACCGCCATCGCCAGGGCAAACCGTACCAGCGAGGTGAACTCCCCGAAGGGCCGACCATAGGCCGTATCTCCCCATCATCTAATCGTTGATTCGGAGATAAGACCAAGGACAATGACATTCGGTATTGGCCATCGCGTGCTGTGACGAGCATCATATCGCATATGTTATAATTGGCTTAGCGCATCACTTCCAGCCACTCGGCAATCGGATGCCCAAGGATGAATTGAGGGGTTTCATGTCGTCCGCTACCTCGAATTATCTGCCCGTCGATTACTCCCAGCGTGTAAAAAGTGCACGGGAACTGCGCGGAGAGACCCAAGCGCAGTTTGCTGAAATCATCGGAGTTTCGTACGCCACGGTCAATCGTTGGGAGAATGGTCAGTCCCGTCCTAACAACTTGTCCTGGCAGCGAATCATTGAGCTGGAAAGGTCGTCCCGCGAAGGCGGCATGGAAGGATCAGAAGCCATTTCCAACCAGGGGCACCCGACCACTGCGTATCTGGATTTCTCAGCAGACCCTAACGTAGTCTCGGCACTCGCCGAGGCACATCGCCTGGCCTATGGGCACCTTGTCAATCCGGCCTTCGCCAGCGAAACGTCCCTTATAGACCCGCTGCCCCATCAACGGCTGGCCGTATACGAGCATATGCTCCAGCAGTCACCCCTTCGGTTTCTGCTGGCCGATGACGCTGGCGCGGGAAAGACGATCATGACCGGGCTCTACGTGCGGGAGATGTTGGCTCGCCGGCTAATCCGCCGCGTCCTGATCGTTCCACCCGCCGGCTTGGTGGGGAACTGGGAGCGGGAAATGCGGACTCTATTCCGTTTGCAATTCCGCGTCGTCAGCGGCGCAGATGGCCGGTTGGGGAATCCGTTCGCCGGAGCGGAAAGCGACCTGGTTGTAGTCAGTGTCGATACGCTAGATGTGCAACGCATGTTTAACCATCTCGGCAATCCGGCGACTGAGCCATACGATTTGGTCGTATTCGATGAAGCCCACAAGCTGTCGGCGGACCGCCAGACCGATTCCAGAGTGCGCAAAACGGAGCGTTACCAGCTCGCCGAAGCGATAGCCGGGACGGGGGGTGAAAGCGGACGGTGGGCGCTTCCCTGGTCAGCTCAACACCTCCTCTTGCTCACCGCAACACCGCACATGGGAAAGGACTTCCCATATTACTCCCTGTGGCGGTTGCTGCTTCCGGACACTCTCCCGACCTACGAGGCTTTCACCAGGTTCCCGAATGAATTGCGGCGGCGGCATTTCATCCGTCGTACCAAAGAAGAGATGGTCCGCTTCGATGGTTCTCCGATCTACCCGGAGAGAAGATGCGACACGCTGAGCTACGAACTGTCCCGAGGCCCGGCCAGCGAGCAGGAGCTGTACGACGAGACAACTGCTTATATGCTGAGCCATTACAACCGGGCCAGGATCTTAAACCGGTCCGCCGCCAGGTTGGCGATGAGTGTTTTCCAGCGCAGGCTTGCCAGCTCCACCTACGCGCTGATGCGCTCGTTCGAGCGCCGGACGGAGAAACTGGAAGGCCTGATCGAGCGCATTCGGGATGGGAGCCTCAGCGAGGAGGAACTGGCTGGGCAGCAACGACAGTTCGATAACCTTCAGGACATCTTCGAAACCCAAACCGCCGATGAACAATCCGCAGAGGCAGGTGAAGGTGAGCAGCAAGAGGAATTCGAGGACCGGGCATTGGGCGGCGCCGTCGGCCTCAACCTCGCAGAGCTTGAGGCCGAGCGGATCAAGGTCAAAGACCTGCTGGACAAAGCGCGGCTTCTATATGCTTATGGTGAGGAGTCCAAATTCGAGAAGCTGAGGGAGGCGTTAGGGGACCCGGATCACGCCGGCGAAAAATTCATCATATTCACGGAACACCGGGACACCGCCTATTTCCTGGTCCGCAGACTGGAGGGGCTCGGCTTCACCGGCCAGGTGGCCCTGATACATGGCGGAATGCCGTACCAGGAACGGGAACGGCAGGTGGAGTTCTTTCGGAGGCCACTCTCCGCAGACGGCGCCAACTTCCTGGTGGCCACCGATGCCGCCGGAGAGGGGATCAACCTTCAGTTCTGCTGGCTGATGGTGAACTACGACATCCCCTGGAACCCGGCGCGGTTGGAACAGCGGATGGGCCGCATCCACCGGTATGGCCAATCTCACGACCCGGTCGTGATCATTAACCTGGTCGCGGGGTCTACGCGCGAAGGACGAGTCCTCAAGACCCTGCTCGACAAGCTGGAGACGATTCGCCGGGAACTCAACTCCGACAAGGTGTTCGACGTTATCGGTCGCTTGTTCGCGGACGTATCCATGAAGGACTACCTCGAGCAGGCGCTCGCCGAAAACCAAGCCGACGCGGTGATTGATCACCTGGAGGGTTCCCTCACCGAGGACCAGGTGCGGGCCATTCAAGACCGGGAACGGCTCCTATACGGAACGGGCGGTGACGTAGCCGGGGAACTCGACCGGCTTAACGACACGATTGACCAGGAAGTTTATCGTAGGCTGCTGCCAGGCTACGTCCTCCGCTTTGTTGAGAAGACGACGCCGCTGCTCGGACTTCGGATCGAGGGGGACCTGGGAACCACCTTTCGCCTGGTTCCCGAGCAACCCCGCGCTCTCGATCCCCTGCTACCCGCCCTGGAAAAATATGGGCATGAAATCCGTGACCGATTGACCGTGTACCGGCCGCACAACGGTGAAGGCAGCGTCTGGATGTACCCTGGAGAGCCCTTGTTTGATCAGCTCTCCGCATCCCTGGTGGGACGTTTCGCGGCCGAAGGGCTGAAGGGGGCGGTTTTTGTCGACCCATACTCAACGGAGCCGTACCTGTTCCACATTGCGCTGGTCACGGTTGAACAAGTTGACAATCGGGAGGCAACCTGGAACCAGGCCTCCCTGCCTGAACCGCTAGGAAGCGCCGGCCCCAAGGCCAGGTTGCGCGAATTAAGGCTGGTTGGATTGCGGCAGATGGGCGATGGCTCCGTGGAGGAATTGCCGGTCGAACGCTTGCTGCTGCTCAAGGGGGCAAACAACTTCGCACCGGGCGGTGAACCCCTCGCCGCTATGGCCAGAAGTCTGGTTGCGGAAGCCGAAAGGTTTGCCCAGGATGCCGTCATCGGCAGCCTGGTCCAACGCCAAAGGCAAGAGATTCTCGAAACCATGCCTGGGCGGCTGGAGTTTGTCTCCCGCGGTTTCGATCATCAGGTGGCCGAACTCGCCGCGGCGCGGTCCCGTCTCAACGAGAGAGTACAGGCGGGCAACCGGCCCGACGCGGAGGAACTCGCCGACGTCAAGAAGCGGCAGCGCGGCTTGTCCGCGAATCGCGCGGCCCGTCTCGATGAGATTCGGGCTGAACCCGAAGGCATCAGGCCCGGCGAAGTGGAGTTCCTGGTCCATGCCCTGGTCGTGCCATCACAGGACCCGGAGGAATTGGATCGGTATGACGCCGATGTTGAAAGCATCGCGGTCCAAGTCGCCACCTCGTACGAGGAGCGGTTCAACGCCACTGTGAAGGACGTTTCCCGGCCGGAACTGGCCCGCCGCGCCGGTCTGTCCCACTGGCCGGGGTTCGACCTGCTGTCCCAGCGCCCTGCAACCCCAGCCAGTCCCGCCCAGGAACTGGCCATCGAAGTAAAAGGCCGCCGGGAGTACGGTAGCATCGAGGTGGAGGAAAACGAATGGACCAGGGCTTGCAACCTGCGCGACAAGTATTGGCTCTACGTCGTCTTCGACTGCGCCACGGCTAATCCACGCCTGGTGAGGATCCGCGACCCCTTCGGCAAATTGCTGGTCAAGTCCCGCGAGTCAACGTCCTACACGATAACCCCAGGGTCGCTGTTCGAGGTAGCGGAGCCCGATGGGGAGGCGGGGGCGTGATGCCCAACAAGAGGATTTTGATCATTGCGGGACCCAACGGCGCAGGGAAAACCGTCTTCGCTACGGACTTCCTGCCGAACGAAGCGAATTGCCCAACCTTCATAAATGCGGACCTGATAGCCGCGGGCCTCAGTCCATTCCGACCGGACTCGGCCGGAATTCGGGCAGCCAGACTGATGCTGAGCATGATTCATGAATATGTCGAAAAGGGAGAGAGCTTCGCCTTCGAGACTACCCTGAGCGGACGGGGATATGCCCGGCTGATCCCTCGCTGGCAGCAACAGAGTTACCGGATCAAGCTCTTCTTTCTACGATTGCCAACGCCTGAGATGGCCGCCGCCCGTGTCAGGCAGCGCGTTGCTGAGGGTGGCCACGATGTGCCCGAACCGGTCATTCGCCGCCGGTTTCATGCCGGATGGAGCAACTTTGAATTCATCTACCGGGACCTGGTAGATGAATGGGCGCTATACGATAATTCGGGAGAAAACCCTGTCTTTCTAGCCGAGGGGAGGCAACTATGATTACGGATAAAACCGCGACGCCAGAACCCGACAGCGATCCCAAAATGCCTTTGGGCGAGGACATTGCCGCCGCTTTTACCGCACTGCGCAGGGCCTCCACGGTTGCACGCCGACGCGCTATAGAAACTTCAGGGTCGGTGGCAATTTTCAGGAACGGCGAGATTATCTGGGTCACCGACCTTGACCAGACACCGGAAGAGGACGCTGAGAATGCCTGACATCAATTTGAGCTTGAAAGTACCGGCGATAGAGAAATTGATCGACTGCGGCGCGAGCGGAGTAGGGGCGATCGCTGGACCAATGTTGGCACCGTGGAGAGCATCCAGAGAAGCCCAAGCAAGGCTGGCTTCTGCCCGCGTAGATGTGGAAGTGCATCGCATTGAAGCGGAATCAGAGGCCGGGACCTCGGCGATAATTGCGAAGGCACGGTTTGAAGCACGGGGATACCTAGTGACACCAGATGCCGAAGTTCGTGGGACGTTGGAAATCACCCGTGAGGACATTACTCAGCGGATCGAGTTCCAGGAGCGAAAACGCATTGCAAATGTAAGGTCCGTTCTGGAAAACGCTGCTGATGAACTAGTACAGGCGTAAATAACCCGGCAGTTCATGCGACCAGCACCTTGCCTTGGTAAGTCCATTTGAAGGGCTTTGCCATGGTCCGGTTGTAATAGTCGATGAAGTCCCACACCTTCTGATTCAGATCGGTGACCGATCTGAATGACCCTCGCTGTAGCAGTTTTCGCACCAGAATGCTCAGCCAGATTTCCACTTGGATCCACGTGTGCTTGGGGGTGTAGTGAAACACGATACAGTGGCTGGGATCGCTGAGAAATGCGGCCCGGGACTCTCGGTTCGCCAATGTGCCCCACTTGCCCTTCTTACCCAACTCCAGGTCCAGCCCAGACTCTCTGGCTACCCAGCGCACTAGAGATTCAGAACGGTGCGTGTCCAGGTTGTCCACCACAAAATGCCACCGCTGGGCCGCCCTATCGCTAGCGAACTGCCTCCACATGCTGCAGAAAGTCCGCTCGGTACGTCTGGGCCCCCCATAGGGCTCAACAATCTGACCCGTCACCACATCCCGACTGATGATGAAGGAGCGTGTACCATGCCGGAGTACTCAAACTCCCGCCGTTCCACCTTCCCCGGCGCCAAGGGCAACCCAGGATGTTTGCGCTCCAGGGCCTGTACTCCGGTCAACTCATCAGTGCTCATCACTCGCTCCCCAGATTGGACCAAGGCGGGAGCTTCTCGGTACAGATCGCAGATGTCAGTGACTTTGGCGTCATAGTGCTCGTCCCCGGAGGGTGTCAACCAAAGCGTATCCGGTGGGGTTTCAGGTCCCCCTTTCTAGAAGCCTGGCCGCATGACGGGGGGAAATCCGTTCTACGATACCTTTTTCGATGATCTCATCAGCCAATTCCCGGCTGGTCCACTGGCTGATAGGACGACCGCACTGGCTGGGGGCCTCACAAGCCAGGGACATGATCTGGCAAACTTGCTCTGGGGTGATCCGGGCGGGAGCCCCAGGACGAGGCGCATCCCGCAACCTTTCTTCTATACTCAGGTCTTCCAGAATGGCTGCCTGTGCCCCAGCCAGCGGTTGCGCCAGAACCGTACCGTATCCACATCCAGGCCCACTTCGGGCTATTTGGCTGTTGTTCAGGCCAGCCGCGGCAGACAGAATGATTCTGCCTCGCCGGGCCAACTGCTGGGGGGTGCTATATCGGCGCACCAGGGTTTCCAATCCTTGCTGCTCTTCCGGGGATAATTCCACCACGGGAGGTTTCGGTCCACGCATCGCCTTCACCACCACACTTCATCTCTCCAACCTCAACGCGCTCATTATACTACTCGGGCTTTTCAGCCCACCTGTACTAGGCGATAAGGAAGTTACCGATCACGAACCGGACCCGGATTGGACTGCCCGTTACATCGACAGTGTTCAGGACGTTTCCTCTGAGGACCTACAGAAGATTTGGGCGAAAATCCTCGCCGGTGAAGTCGAAAGTCCTGGGAGAACTTCACTGCGCACGTTGGACATTTTACGGAATATGACGAAAAATGAGGCCGAGACGTTCAGAAACATCTGTGAATTTGTTATAGGGAATGATTTTGTCTTCTATCATGGTCTGGTGAAAAAGATGAGCGCTCTCAATTACAGTAACCTGCTTCATCTTCAAGACTGTGGGTTGATAAATGTCGGCCCTAATTTAGTGAAACAGTTTACATGGGGAACTCCAGAAGAAATCCTGCTCACCTATCACAATGGTGTTTTGATGGTCACCAAGAATGCAGACGCTAAAGTAGAACTCAAAATACCAGATATATTGCTTACAACTGCAGGGAAGGAGCTATCACGGTTTGTCGAAAGCACATTGAATATGGAGTACTTGCAAGGCTTCTCTGGATTCCTCAAGTCTGGAAACTGCCAATTGTTTTACCTTGAAGGTGCCGTGGCATTGCCTAATGGCAGGGTAGCATACATCAACCGCATTCCCATTGAGCCGAAATCCGAACCAGTTGAAGGTGCCACACCATGACCACCAACAACGCCAAACGCCTGATCGAAGTAGCCTTCCCCCTTAAGCAGGTCTCCCTGGACTCGGTACATGAGAAGAATGTGCGGCATGGGCATATTTCGACCCTGCATATCTGGCCTGCCCGACGGCCCCTGGCGGCCTCCCGGGCCGCTCTGATTGCCACGCTGCTGCCGGATTCAGGAGACTCCACTCAACGCCAGGCCATCCTGGAGCGCATGGCGGGGCGGGTTACCGAGAAGGTGGAACGCAAGCGCGTCAATGGCCGGATGGTTGAGAAGGTCAAGGAGGAAACCACCGGAGGCATCCTCCACTGGGGGCGCGAGAACGGCCCGGACCTGGACTGGTTCCGTAAAGAAATCCGCAAAGCCTACGGTGGCCGTGCTCCCAAGGTCTTGGACCCCTTTGCCGGCGGCGGCGCCATACCCCTGGAGGCCATGCGCCTGGGCTGCGATGTGACCGCCATGGACATCAATCCGGTCGCTTGGTTCATCCTCAAGTGCACCCTCGAATACCCGCAGAAACTGACGGGCCAGACTCGGCCCTTGCCAGAGTTTGCTCTGGCCGACCGGGAGTTCGTTGAGGCGTTCCTGAAGGCGAAGGGCTTCAAGGGAGCCAGGCTGCGAACCTTCCTCGAACGCCTCGGCCACGGCAAGGGCGAGGGACTCCAACTCGGCGCACTTTCCGAGTACGATTCGCTAGTCGAAGCGGACTTGGCCTGGCATGTGCGGGCCTGGGGCCGGTGGGTACTGGCCCAGGCTCGGCGGAGGTTGGCTTCCTGCTATCCCACCTATGCCGAGTTCCAGCCCTTGACCCCAAACGTGGGTGATGACCCCCGCCCCATGCAGCTGCTGGAGTTGGATGAAAACGGCGTTGCCAAACTGGACGTGCTCAACGTGGAGTACGACGACGCCTACCTCAAAGGCACGCACAACCCCCGTTGGGTCGCCAAACCCACGGTGGCCTACTTGTGGGCGCGCACCGTGTCCTGCAAGCAATGCCGCGCCACCCTGCCCCTGCTCAAGACCCGCTGGCTGTGCAAGAAAGACAACAAGCGCGTCCTCCTGGCGATGGAACCGGACGCGGACCGGGCTGGCGTTACCTTCGCCGTGCAGCCCGGCGTGCCCCAGAACGGCGGCAACACGGCGCAGCGGCGGGAGCACGACAAGCGTATCGGGGCAGGAACCATGTCCCGGACCGGCGCAACCTGCCCCTGCTGCGGCGCCATTATGACCATGAGCGACATTCGTTATGAAGGGAAAGCGGGGCGTCTGGGCGCGGTTATGACCGCCGTAGTCGTGGACGGCGCCAAGGGCAAGGAGTACCGCTTGCCGACGGGCCATGAAATCGAAGTCGCCGGAGTCAGCGAGGAGCGGCTTCAAGCCGTTTATGCGGAAATCCCCTTTGGGCTGCCGGAGGAACCGATTCATGAGGACGCGAAACGAAACACATGGTGTGTTCCATACGGGCTAGATACTTGGCGGAGGTTGTTCACGAACCGCCAGTTGTTTGCGATCGGGGAGTTCATTCGCGCCTTACGGGAAATGCCGGTGCAACTTTCAGACTACCCAACAGAATGGGTGGAATCTATCATTGCCATGTGCTTACCCATCATCAGCCGAATGGCCGACAGGGGCAGCGCGGTAGCATCATGGACCAATGACCGAGAAACAATCAGGAATACGTTTGCAAGATTTGCCTTGCCGATAACATGGGACTACTCTGAATTCGCTCCTCTTTCAAATACATCTGGGGGGTTCGCCCAATCGGTCGATTGGGTGTTCAAGGTCTGTGAACATCTGCAAGGCAGTGTCGATTCTGCTATGAGCGGGGAGAATATTTTGGGGTCAGCAGTCGCCTGCGTGGTCAACAACGTTGACGTCATTGTTACTGACCCACCCTACTACGACGCTATAGGGTATTCGGTATTGATGGACTTCTTCTATGTCTGGCTTCGGCGATCTACACATGGGTTGTCATCCGAAATCGATTCCAGCTTCCGTGAATCTCTCAGCCCCAAATGGGACCACGACGCCGGAGACGGTGAGTTGATCGACGATGCCAGTCGGTTCAACGACGACAAAAGTCTATCTAGGGGAAACTATGAAGATGGTATGTACCGGGCATTCCAGGCTTGCCACGCTGCTTTGCAACAGGATGGGCGGCTCGTTGTCGTTTTTGCCAACAAGCAGCCCAATGCGTGGGAGACGCTAGTTGCAGCTTTGATACGTGCTGGATTTGTCGTTGACGGCTCATGGCCTATCCAGACTGAGATGAGCAATCGTACCCGCTCGCTCGGGTCAGCGGCGCTTTCTTCCTCTGTCTGGCTGGTCTGCCGGAAGCGGTCTCCGGGAAGGCCCGGTTGGGACAACACTGTCCTTGGCGAGATGCGGGAGAACGTCACCCAGAAACTGCGGGACTTTTGGGACGCAGGGATTCGTGGCCCCGACTTCGTTTGGGCGGCCACCGGCCCGGCCCTAGAAGCCTTCAGCAAGCACCCGGCGGTCAAGAAGGCCAACGCTCCCGACGAGATTATGACCGTTTCGGAGTTCCTGCGCGAGGTGCGGCGAATGGTAGTCGATTTCGTGGTGGGCCGGGTGCTGACCCGGGACGGTGAAGAAGCCGTTACCGGCTTGGACGACGTAACCACCTACTACCTGCTACACCGCAACGACTTCGGCTTGGAGGACGCTCCGGTGGGCGGCTGCATCCTCTACGCCCTTTCCTGCAACCTCTCCGACTCGGCGTTGGTGAACCAGCACGACCTTCTGGTACGGTCCGGGAACGGCTCGACGGCCAACGACCTTGAAGACGACGCCATCGAGGGCGATGAGGGCGATGACAACGGCGAAGGCGGAAGCAGCGCAAAGGTAAAGCTCAAGCCTTGGCACCAGCGCCGGGGGCGCAGCCTCGGCCTGGAAGCCCCGGGCGGGCGACCCGCGCCCCTCATCGACCAGGTTCACAAGCTGATGCACCTCTGGCGGGCGGGCGACCAGGTCAGAGTCAATGAGTACCTGGACAGCAGGGGCCTCCAGCGCAACGCCCTGTTCCACCAGCTATTGCAAGCGATCATCGAACTGGCCCCCGCTAGTTCGGACGAGCGGGCACTCCTGGAAGCCCTGAGCAACCACGCCGCCGCCCACGGCGACCTGCGCGCGCCGCGTTACCGGCAGCTTCGTATGGAGGGCGCCACATGATAACCTCGCTGCGCCTGGTAAATTTCAAGAACTTCGCCGACGAAACCCTGAAGGTCGGCCCCTTCACCGTAATCGTGGGCGCCAACGCCAGCGGCAAGAGCAACATACGCGACGCCTTCCGCTTCTTACACGGCATCGGGAGGGGATACACGCTGGCGGAGATTATGGGTGGCAAATACGGCGCGGGTGGGCATAGGGAATGGGCGGGAATAAGGGGTGCCACGAACGAAATCATCCGTTTCGGTCATTCAGAATTCTCCATCAATATAAGGGCCAATGTTCAAGGCGGAAGTCTAAATTACACTCTTAAGGCAGAATTTGATGACTTTAGGTCTGGCGGCTTTAGAGTAACTCACGAAGAGCTAAGTGACGGGGGCAAGACAGTCTATAGTGGCCGCGGTCTCAGCGAAACCATGCGGGTAAATTCTCCTAAGGGACTGGAGCTGGGTGATCCAGTAGGTCAGCCATTCAGATCTGAGCAGCCAGCGTTGCTGCAGGAAACTTCCGTGTACGGGGAAGGGCGCCTTATCGAAGACAAGCCTGTGAGACAGCTGCATTCTATTCTCGCCGGCATACACTTCCTTGATCTTGTGCCAGATCGAATTAGAGAGCCTGCGTTTCCAGGCCAGAATAGGCTAGGTGATGGAGGGGAGAACCTTCCGTCAGTCTTGGAAGCAATCTGCACCGACTCCGAACGCGGAAGAACCCTAATATCGTGGCTGCAAGAGCTTACCCCTATGGATGTCAAGGACTTCGATTTTCCCCGCGACCCCAGTGGTCGGGTGCATCTTCATATCGTGGAGCGCAACGGCCGCAAGGTGTCCGCCTACAGCGCATCCGACGGCACCCTGCGCTTCCTGGGCATATTAGCGGCCCTGCTAAACTCCAATGAGGGTGGCCTCTACTTCTTCGAGGAGATTGACAGTGGCATCCACCCGAACCGGCTCTGGCTTCTCCTTGACCTTATTGAGCAGCAAACCGCAAAGGGTGGAATCCAGGTCGTTACTACCACCCACTCGCCTGCCCTGTTGGCATGGATGAATGACAAAACCTTTGAGCATACCTCCGTCGTTTACCGTGACGAATACTGGACCGACAGCGTTATCCGACCCATAGCGGGTTTATACAATCTTCGGGAGTTGCGTGAGTCCCAAGGCTTGGAACGGCTTCTCACCAGTGGGTGGTTTGAGACTGCAATGAAGTTTTCGGAGGGAGACCCCGATACAGACCACTTGGACGATGACGAGGATGAATGGGAGCAGGGGGTGCTCCAATGAACATATTGGTCATCCCCGAGGACTTCCGCAAGGACCAATACATTCTCAAACCACTGGTTTCCCGGCTCTTCAGGCATCTCGGAGCACCTAACCCGCGGGTTGCTATCTGTCAGGATCCCTTGCTCGGCGGTATTGGGGAAGCCCTTAAAACTGACAAACTGACGGAAATTCTCAACGACCAAAGGGGGATGACGGATATCTTCATCCTGTGCGTTGACCGCGACGGACAAGAGGGTCGGCGACGCAGGCTCGACCGGATTGAAGCCGAGTTTCAAGGCAACTGGGTTTTCCTCGCAGAAAACGCCTGGGAAGAAATTGAGACCTGGGTATTGGCAGGGCTGGACCTGCCCGGTAACTGGCGGTGGGCAGATGTTCGCGCCGAAGTCCAAGTCAAGGAACGATATTTCGAACTGCTGGCCGCCCGGCGCGGCTTGGACAACACCGATGACGGCGGCAGGAAGGCTTTGGGGGAAGAAGCGTCGCGGAGGATTCGCGCCATCCGCCAAAAGTGTCCCGAGGACTTTGATTCCCTAGCCCTGCGCCTGGAAACTGCCGTTCAGGCAACCTAAGCGAGGTCAACATGGCACAGAGAACCGCATTGAAGCCCTGGCACGAGGTAGTAGAACTGCGGGACGGCCTGAAGACCGGCGAGCTTTCGCTTTCCATATTCGCCGCCGACCTATTTGACGTGGTGATGCAGAAGGGCCGTCGGCCAGTCTACGAAGACCCTGCCGAGTTCTTTGCCCTCACCTACCCCACGTACAACCTGCGGGAATTGGTGAAGGACGTTTGCCTGCGCCTGGCTGGCCGGACCGATAAGGCATACCGGAAGCTCTCCGTAAACTACGGCGGCGGCAAGACCCACACTCTCATCGCCCTGCGGCACTTGGTCCACGACCCGGACAGTCTGCCCGACCTTCCAGCCATCCGGGAATTCGAGGCCCACATTGGCTTCAAGCCTCCCAAAGCCCGGGTAGCTGCATTGTGCTTTGACAAGATGGACTTGGAGAAGGGCATCGAGACACCCGGCCCGGATGGCACGCCGAGGATGCTCAAACACCCTTGGAGCGTCCTGGCCTATCAGTTGGCTGGAGCGGAGGGCCTTCGTCTCATCCATGCCGAGGGTAAGGACGAGGAACGGGAGACGCCGCCGGCCGAGCCGCTTGTGGTGGAGTTGCTTTCTAAGCCCCAGGAGGACGGTCTTTCCACCCTGGTGCTGCTGGACGAGGTGCTGATGTACCTTCGCGGACAGGTAGAAGTCAGCCCAGCCTCCCGTGGAGGACTGGTGAACTTCTTCCAATACCTTACCCAAGCCGTGGTGAAGGTGGACAGTTGCTCTTTGGTCGCATCACTTTTAGCGTCGGACCCCAAGAAGCACGACGACTTTGGCAACGAGATTTACCGGGAGGTGTCCGAGGTATTCGGGCGGCAAATGGAGGAAGATGTCAGTCCCGTGAGCAAGGATGACGTGGCGGAAGTACTCAGGCGCCGCTTCTTCAAACCCGGCTCGATTCGTGACTCCGGCGCCTTCCGGCCTCACGTGACTTCCATCGTCGGGAATATAGCCTTATTGGACGAGCAAACTCAAAAGGGGCGTCCTGCCGCCGAAGAGCGCTTCCTGGGAAGCTACCCCTTTCACCCCGACCTCACCGACATCTTTTACACCCGATGGACTCAACTCGAAGGGTTCCAGCGAACTCGGGGAATTTTGCGGACGTTCGCTATGGCCCTACGGGATGCTGAGAAGTGGGACACGAGCCCGTTGATCGGGCCAAATGTGTTCTTGAACGAACCTGGACAGAGCGATCTGTCAGAGTCCGCGAGCGAACTGGCGTCATTCGCCAGTGTGGATACCGGAACAGGCGGTCATCAGGAGTGGAGTCCCATCCTGGAAGGGGAGCTCGCCAAGGCCCGCACCGTACAATCCGAAATGACCGGGCTTCAGCACCGTGAAGTTGAACAGGCGGTGGTCTCGGTGTTCCTGGGTTCCCAGCCCATCGGCCAAAAAGCCCTAACCCAAGAGCTTTTAATGCTGGTAGCGCCGACCAAACCAGACAAGATAGAACTGGAAAGGTCTCTGAATCGCTGGAAGGAGCTTTCCTGGTTCTTGGATGAAGTGGAAATAGGCACGGCTGAAACGTCCCCGGAAGGGACCAAGAGGTTGCCCAAGTCATGGCGGCTGGGAAACCGCCCGAACCTGCGCCAGATGCACGACGACGCCTGCGCCAATCGGGTGGCGCCAGCCCGAATTGAAGCAGAGCTAATCGAATACATCAGGAACCAGCGCTCTCTGACCACTGGCGCATCCGCCGCAGGAGCAAGGGTGCACAACCTCCCTGACCGCCCCCGCGACATCTCCGACGACGGCGATTTCCACTACGCTGTACTCGGTCCGACGGCAGCGTCCGAATCCGGAAAACCAAGTCAAGAAGCCCGCCGTTTCATTAACGAGACCACCGCTCCAGACCGCCCACGGGTAAATCGGAACGCCATAGTTCTGGCTGTTCCATCGCGTGACGGCTTGGATTTGGTAAGGGATCGGGTTAGGGAGCATTTGGGTTGGGTGGAAGTTAGAGAACTTCTAAAGGGCCAACCAGTTGACCCAATCCGCGAGCAGATGCTGGCTAACGAAACCGCCTCGGCCGAGAGACGCATCCCGGATGCTATTAGCCAAGCCTACTCGGTGATTGTGACCGTGAATGAAAGCAACGATATACAGGCATTCAGGGTCGCGGTGGACAATGAGCCATTGTTCCTTACCGTTAAGGCTGACCGGCGCTCCCGGATACAGGAAACCGCTATCAGCTCCGAGGCAATGATGCCGGGCGGTCCTTACGATCTGTGGCGGGAAGGGGAAGATTCCCGGCGGGTCAAGGACTTGGTCGGTGCCTTCGCACAGTTTGCCAAATTGCCCAAGATGCTGCACCAGAAAGAGATACTGGATACCATTGTTCAGGGGGTTCGGGAAGGGATTTGGGTGGCCCAGTTGATGCGTCCGGACCGGACGGCGAAGACCTTCTGGCGCACGGGGGTTGAAGAGCAAGTAATGGGAGACCCTGCTCTCGAAGTCTTTCTACCCGAGTCCGCGACTCTCAGCGACATTGACCCTACCCTTCTTGCCCCCGGAATGCTTCCAGGTCTGTGGGACACAGATGAGGTCGCGGTCCAGCACGTTGTCGACTATTTCTCAGGCGGTCATTCAGCTGTAGTGCCGAAAGAAGGATATGACGACACCGCGTTTATTCCCAAATGCGAGCCATCGGTTGTCGAAGAGACGATCGCCGTTGCCGTGGAGCGAGGGATAGTCTGGTTGATAAATGGCCCTGCCTCCATATTCAGAGAGGCGGTGCCCGTTGGTCTTCTCAGCCCTTCTGCAACTCTAAGCCCGCCTCCGGCGCCGGTTGCCGTGCCGGATTTGATGGAGGCTTCAATCCCTGATGCATGGAGAGACGGCAAGGCTAATGCCCTGGCGATTGCCACTTCGTTGTCTGCCAATCGTGGGAAGCCGTTGCCTTGGACCGCTGTACGTCCGGCCATCGATTCGGGGATTCATACAAGGTGGATTGAGCTTGCGCCTGACAGCCATTCGTGGCCATGCGATTTTGCCAATGCCCAGCACGTGATTATCCAGGCGGCAACGACCCCGGGAATTTCAGGTGGTAGTCAGGCCGAGTATGGTCAAAAGCGGTTGGGGACGGTCACTGCCGAAGCTACTCTGGCAGCCAACGGGGTTCAAGACCTGGCTGACCAGATACCAGAGATCACCATGGCCGCGGTGGGACATCAGCTTAAGTTCAACATCCAAGTCGAGCTAAGTGGAGACAATCCCCCTGAGCCTTCAGTAATAGAGGCTATCAACTCTCTGCTGGTTATGGTATCCGAAGACCTGAAGTTGCAGTAATCAACCCTCTGGCCTGGTATTACAACGACAGTTTATCTGGCAGGATGATTTTCGCGAACTATTTGAACCTGACAACGTCCGTCCGGGCAACAAGAGAAATCCGCAAACATGGACAGGATGCGTGGCCAGTGCAGCACCCCACGATGGCCACATCTGGATAGAGGTCGGAGCCCCGTGCCCACCAGACGGCAAATCCATCCAACAGAGGATCAAGGGGGTTGAAGGGACGAACATAGACCGAGACGGTAATCTACGTTTCCCGAATGGGCATGTCATTACGCCAGAAAGCCTCTACAAAGAGGCTGTTGATGTAATGGTTGGTGGGGGACAACAAATCGAGGGGATGCCCATTCCAGGACCATGGTTCCAGTACCGTAAGTTATGATGTCATCGTTGGAAGTCAGTTTTGAATGAGACGGCGGCCCAAAAATATCCAAAGGGCAGCGCGTGTCGCAGCGTCGGTAACCGACCCAATAGATACCCAATGTGCTGCACACCACCATCGTCACGTTCGGTAGGTGGAGCCGCGGCTCCCGGGCCCTCAGTGTCGTCATCCCGTCCTCCAGGGGTAAGAGGTGCGGGCATGATACTAGAAACTCGGACGGAAACCCAGATTCCCCACAAGTCGTCGTTTTCTTAGCGACTATTATCGATGTAATAGTTGGTTATTGAAACGTATTACATACATTACCATGCTTTATAAGACTGTAATACGTCTGCTTGGCGTAGCGCGAAAGCCGGCCAATGGCTTTCCGGCCAGACTTCCAGGACCCCTGCGGCGGCCGGGAACAACCCCTGCGTCAGGGCGCAGCTGCACAAGCCGCACTGCTCCCGCCGTGGTAGCATTGAGGGAAAGACCACCTGCAGGGCGCAGCATGAACGAAGAGCTTCCCTGGCAGCCGATGGCGCCAGGGACTTGGACCGGGAGCAACCACCGCACCTGCGGATCTCCAGCGCGGGCCGGCGCCCCCCGGGAGCGCAGGCCCAAAACCGCATGGCCCTGGGTGTAAAAGGCGGCGGGATGTTGGGCCAGTGGTACACCTTGTCTCCGCCCCCGCCTGTGGGGGAAATGCCAAAAACCCCGTCTAACCCGGTCCGAAGGGCCACCAACGCCATCCCCGGGGTGACTCCTCCGTCCCTCCTGGCGGCAGCGCCCTGGTCAGCCCCTCCAGCATCGCCTGACTCCTCCTGAGCTCCTCCAGCAGTTCCCGGTAGCGCCATTCAGCTTCGTCCAGGAGCTTCCCTCGATAGTCCGCCAGCTCCTGGAGCGCTCTGACCTGCTCCCTTGCCGCCGCCAACTCGGCTTCCCGCGATGGACCAGCATCGACGGGTTGACCACCGGGTGCATCGCTGGATAGCCCAGGCGCCAGGACCCACACCTTGGCCCGATCCCCCCGCCGTATCATCCGGTCGAGGGTCGAGGGGGACACCCCCAGCCCCTGCGCTGCCTCCAGCTTGCTCAACCTCTGCTGCATCAGTGGCCCCTCCCGATGATGAATCATGGTTGACCACAGCATAATCCAGCAACGGGGCCGGCGCTTTTGCGCCTGCCGCGCGGATCCCTGACCCCTGGCGCCGGTATCAAAAAGGCTCAGGGAGACCCCCGCAGGCGGGCGGAAACGGGCCATTTCAGGGCATTTAGGGGGTTGGCCCATGGAGGGGGTGTTTTTCAGCTACGGAGTATGTCCCTCTGATTCCGATAGTCCAGATCGGGTGGTTCCTCGGAATTTTACAGCGGGGTCAGGTTCAAATGGGTGCAACAATTTTCCGACTGGGGATCGCCCCCCCTACACCCCCCCTGGTTGTTACTGTAAATAGATACGATTTACCTATAAGGTATAGCCCTCTGATTCCGTAGCAGTTTTGGTCCTTAACCCAGTCTCAAAAAGTTTGGCGGAGAGGTGAAAACGGATGGTTGGAGCTGATGGAGAGGTGGGCCGGCGTCGTCCGCGATTGGACCTGTTGGTCCGGGCGATGGGAGAGGATCCGGTGAGGGAGACGCTGGATGTGAGTGGTGAGGATTGGGAGTCGATTCTGTCGGGCGGGATGGAGTTGGATGGGACGTTGCTGGCGCGTCTGGAGAAGATGGTGCGTTCCAATGACCTGCTGCATCCGGTTTCGTCATTGCAACCAAGATGCCGGAGGTCTCCCATGCGCCTTCCAAGCTCTCAGACCAATTTCAGTCCATACATACCCCTGTCAGCCGGGAGTGGGGAGAAGAGGGCGGCGACAACCCGGTATTTATCGATGGCAAGAAGTGCCGGCGGTGCTTCCGGTTCGGTACCGTCGGGATGTATGACCCGTATAATTGCCCGACCCTGGAGGAGTTCCACCATCGGGTTTTCCCTCCAGCGGAAGATTTCGAAGATTTAGAAGAGGACGAATAGCAGGATGGCTGAGGCATTTGTGACTCCCCATCTCTTGACTTGGGCCAGGCAGAGGCGAGGGTTAGAAGTCGAGGATCTCGCCAAGAAGTTGAACGTCAAGCCGGATGCCGTCAATGCCTGGGAGGCGGGCGAAAGGCGTCCCACCTTCCGCCAGGCCCAATATTTTGCCCAAGCGTCGTACGTCCCCTTCGGGTATCTCTATCTGGCAGATCCTCCGGTGCAAGAGCTTCCTCTGCCCGATTTCCGCACTATACCTGGCCAGCCTCCTAGGGAACCAAGTCTCGACCTTTTGGCCCTAATGAGCGATGTCTTAGCCCGTATTCCCCATTTGGCTCAAACAAGTGATGCGGTAAATAGGCAACTTTCTTGCTTTTCTAGTCGTTACATGAATCTCTTAGCCGTATTTCAGATATAATACATGCAATAAGTTGGCTATTTCAGATAACTTGCGTACCGACATTGGAGGCACCCGATGGGTGACCGCGAAAAGGCCTCTCTTCGGCTCCAATTCAATCCCCAAATCCGGCTGGAGTTACATGGTGCCACCATCACCTCCGACGCCGGACTGCTGGCATTCCGAGAACTGGATGACGCCCTGGACCTTACCCCCATAGCCTCCGACTATCTCCAGGAAAGCCGTACCGGCCGCAACATCCGACACCACCTGGTCCCTCTGCTCCGCCAGTCCATCTACAGCCGCTTGGCCGGCTACGATGATACCAACGATGCAGAACGTCTTTCCCAAGACCCAGCCATGAGAGTTGTCGTGGGCTGGCAAGGCTCAGACCGCAACGCCGCCAGAACCAACACCATGAGCCGTTTTGAGACGGAGACTCTGACTCAAGAGGACAACCTAAAGGGGCTGGCCCTGATGAATCCCCAGTGGGTGGAGCTGGCCATGGCTCACACTCCACCCACTGGCGAGTGATTCTGGACATGGACAGTTCGGAGAGTCCAGTGCATGGTCAGCAGGAAGGAGCCGCCTACAACGGGCACTTCGAGTGTGTCTGCTATCATCCCCTCTTTCTGTTCAACCAGTTTGGGGATTGCGAAGGAGCGCCGCTACGACCCGGAAACGTGCATAGTGCCGATGGATGGCAGGAACTCCTTGAGCCGGTGGTGAAAGGATACCAGAAGAAAGGACTGCGGTTGCTGTTCCGGGGTGACGCTGCTTTTGCCAAGCCGGAGCTATACGAGTATCTGGAACAAGGAAAGATCGGGTACGCCATCCCGCTTCCCGCCAATCAGGTAATTCAGGAGCAGATCCAACCCTTGCTGGAGCGTCCTACCGAATGGCCATCCCGGGAGCCTATCGTCTCCTACCATGACTTTGCCTATCAGGCCCAGAGTTGGCACTTGCCCAGCAGTGCCTTTTCATTCTCCTGCCTGGTAGGTAAAGCCCATCATGTCGAAAGCTTCGCTGAGATGGGCATTGTGGCGGCGTAGGGCAGCGGCTACGTTGGAATGCCCAGCCCGACGTACCAAGCTGATGACCAGTTCCGCAGGCCCGCCAGAACCTGTGGGGCGGCCCCAGTGCGCACCTGAGAGCGGTCCTCGTCGAAGGTCACATCCCGTACCCAGTGGAGGCGGTTCTCGATGCCCCAGTGCCCACGGGAAAGGCTCAACAATCGCCTCGCATCGGCATCAGTGGCTGGGAGACTGCTAATTGCATAGCTCACATCCACCTGTTTCTTGCCCTTCACGACCCGCTGGCGCTCTAGCCGACACACCTGTTGCAGATGCGGCCACGCTTCCCCGACCGTCCCAGCGCTGCCCACGTAGCCATTTAGCTCTGGGTCGGCCAAGGCCCACAACTCTCGCCGCTCCAGCCGCCCATGACGCCGCTTTACTGGAGCATCGGCCCAGACCGTCAGCTTGGCCCCGCGTGCTCGCCACTCCGCTGCTAGCCAGGGAGGTACGGTTGGCCCACCAGCCCTCTCAGTTCCTAGCAGGGGAAAAAGCCACCTCCAGGTCTCGGCGCAAGGTGGGCTGATTCTCTTTAACTGGCAGCAGATACTCTCCGCCGCCTGCCACAATCTGCTCACAGACTTTCCGTTGGGTCAGTAAGGCATCAGCCACTACTACCCGACCCTTCAGGGAGACCTGGCCCAATACTTCTTTGACCGCCGCCAATTCTTCCCCTTTGCCCGGCGCAGCTACCTGCGCCAGCACTGCCCCAGCGCGGCTAGCGTAGGCCGACACCAGATGGACCCCGGGTATCTCTTGGCCGTGGACCCCTCGCAAGGTTTTCCCGTCCAGGGACAGGGGGTCATCCGCCTCTACCCCGCTATTTGCCAGCCAGTTGCCGACTTCTGCCTCAAAGGCCGCCACGTCCAGGCACTTGAACACCCGGTGGAGGGTGGCCACGCAGGGTGTCTTCTCCTGGCTGAACCCCAAAAGCTGCGCCGTAGCACCCCCTTGGTCCCGCCCCCATTGAGCTATGGCGTATAAGCTGCGGGCGCCGCACAGCATGGCACAGGTGGCCAAGGCCAGGATCTCCCCCAAAGAGTGGCGCCGCCCTTGGCTACTCCGGAAGTCAGGCACCAAATCCAGCGTTTCTCTCAAAGTCATCATCCTTCCCTCCCGCTTAAACTGGTAATAATTTTATACTATTTTGAGAAAATGAAAAGGCCCTGACTTGCCCAGGCGAGTGGTGGCTAAAGTAGAGTGGCATCAGGGGGAGCTATTTCCCAGGGTTGGTTTCATCGTGACCAACCTGAGCCTATCCACCCAAAGGAATAGTCCGCTTTTACAATGGCCGTGGCACGGCGGAGCAGTGGATCAAGGAGGGCAAGTACGCCCTGAACTGGACCCGGCTTTCCTGCCACAAGTTCGTGGCCAACCAGGTGAGACTATGGCTGTTCGTCCTGACTTACAACCTGGGCAACTTTATGAGAAGGCTGGTGTTGCCGGAGGATATGAAGCACTGGACTATGACCAGTCTTCAGACCAGGCTGATCAAGACGGGTGGGCGACTGGTACGCCACGCAAGGAGGCTGGTGTTTCAGCTTGCCGAGGTGCTGGTAACCAGGGAAATGCTGACCGGGATACTAGAACGGATCAGCCGGCTTCGGCTGGCACCTGGCTAGCCTGCTTTGAGAGCACAGGTATTTCGGACAGTTATGGGGTCGTCCGGGGTAAATAGACCACCCCGAGGGAGACGCTTGGGCAGGGGCAGGCAATTCTAGACTTTTACGCTCGTCAGGGGGGTGGTTACCCTATGGGAGTGGGTCAGTTGAGTGAATCGGATGCAGTTGACGCCCTCAGGCTGCCCTTTTATAGTTCGAGCCATCCCACAGGGTCACATGGTTGGAGGAATCAGTTTGGACTGGGCAATCCCGATTTAGAGATACCCGGCGAGTCCTTTGCCGACAAGTTCCGGACCATGGAGCGCTTCCAGGCGGAGGTTAGACCCTTGGTGCCCGCGTCATGATCCTCGTACGCCTTGCTACAGGTGTTTTGCCGGGGTGAGGGGATTAGGGGTCTCATATCAGGCTTCCCCTAATCCCGCCAACAAAGAGTTATCAGTCCGAGCAACGGTCAGCAATCACTGTATTTGCTGGGGAGGAAAGACGATGCCCATCATAAGTCAAGCTGATGCAACCACGGAAGTGGGATATCCCGGGGTCGAGCGGGCGGTCCTCGTCGACGCTACCCAGGGTGCCCTGTCGTTATACATCAGCCACCTGGAAATCGGACCTGGAGGTCGGGTCACCACCCACATCCACCCCGACAGCGAAGAGGCCATGGTCATCGTGGAGGGCAGTCTGGAAGCAATTCTGGGTGACCAGGTAGTTACGCTAGGAGAGGGAGACACTGTCCTGGCCCCTGCAGGTGTCAAGCACGGGTTCGAAAACCGGTCCGGCGCTACCGCAAGGTTGTTGGCCATATTCCCCAAGACCCAGTTCGAAAGAGTCCCGATGGAGTAGAATTGGCCTGTGTGAGGCCGCTCCGGGAGGAAGCACACTGGGGGCTTATCAGAAACCCCCCGCTGTGGATCGACAAGCTCACCACGAACGGAAGGAAACCGTTCGCCCTGAGCCTGTCGAAGGGCGGGCGCAAGACTAGATTAACTGAAGGAGGACTCCCATGTACCTAATTCGGCGGGTTTTCAGATGTAAACCAGGGACAGCTCGAAGGGGCGGGTTTTCGGCGGAGCAGATCACGAAGATTGGCAAGGCTTATGAAAACGCCGGTCAGCGCTCTCCGATAAGGGTATATACCAGCGGTGGCACTGTACCGGGACCTGCCAATACGGTCTATATGGACTGGACGGCGCCAGTGTTAGAGTCACCCTACCGCGAAGGTAACCCAATGCCGGAGGAGATCAGGCCTGTGTCGCAGCAGATGAATGAATTCGTGGAGGAAAGCTACATCGAGTTTTATGAGATGTTCGAACCGCAATAGCAGGATGTGCCAGCATGGTTTGGCGGTGGCCGCCGACATGAAGACAATCCAGTCCCTTCGGAGGACATGCTTTAGACCGATAATTCGCGGCGGCCTACACCACTCCCGATTCCGCCAGGTAAGCCAACTCCGTCCTTTGAAGCCCCAGTTCCCCGCAGTAAATCTCCTCGTTGTGCTCCCCGATCAAGGGGGCCCGTCTTGATATTCGCCAGGGTGAGCCGTTGTATATACCGGCGGGACCGGGGTATTTGAAGCTCCGGTCCAGCTCAGGATGGGGAACCTCCACCCAAAAGCCGCGATCATTCAGGTGGCCCTCATCCACCAGTTCATCGGGCGCCCGAATCGATCCCCAGTTGAGCCCCCGCTCCTGGGCGCCATAGGCCATCTCATCCCGGGTCAAATGTGCGGCAAAGTTGCCTACCATCTCGGTGATGTGGGGTAAGGCAATTTCTCAAGCAGAGCTTTGACCTGGGGCTGAGTCGGAGCAGTTGCTTGAACTACCTCCATCGGTTGGGCTTCGTGCTGAAGCGACCCAAGAAACGCCTCCTGAAAGCCAAGGATGAAGAACGGAAAGCCTTCGTCCTCCAGTACAGCCAAATCCGAGAGGAGGCCCAAGAGAGTGGAGCCAAGATCTTCTTCGTGGATGAAGCCCACTTTCGGGCCGATGCCGACCTGCGAGGCAAATGGGTACTCAAGGGAGAGGCAGCGCTGGTGGACTCCACCAGTCCCCGGTGGGGAGAGAAGGCCTGCTACTACTCGGGAGTTTGTCTGGAGACTGGGGAGGTGGAAGCCATGGAAATTGCTGGAAACAGCAATGCCAAGACCTCCACCGCCTTTTTACAGCAGCTAAGAGCAAACCATCCTGGACCTCTGGTAGTAATCTGGGACAATGGGCCAGCCCACCGAGGAGCAGCGATTCGCAGCTATTTGACCACTCCTGACTTGCATCTGAGGTTGGTGGCCTTACCGGCCTACAGTCCAGACTTCAACGCCGACGAAGCCGTCTGGGACTGGGCCAGAGAAGAGGTCACGGCCAACGAATGCCTGGGAACAAAAGCCAAAGTCCAAGAGAAGATGAATCAATTCTTCGGCGGGCTAATTCATCGTAAGGATGAAGGGAAACATCGCTGCCCAACCCGGTTACAGGCCCGAGCCGATGCTTTGATCTTTACACCTGCCGTGCCTTTGCCATCACTGCCCAATGTAGTTCCCACCTTGGCTTTGGTTTAGTCCATCGCAGCGCGAGCTGGGAGTCGAAGCAATAGGCTTCCAAATTGGGAGAATTCTCTCTGCTGGACCATGCTACGATGGAACCATCCGCCATGATCAGGGGGCGCCGGAGACCGCTCCTTCCGGCTTCCGGGTTGATCAACCGGCCCGGTACCGCAGATGCGGCGGAGACGTACTGTCTGGAACTCCCCCGCTCCGATTGGTCCGGCCGAATCAGGTCGTAAATCGCTAGAGTCTCACCAGAGGTGAGTTCTAGCAGGCGCAGCCTTGACCCGCCCCGACCGCCCAAGCCCAGGTGCTCGACCAGCACCAGCGTTGTGCCGGTAGTAGCCATGCTGGCTACATGGTAATAAGCCTTCTCCAGGTGCCAAGCCAGCTCGCCGGTCTGGGCATTCAGGGCCGCCACACCCAGCAGGCCGCTGTCTGGCGCGCGGCGGGAGTCCAGGACAATGAGCCCGTTTGCCAGCAGAAAATCTCCGGTAGCGTCGCTCCAGTGCTGGTGCTCCCATCGACTGCTACCGTCAGAGGATCGCAGGCATGACAGAAGGCTTCCATGGCGGACGTACAGGTACTGCCCTCCAACCTGTACCCCGGGGCTTTGCGGACCGTCCCGGATGCCGGATTGTCGGATGCCGGCTTGCGGGCCGCCCTGGACGGGCGTCCAGGACCAGATGTTTTCGCCGGAAGCCGGGTCCACCCGATGCATTTCGGCTCGGTCCCAAATGTAGCACCCCTCAGCACTTGACGACACTGGAGTGCTCCAAGTGCGCCAGTTGGGCGAGCCCAGCTGAAATTCCCACAATCTGGGCAAGCGAGAAGAGGGGGCATCCGGCTTGGGGACTGCTGGGGCGCCGCGGGTCTGAAGGGCATTTTGGAAATCGGCCACGCTTTGGAAACGCTGCCTGGGATCATGCTGCAAAGACTGCTGAATTGCCTCGGTTAATTTTCGGGGCAGATCCTTGCGGTTGACGAGAAGGTCGACTCCACCCTGGTTGGGGTACTTACCGGTAAGCATCACCGTGAGCAGCGCCCCCAACTGATAAATGTCGGTGCGTTCATCGACATCCTCAGCGGCGAACTGCTCCGGGGCACCTACCCCCAGAAAAAAATCGGCCCCTCCCGGTCCACATATGCCGAGGGCAGACCATCAATCCGTGCCACCCCCAAATCGGTGACCACCGCCCGGTCTCCTTCAGCCAGCCGAATGTTGCCAGGATTCAGGTCCAGGTGCAGCACCCTTGGGTTGGCGGAATGCAGCGCCGCCAGCGCTTCGCAGACCTGCCCGCCGATGTTTATAGTCTCATCAGGTGAAAAAAGGTCCCCATTCTGAAGACGTTGGTCTACCCCATCGGAAATATACTCGGCCACGTAAAAAAGGAGAGGATAGGCGCCGCTAAGGTCCAGATACCCCGGCTGATTCTTGAGAGGGTCCTGGTAATGCCAGTAAGCCTGACTGGTATTAAAAACTCTGATAATGTTGGGATGCTGAAAACTGGTGGTGGTGGTGGTGGTGGTGGTGGTGGTGGTGGTGGTGGTGGTGGTGGTGGTGGTGGTGGTGGTGGCTTCTGTCAGAAAGTGGGCGGACCGGACTGCCCAGACCTCCATATCCTCATTGCCCAGGGAATGGGGCGGGAAAAGCACCTTGACCGCCCTGGGTTCGCCATTGGCGTCGGCAGTAAGATAAACCGCGCCAAAGCCGCCGGCCCCCAGGAACTTTCCTGGGGGTATCCCTGGAGGGTGGTCCCCACCAGCATGGGGGGTCGAACCAAGGGGGCTTTGCGGCCATATAATGCTGTTCCGTTCAGATGATAGACATTTGGGCGCGGTCTACGTTACGCGCCTATTCCTCCAGCCGGGGTTTCATCCGGTAACCCCGACGGGGCCAGGACTCTATGGCGTCCTGACCGTCGATGTAGGGCCCGATAAGATTGTTGATCGCCAATTTGTGACGACTCAAGGCCTCGTTGGCAAGTAGTGGGGCGGTGTCCGGAACAGGCCACAGCAATTCTATCAGGGATTCGGTGGTGTACCAGTTTCCCTTGTGGCCGGACAGAAACTTCAAGAGGAAAAAAGCCCGGTCGCCCAGATGCTCCTCCAGCATCTGGCGGCCAATACGGATTTGCCGGGGAACTTCAGAGACCACCAGCAGTTCCAGAGGATCGGCCGGCGCGGTGTAGCTGCCGGAATCCCTAGGAACTCGGAATCGAACGCGCCATCCATCGCCGGGCTGACCGAACACGATCTCATCGCCGTGGTTCAACGGGACCGAGCTGCCTTCCACCAGGGTTTGGTTTACGATGGTCCCCAAGCGGCTGTGGTCCTCCAGGACCGGTTGGGCACCCTGAAGCTTAATAGTGGCGTGAAGGCGGCTGGAGGAGCGGCACTGCATGGGGATTGGGATATCAGGATTGCAATCTCTGGCTGGCCGCCCAATGGTTGCCAGGCCAGCCAGCGGGATTTCCTCCAATACCCCACCCTCTTCATCAAGCACGTCAAAGTAGTATTCTGCCATGTTACCCCCATGCAGGACAGCCAGCCGGATAGGTTTCCCCCCTGTCCAAATTCCCGGTACAACTTCCCCGTCTTGCGGATCAGACCCTTGACTTGGTTAGAATGTTTCCACGATTGGTCGTAAAGATGAACAAAAATGTCACGAAAAGAGGAGATGGGCCCTCAGAATTGCATTATTACCACGGTAATATTATCCAAGCCACCAGCGGTGTTGGCGGCCGTTATCAAGTCCCAGCAGGCCGCCTGCGGAGACTTGTGGGTCGCTATTTCCAGGATGGCGGCTTCTGGCACCATAGTGGTTAAGCCATCGGTGCACAGCAAATAACAATCCCCGGGATAAACCTGGTGGGCGCTGACGTGGGGAAGGATCTCTTCATTGTGGCCCATGGCCTGAGTGATGACGTGGCGCTGAGGATGGCGACGAGCCTGTTCCGGCTGAATCAACCCATCCCTGAGCATTGCGGCCACCAGGGAGTCTTCCTCAACCAGTTGTTGTACCGAGCCGCCTCGAAGACGCAGCACCGGGCTGTCCCCGACGTGACCAATCCACAGGACTGTCGGGGAAGTACGGGGCAGAAGAGCTATTGTTCCCGTGCTGGCCATACTCCCCAGCGCCGGCTCGCCTCGCTGGTCTGCTTTCAGCCTGGCGTGCAGCCCCAGCGTCAGGTCAGCCACGGCCTGTCCCGGCCCCGCGCGCGGGCCTGGGCCCGTCCCTGGGCCCAGCAGCAGCTCCGGCAAATATCTGGCGGCACGGGAACTGGCCTCCAGGCCGTTGCTCAGCCCACCCACGCCGTCGAATATGCCCACAACCGCCGAGCACCAGTGGGGGACCGCGCCTTCCTGTAGTATGACATAAGAGTCTTCATTGATGGGACGCACCAGCCCCCGGTCGGTGCTTCCAGCAATTTCTAGTTCCGGATCAGCAGCTTGATACGGTTGGGTGGGCATGAGTGTATCTCTTTTCTCCAGTTCTCTATGAAGAGTGCGTGTTTTGGGCAGGGTCGGGGCGCACAGCCGCGCCCCCCTACGAAATCCCGCCTAGGCTTCCAGCGATTCCGCTTGTCGCCGTTCGCCAAGCCCCTCAAACTTTTCCCGCAGTTCCTCAGACAACTTGTTTAGCTCGACAATGTTCTTACGGGCGGAGTCCAATCCCTCGGTCTTCAACTGCTCCACCAGGTTGATGGCCTCAATCAGGTCATTGTGGGCCTGAGTGAGCTTCTCGATGGCTACCACCGGGCTGTTGTAGATGTCCCCTATTTTTGCGGTGTGCTGACGGATTGAGGCAGCGTTGGCCACCAGCAAATCGCCAATGAATTCCCGGGTCCGCTGGACGGCTTCCAGCACCCGCTTCTGCCGCGCCAGCGCCGACTGGAGAGCCAGACCGATGGTCACCGTGTTGGTCGCCAGGGTCAGGGTGCGGTCTACCGACTGGCCCAGCCGGGTATTGTTCTGCCGGGTCATTTCGATGCTGACAAAGAGCATGAGGTGGACTTCTTCCATCCCCTTCAAGTCCTGCACCCGAATGGCAACGTCGGACAGAGCCTCTCGAAGCCTCGCTGCTTTGGGAGAGGCATCGCTGCGTTCCAGGGCCTCTTCCAGTTGCTGCATCAAAAGCTCGCCAAGATAGCCGTTCTTCAGGATAACCAGTTGCTGGGTCTCCACCTGCTCGTACAGCATGCGCAACTCAATATTGTCCCTGGTGAGTAGCATCCTCCCATCCTGAAGGCTGGACTCCACGACCCGCACCTGCTTGGACACCGTCTCGTACCTGATGGCGATTTTTTCAGCCTGATCACCATAGGGCTAAACCGGTTGACCAGGGGAAGGGTGCTTACCACGCTCCGGAACCAGGAGCGATTCAGCTCGTGGGGATTGATCTGGTCCAGCGCCAGCCGTAGGTCCAACAGATCCTGAGATATCTTTTCTCCGGGACCTCCTCTGGTCATCATGTCGCCAACCCGGGCGCGCAGCAGCTCCAGTTCCCGGCCAGCATGTCTCTGCGCCTGGACTCCCACAGCGGTGATACTGTCAACCAGTTCCATCTCCTTGCCGCCGCTGGATTCTTCCAGCTGTTTGATTGCCGTGGCCGCTTTGGCTTGGAACTCCTGAGATTCGGCGGCGGTGATTCCTGGCGGTGCTACCGGCTCTGCTCTAGACGTTATTACCAAGTCCCCTGCTAAATCTTCCGGCGATGAGGGAGCCAGGATTGTGCCGAGTTCGACTGAGCTATCCCGCTCTTCTGTGATCATGTCATCACCTCCGTTACTCTGCTCGATCCGATTTTCCGGGATTGTTTCCCGTCATTGGATATGGTGGCCGGGGTAGATTCAAAATCCCAGCTCCTTCAGCTCCTCCTGCACCTCTTTAGCCTGCTGAATGACTCTGCTGAGAGTCTCAATGACCGCATCGGCCCCCTTTTCGGACTCAACAGCGCCGAAGGATACCAGCTGTATCCGGGCCTGGTTCAGAGACGCTTCACAGCGACTGGCCTGGTTCAGCAACTCTTCTACCCGCAAGGCCTGCTGCCGTAGGAGTCTCAAAGTTTGGTGATAGGAGGCCAGGGAGTCGCGTAGCGATTCAACCCGGCTTGTCTGGCTGGCGTCATCACTCAGGGCGTCAATCTCCTTTTCCAGCCTTATGGCCTCCCCCGCCAGCCTTTCTTCATCGGAAGAGCGGACGGCCTGCACCAGTTCCAAAGCGTGTCGCAAAACGCTTAATCCTTGGCGGTAGGTCTCTTCCCCCAGCGCCGGGATACGGACTGCCAGCAGTGATATGTCGTCTCTCCGGCGCTCCAGAGCCAGCCGCAATTGGGTGTATTCGTAGCTCAGCCGCTCAAGAACCTTGAGCCCCTCGGTTGATTTGTTCCTGGAGAACCCCACTCTTAGCGACTCCAGCAGTGGTTTCAAATTCGGCGGGCTATGGCTTACCTCCTGCCAAGCAGCTGGCTGGTCCAGGTTAATGATTTTTTCCTTGGCTCAATGCAGGTTGGCCTCTATTTCGCTGGCCAGCCTCTCGGCCCCGGCGGGGATATTTGCTAGCGTCTCAAGCTGGCATACCTGGAGCAATAGCGTCTCTAGCTCCTGATAAAGGTCGCCAGCCAAAGTTCGAGCCTGGTCAATCTGCTTCCTCGTCGCTGCGACGGCGTCACGGCGAGCCGTGGGAGCATCGGTTATGAGGCTGGCGCCACGCGGACTGCTGGAGCCGATTAGGGATAGCCCGCGGGCCAGTCCTTCAGCCTTTTGGACCAGTTCGAGCTGCAGATCCAGCAGCTTGGAGGCGGCTGCCAGTACTCGGCCCAACTCGTCCCTCGCACCCCTGGTCCGTCGCAGGCTATAGACCTTGAGGGTCACCTCGGCGACTAAACCAAAGCCAAGGTGGGAACTACATTGGGCAGTGATGGCAAAGGCACGGCAGGTGTAAAGATCAAAGCATCGGCTCGGGCCTGTAACCGGGTTGGGCAGCGATGTTTCCCTTCATCCTTACGATGAATTAGCCCGCCGAAGAATTGATTCATCTTCTCTTGGACTTTGGCTTTTGTTCCCAGGCATTCGTTGGCCGTGACCTCTTCTCTGGCCCAGTCCCAGACGGCTTCGTCGGCGTTGAAGTCTGGACTGTAGGCCGGTAAGGCCACCAACCTCAGATGCAAGTTCAGGAGTGGTCAAATAGCTGCGAATCGCTGCTCCTCGGTGGGCTGGCCCATTGTCCCAGATTACTACCAGAGGTCCAGGATGGTTTGCTCTTAGCTGCTGTAAAAAGGCGGTGGAGGTCTCGGCATTGCTGTTTCCAGCTATTTCCATGGCTTCCACCTCCCCAGTCTCCAGACAAACTCCCGAGTAGTAGCAGGCCTTCTCTCCCCACCGGGGACTGGTGGAGTCCACCAGCGCTGCCTCTCCCTTGAGTACCCATTTGCCTCGCAGGTCGGCATCGGCCCGAAAGTGGGCTTCATCCACGAAGAAGATCTTGGCTCCACTCTCTTGGGCCTCCTCTCGGATTTGGCTGTACTGGAGGACGAAGGCTTTCCGTTCTTCATCCTTGGCTTTCAGGAGGCGTTTCTTGGGTCGCTTCAGCACGAAGCCCAACCGATGGAGGTAGTTCAAGCAACTGCTCCGACTCAGCCCCAGGTCAAAGCTCTGCTTGAGAAATTGCCTTACTACTTTCCAGTTCCAGTTGGACAATTCAATCCCCGCCTCCCCAGGCGGATTTTGCACCGCAGACTTCAGTTGGTTCTGTTGACCTCGGTTCAAGACGGGGGGGAACCCCCAGTCTGCTCAAAGACCAAACCTTGGGCCCCGCCTTGGCGAAAGTTGTCCAGCCAGTTTCCGATGGTATGAGGCTCTCTCTCCAAAGCCTCAGCCACTTGAGTGGCCGACCACCCTTGGGCCAACAACCATAGCCCATGCCATCGCTCTCGCTCCCGAGGTGTTGGCGCCCGATACATCCTTTCCCGTAAGTCGCCTACATCCAGTTGCCACCGTTCCAGGAGTTGCACTATTTCCTTCATCCCTTCCACCACCGCCAATCGACTTCTTTTACAGAATATCGCAACTCCTCTTCGGGTTCGCTTTATGTAGGTTTCACCTTAGCTTTGGTTTAGGCTGGAACTCTTCCTGACAATATCCTGCAACGCCGCGTCGGAAAGGGTATGCCAGGGGATTCGCTTTGCAATTGAGGAGTAGACCAATCGTTCCCAAACCTTGGGGTTACCATATGTCATCCACAAGCCCAGCGTGACAGCCACACCGGTCCAGGCAACGGCGTAAATTTGCGAACCGAATATGAGCAGGAAAAGGCTGATTCCGATGCTCCACAGCAGTAGCAATGGCCCCCCGTATCCTTGCACGATGAAGTACTGGAGCAACTGTCCTTTCTCATCCAACCCAAGCATCAGGTAAACCGGCCGAAGCTTAGTCATGTTATGGCCCCTGTGGTGGTCGCTTAATTATCGCCTGACAAGGTTGCCTCTTGAAGCAGGTCCTCGGGCCGCCCCGGCAAGTGATGAAATGGCTTATATCGAATGGTAGCAGTGGGACCGTGGCGCTGATTGGGAAGGCGGTTGCAGGCTCCTTGCGTCTTTGGTTGCATCCTTAGTTGCGTTGTTACCTGATAAGATCCAAATCCCCCTTTGCAAAGGGGAAACTTGAGGGATTTCCCAGGGCCTTTTCATTTTCTCAAAATAGTATAAAATTATTACCAGTTTAAGCGGGAGGGAAGGATGATGACTTTGAGAGAAACGCTGGATTTGGTGCCTGACTTCCGGAGTAGCCAAGGGCGACGCCACTCTTTGGGGGCGATCCTGGCCTTGGCCACCTGTGCCATGCTGTGCGGCGCCCGCAGCTTATACGCCATAGCTCAATGGGGGCGGGACCAAGGGGGTGCTACGGCGCAGCTTTTGGGGTTCAGCCAGGAGAAGACACCCTGCGTGGCCACCCTCCACCGGGTGTTCAAGGGCCTGGACGTGGCGGCCTTTGAGGCAGAAGTCGGCAACTGGCTGGCAAATAGCGGGGTAGAGGCGGATGACCCCCTGTCCCTGGACGGGAAAACCTTGCGAGGGGTCCACGGCCAAGAGATACCCGGGGTCCATCTGGTGTCGGCCTACGCTAGCCGCGCTGGGGCAGTGCTGGCGCAGGTAGCTGCGCCGGGCAAAGGGGAAGAATTGGCGGCGGTCAAAGAAGTATTGGGCCAGGTACCCCTGAAGGGTCGGGTAGTAGTGGCTGATGCCTTACTGACCCAACGGAAAGTCTGTGAGCAGATTGTGGCAGGCGGCGGAGAGTATCTGCTGCCAGTTAAAGAGAATCAGCCCACCTTGCGCCGAGACCTGGAGGTGGCTTTTTCCCCTGCTAGGAACTGAGAGGGCTGGTGGCCCAACCGTACCTCCCTGGCTGGCAGCGGAGTGGCGAGCACGCGGGGCCAAGCTGACGGTCTGGGCCGATGCTCCAGTAAAGCGGCGTCATGGGCGGCTGGAGCGGCGAGAGTTGTGGGCCTTGGCCGACCCAGAGCTAAATGGCTACGTGGGCAGCGCTGGGACGGTCGGGGAAGCGTGGCCGCATCTGCAACAGGTGTGTCGGCTAGAGCGCCAGCGGGTCGTGAAGGGCAAGAAACAGGTGGCTGTGAGCTATGCAATTAGCAGTCTCCCAGCCACTGATGCCGATGCCAGGCGATTGTTGAGCCTTTCCCGTGGGCACTGGGGCATCGAGAACCGCCTCCACTGGGTACGGGATGTGACCTTCGACGAGGACCGCTCTCAGGTGCGCACTGGGGCCGCCCCTCAGGTTCTGGCGGGCCTGCGGAACCTGGTCATCAGCTTGGTACGTCGGGCTGGGCATTCCAACGTAGCCGCTGCCCTACGCCGCCACAATGCCCATCTCAGCGAAGCTTTCGACATGATGGGCTTTACCTACCAGGCAGGAGAATGAAAAGACCCTGAGGGATTTCCCCAGGGCAATTGACCAGGTCTCTGGGTGATGCTACATTCGGTGCCAAACTATCTGAGAGTTGGACCCCCATTCAATATCTGGTGTCGAGAACCCTTGCGAACTCTTGGAATTCTTTATGGAGGCGAGTCATGAAGGCCGCTGTGCTGCGTGAAGTCGATAGACCCCTGGAGGTAGAGGAGGTACAGGTCGATAATCCCGGTCCTCGGGAGGTGCTAATTCGGACCCGGGCCAGCGGGATCTGCCACAGCGACCTGCATTTTGTGGAGGGCAAGTATTCCATTCCCATGCCGGCGGTACTGGGGCATGAAGCCGCCGGCACGGTGGAGGCGGTGGGGGAGCAGGTTACCTACGTGAAGCCAGGAGACACGGTGGTCACCTGCCTTTCCGTTTTCTGCGGCCACTGCGAGTTTTGCTTGCGGGGTCAACCGGTGCTGTGCACCCGCACCGGCGTGGTTCGCCACCGAGACGAGCCGCCGCGTTTGAGTCAAGGAGACACACCGATTACTCAGATGGCCCAGCTGGGAGCCTATGCCGAGCAGATGTTGGTTCACGAACATGCGCTGGTGAAGGTACGGGATGATGTGCCCTTTGACCGGTTGGCCTTGATCGGCTGTGGCGCTACCACCGGCCTAGGCGCTGCTTTAAACACCGCCAAAATAGAACCGGGCTGCAGCGTTGCTGTGGTCGGCTGTGGCGGTGTGGGCCTCAACTGCATTCAAGGGGCGGCTCTGGGTGGCGCCCTGCGAATAATAGCGATCGACACGGTGGAAACCAAGCTGACCCTGGCCCGTCAGTTCGGCGCAACCGACGTGATCGACGCCTCTGGGGGCGAGGTGGTGCGGAAAGTGCTGGACCTGACCGATGGCGGCGTGGACTATTCCTTTGAGGCTATTGGACTTAAGGAGACCGCCGAGCAGTGTTATGAGATGCTCCGTCCCGGAGGTGCGGCTACCATAATTGGGATGATTCCCGAAGGGACCAAGATAGAGATTGATGCGGGCAACTTCCTCCGGAGGGAGCGGCGGATTCAGGGCAGCAGCATGGGGTCCAACCGATTTCGCACCGACATGCCTCGCTATATCGAGTTCTACCTCCAGGGCCGGCTAAAGCTAGACGAGTTGGTGTCCCAACATTTGAAGCTGGAGCAGATCAACGAGGGCTTTGAGGATATGAAGGGGGGCAACGTTGCCCGCAGTGTAATAACTTTCGATTAGCGGAGCCTGGGCTCCTTTGTCCTCAGGTGCTATAATGCCTATCGCTTATTCAAGTTGCTCCCCAATCTTCGCAATCAGTATAATGGTGCGGCAATACATCTTGGGTCCTAGTGGAGGAATCATGGCCCGACTGGGCGGCACTGCTACTGATTCTCACCTGGCTGCTTTCCGGGGCCTGGAAACGCACTTCAAGCGGCTGGGAATTGACCTGGATTGGGTGCTGTATTCAGACGATGAGGCCGTGGTGGACGCCTTTGTTGCCGGCGAAATCGACATGGCCTGGAACGGCCCCCTGAACTACGTAAAGATAAAAAATCAGCTGGCCGACCCCTGCCGGGTGGTCGCCATGCGGGACGTGGATTTTGATTTCATTACCCACTTCATCACCCAGCCCAGCTCGAACATCCTCACTATCGAGGACTTGATTGGGAAGCGCTTCGCTTTTGGCAGTCGGGGCTCGGTGGAGGCTGGACTATTGGCCCACTACTTTCTTAATCAGTCTGGGATAAACCCCGGGCGCGATCTGGGGACTTGCACATTCTTCGAGGAGCGCCAATCCTCCACCAGCTTTGACCAGATGGACGTCATAGAGCAAGTGCTCTCCGGCGAGTACGACGCCGGTGCGGTCAGTGGACGGACTCTGTCGACCCTCGTTGAACGGGGTACGGTGCCGGCCGACGCGGTGCGGGTGTTCTGGTCCAGCCCAGGTTATAGCCACTGCTGTTTCACCGCCCAAGGGGATATGGAACCGAGGCTGTTCCAGCAGCTGGAAGAAGCCTTTGTGTCAGTGGACGGCGGCAACCCGGAGGGAAAGGCCATATTCGAGGCAGAGGCCTGCGACAGCCTGCAACCGGGAATCTCCGAGGGCTGGGAACTGCTGGAAAAGGCGGCTCAAGAACAGGGTCTGTTGTAGCGCCGGGGGGCCGCGGGCTTACCTAGGGACGACCTTGGAAATTAGCCCAAAACGTGGTTCGACAGGCTCACCACGAACGGATTAAGAACACCGCCCGCCCGTCCGTCCTGGGCTTGTCGAAGGACGGTCCACACGGAATACAAAAGTTTGAGAGACTTACTCAGCCCCAAACGTCTTCTGCTCCCGGCAACCCCAAGCTGGTGATGCGCTCCCTATAGTGTGGTTCCATCTTCTGGTGAACTAGGCCCAGAATGCTGCTCCTGCCTTAACCTCTATTCGGTCGCGGTGGCCTCTATCTCCACCAGCAGCTCAGGAAGGAACAGCGCGGCAATCCCCAACAAGGTGGTGGCCGGTCGACAGCCTCCTTGCCTCAGGCGGGGCAACGTGTCGGTTTCGTATGCCTCCAAAAAGGCATCCACGTCGGTTACGTAGTAATTTAGACGCACTACGTCCGCTAGGCCAAGCCCCGCCTGGCCTAGTACCGTCTCCATATTGTCCAGCGCCTTATTGAGCTGGCCTGCCATATCTCCCACGTGAACCGGATTACCTTCCTCATCCACCGAGGTCTGGCCGGAGCATAATAGCACCCTTTTAACACCACTCAGGTCGTTGGCCTGCACGAACCCGAATTGGTCCTGCCAAGCCCAGGGGTTGATAGCACGTCGCTCCATGAAGCCCTCCTTCTCGAATGGAGTTTGGGCGCAGTCTGTAACTTCAATTCCATTACCCCAGTCTCCAACCATTAAGCGGGCTTGAACTTCACCAGCGTCCACTCTTCCGTTACGTCGTCGAAGACCGGTTCCAGGGGCATATCCACCTCCAGGTCATCCAGGGCGCACTCCACGATGTTGGAAATCATCCGGGGCCCTTCGTCCAGCTGAACCACGGCGTAGACGTGAGGGGCATCCTCCCGAAAGGCGGCGTTGGCTGGTTGGTGGACGATGGTATAGGTGTGGAGCCTGCCTCTACCGCTAACCTGGGCCCATCCGATGTCTCTGGAGAAACAGCTAGGACATTCTTCCCTGGGATAAAAGAAGAACCGGTCGCAGGTTTTGCAGCGGGGCATCATCAGTTCGTGGCGTTTGGCTCCCTCCCAGAAAGGACGGGTCAGCTCTACACTAATTGGTCGGGGCAGGGGCTTGTTATACCCTGTGGTCATCTGCGCTCTCCCGCTTTGGGGGTTATTATTTGGGGGTTATTATCAGCGATAACCCCGTCCCTACTTCGTAGCTTCGGAACCAAGTATGAGCGTGCACATCACGCTCGCGGTGCCCCCTCAACCGTTGACCATGCACAGGTCCTTTTGGGCAATTTGGCGGGTTTCGGCGCGACCCATAACCTGGCGTATGGCCTCGATGACGTGTCTAAATCCGCCGGCCCCGCCCACCGGCTGCCCAGCGGAAAGCTGTCCGCCGTCGGTGTTGATGGGGAAAGTACCCTGGTAGGTGGTATCCACTTCGTCGAAGAAGGGGCCAATTTCGCTCTTTCTCGCAGGAACCCGGCATCTTCGAGGCACACGGCCTCAAGGATGGTGTATCAATCATAAAATTGGGCCATTGCACCACGTCCTGGGTACAACCCCGTCAGGCCAGCCATCTCGAAGGCTTTACGGGCGGAGATGACCACCGGAGTAGTGGTGATTCTGGGGCTCTGCCAGATGGTGTCGTGGCTGGTGACGCCGGCGGCGGCGCCCAGCACATACACCGGGCGATGCCGCAGGGACGTAACTGTTCAGACTTGATGAGGTGAATTGGCTCAAAGCCGTTGGAAAAACGCTGTCATGGCCGGGGGAGTTGTGGCATACCAGGGAGGTGGACACTGAACTAGACCTGAACGCGGCGAGTCGCGAAACTCTGCTGGAGATAATTGCCGGCCAGCGGGCAGTCATTGCCGATTTGCAAAGGCGGATTGGGGTTCTGGAATCCCGTCCCAACCGGCGCGGGTCGTCGGGGATGCCGGGTAATCAGCCGCACTCCAGCCGGCAAGCGCCGGAGAAAAAGGAGCCCAGAAAGCCGCGCCGCCATGGCTTCGCCCGCCAGCGCATGACTCCTACCCGGCGGGTGGAGCATGCCGTGGCGGTCTGTCCCGACTGCGGGACTCACCTGAACGGCGGATGGGTACAGCGAACTCGGGAAGTCATTGAGCTACCGGTGGCTCCGGTAGAAGTGACCGAGCACGCCCTGGTAGCCCGCATCTGTCCGGTATGCCAGCGGCGCCGGCTGCCCAAAGAGGCCCTGCAGGGGGTGGTTCTGGGCCAGCAGCGCCTGGGGGTCAATCTGGTAAGCCTGATGGTGACCCTGCGGGAGGAGGGACGGTTGCCCATAAGAATCATCCAATGGTACCTGGAGACCGTCCATCAGTTGCACCTGGTGTTGGTGCCATCGTCCAGGCCGTCCATGGAGTAGCCCGTCAGGCTGAGACGGCGGTGCGAGAGGTGCTCGAGCAAGTCCGCGCCAGTCCCGTGGTGCAGGGCGACGAAACCGGCTGGCGCCAGGACGGGAGCAACGGCTATGTTTGGACCTTCAGCACTCCCAGCGAACGATACTTCCTGCGTCGGGGTCGGGATAAGGGGGTGGTGGATGAGGTGCTGGATTCCTCCTTCAGCGGAGTGTTGGTCAGTGATTTCTACGCCGCCTATAACCACTACCCGGGCCTGAAGCAACGGTGCTGGGCTCATCTGCTGCGGGATATCCATGACCTGAAAGGGTTGTACCCAGAAGACGCTGGGCTGGCTCAGTGGGCCGAGGCGGTTCACCAGGTCTACACGGAGGCCAAGGCCTCGGTCCTTCCCCGAGCCCAGCCAGGCCATCGCACCCAGCTAATGCTGGAGGAGAAACTAATGGTCTTGGCGCGGCCTTTCCTTAAAGATCCCCTGGCGGTTCAGGCCAAGCTCTGCCGGCGCATGGAACGGTTCATCAAGGAACTGTTTGTCTTCGTGTCGGACCCAGCCGTGCCCTCAGACAACAACGCCGCCGAGCGGAGCCTGCGGCATCTGGTAACCAGTCGCAAGATCAGCGGCGGCACCCGCTCAGGGCAGGGCACCGACAGCAAGATGACCTTGGCCATCCCTCTTTGGCACCTGGCGGGCCAGAGGTCTCAATCCCCTCCTGGAATGCCGCCGGTTGCTCGCTTCCCCTCAAATCTGATACACCGGGGGATGCCGCAGGGACTTGGCCCGCTCTGCCGAGGTAACGATACATGCCGCCGCTCCGGCGCAGGGCATAACGCACTCCAGCAGGTGCAGCGGGTCGTTGACCATGCGAGAGCTAAGCACGTCATCCAGGGTGATGGGCTGATCCTGGAACACGGCGTTGGGGTTGTTCAGGGCGTTGAAACGCTGGTTTACCGCCATCTTGGCGAACTGTTCCTGGGTAGTGCCGAACTCGTACATGTGCCGCCGCTTCATCAGCCCGTATCCGGTGTTGGCCCCAGGAGCCAGCCCAAAAGGAGCTTCGAACTCCGAGCCTTTGCTGGCCGGAGGCGTGCCCCTAACAACACCCGGTGCCAGCCCTCCCAGCCCAGGATCTCGGGTTCCGCCGAAGACGCACACCACGGTGTTGGCCAGGCCGGAGTTGATGGCCGCGGCCGCCAGGGCCACCGAGTGGGCGCCGCTAGAGCCGTGTTGAGTCACGCCGGTGTTGAAGCTGACCTTTAGACCGTAGTACTCGGCCAGGTCGGTTGGAACCACATCGGTGCCTCGGGTAATAAGCCCGTCAACATCGTCCTTAGTCAGGCCAGCATCGGCGATGGCGAGACGAATGGCTTCCGAGCACAAGGAGTTAGTAGTCCTGCAGGGGTAGTTCCTCAGTGTGGGGAGTTCACTGAAGCCGACTATCGCCGCTTTACCTCGCAAACTCAAGGGAACCACCTCCTATTGACGAAAATCCTTCGTCACAGCGGCGTAAGCCGGTGTCCAGGAAAGTACATGCTGCCCTGTTCCCTGGATTCCGGCGTTCGCCGGAATGACGGTGTTGGCAGCGCCGCCCAATCCGGTGGCTACGTAGATTCCACTTTTGCTTTGGTCCTAGATTACCGCAGATTCGGCCAGGATGGTTAGCTCAGCTTTACTGAGGCCCAGTTCCTGACAGAAAATCTCTTCGTTGTGCTCCCCGATTAGGGGAGGGCGGCGGGAGATGCGCCAGGGCGAGCCATTGTAAATGGCGGCGGCTCCGGGGTAGGTGAAGCTGCGGCCCAACTCGGGGTGCTCCACCTCCACGAAAAAGCCCCGGTCTTGCAGGTGGCCGTCCCCCATCAGGTCATCCATGGTGCGGATGGCTCCCCAAGGAAAATCCCGCTCCTGTCCACCGGTGTAGGCCTCCTCCAATGGAATGTGGGCGAAGAAGTTTTCCAGGGTGTCCACGAAATGAGCTACGTTCTCCTGGACTACATCGTTGTTCAGGTACTTATCGTCCAGCAAGTCCCGGGCCAAGCCGTGGGTGTCCATCCACTCGGCCAACCGGCGCATCCTGGCGGGTGTCGGGTTAGTTCCAGACCGAGTGGTGTTAATCCATCCCCCGTCTGCTGTGGGGAACTGGATTTCGGTTGACTGGTCGAGGGAAGCATGCCGGCCGGTATGGCGGAGTACCACTTGGCCGGTAGAAAGGTAAATGGCGATAGCCCCTTCGGTGGTCAGGGCGCATGCCTCGTGGATCGAGGCGTCGATGTACTGACCTTCCCCGGTCATGTCCCGGTAATACAGGGCAGCCATGATGCCGATGTAGGCGTAGTGGCCGCCGATGTGCCAGGCGTTGCCGCCGCCGGGGGCGATGGGTGGAGGGTTGGCCACGGTGCCAGGGTCGTAGCCCGAAGAGGCCATCTGGCCTCCAGCGGCCAGGTGTACCAGGTCGCACACCTGGTAATCGCGCCAGGGCCCGGTCTGCCCAAAGGAGGTCAAAGAACACATGATGAGCTTGGGATTCTGCGGTGATAGGTCATCATACCCCAAGCCTAGGGAGGGAAGGTAGCCCGGAGGATGGGTTTCCAGGATGATGTCGGCGGTAGCTGCCAGCCGCCGGAACAGTTGCTGGCTGGCTTCGGTCTCCAGATTCAGGGTGATGCCCCGTTTGGAGGTGTTGTAGTGCCAGAAGGACAGGCTCCGCTCGGGGTGGGGCAAGTCGTCCAGGAAAGGCCCCACGCTGCGGGTGTTTTGCCCGCCGGGAGGCTCTATTTTAATCAGGTCCGCCCCCAGGTCAGCCATCAGCTTCCCGCAAAACTGGCCCTTTTCGTCGGCCAGCTCCAACACGCGCAGGCCAGTCAAAGGGCCGGGTAGCCGAGCATCGTTGGTCATCGCCGGGCCTCCTCTATGTAAGGGAATTGAGGCATCTCTGGGGGCCACAAAGTACCGTCTTCGTATCCCTGTTGCAGCTCTTGATGGCTGATCCCCAACAGATCCTCCATAATTTCCTTGTTGTGCTCGCCGATCATCGGCGGCGGCCGGTACACTTCCGCCGGAGATTTGGACAGCTTGAAAGGGGCGTTCTGGAACTTCCAGGTCCCCAGCATGGGATGCTCCAACTCGGAGTACATGCCCCGCTCTCTAAGTTGGGGATCATGCTCCACTCGGTCTTGTGAGCTTTGCACCGCTATCGCCCGAACTCCGGCCGCTTGGCATTTTTGAGTCAACTCGTACTTTTCCAGGGTCAGAGTCCACTCTTCGATGCCCTGGTCTATCTGATCCTGGCACTGAATCCGGCCGGGCAGGGTACTGAGGCTGCTGTCGGCGGTCCAAGCTGGGTTTCCCATAAGCTGAACCAGGCTCTGCCACTCCTGGTCCGAGAAGCAGGCGATGACGCACCAGTCGTTGTAACCGCCGCCCTTGGTGCGGTAGGCGTTGTGGGGAGCTACCGTGGGGCCCCGGTAATTGTTTACCGTTGGGGCTCCGGGCCACACGGTGCGATTTCCGGGCGGGTATCCTTCCCGCCGGGATTCGCGGCCGTTTACGGTGCGGTCGAGAAAGGCCGGGCCGACCAGGGTAATGCCCGTAATCATCTGGGAAAGGTCTACGTGCTGGCCCTGGCCGGTGGCGCTGCGGTGGCGCAGGGCGGTGAGGGCGCACATTGCCCCGTACATGCCACCGGTGTCGTCCAGGTAAGACCAGCCCCAGCCCGCCGGGGGTTCTCCGGGCAACCCGGAAAGGAAGGTCAATCCGGAGAGGGCTTGGGCCGCCGGCCCCATTGTACCGTGCCAGTGGTGTCGTCCGGTTTGGCCGAAGCCCGCCATGGAAACGTAGATGATGTCGGGCCGGAGCTTTTGTAGTTCCGCGTAACCCAGACCCCATCGTTCCATGATGCGGGAACTGAAATTTTCAATTACGATGTCGGACACCGAGATGAGACGCTGGACCAGTTCCAGTCCCTTGGGAGTGCGGACGTTGACCGAGATGCCCAGCTTGTTGGCGTTGGTGTCGGCGAACTGGCCGGTGGAGTTGGGGCCGGGTTCCACCCCCGGGGGGACGGTGAAGCGGTTCAGACGGAGTATGTCCAGGTTCTCCGGCCACTCTACCTTGATTACCTCGGCGCCAAAGGTAGCCAGCCAGCGGGCAGCCCAAGGCCCAGCTCTCACCCAGGTAAAGTCAACTACCCGAATACCCTGCAACGGGCGGGGCAAAGGCATGTTCTCCACCTCCTGTTAACCGCCTGGTGTCACCGGACCTGGTGTGTGCGAAGCAATCGTTCATGGTTCGACAAGCTCACCACGAACGTAACCCGACCCGTTCGCCCTGAGCCTGTCGAAGGGCGATTGTGACGGTCTGAAATCCTTTGACTCAGGTGCCTTAAATTGGCAGCACCGTTTCGGTCATATCGCTGGGCAGGTCCAGCTCAACAGCATTGGCGTTAAACGACAGCATGGCGTAGTAACCCATCAGGCCGGTCAATTCAGCGAACCCTTGTCTACCGAACTGGTCCAACGCCGCCTGGAACCTGGCTTGGCTAACCTTGTGAGTCTGGAAAAACTCCATCCCCAGGTTGAGGACAGCGTCTTCATCGGCGGCCAGCGCCGGTAGGGGCTGTTTGTCCCTTAGGGCGTCTACCAACGCGTCGCTGAGTCCCTCTCTACGCCCGGACGCGGCGTGGGCATTCCAGATATACTGGCAGTCCATGGCTCGGGCCGCGGTCAACATGGCTAATTCCTGAATTTTCTCGGGTAGGCTGGACTCGTTCCGTAGATAGTTGGACAGATGCATCGCCCGCTTGGCCATTTCCGGACTATTTTTCAAGACGGAAGTGGGCCCAGACCCAATACCACCCGGAGCTGCGGCTACCTCATCGAAGGCCCCTTTATGTTGCTCCGCAACTTGATCGCGGCTAATCTGTGTTAGGCGTACCATCATCGTCCTCCTTAGTCCCCACCCCAGGGATTGGGCAGGTTAGTAGCGCCAGTTGCGCCAGTTGATGGAAGGCATGATACTCTGCCCTTGACCCTACGACAAGTTAACTTTTGAAGTTCAGCTTAAGAGGGTGTGCGAAATGTCATTGCGAGGGCCGCAGGCCCGAAGCAATCTCGGGAGGCTCAGATTGCTTCGCGGAGTTTATCCTGAGCGCAGCCGAAGGGCTGCTCTGTAAATAGCCCGTTCTCCCTTCGAGAGCCTCAGGACGAACGGGAGCCCTACCCCGCGTGGTGAGCCCGTCGAACCATGAGCCGAGGGGAATCCATTTTCATCTGTAGGTGGCGCTCCATCGGAGCATGAAAACTCGCAATGACAAAATAAAACTTCTAACACACCCTCGAACGGATCTGTTATGTCCCGGTGGTGAATGGAGTCGAAAATTTAGGAGGGAAGAGCGATGGAGGTCAAGGCGTTTAAGATCGAGGTGCACGATAAGGTATTGGACGACCTGCGGCGCCGACTGGAAACCGTTCGCTGGCCGGACCAGATCCCCAACTCCGGCTGGGATTACGGGAGCAATCTGGACTACCTGAAGGAACTGGTCGAGTATTGGCGCTCGGGATTTGATTGGCGGGCTCAGGAAGCCAAGCTAAACGACTTCCATCACTTCAAGTCCCAGGTCGACGGGCTGGACGTCCATTTCATCCACGAGCGGGGTAAGGGCCCCAACCCCCTCCCGCTGGTGATAACCCACGGCTGGCCCAGCACGTTCTTTGAGATGCACAAGATTATTCCATTGTTGGCCGACCCCGGCGCCCACGGGAGCGATCCTGCCGACGCCTTCGACGTGGTCGCTCCCTCCCTGCCCGGGTTCGGCTTCTCCGACCAGCCCACCGAGCGCGGCATGGATGTCCAGCGGGTTGCCGGAATGTGGAACAAGCTGATGACCGAGAACCTGGGATACCGCCGGTTCGCCGTCCAGGGCGGAGACATCGGCGCCGGGGTGACCTCCCGGTTGGGGAACGACCACGCCGGCAGCGTGATCGGCATCCACCTGACCTCGGTCAACCGGCCCACGCCCTACCTGGGCCCCGGCTCGCGGGAGTTGACTGAGGCCGAGCAGTCCCACATCGCCCAACGGGAGAGGTGGCAGCGGGATGAAGGGGCTTACAACCACCTCCAGAGCACCAAGCCCCAGACATTGTCCTACGGCCTGAACGACTCGCCGGTGGGGTTGGCAGCCTGGATCGTGGAGAAATACCGTACTTGGAGCGACTGCGGCGGCGAGGTGGAACGGCGGTTTACCAAGGATGAGCTGCTTACCAACATCACAATCTATTGGGTAACGCAGACCATCGGCTCCTCCGTCAGGATGTATTACGATAACCAGCGGGGCACCTGGGAGATGGGCAAAGACGAGCAGGTGCCGGCGCCCGCGGCCGTCGCTGTTTTTCCCGGCGAGATTAGCCGGCCGCCCAAGGAGTGGGCCGATCGCTCCTACAACGTCTGCCGCTGGACGGAGATGGCCAGCGGCGGCCACTTCGCGGCCTTAGAGGAGCCGGTGCTGCTGGCAGAGGATATCCGCGCCTTTTTCCGGTCCTACCGGTCCGGGTAGGGGGAATTTTCCGCGCCGCTAAAGGATTGGTCCTAGCGGCGGATCAGCCGCGCTAGCCTGGGGATTGGTGGTTTCGTTAGCTATTTCGGCTATTCTCAACGTTAGCAAAGTTTCCTGATACCAACATCTGTCTCCCAGACCTTTGAATATTAAACTGGTCAAACCAGCCGACAATGCAACCGCTATAAACGCGCTCCCACCGTGATAAGGTAAATCGGGTCCCGTCGCCTCTATTTGTAGGCCCCATATCAAAACCCATATGATTATTCGGAGTGTCACTTGAAGTGCAATCAGCCAAAACGCCAGGGCGGTTCCGTACGCGAATAACATTCTGGCATGTGTCATTTTGGCTTCTTCAATAAGAATCTTGGCTCTCGAGCCAAGTCTGTGAGTTGCCAGTGACCGAATTAATGCATACATATCCCACGGGTTACCCATAGTCATTAACTCGGTCTCATCGGCCGGCAACGCTTTTGAAATCTTGAAATACAGCTTAACCGTCCTCTCCTGTTCGTCGGTGCTCGATCTGAAGACCGGGATTAGCAACCAGAACAACACAATTACTACGCGCCTGTAGATCCGATTCGGATTAAGACGTGAGCTCCCTTCAAAAATGGCTATCTGTTTAAGGCGGTAGTAGTTGAGCAACCATGTGCTCGCCCAATAAATAACCATCCCACTGAGATACGCCGCGATAACTATGAAAGCCCCCACAATCAACGGTTGACTAGCCAGATCCGATCCAATGAAAAGTTCGGGCTCAGGGCGTGTCCACAGCAAAGTTGACGACAGGACCAATACTCCCGGTAACAAATAAGCAAAGAGATCGGTAATGCCAATCCGGTCCAGGATTTCTTTCATTGCCTGGATACCTTCAAGACGAGACTACTGCATGGCCTGGAAGCTTCCGATGTCGGCATGCTCCGACTCACCGACCTGTACCTGCAGGCTGCCACTTAACCATCAACCGAGCGAGGGGTTCTTTCATAAGGGAAAGCTTAAACCCGGCGCAGGAGCTCCTCTTTGAGGCGCTCCCCGTCGAACTCATCGCTGGACTCTGCCACACTGGCGTCGCCTTCGCGCACCCTGATCTCCGCTAGGGTTTCTTCGATACTCTCCGGCAGCTCCTCCTCGCGCGCTCTCCTCCGCTGTACGTCCCGGGCATGCTCTACGAACAGCCGGCGCATGGCCACAACCACCGAGTCTGTCGAGGACAGGTACTCCGGCTGCGCATATTGAACATACTTTTCCGCGTCGTAGTCCTGGTTCCGGAAGTTAAAGTTGAACTCCCAGTTTCGATACGGCCAGCTCACCGAGCTCCAGAACCGCCGCAACAGGTTGGGTGGCTTACTGTAACGCTCCACGTTAAGGTAGACCATGCGGGTGAGGTTATCCTCAACCGGCACGGGCCAGCGGGTACTGCGAAAGTATTGATTGTTCCCACCAGTCCGCGACATTCCGGGAAGGCGCGTCCCGTTCCACTCGTTCACATCCGGTTCTTCAGCTTGGGTGGGTCGCAGGCGCCCCGGGTCCTGACCGCGGCGGCGGGCCCGCCGGTCGTAGACCCAGGTCCAGAGGAGACGCCACCGGTGCAAAGGCCAGACGCCATCCACGCCTGGATAGTACATTTGATAGGGAATGTTACCGTTCTCGTCGGAATAGTATTTCTCAACGCGGGACTTACCCTCACCAGGCCGGTAATGAACGGTCTTGTTGTTCACTAGGTTTATCCGGTAGCCCAGGGGGGTCCGAGCCCGCCCGCCCAATCGGCTTTTCAATATCCGGAGGGAATTGCGATGGACCATAAAGGCGTTATGCGCGTCCATGGTATTCTCAAGGACCAGAACCCAGTTGCAGTCAAACATGGTGAAGCTAGGCCGGTGTATATTGTGCTCTTCAAACATCTCCGGGGGGATGTCTTCCTGCGGGTCCACCGGTTCGCCCTCACCCATCCAGACGAAAACCAGGCCTTTGATGCTTACCGTTGGGAATTTCCTCGCCTTCATCCCCGGCGCGCCGACCATCTTCGAGTCTGGACCTTCGGTGAGGAAAGCGACGCAGTTGCCGTCTCCATCAAAAGTGGCTCCATGATAGGGACAGGTCAGGTAGCCGTTATAATAACAGCGGCCCATGGAGAGATAAACAGCGCGGTGGGGACACCAGTCCAGCAGGGCCTGCACTTCCCCATTATTATCCCGGAAGAAGACCACATCGGTGCCCAACATCCTTAGCACCGACGGCTTGTTACCCTTGACGTCCTTGACCGGCAGCGCCGGGTACCAATATTCCCGGTACCCGGTAGGAGGAATGCGGCTCCGCCGGTCTTTGGGGTCCTCCGGAAGTTGGAAAGGCGGAGTCTGGTCCACCCCTTGAGTGCCCCGGCGCAGGTGCTTGTAGCCACCGGGGTAGCCGGACAATGGTTTGGTCAAAAGCTTTACCAGCCCCATGGTACCTCCCCCTTTCGGAATTCGGAGTCGATTTTTTCATGTTACCAGAATTGCCAAGAATGGACGAAAAACCCAGGCGGTCCTAAATTCCTCTATATCCCCCTTTTTAAAAGGGGGACTGAGAGGGATTTCCACACTCTCTAAACAATCCCCCGCAACCTAGAATGGATACGGTTGACCGCCACCGACCGGCAGCACCTGACCAGTTATGTAAGAGGCGTCGTGGGAAGCGAAAAAGGCGATGGCAGAGGCCTGCTCCACCGCCTCGCCGCGTCGGCCCATGGGGATCTCCACCAGCCTAGTTTCATTCCGATACTTTTCCTGAAAGTCTAGCTCCTCCGGGGGAAGCTCCGGCTCAGCGACATCAATCCCATAGTTGCGGGGTGTCACCCGGTCCTCGGCCAAGCTGCCGCTGGGCGCCACGCAGTTAACCCGAATGCCCAGATGCGCCACCTCTCTGGCTAGGGAGGTGGTCAGGCCGATCTGCCCGGCCTTGGCCGCGGCATACGGGACCCGAAAGGCGCCGGTAACCGCATGGGTGGCGATGTTCACAATTGAGCCGGACTTCTGCTCAATCATATAGGGCAGGACCGCCCGGCAGCACCAGATGGCGGTCCACAAGCTCTTATCCACCTCGGCTTGTATCTGTTCCGGCGTGTAGTGCTGGAAGGATTGAAACCAGATTGTCCCGCCCGCCACGTTGGCCAGCACATCGATACGGCCATAAGCCTCGTGGGCCCGAGCCATTAGGGCCACAGCGTTGTCCCACTTGGAGAGCTCTCCCAGGGAGATAATGCAGGACCCCCCAAACTCCTGGATGTCCGCGCAGACCTTTTGGGAGGTCTCCTCCACCATGTCGCCGATAACAATAGAGGCCCCCTCCTGGGCCAGCCTGCGGGCGGTGGCGGCGCCTATGCCCTGACCCGCACCGGTCACTACCGCGATCTTCCCTTCAAAACGCCTGGCTCCGGCTGCCCTGGGGTCTAATTCTCCTGCCATGTGCATCTCCTCCGAAAACTCCTGACGCCCCCCGCAGGACAACTACGGGCCGTCGCCCCAGCCGCACCCGGAGTCCACCCCAGTCTAGCCGCTCGCTATCAGACTGGTGGATTGGCGCGGTACCAATCTGTTATCTCCGACCCGGTTGCGGCCCAAACACCTTGATGCCCCGTGATGTATTCCAGCGCGCCGGCCAGGTAGCGGACCCGGAAGGGCTGCCCCGATAACCAGGGCCTCAAATTCAGCACCATCAGCCGGCCGTTGGCCGCCCCTTCCTCGTAGATGGTATCGAAGCTCTCCTTTACCATGTCGACATACTTGCCGATGGTGACCCGCCGGTCCCACAGAGCGTTGACATCATCCAGCGGTAGCATTACTGGCAGGGCGAGCAGCTCGCCTTCTGGGATCTTCATAGGAAAAGGTTGCTCGTCGTTGGTCCAGTCGCAAACGTAACGAACTCCGGCCTGGGCCAGCAGTTGGGGCGTTCGGGAAGACTCCCCGTACTCCGGTCCCAGCCAACCCTGGGGAGCAGCCCCGGTAGCCTCTGCCATGCCCACCACCGCAGACTTTATGTAATCTCGTTCCTCGGATTCTGACATGTTGCTGGTTATCAGCCGGCTCACCGATATGCCGTGGCCAATTATTTCGCAGCCGCACTGCTGGCAGTGCCGGACCAGGTAGGGATAGTTCTGGGCGGTAAGCAAATCCATTGCCACCGTGGCTTTAATGCCGTGCTTTTCCAGCAGGTCCAGGAGCCGGAAAATCCCCACCCGGTGGCCGTATTCCCGGTGGGACCAGCGGGTGACATCCGGGAAGGGGCTGGCTCCATAGCCACCGGAAAGGACGGGATTTTGATAAGTGCCTTCCGGCGGCTCCCATTCCATGTGCTCCAGATTAACTATCACGGCCAGGGCGACCCGGGCGTTTTGGGGCCACCGTAGCACTTTTCGTTGCTGGTTAAAGGGGGACCAGTCGTAATGCTCGTGGTCCATGCCGTAATGAAGCTGCACGGCCATAATCAGCCTCCTAGCGAGGTTTGGAAGGGTGCCTACTGGTTCACTTGTTTGAGATGGGCCACGGCCGCATCGTAGTAATTGGCCAAATAGTATTCCGCGATTTCATCAGTGGTAGCCTGCCACACGCCATCGTGGGACATGATGTGGTTCAAAACGTCATCCAGGTATTTAATTCGGTGGGGCCGGCCCATGGCGTAGGGATGGATGGCGATGCACATGAGCCGCCCGTTATCCTCGCTCTCATCGTAGAGTTGGTCGAATTGGGCTTTACAAATTTCCGCGTAGTAGTCGGCCTCGTAGTGATGCCGGAACAGGGGGGCGTCGTTCAGCTCCGAGGTGTAGGGGACGCAAACCAGCTTCCCCGACCTAACGTTGATCGGCAAAGGTTGATCGTCGATTTTCCAGTCGGTCTGGTAGAGAAACCCCGCTTCGGCCACCAGGTCTGGGCTGCGCACGGTATTGGATGCCGAAGGACCGGAAGCCCCCTTCAATTCTCGGCCGGTGAGGCGCTTGAAGGTCTCCCGGCAGGCCTGAAGGAATTCCCGCTCCTGCTCTTCAGAATAGGTGGTGACGAAGCGGGTGTTGTAGAAGCCGTGGTTCACGAAGGCCCAGTCCCGCTGCAGCATGGCCTCGGCCACTTCTGGAAAATGCTCCAATACGCCCAGGCTAAGCGTGGTGGAACAGCGAATGGCATACTTGTCCAGCACCTCCAGCACCCGCCAAAATCCCACCCGATTGCCAAATTCGTTGGAAGAGTACTGTTGTACGTCGGGATGGGGCAGCCGGGGCCAGGGGTTGCGCACCCCGTCCAGCGGCGGAAGATACTCGTAATGCTCCACGTTGGGCGCTACCCAGAAGGCGATCCGCGCGTTGTTGGGCCATTTGATGACCGGGCGGTCAATTATGGGACTGTAGTCGACTCGATACGGTGGCAACGCCATAATAGGGTCCCTCCCTGGTGGGGTTGGAGCCTATCTTACCTTGTATCAGGGCCGGCTACAATTAAGCCTTTAATCGTTGAATTACCGCCCCATGGGAGATTTTGAAACGGCACATAGGACAGTCGAACCTGCGAAGTGGAGGAATACTCATGAAAGCTATTGTATTTACCAAATACGGCCCACCGGATGTTCTTCAGCTGAAGGAGGTAGAAAAACCTACTCCCAAGGACGATGAAGTACTGGTAAAAGTTCATGCGGCATCCGTAAATTCATATGACTGGGAACTCCTGAGAGGTACATTCTTCAGCCGCCTGTTTTTTGGGCTTTTAAAACCAAAAATCAAGATACTCGGAGTTGATATAGCGGGGCGGGTTGAAGCGGTGGGCAGAAACGTAAAGCAGTTTCAGCCAAGTGATGAGGTATTCGGGGACATATCCGCGTGTGGTTGGGGCGGTTTTGCCGAGTATGTATGTGCTAGTGAAAATGCATTAGCGCTGAAATCGGCCAGTATGACGTTCGAGCAGGTAGCGGCCGTACCTCAAGCGACAGTCCTCGCCCTGCAGGGTCTTCGCGATAAAGGGCAGATTCAGCCAGGGCAAAAAGTTTTGATTAATGGTGGGGGTGGTGGTGTGGGTACGTTTGCGGTGCAGATTGCCAAATCATTCGGGGCTGATGTGACTGGCGTGGACAGCACGAAGAAATTGGACATGATGCGTTCGATTGGTGCGGACCTGGTCATTGATTACACGCAAGAAGATTTTACCAAAAATGGGCAGCGTTATGACCTGATTCTTAATGTTGCGGCATATGGTTCGATTTTCGATTACAGGCGTGCATTAAGTCCCAAGGGAATTTATGTCATGACCGGAGGTTCCGTGGCTCGAATTTTCCAAACTGGGCTCCTGGGACCATGGATTTCAATGACCGGGAGTAAGAAAATGGGTAGTCTGATGCATAAACCAAACAATAGGGATTTGGTTTTTATGAATGAGCTTCTCGAAGCCGGCAAAATAACACCTGTTATAGATAGACGTTACCCGTTAAGTGAGGTCGCTGAAGCTCTCCGGTATTTTGGAGAAGGACACGCCCAAGGAAAAGTCGTAATAACCGTACAAGCTGAAGTCTAAAAGAGAAAGGATGCAAAAGGCTCGAGTGGGCAAAACCACCTAATATTAGGATTGGGATGAACTCGGGCAATCTATTGTGAACCCCTATAAGCCCATGCCCATGCCCATGCTATACTCCGGCCAATACAACAGGCCCAGGAGCCGGCTGTGAGCACACCCTCCTCGGCCTGCTAGATAACTTTTTAGATAACCTTCCAGCCGGCGGCTTTTTTGGACGCAATGTTCAGCTTAGAAGACTTCCGGGAAGACTTGCGGGCGGCTCTCCCTGAACTTAACGGGTCGGTGACCCTGAAAGGGCTTTCCGGACGGGTAGAAGTGCATCGGGATAGCCTGGGCATCCCCCACGTACGGGCCCCGAGCCAGCGGGACGCTTACCTGGCTCAGGGATTTGTGACGGCTCAGGACCGTCTCTGGCAAATGGAATACGACCGTCTCCGGGGCTGCGGGCGTTGGGCGGAGGTGGCCGGTCCCAATGCCGTGGCAGGGGACAAGCTGATGCGGAAATTTCGGCTTGAGGCCAGCGCCCGGGCCGATTATCTGGCCAGCGCAGCGTCGACGCGGGAGATGCTGGATGCCTACGCCGAAGGGGTTAACGCCCTTATTAAAACCAGCCGGTCTCTCCCGATTGAATACCGAATCACCGGCTTGCGTCCCGAACCCTGGCAGCCCTGGGATGGCCTCATCGTCTTCAAAGTCAGGCACATCCTCATGGGGGTTTTCGAGGCCAAAACCTGGCGGGCCCAACTGCTGCAGAAGATTGGTCCGGAAAAGCTGGCTGACATGTTCCCCGGCTATCAGCCGGGGCAGTTGCTGATTATGCCGCCGGGAGAGACCTACGCCGGTCCCCGGGATGAAAGTCTGGAAGAACTGCGGGCCGGGGCCGCCGCGCTTAATTTAGGGAAAGAATCCGGGAACGAAACGGGCCTGGGCAGCAACAGCTGGGTGCTCTCGGGCAGCCGCACCGCCTCGGGCAAGCCGCTGCTGGCCGGCGACTCCCACCGGGCCCTGGGCATCCCCAATGTCTATTACCAGAATCATCTGGCCTGCCCCGATTTTGACGTCGTCGGCCTCTCCATTCCGGGCGTCCCCGGTTTCCCCCATTTTGGCCACAACAACTGGGTGGCCTGGTGCATCACCCACCTGAGCGCCGACTATCAGGACCTGTATATCGAACATTTCAAGACCAACGATTCCGATCGCTACCGGTATCGAAATCGATGGCTGCGCGCTGAGGTGTACGAGGAAACCATCAGAGTACGCGACGGCGGCGATCTTCCTCTTCGGATATGGGTTACCCGTCACGGGCCGATAATTTCGGGAGACCCGGAAGAGGGAACCGGTCTGGCTTTAAAATATACGGGCACCGCTGGCGCCAAGGCTTGGGCCGATACCATCCCGGCAATGCTAATGTCCCGTAATTGCGATGAGCTGACGGAATCAATGCGAGGGTGGGTGGACCCCTGCAACAACTTTTTAATGGCGGACGTCCACGGCAACATTGGCTACATGAGCCGGGGCGAAATACCCATTCGGTCCCAGGCCAACGCCCTGCTGCCGGTGCCGGGCTGGACTGGAGAGCACGAATGGCAGGGCAGTATTCCCTTTGAGGAGCTGCCTCGCTCGATGAATCCAGAGCCGGGTTATTTCGCCACATGCAACAACCGTCCGGTGGGCGAAGATTATCCCTATTACATCTCGCTGGACTTCGCTCCAGGATACCGGGTGGAGCGGGTCACCCGTGCTCTGCTCGCTATTGAAGATGCCACCGCGGCGGACATGGCCCGCGTGCACTCGGATCGATTGAGTATTCCGGCTCGGAGCTACATCGAGTTCCTGCGACGGGTGGAGCCCTTGGATCGCGGTTCCACCCAGGCCCGAGAGCGGCTGCTGCGCTGGTCCTGCCAAATGGACGCCGACCAAGTGGAGCCCACTATCTATAGTAGCTGGCGGGACACTCTGTTGCTGGAGATTTTGAAGCATAACCTGGGAGAGAAGTTGGCAGCCCTGGCCTGGAACCCCTCGAATCGAGGACAGGGAATTTTCTTGGCACGGCTGGAGGGGCGCATCATGGAGCATATGGCCTCCGGGGACACCAGTCTGCTGCCCCCCGGCCAAACCTGGCCTGCCCTAGCATCCCGGTCATTGGCCGCCGCGGTAGTTCGCCTCCGTGGGGAATTGGGCGAGGATATGGAGCAGTGGCGCTGGGGTAGGGTCCACCAGGCCCGGCCGAAACATACCCTTTCCGATGCCTTTCCCGAATTGGGCGGCATCCTGGACCCGCCGCCCATACCCCTGGCCGGCGACGCCGACACGCCTTTGGCCGGCTCTTACGCTCCGGCCAACTTCGCCACCGTGGGCAGCCTTTCAGTGGTGCGATACGCCTTCGACCTGGCCGATTGGAACAACTGCCTCTGGGCGGTGCCGCTGGGCAGCTCCGGACACCCGGGAAGCCCCCACTATCAAGACCAGTTGGAAACCTGGCGCCGGGTGGAAATGACTCCTATGCTCTATGACTGGGATGAAATCACCGCCAATGAGGAGTCGCGGCAAATATTGAAGCCGGCCCAATCCACATAACTTAAAAACTTTGGAAGCAGGAGAGGACGTCATGGCTAGAATCAAGCACATTGCTATTCGCACTCCGGACCCGGAGAAAACCGCCGCCTTTTACAAAAAGGTGTTTGGGCTGGAGGAAGTGGGCCTGGCCCGGTCGGGCTTTTACCTGTCCGACGGTTACATCAACCTGGCCATCCTCAAGTCCAACGATGACGGAACCGGGGAGGGCCCCAGGGACGTAGCTGGCTATGCCGGAATCGACCATCTGGGTTTCCAGGTGGAAAACCTGGAGGAAATCACCCGAGCGTTGGAGGAGGAGGGAGCCACCCCTACCAACCAGCGTATCGACATGATTCACGGTGAAGGGACTGACGCCCGTTCTTACTACGAGTTGAAGTACCGGGGGCCCGACAGCCAGATCATCGACGTGACCGAATCCGGCTGGATCGGCACCTAGGGCGGTGCCCTTGGGCGGTACTCCGCCGAGTCCCTTCCAACGCCGCCCGATGTTTTTGCCGGCGTGATGGTAAGATTGACGGCATTCGTGGTGATACTAGGATGGCCTCGTTGAGATTAGGAAGTTGTCTGGGTCCAGCCAGCCTTATATGGGGAACTCCAGTTGAAAACTAGTTTCGCTCCTTCGAATCTGGTGGTCGGTGGCCAACAGGTTCACTACGCTTGGGTCATCGTGGCCGTCGCCTCGGTCATTTGGGTCATCAGCGCATCGATGCGCTTTGCCATCACCCAGTTGGTACCCTACCTCCACGACCCCGACGGGTTCGGATGGAGCTACGCGGCCATAACCCTCGCCTTCTCGGTGCAGTGGCTCCTTTCCGGCGCCCTATCGCCGGTCGTGGGCTGGCTGGGAGACCGCTACGGTGTGCGACGGATCATGGGTGTGGGAGTTGCCCTTTTCGTCGCTGGGATGTTACTCACCGGCATCATGACACATTTGTGGGAGTTTTTGTTCTACTTTGGCGTGATACTAGGCGTATCCACGGCAATATTCCAAGTCTCCCTGATAACAGGTGTCACCCTTTGGTTTAGGAAGCACTTGGGCGTGGCTATGGGGGCGCTTCAGGGCATCCAGGGGCTCGGCACCGCCTTGGCCTTTGTCATGACCTTGGTGCTGTTCAGCACGATGGGGCTCAGGTGGACATTCTGGATTCCGGGCATCGCCGGCGGAGCGCTGCTCCTCGTGCTGATCCCATTCTTCCACAACGAGCCGGCAGTCATTGGCCTGAAGCCCTTGGGCGCCGGCGAGGCCGAGCCGGTGCGCCGGATGCAGAACAACGAGACCTCCAAAATCAGGACTAAAGAATTCCTCAGGCACGCCAAAAAAACCAGTGCCTTCTGGAACCTGGTGGGCATCCACTTCTGGGGCTGCGCCGGGCACAACGTGATCCTTATTTTGCTGGTGGCTATGGTGGTTGACCGGGGCTTATCCCAAGGAACGGGCAACTGGGTATACATAGTGATGACGGGGGTCAGTATCTTCACCCGATTCGCGGTGCCGGTGGTTTCCGACCGGGTGGGCAGCAAATGGGCGATGGCGTGCTGCTTTACGTTGCAGACCGTGCCCCTGCTGATGTTGCTAGTGGCCCATGACGCCTGGGTGTTCTACCTTTTCGCGGTTCTGTTCGGTATTGGCCTGGGCGGCGAGATGAGCGCTTTCCCAATCATCAACCGCCAGTATTACGGAGACGCTCCTTCGGGAACAACCTACGGTTGGCAGACCCTGGGTGGCGGCGTAGGCATGGCCCTAGGTCCGTTGCTGGGCGGATACCTCTGGGATGTGACCGGTGGGTATAACACGGCGGTGGTTTTATCCTTTGGCCTTAGTCTGGTGGGCGTGATTTCCATCGCGGCTCTGCCGGGCACATCCCACCAGCTCATCCCCGGGTGGGAGGAGTCATTGCCACCCGAGGCCCGTTCCGCAGCGGGACTTCCCGATTTGCATGGAACGCCTAGCCAGAGCGCGTAGACTTGGTACCGAAAGGTGACGACAGTGGAGGGCTTGCAGGCCTGGAAGGCTTGCGCCTAGTACAATCCCTCATCGGAGAAGAAGGGCTTCTGCCAATCTGGGTCGGCCAATGACATGATGTGGCTGGTGTAGAGGTGGCAAGCCCGGTCCCAAAGGAGATAGACCGCGCAGTCGATGCGCTCTTGCTCATAGTGGTAACGGCCGCCGTTGCGCCGGGCCAGCCACTCCAGGTGCCCGGCGGTCAGAAACTGTGTCAGGAACTCCGAGGGCTCTTCCCCCGAGAAGGAAGCGGCTTCCAGCAGTTCCACGGGAATCTCGGAGCACAGGATCTCCGGATTATCCTGCGCCATTTGGATATAGGACTCTTCCTGCTCTTGGTTCATTGTGGAGATATCTAAGAGTGTATTTAAAAAGTTCCTTGACATCCAGGCTCAAGGCGTCATCCAGGTTTGGGATTCGGCTTCCTCTCCCCTTGTGGGAGAGGAGTGAGGTGAGGGGTTTCACCCTCATCCCAACCTTCTCCCATCAAGGGAGAAGGGGTTATTATCAGGCCATGCCAACGATTATTGGATTTTTTCGGAGGCAATCACAGATTGCGTTGCGGCTCGGCATAATCCTTGAGCTTATTATAAATCTGGATCCGATTTCGTTGGGTATCAGCGATCATCAGGCGCCCTTTGCGGGCATCGAAGGTAACCGCTCGGGGCATGGCCAACCGCCATTCCGGTTCCATGCTGCGCACCTCCCGCCGGCGCTTCAGGCTCTCGGGGTTCACATCCACGACCATCTTGGACCACTTGGTGAGTTCCTGGGCATCGCCGCGGAAGCTGGTTACAAACCTGCCATTGGGATCGAAAAGCTGCACCCGATTATTGCCCCAGTCGCAAACATAGACGTCCCCATCGGGATCCACCGCCACGTCTGAGGGCCGGTTCAACTGGCCCCGACCGCTGCCATAGCTGCCGAATTTGGCGACGAACTCCCCCTCTGCTGTGAACTTCTGAATCCGATTATTCTTGTGATCCGCGACGTATACCCAGCCCTCGTGGTCGATGGTTATTCCCCAGGGCGTGTCTAGCTGGCCGTCGTCTGGACCCAGGACGCCCCATTTCCCGAGAAAAACGCCCCCGGTGGAGAACTTCTGAATCCGATGGTTGCGGCTGTCCACAATGTAGATATTGTCCTCTTGGTCCAAGACGATCCCCGAAGGGCCATTAAACTGACCATCCCCATCCCCCGCGCTTCCCCAACGAGCCAGGAGATTACCTTCCCGATCGAAGGTTAAAACCTGGTTCAACCATTCGTCGGTAACATAGATGTTCTCTTCCCGGTCCAGAGCCAGTCCGGTAGGCCAAATCAGCTGGCCTTCTTCGGAACCGTATTTGCCGAATTCGGAGATGTATTCCTCATCACCGGGCTCGATACCAATGGTGATGGTGCTGACCCGGCTGCCCCGAGCGGTACGATCCCAGGGCACCGCGGTAACAAACTCAGAGCCCCGGCTGAGGACATACACCACATCCCCCTGGCCGATAGCCAGGTCGATAGCCAGGTTGAAGCCCATGCCCGAGGCGCCGCCCCGGCCCACGCTGTGGCTGTAGTCGTATACCCGGCCGGCAACTATTTGCGTGACCATATATTGCTCCCAGAAAAAGATGGCTTAGATCAGGTGCTCCCGCCTAGATGATGTTTGATAAGTCCCTCCTCTTGCCAAGGGGGAGGCATTGGGTTTTTAAACACCCCCTAGAGGAAAATAGGCTTCTCAAAACTGCCCTTAACTATGGGGGTCGCGTCCAACCCCAGCCAGTCCTCTAACATGGTGGAATAAAGCCCCCGGAAATCCAGGGTAGGCACCAAATCACCCTGCTGCAAGTCCTCGGCCCGGCGGGAGGGATATTCGCCGTGCTGCCCGCCTTTGACCGACTCGCCAATAACGAAGGCGGCGCCGGCGGCCCCGTGGTCGGTTCCGGAGCCGTTGTCGTGGACCCGTCGTCCAAACTCGGAAAAGAGCAGCATGATGACATTGTCGGCGGCGTCGTGCTCCTGCAAATCGGCGAAGAAGTCGGTTATCGCCTCCGAAACCTCGGTCCAAAGCGTGGCGTGCATTCCCATCTGGTTGGCGTGGGAATCGAAGCTGCCGTGGTCACAGTAAAAAATGCGAGTGCCCAGGTTGGCCAGGTGCACTTGGGCCACTCCCTTTAGTTTGCGGGCAATGGAGGTGTCGGCGTACTCCACGCCGGAGGAATACATGCCGGGAGCTACCTTGAGGATATCGGCTCCCTTCATGGCCTCCAACCCGGTCTCCCCCAGGTAATCCATCACCCAATCACGGCCAACGGTCGGAGAGTACATCTGAGTGAACCGGTCGAGAATCTTGCCCCGGCGCTCTTCGCTGGCGATTCCCGTGAGCAGGCCGTACCCCTCCAGATTATCAACGCAAGCCACCGGCACGCCCGGTACCGCGACGGCGCGGAAAAGGCTGGGACCGAAACTGACGGTGGTCACCACGTTTTCTTTGTGAGGGTCCAGATCCCGCGCCGCCAGGCCCAGCCAGCCTTCGGTGCCCATTTTATCCGGCTCGCAGGTATGCCAGATATCCATGGAGCGGAAGTGGGAACGCGGGGAGTTGGGGTAGCCCACGCCGTGAACGATGGCCATATCGCCCCGCTGATACAACTCGGCAATGGGACCCATGCTGGGATGGAGCCCCACTTGCCGGTCGATGGGGAGGATCTGCTCTTCGGGAATTCTAACCGCCGGCCGGTTATCCTGATACAAAGGGTCCATGTAGGGAATGACAGTGTTGAGATAGTCGTTACCGCCGGACAGCTGCAAAACCACCAGCACCGGATCCTTCTTGTTCGTTGTCATACTGGCCCTCCCGGATTATGTTAACTAGGAGTAAGAGGGTGTTTAATAAGTTCCTTGACTTCCAGGCTTAAGCTGTCAACATGTTTTGGGCTTCGGCCTCCTCTCCCCTTGTGGGAGAGGAATGAGGTGAGGGGTATCACCCTCATCCCAGCCTTCTCCCATCAAGGGAGAAGGTGCTCTTATCAGGCCGAACCAGGATGCGTATTCGTCTATTCCCACGTGGACAATGCGGCAGGCTTCTTAAACCCACTCTAGGCGTACTGGAATTCTCTCATGGAGACTATCAGCTGCAACATCTCGCCCACCCTTTCGGCAGCCGGGTCGTTACCATTACCATCTCCCCAGCTGAGGGCGCCCGATTCCTTGGCGTGGTCGATTAACTGCTGCCGATTTTCTTCCCGCACTTCCAGGGGTCCCATCAGGTCCAGGCAGCCATCGACCAGGGCTTCCGGGGATAGGTCCCCCAGCCTGCGGAGCCGGTCAACCATCGCAGCAACGCCGGGCCTGCTGACGTCTCCCACCATGTCGGCCGCAAAATTAACCCGCTTCATCAGGGCCCCGCTGTTAATCCACTCGACGCCGGTGTGCCAGCCTTCCACGCTGGGAGGGTTCAGCAGTTCCTGGCCCATGTATCCCGGCTCCTTGGAAAGATTGCCGATGCCCGGCGCCGGGAATTCGTAACCCCCTACCAGCCTCAGGGTGCTGACCACCAACTCGGCTGGACTCTTGATCTTGGCGAAGCGGGCCTCCTTGAAGAAATCGGAAAGGAACAAGACCCGCAGAACTTCGGTAATGTTGTAATTTGATTCGGTGAAGGCGTTGGCCAGGGTTTCGATCGCCTCCGGGTCCTGGGGAGGAGTAACGGACCAGGCTGGAACCTGGGCTTCATCGGCAACAAAGAAATTATAGAGGTGCCGGGCGATGAATCGGGCGGTGGTCGGCTGCTGGCAGATTATGTCAATGATGTCCTCTCCGTTGAACCGCCCGGTGTGGCCGAGGAAGGTCTTCTCGTCATCGTCGTGGTCCTCTTCCCGGTATTCAAATCCCCAGTCGTACCTGCCATGGGCATTGCGGGGGATCATGGGCGAAAGGGTCCAACCAGTGAAAGCACGGGAGCATTCCCGGACGTCATCTTCGGAGTAATTACCGACCCCCATGCTGAACAGCTCCAACAGCTCCCTACCCCAGTTCTCGTTGACGGCGTAGGCATGGTTGTCACAGTTGTCCAGCCAGTAAATCATGGCCGGATTCTTGGCCAGCTGCACCAGCAACTCCCGATAGTCTCCCATGCCCAGCTCACGGAACATATCGACCTGGTTCTGCACCTCATGCCAGTGGTCGATCTTGGACTGGCCAGTGGCGAAGACCTGGTGCCAGAAAAGCGCCATCTTCTCTTGCAGCACCCTTCGAGTGTTGATCAAGTCGTGAAGCCAGGGCGCGCTGCCCATGCCGGGAGAGGTTATGGTCTTCCAGAAGCCAGGATGGTACCGTAGAAATTCCAAGTGGTCGGACGGTTCCTGGGCTTGCGGATTTAACAGATCTGCGACCGTTGCTTCATACCCTTGCCGGGCTATCGCTTCGAGCTCATCGCGGCTGGCTCCGAAGCCGGCGCGACGCATTAGGTGCGCCATCAGTTTGATGTCTTCACTAGCCACGTGGTTACCCTCTTTGCCTGGTTTAACCGGTTTCCGCTGCCAGTTACTGCTAGGACTACTATGCCGTCAGGTTATGCAGGATTCGAGCTAAATTATCCTTATTTCATACCCACCTTGTCAATCATTAGACCCAAGTGCTTCCCACGCTGTATATCAGGCTGGCTTCAGGGAGAGCCTACGTTGTAGCGGGTATGCCATCAGGATATGATACCGTGGCATTGATTTGTAGGGAAGCAAAGATGGAATCATGAGCCACCAAACTCTTGCCGAGCGCTTCCGCCGCGCCCGTAGCGACCCGTCCCTGGCGCTGCTCGAAGGATTCCACCCGATAAAACATGCGATTCGGTTTGGCGCAGAGCTGTTGGAGGTCGTATGTTTGAGCGCTGGGGAGCTGGCCAGCTTAACGGCCAGCCACGCACCGGATATCGCGAGCGCTTTTGAGGGGCATGTCACGGAGGTTTCGACCCAGGTCTTCCAGCAGCTGGCGCCCCTGGCACCGCCCACCGGGGTAATCGCCATCGCGCGCCGTCCTGCCGTGTCCCTCACCGAAATGCTGAATAACCCGGCGCCGGCCCCTATCGTGCTGCTGGAGAGACCCAGGAATCTGGGCAATATCGGCGCGGCAGTCCGCGTGGCGGCGGCGGCCGGAGCGGCGGGAGTGCTAACCATTGGAACCCAGGATCCCTGGCACCCGGCCGCGCTGATTGGAGGGGCCGGATTGCAATTTGCCCTGCCGGTTGCCCGAGCCGCTGCCCTGCCCGTTTGTGACCGCCCGTTGATAGTAATCGACCCGGGCGGCGAGTCTTTGCCGAATTGTTCGTTGCCGGCACGGGCTATTCTCGCCTTCGGCGCGGAGCGCGCCGGCCTCAGCAGCCAGCTGATGGCATCGGCCCACCAGCGTGTCTCCATCCCCATGTCTGCCGGCGTATCCAGCCTCAACCTGGCGACCGCGGTAGCCGTGGTTCTTTATTCCGGGAAGTTGGGGCAGGTAAATAAGCACCCAGACTCTCTGGACCCCGGAGCCCTGGTGGTATAACCTCTTCACGGGTTGATAGGTATCTATAGGAAGGAGACTCAGCTGATGGCGAAAATCAGGCATATCGCGATAACCACCGAAAACCCGGCGGAGGTAGCCGCTTTCTATTTGGCGGCCTTCGATATGCAGGAGGTAACCAGGAACGAGCGCCAGGTATTGCTGTCCGACGGCTACATTAACCTGACCATTCTGGTCCCCAAAACCGAACAGGACGCGGACCTGGGCCCCAACGGTCTCAACTACAGCGGCATCCACCACATCGGCTTCCAGGTGGATGATCTGGACGCAACCAGCCGTGGCCTAGAGGCAGCCCAGGGGAAGCTGCTGACGGCCCGGGAAAGGGTTGGCACACCCCGGGAAGCCACCGGCCGCGCCGAGTCGAAGTGGGCCGGTCCTGATGGCGTGGTCATCGACATCTCTGAGCCGGGTTGGGCGGTCTAATCGCCAACTAGCCCCCCGCTTAGCTTTAGATATTAAGGAGGTACCTCATGGCAGCTTTTACTACCCGCCCAATTATCATGGGGACTCGCGGCGTGGTGACCTCGGGGCACTACCTGGCGACGGCAGCGGGCTTCCGCATCATGGAGCAAGGGGGAAACGCCGTTGACGCTGCTGCCGCTATGTGCTTCTGCCTGAACCTGCTGGAGCCCACCAGCTGTGGCATTGGCGGAGAGGTGCCGCTGCTGCTTTACTCGGCCAAGGAAGAAAAGACCTTCGCCATCAGCGGCATGGGCTGGTCTCCCCAGGCTTTTACCTTGGATTGGTGCCGGGAAAACGGCATCGACCTTATCCCCGGCGATGGTTACCTGCCAGCCTGCGTGCCAGCCGTGGTGGGAACTTGGGCCACGGCTGTTTCCCGGTTCGGGACCATGAGTTTCTCCCAAATTCTGCAGCCGGCCATCGAGCTCGCCGAAAACGGTTACCCGATGTACCGGCGTCTCCACGACACGTTGGGCGCCTACCTTCCCAGATACCTGGAGCTGTACCCGACCACCGTGGAGGTTTATTGCCTAGGAGGGAGGGTGCCCGAAGTAGGCGAGGTCTTTAAGAATCCGGACTTCGCCAATGTCCTCAAGGACATGTGTCGCGCCGAATCGGGTGCGGCCACCAGGGGAAGAATTGCCGGTATCGAGGCAGCTAGGGACGCCTTTTATCGTGGCGATATTGCCGAAAAGATTGTTCAGTTTATCTCAGATAATCCGGTGGAAGACGCCAGCGGCGTAGCCCATAAGGGGTTGCTCTCGCAGCAGGACATGGCAGATTGGCAGGCTGAAGTTGAGGAGCCGGCAACGATTCAGTACCGGGACATGGTAGTGAACAAGTGTCCCTCGTGGACCCAAGGCCCAACTTTCCTGCAGCATCTGAGCATTCTGAGCCACTTCGACCTCAAGAAGATGGGGCATAATTCGGCCGATTATCTGCATACTTGGGTCGAGGCGTCCAAGCTGGCCTTTGCCGACCGGGAAGCCTATTATGGCGACCCCAATTTCGATTCAGCGCCCTGGGACGAGCTCCTGTCGCCGGAATACGGCTTAGCTAGAAGCGAGCGGATTGGCGAGAGAGCCTCAATGGAAATGCGACCAGGGGATGTAGGGGCCGGGATACCAACCTACGCTACCCGCCCGGTAGGCGAGGACAACCGGCTATCCCTGGGAATAGAGGCCGGCATCATAAAGGACATGGGCTTGGACCACGCCCATGTCGGCGATACCACCCACCTGGACGCCATGGACCGGGAGGGAAACATGGTGGCCGCCACTCCCAGTGGCGGTTGGCTCGGCACCTCGCCGGTCATTAAAGGGCTGGGATTCCCCCTGGGCACCCGGGGGCAAATGTTTTACCTTAATCCAGGGCGGCCCAACGCTCTGGCTCCTCACAAACGGCCCAGAGCCACGCTTACTCCCACCCTGGTCACCAAGGCAGGCCGGCCCTACCTGGCATTTGGCACTCCTGGCGGCGACGCACAGGAGCAGTGGACCCTGCAGTTTTTCCTCAACTACGTGGAGTTTGGCATGAACCTGCAGGGGGCGCTGGATGCCCCCACGGTTCACTCGGTGCACTTTCCATCATCCTTCTATCCCAGAGAGGCCTATCCTGGCCGTCTGATGGTGGAGTCCCGCGTGCCGGGGAAAGTAAGGGAGCAGTTGAAAAGCCGGGGACACGAGGTGGTTACCCGCGACGCTTGGTCCAATGGCAAGGTCATGGCGATACGATACGATGAGGAGCACGGAACAATTTGGGGCGCGGTGTCTCCGAAGGGCGAAGTTGGATACGCCTTCGGATGGTAGGAGAACGTATAGCGAATTCGTCGACCCGGGGCGTTAATTCCCGGCACGTCACTCCGGCATTCAGGAAGACCTTGGTATTACTTGGTGTTCTACAACGAGAAGAGGCCTCATCAGGCCCTGGGCTACCGAATCCCAGCTGCTCTGTACCATCCGGGGAAGCTGCAAAATAGGCGCTTAACTGTCAATAAGCAAGGCATTCCATAGGCCGTGGTGACAGCTATCCGGTGGGCGGGAGACTCTCTTACTTTAGCCCTCGGTCTGGCTTAATGATGGGGTCCACCATAAGCAATCACCCCTCGACATACCGGTTAAGAACCGGCGCCGAGAGGTGATTGGTTCCTTGTCTCCTTGGTTTCAAGCTTAATGGCAGAAGCCGGGAATCGAAATCCTACAAGCGTCCGCCATCGAATTTGCCCAGGAAGAAGGGGTCTTGCTTGTTATAGACCTGAATGCGGTTCCTCGAGGACTCGACGACGAAGATTTCTCCCTCGTCATCGACTTCAACAGCTATCGGTCCCCAGAACCGCTGTTCCCGATCCAGGCGCTGAGCCACTTCCCGCTCTTTCCACATATCAGGATTGGCGTCCAGCTTGATTTGGCCCCACTTGGAAATCGTGGCTTGGCCGAGCAAGGTGGTGATGAATTGGCCGTCCCCATCGAACACCTGAAGCCGGTCATTGCCATAGTCCGTAACGTAGACCACACCGTCGTCGTCAACCGCCACTCCGGTGGGACGGTCTAGCTCGCCATCGCCATTGCCAGAGGTGCCGAACTTCATCAGGAACTGGCCATCAGGCGTGAACTTCTGGATACGGTCATTGCGCCAGTCGGCCACATAAACATCGCCTTTGCTGTCGATATCGATGCCCCACGGTAAGTTAAACTCCCCGTCGCCGCTGCCCTCCTGTCCCCACTTGGCCAGGAATTTCCCGTCTTTAGTGAACTTTTGGATGCGGTTGTTGCCACTGTCCACCAGGAACAGGTTGTTTTCTCCATCAAAAGCCATGCCGGAAGGGCCGTTCAGCTCACCATCACCGCTGCCATTGGTCCCCCATTTTCCGATAGATTCCCCGTCAGCGTTAAAGATGGCGATGCGGTGTAGCCAGTCATCGGCCACGTAGACCTGCCCATCCCGGTCCAACGCGAGGGAGGTAGGCCAGATCATGGCATCGGGATAAACCGGTTCGTTCCTACCGGGAGCACCCTTGGCAAATTCCCCGATATACTCTTCCCCGGTTGTACACATAGTGACCCGCATGCTTTGTCGGGCAGTCTCGGTACCGCGGCTCAGCACGTACATTAAGTCTTCCTCGCCCCGGGCCATGGCCACGGGGTAAGAGAACCCCGTTCCGGAGTTGTCTCCCCGACCAATGGTGCGGTTGTAGCGGAAGGTTACTCCTAGAGTTTGAGTAGGCATTCTAACCTCGCAAATTTCGTGATTGCCTGTCTGCAATTGGTCCGTAGCAGATCGACCCGGAGGTGCAGCGCTGCTCAGCGCCCACCTCCGCAGTCATCTGGTTTCACTTTCCAGATTTACTTTACAAAGGCGAGCTTTTCGAAGCTGCCGTTAACGATGGGCTTGGAGTCCAGGCCCAGCCAGTCCTCCACGATGGTCGCGTAGAGGCCCCGGAAGTCGTTGTTGAAGTGAAGGTCCCCATCCAACAGCTTATCCGGCTCCAGGGAAGGATACTCTCCATAGAGCCCGCCCTTTACCGTGTCACCGACTACGAACGCAACCCCGCCCGAACCATGGTCGGTTCCTGAGCCGTTGTCATGCACTCGCCGGCCGAACTCGGTGAACACCAAGAGCATTACGTTATCGCCGGCATCGTGTTCAGTCAAATCGTCGTAGAAGTCAGCTATGGTCTGCGAAACTTCGGTCCACAGCCTGGAGTGGGAAGACAATTCGGTGGCGTGGGTGTCGAAGCTGTTGTAGGGCGCTGTGGTATAGAGGATCCGACTCCCCAGATTCGCACAATGCACCTGGGCGATGTTTTTCATGTACTGGGGTATTGTGCCACCGCCGTACTCTACCGAGGAGGAGTATTGAGCGGGAGCGGTCGCCAGGATATCAGCACCGGTTAGCGCGTCCATGCCCGTCTGGGAGAGGTAATTCAGCACGGCGTCACGCCCAGCGGCTGGGGAGTACATTCGGGAGAAGATGTCCAGCGCTTCGGTGCGCTGGTTCTCCTGCTCGATAGTGGTCAGCACTCCGTAAGTCTCCAAATTGCCCACCGAAGCTACCGGTATTCCTGGTGCAACCAGGGCCCTGGGGACACCCCGCCCAAAGTTAACACAGGTCAGCACGTTGTCTTGATTAGGGTCCAGATCCCGTACAGTCAGTCCTAGCCAGCCCTCATTGGATATCTTATCCGGCTCGCAAGTATGCCAGATGTCCATAGAGCGGAAGTGGGAGCGGTTGGGATTTGGATACCCTATTCCCTGGATGATGGCTACTTTGCCCTCGTCGTACAGCCTTTTGAGGGGCGCCAGATTGGGATTGAAGCCCAGTTCATCATTTATGGGCAGGACCTGGTCCTCCTGAATCGCTACATTAGGGCGATTGTCACGGTACAGGGGATTGCTATAAGGAATTATGGTATTCAAACCGTCGTTGCCGCCCGACAATTGTAGGACTACCAGGACTGGGTCTTTCTTAGTACTTGTCATGCTGTCTCCAGTTTATTCAATTACAAATCTTTCCCGCCCAGCCCCGTTGCTTCGTCCCTACGGGGTTGAGCAGGCGCCTAGACGATGGATGTTCGCTACGCGAATAGATACTCTTGGGTTGAGACGAGCAATTGAAGAGTTTCCCCTACGCGGCCCGCGAATTCAGGGGTGCCGGTATGCAGGGTTCCCCCCTTCTCGGCATGCTCCAACATCAGAGCGTGAGTGTCCTCGGCCAGTTCATAGCCTCCCAGCATTTCCAGACACCCATCTACCAAACGCTGGGGTGATATGGTGGGGCCTTCGGAACCCAGCCGGTCGATAATGGCTCGTACGCCAGGGCTGGTGATATCTCCCAGCTGTTCGGCGGCGAAGTTTACCCTCTCCACCAGGGTCCCGCTGTCGATCCATTCCCGGCCGGTATGCCATCCCTCCACTGTGGGAGGATTAAGCAGGTCCTGTCCCATGTATTTAATCTCTTGGGAGAGGTGATACAGGCCGGGCTTGGGCTCGGTGTAATCTCCCACCAACTTCAGAGTGCTGGCTACCACTTCGGCCGGGCTTTTTACCTTGGCGAAGCGGGCGTTCTTAAAGAACTCGGAGTTGAAGAGCACCCGCAGCACGGAACGGATTTCATAACCCGAACGGAAGTATTCGTCTTCCAACATTTTGATGGCCTCCGGGTCCCTGGGCGGGGTATCCTGCCAGGAGGGCACCTGCGTGTCATCGGCTACGAAGAAGTTGTAAAGGTGTCTAGCAATGAACCGGGCGGTAGCGGGCTGCTTGGCGATAATGTCGATAATGTCTTCGCCATTCCAGTTCCCGGTCTCACCCAAGAAGGTCTTCTGGTCGTCGTCATGGTCGTGCTTGTTGTAGAGGAACATGGCTTCGTGGCGGCCATATGGATACCGCGGTATGGCGTTACCCACGGTCCAGCCGGTGAAAGCCCGAGCACAGTCCTTAACATCGTCCTCAGAATAGTTGGGCTGACCATCCATCCCTACGCCCAGCGAGAACAACTCCAGCAACTCTCGCCCCCAGTTCTCATTGATGGCGTCCTTGTGACTCATCTGGTTGTCCAGATAGTAAACCATGGCTGGGTCACTGGCCAGCTCCAATAACAGGCCGGGGAACTGGTCCAATCCCCCCCGGCGGAACTTGTTAAGTTGGAGCAATATCTGCCTGCCGTTCATGATCTTGGACTCACCAGTGCAGAAGATACCGTGCCAGAACAGGCAAATTTTCTCTTCCAGCGGCCGAGGGGTATTGATCATCCGGTAGGTCCAGTGGGCCTGGTTGGTCTCCAGCCCGTTTATCTGCTTCCAATCGACGAAATGCCGCAGCAGTACGTCCATCTGGAGGGCGGGCTGCGCCTCGGGATTGAGCAATTCCTCCACCGTGGCTTCATATCCATTAGCGACTCGTCGCTCCAATTCCTCGTACGAAGCACCGAAACCGGCGCGCCGCATCAGGTGAGCCATTAGGGCTATATCCTGTTGTGCCATTCCCATCCTCCTCTTGATTTTTGGTTGCTAGCTCGACTGCCCATTCCCTGGGGAAATCAGTGGTTCTTCCAACTGGCCTCCCAACGGTTATTGCACCGGTTCAACCGGAATACCGCGGTCAGCAATATCTCTATCCTTCTCTGAGGAATTAGAGGCTCCGTTATCTTAATATTTGTTGATACTCATGTCAACATAATACTTGGTTCGTCCGATAATGATTAAGAAACCGGAGAGGGTATCGAGATGTTTTTTCGAATAACGAACTAAGTGGTTCTCCCCAGCGCTATTTTGCTATTAGTTCAACCCCCCTTCTCTGAGAAGCTCAGCCCTACTGGGCCCGCCAAAATGGCGCGCCGGGCTAATTGATCACCGGGCAAGCTAATCATCGGCGGCCTGAGTCTCTGGGACGCGGCTTTCCAGAAACTCATAGTGTTCCCCGGCTTGCTCAAGGATGGTATCCAAATCCTCCGGCAATATGTAACTATCATCGATCATTTTCTGGGCTGCCTGCCTCACCTGAGACAGATAATCCTCTTTGGACGCGTACCGCTCTTCGATGGAACGCCGAGGGTCGCCGGTTGCCTGGCGCTGGGAGCGGGTGAAGGCGAAGGGGATGGTAGAGCCAAGCAGCGTACCGCCCGAGGCTCCACCCGAGGAGAGGATCTGGCCCGCTCCGCCGATGGCCTCGTCCCGCAAGTTCCAGCCGGTGTAGGTAGCCAGAGGCACGGTTTGGAAGGGCAGGCTCACGCCGCAACGCTCGTTTCCGTCCGGGTCCAAGGCTGGCACCAAAAGGGGATAAGGCTTACCGATTATTGGAGGAGCGTTGGTAGCGACGCCGGGCTTCGGGCCGAAATCCAGTCGGGTAAATCGCCGGAGGGGCTGGGGAAAACCCACCCCGGGGAGGGATGCAAACAAGCCGGAGAGGGATTCCGGTGGTACCGCTGTGTTTTCATCCAGCCGGGGGTGTTTACTGTCCGGCGGTGCTTTACCTTCGGTGACCCACCGGTCCAGGTTGACCAGGGCGGCTCGCAGCAGCGGCCGGTAATCTACCCAATTGAATCCCTGCTGCCCCTGGTAGCCGTTAACCGAATCCAGGTTGGTCAGCGGAAAAGTCCCCAAGGGATGCTGGCACCCCGCGAAGTGATACACCCGCACCTCTTTTGGTATCTCCAAATCCCGGGTTCCCTTCAGGTCGATGTGAACCAGCGCGCCGTGGCCTCCCCAGTACTCGGAAGAAGTGTAGGTATGCATTACCTTAGGCACCTGGCCCTTGGCGGTAAGCCGGTGGAGCAGCCCGTCGGTGTTGCCCGTCTCCGGGTCGATTTGGTCGATGTCGCTGAAAGGCGAAAGGTTGTTCGGGCTTCGGCTGGCCTGGCTGGAAGGCTGGGCAAACCGATGATTGAATTCGCCGTGCTTGCCGCCGGCCACGTGGGGTATGAGCCCGTCGAAGACCATGCGGTCGGCTTCATCCTGATTCAGTCCCAAATACAGAAAATGCCGAAGGAACCTGCCGCTTTGCGATACGCCGAAGCTGTAAGCGTGTTCCAGGTCTCCGGCGCAGGGGTTGCCCTCCTCGCTGGTGCCGTGCCTAAGGAAGGAACCCAAGTCCCGGGTCGCCAGCAGCCCCAAACCTCCCACCGGCGCTCCAGTGGTGGTGTAGATCACCTGGTAGATCTTGCCGGGAAGGAAACCCGAGGCCCGGTAGACATGATTCGCGTCCGGAATTACCCGATCTCCTTCCTGGCAGGCAAAGGACCACTGTTCCCGGGGGATGATTCTCTCTGGCCCATCTTCGTGATCCTGCTCGGTGAGCACCGCATCGGCATCCAGCAAATCGCTGACCGGGTAGGGACGGTGCATGCGGCTGGATAGAAACTCGGACTTGATGAGAGAGTTGGGCTGAAACGTGACCACCACTTTCCCGGATATGTGACCCTCCGGCGTGGTGGCATCCGGCGCCTGCAAGCGCAGCACTCCGGGCACGTCGGGAGCATCGTGTTGCCATCCGCACCAGGCCACGGTGTAACCCTGTCGCATCAGGAATCCATTGCCTGGATTCAAAGGCTCGTGAGCCGCCAGGTCGGGAGCGCTATTGATATTCCTTAAGACGGGTCCCCGGCCCCGGTTGAGGATGTCGAATAGGAGGCGGTGATTGCCTCTTTGTAGTTCGACCGGCTGCAGGATCCGAAAATCAGCAGAGAATCTCACCAAGCCGTTGGAATCGCGGGGAGCCAGCGTGATGTCGGTGATGACGGCATTGGCTGGGTGGTTGGGGTCCACCGCGAACTGCGCCGTACCATCTAGCTGTCGATAGCTGCCCACCGCGCCGAAAGATGTACCTCCCGCGAAGGTTTGTTGAGACTTTATCTCCAAATTCGTAACTGCCATCTAATCTCTCCAACGCCTTGGCATCATCATTATTCGTCGGCCGCAACCCGGTAGTCCCACTGGTAATCCCTTTGCTGGTAGGCCCCATCCGGCATTGATGTGGTGAGCCCTCGCTGGGCCAACTCCTCCTCGAACTTCTGCCGTATCCAAGGGTCTTCATCACAGTACTCAATCTGATCGTTGGACAGATCCTGGACATTTTCATCAGTATAACCGTGGAACTGGTAGGGAGGATGGAGGGCTAGATAGCGGGCTCGAGTTTCCCCCAGGTTGAAATGCTGGTGAAACCATCGGTTGGGAGGCACGAAAGCGGCGGCCTCTCGCCAGGGTACGATCACCTTCTCTTTCCCTTCTTCCCACATGACTGAGTAACCGTCACCATCGGGGATGACAATGACCCGCCCCGGCCCGTGCCGGTGAGCCTTCTTGTAGAGGCGGGGCGCGAAGACGGACATATGGGACGACATCTCAGAGCCGGGGAACTGGATGTAAACACTCTGTCCGCCGGCCCCCCGCGTCTGATTTGCGTCTAGCTTGTCCCAGGCTCGCATATCGGGGAAGAAGTTACCCAGCCACAAAATCCTATTTCGTCCGGTTCCGTCCTGCCGGGGAGTCGCCTTCGCCTCGGCGTAGAACTCGGTCGCGTCCTCGGCTAGATGCTCCGGTTGTTCGTAAGGATTGTTAAAGAAGAAGTTTGGCTCAGGTACAGTGGACATGGCCAGCGGCAAATAGTTGTAGTGTAACAACCGCACGGTTCGCTCCCCCTGAGTGTTGCTGAGTTGGTGGTTACGGTTGCGGGGGAGCAGAAACAGGCTGTGCTTTTGCCACTCGACGGTCCTGCGGCGAGACTGGCTGGCGCCCCAGATGCTGGTCAGCCCTCGGCCCTCCAACACGTACACCACCTCATCCACCGATAGCTTCAAAGGAGGCAAGGTTTCGCCCGGTTGGATTTCGCTAACTCGGGCCTCAATAATTCCTTGCTGCCCTTCCAATTGAATGAACGCCGACTGGCATTTTCGCTCTTCCCAGCAGCCCAGTTCCACAGTCCGAAGGTCGGGGATGAAGTAGCCGGTGTGGACGGGTATATTTATCGATCTCATCCACCGGTCGTAGGTATAAGACCGGAGCCCAAAGATGGCGTCTCTATCCTGGTCCGTCCCGGTGGCTTCCGACCCACTAGCTTCCGAGGTCACTTCTACCATGATTCTTCTCCTGATCGCGCCAAATAGGGGTTAAAGCCTACCAGCTGTCCGTCCTGGTTTAGTGAAGGGTCTCAAACTTGCGAGAATCCAAGCCAAAGCCAGGTGGAATCTTCATGGACTCCTGTTCAGCCCCTGCGGGTTTCTATTGTAATTGGCATGGGAGCCTCGCAGAGGAGATAGGAACCCTAACAGGCATATACGCGGTAATTTCGGTGGCTAGGTTTCGCGGCTAGGATTCAAGAAATAACCCAGATGTGCGGTAGTTTAGAAGTCCTCCATTACCTTGTCAACAAACCATATAGACCCGGCCCACAGGTGGGCAGCCGTGCGGATACTGATACCTCGGAAGCTGCCTGACCCAAGCTGGCAGTGCCGCTAGACTACGTCCGTCAGCCAGCCCCAACCAGCAGGTGGAGACTCTGGGAGAGATGGATGACTTTTAACCCAGCATTTTCCATCTCCCTTCCCCTGGTGCGGGTGAAAGGAGTAGTTCAAAGGCCATGAGGTAAGTCCTTGTGGCCTTTTTTGGTGTGCCAGGCATGTTGTGCATCTTGGAGGTGAAAGTCCTCTGCGGGCCGTGATGACCGGAACCGCTAGCCTAAGCAAGGGTGTCCATCGTGAGGTGGAATCTGAAGGAAGCTTATGGCAAAACTCGGACCCGACGAACAGGAATCGGATACAAGGCCGGCGCAGTGGGGTAACCCGGCCATGGGCGGGGAGGCCCGGAGTCATCCGGATGCATCCGGCGGGGACCGAGGGAAGGATGCATAGCTTACCCTGGGAGATCTCTGGGGCTGTCCCGATGGAATCGGGACTACCGCACCGGCAACGGTACCGCACCGGCAACGGGGGGAAGGCTCCGGAGAAGTCAGCCGAGGCCATAGTAGTCCTTCCCGCACGGGAAGGATGAAGGGCCGAATCCTCTACTGCAAGGAGCCAGTCAAGAGGACTCGATGGGCGTAGAGCGGCAGCAAGGCACGGCCTAACAACTCTCCCTTCTTGAATGGAGGAAGGAGACCGTGCGCCCCGGCGTCCCTGGTGAAGGCGGAACCGGAACTGGGGTGAGCGAGGAGCAGCCAGCGACCACGGTGTCTGAACGGAAACGAGCCTTGACGGGTGGTAGCACCTGTTGAAACAGTAGAGGAAACCGCCGGATACGCTGAGTACGTCCGGTGGTGTGGGAGGACGGGGGCCGCGAGGCCCCCTCCTACCCGATTGTGCCAGGCATGCTGTGCATCTTGGAGGTGAAAGTCCTCTGCGGGCCGTGATGACCGGAACCGCTAGCCTAAGCAAGGGTGTCCATCGTGAGGTGGAATCTGAAGGAAGCTTATGGCAAAACTTGGACTCGACGAACAGGAACGGGATAGAAGGCCGGCGCAGTGGGGTAACCCGGCAATGGACGGGGCGGCCCAATAGTTATTCGGACAGGTGCGCAGGTAAATCCGGCAGGGACCGAGGGAAGGATGCACGGCTTACCCTGGGAGGTCTCTGGGGCTGTCTGGAGGACCCGACTACCGCACTGGCAACGGTGGGGGAAGGCCCTGGAGAAGTCAGCAGAGGCCATAGTAGTCCCGGCAGGTCGGGATGAAGGGCCGAATCCTCTACTGCAAGGAGCCAGTCGGGAGGACTTGATGGGCATAGAGCGGCGGCAAGGCACGGTCTACCAACTCTCACTCCTGGAGTGGGGAGAGGAGGCCGTGCGCCCCGGCGTCCCTGGTGAAGGCGGAACCGGAACTGGGGCGAACGAGGAGCAGCAAGGGCCCACGGCGTCTGAGCGGAAGCGAGCCTTGCCGGAAGCCTTGATGGAGGAGGTGATAGAGCCAAAGAACCTGAACCGAGCCTACCAGCGGGTGAAAGCCAACAAAGGAGCGCCGGGGGTTGACGGGATGAGTGTGGATGACCTGGGCGGCTGGTTGGCGGAACACTGGGAGGAACTTAGTGGCGTCGCTGCTGGAAGGCAGCTACCAACCGCAACCGGTGCGGGGAGTGGAAATCCCCAAGCCGGGAGGTGGAGTGCGACAACTGGGCATCCCCACGGTGGTGGACCGCCTGGTGCAGCAAGGCATCCTCCAGGTGCTGGACCCGCTGTTGGACCCAACCTTTTCGGAGTCAAGCTACGGTTTCCGTCCCGGGCGAAACGCCCACCAGGCGCAGGAGTACGTAGGGGAGGGGCGGGAAATCGTGGTAGACCTGGACTTGGAGAAATTCTTTGACCGGGTAAACCACGACATCCTGATGTCCCGCCTGGCCCGGAGAGTCGCCGACAAACGCCTACTGCGGATGGTCCGGCGCTTCCTGGAAGCGGGGATGATGCAGAATGGGGTGTGCGTCGAGCGATACGAAGGGACTCCGCAGGGAGGGCCACTATCGCCGCTCCTGTCCAATCTGCTACTGGATGACTTGGACCAGGAGTTGGAACGCCGGGGGCACCGCTTCTGCCGGTACGCCGATGACTGCAACATATACGTGCGGTCGCAGGCTGCGGGGGAGCGGGTAATGGCGTCGGTGAGCAACTTTCTGGAAAGGAAGCTGCGCTTGCGCGTAAACCGGGAGAAAAGTGCGGTGGCCCCGGTATGGGAACGGAAGTTCCTGGGGCATCGGCTGCTGCTCGGAGGTCGGCTGGGCCTAGCGCCCGAAAGCCTGAAGCGCGTGAAGGCGAGGATTCGGCGAACCACGCGACGCAACCGAGGCGTCAACCTTGAAGGGATGGTCCACGAACTGAACTCCTTTCTCACGGGGTGGGTGACCTACTTCCGCTATGCGGAATGTCGGACTCACCTCAGCAGGTTGGATGGGTGGATTCGTCGAAAGCTGCGCTGCGTACGGCTGAAGCAGCGGAAACGGTCCAAAGCCATTGCGGACTTTCTGCAGGGGTTGGGCGTGCCGGAGTGGCGGGCCTGGCTACTGGCGGGGTCTGGCAAAGGCTGGTGGCGCCTGGCTGGCAGCCCTCAGGCGGCTGAAGCCATGAGCCTGGCTTGGTTTAGGGAACAGGGACTCGTCGCCCTGACCGAAAGGTACAGCCTGTTGAATCAGTAGAGGAAACCGCCGGATACGCTGAGTACGTCCGGTGGTGTGGGAGGACGGGGGCCGTGAGGCCCCCTCCTCCCCGATGGGCCGGTCCCCCGAGCTTGGTAGACGCCATATCCAAAAAATGCCAAAAATTGATAGCGGCAGAGGCTAGGCCAAGCCGTTTCGACTGGCGTAGGTCGCCGCCTCGGTGCGGTTGGCGGTGCTGGTCTTGTTGAGGATGTTGTTGAGGATGTTAGTGACGTGGTGGGCAACGGTATTTGGGCTGATGAAACGCTCTTCGGCGATTTCTGGGTTGCTCTTGCCCAGGGTGATGAGGCGCAGGACTTCCACCTCTCGCTGGCTCAACCTGTCGGGATAAGCTGGAGACGGCTCCAGACGGGATTGGACCCGCTCCTGGAGGGCGATCACCCGCTCCATCAAAGGACGCATACCCAGCTCGCTGGAGATAGAGAGCGCCTCGTCCAGCAGAGATGACGCCTTTGACTGGTCACCTGGTCCATTGCACTGGAAGAGGGCCTCGGCATAGTCATGACAGGTCCAGGCCAGCTCCGGGCGGTAGCCGGCTTTGCGGCAGAAGGCCAGGGCATCCTCAAAGTGCTCTGAGGCCCGATCATAGTTGCCCAGGGTCTGGGAGAGTAGCCCCAGGAGGCGGTCGGCGGAGATAACCCCCGTTTGCAACATTGTTCCGCAGATGGGTTTGAGGCCAGAATAATGTTCCACAGCTGCCGTCTCATCATGTCGCAAAACCGCCAGCAGGGCCGGGCCGGCCTTGGCCACTGAGGTGACCAGTGGAGAAGCCGACGCAGAGGAAATAACCGCTTCGGCGAGGGAATAGGCATAGTCCAAGTGAGCAACTTCATGGTCGATGCGATTTATCAGAGGAATAATCAGGGCGGGCATCACGTATCCCGTCGTTGGGCCAGGCATCAGTCCCCGATGAACTTGGAGGAGTCGCTTCAGGTAGAACTTGCCCTGGGAGAAGTCACCCTGTTCGTACTCCAGCATCACCCTATCGGAGAGGATGCGTGGGTCGCCATGCCCCATAATCAGTCCTCGGTCGCTGAAGTCGCGGGCGGCGTACCAATCACCCTGGAGTCGAGACACGAATTGTACACTCCAGTAGGCGGTGGGCAACCAGAAGCGGTCACGCAGCCTTTCCGCCGGGGCGAGTCCTGCCGTGGCGTGGAGTCGAGCACCCTCAAGGTCGCCTGTAATCGTAAGGGCTAACGTGGCCCGCTGCCGGGCCTGCACCTCGGAGCGGGGATCACTGGCCTGGCGGGCCAACTGGATAGCCCGTAGGCTTTTCTCCAAGCTCTCCCGGCAGCGAAGGTGGAACACGTCTACTTCGCCGGCGGCGGCCAGCGCCTCCCTTTCCAGGTCGTTGTTGCCGTGTAGACGCGCGATTTCCAAGGCTCTGCTGAAGGCCCCCCTGGGCCCCATCGTAATCTCCTTTCATGCGTCCCAGGTCCCAGGCGCTACGCACCAGCAAGCGCCCTGTCGTCAGAGAATCTTCTGGAGCCAGGGCCAAAGCTCGGGTGATGAGCTCAGCTGCCTTTGGGGTAATCCCAGCAGGAGTAGAGAGTGGGTATTCTGCGGTGGCGACTGCCCGTTCCACTTCCCCGCTCGTTTCATAGTACTCAAACGCTCGGGATAAACTGTCGACTGCGTCTTGCATTTGGTTGCGGGGCAATGTCGCTACTCGGGCCCGGCCCAAGCCGAAGAGTAGGGCAGCTGTATCAGCATCCTTCGCTGGTTCCGTGCCGCTCAAGGGAGTCTGTTTCACGGCCAGTCCCCGCTGAAAGTGCAGGATTGCATCCTCCCACGCGAAGGCCGCCAACGCCTGCCCACCAGCCAGAAGCGAATAGCGTACCAGCTTTTCCGGACCAAGCACCGGCTCGGCCTCGGCGAAGTGGTAGGCCAGCTCGGCGGCGTGACTCTCGGGATCGGTCCCGTACAACTCTTCCAGGGCCTGCCCTATCTGGGCGTGCAGCCGCACCCGGCGGGCCGCCGATAGTTCGCCGGCCAGGGTTTCTTGGATCAGGGCGTGGCAGAATTGAAATCCGGTCGCGGAGCCGGGGACTTCCTCGATTATGCTGGCGCCCAGGCCTTCCTCCAGCGCCTCCAACAGAACCTCTTCTGAGTGTTCTGCTGTCAGCTTGTTGAGCTGGCCCAGCTCGAATCCTCGACCGATAACCGAGGCCACGGTCAGGACCTGGTTGCATTCCCCAGACAGCCGGTTCAAGCGGCGACCAATTACCTCTCGCACTCCTTCGGGTATCCTGATGGCCCAGGCCCGGTCTTCTCCCAATCCCTCCGGTGTCAGCTCCCCTTCCTCCCGCAGCACCCGGATGACCTCAATGGCGAAGAAGGGATTCCCGTCGGTGTGGGAGTGCACCGCTTCGGCAAAACTCGCCGAAAGAGCAATGTCGGCGGTAGCCTCAATCAGCAGTTCCAGGTCCTTGGTGTCGAGACCCCGCAGCGGAATACGCTGGAACAGTCGCTCCCTCGCCAGCCCGCCCAGGGTCTCCGAGAGAGGGTGAGAGCGCGATAGCTCAACGTCCCGATAGGCCCCCACCACCAGAAGCGAACAATCCGCCATCTCCCTGGCCACGAACTCCAGCAAGAGCAACGAGGCCGGGTCAGCCCAGTGCAGGTCGTCCAGAATAATCACCAGAGGCTGGGTCCGGGCCGAGTTCCTGAGGAAGCTGGTGATGGAGTCGAAGAGCCGGAAGCGAGCCTGTTCTGGCTCCAGGTCTGGGGGAAGCTCCAGGTCTGGCAGCTTTTCTCGTAGGTCCGGGATGATTGCAGCGATGTCCGAGGCGCCGGGGCCCATGACAGCCCGGATAGATTCGCCATCCTGCTCTCGGACATAGGCGCAGATGGCTTGGATCCAGGGCCAGTAGGCTGGAGTGCCCGGCTCCTCGTGGCAGCGGCCCCAAAGAACCCGGCTACCTCCAAGCTCCGCGTAGGCCCCAATTTCCTGGGCGGCCCGCGACTTGCCAATGCCCGGCTCTCCGGCCAGCATCACCAGACGGCCCCGGCCAGCCAGGGCGTCTTCCAGCGCGGCCCTTAGCTCTCCCATCTCCTGCTGGCGGCCGACGAAGGAGCCGGAGGTCAGGACCCTCGACTCTTCCGCCGTTTCTCGCGGGGGTGCCGGTGTTTCGGCCACCGGAGTATCCAAAGGGGTATCCAGATTGGCCCCGCATTCGTTGCAGAATTGGGCGTCGGATGGGTTATCCCGGCCGCAGCTTGGACAAAGCATGGTGGAGCTGCCTTCCCCTGGAGAACAAGCTATTGACTGGAATGATGATACTTCTGGATTGATGAGGCGACAAGCCTTCCCGGCGCGGCTATGGTGTGGCGGGCCTCGGGTTAGGTGAAGGGGGAAAGAGACCCTAAACCAAAGCCAAGGTGGGAACTACATTTTGCAGCGATGGCAAAGGTAGGAAAGGTGCAAAAATCAATGCATCGGCTCGGGCCTGTAACCGGGTTCGGCAGCGATGTTTCACTTCATCCTTACGATGAGCTAGTCCGCCGAAGAATGCATTCATCTTCTCTTGGACTTGGGCTTTTGTTCCCAGGCATTCGTTGGCCGTGACCTCTTCCCTGGCCCAGTCCCAGACGGCTTCGTCGGCATTGAAGTCTGGGCTGTAGGCCGGTAAGGCCACCAGCCTCGGCTGCAAGTCAGGGGTGGTCAAATAGCTGCGAATCGCTGCTCCTCGGTGGGCTGGCCCATTGTCCCAAATCACTACCAGAGGTCCCAAGATGTTTTTCTCTTAGCTGCCGTAAAAAGGCGGTGGAGGTCTCGGCATTGCTGTTGCCGGCTATTTCCATGGCTTCCACCTCCCCAGCCTCCAAGCAAACTCCCAAGTAGTAGCAGGCCTTCTCTCCCCACCGAGGACTGGTAGAGTCCACCAGCGCCGGCTCTCCCTTGAGCACCCATTTCCCCCTCAGATCGGCATCGGCCCGAAAGTGGGCTTCGTCTACGAAGAAGATTTTGGCCCCACTCTCTTGGGCCTCCTCTCGGATTTGGCTGTACTGGAGGACGAAGGCTTTCCGCGCTTCATCCTTGGCTTTCAGGAGGCGTTTCTTGGGTCGCTTCAGCACGAAGCCCAACCGATGGAGGTAGTTCAAGCAACTGCTTCGACTCAGCCCCAGGTCAAAGCTCTGCTTGAGAAATTGCCTCACTACTTTCCAATTCCAGTTGGACAATTCAACTCCCGCCTCTCCAGGCGGATTTTGCACCGCAGACTTCAGTTGGTTCTGTTGACCCCAGTTCAAGACTGGGGGTTCCCCCCCGTCTGTTCAAAGACCAAACCTTGGGCCCCGCCTCGGCGAAAGTTGGCCAGCTAGTTTCCAATGGTATGAGGCTCTCTGTCCAAAGCCTCAGCCACCTGGAAAGCCGACCACCCTTGGCCCAACAACCATAGCCCGTGCCATCGCTCTCGCTCTCGAGGTGTTGGCGCTCGATACATCCTTTCCCGTAAGTCACCTACATTGAGTTGCCACTCTTCCATGAGTTGCACTATTTCCTTCATCCCTTCCACCACCGCCACTCGACTTCTTTTACAGAATATCGCAACTCCTCTTCGGGTTCGCTTTATGTAGGTTTCACCTTAGCTTTGGTTTAGGATGGTGTTAGATCATTAGGGTTTTGTTCTTGGCTGGGTTAGGCGAAGGTCTGATGTTAGTAGCCAATGCTGAACCACCTGGAGAGCTGCGGCCGCTTCGGCACCCATCTCGGACCTTAGATGGTCCGGCAGGGCAATCGCGTCTAAAACTGCCTTTTCGAACTTCGGTACAGAAGGCTAGCGAATGGTAGATATTCCGATGCTTTCCCAGCTATTTTGACTATAACACGTAAAGATCGAAAGACTTCCGGGACTCGTCAGACCCCAAAGAGCCACTGTCCCAAACCTGGGGGCGATTAAGACGCGATTGCCCTGGATGGTCCGGGTCTCGCTCCCGCCCGTGGGATCGGATGGGCTACACTCAGGACCAGTAGGGCGGCATGCCCCATCTGCTCCTTAAACACCTGGATCTAAGGTGCGCTACCAACGTCAAGAGGTCCAATACCTACAAGTTCTTGGAAGGGCTGTGAAACGTCCGGATAGGCTCTTAGCCCGCCGCCACACCGTCGATCAGGATCACACCTCGCTCTAACAGCCGATCGAAATCTTGGCCCAGGCCGATCTCCTCCAGGATTTCGCGGCCTTGGGCGCCGGGTTTGGGCGCCGGCCGGCCGGGCCGCACCGGTGTCCGCGACAGCCGAGGCGAGGGCCCGAAGCCGGTTACCAGGCCGATTTCATCGTGTTCCCGGGTAATGCTGAGCCCGCGATCGATGGCCCAAGAGTCGTCCAACAGCTCGCTCACGTCAGGAAGAACCCGGTGGGCGCCGATGCCAGCGTCATTCAAGCGTTGGACCCAGACCTGGACGGAGTTGGACCGGAAATGCTCCTCCAATGACCGGGCCAGCGCCTCACCCCGAAAAGCGTCGATGTTTGCCAGGCCATCGACCGAGGCCAGGCGCGGCAGGTCGGACTCCTGGGCACCGATAAAGATCCAGCCGTCCTGGGCCTGGTAGGCCCGATGGAGCGGGACGAGACCCAGGGCATTCAGGCCCCGGGTCTCGTCCCAGGTCTTGCCCTCGTAGAGCTGCATATAGGGGGATTGGTGGATCATGGCGGTGTAGGCTAGAGCCGAGTCTACGTGTTGCCCCTGACCGGTGCGCTGCCGGTGTAACAGGGCCAAGGCCACCCCGTAGGCCCCCATAAAACCGGTGCCGTAGTCGTTAATGGCGTTGGGCTGGCTGGTGGGGGGGCCATCGCCTCCGAAACGGCGGTCCATCCCAGTGGCGGCTTGGGCGAACCCTTCGTGGCCAGGGCGGCCGGCCCAGGGACCCAGATGACCAAAGGCATTGAGGGACACGTAGATGATATCCGGTTTCCGTTTGCGCACCTCTTCGTATCCCAGACCCAACTTCTCCAGCTTGCCCCCGCGATAGTTCTGGGCCACTACGTCGGCATCCTCCACCAAGCGCCAGAAAATGTCGCGGCCTTCCTCGGTCTTCAAGTCCAATAGTATGCTGCGTTTCGCTCGGTTGACCTCGTTGTGGGAAGAGACAGTGCTGCCCCGAGTGGGGTTATCGATTTTGATCACGTCGGCGCCGTATTCGGCCAGGGTGCGGCCGCAGGTCGGTCCGGCGAGAATGATGCACAGGTCAAGCACTTTGACTCCCTCCAGCACGGAACGCATGGTTCCTTTTATCGGCTGAGGGGCCTTGGTCGAACGCTGAGACGCCACTTCGGAAAGAATCTCCTCCCGGTGCTGGTCGGGCACGGGCGCCGGGTCCCGAATTTGCCCCGGGGTGAGAGACATTCGCGCGTTTATACCCGGCTGCAGCATCCTCCCGTAGGTGGGGTCTTGGAGCTCGATGACCATTTTGGACTCCAGGGCCTGGGGGTGGCTGAACCACTCCTCGCTGGTCCGGCACATGGTGCACTCGGTGCCGGCTTCGGCGCCCAGGTCTTCCCACTCCTGGGCCGTTCGGGTCTGGAACAGCTCCTTCAGCCGCCGCTCCAGCTCGGCGAACAGGTCGGGCTCGCCCCTGAGGCGTTCCAGGTCGATTAGGCCTTCCTCATGCCAGGAGGCGATTCCGGCTGCCTCCACAAACTCATGGAGGTTTTGGTTGCCCGAGCCACCGAAGCGGACCCAGCGGCCGTCCTTGCACTGGAAATGGCCGGCCCAGATAACGCGCAGGTCGACTCCGGTATCCTTCGCGTCGTGGACTCGCAGCCCGGCGCGGCCGATGGAGGCGAAGGTTGCATCGAAAAGCGGCACATCTATCCGCTGTCCTCCGCCGTCCCGTTCTCGGGAAATTAGCGCCATGATAGTGGCGATGGCCCCCTGAAAGGCCCCGTAGTTGGAGGAGATGGGTATGGCGGTGTATACCGGCTGGTCCGTCCCATTTTCCGCCGGACGGGGGCGGTAGGTCGCGGTGGCGGCGCCCAGAATTCCTTCCCAGGCCGGGACGGAGGCGCGGGGATCATCGGAGGCGAATCCGGGCAGAGACAGGTAGACCAGGCGAGGGTTGGCTTCGGTCATAGCTGTTGGGCCCAGGCCAAGCCGGTCCATCACCCCAGGCCGGAAGTTCTCCACCACCACGTCGGCGCCCTGGACCAACCCTTTAGCCGTGGCCAAGTCCTCGGCCTGCTTCAGGTCCAGCACTATGCTACGCTTGCCCCGGTTCCAGGTGGCATTGGCCGGGGTTTTCCAGCGCGGCCCACCGGGGGGGTCAACCTTTATTACATCGGCCCCCTGGTCCGCCAACAGCATTCCAACCAGCGGCCCGGCGATGTACTGCCCGAAGTCGATCACCCGGATTCCGTCAAGCGCACCTGCCATGTCAATCCTCCCATGTACCCGGATGTGGTTGTACCTGGATGTGGTTCGATTCTAACGCCCGCTTGGCGCCGGGGGTGCCCTGAGCCGTCAACTCTCCTATCCCAGGGTAACCCGTACTAAAGCCGCCCAGGCTTGGAGTAACCCGGCGCTGGCATCAACGCGCCGATAATCGTAGGTCCTCGGTAAACTCCCGTCGGACTTTCTCCACCTTTGGCCGGATCACGATCTGGCAATACATCGCCGCGGGATTGTTCATATAGAACTGTTGGTGGTCAGCCTCGGCCGGGTAAAAGCTTTCCAATGGCACGACCTCAGTAACGATCGGACCGCCTTTGGAGCCGGAACTATCAAGTTCCCGGATAAATGCCTCTGCTTGTTCTTTCTGATCATCGTTGGTGTAGAGAATAATCGAGCGATAATGAGTACCTCTATCAGCCCCTTGGCGATTTAGCGTGGTCGGATCGTGGGTCGCGAAGAATACCTCGAGCAGGCGATTATAATGGATTTGACTAGGGTCGAACTGGATATTTACCAATTCCGCGTGGCCGGTATTATCGCTGCACACTTGCCGGTAGGTGGGATTTTCAGTATGTCCTCCCGCATAGCCTGAAATAACCGATACCACACCTTGAAGCTCCAAAAAGACCGCTTCGGTGCACCAGAAACAGCCTCCTCCGAATACCGCAATCTCGTCTTTCTTTTCCACGATTTTATTCCCCCTTCCAACAATTGGGCTATTCCAACCTCGCATCTTCTACGGCCCCCGACGGGTATGAACACGGCCAACCCGCAAGCATGACTTCATACCTGCCGGTATAGTACATGATCGTATGCGTCTTCGTTTGGCTGCCCCTAGTTTCATCAGATAATGGTTTCCTGTCAATCTGGGGGCAGCGGCTAGTACAGGTGGGCGTAAATAACCCGACAGATTTATGCGACCAACACCTTCCTTTGGTAAGTCCATTTGAAGGGCTTTGCCATGGTCCGGTTGTAATAGTCGATGAAGTCCCACACCTTCTGTTTCAGATCGGTGACCGATCTGAATGACCCTCGCTGTAGCAGTTTTCGCACCAGAATGCTCAGCCAGATTTCCACTTGGTTCATCCATGACGTGTGCTTGGGGGTGTAGTGAAACACGATACAGTGGCTGGGATCGCTGAGAAATGCGGCCCGGGACTCTCGGTTCGCCAATGTGCCCCACTTGCCCTTCTTACCCAACTCCAGGTCCAGCCCAGACTCTCTGGCTACCCAGCGCACTAGAGATTCAGAACGGTGCGTGTCCAGGTTGTCCACCACAAAATGCCACCGCTGGGCCGCCCTATCGCTAGCGATCACTGCCTCCACATGCTGCAGAAAGTCCGCCTCAGTCCGTCTGGGACCCCCATAGGGCTCAACAATCTGACCTGTCACCACATCCCGACTGATGATGAAGGAGCGTGTACCATGCCGGATGTACTCAAACTCCCGCCGTTCCACCTTCCCCGGCGCCAAGGGCAAACCAGGATGTTTGCGCTCCAGTGCCTGTACTCCGGTCAACTCATCAGTGCTCATCACTCGCTCCCCAGATTGGACCAAGGCGGGAGCATCTCGGTACAGGTCGCAGATGTCAGTGACTTTGGCGTCATAGTTCTCGTCCTCCGAGGGTGTCAACCAATAGCGTATCCGGTGGGGTTTCAGGTCCCCCTTTCTAGCAGTCTGGCCGCATGGCGGGGGAAAATCCGTTCCACGATGCCTTGTTGGATGATCTCATCAGCCAATTCCCGGCTGGTCCACTGGCTGATTGGAAGACCGCTCTGGCTTGGGGCCTCACAAGCCAGGGACATGATCTGGCAAACTTGCTCTGGGGTGATCCGGGCGGGAGCCCCGGGATGGGGCGCATCCCGCAACCTTTCTTCTAGACTCAGGTCTTCCAAGCTGGCTGCCGGTAGCCCCAGCCAGCGGTTGCGCCAGAACCGTACCGTATCCACATCCAGGCCCACTTCGCGGGCAATCTGGCTGTTGTTCAGGCCAGCCGCGGCAGACAGAATGATTCTGCCTCGCCGGGCCAACTGCTGGGGGGTGCTATATCGGCGCACCAGGGTTTCCAATCCTTGGTGTTCCTCTGAGGATAATTCCACCACAGGAGGTTTGGGTCCACGCATTCCACTCACCACCACACTTCATCTTTCCAGACTCAAGGCGCTTATTATACTACTCATGCTTGTCAGCCCACCTGTACTAGCGGCCTGTCCCAGCGATACTGGCGGACGGCTAGTGGGGTAGGATGCAGGCCAATTTGGAGATTAGTGGGAGTGATGAGGCTGGCCTCACCACCATCCGGTGATGATGGGGAAGGTGCTGGAGCTATTGCGGAAGGCGGGGCAGGTGAAGCTGGGAAGGAGAAAAGGGGCGCGACTGGAGAAAGAGGTTGGAGACTACTCTAGGGTGGCGATCCCTTCCCAGGGTCTTTTCATTCTCCTGCCTGGTAGGTAAAGCCCATCATGTCGAAAGCTTCGCTGAGATGGGCATTGTGGCGGCGTAGGGCAGCGGCTACGTTGGAATGCCCAGCCCGACGTACCAAGCTGATGACCAGGTTCCGCAGGCCCGCCAGAACCTGTGGGGCGGCCCCAGTGCGCACCTGAGAGCGGTCCTCGTCGAAGGTCACATCCCGTACCCAGTGGAGGCGGTTCTCGATGCCCCAGTGCCCACGGGAAAGGCTCAACAATCGCCTGGCATCGGCATCAGTGGCTGGGAGACTGCTAATTGCATAGCTCACAGCCACCTGTTTCTTGCCCTTCACGACCCGCTGGCGCTCTAGCCGACACACCTGTTGCAGATGCGGCCACGCTTCCCCGACCGTCCCAGCGCTGCCCACGTAGCCATTTAGCTCTGGGTCGGCCAAGGCCCACAACTCTCGCCGCTCCAGCCGCCCATGACGCCGCTTTACTGGAGCATCGGCCCAGACCGTCAGCTTGGCCCCGCGTGCTCGCCACTCCGCTGCCAGCCAGGGAGGTACGGTTGGCCCACCAGCCCTCTCAGTTCCTAGCAGGGGAAAAAGCCACCTCCAGGTCTCGGCGCAAGGTGGGCTGATTCTCTTTAACTGGCAGCAGATACTCTCCGCCGCCTGCCACAATCTGCTCACAGACTTTCCGTTGGGTCAGTAAGGCATCAGCCACTACTACCCGACCCTTCAGGGATACCTGGCCCAATACTTCTTTGACCGCCGCCAATTCTTCCCCTTTGCCCGGCGCAGCTACCTGCGCCAGCACTGCCCCAGCGCGGCTAGCGTAGGCCGACACCAGATGGACCCCGGGTATCTCTTGGCCGTGGACCCCTCGCAAGGTTTTCCCGTCCAGGGACAGGGGGTCATCCGCCTCTACCCCGCTATTTGCCAGCCAGTTGCCGACTTCTGCCTCAAAGGCCGCCACGTCCAGGCCCTTGAACACCCGGTGGAGGGTGGCCACGCAGGGTGTCTTCTCCTGGCTGAACCCCAAAAGCTGCGCCGTAGCACCCCCTTGGTCCCGCCCCCATTGAGCTATGGCGTATAAGCTGCGGGCGCCGCACAGCATGGCACAGGTGGCCAAGGCCAGGATCGCCCCCAAAGAGTGGCGTCGCCCTTGGCTACTCCAAAAGTCAGGCACCAAATCCAGCGCTTCTCTCAAAGTCATCATCCTTCCCTCCCGCTTAAACTGGTAATAATTTTATACTATTTTGAGAAAACGAAAGGGCCCTGTCCCTTCCAGAGAGTTGGGCAGGGTTCGCTGAATGTACAATACCGCTCCTATAGGCGGTATTACCTAGATGGTAAAGGTCTCATCCACCGCTAAATCCGTTGCCAGCAGGACAACCATGCCGGGGATGTTGATTTCGAAAGTTTCTCCGTCTTCCATGAAGACATCGCCGTCACCGGAGCCCAGCTGAGAGGCAGTGAATTCCCCAGTCTGGTCCAGATTTACGGCCTGATATCTGTCGGAATACCGGACGATGGTGTTCCCCACGATCATGTCGATGGGTTCAGCGGCAGCGGCGCTGCTTACTTGAAAAGTCAGCGAATTCACGGTCCCGGATGCACCGGTCACGCCGGCGGTGGCCACCACCGAGCCTTTCAGCACCATGGTCCCACGGGCCTCGGAAAGGCCGGCCTTCACGGTCTCCTTGGCCCGGTCCGTGGTGAACAAGCCTGTGGAGAGGGCGGCGAAGGCAAAAACCGAGGCGACCACCACAAAAGCGATGGCTATGATGGCCGCGTCTAGGCCGGTAATCCCCCACTCATCGCAGCCCAGGCGTTTGGAGCCGTTAAGGGGCATGTCCAGTAATCTAGCCATTATCAGTCGCCGGATTTGCTTGATCACCTGCTAATCCGAAAGAGTCCCGTTTCAGCCGGATTCTCCACACCAATTCCATGATAAATCCATGCTCTAATCCACTTAAGAGGGTTTTCCCATCGGGGAGCCTTCATAAACCCACTGACCGCCCTGGGTGGTTGCCCCCGTTAACCACTGCTCGGGCACTTTCCCTTTCCGACCAACTCCCGGCCAGCGCTATTGTCTTGCCCGGTAACGAACAATCCGTGGATCAGTTCAAGGGAGGGATATTTCGGTTGCCCCGCCGATGGAGGATTCCAGCACCAGCCGCCTCGGCGAGGGCGGCACCTCAAAGTATTTGAGAAAGGGGGCAACCACTTCTCCATAAGGGGGTAACGCCTCTATCGATAGGACAATTTTAGGCTTACCCTACATAGTGTCGAATAGCGCCCGAAGGGAGTAGCGGGGGCTGGCAACCCTCTCAACACCTGCCGCCTACCCTCTTTCATATGTTTGCTGGCCGCTTCGGGACAAACATCTATAAAAGATGAGAAGTCAGCCGGGACCGTGCAGCGTCGGCAGCTGATTTTTTGCCTGGGAATCAGGCGCCTAGCCTCAACTGGGCTTTCACCTTTGGAGGGAACACCCCATGAATAACCCACTCGGAAGGCTCAATGCCGGGGTAATCGATATTTCAAGAGACCAGCGGGGAATCACCGGCCTGGAAACAGCAATAGTGTTGATCGCCTTCGTGGTAGTTTCTTCGGTCTTTGCCTTCGCGGCCCTCTCCATTGGGCTATTCACCACCGACAAGGCCAAGGAGACCATCAAGGCCGGTCTCTCCGAAGCCAGGGGAACCATGGAGCTGAAGGGCTCGGTGGTGGCCACTGCTGCCACAACTGGAAACGCCGGGACCATCGATATTCTTGCCTTCCAGGTAGGCAACGCCGCCGCCGGTGAGCCCATCGACATGACCGTGGGCCGGGTAATCCTCAAATACACGGATAACGACCAAGCGGTGAACCTGGACACGACGGGCGAGTTCACCGCCACCCAAGTGGGTAATGGCGATGGGGACTTCTTAATGGAGAAGGGGGAAATTTTCGAGATAAGCATTCCAGGCATGGTGGCGCTGCTAGCTACCGATCTATCCACCAACACCAGCTTCATGCTGGAGGTAATCCCTCCCAGTGGAGCGGTTCTCACCATCCAGCGAAATACCCCCATCTCGATGGAGGCGGTAAACTTCCTGCACTGACCGCGCCGGCAGCCCAAGTTTTGTACCTGGGGAGCAGCCTCAGGTACATGGTTCTTGGGAATCATCCCATCCCTTTGCCCCGGGCCTACCACCCTTCCTCCGCGTAGGGTCTTTCGGTTTTCCCCAGCGTCATCGCGAGCCCTTTGGCTGCGCTCAGGATAAACTCCGCGAAGCAATCCCTTATTGTCCTAATGAGCTAGCTTCGGACCTGGGGCCCTCGCAATGACAATCGAAAGGCCCTAACTTTGAGCGGCTTTCTTGACAAGCAAATCTGCCATTGGTATCGTCGAGCAAATTGCAGTGGGGGAGGTTCCCCGAGATGGATTTTGCTTGCCCCGGGTCCCCTTTTCTGAAAATCATCGGCTCCAGAGGTTCTCTTGGCTGACGACAACGCTACCAACGTTCAAAGGGAATCCCCCGCCTCCGCGCGAATGACCGTGTTTGAGATGATCGAAGGGCTGCCCTATGAGGGAGAGGCCGGACGGGGATTGTTGTTTCGCACCAATCGGGGAGAGATACCCGCTATTATCCACCGGGCTCCAGGCTCCGGGCAGGCGGTAATTTGGGTTTGTGGCGCCAGGGGCGGGTTCGGGGGCCCGGCCAGCGGGATGTACGCCCGGCTGGCGGAAGGATTCCTGGATAAAGGCATTACCTCATTACGCTTGAACTACCGGCAGCCCAATGTGCTGCCCGAATGTGTCCTGGACCTGCTGGCCGGTATCACCATGCTTAAAGGAACGGGGCATCAGCCCGTAGTTCTAGTCGGGCACTCCTTTGGCGGAGCGGTGGTTATCGCCGCCGGTGTGGCCAGCAGCCACGTGCAGGGCGTGGTGAGTCTGTCTCCTCAGACCCACGGGGCCGGCATGGCGGGCCAATTGTCCCCCAAGCCGCTGCTGGTGGTGCACGGCAAAAGCGATTCTCGCTTGCCCTACTCCTGCGGCGTGCAGATTCATGACTGGGCGCAAGAACCGAAACAGCTGGTGCTTTATGAGGGCGCCGAGCATCGACTGGAAGAATGTAAGGACGAGTTGGAGAGTCTCCTCCTGGAATGGATTCCAACCACCCTGACTTTGGTTCCATCCGGCTGATTCTTCTCGCCGATTCTTCCTCAGGGATTCGCCCTCATAAGCCTTGCCGCGAAACAACCCGCGAAACAAGCCAGATGCTGAAACCAGCGGAAGAGGATACCTCAAAACTAGTCGGGCAGGCTAATCCAAAAATGGTGCTGAGCGGCGCCAGGCCAGGTAGTCGCTCAGGCCCGCGACCAGGTCGTACTGGGGCGTCCATCCCAGGTCCTGGTACAGTCGGTGGCCCGACAGCGGGCCCCGGGTGGGTTCCGAGCTGCGGGGAGCGGCGGCGCCGCCGAGGGCAACCTCTACTTTGGTCTCGGGCAGGATTTCCTTGAGGCGCTCTAGAATCTCGGAGTAGGTAATCCACCGCCCGGCCGTTAGGTTAAAGAGATCGTGGGGCAGGGTGGCCGCGTCCAGCACGGTTCTTACCCCGTCGGCAATGTCGACGACGTAGGTGTAATCTCGACCGGCGTCCGGGTCCGTCAAGCTGATTGTTTCGCCCCGCAGAGCCTCTCCAGTCCACTGGTAAAGCACCGACATCACCCCCCGGTGGCCCGTGATTCGTTCCATGGGGCCGTAGGGCGTGCTAAGCCGGACGCTGGCGGTGGAAAGCTGGTGCAGCTCGCCGTACCGGCGGGTCAGCAGCTCGCTGGTATATTTGGTGATCCCGTAGAGGAAATCCGGGCGGGGAGCGGCGTCTTCATTAAAGGTCTGGTCCGGCGCGCCGGCCGCGCCGTAGGCGGCTCCAGAGCTGACGTAGACAAACCGTTGAACGCGCAACCCCCGGGCCAACTCCAACAAGTTGGTGGTCCCGGTAATATTTATGTCAACTATCTCCCGGCTGCGCTCTATCTCCAGGGGAATACGGTTGACCGTGTAGACCGCAGCATGGACGATCTTGTCTATCGCCTGCGTCCGCTCCAGAAAATTACGCTCCAAGAAAGTACGATCCAGGATGTCTCCGGTAATAAATGTGACCTGGGAAGATCGGTCGCCGAGAAAGCTACGCGTCAGCTCATCCGGAGCATTCAGGTCCAGGGAGAACACCTGGTGGCCGGCCCCAGCCAATTCTTTGACGATATTCGCCCCGACAAATCCCGTGCCCCCGGTTACCAAAGTGGCCATGCTCTTCCTCCCAGTTAACGTGCCGGATAACGCATAGGTTAACGCGCTTGCTCCGGATGGCCGTCCTTAACGGGTTTGACCATCGCGTAGATCAGGTTATTGACCGGCGCGGGCACCTCGGCCATCCTGCCGGCACGAACCACCGCGCCGTTGAGGGCTTCCAGCTCCAGCGGCCGGCCGGCCATGACATCGGCATGCATGGAGGCGTGCATCTGCTCCAGTGAGCCCTCGATGTAGCTCAAAGTGCTGCTAACCACATCTTCCGCCAGCTTTACACCAAGGGCTCTGGCCACCGCCTCTATCTCTCGCATACAATCCTCTATGGCCTGGCGCCATTCCGGGCGCGGCAGCAGTTGGGCCATGGTTTCTCTGGAGAGGGTGGTGACCCCGGCCATGGTGGCGATGAAAAGAAACTTGGTCCACAGGGTTTGCTGGATGTCCTGGGTAAACTGGGCTGGGATCCCTGACTGCTTCAAAGCCTGCAAGATGAGCTGACCCCGCTCCGAGTCGGACCCATCCAACTCCCCAAATACGATCCGCACCACCTGGCCCGACTGCCGGACTACCCCGGGTCCGGCCAGGCTGGCCTCGATGTAGGCCGCGCCGGGTAGCACTTTTTCCAATCCCACGGCTTGAGCCACCGCCTGGTAGCTGTCGATGCCGTTCTGCAGGCACAGGATTGAGGTATCCCCATCAATCAGGGGAAGCATGGCCGGAACCGCCTGAGGGTTATGGTAAGTCTTGACCGTGAGGAGTACCAACTCCACTGGCCCCACCGAATTCGGGTTGTCGGTGGTCGCGCACCGGACTAGGAACTCCCGTTCATCGGTTATTATTTTTAAGCCGTGAGCCTCGATGGCTTGCCGGTGGGCCCCTCTGGCGATCAGGGTCACCTGGTGGCCTCCCTGGGCCAGCATTCCGCCGAAGTAGCCGCCGATACTGCCCGCGCCCATGACCGCTATTTTCATGCAGCTTCTCCAGATGCAGCTGGCCGCTCCCAGCTTGGGGGATGTTCAATGCCAAAGATACTCCCCGGGCAGGGCGGTGGGCAAGAACCACGTCGCCCGCGGAGCCGGTGTGGAAAGGGCCGCTCCTTGACGCTGGTTCCTTTTGTGCCTATCCTTCCCCCTGAAGTCTTGTGATAGACTGGGGACTGCCCGCTTGGCTTGCCGGTCCACCCCGCGTTCCCTACTTAGCCCTGGTTAGCGCCGAAATCTGGAGGAGAAGATAATGACTCAACCGGCACCTCCAATCACCCCTCCGGTTCCCCAACCCGAGTCCGACTTTTACTGGGAGAAGTGCAAGGCCCACGAGCTCTGGCTGCGCCATTGCAAGGCCTGCGATCAGACTTATTTTTATCCCAGGGACATCTGTCCTGATTGCTTTTCCCGGGATACCGAATGGATCCAGACCAACGGCCGGGGAATTGTCCACACCTTCTGCATCGTACATAGAGCGCCGATCCCCGCGTTCCGGGATCGGGCCCCCTATGTTCCGGCCATTGTTGAGCTGGAAGGGGGCGCCAGAATGGCCACCAACCTGGTGGAGGTGGAGCCGGACCCCGCCGTGATCAAATGCGGGATGGCCGTGGAAGTCGTCTTCGAAGACCTGGATGAGAAAATAAGCCTGCCCCAATTCCGGCCGGTTTCCTAAGACCGGACGTTAGGGTGGAACTGGCCCCGGAGCTAAACGGTAAGGTCGCCATCGTTACGGGCGGCAGCCGTGGAATCGGCCGTGCCATTTGCATCGGCTTAGCCCAGGCCGGCGTCCGGGTGGCGGTCGCCTCGCGGACTGAGGTCGACACTTCATCCGGGTCCGACTTTCAGCAATACTCCTCCGGCACCATTCACCAAACCACGGACACCATCCGAGCGCAGGGTGGCACCGCCGTCGGCGTTAGGTGTGACCTTTCACGAGCCGAAGAGATCAAATCCCTGGTCGGGACCACGCTGGAACGCTTCGGTCGCATTGATATCCTGGTTTCCAACGCGGGTATCGACTGCGAAGCGTCGGTGCCGGACCTGGATGTGGATCTGCTGGACCGGTGCCTGGCGGTCAACGTACGAGCCCCATTTTTGCTGTGTAAATACGCCCTGCCGGCGATGATAGCCCAGAACGCCGGTGGCTCAATCTTTGCTGTAACCTCCGGCTCGGCTCGCACCTATCGCTCCGGGCGGGTCGCTTATTCCATGAGCAAGGCCGCGTTGGAGCGGATGTTCCTCAGCTTGGCGGAAGAGGTGCGGGCTGAGAATATCGCGGTCAATCTGTTTGGCCCGGGGCGGGTGGATACCTGGATGAACCGCCGGGGCGATTGGCCCGGCACTGCTCACATACCCATGGTCCAGCCGGAGGAGGTGATTCCGGCGGCGGTTTGGCTGGCCGGCCAGACCGCCCAGACTTTCACCGGGCAGGTGGTCGAGCGGGCCGAATTTGGCGCTACATGGGGCGCCCACGGGGGCGCTGGCGAGAGCTGAATGCCCAGCCCCCTGGACTCCACCGCCGGTCTAACAGCCACCGGCCAACTCCTAGATTTTCCCTCCGGGCAATTTTGCTATCCCAGCTTGTAGGGTTTTTCGGTTATCCCCAGTGTCATTGCGAGTTATCATGCTCCGGCGGAGCGCCACCTACAGATGAAAATGGATTCCCCTCGCCTCATGGTTCGACGGGCTCACTACGAGCGGTAGGGATCCCGTCGAACCATGAGGCTCTCGAAGGGCGAACGGGCTATTTGCAGAGCAGAGAAGCGAAGCAATCCCTTCTTACCCTCATGAGATCGCTTAGGGCCTGCGGCCCTCGCAATGACAATCGAAAGGCCCTAGCCCAGCTTGGCTCCCGGTAGTATGCTGGCCGTAGTATACTGGCCCGGAAACGTCAGCTTTAATGGAGGAGTAAGCGTATGACCACACCACGCAGCGCCGCCCAAGAGATCGCCCCAAAGATGGCGGAACTCAGCGCCAACGTGCTCTTCGGGGACATCTGGGAACGCCCCGAGCTTTCCAAGCGAGACCGTAGCCTGATTACCGTCGCAGCCCTCGTCGCCCTCTATCGCACCGGTCAACTCCGGGGCCACATTGGCCGCGCCCTGGATAACGGGGTCACCAGGGAGGAAATCGCCGAGGTAATCACCCATATGGCCTTCTACGCTGGCTGGCCCACGGCGGCCAACGCCGTCGCAATAGCCAAAGAGGTTTTCGACGCTCGCTAGCGCCGCGCCGGGGTGAGCGGAGTTGAGAACATTCCTCCGCTCACCTCTGTCCTCTCACTTCTGGCCTCCGCGGATTGTCTCCAACACCTCTTGCGCGGCCCGATAATTTCTCGCGCCGCCCCGGCGAATCGGCGGCACCAGATAAATGTCGTGTATATCGGCTTGCTGAAACCTCTGGAACAGCTCTACCGCCAGGTCCACTCCGGACCTGCCCCCGGCTAGTTCTCCCCTTATTTTCTCCGGGACGGAGCTGAAGATTATCCCGTCCTGTTCCAGCACTTGAAGCCCAAAAAAGAGGGGCAACCCCGGCGGTTCGCCCGCCGCGTCGGCGTATGCGCTGATGAATCGAGAAGCGTCCCCCGGGTCGAAAATGGGCTGGGTGATCAAGAAGTGGGCGCCGGACTGAACTTTGCGCCGGGCCAGGCGTGCTTCTCGTTCCACGCCCCGGCCCAGGTCCACCGTAGCGCCGATACAAAAATCGGTGGACGAGCGCAATTGGGCGCCCCTGAAGTCTTTCCCTTGGTTCATATTGGCTATGGCGGTGATCAACCCGGTAGGAGTCACCTGGTTCACCGGAGCTAACAGCGTCAGGTCTCGCTCGGGGAAAGGGTCTCCCTGCACTACAATCACGTTTTCCAGTCCCAGCATTTGGGCGCCCAAGAGCTCCGATTGCAGCGCCAGCTGATTCATGTCCCGGGTGGCCAGCGTGAATGCCACCTCCTGTCCGGTTTGAGATTTAATCGCCGCCGCCAGCATGGCGGAGTTGGCCCGAACAGCCCGGCCGGGATTGTACGCCACCGAAATAAAATCGGCGCCGAATCTGGCTTGGGTTACCGTCGCCGGGTCGCCGGAGCGAGGCGGGGAGAAGTCGCAGATAATGGCAGGACGCCCGGTAACTTCAAAGCAGTGGTCAACGATTTTGGTCAAGGAAGGTCTCCTTCTTTTGAAGGTGTGGGGGTGCCCCTGAGGACCGGCTTGGGCGGGGCAACCGGAGATTTACCCAGGGATTCACCCGGCGATTCACCTCGGGAAAGCGTCGACCGCTAGAGTCCGGCGTAACAACTGGGTCACTGCTATCTCAGGCCACTAGGCGCCCAGGCCGCCACGACACCCGGGTTGGAGAGACTGGAATAAGAGGAATCGGGCCGGCAGGCTAAGGACCCAGCTGGGCCAAATACTCGCGAAACCGGTCGATGGCCCGTTGCTCGGCCATGCCGATGTAATAGCGCAGTCCCTGAATGTATTCCACCACCTGCCTGGGCAACATTAGAAGGTCTTCCCGGGGCTCGTTAATATGGTATAGAGCGTCAACCCCGTCCTCCAGCCCCACGTAAAGTATGTCCTCCAGCAGGGCCACCTGCTTGGGGTCTACGTCATTTCGGACCATCCAGCGGGAGTAGACGAAGGGAAGCTGGGTCCAGGAGTTCCATTCGGAGCCCAAGTCGTACTTGTGGGGGAAGCCGCGGGCTCCTCGCCGCTGCCGCAAGGCCCGGTTTCCGGCCAGGAGGAAGGCATCGTGGGGTTCATCAAGACCTACGTACTCCACCGGGTCGAGCTGGTATTTCAACCGCAGTATTATCTGAAGCAGCTCGGGAGTGGTGGCCGCATCAGCTAGAATGCCTACTTGGGCCCGGCCCAATTCCTCAATCGGCACTTTAGAGTAAAGAAAATCCGCTCCCGACTCCTCGGTGGTGGAGATGCAGAAGCCCCCCACGGGTTGGAATCGGTCCTCCAGGCGGAAGCAATCGACCAGGGGTAGAGGACCGGCGTCGATCTCGCCCTGCTCAGCCGCGCTGCCCAGCTCGCTGGGGAGCATTGAGCACAGCTCCATGCCTCGGCGGCCCATGTCGAAATAAAAGGGCTCGGAGTGTAGATCTGGTATTCGGCCTACTTTGATCGGCATTTTAGCCTGCTCTGGCCTCCATTTGTAGGGTTGGAAATCCGGAAGATGCCTGCCCCAGGACGGCCTAGCGGCCGCCAGACGGTTGGGCCAATCGACTGGGATTGACAGTTGGCGTCTCGATTGTAGGTATAACCTCTTTTGGCGTCAAGGCAAGCCTGCTTTGCCTTGGCCCTTTGGCCGGCAGCGGTGTAACCTGAAACCTGCTGCCAGCCCCCAGGATAACCCCTCGGGCCTGGGCCGGCCTGGCGAGTCTACTGGCAGTCACCCAACGTAACTTCTAGTACCATTCCGCTATTAAAACCGGCTAAAGAGGATTTTACGTGCGAGCAATCATTTCCTTTATCATCCTAACATTCCTGCTAACATTCCTGGCCGCCGGACTCCTGATTTCGGCGGAGGCCGTCCAAGCCGGCGCCCATGAAATCTTGGTGACCAGCCAGGGAGCCGAAAGTAAATTCCCGGACGGCGTTAAATTCTTTATCCAGGCCAGTAGCCCAGATGAAATAGTAGATATTCGAGTATTTTTCAAGAAGATCGGCCAGACTTCCCGCAGCTCTTACCGGGCGCTGGAGTTCAGCCCGGGCAAGGTAATCAACGGGGAAACCTTGATGCGCAGCCGCAGTGGTGGAGAATATATTCCCCCCGGCACCCGCATCGAGTATTCCTTTGAGATTCGAGACAGTGCCGGAAGGGAGCTTCGAACGGAGCCCCAAGTATTCATCTATCTGGACACTCGCTTCGAATGGGGAACTGTCACCGATGGCCTGATAACCGTATTTTACCAGGGTGAGGGCATGGCTGACCGGGCCCAGACTATGCTGGAGATCGCGGGCGCGACTCTGAATCGGATGCGTCCGGTTTTGGGAATCGATCCGAAAGACCCGCTGCACATCCTGACCTATGATAACTACCGGGACATGAGCGGCGCCCTGCCCTTTCGGTCCCGCGCCACCTCCGAGCAGCTGATTACTCAGGGCATGGCCTTTAAAGAGGAGCGGGTGCTGCTGGTGCATGGTCGGGACACCACTTTTGAGGGAACCACTTCCCACGAGTTCACCCACCTCCTGGTGGCCGACGCCGCCGGTAGGGCCATTGGGCGGGTGCCCTCCTGGCTTAATGAAGGACTGGCTGAGTACGGTAACGTGAAAAACTCCGACGATTACGACCAGTACCTGCTGCGGGCCATCGAAGAAAACAAACTCAGGCCGTTATGGCATTTGGGCACCTTTAGTGGGACCCCCAGCGAGATTATCCTCAGCTACGGGCAGGGGAAATCGGTGGTGGAATACCTGATCGCTACCTATGGCGAGGCCCAGATGGTGGAGCTGATCCGGGGTATAAAGCGGACCTTTGACATCGACAAGGCCTTGGAGCTGGCTTATGGGCTTGACCAGTACGGCTTGGATTCCGAATGGAGGCTGTTCCTGGGAGTAGAGCCATTACCGCCTCCGGAAGTTCGCCAGCCGAAGGTTACGGCCACACCCACGGCCACACCCACGACCACACCAGTTCCGGCGCTAGAGCCGAAGTCGTCCTCTGATTCCATTCCTGGGGCAACCCCAGATGCCAACGGCGAGAGCCCCGCAGCGGCTCCAGGCTGCGGCGTTGCGACAAAGCGGGCCAGCATGGTGGTCGACTTGGCCATGCTCTCGATGCTGGGCAGTCCGGTGGGACTCTTGGGGTTGGGGGTTTGGCGGAGGCGCCGGCGCGAGCCGGGCCGGGAGAAGTCGCCGGTCTAACCCTCAGCGGGCTCGGGGATTAAAGGCGTCGTTAATGCCATCCCCCAGCAGGCTGAAGGCAAACAGCAACGTCGCGATTGTTCCCACTGGGAAAAGTATCAGATGGGGCTGGCTCCGCATTACCGAAATATTGCCATTCTCGAACAGCATCCTTCCCAGGCTGGGTAGGGGCGGCTGGATGCCGATGCCCAGAAAGCTCAAAATGATTTCCGCCCCAACGAAACCGGCCAGTCCAGCCGAGACCGATACAATAACGGGGCTGAGGACATTTGGTAAGACGTGGGCTCTCAAGATGCGGGGGGTACTAGCTCCAATAGCTCTGGCTGCCTCGGAATATTGGTTCTCCCGCACTTGCAAAACCTGGCCGCGGACCAGGCGGGCCATGCCAAACCAGGAGAAGGAGCTCAACGCAAAAGCTATCACCATGTAATCCACAAAGCCCAACCGAACTATCCAATCGACGCCGGTGGCATCCTCGAAGGCCCGTACCCACTCTACAAGGCGAGGTCTGAAAGTGGCGAAAATAAGGAGGATTAAGAATATCTCAGGGAAGGAGGAGGTTACTTCTCCTACTCGCATTATCACTGAATCGATGACTTTGCCGAAGTAGCCGCTGACCAATCCTAGAGTTATTCCCAAGGCCAGCGATCCGCCCAAGAGCGAGGTTAGGGTGATGATTACCGTGGTTCGCAAACCAAAAATGACCCGCGTCAGCTGGTCCCGTCCCAATCGGTCGGTGCCGAAAGGGTGGCTCAAGCTGGGGCCCTGCTTGACATTGGTAAGGTCCTGGTCGTTGTAGCCGTAGGGCGCCACCAACGAGGCTAAAACTCCGGAGCCATACATCAGAAGTATGACCCCCAGGAAAAACATGGCTAGTTTCTTCCGGTAAAGGCGGCGCAGGGAGAGGGCCCAATAGCTGCCGCTACGTTCCGCCCGATCGCTAAGCGTGGAGGGCTTGGCCTCACCCCGCAACATGGCCGCCCCTCAGCCGGATTCGAGGGTCCAGGATGGGATAGGTCAGGTCCACCACTAGGTTGGCCAGCACGAACAATGTGGTGCCCAGGAGGACCACTGCCATCAGTATCATGTGGTCCCTGGCGAATAGCGCCTCTATAGCCAGAAGGCCGGCGCCGGGTATACCGAAAAATATTTCCACTATAAAAGATCCGCTGGCCATGCCTGCCATGGAGAACCCTAACATGGTCGCAATCGGTATCAGAGAGTTCCGAAGGATGTGGCGTGACCGCACCACCCTCTCCGGCAAGCCTTTGGCCCGGGCAGTGCGGATGTAATCCTGGACCAATACATCCAGGGTACTGGCCCGGGTAATTCGGGCCAAGATAGCCACCCCGGGAATACCCAGGACGACGGCCGGTAATATGATATGGGTGCTAAAAAACCCTTCCCAGCCGTGGGTCGGCAGGACGTCCAATTTCAGGGCAAAGACAATCAAAAGCACGGGTGCGGTGAGGAAGACGGGCAGGGACTGGCCCACCAATGTACCGGCCACCGCCACCACATCCCAGCCGGTTCCCTGCTTGATGGCGGCGTATAACCCTAGCGGTATGCCCAGACCCAAAGAGACGATCAGCCCGGCCAGGTTGAGCTGTGCCGAAACCGAGACACGTTTGAGAACGATTTCGCCGACGCTGCGCCCCTGGTACTGCAGGCTCTCCCCGAAATTCCCTCTTGCCACGTTGCCGATGTACCTGGCGAACTGGACCGGTATGGGATCGTTCAGGCCTAGTTCGTCGCGAATCCGCTGGACAGTTTCCGGATCGTTGTGCTGTCCCATCCGAATCTGGATAGGATCACCTGGCGCCAGCTGCACCATGGTAAAAGTAATGAAACTTACGATTACCAGCAGGACCGGGGTCCAAATCAACCGGCGGGCGATGTAGGTGCCCATCCGAAGCCTTCCTACTGGGCTTCCAGGTAAACGTACCGGTACTTGGGGATGGTCATGGGGGTCAGCTCATAACCTTTTACTTCGGGCTTGACCAACGCGTAGGTCTCTCCGGTGTTCCAGAGCAGCACCCAGGGCGCATCATCCAGAATCATCTGTTCAATTCTGTTGTAAAGCTCGAATCGTGTCTCCTGGTCCGGCTCAACCCTGGCCTGCTCCAGCAGGTCGTCCACCTGCGGACTGCTGTAGTTGGTATGGTTATTCTCGCTCCCGCTGTGGAACAAGATGTCCAGGAAGTTCTCCGGGTCGGCATAATCCGCGCTCCAACCCAGGGTGAACATGTGATATCGGCGGGCCTGTAGGTCCTGGAGGAAGGTGGCCCATTCAGTCTGCTGAATCTCTACCTCAACGCCCAGCACCTCCTGCCAGGACTGTAGAATCACCTCCAAATCCAACGGCACGTCGGCTCCGAAGCTACCCGAAATGCTGAGCGTAATTCGCGGCAGATTATCCAGATCGTTGCCGTATTTGGACAGCTTTAGAACCTCCAAGGCCCGCTCCGGGTCGTAGCCGTAGCCCTGAACGTCGGTGCTATAGGAAGGGAATCCGGGAGGAATTATAGTCGTGGCTGGAATCCTTAACCCGTCCAGCACCGCAACAGCGATGGTGTCGCGGTCGATGGCCATACTGAGCGCCTGGCGGAACAAGGGGTCGTCCAGAGGCGGCATGTCTACATTCAACCCAATATAGCTTACGCCGAAGGAAGAGGGGGCGGCCTTCAGTTCGGCGTTCAGGAGCTCGCTCGGGTCCAGAACCCGCTCCAAGTCGGCCAGCCCCACGCCAGTCAGGTGGATCTCGTCATTTTCGTACATGATCATGGCGTTCCCTCCGGCGAGGATGAACTCCACTTCGTCCAGGTTGGGCGGTCCCAAGTGGTAGTATTCATTTCGGACCAGGCGCAGGACCTCACCTATCTCGTACTCGGCCAGCTTGAAGGGGCCGGTGCCATTGGGCTGCCGCAGCCATTCGTCTCCGTCGCCTTCCACGTTTTTCTGGTCTAGGATGAAGGCCGTGGGATAGGTGAGTTTGGCCAGGAAATAAGACTTGGGTTCATCTATGGTGATCCTTATCGTGTGCTGGTCGACCACCTGCAAGCCAGATATTGAAGACTCCTGACCGGCCAATTTGGCCGATACTCCTACGATGTCGCTCAAGTACTGTTCCGCTACCGGCGATAGGGTATTCGGGTCGGCGACCCGCTCCAGGGACCAGCGGACGTCTTCGGCGGTTACGGGCTTTCCGTCGTGGAACTTAGCGTCCTTCCGCAGATGGAAGGTATAAACCCGGCCATCGTCGCTAACATCCCAACGTTCCGCCAGGTCGGGCACCACCTTCAGGTCCAGGCCCAGGGTAACCAGGCCGCCGAAAATCTCGTTGACCAGACCGCCGGAAATGTTATCCGTGGTTAAATGAGGATCCATAGTGGGAGGGTCGCGGTACAGCCTTACCAGCTTGCCCCCTTGAGGGCGGCCCGCGTTGGTATTGGAACTGACCGCGGGAAGGGTATCTATAGCCGGGCTGGTTGGCTCGGCCACAGCAGATGAAGCTGCGGGTTCAGGATTGTCGACAGCGCCGGTCGCGGCAAAGGAATCGACAGGCGCTTCAGGAGGCGTCGCCGAGGAACAAGCCACCAGCAAAAATGAGGTAAAAATAATCAGGATAAGCGCTTTCCAAGCCATAGCCAAACCCTCTTTTAGTTAAAATGTGAATAAAGGGGCCGATTTGGTTCCTATTTGTGAAAACCGGCTCGATTATTGTAGTTACCCGCTCACCCTAATTGTAACAAACCCTCGGCGCTGTAAGCGCGGTTTCTTCTTGTAACTTGCCTACCTTTTTGCTACGATAGCTGAGCCAACAGACCTGGGGCCGGCCATTGCTCTGACCCCTGCTCCTTTGGGAGCCGTAAGCCCCGGTTGCCGGTACTGCGGGATGGCGAGCGTAGCCAAGTGGTCTAAGGCGCCTGTCTGTGGCACAGGAGATCACGGGTTCGAATCCCGTCGCTCGCCCCAAAACATCGGTCATTTCCCCCTCGTTGCGCCTGTAGCTCAACGGATAGAGCGCTGGGCTTCGGACCCAGAGGTTGCGGGTTCGAATCCTGCCGGGCGCGCCAAAAATCGTATCCGAAAGGGGCTCCTGCCATGGGGTGGGAGCCCTTCTTTTTGGTTTTGGGCACCGCTTGACAGCCAAACTTCCTCCGATGGGCCTCAGAGGGTGTTTAGGACGTCGTTTCCTTTGATAGGGGGTGGGAAGGGTTACCATACCCTTCCTCGGACCTTCTTGGGGCACCCCCGTCCTGAAGGCATGAAGCCAGCTTTTAAAATCCATCCGCCGGTAGCCCTTCGTTGACCACTACTTGCTGATAACTACGGTGCCCGTAGAGTGATGGACTCCCCCTCCATCTGCCGACGCCCGGGCTCACTAGCAAATACGAGGGCCGACTAGTACAGGTGGGCGTAAATAACCCGGCAGTTCATGCGACCAGCACCTTGCCTTGGTAAGTCCATTTGAAGGGCTTTGCCATGGTCCGGTTGTAATAGTCGATGAAGTCCCACACCTTCTGTTTCAGATCGGTCACCGATCTGAATGACCCTCGCTGTAGCAGTTTTCGCACCAGAATGCTCAGCCAGATTTCCACTTGGTTCATCCATGACGTGTGCTTGGGGGTGTAGTGAAACACGATACAGTGGCTGGGATCGCTGAGAAATGCGGCCCGGGACTCTCGGTTCGCCAATGTGCCCCACTTGCCCTTCTTACCCAACTCCAGGTCCAGCCCAGACTCTCTGGCTACCCAGCGCACTAGAGATTCAGAACGGTGCGTGTCCAGGTTGTCCACCACAAAATGCCACCGCTGGGCCGCCCTATCGCTAGCGATCACTGCCTCCACATGCTGCAGAAAGTCCGCTTCGGTACGTCTGGGCCCCCCATAGGGCTCAACAATCTGACCCGTCACCACATCCCGACTGATGATGAAGGAGCGTGTACCATGCCGGATGTACTCAAACTCCCGCCGTTCCACCTTCCCCGGCGCCAAGGGCAACCCAGGATGTTTGCGCTCCAGGGCCTGTACTCCGGTCAACTCATCAGTGCTCATCACTCGCTCCCCAGATTGGACCAAGGCGGGAGCTTCTCGGTACAGATCGCAGATGTCAGTGACTTTGGCGTCATAGTGCTCGTCCCCGGAGGGTGTCAACCAATAGCGTATCCGGTGGGGTTTCAGGTCCCCCTTTCTAGAAGCCTGGCCGCATGACGGGGGGAAATCCGTTCTACGATGCCTTTTTCGATGATCTCATCAGCCAATTCCCGGCTGGTCCACTGGCTGATAGGACGACCGCACTGGCTGGGGGCCTCACAAGCCAGGGACATGATCTGGCAAACTTGCTCTGGGGTGATCCGGGCGGGAGCCCCAGGACGAGGCGCATCCCGCAACCTTTCTTCTATACTCAGGTCTTCCAGAATGGCTGCCTGTAGCCCCAGCCAGCGGTTGCGCCAGAACCGTACCGTATCCACATCCAGGCCCACTTCGCGGGCTATTTGGCTGTTGTTCAGGCCAGCCGCGGCAGACAGAATGATTCTGCCTCGCCGGGCCAACTGCTGGGGGGTGCTATATCGGCGCACCAGGGTTTCCAATCCTTGCTGCTCTTCCGGGGATAATTCCACCACGGGAGGTTTCGGTCCACGCATCGCCTTCACCACCACACTTCATCTCTCCAACCTCAACGCGCTCATTATACTACTCGGGCTTTTCAGCCCACCTGTACTAAACCAAAGCTAAGGTGAAACCTACATAAAGCGAACCCGAAGAGGAGTTGCGATATTCTGTAAAAGAAGTCGATTGGCGGTGGTGGAAGGCATGAAGGAAATAGTGCAACTCCTGGAACGGTGGCAACTGGATGTAGGCGACTTACGGGAAAGGATGTATCGGGCGCCAACACCTCGGGAGCGAGAAAGGTGGCATGGGCTATGGTTGTTGGCCCAAGGGTGGTCGGCCACTCAAGTGGCTGAGGCTTTGGAGAGAGAGCCTCATACCATCGGAAACTGGCTGGACAACTTTCGCCGAGGCGGGGCCCAAGGTTTGGTCTTTGAGCAGACTGGGGGTTCCCCCCCGTCTTGAACTGGGGTCAACAGAACCAACTGAAGTCTGCGGTGCAAAATCCGCCTGGGGAGGCGGGGATTGAATTGTCCAACTGGAACTGGAAAGTAGTAAGGCAATTTCTCAAGCAGAGCTTTGACCTGGGGCTGAGTCGGAGCAGTTGCTTGAACTACCTCCATCGGTTGGGCTTCGTGCTGAAGCGACCCAAGAAACGCCTCCTGAAAGCCAAGGATGAAGAACGGAAAGCCTTCGTCCTCCAGTACAGCCAAATCCGAGAGGAGGCCCAAGAGAGTGGAGCCAAGATCTTCTTCGTGGATGAAGCCCACTTTCGGGCCGATGCCGACCTGCGAGGCAAATGGGTACTCAAGGGAGAGGCAGCGCTGGTGGACTCCACCAGTCCTCGGTGGGGAGAGAAGGCCTGCTACTACTCGGGAGTTTGCTTGGAGGCTGGGGAGGTGGAAGCCATGGAAATAGCCGGCAACAGCAATGCCGAGACCTCCACCGCCTTTTTACGGCAGCTAAGAGAAAAACATCCTGGACCTCTGGTAGTAATCTGGGACAATGGACCAGCCCACCGAGGAGCAGCGATTCGCAGCTATTTGACCACAGGGCCTTTTCATTTTCTCAAAATAGTATAAAATTATTACCAGTTTAAGCGAGAGGGAAGGATGATGACTTTGAGAGAAACGCTGGATTTGGTGCCTGACTTCCGGAGTAGCCAAGGGCGACGCCACTCTTTGGGGGCGATCCTGGCCTTGGCCACCTGTGCCATGCTGTGCGGCGCCCGCAGCTTATACGCCATAGCTCAATGGGGGCGGGACCAAGGGGGTGCTACGGCGCAGCTTTTGGGGTTCAGCCAGGAGAAGACACCCTGCGTGGCCACCCTCCACCGGGTGTTCAAGGACCTGGACGTGGCGGCCTTTGAGGCAGAAGTCGGCAACTGGCTGGCAAATAGCGGGGTAGAGGCGGATGACCCCCTGTCCCTGGACGGGAAAACCTTGCGAGGGGTCCACGGCCAAGAGATACCCGGGGTCCATCTGGTGTCGGCCTACGCTAGCCGCGCTGGGGCAGTGCTGGCGCAGGTAGCTGCGCCGGGCAAAGGGGAAGAATTGGCGGCGGTCAAAGAAGTATTGGGCCAGGTACCCCTGAAGGGTCGGGTAGTAGTGGCTGATGCCTTACTGACCCAACGGAAAGTCTGTGAGCAGATTGTGGCAGACGGCGGAGAGTATCTGCTGCCAGTTAAAGAGAATCAGCCCACCTTGCGCCGAGACCTGGAGGTGGCTTTTTCCCCTGCTAGGAACTGAGAGGGCTGGTGGCCCAACCGTACCTCCCTGGCTGGCAGCGGAGTGGCGAGCACGCGGGGCCAAGCTGACGGTCTGGGCCGATGCTCCAGTAAAGCGGCGTCATGGGCGGCTGGAGCGGCGAGAGTTGTGGGCCTTGGCCGACCCAGAGCTAAATGGCTACGTGAGCAGCGCTGGGACGGTCGGGGAAGCGTGGCCGCATCTGCAACAGGTGTGTCGGCTAGAGCGCCAGCGGGTCGTGAAGGGCAAGAAACAGGTGGCTGTGAGCTATGCAATTAGCAGTCTCCCAGCCACTGATGCCGATGCCAGGCGATTGTTGAGCCTTTCCCGTGGGCACTGGGGCATCGAGAACCGCCTCCACTGGGTACGGGATGTGACCTTCGACGAGGACCGCTCTCAGGTGCGCACTGGGGCCGCCCCTCAGGTTCTGGCGAGCCTGCGGAACCTGGTCATCAGCTTGGTACGTCGGCTGGGCATTCCAACGTAGCCGCTGCACTACGCCGCCACAATGCCCATCTCAGCGAAGCTTTCGACATGATGGGCTTTTCCTACCAGGCAGGAGAATGAAAAGGCCCTGTATTTGACCACTCCGAACTTGCATCTGCGGTTGGTGGCCTTACCGGCCTACAGCCCAGACTTCAATGCCGACGAAGCCGTCTGGGACTGGGCCAGGGAAGAGGTCACGGCCAACGAATGCCTGGGAACAAAAGCCAAAGTCCAAGAGAAGATGAATCAATTCTTCGGCGGGCTAGCTCACCGTAAGGAAGAAGTGAAACGTCGCTGCCGAACCCGGTTACAGGCCCGAGCCGATGCTTTGATCTTTACACCTGCCGTGCCTTTGCCATCACTGCCCAATGTAGTTCCCACCTTGGCTTTGGTTTAGTACCGGCTGCCCTTGCTCGCCGTCACTATTAAATTAGCTGTCACCAATTATTCACCAACTATTCACTTTTTTATCCCCTGAATGTTCACCTCTCGTTGCTATGTTAGCAATAAGGATGGTTGCATCTCCAAAGGGATTAAGCCGCCGGGCACCGTTTCGGCATTCGAGTTCGAAACAGTGCTTCTATGCGCTCTCCCGAGGCAGACGATTAACCGGAGGAGGAGTTCTCAGTTCAGGCACCGTCCAGTTTGCTGATATGCGGGCAGAAGGATAAGGAGGCAACACCCTCTCCATCGATTAGTTGACCTGTTAGCGTGTTCATATGACCTTCTTCGCCAAGATTTTCTTGAGAAACCTGGCAGGCTCCAGGGCGGCGATCCGGTCGCTGGGTTTCGATTTCCGCGGGATTCAGATTGCCTTACCTCCTGTAGATGGGGCAATGCCATCAGGCCAAATGCCAAGGTCGGCGCTACTAAAAAGTCGGTGACACTATGAAAGGCGAACCAACAAGGCAGGCTTACCGGTTGGGGCCAAAGGGTGGGACCCTCATTGGTCCAATGAAAGGTGTCCGCTTCTTGAATGGGCAGTCTAATAGTGGGCCGATTTTCCGGGTGCTACTCACTGCCATTTTTTTAGTTTTGGGGTTACTGCTGCTGACTCTGGCCGCCCCCACTGCCCAGGCTCAAGAGACCGAAGAGACCGGGCCGACTATCATTGTGAGCCCCAGTTCTGGAATCGTTGGGAAACGAATCAGGGTAACCGGATCCGGGTTCCCCCCTAAGACCAGTTTGGACGTCCTTTTTGACGGTGTCCGGGTTGGAAGCGGCTTTACCAGCGATTCGGGCTCCCTCTATGCTTCATATTCGGTTCCCACCAGGCCAGGAGGACCTTACCGGGTTAGCGTTGAGGGCGCGGGAGCCGAAGGATTCACAATTATCGCCGCTGTTTCGGTTTCCCCAAGCAGCGGTCCTCCCGGTTCAAAGGTGCACGTCACGGGCACTGGGTTTCATTCGGAGGATGAAGTCAGCATAGTATTCCAGGGCCGCGTCGTGCAGTCCTTGGCAGTTAGCGACAATGGCCTGGTCGCCAATACCTTCACGGTCCCCGTAGTGCCCTCCGGTTCCCAAGTGGTAAGGGTCAGCGGGTCAGCCAGCGGCACCCACCGGGACACCTTTGTGGTTACGCCCAAAATAATGGTGGATGTTTTGAAGGCGGTCCCGGGAAGCACGGCCGTGGTCAGCGGAATTGGCTTCGGAGCCAGAGAACCGGGAATAACGGTTCGTTTAGGCTCCAATACCGTGGCCTCAGAGGTGTCCGCCGATGTCCGGGGAAAGTGGATGGCTTCTTTTGAGGTACCGGTCATCTACGGAGGATCCCATCTGATTCAAGCCTTCGGCTCCTTGACGGCGAAGGATAGCGTCGACAAAGTTCCGCTCCGGGTAGCTCCCAGCCTGAGCCTGCAGCCGACCAGCGGGCGTCCGGGGGCCCGGGTTACCGTCTCCGGCGTCGGCGCCAGTGCCGGAGAGCGGATCACCATCTATTTGGGCAATGATCTGGGGGAAGCTGCAGCTACAGCCAACCGGCAGGGCACCTGGAGCACGGGAATCACCGTGCCGGTGGTTCCCAAAGGTCAGGTCCGGATCCGGGCCACTGGGACCAGCGGGCATCAGACCGAGCAACATCTGTCCGTGGTCCCCGGCATTTCCCTGGTCTCGGATCCGGCGGTGCCGCCCGGTTCCACAATGACTATCAAAGGGCAGGGTTTTGATCCCGACCAAATAGGGATACCCATCGACTTCGGCAGCAGCACCATCGCCACGGCGACCTCCGATGGCAACGGTTCCTGGACCGCGACTTTCAAGGTGCCGGCCGCGGCCACCGGCAAATATCAAATAAAGGTCGGCGGGTCCAACACCGAGCTACAGCTGACGATGGCGGTGGTTCCAAAGATTCACCTCAAACGGCACGTGGGAAGCCCCCGGGAGTTGATTACCATTAGCGGCCAGGGCTTCGCGGCCCAAGGAGCGGGAAATCAAGGTGACACTGGCTGATACCACCGTAGCGTCCGACATCACCGCTGGATCGGACGGCTCTTGGAGCGCTTCCTTTGTCGTGCCCGCCTTGCCGTCGGGAGCCTATCCGGTGTTAGCCTCCGGTTCGGTGACCTCTCGCCCAGATATTCTCGAAGACACTTTCAATATTGGCCTTCATCTAACTCTGGGAACCACCAGCGGAATCCCCGGGACGGCGGTCGGAATTGACGGACGGGGATTTGGTAAGAGGGAAAAGGATATAACCATAACCTACGACGGCGCCACCGTCGCCAGCGGGATAGTGGCGGATCGGCTGGGTACCTTCAGCGCTACCTTTGTGGTGCCTCCCTCCGGCGCAGATCAGCACGTGATCCAGGTCTCCAGCGCCACGGCGGACAACGACCTGGCTTCCGAAATCGGTTTTAAGGTCGTGCCGGGCATGGCGGTTGATCTAACCAGCGGGCCGCCGGGTACTTCGGTGGATGTAAGCGGTTCGGGGTTCAAAGCCCGGAGCAACGAAATCACGATAAGTTACGACAACAAGCCGGTTCTGACCGACGTGGCCGCCGACCCCGAGGGTGAGTTTAGGGTCTCCTTCGTTATTCCGCCGTCTTCGGCAGGATTGCACCAAATAACGGTCTCTGAGCCGCTGACCACCAACGCCACCTCCCCCCAGAGAGGGTTTAGCCCACATTTCCCATATGGCTAAAAAGCTTTCTCAGTAATTCGTCGATGGTCTTTCAACCATTGTCTAATTATGGGCCCTTTTTGCGTGTTCCCAGCTATAATAACTCCATGATATGTCACTTTGCAGTAAGATGCCGTAGGCATCATGGAGGCACCTGATGGGTGATGGCGAAAATGCCTCTCTCCGGCTCCAATTCAACCCCAAAGTCCGCCTGGAATTTCACGGCTCAACCATCACCTCCGACGCTGGTCTTCTTGCCTTTCGAGAGTTTGATGATGCCTTGGGCCTTACCGAAATCGCTGAGGACTACCTCCAGGAAAGCCGTACCGGACGCAATATCCTTCACCACCTGGTTCCGCTGCTAAGACAGTCGATCTACAGCCGCTTGGCCGGCTACGACGACACCAATGACGCAGTGCGCCTTTCCCAAGACCCAGCCATGCGAGTGATCGTGGGATGGCAAGGCTCGGAGCGGAAAGGAGCCAGCACCAGTGAGATGGGCCGGTTCGAGACGGAGTTCCTGACCCAAGAGGACAACCTGAAGGGGCTGGCACGAATAAATACCCAGTGGGTGGAACGAGCTATGGCCCATACCCTACACCGGCGAGTAATCCTGGATATGGACAGTTCCGAGAGTCCAGTGCACGGCCAGCAGGAGGGAGCAGCCTATAACGGCCACTTTGAATGCGTCTGCTATCACCCTCTCTTTCTGTTCAACCAGTTCGGGGATTGTGAAGCAGCTAAGCTACGGTCAGGCAACGTCCACAGTGCCGATGATTGGCAAGAAGTCCTTGATCCGGTGGTGGAGCGTTATTTGACAGCAGCGGTCAGGCTGCTGTTTCGTGCTGACGCCGCCTTCGCCAAGCCGGAGATATACGATTATCTGGAAGCAAGAAACATCGGCTACGCCATCAGGCTGCGGTCCAACCAGGTGCTGCAGCGGGAGATAGCGCCCCGGCTAATACGGCCTACGGAGTGGCTTTCCCCGAAGCCCATCGTCTCCTATCATGACTTCGTCTACCAGGCCCAGAGCTGGAACGTTGCTCGGAGAGTGGTCTCTAAGGTGGAGTGGCACCAGGGAGAACTGTTTCCCAGAGTGGGCTTCATCGTCACCAATCTGAGCTATCCAAACATCGGGATAGTCCGCTTTTACAATGGCCGAGGCACCGCGGAGCAATGGATAAAAGAAGGCAAGTACGCCCTGAACTGGACCAGGTTGTCCTGCCACAAGTTCGTGGCCAATCAGGTCAGGCTGGAGTTGTTCGTACTGGCTTACAACCTGGGCAACTTCATGAGAAGGCTAGCCTTACCGGAGGCAATGAAGCACTGGTCGTTGACCAGTCTGCAGACCAGGATGATCAAGACTGGAGGACGGTTGGTGCGCCATGCCGGAAGGCTGGTGTTTCAGCTTGCTGAGGTGCTCGTGAGCCGGGAAATGCTAGGCGGGATACTGGAACGAATTGGTCGGCTTAGGCTGGCTCCTGGCTAGTCCACTTTAGGAGCGTCGGGATTGGTTACGGTTACGGGGTCGCACAGGGCAAAAGAGCTTCCCAAGGGCGAGACTTGGGCGTAGACAAGCGGTTTGGGGCTTTTACGCTTGGCAGTACAGTGGTTGCCCTATGAAAGCGGGGACTTTGAGTGAATCAGGCCGCATCAGACCGCATTTGACGCCCTTGGAATGCGGGATTATATTTGGCGGTATCCCCGCGGGAGCTATATCCAGGAAAGGTGGTTTGATCTGGGGAATCCCGGTTTAAGGTCATTCCCACCGCGGCTCTGAGCGGTCCGTAGGGCCATGTTGGTATGAACCTGGACGTGATTGGCCAGGGTTTTGAGCCGGCCACTACGATTACCATCACTTACGACAATTTGATCCGGGCCGCGATTTTTACCGACGACGCCGGTAGCTTCCGTTTGACCTTCCCTATCCCCGAGTCACCAAGCGGTGAGCACTCGGTCAATGCTTACGACGAAAGCGGTAATAAGATTCAGCTGCCTTTCCTGATGGAGAGTAAACCCCCATCGGCTCCCAGTCTCTTATCTCCCCGCAATGAAGACAGCGGAGGCTGGTTCGGCGGATTCCGCCCTACACCCAGCTGGTCCAACGTGGATGATCCCAGCGGTGTCACCTACACTCTGGAGATGGCCACCGATTCCCATTTCCTGAATTCCATCTTGATCCAGGAAGGTCTGTCCAGTCCGGCTTACATTCTGACCGAAGAACAGGTATTGCCCCGGGGTAACTATTACTGGAGGGTGAAAGCGACGGACCGGGCGGACAACGAAGGCCCTTGGTCCGCGGTTTTTGTAGTCCAGTCCGGCATTATTCCCATCTGGATGTTGCCCGCCCTGGGGGTTTTGGTCGTGCTCGGTTCCGGGGGAGGCGCTTACACGTTTATCTACCGCCGCCGATTGCAAGCGCGGCAGTGGACGATGCTGCCGGAGCTGATCCGCATAACCAGGCCCGGGCCGGTGGCCAGTTTGCCCATGCCCTCCGGCCCGCTGGCCCTCGCCCCGGCTCCCACTCGGGCCCTGCCCAGTCCGGAGCAGAACGGCGGCCCCCTGGTCAAAAAAGTGCCCGCCAAGGCCAAACCGCCATGCGCTAAAGCCCCGTCCCTGGAGAGTCAGGTCCAGATAGGTCTGGTCAAGGATTTCGTTGGCTCCATTCCGGTGCTCCAGGTCTCCCACGACCTGGTGTGGCTGGAGCAACTGATCGAGGCCATGGATAATCCAACTGCAGATATTTACGAGCGGGTGCTGGAAGAGGAGGTTTACGTCACCTACCGGCCTTCCTGGAGCCAGCACCCGGCCTACCAGGTGCTGCTGGAGGTGGCCAGCGCCCGGCCTTTGGTGGAGGGCTTAGACGCCTACACCGAGTCGGTTGACTCCTGCGCGGTGGAGGCCATGGAATTGGTCTGGCGGATTCATGCCTCGCTGCTGACGGCTTATCCTTCCAACAACTTGCCAGACCGTCAATGGCGATTCGTCCACTCCATAGCCCAAAGCGCGGTAGGCTGGTGCCGAGGGCTCTACCTGGAACAGCCCACGGTTCGCGATTACTACTTCGAGGAGGAAGTCACTCCTTCGGGAGAGAGGGTCTTCTCCTTGGTGGGCGGGGAAAATACACCCTTCCCCGGAGTGATTCTTACCGAGCTTAGCGAAGAGGAAGCCCTGTTCTACCGCGATGTGCATGTAGCTTTAAGGAGGGCTGCTGCGCAAGACGAGCAGGTGCAGCTGTTGGCAGCGAGATTGGCCCTAACCGATGAGCAGGGGAACCAAGTGGTAGCCCTAATCTCCAAATTGAACGGCACGCGGTAGACCAGGTGACGCTTGCCGTTACTGCCAGTTCCAGCCGCGACTATTCCCGCAGATATTACTCCAGTCTAGCTACAGCTGCCGCATCGAGGCGAGGGTTGTCCCCAGGGTGGTTGAATTTAGTCGTGTTATCAGGCCGATGCTACGCCCAGCTGGGATTGCAGGTCCTGAATCACCTGGTCACGAGTGCGGGTCTGCCAGCGGCGGCGGCGACCGATGGGCTCGTTCTCAACCTCCGGATTAATCTTTAAGGCCACCATCACCGGACCAGGCTGGCTGAGGATCTGCTCCACATTGTTGGAGAACTCCTCCAGGTTGTCGAAGGCGAAGCCGGAAGGGTATCCCGCGCCCCTGGCAATCACGTCATAGGCCACGTTCTTGGCATTGGGTACCGGCTGGCCGCCCGTGGTGCCGTAACACTCGTTGTCTAGGAGGAAGTGGTAGAAATTGGGCGGCGCCTTCTCGGCGATGGTGGTCAGCACCCCCATGTTCATTATCAGGTCGCCCTCGGAATCGAACAATATTATCGTCTTATCGGGATTTGCCATCGCCAGTCCGAACGCGAAGGATGCGTGGCCTCCCATGGCCGGATCGCCCAGGGGAACATCCCGCTTCTCGTTGGTGCTTATGTCAACCCAATGGCGGCTGCTTCTGCCGGAGACCACGATGGACTCTCCCCGGTACTTCTGGAAAACTGTCAAAATGTCCGCGGTATCAATCACTATTTCTCTCCTTTGCGAAACGATTGGATAACCCTCAGCGGATCGCCGAACCGGCTTGCTACCAGACTGGCGAAGCCCGGATTGCTGGCTGGCTGGCTAGCGGTTAAATCCCGGGCTAGCGGTTAAACCCATGATATTCATCGCCCACCAGGACGGCCACCGGACGCTTGGTACGCTCCGCTTCATTGAATGCGATTGTGATGCGATCGGCGTCTTGGTCGCTTTCCACCAGGTAATAATCGATGCCGAAGGCGTTTAGGAATCGCTCCGTGTAGGTGGCGGCGGTGTCCGAAATCGCACCATGACGGGTGTAACCCCGGTACCCGACCATCAGCACCACCGGTATGTTCATTCCCAGCCCCCAACCGCGAAGGGAGTCTCCAGACTCCATCAAACCGGTGTTCTGGATCAAGATTATCGGTTTCTTGCCGCCCACGGACAGGCCGGCGGCCGTGGAGAATGCTGCTCCTTCCCGGCTGACTGGAATTAAATCCAGGGTCGGGTCCTCCTTCATCAACATATACAACCAGTTGGTCTCGCTGTCCGGCAGCCAAACCACGTGGGTAGCCCCGTTTTTCTTGATTTGCTCCAGTACAGTTTGGGGGCTGAGCTCTGCCTGCTGCTGGGTCATACGAATTTGCTCCTTACGCGAACTTTTAGGAAACGTCGTGCCCGACTCGGGTCAATCATTAGAGCCCTGGCATCGGTATCCCGGCATTGGTATCCTGGCGTATTACCGGTGCATACTAACACCAGAAGGCTGCGAATGGCCACCGGGCAACTGCTCTTTCGGGTTTTGCCGGTTCTCGCTGGCCAGCTAGGGCTCAATTAACGGACGCTGAGCCAGCGGCAAGATCAGCTCCGGCCCCTGGTTTCTCGCCGAATTCACCAGGGTAGAAACCTCATAGGTGCTGCCCCTAAAACCAACTCGGATAGCTGACTTTCCTCCATTCCTCGTAGATGTTGATCCAATGCCGCAGGTCATCGGGGTTCCACCCCGGGGCTCTTCAGCCCACTCCCACCGGAGGGCCACAACAACTAGAACCGGCCTTCAGCAATTCCCCGGAGGCCCCCAACAACAACTAGAACCGAGCCCGGATGAGCCCGGATGAGATGGAAGAAGACGGGTCCCTGACATAGAGGCCGTCCCATCCCGCTCAACCTCATCAGCCCAGGAACTCACGGCCATCCAAGGCCTGCTCAGCGAGCCTTCGCAGGCGCGCCCAAACAGGACGACACCTCCCTCTATGAGAGGGATTCCATCCCGGGACTCTTCAGCCCACTCCCCCACCCCGGACTACAGCAAAGCACCGCTCCAACGTATCCACTCGGGATAGCCCAGCAGTGCTTACTAGATTGTCAACACTAAAAAAATAACAATGCAAACGAGAGAAACGGATGTCGAAATCCTCCATAAAACGCAAAAGGGAATCGGGCGATCCCATTCTTGCTAGGAACCTCAGGACCGCGCTTGAAAGACGAGGTAGAACAGCCTATTCAGTCGCCATTGCCCTGGGACATCCATCAAATTGGCTCTACCAGGTCCTGCTGGGAAAGTCGGGATTACGGATGCCATCACTGAGAGAAATAGCAGAAGAGCTGAGAGTATCCGTAAGTTCCCTGGTAGACACCGACCAACCGGCACTGAATATTCAGGTGACGGACAAACAGGCCGATCCGAACAGGTTCATCACCGGACAAAGGCTGGCGGCAGCCAGGATGAAAGAGGGGAAAACCCAAAACGAACTGGCGATGGTACTGGGAACTCCATACAACCAGCAGATGATTTCGGAAGTGGAGAGAGGCCAGGAAAATCTTCCCCTGGACCGGGCGACCCTCGTCGCGCAGGAGATCGGGGTCTCTCTCGACTACCTAGAAACTCGGACGGAAACCCCGATTCTCCACAAGTCGTCGTTTTCTTAGCGACGATTGTCGATGTAACAGTGGGTTCTTGAAGCGTATTACAGACATCATCATGCCACATAAGACTATAATACGTCTGTCTGGCGTAGCGCGAAACCCGGCCAATGGCTTTCCGGCCAGACCTCTAGTATTACAACGACGGTTGGCATGATAGGATGATGGCCTGGTTAGACAACGCTTGGGCAGGTGAAGCAGGGAAGTGGATGCGTCAGCTTTCGATCGGGTGTACGGGGCCTTTGGGGATTTTCACGCCTACTTCGGTCCGCTGTTCGGCCGCAGGGAAGCGCGGGACCACAGCCGTCATTATCTCCAGGCTCTGCTGGTACAGTCTGGGGAGCGGCGCAACGCCGAGAATCTGTCGGAGACGGTTCCGGTGTCAGCCAGGGTGATGCAGCGGTTTCTCACCGAATCGCCTTGGGATGATGACGCGGTGATTGGCCGGTTGCAGGAGTACTTATCGCCCAGGTTGGGACACCCGGAGGCGGTGTGGGTGCTGGACGGCAGCGACTTCCCCAAGCAGGGCAGGAAGTCGGCGGGAGTGGCCCGGCAGTACTGCGGGAGATTGGGCAAGGTGGCCAACTGCCAGGCGGGGATGTTCCTGGCTTACGTCAGCCCGCTGGGGCGGGCCCTGGTGGACAAACGGCTGTATCTGCCGGAGAGCTGGACCTCGGACAAAGGCCGGTGCGCAGCGGCAGGGGTGCCGGAGGAGAGACGGAGCTACCAGTCGAAGACCGGGTTGGCCTTGGAGCTGCTGGAGCGGGCCTTGGAGCGCGGCCACCTCAGGGCCAAGTGGGTTGCTGGGGACGACGCCTTCGGGATGTCGCCGTCCTTCCGGGACGGGTTGGCGGCGCTGGGGATGCACTACGTGCTGGACGTCCCCGGCGGCAGCACGGTGTGGCCGCTGGAGCCGGCTTGGACCAGTGCGGAGTATCAGGGATTCGGACGCCCCCGCAAACCCAAGTTGCGGGATGGGCAGCGCCGGACCATGGAGCAGGGCAGTGATGAATTGCCTGGGGATGCCTGGCGGGAGATAACGGTGGCCGAGGGAAGCCAGGGTCCCCGCACCTACCAGTTCAGCGCCCAGCGGGTGCGGCCAACCAGCAAGCGGAAGCCCGGCGAAATCCACTGGGGCATCTACCGCCGGAACCTGGACGGCAGTGAGCCCCGCTACTATCTGTCCAACGCTCCCGAGGACACTCCCCTGGAGACGCTGGCCTACGTGGGCGGTTCCAGGTGGCGCATTGAAACGGAGTTCGAGACGGAGAAGAGCGACGTGGGACTGGACGAGTACGAGCCCCGGACCTGGGCTGGGTGGCATCACCACGTAGCCCTATGCCTGCTGGCTGGAGCCTTTCTCCTGAGTCTGCAGCAGGATTGGGGGGGAAAAGATGCCCCGGATCACCCGGCCCCAAGTCTACCGGGTGGTGCGGGAAATGCTGCCCCGGGAACGGTTCGGGCCGAATGAGCTGCTGCGCTGGCTGGAGGAGACGCAAGAATGCAACGAACGGGCCAGACGCTCCCATGCCAAGCGCCGAGCCGCCCTTCGTACATCCCCGGACATCCCTCCTTGAACCGTCGTTGTAATACTAGAAATCTGGCCGGAAACCTCGATTCTCCCCAAACCGTCGTTTTCATAACGTCGATTATCGATGAAATAGCGGGTGTTTCAACGTAATACATGTACTACTGTGCCGCATAAGATTGGAATACGTCTGATTGGCGTAGCGTAAAACCCGGCCAATGGCTTTCCGGCCAGACTTCTAGTATTACAACGTCAGTTAGTTTGATAGGATGACTGTGTAGCTGGAGAGGGAATAGGCAGGTGAGGTGGGGATGTGGATGCGGCAGCTTTCGAGCAGGTGTACGGGTCATTTCGGGATTTTCACGCTTACTTCGCGCCGCTGTTTGGCCGCCGGGAGACGCGGGAGCACAGCGGTCATTATCTCCAGGCCCTGCTGGTACAGTCTGGGGAGCGGCGCAACGCTGAGAACCTGTCGGAGACGGTTCCGGGGTCAGCCCGAGGGATGCAGCGGTTTCTCACCGATTCTCCCTGGGACGATGAGGTGATTATAGGACGGCTGCAGGAGTACCTGGGAACCCGGCTGGAGCATCCGGAAGGGGTGTGGGTGCTGGACGGCAGCGACTTTCCCAAGCAGGGGAGGAAGTCGCTGGGAGTGGCCCGGCAGTACTGCGGGAGGCTGGGGAAGGTGGCCAACTGCCAGGCGGGGATGTTCCTGGCCTATGTCAGCCCGTTGGGACGGGCATTGGTGGACAAGGGGCTGTATCTGCCCGAGAGTTGGACCTCGGACAAAGACCGGTGTGAGGCCGCGGGTGTGCCGGAGGATAGGCAGGGCTACCGGTCCAAGACGGAGTTGGCCTTGGAGATGGTGGGGCGGGCACAGGAGCGGGGCCACCTGAAGGCTGGATGGGTCGCGGCGGACGACGCCTTCGGGATGTCGCCGTCCTTCCGGGAGGGCCTGGCGGCCTTGGGGATGTGGTACGTGCTGGACCGTTCCGTCCGGCTTTACGGTGTGGCCGCCGGAGCCTGCCTGGACCAGTGCGGAGTATCAGGGATTCGGGCGTCCCCGCAAACCCAGGCTGCGAGACGGTCAGCGCCGGACCATGGAGCAGCGCAGCGACGAGTTGCCGGAGGAGGCCTGGCGGGAGATTACGGTGGCCGAGGGAAGCCAGGGGCCACGCAGCTACCTTTTCAGCGCCCAGAGGGTGCGACCGACCAGCAGGCGCAAGCCCGGCGAAATCCACTGGGCCGTCTACCGCCGGAACCAGGACGGCAGCGAACCCCGCTACTACCTGTCCAATGCTCCGGAGGATACCCCGTTGGAGACCCTGGCATACGTGGGAGGCTCCCGTTGGCGTATAGAAACGGAGTTTGAGACGGAGAAAAGCGACGTAGGCCTGGACGAGTACGAGACCCGCACCTGGGCTGGCTGGCATCACCACGTGGCCCTGTGCCTGCTGGGCGGAGCTTTTCTGCTGAGCCTGCAACAGGCTTGGGGGGAAAAAGATGCCCCGGATCACGAGGCCGCAGGTCTACCGGGTGGTGCGGGAAATGCTGCCCCGGGAACGGTTCGGGCCAACCGAGTTGCTGCGGTGGCTTGAGGATACGCAGGACAGTAACGAACGGGCCAAACGCTCCCATGCCAAGCGCCGCGCCGCCATGCGGGCATCACCCCACATCCCTCCCTGAACTGACGTTGTAATACTAGTATTACAACGACGGATTTCCAAATGTGATGTCTGGCCCTTCGTATTCGGCCACGAGCGAGCTATCGCGGTAGGTTCATGGCAGTACGTTGTCAGGTTCAAATTGGTCACGAAAACCACCCTGCCAGATAAACTGTCGTTGTAATACTAGAAGTCTGGCCGGAAAGCCATTGGCCGGGTTTCGCGCTACGCCAAGCAGACGTATTCCAGTCTTATACGGCATGGTAGTGCATGCAATAGGTTTCAATAACCAACTGTTACATCGACAACCGACGTTAAGAAAACGACGGCTTGGGGAGAATCGGGATTTCCGTCCGAGTTTCTAGGGGGAAAGTAGCATGTCGGTAAAGCGGCTACAGCCTGAAAGCGTTGTAGGGCTGGTTCCGCAAGGCCCGCGCGACATGGTGAAAGCTGGATTGCCTGAACCCCAGTTCCCAGTCGGTGTAACACTTCACCCGCCGGTAGAACGCTTGAAACCCGGCGCCGCCCATTGCCTTGGTCGGTACTCGTGGCCGAGGCACCTTCGATGAGCGGACGATGGCCAATGTGGTCATACAAGGGGACGAACGGGGCACCTACAGTCGCGCTAGATACGTCCTATGTCGATAGACGACGGGATAGATTCGGTCCCTTCTGGACACAAGCTTAATCACCGGAGTTGTGCCCCTGTTCAATCTGGGCATGACGCAGGGCTATGGCGTCGTCCAACAGCGGGGAGTTTGTTCTCGCCAGAATCACGATGTCATCCCGGAGAATGGAGTCAGACATTCTAACCTTGTTCTCAGCCCGACGCTTCGCATCCTCGTGGGGTGTCCTCACCTTGAATAGGTAGTACGCGAACACGAGGACTGCAACCGCAACCAAACCGGTGAACAGCGCATTCAGAAGCTGTAACACAACAACAGAGAACAGGGGTGCAACACGAGGGCTCGCGCTGAGAGAGCTATAGGAGGACCAGCCACCGGATACATAGGTTAGGTCATAAAACACCCAAAGTAGCAAAACTGCTGCAAGGATGACCACGACCACCACACCCAAGGCTATAAGTAGAGTCCTCATGCTACTTCTCATCGTGAGATCAATCTAGCCGAACCATACCCCCAAAGTCAACGGAACGCGGGATGGCCTACGGGGGGAGACCCCTATGGTCACGGAGTCCTCGTAGTAGTCCGAGGGCGGGAAAGCCGCCCACATGGCGAAGGAGGACAGGTGGTTTCGACGGAATACAACAGAGAGGTATGCTTAATGCAAAACGCCGAAACTGTATTGAACGTCATACGCGAACGCGGAGAACGAGGATTGCCGCTGGAGAACATCTATCGGCTGCTTTACAACCGGAACTTGTACCTGCGGGCCTACGGGCGTCTCTACTCAAACCAGGGAGCGATGACCAAGGGCACTACCGCAGAGACCGTGGACGGAATGTCACTGGCGAAGATCGACCGCCTCATTGAGCAACTGCGATATGAGCGGTTCCGGTGGACGCCGGTCAGACGGGTCAATCTTCCAAAACCTAATGGAGGAACCCGTCCCTTGGGCATACCGACGTGGACGGACAAGCTGTTGCAAGAGGTCATCCGGATGATTCTGGAAGCCTACTACGAGCCGCAGTTTTCCGACCGCTCCCACGGCTTCCGGCCCGGTCGGGGGTGTCACACCGCCTTGGGCAACGTGACCACCCACTGGACTGGTGTCCGCTGGTTCGTCGAGGGCGACATCAAAGGGTGCTTTGACAACATCGACCACGAGGTTCTGTTGTCGGTGCTCGGCGATAAGCTCCACGACAACCGTTTCCTCAACCTGCTCAAGTATCTACTGAAAGCAGGTTACATGGAAAACTGGAAGTATGGCCGCACGCTGAGCGGTACGCCGCAAGGCGGCGTGGTTAGCCCCATCCTCTCCAACATCTACCTAGACCGGTTGGACAAGTTTGTCGAGAACGTACTCATTCCAGCCCATACCCGAGGCACAGTGCGAAGAGACAACCTCGCGTACACGCGGTTGGCGAACCAAGCGACCCGCCAGAGGCAACGGGGGAACCAGACGTCGGCATTGCAACTGCGCAAGCGGATGCAACAACTGCCGTCCGTAGACCCCTACGACCCCGGCTACCGCCGGTTACGCTACGTACGCTACGCGGACGACTTCGTGCTGGGTTTCATCGGGCCAAAGGCCGAAGCCCAACAGGTAAAAGAGTCCCTGGAAACGTTCCTGCGCGACTCGCTCAAGCTGGAGCTATCCAAGGAGAAAATTCTCATCACCCACGCCACCAGCCAGGCGGCGAGGTTCCTCGGCTACGAGCTCGTAAATCAGCAGGCCAACGACCAGCACGACCCTACCGGTCGGCGCAGGGTCAATGGCCGAATTGGGTTGCGGGTTCCCGCCGACGTCATCGAGCAACATTGCCAAGCCTACATGCGCAACGGCACACCGGCACACCGCAGTTCCCTAATTCACGATGACGACTACGGCATCGTGGTCAGGTACCAGTCGGAATACCGGGACGTCGTCCAGTACTACCTCCTGGCCTATAACGTCCATCACTTTGGACGGCTACACCGGGTCATGGAGATGTCGCTGGCTAGAACCCTAGCGGCCAAGCACAAGGCCACCGCACGGAAGATGCGCCGCCAATACAAGAGCGTCGTTGAAACCGAGCACGGGCCACGTGTCTGCCTACGGGTTGTCAAGCAACAGGACAACGGCAAGCGTCCCCTAGTGGCGCAATTCGGTGGCATACCCCTGAAAAGGCAACGGCAGGCCGTTCTCGTAGACCAACAGCCTCAGCGGTACCGGACTGACCGTAACGAGCTTGTCAAACGGCTCCTAGCGGACGAATGCGAGATGTGCTTGAAGTGGCGGGAGACCGTTTGGGAGAGCATCGGGCATCCATCGCGCTCCAGAACGAAATATCTGGTTAGATGGTAATGCTCACCAGTCCTGCGCCACTACCGCCAAGTGTCACCAAACGCACTGGCGGGACGCCATAAAACGGGATCTCAGGGCCTCGAAACGGTCGACGCGAATTCTTGGTCTGACCTTTCCCCCTAGTATTACAACGACGGATTTCCAAATGTGATGTCTGGCCCTTCGTATTCGGCCACGAGCGAGCTATCGCGGTAGGTTCATGGCAGTACGTTGTCAGGTTCAAATTGGTCACGAAAACCACCCTGCCAGATAAACTGACGTTGTAATACTAGGAGCCTGTCTGGGTAATTGCTAATGGGAGTTGGGGCGTGAGGGGTAAGTCTTTGCTGCTGTCGGGGCTCCTGATCAGCGGGCGTCAAAGATAGACTCTTACGCCACTACTCGACTCCCTGGCTTAGTGTGGCTTGTTTTCAGGGCAGAGAAGAGCTTGAGCAGGTTGTGTCCGGCGCATATTAGCTTCCACTCCACCTTCACCTTCTCTAATCCTCGGAGCAGAAACTGCCGGAAGCCCCGGCCCTGTTTGATCTGCCCGAAGACCGGCTCCACCGTCCCCATTCTCAGGGCGTAGCGTTGCCGACCCCGCTGGGTTCTCAGCTTTCGACGCATCCGGTCCGCCGTCGACAGATGCCTGGGAATCCGACCTCGGGGTGCCGACGGTATCACCGTTCCATGCCGGGTCTTATCTGGTGGGATGAAGGGGTCTACCCCCAGGGCGTATAGCTCTTCTACAGCTTGGGCCGAGTAGTAACCAGCATCGGCTGATGCCTCTCTGGGCAGAGTGCCGGTATTGTCTTCGATCTCCTTCACCAGGGGTAGGGCCCAGCCGTGGTCCGAGGGTTGCTTGGTAACATCGGCCGCCACGATGACCTGATAAGCGCTGTCCACCGCCGCCTGACAGTTGTAAGATTGGCTGAACTCCTTGCCCCCGGGCCCTGGCATTATTCGGGAGTCCGGGTCGGTGAAGTTCCGCTGGGCCTTATCCTCCGGGACTTCCTTTCCGTGGATTTGGGCCTCCGCTTCCAGGGCCTCCTGGGCCTCTCTAATCCTTTTCAGGCGGCTTTCTCGAAAGGCCAACTCCACGGGTAACTCATCCCCGCGACGGTCCTTCCCGTAGCACCGGTCCTCCGCTTCGTCCGCCTCCTGAGCCCTCCGAAATAGCTCCTCAACCTCAGCCTCCAGTCGTGCCCTTTTCTCCTTCATCTTGCCGTAGCTCATGGCCTTATACTTGGAAGCGTTGGCCTTCACCTTAGTCCCATCCAGGGAAACGTGCCCCAGCTTGGCCAGCCCGGCCTGCCGGCATAGTTCCAACACCTTTAGGAAGAGACCACCTAGAGCTACCAGGTGCTCCTTGCGGAAGTCGGAGATGGTGCGGAAGTCGGGAGTGTTATTGGCCGCCAGCACTCGGAAGGCGATATCCTCATGGAGACGCTTCTCGATGCGCCGGGAGGAGGGCACCCCAGCACAGTAGGCGTATACCAGCACCTTCACCATCATCACCGGATGGTAGGGAGGATAGCCTCGCTCCTCACCCTCATACGTGCTCAGGATTTCCTTCAGGTCCAAATGGTCCACCACATCGGAGATGAAATAGGCCATATGATCTGCTGGTAGCCACTCCTGAAGGGCCACCGGCATCAGCAGCATCTGATCCGGCTCATATCGGCGAAAGGTCTTGCTCATCCCTGCCTCCTCAACCCAGCTTGGCCTCTATTTTACCCCTAATTGCCCCGTATTACTCGGACAGGCTGCTAGTATTACAACGACGCTTCCTCAATTTGGTCAGTTTTTGGGCGGAAACTGCTTCGCGGAAGGCAAGGCCACAAAGCTGTCAAGCGTGTGGTCAGGTCGCCATGAAGAGGTGCTCAAGGTCCCTTTATTGCGAACCGTCGTTGTAATACTAGGTGAACTCTGGCGGAACTACCTTAGATAATTCCCAAGAGACGCAGGAGCCTATGTTGCTACGTATGGGGCGCCTGCGGTCTCCCTTCAAGACTGGCCCAAAAAAGCTAAGGCTGGGCAGTCGAACTACGGGCCGCGTATCGTTTCGCGTCGGCTAAGCCCGAATCCACCGAAGGAGGGGGTCGGGTTAGCGTCCTGAAGCGGCAAGAAGGTGCTCCTGTGCATCTGGGATAATGGTGTTCGAGACAGAAAGCCGGTCCCAGAAAAGGAGCACCCAATAGACGCTACCACGCCGCCGTTATCGATGCTCAATTATCCTAAGCCAAGGAGCGCAAGGTGCCGATAGCCTGGTGGGTAGGTCCGTCCAATCCTGTGCCCGACTTGGCTAAGACGCTGGAGGATAAGGGCCTAACCCAGGGGGCAGAGTTGACTGGGATGGCTGTCGACTTGCCCGCTCTGAATGAGGAAGCCGCAGTGCCGTAGGGATTCACCCTGAGCGAAGTCGATGATGGAGATTCTCTAGCAACCTGGTGCCAGATAATGACCACAGTCAGTGGGTTCCCCGACTTTGCCTCGTCGGCCTGGTTAGAGATGTACCAAGATATAGAAGTCCTTGACGACCCCCTGTGGCACCTGTATCTGGGAAACATTGACGGCACACCGGTAGCTACCTCGGAGCTATTCTTGGGCGGTGGTGTGGCAGGCATCCACGGCGTTACTACCGTGCCTGAATTTCGAGGGAGAGGCATCCGCACGGCGATGACTCTTTCGCCACTTATCGACGCTCGCAGGAGGGGCTACGCGATAGGTGTCCTGTTTTCCTCCGAAATGGCAGTTGGAATTTACCGCAGACTGGGGTTTCAGGAGTATGGCAAGGGGTACATTTATCTGTGGCAGGACTCAGGATAGAACCTCTGCCAGTCAGCCTGATCCGATATCCCTCATCCCTTTCGGTTACTTTGGTGTGACTGTCAGAGATGATCTGGAATAGAGGTAGTTGAAGTCTTACAATCACCCAACTACATGGTTACCTTGGGTTGAGGGTTACTAATTGATTAGAAACCAGAAGCGAGTTGCGCTGTCTAGAAAGACTAAACGGAAACTACTTGAACCGGGTTACTGGGGTTCTCTGGAAGATGAGGAACTGGAGATCATCCAAAGGGCCTTGGAAAACAATCCCAAGCTATCATTTGCTTGGGGCTTTCAACCGGTACAGAAAAGCAGAGCTCCCGATGCTATTCGGAGAGTGGCCATGTGGGGAGACCCTAAAGATAGGGAAATCAATACCAAGGTGATTCGTAGTAGCCGGATGCGGGTGTCATGAAGAAGATTCCGATGGCTATGTTAGGATGGTGTTGGGATTGCGGCAAATTGCTGGAGACTAAGTCAAAGCATAGGAGCACGTCTCGGAGAGCCACTACTGGACTTCCACGGATGGCCCTTGCATTCTCAACAGAACTTTGAACAAAAGAGGATCGTATGCCCACATTTGACCAGGTGTCACTCCAAGAAGCCATGCTAAAGACCGCTACGGGTAAGACAGCTCAGACCACCCAAGAATATCTGGGCTACATCGGGCAGCTGACCGAGGGCCAGGCAGGGAGACTCCAACCAGGAGAGGATGAGAGCGTGACCACCGTTCGGCGGCGGCTCGGTGTTGCCGCTAAGCTATCGGGCAAAGATATTACCATTAAACGGCAAGGGAACGAAGTGTACTTTTGGGTTCAAGAGGAGCCGAGGCCCCGGGGACAGCGTAGAGGATCCCAAAGTGTTCCGGAAGCTTAGGTAGTACATTGCAATTATTGGAAGAGCGTCTGGAAGAGTAACGAAAACGAGGGTTTCCCCGAGCGGGCTTTATATTGCAAAACGTTTCTCTACCTACCTGGCATAGCAGTCGTAACATAGAATGCTGATAATGCGGTAGGAAGGACTAACCCCCAGCGTAGCCAAAACATCCAATTGGGCATGTCAACCTCTTTCGTCTGAACAATATATTCCTGCCATTCATCTCTCCTCCTCGATGCGCGGTATTGACCTATCAGCTCGGGTGGGGGATGCGTCTCCAATGATTGTTTGGGGTCGCTTCCTTGCAACGGCCCCCCTCTGAGTTAGTTCCGATGTTGGAGGAGTTTGACAAGCTTCGAGATGCTTACCACCAGGATTGCGCCAATCAAAGTGACGGCTGCTGAGACGAAAGTGGCGATTGCTGCCCATGCGAGCCAGCCGGAGGCTCCATCATCAACATCTCTTCCCGCCTAGGGCTGGCCGGAGTAGACAACAGCAGTCCCCAATACCAAGCTCCCAAAGGGGCGGTGTGGCTGCTCACCAAGTCCACTGCTTCATACGCCAAAAAAAGACTAGGTCTCCGAAATGACCAAACAGCACCATAGCAGTAGGAGCCTAAGACGCTGCATGAGGCTGGGCCTCCCAAATGACCGACCAGGCAAGTATTCCGATATTTTGCCGATAGCTGAACCTAGAGGCGATTTCTCGTAGCCCGGAGGATTATATGACTGGCTCCATTACAACTGTGGCTATCAACGGTACCGAGCATTGGGTAAACCGAGACGGGCACCGCCTCCACGTCTGGGAGAAAACCGGCGACAAGCCGCCTTCAGTCGGCAAAGTTACCCTGCTGGTCCATGGTGGCACCTACTCGGGAAAGACGGATTTCGACATACAGGTGCCTGTCCAGAATTTTTCCCTCATGGACCATTTGGTTGGCCAAGGGCATGACGCGTTCACCTTCGCCGTATGGGGCTACGGCAAATCCGATAGGCCCGCAGACGGTTTCCAGGTGACCACGGAGTCGGCGATCCAGGACACAGCAGCGGTGATCGAGGCTATCTGCCAGATGCGAGATGTTGATTCCGTCAATATTCTGGGCTGGTCCTGGGGCGGCAGAATCAGCAGCATCTACGCCAGCAGGAACCCGAGTAGGGTTCGGCGGCTGGTCATGTACGCTGGAGGAGCGGGGCACCGCAGCGGGGCCAATGTGCCTCCTCCCGCCGATTCCTGGAGGACCATTACCCGGGAGAGCATCGTGGACCGCATTGAACAAGACGTCGTAATTCCAGAAGCGCAAGAGGCTTTTATTGAAGCAGCTCTGGCTTGGGACCCGAAGGCACCAAACGGGACCCAGCTGGAGTCGGTGGAGAAAGGAAATGCCGCTGTAGCCGTACCAGAGGAAATTTCCACTCCCAGCCTGATTATCTACGGAGCCAGGGATGAGGCGTATGAGGGGCACCGGGTGGCGGACTTTTTCGCCCGGTTAAACACTCAAGATAAAGAACTGATAGTTATGCCTGACTCAGGACATTTCCTGTTCATCCAGAAATCGCGTGTTCGGTTCTTCAAGGCAGTAGCGGAGTTCTTCAATCAGGGTTAGTGTTAAGTCACCCTTTGAATGACCGGGTTTAGATAGTAGGAACCATGCTTAGACTTGGCGGTGTCGCATCGAACACCTATCTGGTGGGTTTTCCGGCCATCAAGGAACATTTCCAGCGGCAAGGTCGGCATTCTGAGGTGTAGCGGCGGGGAGACACCCAGGGGCAGGTTGGTGCCGGTGAGGAAGGTAGGGGGCTAATGTAACATGACTTACCCACTATTCGTAGTGAGGCTCAGTAGAAGATGCCATTAGTCTCTCCCCACCTGCGTTTAGAATACGACTACGATGGAAGGATAACTGTGCTTGAGGTTGCGGTTCATCTGCTTGCGAACTTCGGTGGTCATATGTCGTTGATGCGGCGGACATACCAGTCGCGTATCTACCGGATCGATTTCCGAAGAAAATCGGAGCCGACAATGTCCCACGAGAATCCTGTCCAGCAACCGGTGGTTTCGAGATGACCCAGTCGTCAGCATCCGGTGAACGCCAGGCCCTACGCGGGTTTCGTTGGCAGTATGACCATATCGCTAAGCACGTCTACGACGCGTTGTACGACAGCGATTTCGTCTCTCTCCGACTGACAGACCCCGAAGCAGGACGCATAGACGATCTGGTCCTAAACCGCTGCGGTCGCACCGACTCCTACCAGTTCAAGAGCGCTGAATACCAGGGCTACGTCACCTTCAATCAGATCGTTCAAAACCAGAAGACACGGAGCGGCGGCGCCGCACCTTCGTTGGTGCGGTCCCTGGCGGATGGTTGGAAATCCCTACAGGGTCGTACGGAAAACACGCATGTCCATCTCGTGATGCAACAACTGGCATCGCTGAATGACCGCCTTGGCACCCCAGGTGACCCCGATCGGCCTGCCAGAGACCACTTCGCTACTTTCATAAGACAGGTGCTTGGGCCAATTCTCAATGGAATACTCACAGTCGATGACGTGGCCCCGGGCTGGGAACACGCGCTTGAAAGGCTGCGAGAGGCTAGCGGAGTTGCGCTGGAAGACTACGGGCTATTCCTCAGGGCAATGCACATTGACCTGAGTGCTGGAACAGGGTTACCTGCGGCTCCATCGACGCGGCGATCGGACATCGCTGCCCTCTCGGACGCGCTCCAACGACGCGTCTCCGAGTCTATCGACGTTGTAGAACTTGACGAGCGCGGCGTTCTCCAACTCATGGGATGGACGGACCGGACCCGCCTGCACAGCCATCACGAGTTCCCGGTGGACCTCGATACCTACGCTCCGCTTGCAGAAGCGATTGACCAACTGAACGATATCGTCGCTGAACATGACAGCGGCTATGTCTCGGTAGTCGGCCCCCCGGGAGCAGGTAAGTCAACATTACTGAGCCAAGCGCTCGCTAGTGGATGATGGGGAACCGTTCCAGGAGAAGATGGCCCACTTTGCCGCCCCAGTGGCGTGAGCAACAGGAGGAGGCCCGAAGGCTGGACAAGGCCATCGCGAAGAACCTGGAAAAACTGGGGTTCGGAGATCGCCCGTGAGCGGCGTCGATCCCCTATTCGCTACCATGTATCGGGAGGATGGCAGTCATGGTCCAATGACACTCCCGGAATATGCCAGCCGATTCTTGGCTGACATCGAACATTGTTTTGGGCCGCGAGACCATTCATTTGTGTTGGTAGGCATCGACATCGATAAGACGCCCAACAATCGACCGCGACTCTGGTTTCCAGATAGTGGCATTCAGCCGGACGATACTGAGCGGAGGTCTAGGCATGTCGTTATTCGACTTGGTTCGTCGGCCCTTACCGACCCGGTCCGTGCAAGATGGCAGCTAGCCCATGAGTGCTTCCATCTAATTGACCCTTGGAATCGAAGGGTGGATGGTCGGCCCACTAACTGGCTTGAAGAAGGTCTGGCCACGTGGTATCAAAACACTCGTGTACCGGAAGCGGAATGGCATGAAGATTCGTACACCGCAGCCGAAGACCTTGTGAGACCTCTGATGGAGGACTTGCCATCAGCAGTCAAGCGTATTCGCCGAGAGCGACGAATGCGCATTGGCGAATTCACCCCCGAGGTGTTACGGGATTACTGCCCAGGATTCCAAAAGGGGACGTTGCAGAGACTTTGCCAGCCGTTTCAGTAATGAAAGGAGCCACTCTCCCATGACATACAGCGACGATGAGGTCAGGAGCCACTTGCGATTGGATGAGGACAGCCATTGAGATCACCCGGACGGACTGTCCTGAAAGAGTCGCGGGCGCCGTCTCCAGCAAAGCCGCCACTGATGATTTTTGGGCGGACCAGCCGGGACAACACGGCAGGCGCGCCCCCCGGAGCCCGCCAATGCACTATAATGGCCGCACAGTCCAACCGCCCCTACATCCCGAGTGAGGACCGCCATGACCAGCAAGCTGACCCGACAGACCAAGGACGCCGGGAAACTGGAGATATTCCCCGACTTCCCTCCCAGGGACGATATGCAGAACTCCCTCCACCTGGACGACCAAGGCCACCAAGGAATCCTGCGGCAGCACCTCGGCCACAGCAGCACAACCATCGTCCTGAGCGAGATTCCCGTCAGGCGGATCCCAAGCCAGCAGGAAGGCCACCGCATACCCGACCTGCTGGTGGCCTTCGGCGTGGACCGGGCGCTTGCAATAGAACAAAAGGGCTACTCGATCAGGGACCAAGGCAAGCCGCCGGATTTCGTGCTGGAAATAGCGTCGGCGACCACAGGACGAGAAGACTACATCGGAAAGCGGAACGACTACGCTGCCTTCGGCATCCGGGAATACTGGCGGTTCGACCCCTCGGGCGGGCGACATCACGACACCCGCCTGGCTGGCGACCGGCTGGTGGCAGGGGCATACCAGTCCATTCAGATTGAAGAGGTGGGCCCGGGTCACCACCACGGGCACAGCGACGCGCTCAACCTGGACCCATGCTGGGATAACGGGCAACTGAGATGGTGGGACCCGATTACGGAACGCCATCTGCTCACCTTGGACGAAAAGGACGAGGCCCTATCCAACGCCGAAGCCCGCGCCAACAGCGAGCAGGAAGCCCGCATCGCAGCCGAAGCCCGTGTCAGGGAACTGGAAGCGGAACTGCGAAAGCGCGAACAAAGCTAACTGCCGGACAATCTGACGATAGCCCATCTACCCAGACAGCCTGAGCGTATACAGAGATCAACCACCGGAAATGGGCCATGCGCGGCGTAGCCAACCAGACCCGCACAGCCGGGGGCAGACCCCGTAGAAAGACATACTTCCTTGCACACCTAGTTCTGGTAACGGGCAGTTACAACTATGACGATGCGACAGAACACTCCCGAGGCAATTCGTGAAGAGGGCGTCAACGTCCTCCTGTCCCAGTTGCTCCGAAACCGAGGCCTGTCGGCGAGAGCGGAACGTCGCAGCCGCGAGGGCACGCCAGACGGGCGGGTCGAGCTGAAGACCGGCGACGCGATAGTCTTGGAATGCAAGTGGGATGGCTCGGCCGGCCTCCTGGAAAAGCAGCTCGATGAACGCCTAGCAGATTTCTCGGAAGCTCTTGGGATGGTCGGCGTCCTCTACCCCGGCCGGCTCCGGCAGGAAGAGGACACCCAATCGGCCCTTGAAGCCGCCACGGACCTCCAGTGGTGGCTGCACGGTTCCCGGCGAACTTGGCGTGAAGTACGTTTATGACAACAGGCACTCCGTCCGAGTGGCGGCTGGTGATTCATTCCTGTACCTGGACAAGCGGGGAGGTCGTTATGCGTTCAGTGGCCACGGAGATATAGAAAGAGTTTCTTCCACGAGAACGACCCCCACGGACTCTGTGACACCGAGGGTAAGGACGATATACACCGCAGAACTCAGGGAATATATTGGTTACTCGCCTCCCCTAGACATTCGGCCCAACAGCGTCCCGGGGAAGCTTAACAGGTCTATATTGGGTATAACTGATGTGAATCGGTTAGGCTGGTCGGTATCAATCGCCAGCATACTTCAAACCAGATTTGAACAAGTCATTGAGCTTGCGTACGCGGAATCCAATGTTCCTTTGTCTCCCCTGCAAGCCTCGGACTACGAGGTTCCGGATACTTACTCGCTCGTCAGGAGACGCCACAGCCTCGAGCGTTTCAAGGCAACGGTATTGAATCGTCAGAACCATACGTGTGCGATCTGCGGCACGACCGTTAAGGAAGTCCTCGACGTGGCACACATTAGCAGCTATTCCTCGGATACCAAGAATCGGGCGAACCCAGGCAACGGCATCGGACTGTGCTCCTTTTGCCACCGCGCGTTCGACAAGAGAGTGTTTGTTATCGGCGACGATGGCTGTGTTTTTCCAACTCGGGATATAGAGGGTGACCCTATAGCGAAAACGCACCTTTCCGGATTGTCACTTGCAGACCGCCGTCAACTCCTTGCCGGCGTAGACAGGGAGTTTCTTTGCAAGCGATTGGCATATGGTTCCATGAAAGAGACTTGCCCATACCTCATTGGACAACTTGGAATAACGGCTTCATCCACATTGTGTCCCAATAAGCCCAATCAGGGTCGCTCAGTGCTGGTGTTGGGAAAGGCGGGAAAAATGTCGCCGCCCTTGTATTTTGGCTTGGCGGTGGATAATTTTCTCTCTTGAAGGTGTGCGGGGTGCGGCAGACCGGCCCGCCCTGGGTAATAGAAGACCGATGTCGAGGTTGGGTCGCCGCACCCTTTTCAGAACGGGCTGGGAGGAACGCAATCGACCCCGCGGTGGCCACTCTCGACAGAATATATCGCTCTGTGATAATCGCATGGAACTGGCATTGAGGAGGTCCGTGAGATGAGCACGTATTATCGTACGATATTTGACATTATGCCTTGTTCTGATGAGCAGTCCGTGGGCCTGAACCTGCTGAAAGATGTTGAGAAAACATTGCGGGTTTGGGCTCAACAGTCGCTTGGCTCATTTCCCGAATTGCTGGATGACCCCGGCGACTCCGATACAGGGCGCGAGTGGCACGACAGTTACCACAACCTACGCGTCAGCGGCCGCACCGTGGATCACAAGGGTTATTTTTGGTTGCGTTGGCATACGAACGACCTGGATGACGGAGAGTTCCAACGTTACCTGGGTTTCCGCCTAGCCACCGAAGGTGAAGCAGTACAGGCCGATTTCGAGGTCAAGGTCACAGTAGACGAGAGTTACAGCGGAAGCTTCGACGGTGACGTGCGTAGCATATTCGAGACCTTGCTGGACAGTTACCGTTGCGTGTCATTGGACGGCGATATGGAACTGACACCTCTGCAGGTTGATCCGGAAGGTGTTCCCACGTTTTGGGAACAGCTATCATCGCAGACTCGTTGCCTGCCAGTGGTGGTCGTCTCGGAACACCGTGGCGGCGGGGTGCCAGTGGATGCGGATGCGTTACAGAGCGATTTGTTCGGCTTGGCCAAAGTGGCGGTGTGTGCCGACGAGGCAGCGTGGTCGCTAGGATGGCATTCGTGGCGGTTGATGTGCTATGACGGCCAAATCCGGGTGTACGCGCCTAAGCTTTCGCGTGATGATGATGAGCTGCGGCATCGTGCATGGGGTGCGGACGAAGTTCTGGGGCTTGGGTACGATGATTTCCTGCAAGCTTTGCGTGATGAGTGCGCTCAGAACATTTACTACCCTAACGGCAGAGATGCCTTGAGGGTGTTCAGCAGTGTGAGATGGGCTTCGTGGCATCGACGGTTGGAGGATGGCACCGAGAGAACTCTTGAGACCGTTTTGAGCGAGTTGTCCGACTACGTGGAACAAAAGAATGAAGAGGTGGAGCGAGAGAAGGATCGGCGTCGCAAAGCTGAAGCGGACCGTGACCACTGGAAGCATCTCTTCGAAAGCCTGCGTAATGGTGACGGTCAGGAAACGACGTATGCAGACCCCGAAGTTGTGGATGGTGTCAGCAGCATCCAAGACGTTGTAAAAGCGGTAAAAGATTGGCGGTTTGTGCGAATTTTTGATCGCGTTGCCGGGTCTTGTAAGAATATGTCTGTGCCGCAGGCGAAGGAATTCTTTAATGTGCTGTCCTAGTTAAACAGGTGCGGAGCTAACAGGCCCATGGGTGCGCTAGGGACGTCTGAGGAAGTATGGATGCACCAGCAGGGCATCACCAATTATGTGGGAGGGGAGACTGCCGCGACGACACGACAGTTTGGTTCGGTACGCTGGTTTCCTGACGATAATGGAAGCGAAGTTGAGATGCCGTGCCACCTCAAGGTTGGACGGAAACGGCGGGTCCATGTGAAGTGGAGTGATGAGGAGCACCGTTGGCTGGTAGGATATTACGGAACACATCTGCCGACGTCGTCGTCGCATCAGTAGTTATTAGCGTATACGAGTTCAAAGATTGGCTTCAGGAACGAGTTGACCACATACTCGGATGAATAGCTTGTCCTGCTATCGCTGAACTGTCATGGTCGGCGGATGGTGACGGTATGAGCGCGAATGAATCCTCAACCGTCATAGCCAATCAGATTCGTGGTGCCCGAAGGGGGCGGAGGCCCGTTCCCAGTACGGTTGAGTTTCCCGAAGTCGTAGGGTCGGTGCCAGATGTCTCAATTGACCGACCGGAGTTTTTAGGTGGACCCGGTCAGTTGGACAGGGCCGAGGTGGAATTAAGCGAGAGTCCCGCTGCTCTTGGCAATGATAACAGCGTCTGGTCTATGGTAGAGTTCTTGGCTTGGACCGCCCTCTCTTCTCCAACGTCGGTCACCTAGTGGAACACCTCGGCCGGGGTCCGATAGCCCAGGACTTGATGGGGTCTCTGGTTATTATAGCGTCTTCGCCAGGATTCCACCTTCTCCTTTGCGTCCTCCAAGGAAAGGAACCAATTCTCGTTCAGGCACTCCTGCCAAAAACGGCCATTGAAAGCCTCGATGGAAGCGTTGTCCGTGGGCTTCCTTGGCCAACTGAAGTCCAGCTCGACTGAGTTCTTGGTAGTCGAGATAGACCAATCGGCCCATCATTGGCATTTGGAACCGACGATAGGAGTCGGTTGCCCGCGATCCTGCCAGGGCAAGCAGACGCTCGACAATCCACGCGGGTACCTGGCTTCCAAAGAAAAAGCCCCCGAGGTGTCAGCAGGGGCTTGGCAAATTCATCCTTCGGGTGGGGCTTGGTGTAAAGCCGATTACACCGCTAGAGTGAACCTAATCACGAAAGCTCTTGATTTTGTCCAGTTAGGTGGTAGCAAGAAGACAGGAACTCGTGACCTGAGCCGTAAGCGACGGCCTACTGGGCGACGCATTAGCGGTTGACCACTATCAGTGCCAGAGGGATGATGCCGCAAGGTCGGCTGCAGCGATGGGCCCGGGGCCTACGAGGAAGAGCATGTGTGAGACCTCCTTCGCGGATAAGAACCAATGATGTATCACCTCTATGAGATAGTCCTTGAGAGTCATCAGATGTGGATTAAGTTCCAGGCCTCGTGCTCGTCGTCGGAACAGGCCTTGGCATTCCTGGAGCACCGTCTTGGTGGAGAGGACCCCGATCCCCCGGTTCCCGTGTATCCGTACCTGTCTTTCGAGATACCGACCAAACTGACCGAGCGCGTCAGCAACATAGCGAACTGGGAATCCGTCAAGGACGGTTTCCCTGACGGTTGGGATGACCACGAGTTTCGGTTGGCTGAAGGTCCCTATCCGTGGTGCGAGAGCCTGTCGGACGAATGCGACTGTCAGGGGGGGAAGGGTAGACTGGACGCCGTATTCTGTTCTGACTTTGGCTTGCTGGGCGAGACGACCAGCCGGGGAGGCAAGTCTCCAAACGTCAGACACCTGGAATACATCCGGCGACTGCGCCAGAGATTGGCCAATTCACAGAACGCCCCGAGGGCAACTCGAGACGCAGCCGTCGAAGCTCGAATGGAGCCGTCGGAGCAAGAAGGATTCTACTGCCAGGTCGAAGGTCACTACCACGCTTTCAGTGAGCAGGTCAAGCAGAGAGCGGTCGTTGTCGTAAATGTAGCCGCGACCCGGCGGTCGCTAGCCACTCGGAGCGAGAAGGACCGCAGGGTAGTGCTGTCGAACTTGTGGGGAATCACCGTACACTGGCTCCGAACGTTCCAGTTCCAAGAGTGCGCGGGCAGGCTGGTAGAAGGCAGGTCTGACGTCCCTGGCGTCCTGTACAAGTACATCCCCAAGAAGAACATTGGCAGAGGGGCGCCCAACAGCCTGCGGGCAACCCAGCTGTTGGCCCTGAACGACGACATGGAATGCAACGTCATAACGATGCGCGGCCAGGAGACGGATACTATCGCTTTCATCGCCTGGGTGCAGTCAAGATTGAAGGAATGTCTGGGAGCGGAGGTGGCGGAAGAGGAACTCATGGAACGGGCGCTCCGTTTCGGCGACCTGAGGCTGTCGACCTTCATTCAGGAATACCTGAACCCTCTTGTGGGGGTCGTTTCCTTGAGCGCGGACTTATCGGTTCCGACGATGTGGACGCACTATGCCCTGAACACCGGGATAGTCGTTGGGTACGATACGGAAGTCTTGAGGAACCTCGGTTTTGAATTGAGACAGGTGAGTTACACGGAGATTGCCCCTATATACGAGCCAACAAAGGGCGATGTCATCCAATTGCAGTTTGCTGATCGTGAGCGAATGGAGCAGGACACCAGAGCGGGCAGAACCCTAAACGGAACACCGATTCTTGGAACGGTGGGGCTAACGCAGTTAGGAGCTGACTGGCAAGCTCTGTCCCGGCTACTCTTCGTGAAGGGTTCGTCGTGGGAGTACGAAAGAGAGGTCAGGCTGCTGGTGGATCTGCAGGAGGCGCGAGATACTGGGCAGAAAGACGACAACTGCTGGCCCATCAAAGTGATCGATGTTCCGCCGGAGGCCATCAAAGAAATCTACGGCGGGGTGCGTACTTCAGACGCGGACCTCGCGAGAGCGGCCAATTTAGCCCGGGGCGCGGACAAGCGCGGGCTGTTTGTTGGGCACGTGTCGTCCCACGCCTTCAGAATTCAGAAGACCGGCGGAACACGCCACTGAGCCCCATTAGTCGCGGGCCTGCCACACCTGACATGTAGTAGAGACCACATGGATGCCTTTGAGGATGTTGAATATGAACCACTACGAATGCGGAAACCTTTTCGGGGCAAGCAAGAGACTGTTGGAAGGAAGCGAGCTTGTTCGGTACAGCAACGATACTTTCGTGTCCAATAGCGACGAGGAGGGCCTTGAGAAATGCTGGAGGGACAACTTTGATCAAGACTTCGGCAGGTACATGGCCTGGGTGTGGTTTTCGGTTGGTGCGGAAAACCTGGTCAAAGCTGCCCTGGTGTGCAATGGGCTCTTGGAGCAGAAGCAGGAGAATTCCAGGTACCCGTTCTACTGGCGAGACACGGACAAACGAGAATGGGTCGACCAGGTTCTGAAATCCCGGCGAGGACCAGGGGGAGGATATCCGACCCTAGAAACTCGGACGGAAACCTCGATTCTCCCCAAGCCGTCGTTTTCTTAACGCCGATTATCGACGTAACAGTTGGTTATTGCAACGTATTACATATACTATCACACCGCATAAGACTGGAATACGTCTGCTTGGCGTAGCGCGAAACCCGGCCAATGGCTTTCCGGCCAGACCTCTAGGGCTTATTTGGGAAGAGAAGCTCGATGAATTGTGCCAAGAGCGCGGGATCGCAGAAGCCGAACGTAAAGAACTGAAGGCCGCCTACAAGTACCTTACACAGGCAATCAGGAACCGAGACGCACATTCATACAAGGAAAATGAGCGAAGGAAGGACTTTCCAGCGGTCGAAAATATCTTCGCACCGGCGTTTAAGACACTCGTACATGCTATAAGGGCCAAAGGGCACTTCAACGCGAGTGGTCTGTGATAAGGATGCCCTCCGTTTGCTCGTCCTAGCATGAGGGCTTCTTCAGTTTGCCGGGCCTACGCGACTAGACTGAGAGACAGTCCCTCAGAGAACAGGGATGGCCTTGCTAGAGGCTGCGGTGTGAACTGAGTCGAAACTTGGCTCATAGTCCGCCGAGCCACATCCCGAAGATTGTTCTGTCTACCGTACACGTTGGTGGGCTTCGCCATCGGGTCGGGCGGGAGTTGATTGCAGTACCAGAATGAAGGACATAGTGAAAGTTCTTGATTTTGTCCAGTTAGGTGGGCCTGAGTGGACGGTAGGTGGTACCGTCTTCGAGATGTGGCTGGGGGCTCTGTGAACCTAATGCGGCCCTTCGATCGTGCATTGTGACTCGTTGGACCGCAGGAACACAAGGGCCTTCCAGGGCCCCCCTGCTGTGCTTGTCCGACCTTCAAGTGGCTTATCTTGGCGCGCTACACGAGGGCGAGCTAGCCAGCTAGTCAGAAAGGTCGACTGCCTCCTTCTCCCGCTTCTACTTTAGGCCGAGTGCCCGCTCGCACAGGGACGCCATGGCGGGCGAAGGTCACGTCAACTTCAGACGAGGAAAGATAAGTAAGCACTGCGCAATTCGAGAGTTTCCCGACCGACAACGCTCATGTTGATTCCAACAATGTCAGACCCACTACTGTCCTCCAGCAAGAACAAGAAAATCACCTGCCGCGACCTGGCTACCAGTCGGCTTACTTGGTGGTGGGTTGGAAGCATGTAACTCGAATACTCCCCAGACACCGTATCGACACATAGAACCATACACGGTATCGCTTCACTATCTTGATTCCACTTCCACGTGGGCCCATCCTCAAATCTAACTGCTCCAATTATGAAGGCATCTTCGCGACCTAAGTTGACTGTAACGTTGATACTTTGGCCAACTTTCATCAACAAGCTGATGTTCTGAATTTTGGTTTTGGGTATGCCAGTGAATAGCACTCCACCTATGAAAAGTTCTGCCAAGGGAGTCGCAGGAGAAAAAACCGCAAAATGTACTGGCTCACTGATTATCTCTCGACGCACATGTGTGGTTTTCTGGGTTCGCAGAGCGATGACGGAGCTATGTCCCCTCATAGCGCTTACAATTTCTTGTACTCCCGTACCCCAATTTGCAAGATTAGCGTATTTTTTGCTCTGCAAAACTGCCGGGATACTACAAGGCTCAACTAACGCAGATAAGATTACGACGTCTTTCGACTCAATCTCCGTAATATACGCAGTGGTCCATTCCCTTTTGACCCACTCCGATTGAATAGATGAACTACTGAGGAGGACTATCATGAAACGGGAGTCTGAAATCCCTAAGCCTACTCTTTCAACAATATTGTGGCCAACCAACACTTCTCGTTTATCCAGCCACACAACAAAGCCTTCCTGCCTTAACTCCTCCTCCAAGCGCGTAGCCACGTTGCTATCGTGACTAGAATAGCTGATGAATGCATCGAAGAGTTTCGGGGTTTCTTCTGGCATTTGGTCCTTGACAGACATGATTGCGCTCACCGTGCAGCCATCCCCCGTTTAATCACGCCCTGAGGTGCCTTAACCTTCAACCGTGTTAGCGCCCATTACGAGTTATTCCATTGAAATGTTTCAATCCGGCGGGGCACCAGCGTACCGGTTGTCCCGTCCTCATCTCTAGTACTACAACGACGGGTTTAAGGTGGCGGCTCCATCCTGCTTTCGCGGCGGGTGGAGCGGCGTCTCTCGTGGGAACGGCGAGCCCGTTCGTTGCGTAGCTGCGTATCCTCCAGCCACAACAGCAATTGATCGGGCCCGAACTGCTCCCGGGGCAGCATCTCCCGCACCACCCGGTACACCTGTGGCCTCGTGATCCGGGGCATCTTTTCCCCCCCAATCCTGCTGCAGGCTCAGCAGGAACGCCCCACCCAGCAGGCACATGGCTATGTGGTGATGCCACCCTGCCCAGCTGCGGGTCTCGTATTCGTCCAGCCCCACGTCACCCTTCTCAGTCTCGAACTCCGTTTCAATGCGCCACCTGGACCCACCCACGTAGGCCAGAGTCTCCAAGGTTGTGCCCTCGGGAGCGTTGGACAGGTAGTAGCGGGGCTCGCTGCCGTCCAGGTTCCGGCGCCAGACGGCCCACAGTTCCTCGCCGGGCTTGCGCCTCCTGGTGGCCCGCACCCGCTGGGCACTGAACCGGTAGGTGCGCGGCCCCTGGCTTCCCTGGGCCACCGTTATCTCCCGCCAAGCCTCATCCGGCAGTTCATCACCGCGCTGCTCCATGGTCCGCCGCTGCCCAGGCCGCAGCTTGGGTTTGCGGGGGCGGCCGAACCCCGGATATTCCGGACTGGTCCAAGCCGGGTCCAAGGGCCAGACCGTAGTGCCGCCCGGAACGTCCAGCACGTAGCGCATCCCCAGGGCCGCCAGTCCCTCCCGGAAGGTCGGCGACATCCCGAAGGCGTCGTCTCCGGCAACCCACTCGGCCCTGAGGTAGCCCAACTCCAGGACCCGCTCCAGCATCTCCAGGGCCAACTCCGTCTTTGACCGGTAGTTCCGCCGGTCCTCCGGCACACCCGCCGCAGCACACCGGTCCTGGTCGGAGGTCCAACTCTTGGGCAGATACAGCCGCTTGTCCACCAACGCCCGGCCCAGCGGGCTGACGTAGGCCAGGAACATCCCACCCTGGCAGTTGGCCACCTTGCCCAGCCTGCCGCAGTACTGCCGGGCCACTCCCGCCGATTTCCTGCCCTGCTTGGGGAAGTCGCTGCCATCGAACACCCACACCGCCTCCGGGTGTCCCAGCCTGGGGGCCAAGTATTCCTGCAACCGCCCTATGACTGTCTCATCGGACCACCGGGCCTCGGTGAGAAAGCGCTGCATCGCCCGGGCCGAGATGCCCACCGATTCCGAGAGATTCTCGGCGTTGCGCCGCTCCTGGTCCTGCACCAGCAGCGCCTGAAGGTAATTCCCGCTGTGATCTCGCCACTGCTTGCGGCCGAAGGAGGCCGCAAAGAAGGCGTGGAATTCCTGAAGGCTGTCGTAGACCCGCTCGAAGCTCGCCGCATCCATCACTCAAACCACCCAACATCATCTGTCCAGCCATCCTACCAGACAACTCGTCGTTGTAGTACTAGGAACCGACGGCTGCGTCAACCTTGGAGGCCGCGTCCGAGGTGACCCAGTTCTTCCATGCCGAGTTGTTCTGCAGGAACTTGTCCGCGGCGGCGGAAAAGTCCTCGTCCAACTCGCTGAGGTAGCCCTCCGCCTCCAACTGGTTGGCCGCGTTGAAGTCCCACTTCTCGAAGAAGGTGACTAGGTCCGGCGCTTGGTCGATCAGGTCCTTGTGCATGACGATTAGGACCTGCGCTATAGAGTAGCCGCAGTTCCTCTCGGCGTCCCAGCACTCGGCGCTGAACGGGGGCTCTTCCAAGAGGGTGTAGCCGCCGTATTCAGCGCTCAGAAAGTTGCTGAGGGTGGTGGGTCCCCAGTAGTAGAACAGCACCGGCGCCTCCTTCTCAAAGGAGGCGCGGATCTCCGCCTCAAGAGCTTCGCCGGATCCGGGGTTGACCAGCTCAATCACGTCGTCCAAGCCGTAGCCCGCCACCTGCTTTGTATTGGTCACCTCGCACTCCCAACCTGGCGGGCAGTTCAGCAGCCGGGCTTTCCCGTTGGAATCCGGGGTTACGAAGAGGTCCATATGATCCCGCAAGTCTTGGACTGTCCTAAGACCGGGGTTGGCGTCCGTCACGTACTTAGGCACAATGAAGGCGGACTGCCAGTTGTCCTCCAAGCTGCTCCCAATTGCCTCGATGGTGCCCTCAGCGATGCCTTGGTCGTAGGCTTCCTTCTGGTTTGGAAGCCAGATTTCCAAGGTGACGTTGGTGTCGCCCCTGGTAAGGGCCTCCATCAGCGGCACCGTGCCGCCGAACACCTTGTCGGTCGGGTACCCGTACCCTGCGCTGACGATCCGCGCGGCGATTGCGTTCTGAAGCTGGGCGCTGTCCCAGTTGAGGTCCGAGAAGATGATCGTGGGCTTCTCCTCTTCCCCGCAGGCGCCCGCTGCGAACATAAAAACCACCATGAGGCTGAGCAGCCCCAGTCCTATCCTCCGAGTCTTGCCTTTCATGCCGTGACTCTCCTTTCTTGGTCCTTAGCGCTGCCTGCGCGTGTTCTTGATTCCGTCTATCTATTCCTTCTTGCTCCGCAGGGCGGCCTGCCGCTCCCGTGCCCATGCCTGAGTTATCCGGTCCAGAATGATCGCCAGCGCCACGATGGCCAGACCCGCCAGCAGCGCCTCCCCGGGCCGGAACCGGCCTAGACCCCGGAGGACGTCCTCTCCCAAGCCACCGGCGCCCACCAGCGAGGCCACCACCACCATGGCCAGGGCCATCATGATGGTCTGGTTTATGCCCGCCATGATGGTGGGGATGGCCATGGGCAACTGCACTTTCAGCAGGAGCTGCCGTCGGGTGGTGCCGAAGGACTGGGCCGCCTCCACCACCTGTGGCGTCACCTGGCGGATGCCCAGGTTGGTCAGCCGGATGGCCGGAGGCACGGCGTAGATCACCGTGGCGAAGATGCCCGGCACGTTGCCGATGCCGAACAGCATGATGCCCGGCACTAGGTAGACGAAGGCCGGCATGGTCTGCATGCCGTCTAGAATTGGCCGTATGGTGGAATCTACGGAGTTGTTTCGGGCGGCCACGATGCCCAAGGGGATGGCAATGCCTACGGACAAGATCACCGCCACCACGATGAGGGCCATGGTTTCCATGGCGCTTTCCCACAGGCCCACCAGCCCCACTGCCGTCAGCGATCCTACCGCGAATGCCCCAAGCCGCCAACCCACGGTCCGCCAGGAGAGCAGCGCAATGCCCAAAACCACCGTGGGCCATGGAAGCCAGCGGAGAGCGTCCTCCAAGAGCAGCAGGAACGTCAACACGGCGTCCGCCACGGTGTCGAACACCGGCGCGCCGGTCCGGGTCAGCCAACGAAGGAAATCGTTGACCTCGTTCGCGATCTCCGGGCCCCAATTGGCCGGGAAGGAGACCCCTACGCCCCAGAACGCTGCCACAATGGCCGTGGATGCGGCCAGAGACAGAAGGCCAAGAAGAAGGACGGTTATGTGGCTCATCCGCCCAAAGGCGACGTTCATTCGCCCCGACAGAGATGAGTCCCTGGTCTTTTCTTCTTGCTGATCGGAGGTCTTGGTCTGACTGGGGACCGCCATGGAACTGAGACTGGCCTCTCCTGCCTCCCCGCCACTGTGGCCGTTGGCGAAGTTAGGTTGCTCGAAGGCAGCCTGGAGCAGGGTATCGCGGTCTATCACGCCGACCAAAGCCCCGGACTCGTCAATGACCCCTAGCTCACCTGGAGTGGACCAAAGCTCGGAGAGCGCCTCGTCCACCGTTTGCTCGAAGGCCACTCTGGCGCTGGGCCTGCTGGCCTCCGCCGACGCCCGTTTGCTCCCCTGCCGGTCCATGAAGTAGCCCACCGTCAGCACGGTGGACGGGCGCACGTCTCGCGTGAAGTCCGCCACGTACTCGTCCGCCGGGTCGGCTACGATTTCTTCGGGAGTCCCCATCTGAATCACCGCCCCGTCGCGCATGATAGCGATGCGATTGCCCAACCGCACCGCTTCGGACAGGTCATGGGTGATGAAGATGGTGGTCTTCTGCATCTTCCCCTGGAGCCGCATAAGCTCGTTCTGCATGTCCCGGCGTATGAGGGGGTCCAGGGCGCTGAAAGGCTCGTCCATCAGCAGGATTCCCGGGTTGCTGGCCAATGCTCTGGCCAGGCCGACGCGCTGCTGCATGCCGCCGGACAGAGCGGAGGGCCGATACTCGCCCCACCCGCCAAGCCCCACAAGCTCCAAGACCTCTTGGGCCCGCTCTGAGCGGCTTTCCAAGGGAACGTCCTGGATTTCCAGGCCCCACGCAGTGTTTTCCAGCACGGTGCGATGGGGCAGGAGGCCGAACTGCTGGAAGACCATGGAGGTCTTGGTGCGCCGGAAGTTCGTCAGCTCCTCGTCGCCGAACGCCAAGACATCGTCATCGTCTACAAAGACGGAGCCGGTGGTTGGGTTGATGAGGCGGTTGATGCAGCGGACTAGGGTGGACTTGCCGCTTCCGGAGAGGCCCATGACCACGAAGGTCTCCCCGTCATGCACGTCGAAGCTGACGTCCTGCAGAGCCACGACGCAGTTGTAGGCGGCCTGGGCCTCCCCCTTGGACATCCCGGACACCCGCTCCACCAAGTCCGGCCCTTCGCCTTCGCCAAAGACCTTCCAAAGGTTTCGGACCCGTACGCGAACCGAGCCCGTTGAGGCGTCGCTTAAGGAACTTGCAGGCGATTCTATAGTCATTAAATCCCGAAAAAAACAAATTTCAGCGCGACGCAAGTCGCGGGTACGGAGTTTGTTGTAACCTATCGATATGTCTTGGGCCTGTCAATGTTATCCGTTGTCCGTTTTCAGCGAATATTCTGGGGTTCTACGCCGCATACAGTAAATATATCACACATTACTCTCAATATCATGCGTTGTTTTGCTATTTGCTAGTAGTATATGGATACTATCAACTGTAGGCCGTCAGCGATAATGGGACACATGTGAGGTGTAGAAAACCCGAGAGTTTGGAGGTGGAGTGGGCTCCTATACTAATCCCAAGGTGGGAACTACATTGGGCAGTGATGGCAAAGGCACGGCAGGTGTAAAGATCAAAGCATCGGCTCGGGCCTGTAACCGGGTTCGGCAGCGATGTTTCACTTCATCCTTACGATGAGCTAGTCCGCCGAAGAATGCATTCATCTTCTCTTGGACTTGGGCTTTTGTTCCCAGGCATTCGTTGGCCGTGACCTCTTCCCTGGCCCAGTCCCAGACGGCTTCGTCGGCATTGAAGTCTGGGCTGTAGGCCGGTAAGGCCACCAGCCTCGGCTGCAAGTCAGGGGTGGTCAAATAGCTGCGAATCGCTGCTCCTCGGTGGGCTGGCCCATTGTCCCAAATCACTACCAGAGGTCCCAAGATGTTTTTCTCTTAGCTGCCGTAAAAAGGCGGTGGAGGTCTCGGCATTGCTGTTGCCGGCTATTTCCATGGCTTCCACCTCCCCAGCCTCCAAGCAAACTCCCAAGTAGTAGCAGGCCTTCTCTCCCCACCGAGGACTGGTAGAGTCCACCAGCGCCGGCTCTCCCTTGAGCACCCATTTCCCCCTCAGATCGGCATCGGCCCGAAAGTGGGCTTCGTCTACGAAGAAGATTTTGGCCCCACTCTCTTGGGCCTCCTCTCGGATTTGGCTGTACTGGAGGACGAAGGCTTTCCGCGCTTCATCCTTGGCTTTCAGGAGGCGTTTCTTGGGTCGCTTCAGCACGAAGCCCAACCGATGGAGGTAGTTCAAGCAACTGCTTCGACTCAGCCCCAGGTCAAAGCTCTGCTTGAGAAATTGCCTCACTACTTTCCAATTCCAGTTGGACAATTCAACTCCCGCCTCTCCAGGCGGATTTTGCACCGCAGACTTCAGTTGGTTCTGTTGACCCCAGTTCAAGACTGGGGGTTCCCCCCCCCCCCGTCTGTTCAAAGACCAAACCTTGGGCCCCGCCTCGGCGAAAGTTGGCCAGCTAGTTTCCAATGGTATGAGGCTCTCTGTCCAAAGCCTCAGCCACCTGGAAAGCCGACCACCCTTGGCCCAACAACCATAGCCCGTGCCATCGCTCTCGCTCTCGAGGTGTTGGCGCTCGATACATCCTTTCCCGTAAGTCACCTACATTGAGTTGCCACTCTTCCATGAGTTGCACTATTTCCTTCATCCCTTCCACCACCGCCACTCGACTTCTTTTACAGAATATCGCAACTCCTCTTCGGGTTCGCTTTATGTAGGTTTCACCTTAGCTTTGGTTTAGGGATGTCAGCGACCTGCTCCGTCAGGGCAGATGGAATACGGCAGGTCTATATCACGAAGCATCGTACCCTTCCAGGGGGAGAATACCTTACAACCGCCAGAGAGAGTTCGACTTCTTTTACAGAATATCGCAACTCCTCTTCGGGTTCGCTTTATGTAGGTTTCCTTAGCTTTGGGGCGCCTTTCTTAGCTTTGGTTTAGGGATGTCAGCGACCTGCTCCGTCAGGGCAGATGGAATACGGCAGGTCTATATCACGAAGCATCGTACACGCAGTTTCAGGACTTCAGGGGGAGAATACCTTACAAGCAGAGAGAGTTACACTGGCATTGTCTGGTGCCCCAAAACCCCGAATGGCACGTGGGTTGCAAGACGGAATGGCCGGGCGTTCATTACAGGCAACACCTACCCGGACGAGCTGCCCAGGCGGTGCATCCTGGCTGGCACCAGCCAGCGCGGCGTATGCGTCGACTGCGGGGCGCCGTGGACCAGGGTGGTGGAGAAAACTCTCGTTGTAAACCCTAAAAGAACGCCGCCTGTTACAGCCGCAAACACATCGATTGCATCGCAAGACGACAGGGGCAGTGCTATGGCCCGCACCGGATTTTTACCAGAGGGGCGCAATCACATTGAAACCCTGGGCTGGCAACCCACCTGCGGCTGCAAAGTTGAAGTGGTGCCGGCAACAATTCTGGATCCCTTCGCAGGCTCAGGGACCACTCTAGCCGTAGCGCAGGCGCTGGGGCGCAGGTCGGTGGGGTTGGACCTGAACCCGGAGTACCTGGAGATAGCCCGGCGGTACATCAACCGGGCGGACGGCATCACGCTGTCCCTGGGGCTGTGATGAGATACCACAAGGAACACCCGCTAGAAGACAACACCGTAGGACAATTCCAGAAAGTCCATGTGGAAGGATGGTGGAGAAGCGAGAAAAACGAGCAATAACTACCAGCGACTCCAAAAGTGGAACCGACTCCTGACCACCGTGACCATCCCCTTCGACCCACCCAAAAGCATCGAAGTAGCGGTCAAGGTCATCGACAAGGCCGGGATGGAGACGATATGGGTGATAAACACAGGAAAGGAGAAGTGAACATGGAGCGGAGCAAAACTACAGAACAAGGTGCCGTACTCACAGAATTAAACAACGAACCGGGAGTTATCCAATTTGAGTACCAGAGCCAAATAATCGAAAAGTTCACTGGAAAAATAAAACAGACGAGCGCCGGATGGATGGTATTGGTGGAAACACCAAAAAAGACAATGACCGAAAAGTTAACCCAAATCATTCATTTTCTCACCCCCGGAAAACCTCACATGACTTTGCAACAAGCCATAACGGTTCTGAACGAAGACATCAAGCAGGCTGAGGAAAAAAGAAAAGCGTATCTGGAGAAACAGCAGAGCGAGAAAGCTTCGATGGATATGGAAATGGACGAACTATTTGGGACAGAAAAATAGAATCAAGATTCCCAACACTTCAGGCCCAACGCTTCAGGCATCCCCGGATCACGATGAGCCAGCTCCCCCGCGAGAACACCAGAGCGGACGCCAAGTTGCACATGGTAGTGACTGGGCAATAATGGCTGGTAATGGGGAGGGCCGCCTGGACCGCCAAAGACTCTCCCATATCTCCGCTGTTATACTCTGAAATAGGTGCCATGGGCGTTCTCTCTCCTCTGGCCCTCTCTCGCCCAGCGGGTGCGGTCCGCTGGGCGAGAGCTGTAAGAATCATCATCGGACCTGGTGCTCTTTATCAATGGCCAGCGACGGCCAGCGACCGACGGCTCCGCTGCACGTAGTGCCAAGCAGCGCCCAATGTCTTCCACCGCCCATAGGCGGCGATCGACTCGACGGTCCAGCCGGCCTCCGCCAGGTCCTCGGCCTGACCGATTCTGGGACTCGACGAGGCGTACTCACCGGGCAGGCCGGCGGCCCTGCAGAGTGCCCTGATCCGGCGGTTGATCTGGCTCCTGGTGAGCCGGAATACCCGGTCCGTAGGAGATGGATCCTCATCCATCGGTAGCAACGCGGCCAGGGTCCTCACAGTCTCCGGGGACAACGGACGCCGGTGTATGTCGGTCCTGTCCGATTCCTTCTCAGCGTGGGGGACCGCCAGCACCGCGCTGCCATCAGGCAGGTAACCGACGTCCCTCCAGAGAACCCGAGGGATTTCACTCGCCCTGAGCATCCCATCCCGGGCTACGGCCACCATCGCCATGTCCAGGTTCCCACCCGGCCTCGATGCCGCCACCACCACCAGATGGGGCATGTCACGGTCCCTGATCCCAGCAAGTTTTTTCATCGGGCACCTCCTCTCCATTTTTTCGACCATACCGCATTTGCTTGACACCAGGCTTTTGCATTTCGCGTCAAAAACAAAACCCCCGGGATTTCTCCCGGGGGCAGGTCGTCCGGCAAACGAATCCCAGCAAACGAATCCAGGTGCTAATAAGAAATCAAACGAGGTGCTATACGCCAGGTTCCCGAATATGCAGCATCACCATCCTCCGTTTTGACATAAGGTAGCATCATATTACTAAAGGAGGTCTCGCAATGACACTGACCACGCCCCAGGAAACCCACGCCATTTACCTGGACCACGACCAGGTGGGCAACCCCCGAGTCTCCATAACCCTGGCCCGCCGAGGGCAGCGCGGGGGAGGCAAGCTGATCATGTCGATCACCGGCAGGGACAGAGATGTGGCCTACCCCCACCTGTCCACCATCCTGTGGAACCATCACGGGAAACAACTGGAAACCGCAGCCCAGGACCTCCCCCCGGGCGAGTACCACCCCATCAGCGAGGTAGCAGCCACCCAGATGCTGCTCCTCATGGACGCGGTGAAGGGAGAGCCGAAGACGGAGCGGGCCCAGAAACTGGCCGCCGCCATCGCCGGCATGCACAACTGCGAGGCCAGCTGGTGGTGGGCCTGCCACCAGAACCGGAGCCGGCCCCGGAAGGTGATCCAAGCCCTGGAGTTGATGTACGCTTGAGCTCATCTTGCGTCGAGGACCTCCCTGTCACACGGATGAGCCTTTGCGACAACGGCGAGGACCACAATGCAACAAGGAACCCAGAACACCCTCAACTGGTTGGACAAGTTTCCGAGATGGACAGCAACTCTCAACACGGTCGTGACTCCATTCCTCGGTTCCACATTGGGCTTAGCAATAGCTCTAAAGGAGGTGTCCCAATGACACCGACCACGAAAGCCGAAACCACCCTGACGATTGTCCCCGGAACGTCCGACGATACTCGGGCTCAAGCTACTGCTGTAGCAATGAAGACAAATAAGGAGCTGGTCCCAGTACAAATATTCGACCAAGGAGAGCGGACGATGCTCTGCGGCCTGTTACCAGTTCGGGTATTGACCCATGTACTGCAGCACAACGCTCCTACAGGCAACAAGAGAAGTCCCGCCAGGGCTCTGCACTCTCACAACCACCCCGTCGCGACTGAACATGTGCGTTCTATCAAGTCGTACCTGTTGAACGCCATCCTGAATCAGGAACCCTACATCATCCCCCCGGTTACTCTTAACTCGACCAGCAACGTAGAGGCAATGGCCCCGGAAACGGATTTCAATTCTGCTGGATACGCGGTTTTCCCAGACGAATCATCGCTGCACATTACGGATGGCCAGCACCGCTACCTGGCCATCCGCCAGGTCGCAGAGGAATTGCGGGGTACCCCTGCTGGCGACAATTTCATGCGCACAGGCGTCCCATTTATGATGACCCTCGAGAGCGACCTCTATCAGACGCATCAGGACTTCGCCGATGCGGCGAAGTCCAAACCCTTGCCATCCTCACGCTTGGCAGTATTCAACACACGCCAGCCGGCCAATCGGGCCGTTATGGAGCTGGGCGAACGGGTGAAGCTATTACAGGGACGCATCGACGCCACTTCGTCCACCTTGAGTGTGAACTCGCCGTTCGTATTCTTGGTGAACCAGATTCGCCAGTTAGTCAAGGCCAGTTTAACGGGCAGTCCTACGGCATCAGAGCAGGCATTCGCATCCAGCGCAAAAAACACCATAGCCACCCCAGACGCATACAAGCGCTGGGTGACGTCACGTGCCGCGTTTCTCAACGTAATGACGGAAATCATCGACGATTGGAAAGAGCTTTCGGAGCTGCCTCAGCCAGGTGGCCCCGATCCCGGAAGTTCCTGGCCCGGAAGTTTCTCGGCAACAGAAGCGCTGGCTCGCACCAAGGAAATACGTGAGAAAAAGAGTATTTCGATAACCGCAACGTTTTTGAACGCGCTGGGTGTGGTCTCCTACGACGTGCTCAAGGACGCCACTGGCCCGGAAGTTTCTGACCCGGAAGTTTCTGGTAAAGATATAAACCAAGATGAGCTTGAGGACCAACTGCGGGTGCGTCTGGAACCCTTCCGCCACGTCGATTGGGACAGGTCCGCTGATATTTGGGAAGGCAACCTGGTATCCGACGGAAGAATCAGAACCCAAACGCCGGCTATAAAAGCCGCCGCAGTGAAGTTGCTGGCAGTCTTGGCTAAAGAGTAACCCCACGGACGCTCAGCGCCCAGCACGGCGTCTGTACCCCCTCGCCCCTCAGGCAATGACCCCCAATTTCCTGCACAGCCTGACCGTGTACATCATCCGCAAACAGCTGCTGGACCAGGTCATATTCAGCAGCGCGAACCCCCACGCCAGGAGACAGATAGCCCTGCTGGCAGCCCAAAAAGGATGCCAGGCCAGCATCCCAGACCCCGGACCACCCCTGGGGGATGACCACCGGAAGAAAATGCTACCATCCCCAACAAGAATGTGATGAAACCGTCAGAACCCTAAACCTCCGCAAGCCAACTAATGGGCTATGATTAACTACCTGGAAGCGTTCGGGAACCGGGAAACCCCCAGGCAACCGGTCAAGCCGCGAGACTATCCAACTGATAGGAAACTGCCCAATCTGAGGAGTAAAACTACTGCCATGCTGAAACTGATGTATTTCGCGATCTTCATCTCCCTGACAACCCTCCTGGCCTGTGCCGGCCCGGAGAAGAGTCCATCCCCAACCGCCGTAGCCCAAGCCCCGGCGGCAGAATCCATTCTGGATCCACCCCCAGCTCCAGTAGAAACTCCGGTAGAAACTCTGGTAGAAGACCCAGTACCGGCTGAAGACCCGGCGCAGGCCGAAAGTCCAATCCCGGCGGGAGATCCAACCACAGCCCCGGTAGAAGAACCGACGCCGACCGACGAGCCCTTGGAAACAACTCCGGAGCCCGGAATGCTCACCCCCATCAACCTGAACGATCCGGAAGCCTTTATGTCCCAGTTGTCGAGCGCGGAGCAATCCTGCATCTCGGAAACCGGAGACCCCCGGCAGCTGCTAATGCTGATAAGAGGCCCGGGCCCCGGCTCACCACAGGATGCCCAAGAGTTGATCCCATGTCTGGGGGACGAAACGCTGCTGAGACTATTCCTGACTGGACTCACCGGCCAAACCGAGCCACTGAGCGCAGAGACATCCACCTGCGTCCGCAGCGGATTCCAGGACTTTGACATCGCCACCGTACTGCTCTCCTCAAGCATGGGACCCGGCGGCGAAGCAGCCGCCATGATGGGCAGCATGGCAGGATTCGTCCTGACGCTCTCCTGTCTGAACGAGGAGGAATGGCAGATGGCCAGCCCCCGCCTGGGCCTGAGACCAGACGACCAGGAGAGCCTGCAATGCGTGACGAGCCAGTTGGGCGGGCCCGCAGGGTTGGCCGCAGCGCTGCAACCCAGGGACGGGGAACCTCCCACGGCCTACACCAACGCCGCAACGGCATGCGGACTGCAGATGATCGGCCCTCCGGGACCCGGAACGCCTGACCCCTCCGGCATGAACAGCACGGGGCTCCTAGTACAGGTGGGCTGAAAAGCCCGAGTAGTATAATGAGCGCGTTGAGGTTGGAGAGATGAAGTGTGGTGGTGAAGGCGATGCGTGGACCGAAACCTCCCGTGGTGGAATTATCCCCGGAAGAGCAGCAAGGATTGGAAACCCTGGTGCGCCGATATAGCACCCCCCAGCAGTTGGCCCGGCGAGGCAGAATCATTCTGTCTGCCGCGGCTGGCCTGAACAACAGCCAAATAGCCCGCGAAGTGGGCCTGGATGTGGATACGGTACGGTTCTGGCGCAACCGCTGGCTGGGGCTACAGGCAGCCATTCTGGAAGACCTGAGTATAGAAGAAAGGTTGCGGGATGCGCCTCGTCCTGGGGCTCCCGCCCGGATCACCCCAGAGCAAGTTTGCCAGATCATGTCCCTGGCTTGTGAGGCCCCCAGCCAGTGCGGTCGTCCTATCAGCCAGTGGACCAGCCGGGAATTGGCTGATGAGATCATCGAAAAAGGTATCGTAGAACGGATTTCCCCCCGTCATGCGGCCAGGCTTCTAGAAAGGGGGACCTGAAACCCCACCGGATACGCTATTGGTTGACACCCTCCGGGGACGAGCACTATGACGCCAAAGTCACTGACATCTGCGATCTGTACCGAGAAGCTCCCGCCTTGGTCCAATCTGGGGAGCGAGTGATGAGCACTGATGAGTTGACCGGAGTACAGGCCCTGGAGCGCAAACATCCTGGGTTGCCCTTGGCGCCGGGGAAGGTGGAACGGCGGGAGTTTGAGTACATCCGGCATGGTACACGCTCCTTCATCATCAGTCGGGATGTGGTGACGGGTCAGATTGTTGAGCCCTATGGGGGGCCCAGACGTACCGAAGCGGACTTTCTGCAGCATGTGGAGGCAGTGATCGCTAGCGATAGGGCGGCCCAGCGGTGGCATTTTGTGGTGGACAACCTGGACACGCACCGTTCTGAATCTCTAGTGCGCTGGGTAGCCAGAGAGTCTGGGCTGGACCTGGAGTTGGGTAAGAAGGGCAAGTGGGGCACATTGGCGAACCGAGAGTCCCGGGCCGCATTTCTCAGCGATCCCAGCCACTGTATCGTGTTTCACTACACCCCCAAGCACACGTCATGGATGAACCAAGTGGAAATCTGGCTGAGCATTCTGGTGCGAAAACTGCTACAGCGAGGGTCATTCAGATCGGTCACCGATCTGAATCAGAAGGTGTGGGACTTCATCGACTATTACAACCGGACCATGGCAAAGCCCTTCAAATGGACTTACCAAGGCAAGGTGCTGGTCGCATGAACTGCCGGGTTATTTACGCCCACCTGTACTAGTGTCCGATCTGTCTGACGCTGAACTCTCCTGCATCTCGGAAATCGGAGACCCCCAGCAATTGCTGATGCTGATGGACAACCCGGAGTTCGCGTCGCCGCAGGAAAGGAACGCATTGGCCAGGTGCCTGGAGCACGAGACCCTGCTGAAGATATTCCTGAAGGAATTTACAGACCAGACCGGACCTCTGAGCAGTGACACCTCAGCCTGCGTCAGCGCCGGGCTCCGGAACTTCGACCTACACGCCATGATGCTCACCAACCCAGAAGGGCCAGGCGCGCAAGCCGCCATGGTCAAGGGCATGGCGGGACTCCTGATCACCCTCTCCTGCCTGAACGAAGATGAATGGAAGGCTGCCGGTCCGGCCCTGGACCTGCAGCCCGAAGGCAGGGAAGCCCTGCAATGCGCCATGAACAAGCTGGGCGGACCCGAAGGAGTCGAAACGGCGCTGGAATTCAAAGAGGGAGAACCGCCCCTGGCCCTCTTTAATGCGGCAGCCGAGTGTGGGCTGACAATGATGGGAGGACCACCGGGCTAGAGCCGCCCGGTACGAAGAAATACTCGACGCTGTAATCAGAGCGGACATCCAGCGCCGCGAAACGACGGAAAACAACCCATTTGCAGATCTGCCACGCAAGACCCCCGGCCTCACAAGAGAGCCGGGGGCTTTGCTTTACCTCACGGACCACGCCCGCAGGGTGAGGAATCACCCAGACCGTCCAGGGGCAGGCCTGACGTCTCGCCCCCGCGCTCATCGTGGAACAGCCACCAGCCCCAACCCAGCGAGTGCAAACCCACCTCAGGACATGCACAAAATGACAAAGCAAAAGCTCTCCTCAGTCCGAGAAAATATCCAGCAACCGGAAGACGGAAGCAGCAGGAGAGGTCCCTGCAGAAAAAATCAGTCCCGCGGAATTCCCCTCACAAAATGTCGCCGTCAGCCTGGACCATGATGGGATCACCCCCCGCACAGGGGGATGATCCGAAAACCCTCAGAATGTCACCACCGGGAAACCAATACCCCCGTATGTTCCAACCCGCAGATGGATGAAGGCTGACATCCACTCCGCCCCCGCTACGAACCGGGAAATCCCGGAGGAAAACCAAATGGCAAACCTGACATTTAATGCCATCGACGTGGAAACCGCGAACCGCACCCGGGCCAGCATCTGCCAGATCGGCATCGCCCAGGTGCAAGTGGGAAAGATCAAACGGGCCGCATCCTTCCTGGTCAATCCAGAAGAGCCATTCGAGAACTTCCAGATCAGCCTCCACGGCATCAACGAGGAAGCGGTCAGTGAAGCGGAAACCATGCTCAGCATCCACCCCAAGCTCTGCAGGCTGATAGAGAGAGCACCCCTGGCAAGTCACTCGCTGTTCGACAAGCAGGCCCTCGAAAAATCGGCGAGCAAATATGGGCTCACGATGCCGCAGATCAAATGGTTGGACACCGGCCGCGTGGCCCGCACCGCCTGGCCCGATAGATACGATGGAAGCAACTGGGGGCTGAAGAAAATAGCGGCAGACCTGGGGATGGAATTCCTGCACCACGATGCAGCGGAGGATGCCAGAGCAGCCGCTGAGATACTCCTGCACGCCTGCCGGCACACCGGGCTCGATGTGGATGACTGGCTGGAAAAGGCTGGATACGAGCGGAGCCCCGCCGCTCAAACCAATACCCAGCAGGTGCAGCAGACGAACCATGAGCGCAAAATTTCAGAGGGAATTCCCCATCAATCAGCTCTACCCCCATGGAACAGCACGCTGGCCAGGATCCTGGCACTGGAGGAGGAAAGGGAGTTCAGCAACAGGTCCGTGACGGGCGGCATAGACAGATTCATCCAAAGACATGCCAAAGCAATCACCGGAGAACTGGGCGATTCCGGGATACACAGAATCCTCCTCAGGATTCCATACCGGGGCCTGACTCAGGAGGAACGTCCCTGGTGGGTGGAGCAGTGGCGGGCAGTGATCGGCCGAATGCAGCAGGTCTCTTCCCCTGAGCCCCCAAACCAATGCAGCCCCACTCCACCTAGCCCGAGGATGAACCTCCCCGAGCAGCTGATTTCCAAGCCGACACCCTGAAGCCCCCCGCGCCGCGGAGTTAGGCATTGGCGCTTCCTACCCTGAAGGACGACAGATCCTGACTGAATAAGACGAATCTGATGTTGCCCACTGAACCCACAGGCGCGAATCTTGGCGGGGTTGGTACCGAGTTAGTATAATGATGCCCCATCCTGCTCGGCGGGTTATGTCCATATCCGCCACGTGGCCCATCAGAGAAAGCAAACCTCAATGAGTCCCACTGAGCAGACCGTTGCCGCCACGAAGGCGTCACCAACGACCGCCCCGTCCCGGGCCGGAGACGACGGCCAGCACTCCCCACCGCATTGCCCCTTCACCGGCAACGCAACCACCCTTCTCCTCGCCCAACGCTCCATCTCGGAACGGAATCCCGCCTCCCACCAACGAGAGCCCTTCTTAAACAAATGCCAGGCGAAATTCACGCCGGACGACGAATCCTGAAGGAGAAAAATTCATGACCAAACTGAAGAAACCCGCAGGGGCATACCTCATCGGGGTCGCCATCATAGTGGCGGCCTTCTTCATTACAAACCCGTTGCTCGCCGGCCTGTTGAACCCCGCGAAGGTCTGGGCGGTGCTGGACATCCTGATGCTCGTCGGCCTGCTCACGGCCCTGGCTTTCAACTACGCCGACAAGAGAACCCTGGAAGAAAGACAGGAACCGGGCGACTCCGTGAGCCGGCGCAGACTGGAAATCAACATCGCGTTTTATCTGACGGCCGGAGTCACGATTCTATTTCTCCACAACTGGTTTTCATTGCTTGCCCAGGGACCCGAAAGCCTCACGGGCAACCATCAGGCATGGGTAATCTGGGCAGTCGTTGACACGATGCTGCCGCTGCTCCTGGGAACCACAGGCTGCCGGATCATGAGGGAGAAATAATGATCAAGCCGAACCGAACGGTTCAACTGCTCGGGACGGGCAACGGCTGGTTTGCCTGCTGCTGGCGGTTAATCCGGCCCAGATGTAGCCAGGCTATCACACCCCAGGTACCCGACAACTGGCTCAGGAACCCCCAGGGCGCCGTTTTCGGCCCTTTCCCACATATCAGGCCGCCTCACCAGAACTCCTGAAAACACGCCATGTCGCCCGCTCAGCGACGATTCCAACAGGTCAATAACCTAGGCCATCTCAATTCTTGCACTCTGGCCTGCCCGGGATGCTGGCCAAAGATGTTAACCAGTGGACGTTGTTCATGCCCCGCGCTGCGGGGATAGGCCTTGGCGCTTCCCTCTCTGAGGGACTACAGATCCTGAGCAAAAAGGAATGGACCCCCCTCATATTTCCCAGAAGCGATAATTTCCATAGACCACGCATTCCAAACCAGAACAAGGAATACCGAGACCTGGATTACAAACCGTTGACCAACCAAGGGGACAACTCCCTCAACCTCCAAGGTGCTTTAGCCGATTTCCGATCCATCGCCCTCGCATTCCACACCAAGTTCTTCAATACCCGGTTCGAAGATGGCCTCAAGGGCTACGACAGCCCGTGGCTGAACAAGAACCTCTTCGAACCATGGGCCATGGGGGAAATCCTGGGCCACATTTTGACACAGGAGAACATGCAGGGAGTACCTTAGAACGGGAATTTGCACTGCCAATGCCCCTCAACTCGGCCTACCAAGCGGTATAATCCTTTCCACGACGGCCTGAAGCCTCCGATGGAGAGAATCCGAACCGCCAACGCAAGAGGCCCAACATGCCTTTCAGACATTCACAATCAACCGAACAGAAGCACCACCAACGCTTCGTACTCCCAGACCCGCCGGAACGCGAGCCAGAGGACATGACCAGCTTTGACCACCTGACCCTGAACGGCAGCACCCACCACCTGGTGCAGCACCTTGGCAACCCCCAGACCACCCTGGTGGCCGGCGAAAGGTACATCACCCGGGAACCGGGGGCCCCAGCGGAAGACCGGATGGCCCCGGACCTGCTCATCGCCTTCAACGCTGACCTGCAGGCCTACCGGGACAGCAACGGCTACGTCATCTCGGAGCAGGGCAAGCCGCCCGACTTCGTCTTGGAGATAGCCTCCCGCAGCACCGGCCAGCGAGACGTGGAGAAGAAAAGGCCAGCCTACGCCGCCCTGGGCATCACCGAATACTGGCGGTTCGACCAGACCGGGGACTTCCATGAAACCTGGCTGGCCGGAGACCGGCTAGGGGAAGGCCGGTATGAACCCATCCCCATCGAGACCGTTGAAGAGGGAGTCCTACAGGGCTACAGCAGCGTGCTGAACCTCCTCATCCGGTGGGACCACGGGGAACTGGGCTGGCATGACCCCGAGACCGGACACCACATAGCCACCTTCCATCAGGAACGGGCCCGGGCCGACACCGCAGAGGCCCAAGTCAACGCAGAGCAGACCCGGGCCGACACCGAGCAGACCCGGGCCGACACCGCAGAGGCCCAAGTCAACGCAGAGCAGACCCGGGCCGACACCGCAGAGGCCCGGGTACGAGAACTGGAGGAGGAACTGCGCCGTCGCCAGGAACCCTGAGAGAGAAGGGAAGGCCACCCGCGACCTCCTCCCGCTCCGATTCATGCGCAGGACGGCCTCGTGGAACTCCTCTCTCCCCTCCAGCAGGGCCTCCACGCCGCTCAGCCGGTCGATGATCGCCTGCACATCCGCCTCATCCATCGGACGTCTTCCACCACTGGCGGTTTCGGGCATGGCTCTCCTCCCAGTCAAAAAACAGCATCCCCATGCGGGTGCATACTAGGTACATACGCCGGAACAGACGGTCAAGAGCGCCCAGCCGCCGCCAAACGACCCCAGTAGTTGAACGTCATTGAATTGAGGTACAACTGGTGTATTCTGCCGGCATTGGCGAATTGTATCCAAGGAGAGGGGTCGTGCCGGCTAAGAAGTACCGTATCGAACTGACCACGGAAGAGCAACAGGAACTGAAGGCCCTGGTTTCCAAGGGACGGGCAGCAGCGTACAAGAAGACCCATGCACGCATCCTGTTGCTGAGCGATGAAGTGCGGAAAGACGGAGGGCTGACGGACGAAGAGGCTGCCCGGTCCCTCGAGATCGCCAGCGCCACAGTGGAACGTGTCAAGGGCGGCGAAGGACTACGGCAGGCCTCGCTCAAGTTCATCTCCGACTTCGCCAACTGGGACAACGCGGCCAAAGCGGCGTACCTGGAAACCGGACTGGGACCGGCACGGGCCGCCCCACCCGGAGGAGACACCGCTGGTGGTGGACCCCTTTCGCCAGCGATCTCAACCCGGCGCTAACGAGCAGCCACACGACGATCGCGGCGCTGAACCAGAGGAAGCCAGCGTCTCGAGTGAGGCGGTACTTCCAGAAGAGTGCAACGGCGATCGCAATAAACACGATCACGTTGAGTGACAAAACTATAAGCATGTCGACACCTCGCTGACTCGGGTAACCTCGAACTTGCTAACCCACATCTCTAGAGCCACCTACTGCTCGTCCTGCGATCCGCGAACGTCGGAGGAGCCAGCGGACGTGCTACGCCGCCGGCCCTTGTACCTGCGTATCAGCCAGTAGCCTCCGCCTCCAACGACCAGCCACGCAGGACTGAGTATGGCCACCCAGATGACTCCGATCAGTGCCCCCTGACCAACCGCGGACAGGGTCCTCACAGCGGTCTTGCCCTGGTCGCTGAAGCTCAAACCCGTGATGACCCAGCCCGGCATCTCTCTAACCCTTACGTCGAGCGAGCTGGAGTCCTCCACAGTACCCGCCTCACTCTCGGCCGTTATCGTAAGCGTCGCCTGATACGAGAAAGGCCGGTGGTGCTCATAGACATGAGTCGCTACGGCGGTGGTGATCTCCACTCCCAGCATTCCCGTGGCAGGCTCGGAGCCGTCGCCGAAGTCCCACCTGTACTCTACCTCGTTCAGACCCGGCGGCCGAGTGAAGGACCCACTGAACTCGACCTCCTCGCCCTCGTCCACAGCGATACTCTCGCCGGCGAAGACAACGATGTCGGGAATCCTGGTGACCTCGACCATCAGGGTCGTATCGCCTTCGGCGGCACCCGCTTCGCCGCTGCCCTGTATCTCGAACTGAACGATGTATGGCGAGTCCTCTTCGTCTCTGTACCTATGGGTCACAGTCGCCGCGACCCTAGTATCTTCTTTCTCCGTTGGCGCCGTCTGATGGCCGCGAATGCTCTCACCGTCACCGAAGTCCCACGTGTAGCTGAAGTCCTCGATCCCCTCGGGCGGCTTGAAAAAGGCACGGAACCTGACCCTCTCGCCGACACCGGTCGTCTTGTCTGCTATCTCCTCCACCGCCATGTCAACTGGCTCAAGCTCTAAGTTGACGCTCACCAGCGAAAATGCCGAAGTCTCCTCAAGAAGCTTGATCTTACCCTGCAGGCGCTCAACCTCTTCTTGGACTCCGGTCAAGGTCTGCTGGACCTTCAAAGCGGCCTCGACGGTCTCGGCGCGCCCCAATAGCTTGAGCAGCGCCTCTTCCGTGGCCTCCTGATTGTCCAGCCGCGCCCTCAGGTCGAAGTACTCATCGGTCACGTCTCGGCTGTCAGAGACCTCCGCTTTGACCTCGACGGCCATCTCCCTCAGACGCGCGGTCGCCTTATCCAGGGCTTCAGCCGGAACACGGAAGGAGATGAACCCACGGTGCTTCTCGAATCGATTGGTGGATACGACCCAACCGCCCAGTTCTCTGGCCAGCGCCGTGATCCGATCCATGGAGCCCTGCACGTCCGTCACCACGATCGTAGCCTCGACAGTGCGGACGATGATTCGTTCCTGATTCACCAGCTGAGCGTGTGTCTCCGACGAAGCCTCGACAGTGCGGACGATGATTCGTTCCTGATTCACCAGCTGAGCGTGTGTCTCCGACGAAGCCTCGATATCGGCCGGTGCAGCGTCAGGGGCCGCCAGCACCGCCATGGCCTCCTCCACGACTACTTCCCTAGGGGCCGGAGCCGCTGCTGCTGCGGGTGCTGCTGCTGCGGGTGCTGCTGCCGCCCCCAGTTCACCTGGCGCACCCGGCGCACCCGGCACACCCGGATGCCCAGCAGATTCGTCACTGCTGGGAAGCAAATCCCATCCTGTGGATTCGTCCGAGCCACCGCACGCGGTCACAGCCAGCAGTGCGACGAGCATAATTGGGATTGTGAATCGGCTAATTCTCAAAAGCATGGTCCAGCGACCTCCCTCTAGCAATGACCGTTTCAGATGCGTTCCATAGTGTAAGACGAAAGAATCACGCGATTTGTTCCCTCACCATTCGCGGATAGGGTCCTCACAGCGGCATCTGCCCGCAGCAGGGAGGAGGCCATGTCGGAATGACTTCAGGCGAGAGAATTAGCCAACTCCACGATGTTGCCCGACCTGGGGAGCTACGCAAGGGCCTACGGCTAGTAGACGATCTCCAGACCGATCCGCCGATCTTCACCGGCCGTACGTCGAGCAACACGCCCAGCGCAAACGACGGCCGTAGCTCCTCGCACTCAAGGACGACGGCTCGCGGTCCTAGTCGGATACCAAGAGGACCGGGGTTATCTGCACAGGGTGTCAGTAGAGCGTCGTTTCCGGACTTCCTTTGGAAATTACAAACCTTAGAACTGGTGGTCGCGTTGTAGGGCGCTGCATATGCCGGCGCACGCCGATTAACCGATATTCGCAATGAGCGACGCCCCAGGGACGGGCGAGCAGCGGGAGGGCATTGTCAAAAGTTCTTGAAAACAGGTCCGCGGCCGACGTCTCCCGCTTCGTCATCCGGACTAGACTATGGAGTCCCGGTCAACCAGCGTTTCGGCCCTGGTGCGGTCGTCGGCGGATAGGGCGACGGTGGTGTAGCCGTGGTGGCGGGCCAAGATATGTAGGCTTTGTATGTTGACGCCGGTGTCCTTGAACCTCTGCGCGACTTTAGCAAGGGCTCCAGGCTCGTCGGGGAGTTGGAGGATTAGCGCGTCGTCGGTGACCACCTTGAAACCGGCGTCGGTTAGCGCTCGTAGAGCAGCGTCATTGTCGTCGGTCGTCAGGGTAACGACGCCGTTTTCCCCGGGGCCTTGAGCGGTCATAGTCTCGATATTGATGTCGTTATCAGCCATTACGCGGCTGATATCCGCAATGACCCCCACTTCGTTGTTGGCCATGATGATGATTCGGTTCATCCAGCGATCCTCCTCAGTCCTGCTTCCGGCTAATTTTGCTTGAGACAGTCGTCAACTACCGCATCGATGGTCTCGCGGGTGACGTGGGGCATTGTGATGACGTGGGCGATGTCGCCGTAGGGAGCGAGTTGCCACTTGCGGACTACTTCCGCCGCCGGTTTCGGGAGTACTACGGTGACCGAGTTTTTATTGCGCCATGCGGGGATGCCGTTGTCATTAAAGCGGTGGACGGCATAGTCAGCAACCTCGAGGCATTCCCTGACCATGTTCCTGAACCCTTCCAGCCCGCAGCTTTCGAAGGCGTACCACAGCATGAGGGGCGTCAGGGCGTTGCGCGACCCCGTAAGCGTAGTATCCAGTACGCCCACGTACTCGATGGACCGCGCGATACGCGCTACGTGCTTGCGCCGGGTCAGTGCGACGCCGCAGGGTATCGGCGAGCCGATCATTTTATGCCCGCTAATGGCGACGCTGTCGAATCCGAAGTCAAACCCGAAGGGCTGCGGCTCTTCCACGAATGGCAGGATCATACCGCTGAGGGCGGCGTCGGCGTGAAGGTAGGATTGGGTAATCGCCAGGTCGTCCAGGATGGCGCGCACCTTCGCCACGTCATCCACGGCGCCCTTCATAGTGGTGCCTATGTTCGCCACGAAAACGACCGGCGCGTCCCGATTGATTCGGATGGTCTCGTAGAGGTCATCGTAGTCAATCTCGCCGTGGTCTTGACTCCTTATCATAATATTGCGCGCTTTCAGCACGCTCAATATCTTGACAACGCTGTAGTGGGTGTCCTGGGAAAAGTAGACCACGCCGTCGGGGAAGAGCTCGCGCCCCAGGTACAGGCCGTACATATTGCCCTCGGTCCCGCCGGAGGTGACGTAGCCCCATGCCTCCTCCCGGGCCAAGCGCATCATGTCAGCGAAATGCCCGATGACTTCGCGCTCTATCTCGTGGGTGTTGCTGCGGAAATTGCTGTCGTGAAAAGGGTCTCCGACGTTGTTGGCGCAATATTGCAGAAAGGGGAGCAGTTCGGAGTAGTCGAAGTTTTGATTGCAGGGATAGCCTACCTGATGTTGACTCAACGATTCAAAGTCGCGCAGCAGAGCCCCCAGACGAGCCTGGGCTTTCTCACCTGGACTGTTCATTACGCCTCGCCCCCGGAAAAGCTTGACTCATTGTGAATTTGCTCCTTCTCCTATGCCGCATGACAGCCCGGTTATAACCAAGAAAGCCGGGCACAAGTTGTTCTCGATCCTTCGCCAGTTCATCCAAGGCCCCTTGTTCCCCCTTCGTGAGGCGCACCCATTCCGCTGGCTGGTACATAGATTGGAGCGGGTTCTACTCATTGCGAAAAAAGATCAAAGCCGACGAGGCGAAACTCGTCGCTGAAACCGGATGGAACCTGCCACTCTGAATCAACTGGTATTGTGAAGGTGGTTCCGGTGCTCGCCGGAGGCTCAACATCGGTAGGGCCTCCACAGGCGACGACAATCAGGACGACGATGAACGTTGCTATCGATGGTTTAATTCTGTACATGCACGAGCACCACTACATTTGTAACAGACATTAGGCTCCTAGAGAAGAGGTCCCTCTAGTACCGTTTCAATTTAATTCTATTGGATAGACATGTTTGAGCTTACTGCGAGCGTCCTGGGTGGAGAACCGCCAAGCTATGATGGCGGCGGGCCAGCCAGGAAATTCCGGAACCTTCGCCCGTATCCTCGCCAAAGAAGAACATCCCCACAGCCAAACTGACTTCGAAGTTTATGTCCACGAAATGCTGGAAACCCGGCCGGAACGGTCCCCGACATCACCCCCACAATATACTGCGCTATGTCCGCAGCCCACGACGTCACCGTCGCTGCACTCCTGATCCAACAGGCCCACATGGAGAGAAAGCCGGCGCTTCGTCAACAGCCGACAGGGAAGGACAGAAATGCCGCATGCGCTCACCCGAAGGGCCACCCCGGCACTCCAGGGAGGTTGAGCCAACACAATGGCAGCTATCGCCGACCGGACCGAACCTGTCCAAACACCCTCACCGGCACCGCCCGGGGGTCTCCGCAACTGTGGAAGCATAGACTTCCAAGCATAGACCCCGGACTTCCACCGGAGACCCATCGTACCGGCCCGTGACCGGGGCTTTCCTGGCCCAAACACCCTCTGGCCCCAAGGTGCCTGGAAGAAATGAAAGACTCCTCCTCTGGCTCAATCCTGTCCTGAGCTTGTCGAAGGGATGGCAGAGATCGAGTTCAGCGTGCTGGCCCGGGCCTGTCTCCGGGGACACAACCCCGATGAGGATGCCTTGCGAAGGGCCATCGGTGCCTACGAGGGAGAACGCAACGTGGCGGGAGCGTCCATTAACTGGCGGTTCACCGCCCAGCAGGCCAGGGCCAAACTGCCTCGCCTCTATCCCTGCCATTCCTAACTTGACTGAATACTAAAGACACCGTTTCCTATCATGTCCTTGGTGGTGGAGGTGGTGGAGGTGGTGGAGGTGGTGCGGGACGCGGAGGCGGAGGCGGCATCGGACCCGGGGGTCTTGGCGGAGGGAGACTCCTCTTTTCAATCTCACTCAAGTACTATCTGCTCGCTATCCTAGGTGAATTCACTAGGGAGAGTTTTGTATGCTTCATCTTTCGCCTTCTCATTAAGGGCATCATCACTTGGGAAGTCGTAATAATTGTTGCTAATGCGGTTGTATTTTTCCCTCAGAGCATTTACATCTGCTTGGGATGGTTCTCCATACCAGAGTTGTCGCCATTCCTCTGATAATTCCCTATATTGGACACACACAACCTGGCAGACTACTGCTTTGGTTGCATAATCCGTTACCAGGGACAGGATAGCCGTAATTGCTACGATGGCCAAGAATATAGCTGCAACATATGCAGGGATCGGCTCTAGTAATGGCGCCGCGACACCGACGGATGCTGCCACCAGAATAACTGAGAGGGAGCGGTGGCGTCGCAAAGATTTGTCTCCTAGTTTATCGCAGTAACGAATGGCTCGCTCCGTATCAAGTATGCCCACCCAAATTTGCCGCGTCAGAGCGTCTCTATAGTCCATATCCTGTTTGTCCTTTGGCTAAGCTCCAGCCCTACCGAATTATCTTAACAAGGCCACGCGCACATTGACAATTGTGATAAAGTCCCATACCGCAGCTCTGGTGGCGTCGGAAGGTCATTTTCACGCCGCCAGGTGCAGGGCCTTTTCATTTTCTCAAAATAGTATAAAATTATTACCAGTTTAAGCGGGAGGGAAGGATGATGACTTTGAGAGAAACGCTGGATTTGGTGCCTGACTTCCGGAGTAGCCAAGGGCGACGCCACTCTTTGGGGGCGATCCTGGCCTTGGCCACCTGTGCCATGCTGTGCGGCGCCCGCAGCTTATACGCCATAGCTCAATGGGGGCGGGACCAAGGGGGTGCTACGGCGCAGCTTTTGGGGTTCAGCCAGGAGAAGACACCCTGCGTGGCCACCCTCCACCGGGTGTTCAAGGGCCTGGACGTGGCGGCCTTTGAGGCAGAAGTCGGCAACTGGCTGGCAAATAGCGGGGTAGAGGCGGATGACCCCCTGTCCCTGGACGGGAAAACCTTGCGAGGGGTCCACGGCCAAGAGATACCCGGGGTCCATCTGGTGTCGGCCTACGCTAGCCGCGCTGGGGCAGTGCTGGCGCAGGTAGCTGCGCCGGGCAAAGGGGAAGAATTGGCGGCGGTCAAAGAAGTATTGGGCCAGGTACCCCTGAAGGGTCGGGTAGTAGTGGCTGATGCCTTACTGACCCAACGGAAAGTCTGTGAGCAGATTGTGGCAGGCGGCGGAGAGTATCTGCTGCCAGTTAAAGAGAATCAGCCCACCTTGCGCCGAGACCTGGAGGTGGCTTTTTCCCCTGCTAGGAACTGAGAGGGCTGGTGGCCCAACCGTACCTCCCTGGCTGGCAGCGGAGTGGCGAGCACGCGGGGCCAAGCTGACGGTCTGGGCCGATGCTCCAGTAAAGCGGCGTCATGGGCGGCTGGAGCGGCGAGAGTTGTGGGCCTTGGCCGACCCAGAGCTAAATGGCTACGTGGGCAGCGCTGGGACGGTCGGGGAAGCGTGGCCGCATCTGCAACAGGTGTGTCGGCTAGAGCGCCAGCGGGTCGTGAAGGGCAAGAAACAGGTGGCTGTGAGCTATGCAATTAGCAGTCTCCCAGCCACTGATGCCGATGCCAGGCGATTGTTGAGCCTTTCCCGTGGGCACTGGGGCATCGAGAACCGCCTCCACTGGGTACGGGATGTGACCTTCGACGAGGACCGCTCTCAGGTGCGCACTGGGGCCGCCCCTCAGGTTCTGGCGGGCCTGCGGAACCTGGTCATCAGCTTGGTACGTCGGGCTGGGCATTCCAACGTAGCCGCTGCCCTACGCCGCCACAATGCCCATCTCAGCGAAGCTTTCGACATGATGGGCTTTACCTACCAGGCAGGAGAATGAAAAGGCCCTGCCGCCAGGTGGGTAGAACCTGCAACTGGGAATGTACCAGAGGTTAAAATCGAATTCTGCCGGCGGGAAAGGTTAAGGGGCATGGGCCTTGAAGGTGTCGATCCAGCAAGACCCATAGGACACTTCATAACTCAAACGGCGATCTAGGGCAGGGCAATCGCGTCTAAAACTGCCTTTTCGAACTTCGGTACAGAAGGCTAGCGAATGGTAGATATTCCGATGCTTTCCCAGCTATTTTGACTATAACACGTAAAGATCGAAAGACTTCCGGGACTCGTCAGACCCCAAAGAGCCACTGTCCCAAACCTGGGGGCGATTAAGACGCGATTGCCCTGCGATCTAGGGCCATTTCCGGCAACGTACTTACAGGCAAGGTCTATAGTGTCTTGGTCCTCCGCCGACTTCATGGCCCCGTCCGCATGGGCCTCATCACTCAGCAGCAGGACGCGCCCGTGGGTCTGCTTGTAAGCCGCCGCCCGGCCACGGGACACCAATGTCTTCAATTCCTGCCGCGCCTCCGTACTCAGCTTGACCCGGTATCTCTTCATCGCCATCCCCTCCTTACACGTCCCAATCCTCTTCGCCCTATGCTTGGTAGACTACTCTCGCTCAGTACTCAATTCAAAAATGTTCAACTACTAAACCCGAATCCACCGATGGACACGGATGGACAGCGTGAGGACAACGGAAGGGGGGTGAGGGAGTACAGGCGCGATAATCCGGGCTCGAACTTGGGTAGACGGGAGGTTGGCGGGCGGTCTGCAGGCGCTTTTGGGGGCGCCGATGGCGGCTTACAGTGGCTGTGGCGAGCGAGATGGCGGGATAGGACACGGCAAGAGGCGCTCGCGGACTGGGCTGGCGCGAGTTTGCGGGGACGTTGGGTTGGCTGGCGGGTCAGTGGCGGACGGGCGCCGTCAGGCTGGGAGTGGAATGGCTCGCAGTCGGGCCAGGGCGCGGCTGAACTGCTCCTCCCAGGGCCAGCGCTTGGGAAGATGCAGGGTGATCCGGCGTGCCGAGCGGGTGAGCCGTCCGGCCAGGGCGAAGACCCGCCGCCGGAGGGTCTTGGTGGTCACGATCTGCTCACCCAGGCCGATGCGGGCTGTCCAGCGAGCCAGGTTGTGGGCCATCACCTGTACCGCCAGCCAGGCGCCGTTGGCGGCGAAGCGGCCCGAGGGAAGATGGTTCAGCCCGACGCCGTACTTGAGGTCGCGTATCGCATTCTCGATCTCGGCGTGGCGGCGGTGGTCAGCCTCCAGTTCCAGGGTCTCCCCGTCCCGGTCGGTGATGAAGCCGTGATAGCTGTAGGTGGCGAAGAGAGCCAGTTGAGAACCGGGCGCCGGCTTCACCCGCCGGACGATGAGCCGTAGCGGCACGGCATCCGGCTCACTCTGGAAGGGGGTGTAGGTGGTTTCGGCCACATCGGCGGCGCCGTCCATCCAGTAAGGAATCGGCGTCCAGGCATCTTCGGGTATCGCCTCGATGAGATTGTGCAGGCTTTTGTGCTGGCGGATGGTGATGGAGAAGCGGACATCCATCCGGCGGCAGACGGCGACCACGGCGTGGGTATAGAAGCCGCTGTCAGCCCGCATGGTGAGCTGCCCGCTGGCCCCGCCGCAGCGAACCCGGCTCACCGTCTCACGCAGGAAGTGGGCGGCGCCCCGGGCGGTGTTGGCCCGGCCCTCGCGCAGGCGGGCCATCAGCACGTCGCCGGTTCCGGCGGCGACGGCCAGCAGTGGGTGATAGCCCCGCGCGCCGGTATAGCCGTGATGGCGGGCGCCCTCCTTGGCCAGTCCGTAAGTCTCGCAGATCGTCGAATCAAGGTCGATGGTGAATGGCGCGTCGCCGGGTCCGGCGCCGGCCTTCCAGGCCCGGGCCAGCAACTCGCGGCTCACCCCGTCCAGCTGGCGGACGTGGCCCCAGGTGAAGCTGCGCAGGAAGGTGCCCAGGGTGGATGGCGCTTTGACTACGCAGCCGAGAGCGCAGGCCGTCCTGCCGGTGCGCAACGCATCGGCGTCGTCGATGCAGTCGCCGCCCGCCAGCGCCGAGGCGACCAGGGTCATTATCTTGTCGCCGGTGTTCGCCCGGCCCGGCGCGCCGCCGAGGTCGAGGTGATTCCCGAGGAGTTGGGGAAGGCCAAGGCGCAGGGCGAGGGTGGCGGGAAGGATCAGCCCGGCATTGGCCACCAGGCGGTGGTCGTCGAAGGCGATTTGGATGCGGTCGGGGTGGTTGCGTGGTAGCATCTATTGGGTGCTCCTTTTCTGGGACCGGTTTTCTGTTTCAAAACCATTATCCCAGATTCAGAGGCGCACCCTTTTGTTTCTTCAGCAGGCCTCCCACACGCCGTCCATCGGTGGATTCGGGCTAAACCAAAGCTAAGGTGAAACCTACATAAAGCGAACCCGAAGAGGAGTTGCGATATTCTGTAAAAGAAGTCGACGGGCGGTGGTGGAAGGGATGAAGGAAATAGTGCAACTCATGGAAGAGTGGCAACTCAATGTAGGTGACTTACGGGAAAGGATGTATCGAGCGCCAACACCTCGAGAGCGAGAGCGATGGCACGGGCTATGGTTGTTGGCCCAAGGGTGGTCGGCTATCCAGGTGGCTGAGGCTTTGGACAGAGAGCCTCATACCATTGGAAACTGGCTGGCCAACTTTCGCCGAGGCGGGGCCCAAGGTTTGGTCTTTGAACAGACTGGGGGTCAACAGAACCAACTGAAGTCTGCGGTGCAAAATCCGCCTGGAGAGGCGGGAGTTGAATTGTCCAACTGGAATTGGAAAGTAGTGAGGCAATTTCTCAAGCAGAGCTTTGACCTGGGGCTGAGTCGAAGCAGTTGCTTGAACTACCTCCATCGGTTGGGCTTCGTGCTGAAGCGACCCAAGAAACGCCTCCTGAAAGCCAAGGATGAAGCGCGGAAAGCCTTCGTCCTCCAGTACAGCCAAATCCGAGAGGAGGCCCAAGAGAGTGGGGCCAAAATCTTCTTCGTAGACGAAGCCCACTTTCGGGCCGATGCCGATCTGAGGGGGAAATGGGTGCTCAAGGGAGAGCCGGCGCTGGTGGACTCTACCAGTCCTCGGTGGGGAGAGAAGGCCTGCTACTACTCGGGAGTTTGCTTGGAGGCTGGGGAGGTGGAAGCCATGGAAATAGCCGGCAACAGCAATGCCGAGACCTCCACCGCCTTTTTACGGCAGCTAAGAGAAAAACATCCTGGACCTCTGGTAGTGATTTGGGACAATGGGCCAGCCCACCGAGGAGCAGCGATTCGCAGCTATTTGACCACCCCTGACTTGCAGCTGAGGCTGGTGGCCTTACCGGCCTACAGCCCAGACTTCAATGCCGACGAAGCCGTCTGGGACTGGGCCAGGGAAGAGGTCACGGCCAACGAATGCCTGGGAACAAAAGCCCAAGTCCAAGAGAAGATGAATGCATTCTTCGGCGGACTAGCTCACCGTAAGGATGAAGTGAAACATCGCTGCCGAACCCTGTTACAAGCTCGAGCCGATGCATTGATTTTTACACCTTCCCTACCTTTGCCATCGCTGCAAAATGTAGTTCCCACCTTGGCTTTGGTTTAGTAGTAAAACCCTTGGAAGAATCCTAAAGAAACCCTACAGTTAGAGAGCGAGGAGGTTATCATGGCTAGAGTACCCCCGTTGCCACCAGGGAAAGCGTGCCCGCAAATCAGCGAGATGCCTTCGATCAAATCGTGGCGCAACGAGGTGGCCCATAGAACGGGGACCTGTGTCTATACTGATAAACAGTCCAGAGATGGCAAAGCGGGCTGGTGAGCTGTCGTCATATCTGCGCCAAGAATCGACTCTATCGTCCAAGATTCAGGAACTGGCCATGCTTGTGACTGCAAGGGAGCGCGATTGCCAGTTCATCTGGAACGTCCATGCAGCCTCTGGTCGCCGGGCTGGCCTCAGCGACGCTCTCGTAGACGCTCTACGCGACAAGCGCGACCGTTCCAAACAGCTATGCAGCAGTTTGGCATTCAAGGCCTTACCGAGTTGACCACTTTGATGGGCTATTACGCGCTGCTGGCTTTTAACGCCAACGCATTCGCCATAGACCTACCTGCCGATAGGACCGAAACCGCACCTCCAGTGGGCGCAATGGTGGTAAAGGTACCTCAAATACCCCCGCCGAGGTCCAACACTATCCTGGTGTAGGTTGTCCTTTTTAGCGGGGCCCACGGCCTACTATCGGAGCGGCCTTAATCTGATGTTGTTGCTTGGATACAGCATCGCGGCAGACTAGCCTTGGGCCTAGAGGGTTGAACCGAGCATTACAGGTTTAGGATTCCATCCCGAATCCTTGCAGCCATCACACTCCCCTAGTTCCTGTCGGTAGGAACAGGCTGAAGCCGCCCCCCCGGATCCTGCAGTATGTGAAAATCAGTTGCCGGCATCAGGACCGTCGCGCCAAGACTGCTAGTCTTTGAGCAACTACCAGACGACATTTAGGCTCTAATTTTGGTTTTCGCTAAAAGGTGCCTGCAAAACCAAAAATGTTTAACGAGAGACGCCAATGAATCCTTGGAAGTTACTCGACCAAGCAAAACCGCCTGGAAGCGGGGAAGAACTCCGTTTGTACCAACGTGGTACTGAGTTTTCGATAAAAGTGGGCAACTATGAACTCATGAACAGTCGTCTTCACGGATCGGAAGATGCTTTGGCCAAACTCGCCTATCAGATAATCACGGATCAGCCTGAGCCTCGAGTCTTGGTTGGTGGTCTGGGCATGGGATACACCTTAAGGACGGCACTGAACGGATTGGGAGCCAAAGCCCAAGTGGTCGTAGCCGAGCTTGTGCCGGCCGTTGTCAAGTGGAATCGGGGAGTACTTACTGATCTGGCTGGCAGTCCTCTTGAAGACGACCGAGTTACACTCCATGAAGCCGACGTTGCGCAGATAATCAGGAAATTCAAGTGTAATTACGACGGCATCTTGCTCGATGTTGACAACGGTCCTCAGGCGCTGACCCGAAAGGAAAACAATTGGCTTTATAGCCTCAAGGGGCTGAAAACAGCCTTCGCTGCGTTACGACCAGAAGGCGTATTGGCCATATGGTCCTCCGGGCCTGATCCAGCCTTTGCCAAGCGGTTACGCCAAGCTGGGTTCGAGGTGGATGAGAATAGGGTGCCGGCGCGTGGAGGAGGGACGAGTAAGGGAGCCAATCATATCATTTGGACTGCAAAGCGTGCTTGACGATGGGTTTGGAATTCGGCGCCACCCCGAACGAGCCGGCTTCACCAAATCGGAGGCTGTGATCAGCCTCTCTGAGGATACCCCAACTTCCTACCGATTGAGCGTCAATGCCTACGCATTGGCCAGCTGGTGGTTGGCAAATCATCCTCCAGAGTAGCTGGGAGTGCCATGGGCGGAAAGAGCGCAGTTACATGCTCCAGAGTGCTGCTGGGGCTCCTTCTATGGAACAATGTTCTTACTTTGATATTCCTGACATATTTATACTGGGGCCAACCGAGGATTCTTGGCCTGAGGGGTAAATCTTGGAATTTGTTCTCTATCACAAGAACTGCGAAGATGGTTTTGGGGCCGCTTGGATAGCTTGGAAAGCAATGGGCAATCAAGCTGAATACATCCCGGTGCAATATGGCGAATCTCCCCCCGAATTACCCGATAGATCTAGAGTAACTATCGTGGATTTTTCATATCCTCGCGACGTTACAATTCAGCTAAAGGAGAGGATGGAAAGCCTGTGGGTCTTAGACCATCATAAGACCGCGGCTCAGGACCTGGCTGGTTTGGATTTCGCAACTTTTGACATGCAAAAGTGTGGCGCTATGTTAGCGTGGGAATATTGGTTTTCGGGTGAATCGGCACCGCTGTTGCTCCATTACATACAAGACAAGGATTTATGGTTGTTTCAACTGGACAACAGTCTAGAAGTTTCGGCAGCGTTGCGGTCTTACTCGAAGGAGTTTGAAGTCTGGAATTCGCTTTCTGTGGATGAGCTAGCCAAGGATGGGATAGCAATCCAACGGGCAATTAACGTCCAGGTATCAAAGCACGTAGAGATGGCAACGCTCCAGAACGTAGGTGGATACTTGGTTCCGGTTGTCAACGCTACCTGCTACTTGAGTGAGATTGGTGATCAGCTAAATGCCAATTATCCGGACACCCCATTCGCTGCCTGCTATTTTAGTAGGGCAGACGGTAAACGCCAGTGGAGTTTAAGGTCCAGAGGTAATTTCGATGTCAGCGAAGTAGCGCAAAGGTTTGGTGGTGGTGGGCATAAAAATGCCGCTGGTTATACCGAAGCGATAGAGTAACACCCTTAAGTGACGCCGGCTGGTATTGATGAATGCCTGTGCCGCCGTACCCGGGCTTTTCGACCGTAGCGTTATAGGTCACCCGGTGCGGGTCATATAAATGGCTCTTTGCGGGTCTCCGTGCCGCTCCGGGATGCTGGGGATGAGGGCAGCCAATCCACAATCTACGCTACCAGTGCCTGCCCCTTTCCCCCTATTCCTGTAGCAAAAGAAATGGTTTTCTAGGGCGAGGGCAAGATCGTGGTCATGGTGGGTGACGGGATAAACGACGCTCCGGCCCTGGCCCAGGCGGACGTTGGTATCGCCATTGGCACCGGTACTGACGTGGCTATCGAGTCCTCGGACATCACGCTGATCTCTGGGGAGCTTCGGGGCGTGGTGACTGCCATAACGTTGAGCCGGTCCACCATGCGGAATATCAGAGAGAACCTGGTTTTCGCCTTTAGCTACAACACAATAGGCATCCCCATCGCAGCGGGCCTGTTGTACCCCTTCTTCGACATCACGCTCAGCCCCATGATCGCCGCGGGGGCTATGGCGCTGAGCTCCCTGTCGGTTACCGCCAACGCCAACCGCCTGCGCACCTACCAGCGCCCAGCTTTAGCTGCGGCTGGGGCGCCAGGAAGCGAGAATCAGACAATCATCGATGTAGAAAGATACGAACCAGAAAGGGAGAAAGATATGGCTACCGTCAAAGATGTTGTATGTGGAATGGACATCGACCCCAACACCGCGTCCTCTCATACGGAGTACCAAGGGCAGACCTACTACTTCTGCTCCCAGGACTGCCACGCAAAGTTCATGGCCGAGCCGCAGAAGTACGCTTCCAAGATATTGTCATTGCTATAGGGTGGTGGAGACAGAGTCCTAGAGGTTTTCGACTTGTCGATACCTTGGTGGGTCGATGCTCCAGCCGTGGTTGGATTCTACGGAATTCTGTATTCGGTCTTCGATCGATGACTTTGGAAAATCCCGTTTGTGAAAACTATTGCATTAGCAAAAATTCCCAACCTTGCCGGTACCTGGGAGGGGGAAGGGAGACACAAGGAGGAAGGCTAGCTTACATGGTCTTACATTTACGGCGACCCAGAGCGAAACTGGACGTTGTGGTATTTGGCGGGCCACCATTTCACCCAGGTGACACAGTAAGGGCGCGGGTGGTCCTTCTCCCACGGGAGAACTTTTACGTCCTCCCCAGCCGCTATGAGCCCGGAGCAAATCGGCCGGGCGCTGGAAGTACGCGAGGGATAAATTGAAACCGCTGCTTTACTCGCTGGTGGCAGCGGGATGATATTACTCCCCTCCTTTTCTGTCTCGATTGGTGAACTCTGCACCTTTGGTCGCTGCACTAGGAGAGCAAGTGGGTTTGCCCAATGATCCGACATTGTCCCAGATAACCGACCATCCCAAACTGCGGGCCGCCATCGATGCCGGGCTATCCCTGGAAATGTTAGCCCAGGTGGTCGAAATCCTGGATGAAGACCCGGGCGACGTCTACAACAAGGTGGTCAACCTGTCCCTGGATAGCTGGCTTCTGCCCCCTGACGCCATCGACCTGCTGGAGGACTGTACCCTGCTCCAGTTGGACGCCATCTTGAACGAACTGGGCAGGCACACCGATATGTCCAGACTGGACCCCCTGTTCCAGGGATATTTCAACCGTATCAGGGCAGAGGGCGCTCGGGCCCAGTCCCATCTCACTGAAGCCAATTTGCGGCTGGTGGTGAGCGTGGCCAAAAAATACCTTGGTCGGGGCATGCCTCTACTGGACATGATTCAAGAGGGAAACATCGGATTAATCCGGGCGGTGGAGAAGTTCAATTACCGCAAGGGGTTCAAGTTCAGCACCTACGCCCATTGGTGGATCCGTCAGGGTATCAATCGAGCAGTTGCGGATCAGGCCAGAACCATTCGTATACCGGTGCACATGGTAGAGACCATTAATAAGCTGATGCGACAACACAGACGGTTGCTGCAGGAGTACGGCCGGGAACCTACGCCGGAGGAAATCGGCTTGGCCATGGGGATCGGACCGGAGAAGGTCGAGGAAATCCTGAAAATCGCCCGGAAGCCAGTGTCCCTGGAAACACCCATTGGTGAAGAAGAGGATTCACATCTGGGAGACTTTATCGAAGAGCAGAACGCGCCGGAACCCGTCGACGCCGCCTCCTTCCAGTTGCTGAAAGAACAGGTGGAGGAGGTACTGCATACTCTAACCGACCGAGAGAGTCGGGTGCTGCGGCTACGATTTGGTCTGGAGGATGGACGCGGCCGTACCCTGGCGGAGGTAGGAAGAGAATTCGGGCTCACCCGGGAGCGTATCCGTCAGATCGATGCCAAAGCCCTCCGGAAGATGCGACACTCCAGCCGCTCTCGCCAGCTGCGGGATTACCTGGAGTAACCGCTTCTTCTCTCCGCCCGCAGAATGGTGGCCTGCTGCTCACCCTCAGCCTCCAGAATCTCAGATTGCCGCGCTTCGTATCACCTGTGCACAGCCGCTGAGGAAGTCCTCTGGGCCAGATACTCCTGCAAGTCCAACACCTGGATGGTATTGGTAGTGCCGCTGACTCCGGTCAAGAAGCCGTGAACTATGGTTACTACGTCGGTTTCAGACACCAAGCCGCTGTTCAGGGCGCCCTCAATCACCATCTCCACCAGCTGGGCGATGTCCGGCTCCCGCGGAAGAACCCCAACCGGGTAGACGCCCCAGGCCAACGCCAGCTTTCGCAGCACCGCTTCATCGTGGGAGAAGGCGATTATATCGGCATCCGGCCGGAAGCGGGACACCTCGAAGGCTGCCCGGCCGGTGCTGGTCAGCACAATGGGCTTGGAATTCATCTCCTAGACCAGCCTCCCCGCGCTGGCGGCGATGGCTTGAGTCCGGTCTCCCCGGCTGAACTCCTGGTAGTAGGGATAGATTTTCTCGGCTTCCCGAATGGTCACGTCGGCTACTCTGACAGCTTCCACCGGATACTGCCCTACCGCGATTTCTTCGGAGAGAAAGATAGAATCGCAGCCGTCCAACACCGCGTTGGTGATGTCCGATACCTCGGCGCGGGTAGGCGTGGGAGAAACCACCATGGTTAGAAGCATTTGGGTAGCGATACATGAGGACTTGGCCGCCAGTCCGGCCTTCTTGACTATCTCCTTCTGAACCAAGGGAACCCGTTCCATAGGAATTTCCACACCCAAGTCTCCCCTGGCCACCATAACTGCGTCGACTTCCTGCAAGATGGAGTCCAGGTTCTCTATTCCCTCGGCCTTCTCCAGCTTGGCCATGATTCGGGCTTCACTGCCGATGTTGTTCATGTCGGCTTTGGCGGATCGCATGTCTTCCACAGTGCGAACAAAGGAGACCGCTACCCAGTCCACCTCCTGCTCCACACCGAATTGCAGCGCCACCTTGTCAGCGTCGGTGAGGACCGGCATGTCAATGCTGACCGCGGGCAGATTCACTCCCTTGTAGGAAGATACGATGCCACCGTTTCGAACCCTGGTCCGTCCCTCGTGCTACAGTCTGATTTAGCTATAAATCAGCAAATATAGGTTATTTTCATCCCAAGATTTATACCTAAACGCGAATCAGAAAAGCCGGTCAAAGCGTACGTCCCATCCACACAAACCACGGAAACCACATCTGCAAGTTCCCTCAACATCACCTTAGAGTCTGCGTCAAAAGCACCAATGGGCCATGTGGCGGTGTATTCGCCGCCCCGGCAAAAGCCGGAGCCCAGATATCACCCCCTGGTTGATGGGTAGATGACGCTGGATTCCAGCCTGAGCTGGAATGACGTGCCGGGAAATATGCTATGCCCGGACATCTTTGAACACACCCTCTTAGAGCAAACTCGCCACCATCAATCAGACATCGCTGCATCTGAGAGCGAACACCCCGGAACAGCGTAGATCCCTCCCAGTCTCCCAGTCCCCGAACCGTCCAGGAATCCTTCCTGCCCCGCCCCTGCAAGCCCAACACAAAAACGTATACCACGTCGATTTTATGTACGAATAAACGACATATACGTATAACTTAACATTCTAGTAACACTTTATAGACACAGCACTCACTTTTAAGGAATAATCTCGAAAGTCCAATCAGAGGTAAAAATGCCGACAACATCCGTAGACCCGGTGGTAGCAAAAAACCTGAAGGACACGCTCAAAAGGATTGGACGCAGCTCCTACTCCGTCGCCGTCGCCCTGAGGTGCCCACCAAACTGGCTGTACCAGATCACCAGCGGCAAGTACGGCATATCCATTGCCGCACTCAGGGAGGTGGCGAATGAGATCGGAGTACCGGTAGGGTCGCTGATTGACCCCCCACCCACGGATGGTAACGAAACAAAACAAGAGGTACCAATGGGACTACCCATCAAAAAACACACGAAGTTGATGGGACGCATATCGGAACTGAGGCTGCGCCAAGGCAACCTGGCCGCCTACTTGGAAATGAGCCCAACGTTGCTGAACGCCATCCTACGCGGCCGCCGTCCCACCCCGGAAAACTTCGAGTCCCACATCTCCAAGACCCTGGACCGGTTCGAGCGAGCAGAGCATGCAGCCGAGCAAGCCAGGGACAAAGTGATGCAGGAAACAGATTGAGTAGGAAAACTCCTCCTGATGCTAAACCCCGAGGAACTGAAGCGGTGCCTCCACGGACGCTTCAGCGCCAAACGCCGGGCTTGGAGAATGGTCTGACGCGAACACCGCCACCTCCCAGACGGGGGACAGCCCCCTGTCCGGGAGGGAGGAAAAGACTGACGCGCAGGAGAGGGACATGAAAACTTCCCAGGAATTTCTGACATCTCTGTGGGGGGATCCAACACCAGGAGTGATCCTAATCTGGACCCTGCCCAACAAGGAATCCCAATGGTACACCCGGTTGGATGCAATCAACCAGGATGTGGAGCATCACGCCCATGAGGACGTCTACACAGGCGTGGGCATCGCCAACCGGAACCGAGCCCGGTTCACCACCCAGAAGAGACTGACCGAAGAGGAGGTGGGAGGGCTGGCCGGGATGTGGGCTGACATCGACTGGGCCCACCCAGTGCACCGGAAGCCGAACCTCCCACCCTCGCTGGAGCAGGCAATGGAGACGCTGGAGGGTGCCCAGTTCGAGCCGACACTGCTGGTAAACAGCGGACACGGACTCCAGTCATGGTGGCTCTTCGAGACTCCCTGGATGTTCCACACCTCCGAGGACCAGGAGCTGGGACGACGCGCCGCCCAGTGGTGGCACCAGCACATCAATGGCCTCTACACCGCCCGGGGATGGACCACCGACTCGGTGTTCAACCTGGACCGGATCATGCGGCTACCAGGAACCTGGAACAACCGGGTCCCAGGAGAGCGCCGGCCCGTCGAGATCATCCGGGAGACGGCACGGCGCTACACGCCCCAAGACTTCCTGGACCTGACACCGGAGGACTTCCAGACCTCGACCCCGCCACCAGGCAGGACCGGACCCCGGAAGCAAGGGCAGAACCGCCGGGCAGTCAACGGGAACGGCGGGCTGGCGATGGACCCCGAGGCGGTTCCCCCCCTTCTGAAGCTGGAGGCACTCCAGAAGGCCAACCCCAAGTTCCGCAAAAGCTGGGAACAGGACCGGAAGGACATGGCCGACCAGTCGCCCTCGGCCTACGACATGTCAATGGCCACCATCGCCCTGGGAGCCGGATGGAGCGACCAGGAGGTGGTCAATCTAATTATCTGCTGGCGCCGGAAGCACGACCACGACCTGAAGCTCCGGGAGAACTATTACGGGGTGACCCTCGACAAGGCGAAGGAACCCATCGAGATAGCCCAGGCAGAAGAGCAGTTGACCGAAGCCCTGGCCCAGCCCCCTGAGGACCAACCCGAGGTCCTGAAAGAGACCCTGGAAACCCTCTTCAGAGTGGACATCATCCGCATCGTCAAGTACGCGGGGGACCCGCCCGTCTACTACATGTACACCAAGCAGGGAGACATCACCCTGGGAGAGATCAACAAGATCACCTCGCAGATCTCTTTCCGGAACATGGTGGCTACGATCACCGGAGTGTGGATATCCGCCGTGTCAAAAAAGGCGTGGGACCAACGGGTGCGAGCCCTTCTGCTGGCCTGCGAGGAGATCGACGTGGGCGACGCCAGCCACCCGGCCCAGGAGACCAACGCCTGGCTGGAGGAGTACCTGATGGAGAAACCACCCCGGGAGGATGATGAATGGGAGAAGGCCGCGGAGGCCAAGCAACCCTTCATCCTCCACGGAAAGGTCCACATCTTCCTGTACGACTTCCGGAAGTGGCTGGAGCTCAACATCGGCGAGCAGGCCAGCTCCCACGCCCTTGGGCGGAGGCTCAGGCAGTGCCAGGCCCGGACGGAGAAGATCAACGTGAGGGTGGGAAACTCCCGGACCACCCGCACCACCTGGCAACTACCCAAGAGACACCATGCCGAACGGGCCCCGGAAGGGCCAGCACCATGAGGGAGAGCAATTGAGTGGTCTTAATAAACACGCGAGGGATTGTGGAAAACAAATTTCTATTTTCCTTAAACAGGCTACTCAGCTACTCAAATCACAGTTTTGTCAGTCCCTGTTCTAATAATATCGTATTTGTAAGGAGTCTATTTTTAGAACAAAATCTGAGTAACAATATCCCCTAAAGGGACTACTCAGACACTACTCAAACTACTCCGAATCAACAAAAGACGAAAGGCGGATGTCGAGATCCTGAAAATGGAAAAAGGATAAGGGTAATCCCCCCGCACGTTTATAAAGGATCGAAACGATTTTCGAAGGATAGCCGGCATGAAAACCCCGGCGTGGAGCAGAGAAAAGACGATGCCATCAGTAAAAAACACCGAGGCGGAGGCCGCCGAGTACCGGGTGGTAGGGCCGCCGGGATGCGGCAAGACCACCTGGTTGGGAGACCAGGTGCAACAGGCTGTGGAATCAGGGATGAGCGTGCTCATATCCTCCCTGACCAAGGCAGCGGCCACGGAGATCGGAGGGAGAAACCTACCCATCAGCTTCGACGCTCTGGGCACCCTGCACTCCCACTGCTACCACGCCCTGGGAAGGCCGGAGATCGCCGAGGGACTGGAACATCTCCAGCAGTGGAACGAGGACGCGCGAGAATACCGGCTGAGCCTGGGCTCCAACGACCAGGGAGAGAAGATTGACGGCGACAACCTGGAGCCCATCCGGGAGACCGCCGGAGACGAGCTGATGGAGATCTACCAAATATGCCGGGCACGGATGATCGAAACCGAGCGGATGCCCGCCTCGGTGCAGGCCTTCGCCCAGCGGTGGAGCGACTGGAAGGAAGCCAACGGGCTGACGGACTTCACCGGCCTCATCGAGACCTGCCTGCGGGAGGTCCCAACAGCGCCCAACAGCCCGGACGTGATGTTCGTGGACGAAGCCCAAGACCTGGACCTGCTGGAGATGTCCCTCATTCGGAAGTGGGGTTCCAGGTCCGAGAGCCTCTACATCGTGGGTGACCCCGATCAGGCCATCTTCACCTAGCGGGGAGCCGACCCCACCGCCTTCACTGCATCGCAGATCCCGGGGGAAAACCGATGGGTGCTATCCCAGTCATACCGAGTTCCCATCGCCGTTCACGCCCAGGCCATCCGGTGGATCAGCCAAATGGCAGACCGGGAGCCGGTTGACTATCTACCCCGGAACCACGAGGGGGATGTCCGAAGCATGAAGGTCAACTGGAAGGACCCGTCAAACGCGGTCTCCGACGCAGAGCATTACCTGGAACGGGGCCTGAGCGTAATGTTTCTCGCGTCCTGCTCCTACATGCTCCAACCACTGATACGCATCCTGCGGGAGACTGGAACACCCTTCCACAACCCATATCGAAGGCGCAACGGCGCGTGGAACCCGCTGCAGCGACGCTGGGGACAGACCACCACCGGCGACCGGATACTCGCATTCCTGCAGATGACCCAGGGCGGACTGTGGACCGCCGAGGACGTGAACCGCTGGACGGAAATGGTGAAGGTCAGGGGAGCGCTGAACGACAAGGGAAGGAAGATCATCAAGCAGCTGGTGGATGGGGAGGAAGGAATGCTCGAATGGGACGCCATCCACGCCGTATTCACCGAGGAAGCGGTGGAAGCCGGACTGACGGGAGACCTGGACTGGTTTGAACATCAGTTGACCTCAGTCAAGAAGACAGCGGCAATATTCCCCCTGGCCATCATCAAAAACCGGGGACCGGAGTGCCTCAACGAGACGCCCAGAACATTTGTCGGAACAGTTCATAGCGTAAAGGGCGCCGAGGCGGATGTGGTCTACCTCTTCCCCGACATCAGCCGAGCAGGGATGGTGGAATGGCAGGGCAGCGCGGAACAAAGGGCCTCGGTTTACCGGCTCTTCTACGTCGCCATGACCCGGGCCAAGGACACCCTGGTGCTGGCGGAACCATCAGGCAAGTTCAACGTCAACCTGGGCACCTGAGAAAGCCGACAGAGATACCCCCAGGGGCCAGCAGAGATACCCCCAGGGGCCTCCGGGAAGCCCCGTAGGGCGACTCCGGGGCAGAAAGCGACCACCAACCCTCAAAGGGGGTCCCAAGTGCCCCCAGGGGGCTTAGGAAACGGAAAAGGACAATCCAGGCAAAAAGGGAATCAGGGGCGATGAACATGGCTGAGTTGGAGACGGGCAACGCCAGAGGGTGGAGATCCAAAAGGATCTCTGAGCGGCCGAAGTCGAGAGGGACTGGAAGAAAACTCACATCCAGGATCGGCAGGAAGCGTCGGATTAGACAGAAGAACGTGGAGATGGCGCTGAGATACAAGGGACTGCTCTGAAGCCAGAGGAGGACATCCCGCGGGCCCGGAGGAAAAAGGGAAAATGACCAGCAAAAACCGGAAATATGCGGCCTTCGACCTGGAGACCGGGGTGGACATCCCGGAGGACGACGACTGGCAGGACCACCGGCCCCTGGGAATCACCTGCGCGGCGCTCTACGCGCCGGAGTTGGGCGAGCCCATCACCTGGCACGGCACGGATGAGACGGGAGAGATAGCCGACCGGATGAACAGCGAGGAGCTGACCCTCATGGTGCGTCAGCTGGAGCACCTGCAGCAACGGGGTTTCACCATTGTGACCTGGAACGGCCTGGGCTTCGATTTCGACGTGCTGGCCGAGGAATCGGGGCAGCTGGAGAAATGCCGCCAACTCGCCCTGGAGCACCTGGACCTGATGTTCCACTTCTTCTGCAAGCAGGGCTACCCACTGGGACTATCGGCAGCCGCGGCCGGTATGGGAGTCGAGGGGAAGACCGAGGGCATGGACGGCAAACTGGCGGTGCAGATGTGGGAGGAAGGAGAACGGGAGAGCGTGATCGATTACTGCGCTCAGGATACCCGCTGCACCCTGGAGCTGGCGCAGGTCTGCGAGGAGGCCAGAAGCCTCAAGTGGACCAGCCAGGCGGGGCGCCGGCAGTCGCTCTCCCTACGGGCTGGCTGGCTGAACGTCCAGCAGGCGATGAAGCTGCCCCAGCCCGACACCGGCTGGATGAGAGAGCCCATACCCAGGGAGAGATTCACCGAGTGGCTGGGGCCGGAAGAGCAGAAGTGAGAGATACCTGGGCTCCAGCGTGAAGGGCGAGGCGGCCATCGACTGGGCCGACCGGCATGCGCGGACGGCGCTGCTGGCCAAGATTGTGGCAGACGCGGACCGGCTGTTGGAGTTGTCGCGGCAGGCGCGGGGAGAGTTGCCGGAGGACGGTGAGGAGCGCCAGCGGATTGTGGCGGCGGCGGAACTACTGGGGCAGTTGCTGCTCCAGGACGTGGAGCGGACCGAGGGCGGAGTGAGCCTCAAGGATGGGGTGAGCCGGGACCGGATGATGTCGGTGCACGACCCGGAGATGCGCCACGGCCACAAGAGCAGCAGCCGGCGGTTCGACGGACACAAGGCGGCGATTGTGGTGGACACCGACTCCCAGCTGATTACCGCCGTGGAGGTATTGCCCGGCAACGCTCCCGACAACCTGGGGGCGCTGGAACTGGTGGAACAGAGTGAGGCCAACACCGGTGTGCCGGTGGAGGAGGCCATGGGCGACGCCGCTTACGGCGACGGCGGTACCCGTCAGACCTTCGCCGACGCGGGCCGCACTCTGATTGCCAGGGTGCCGGGCCGCCCGAACCGGTCTCACTTCCCCAAAGAGGACTTCCATATTGACCTGGAGGCGGGTTCCTGCACCTGTCCGGCGGGGCAGGTTACCCGGACGATAGTTCCGGTAGGGCGGCGCACCGACCAAATGGGTCGAACTTACCGGTTGAAGGCCTTCCGATTCGACGCGGCGGTCTGTGGAGCATGCCCGCTGCGGTCCCAGTGCCTGGCGGCAAAACCGGGTACTGGACGGACGGTCCGGCTGCACCCGCAGGAAGCTTTATTGCAGCAGGCCCGCGCCCGGCAGCACAGCGAGGGTTTTACTGAGTATCGGCAACGCCGCGTGGTGGTGGAGCACCGGCTGGCACGGCTGGTCCAATTGGGAATCCGCCAGTCCCGCTACTTCGGCCGTGCCAAAACCCGGTTCCAGCTGTACCTGGCAGCCACCGTGGCCAACCTGACCCTAGTGGCCGCCAAAGCTGGGTTGACGGGAGAAACCGGCTCCGGTCCCAGCGACGGCAGCGCCCAGGTCGCTGGAATGGTCAACTCCGCCACCGCATGGCTCGGGCAAATTTCGACACTCACTTTGCTCGCGGCGGCCTTACTGACCAAATCCCTCTTCCCAATAAGGGGTTTCCGTCCGGGTTTCTAGTACTACAACGACGCGTTTAACCGGCGACGCTTGCGGCTTCGCATCGGAGGGAGGCAAAGCCATCTTGATGTGAGCGCCACTCGCGTTCGTCAAGGACCAAAATCTGTGTCCGTTCTGGTAACTCGTCGTTGTAGTACTAGGTTTTCCAATGACTGGGGGCCGTTTTTGAATGCGCCGGCGTGGATCCGGTTTTGTGTTGAAGATATGTTTCGGCCTGTTGTCTGTAGTACTCCGCACTGTCGACTTCGTCCGCCCTTAGTACCAGATCTTCGCCTTTCCGGTCGTGCCGCGCCAGATCTTCGCCTTTCCGGGTGGCGGCTTCTTGCCGCGCCAGAGCCAAAAGCCCCTTGAGCACCTTTTCCCAATAGCCACATTTTTCAATGAACCGCATCAAGAATTCCCTGGGGTTATTTAGACGATCCCCGCCGCTGAGGTTGGCCTTGGTCAAACGCCAGTAGTTATGGGCGATGAGGTTGCGGTCGTCAATGAACTGACGGATCTCCTGTTCGTTAAGTAGCAGTTTGTCCCCGAATGCTTGAACTAATCCACCCAACGTCTCCTTGAGGTCGCTTGGATTACCTCTCAGGAACATTTCAGGATCCAAATCTCTGAACCGTCTGCCACGATAATCGGGCAAATAGACCAAATGAGAGCCAAGCCCGTACAGCAGAAATTCCACTCTCTGGGCACAGATTATCGCCATACCAGCAAGGGCGACCTCTGACACATTACCCAGGTCGAGATTTTCGTCTGGGTTCCATAGCGTCACCTAGCGGCCCCGGGGCCAGACGCCCGTATTGATACACAATTCATTTCGAACAACGCCCATTACGTCAACTAGCCGTCGCCGATTCGGAGGTCGGTGCCCCAGAATAGCCTTCACCGATAGTTCCACACCAATCCTGTCCAACTACCCAGGTCCACCTTAGTTAAGTCTCGACAGAATGCCCTTGCTCTCCCCCGGGCTAGTCGACATCGCCGCTGGCCATTTCCCAAAGCCTTCGTTCTGGTTGACCGCTGCCACTCACTTTTCTAAGAGCCTGTTTGCAATCTCTTCAGGATTAGCGCCGCGAAGGCAAGCACCACCATTTGCAGGCTGGTATTTAGCTTTCTTTCGCAGTTCTTCCAGAGTCGGCGGCACTTTTCCAGCCAGGCAAAAGACCGCTCCACCACCCATCGCTTCGGCAGCACTACGAAGGTGTGCATCTCATTGCGTTTCACCACCTCCACCGACGCTCCCAGCAGGCTCTGCACCCCAGCGGCAAAGGGATCCCCAGTGTAACCCCCGTCCACCAGCACGTTCTGCACCAAGCTGAGGCCGTCCCGCCGCTGGTCAAACATCGCCAAAGCCCCAGCCCGGTCGGTGACGTTCGCGGTAGTCACGTGGATCGCATGGGGCAATCCCTGAGTATCCACCGCGATGTGACGCTTGATTCCAGACACCTTCTTGCCCGCGTCATAGCCCTTCTGCTCGGCGCTGTCCGTGTTCTTGACGCTCTGGGAGTCCACGATGCAGAAGCTGGTCTGCTCTTTCCGACCATTGCTTCTCCGGGCCGCGCCAACCAATTTTTTTTAAGACCTGCTCCAGAATAGACTCTTGCTCTGGGTCAGGCCGCTGGCTCCATTGCTGGAAATACTTGTAGCAGGTGCCCCAATTGGGGAAGTCCGCAGGGAGCATCCGCCACTGGCACCCGCTTTTCAAAAGATAGAGCACCCCGCAGAAAACGTCGTACAAGTCCACGGTGCGGGGCTTGGTCCGGCGTCGGGCCGACTCCAAATCCGGCAGAATTCGGGCAAATTGCTCCCGGCTGATGTCGCTGGGATAGGAATGAGACATTATTACCCCTCCCCTGGTAATAGCCTCAACTTAACATATTCCGGAGATCGTAGACAGGCTCTAAGGCCCGATGCTTGACGGAGGTCTGCTCGTCCTGCTGACCCTTGGTCTCCAATACCAGTATGTTTCCCGACTTGAGGCGGACGATGAAGTCGGGCCGGTACTTCCGGACCACGCCCCGGTGGGCATAAAGGATCTCGAATCCCAGGTGGTCATGTCAAGCAACTGTCTTGAAAGTCAATAGGAATGGGTGGGGGACTTGGTGGCCGGGTGGTTCCAGGACGAGCCGTACTTGAGCATGGAGTTGAGGATTATCAGCAGCTTGCGCATACAGGCGGTCAGAGCCAGCTTTTTCGGCTTGCCGGCAGACAACAGGCGCTGGTAGAAGTCCCTTATGACCGGGTTGAAGCGACTGGCTACCAACGCCCCCATGTAGAGGGCTGTGCGGACCCTGGCCCGTCCACCCCAGACGGTGCGTTTGCCCCGCAGGGTACCACTGTCCCGGTTGAAGGGAGCCACGCCCACCAGGGCAGCGATCTGTCGGCGGTTGAGAGTGCCCAGTTCGGGCAGGTATGCCAGAAGGGTAAGAGAGATCTGGTCTCCGATGCCGGGTACGCTGCGCAGCAGGTCGTCCTTCTCCCGCCATACAGGACTCTGGCGGAGGGTCTGGCGCAAGCACTGGTCCAGGTCGTCCAGCTGTTGCTTGAGCCAGGCGATGTGGGCCTCAATGCTGGGCCGGACGGCCATAGTGGCACTGGAGAGGCGGTTCCTCTCCGCTACCAGCATGGTCATCACCTGTTGTCTGCGGGCCACCAGCGAGCTGAGGACCTGAGTCTCGGCGTCCCGGAGGGGACGCAGGGGAGGACGAACGGCCTCGGCGAAGTGAGCCAGGACCGCCGCGTCCAGGGAATCAGTCTTGGCCAGCCGCCCAGTGGCCTTGGCAAAGTCCTGCACCTAGCGAGGGTTGACTACCACCACCGGCAGGGAGGCAGCTGCCAGGGCTGCCACCAAGGGCAGTTCCAGCCCACCCGTAGCCTCCAGCACCAAGGCTGCGGGATTGAGTTGCTGCATCTGGGCCACCAGTGCCGCGATCCCAGCCTCGTCGTTGCAAACCTCACGCCTTTCTCCCCCAGGACGGATGGCCACATCCACCCGGGCCTTAGCCACATCGATCCCTACGTAGATACCGTGTTGCTCCCTGCGAACCGTCGGCCCGTCCTTGCGAGATGCGGGCTTGGATGACCCAGGCAACTTGTATGATGAATCCGTTCCGCCGACAGGCCTATTGGCGGGGCAGGGTGGGGAGGGCGCGGGAACTTCCTGCGCCCTCTGCCGGGCCGATCGGATGCTCAATCTCGCCCGAGCGTGTGCAGGAAATCAGGAAGCGGCAGGCAGCATTACTGTTGGAAGACCCGGCAAGGGAAAGACTGTCGAAGAACGACAATTCGGACGTGAGGTGACGACCTTCCACGCAGGAATATTGTAAGATAACAGGCCGGACAACAACAATAACGGAGAAACCCCGAGATGGCGAAACTACTATCGGCGGCGCTGCTAGCCCTTCTGGTCTTCGCCGCTTGTTCAGAGCCCGTGCCGACGGGAGTTGTCACACCGTCAGTCACTACACAGCCGAAGGCGACAACGCCAGCAGATGCCCAGGCTGCGCAGCCCGCTGACTCGACCGGCGAACCAACAATAGTAACAACCGCACCGCTGACGGAACCCCCCACAATGGAACCGGAACCCGGGACGACCACCGCGCCTGCCTTGACACCCGAGCCGGCGGCAACCGCGACTGTAGAGCCAACACCCACGACCGCGGCTACTCCACTTCCTACATCGAACCAGGTGCCGACATCCACCCCTGCGGCACTTTGGCGCGGAATTACGGTCGCACCAGAGGATCGGTGCTCGCCCTACGACCCAGACGACTATCGATACTCGCCGTCAGTTGAACCCAAGATCGTCGAGGCACAGGGCGGCATCTACGGCCCCTACACGGGGACATGGTTCGAAAGCATCCGGGAGACGGATATTGAGCACATCGTCGCCCGCTCCGAAGCCCACGACAGCGGCCTCTGCGCCGCCAGTGCGGCTACCCGGGCCAAGTTCGGCCCCGACCTGCTGAACCTCACCTTGGCGTCTCCCAGCGTAAACCGTCACGAGAAGAGCGACAACGACGTGGCCGAGTGGCTCCCGGACCTGAACCAGTGTTGGTACGTTAACCGTACTCTGCAAGTACGCCGCGAATACGGGCTCACCATCGACCACGCAGAGGCGGACGCCGCCGACAGGGTCCTGGCCGGGTGTGAGTCAACCGATATGACCGTGCTGGCCCCCAGAGCCTCAGGAACTGCAACTGCCACACCGACTCGGGCTGCTCCGGCAACCCCCAGCTCTGACACCGAAGTGGACGCCCTGGCCCTGTGGGACGACAACGGTAACGGCCGTATCACGTGCGCGGAAGCCCGGGCCCACGGCATCGCACCAGTCCACCGCGGGCACCCCGCTTATCAGTACATGCGCGACGCGGACGAAGATGGCGTGGTATGCGAATAGAAAAGTGCCTAAAGTCGTAAACGCCCATGCAACAGCATCGGAACAGCCGGCTGCCAAACTAGTAGTCCAACTGCTTTGAAATGATGACTTGGAAAGCATGACTCTTGGCGGAGAACAGAATTTTACCAAAGACCTCCGAAGGAACGCACTGATATTGTCTACTCCTCAATTCAAAGATTTCGTACCCCTAAACTAAAGCCAAGGTGAAATGCGCAGATGGTGGGGGTCAAACGACGGAGCCGGGTCATTCTCCAAGGACGGATGAAAGGGATTCACCAGCGCAACCCAGCTGATCATCATCGCCACTTAAAGGCACATCCCACCTTGGCTTTAGTTTAGGGGTACTCTGAACAAGGCTTGGTTTGACCTGAATTGTGTTTTCCGAACGGCGAAGGTTGTGAGAACCGCAGTCCGGGAGTTGCTGGCCAGAACTCATCCCTGAGTTTCGCTCCTGATGGCGCTACTGGGGGCATGGCGCGGGCCAGAGGGCCGTACGGACCTGTTCCAGCGCCCACTACGCCCTCAGTTGACCCTCCGCTGAGCAGGTTGCCGAAGCCGAACAGCAATGCCAGGCGTTCCGTGTTCTTCGCCAACCCCCGGTAACGCACCCCCGATGGAGCTCGGGGGCAGGCTCTTGCCATACCCGAACAGCCGCTTCAGCCTCAGGAAGGGGTGCTCCACATTGGCTCTCACCGACGCCTTCGCCTTCTCCGCCAGCGCCTCTTCGCTCCCGGGTTCCAGCTTCCGACGCCGCCCCGGACGCATCGCCACCCGCCATTCCACCTCCAACCCCAGGTTCTCCTACCTCTTGCCCACTCCCTGGTAGCCCGCGTCGCCCCATCCGGCGGCCCTGGCTGGAAACAGCCTGTTTACGGCCCCGGCTGGAAACTCCCACCATTTGTAGCTGAGGGGGTGGCTGGAAAACCCAATTTATTTCTCCCTGGCAGGACGGTATACTTTTGCCCATTCCAGCCAGGCATACAGCGGGATGACGCTCCACAGTTCCCTCTCCCTCTGGGAGAGGGTTAGAGCCTGCCCCTGCGAAGGCAGGGGGGGTGAGGGCGTTCATCCCATCAATTCAATGCTGTTGGACTACTAGTATTACAACGACGGATTACCAAATATGTTGTCTTACCCTTCGTATTCGGCTGCGAGCGGGCTATCACGGTAGGCTCATCGCATCACGTTGTCAGGCTCAAATCATTCTCGAAAATCGCCCTGCCAGAGGAACCGTCGTTGTAATGTTAGGATATCCGCTGACGAACTGAGCGTCCGATCATGCATCGAACCGCATTGCGGGGGCATTTCAGGAGGAAAGTCAATGTCTGCTGAGTTCAGACAACGCCACATGAGAGTGATTGAGTTGAACGAAAACGACGTTGCATCTCAGATACGAATGAACCATGGTCGTGAGCTTGAAGTTGTCGATGCCGCCCTCGATCAGATTCTCCAAGGCTTAGATGCTTTCGCCTATGTGAAGCAACGACCAGATAGCCGACTGGAAGATGCCCAAATGTTCCTTGCCGTGAGAAGTTTCAATTCACTGCACATTGCCAGACAGTTATTGGAACGCGGCTACTACCAGCAGGCGTCGGCACTGGTACGGATGGCCATGGAGGATCAGCTTGTTGCAGAAGACGCAGAAACCCATCCTCCAACGTTGGACGCGCTACTCGATGATAAAGGATCTATCAGCAGTGGAGACCTGACCTATGGCAAAATGGCTGAACGAATTTCACCCGAAGCCAAAAAAGCGTGGGATGAGAAATACGGAGACCTCAGCAAAAGAGCCGCACACCCACGGCGTCTAAGCCTGTTGGCACTCACAACTGTACGGCGGACTGTACGCCCTGGTGGTCACTACGATGAAGTACAAGTGAAGGTGACATTCCTCTATCTCCTAGCTGGTAAAAACCACCTGTGTAATGCTCGGTGAGCAGTGAATTAAGCCTCAGAGTCGTGCTTCCACCGCCTGCGCCCAAAAAGCGGCATGTGTACGAGATTTTGGCTGTTTCCGTATGTTGAGCAGCCGCAACGCGGCCAAATGAAGGCGTGGCCACCCAATATGCAGCTGCGATAGCCATGACGACGAGGAGGCAGGGCAATCGCGTCTAAAACTGCCTTTTCGAACTTCGGTACAGAAGGCTAGCGAATGGTAGATATTCCGATGCTTTCCCAGCTATTTTGACTATAACACGTAAAGATCGAAAGACTTCCGGGACTCGTCAGACCCCAAAGAGCCACTTTCCCAAACCTGGGGGCGATTAAGACGCGATTGCCCTGGACGAGGAGGCTACTGGCTAAAACCTTTTTCATAAGCATGTTACAATCTCCGTTAATTTGTTTTTCTAGGCCGTTGACAGTCTGTCGTTATCCCATCCAAGCAAACCTCTGGGATTCATGGCTGTTTGTGAGGTTCTTGTGAGGTTCCAAGAGCAATTAGAACTTGTTAGAGTGAATAATCAGGTGTTCTAAAAGTTCCTTTTTTGTGAAAAAGTGGCCCCAGCGTATTCCGATCCTGCGATTTGCAATTCGGGACTACCGCTCTGTACCGTTAAGGGTTAAGTGGCGTAGGAAGAGGGGAGGGTTGGTGGAGTGAGTAGAGATTGCCATGGTATCGAGGTTTGAGTGCCATAACTTTCGTCAGGAGCGGTGTTCATGCCTCAAATTATCATCGGCATCCTAGTATTACAACGACGGTTCGCAATAAAGGGACCTTGAGCACCTCTTCATGGCGACCTGACCACACGCTTGACAGCTTTGTGGCCTTGCCTTCCGCGAAGCAGTTTCCGCCCAAAAACTGACCAAATTGAGGAAGCGTCGTTGTAATACTAGAAGTCTGGCCGGAAAGCCATTGGCCGGGTTTCGCGCTACGCCAAGCAGACGTATTACAGTCTTATGTGGCATAATAGTGTCTGTAATACGGTTCAAGAACCCACTGTTACATCGACAATCGACGTTAAGAAAACAACGGCTTGGGGAGAATCGGGGTTTCCGGCCAGACTTCTAGTATTACAACGTCAGTTCAGGGAGGGATGTGGGGTGATGCCCGCATGGCGGCGCGGCGCTTGGCATGGGAGCGTTTGGCCCGTTCGTTACTGTCCTGCGTATCCTCAAGCCACCGCAGCAACTCGGTTGGCCCGAACCGTTCCCGGGGCAGCATTTCCCGCACCACCCGGTAGACCTGCGGCCTCGTGATCCGGGGCATCTTTTTCCCCCCAAGCCTGTTGCAGGCTCAGCAGAAAAGCTCCGCCCAGCAGGCACAGGGCCACGTGGTGATGCCAGCCAGCCCAGGTGCGGGTCTCGTACTCGTCCAGGCCTACGTCGCTTTTCTCCGTCTCAAACTCCGTTTCTATACGCCAACGGGAGCCTCCCACGTATGCCAGGGTCTCCAACGGGGTATCCTCCGGAGCATTGGACAGGTAATAGCGGGGTTCGCTGCCGTCCCGGTTCCGGCGGTAGACGGCCCAGTGGATTTCGCCGGGCTTGCGCCTGCTGGTCGGTCGCACCCTCTGGGCGCTGAAAAGGTAGCTGCGTGGCCCCTGGCTTCCCTCGGCCACCGTAATCTCACGCCAGGCCTCCTCCGGCAACTCGTCGCTGCGCTGCTCCATGGTCCGGCGCTGACCGTCTCGCAGCCTGGGTTTGCGGGGACGCCCGAATCCCTGATACTCCGCACTGGTCCAGGCAGGCTCCGGCGGCCACACCGTAAAGCCGGACGGAACGTCCAGCACGTACCACATCCCCAAGGCCGCCAGGCCCTCCCGGAAGGACGGCGACATCCCGAAGGCGTCGTCCGCCGCGACCCATCCAGCCTTCAGGTGGCCCCGCTCCTGTGCCCGCCCCACCATCTCCAAGGCCAACTCCGTCTTGGACCGGTAGCCCTGCCTATCCTCCGGCACACCCGCCGCCTCACACCGGTCTTTGTCCGAGGTCCAACTCTCGGGCAGATACAGCCCCTTGTCCACCAATGCCCGTCCCAACGGGCTGACATAGGCCAGGAACATCCCCGCCTGGCAGTTGGCCACCTTCCCCAGCCTCCCGCAGTACTGCCGGGCCACTCCCACCGACTTCCTCCCCTGCTTGGGAAAGTCGCTGCCGTCCAGCACCCACACCCCTTCCGGATGCTCCAGCCGGGTTCCAGGGAGAATCGGTGAGAAACCGCTGCATCCCTCGGGCTGACCCCGGAACCGTCTCCGACAGGTTCTCAGCGTTGCGCCGCTCCCCAGACTGTACCAGCAGGGCCTGGAGATAATGACCGCTGTGCTCCCGCGTCTCCCGGCGGCCAAACAGCGGCGCGAAGTAAGCGTGAAAATCCCGAAATGCCCCGTACACCTGCTCGAAAGCTGCCGCATCCACATCCCCACCTCACCTGCCTATTCCCTCTCCAGCTACACAGTCATCCTATCAAACTAACTGACGTTGTAATACTAGAAGTCTGGCCGGAAAGCCATTGGCCGGGTTTTACGCTACGCCAATCAGACGTATTCAAGACTTATATGGCATGGTGGTGCATGTAATACGTTGCAACACGCACTATGCCATCGATAATCGACGTTAAGAAAACGCTGGCCTAGGGGGAATCGAGGTTTCCGGCCAGACTTCTAGTACTACAACGACGAGTTGTCTGGTAGGATGGCTGGACAGATGATGTTGGGGGGTTTGGGTGATGGATGCGGCGAGCTTCGAGCGGGTCTACGACAGCCTTCAGGAATTCCACGCCTTCTTTGCGGCCTCCTTCGGCCGCAAGCAGTGGCGGGATCACAGCGGGAATTACCTTCAGGCGCTGCTGGTGCAGGACCAGGAGCGGCGCAACGCCGAGAATCTCTCGGAATCGGTGGGCATCTCGGCCCGGGCGATGCAGCGCTTTCTCACCGAGGCCCGGTGGTCCGATGAGACAGTCATAGGGCGGTTGCAGGAATACTTGGCCCCCAGGCTGGGACACCCGGAGGCGGTGTGGGTGTTCGATGGCAGCGACTTCCCCAAGCAGGGCAGGAAATCGGCGGGAGTGGCCCGGCAGTACTGCGGCAGGCTGGGCAAGGTGGCCAACTGCCAGGGTGGGATGTTCCTGGCCTACGTCAGCCCGCTGGGCCGGGCGTTGGTGGACAAGCGGCTGTATCTGCCCAAGAGTTGGACCTCCGACCAGGACCGGTGTGCTGCGGCGGGTGTGCCGGAGGACCGGCGGAACTACCGGTCAAAGACGGAGTTGGCCCTGGAGATGCTGGAGCGGGTCCTGGAGTTGGGCTACCTCAGGGCCGAGTGGGTTGCCGGAGACGACGCCTTCGGGATGTCGCCGACCTTCCGGGAGGGACTGGCGGCCCTGGGGATGCGCTACGTGCTGGACGTTCCGGGCGGCACTACGGTCTGGCCCTTGGACCCGGCTTGGACCAGTCCGGAATATCCGGGGTTCGGCCGCCCCCGCAAACCCAAGCTGCGGCCTGGGCAGCGGCGGACCATGGAGCAGCGCGGTGATGAACTGCCGGATGAGGCTTGGCGGGAGATAACGGTGGCCCAGGGAAGCCAGGGGCCGCGCACCTACCGGTTCAGTGCCCAGCGGGTGCGGGCCACCAGGAGGCGCAAGCCCGGCGAGGAACTGTGGGCCGTCTGGCGCCGGAACCTGGACGGCAGCGAGCCCCGCTACTACCTGTCCAACGCTCCCGAGGGCACAACCTTGGAGACTCTGGCCTACGTGGGTGGGTCCAGGTGGCGCATTGAAACGGAGTTCGAGACTGAGAAGGGTGACGTGGGGCTGGACGAATACGAGACCCGCAGCTGGGCAGGGTGGCATCACCACATAGCCATGTGCCTGCTGGGTGGAGCGTTCCTGCTGAGCCTGCAGCAGGATTGGGGGGGAAAAGATGCCCCGGATCACGAGGCCACAGGTGTACCGGGTGGTGCGGGAGATGCTGCCCCGGGAGCAGTTCGGGCCCGATCAATTGCTGTTGTGGCTGGAGGATACGCAGCTACGCAACGAACGGGCTCGCCGTTCCCACGAGAGACGCCGCTCCACCCGCCGCGAAAGCAGGATGGAGCCGCCACCTTAAACCCGTCGTTGTAGTACTAGGACATACTACAAACAGCCACAGGCATATACTCCGGTGTGCCCTGGGGCAGTACAAAGGGGCCACATTTGATGGAAAAGTGGTCTATGGTGACCAAACGCGATGCAGGAAGGGGAGACCGATGACTTTTAGACAGTAGTCACCATCGGCCAATGCGGGGAGGAAATCTTGAGAAGACAGGAGGTTATCCGCAGAGATAAAGGCGTTGGGTAGTGGGTCAATTTGTTGACCGGCAGGCTTGGGTAGCATTAACCTTAAGTGACTTTCAGGTGCTAGCCCAGGGAATTTATATTGAGGAGCATGCGATTTTGGCCAAGTCTAAACCAAAGCGAGAAAAGCGGGCAGAGACTACTGCGGAATTCGTCCAACGGGTCAGCCGAAAAGGTGATAAACCCAACGGGCTCAAGCTGCGCTTTGTCTGGATGAAGCGGCGACACCACTGACGCGTAAATCTCTGTCCGCTGCTCTACCTATTTCTGCTGCCCGTCATTTTTACCTTGCCACTCCGATTCGTCCAGCCACCGTAAGTATCAACCGAGTTGCTGAACTCCCTCTCCTCTCCACACAACCTGCACCTCCCTGTACTTACCGGGCCATCCGGTGTCTCGATAATCCAATGGTGGGCGCAGGGCACGACTTCATCGAGTTTTGCCTGATTTGACGGAGAGGGGACAACGCCCCGGTAGACCCAATCCTGAACCGTCTTGAGCGGCACCTCCAATTCAAGGGCAAGCTGCCGTACGCTTAATCCTTGCTGTTGCAACAGTAAGTTCACGTTCATCGTAGGTACATCCTACTATGGCATCCCCTAGCCATTTGCCATCAAAATAGCAGAAGCTCCTAGCTAAGGCAAATCCAAACCTGTTTATGAGCAATGAGGAGGGGTAGAGGGTCTGTTCTACTAAGCCCAAATCAACCACTCTACCCGATGCCTGAGGCAGGTCCTCCGAGGTCACCACCGCGTGTATTCCGGCCAAGGCCAGAGCCCAGGCTGGTATTAACTGTAATTATTCAGCCAGTAAAATCCTCTAACGCCGCGAGGACAATGAAGATTGCGAAAATCACTCCGAAGAAGCCGCCAATACCTATTGAGGCCCACTTTCAGGTTGTCCTCTTGGGTCAGGAACTCCGTCTCGAACCGGCCCATCTCACTGGTGCTGGCTCCTTTCCGCTCCGAGCCTTGCCATCCCACGATCACTCGCATGGCTGGGTCTTGGGAAAGGCGCACTGCGTCATTGGTGTCGTCGTAGCCGGCCAAGCGGCTGTAGATCGACTGTCTTAGCAGCGGAACCAGGTGGTGAAGGATATTGCGTCCGGTACGGCTTTCCTGGAGGTAGTCCTCAGCGATTTCGGTAAGGCCCAAGGCATCATCAAACTCTCGAAAGGCAAGAAGACCAGCGTCGGAGGTGATGGTTGAGCCGTGAAATTCCAGGCGGACTTTGGGGTTGAATTGGAGCCGGAGAGGGGCTTTTTCGCCGTCACCCATCAGGTGCCTCCATGATGCCTACGGCATCTTACTGCAAAGTGACATATCATGGAGTTATTATAGCTGGGAACACGCAAAAAAGGGCCCATAATTAGACAATGGTTGAAAGACCATCGACGAATTACTGAGAAAGCTTTTTAGCCATATGGGAAATGTGGGCCTAGAGCAACTTGGGCAGGTGCTACGTACAGTTGGTCTCCTGACAGCGAATGTAGGAAGCCCTTGGGTTGAAGGAGCTAGAAGTCTGGCCGGAAAGCCATTGGCCGGGTTTCGCGCTACGCCAGACAGACGTATTATAGTCTTATGTGGCATGATAGTGTCTGTAATACGGTTCAAGAACCCATTGTTACATCGATAATCGTCGCTAAGAAAACGACGGCTTGGGGAGAATCGGGGTTTCCGTCCGAGTTTCTAGGCCGGCACTCAGGGATATGACGGCTCTCTATCGAGAAATAGCTGAGTGGTTTGAACAGCAATTACAGGTGGATTGAACACGTACTCCTAAACTAAAGCCAAGATGGGATGTGCAATTGGAAGAGGTCTAGCGGCGGTGGCGAACCGTCGTCCAAGTGCAGGGAGGAGAGCTTCACTGTGGTACGTAAGCCGATCTTTAGAAACCCACCAATTAGATTTCATCTTGGCTTTAGTTTAGGAATAACCCTCGCTGCTTGGCACGGTATGGGCCGGTCCCTGGTAGCTGTGCTTCTGCTCGCCGCCTGCGGAACTGGACCCAACGGAATGTCGCCGGAGTCACTGGCCGAAGGCCGGAGCGTCTACCAGGCCAACTGTGCCGTGTGCCACGGCCCCAATGGGGAAGGTCAGATGGACTGGCACATCCGCAAGGCGGATGGGACCCTGCCCCCGCCGCCGCTCAACGGCGACGGTCACACTTGGCATCACGGGGACGGCACGATTTTCAGGACCGTCAGCCAGGGCGGGGCCATCTACGAATCCCCTGCCCTGCCGGGTTTCCAGAGCGGAATGCCGGCCTTTGGGGACACACTTTCCCACGGGGAGATTGTCTTGGTCATCAACTACCTGAAGAGCACGTGGGGAGACAAGATGTTCCAGGGGGCGGTGAAGAGGGAGTCCCAGGCGATGGTCAGCGAAAGGGACCCGTTTCCGGAAGGGGCACCATAGGTCCAAGACCCCCCTGGGCATCAGGGATAACAAAAACGCCGGCACTTCACAGCCGGCGTCGTTGCCCATGGGAGGGCGTTTGGGGGTTTGAGGATGGGCCACGCCCATCTAGTGGAACGGTCAAGCGTATTTCAGGCTAGCTAACATCACTCCGTCGCTGTCTGGGCTCAGTTCCCCTCCTGCTGCAGCGAACTGTTCGGTGATGAGCATTGGCCGGGCCAGAGCGGTGTTGGCATCCTGCAGTTCCTTGACCTGTTCCAACGCTGTTCCGATGAGGGCAAAGATGAGGATGGCCAGGAGGGCAATGCCGACGAGTTTCGCCTTTAACGGGACCGTTGTCATCGCATCGTAGCTTCGTTTGCTGGTTGTTTAATTGTAACCCGACCGCAACGGCATTTCCATGGCCAGTAGGCCAGCCTGACCCGCTGCTGGTGGCTGAAGGTCATCTGGGACAACGCGCCGGCGCATAGGGGCGAGGCGGTGCGGGAGTACCTGCTGACACTGGGTCTGGAGTTGCGACTGTTGAACCCCCGTTTTCACGAGGGCAAGCTCTGCCGGGGTACAGCCCGGACTTCAACGCCGATGAGGCTGTCTGGGGCTGGGCAAGAGAGGAGGCGACTGAAAATCTGTGCCTGGGAAGCAAAGCGGCTGTGCAGGAGAGGGTCGGCAAATTCCTGGCCTGGCTGACCAGCCGGAAAGACGAGGTGAGACGGCGCTACCGGATGATCTTGCAATCAAGGGCCGAATCACTGCTGCGAGACTCCCAGCCGGAATCACCACACCCGGCAAATGCGCATCCCACCTTGGCTTTGGTTTAGTACTCAGTCATGTTTGGAATCAAAGGGTTCAGCGGCCCCGGCAAGGCCGGTTGGACAATCACTCTGAGGTTACGCTGTTCCAAGGATACTGCGATTTCACGGTTGACTGAGTACTAAGTAACTATCTCAAAACAGTAAGGCGCCAAACTCGCGGGTACCACAGTAGCCCGCAGGCCAGTTGCAAAAGACCCAGGAAATTGGATGCCTTTTTGTCGTAACGGACAAGTAATCCTCTGCACTTGGACAGCCACGACAGGGTTCGTTCCACCACCCAACGTCGGGCCGGATGGGTCTTCTCGCCGAAGCTATCCAGCTTCTCCTCACCAATACGTCGTATGTGGGCCTGATACCCGTGGGCAGCGGCAGCTTGGTGGCCGGTGGGATTGTCATACCCTTTGTCCAGACATAGGTGCTGGGGTGCCTGGTCAGTGGGCTGAGGCCGCTCCACCACAATGGCTTCCAGGGTGGCTTCCAGCAGCTTGGTGTCGTGGACATTGGCTCCAGCTACCACTAGACTCAGAGGCCCTCCATCCCCCTCTACCAACAGGCTTCGCTTGCTGCCCGCCTTGCCCCGGTCCGTGGGATTGGGGCCAATTGCGTCCCCCCCAGGCGAGCTTTACCCAGGGCGCAATCCGCTGCTTGCCATTCCCAGTCCACACCTCCCAGCTCTTCACATTCCTCTACCATGACCGACCACACTTGGTTCAACACTCCCGATTCTACCCATAGCTGAAAAGTACGATGGATAGTACTATCGTCACCAAAAGTCTTGGGCAGATGGTTCCATTGGCAACCACTACGTAAGCGAAAGATAATTCCGTTAAGGATTGGCCTTGGGTTGACCCGCTTGCGACCGGTGGTTTTGGGAGGGATTCCCTCCAGGATCACTGGCTCAACTTTCTCCCACAAATCGTCCGGAATCTCCCAAATAGTCTCCAGCGGTTCAACTTGCCTCATTGGTTTCACTGCTTTCACCTCCACACTTTTGGTGGAAGTATAATATAAGTTTCAAATTCAATTCAAGGTTTTGAGATAGTTACCTAGTGGCCAAGCCAGACGCAAAGATCATTTCTATCGGAACAAAGGTAGGCCAGTTTCTTTCCAAGAAGGGGCTGTACGGTCACGTTGGGACTATACCTCACTACTCCGGTCGAGCGGCACGCTATTATGGAAAAGAAATCACGGGGAAGGAGAGGAAGTCTGAATACCAGGGGTTCGCCGCAGGTATCCATACCGTCTCTGGATGCTCCTGCAGTCCGAACCATGTCTGGGAAAGGGACTGTGAATTAGATGAAGCCACTCCAACGGAATTACAGAAGAGGTTGATGTTCGACTACAAGGTCCGGTTGGAGCGCATACGTGAGCAGGAGAGATCGGGCTGGAAGTACTGGCATCTGAAATGGGAAAGAGAAATGACCTCCACATGAGGAGAGGGCCCAGGAAGACTGCTGACAACTGGCGCGGAACCCACGGCGTCACCGACCCAGGAACAGTCGACAGCGACTTCTATCCAGCTGCGACAGAATGCCTGGGGAGTTCCCAGTCGAACCGCCGGTGCTGGGAAATGACTCAGACCAAGTTCAAGTAGGCTCTCCGGGCCTCAGAGAGGACCCGTTCGGGGTCCTGCTGATATTCAGCCCAGATATCCACAGTGAGTTTGGCAGCGCTATTAAGACCGCCGCCAGGTACGGCAGTATCCAAAGCGTCGAAATTGCCCTTCCGCATCCAGATGGACGCCACGGTCCGGTCCATGGCACCAGCGAGAGCAAGTACGGCTGTGTGCCCCGGGGCCAACTCACCGTGGTATTCAACCTTGAGGTACAGGACCGCTAGGTCCTGATCCCTAGTCCATCATTGTCAAGGTGGCCTTCCTCTGCTAGAGCGCAACCAACTGCGCCGCACGAACCAGCACGCAATGGATCGACATTCATCGAACAACCAATACAGTACCTCGTCCACGGGTTTCAAAATCGCTCTTGAAGAGCTGATCGTCTCTGATGATTCCCTGCGGATCATACACGACGAACAGGACGTGTTTGTCCTGAGGGTACTTCGTTATGTCAGCAGCTATACCATCAGACACCTTGCTGGGTGATGTGGCGCCGCGTACAAACTTGGCTTCGATGAGGATGTCTACATCATCGCCCCCGTGATCGGGTACGGTATGGCCTCCAGCGAACGATACCGCCGGATGTTCCCTGAGCAAGTCTATCTCGTGCGAGTTCAAAAGAGTTCCTATCTTGGTGTTCAAGTCTGTTTCGTTTTTTGGCGGATTCGCGCCAAACATCTTACCAATTGCCGGCTCGAGGACCTCGCTAATTCTGTCCACCAAAAGGGACACTGGGTCCTTCAGATACTGCCGATCAGAGATCAGGCCGAGCAGCGAATCCCGGGCGACGGTGGAGTACAAGTCATCGTGTGAGTCTCTCATCCGCTTCATAGCGAGCGCCACTTGGCCTCCGTGCCGTCTGCACAATTCCCTGATCAGTCCGAGGCGCTCGAATTCACCCTTGGTGTCCGGAAGATAGTCCACGACGTCGGACAACTCAGCGGCCAATTCCATAAAGAAATGGTCTTCATTCCATGTGCTGAAGTCCTTGGCCTGACGGACGTAATCTACGACCGTTGTCTTGACTTCTCGGTCTGAGATAGCGGTAGATATGATGTCGTTGGCGTAGATCCCTGAGTTATCAATGTCGTCAGCCTTAGACGCGTAGGCAGCGAATCGACGATCCACGCATTGTGAACATCCTCCGCAATGTGTAGCTGGTCCGAGATTCTGAAACGTCTTGCTACATGATACCGAGCTCGGTATCAGTTCCGGGTGCGGGCCGTCCCGCATTAGCGCCAGCACATCCGTCTTGGTTTTCCACAAGAACGGGAGTTGAATGTGCATCTCACGTTCGTCGAGCAGTAAGAATAGCTCCTTCAGGTGAAACATCGTCCTGGGATGCGTAGTACGACTTGCTCTTGCCCCAGAGAGGTCGGCTCGGCGGGGGAAGTTGATGCCAGTGATCCCGTTTTCATACACACTGAAACCGTCTTGACCGAACGCTTGAGCGATGGCGAAGGCGATGCTCGTATACAGAAAGGCCCTAGAACGCTGAGTCTCCTCCGCTGCGCGGATGCCCTTGAGGTGGCAATCAAACTGGTAGTGGGAGATTCTCCCTGGGTAGTGGTCCTTCAGTGCATCAACCAACTTCCGCTGAGTCCTCACCGTCCCTGGCTGGGACTGGTGACTGACGAGACAGACCTGTTGGTTGGTAGTTTCAAGGAGGTTCAAAACGCCCGCCAGTGAGTCTATGCCTCCTGAGAAAAGCGCCACCGTAAGGTCTTGCGAGTTATCCATTCGAAACTGTTCATCGTCGAACAATCCGGTTATTTGAGTGGAATGGCCGGACTGAAATGAGAACTTGTACTCTAGATCGCCCGTCATGAACTGTAGCGCCCGCGATAAGCAGGCAGAGACATCGCTGCGCTTCCAGAAAGCGTAGTCACGAACCTTGACGACGAAGTGGAACGACCTTGCCCAGGCGTGGTACTCCACAGCACCCTTAGCGCCCCGCCTACTCATCCTGTCAGCACAATAGACATATGCCGCTAGCTCAAGCAGGTCGAGTGTTCTATCCGACAAGTGGTACACATCTCGGACAAAGTTCGGAAGACCGAGTTTCACATTTGCCAGAACATCCTCTCCACCCAGATAGTTTAGGACTATGCTCCCTTTTTCGCTGATGTTCTCATCTGGCAGAGAGGCCCTGTTGCATAAGACCAGGATGGGAGTGTCGCTACCCATGAGCGTCGGCCTCCCGCTTCAACTCCTCCCGCATTTTACCGAACGCAATGGACAGGAAGTTTCTAGATTCGTCAATGGATGGGTATCTGTCACGAGCGTGGTTATTGAACCAACCGGCAGCGAATGACTGCGTTATGCGGGAAGTTTCGAAGGCGAATCTCGAAACACCGTCTATATGGTCTCGGAGTTCCGAGGCGAGACGGTCACGTTCGGGGATACTCGCCATCGAAGCCGAAGCTTCTCGCTCCAAGAAGTAGTTCAGGTATCTCTCGGTGAATTTGGAGAAGAAGAGCCTTGATACCTCGCAGAATCCCGCTCCATTGTCCGCACGTTGCCAGATCTCCCTCGAATCGCTGGGATCGGTGAAAAGGCTCGCTTGCATGCTCTGTTGAGCGGACCAAAGAGAGATGGCGTCAGCGGAGGCCTTGGCCGCGATATCTGCGTACTCCCTTGAACCTTCTTGGGATTCTACCCATGAACGAAGCTGCCCAATGAGCCGTAGGGTGGATGGCCCCCCTTCAAGATCAATTCTCGGAGAGAAAGAAACTTCCCCGGGACCTTCCAATGAGGCGGCCTTGGTCAGTGCCACCAGAAACTGGAAAGCGGCGACTACACAGTCATCCGAAGGAATCTTCCTGAACTGAGTCCTAACATTCTCGAGGGTGGCGTTCGCAATGGCTGCGGCGTCCTCCCTAGAGCCGGAGAATTCTGCCATTTGCGCGACGACATTCCGCCACCTCTTGGTGTGAGGTAGGGCGCCTACCCGCTCATGCCCCATGTTCTATATCCTCACTGGGATTGATGACTGCAAGGAAATATCCTAGCACCCAGTCGCGCAGGAATCGGAGGTCTCTTGGAAAGTCGCCGCCACGCGCAATAATCGCGCCCATCGCAACCGCCACCGTGAGAACTGCTATTTCTCGATTGACTCGGTACTAAACCAAAGCCTAGGTGGGAACTACATTGGGCAGTGATGGCAAAGGCACGGCAGGGGTAAAGATCAAAGCATCGGCTCGGGCCTGTAACCGGGTTCGGCAGCGACGTTTCACTTCTTCCTTACGGTGAGCTAGCCCGCCGAAGAATTGATTCATCTTCTCTTGGACTTTGGCTTTTGTTCCCAGGCATTCGTTGGCCGTGACCTCTTCCCTGGCCCAGTCCCAGACGGCTTCGTCGGCATTGAAGTCTGGGCTATAGGCCGGTAAGGCCACCAACCGCAGATGCAAGTTCGGAGTGGTCAAATAGCTGCGAATCGCTGCTCCTCGGTGGGCTGGCCCATTGTCCCAGATTACTACCAGAGGTCCAGGATAGTTTGCTCTTAGCTGCTGTAAAAAGGCGGTGGAGGTCTCGGCATTGCTGTTTCCAGCTATTTCCATGGCTTCCACCTCCCCAGTCTCCAGACAAACTCCCGAGTAGTAGCAGGCCTTCTCTCCCCACCGGGGACTGGTGGAGTCCACCAGCGCTGCCTCTCCCTTGAGTACCCATTTGCCTCGCAGGTCGGCATCGGCCCGAAAGTGGGCTTCATCCACGAAGAAGATCTTGGCCCCACTCTCTTGGGCCCCCTCTCGGATTTGGCTGTACTGGAGGACGAAGGCTTTCCGTTCTTCATCCTTGGCTTTCAGGAGGCGTTTCTTGGGGCGCTTCAGCACGAAGCCCAACCGATGGAGGTAGTTCAAGCAACTGCTCCGACTCAGCCCCAGGTCAAAGCTCTGCTTGAGAAATTGCCTTACTACTTTCCAGTTCCAGTTGGACAATTCAATCCCCGCCTCCCCAGGCGGATTTTGCACCGCAGACTTCAGTTGGTTCTGTTGACCTCGGTTCAAGACGGGGGGGAACCCCCAGTCTGCTCAAAGACCAAACCTTGGGCCCCGCCTTGGCGAAAGTTGTCCAGCCACTTTCCGATGGTATGAGGCTCTCTCTCCAAAGCCTCAGCCACCTGTATAGCCGACCACCCTTGGGCCAACAACCATAGCCCATGCCATCGCTCTCGCTCCCGAGGTGTTGGCGCCCGATACATCCTTTCCCGTAAGTCACCTACATTGAGTTGCCACTCTTCCATGAGTTGCACTATGTCTGTCATCCCTTCCACCACCGCCACTCGACTTCTTTTACAGAATATCGCAACTCCTCTTCGGGTTCGCTTTATGTAGGTTTCACCTTAGCTTTGGTTTAGCTACTTGTCAGATTTTTCGGGTCAACCTCAGATTCCAAGGCCCCCAAATCACTCAACACTTTGTCCAATCGATTGGCGAGCACGTCGATATTCGCGGCGGCGTCTTCGAGACTGATCGCCCACGCCTTGAAACCGGGACTTGATACATCGTGAACAAAGATGTCATCGGCGAACAGATCCGCCCAATTCTCCAGAACCTCCCGGAGATTTGTTGGCAGACTTTCAAAAAAGTTGGGAGAAAAGTTGCCCGCACCAAAGCAACAGTTCCCTGATAGTCTGATATTTACCCCCGGAGGATAGAGCCAGGCAACGGAAACCGGGGACCTCCGGGATGGTATGTGACACCTAATGGTGACGCCGGCATTACCCCAAGATAAGGACGCATTCCGGCTTTCCGATACTTTAAGGAGAAGATTGGCTGCCTCCCTGACATCTGGACTGGGCATCCGGTCAAGGAATTCTTCTCGATTGAATTGCTTGCTGTTGCTCCTAGATGTTGCCGACCGGACTGCCGTTGCGGCTGTTCGTCCTATGACCTTCGGAACCAATGTCTGTCCCGAATCTCCTAGAAGTCTGGCCGGAAACCCCGATTCTCCCCAAGCCGTCGTTTTTTAACGTCGATTATCGATGTAATAGTGGGTAAATAAAACGTATTACATATACTATTATCCCATATTAGACTGTAATACGTTTGCTTGGCGTGGCGTGAAACCAGGCAAATGGCTTTCCGGCCAGACTTCTAGGAACTGCTTTATTTCTACTGCCAGTACTTCAATTCCGGGCATCTGTTCGTTCAGGAATTCTACAACCCGAGTTAGTTCATCGGGTATCCCGTCTGCGACAAAGAGCAGGCGCAGCCGAGCTGCTCGCAGGTTGGTTTCCACTAGTTGCCAAAACTCGTCGGCGTCTGGGTCCTCATCCGTTTGCAACAGTTCGGCTAAAACATTGTTCGAGTCTTGCCCGGCGGAGGTCGTGCGTTCTTCAAATACTCGGCGAATGTCGCCGGCGCTCCAGGTATGGCGGGCGTGGGCGGCATAGTCCAACATCTGGCCGACGATGGTGCGGCGGATTTCCGAATTCTCCGAGCGTTTGACTTCCACTAGGGTGGGAATGGCGTCTTGGTCAATGAGCAGATGGTCCAGGGCCCAACGATTGCCGCCACCTATAATGTCCGAGATTCCCTGTTCCCGATTAACCAGGATCCACCGGCGCGGGTTGTCGGGATCTATCTGCTGGCCTGAAAGCAACTCAGGGTGGTCTGCGACCAGTTGTTGAAGGACGTCTTCCAAGTCGAATTTCTGTTCGCGCATCGCCTCAAGTTGACCATCGTTTTTCAGAATGTAGATTTCATCGGTCAACTACAGGTTCCTCCATTTCAAAATCCCCGGCTTGATTCGTCGGGGCTTACTTGATAGTCGGGATATGGCATCGGGGCATGAAGTCCCACTGGCCTTGTCTGGGACATTGGCCTAGAAATCTGGCCGGAAACCCCGATTCTCCCCAAACCGTCGTTTTCATAACGTCGATTATCGATGAAATAGCGGGTGGTTCAACGTAATACATGTACTACTGTGCCACATAAGACTGGAATACGTCTGATTGGCGTAGCGCAAAACCCGGCCAATGGCTTTCCGGCCAGACTTCTAGTACTACAACGACGGGTTTAAGGTGACGGCTCCATCCTGCTTTCGCGGCGGGTGGAGCGGCGTCTCTCGTGGGAACGGCGAGCCCGTTCGTTGCGTAGCTGCGTATCCTCCAGCCACAACAGCAATTGATCGGGCCCGAACTGCTCACGGGGCAGCATCTCCCGCACCACCCGGTACACCTGTGGCCTCGTGATCCGGGGCATCTTTTTCCCCCCAATCCTGCTGCAGGCTCAGCAGGAACGCTCCACCCAGCAGGCACATGGCTATGTGGTGATGCCACCCTGCCCAGCTGCGGGTCTCGTATTCGTCCAGCCCCACGTCACCCTTCTCAGTCTCGAACTCCGTTTCAATGCGCCACCTGGACCCACTCACGTAGGCCAGAGTCTCCAAGGTTGTGCCCTCGGGAGCGTTGGACAGGTAGTAGCGGGGCTCGCTGCCGTCCAGGTTCCGGCGCCAGACGGCCCACAGTTCCTCGCCGGGCTTGCGCCTCCTGGTGGCCCGCACCCGCTGGGCACTGAACCGGTAGGTGCGCGGCCCCTGGCTTCCCTGGGCCACCGTTATCTCCCGCCAAGCCTCATCCGGCAGTTCATCACCGCGCTGCTCCATGGTCCGCCGCTGCCCAGGCCGCAGCTTGGGTTTGCGGGGGCGGCCGAACCCCGTATATTCCGGACTGGTCCAAGCCGGGTCCAAGGGCCAGACCGTAGTGCCGCCCGGAACGTCCAGCACGTAGCGCATCCCCAGGGCCGCCAGTCCCTCCCGGAAGGTCGGCGACATCCCGAAGGCGTCGTCTCCGGCAACCCACTCGGCCCTGAGGTAGCCCAACTCCAGGACCCGCTCCAGCATCTCCAGGGCCAACTCCGTCTTTGACCGGTAGTTCCGCCGGTCCTCCGGCACACCCGCCGCAGCACACCGGTCCTGGTCGGAGGTCCAACTCTTGGGCAGATACAGCCGCTTGTCCACCAACGCCCGGCCCAGCGGGCTGACGTAGGCCAGGAACATCCCACCCTGGCAGTTGGCCACCTTGCCCAGCCTGCCGCAGTACTGCCGGGCCACTCCCGCCGATTTCCTGCCCTGCTTGGGGAAGTCGCTGCCATCGAACACCCACACCGCCTCCGGGTGTCCCAGCCTGGGGGCCAAGTATTCCTGCAACCGCCCTATGACTGTCTCATCGGACCACCGGGCCTCGGTGAGAAAGCGCTGCATCGCCCGGGCCGAGATGCCCACCGATTCCGAGAGATTCTCGGCGTTGCGCCGCTCCTGGTCCTGCACCAGCAGCGCCTGAAGGTAATTCCCGCTGTGATCCCGCCACTGCTTGCGGCCGAAGGAGGCCGCAAAGAAGGCGTGGAATTCCTGAAGGCTGTCGTAGACCCGCTCGAAGCTCGCCGCATCCATCACCCAAACCATCCAACATCATCTGTCCAGCCATCCTACCAGACAACTCGTCGTTGTAGTACTAGAAGCCCGGCTGAAAAGCCCTGCTGTGACGAGATGAGGTGGAGGATAACCAGTGGACTGGGCCAAGTCTGAGACTAAGGGCGACCCATCTGGCCGCGGCCAATATGAATTGGGCAGTAACGATGGGCGACCCAGCGGCGAGCCGGTCCGGTCTATTCTCTGGTTTATTGGGGGAGGAGCCTGAAGCCTGGGACATCATCCCCATCCTGGTAGCCACCAGGGTCAGGTTGGCCACCGTGGCTGCCAGGAGTAGCTGAAAGAGGGTCTTGGCCCGACCAAAGTAGCGAGATTGGCGGACCCCCAGTTGCACCAGCCGAGCCAGGCGATGCTCGACCACCTGCCGCCGACTAGGGTATTCGGCGAAGCTCTCACTTTTCTGGAAGGCCCGGGCTTGTTGCAGGAGCGCCTCTTGGGGATGGAGAGTCACCGTACGGCCTTTGCCCTTGCTGCTGGCAATGCATTGGTCTCGCAGCGGGCATACGCCACAGACCGCCGGGTCGAATTGAAAACTCTGGACCGGATAGGTCTGACCCAACCGGTTGGTCCGGTTGCCCATGGTACGTAGCGTGTGGGTGACCTGCCCGGCCGGGCAGGTGCAGGCGCCAGCCGTCAGGTCGATCTGGAAGTCTTCTTTGGGGAAGTGGTCTTTTCTGGGACGACCCGGCACCTTGGCTATTAGCGTCCGACCGGCATCGGCAAAGGCCTGCCGCGTCCCGCCATCCCCATAGGCCGCATCCCCAATGGTCTCCTCCACAGCTATACCCGTGTTCTCTTCACTCTGCTCCACCAGTTCCAGGACTCCGGTGTTGTCACCGGCATTGCCGGGCAGAATGTCTACCGCGGTCACCAGTTGGGAATCGGTATCCACCACCACGGCAGCCTTATGTCCGTCGAAGCGTTTGCTGCTGCTTTTGCGCCCATGGCGCATCTCCGGGTCGTGCGCCGAAGGGACCCGGTCCCGGCTTACGCCATCCTTCCGGGCCGGACCATCCTCCTGCCGTTCCACATCTTGCAAGAGGAGTTGCCCCAAGAGTTCCGCTGCTTCTCCAATAGCCTGGCGCTCAGGACTATCTGCGGGAAATCTACCTTGGGCCTGACGGGCCAGTTCCAATACCAGGTCAGCATCGGCTACTATCTTCTGCAGTAAGGCTTGCCGCTCCTTCTTGTTGTCCCAGTCAATCCCCGCCTCTCCCTTCACACTGGAGCCAAAGTAAAGCTCCAGGCCGTGTCTCAAGGCCCACTCCTCGGCCCGGGTCCCATCCAGTTGGGCCAATGCCCTGACCACCTGGACTATGCCGTCGGCCAGCAGGTTGTAGGTGTCCTTGACCGCTCCCCGACCCAGAATGTAGGTAGTGTCCACCGCCACCTTCATCCGCCGTCCTTTCAGGCAGCCGGTCTGCCGGGCGAATTGGAGGCTGCGCTGAAAGACGGACCGCACCTGGTCGTGGAGGATCAGCTGGGCTCGAAACAGTTGCAGGGTGCTCTTGGCAAATGGCCGGTCCTCCACCTCAATCCCCAACGCCACCTTCCACCGGATATCGAAATCCGCCCTCTGCTTGGCTTCCAGGTCGCTAACTTTGTCGTAGGCTTGCAGCAACAGCGCGGTGGCCACCAGACTGGGAGGCACGCTGTCCCGGCCATTGTCTGGGCAATACAGTTCGGCGAAATCTTCGTCCCGAAATAGCTGACCCCGCAGGGAGGCCAGGAAGCCGTAGAAGGAGCCGCGACCCACATAGTCCAGGTAGAGATGGTCCGCTTCCAGGAACCCCAGCTGTTTAGAGCATTTTCCCAGCACCCCCTGCCTCCCACACCCATTAAATTCTCCTGCCCATTATATCGGACTAGCCTGGATCAGGGTGCTTTTCGGCCGATCCTCTAGACCCGCACCTGGCACCGGATTTAATATCAGACCCCGCTGGGGCTCCCGGCGGGGTCTTGTAATTCCTGTCCCCCTCCATCGCATTCGGGGGCTTTTTCTATCGGGGCTTTTTCTGCCGGGACAGGGCCTTTTCATTTTCTCAAAATAGTATAAAATTATTACCAGTTTAAGCGGGAGGGAAGGATGATGACTTTGAGAGAAACGCTGGATTTGGTGCCTGACTTCCGGAGTAGCCAAGGGCGACGCCACTCTTTGGGGGCGATCCTGGCCTTGGCCACCTGTGCCATGCTGTGCGGCGCCCGCAGCTTATACGCCATAGCTCAATGGGGGCGGGACCAAGGGGGTGCTACGGCGCAGCTTTTGGGGTTCAGCCAGGAGAAGACACCCTGCGTGGCCACCCTCCACCGGGTGTTCAAGGGCCTGGACGTGGCGGCCTTTGAGGCAGAAGTCGGCAACTGGCTGGCAAATAGCGGGGTAGAGGCGGATGACCCCCTGTCCCTGGACGGGAAAACCTTGCGAGGGGTCCACGGCCAAGAGATACCCGGGGTCCATCTGGTGTCGGCCTACGCTAGCCGCGCTGGGGCAGTGCTGGCGCAGGTAGCTGCGCCGGGCAAAGGGGAAGAATTGGCGGCGGTCAAAGAAGTATTGGGCCAGGTACCCCTGAAGGGTCGGGTAGTAGTGGCTGATGCCTTACTGACCCAACGGAAAGTCTGTGAGCAGATTGTGGCAGGCGGCGGAGAGTATCTGCTGCCAGTTAAAGAGAATCAGCCCACCTTGCGCCGAGACCTGGAGGTGGCTTTTTCCCCTGCTAGGAACTGAGAGGGCTGGTGGCCCAACCGTACCTCCCTGGCTGGCAGCGGAGTGGCGAGCACGCGGGGCCAAGCTGACGGTCTGGGCCGATGCTCCAGTAAAGCGGCGTCATGGGCGGCTGGAGCGGCGAGAGTTGTGGGCCTTGGCCGACCCAGAGCTAAATGGCTACGTGGGCAGCGCTGGGACGGTCGGGGAAGCGTGGCCGCATCTGCAACAGGTGTGTCGGCTAGAGCGCCAGCGGGTCGTGAAGGGCAAGAAACAGGTGGCTGTGAGCTATGCAATTAGCAGTCTCCCAGCCACTGATGCCGATGCCAGGCGATTGTTGAGCCTTTCCCGTGGGCACTGGGGCATCGAGAACCGCCTCCACTGGGTACGGGATGTGACCTTCGACGAGGACCGCTCTCAGGTGCGCACTGGGGCCGCCCCTCAGGTGCTGGCGGGCCTGCGGAACCTGGTCATCAGCTTGGTACGTCGGGCTGGGCATTCCAACGTAGCCGCTGCCCTACGCCGCCACAATGCCCATCTCAGCGAAGCTTTCGACATGATGGGCTTTTCCTACCAGGCAGGAGAATGAAAAGGCCCTGTCTGCCGGGACCTATGATTTGTGCCCAGGTCCAATAGAGAGCTATAATTACCGCCTGTCCCAGCTTCGCCACCATCGGCTTTTATGAAAAACGGGCGGCAAGGATGGCCGGGACATAAGCGGTTCTGAGCAAACACAAATTCAGCACAGGGGAGTGAGCTAGATGCCAGATACCAAATTTACTTCCTGGGTACATGGAAGCGCGATGCAGGTCGAATACCTGGGCCGCCTAACCGCAGTAAGGCACACCGGACCTTTCGTCCGAATTGAAGGGTCCGGAGGTCAGAACACCTGGGTCCATTTCCCCATTCCTACGCCCACCGTCAGCAACGGCACCAGGACCAAGGCGGAGGCAGCCCTGCTCAGCTTCCGCACCCGCCCTCACGCCACGGTGAAGGAAGTCATCGTCTACGACGGAGAGAAGCGGATTGCCGAGCACATGGACATTGACCTGAAAGGGGACCACCTGGACGGACGGTTTGAAATACCGGGAACACCAGAGGTCAACCTTGGGCTGAACATCACAGTTGGGTTAACCTTCGACCAGGGGGCTTCCGACACCCGCGCCATGGTAATAGAGATAGTCGGCGCCGGAGTGGAGTTTAGCGGCTAAGTCTGGGGCGGAGACCGGGCAGCCCGCCTGCCCCATCTGCGCCGCAATATTTAGGGGCCCCCATGATGCCGGCCCCTAATCGAGTTTAGCCCTTGGCCAGTGCAGGGAGCAGGCTAAAGAAGGGAGAATCCCCATCCTAGAACACCGGAGCCGAGGATGACGAGGGGAGCCGGGGCGCGAAAAAAGGCTACCGAACCAAAGGCCAACAGGGCGATGGCAGCGGCCTGGGGACTGGATACCGCTCGCTCCCAGAGTAGGAAGACCGCCGCCACTACCAGTCCAATAGCGGTGGCGTTGACCCCGATCAGCAGCCGGCCGACCAGCGCATGGCGGCGGGCCTTTTCCCAAAAGGGGAGCACGGCGAAAATTACCAGAATTCCGGGAAGGAACATACCCAGGAAGGCGATCAGGGCTCCCAGAATTCCTCCCGACACAGCCCCCAGGTAGGCGCTGAAGCTGAATAGAGGCCCAGGCAAGGCCAGCATTAGCGCGAAACCTTCCAGGAACTGTTGCTCGGTCACCAGGCCGGTTTCCACCACCTCGGTCAGCATCATCGGCAGCACCACCTGGCCTCCACCAAAGATGAGGGAACCCATTCGGTAAAAAGACTCAAACAGTTCCAGGGGCGCCCAATCTAGTATGAGACGGGCCAATATCAGTCCCGCCAGCATTCCCAAAAAGACGAGGAGCAGCAAGGCTCCTACCGGCCAAGGGATGCCGAGATTGGGAAGATGGGAGTCCATGGTTGGGTCCTGAGCCGGAGGCGGTTCCTTTCTTAAGGTCCACAGGGTGGTCAAACCTCCCAGAACCAGGACCGCTGGGAAGACCCACGGCCGGCTCCAAAGAATGGCGGCCACCGCTCCCATAAGCATCAGGGACATGGTGGTTCTGCTATTGATGACCGTTCTTCCCAAACGCCAAGCGGCCACGGCCACCAACGCCACGGTGGCGGGTAAGACGCCAAGTTCCAGCCAGCTGGGTCTTTCGGAGCCAGCAAAGAAGTGGACCGCACCCAGTCCGGCAAGGGTCATAACCGTAGCGGCCGGAAACACGAAGCATAGGAAGGCAAGCATCCCTCCCAGAGGACCAGCCCGGACCGTCCCCACGGCCACCACCATTTGGGTGGAGGTGGGTCCGGGTAGTCCTTGCCCCATCCCCAGCAACTCCGCGAAGCGCTGCTCATCCAGCCACCGGCGGCGAAATACGAAGCGGTCTTGCAGCAAGGCGATGTGGGCCTGGGGCCCGCCAAAGGCTACCCAGCCCAGGGGCAAGAAGCCCCAGGCTACTTCCAGCAGGCGGCGGCCCAGGCCACTGGGGAGATTTACGAATGTTCCGCCGGACGCTTCCTCAGTCACTAATAGTATCCACTAAAAATCTCTTTCCCCACCGTTGACGTGGATGGTCTGGCCGGTAATGAACCCACTGTTGTCGGAGCAGAGGAATCCGCACAGCGAGGCGATGTCTTCGGGAGCGCCCAAGCGGCCGACCGGGATTTCCAACAAACGGTCCGGTGTCCTGGCGCGGGCCTGACCGTCACGAAGGGTATCGATCGCTCCGGGGACGATGCAATTAACCAGAATGCCATGGGGTGCCAACTCGGTGGCCAGGGCGCGGGTTAGGCCGATAAGACCTACTTTGGCGGCAGATATGTGGGCGCCGCCATGCCGGCCTTGAAAGGCCTGCAGACCGCTGATGTTGATGACCCTACCCCACTGCCGGTCCATCATGCCGGGCAGCGCGGCCTTGGTGCACAGAAAGGCGGAGTCCAGGTCGGTGGCCAGGACGCCCCGCCAGTCTTCATAGCTCATATCGACGAAGGGCTTATGAGGGCGCGCCGCGGCGTTGTTGACCACGACATCGATACGGCCAAACTCGGCCAGCGCAATGCTCAGTAATTTTTCCAGCTGAGTCTTATCTCCCACGTCGGCCAGCAGCGGCTGGGCCTTCCTTCCCAGTGCCCTAACCTCATCGGCCACCCGGTCAACCTCCTGTTGATTGGTTCGGGCGTTCACCACCACGTCGGCGCCGGCTCGAGCCAGTTCCAAGGCAATGGATCGCCCAATGTTGCGGCCGGAGCCGGTTATTAAAGCTACTTTTCCTGCCAGCGACATTAGCTCTCCTATGTGATGGATTCGATGAACTCAAGCCCAGGCTTATACGCCCTCGACCAGGATCAGGTTGGTATTGGCCGACAGGTGACGCAGGGCCTTGGGCCCCCGATATTCTTCTGAGTCGTACCATTCCTTGGCCCGGGCCATACTTTCGAATCGCAGAATCACCAGTCGCTTGGGGTTCCAGTCTCCTTCAGCCCTCTCCACGGCCCCGCCTCTTACCAAATAGGCGCCGCCGTACTGTTCGATGGTGCCCGAAACCTGGCTCCGGTACTGCTCAAAGACTTCCGAATTGGTGACCTCTACTTCTGCGATAATGTACGCAGCCATGCCTCCCTCCTTCTCGGTTAGAGTGGGTATTAAGTTCCTTTTCCGGATCCAGCTCAGGTTACAGCCCCTAGCGCAGCCGGGGCCCAGTGAGCAGCTGGGTTCCGGCGACATTGTCCTACCTGAGACCCGGATTGGCAACCGAAGATGGACCGAGGAGGGACTCTGATCGAGTTGCCCGCATTAGGTATGAATGTTAGCGTAGGGGAAAGCGATCTCCAAGGTCATCAGGAGTCGCCGATTCAATTGGCTAAAGCAAGTCTCAGAGGTTGGGTGAGAAGCCTCATTTTGTCATTGCGAGGAGCGTTAGCGACAAAGCAATCTCAGGGGGCTCAGATCCAGGGCCTTTTCATTTTCTCAAAATAGTATAAAATTATTACCAGTTTAAGCGGGAGGGGAGGATGATGACTTTGAGAGAAACGCTGGATTTGGTGCCTGACTTCCGGAGTAGCCAAGGGCGACGCCACTCTTTGGGGGCGATCCTCGCCTTGGCCACCTGTGCCATGCTGTGCGGCGCCCGCAGCTTATACGCCATAGCTCAATGGGGGCGGGACCAAGGGGGTGCTACGGCGCAGCTTTTGGGGTTCAGCCAGGAGAAGACACCCTGCGTGGCCACCCTCCACCGGGTGTTCAAGGGCCTGGACGTGGCGGCCTTTGAGGCAGAAGTCGGCAACTGGCTGGCAAATAGCGGGGTAGAGGCGGATGACCCCCTGTCCCTGGACGGGAAAACCTTGCGAGGGGTCCACGGCCAAGAGATACCCGGGGTCCATCTGGTGTCGGCCTACGCTAGCCGCGCTGGGGCAGTGCTGGCGCAGGTAGCTGCGCCGGGCAAAGGGGAAGAATTGGCGGCGGTCAAAGAAGTATTGGGCCAGGTACCCCTGAAGGGTCGGGTAGTAGTGGCTGATGCCTTACTGACCCAACGGAAAGTCTGTGAGCAGATTGTGGCAGGCGGCGGAGAGTATCTGCTGCCAGTTAAAGAGAATCAGCCCACCTTGCGCCGAGACCTGGAGGTGGCTTTTTCCCCTGCTAGGAACTGAGAGGGCTGGTGGCCCAACCGTACCTCCCTGGCTGGCAGCGGAGTGGCGAGCACGCGGGGCCAAGCTGACGGTCTGGGCCGATGCTCCAGTAAAGCGGCGTCATGGGCGGCTGGAGCGGCGAGAGTTGTGGGCCTTGGCCGACCCAGAGCTAAATGGCTACGTGGGCAGCGCTGGGACGGTCGGGGAAGCGTGGCCGCATCTGCAACAGGTGTGTCGGCTAGAGCGCCAGCGGGTCGTGAAGGGCAAGAAACAGGTGGCTGTGAGCTATGCAATTAGCAGTCTCCCAGCCACTGATGCCGATGCCAGGCGATTGTTGAGCCTTTCCCGTGGGCACTGGGGCATCGAGAACCGCCTCCACTGGGTACGGGATGTGACCTTCGACGAGGACCGCTCTCAGGTGCGCACTGGGGCCGCCCCTCAGGTGCTGGCGGGCCTGCGAAACCTGGTCATCAGCTTGGTACGTCGGGCTGGGCATTCCAACGTAGCCGCTGCCCTACGCCGCCACAATGCCCATCTCAGCGAAGCTTTCGACATGATGGGCTTTACCTACCAGGCAGGAGAATGAAAAGACCCTGGGCTCAGATCGCTTCCCTTTGCTCGCAATGACATTTCAGACACCATCCCAAAGAACGGAAGCCAAATAGGATAGCTCGCCCTTGAAGGAAAAAAAACACTGCTGGGGCCTCAAGACCAGGCGGAAATTTATTGCAGGCGGGTTCTTGTGGCGGCTCAGTTTAGTTTTACCAGCGGTGCTGATGGTGACAACCCCGGCTTGTGGACCTTCCGAAGAAGATATAGACCGACGCATTGTCGAAGGGGTGCGGGCGGAGCTGGCACAAATCCCCACGCTGACTCCCATCACTTTGCCCACACCTCTGCCGACCGCCACGCCCGTTGCCCTCGCCACCCCGAGGCCGACAGTGACGCCCCAACCTAGTCTCACTCCCCCGGTCATTCTGCCTTCACCTACTCCCATCACCTTCCCACCCACAGTGACGCCAATTGTCCTGCCACCCACACCGACACCCGTAGTTTTGCCTTTTACACCCACTCCGCATCCCATCTTGGATTTCAACCAGGTTTACCAGGAGTCGTGGCCCTCGGTATTTTTGATCCAAATCCCCGACGGAAGAGGGTCGGGATGGCTGATAGAGCCTGGGCTAATCCTTACCAATGAACATGTCATCAAGGGTTCTTCCAGGATCACGGTGCGCCAAGCGTCAAATCCCCCCTTCAGCGCCACCGTGGTGGCCTTCGACTCCTGGCGGGATGTGGCTCTGCTTCGGTTTGAGCCGAAGAGGGCTCGATTACCGCGAGCGGCGACTCCCCTGCCCTTGGGGCAAGCCAGGGATCGAGACATCGCCAGCCCCTTGCTGGGATTGGGGTATTCCAACACGGACATAAAGTTTGACGGAACGGTCGGCTTGGCTACAGCCAACGTGGGAGTGCTTTCCCAAATCAAGGACTTGGGAGGTTCCAGGCTGGGGATGAACCTGGTGTTGGACGCTCCCCACGACCCGGGGGACAGCGGAGGTCCGGTGCTGGACTCCGGCGGAGCGGTGGTCGGGATGATCCGCGCGGCGCAGGTTAAAACCTCGAGCGGACAGCGGGTCGTGGGTACCTTCTATGCGGTGCACATAGACGAGATTCGAGCGATCCTGCCCGCCCTGAAGAGGGGCGAGTCACGGTAGAGAGCCTGTGTAGGGAGGCTGGCAAATTACGGCTGGCCGCCGGCGCCCTTAAAGAGGCTGCCGACCGGCAAAACCCACGTTAGTTTCATGCCAATAGTCAATGCGCTCTTCGCCCCGCAGCCAGCAGAGGCATATCTCCCGTCCCTCCCTTCTGCCGGGGAAATCTACCAAACCCCTACCCAAATCCCGCACCAAAATCCCCCGGTCGGTTACTGCCTTCAAGTTTTCCTGAAGCTGCTGGGTCAGACGGTCCACCACCCGTTGACACTCCAAAATATCTTCCTCGCTGCTGGAATGACCGTTGCTTCGGCGTCTTCGCAGCAACTCCAACAGGCGCTCCTGCTCAGCGGCCAGTTGGTCCCGGTCGGGAATCATACTAGCCAGCGTATCCTCTAGCCAGGGAAGAAGGGCGTTAGCCTCCTCCAGAGTGAAAAAGGGTCCGGTCATGGTCCGCCTTACCCTAATCTAAATTAGAACTTGTACCGCGACCAGGGGATTGACGCGATACCGGGGATTAAATCGCTGCTGGGGGCTTAATGCAATACCGGGAGTCCCGGCAATCATACACCGGTCGGCACCGGTGGGACTATTTGGGCTAAGGGAGGCCCAGGCTGTATCAATTGGCGTACAATATCGATATCCTCATCAATATCCTCCGACGGCAACGGCGACTTATCAGCGAAGGGAGGGGCCATGCCTATAATCGAACACAGCAGTACCCCAGAGGTGCCCTGGCGACCGGGGTACCGCAAGTGGGACATTACCCGGGCGGAGCATGGTGTGACCAGCACCCTTAGCCTCAATACCGCCGAGCCGGGAGCGGGAGCTCCGCTTCACACCCACACAATGGATGAGTTGATCGTAATAGTAGAGGGCCAACTGGAGGTCCGCATCGACGGCGAGTCTCACCTCGTGGGAAAGGACCACACCCTGGTAATACCCCCTGGCGCGGAGCATGGATTTAAGATCGTCGGCGACCAACCGGATCAGCTTTTGGTTTTCTTCCCGACGCTGGAGCCATATGCTCCCCAGCGTACCCGCTACCTGGAAGGAGCCGCTCCATCTTCGGTATAGGGTCAGCATGGGTTTTAGCTGAAACCCAGATCGCCATGTCATTTCGAGGGAGCCCTTCCGTTTGGGTAGACATTTGGAGATAGTTACCAAGCCCACCCTCGATTTCAAACCGGCCACCGAGGAGTACGAGCCACTTGGGTGACGACAAAAACCAGGTCCAAAACGAATTCCGGGGAAACCAATTTCGGGTAGGTGACCTGGCCTTATTGCTGGACCGGAAAAACCGGAAATACCTGGTTACGCTGGGCGATAATCAGGTCTTCCACAGCCACTTAGGCCGGCTGTCCCACGACCAGGTAATCGACCATAGCGTAGGCGGATGGTATCGCACCGACCGGGGGCATACCCTGCTGGCGGTGCGTCCTACCCTGGCGGATTTTGTGCTGGAGATGCCCCGGGGACCGCAGATCATTTATCCCAAAGACCTGGGGCTAATCGTGAGCCTGGGCGATATTTTCCCGGGGGCCACGGTGGTTGAGGGGGGTCTAGGCTCCGGCTCCCTCACGGCGGCGCTGCTGAGGGCCGTGGGCAGCACCGGTCAAGTAATAACTTACGAGATCGACGAGAAGGTGGTCCCCAAAGCTCAACGTAATATTCAGCAGATTCTGCCGGATACATCCAACCTCAGCGTAAAGATCGGAGACATTTACCTGGGGATGGCCGAGCGGAATGTAGACCGGGTGGTGTTGGACGTGCCGGAACCTTGGCAGGCGGTGCCAGGAATCGGCGATGCCCTGGTCATGGGCGGCATCTTGTTAAGCTTTCTGCCCACTATACTGCAGGTGCACCGGCTGGTTATGGCATTGCAGGAAGACACACGCTTCCAGCGATTGGAAACCACCGAGACCCTTTTGAGACCCTGGCATGTTGCCGAGCGCAGCGTTCGTCCCGCCCACCGCATGGTAGCCCACAGCGGTTTTCTCACCACGGCGGTTCGGTGCCAGCCTCGGAGAATTGGGACCGTGGATAATCCGGCGCCGCCGGAAGGCCAAGACCCCGGGCTTGAGAACGAACCCGCGCCGAACTGAGGCCATTGGGCAGTCAGGAGAGTGAACCCAGCATGAATCCAGAAATCAACGCCATATGGGAACACATGCGAGAACTCGGGCTCAGTGCTCTCGCGCATGCAAACCGTCACGCGGCGTACGACGATATTGAGAATCCACGCTGGCATGAGTTGTCTGTTCTTCAGGCTGCACACGCCGCAGAACTCCTGATCAAGGCACGGATAGCTCAGGAGCACCCCCTGCTAATTTTCGAGCAGCTCCCTCGCTCAACCCAGGCCGCCGGAACCACACTTGATCTTGAGGATCTTTTCAGTCAGTGGAGGACACTACAGTGGTCGGATCTCCCTGAACGGCTTTGGGCGGCAACGGGCGTCGCCCTTCCGGGCCGGTCTTGTTTCGAACAATTCGGAAAGCTCCGAAACATGATTCAGCACTTTGCTGCCCCTCCAACATGTGACGCCAGCGCGGAGACTCTGCGGTTTGTATTTGAAGTCGTCGATCCGTTAATAAACAACAGTTGGGGGTTATTTGCGGTCGATTGGGATGAAGACTACGAGCCTTACTTGTACTTTGTATCTGCACTCGTGCATCACGAGATCCTTTTTCTTGTTTCCCCTTGCGCGGCCAAAAGATTCGAAGATTGGGACGTCGACTGGTCAGGCGTGGGCCAGGAATACCGAGAGGAAATTCACGAACGTGTGGTACGAGCGAAGGCAAGCTAACAAGGCGTTGTGTCGGACTAGGCATGTGCTGTGCTCTTACCGAGGCCTTGGCGGCGACCCTGACTGTACCGGGATGGATGGTATTTCGGAGGGTATTTCGGAGGGTATTTCGATGGATATGATGGACCGAGAACAGACTATTGGTTTTTGCGCCAGCGCGTAAAAACCGAGATGCTGATGAAGCACCTGCTGACGGTGGAAGCTTCCATGCGGGGTTACGCCCGCAAGTATGGAGAGGATGAAGACCGCTGGGGTATCGCCGGGCTGCTTCACGACTTCGACTGGGAGATTTGCCCTACTCCGGAGGATCATCCCACCTTTGGCTCAGAGATTTTGCGGCATCAGGGTTATCCCGAGGATATCATCCGCGCGGTGCTGACCCACGGCGAACACACGGGCATTCCCCGCGAGTCGTTAATGAAGCACACGCTTTTCGCGGTGGATGAGCTTTCCGGCTTTATCCGGGCGGTGGCTTTGGTCCGGCCTTCCAAAAGCCTCGATGACGTTACGCCGCGCTCGGTGCGCCGGAAGATGCGCGATAAAAGCTTTGCCAAGGATGTGAATCGCGAAGACATCATGAAGGGCACCGAGGAATTGGGGGTTGATTTGGACGAACACATCAGCTTCATCGTGGAGAGCATGAAACCGATAGCCGGGCAGATTGACCTGAATGCCTGAATGAATAAGGGATCGCCATATTGGCGCCCATCGTCCGGGGCCGGAGCCAGGGTCTAGGCCGGGCCGGGGGGCCAGAGCTTTGCCAAGTTTATTTCGGCCTCTGCTCGCGGGTATCGGCCTTCCAGAAAAGGCAGATGATCCCTGGTTAATAAGGGCACCGGAAGTCCTTCGGACCGTGCTAAATCACCTTTGGCTAAATCATCTTCCGGGCCTTGGTCTCGGTCCGGGGCGGGTTCGAACCCCCAGAGTCCTGGCTTGCCAACATTTTTCCCTTGCACCAATACCTTGAAGTCCCCCAGACCGCCAATGCGTGCCAGGTCCAGGATACCGGCCCGGTTGGCCTGCGTCTGCTGCTGGGAGAGATTCAGACCTCCCAGTCTTCGTTGCCATTCCCCCAGCCCCAGGCTGCGCAGGAAATCGCTCTGCCGGGTGTAACCTACCAGTCCCAAGCCGTGGGCGCGGCCGGCCTGTACCACAGCAGTGAAATCCACCTGGGCAGTTATGTCCTGCGACCCGACATGCCGGAAGGGATCATCAGTTTGGGTATGACGATAATAAGTGGTCAACGTCCCATCGGGCCGTTCTTCCGCTGAGTAAAGCTGGGTAGCCGTTTTTCCATAATCCACCGTGAGCACGAAGCCCGATTCCAGAGCCGCGGCGATCTCTCCGGCCCAGCGGTCGATTCCCAAATTAATCTCGGCTACCTGTCCTTCCGCCAACTCCACTCCCTCACTTCCCAGCCGCCGCTGCAACTCGGGACAGGACGGCTCCCCCAAGGTTTCGACCAGCTGGCGGTCCCGAAGAGCGACGCAGACCTCCTGTAACCTTCCCCGCCGGAGCTTGACCTGATGCACCGGAAAGGCATCCAACAGCTCGTTGGACAGGATGCACCCTCGCACTCCGGACAGGGGGATTCCGTAACTCGGGTCGCGGCTGCTGGTTGGAGAGTCCGCGCTAACCCCAGCAGTGGGGACCGCGGCGGCTATTCTGGAAACTTTTGGTGCATCCTGAAACGGGGGTAAGGCAGTCTCCAGCCCGGGGACGGCTCCAATGTCCAGGCAGAGGTAACGGAGGGAGCGACGAAACTTAGGCAACAAATGAGCGCTGTAGCTCAGAATATCGCGGGCCAACAGACCATTGCCGGCGCCCATTTCCACTACGGTGAAGGGTTGGGGTCGGTCCAGCAGATGCCACATCTGGAGCAGCTGGACCGCCAGCAACGCGCCGAAAGCCGGATGAACCGAAGGACTGGTGTAGTAATCCCCCGATGCTCCGACGGGAGATCGGCCCTGGTAGTAGCCTCCTTGGGGCCAGAAAAGGGCAACCTCCATAAACTCGACGAAGGTGATTGAGCCGCGTGCTTCGATTCGGCGGCGGATTTCTTTTTCGGCTGCCGCTGCGCTTCCATTTGCTGGCATTTGAACCCGGGCCATTTGAGTCCGCCTTTTTTATTTACTCAGCATCGGTGGCCGATGCGCGTAAAACATTTTAAACACAAAAAGAGAGGGGACCCTGCGGCCCCCCTTCGATTGTTATATGCTGCTAGAAGATTACCCCCTTTGCTCGATGGGGACATACTCCAAGTCCATTTCCCCGGTGTACTCCAGCAGGGGCCGGATGAGAATATTATCCTCGTATTGCTCGACACATTGCAGAGTCCAGCCGGGGATGCGTCCCAACGCGAAGATGGGGATGAAGATATCTTCGGGAAAGCCAAGCAGGTAGTAAATTGAGCCGGCGAAGAAGTCCACGTTGACGAAGATGCCGCGAGAGCGGTAGGGCACCATCGCCTCTTCTTCAACGTAGGTCAAAATCTGGAACCAATGAGGCTGCCCCATCTTTTCGCTCAAGGCTCGGGAGCGCTCCCTGAGGTGGCGGGCCCGGGGGTCTTCGGCGCGATACACCCGGTGCCCGAAGCCCATTATCCGGCCGCCGTTATCGAGAATATTACGGCAGTATTCCGCGGCATTCTCCGGGTGGCCAATTTCCAAGGCCATTTTCATGACTTCTTCGGCGGCGCCGCCGTGGGCGGGGCCTTTCAAGACACCGACACCGGTGACGATGGCCGAGTGGAGATCTGAGATGGTGGCGGCGGTAACCCGAGCACCAAAGGAAGAGGCATTGGCCCCGTGCTCGGCGTGGAGGATAAAGTCCACGTCCAACAACTTGGTCGTCTCCTCATCGGGAAGCTGGTCAAACATCATGTAGAGGAAATTACCGGCATGGTTCAAGTCTGGATTGGGCGCGATCGGTTCTAGCCCTTGTCGCAGCCGGTGGTGGGCCGCCACCAGGGTGGGTCCCACCGCTGTAAGACGAACTCCCTTTCGGATGGTAGCTTCCGGCGAGTTATCGTCTACCTCCGGGTCAAAGGCGGAAAGCGCAGAGATGCCGGTTCGGAGGGCATCCATTGGGTGGGCTGTCTTGACCAGGTCCAGCACCTGGATAACGTCGTCGGGTATCCTCCGGTTGGCCCGCAGAGTATTATCGAATTCCTGTAGCTCCTGCTGGCTAGGAAGTTTCCCGTACAAGAGTAAGTAGACTACTTCTTCGAAGGTCGATTTCTCCGCCAGATCGTGAATGTCATAGCCACGGTAGAGTAGCTTGCCCTCCTCACCGTCAATGAAGCTAGACTTGGTGGTGTCAAGATAGACATCCTTCAGTCCCTTCATAATCTCGGGGGCCATGCCTACTTCCTCCTTCCCAGTATCTCTCTACCCGATATCTCCCCGTGCTGGCCCCACTTATGAGTAGGCGCCGCGGAGGGAAAAACTCGCCACGGGGATACCAGCCTGAACCTAAGAAATCTCAGTGGGGGATTGGGCCGATTTTAGCAATAGGCCCCAGGGGTGTCAAGCTAAGGTTAGCTGAACTACGCTGCCAACCCAAGGTCGGCGGAAAACCTCCCGCAGGTATTGAAAGGTTTTTTCAATTGTCATTGCGAGGGCCGCGGGCCCGAAGCAATCTCAAGATGGTGCGGCGGGATTGCTTCGCAGAGTTAATCCTGAGCTCAGCCAAAGGACTGCTCTGTAAATATCCCGTTCGCCCTTCGGGAGCCTCAGGACGAAGGGGATCCCTACCGCTCGTGGTGAGCCCGTCGAACCAAGATCCGAGGGGAATCCATTTTCATCTGTAGGTAGCGCTCCGCCGGAGCATGATAACTCGCAATGACACTGGGGAGAACCGAAAGACCCTGCTGGTAACTGTTCAGACTTGATGAGGTGAATTGGCTCAAAGCCGTTGGAAAAACGCTGGCATGGCCGGGGGAGTTGTGGCATACCAGGGAGGTGGACACTGAACTAGACCTGAACGCGGCGAGTCGCGAAACTCTGCTGGAGATAATTGCCGGCCAGCGGGCAGTCATTGCCGATTTGCAAAGGCGGATTGGGGTTCTGGAATCCCGTCCCAACCGGCGCGGGTCGTCGGGGATGCCGGGTAATCAGCCGCACTCCAGCCGGCAAGCGCCGGAGAAAAAGGAGCCCAGAAAGCCGCGCCGCCATGGCTTCGCCCGCCAGCGCATGACTCCTACCCAGCGGGTGGAGCATGCCGTGGCGGTCTGTCCCGACTGCGGGACTCACCTGAACGGCGGATGGGTACAGCGAACTCGGGAAGTCATTGAGCTACCGGTGGCTCCGGTAGAAGTGACCGAGCACGCCCTGGTAGCCCGCATCTGTCCGGTATGCCAGCGGCGCCGGCTGCCCAAAGAGGCCCTGCAGGGGGTGGTTCTGGGCCAGCAGCGCCTGGGGGTCAATCTGGTAAGCCTGATGGTGACCCTGCGGGAGGAGGGACGGTTGCCCATAAGAATCATCCAATGGTACCTGGAGACCGTCCATCAGTTGCACCTGAGTGTTGGTGCCATCGTCCAGGCCGTCCATGGAGTAGCCCGTCAGGCTGAGACGGCGGTGCGAGAGGTGCTCGAGCAAGTCCGCGCCAGTCCCGTGGTGCAGGGCGACGAAACCGGCTGGCGCCAGGACGGGAGCAACGGCTATGTTTGGACCTTCAGCACTCCCAGCGAACGATACTTCCTGCGTCGGGGTCGGGATAAGGGGGTGGTGGATGAGGTGCTGGATTCCTCCTTCAGCGGAGTGTTGGTCAGTGATTTCTACGCCGCCTATAACCACTACCCGGGCCTGAAGCAACGGTGCTGGGCTCATCTGCTGCGGGATATCCATGACCTGAAAGGGTTGTACCCAGAAGACGCTGGGCTGGCTCAGTGGGCCGAGGCGGTTCACCAGGTCTACACGGAGGCCAAGGCCTCGGTCCTTCCCCGAGCCCAGCCAGGCCATCGCACCCAGCTAATGCTGGAGGAGAAACTAATGGTCTTGGCGCGGCCTTTCCTTAAAGATCCCCTGGCGGTTCAGGCCAAGCTCTGCCGGCGCATGGAACGGTTCATCAAGGAACTGTTTGTCTTCGTGTCGGACCCAGCCGTGCCCTCAGACAACAACGCCGCCGAGCGGAGCCTGCGGCATCTGGTAACCAGTCGCAAGATCAGCGGCGGCACCCGCTCAGGGCAGGGCACCGACAGCAAGATGACCTTGGCATCCCTCTTTGGCACCTGGCGGGCTAGAGGTCTCAATCCCCTCCTGGAATGCCGCCGGTTGCTCGCTTCCCCTCAAATCTGAACACTTACCCCTGCTGGTATCTATAAAAATATTGACAAGGGTCGACTATCTAAAAGATAATAGCTACTATTATGGAGAAGTTCATCTCAAACTGGAGACCTTAAAAACTAGGGAGGAAGGAAAATGGCCAATCAGGAAATCGCGTTGATGGCGCATCTGATGCGGCGAGCCGGTTTCGGGGCAACCCGGGAGGAGCTGGAGGAACGCGCCGCCAAGGGCTACGAAGCCACGGTGGAAGAGCTGCTCAATTCCGAATCTCAACCGGCGCTGGACCGGTTTGAGCTGGTTCGGTATCACCCCTGGACGTGGAAGCCCGGCACTTTGCCCGGCATGGGAGCCGTGGAATGGCTGTGGTACATGGTTAACACCAAGCGGCCGCTGGAAGAGAAGATGACCCTGTTCTGGCATCATCTTTTCGCCACGGGTGTTTCCAAGGTGGACCATTACGACGAGATAACCGCCATGGTTGCCACCTTCCGAGAGAAGGGGATGGGCAGCTACCGGGACCTGCTGCTGGACATGGCCAAGAATCCGGCCATGATTTACTGGCTGGATAACTGCGAGAACCACGCCGGCGCCGTCAATGAAAACTGGGGAAGGGAGCTGCTGGAGCTGTTCAGCATGGGTGTGGGCAACTACACCGAGGTGGACGTCAGGGAAGTCTCCCGGGCCTTTACCGGGTGGACCATAGAACCCAAGCTGCCCCGAGGGCCCATTGGGCGCCACGATTGGCACTTCACCTATCGGGCGGATGACCATGACGATGGCGAGAAGTCATTCCTTGGTGAGACGGGCAATTTTGACGGCGAGGATGTCATCGACATCATCTGCGCCCATCCGGCTTCCACCTCCTTCATCGCCCGCCATCTCTACAACTTCTTCGTAGCGGACGAAGCACAGGTGCCAGCGTGGGCCGTCACCCCGCCTCAGGACCAGGCTGCCATCGATACATTGGCCGACGCGCTGGTGGATTCTGGTTACGACATCCGCTCTACCCTGCGGGTGCTTTTCAATTCCGACTTCTTCAAAAACGCCCACTTTGCCCGCCTGAAGAGTCCGGCGGAAGTAGTGGTAGGTACCCTGAAGCTGGTGGGTGGATTTGAATTTCCGGCCCCGGGCATTGGCGAAATGTCCCGGCAGCCCAGCTACATGGGACAGGACCTCCTGAACCCGCCCAGCGTGGAAGGCTGGCACACCGGCACGGAATGGATCAATAGCGGTTCGCTGATGAGAAGGATCAACTTTACCGCCGACATGGTGGGTGATACCAGCCGTCCCGGGGTGCAGTCCATGATTAACCGGCTCAAGCAGCGGGACAGCCAAACCCCCGAGGCTTTTGTGGACGCCTGCCTGGAGCTGATGGGGCCGCTGGAGGTAAACCAGGAGACCCGGCAGGAACTGGTGGACCACGCCAAGATTGGCGGTAACTTGAATTGGGCATCCGATGCCGCCGGTTCTTCGGAACGCGTTGGTGAATTATTGCAGCTGATAGTCTCCACAAGAGATTACCAATACGCCTAAGGGTCCGGTAAGCTCCCGATAATGCCCTCGACACAGCCAAGGAGGATATAGCAATGGCTTCAACCAAGAAGGATCCGGTAGTGGTGGTGCTTCAGCTTACCGGCGGAAATGATTACATGAACACCGTGATCCCCTATACGGATCCACGGTATCGCGACAACCGCCCGGCCGTTGGGGTAGCCGAAGACCGAATTTTACCGATCAGCGAAAAGATTGGATTCCACCCGGAAATGGGCCCGATGAAGCGGCTTTACGAGCAAGGGAAAATGGCCATTATTCATGGCGTTGGTTACAAGAACTCCCCCCGCTCCCATTTCCGCTCCATGGACATCTGGCACACCTGCGAGCCGGACAAGCTGGGAACGGAGGGCTGGCTGGGACGGGCGACCAAGGAGTTGGACCCCAACAAGGAGAATGTTGTAACCGCGGTTAGCTTTGGTCCCAGTCTGCCCCGAGCCTTGGCCCTGCCCGGCGTGCCGGTGGCCTGTGTGGACAATCTGGATACCTTTGGCATGCTGCCAGGCATCACTGAAACCGAACAACGAAGCAAAATACTGGACCGGTTTACCCGCCTTTACTCCCCTACAATTGGTAGCGGCTTTGTAATGGATTACCTGAGCCAGACCGGCCTGGACTCCCTCAAGGCGGCCGACATTCTCAAGGTGGCTCCGGTTCAATATACCTCGACGGTGGAATATCCCGATACGCCGTTAGCTCGCAAGCTGCGAGGGGTAGCGCAGGTGCACATGGCGGATCTGGGCACCCGGGTCTTGTACTGCGACCACGGCAGCTTCGACAGCCACTCCAACCAGGTCGGGATGCACGACAAGCTGTGGCACGACGTCTCCAACGCTGTTGAGAGCTTCTTTGACGACCTGAGAGAGCACGATGCCGGCGATAACGTCATAATGTTGCTCTTCACCGAATTCGGACGCCGGGTGCACGACAACGGGTCGGGCACTGACCACGGCGCGGCTGGCGCGGCCTTCGTCATCGGCGAAGGGATCAAGGGCGGGGAATACGGCGAGTTTCCCTCCACCAATCCGGAGGACTTGGAGCAGGGTGACCTGGTACCCAACCTGGATTTCAGGGGCCTTTACTCCACCATTCTCGAGGATTGGATGGGTCTAGATGCCAACCCCCTGGTCGGTGGCAATTTCGAAAAACCCAGCTTTGTCTAAAAGGGCGTTTTTAATAAGCCTGACGCCTTGTCCACACTGGCATAAAAGAGTACGCATCCTGATATGGCCTGATAAGAGCCCCTTCTCCCCTTGTGGGAGAAGGTTGGGATGAGGGTGATACCCCTCACCTCACTCCTCTCCCACAAGGGGAGAGGATGCCGAAGCCCAAAACGGAATGACAGCTTGTGACTGGAAGTCAAGAAACTTATTAAACACCCTATGAGTAGCCTAGCCAAGTAATAGCCAAAAAGGGGGCCAGGGACTCGAGTCTTCTGGCCCTCTGTGATAAAGCACCAGTTACAGGATAGCTCCAATAGTAAAATTATCACCTTTAGGGAGGGCCAAATGCTGACGCAAGTAGCAGCGGGTCGAGCTTATGACTTTAGCCACTCAGTGGGACGGGGCGCGCAATCCGGCATGGGGTTCAGTCAGCCGGTGGCGTGCGCTCTGGGCAAGGACGACGCGGTTTACGTGGTAAACCGGGGAAGCGAGAGCATTAGCAACGTTGCCTGGAATCGCACCGGTGTCGGGGCGCGAGTCACTAAGGTATCCATTGGCCCAGAGCCGGGTGATGAGGAGTTCATTGGAGAATTTAGCAAGTACGGAAGCGGCGACGGGGAGTTCATCTGGGGTTCCGGTGTGGTCATCGACGATGAGGAGAGGGTGTACGTTTCCGACGAATGGCTGAATCAAATAAGTGTGTTTGACCCGGACGGAAAGTTCCTGCGTAAGTGGAGCGCTCTGGAAGGGGAGGATGGCCAAGCCCACGGGGTAGCCAGTATTACCTTAGGTCCCGATGGCAACATATATTTAACCGATGGACATAGCCACGAGGTCCGGAAGTTTAGGCGGGACGGTAGCTTCCTGGCCAGTTGGGGCCAGCTGGGATCGGCGAACGGCGAGTTTAACGGTCCCTGGGGCATCGCCACCGACCAGCAGGGGAATGTTTACGTAGCCGACCATCTGAACCATCGAGTGCAAAAGTTCACGGCAAATGGGGAGTGGCTGGCCCAATTCGGCAGCCCGGGAACCGGGCGGGGCCAAATTCATCTGCCCACCGGCGTCACAGTAGACCCGGAGGGTGATGTTTACGTGTGCGACTGGAGCCATAACGGTCAACACCCGGGGCGGGTCCACGTGTTCGACGCCGATGGCAAGTTCATCACCAGCCTAATCGGCGACGCGGAGCAGCTGTCCAAGTGGGCCCAGATGACCGTAGACGCCAACGCCGACTACATCAAGCGGCGCCGGGAAGTCTCGCCGTTCAATGCCGAATCGGAGTGGCGATTTGCCGTACCGATCAGCGTGGTGTTCGACTCCGCCAAGGACCGGCTGATGGTGGTGGACAATCAACGCAGCCGTCTGCAAATTTATAAAAAGCTGAAGAACTACATGGTTCCTCAAATGAACCTGTAGGGAATAGACAGGCTGGGTCTCGGCCCAGGCCCCGGTCCAGACTAGACTGACCCAGACTAAAATAGAAGCGCTGGGTCAGCTGTCATTCAATAAACATCCGGCGGTAAAACCCGGCAGTAGAAATCCGGTCAGAAAGAGGAAGAGCCAGAAACGGAGTGGCTATAGAGCCAGGGACAGAGGAACGATACCTCCAGATGGCCCAGGGGAACTCGGGCATGTTATGCTCCGAGGCTCCGATAGAGATACTGGAGGCGTGTTCTTCCGAGGCTGAACCGACCAAGTTCTTGGAAGACTTCTTCGCCGCCGGCTACGGTCAATGGGTTTTGGACAACTACGGTCGCCGGCTACCTCAGGAGATAATTAATAACGCTATTATCGTGCTTTGGCTGCGGGCCTGCCGAATTCACACCAGCATTATCTTGGGGGAGCAAGACCCCGACTGGGAAAAGCCCTTCTTCTCGGACATGAGGGCTCTACGGCGATTGAAAATTCAGCAAGAGTGTCCCGGCACCAAACCCGTTAGCCAATCATCCGGTTAAGGGCAGGTAAACTGATAAACCTGTCCCATGCTGGTCCACATATAAACGCAATCCGTCAAACCCGCTGCAGTCCTGAGAAAGCCCGGAAAGAGAGGCTCGGCGCCGGCGCCGCTGGGCAGGGCTTCGAAGCTGTCCGTGCCGTGCATCGGCGAGGGTTCCACCTCCACAATTTGACTGCTGGCCATCATGCCGTCCATGGCCATCTGCACTGTCAGCAGTTCGGCGGCCTGAAGTTCGGCATCGGCCATTAAGGCCGTGGGCCTGCTGACCAACGGTCCTTGACCGTCCTCACCACGGGAAAAGTAGGAGTAATCGGGAACGGCAGCGACGGCCATGAGGGTGAAAACCCCGATTAGAATCAGCAGTTCGATCAGGGTAAATCCCGGCCGGCCGCCGGCTCCAGGCCCGTCGCAGCCCTTTCTGGGCATAACAAGAGCCTTTCTAAGGCCAGCTGTAAGCAATTCTTTGCTCCTAATTTCCGTTGGTATGCCGGCATGACTGAATGTTGCGCGCCTTTACGAAACTGGAAGGCCGCCAATCGCGGCTGGGTCGAAAGCAACATTGGCCAGCACAAACCGGCATCCTGCTTGTTATGATTCTTAAGCCCACATTTCCCATATGGCTAAAAAGCTTTCTCAGTAATTCGTCGATGGTCTTTCAACCATTGTCTAATTATAGGTCATTTGGCGTGTTCCCATTTATAATAACTCCATGATATGTCACTTCGCAGTAAGATGCCGTAAGCATCATGGAGGCACCTGATGGGTGATGGCGAAAATGTCTCTCTCCGGCTCCAATTCAACCCCAAAGTCCGCCTGGAATTTCACGGCTCTACCATCACCTCCGACGCTGGTCTTCTTGCCTTTCGAGAGTTTGATGATGCCTTGGGCCTTACCGAAATCGCTGAGGACTACCTCCAGGAAAGCCGTACCGGACGCAATATCCTTCACCACCTGGTTCCGCTGCTAAGACAGTCGATCTACAGCCGCTTGGCCGGCTACGACGACACCAATGACGCAGTGCGCCTTTCCCAAGACCCAGCCATGCGAGTGATCGTGGGATGGCAAGGCTCGGAGCGGAAAGGAGCCAGCACCAGTGAGATGGGCCGGTTCGAGACGGAGTTCCTGACCCAAGAGGACAACCTGAAGGGGCTGGCACGAATAAATACCCAGTGGGTGGAACGAGCTATGGCCCATACCCTACACCGGCGAGTAATCCTGGATATGGACAGTTCCGAGAGTCCAGTGCACGGCCAGCAGGAGGGAGCAGCCTATAACGGCCACTTTGAATGCGTCTGCTATCACCCTCTCTTTCTGTTCAACCAGTTCGGGGATTGTGAAGCAGCTAAGCTACGGTCAGGCAACGTCCACAGTGCCGATGATTGGCAAGAAGTCCTTGATCCGGTGGTGGAGCGTTATTTGACAGCAGCGGTCAGGCTGCTGTTTCGTGCTGACGCCGCCTTCGCCAAGCCGGAGATATACGATTATCTGGAAGCAAGAAACATCGGCTACGCCATCAGGCTGCGGTCCAACCAGGTGCTGCAGCGGGAGATAGCGCCCCGGCTAATACGGCCTACGGAGTGGCTTTCCCCGAAGCCCATCGTCTCCTATCATGACTTCGTCTACCAGGCCCAGAGCTGGAACGTTGCTCGGAGAGTGGTCTCTAAGGTGGAGTGGCACCAGGGAGAACTGTTTCCCAGAGTGGGCTTCATCGTCACCAATCTGAGCTATCCAAACATCGGGATAGTCCGCTTTTACAATGGCCGAGGGACCGCGGAGCAATGGATAAAAGAAGGCAAGTACGCCCTGAACTGGACGAGGTTGTCCTGCCACAAGTTCGTGGCCAATCAGGTCAGGCTGGAGTTGTTCGTACTGGCTTACAACCTGGGCAACTCCATGAGAAGGCTAGCCTTACCGGAGGCAATGAAGCACTGGTCGTTGACCAGTCTGCAGACCAGGATGATCAAGACTGGAGGACGGTTGGTGCGCCATGCCAGAAGGCTGGTGTTTCAGCTTGCTGAGGTGCTCGTGAGCCGGGAAATGCTGGGCGGGATACTGGAACGAATTGGTCGGCTTAGGCTGGCTCCTGGCTAGTCCACTTTAGGAGCGTCGGGATTGGTTACGGTTACGGGGTCGCACAGGGCAAAAGAGCTTCCCAAGAGCTTCCCAAGGGCGAGACTTGGGCGTAGACAAGCGGTTTGGGGCTTTTACGCTTGGCAGTACAGTGGTTGCCCAATGAAAGCGGGGACTTTGAGTGAATCAGGCCGCATCAGACCGCATTTGACGCCCTTGGAATGCGGGATTATATTTGGCGGTATCCCCGCGGGAGCTATATCCAGGAAAGGTGGTTTGATCTGGGGAATCCCGGTTAAGAGTACGACGTGAATGTAAAGATGATCGTTCCACACGGTAGAGGCGAAGTGAAATTGTGGTTAACGGGAACAACAGATTAGGCCCAAACCGAACGGGATGCGGACTAGGTCGGGACGTGGACTGATGGCCAGCCGCTGGACGCTGGATGGGCCTGGGACTAAAATTGAGCACGGCCCGCACCTAAAGAAACCTTCAGGGCCTTTTCATTTTCTCAAAATAGTATAAAATTATTACCAGTTTAAGCGGGAGGGGAGGATGATGACTTTGAGAGAAACGCTGGATTTGGTGCCTGACTTCCGGTGTAGCCAAGGGCGACGCCACTCTTTGGGGGCGATCCTCGCCTTGGCCACCTGTGCCATGCTGTGCGGCGCCCGCAGCTTATACGCCATAGCTCAATGGGGGCGGGACCAAGGGGGTGCTACGGCGCAGCTTTTGGGGTTCAGCCAGGAGAAGACACCCTGCGTGGCCACCCTCCACCGGGTGTTCAAGGGCCTGGACGTGGCGGCCTTTGAGGCAGAAGTCGGCAACTGGCTGGCAAATAGCGGGGTAGAGGCGGATGACCCCCTGTCCCTGGACGGGAAAACCTTGCGAGGGGTCCACGGCCAAGAGATACCCGGGGTCCATCTGGTGTCGGCCTACGCTAGCCGCGCTGGGGCAGTGCTGGCGCAGGTAGCTGCGCCGGGCAAAGGGGAAGAATTGGCGGCGGTCAAAGAAGTATTGGGCCAGGTACCCCTGAAGGGTCGGGTAGTAGTGGCTGATGCCTTACTGACCCAACGGAAAGTCTGTGAGCAGATTGTGGCAGGCGGCGGAGAGTATCTGCTGCCAGTTAAAGAGAATCAGCCCACCTTGCGCCGAGACCTGGAGGTGGCTTTTTCCCCTGCTAGGAACTGAGAGGGCTGGTGGCCCAACCGTACCTCCCTGGCTGGCAGCGGAGTGGCGAGCACGCGGGGCCAAGCTGACGGTCTGGGCCGATGCTCCAGTAAAGCGGCGTCATGGGCGGCTGGAGCGGCGAGAGTTGTGGGCCTTGGCCGACCCAGAGCTAAATGGCTACGTGGGCAGCGCTGGGACGGTCGGGGAAGCGTGGCCGCATCTGCAACAGGTGTGTCGGCTAGAGCGCCAGCGGGTCGTGAAGGGCAAGAAACAGGTGGCTGTGAGCTATGCAATTAGCAGTCTCCCAGCCACTGATGCCGATGCCAGGCGATTGTTGAGCCTTTCCCGTGGGCACTGGGGCATCGAGAACCGCCTCCACTGGGTACGGGATGTGACCTTCGACGAGGACCGCTCTCAGGTGCGCACTGGGGCCGCCCCTCAGGTGCTGGCGGGCCTGCGGAACCTGGTCATCAGCTTGGTACGCCGGGCTGGGCATTCCAACGTAGCCGCTGCCCTACGCCGCCACAATGCCCATCTCAGCGAAGCTTTCGACATGATGGGCTTTACCTACCAGGCAGGAGAATGAAAAGGCCCTGAAGAAACCTTGCTTCGGCTAGACATCAGGTGACAGAGGCGACTGGAGATTTCCCGGGTGGGCGAAGGGCCAGGAGGGATGGCAGAGTGGACGAATGCGACGGTCTTGAAAACCGTTATACCTTATGGGTATCGTGGGTTCGAATCCCACTCCCTCCGCCAAGTCTGTATATGAACACCGGCCATTAGCGTTCGATTGACAGTAGATCAAAGACCCGATGGTCACGTAATGATCGCGAATAATTGGTGATGGCGGGAGGTCGTCGGTTTCAGAATGTGGCTAATCGGTCGTTGCGGCGAATACGGAGATGCAGCATGGGGAAACCAGACTGTCTCTTGATTTTTTGTTATGCTCGTCCACCCAGTCAATTCTTTATGCGAGATAGGAGTAGCATGTTGTATTTAGCGTCGTTGAACCATAGCCCAGACAAATGTCCTGGTGTGGCGCTGGAAATCCGAGACAGGGTCGTGAGGATGGCTTCAACGATGACCGAGGTGCTAGGGAGTCATGACTGCACTTTTCAAGGAGGCTGGGTTAGCAAGGCAGCGCACTTAACTTTCTTGGTGCTCGACGCCCCCAACGCCCACGCCGTCGATGATGCCATGGTTGACCTGGGTCTGGCAGTCTGGAATACCGCTACCATATACCCAGTGATTACCTTGGAGGAAGCAGTTGGGGGCCTACCCGAGTGACAAGTACCGTCTGATCGAGGGCCTGATTAAGGGCGATTCCTGGCCTGCTGCTGCATGGTCCACAGCATTGACAAGTAAGGCGGATGCTCCTGGATTAGTTGGCCGCACCGGCACTTCCCCGGTCCTGGCTCAGAGCCGTTCATCTGTCCCCAAGCCGGGCACCGCACCCACATGGCGTTGAGCGCCTCCAGGGGGCAGGCCATCGTGGTGGCAACTACGACGGCGCCCTCCCTCTGGTCGGGACTCAAGCCCACCGAAAGTGCACCGCGAAGGAACCATTTCGGACCAGGGATTTTCATAGTGTTTCAGGAGGCGCCGTGGTCAATCCAAGAGCGGAATACTCCCCCATCTTCGAGCGAGTCCCATTAAAGCTGCCGGGCAATGCCCGCATCGCAGTCTGGCCCGTCATCAACGTAGAGGAGTGGGACATAAAGGAGCCGATGGCCCGGGCTGTGCTGCCGACACCGCAGGGGGTCAGTGTATTACCGGACGTTCCAAATTTTGGCTGGTACGACTACGGTATGCGGGTAGGATTCTGGCGCTTGAAGAGGGTATTGGACCAACATCAGATTCGGGCGACAGTTAGCCTTAACGCCGCGGTTTGCCTGAGCTATCCTGCCCTGGTCCAGCAGAGCCTGGATTCGGGCTGGGAGTTGATGGGGCATGGCTTCATACAGAGGGTGCTGAATCGGGAATCGGACGAGCGAGAAGTAATCCAGCGCACCATAAGGACGATCAAGGAGTTCTCAGGAGTGGCGCCGAGGGGCTGGATGGGTCCGGGGTTGGCTGAAACCTTCGACACGCCGGATATCCTGGCGGAGGAGGGTATCGAATACGTCTGCGACTGGTGCAACGACGACCAACCCTACCCGATGAAGGTCAAGAGTGGCAGCTTGACTTCAATTCCCTATACGCTGGAGCTTAACGACATCCCGATATATCTAGTCCAGAATCACCGATCTCCCGAGCTGTTCGAGCGGACCAAGGACCAGTTCGACACGCTCTACCGGGAAGGAGCGGAGAGCGCCCGTGTGATGGCCATATCGACGCATCCCTATATAACCGGTGTTCCCCACCGCATCAAATATTACGACATGATATTCGACTATATCCGGCAGTTTGAGGGGGTGGTGTGGATGACCGGCAGCGAGATTTTGGATTGGTACCGAGGGCAATCCGGTGGTTAGCCGGGACTTATCTGGAACCCAAACCCAGTCCTAGAGGAGGTCGGCATGTCCTATCGAAAGGGGGTAATTGAAACGGTGATCGGCACCGGAGAGGCGGGTTACGCCGGTGACGGCGGACCGGCCGGCGCAGCCTTGCTTCGGGAGCCCTTCATGTGTTCCTTCGACTCCGCAGGCAATCTTTACCTGGCGGAAGCGCGAAACCACTGCGTGCGCCGAATTGATCGGGACACTGGAGTGATAACCACAATAGCGGGCAACGGCAACGCCGGATACTCCGGGGATGGCGGTCCCGCTGTTGCGGCCACGCTGAACGAGGCCTACTCCCTTACGGTCGACCAGCAAAGCGGAGACATTTACATCGTCGACCGGCTGAACGCGGCGATCCGAAAAGTCGATGGGACCACCGGAATTATCACCACGGTGGCAGGAACCGGTGAACCAGGCTACGGTGGGGACGGCGGACCAGGAAACCAAGCACAGCTAAGGGAGCCTAACGACTGCTTTCTGGATTCTATGGCAGGTCTTCTGATTGCCGATATTCAGGATCAGCGGGTGCGCCGCCTGGACCTGGTCAGCGGAATAATCAGTACCTTTGCGGGTAATGGAGAGAAAATCAGGCAGGGCGATGGTCTGCCAGCCTTGGAGGCCAGCATTCTAGGCGCCCGGGCAATCTGCCAGGACCCCAGCGGAAATACCTACATTGCCGAAAGGGAGGGCAACGGTGTCCGCAAAGTTGACGTCCAGGGAATCATGTCGACCCTGGCCGGCACTGGGGAGAGGGGTTACAGCGGAGATGGCGGGCCAGCTCTTTTGGCCACCTGGGGAGCGCCAAAGGCCATTCGGTGCGACCACCAGGGTAACATCATAGTAGTTGATACCGAAAACCACGCCATCCGCCGCATAGACGCCGACACCGGCATTGTTACGACGATTGCCGGCGGGCATCTGGGCGGAGATGGCGACGGGGGAGACGCCACCCGGGCTGGGCTGGAGCGGCCCCACGGCTGTGGTATCGACCGGGAAGGCAATATATACATCGCAGATAGCAACAACCACCGGGCTCGAGTGGTTGGCGCGTAAAGTCTGGGATTGTTTTTATTGGCACTGGAAGATCCGGTGGCGCCCAAGACTCTGGCCAGGCGAATCAAGACAGAGCGCTGGCAAGTGTCCCGGGTCTTCAGATCGGCATTACGAGGGCCGTAGGCCCGAAGCAATCTGATGAGGGCAAGGAGAGATTGCTTCGCTTCGCTGCTCTGTAAATAGCGCGTTCGCCCTTCGAGAGCCTCAGGACGAACGGAATCCCTACCGCTCGTGGTGAGCCCGTCGAACCATGAGCCGAGGGCAATTCATTATCGTCTGTAGGTGGCGCTCCGCCGGACCATGATAGCTCGGAATGACAGTAGGAAGAACCACCAAGCCTTGGGCGAGTGTCAGAGGTGAGTTGACAGCTTGGAAGTCCCATCTCTACCTTTAGTATCAACAAGATAAGTATTCAAGCGGCTTCATAAGGCGGCAGGAATTAGCAAAGGGACGGACCCTTGAGGGTCCGTCTTTTTTGTTGCCCGCCTGTTTAGACCAATTTCAGACCGATTGGCATGGGGAGAAGAAGGATTGCCTGAGCTGGTGGAAAACTCCTGGAGCCGGGAGCGATTGCTGGAATCTTTAGAGTCTTACCGCTGCGGACTGAGTGAAGCGCCGCTGCTGCAAAAGTGGAGTGACCGGAAAACGCAGTCGGCGGCCGGCGAATCGGGGCAGCAGATGACATTTGTGATTTCCAACGAGGAGGTGGACCGGCATGGCGACGTAATTATGGCCGCAGGCTGGCAATTGGAGTCCTATCGGAATAATCCGGTTTTTCTTTGGGCCCACGATTACGCCAGGCCGGTTATCGGCCGAGCGTCATCGGTTTGGCGAGACCCGGGCCGCCTACTGACCGCCATCGAGTTCGCGCCCACCGAGTTTGCCCAGGAAGTCGCCACGCTATACCGGCAGAACTACCAGAAAGGAGTCTCGGTGGGGTTCCGACCGATCCGGTTCGAAGAACGGAGACAGGAGCAAACCGGAGCCTTCCTGGGAATCCGCTTTCTGGAGCAGGAACTGCTGGAGGTCAGCGCGGTGCCGGTGCCGGCGAAGCGGGCGGCTCTGCGTCGGGCCTTGGACCAGGCCCCCCGGTTGGGCAGCTACTTGCAGCGCATGGAGGCACCAACACCAGCTTTGTCCTCCGCCTGGGAAGAGGGACTATTGCCCGAGCTGGCGGCCCGAATCGATGACCTGGACAAGCTAGTTGGGGAATTGACCGAAATGCTGGCTACAGTAGAGAAAAGCCGAGCCAGCCCGTCATTATACCCAGATTCGGCGAAGGACCCGGATTTGGCGGCCCTCCTATCAGGGCAATCGCGTCTTAACCAAGGAGCACCTTGAGTAGGTAATCCTCAACCCAGCCGGCTTTCAGCCGTTTACCTTGAAGTCCCCGTTTAAGGCTGGTCTCCTGCTTCAGCAAATTGAGGGCTATCTGGCGCAGGACTGCCAGGTTTTGGGGCCCATTATCCTTACGTACCCGGCTGTGATCTTCTCGAAAGGTAACATCCAAAGACCAATGCAAGCTGTTTTCTATGCCCCAGTGTCGGCGGGTGACCTCCAACAAAGTCTGGGCAGGCCTGGCCAGACTGCTGATATAGTAGCGAGAGTGGACCGTGGTCCCGGTTGCCGTCTCCCGCTGAGCCGTGACCTTAACCACGGCGTTGAGGTTGGCCCACTGCTGCCGGTTTTGCAGATAGTCCAGGCAGTCCGGGTCCGTGATGACCCAGCATTGACGGGTTTCCAGGCGGCCGTGGCCCTTGTTCAGCGTGCGGGCGAAGTCATAGGGGACGCCCTCGAAGTCGTATTCCTCGGCGCCCTCGAAAAGGTCGCGAACGTCATCGTACAGCCGGCCTTGATTCTCCTTCACCGCCAGCAGATAGTCGGCCTGAGCCCCAATGATCTCCCGGGCTACCTCCCTCTGGCAGCCCATGGCGTCGATGGTGATGATGCAACCGGCGAGCTCCAGCAGCTGTAGCAACTTGGGGATGGCGGTGATTTCATTGGACTTCTCGTCCACCTTGGTCTGGCCCAGCGCCAAGCCATGGGACGAGGCCCACACGTTGACCATGTGAATGGCCTTTTTGCCCAGGGTACGGTCGTGGGAGCGCCGTACCGTCTTGCCGTCGATGGCCACCACTTCGCCTTGGGTGACTTGGGCTACGGCTTGGACCCACTCCATGAAACAGCGTTGAAACTGCTCTGGGTCCAGGCGGGCGAAGACGTCGCCGAAGGTATCATGGGAAGGGATACCGTTGGGCAACTCCAGAAAGGACTTGAACCACTCCTCTTTACAGTTGCCGAAGAGCTCGATATCCACCCAAGAATCAGCGCCGCAGATGGTGGCACAAAGGGCAATGGTGACGATATCCAAAAGTTTGTGCCGCTTGGTACGATCAATCCTCGGGTCGTCCAACGCCGCGAAGTATTCGGCGATGGGTGCGCCTGTTGCCTGAACCATCACTACCCCTCCCTAGTTTCGTCATGATGATTACTATTTTAAACAAATTTAAGAAAGATAATAAGACGCGATTGCCCTGCCCTCCTATCGGTGCTCAGCAGCGCCAAATACTGAGACCGCACTGAGACCCGGTTGTCTGCAGCCAATGCCTAGAAGTCTGGCCGGAAACCTCGATTCCCCCTAGGCCAGCGTTTTCTTAACGTCGATTATCGATGGCATAGTGGGTGTTGCAACGTATTACATGCACCACCATGCCATATAAGTCTTGAATACGTCTGCTTCGCGTAGCGCAAAACCCGGCCAATGGCTTTCCGGCCAGACTTCTAGGCACATCCCCAGCACCCGGAGCCATTTACCTGGATTCATAAACCCGATCCGGAAACGTGGGCGACCCCAAGTTTATATACCTCGAGGAGGGTAGCATGACCCTGGCGGCAAAGGACATGGAGCTGATCAAACAAGAGGTGGCCGGCATCCGGGACTTTTACCAGTCCCGCATGGATTCAGAGTTGCCCCCGCTGAAAGAGGAAGTTGACCGGGTAGCCGCTCAGCTGGGCCGGATTCAAGAGCTGTGGCGAGACGGCGAAAAGCGGGCCTTGCTTGCCAAATTCGGTGGGGAAGACCGGCCCCGCGCCCTATATGGGAAATACAAAGGGATGGACTTGTTGGATCTGGCCTACATCCGCAGTGTGTTAAACGCCCAACTGCGGGAGCCTTCGGGCCTCAACCCGCGAATGTTGGAAGACTGGCAAGCGAACCTGAAGGCGGCGATGGACAGCACCACGGTGGGAGCCGGCGATGAATTGGTCCCGACCCAGGAGGCCGCAGCCCTCTGGCTGGACGTGAACCTGGAAACCCTGGTGGCTCCCTTATTTTCCCACGTCGACATGCCCTCCAACCCCTTCGAAATTCCGCTGCAACTGGGCAACGTCAACTGGTTTCCCGGCACGGAAAACCTGGCCACCACCAGCACTGCCTTGTCCACCGCGCGACAAACCCTGACCGCCTACGAGCTGGTGGCCGAGGTGCCCTGGTCGCTGACCCTGGACGAAGACGCGGTGATCGCCATGGCCGCCGAAGTCCGAAGCTCCCTGGTGCGGAACTCGGTGGAGGTGATCGACGATGTGCTGGTCAACGGCGATACGACAACGATCAACAACATCAATGCCGACGGCGCCACAATTTCTACCAGCGATGCCGGCAAGGCCCAGTGGTTAATCGGGTTCGACGGGCTACTGCACCTTCCATTGATTGACAACACCGCTCAAGCTATCAACCGTAACGCCGCCGTATCCGATGACATGTTCAACGAGGTGCGGGCCAAGCTGGGTAAGAACGGAGTGAGGCCTTCAGAGCTGGCTTACATCATGGATGTGAACACCTACGTTCGCTCCTTGAGCGTAGCCAACTTCCGGACTTTGGACAAGCTGGGAGCCGAGGCCACGCTGCTTCGCGGTCAGCTGGGAGCAGTTGAAGGGATTCCGGTAATCGTGTCGGAGCAGATGGCCCTGGCCGATACCGACGGAAAGGTTACAGATGCCGGCAATCTGACCGATACGGGGCGCGTCCTGATTGTCAACCGGGGTAAATGGCGGATCGGATTCCGCCGGGAGCTGATGATTGAGACTACGCGGGATATTCAGAAGCGCCAAAACATCATGGTCATCAGCATGCGCCTGGCCTTCATGGAGCGGTCGGGGAACCGTTCTACGGCGAACCACACCGCCCTGCAGTACAACATAACCGGTGTAGCTTAAATATGGCCAACTCAGAGGGACCAGTATTCCTGGCAGGGGAGAAAACCGTCGCCGTAGCGGGAACCGCTGAACCGCTGCTGGCGGCCAGCCAACGCGTAAAGTCGTTGGTGGTAATAGCCAAGAAGGCGAACCTCAACCAGGTTTACCTGGGAGGCGCCGACGTGGCTGCGACCACCAACGACGGACTGGACGCGGCGGAGTCCCCAACCATAGAAGCGGTAGGCTGGCTCGACTTGGCGGACATTTTTCTGGACGTGGACACCAATGGAGAGGGAATCGACTTTTATGCGGTGAAAGCATGACCACCTATGTGGGCTGCCCCGGCTGCGGAGTCAAGTACCCGCTGAAGCAGCTATACCATCACGCCCATGATCGCCCAAGCCAGAGCAGGGTCTACACCGTGGTTTGCGCGGTGTGCGGCCAACAGTTTGACGTGGGCTTTCAGAGACGCTGGAGGGGTTTGCTGCCCCTCCGGCCCTCAGTCCGGCCGATAACCCGGGCGGAAGCTGTCGGTCCGTCTTCAGCTTCCTTCCCGGGTAGCGCCCAGAGCAGCCCAGGCAGGTAGCGCATGAGCGTCAATTTCAGGAGCGCGGCCCACATCGGGGCTGAATCTCACCACTATTACCGGCAGTTGAGCGCGCCCACGGGCTTGGACCCGTTGCAGGTGGGAGACCTTTGGTCCGACACCACGGCCAACCTGTTGAGGCGCTGCACCTCGGTATCGCCGATAACCTTCGTCTCCACGGAGGGTGGCAGCGCCGGTCACGACCTGTTTTCCACCACCCACGGCGACGTGGATGAGCTGGATGTTCCCTCCAACGGTCAGATTCTGAAGTACAACTTGGCGGCGGGCAAGTGGCGGGCGGAGGATGATGCCGCCGGCCATGGCGACAACGCCCACGACGGAACCATTCTTTCGGATGTAGTAGCCAGCCGGCCTGCCGCAGCCACTGTGGACCGGTTCTTCTGGGCAAGCGATGAGCACATCTTGTATCGGGACACCGGCGCGGCATGGGTTAAAGCCTCGGTGGCCGACCATCCGGATATAGATGGCGCCGGTCCTAATGATCATCACAGCCAAAGTCACTCGGATGGAGATCACACCGCGGGATTTGCTGCTCCAACCGGAGCCGTAGATATCGGAGATGCGGCTGCGGAGGGCGCGGGAGCCACCCACAGCCGGTCGGATCACCAGCATCAATTTTCCGCTCCGTCCGCCGGATACCCCCTAGACGTGGCGGCAGCGGAAGCCGACGGCACAGCTACGACTCCGGCGCGGTCAGACCATGGGCACGCCCACGGCTCCGGCTACTCCCCGGACGCGCACCATGCCCGGTCCCACGACCACAGCGCGGCGGCCGACGGCGACACGCTAACGCCGGCTACGCTCAATATTCCCTTTGCGGTCACTCCGGCGCAAACCGCCGAGGGGCAGGCGGTGTGGGACTCGGACGGCGACCGGCTGACGGTGGGCACCGGCGCGGGCCGGAAAACCCTGATTAATGGGGAGGATGCCCCGGGCGGTGAGCTGAGCGGCACCTACGACGAGCCCACGGTAGATGCTACTCATTCCGGCAGCGCCCACCATAACCAAGTAGCTGGTGGTAATGCCCTCACGCTTACTCAGGGTCTTTTCATTCTCCTGCCTGGTAGGTAAAGCCCATCATGTCGAAAGCTTCGCTGAGATGGGCATTGTGGCGGCGTAGGGCAGCGGCTACGTTGGAATGCCCAGCCCGGCGTACCAAGCTGATGACCAGGTTTCGCAGGCCCGCCAGCACCTGAGGGGCGGCCCCAGTGCGCACCTGAGAGCGGTCCTCGTCGAAGGTCACATCCCGTACCCAGTGGAGGCGGTTCTCGATGCCCCAGTGCCCACGGGAAAGGCTCAACAATCGCCTGGCATCGGCATCAGTGGCTGGGAGACTGCTAATTGCATAGCTCACAGCCACCTGTTTCTTGCCCTTCACGACCCGCTGGCGCTCTAGCCGACACACCTGTTGCAGATGCGGCCACGCTTCCCCGACCGTCCCAGCGCTGCCCACGTAGCCATTTAGCTCTGGGTCGGCCAAGGCCCACAACTCTCGCCGCTCCAGCCGCCCATGACGCCGCTTTACTGGAGCATCGGCCCAGACCGTCAGCTTGGCCCCGCGTGCTCGCCACTCCGCTGCCAGCCAGGGAGGTACGGTTGGCCCACCAGCCCTCTCAGTTCCTAGCAGGGGAAAAAGCCACCTCCAGGTCTCGGCGCAAGGTGGGCTGATTCTCTTTAACTGGCAGCAGATACTCTCCGCCGCCTGCCACAATCTGCTCACAGACTTTCCGTTGGGTCAGTAAGGCATCAGCCACTACTACCCGACCCTTCAGGGGTACCTGGCCCAATACTTCTTTGACCGCCGCCAATTCTTCCCCTTTGCCCGGCGCAGCTACCTGCGCCAGCACTGCCCCAGCGCGGCTAGCGTAGGCCGACACCAGATGGACCCCGGGTATCTCTTGGCCGTGGACCCCTCGCAAGGTTTTCCCGTCCAGGGACAGGGGGTCATCTGCCTCTACCCCGCTATTTGCCAGCCAGTTGCCGACTTCTGCCTCAAAGGCCGCCACGTCCAGGCCCTTGAACACCCGGTGGAGGGTGGCCACGCAGGGTGTCTTCTCCTGGCTGAACCCCAAAAGCTGCGCCGTAGCACCCCCTTGGTCCCGCCCCCATTGAGCTATGGCGTATAAGCTGCGGGCGCCGCACAGCATGGCACAGGTGGCCAAGGCCAGGATCGCCCCCAAAGAGTGGCGTCGCCCTTGGCTACTCCGGAAGTCAGGCACCAAATCCAGCGCTTCTCTCAAAGTCATCATCCTCCCCTCCCGCTTAAACTGGTAATAATTTTATACTATTTTGAGAAAATGAAAAGGCCCTGCGCTTACTGGAGACACCCTGGACTTTGATGGGGGCGCCGCCCCTGCCGGCGAGTTAGGCGGCACCTGGGCGACTCCGACGGTAGATGCTACTCACTCCGGCAGCGCGCATCACAATCAGGTGTTGGGTGGCAATGCACTAACTTTAACCGGCGACACCATGGACTTTGACGGGGGCGCCGTCCCTGCCGGCGAGTTAGGCGGCACTTGGGCGGCTCCGACCGTGGACCCTACTCATTCCGGCAGCGCGCACCACAACCAAGTAGCTGGTGGGAATGCCCTAACTTTAACCGGCGACACCATGGACTTTGACGGGGGCGCCGCCCCTGCCGGCGAGTTAGGCGGCACTTGGGCGGCTCCGACCGTGGACCCTACTCATTCCGGCAGCGCGCACCATGCCCAGGACCACGGCAGTGCCGACCATTCCGGCGCGGTGCTGTCGGGTGAGGCCAACGAGAGCTTTGGTGCCTTCTACGCCGACATGGGCCAGATCCCAGCGCCCGTCAACCCGGCCGCCGGTACCAGGCGGGTATTCGTTGACTCCAGCGATGGCAAACTAAAGGTTCGCACCAACGGCGGCAGCAGCAGCGTCAGCTTGGAGGAGCAGGGAGGCGGCGTAACCTTCGGACCCCCTACTGGAAACATCGATATTGGCGATGCGCAGGTGGAAGGAGTTTCCGGCAACGCCACCCGGGCCGACCACCAGCATGCCTTTACCGCTCCCGGCGCTGGCTACCCGCTGGACGTGGCGGCTGCCGAAGCCGATGGCACAGCTACGACTCAGTCGCGGTCAGACCATGTCCACGCCCACGGCTCCGGCTACTCCCCGGACGCCCACCATGCCCGGTCCCACGACCACAGCGCGGCGGCCGACAGCGACACGCTCACGCCGGCTACGCTCAATATTCCCTTTGCGGTCACTCCGGCGCAAACCGCCGAGGGGCAGGCGGTGTGGGACTCGGACGGCGACCGGCTGACGGTGGGTACCGGCGCGGGACGGAAAACCCTGATTAATGGGGAGGATGCCCCGGGCGGTGAGCTGAGCGGCACCTACGACGCTCCCACCGTCAACGGCACCCACTCTGGTAGCGCGCATCACAATCAGGTGTTGGGGGGCAATGCCCTAACTTTGACCGGCGACACCATGGACTTTGACGGAGGCGCCGCCCCTGCCGGCGAGTTAGGCGGCACCTGGGCGGCTCCGACGGTAGATGCTACTCATTCCGGCAGCGCCCACCACAACCAAGTAGCTGGTGGGAATGCCCTCACGCTAACCGGAGACACACTGGACTTTGACGGGGGCGCCGTCCCTGCCGGCGAGTTAGGCGGCACTTGGGCGGCTCCGACGGTAGATGCTACTCATTCCGGCTCTGCTCACCACACCGAGGACCACGCGGCACGCCACGCCGATGGCGGAGCAGACGAGCTGGCAGTCCAGGATCTGGCCAGCGATGCCGCCACCGATGGGCAGGCAGCCAAGGCCGACGGCGCCGGCGGGGTGGCCTTTGAGGACGATGATATTTCCATTAACTTCATCATCGATGGGGGAGGCAGCGCCATCACCACCGGGTAAAAGGGGCACGTTGAAATCCCCTTTGCCATCGAAATTGAGGACTGGACCATTCTTGGCGATCAGGCGGGCTCCATTGTGGTAGACGTGAACCGCAGCACCTTCGCTGGATTTCCAACGCTGACTTCCATCGCCGGCACGGAATTGCCGACCCTGGCATCGGCCCAGAAAAACCAGGACTTGACTCTTACCACGGTAGCCATGGACCACAACCATCGCGGCCGGCGACGTTCTGGAATTCGAAGTCGACTCAGCAGCCACGGTCCAAAGAGTGACGGTAGCCATCAGGGGGAGGAAGACCTGATGCCCAGCTATAACCTGGCTCAACCCGAAGAACAGGTGGTGGTTACTTGGCTATTCGAGCCATTTGGGTGCTTGGACGCTGAGAGCATTGCCCTCGGACATACTGCGAGAGAGGCTTTGGTTGCAAATTCTAATTTAGACGTGACCCAGTGGGTTCGCGACAACGGTAGCCAAGGCTGGAATATCGACGGTCGAAAATATGATCCCCTAGAAACCCGGCTGAAAAGCCCTGCTGTGACGAGATGAGGCGGAGGTTAACCAGTGGACTGGGCCAGGTCTGAGACTAAGGGCGGCCCAGCTGGCAGCGACCAATATGAATTGGGCGGTAACGATGGGCGACCCGGTGGCGAACTCAGGGCAGGCTCCGGCGGCGGGCCGGTCCGGTCTATTCTCTGGTTTATTGGGGGAGGAGCCTGGACCCTGGGACATCATCCCCGTCTTGGTAGCCACCAGGGTCAGGTTGGCCACCGTGGCTGCCAGGAGTAGCTGATAAAGGGTCTTGGTCCGGCCAAAGTAGCGAGATTGGCGGACTCCCAGTTGAACCAGCCGAGCCAGGCGATGCTCGACCACCTGTCGCCGACTAGGGTATTCGGCAAAATCCTCACTCTGCTGGAAGGCCCGGGCTTGTTGCAGGAGCGCTTCCTGAGGGTGGAGAGTCACCGTACGGCCTTTGCCCTTGCTGCTGGCAATGCATTGGTCTCGCAGCGGGCATACGCCACAGACCGCCGGGTCGAATTGAAAACTCTGGGCCGGGTAGGTCTGACCCAACCGGTTGGTCCGGTTGCCCATGGTACGTAGCGTGTGGGTGACCTGCCCGGCCGGGCAGGTGCAGGCGCCAGCCGTCAGGTCGATCTGGAAGTCTTCCTTGGGGAAGTGGGCCTTGTTAGGACGACCCGGCACCTTGGCTATTAGCGTCCGATCGGCATCGGCAAAGGCCTGCCGCGTCCCGCCATCCCCATAGGCCGCATCCCCAATGGTCTCCTCCACAGCTATGCCCGTGTTCTCTTCACTCTGCTCCACCAGTTCCAGGACTCCGGTGTTGTCACCGGCATTGCCGGGCAGGATATCTACCGCGGTCACCAGTTGGGAATCGGTATCCACCACCACGGCAGCCTTATGTCCGTCGAAGCGTTTGCTGCTGCTTTTGCGCCCATGGCGCATCTCCGGGTCGTGCGCCGAAGGGACCCGGTCCCGGCTTACGCCATCCTTCCGGGCCGGACCATCCTCCTGCCGTTCCACATCTTGCAAGAGGAGTTGCCCCAAGAGTTCCGCTGCTTCTCCAATAGCCTGGCGCTCAGGACTATCTGCGGGAAATCTACCTTGGGCCTGACGGGCCAGTTCCAATACCAGGTCAGCATCGGCTACTATCTTCTGCAGTAAGGCTTGCCGCTCCTTCTTGTTGTCCCAGTCAATCCCCGCCTCTCCCTTCACACTGGAGCCAAAGTAAAGCTCCAGGCCGTGTCTCAAGGCCCACTCCTCGGCCCGGGTCCCATCCAGTTGGGCCAGTGCCCGGACCACCTGGACTATGCCGTCGGCCAGCAGGTTGTAGGTGTCCTTGACCGCTCCCCGGCCCAGAATGTAGGTGGTGTCCACCGCCACCTTCATCCGCCGTCCTTTCAGGCAGCCGGTCTGCCGGGCGAATTGGAGGCTGCGCTGAAAGACGGACCGCACCCGGTCGTGCAGGATCAGCTGGGCTCGAAACAGTTGCAGGGTGCTCTTGGCAAAGGGCCGGTCCTCCACCTCAATCCCCAACGCCACCTTCCACCGGATATCGAAGTCCGCCCTCTGCTTGGCTTCCAGGTCGCTCACTTTGTCGTAGGCCTGTAGCAACAGCGCGGTGGCCACCAGACTGGGCGGCACGCTATCCCGGCCATTGTCTGGGCAATACAGTTCGGCGAAGTCTTCGTCTCGAAATAGCTGACCCCGCAGGGAGGCCAGGAAGCCGTAGAAGGAGCCGCGGCCCACATAGTCCAGGTAGAGATGGTCCGCTTCCAGGAACCCCAGCTGTTTAGAGCGTTTTCCCAGCATCCCCTGCCTCCCCCACCCATTAAATTCTCCTGCCCATTATATCGGACTAGCCTGGATCAGGGTGCTTTTCGGCCGATCCTCTAGGGCAATCGCGTCTTATTATCTTTCTTAAATTTGTTTAAAATAGTAATCATCATGACGAAACTAGGGAGGGGTAGTGATGGTTCAGGCAACAGGCGCACCCATCGCCCAATACTTCGCGGCGTTGGACGACCCGAGGATTGATCGTACCAAGCGGCACAAACTTTTGGATATCGTCACCATTGCCCTTTGTGCCACCATCTGCGGCGCTGATTCTTGGGTGGATATCGAGCTCTTCGGCAACTGTAAAGAGGAGTGGTTCAAGTCCTTTCTGGAGTTGCCCAACGGTATCCCTTCCCATGATACCTTCGGCGACGTCTTCGCCCGCCTGGACCCAGAGCAGTTTCAACGCTGTTTCATGGAGTGGGTCCAAGCCGTAGCCCAAGTCACCCAAGGCGAAGTGGTGGCCATCGACGGCAAGACGGTACGGCGCTCCCACGACCGTACCCTGGGCAAAAAGGCCATTCACATGGTCAACGTGTGGGCCTCGTCCCATGGCTTGGCGCTGGGCCAGACCAAGGTGGACGAGAAGTCCAATGAAATCACCGCCATCCCCAAGTTGCTACAGCTGCTGGAGCTCGCCGGTTGCATCATCACCATCGACGCCATGGGCTGCCAGAGGGAGATAGCCCGGGAGATCATTGAGGCTCAGGCCGACTATCTGCTGGCGCTGAAGGAGAATCAAGGCCGGCTGTACGATGACGTTCGCGACCTTTTCGAGGGCGCCGAGGAATACGACTTCGAGGGCGTCCCCTATGACTTCGCCCGCACGCTGAACAAGGGCCACGGCCGCCTGGAAACCCGTCAATGCTGGGTCATCACGGACCCGGACTGCCTGGACTATCTGCAAAACCGGCAGCAGTGGGCCAACCTCAACGCCGTGGTTAAGGTCACGGCTCAGCGGGAGACGGCAACCGGGACCACGGTCCACTCTCGCTACTATATCAGCAGTCTGGCCAGGCCTGCCCAGACTTTGTTGGAGGTCACCCGCCGACACTGGGGCATAGAAAACAGCTTGCACTGGTCTTTGGATGTTACCTTTCGAGAAGATCACAGCCGGGTACGTAAGGATAGTGGGCCTCAAAACCTGGCAGTCCTGCGCCAGATAGCCCTCAATTTGCTGAAGCAGGAGACCAGCCTTAAACGGGGACTTCAAGGTAAACGGCTGAAAGCCGGCTGGGTTGAGGATTACCTACTCAAGGTGCTCCTTGGTTAAGACGCGATTGCCCTGGTCTTACTGTCAGTGCCTTTTCATTTTCTCAAAATAGTATAAAGTTATTACCAGTTTAAGCGGGAGGGGAGGATGATGACTTTGAGAGAAACGCTGGATTTGGTGCCTGACTTCCGGAGTAGCCAAGGGCGACGCCACTCTTTGGGGGCGATCCTGGCCTTGGCCACCTGTGCCATGCTGTGCGGCGCCCGCAGCTTATACGCCATAGCTCAATGGGGGCGGGACCAAGGGGGTGCTACGGCGCAGCTTTTGGGGTTCAGCCAGGAGAAGACACCCTGCGTGGCCACCCTCCACCGGGTGTTCAAGGGCCTGGACGTGGCGGCCTTTGAGGCAGAAGTCGGCAACTGGCTGGCAAATAGCGGGGTAGAGGCGGATGACCCCCTGTCCCTGGACGGGAAAACCTTGCGAGGGGTCCACGGCCAAGAGATACCCGGGGTCCATCTGGTGTCGGCCTACGCTAGCCGCGCTGGGGCAGTGCTGGCGCAGGTAGCTGCGCCGGGCAAAGGGGAAGAATTGGCGGCGGTCAAAGAAGTATTGGGCCAGGTACCCCTGAAGGGTCGGGTAGTAGTGGCTGATGCCTTACTGACCCAACGGAAAGTCTGTGAGCAGATTGTGGCAGGCGGCGGAGAGTATCTGCTGCCAGTTAAAGAGAATCAGCCCACCTTGCGCCGAGACCTGGAGGTGGCTTTTTCCCCTGCTAGGAACTGAGAGGGCTGGTGGCCCAACCGTACCTCCCTGGCTGGCAGCGGAGTGGCGAGCACGCGGGGCCAAGCTGACGGTCTGGGCCGATGCTCCAGTAAAGCGGCGTCATGGGCGGCTGGAGCGGCGAGAGTTGTGGGCCTTGGCCGACCCAGAGCTAAATGGCTACGTGGGCAGCGCTGGGACGGTCGGGGAAGCGTGGCCGCATCTGCAACAGGTGTGTCGGCTAGAGCGCCAGCGGGTCGTGAAGGGCAAGAAACAGGTGGCTGTGAGCTATGCAATTAGCAGTCTCCCAGCCACTGATGCCGATGCCAGGCGATTGTTGAGCCTTTCCCGTGGGCACTGGGGCATCGAGAACCGCCTCCACTGGGTACGGGATGTGACCTTCGACGAGGACCGCTCTCAGGTGCGCACTGGGGCCGCCCCTCAGGTGCTGGCGGGCCTGCGAAACCTGGTCATCAGCTTGGTACGCCGGGCTGGGCATTCCAACGTAGCCGCTGCCCTACGCCGCCACAATGCCCATCTCAGCGAAGCTTTCGACATGATGGGCTTTACCTACCAGGCAGGAGAATGAAAAGACCCTGCCGATCCTCTAGGGGATGAGTCGGCGATGGTATGGTGGATTTGGAAGAACGCCCAAGTAACCATTACGCCGCCGGCACGCCCTCCAGAGACGGATGCCTGGATTGCCATACTTCAGGATTGGGACGACTCCATAAATGCTGGGTTTTCTAGAGCGACCCAGCAAGCACGCAACAGTACCAGTGTCCCGATATTCGACCAGGCAGGTAACGAAACTGCTATGCCCGCCGAAGCCCAGCTAGCGCATCAGCAGCAGATTATCTCTAAGGTTCTTGGGGTGCTTCAGTAATGGCGCAGTACGCCCTTCCAGAAGCTAACAGTGGGACTACAGATTGGTCTGGTTTTAACCACAATGGTGATGGAGATTGGTACGACGAGCTAGATGAGGGATTCGGTGCTGGGAGAGGTTCTGGTAGTGGCCCCGATGCTCTATCAACCTCGTGGGATTCTGGTACTAATCCGACTGCTAAAGGTATTCGGACTGATCTTGCCGCAGTAACAGACCCTGCAACGAATACTGGTCATATTTATCGCACCCAAAGTCAAAAAGGTGGAGGAGCTGGTGGGCAGCAAATAGACATAAACATCCGGCTGTTTCAGGGAGCAACGGAAAAAGCAAGTGCGACGTTTACTGACATTGGGACGGTGATGACAATCAGGACCGATACGTTGTCGGCGGCTGAAGCTGATTCTATTACTGATTACTCAAATCTCGAAATCGACACAGAAGCCAATAAGGTAGGCGGGGGAGGACCTCGGCGTGGTATGGAATCCGCCCACGAATTTGAGTGCCCGGATCCACCTGCAGGCGGCGGCGGGTTCGCCCACAGCCAGGGGGTAATTGTGGGGTAGCCAACAGTATGGACAAACCGTGCAGCGCCCAGCCATAGGAGATTTTACACCTGGAGCCGGATATGACCAGTGCCTATGCTGACCTCGATACCCTGAAATCCCCCGCAGTTTTAAACCTGACCGGGAGCACCTTCGACTCTCGCCTGCTGGCGCTGTTGGAAGATGTATCCCGCTGGATCGACGCTCATTGCAACCGGCATTTTTACGTCTTGACCGCATTGCGCCGGTTCGACGGCACCGGAGGAACCCAGCTGCGAATACCCGACCTGGTCAACCTGACCACGTTGTCCAGCGACGAAGATCAGGACCGCGTGTTCGAGACCACCTGGTCCAGCAGCGACTACTTGCTCTATCCGCTGAATGCCGAACCCCAACAACCTTGGGTGCGGCCCTACAGCCGCCTCTTGGTGGATGTAGCGGCGGGATCTCGCGCCTCCTTCCCCTCCGGTCCGTCGACTGTGGAGATCACCGGGAGATGGGGATTTCGGGAAGAGACTCGGGACAGCGGCGCGAACATCAATGAAGGGGCCACATTTAGCGCATCCGATACCCTGCTCACCGTTACCGATGGGACCCGCTTCGCTCCCGGACTAACAGTGCTGATAGACACCGAACAGCTATACATCACTGCAATTTCCGGAAATGTTTTAACCGTATCTCGGGGAGTCAATGGAACCGCCGCCGCGACCCACGCCGATGGATCCGACATCCCCATCTTTCGCTACCCGGGACCAGTGGTGGAGGCATGTCTCCTTCGCACCTCACGCCTGTGGCGGAGCCGGGATCCCGGGGAGGCCGGGGGAAACACCGGTAGGACCGACCTGCCCGGCGTAGATCCCGACGTCCAGCGGTTACTCTCCTCTTATCGACGAGCACCGTTGGGCCTGGGCGTATAAGAACCAAACCGGGAGTTTCCAGCCACCGGGAGTTTCCAGTCATCGGAAGGATTTAGTTTATGTCGATAATCGCGGCCCGGGACGGGCTGGCTACCCAACTGAACACCATAGCAGGACTAAGAGTATACGAACTTCCTCCAGAGGCGGCACCGGAACTACCGGCGGCGATTATTCTGCAGGGAGAGCCTTTTGCCAGCTATGGTCACAACATAGGAGCGCCCGATGTCAAGCTGCTTTTCGAGGCGTTGGTGCTGGTTCGCTCGGGAGATCGGGAGCAAGCCTGGTCGGAGCTGGAGCCTTTTTTGGAATCCACCGGCGCCTCTTCGGTCAAAGCAGCGGTGGACGGCGCCCTGGGTGGAACCGCCGACTGGGCGCGAGTTACCCGGGTTATCAAAGCCGGGCCGGTGATTCACAACCGAGCCAGCTACTGGGGCGCCACCTTTCAGATAGAAGTCTACCAGAGCGGATAACCACCATTGGCGCAGGGAGCAGCCGCGCATTGGTCCTGCTACTACCTGGTTCCCGTTTATTACCCGTTTGATATCCGCCAAGCAGGGACCAACCCTAGGGCAGGAGGAGGGCATTGGCCAAATATCCGGCTGACGGCAGCAGCTATATCGAAGTTGATGACTCTGGGGGAATCTCCCGAAATCTTTCACCCTACGTGGATGAAATCGAGCTTCTCGGGCAGAAGGTGGCGTTCCTGGACGTGACAGGCCTTAGCGATACTGCCCAACGGGTCATCGCCGGCATCCAACTAAGCCAGGATTTCATTCTGCGGGGAGCCTTTGACGACCAGACCATCACCGGACCGGACGCGGTGCTCACCGGAATCGTGGGCCAAATAGGAACCGTCAGCCTGGGCCCGGCGGGCAATAGCCCCGGCCAGCGCCAGATCAGCGGCGAGTTTCTCTGCCTGAGCTACCAGGTAATCAGTCGAGTCAACCATCTGGTGAAATTCGCGGCCCATTTCAAGCAGGACGACAACATATCCTTGGGCAGCTGGCCTTAGAGAATGTTTAAACCGGGATTCCCCAGATCAAACCACCTTTCCTGGATATAGCTCCCGCGGGGATACCGCCAAATATAATCCCGCATTCCAAGGGCGTCAAATGCGGTCTGATGCGGCCTGATTCACTCAAAGTCCCCGCTTTCATTGGGCAACCACTGTACTGCCAAGCGTAAAAGCCCCAAACCGCTTGTCTACGCCCAAGTCTCGCCCTTGGGAAGCTCTTTTGCCCTGTGCGACCCCCTAACCGTAACCAATCCTGACGCTCCTAAAGTGGACTAGCCAGGAGCCAGCCTAAGCCGACCAATTCGTTCCAGTATCCCGCCCAGCATTTCCCGGCTCACCAGCACCTCAGCAAGCTGAAACACCAGCCTTCCGGCATGGCGCACCAACCGTCCTCCAGTCTTGATCATCCTGGTCTGCAGACTGGTCAACGACCAGTGCTTCATTGCCTCCGGTAAGGCTAGCCTTCTCATGGAGTTGCCCAGGTTGTAAGCCAGTACGAACAACTCCAGCCTGACCTGATTGGCCACGAACTTGTGGCAGGACAACCTCGTCCAGTTCAGGGCGTACTTGCCTTCTTTTATCCATTGCTCCGCGGTCCCTCGGCCATTGTAAAAGCGGACTATCCCGATGTTTGGATAGCTCAGATTGGTGACGATGAAGCCCACTCTGGGAAACAGTTCTCCCTGGTGCCACTCCACCTTAGAGACCACTCTCCGAGCAACGTTCCAGCTCTGGGCCTGGTAGACGAAGTCATGATAGGAGACGATAGGCTTCGGGGAAAGCCACTCCGTAGGCCGTATTAGCCGGGGCGCTATCTCCCGCTGCAGCACCTGGTTGGACCGCAGCCTGATGGCGTAGCCGATGTTTCTTGCTTCCAGATAATCGTATATCTCCAGCTTGGCGAAGGCGGCGTCAGCACGAAACAGCAGCCTGACCGTAGCTTAGCTGCTTCACAATCCCCGAACTGGTTGAACAGAAAGAGAGGGTGATAGCAGACGCATTCAAAGTGGCCGTTATAGGCTGCTCCCTCCTGCTGGCCGTGCACTGGACTCTCGGAACTGTCCATATCCAGGATTACTCGCCGGTGTAGGGTATGGGCCATAGCTCGTTCCACCCACTGGGTATTTATTCGTGCCAGCCCCTTCAGGTTGTCCTCTTGGGTCAGGAACTCCGTTTCGAACCGGCCCATCTCACTGGTGCTGGCTCCTTTCCGCTCCGAGCCTTGCCATCCCACGATCACTCGCATGGCTGGGTCTTGGGAAAGGCGCACTGCGTCATTGGTGTCGTCGTAGCCGGCCAAGCGGCTATAGATCGACTGTCTTAGCAGCGGAACCAGGTGGTGGAGGATATTGCGTCCGGTACGGCTTTCCTGGAGGTAGTCCTCAGCGATTTCGGTAAGGCCCAAGGCATCATCAAACTCTCGAAAGGCAAGAAGACCAGCGTCGGAGGTGATGGTTGAGCCGTGAAATTCCAGGCGGACTTTGGGGTTGAATTGGAGCCGGAGAGAGACATTTTCGCCATCACCCATCAGGTGCCTCCATGATGCTTACGGCATCTTACTGCAAAGCGGACATACCATGGAGTTATTATAGCTAGAACAACGCCAAATGACCTATAATTAGACAATGGTTGAAAGAACATCGACGAATTACTGAGACAACTTTTTAGCCATATGGGAAATGTGGGTTAAAAGGCCTGGCTAATAGTCCAGGCTAGAATCAAAGAATTCGTATCCTGGTATGACCTGGTAAAAGCCCCTTCTCCCTTGATGGGAGAAGGTTGGGATGAGGGTGATACCCCTCACCTCAATCCTCTCCCCTTGTGGGAGAGGATGCCGAAGCCCAAAACAGGATGACGCCCTGAGCTTAGAAATCAGGGAACTTTTTAAACACCCTTTCGGCTCAGCGGCGTTTCACCGGACTAGATTTCCCAAGGGGGAGACCCCAAAAACCAGAATCCCGTTACAGGAGAGGCATGGCTAACCCACACTGGAATATCTGGGTCGACTGGGATGCCGACGGCATTTGGGGAGAAGCCAACGAGGATGTTACCCCCGACCTAATGCATTTAAACTGGGAATGGGGAAGGGAACTAACCCGGGATCGGGCCAGACCCGCGGTTTTAAAGTTGGAGCTACGCAATGACGACCACAAGTATTCGCCACCCAACTCTGGTTCTCCCCTTGTCGGGAATTTAAAAGCGGGGCGCCGGGTCTGGGCCCGGTTTGCCTATCCCTACGACGACTTCACCGGCGTTAACAGCACTGATCTGGCCGGGCGGACGCCGCCGGTTGACCAGGGGTTTACCTGGGTAAAGCAGAACTCCGGCGGCAATGGATTCGAAATTTTTGGTAACCAGGTCCGCGAGCTTACCGGCGGCGCCAGTGATGCCATCTACACCCTAGACCTGGGTGACGCCGACGCCTACATCGGTTTCAGGTATAACCGGGAGACCAACGGCGGAGGCGGAGCGGTACTGCGGTTTATCAGCACCTCCGATTACCTTCGGGTGCGATTCCTCAACAGCAACACCGTGCTGGAAGATGTCACTGGGGGAACTCCCTCCAACATCCGCAGCGGAGATGCCCTTACCCTGGGGGTGAACTACTTTGTGGAAATTGAGATGCACGGCGGCTCGATACGACTGTTCGCCACCGACCTGGACGCAGGCACTTGGGAAAGAAGGGAACTTCTGGATGGGGCCGTAGCGGCCGGAAATACCGGGGCCACCAAACACGGGCTCTGGCATAACGTAAGCGCCAACGCCGACCGCTGGGACGATTTCGGTGGATGGCGCAGTTTCTTCTACGGTCTGATAGACCGCATAGTTCCCCAAGCGGGCCCGGGCGGCGAGTCCTGCGAGATACGGGCATTCGATGAACTGGACCGGTTGGACCGTAGCCTGGTATTCAACCTCCTGACCGGCCTCAACCTCCGGTCCGATACCATTGCCAACAATATCCTCACCTGGGTCAATTTTAGCTTCAACGATCGAGAGTTGGACCTGGGAAGAATCTTGATCGCCAAGGAACCCCGGGCGGTTTGGAGAAGCACAGCCCGTACCGCGCTGAATCATCTGCAGGACGAGGAGGACGGCTTTCTTTATATCGATGGACTTGGCTTCATTCGCCTGGAGGTCTCAAGCCACCGGAGTTCCGGCAGTCATGCCACTTCTCGAGCCACTCTGCAAAGCGGCAAGGCCAGCAGCCCCTACATTTCGGAGTTGAGCTGGGATGACGGCAGCGACGGAGTGGAAAATGACGTGACCTTTCGCTACCACCTGGAGGATAACCAGAACCTGCAGGAAATCTGGAAGTTGCGGGATGTGCCGGCCATTCCGGCGGGAGCGACCCGGGATTTTCTGGCGGAAAGCACCGCCTTCGACGTGGTGGATAGCATCCGGGTTCCAGTGGCCACCACTGATTACACTGCCAATAGTCAGGCCGGCGGCGGTGGCGCCGACATGACCGGTGATCTCACTGTGACTCTTCCCCTCATTTCCAGCTACCAGGGCCGTGGGACGATAGTTCGGGTCACTAATAATCACGGGACCGATACCGCTTCCCTAACCCTGCTGAAGCTCCGGGCCGATAAGTCCTACAAGGACTTCGAGTCCACCATTTATCAGACCTCCGACAGCGCTAGCCAGAGCGACCACGGGGTTCGCTCCCATCTGGTCAACTGCCGGTACATCGATACCTACGACACCGCCAAAGACGTGGCCGACTCCAGATTGGCCCGCAAGAAAGACGGCAAAACCAGGCTAAACCTGGTACTGCCCAATGGAGACAAGAACAACTTGCTGCAGATGGTCCATCGGGTGCTATCGGATCGAATCACGGTGGTCTACGGCGACATGGGCATCAACGAAGATTTTTTCATCGAACACATGGAGCTGGACGCGATAGCCAGTACCGGCGAGGTAACCGCCCGCTGGAAGGTAAAGGGAATTTAGCTTGGTTTCTACCCAGGATTTCGCTCATGGCGTTTGGCAGTCGTTGAAGAACATTCGGGAGCGTTTGGCCGTGTTGGAGACGGAGGTGAGACGCAGCCGTCGCGATCTTTTACGATTGGAAACCCGCCTCCACTCTCACGTGGCCGACCACCGGAGATACCCGCCGGGCAATGGAGCTAATCCCGACGGCATCAACGGCGCCACCATCAACATCCGCATCAGTCGCAAGGCCTTGGGCAGCGGTGGAGTCATCGGTGGCGGCCTGCTGGCGGCCCTAGCGGGCCTGGGTAAAATGCTGGAATGGTGGTAGGGGGGATATGGGGTTCTTATAGTAATTTCTGGTAGCGTATCAGTTGGAACGGTCTACAAATGAAACCAATTCTTCGATGGTCCTAACCTGGGCACTCGGCCCAGACGCCATTGCTGTGGTTGGCGGGTGAGGATTGCTTAGCGTCTTATGGGGTCGGCAGTAGCTTTGACTACAAGCGCTTGTCGAGTTATGCTTAACTTGTTCATATTAGTTTCCTAGCTAAACTGACACACTGCAGCTGACTGCTCAATCATAGTAAAGCACATCGTTCGTCATTTTGGGGGTGCTATGGCTCTCGAACATGAATCCAAATTCTTTGAAGACAATAAAGCCGAGTGGCTTAAAATCTACAAGGGGCAATTCGCTCTGATTGAAAAGGAAGTTCTATGGGGAACCTTCACTACCCACGCGGAAGCATATGAACAGGGTATTGAGAAGCTAGGTAATGTCCAATTTCTTATTAAGAGAATTGAGGAAAGAGAGGAAGTGATCTATTACCCTGCGTTATCTATTGGTGCCATTAATGCCAGTTCATAATAGGCTGATTGCTGATTCTAGTGGTGCATTAAGTCCAGTTGGCCTGATGAACATTGGAGCCTTCTTCTCGGTGGAGGTCAATTTGCCTCCACCCTTGGCGAAGCAACTTATGGATAAGGGCCAACCAACACCTCCACCCATAACGGGGCTAGCGCTCATAGATACCGGGGCCTCCCGGACCTGTATACATGAACCTCACTTGCAATCATTAGGATTGAACCCTATCGGTGTCGCCAACATGGGTACAGCCAGTGGTCCTAGTCAGCGCAATATATATCAAGCACAGATAACATGCGGGTCACCTCAGTGGACATATCAACCCGCAGGGGTCATTGGGGTAGACCTTTCGGGCCAGAATATAGAGCTTCACCCCAACCCTCAACCGTTGATTGGTCTGTTAGGGCGGGACTTTCTTAGCCAAGGGTTGCTAATTTGGAACGGGTAAGCGGGTTTATGGAGTCTTGCGACGTGACCATCTAGCCTCGGCTGCCTTCCGTGCGGTCTCTTTCCTACGTTTACTTGAGCGATTCTGCCTACTTAGGACTATCAGTCCAAAACTGCTCCGTCAACTTCAAACCGATACACTACCTACGTCGAAACTGTTCAGAGTTGAGGGGAAGTGAGCAACCGGCGGCATTCCAGGAGGGGATTGAGACCTCTGGCCCGCCAGGTGCCAAAGAGGGATGCCAAGGTCATCTTGCTGTCGGTGCCCTGCCCTGAGCGGGTGCCGCCGCTGATCTTGCGACTGGTTACCAGATGCCGCAGGCTCCGCTCGGCGGCGTTGTTGTCTGAGGGCACGGCTGGGTCCGACACGAAGACAAACAGTTCCTTGATGAACCGTTCCATGCGCCGGCAGAGCTTGGCCTGAACCGCCAGGGGATCTTTAAGGAAAGGCCGTGCCAAGACCATTAGTTTCTCCTCCAGCATTAGCTGGGTGCGATGGCCTGGCTGGGCTCGGGGAAGGACCGAGGCCTTGGCCTCCGTGTAGACCTGGTGAACCGCCTCGGCCCACTGAGCCAGCCCAGCGCCTTCTGGGTACAACCCTTTCAGGTCATGGATATCCCGCAGCAGATGAGCCCAGCACCGTTGCTTCAGGCCCGGGTAGTGGTTATAGGCGGCGTAGAAATCACTGACCAACACTCCGCTGAAGGAGGAATCCAGCACCTCATCCACCACCCCCTTATCCCGACCCCGACGCAGGAAGTATCGTTCGCTGGGAGTGCTGAAGGTCCAAACATAGCCGTTGCTCCCGTCCTGGCGCCAGCCGGTTTCGTCGCCCTGCACCACGGGACTGGCGCGGACTTGCTCGAGCACCTCTCGCACCGCCGTCTCAGCCTGACGGGCTACTCCATGGACGGCCTGGACGATGGCACCAACACTCAGGTGCAACTGATGGACGGTCTCCAGGTACCATTGGATGATTCTTATGGGCAACCGTCCCTCCTCCCGCAGGGTCACCATCAGGCTTACCAGATTGACCCCCAAGCGCTGCTGGCCCAGAACCACCCCCTGCAGGGCCTCTTTGGGCAGCCGGCGCCGCTGGCATACCGGACAGATGCGGGCTACCAGGGCGTGCTCGGTCACTTCTACCGGAGCCACCGGTAGCTCAATGACTTCCCGAGTTCGCTGTACCCATCCGCCGTTCAGGTGAGTCCCGCAGTCGGGACAGACCGCCACGGCATGCTCCACCCGCCGGGTAGGAGTCATGCGCTGGCGGGCGAAGCCATGGCGGCGCGGCTTTCTGGGCTCCTTTTTCTCCGGCGCTTGCCGGCTGGAGTGCGGCTGATTACCCGGCATCCCCGACGACCCGCGCCGGTTGGGATGGGATTCCAGAACCCCAATCCGCCTTTGCAAATCGGCAATGACTGCCCGCTGGCCGGCAATTATCTCCAGCAGAGTTTCGCGACTCGCCGCGTTCAGGTCTAGTTCAGTGTCCACCTCCCTGGTATGCCACAACTCCCCCGGCCATGCCAGCGTTTTTCCAACGGCTTTGAGCCAATTCACCTCATCAAGTCTGAACAGTTACCCTACGTCGTAAGTGTTCAGATTTGAGGGGAAGCGAGCAACCGGCGGCATTCCAGGAGGGGATTGAGACCTCTAGCCCGCCAGGTGCCAAAGAGGGATGCCAAGGTCATCTTGCTGTCGGTGCCCTGCCCTGAGCGGGTGCCGCCGCTGATCTTGCGACTGGTTACCAGATGCCGCAGGCTCCGCTCGGCGGCGTTGTTGTCTGAGGGCACGGCTGGGTCCGACACGAAGACAAACAGTTCCTTGATGAACCGTTCCATGCGCCGGCAGAGCTTGGCCTGAACCGCCAGGGGATCTTTAAGGAAAGGCCGCGCCAAGACCATTAGTTTCTCCTCCAGCATTAGCTGGGTGCGATGGCCTGGCTGGGCTCGGGGAAGGACCGAGGCCTTGGCCTCCGTGTAGACCTGGTGAACCGCCTCGGCCCACTGAGCCAGCCCAGCGTCTTCTGGGTACAACCCTTTCAGGTCATGGATATCCCGCAGCAGATGAGCCCAGCACCGTTGCTTCAGGCCCGGGTAGTGGTTATAGGCGGCGTAGAAATCACTGACCAACACTCCGCTGAAGGAGGAATCCAGCACCTCATCCACCACCCCCTTATCCCGACCCCGACGCAGGAAGTATCGTTCGCTGGGAGTGCTGAAGGTCCAAACATAGCCGTTGCTCCCGTCCTGGCGCCAGCCGGTTTCGTCGCCCTGCACCACGGGACTGGCGCGGACTTGCTCGAGCACCTCTCGCACCGCCGTCTCAGCCTGACGGGCTACTCCATGGACGGCCTGGACGATGGCACCAACACTCAGGTGCAACTGATGGACGGTCTCCAGGTACCATTGGATGATTCTTATGGGCAACCGTCCCTCCTCCCGCAGGGTCACCATCAGGCTTACCAGATTGACCCCCAGGCGCTGCTGGCCCAGAACCACCCCCTGCAGGGCCTCTTTGGGCAGCCGGCGCCGCTGGCATACCGGACAGATGCGGGCTACCAGGGCGTGCTCGGTCACTTCTACCGGAGCCACCGGTAGCTCAATGACTTCCCGAGTTCGCTGTACCCATCCGCCGTTCAGGTGAGTCCCGCAGTCGGGACAGACCGCCACGGCATGCTCCACCCGCCGGGTAGGAGTCATGCGCTGGCGGGCGAAGCCATGGCGGCGCGGCTTTCTGGGCTCCTTTTTCTCCGGCGCTTGCCGGCTGGAGTGCGGCTGATTACCCGCCATCCCCGACGACCCGCGCCGGTTGGGACGGGATTCCAGAACCCCAATCCGCCTTTGCAAATCGGCAATGACTGCCCGCTGGCCGGCAATTATCTCCAGCAGAGTTTCGCGACTCGCCGCGTTCAGGTCTAGTTCAGTGTCCACCTCCCTGGTATGCCACAACTCCCCCGGCCATGCCAGCGTTTTTCCAACGGCTTTGAGCCAATTCACCTCATCAAGTCTGAACAGTTACCCTACGTCCCCCTTCCTTGTCCACCAGCTTTCGACCGGTTATCATAGGGGGCGGCAAATTCCCGCCATCCTTTATTAAGCCCGTTGGAGGTGCGCTTTGGAGCAGGTTTATGACGTCATAGTTGTCGGGGCTGGCAACGCGGCCCTCAGCGCCGCCATCGCGGCCAAGGAAAACTGTGAATCCGTGGTGGTGGTAGAGAAGGCCCCAGAGTACTTTCGGGGCGGCAACACCTACTTCACCGGTGGAATCATCCGCTTCCCCTTCAGCGGTATCGAGGATATCAAGGCCCTAATCCCGGACATGTCGGCGACGGAGGAGAACTCCGTCGAGGTGGGTAGCTATTCCGAGAGCCAGTATTACGAAGACATGATGCGGGTTACCAACGGGCTTTCCGACCCGGAACTGGCGCAGATCCTGGTCAGCCAGGCCTTTCCCACCATGAAGTGGCTTCGAGAGCACGGGGTGCGCTTCGTCCTCTCCTTCGGGCGGCAGGCATTCAAAGACGGCGACAAATACCGCTTCTGGGGCGGACTATTAGTCGAGGCCGTCGGCGCGGGCAAGGGTCTCTCCGATCAGCAGTTCGAGGTAGCCCAGCAAATGGGCATCAATGTCCGCTACTCTACCCAGGGAATGAAGCTGCTGCAGGACGACCGGGGACGCGTGTCCGGCCTTCAAGTCCTGGGACCGGAGGGCTTCGAGGATATTCACGGCCGGTCGGTGGTCCTGGCCGCCGGTGGCTTCGAAGCCAACGCCGAGATGCGCTGCCGGTACTTGGGGCCGGGCTGGGAAACGGTGAAGGTTCGCGGAATCCCCTACAACACCGGGGACGCCATCAAAATGGCGCTGGATATAGGGGCCCAATCCCATGGCCACTGGAGCAGCTGCCACGCCGTGGCCTGGGACATGAACGCCCCGGCCTTCGGCGACCGCACCATAACGGAGCTGTACCAGAAGCACTCCTATCCCTTTGGCCTGATCGTCAACCTCGACGGGGAGCGGTTCCTGGATGAAGGCGCCGACTTCCGCAACTACACCTACGTAACTTACGGCCGGGCTCTCCTGACCCAGCCGCAGGGCTTAGCCTTCCAAATTTTTGATAATAAAGTCAGGCATTTGCTTCGGGACGAATACTGGATACCACAGGCCACCATGTTTGAGGCCAACACCCTGGAAGAGTTGGCCGCCCATCTCGACATCGACGTTGCGGGGCTGGTGAACACTGTCAAAGAGTACAACGCCGCGGTACAGACCGGCGTCACCTATAATCCGACGATCAAGGACGGTCGCGGCACGGTAGGGCTGGCCGTAAACAAGACCAACTGGGCGGAGACCATCGACACCCCTCCCTACCTGGGCTGGGCCGTCACCACCGGCATCTCCTTTACCTTCGGCGGTGTCAAGATCAACACTCGGGGGCAGGTGGTAACCAACGCTCAGGACCCCATTCCCGGGCTCTACGCCGCTGGGGAGATGGTGGGTGGGCTCTTCTACTACAACTACCCAGGAGGCTCAGGCCTGTCCGCCGGGATGGTATTTGGCCGTCTCTCCGGCATCAGCGCCGCCCAGGACGCCAATCTGCTGAAAGACGTTTAACCAGCCGAGGCCGCGCCCAAAGATCCCACTTGCCAGCCATAGGAATTCCGGGTAAACTAGGCGAGTTCCTTTGTTTGTGGTGTGGGCTGGGTAGGAGCCGGAATTCGGCTAACGGCGCAAGGGATCACCGGGACTACCCTTCCCGAAAATCTCAAGGTGTCAACCCACCGTCTAACTTTTACAGAGGAGGACTTAAAAGCCGAGCCATGTTTGACAGAAACTCTCTTGACGCACTGTTTGATGAACTGCGGGACGAATACGAGTTGGAGCCGGAGTGGGAGGACATCCAACGTGATGCCCATCTGGCCGTGGCCCGTCATGATGCGGGCATGCCTTTGGGCGAGATCGATACTCGGGTCGAGGGCCTAGTGAAAAAGCATAGCCCGGATTAACCAGTCCCAGATAGTAGCTCCCAACCCTCAGGTCATCCCGAGCCTAATATGGCCCTCTCCGGAACCTTTTTAGGAATCTCCGGAAGGGCCATTGCTTTGCACTTCATCCCCCTATGGGTATGATCCCCCTTATTCAGTCAGGGCCCAAACCGAGCCCACCCCGGTTTCCCCCCCTACTGCTCCTTGACGCTATTACCCCAGCGGCGACGCCCGCATCTGACCGGCCCGTATTGACACCTCCGGTGTCTGAAGCATAGCGTGAATTAAGTCAGGGACGGACCCGTTGAATAGCGGCCCGTCCCTCATTTATTTATGTGTCCCATTTACATCCGGAGGTGATTCCGCTTGCGCTGTCGCCGATGCGATTCCACAAGATTAATACGCTTGGACAAGAAATGCTCCCGGGACAACTATGTCTTCCGTTGCCAGGAGTGCGGTTTCCTATTCAGCCCATCTATCCCAGCCGACGAACCCAAACAGCAGGTCTCGTCCCTAAAACCTCAAGAGCCCCCGGTTGGCCGGGAGCCTCCAGTTGAATCAGGATTTACGCCCGCTGAAAAGGGACAACCCTAGATGACGGCGGGCGAAACTTCCAATCCCCAGACGCCCCCCTGCCCGAAAAGTTGTCCCCCGAAGAGTTCGCCCGGGACATACTGCAGGTAGACTTGTGGCACAAGCAGTCCGAAGTGCTTTCGGCGCTGCCGGACCATCAGCGAGTCGCCGTTAAATCGGGCAACGGCCTGGGTAAGGGCTTCTGTGCCAGCGTGGCCGTGCTCTGGTTTCTCTACACTCACGACCCCGCCATCGTCCTGAGCACCGCACCAACCTTCCGCCAGGTCCAGCACGTGCTGTGGCGGCAAATCCGGCAGCTCCACCGGCGGGCGAAGGACACCCTGGACGGCAAGCTTTTTGCGACTCACTGGGAGCTGGCGGAGGATCGGTATGCCATGGGCCTTTCCGCCGATACCGCCGACCAGTTCCAAGGTTTCCATAGTCCCAATATGTTTATCGTCGTGGACGAAGCTGAAGGTGTCAGTGACGAGATTTACGAGGCCATAGAGAGCGTGATGACCTCGGCCGAATGCAAGCTGTTGCTCATTGGGAATCCCACCACCGTGACCGGGGTATTTCGCCGAGCTTTCCACGAGGAGAGTCATCTCTATTACAACATGACCATCTCCGCGCTGGACAGTCCCAACGTGACGGCTAAGAAGGTGCAGATTGCCGGGCTCACCACAGCTCGCTGGGTAAAGGAGCGGAAGAAGATTTGGGGGGAGGACAACCCCCTTTACCGGGCCCGGGTGCTGGGCGAATTCCCGGACCTGGCTGAAGACGCGCTAATTCGGCTGTCCGAGGCAAAAGCGTCAGTCCGAACCCGGTTAATGGTGAAGGGTTGGCGCCATCTGTAGATGCAGCCCGGCTCGGCTCCGACCGCAGCGAAGACGCCAGCGCGGACCCGGCAAATGCGGACCCAGTAAATGTTGAAGAGCTGGTGCTGGCGGTGGATGTAGCCCGGTTCGGCTCCGACCACACCGTCATCCTGCGCCGTAGAGGCCAGCGAGTTGAGGAGATAAGGACCTTTCAAAAACTGGATACTATGCAACTGACCGGCTGGGTAGCTGCGGCGATTGAAGAATTCCAGCCCGACCGGGTGTGCATTGACGAAATAGGGTGGGCGCCGGAGTGGTGGACCGGCTGCGGGAACAGGGATACCAGGTCAAGGGCATCAACGTGGCTCGCTGGGCACGCCAAGACAAGCTGTTCGCCAACCTGCGCGCCGAGGGCTATTGGCGGTTACGGGAGCTGTCCGCCACTGGCTCAATCAGCATTCCCACGGACAGCCGGCTTATGGGCGAATTGGCCGCCCTGAGATACAGCTACGACAGTCAGGGTCGAATAATCATGGAAAGCAAGGAGCCGATGCGGCAGCGGGGTCAAGCGTCACCCGATGTGGCCGATGCTTTAATGCTGGCCTTTGTCGACCCACCAAGCCGAGCCCGGTTGTGGACTTGAAGCCGGCCGTGGAATTGAAATCGGATACCCCCAATCTGGCGGCAAGCCCAAATTAAGCCCAAATCCGGGACGGCGATGCCCACCCCCGGCCTATCAGTAGAGCATAGGAGACGTCAAGGATGATCAATCCCAACAACGCCAGCGGCATCGGGTCAACATTAAAGCGAGCATCCCGTAGGCTCCGGCTGCCTGCTATTGGCCGGTCCAGAGAGAAAGCCGGACAGCCTTTGCCCACGAAATCCGCCCGCCAAACCTACTCGATTGCCCCCCCACAGCGCAGCAACCGAGCCGCAGCCTCGGATATACATCCCTTCCAAGAGAGCATGGGCAGCGGCAACGGTTGGGCCCGCCCGGAGTATGGCAGTTATTACGCATCTTCGGTTTCAGTATATTCCGCCATCAAACTTCGCGCAGATGCCATCAGCCGGCCTCCGGCCCGGCTGCTCCGCCGCGATTTTTCCGGGGGAAGGTTCCGGTGGAAGATACTCATCCAGCCCAGCAGTTGCTAAACCGGGCCAACCGCTGGTACATCCGAGGAGACCTCTGGCGGGCTACCGAGATCTACCTCAATCTGTGGGGATCCGCCTTCTGGGCTTTGGACCGAGATGAGGAGGGAGTCAGGGAGATCTGGCCTCTGCGCCCCGACCGGGTTAGCATTTTGCCCGACCGTAAGCGCCACATCCGAGGATTCGTATATCAGGGGCATAGCGGGCCGGTTCCTTATACACCGGAAGAGGTAATCTGGCTTCGTTACTTCAACCCGCTGGAGGAGTATGCAGGGCTTTCGCCCCTGGCGCCTGCTAGACTCGCAGTGGACATGGGCACCGATGGACTGCGGTTCAACCGTAATTTTCTGCGGAACTCGGCCCAACCCGACTTCGTGCTGCTCACCAACGACGACATGACCGATGCCGAGGTAGAGGATTTTATAATCGTTGGGAAGCTCGTTATCAAGGTCCCGGCAACGCCCACCGCCCGGCCATCGCCAACTTCATCCGGGACATCAAGACCCTGGGACTGAGTCACAAGGACATGGACTTCATGGCCGGCCTACGCTGGAGCCTGGAGGAAGTCAGCCGGGCGTACGGAGTGCCCAAACCGCTGCTATCGGACTTGGAGCGAGCTACCTTCGCCAATGTAAACGCGGCGGAGCGTATTTTTTGGCGGAACACGATAATACCGGAGCTGCGTTTCATGGAAGAGCAGCTGTCCCTCATGCTCATGCTCCTGCCCCGGCTGGGCTATCCGGAGCTCACCCTGGAGTTCGACCTCAGCGCTATCGAAGCATTGCAGGAGGACGAGAACCGGCGGGTTCAGCGGGAAGTTCAGCTTTTGGACCGGGGGGTGCTGACTATCAACGAGGTTCGGCGACAGCGCGATATGCCTGATGTAGCCTGGGGCGATACCTGGTCCAAGGCCCCGCGATAGCATCGGGGAACCGGGCCGGTTGACAGCGGGAGGCGCCGGATTTACCATCAAATCTCAGGCAGCCTCCCGATGCGGGCGTAACTCAGTGGTAGAGTGTTTGCTTCCCAAGCAAAAAGTCGGGGGTTCGAATCCCCCCGCCCGCTCCACAATTCCTAGCCGAATCGGCGGGGACTCCTCTCCCGTACCCAGGTTCCTGCTCATCACCGATAAGCAAGTGATACGCACCGAGGGCCTCCACCCTCTCTTGCAGCGCCCTTGGTATCGGTAGTTTCCCTGCTCTAATTTGCGATAGAAAAGGCTGGCTGACACCCCAGCCTTTCGCCAACTGCCGCAGAGACAATTAGCAACCGTAATACTTTTTTACCCGCAGATAGTTCCCGGTTACCGGCCCGCTCGATCCTTCCCGGAGAGGGAGCACGTTGTGGTGGTGACGGAGGATTAGGGGTGGGCACCCACAGGAATCTGCCCGTTGCTGAACTTATGAGAGACTAAGGGATCACCTAGTTTCCATACTTTATCTGGCTTACAAATCCTGCCTTGTCGGGCCAGGAGAAATTAAGTTCCCCAATGGATACGCGGCACTCCTTGGCAGAAACTACTTCCGCATTTTTAAAAATAAAGCCAGTTTCGTGTTCTATTCGGATACCTTCTGGCTCGCCGGTGACAGGATTCTTGACCGGCTCGAATGCCATGGAGACGTTCTCGCCTAACTTTACACTGCTGTTCTTCCCATTGAGATTGAACTCTATCGGAACGAATTGCGGCTCAAGCAGGTTGCTTACTAGAGCAGCTATTATCTCGAAAGGGAGTCCACCTTCTGCACCGGAGGCTATCTGCAACAATGCCTGCCTCTGCTGCTCAGTTGCCTTTTCATCAACCAGTAAGGCCAAGGTCAGGTCACCTTCGTGCATCGCACCTTAAGACCGAAGGACGACTCCTAGCCCCAGGCCATCCAAGCTTAATTCTCCGTAACTGCCCTGGTTAATTCGCCACGCCCCGATGCCCTCGCAATACCCCTGGGTAGGAGGTGCCTCGAATTCACAGGGGCAATCGTAGTCGCAGTTGCATGCCTGCAGGTAGTCGGCTTCCATAGTCCATTTTACCTGGGTTGTCATAGTTGAACTCCTTAGTCGCCTGGATTCGCGGGGCTTTATCCAGATTGGGTTTACGCCTTGAGTATCTCCCGCCGGGACAGCACCCGCTCCATCAAGGGCCGCATGCCCAGCTCGCTGGAGATGGCCAACGACTCATCCAGCAGGTTCATGGCCTTCTCATGGTCTCCTGACTCGTTACGCTGGAGCAGGGTGTCGGCATAGTCGCAACAAATCAAGGCCAGAACTGGCCGGTAGCCCGACCGGCGACAGAAATCCAAAGCGTCCTCGAAGTGGACCATCGCCTGGTTCAAGTCGCCCATGGTTTGGGCCAGGAGTCCCAGGAGTTGGCTGTCATGTATTCCAAAGATAATACCAACGCCTGAAAGTGCCAAGGAAGCATAGAGGTCTCTGGCGGCCGCCGCATCGCCCCGCTGAACTGCCAGAAGGGACGGGCCGTACCTGGTGATATCCACGACAACCGGAATAGCAGAGGAGCTGGAAAGGATAATGCGGGCGGCTTCTTCGGCAACCTTAGAGCGATCTACCACACCCGTAATATGTGCGGCCAAGGGGGGCAGTCAGGCTGAAAAAGGCTCGGTCGATGGTCGGCCCAGAAGGATTGAGTTGCATCACCTCGATCAGCTCGTCCAGACGGGCTTCCGCCGAATCAAACTCACCAACCTGACATGCCCTAGGACCCGGCCGAAGAGCAAGCGAGATTCCCTGGGCGATACCGCCAACCCCCGGTTGCAGAGTTCCAGGGCTGTTGGCCACTGGCCCAAGAGCCGGGCGACGTACTCTCTGACAGACAAGGTTCGGGCTAGATAAAAGTGGTGGCGTAGACGCTGGGCTGCCGCAATACCTGCATCACCAAATTGGGCGGCGGGACCTGGCTCTCCACGGATCGTATGTGAAATCGACGCATAGAAGTTTGCCAATGCTTCGCCGCGTGGATCATCCACCATCGAAGTTAGGTCTACGGCCCGGAGAGACAGAGTTAGGAGATCTTGAATCTGGTTGTGGTAAAGTGCAACCTCGGCAGCGTCGAGCAGGGTTCGCAATTCCAAGTCGGCGCTCCCTTCCCGGCGCGCGATCTCCAGAGATTCATTGAAGGCTTCCTGAGCGCCTTCGTAATCCCCTTCTTCAATATAGCTGACCCGGCCGCGCAACGACAGTAGGCGTCCCGCAGCCAGGGAAGTCGCGGGGACCAATTCCAGTCCGCGGGCTAGAAGCTGAGACATTCCGGTGTGGTGTCCTGCCGTGGGCGGTAGGGGAGTCTCTGCAATGGCCACCGCCCGGTCCAGATCATCCACCGCGGAGTAATACTCGAAGGCGCGACGCAAGATAGCCACCGCGTTGTGAAGCTGGTCTACCGGAAGGACCGCTACCTGCGCTCGCCCTAACCCGAACAGTAATGCCGCTGCCTCCTCGTCGGGTGGCACTTCATCCCCCGCGAGCTCGATTTCCCTAGCTGTCAACCCTCTTTGGAAGTAGGTTAAAGCGTCCCCGTGGGCGTAGCCGGCCAGGGCTCGCTTCCCGGACAGCAGCGAATAACGGACCAGGCGGTCCGTTCCCAAAATACTTTGAGCTTCAGCAAAATGGTGAGCCAACTCGGGGGCGTGGGCCTCCGCGTTCTCACCATACAGCTGCTCCAACGATTCTGCGATCGTTGCGTGCAGCCGCACCCGGCGGGTCAGGGTCAGCTCTCCGGTGAGGGTATCTTGTATCAAAGCATGAGTGAATTGGTAACGTCCCACCACCTGGGGTAGTTCCTCGATAACTCTTGCGGATAGGGCCTCTTCCAGAACCTCCAGGAGACGGTCCTCGGTCATGTCATCAATCAGCGGCTTTATCTGGTCCAGGGCGAACTCGCGGCCAATGACCGAGGCAATGGTCAATGTATCGTTGCACCTTTGGGACAAGCGGTTTAGCCGGCGGCCGATAACCTCTCGCACCCCTTCTGGAATTCGCACAGTCCAAGAGTCGCGGTTTCCCGCCGTGTCAGCTGCCAGCTCCCCTTCCTGCACCAACAGCCGCACCACCTAGGTGACGAACAAGGGGTTTCCTTCCGTCTGGGTGTGTACCGCCTGGGTCAGACCCCCTGGAGGCACCACGCCCGTGGCCACCTCGATGAACCGTTCCACGTCCTCCTGGCTCAGTCCCCTCAGCAGCACCCGCTGGAATAGCCGCTCCCGGGTCAGCTCTCCCAGAGTCTCGGCCAATTGGTGCTGTCGGGATAATTCCATATCTCGATAGGTGCCCACCAGCAGTAGACGGCTGTTGCCCAGCTCCCTGGCCACGAACTGGAGCAGTAGCAGCGACGGCTGGTCGGTCCAATGCAGGTCGTCCAATACCAGCACCAACGGCTGCTTCTGGGATGCGGATTTCAAGAAGGCTGTTATGGAGTCGAACAGCCGAAACCGGGCTTGCTCCGGGCTCTCCAACTGAGGTGGCGGCCTCAAGTCAGGTAGTCGCTCTTTAACGTCCGACACCACCTCGGCAATGTCGGCAGCGCCGGCGCCCATTTCGGACCTAAGGCACTGTCACGAAATAACTTGACCTTTACTACATGCTCAGCTATACTTAATGGGTGATAGTTGAAGGAGCGATTCAAGCTCGTTACCAAGCGATTGCCCCCGTTGTGGACGAGCGGGTGCGGCGGCTGGTGCTTGCCGCTGAGGCGTCGGCGGCCGGGCGTGGTGGCCAGGCAGCGGTTGCAAGGGCCACCGGAGCTTCTCGCGGGACGATTCGCCGCGGCATACGGGAGTTGGGCCAGCCGGCCGTAGGGGCCGCGAAGGGCCGCATCCGCCATCCTGGAGGCGGCCGGAAGCGCACCGTCGAGCATGACCCGAGCTTGCGCGAGGACTTGGACCGGCTGGTGGAGCCGACCAGCCGTGGGGATCCCGAGTCCCCGCTGCGCTGGACCTGCAAGAGCGTGCGTCAACTGGCGGTGGCATTGAAGCGCCAAGGGCACCAAGTCAGCCATCGCATGGTCGCCGAACTGCTCCACGACATGGGCTATAGCTTGCAAGCCAATCGCAAGACCCTGGCGGGGACGGAACACCCGGACCGCAACGCCCAGTTTGAGCACTTGGACCGGGCGGTGCAACTGCAACTCTCCCTGGGAGAGCCGGTGATCTCCGTGGACACGAAGAAGAAGGAACTGGTGGGGCCCTTCAAGAACGGTGGGCGGGAGTTGCGTCCCAAGGGAGCGCCGGAGCAAGTGCTGGTGCATGACTTCCTGATTCCGGATCTGGGCCGGGTCAGTCCTTATGGGGTGTACGATATCGCCCAGAACGAGGCCTGGGTCAGTGTGGGGACGGACCACGATACGGCTGCTTTTGCCGTCGAGAGCATCCGGCGTTGGTGGCGCGGCATGGGGCAGGCGCTCTACCCGAGCGCCACTCGGCTGCTGATAACGGCCGACGCGGGCGGCAGCAATGGGTATCGGCTCCGCTTGTGGAAGCTGGAGTTGCAGAAATTGGCGGATGAGACGGGCCTTGAAATCGACGTGTGCCACCTCCCACCAGGGACCAGCAAGTGGAACAAGATCGAACACCGCTTGTTCTCCGCGATCAGTCAGAACTGGCGCGGAAAGCCGCTGGTGAGCCACGAGGTGGTGGTGAACTTGATCGGGGCGACCACGACCCGGACGGGGCTGCGGGTTCAGATCCAACTGGACACCAACCGATACCCGGCCGGGCGCACCGTATCGGACGACGAACTCGAAGCCATCTATTTCCGTAGAGACTCTTTCCATGGTGAATGGAATTATTCGCTGCTACCCCGCGTTGCGCTGCTCAATTGAACTAATTATTTCGTGACAATCCCTAAGCTGCTCCGGGTCTCGCTCTCGCACGTAGGAACGAATCGCCTGCACCCAGGGCCAGTGTACGCAATCGGCCCTCCCGTTAGCTTTGTCTGGGAAGGGCCCAGATGCCGTTTTTCGCTTCAATCTCGCCACATAGTCGGAGGCCCACCCTTGCACAGCATAAAAAGACCTGGAAATCACAAGCCTTGCCAGTAACGCTTGCCTTCGGATCGTACGATGCGCCCGAATCCGGTGTGATGGCAAATACCTACTATAGTATCCTCTGCCTCTGCCCTGTCGATCATCCGCTTTCTGGTCTGGATAGCCAGATCAGGGTCCATGTCGAAGCTAAATACCCAATCAGACCCGGTCACCTGAGTGGGCCCATGAAATACATCTCCAAGAATCAAGGCCTGCTGGCCGCCGGACGCCACCGCCAAGCTCATGGAGCCAGGAGCATGTTCCGGCGTAGGGATGGCAGTGACTTCACTGGTCAGAGCCTGCTCCCCGGACAGTGCCTCGACAATACCCAGGGACTCTAACGGTCCCAGGGTTTCTTCCCAAAAAGGAAAAGGAAATGCCTCCTGGACCTCGGGCTTTCGGAAGGTTTCCCAATCGTCTTGGCCCACATTTCCCATATGGCTAAAAAGCTCACTGTGGACGATGCCCCGGCTGTGGGCGAACTCCAAGCCCCGACAGGTTTCTCTGGCAATTTCGATGGCCTGCTCCAAGGGAAGTCGGTGGTCGGTAGCTTCTTCGATGACCCCTTCAACATCGCCGCCGCCCATTGGCTCGGTCACCATGAAGGGCTGCCCTTCGTGGTCTCCCAGGTCGAACACCGTAACGATGTGAGGGTGGGAGCCGAGCCGGCCCATGGCCTGGGCCTCTCGGGTGATGCGGGTCCGGGAGACCTCGTCCAGGCCCTCGGTCTTTATTAGCGCGAAGGCCACTTCCCGGTTCAACAGGGTGTCCTGGGCCAAGTAGACCCTCTTCTTTCCGCCCTCACCAAGAGAGCGTTTGACTTGGTAGCGGCCGTTGGCGAAGGAGGTGGGCTGGTCCGAGGGGGCGGCCGGAGCAGAGGATATTGACGTGGCAGGTGCTGAAGAAGATGTCTCTCCTAGTTCTCTCTCAGCAGCTGCCAACAAAGCTAGCCCGTCTTCGTTCTCCTGGTCAAGCCCAAGTAGGCCCTTGCTCGGTCGCGGACAACTGCCCAATCAAGTCTGGCGACCGCTCCTTCCGCCTCGTCAAGAAATTGTTCGATGCGCCTTTGGAGACGCTCAGTAGCCACAGTGATAGCCCCCCTTAACCTGGTATAAAACCTGAGGCTGTAGATCACGCCACAATGTTAGTGGGATTGTACGTAACGTAGGAGGGTGTGGCAAACTAGGGACGCAAGCCAGAGAATGGGTTATCACCAGCACCCGGGGCAGAGGGGTTATGCGGGGCAGGGGCAAGCTTCGGTTTTACAGGAGTCTATTGCAGGAATCCTCTTCCGACGGGGGGCTCAGGCCTCGTCGGCCTCCACCGCATCCACTCCGTTTTAACCACTAGGCAAACAAACGTACCCTGGGATGCGTCATCATTGACAATTGTCTACCACGTTTTCCTTCGTCTGTTCCCTTTCCAGCACCTGCCTTTCCCTGGTTCCCGACCAGAAAAGGATAAGGTGGGTTCAAATCTGGCGGAACCGCAAATTGACTATTGCTGCAAGAAGACGAGGCTGCCGGTTTATCGGGAGCCACTGAACCGGTTGGCCAAACTGTGGCTGAGATGGCGTAGGAAAGAGAATGGTTAGATTATCGGATCGTTATACCCGTGAACAGCCTGAAGAGAGAATGCGCAGTTTCATGGAGCGCCGACTGCTGCGACGGGTGGGCCACGAGAACCAGTCCACCAACGATGAAAGCGAAATTCCTTCAGTCAGCTCCACTGGCTATGGCTGGTGGAATGCAATAGCCGTTTTAGAAATCTTAGGCGGAGCAATCGGACTCGTAGTTGGTACCCTTTATCCCCTTCTTAACTCCGCCTTTAACGCGAGCCCTGCTATTGTGGCCTTAGACATCTTGTTCTTACTCAGCATCATAGCTGGCGTGTACCTGTGGAGAAACCGCGAATTTGGTCTCCATTTATCACTGTTTCTTTTCGTTCTGCAGATTCCACAATTCGCTCTAGGGGGCATCTCCTTCCAGTTCATCTCCGGAATATCGATTACATCAATGCTTCATTTCACTTCACGGGGAATGGGAGTCGAACTTGCGCCTCTTTTGGGCCCTGGAGGAGAGTTCATTATCCAATCTGCCTACAAACCGGAGTTGATATTCATTGGAATCAACATTTATGCTGTAGTCGTGTCTTATATGTTGGCTGCGAGACTGGTGGGGCAGATTCACTCCCGACCCCTCGCGCCGTCGTAGCTAAGTATGTAAGGGCATCCCAATTTTTAGGGTCGTTGGCAAGCACAGATCGGGAGCTGCCTGATTATTTACGCCAACCTGTGATAGTTAGTCACTCAGTCGCAACCCCAATATTTTAACTGGTCAGACTTGATGCGGTGAGTTGGCTTGAAGGCGCTCTAAAGAGCTCGCCCTAAAGGTCTCGAAAAGTAACCGGGGGCAAAATCTCCTGCCCTATCTTCCAGAAATCTTTGCCGTCGACCAACTGTTGTCGAGTCAGCGGAAAGCGGTGGAGTTCCCGCAGCCAGTCCCCGTTCAGCTGAAACCGAAGCTCAATGCCCAGCTGGGATTCCTCCAAGTGCTCCCATTTGCCCCCGGAGACTCCGACCTCCTCCTTATCGAATTCCCATACTAGTGGCTGCTGACGCAGCTTCTGCTCATCGGCCCACTGCCAGGGCATGTCGAAGCCCGGCACGCACCACCGCCATTCAACCGCCGGTATTGACCAACCCGATAGCTGGGTTACCCTCCGGTCGGGCGCAAATATTCGGTCTTTGCAGGTGTCCTGCCCGCCAAACACGGCAAACCGAGGACGGGCATTCTCAACAACGCAGCTGTTGACCTTCGCCACCGGCTCTTGCTCTTCGACCGGGCCTTTCGCGTAGCTGGGCTCCAATGCAGTAACCTGCAGCTCGGATTCATGCTCGGGGAACAATCTCGCTAGATCCCAGGAGTTGATCCAGTGCTTGATGTGCTGCCGGATGCGCCAAGTTTCGTTGGACTTGAAATCCGACGGTGCTTGCCAGCCGTAGGCTTGGGAGTAAATATTTTGACAATCCCCATATATCTCAGCCAGGTCGATGGATTCTTCGAGAATCATGTTGTCCTGGGGGATTTGGCGGATCTTCTGCATGCCTCGGTCGGCCTGGCCCGCCAAAAGCCAGTCCCCCAGGTCGCCGGTGGACCTGAGCTTGGCGGATATCTTTTCGTCATCTCTCCGGTCGTCCATAACCTCCATCTGGTAGGCGGAAGTTATAGCGCACACCGCCCCCAAGCCAGGAATGGGAGGCTCATCCAGAATTCCCAGCAGCTTGGCCATCTCTCCGTACGATTTGGCCCGCTGCCCCAGAGAATACCTCCCCATAAGCTCAACTTCGTCAATCAACAAAATCCAACCGGCGTATCCGGCCGCTACAGCTAGCCGTGACATGAATTCATAGCGCTGCCATACCAGATCCCGATTGGTCGCTTTATCAAACTTGAAGGCGGTTTCCTCCCCCAACTCCTTTAACCAGGCCATCATTTCCTTGTCCGTAGCTTTCACGCCCCCCCAAACTGAAGAATGCGGTCGGAAATCTCCGGGTAACGCCCTCCGGCGCCTTGCTGGAAAATGTACATGGAAGTGGCGAACCTGGAATTTGGGGAGGTGTTCGGATCAAACGCCCACCGCTTAAAATCATCGTACTCTGGAGACTCGAATTCCAGATTTTTGGCGATAGCACTCAGGATGTTACCCGACCATTCCGGCACCTTGGCTGACTGGATGGCCGCGTCATAAATCCTTACCGCGTCATAAAGAGGGGTTTCTCGGCTGATTACGACCTTGCTGCAGACAAATCCCTTCTCCAGAGCGACATGCTGCAGATACTCCAGCAAATGGGATTTGCCCGAACCGAAATCACCCGCGAAGAGTACGCCTTCAGCCCCTCTACCGTTCTCGAAGCCCTGCCGGACCGCCGTCAGCGTCTCTTCGAATCGATCCTCCACCGCGGGCTGGGAGCTGCCCAGCGCCCGTACCGCGTCGCGATTCGGCACCCCGGCGCGCAGGGCTTCTATAGCCCTCCAATTGGCAACCCGGATAGCTGTAGCCATTGGCCACTCCCATTCCAAAGAGCCTTATATTTTTGCCCTGGTATTTTTGTGGGAATTCCAACCCATTGGGAAGGGACTCTCTAATAGGTGTATCAATTGCACCTCACCATCGCATCACAGTGTCCCTGGCAATTATCACAATTGATAATTCCGCCAAAGAGGAAAAAAACGCGGTGGTGGTGGTATACCAAGTCTGCGCAAAAGTCGCGTATGAGTCCTCGGTGATCCCGTATGGGGCGCACGGCCGTGCGCCCCTACCTTACCCGTAACAGGCACTTTTCATATAGAAATGGTGTCACAATAAGGGCCGCTTGCTCTGAGGCAACGGCTCGCCTATCTCGTCGGGAATAAAATATCAGCCAAGCAAAAATTCTTGAACCTGCGAGATAAACTCCTCGGGCTTCTCCACCTCCGGACGATGGCCGCAATTTTCGATTACCGCCAACCTGGACCCGGGGATGGCTTCGTGATAAAGCTGACCGGCGCTGAGGGGAACTATGGGGTCTTGCTGGCCCCATACGATCAAGGTGGGCAGCCGCTTCAGCCGAAACAGCAGGTTTGGCAGAGCCGGATTGTGCATGTAGGGACGCCAGCTCAATCGACAGCTGCTTTCCCGGGCCCTTTCCCAGTTTTCCGCCTGTTCCGGGGTAGGTTCATCCGGACATATCAACTGGAATTCGGGAACGCTGCCCGGGTCGAGGACGCTGTCGGTTATGAAACTCTTGGCCACTAACTGGAAAATGTCGAGGATTTCTCCCGTGGGAGGCTTGACTCCCGCGGCATCCACCAGTACCAGCTTTTTGAACTGCTGTGGGCACATGGTCGCCATCTCCGCCGCCAGCCAACCCCCCAGCCCGAACCCTATGACACTCATGCCCTCCAGGTCCAGCTGGTCCAGCGCACCCAGATACCAGCCGGCCAGGTCGCGCATGCCCATTACCCAGTCCAACTCCTCGGATTCTCCGAATCCCGGATGGGACGGAATCTGCAGGCTGAAGTTCTGGGCCAAGGCCTGATGAAGCCGCAGCCACCCGGGATGGCCCATCTCGTCGTGCAGGATAAGTAGCGGCTCCCCGGAGCCTCCCTTGACTACCTGAAGCTTTACTCCCGCCACCTCCACCATATCCTCGGTCCAGGGTTGAGCCGTGGTTGTCATACTATTATTCCTCAGCGAAGAGTTTGAGTATCGAGATGAGTGATTACCCGGTCCTTGATTACCACGCGTCCCGGAGCACCTGCATAATTGGCCCGGCGTCGGAGATGGGCTTGGGATTGGTGGCCAGCCCCCGGTCATGCAACGTGGCCGCTGCCAAAAGCTCCAGCCCCTCCTCGGGAACACCCACGTCCCGCAGGCGGGGAGGCAAGCCCAGGGTTCGGCAAAGCTGGGCGACGCCGTCGGAGGCGGCCAAGCCGGCTTCCTCTGCGCTGAGCCCCGAGGTGTCTATGCCCATGGCTTCGGCAATCAATACTTGACGCTCGGCGCTGCCATCCAAATTGTAACGCATGGTATGGGGCAGCATGATGGCGTTGGCTTCGCCGTGGGCCACATCATACAACCCGCCGATGTTGTGGGCGATGGCGGTGTTCATGCCCAAACCCCGCACCGATGCCATAGCCAGCATCGGCAGAAGCGCCGCTGTCTTGGTGTTCAACAGCACGGTCTGGTCCATGTCTTCCCATTGGGGCAGGTAATTTACCAGTAACTTTATGGCGTGGAGAGCCAGGGCATCGCCAATCGGGCTATGGCTGGTGGAGTAGACCGTCTCAATGGCGATGCGGAGCTGCCCAATGGCCGTGCCCATCTGAATCCGTAGGGGCGTCGTCGCGATGGCTTGGCCGTCGATGATGACCACCCGGTGCCCGTTGCCAACACCGGAGAGCAAAATTTTGCGGCCCAGGGCTTTGTCGGTGAAGCCGCCCCCACCCCGGCTCAACTCCGCTCCACCCATGGTAGTGGGTACGCTGACGATGGGAACTTTCTCATGGGGAGTGTGGGGCATGATGACTTTGTCCGGCGGCTCGAACCGCATCTCGTAGTCGTGGATATCGCCACCCTCGGCTAGCATCATGGCGATGCCCTTACAGGTGTCATGGGTGCTGCCGCCGCCCACGCTCACCAGGCAGTCGGGGTTCAGCTCGCCGGCCGCCTCGACCGCCCGCTGCACCACCTCGATGGGCGAGTGGGGAGCCACGCCCGAGAAGAGGCCGGCGCAATAGCCGCCCAAGGCCTCCTGTACTCGCTGCACCACGTTGGACTTTTCCAGAATGGTGGGGCCGCAGACGACCAAAGCGCGGTTGACACCCAGTCCGTCCAGAGACTGCCGAATGCCGGAAATGGCGACGCTGTCGCAGATTATTTCCTGGGCCAGCCCGGAATAGCGATACTGCAAAGCCGTTGCAACTTCCATGGAATTAACCTCTGAATCTACCTCGGACTTAAGGAAGTTAAACTCAAAACCAGCGGTGCCCTACATTCTTTCTGAGCCCCTAGATGGTCCCCAAGTGGTCCCGAGTTTAAAGAGGGGCAAACCCGCTGTCAATTGTTTGGCCTGTCTCGCCTAGGGCCGGTCCGCTGGCCGTCCAACTTGAATCCAAAGATGCGGCCTAACCCACCAACTCCGGCCGGCAGGCCTTCATCGTCGCCAGGACTGCATCCACCAGCTCCGGCCGGCAGGCCTTCATCGTTGCCAGGACTGAATCCACACCCGGCCGGGCCGCGACCACCCGGACCAGGGCGGTGTCCAGCCCGTGGGACAGTTGGGCAAAAGCCTTCGCCGCTCCTGCCACCTTCCCGTAATACCCAACCTTCCCCAACACCTCGGCGGGAAAGGCCTCGGCCACATCATCCGCCGATGCGCCCTCACGGCGCATCTGGTCCAGGTCCGCCAACTCTTCGGCAAATCCCATCCGCTCAAAATGGGCTCGGTAGCCCAGCTGTCTCTCCCGGTCAGTGGGCACCTGCTGTCCCAGGGCGTATCCCATGGTAGATTTGGCGAAAGCCCGCCGGGCTAAGTCCTCATCGTCGTCAACGCAGACCCGAATGTACTCCACCACCTGAATATCAGCAGGGTCCCGGCCTACGGTGGCAGCTCCCTCCGCTATCCGATCCCGACTCCAGGCGATCTGCTCCGGATTGCACCAGTTCAAGCAGACGCCATCGGCCAACTCACCGGCCAGCCTCAGCATCGCCGGCCCCAGGGTGCCCAGGTAGACCGGGGTGTTGGGAGCCGGGTTAATGGCTAGCTTCAAACCCCTAAGGGTCACCACCTCACCCTGGTAGTCGACCTCTTCACCACGGACCAGGCCCCTCACCGTCGTCAGATAGTCTCGCATCAGCGCCAAAGTCGAGATTCGGGGCATGCCTATAGACCGGCGGGTTCTGGGACGGTAGGCGCCGCCCGAGCCAATGCCCATGATGAACCGGCCGCCGGTCAGTTGGCTCAATGTTCCGCCGGCCATTGCGAAGGCCACCGGGGTGCGGTACATTACCGGGGAAACGGCAATGCCGGTATGGAGTCCCTCGGGGATGGCCTGCCGGCTGGCCGCCCAGCGGTGGGCGCAAAGCTGGAAGGAATCCATGCCGGTGCTTTCCGGAGTCCAGACGCTGGTGTACCCCAGCTGCGCTGCTTCCCGGGAGAGTTCGGCCTGCTGGTCGAAGGAGAGATTCAGGGTCGCATCCAGTCCAACTCCAATATCCATGAAGACTCCTTTCCTAATCCAGCCTCAGCTTCCGTTTGTTAGTTACCCGGTTGTGCGTAGCCAGACCGGCATCCCCTTCCCGACGGGTCAATCATAGCATCAAATCTAGCCGCTCGAGTCAAAATGGAAGAGTCAGAAACGGAAGGCCGCCCTTCAGTTGAGGAAATTATAGCGCTGATGGAGGACTCCCGCAGAGAATTAGCGGCCCAGCTCTGCTCGCTGGTTGCCGCCTGGCCGGAGGTGGCGGAGCGGACGGTGTATGACGGCTTCTGCCGAGAATGGACCCCGGCTTGCTACTGCCTGGGTACCCAGCTGTTTCACATACATAACTTCCGCCAGGGCCTGCGGGCGACCATTTTCGTCGGCGTCCGAGCGCTGGAGCCCCTGATTTTGGACTCGGACCAGGTGCCGGAAGAGTTGCGGCAGCAGGTGGCAGCAACGCCGGGGCCTCGTGGCACCAAACAGGTGAGAGTTCCCCTCGAATCGCCAGAGGACGTGGCGGATTTCGCCCAGCTGGTCCGCACCAAGTGGGAGGCGGTCCAGAATGGGCAGTTGGGCAAGCCCGCTGGTAAGAGTCGCCGGGCGGGAAACGAGCCGGCCCTACCTGGACAGTAGGCCGGGGCCGATGCTACACTGGCGTTGGCTGGCAAGGGCAGATAAAGGGCAGATATTAGATAACCCTTTCCCAACTCGCAAATATCAACAAAGGGGGTGTCGGTATGTTAATCGGGCACTTCACCGAACAACCCTGGCAGGACGACGCCTCGGGTCTGATGGGTACCCAGAGCACCGACCTAAGCATAAGTAACTCGAACTACAACCCTGAGATCGGCGCCCAGCTATACAACCGCTACCTGGATGAGAAGGTTTACGCCGAGGAAATGGGCTTCGACGCCCTGATGCTCAACGAGCACCACAGCACACCCTTCTGCATGCAAGGGGTCACCAACGTCGGCGCATCCATCCTGGCTCGAATCACCAACAAGGCCAAAATCATCATCCTGGGCAACGTTTTACCCATTTGGGACGACCCGCTTTGGCTGGCGGAACAGCTTTCGATGATCGACATGATCTCCCACGGGCGGCTGGTCTCCGGCTTCGTCCGGGGTGGCGGCCGGGAGAGCTACGCCCATAACTCGCCGCCCCACTTCAATCGGGAGCGGTTCGAAGAGGCCCACGACTTCATCATCAAGGCCTGGACCGATCCGGGACCCTTCCGCTGGGAAGGCAAGCACTACCACTACCGCTACGTCAATCCGTGGGCCAGGCCCCTGCAGAAGCCCCATCCGCCTATCTGGATTCCCTCCACCGTCAGCGTGGAAACCGTCAAGTGGACCGCCGCCCATCGCTATCCCCTGGTGCTGCTGGCCACCAAGCTGGAGCCCACCAAGGAGGCTTTCCAGCTGTATCACGACACCGCCGCTGAGCTGGGCTACGAGTCGGGCACCCAGAATCTGGCCTACCTTTGGAAGGTCCACGTCGATGAGACGGAAGAAAAAGCCGAGGAAGTGGCCCGCAAGTATCTATCCGGCGTGAGCAACCCCTTCCTGGCCGGCAATGAAGGTCAGGTGAATCCGGCTATCATGAACCTGCCGGGACACACCTCCCGAACCTCCCGCCGTCTCTCCGCCACGGCTTTCGGACCGGCCGGCCGGTTCGGGACCAACCGGCGTCCCTTTGAAGACCAGATAGCCGACCATACCATCATCACCGGCACGCCCAAGACCGTGTTGCCCAAGATCCGCCACGTGCTGGAATATCTGCGGCCGGGCAGCGTTTTCTTCTGGGACGGCGACGGCGCCATGAGCCACGAGGACCAGATGCGCAGCCTGCGGTTGATGGGCGAGGAAGTGATTCCAGCCGTGCGGGAGATGGGTGAGGAATTGGAGCTGTTCAGCTCCTTTGAAGTCGATCCGGCCACCGGACAAAAAGTAGAGGAGCAGGCCACTACCACAGCCGATTGAGCGGGCCACCCACCCAGGTTGTGACCAATCGGGTAGGAGGGGGCCTCGCGGCCCCCGTCCTCCCACACCACCGGACGTACTCAGCGTATCCGGCGGTTTCCTCTACTGTTTCAACAGGTGCTACCACCCGTCAAGGCTCGTTTCCGTTCAGACACCGTGGTCGCTGGCTGCTCCTCGCTCACCCCAGTTCCGGTTCCGCCTTCACCAGGGACGCCGGGGCGCACGGTCTCCTTCCTCCATTCAAGAAGGGAGAGTTGTTAGGCCGTGCCTTGCTGCCGCTCTACGCCCATCGAGTCCTCTTGACTGGCTCCTTGCAGTAGAGGATTCGGCCCTTCATCCTTCCCGTGCGGGAAGGACTACTATGGCCTCGGCTGACTTCTCCGGAGCCTTCCCCCACCGTTGCCGGTGCGGTAGTCCCGATTCCATCGGGACAGCCCCAGAGATCTCCCAGGGTAAGCTATGCATCCTTCCCTCGGTCCCCGCCGGATTTACCAACGCACATGTCCGGATGACTACCGGGCCTCCCCGTCCATGGCCGGGTTACCCCACTGCGCCGGCCTTGTATCCGATTCCTGTTCGTCGGGTCCGAGTTTTGCCATCAGCTTCCTTCAGATTCCACCTCACGGTGGACACCCTTGCTTAGGCTAGCGGTTCCGGTCATCACGGCCCGCAGAGGACTTTCACCTCCAAGATGCACAACATGCCTGGCACACTATGAAAAGGGCCGGCAATTAGCCGGCCCTTTTTTAATGGGAATTATATACTTTACTTCGCACACCGTAGCTGTTAGAATTGGATTGTACTCAGAAAGGGGAGTTAATTCAAATGACAAACAATGGCGGGACCACCATCAGCGCATACGAGTTCTTCAAGAACTTCCCTAACGAAACTTCAGCCATCAAATACATCGAAGGTCTCCGCTGGGCCGACGGGATAATCTGCCCGCATTGTGATAGCCAGCGCACCAGCCGCATGAAGGACTCCCAATACCACCAGTGCAAGGACTGTCGCCAGAAATTTACAGTGAGAACTGGGAGGATCTTCGAACGATCCCACATTCCCCTGGATAAATGGCTGTACGCTATGTATATCCTGGAGACTGCCCGGAAAGGCGTCAGCAGCCTACAGCTATCCAAGGAACTTGGCATCACCCAGAAGTCCACCTGGTTCATGCTGCACCGCTTGAGGGAAGCCTGCGGCAATATGGAAGCCGTACCTATAGAGGGTGCGGCGGAGATTGACGAGACTTACATCGGCGGCAAGGAACGAAACAAGCACGCCAACAAGAAGCTCCGCGCCGGGCGTGGGACGGTTGGCAAAACGGCGGTCGTGGGCGCCAGGGATAGGGATACCGGGCGTGTTGTGGCCAAGCCTATTGCATCCACCGACAAAGAGGACTTGCAAGGGTTTGTGGCAAGCGTCACAGAAGATGGGAGCGTAGTCTACACCGACGAGGCCGCAGCGTACCAGGGAATGAAGCACCGCTCCCACTGGACGGTCAAGCATAGCGCCAATGAGTACGTCAAGGGCATGGCCCATACCAACGGCATCGAGAGTTTCTGGAGTGTGTTGAAGCGTGGACTACACGGCACCTATCACCACGTTTCCGTGAAGCACCTGGGAAGGTACGTGGACGAATTCACCTTCCGGTTGAACGAAGGCAACGTAAAGATTCCTACTATGAAGCGGCTGGAAAGCCTGGTGAAGGGGACATTTGGGAAGAGGCTTACCTACGAGGACTTGACGTCATAGGTTATGCTAGAACTATGGAAATTAGAGAGGTTCAATCTGCTGTAACGCGTCCAGTAACCCAGACACGAGATATAGTGTCTCCGGGACAGATAACGGTAAGGTTAAATCCAGACCTGGCTCGCCAGCTTCAACATTTGCGGTTGTCTCAAAATACAAGGATAATCTGCGAGATTCAGGGTCTACCCTTATCCGGGGCATCACGGATGCCAGTGTCAATCGTTCGACATTAGTTCCATTGCCTTCCGCCCCAACCACTATTCTGCCTTCGGCCTTTGTTGCGGGGTAGACTGCTTCTTCTTTGGCTTATAGGCCAGCACCTTCTTGGTGATTGTTTCGAGGGTCTTGAAGTCTACCTTGGGCTTATCCATCGTCGCCTTACTTCACCAAACCATCGTATATCTGGTTGGTTCTTCCCCGAACATGCTTTAAGTCGCCTTCGATACGATCCAAGCGTTTGTCCATGCCATCCAACCGGTCAATGACCGGCTTCAAGGCTTTGTCTAAAGCCGCCTCAAGGTCGGCCAAGGTTATGTAGTTAGTGGTGACCATGCTTATGCTTACACCTGCTTCTTCTTAGGCTGGCCTGGAAGAGTGTTCAGTGTGCGTTTGGTGTTGACTGAAGTGCAATAAACCACACCTATACCACAGGTCCGTATTGAACCAAACAAACTCCACACTTGTCAAGGGGATTTGCGAAGTAAACGATATAATTCCCTTTTTAATCAGTCAATAACCCGCGAGTCCTATGCCCGGCCTACCTCTACCTCTCTGCCCTGCTCCGAAGCCCGCCGGATGTCATCGATGAAATGGTGCAGATCCACGGCCGTGTCGAAATTTGGCTCCCAGGTTTCCCCAGAGCGGATGGCCTCACCAAACCGGTAATACATCTGACCCACGTTAAAGGGTGAGCCGGCGGGCATACCTTCCAGGACGTTGGTGAACTTGCCCGGAATTTCTAAATCCTCCAGGGTGTTGCTTCCCTGGGCGCCTTGTAATTTGACCTCGTTCAACTGAGGCGAGTCCTCGGAAGAAACCGTCAGCGTTCCATCCCGACCGTATATCTCCATACGATACCCGCTACCCGCCCAGGGATTGCTGGCAATGTGCACCGAAGCCACACCGCCGTTGGCCAACCTGCCGCTGACCAGGATGTTGTCTGGAGATGTAACATCCAGCATTTGCTGAGTGTCGGTTTCAAACCACTGCTTGGCCTGAGTGCTGACCACGGTGGAGACATGCCCGAAATCGCCCAAAACGAAGCGCAGAGCGTCGATGGTGTGCCCGCAGGCGATGGTCAAGGTATTGGCCCCCAAGCTATCGTCCCGCTGCCAGGTGCGATCCGAGGTGCGCTGGAGCCCTCCCTCTCGAATAAGGCTAACGTGGCAAGACATCACCTCGCCCACGTAGCCGGTATCCACCAGCTCCTTGGCGTAGAGAATCCCCGGCGCCGCCCGGGCCTGCAGTCCAACCAGGGTCCGAACTCCTTTGGATCTGGCCAGATCCGCCATTTCGACAGCTTCGGCGGTGGTACGGCCCAGCGGCCACTCGGTATAAACATGCTTGCCGGCATTGAGGGCGGCCACGGTCGGCTCGTAATGGGACGGTACCCGCAACACCACGGCGACGGCGTCGATGTCCGGATGGTCCAGCAATTTGTGATAATCGTCGAAGGCCAACCTGGCCCCGTACTTCTTGGCTGACTCATCGGCTGATTCTTGCCTGGTGGTGCAAACAGCAGTCAGCTCGAACTCCGGGCTGGCCACGATAGCCGGCAGGTGGGAACGCGGAGCCCAGCCCTTTTGAGTATTGGCTCCAATAATGCCCAGCCTTATCTTATCAGCCATAACGGCCCCCTTTTCTGCTAGATTTGGCTTATCCTAACACGCCAACGAACCCAAGCCAATAAAGGCCGGAGCAGACTTAGCGCCAACCATCACCCCTAGGCTTATTAAGCCCAGGGATAACCCTCCGGAACTATTGCTATTCTCCCCATCAGGCGGCATACTTTCAGCCATTGGCAGCTAATTTGAGGAGAAATGTAGTGCAGATCGGAGCTATCTTCCCTCAGACCGAAATCGGCTCAGACCCCGGAGCCATCCGCGATTACGCCCAGTCAGCCGAGGATCTGGGCTATTCCCATCTGTTCATCGCGGACCATGTGTTAGGTGCCGACGCCGAGCACCATCCTCATGTGGTCGGTTCTCCCTACACCCATGAGAGTGTGATGCACGAGCCCTTCGCCTTGATGGGGTATTTGTCGGCCGTTACCAAGACCATGGGTCTGTGCACCGGCATCTTGATACTTCCCCAGCGTCAGACGGTCCTGGTGGCCAAGCAGGCGGCGGAAGTAGACGTGCTCAGCGGGGGTAGGCTGCGACTGGGAATCGGCGTGGGTTGGAACCACGTGGAATATGAGGCCCTGGGCCAGAACTTCCACGATCGAGGTCGACGGAGCGAGGAGCAGATTGCCCTGCTGCGAGCTCTTTGGACCCACGAAGCGGTCAACTTCGAGGGCCGGTGGCACCGGGTAACCCATGCCGGGCTAAACCCATTGCCGGTCCAAAGACCCATTCCAGTTTGGCTGGGGGCCGGCAGCAGCAGCAGCCCCTTGCCCAGCGAGCCTGTTTTACGCCGTCTGGCGCGCATCAGCGACGGCTGGTTCCCCAACTTCGCCCCAGACGCCGCGGGTAAGAAAGCCGTTACCACCCTAAGGAAATACATCCGGGAGGCCGGCCGCAAGCGTAATCAGGTAGGAATCGAGGGGCGCATCCGTATCGCCGGCAAGCAGCCGGAAGAGTGGCAGGACGAGCTGAAAGCCTGGGAATCTTTGGGAGCGGTCGGAGTAACCGTGGAAGCTCGTCGCGGCGGCCTGCAATCGGTGGACCAACACATAGACGCCATACGGCGCTTCAAAGAAGTGGTTGGGTAAATCCCCCTATATCTTGCTTTTCAAAAGGGGGATATAGGGGGATTAGGATCTTACTAGCTGGGAACTTTCGTCAAAGATCAGTCACCCCTTTTTCAATGCCGCTTTAACCCCTTGCTTCCAAAGCGCTGCCGCACCTCTAGGGCCTTCCGGTTCTCCTCGACTGTCATTGCGAGTCCTTCGGCTGCGCTCAGGATAAACTCCACGAAGCAATCTCGCTTTAACCCCATACTTCCCAGTCCCCACTCTAACTAGGTTGCACTGCTAACGTGCAACTAAGCCGGCATTCCACTAAAATATCTAATATCAGCTTGTTCTGTCGCGATACGCCGAAAACAGCCCCGGGGCCTCTAAACCAATGCTAAGTTGGGACCCACATAGTTATATACCTAAACTCTGTGGGTTTACCCTTGGTTTTGGTTAGAAAAAACCGGGCGCTGCCGGTGAATTCTTAAGGTGGATTCTTATGGTTTCTTTACTTCGTAAAATTGCGGGTGACAACAGCGAAAAAGCTGCCGAAAGGATTCGGCCCATCGTCAGCAAAATCAACGACCTGGAGGAAGCCACCCAGCAGTTGTCCGACTCCCGAATGCTGGAAAAAACCGCGGAATTCAGGGCCCGTCTGAAGGACGGAGAAACCCTGGATGACCTGTTGGTGGAGGCTTTCGCGCTGGTGCGGGAGGCTGCCCGCAGGAATATTGGGCAGCGGCATTACGACGTTCAGCTCATTGGCGGTGTGGTGCTGCACCGGGGGCAGATTGCCGAGATGAAAACCGGCGAGGGTAAAACCCTGGTGGCTACCCTGTCCGTCTACCTCAATGCCCTAGCCGGCCAGGGGGTCCACCTGGTCACCGTTAACGACTACCTGGCCCGCCGGGACCCGGTTTGGATGGGGCCCATCTACCACGCCTTGGGATTGACGGTCGGGTGTCTCCAACACGATTCCGCCTATTTGTACGACCCCGAAGTCGATGAACCGGCCAAGGCCCGGGGCAACACCCCCAGCGGCTTGAAGTCTCTCCGTCCCGTCAGCCGCGGGGAAGCCTACAACGCCGACGTTTTGTACGGCACCAACAATGAGTTCGGGTTTGATTACCTGCGGGATAACATGGCAATCGAGGTAACCCACAAGGTTCAGCGCGAGCTCAACTACGCCATAGTCGACGAGGTGGACAACATCCTGATCGACGAGGCCCGAACTCCGCTGATCATCAGCGGGCCGGCCGAGGAGCCGGTTCAACATTACTACACCTTCGCCAAATTGGCGCCCCGTCTGCAGGCGAAGGAGGACTACGCCATAGACGAGCGGACCCAGGCCATCTCCATGACTCCGGAAGGCATCGCCAAGATGGAGCAGTGGACCAACGTGGGGAACCTGTACGACCCGGAGAATTTCCACCTGGTTCATTTTGTGGAAAACGCTCTGACCGCCCACGTGCAGAAAAAACGGGACATCGAGTACGTGGTCCAAAACGGCGAGGTGGTGATTGTCGACGAATTTACCGGGCGGCTCCAGCCCGGCCGCCGCTGGTCCGACGGCCTGCACCAGGCTGTGGAGGCCAAGGAGGGGCTAAAAATCCAGCGGGAGAGCGTTACCTACGCCACTATCACCCTGCAAAACTACTTCCGCATGTACCACAAACTAGCGGGCATGACCGGAACCGCCGCCACCGAGGCAGACGAGTTTTACAAGATATACCGGCTGGAAGTCGCGGTGGTGCCCACCAACCTCCCCATGGCGCGACTGGGCCATCCGGACCTGGTCTTTCAAAACGGCGAGGCGCGGTGGCGCGCCGTGGTGGAAGACATAGTGGAAATGCATGAGGAGGGACGACCAGTGCTGGTGGGCACCACTTCCATTGAGGCGTCCGAAGAGCTCAGTGAACGGCTGAAGCGCCGGGGAGTGACGCATCAAGTCCTGAACGCCAAGAACCACGAACATGAAGCGTCTATCATTTCGCAGGCCGGCCGGGTCGGCGGGGTAACCGTCTCCACCAACATGGCCGGTCGGGGAACCGACATCATACTGGGAGGTAGCGACACCGACCGCGCGGACTGGCAGGAGGAGCACGAACGGGTAGTGCAACTAGGCGGCCTGCACGTTTTGGGAACGGAGCATCACGACGCCCGCCGAATCGATAACCAGCTCCGCGGGCGTTCCGGACGTCAGGGAGACCCGGGCAGCGCCCAGTTTTATATCTCTCTCGAGGACGAGCTGATGCAGCGGTTCGGCGGGGAACGCATCAAGTCCTTCATGGGTTGGACCGGGCTCGACGAAGATTCCCCTATCGAGAATAAGCTGATTACCAAATCCATCGGTAACGCCCAGGTCAAGGTGGAGAGCTACCACTTTGACATTCGGAAACACTTGCTGGATTACGACGATGTGCTGAACCAGCAGCGAACCATCATCTACAACGACCGGCATCGCATTCTGTCCGGGGACAATTTGCGGGAGAAGGTCGTGGATATGCTCCGTAAGGAGTTCGCCGACCTGGCCCGGCGGAACCTACCCGGCCGCCATGCCGACGACTGGGAAGTCACCAGTTTCCTATCCGAACTGGCGTTGATTTGCCCGCTGCCACCGGAGTTGGATGACGAGGAGAAGGTTTACAAGTTCAACCAACAGCAGATCATGGACACGCTTTCCGATTACGCGGAGAAGGTCTACGACTGGCGGGAAGAGGAGCTAGGCTCGGAGCAAATGCGCACCCTGGAGCGCCTGCTGCTGCTGCGGTCCATTGACATTCATTGGGTTAACCACCTGACCATCATGGAAAATTTGAGAACCGGCATTGGATTGCACGCTTACGGGCAACGGGACCCCCTGGTGGTGTACCGCACCGAGGGGCACAAGACCTTTCAGGAGCTGTTGCAGCGCATGCAAACCGACGTGGCCCACTCCTTGTTCCACGTAGTGGTTACTCAGCAGCCAGGCCGTCCCCCTGGAACCGGTGGAAACGGCAGAACCGGCGGAAACGGAGCGACCCAAGACACCCCGATGAAGCAGTTCAGCGCCGGCAAGAGGGCAGCGCCGACGGGAACCAAAATTGGGCGCAACGCCCCTTGCCCCTGTGGCAGCGGCAAGAAGTACAAGCGCTGCTGCGGCGCCAACATTTAGCCCCACTACACTCTGACCAACCTGTAATTTTTGATAGTGGTGGTGGTAACTCTCTTCCCCTTTCTCTCTTTCATGGTCGCGGACAACTCATCCTCTACTTGTGGCAGGGTGGCCGATCTTGTAGACAATTCCAAGTGTCTAGTTTAACCTAGAAGTCTGGCCGGAAAGCCATTGGCCAGGTTTCGCGCTACGCCAAGCAGACGTATTACTGGCTGAAACGGCATAATAATATATGTAATACGTTTCAAGAACCTACTATTACATCGATAATCGATGTTAAGAAAACGACAGCTTGGGGAGAATCGGGGTTTCCGGCCAGATTTCTAGGGCAGGCAGTGGGGAGGTAACAACATAGAAGGATTCCGCCATGAGTGCACAACCAAACGGTGATGACCAACTCACCACCAGCAGCGACCCACGTGAAAGGCTGCGCCAGATCGAACAACAAATGGATGCCCTTCGACACGAGCAACGTGTGGGGGGGGCCTTGGTATAAAAGATTAGATTTATGGCTGGGGATCCTAGGCGTACTTGTTGCGGTTTCGATCCCCTTGTATATCGCCTTTTCAGCATCCCAAGAGCAGCGTCATTTAACTCTAGGGTACCAGGGGCCAGTTCCCTGGCTGACACTGGAGGGTAACCAGGGCAGTAATGAGGACTTGGGGATCATTTTTGAAGGTAGTCCAGTTGACACGCTGGGCAGACTGGTAATCTCCATCCAGAACACCGGAACCGGCGGGATAATCTCCGATATGTTTCCTGGTGGTCCACTTAATTTTGAGATAATCGGCACAGGTAATAATTCCACAGAGGAACCGCTACTTCTCAGAATAGTAGATGTGAGTCCTAGACCGCAAAGAGCGGCAGAACTAACTATTATTGGCAGAAACAATCCTAGTTCATTCACATATAAACCTGGTCTCATCAACGAATGAAACTCCGTTCATCTTGAAGTCCTTCTATCCACAATAACAGATGTGGTTGTCAAAGCAAATGGAGTCATCGTCGATGGGGATATTCTTTTCGTGGGGAAGCCGGCTCCCCCTGACGAGGGCATTAGCGTCGGTGATAGTTTAGGACAATTAGTGGACAATGCTGGTGGCAGGGCTGCTCTGGGAATTATCTTTGGCGTTCTTACATTGTTGGCTTTGGTTGGCCTAGAAGTCTGGCCGGAAACCTCGATTCCCCCTAGGCCAGCGTTTTCTTAACGTCGATTATCGATGGCATAGTGGGTGTTGCAACGTATTACATGCACCACCATGCCATATAAGTCTTGAATACGTCTGCTTCGAGTAGCGCAAAACCCGGCCAATGGCTTTCCGGCCAGACTTCTAGGATATGTAGTGTTGGAAAGCAACCCGCGGATGTATTTTTGGGAGTACCTGAGCGTCGGTGCTTATTTGTTTATTGCTTCAATTACTTTGGGCATGTTCGTGTTAGTGGTGTTAGTGTTAGTAGCATGACCTTCTCACTTCTCTGCAACGCCCCTTGCCCCTATGGTAGCGGCAAGAAGTACAAGCGCTGCTGCGGCGCCAACATTTAGCTAGAAATTAGGGCTTTCTGCCGAATATCCCGGTGAATATCCGGGCGAAAAAGGACACCTTGGGCGGGGCGCTCTGTGTTGGCTGCCCGGCCGGTTGCCCGGTCAAATACTTTTCCGGTTCGCCATCAAAGGCCGCCTTGCATCCCGGAGCGCAAAAGTAGTAGGTAGTTCCCTGATAATCGCTCTGGCCGCCCGGCGGATTATCCACATCAACATCCATTTGACAAATCGGGTCAACTGCTGTCGCCATTTTCGATGCCTCCGGTCATTGATTCCGCAGGGACGCACGGCCGTGCGTCCCTAGCCTGCCAAAATCCCGCGCTGTTCCTAAAGATAGAAATGGTATAAGTCATTAGCCCTTGGCCTGACGCAGTCTTAATGAATTGCTGACCACCGTCACCGAGCTGAAAGCCATGGCGAGGGCCGCCAGCATCGGATTCAGGAATCCCTCGGTGCCAAAAAAGAACTGGAGGCCCGCCGGCACGCCTCCCCACACGCTGAAAACCGGATAAAGGACTCCTGCCGCCACCGGAATTAACAGCACGTTGTAGAAAAAAGCCCAAAACAGATTCTGCTTGATGGTCCTGAGGGTCTGCCGGCTCAGGGTAAGGGCGGTGATAACTCCGGTCAGGTCGGCTCGCATCAAGGTTATATCCGCCGACTCAATGGCGACGTCAGTGCCGCTTCCCATGGCCATACCCACATCGGACTGGGCCAGAGCGGGCGCGTCGTTGATGCCGTCTCCAACCATTGCTACTACCCGGCCCTGGGATTGCAGCCTCCGGATCACCTCCACCTTATCCGCCGGCAGCACTTCCGCCTCGACCTGGTCCACACCCGCTTGACTCGCAATAGCGCGGGCGGTATGGGCATTGTCTCCGGTCAGCATCACCACTTCCAGCCCCATTTGCCTCAACCCGGCTACTGCCTCTCGCGAGGTTGGTTTCAGGGTGTCGGCGACCGCCACCAGGCCCACGACTGAGCCTTCCATAGAGCCTTCCAGCGCCAGGAACATCGGCGTTTTGCCCTGAGAGGCCAGCAGCGCCGCCCGGTCCCGCAACGCCGACACGTCGGCTCCTACGCTCTCCATCAGGGCTTGATTGCCCAACCAAAGCCGGCGGCCATCAACCTGTGCCTGAACCCCCTGACCGGGGATCGCCTGGAAATCAGCCGACGCCCTCAATTGCAATCCCCGACCTCTGACCTCCTGGACCAACGCCTGCGCCAGGGGGTGCTCCGAGCCCTGCTCCACGGAAGCCGCCAGGGCGAGCACCTCATTTTCCTGGTCTATACCGGGCTCCTGGTCAATCCCGGGGCCCGCCAGGGCGATCACGTCGGTGACCGACGGGCGGCCCTCGGTCAGAGTTCCCGTCTTGTCCAGCACCACCACGTCGACCCGCTGGGCGATTTCCAGGGCCTGCGCGCTCCGAATCAAGACGCCCTGGTCGGCGCCCTTGCCGGTACCGACTATGATCGCGGTGGGAGTCGCCAACCCCAGCGCGCAAGGACAGGCGATGATCAGAATCGAGACTAGTACCAGCGTCGCGAAGGTAAGCGAGGGTGGCGGTCCCAGCACCAGCCAGAATAAAAACGCCACCAGGGCTACGGCGGTGACCGCGGGGACGAAGTAGGCCGCCACCCGGTCGGCCAGTCGCTGGATTGGAGCCTTGGAGCCCTGAGCCTCCTCCACCAGGCGGATGATCTGGGAGAGCACGGTGTCCTGGCCTACCTTGGTGGCTTGAAACTGAAAAGCGCCCGTATTGTTCAGGGTCGCGCCATAAACTAGCTGGCCCGGCTCCTTGTCCACCGGCATGCTTTCCCCAGTCAGCATCGATTCATCCACCGTGGAGCGGCCCTCCGTCACTGCCCCGTCCACCGGCACTTTTTCTCCGGGCCGGACCAGGATGATGTCGCCCGGCACCACGAGGTCAATCGGCAGATCCATCTCCTCGCCGTCCCTAAAAACTCGGGCTGTGCTGGGCCTTAACCCAATCAGCCGCTGGATTGCCTCGGAGGTGCGCCCCCTGGCCCGGGCCTCCAGGTAACGTCCCAGGAGGATTAACGCGATGATTATGGCGGCGGTATCGAAAAAAACGGCCGAGGATATGCCCCGGCTGGAGAGCACCTGGGGCGCCAATGCGCCAAGCAGCACCACCACCACGCTATAGCCATAGGCCACGCTGGTGCCCAGAGCGATGAGGGTATGCATGTTGGCGGCGCCGTGCCGCAGCGCTCCCAATCCGGAGGTATAGAAGCTCCAGCCCGCCCAGAATTGGACCGGCGTGGCCAGGGCCCATAGGATAAAGGGATAGAAAGACCACTCCATCAGGGGCGAAACCCAGGGGAGCAGCTCGAAGGTCCCCAACAAGAGTGATATCCCTATTGACGCGGCAAACAGCAGGCGCCGGCGCAATTCCCCTAGCTCCCTGGTCTTGGATAGCCGCTCCAGCTCTGCCCCGGAGTCCAATCCCTGGGATTCATCCCCCACAATCCGGTATCCAGCCGACTGGACCGCCCGGCGAAAATCGGCCATATCCGCCATTCCGGGGGAGTACTCCACGGTAGCTTTTTCGGTAGCCAGGTTGACCACGGCGCTCACCACGGCGGGCAGTTGGTTTAGGGAATTCTCGACATGACCCACGCAAGCGGCGCAGGTCATCCCGTCCACACCCAAAGTGGTTTTTACCGTAGGCACCCGATATCCGTATTTCTCTACCGCCTCCCTTAGCTGCTTCAGGTTGATATCCGCAGCTCCATAATCTACCGACGCCCTTTCGGTAGCCAGGTTGACCGAGGCCTTGCTGACGCCGGGCACCGCAGACAGGGCGTTTTCCACATGGCCAACGCAGGCGGCGCAGGTCATCCCCTCGATAGGCAGAGTGATTTGTTTTTCAGGCTTCTTTGTTTTGATGGCCATTCGTTATACCAAAATTTCGCTCAGAGGGTGTCTAAATAGCTGGTTTCTCCCCCTTGGCAAGAGGGAGACTAAGAGGGGTGTCGTGACCCCTCCTAACCTCCCCTTAGTAAGGGGAAGGACATTTTAAACACCCTCTCAGAAAAGTTGGCCTCCCAGTAGACCGGCCAAGCGTAGGCCCCAGATGCCGGCGGCCAGCAACGTAGATGCGATCAGTACGATCGACGACCGCCTTCGCCAAACGTTTGGGCCCCGCCGCCGGTCCGCCAGCTCCAGGTACCAACCCCGGCTTAGCAGGAGCAGGGTTAAAGCCAGGAAGGGCCAGGTGAGCACCCGCAACGCGGGAGCCAGAGCCAGGCCAGTCTCCCCCAAGCTGAGGAAGCCCAGCAGGCCCGGAACGATTCATCACCAGGGAAGGGGAAGGATGCCCGCCAACAAGGTTTGAAGCGGCCTTTCTACTTGAATCAGCTTGCGCATGATACCCTCTCTATTGAAAATAGGGCCGGTGAAAATGGGCCCGGCGATAATGGGGCCGGTGGAAATGGGTGCAGCTTGGCTGTTGGCCGGTCGGCCTATTTGTGGGCTTGAATATACAGGTCCTTGAGCTCCGCGACAATCTCATCCTCGCGGCCGTCCTTGATTCCTTGAACCGCGCAGGATTGAAGATGCCCGCCCAACAGGACGCTTTCCATCTTTTCAATTGCGCGCCGCACCGCATAGGTCTGCTTGAGGATGTCCACGCAGTATTGGTCCTCTTCCACCATCTTGCGCACGCCGGCCAAATGGCCTTCGATATAGCTCAAGCGCTTCAGGGCTTGCTCTTTGGATTCAGAAAGCATCCAACCTTCCGGTTTTTTCCTACCCATACCCCCTGGGAGTGGGTTTAATTAAAAGTTTAGACTTTGCCCTGCATTCTGTCAAACATAGCTGCAACCAACCCCGGGTGCTTTAATTGTCATTGCGAGGGCCGCAGCCCCGAAGCAATCTCATGAGGGTAAGGAGGGATTCCTTCGCGGAGTTTATCCTGAGCGCAGCCGAAGGGCCAGCAATGCCAGTGAGCAGAACCGAAAGGCAAGCCGGCAAGCCGGATTAGCTACCTTGACAGAACAATGGAATAGAATCAGGATAGCTGTATGGTTCATTCCTCCTTCACGGGCGTCCTCCCCACGACCATGTTAAGCATTAACCTGATGGTCTTGGCGCGGGCCCACCTCTCCTCAGGGCAGGGACAGTAGGCCGCCGGCAAATCCACTACGCCTGGGTAATTGTGGCAGTAGGCGCCTGGGGAGCAAGGGGTGAGGGGAATAAAGGAAGGTGAGATATGCTGGACCTGATTATTAGAGGCGGAGAAGTAGTCACCCCGTGGGGAGTGGGGGATTGGGATGTGGCGGTGCAGGGAGAGAAAATCGTCGCGGTGACCTCCCCCGGCACCCTGACCGATGATGTGGGACGGGTCATCGACGCCACCGGCAAGGTCGTAATACCCGGGGGCATCGAGCCCCACGCGCACATCGCGGCGCCGATAATGGGGCCGGGCAACCTGAAGACGGCCCCGCCCGAGCAGGTAAGCCGCGCCGCCCTTTTCGGCGGCACCACGACGCTGATGGATTTCGCCATCCAATACCCGGGCATCGACATCGGTCAGGCCATTCAGGAGCGCACCTCGGTCTGGCAGGGCAACTCCTACGCCGACTATGCCCACCATCTGATGCTGTTGGGGGAAATCCCGACCCCGCTTTTGGAGTCCCTGCACGAGTACATAGAGGACGGCTTCGCTTCCGTCAAGATATTCACCACCAACATACGGCCGCCGGAGATGACCGGCGCGCCGCGCATGGTGGGCATGGGGCATTTGCACGACCTGATGGAGCAGATTCAACGGCACAACGCCATGCTGCTGGTCCACTCCGAGGACGACGACATGGTGCAACACATGTACCAAAAGCTGGCAGTCGAGGAGAGGAACGAGTGGTGGAACATGCATCTGGTGCACAGTAACGAGTCGGAGGATGTGTCCTTCCGGCGGGTACTCCGGGTATCCGAATGGACCGGCTCACCGGTGTATTTCGTCCACGTCAGCGCTAGGGAGGGTATCCAGGCCATCGGGGAATCCCGTGCCAAGGGAATGCCCGTATACGGCGAGACCCTGCACAACTACTGCTGCTTCAACGCCGACAATTACAAGGAAGAAAACGGCATGAAGTACCACACCTATCCCTCGCTGAAGTCGGAGGAGGACCGGCAATCCCTCTGGGACGGCATCGTCAACGGCGCGCTGAACACCATGGCTACCGATGAGTACTGCACCTCATGGGAGCTGAAAATCCAGGGTAAAACGGTGCGGGATGTAACCGGCGGCCACAACGGCGCCGAAACCCGGGTCGGCATCACCTACAGCGAGGGTGTCTCCAAGCGGGGGATGTCCCTCCAGCGCTTCGTGGATGTTACCTCGGCTAACGCCGCCAAAATAATGGGCCTCTATCCCCGCAAGGGAGTTATCGCCCCGGGCAGCGACGCGGACCTGGTGTTGATTGACCCCAACTTCAAGCGAGCGCTGCGGATGGACGACTTCCACATAAGCGATTACAGCATCTGGGAGGGGTTTCCCGTGGAGGGGTGGCCGGTCATGACCATCCTGAGAGGCGCCGTCGCCGTGGAGAACGGCCAGCTGAACACCAGCTTGGGCAGCGGTAAGTTCCTGCCCCGCAAACTGAATCCAGAAGTCACCAACCGGCCAGCGTGCTAGTTGATGGCGCTCCCCGGCTCCGGCATTAAGCATGAGTGATCCGGGCTCAACGCGACCCGGCTCCACTCCACCCGGCCCGTTGCAGGACGTACGGGTGGTGGAGTGGAGCAACTCCGTCTCCGCGCCCTTCTGCGGCAAGGTCCTGGGCGAATTGGGTGCGGACGTTATCAAGATTGAGCCGCCGGGCCGGGGCGAGGATAGCCGGTCATCCGGACCCTTCCCCAACCGGGAACCCCATCCGGAACGCAGCGGGTTGTTCCTCTTCGCCAACCTCAACAAGCGCGGGATAACCCTGGACTTGGAGACGGATGCCGGGCGGGGGTTGCTGGATCGTCTTCTGGAATCGGCGGACGTCTTCCTGGAGAACCAGCCGATAGAATTGCTGGAGCGGACCCGGCTGGACTACCAGTCCCTCAAATCCAGACATCCCCGTTTGGTAGCAACTTCCATCAGCCCCTATGGGCGCACCGGGCCCTACAAACAGTACAAGGGGAGCGACCTGACCGTGGACGCGCTGGGCGGCCTCAGCTTCGGCACCGGTTTCCCCGACCGGGAGCCTCTCCGAACTCCCCTGCATCAGGCCAGCTATTTGGCCGGCGTGGGCGCTGCCTTCGCCACCATCGTCGCCCTGCTGGGACGCGACCTGACCGGCCGGGGCCAGCAAGTAGATGTGGCCGAAGCGCAGGTCGTGGGGACTCTGCTTACCGGATACCATCTGCCGACCTATATATATCGGGGCATCGCCGGCTCTCGCTCCGGCAATCGCATGCGGCTGGGGCTGTTCCCCAACTGCGTGCTGCCCTGCCGGGACGGCTACGTCTGCATCGACGCCCCTCAGCTGGAGCAATACCAACGATTTTTGAACCTGCTGGGGGACCAGGATTGGATGCTGGAGCCGCTCTATCGGGATCGCCGCGCCATGAGCGACCAGTATCCGGAAGAGGCGGAGTCGCTGATCGCCCCCTGGTTTATGGAGCACAGCAAAGAGGAAATCCTACGGCTGTGTCTGGAGAATCGGGTTCCCTGCGTTCCGGTGTTGACCTTCGATGAGGTGCTGTCCGGCTCCCAGCTGAACTCGCGGGATTATTTTCAAGAGATAGACCATCCGGTCGCGGGGGATTTTCGTTATCCCGGGCCTCCCTACCGTCTCTCGGCATCGCCGGTTCGGATGGTGAGGGCCGCGCCCACCCTGGGACAACATAACCGAGAAATTTTGTGTGATGAGCTGAACCTGGCCGTCTCGGAATATTCCAGCCTTAACCGGGCCGGTGTGGTTTAAAGTGGGGGCTAACCAATACGGCGAGTCCGGCCTGCCTCTGACCAATTTTCGGGTAGTGGATTTCGGCACGGCCTGGGCCGGTCCCATGGCGGCCCAGCTATTGGGCGACCTGGGCGCCCAGGTCATCAAGGTGGAAAGCCGCGCCCGGCTGGACGGCCTGCGCCTGGGGCGTCCCATTATTGACCAAGTGACGGGCGACGATATTACCGAGGGCGACCGGGGCCTGTGGCCGGAGCTGCAGCCGGTTTTTCACGGTATCAACCGCAACAAGCTCAGCATCACCCTAAACCTCAAGACCGATATCGGGTTGGACCTGGTCAAACAGCTCATCGCCGGCAGCGACGTGGTAATGAACAACTATTCGCCCGGCGTACTGGAACGCCTGGGGCTGGATTACCCACACCTGAGACAGCTCAGGCCGGACATCATCCTGGTCTCCATGCCCTCGGTTGGGGAAACCGGCCCCCTGCGCGACATCCTGGCCTACGCTCCCAATATCCAGGCTCTTTCCGGCTTCATGAGCCTGGTGGGCTATGGAGAGAATGAACCGCTGGTGGGGGAGCTGCAAGCGCCCTGGAGCGACGCCGTGGCTTCGATCCACGCTGGCCTGGCCGCCGTGGCCGCGTTGAGACACCGAAACCGGACCGGCGAAGGGCAGTTCATCGAAGTGGCTCAGCTGGAGGCCACCACTTCCATGTTGGGCGAGGCGATACTGGGCTATCAAATGAACGGGGAGACGCCTCTCCCGCAGGGAAATCGGGATGAGGAATTCGCGCCCCACAACAACTACCGCTGTGCCGGAGAGGACCAATGGGTGGCCATCGCGGTGGGCGCCGAAGAGGAATGGCTAGCTTTTTGCCAAGCGCTGGGCAATCCCGAATGGGCCCGCAGTCCCAAGTTTACCCGTCGCGCCGACCGGCTGCGCCATCTGGAAGAGCTGGACCAAGAGGTTTCGGGCTGGACCAGCACTCGCCCAGCCCTGGAGATTACCGAGCTGCTGCAAGCCCACGGCGTGGCCGCCATGCCGGTCATGAACATTGCGGACCAGTTTTCCGACCCGCATTTAAGCGAGCGGCAATTCTACGTGGACATTGACCATCCCCACGTCGGGGCCGAATGGATCTATGGCATGCCCTGGCGACTGAGCGACACTCCGGGACAGATAAGAACCTCGGCGCCCCTGCTGGGCCAGCACAACGGCTACGTATTGGGACAAGTCCTGGGCCTTTCCGCTGCAAGTCTGGCGGCTCTGGAAACTCAGGGTGTTGTATACTAGCCAGGCGTTTTTCTCCGGCGATACCGAACGCCTTGGTCAATACCGGCACTCTACGTCGCAATTTTATATTGAGCACTTTTAGTGGCTGAAGCCTCCCCAGAAGCCCCGGTTAAATCCTCCGGCCGCATATTCTATGGCTGGTGGATTGTGGCCATCAGCATCATCGCCGACGGATTGAAGCACGGCAGTTTCAACCGAGGCTTCACAATTTACGTGGTTCCCATACGGAGTGAACTTGGCATCGGCGTGGCCGCCATATCCTTGGCGGACATGCTGGGCCGGCTGGTCGGGGGATTTCAAGGACCGATAGTTGGCTACCTCACTGACCGTTGGGGACCTCGAACCATGCTCTTCCTGGGCGCCGTCCTTTCCGGACTGGGCTTCCTGCTGCTGGCCTTTGTTCAGAACTACGCTTTTTTTCTCCTGGTCTTCGTCGGGCTCATGTCCGTTGGGTTCCGTTCCGGGTACAACAACGCCTCGGTTACCGCGGTAAACCGCTGGTTCCGGCGGAAGCGCGGCCTGGCCATGTCCATCGTCTCGGTGGGCAACGGACTGGGCGGTTCCTTCGCTTTTCTGATTGCCCCACTGGTCATCGCCTTTGGCTGGCGTCCAGTGGTTTTCGCTTCGGGCATTATAATAATTGGCCTGGTCTGCCCCCTCTCTTTGCTGTTGCGGGATTCCCCGGAGAAGATGGGTCTGCTGCCCGATGGAGACAGTCCGGAACCCCAATCACCAGCCCTAGAAACCGTCCCAAGCGGTGCCAACCCAGGGGCACCGCCAAGACCGGCTGCTTCGTCAGAAAGAACCGGAGCCAGAACCGGTTCTCGTCGCCTTCCCCGGGAGTTGGACTTTACCGCCAAAGAAGCGATGCGGACGCCAACCTACTGGATGATAGTGCTGGCGGTTGGCCTGCGTAACACCGTGCATTCCGGCCTGAGCTTTCTCTTAGTGCCGGTAATGGTCTGGTTTTTGTCGGAGGGCGACCAATACTACGTCCGGTACTTCGAACGCAGCGATGAAATTAACCTGGTCATCGCTGGGGCCTTCGTTACGGTCCTCTCTTTGAGCACCATCATATTCAACCCCAGCGTTGGATGGTTGGGAGATAAGCTTTCCAAGCAGAAACTGAGCGCTTGTTGCATGTTCTCGGGAGCCCTGGCAATATTAACTCTGGTCAACCACAGCGGACATCTGTGGCAGTTGGCCGTCTTCGCGGTCCTGATGTCCTTCACCGAAAGCGCCAATCCCCTGGCCTGGGCCATCATGGGCGACTATTTTGGGCGCCGGAGCTTTGCTACGTTGCGAGGCTGGCAGCATTTGCCCGACCAGCTGATGTCCATGAGTACGCCGGTCTGGATGGGAATAATATTCGACCGCACCGAAAGCTACTTCTGGGCCCTGTTACCCCTGGCATCCATCTATCTTTTAGCAGGTTTCTTCTATTGGACTATACCAAGACCTGGTATCCCCGCCCGACTACGGGTAAGGGAGGAAGCATTGGCCGCAGATTAGCTTAACCCGGCTTCCGGCGGCCGGACTTCTGCGAAGCCGACGAATAATCGAGGCGAATAATCGATAAGTATTCAAGGGCAGCCGGGAGGATAAAATGCCGGGTATGCTATCAGATAAGGTTTCTCTCATAACCGGAGCCGGCTCCGGTATCGGCCGCGCCTCCGCCATCGCCTTTGCCAGAGAGGGTGCCCGGGTCGTGGTCTCCGATGTTAACGCCGAGGGCGGTGAGGAAACGGTCAGCCGAATCAGCGAAATTGGCGGCCAGGCCATATTCGTTCCTGCCGACGTGTCCCGAGCCGGCGATGTGGAAACCCTGGTCCAGAGCACCGTCCAGCAATTCGGGCGACTGGACTGCGCCTTCAACAACGCCGGTATCTCCGGAGGGCAGGTCCGGATCCACGAATATTCGGAAGAAGACTGGGACCGGGTTATCGACATCAATCTAAAGAGTGTCTGGCTGTGTTTGAAATACGAAATCATCCAGATGCTGGAGCAGGGCGGAGGGGCGATTGTTAATACGGCCTCTACCATGGGCCTGGTCGGCGGCGCCGGTTCTGCTTCCTATGGAGCATCCAAGCACGGGGTGGTGGGGTTGACCAAGAACGCTGCGGTAGATTACGCCCAGGCGGGAATCAGGGTCAACGCGGTTTGCCCCGGCCACATCCGCACGCCCATGACGGAGCAGGGCACCCTGCTGGTCCCGGGTAACGAAGAGCGGATTATCGCCCGGCATCCCATCGGGCGGCTGGGCGCCCCCGAGGAGATAGCGGAAACCGTGGTATGGTTGTGCTCCGATGCCGCATCCTTTGTTACCGGTCATGCCATGGCGGTAGATGGCGGGTACGTAGCCCAGTAAAGGGAATCAAACAGATAGGAAAATGGAGTAGAGTTTATGGTTTTGGAATCTGGGAAAATTACAGCGGAAGGGGTGGAGAGCCTGCGCAAAAGGCTGGGTAGCTTCAACCGGCCCCGTCAGTACGGCGTGGGTCTGTTCAACGAAGATGCTTCCCGCAGCGCCATCCGCCACTTCTGCCAGGGCATAGGAGACACCAACCCCCTTTATTGGGACCGCAGCTACGCCCAGCAGACTAAGTTTGGAACCATTATTGCTCCGCCCTGCTTCCTCTACAGTGTTTACTGGTGCTCCGGTAGGACGGGCGGACTAGCCGGCGTCCACGGCTTTCACGCCGGAAACGACTGGGAGTGGTACCGGCCCATCTACTTGGACGACCAGATCTCGGTTCAGGAGCAGTTTACCGGCCTGGAGGAAAAAAAGAGTGAGTTCGCCGGGACGATAATGATCCAGTCCAGCGTGACCCACTACTATAATCAGCGGGGCGAGGCGATCGCAAAGACTCGGGGCTGGCAGATTCGAGCCGAGCGCAGCGCCGCCAAGGAGCGGCAGAAGTATTCCTTCGAGCCTTATAAGTATTCCCGGGCGGAAATAGAGGCCATCGAAGAGGCGGTGCTGGGCGAGGAAATACGGGGCGATAACCCCCGATGGTGGGAGGACGTGCAGGTTGGGGATGACCTCAAGCCGGTGGTGAAGGGCCCCATGAGCCACGGCGACATTACCGCCTTCGTGGCGGGTTGCATCGGCGGAATTTCCCACGGCATTCAGCTCCGCGAGATGCTGAGGCACCCTTCCTGGGGGTTCACCGACCCCACCACCGGCGCCCAGGAAGCCATAATTCGCGTCCACGACATCCAGGAAGCCGCCGAAAGCGCCGGACTGCCTGGCGCCTACGACTACGGATGCCAGCGATGCTGCTGGATGGGGCACCTGCTGACCAACTGGGCCGGGGATGATGGATTCGTTAAGAAAATGTACGTGGAGCTGCGGCGGTTTAACGTGGTGGGGGACACCACCTGGTGCAAGGGCAAGGTGATAGCCAAGCGTCAGGAAGACGGGGAAAACCTGGTCGATCTGGAAATTTGGGGCGAAAACCAGCGGGGAGAGCAGACCACCAAGGGAACCGCCACCCTTCGCCTGCCTTCCCGCCAATCTACCACTCACGCAGCTTGAGCTGAAGCAGCCTGACTTGAATACCGACAGAGTCCTTTTTTGAATCACAACAGCTGGGCAGGGTCTTTCGGTTCTCCCCGGTGTCATTGCGAGCTATCATGCTCCGGCGGGCTCACCACGAGCGGTAGGAACCCCGTTCGTCCTGAGGCTCTCCAAGGGCGAACGGGCTATTTACAGAGCAGCGAAGCGAAGCAATCCCTCCTCACCCTCATGAGATTGCTTCGGGCCTGCGGCCCTCGCAATGACCATCGAAAGGCCCTGACAGGGTAGCACCCGTATTTATGCCTTTATGCCGGCCCAGCTGTTTCGGTTATAATAGAACTATCCTGGGAAACAACTAGAGTGAAGCGATGACCAACCCCAGAATTAAATTCACCATCAACGACTACATGAGCACGCCAAACGAGAAGCGGTACCAGCTGTTGGACGGAGAGTTGTTAGTGGCACCTTCCCCCACGAGAAAGCATCAGACTATAAGCGGGCAGCTTTATCTGACCATGACCCAATTTGTAACCCAGAGCCAGTTAGGCCAGGTCTGGTACGCGCCGCTGGATGTGATCCTCTCCAACCATGACGTCGTGCAACCGGACATCTTATTTGTATCTAACGCCCGAGCAAATATCCTAACCGAGGCCAACGTTCAGGGCGCGCCCGACCTGGTGGTGGAGATACTTTCACCGGCCACAGCCCAGCACGATCGGGAATACAAGCGGACCCTTTACAGCCGCCACGGCGTGCGCGAATACTGGTTGGTGGACCCGGAGGAGAATATGGTCGAGGTGTGGACCGATAGAGATTCCGAGTCTGGGACGGGGCTAGTCCTAGCAGCCGCTTACCAGCGGGGAGATACCCTGGCGTCTCCTCTGTTGGAGGGCCTGAACATTCCCTTGGAGGCCCTCTTCTCCTAGGCTTTGCTATAGACAGCGCCGCCGCACCCGAAAGCGTGCCGTCACAAAAATCTCTCCGCCGCCGCCGCGAATCCCTTCATCGCCCCCTCCAACACCCAGTCCTCCACGCAGTAAGAGATGCGGAAGTGCCCCGGCGTGCCGAAACCCTTGCCGGGTACTGTCAATACGTTCCATTCCTGCAGCGCATCCACGAAGGCGCCATCGTCCTCTAGGAGAGACTTGGGGAACAGGTAGAAGGCTCCCTGGGGTTTCACCACCGAATACCCCATTTCGGTGAGTTGAGTGTACAGGTAATCCCGCTTCCGCTGATAGTCGGCCACATCGACGCTGATGCCCTGTAGCGATCGGATCACGTGCTGCATCAGCGCCGGGGCGTTGACGAAGCCCAGGGTTCTGGTGCAGAAGATTAGCCCGTCCACCAGCTCTTCCCGTTGGGGGTAGGCCGGATGCACCGCTATGTAGCCGATCCTCTCGCCGGGCAGTCCCAGGTCCTTGGCATGGGAATTTACCACTATGGTGTTTTCATAGTGGGGGAAAACCTGAGGATATACCAGATCGTCGTAGAGCAGCCGCCGGTAAGGCTCGTCGCTAATTAGAAAGATTTCGCTGCCATATTCCTCCTGCTTGCGACGGAGTAACTGGGCCAGCGCCTCCAATTGCTCGCCGGAGTAGACCGCCCCCGAGGGGTTGTTGGGGGAGTTGACGATGATTCCCCGGGTTTTGGAAGTAATGGACGCTTCGATGGCCGGTAGGTCCAGCTGAAAATCCTGGTCGGTGGAGACGATCACCGGGACCCCATTGTGGTTGTCGATGTAGTAAACGTACTCAACGAAGTAGGGAGCCAGGATAATTACTTCATCGCCGGGATTGAGGATAGTCCGCAACACCACGTTGGCGGCTCCCGCCGCGCCGCAGGCCATGACCACTTGGTTCAGCGAGAAGGGGAGTCCCGTTTCCTGGGCCAGGGTTTCGGCCACAGCCTGACGGGTCTCCGGATAACCGGCGTTGGGCATGTAGCGATGCATCCCGGGCGCGGTGCTCTGGGCCAGCCGGACTAACTCTTGCCTAAACTGCTCCGGCGGCTCAACTATGGGATTTCCCAGGGAAAGGTCGAAAACCTGGTCGGCGCCGTACTGAGCCCTGAGGGCAATACCGGCTTCGAACATCCGCCGGATCCAGCCGCCTTCATCCATGGACCTGCGGACGTTGCGGGAAATCGGCATGCTGCTCTCCCTCAGTCGCTCTTTAATTTAGCTTTCTGCGCTAGTGGATTCTAACAATGGGTGCCGTCAGCCCTGGCTGCCCGGCCAAGACTCCTCTGACCCGCTCGGCTAACTGCTCATCGTAAGCCATCTTTCGCCGCCTTTTAATGACTCCATGCAACTTGTTTCAAGGCAACTTCTTTCATGCGAAATCCCATTGCCTGACCAAAGCGGTAGGCCAGCCGTTTCTCACCAACTCCATCTCCACCGGCCGTTTCTCACCAACTCCATCTCCACCGGGCGGGCCAGCAACTCCTCCATAGAAGTCACAGCCCGGTCGGTGATGCCGCAAGGAACAATGTGGTCGTAGTAGGAGAGGTCAGTATTGACGTTTAGGGAAAAGCCGTGGTAGGCCACGCCGCGGCTGATCTTCACTCCAATGGCGGCGACCTTTGCTTCGCCTACCCACACTCCGGTCAATCCGGGTACTTGGCCGGCCTCCACGCCCAGGTCGGCCAGGGTCTGGATAATCACCTGCTCCAGGGTTCTGACGTATTTAAGGGGACCGCCCCAGTCTCGCAGGTTAATTACGGGATAGCCCACCAGCTGACCCGGTCCGTGATAGGTAACTAGACCACCGCGGTCCGTGTCCACCACCGAGACGCCTAGCTCCGCCAGCTCCGCCTGAGTGAGGGAAAGGTGCTCTGGTTTGGTCAGACGGCCCCGGGTATAAACATGAGGGTGTTCCAGCAGCAGCAGAGTATTGGGCTGGCTGCCGTCGCGGACTTCTTGGGCCAGGGAAACCTGCTCATCCCAGGCCCAGCGATACTCCACTTGCCCTAAATGGACCACCTGACAGACCGGAAGGCTAGCCAAACCGTTCACTGGACTCTTGCTCAATAAATAGCGGTGTCGGGTCCGATGGCCTCCAACCGGCCCTTGACCGACTGTAAAAAGGCGCTGGCCTCAGCCCCGTCATTGATGCGGTGATCGAAGGACATGCAAAGGTTCATCATCGCCCGGATGGCGATAGCGTCGTTGACCACCACCGGGCGTTTATGAATCGCCTCGGTGGTCAATATGGCGGCCTGAGGATGGTTGATAATGGGCTGGGAAACGGTGGAGCCCAGGGCGCCCGTGTTGTTCAGGGTGAAAGTGCCTCGCTGGACATCCTCCAGGATCAGCCGGTTCTGCCGGGCCCGCTGGGTCAGGTCCCGCAGGGCGTGGGCCAATCCCGCGATACTCAGGCGGTCCGCGTCATGGATCACCGGGACGATCAACCCGGACGGGGCGGCCACCGCGATGCCCAGGTTGATGCGGCGCTTTAGAATGATTTTGTCTCCGCCCCAGCTAGCGTTTAGGGTCGGATTCTCCCGGAGAGATTCGGCTACCACCTTGATTATGAAGGGAAGGTAGGTCAGGTCCACTCCATTGCGCTGTTCAAAGTCCGACCGCACTGCGGCGCGCCGGGCCACCAATCCGGAGACGTCCACCTCCACCGTGCTCCAGGCGTGGGGAATCTGGCTAACGCTGCGGACCATGGCCTCGGCAATCAGTCGCCGCACCGGGGTCAGGCTTACGTACTCCTCATCGGCTGCGGCGGCTGTCTCCTCTCTTTCCGGCCCGGGAGCTTCACTGGGGGAAGCTTCGCTCGGGGAAGGGGCTGGAACCGGAGCCGCAGTTTGCGTTTGAACACCGGCGGACTCCACATACCCCACCACGTCATCGCGGGTGATGCGCCCTCCCATGCCGGTACCCGCAATGAAGGAAAGGTCTATATTGTGCTGCCGGGCCAGGCGGCGCACCGCGGGAGAAACCCGGAGGGCGCCATTACCGCTGGACCTGGCCACTAGGGCGGGCTGCTCCTCCACCCGACCGCCGCCGGTGGGACCCACCGGTTTTGTGTCGCTCAGCAGGTAGCCGGTAGTGCCGGCGGCGGGGTCGGCTTCGCCAGGGGTCGGCGTCCCTGGTTCGCCCTCCGTCCTGCCCTCGGTCATGGCCTCCGACGTTTCAATTTCAGCCAGGGGCGCGCCCATGGGCACGACCTGCCCTTCTTCAGCCAGAATCTTGACCAGGGAGCCCTTCACCGGCGAGGGGACCTCCATGGTGACCTTATCGGTGATCACTTCCACCAGCGGTTCATATCGTTCAACCTGGTCACCTGGCTGCTTCAGCCACTTGCCAATGGTGCCTTCGACTACCGATTCGCCAACATGGGGAAGCTCAATTACTAGGGGCAAGACACACCACCCGAAGGATGATTCTGAGTATTTTAAGATTACTTGGGAAACTAGCTACTGGGGACCGGCCGCGAAGGGCACCGGGACGGGAAAGGGAACCAGCTCCCGGACCCCCTCAGTAGGCGGCCAGCTTCCGTAAAGCCTCGGCCACCTTTTCGGTGTTGGGCATATAGGCGTCTTCCAGCGGCTGGGCAAAGGGCATGGTCGGAACGTCCGGACCGCAAAGGCGGGTTATGGGACCGTCCAAATACTCGAAGGCTTCGTCCGCTACCAGCGCCGCCACTTCAGCCCCGACGCCACCGGTAAGGTTGTCTTCGTGAACGATCAACAGCTTGGCGGTCTTCTTCACCGACTCCAATACTGTTTCTTTGTCCAGCGGCTTCAAGGTCCGCAGGTCCACCACCTCCACGTCGATGCCCTCGGGCGCCACCACCTCGGCGGCCTCCAGACAGTAATGAAGCATCAAACCATAGCTGACCACGGTGACGTTGTCGCCGGCCCGCTTGACATCGGCTTTACCAATGGGCAGGAGGTACTCCTCTTCCGGGACTTCGCCGCGCACCAAACGGTAGGTTTTTTTGTGCTCCAGAAAAACCACTGGATTGTCGTCGCGTATGGCAGACTTCAACAGGCCCTTGGCATCGTAAGGGGTGGCTGGGGCGATTACTTTCAGGCCGGGAGTGTGGCAAAAATAGGCTTCGACATTTTGCGAGTGGAACAAACCGCCCCGAATGCCCCCGCCATAGGGTATGCGCACCACCATGGGAACGGGCAAAGCACCATTGGTGCCGTAGCAAACCCGGGCGGCTTCGCCGATTAGCTGGTTGACGCTGGGCCAGACGAAATCGGCGAACTCGACCTCCGGTATGGGCCTTAATCCGCGGAAAGCTGCCCCTAAGGCAATTCCCATAATCGAGGCCTCTGCCAGCGGGGTATCCAGCGCGCGCGCCTGGCCGAACTCCTCCAAAAATCCCTGGGTGGCCAGGAAGACACCGCCCCGCTGGCCCACATCCTCCCCCATGACGAACACCTTTTCGTCCCGCCGCATCTCCTCCAGCATGGCCTCACGCACAGCTTCAATTACGCTTTTAAGAGCCATTACTACTCACGAAACATTCCAGTTGATTAGGGAGCATAAACATGGCTAAGCATGTCCGATGCATCCGGCGGAGAGGCAGCCTCGGCAACGTCGGTGGCTTCATTCACCGCCCGCTGCGCCTCCGCATTGATTTCCTCCGCTTCCTCGTCGGTAAGAATCCCCTGCTCCTTCAAATAGGCGGGAAAGGTGACCAGAGGGTCTCGCAGCCGGGCCTGCTCCACCTCGTCCTCGCCACGGTAACGCCGGTCATCGTCGTCGGTGGTGTGGGGCATCAGGCGCTCCACCTTCATTTCCAGCAAGACTGGCCCCTGGGAGCGGGCGTGCTTGATACCTTCGCGGGAAGCCTGGTACGACTGCACCAAGTCCATGCCATCTACTACCACGCCGGGGAATCCGTAGCCCTCGGCCCGGCTGGCCACATCTGTTATCGCCATTTGCTGGCTCTGCGGAACCGAGATGGCGTAACGATTGTTTTCGCAGACAAACACCACGGGCAGCCGGTGAACTCCGGCGAAATTCATGGCTTCATGAGCTTCTCCTTGGCTAGTGGCTCCATCACCCATATAAGCCAGGACCACGGTATCGTCGCCCAGCATGCGGCAGCCCAGGGCGTACCCCACTGCCTGGGTCAAGCCGGCTCCGACGACGTTGGAGATCTGGATCACCCGATGCTCCAGATCGGCGCCTTGAAGGGGAAACTGGCGGGCGCCGCTATAAGGCTCTCCGACCTTGCCCATGAAGGATAGCATTACCTGAGTAGGGGATAGCCCCACCATCATTTTGATCGCCAGATCGCGATAGTAGGGAAAATGAAAGCAGTCTCCGTCTTTTTGCGCCGCCAGCAAGCAGCCTAGTTGCGCGGCTTCGTGGCCCTGGCAGGAGGCGGCAATGGGCACTTTCCCCTGCCGGTTCATCATCCAGACGCGCTCATCGGTCTTGCGGACCAGCACCATCTGACGATAGCTATTCAGCAGATCCTGCTCAGTTAGGCCTTCCGGAAACCCCACCGACCGGTTCCCCGCCGACCGGGTTTCCTTGCTAGCTTTGCCTTTTCTGGAGGTTTCCCTGGGAGTTCTGGGCGACCTGGGCTTGGCTTGTGTCATCGCTCCCTCTGTCGATACCGAAGGCGGGACTCTTATTCACCAATTATATAGCCCCCTGTTTGCCACCGCAAACCGCCTATTGTCCAAGTTTCCTGCTATAAACCAGCAATCTGTAGCTAAAACAAGGGGGTGAAGCCCATATTAACGCTGCCGTTTGTCCATCTCTGGGTCCAGCACAAGGACCGGCCAAATGACCGTAGGGAAAAGCTCCGATCAGCTTGGCAATACCCTTGACACCTATTAGGCTCTGTGATAATTTTCACTAGGTTTTCCGGCCTCAACCATTCTGGGAGCTAGGACGTGGTAGGGCAGGGGTTATGCCAGTGACGGATCCCTCAGGATTAGGAAGCACCGACTGGGCCAACCTGAGTAACTGGTTGACCCTTCTCTGGATATTTTTCCCCCTTTTAATCACCTTTGCCTTCAGCATGATGATCGCTCACGCCTTCATCCCCTCGGCCGTCGCCACTGGCCACCTTCCCCAGAAATTGTCGATACTACGGCTGCCCATTACCGTGTTCGGTTTGGTGGCTCTGGCCGGAGCGGTGACCCTGATGGTATTAGCAGTGATTCAGGCTCCCGACACATTGCGTGGCATCTGGGGGAATTTTTGGATTTAGGGTGGCCGGTTCCTGGTATCCAGTGGGAGACTCGGGGCTTGGTCATTAGGCAGGCGGCGGGTTCCGGAAAGGCTCTGACTTCGCGAAGGCACTGACTTTAATGAAGCCAACGGCAAATATGATACCGCTGGCCCTGGTTAGCCTGGTGGTTACCGCCATAGTCGGATTCATCGTAGTAGTGCTGCTTATGTCCTGGTTCTCCAACCCGCCCTTCGGTCTGGGCAACGCTCCTCCCCAACCCATCGCCTTTCCTCATACGGTGCACGCCGGCTCAGTGGAGACGGGAGGGGTAGGCATCCAGTGCGAGTTCTGTCACAGAAACGTGACCAAGGGCGCGGCGGCCACCGTACCGGCGGTGGAAACCTGCGTTTTCTGCCACAAGCAGATAAATCAGGAAAAATTAGTGGGAGACACGAATGTGAACCTGGCCGAAGTTCAGCGGGTGGTCGACCGATTCGCCGACGGGAATCCCATAGATTGGGAGCGGGTCCACCGGCTGCCGGACCATGTGCGGTTCGTTCACGAAGCCCACATCCGGTTTTTGACCCAGGGTGACCCACGGACTGTAGATATTCCCCTGGGAGGAGGCGGTACCCGCCAGCTTCCCATGCCGGTGGGGCAGGCCTGCTCGGTCTGCCACGGCGAGGTAGCCGCCATGACCCAAGTCCAGCCTCAGGCCGGCCAGTCTCTCAAGATGGGGACCTGCCTGGACTGCCACCGGCAAAACAACGTGGCCACCGATTGCACTATTTGTCATAAGTGAATGTAGGTAAGAACCTCCTGTTATGAAATTATGAAACTGACACGGCGCAATTTCCTGGCTTGGGCCGGCCTTTCCGCGATGGGAGCGGTGGCCTGCGACGCCTTTGGCGATGAGCTCAAGACGCAGAGCCCGGTAAGCCAGCCGGAAGACCTGGTCAAGGGCCGGGATAACTGGTACGCCACCCTGTGCCGTCACTGTCCCTCCAGCGAAGGAGTGCTGGTGCGGGTGATGGAGGGGCGGGCCAAAAAGGTCCAGGGCAATCCCAAGTACCCGATCAACCTGGGCAAACAAAGCGCCCGCTGCGACGCCGGTTTGCAGGCCCTTTACCATCCGGACCGCCTGGCGGGCCCCATGCTGCGGATTAACGGAACCCTGCAGCCCGTGTCCTGGGATGTTGCCCTGGACCAGCTAAAAGAACAGCTTTCGACCCGGGGCGAGGGCCTGGCCCTGGTCACCGAGCCTTTGAGCGGCCCCCTGGCCACCATCGCCAGCAGATTCGCCCAAGCCTTCGGCGGAAGCCATATCACTTTTGAAGCCCTGAGTAACGCCACCTACCAGGCCGCCGTCAAAAACCTCTTCGACCAAGAGTTGCTGCCCGATCTGGACATCGGTAAGGCCAACTTCCTGCTCTCCTTCGGCGCCGACTTCCTCTCCACTTGGGTTTCTCCCACCCGCTGGTCCATCGGATTCGGAGAGCTGCGAGATGCCGAGGTTGGTTCGGGCCGGGGCACGTTCGTGCAAATCGACCCCCGGTTTTCCATGACCGCCGCCAATGCGGACAAGTGGCTGCCGATAAGACCTGGGATGGAAGGGCACCTGGCCCTCAGCCTGGCTCAGGTCATAGTCCAAGAAAAACTACAGGCTTACGGCGTGGACCTGGCGGCTCTCTCTGGCGGGCAAGGAGCGGAATTCCTATCTGACTTCAGCCCAGAAGCGGTCGGCCCCAAGCTGGGGTGGCCGGATGCAATGCTGGGGGGTCACAACGCCGCTGACACCATTCGCGAGTTGGCGCGGGATTTTGCCAGCCACCGTCCCAGTCTGGCCATTGGCGGCGATTCGGCCGGGGCGCAGGAAAACGGTCTCTTCAATCTGGAAGCCATCTACGCGCTGAACTACCTGGTCGGCAGCGTTGGTGGGCCAGGCGGGCTCCGATTCAACCCCAAGAGCCCCCTTCCAGAATGGCCCCAACCCTCAGCCGCCGCATCGATATCCGATTGGCGAGACACAGTCTCGGCGTTGAACCAGGGGAAAACCAAATTGCTGATGGTCCATCAGGCCGACCCGGTTTACGGGCTTCCCCAGGCCCTCGGACTTGAGGATGCCATCAAAAGGGCAGACGTATTCACGGTCAGCTTTTCCCCCTTCCTGGATGAAACCAGCGCCCTGGCCGACCTGATTCTTCCCGACCGGATATATCTGGAGGATTGGGGCGCCGATATCCCCAACCCCGGCCCGGGCTATCAGGTAGTGGGCATCCAGCAGCCTGTGGTCAATCCCCTGGGCAGCCTGGACCCTCGCAGCTTTGGCGATATACTCCTGAGCACAGCCCAGGAACTTCGGGAGGACGCCGCCCTACCTTGGGACAACCTGCTGGAAGCCCTTGGGGAAAGCTCCAAAGCCCTTTTCGCGCTGAATCGCGGCTCCGTTGATGCCGGCTCTGAAAAAGAGTTCTGGACCAAGCTGTTGCGGCAGGGCGGCTGGTGGGACGAACAAACTACCGGACCTGCGGTCCAGCCTGCCGAAGGGCTCTTCTCCCGGATAGCCAAACAGGCGCCGGAGCCGGCGGCTTTGGGCTCAGGGGAATTTTACCTGATTCCCTTTGCCCACAATACGCTGCTGGATGGCCGGAACACCCACCTGCCCTGGGCCCAGTCCGCTCCCGACCCCATCACCACCGTTACCTGGCAGACCTGGGTAGAGGTAAACGCCCGGCGGGCCAGCGACCTGGGCTGGCGCGAGGGGGATGTAATCCGAATCGAAGTCAACGGGAGTTTCATCCAGGCGCTGCTGTACCCCAATCCGGCCCTGCCACCCGACGTGGTTGCCGTGCCGCTGGGTCAAGGTCGCCGCAACGGGCCTGCCTACGCGCTGACCGGGGAAGAACGGGAAAGCTCCAACATTCTTGGTATATTGGACCCCGCTCTGGTTAACGAAACCGGCGCCTTGGCCTGGGCCGGTAACCGGGTTCGCCTGGCGGCTACGGGAGAGAGCCTCCGAGTGTCCAAGTTTGAAGGGGAGTTCGGCGCCCGAGAAATTGGCAACCAGATAATTAACAACCCCGGTGAGGAAGTCATCAAGACCGTGGCTCCGGGAGGCCATTAGTGAGCCTTGAATCTATTGTCAAGCACGGCCAGATTGACCGCCATTGGGGAAAACCCCCTATATCCTCCTTTTAAAAAGGGGGACTAAGAGGGGTTTGATCTCCCAAGTTTAGTAATTTCATCGAGCGTCAGTAATAGGTGGCACATGGATTTCAGGCAGGATAAAATATGGTAACTAACCGAATAGACCACACCTGGGGTATGGTGGTAGACCTGGATCGCTGCACCGGCTGCCAGGCCTGCGTGGTCGCCTGCCAGGTCGAGAATAACCTCCCCATTAACGAAAAGTCCGCCTTCCTGGAGCATCGGGCCTTCGAGTGGATCCGCATCGAGCGGTATTGGGAGGGGGAATACCCCAACGTGAAGGCCCGGTTCATCCCCATCATGTGCCAGCACTGCTCCAACGCCCCCTGCGAGCCGGTCTGCCCGGTGTACGCTACCTACCGGAGTGACGAAGGCCTAAATGTTCAGGTTTACAACCGTTGCATCGGGGCCCGCTACTGCATCAACAACTGTCCCTACCAGATTCGCTTTTTCAACTTCTGGCACCCGACCTGGCCGGCCAGCTTTGAGAACTACTTGAACCCGGACGTAACGGTGCGCACGCGCGGCATCACCGAAAAGTGCACCTTCTGCGTCCAGCGCCTGCGCCGAGGAGAGTTGGAGGTGGAGCGGCGCGGCGGTGGCAGGCTTAACGACCAGAATATGGCGGAGAGAAACTATATGCCCGCCTGCGCCCAGGCCTGCCCCACCAACGCCCTGAGCTTCGGCGACCAACTGGATCCTAACACCAAGATCAAGCCATACTTCGATGACGTGCACGCCCACGACGTCCACCACGAGCACGACCGAACCACTAGGAGCTACCTGTTGCTGGAGGAACTCGCAACCGCGCCCAACGTAATCTACCTCAAGAAGGTGGAACCCTATCCGATAGGTGAGAACGAACCCAATGGCTGAGCATTCCAGCGGGCCCTACCCGACCGGCATGTGGGTCTTTCCCCAGGCGGAGCTAGTCACCGCCCAGGTAATGGAAAGGACTACCCGCCGTTGCAAGCCATATACCATCGCGTTGCTAATGGCCGCGTTATTGGCAGCCCTGGGAGTGGTAGGATTTGTAATTCGGGTTTCCGCCGACGGCCTGGACGACTATAACGCCTGGGGCTATTACATGGCGGCCTTTTCCTTCGTCTTCATGGTAACCAGCGGCGCCCCGCTGGCGACGGCGGCTTTCCGATTTACCAAAAGCCACTGGCGCCGCCCCCTGTCCCGGGTAGCTGAGCTCTTCGCCGTGGTGGGAGTTCTCAACGTCCTGCTCTTCATCCCCATGGTCATCGTGCTGCCTGCCATAGAAAATCCCGCCTTCGTGCCCGGCATGGAGGGTGAGATGGCGGCTCGCCGGGCCATCTGGCTGGGATCGTCCGGGGTGCCCAGCGGCGCACCGGCATTGTATGATATTTTGGGTCTGGTGGGGCTGGCAGTGACCAGCATGGCTATCCTGTGGCTTTCTTTGATGCCGGACCTGGCCCAGTCCCGAGACAGCGTCAGCGGCTTCCGGCGGAAAATTTACGGGTTATTGGCCGGCAGCTGGCATGGAACCAAGCGGCAGTGGATTCAGCACAAGGCCGGCATGATGTTGCTGGGCGGTTTCTACTTCATGCTGGTGGTTTTCGTACACTTCCTGATCGTCTCCGACTTCGCAATGAGTTTGATACCGGGCTGGAAGGATTCCATCTTGCCGCCCCTTTACACCATAATAGCCTTCCAAAATGCCCTGGGCCTGTTGCTGGTGATCCTTTTTGTCCTGCGCAAGTGGGGCGGCTACCAGGAATATATTGGCATTTCCCTCTTCTGGTCGGCCAGCAAGATATTGCTAGGCCTTACTCTGCTATGGACCTACCATCTGTTCGCCTTTTTCATCACCTTCTGGTACGGACGCCTGGTGGTGGAGCAGAGCATCCTCAGATACCTGATGTTTGAGAGCTACGCCCCGGTATTCTGGGCCAACGTGATCTTCAGCTTCTTTGTGCCCTTCTTCATTCTGTTATGGAATCCGGTGCGGAAATCCGCCTGGGGCCCGGCCCTAGCGGGCCTGTCGACTCTGGTTGGCGGATTCTTGTTCAGCATTCGCATCTTCGTCGGGTCCTTTAACGCCGTCGACTTTAAAGATTTGCCCGGAGAGTTGTACTCCCTGGGCCTAGCCCGGGTTCCGGCGCCGGCATACCCGGACCTTTGGGACATATTCATGGTGCTGGGAATTATCGGCGCCGCGGTCCTGGTTTATCTGGCGGCCGCCAAACTGTTCCCGGTTATGTCCATCTGGGAAGTCAAGGAAGGCGCCATGTACCAGCGGATGGGAACCCTGTTCCGAGGCGAGTATATGATTCTGGCCAAGCCGGAGTGATAGCTCGATTTATGCAATTTACGCGCTTGGCCCGCCGGTAATTAGAACATTGCTGTTTCGACGGGTGAATTACAGGAGCTTCCATGCAGGAAGGTAGGATCCTAACACCAACCGAAGTGAACCGGGACCTGCTTCGGTCCATACTGGACACGCCCCGATGGTTCTGGCCGGTGGTCGGGATACTGGGCTTGGTAGTTCTGGCCGCGGCCATAACCATCGGCATCATGATTAATCGCGGCCTGGGCATCACCAATCTGAACCGGCCGGTGGTGTGGGGCTTCTTCATCACCAACTTCGTATTCTGGATCGGCATCAGCCACGCCGGAGTAATGCTGTCGGCCATCTTGCGGCTGGCCAAGGCCGAATGGCGCCGGCCCGCCACCAGGGCGGCCGAGGTTCTGACCATATTCTCGCTGATGACCGCTATGAGCATGCCCATAATCCATACCGGCCGCCCCTGGCGCATTCTGTACTGGGCCTTCCCCTACGACTTCGCCCGGGGCATTTGGCCCAATATCAGGACGCCGCTGATCTGGGACCCCAGCGCCATTTTGACCTATCTGACATCCAGCAGCCTGTTCGTGCTGATAGCGCTGATACCCGATTTCGCCGTGCTTCGAGACCGGACCACCGGCATCACGCACCAGGTCTACTCCATACTCTCGCTGGGCTGGCAGGGCAACCCCCGCCAGTGGAAGCTCCAGATAATCTCCGGTGTGCTGCTGTCGGCCTTGATCCTGCCCGTGTTCGTGTCGGTGCACAGCATAGTCTCTTGGGATTTCGGTATGGCCATGGCGGTCAAATCCTGGCACTCCACCATCTTCGCTCCCTATTTTGTGGTGGGAGCCGTCCACTCTGGGGTGTCGGCGGTGGCCTTCGTATTGATTCTGCTGCGCTATGCTTATGGCTGGCAGGCGTATATCCGCCACGAACACATCGATGCCCTGGGCCGGCTGCTGATAGTGGTGGCCACCGGCTGGTTCTACTTCTTTTCGATGGAGGTCATCTTCGGCATCTACGGCAGAGAGGCCGACGAGATCGCGGTAAGGACCCTGCAGTTCATCCAGTGGCCGGTCAGCGCCTGGACTATGGTGTTCGTCATCACAACATATTTCCTACCGGTATCTATATGGCTGAGCCGCTACTGCCGGCGCAACCTGTGGATCATGTCCATTGCCTGCATATCGGTGAACATTGGAATGTGGTTGGAGCGATTTTTGATCATCGTGCCCGGGTTGGCCAACCGCCAGGTTTTCACCTTTAGCTGGAACATGTACGCCCCCAGCATTCCCGAGATCATCATCATAAGCGCCACCTTCGCGCTGGTAGCCATGCTCATGCTGCTGTTCAGCCGGGCTATACCTCTGGTGCCGCTGTACGACATTAAGGAAGGCGACATACTGAAAACCGAGATTCAGATCGGGCGCCGGACGGTTCCGGCCGTTTATCGGGAGGATTGATTTCCTCGATATAGTTTCCCGGTATCTAGTTCTGAGGGATCTAGCTCCCCGATAGCCGCGGGGCCAGATCAGGTAAAAGGGGTTTGATATTATGGCGAGACGTCCATTACTGGGGCTGTTTAGCGATGCCAATGCCGCTGCCGACGCGGGCGATGCCCTGAAAGGGGCTGGCATCTCCGAGAATGATTACGATTTCCTCACCGATTCTCCCTATCCGGAAGGAGCTTTTGAAGAACGAGAGGAGAAGCACCGCATATACCTGTTTCCCTTCATTGGGGCCTTGCTGGGCATGACCTCCGGTATTTTGCTTACTTCCATGACTCAGTTCGCCTATCCGCTGGTTACCGGCGGCAAGCCGATACTTTCTCTGCCGCCCATGGCCGTGGTGACCTACGAAGGAACCATGCTGGGGGCTATCCTGTTCACCGTACTGGGCATTATGTTCGAGTCCCGCCTTCCCAAACCCAAACTGGGCCTGTACGACAATCGGATCACGGAAGGTTTTATCGGAGTGCTGGTAAACACCGAAGAGGACCAGCATGACCAGGTGCAGGAGTTGATGACCCAAGCCGGAGCGGTTGACGTCAAGCGTGAGACCTAGCCGGTCGCTGCCCTGAAGAGCGCCCGAAAGCGTAAGATGAAGAGCAAATTCGCCAACATAGGAAATCCGTCCCGAAACCGGGTCCCGCGACCTGGCAAAAAGGTGTTGCTGGGCATCTCGCTGCTGGTGGGCCTGGTAACCCTGGCCGGCTGCTCCCAGGGCTCCTACCCGCTGGACATATTCTACGAAATGCACTACCAGCCCTCCTACAAGGCCCATGAGCCGCCCCGGTTAAGCGTTCCGGAGAGCGCCGTGGCCTGGTTCCCGCCTCCGCCGGCCACCTCCTTTGCCAACGACGGAGCGCATATCTTTCAGGTCAACTGCTCCATGTGCCACGGCTCCGCCGGAAAAGGGGACGGGCCGGTTCTGCAAAAGATGACGGAGCAGTATGGATATGATCCGGCGCTTGACCCGGATTTTACCTCCTCCCAGGGCATGCTCATGGATCAGGATGCCGTTGAAGGACTCATGCGTAGTGGCGTGTTGGTAATGCCCAACTTCTCCAAGCTGCTAACCGATAAAGAGATGCGGCTAGTAGCCGAATACGTGGTAAACTGCCTACAAGGGAAGCAACCCCAGTCTTGCCCCTAGAGTCGGCCCGGCCTGGCGGAAGCTCCCATCACCATCCCTTCGTAACAGGCATGACAGCCACTAATCTTTCCCAGGTTTTGCCCCATGTCTTCCTATGAGAGCCTTGCCGTGAAAATCCTGGTGAAAATCCGGTGCCGCAACGCATGGATACGCTGTGCTGCCTGGATACCCCTGCTGCTGGTTCTGTTCAGCTTTTCCATTGAAGCCCGGACACTGGACGCCCAGACACCCGGCGACTCCGGCCCGGCCTTGCCTAATCCGAACCGGCCTTACGATGAAGCCGAGGCCCAAGCCATCGACCGCCAAATCATGTGCCCGGTCTGCCCGGCCGAATCCATCGACCAGGCCCAGGTGCCCATTGCCCGGCAAATGCGGCAGATGGTTCGGGACCAGCTGACCCAGGGCGCCAGTCAAGCGGAGATACTGGAATTCTTCGCCCAACGCTACGGACCAGACATTCTCGCATCGCCGCCCAAATCGGGGTTCAACCTGCTGGCCTGGATTTTTCCGGTGGTGGGCATGGCCGGGGCGCTGGTAGCGGGCTGGCTGGTTATCCGGTCGATGACAGCCCCCCGTATGTTCAGTCGGGGACCGGTGGTCAACCCGGAGGCCGCGGTCTCCCCGCAATCCGGCCTAGAGCCCTTCCTCGCCCTGGTTGATACCGATATCGGCCTGGAACCGCCCACCCACACATCTCCGGCCACCCCGGCATCTAACGAGGGACAGCCCGACGTAGAACCCCAGCGAGAGGGAGGTTCCATCAAGGGAGGTTCACGCAGCGGTGGCTGATTTGGGCGCCATATCTCTTTGGATTGCCCTGGCCCTGTCGTCCTACGCGGTGCTGGGCTCGCTGCTGGGTAAAATTCGCGGCGTGCCGGCCCTGGAGGAGAGCGCGCGCCGGGCGGTTTACCTGCTGCTACTGGTGCTGCTGGTGTCCACCCTAAGCCTGGTAGGCGCCTTCATTAGCCATGATTTCGAGCTGGTCTACGTGGCGGCCCACAGCAACCTGGCCATGCCCAACATTTTCACCTGGGTGGCCTTCTACGCCGGTAACGAGGGCTCTCTGCTTTTCATTGCCTTCGCTCTCTCAGTAATGGCGGCGCTGGCTCTCTGGCTGGCACCAGCCAGAACCCGGGAAACCCTGCCCTATACCGCCGCGGTGCTGATGTTCGTGGAGACTTTTTTCCTGGCGGTGATGGCCTTCATGGCCAACCCCTTCGATACGCTGGCGATTGTGCCTCCGGACGGCGAGGGGATCAACCCCCTGCTGACCCACTTCGGCATGTTCTTCCATCCCCCGGCGTTGATGAGCGGCCTAATCGGCATGACAGTTCCCTTTGCCTTTGCGATGGGGTCTCTTATTGGCGGGCAAAATGAGGATCAGTGGGTGGACGCGGGCCGCACCTGGGGACTAATCGCCTGGGTGCTGTTGGCCAGCGGCCTGCTGCTGGGATCCTGGTGGGCCTACACCATTCTGGGATGGGGCGGCTTCTGGTTCTGGGACCCGGTGGAGAATGCGGCCTTCATGCCCTGGCTGGCGTTGACCGCCTTCGTCCACTCCATAATGGTGCAGAAGCGTCGGGGCATGTTCCGCATGTGGAACATAGTCTTGATCAACGTAGCCTTTGGGCTGGCGTTATATGGCATGTTCATGAACCGGGGTGGCCCGGTGCCTTCGGTCCACTCCTTCGGCTCATCCTCCCTGGGAGCCATCTTCCTACTGTTCTTGGCGGTCGGGGTGCTGGTTCCCTTCGCCATCTTTTTCTGGCGCTACAATTTGCTGAAGAGCGCGCAAAACCTCGACTCCATGCTCTCACGGGAAGCCGCCTTCCTGGTCAACAACCTGCTGCTGCTGGGGGTAGCCTTCGTCACTCTGTGGGGCACGGTCTATCCACTGATCTCCGAGTTGGGCACCGGCGAGAGGGTTACCGTGGCCCGGCCCTTCTACGACCAGGTTAACGGACCGCTGTTCCTGGCGCTGGTGCTGCTCATGGGTGTAGGGCCGCTGATACCCTGGCGCCGGGCCAATCTGGCCAGCCTGCGCCGATCGCTGCTCTGGCCAACCAGCGGCGGACTGGCTGCGGTCGCGGCCCTGCTGCTCCTGGGCATCCACCAGCCTTACGTCCTGATCGGATTCGGCTTATGCGGCCTGGTAACCAGCGGCATCGTTTTGGAATGGGCCCGAGGCACCCGGTCCAGGCACAGATCCTCCGGGGAGAACTACCCGCTGGCCTTCTGGCGCCTGCTCATGGCTAACCGGCCCCGGTACGGAGGCTATGTGGTCCACCTGGCGGTTGTTATGGTAGTCCTGGGCGCGCTGGGAAATACATTCTTTAGCTTGCAACGAGATGTGGTGCTGGCGCCAGGCGAGCGGGTCGACATCGCCGATTACCAAATCGAATACGTCGGTACCACCGCCAGCCCCAAGTCGGACCGCACCGAGTTCGTCTCCACGTTGCAGGTATATCGGGACGGTCTCCCCCTGACCACGATGAATCCCAAGCGCTCCTTTTATCCCGCCTTCAATATGGCTTCCACCCGGGCGGCGATTCGGGGTGGGCCGGTGGAAGACCTTTACATCGTTCCCAGCGAGAACCTGCCCGACGGCTCGGTGGGGTTTCGCATCCTGGTGAACCCGCTGATGTGGTGGATGTGGGTGGCTGGGCCGGTGCTGATTCTGGGCACGGTTATTGCCCTTTGGCCCCAGCCGGTCCGTCAGACAGCCGGCGCGGCGTCTCGAATTCCCACTCCGTTGAGACAGCGACCCGCCGCCGCTCCAGCAGCGGATAACTGAGCGAGCCCAGCTATGGCAATCATAATCGGGGCAGTTCTGTGTCTGTTCAGCATAGCGGTTCTCCTTTACCCCTTCTTTAAAACCCGGCGGGCAGGATCGGCGTCTGCAGCGCTAGAGGGCAGTGGCGAGTCTCCTCAAGAGCTGGAGTCGGTGTACCAGGCAATCCGAACCCTCCAGTTGGAGCATCAGCTGGGGCGGATTCCGGACGGCAGCTATGAGGACCAGCTGGACGCCTATCGTATCGAAGCAGCAGAGATCTTGAGAAGCCGGGCGCTGGCGCCGGGCGTCAACCGGGACCCGTTTGGCGCAGATTCTGAAGAGGCGGCTTTGGAACGGGAAATTCTGCTGGCCCGGGAGATGATTCCCGACGGTCCAGCGGCCCAGGAATCCTCCCATCCTGAAACCATCGCCTGAAACGACAAAAACATGAGGACCCGTGTTCCGACCGGTGTACTGGCCCTGACCATTCTGGCGGCAATCCTGGCGCCACGCTTGGCTGGTTTCCCTTCGTTACAAGCCAGTCTCCAGCAAGTTGGCGCTCAGCAAACCGTTAATCAGCAAACCGTTACCCTGGCAGGCCAGGTGGTGAATCGAACCGACGGCGCCACCCTGGAGCCGGGCTTGCGGGTGACCCTCCACTCCTTCAGCCAGAGTTCCGGCGTCTTTCTCAGCCAGGATGCCGCCACCGACGATTCGGGGAGCTTCTTCTTCCCCAACGTAGAGCTGCTGGAGGAGGGCGGCTACGCCGTCACCACGGACTATGCGGACACTCGATACAGCACCCTGTTCCGCACCGACGACCTGGATAAGCCGGTGGAGCTGATGGTGTACGAGACTACCCAGGACATATCGGTAATCCGGGTGGTCCACCAAGCCCTGATTCTGTCGGAAGTGGACCCCGGCCAGCAGATGATAACCGCCGCCATTTTTGTCAACCTGTCTAATGAGAGCGACCGCACGTTGCTGCCCGACCTGACCAACGTGGGCCCAGGGCGCTTCAGCTTCCTACGGTTTTCTCTGCCTCCCCTGGCAGAGGAGTTGGACGTGCAATCCGACCTGGTAGGCGGGCAAATCATACCCACCGGCTCTGGATTTGCCCTGACCGCTCCGGTTACCCCGGGTGAGCACAACATCAGTTTCTCCTTTCGGTTCCCCTACCAGGGTAGTGCCTTGTCCTACAAGCAGAGCCTGCTTCAGGGGGCGGATGTGTTTCAGGTGCTGATTCCCCAACGATTTGCCGAGATACAGGTGGGAACGCTGGAGCCGATGCCGCCGTTAAGCGCCGCCGGCGCCTCCTACCTGGTTTGGGAAAGGGTGGAACTGGCTGCCGGCCAGGGGGTCGAGGTTGAGCTGGCGAACTTACCCCGGAGCAACCCCCTGTTCCGCTGGGGACGGGCCGCCACCAACGCGTCTTTCTGGCAAGTTGCTCTGCCCGCGGCAATGGGAGCGGCGCTGGCCGGTCTGCTAATTTATGGCGGAGTCCTGGGCAGACGCCGAGCCGTCGCGGGCGATGCAGCGGTCCCCGCAAGGGCATCTTCAGACCCGGCATCCCCAGACCGCGCCAGGCTGATTGGAGAGATTGCCACCCTTGACGATGGGTTTCAGAAAGGGGAAATTGGCCCAGCTACTTACGCCGGTCGTAGAGCGGAACTGAAAGCTCTGGTCCTGAATCCGAGGGCTGAACAGAGCAGTCCAGAAGCAGACGCAGAGACCACTACAACAGAAACCACCTCCCCAGAGACCACTTCCGGGGATCCCGGCAGATGAGCAAACGCGGGTGGATTTTTCTGCTGTCGGCGATTCCGCTAGCCGGGTTCCTGGCTCTGCTGGGATGGGCTTCCCTGAAATCCGGCGGTAATCCAGGAGGCCTGGGGGTCAATAATGAATTCGGTCAGGTAGACATCTCCTCCAAGTCGGCGGCGGAGTTTACTTTGACCCTCAGCACCGGGACCCTCAACAGCGGAACTGAGCTATCCCTCTCGGACCTGAGAGGTAAGGTGGTCCTGGTGGATTTCTGGGCATCCTGGTGTACCCCCTGCCGGCAAGAAGCGCCGGTGCTGTCCCGAGTGTACCTGGAGTATGCCGGAAAGCCGGTGGAGTTCGTCGGTGTAAATATTTGGGACCGGAACCAAGACGCGCTGGATTTCCTGGAGGCCTTCGAGACCACCTATCCTAGCGGCATAGACGAAGCCGGTAGCATTGCCATCGATTACGGCGTGCGGGGAATTCCGGAAAAGCTTTTCATCGACCAGCAGGGAGTGGTGAGGCAAAAGTTTGTCGGGCCGATGCAGGCCGACGCTCTGCGGGCGGCTATTGACGGCCTGTTGAACTCTGACCCGGTTGCGGCGGAGGATGATACCATTAAGTAATAATCTTGAAACGACCCATGTCATTCTGAAGGAGCCAAGCCTTGCCCTCACCGGAGCAGGTGGCGATAGCCATGGATTGGGGTGGAACCTGGGCGAGGGCATCGGTTATCGACCGTCAAGGACGGCTGCTGTGGAGCTCCCGGCGAGGCAACTCCAGCGATCCTGCCCGGGAGGCCATTATTCAAAACGCGACCGAGCTGATCCGGCAAGGAATCGACTGGGCGCGGGATAAAAGTATTGCCGGTATCGGTGTGGCCGTGGCCGGTCCGGTGGATGCGGAAACCGGCACCCTGTACGACCCTCCCAACCTGCCCACTTTGAATGGGGTTTCGCTGAAATCCCAGTGGGAACCGGTGCTAGGCTATCCGGTTCACGTCGGCAATGACGCCACCCTGGCAGCCTTGGGAGAGTTCCATTTCGGGGCGGGCAGACAAGCCAGTGACGGGGGGAATCCTCCCGCTACCCTGGTCTACGTAACTGTCAGCACCGGCATCGGCGGCGGTGTGGTGTACCGGGGCAAACCCTTCCTGGGCGCTCACGGATTAGCCGGAGAGGTGGGGCATCAGGTTATCGACACCGGGCCCCAGGCCCCGGCGTGTCAGTGCGGCAGCTCCGGCTGTCTGGAGGCTCTCGCCTCCGGCACCGCCATCGCCCGCATCGCCCGAGACCGCCTGGCTCAGGAAGGCCGCGACGGTTTCCTTATCGAGCCCGGCGACCCGGCCTCCCTCACAGCGGAGACGGTGTTCCAGGCGGCGGCCCAGGGCGATGGCCTGGCAATAAGCATTCTGGATGACGCTGCTTCCGCCCTTTCGGTAGGCTTGGTCAACCTGCTGCACCTGTACAATCCGGACCTGATTGTTCTGGGTGGCGGCGTCACTATCGGCCTGGTGGAGCTGAACCTGGTTGACCAGGTCCGGGACCGGATGCTGGTCCGGGCGATGAGCCGGCGCCATAGAGACGTAACGCTGGTTACCAGCACACTGGGCGATGCGGTAGGCATGGTTGGAGCAGCCAGCCTGGTTTGGCAAGAAGTTGGAGCCTAAACTAAGCCCAAAACAGCATATGTCAAGGAGTCGGGTCGGAGCAAACCCAGGGCCTTTTCATTTTCTCAACATAGTATAAAGTTATTACCAGTTTAAGCGGGAGGGAAGGATGATGACTTTGAGAGAAACGCTGGATTTGGTGCCTGACTTCCGGAGTAGCCAAGGGCGACGCCACTCTTTGGGGGCGATCCTGGCCTTGGCCACCTGTGCCATGCTGTGCGGCGCCCGCAGCTTATACGCCATAGCTCAATGGGGGCGGGACCAAGGGGGTGCTACGGCGCAGCTTTTGGGGTTCAGCCAGGAGAAGACACCCTGCGTGGCCACCCTCCACCGGGTGTTCAAGGGCCTGGACGTGGCGGCCTTTGAGGCAGAAGTCGGCAACTGGCTGGCAAATAGCGGGGTAGAGGCGGATGACCCCCTGTCCCTGGACGGGAAAACCTTGCGAGGGGTCCACGGCCAAGAGATACCCGGGGTCCATCTGGTGTCGGCCTACGCTAGCCGCGCTGGGGCAGTGCTGGCGCAGGTAGCTGCGCCGGGCAAAGGGGAAGAATTGGCGGCGGTCAAAGAAGTATTGGGCCAGGTACCCCTGAAGGGTCGGGTAGTAGTAGCTGATGCCTTACTGACCCAACGGAAAGTCTGTGAGCAGATTGTGGCAGGCGGCGGAGAGTATCTGCTGCCAGTTAAAGAGAATCAGCCCACCTTGCGCCGAGACCTGGAGGTGGCTTTTTCCCCTGCTAGGAACTGAGAGGGCTGGTGGGCCAACCGTACCTCCCTGGCTAGCAGCGGAGTGGCGAGCACGCGGGGCCAAGCTGACGGTCTGGGCCGATGCTCCAGTAAAGCGGCGTCATGGGCGGCTGGAGCGGCGAGAGTTGTGGGCCTTGGCCGACCCAGAGCTAAATGGCTACGTGGGCAGCGCTGGGACGGTCGGGGAAGCGTGGCCGCATCTGCAACAGGTGTGTCGGCTAGAGCGCCAGCGGGTCGTGAAGGGCAAGAAACAGGTGGCTGTGAGCTATGCAATTAGCAGTCTCCCAGCCACTGATGCCGATGCGAGGCGATTGTTGAGCCTTTCCCGTGGGCACTGGGGCATCGAGAACCGCCTCCACTGGGTACGGGATGTGACCTTCGACGAGGACCGCTCTCAGGTGCGCACTGGGGCCGCCCCTCAGGTTCTGGCGGGCCTGCGAAACCTGGTCATCAGCTTGGTACGTCGGGCTGGGCATTCCAACGTAGCCGCTGCCCTACGCCGCCACAATGCCCATCTCAGCGAAGCTTTCGACATGATGGGCTTTACCTACCAGGCAGGAGAATGAAAAGACCCTGGGAGCAAACCGCCGCCAAGTTGCGCTTGGTTCATCTCCCTGTTAGAATTGCCCTTCCGCAACACCCGGAGGCGGGGGCAACCAGCCGGCTCGACTAGCTCCAGCTTGACATCGAAAATCGGCTTTGTTACTATCAGCCCAATCCGCAGGCCTATTCTCAGCCCTATCTCCTAGCTAGAAAATTCCTTATTCTATTGGCTTGGCCAGATTCGGAGGATTTAAAAACATTGGCGTTTTTGAATGGCTTAAGGTGTCGGGAGTGTGGTAGGGAGTACCCGGCTGAAGCCCTAAACGTTTGCGACTTTTGCTTCGGTCCCCTGGAAGTGGTTTACGACTACGCCACCATATCCGAGGTGGTGAGCCGCGACCGTATCTCCCAGGGTCCTTTGAGTATTTGGAGATACGCCGACCTGCTGCCGGCCGATTCCGATGAGCCGGTGGACATCATGGCCGGCTACACCCCGTTGATCAAGGCCAAGAACCTGGGCAAGCGGCTGGGCCTGAACAACCTGTACCTGAAAAACGATAGCGTAAACCCCTCCTTCTCCTTCAAAGACCGGCCGGTGTCGGTGGCCGCGACCAAAGCGGTCGAGTTCGGCTTCGACACCCTGGCCTGCGCCTCCACCGGCAACCTGGCCTGCAGCGTGGCTGCCCACGCGGCCCGGGCCGGCATTCGCTCCATTGTGTTCATTCCCTCGGACCTGGAGCGGGGCAAGGTCATCGGAGCGGCCATCTACGGTCCCACCCTGGTCGCGGTGGACGGCACCTACGACGAGGTCAACCGTCTTTGCAGCGAAATCGGGGACAACTACCCTTGGGCCTTCGTTAACATCAACATGCGCCCCTACTATGCCGAGGGCAGCAAGACTCTGGGATACGAAGTGGCGGAGCAACTGGGCTGGCGCCTGCCGGATCATGTGGTTATTCCCTCGGCATCCGGCGCCATGTTCACCAAAATCTGGAAGGGCTTCAATGAGCTGGCATGCCTGGGTCTGCTGGAAGGCGTGGAGGCCCTCTCCTTTGGTCCGGACCAGAACACAGCGCACCACCCGGCCGTCACCACGCGAATGCACATGACCCAGGCCGCGGGCTGCTCTCCCATCGCCACGGCCTGGCAGAACGGGCAGACCCAGGTCCGGCCAGTACGTCCCAACAGCATCGCCAAGTCTCTGGCCATCGGCAACCCGGCCGACGGCATCTACGCCCTGCGAGTGCTGGAAGAATCCGGAGGCAGCGCCCAGATCGTACCCGAGGATCAGGTGGTTGACGGGATTAAACTGCTGGCCGAAACCGAGGGTATTTTTACCGAAACCGCCGGAGGCGTGGTGATGTCCGGCTTGCGGCACCTGGCCGAGTCTGGTGCCTTTGGTAAGGACCAGCTCGTGGTGGTTTATATTACCGGCAACGGTCTCAAGACCCAGGAAGCCGTTGAAGAAGTGGTAAACCCGCTGTCGATAAGACCCACGCTAAGCTCCTTTGAAGAGGCTTTGCAGGACCGTCCCCTGGTAACAAGGTAGGTCGCAAGAAGGTAGGTCCGAATGGACAGGCAGCGGGTCAAGTTCATATTTGAAGGCGACCAGGTAAAGGAGCCCATAATTTACCAGCTCGGCCGTAACTTTCATATCGTAACCAACATTCGCCGCGCGGAAGTGCAGGAAAACTTGGGTTGGGTAATACTGGAGTTGGACGGCGAAAAGGAAGAGATCGAGCGGGGATTGCAGTGGGTTAGCTCTACCGGAGTCCGGGTAGACCCGCTGAGCGGAGACGTGATAGAAGGCTAGCATGGCTCAGTGGCAGCGGTAAGTTCCATATTGGCCCCCGCCACTTCTAAAAAAGGAGTTCCCCAAATGGGCGTCATGGTTCGCATTCCCACCCCTTTGCGCCGGATGACAAACGGACAGGATAAGCTGGAGATGGACGAATCCACTCTTTCGGTCATGATCGATAGTCTGGAAGCCAGCTATCCAGGCTTCAAAGAGCGGCTAATCGATGAAAATGGCGATCTGCGCTATTTTGTCAACATTTACCTCAACGGCGAAGACGTCCGGTTTCTCCAGGGACTGGACACCTCAACCAACTCCGGAGACGAGATCAGCATAGTACCCGCGGTGGCGGGCGGTGCCCAGTAGTTAATAGCTTGCTGGGGATTCCTTCGATTGCTGCTGGTTGAAGCCTTTTTTACCCGGCGGACTCCCAACATAGCGATACCTCGCCGCGTTCCATATCCTTATTGGCCTGAACCTACTAAATCTCCGCAAGACTATAGTTCCAGGAGGCTATTTTGGTAAAGGAAAAACTCTTTTTTTTGGACCAGCCGTTCACCCATGGTGATAGTGATAGTGATAATGATGATGATTCTGGCCATCGCCTGCGCTCCGTCGTCAATCGATCTATCCAACGCCACCGACGATGAGTTGGACACCGCCTGCAACGCACTGTCCAAAGTCGGCTATGACTATTACGAGTTGAACGTGCTGGCAATCGGTGGCCGGACATTGGAGGTTGCGGCCAGCATTCACACCGACCATGCCGGGCCGGACAAAACGCAAAAATTCTGCGAAGGAAGGTAGGCTATGCCACGCAAGAAGAAGCAGCGTGGACGGCCATCTACCAAGCCGATGCCGGAGCGCATAGACGCTACGCCGGAGCAGATTGCCGAGGCGTTCCTGCGATTGCCAGCGGACTATGAGTGGCAGTACACCAAAGGTGAGCCTAGCGGCTACCTCAAAGAGGATGCCAATGACAAGGAAACGGCAAAAGACGATTAGGCTGCTTGTGTAGTTAGGTATGTAATTGCCTTTACAAAGGGACTAGGGGAAAAGAGCATCAACCAATCGGGTAGGAGGAGGCCTCACGGCCCCCGTCCTCCCACACCACCGGACGTACTCAGCGTATCCGGCGGTTTCCTCTACTGATTCAACAGGCTGTACATTTCGGTCAGGGCGACGAGTCCCTGTTCCCTAAACCAAGCCAGGCTCATGGCTTCAGCCGCCTGAAGGCTGCCAGCCAGGCGCCACCAGCCTTTGCCAGACCCCGCCAGTAGCCAGGCCCGCCACTCCGGCACGCCCAGCCCCTGCAGAAAGTCCGCAATGGCTTTGGACCGTTTCCGCTGCTTCAGCCGTACGCAGCGCAGCTTTCGTCGAATCCACCCATCCAACCTGCTGAGGTGAGTCCGACATTCCGCATAGCGGAAGTAGGTCACCCACCCCGTGAGGAAGGAGTTCAGTTCGTGGACCATCCCTTCAAGGCTGACGCCTCGGTTGCGTCGCGTGGTTCGCCGAATCCTCGCCTTCACGCGCTTCAGGCTTTCGGGCGCTAGGCCCAGCCGACCTCCGGGCAGCAGCCGATGCCCCAGGAACTTCCGTTCCCATACCGGGGCCACCGCACTTTTCTCCCGGTTTACGCGCAAGCGCAGCTTCCTTTCCAGAAAGTTGCTCACCGACGCCATTACTCGCTCCCCCGCAGCCTGCGACCGCACATAGATGTTGCAGTCATCGGCGTACCGGCAGAAGCGGTGCCCCCGGCGTTCCAACTCCTGGTCCAAGTCATCCAGTAGCAGATTGGACAGGAGCGGCGATAGTGGCCCTCCCTGCGGAGTCCCTTCGTATCGCTCGACGCACACCCCATTCTGCATCATCCCCGCTTCCAGGAAGCGCCGGACCATCCGCAGCAGGCGTTTGTCGGCGACTCTCCGGGCCAGGCAGGACATCAGGATGTCGTGGTTTACCCGGTCAAAGAATTTCTCCAAGTCCAGGTCTACCACGATTTCCCGCCCCTCCCCTACGTACTCCTGCGCCTGGCGCAGCGCCTAGTGGGCGTTTCGCCCGGGACGGAAACCGTAGCTTGACTCCGAAAAGGTTGGGTCCAATAGCGGGTCCAGCACCTGGAGGATGCCTTGCTGCACCAGGCGGTCCACCACCGTGGGGATGCCCAGTTGTCGCACTCCACCTCCCGGCTTGGGGATTTCCACTCCCCGCACCGGTTGCGGTTGGTAGCTGCCTTCCAGCAGCGTCGCCACTAGTTCCTCCCAGTGTTCCGCCAACCAGCCGCCCAGGTCATCCACGGTCATCCCGTCAACCCCCGGCGCTCCTTTGTTGGCTTTCACCCGCTGGTAGGCTCGGTTCAGGTTCTTTGGCTCTATCACCTCCTCCATCAAGGCTTCCGACAAGGCTCGTTTCCGCTCAGACGCCGTGGGCCCTTGCTGCTCCTCGTTCGCCCCAGTTCCGGTTCCGCCTTCACCAGGGACGCCGGGGCGCACGGCCTCCTCTCCCCACTCCAGGAGTGAGAGTTGGTAGACCGTGCCTTGCCGCCGCTCTATGCCCATCAAGTCCTCCCGACTGGCTCCTTGCAGTAGAGAATTCGGCCCTTCATCCCGACCTGCCGGGACTACTATGGCCTCTGCTGACTTCTCCAGGGCCTTCCCCCACCGTTGCCGGTGCGGTAGTCGGGTCCTCCAGACAGCCCCAGAGACCTCCCAGGGTAAGCCGTGCATCCTTCCCTCGGTCCCCGCCGGATTTACCTGCGCACCTGTCCGAATAACTATTGGGCCGCCCCGTCCATTGCCGGGTTACCCCACTGCGCCGGCCTTCTATCCGGTTCCTGTTCGTCGAGTCCAAGTTTTGCCATCAGCTTCCTTCAGATTCCACCTCACGATGGACACCCTTGCTTAGGCTAGCGGTTCCGGTCATCACGGCCCGCAGAGGACTTTCACCTCCAAGATGCACAGCATGCCTGGCACACAAATGTCACCCCTCTCCCAGTGGGAGAGGGGCCGGGGTGTGAAGGGTCTCACTCGCCATTTTCATCTTTAGGTGGCGCCCCACCGGAGCATGAACACTCGGAATGACCTGGGTCGTTGCGAGATAGCTACTTAACAATGACTGTACTAGACCCCTCGCGCCTGCAGCCACTTTTGTCGCTGCTCTCGTCGCGTTGCTTCATCGGTAGGGACATACCTGCTTAAGAATGATCCCCGGAACTCTTCAAAGCGTTCCTCGTTAATCGCCGACCGTATCTCCGCCATCAGCCTCTGGATAAACCGCAGGTTATGCACGCTGGCCAATCGCAAGCCCAATATCTCCTTGGCTTTGAAAAGATGCCACAGGTAGGCCGCTGAGTAACTCCGGCAGCAGTCACAATCGCACTCCGGATCAAGGGGCTGGTCCAGGTCGGCGAAGCGCCGGTTGCCGATGTTGACCCGGCCCTGAGCCGTGAACAGCGCTCCGTTCCGGGCCACCCGGGTGGGCAGCGCGCAGTCGAACAGGTCCACCCCCCGGGCCACCGACTCCACCAGGTCCTCCGGGGAGCCAACTCCCATCAGATAGCGGGGCTTATTCCGGGGCAACAGGTCCGACACCTGTTGAGTAACCTCATACATCCGAGCTTTCGATTCGCCCACTGCCAGACCGCCGATGGCGTAACCGGCGAAGGAAATGGCGGAGATGATGCCCGCCGACTCCTCCCGCAGGTCGCTATAAGCCCCTCCTTGAACAATGCCAAAGAGAGCCTGCTCCTCCTCACGCTGGCAGGCTGAGTGGGTACGGTGGCAAACCTCGGCCCAACGGTGGGTGCGCTGCATGGCCTGCCGTACCGCCGCCTTGTCTTCGCCAAAGGCTATGCATTGGTCCAGGCACATGATAATGTCGGCGCCCAGGCCCTCCTGATTGCGGATGGCCAGCTCCGGTGTGAACCGGTGTTCACTGCCGTCGATGTGAGAGCGAAACCGGATGCCCTGCTCATCCACTCGCCGGAGCGACCCCATGCTGAAAACCTGAAATCCTCCGCTATCGGTAAGGATGGGCCCGGTCCAACGCATAAACCGGTGCAGTCCGCCCAGGCGCTCTACCGAGGCCACGCCGGGCCGCAGGTACAGATGATAGGCGTTGCAGAGCAGCATCTCGGTGCCCAGTTCCCGCACCTCCTCCGGTGTAAGCGTCTTCACGGTGGCCTGGGTAGCCACGGGCATAAAGGCTGGAGTTGCCACCCGGCCATGGGGAGTCACCAGCTCGCCGAGGCGGGCCCTGCCTTGAGTACTCTTTAAGCTAAAGGAGAAAGGGGTTTTCGGCATCACACTCTGGAAAGGCTGGGGAAAAGTTGGGTTTCCGGGGCGACCCACAAGACTACCGGCTGGGTTGAGAACGGTCTATGAGAACGTGTTATTATTTTGGGGTTGCTTGCCACGGCTAGACAGGACTAGTTCAGTTTATCCTAACCTGCCACCCTTGACGGCCGCAACCGAATCTCCAAATAGTTTGCTGTTATGTACGAAACGCTGACCGAATTATTGAGGAGCCTGAGCAGTGACTCTCCCCTAATCTGGGCATTTTTGGTCCTGCTGGTGATAGCCGGAACCGGATTGCTCCTGCATTTTTTCTGGGAGGCAGTTCTCAAGGGGATCGGGACCCTCGTTCGAAGCCATCGCTCCTCAGGTCCGGGTCCCGGCCACAGCCCCGGTAGTAGTTAAGGCTTACATTGTTTTTCCCCAACGCCGAAGTCACCATAAACCCAGCCCTGCTCGTCTTGCTGGGGCTGGTTGTGGGGACGCTGGGCGGATTCTTCGGCGTGGGAGGCGGTTTCCTCATCACCGGAGGCCTGCTGGTCTTCGGCGTACCTCCCCTGTTCGCGGTGGGCACCGGGCTGACCCTGATCATGGGGTCCTCCATCATCAACACCCTGAAGCACCGGCGCCTGGGCCACGTGGATTACAAGCTGGGCTTGCTGATGGTCTGCGGGACCATACCCGGCGTGCTGTTGGCCGAGCGACTGAATGTTACGTTGGAAGCTGCCGGAATCGCCGGGCCGGTCATCCGCTACGTCTACGTGGTGTTCCTAACCTCGCTGGGCACATTCATAATCTACGACTACGTAAAATCCAGACGCCGGGCGCAACAGTCTGGTGACGCCGTCACCACCTCGGGGCTATCCGGAAAGATTCAGTCCCTACGCCTTCCCCCCCATTCGATAAGAATTCCGGGGCTGGGGTCATGTCCAACCTACGTTTCATTACCCGTTTCGGGCATCGAGCGGATTTCGGTTTACCTTCCCATAACAGTGGGCTTGGGCGTCGGCTTCCTGGCTGGACTGCTGGGAGCCGGCGGCGGTTTCATCCTGATGCCCCTGTTAGTGTTCGTCCTGGGGGTTCCCACCACCGTGGCCATCGGGACAGACCTGTTCCAAATTATCATCACCGGGTCGGTGGGCACTTTTCGCTACGCCCTAGGCGACCACGTCGACCCTCTGATGGCGATAATCATGCTGGTTGCCGCCTCCGCCGGCTCGCAACTGGGCGCCACCGCTACCCGATATGTGGACGCTGGGAGGATACGGGTTCTCTATGGAATCACCGTTTTGAGCGGCAGCGTGGCGGTGGCGTTGAAACAGGCATCGGAGAGCAGCGCCGGTCTGGAATACTTGGGCGCAGTGGCCTCGGTGGTGCTCCTGGGAGTGGCCACAGTCATGTGCGGAGTGATAGCCGTGCTGCTGATACGGGCCAAACGAGAAGGGGCGCCCTCAAAACAAATTGACGGCGCCCCTTGACCTGTAGCTCCCCGGCATAAAAGAGTTGGGCTTGGCCTGCCTGCTAGTCTAATATTTAAACAGGCTGCTCCCCACCCAGCAGAATCCGCTCCACCTCCGGAGCCAGCTGAGCGGCCCGCTCCTTGACCTGCTCATCGGTCAGGCTGGACAGGGGGTGCTCCGCTATGATGTAGTCGAAGTCGGGCACGCCCATCATGCGAGTCATGGCGTTGGCCGTGTTCTTGAAAACATGGGTGATGATAGACGCGGTGGGTATGCCCAGTTTCTCCATCTCAATTCCGTCGTGCACACTGCACGAGCTGCAGGAGCCTCAATCCCCCACCCCGGTGATGAGGATGTCCACCTCATTCAGGATGTCCTGAATGACCTCTGGCTTGGTGGGCAGGGAGGCGCTGTGCTTGCTGTAGTGTTTGATCTCGCTGAACTCGTACTTCTGGCTCAGGATCTCTCCCAGCTCGCGAAGCAGCTTGTCCGAGTTGTCCTTGGAGTTTTCCAGCAATCCCAATCGCTTACCGCTGAGGTCGCTGAGACGGGCATTCAGATGAAATTCACCCGGGGCCAGGTCGGTACCCCGAGGATTGACCAATCGCATACTACGGATCGTAACCGTTTCGGCCATATCGCCTCCTATCTGGGTGGGTAAGGGTTTGTAATGTTGGGACCATGATACACCAGACAAGGTACTTTGCCCAAGTACTTTGCAACCCTGGGGCAGAGGGCCGCTTATTTTTTCTTCATAGTGGTTGGCTAGATGAGCGGCCAGCAAACCACTTTTTAAAAGAGGGTAAGCTCTCTCCGGAGGGTCTACCCGCCAGCAAATTCTCAACGCTAATATCTTCGTCAATGTCCTGCCAATGGATACCGTGACCCCTACCAATCAGCTTCCAGTTTTTCCGCTCCTCTTGGGAAGCGTGAACCAGCCTGGGAAACCATGCGAGAGGGACCGAAATAGTTCGGCCATCACTCAGGTCAACACTTAACGTGTCGTCGGTCACCGTCAGATGCTCTGCATTTGGAACTTCAATTTCAACAATGGAAGTAGACATTCCAGCCCTCTAATAATTGGGATTGATCCTCAGTGACCATTCTTTGAATACGGGCAATCTCAGTCCGAGAGAAACCGCCGCTGCTCTGTAATCGTATCGGGTCAAGCCAGAACTTGGCGATCATGTTATCACGCTCAACATGGACGTGTTGAGGTTCTTCTCTATCTCCCGCGTAAAAGAAGAAACGGAAAGGACCGACTCTCAGTACAGTTGGCATTTAATAGTGGTCGTAGAATCGGCTCGTCTATGATTAAGTGTCGAACTGTGCAGTAAGTGAACCACCTCGAATAGAATACTTCAGGTTACGGCCCCTCTATCTTCCGCGTTCGTATTTTGAAGCCGGTGGTGTCGATAACCGCGCTGTAGCGCCCGCCGGTGCCGCCGCCCATGGTGATTAGAATGTTCTCCGGCTCGGTAGCGCAGCGGCGGATTACCTGATCGTCCCCCGGCTTTGCTGGACCGGGCTTGGCCCCCAGCTGGATCAGCTCGCTCAGCGGCCGTCCGGTGTTCTCAATGAGAAACTCCTGGATGCCCCGCCGGCCCCAGCCGGTCTCCTGGAGGGTCAGGGCGTGCTCGACCCCAAAGACCAGCACCCACTCGGCTGGGAAGCGATGGCACAGCGCGGTGGACTTGATGGTGTCGGCCAGGCACAGCAGGATGTCTTTGCCGGTGTTGCTGTAGCGGTTGTTGACGGTGATGGTGTTGTAGGCCACCGCCACCGTGACGCAACTGTCTTCCGGCTGGAAACCCCGGCTAACGTGGAGCGGGCCCCAGGGGGAATCCTCCTCGTTGTCGCCGATGCAGAAGGTGTACTTGGTAGGATTGCCCAGGGTCCCCCGGTCCAGAGTTCCGGGGCGGGCGTCGAAGCCGTTCATGAAGCAAAGCCGCACCGCGCGTCCCAAGCAGGCATTGGCCCGCCATCCGGGACCGAAGAGGCCATCTTTGGAGTTGATGCCGATTTGCTCCCGGATGGGTCCGTTGATGATCATCAGGATGCTGGGGGAGCTGGTGGACGCGGAAGCCATGTGGACGAAATTGCGCTCCTCCTCCAGGGCCCGCAGGGCTGTGGCCAGCACCGGGAAATACTCGGGCAGGCAGCCGGCCATGACCGCGTTGGCGGCGGCGTTCTCGGAGGTGATGACCCGACGCCGCATCTCCAAGGAGATCAGCTCCTCCTCGCCGGTCATCCCGGCGTACTCCAGCATCTCCCGAACCTTGTAATCCACCGGCGGCACCACGGGCAGGCCGTCGCTCCACCCCATGCGGTAGCATTCCTCAATGGCCTCCAGGGTGTCGCTGGTTTCAATCTCTTTGGACCTGGGCGTAGTCGTCATGGATTACCTCCTAGTTCCTGAAAATGCGGTGGCGCTGCCTGCGAAAGCTCGTCAGATACTCCCATATCTAACCCCGCAGGAAGATGGCCACCACTAAAGCGGCAAAGGCAGCTAAGGTAGTTCCGATGCTGGACACCCACATAAAGGGCAACCTCTGGTCTAAGATGTTGAGCCGGTTATCGATACTTCGGAGAGTCTCTCTCGTCTCCACGGCAACACCTTCCAGAGTAGCGATTCTGCGTTCGTGTTCCATTTCAGTGTCCTGCGTTAAACATCCGGCAGCCGCAGCTGGACTCCGGATTTCTCTTCCTGGATGCGGGCCACGGCGTCCGAGTCCTCCGGTCCCCAACCCCGCTGCATGGCCTCCACGTGGCGCTGGTCCACCAGGTTGGAAAGCTCCATGGGAATGCCGTACTCCCGCCCCAGGTCGGTGGCCAGCCGCACGTCCTTGGCGGCCAATGCCGTGGCGAAGCCGGGCTCGAAGTTGCCCTTGAAGAGATAGCGGGGGAATTTCTCCACCAGCCGGCGGTTGCCGCCGGAGCTGTTGGCGATGACGTCGGCCAGAACCGCCAGGTCGACCCCGGCCTTCACGCCCATGGTCAGCGCCTCGGCCATCAGCGTCCCAATGCCCATGCTGAGCAGGTTGTTGCAGATTTTGCAGACCATGCCGTTGCCAATAGGGCCGCAGTAGACCACGTGGCTGCCAATGGCGTCCAGGGTCGGCTTCATCTGGTCATATACCGCCCGGTCACCGCCCACCATAACCGCCAGCGTGGCTGCGGCCGCACCGTAGACCCCGCCGCTGACCGGCGCGTCCAGCACGGTAACCCCTCTCTCGGCGCCCAGGTCGTGAATCCGGCGAATCGTCGTCGGCGAGTTGGTGGAGAGGTCCATGTAGATAGTGGTGGTGCTGCTTCCCTCGAAAACACCCTTCTCCCCCAGCACAACGGCCTCCACGTCCCGGGGAACCGGCAGAGAGGTGAAGACCACCTCATTGCCGCCTACGGTCTCACTGGGCGTGTCGGCCCAGGTGGCGCCCAACTCGAGTAAATTCGTGGCCGCCTCCCGCCGCAGGTCGTGGACCGTGAGTTGATGCCCGGCCTTGATCAGGTTGGATGCCATGGGATTTCCCATGTTGCCGCAACCGATAAATCCTACCTTCATTACGCCCGCTCCTCAGCTAGGGTCTAGGTTGGCCGCATTATAGCATGGCTTGCTTTGGAAACTGTCGGGCCGGCCTAGAGCGGCTGCCGGTCCGGATTTTGAAATAATTGTTTAATCCAGGCTTCTTATGTCCCTAAAGGTAAGTATAAAGAACAGGCCCATAGCCAGGGCGATGCCGCCAAACCAGACCATGGCCAAGGCGATGCCGATGAAGTTAGCGAGCAGGCCGATTACCCCCGCAAAGAAGGGTATGAGCCCTTGCTCGTAATGCCAGACGCTGGACACCCGCCCTCGTAGAGTATCCGGCACCAAGGTTTGAATAACGGTTTGATTGCTGACAATGAAGTGGGTCTGGGAGAGCCCCATGACGATCATCACTGATAGGGACAGCCAGACCCACGGGGAGAGGCCCAGGGTGAAGATGACGCCGGAACCGGAAATCATGCTGATCAAGCCGACCAATCCCTTGCGGGTGAAAAACCCCCAAGTAGAGATGATCAGGCTAGCGGCAGTACCACCGATGCCCATCACGACGATCATGGCGGTGCCGGTCCCCGCCCCAGCATCCAGCGCCCCGGAAACATAAGCCGGGAGTAGCAGCAACAGGGGACCGAATACAGCGGCGCGGGCGAAGTTCAGCACCATCAGCCGAAATATGATGCGGTTTCTCAGGACGTAACTCAGCCCTTCGCGCATATTGGACAGGGGTGAATCCCCCCCGGCGGTGCTGGCTTCTTGATATGGCGTGCGCATGGGAATCAAGAGCAGGGCCATGCCGACGTAGAGGCCGCCTTCGACGAAGAAATTCCACTGAAAATCCACGAAACCCAGCAATACGCCCGCCGTACCGGCGCCTACCAGGCGCATGCTGGTGGTGGACATGGCGCTCAAGGCCAGCGCGTTGGCCATGTCGGGCCGCCGAACCGTATTCGCGATCAAAGCCTGTCGCGTTGGCTGAGTCACCGCGAAGGCGACGCCCGTCGTCAAGGTGTAGCCATAGACGTACCAAACGGTATCGACCTGGCCCCGGGCGACCAGGACGCCGAAGGCCAGTGCCCCCAGCGCCAGCGCTATTTGTGTGACCATTGCCAGGGCCCGTCGATTCCAACGGTCGGCGAGTACCCCACCCCAGGGACCGATCAGCAGGATGGGGAGAGCCCGCACCGCCACCGCCATGATGGAATGAAAAGCGGAGCCGCTGACCCCCAGGGCCAGCCAACCAATGGTAACGAGTTGAAGCCAGTGGGCTCCATTGCCGCAGAGGTTGCCGGCAAACAGATAGCGGTAGTCGCGATTGTTCTGTAAGGATGAGAAGGTTCTCAGGCCCCGTCGGCTTGGCAGCGGCGGCTCGCCAACGGCTATTCCCGGACTCTCCGGCGGACTCTCCGGCTGGGACGGCGTGTTTGGGGCGCTTCCCGGATCTTCACCTCCCAGATTTTCAATTCCCGGAGGTTCAGCTGAGGCCATGAAATATCCAGACACCGTCCCGGCCCAGTCCCCTCCAACAGTCGGGCCGGGGCAAATAGGTCAACCTACTTCACGACTTGGATGTAAGGCTTGGTAAAGATGTCCCAGCTGTCGGATGCCGCGTCGTACTTGGAGTTGACGAAGACCCGCCAGTTGGCATCATCCAAGTCCGGAAAATCGCTGCGGTAGTAGTATCCAGGCCAGCGAGTCTCCTTGCGGTGCAGCAAATGCCGCATGTGGGCCTCGCCCACCCAGGTGCGGTGCACCACCTCCCAGCAGCGCAGCAGCTCGTGACGGTTCCGGGCCGCCAGGTGCTTCAGATCTTCCCTCAGCATCTCGATCAGGGTGATACCCCGCTCTAGGGTGGGACCGTTGGTGGTGTACCAAGTCGATGTGCCTCCGGCATACTCGTCCATAATCTTCTGGAGGCGCACCAATGCCTGCTTCGGATTGATGAAGTTGGGGTTTACTTCTTCCGAGGACGACGCGCCCTGGTGCCGGTCGAAGGTTTCCATAGGAGCCCAAATAGCTGCCTGCAGGTCGTGGATTTGGGCTTCGCTGACGCCGGGAGCCTGGGGGTGGTCCAGCACGTAGTTGACCGCAGCCTTGGCCGACAACCGCCCTTCAGTGAAGGAGCCGGAGGAGAATTTATGAGGCGCAGCTCCCACACCATCTCCGGCGGCAAAGAGCCCCTGGATGGTGGTCATTTTGTTGTATCCCCAGAAATACTCAGAAGGCGATAGATCCTCCGGGCCGCTGACCCAGGCGCCGGCCTCCCCGGAGTGAGAGCCCATGATGTAGGGTTCGGCCAGCACCACCTCCGATGGGGTGTCTTCCGGCGCAATGTTCTGCGAGGCCCAGGTCAAAGCCTGCGCGATGGTCATGTCCAGGAAGTCTTCCCAGGCCTCGTTTCGCACCTGCTCCATTTTGGCTGGATCTCCCTCGGCCAGCTTCTGCATCGCCTCGTCGGTTCGCATGTACATCGGGCCCAAACCGGCCCGGATGTCCAGGAACATCTGATGATTGCGCAGCGGCGTGGGGGTGGGCACCGCCGAGCCATAGGGCTCATACTTCCTCAGCTCATCGTCTCTAGTGACGGTGTAATCCTCGCCCAAGGCGTTGGTGACCCGGGCGTGGAAGTATTGAAACCACATACCTACGGGACCGTAACCGTCCTTGAAGCGGGTAGGGACGAAGCGATGCTCCATCTGGGTCATCTCAGTGCCGATGGGAATCATCAAGCCGTAAGCCGCGCCGGTGGCGAAGACGGAGTACCAGGTCCGGCCCAGACCCTCGTTGACCGAACGAGGCCGGAATACATTGGAGGCTCCCCCGCAGGTTATCAGCACCGCCTTGGCCTTGAAGACATAGAACTTGTTCTCCCGAACCGCGAAGCCGATGGCGCCGGCTATTCGGCCCGGATCGTCGGCGTCTGTCAGCAGATGCGTGATATTGACTCGCTCGTAAATATTTTCCTGGCCCAGCGCCTGGCGGGCCGGTTCGGCGGTCACGGGTTTGATCGACTCGCCGTGAATGGGGATTTGCCAGCGGCCGACGCGCTGGTATTCTCCGTTGTCCTTCTTCCAAATTGGCAGTCCCCACTCCTCCAGCAGGTGCACCGAGGAATCGACGTGGCGGCCCACGTCATAGACCAGGTCTTCCCGGGCCAGCCCCATCATGTCGTTGACCACGTAGTGAACGAAATCCTCCGGCGTGTTCCAGCCGTAGCGTTGACCCATGTAGCAATTGATGGCGGACAGACCCTCCCCGGTGGCTCCGCTGCGCTCAATAACCGCCTTTTCCACCAGGACAACCCGCAGGTCGCGGCTCCAGTACTTAGCTTCAAAGGCCGCGCCGCAGCCGGACATGCCGCCGCCGATGATCAGAATGTCGCACTCCACAGTTTCAGTGGCAGGTAATGGCATGAAATACTCCTCTAAACCTACTGGGATGCCAGGGTGGGCAGCGCGGCCACCCCCAACCAGATAGATTCACCAGCCAGGGTCTGGCTCTTCAGGTCGGCTACCGGGTCCTCGGCGAAGCCCTGGTAGGGTTGACTGGAGCCCGCCGGTTTGGTGCGAGAGGGATAGGTGAACTGCAACTCCCGGCCGTCCCGAAATTTGACCGTCCAGGTCAAACCCAGGTCCACGCGCCGGGGCTGGACTGAACCGCCCAGGGGAATAAAGTCGGCATAACCCCGCACATGAATGGCATCGGTGGGACAGAGCTTTACGCAGGCGTAACACTCGGAGCACATCTCTGGCTCCTGGTTGATACCCTTCTCGGTGCCCCCGTCCAGCACCATTAAATCGTTGGGGCAGATGTAAACGCACTGAGGCCCACCGTGCACGCCGGCACAGGCGTTGCAGGCATCGGGGTCTACGTAGGTTGGCATGGGCTTCTCCTATTTATTTGTTTCGCTATCTTTGTTCCAGGCATTAAGAAACCCCCGCTGGGTTGAGCGGGGGCAGACAGAAACACGCTATTTGTCACTACAGGTACAGCCGGAACCGTCCCCAGTATGGTCGCCACAAAGCTCCCCGGAAAGCTCCAATTTTGGCATGGACATAACCGGTGTGCGGTTCGCCAGGTATTTTTCTCCAACGAAGGGCGAGCCGAAACCGTACTTTTCTGCGCAGTCCCGCACCACTTCCAGAATCTCGCTGCGAAGGGTAGTTGGCGCGGGCTCAATCCCGCCGTGAATTATGCTGCGGATCAACGTCCCCGCCAGGTCCTGTTTCTGTTCCTGGTGCCCGCATAACCCCTCATAAGCCACCCCGGCGCAGGTGGGGCAGTACCACCACTCCAGGGTCAACACCGATTTGATGCCCAGGTCGGGCAATTTGTCGAACACCTTGTGGGCAGCGTAGGTGTCGTAGTAGCTGCCGACGCCGGCGTGGTCCCGGCCAAACATGTGATGGGTGCAGCCCAGGTTCTTCCGCACCAGGGCATGGAACACCGCCTCTCTAGGACCGGCGTAACGCATATCCCAGAGCAGGGTTGAGGTGCGGTGGACGTCCTGTCGGAAGAACCCCGCCTCCCGCAGCCGGTCGTGGGCCAGGACAATCGCCTCGTCGATGTAGTCATCAGGTTTCTTCTCACCAATCACGGCGCTGACCAGAACGCCATCGGCCTCCGAGGCCAGCCAGGCGCCCTTCATCAACCATTCGTGGCCGGCGTGGGGAACGTTCCGGGTCTGGTGAGCCACCACCCGAGACCAGCCCAAGTCCTCCATATCCTGGCGCAGCTGGCGGGGAGTTTGCCAGAAACGGTCGAAGGGCGGATTGATTTGGGGCGGGTTGACCAGGGTAATGGGACCGGACAGGAAACGGTTGTGATAATTGTAGGTCCGTTGCACTCCCGGATGGGCTGAATCGGTGGTGCCGTAGACTTGTTGAGCCAGGGACTCCAAATCGTAGGGAAATACCTCCTGGACGTCCATGGTTGCCAGCGGCTGGTCCTGGTAGGTTAGAAGCACCCGGTCTCCAGCGCCTACGCCCCGCTCAGTTAGCTGATCTTGGGATATGTCGAACAGTATGGGGATGCTCCAGATGTAGCCGCTTTCCAGGGTCATATCCTTGGCGACGGAATCCAGGTCGCTCCAGCCCATAAATCCCTCCAGCGGAGAGAAGAAGCCGTAGGCGATGTTGACACACTCCCTGGCTATCTGGTCCCGCACCGGCAACCGGGGCAACGCACCCAGAGCCGCCCGGTCACCACTGGCGCCAGGAGGCGCTACCCGCTCCACCAGAACTCCGCCATGAGGAGACAGACTGTTATCCACCAAGCCGATTTTTCCTAGCTGGGCCTATCCGTTTAAGAAGCCTGGGTCATTATGCCACGTGGTCCCAACATACGCCAGTATGGGATAAGACAGCTTGGGGGTTGGCAAAAAGCACCCGTCTCATTTGGCAGGAGTTGGTATACTGGGGCGAATTATGGATCGACGCGATTACAACTCCGGCCCGCATAAGCTGGAGGGCCTGGCTGTCACTCTCGAAAAGCTAGAGGAGAGCCTGGGAGAAAGCCACCGCCGGTGCATTCAGCCTCGGCACCGGCTGGCCCATGCCTGTAGGGCGGCCGGGCGGTTCGAGGAGGCTCTGCGCCTTTTCCGGTCTAATTTCCACGCCAGAAGCCAGCTAATGGGCCCGCAGCATCCCGCTACCTTCCGCAGCCAGAGCAGCCTGGCCAACTGCTACTACGCCGCAGCCGAGTACACCCAGGCCATCAGCCTGTTTCAGGAAATACTGACAGGACGGACTCGGGTGCTTGGGGCCAGCCATCCCGATACTCTGAGGAGTTTGGGCAGCCTGGCGAACAGCTATCGGGCTGCCGGCCAACACCAGCAGGCGGCCCGACTTCATAAAAAAGCCCTGGCCTCTCGCCAACGCACTTTGGGACCGGACCACCCCAGCACCCGGGCCAGCCGCCGCAATCTGGCGGCCAGCCTGCGGGCAAGCCGGGAAGCTGGAGTTGAGCCTCCTTCTCCCTGAAGCAGAACTGGGTAAGTAATGTAGCTGAAGTCCCAGATACGGGAAGGTGTTATAATCAGCCGTACTCTTCGTCGCCTGATGCGCGATGGCTTGGGGCGATGAGGCAAAGGCAGGCGTGAATCCTATTAAATCCAGTCCATAAACGGGAGGTCTTACATGGTTCAGAAGGGTAGGAACAAAATCGCGGCGGGTGCCGTCAGCTTTGTGGTCCAGCACGAGCTGTGGGATGGTAATGTCCAGGACCATTCCGACCAGGGTGTGGTCATCCTGGTGGAAGGACAGGTCGGCGGCAAAGATACCACGTTGCTGCGGTTCAATTGCTTCGACATCGAAAAGAGCTACGTCTATGCTCCGGAAGGGGAGAGCAAGCCATTTCGCATGGACCCTATCGTGGATGGCAACCCCATCGGCTGGAGTATCCAACAGATTCGGACCAAGTTGTCCCAGATGCTGGAGACAGCGGGGTACCAGGAGATCGCCGGTAAAATAGATTCCAAGGCGATAGGGGATGCGCTGGGTGAGGTAGAGAGCAGCGCCCGGGAAATGTACGCCACGGACCGGAACACTGTGAAGCACAACCGGGGCACGGATATGTTCGAGGCTGGGAACATTCGGTTTGGCCTGGAACTGCGCCGGCAGGCCGGTGGCGACGGTGGGTTGGCCATTCACGTCTTGGCCGACCTGGCCGGGACCCCGGGCCGGGCATTTATGGAGGAAACGGAGCTACTAGCCTTTGACTGCTTCCGCGATTTCCCCCACTACCACTACGGGCCGCGCAACAAGAACCACCGGATTTTCTGGGACAAAACCCTGGTGCCCGACACCCTGGATTGGACCCTGAACCAGTTCAAGTCCGGGAAGCTCACCGCCATGATTACGCGAGCCGGCTACCCCGGTGTAGCCGCTGACCTGGACTCGGGAGTGATTGAGTCCGTTTATCCGGCGATGGCAAAGCGGGCCAGAGAGATGCAGGATAGTGGAATGCCCGCGGAGCCCACTCCTAACCTGACCCCTTAATAATAACCCTCAGCGTTTGGGGAGGACCCCAGCGGTCTCCCCAACGAGGAACATGGCAAATCGAAACGGGTCGGAGTTTCCGGCCCGTTTATTCATTCAAACCTGGTCACCAATCGACCCAATGCCACCGGTCCTCCAAAAACCCGGCCCAAAGGTCCCTATTTGCAGAATAGTTCGACCCAATCGGTGAATATGAGGCCGAGTTACCGAACTTTTACCAGCGTCGTACAAACATTATCTCATCTGCTTACCCAGTGGCTATAACCTGAGTTGAAAGCAGTCTACCGGGAATATACTTTTGTGAGATTTTCAATAGGGAACGACGCCAAGGGCCAACGGGGCTTTACCCTGATCGAGCTGCTGGTCGTGATCGGCATCCTCGCCATTCTGGCAGCGGTGGCCATCCCGGTTTATGCTCGATTCTTCGGTCAGGGCGAGGCAGAAGCCAATGCCACTGAGCTCGCTCTGATGCAAGACGCCATGTCTGCCATGATGGCAGACAATCGGATCTCTGATGTCAATAGCGGACCGGCGTCGGGGAGGAATGAGTTCGAAGCCTGGCCCAAAGGTCCTGGTACTGAACCACTTTATCCAAACTTTCTCCGGAATCGGGGCGCGGTAGGCAATCCCACCAAATGCACCTATACCTGGAATGATATCGGTCAAATCGAAAGAGTCAGCTGCCCTTAGCCTCCAGCTAACGGGTAAACCGCTCCGCAGAATCAGCCCAGTGCTCATAGCTGGGCTCCCTTGCCTCCCGCCACCCACCACTCGGTCTGGGCCTTTCGGTTCTCCTTATTGTCATTGCGAGCCCTTCGGCTGCGCTCAGGATAAACTCCGCGAAGCAATCTCTCCTTACCCCTTTGAGATTGCTTCGGGCCTGCGGCCCTCGCAATGACAACCGAAAGGCACGCACCACCCAATCCGGCCCGTTGACCCGACATAACTGAACACCTATAATCCGGCCACGCTAGATTGCACTACCTGAGTGTCCCTGGAACTGGCCAGGACGGTAGTTTTACAAAATCGCTGATCGGAGGATGGCACCCATGAATGTTCTGGAAGCTGTAGCGAGAATTTTGAAGTTGGAGGGCGTGGAGTGGGTATCATGCTTCCCATCCAACAATTTGATCGAGGCCGCCGCCAAGGAAGGCATCCGCACCATCATGTTTCGCCAAGAGCGGGGCGCTCTCATGGCCGCGGACGGCTACAGCCGCTTGAACAACCGTCAGAAATTCGGTGTAACGATAACCCAGGGTGGCCCGGGCTCGGAGAACTCCATGGGCGGCATCGCCCAAGCCTTCGCCGACAACGTACCAATCCTCTACCTGCCGGGAGGCCCGGCCCTGGGTCAATACGCGGTGCGCCCCAATTTCTCCTCGGCCCGCACCTATCAGACCGTATGCAAGCAGAGCGAGGTGATCGTCCAACCCGGCCAGGTAGCCTCAGTCATGCGGCGCGCCTTCCACGCCCTGCGCAACGGACGGCCCGGACCGGTCATTGTCGAGATTCCCGCCGACATCGGCACCATGGAAATTCCCGACGCCGCCCTGAACTACCAGCCGCCCAAGCGGTCTGCCCAGTCTCCAGCTACCGGTGACGTTCAGGACGCGGTAAAGCTGCTATTGAACGCCAAAAAGCCGGTGATCTGGTCCGGCATGGGCGTTCTTTTCTCGGACGCCACCAAAGAGTTGCAGGAGCTGGCCGAACTGACCGAAATCCCGGTTTATTGCACCATGCCGGGGAAGTCCTCTTTTGATGAGCGCCATCCGCTATCGTTGGGCGCCGGCAGCAGCTCCACCTCCCTGCCGGCCCGCCGCTGGCTGCAGGAATCCGACGTGCTTTTCGCAGTGGGCTCCAGCATGACCCGCACCGGCTATGGACAGCCCATTCCGGATGGCAAGCTGATCATTCACAACGTGGAGAGTATCGAGGACATCAACAAGGACTTCTCGGCGGACGTAGGCCTGCCCGGGGATGCCAAGCTGACCCTACAAGCTCTGGTGGAAGAGGTCAAGTCCCAAGCCGGCGCCAAGGGCCGCAAGGGGCAAACCCAGGTGGCTGCCGAGATCGCCCAGCTTCGCGATGCCTGGATGGGCGAGTGGACCGACCTGCTCAACTCGGACGAAGTCCCGATCAATACCTACCGGGTTATCGGCGAGCTGGAACGGAACCTGGACAAGGAGAACAGTATCGTCACCCACGACGCCGGCGCGCCCCGAGATACCATCATGCCCTTCTACCGAGCCACTGTACCTCACAGCTACATCGGCTGGGGCAAGACCACCCACCTGGGCTACGGGATTCCCCTGATGATTGGAGCCAAGCTGGCCAAACCGGACAAGTTCTGCTTGAACTTCATGGGGGACGGCGCCTTCGGAATGTCCGGCCTGGACATCGAAACCTCGGTTCGGGCCGGCGCGCCCATCACGACCATTGTATTGAACAATGGGGGCATGGCGACCTACCCGGGGGGCTATCCAACTGCCGCTGAGTTGTTCGGAATGACCCACATGAGCGCCGATTACGCCAAGGTTGCAGAGGGACTGGGCGCCGTGGGGATCACCATCACTCAGCCAAATGAGATTGCTCCGGCCCTTTCCCGAGCCCGGCAGCTCAACGCCGAAGGGAGAACGGTGCTGCTGGACATCCATTCCAATCTGGAGGCCCGCCGGTCCAACTTCAGCTAAAGCGGGTGGGGACTAATACTACAGTCGTAGTTGCGAAAAACCCTATCACCCCTGTCCTAATCGGCCCACTCGATGGGGAAGGAACTTGGCTCCCTCTCCCATAGGGAGAGGGTTGGGGTGAGGACAATGCCTGATAGGCGCTGGCCGCTAGAACTGGCGGTAGCGGTTTACGATGGGCAACCGGCGGTCTTTGCCGAAGGCTCGCGGCGTGATCTTTACCCCGGGAGGGGCCTGCCGCCGCTTGTACTCGTTGCGGTCCACGTAGGATATCACCTGGCCCACCGCTTGGGGATCGAAGCCCATCTCCAGCATTTCCGGATAGCTGAAGTCCTCCTCAACGTAGGCCTTTATAATCGGGTCCAGATCCTCATAGGGCGGCAGAGTGTCCAGGTCCAACTGGTCCGGCTTTAGCTCAGCGCTGGGCGGCTTATCGATGATGGCCTGAGGAATGACCGCCCGGGGCCGGCCGTGTTTATTGCGCCAGCGGCACAGCCGGTAAACCAGGGTTTTTGGAACATCCTTGATCACCGCAAACCCGCCCGCCATGTCCCCGTAGAGGGTGGCGTAGCCCATTGCCATTTCGCTTTTATTACCGGTGGTCAGCACCAGCCAGCCGAACTTGTTGGAGAGAGCCATCATCACATTGCCCCGGATACGCGCCTGGAGGTTCTCCTCGGCCACCCCGGGCTGGGTATCTTTAAAAAAAGGCTCCAACATTTCAGAAAAGGCGCCGTGGGCTGGCTCTATCGGCACAGTCCAAATTTGAACGCCCAGGTTGTCGGCCAACTCCTTCGAGTCGGACACGCTGCCCTCCGAGGAGTAGCGGGAGGGCATAGTGACTCCCACCACGTTTTCGGAGCCCAGAGCATCGACTGCTATCGCGGCCGTAAGAGCAGAGTCGATGCCTCCCGATAAGCCCACCAGGATCTTGCTGAATCCAGTTTTTCGCACGTAGTCCCGGGTGCCCAGGACCAGAGCTCGGTAGACCTCTTCATCACCGTTCAGGTCGCTCCGCTTCTCCGGTTTGGGTAGCGCCGGTTTGGGCAGGAAGGGGCGTTCCCGGGCCTGAAATTCGGAGATTTGCACGACTTTTGGCGTTCCTATCTCCCGCATAATGGTGGGGCTTTCCTTGCGGGGACGGGGATCCCGCAGTCGAGAGCGGAAGACCGATTCCACGTCCAGGTCGACCAGCACCAGGTCTTCCTCAAAGGCCGGCCCTTGGACCACCAGCCGGCCATCCATGTCGTAGACCGCGCTAGCGCCATCGAAAACCAGCTCATCCTGGCCGCCCACTGTGTTCAGATAGGCGACAAACAGCTCATTGTCCATGGCGCGAGTGGCGATCATCTTTTCTCGAAAGGCCCGCTTGCCCGCGTGAAAGGGTGAGGCGTTGATGTTCACGATCAGCTCGGCGCCGGCCTCCCGCTGTACCACCACCGGCCCCACCGGGTGCCAGATGTCTTCACATATGTTGATCCCTACCCCGGTGCCATTGATAACGTAAACCGGGCAGGTATCCCCTCTTCGGAAATAACGGTCTTCATCGAAGACCCCATAGTTGGGAAGGTGCATTTTCCGGTAGGTGTCGATCAGCTGCCCGTCGTAGCCGACCGCCGCCGCGTTGGCGGTGTCGGCGTCAACCTGGACATACCCGACGACCACGGCGATACCAGCCGAGGCAGCCACCACTTGCTGCATGGCCTCTACGTTGGCCTGGAGGAAAGAGGGCTTAAAAAGCAGGTCTTCCGGGGGATAGCCGGTTATCGCCAGTTCCGGAAAGGCAACCAGGTCGGCTTGGGCCTCCCGGGCGCGTTCCAGATACTCCAGAATCCTAGCGGTATTGCCGGTAATGTCCCCAACGGTGGGATTGATCTGGGCCAAGGCCAGGCGGAATTTTCGCAGCATGATGACTCCGGATGATAACCCAGGGGGCTAATCTATAGCCATCTACATCATAACCCCTGGCCGCGCATACTTCACTCCGGGGCAGGGAGTTCTGACCTTGCGCCAATGCGTCGAAAGGAGCCTTGGTGTACGATTAGTTAATGGTGAGGCCAGTGGCAGGAACACCTATATACCACATAACGCATTTTTCTAACCTCCCGTCCATCGTTAGTTACGGGGGAATTTGTTGCGATGCCACGAATGAGACTAATCGATTATCCCTGGTTGCAATAGCCCATCAACATATCAAGGAGCGAAGAAGGCGTCGGAAGGTCGGGGTAGGATCTGGTGGTACGTTGGCAGACTACGCGCCTTTCTACTTCAGACCCAGATCCCCCATGCTGTACTCTATTAACAGTGGTAGTGTTCAGGGGTATACTGAATGGCCAAAAGTGGGTTTTGCACCTAGTTTGTTATATTGAGGACATAGTGGCTGCTGATATTCCTTATGTGTTTACCGATGGTCATGCTGAAATGGCATTCAGCGCCCTATATTCGGACCTTGGTGACTTGGCCAAGGTTGATTGGGACCTGATGAGTTCGAGCTATTGGAATGACACTAATGAATATCCTGACCGGAAGCGACGTCGGCAGGCTGAATTCCTGGTGCCTGGCCAATGCCCCTGGAGCCTAATACGAGAGATTGGCGTCCTTAACTCTGAAGTCTCTTTGGCGATCCAGCCTTACCTAAAGACCCCGGAACAACCCGAGGTCACCGTCCGCCCTGGATGGTATTACTAGGGGGAGGGCCATGATGGTCGAGTTAAACTTAAAAAGAGGCAATATACTTGAAGCCGATGCCGAGGCTCTTGTCAACAGCGTTAATACAGTCGGCATCATGGGCAAAGGGGTAGCTTTTGCTCAGCTATACTTAATGGGTGATAGTTGAAGGAGCGATTCAAGCTCGTTACCAAGCGAAGCAAGCAGGCGTCGGCGGCCGGGCGTGGTTTCCCTCGCGGGAGATTCGCCGCGGCATACGGGATGGGCCAGCCGGCCGTCACAGCTGCGTAGCGCCAAGGGCAGCCATCGCATGGGCATGCAGCTTGCAAGCCAATCGCAAGAGCAGCTTGGACCGGGCGGTGCAACTGCAACTGGGAGAGCCGGTGATCTCCGTGGACACGAAGAAGAAGGAACTGGTGGGGCCCTTCAAGAACGGTGGGCGGGAGTTGCGTCCCAAGGGCGCAGTCCTTATGGGGTGTACGATACAATTTAAGCAAGCATTTCCCGAGAATTTCACAGCTTACGCGCAGGCATGCAAGCGCGGCGAGGTTCAGCCTGGAAAAATATTCGTGTTCCCAACAGGACGGCTTGGGAATCCCCAGTACATCCTCAATTTCCCAACCAAACGCCATTGGCGGCAAAAATCCAAGCTTACCGACATTGAGACTGGCCTTGGCGATTTGGTTAGCATTATTCAACGCTTGGCCATTAGCTCCATCGCTATCCCACCCCTTGGCTGCGGTAATGGTGGCCTGGAATGGTCAGCAGTCCACCCACTTATTGCACAAGCTGTGCAGTCATTGGAGGATGTTGAGGTTCAGCTTTACGAGCCCGTTGGCTCCCCCGACCCTATGCAGATGCCCGTTGCTACGGCCAGGCCCCGCATGACGCCTGGCCGTGCTGGTTTGCTAGGTATCTTAGGCAATTACAAAGTCCCAGGCTATCGTTTGGCTCAGCTAGAGATCCAGAAACTGGCCTACTTCCTTCAGGCCGCAGGCGAACTACTAACTTTGGATTTTGCCAAAGATAAATATGGGCCATATGCTGCGAAGTTAAACCATGTCCTGCAACGAATGGAGGGACATTACATCCGCGGCTATGGTGATCGGACACATGGCGCGAAGCCCATTCACATCTACGACGAAGCAGTAGATGAAGCTCGGGCTTACCTGGTGGGCCGTCCTGTTACATTGCACCGGTTCAGTCGAGTTGGTGAGTTAATAGAAGGTTATGAAACCCCATACGGGCTAGAATTACTGGCCACAGTCCATTGGGTTGTTGCCCGTGAAGATATGTGCGCCCAGGTGGATGCGGCACTAGCCATCGCCGGCGTACATAAGTGGAATAAGCGCAAAAGGGACCTTTTCTCTGGCAACCATATTGCTGGAGCATGGGATCGGCTCAAAGCGCAGGAATGGTTCAAAATCTGTCCCTAGCATCGGGCGTGGGGATGGGCGGCCTGCACCTACTGCAAGTCTGAACGCCCGGCAGCTGATTGCTGCGCCGTGATTTTCCGGGAGATCACCGCGAAGAGAGGATCGCCCCGACCCCCATCCTCCGGATTGGTCAGGGCGCCCTTGATGTCCTCAAATTCCCCGGCATACTCCAGGTAGGAGTGCACCAGGTCCAGATGTCCCTGATCGCTGGTGCCGCGCCAGAGCCGGACAGCTTTGGTGGGGAACATGCGGTTGGAGAAGGTTACGATAAAAATACCACCGGGCTTGAGCACCCGGTTGACCTGTTGAAAAGTTTCAACGGGACGGGTAAGGTACTGAACCGAAACGGTGACCACCACAGCATCAAAAAGGTCATCAGCGAAGGGCAATTCCGGATCCTGGTTCAGGTCGTGAACCACATAGTCGTCCAGGTCGGGGTTGTCGGCCATCTCGGCGGCGTTCATTCCCAGACCGACCAGGCGCTGTTTGGGGTGGTCCGCGGGCCAGTGGGACCGCCAGCTGCTCATCAAATCCAGAACCACCGAATTGGCGAGAATCTGCTCTCGAAACACCCGGCCCACTGCGGCAATGGCCAACTCGTCGATGTGCACGACGAAGCGGGGCTGGGTATAAAACAGCCCGTCATCGCTCTCATCCTCGCGACTGAAATACTCGGCGGGAAAAGCAGGCCCCGTCATACACCTCCGGCAACAGCCAGCTTGCAACAGTCTTGGGTAAATCCCCCTCAGTCCCTCTTTTTAAAAGGGGGATATAGGGGGATTTGGACCTTACAAGTTTAGAACGTTCGTCAAGGGTCTGTCAGCAAGCTGGCGGATGCTTTTCGTTACCCAAAAAGATACAATTGGGCAGAGATCCCACCAGGAAGAAATACCACCGGGACGACCCGACGCCAGCGGCCGGGTTGCCTCCCAGGAGCCTCCATCATGTCTACCGACGATCGCCAGGCCTTCCTCGATGAGGCTGCCCAGAATCGGGGTTATACTCTGGAAATGCACCGGATTATGGCCACCCATGACCTGGAGTGGGCCAGGAAGTACAACCAATTTATTGAAGCAACCTACACCGGTCAACGGCTTTTGGACCGCAAGACTAAGGAGCTGCTCCAGATAGTGGTTGAAGCAGCGCTACGGGCCGACGTGGAGCAAATTCAGGCCCACGTACGGGTGGCCCTCCAGGAAGGCGCATCGCCACGGGAAATCCTAGAGGCCCTGCAAGCCGTGATTGCCCCCATGGGAGCGTTGGCCTTCCGGCGGGGACTGCAGGCCTGGGCCGCCGAAACCGGCAATATGCCTCCAGAGGACTAGGCCGGTCCGGCGCCGCCGCCTAAAGCTAAGGCAAGCTATTTCTCCCACACCACCGGATTGCGCAGAATGCCGATGTCGTTGATTTCCACCTCGACCACATCGCCATCTTTCATGTTTTCCGGCGCACCGTCGGTGCCCATCCACAACACGTCGCCGGGGTAGATGGTCAGGTATTGGCTCATTCTGCTGATGTAGTGGCGAACGCTAAAGATGGCGTCTTTAACATCGTACTCGCCCACCATTCGACCATTCAGTTTGATCGAGACATGAAAATTGTCGGGTTCCAGGTCGGTCACGATCCAGGGACCCATGGGCTTGAAGGTATCGGTGTTCTTGGCCCGCCACATGGTGCGGTCGCCCCGCTGCCAGGTGCGTTCACTAACGTCGTTGCCGATGGTATAGCCGAACACGTAGTCCAGGGCCTCCTCCTCCGAGACGTTCTTGCACTTCTTACCGAAGACCGCCACTAGCTCCCCTTCGTACTGCAATAGCTCCGTGGCATCCTTGGGTACAATTATCGGGTCGCCCTGGCCGGTCAGGGCGTTGTTGGACCGATAGCCCACGTCAGCGTTGGGAGGGAAGAAGGGCTCCTCACCGCGCTTCTGGGCCATCTCGATAATGTGCTCCCGGTAGTTGATCCCCGCGGCGTAGAAGTTGGAGGGTATCACCGGGGGCAGAAGCTTGACCGAGCTTAAAGGCTGGGAATTGGAGGTTTTGGTATAGCTGGCGAAGGGACTACCGGAAACCTCGACCACGGTGGCGCCCTCCCCGGTGTCACCCTCTATGATGCCGAAGCTGGCTGAATCGCCCTGCTGGTACCTGCACCACTTCATAGTATGCACTCCTTTTAGGCACTGGCTGCTGAACAGAGACTCGCTTGGTTGGCCCAATTCTGGCATCAGGGCGCAATCCAGTCAAGCTTCCTGGCCGGGAGCAGGTGGTGGAGGCTGATCGGAGGGCATAGAAGAGAAGATAAACCAGATTCAGCGAGAGTTTTACCGAATTGGAGCAGTGAAGTCCAAGTTCGTGGGGCTGGTAAGACTGAGTAGGTAGATGGGTGTACGCAGGGACCGAAAGGTACTAAAAATACGTCAGCATTTTGGTCGGCAATTTGGTCGGCAATGTTGTAAAGGTTGGTACCCGGGTAAGGCCTAAACCAAAGCTAAGGTGAAACCTACATAAAGCGAACCCGAAGAGGAGTTGCGATATTCTGTAAAAGAAGTCGATTGGCGGTGGTGGAAGGGATGACAGACATAGTGCAACTCCTGGAACGGTGGCAACTGGATGTAGGCGACTTACGGGAAAGGATGTATCGGGCGCCAACACCTCGGGAGCGAGAGCGATGGCATGGGCTATGGTTGTTGGCCCAAGGGTGGTCGGCCACTCAAGTGGCTGAGGCTTTGGAGAGAGAGCCTCATACCATTGGAAACTGGCTGGACAACTTTCGCCAAGGCGGGGCCCAAGGTTTGGTCTTTGAGCAGACTGGGGGTTCCCCCCCGTCTTGAACCGAGGTCAACAGAACCAACTGAAGTCTGCGGTGCAAAATCCGCCTGGGGAGGCGGGGATTGAATTGTCCAACTGGAACTGGAAAGTGGTGAGGCAATTCCTCAAGCAGAGCTTTGACCTGGGGCTGAGTCGGAGCAGTTGCTTGAACTACCTCCATCGGTTGGGCTTCGTGCTGAAGCGACCCAAGAAACGCCTCCTGAAAGCCAAGGATGAAGAACGGAAAGCCTTCGTCCTCCAGTACAGCCAAATCCGAGAGGAGGCCCAAGAGAGTGGAGCCAAGATCTTCTTCGTGGATGAAGCCCACTTTCGGGCCGATGCCGACCTGCGAGGCAAATGGGTACTCAAGGGAGAGGCAGCGCTGGTGGACTCCACCAGTCCCCGGTGGGGAGAGAAGGCCTGCTACTACTCGGGAGTTTGTCTGGAGACTGGGGAGGTGGAAGCCATGGAAATAGCTGGAAACAGCAATGCCGAGACCTCCACCGCCTTTTTACACAGGGCAATCGCGTCTTATTATCGTTCTTAAATTTGTTTAAAATAGTAATCATCATGACGAAACTAGGGAGGGGTAGTGATGGTTCAGGCAACAGGCCCACCCATCGCCCAATACTTCGCGGCGTTGGACGACCCGAGGATTGATCGTACCAAGCGGCACAAACTTTTGGATATCGTCACCATTGCCCTTTGTGCCACCATCTGCGGCGCTGATTCTTGGGTGGATATCGAGCTCTTCGGCAACTGTAAAGAGGAGTGGTTCAAGTCCTTCCTGGAGTTGCCCAACGGTATCCCTTCCCATGATACCTTCGGCGACGTCTTCGCCCGCCTGGACCCAGAGCAGTTTCAACGCTGTTTCATGGAGTGGGTCCAAGCCGTAGCCCAAGTCACCCAAGGCGAAGTGGTGGCCATCGACGGCAAGACGGTACGGCGCTCCCACGACCGTACCCTGGGCAAAAAGGCCATTCACATGGTCAACGTGTGGGCCTCGTCCCATGGCTTGGCGCTGGGCCAGACCAAGGTGGACGAGAAGTCCAATGAAATCACCGCCATCCCCAAGTTGCTACAGCTGCTGGAGCTCGCCGGTTGCATCATCACCATCGACGCCATGGGCTGCCAGAGGGAGATAGCCCGGGAGATCATTGAGGCTCAGGCCGACTATCTGCTGGCGGTGAAGGAGAATCAAGGCCGGCTGTACGATGACGTTCGCGACCTTTTCGAGGGCGCCGAGGAATACGACTTCGAGGGCGTCCCCTATGACTTCGCCCGCACGCTGAACAAGGGCCACGGCCGCCTGGAAACCCGTCAATGCTGGGTCATCACGGACCCGGACTGCCTGGACTATCTGCAAAACCGGCAGCAGTGGGCCAACCTCAACGCCGTGGTTAAGGTCACGGCTCAGCGGGAGACGGCAACCGGGACCACGGTCCACTCTCGCTACTATATCAGCAGTCTGGCCAGGCCTGCCCAGACTTTGTTGGAGGTCACCCGCCGACACTGGGGCATAGAAAACAGCTTGCACTGGTCTTTGGATGTTACCTTTCGAGAAGATCACAGCCGGGTACGTAAGGATAATGGGCCCCAAAACCTGGCAGTCCTGCGCCAGATAGCCCTCAATTTGCTGAAGCAGGAGTCCAGCCTTAAACGGGGACTTCAAGGTAAACGGCTGAAAGCCGGCTGGGTTGAGGATTACCCCCACATTTCCCATATGGCTAAAAAGCTTTCTCAGTAATTCGTCGATGGTCTTTCAACCATTGTCTAATTATGGGCCCTTTTTGCGTGTTCCCAGCTATAATAACTCCATGATATGTCCGCTTTGCAGTAAGATGCCGTAGGCATCATGGAGGCACCTGATGGGTGACGGCGAAAAAGCCTCTCTCCGGCTCCAATTCAACCCCAAAGTCCGCCTGGAATTTCACGGCTCAACCATCACCTCCGACGCTGGTCTTCTTGCCTTTCGAGAGTTTGATGATGCCTTGGGCCTTACCGAAATCGCTGAGGACTACCTCCAGGAAAGCCGTACCGGACGCAATATCCTTCACCACCTGGTTCCGCTGCTAAGACAGTCGATCTACAGCCGCTTGGCCGGCTACGACGACACCAATGACGCAGTGCGCCTTTCCCAAGACCCAGCCATGCGAGTGATCGTGGGATGGCAAGGCTCGGAGCGGAAAGGAGCCAGCACCAGTGAGATGGGCCGGTTCGAGACGGAGTTCCTGACCCAAGAGGACAACCTGAAGGGGCTGGCACGAATAAATGCCCAGTGGGTGGAACGAGCTATGGCCCATACCCTACACCGGCGAGTAATCCTGGATATGGACAGTTCCGAGAGTCCAGTGCACGGCCAGCAGGAGGGAGCAGCCTATAACGGCCACTTTGAATGCGTCTGCTATCACCCTCTCTTTCTGTTCAACCAGTTCGGGGATTGTGAAGCAGCTAAGCTACGGTCAGGCAACGTCCACAGTGCCGATGATTGGCAAGAAGTCCTTGATCCGGTGGTGGAGCGTTATTTGACAGCAGCGGTCAGGCTGCTGTTTCGTGCTGACGCCGCCTTCGCCAAGCCGGAGATATACGATTATCTGGAAGCAAGAAACATCGGCTACGCCATCAGGCTGCGGTCCAACCAGGTGCTGCAGCGGGAGATAGCGCCCCGGCTAATACGGCCTACGGAGTGGCTTTCCCCGAAGCCCATCGTCTCCTATCATGACTTCGTCTACCAGGCCCAGAGCTGGAACGTTGCTCGGAGAGTGGTCTCTAAGGTAGAGTGGCACCAGGGAGAACTGTTTCCCAGAGTGGGCTTCATCGTCACCAATCTGAGCTATCCAAACATCGGGATAGTCCGCTTTTACAATGGCCGAGGGACGGCGGAGCAATGGATAAAAGAAGGCAAGTACGCCCTGAACTGGACCAGGTTGTCCTGCCACAAGTTCGTGGCCAATCAGGTCAGGCTGGAGTTGTTCGTACTGGCTTACAACTTGGGCAACTTCATGAGAAGGCTAGCCTTACCGGAGGCAATGAAGCACTGGTCGTTGACCAGTCTGCAGACCAGGATGATCAAGACTGGAGGACGGTTGGTGCGCCATGCCGGAAGGCTGGTGTTTCAGCTTGCTGAGGTGCTCGTGAGCCGGGAAATGCTAGGCGGGATACTGGAACGAATTGGTCGGCTTAGGCTGGCTCCTGGCTAGTCCACTTTAGGAGCGTCGGGATTGGTTACGGTTACGGGGTCGCACAGGGCAAAAGAGCTTCCCAAGGGCGAGACTTGGGCGTAGACCAGCGGTTTGGGGCTTTTACGCTTGGCAGTACAGTGGTTGCCCAATGAAAGCGGGGACTTTGAGTGAATCAGGCCGCATCAGACCGCATTTGACGCCCTTGGAATGCGGGATTATATTTGCCGGTATCCCCGCGGGAGCTATATCCAGGAAAGGTGGTTTGATCTGGGCAATCCCGGTTACCTACTCAAGTGCTCCTTGGTTAAGACGCGATTGCCCTGTGACGCAGGCTGAGAGACTGGAGGGTGAATCCGGCCGATGATATAATTCGCCGTCGGAGCCGTACTGGGGAGTTAGCGAAGGGAAGCGCGGGCCATAACGATGATTGGGAACATTTGGAGTCACGTAACGCTGCTGTCTGTCCTCCCGTCCGGAGGGAGCGACGCCAGTGAAACAGTGGTCCAGCTGCTAATTCAGCTGGCCGTGATCCTCTTCGCCGCCAAAGTGGCCGGCGAGGTGACTGCCCGATTCCTGAAGTTACCCACGGTGCTGGCCGAGGTTGGCGTCGGCGTAGTAATCGGTCCCTTCGCCCTGGGAGCCGTCGACATCCCCGGTTTTGGCCCCCTCTTCCCCATTCCCCTGGTCGACGGCCTTCCCGCGGTGATCCCGGTGAGTAGCGAGCTCTTCGTGATAGCCCAGATAGGGTCAATTGTTCTGCTGTTCGCCATCGGGCTGGAAACCAACCTGCGGCAATTCCTACGCTACGCCGGACCCGCCAGCGCGGTGGCCCTGGGTGGCGTGTTGGCGCCTTTCGCCCTGGGGGCCGGAGCCACGGTGCTCTTTGGCTTCGCGGGTGAAGGGGGGTTCTCCTCCCCAGAAGCCCTATTCATGGGGGCCATCATGACCGCCACCTCGGTGGGCATAACTGCCCGGGTGCTGGCGGATTTGCGGCGCTTGGACCAACCTGAAGGCGTAACCATCCTGGCGGCCGCAGTGGTGGACGATGTGCTGGGGATACTCGTATTGACGGTGGTGGTGGGGGCCAGCGCCACCGTCGGTTTTTCCGTGGGAAATCTAGGAGTGGTCGCGGTAAAGGCCATTGGATTCTGGCTGGGATTGACCGCCGTAGGTATCTGGACCGCGCCTTACATCGAGCGGCTGGTTAATCGCTTTCGCGTTCCGGGTGCGGGCTTGGTGCTGATGCTGGCCCTGGCATTCCTGGCCGCGGGCATGGCGGAGCTAGCGGGCTTGGCCTTTATTATTGGGGCTTTCTCCATCGGATTGGCCCTGTCCACTACAGAGCTGGGCCACCGGGTCGAAGAAGAGACCGCCGGAATCAGCCAGTTCCTGGTGCCGGTGTTTTTTGTGGTTATGGGCATGTTAGTGGACGTGGGCTCCATGCTCAATGCAGTGGTCTTTGGGCTGGTACTTTCGGTGCTAGCCATACTCTCCAAGGTTTTGGGCTGCGGAGTCCCGGCGCTGGCGACCGGATTCAATTTTCTGGGCAGCACCAGAATCGGCGTCGGGATGACACCCCGGGGAGAGGTAGCACTGATTATCGCCGGAATTGGCCTTTCTCAACAAATAATTGGGCCGGATTTGTTCGGGGTCAGCATCATGATGACCATCATCACCACTTTGATTGCTCCGGTGGTATTGATACGCCTGTTTAGCGCGGGAGGCACGGGCCTGCGCCGGGAGGACTCCGGGAATCCAGACGATTGAGCATTGGGCAGCGGCAGCCGCACCATTAGCGTTAGGCGAATCTATTCGCCAATTTTTTCGGATGAGGTAAGGGAGGTAAGGATCGATGATCGGCGTACTGACTCACCACTGGGCTAAACCCGACCAGATAGAGGCGGCCCGGAAATTGCTGGACGGAAATGGGCTGGCTCAAAGCAAAGCTCCCGGCTTCGGCAGCCGCCAGACCCTTTATTCCCTGAGTGACACCACTCAGATAACCACTTTGGTCACCTGGGACAGCACCGAAATCTACGACGCCTGGCGGGCCAGCCCGGAGCGGGCGGCGGCGATGGCCGGGGCTGGGGAACTGTGGTCCAAGGCTCCTGAATCAGAGCGCTTCGAGGTGGCTGATTAGGCGATTTAGCTTGGGCAGTTCAGCTTAGCGCGGCGAGCAGGGCATCCTGGTGCAGGTGCTGTGCCACCAGCTCCGCAAATCGCTGGACTTTTCGGGTCGTTGGCGGGGCGCTCCGCTCGACCAGGCCGTTCAATGCCTCCGCCGTCGACAAAGTGTCGCTCTCTACTAGAAGCATGGGCACCTGATGCTTGCGGGCCTCCACCCGGATATATTCGGTAGGCATGGCCCCACCGGTTAAAATCAAACACTTGGTATCGCCGGTAAAACTGGCCATCTGGATGTCCGGCCTTTCGGCCCGGGTAATTACCGCTTGGTTGGAATGACGGCCAAAATAGCTGGGACCGGAGTCCATAATATTCCCGCCTATGAGAAAACGATCGACGCATCCGCCGATATCGCCCGGCTCCTGAACCCACCGTCCGCCCAAGTGATCGGCAATCTGCTCCACCGTCACCGCCAACATAACCCGGTCTTCGGGGATTGCCCCGATAACCGGAATGTTTCGGGCCGTGAGGGCGGGTATCAGCCGCCGGTGGACGTCGCCCAACCGGTGGACCGTCACCAGATTCAGCAGCACACCGGCCAGCCGATTTCCAAACAGGCCGCAGACCGGAAATAGCGATTCTTCATCCAGCCCCGGCCGGTAGGAGTACAGCAACAGCTCCCGGGCCCCCAAAGCCGCCACCAAGTGTGTGTCCAAGGCAGAGATAAGGCTGGTGTGATCCTCCAGATCCGGGCCCTCCACTAAAACCAGGTCACAGGAAGCTTGCAAGGCGGTGACCCTGGCGCTGATTTGGTGGCCCAGCTCTGGGGTCAGCGCGGCGGGAAGGGAAGCCGGAGGAGGGATTTCCAGGTCGGGGAAACCAGCGGACACGGCGGCCACGTCCGGGTCTACCTCCGGCGCCGCCGAGAAGGGCTTGTAATAGGCTCCGCTTTTCCCTTGTTGCCGCAGCAGAGAGAGCAGGGCCATCACCAGACAGGTCTTACCAGACCCCTTCTTATCAGAGAGAACAAACAGGATGGCCAAGGGCAACCCCCAGGTCAAACATTCGGGCGTAATTCTAACACGTCTCTGATCCAGCGCAGCAACGTGTCCAGTACAACCCCTACTCCACTACATCTTTCCAGCCGGTGTTCTCGGGGTCAAACCCCTGGGGGAAGCGGGTGGTCTGGTCATATTGGGCCATGTTCATATCCGAGCGGTGCAAGCTGGCCCCCTCAAAGTTGGCGTTTCGCAGGTCGGACATAATCCACATCGAATCACGGATCATGGCCAAGGAGAAGTTGGCTCCATCCATTAAAGCACGGCTCAGATCGGCGCCATTCATGTTGCAGCTCTGGAAGTTGGCGCCGGAGAGGTTGGCGTTACGCAGGTCTACCTCGATCATTGTCGATTGACCGAAATCTGCCCCACCCAGCTCTGCGTTGAGAAAAGAGGCCCGCATCCCCCGGCTCCGCCGCAAATTGGCTTCCAGCATTATGGCCCACCTGAGGTCGGCCCAAAAAAGGTTGGCATTGGTCAGATTGGCTCCGGTAAGATTGGCCCGGGCCAGAGAAGAGTGACCCAGGTCCGCGTCGGTTAGGTCGGCGCCCTCCAGCTCCGAATCGGCCAGGCTGGCCCGGCTTAGCTTGGCGCCGATCAAGCTGGCTCCCCGAAAGTCCGCCTCTCGCAGCCGGGCCGAGCTAAGGTCCACCCCGGCCAGATCAGCCCCGGCCAAATCCAGCCGGAGGTCAGGATGCTCTTCCCGCCACCGCTTGTAGGCGTTCGGACCCTGGCTTACCGCTTTCACATGCTCTTGATTCGCCACTATGCTTGCTCCCTTTTGTTTATTGAATCCCAGGTAATGACTCCTCGCTAATGATTGCCAGGTTGAGCACAAAGATACAGCCCGGTCTCATAAGACCGGGCTGCGTCGGTAGCCTAGCTGGTGCAATCCAAACCGGGAGTTAATTATTGGCAGCTGCCTCTTCCAGGTCGAAGATCCTTTCGGCCACCACCATCTTTATCTCGTTCACCCGGCTGAGGTTGGGTAATACCCGATCCTCGTCTTTGACATCATATATCTTGTCCCCGTCCAGGTAGACCTCCAATCTTCCAGAACCCGCCGGAGTCAGCTTGATGGCGATGTCCCCCGGTTCCTGAGAGCGCCAAAACTCCGTCGCCATCCACGTGGCGAGCGCATGATAAGCTCAAGGTACGCAGTAGACGATTTCGACTTCTACCTTACCGAATTGAGCCACTGGTGTTTTTCCTCCGTGAGCGTCTCAGTCTGAATCCCTAATTCGCTGGAAAGTGCCCTCAGCGACTGCAATGCGGTCGCTCGCCTCCGGTTTGCTTAGGAAACTATCGCGGTGCCCTGCCCTACTGCCGTCTTATCGCCGTTCTGGTTCTCGCAGTAGAGGTCCACGGTGACCAGCGTGCCATTATCTACCGTTTGCCGGCTGTTCACCGCGCCGCCCACGGTAAGGGTATCGCCCTCTTTGACCGGACGGAGATACTTCAGGTTGACCGTGCCGGTGTGGTTGAAGACCTCCGCGCCGAAAAACTTGCGCAGGGATTCGGCGGCGAAGGCCACCGACATCCGACCCGAGGCGATGGGGTAGGTGGTTCCCAGCCGTTGCTTGGCCAACTCCGGGTTGTTGTGGATGTTATCGCGGTCCAGAATACCACAGGACTCGAACTGGTTGATCTTTACCTGGGTTATGGTTTTGGTGAGGACCGGGATGGTCTCGTTACTCAGCTCTGCGCGTGCCATTTTTTGCCCACCTCGTCAGGTTTTTTCATTTGGTAAGTACGCATTTTCTCCAGAAGCCGGCCGTCTTCGTCTACCGCGGTAGCTTCGATGACCAAATAAGGCTTGTCCCGGCGGGAGTACTTGTCGTGAATCCGTCCGGTGACTTTGACTTTCTTACCCGGAATGGGAGGATTGTGGAACTCCATCTCGTTGCCGGCGTTCACTCCACCTAAATTGTCCTGGTAGGACATGGCCAAGGCGGTGGCATCATGTTTGACGGCGATGGTCGGGAAGGCGGCGTCCGGATCCTCGACGGAAGCCCGGAAGCTATCGATCATCTCTTGCGTCAGCAGGTACTCGTAAGACCCCAGCTCTTCACCAATTTGCAGCTTGTAGTATTCGAGTTCAGGAAGCTTTTCGGCGGCCATCTAAACTGCGCCTCCTTTAGGATGTTTAAAGGGACCGGAGCCGCACCGAGATACGAAACACCCGGGTCCAACTCCGGTATAACATACTGTAACCAAGGGGGCAAGTCAATGTCCCGGCTGGCTAGGGCAGGGCCTTTTCATTCTCCTGCCTGGTAGGTAAAGCCCATCATGTCGAAAGCTTCGCTGAGATGGGCATTGTGGCGGCGTAGGGCAGCGGCTACGTTGGAATGCCCAGCCCGACGTACCAAGCTGATGACCAGGTTCCGCAGGCCCGCCAGAACCTGTGGGGCGGCCCCAGTGCGCACCTGAGAGCGGTCCTCGTCGAAGGTCACATCCCGTACCCAGTGGAGGCGGTTCTCGATGCCCCAGTGCCCACGGGAAAGGCTCAACAATCGCCTCGCATCGGCATCAGTGGCTGGGAGACTGCTAATTGCATAGCTCACAGCCACCTGTTTCTTGCCCTTCACGACCCGCTGGCGCTCTAGCCGACACACCTGTTGCAGATGCGGCCACGCTTCCCCGACCGTCCCAGCGCTGCCCACGTAGCCATTTAGCTCTGGGTCGGCCAAGGCCCACAACTCTCGCCGCTCCAGCCGCCCATGACGCCGCTTTACTGGAGCATCGGCCCAGACCGTCAGCTTGGCCCCGCGTGCTCGCCACTCCGCTGCCAGCCAGGGAAGTACGGTTGGCCCACCAGCCCTCTCAGTTCCTAGCAGGGGAAAAAGCCACCTCCAGGTCTCGGCGCAAGGTGGGCTGATTCTCTTTAACTGGCAGCAGATACTCTCCGCCGCCTGCCACAATCTGCTCACAGACTTTCCGTTGGGTCAGTAAGGCATCAGCCACTACTACCCGACCCTTCAGGGGTACCTGGCCCAATACTTCTTTGACCGCCGCCAATTCTTCCCCTTTGCCCGGCGCAGCTACCTGCGCCAGCACTGCCCCAGCGCGGCTAGCGTAGGCCGACACCAGATGGACCCCGGGTATCTCTTGGCCGTGGACCCCTCGCAAGGTTTTCCCGTCCAGGGACAGGGGGTCATCCGCCTCTACCCCGCTATTTGCCAGCCAGTTGCCGACTTCTGCCTCAAAGGCCGCCACGTCCAGGCCCTTGAACACCCGGTGGAGGGTGGCCACGCAGGGTGTCTTCTCCTGGCTGAACCCCAAAAGCTGCGCCGTAGCACCCCCTTGGTCCCGCCCCCATTGAGCTATGGCGTATAAGCTGCGGGCGCCGCACAGCATGGCACAGGTGGCCAAGGCCAGGATCGCCCCCAAAGAGTGGCGTCGCCCTTGGCTACTCCGGAAGTCAGGCACCAAATCCAGCGTTTCTCTCAAAGTCATCATCCTTCCCTCCCGCTTAAACTGGTAATAACTTTATACTATTTTGAGAAAATGAAAAGGCCCTGCTGGCTAGGGCAATCGCCTTGCCGACCCCCTCTTGGCCGTATTCGTGGCGTGTTCTAGGTGTGATATACTCTGGGCCTATAATTTGGGGTCTATGTCTGGCCAGAGCCACCTAGGATTTTTAGATGTCCGGGGAGGTTTAGATGTCCGGCGCTATCAAGGTTTTGGAAGGCGGCACGGTGACCTCGCCCCAGGGCTTTCTCGCCGGGGCAACGTACGCCGGCCTGAAGACCTACGCTGAAGACAAGCTGGACCTGGCTTTGATCACCTCGGAAGCGCCCTGTGTCGCCGCCGGAGTGTTCACCACCAGCACCATTAAATCCGCCACAGTCACGGTCAACCGGGAACACCTGGCCCAGGGTCCGGTACGGGGCCTGGTGGTCAATGCCGGCATCGCCAACACCTGCGTGGGAGAGCAGGGTTACAAGGACGCGCAGGAGATGACCGCCCTGGCCGGCCAGCGAACCGGCTTAACGCCCGAGGAGGTGCTGGTCTGCAGCACCGGGGTCATCGGCGTGGAGCTCCCCATGTCCTTGATCCGGTCCGGCATTGACCAGATTCAGCTGTCCTCAGACGGGGGACACGCCGTTGCCCGAGCGATGATGACCACCGATACCCGGCCTAAGGAAGTGGCCGTTTCCTTTGAGTTGGAGGGGCGCCCGGTTCATATCGGCGGCGTGGCAAAAGGCTCAGGCATGATTCACCCGAACATGGCCACGATGCTGGCCTTTGTTACCACCGATGCCAAGGTGGAGGCGGATTTCTTGCGGACCACCCTGACCGAAGTAGCCGGCGCCTCTTTCAATATGCTGACGGTGGACGGTGACACCAGCACCAACGACACCTTATTGGTTTTGGCCAACGGTCTGGCCGGCAATCAAACCATAGATGCCAATTCCCCAGACGCGGGCACCTTCCGGGAAGCCTTGTCCCGAGTCTGCATTCACTTGACTCGAGAGTTGGCCCGGGACGGCGAGGGAGCCTCCCGACTGATTATCGTGGAGGTGGCCGGCGCCAGAGACCAGGATGACGCTCGCATGGCCGCCCGTACCGTTGCCTCGTCCAACCTGGTCAAGTCGGCGGTCAACGGCGCCGACCCCAACTGGGGCCGGGTAATGATGGCCCTGGGAAGAAGCGGCGCGGCGGCGGACGAAACCAAGATAGATCTCTTCGTCAACGGGGTGTGCATCATGGAGGCCGGCAGCCCCATTCCTTTCCATCGAAATGCGGTGGTGTCCCAAATGCGCGGCCCGGAAGTTACCTTCCGCTTGCAATTGAACCTGGGGGACGGCGAAGCCATCGCCTGGGGCTGCGACCTGACCGAAGAGTACGTAATCATCAACAGCGCCTACACCACCTGACGTCATTCAGATCAGCCTCAGCCAGAAGCGCCCAAGCTTCTGAAGCGCATCAGCCAAGATTCAACAATGGTCCTATCGTCTTTTAAATCCAAGCCAGGCTTTGCTTCTATTTTCGGAGGCCCACGTGTCCAGCCCGCCGATTGTAGTTAAAATCGGGGGTAGCACTCTAACTCACCGGGATACCAGCCTGAAGGACCTGGTTACCCTGCAAAAACAGGGAGCCCGGGTGGTGGTGGTGCACGGCGGCGGCAATGTCATCTCTCAATGGATGCAACGGCAGGGAATACCACCCCGCTTCGTCGATGGACTACGGGTTACCGACGCCGATAGCCTGGATATCGTGGTGGCGGTACTAACCGGTCTGATCAACAAGGAGCTGGTTTCCCAGATACACAGCTTGGGCGGGCGGGCAATGGGGTTCAGCGGCATCGACGGCGGCTTGCTGGAGGCTTACATCGCCAGGCCGGAGTTGGGATATGTGGGGGAGGTTACGCGGGTAGACCCGGAGCCGATTATGGCCATTTTGGATTCCGGTTTCATCCCGATGATGGCGCCGCTGGCGTTTCATCGCCTGGACGGCTCCGAGCATGCCGGTGGTGCCCTAAACATCAACGGCGACACCGTGGCCGGGGAACTGGCCCGAGCCTTGGCTGCGGAACGCTTGGTCTTTCTGACCGACGTGGCGGGGGTCATGGACGGCAATGGCCGGGTTGTACCAAGACTTGACCGGCGCCGGGCGGGCAACCTGCTACGCTCCGGCGTGGTACGAGGGGGAATGATTCCCAAATTGGACGCCTGTCTGCGGGCTTTGGAGACGTCTGCTTACGCCGACATCATTGATGGGCGGGTGCCGAATGCGTTGCTGGACTGTCTCCAGGGGCGGGCCACCGGCACCCGTATCGTTGGAAACTTGCGGGGAGACGTGCGGTGAGACGCGTCGCCGGGGGATAATCCCCTTGGCCTCAATCACTGAGCCTTGAATCTATAGCTAAACACGGTTGGAGCAGCCGCCATTTAGGGGGAAATCCCCTCAGTCCCCTCTTTGAAAAAGGTGGATATAGGGGGATTTTGATCGCCCAAGTTAAGTAATGTCCTCCTCGGTCATTAAAACACCATGAGCTACGATCTCACCGATGACGCAGACGGAGTGCCGGGGCCCAGTCTCCCCGGCATTTCGGCCCACCACCTGCGCCGATTCACTCGGTGGGCTCTGGTTTTCATCAGCCTGGTCCTCCTGTTTCTATTACTGCACTGGCTGGTAGGTCTTTTTACCGACCTGCTTTGGTTCGGTCAATTGGGACGCCTGGACGTTTTCAGCAAGATTATTGGGTACCGGATAACCCTCTTTCTTATTGGCACTCTAATATCGACCGCAGTCCTCTTCTGGAACCTCCACCTGGCCCTGCGGCATTCCCGGGGCACCGTCCTTCTCTCCCAGCCGCCGGATGTCATTCGACTGCTGGTGGCTGGGGCGGCGGCCGTTTCGGCTCTGACCCTGATCATCGCGGGACCGGCGTTCGGGGCAGCAGCCGCGGCCCGTTGGGAGGTTTTTCTGCTCCTGTTTAACCGCGTCTCCTTCGGGTTCACCGATCCCCAGTTTGGGTTGGATGTGTCCTTCTACGTCGTTACCCTGGGGGTATTAAACTTCCTTCAGGGCTGGCTCCTGGGATTGAGCATAACCGCGATAGTAGTGTCTCTGGCCTGTTACATCGCAGTCTTCAGCATCCGCGGGGTAGCGCTGGTAATCACCCCGCGGATGTTCCATCATTTAGCCGCTCTAGGCGTTTTCCTGATGCTGGTTATCGCAGCCAACCACTTGCTGGACATTTACGAACTGGTGCTTTCCGAGGGTGGGGTAGTCTTTGGAGCCACCTATACCGATGCCCATGCCCGCCTCCCTTTGAATGGGTTTTTAGCCGGCGTAGCCCTTCTCGCCGCCGCCGGCATCTGGCTTAGCACCCGGTATGCGGGGCTGCGGCTGCTGATCGGCGCCTTCAGTCTTTGGGCCATCCTAGCGCTGGTCACCGGAGTGGGCTTTCCGGCTCTGTTCCAACGATTCGAAGTGGACCCAGACCAATTTACCCGGGAGCGGCTTTACATTCTTCGCAACTTGAATGCTACCAGGGCAGCCTACCAGCTAGACCAGGTGCAACAAACCGGCTATCCAGCAACCGGCCTTCTGGACCAGCGAGCGGTTCAAGAAAATCGACCCACCCTGGATAACATTCGAATCTGGGATCAGCAACCCCTGCGGGATGCCTACAACCAGCTTCAGTTCATGGAGCTTTACTACTCCTTCCTCAACATGGACTCGGACCGCTACGTCGTGGACGGAAGGCTGCGGCAGGTGCTGATCTCCGCCCGGGAGTTGGACGCCAACAACCTCCCCGACGACGCCCGAAATTGGGTCAACCAGCGGCTCCAGTACACCCACGGTTACGGAGTAGCGATGAGTCCGGCGACGGGATTTACTCCAGGGGAAGGGCGTCCCGAGTTCTTTCTGCGGGACATACCGATTCAAGGCCAGCTGCCCGTTTCGCGCCCGGAACTGTACTACGGAGAGGCGGCTGGGAAATTCGCGATAGTCAACAGCGCGTTGGCTGAGGTTAACCCCGACCCGGAGTTTCAACGCTACGACGGCACGGGCGGCATCCCGTTGCGTTCTCTGCCGCGCCGGATTGCCTACGCCTGGCGATTCGCCGACATCAACATCCTGCTCAGCGAACAGATCACCCGGGATAGCCGCATCCAATATCGACGTTCCATTCAGGATCGGGTCTCCGCCCTGGCGCCTTTCCTCAAGTTGGACCCTGACCCCTATCCGGTAGTGGATGACAGCGGGAAGCTGTGGTGGATTCTGGACGCTTACACCACCACCCGTCGATACCCCTACGCCACTCCGGCCAACGACGAGTTCAATTACATACGCAACAGTGTTAAAGTGACGGTGGACGCCTATGATGGCGCGGTTAATTTCTATGCCATAGACCAGACCGACCCGTTGCTGCGGATGTATGACCGGGCGTTCCCTGGGCTATTTCAGGATCTGTCCGCCATGCCACCAACGCTGCGAGAGCACATACGATATCCCGTGGGTTTGTTCACCGCGCAGGCGCGCATGTTCCTTCGTTATCACGTCACCGACCCCCAGGTGTTCTTCAACCAGGCGGAGCAATGGGACATACCCTTGGAAACCCGCATCGGCAAAACCGGCGTAGGGCTTAAACCGTCTTACCTGGTGCTGCGCTTACCGGAGGAAGAGAAGGAGGAGTTCGCCCTACTCCTCCCTTTCACTCCCGCTGGGAACAAGAAGAACCTGGTGGGTTGGCTGATCGCTCGCAGCGATGGGCCCAATTATGGGCAGCTACTCAGTTTCCAGCTGCCCAAGGACCGGCAGGTTGACGGACCTTCCCAGGTGGAAGCCCGTATTGAGAACGACCAGTTGGTTTCCCAGCAATTCACCCTTTGGGATGGTTCCGGCTCCCAAATCATCCGGGGACAGTTGCTGGTAATCCCCATAGCGGATACCATACTGTATGCGGAACCCCTGTACCTGCAATCGGAGGTGCTGGCCTTTCCCGAGCTGAAGAAGGTCATACTGGCCGACGATAGCAGGCTGGTGATGGCCGATACCGTCGATGAGGCCCTGGCCCTGCTGATCGGCACCGACTCGCCCGGATTGGCGGCCGGCGCTGATTCGGAATCTCCGGATTTAGACTCCGGGGAATCCCTGGATTTGGGGGAAGTGCAAGAGGCCATCGACCAACTCCGGGAAGCCCTGGGCAGCCTGGAACAATCTCTGGAAAATCTAAACCACCCCTAGTGAGGTAGATGACCATGACCAAGAGCGAAGAGTGGATCTCCATTGAGCAGAAGTATTACGCCCAGACGGTGCGGCGGCAGCCCGTGGTTCTGGTACGCGGCCAGGGCACCCGAGTCTGGGACGCCGATGGCAAGGAGTATCTGGACTTCGTGGCGGGTTGGGCCGTGAACAACCTGGGACACTCCCATCCCGCGATAACACAGGCCATTGTGGAGCAAGCCGGCACGCTGATACAAACCTCCAATCAGTTTTTCACCGTCCCCCAGTTGATGCTGGCGGAGCTGCTGATCGAGAATAGCTGCCTGGACCGGGTATTCTTTGGCAACAGCGGGGCCGAAGCCAATGAAGGAGCCCTGAAGCTGGCCCGGCGCTACGGTAAGCTGAACCGGGATGGCGCTTACGAGGTCATTACCGCCTTCAACTCCTTCCACGGCCGGACCATGGCCACCGTGGCCGCCACCGGCCAGCCCCATTATCAGGAGCCCTTCCAGCCCCTGCTGCCCGGTTTTGTCCATGTAGACTTCAACGACGTGGAAGCAATAATGAACGCCACCACCGACCAAACCGCGGCGGTGATGCTGGAGCCGGTGCAGGGGGAAGGCGGAGTCAATATTCCCGACGACGACTACCTGCAGCGGGTTAGGGAGTGGTGCGACCGCAACGGCCTGCTGTTGATTCTGGACGAAATCCAGACCGGCATGGGCCGACTGGGCAGTCTCTTTGGCTACCAGGAGTATGGGGTGGAGCCGGACGTGATTACTCTGGCTAAGGGCCTGGGTTATGGGGTTCCTATCGGCGCCTTCCTGTCCAAGGAAGCGGCCATGGCCCTGGTCCCCGGCGAACACGGCTCGACCTTCGGCGGCAACCCCCTGACCACCGCGGCGGCCTACGCCGGCACCAAGTTTCTCATCGACAATGACATACCGGCCCAGGTCAAGGTCCTGGAACCTCACCTTCTGGACCGGCTCAACCAGCTCAAAGCCCGCTTCTCCTTCATCACCGAGGTCCGGATCAAAGGACTGCTGGCGGCCATTTATTTCGACGGCGCCATTTCCGGGCAGGTGTTGACTCTGGCCAACCAGGCCGGGCTGCTGCTCAACGGAGTGCGTCCCAACGCCGTCCGTTTCATGCCGCCTCTCACTGTCACCGCCGAAGAGATCGACGAGGCCATGGTCCGGCTGGAGGAGGCCCTGAAGCAAATTTAGGGGGACGCAAAATTAAGGCTTACGAAATTCCGCTAAAAGTAACGGCGGAAGGCAAGATTGAACTGCCCGAAGCTCTTCTGGCTTTGCTACCCCATGGCCAGACAGTTCGAGCAATCATCCTGGTGCCTGAGCCAGCAGACGACGAGGAAAATGCGGCATGGTCTGAGCTAACTGCGAGACAATTCCTGGCAGGCTACAGCGAAGCGGACTCGGTCTACGACGGAGTTTGAGCCGCCCATTTGACTGCGTGGCGATTGGGCCCAAATTTTATCTTTATACATCTGTAGGGGGCCACATGCTCAGAACGCAGGTCTATCTCACGGAGGCAGAGCGGCAAGGCCTCCAGGTGATGGCAGCGAAAACGGGCCGGACCCAGAGCGATCTGATTCGAGAGGCTATTGACACCTACATCGGATCTCATCAGGAAGGAGGCCAGCGGAAGCTGTTGGAGCAGGGTCGTGGCCTCTGGAAGGACCGCACAGACCTGCTGGACTTCAGCGCGTTACGGAGAGAATGGGACCGATTGGACCTTGGAGACGGCTAGGATAACGTGCCGGAAAAGCTGCTTCTGGACACAGACGTCATTATCGAATACCTGCGGGGGCGACCTGAGGCTGTAAGATATCTGCAGGGCCTGGAAGGCACCTTGCTAATCTCGGCGATTACCGTAGCTGAGCTATATGTCGGAGTACGCGGGGGTAGTGAAGAACGGCAATTAGAGCAGTTCCTGTTGGCCTTCGATGTTGTGCCAATCAGCGGAGACATAGGGCGAATTGGGGGATTATTCCGTCGGGATTATGGCCGCAGCCACGGCGTCGGGCTCGCCGATGCTCTAATTGGAGCCACGGCCCAAGAGCAACAGGCAACCTTGGTGACCTTCAATTCCCGGCATTATCCGATGCTGATAGAAGTGCGGGTCCCCTACGCAAGGGGGTGAAGCCTAGAAGTCTGGCCGGAAAGCCATTGGCCGGGTTTTACGCTACGCCAATCAGACGTATTCCAATCTTATGCGGCACAGTAGTACATGTATTACGTTGAAACACCCCCTATTTCATCGATAATCGACGTTATGAAAACGACGGTTTGGGGAGAATCGAGGTTTCCGGCCAGATTTCTAGGCCCTAAGTATCCATCCTGGGGTGCGATCAATCGAGCCGGCTCCTTGGAGAAGGAGGGACGATAAAACCATGTCCAAAGACAAGATAGTGTTGGCATACAGCGGCGGCCTGGACACCTCAGTGGCCGTCCCCTGGCTGCAGGAGCATTATAACGCCGAGGTCATCACTCTGACTATTGACCTGGGGATGGTGGACCTGGAATCCATACGGCAGCGGGGCTTGCAGGTGGGCGCCGTCAAAGCCATGACCGTGGACGGTAGAGAAACCCTGGTCAACGAGTTCCTGTTTCCCGCTCTACAGGCGGGGGCTATCTACGAGGGACATTATCCCTTGGCCACAGCGTTGGGGAGACCGCTAATCGCCCGATATTTGGCCGAAGCCGCCCAATCCGAAGGAGCCTACGCCGTGGCCCACGGCTGCACCGGCAAAGGCAACGATCAGGTGAGAATTGAGGTCGGCATCACTGCCCTGGCCCCGGAGCTTAAGGTCATCGCCCCCATACGGGAATGGGGCATGAGCCGGCAGGATGAGATAGAGTACGGCCAGGCACGCAATCTGCCGATAAATGCCAGCCAGAGCCGCTTCTCCGTCGATGAAAACCTGTGGGGCCGCAGCGCCGAAGCGGGCGAATTGGAAGACCCGTGGCAGGAGCCACCGGAGGAAGCCTTCACCTGGACCAAAGCCGTCTCCGACACACCAGCGGACCCGGCCTATTTGGAGATCCATTTCGAGCTGGGTATTCCCACCCAGGTAGACGGCGAAAGCATGGCGGGAATCGACTTGATCTCTCACCTTAATACCCTAGCGGGCGCCCACGGTGTGGGTCGGGTGGACCACGTAGAGAACCGGCTGGTTGGTATCAAGTCTCGCGAGATTTACGAAGCCCCGGCGGCCACGGTGCTCCACGCCGCCCACCAAGCCCTGGAAACTTTGACCTTGACCAAGGAGCAGGCCAGAACCAAGGCCAGAATAGTCCAGGAGTACGCCGATGTGGTGTACAACGGCCTCTGGTTCACCCACCACCGGCAGGACTTGGACGCCTACGTCCGAAGCACCCAGCGCTACGTGACCGGCGACGTGCGGGTCCGGCTGCATCGGGGTACCTGTATGGTAGTGGGCCGCCGGGCTCCCCAGGCATTGTACCAGTACCATCTGGCAACCTACGACCGGTCGGACCAGTTCGATCATGCGGCTGCCGAGGGCTTTATTTCAATTTACGGGCTGCCGGTGCGCACCCAGAATCAGGTCCAATCCGGCTAATGCCGTGGCCTCATCCGAAAAAGTGGACCGGATAAGTTGAACTGGATAGTTGAACCGGCCCGGCCTGGAGACCTACCCGCCATAGCGGAGTTGGTAGCGGCGGTGGGCGGTGACTTAGAAGACCTGCTGGCTGAGCAGTTTTTAGTTGGCCGCACGCACCAGGGCATTACAGTTGGCTGCGGCCGCGTCAAACCCTACTCCGGCTTTTATGAACTGGCCAGCCTGGCCGTAGATGAAAAATGGCGCAATAGCGGCCTCGGCAGAAGTATAGTAGCAGAGTTGGTGACCTGGCACGAAGGGCCCATCTACCTGATGTGCGAGGACGATGTGGTGGACTTCTTCCGGAGGTTCGGCTTTGTTCTGATCCCCATGTCGGAAATGCTGACCGGCCTGCAATCCAAGTGGCGGCGTTACGTCGACCAGCTTGGGCACATCAACGTCATGCGGCGGTATGCCGACTAGCACCAGGCAAGGCTGATTCTTCGTCAACTCTTGGGGCTAAGCAGCCGTTCGACTCTGGGCATCGCTAAGAACCAGGGCATCTTTAGAAACCGGGAGACAACATGACCATAGCCAGCCGAATGATGAACCTGGGCACCGAAACCGCCTTCGAGATGTTGGCTAAAGCCCGGGCGCTGGAAGCCCAGGGCAGGGAAATCATCCATCTGGAGATCGGCGAGCCCGACTTTGAAACCCCCCAACACATCGTCGAAGCCGGCATCCAAGCCCTGCGGGAGGGTTACACCCACTACGGGCCCACTCCCGGTTTACCCGAGCTGAGGGAGGCCATCGCGCGCAACAGCCGGGAGGTGCGCGGCATCGACACCGACCCAAGCAATGTAGTTGTTACCCCGGGGGCCAAACCCATCATGTTTTACTTGTTACTGGCTCTGGCCGAGCCCGGAGTCGAGGTAATTTACCCCAATCCGGGTTTTCCCATCTACGAATCGATGATTCGCTTCTCCGGCGCCACTCCGGTCCCCATGCAGCTCCAAGAAGAGACCGGCTATCATCCTGACCTGGACCGGCTGGCCCAGAGCATCACGGAAAAGACCCGGCTGATTATAATTAACTCTCCGGAGAACCCCTGCGGTTCGGCGCTAAGCCGGGATGAGCTGGAAACTATCGCCAACCTGGTTAAGGAGCGGCCAAATCTTTATGTCCTGGCGGACGAGATTTACAAGGACATTCTTTACAGTGGGGCCCACCACAGCATCGCCGCCTTCCCTGAGATGGCACGGCGCACTATAATTCTGGACGGGTTTTCCAAGAGCTACGCCATGACCGGCTGGCGGCTCGGGTACGGCATAATGCCCGAGGAGCTGGTGCCCCATATCACCCGATTGGCGGTAAATAGCGTTTCCTGCGCCGCCACCTTCAGCCAACGGGCCGCCATCGCCGCCCTGGACGGCCCCCAGGATGAGGTTCAGGCCATGGCCGCCGAGTTTGGGCAGCGACGCCGGCTGATCGCTGACGGCCTGCGGAGTATCCCGGGAATCAATTGTCCCGAACCGGAGGGCGCCTTCTACGCCTTTCCCAGCATCAAGAATCTGGGGATCAGCAGCAGCGATTTTGAAGAGCGCGCCCTCAACGAGGCCGGCGTAGCTCTGCTGTCCGGTTCCGCTTTCGGCGAGTTCGGTGAGGGTTACGTTCGGCTGTCCTATGCCAACTCCCAGGAAAACCTCCGGAAGGCCCTGGAGCAGCTGGACAAGTTTGTGCGGAGCCTGTAAAGGTGATTGGCGGGAGCTCAGTTTTTGCTGAGTTTTAGTTCCCACGTTCTAGTCAAGTGAGGTCACGCCTAATGGCTGAATGCAGAGTGATCCACCCGGATGGGCTGGAGGTGGAGATTCAATCCGGCGCCATGACTCGGTTGGCCGGAGTATCCCAGGGGCTGGTCGGTTCGGAAGGCATCCACCTGGCCATAGCCACCATCCCGCCGGGCTGCGCCTCGAGTCCTCACTACCACGTAAACTGCGAGTCAGCGATATACGTGGTTCAAGGCCAGGGTCGTTTCATCGTCGGTGATAATCTGGAAAACCCCCTGCCCATTGGGGCAGGAGACTTCATCTACGTCCCTCCCAACGCCGTCCACCAGCCGGTCAACGACAGCCAGACCGAACCGCTGGAGCTGATCGTCGCCCGGAACACGCCGGTGGAGATCGTGGTGGAATACCAGCCGGAGCAGGCATCGGCCGACTAGCTCTCCCATCGCGGCGATGCCAATTCCCAGTGAACCAATCGCCGCTGAACAAACCCCCTCAGGGCGGTGCCCTCGCCCGGCATCCTAGCGATGCAGTTCCTTGGCGGCGGACCAGGGGTTTTCGGTTCTCCCCAAGGTCATTGCGAGTTACCATGCTCCGGCGGAGCGCCACCGACAGATGAAAATAGATTCCCCTCGGCTCATGGTTCCACGGGCTCACCACGAGCGGTAGGGATCCCGTTCGTCCTGAGGCTCTCGAAGGGCGAACGGGCTATTTACAGAGCAGCCCTTCGGCTGCGCTCAGGATAAACTCCGCGAAGCAATCTCTCCTGGCCCTCGCGTGAGATTGCTTCGGGCCTGCGGCCCTCGCAATGACATGGCAGAGAACCGCCCGTGTTGAGCCAGTTACCGCTTTAGGCTATACTGGCGGCGTTTCGCAATACGGGAGGAATTGTATGGACCTGGGACTCACCGAAATCCAGCAGATGCTGAAGAACAGCGCCCGGGAGTTCTTATCCCAGGAGTGCCCTTTGACCTTGGTTCGGGAGATGGAAGAGGACAAACAGGGCTACACCGATGCGCTGTGGCGGCAGCTGGTGAGCCTGGGCTGGACCGGAGTGGTTTTTCCCGAGCAATACGGCGGCACCGGCGGCGAATTCGTCGACCTGGCCGTGCTGCTGGAAGAGATGGGGCGGTGCCTAGTGCCTGGCCCCTTCTTCTCCACGGTGGTGTTGGGAGGTCTTACGGTATTGGACGCGGGCAGCGATACGCAAAAGCGGGACATACTGCCGCGTATCTGCGCTGGAACACTGAAGATGACCCTGGCGCTGACAGAATCCTCCGCTACTTTCGAGCCCTGGGGAATCGAGACCGTGGCCACTCCCGATGGCGCCGGCTACCGGCTGGAGGGAACCAAGCTGTTCGTCCCCGACGCCCAGGCCGCCGACCTGCTGCTGGTGGCGGCGCGAACCGACACCGGTGGGGATCCGGAGCAGGGCTTAACGCTGTTCCTGGTTCCGGCGGACCAGGCCGGGATAACGGTCAACCAGCTAAATACCCTAGCCTCCGACCGGCAGTGCGAGGTTTCGTTCAGCCAGGTCGAAGTTCCGGCCGACGCGGTGCTGGGGCCGGTGGGGCAGGGCTGGCTAATAATCCAGCGCTGCCTGCAGCGAGCCATTGCGGGCAAGTGTGTGGAGATGCTGGGAGGAGCCGACGCCGTGCTGGAGATGACCGTGGAATACGCCAAACAGCGTACTCAGTTTGGCCGCCCGATTGGCACCTTTCAGGCCGTGCAGCACCACTGCGCCAACATGGCCACCGACGTGGAAGGGTGCCGCCAGATTGCCTATCAAGCGGCCTGGCGGGTCTCGGAAGGGTTGCCGGCCCAGAAGGAAGTCGCCATGGCCAAGGCCTGGGTCAGCGGCGCCTACCAGCGAGTCTGCTCCACGGCCCACCAATGTCACGGCGCCATCGGCTTCACCAAGGAGCACAATCTGCAGCTATACACCCGGCGAGCCAAGGTACAGGAACTCAGCTACGGCGATGTAAACTGGCATAAAGAGGCGGCGCTCCATCAGATTGAGAGCCAGCCCCATTAGTCCCGGCGAACTCGGGTTTCGTTCTCCAAACTGAGGCCAAAGTGAAACCAGCAGGGGTCGGCATGGCTTTGGATGTAGACCCCACCTCGGTTTTGGTATAGGGAGGTAGGCGCAACATGACCACCAGGGACTGCGTTTTTTGCGACATCATTGGGGACCCGGTTCACCAGGCTCCAATCTACCGGGATGATCGAGTTATTGTAGTTAAGGACATCAACCCCAAGGCTCCAATTCATTTGCTGATAATCCCCAACATGCACCTGGGTTCGCTGGCATACGTCGGTCCCGGTCAAATCCCGCTTATGGGTCATATGTTCGTGGTAGCGGAGGAGATGGCGCGGCGGGAGGGAGCGACCCTGAGCGGGTACCGGTTAACCCTGAATCAAGGACAGGACTCAGGGCAGGAAATCGAGCATCTGCACCTGCATTTGATGGCCGGACGCAAGCTGTCGGCGATGGGATGACGGTCGATGGGATAACCGGGGTTCCGGACTGGAAAGACCTGCGTAATCGGGTGAAGCGACGGGTCGACCGGCTGCCCCAGGGGCTCCAAACCCACATTAACCGGGTAACCGCCATCGCCAGAGAGCTGGCTCCTCGCCACGGGCTGGACCCGGAGTTGGCAGCATTGGCGATGCAGGCCCACGACGTAGCCCGGGCAATCCCGGCTCCGGAGTTGCTTTCCCTGGCCGATTCTTTGAATCTACCCGTCGACCCGGTGCAGCTGCATGTCCCTCTGCTGCTACACGGGCCGGTGGGAGCCGAGCTGCTGCGGCGGGAGGACAGCCTGGACGATGACTCTCTCTATCAAGCGGTCTACTGGCACACCACCGGCCATCCCTCCCTGGACCGATTGGGCAAGCTGGTGTTTCTCGCCGACAAGCTAGACCCTCAGAAGTTGCCCCGCTATCCCTACCAGCCTCATCTGCGGGAACTGGCCCTCAACGATCTGGACGCTGCCTTGGTGGAATTTTTCGTGCGGGAGATGATCTCCCTAGCCAGCCGGGGCGAGTTAATCCATCCAGCGATGCTGGAAACTCGCAACGGTTTACTGGCGGCCGCCGTTCCAGAGCCTAACGAGCCGGGTTAGCTTCCCGGATTGGTTTCTTGAAAATCCCCAGCCGGTTTGCGCCTATTGCCCGCCGGCCTGCATCATATATATTAAAGGCGGGGTGTGTAATTTCGGAACACGCCTCCCGGTAGTCATAGAGGCAGTCCCTTGCACGTAATTATGAGCCAAAAGGCGATCCAGCACATTCAGGAAAAGGGCGGCCGCGCCGCGATAGACCTGGTGTGCATTTCCTCTTGAGCCGGGTCCACCGCTGAGGTATCGGTCGATACCAACGTCGCCCGGCGGCGGGACACCTCGGATTACCAGGTGGTCCGTCAGGAAGGAGTGGAGCTGCTGGTGTCCCCCGGCCTGGCCAAGCACTCGCGCCAGCTGTCGGTGGATCTCAAGGAGTTCTGGTTCTTCCGGCGCCTGAAAGCAGAGGCCGAATTAACCAATGGACTGGTTTTGGGAAGACGGGGAGGCTAATCTCTTAGCCATCTTCTTATCCTGCCCTCCCTCCCCATCCCCTGAATTCCTCCAACTACCCGTCTGCTATACTGCACCGACCGGTTGAACTTTGGGGACCGGAGCAAAGACCGGAGTAAAGAAATGTTGTTCGGCATCAACCTGGGCGGCGGCAACCTCCCCCATGAATCCCGGGCGGGGGCTCTGGAAGGGCGGCTGGAGAAGTCGCGCCTGGCCAAGCGATACGGCTTCCACTCCCTGTGGAGCGGGGCAGGCTACCTGAACAACGACTTCCACCCCATGCTGTTGCTGTCCCGGGTGGCGGCAGAGGCCCCCGGCCTGGAGCTGGGAATGGTCGCACTGCTGCCTCTGTACCATCCGGTGGAGGCCGCCGAGCAGATCGCCACGCTGGACGTTATCAGCGGCGGCAAGTTCGTGCTGGCCCCGGCCCTGGGTTGGCGAGATTTTCAGTTCAACGCCTTCGGAATCCCCAAGGGCCAGCGTCTCTCCCGATTCCGGGAGGTGCGGGAGGTCATGCAGCAGCTCTGGACCAAGAGCCGGGTTACCCACCACGGTCAGCATTTCCAGATGGAAGACGTGCCCGGCGGCGGAGCCCCGTTGCAGAAGCCCTACCCCAGAATGTACCTGGCGGCCAACCAGGACCGCGGCGTGGTTCGGGCGGCCCGACAGGCCGATGGCTGGCTGGTCAGTTCCCGGGCGACTTTGACCACCCTTCGTCAGCAGGTGCCGGTTTACCAGGAAGCGGCGAGTGCGGCGGGCAAAGCAGGCTACATATCCGCCTGGCGGGAGATGTTCATCGCGGAAACTCGGGAGAAGGCGATAGAGATCGCCCGACCCCACGTGGAGTGGCTATACCAGGACCGGGCCGCCTCGGGCCACAGCCAGGAACTGCCCGCCGCAGACCGAATCGACGTTCCCTTCGAGCAGGTGCTGGAAGGACGGTTCATCATCGGCAGTCCAGACGAATGCGCCGAGGAAATCAAAAAATACCAGGAGTTGGGCATCCAGGAGCTGATATTACGCTGCCAGTGGCCCGGCATGCCCAACCAAGACTCCAACCGGGCGGTGGAATTATTCGGCCAGGAAGTGCTGCCCCGGTTTGGGTGAGATCCGGAACGCCCTCTCCTACCCGGGGGTATACTCCGGAGCGCGCTTCTCCACGAAAGAGCGGCTGGACCCACTGCCGCGGGGTTAGGCACACCCCATCCTGTGGGGCCGGGCCATCCTCCTGCCGTTCCACATCCTGCAGTAACAGTTGCCCTAGCAATTCCATTGCTTCCTCTCCATACAAAAGTTCCCCGGTTTAGGACGGCCTGGGGTAAAGTGCACCATTTGGCTTCGTTTCGCATTTTTCGTTATTTTCGAACTGGCAAGCTGGACACTGGCTCTCTTCTACTCGAGCAAAGAACCTACCAGACCAGGGCGTACTTTTGGGCTTGACGCAGACTGATCTCAAACCGACGGGCAATGGCTTCCAGAGCCGGTCCCCGAAGATGCTGAGTTGGGCTTCGTAGAGCGCCGCCGCCTGGACCAGCCGGGAACGTTTGCTGATGGGGCCTACACTGGTTAGTTGGTCATCCATTGTGGCCAGGCCGGTGCAGCCCGGCAGTCTTGTTTTCCGAACGTCGTCGCTTTAGTGCCCCTGGACTCGGCTACTCTTTTCGTCGCAAAACAAAACGGATTATGATAGCATTAGCATATCAATTACGAATCCAGTCGCTAGTTCAACGGAATGGCAGGGTTCTCCTGCCATTGTAGATTCCCTATTCGGACGTTGGCCAGAAGTATTATTAATCAGGAGTATTATTAATATGGTATCGAAACGGAAGTTGGAGACCAATCGGCAGAACGCCATTCTTTCAACCGGGCCGAGCAACACTGCTGCGACGCGCTGGAACGCATTAACACACGGTATCCTGTCTAAAGAAGTCCTGATTACCGTTGGTGATGGGCAGGAAGACGCCGAGACATTCGAGGAATTCGCAAACCCGTTGCGCGAGAACCTGTCACCAGTGGGAGCCTTGGAGGAATTGTTGGTGGACCAGTTAACCATACTCACTTGGCGGTAGCGGCGAGTACTCAAATACGAAGCTGCAGCCATACGCCAGAAGTCAGACACAGCCATCGAGAATTGGGACCGACAACAGTACAAGAACCGCCTTGATTATCCCGCTCTCTACGGAAGATGGAGATGGGAATCCCAAACGGACCTGTTCGCCGGAGCCGCAAGCCTGAAGCTGGATTTAGAGGCACTAGATACCGAAGATCCTATAGCCATCCGTCCCGACATCTGCGTACAGGTGTTCAACGTTGCCAGAGAGCAGTTCGGGGTCCCTATCCACGAAATTCTTGGCTTCAAGATGCTTTTGGATAATCACGGGTTTTCCAAGAAGGAATCGCAACAGGTCATAGACGCCGCATGCCAAAGGCAAACATCTCCAGGCAGGAATTCTGGCAAGCAGTGGAAAGAGAGGTCTGCCTCCAATGTGAGGAAGCGACTACCAGGTGTGAACAGCGCCAGTGGGAAATAGAACGGACGCGCCTCCTAGCGACCCTACCGAACGAGGCCGACTTAGCCAAAATTCAGCGCTACGAAGCCCACATCTCCCGCCAGTTCTACAAAGCCCTCCATGAACTCCAAATGGTACAAACGGGCCGGCAGAGTTTGCATCCGTCCGCCCCGCTGGCCATAGATGTCCTGGACACCATTAGCTCCCAGGGGGAATAGCATCCCTTGTTCAGCACTCCGGCCTTTGATACATCGCCAGGGCCAGCCGGTGCTTGCAAGGGTGGCCTGCACCGTGACGCACGTAGTCATGGCACTGGCAGTGGCCGTTAAGCACTTCGTAGTAGCGAAGACCATCCTCAGACCCTACCTGATAGTGTTGGTCCCCCAGAGGCACGATAGGCCTCAGCAACATCAGGAAGGCGGCCTTCTCCAGACGCGAGGTTAAATGCGGATAATCCCGGCTGGCTCGCTCAACCAATTCCCTTAGGTGGCTGATAGTAGGGCTCTTAGCGACCATGATCACGTGGTTCTAAGCAATTATTAAACTTGCCTCAGATGGGTTAATCGGGGTTTGAGCAGCGTTTTCATTTTCCAGAGCCCGCTCTGCCAGATGAAGGACCTGCAGCAGCGAGCCCGGTATTTCGGAGCCCGTGGGATCGTCGTTAGGTGATACTGTTCCGGTCATACTCGATGTTGCCTGTTCCCAGGCTTTGACAAGACATCGAATCATCGCATCCCTTTGTTCTTCTCGTTTCTCCTCCAAGAGAAGACCTTGTTCCCCTCCTAAACCAAAGCCAAAGTGGAATCTACATCGACACCGGATTGGACAGCGCTGCCAACACCGTCATTCCGGCGAACGCCGGAATCCAGGGAACATGGCAGAATGTACTTTCGTGGACACCGGCTTACGCCGGTGCGACGAGGGATTTTGCTCTTTCAGGTTGCGCAAACTAAAACACTGCCGATTGCCGAAGCAGACTTTGGGCATTAGCTGAATGTAGTTTTCACCTTGGTATTAGTTTAGGTGCCACGCTTGGGAGTAACGGGCTTCTTCTGCCACTCCCCAATTAGAAATTCCTTGCCCGGAGGAATAACAGACAAATGCTCGGTAGTGGTCAAAGGTCTTTGATACCAGAACTATCGGGAAGCCCTCCATCGGAGCCAAAGGGTTAGTAGATTGTCTGCCTTGATGCAGGGAGTTCGGCTCTTGAACTAGTTCTCGGGAGCGAAGCCGCATTTCTTTGCTGTTTGTAAGCCTCCTCTCCAGACCCTCCGGGCAAACCTCCGGCTTACAGCACCACGCTTCAGAAGCTCCTTTAAGCAGTTGTCCCCTAGAAAATACCAACGGGCCGTTTCTAGGTCCTTGACTACATTCAGAGTTCGGGGAAGGGTTGACCCACAAGTATCACAGAATGGGTTAGAAGGATTCCTAATGGAATCCGGAAGCCGTTGTAACCTTAATTAATCGGCTATGTGCTTATTTCAATATGCAGCCAGGCGACCTGTTCACATATGTCGAGGACAGGGAGACGTGGTCAAAAGAGTAAGCGATCCGAAATTGCGGGAGCGAGCTCTTGGGGCTCGAGGGGCCCATGGCGGATTCGAGCTGGTCAGGCGGGGGTGGTCGTCCAAAATCTTTGAGAAAGCCTCCGAGCAGGGCACAAAATAGCTGGACCAATTGCAAAATTTTGCCCATATCTACAATGCTTTGGGCGGCAGGGTCAGGGAGAACTAGCTCCCATTTCCAAACAATCTTTTAAAAGCTGCCTCGGTGGCAATCCCCTCCGGGGCCACGAAAACGGCCCGGTTGGCTTGCCTCCAGTTTATTCCCGGTTCGGCGCGGTATGACGGCCGGGCCGCTCTCTCAGATGTTGGCTGTATCCCGGCCGCAGCGGCTCGCCAGCTAATAATCCTTTGGGTTATCATACCCAGACCGCTTGATGCGAATACACCTAGATGCATGGATGTTGACTGGATTTTGGGTGTTCAGGACATCAATAGTTTTCTACTCTGAGCAAACCGGAGGCAGCACATGGTGCAGGCATTGTCAATACCGGGTCTCAATCCCCTGGCCTTTCTGGAGCGTAGCGCCCTGGTTTACCCGAAAAAGCCGGCCGTTATTTATGGGGAGCAGATCATTACCTATGCCGAGTTTTACCAGAGGGTCATGCGGCTGGCCGGAGCACTCAAGGAATGCGGTATCAAAAAAGGGGACCGGGTGGCCTTTCTGGTGCCGAACCTTCCGTCGATGTTGGAAGCCAACTTCGGACCATTGGCTCTTGGTGCCGTATTGGTGGCCCTGAACACCCGGTTGGCTTCCCGAGAGATCTCCTACATCCTGAACCATTCCGGGGTCAAGCTGCTGGTATTCGATTCCGAGCTGGCTCCGACGGTTCGTGGCTTCATGGACCAGGTTCCGGCGGTGAAGAACTATGTCCAGGTGGTTGACACCCAACCGCCAGCGGAGGACATCCCCGGTCCCCAATACGAGGAATTTTTGAACCACGCCACCCCGCTGCCGCTTCACGAAGGACCGGACTCAGAGTTGGATACCGTTACCATCAACTACACCTCGGGCACCACCGGGCTGCCGAAGGGCGTGGAGTACAACTCTAGGGGTATATACCTGAACGCCTTGGGCGAAGCCCTGGAAATGGGGCTAAACTGGGACAGCGTCTATCTTTGGACATTGCCTATGTTTCACGCCAACGGTTGGTGCTTTCCCTGGGCGGTAACCGCCGTGGGCGGCACCCATCTCTGCCTCCGCCGGGTGGAGCCGGCGGAGGTCTACCGCCTGATCAAGTTGCATGGGGTAACGCACCTTTGCGCCGCGCCAACGGTACTAACATCCATGTATTCTGCTCCCGAAGCGGAAGGCCAGGACCTGACCGGTCTGAACATTGTCACAGCAGGAGCTCCGCCGGCGCCCCAGGTTATACGGACCATGGAAGCCATGGGAGCCAAAATCAGCCATGTCTACGGCCTCACCGAAACCTACGGCCCTTGCACCATCTCCGCACCCCAGCCCGGCTGGGATGCCCTTCCGCTGGAGGAACAGGCCCGGCTGAAAGCGCGGCAGGGAGTGTCCTACATGGTGTACGGCACCGGTCTGCGAGTGGTGGATACCGAGATGAATGATGTTGCCCGGGACGGCCTGACCCTGGGAGAGGTGGTAATGCGGGGAGAAAACGTCATGGCGGGATATTATCAGGACCCGGAAGCCACCGAGTTGGCGATGCAGGGCGGCTGGTTTCATTCCGGTGATCTGGCAGTTTGGCATCCCGATGGCTATATTGAACTCCAAGACCGGGCCAAGGACATCATAATTTCTGGTGGGGAGAACATCTCCAGCCAGGAGGTGGAAAAAGTAATCATGGAACACTCCGGGGTGCTGGAGGTGAGCGTCATAGGAGTGCCCGACGACCGATGGGGGGAGGTGCCCAAGGCTTTTGTCCAACGACGCCAGGGGATGGACGTCTCTGCAGAGGATGTCATACAGTTCACCCGGGACCGCATCGCCCACTTCAAGTGCCCTCGATACGTGGAGTTTGGGGAGCTACCCAAGACCGCAACTGGAAAGATACAGAAGTTCATCCTTCGGGAAAAGGAGTGGGCCGGATACGATAAGCGAATCCACGGTTCGACCGCCTGAGCGAGCCGGACTGTCCGGATTTCAAACTCCCACCCCGACGCTTGGCGAATGCTAGATGAGCCGGTGGCAGCGATTAGCGCCGAGGGAAGTTCCGTTCCGGGCTTGCCGAAGCAGGAGAAGCACTGCCGGAGAAAAGGGGCGATCCGACCCCGCCAGCACACCGACAACCAGCCCCCCGACTTGCAGGCTTGGGCCAAGTAAATTAAGGGTGTCACCGCTGCGCTGCCTCCTACATTTGTGGTCTAAACCAAAGCCAAGGTGGGAACTACATCGGCGGGCGATGTCACGAACGGGTGAGTTCTCATCATCAATGCATCGGCTCGGGCTTGTAACCGGGTTCGACAGCGATTTCTCACTTCATCCTTACGGTGATCTAGTCCGCCGAAGAATGCATTCATCTTCTCTTGGACTTGGGCTTTTGTTCCCAGGCATTCGTTGGCCGTGACCACCTCTGCCTCAGCCCAGTCCACCGCTTATCCTTGACCGAACCCCGTCACAGTGGGGGTTTTCAGCCAGGTTTCTAGCGGCTTACGAAACCAAGATGAAGCCCCTCCTGGACCAGTTCCAGCACGAGCTGCAGGACACCAGAAGCCGGGCCGGCTTGACCGACCACCAGGCGGAGCTTCCGCCACCAAGAGGACGTATTTAACAAGGCCGTTGGCGCCCTGAATGCCGGCCTGTCCGGCCTGAGGGCCGACCTCCAGCCCTTGGCTATCTCCAACATGGTGGGCACCATGAAAACCATGGGAATAGGCGACAACCAGATAAGCGAAATAATCCGGCGCATGCCGCAGCCGGGAGCTCCCGCGGTCACGCGGGAAGAAGAGGATCGGCGAGCCGCAACCATGGCCAAATGGGTGAATGAATAATGCATATCGTAGCGATACTCAGTGGCAAGGGCGGCGTCGGCAAGACCACCACCTGCTTCGGCGTGGCCCTGGCCCTGCAGGATTTGGGGTTTAAGCCCGGCGTTCTCGACCTGGACCTGGAGAACCCCTCGATTGCCGGGAGGGACGGGGTAACCGGGCTCACCCGACAGGACCTGCGCTACCCCGACGAGCTGATTGAGCCGCCGCGCTGGGCGGGGCTCCCCATCATGTCCGTATCCCTGATGCTCCCTGACGAGTTCGAGGACACCCCGGCCATGCTGGATGAAAAGCGGAAGCATTTTTAGATCCGGCAGCTGGTGAAAGAGGTGGACTGGTCGGACACCGAGGTGCTGATTGTGGACATGCCGCCCGGCACCGGCGAGGAAGTCCGGGGCCTGCTCCAGCTCCATCCCGACGCCGCGGTGGTGGTGACCGGACCGCAGCGGATATCCGAGTCCGCGGTCCGCAAGGCCGTGGTGATGGGCCAGGAGTACCGGATTCCCCTGCTGGGACACTTACAAAACAATGCCCACGCCGGCGAGGGCGAGGCCGGCCGGCGATTGGCTGAGTTGTACCGACTGCCGCTGCTGGCCGAGGTGCCCTGGTCGCAACACATCCAACGAAGCATGGAAGGGCAAGTGCCTTTCGATTACCAGCCTTTTCTTCCCGTTGCTCAGGCTTCAGCAGCTACGATTTTAGCACCCCCAGCGTCAGTTGAGCCCTTGCCAAATGGAGAGGCTGAATTGCTCCGGGAGGCCGAGGAGTGGGTCACCGACCAGGGTATGCCAGCTGCGGCGCCGGCAGCGCGACCCAACGCGGACGGGCTGGGCGTATTTGTTGGAGGCCCACCGGAGGCGGAATCTGCACCCGATATACCTCCCGATGTGCCACCTGATATACCACCCGATATATCCAGTGCATTCCGCGAAATCACCGACGACGAGTGGGCGGACTTGCGGCCGCTTATACCCGAGGCTTTTCAGGAAGACAGAGGCCTTTTCAACGGCATCTTGTGGGTCTTCACCACCGAGAACCCGTGGAAGGACATGCCCCAACAAAGGTTCAAAAGGTCCGGGTGGATAGTCGGTGGCCCCGGTGGAAACCACACCGTAGTCGATGAAAGACCGCTGGGCAAACATCCACTCCAAGCGTTCCTCGCCGAAGAAAGGCATTTTCTCCACGTGATGGTACACATAGGTGCAGAAAGGCGTAGCAACCCAGCCCAGCGCCTTCATACGCCGGAGCAGGTCCGGGTTGACCAAAGTGCAATGCTCGATGCGGTGCCTGGGGTCCGGTCTAGGGTGAGCAGCCTGGGCCTTCTCGTAGGCGGTAAGCACCATGTCTATGGTCAGATCGCCGTTGGCGTGGATGCACACCTGGAATAGATGCCTTCTGGACAGGCTCGTGGAGGGCTAAGGCGCGTGCTAATCGGCGGCTGGAACTACTAACTAAACCAAAGCTAAGGTGAAACCTACATAAAGCGAACCCGAAGAGGAGTTGCGATATTCTGTAAAAGAAGTCGATTGGCGGTGGTGGAAGGGATGACAGACATAGTGCAACTCCTGGAACGGTGGCGACTGGATGTAGGCGACTTACGGGAAAGGATGTATCGGGCGCCAACACCTCGGGAGCGAGAGCGATGGCATGGGCTATGGTTGTTGGCCCAAGGGTGGTCGGCCACTCAAGTGGCTGAGGCTTTGGAGAGAGAGCCTCATACCATCGGAAACTGGCTGGACAACTTTCGCCAAGGCGGGGCCCAAGGTTTGGTCTTTGAGCAGACTGGGGGTTCCCCCCCGTCTTGAATCGAGGTCAACAGAACCAACTGAAGTCTGCGGTGCAAAATCCGCCTGGGGAGGCGGGGATTGAATTGTCCAACTGGAACTGGAAAGTAGTAAGGCAATTTCTCAAGCAGAGCTTTGACCTGGGGCTGAGTCGGAGCAGTTGCTTGAACTACCTCCATCGGTTGGGCTTCGTGCTGAAGCGACCCAAGAAACGCCTCCTGAAAGCCAAGGATGAAGAACGGAAAGCCTTCGTCCTCCAGTACAGCCAAATCCGAGAGGAGGCCCAAGAGAATGGAGCCAAGATCTTCTTCGTGGATGAAGCCCACTTTCGGGCCGATGCCGACCTGCGAGGCAAATGGGTACTCAAGGGAGAGGCAGCGCTGGTGGACTCCACCAGTCCCCGGTGGGGAGAGAAGGCCTGCTACTACTCGGGAGTTTGTCTGGAGACTGGGGAGGTGGAAGCCATGGAAATAGCTGGAAACAGCAATGCCGAGACCTCCACCGCCTTTTTACAGCAGCTAAGAGCAAACCATCCTGGACCTATGGTAGTAATCTGGGACAATGGACCAGCCCACCGAGGAGCAGCGATTCGCAGCTATTTGACCACTCCTGACTTGCAGCTGAGGCTGGTGGCCTTACCGGCCTACAGTCCAGACTTCAACGCCGACGAAGCCGTCTGGGACTGGGCCAGAGAAGAGGTCACGGCCAACGAATGCCACGGAACAAAAGCCAAAGTCCAAGAGAAGATGAATCAATTCTTCGGCGGGCTAATTCATCGTAAGGATGAAGTGAAACATCGCTGCCGAACCCGGTTACAGGCCCGAGCCGATGCTTTGATCTTTACACCTGCCGTGCCTTTGCCATCGCTGCAAAATGTAGTTCCCACCTTGGCTTTGGTTTAGAAGATGCAAACCGTCCTTGGCCTGGATGGGCCAACGAGCCGGGAGATTGACAGTCGAATAGCTGCGGGCCGCAATGATTTTCGTATTATGCGCCCGCACCTTCGGGGGCTTCGGGCGACTATTGAACGACCCGTCATTGAGTTTGTAGTAAGTCGCTATCCCCAGAGTGTGATCTTGGCCACCAACTTCCATCCTTCAGAAGGCCGAAGCTTAAATTCATTAACACTCAGATTGGCGATAACTCCCAGCTGTCCCGCGAGTAGTATGTTCCGAGTCCTTTAGGAACCGCTGGCTCCCTGATTGTTGACAGACTGGCAGTTGCAGGCGGGAGTCAATTCCCAGGAGGCTCTTCCAAGCAGCCATCACGAAGCAGGCGGTCAAGGTTCTGTAGGAGGCCCTTCCCGAGCCGGTTGGGGGCCCTGGAGGTAGTGCACGAACATGGCTACCCCCACCCCTAGAAAGAGGCCCAGAACCGCGGCGAGAGGAAGGGTCAACCGTTTACCGGAAGGCAGAGGGACCTGCGCCTCCACGGCCGACTCTACTACTCGAATGGAGCCAGCCTGCTCCGCGTTTGCAATCCGGGCCTCCTGGAGCCTTGCCGCTAGGACATGAAACGTGCTTTCCAGGGCTAAATTCTGCCGATCAAACTCCGAAATCCGTAGCTCTACCGATGCCATGCGCTTGACAAGCTTTTGATATTCATCTCGCCGGGCCCGCATTTGTCGTGTGGTATCCCGTAGCTCGGCTACTTGACCATGCAAGCCAGCGTAAATGGCTTGTTCTTTGTCATACACCGCTCGCGCCAGAGCGAGTTCATTCTGCAACCGAGGCAGCTGGATTCCCTCCTTGTCGGCGATCTCTTCCTCTAGAGAACTCGCCTCGGTTCGGGTCTCTTCCAGCCGCCGACTAATTAGAACGATTCGTTCCCGATTTGTCTCGATACTGGTCCGAGTCGTGATGATGCGGTTAGTGAGGGTGGTAAACGCAGGATTTAGCTCTTCTGTCTGAAGGCCCAGCTTACGTATGCGTTCCCAGTCGGCCGCAGTGGGATTGAGGCCGAGCTGCTGCCAAATTGCCGGGTCTGCAATGGCTTTAATCAGGACCAGGAGCTGGGGTTGTTTCTTGATCTCTGTCTCGAGGGTTTCCAGGGTCCGCGACTGGGCCTTCACATCGTTCTCGGCCGCTTCCAGTTGGGTGATGTAATTCCCCAGGGAATCGCGCTTGAGCAACAACCGCTGCTTTAGCTGCGTTAGCTGGGCATTCTCCTGAAAATCCTTGATTTGCTGTTGCGAGGTGAAAAACTGTTCCTTTGCCTGAATCACGGCAGCCTGCTCTGTACTGGCCAGCACACCGCCGTGTGTTAATGGAGTTCCGCCACCTACGCCGCCACCACCTACGCCGCCGCCGTCCACGCTGCCGATGGCCACGTTCCGCAACGTGGTAGCATTTCCCCTCTCCTGGAGGCCAATCCAACGTCCGTCGACGGTCAGTTCGTCCAACGGTCAGTTCGTTCAGATGAATGACAGTCTCCTCATAGGCCAGGCTTTGAAGGGTAAGATCGACTGAAAGTTTCAGGAGGGTGTCCTGATACTGTTTCAAGTCGGAACCTTTGAGCCCACGTTCGTCTTGCAATAGCGCCAGGGGATTCTGTCCTATAAACTGGGCACGCTCCTCCTCCTGCTTCCGGAGCGCATCCTGGGTTTCCTCGTACTGCACCAGTATGAAATCATAGGAACGCGCCGCTTCGGTGGCAAACAATTCGCTGTTTTTCTGAACGAACACTTCTGCCCATTTATTGGCTATGCGCTGCAACCGTCCGGGGTCGCCCCCCCGGACGGTCATCGTCAGCAGGGGTGTCTCCACCTCGGAATTTAGCATGCCCGCCAACTCCTCTATAGCCAACGGACGGCCTGTCTCCTCAACACGCAGATCCAACTCGACGATGATCTTCTGCAGCAGGTCATTGGCAGTTGCCAGGGTCGCGAGGGTTTCCACCGAGAGGGTGGTAGAGGCAACGGGGGCCGGCCCTCTACCCGTCATCTCCAATTACAGCTCCCTACGACAAAACTTCGCGGCCATTATATCGGCCGGGTTCGAAGAGCCAATAAATGACATTTGTGGCCTGAGGGTAGGAAAGCCGATTCAAGGCCTCTGAAAATCGGAGTGCAGGCCCGGAGTCCCGGAGGTCTGGACTCATCGGGCCTCTCATAACCCCTCTCCCGGATGACAGCTGATTCTGGCGGCCGCTGGCTACCATGCACGACAATGACGCGTATCAAGCGCACCAAACGAGGCCCAACAATGTACGAGATCACCAGCACCGGCCAGGACTCCCACGGCGCCGACGTCGTGATCATCACCTGCAGGGCCTGCGGATACTTCGAGGAACATTTCGCCCGGCGGGGCCTGGACAAGGTGGGCAAGCCTTGCGACCGGTGCGGGAGATGACAACCGGACCCACTGACAGCAGGGCCTTGAAAAGAAAAGGGGAACCGTCTCTATAATTGGGTATACCTCTGCGCAGGGGAGAAAATGGCAAGATTCAAAGACCGTCCACTTCAATTGACAGACATCATCGGGCGATTCGAAACCCATTCCCATCAAACACATACTCACAACGCCCTCGGCTTGATAGGCGCCCTCCAAGACTACGGGCGGGACTTCTGGCCCGATGGATCCTCTCAACTACGCTGCTGGGAGGAAGGATGCACCGAGTTATGGAGTTTCCTCAACAGGTTAGGTACTCGCCGAGACCTGCAAAAGCAAGACCTGGCTACTGCAATGAGGGAATTCATTCAAGAATTCGAGCACACTACTGAACGCATATCCCAAATGCTATATGGCGAGACGACCGACGCTGAGGATGACCAGAAGGTCACGGAGATATTTGATTGGTTCAACTTCGTATTTAGATGCTCGATTTACAGCTTGCTGTCAGGATGGATCGACGACAAACAGGATGATTTTCTCCTGACGATCAATGTCAACCTCGCAACCGGTGAAACCAGCGAAGAGTTGACGGGAACATCCATGAAAGTCCCCCCAAAATACCGACATGCCACCAAAAGGTTGTAAACGCACCAGGGCCCGCGCCAGCTTGTCGACGTCGTAACTCGGCCAGTCGTAGCTCCCGCCGGGACCCCAGGCAGTTTTGGCCAGGTGATACAGGTTCTGGCCGTCAATGAGGACAAGGGTACGCATGGCAAAAAACACCCGCCCGGTGGTGTGGACGAGCCACAATCCAGCAGACGGGGAGCAAATCAATTTCAGTGAACTTTTTCTAAACAACCCTTGTCAACAGTTAGGGGACTCGTAGGGAGGGTCAAAAGTCCCCATAAGTACAACTTTCCCCTATTGGTTCGTTTTACAGCTACCCAATGTAACGCTGTGCAGAGCTGCGCCTATTCCGCTCTCTTCCCAGAAATATTCAACAGCGAAAGACTGGATCGGATATTTTTGGGATTGTATACACCATCCCCGTTCTCGCAATGAATTAGGCGGATGCAATTCGGCCGGCCGAGTCAAGAAGTTCGCGTTGGGCAGAGAGTACCACGTAGCTATCTTGTTGTTGATTCGATATTGAGCTTCAATCAGTGCTATCTGATCCATCATTTCAGGGGAATCAAAGTGATCAGTGTTGTTCAGGCAGCGATGATCATCAAAAAGCATTATTGTCTCTGATCCTTTTAGAGTCGGATAGAAATACGATGGAGAGCTTGCCTTTGTTCCTACCTGAACAAAGGAACAAAGATGCCCCCCCAAACCTTCAATATAGCCCTTCCGATCTCCGTCTATTGGCGCATACTCGGTTGCGTGGGTAGCGATATCCTCCAATTCGATGAAGGGTCTGCTTGTTACGGGAGATTGCGAATATAGAGGAATCCTTGTCGGAACAGGCGTGGACATCGGAGCCAACGTAGGGGCTTGGATCGGCGCGGCCTGGACGGGCTCCCTTGGGGAATCATCTAAAGCGGAACCGATTATGACCAGAACGATAATCATTGCCAGGAGCTTCGCAGATTGCTATGTTTGCCTCCTGACAATGATTATCGTTCTGACTCCGGCGATTACGAGGATCAGGCCAATGGGGAAGAAAAGGATGGAGAGAAGGATGCGGACTATTCGATCGTTTCGGTCATTCATGGTGATCCCTTACTCGGCAAGTCTACCGTCAATATAGGGAATGTGTTTGTACGTCGTCCATTGTAGCAGGGCAATCGCGTCTTAACCAAGGAGCACCTTGAGTAGGTAATCCTCAACCCAGCCGGCTTTCAGCCGTTTACCTTGAAGTCCCCGTTTAAGGCTGGACTCCTGCTTCAGCAAATTGAGGGCTATCTGGCGCAGGACTGCCAGGTTTTGAGGCCCATTATCCTTACGTACCCGGCTGTGATCTTCTCGAAAGGTAACATCCAAAGACCAGTGCAAGCTGTTTTCTATGCCCCAGTGTCGGCGGGTGACCTCCAACAAAGTCTGGGCAGGCCTGGCCAGACTGCTGATATAGTAGCGAGAGTGGACCGTGGTCCCGGTTGCCGTCTCCCGCTGAGCCGTGACCTTAACCACGGCGTTGAGGTTGGCCCACTGCTGCCGGTTTTGCAGATAGTCCAGGCAGTCCGGGTCCGTGATGACCCAGCATTGACGGGTTTCCAGGCGGCCGTGGCCCTTGTTCAGCGTGCGGGCGAAGTCATAGGGGACGCCCTCGAAGTCGTATTCCTCGGCGCCCTCGAAAAGGTCGCGAACGTCATCGTACAGCCGGCCTTGATTCTCCTTCACCGCCAGCAGATAGTCGGCCTGAGCCTCAATGATCTCCCGGGCTATCTCCCTCTGGCAGCCCATGGCGTCGATGGTGATGATGCAACCGGCGAGCTCCAGCAGCTGTAGCAACTTGGGGATGGCGGTGATTTCATTGGACTTCTCGTCCACCTTGGTCTGGCCCAGCGCCAAGCCATGGGACGAGGCCCACACGTTGACCATGTGAATGGCCTTTTTGCCCAGGGTACGGTCGTGGGAGCGCCATACCGTCTTGCCGTCGATGGCCACCACTTCGCCTTGGGTGACTTGGGCTACGGCTTGGACCCACTCCATGAAACAGCGTTGAAACTGCTCTGGGTCCAGGCGGGCGAAGACGTCGCCGAAGGTATCATGGGAAGGGATACCGTTGGGCAACTCCAGAAAGGACTTGAACCACTCCTCTTTACAGTTGCCGAAGAGCTCGATATCCACCCAAGAATCAGCGCCGCAGATGGTGGCACAAAGGGCAATGGTGACGATATCCAAAAGTTTGTGCCGCTTGGTACGATCAATCCTCGGGTCGTCCAACGCCGCGAAGTATTCGGCGATGGGTGCGCCTGTTGCCTGAACCATCACTACCCCTCCCTAGTTTCGTCATGATGATTACTATTTTAAACAAATTTAAGAAAGATAATAAGACGCGATTGCCCTGCCAAATGGAGTTTCGGTGGGCGGTGCCGGTTAAATCGTCTTGGCCTACGGAACCGCGTCATTGCCTCCCAACGACGGCGATAACAGAGCTAATTATCAGCAGGCATAGGCGGCGGAGCTGCAAGCCCATACCTCCTGTGACGTAAAGGGGATGCAGGGCAGAGAGGCGCTCTCCCATGCGATCCCACTTCTCTTGGGTTCCTAGCCTGTACTAAACCAAAGCTAAGGTGAAACCTACATAAAGCGAACCCGAAGAGGAGTTGCGATATTCTGGTGTGCCAGGCATGTTGTGCATCTTGGAGGTGAAAGTCCTCTGCGGGCCGTGATGACCGGAACCGCTAGCCTAAGCAAGGGTTTCCACCGTGAGGTGGAATCTGAAGGAAGCTGATGGCAAAACTCGGACCCGACGAACAGGAATCGGATACAAGGCCGGTGCAGTGGGGTAACCCGGCCATGGACGGGGAGGCCCGGTAGTCATCCGGACATGTGCGTTGGTAAATCCGGCGGGGACCGAGGGAAGGATGCATAGCTTACCCTGGGAGATCTCTGGGGCTGTCCCGATGGAATCGGGACTACCGCACCGGCAACGGTGGGGGAAGGCTCCGGAGAAGTCAGCCGAGGCCATAGTAGTCCTTCCCGCACGGGAAGGATGAAGGGCCGAATCCTCTACTGCAAGGAGCCAGTCAAGAGGACTCGATGGGCGTAGAGCGGCAGCAAGGCACGGCCTAACAACTCTCCCTTCTTGAATGGAGGAAGGAGACCGTGCGCCCCGGCGTCCCTGGTGAAGGCGGAACCGGAACTGGGGTGAGCGAGGAGCAGCCAGCGACCACGGTGTCTGAACGGAAACGAGCCTTGACGGGTGGTAGCACCTGTTGAAACAGTAGAGGAAACCGCCGGATACGCTGAGTACGTCCGGTGGTGTGGGAGGACGGGGGCCACGAGGCCCCCTCCTACCCGATTAAAAGAAGTCGAGTGGCGGTGGTGGAAGGGATGACAGACATAGTGCAACTCCTGGAACGGTGGCAACTGGATGTAGGCGACTTACGGGAAAGGATGTATCGGGCGCCAACACCTCGGGAGCGAGAAAGGTGGCATGGGCTATGGTTGTTGGCCCAAGGGTGGTCGGCCACTCAAGTGGCTGAGGCTTTGGAGAGAGAGCCTCATACCATCGGAAACTGGCTGGACAACTTTCGCCAAGGCGGGGCCCAAGGTTTGGTCTTTGAGCAGACTGGGGGTTCCCCCCCGTCTTGATCTGGGGTCAACAGAACCAACTGAAGTCTGCGGTGCAAAATCCGCCTGGGGAGGCGGGGATTGAATTGTCCAACTGGAACTGGAAAGTAGTAAGGCAATTTCTCAAGCAGAGCTTTGACCTGGGGCTGAGTCGGAGCAGTTGCTTGAACTACCTCCATCGGTTGGGCTTCGTGCTGAAGCGACCCAAGAAACGCCTCCTGAAAGCCAAGGATGAAGAACGGAAAGCCTTCGTCCTCCAGTACAGCCAAATCCGAGAGGAGGCCCAAGAGAGTGGAGCCAAGATCTTCTTCGTGGATGAAGCCCACTTTCGGGCCGATGCCGACCTGCGAGGCAAATGGGTACTCAAGGGAGAGGCAGCGCTGGTGGACTCCACCAGTCCTCGGTGGGGAGAGAAGGCCTACTACTACTCGGGAGTTTGCTTGGAGGCTGGGGAGGTGGAAGCCATGGAAATAGCCGGCAACAGCAATGCCGAGACCTCCACCGCCTTTTTACGGCAGCTAAGAGAAAAACATCCTGGACCTCTGGTAGTAATCTGGGACAATGGGCCAGCCCACCGAGGAGCAGCGATTCGCAGCTATTTGACCACTCCTGACTTGCATCTGCGGTTGGTGGCCTTACCGGCCTACAGCCCAGACTTCAATGCCGACGAAGCCGTCTGGGACTGGGCCAGAGAAGAGGTCACGGCCAACGAATGCCTGGGAACAAAAGCCAAAGTCCAAGAGAAGATGAATCAATTCTTCGGCGGGCTAATTCATCGTAAGGATGAAGTGAAACATCGCTGCCGAACCCGGTTACAGGCCCGAGCCGATGCTTTGATCTTTACACCTGCCGTGCCTTTGCCATCACTGCCCAATGTAGTTCCCACCTTGGCTTTGGTTTAGTTGTTAGTAGGGAGCGGATTGGGGTTGAAATGGGGCAATTGTTTCCGGCAGGTCAAATTGGCTAGATTGACATTTTTTAGTCCGCCCAACGGAGTAAGTCACTCCGCCTGGGCCCACAGCCAGGAACTGCCCGCCGCAGACCGAATCGGCGTCCCCTTCGAGCAGGTACTGGAGGGGCGGTTCATCATCGGTAGTCCAGACGAATGCGCCAAAGAGATTCAAAAATACCAGGAGTTGGGCATCCAGGAGCTGATATTACGCTGCCAGTGGCCCGGCATGCCCAACCAAGACTTCAACCGGGCGGTGGAGCTGTTCGCCCAGGAAGTGCTGCCTCGATTCGGGTGAGGGGGCGGAAAGCCCCTGCCTACCCGGCGGTATACTCCGGAGCGCGCTTCTCCACGAAGGAGCGGCTGGCCTCCTGAAAATCCTCGGTCTGGTGCAGCCTTAGCGGCTGGATGTACATGTTGGCGTCGTACAGCGGCTGGACCCACTGCCGCCGGGTCAGGCGCACTCCGGAACGGGCGGCCAGGGGCGGCGCTTTCAGGATCTTTTCCGCCAGCTCTTCGGCAGCCTCCAAGTGCTTTCCGGTGGGAACCAGGCGGTTGATCAGCCCCAAGCGATAAAGCTCGGCGGCCTCCACCGGCTCCCCGGTAATGACCATCTCAGTGACTACCTTGGAGGGCATGAAGGCGTTCATCTTGGCCCAGACTCGGGCACCGGGCAGGCCTCGCTTGGTCTCGGTGATGCCAAACTGAGCGTCCTCCGAGGCGACGATCAGGTCGCACTCGGCGGCGATGGACGTGCCAGCGCCCAGGGCATACCCGTGGATGGCAGCGATGACCGGCTTCCAGTTGATGCTACGGCCCAGATAGCCCTCTGAGCTGCTGCCCATGGTGCGCCGGGCGCTCTGCTGAGGGGTCATGTTGACCAAGCGCTGCTTGATGTCGGCGCCGGCGCAGAAGCAGCGGCCCGCCCCGTGGATTATGGCCACCCAGGCATCCTCGTCGATGTCGAACTCCAGCAGAGCATCGGGCAGGTCCCGCTCGAATTGGTCGTTGACCGCGTTAAGCGACTGGGGCCGGTTCAGCATGATGTAGCCTATCTTGCCCTTACGCTCATAGGTCATGGTTTCGTATTCGGTCATTCTCTCTTCCTCCTCAGCTGCTCTAGAAACTAACAATGGTACATTTGCCGATTTGATACGGGCGCTGGCAATATAACAAGGGCGGAAATCAGCGTCAAATTTACCTGGTCAAACGGTTGACATTCTCAGAACACCCGTTCTATACTTACGTTTTAATAGAACAAAAGTTCCGGAGGATGAGATGACCAGGACTATTTCTACCCGCACCACCGTCGATGCGGTTCCCGAATTTTTTCACTACGAAGACACCGGTTGCGAGGTATCCCTATCCTGCCTCAACTGCCCCTTGCACCAATGCAAGTACGACGATCCCGCCTGGTTCCAGCGCTACCAGAGGCTCGGCAAAGACCTGAAGGTGCTAACCGCCATGCGGCTGGAGAATCTGACGGTGGACGAGGCGGCGGAGCGATTTTCAGTGACGGTGCGGACCATATTTCGGATTATGCGCCGCTGCCGGGAGGCTCTGCCGGAGCTGGAAGACCAGGAATTGGGAGCCCTGGCCGCCGATTAACCGGCCCGGAGATACTCGGAGGCCCGAAGCGATTAGGGGATAAAAGTTGAGGGGCTGATGGCAATTTAGCGGCGGGACAGACCTAGCCCTACTTCAGCAGACCTGGAACCGGCACCAGACTCTGCCCCACCGGATCCACCCCAAAGTTAAACAGCTCCAGAGAGGTGGCGCCCAGCAGAGGAGTGGCGTCATCCGGGCCGAAGACAATTAACGTAGTTCGCTCGCGCTCGTCCAAACGGAGTCGAGCCTCTCCTACTTCGTACTCCACCACCCGCTCATCGGCCAGCTTGAACGAGACCCTTTCTATGACTTCTATACCCAGCCCCCGAAGCAAGCCGCCGGGCAACATGGTATGAGAGGCCCTGGTGTCCACCAGCGCCTCCACATCTACGAATTGTCCTCCAGAACTAGCCCCGACTTGGAGCAAGACAGTAAATGTTCCCATATTGTCACCCGGCCCGTTGTATCACCAGAATTCAGAAAGGCGTGGGGAGATGAAGTGCCGGCCGTGAGCGTTCAACCCCGGGCGCTCAACCCCGGGGCAGGCCCAGGCCCCGCCCAGCGATGATGTTTCGCTGCACCTCGGAGGTTCCGGCGGCAATCTTGTGGGAGAAGGCTATCATCCAGTGCTCTTGCATCCGACCGCTGAGGGGCGCCCACTTCTCGTCGCGACCCAAGGCGCCATACAATCCCAGAATCTCCATGCCGGCCACGGTAGTCCGCTGCAAGGCCTCGCTGCCGAAGACCTTGCTCATGGAGGACTCCTTATTGGGGACCAGGCCCTCTCCCTGCATATAGGCAACGTTGTATGCCATCAACCGGGCGACTTCGGTTTCGATGTACCGATCGGCGACCAGGTTACGCACCCAGGGAGTTTGCATCAGCGTCTGCCCGTTTTGCCGGGTTTCGCCGGCGTATTCCCGTATCTCATCCAGCAGGCGGTGGGACATGGCGGAATAATCTATGCCCGAACGCTCAAAGTCCAGCAGGGTCACCGCCACGTACCAGCCGCGGTTCTCTTCGCCGACCACATTCCGCCGCGGCACCCGTACGTTATCAAAAATGATCTGATTGAACTCATGCCCGCCGGACATGTTGATGATGGGCCGAACCTCGACTCCGGGGGTTTTCATGTCGACCAGAATGAAGCTTATCCCCCGATGCTTGGGGGCCTCCGGGTCGGTCCGCGCCAGACACATGATCCAGTCGGCTCGATGAGCCAGCGTGGTCCAGATTTTCGCTCCGTTGATAATGTAATCATCGCCATCCCGCACCGCCCGTGTGCTGAGCGACGCCAGGTCCGAGCCGGATTCCGGTTCGCTGTACCCCTGACACCACTGGACTTCCCCGCGAGCTATCGGCGGCAGATGGGTCTGCCTCTGCTCTTCGGACCCGTGGATCATCAGGGTCGGTCCCAGCATGCGAACGCCGAAAATATCCCGGCCGGGCGCCCTCATGTACGCCAGCTCCTCGTTGTAAATCGCCGAGCGGACTGGCGACGCGTTCTGCCCGCCGTACTCCTCCGGCCAGTGCATGGTCAGCCAGCCCTTTTGGGCCAACTCCCGCCGCATCGTTCTGGTCTGCTCCCAGTTCCATTCCTCCGGCCAGCGACCGCCACCCTCCCAATCGGAGGGGAGGGCTTGCTGGACAAATTCCCGCAGGTCCCTGCGGAAGGCATCATCTTCGGCGCTGAACTTGAACTCCACTGAAAAGCTCCTCTATAACTGAAAAGGCGGAATTAATGGACCTCAGGTGCCTACCGCGACGCAGGTTACGGTGCGAACTACTCCCGTCACTGTGTGGATGCCTTCGGTCACCAGGTTGCCCACCACCGACATGTCGTCGCCGCTGATGACCGCGATGATGTCGTATGGACCGGTGACCACATCCACTGTTTCAATGCCATTCAATTCCCGCAGAGTGTTGGCCACGTCTCGGGTTTTACCCACCGCAGTTTCGACCAACAAGTAAGCCTTAGTCGCCATTTCGCCTCCGTGACCGACGCTTCGTTGGGGTAGCCTTGACCCGGGCTCACCTGCCCGCGACCGGAATGCCCACCCAGGAATTCCAATCTGGCCGTCTGATCTGGAAATCTGGCGCTAATTCTACGGATCGCCCATTTAGGTGTCAATGGAAATATAACCGGGGAAGAAAATAGCTGGGTTAGATCCCCTTCAGCCACTGCTATTTTCGGAGCAACCATGAGGCAGGGTATAATTACCGGCGATGCCTGAATCTATGGAACTTTTGGCCGGCGGCGCGCTGGAACTGGGGATAAAGCTGACGGAACGTCAGTTAGCCCAGTTTGAAACCTATTACCGCGAGTTGCACCAATGGAACCAGCGGGTCAATTTGACTGCCATTACCGAGTACTCGGAGGTCCAGGTCAAGCATTTTTTAGACTCCCTGACCTGCTGCCTGGCATTTCCCGAGGGACCGCCCGCCGCTGGGAAAATAGTCGACATCGGAGCGGGAGCTGGATTCCCCGGGTTGCCGCTAAAGCTGGTCTTCCCAGACTTTCAGCTGACGCTGTCCGACTCGGTGGGCAAGAAAACCGCCTTTCTGCGGCATCTGCTCCAGGTGCTGGAGTTGCCCGATGTGACGGTGCTAACCGCGCGGGCGGAGCAGCTGGGACGAGCCCCGGAGACCCGGGAAAGGTTCGACCTGGTGCTGGCCCGGGGCGTTGCCAAGCTGCCGGCGCTGCTGGAGTACGCCCTGCCCCTGTGCCGCATTGGGGGCAAGGTAGTGGCCTGGAAGCACGGCGGCATTCAACAGGAGCTGGAGAGCGCCCAGCGAGCCCTGCAGCTGCTGAGCGGCCGCTGGGGACAGATTATTCCGGTGGCGTTAACCGGCCTCACCGACAATCGAATCCTGGTGACGGTGGAGAAGGTCGGCGCCACTCCAACGGAGTATCCCCGCCGGCCCGGCATTCCCGCCAAGCAGCCGCTGTAGCACAAAAATGGGCCCGGCAATTGCCGGGCCCACTTCGAGTTTGCTGCTTCCGCGCTATGGGTTTGTGACCGTTATGCTGGTACCGTCGCTAGCATCGGCATCGTCTTCATCGTGGTTGTCCCCAGACTGATATGGCAGAGTACCACTTACTCCGGTTACTGTGAAGGTTGTCTGAGTATTACCATTCATCTTCCCAGAGTTTACATCGCAAGTGCCGGTGGAATCTGTTGTACATTCAAATTTCGCCCCCTTTCCAGAAGGATCCCAGGTGCCAGTTACCGTTGCATTTGCTACCAAGTTGTGACTACTGTCATGTACCGTAGCGGTAACCACACCCTTCCAATTTCCCTTGACAACCCCATCCAAATCGCCAATGTGCATGTCTGCGGACGGCACACTCACAGTGTAGGCGACGGTGCCGGAGTTGCACAGTGGCAGTGGCTCTGAGTCGCAGACCTTGTAATTGAAGCTGTCAGGGGCGGTGGACCCAGCAACCGGGTCGTAGGTGCCACTGCTGCAGTCGCTGTTTACGAAGACCGAACCGCCGTTGGCGGAAGTAGCATCCGCTGTGCAAGAGAGGGCATCGCCGGCGTCAGGATCGCTCACATCAGGGAACCAGTTGTCGCCGGTATCCATTGTGGTGGTATCGCTGACGTCGTTGGCCACCGGCGCATCGTTCATCGCATTGACGGTAACGGAGACAGCGCCAGTATCAGAGCCGCCATTGCCATCACTTACGCTGTAAGCAAAGGGGTCAGGACCGTTGAAATCAGTTTCAGGCGTGTATGTCCCACTTGAGCAGTTGCCGACCACAGTTGCGGTGCCATGAGTAGGCTGAGTGTCTATGGAACAGGTGAGCGTGTCGCCAATGTCAGGATCGCTGACATCGGGGAACCAGGTGTCTGGTGTGTCCTCGTTGGTGCTGTTGTCCGGCACATCGAGGGCCGTCGGCGCCGTGTTGCCACCACCGCCTCCGGCTGGGCCATCTACGATGAACCCATCTGCGATCACAAACTGGTCGGTGACCAGACGTACCCGGCCCACGATGGTGGGTATGGGCACTGTGGTATGGTTATCAAAGCTGCCAGTGAGGATCTCGAGGACGTTGTAATCCGCATCCATGATGTAGATGAAGTCGTAGCCTGTCTCAAGATCCCCCATGCTGAAGTGGAAGGAGAAATTCGCCGTAGGGTTAGCGTAGCTCCAGACGCAGTCGATTTCGTTGGCGTAGGGATGCGCAGAATAAAAGGGTATTGTCTCGCTGAACCCTTCGGCCGTATCGCAGACCTCATACTCCTCCACGCCCACAGCCTCCCAGGCGTCGCTAACGGACTGGCGTTGGGTGCCGCCCGGGAACAGAGTCTCAGCCATTACCTGGCTAGCCAGCCGGGTCCCCCGGAACGTGGCGTTCTGGGGCAAGGCGATGAACGTGGCGAAGGCGATCTGCTCGGCGTCGGTTATCCCAATGCCTGTAACGTTTATTTCCCCTGTTTCCGTGCCGACACAGTGAGCTATGTTACGTACCCGGCCGCTGCCGTCGTAAATGCTGGCGCAGCTGGCGTTGATGTTGATTTCCCCTACAGGTTGGGCAAGCAGGTAGAACCAGTGGTTGGGGATTCCGCTGTTGGTGTGTACTCCACCGGCGTCACCGTCGGTTACAACGAACTCACTATTGTGGTCGGGGTGGCCATCTGCTTCGGGGTCTCCCATGTTGCGAATACCGTCTCCCTGCAGGTCGAAGGACTCTCCCATATGCCACGGCTTCTGATTGTTGGCGGGGGCGTAGAGCTCCATCGCGGCGGCCAACATGTCGGAGAAGGATTCGTTCAGGGCCCCGGACTGATCCTGGTAGACCAGGTCGGAGGTGGCGTCGGTCACACCATGGGTCAGCTCGTGGCCCACCACGTCCAAGGAGACCAGCTCCCGGAACAGGCTCTGATCGCCGTCGCCCAGGGCTACCCAGCCTAATCCGCTCCAGTAAGCGTTGTTGTAATCCTTCTTGAAGTGAGCTTGGATATTCATTGGACTGCCATCGCCCACCACTGCTTGCCAGTCGAAAGTGTGCTTCGCAGGGTCAAGGAAATAGGCGTCGGCGAGGTTCGCGTAGTAATGAGCGTCCACCAGGGCCGGCTGGGCTGGCGAATCATCGCCAGGGCGGATCCACAAATCGTCACTATCTGTGGCGATGGGTCCCAGGAAGGGCCGGTTCGTCGAGCCCTGGTCGTGGGTCTCCACCCGTCCATCCGCCGACACTAGCTGGTATCCCGAACCACTAGCAGTAGTAAGATCGGTCAGGTCCTTCACGTCCGTAGAATCGCCATCGTCATACGCAACCCCAAAGCCGCAAGGGGCAGGCTTGGTCGGATCAGGGGCGGTCCCACAACCGGTGGCCAGGCCGTTGTACTTGTTCAGCACCTTACCGTTACCGGCGTCGATCCAATGGAACCAGCGGCTGTCGAAGCGCTGAGTCTCTATTCGATGGTAGTAACGGCCGGAAACCGGGTTGATCATCAGGTCAATTTTAACCTTCCCCTCGGGCCCGATGTCCCGTGCGACATCCTTCCTAGCGTCGTTATTGGAGCGCTCCACCTTGTTGGTGGGAACGATGTCGGGGTAGTGGTTGCCGATGACTATGGTAGTGGCGCCGGTGCCATCCTTGTAAAGAGTCAGCTGCCCACCAAACACCTGGGCGGCGCCGAAGCTCTGCTGGTACCGCTCATAGGTAAGGCCATAGGCTGGCAGCGGGAAGCTCTGTATCAGCTTCACATCGGGGGGTAAGGCGAATTTGGCCGCTCCGCCTCCGCTCAGCGCCCGGAAGCCTTCAACCGGAGCTGTATTCCCCCCAAACACCGGGCCGGCGGCCAGGGCGGTCAGGAGTCCACGGATATTAGTAATAGCAATAACGATAATTTCTTGGTCATGCAAGTACCTTGCCGGGAATATTTAAGCGCCTAGGTTTAGCGCCTTACTAATAGGATATCTTGAGACGGGTCTTCTCCTCAACCGATTTGGGTAACAATAGGGTCCCAACCCGGTGAACAGCCCCGTCTTATAGTTAATAAACAAGCCGGAGACCATTTGGTTAGCACCTAGCTTATCCTACTTTTAGATTCCAAGTATTGCCAGCGAGGCGTGTAGCGGCTGAATCAGTGTTTGTATCATATTTGTATCCGGTCAGGACAGCTTATATACTCTAGGCCGGTCAAACCCCAGCCCTGGTATCCGGAGACGCTTATGTCAATCATGGTCACCGGCGGCACCGGCTTTATCGGCCACCGCATCATCCGCAAGCTGGTGGACCGGGGGGAAGAGGTGGTCTGCTTCGACCTGGCTCCGCCCCGGGCCAACCTGGAGCCGTATCTGGACCGCATCCAGTTCTACCGGGGCGACATCGGCCAGATACCCCACCTGCTGGAAGCGATCAACACCTATGGGGTCCACAAGATTATCCACATGGCCGCCCTGCTGCCGCCGGACACCGAGGACCGCCCCCACTTCGGCATGCTGGTCAACATTCAGGGAGCGAACAACGTTTTCGAAACGGCCCGCTGGACCGGCATCGAGCGGGTGGTCTACGCCAGCTCCATCGCGGTTTACGGAGTCCAGGAAACCTTTGGGGAGCGCCCGGTGGACGAAGAAGACCTGTCGTCTCCGATCAACGTCTACGGAATGACCAAGGCAGCCAATGACTTTGCCGCCGGCCGGTATCGGGACCGCTACGGTATGGATGTGCGAGGGGTGAGAATCTGCACCGTCTTCGGCCACGGCCGGGTGACCGGCATGACGGGCATGATCGGCGGGCTGATGATGTCGCTGCCGGCCATCGGGCAGCCGGTTGCCATGGAGTTCGATCCCAGCGAAGCCTCACCGATGATCCACGCCGAGGATGCAGCGGAGATGTTCGTTCAGGTAGCGCTGAGCACCAGCTTGAACCACTCGATTTACATCAGCGGCGGCCACCTGGCTACCATTCAAGACATGGCCACCCTGGTCCGGGAGTTTGTCCCGGATGCCCAGATTACCACCGGAGACCGGCCGGTGCCCCACGTTTATCTGGTGGATAACAGCCGGATGCTGGCGGATATCGGCTACGAAATGGCTCCCCTGAGGGTCCGGGTGTTGGAGCACATGAACGACGCCCGCCGGGAAGCCGGCCTGCCGCCCATCTCCGGCTGACCAAGACCTCCAGAGTCCGGGAAGCGAAAATCAGGGAGATTGCAGGTAACTAACGGGGCTACTTCACGAAAGCCAGCTGCTCAAAGCTGCCGCCTACCAGCGGAACCGGGTCCAAGCCCAGCCAATTTTCCACGATGGTTCCGTAAATACCCCGATAGTCGATGTTGAAGTGGAGGTCCCCCTCCAACAAGTCGCCTTCTCGCAGGGACGGATACTCGCTATACATGCCGCCCTGCACCGGATCGCCTATCGCCATCGCCAGCCCGCCCGAGCCGTGGTCGGTTCCCGACCCATTATCCTTCACCCTCCGGCCAAACTCGGTGAAAACAAACATCAGGACGTTATCAGCCGTGTCGTGCTCCCGCAGGTCGGTAAGAAAGTCCGTTATTGCCTGGGAAAGCTCGGTCCACAGCTTGGTATGTACCGGACTCTCGCTGGCGTGGGTGTCATAGCCGCTGTGCTGGGTGTAGAAGATGCGAGTGCCCAAATTGGCGTGCAAAACCTTGGAGATCCCCTGCAAATTCCGGCCTATTGAACTGTCGGCGTATTCCACCGAGGACACGTACACCGCCACGGCCGTCTTGAGAATGTCAGCCCCCTTCAAAGCGTCCAGGCCGGTTTGCCCCAGGTAGTCCATCACCGGTCCGGAACCTAAGATGGGAGCATACATGCGGGCGAAAACGTCCAGGGCCTGGGAGCGATCCGGCTCGCCGGTAATTCCGGTCAGGACCCCGTAGGTCTCCAGCACCGCCACCGATGCCACCGGCACTCCGGTCAAGGCCAGTGCCCTGGGCAGCCCTCGACCGAAGTTCACTCCGGTAAGCACGTTCTCCGAGCGGGGGTCCAGGTCTCGAATGACCCGGCCCAGCCAGCCCTCCGTGCCCACCTTGTCCGGCTCACAGGTGTGCCAAATATCCATTGACCGGAAGTGGGAGCGATTGGGACTGGGATAACCGACACCGTTGATCAAAGCTACCTTGCCCTGGTCGTACATATCCTTGATGGGGGCCAGGGCCGGATTGAAGCCAAAGTGGTCATCAATGGGAAGCACCTGGTCTTGAGGCACCGCCACGCTGCTGCGGTTATCATAGTACCGGGGATCCCCGTAGGGAATGACCGTGTTGAGATAGTCATTTCCCCCGGTAAGCTGAATCACCACAAGTATCGGGTCTCTTTGGGTTGTGGTCATGCTGCCTACTCCATTGGGTACTGAACATTCAAATTGTTCGGCTAGAAAACAAGTTCGATACAAAGATGATTTCTACGGTCAATCAGGCGCCAGCACCTGGATCGATGGATGATTTACCAAAGGGACTCGCTGCGGCGAAGGCACGGATGATCAACGGTGCGGACACACCTATATTAATTGCCAAAATGGCGTTCAGGTCCGTTTCGGTTTCGTAGGCATAAGCCAGTACTCCACCCAAGACAGGCCAAACGAAAAAAGGGAGCCAGTATAACGGGTCTCTAAAGTCTGGCCGCTGGTCCTTCCCTACTTTCTGCAACTCCACCAGGTTTAACAAATTTATGGCAAGGCCCCCAAAGGCCGCCAGCAAAATTGAAATGATCTGTACATCGTTCCCATTAGCTTGCGCGAGGAAAAATGAAATCATTTCTAAATCCGTTGCAGTCTAAGCTAGCCGGTTCTTAATTGCGCCTAATAATTTCTCCCCTAGGGACGCTTTCTTGAGGAAATGGGACCGGGTGGTGTAGAGGGCTTCGCCTTTATTAGAAGGAATAGACGATTTGAAAACAGTCTCCTGATTTTTCCGGATTACCGCCTCTACTGTTTCCGCTGACAGTCCTGTTTCGTTCGCCACTCCTTCAACGGTCCTCCAACGGTAATTGGGGTTTTCCAGGGCGGTTTTTACCGCTTGTTCCTGTACTGAATCAAAATTAGTGGTCATGCTGCGCTCTCCTAATTTCCCGCCCGTTCGGAAGGAGAAACCTTCGCAAGTTTAGCAGATACACTTCTATCAGACCAGATAAGTGTGGCCAGATAAGTTGGGCCCAACTGATGCCGACTCGGTAGGATGGGAGCCAGGCTACCGAAACTGTTCAGATTTGAGGGGAAGCGAGCAACCGGCGGCATTCCAGGAGGGGATTGAGACCTCTGGCCCGCCAGGTGCCAAAGAGGGATGCCAAGGTCATCTTGCTGTCGGTGCCCTGCCCTGAGCGGGTGCCGCCGCTGATCTTGCGACTGGTTACCAGATGCCGCAGGCTCCGCTCGGCGGCGTTGTTGTCTGAGGGCACGGCTGGGTCCGACACGAAGACAAACAGTTCCTTGATGAACCGTTCCATGCGCCGGCAGAGCTTGGCCTGAACCGCCAGGGGATCTTTAAGGAAAGGCCGCGCCAAGACCATTAGTTTCTCCTCCAGCATTAGCTGGGTGCGATGGCCTGGCTGGGCTCGGGGAAGGACCGAGCCCTTGGCCTCCGTGTAGACCTGGTGAACCGCCTCGGCCCACTGAGCCAGCCCAGCGTCTTCTGGGTACAACCCTTTCAGGTCATGGATATCTCGCAGCAGATGAGCCCAGCACCGTTGCTTCAGGCCCGGGTAGTGGTTATAGGCGGCGTAGAAATCACTGACCAACACTCCGCTGAAGGAGGAATCCAGCACCTCATCCACCACCCCCTTATCCCGACCCCGACGCAGGAAGTATCGTTCGCTGGGAGTGCTGAAGGTCCAAACATAGCCGTTGCTCCCGTCCTGGCGCCAGCCGGTTTCGTCGCCCTGCACCACGGGACTGGCGCGGACTTGCTCGAGCACCTCTCGCACCGCCGTCTCAGCCTGACGGGCTACTCCATGGACGGCCTGGACGATGGCACCAACACTCAGGTGCAACTGATGGACGGTCTCCAGGTACCATTGGATGATTCTTATGGGCAACCGTCCCTCCTCCCGCAGGGTCACCATCAGGCTTACCAGATTGACCCCCAGGCGCTGCTGGCCCAGAACCACCCCCTGCAGGGCCTCTTTGGGCAGCCGGCGCCGCTGGCATACCGGACAGATGCGGGCTACCAGGGCGTGCTCGGTCACTTCTACCGGAGCCACCGATAGCTCAATGACTTCCCGAGTTCGCTGTACCCATCCGCCGTTCAGGTGAGTCCCGCAGTCGGGACAGACCGCCACGGCATGCTCCACCCGCCGGGTAGGAGTCATGCGCTGGCGGGCGAAGCCATGGCGGCGCGGCTTTCTGGGCTCCTTTTTCTCCGGCGCTTGCCGGCTGGAGTGCGGCTGATTACCCGGCATCCCCGACGACCCGCGCCGGTTGGGACGGGATTCCAGAACCCCAATCCGCCTTTGCAAATCGGCAATGACTGCCCGCTGGCCGACAATTATCTCCAGCAGAGTTTCGCGACTCGCCGCGTTCAGGTCTAGTTCAGTGTCCACCTCCCTGGTATGCCACAACTCCCCCGGCCATGCCAGCGTTTTTCCAACGGCTTTGAGCCAATTCACCTCATCAAGTCTGAACAGTTACAGGCTACCTTGACGGCTTGCTCCGGTTACCTTAGAATTGGAACATATAACCTGGTGGACTAACGTACCTGCGTATATGGTTTGATTTCCGGGGAGGACTTTATGGCGATAACGATGAACGGCGTTGAGTTGGGAGTTGAGATTACCGAAAAGGCTGCCGAAAAGATCAAGTATTTCGCGGCCAAGGACGGCATCACTGAGAACGTGGGACTGCGAGTCGCCGTCAAGGGTGGCGGTTGCTCCGGTATGACCTACGATTTGGACATCACCGGCGAGGAGTTGGATAGCGACAAGGTGGTGGAGCAGCATGGTGTAAAGGTGATGGTCGACAAGAAGAGCTACATCTTCCTGGTCGGTACTGTCCTGGACTTCTCCGACGGCTTGAATGGCAAAGGGTTTCAATTCGAAAATCCCAACGCCAAGAAAGCCTGTGGCTGCGGGACCTCTTTCAGCGTTTAGATATCCCGGTTTAAATTCCCCGAATCCGGCTAGCGATGGCGGCGCCCCAGTAGAATCGGGCGCCGCCTTTTTAATTGTGCAGCATAGTCCCTTAAATGATTTGGTCAATTATTTAGCAGGAGTTTGGCATGACTTCTCAGCAATCGGCAATATCCTCCACCCCGGGATTATCCAACGCCGGAGGAAGGGAGTTTCAGGAGTACTACGGCTGGCAAATGCCGGCTCTTTACTCCGACCCGGCCACTGAATATGTCGCGGCAAAGGAGGACGTGGCAGTACACGACTCCTCCTATGTGGGACGCTTGAAGGCCATCGGCCCTGACGCGCTAGATCTGCTCAACCGCATGTCTACCAACCAGGTGCTGAGTTTGGAGCCCGGACAGGGAGCGCCGACCATCCTCACCACCGACCGGGGCCGCATTCTGGACCTGATTGGCGTGGTCAACTTCGGGGAGTACGCCCTGCTTTTGACCAGCCCGGGGGAACAACAGCGGGTCATCCACTGGTTGGATAAGTACACAATCATGGAGGATATGACGGTCGAAGACCTGACACCGGAGACTACCATGCTGACCGTCCTGGGACCCAACAGCACGGTCCGGCTAGGCCAATTGGTAGATGAGGAGCTAGCAGACCTGCCCCCTTACCACACTAGATCGGTGACCCTGGGGGGAGAATCCTTCAGCGTTATCAACCGGCCTCTGGCTGAAATTCCGGCATTCGAGTTGCTTCTTTCGACAGATTCGGCGTCCGCCGTGTGGTCGGCTCTGGTCGAATCTGAGATTACTCCAATTGGCTTGCAGGCCTACCAGACGCTACGAGTAGAGAGGGCGATTCCCAGCCACGGACGGGAGATGGGAGATACCTATAACCCTCTGGAGGCCGGGTTAATCGGGTCCATAGATTTCACCAAGGGCTGCTATATCGGCCAGGAAGTAATCGCGCGGTTGGACACCTACCGGAAGGTCCAGAAGCACCTGGTGGTTCTCCATTTCCCAGAGGACACCCAGGTGTCGGAAGGGGACTCCCTGGAGCACGAAGGACGGAACATAGGTACAGTTACTTCGGTTGCCTACATTCCGACCAGCGGACAGCTAATAGGACTGGGCTACGTGCGCACCGCCAGCGCCAGTGTAGGGACTCGCCTGAATCTGGCAGCTCCGGGCAGCGGCGAGGCGGAGATCGCCCAGTTGCCCCTGCTCTTCGGGCCGGGGGAAGGTTGATCCAAGGACCAGCCCTCGGGGCGGTCCGGGCGTCGGTCCGGGTAACAGGCCGATTTCAGGCCACCACCTCAATCTTGCCCTCGGGCGTCGCCGCCATCAGCGCGGTAAAGTCGTAACCCCGCCGCCGCAGCTCGTCTCCCCCGCCTTCTCGCCGGTCCAGCAAGGCAATGACCTGCACCACGCTGCAACCCAAAGCCTCGGCCGCTGCAATGGCATGCAGCAGGGAGCCGCCGGTGGTGCAGGTGTCGTCTACGATGGCCACCCGGCTGCCTGCTACCAGCGGACCCTCAATTAACTGGCCCATGCCATGCTCTTTGCTTTCCTTGCGCACAATAAACGCTGGTATACCATCGCCATCTTCCTGGCTGGCCAGTGCCACGGCCGTGACGATGGGATCGGCCGCCAGGGTCGGTCCCCCCACCGCCTGGGCCCCCGCCTGCCGAATCAGCGGTAGCAACGCCTGTCCTATGAGCATGGCCCCTTCCGGGTCCAAACTCAGCAGGCGACCGTCGAAGTAGTAGCTGCTGGTTTTTCCCGAGGAGAGGGTGAACTGCCCATACTTGAGCGAGCCCCGGGCCAAAGACAGGCTCAACAGCCTCTCGGCTGAAGGGCTAGCCGGGCTCCGCGAAGAATTTGAAGAGTCCAGGGGACAGTACAACCCTCGCCGGTTGATGTACCGCTCAACAGCCTCTGGTACCCGATATTTAATAGACCGGCCCTCGCTGGCCCGCAGGCGTATGCTGCTGCCACTAATATCCATAATCGGGGCGGGCAGGAAATTGACCTTGCTGCCCAATTTCGGGTAGCGACCCAGCTGCTCGTCCAGAATTCGGGAGTTTTGGAAGCCCGACCTGCTGGCTATGGCCAGATCACAAAGCTCAATTATCCTCTCCGGCTGCTCCCAACGGTGGAACTGTTCCAAGGCATCCAAACCCAGGATGAAGTAAAGTTGGACCTCTTCTCCCAGGTCTCGCTTAAGCTGCTCCAGCGTATCTACGGTGTAGGTGGGACCCGAGCGGTCGACTTCGATACGGGAGACACCTAGCCTAGGGTTGGAGGCTATCGCCAGCTCCACCATCTTGAGCCGGTGCTCTGCCGGGGAGAGGGCCTGCCCCGCCTTGAGCCAGGGCTGACCCGCCGGAATGAAAATAACTTGGTCCAGGGCCAGTCGGCTCAGCGCTTCCTCCGCGATGATCAGATGACCCACATGAACCGGGTCGAAGGTGCCTCCCAGGATTCCTACCCGCATGCTAGAACCACTCCATCTCTGCTCGGCCGATGCGTATAGTGTCGCCAGCCTCGATTCCCGCCTCTTCCAAGGTTCTGGCCAGGCCCAGCCGCGTCATCTCCCGCCAGATTTGCAGCACCACCCGGTAATCCCGGGTGTCGGCCATCGCTGTCAGGCGCTCCAGCTGTTCCGACTCGATCACATAGACGCCATTATCCTTGTGGAAGGTACTGGGACGGGTTGTTCGGCGGCTATGACGAAATTCCAGCCCAACGGGTTCAGCTTCGGCTTCGGCCGCAATCCGGGACTCCTCCCCAATGGTTCTATCCAGCAGCTCGATAACATGTCCCAGCAGGGCATCAATTCCCTCGCCGGTAGCGGCGGAGATAAAAAATATGGGACTGGATTTAGCTTCCCAGGTAGCCCGTTGCATAGAAGCCGGTTCGGTGGCGGCTATTCCAGACGCAACGGCCGCCAGCACGTCCTGCTCCAATTCCTCTTGCCGGGCTCTCACCTCCGTTATGTCTATCTTGTTTATGGCTATGACCTGCGGCTTCTCCGCGAGAGCTGGGTTAAACTGCCGCAGCTCTTCGTTAACCATGCGGTAGTCGGCAATCGGATCCTCGGATAGGCCGTCCAAGATATGGATGTATATTCGGGCTCTTTCGGCGTGACGTAAAAATTGGTCTCCCAATCCTACGCCATCATGGGCGCCTTCGATGAGGCCGGGAACTTCCATCATCACGAAGCTCTTATCCCGAGTGCCCACCATCCCCAGCACCGGCTCCACCGTAGTAAAGGGATAGCTGGCGATCCGGGGCTGCGCCGCCGAGCAGTGGGAGATCAGAGTGGACTTACCGGCATTGGGTTTGGCCAGTAAGCCGACATCGGCCAGCAGCTTCAACTCCAGCAGGAGCACTACGTGCTCGCCGAGCTCGCCCTTTTGGGAAAGCAGGGGTTCCTGATTAGTAGAGGTGGCGAATCGAGTATTACCCCAACCACCCCGTCCCCCCTGCGCTACCAGACAAGGCGTCTCATCAGTTATGTCCGCAATCAACTCCGTGGTGCCGTCTGGATTCCTCCGCCTCACTAGTGTTCCCAAGGGCACCTTTATAATGTCATCGGGACCGTTACCGCCCCGCATTTCCTTACCCTTGCCATGCTTGCCGCGCTCCACATAGATGGTGCTGTTAAATTTCAGATGGAGCAACGTATTTAGAGAAGGGTCACCTACAATATAGGCATTGCCGCCGGCGCCACCATCACCACCGTTGGGGCCACCATGGGGCCGATATTTTTCCCGCAGAAAACTTACACAGCCGTTGCCGCCGTCACCACCCTTTATATTTAAACGAACAGTATCAATCATAAAAAGTAGATAAGTCTAATAAAGATAATAATAGGCTGGATTAGTGGAGAGATTCTAGGATATCAGCTTTCGCTGGGTGTTGATCGATTCTATTTTAACACGGGTGTTTGGCAATGAGAGGTTGATAATTTAACTGGAAGAGTGGATAGCTGCTAACGGCGAGGAGGAGCCTGGCCGAGAGACTAGAGTTTGAGATTAACATCAACCAGAAGAGCGGGTATTCCACGAGTTAAATACGGGTTTCCCACCCAATGGGAAAGTTGTGAACGAAAAATCGGAGTTTATCAACGATGAACTGGAGCGGGAAGCCAAAGATGCCGGGTGGAGCGGTAGCCTTCAGCTGAACAGAGCTTCCTTAATTGTCAGGACATCCAGCCGCAGTTTGTGGTCTTCGTTGATTTCGCCGTTAATCTTGCCGGCGCCGTGGATCACTGTCGAATGGTCCCGCCCGCCCAGCAGGCGGCCTATCTGGGTGGGAGACATCTCCAGCTCATACATTAGGAGATACATGGCGACTTGGCGCGCCAAGGCAATGTTTTTGGTCCGGCTTCTTCCCAGCAGTTCTGGGGTAGATATCTTGTAGTACTGGGAGGCTTCGTCGATGATCCGCCCCGGGTCGATGGAGTGACGCGCGGCGTCGGTGGCCAGGTCCTGGAGAACCCGTGACGCCAGGTCCAGCGTTACTGGCACATTCATCAGGTCCGAGTAGGCCACCACCCGGTTGAGACTGCCCTCCAGCTCCCGAACGTTCTTCTGCACCCGCTTGGCGATGAACTCAATGATACCTTCACTTATGGAAAGCTGGTGCGCCTCGGCTTTGAATTGCAGTATAGCCATGCGGGTTTCCAAGTCGGGCGGCTGGATGTCGGCGATCAATCCCCACTCGAAGCGGGAACGGAGTCTATCTTCCAGTAAGGACAGGGTCTTGGGAGGACGATCGGAAGTGATGACGATTTGCTGACCGGAATTGTGCAGGTCGTTAAAGGTGTGGAAGAAACCCTCCTGGGTCTGTTCCTTGCCGCTCATGAACTGAATGTCGTCGATCAGTAATACCTGCACACTGCGATAGCGGCTGCGAAACTCTTCGGTGGTCCGGTTACGGATGGCCGAGATGAACTCGTTGGTGAACTGCTCCGAGGAAACGTAGAGCGCGTCCAGGCCCAGATCGACGCTGGCCTGTCCGATGGCGTGCAGGAGGTGGGTCTTCCCCAGGCCAACGCCCGAGTAAATGAAAAGGGGATTGTACATTTTACCGGGAGCCTCGACCACTGCCTGAGCGGCGCTGAAGGCCAGCCGGTTGGAAGGCCCCACCACAAAGGAGTCGAATCCGTAACGGGGATTGAAGGTACCGGTGGTGGACGGCCTGGCTGGAGCCGGGGCTGGTTCTCCCTCTCCCGCCGGCTCCGGCGGGAGGGTTGCTGCCCCCGCTGACGGGTTACTGGCGACCGCATTACCCGCCTTAACCTTAAACTGAATTTCCGCCGGACCGCCGGTTACCTTCTCCACTGTCTTCTGAATCGACTGGTACATCCGCCGCTCCAGCCAGGCGACGGCAAAGGGGGTGGGAACCTCCACCACGAACTGAGAATTCTGGTAGCTGATGCCTACGGTGGGCTTGAGCCAGGTTTCGAAGGTGTGGCTGTTGAGTTGGAGTTGGAGCTCGCCCAGGGTGGCGCGCCACACTTCCCCGGCCGATAATTCTTTCCCAGCCCGCTCAGTCCCGGAAGCTTCTCTCCCGGAATCCCCTCTACCCAAAATTTCGACCATGAAAACGGCTAGCCTCCCCGGCGAAAAATGATGACGCAATAGACTAGCAGTTTTATGTCAAGGAGGCTAGGTCACCTACCGGGCTGGATCGGCCATCCACGCAGCTTTATCGGCATATTTGGGAGGGTTCCAGCAGCCCGCCCTGGTCGCAAAATGCACACGGTTTTCCAACGAAATATTCGGGCTAAATGTGCCGGGCTCAGGCCCGGTTCTAGTCCGAATCCGGGTGGGTGGTAATGAACCTACCGGCCTTGGCCGGGTCCAGATGGGGTGCGCGGACCTCCACCTGGGCCTGTTCCTCTTGCAACCGAACCGTAACGCTGCTGTCCTGTTCTGCCCAGCCCCGGTTCATGGCTTGCATGGCGATCTGCTCTGCCAGGGTAGACATGGGCATGGGAACGTTGTACTCCCGGGCCAGCTCGGTGGCCAGGGAAATGTCCTTGAAGGCCAGGTTCAGAGCGAAGCTGGCCGGTTCGTACTCGCCGCGAAACATGGTCCTGACCAGTCCCTCGTGGAGGACGCGCATTCGCCCCAGCGAGCCCCGGCGAACGCTCTCCCACAACGCCTCCGGCTCGACACCGGCTTTCACGCCCAAAGTCAATCCTTCGGCAATGGCCTGGCGTACGCTGTGGCCAATCATGTTGTGGACCAGCTTGCAGATGGACCCGGCCCCGATGGCTCCGGCGTAAAAGACCTTGTCGCCGAAGGAGTCCAGAATCGGTTTGATTCGGTCGAAAATCTCTCGCTCTCCCCCGACCATCACCGCCAAATCCCCGCTGGCAGCTCCGGATTTGCCGCCGCTGACCGGTGCGTCCAGGATATGGATCCCCTTTTGACGGAAGGTTGGCTCCATCTCCCGGATTAACGAGGGCCGGCTGGAGGAAAGGTCCACGTAGATGCTGCCGGGGCGAATGCCTTCGAGGATTCCCTGGGCACCCAAGGCCACCGCTTCGACCTCTTTGGGTCCGGGGAGCGAGGTGAAGACTACGTCGCTCAGTTCAGCGACCTCCGCCGGCGAGTTGGCCAGTCGGGCGCCTCCTTCCAGCAAGGGCTTGGCGGCTTCCTCGCGCAGGTCAAAAACCACCATCGGGTGCCCGGCGCGTTGGATGTTGGCCGACATGCCACCGCCCATGTTGCCCAGACCTATGAATCCTACCTTCTCCATGTCATCTCCTCAGTCGGGTGCCGCCGATTTTCCCCCGCCAGCCGGGTAGCTTTCAGCCCGGGGTAGCTGGCAGGATTGTAAAGGGGCTGGCATTTTGGGGTCAACCGCTGAGTTAACCACTGGGTTAGCCGCTCAGTCGCTTGTCAGCCTATGGGGGCCAGAGTAGAATGAGCCATTCCCCAAGCTGGAGGTTAGCAGATGTACAACAAACCTATGCTGAGTCTGGAACAAACCCAGAAGGCCATGCAGGCCATGATTCAAAAGGCTACCCAGGAGCCCGACCGCCCGGTGGCCATGGCGATAGTCGATGATGCCGGCAACCTGCTGAGCTACGCCAGGATGGACAAATGCCGTCCCAACCCCCAGACCTTTGCCATCCGAAAGGCGTACACCTCGGCCATGTCGGGGGTGAATTCTGCCGACTACGCGGAGCGACTCAAGAGTCAGGGCCGTACCGTCAGCGATTTTGGCAATCCAAACCTGGTGTCGGCCCAAGGCGCCGCGGTGGTGCTGGACCCGGCGAGTGGAGCCGTGTTGGGAGCCATTGGCGTCAGCGGGCTTAGCGCGCAAGAGGATGAGGATCTGTCCAAGCTGGGAGTGCAGGCCCTCGGGCTATAGCCGCAGCTAAAATGGGAGAATCCCGCGCTTATCGCGCCTAGCCCCCCGCCTATCCTTTGATTATCCTGTGCCTACGCTAATGGATTAGGCGGGGGGAGGATATGGCGACGTTGACGATCCAGGCGGCGGCCCAGAGCTTGGGAACCTCGGAAATTACCATTAGACGAAAACTGAGGACCGGGCAGCTAAGCGGTCATCAGGAAGACCCGCCTAACGGGCGTTGGTGGGTGGAAATTCCCGATGATCAGCTCTTCGACCCTGCCAGCACCGCGTCGGCCTCCAGGCCCGAGGCGTCGGAAGGCCACCTGCTTCGGGACCTGGTGGGTGTGCTGAAGGACCAGGTGAGCACCCTCCAGCACCATCTGGAGATTCGCGAAAGGGAGGTGGGGGAGCTGCATGTGATTATTCAGCAGCAGGCCCTGGCCCTGCCGGCGCCGGGCGGGAACAGCCGGGGGTGGTGGCGAAAAATTTGGCCCCGGAGTAACTGAGCAGAGGAATTGAGCGGAAGCTAACTGCGGACAACTGAAACTGATACATGCGCCCTAACCCCCATCCTAACCTTCCCCATTAAGGCCTCATTGCACGGCACTTTTTCGACAAGGCTAGTGCACGAGTATGCTTCTTGTCTTTCTGAGGGAGCGGAGCGACCGAAGAATCTCAGATTCTTCGCCTCCACTATGTTCCGGCTCAGCAAGACAGCCCGGCGCTACCACAAACTGTCGTGTATGAGCCCATTGGGGGGAAGGTTAGGATGGGGGTGGTCTCAGCGGGGAAGCTCACCAAGAAGGGGACCGGACCCGTTCGCTGCCGGAACCGACTTCGGTCGACCGGCTTTGGTCAATAGGGCAGCAGGTAGAAGAGGACAGCGAAGTAGTGGCTGGCGCTGCCCGCCATGACGCAGAGATGCCAGGCGCCGTGATTGAAGGGCAGTTTGGTCCACATGAGAAGGATGATCCCGCCGCTGTAGGCTAGCCCCCCCAATAGCAGCCAGGCTATTCCTCCGGCCGGTGTGCTGTTGATGGTGGGGACTGCCGCCACCAGAATCAGCCAACCCTGCGCCAGGTAAAGCGCGATGGAAGCCCCCCGCAATCGGCCCGGGAAGAGGATCTTCCCGCTGATGCCGAGAACAGCAATGCCCCAAACGAGTCCCAAGATGGACCATCCCCAAGGGGCGTTGAGAGGCCCCAGTACGAAGGGGGTGTAGGTTCCGGCGATAAGCAAATAAATCAGGCATTCATCGGCCACCTTCCATACCCGTTTTCGGCGAGTCGAGGGGGAGGCGTGATACAGGGTTGATCCGGCGTAGACCAGGACTAGGGTGGAGCCGAAAATGGCGCTGCCTACGATATTCCAGGGGTTGCCCGTGAAGCTGGCCAGGGTTACCAGCAGGCTTAGCCCGGCGATGCTGAGGAGCAGGCCAACGCCGTGGGTAAGGACATTGACAGACTCCTCGGCCGGAGTCTGCCCAGAGACCGGACAGCAGGCGTGGCCACCAAAATTAGGGCGGGACCAAATCTTGCTGAGCAGAGCGAGAGGGGCTGGGGTTGTCGGTTGCGGGTTCATGCCGGCCATTATACCTTTACTTTAGGAGAACCCACACCCGCCGGTGTCCTGGTTCGGGTCTTTCGGTTCTCCCCGGGGTCATCGCGAGCCCTTCGGCTGCGCTCAGGATAAACTCCGCGAAGCAATCTCATGAGGGTGAGGCATGAGGGTAAGGATAGATTGCTTCGGGCCTGGGGCCCTCGCAATGACAATCGAAAGACCGGTGTCCTGGTCCGGGTCTTTCGGCACTGCGGATGCTGGGATATCAACTCAAAAAAGCTCCGGCATTGGCCGAAGCTAATTCAGGTCATTTCTTTTGTGTGCCTTCCAACGTGCCTTCCAACGTGCCTTCCAAAAAGAAGGCAGCGACACCACGTGGCGATAGAAAAGCAGGCTGCGAATAGGTTTAGAGCACCGCTCCGGTGGTCCTCTCGAAGCTCTGATTGTGGGCGGCGGTTTCCTGACTCTTGGGAGTGGGACCGATGAAGCGGTAGCCAACGCCGTGTACATTGGCGATCCAGAAAGGCTCGCGGGCGTCGTCCCCCAGCTTTTGGCGCAGGCGCTGCACGTACTTCTTGACTAGCCCGTAGCTGTCCACTCGCTCGCCCCATAGGGTGCGCTCCAGGGTTTGCCGGGAAACTACAATGCCCCAGTTCTTTATCAACAGGAACAGCATCCGGAACTCGGTGGTGGTTAGGGCCAGCCGGCGACCTGACAGGAACGCCTCGTAGGTTGCCGGGTTCACCATCAAATGTCCACTGGTCAGAGGATTTTCCGTCTCATAGGTGGCGGTGGTACCAGCCCGGCGCATTAGGGCCCAAATCCGGGTGGTTAACTCGGTTAGGTCACAAGGTAACCGCACGTAGTCGTCGGCCCCCAATTCCAGGGAGGTTACGGCCTCCATTTCATCTCCCTCATTTCCCAATACCAGCAGCGGTACGTTGGAAAAACCGCGCAGCTCTTGGATCAGCGCGGAGATAGTGGAGTCTTTAAAGTCCGGATGGACAATGACAATATTAGGCCCTTCCTGCTCTACCAGGTCCAGGCCCTTCCTGGCGGTGGAACACGACTGCATTGAAGCATCTGGCCACCGCAGCCGAACACTTACTTTAGCGATATCTACGGTACGCGGGTTCGCACCAATAATTACGACTTTCATGTACGCGCTCCATTCAGGACTACGCCCTACTCAACAAAGAGGCGCCTGCTCGATACGTTGTCTAGCATATATATGGCGGGTCTTGGTGGCGGTCAACAATATGGGGATGGGGTAGACCGGCGGTAAACATTCGGTGACATTTGGGGGTTAGACCCCTCGCGGTCAATATCTTATGTATGAAGACTGGCGTTGGCGGCCGCTTGCCGTTTGCTCGGTTCGTCTCCGATAGAAAGTTCAACAAATATTCTTAAAGGTGTCGCTTGTCGGCACCAAACTAACCCCTCTAATCACCTTCTAGTAACCGTCGGATTCACTCTCTGCCATTAACTTGAGGGCAGCCTAAAAAGAGTTCATTTCACCGCATTTCCGCCAAAGAATCCTTCGAGTCTCAAATTTGATGGTTGGGATCAACCATTCTTGTCTGAAATTCTGGTGGCGGGGTGGCCTTGAAAGTCTAGGTGAGGAATAGAGCAGAAATGGAGCAATCTCCCGGAACCAACTTGATTAGCCCCCAGGAAATCATGCAGGAGAATCTGGTGTTTTTGAGAGAATACGCCCGGCTTCTGCTGATTGAAGAAGATGAAACCCTGACTCCGGTCGAGGATTTCAAAGATGTGCTGATGCAAGAATTCCTGGCCATGGGCACCTATTTGAAGTTGACCGAACGAGATATGATGCTGCTGATCTTCAAGGATATTTTGAGCCACGGTGTTCACCTGGAATAGCCAGGCTGATTTTCCGTGGGGCGGCTCCTGCTCGTTACCGGCGGCGGGCTGGAGGTCATCACCCATCCGGAGTCACTCCCACCGATCAAATGGTTCTCGCAGGAGAAATAGCTAACCGCCAACCCCTCCAAATCCGAATGTTTCCGCCATGCGTATTAGTTGACACCTAGTTGGCAGCTAACGTATTATCCCCATGCCCGGCCTCATAAAAATGGGTATCCAGAAACAGGGCTATCCGGTCGCTAGAACCGGGTTGGGACGACACTTAACGGGTTCGGTGTATCCGGCCTACTAAAGCGCATGAGCAGAATCGCCCGGTTTTTCCTCAGCAGGTACGTTGCCCTCCCGGCCCTGGCCGTCATTGGCATTGCGCTCGGTTACCTGGCCTTCTTCAACCTTTACCCCGGCAAACCTCAAATCGGCATCATTACCATCCCCTTCGTGGTTATCAACGGAGACTCGGCCTTTGTCATCACATCCTACTTGGACTACGCCCGACGTCAGCCGAGAATAAAGGGCGTCGTCCTGAAACTGAGCAGTCCGGGCGGCGGCGCCGCCTCCAGCGAAGCGCTGTACCTGGAGAGTCGCAAGCTGCGGGAAGAGAAGCCGCTGGTCATGGTCATGGACGGCCTTGTGGCCAGCGGCGGTTACATGATGGCCATGGGGGCCAACTATACCTATGTTAAGTCCTCATCCCTGGTTGGCAACGTGGGGGTGATCTCCTTTGCCGGCCCGGTCCTTCCATCCGTTCCGCCGGAAAACCTGGTGGTCACCGGTCCTTCCAAGTTGAGCGGCAGCACCCGCCGAGAATGGATTGGGATGGTGGACCTGCTAAAGCAATCCTTTGCCCAAATGGTGATAACCGAGCGTGGAAATCTGCTCCGGATTAGCGAAGAAGAATTGCTGGAAGGACGTCTTTACGCTGGGGTCGAGGCAGTACAGCTGGGTCTGGCCGATGCTATAGGTAATGACAGTGATGCCATCGAGAGGGTCGCCGACATGGCGGGGATTTCCAACTACGAATTGGTGGACATCAACGTTGAGGTGGACCGTCTCTTCATACAGAAAATCAGAAGGATTTACGCCGCATCCTCGGATGCTGAACCACCGGCAGACCTGACCGACGTCCTGGCTCTCATGACCCTGGCTCAGGGTCAGCGGGACCCGGTCAGTGGCCTCAACCGGCGGGGCTATGAAGCCGGCTTGACCGGGAGTTCTGAGTTGAGGAATGTGCTGAGATCCGGGGTCCTACAGCAGACCCAAGAGGATCCCCTGCCTGGATTCCCACTGGAAATCAGCCGGCCCAATATTTATTACATCTATGCAGGTTCGTATCCGTAAACTAGGTTTATTTCTTCTAATCCCGGTGTTTGCCCTGGGCTTTTTTATCGGGGCGGTATTGTTCTTCTACCGGGGTGGCTACGAGCCACCACCCCAAGTTCAGATTTCTTTTGATGAGATTCAGTGGGCCGCAGCCAGTCCAGGCGGCTTCATTGACCGCCCTTTCCGGCAGGCGCGGGACGGCGTGCTGCTGGTGGATGCGGTCCACCGTAATAGCTTCGAACCGGGGGAGGTGGTTTCCCTTCTCACCAGAATCGGCGCCCGAGGTTATCAAATAAAGTATTTTGGCAACTTCCAAACCCCGGCCGGAAGCAGCGGGGCTTCCCGACTTGAGGAGGCGCTCCGGGGAGCTGATTCCTTTCTGGTAATCCTGCCCCGGGAGCCCTATACCAGCCGGGAAGCGGGCGTGGTGGAGAAGTTCGCCGGCAAGGGTGGAGAAGTCCTTCTGATCGGGGATCCCACCCGGCGGCACGACATCAACAGCCTGGCCGGCAGGTTTGGCCTGGATTTCCAGCCCGATTACCTCTATAACGTCCAAGAAAATGACCTGAACTTTCAGCACATTTATGTCAGGGATTTTCAGCCGGACCAGTTGACCCAAGGCCTGGAGGAAGTAGTGCTTTACACCGCCGGGTCGGTTAAATCATCCGGCCCGGGCCTGGCATTTACCGACAACACCAACACCAGGTCATCCATCACCGACCAGATAGAAAGGTTCCAGCCCTTGGTTTGGGGTAACCGTAACAACGTGCTGGCCTTGTATGACCTGACTTTCATGATACCTCCGCAAGATTCAATCTCTGATAATGGGCAGCTGATCTCAAATCTGGCGGATTTTTTGACCACCGGCAGCCGGGACTTCGACCTATCGGACTTCCCCAATTATCTGGATGGCGAGGTCGACATTCTGGTCGAGCAGCCTTCCCTGTTTAGCCAGGGGGTCGAACTGAAGAACCACTTGTCCGAAGCTGGGGTTGGCGCCACGTTGCGGGGTGTCGAGGATATCGCCAGGGACACCATTATCCTCGGGCTCTATGCCGATTCACCCCGGGCAGCTCGTTATCTGGCCGAATCTGGAATCCAGCTGGGTGAGGACTTGAGCACGCCTTTCACTTCCAACATCGAACTGAAGGGCACCGCCATAATCCTGCTGGACCGAAACCAGGACCGGGATGCACTGGTGATATTGGCCGACTCGACCCACAGCTTGAAGGACGCGGTAGAACAATTGAGTTCCGGAGATTTTAGGAGCGGGTTGGTGGATGATTTTGTTGGGGTGTACCAGAGCAAATGAATAAAAAAATTAAGCCACTACTGCCGGCGGCTGGAATCATCCTGTTATTTTTAGCCATCGCTTGCCAATCCAATGAAACCCCGGCGCCACCATCAGCTTCTGAATCCACTACAGCCGGCCCCACACCGGTACCCGAGCAGGCCAAAGAGCTGGCTCAGCAGTTTGCCCGTGACCACGGGGAAATCGAGCAGGACTGGGACAATTTTCATGTCGAATTCGATACCTGGCGGGAGGGACTGGTTGCCTGTGATCCCGGCGCAGCTCAGCAGGCCTTTCGGGGCTTCGCCAGCCATTTCAACGATATAAACGAGCAAACCCTGTCCCTTTCCCGCCCCTCCAGCGCGCGGAGACTGGCGGACAAGCTAATCGAGGCCAGCCAGGGGGAGGCCGCAGCATTGCGCCGTTTGCGGGACCGGTGGCAGCCCGGAGCCGATTCGTTGCTGGAAGCCGTGGCCTCCAAGCGGGTGGACTCCGCCGCCGCTCAGAAGGGAGTGGAGGATAAGCTGACCGACCTTCAGGAGGGGAGCGACGCCGAGTCTCTGGATGAGCTTAATGAATTTTCCGACGCCTTCGACGCCCTCCAGGCCGACTGGGAGGAGTTCCACGGCAGCTATGAATCCCTAAAATATGCCCAGTCCGGATTGGAACCAGCGGCGGTCCTGGCCCGGATTGACGAATTGATCGGTAACTTTGACGCCATCATAGCCGGTGTTAAGGACTTGCCCGCAGCGGATAAGGCAGAAGATCTAGCTGAAGCGCTGGCGGCGGCCGCCGACTCCCAAAAATTGGGCTTGGCAGAGCTGAAAAGCAAGGTTGAGAGTTCGGAAGAGGGTTCATCCAGTGCCGGGGCATTTGATGCCTTTGACGGCAACGTGGAAGAAAGCCAGGATAAATTAGAGGAAACCGAAAAAGAGCTGGAGGACTTGACCGAGGATAGTCCGGTCAAGGACACCGCCGCGGTGCGGGATTTTGCCCGGGAGGTCGATGAGCTATTGGAGAGTTGGAACGGGTTCCATCGAGAATTTGACGACTGGATGGGTTCTGAAGGCGGCTGCGACCGCGCTGAAGTCATCCAAACCCTGGGCGAAATGAGCTTGGAGTTCGGCCGCTTGGCGGACCGGGCCCGGGATTTGCCCACCGCTTCCTATCTGCGGCCCATGGTCGGACTGGTGGTGGGGGCGGCGGAAGGGGAAGAAGAGGCTCTCCGAGTGCTTCGCAACACCTGGCGTCCCTTCGGCGCCGATGTTTACAAGGCTCTGGATGGGCAACGAGCGGATGCCGGGCGTTTACGCCGACAGGCGTCGGTGGGAGTCCAAGAGCTGTTAGACCGGTTCCAAGTGTCTCCCTAGCAGCACCCGCCGTTATAAGCCGGTAATTATCTGCTCGCAGACCTCCGCTCCCTTCAGCACCTCCGATATCACCGCGGTTTCATCCTTGGTGTGGAAAGAGTGGACGCCGATCCCGACCGGCAATGCCCTAATCCCGTTTTCGATGAAAACGTTGGCATCGGAGCCGCCGCCGCTGGCCTCCAGACTGGGTTCGAGCCCGACCTTTTCCAGTGCCCTGGCGATCATTTCTACTGACCGGTCGGAGCTTTCCAGGTGGTAGGCCTGGTAGCTGTTCCGGATGTCGAGGGATACCCGGGCTTCGCGATATTCAGCCGCGACGCGGTTGAAAACCTCCCGGAATTGCTGGGAATACCGGTCCAGCTTTCCCCGGTCCCGGCTGCGGATCTCCCCATCGAGAAAAGCCGTTTCTGGGATGATGTTTCGCTTCAAGCCGGCCTCCAAGCGGCCGATATTGGCGGTGGTCTCTTCATCTATTCTGCCCAGAGGCAGCTGGGTGAGGATTTTGGCGGCGATTAGAAGCGCTGAAATCCCCTTTTCCGGTTCCACGCCGGCATGGGATGCCCGCCCCTGAATGTGGGCGGTAACCACGTTTTGGGAGGGAGCCGCCAGCGTCAGCCGGTTAACCATGCCCTCGCCGTCGAACACGACCCCGCGGGTGGCGGATAATCGGCTGAATTCCAGGTTATGAATTCCCACCAGGCCCCCCTCTTCGGCCCGGGTGAAAACCACTTCAATGGGCAGATGCGGGGCACCCGATTCGGCCGCCGCGGTGAGGGCTTCCAGCACTATGGTAATGCCGGCCTTGCAGTCCCCACCCAGAATGGTGGTGCCGTCGGACCGGAGGATGTCCCCCTCTAGCACCGGCGTGATGCCCCGGCCCGGCTCCACCGTATCGAGGTGAGCTGAGAGGATTACCGGCTCTCCCCGGCCGTCCAGCTTGGCGATAATGTTCTGGAAAGAGTCGTGATAGACTTGGAAGCCCAGGGCCTGGAGCCGCACCGATACCTCCCGGTCCACGGCGTCTTCCTCGCCGGTGGGGCTGTCGATGCGAATCAGATCCATCAAGGTTTTGGTCAGGCGTTCTCGGTTGGCCAAAATATCCTCCGTGCAGGAATCGCCTACGTGCAAGAATCGAATGAGCCCATTATACCGCCGGCATTGGCGCCCGCCCAGTTAGAGGAGATTTGTCTCTGGTTCTTTCGGCTTCGCAAAGTATCATTGCGAGTTCTCATGCTCCGGCGGAGCGCCACCTACAGATGAAAATGGATTCCCCTCGGCTCATGGTTCGACGGGCTCACCACGAGTGGCAGGGATCCCGTTCGTCCTGAGGCTCTCGAAGGGCGAACGGGCTATTTACAGAGCAGCGAAGCAATCTCTCCTTGAGATCATGAGATTGCTTCGGGACTCAGGCCCTCGCAAAGACAATGGAAAGACCCTGCGATTAGCCTAGCCATGATAAGGAAAGATATACCCTGAGTAATATGCTTTGCAGGTCGCGCTAGGGTGCCGCAATTAGAGGCGAGCGTAGCGGGCCGACGGCTGCCAATACGACGGTTTCGCACAAAATTAGTAAGTGAAACGCTGCTGAGGGGGTTGAGGAATTGCCGATATTGGATGTGGAGATTGTTGTCCCAACCGGCTTACGTCTGGATGTTGGCCTAGAAGCCCGGCTGAAAAGCCCTGCTGTGACGAGATGAGGTGGAGGATAACCAGTGGACTGGGCCAAGTCTGAGACTAAGGGCGACCCATCTGGCCGCGGCCAATATGAATTGGGCAGTAACGATGGGCGACCCGGCGGCGAGCCGGTCCGGTCTATTCTCTGGTTTATTGGGGGAGGAGCCTGAAGCCTGGGACATCATCCCCATCCTGGTAGCCACCAGGGTCAGGTTGGCCACCGTGGCTGCCAGGAGTAGCTGAAAGAGGGTCTTGGCCCGACCAAAGTAGCGAGATTGGCGGACCCCCAGTTGCACCAGCCGAGCCAGGCGATGCTCGACCACCTGCCGCCGGCTGTGGTATTCGGCGAAGCTCTCACTTTTCTGGAAGGCCCGGGCTTGTTGCAGGAGCGCCTCTTGGGGATGGAGAGTCACCGTACGGCCTTTGCCCTCTCCAGCTGCCACGCACTGGGACCGCAGGTGGCCCCGCTCCTGTGCCCGCCCCACCATCTCCAAGGCCAACTCCGTTTTGGGCCGGTAGCCCTGCCTATCCTCCGGCACACCCGCCGCCTCACACCGGTCTTTGTCCGAGGTCCAACTCTCGGGCAGATACAGCCCCTTGTCCACCAATGCCCGTCCCAACGGGCTGACATAGGCTAGGAACATCCCCGCCTGGCAGTTGGCCACCTTCCCCAGCCTCCCGCAGTACTGCCGGGCCACTCCCACCGACTTCCTCCCCTGCTTGGGAAAGTCGCTGCCGTCCAGCACCCACACCCCTTCCGGATGCTCCAGCCGGGTTCCCAGGCACTCCTGCAGCCGTCCTATAATCACCTCATCGTCCCAGGGAGAATCGGTGAGAAACCGCTGCATCCCTCGGGCTGACCCCGGAACCGTCTCCGACAGGTTCTCAGCGTTGCGCCGCTCCCCAGACTGTACCAGCAGGGCTTGGAGATAATGACCGCTGTGCTCCCGCGTCTCCCGGCGGCCAAACAGCGGCGCGAAGTAAGCGTGAAAATCCCGAAATGACCCGTACACCTGCTCGAAAGCTGCCGCATCCACATCCCCACCTCACCTGCCTATTCCCTCTCCAGCTACACAGTCATCCTATCAAACTAACTGACGTTGTAATACTAGGCCCCGCTATTGCGGTAGCCGCCGGCCAAATTTTTGGTACTCCTGTGGGTGGAACCTGGGTGAAACTGCACACCCTGTCTTACGAGTTCTACGCTGAGGACGGGAGTCCAGCAACGGATAGGGCATGGCCGGTTTTCGTCAGCGTACTGAAAGCCAGGATACCCGAGCCGGCGGCGTTGGAGCGGGAGGTGATTCACCTGACCACCGAGATCGCTCGAATCTGCCGGCGCCCTCGGGAAAGCATTCACATTCTGTATCAGCCCGAGGGAGCGGGCAGAATGGCCTTCGGCGGTAGAGTAGTCGCTGAATAAAGAATTAACCAGGGGCCGGTTTAGTCGGCTCCCACCAGATTTCCGTAAAGCCGCAGGGCTCCGGATTCGGGGATCATCCCGGAGAACAGCTCGGGATGAATCATCTCGGCCAGTATTTCCAAACCCTCAACCAACCGAGGCCCGGACCGGCTGGTGTATGCGCTGGCGTCTATTACGTAGACTCGATTGTTCTGCACGGCCGGCAGCGAATTCCAACCCTCTCTCTGGGATACCAAGGGCAAGTCTTGAAGACCCCGTTTCACGTCGTAACCGCAGGGCATCAGGACGATGACCTCCGGTTGGCTCTCCATGATTTGGGACCATTCCAGGGGAAAGGAGCCAGTCTCTTTGTCGCCAAAGCAGTTGGCCCCCCCAGCCAACTCTACCATTTCCGGCACCCAATGGCCGCCGCACATCAGGGGGTCGACCCATTCCAGATGCAGCACCCGGGGCCGGTCCAGGGCCTGGCCAGCCTTTTCCACCACGGCGTCGATACGGGCTTGCATCTTCTTGGTTAGTGATTCGGCCGCTTCCTCGGCGCCGGTGGCGCGACCGATCCGGCGGATGTCTTCCAACACGTCCGAGACGTACTGGGGGTCCAGCGAGATGACTTCTGGCTCTTTGGGCAGGTCCAAACTGGCCTCGGCAACCTGCCGAGAGGAGATGGCTCAAACCTCGCAGATGGCCTGGGTCAGCAGCAGATCCGGCTCGGCCGCCCGCATCACCTCCTGGTTTATATCGTAGATTCCCAGCCCCTGCTCCAGCCTTTCTGAGATAACCCGGCTGATTTCGCCGCTGGTGGGCTCGGTGCCATCAAATACACTGCGCACCACCCAAGGCTTGTCTCTGGCGGCCATAGGAAAGTCGCATTCGTGGGTTACCCCATAAAGCTGGTCTTCCAGACCGAGGGCATAGACCATTTCAGTAGCGCTGGGCAAGAATGAGCATATCCTCATTACTTTACTCCTGACCTTGGTGAATTACTTGAGAGAGCGATGGCGCCAAATCCCGGTCGCTGAATTTTTGGCCAGACGGCCTACCTGGTGTTGGGAAGTCGAGAGAGTTGCCCATAATTAGCGTGATTTTTAATCGGCCGATGGGGCACACCTTTTTGCAGGGTATTATAACCTTATATACAAGATAACCTGCTTAGCGAAATTTCTCCGGATAAATCGTAGCGGTGACGGCGGTACTGGGGGTCGCCACGGCGACCGAGCCATACAAGGGTCAACGCCGCTTCCAGGTGTCGACCAGGTATTGCCCTTGGTCATCGTCGACGCCCCACATCTGGAAATGAATCCGCACGTCGTCGTAGACCGAAATCTCCCCCGGTGTCTTCTCCCGATCTCGATACGATTCGACGCTAACGTCCATCCAGTCCAGCGGAATATGCTCGGTATCAGCGATGCCTTCTACCATGTTTACCGCGCAGGCCGTGATTCCGGAGAGGAATAGCTCCCCAGCCCCCACTTCATCACCCCCGCTGCCGTCGGCGACCCAGTGATGATTGCGGGCGTTACAAATGGCCCGTCCGCGAGTCCCGGTGCTGTAGCTGCGAACCTGGTATGCCAGCGTAAGCTCTGCCATTTCCCTCTCCTGCCTTCTTCGAAATTACCGGGAAATTTGCCGGGAACCTGCCCCAGACTAGGCAGCCACCCGGTAAGCGATGCACTCCACTATTTCTATCGCCAAGGGTTTTTGGGCCAAGCCAGTGGTGCCGATGACCGCCCGGCAGGGTTGGTTTGGCACGAATTCCTTATAGACCTCGTTCAGTAGCGGCCACTGATCCATATCTGTCAAGAACACCACCAGCGTCACCACCCGACTGAAGCTGGTTTGGGCCGCCGCTAAAGTGGTCTGCACGTGGCGGAAAGCGGCCCGATATTGCTCCTTGGCCGATTGCCCCACCACCACTCCGTCAAAACCGGAGGAAGTGGTGCCCCGGCACAGCACCTTGATCGCCCGCACCTTAAGCATCCTGGTTAAGTCCTCATCAAAATAGTCGCTGTACAGGCCGGTGCGGTAGGACACGAGCTCAGTGGATTGGTGCCGCCCCTCGGCAATGATCAGGTCCAGCAAACCGTCCCGCTGCTGAAAGGGGAGGGATTGGGCACGCGCAATGGTCATGGCATCCAACTCGGACAGACTTAGTTCTGCCATGACTGTTCCCCTTTGGGGAAATCTTCAGCGCCATCCCCGTTCGGACTCGGCCAGACGAACCCGGGCCATCGCCAGTAATATTATCCGCCCTCGCTGGCTCGCGCAAGTTTTCCCATTGAGTCCAAACCCCGGGAGTCCACGGACAGGTCAATTTGGAATACCTGGGAACACCATCCCTTTCCTTGGGGGTCGGGTTTCTGGAACCGCCTAGAATACTGCTTCCTCAATAACAAGAATTGTGCTATGCTCTGGCTGATATCAGCTACCTTGCCCCTATTCCAGGCCGGGCATGGCGGCGACCCAGCATCACTCTTTTGTCGTCGCATTTTTATTAATCATTGAAAGCGCATACGGCGCCCCGAAAAGTCCCGGTCTGGCACTGTGACCTAGGATGGGCCGGGAAAGGGGGTAAAGAAAAATGTATGAGATATGGACCATCCGGGTATTGGGAGCCGGCGGCTTCGGAGTCTTGGGTTGGAGAATGGGCCGGGTCGTCTCCGAGTTTTCTCCAGGCCCGGACCGGCTTTTATGGCCCTGGGGACTGCTGCTAGCCGGCCTGCCTCTGGGTGCGCTGGTGGCTCCTTACCTGACCCTGAAACCTTTGCACAAGACCATCGACTATATAAATTCAATTCCCGGTTCTACTCTGATTGCCGGGGTTCTTGGCCTATTGGTTGGACTAATCGTGGCGTCCCTGATCGCCATCCCGCTGTACACGCTCAGCGGCTGGTTTGGCTGGGGCCTCCCCTTTATTGTCACCTTCACCCTGGGCATGACCGGTCTGTGGCTGGGGGTGCAGCGCGGTCGGGATATGAGAGCGATATTCCCCGCCTTGGAGAGTAAACGCCCTCAGGAGTCCTCGCGAGACGGCCGTAACGGCTCCATACTGGTAGATACCAGCGCCATAATCGACGGACGGATAGCTGATTTGACCTCCACCGGATTCGTGGAAGGGACCCTGGTGGTTCCCAGATTCGTACTGGACGAACTGCGGCATATTGCTGATTCCAGTGATCCTTTGAGAAGGAATCGTGGCCGCCGCGGTTTGGAAGTGCTGGGCAAACTCCGAGGCGAAGAAAAAGTTTCGCTGGAAGTGCTAGACGTGGGGGTCGATCCCGGCGACGAGGTGGACTCCCAGCTGGTGAAGCTGGCCAGATCAATGAAATCTTCCATCTTGACCACAGATTACAACCTGAATCGAGTGGCGGAGCTCCAGGGAGTCCAGGTCCTCAACGTAAATGAGCTGGCCAACGCCCTGAAATCGGTGGTGCTGCCGGGCGAAGAGATGCGGGTTAACATCGTCCAGGAAGGCAAAGAAGCCGGCCAGGGCGTGGCTTACTTGGATGACGGCACCATGGTGGTAGTGGAAGGAGGCCGGCGCTACATCAATGCTTACCACGACGTGGTGGTAACCCGGGTTCTGCAAACCGCAGCGGGTCGAATCATCTTCGCCCAATCCAGGAACGGCTGACCAGGGCATGTCCGCCGGCCCTCTTCCCGGCCCCCTCCAGTCTACGGAGGATACGGCTCCCACCTTAGGAGCCATAGTGGTGGCCGCCGGTTCAAGTAGCCGCATGGGGGGCATCGACAAGGTATTCACGCCCCTTCTGGGCATTCCCCTGGTTGCCCACTGCCTGGACCAGCTGGAGACCTTCCCCTCCGTCGCACGAATCGCTTTAGTGCTTTCCCAGCAATCCCTTGGCTTGGGCGAAGAGCTGGTGCGCTTGCGAAAATATACCAAGGTCTCCAGCGTCTGCGCCGGTGGAGCCAGGCGCCAGGATTCGGTGAGGCTTGGGCTGGAAGCTCTCGGTCCTTGCGGCTGGGTGCTGGTGCATGACGGCGCTCGACCCTGCCTGGACCATTCTTTGCTGGAACGCGGTTGGGATGCGGTGAGACGTTGCGGAGCCGCGCTGGCCGGTGTGCCGGTTAAAGACACCATCAAAGTAGTTTCTCCGGAGCAGACCGTTAAAGAAACGCCCCCCCGAGCAGGGCTCTGGGCCGCCCAAACGCCCCAGTTTTTTCGTTACGATCTGTTGCAGCGGGCCCATCAGCAATGCCGGGAATCGGTGACCGACGACGCCGCGATGGTGGAGCAGTTGGGCCACCCGGTCCAAATGTTTCTGGGCTCCTACGAAAACTTGAAAATAACAACTCCGGATGACCTGACCATTGCCGAAGCCCTCCTGACCCGCAGATACTCGGCACAATCCGGCCAATGACCACCATGTCTGTTAGGAAGGTGGGTTAGAAGCCATTCTTTCGCCACTGCGAGCCCTTCGGCATTGCTCAGGATAAACTCCGCGAAGGGCCCAAAGTCCCTGGGCACATGGTCCTGAGGCCATTGGATAGGGCGGAGTTGCAGGACTAACTCAGGTGGTAATACGGACCAAGGATTTAGATTCCTCAGTTGCTTAGCTCTTGCTCTGTAAATAGCCCGTTCGCCCTTTGAGAGCCTCAGGACGAACGGGATACCTACCGCTCGTGGTGAGCCCGTCGATCCATGAGCCGAGGGGAACCCATTTTCATGCTTCGGTGGCGGTCCACCGAAGCATGAAAACCCGGAATGACATGGGTCTTTTTGAGGTAGTCCATAAGCCAGGATGGCAATCCCACCTATTCGCCACAGGTTGATTTGTCGTGACATTTAGAGTCGGCATCGGGTTCGACTCCCATAGCTTGTCGCCGGGACGCCGGCTGGTGTTGGGAGGCGTGTCCATCCCCCACGATCAAGGATTGGTAGGTCACAGCGACGGCGATGTGCTGATCCACGCCATAATGGACGCCCTGCTGGGGGCCGGAAATTTGGGGGACAAAGGCGCCCATTTTCCATCCTCGGACCCAGAATATAAAGATATTTCCAGTCTGGTTCTACTGGCCAAGGTGGCGGAGCTGCTGGAATCTGCTTCTTGGCGCATATCTAATGTTGATGCTACAATATTGGCGCAAAACCCCCGGCTGGCTCCCTTTGTCGGGGCTATGACCGAGCAGACGGCTGGCGCCCTCGATCTACCCGCCGAAAGGGTTAGCATCAAGGTCACGACCACCGACTACTTGGGGTTTGTCGGGAGGGAAGAGGGGATTGCCGCTTGCGCGGTGGCGGCAATCGAGAAAGACCCAGAGAAAGGCCCATGAGATTGTTCAACACCCTGACGGGGAAAGATGAGGAGTTTGTACCGTCCGACGGGAAAACCGTCAAGATGTATGTCTGCGGGGTAACCCCCTATTCGGCCACCCATGTCGGACATGCCCTCAGCTACGTCGTTTTCGACACCTTGCGCCGCTACCTGGAATTCTTGGGGTACCGGGTAAAGTACGTCCAGAACTTCACCGACGTCGATGACAAGATAATCCAGCGAGCCCAGGAAGCGGGGATCAGCGGAGAGGAGCTGACCGACCGGTATATTAGCGACTTCTTCACTACCATGGACAGTCTGAATATTCAGCGAGCCGATTCCTACCCCCGGGCCACCCAGGAGATCCCCGCAATAATAGAAACCATTGAAACCCTGATTAGGAAGGAGTTCGCCTATCCCTCCGGCGGCGATGTGTACTTCCGGGTTACCAAGAGCGAGGACTACGGCAAGCTGAGCCATCGTACGCTGGATGGAATGATCGCCGGAGCGCGAGTGCAGGTGGATGAGAACAAAGAGCATCCCATGGACTTCGCCCTCTGGAAGGCGGCCAAACCCGGTGAGCCGGCCTGGGACAGCCCCTGGGGACCGGGACGGCCCGGCTGGCACATTGAGTGCACTGCCATGGCGCTGGACCGGCTGGGCGACCCCCTGGACATCCACGGCGGGGGACATGACCTGGTCTTCCCCCACCACGAGAATGAGATAGCCCAGAGCGAGGCATACACCGGCCGGACCCCCTTCGCGCGCCACTGGGTGCACAACGGCCTCCTCCAGCTGGGCGAAGACAAGATGAGCAAATCCCTGGGCAACCTGGTTTCGGCGGAAGAAGCCCTGGCTCAATACAGCCCCGACGCCTTGCGGATTTATTTTTTGGAATCGCATTACCGCAGTCCCCTGAGCTATAGCTCGGCGGGCGCTGCTGCCCGGGAACGAAGCATGGAGCGCTTGCGCCATGCCCTGCGGCCCGCCGGTTCCGATGGTGAATTACTGGATCCCGAGCCCTTCCGAGAGCGGTTTCTCAACGCGATGGACAACGACCTGAACACTCCCCAGGCACTGGCGTGCCTGTTTGACCTGGCGCGGGAGCTAAACCGGGCCGGGGAAGCGGGCAAAAACGTCGGCCCGGCCCAGGACGCCCTGCGGGAGCTGGGAGGGCTTCTGGGGTTGACCTTCAAGGAAAGGGATTCTGGGGACCAGCACCGCCTGGCGGCCAAACCCTTTATTGACCTGCTGGTCAACACGCGACTGGAGTTGCGGAGGGCCAAGCAGTTTGCCTTGGCGGACCAGATACGGGACGAATTAGCCAAACAGGGCGTCACGGTTGAAGACACGTCCCAGGGGTCCGCGTGGCAATATCAATCTACCCTTTAGTGGCCACCCTAAAATCTTAAATTCCGCTCCTCCACTACGTTGCAGTTGCTCTGTAAATAGCCCCTTCGCCCTTCGAGAGCCTCAGGACGAACGGGATCCCTACCGCTCGTGGTGAGCCCGTCGAACCATGAGCCGAGGGGAATCCATTTTCATCTGTCGGTGGCGCTCCGCCGGAGCATGAAAGCTCCCAATGACATAGTTCTTCATGCTATTCTGTATTCGTCAGCGCCAAAAATTACATATCCTTGACCCTCGTTGGGTTCCCATCTGAACAATGATTTCTTATTACTCCCATGATTGAACGCCCAGAATGGAAATTCCTCGCCCAAATAGTTGGTAGTGAGCACGTCCTGACCGACCCCTACGACTTGGACCGATACTCGGGCGATGCCTTAACTCCGTCCCGCGCCTTTGGAGCCGAAGCGGCTTTCGAGCGGCTGGCAGATTTGGTGGTGCGCCCCGGTTCCACCGCTCAGGTGTCCCAGGTTCTGGCCTGGGCCCAAGAGACCGGGACGCCGGTTATCCCCTACGGCGGCGGAACCGGCGTAATGGGAGGCGTGCTTCCGGTGCAGGGGGGCGTCGTCCTGGACCTGGGGAGATTGAACCGCATATTGGAGATCAATCCGCTGGACATGACGGCTACCGTGGAGGCCGCCGTGGTGCTGGAAGACCTGGAGGACGCTCTATTTGAGCGGGGATTGATGCCCGGACATGACCCTTACAGCGTGCCCATTGCCACGGTAGCCGGCACCATTTCCACCAACGGCGTAGGATACCGGGCAGGAGCCTACGGCCCCATGGGAGACCAGGTGGTGGCGATGGAGGTGGTTCTGCCCGACGGGCGGATCATTACCACCCGGTCGGTACCCAATTACTCTTCCGGCCCCAATCTGAATCATTTGTTCATCGGCAGCGAAGGGGTGTTCGGGGTGATCACCCGGGCCACCATCAAGGTATTCCGGCTGCCGGAATCCCAGGTCTTCGGGGCCATGGACTTCGACAGTTTTGATCAGGGTTTTCGAGCAGCCGCTGAGCTGCACGCCCTGGGCGTCCGGCCCACGCTGTTGGACCTGACTGAAGAGGAGGATCGAATCCGGCTGTATTTGCTGTTCGAAGGCTTCCGCGAGGGTGTGACTGCCCGAGAAAAGCGGGCTAGACAGGTATGCAGCGAATTTGGCGGACGGGACCTGGGCCCGGAGCCGACCCTCGATTATTGGGCCGGCCGCCACGAATCGGCCGAAAATTATAAGCGGACCGCCCTGGGCAAGTCACGCCAGGAGCGCTGGAACCGGCGCCGAGCCCGGGGCTTTGACTACTTGCACCTAGGACTACCCATCAGCCAGGTTCTGGAGTACCGGCGACAAGCGGAGCAAATTCTATCCTCCTGCCGGGTCCGAGTGGTCGAGTACGCCATTTGGAGCCGCCCTGAGTTCTTTTCCATGATGGTGGTTCCTGAAGAGGGTGGCAATGCTGACTCCGAAGCCGAGTTCCAGGCCGACTTCCGGGAAAATTTCGGCAATGCTGTGGAGCGGGTACTGACCCTAGCCCAGGATATGGGCGGCGTCATGGAATACTGCCACGGCGTTGGAATTAAGCTTAACCACCTGCTGTCTCGGGAAATGGGTGTTGGTCACGACGTGGTCCGGCAGTGGAAGCAGACTCTGGACCCGGCTAATATTCTCAATCCCGGCAAATTGGGCCTGTAGCGAGTATTTACCCAACCGGAGAACCAGAATCTCTACGCCCATCTGCTGGCGGCAGGCTCCTGGTCCTCGCCCAACCGGTCCCTGAACTCCTTTTTCTAAGCTAAAGCCACTGGGGCACGGCATGCCGTACTTCTACCAAGCCGAAACGTCTGTTTCGTCGTCCAGACCATTCTCATTCCTGTTTTCGCGACTTCTATAGTCAATAACCTGTGCGTAGTGTGTGAAGCCGGTTTTCATTAGGTTTTATGATACTGCCCTCAAGGCGTTATGTGTTGACATGATGCAAGCCTGGGTGTACTATTAATAAAGATGATGTTGGAAGCCTAGCACTATTGACAACGGCCATATAGCCAGGGATCGTTAGTTCTGAGGCAAACCCCAGCAAGCGTCAATAAAAAGGGCCCGAAGCGACCCAAGGAGTTCAAAGATGGCAGTTCATTTACATTTCCACGATAGGGGGATTTTACCCAAGCTGGGGCATCAGATCGTCGCGATTTACGACTGGCTGTCCGGTCCGCCCATGACCAAGGACGAGCGGATTAGCCGCACGGTGGCGGAGACAGAGACGGAGACTATAAAGCAGTTGGGAGGTTCCAGCCTTTAGTCTCGACCATCCCAGCCCTATGGGCATAGCCCAGCACTGAGGTTCCAGCCTTTAGTCTCGACCATCCCAGCCCTATGGGCATAGCCCAGTGAGGACCCGTCCGTTTAGAGATAGCGGACGGGTCCTTGCTTGTTTATTTGGTCCCATATGAGCCTGTCCTATAGACCCTTCTTGGGCTGGCATTAGAGGGACTGTGGTGGGCGTCGGTTCCCCGATAGCATCGGGGTCGTTTTTACGCCGTTGGGAGAATTGGTGGGCCTGCTGTGCGCCGCCGGCCTTTCAGTTCCAGCGGGCTTTGGACCATCCCCAAGGCGCTCGTCCGCTCCGCCACAACTTCAGCAGGTTATGGGTCGTACCAACCAGGGCGGCCTCACTGGAGTCAGCCTCTAGCCCCCTTCTCTTAAACCACCGGAAGCCCTGCCCTTCCTTCATCTGGCCAAACACCGGCTCCACCAGCACCCCTCGCTTTTTGTAGAGGGCCCGCCCACGTTTCGTGAGCAGCTTGCGCTCCATCCGCTCCCGCAGGCTCAGGTCCTTGGGAATACGTCCTCTTGGACAGCCTCGTTCCCGCGCTGCCTTTCGTTGCTTCCAATCCTTGGTAGTGGCCACCAATAGCTCCGGCAGGTCCGGCCGATTGCAGGCCAGCAGGTTGGCCTCGCTCCAGTACCCCGCGTCGCCCAGACCGACCCCAGGACGTTCTGCAATCCCCGCTGCTGCCAGGTTCTGATTCATCCGCTCCAGCATGGGCAGGAGTTGATGTACATCGTTGGCCTCCTGGGTTACCCCAACCGCCACGATGATCTGGTCCTCACTTACCACCGCCTGAACGTTGTACCCTTGCACGTATCCCTGTCGCGTCTTCATCACCCGGCTGTCCGGGTCCGTTACGTTGGCTTTGGCCTCCCCCGAGGGGGTAGGCTCCACCATCTTGGGCTTGCGTCCACGCTTCTTCTGGCCATTGACCGCCTCTTCCGCGTGCCGCTGCGCCAGGTGCTCCTGGGCTCCCTGAGCTGCCCGGGCGGACTCTTCCTCCAGGCGAGCCTTGGCCTCCCCTAAGCGGCTTAGACGTTCCCCCCGTCTCCCCAACTCTTGGGGCAACTCGCCCCCTCGCCCGTCGGGACCAAAGAGCAGGTCCTCTTCAGCATCTACCCTCTGGGCCTCCTTCAGCATCCGACGCACCTCTTCCTCAATCGTCGCATAGCTCCGGTTGGCGGCCAGGGCCGCGTCGGCCGCTACCTTGGTCCCGTCCAGGGCCACCACTCCCAGCTTCACCAGCCCGGCCTCGCGACACAACCTCAGTACCTGCACAAATAGTCGCTCCAGGGCCTCTTCTCGCTCCGCCCGAAACCGGCAGATGGTCCGGAAGTCCGGCTGCTGGTTCGCCGCCACTACTCGAAAACCTACGTCCCGCTCCAGCGCCCAGGCGATGCGCCGCGAGCTACGGACCCCTTGGCAGTAGGCCAACAGCAACACCCCCACCATCATCCCGGGGTCGTAGGCCGCCGCGCCCCAGCCGTCTTCATGATAGGCGGCGTAGAACTCCTTCAGGTCTAACTGCCCCACCACGTCCAGTATGAACCAGGACAGATCGCCCTCGGGTAGCCACTCCTGTAAGGAAGGGGGCATCAAGTATCCTTGCTCCCGGTCACAGGGCACCAGATTGTAGGCCATCCCGTACACCCCTATCTTCAGCTGTCACCAGTTTAGGGCTCCAGCCTTGCTTCTGGAAGAGGGTTTGTGGGACAGGCTCATATGCCTGTGGGAAAAGAGCCTCCCCTTATCAAAGGGAGGCTGGTGGGGGTTATATCCTCCTATCCTAGAAAGGTAGCTCAACTCCTATTCCCTGGTCCACCGCCTTGCGGAAAACCAGTTGCGCCGCCGCAATGTCCTCCAGAGCCACCCCCATGGATTCGAACAGGGTGATGGACTGGGCCGAAGGGCGGCCTGGAACCTTTCCCGACACCAGGTCCCGCAGCTCGTGAGCCATATCCCAGCGGAAAGTGCCTCGGGCTTCGGGAGCCATCAGGTCCCCGCACTCGGCCTTCGCCTGTTCCAGGTCGTCGACGACTATCAGGTCGGAGCGGGTGACGGTTTCCTCATCGATTTCCCTTCGCATCCAGTGGTTGCCGCCCGCTGCGTTGACATGCGCCCCGGGCATTAGCCATTCCCCCTGTAATACCGGATCCCGGGCCGAGGTAATGGTGATGGCGATGTCCGCGCCGGTAACGCAGTCTTGGGCGCTCTCCACCGGCTCCACCTCCAGACCCAGCCGCTCTGACATTTGCCCGGCGAACTCCTCCCGGCGTTCCTGCCGCCGGCTGTATACCCGAGCCTTCTTGATGTCCCGCACCGCGCAGGTTGCCTCCAGCTGGGTTCTGGCTTGAAATCCGGAGCCGATGACCCCTACGATTTCCGAATCTTCTCTGGCCATGTACTTGGTGCCCAATCCGGTGGCGGCCCCGGTGCGGATTTGACCCATGCGCCCCGATTCCAGGCAGGCCAGCAGCTGCCCCGACTCGTAGTCGTACAGCATCGTCAAGAATTTGCTGCCTCCGGGGCCGGCGAAGGACGGGTAGGCCTTGTAGCCGAAAACTCCATGCTCGGCGTCGGCAGCGGCCATGAAATGGAAAAATCCGTTGGGCATGCGGATGCGGGAACGGGGTTTAACCTCCGTTTGTCCCCGACCGGCGTGGCCGAAGGCCTGCTCCAGCACATCAATGCATTCCTGCATCGGCAACAGCTGCGCCACCTCTCTTTCGTTCAAAAACAGGGCCATTTCTTCTCCCAGCTGCACTAAGGTCGGCTAAGTATAGCATTCTGGATTCTTCATTTAGTGAGGCTCGCATTCATGGCTAAACACGGTCGGAGGTGCCGCCGTTTGGGGAAATCCCCCTATATCCCCCTTTTTAAAAGGGGGATATAGGGGGATTTGGATCCTACAAGTTTAGAACTTTCGTTAACTATCAGCAAAAAAGAGGCTCTGGAAAATCTCCAGCGGCATCATTACAATTTCAGGCAATCCCATTGTCAGGAAGGTCCTCTATGGCCCTGCCCAAGGTATTCATAACCCGCCAGATACTGGACCCGGCGCTGGAGCTAATCTCGCAATCCGCCCAGGTGGAGGTTTGGCCCGGCGATCTTCCTCCCTCGCCTGAGGTGTTGCGAGAGAAATCTGCCCAGGTGGACGGATTGCTGACCAACATAATGGACCGGATCGACGGCCCTCTGCTGGACGCTGCGGGCGGATTGAAGGTCATTAGCCAGCTCTCCGTTGGGCTGGACAACGTGGACTTGCCGGAAGCGACCAGGCGGGGAGTTCTGGTCGGATACACTCCCGGGATTCTGGCCAAGTCCACCGCCGACCTGGCCTTCGCGCTGTTGATGGCCGCGGCCCGGCGTATCGGGGAAAGCGAGCGCTGGGTGCGTCAGGGCAATTGGCAGCTGGCCCATCACCCCATGCACTGGCTGGGCGTGGACATCCACGAGTCTACTCTGGGAATTATCGGCATGGGGCAGATTGGACAGGAAATGGCCAAGCGGGCCAGGGGATTTGACATGCGCGTGCTTTATTACTCCCGTACCCGCAAGCCCGAGCTGGAATCCCCAAACGCGGAGGGAGGGTGGATGGAATACGCCGAACTGCCAGAATTGCTGGGCGCGGCCGATTTCGTTTCCCTCCACATCCCTTTGACGGAGGAGACCCGCCATTACATTGGCGAGCGCGAGCTGAGGTTGATGAAGCCCACCGCCGTGCTGGTCAATACCGCCCGTGGGCCGGTGGTGGACCCCCGGGCCTTGTACATTGCGCTGAAAGAGGGCTGGATTTACGCGGCGGGCCTGGACGTTACCGAGCCGGAGCCGATACCTGCTAATGACCCCTTGCTGTCTCTGGATAACGTGGTGATTACGTCGCATGTGGGCAGCGCCGCCCTCCCGACCCGGCTCAACACCATGTTGCTGGCCGCCCGCAATCTGCTGGCGGGACTGCGCGGCGAGAGGCTGGAAGCCTGTGCCAATCCCCAAGTCTACCAGCGGCTGGGGATTTAGCGCCGGGTATATCAGGACCTCAAAAAACCTGGCCCTCCGTCACCAAATTAGGGTGCTTGCCTTTCGCAGTACTTAAAACAGCCCTAGCCCCACTACCCTCGCTCCATCATGGCAACCTCGATAAACGGTGACCTCCTTGGCTACAACTGTTCATAATTGGTTGCGGGAGATTCGTATTCTGTCATTATCTTGGGATCATATTGGAGGAGGATGGCCCCAACTTTATGTCATGTAGCTGCTATACTGGCCAATTATCCAGGACTGGAACCACTATCAAATAGCCGAGCTTTCAGGAAAGGGGTTCCTGAAAGGCAGAGGTCCCGAGGGGCTAACCCTCAGGACCCCACATTGGGCGGGGCGGCGCCAAATGCTATCTAAAAGGCTAGGCCTCGGGGACTCAGAAATAAAGACCTGAGTTCCTGTGGTTAGAAGCCATCATTTGGGGTCGGCCGAGCGCCCGGGGACAGGGCTATGGCAGGCCCTTTTTATGTGTAAGGAGGTACCGATGAGGTGTTCCTCCATTTCCTAGATTAGCTCCCGTACTTTGCGCCTGGAGTCGCAGGCCAAGTCTCTGAACTCTTGGGATGACCGTCGAGGCTCCTCAAGGTCTGCCGGACAGCTTTCTTGGCGGGGAAAGCCGGTAAGTCCCGATATAAAGGTGGTCAACAGATGAAAAAGGCATTATCGTCAGGGTTTTTGT
>CBDCEX010000017.1:0-1138570 GCA_965216025.1 Dehalococcoidia bacterium
TGGGCACCACCTACGGCGACCGTAGAACCAACGAGGTTTTCTTCGAAAACGTTCGCATTCCGGCGTCCTGCCTGCTGGGCGAGGAGAACATGGGCTGGTACGTGGGCGCCATGGGCCTGAACCTGGACCGGGTAGGGGCCAGCCGTTACCTGATATCAGTGAAACGCGACGAGGATATCGTCAACTGGGTCAAGGAAAACGACCTGGATGGATATTCCCCGGCCGAGGACCCGGCGGTTCGGGACCGCTTGGCGGAGCTGTGGATCGAGGCTCAGGTTTGCCGGCTGATGACCATGCGCAGCATGTCTTTGGTAGAGCACGGCGGTAACTTCACCTACGAAGGCGCCGCCGAAAAGGTGTGGGCGCCCGAGCACGGCGTGCGAACCACCGAGACCATCGCTCAGATTCTTGGGCCCTACGCGCAGCTTTTGAACGGCTCGGAGGACGCTATTGAGGATGGAATATATGCCCACAACCTGATGGGCGCCTTCCAGTCCGGCATCAACCACGGCAGCGCCCAGGTGATGCGGGACCAGGTAGCCCGCCGAGGCCTGGGCATGCCCCGGGGCTAATCCAATCTTAGCTTGTTGCAATCTTAGTTCGGTGCGATAAATGGACGTAATTCCCAACGAAGAAGAACAGATGGTGAAAAACCTGGCCCGGGAGTTTCTGGAGGCCGAATGTCCTACCCGCCTGGCCAGGGACATGGAAAAGGACGAAAGGGGATACCCTCCCGAGCTGTGGCAAAAAATGGCCGGTCTGGGCTGGCTGGGCATGGGTGTGCCCGAGCAGTACGGAGGACAGGGCCTGCCCCTTACCTACCTGGGGCTGATTCTTGAGGAGGTTGGCCGGACCATTGCTCCAGTCCCCCTCCTCAGCACGGTGGTTCCGTCGCTGACGATAGCCCAGGATGGCACCTCAGATCAGCGCCAGCAATTGCTGCCCCGGATTAACCGGGGGGACTTGATAATGACCTGGGCCGTGCAGGAGCAGGACCCCAGGCTGCTGCCTGAAACCGTTCATTTGGAAGCCAAAGATCAGGGCGATGGCTACCTGCTTACCGGCACCAAGATGTTCGTCGACAACTTTGTGGTCGCCGAAAAATGCCTGGTAGCGGCCCGGACTGCTCCCGCCGGCGAGCAAAATCAGGGCATCTCTATGTTTCTGGTAGATACCGGCAGTTCGGGTATATCCGCCACCAGCCTAACCACCCTGGCGAAGGATAAACAGAGCAAGGTAACCTTCGACCAGGTATCGGTTCCAGCCTCCAGCCTGGTTGGAGAGCTGGACCAAGGCTGGCCGGTGGTTCAGCGGATGCTGGACCTAGCCACCGCCCTGATCTGCGCTCAAATGGTTGGGGCCACCCGAAAAGACGCCGAAATGGCCATCGAATACGCCAAGAACCGGGTTGCCTTCGGACGGCCCATTGGCGCGTTCCAGTCCATCCAGCACATGTGCGCCGACATGATCGTATGGGTGGACGGAGGCCAGCTGCTGACATACGAGGCTCTCTGGAAAATGGACCAGGGACTGCCGGCGTCGGTGGAAGTTTCCCAGGCGAAGGCCTTCTGCAACGACAAGTGCGTGGCGGCGGTCAGGACCGCCCAGATAATCCACGGCGGCATGGGCTTCATGATGGAGTTCGACCTCCACCTGTGGTACCGCCGCGTCACCGCGTGGTCCATGCGCCTGGGCACCAGCTTCGAGCATCGGGCGAAAATTTCCCGCGCTCTACTGGACCAGCCGGGACGGGTTCGTCTGGGCATGACCCTGGCGGCGGTTCCCTGAAAGCTGACCCTGAAAGCTGAAAGCTAACTCCGCGAGCTGACTAGGAGAGCCGGCTACAATTTTCGCCCCACAGGAGAGTGTTCCATGCCCAAGGACCCGGTTTGCGGCACCGACATCAACGAGGAGGACGCCCGTTCCACCACCGGGCAGACCATGCACGGCGCTTCCGAGGTGGACCCCCAGCAGGGCACCCGCATTTTCCACGACGGCTCCTGGTACTACTTTTGCGGTCTGGATTGCCGCAGCAAGTTTCTGGCCAGCCCCAACACCTATCTGGAGCAATCGGGAACTTAGGCCATTGGCTGAGCAGGATTTGCTGGGGCTTGAACATATAGCTAAACACGGTTGTAACAGCCACAGTTTGGGTAAATCCCCCTTTGCAAAGGGGGATTTAGGGGGATTTGGAGCTCACAAGTTTAATAATTTCTTGAGGCTCGATAACACCTCGATTTAACACCTCCGGGGCAAGCCTGTTGAGACAGCTGCCTGGGGTGTCAGGCCGGGCTATTAGGAGGGATACATGCACGTCGGACTGGTAATGGAGTGCGATTACCGGCCAGGTAGAACCCAGGAGGAAGCCTTCGAAGAGGCGTTTTCCATAGCCGAAATGGCCGATGAGCTGGGTCTGGACGGGGTCTGGCTGGCGGAGAGACATTTTGCGGCCCCACGGCAGCCCGGCGACCCCGGGGGCGCGGGTATTCCCTCGGTGGTATCGGTTCCCCTGGTCATGGCCAGCGCCATCGCCGGCCGCACCAAACGAATACGCATCGCCACCGGCGTCAGCGTCCTGCCCCTCTGCCACCCGGTTCGTTTGGCTGAGGAGGCCGCCACTGTGGACCAGGTTAGCCGCGGGCGGTTGGATTTTGGGGTTGGCCGGAGCGGCTTTCCCCGTTCCTACGAGGGCTACGGCATCCCCTACGGCGAGAGCCGAGAGCGCTTTCAGGAGTCCCTGGACGTAATCCTCAAGGCTTGGACTCAGGAAAGGTTCTCTCACGAGGGGAAATATTTCAGTTTCAACGAGCTTTGCGTGGTCCCGAAACCCTTCCAAAAACCCCATCCTCCCATTCGGGTTGCCGCCACGACAATGGATACCTTCCCAGTGGTGGGCAAGATGGGCTTCCCGGTGGTCACCGGACTGCGGGGCTTTGACGTGCCCCAGGTAGCTCGGCATCTGGCGCTGTACCGGGAGGCCCGCGAAGAGGTTGGCTTGGAGCGCAAAGGTGAAGTGTACCTGAGGATTCCGATATATGTGGCCGAAACCGACGAGCTGGGCCAGAACGAGCCCAGGGAGAGTACCTTCAATTCCTACCGTCGATTGGCCGAGACCTTCGCCCGTTCCGCATCAGCAGCGGGCACCGTGGCATCGGAACAGAGAAATGAGCGGGCCGAGCGGCTGAGAGAGGTCACCTACGAAGAGCTGCTGGAGGACCGCCTGGCCTACGGGAGTCCGGATACGGTGGTCAGCAAGTTGAAACACTTGGTCGAGGAGTTCCAGTTGGATGGCGTCATCATGGAGCCCAACGTAGGCGGAGGAGTCTCGGCGGACCGAATGCTCAATTCTATCCGCCTCTACGCCGAGGAAGTCGCCCCTAAGCTCAGGTAAATCCCTACCGACACCGCACTGGCAAAGCTCAAGCCCCCCTCGGCAGGTACCAGCCAAGGGGGGCTTTCATACTTGAGGATTGGCCTGAGGATAGTTTTGACCGGGCTGGGTCCCTACAGATCCGTGGAAGTCATGGGTGATTCGGTAAGGGCGTGAGGACGCACGCCCCTGCGCCCTTACTTGACTCTAAACACGGCCCGAATTACACACCTTTCATTTAGAAATGGTAATAGCACAGAGCCTTCCAAAGTTGTGTTGAACGCCAGCTCTTTTCGCCGTCGGCTTGCCCATTCGTTGCCCTTTTATTACGGGTGGGTAATCGCCGCCGACACCGTAACTGTCAGCCTCACCGCCCGCACGGTGATGACGGTAGCGACCTTGTCCGTCTTCCTCGTGCCCATGACCGATGAGCTAGGGTGGTCCCGAGGCCTGTTCTCCGGCGCGGTTAGCCTGGGGGGCCTTTGCGCCGTGGCTATCTCTCCACTGGTGGGACGCTGGATTGACCGCTACGGCACGGGAGTGTTGCTCGCCGGGTCTTCGCTGCTTACTGGAGTTTTGGCCCTCGGGCTGGCGCTAATCTCGGCGCGCTGGGCCTTCTACGCCCTGTACATCCCCGGCCGCATGATATTCACCGGCCCCCTGGAGCTGGGATTGCCTACCGCCATCAGCAACTGGTTCGTCCGTCGCCGCCCCCTGGGACTGGCGGTGGATACCGTCGCCAAGGGGGCGGGGCTTGCCATCATACCTTTGACGGTCCAGCTGATAATAGGGGAATGGGACTGGCGCACTGCCTGGACCTGCCTGGGAATTCTCTCCCTGGCAGTGGGGGTTTTACCCTCGTTGGTGCTGATGGCGCGCCGGCCCGAGGACATGGGCCTGGAGGCCGATCCCCTTCCCCGGACAACCTTTCCGGAAGAAGCCGTCGAAGAAGCCGTCGAGGACGTGCCCGATATTGAGGGGGATGTCTCCCCAAATCCCAACTCGGAGGTCAACTTTACCGTTAGCCAGGCTCTGCGAACCAGAGCCTTCTGGCTTCTAGCCAGCTTCACCGCCGCCGGATTCATGGTACAGGGCGGTGTCAGCCTCCACCAGGTGGCCCACTACATTAATCAAGGCATAGCCGGGCCCCTGGCCGCGCTGAGCGCCGGAGCATATGCCACCGCCCAGATAGCTGGAGGATTATTCTGGGCATTCCTAGGACGGCGGATACCGGTCAGATTCTTGCTGTCTTTGGCGGCCCTGCTGGTAGGTGTCGCCGTCTTGAGTACCATCGTGAGCGCCACGCTGCCGGCAATGCTGGCGTCGGCGGCATCGGTCGGGTTTGGCGTCGGTGGACTACACCTCCTGGTTAGACTGGCCTGGGCCGACTACTACGGCAGGGAGCATTTGGGCAGCATTCGGGGTCTGACGATGTCCGCTCAAATCGGGGGACAGGCCCTGGGTCCGGTTCTGGCCGGATTTTTGTTTGACGCCACCAAAAGCTATCGGACGCCCTTCCTGGTGTTTGCCGCAGCCGTTTGGACCGGAGCGCTGCTGGTACTGGCGGCAAAACCTCCTCAGCTGCCAGTCGCGGCATTGCCTGCTGACCCAGAATCCTAGACGTTTGGGCGGTATGGTATCCGCCGGTAGAATGAGCCAGGCCCCAGTCTGACACCTGCCGCCAAATGTGATTAAATGGGTCCCGGTAACAGCACCATGATGGAGGAGAATACTGTGGTACAAGCGAAAGATGGCGGGGAAGCGATTCTGGAAGCCTTCCGTAATCTGGACATCGATTACATCATCTCCTCACCGGGCTCGGAATGGGCGCCGGTCTGGGAGGCCCTGGCGAGACAGAAAGTGAACGAAGCCGAGGGACCGACCTACATCAACTGCTGGCATGAGACGTTGGCGGTGAACATGGCCCTGGGCTATACCAGGATCACCGGCAAGCTCCAGGCGGTGCTGCTTCATGCCGGCGTCGGATTGCTGCAGGGAGGCATTGGAATCCACGGAGCCAGCCTGGGGGAAGTACCGATGCTGATTTGCTCCGGCGAGGCGAACAGCTACGGGGAGAATCCGGAGCTCGACCCCCAGGGGCAGTGGTACCGGAATCTAAGCGTCGTCGGAGGTCCCAACCGATTTGTCGAGCCCTTTACCAAATGGAGCGGCCAGGCCACCAGCCCCTACACCCTCTATGAGCAGCTGGTCAGGGCTGGCGAAATGGCGCAAAGGATTCCCAAGGGACCAACTTTCCTGGATATTCCCATAGAGACCATGATTCATGACTGGTCGCCGCCATCCAAAATCCGCAAGGTGCCCCCGGCGCCCAAGGTCCAGCCCGCGGCGGATTCGGTGAACCAGCTGGTGGAGCTGCTGGCCAAGAGCGCCAACCCGCTGATTATCACCGAGTCCGCCGGTAAAGAGCCAGCGGGTTTCCGAAATCTGGTGGAGTTGGCGGAGCTGCTGGCAATACCGGTACTAGAAAGCTCTCCTACCTACTCCAACTTCCCGAAAAGCCACCCCCTGCACCTGGGATTCAGCCCCGAGTCCTATCTTAACCAGGCCGACCTGGTTCTGGTTCTGGGGTGCCGGGCTCCCTGGTATCCCCCCAACGCCGGACCGGACCATGCCACAGTGGTGGCCATGGGCGAGACCCCGATTAAAGGTCAGATGGTCTACCAAAACCTATTGGCCGACCTGTATGTTGAAGGAGACCTGACCATCGGACTACACCTCCTGATCGAAGGGCTGCGGTCCAATGGTGCCGTCAATTCCGGGGCAGTCAAAGCCGCCATTAAAGAACGCCGGCAGCGTTGGGAGGCCGAGCATGACCGGCTTCAAGAGAGAAACCGGGCAGCGGAAGCTGGGGCGCGGACCAAGCCAACCATAGACCCCATTCTGCTCTGCGCCGCTCTGAACGAAGTCATGCCCGAGAATGCCGTATACGTTGAAGAGACTACCTCCCACCGAACGGCCATCCTTCGCCATGTTCAATGGGAGGGGCCCCACTGTTACCTGCACCCCAACGGCGGGCTGGGACAGGGATTGGGATTGGCGTTGGGAGTGAAGTTGGCCAAACCCGACCAGCCGGTGATAGCGCTGATGGGAGATGGAGGTCTCTTGTACAATCCGATAACCCAGAGCTTTGGCGTTGCCGGCGAGGCGGGTCTCCCCTTCTTGACAGTGGTATTCAACAACGGAAACTATGAAGCCATGCGGCGTAACCACCTCCATTACTACCCAGACGGCGCTGCGGCATCATCCGGGATATACCACGGGGTCCACATTCCCGGGCCGGACTACGCCCAGTTGGTAGCTCCCTTTGGGGGGCACGGCGAAAGGGTGGAAGACCCCTCCCAATTGGTGCCGGCGCTGCGCAATGCTCTGGCTGCGGTGAATGAGGGCAGAATAGCGTTGGTCGATGTGGTCCTCGACATTTAGCTTCTGAGCATCCCAAGTTCGGCCTGCTTTCATCGAGCGGAGTAAATCATGAGGTTGGAGTCAGCCAGAGGACCTACATTAATCCTCTTGATGGCGCTGTTTTTCCTTACGCCCGCCTGCTCACTTCTGGCCGGGAAGGAGGTTGCCGAGCGCTCGGTCGAACAGTTCCACATGCGCTATGATGCTAAGCAATTCCATGAGATCTATATCAACGCTCATGACCAGTTTAGCGACGTGGATAGTGAGGAGAATATGGCAGAATTTTTTGACGCCATACATCGAAAGCTCGGTGGAGTATTGGAAGCAGACCTGCTTGGTTGGGAGGCTAATTCGGACGCTTCTGGCACCCAAGTGTTTCTCAGTTACGAGACACAGTTTGCCAACGGGAGAGGGGTTGAAGAGTTCCTCTGGTGGATAGAAGACGATACGGCCAAACTCGTATCCTACAATATCAACTCTCGCGACTTGATCATAAAGTGAGCCAGCCCCAGTCCATTTTCTACTGGGATGGGGACGAGTCTGGATCCTGTGGGCCCAATTCGGATTCAAGCATCTGGTTCAAGCACACCGGGGCGGGTCGAATCGACCTCCCCGAAGCCGTCGTTGCCGATCAACGGTACGAAGCGACAGGTTCCCAGCCAATGGATCGATAATCCCTCATCGGTGCGACGAGCCTGCGTCATTTCCTGAAATTCCCGCGATCCGATGGGAATTACTAGCCGCCCGCCCATAGCCAGCTGGGAGGTTAGTGAGGGAGGAAGGTTGGGTGCGGCGGCGGTAACTATAATGGCATCATACGGGCCATGATCAGGAGCGCCCAGGGTTTCGCCAGCCAACTCTACAGTTACGTTGTTATGCCCCAGGGTCTGCAGCAGTGCCCGGGCCCGCCCCGCTAAAACGGATACTCTCTCTATAGAAAACAAGTGGCTGTCCGGCAACATGAGGGACAGAATCGCGGCCTGGTAGCCGCTGCCCGTGCCGATCTCCAGCACTCTTTCCTTGCCCCGCAGCTCCAGGGCCTGGGTCATCATGGCTACGATATACGGCTGGGATATGGTTTGGCCTTCGCCGATGCTCAGGGCGACATCTTCATAGGCCAAATGCCGGCTCTCCGCCGGGACAAAAAGCTCCCTCGGCACCTCCGCCATAGCCTGCAATACGGCACCAGAGGTTATATGCCGGCCCAGGCTCCGGAGAAGTTTCTTCTTGGCTCGCGCTAGCTCCATTCCGGCTTTTCCCATCTCTCAGCGGACCGTGGAAAATGTACCGGGCACCCTTCTCCGCGACCTTCCTCTGAATTGCGCTGACACCCTAACTTCCAGATCATATCACGCCTTCACTTTTGGGGCGGAGAGACCTTCGCCGAATCTGTATCGCAACCCGATGCAGCCCTGTCCAGCAGAATAGCCGAGTTATTGTTCCTTGACGAAAGTTCTAAACTTGTAAGATCCAAATCTCCCTATATCCCCCTTTGCAACGGGGGACTGAGGGGATTCCCCAAACAGCGGCCAGCCCTGAGAACTCCAGTTGAATGGTTGGTAGCGGGAAGCTATAATCGGCGCAGCCTGACATTCGATACGAATATTCGGCGCCGATTGGCCGGTACCCCATATGTTCGTCGCATGTTCGCCGCGATGGTTGGCAAGACAGCCTGGGTTTCTATTTGCCTTGGGTTTAATTTAATGGGAGGATTTTATGGCTAAGATCAGACATATAGCGTTGACCACGGAAAATCCGGCTGAAGTGGCGGAGTTCTATAAAGCGGCCTTCGATTTGGAGGAAATTCGTCGGAGCGATAACGGCGCGGTGTTTCTCAGCGATGGCTACATCAATCTGGCCATCCTCAATTGGAAAACGGGGAAGGACGCGGACGTGGGGCCAAATGGCCCCAACTACAACGGGATTCATCACATAGGCTTTCAGGTAGATGACCTGGATCAGGCTTGCGAACAGCTCAACCAGGTAAAGGGCCAGCAGCTCAACTCTAGGGAAGGTCTGGATGCCGCCATGTCGGCGGGAGGACCAGCCAACTTCGAGATGAAATGGGCCGGTCCCAACGGGGTCGTTATCGACATTTCGCACACCGGCTGGGCTACATCCTAATACCAAGCTAATACCAAGCCTACCCAAAAAGTCCCGTGTAAATCGGCGTATGGGGCGCACGGCCGTGCGCCCCATACGCATCAACTTAAGGATTGGAATCTAGGGCCATCAAGAGCTGATGTGTAATGGGTCTGCCCATTCGCCGGTTAATGCGACACCCGAAAGCGAGGCAACGGACGAATTGCTCCCACAACACCCCGAGCTTAATAACTCCGGCCACGGCTGTAGCCATCATGGTGGCATAGTTGCGCACCGTCTGAAACCCTTTCATCGGCTGCGGAGGGAGATTGCCCCAGGCTGACAAACCAGCGCCCCATGGCGCCTCCGATTAGTACCCCGCTTCCGGACCCGCGCCGTCACCGGCTACGTAAAAGGCGGGCACTACCATGGGCAGCGAGGCGTCACGGGCTTGTTGATTATCCCCAATGTCATTGCGAGTTTTCATGCTCCGGCGGAGCGCCACCGTCAGATAAAAATGGATTCCCCTCGGCTCCTGGTTCGACGAGCTCACCACCAGCGGTAGGGATCCCGTTCGTCCTGAGGCCCTCGAAGGGCGAACGGGCTATTTACAGAGCAGCCCTTCGGCTGCGCTCAGGGTGAACTCCGCAAAGCAATCTATCCTTATCTTCAAGAGATTGCTTCGGGCCTACGGCCCTCGCAATGACAATTAAAAGACCCTGATGAGGCGTCAAGGTAGGGGCGCTACTACCATTTTGTGCCACATCGTTTTTTTAAACTGTTCAGAGTTGAGGGGAAGTGAGCAACCGGCGGCATTCCAGGAGGGGATTGAGACCTCTGGCCCGCCAGGTGCCAAAGAGGGATGCCAAGGTCATCTTGCTGTCGGTGCCCTGCCCTGAGCGGGTGCCGCCGCTGATCTTGCGACTGGTTACCAGATGCCGCAGGCTCCGCTCGGCGGCGTTGTTGTCTGAGGGCACGGCTGGGTCCGACACGAAGACAAACAGTTCCTTGATGAACCGTTCCATGCGCCGGCAGAGCTTGGCCTGAACCGCCAGGGGATCTTTAAGGAAAGGCCGCGCCAAGACCATTAGTTTCTCCTCCAGCATTAGCTGGGTGCGATGGCCTGGCTGGGCTCGGGGAAGGACCGAGGCCTTGGCCTCCGTGTAGACCTGGTGAACCGCCTCGGCCCACTGAGCCAGCCCAGCGTCTTCTGGGTACAACCCTTTCAGGTCATGGATATCCCGCAGCAGATGAGCCCAGCACCGTTGCTTCAGGCCCGGGTAGTGGTTATAGGCGGCGTAGAAATCACTGACCAACACTCCGCTGAAGGAGGAATCCAGCACCTCATCCACCACCCCCTTATCCCGACCCCGACGCAGGAAGTATCGTTCGCTGGGAGTGCTGAAGGTCCAAACATAGCCGTTGCTCCCGTCCTGGCGCCAGCCGGTTTCGTCGCCCTGCACCACGGGACTGGCGCGGACTTGCTCGAGCACCTCTCGCACCGCCGTCTCAGCCTGACGGGCTACTCCATGGACGGCCTGGACGATGGCACCAACACTCAGGTGCAACTGATGGACGGTCTCCAGGTACCATTGGATGATTCTTATGGGCAACCGTCCCTCCTCCCGCAGGGTCACCATCAGGCTTACCAGATTGACCCCCAGGCGCTGCTGGCCCAGAACCACCCCCTGCAGGGCCTCTTTGGGCAGCCGGCGCCGCTGGCATACCGGACAGATGCGGGCTACCAGGGCGTGCTCGGTCACTTCTACCGGAGCCACCGGTAGCTCAATGACTTCCCGAGTTCGCTGTACCCATCCGCCGTTCAGGTGAGTCCCGCAGTCGGGACAGACCGCCACGGCATGCTCCACCCGCCGGGTAGGAGTCATGCGCTGGCGGGCGAAGCCATGGCGGCGCGGCTTTCTGGGCTCCTTTTTCTCCGGCGCTTGCCGGCTGGAGTGCGGCTGATTACCCGGCATCCCCGACGACCCGCGCCGGTTGGGACGGGATTCCAGAACCCCAATCCGCCTTTGTAAATCGGCAATGACTGCCCGCTGGCCGGCAATTATCTCCAGCAGAGTTTCGCGACTCGCCGCGTTCAGGTCTAGTTCAGTGTCCACCTCCCTGGTATGCCACAACTCCCCCGGCCATGCCAGCGTTTTTCCAACGGCTTTGAGCCAATTCACCTCATCAAGTCTGAACAGTTAGGGATTGTCACGAAATAATTAGTTCAATTGAGCAGCGCAACGCGGGGTAGCAGCGAATAATTCCATTCACCATGGAAAGAGTCTCTACGCAAATAGATGGCTTCGAGTTCGTCGTCCGATACGGTGCGCCCGGCCGGGTATCGGTTGGTGTCCAGTTGGCTCTGAACCCGCAGCCCCGTCCGGGTCGTGGTCGCCCCGATCAAGTTCACCACCACCTCGTGGCTCACCAGCGGCTTTCCGCGCCAGTTCTGACTGATCGCGGAGAACAAGCGGTGTTCGATCTTGTTCCACTTGCTGGTCCCTGGTGGGAGGTGGCACACGTCGATTTCAAGGCCCGTCTCATCCGCCAATTTCTGCAACTCCAGCTTCCACAAGCGGAGCCGATACCCATTGCTGCCGCCCGCGTCGGCCGTTATCAGCAGCCGAGTGGCGCTCGGGTAGAGCGCCTGCCCCATGCCGCGCCACCAACGCCGGATGCTCTCGACGGCAAAAGCAGCCGTATCGTGGTCCGTCCCCACACTGACCCAGGCCTCGTTCTGGGCGATATCGTACACCCCATAAGGACTGACCCGGCCCAGATCCGGAATCAGGAAGTCATGCACCAGCACTTGCTCCGGCGCTCCCTTGGGACGCAACTCCCGCCCACCGTTCTTGAAGGGCCCCACCAGTTCCTTCTTCTTCGTGTCCACGGAGATCACCGGCTCTCCCAGGGAGAGTTGCAGTTGCACCGCCCGGTCCAAGTGCTCAAACTGGGCGTTGCGGTCCGGGTGTTCCGTCCCCGCCAGGGTCTTGCGATTGGCTTGCAAGCTATAGCCCATGTCGTGGAGCAGTTCGGCGACCATGCGATGGCTGACTTGGTGCCCTTGGCGCTTCAATGCCACCGCCAGTTGACGCACGCTCTTGCAGGTCCAGCGCAGCGGGGACTCGGGATCCCCACGGCTGGTCGGCTCCACCAGCCGGTCCAAGTCCTCGCGCAAGCTCGGGTCATGCTCGACGGTGCGCTTCCGGCCGCCTCCAGGATGGCGGATGCGGCCCTTCGCGGCCCCTACGGCCGGCTGGCCCAACTCCCGTATGCCGCGGCGAATCGTCCCGCGAGAAGCTCCGGTGGCCCTTGCAACCGCTGCCTGGCCACCACGCCCGGCCGCCGACGCCTCAGCGGCAAGCACCAGCCGCCGCACCCGCTCGTCCACAACGGGGGCAATCGCTTGGTAACGAGCTTGAATCGCTCCTTCAACTATCACCCATTAAGTATAGCTGAGCATGTAGTAAAGAACAAGTTATTTCGTGACAGTACCTTACCGTTTTTTCCCGTGGTTTTATCCCTGGGTGGCACTTGATATAATCCCCTTATGGACACAGATGAAAGTCAGTCCAATAGGGCCTCGACACCGGGTTTGAGCCGCCGTATCGCGGCTTCCTTCCGTCCCTATTCCGTTCAGGTGGTTCTGGTGGGCCTGCTGGTTCTGGTTACCGCTGGGTTGGGCGTGGTCAACCCGCTGCTGATACAGGTGGTGTTTGACCGGGCGCTTTTCCCCTCGTCAGGCAGCCCAGACCTGAACCTGATGTGGACCTTGGCCGGGATCATGGCCGGGGTTGTCGTAGTGACCGGCGGTCTGGGCATAGTACAGACGCTCTTGACCCACCGGATGGGCCAGCGGGTAATGCGGGACCTGCGGGACCGGCTTTACCGGCATCTGCAGAGCCTGTCCCTGGGGTTCTTTACCGACACCCGTACCGGCGAAATCCAGTCTCGGGTGGCCAACGACGTCGGCGGCGTGCAGCGGGTGGTTACCAGCACCGTATCCGATGTGCTGTCCAACAGCGTCATATTTATCAGCACCCTGATCGCCATGTCAATATTGTCCTGGCAGCTCACGCTGGTGGCCATCGGAACCACGCCGCTGTTCTTCCTGCTCAGCCGCGTAGTGGGGGCCAAACGCCGGGCGGTGGCCGCGGAAACCCAAAGAGCGACCGCCGAAATTACCGCGATAACCCAGGAAACCCTGTCCATCTCCGGCATCATGCTGTCCAAACTGTTTGGCCGGCAAAACCAGGAGATAGAGCGATTTCACACCGAGAACCAGAGGCTGTCCGATTTGGTAATACGCCAGCAGATGACCGGTCAGTCTTTTTTTACAGCGATGCAGATCTTCTTTTCGGTATCGCCGGTCCTGATTTACCTGCTGGCGGGCTATCTCATCGACGGAGTAGGCCCGGAGGCTATTTCCGCGGGTACTGTGGTTGCGTTTACCACCCTGCAAAGCCGTTTGTACTTCCCCATCGGCCGGTTGCTGGAGATGGTGGTGGAGCTGCAGGCCTCGATGGCTCTGTTCGAGCGGATCTTTAATTATCTGGATATCCAGCCGGAAATAATGGACGACCCGGATGCCGTCGAGCTGGACCCGGAGCGGGTGTTGGGCGCGGTGCGGTTTGACCGGGTGCGAGTCCGCTATGCCTCGCTGGGCGATGGCCAGAACAACGATGACGTAGCGGTGTCGAATGACGCTGCTCCTCGCTTTGCCTTGGAGGACGTCTCTTTCGACATCAAGCCGGGGCAGTTAGCCGCCTTCGTCGGCCCCAGCGGCGCCGGCAAGACTACTATATCTTATCTGATACCTCGGCTGTACGATGCCACCGAGGGCACCGTCAGCATCGACGGCGTTGATGTTAGGAAGGTCAAGCAGGCTTCTCTGGCGGGAATCATCGGCTACGTTTCCCAGGAGAGCTACCTGTTTCATGCCAGCATCCGCAGTAATCTGATGTATGGGAACCCGCGGGCCAGCCAGGAGGAGCTGGAAGCCGCGGCGCGGGCGGCCTACATTCATGATCGAATAATGGAGTTCGAGGGCGGCTACGACACCATAGTCGGGGAACGGGGATATCGACTGTCGGGAGGCGAGAGGCAGCGGCTATCCATCGCCCGAGTGCTGCTTCACGACCCCAAGCTGCTGATTCTGGACGAGGCGACCTCGGCCCTGGACACGGCCAGCGAGCGGCTGGTTCAAGCGGCGTTGGTGCCGCTGATGAGGGGGCGGACCACCGTGGCCATTGCCCACCGTCTCTCGACTATCCTGGCCGCCGACGTGATCTACGCCATTGACCACGGCAGAATAGTAGAACAAGGCAGCCACGCGGAGCTGCTGGCCCGGGGCGGTTTGTATGCCGAGCTATACGGGCAGCAGTTCCAGGGTGGCCGAGTGGAATGCCAATGCCAGGACGGTATAGTGCTTACCGACGGAAATATCGTCTATTCGGAAGATGCCGGGGTGCCGGTGGGCCGATGATACGCCTTGGGCGGACTACCCTTCGTCACACCGGCGTAAGCCGGTGTCCAGGAAAGTACATTCTGCGCTGTTCCGTGGATTCCGGCGAACGCCGGAATGACGGTGTTGGCAGCGCTGCCCAATCCGGTAGGGATGTAGATCCCACTTGGGCTTTGGTTTAGCTAGAAGATTTAACCCGGGGTATCACATCCTTGGCCATCAGCTCAATCTGGCGTAGCACCTGGGACTGCTCCATTCCCGGCCACTGCATCCGAAATATCAGGTAGTTGACCCCCAAATCCCTTTCGTACCGCTGTATCTCCTCCACTATCTGGTCGGGAGACCCCAGTAGAAACCGGTCTTTGGCCAGGTCCTGATAGGGGATGCGGAAGCTCTCTTCTCCCGGCAGCGCCTTGTCCTGTCCCCAGGCGGCATAGGCTTCATATTTGGGGCCCAAATAGGGTTCGCTTTCCAGGATGGCGGTCTCGCGGTCGTTGGCCACGTATAGCTCCCGCATCATCGGCCGGGTTTCCGGTAGGGGTTGTCCCGAAGCGTCCAGGATCTCCCCATACTTGGCCCACTGCTCCGCCACCATCGGCACGGTGGCGTGGGGATTGATCAGCCAGGGATAACCCCAGCGGGCGGCGCGGCGGATGGCGGCGTCGCTGTTGGCCGCCACCCAAATGGGAGGGTGAGGCTGCCGCACCGGCCGGGTGGCCGGTTGGATGCGGGGCACCTGGTAATACTTACCGTGAAACTCCACCTGGTCCTCGGTCCAGAGGAGTTTCATTACCTCCAGAGCTTCCCGCAGCCGGCCGACCCGCTCGACGCGGCGGACCCCAAAGGCCGTGTACTCCTCGTCCCGATACCCCAGGCCAATGCCGAAAATGAACCTACCTCCGCAGATGGCGTCCATGGTGGCCACGCTTTCCGCCAGCTCCACCGGATTGTGCAGCGGCACCAGCACCACGGTGGCGGCCACCTCCATGTCACCGGCCTCCGCCGCCAATCGCGCCAGCAAGGGAAAGCTGGTGGACATCTGGTAAGGCGTGGCCAGGTAATGCTGGCCGGTGCAAATCAGGTCGAAGCCGGCCTGGCGCACCAGACTGACTTGCTCCACGCTTTCTTGGATCATCTGGGGCATGGACTGGTTGGGGAGATACTGGTTAGTGACGAAAAAGCCGAGCTTCACGGGCGTCTCCCGGCGGGCTTTATTTGCGGGCTTTATTATGGGCGGGGTAAGTTAGAGAGCCGCGTCACGCGGCAGACTCATAAACAGGCCGGTCACCGCCCGGATCGGATGTTGTACGGCCAGGAAGGCGGCGCTAAAACCTCAGGAGTTTGCGGAGAGCCTGGTCGCTCCGGTTGGGTCCCACCATGGCCAGTTTCAGGTTCTCCTCGTTCAAGACCCGCTGGCCCACTCGGGCCACGTCCTCGCTGGTCACGGCGTCGATATGCCCGATAACATCCTCGACCAGGTCTATTTTCCCCAGAAGAAGTTCCTGGGTGCCCAGCCATGCGGCCACGGACCGGCTATCCTCCATCCGGAGCAGCAAGCGGCCCTTGGCGTATTCCTTGGACTTGTTCAACTCCTGCTGGGGAACTTCCTGGTGCATGGCGTGCAACTCGTTGACCATGGCCTGGACGGCGGTCTTGGTCTTCTTGGGCTCCACGCCGCAATAGACTACCAAGGAGCCACAGTCGCGGAAATGGCTGACCGAGCTAAAGACCTCGTAGGCCAGGCCCTGGCGCTCCCTCAAGTTGAGGAACAGCCGGCTGCTCATGCCGTCGCCCAAAATCCCATTGAGGATGGCTAGGGCATAGCGGTCCGGGTCATCTAGGGACAATCCAGGCAGTCCCAGGCAAAGGTGCGACTGATCGGTGCGGCGCTGCTCTATGCGCACGACTCGCTCCTGGTGACCGTTGGTTACCGGTTCCATGTTCAGGGACTGCCGGGGCAGCCAGTCCCGCGTTGCCGCCTCGGCCAACTCCGTAACCTCTTCGTGGGAAACGTTGCCGGCCAGCGCCACCACGGTGTTGGCCGGGTTGTACTGGCGCTCCATGTACTCCCGAACGTCGTCAAGAGTGATTTGGGCAACCGAGTCCAGGGTCCCTCCCACGTCCCGTCCCATGGCCTGATCCGGCCAAAGGGTTTCATCTATCAGGAGGTCGACCCGCTGAGTCGGGTAGTCGTTGGTCATTCGCAGCTCTTCCTGGATGACCTCCCGCTCTCGCTCCATCTCCTCCGGGTCCAGGAGGGGATTTAGCACCATATCCATCAGAACCGCAAAGGCGTGCTTGAAGTGCAGCTTGGAAACCTTGCACCAGAAAATGGTCATCTCCCGGTCGGTGCTGGCGTTCATAATGCCGCCCACACCTTCGATGGCCTCACTGACCAGCCGGGCAGAGGGCCAGCTTTTTGTTCCCTTAAACGGCAAGTGCTCCAGGAAATGGGACAGTCCGGCCAATTCCTGGGGCTCGTAACGGGAACCCGCGCCGACGCAGATCAGCATGGACACGGAAGAGGTATGGGGCAAGGTGGCGCTCAGCACGCGGAGCTGGTTGTCCAGGGTAGTACGCTGATACATTCTCAATTCACCGATTTGGGCGTCGAGCAAGTTGTCCGGATAGAGCTGGCCATTCAGGTAAAAGTCCTAGAAAACTAATCAAGCCAGGCTAGGTCTCCAGCCAGGCAACGTCGCCGCACAGGTCATCCGGGTGTTGTTTGGATGCGAAGACTTGATACTCCTGGCGGGCCTGCCCGATGGTAGTGTCATCGCCGTGGCCTGGGTAGACCACGGTGTCGTCGGATAGAACCAGCAGCTTACGGGTTATGCTGTCTATCTCCAGTTTGAATGCCTCCGGGCTGCGAGACTTGCCCGGGCCGCCGGGGAACAGGGTGTCTCCAGAGAACAGGTGCTTGCCAATCAGAAAACAGGTAGACCCGGCGGTGTGACCCGGAGTGGAGAGGACCTGGATGGTCTTACTCCCAATTTTTAGGATGGCGCCGTCCGCCAGGGCGATACCCGGAGGGCTGGGCAACAGTTCCGCGTCGGGCTCTCCCACACCGACCAGCGCGTGAACCTGCCCGGTAATTGCTTCAAAACCCAATAGATGGTCTTGGTGCCCGTGGGTGATCAGAATGGCCTTAACCTGCACGTCGCCAAGTTCGCTCAACAACTTCTCCGGCTCGGCCGGTGTGTCGATGATCACGGCTTCCTTGGTCTCCGCGCAGGCGACGATATAGCCGTTGTTGTTGTAAGGGCCCATGTTTATCTTAGTTATCTGGATTTCGCCGTCATAATGAAGGGGCATAATTGTCCTCTCAAATTATTATCGACCACTGGGGAGCATTGTAGCAAACCGCTTTTTCAGTGGCAAAGGAAATCCAAAACAATAATGGACATCAACCAGCGGCGAGGCGAGCAGCCCGGTTAGCGGACAGGAATATGCGGCCAGCTAATTTCCTGCGACGGCCACGGCTTCCGCCATGGGCGTTCGGCTATCTTCCAGGACCGAGCGGAGGTAGCGGCCGGTGTGGGAATCCGGGTGTTGGACCAGTTGTTCCGGCGTTCCCTCCGCGATCAATTCACCACCCTGGTCTCCGGCTCCGGGGCCCAGGTCAATTATCCAGTCGGCGTTTTTGATCAGGTCCAAGTGGTGCTCGATTAGCACCACGGTATTTCCATTATCCACCAGGCGGTGCAGCACCCGCAGCAGGGCGGCACAGTCCTCGAAAGAAAGGCCGGTGGTGGGCTCGTCCAGCAGGTAAAAGGTTCTACCGGTGGCTCTCTTGGCGAGCTCGGTGGCCAGTTTAACCCGTTGGGCCTCCCCACCGGAAAGAGTGGTGGCCGGCTGACCCAGGTGGATATAACCCAGACCCACGTCCCGCAGGGTCTCCAACTTGGGCCGGATGCGGGGGAAGTTCCAGAAGAGATCCAAGGCTTGCGCCACCGTTAGGTCCAACACATCGGCGATGCTGTGCTCGCGCAGAGTTACCTCCAGCGCTTCCCGATTGTATCGCTTCCCATGACAGACTTCACAGGGGACAGTAACGTCGGGAAGGAACTGCATTTCAATCTGGTTATAGCCCTCCCCCTGGCAAGCCTCGCAGCGGCCGCCGCGAACGTTGAAGGAAAAGCGTCCCGGCTTGTAACCCCGGACCTTCGCCTCCGGTAGGCTGGCGAAGAGCTCCCGGATGGGAGTGAAGGCGCCGGTGTAGGTGGCCGGATTGCTGCGGGGCGTCCGCCCAATGGGGGACTGGTCGATGTTGACGACTTTATCGATGTGCTCGATGCCCTGCACTTCATCGTGCCGCCCGGGCAAGTCTCGGGTCCGGTTCAGGACCTGGGCCAGCCTCTTGTATAGGATGTCGTAAACCAGGGTGCTCTTGCCGGAGCCGGACACGCCGGTAACACAGGTGAGGGTTCCCAGGGGTATGCTCACATCCAGGTTTTTGAGGTTATTCTCGCGACCGCCGCAAACCTTCAGCTGGGCGCCGTTGCCGGCGCGCCGTAGCGGCGGCATGGGAATCTTCTTGCGGCCGCTCAGGTACTGACCGGTGAGGGATTCGGAAGCCTCCATGATTTCTTCAATAACGCCGGTGGCTACCACCTGGCCGCCGTGCTCGCCCGCGCCGGGCCCCATGTCCACAATGTGGTCGGCCGCCCGCATCATGGCCTCGTCGTGTTCCACTACTATCACTGTGTTGCCCATGTCCCGCAGGTTTAACAGGGTATCGATTAACCGCTGGTCGTCGTGAGGGTGCAGGCCCACTGTGGGCTCGTCGCAGACGTAGAGCACGCCGGTCAATCCCGAACCGATTTGGGTGGCCAGGCGGACCCGCTGAGCCTCGCCACCCGACAAAGTGCGAGCGGTACGGCTCATCGTCACATAATCCAGGCCAATGTCGTCCAGAAAGCGGAGGCGCCCTTCGATCTCCTTGAGGATCTGGTTGGCGATGGTCTTGTCCCGTGGGGAAAGGACGGGACCGGTGTGTTCCACCGGGGCGTCCGGGTCTATTTGCCGCACCCACTCCAATCCCCGGCCGATGTTCTGGGCGGTTACATCCATGATGCCCATGCCGCAAACTTTTACCGCCAGGGCTTCTGGGCGGAGCCGCTCACCGCCGCAGCTGGGGCAGGGACGCGCTGCCATGTACTTCTCGATTTCCTGACGGGTGTGGTCCGATTCCGTATTTTTGTAGCGGCGGACCAGGTTGGATATAACCCCCTCATATTTGGTGTCCCAGCTGTAGCGGCGGCCCCGGTGGGTCTTGTGCTTGATGGTGATGCTGCGGTTTTGGTTGCCGTACAGGATCAGGTTCAGCTGCTCCTCAGTCAGGTTTTTAACCGGGGTATGGGCGGAGAAGCCGTGGGCGTCGGCCACCGAGTCCATCAGGCTCAGGTACCAGCCGCTGGAGGGGCCGTAACGGGTCCAGGGAACCACCGCGCCCTCCATCAGGGACAGATTCTTGTTGGGCATAACCAGGTCCGGGTCCACCTCCAGCTTGTAGCCCAAACCGGTGCAAGTGGAGCAGGCGCCGTGGGGACTGTTGAAACTGAAGGTTCGCGGTTCAATCTCCGGGAGGCCGGTGCCGCACTGGACGCAGGCAAACTGCTCCGAAAAAACCAGCTCCTCCCCGTCTTCCTGGTCCACCTGGATCACCCCTCCACCCTCACGTAGCGCCGTCTCCGCCGACTCGGCCACCCGGCTACGCTCGGTTTCCGGCCGGACGATGAGCCGGTCGACGACTATTTCTATGTAGTGCCACTTGTTTTTGTTCAGGTTGAAGTCCTCAACCTCTTCCAGCAGATGAATCTCACCGTTGACCCGCACTCGAACAAACCCGGCCTTCCTAGCGGCGTCGAACACCTCCTTGTGCTCCCCCTTCTTGCGCCGGATCTTGGGAGCCAGCAAGGTGATGCGTGTACCCCCCGGCAAGGACAGGATAGAGTCCACAATCTGCTGGACCGTCTGGCGTTCCACCGGACGTTCGCACTTGGGGCAGTGGGGAACGCCCACGCGGGCAAACAATAGCCGCAGGTAATCGTAGATCTCGGTGACGGTGCCCACGGTGGAGCGGGGGTTGTGGGAGACACCCTTTTGGTCTATGGAGATGGCCGGCGATAGGCCTTCAATGTAATCTACGTCGGGCTTGTCCATGCGCCCCAGGAACTGGCGGGCGTAGGCCGAAAGGGATTCCACGTAACGCCGCTGCCCTTCGGCATAGATAGTGTCAAAGGCCAGAGAGCTTTTCCCGGAGCCGGAAACGCCGGTTATGACCACCAGCTTATCCCGGGGAATCGTCACTTCCACGTTCTTTAAATTATGCTCGCGGGCGCCTTTGATGTAGATGAAATCCTGGGGCATTCTGCAGCACCTTGATTTGGCTAAGTGACCCTAATTCTAACATTTCCAGAACATTTCTGGGGCAGTGTCGTGGGAGGTTTTCCCCGCGTCGGAGATAACCTGTGGGTGAGAGCGTGTTTGAAAGGATTTCAGATCGAGTAACCAAGAGTCGGGTAATCGCCCTTCGACAGGCTCAGGGCGAACGGGTCGGGTTCCGTTCGTGGTGAGCTTGTCCAACCATGAACGGCTGAATTTCACACTCCCGCTAATACCCCGGGTTATTCCAGCTCGATCAGCGGGTCGGCGGCGCTGACCGAGTCCAACGGCTGGACATGGATCGCCTTGATCACGCCGGCCCGGGGGGCCCGAATGCTCTGCTCCATTTTCATGGCCTCCACCACGCATACCTCCTCCCCGGCGGAGACCCTTTGCCCGGGCCTGACTGTGATGGACATTACCCGGCCGGGCATGGGGGAGCGTAGGATGTTGTCGGAAGGAGCTTGAACGGAAGCAGCGCCGGTGGATGAGGGGGAAGGAGGCGCAACAGCCGGGGATCTGGTTCTACCTCTGCGGGGACGGGCTGGGGGCTGGGGAGGGAGAGGGAGGGTCTCCAGATCGACGAAAAAGCTCTCGCCCTCGACGATAACTTCAACGGGAGAGCGGGTCAGGTCTCCAACTTCAACTGTGTACCACCGATCCCCGACCTTTACTCGAAAGGTGGTTAGCGCCACCCCCGGCTCCCCAGGGTACGAGAGAGCATTTGCTCCCGGCGGCCATACGCTCGCCAGGGCGCCGTAGCCGGAACCGGGGAGGGTTGGAGCGGGGCGGCCTGGGCCGCCAGCGCCAGAGCTGCGCCGATGGCCGCGGCCAGCTCTCGATTCGCCCTTTCCTGTCCGTCGCTGTTCAAGTGGCCATTGGCTCCCTTGGGGAGTGTGCGCTGCTTTTGATGTTCCAAAAACTTGATTAGAGTGCCGGTATGGTGGGTCGACTGGATGAAATCAGGATATGTCAGGACCCCCCGCAATAACGGTACGTTGCATATTACGCCTTCCAATCGGAAGGCCAGCAGTGCGGTGAGTAGCCTCCTAGTGGCGTCGCTCCGACTCTCGCCCCAGGCCATTATTTTGCCCAGCAGCGGTTCATAGTGTAGCGTAACCTCATAGCCCTTGCCAAGAGCGCTATCTACCCTCACGTATTCCCCCGAGGGCAAGTTCAACTCAGTAACTGTACCCACTTGGGGCAGGAAAGTCTCCGGGTCCTCCGGGTAGACCCGTACCTGAATGGCATGGCCCCTGATCTGGACATCCTTCTGGGAAAGGGGCAGCGTCTCTCCGGCCGCCGCCCGTAGTTGCAGCTCCACCAAGTCCAATCCCGTCACCAGCTCGGTCACCCCGTGCTCTACTTGAAGCCGGGTGTTCATCTCCAGAAAATAGATCTGCCCCTGCGACGATACCAAGAATTCCACGGTGCCCGCGCCCGAGTAGCCAATATGCCGCCCCAGTTTCAAAGCCAGGTTACAAAGCTTCTTGCGTATTTTGGGTGTTAGTTTGACGGCGGGGGATTCCTCCACCAGTTTCTGGTTCCGGCGTTGAATTGAGCAGTCGCGCTCGTAGAGGTGAACCAGGTTCCCATGTTCGTCGCCCATCAATTGCACTTCAATATGGGAAGCACCTTTTAGGAACCGCTCGAAAAACAATCGCGGACTGCCAAAGGCGTGGCTGGAGACCTGACGGGTCCGGTCTACGATGGGCAGCAGCTCCTCCATGTTTTCCACTATGTGAATGCCAATCCCGCCGCCGCCCTCGGCAGATTTGACCATCAGAGGGAAGCCCAGAGCCCAAGCCCGATCCACGGCCTAGGCGTCGGGCACCGCCTCATCGGTGCCGGGGAGCACCGGCAATCCGGCCTTCTTGGCCAGTTTCCGTGCCCTGAGCTTGTCCCCCATCTTCTCCATTACTTCCGGCCTGGGGCCAATGAAGCGGATGCCGAATTCGTGGCAGCGGCGGGCGAAGAGGGGGTTTTCCGAAAGGAAGCCGTATCCGGGGTGGATGGCCTCGGCGCCACTGGTATGAGCTATCTCAATGATTTTCTCCCCGTTGAGGTAGCTGTCCTGGGGGGCTGCAGGACCAACCCGATAGGCCTCATCGGCCTGCTGGACGTGAAGCGCCTTCTGGTCGGCATCGGAGTAGATGGCTACAGTCTTGATTCCCAGTTTCTGGCAGGTACGGATAATGCGGCAGGCGATTTCGCCTCGGTTGGCGATGAGGATTTTATTGAACACGGTGTTTCATCGATTAATAGAGAATTGCCAGGGAGGAGGAAAAGCGGCAGGCTCCCGTCGTGCCCGATTAGTCAGGGCTAGTGCCTAGTATTGCGCCGAGACTTGGAGGTGGCTTTTTCCCCTGCTAGGAACTGAGAGGGCTGGTGGCCCAACCGTACCTCCCTGGCAACGACGCTTCCTCAATTTGGTCAGTTTTTGACCGGAAATCGCTTCGCGGAAGGCAAGGCCACAAAGCTGTCGAGCGCGTGGGCAGGTTGCTATGAAGGGTACTCAAGATCCCTTTCTTGCGATCCGTCGTTGTAATACTAGTAAGATGACAGACCAGGCTCGATAGGTTCTAAGAGGGCCTTTGCGGCTGTTTTGTTTCGCCCCGGAAATGGCGGGGCTGCGGCTAAGAATATACTGGAGAGTCGGGTAGGTCCTGTAGGTGCTCTAAAAACGAGTTAGAGCGAATTTCCTTGTCCAGCCAATAGCGGACGGTAGCGCCCAAGAGCGACTTCAGCTCTAGTGCCACTGGCTGACCCATTTTAAGGTCGGGAATTTCCGGCAAGGGAGTGCGGTGCAGCATGCGGAGAACTTTGAGGGTGGAGAGGGACAGGTTTCGCACGTTGGCTTCCGGGGCCTGAAACTCCGGGGCCTGGAATTCCGGGAGCGGGCATTCCAAGCACAGGGTGCCGCCTTGGTCGGGAGAAAAGCGGTGCTGTCCCGGCTCCAGAGACCGGCGGCATTCAACGCAGTCGTAGAGTTCCGGCATGAGGCCGGAAACTCTTAGCAGATGCAATTCAAAGAAACGAAGGGGCATCTCCGATGCGGGAGCCCCCCCCATAGCCTGCAAAGTATCCAGAGAGAGCTGGTAAAGCTCTGGATTGGGATTGGCTTCCGAGCCGAACCCGTCCAGGAGTTCGGCAATGTAGAGACCTTGAGTCAGGCCGGTCAAGCTGCTTTTGAGGGCGCTGAAGTTGTCAATGACCTGAGCTTGGGTAACGATGTCCAGGTTTCGGCCTTTGGCCAGCGCCAGACGGTTCAGCGTAAGCGGTTCGAAATACCCCACCAGCCTACTGGCGGTCTTGCGGGCTCCCTTGGCTACAGCCCGAAGCTTACCGGCATCCCGGGCATACAGGGTTAGCAGAAGATCGGCCTCGCCCAGAGGCATCTTTCTCAGGGAGAGGGCTTCGGTACGGTAGGTTCGGGGGACTGCCATGCTAGACCTGTTGGCGACCCTGGAAAGCCCGGCTCAGGGTCAGTTCGTCCGAATACTCCAGAGACCCCCCTACCGGAAGGCCTCGGGCTAGGTGGGTAAGCTTCAGGCCGATAATCTTTTGGCCGGTAATCTTTTGGCCGGTAAGCTTTTGGTCGGTGGAGGCCAGCTGGCGGGAGATATACATGGCGGTGGCCTCGCCCTCTAAGGTGGGGTTGGTGGCGATGATCAACTCTTGCACCTGGCCGGAGGATAGACGGCTGAAAAGCTCCTTCAGCTTCAACTGGTCGGGGCCGATGCCGTTCAGGGGCGAAATTACACCGTGAAGCACATGGTACAGCCCCAAATAGCAGTGGGTCCGCTCCAAGGCCAAAACGTCCAGCGGGTCCTCCACCACGCAGATCTGGTCCTGGTGACGCTGAGGATTGGTGCAGATATTGCAGGGGCTGGCGTCGGTCAGGTTCTGGCACTCCTGGCAGAACACGATTTTCTGCTTGACCGCCTCAATGGCTTCCGCCAGGTCGTAAGCCTCCTGCTCCGGCAGGCGGATGATGTGGTAGGCCAGGCGCTGGGCGCTTTTGGGCCCAATCCCGGGCAGCCGGTTCAACTCCTGGATCAGCCGGGCCAGGGAAGGAGCCGCGGAGGGGATATTATCGAATTTGTCTGGGGTCATACCGATGCCTGTGGGAAGCGTGCCAGAATTTTGTCATTACTGAGCCTTGAATCAAGAGCTAAACCCAGTCCGAGCCGCCGCCGTTTGGGCAAATCCCCCTCAGTCCCCCTTTTAAAAAGGGGGACTGAGGGGGATTTGGATCTTACAGGTTTAGAGCTTTCGACGAAGATCACCATATGACTCCGGGATTAAGTAAGGCCAGGAATGTTCAGGCCGCCGGTGACCGCGCTCATCTTCTGGCTGGCGATCTCCTGGGTCTTGGTGAAGGCATCGTTGACCGCCGCGGCGACCAGGTCTTGCAGCAAGTCCAGCTCCTCCGCCGCTTCCGGTTCGATGGTTACCGATTCCACCACCTGTTTGCCGGACATTACTACCTTTACCACTCCACCGCCGGCGCTACCCTCCACGGTGAGGGTTTCCAGCTCCTCCTGGACTTTCAGCATGTCGTCCTGCAGCTTCTGAGCCTGCCGCTGCGCCTGCCGTATCATATTCCGGTTCATTCCGTCGTCTCCTCCACAATTCTAGCTCCCATCCCCATGGCGGTGCGCACCAGAGGACTCCGCTGTGCCGGGCGGTGAGCTTCTTCCCCATTGCCCGGCTCCCCGTTCAGGGTAAGCTTAAAGCCGTAGGATTCGCCAAAGGATTTGGCTACCGCCTCGGTTACCATGCGGTGCCCATTGGGTTCCTCCATTTCTTCCTGCATTCGCTCCATGTTGGTCCGATGGCTGAAGGGCAGCACCAGCGTATCCCCTTCCAGAGTTATCGAATCCACCCGGCAGTCCCGCAGCAGGGCGCCCAGATTATATTTCTTCCCCTTGCATCTCCCCAGCGCTCGTACCGTAGCCAGCCACCGCCCTTGAAATGAATCTTCGGCCACCAGCGCTACCGCCGGAGCTGGCTCGCTGGGTCTGGCTGGTCTGTCCCCTGATGCTGTAATCGAAGCTGCGTTCGGTGCTGGTCGGTCCGGCGGGGTGGCGGCGGCGCGCTGGCTGACTGGTGGGTTGTTAGATCCGGCGGGACGACTCCGGCCAGCTGCCGCCGGCGCAGCAGGGGGAGTTGGGGCCGCGGCCGCTGGAGGAACGGTATCGTCGCAGGTTTCCACCACCGCCAGCTCCAGGGGCAGCGTCGAAGGGGCGTCATAACGCATATTGACATCGCCCCAGATTTTGATGGCCTTCATTATGCGCCAGCTGGGAAGTTGACCAACCAACTCCTTCAGCTGTCCGGTCACGTGAGCGGGCAAGTCCAACGAATCCCCCGAGTTCCACTCCAGGAGCATGGCGGCGCGAAGGAGCTCCAGAACCTGGCGGTGTAGTTGACGCATATCGGCGCCTTCCCAGGCCGCCTGGTTGATAATGCCCAGGGATGCCGAGGTGTTGCCCATCAGCAGATACTTGACCAGCTCGAGCCATTGGTCGCCCTGTCCCAAACCCAGTAACTCTTCCACGTGCTGCTGGGTGACGCCGTCGACGCCGTCGCCGCTGTAGGAAACCGCCAGCTGCTCCAGCAGATTTTCCGCGTCCCGCAGGCTGCCCGAGGCGTAACGAGCAATGGTGCGCAGGGCTTCGGGTTCCACGGCCACGCCTTCCCCTTCGATGATCTCGGTCAGGCGCTGGCAGATGACATCGGTGGGCAGGCGGCGAAAGTCGAAGCGCTGGCAGCGGGAGATAATGGTGGGCAATATTTTGTTGGCCTCGGTGGTGCAGAGCACGAAGATTACGTGGGCCGGCGGCTCTTCCAAGGTTTTCAGAAACGCGTTGGAGGCCTGGTCGGTAAGCATGTGAGCTTCATCGATGATGTAGACCTTGCGCTGGCCTTCCACCGGTGCGAAGTTAACCTTGTCGCGAATCTCTCGGATCTCGTCGATGCCCCGGTTGCTGGCCGCGTCCAGCTCAATGATGTCTAAAAACCGGCCCTCATTTATGGTCCGGCAAATTTGGCAGTTGTTGCAGGGATTTCCCTCCGCAGGCTCCAGGCAATTGACCGCTTTGGCCAGTATTCGGGCTGTGGTGGTTTTGCCGGTGCCCCGGGGCCCGCAGAAGAGGTAGGAGTGGGAGACCCGCTGTTGCTTGATTGCCTGGCGAATAGTGGTAGCTACGTGGTCCTGCCCGGCCAGGTCGGTGAAGCTGCCCGGCCGCCACTTGCGGTAGTAGACTTGGGAGGTCATTACAGGTTCATTCCCGTCGTGAATAGGCCCGGGGCTAATTGGCCAGAGGCGAATAGGCTGGCCAAAGCGGCCTGCTCCCGGCCCTGCATTAGCGCGGTTTCCTCGGAGTCCAGGTGTTCATGGCCTACCAGGTGGAGCACTCCGTGGACAATCAGCAGCGCCAACTCCCGATCCAGCGGCTCATCTCGCTCCTTGGCCTGCCGCCGGGCTTGAGGGAGAGATACGATCACCTCACCCAAAGGCGGCGGGCCGCCGTCAAGAGTTGGAAAGGGAAAGGCTGCCTCGCTTCCTGCCTGAATATAACAGTCCGCCGCCAGCTCCGATTCCCCCAGCCAATGGCCGGGATGGTTGGCGGAGAAGGAGAGCACGTCAGTTACTTCGTCCAGACCTCGGAATTGGGCGTTCAACTCCCGCACGGTGCTATCGTCGGCGATCACCAGACTCACCTGGGCCGGCTCATTCGGCTCCAGCGCCACCCGCAGGGCTCCTTCGAGGACCCGCTGAAGCCAAACTTGAGCTAGCTCTGCTTCCAACTCTGGAAATATGGAAATGTCTGCTTGCCTTACCGGGTCAACCTTGGCTGGCAGATCGGGCCCCCTGGACAGTGATTGAACACTGCTGGAATGACGTGACTCTTGGGGTCATCTTAGCATTTGGTGGCGGGGGCTTCAAGAAAAGAATGACGGTAAAAGGGTGACCGGTTTGGTCTTCCGGGTCCGGCCGGGCGGTCCTACCTTTTTGAAATGATATTCGGGGAATCGTCTGGGTTACCTTTAATGATAGCGGGAGCATGCTAAAATGTTGGGGCTGGTCGGCGAGAATTCGAATTACGAATACTCGCGCCAAACCTCGCGATTAATTCGCCTGGACTTGCCCAACTCAGGGTCTTAATGTTGCCACCGAGAAAGGAGCGGCTTTCGAATGACCGATGATAATACCGGCACCCAGCAGGATGAATTTGGCGGTAGGGTTTTGCCTGAAGAGGGCGTAACCGATCTCACCGATAAGCTTACGGAGTACATGACAGAAATAGAGCTGGGCGGAATGCCGGACATTTTGGGGCAGGTCCTGGATGATTTCATAGATCAGGCCGGGGGCATGCCCGAGGACCTGCGAGACGAGGTTGCCTTTGAGCAGATTACCGCCAATCAGCTGGCCGTCACGCTGGCCTATCAACTGGGTCGCCTGGAGGGCCGCTCTCCCCAACTCGTTCGGACCCTAATCCAGCAGGCCATCGAAAAATGGGAAGCCCGCCCCCTGGTGGAGTCGCCGGATATATCTGAGGGAGATTTGCGGCGCCCCAAAGAGCTGGTCTACCCCCGTCTTCGCCACATGGAGTACGCCGACGCTGATGATGAGGACGATTTGATCTGAGAGCACCAGGTTAAAAAGCTGGCTCTCCTGTAGCGACACCCTAGTACTACAACGACGAGTTGTCTGGTAGGATGGCTGGACAGATGATGTTGGATGGTTTGGGTGATGGATGCGGCGAGCTTCGAGCGGGTCTACGACAGCCTTCAGGAATTCCACGCCTTCTTTGCGGCCTCCTTCGGCCGCAAGCAGTGGCGGGATCACAGCGGGAATTACCTTCAGGCGCTGCTGGTGCAGGACCAGGAGCGGCGCAACGCCGAGAATCTCTCGGAATCGGTGGGCATCTCGGCCCGGGCGATGCAGCGCTTTCTCACCGAGGCCCGGTGGTCCGATGAGACAGTCATAGGGCGGTTGCAGGAATACTTGGCCCCCAGGCTGGGACACCCGGAGGCGGTGTGGGTGTTCGATGGCAGCGACTTCCCCAAGCAGGGCAGGAAATCGGCGGGAGTGGCCCGGCAGTACTGCGGCAGGCTGGGCAAGGTGGCCAACTGCCAGGGTGGGATGTTCCTGGCCTACGTCAGCCCGCTGGGCCGGGCGTTGGTGGACAAGCGGCTGTATCTGCCCAAGAGTTGGACCTCCGACCAGGACCGGTGTGCTGCGGCGGGTGTGCCGGAGGACCGGCGGAACTACCGGTCAAAGACGGAGTTGGCCCTGGAGATGCTGGAGCGGGTCCTGGAGTTGGGCTACCTCAGGGCCGAGTGGGTTGCCGGAGACGACGCCTTCGGGATGTCGCCGACCTTCCGGGAGGGACTGGCGGCCCTGGGGATGCGCTACGTGCTGGACGTTCCGGGCGGCACTACGGTCTGGCCCTTGGACCCGGCTTGGACCAGTCCGGAATATCCGGGGTTCGGCCGCCCCCGCAAACCCAAGCTGCGGCCTGGGCAGCGGCGGACCATGGAGCAGCGCGGTGATGAACTGCCGGATGAGGCTTGGCGGGAGATAACGGTGGCCCAGGGAAGCCAGGGGCCGCGCACCTACCGGTTCAGTGCCCAGCGGGTGCGGGCCACCAGGAGGCGCAAGCCCGGCGAGGAACTGTGGGCCGTCTGGCGCCGGAACCTGGACGGCAGCGAGCCCCGCTACTACCTGTCCAACGCTCCCGAGGGCACAACCTTGGAGACTCTGGCCTACGTGGGTGGGTCCAGGTGGCGCATTGAAACGGAGTTCGAGACTGAGAAGGGTGACGTGGGGCTGGACGAATACGAGACCCGCAGCTGGGCAGGGTGGCATCACCACATAGCCATGTGCCTGCTGGGTGGGGCGTTCCTGCTGAGCCTGCAGCAGGATTGGGGGGAAAAAGATGCCCCGGATCACGAGGCCACAGGTGTACCGGGTGGTGCGGGAGATGCTGCCCCGGGAGCAGTTCGGGCCCGATCAATTGCTGTTGTGGCTGGAGGATACGCAGCTACGCAACGAACGGGCTCGCCGTTCCCACGAGAGACGCCGCTCCACCCGCCGCGAAAGCAGGATGGAGCCGCCACCTTAAACCCGTCGTTGTAGTACTAGAAACCCGGCTGAAAAGCCCTGCTGTGACGAGATGAGGCGGAGGTTAACCAGTGGACTGGGCCAGGTCTGAGACTAAGGGCGGCCCAGCTGGCAGCGACCAATATGAATTGGGCGGTAACGATGGGCGACCCGGTGGCGAACTCAGGGCAGGCTCCGGCGGCGGGCCGGTCCGGTCTATTCTCTGGTTTATTGGGGGAGGAGCCTGGACCCTGGGACATCATCCCCGTCTTGGTAGCCACCAGGGTCAGGTTGGCCACCGTGGCTGCCAGGAGTAGCTGATAAAGGGTCTTGGCCCGACCAAAGTAGCGAGATTGGCGGACCCCCAGCTGCACCAGCCGAGCCAGGCGATGCTCGACCACCTGCCGCCGGCTGTGGTATTCGGCGAAGCTCTCACTTTTCTGGAAGGCCCGGGCTTGTTGCAGGAGCGCCTCTTGGGGATGGAGAGTCACCGTACGGCCTTTGCCCTCTCCAGCTGCCACGCACTGGGACCGCAGGGGGCATACGCCACAGACCGCCGGGTCGAATTGAAAACTCTGGGCCGGATAGGTCTGACCCAACCGGTTGGTCCGGGTGCCGAAGGTCCGCAAGGTGTGGGTAACATTACCGGCTGGGCAGGTGACGGTGCCGGCCGCCAGGTCGATCTGGAAGTCCTCTTTGGGGAAGTGGTCTTTTCTGGGACGACCCGGCACCTTGGCTATTAGCGTCCGACCGGCATCGGCAAAGGCCTGCCGCGTCCCGCCATCTCCATAGGCCGCATCCCCGATAGTCTCCTCCACAGCTATGCCCGTGTTCTCTTCACTCTGCTCCACCAGTTCCAGGACTCCGGTGTTGTCACCGGCATTGCCGGGCAGAATGTCTACCGCGGTCACTAGTTGGGAATCGGTATCCACCACCACGGCAGCCTTATGTCCGTCGAAGCGTTTGCTGCTGCTTTTGCGCCCATGGCGCATCTCCGGGTCGTGCGCCGAAGGGACCCGGTCCCGGCTTACGCCATCCTTCCGGGCCGGACCATCCTCCTGCCGTTCCACATCTTGCAAGAGGAGTTGCCCCAAGAGTTCCGCTGCTTCTCCAATAGCCTGGCGCTCAGGACTATCTGCGGGAAATCTACCTTGGGCCTGACGGGCCAGTTCCAATACCAGGTCAGCATCGGCTACTATCTTCTGCAGTAAGGCTTGCCGCTCTTTCTTGTTGTCCCAGTCAATCCCCGCCTCTCCCTTCACACTGGAGCCAAAGTAAAGCTCCAGGCCGTGTCTCAAGGCCCACTCCTCGGCCCGGGTCCCATCCAGTTGGGCCAGTGCCCTGACCACCTGGACTATGCCGTCGGCCAGCAGGTTGTAGGTGTCCTTGACCGCTCCCCGACCCAGAATGTAGGTGGTGTCCACCGCCACCTTCATCCGCCGTCCTTTCAGGCAGCCGGTCTGCCGGGCGAATTGGAGGCTGCGCTGAAAGACGGACCGCACCTGGTCGTGGAGGATCAGCTGGGCTCGAAACAGTTGCAGGGTGCTCTTGGCAAAGGGCCGGTCCTCCACCTCAATCCCCAACGCCACCTTCCACCGGATATCGAAATCCGCCCTCTGCTTGGCTTCCAGGTCGCTAACTTTGTCGTAGGCTTGTAGCAACAGCGCGGTGGCCACCAGACTGGGCGGCACGCTGTCCCGGCCATTGTCTGGGCAATACAGTTCGGCGAAATCTTCGTCCCGAAATAGCTGACCCCGCAGGGAGGCCAGGAAGCCGTAGAAGGAGCCGCGACCCACATAGTCCAGGTAGAGATGGTCCGCTTCCAGGAACCCCAGCTGTTTAGAGCGTTTTCCCAGCATCCCCTGCCTCCCACACCCATTAAATTCTCCTGCCCATTATATCGGACTAGCCTGGATCAGGGTACTTTTCGGCCGATCCTCTAGAGGTGCCCACAAGTCCAAAGCGGCCGCCGGTCCGTAATTAAGGTCAATCGTACGGGACCGGCTAAAGGGGTAAAAATGACTACTGCCTCGCCTTTGTACGACCTGGTTCTAAAGGGCGGCACCCTCCTTGACCCGGCCCAGGGCATCCACGCGCAGCGAGACGTGGCCTTTCAAGATGGCAAGGTCGCCGCCGTCGCCGAACGCATCGACCCGGCATCCGCTACTAACCTGGTGGACGTGTCGGGCAAGCTGGTGACCCCGGGGCTGATTGACCTGCACGGGCATTTCTACCACGGTGGCAACGGCAGCTCGGTCCATGCCGATCAGAATTGTCTCGCGGCGGGCGTGACCACCGGCGTGGACGCGGGCAGCGCCGGATTCCTTAACTACTCCGCCATGAAAGACTACGTCTTTCCGGCGCACCGGACTCGGCTGCTGGCTTTCCTCCACATCGGCGCCATCGGCCTGGCGGTCAACCGAATTTTGGGCGGCGGACTTCAGGACATGCGGGTAATTGACGTGGACCGCACCGCCGAAGCCATCCAGCGAAATCCGGGCTTCTTTTTTGGAGTTAAGGTTCGGATGGAGCTGAATGCGGTGGCCCACTGGGATGCTCCGCTGGCCATGAAACAAGCCAGAGCCGCCGCGGACCAGGCCGGGGCCCGGCTCATGGTTCATGTCAGCGGCACTCCCATCCCGCTGCCCCAGGTGCTGGAACATTTGGGACCCGGCGATATCTCCACCCACGCTTTCAACGGAAATCCGGAATCCATGCTGGACAACGCGGGAAAGATTCGACCCGAGGTTCGCGCCGCCGCGGATCGGGGCGTGGTGATGGATGTGGGGCATGCCGGTGTGCACTGCGACGTCGAAGTGGTCAAGGCGGCCATGGCGCAGGGGTTGCCGCCCGACACCATCAGCACTGATATCCATATCGCTCCACCCGGCCGGACGCTTTATCTGATGAACGATCTGGTCAGCAAGTTTCACGCCCTGGGAATGTCACTGGAAGATGCGCTCCGGGCCAGCACGGCTCGTCCGGCCCAGGTGCTGGGCTTGGAGGATTCTCTGGGCTCCCTGGCGCCGGGCATGGCCGGGGATGCCGCAGTTTTTGACCTGCGGGAGGGTAGATTTGTCTGGCACGATATGGCAGGTCACAACGTGGAAGGCAAGGTGAGGCTGGATACTTTTCTCACGGTCAGGGACGGCGTTGTAGTCTGGAAAGAAGGCCGCCTACTTCAGATGGGGGAGTGCTGACCCACCATCATGATTGTCAGCCCCGGGGTAATTGCCTGGGACCGAGTCATACCAAGCTGATCCTTGGCAGATACTGCCCAAACCCTAACCGTACCCATCCCCAGGGTCTTTCGGTTCTTCCCAATGTCATTGCGAGCCCTTCGGCTGCGCTCAGGATAAACTCCGAGAAGCAATCCAGCTTTGCCCTAATGAGATTGCTTCGGGCCTGCGGCCCTCGCAATGACCCTCGAAAGGCACCGGACCCATTCCGGCATGCCTTGTAAAACTAAGTGGAGACTGTCAAACTGAAATTATGAAATTGGGCCATTTTGAAATTCCAGACCCGCTGCCTGAAATGAAGGACCCCCACGTTTTGGCGGTCCTGAGGCCGTGGATCGACGTGGGAAGCGTAGGAACTCTGAGTCTCAGTAGATTGGAGCGACACCTGCGGGCCAAGGAGATCGGGCGTCTGGGACAGCCCGGTCTATTTTATGATTTCACTCGGTATCGTCCCCGCTCTTTTAGGAACAAAGGCAAGCGGGAGTTCAACGTACCCAATACCATCGTCCGGCATGCCCCTCTGCCCGAGGGACCGGACCTGCTGTTGGTACACCTCCTGGAACCGCACCTCAACGGCGAGGGATACGTGGAAACCATGTTGGAGGTTTTTGAGCACCTAGGCGTGAAAAAATACTCCCTGATTGGGGGCATGTATGACATGGTTCCCCACACTCGGCCCTTGCTAGTTTCCGGTGTTGGTGTAGGCTCCGGCGTCGAGGAAGAGAACCGCTTGGTGAAGGTTCGCACGAGCAATTATGAAGGACCAACCACCATCACCTACATGATCGGCCAGGGCGTCGCCCAGAGAGGTGGGGAAACCAGGATTTACGTGGTGCACCTGCCCCAATACTTCCAGCTTGAAGAGGACTTTACCGGCACCGCGAGATTGATGGAGATCCTTTGCACCTTGTACAAACTGCCGGAGCGCCTAATCGAAGCGGACCGGGGGCGGGAACAGTACGAATCCCTGCGTGATATGGTTAATGGCGAGTCCGGAGTTTCCAGTCTTCTGCAGCGTCTCGAAGAGCGGTACGATGAGGAGCAGCGGGAATCCGGCGGTACCACCAGCCCGCTGGCTCCTAACATTGAGGAGTTCTTGCTGGACCTGGATAAGGGATTTGGTCCATCCGACCCTTAAGCACACCCCTTAGAATGAATCGCCAATCGCTGCATCGCCCTGCCTGGCAGGGTCCCCCCGGTGGTTACCCTCTCCTCCATCAGGCTGCTCCGCTCTTTTCACGGGTTACAAGTTGGGCAGGTCTCCAGGCGGGCAGCGGTAGATGATATGGGATTAGACCTCACACTGACTCTCCAAGAGCTGATCCGGTTCGACACGACCAATCCACCGGGCAACGAAGCCGCCTGCGCCACTTATATTAGCTCCCTGCTGAACCGGGCCGGGATTGAGCCCACCGTACTGGCCAAATCTCCAAATCGCCCGAACATTTTCGCCCGGCTTCCCGGGCAGGGCAAAGCGCCGCCGCTTCTGCTCTACGGACACCTGGATGTGGTGACTACCGCCGCCCAGGAATGGCAGCATCCCCCCTTCGAGGGTAAGCTCGTCGACGGATATGTTTGGGGCCGGGGCGCCCTGGATATGAAGGGCGGGGTAGTAATGCTGCTGGAGGCTTTCCTTCGGGCCAAGTCCGAAGGGATTATGCCGGCCGGGGATGTGCTGCTGGTGTTGGTCAGCGATGAGGAGGCGGGCGGATTTTATGGCGCCAGATATCTGGTGGAGGAGCACCCCGACCTGTTCCAGGGGATTCGTTACGCTATCGGTGAGTTCGGAGGTTTCAGCTTTTACGTCGGACGGCAGAGATTTTATCCCATAATGGTGGCGGAAAAACAGGTTTGCCGGCTTCAGGCGACCCTTCGGGGCGCAGGGGGGCATGGCTCCCTTTCCAGCCCTGGGGGAGCTATGGCCCGTCTGGGGAGGATGCTGCGTTACATGGACCGGCGGGCAATGCCGGTCCATGTAACGCCGGTCGCCCGCATGATGGTTGATGGCTTGAAATCGAGCCTTCCCTTCCCTACCGGTCAGGTGTTGGGCCAGTTGCTCAACCCCAGGTTAACCAAGGGTATATTAAGGGTTATGGGAACCAGGGGACAGGTCTTCGATCCCCTGTTCCACCACACTGTGAACGCGACCATGGTCCAGGGCGGTGAAAAGGTCAACGTGCTGCCCAGCGAGATAGTAGTTGACATGGATGGCCGCCTCCTCCCCGGGTTTGGCCCCGAGGATATGCTGGCCGAGGTTCGGCAGATAATAGGACCGGATGTGGAACTGGAAGTCTCCCGGTACGATGCGGGGCCGGCCGAACCGGACATGGGACTGTTCCCACTCCTCAGCGACATTCTTCGAGCCGCCGATCCCCCCGCGGCGCCGGTACCCATGCTGTTGCCAGGAGCCACCGATGGGCGGTTGTTCGCCAGGCTGGGAATTCAAACCTACGGTTTCCTGCCCATGCCTTTGCCCCCTGGCTTCAACTTTATCGAGACCATTCATGGCAGCGATGAGCGGATACCGGTAGAGGCGCTGGGATTTGGCGCCGAGGCGATTTACCAGCTAATTTATCGGTTCGTCGACGTAAAGCGTTAATCATGCCCCTTTACCCTTTGCCTTATGTTAATCTCGGGCGTTTTCGGCGCCGTAGATGGATTGACGTGCCCATAACCTTATGATAAATTAAATCAACTTTTATGATGGGGAGTTGAGTTAGAGCCCCTTTGGAGGTAGCAAAATAGCTAGGCAGTATAAGGTAAATGAGCAGATCCGTTCCGCCCAGGTGCGGGTAATCGGGGAGAACGGAGAGCAGCTCGGAGTGATGAGCCTAGACCAGGCGCTGCAGATGGCCCGGCAGAGCGAGGTGGACCTGGTCGAGGTGGCGCCCAATGCGGAGCCTCCAGTAGCACGCCTGCTTGACTATGGAAAACTGCGCTACCTTTACTCCAAAAAAGAGCGAGAATCCAAGAAGGGGCAAAAGAACACCGAGTTGAAGGAAGTCCGCTTCCGTCCCAACATCGGCATTCATGACCTGAACTCGAAATTACGTAAGGTGCGAGAATTCATCGACGACGGTTCCAAGGTGAAGCTAACTGTCCGGTTCCGGGGCCGGGAAGCGGTGCACCAGCAGTTGGGACTTGCCGTGCTCAAGCAGGTAGCCGACGAGTTGAAAGATGACGTTCGCTTGGAAAAGGCTCCTTCAATGGAGGGCCGAGCCCTCTACATGATCCTGATTCCCAGCCCGACTCGGGTTGAAAAACCGGAAAAAAGGCGGATGATCTAGCCGATGCCAAAACTTAAGACCCACAAGAGCGCCAAAGCTCGATTTCACATAACCGGTACCGGCAAATTGATGCGCCGGAAGCGAATGAGCAGCCACTTGCGGCGCAAGAAACCCAAGAAGGTGACCCGCAAGTACGCCGCCAAAATCCTGGTAGACAAGAAGGATATCAAGAGGTTCAGCCGCCTGCTTCCCTATGCCTAGCGGGCGGGGACCATCCACTGGAACAAACTTGGGAGAATAGACTTGCCCAGAGTAAAACGAGGGGTTACCAAACACCGGCGACACAAGAAGGTCATGCTGGCGGCGAGGGGCTTTCACGGATCCTCCCACCGCAATTATAAATGGGCCAAAGAAGCCCTGATCCACGCTTGGAGCCACGCCTATCGCAACCGGCGGGAGCGGAAAGGTGAATTTCGTAGGTTGTGGATCGTCCGTATCGGCGCGGCCTGCCGGCAAAACGGGCTTACCTACAGCCAGTTCATGCATGGCATCAAGCTGGCCGGCGTGGAGGTAGATCGCAAGATTCTGGCGGACCTGGCGGTAAATGACCCACCAGCCTTCGAGAAGCTGGTGGGTGTGGCGTCGGAACAGCTGGTCGCCTGACCCTGACCTGTGGTCCGAATTCCAAGAAAAGAGGGTGCGACAGTCGCACCCTCTTTTCTTTGTGTGCCAGGCATGCTGTGCATCTTGGAGGTGAAAGTCCTCTGCGGGCCGTGATGACCGGAACCGCTAGCCTAAGCAAGGGTGTCCATCGTGAGCTGGAATCTGAAGGAAGCTGATGGCAAAACTTGGACTCGACGAACAGGAACCGGATAGAAGGCCGGCGCAGTGGGGTAACCCGGCCATGGACGGGGAGGCCCGGTAGTCATCCGGACATGTGCGTTGGTAAATCCGGCGGGGACCGAGGGAAGGATGCATAGATTACCCTGGGAGATCTCTGGGGCTGTCCCGATGGAATCGGGACTACCGCACCGGCAACGGTGGGGAAGGCTCCGGAGAAGTCAGCCGAGGCCATAGTAGTCCTTCCCGCACGGGAAGGATGAAGGGCCGAATCCTCTACTGCAAGGAGCCAGTCAAGAGGACTCGATGGGCGTAGAGCGGCAGCAAGGCACGGCCTAACAACTCTCCCTTCTTGAATGGAGGAAGGAGACCGTGCGCCCCGGCGTCCCTGGTGAAGGCGGAACCGGAACTGGGGTGAGCGAGGAGCAGCCAGCGACCACGGTGTCTGAACGGAAACGAGCCTTGACGGGTGGTAGCACCTGTTGAAACAGTAGAGGAAACCGCCGGATACGCTGAGTACGTCCGGTGGTGTGGGAGGACGGGGGCCGCGAGGCCGCCTCCTACCCGATTGTGCCAGGCATGCTGTGCATCTTGGAGGTGAAAGTCCTCTGCGGGCCGTGATGACCGGAACCGCTAGCCTAAGCAAGGGTGTCCATCGTGAGGTGGAATCTGAAGGAAGCTGATGGCAAAACTTGGACTCGACGAACAGGAACCGGATAGAAGGCCGGCGCAGTGGGGTAACCCGGCAATGGACGGGGCGGCCCAATAGTTATTCGGACACGTGCGCAGGTAAATCCGGCGGGGACCGAAGGAAGGATGTACGGCTTACCCTGGGAGGTCTCTGGGGCTGTCTGGAGGACCCGACTACCGCACTGGCAACGGTGGGGGAAGGCCCTGGAGAAGTCAGCCGAGGCCATAGTAGTCCCGGCAGTCGGGATGAAGGGCCGAATCCTCTACTGCAAGGAGCCAGTCGGGAGGACTCGATGGGCGTAGAGCGGCAGCAAGGCACGGTCTACCAACTCTCACTCCTGGAGTGGGGAGAGGAGGCCGTGCGCCCCGGCGTCCCTGGTGAAGGCGGAACCGGAACTGGGGCGAACGAGGAGCAGCAAGGGCCCACGGCGTCTGAGCGGAAACGAGCCTTGCCGGAAGCCTTGATGGAGGAGGTGATAGAGCCAAAGAACCTGAACCGAGCCTACCAGCGGGTGAAAGCCAACAAAGGAGCGCCGGGGGTTGACGGGATGAGTGTGGATGACCTGGGCGGCTGGTTGGCGGAACACTGGGAGGAACTTAGTGGCGTCGCTGCTGGAAGGCAGCTACCAACCGCAACCGGTGCGGGGAGTGGAAATCCCCAAGCAGGGAGGTGGAGTGCGACAACTGGGCATCCCCACGGTGGTGGACCGCCTGGTGCAGCAAGGCATCCTCCAGGTGCTGGACCCGCTGTTGGACCCAACCTTTTCGGAGTCAAGCTACGGTTTCCGTCCCGGGCGAAACGCGCACCAGGCGCTGCGCCAGGCGCAGGAGTACGTAGGGGAGGGGCGGGAAATCGTGGTAGACCTGGACTTGGAGAAATTCTTTGACCGGGTAAACCACGACATCCTGATGTCCCGCCTGCCCCGGAGAGTCGCCGACAAACGCCTGCTGCGGATGGTCCGGCGCTTCCTGGAAGCGGGGATGATGCAGAATGGGGTGTGCGTCGAGCGATACGAAGGGACTCCGCAGGGAGGGCCACTATCGCCGCTCCTGTCCAATCTGCTACTGGATGACTTGGACCAGGAGTTGGAACGCCGGGGGCACCGCTTCAGCCGGTACGCCGATGACTGCAACATATACGTGCGGTCGCAGGCTGCGGGGGAGCGGGTAATGGCGTCGGTGAGCAACTTTCTGGAAAGGAAGCTGCGCTTGCGCGTAAACCGGGAGAAAAGTGCGGTGGCCCCGGTATGGGAACGGAAGTTCCTGGGGCATCGGCTGCTGCCCGGAGGTCGGCTGGGCCTAGCGCCCGAAAGCCTGAAGCGGGTGAAGGCGAGGATTCGGCGAACCACGCGACGCAACCGAGGCGTCAGCCTTGAAGGGATGGTCCACGAACTGAACTCCTTCCTCACGGGGTGGGTGACCTACTTCCGCTATGCGGAATGTCGGACTCACCTCAGCAGGTTGGATGGGTGGATTCGTCGAAAGCTGCGCTGCGTACGGCTGAAGCAGCGGAAACGGTCCAAAGCCATTGCGGACTTTCTGCAGGGGCTGGGCGTGCCGGAGTGGCGGGCCTGGCTACTGGCGGGGTCTGGCAAAGGCTGGTGGCGCCTGGCTGGCAGCCCTCAGGCGGCTGAAGCCATGAGCCTGGCTTGGTTTAGGGAACAGGGACTCGTCGCCCTGACCGAAAGGTACAGCCTGTTGAATCAGTAGAGGAAACCGCCGGATACGCTGAGTACGTCCGGTGGTGTGGGAGGACGGGGGCCGTGAGGCCCCCTCCTCCCCGATTGCTTCTGCCTGAGAGCTAATAGGGGTCACCCACGAATCAAGGGCTTCCCCATCATCTTGTCTGCCTGGAGGTGATGATGACTACTTCGCCGACGAATCAACTGGCATCCCTGCAAGGAATTCTGCGGGAAATGGGGTCAGTAATGGTTGCCTTCTCCGGTGGGGTGGACAGCACTCTGCTGGCGGTGATGGCCCACCAGGCTTTGGTACTCGGGGCTCTGGCTGTCACTGCGGTCTCGCCGGCCCTGGCGGGCCGGGAGCTGGAAGAGGCAAATAGCCTGGCCCAGCGTTTTGGCATTCGGCACCTGGTCATCAACACCTACGAAATGGAGCGGGAAGGTTACGTCGCCAACTCGTCCCAGCGGTGCTACTTTTGCAAGACGGAGCTCTACGACCGGCTGATCCAGCTGGCGCAGGCCGAAGGGTACGCTTGGGTAGCGAATGGAGACAACCTGCTCAACCACACCACAGCTTTCATGCCCCAACACCAGGAAGTCGCAACCAGGAGGGCGCCGCGCCGTATTCGGCAGCGTTTATCTCTTTGTCAGTGCCGTCCAGACCAACTCGCAACACCTTGACCAGCACTCCCCGGCCGTCGGACACGTCCTCTAGACTGGGCATCGGCAATTCCGCCAGGTGAGCGCTGTCGGGTTTGCCAGGAAGAACTGCGACAGCCTTCGTGGATTTCTCCTACCTACCTTACTAAGATGGCTGGTCGTAGAAAGCTTCCTACCGAGAGCTCCGTCTCCAGTTCGGGCCAGTCACCGGTACGGGTCAAAACCTCTGGGCCGGATTCTGTCAAAAGCACAGTGTCTTCCGATTTGGTGCCGGTGATGGAAGGATTCCAGGTCAATACCTGGTTGTGCCTCAGCCGGTACTCTGAGGTAAGGGTTGCCAAGATTTCCCGACCGGCATAGCCGGTGAGGCCTCCCTGGTGGTGTAGTTCCCACTCTTGGGAAAAGCCCTCCTTGGAATATTGCTCTATTCCCTTGCCGATCACCTCACTCAAGGTAGCGCCGGCCTTGCTCTCAAGATTGAGCCGGGCATCTACCGCCGCCACGGCCCGGTGTTTCGCCACTAAATCCGAGTCCGGTGGACCAAAAGAAACCATCCGGGTGAGGGAGATGTGCAGGCCATGGCGACGGCCCGTCAACGCCACCATTATCGTGCGCCGAATCTCCTTGCTTGTGGGCAACGGGTGGCGATAGCGGGCGATTCGTTCATCGCCTGCCACCAGGTTCACTAGGGGCAGGATGCCTCGCTTTTGGCATTGGAAGGCGAGGGATGCCGCCACTTCCAGCTCGGTGTCTCCCGCTTGGGCGTTAAAGCAGGCGGTCTCCAAAGCTTGCGCAGCCTCTAACCTCAGGCGCCGGTAGCGTTCGATTTCCGGAGGCAGCAAAGTGTAGCGAAGCTCCGCGAAACCTCCAGGCGCCAGTGGCAGGCCGAATGAGCCGATGTCTGAAACCGCTTTGGAAATGTTGCACAGGCGGGCCACAGTCTCTTGGGCCTGCTCCCTTTGATACCAATTCCAGGAGATAGGCTCGAAGGGCAGGTCCACTACCTCTTCTTCTCGAAGCCGGGGCGCTTCGATGTTGTTGGTAAGCAGATACGACTGGCGCGGCGTGACCAAAAGAGAGGCCTCGCCCGCGGCGTCTCCCAGGGAAACGTGGTTATCGCCACCACCGGTCAACCAGGCGAAGTTGGCTTGCGAGGTCAGGACTATACTTTCCAACCCACCGGCTTCAAGCCAATCACGGACCATCTGGAGCTTGACCCCAACCTCTTCCTGTCTGTCCATCCTCGTCTCCACATTCTTGGGCACCAACCTGGCTCACTTCAGCCGTTCAAGCAGATGGATCTTCTTCCCGCTGGGTGCCATCCGTAGGCCAGGGTGCCGCCGCCCACCCCGGTGCCGATAATGATTATGTCGAGCTGTAGTGTTCAGATTTGAGGGGAAGCGAGCAACCGGCGGCATTCCAGGAGGGGATTGAGACCTCTAGCCCGCCAGGTGCCAAAGAGGGATGCCAAGGTCATCTTGCTGTCGGTGCCCTGCCCTGAGCGGGTGCCGCCGCTGATCTTGCGACTGGTTACCAGATGCCGCAGGCTCCGCTCGGCGGCGTTGTTGTCTGAGGGCACGGCTGGGTCCGACACGAAGACAAACAGTTCCTTGATGAACCGTTCCATGCGCCGGCAGAGCTTGGCCTGAACCGCCAGGGGATCTTTAAGGAAAGGCCGCGCCAAGACCATTAGTTTCTCCTCCAGCATTAGCTGGGTGCGATGGCCTGGCTGGGCTCGGGGAAGGACCGAGGCCTTGGCCTCCGTGTAGACCTGGTGAACCGCCTCGGCCCACTGAGCCAGCCCAGCGTCTTCTGGGTACAACCCTTTCAGGTCATGGATATCCCGCAGCAGATGAGCCCAGCACCGTTGCTTCAGGCCCGGGTAGTGGTTATAGGCGGCGTAGAAATCACTGACCAACACTCCGCTGAAGGAGGAATCCAGCACCTCATCCACCACCCCCTTATCCCGACCCCGACGCAGGAAGTATCGTTCGCTGGGAGTGCTGAAGGTCCAAACATAGCCGTTGCTCCCGTCCTGGCGCCAGCCGGTTTCGTCGCCCTGCACCACGGGACTGGCGCGGACTTGCTCGAGCACCTCTCGCACCGCCGTCTCAGCCTGACGGGCTACTCCATGGACGGCCTGGACGATGGCACCAACACTCAGGTGCAACTGATGGACGGTCTCCAGGTACCATTGGATGATTCTTATGGGCAACCGTCCCTCCTCCCGCAGGGTCACCATCAGGCTTACCAGATTGACCCCCAGGCGCTGCTGGCCCAGAACCACCCCCTGCAGGGCCTCTTTGGGCAGCCGGCGCCGCTGGCATACCGGACAGATGCGGGCTACCAGGGCGTGCTCGGTCACTTCTACCGGAGCCACCGGTAGCTCAATGACTTCCCGAGTTCGCTGTACCCATCCGCCGTTCAGGTGAGTCCCGCAGTCGGGACAGACCGCCACGGCATGCTCCACCCGCCGGGTAGGAGTCATGCGCTGGCGGGCGAAGCCATGGCGGCGCAGCTTTCTGGGCTCCTTTTTCTCCGGCGCTTGCCGGCTGGAGTGCGGCTGATTACCCGGCATCCCCGACGACCCGCGCCGGTTGGGACGGGATTCCAGAACCCCAATCCGCCTTTGCAAATCGGCAATGACTGCCCGCTGGCCGGCAATTATCTCCAGCAGAGTTTCGCGACTCGCCGCGTTCAGGTCTAAACCAAAGCTAAGGTGAAACCTACATAAGCGAACCCGAAGAGGAGTTGCGATATTCTGTAAAAGAAGTCGATTGGCGGTGGGGGAAGGGATGACAGACATAGTGCAACTCCTGGAACGGTGGCAACTGGATGTAGGCGACTTACGGGAAAGGATGTATCGGGCGCCAACACCTCGGGAGCGAGAGCTCATGGGCTATGGTTGTTGGCCCCGGCCACTCAAGTGGCTGAGGCTTTGGAGAGAGAGCCTCATACCATCGGAAACGCTGGACAACTTTCGCCAAGGCGGGGCCCAAGGTTTGGTCTTTGAGCAGACTGGGGGTTCTCCCCCGTCTTGAACCGAGGTCAACAGAACCAACTGAAGTCTGCGGTTCGGGGATTGAATTGTCCAACTGGAACTGGAAAGTAGTAAGGCAATTTCTCAAGCAGAGCTTTGACCTGGGGCTGAGTCGGAGCAGTTGCTTGAACTACCTCCATCGGTTGGGCTTCGTGCTGATCCTGAAAGCCAAGGATGAAGAACGGAAAGCCTTCGTCCTCCAGTACAGCCAAATCCGAGAGGAGGCAAGAGAGTGGAGCCAAGATCTTCTTCGTGGATGAAGCCCACTTTCGGGCCGATGCCGACCTGCGAGGCAAATGGGTACTCAAGGGAGAGGCAGCGCTGGTGGACTCCACCAGTCCCCGGTGGGGAGAGAAGGCCTGCTACTACTCGGGAGTTTGTCTGGAGACTGGGGAGGTGGAAGCCATGGAAATAGCTGGAAACAGCACTGCCGAGACCTCCACCGCCTTTTTACAGCAGCTAAGAGAAAACCATCCTGGACCTCTGGTAGTGATTTGGGACAATGGGCCAGCCCACCGAGGAGAAGCGATTCGCAGCTATCTGGCCACTCCTGACTTGCATCTGAGGTTGGTGGCCACCGGCCTACAGCCCAGACTTCAATGCCGACGAAGCCGTCTGGGACTGGGCCAGGGATCACGGCCAACGAATGCCTGGGAACAAAAGCCAAAGTCCAAGAGAAGATGTATGTATTCTTCGGCGGGCTAGCTCACCGTAAGGAAGAAGTGAAACATCCCTGCCGAACCCGGTTACAGGCCCGAGCCGATGCTTTGATCTTTACCCCTGCCGTGCCTTTGCCATCACTGCCCAGGTCTAGTTCAGTGTCCACCTCCCTGGTATGCCACAACTCCCCCGGCCATGCCAGCGTTTTTCCAACGGCTTTGAGCCAATTCACCTCATCAAGTCTGAACAGTTACCGGATTGGGCAGCGCTTGCAACACCGTCATTCCGGTGACAACGCCGGAATCCAGGAAACAGTGGAGAATGTAATTTCCTGGACACCGGCTTACGCCGGTGCGACGAAGGGTTTTGCTCCTTCAGGTTGCGGAAATCGACGCATTGCCTATTGCCGGAGCAGGGCTGCAACTAGAGGCCGCTCTGCCGGAAAAGCTCTTTTTTCTCCGCCAGATGGTTGGCGGTGTTCAGCATGCCGGCCCGCTGCTCCTCGGATATCTGCCGCTTTATTTCGCCGGGCACTCCGGTTACGAAGGAGCTGTCCGGAATTTTGATGCCGGACAAAACTACCGAGTTGGCCGCGATTAGGCAGTGCTTGCCCAGGCTGGAGCGGTGCAAAAAGGTGCAGTTGTTCCCCAGCAATGACCCTTCGCCGATGAAATCCCCGTGGACCACCACGCCGTGGCCGATGGTCACGTGATGCTCGATAACCAGTCCATCGCCGTGGATCACCGAGCCTTCCTGAACGTTGACGTAGTCGCCCAAGACGATCTTTTCTTCTCCATCCGCCCGAATGGTCACCCCGGGCCAAATGCTGCAGTGCTCTCCAATCTCCACATCACCAACTACATAAGCGAACTCACTGACCCAGGCCGTTTCCGCTATTCTGGGAGTCTTGTCCCCGAGAGTCCTGATCAAACCGCTCCTCCTTATGAAGCCATGAAGCCGCTCCTGCTCCGGCCGTGACGCCGAAATCCAACACATTCAAGACGGCTTTCGTCGATGCCCGATTATAGCCTATCCTGGGCGGCAGTGGGTAACTAAACCAAAGCTAAGGTGAAACCTACATAAAGCGAACCCGAAGAGGAGTTGCGATATTCTGTAAAAGAAGTCGAGTGGCGGTGGTGGAAGGGATGAAGGAAATAGTGCAACTCATGGAAGAGTGGCAATTCAATGTAGGTGACTTACGGGAAAGGATGTATCGAGCGCCAACACCTCGGGAGCGAGAGCGATGGCACGGGCTATGGTTGTTGGCCCAAGGGTGGTCGGCTATCCAGGTGGATGAGGCTTTGGACAGAGAGCCTCATACCATTGGAAACTGGCTGGCCAACTTTCGCCGAGGCGGGGCCCAAGGTTTGGTCTTTGAACAGACTGGGGGTTCCCCCCCGTCTTGAACTGGGGTCAACAGAACCAACTGAAGTCTGCGGTGCAAAATCCGCCTGGAGAGGCGGGAGTTGAATTGTCCAACTGGAATTGGAAAGTAGTGAGGCAATTTCTCAAGCAGAGCTTTGACCTGGGGCTGAGTCGAAGCAGTTGCTTGAACTACCTCCATCGGTTGGGCTTCGTGCTGAAGCGACCCAAGAAACGCCTCCTGAAAGCCAAGGATGAAGCGCGGAAAGCCTTCGTCCTCCAGTACAGCCAAATCCGAGAGGAGGCCCAAGAGAGTGGGGCCAAAATCTTCTTCGTAGACGAAGCCCACTTTCGGGCCGATGCCGATCTGAGGGGGAAATGGGTACTCAAGGGAGAGCCGGCGCTGGTGGACTCTACCAGTCCTCGGTGGGGAGAGAAGGCCTGCTACTACTCGGGAGTTTGCTTGGAGGCTGGGGAGGTGGAAGCCATGGAAATAGCCGGCAACAGCAATGCCGAGACCTCCACCGCCTTTTTACAGCAGCTAAGAAAAAACCATCCTGGACCTCTGGTAGTGATTTGGGACAATGGGCCAGCCCACCGAATGGAGACTCCCAGCACCCGCTCTGAATCGACCATCTGCTCCGATGCTTCCGCACCGGAGAGAAACTGGGGGTCCAGGATGGCTGGAATTCCGTCTTTCCCCAATATAGTAATTATTTCCAGGTTTAAGGTCTCTCCCGGCGAAGCGGTTGCATTGCCCGCAGCCAGTGGAACCTCCACCCCTTCGGCCCTCAGGTTATGCCAGAATTGCCGTATCTGAGGCATGAATAATGCCGCTACCATCAGCATGCCCAACCCTATGGCTATGATGTATCCGCTTTTACGCCCCATCTATCTCTACCCTTCGCCTTGTCGCCTGTCCAGGGCAATCGCGTCTTATTATCTTTCTTAAATTTGTTTAAAATAGTAATCATCATGACGAAACTAGGGAGGGGTAGTGATGGTTCAGGCAACAGGCGCACCCATCGCCGAATACTTCGCGGCGTTGGACGACCCGAGGATTGATCGTACCAAGCGGCACAAACTTTTGGATATCGTCACCATTGCCCTTTGTGCCACCATCTGCGGCGCTGATTCTTGGGTGGATATCGAGCTCTTCGGCAACTGTAAAGAGGAGTGGTTCAAGTCCTTTCTGGAGTTGCCCAACGGTATCCCTTCCCATGATACCTTCGGCGACGTCTTCGCCCGCCTGGACCCAGAGCAGTTTCAACGCTGTTTCATGGAGTGGGTCCAAGCCGTAGCCCAAGTCACCCAAGGCGAAGTGGTGGCCATCGACGGCAAGACGGTACGGCGCTCCCACGACCGTACCCTGGGCAAAAAGGCCATTCACATGGTCAACGTGTGGGCCTCGTCCCATGGCTTGGCGCTGGGCCAGACCAAGGTGGACGAGAAGTCCAATGAAATCACCGCCATCCCCAAGTTGCTACAGCTGCTGGAGCTCGCCGGTTGCATCATCACCATCGACGCCATGGGCTGCCAGAGGGAGATAGCCCGGGAGATCATTGAGGCTCAGGCCGACTATCTGCTGGCGGTGAAGGAGAATCAAGGCCGGCTGTACGATGACGTTCGCGACCTTTTCGAGGGCGCCGAGGAATACGACTTCGAGGGCGTCCCCTATGACTTCGCCCGCACGCTGAACAAGGGCCACGGCCGCCTGGAAACCCGTCAATGCTGGGTCATCACGGACCCGGACTGCCTGGACTATCTGCAAAACCGGCAGCAGTGGGCCAACCTCAACGCCGTGGTTAAGGTCACGGCTCAGCGGGAGACGGCAACCGGGACCACGGTCCACTCTCGCTACTATATCAGCAGTCTGGCCAGGCCTGGCCAGACTTTGTTGGAGGTCACCCGCCGACACTGGGGCATAGAAAACAGCTTGCACTGGTCTTTGGATGTTACCTTTCGAGAAGATCACAGCCGGGTACGTAAGGATAATGGGCCCCAAAACCTGGCAGTCCTGCGCCAGATAGCCCTCAATTTGCTGAAGCAGGAGACCAGCCTTAAACGGGGACTTCAAGGTAAACGGCTGAAAGCTGGCTGGGTTGAGGATTACCTACTCAAGGTGCTCCTTGGTTAAGACGCGATTGCCCTGGTCGCCTGTCTTCTCGCCCCTAATTCTTGGAAATCCCGTGTATAATCTGATGTGCCGGAAGCCAGGCAGATGCATGAGCCTGGACAGCTTTAGCCCGGTAGCGGCGGACTTCGATTAAAAGAGCGCGAAATAGCGGCCCCATCCCAAACCAGGAGCAGACAATGACCCAGGAGCGGACAATGACCGGGGAAGACCTGGAGCGGCTTTGTATCAACACCATCAGATTCTTGTCGGTGGATGCGGTGGAGCGGGCCCGCTCGGGCCACCCCGGCGCTCCCATGGGGCTGGCTCCCCTGGGATTCGTGCTTTGGGACCGGTTCCTCAAGCATAATCCCCAGGATCCCTCCTGGCCAGACCGGGACCGGTTCATTTTGTCCAACGGTCATGCTTCCGCTCTGCTGTACAGCCTGCTCCACCTGGTTGGCTACGACCTGCCCCTGGATGAGCTGAAAAACTTTCGCCAGTGGGGCAGCAAAACCCCCGGCCATCCGGAGTACCGGCTGACGCCCGGCGTGGAGCTGACCACTGGCCCGCTGGGGCAGGGCTTCGCCAACGGCGTGGGTATGGCTATTGCCGAGCGTTGGCTGGCCGCCACCTACAACCGTCCGGGGCATGAGATTATCGACCACCGGACCTACGCCATCGTTTCGGACGGTGATCTGATGGAAGGTGTGGCCTCGGAGGCTGCTTCTCTAGCCGGCACCCTCCGGTTGGGCAAGCTAATCTACCTCTATGACGACAATGACATTTCCATCGAGGGCGGCACGGACATTACCTTTACGGAGAACGTGGGTCAGCGATTCGATGCCTATGGCTGGCAGGTAATCGGGCCCATCGACGGAATGGACCCGGCGGCGGTGGATGCCGCCCTGCGCAGCGCTCAGGCGGATGATACCCGCCCCAGCTTGATTATCTGCGGCACGGTTATCGGATTTGGAAGTCCCAACAAGGCGGGCACCGGCGGCGTCCACGGCGAGCCCCTGGGGGCGGAAGAAGCGGTCCTGGCCAAGCAGACTTTGGGTTGGGATTACCCGGAGCCGTTTACCGTGCCCGAGGAGGCTTTGGCGCATTTTAGAAAAGCCCTGGATCGGGGCGGGTCTCGGCAGCAGGAATGGCAGACTCGGATGGAAGCCTACCGAGGGGCCTATCCGGAAGAGACCGGCCGATTGGAGGAAGCCTGGAGTGGGGATCTGCCGGAAGGCTGGGACCGGGGCCTGTCGGAGCTCTACCAGCCGGGTGCCAATCCGGTGGCCACCCGAGATGCTTCCGGTCGGGTGATGAACGCGATTGTTGAGAGGGTCCACTCCTTGATGGGGGGCTCGGCCGACCTGGCGCCCTCCACCAAGACCCTGCTGCTGAACCGGGGCGATTACGGGCCACAGGACTACGCCGCCCCTAATTTCCACTTCGGGGTTCGGGAACACGCCATGGGCTCGGTGGCCAACGGCATGGCGCTCCACGGCGGAGTGCTCCCTTATACCGCCACCTTCTTGATATTTGCCGACTATATGCGACCGGCGATTCGACTGGGCGCGCTGATGGGGCTGCGGGTAGTCTACTTGTTTACCCACGACTCGGTGGGGTTGGGGCAGGACGGGCCCACTCACCAACCCATCGAGCAGCTCCTGGGGCTGAGGGCGGTTCCCAATGTGGTGGTGTTGCGCCCGGCCGATGCCACCGAAACTGTCGAGGCCTGGAAAATCGCGGTTGAGCGTCAGGACGGGCCCTGCGTCCTGGCCCTGACCCGCCAAAACCTGCCGGTATTAGACCGGTCTGAACTGGCGCCGGCCAGCGGCGTGCGGCGAGGCGGTTATCTGCTCTGGCAGGCGACCGAGGACCCGGAGGTTATTTTGATAGCGACCGGCTCTGAGGTGCCGATCATCCTTGACGCCGGCAAAACTCTTCAGGAGAAGGGCATTTCCGCTCGGGTGGTTTCCATGCCCTCTTGGGAGCTTTTCGACGACCAGCCCGAGGAATACCGCGAGTCGGTGCTGCCGGCTCAAGTCACCGCTCGGGTGTCTCTGGAGGCAGGTACTCCCATGGGTTGGGAGCGGTATGTGGGGCCGCGAGGACAGGCTATAGGCGTGGACCACTTCGGCGCCTCGGCGCCAATCGAGGTCCTCTACGAGAAGTTTGGTCTGACCTCGGAGCGGGTGGTGCAGGAAGCAACCAGGTTGTTGGGTTAATTTTATGCATGGCGGGTTGGGTCTCCCGCTAGGAGTGTGTTTAAAATGTTCCTTAACCTCCTGGCTCAAGGTATCGCCCCGGTTTGGGCTTCCTCTCCCCTTGTGGGAGAGGAGTGAGGTGAGGGGTATCACCCTCATCCCAACCTTCTCCCATCAAGGGAGAAGGGGCGGTGCTTTTTCCCGTTCGTCCTGAGCTTGTCGAAGGACGTTCCACCTCAAAGATTTGCACGGGGGCTGTATGTCGCAGGTCCTGATCGTGGTTTTCGATGGGCTGCAACCAGCCCAAGTAATCCCCCAGCTCATGCCGAATCTGGCTGGCTGGGCCGGCGAGGGAGTGACCTTCGCCAGGAACCATCCGGTTTTCCCCACCGTTACCCGCGCCAACGCCGCCAGCCTGGTCACCGGCAGCTACCCCGGCGTCCACGGATTGGCTGCCAACAACATGGTCTTTCCCGAATACGATCCCTACCAGGCCGTAGCGGTTTTGCAACCCAACCTGGCGGCCATCGCGGAAAGTGGCCATAAGATACTGCTGGCTCCTACGCTGGCCGACATTCTGTCCCAGCAAGGACAGGAGTATGTGGCCATTGGAGTGGGCACCAGTGGCAACGCCTATGTGCATAATCCCTTGGCTGCCCAAAGCGGCGGCGCGACCATCCATCCCGAGTTTGCTCTGCCGACCGACCTTCATGGCCAACTGCTGGAGCGATTCGGTCCCTGGCCCGAGGAAACCCTTCCCAACACGCCCCGCATGGCTCATGCTGTGAGGATTCTGACCGAGTATATTCTGCCGGAGCGAAATCCGGCCGTTTCCCTGATCTGGTCTTCGGAGCCGGACAAATCCCAGCACGCCGCCGGCGTTGGCTCTGAGCTGTCGAACCAGGCCCTCAAGGAGGCCGACGCCCAGTTCCGCCGGATTTTGGACTGGTTAGAACAGGATGGGAGAACCGGCAGCACCGACATAATAGTCGTCTCCGACCACGGCTATTCGACGATCCACGGGGTAATTCCGGTGGAGGATCGGTTACGGGAAGCTGGGTTCCCCCCGGGGAATGAGCCCGGCGGGGTGGCCGTTGCGCCCAATGGGGGTTCCGCGCTGTTCTACGCCCACGACAGGGATCCGTCCACTTGCCAGCGGCTGGCGGAATGGCTGATGTGCCAACCCTGGTGCGGCCCGGTCCTCGCTGCTCAAGCCGCCATATCCGGCGGTTCGATAGAAGGCACCCTGCCCGCATCGCTGTGCGGCTGCGAAGGCCCCCGGACTCCGGATATCGCCATGTCCTTCCAGTGGAACTCGGACCCGAACAATGCCGGGTTTTTGGGACAGATATTTAGCACTGGAGGTCAACCCGGACAGGGCGTCCACGGCTCCATGAGCCGGCACGAGCTGCGCAACGTCATGTTCGCCCGTGGGCCCAGCTTCCAAGCCGGGATTAGGGTGGAGACTCCAACGGGCAATATTGACCTCGCTCCCACAGTGCTCCACCTTTTGGGCGGCAACGGAACTGCCGGCGCTGTTGCCGGCGCTGTTGTAATGAACGGCCGGGTGCTGCACGAGGCCCTGAAAGGTAGTGAGAATCCTGCGGAACCAGACTGGACCCCGGACTGGACCCCGGACTGGACCACGGATCTGCACAATGCCGAGTGCCGGGTCGGCGACCTGGTGTACCGTCAGCAGATACGGCTCTGTCGCGTGGGGGACACCACTTATCTGGAGCAGGGCAGCAGCACTCTGGGAAAGCGGTAGCTTGGGGAGCACCTACCTGCAATGGAGGAATTATGAGTGAAAAAAGAATCGGCATCGCAGCGTCCGCGCCCACCGCCAACGAAGTGTTGAATAATATTCAAAGGGCGGAAGATTCGGGAATATCGGCGGCGTGGCTGACCACCGGCGGCACGGGACTGGACGGGCTGACCGTCTTTGCGGCCGCGGCGGCTAAGACCGAGAAAATCATGCTGGGCACGTCGATCACCCCCACCTTTCCCCGACACCCCATTGTGGTGGCCCAGCAGGTGCAGGTGCTGGACCAGCTGGCGCCAGGCCGCTTCCGCTTGGGCATAGGACCCAGCCATCGACCCACAATGCGGGCGATGTTTGGCATCGATTTGAAGGCTCCCCTGGGTCACCTGAAGGAATATATTCAGGTCCTAAAGCAATTGCTGCACCAGGGCACGGTGGACTTCGACGGAAGGTATTATCAGGCTCACGGCAGCATTCCGGCGCCGGTGGCAGTTCCGATTATGGCCTCCGCGCTGCAGCCCGGCTCCTTCGAGCTGTGCGGCGCCGAGGCCGATGGCGCAATCAGCTGGGTTTGTCCCAGCGTGTATTTGCGGGACGTGGCCCTGCCAGCCCTGCGGACCGGCGCGGAGCAGGCCGGCCGGGAGGCGCCGCCGCTGATCGCTCACGTGCCGGTCTGCGTTCATGAAAACCCGGAGGAGGTGCGGGTGGCGGTTCAGCAGCAGCTGGCCAACTACCCCAGGCTGCCCTTCTACCAGAAGATGTTTGAGGCGGCGGGCTTCCCGGAGGCGGCGGAGGAGACCTGGAGTGACGGTATGATCGCGGGGACGGTTCTGTCGGGCAGCGAAGAGCAGGTCAAGGCGGGATTGCAAGGGCTGTTCGACCTGGGCGCCAGCGAAATTCTGGTGTCGCCACTCCACGCCGGGCCGGGCCGGGAGGCATCCCTGGCACGAACTTGGGGGCTGCTAGCCCAGGTTTCCCGGTCTCTAAACCCCTAGAAGTCTGGCCGGAAAGCCATTGGCCGGGTTTTGCGCTACGCCAATCAGACGTATTCCAGTCTTATGCGGCACAGTAATACATGTATTACGTTGAAATACCCGCTATTGCATCGATAATCGACGTTATGAAAACGACGGTTTGGGGAGAATCGGGGTTTCCGGCCAGACTTCTAGGCGGCCGAGTAGTTTCCGGGTTATTCGGCCCGCAGCAGACCGGCCAGCTGGCTCACATCGGGTACGTCTTCCAGAGCAGATAGCTGGTCCGCCAGGTCCTGAACGGTTTCATCTTCCAGGACCAGAGAGGCGCAGTCCGCAAACTTGGCCAGAATGTCGGGAAAAGTCACCCCCCGCAGCGCTCCGGTGCCAGAGCGGCTGGCCCGTTGCACCAGGACCTGCCCATCCCTCAAATGCACCGCTACCTCGTGGAATCCCTCCAGCCAGCTGGGCTGGCCCGTGTTGCCCGGTATCCGCCGCATCTGAATCTTGGGTATCAGCGACTGGGCAGCCGGGCGGCTGATCTGCGCCTCTGTAAAGGATTGCAGGCCAACATGGTGGTCCAGCAGGGCGGCGGCCAGGCAATATTGCATGCTGAACTTGCCTTCTAGGGCCGTGGTTGGCCTGGGGTGAATCAGGGAGCGAGGCGGGTCGAAATCCACCTGCACATCGATCTTTTCCACCTGCTCAGGGTCGATAACCTGGCGCGAAAGCAGCTCCAGGGTAGCATCCAAAGCCAGATGAGCGCTGCCGCAGCAGGGGTATTTCTTGACCTCGATACCCGATTCGACCATATAGAATTTGCTGCCCAAGGTATCGAGCACCACCTCCGGGTGGAACCCCTGACCTCCGGAAAAGGCGCGCATAAATCCGAAGCGGCCTTCGATAGCATCGCTGCTGGCGGTAAAGCCTTGCCTGATCAAACGGGCTGCCGTGACTCCGGAGTGAGCAGCCTCTCCGGCGTGGAAGGGCTTGGTCATGGTGCCGAAGTTTTGACGCAAACCGGCGGCTTGGGAGGCCGCCAGCGAGATGGCCATCGCGGTCTGCTCCCGGTCCAGGTCCAAGAGTCGGGCGGCCGCGGCCCCGGCTCCAATGGCGCCCAAAGGCCCGGTGGGGTGCCAGCCCAGGTCGCCAAAATACTCCGGGCTCAGGCCCGCGCCCACGCTGCAGGCAACTTCAAATCCAACCAGATAGGCCAGCAGTAATTCCCGGCCGCTGGCCCTTCTTTCCTCGGCTAAAGCCAGGGAACCCGGCAGCAGCACCGCAGTGGGGTGGGTCTTGGTAACCTCGGTAATGTCGTCATAATCCAGGGCGTGGCCCATGGCTCCGTTGACTAACGCCGCATAGGGAGTGCTGGTCTTGAAACCGCTGCCGATGATCGAAGCAGAGGGGGTGCCGCCCTCAGCTCGCACGTAGTCGCAAAGCACATAGGCCAAAGGCTCCTGGGAACCGGCCAGCATGCAAGCCAGGCAATCGATGATCGCCCCCTTGGCTGCCAGGACTGCCTCGGTTGGGAAATCCTCCAGACTGGCGGTTGCCAGATATTCGGCGATGCCCTGGGTTACTCTTTTTCCGTTTTTCACCGTCGGTCAGGCACCGTCGGTCAGCTACCGTCTGAGCTGCCGGGCAAGTTGCGTAGAATATCTTCCAGGGTCTGATCCAACGCCGGATCCAACTCCACCCGCTGTTCAAAGGGCGTGTAGTTGTATTCAGCCCGCACCTGCTCGATCACCTGCTTCGCTTCTCGACTGGACTCGCTCAGCTTTTCCAGGTTGGTCTGCAGCTCATGAGATTCGACGTCCGCCAAGCCCTTCAGCTCATTGAGGTCGATGGTCAGGTCGAACATGGCGTTAAGCCGCCGCATGATGTCGTAGAAGGAACGGTGGTCCCGAGTAATACCCAGCTGCTGGTTGTTGGACGACAGCAGGGGATAGAGGGGAGCCATGGCGCCCAGCCGGAACATCTCGACGTCGGGGTACTCGAAGTGAGCCATGGACACCATCGCCATCCCGATAGTGGGACCCCTTCGGCCATCGCTGCCATAGCTGGAAAACTGGAGCCCAAACCGCTCCAAGTCCTCCTTCATGGAGGCCTTACTATAGGCGCAGGTTATTCGGCGTTCCAGGTCGGGCGGAGCCGGACCATTGACTCCCTCCACCGCAACTGTTTGCTTTATACCCAGCTCCTTGATCGCCTCAAAGAATCCCTGAACGTAAATGTCCAGACGGTACCAGGGTTCTTCTCCCAGGAAGATTACTAAACCGTTGCCGGCGTCGAAGAAGAGATTCTCCCGGTGCATGGATTCAGAAGGCAGTCCCTCCTGGAAGGCCGCTACCGGCCGGAAGGCGTCGTGGGTGCCCGCCACTTGAAAGGGGTAACACATGGTTGACACCTGGGGCCCCAGCTCTCCAATCTTCTTGGCGCTCAGTTTCTCGATCAGGTATCTGGGGAGCCCGCTGGAAATTCTACCTCCGTTGGACCACTGGCGCCGCCAACCGGCGATAAGGTAGCTGGCGGCAGGTTTCTGCTCAAAGATTACTAGTTCATCAGCCATTAGCCATCGTCTCCTTGCTCAACTATCATAGCAGCAAAGATGCACTTCTGGGAATTAGCTATCCCCGTTTCGACATTTAACTGGACTTTCCGGGGCCTTCTCAGAATTTGAAAGTTGGGAATGGGGAAAATATTGGGTGAAGCAAGTCTACGTGCATTGGTGGGTCTATGGCAAGGACCCGCCAGCCGGTGCCCAGGGTGTAGCATATTTACCGGGCGTTGTACTGGGGGATTAGAGGGGGAATGGCTGAGCCGCGATGGGTTGGCCCAGTCTCACCTTCCTCACAGTAGTGATTTGTGGCCATCGGTCTAGCTGATTTCCCTTTACCTTAGCTTGGCCCGATGGTACCTTTTTTACATATGTACCGGGACCTTCTCGGGGAGGCCGTAGGAAGGGATTTCAGACCGGGGTAGTCAAAACCAGGGTAATCGCCCTTCGACCGGCGAAGGGCGAACGGGTCGGGTGACCTTCGTGGTGAGCTTGTCGAACCATGAACGGTTGCTTCTCACCGCCCGCTGAGTAGAAATCCGCTGGTGTAAATCCGGGGGTGAAAAAGTCTACTAACCTTTTGCGGTGATGCGGTGTTTTTAGGGATAAGGAACAGCGAGTCAGCATTGGATGAAGCAGGTTTTGGAAGCGGATTATAACGAAGAAATGGTGATCCGGGCCGCCCAAGCGGGCGACCGGGAAGCCTTTGCTTCGCTCTATGAGGCCCACGTGGACCGCGTTTACCATTATTTGCTCCGCCGGATGGGTCAGCCAGCCGATGCCGAGGATGTGACGGCCGAGGTATTTATCCGGGCCATGAAGGCACTGAAAAGCTTTGAATTCCGGGGAGCCCCCTTCGTTGCTTGGCTTTTACGCATAGCCCACAACACGGCGGTTAATCACATGAAGAAGCAGTCGCGACGTCAGGAAGTGCCCTTGCTGGACAATCTACCCGACGTCAATGATCCCGCTGAGCTGGCACTGAATCAGGTCGCGTCGGAAGAGGTTTCCAGAGCCATGCAGGGCTTGACCGCCCTGCAGCGTCAAGTGATTACCCTTATCCCACATTTCCCATATGGCTAAAAAGCTTTCTCAGTAATTCGTCGATGGTCTTTCAACCATTGTCTAATTATGGGCCCTTTTGCGTGTTCCCAGCTATAATAACTCCATGATATGTCACTTTGCAGTAAGATGCCGTAGGCATCATGGAGGCACCTGATGGGTGACGGCGAAAAAGCCCCTCTCCGGCTCCAATTCAACCCCAAAGTCCGCCTGGAATTTCACGGCTCAACCATCACCTCCGACGCTGGTCTTCTTGCCTTTCGAGAGTTTGATGATGCCTTGGGCCTTACCGAAATCGCTGAGGACTACCTCCAGGAAAGCCGTACCGGACGCAATATCCTTCACCACCTGGTTCCGCTGCTAAGACAGTCGATCTACAGCCGCTTGGCCGGCTACGACGACACCAATGACGCAGTGCGCCTTTTCCAAGACCCAGCCATGCGAGTGATCGTGGGATGGCAAGGCTCGGAGCGGAAAGGAGCCAGCACCAGTGAGATGGGCCGGTTCGAGACGGAGTTCCTGACCCAAGAGGACAACCTGAAGGGGCTGGCACGAATAAATACCCAGTGGGTGGAACGAGCTATGGCCCATACCCTACACCGGCGAGTAATCCTGGATATGGACAGTTCCGAGAGTCCAGTGCACGGCCAGCGGGAGGGAGCAGCCTATAACGGCCACTTTGAATGCGTCTGCTATCACCCTCTCTTTCTGTTCAACCAGTTCGGGGATTGTGAAGCAGCTAAGCTACGGTCAGGCAACGTCCACAGTGCCGATGATTGGCAAGAAGTCCTTGATCCGGTGGTGGAGCGTTATTTAACAGCAGCGGTCAGGCTGCTGTTTCGTGCTGACGCCGCCTTCGCCAAGCCGGAGATATACGATTATCTGGAAGCAAGAAACATCGGCTACGCCATCAGGCTGCGGTCCAACCAGGTGCTGCAGCGGGAGATAGCGCCCCGGCTAATACGGCCTACGGAGTGGCTTTCCCCGAAGCCCATCGTCTCCTATCATGACTTCGTCTACCAGGCCCAGAGCTGGAACGTTGCTCGGAGAGTGGTCTCTAAGGTGGAGTGGCACCAGGGAGAACTGTTTCCCAGAGTGGGCTTCATCGTCACCAATCTGAGCTATCCAAACATCGGGATAGTCCGCTTTTACAATGGCCGAGGCACCGCGGAGCAATGGATAAAAGAAGGCAAGTACGCCCTGAACTGGACCAGGTTGTCCTGCCACAAGTTCGTGGCCAATCAGGTCAGGCTGGAGTTGTTCGTACTGGCTTACAACTTGGGCAACTTCATGAGAAGGCTAGCCTTACCGGAGGCAATGAAGCACTGGTCGTTGACCAGTCTGCAGACCAGGATGATCAAGACTGGAGGACGGTTGGTGCGCCATGCCGGAAGGCTGGTGTTTCAGCTTGCTGAGGTGCTGGTGAGCCGGGAAATGCTAGGCGGGATACTGGAACGAATTGGTCGGCTTAGGCTGGCTCCTGGCTAGTCCACTTTAGGAGCGTCGGGATTGGTTACGGTTACGGGGTCGCACAGGGCAAAAGAGCTTCCCAAGGGCGAGACTTGGGCGTAGACAAGCGGTTTGGGGCTTTTACGCTTGGCAGTACAGTGGTTGCCCAATGAAAGCGGGGACTTTGAGTGAATCAGGCCGCATCAGACCGCATTTGACGCCCTTGGAATGCGGGATTATATTTGGCGGTATCCCCGCGGGAGCTATATCCAGGAAAGGTGGTTTGATCTGGGGAATCCCGGATAAAGGAAAGCGGATCACCACGGTTTTGTTACGAGTTCAGGCTATAGGTATAAGGCATGTTGGGGACAGGGTAAAAACATCCCTATGCGGCCGGGGCCGCCCTTACGGGTTCTGGGAATAGCGTTTAAACCCCTAGAGCGTTGTTGAAAGACTTCTCGCCACAGGAATGTGAGATTGGGACGCCACACAATACCCCGTCAAACTCTTCCTTGGCAAGGGGAAACCCAGGAATCACACACACCCTTAAAAAATCGGTGGCGAGGAGCCAGCGGCCCAAGCAGGCCTTGACACCGGACTTGACAAAGAAGGCCCTTTCATAGGAGAGTCCAAGGGCGAATTTCAGGAAAGGGTAGGACGGCAACAATGGCTGACGGCATTATCGACATGCACGACATGGACACGATTTTCTCCGTAACCGACGCCTTCGGCATCCACCGGGAGTCGGTCAGCGTCGAGTTGACCAAGGAAGACCCGGGGCTGGTCCAAGAAGGCTCAAATCGTTCCCCGGACTCCGATCGCCCCATCGAGATAACGATTCCCTCGACTGGAACAGTGGAGGAGTTCGCCCAAAGGCTCCAGACGGAGCTGGAGGGAATGGGATATGTCGCCACCGAGCCGGCGGAAGAGGACGAGGAGGATTAAGCCTCCTCCCCGGTAAGCTCCTAAACCAAAGCCAAGGTGGGAACTACATTTTGCAGCGATGGCAAAGGTAGGGAAGGTGTAAAAATCAATGCATCGGCTCGAGCTTGTAACAGGGTTCGGCAGCGATGTTTCACTTCATCCTTACGGTGAGCTAGTCCGCCGAAGAATGCATTCATCTTCTCTTGGACTTGGGCTTTTGTTCCCAGGCATTCGTTGGCCGTGACCTCTTCCCTGGCCCAGTCCCAGACGGCTTCGTCGGCATTGAAGTCTGGGCTGTAGGCCGGTAAGGCCACCAGCCTCAGCTGCAAGTCAGGGGTGGTCAAATAGCTGCGAATCGCTTCTCCTCGGTGGGCTGGCCCATTGTCCCAAATCACTACCAGGGGTCCAGGATGTTTTGCTCTTAGCTGCCGTAAAAAGGCGGTGGAGGTCTCGGCATTGCTGTTGCCGGCTATTTCCATGGCTTCTACCTCCCCAGCCTCCAAGCAAACTCCCGAGTAGTAGCAGGCCTTCTCTCCCCACCGAGGACTGGTAGAGTCCACCAGCGCCGGCTCTCCCTTGAGCACCCATTTCCCCCTCAGATCGGCATCGGCCCGAAAGTGGGCTTCGTCTACGAAGAAGATTTTGCCCCCACTCTCTTGGGCCTCCTCTCGGATTTGGCTGTACTGGAGGACGAAGGCTTTCCGCGCTTCATCCTTGGCTTTCAGGAGGCGTTTCTTGGGTCGCTTCAGCACGAAGCCCAACCGATGGAGGTAGTTCAAGCAACTGCTTCGACTCAGCCCCAGGTCAAAGCTCTGCTTGAGAAATTGCCTCACTACTTTCCAATTCCAGTTGGACAATTCAACTCCCGCCTCTCCAGGCGGATTTTGCACCGCAGACTTCAGTTGGTTCTGTTGACCCCAGTTCAAGACGGGGGGAACCCCCAGTCTGTTCAAAGACCAAACCTTGGGCCCCGCCTCGGCGAAAGTTGGCCAGCCAGTTTCCAATGGTATGAGGCTCTCTGTCCAAAGCCTCAGCCACCTGGAAAGCCGACCACCCTTGGGCCAACAACCATAGCCCGTGCCATCGCTCTCGCTCTCGAGGTGTTGGCGCTCGATACATCCTTTCCCGTAAGTCACCTACATTGAGTTGCCACTCTTCCATGAGTTGCACTATTTCCTTCATCCCTTCCACCACCGCCCCTCGACTTCTTTTACAGAATATCGCAACTCCTCTTCGGGTTCGCTTTATGTAGGTTTCACCTTAGCTTTGGTTTAGTAACCCGGCTCCCGCCATTCAAAGGCCAAAGTGGCGTACCGAACGAAGACGGCGCCGCCCGGCGCCGCCAGAGGACCGTTCACTCCCAGTATGGCTATGGTGTGCTGATTTCCCGGCTGGGGTTCGGCGGTGACGACAATCCGCTGCGGCACATTGAAGCCCTGCACCGTCCCCCGATCCCGATTGCACTCCCCGTCGATCCATATCTCACCATAGTCATCCACGCAGGTTTCGAAGAGCGTTCTGGAACCCGCCAACTCCCGCCCGCCAACGGTCTCGGGCAAGGTCACCTTGATGCGATACCAGGCGAAGGCCATCCCCCGCGAGTGCCATTTGGTCAAGTCGGGGCATATTTCCCAGCCCGAATCGTCGAAGTCCGCCAGTCTGGCCGGGGTTCCTTCCAGCTGAGAGACCACTCCTTCGTTGGGCTGACCGGGCACCAACCCCGGTGCGAATCGCCACACCCCGTTGACCGCCTGTAAATCTGCTGGATCTTGCAAGTTCAATGTCCCGCGCGGCATAACCAGACCTCCTGTTTCGTGAAGTTACTCCCGTGAATTTAATCCCGTACAGTGAATCCGGGGATACTGGGAAGGAAACCCAGAGAACCCATTGCTGTATAGGTAAAACCTTTAGCCCGCAACTGGCACCGTATTGTCACCATTTAACCACCGATGTTCACCAACATGCCAAGACGCCGCTGATAATTTGAATGGTAAGCCAAGTGTTAGCTGATTCGTGAAGTCTTCTTCCCGGAGCCTTCTTTGATTATGAAAAACTTTGTCCTGGCCAATATTTCCGATGTATTATCCACTCTTTTTGGAATGCAACTGGGCGCGATTGAAGTCAACCCCTTCCTCTCCTCCCTCATGGCTGCGACCAGCGTCCCCGAGGCGCTGTTGGTCAAGCTGGCGCTGGCCTGCGGTGTGGGCTATTTGGTCTGGCGTTGGCGGCCCAGCGTGCTAAAAATTCCCACCCTAGCCTTTGCCCTGATTGCCATGAGTAACGTGGTAGTCATCTTGACCCAACTTTAGTTCCCAACTCACATTGTCACCCCGAGCAAGGCGGGGGGTCTAAAATCCCTGGGCACATGTCCTGATGCTATTGGCTATGGTGTAACTGCCCTAATAACTCATGAGGTTTTGCGGACCCGGAATTTAGATTTCTCAGTCGCGGAGTTTATCCTGAGCGGAGCCGAAGGGCTCCTTCGGAATGATCTGGGTCATTTTGTAACAGCCTTTGGGTACACCCGAATTTTTAAAGACCTACTATTTTGATGCCGGCATGGATTTTATAAATCCGGTTTATGTTGACCAATAACGGGGTAATTTGCTCCACGTATTTGGAGTTGGCTAACCCACCGCCGTCCACCGGCCGCAGGTCTGGAATCTTCCTTGTCAGGTCCGAAACCAAAGACTTGGCATCACTAAAGTCCGAGCAGATGACCACGTCCCCCTGCACAACCCGCTCCGGGTCTTGAAGTTCCTCGGCGCTGACGTTTTGAAAGGCCGCCACCACCAAAGAGTCGGGCAGCAGCTGTTGGGCCTCTTCCGCCGCTGAACCCGCCGCGACCGAAAGGGCGCTGGCGCCCCGTCCTCGCTCGAACTTCATCGGCGCTATTACATTCACCACTACCTTGCCGCGCAGGGGCTCCTTAAGGTGCTCTAAAAGAGGACGTTGGGCCTCATAAGGCACGGTCAGGAATATCACCTCGGCTTGGGAAGCCGCCTCCAGGTTGTCCGCGCCGTTAATGCGAACTCCGTCGCCAACTGCCAGCAGCTGTTCCGCTGCCGCCCGGGCCCGCTCCGCGTCTCGGGAGCCGATGATCACTGCTTCCCCGGCCCGCGCCAGCCGCAACGCCAAGCCCTTGCCCTCCGGGCCGGTACCGCCCAAAAAAGCCAGTGGGGAAGCCGTCATGAAATCTCCCACCTTTTCTAAACTAGAGGCATAGTGAACCCAAATGGGCCGGTAGACCCTACTGTGGAATCCACCGCGGCTTGGGCATAGGAATTGTTGTTGCGGCCCTTACTATACCACCATATTTGGCGCTGGTCGGCTTACCGGGGATGCTTGTACCAGAATACGGCTCATTCGGACCAATGATAAGGTGAGAGACGCCCTCGGTACCTTTGCTGAGTTACCCACTTTCCCTTCTGTTGTTACCTTGCTCGATACCTTCTCTACCTGGGTAGTCACCTGGTCTCTTTACCATCAAAGGGAAGCTGGCGGCTATAAGAGGACTCATCCCATTCAGTCCCCACCTGGCGGCAGAATTAAAAGGCTTGAGGAGTAGGAAGAAGCTCCTTATTTAGCCACCGTTGTCGAAGTTCGGCGACGAGGTGGAGCCAAATTGTGCGGCTGTCTCTGTTTACGATCAATGGTTTGGAACGCAAACCTGGAAAAGGTGAGGTTGTCCGGCTCAAATAATCGGCAAAAATGACCCACACGGGAGTAGGTTAAGAGATGAAGAAGACAGTATGGTCAGGCATCTTAATGGTAGTAGTTTTACTGGCGGCCCTGGTCGCCTCGCCCATTTATGCCGAGACCCACGGGGATGGCATAAATGGGCGAGGGCGTGGAGAGCAGAAAGTTTGGGTTGGCGGGCAGAGTTGGTTTTGACCTGGCCAATTTGTACGAAGAGTACCAGGCCTACGTGGACGAGCACGGCAACGACGAAGGGTTTAAGCCCAGCAATCCCCTGCTGCCGGTGGCCGGTAACCTGGTAACCATCGACACGGCCGCCCGGGGAAATGGCAAAGCCTTGAAAGGTGACCTGAAAGGGCTGGGCCTGAAAAAGGGTGCGGCGTTTGGGCGCATCGCTTCAGGCCAGCTACCTATCCGCTCCATCAAAAAGATGGGTGGCCTGGCTCGCCTACAGTCCGCCCGGCCCGCCTATGTGATGACCCATGAGGGGCTAGAACTCCGGCCGAAAAGTGCCTTGACCCCAGGCAACCCGATATAATTGGCAGTAGAATTAAACCGGAGAATTAAAGGGGTGGGGGAGGTTGAGGATGCTGGGAGTAAGGCCGGCACAGCGAGGACTCCTGGAAGCGGACCATCTCTACCTGGACTATGTGGGCCGCGGCTCCTTCTACGGCTTCCTGGCCTCCCTGCGGGGTCAGCTATTTCGAGACGAAGATTTCGCCGAACTGTATTGCCCAGACAATGGCCGGGATAGCGTGCCTCCCAGTCTGGTGGCCACCGCGCTGTTGCTGCAAGCCTACGACAAAGTTAGCGACCTGGAAGCCAAGCAGAGGGCGGACTTCGATATCCGGTGGAAGGTGGCGTTGGGGATTGAGGTGGAGGACCGGTCATTTGCCAAGAGCACCCTGCAACTGTTTCGAGCCCAGCTGATCCTCCACGACCAGGTGCGGTCCGTCTTTCAGCGCAGCCTCCAATTCGCCCGGCAGACCGGCTGCCTGAAAGGACGGCGGATGAAGGTGGCGGTGGACACTACCTACATTCTGGGTCGGGGAGCGGTCAAGGACACCTACAACCTGCTGGCCGACGGCATAGTCCAGGTGGTCAGGGCATTGGCCCAACTGGATGGGACCCGGGCCGAGGAGTGGGCCTTGAGACACGGCCTGGAGCTTTACTTTGGCTCCAGTGTGAAGGGAGAGGCGGGGATTGACTGGGACAACAAGAAGGAGCGGCAAGCCTTACTGCAGAAGATAGTAGCCGATGCTGACCTGGTATTGGAACTGGCCCGTCAGGCCCAAGGTAGATTTCCCGCAGATAGTCCTGAGCGCCAGGCTATTGGAGAAGCAGCGGAACTCTTGGGGCAACTCCTCTTGCAAGATGTGGAACGGCAGGAGGATGGTCCGGCCCGGAAGGATGGCGTAAGCCGGGACCGGGTCCCTTCGGCGCACGACCCGGAGATGCGCCATGGGCGCAAAAGCAGCAGCAAACGCTTCGACGGACATAAGGCTGCCGTGGTGGTGGATACCGATTCCCAACTAGTGACCGCGGTAGATATCCTGCCCGGCAATGCCGGTGACAACACCGGAGTCTTGGAACTGGTGGAGCAGAGTGAAGAGAACACGGGCATAGCGGTGGAGGAGACCATTGGGGATGCGGCCTATGGGGATGGCGGGACGCGGCAGGCCTTTGCCGATGCCGGTCGGACGCTAATAGCCAAGGTGCCGGGTCGTCCCAGAAAAGACCACTTCCCCAAAGAGGACTTCCAGATCGACCTGGCGGCCGGCACCGTCACCTGCCCAGCCGGTAATGTTACCCACACCTTGCGGACCTTCGGCACCCGGACCAACCGGTTGGGTCAGACCTATCCGGTCCAGAGTTTTCAATTCGACCCGGCGGTCTGTGGCGTATGCCCCCTGCGGTCCCAGTGCGTGGCAGCTGGAGAGGGCAAAGGCCGTACGGTGACTCTCCATCCCCAAGAGGCGCTCCTGCAACAAGCCCGGGCCTTCCAGAAAAGTGAGAGCTTCGCCGAATACCCTAGTCGGCGGCAGGTGGTCGAGCATCGCCTGGCTCGGCTGGTGCAACTGGGGGTCCGCCAATCTCGCTACTTTGGTCGGGCCAAGACCCTCTTTCAGCTACTCCTGGCAGCCACGGTGGCCAACCTGACCCTGGTGGCTACCAGGATGGGGATGATGTCCCAGGCTTCAGGCTCCTCCCCCAATAAACCAGAGAATAGACCGGACCGGCTCGCCGCCGGGTCGCCCATCGTTACTGCCCAATTCATATTGGCCGCGGCCAGATGGGTCGCCCTTAGTCTCAGACCTGGCCCAGTCCACTGGTTAACCTCCGCCTCATCTCGTCACAGCAGGGCTTTTCAGCCGGGTTTCTAGGCTCACGCCGCGCTGGCCCGCCTTCGCCCGATGCGATAAGCCAGGTAGCCAACCAACCCGAGCAGACCGCCCAGGGCCAAAACGATAGGAACCCCTATACCCAGAATCAAGCCGGTATCGGCCCCTTGCTTTTCTGCCAAGGTCACCGAGACGAGGGCGTTGGGCTCTTCCGGTCTAGGCTGCTCCGTACCATCGGTCGCCGGGCCTTCCCGCAGCTCCTTGCTCAGGACAACCCCCAGGCTTTCCAAGTACTCCACCGTCTCGGCGAAATCCTCCGGAAACACCCGGAAGGATATTTCCGCCCGTTCCCTTTCCTCCCGCTCCGAGAGGAATACCCGGTCTACCTTCCCTCCCATCGACGATACCTTGCTGCGCAGTTCGGCCAGCCGGCTGGTTACGTTGGCCGACTCAATTGCCAGGGAGCCGGAAGGTGGCTGCGGCTCGGCCACAGACGGGGGAAACAGAAAGACGTTGATGGTCGCCAGCTCCACCCGGCGGTCCAGGAAGTTTAGCTGTCCTTGTAGCCTCTCAATTTCCGTCCGGACCCGGTTCAGCTGCTGCTCCAGAGTGAGAATGTCATTGAGTTTTACGGCTTTTTCCAATAAGGACAGGAGACTCTGCTCCCGCCGTTGGGCGCTGTTTAGTTGGGCTTCCAGGTCGATGAACTGGGACGACACGTCCTGACTGCCCTGGTTTTGACTCTGTACCTCGCCTAGAAGTCTGGCCGGAAAGCCATTGGCCGGGTTTTGCGCTACGCCAATCAGACGTATTCCAGTCTTATGCGGCACAGTAATACATGTATTACGTTGAAATACCCGCTATTGCATCGATAATCGACGTTATGAAAACGACGGTTTGGGGAGAATCAGGGTTTCCGGCCAGACTTCTAGGGCCATGAGGCGCTCCGCGGCGGTGAAGAAACGGTCTTGGGGAACCCGGATCTTGGGGAACCCTGGTTGGCCTGCTGACTGCTGGCGCCGCCAGAGCTGGATAGGTGCTCGACGAAGCCTCCCAGGTTTTCGGCGATTCTTCTCACCTCGACGGAAGCTATCTGCACCTCTTTCACCTCATGTTGGCCTGCTGACTGCTGGCGCCGCCAGAGCTGGATAGGTGCTCGACGAAGCCTCCCAGGTTTTCGGCGATTCTTCTCACCTCGACGGAAGCTATCTGCACCTCTTTCACCTCAATGGAAATTGATGCCGTGGATATAACCCGGCGCTGGGCCAATTGAAGGGAAGAATCCCCGTCGCCGGCTTCCGGGGCGACGCTTGCGGAGGGTACTGCGGTCGCGAATGCTCCCTGGTCCATGGCAGCACCCTCACCGAGGGCCTTGGACGTAGAGAACAGGAACTCCTTCATCGCCGGCGCTCCAGCTGGAGCCGACTCCGCATGCTCAGCGATGGTCTGGTTACTGAAATCGCGGGACTCTATTTCCGGAGCCGGAGCACTCATGAAGCTAGTGCAACCGATAAGAAATACGGAGAATAGAAGCGCTAGAATTAGTAGGGTATTACCCATGACACTCACCTTCCTTATTCAGATTACTCTTAAATAAGGACGGAGGCCCCAGGCAAAAAGTTCCGAATCTGGGATAATCGCGGGAGTTGAGGACCGATAAGCCTTTAGGCGGGCGCCAGGGCTGCTCCCCGTTCCATGGCTAACAGGTCGGCCTTCACTTGCAGCCCGCCCGCCCCATAACCGTGAAGGTCGCCGTTGCCGCCGATAACCCGGTGGCAGGGGATAACCAGAACCACTCGGTTTCTGGCCATGGCCTGTCCCGCCGCCCGGGCTGCCTGGGGCCGGCCCGCCGCCGCCGCCAGCCAGCCATAGCTGCGGGTCTCTCCAGGAGGTATCGACCGGCAAGCCTGCCAGGCCGACTTGAAGAATGGTGTGGCATCCTCCAGGTCCAGCTCTATCTCGTCCAGCGCTCCGCTCTCACCGCGAAAGTACCGCTCCAAGCAGTCAAGCGCGGAGTCAAACCCATTGGGTTCGTGAACAGCTCGCTCCAGCGCCGGACCCAGGTTTTCCAAAGCCTCTTGGGGGCTAGGTTTGAGGCTCAAACGCCGGAGTCCCCGTTCTGTGCCCAACAAACCCATCCAGCCCAAGGGCTGCTCTACGATGTGATACTTATAAGCATTCATAAACTTCTCCTCCGGAACAGATTGAGCAGCATGGGAAGCCGTATTCCCATCCAGGCCCGAACCAACCGCCGTTCGTCATCGTCGGCCAAGCTCTTCTTCCCATAAATGCTACTCACGTAATGATTGAATATCACCGCCAAATTCTCCCGCTGTCCGGGAAATTCCTGCTCCAGCCGGCTGCGGTATTGATAAGGAGTCTGGTAATCAGCGGGCCCAACGGAGCTCAACCCGCCTAGGAAAGCCAGCCGGCGAAAGGTGATCTGAGGGTCCGGAGACGGCGTCATGAATCGCTTCCAGAAAGTCCAGCTGGCAATGGTTGCTACCACTGCCCCGGCCAGAATTATGCCCAGCCATGGCAGCAGCGGAACCAACTGCCTGTTCCAAAAGGAAGTGTTCTCAGCCGAATCGGCGGCGGCCCTGGCTAGCGCCTCCTCTGGGTTCTCGCAATCCTCCTCGTCATCTTCGTCCTCGCACACATCGTCCGCAGAGGCAGTGGCCGACCCCTCCAATCCGTCCAGATCAAGTCCTGTAGTGGACCTGACAGCTCTGGGAATATCTCTGCCAGGGGTGGGTTCAAAGAGTATCCAGCCGTATCGTGGGAAATATACCTCTACCCAAGCATGGCTATGTCTGTCAGTAACCATATAAACGTCTTGGTCCGGCAGCTTATCGCCCAGGGAATAGCCTGTGACAAGTCTGGCCGGCATCCCTTCGGACCGCAGCATTACCGTCATGGCCGAGGCGAAATATTCGCTGTAGCCCTCCTTCTGGGTAAACAAGAAGTGCTCCACTCCATCCGCATTGTAGGGCGGGGGTTCTATCTTCAAGTTATATTTGAAGTTGTTTTTTAGGTAGTCTTCAACGGCTTTGGCCTTGTCGTAAGGAGTCGGCGCACCGGCGGTCACCTCTCTGGCCCGGTTTCTGGTGCGCTGAGGAAAATCAGTGGGCAACTGAGTGTATTTGTCCAGGGCCCAAGTGGGGTAATCCCAGCCGGCCTGGCGCAAGTCCTGGGGTTCGGCTAAGGAAACTGAGGAGATTATCTGATAGGTTTCTCCGGGTTTGACCGTGCCCCGGCCGGTGCGCACGGAGAGGGCATCCGGCTGCTGGGCGATGACCTCCGTGATGCGAACCCGCTGGACCTCCCCTTGTTCGCGTTTGACGTCCACTAGCTGGAACCCTGGGGGCAAGCTCCGGTCCAGGGATGTGTCGCTGACAATAGTCCCGGAGCCCTTTAAAGCCCGGTCCAGGTTGAGAAAGGCGAGCTCCAATTGGGGGTGCAAGTCCTTGCCGCCGCCGTCCGAGGCGCTAAGGTCCAAAGTATAAGTAGGGGAGTCATAGGTTTCCACGCGAACGTCGCGGTCCATCCCCAATATCTGGCCGCCCACGAAGAGGTTTCGCGAGCTATAGTTCGGCGTTACCGCGTGGTTGACCTCGAACTGTTTCAGATAGGGCTGGGGCACGGAATAAGTGGGCGTCCAATCCGTGGGTTTCAGTACAGTGTCCAGCGAAGCCCATCCCTTTGGTGTGTAGGTGCCATAGGTACGGGCCTTCCAGTACATGGGGACGGGAGAATTCACCTGTAACACAACGGTATGTGCGGGGTCTATCGTTCCTTGGAACGCCATATACTTGTCCCATATTCGGTAGGCCATGGGCCGTCGCGCGGGAAGTCCGGCGAACAAGCGGTTGAAGTCGTCCTCCCAGCGCACCAGGGGGGAGCGTAGATATTCGTAAGTCTCATGGGTGGGTCCCCAATGCTTGCCCACCGGCAGCATGAAGAACGCCACCACCAACACCGCGAGAGCTATGAGCAAGCTGTCGGCGATTGAAAGCATTCCGAGGTGGTCGTCATACCGGATGTTCCGGGCATCCCACTCTTGGCGACGTCGTACCGACTGTACCCTGGCCACCAGCAAAAGGGCGGTCAGGAGGTAGATTCCCAGGTACCAACTGACATTGGGGGGCAAATAGGTGAGATTGGAGAGCAGGCCGGCGCCCCCCAGAATAAAAACACCCCAGAAATTGCCGTAGCGGAAGAAAACCCATCCCGCCAGAAATCCGGAGGTCCAGGTTACCACCATTAACCCGAAGGCGAAGGGCGCCCGATCGATGTTGATGCTGCCCGTCTTGGCGGCAGTCAGCCACAAGTTGAGCCGCTCCAGCAACTCCCCGGTGTTGGCGAACTCCAGGCCCTCGGCCTGGAAAGATGTGAGCTGCCAAAAGATGACCAGGGCACCTATTGCAAATCCCGCCGGCAGCACCAGAATACCCCAAACGGGCACTCGGGAGAGAAGCAAACCGGTTAGCATCGCCAGTAGGATCAACAACGCCAGGTTGGGGGTAGGGACCCAATCGGCCCCCTCGACCGACCAAATCACCACCATTAGGTTTAGCGCCAGCAGCACCAGAGATAGCCAGCCGTCCCTCGGCTGGAAGAACCGAGCCACCGCCAAGAGGCCATCTCCCAGTGAATTCCAACCAGTGTCGCCCCGGACGGCCACCGCATCGGCCAGGCTGCCCGTGGTCATACAGCGGCCTCCCTAGTGGACAAGGAAGCTGCAGGCTCCCCGGCAAGCAACCCTCTGATGCCCACCGGAGCCCGCAGTGCCTCGTTCAGGGACTCACCTTTTCTCACCGCGTAGGTTGGTATTTCGCTTAGGTGGAGGAGCTCCAGAGGCGATTCCATGTCCGGGCTGGCGCCGAAACTTTCCGGGTCGATGTACACTACGGAGACATTAACTCCCTGCCGGAGTAGCCGGCGCAGAGCCGGAATCCACTCGGTGTTCCGGGACGGTGTGATGATGGTCAATGTGTTGAAGCGACTTAGCTGGGGCCTAAGGTCGTAGATGAAACGTTCCAGATTTATATCCCCGTGGGCTCGCATCGCCGCCAACGCTTCCATCAAACGCCCCAACTGAGAGGGGCTGGTGTCGGGTCGAAAGACATAAGACGCCTCGGCGTTGGCGGCTAACCCGGTGGCGATCGATAATTCCGAGATTCTGGCAATCAGGGAGGCCGCCACCGTCACCACCAGCTCCTCGGTGTTGTCCACCCCGTCGCCGACGATGTGGCTGCCCCGATACATGTCCAGTAAGACCCAAGCCTCCGCGGAAATGCCGATGTCAAACTCCTTGACCATCAGCCGGTTCATTCGGGCGGTATAGGGCCAGTGAACGGAGCGGAAGCTGTCGCCGTGGGTGTACTCCCGAATCGAGGATGAGTCCGGAGTTATATGAGTCGCGCGCCGGGTGTAGCGACTGTCGCTGGGCAAATTGGCCACCCGGGGGTCCAGGTCTGGTAGTGGGATTGTGGCCGGGAAGACCACATAGTTCTGAGGTGTTAGAAACCGGCGGTTCAAGCGGAAAAAGCCGAAGGGGTCTTGGCTGGTCACCTCTACCTGCCCCGTCAGATAGATACCTCTTTTTGCCAAATAGGTCTCGATTCTCCAGGATCTGCTCTGGTCCTTTACCAGCCCGATACCTCGTCCCGCAGCGTAGCCCGGCAAGTCCGAAACCTCGGTGACTTCCAGCCATGATTTGGGAAGCCGGTTCCGGTTGATCACCTGTAACTGGCCATCCAGGTAGCCGCCGACCTGGCCGCGGCTGGAGAGGCGGGTCAGGCGAATTTCCAGACCCCGCAGGTTGAGCCAGGCCCAGCCAAAGCCTATACCCAGCAAAAGCAGAATCGTGTAGAGGAATTGGTAGAAGAACTGGAACCCAGTGCCCAATGTGTAAAAGGTCACCACTGCCAGGAGCGCTATTATCCCAACTTTTCTCTTGGTTAAAGCTCTCACTCGTTCTGGTCCGGTGCGAACTTGATTTCGCTATTTAATGTTTTGGGCTGATTATTCAGGGAAAAGTTGGTCCGGCCGGGGATAACGACCCAGGTGCCGGCCGCTTTAGGTAGCAACCCGGCCCAAATTTAACGGGTCGTCCCGGGGACCGGCACATTGGTCAACAAGTCTTCTACCACGTCGGTGCTCTGAACACCCCGCATTCGGGCGGACGGGGACAGCATTATCCGATGGGCGATTACGCCCGGAGCCAGCATCTTTATGTCGTCGGGTATCACGTAGTCTCGGTCTTGAATCAAAGCGAGGGCACGGGAGGTCCGGAACAGGCCCAGCGAAGCCCGCGGGGAAGCCCCCAGGGACACCTCCCGATGGTTCCGAGTCGCCTCGGTCAAACTGACGATGTACTGGCGAACCAGCCGGTCCACGTATACCGATTTGGCGGCCTCTTGCAGGCCGATGATGTCCTGGGAGTTCGCCACCGCTTCCAAGCTGTCGATGGGGTGAGATTGTTCCTGGCCTTCTATGATCGCCAGCTCCTCTTCCAAGCTCGGGTAGCCCAGGCTGATCCGCATGAGAAAGCGGTCTAGCTGGGCCTCGGGTAAGGGGAAGGTTCCTTCGTATTCTATGGGATTTTGCGTGGCCATCACCAGGAAGGGTGGCTGGAGCTGATGAGTAACTCCATCCACAGTAATTTGTTGCTCCTCCATGGCTTCCAGCAGCGCCGATTGAGTTTTGGGGGTGGCGCGGTTTATCTCATCCGCCAGCACTACTTGGGACATTAAAGGGCCTTCCCGAAATTGGAACTCTCCCGACTGCTGGTTGTAGACCGAAATACCGGTTACATCGCTGGGTAACAAGTCCGGGGTAAATTGGATTCGCTTGAAGCTGCACCCGATGGAAGTGGCCAGGCTCTTGGCCAACATCGTTTTCCCCACGCCCGGAACGTCCTCCACCAGCATATGGCCTTGGGCGATAAGGGTGGCCACGGCCAACTCAATGACCGACGTTTTCCCGACTACAACATGGGAAGCATTGTCGATTATTCGCCGTGCTAGCAGGGTTGGGGTGGCAGCGTCCTGCAATCTGCTCCTCCTTGAAATTACCCCGGGAAATTACCCCGGGAAATTACCCCGGAGAAATTACCCCAATTCCCCGGCCTCCTAAGTGTTTGGAGCCGATCTCAATTTGCAATAGAGTGTATCACAGGTAAATTTGTCGGCGCATCCCGGCTTTGACCAGACCGGAACTACCGGCGATCGTAACTTGCCACAGCCCTTTGGCAAGCCGTTTAGTTGATGCCCGAACTTTTCCGAAACGCGTAGCCAATTGGACATACCTTCGCCTGGACTCCCCGCACTGGAGAGTCAAGGCGATGCCCGTCCCCAAGCTGTCAGGAACCTACGGATTTGAGGCGCTCGGCAATTTTCCTGCCAGCAGGGGGCATCCGTTATAGCAGGGACAGCGTAATAATAGCTGCTGGCCTGGGGCGATGACCTTGCCCTCTGAACCTGCGGGCAGACACCAAAATCTGATTCTTCCCGGATACTCCCGAGATGCTGGATTAATAAATGGCTGGAGTGATAAAGAAAATGCGGCCAAGAGCCTGGTTCGTGTCCTTATTACTGATAGCGGCTATGTTTACCGCCCTCGCTTGCTCCGCCAGCGACTTGGGCAATCCTTCCGGTCCGGTCGACGATTCGGCAAGCTCTATTGTTGACCCCACCCTTACCAATGAGGCCACTCCCCCTGAAGTAGCCCCTGAAGAGGCCCCTGCGGAAGCCGCTGTAGAGGCCAAGCCCGCCGACGCCGAACCTGCCCAAGTCCGGGAGCGCCGAAGGCGGGCGCCGGGACCTCAGGCCGCCGAGGTGGAAGGCATCGCTGCCTGGATTAACAGCGACCCCCTGACCATAGAGGAGCTGCAGGGCAAGGTGGTGCTGGTGGATTTCTGGACCTACACCTGCATCAACTGCATTCGTACCTTCCCCTACCTGAAGCTTTGGCATTCCAGATATGCCGATGACGGGCTGGTGATCCTGGGGATACACACACCGGAGTTCGAGTTTGAGAAGGACTACGATAACGTGGTGCAGGCCACCCGGGATAACGGTATTATCTGGCCCGTAGCCCAGGATAATGATTACGTCACCTGGAAGAACTACTCCAACCGCTACTGGCCCGCCAAATACCTGATCGATCAAGACGGAGTCGTGCGATACACTCATTTTGGCGAAGGGGACTATGGCGAGACCGAAGAGCAAATCCGACGGCTGCTGATGGAAACCGGCGCGGAGCTTTCCGACGACAAGGTGGTTTTGCCCACCGACCAGGAGGTGGACATGACCTACCTGAACACCCGAAACGCCCAGGTAACCCCCGAGCTTTACGCAGGACACCAGCGCGCCTTCTCCGCTGCCCTGTCCGGCCGGGGCGCTTACGTGGTTCAGCCGGAGTATTACGATAGTCGGGATGAGGTGGTAACCCTGAAAGCGCCTGCTGAGATGGTGCTTCACAAGATTTACTTCAACGGACCTTGGTCGATAATGCCGGAGAGTTCTCGGCACGCCCGCGAAACCAACGAAAATGAAGACTATATCGCCCTAAAATACTCGGCAAAAAGCGTGAACGCGGTGCTTACCGCGGAATCTAAGCAATCCTACCGCGTCCTTCTCACCATGAATGGCCAGGCCCTAACGGAGGATAACAAAGGGGGAGATGTTATTATTGGGGATAACGGCGATAGCTATATCGAGGTAAACGAGGCCAGACTCTACGAGCTGGTGGAGCACCCCCAATACGCTCAGGCTCAAGAGTTGCGGATGAGCTCCAATTCTCCCAACTTCGGCCTATTCGCCTTTACCTTTGGCATTTATAAAGAGGGGCCATGAAACTTGGAGCCTTCTTGCCGGCCAGATGCAAGGGATTCGCCATCGCTCTGCTGGCGCTGGTCTCGGCATTAGCGTTGGCCTGCGAATCTGTACCCGGTAACTCCAGCGCAGGCCAGATACCGGCCGACACCAACGCCGATTCTCTTACCACCATCCTGGCTACCAAAGACCTTCGGGTTGGCACCCAGCGAGTATCTTTCCTGCTGGTTACCCCCTTAGCCCTGGTCAAATCTCCCACCGCGTCCGTAACCACGCGAAGTCTCGATGGAGCAGGTGAGGTAGTCGAGACCAAAATCGCGAATTTTCATCTCTGGCCCTACGGTATACGGGGCGCGTACAGTACCGAGTTGACCTTCGACCGGCCGGGCAAATGGCAGCTGGAAGTCTCGGTCCAAGACGGAGACTTCGCCGGCAGCGGCCGCTTGGAGGTGGGCATAGCGGAGAAATCGCTGGTGCCGGACGTGGGTAGCGCGCCTCCCTACAGCCGCACCAAGACCCTCGGCAACACCGGGGATGTTCGACTTCTGACTACCGACTCTACCCCGGACCCGGACTTGTACCAGGTTTCCATAGCAGAGGCAGCCAAGAGCGATCAGCCGGCGGTTATTGTATTTGCCACGCCGGCCTTTTGCACCAGCCCTACCTGTGGACCTCAAGTCGATACCGTCTCAGAGCTTAAAGACGCTCACCGGGGCGAGGCCAGTTTTATTCACGTGGAGATTTACGACAACCCGGAGGAAATTCAGGGGGACCTGAGCCGAGCCCGATTCACCGAGGCGGTGGAAGAATGGAAGCTGGACCGATTGCCCGACTGGTTCAACGAGTCCTGGACCTTTGTACTCAACTCTGAAGGGCGGGTTCACCAGCGGTTCGAGGGGTTCGTAACCCTGGAAGAGTTGGAGGAGTCTTTACAGCAGGTTCTGGCGGAGGGTTAGGATACCTGAAAGGCTAGAATAACCGCCCCAGGTGTTATCTGCTAGCCAGGCAGAAGACTGGCCAGGGAATACAACATTAGCAGTGCTAATCCAAACATTGTGGCTACGGAGAGACCAAAAAAATGAAAAGATAGTTCACCCGCCGGACCCGCGGCCTATGCCCGTGCGGGGTTTCCCAGTATTGGTAGCGTCGCGGCGGCCTTTCTTCCCCGCTGGATTCTCTCCTCCGGCGGCTCCAGGCTTCGCGACTGTAATCTTCGTGGACTGTCATCAACAATTCCCCAGTTCATTCTACTCCAGGTCTGTCCTTAACCCATAACCGCGCGTTGACAGCTGAGGTAGGTCCCCCTAAACTCGGCAACAAGGCAGACTACGCACCTGCTTCAGTCCAGTTGTGCTGTGCCGAAGAGTCCCGGCGGCTTGGCGTAATTGCCAGGGTTCGCCATGCGTAGAAGCTAGACATTTCGACCCGCATATTTCGACCCGGAAATTTTAGCTAGGAGCATTGCCCAATGGTGACTCAGCAGGAACACGTCCATGATTCCAGCCCTAACCATAAGCACGGACCCCACTCCCAGGCCGCGGCACAGATGAGAGAGGCAGCCCTCAAATTCCTGGAAACCCTGTCCGCCGAGCAGAAAACCCGGGCCGCATTTCGATACATGTATGGCGAGCGGATTTTCTGGTATTACCCACCCATGAATCGACACGGCCTCATGCTGTTGGACATGGAGCCTGGGCAGCGGGAGGCGGCCTTCGCTCTGATGGCTTCGGGCCTGAGCCAGCGCGCCAACGAGCAGGCCAAGTTGATCATCGATCACGAGCTGGTCTTAGGTCCCTTGGAAATTGAGCAGAAGGTTGTCACCTACGAGCGAAATCCTCTGCGCTACAGCTGGACCATCTTCGGAGATCCGGCCGGAACCGAGCCTTGGGGTTGGCGGGTCGAGGGCCACCACGTGTCCCTGCACTATAGTATCTGGGGCGATGACGTGATATCGGTTACACCCTTCTTCTTCGGCTCCAACCCGGCGGAGGTTAGAAAGGGCCCGAAGCAGGGTTTGCGTATCCTGGCCCATCGCCAAGACCTGGCGATGGAGCTGATGGAAAGCCTGGATTCGGGCCAGCGCTCCAAGGCGATGATCTACGACGAGGCCCCGCTGGATATTCTGACCTTCAATGCCTCTCGTGCCTCCCTATCCCAAGGAGCAGGGTCTGCCCGCCTCCCAAATGTCCGGCACTCAAAAGGAGGTGCTAACCGCGCTGGTCACCGAATATATCACCAAGGTGCGGTCCGACATATCCGAGCAGCGGTTGGCCGATGTCCTGCGGGATGGTGGCCCGGGTGGTGGCTTGGATAAGATTCACCTGGCCTGGGGCGGTCCGATTGACCGGGCCAAGCCCCACTACTACCGCCTCCACGGCGGCGACTTTGTGGCGGAGTACGATAATCGTCAGAATGGCGCCAACCACATCCATTCTGTCTGGCGCGATGTAGACAACGATTTCGCCAGCGACGTACTGCGGGACCACTTGATCCTGTACCATAACCTGTAACCGGGTGTTTCATCCCATATCATATTAGTCCTGGACAGGGCCTTTTCATTTTCTCAAAATAGTATAAAATTATTACCAGTTTAAGCGGGAAGGGAGGATGATGACTTTGAGAGAAACGCTGGATTTGGTGCCTGACTTCCGGAGTAGCCAAGGGCGACGCCACTCTTTGGGGGCGATCCTGGCCTTGGCCACCTGTGCCATGCTGTGCGGCGCCCGCAGCTTATACGCCATAGCTCAATGGGGGCGGGACCAAGGGGGTGCTACGGCGCAGCTTTTGGGGTTCAGCCAGGAGAAGACACCCTGCGTGGCCACCCTCCACCGGGTGTTCAAGGGCCTGGACGTGGCGGCCTTTGAGGCAGAAGTCGGCAACTGGCTGGCAAATAGCGGGGTAGAGGCGGATGACCCCCTGTCCCTGGACGGGAAAACCTTGCGAGGGGTCCACGGCCAAGAGATACCCGGGGTCCATCTGGTGTCGGCCTACGCTAGCCGCGCTGGGGCAGTGCTGGCGCCTGCGCCGGGCAAAGGGGAAGAATTGGCGGCGGTCAAAGAAGTATTGGGCCAGGTACCCCTGAAGGGTCGGGTAGTAGTGGCTGATGCCTTACTGACCCAACGGAAAGTCTGTGAGCAGATTGTGGCAGGCGGCGGAGAGTATCTGCTGCCAGTTAAAGAGAATCAGCCCACCTTGCGCCGAGACCTGGAGGTGGCTTTTTCCCCTGCTAGGAACTGAGAGGGCTGGTGGCCCAACCGTACCTCCCTGGCTGGCAGCGGAGTGGCGAGCACGCGGGGCCAAGCTGACGGTCTGGGCCGATGCTCCAGTAAAGCGGCGTCATGGGAGGCTGGAGCGGCGAGAGTTGTGGGCCTTGGCCGACCCAGAGCTAAATGGCTACGTGGGCAGCGCTGGGACGGTCGGGGAAGCGTGGCCGCATCTGCAACAGGTGTGTCGGCTAGAGCGCCAGCGGGTCGTGAAGGGCAAGAAACAGGTGGCTGTGAGCTATGCAATTAGCAGTCTCCCAGCCACTGATGCCGATGCCAGGCGATTGTTGAGCCTTTCCCGTGGGCACTGGGGCATCGAGAACCGCCTCCACTGGGTACGGGATGTGACCTTCGACGAGGACCGCTCTCAGGTGCGCACTGGGGCCGCCCCACAGGTTCTGGCGGGCCTGCGGAACCTGGTCATCAGCTTGGTACGTCGGGCTGGGCATTCCAACGTAGCCGCTGCCCTACGCCGCCACAATGCCCATCTCAGCGAAGCTTTCGACATGATGGGCTTTACCTACCAGGCAGGAGAATGAAAAGGCCCTGTAGTCCTGGATGATTCCGTATGGGGCACAGCCGTGTGCCCCATACTTGGTCCAAACCCTGGGTTTCCGCTTGGTGAGAGACCCAGGTCCTCCAGCAGTTGACAGGCCAAATAGGGCCCACTAAACTTTTGCAGCAGTAAAAGGCTCCCTTGCTGGGCTGAAACAGCGGGGACGCCTTCGGTCTAAACCGAGATGACTTTGCCCGAGATGACTTAGGAGGATTGATATGGCAGAACAGCGTGTTCAGGGAAAAACCAAGGTTTCGGGCCGGATGGCTCAAGCCGCGAACCAGTGGCTAGCCACCCTTTCCGCTGAGCAGAAGGCCAAGTGTACCTTCCATTACGTGGACGGTGAGCGCATTTTCTGGTATTACCCGCCCCTTAATCGGCACGGATTGCCGCTCCGGGACATGTCCTCCGAACAAAGAGATTTGGCCTGCGCTCTGATGGCCACCGGCCTGACCTCAGCCGCCAACGAGCGCGCCAAGGGTATCATGCAGCATGAGCTGATACTTGGTCCGCTGGAAAAAGATGCGGGACGCGTGACTTGGGACCGGAATCCGGAGCTCTATTATTGGACCGTGTTCGGCGAGCCCGGCGGCAGCGATCCCTGGGGATGGCGCGTCGAGGGCCATCACGTTTCCCTGCACTTCAGCATCTGGGGCGATGAAGTAATCTCGGTTACTCCCTTCTTCTTCGGGGCCAATCCAGCGGAGGTTCCCCAAGGCCCGGAGAAGGGCAAGCGTCTGTTGGACCAGCGGGAAGATATCGCCATCGAGTTGATGGCCAGCCTGGACGCCGGGCAGCGCTCCAAGGCGATTATTCACGACAAGGCCCCCTGGGACATTATCGCCTACAACTCCAGCAAGCAGGCGGTGCACGACAATGAAGGGCTGGTCTGTTCCCAGCTGTCCGGAACTCAGAAAGAGATAATGATGGCGCTGATCACCGAATACATTACCCAGACGGATCCCGAAATCGCCCAAAAGCGGCTGGACCAGGTGAAGCAGACCGGGTTAGACGACTTTTATCTGGTTTGGGCCGGTGGACTGGACCGCAGCCGGGACCATTACTACCGTATCCACGGCGGTAACTTCATCGTCGAGTTCGACAACGTCCAAAACAGCGCCAACCATATCCACTCAGTCTGGCGCGACGTGGAGAACGATTTCGCTCAGGACGTACTGCGGCAGCACCACTTTATGTACCACATCCTGTAATAGCATGGCCTGGTAGCCTGGGTGAGAAGCCGTCCTCTCGTCATTGTGAGCCCTTCGGCTGCGCTAAAGATAAACTCCGCGAAGCAATCTCTCCCTACACTTATGAGATTGCTTCGGGCCTGCGGCCCTCGCAATGACGTTCGAAAGCCCCTTAGGCGTAATCGCCGGTTCGCCTCATTTCTGGTCGGCTTGCCTGGCGGTGAGCCAATCGAATACGTGCAGGGTAGCGCGGCAATCGTCTTCGTTGTACTCCAAGAGCTTCTGGCGGGCCTTGTCGTCAGTCCCGCCTGATTCGACATAATCCTGGTAGAGGACCATGGAGGATTGTCCCGATACATCTTCCTGCCTCCAGGAAAATCCCAGGCATTTGGCAATATCCTTGAGGCCTTCACCGTAGGTGGGAAAGGCGAAGGCTCTGGTGGTAATCGGCGAAAGGTCCACCAGTCGATCCAGCACCCGGGAAACCAGATCCGGCTCCAGCCCGTGGCTGCTGGCCATCCTGGTCAAATGAATCCTCTCGTAATGATGCCAGTGGTAGAACCGGGCATCCTCCAGAGCGCCGGCCCACTGGAAGAACTCGCCAAGAATCAGCCCCTCCTGTTCGAAGGTGGCGGCAAAAAAGGGCTTATAGATCGCCTGCTGTCCGGGTGAGCGGATCACATTGCCGATCAGATAATTGACCCAACCCGTTCCCTCCCGACCCGGTCCCTCAGACTCCAGGCCAGGAGCCGCGCCTTCCAGGTCTAAACCAAAGCCAAAGTGGAATCTACATCGACAACGGATTGGGCAGCGCTGCTAACACCGTCATTCCGGCGAACGCCGGAATCCAGGGAACAGTGCAGAATGTACTTTCCTGGACACCGGCTTACGCCGGTGTGACGAAGGATTTTGCTCCTTCAGGTTGCGCGTACTAACACACTGCCGATTGCCGAAGCAGAGTCCGGGGTTTAGCTGAATGTAGTTTTCACCTTGGTATTAGTTTAGGAACACCTCCACCCTACACTGGGGAAGGTCCCAGTCAGCACTGCGGGGAACTGGCCGGTCTTGGCAGATGGCCTGGGCCGAGGTTAAAAACTTTCCGGCGTTGGTGGGCCCCACCCCCTTGATGCTGGTAAGAGCTTCGGGTTTCGCTCCGGCCAGCGATGCAACGGTCGTGTAGCCCGCCGAGGCAAACGCCTGGCGTTTCGATTCACCCAGCCCCGGTACCAGCGTTACGTCGCGGGCGACTATAGCTCGCTGGTTGACATAACCGGTCCAGGGCCAATCCGCCCCGCCGTAGCACGGCTCAACCGTTTTGCCTGCCAATATCTGGCGCATCTCATCCAGCGCCCAATCCAGCTCGGCCGCTACCTCGGCCATCCGGACGGTCCGCAAGGTTCCATCCAGGTTCAGCAGATAGAACTCAGGGGATTCATGTCCCAGCGCCCGGCCCAGCAGCCGGTTATACATGGCCGCCTGCAATATGTGGCCGCGGGTTATCTTCCGGACTGCCTTGATTTCGACCACCTGATACCCGAAGGGTCCCAGGTGGGAAGCCTGGCTGTCGTCCCGCACCAATAAGTCCGGCCGGCCGGCTACTCCATCTGGTCGCGATAGCAACGGCATGTTGCTGATGGCAGATGCGCCCTGAGCCATCAGTTCCAGGGTCCGCCTCAGGCCTTCATCTTCATTGCGGAAAGGTACTTGGATCGCCCCGGGATAGAACTCTTGGAGGACCTGATCCTGGTAGGCATTACCCTGGCTGAAGAGACGCTGGTGAAACGGGTCCAGCGTCTCCTTCTCTTCTGCCGGAGCATACACCTCGCACCAGAAGTTGATTGGGGCTCGTATGAAACCCTCGATGCTGGTAGCCGATATTAATTTCAGGCCCGAGTCTCTGGTGAGATCGTCGTACAGCTTTTGAACGTTCATCCCCCCCCCTGCTCGCCGGGTCTTTTAAAGCCCGACGGCGTTATGCCTCTATTCCAGATAGCCGAGCCAGCACCTGGAATAGCACCGCGAAATCCTGGTCGGCCAGATTCATGCCCCGGGCGGCGTTGAGCCATTGGTTGGTGGTGGCACTGGTGGGTAACGGTACACCAAGCCGCTGTCCCATCTCCAGGGCCAAGAGCAGGTCCTTTTGGATCATATTTACGTCGAACAGGGGTTCGGGAGGTGGGTCGAGAATCAAGGGGGCCCGATACTTCAATGCGGGGGAGGCCACCACGCTGTTGAGCAGTACCTCCAGCGCCACCTCCCTTGAAATTCCGCTCTTCTCTGCCAAGAGCAGTCCTTCGCAAAGGGCCAGGATCTGCACCGGGAGACTCAGGTTGACCGCGATTTTCATCATCACCGCCAACCCGCTGCGCCCACGTAGTTGACCGTGGGACCGATATCCAGCAACACCGGCCGGACTTGTTCATAAGCCTCCCGGTCGCCGCCGACCATTATGGACAGCTGCCCGGCCTTCAGGGTAATAACGCTGCCGGAAACCGGCGCATCCAGCATGCGGGCCCCCTTATCAGCGACCTGCTGGGCCAACTCCTGGCTGCTGGCAGGACTTACTGTACTCATCTCCAGGTAGATATTGCCCGGACCCAATCCCGCCAGCAGGCCGTTCGGTCCCTGGGCTACAGCCTGCAACGCCTCGGTGTCTCGCACCATGGTAAAGGTCACTTCGGCGGATTGGGACGCTTCCCTGGGGGTATCCGCCCAATCCATTCCCAAATCCAGCAACCATTGGGCCCGGGAGCGGGTGCGGTTATATCCCGTCACCTGATGTCCGGCATCCAGCAGCCGCTGAACCATGGGGCCTCCCATGTTGCCCAAGCCAATAAACCCCAATCTAGCCATTTAATATCTCCCTGAAGTAGAATTGTCACCCGACGACTCAGGTACGTTCTATTCCAAACACCGGGGGAGTAAGCACATTTGAATCCGCCCATCGCCCATCGCTGGGACCAACCCGGGCATCTCCTGCAATATAGCATCCGGCTGGGTATTTCAGCCAATGAGCTGCGTGGGACCCGCTGAGATCGGTTGCCGCTTGTGTGTTTGCTTCAGGTTTGCTAAAATCTGCCCAGCGCAATCCGGAGGGGCGCTTTTACCCTGTCAATAGTCGGACTCTGCCCTATCGGTAACAAGGGTTCCTCTATTGTGGCGGGCCGGCGCCAGTGGGCTCTAGGTAAGCGGGGAAACCTTCTATATTCGTTCAAGCAGGAGGAGAGATATGCCGTCATTTTGGGAGAATCTGCGATTTGCAGGTGCGAAACCTGATGATCAACCAGGGCAGTCTTATGACGAGAATGCGGGCGCCGAAAGCCAGGATATGTTCTTGTACGTCAGCCATCCGCCGCCTAGCGCCGGGACCAGTTGGCCGTCCATCATAGTCGCCCAGGAGGCTTTTGGCGTCAACCGGCACATCGAGAAGGTATGCGACCGATTGGCCGAAGCGGGCTATGTGGCGATAGCGCCGGCCCTATTCCATCGGGAGCATCCCAACCCTAAGCTGGGCTACGGCGACGAAGACGCGCCGGCGCGTAATCGGTACATGGGAGCCTTGAGGGACGAGGACATAATTGATGATATCAACCAGGTAGTTATCTGGACTCAGTCGGAGCAGTTCCGCCGGACCAATGGTCAGCCCATCGGCATCGTTGGCTTCTGCGTCGGTGGACGCATCACCTACTTGGCCGCTACCAGCTGCCCGGGCCTCAGCGCCGCCGTGTGCTACTACCCAGGCCGGGTGTTGCTTCCCTTCGGCGACGGTCCACCGCCCATCGATCTGACCAGCCAGATCAAGATTCCGCTCATGGGCAACTTCGGTGGCAAGGATGAGAATCCTTCCCCAGCCGATGTGGCGACCATCGAGGCCAAGCTCAAGGAGGCCGGCGTGACCTACTACTTCAAGTCCTATCCGGACGCCGGTCATGGGTTTAACTGCGACGAGCGCGGTAGCTACCACGAGGCTTCGGCAGCCGATGCCTGGTCCCGAACCGTTAGCTTCTTCCAGCAGCACGTTAAGGCCACTGCCGCAGCACGCTAAGCTTTTAGCTGCCTTAACCAACCTAAAAAACCCGGATGCCTTATTTCTGAGGCATCCGGGTTTTTCATTTTAAATAGTTACCTCAAGATGTCACCCCGAGCCCTGGCGGGTCTTTTGGACCTGTGCTAAGCGGTGCGGCTTATACAAAGGAGTTGCGGAACCGGTAAAGGGTGAACTCCGGCTCAACGGGCGCGACGGGCATGTACCCGGTCTCCTGAATTTTTGCCACAATGAACCAGGGTCCCTCCTGGGCCAAAGCGGTTTGGAAGACCGATTCCAACTCCTCCAGGTCGGTGACCGTGGCCGTGTGCTTGATTCCGCAGCTTTGGGCTACCTGAGCCAGATCGGTGCCCATGGCGGTGTGGCTGGGCTGATGCCCGGTCTGCCCCCATTCCTCGTTGTCCCATACCACCACGATCAGGTTTTTGGGGGCTTCCCGGCCGATGGTTGCGATGGTGCCCAGATTCATCAAGAGAGAGCCGTCTCCATCCAGGGATATTACCTGCTCATCGGTTCCCAATGCCATGCCCAGGGCTATCGACGAGCACAGCCCCATGTTGCCGTAGGTGTAGAAATTCCGGTCCCGATGCCCGGCATGCCGCAGCTCGTCGCTGGTGGGGCCCAGATTGCCCACTATGGGCCGGTCGCCGGCATGGCGCAAAATAAGCTCGGTAGCTTCGAATCTAAGCAAGTTTTCCCCCGTGCAGCAGCTGGGTCAAGCAGATGGCAACTGGATTCCGATGGGCGTGGCACAGCTTCATCGCTCCGTTAACTATCTCCCCCATGCGATGCTCGTCTTCCAGGGTAAAGTGGACCAGCCCCAAAAGGTCCAGGATGGGCCGGGTGGAGCGCCCCATCGCCACCTGGGCAATGTTGAATTCCCCGGCCCCTCCCCGCAGGTTGATAAATAGGGGGATGGGAGTGCGAGACGGGATGCACAGGCTGGCCAGGGCGTTAACGCTGTTGCCGAAGCCACTGGATTGCATGAATACTGCGGCGTTCTTCCCGACAGCGTAGGACCCCACGGCGATACCTATCGCTTCCTCCTCCCTGGTGGCCGATACCAGATGAAAGTAGGGGTCCGCGTCAATCAGGCTGGTCACCTGGTCGATGGATATATCCGGTACGTACGCTATCAGGGATGTGTCCCAATCCTTGAGAGATTGGATAATGGTTTCCGCCCAGCTCATATCTAGCGCTCCTCTTGGCCCGGTGAAAAATCATTTTCACCATATCAGCGGGGTATGACATTGTCAAAAACGGTGGTCAACCTTGACACGCTACTTGATCTAAGCCAGAATTCAAGTTGCCGGCGCCCGCCGCCTTTCGTACGGAGCGGCTGGGAGGGCCGGTTAGGTTGATTCAGTTCAAGTAGAGACCCAGACACATTACCGACATATTCCACGGGAGATAGCTGATGACTACCACTGCTGCCGGGAATCGAACCCAGGTATCCGTTGGGGAAACGCAAGTTGAGATGTTCTCAGGCGGCTCCGGCCCGCCGCTGTTGTTCCTCCATGGCGCCGGCGGAAATTCCGGTTGGCAAGCCTACCACGAGGAGCTATCCAAAACTCATACCGTATACGTCCCATCTCAACCGGGCTTCAACGGAACCGAGCGACCGGATTGGCTCTATACCATCATCGACCTGGCTCATTTTAATCAGGAAATGGTTCAAGCCTTGGGCCTGGATCAGTACATCCTGATGGGGTCCTCCATGGGCGGTTGGGTGGCGGCCGAAATGGCCGCGATGGGCACCGCCGTACTGAAGGGACTTATTCTGGTCGACGCGGCGGGTATCAAGCCGGAAGAGGGTGAAATTACCGAGATATTTATGGTTTCCGCCGATACCCGTCTCCAACAGAGGTTCTACAACCCTTCCCAGGTGCCAAACTACGAACAGTACAGTAGAGAGATGACTCCGGAGGAGGCGGTGGTGGAACACGGGAACCGGGAAATGGCTTCCAGATTATGCTGGAGACCCTATCTGCACAATCCCAGCCTGCCCTACTATCTCCGGAAGACCGCCACTCCGACACTGATTGTGTGGGGCCGGCAGGACGCCATCATTCCTTTGGAATGCGGCCGACTGTTTGAGAAAGCCCTGCCCAACTCCAGCCTAAAGATTATTGACGACTGCGGCCATTCGCCTGCCCTTGAAAAGCCCCAAGAGTTTCTGACGGCGGTCAAGCTATTCTTGTCCAGCTTGAATTGACAACCGGCCCGCCCTGCGGGCAGCCGACCGGGCTAACCAGGTACGAACGCATTACTGGGCCTTGAATCTAAAGCTAAACACGGTCGGTGGAGCCACCGCTAGGGGAAATCCCCCCAGTCCCCCTTTGCAAAGGGGGATATAGGGGGATTTCGTACTCTCAAGTTTAGTAATTTCGTCAGGTACAAGTAAGTCCGAAACCGGGTCAAAGGGAGTAAAAAAATATGGTGGAAGTTTTCTGGTTTTCCGAGCAACCCTACGGTCATGTCCAGGATGAGGACCTGGCTCCCTACGAGTCGGGACGAATGCACTTTCCCAATACAAATTTCGACCCGGAAAAAGCCCATGTCCTCTACAACAACTATCACGACCAGTACGCCTGGGCCGATGAGGTCGGCTTCGACGGCATCATGACCAACGAGCATCACTCCGCCTATTGGTGTATGAAACCCTCGGTGAATATCGACGCCGCGGTCATCTGCAAGGTGACCAAGCGGGCCAAAATCGCCATGTTGGGTAACGTCATCGCCGTAAATGATCCGGTGAAGATGGCTGAAGAGATCGCCATGCTGGACTGTATTTCCGGCGGCAGGATCATCTCCGGATTCGTAAGGGGCACCGCGGTGGAAACCCTCCACGCCGGAATTAGCCCCACGGAGAACCGGGACCGCTTCGAAGAGGCCCATGACCTGATCGTGAAGTGCTGGACCGAGCCCGGTCCCTTCCGCTGGGAGGGACGGTACTTTCCCCACCGCATGGTCAACCCCTGGGTGCGCCCCATCCAAAAGCCCCATCCCTCGGTCTGGTTCCCCGGCACCGGCAGTCCGGAAAGCGTTATCTGGGCGGCCAAGCACCAGTATCCCTACATGAACCTGGGTTCGCTGCTGGACTTGACGAAACAGTTGAAAGGTATTTATTACGAAACGGCTCAGGAAGTGGGCTATGAGCCCGGTCCGCAGCACTTCGGCTACTTGATGCGCTGCCTGGTGGCAGATACCGATGAGAAGGCTCAGGAGATCGGGCGTACCTTCCTGTGGACGGAGGGACACCGCAATCGAGGTCCCATTGAGTTCAACGATCCTCCCGGTTACCAGTCCAGAGAGGCCCTTAAAATAAAAATGTCACGACCCCTCATCGGCACCGGCACCATGGGCAAGCGCATGAGCTACGAAGATTTGCAGGAGGTCCACAACATAGTGGTGGGCAGCCCGGAGACCGTCATCGAAAAGCTCAGGTTCGTGAGAAAGGACCTGGACCCGGGATACATCTTGATCTACGGCAATGAAGGCAACATGGCCCACGAGGATGTCATGCGCTCCATTGAGTTGCTGGGGACCAAGGTTATTCCGGCGCTTAAGGAAGATTAGCGAATTCCAGCTGGGACTCAAAATCTTCTTGAGGAAAATTGGGGGGGGGGCAGGTCTTGAACCTGCCCCTTCTCCCTTGATGGGAGAAGGTTGGGATGAGGGTGATACGCCTCACTTCACTCCTCTCCCACAAGAAGAAAGGATGCCGAAGCCCAAAAAGGGATGTACCTTGAGCCTGGAAGCCAAGGAACTGATTAAACATCCGTTTGGGTATCCCCAAGCTAGCGTATCACCCTGCTCTTTCGCCATGCCTCGATCTGCTCCGCCGTGAATCCCAACTCTCCCAGTACGGCATCGCTGTGCTGACCCAGAGCGGGGGGAGCGGCGGCTTCCAGCGGTGTATCGCTGAAGCTAGCCAGGAGGCCGGCCATTTTTATCTTTCCAGCGTCCCGATGTTCCAGGTCGACCAGGAGCTGATTGGCGGCAACCTGCGGGTCGTCGAACAGCTCCTCGACGAAGCGAACCGGCCCGGCCGGGATGCCCCTATTCCCCAGCAGTTCCAGCCATTCCCCGGTGGTTTTATCTCCGAACAGCCCCTCCGCTTCCCTGATTAGCTCTGCGTTGAAAGCCAGGGCTTCCGAGGATTGAGGGTCATAATCCGCCTCGAACCGGATGTCTCTCAGGTTTAGAGCGTCCAGCAGGCGCCTGCGCAGGGGATCGCTGAGGCAGCCCACAGCGATTGCGCCATTCCTGGTTTGATAGGTCCGGTAATACATGGTCCCGGAGGTCGGAGGGTGTTCCTCCTGGTGGATTTCCAGCATCTCCCGGTAGGAAAATCCCGCCTCCCTCATCGCCGATAACGTCTCCACGGTATCATTGCGGTTTTCCCGGTCCAGCGATTCCACCTGGACCACGCGGCTGCCCAGGAGCATGAGCGGTAAGTGTTCAGATTTGAGGGGAAGCGAGCAACCGGCGGCATTCCAGGAGGGGATTGAGACCTCTGGCCCGCCAGGTGCCAAAGAGGGATGCCAAGGTCATCTTGCTGTCGGTGCCCTGCCCTGAGCGGGTGCCGCCGCTGATCTTGCGACTGGTTACCAGATGCCGCAGGCTCCGCTCGGCGGCGTTGTTGTCTGAGGGCACGGCTGGGTCCGACACGAAGACAAACAGTTCCTTGATGAACCGTTCCATGCGCCGGCAGAGCTTGGCCTGAACCGCCAGGGGATCTTTAAGGAAAGGCCGCGCCAAGACCATTAGTTTCTCCTCCAGCATTAGCTGGATGCGATGGCCTGGCTGGGCTCGGGGAAGGACCGAGGCCTTGGCCTCCGTGTAGACCTGGTGAACCGCCTCGGCCCACTGAGCCAGCCCAGCGTCTTCTGGGTACAACCCTTTCAGGTCATGGATATCCCGCAGCAGATGAGCCCAGCACCGTTGCTTCAGGCCCGGGTAGTGGTTATAGGCGGCGTAGAAATCACTGACCAACACTCCGCTGAAGGAGGAATCCAGCACCTCATCCACCACCCCCTTATCCCGACCCCGACGCAGGAAGTATCGTTCGCTGGGAGTGCTGAAGGTCCAAACATAGCCGTTGCTCCCGTCCTGGCGCCAGCCGGTTTCGTCGCCCTGCACCACGGGACTGGCGCGGACTTGCTCGAGCACCTCTCGCACCGCCGTCTCAGCCTGACGGGCTACTCCATGGACGGCCTGGACGATGGCACCAACACTCAGGTGCAACTGATGGACGGTCTCCAGGTACCATTGGATGATTCTTATGGGCAACCGTCCCTCCTCCCGCAGGGTCACCATCAGGCTTACCAGATTGACCCCCAGGCGCTGCTGGCCCAGAACCACCCCCTGCAGGGCCTCTTTGGGCAGCCGGCGCCGCTGGCATACCGGACAGATGCGGGCTACCAGGGCGTGCTCGGTCACTTCTACCGGAGCCACCGGTAGCTCAATGACTTCCCGAGTTCGCTGTACCCATCCGCCGTTCAGGTGAGTCCCGCAGTCGGGACAGACCGCCACGGCATGCTCAACCCGCTGGGTAGGAGTCATGCGCTGGCGGGCGAAGCCATGGCGGCGCGGCTTTCTGGGCTCCTTTTTCTCCGGCGCTTGCCGGCTGGAGTGCGGCTGATTACCCGCTATCCCCGACGACCCGCGCCGGTTGGGACGGGATTCCAGAACCCCAATCCGCCTTTGCAAATCGGCAATGACTGCCCGCTGGCCGGCAATTATCTCCAGCAGAGTTTCGCGACTCGCCGCGTTCAGGTCTAGTTCAGTGTCCACCTCCCTGGTATGCCACAACTCCCCCGGCCATGCCAGCGTTTTTCCAACGGCTTTGAGCCAATTCACCTCATCAAGTCTGAACAGTTACCATGAGCGCGGTTCCCATAAGAGTGGTTTCAATCATCTGCCCCCGGCCGGTGCGTTCCCGCGAGTAAAGCGCGCCGCAGATGCACCAGGCCAGGCAAAGCCCCGCGGCGGTATCGACCAGGGGACTGGACCAGATGTGCTGGGGGGCGCCCTCCAACGATTTACCTTCCGCGGCCATCAATCCGGACATGGCCTGGACAATAATGTCATAGCCGCGCCGTTCCGCATCGGGTCCGCTGCGGCCGAAAGCGGTGTTCTCGCAGTAGATCAGTTGGGGATTTAGCGCGCTCAAAGTTTCATAATCCACCCTCAACTTCACCGCCACATCCGGCCGGTAGTTGACCAGCACCACGTCGGCCTGCGGTATCAGCCGGCTCAGAATTTGGGAAGCGTCTGACGAAGTCAGGTCCAACGTAAAGCTCCGTTTGCCTCGATTGTAGGCCAGAAAACCCCGGCTCTCGGTAGGTGAAAAAGATTGGGTCAAGCGCCACGGGTCTCCCCAGGGGGGTTCCACTTTAGTTACCTCTGCGCCCATGTCGGCGAGCAGCATTCCGGCCAGCGGACCGGCAATTATTTCAGTGAATTCCACCACCTTGACACCTTGTAATGGGCCCACCATCTGGGACCTCCGCACCTGTTGATTATTTACCAGAGTCGTATTAGTGAAACACCTTGGTTCGCTAGCCAAAGAGGCTAGGGTGGGATGACCATAATCCAACGAAACGAGATCCGCAACGGCTTACAAGATCCCTCTTCTTGGCGAGTAATCGGCGATATACGCTAGGGTGAAAGGGCGATGAGGACCAAGCCCAGAACAATGACGCTGGAGCCGATGAGCCTGCCCCGGCCGAAAGGCTCCTTCAGGATAAAAACCCCCATCAGCACTCCGAAGACGATTCCCACTTCCCGGGCTGGAGCCACGTAGCTGACGTTGGACCAGGAGAAAGCCGTCAGGACCAAACCATAAGCCAGATAGGTGAGCAGCCCGGCGACCAATATCGGGAGAGAATTGAGCCGCAACTCGATCTGAGCCACCTTCCATCCTTGTTTCCCAAGCACGTAGGGAGCCAATCCGATAGCCGACCCCAGGGTCATTAGATACATGTACAAGAAAGGCTGTACGTGGGCCACACCTCTCTTGTCGACCAGGGCGTAGCAGGTAATAGTTAGGCCGGTAAGGATGGCATAGCGAGTCCCCGGGTCTTTCAATATAGCTAGCGGCTGCTGGAAAAGCTGGCGGAAGTTTCCCCACCAGGAAACGGTGTATATGCCCAGGACGATGGCTACCACGCCAATGATGGCCAAAGGCTCGATCTTTTCGCCGAGGATTATCACCGCCAGGACCGGTATCAACATGGGTCCCACACCCCTGGCAATGGGGTACACCAGGGATAGGTCGCCCTGGCTGTAACCACGGCCCAGCAGCACAAAGTAGAGGATGTGCACTATGATGGTGGTCAGGACCAGCCACCAGCCCGTTTGTCCAATGGGGTTCTGCCACAGCAGGATGCCACCCAGGGGAGCCAGTAAGACGCTACCAGCCACCAGCAGCCACCAAACGAACACCTCTTTATCGGATGATCGTTTCAGCAGCAGATTCCAGGTGGAATGGGCCAGCGCGGCTAGGAGCACAAAGATGAGGGATGCGGCAGTCATGCCGAGGAGTATAGCATCCGGGGAATTTGGACCAGCCGGGAGGCGTAATAGCCAGGGTTTTCCGACTGCTCCTCCCGGCTTGCCAGCCGGTCCCAGAGGGTCATCTCCGGCGCCACCAAAACAGCAGTGTTCTTTGAAGGCCTCCCGGAGAGCCTTCTCAAACTAATTTGGTTTCCGTCATAACTCAGGGCTAAGGAGAAGCTGACCTAGACCCCATCATCAAGACAACCGGGAGAAAGCCGAGGAATGATAAGATCTTTTCCATCCAGTCTGATTTTGGCCTAAAAATATGGTATATTAGACGCCGTCGGGGCGTAGCGCAGCCCGGTAGCGCACCTGCATGGGGTGCAGGGGGTCGTCAGTTCGAATCTGACCGCCCCGACCAAAACCCCAGACAATCATAGCTGACTCAGCTTTGGAGACCACCCATCGGGTGGTCTTTTTTCTTTGGTTCTCACCTCGGAAAACCACCTATCCGACCATCTGTATTGCACGGGTTCTCGGTTTCCGCTCCAGATGCTTGCCCCACGGACACTTCTCTAAATGGAGGCAAGCATTTATGGTGGTGAACAAGCGAAACAGATGGTGGGAGACCATGGATATTTTTTTCCTGACGATGGATGGATATCCGATGACCCAGGAGGCTATCAAGTCCGTGATAAAACGGCTTGCAAATCCTTCTGGTGTGCGTCGGCTCCATCCGCACCTGTTGATACATAGCTATGCCCCCTGCGGACCTCAGGGCACCCTACTGCTCGGCCGCCGCGCCGACCTTGCCTGGCGCGGGGGAAGGCGGACTATGGCAAGCGTATTGGCGTCGTATTCATTATGGGATGATGCGCCAGGGGTGACTGTGGAATAGGTGTTGGCAATGCCAATCACTCCCAAGCGCTCTGCCAGCACCCTCACAAAGCCCCTCATTTAGAATTTCTCCCATTATTTGTTCGACACCGACGGCTAAAAGCCCGACCGTTACAACGCTTACACCCCCGATAATAAGCACGTACTCAAAGGAGACAGCTCCTAGCTGGCCCTTCAAGGCTCTCAGAGTTTTGTCCTTAATCAAGTGTATCGTGTTACTCACCGCCGTTCACCACCTAGCGGGTCTGAAATTGGGATAGCCTGCTCTCCGCAAGAATTGCGCCCAGTGGGGCGTTTCCGCCCCGCTGAGACTTTTAGGCGGAGAATGGATGGGCCAACTCCCGCTTTTCTATTTAACACTCCCGAGGCAGCGAAGGTAGTGAAACCAGGTTGCGGAAAGGAATAGCTGCTGTGAAGAATAGTAATGTTGGGGATGCGAAAATCCTGCCTATGATGATAACCGTGAGGTATTGGACAGGTGATGGGAAAGCGTCGCCTGGAACTATCAATGGCACCGGTTGGGAGGTCTTCCAGCTATCCCTATAGTGTGGGCCTGACATGTATTAGCCAGCATGATACCAATCCCTTCCCCGGCATGGAGAGCTGGCGTACTTCCCCTACCCCGATCCCACCTCCCGGAGGAAGGGAACGTCTGCCCCATAGATCTCCTGAAGTAGCTTCAGAAAAGCCAGCACCGTAGGGCTGTAGTGCTGCGCCCGCCGAAGCAAGGCACAAATAGGCAGGTAAATGTGGTCTACATCCCTAATCGAGATGATGGATAGGGTTCCTTTGCCAAGCTCCTGGCTTATCCCGTTGCGGAGGAGAAAAGCAATCCCCATGCCAAGCTCCACCATATGCTTGGTGGCCTCGATACTATCCAGGTCCATTTCCACCCTGAGAACTATGCCAGCCTGCTGGCACACCTGGCTGATGGCGACAAAGTAGGCTGACTCCCGGTCGTACACGATGAGTGGTTCTTGGGCCACCTCTTGAATGCTCGCCTCGCCTCGCCTCGCCGGGTGAAGGGATGGCTGCGGTCTGTAACCAGCACAATTTCTTCATCATAGAGGAGGACTTGGTCGACCTCAGGGTGCCCTAAGAACCGGGTCCTGCCGAGCTGAACCTCCTCACTTACCACCATTTGCAGAATCTCTCTCGAGGCGATTCGAGCGATTCGCCCTAATGGAATGTCATAGCCCTTCCCCACTCTATGAACATCTCTCCTTGGGCGTCGCCGCAGATCCGGAAATACTTGCACTGGCTGCCCATGCCCGAAGAGGCCAGCCAGCGCCGAACCTCTTCTTCGCGGCGATATATTTGCTGCTACTGCAGGGCACAGAGCATCCAGTCTCGGCCTTCTACTCCAGCCTTTCTGAAGCTACTGCCTGGAGTGAGGATTCTTACCCCTACTTCCGCGCCTTCTGTCTTGAGCAGAGTGAGGAAATCATCGATCTGATCACGAGTCGCTTGGTACAGACTAACGTGATTCGACGTTGCTCATGCCTGCTTCCCGCATTTGGCCTTATAGCCCAGCAATCACACGGGATTTCTTCAGCCCTATCCCTCATAGAAATCGGGACCAGCGCCGGCCTAAACCTACTCTGGGACCGTTATGGTTATGACGACGGAGAGGGACGGCAATATGGGGATGCAAGCTCGCCGGTTCAGCTCACCTGTGAGGTGCGTGGGGATCTAAGCCCACCAATCCCGCCAGTGCTTCCGACAGTCGCCTTCCGAGTAGGGCTGGACCTCAACGCAGTAGATGTGCACAGTGCTAGAGCAACCCTATGGCTGCGTGCCCTGATCTGGCCGGAGGAACAAGATCGGGCTAATCTCCTCCAACATGCTATCCAGCTAGCCCAACAAGACCCGCCTGAGCTGATCGCAGGAGACGCCTTCGAGTTGCTTCCTGATATCCTGGCAGCCGTGCCCCGGGATTCAGCCTTATGTGTCTTTCATACCAGCACGGTCAACCAGTTCTCCCGTGAGGCCCGGGAACATCTGTCGGCCTTGATTGCCGAACACGGGGCGAAGCGGGACTTATTCGTGGTCTCAATGGAAGGGGCGGGTCTCGATCTTACGGAGTACCGGGCCCGCAAGCACAGGGCGTGGATAATTCCGGCTTATAGTTCGAGGCATCCCAGAGGGTCTTATGTTCAGGGTAATCAGTCTGATCTGGGAAATCCCGGGTCAGGCTAGTTTCTGGGGAAAGGAGCCACATGGTAAGCAAGAGTCAATCTATTCCACTGTCTGGCGACCCTTACGCTTCAGCAACCTCCGATGTTGCACCTCTTCCTGGCGCCGGGTTGACGACCCGATGATTCCAGGCCGGCTTAAAATCAGCGGCATTTACGGCAACAGCATTCTGGCCAAGACCGAGGCCGCTTTGTCCGAGTTGGATGTCGCCGGTAGACAGTAGACAAGTCATGTACCCCGACGTACTATTCGCTCATGGCAACCGATCGGACTCAACGCCAGATCGACCGTCTCCTCGATGCGGCAGAGGAAGCCTTTGCTGAGACTGACTGGGACCGAGTACGGGACACAGTCGGCCAGGCGCTGCTTCTCGACCCGGAAAACCAGGATGCCATCAATTTCCTGGGAGCTGCAGAGCGGGCGCTGGGAAGAGTTGTGGAGTCGCCAGGTACATCCGAGACTAGGAGCCCACGTCCACAGGAAGCTCTCCAGCCCACCTCCTTCGCCAACGGCCGCTACCAAGTCAAGAAATTCCTGGGCGAGGGCGGCAAGAAAAAGGTCTACTTAGCCCAGGACACCCTGTTGGACCGGGAGGTGGCCTTCGCGCTGATCAAGACCGAGGGTCTGGACGAAGTCTCCCGCACCCGCATCACCCGGGAGGCTCAGGCCATGGGCCGTCTCGGCTCCCACCCGCACATCGTCACCGTGTTCGACCTGGGTCAAGAGGCGGACCAGCCCTACATAGTCACCGAGCTGATGGGTGGCGGCGACGTGGAAGGGGTCATCGAGGATGCCTCTGACCACCGACTTCCCCTGGAGCAGGCCATCGAAATTGCCAGAGAAACCTGTCGGGGACTGGAGTTCGCTCACAGCCGAGGCATCGTCCACCGGGATTTAAAGCCGGGCAACGTCTGGCTGACTGGTGAAGGTGTGGCCAAGATAGGCGACTTCGGCCTGGCGGTGGCCATCGACCGGTCCCGCCTGACCACCGAAGGAATGATGGTGGTGACTGTCTCCTACATGCCCCCGGAGCAGGCCATGGGCGGAGAAGTGACACCTCGGGCCGATTTGTATTCCCTGGGAGCCATGCTCTACGAGATGATCACGGGTAGACCGCCCTTCCTGGGAGACGACTCGGTGGCCATTATTGGCCAGCACATCAACACTCCGCCGGTGGCTCCCACCTGGCATAACGGGCAATGCCCGCGTCCCTTAGAAGCCCTACTTCTGCGCCTCTTGGCCAAAGACCCCAATGAGCGGCCCCAGTCAGCCAGCGATGTTCTGGCAGCCCTGGACGGCCTGGACCTGACAGAACCGGTCGTAGGGGCGCAAGGCCTTGCGCCCCTACCGGGTGATGCCCACGCCCTGGACAGCCTGGCGGGAGGCGTGTTCGTGGGCAGGCAGCGGGAGATGGGGGAGCTGAAGGCCTGTTTAGAAGACGCATTGTCCGGTCGAGGCAGGCTGGTGACCCTGGTGGGGGAGCCCGGCATCGGCAAGACACGGACCGCTCAGGAGCTGGCTACCTATGCCGGACTGCGAAGCGCCCAGGTCCTGTGGGGCGCTGCTACGAGGAGCAGGGCATGCCGCCCTACTGGCCCTGGGTGCAGGCCATCCGTTCCTATGTAAGAGAGCGAGACCCGGACCAGCTGCGCTCCGAAATGGGCGCCGGCGCCGCCGACATTGCCGAGGTGGTGTCGGACGTAAAGGAAAGGCTGCCCGACCTGAAGCCGCCGCCTCAGTTGGAAAGTCCGGAGCAGGCCCGGTTCCGGCTGTTTGATTCCATCACCGCCTTCCTGAAATCCGCATCCCAGAAGCAGCCCCTGGTGCTGGTGCTGGACGACCTGCACTTGGGCCGACCAGCCGTCGCTACTGCTGCTCCAGTTCGTGGCCCGGGAGCTAGGCAACAGCCGGCTACTGCTGGTCGGGACCTACCGGGACGTGGAGCTGTCTCGGCAGCATCCCTTGGCCGAGACTTTGGGGGAGTTGACTCGAGAAAGATTATTCCAGAGGGTGCTCCTGAGGGGTCTGAGCCAGCAGGATGTGGGCCGATTCATCGAGGTAGCCGCCGGTGTTGACCCGCCCCTCGGGCTGACTGAGGCAGTCCACGCCCAGACCGAAGGCAATCCTCTGTTCGTCACCGAGGTGGTTCGGCTGTTGGTGCAAGAGGGCGAACTAACGCCAGAGCGAGCGAGCCAAAGAGATTCCTGGACCGTGCGCATCCCAGAAGGAGTGCGGGAGGTCATCGGCCGCCGACTGAACCGGTTGTCTCAGCGGTGTAACGAGACCCTGACCATCGCGTCGATCATAGGCCGTGAGTTTGAACTTCGCCAGTTGACTCCGCTGGTTGATGACATGACCGAGGACCGCCTATTGGATGTCTTAGAGGAGGCCCTTTCTGCCCGGGTGATTGAGGAACTGCCCCAAACAGTTGGTAGATACCAGTTCACCCATGCCTTGATTCAAGAAACTCTCATCGAAGAGCTGCCCCTGACCCGAAGAGTGCGGCTGCACGCCCGCATCGCTGAAACTCTGGAAGCATTGTACGGTGACAATGCCGAGGTCCATGCCGCCGAGTTGGCCCATCATTTCGCCCAGGCCGAGGCAGTTGCGGGAAGTAACAAGCTGGTTCGTTACTCATTGCTGGCCGGTGAGAGAGCGCTGGCGGCCTACGCCTGGGAAGAGGCGCAGGCCCACTTTAAGCGGGCACTGGCCGCCAAAGGCGTATCCCCCGAAGGCATGGACCCGGCGACGGACGCCGAGACGGCGGCCCTGCTGTTCGGCCTGGCCCGCGCCCAGTTGGCTATGGCTGAAAGGCACGAAATGCTATTGACCGCGGATTCTCTCAGCCGGGCCTTTGACTATTACGCCGATGCGGGGGATGTGGAACGGGCTGTGGGGGTCGCCGAGTACCCCTACCTTCCGGTCTCTGGCCGAAGTCTCGGAGTCACCCAGCTTATTGTCCGTGCCCTGGAACTGGTCTCCCCTGAATCTCACCAAGCAGGCCGCCTCCTGGCCAGGTGGGTACTTGTTGGGCATTGAGGAAGGCGACTACGTTGGCGCTGAGGAGGCTACGCACGGGCTCTATCCATCGCTGCGCGGGACCACGACACCGTCCTGGAGATGCAGACGCTGGCCAACGCCGCCCGGGTTGATAGGTTTCACCTTGAACCCCGGGGAGCCTTGAGTAAAAGCTTGCGGGCCATGGAATTGGCGCGGCAACACGACGACCTCTTCGTGGAGGTCGCCGCCCGCTACGAGGCCTCCATTTTCCTTGTGAACACCGGTGAACTTGAGCAAGCACGTCAACACGGGGCATCCATGCTGAAGGTGGCAGAGCGGCTCCGCGACCGCTTCTGGCTGTCCTCAGCGCAGAATGTCAACCGGAGGCTGTGCTCTCTGATGGGCGATTGGCCGGGGGTCAGGGAATTTAGCAGTCGCGGCTTGGCGATGGCAGCCGAAGACTCACGCAACCTCTCACTCCGCGCAATATTGGAGTACCAGGTGGGCGACTTTGACCAGGGGAGCGTGTACCTGGAGCGGCTCCTGGAGGTTATGCACCGGACTCCATCCGGGACGAGCGGGCCTCATCCTGCCGTGGTGATTCCGCTAATCGCCCGTATCACCGGTCTCGCCGACCGGTTGGAGGTCGCCGAGGCCGCCGCTCTTAACCGGGATTCCCCAGATCAAACCACCTTTCCTGGATATAGCTCCCGCGGGGATACCGCCAAATATAATCCCGCATTCCAAGGGCGTCAAATGCGGTCTGATGCGGCCTGATTCACTCAAAGTCCCCGCTTTCATTGGGCAACCACTGTACTGCCAAGCGTAAAAGCCCCAAACCGCTTGTCTACGCCCAAGTCTCGCTCTTGGGAAGCTCTTTTGCCCTGTGCGACCCCGTAACCGTAACCAATCCCGACGCTCCTAAAGTGGACTAGCCAGGAGCCAGCCTAAGCCGACCAATTCGTTCCAGTATCCCGCCTAGCATTTCCCGGCTCACGAGCACCTCAGCAAGCTGAAACACCAGCCTTCCGGCATGGCGCACCAACCGTCCTCCAGTCTTGATCATCCTGGTCTGCAGACTGGTCAACGACCAGTGCTTCATTGCCTCCGGTAAGGCTAGCCTTCTCATGAAGTTGCCCAAGTTGTAAGCCAGTACGAACAACTCCAGCCTGACCTGATTGGCCACGAACTTGTGGCAGGACAACCTGGTCCAGTTCAGGGCGTACTTGCCTTCTTTTATCCATTGCTCCGCCGTCCCTCGGCCATTGTAAAAGCGGACTATCCCGATGTTTGGATAGCTCAGATTGGTGACGATGAAGCCCACTCTGGGAAACAGTTCTCCCTGGTGCCACTCCACCTTAGAGACCACTCTCCGAGCAACGTTCCAGCTCTGGGCCTGGTAGACGAAGTCATGATAGGAGACGATGGGCTTCGGGGAAAGCCACTCCGTAGGCCGTATTAGCCGGGGCGCTATCTCCCGCTGCAGCACCTGGTTGGACCGCAGCCTGATGGCGTAGCCGATGTTTCTTGCTTCCAGATAATCGTATATCTCCGGCTTGGCGAAGGCGGCGTCAGCACGAAACAGCAGCCTGACCGCTGCTGTTAAATAACGCTCCACCACCGGATCAAGGACTTCTTGCCAATCATCGGCACTGTGGACGTTGCCTGACCGTAGCTTAGCTGCTTCACAATCCCCGAACTGGTTGAACAGAAAGAGAGGGTGATAGCAGACGCATTCAAAGTGGCCGTTATAGGCTGCTCCCTCCCGCTGGCCGTGCACTGGACTCTCGGAACTGTCCATATCCAGGATTACTCGCCGGTGTAGGGTATGGGCCATAGCTCGTTCCACCCACTGGGTATTTATTCGTGCCAGCCCCTTCAGGTTGTCCTCTTGGGTCAGGAACTCCGTCTCGAACCGGCCCATCTCACTGGTGCTGGCTCCTTTCCGCTCCGAGCCTTGCCATCCCACGATCACTCGCATGGCTGGGTCTTGGGAAAGGCGCACTGCGTCATTGGTGTCGTCGTAGCCGGCCAAGCGGCTGTAGATCGACTGTCTTAGCAGCGGAACCAGGTGGTGAAGGATATTGCGTCCGGTACGGCTTTCCTGGAGGTAGTCCTCAGCGATTTCGGTAAGGCCCAAGGCATCATCAAACTCTCGAAAGGCAAGAAGACCAGCGTCGGAGGTGATGGTTGAGCCGTGAAAATCCAGGCGGACTTTGGGGTTGAATTGGAGCCGGAGAGGGGCTTTTTCGCCGTCACCCATCAGGTGCCTCCATGATGCCTACGGCATCTTACTGCAAAGTGACATATCATGGAGAGTTATTATAGCTGGGAACACGCAAAAAGGGCCCATAATTAGACAATGGTTGAAAGACCATCGACGAATTACTGAGAAAGCTTTTTAGCCATCTGGGAAATGTGGGTTTATACTGGAAAATAGCGGCTTATCCTCCGACCGGCTCCTGGGCCTTCTCTCCCACACCGTGGGGTCAACCTGGACCAGGCGGTGGCGCACTGCGAGGATGCCCAAGCATTCTGTAGAAAAGCTAGGTATCGGCCGGAGCTGGCCTGGACCTGCTGCGACTACGCCGACGCGCTGCTTCAGCGTCATTCTTCGACGGGCTCGCAGATCGTCGAATCAAGGTCGATGGTGAATGGCGCGTCGCCGGGTCCGGCGCCGGCCTTCCAGGCCCGGGCCAGCAACTCGCGGCTCACCCCGTCCAGCTGGCGGACGTGGCCCCAGGTGAATCTGCGCAGGAAGGTGCCCAGGGTGGATGGCGCTTTGACTACGCAGCCGAGAGCGCAGGCCGTCCTGCCGGTGCGCAACGCATCGGCGTCGTCGATGCAGTCGCCGCCCGCCAGCGCCGAGGCGACCAGCGTCATTATCTTGTCGCCGGTGTTCGCCCGGCCCGGCGCGCCGCCGAGGTCGAGGTGATTCCCGAGGAGTTGGGGAAGGCCAAGGCGCAGGGCGAGGGTGGCGGGAAGGATCAGCCCGGCATTGGCCACCAGGCGGTGGTCGTCGAAGGCGATGTGGATGCCGTCGGGTTGGTTGCGTGGTAGCATCTATTGGGTGCTCCTTTTCTGGGACCGGTTTTCTGTTTCAAAACCATTATCCCAGATTCAGAGGCGCACCCTTTTGTTTCTTCAGCAGGCCTCCCACACGCCGTCCATCGGTGGATTCGGGTTAAGGGAGGAGCGCAATGAATGCCGCCGAGGTTTACGCCAACCGAATCGATGCTGTCAGGGCCCAACGCACTCGTTTCCATGAAGGGGAGCAGCAGGACGACACCTGGGGAGGCGCTACAGCCAGGAGATTCCGATTTGACCCACGACGCCAGGGGGTAGGTGCTAGGTGGAGGCAATCGCCTCCTATTTGCGGCCTGAGGATACTGTGGTAGACGCTGGTGGTGGCGCTGGACGGGTTAGCTTACCCCTCGCCCTCCGCTGCCAGGAAGTGATAAACGTTGACCTTTCACCGGGCATGAAGGCTGAATTCGAGACGGCGGCTACTGAGGCTGGAATAACTAACGCCAGGTTTATCCTTTCGGACTGGTTGGATGCCAGGGAGCTTAGCAGTGACCTGGTAATAACGTCCAATGTGACCTACTTCGTCCGTGACATAGTTAGCTTCGTCAGGAAAATGGATGAAACCGCCAAACGAAGGGTGGTGATGACTGTTTGGAGTGTCCCTCCTCCCAACCAAAGCGCGCCTATATTCCAACTTGTCTATGGCGAGGAGCAAGAGCAGTCACCTGGTCACAAGGAGTTATTACCGGTGCTGTGGGATATGGGGATTCTACCCGATATACGGGTGCTCTCCTCCGCATCCTTAAATGAATTGCCCCAAACCCACGAAGCAGCTGTGCAGGAAGCCGCCCGGGGCCAGTGGTTGAGCCCTAACCACCAGGACCTGGCCACGTCCATTGTCGAGCAGCATTTAGGCGAACTCTATGAGGAAACCCCTGAGGGTTACCGTCCTCTTTGGCAGTCCGAGGTCCCGTAACTTCTGATTACCTGGCTCCCAGGTAATCAGAATTATTAATAGGCGCCAGGGCCATAGAAAGCCGCCACTATGAATCGGCTAGCCGGGGCGCATGGGACGACTTTGGAGACTACGCCTTCAATATCTCCCGCCGGGACAGCACCCGCTCCATCAAAGGCCGCATGCCCAGCTCGCTGGAGATGGCCAAGGACTCGTCGAGCAGGGACATGGCCTTCTCCCGGTCGCCCGGCTCGTTCCGTTGGAGCAGCGTGTCGGCATAGTCGCAGCAAGCCCAGGCCAGCTCGGGCCGGTAGCCTTTTCGGCAAAAGGCCAGGGCATCATCGAAATGCTGGGCGGCCCTGGTCCAGGTCGCCCATAGTCTCCGCCAACATCCCCAGAAGGCGGTCCCGGACTATGAGCCCCACGGCTATGAGCCCGATCACCGTGGTGCCCCCCTGTCGTAGATTGCCATACTGCTGCTGGGCCGCAGCGACGTCCTTCCGTAGCACAGCCAGCAGAGCAAGACCGGCCACAGCAATCTGGGAGTAAGCAGGTACAACCGATGGAGACGAAAGAACACTAAGCCCACATTTCCCATATGGCTAAAAAGCTTTCTCAGTAATTCGTCGATGGTCTTTCAACCATTGTCTAATTATGGGCCCTTTTTGCGTGTTCCCAGCTATAATAACTCCATGATATGTCCGCTTTGCAGTAAGATGCCGTAGGCATCATGGAGGCACCTGATGGGTGACGGCGAAAAAGCCCCTCTCCGGCTCCAATTCAACCCCAAAGTCCGCCTGGATTTTCACGGCTCAACCATCACCTCCGACGCTGGTCTTCTTGCCTTTCGAGAGTTTGATGATGCCTTGGGCCTTACCGAAATCGCTGAGGACTACCTCCAGGAAAGCCGTACCGGACGCAATATCCTTCACCACCTGGTTCCGCTGCTAAGACAGTCGATCTACAGCCGCTTGGCCGGCTACGACGACACCAATGACGCAGTGCGCCTTTCCCAAGACCCAGCCATGCGAGTGATCGTGGGATGGCAAGGCTCGGAGCGGAAAGGAGCCAGCACCAGTGAGATGGGCCGGTTCGAGACGGAGTTCCTGACCCAAGAGGACAACCTGAAGGGGCTGGCACGAATAAATACCCAGTGGGTGGAACGAGCTATGGCCCATACCATACACCGGCGAGTAATCCTGGATATGGACAGTTCCGAGAGTCCAGTGCACGGCCAGCAGGAGGGAGCAGCCTATAACGGCCACTTTGAATGCGTCTGCTATCACCCTCTCTTTCTGTTCAACCAGTTCGGGGATTGTGAAGCAGCTAAGCTACGGTCAGGCAACGTCCACAGTGCCGATGATTGGCAAGAAGTCCTTGATCCGGTGGTGGAGCGTTATTTGACAGCAGCGGTCAGGCTGCTGTTTCGTGCTGACGCCGCCTTCGCCAAGCCGGAGATATACGATTATCTGGAAGCAAGAAACATCGGCTACGCCATCAGGCTGCGGTCCAACCAGGTGCTGCAGCGGGAGATAGCGCCCCGGCTAATACGGCCTACGGAGTGGCTTTCCCCGAAGCCCATCGTCTCCTATCATGACTTCGTCTACCAGGCCCAGAGCTGGAACGTTGCTCGGAGAGTGGTCTCTAAGGTGGAGTGGCACCAGGGAGAACTGTTTCCCAGAGTGGGCTTCATCGTCACCAATCTGAGCTATCCAAACATCGGGATAGTCCGCTTTTACAATGGCCGAGGGACCGCGGAGCAATGGATAAAAGAAGGCAAGTACGCCCTGAACTGGACCAGGTTGTCCTGCCACAAGTTCGTGGCCAATCAGGTCAGGCTGGAGTTGTTCGTACTGGCTTACAACTTGGGCAACTTCATGAGAAGGCTAGCCTTACCGGAGGCAATGAAGCACTGGTCGTTGACCAGTCTGCAGACCAGGATGATCAAGACTGGAGGACGGTTGGTGCGCCATGCCGGAAGGCTGGTGTTTCAGCTTGCTGAGGTGCTCGTGAGCCGGGAAATGCTAGGCGGGATACTGGAACGAATTGGTCGGCTTAGGCTGGCTCCTGGCTAGTCCACTTTAGGAGCGTCGGGATTGGTTACGGTTACGGGGTCGCACAGGGCAAAAGAGCTTCCCAAGAGCGAGACTTGGGCGTAGACAAGCGGTTTGGGGCTTTTACGCTTGGCAGTACAGTGGTTGCCCAATGAAAGCGGGGACTTTGAGTGAATCAGGCCGCATCAGACCGCATTTGACGCCCTTGGAATGCGGGATTATATTTGGCGGTATCCCCGCGGGAGCTATATCCAGGAAAGGTGGTTTGATCTGGGGAATCCCGTGTAAATCCACTGCGAGACTGCAAGGCCAGGTACTGCACCCCTGATGCCACTGCATCACCTCGTACTACCGCCATCAATGCCAGGGCAGAATGGGCTACTTTGGTGTGAATTGGGGTGGCAGAAGATGACGAAAGGACATTGTTCGCTAACGCTTCGGCGACATCCAACCGGTCCCATCCGTCGGTGATGCGGGCAGCGAAGGAGATCGCTATGGCCGCCCGAATTTTATCGCTGTTCGCCGATCCGTACTGCTGTGCTACGGCGATGAGTCGCGCCACATAAGCATCCCCCTGGTCGAAGTCGCCCACCTGGTATTCTGACTCGGCACGAGGGTTGATTAGGCGCGTATCTGTCGGCCTCAGAGCCAGACCGCGATCGGTGTAGTCCCGCAGCCCCGCCCAGTCGCCTTCAACTTGGCACAGGGCTCCGTTCAGATTAAACGCAGCAACCAACCACTGGCGGTCTCGCAGCCTCTCCGCCGACGCCAACATGGCTGTAGCGTGGGAGCTTGCCCCAGCAAGGTCACCGCTATGAAAGATAAGCGCGGCTGAGGTGTAATAGCGAGCATCTATTTCGGCGCGGAGGTCATCAACCTGATGGGCCAATTCGATGGCTCGCAAACCCTCTTCGATGCACTTCTGGAAGCTATTATGGTGAAAGTCTACCCGGGTCGCAGATGCCAAGGTCTTCATTTCCAGGCCCAAATCCTCCTCGCGTCGGGCGATAGCCAGGGCCCGGTCAAAGGACTCTCGAGCGCCACTATAGTCCCCTTCCTCCGTGCCTAAGACCTCTCCTTGACGGACCGAGAGGCGTCCCGCCTCGAGGGAGTCTGGCGGGGACCATCGCCAGAGCGCGACTGATAATTTGTGCCAACCCCGTCGACAACCTGCTTGTTACCCACAATACTTGACTTTCGGCGACCTCCACTGCGTGAACCACATCACCCACGTCGGCGTAGTAGTCGAAGGCCTTCCTCAGGCTGTCCACTACCTCCAGTCCACTCCGGCTTTCGGCAGTGGTTGCCTGAGCGCAGGCCAACCCATATCGCAGCGCTGCGGTGTCGGCATCCATTGCCTGTCCTTCCTTAGCAGCCAGCGCCCGCTGGAAATGGACCAGAGCCTCTTCATTAGCATAGGCAGCCAGCGCCCGCTCTCCGGCCAGCAGAGAATAATGAACTAGTTTCTCCTTCCCCATCGCCATCTCTGCCAGAGCGAAGTGATGGGCCAGCTCCGCAGCGTGGGCCTCGGCGTTGTCGCCGTAAGCCTCTTCCAGGGTTTCGGCGATTCTTGCGTGCAGCCGCACCCGCCGGGTCAAAGTCAACTCCTCGACAAGGGTCTCCTGAATCAGGGCGTGGGTGAACTGGTACCGGCCCACCGCCTGAGGCAGCTCCTCTATCACCCGGGCTCCCAGAGCTTCCTCTAAGACCTCCAACAGCCGGTCTTCCGAGATGTCCTCACCAGGGGCGTCAGCTGCCTTAGTTCGAACTCCCTGCCTACGACCGAGGCAATGGTCAGGGTTTCGTTACACCGCTGGGAGAGCCGGTTGAGCCGCCTGCCAATGACTTCCCGAACCCCCTCGGGGATGCGAACGGTCCAGGAGTCTCTGGACCCGGATTCCTGGGTTAGCTCCCCCTCCTGCACCAGCAGCCGCACCACCTCGGTGACGAACAGGGGATTGCCCTCGGTCTGGGTGTGTACTGCCTCGGTCAGGCCGAGGGGCGGGTCAACCCCGGCGGCTACCTCGATGAAGCGGCCCACGTCCTGCTGGCTCAGGCCCCGCAGCAGCACCCGCTGGAAAAGTCTTTCTCTCGTCAGTTCGCCCAGTGTTTCCGCCAATGGATGCTGCCGAGACAATTCCACGTCCCGGTAGGTCCCCACCAGCAGCAGACGGCTGTTGCCTAGCTCCCGGGCCACGAACTGGAGCAGCAGCAGCGACGGCTGGTCGGCCCAGTGCAGGTCGTCCAGCACTAGAACCAGGGGCTGCTTCTGGGATGCGGATTTCAGGAAGGCTGTTATGGAATCAAACAGCCGGAACCGGGCTTGCTCCGGGCTTTCCAGTTGGGGCGGCGGCCTCAGGTCGGGCAGCCTTTCCTTTACGTCCGAAACCACCTCGGCGATGTCGGCAGCGCCGGCACCCATCTCGGACCTAAGCTGGTCGGGGTCCCGCTCCCGGACGTAGGACCGAATCGCTTGCACCCAGGGCCAGTAGGGAGGCATGCCCTGCTCTTCGTAACAGCGGCCCCATAAAACCTGGGCGCTTCGCAGACCGGCATAGGTGGCCAGCTCCTGGGCGGTACGGGTCTTGCCGATGCCGGGCTCCCCCATCAGGGTCACCAGCCTGCCTCGACCGGACAGGGCATCTTCCAAACAGGCCTTCAGATCCCCCATCTCCCGCTGCCGGCCTACGAACACGCCACCAGCCAGGCTGTCCAGAGGCTGCGCCTCCTCAACCGGGGCTCCATCCCTACCCGTGGCTGTCAGGTCCAGGCCGTCCAGGGCTGCCAGAACATCGCTGGCTGACTGGGGCCGCTCCGACGGGTCTTTGGCTAAGAGTCGCAAAATCAACGCTTCTAAGGGACGCGGGCATTGCCTGTTATGCCAGGTGGGAGCCACCGGCGGAGTGTTGATGTGCTGGCCAATAATGGCCACCGAGTCGTCGCCTAAGAAGGGCGGTCTACCCGTGATCATCTCGTAGAGCATGGCTCCCAGGGAATACAAATCGGCCCGAGGTGTCACTTCTCCGCCCATGGCCTGCTCCGGGGGCATGTAGGAGACAGTCACCACCATCATTCCTTCGGTGGTCAGGCGGGACCGGTCGATGGCCACCGCCAGGCCGAAGTCGCCTATCTTGGCCACACCTTCACCAGTCAGCCAGACGTTGCCCGGCTTTAAATCCCGGTGGACGATGCCCCGGCTGTGAGCGAACTCCAGTCCCCGACAGGTTTCTCTGGCAATTTCGATGGCCTGCTCCAGGGGAAGTCGGTGGTCAGAGGCATCCTCGATGACCCCTTCCACGTCGCCGCCACCCATCAGCTCGGTGACCATGTAGGGCTGGTCCGCCTCTTGACCCAGGTCGAACACGGTGACGATGTGCGGGTGGGAGCCGAGACGGCCCATGGCCTGAGCCTCCCGGGTGATGCGGGTGCGGGAGACTTCGTCCAGACCTTCGGTCTTGATCAGCGCGAAGGCCACCTCCCGGTCCAACAGGGTGTCCTGGGCTAAGTAGACCTTTTTCTTGCCGCCCTCGCCCAGGAATTTCTTGACTTGGTAGCGGCCGTTGGCGAAGGAGGTGGGCTCTGTTGACGGCGCGGCTTCAGTTGCGGCAGCCGAAGCCTGCCGGGGCGTGGTTGGGGAGCTGGATAGAGCTCGTTCAGCTAGAGCTAGGAAGTTCTGGGCGTCGGAGTTTCCTGCATTGGCTAGGAGCACATCCTTGGATAATTCCCGCACTCTTTGCCAGTCGCGTTGGTCAGCCGCCTCTTCAATTTGATCCATCAGGCGGTCTATACGGCGTTGGAATCGGTCGCTGGCCACCATGGGGGAATAGTAATCTGAAGGCGATAGCTTGTCTACTGCCTTAGTTAGTGAGCTGTTTACACCGACAGAACACGATTGCGATTCATGCAACAAAACCAAATCTTACCGGGTTTCACCCCGGAGGAAGCGGAGGAGTGGCGAATAGCCGTTGCTGATGCCGAAGCCGATGGGACTTTCTTTATCGCCGAGCTGTTCAACTGTGCCGTAGGGACCAAGCCTGAATGGCGGATAGCTAGGAATTGGGCCTTCAGCGGAGAGAGATGCCCGCTCCGGGGACCCCGGTAAAACCAATCGAGGTATAAAGGCTCCAGCTCGCTACGAACCTAAGGAATCCCCATGATTTGTCCATCTTGTGGTCAAGAAAATCGAGAGAGCGTTCGATTCTGTGACGGATGCGCTGCCAGCCTGACGACACTACAGCCAAACCAATACGCCATCCCATCCTCAACCCCACCGAGTCGGCAACCTACGCCAGCCAACAGGGTTGGTCTACACGAAATAGGGTCCGGGGAAAAGATTCAGTCCCGCCCACTGTTGTCCCATTGGCCGGGGTTGGTGCCGGCGGAGCAGTGAACCTACTCCGCTACAAAGAAACTCCCGTCCTCAAGCTCCCGGTCCGAGGCGCCTCTGAACTCATTCAGCCCCTCCGCAGCGAGAACGTTAAGGAAGCGATCCTGCAGGTCGTTCAACCGGGGACCATCGGTAGCTGGGGTGTCACCGGCTAGTTGGAATGTGGGCCGGAGCCGATCTCCTGAACCGGGGACCATCGGTAGCTGGGGTGCCGCCGCCGATTGATTGGGACCGCCCGGGCTGGAGGAGGCTGCCGGAGGACCGCTGCGCCGGGGAGCGTTCCCCGGTTGGCCCGGCTGCCGGTTTGGCGCCGGAGATGGTCGGGTTCCCGGTCTTCTTGGCCTGTTGCGCCGGGGCGCGGGAGAATCGGGACGCCCACCGTCGGTCGGGAGCTGTCCTTGGCGGGGCTGCTTTGGGGTTTGCTGCGGGAATTGGTCTTCTGGAGAGAAGTCGCCGTAGTCGAAGCCGCTCAAGGCTCGTCGCTCGATGCGGGTTTTCAGCGTTCTTTCCACGGCACGAACCACCGAGGCATCGTCGGGCGTGGCCAGGGTGAAGGCTTCGCCGGTATGCAAAGCCCGGCCCGTGCGCCCAATGCGGTGGGTGTAAGCGTCCACGGTGTCGGGAATGTCGAAGTTGATCACGTGGCTGACTTGCGAAACGTCAATGCCGTGGGCGGCGATGTCCGTGGCCACCAGCAGGTCGTACTTGCCCTCGCGGAACCCGTCCATGGCGGCCTGCCGCCGGTTCTGGGACAAATTCCCCTGGAGTTGGGTAACGCGGTAGTCTTGGCGTTCCAACTCCAGGGCTAGGGCGCGGGCGCGGTGCTTCGTGCGGGTAAAGATAATCACCTTGCCGGTGGCAGTTTGCTGCAACAGCGCCAGCAGCAATTTTCGCTTCAGTGCATCCGGCACCGGGTACAGGGCGTGGGAGACGGTGTGGGTCGGAAGGTTGGCGTTGATTTGTACTGTGACCGGAGTGCTGAGGATATTCCGAGACAGCTGCCGGATTTCCTCGGGCATGGTGGCGGAGAAAAACAGGGTTTGACGCCGGCTGGGCACCCGCTGGAGCACCCGCTTCACATCGGGCAGAAAGCCCATGTCGCACATGGTGTCGGCTTCGTCCAGCACCAGCACTTCCACCTGGGAGAGGTCGATGTTGCCCTCGTTGAGATGGTCCAGCAGGCGGCCGGGGCAGGCAGTGACGATCTCCGGTCCACGGTGCAGCGCCGCCAACTGCGGGCCTTTGCTGACCCCGCCGTAAATGGCTACGCTCCGGATGCCGGTGTACTGGCCCAGTTCAACGCTGGCCTGATGGATTTGCTCGGCCAGTTCCCGGGTGGGCGCCAGAATCAGAACGCGGACTTTTCGGGTGGGGTACTGAATCAGTCGCTGGAATATGGGCAGGAGAAAGGCGGCGGTTTTGCCGGTGCCCGTTTGGGCCAGTCCCAGCAAGTCTCTTTCTCGGAGTACCACCGGGATGGCTTGCTCCTGAATGGGCGTGGGGGCGGTGAATCCGGCCGACTCCACGCCGGCCAGGATACAAGGATCAAGGGAGAATTCTTCAAAACCCATGCTGGGTACTCCTCGACTCCATTGAGCCAAGTCGCACTCTCAGCCCGATGTTAGTTGGTGAAAAAATATTGAAGCCTACTGGGAACAACCTGGTGTTGCGAACTCCTTCTAGTATAACAGGGTTCCCAGCGAATACCGCCATCCATAGGCCCCGTTTCCTTACCGGATCGATTATTCAGAGGCGACTTCACAACTCCCTCTCGATTCCCCTATCATATAGACGGAAACAATAAATATAGAGAGAAGACTGCCTCCGGTACGCTAACATATATTTTCACGCCAGCCCTGCTAGACGCCGCCACTCTATCCAACTGAGCTACCGGGGCAGGTTGGTAGAGATACCTCGCGCAAGGACGGGCGACTCGCTTCATTTTGCCTCATTGGTGTCTAAATGATGGGGTCCACCCTACTTATTCCACCCTTCCGGAACCTAAATCTCCCCATTTCGATCCCTTCAGCCATTAACCTGTTGATAGAGCCGTCAAAAAGGAAGAGATATTTGAAACACAGGATAAAATGCAAAGCCCTAGAAACTCGGACGGAAACCCCGATTCTCCCCAAGTCGTCCCGCCTGGCTGGGATCCCGCCATTACTTGTGGCCGAGGGAAGCCCAGGCGTGGGCGTAGCTACCTTTTCAGCGCCTCGCATCCAGCAGGCGCAAGCCACGGCGAACATCCATTTTCTTTTTTCCCGACAGGCATGGCTATGTGGTGATGCCACCCTGTCGATGTAACAGTTGGTTATTGAAACGTATTGCATACACTACCATGCCGTATAAGACTGGAATACGTCTACTTGCCCTAGCGCGAAACCCGGCCAATGGCTTTCCGGCCAGACTTCTAGGCTTCCTACAAGACACAAATGGTGCCGTAGCCTTTGAATACGTGCTCATCTTGGGAGCGGTGAGCGTTGCAGGCATCGCGGCCATGGTAGCAGCCCCGAATCTTATGACTGGATTGGTCAGTGCTACGTGCGATGCTATGGACCCGATAGTGCTCCCATTAGGCACCGTAATCTGCTAGCCTGGCCTACCGGGCGACTGGACCAAAGATTAGGGGGCCAAAATGCCCTCAATTAGCTACAAAATTTGGCGGGAGCGGTAGGATTCGAACTCCCGACCACTGGTTGTGGAGTGAAGCCTCGGCCGTGTTGTCCTATTCCCCCACATATGGTTTTAGAACATCGACTAACCCTTCTTGGCGCCTTTGGTTATTCCGTGATATCACTGTTGGGGAGTTCCTGTGCCACCAACTCTTCTCTTGCCACCTCTCTGGCGGGCCGGTCCCATTTAGCCAGCAGGGTGTTCCGAATCGAGATTAAGATGAGCTTCACGTCCAGCCACAGGCTCATCTTTTGGATGTACTCCAAATCGTAGCGTAGCTTCTCTGCCGGCTCCAAATCATATGCTCCCTTCACCTGAGCCAGTCCGGTCAGCCCGGGTCGCACCTCAAGGCGTCGTTCGAACCCAGTTATCTCTCCAACGAACTTTTCGTGTAATTCAGGCCGCTCTGCTCGGGGACCCACTAGGCTCATTTCCCCCTTCCATATATTAAGCAGTTGAGGAAGTTCATCCAGAGCAGTCCAGCGCAAAATTCTGCCCACCCGGGTGACCCGTGGGTCGTTACTGGTGCTCCACACCGCCCCGGTGTCCCGTTCGGCGTCGGGAATCATCGTGCGAAACTTACGGGCCGTGAAAACCTGACCATTCTTTCCAACCCGTTGCTGGCAGTAGAAAATAGGCCCTCGGTTCGGAGAAAGCCGGAGATTATGGTCAGCTTGGTGCCTGGCTGGTGGGTGGCTATATCGTCTTCCCGTAGTAAAGAATTGGGACCGCTGGTCGTCCAGCAGCCAGCACGAAAGGAGCCGTTGCCCTCCTTTGGTATCTGTTAGGCTAAACGGGTGATTCACAGCAGGACTACCAAGAAGTGTCAGTGGCGCTTATTCCTGCTCTTGGGTACGCTGCTGCTGGTCGCCTGCGCGACGGTCGAGGCACCTGGTCCCTCCCCCTTCGCCTACACCATCCAGATCATTACGCCAACTCACCCCAGCGACGCTCCGGAGTGCCAAGTGGCCCTCTGCTGCTTCCACTGCACCCTCTACCCTGTGCAACGAGTCATAGATGGGGACACCTTCGTCTCCGGCAGGAACCGGGACGGCTCGGAGAGTCGCGTTAGACTATTTGGAGTGGATACGCCGGAAAGGGGCGAGCCCTGCTTTGAAGAGGCGGCGGACCGGCTCAAAAACCGAGCGGTGTTGACAACCGGGTGCGGATAGAATTCGGCCCACGGAGCGAGGACAGGGACGGGCGTGCTCTGTTCTATGTCTATACCGAGGCGGGGGAGAGCGTGGCGGAAAAGTTGATACGAGAAGGTCTCGGTAAGGCTTGGGAACGGGACGGGCACCATCGGAATTTGCTGATGGCTGTTGAGGATAGTGCCGAGAGGGACGACAACAGAGGGTTATGCTAGGCTGATATAACGCCGGGTATACTATAACGGCTCGGGTAGGTCGTTCAGGTCGATGTTCTGGGCGACCTCAGGGGCGAAGAAGTGGCTTAGCAGATGTCGTTGGACCTGGCACAACTTGTTTCGTAGCTCACAACACACCCGGCAGTAGTATATCCCCATATCGGCTCCAATAACTCGCATATCAAAGAGGGACAATGGGTCATCATATAGGCCCCGCTTGAATCGTTGAATTGTACGTGTCGAAATCTTGTGTTCAGCAGAGGTTTGATCGCCGGTCAGCCCGTGGTGAATCCCGTCCAGCATCGCCAACTTTTCCAACCGTGACGGGCTTTCACTGCCGGTCCTGGGCGGTTTTTGCTCCAATCTCTTAATATCTTGCGCAATCGGGGTTTCCCAATTTTTCGGGGGTTTGCGGGTGCTTTGTTTCGGTCTTGACATGCAAAAGTCCTAAAGATGTTGCTCGTTGGTCGGTCGTTAACCTCCCTACAACATACAACTAACGGAGTTTTTCTTACAGTCCCCATCCGCAACCTGTTTAGGAAAATTACGTACACCTATAACCAGCCGCCAGCGGGGGTAGGGTAGTGCTATTATGGCCGTTTTCAGGGGGTATACGAACACCGTCACATGTCTCTGGTTTTATTGCTGTCGCCATGTTTTGGCTTCGCTGCTTCTCCTAGCTCCGACAGTAAATGTCCATTGCGCTGTTGGGTGTGGCCACTCTTCAATCACTAAGTAACTATCTCAAAACCTTGTGGAGACCCGACAATATCCGCGTAGGTTGCACGAATTCTCACAGCCAAGCTCAAAAGTTCAACCAAGCATGTAAAGATGCACGAAGACGTGTATCGCGCGGCAGCCGTGGTTTCGGAGGAGTAGCTAGTATTAGCCACCTTCGAGGAACTGGCCCATGAATTCCCTCAGCTCTTGCGAGAGCTGGAGGAGAGATTGGGCTTGACATCGGAGAGCGAGATTTTGGCAGCCGAAGGAGTCTGAAATGAATGAACTAATGCGTAAACTCTTTCCCGGCCTACTTGGCCTGACCTGGCTACTAATCGCCGCCTGCGCCAACTCCCCGACCCTCGTTCCCACCGTTACACCTTCAGAGACGGAGGCGTCGTACACCATTGGCATTGCCCGCTGGGTAACCAACGATGAGTACGACCGAAATGTTGATGCCTTTAAAGCAGCTTTAGCGGATTCAGATCTCACCGAAGGCGCCAATGTGACTTATCTGGAGAAAAATCCGGAAGCCGATTCGGATAAGCAACGTGCCATTATTCAAGACTTCGTTAAAGCAGATGTCGACCTAATTTACTCCTTGACCACGCCCGGGACACTTATCGCCAAAGAGTTGGCCCCAGACATACCCATTGTCTTCTCTATAGTTACATTTCCAGTGGAGGTGGGGTTAATCGAGAGCATGGCCGCGTCTGGGAACAATCTAGTAGGCACCAGCAACTGGATTCCGATTGACAAACAGTTGTTTGCCTTGAAATCTGTAGCACCAGAGGTGAAGACCATCGGGTTTGTTCACCGAGCCGGCGAGCCCAACTCAACCATCCAATTCAACCTTATGCTAGGCGTCGGCGATGATTTGGGGCTAGAGGTCCTCCAAGTTGCCCCGACCAGCCTGGCAGCGGCCGAAGAAGAATTAGAGGCAGCGGCACCCGAAGTCGATGCGTTCTTTCTAGCCTGTGACACGATGATCCAGGGCGGTGGGGAAGAGGTTGTCATCCAGGTTGCCAGGAAGTACCAATTGCCCACATTAAGCTGCAACAAATCATCTGTATTCAAGGGGGCGCCGGTAGGCGATGTAGCGGATTTCGCCAACATAGGAGCATTGGCTGGTGAGAAAGCAGTGCAGGTTCTCAATGGCACCCATCCGAGCAACCTCATTTCAGAAACCCAGCGCGGGTCTTATCTGATGGTGAATCGGTCCACTGCTAATCATCTCGAGCTATCCATATCGGACAGCCTGCTAAGCCTAACCTCCGAGGTCATTGATTGACACCCGGCAAGATAAGATCTTTGTTTCCAACCCACTGGAAGGCACTAACTACTTGGGTTACGGCGGGATCCGTCTTAGTCGTCATCGCTGCGGTGCTGGCAATATCACTGGCTGGCCAATGGTATACCCAGCGCAGTTTGGCAGCCACTTCTGATGCTATCTTGCTTGAATCTGAAAATGCGCTAATCGCTGAAGTAGCTGCCGCTAACGAAGCTGTCGTCCGAGGCCTGGGTAAGGAATTGGAACAGCAGCTTAACGGGATTCAACGCATCCTCTTCACTCTTTCCCTATCGCAAGAGATTCGCCAGGATGATGAAGGCGCGGCGGAAATATATCTGCAGACCGTAGTCTACCGCGAGCCGGCGCTGCTCAGCCTATCCCTGGTGGATGTGACCGGGCGAGAGCGAGTTCGCGTGAACCGGGATCGCTTGGTCGACCAGAAGGAACTGAGCCGCCAGGTCAGCAGTGTTCCTTACACCACCGCAATGTCAGGACAAAGCTACATGTCCCACGTCGCCATCAATCCGGAGTCGGGAGCCCCTTTCCTCACCCTCGCTGAACCGGTGGAGCGATACCCCGGGGAAACCACCGGTGTCTTACTCGCCGAGTTTGACTTGGCCGCCATTTGGGACTTGGTCGCGCTAACTGAACTTGGGACTGACAGCCCAGGGTATGTTTACGTGGTGGATGGCCACGCTGGTCTACCTACAACCCAACACGACAAACTGCTAGTACTACAACGACGTAAGTCCATTTGAAGGGCTTTGCCAGTTGTCTGGTGAGTTGTCTGGTAGGATGGCTGGACAGATGATGTTGGGTGGTTTGGGTGATGGATGCGGCGAGCTTCGAGCGGGTCTACGACAGCCTTCAGGAATTCCACGCCTTCTTTGCGGCCTCCTTCGGCCGCAAGCAGTGGCGGGATCACAGCGGGAATTACCTTCAGGCGCTGCTGGTGCAGGACCAAGAGCGGCGCAACGCCGAGAATCTCTCGGAATCGGTGGGCATCTCGGCCCGGGCGATGCAGCGCTTTCTCACCGAGGCCCGGTGGTCCGATGAGACAGTCATAGGGCGGTTGCAGGAATACTTGGCCCCCAGGCTGGGACACCCGGAGGCGGTGTGGGTGTTCGATGGCAGCGACTTCCCCAAGCAGGGCAGGAAATCGGCGGGAGTGGCCCGGCAGTACTGCGGCAGGCTGGGCAAGGTGGCCAACTGCCAGGGTGGGATGTTCCTGGCCTACGTCAGCCCGCTGGGCCGGGCGTTGGTGGACAAGCGGCTGTATCTGCCCAAGAGTTGGACCTCCGACCAGGACCGGTGTGCTGCGGCGGGTGTGCCGGAGGACCGGCGGAACTACCGGTCAAAGACGGAGTTGGCCCTGGAGATGCTGGAGCGGGTCCTGGAGTTGGGCTACCTCAGGGCCGAGTGGGTTGCCGGAGACGACGCCTTCGGGATGTCGCCGACCTTCCGGGAGGGACTGGCGGCCCTGGGGATGCGCTACGTGCTGGACGTTCCGGGCGGCACTACGGTCTGGCCCTTGGACCCGGCTTGGACCAGTCCGGAATATCCGGGGTTCGGCCGCCCCCGCAAACCCAAGCTGCGGCCTAGGCAGCGGCGGACCATGGAGCAGCGCGGTGATGAACTGCCGGATGAGGCTTGGCGGGAGATAACGGTGGCCCAGGGAAGCCAGGGGCCGCGCACCTACCGGTTCAGTGCCCAGCGGGTGCGGGCCACCAGGAGGCGCAAGCCCGGCGAGGAACTGTGGGCCGTCTGGCGCCGGAACCTGGACGGCAGCGAGCCCCGCTACTACCTGTCCAACGCTCCCGAGGGCACAACCTTGGAGACTCTGGCCTACGTGGGTGGGTCCAGGTGGCGCATTGAAACGGAGTTCGAGACTGAGAAGGGTGACGTGGGGCTGGACGAATACGAGACCCGCAGCTGGGCAGGGTGGCATCACCACATAGCCATGTGCCTGCTGGGTGGAGCGTTCCTGCTGAGCCTGCAGCAGGATTGGGGGGAAAAAGATGCCCCGGATCACGAGGCCACAGGTGTACCGGGTGGTGCGGGAGATGCTGCCCCGGGAGCAGTTCGGGCCCGATCAATTGCTGTTGTGGCTGGAGGATACGCAGCTACGCAACGAACGGGCTCGCCGTTCCCACGAGAGACGCCGCTCCACCCGCCGCGAAAGCAGGATGGAGCCGCCACCTTAAACCCGTCGTTGTAGTACTAGTGGCGCACCCGGAAAGGCAGCGGGTGCTGACCGGAGAGGATCCAATTGACCTGGAACTGACCGGGAGGTTGGGAGGCAAGTCGGTGTCGGAACTGATAACCATTCAGGGCGAGATGTTATTGGTCTCCTCGGCTCACAACCCCAATTTGGATTGGGTGGTGGTGGCGGTGGAGCCAGCTGAGTATGCTTTGGCGCCAGTAGCCAGCCAAAACGCCAACCTGCTAGGCGACTTTGCCGAGCTACGAGCCAACTTGTTAAGCGTTACGCTGATTGTTGCAGGACTGGTGCTGGCAGGCACCCTAGTCGCAGCTATAGTTGGCACGCGACTGATGGTTGCTCCGATTAGGCGTCTGGCTACTGGAACCGAGGCCGTTGCCGCCGGCGATTTAGAGTACTGGGTTCATCCGACGGGGTACCAGGAAGTGGACCAGCTCTCAAAGGGTTTCAACAAAATGACCCAAGACCTGCGGTCTTCCCGCCTGGAGCTGGAAGCGGAAATTGCCGAGCGCGCCCATTATGAAATCGCCCTGGAAGAAACATTGGACGAGCTTGAAAAATCCCAATTCCAGTTGATACAAGCCGAGAAGATGAGCGCCGTGGGCACCCTGGTCGCTGGAGTGGCTCACGAACTTAATAATCCAATGATGGGCATCCTGAATTTCGCCCAGTATTGCTCTCAGCATACTTCAGAAGACGACCATCGATACCCAGTTCTCCAGGATATAGAAAAGGAAACCAAACGGTGTACCGCGATAGTCGCGAGTCTCCTGACATATTCTCATGCGGAACAGATGAGCGAAGAATCAATGCAGGAAGGCGATTGTGCTTCTCTCTGCCAGCGGGCCGTCGATCTCCTAGCTTATCGGATCGAGCGCGAAGCCGTATCCGTAAATCAAGATGTCATCGCAGAAATCCCAAAAGTGTTAATGCATCCAAATCAGATCCAACAAGTGTTTCTGAATATGCTTGCCAATTCCCTTGATGACCTTAAGGAGTCTGGGAAAGTAGGCCCAGAAGTCAATATTACCATTGGATTCGAAGATGGAGTTGTCAGTGTAACTATTTCAGATAATGGTCGTGGAATTGATTCTGGAACTCTCCAGAAGATTTTCGATCCCTTTTTCACTACCAACCCCCCCGGGCAGGGAACAGGTTTAGGTTTATCGGTGAGTCGGAACATTATTGCCGCCCATGGAGGCGAGATAACGTGCGATAGTCAGGTCGGCCTGGGCACCAAGTTTAGAATCACGTTACCCGTAGTGTCACGGGACAGTTAAAAGCGGCTCTTTCGCGCTTTTGGTGATCGGGCGCGGAAAGCCGTGAATTTCTTGCGAATGCGATAAATCTTCGGGTAATTCTCTATCCATGAAATTCAACACTTCCAATGATCATCTCACCTTATCGCCGACCTTCACCAAAAGTGCGGGAGAGCCAAATCTTGGTCGGCGTTGACACTGGTGGCGCTCTGCTGCTTCCACTGCACCTTTTATCCAGTGCAACGAGTCATAGACGGGGACACCTTCGTCTCCGGCAGGAACCGGGACGGCCAGAGTCGCGTCAGGTTATATGGGGTGGATAACGGGGCGAGCCCGGCTTTGAAGAGGCAACTGAGCGGTTCCGGGAGCTAGCGGGAGACCGGGTGCAGATAGAATTCGGCCCACGGAGCGAGGACCGGTACGGGTGTGCTCTGTTCTATGTCTATACCGATGCTGGGGAGAGCGTGGCGGAGAAGTTGATCCGAGAGGGTCACGGTAGGGCTTGGGAACTGGACGGGCAGCATCGGAATTTGCTGATGGCTGTTGAGGATGGTGCCGAGAGGGACGGCAACAGAGGGTTATGCTAGTCTAATTTGGGGACTGGGAATAATATTGAACCTCGGGTATGTCGATCAGGTCGATATTCTTGGCGATTTCGTAAGCGAGGAAGTGGCTTAGCACATGTCGCTGGACCTGGCTCAAAGAGTTTCGTGGCTCACCACACAGACGGCATTGTAACTGCCCATTTCAGAATCGCCTGATCACAGGGAGGTTGAATATCGACAGTGGGTCACCCAAGATTTCAGACTTGAACCCTTTGACCAAGTCCAGTGGCATCTCGTACTCACTGGCGATTCGACTGACGCTCAACCCCCTGCGCATCCCATCGAGTATCGCCAACTTTTCCAGCACGGACAACGGCCCGTTGCCGGTCCTTGGCGGGAGTCGCTTCAATTTCTTAATATATTCCCATATCGGAGGTTCCTTGTAGATCGGTGGGATGCCCGGGCTTGGTCTGATGCGCGGCATGTAAACTACCTAAAAACCCCGCTGAATGGTCACTGAGACTTCTCCAAGATACAACTGTTGGAGCTATTCTCACAGCCCCATCCACAGCCTGTTTAGTAATATTACCTGCCGGTACTCATTACAGGGCTACCGGCAAATCACCGAGGTCAATGTTTTGCGCTATATGGTGGGCAAACATGTGGGATAGGAAATGCCGTTGGGCTTGAGACCGTCGACTTCGTGTTTCGGAATAAAATCTGCACTGAAAACTATTCTTGCCTAATCGAGTAATCACGGGAAGCTCCAAAACGGAAAGCGGGTCATCGAAAACCGATCTAATACCAATTCTGTTTATAAGCGGCAGAGTTAAGCGTTGGGAAGTTGAGCCAAAGCCCGCTGGAGCCAGTCCCAACCTATCAGCCGCTTTAAGCGTGGTTTGTCAGCCTTCAGTTGCCGCAGCAGGTGTTCTATGGCCGACCTTTTGGCCTCTAGGGAAGGATATACCTCTCCTTCAATGTGCCGGCGCACTTCCTCAAAGACCCTTTCCGCTGGATTCAACTCCGGCGAGTAGGCCGGTAGAGATATTCGCCCAAAGCCCAGCTGGCCCATGAGTTTACCTCTGTGACTGGGGGCTCCATCCCACACCACCCCATCCATAGGGCCACTGCTCAAATATGGGAACCAACTGTTGCTGGTTCATGCCCTGGGACCATCCCCAGTGTAGTTCACCCCGCCCCACGTCCACCGCCAGCACCAAATAGCTCCAACGGAACACGATCTGCATCGGCTGGATAATCTTCTTCCCTTTCAGACCCCAGCGCCGCCGCACCTGCCCCCAGAGACCAAAACGCATCTCGTCACAGTGCCATAACCGGGAGGCAGTAGTCATTCCAGCCTGGCCCAAGGCATCCAGTAGGCCCCTTTTTTCCAGGCCATCTGCTGTTTTGCATCGGCTTTATCGGAATGGGGTCGGGGGACTTTCAACCCCAGCCCAAGCCCCTTCATCAGGGAATACATGCCTTTATAGGTATAACGCACCCCCCAGCGTCCCCAGACCCACTCCTTTGCATCCCAGACCGTCCGGAACTGGCCCAGTTGCACCTTGGCCACCAGCGCTCTTTGCTGCAGCGGGTTTAGATAGGGCTTTTTGCCCTTGGCCTGGTGCCCTACCACCCGTCTCAGAACTTCGCCAAGTCCACCTCGTCGATACCACCTGAGCCACTGTTCCATGCTGCGGTAGGATGCCCCGGTCGTATCCACTACATCCTGAATGCGTTTCCCCTGGCTCAGCTGCCAGAAGGCTTGCAGTCGGGTACGCCGTTGGGGATGTACCTCTTTCTGGTAAAGCTGTTTCAATTCCTCGCTGCTTTCTTGCCAGTCAACTTTCACTCCTTTTCCCATCCCTTCGTCCCTCACTCCTTGGCTATTTTCCCTTCATTTTATCTCCACTACATACACCATCCTCCTACTCTTTCTCTCCCCTCTTTATTCAGAATTGGTATAATTGATGGCGAACAGTCCGAACACCTATGTTGGCGTAATAAGCGATTTCTTTATTGCTCCACCCCTGGCAAAACCCCCAGACAATCATAAGCCGTTCCGTTCCGCCCAGGGGGCCACCCTTACGCCTTATCCGGGGCTTGCCCAATTGATCCCCGATGTTGAAGAAAATCGGGGGGTTACGGCTCGGTGGTAGCGATTTATTTTGGATAGTCATACGTCTTTCATACCCCCTAGTATTACAACGACGCTTCCTCAATTTGGTCAGCTTTTGCCTGGAAATCGCTTCGCGGAAGGCAAGACCACAAAGCTGTCAAGCGCGTAGTCAGGTCGCTCTGAAGAGGCGCTCAGGGTCCCTTTCTGGCCAAGCGTCGTTGTAATACTAGAAGTCTGGCCGGAAAGCCATTGGCCGGGTTTTGCGCTACGCCAATCAGACGTATTCCAGTCTTATGCGGCACAGTAATACATGTACTACGTTGAAATGCCCGCTATTGCATCGATAATCGACGTTATGAAAACGACGGTTTGGGGAGAATCGGGGTTTCCGGCCAGACTTCTAGAATACTTGACGAGTTACAAACCAATTATAGGTGACTACCTTAGGTATACCCCTTTCCCAGCTAGGGCCAGCTTTGGGGATAAAGTGCGTCGGAAAATCCGTACCAAAGCTATACAAATACAAAAGTTTAAGAAAATGCCGTACACAGGACAGGTGTAAAAACAGGCGAATAGGGCGTTATAAGCGTGTTTTAACCGGTTAACCCCAAAATATGGGAATTCTCCGACCGGCCAAGCCGGAGATTACGAGTTGGTTCGATATTTTCAGCGAAAAGACACATAAACTATTGGTAGCGTGAAGAAATTATTGTGCTAGATGGTTGGGGTAGGTTATCTTCTTCCCATGAATCAGCGGGATCAATCGACCGTCGTGGAAGTCGATGGCAAGTCATTAAGACTCACTCACTTGTCGAAGGTGATGTTTCCTGAGGACGGCTTGCCATGTCTGAACTTCTCCTTTACTCCTAACGCCCTGATCCCCGGACTAAAAGAAAATCATGTCTGAAAGTAACTCCATATCATTTGGAATCGCCCTTCCCCAGGTCTTTTACCCAGGCTCGGTGGATATGGCCCTGGTGGGCTCGTTTGTAACTCGGGCCGAAGCTCTGGGGTTCGAGAGCCTTTGGGTTCAGGAACGCATAATCGGCGGCGTCGACTCCCTGGAACCGGTGAACCTGTTGTCCTACGCGGCCGCGCTGACTCAAACCGCTAAGCTAGGCGCCTCGGTGCTTATAGGCGCCTCGGTGCTTATCCCATCCACTCGCAATCCTGTAATGCTGGCCAAGGAGATAACCACACTGGACCACCTCAGCAACGGGCGTCTAATCGTTGGAGTCGGACTTGGTGGTCGCGTTGAACAATACCATCTCTTCGGCGCTCCGTCGGAAAGAAGGGTGGGCTATTTCCTAGAAAGCATTGAGGTCATGAAGGTAAGTGTTCAGATTTGAGGGGAAGCGAGCAACCGGCGGCATTCCAGGAGGGGATTGAGACCTCTGGCCCGCCAGGTGCCAAAGAGGGATGCCAAGGTCATCTTGCTGTCGGTGCCCTGCCCTGAGCGGGTGCCGCCGCTGATCTTGCGACTGGTTACCAGATGCCGCAGGCTCCGCTCGGCGGCGTTGTTGTCTGAGGGCACGGCTGGGTCCGACACGAAGACAAACAGTTCCTTGATGAACCGTTCCATGCGCCGGCAGAGCTTGGCCTGAACCGCCAGGGGATCTTTAAGGAAAGGCCGCGCCAAGACCATTAGTTTCTCCTCCAGCATTAGCTGGGTGCGATGGCCTGGCTGGGCTCGGGGAAGGACCGAGGCCTTGGCCTCCGTGTAGACCTGGTGAACCGCCTCGGCCCACTGAGCCAGCCCAGCGTCTTCTGGGTACAACCCTTTCAGGTCATGGATATCCCGCAGCAGATGAGCCCAGCACCGTTGCTTCAGGCCCGGGTAGTGGTTATAGGCGGCGTAGAAATCACTGACCAACACTCCGCTGAAGGAGGAATCCAGCACCTCATCCACCACCCCCTTATCCCGACCCCGACGCAGGAAGTATCGTTCGCTGGGAGTGCTGAAGGTCCAAACATAGCCGTTGCTCCCGTCCTGGCGCCAGCCGGTTTCGTCGCCCTGCACCACGGGACTGGCGCGGACTTGCTCGAGCACCTCTCGCACCGCCGTCTCAGCCTGACGGGCTACTCCATGGACGGCCTGGACGATGGCACCAACACTCAGGTGCAACTGATGGACGGTCTCCAGGTACCATTGACCCCAAAGATGATTCTTATGGGCAACCGTCCCTCCTCCCGCAGGGTCACCATCAGGCTTACCAGATTGACCCCCAGGCGCTGCTGGCCCAGAACCACCCCCTGCAGGGCTTCTTTGGGCAGCCGGCGCCGCTGGCATACCGGACAGATGCGGGCTACCAGGGCGTGCTCGGTCACTTCTACCGGAGCCACCGGTAGCTCAATGACTTCCCGAGTTCGCTGTACCCATCCGCCGTTCAGGTGAGTCCCGCAGTCGGGACAGACCGCCACGGCATGCTCCACCCGCTGGGTAGGAGTCATGCGCTGGCGGGCGAAGCCATGGCGGCGCGGCTTTCTGGGCTCCTTTTTCTCCGGCGCTTGCCGGCTGGAGTGCGGCTGATTACCCGGCATCCCCGACGACCCGCGCCGGTTGGGACGGGATTCCAGAACCCCAATCCGCCTTTGCAAATCGGCAATGACTGCCCGCTGGCCGGCAATTATCTCCAGCAGAGTTTCGCGACTCGCCGCGTTCAGGTCTAGTTCAGTGTCCACCTCCCTGGTATGCCACAACTCCCCCGGCCATGCCAGCGTTTTTCCAACGGCTTTGAGCCAATTCACCTCATCAAGTCTGAACAGTTACAAAGAGGCTAGTATACTTGCGCCTGCGGAATTCCCTGCTATGACACCTCCACGATCTAATCATCTCTGTAGCTCTGTGTGAGTGCGGGTATTCAGGTAGGAGTCCGCTAAGGTACTGTCACGAAATAACTTATTCTTTACTACATGCTCAGCTATACTTAATGGGTGATAGTTGAAGGAGCGATTCAAGCTCGTTACCAAGCGATTGCCCCCGTTGTGGACGAGCGGGTGCGGCGGCTGGTGCTTGCCGCTGAGGCGTCGGCGGCCGGGCGTGGTGGCCAGGCAGCGGTTGCAAGGGCCACCGGAGCTTCTCGCGGGACGATTCGCCGCGGCATACGGGAGTTGGGCCAGCCGGCCGTAGGGGCCGCGAAGGGCCGCATCCGCCATCCTGGAGGCGGCCGGAAGCGCACCGTCGAGCATGACCCGAGCTTGCGCGAGGACTTGGACCGGCTGGTGGAGCCGACCAGCCGTGGGGATCCCGAGTCCCCGCTGCGCTGGACCTGCAAGAGCGTGCGTCAACTGGCGGTGGCATTGAAGCGCCAAGGGCACCAAGTCAGCCATCGCATGGTCGCCGAACTGCTCCACGACATGGGCTATAGCTTGCAAGCCAATCGCAAGACCCTGGCGGGGACGGAACACCCGGACCGCAACGCCCAGTTTGAGCACTTGGACCGGGCGGTGCAACTGCAACTCTCCCTGGGAGAGCCGGTGATCTCCGTGGACACGAAGAAGAAGGAACTGGTGGGGCCCTTCAAGAACGGTGGGCGGGAGTTGCGTCCCAAGGGAGCGCCGGAGCAAGTGCTGGTGCATGACTTCCTGATTCCGGATTCTGGGCCGGGTCAGTCCTTATGGGGTGTACGATATCGCCCAGAACGAGGCCTGGGTCAGTGTGGGGACGGACCACGATACGGCTGCTTTTGCCGTCGAGAGCATCCGGCGTTGGTGGCGCGGCATGGGGCAGGCGCTCTACCCGAGCGCCACTCGGCTGCTGATAACGGCCGACGCGGGCGGCAGCAATGGGTATCGGCTCCGCTTGTGGAAGCTGGAGTTGCAGAAATTGGCGGATGAGACGGGCCTTGAAATCGACGTGTGCCACCTCCCACCAGGGACCAGCAAGTGGAACAAGATCGAACACCGCTTGTTCTCCGCGATCAGTCAGAACTGGCGCGGAAAGCCGCTGGTGAGCCACGAGGTGGTGGTGAACTTGATCGGGGCGACCACGACCCGGACGGGGCTGCGGGTTCAGAGCCAACTGGACACCACCCGATACCCGGCCGGGCGCACCGTATCGGACGACGAACTCGAAGCCATCTATTTGCGTAGAGACTCTTTCCATGGTGAATGGAATTATTCGCTGCTACCCCGCGTTGCGCTGCTCAATTGAACTAATTATTCCGCCATCGATGAACACAGCATCCGCGGTCAGAAGCGGCTTAACAAATGCTTCTTCATTGGCTTCTTTCCGGTCCCTAAACCAAAGCCAAGGTGGGAACTACATTTTGCAGTGATGGCAAAGGTAGGGAAGGTGTAAAAATCAATGCATCGGCTCGAGCTTGTAACAAGGTTCGGCAGCGATGTTTCACTTCATCCTTACGGTGAGCTAGTCCGCCGAAGAATGCATTCATCTTCTCTTGGACTTGGGCTTTTGTTCCCAGGCATTCGTTGGCCGTGACCTCTTCCCTGGCCCAGTCCCAGACGGCTTCGTCGGCATTGAAGTCTGGGCTGTAGGCCGGTAAGGCCACCAGCCTCAGCTGCAAGTCAGGGGTGGTCAAATAGCTGCGAATCGCTTCTCCTCGGTGGGCTGGCCCATTGTCCCAAATCACTACCAGAGGTCCAAGATGTTTTTCTCTTAGCTGCCGTAAAAAGGCGGTGGAGGTCTCGGCATTGCTGTTGCCGGCTATTTCCATGGCTTCCACCTCCCCAGCCTCCAAGCAAACTCCCGAGTAGTAGCAGGCCTTCTCTCCCCACCGAGGACTGGTAGAGTCCACCAGCGCCGGCTCTCCCTTGAGCACCCATTTCCCCCTCAGATCGGCATCGGCCCGAAAGTGGGCTTCATCCACGAAGAAGATCTTGGCTCCACTCTCTTGGGCCTCCTCTCGGATTTGGCTGTACTGGAGGACGAAGGCTTTCCGTTCTTCATCCTTGGCTTTCAGGAGGCGTTTCTTGGGTCGCTTCAGCACGAAGCCCAACCGATGGAGGTAGTTCAAGCAACTGCTCCGACTCAGCCCCAGGTCAAAGCTCTGCTTGAGAAATTGCCTTACTACTTTCCAGTTCCAGTTGGACAATTCAATCCCCGCCTCCCCAGGCGGATTTTGCACCGCAGACTTCAGTTGGTTCTGTTGACCCCAGTTCAAGACGGGGGGGAACCCCCAGTCTGTTCAAAGACCAAACCTTGGGCCCCGCCTCGGCGAAAGTTGGCCAGCCAGTTTCCAATGGTATGAGGCTCTCTGTCCAAAGCCTCAGCCATCTGGATAGCCGACCACCCTTGGGCCAACAACCATAGCCCGTGCCATCGCTCTCGCTCTCGAGGTGTTGGCGCTCGATACATCCTTTCCCGTAAGTCACCTACATTGAGTTGCCACTCTTCCAGGAGTTGCACTATGTCTGTCATCCCTTCCACCACCGCCAATCGACTTCTTTTACAGAATATCGCAACTCCTCTTCGGGTTCGCTTTATGTAGGTTTCACCTTAGCTTTGGTTTAGTATGAAGCCGCACAGGGTTACTAAAACCAAAACTATTTATCATTGAGCTACCCAGCATGGGGTCAGCATAGGCTGTCGGAATGCAAACGAACGCGGCCTGTGGTCCGCCAGCTAACGCCATGAACAGTTTCTTGAAGTCCTGATCTACATTGCTGCCCCCTTGGATAAGTAAATCGCCTTTAGTTGGTCCCTTTGTATATTCCACTACCATGCCCCCAGATAACCAAAATAGGGGAGACTAAAGGAGTCGCTATGGGCTCATCAGAGCCTCCTGACCTCAAATACTGGGGGAAGGATCAGGCCCGGGTTCCGTAGATGTGCTCGGGAACTACTATTACCGCCGACCGGCGCTGCTCCAGCATGGCGGCATCGTACTCCGGCCAGTTAGAATGCTCCGTGCCCGAAGCCGCCCGGTAAACGTCCCTGAGCGCTTCCCGCACCTCGACAGCATCGGTGATGCCGGCTGACAGCAGCTCGGCTCGGCCTTCCAGCACCACATACCCCCGCCAGTCCTCCTGGGAAACCAGCAAGGAGCAGCGCGGGTTGCGCCGCAGGTTGATCAGCTTGGCGCGACGGGCTGTGGTGGTGAAGGCCACGCCCTCCCGGTAGGGACCGCAGGTGACGATGCTCATTTGGGCTCCGCCGCTTCTCCTGAAGGTGGTCAGCACCCCCCGTCGGGTTTCGGCAACGAAGGCGCGAAGGTTTTCGGACAGCATAATTGGGCCTCGCTGAGTCAGGATTGACCATTCCAGGGCAAGGTTCGTGCCCTAGCTGAGCCAGAAGGTGGAGCCATCCCCGTTCTTCTGAACCTCGATACGCACGGGAAACATATCCTTCAGGTCTTCCAGGTGGGTTATAACGATAATCTTTTCGAAATCGTGCTGAATGGAGCTAATCACGTCCAGTATCCGCTCTCGTCCCGCCCCGTCCTGAGTGCCGAACCCCTCGTCGATAAACAGGGTCGGCAGGGGAGCGCCCATCCGCTGCGCCAGCACCTTGGAGAGGGCTATCCGCAGCGCCAGGTTTACTCGGAAAGCCTCGCCGCCGCTGTACATTTCGTAACTTCTGGGCCCAAGCTCGTCGCTGACGTTGATCTCCAGGGTCTCGATGGGTTCTCCCCGGCCGCTGCGGCGCTCCCGCTGGGTTTCCAGTTTTAAGTGCATTCGATTGTCCGTCATCTGCCCCAGCAGGTAATTGCCTTCCTCCTCCAGGCGGGGAATCACCGTTTCGATCAACATGGCCTGGACTCCCTGCCGGCCAAAGGCGGTGGCCAGCTCCTGATAAATGCCCTGGTCTTCCTCCAGCTCGGTCTTGCGGTTGGACACAGCGTCGAGCTCCTTGGCCAGGTCCTCCCTACGGCGCATCTGGCCTTCCAGGTACCCTCGCCGGGCGATGGCGGTTTGCTGTTTTCCCTCCGCCTCCGTTAGACCTAGCCCCGCCGCTTTCAGCTGGTCCTGAAGCTGGCCGAAACTATCAAGAGCCTCCTGGGCCTGCTGACCGGACAAGAGTTCCGCTCGGCGAGCTGTCAGTTCCTCTCGCCGTCGTAGGAGCATGTCGCGGGTTTGGGCCAGTGCCTCCTCTTCCTCGGGCAGCCGGGCCCGGGCTTGGGACAGCTGGACCTGGCGCTCCTCGAAACCCTGCAACTCTCGCATCTGAGCGTAGCTTTGTTGCCGGGCATCTTCCGCGTAACCCAGGCTTTTAATCTGCAGGTCAAGCTCTTGCAGCGTTTTATTCTCTTCCGCCGCGAACTCCCCCGACTCCAGGGAGGCTAGAGCAGATGCCAGCCGGGGCTGGGTTCCCGCCAACTCCTGCTGGGCTTGGCGGGACTCCAGGATCTGGCGTTCCACGTTATTGAGGGCGACTTCAAGCTCCCTCTGGGAACCGGCCAGCGCCTGCTCCTGTTGCGGCAAGGCTTGGTCCACATCGGACTTCTCCGACTGGAGGCTTTTCAGAACCGCTTGATTTTGGCGGTAGAGGTCTCGCTTTTCTTTTATTTCACGGCCATAGGTTTCGGCCAGCCCCTGGCAGGCATCCAGGGCCAACGACGTTCCGCAGAGGGCGCACACAGCCTGGTCGCCGTCCGGATTATCCAGCAGCGCCAGCTTTTTGCCCAACTCCTCCCCCTCGGTCTTGTATCTCTCCAACATGGTTTTGGCCTCGCCCAGGCGGTTGGCTAGATTTTGCTGGCGCTCCCGCTGCGAAGCTAACTCCTCCCCCTGGCGGCTGAGGGCTGGTCCCTGGGCTTGTAGTCGCGATTGCTCCGAGAGCAGCTGGGCTTCCGCGTCGGCCCGGGGAGTCAATTCCTCGGCCAGCTTGCGCCGGAGTTGCTCGGCCAGGGTCTCCACCCGGACGCGGCGGCTGTCGATGGCTTGCAGCACACCGGCTCTCTTTTCGGTATATGCCAGGTGTTGCCCGCGGACCTCCTCCAGCTCTTCAAATCTCTGCCTGGCGGCACCAAGTTTTTCCAGTCCCTCACTGATCAGGGGAGCCTGGTCCACCAACCCCAGGTACTCTTCGATGCGGCGTTGGGCCTGGGCCAACGCCGCCTCCAGCTGGGCGATCTCCTCGACTAAGTGGTCGATCCGCCGCTGCTCCTCAGCCAGAGCCTGCTTGCGATTCTCCTGTTCCTGGTCCCGGGCGCGGAGCAGTTCCAGCTCGCGGCGTTTCCCTTGCAGGTCGCTTTCCACGGTTTGCAGGTATTGCTCCAGCCCGTAAAGTTCTTGCGACGGGTCGCCCAATTCTTCAACCTCCCGCCGCAACTGCTGCAGGGCTCCCTCGGATTGGTCGTTGGCCGAGCGGACCTCAGCTAACTTTTCCCGAGCGCGAACCTGCAGCCGGTCGTAGGCATCCAAACCCAGGATGGAGGCCAGCACCGCTTTGCGGTCGGAAGGAGTCTTGCTGGTGAACTCGTCGGCCCGTCCCTGGAGCAGGAAAGCAGAGTTTATGAAGGTGTCGTAGTCCAAGCCAATGAGCTGCTGAATTTTCTCCTGGGTTTCCCGCACGGAATTGCCCGAGATGGGCTGGGCATCGCCGCCGTTGAGCAGCTGCAGTTGCAGGTCGGAAACACCGGCCCGGCGCCGTCCCGACATTCCCCGGGCGTGGCTTCGAATAACCCGATAGCTGGTGCCCCGAGATAGAAACTCCAGTTCCACCCGGGCTTCAGCGGCCCCGTAGTAGATCAGGTCGTCCTGGGTTCGGCCTCGAGCCCTTCCCCACAGGCTCCAGGTGATGGCGTCCAGCAGGGCGGATTTACCGTGACCGTTGGCCCCGCAGAGACAGGCCAGGTGCAGGCCGGTGAAATCCAAGGGAGGAACATTCTCCCGGTAGCACAGGAAATTTCTGACGCTGAGACGCTGGGGGATCATATGGCGCCTTGCCGGCTGTTCACCATTTGGCACTTTTGGCCAGGGTGTTAAATGTCGGCCCATTCTAACACAGGGCCAAGGCCTTTCAATTACGCCTTGACCCCCTCGTGGCGGCGAGCCTACAATTTGGTAAAGAGCTATTTTTAAGACTGGTTGGCTCCGATTCCGCTGCTGGAAAGGACGCTGGCTGGTAAGGGATTTAAGCATTGTTTGAGAACCTGACCGACAAGCTCACTGGGATATTCCAGCGTCTACAGAATCGGGGGCGCCTGACCGAAAAGGACATCGACGAAGCCCTGGGGCAGGTCCGCCGCGCCCTGTTGGAAGCGGACGTGAATTTCCGGGTGGCCCGCGATTTCGTGGCCAAGGTAAAAGAGAGGTCCCTGGGCGCCGATGTGCTGCAAAGCCTCACGCCGGGGCAGCAAGTGGTTAAAGTGGTTCACGAGGAGCTGACGGAACTGCTTAGCGGGAGTGACCACCGGCTGACCCTCTCGAGTCAACTCCCCACCGTGCTGATGCTGGTCGGCTTGCAGGGCTCCGGTAAGACCACCACCGCAGCCAAGCTGGCTTTGCAGCAGCGGAGGCAGGGGCACAGCTCGCTCCTGGTGGCGGCGGACCTGCGCCGCCCGGCCGCCATCTCCCAGCTGGAAACCCTGGGCCGTCAGCTGGATATTCCGGTTTATTCCGAAGACCCCAAGACCTCCACTGTGGTTCAAGTAGCTGAAGCCGGCGTAAAGCGCGGACAGCAGCTGGGAGTCAGTTGGGTAATTATCGATACCGGCGGCCGGCTGCATATTGATGACCAGCTGATGGGGGAGCTGGAAGAGATCAAGAGAGCGGCTTCTCCCACTGAAACCCTGTTGGTCGTCGACGCCATGACCGGTCAGGATGCGGTTAACGCCGCCCAGGAATTCCACGAAAGGGTGTCTCTAACCGGCCTGATTATGACCAAGATGGACGGTGACGCCCGGGGTGGCGCCGCACTGTCGGTTACGCAGGTAACCGGCGTGTCGATAAAGTTCATCGGCGTGGGAGAACGCAGCGATGCGCTGGAGGCCTTCCACCCCGACCGCATGGCCTCCCGCATTCTGGCCATGGGAGATGTCCTGACGCTGATCGAAAAGGCCCAGGAAGTGGTGGACCAGGATCAGGCCAAGGAGATGGAGCGCAAGTTCCGGCAGGCCACTTTTGACCTGGAGGATTTCCTGCAGCAGATTCAAGCTGTAAAAAAGATGGGGTCACTATCCCAGATTATGGAAATGATTCCAGGCATGAACCAGCTGGGCAAGAATATGCCTGCCGACCTGGATGAAGGGCAGATCACGCGAACGGAGGCCATCATCCGATCCATGACCGCTGAGGAGCGGCGTCGCCCGGAGATCATCAACGGCAGCCGGCGCCGGCGCATCGCCAAGGGCAGCGGCACCACTGCCCAGGATATCAATCAGCTTTTGAACCAATTCCGGCAGACCCAGAAGTTAATGAAGCAGTTTTCTCGCAGCCGGAACCCTCGCAGCCTGATGGGCATGTTCCGGTAGTGACAGCCCGGCTATTTGCGCACTCAGGGTGCCGCATTACGGTCCGAGCCAGCCAAGAGGGCACATGTTCAGGAAAATCAATATGATCTGGGACATACTGGATAAAAGGAGTCAACAATGACCCAACAGCAAGACTGTTGCATGTGGCAGGACCCTATCATCCAGCAAAAGGGGTTTGAGCACCCACGTAAGGTGGCTGAACTGGAGGTTTCCACCGCTGTTCTTCGCCTTACCCACCAGTACTTTCGGGGGTATACTATTCTCGTTCTGCGACAGCATGCCCAAGAGCTCTGGCAGCTAGATCAAGAAACCCGTCAGATGTTCATGGAAGACGCTAACCAAATGGCTCTAGCTCTGGACAAGACTTTCAAGCCCCTCAAGATGAATTATTCCTTACTAGGCAACAATGATCCCATTATGGACCATCTTCATTGGCACCTTACTCCACGCCGCCTAACCGATCCCGCCCCCAAGCGCCATATCTCGGCAGCCCCCTTTCCTGAGGTCAGCCTCAGCGAAGAGGAGTTCAAGCAGATGGCCGATGAAATCCGACGTAACCTGTAGACGGAGCTTACAAGGAAACAGTTCAGATATCTTCTAGGTAAGAAATAAATTGACATGGGTAATGTACGTCGAAACCCCACCCGCGCTTTTGTCGATCCTGGAACCTCCCGGTCTAGACCATCCCGGCCCGTAGCGCGGTGAAGAGGTAAACCGTGGCGTAGGTGCGCCAGGGTGACCATCTGGCGGAGAAGGGTCCCAGCTGCTCGTCGCTGATGGGGTCGCCAGCGAAGTACAGGCTGGAGACGATGCGGCGCAGCGCCAGGTCACCCAGAGGCAGGGCGTCCGGACGCCCCAGACCCCGCACCAGCACCCACTGCGCCGTCCATTTGCCGACGCCTCTTAGCTGAGTTACCCGCTGGACTACTTCTTCATCGGATTTCTGGTTCAGGCAATTCAACCCGCCGGTTCCGTCGCGGGCGGCCCGGGCAATGCCCTGCACGTACTCGGCCTTGCGGTAGCTCAGTTTCAGTTGCCGCAGGTCTTCCACCGATGCTGAAGCCAGGGCTTCCGGCCGGGGAAAGGCGTAGTAATCAATGCCATCGAAGTCTTGGCGCAAGCCGTAGGTCTCAATTAGCAGCGTCCTGACGGTTCGAGCGACGCTGGTGGAGATCTGCTGGCCCAGGATGGCCAGGGTCAATGCCTCGAACACCGATGCGGTGTGGGGCAGGTGCAGTCCGTAAAATCTCTCGCAGATGGCCGCCAGGATCGGGTCCCGCCGAGCCAGATCGTAAAAGGGATTCAGCTCCTGTTGGGTGCCCAGCAGCCAGGCTACCTGAGCCGTACCCGCCGTAGCGTCCTGAGGCGTCAGGTTTTCTCCCCTGAGCTCTACCTCCAGCTCTGGTTCTTCCACCGTTCCGAGCGCCCGAACCGAGGCCAGGGCCAGCTTGGAACCCAAATCCAGCAATCGATGATACTGACCGTCGACCCAGGAATCGGTGCCGTACTGGCCTCGGAAGTAGGTGTGGTAGCCAGCCGTTAGCTCCAGATCGAAAGGCGGCGCCGGCTGAAGGTTGGTAATCAGGCGATCCATGTGCTCAATTGCCAACTAACTGCCGGCGAGGTGTACCGACCCTAAGGAAGTGTAGGTTGCTCCCTCCGGCCTGCGGTCACTCTGGATCAGGTGCAATGAATCCACCAGCCACGGCGAAGAGGGCTCCAGTTTCGCTTCCGAGACAGTCTTACCAATCTGAAGCCGGGCTGGCGGCGGCACTCCCTCGCGAACCCGGCCCAGGGTCAGGTGTGGCCGGTAGGGTCGCTGCTCCGGGGCAAAACCCATCCGGTCAGCGGCCTCTTCCACCCCGACTTGCAACCCAGCCAGGGCGGTAGGGTCACCCTGGATGCCCGCCCATAATACCCGGGGCCGGCGAGGGTTGGTAAACACGCCCAACTGGGATAGACCCAGCTGCAAGGCGCCAGAATCGTTAATCTGGGATGCTTGGGTCATCGCCTCGAAAACCTGCTCGGTGAAATTTGGCCGGATGTTACCCAGGAATTTAAGGGTCAAATGAATGCCGGAGGGGTCTACCCAGCGAACTCCGGTCGAGATCTCCTGCCTCAAAGCGCATATTGTCCGGGTCAAAGCCTCTTTGCCTTGAGCAGGGAGAACCAGCGCGATGAAAACCCGGATACTTTCAGTGACGCTGTCTCTGCGCTGGATCAATTGGTGCTGCCTCTACGGAGGCTGTCGGAACGGAGCTCGCCCAGCTGTTGATACCAGGCCACCAGGGCTGCCAGTGAATACTGGGCGTTGGCGGGACTGGGGTTAGGCACTACAAAAACCCGAGTCTGTCCAATGGAGTGAGGCTGGAGACCCAGGTCGGGTTTTTCTTTCAAGCCCTCAGGCAGGCCATCAGCATATTTCAGATAAGCCCGGTAGCACATCATGCCGTGGAAGCAGGCGATGGCGGGCCGATAGTCCAGCAACTTGGCTTTCAGTATCGGCGCTCCGTGACGGTAGTCCGAGACCTTCAGCCCGGAAGCCTGCGAAGTTGGACGCTTGATCAAGTCCGTCAAACCGATTCCGTGATCCAGCAACTGCTGATCCAGCGCCGGCGAAAGCGGAACTGGGACCAAGTCCGAGCCGTTCAGCGCAGTCCAGAACCGATTGCGAGGATTGGCGAAGTAGTGCCCCTCTCGCACCGAGATGCTGGAGGGGTTGAGCCCGATGAACACGATATCCAAGCCCGGCTGGAGATAGTCGGGCAAGGTCTCCAAAACTCCCTCGGCATTGAATTCCGGGGCCGTGAATTCCGGTTGCGACGACATTCTCTGCGTCCTCGTAAGGGGGCCTAAAGTTTTAGGAGCCTCACAGCGTTTTCGCCCAAAATCGCCGCCTTGGCTTCCGGTTCTAATCCGGAATCGTGGAGTTCCTGGGCCAGCCGGCGATGGGATACCAAGGGGTAATCCGATGCCAGCAGGATTTTTTCCGGCCCGACCAGGCTGGCGGCCGTGGCGAACACCTGCTTTTGATAGAGGAGGGGCGAAACCGCCGTGTCGAAATAGACGTTTCGCAAGGCCTTATGTACTTCCGGCATCAGCCCGTAGAAGGGCAGTCCGCCGCCCCAATGAGCGCAGATGATGTCGTTCTCCGGGAAGTTTAGGATGAAGCGATAGAGCTTATCCGGCGTGGTGCTTCCCTTCCCGGCGTAGGAATGCCCCACCGGCTCGGAAGCGTGAATCACCACCGGCGCTCCCAGCTCATAGGCGGCCAGCATCACCGGCTTCATTAGAGTCTTGCTGGTGATATCGAACCCCTGGGTGTCGGGATGAAGCTCGCCCACACCTTGCAAACCCGCCTCGACACACCTCCGGATTTCCCGCGCGGCCCGGCTGCCCCAAGCCGGGTTTACCGAGCAGAACCCAACGAGGCGATTGGGATGTTGCTGCCGGGCCTGGATCAGGAAATCGTTCACTTCGCCGGAAATGTCCTGATTGGTCCAGCCCATACCGATTACCACCGACACGTCCACGCCGTCCTGGTCCATGTCCTGGATCAGCTCAGCCGTGGTGGCCAGGCGCGATTTGGGGTTGGAGAAGAGGGCGGCGAAGGTGGCGTCCTGGGTCGCCAGCTCGGTTCGGCGCTGAGAAAAGCTTTCCGGGAAGATATGACAGTGGGCGTCAACTATCATGGTATAGCGGGTTCGGTCGAGGGTCTGAAAGGGTTTGTGAGAATGTTCGAGACCGGAGTAATTAAGACCGGGGTAATCGGCCCTTCGACTGGCTCAGGGTGAACGGGTTCCTTTACGTTCGTGGTGAGCTTGTCGAACCATGAACGATGGCTAGTTTCACCGGATCTAATTGGCGCTGCCGTTGCCATCGCCGTTGAAGTCGTTGTCGGTGAAAACACCCGTTTCTCGCCCCTGAAACACATGGATGATCAGCTCTTCTCGAGAGATGCCCACTGCGTCCACCAGGTCTTCGTCAATGGCATCGATAATTTCTTGAATGCGCTCCTGGGTCAGGCTTTCATCCACCGCCAGGGTAACGTGGACGATATTGTAGGTGAAGTGGATGTCGATGCGGCCGACCGGCCGTTCCTCCTCCACAATGGTATAGGCCTCGGAGTATGGTGTCCGGACCTCACGTTCGAAGTCGAATTCCGCCAACTCGATTTCCCTCTAATCCTTAATCCGCTATTCCCGAACTATTCCCGAACTATTCCCGGATCTGGCCGCTACCCCGAATGACCCACTTGTACGATGTCAATTCAGCCAGCCCCATGGGTCCCCGGGCGTGAAACTTTTGAGTGCTGATGCCGACTTCCGCGCCCAAGCCGAATTGAGAGCCGTCGGTAAATCTGGTGCTGGCGTTAACGTAAACCGCCGCGGCATCCACCTCATCCAGAAACCGTTCCGCCGAGGGGGTGTCCTCGGTGACTATCGCCTCGGAGTGACCCGAGCCGTAGCTTTCGATGTGCTCCAGCGCTTCGTCCAAAGAGTCGACCACCTTAACTGCCGCGATTAAAGACAGGAACTCTCGGCCCCAGTCTTCTGGGCCGGCCGGCATTACCTTCAGGCCGTGATCCGGCCCCAGCATGCTGATGGCGCGGTGGTCGCAACGCAGCTCCACTCCGGCCTGGCTCAGCTCCTCAGCGATGGCGGGAAGGCAGCTCGGCGCTATTTCCGCGTGGAGCAGCACTGTGTCCAGGGCGTTGCAAACGGTGGGGCGTTGCACCTTGGCGTTGAAGATAATTTTCCTGGCTTTGGTCAGGTCCGCCGTCCGGTCAACGTAGGTGTGGCAAACACCCACGCCGCCGGTAACCACCGGCATGGTGGCGTGTTCTCCCACAAAGTTGACCAGCCCGCTGCCGCCCCTGGGAATCAGCAGGTTGATGTATTTCTTCATCCCCAGCATGGTGTCCACCAGGGCCCGGTCCGGGTTGTCCACGAACTGGACAGCATCAGGAGGGAGGCCGGCTTGGGTCAGGGATTGGTGAATCAAGGCAACCAGCGCGGTGTTGGATTCCAGACTTTCCTTGCCGCCCCGCAGCAAGCAAGCGTTGCCCGATTTTAGGCACAGGCTGGCTATATCTACCGTCACATTGGGACGGCTTTCGTAAATGCTGCCGATGACTCCCAGCGGTACCCGCCTCTTTTCCATGACCAGACCGTTGGGCCGGTTGGTTGTTTCGATAATTTGGCCCACCGGATCAGGCAGGGCGGCGACGTTACGGACCTCTTGAGCCGTACCGCTAAGGCGATCCGGCGTTAGCAGCAGGCGGTCCAGCAGGGCCGGGTCCATGCCGCTGGCTTTGGCTTGCTGGCAATCCCTATGGTTGGCTGCCCGGACGGCGGACTGGTCGCCCTCCAGGGCCTGGGCGATGTTGATCAGCGCCTGGTTTCTGGCCTGGGTTGATTGACGGACCAGCTTCCGGGAGGCGACTTGGGCCGCCCTGCCCATTTCTATTAACTGCTGCTCACTGATGTCGGTGGTTGTCATAGGCCTCCGCTGGCATCTACGAAGAGTTTACAGGCAAGAGTTCCCAGGCAAGAGTTGACAGGGCCGCCGGGCCAAAGGGATGGGAAGGCTCCAGCGTCTCTTCCACTGGGTTGACCTCGAGGCCCAGGATTTCCAGCGCGGTCGCTCCCAAAAGCGGCATGGGCACATTCCTGACGGCGAGTATAACGCTGCCCTCTTGACCCTCCAAGCTCAGGTAGGCAACCCCCATCGGCACTTCCTTGGTCCGTTGATCCGCCAAAAGGACTGTTGAAGTTAACGGCAAGTCAATTCCCAGAGTACTGGCTAGTTCCGGACTCAGAAACGTGCATAACGAACCAGTATCCACCAGGAATTCCACCTCATTCAGATCTGCCCGGTTGGCGCCAATTAGGGCATTTGCCTTGACCAGACCCATTTCTAAGATGTCCTACAGCAAGACCAGGTTGTTTCGATGCACGACTTCCTGGCCGTAAAAATAACCGAGCAGGTGTGGGATTCGGTCGGAGCGAAATCCCTTGATGGAGGAAATATCCGACGAGGCGTAGTTAGCGATACCGCAGGCGATGTGCTTGCCCTCCGGGTCAGTTATATAGAGGATGTCCCCTCTCTGAAATTCCCCCTTAACTCCCTTAACTCCGGCGGGCAGCAGGCTAACGTTGCGCTCCAGCAGGGCCTGAGCCGCTCCCGGATCTACCAGGATTTCTCCCCAGCCCGAATCCCTGACCCGGCTGAGCATCCATCTTTTGCGGGCTTCCAGCTTTTCCGCGGCGGGCTGAAACCGGGTTCCGATGGACTGGCCCTGGGCCGCCCGCAGCACCGCTCCTTTATCCCGGCCATCGCAGATGATCATGGGAATCCCGGAGGTCGTTACCAGGCGAGCCGCCTCGATTTTGGTAGGCATGCCCCCCCGGGCCCCGGGATTCAGGTGTTTGCCAGCCGCGGATTCTATCTCCGAGTTCACCTGCTCCACCAGAGGTATCAGAGTGGCATCCGGGTTGGTGCTGGGATCGGAGGTATAGAGACCGTCGATATCGGTAAGAATAACCAGCAGGTCCGCGTCCACCAGGGTGGCCACCAGGGCGGAAAGCCGGTCATTATCGCCGAAGACCTCGCCTATCTCATCCACCGCCACCACGTCGTTTTCATTTAAAATTGGGACCACCCCCAGTTCCAGCAGTCCCAGCAGGGTATTACGCACATTCAAGTACGACTGACGGTCGGACAGGTCGTTGATGGTCAGCAGAGTCTGGGCCACCTGAACCTGATGCTCCGCGAACAGCTGCTGGTACTGATGCATCAACCTACCCTGTCCCAGGGCAGCCAGCACCTGGCGGTTGAGGATATTCCTACCCTGGGGCGAGTTTTCGTCTTTGCCCAGGGCCTCCCGTCCGGCGGCGATGGCCCCCGAGCTGACCAGCAGGATTTCCACCGACATGGACCGGCGCAACTCGCTGATTTGGCCGGCCAAGTCCGCCATCACCCCCAGGTCGAGCTTGTCACCGTTGGCCCCACCGGTAAGAACACTGGTGCCGGCTTTGATCACTACCCGGCGATAGCGCGTTGGGTTGCCGCCGCCCGGCTGGGGGAATGACCGTTCAAGGCGGTTGTCCACACCGGAGGCGGGTTTGCTTGGCGATTTCACGATACGATAGTGTCCTTCGGTCAAGTGAAACAGTGGAGACGGCGGCAAGTTTTCGGATTGCGTTCATTATAGCATGACGCTATTTAGAACCGGACCCGCCCCTAGCCGTTAAAGCTTCATCCGGAGAGTGCCCCATTAGCGGACGCGCAGATGCTTGTCCTGGCGAGAGGGAGCTAATAGAATAGATGTCTATCCGGGATCTTGCCAGGGGCTGGTGTCGTCACCAGCCCCCACAGCTGTTGTGGTCCCGCAATTTTTGCTAAATCTTAAATCGTGTAGGCGCTTTTGCCCATGTCCCTTAATGGCGTTCTGGAGCTTGTAAAGAAGCACCCCGAATTTCGCCGTCATCTGGCCCAGGTGGAGGCAACCGACGCACCGGCGACAATAGCCCTTAGAGCCGGTACCAAGTCTGCCTATTTGGCGGCGCTCTGGAAAGAGCGACAGCTGCCCATGCTCGTCTTGACACCGCGTCCGGAGGAATCCCGTCGCATACATGACCAGCTGGTTACCTACTTGGGAGAAGGGGAGCCGGTATATCTCTTGCCCGAGCCCGAGGTTTTGCCCTTCGAGCGGCTGGCTGTTGACGCTCGAACCAGCAACCAGCGACTGGCGGCCCTGGCCGCTCTGGCCAGAAGCCCAAGGTTGGGCCGGCCGGCGGAGGACGGCGCCAAGCCATCGCTGCCCCCGTTGCCCCCATTGGTAATTGCTTCTATCGGCGCTGCCCTGCGTCGCACCTTGCCGCCGCAGGTTGTGGCTGGCTCAACCCTGGTCGAGGAAGAATTCCCGATTCTGAGGGTGGGCGGACGCATTGGACGGGTGGATGATTTACTGGCGCGCTGGGTGAAGTTGGGCTACCGCCATGAGCCTTTGGTGGAAACCCCCGGCACCTTCAGCCAAAGAGGCGGGATTATAGACGTTTATCCGCCCCACACCGAACACCCCTTGCGTGTAGAGCTATGGGACGATGAAGTTGACACGATCCGCTGGTTCGACCCATATACCCAGCGCTCCATTGGGCCGGCGGAGGCGGTGGATATAATCCCAGCGCGAGAACAGCTGCCGGGTCTGCTGGAGCGTCCCGAGATCGACCGGCGCATCGGGGAGCTTGACTACACCGGATGCAGCCAGGCGCTCCGCGACCGAGTGGAGGATGAGCTGGTCACTCTGTTCTCCAATCCGGACTTGGAGCTGCTGCACTTTTACAATGGCCTGCTCAATCAATCCAGTTTACTGGATTACCTCCCTTATCCGGGAATTCTGGTTCTGGACCGGCCGGGGCAGATAGAAGATGAGGCTCAGGAGCAGGAGGAGAAGTACGCGCGCATGAGGTTCAGCCGGGAGGAGCGGTCTGAGCTCCCCGGTAACTTCCCTTCTCCCTACTTGTCCTGGCAGGAGTTCGCAGCCCAGTTGCGGGCTCGAGCGCCGGACCAGGTTTTGTTGCAGAGCCACCTCCAGGCCGAATTTAAAGACGGCGAGGCCCCGACAATGGAGGGCGATCCCATCTTTCAACCGGCCACCCACTACTACGGACAACTGGAGCAGTTTAGCAGCGATGTCCGGCGGCACCAGCGTCAGGGTGACGCCGTGGTGGTGGTCAGCCAGCACGCCCAAGGCCGCCTCACCGAGATTCTGGAACAGTCGGAAGTGGGAGTTGCCTCCTCGGAGGGGATCGCTAGGGGCGAACCTCCCGAGAGCGGCCGAGTATACCTGGTGCCTGGTGGTTTGCGAGAAGGATGGACCATCACTGGGATCCCAGATGCTGCCGGGAAGGTTGGGGCTGGCTCCCTGGCTCGCAATTTAATACTGCTCACCGACGCGGAGCTGTTCGGCACCTCCAAAGAGCGAGGCTATCGGCCCCAACGGAGTCAGAGAGAGCTGGGCCGGGAAGTGGTTCTTTCCGAGCTCGTACCGGGCAGCTATGTGGTCCACGTGGATCATGGTGTCGCCCGCTTCACCGGGACCACCCAGATGTCGGAGAACGGCGAGGACAAAGAGTACCTGGTTCTGGAGTACGCGGATAACGACAAGCTCTATGTGCCGACCGACCATTTGGACCGGGTGGGAGCCTACTTGGGGTCCCTGGACCACCAGCCCCCCAATCTGACCCGGTTGGGCACCGCCGAATGGGCCCGGATCAAAGAGCGAGTGAAGGGCGCCACCAAGGAGTTGGCTCAGGAGTTGCTTCAGCTATACGCCGCGCGGGAATTGGCCCAGGGGCACGAATTCTCAGCAGATACGGCCTGGCAAAGAGAGCTGGAGGATTCCTTCCCTTTCCTGGAGACTCCGGACCAGACCCAGGCGATAAATGACACAAAGGCGGACATGGAGCAAGCCAAGCCCATGGACCGTCTTATCTGCGGCGACGTGGGGTACGGGAAAACCGAGGTGGCTTTGCGGGCCGCCTTCAAGACGGTTTCGGAAGGAATGCAGGTGGGAATGCTGGTGCCCACCACGGTGCTGGCCCAGCAGCATTACGCCACTTTTAGCGAGCGGTTAGCGGCCTTTCCCATTAGCGTGGAGGTCTTGAGCCGTTTTCGTACGCCGCAGGAACAGAAGGAGGTGGTGTCCGGCCTGGAACATGGCAATGTGGACATAGTAATCGGTACCCATCGTCTGCTCCAGAAAGACGTCAGCTTCAAGAACCTCGGCCTGGTGGTAGTCGATGAGGAGCAGCGCTTCGGCGTGGGGCACAAGGAGCGGCTCAAGCAGCTGCGTCGGGAGGTCGATGTGCTGACCCTGAGCGCCACGCCCATTCCCCGCACGCTGCACATGGCGCTGTCAGGCATCCGAGACATGAGTGTGATGCACACTCCTCCCGAAGCCAGGCTGCCGGTCAAGACCTTCGTATCGGAATACAGCGAGGACATCATCAGGGAGGCCATTTTGCGGGAGCTGGAGCGGGATGGCCAGGTCTTCTTTCTCCATAATCGAGTCAAGACCATCGGCCAAACCGCCGCCGACCTGGCCGAATTGGTCCCCCAGGCTAGGTTCCTGATTGGGCACGGCCAGATGCCCGAGGCGGAGCTGGAGGAAGTGATGGTGGCCTTCGGCAAGGGTGAGGCCGATGTCCTGGTTTGCACCACTATCATTGAGTCCGGATTGGATATGCCCAATGTCAACACCCTTATTCTGGACCGGGCCGATCGATTCGGACTGTCCCAACTCTATCAGCTTCGCGGGCGCGTCGGCCGGGGAGAACATCGAGCCTACGCCTACCTCATGGTGCCTCGGGGTCGCCGCATTACCTCCGCCGCCGAACAGAGGATCGAGGCCATATTGGAGGCCTCCGACCTGGGATCCGGGTTCCGCATCGCCATGCGGGACATGGAGATTCGCGGGGCGGGCAACCTGTTGGGCGCGGCCCAGAGTGGACAGATTTACGCCGTGGGCATGGAGCTATACGGCCAGCTGCTGCAGGAGGCGGTCAAGGAGTTGATGGCCGAGCAAGGGCAGCAATCCGAACCCGCTTCAGCCAGCGCCCCAGAGCTGCCCCGAGTCGACCTGCCCCTATTGGCCAGTATCCCCGAGGATTACGTGGAGCACATGCCCACTCGGATGGCCCTTTACCAGAAGCTGGCCAAGGTCAAGAATCGGGACCAGGTGTCCGAAATTCGAGAGGAGATGCAGGACCGATTCGGCACGCCACCGGAGAGGGTAGAAAACCTGCTCAAGCTGATGGACCTGCGGGCTCTGGCGGCTCAGGTTGGCGCCAACTCGGTGGTTCATGCCAACAACGCGATAACCCTGAACTTCAGAGACCCAATTGCCAGCGCGCGCACTCCCCTGCAGCGGGCATTGGGACCGTCGGCAAAGGTGGGCAACCAGCAATTGCAAGTGCCCCTTCGCGGCCTGGGGGAGCAGTGGCTCTCCCGATTTACCCTCATCTTGGAGCGATTGAAAGTATTTCAAGAAAGGCTTAATAGCCTGGCCGGTTAATGAGTCTTGACCAGATTACCAAGCTCGGGAGTTCCAAATCCACCTATATCCCCCTTTGCAAAGGGGGACTGCCCTCTGCATTAACTTCGTCGTTCCGGCGAAAGCCGGAACCCAGAGCGCCGGACCCGCAAAGCCCCATTCGAAAACTCCTAGCCGTCCCGCCTCTAGCCGCCCGCTCCCTGGTAGATCAGCGTGTCCGGCTTGAAGGCTGCCCAGGCGAACCACAGATGGTTGGCGTGAATGATGGCTGTCAGCTGCTGGCCGGCGGAAGGTCCCTCGATAGCCTGACCCAGTAGAGACCAGGTGCTGCCGGTCTCATTATCGACGAACTTGTCCCCTTCCGCCCGAAAAGTCAGCTTTTGACCGTCCAGCTCCGGTTCGAAGATGCCGGTAGCCCCGACCTTCCGGGAATCGCCAATTAGAAGTTGGTCCAAGGCCGAGCGGGTGCCCGGCTTGAAGAAGATCACCAGGTCCTGGCCCGCCACCGTATAGTTGACCACCCTCTCTTCGTTCAGAGTAGTGAAGGGAAAGGCGGCGTCCACCTCGCCAATATTCACCGCGGCGACCCGCTCCTTGGGGAGCAGGCGGCCGTCCAAGTCCCCGTCGAACAAGAAGGGAGGGCTGTCGGCCCGGTCGTAGCCTACGTAGGGGTTTTCCCCGTAGAGCCGGCCAGTGTCGGTGGGGCGAGAAAGCACCTGGCCGTCCGGATAGGTGGCCTTGAAGTCTTCCCAGGCGATTATAGATGAGGGCAGGAAAGTAAGCCGCTTTCCGGTTAATTCTCCCACGATCGCTTCCCCCGTCAACTGTTGCCACCAGGTTTCGGTTTGCCGGTCCCACATGATGAGGTCGCTGTTCCGCAGGTTACCGGAGGTGCCAAAGTCGTGGACCAAGCCATCGAGCCTACGGGCGAAGGTAATGGCCGAATTGCACAGCGGGCAGAAAGTGACCGACACGGGCACTCCACCCACCTGGTCATTAACTATCTCATGCCAGATCAATATTTGGAGGGGATAGGCTCGGGCATCTCCGCCTATTCCCAGGGCGATTACCGGCTCCTTGCTGTTCAGCCACTCGGCGGCGGCATCTACAGTAGTGAAAAAAGGCTGGTCGATAGGAGGGATCCCGTCCCGAGGGACGCCTCCGGAAAAGATCTCGCTAAATTCCACGCTGCTCTTGGTGAAGTCGGTCTTCCAGCCTAAGGGAGAAATCCTGGCCGCGCGAAGTTGCTTCCGTATGGCTTCCTCTTCGATGGTCAAAGTCGGTTTGGGGGCAGCGGTTGGCGCAGCAGAGTTGTTAGCGTCCTTCGGGACGGCCGCACCGGGCAAGGGAGCGGCAGCGGTTCCGCAGGCTAGCAGTAGTCCCAACCCCAGTATCAGCGCTAGACGAAGTCCGGGGAAAAATCGGGCAAACAACAGGTCTACCCCCAGGCCCCTTGGCCTCGAGTTCGGGTCTCAAGTTTAGGAAATGGTTCATCAATTCATATGATGACTAAATTGGTCAGCGGATGCAGTCTTCATTATCGGCTGCTCCCGAGGGGTTGCCAGGAAGCGGGATGTCCAGCGGGTGTGGGGGCCGAATTGGCGCCCCAACCGGCCCAAGCCGGGAGCTGGGGATCGATGTCGGCCAGTTTAATAATTTGGGTGGTCGTAGGGACGCGCAGAAACTCCTGAAGGAGCTGGCCATTACCTACCCGGCCGGGTTCACTGGTGATCGCAGTGTGATGAGGGAGTATGAGGTCATATCCATGACTACCACTGTGTTTATCAATTCCAAGGGAGAGGTCTTCCATATTTGGTCGAAAGTAATCGCACGAGATATTCTGGTCACTTTGACGGACTCCATGGCCAACGCCGAGACCCGCTCCACGTCCTAGCTGTTAGGAGAGAATGCTAAGGTCTTACCAGGCTTCTTTATTGGCCTGGCGCTAGGCCACCTTTTATAACTTCCCGTGGAACCCATATGCCAAGCAATCGGCACAGATGTATTGGGTTAAATGTGCCTATCTACGCCGCCCTTGCTGAAATTTTTCAGTTATAATGGCTGAGCCCTATTGTCGGACCAAGTTTTCCACGGAGCCGGGCTAGCAGAAAAACCAGGACCCATCCCACTGATGGTGCAAAACGCCGGGGTGTAGCGCAGCGGTAGCGCGCTTCGTTCGGGACGAAGAGGTCGTGGGTTCAAATCCCGCCACCCCGACCACTAATTTAAACATATCTCGTAGTATAATGGCTTGGTTCCAAAAGGGCAAGGCCCTCATTTCTGAATGAGGGCTTTTGGTTAGTTAATCCCTTCTTGGGTTGGGGCCGGCGCTGCTAGACCGGTGGCTCCAGGAAGGAAAAGCACGCCGGTATCAATGCACCTTCTCGCTTGCTCTTTCATAAGGTAGCGAAGGAGCGTACGTTGTTCAACAATAGAGAAATCGCGACTGCCATTTGGCTCCTTCTCATCGCCACATATGTCTTGCGGTACCAGACCGTTCGAGACGCAGTCAAGAGTCTATTTTCAGTGCATCCAAAGATTCTCGTGTTACTCGCCTTGATGCTGGCCTACGCGATCGCAGAAATCGCCCTGTTGGCCTTTTTCCATGCGTGGCATATTGGGCTACTCAAAGACGCGATACTCTGGTTCTGCTTCACAGGCTTCGCTCTGCTGATGAATACCGTCACGTCCAGCCACAAAGAAAATACCTTCGCTGCGGTGCTCCGTGACAACGGGAAAGTGATGCTGTTCATTACGTTTTTGCTCAACACTTACGTATTGCCATTATTGGGGGAATTGATACTTGTCCCCGGCATCACCTTCGTTGCAGTACTCGCTGCCTTCGCCAATGGGAAAAAAGAAGATCATCTGGTTGCAAATCTTATGAATGGCATTCTTGCCATCGTTGGCTTTGGTCTGCTTGCGTGGGCCGTGTCAAATGCTATTGCAGACTTGCGCAATCTTGCGCAAGTCGAAACGCTCCAGAAGCTCGCCCTGCCGCCACTGCTCTCGCTTCTACTTACCCCTTTCCTATTCGCCGCCGTGCTCCTCAGTGTCTACCAGATCCTTTTTACCAAGCTGCACATCGGCCGCGAGAAGAATCCCGACGTGATCCGCTATGCAAAACAGCGTATGCTCCGCGTATTCGGCCTTCGCCTGGCCAAGCTTCAGGCATTCAGTACTCAAAACGACTGGGCCCTGACGCGCATAGAAACGCGCCAAGATGTTGATCAGTTGCTCGCGAAGAGCTTGTGATACATAATCAGGAAAAACCCGCCCACCACTGAACGCCATTTAACAAATCACCCGTCTGGAGTTGGTGGGCCAGAAATCTTCCAATGCATCCTCCCCCTCTTCCTTCGTAGCTTCCTCCTCTCTGCCCTCCAGGGCGTACTCCACAGCGGACACCTCCAGGAAATGGCTGAATACGTGAGGTTCGGTCTTAGATTTGGTCTCAACCTTCTCCTCACAGACCAGACATTTGAACTCCTGATTCTTGGCGCGCCCCACCATTTCGAAAAGACCCAGCTCCAGCAACCGCTTTGGCTCTCCCCAGAAACTCCTGCGAAACCGTCTGACCGTAGCCTCATTTACCCCCAAGGCCCGGCCAATTCTGGCCGCCGACCAGCGTTCTTTCAAACCCCATGTCAACACCGCTCGGTTTTTGAACCAGTCCACCGCTTAGAAATTGAGCCACCTGAGGGATTGTTCCACTTGTTGATGCCTCCTGATTCTTCTGGGAAGTGTCGGTGTAGGCTGCTACTTCGACCCTAGAACTCCGGCCGAAAAGTGCCTTGACCCCAGGCAGCCCGATATAATTGGCAGTAGAATTAAACCGGAGAATTAAAGGAGTGGGGGAGGCAGGGGATGCTGGGAAAACGCTCTAAACAGCTGGGGTTCCTGGAAGCGGACCATCTCTACCTGGACTATGTGGGCCGCGGCTCCTTCTACGGCTTCCTGGCCTCCCTGCGGGGTCAGCTATTTCGAGACGAAGACTTCGCCGAACTGTATTGCCCGGACAATGGCCGGGATAGCGTGCCGCCCAGTCTGGTGGCCACCGCGCTGTTGTTGCAAGCCTACGACAAAGTGAGCGACCTGGAAGCCAAGCAGAGGGCGGACTTCGATATCCGGTGGAAGGTGGCGTTGGGGATTGAGGTGGAGGACCGTCCCTTTGCCAAGAGCACTCTGCAACTGTTTCGAGCCCAGCTGATCCTCCACGACCGGGTGCGGGCCGTCTTTCAGCGCAGCCTCCAATTCGCCCGGCAGACCGGCTGCCTGAAAGGACGTCGGATGAAAGTGGCGGTGGACACCACCTACATTCTGGGTCGGGGAGCGGTCAAGGACACCTACAACCTGCTGGCCGACGGCATCGTCCAGGTGGTCCGGGCACTGGCCCAACTGGATGGGACCCGGGCCGAGGAGTGGGCCTTGAGACACGGCCTGGAGCTTTACTTTGGCTCCAGTGTGAAGGGAGAGGCGGGGATTGACTGGGACAACAAGAAGGAGCGGCAAGCCTTACTGCAGAAGATAGTAGCCGATGCTGACCTGGTATTGGAACTGGCCCGTCAGGCCCAAGGTAGATTTCCCGCAGATAGTCCTGAGCGCCAGGCTATTGGAGAAGCAGCGGAACTCTTGGGGCAACTCCTCTTGCAAGATGTGGAACGGCAGGAGGATGGTCCGGCCCGGAAGGATGGCGTAAGCCGGGACCGGGTCCCTTCGGCGCACGACCCGGAGATGCGCCATGGGCGCAAAAGCAGCAGCAAACGCTTCGACGGACATAAGGCTGCCGTGGTGGTGGATACCGAATCCCAACTGGTGACCGCGGTAGATATCCTGCCCGGCAATGCCGGTGACAACACCGGAGTCCTGGAACTGGTGGAGCAGAGTGAAGAGAACACGGGCATAGCTGTGGAGGAGACCATTGGGGATGCGGCCTATGGGGATGGCGGGACGCGGCAGGCCTTTGCCGATGCCGGTCGGACGCTAATAGCCAAGGTGCCGGGTCGTCCCAGAAAAGCCCACTTCCCCAAAGAAGACTTCCAGATCGACCTGGCGGCCGGCACCGTCACCTGCCCAGCCGGTAATGTTACCCACACCTTGCGGACCTTCGGCACCCGGACCAACCGGTTGGGTCAGACCTATCCGGTCCAGAGTTTTCAATTCGACCCGGCGGTCTGTGGCGTATGCCCCCTGCGGTCCCAGTGCGTGGCAGCTGGAGAGGGCAAAGGCCGTACGGTGACTCTCCATCCCCAAGAGGCGCTCCTGCAACAAGCCCGGGCCTTCCAGAAAAGTGAGAGCTTCGCCGAATACCACAGCCGGCGGCAGGTGGTCGAGCATCGCCTGGCTCGGCTGGTGCAACTGGGGGTCCGCCAATCTCGCTACTTTGGTCGGGCCAAGACCCTCTTTCAGCTACTCCTGGCAGCCACGGTGGCCAACCTGACCCTGGTGGCTACCAGGATGGGGATGATGTCCCAGGCTTCAGGCTCCTCCCCCAATAAACCAGAGAATAGACCGGACCGGCTCGCCGCCGGGTCGCCCATCGTTACTGCCCAATTCATATTGGCCGCGGCCAGATGGGTCGCCCTTAGTCTCAGACTTGGCCCAGTCCACTGGTTATCCTCCACCTCATCTCGTCACAGCAGGGCTTTTCAGCCGGGCTTCTAGTACTACAACGACGGGTTGTCTGGTAGGATGGCTGGACAGATGATGTTGGGTGGTTTGGGTGATGGATGCGGCGAGCTTCGAGCGGGTCTACGACAGCCTTCAGGAATTCCACGCCTTCTTTGCGGCCTCCTTCGGCCGCAAGCAGTGGCGGGATCACAGCGGGAATTACCTTCAGGCGCTGCTGGTGCAGGACCAAGAGCGGCGCAACGCCGAGAATCTCTCGGAATCGGTGGGCATCTCGGCCCGGGCGATGCAGCGCTTTCTCACCGAGGCCCGGTGGTCCGATGAGACAGTCATAGGGCGGTTGCAGGAATACTTGGCCCCCAGGCTGGGACACCCGGAGGCGGTGTGGGTGTTCGATGGCAGCGACTTCCCCAAGCAGGGCAGGAAATCGGCGGGAGTGGCCCGGCAGTACTGCGGCAGGCTGGGCAAGGTGGCCAACTGCCAGGGTGGGATGTTCCTGGCCTACGTCAGCCCGCTGGGCCGGGCGTTGGTGGACAAGCGGCTGTATCTGCCCAAGAGTTGGACCTCCGACCAGGACCGGTGTGCTGCGGCGGGTGTGCCGGAGGACCGGCGGAACTACCGGTCAAAGACGGAGTTGGCCCTGGAGATGCTGGAGCGGGTCCTGGAGTTGGGCTACCTCAGGGCCGAGTGGGTTGCCGGAGACGACGCCTTCGGGATGTCGCCGACCTTCCGGGAGGGACTGGCGGCCCTGGGGATGCGCTACGTGCTGGACGTTCCGGGCGGCACTACGGTCTGGCCCTTGGACCCGGCTTGGACCAGTCCGGAATATCCGGGGTTCGGCCGCCCCCGCAAACCCAAGCTGCGGCCTGGGCAGCGGCGGACCATGGAGCAGCGCGGTGATGAACTGCCGGATGAGGCTTGGCGGGAGATAACGGTGGCCCAGGGAAGCCAGGGGCCGCGCACCTACCGGTTCAGTGCCCAGCGGGTGCGGGCCACCAGGAGGCGCAAGCCCGGCGAGGAACTGTGGGCCGTCTGGCGCCGGAACCTGGACGGCAGCGAGCCCCGCTACTACCTGTCCAACGCTCCCGAGGGCACAACCTTGGAGACTCTGGCCTACGTGGGTGGGTCCAGGTGGCGCATTGAAACGGAGTTCGAGACTGAGAAGGGTGACGTGGGGCTGGACGAATACGAGACCCGCAGCTGGGCAGGGTGGCATCACCACATAGCCATGTGCCTGCTGGGTGGAGCGTTCCTGCTGAGCCTGCAGCAGGATTGGGGGGAAAAAGATGCCCCGGATCACGAGGCCACAGGTGTACCGGGTGGTGCGGGAGATGCTGCCCCGGGAGCAGTTCGGGCCCGATCAATTGCTGTTGTGGCTGGAGGATACGCAGCTACGCAACGAACGGGCTCGCCGTTCCCACGAGAGACGCCGCTCCACCCGCCGCGAAAGCAGGATGGAGCCGCCACCTTAAACCCGTCGTTGTAGTACTAGGGGCTTCCCGGCTTCCCCGAGGTCCGCGGGAGGTCCAGGGCTCCCGGACGGGTCTGGGAGGGCGTAGCCTTTATCCCTTCGGCTTCAAACTCCTTGACTCTGGGATGATTCGGCTGGCCCGGCAGTCTCATGGACTGGGCGATGTCCTTGGCTCCGGAGCTGAACAGATCGATTTCCTACCGTTATACCCTAACCCCTCAAACCAACGTACTCGTCCTACCAAGCTCTTATGGTGGCCTGTTGTGCTCGCTATTGATGCTGGTGGCCGCCATGGTGCTGGTGACCAACCTGGACCGAGCCTTCCGGTCCGCCAAGGACACCTATGACAACCTGGCCTATTTGGATAGCCATAAGGTCGGGTTCATCGCGGCGACACAGCCGATAGACACCTCTACCTCCACTCGGAAGCTCTTATTAGGCGTATTGGCGGCGGTAGCGGAATTTGAAAAAGCGTTAATAGTAGAGCGCACCAAAGAGGGGTTGGCCAGAGCCAAAGCCCAGGGCAAACGCTTGGGCAGACCACCTGGCAGCAAGGATAAAAGGAAACGCAGCCGGCGGGGCTACCTGCTTCGGTGGGCGGAGTAAACAAAGGGGTAGGCCTTATGGTGGTCTACCCCGTATCTATTTCTCGCGGTTATTGAGCCTGTCAATTATCGACCCTTACTTGCCAGGGTCTTTTCATTCTCCTGCATGGTAGGTAAAGCCCATCATGTCGAAAGCTTCGCTGAGATGGGCATTGTGGCGGCGTAGGGCAGCGGCTACGTTGGAATGCCCAGCCCGACGTACCAAGCTGATGACCAGGTTTCGCAGGCCCGCCAGAACCTGTGGGGCGGCCCCAGTGCACACCTGAGAGCGGTCCTCGTCGAAGGTCACATCCCGTACCCAGTGGAGGCGGTTCTCGATGCCCCAGTGCCCACGGGAAAGGCTCAACAATCGCCTCGCATCGGCATCAGTGGCTGGGAGACTGCTAATTGCATAGCTCACATCCACCTGTTTCTTGCCCTTCACGACCCGCTGGCGCTCTAGCCGACACACCTGTTGCAGATGCGGCCACGCTTCCCCGACCGTCCCAGCGCTGCCCACGTAGCCATTTAGCTCTGGGTCGGCCAAGGCCCATAACTCTCGCCGCTCCAGCCGCCCATGACGCCGCTTTACTGGAGCATCGGCCCAGACCGTCAGCTTGGCCCCGCGTGCTCGCCACTCCGCTGCTAGCCAGGGAGGTACGGTTGGGCCACCAGCCCTCTCAGTTCCTAGCAGGGGAAAAAGCCACCTCCAGGTCTCGGCGCAAGGTGGGCTGATTCTCTTTAACTGGCAGCAGATACTCTCCGCCGCCTGCCACAATCTGCTCACAGACTTTCCGTTGGGTCAGTAAGGCATCAGCCACTACTACCCGACCCTTCAGGGGTACCTGGCCCAATACTTCTTTGACCGCCGCCAATTCTTCCCCTTTGCCCGGCGCAGCTACCTGCGCCAGCACTGCCCCAGCGCGGCTAGCGTAGGCCGACACCAGATGGACCCCGGGTATCTCTTGGCCGTGGACCCCTCGCAAGGTTTTCCCGTCCAGGGACAGGGGATCATCCGCCTCTACCCCGCTATTTGCCAGCCAGTTGCCGACTTCTGCCTCAAAGGCCGCCACGTCCACCCCGCTATTTGCCAGCCAGTTGCCGACTTCTGCCTCAAAGGCCGCCACGTCCAGGCACTTGAACACCCGGTGGAGGGTGGCCACGCAGGGTGTCTTCTCCTGGCTGAACCCCAAAAGCTGCGCCGTAGCACCCCCTTGGTCCCGCCCCCATTGAGCTATGGCGTATAAGCTGCGGGCGCCGCACAGCATGGCACAGGTGGCCAAGGCCAGGATCGCCCCCAAAGAGTGGCGTCGCCCTTGGCTACTCCGGAAGTCAGGCACCAAATCCAGCGTTTCTCTCAAAGTCATCATCCTTCCCTCCCGCTTAAACTGGTAATAATTTTATACTATTTTGATAGAATGAAAAGGCCCTGTTGGTGGTGTACTCCAGGTGGTTGACCGCCTTGGCGGAGGAGGTATCGGTGTAGTCTGCCAGCAGATCCATTTCGGAAAAGCTGGCGACCGAGACCTGGCCGGTATTATCCACCGGAGCGGTCAAAGTATTACATCCCAGGTCCATGGTAAGGTTGTCGGACTGAATGGCGATGGATGTGTTCGTGTACTCCACCTGCTGGGCTGTGCTCGCCTGAATCAGCCTGCTGTGGTCCGACCACACCTCGGTGAGGAACAGGAAGGTAAGGGCGGATAACACTAGGAAAGTGGCGGTGACGATAATGCCGGGGACTGCTTCACTCACGGTTGATCGTTCCTACCGGCCTGTTGGGTAATTCTAGAGTCGGTACCCGGGAATCTGGTGAGTCCTAAACCAAAGCCAAAGTGGAATCTACATCGACACCGGATTGGGCAGCGCTGCCAACACCGTCATTCCGGCGCACGCCGGAATCCAGGAAACAGTGCAAAATGTACTTTCCTGGACACCGGCTTACGCCGGTGCGACGAAGGATTTTGCTCCTTCATGTTGCCCGAACTAACACACTGCCGATTGCCGAAGCAGACTCCGGGGTTTAGCTGAATGTAATTTTCACCTTGGTATCAGTTTAGGCGGGTAAACTTGTTAATTGTTCCCAACCAAATTTCAATCTAGCCAAGGCGAACCTTAAGTTCAAAAGCTCCTGAATGCTAATGGAAAGCATCCAGTGTGGCTTCGGTTTCCCTCCTGAGCTGTGAGCAGGATGAGACACGAGCAGAGGTGGAGTGGTAGTTGCCGGCCCGGCCCGGCGCTATGTTATGGTGTTATACTGCTCTTGCCGTGCTGGATACAAGTTTCGGGCGGGCAGCCGGTGGATTAGTTACCGGGCAGCGGTAGTAGGGGGAATCTTGCTTCCACAATTCCGAGTCCAACAGGACGATGCCATCATGGTTTCGGGAGATGACCTGAAAACCACGGTGGCGGCCGTATTGCAGAAGATGGGAGTGCCCGGTGAGGATGCCGAATTGGGCGCCGACGTGATGGTGCTTGCCGACCTAAGGGGTGTGGACAGCCACGGGGTATCCAACATGTTGCGCACCTACGTCAACGGCTACACCAGCGGACAGATCAATCCCCGCCCCAACATGAGGGTAATTCGCGAAACCCCGAGCACTGCCAATCTGGATTCCGACCGGGGTTTGGGAATTATTACCGCCCCCAAGGGAATGGACCTGGCCATCAAAAAAGCCAAAGAGGTGGGCGTGGGAATGGTCACCCTGGGCAATGCCCGCCATCTGGGAATGGCTTCCTACCACGCCATGCGGGCCCTGGAACACGACATGATTGGAGTCTGCATGACCAGCTGCCCGCCCCGGGTGCTGCCAACCTTCGGAGCCGAGCAACGCTTGGGCACCAACCCCATAGCGGTGGCGGTGCCGGCCAACAAGGAGCCGCCCTTTGTTTTCGATGCGGCAACCAGCTCAGTGGCGGTGAACAAGATCGAAATCGCTCGCCGGTTGGGCGCCAAGCTCGAGCCGGGATGGCTGGCCGCCGAGGACGGCACCCCCATCATGGAAGAGGTGGACGTGCCTCAGACCTACAGCCTGCTACCTTTGGGAGGAACCCGGGAATTGGGCTCCCACAAGGGGTACGGACTCTCCTGCGTGGTGGATATACTGGCCGGCGTGCTCACCGGAGTAGGGTACGGTATGGTACCGGGGAGGCCCAACTTTGGCCATTATCTCGCCGCCTACAGCATCGCCGGGTTTGATGACCCGACCCACTTTAAAGAGACGATGGACGAGTGGCTGCTGATGTTGAAGAGCACCGCCCCGGCCCCGGGTCACGACCGGGTTATGGTCGCCGGGCAGCCCGAGGCCGAGATGGAGGTAATACGGCGGGGGGAGGGTATCCCTCTCCATGAAGAAGTGGTGGATTGGTTCCATGACGCCTGCGCCGAGCTGGCCATTCCCTGCGCCTTTTGATGCTTAACATGTCCAGGTGCATCCTGCGTCTGACTTAGGGTATTGGCCGGTCAAGAGCTAAAAAATTCGAGGGCGGTTTGGGCGAATTCCTCCGGCTTCTCAATCTGGGGTGAGTGACCGCAACTCTCGAAAATTACCAGGTCGGATCCGTGAATGGCTTCTTGATACAAATGGCCGCATTCCATTGGAACGAGACGATCTTCCCTCCCCCAGACAATACGGGTCGGGAAGCGCACTCTGGCTAATAGGGTGGACAACCGGGGGTCGTGCATATAGGGCTTCCAGCACAGCCTTACCGCCATCTCCCGGTCTCGCTCCGCCAGGGCTGCCTGCCCGGCAGTGGGAGTCTGACCGAAGATTTCATCGTACTCGGGCACCTGTTTGGCGTCGTGGAAGCTTAACTCAGCTATTTGGGCCGGAGCCATCAGGAATATGTCGGTTATTTCTCCCCTTTGCGGCTTGATGCCTACCGGGTCCACCAGCATCAATTTGCTGAAGGAATGCTGGCACATGACTGCCATCTCCGCGGCCAGCCAGCCCCCCATGGAAAAACCGATGCACCGCGCGCCCTCCAGACCCTGCTCTTCCTGGAACCAGGTATAAAAACAGGCCAGGTCTTGCATGTTCTGAATCCAGTCGGGCCGCTCGGAAGCTCCGAATCCCGGGTGGGTGGGCAGGTACACCGTATATTGTTCGGCCAGCGACTGCACGTATCTCAGCCAGCCCCGGTTGCCGCCGGAGCCGTGCAGCAGGAGCAGGGGTTCGCCCGACCCGCCCTTGAATAGCTGTATTTTGGTTCCACCAACCTGCACCAACTCTTCAGCAAAATTGGCTGCCATATATATCTAGCTCCTTGTGCGCGCAACGTCCGGGCTAACCCTGGACCGGGCTATCCCCCCGCCGCTTTGGGGTTCATACTAACATTTGGGCTGACTGGTGTCATACCCGATTTGCCGCTAGAATGAGTATCGCAATTCAAGGGTGGGCTAGACCGTATCACCGGTAGAAGCTGTCTCTTGGCTTATCCTTGTTAGTAATGGTGTAAAAATATGTCCCGAGTGTTAGTTGCCGACCCCATCGCTTCGGAAGGAGTGGAGCTGTTGGCATCCGGTGCAGATGTTGATGTAAAGCACGGTTTGAAGCCGCCGGAGCTGCTGGAGATCATAGGTTCCTACGACGCATTGGTGGTGCGGAGCGAAACCAAAGTCACCCCGGAGGTAGTGAAAGCAGCCAAGAATCTTCGAGTCATCGCGCGGGCCGGTATCGGGGTGGACAACATCAACCTGGAAGCGGCCACCGGCGCCGGTATCGCGGTGGTCAACGCACCTCTCGGTAACACGGTCGCGGCTGCCGAGCATACCATGGCCTTGATGCTGGCCCTGGCACGCAACGTGCCCCAGGCCTACCAGTCTCTGAAGCAGGGAGAGTGGAAGCGCAGCGCCTTCATGGGCATTGAAGTTCGGAATAAGGTACTGGGAGTCATTGGGCTGGGCCGGGTCGGCTCGGAGGTGTGCCGTCGGGCCCAGAGCTTCGGCATGCGACTGGTGGGATTCGATCCTTTCGTCGCGCCGGATTACGCCCGCCGGTTGGGCGTGGAGACCATGTCGCTGGATAAGCTACTGGAAGAGGCCGACTTCGTTACTCTGCATACCCCCCTCACGCCCAGCACCAGTAATCTGATTGGTCGCCGCGAGCTGGGTCTGCTGAAGCCCGGAGCTCGCTTGATCAACGTGGCTCGGGGGGAACTGATCGACGAAGGGGCACTACTGGAGGCTCTGGACTCGGACCGCCTGGCCGGTGTGGCCCTGGACGTATTTGTCTCGGAGCCCCCGGCGGCAGACTCGCCCCTGGTGATGCACCCTAAGGTCCTGGCCACGCCCCACCTGGGAGCCTCGACCGAAGAAGCTCAGCGGGAGGTTGCGATAGAGGCCGCCGAACAGGTACTGGCCGTCCTGAGCGGGCATCCCGCGCGTAACACGGTTAACGCGCCGGTGTTGCCCCCGGAGGTGCACCAGCTGTTGGCCCCTTATATCCCGGTGGGTACTCTGCTGGGCAAACTGCTCACCCACCTGGCGGAGGGCCAATTTGTCGGAGTTACCATCAACTACCAGGGGGAGATAGCCGGATACGACACCTCCATGTTGCAGGCAGCGGTGTTGGAAGGATTGCTGGCGTCGGTCAGTTCGGAGCAAGTCAACCTGATTAATGCGCCCTTGTTGGCCAAACGGCGGGGTCTGGACATCACCGAGCAGAAAAATACGGCGTCTCAGGAATATTCCAGCCTGATCACCGCAACCCTGTCCACCACCGGCGACAGCATTACCCTCTCCGGCACCTCCCTACGGGAAGAGCCGCATATCGTTAAGGTCAACGATTACTGGTTGGACGTGGTCCCCTCAGTGCCTTACCTGTTGTTCGTGGATAACGCAGATCACCCCGGCTCAATTGGGGCCGTGGGCACCGTGGCCGGACGGAACAACATCAATATCAGCTTCATGGAAGTGGGCCGCCTCAGCCCCCGGGGCCGGGCCATGATGATAATCGGGTTGGACGACCCGGTACCGCCGGAAGTGCTGGCGGAGATCAACGCACTGCCCCAAATTTACGACGCCCGTTTGGTCAAGCTGTAAGAAATGGCCGGCAAAACAAATCTGCTGCACCATGAAACAGCCCGAATAAGCCAGGGTCAATAAGCAGAGTTTTCCCCGAAGTTTTCCCCGAAGTTTTCCAAGGAGGATGGATACATGGCGGATAGGATAGCGATAATGGGACCCGGGGCGGTCGGAAGCTACGTAGGAGCGTTTCTGGTCCAGTCTGGGGAGGATGTAACCTTCATCGATATGTGGCCCGAGCATGTGGAAACCATGCGCAAGCAGGGGCTGCGGGCCAGCAACAGCATGGGTGACTTTACGGTGCCGGTTAAAGCGATGCATCTGACCGACGCGCAGGGCATTACTGAACCCTTCGACTACGCATTCATCACGGTCAAGTCTTACGATACCGAATGGGCCACTCACTTCATCAAACGCTACGTCAAGCCTGAGGGATTTTTCATCTCGTTACAAAACTGCTGGAACGACCCGCTTATCGGCGGCATTGTCGGGAAGGACCGGGAGCTGGGATGCATCGCTTCCCATATTGAAGTGGCTTTGTGGGAACCTGGCCACGTCAATCGAGGTGGTGAATCCGGCCGGGATCACGGCCACACGGTGTTTCGGGTAGGCGAGCTGAATGGCCAGGTTTCGGACCGGGCGGAGAGGATCGCCCAAAAGCTGGACGTCATTGACGCCGCCTATTCCACCGACAACCTACCCGGCGAGCGGTGGGCTAAACTTTGCCAAAATGGCATGGGCAATGGCATATCCGCCATGTCTATCCTGGGTTCCCAGGATATGGCCGACAACGCCGATTGCCGGCGCATTCGGATTAATCTGGCCAAAGAGGGAGCCCAGGTGGGGCTGACCCAGGGTCTCAAGGTAGTGGAGATTGGCGGCCAGTCTGCTGATTTCTGGGCCGACGCCGATAAGGGTGACGTCTTTGAAGAGCTAGACGATTTCATGGCTTCTCGCGGTGGTCCGGTGAACTGGTTGGCTTCCATGGCCCAGGACGTGCACAAGGGCCGCCATTCGGAGATCGACTTCATGAATGGGCTTATCTGCCAGAAGGGTCGGGAGTTTGGAGTGCCCACTCCTTATAACGACGCGATTGTCGAGGCCATGCACGGCATCGACGACGGCTCCATCAAGCCCGACCCGTCCAACGTGGAGCGCATCGTTCGGGCGGTGGGCCAGTAGTCTAGATCCCCCGGAAGGATCACAGGAGGATCATCCGTGTTTATCAAAGTGGAGCCTGCCGGGTTTTTCATGCACACGGTCAAGATAATTTTCGACCTGGACTGTCCCAATTCAGAAGATGGGCCGGTTCGGGAATACCTGTCCGAGCACGAGCTGGAGCCCCGCTACCGCTGGGATAATGAATTGGAAGGCAATCGCTGCGAGGTTCTGCAGTTTGGCGGGTGTTACCTGGGCAACCATTTGCAGGGTATTGGTCAGATCCAGCGCAACGCCGTAGAGGTGGAGCTGCTGACGGAGGAGATCAGCAGGCATCTCGATTCGGTGCTGGACGGGCAGGCTCTCCGCCCGGCTCTTTTCACGGAAGAGCGGCGGCAGGCCGCGATTTGCGCCCTGGTAAGCGAGTTCCAACAAGAGTCGGCCTTCCAGCCCAACGAGCAGGGAGAGCTGACGGCAGTGTTGAAGGAGGCGGAGGTGCGTGCGGCAGTGCGGCGCGTGCTGGAGCTTTAGTCCGGGCTTTTTCGATTGTTGTCGCCGTGAAAAACCCTGGTTGTGGAGCGGGCGATGGGAATCGAACCCACGTGGCTAGCTTGGAAGGCTAGAGCTCTACCACTGAGCTACGCCCGCTGGACCAGAGTGGCCAATGGTAATTATAGACTGACCGGGGATACGGGGCCATCCCCCCCGGCTCCGCTGTGGTTAAGACGGCTCCCCGGTGTGCTGGGCTTCCAGTTCGGTTGTGCTTTCCTCGTGCGCCTGAAGCTGGCGAGTCAATTCGTCCAACCGGTTGGTTAGATCCTTTTCCCGGTCGTGAAGGCGGCGAATTGTTCGATCCGCCACGGCTATAAAGCCCAGCAGCATCAGAAACAGGATGGCGATAATTACGGGGTTGGCCGTAAGGGTGGCTATGGTGGTAAACACCACCGCGCAAACTACGAAGAGCGCGGTCATCTGATACTTTCGCATCTGGGTTGGAAGCCTCCTGGGTCTAGCTGGCCCGGCCCAAGTATATTTAGCAAATTGTACGCCATCTGCCGGGCGCCCTGCGTTGCCAAGCCAGTCATTATTTAGGGGAGGAAAACCGGAACCCCGACCAAAATACACGGGACCAAAGTATCCGGCAGGTTGCTGCCGGGTCCTCGAAACGATTTATTGCATTCCGAGTTTTCATGCTCTGGTGGAGCGCCAGCGAGGGATGAAAATGGATTCTCCTCGGCTCATGGTTCGACGGGCTCACCACGAGCGGTAGGGATCCCGTTCGTCCTGAGGCTCTCGAAGGGCGAACGGGATATTTACAGAGTAGGAGCCCTTCGGCTCGACGGGATATTCTGAGATAGTTACATATTGTTGTGCGGACTAGCCGCCGGCGAGGATCTTCTGGGCGGTGGAGCCGATGTCGGCGGGAGTGGGAATGATGGTGGCGCCGGCCTGCCGCAAAGCCTGGATCTTGGACTCGACACGGGCGCTTTCTCCGGTAATTATGGCGCCGGCGTGTCCCATCCGCTTACCCGGCGGCGCGGTGGCGCCAACTATTAGGGCGCAGAGAGGCTTGGTGAACTCTTCCTCGATGTAGACGGCGGCTTCCTGTTCCTTGGTGCCGCCGATTTCACCGATGAACACCACCAAGTCGGTCTCCGGGTCCTGCTGGAATAGGCGCAGCACGTCGACGAAGCTGGAACCGATGATGGGGTCTCCCCCGATTCCCACGCAGCTGGATTGACCGATGTCGAGGTCGCTCAGTTGTCCCACCGCTTCGTAGGTAAGGGTTCCGCTACGGGATACCACGCCCACCCGGCCCGGCCGGTGGATGCCGCCCGGCATTATGCCGATCTTGCAGCGGGCCCCCGGATTTATCATCCCGGGACAGTTGGGGCCGATGAGACGGGTCGGCATATTCTGGAGATACCGGCCTACCTTGACCATGTCCTGGACCGGTATGCCCTCGGTTATACAGGCTATCAGAGGCACCCCGGCGTCGGCTGATTCTACAATGGCGTCGGCGGCGAAGGGCGGAGGCACGAAGATGAGGGATACGTCGGCTCCGGTTTCTTGAACCGCCTCCGCTACCGAATCGAAGACAGGAACCTCCTCATCGAATAGCTGTCCGCCCCTGCCGGGCGTGACCCCGGCCACAATCTGGGTGCCATAGGCCCGGCAAGCCCGGGCGTGAAAGCTGCCTTCTTGTCCGGTAATCCCCTGCACCAAAATTCGGGAGTTCTCGTCTACCAGTATTCCCATCTCGGTTAAAGCTCCTATTGCAACCGGTAGTGAGGGGATTCGAGCCGCCGCCGCTTCGAATTCGCTCTGGATCTCAGGGCCGGCTCCGGCCAGGAGCAAGCCAGGCAGCCCCGGGTTTCCCGGCGGCTTATTGGGCGTCAGCCGGCCTGCTGTATGGCCTGCGCCGCGTCGGTCAGGGTGCTGGCAAAGGTAACCGACAGGCCCGAGTTAGCCAAGATATCTTTGCCTTCCTCCACGTTGGTGCCCAGCATTCGTACCACCAGGGGAAGCTGCGCCCCGCTCCGCTGGTAGGCCAAAACAATCCCCCGAGCCGCGACGTCGCACCTCAGTATGCCTCCAAAGACATTCACCAAGACCCGAGTCACCTTGGGGTCGGAAAGGATGATGCCCACAGCCTTGGCTACCTTCTCTGCGTCGGCCCCGCCGCCCACGTCCAGAAAGTTGGCTGGCGCTGCGCCGGCGGCGCTGGCTACATCCAGAGTCGCCATCGCCAATCCCGCCCCATTGACCAGACAGCCTACATTGCCCTCCAAGTTGACATATGCTATGTCCTGGTCCGCGGCCTCGGCCTCCAGCTCGTCCTCCTGGGCCCGGTCTCTCAACTGTTGGAGATCGGTGTGGCGGAACAAGGATTCATCTTCAATGTCCATCTTGGCGTCCAGGGCCACCACCCTTCGGTCTCCGGTGATGATCAAGGGGTTGATTTCGATAAGAGAGCAGTCGTTGTCCGTGAAGATGCGGTAAAGCCGATTCATAACCTGGGCGGCAGGCCGGTTCAGCTCGGGCTCCAATCCCAACCGGGCGGCCAAACGTCGGGTTTGGTAGGGCATCAATCCCAACACCGGCTCTATCGGCTCGGTGTGGATACTCTCCGGGCTGGATGCGGCCACTTCCTCAATATCCATTCCCCCGGAGGGGCTGCCGATCAGCACCGGCCCGCCAAATTCCCGATCGATGGTCAGAGCCAGGTATAGCTCACGCTGGATGTCCGCCAATTCTTCCACTAGCAAGGAGTTGACCGGAACGCCCTGGGGTCCTGATTGATGAGTCACCAGATTCTGTCCCAACAGGGCTTGGGCCTCGCGCGCGGCCTCCGCAACGGACCGGACCAGCTTTATGCCGCCGGCCTTGCCCCGGCCCCCGGCGTGGACCTGGGCTTTAAGTACCGCAGCGCCGCCCAACTCTTTGGTAGCCTCTCCGGCCTCCTGCGGCGTGGACACCAGGATGCCCCGGGGTATGACGATACCATACCTGGAGAGGATCTCCTTGGCCTGGTATTCGTGTAGCTTCATGGACTTTCCCGAACTCTCCCGGACGGTCCCGCGGGTTTCCGCGCTTTGCATTCTCTTTTAAATCGGGGCCTTCGTCAATCTAATCTAGCCAATCTGATAGGCAGTCGCGAAGGGTCTACTTACTGGGCCTTGAGTTTATCGCTAAACAGGGATGAAGAAGCCACTTTTTAAAAGGGGGATATAGGGGGATTTGGCTCTTACAAGTTAAGAACTTTCGTCAAGGAACAGTAATACCAAATCCGGACGAAGAGCGCATCTCCAGGTAATGCCGCTGATCTAGCCGGTAGGCGCACGGCCGTGCGCCCTTAGGAAATCACCAGGACTGGCGACTTTATGGCAGACTTCGTATAAACACCGGGAGGTTCAGCTGGCGAAGGGGAAGGCGCTGGACCGGACGGACGGTTGTTCTCTACCGTCCGTCCGATGTTTGGCTCGGTTACGGGGAACCTGTTGCGCCCGGGGTGGCCAGGAACCGGAAAAGTGGGGAGTCGGCGGATAGGACGATGGTATCCTGCTGTCCCAAGAATGCTTGGTAGGCTTCCAAACTGCGGCGGAAAGCAAAAAGGTCCGGGTCTTGATTCAGCGCATCGGCCAGAATTCGGATGGCATCAGCCTCGCCTTCTCCCCTGGTCTGGCTGGACTCTTTGTCAGCGTTGGCCAGGATCACCTCTCGATTCCGGTTGGCCACGGCGCGAATCTTCAGGTCTTCTTCTTCACCCTCAGCCCTAAACTTGGTGGCGATTCGGTTTCGTTCCGCCCGCATGCGAGTGTAAATGCTGGGGGTTACCGAATCGGGAAAGTCGGCCCTCTTGATGCGGACATCGATGATCTCAATACCGAAATTCTGGGTTTCAACGGTGTCCCTAACTCCCGCCAGCACTTCGTTCAGAATCTCGGTACGGGTATCCACCCCTTCGAAAAGAGGCAACCCTTCCTCATCTTCGACTACTTTTCCGGTCTTATCCAGAATCGGCCTTGAGCCAATTATTTCAAACCGATCCCGTAATGCCACCCGGTCTCGCAAGGTAGAGGTGACAATGTCACCCAGGCGGCTCCTGGCGCCGGTTTCGGTTTGCAGTGTCTTCCGGAATTGCTCTGGATCAACAATTTTGTATCGGGCATATGAATCGATGACCAGGTTCTGCTTTTCCTTGTCCGGCATGGCTACCGGAGGAGCGTCGATCCGTAGAATACGCTTGTCGAACTTGAGCCTGTTCTCGATAAAGGGGGTCTTCCAGTATAAGCCCGGCTCGGTTCTAGTGGCTGTGACCTCACCGAACCGCAGAACCAGCGCCTGTTCGGTAACGTCAACGATATAGGCCGCCTGCCGCAGCACGATCAGGCCGACGATTAAAACGATTGCGATTATAATCAATGGTTTCATTACATTACCCTATATGATTAACGATTTAGCCCTACGGCATACGATTAACGAAATAGCCTTACGGCGTGGGTCCGATGGGCACCGGAGTCAGAGAGCCATTACCGCCCAATATTAGAACCGACTGGGCCTCTGGCGAGAGAATAACCTTGGTGATTCCGGGCAAGATTTCCTCCATTGCCTCCAGGTATAGTCTCTGCCGGGTTACTTCCTTAGATTTTTTGTACTCCTCCAGAATTGAGGTAAACCGGTCGGCCTCACCCTCTGCCCTGGCAATACGGGCCTGCTTGAAAGCTTCGGCGCCTTGTTTGATTCGTTCCGCGTCACCCTCGGCCCGGGGAATTATGTCTGCCTCGAAGGCTCGAGCCTGGTTGATGCGGGTATCTCGCTCCTGCCGGGCTCGCAACACGTCATCGAAGGCGTCCCGAACCTCCTCTGGCGCCTTCACGTCCTGAAGCTGCACTGAAATCACATCAACGCCGGAATCGTAGGTGTCCATGATACTTTGCAATTGGTCTTTGGTACGAACCTCCACCTGTTCACGGTTTCTCACCAGGATATCGTCGATGGAGGACTGACCCACCACCAGCCTTAAAGCGGCCTCAGCGGCGTCTTTCAAGGTACGACCATCGGGCCGGCCCGTGTCGATGGCTCGGGTTTCCTCTCCCGGGTCGTCGACATTGAAAAGGAAGGCGTTAAGGTCCTTGATGTTGTATTGGACCACCATTTGAACGTCCACGATATTCAGGTCGCCGCTGATCATCAGCGCTTCTTCACCCCGGGCCGCGACGCTGCCCGCTTCGTTGCTGATGAAGCCCAATTCCATTCGGCGGGTTTGCGTTACTATTAGGACATCTCTCTGTCCTACAGGAATCGGCCAGCTGGGCCACCACCACTGAAGTCCTGGCTCGGTGACGGGGTTCTGCACCACTCCGAACATACGGCGGGCCGCCTGCTCACCAGGACCGACCTGATAGAAACCTGTTGCCACCCAAGCAACGACAATCACGCCGATGACGGCGATAATCAACAGACCCACGCCGCCGCCGCCAAATCGGCCGGTGAACTTGCCCAAGCCATCCCGCAGGCGGGTGGTTACCTGGCCGAAATCCATTTCGGGTTGGCGGGGACCACCGGGTGGGTACATAGTAGACCGTCCTTTTTGCTATCGAATAGTTAGAGGGACATAGTTAGTGGGACAAATCCTGTTGCGGGGTCCCCTGTTTCGAGGTCCTTTGAGGGAACCCGGCAATAACAGAGTTGATTCTACCATCAACCGGAGGAATTAAGCCATTTTCTTAAGACGAATCTCGAAGACTTGGCGAGATCAGTCAATCCTGGCCGGGCTTGGGGAATGGCCATCTCACCCATCCGCTATTGCCCCCAGGGTCTTTTCATTCTCCTGCCTGGTAGGAAAAGCCCATCATGTCGAAAGCTTCGCTGAGATGGGCATTGTGGCGGCGTAGGGCAGCGGCTACGTTGGAATGCCCAGCCCGACGTACCAAGCTGATGACCAGGTTTCGCAGGCCCGCCAGAACCTGAGGGGCGGCCCCAGTGCGCACCTGAGAGCGGTCCTCGTCGAAGGTCACATCCCGTACCCAGTGGAGGCGGTTCTCGATGCCCCAGTGCCCACGGGAAAGGCTCAACAATCGCCTCGCATCGGCATCAGTGGCTGGGAGACTGCTAATTGCATAGCTCACAGCCACCTGTTTCTTGCCCTTCACGACCCGCTGGCGCTCTAGCCGACACACCTGTTGCAGATGCGGCCACGCTTCCCCGACCGTCCCAGCGCTACCCACGTAGCCATTTAGCTCTGGGTCGGCCAAGGCCCACAACTCTCGCCGCTCCAGCCGCCCATGACGCCGCTTTACTGGAGCATCGGCCCAGACCGTCAGCTTGGCCCCGCGTGCTCGCCACTCCGCTGCTAGCCAGGGAGGTACGGTTGGCCCACCAGCCCTCTCAGTTCCTAGCAGGGGAAAAAGCCACCTCCAGGTCTCGGCGCAAGGTGGGCTGATTCTCTTTAACTGGCAGCAGATACTCTCCGCCGCCTGCCACAATCTGCTCACAGACTTTCCGTTGGGTCAGTAAGGCATCAGCCACTACTACCCGACCCTTCAGGGGTACCTGGCCCAATACTTCTTTGACCGCCGCCAATTCTTCCCCTTTGCCCGGCGCAGCTACCTGCGCCAGCACTGCCCCAGCGCGGCTAGCGTAGGCCGACACCAGATGGACCCCGGGTATCTCTTGGCCGTGGACCCCTCGCAAGGTTTTCCCGTCCAGGGACAGGGGGTCATCCGCCTCTACCCCGCTATTTGCCAGCCAGTTGCCGACTTCTGCCTCAAAGGCCGCCACGTCCAGGCCCTTGAACACCCGGTGGAGGGTGGCCACGCAGGGTGTCTTCTCCTGGCTGAACCCCAAAAGCTGCGCCGTAGCACCCCCTTGGTCCCGCCCCCATTGAGCTATGGCGTATAAGCTGCGGGCGCCGCACAGCATGGCACAGGTGGCCAAGGCCAGGATCGCCCCCAAAGAGTGGCGTCGCCCTTGGCTACTCCGGAAGTCAGGCACCAAATCCAGCGTTTCTCTCAAAGTCATCATCCTTCCCTCCCGCTTAAACTGGTAATAACTTTATACTATTTTGAGAAAATGAAAAGGCCCTGCTATTGCCCCGGTGCCGGGGGTCTTTCGGTACTCCCCAGTGTCATTGCGAGTTTTCATGCTCCGGCGGAGCGCCACCTAGAGATGAAAATGGATTCCACTCCGCTCATGGTTCGACGGGCTCACCACGAGCGGTAGGGGTCCCGTTCGTCCTGAGGTTCTCGAAGGGCGAACGGGCTATTTACAAAGCAGCCCTTCGGCTGCGCTCAGGATAAACTCCGCCAAGCAATCCCACCTTACCTTCATGAGATTGCTTCGGGCCTACGACCCTCGCAATGACACTTGAAAGGTCCTGCCCCTGCGCCGGGGCTCACCATGCCCGCTAACCCGGACTGTTTTATCCGGGACTGTGTTATATTGAAAATCCCCTGACTAGGACTCTAACTAAGGTGGAGGATGGTATTTGATGACCGAGCTGAAGCTATTGATGAAATCTGGGAAGGACCTGACCCGAATACCGGTTACCTGTCCCCATCAAAGCGGTCTGATTTATGTGGTGCCGGCGGAGCGCAGCTGGGTTTGCACCCCGGAGGAGATGCCCAAGCATGCTCTGGCCGGGTTTTTTCGGGAGCTGGTGGCGCTGAAGAACAAAAGGGTAGAGGAGTTGATGCAGGATTGGGGTGTTTATTATCGGCAGTTGCCGCTGGCTGGAGAGGAAACGGCCTCTGAAGAACCGGGTGGGGCCTGAGCCAGCAAGAGAAAGAGGAAGCCCAAATGCAAGAAGGCGGAGGATTCAACCTCCGCCTTCTTAATGGGTGCTAAAGGGTGCCAAGATATTCTAACTGAGGCCGGATTTAGGTATCGCCCCCGCTGCTTGGCTCCTCCGATGGGCGGTAGGCTTCGCTGGATAACGAAGGCGCCGGATGACCGATGGGCGGCTGCGCGGGTTTGGGTGCGTAGGGAGGCGGCTCCGCAGGCACTGCCGGGACTCCCTCCTCTTCCGGGCCGCTGGCGTCGGGGTTAAACAACCGGTTCATGTTGTCCCCGCTGATAGTCTCGTGCTCGATCAGGTATTCGGAGAGGCGAACCAGCTTAGGCTTGTTGGTGACGACCACTTCCTTGGCGCTGTTATAGGCACGCTTAATCAGGGCCTCGACTGCCTTGTCGATCTCTTCGGCCACCCGATCCCCGTAATCCCGCTCTTCACTGATTTCCCGTCCCAGGAACACCATCTCTTCTCGCTTGCCGAAGGTCCGCGGCCCCAGCTCCTCGCTCATGCCGTATCTCTTGACCATACTCAGAGCGATCTTGGTGGCCTTTTCTATGTCGTTACTGGCTCCAGTGGTGACCTCGTCAAAGATCAACTCCTCGGCCACGCGGCCGCCCATGGTCACCGCCAGCATGTCCTGGAACTGGTTCTTGGTCCACAAGTAGCGGTCTTCTTCCGGGAGGAGGGTTGTGTGTCCCCCCATATTGCCGCGAGAAACAATGGAAATCTTGTGCACCTTGTCCGCGTGGGGCAGCGTGAAGGCCACCAGGGCATGACCGGCCTCATGGTAGGCGGTCATCTCCTTTTCTCTGGCGCTAATCACCCGGCTCTTGCGTTCGGGACCGGCGACCACCCGCTCGACGGCCTCTTCAAATTCCGGCATACCAATGCTTTTCAGATTGCGACGGGCGGCCAATAGCGCCGCTTCGTTGATCAGGTTGGAAAGGTCGGCGCCGCTGAACCCGGAGGTTTCCTTGGCCATGGTCTCCATGGTTACCTCGGGATTAATTGGCTTCCCGGCGCTGTGTACCTTCAATATAGCTGCACGACCCACCACGTCGGGCAGGTCCAAGGTGACTCGGCGGTCGAAACGCCCCGGCCTTAAGAGAGCCGGGTCCAAAATGTCGGGCCGGTTGGTGGCCGCTAGGACAATGATGTTGGTGTTGGTTTCAAAGCCGTCCAACTCAACCAGAATCTGGTTCAGTGTCTGCTCCCGCTCATCGTGGCCTCCCCCCAGTCCCGCGCCCCGGTGTCTCCCTACTGCGTCCACCTCGTCGACAAAAACAATGCAGGGGGCATTGCGCTTGGCCTGCTCGAACAAGTCGCGTACCCGGGCGGCGCCCACCCCCACGAACATTTCCACGAATTCGCTGCCGCTGATGTGGAAGAAGGGCACCCCGGCCTCACCGGCCACCGCGCGGGCCAGCAGGGTTTTACCGGTGCCGGGCGAGCCCACCAGCAGGACTCCCTTGGGGATGCGGGCACCCAGGGCAAGGAACCGCTCCGGGTACTTGAGGAATTCGACCACCTCTTCCAGCTCAGCCTTGGCTTCATCTACGCCCGCCACGTCGTTAAAGGTGACGGAGGGACGATTGAAGGGGGGCATGCGGGCACGGCTGCGCCCGAAGCTAAGGGTCTGGTTATTGCTGCCTTGCGCCTGGCGCATCATGAAAAGAATCAGGCCGCCAAAGAAAATCAGCGGCAGGAAGTTGAGCATCAACCCGAAGAAACTGCCCAAGCCTCCGGTGCCCTTGAAGGTGACTTTTAACCCACCGACGCCCATATCAACGCCGCTGGCGCGCAGTAGATTTAGCAGGTCGGTGTCATGGCCGATGCGACTGGTGAACTGGGTGCTACCGGCTCCTTCGGTGATTCGGGGTATTATTGTTAGTTTTTCCCCATCGACGATTATTTCGCTTATCTGCTGGCCCTGGGCCTTGGTGATTACCTCGGTCAGAGCCAGTTCACTCTTGGCGCCAAAGCTTGGTATCAAGGTGTAAAGGATCACGATTACACCGATGACGATTAGCAGATAAACCAGGCTATTCCGTAGCCAGCGGTTGCTCCCCATATTTACCCCTTGGTCTGCCGGTTAGCCGGGACCGGGTTGGTACCCCGGGACCGGGTTAATGGTCAACGTGTATACTAATGGCCCAACTACATTCTAATTGAGGGATGATTAAAATGCAAAACACTTTTTCGCCGGGTATCAGCCGCTAATTGGCGGGGACATCACTCTGCCGGAGGATGACGGAGGTTGCCCCGCCCGGCTCTAGGGCCATCCGGGGAGCGACCAGAAGCGGCGGATTGACCAGAATCGCTTTCCAGGAACCGCTCTCCAGGAACTGGCCGAAGGAGGAGGCATAATCTTGGCCCGGTTCGACCATCGTATAACGGCACAGACTAGGGGCTGCCTGCTCGTGTTGTCAGTCGCACCAGGCCCAGATCTATTGGCATCCCTACTTCAACCACCAGCCTCCGCTGGTAGGAAAAGTAGCCCGGCGCCGCTATGACTAGCCGGTAGGTCCCAGGTTTTAGTTCTAAGCTGAAGTTTCCTTGAGCCGGTGCCTGAGCCAGCAAAGGTGGTTCTGAATCCGCCGGAATTAGCCGGAGAATTCTGTCGTCCCCCGGAAAGGGCCTTCCTCGCCCATCTCGGTTGCTGGTGCTGAAGTAAATGTAGCCGTCGGGGCCGAGCGCCACGGCCCGCAGCCGGCCAAACTCTTCAAGAAATAATATTTGCTGGGAAGCCACTGACCGAAATTCCGGGGACTCGAGACCGATGCGACGCAAGTGCGATCCCTTGAGCGTGGCGAAGATGAAGTCGCCGTCCCAGGAGGCGCCCAGCGATTCGCCGGTATAAAAAGCCGCTCCAGCAAGGGCAATGGTGGGAGTGAAAGCCAGGATGGGGTCCCGGAAAGCGGCGTTAGAAGAGGCTCCAGTAACCTGGGGCCAGCCATAGTTGCCGCCCGCCGCCAAAATGTTTATCTCGTCGTCCTGGCTGGGACCATGCTCGGTGATGAAAAAATCGCCGGTTTCCGGGTGCCAGTCCAGCCCCTGGGGATTGCGGTGTCCGTAGCTGTAGATATATGAACCGGGGAAGGGGTTATCCGCCGGAACCGAACCGTCCCTCTCCAAGCGCAGGATTTTGCCGGAGAGCGATTCCAGGCTTTGCGCGTTATCAGCGGACTGGGCATCCCCCATGGTCACATAAAGTTTGCCGTCCGGACCGAACCGCATCCGGCAGCCGTTGTGGTTTCTCGCGGCTGGAATATGGTCCAGAATTACCTGGAGGTCTCCGGCCCGGCCACCGGAATCGGTCAGTCGGGCTATCCGATTAAACCAGCCGCCGGAATCCCTTAGATTAAACAGGCCACCGGAATCCGTCCGATAGGTGTAGCAAACATAGATATGACCGTTGTCGGCGAAATTTGGATCCACCGCGATCCCCATCAGTCCCGCCTCAGAAACGCTGGCCACATCCAGCACGGCCAGCGGCTGCTCTAATAGCTGGTCGTCCTGGATGACCCGGATACGCCCGGGCCGCTCCGTCACCAACATTCTTCCGTCGGGCGTAAATGCCAGGGCCCAGGGAACCTCCAGGCCCGTAGCCACAGTTTCGGCCGTCACCCGCTCTGAAATCCGCTTCACAGTGATGGTTGCCGCGGTGGCATCCGGGGAGCTGGAAAGCTGAATTCGTCCATTGACCGCCGGCCTTCCAGCGGTCTCCATGCTTCTGGTGGCCTCGGACGGCAGCGGCGGGGGAACCGAGCCTTGCGCCCGAGTCGGTGCGGCACCCGTGGGCCGTTTGGCAGGAGGAGAAGTGGTAGTTGGGCTCGCCTGGGCCTCCGTTGGTGGTAGGGAAGGCGAGACAGTTGGCGGCACAGCCGTAGCCGGACCAACCGTGGGCTCGGTAGCGGTGCAGGCTATTGCAAGACAGGCCAAAGTCGCCGATATGCGAAGAAAGCCCCAGTCAACCTTCTTAAAAACCTTTTTAAAGCGGGCCATGGGATAGCCTCGGCTGGGGTACTTGTTGAAAATATTACCCATGTCATTTCGAAGGAGCGAAGGAATCTGAGTCTCCTGAAATTGCTTGGTCGCTGACGCTCCTCACAATGACAATTGAAAGGCCTTGCACATCCTACCTGATTATTCCCCTTCGCCGCATTTTACGATAGGCAAGGTATACTGGACCTGTCAGGTTAGGGACGATAGCCTTTTCAATAAAGGCTACCTTCAAAAGCGGGTAGCTATCCCCAAAATTAGTCCACCGGAAATCAGTCCAAAGGAGACCGCAATATGGCCAGCCAACTCAAGCCCAGGGTCTATCTCCTAGGTACCGGCGGCAGCATCTCGTTTGTGGGTGATTACCGGACCGACTATATTAACTACAGCTATGCCAACCGGCACTTTACCATCCAGGAGTTGCTGGACCGCGTCCCGGAGGTGCAGCAGTTTGCCGAGGTATTGCCGGAGCAGCTGATCAATGTGGGCAGCACCGAGGTCGGCCCCCAGCATTGGCTGCAGTTGGCCCGGCGAATAAACCAGATATTCGAAGCGGACCCGGAGGCGGCTGGTGTGGCCATTACCCATGGCACCGCCACCCTGGAGGAAACGGCCTACTTTTTGAACCTTACCGTCAAAAGCCATCGTCCGGTGGTGATCACCGGGGCCATGAGGCCGCCGACCGGATTGGGCACCGACGCCGACATCAACCTGATAGATTGCATTCGGGTTGCCGCGTCGCCGGAATCAGCAGGCCGTGGAGTCCTGACCATTTTGAATAATGAGATTCAGGCTGCCCGGGATGTGACCAAAACCAATAGCTATCGGCTGGAGACCTTCCGGTCCAACGAGCTGGGAATCTTGGGTTACGCCGACTCCGATGAGCAGGTGGTATTTTATCGTACCCCCACGCGCAGCCACACCCTGGATACCGAATTCCAGGTCTCGGAAGGCACCGAGCTGTCGCGGGTGGACATTGCCTATGCCTATGCCGGCGGCGACGGTCTGGTGATCCGGGCTTTCGCCGACGCCGGAGTGCCGGGCCTGGTGGCCGCCGGTTTGGGCAGCGGGGGCTCCTCCCCGGAGTTCATGGCCGCTCTGAAGGAGGCCATCGCGGCGGGAACGAAAGTGGTCATCGCCACCCACACGGGCAACGGACGGGTCATGCGCACCAGACGCTTTCAGGAGGACGGCTACATCGTCGCGGATAATCTCGCCCCCAAGAAGGCGCGCATTCTACTCATGCTGGCACTGACCCGCACCGACGACCCGTCGGAAATCCAGCGCATGATGCTGACCTATTGAGGATACTAGGCCCTGGCTGTCCCCACTCTGTTGGCTTGATCCTGGGCGTGTAAATGGGACTTGCACCGTTTTGGCACCACTTTGGGACCATAATGGAACCATAATGGGACCAACGAACCCTCTATTATCAGTGACACAGCAGGGCAATCCCCATATATTGTTAGCGGCTGCGGCAACATTTTGGTCGTTCATCACCACCCTGCCCGTAGCAATAATATAAAGGGGGATTGACCATGATACGGAACAAATGGATTGTCGCTCTGGCGGTGGCAGTGGTGGCCGCGCTTTCTATAGGGCTGTTTGGGTTCGCATCGTCTACCGTGGTGGGGAAACCTGCGCCCGCCGGCGAAGTTACCTGTCTCGGTGAGGCTGTCACTATTCTCGGTACCTATAAAGACGACATTATCGTCGGCACCGAGGAGGCCGATGTCATCCACGGACTCTCGGGCAACGACTTGATATTCGGCCTAGGCGACGATGACACGCTTTGCGGCGGCGCGGGCGATGATGAGATCTATGGGGGAGACGGCAACGACGAAATCACCGGCGACGCCGGCGACGACCGGATCAGCGGTGGCGCCGGTAACGACCGGCTTAGTGGCCGCTCCGGCGATGATTATGTCAGCGGCGGTGATGGCGATGATGAGGTTAGGGGCGGGGCCGGCAACGACCAGCTACATGGCGGTGCCGGCAGCGACGAGCTCAAGGGCCGGGCCGGCGACGACTACATGCTTGGCAGCACCGACCCAGGCTTCCCCACCGCTGAAGACCCCTCTACCGATACATGCAATGGCGGGGTTGGCCAGGATGAGGCGTCTGGAAGCTGCGAAGAAAAAGTAAACCATGAAAATTCCTAAGGCGCCAGCCGAAGGTTTAGGCAACCAGGCTACCATCAGCGGGCGTGGCGCCCCCCAGGAATGGGGGGCGCCACGCCCGCTGACCGTTCCGCCTGCTGGCGAGGAGATAGACGCATAGCCTTCCACAGGCTTGACCCGGGGGCTGGCGCTCTGGATTCCGGATTTCGCCGGAACGACGAAGGTAATGCGGAGGGCGTTCCTCCTTCTCAAAATCTGATATGACTCATGTTTCCTCCAGCCGTGGCTCCACCGACTGTGTTGAGCTTGCTCTGCCTCTCTTCGGCTGCCCAGAGAGTATAATCTTTGCAAGTAGATTGGCAGATGGCAATTTCCGGGCATTGAGGTAGGGTATGACTCAGCAAGACGTGACGCGGCGCTTCCCGGCTGTGGGTGATGGCAGCGGCCTGGTTTCTGGAGACAGCTTTTCCAGGGAGGAGGTGCAGCTGGCTCTGCGCAACCGGGGTATGCCGTTGGAGGTCCTGCGCTACTCGATTACGCCGGCCGGCATGCACTACCTGTTGGTCCACTTCGACATCCCCTTCGTGGAAGTCCAAGACTGGAACCTTTCCATCGGCGGGCTGGTATCCCATCCGTTGAGTCTGAACCTGGACGAAATCCGGGCGCGACCCTCTCGCACCCTGGCGGTCACCATGGAGTGCGCCGGCAACGGCCGGGCGTTGCTGAGCCCCCGCTCCATCAGCCAGCCCTGGCTGTTGGAGGCGATTAGTACCGCCGAGTGGACCGGCACTCCCTTGGCGCCCCTGTTGCAGGAGGCTGGGTTGCAAGGCCCGGCGATGGAGATCCTCTTCACCGGTCTGGACCAGGGCGTGCAGGGCGAGGAGGTCCAGTATTACCGGCGTAGCCTCAGCATTGCCGACGCTACCCGGGATGAGGTTCTGCTGGCTTACGAAATGAACGGCCGGCCGCTGGAGCCCCAGCACGGCTATCCCTTGAGGCTAATTGTGCCGGGTTGGTACGGGATGACCAGCGTGAAATGGCTGGACCGCATCGAAGCCATCGATCATCACTTCGATGGCTATCAGATGGAGCATACCTATCGATACTCCCAGTCTGCCGATGAACCCGGCAACCCGGTGGAAAGAATCCAGGTTCGCTCGCTGATGATACCGCCGGGCATACCGGATTTCATGACGCGAGGAAGGCTGGTGGAAGCTGCCAACCTGGCTGTGACGGGGAGGGCCTGGGCTGGCCGGCTGGACATATCCAGGGTGGAATTCAGTGAAGATGGCGGTGAAGGCTGGTCCCAGATCCAGTTGGGTGAGCCGGTGTCAGCCTTTGCCTGGCGGGAGTGGACGTTCCAGTGGGACGCTCGGCCCGGCAGGTACACCCTATGCGTCCGTGCCACCGACTCTCAGGGCAATACCCAGCCGGTGGAGCAACCTTGGAACTTCCAGGGGATGGGGAATAACATGGTCCACCGGGTGGAAGTCTTAGTGGAAGGTCGGAAATAGGGCTCTGCCCCTTCTGGCAACAGAGGCCGCTCCCGAATAAAGAAGATGGGGCACGGCATGCCGTGCCCCATACGCATCACTCTTCCGGGGAGGGCCTAACCGGGAACCTCGTCATAGTGGTCGAAGTTGGCTATCACCTTGTTTTCGTAAAGCCCCGCGATCTCCTCCTCCGAGTAGCCCAGCAATCCGCCCAGAACCTCCTCGTTATGCTCGCCGACCCTGGGGGTGGAGCCGATTACGGCCGGGGTTCGGCTGAAGTGCCAGAAGTCCCCAGAGACCGCGATTTCACCGGCCAGGAAGTCGGGAACGTCAACCATCACCCGGCGCTCCCAGGGGTGAGGGTCCTGCGCCGCCTGGGCAATGGTATTGACCGGAGCGGCGGTGATATCGTAGCGGGTGAAGTGATCGATGGCCTCATTCATGGTCATGGTAGCCAGCAGGGCATTCATCGCTTCGTTGACCGCATCTCGGTTTTTCATGCGCTCCGGGCGGGTGGAAAAGCGCGGGTCCTCCAGCCACTCCGGCTTTCCCAGCGCGTTACAAACCCGATGCCACTGGTGCTGGTCGCCGGCGGTAATCAGGACCCAGCCTTCTTTGCAGGGGTATATCCCACCGGGCGCTCCGTCGGCGCCTTGGCCCCGGGTTGGCTCAATGCCCGCGCCGTGGTAGGCGGTAATGGGTATTTCCGTGAAACTGTAGCCGGTGTCGGCCAGACAGACGTCGATGGCTTGACCCTCTCCAGAGCTCTCCCGCTCGTGCAGCGCGGCCAGCGTACCGATGGCCGAATGCAGGGCAGTGGTGCGGTCGATGATGGGCACGCCGGCGCGGATTGGCGGCATTCCGTCGTGTCCGGTGACCATGGCTATGCCGGACATGGTTTGTCCGATGGGGTCGTAGCCAATTTTTTCCCGGTAGGGACCGAACTGGCCGTAGGCCGAGACGTTAACCATGACAATTCGGGGGTTAAGATCCTTGAGCACGTCGTAGCCAAAGCCCATGGTTTCTATGGTGCCGGGACGGAAATTCTGCAGGAGGACGTCGGAAATTTTGATCAGCTTGCGAAGAGCTTCCCGGCCTTCCTCTTTGCGCAGGTCCATGCTGAGGCTTTTCTTGCCGCTGTTGTACTGGACCCAGTAGGAGCTTTGCTTCCGGACATAGGGACCGTGATAACGAGTCTCCTCACCTCCCAGGCGCTCCACCTTAATTACTTCCGCTCCCAGTCGGGCTAATACCTGGGCGCACCGAGGGCCGGCCTGGTGCCGTCCCAGGTCTATTACACGAATGCCATCCAGAGGACCTCCTGAACCTGCCATAATCGTCACCCCTTGCTTAAGCTTGGCACATTTTACGACTATGAGTTGCAAAGGGCAAGCTGGCCGAAATCCGGCCGCCACCACGCCCAAAACAAGCGCTCTTCATATAGAGATGGTCTTGGTCTGCCGATGCCTTAGTTTCGTTGACAGCAAACTAGGCCCAGCGTAAACTACTATTCGCCTCCCGCAACGGCCCAGCCTGTCTTGCTGTGCGGGAAAAACCGGCGTTATTAGCTTGGCGTGGTTAGATGAAGGAAAGGGTCGGGCCCCTTCCGATACGGCTTGAGGAAAATGACTCTACTCGCACAACAGGACCCAGACGTCGCCCTGGCTATAAAGAAGGAAAATGAGCGTCAACGGGAATGCCTGGTCCTGATCGCTTCCGAAAATTACGCCAGCCGCGCAGTCCTAGAGGCTCAATCCGGGGTGATGAACAACAAATACGCCGAAGGTTATCCCGGCAGGCGGTACTACGGCGGCTGCGAGAACGTGGACGTAGTGGAGAACCTGGCCATCCAGCGGGCCAAGGAGCTGTTTGGGGCCGAACACGCCAACGTGCAGGCCCACAGCGGAGCCCAGGCCAACATGGCGACCTATTTTGCCCTGATCCAGCCCGGGGACACGGTAATGGGCATGCAGCTGGACCAGGGCGGGCATTTGACCCACGGGGCCAACGTAAATTTCTCTGGCAACCTTTACAACTTTGTCGCCTACGGGTTGGATCGGGATAGCGAAACCATTGATTACGACCAGGTAGAGCGGCTGGCCAAGGAGCACCGGCCCAAGATAATTATTGCCGGTTACAGCGCTTACCCGCGGCTCATCGACTTCCCCCGGTTTCGGGCCATAGCGGATCAGGTGGACGCCATTTTGATGGTAGATATGGCCCATATATCTGGCTTGATCGCCGGTGGGGCCCATCCTTCTCCTGTGCCCCATGCTCAAGTAATTACCTCCACCACCCAGAAGACCTTGCGGGGCCCCCGAGGCGGAATGATCCTCTCCACCGAAGAACTGGCCCGCAAGATCGACTACGGGGTTTTCCCCTATTCCCAGGGCGGGCCCTTCATGCACGTCATAGCATCCAAGGCGGTCTGTTTCGGCGAGGCGCTGAGGCCCGAGTTCGCCCGCTACGCCGAGCAGGTGGTGGCCAACGCCCGGGTCATGGCCCAGGAGCTTTCCGAATCCGGTCTGCGCTTGGTATCCGGCGGCACGGATAACCATTTGTTGCTGGTGGACTTGAACCCACTGGACATCACCGGCCGCGACGCCGAAGCCGCGCTGCAAGATGTGGGAATCATTGCCAACAAGAATGCCATTCCCTTCGATACCAAGCCCCCCCGGGTCACCAGCGGGTTGCGACTGGGCACTCCAGCCATTACCAGCCGCGGGTTCCAGCAGGAGGAAACCAGGCAGGTAGCCCAGCTGATCGTCCAAACCTTGGCCGACATGGCAGATGAAAGGGTGAAGAAGCGGGTGGCTGAAGCGGTGAAAGACCTGACTTCCAAATTCCCGGTTCCTGGTCTGGACTTATGAGTTGAGCCAGCCAAAGGCCCGATGCTATAATTTGGATAATCGATAAAAACCGCAGGAGAACCATTTGCGTCATTACGAACTAATAACCGTCCTCAGCCCAATCTTGAACCAGGAGCAGTCAGTTGAGGCGTGGGATCGGATCAAGGATTTTATTACCAACCGGGAAGCGGAAATCGTGCGAGAGCAAAATTGGGGCACTCGCCGCTTGGCCTATCCGATCCACAAGGGAGCCCATCATTTTCTGGAAGGCACCTACTACTTAACCATATTCAGCACAGAAAAGCCCTTCAACCAAGAACTAGAGACCTTTCTGCGCCTGGATGAGCGGGTGCTTCGCTCGCTGGTCATCGCCACCGGCCCACCCGCGCCCGAGCCCGAACCCGCGCCGCTGCCGACGCCAGTCGCCCAAGACGAGGAAACAGCTCAAGAAGCTGCCATCGAATCTCCCCAAGATGGATTAGAGCCTGACGGCGTGGAAACTGCGGTTGCCGTGGCCGAGGCGGTGGATGAAGAGCCTGCTGTGGAGGAAGCTCCGGCCGCGGAATCCGAAGCGGTGGTTGAAGAAGCTCCGGCCGCGGAATCCGAAGCGGTGGTTGAAGAAGCCCCGGCAGCGGAATCCGAAGTGGTGGTGGACGAAGCCCCGGCAGCGGAATCCGAAGCGGTGGTGGACGAAGCCCCGGCAGCGGAATCCGAAGCGGTGGTGGACGAAGCCCCGGCAGCGGAATCCGAAGCGGTGGTGGACGAAGCCCCGGCAGCGGAATCCGAAGCGGTGGTGGAAGAAGCTCCAGTAGCGGAAGCCGAGGCGGTGGTGGAAGAAGCCCCGGCAGCGGAAGCCGAGGCGGTGGTGGAAGAAGCCCCGGCAGCGGAAGCCGAGGCGGTGGTGGAAGAAGCCCCGGCAGCGGAAGCCCGAGCCGAGCGGTGGTGGAAGAAGCTCCAGTAGCGGAATCCGAAGCGGTGGTGGAAGAAGCTGAGCCGGAGGCAGAGGAAGTGCCGGAGGAAGACGGTGCTCCGGAGGAGGAGCAGCCCCGGTCTTAGGGGAGGGTCAAGTGAATAAGATCATTGTCATCGGCCATCTGGGCAGAGACCCAGAGATGCGCTACACCCCCAACGGTCAAGGTGTTACCTCCTTCAGCGTGGCCTCAAGTCGCCGCTACACCACCAGCGCCGGCGAGCAGCGAGAGGAAACCACGTGGTTTAATGTAAGCGCGTGGGGGAGATTGGCGGAGCTCTGCAACCAGTACCTTACCAAGGGACGCCAGGTGTATGTGGAGGGCAGGTTTAGCAGTCGAAGCTTCGAGGGGCGAGACGGGCAAATGCGCATCTCTAATGACATTACTCTCACGGATGTCCAATTCCTGGGCGGCGGAGCTGCCGTTGGCGAGGAACGCCCCCTCTACGGACAGGATCCCAACATGGGTGGGGATGGTCCTCCCCCGGACGATGTCGACGACTTGCCCTTTTAGTTCCTGACACTCTTTAGGATTTATCGGGAGGAATATCCGGATCATGACAACACCTCAACGGTCACCGTCCTTTCAGTCCCGAGGCGGCCCTAGGGCGGGAGGCCCACGGCCGGGCGGCCGTCCCCGGGGTAGATACGCCCCTCGCCGGCGCGTATGCTCTTTTTGCGTCGAGCATGTAAAGACGATTGACTATAAAGACGTGGAACGCCTGCGCCGCTACCTGTCCGAGCGCGCCAAAATAGAACCAACTCGTAGGACAGGAGTGTGCGCCAAGCACCAGCGAGTGCTGTCCACCGCGATCAAGCGGGCCCGCCACTTGGCCATGCTGCCCTATATACCCTTGCAGCCGATGGGCGGCGGGATGCGCCGCTAAGTTCGGCGAAATTCTGCTCTTCTGTTAAATGGCCCGGAATTCCTTTGCGATCCGGGCTTTCCTCAAACCGTTCATGCCGTCAGGTCGTATCTATTAATAACCAACTGCCAGCCTGTGGTTTTTGGTGGGTTGGAACTTAATGCGAGTACTATTCAAGTAATATTTTTCAGGGGTTAAGTCATGGTTTTGCCTTGGAATCGCAGGGATGTCCCGCCCCAGGCCGCTCCGGGGCGGAGAAGGCGCCGACGTCGGAATGAGCCGAATCGAGCGGAGGAGGTGCGGCGGCAGGGCGCTCGGCGCGAGGAAGAACGCCGCAGGCAAAGGCTTGCGATAACCATTGGAACCATGCTGATCATCGCCGTTCTGGCCATCGTGGCCGTCGGGTATTATCGGGAGTTTTACGAGCCGCCGCGGGTAATGGCGGGGTCTATCAGGGGTGAGGAGTTCTCCATGGGCGACCTGGTAGAGCGAATCCGGGTGGTCCAAGGAATAAATCGGTATCAAGGCGGCAGAGTAGATCTGAGCAGAGTTCCCTTCGAATACCTGCAGGGGCTCCTGCATTCCGAGATTTTGCGGCAGGCCGCGCCGGGCATCGGTATCTTCGTCACCCGGGAGGACATCGAGCAGGTCATCAGGGCCCAATTCTCCCCGGTTTCGACCGCCGGCCAAGAACCCGACCCGGGGGAATTGGACCGGAAGTTCGAAAGCAACTACCAAATTTTCCTGACCCGGGTCAATCTGTCCGATGAGGTTTACCGCCGCATCCTTGAGGAGCGGATTCAGCGACAGCAGTTGGCCACTTTCCTAGCCGGAGATATTCCGGAGACTCCGGAACAGGTGGAGGTGGAGTGGATCAGATTGGAGTATAACGGTCCAGTCTTGGCTGAAGACGTCAGGGCCCGGCTGGATGAGGAGGAGTTCGCCGTCGTGGCGGCCGAAGTAGGGGTTCCAGCGGGATTTGCCGATCGCGCCGGGGGTTACGTGGGTTGGGTTCCCCAGGGCGCTTTCCCCGAATTTGACCAGCTGCTGTTTGGCGATGAACAAAGGGAGGCTCGTTTAGAGGTCGGCGAGATCAGCGATCCCGAGTTCACCCCTCAGGACGGCATCTACATAATCCACAGGCTTTCCGGACCGGAGGAGCAGGAGTTGGATCCCCTGATACGCCAGAAGCTGATCATTGAGATGGTGACCAAATGGCAAAATGACCAGCTCACCCAGGGGTCCAATGATGGCTGGTTGCAGATCAACTTCGACAGTGACCGGTACGCCTGGGTCGCTGACCAGGTGCGGGTTACAGCTCCGAGGGTCCCTCAGCCTCCACCGCAAAATCCGGGATTACCCTCCATTCCAGGCGGCGGTTAGCTTGATGGCAAGGCGTGCCCGTGAAGTAAATGTGGGCTTATTGGGACTGGGGGTAGTGGGCAGCGGTGTAGCCGCCTTCTTGCTAGAATCGACCGACTCCATCTCAAATAAAATGGGGCTCCCGGTAGTTCTGAAAAAGGTTCTGGTAAGGGATCCAGACAAGGCACGGAATCCAGGCATCCCCGGCAGCCTGATCACCACCAACCCAGAAGATTTGATCGCCGCCCCTGATATCGACGTGTTGGTGGAAGTGATGGGGGGCGAGGAACCGGCTACCACATATATGGCCAGGGCCCTATCCTCCGGCAAACACGTGGTCACCGCCAATAAGGAGGTGATGGCCAAGCACGGACCCGACTTGTTGGCGCAGGCCCGAAGCAGCCAGGTCAACCTGTTGTTTGAGGCCAGCGTTGGTGGGGGCATTCCGATAATCGGCTCTCTGATGAGCCAGTTGCTGGCCAATGATGTGCGCTCGGTCCGAAGCATAATCAACGGTACCACCAACTACATTCTCACCCGCATGGCCCATGATCACGCCGATTTTCGGCAAGCCCTTGAGGAAGCGCAACAGCACGGCTACGCTGAAGCCGACCCCACCAATGACGTGGACGGAATCGACGCGATGTATAAACTATGCATCCTGGCTTCCCTGGCTTTTCATCGTCGAGTCGCCCCTCAGGATGTGTTTTGCCAGGGCATCACGATGCTGCAGCCGCAAGATTTTCGCTACGCCGACGAGCTGGGCTACGCCATCAAATCACTGGCCATCGCCACCCAGGATAACGGGCGTATTCAAGCCCGAGTGTACCCCGCGCTGCTTCCCAAGGATCATATGCTGGCCAAAGTGGATGGGGTGTATAATGCGGTTGAAGTGAATGGTGACCTCTGCGGCCAGGTTCTGTTCCACGGCCGGGGCGCCGGGCGGGAGCCCACCACCAGCGCAGTGGTGGGTGACTTAATGGAAATTGTCCGCCGCATTGCTCAGGACGGACCACCGCTCCAGGCTTTGCAAATGGACCCAGCCCCGGTGATCCAGTCCATTGACGATCTGGAGAGCAGGTACTATTTACGCCTGAACGTTGCGGATCAGTACGGAGTCTTGGGCCAGATCGCGCGGATACTTGGAGAGGAGGACATTAGTCTGGCCGCGGTGTTGCAGAAGGATACAAATATAGAGGCGCAGACCGCGGAGATCGTGATTACCACCCATCCGGCGCGGGAGGCCGCGGTCCAGCGGTCCCTCCAACGGGTCTCAGAGTTGAGCGTCGTGGGTGAGGTTAGCAGCCTGCTCCGTATTGAGGAATAGGTAACTATCTCGAACTGTCACCCAGAGCCCTTTGGAATCCCATGGGTTGTTTTGAGATGGATTCTAGCTTCGGCAAATCGATGCAGTAAGGAAACGATATGGGAGTCGGGGTCTTAACCCAATACAGAGAGTTTCTACCGGTTACCGACTCCACTCCTCTGGTTAGCTTGGGTGAGGGCGACACTCCCCTGGTCAAGTCCAATCGAATCGGGGCAGACCTGGGTTGCACTGAACTCTACTTCAAGCTGGAAGGGTGCAATCCCACCGGCTCCTTTAAAGACCGGGGTATGGTGGTGGCCATCGCCAAGGCGCTGGAAGCGGGAAGCGTGGCTGTGATGTGCGCCTCCACCGGCAACACCAGCGCTTCCGCCGCGGCTTATGGCGCCTACTGCGACCTGCCGGCCCTGGTGCTGATTCCCAAGGGGGAAGTGGCTCTGGGGAAGTTGGCCCAAGCGATGGCCTATGGGGCCAAAATCCTCCTGGTGGATGGCAACTTCGACGCGGCTCTTAATTTGGCTCGAACCTTTACCGCCGAGCACCGCATCACCCTGGTCAATTCGCTCAACCCCCACCGTTTGGAGGGACAGAAAACGGCAGCCTTTGAGGTAGCGGACGTGCTGGGCGATGCTCCGGACTATTTGTTCATCCCAGTGGGCAACGCCGGTAACATTACCGCCTATTGGCGGGGCTTCGTTGAGTATCAAAAGCTAGGGCGAACCCGCACCTTGCCCCGCATGATGGGATTCCAGGCGGAAGGCGCGGCTCCCATAGTATTGGGCAAGGTGGTGGCTAACCCCCAAACTATTGCCTCCGCGATTCGCATTGGGAATCCGGCCAGCTGGCAGAGCGCCCTGGAAGCTCGCGACCAGTCGAAAGGCACTATAGATATGGTCAGTGACGATGAGATTCTTGAGGCCTACCGCCTTTTGGCGTCGAGAGAGGGCATATTTGGCGAACCGGCCTCGGCGGCGTCCCTAGCTGGCTTGATGAAACTGGTCCGGCAGGGGTTGAATCTGGCGGAACAGCGTGTAGTATGTATCATTACGGGCACCGGACTTAAAGACCCGGATTTAGCCGTCAGCAGCATAACCGCCCATACCCAGGAAATAGAGCCGAACATTGAAGCCTTGGAAGCGGCCGCGCTGGCTCCCCTCACCTGATGCGGAGTCTAACAGGGCGGCCCTACCGGACCCGGCGGGGTTCACTTCGGCTTTGTCGTAGGTTTCCGGACCGGAATCGCCCTCATCTCCGCGCCCGAATCTGGGCCGGGTCTGAGAAAGAAAGGGATTAGCCATCCAGCTGAGTCGTATAGAACAGGCAGTCGAAGACATCCTGCAGGCCATCGGGGAGGACCCGAACCGGGAAGGTCTTCAAGGTACTTCCCAACGTGTCGCCCGGATGTATCTGGAGCTTTTCTCCGGTGTAGGGGCAGACCCCGCCGAGGCCATTGACGCCGTATTTGAAGAGGAAAGCCATGACCCGGTGGTCATGCGGGATGTCTCCTTTTACTCGGTTTGCGAACACCATCTCCTCCCTTTTTTTGGCCACGCCCACCTGGCTTACATCCCCAACGGTAAGATCGCCGGTTTAAGCAAGCTGGCCCGGGCGGTGGAGTTGGCCGCCCGGCGCCCCCAGGTACAGGAGCGGCTCACCGGGCAGCTGGCCGATGCCATCTATACCTCCCTGAGCCCCCAAGTGGTTGCGGTGAAATTGGAAGCCGAGCACCTGTGTCTGGCTATGCGGGGGGTTCGGAAGCCCGGCAGCCTGGTCATTACTACCGCTATTCGGGGCACTTTTGACAGCCCCGGCCTGAATCAGGGAGATCTGCTGGCTCTGCTACGGGGAAATTAGCGTTAATGTCCGCGACGCCAATGGAGTCGTTCCATGAATTCCTCCCCGAATGGGAGGAGTTGCTGTCGGTCAGCCCGGTGAACAGCCTGTATCTGACTCCCCAATGGCAGCAGGTGTGGTGGGACAGCTTTAGCGATGGCCGCAAAATGGCCGGCTTCTATGTTCGCGACGCCGGGACGCTGATGGCCGTGGCCTCATTATCCCGCCAGGGAGACGAAGTAACCTTTACGGGTGGGCCGGAGACCTTCGATTATAACGACTTCCTGATTCGTCCAGGGTATGAGACCGCCTTCTTCTCTGAGTTGCTGCGGTCGTTGGAAGCAGACCGGGTCAAGACCATGACCCTTTATTCGTTGATGGAAACCTCGCCCACGTTGACCCACTTGCCCAAGCAAGCGCGGAGTCAAGGATACCGGGTGGAAATAATCGAAGAAGACGTCGCCCCCGGTCTGGAGCTCCCTAGCAGCTGGGAAGACTACCTGGCCCGGCTTTCCAAGAAGGACAGACACGAACTGCGGCGGAAGCTGCGACGCCTGGAATCGGTGGAAAACTGGCGGTGGTACTGCATCGATGATGAAGAGGGGGTTTCTAGGCGGCTCGACGAATTTTTGCGGCTGATGCGGATGAGCGACCTGGATAAGGACAAATATATGACGGCGGAACGAGAGCGCTTCTTCCGTTCTATGGCTCATCGCACGACCAGCCTGGGATTGCTTAAGCTGTTTTTCCTGGAGATCAATGATCAAGCGGTGGCCACGTCCCTTAGTTTCGACTACGGCTCTTCCCGGCTGCTTTACAATAGCGGTTACAATCCGGATTACGCCTACTATAGCGTGGGACTGCTGCTTAACGCGCTGTGTCTGAGGGACGCCATAGAGCAGGGGAAGGGATATTTTGACTTTTTGCGGGGCTCCGAGCCCTACAAATATCATCTGGGTGGTAAAAACCATATTTTGTATCAGATGTTGGTTACCAAAAGTTGACTGCAGCCAGGGTAGCCTTCCTCACGGTTCACGCCTGCCCGCTGGCTCCACCCGGCCAGGGCAAATCGGGAGGCATGAACGTTCATGTCCGTCAATTGGCCCGCGCCCTGGGCGAAATGGGTATATTGGTGGACATTTTCACCAGGTCGCATGGGGACGAGTCTGAAACCATTGAGTACCTTAGCGACTATGTCCGGGTTGTTCACCGGCCGGCCGGCGAGGGGGAGGTCCCCTTGGAGGGGCTGTATGGATGCCTGCCCCAGTTTTTGGAGGGAGTGGAGGAATTTCAGCGAGAAAACGAGCTAGTCTATCAGGCGATTCACTCCCACTACTGGCTTTCTGGTTGGGTGGGCCGGGAAATGGCGCGAAAACTGAACATCCCCCACCTGGTTACTTTCCACACCCTGGCATTGATCAAAATGCAGTCCCGCGCCGGTGAAAAGGAGCCCCTGCAACGCCAGCAGACCGAGAGAGAAATCATGGCCAGCGCCAGCAAAATCGTGGCCTTCAGCCCCCACGAGAGGGATGCCATGGCGCGTTTGTACGGCGCGGACCCCAAACGAATAGAATTGGTTCCCTGTGGAGTGGACCTTTCCAGGTTCCGTCCCCTGGATCAGGAGGAGTCCCGGAAGCGCCTCGGCCTGAATGGAGACAAGGTTTTTCTCTATGTAGGCCGGATAGAATCCTTAAAGGGAGTGGATCTGCTGGTCCAGACCGCGGCCCACCTGGAGATTCCTCAGGGGGTGCGGGTATTGGTTGTCGGCGGAGATGACGGGCAGAACCAGGAGGTGGAGCGCCTCCGGCAGTTGGCTCAAGATCTGGACGTGGCAGATGTGGTGGATTTCGTGGGGCGGGTGGATCAGGAGGAGTTGCCGGTTTACTACAGCGCTGCCGATGTATGCGTGGTCCCTTCGTTCTACGAAAGTTTTGGCCTGGCGGCATTGGAATCCATGGCCTGCGGGACTCCCGTGGTGGCGTCTCGGGTAGGTGGACTCTCCACCATTATTCACCACGGACATACGGGATATTTGAAATCCTGGCGCTGCCCGGAGGCTTTTGCCAATTCGCTGGAGATGATGACATCAAGCAAAAGCCTGCTGGAATGCATGGGCCAGGCCGCCCGCCGGCGGGCCGAAGGCATGGGATGGGAGCAGGTCGCCTCGGCGATGGCGGCCCACTACAAATCTCTGGCCACGGAGACAGCATAGAAACCTTCCAAGAACAGAAGCAAAATCGCCAGCGCCGCCGCCGCCCCTTTAGACGGTTTGCCCGCCACCTAGAGGGCATGCTGGGGGCTGGGCTCTTGGTAATACTGCCCATCGGAATCACCCTTCTGGTCCTCAAGTTTTTTTACGGCCTCCTTGGCCCGCTTTTAGAGCCCTTTTTGGCATTAATGCCGGTTCCCGACATCATCGCCATCGCCTCCGGGCTGGCGGTCCTGGTTCTGGCGGTATACCTTATTGGGGCAATCGCCTCTCATGTCGTAGGGCGCCGCCTGATCGAGTGGGGACACCTGATCATCGAACGTATCCCGCTGGTCAAAATAATCTACAGCACTACCCGCAGCGGGGTGGAGTTGTTGTCCGGCTCAAAAGACAGCCCCTACCGCGGGGCGGTGCTGGTGGAGTTTCCCCGCCCCGGCATGAGGTCCATAGGACTGGTCACCTCGTCTTTGGAGCGAGCTGATGGAGAGGAAATGGTGTTTGTTTACATCCCTACCACACCGGTACCGTCATCCGGGTTTCTGGTGTTGGTTGGGGTTAAAGACGTCACTCCGCTGGACATGAGTGTGGATGATGCCATGAAGATTATTATTTCCGGTGGAATTCTGGCGGGCGAACTCTTCACCCCGCCGGACTCGTCGGACTGGACAAAAACTTCCAGCGCGCCTGATGCCCAGGAAACTCCGACCCGGCCGGCGGCTGTACTAGACGCGGAAAATAGCGGGCCGTTAGATCAGGAGCCGGTGTCCGCCGAAGAGGTCAGGTAGGCTGGGTACTTAACTCGTACCAGTGTAATTCCCCCACCTTCTGAAATCCCACCGACTTGTATAGTGCGATGGCCGGAGCGTTAATTCCGTCCACGTGCAGGCCAATCTCCGCTACTCCTGCCGATTTCAAGTATTCCATTCCGGCTACCAGGAGCGGCTTGCTGATTCCCCTTCCTCGAAAGTCCGGCGACACCCCAATCATGCCGATAATGCCCTTAAGCTTGCCATTGGAAGGGGCGAAGCAGGTCCAACAATAACCCGCTACCCGGTCTCCGGAATACAGGAGGAGGATTCCGGGGTGGGCGGTGTTGCTCATGGAGCTGCGGTATTCTATTTGTTCAATGGTATTGGGAGCGAAACCCCAGGTACCGGTAAACGCGTCGTTCTGGATCTGGGTCAGTGTGGCCGCATCGCCGGGCTGAAAAGAGCCAATTCTGAATCCGGCAGGCACCCCGGTTTGGGGCAGCCATTCGGTGTTCCAAAGCATGTCCCAATAAACGCGCTCCAGAGTAAAGCCCTTGGATTCCAGCAAATGCCGGCGCGGAGAATCCTGGGAAAGGCAAAGATGGGCCACCACTGTGCCCAACTCCCAGGATCTGGCTACGGCCCGGTCGATCAGTTTGGCCTCTTCCTGGCTGCCCGCTAGATCACCGGCGATATCCGGCGCCAGCACGGCCCGCTTGATCGGCAGCTCGGGGAATATCAGACAGTAGCCCCGGATTTGCCCCTCCACTTCCAGTAACAGGCAGTTCTCCCCCGGCTCCAGCCAAGGCTGCTCCAGAACTTCCCGCAAGTTTCGCCGGGTCACTTCCCGGTCCTGGGGCGCGCCTCCCGACTGAATCAGACTGGCGAATTCCAACAAATCCGGCAGATCGTTCCAGGTAAAGCAGCGGACTGACAAGAAGGGCTCCAGGAGGGGCGAAAATTTTGCGGTGCGTGTAACTGAGAGAAAACCCAGCCCACGGTTACAGCTCTGCTTTGCCGGGTGATTTCTCGAGGATTGTTGGCCCGAGCACGGGTGGGCGCCTGTGCCGGATTGTAGCAAAGTATCCACGGTCCCTCAAGCTAGATTGCTGAAGCCTAATCCCGAATCCACCGATGGACACGGATGGACAGCGTGAGGACAACGGAAGGGGGGTGAGGGAGTACAGGCGCGATAATCCGGGCTCGAACTTGGGTATACGGGAGGTTGGCGGGCGGTCTGCAGGCGCTTTTGGGGGCGCCGATGGCGGCTTACAGTGGCTGTGGCGAGCGAGATGGCGGGATAGGACACGGCAAGAGGCGCTCGCGGACTGGGCTAGCGCGAGTTTGCGGGGACGTTGGCTTGGCTGGCGGGTCAGTGGCGGACGGGCGCCGTCAGGCTGGGAGTGGTCAATGGCTCGCAGTCGGGCCAGGGCGCGGCTGAACTGCTCCTCCCAGGGCCAGCGCTTGGGAAGATGCAGGGTGATCCGGCGTGCCGAGCGGGTGAGCCGTCCGGCCAGGGCGAAGACCCGCCGCCGGAGGGTCTTGGTGGTCACGATCTGCTCATCCAGGCCGATGCGGGCTGTCCAGCGAGCCAGGTTGTGGGCCATCACCTGTACCGCCAGCCAGGCGCCGTTGGCGGCGAAGCGGCCCGAGGGGAGATGGTTCAGCCCGACGCCGTACTTGAGGTCGCGTATCGCATTCTCGATCTCGGCGTGGCGGCGGTGGTCAGCCTCCAGTTCCAGGGTCTCCCCGTCCCGGTCGGTGATGAAGCCGTGATAGCTGTAGGTGGCGAAGAGAGCCAGTTGAGAACCGGGCGCCGGCTTCACCCGCCGGACGATGAGCCGTACCGGCGCGGCATCCGGCTCACTCTGGAAGGGGGTGTAGGTGGTTTCGGCCACATCGGCGGCGCCGTCCATCCAGTAAGGAATCGGCGTCCAGGCATCTTCGGGTATCGCCTCGATGAGATTGTGCAGGCTTTTGTGCTGGCGGATGGTGATGGAGAAGCGGACATCCATCCGGCGGCAGACGGCGACCACGGCGTGGGTATAGAAGCCGCTGTCAGCCCGCATGGTGAGCTGCCCGCTGGCCCCGCCGCAGCGAACCCGGCTCACCGTCTCACGCAGGAAGTGGGCGGCGCCCCGGGCGGTGATGGCCCGGCCCTCGCGCAGGCGGGCCATCAGCACGTCGCCGGTTCCGGCGGCGACGGCCAGCAGTGGGTGATAGCCCCGCGCGCCGGTATAGCCGTGATGGCGGGCGCCCTCCTTGGCCAGTCCGTAAGGCTCGCAGATCGTCGAATCAAGGTCGATGGTGAATGGCGCGTCGCCGGGTCCGGCCCCCGCCTGCCAGGCCCGGGCCAGCAACTCGCGGCTCACCCCGTCCAGCTGGCGGACGTGGCCCCAGGTGAAGCTGCGCAGGAAGGTGCCCAGGGTGGATGGCGCTTTGACTACGCAGCCGAGAGCGCAGGCCGTCCTGCCGGTGCGCAACGCATCGGCGTCGTCGATGCAGTCGCCGCCCGCCAGCGCCGAGGCGACCAGCGTCATTATCTTGTCGCCGGTGTTGGCTCGGCCTGGGGCCCGGCCCAGGTCCAGGTGCCGGTCAACCAGTTGGGAAAGGCCGAGGTGCAAGGCCAAGGTGGCGGGAAGAATCAGCCCGGCATTGTTGACCAGGCGGTGGTCGTCGAAGGCGATGTGGATGCCGTCGGGTTGGTTGCGTGGTAGCATCTATTGGGTGCTCCTTGTTTCTGGTCGGTTTTCTGTTTCAAAACCATTATCCCAGATTCAGAGGCGCACCCTTTTGTTTCTTCAGCAGGCCTCTCACACGCCCCCGTTCGGTGGATTGGGGCTAAGGGCTAAATTTAGACCGCGCTCCTACCAGACGTGCGCTCACCGGGAAGGGGCCGCGCGGCATTACATGCAGTTTATGAAATGTTCACCAAAGTTTCGCTAGGTTAACTATTGGTACTGAAGTGGTAACTGAATTCACCAAATTATCGCCAGGTTGTTCACCTAAAGGGCATAACGTACCCCAAACGGAGACCATCATTCGAAAGTCCCGGTCTGAGTTGGCTCATTTGGAGACCAGCATCCCGGGCAAGGAGCGTTATGCGAGGCAATCTAGGGGGACTTAACCGGCGGTGGTTTATGGCGGCGACGATCATCGCGGCGGCAGTAATTTTCTCTCTCGTAGCAACTCCAATGGAAGGGGCTAACCTTCCCGGCAGGGAAGGGACTTACTTGCCCAGCGGGGCTTTAGCCACCCAATTTGAGAGCACCGACGGCAACTTGACCGTGCAAGGAATACTCGACTGGGGAAACGTGTCCTACACTACCCAGGATGACCAGGATAGCGGGTCAGGAGACGACGCCTTTGGTAAGGGCACTAAGGAAGATACCGCTGTGCCCGTGCCTGTTACCGGGAGCATTTCGCCGAACAAAAGCGACCTAAGCGCCTTCGGCGGGTACTTGGAGGAGAACGACAGCGGCGGGAAGTTCATGCACCTATTCTGGACCAGGGTCCAGGATCCGAAGGGAACGACCAACATGGACTTCGAATTCAACCAGTCTGATGAATCGGCTAACGGCAAGACACCCAACCGAACCGACGGAGACCTGCTAATAGAATACAAACTCTCCAAGGGAGGCACAGTGCCGGAGCTTTGGCGGTACACCTGGATCGATGGGAGTGGAACGCTTACGGCTGATAAATGTGTAGCCAGCAGCTCCTTGCCTTGTTGGGGTGATAAAACAAACCTCACCGAATCTGGGGATGCGGCTGGTTCGATCAATACCAGCCTCATTCCGGCGGGCGAAAGTTATGGAATGGGCGATCTAGACCCCTACACCTTCGGAGAGGCGTCGGTGGACTTAACTTCCATCTTCGATCCAAACAAATGCACCTCCTTTGGCTCGGCTTACCTGAAGAGCCGTTCTTCGGACTCCTTCACCTCTGCAATCAAGGATTTCATTGCGCCACAGACAGTCGACATCAAGAACTGCGGAGCTGTAATCATCGTAAAGAACACCGTTCCCTCTGACTAAAGAGGCGATTTCCACTTCAGTTCTAATATATCCACCGACTCAGTCGTTGTTAGTACATTCTCTTTGAATGGCGGTGATTCAGAGACTATCAGCAACGTGCTGTCCGGTGGTCCCTACATGGTAACTGAAGCTAACCCAGACAGCCTCGGCTGGGATTTGACCAGCATTGATTGCGGATACGGCAGCAACCCGGAGGCCATTGCTTTAGCCACCGCAACCTTCACTGTAGACACCGACGATACGGTGACTTGCATCTTCACCAACACCAAGCGGGGCAATATCAGGGCCTTTTCATTTTCTCAAAATAGTATAAAATTATTACCAGTTTAAGCGGGAGGGAAGGATGATGACTTTGAGAGAAACGCTGGATTTGGTGCCTGACTTCCGGAGTAGCCAAGGGCGACGCCACTCTTTGGGGGCGATCCTGGCCTTGGCCACCTGTGCCATGCTGTGCGGCGCCCGCAGCTTATACGCCATAGCTCAATGGGGGCGGGACCAAGGGGGTGCTACGGCGCAGCTTTTGGGGTTCAGCCAGGAGAAGACACCCTGCGTGGCCACCCTCCACCGGGTGTTCAAGGGCCTGGACGTGGCGGCCTTTGAGGCAGAAGTCGGCAACTGGCTGGCAAATAGCGGGGTAGAGGCGGATGACCCCCTGTCCCTGGACGGGAAAACCTTGCGAGGGGTCCACGGCCAAGAGATACCCGGGGTCCATCTGGTGTCGGCCTACGCTAGCCGCGCTGGGGCAGTGCTGGCGCAGGTAGCTGCGCCGGGCAAAGGGGAAGAATTGGCGGCGGTCAAAGAAGTATTGGGCCAGGTACCCCTGAAGGGTCGGGTAGTAGTGGCTGATGCCTTACTGACCCAACGGAAAGTCTGTGAGCAGATTGTGGCAGGCGGCGGAGAGTATCTGCTGCCAGTTAAAGAGAATCAGCCCACCTTGCGCCGAGACCTGGAGGTGGCTTTTTCCCCTGCTAGGAACTGAGAGGGCTGGTGGCCCAACCGTACCTCCCTGGCTAGCAGCGGAGTGGCGAGCACGCGGGGCCAAGCTGACGGTCTGGGCCGATGCTCCAGTAAAGCGGCGTCATGGGCGGCTGGAGCGGCGAGAGTTGTGGGCCTTGGCCGACCCAGAGCTAAATGGCTACGTGGGCAGCGCTGGGACGGTCGGGGAAGCGTGGCCGCATCTGCAACAGGTGTGTCGGCTAGAGCGCCAGCGGGTCGTGAAGGGCAAGAAACAGGTGGATGTGAGCTATGCAATTAGCAGTCTCCCAGCCACTGATGCCGATGCCAGGCGATTGTTGAGCCTTTCCCGTGGGCACTGGGGCATCGAGAACCGCCTCCACTGGGTACGGGATGTGACCTTCGACGAGGACCGCTCTCAGGTGCGCACTGGGGCCGCCCCACAGGTTCTGGCGGGCCTGCGAAACCTGGTCATCAGCTTGGTACGTCGGGCTGGGCATTCCAACGTAGCCGCTGCCCTACGCCGCCACAATGCCCATCTCAGCGAAGCTTTCGACATGATGGGCTTTACCTACCAGGCAGGAGAATGAAAAGACCCTGGGGGCAATATAAATGTATTGGTGGAGACCACTCCGGGAGGATCTACCCAGGACTTCCACTTTACCCTGTCGGGACCAGCGTTGACCGACCTTGATTTCAGCGCCTCCGACTCAACTGGTTATAATGTTATGACAGATAGCTCCCTTGGCTGGTTGCGTCCGGATTCTGGTTACTCCATTAGAGAATACACCGAGCCGGCAGGCTGGTTTGCTACAGGCAATAGCTGTGACGATGGCAGCCGAGTGGAAAACATTGAACTCAGCCCGGGCGAGACCGCGACTTGCACTTTCACCTACGTCAAGATGGGTACGATCATCGTCAGGAAGGAGACTACCCCAAGTGGGGACCCGCAGAGCTTCGACTTCACCTCGACCTACGGGCCCGACTTCAGCTTGACGGATTTCAACCCTGAAACGGCGGGTCCACAGAACGACAGTGGCTATTTGTTACCCGGTACCTACTCGGTGAGCGAGTCGGACCTACCGGGCTGGGAATTGACCAGCTCCACCTGTGATGATGGCGAAAGCACCCCTGGGAACATCAACCTCCAGGCTGGCGAGACGGTGACCTGCACCTTTAACAACACCAAACTATTTGCCATAATCACCCTGGTTTGCCACGCCGACCAGCTGTACGCCAGCACCGTGGCACTGGGGAACGGGACGCCGATACAGACGCTGGATCTGACCGCCCAGGATTCGACCAGCTTCAATCTCTGCACCCTAAGCGGGGCTCGATTCGAGGATATGTCCATATGGAACCATCCGATTACGGTGAGCATTTCGCCCTTACCACGATAGGAACTGCGTGATCTAAAAAAGGGGCCCGGCTGGCAGCCGGGCCCCTTTCTGGTGTGCCAGGCATGTTGTGCATCTTGGAGGTGAAAGTCCTCTGCGGGCCGTGATGACCGGAACCGCTAGCCTAAGCAAGGGTGTCCACCGTGAGGTGGAATCTGAAGGAAGCTGATGGCAAAACTCGGACCCGACGAACAGGAATCGGATACAAGGCCGGCGCAGTGGGGTAACCCGGCCATGGACGGGGAGGCCCGGTAGTCATCCGGACAGGTGCGTTGGTAAATCCGGCGGGGACCGAGGGAAGGATGCATAGCTTACCCTGGGAGATCTCTGGGGCTGTCCCGATGGAATCGGGACTACCGCACCGGCAACGGTGGGGGAAGGCTCCGGAGAAGTCAGCCGAGGCCATAGTAGTCCTTCCCGCACGGGAAGGATGAAGGGCCGAATCCTCTACTGCAAGGAGCCAGTCAAGAGGACTCGATGGGCGTAGAGCGGCAGCAAGGCACGGCCTAACAACTCTCCCTTCTTGAATGGAGGAAGGAGACCGTGCGCCCCGGCGTCCCTGGTGAAGGCGGAACCGGAACTGGGGTGAGCGAGGAGCAGCCAGCGACCACGGTGTCTGAACGGAAACGAGCCTTGACGGGTGGTAGCACCTATTGAAACAGTAGAGGAAACCGCCGGATACGCTGAGTACGTCCGGTGGTGTGGGAGGACGGGGGCCGCGAGGCCCCCGCCTACCCGATTTCCTGAAGGACTTGGGCGCTCTGCGGCCCCAGGGGAGTTGTCCCCGGTTAGTCTTGGGTTCTTGATGCAGCGACGGCCTGGATGACTATGTCGGCCATCTCTTGGTGGGTCGGCGGCGCGAAGCCCATTTCGTAGAAGGTCTGGTAGGACCGGTATTGGGGGTCTTCGTCCAGGTTGATGCCGTGGTGCTCCAGCCGGTAGAGGTTGTGGGCCCGGTCCAGCATTTCCACCGGCATCCCCCTAAGTTGGGCCATGGTCAGCCGGTGCCCGTTTCCTCTATGCGCCCCAGGACGTAGGTGATGGCTGTGCGAATGTCCTGCTTGCACCGCTCCAGGGCTTGTTCATCGCTGAGGTCACGGTCCTGGGCCCGGTGCCCGATTACCATGGCGGTGTAGATGTCCAGTAGGCTTGGGCCCGGGTCCACCGGGCTGGCGCCGTCGGGCAGGGTCAGGATTACGGCCAAGTCCCATGGGTCCTCTGAGGCTGGCCAGTTGCCGCTGTCGCCGTCCTTGACATGTCACGAAGTCATTCTTGGGTCCCATCGTCTCCCATTTGTCTTTCGTAAGATTGGCGCCCTAAACCAAAGCCAAGGTGGGAACTACATTGGGCAGTGATGGCAAAGGCACGGCAGGTGTAAAGATCAAAGCATCGGCTCGGGCCTGTAACCGGGTTGGGCAGCGATGTTTCACTTCATCCTTACGATGAATTAGCCCGCCGAAGAATTGATTCATCTTCTCTTGGACTTTGGCTTTTGTTCCCAGGCATTCGTTGGCCGTGACCTCTTCTCTGGCCCAGTCCCAGACGGCTTCGTCGGCGTTGAAGTCTGGACTGTAGGCCGGTAAGGCCACCAACCTCAGATGCAAGTCAGGAGTGGTCAAATAGCTGCGAATCGCTGCTCCTCGGTGGGCTGGCCCATTGTCCCAAATCACTACCAGAGGTCCAGGATGGTTTGCTCTTAGCTGCTGTAAAAAGGCGGTGGAGGTCTCGGCATTGCTGTTTCCAGCTATTTCCATGGCTTCCACCTCCCCAGTCTCCAGACAAACTCCCGAGTAGTAGCAGGCCTTCTCTCCCCACCGGGGACTGGTGGAGTCCACCAGCGCTGCCTCTCCCTTGAGTACCCGTTTGCCTCGCAGGTCGGCATCGGCCCGAAAGTGGGCTTCATCCACGAAGAAGATCTTGGCTCCACTCTCTTGGGCCTCCTCTCGGATTTGGCTGTACTGGAGGACGAAGGCTTTCCGTTCTTCATCCTTGGCTTTCAGGAGGCGTTTCTTGGGTCGCTTCAGCACGAAGCCCAACCGATGGAGGTAGTTCAAGCAACTGCTCCGACTCAGCCCCAGGTCAAAGCTCTGCTTGAGAAATTGCCTTACTACTTTCCAGTTCCAGTTGGACAATTCAATCCCCGCCTCCCCAGGCGGATTTTGCACCGCAGACTTCAGTTGGTTCTGTTGACCTCGGTTCAAGACGGGGGGGAACCCCCAGTCTGCTCAAAGACCAAACCTTGGGCCCCGCCTTGGCGAAAGTTGTCCAGCCAGTTTCCGATGGTATGAGGCTCTCTCTCCAAAGCCTCAGCCACTTGAGTGGCCGACCACCCTTGGGCCAACAACCATAGCCCATGCCATCGCTCTCGCTCCCGAGGTGTTGGCGCCCGATACATCCTTTCCCGTAAGTCGCCTACATCCAGTTGCCACCGTTCCAGGAGTTGCACTATGTCTGTCATCCCTTCCACCACCGCCAATCGACTTCTTTTACAGAATATCGCAACTCCTCTTCGGGTTCGCTTTATGTAGGTTTCACCTTAGCTTTGGTTTAGTCCCATCACGTAGGGCAGTTCGTCCGGGCTGGCAAGCCCAACCTCCACATCGCCGTTGCCCCACCTTCCGATGTTTGTCACGTCGTTTGCGAGTCCCCTAGGGTCATGGAGTTCGTGGAATCTCATGTTCAGGCTCAATCTCAACCGGGCTGCCTGGGGGACCACATCTACGAAGTTGGTTTCGGCCTTGTAGGCCACGTAGAGTTTGAGGAACTCCTCTGAAATACATGGGTCGATGGCCAGCACCTCTCTTCTAAATTCCTCGAAGAGGTGCCGGGTATGACTTCTTTCCACTAGGTGATGATGGTCTTCAATTGTGTAGTTCTTCGGCTGCTCTCCTGTGTCGGGCAGGTATGTCCGTTGTTTCTCCTCGCTCAGTGACGGACCTTTCCATACCGTTGTCGCCTTGTTAGCCAAGCGCTCGGCGCGGGCGCGAATCGTGGTTTCGTCCCACCTGTCCAGTTCCCCTAAGCCTTCGTTCATCCGCAGCGGACTTTCCTGGAACCCGCCCTTCATATCTCGTTTCTCCGCGAAGGGCCGGTCGCTGTATTCGGCGTTGTAACCCGTGAGGGTCAGGTTCCCCAGCGTGTGGAGCCAGGTCTCCTGGATATTTGTCCATCCTTCCCCGAGTGATTCCTGCCATTCTTCCGGTAGGTTCTCGTTCTGGGGGAGGATATGCTCTACGGTATATTCGTCCACGGGTACAGGTTCTTTCCGGTCGTGGTTCTCAAGTCTCCGAAGCCAATAACTGGCTCGATTGTTGCTGTACAGGTTCCTCACCTTGATTTCTCTGGAGAACTCCTCGTCGTTCGGGAATCGCCGGTAGGACGGCATCTGCAGGAAGTGGAACAGCATGCTCTCTAAATACCGGTCCTTCTTGAGTCCCCTGCTAAAGTTTGCAAAGGTGTTGTTGAGTGAGTTTGTGGGAATGGAACAGACGGCCCTTCGGAAGACATAGCTTTCGATGTATCTGACGGCGTCAGTTAAGTCGTTGAGGGATAGCTGACTTTTTCGGTAGTCGTCGTACATCTCAAGCATGAGTGGGTCTGCCACTTCCACCGTCAGGTCCCAGATGTCCCGGAATGCTGCCGCCAGACTGGGTTCTGGCTCCTTCCCAAGGGCCATCGCACAATAGTAGTTGGCGAACTCGTTCAGGTCTGCCAGTAACGTGTCGACTTCTATTGGTTCTGGGTTCTTCCTCTGGGAGTATGTTTTGAACTCTTCGTATACCCGGTCGATCCTGGGAATAGTGCCGGTCTTGACCGTGAGGTAGTGCCGCATGAACCTGTCGAAGTGCCTGCTGTAGGCTTCCTGGCCGAAGGCTAGCTCCATGGGTCTCCAGTAATTGGTATAGAGTTTTTCTTGCCGGTCGGGTTCTAAGCCCATCAGCACGTAGTTGCGTATCAGGTCTGCCTGGCTGAGCACTAGCCCCGTGGAGTTCATGCTCTCGAAGATCAACTGGGGGTTGTCGTGGTCCCGATCCAACGATATGTCGACAAGCATGAGCTTTCCCAAGCCCTTGCAGAGTGGTGCGATATCTTCGCCGAGATCTCTGATTTTCTCCTCAAAGAGGTCGAAATTTCTCTGAACGCGCACCGACTTGGTCTGGGGAATTGGCCTTTGGCTGATTATCGCCAGGAGCGTTTGCTCGTCGGTCTGGGTTAGAAGCAGCTTGTAGCGTTTCTGACCATCCTCATCTGGATTGGTCAGGTAATAGTTCCGAAGCTTCCTGGCAGAGAAGCCCTCTAGGGTTCTTTGTCTCCTAAACTAAAGCCAAGGTGAAATGTACATATCTCAGGACCACACTGTCAGTGCCGACCCGGGTGGCGACCAAAGGTGATATGACAAGCCGCTGAGTCTCTTCTGTCGTCTTCCAGATCCCGAAATGCACATCCCACCTTGGTATTGGTTTAGGTGACGTGCGAGAGCCTCGAGTATGAGCGAGATAGTTGTTAAACGTTGTTGACCGTCGATTACCAGCAGGGGCGTTTGGCTTGAAACTTGGTAGAGTCCCCTTTCGATATAGACTATTGAGCCAATAAAGTGGCCGGAAATGCCATCGTCCTTCCCCGCGCGAATTATGTCGTCCCAAAGTTGCTGGCATTGCGGTTCCGTCCAGGAATAGGTGCGCTGGTAGATAGGGATGATGAACTGGGGTGACTTCCTGAGGAACCCCAGGAGGTTGGCTTCGGTTGCCTTCATCGTTTTTCTCCCTGCCGTGAAGAACCTTCTCTGGCAGTTTATTCTTCGGTTCCGTCACTAGTGCTCGGTCAAGTGTCGTCGATCATTGTCATGTGTTCCATGCCCGCCTGGTCGATGATCTTTACGGCGATTTTCACCCCTGGTGGTGGGCATAGTTATGGTTATGGTCTTGGGCAATAATAGTCAGGTCAGACCATCAGAGCAAGTGGGTAAGGCAACTGAAGGGATTGCCACCGCCGCCCAGCAGGTGGCTGCCGGCGCCACACAACAGTCCCAGGGCGCCGCGGACATTGGCAATGGCATGACTCAGCTCTCAACCGCGATTGACCAGGTGGCCGGCGGTAGTCAGGAGCAGGCCACTTCGGTGGACCAGGCCTCGAACATAGTGGCCCAGGTTTCCAAGGCCACCAGCGAAGTCGCCAGCAGCGCCCAGGCCGCCGCCGAAGGCCCCCGGGCAGCCAATGAAGCGGCCCGGGAAGGGTCCGACATGGTCGGCAAGACGGTGGAAGGCATGGTCCGGATCAAGGACGCCGTGGATGAGGCCTCCCAAAAAATCACAGAGCTGGGCGACCAGTCGGCTGAGATCGGCAAAATTGTCGCGGTCATCGACGACATCGCGGCCCCGACCAACCTGCTGGCCCTCAACGCCGCCATCGAAGCCGCCCGGGCCGGCGAGCAAGGCCGGGGATTCGCGGTGGTCGCGGATGAGGTCCGCAAGCTGGCCGAACGAGTGACCGAAGCTACCAAGGAGATCGCCAATCTGATCGACGTGGTGCAGAAAGGTGTCGCCTCATCGGTCCAGGCCACCGAGGAAGGGGCCAAGGAAGTGGGCGAGGGCGCCCAGCTGGCCGAGGAAGCCGGTAAGACTCTGAGCCTGATCATGTCCTCGGTGGCATCGGTGGCATCGGTGGCTGAGCAGATTGAGCAGATCTCGGCTGCCGCGGAGGAAGTGAGCGCCTCCAGCGACGAGATGGTTAAGAACATCGAGAGCGTCAGCGGCGTCACCGAGCAGAACTCGGCGGCCACCGAGCAAATGGCCGCTAACAGCCCCCAGGTATCTCAATCGGTGGAGAACATCTCTGGGATCATCGAGCAGAACAGCGCGGCTATCCAGGAGATGTCGGCATCGACGGAAGAAGTGTCCTCCCAGGTCCAGGAGGTGGTCGGCTCCAGCCAGGAGCTGGACCGCATGGCCAAGGAGCTTCAGGAAGTCGTCGGCAAATTCAACACCGCCGACTCTAGAAGTTAGCTACCCAGCCACTAAAACTGGCTGATGAAACAGAGGAGGCCGGGGAGGCTGGCAGGTGCCAGCCTCCCCAGTGCCTATCAGGTCAGCCATCCGTCGCAGCCACTAGATTCTTATTCCGATACCAATAAAGGGGCAACCAGAAATGCAAACGCAAACCATTCAGCAGGATGAACAGCAATTGGTGGTATTTGACCTGGCGGACGAGGGATTCGGCGTCGACATAAGCGCCGTCCGAGAGATTATTCGCCTGCAAGAAATTACCCAGGTGCCCCGCACTCCTGAATTCGTTGAGGGTGTCATTAACCTGCGGGGAAAGGTGATACCAGTCATAGACCTGCGCAAGAGATTCGGGCTAACAGTGGTGGTTGATATAGGGGATCAAGACATAGGCGTGATCGTGGACGCGGTGAAAGAGGTCCTGCGAATCCCCACCGATTCGGTGGAACCACCGGCTTCGGTCATCACCACTGCCGATTCCGTCTACATCTTGGGTATAGCCAAGCTGGACAGCCGCCTAATTATTCTTTTGGACTTGCAGAAGGTGCTTACCGAAGACGAGCACGGCGCTCTTTGGGAGATGGAACTTACCGCTTAGTAGCTGCGGGGACTGGGACGGCCAGTCTCCGCCATCTGTCTTACCCGCCAGCCAGGCAGCGAAGAGAGGAGGTACCATGACGAAAATACTGATTGCAGATGACTCCGCGTTTGCCAGGCTGAACTGCAAAAAGGTATTAACCAAGGGTGGGCACGATGTGGTGGAAGCCGCGAACGGCCTGGAAGCAGTCGCGCTCTTCCAAAGTGAGCGGCCAGATGTGGTGTTTTTGGACATTACGATGCCGGGTATGGACGGTCTCGCTGCCCTGGAGGAGATCCTAAAAATAGACGCCCAAGCCCCAATAGCCATGGCCAGCGCCATGGGTCAGCAGAGCGTTGTCATGCAGGCACTGAAGGCCGGAGCCAAAGATTTTTTGGTGAAGCCCTTCGAGCGCGAACGGGTGTTGAAGACATTGGACAAGCTATTGGTTTAGCCTCTGAGCTGCTCGCCTAGCATTTCGTGAAACCAGCCGAACTGGGCTCAGCAGCAGCTACCGGTTGGCCTCGCGAGTCTTGGATTTAGATCACGACCCCCACCGCATTCCATCCGCCGTTCCCTGGCAACCTTCACCATGACCTGGGCCCGACTCCGATCTTCATCACTAGTACAGGTTGGCGTAAATAACCCGGCAGTTCATGCGACCAGCACCTTGCCTTGGTAAGTCCATTTGAAGGGCTTTGCCATGGTCCGGTTGTAATAGTCGATGAAGTCCCACACCTTCTGTTTCAGATCGGTCACCGATCTGAATGACCCTCGCTGTAGCAGTTTTCGCACCAGAATGCTCAGCCAGATTTCCACTTGGTTCATCCATGACGTGTGCTTGGGGGTGTAGTGAAACACGATACAGTGGCTGGGATCGCTGAGAAATGCGGCCCGGGACTCTCGGTTCGCCAATGTGCCCCACTTGCCCTTCTTACCCAACTCCAGGTCCAGCCCAGACTCTCTGGCTACCCAGCGCACTAGAGATTCAGAACGGTGCGTGTCCAGGTTGTCCACCACAAAATGCCACCGCTGGGCCGCCCTATCGCTAGCGATCACTGCCTCCACATGCTGCAGAAAGTCCGCTTCGGTACGTCTGGGCCCCCCATAGGGCTCAACAATCTGACCCGTCACCACATCCCGACTGATGATGAAGGAGCGTGTACCATGCCGGATGTACTCAAACTCCCGCCGTTCCACCTTCCCCGGCGCCAAGGGCAACCCAGGATGTTTGCGCTCCAGGGCCTGTACTCCGGTCAACTCATCAGTGCTCATCACTCGCTCCCCAGATTGGACCAAGGCGGGAGCTTCTCGGTACAGATCGCAGATGTCAGTGACTTTGGCGTCATAGTGCTCGTCCCCGGAGGGTGTCAACCAATAGCGTATCCGGTGGGGTTTCAGGTCCCCCTTTCTAGAAGCCTGGCCGCATGACGGGGGGAAATCCGTTCTACGATGCCTTTTTCGATGATCTCATCAGCCAATTCCCGGCTGGTCCACTGGCTGATAGGACGACCGCACTGGCTGGGGGCCTCACAAGCCAGGGACATGATCTGGCAAACTTGCTCTGGGGTGATCCGGGCGGGAGCCCCAGGACGAGGCGCATCCCGCAACCTTTCTTCTATACTCAGGTCTTCCAGAATGGCTGCCTGTAGCCCCAGCCAGCGGTTGCGCCAGAACCGTACCGTATCCACATCCAGGCCCACTTCGCGGGCTATTTGGCTGTTGTTCAGGCCAGCCGCGGCAGACAGAATGATTCTGCCTCGCCGGGCCAACTGCTGGGGGGTGCTATATCGGCGCACCAGGGTTTCCAATCCTTGCTGCTCTTCCGGGGATAATTCCACCACGGGAGGTTTCGGTCCACGCATCGCCTTCACCACCACACTTCATCTCTCCAACCTCAACGCGCTCATTATACTACTCGGGCTTTTCAGCCCACCTGTACTAGTACAGGTGGCGGCGTAAATAACCCGGCAGTTCATGCGACCAGCACCTTGCCTTGGTAAGTCCATTTGAAGGGCTTTGCCATGGTCCGGTTGTAATAGTCGATGAAGTTCCACACCTTCTGTTTCAGATCGGTCACCGATCTGAATGACCCTCGCTGTAGCAGTTTTCGCACCAGAATGCTCAGCCAGATTTCCACTTGGTTCATCCATGACGTGTGCTTGGGGGTGTAGTGAAACACGATACAGTGGCTGGGATCGCTGAGAAATGCGGCCCGGGACTCTCGGTTCGCCAATGTGCCCCACTTGCCCTTCTTACCCAACTCCAGGTCCAGCCCAGACTCTCTGGCTACCGCAGCGCACTAGAGATTCAGAACGGTGCGTGTCCAGGTTGTCCACCACAAAATGCCACCGCTGGGCCGCCCTATCCCTAGCGATCACTGCCTCCACATGCGGAAGAGAATTTGATTGCAGAAAGTCCGCTTCGGTACGTCTGGGCCCCCCATAGGGCTCAACAATCTGACCCGTCACCACATCCCGACTGATGATGAAGGAGCGTGTACCATGCCGGATGTACTCAAACTCCCGCCGTTCCACCTTCCCCGGCGCCAAGGGCAACCCAGGATGTTTGCGCTCCAAGGGCCTGTACTCCGGTCAACTCATCAGTGCTCATCACTCGCTCCCCAGATTGGACTAAGGCGGGAGCATCTCGGTACAGGTCGCAGATGTCAGTGACTTTGGCGTCATAGTTCTCGTCCTCCGGAGGGTGTCAACCAATAGCGTATCCGGTGGGGTTTCAGGTCCCCCTTTCTAGAAGCCTGGCCGCATGACGGGGGGAAATCCGTTCTACGATGCCTTTTTCGATGATCTCATCAGCCAATTCCCGGCTGGTCCACTGGCTGATAGGACGACCGCACTGGCTGGGGGCCTCACAAGCCAGGGACATGATCTGGCAAACTTGCTCTGGGGTGATCCGGGCGGGAGCCCCAGGACGAGGCGCATCCCGCAACCTTTCTTCTATACTCAGGTCTTCCAGAATGGCTGCCTGTAGCCCCAGCCAGCGGTTGCGCCAGAACCGTACCGTATCCACATCCAGGCCCACTTCGCGGGCTATTTGGCTGTTGTTCAGGCCAGCCGCGGCAGACAGAATGATTCTGCCTCGCCGGGCCAACTGCTGGGGGGTGCTATATCGGCGCACCAGGGTTTCCAATCCTTGCTGCTCTTCCGGGGATAATTCCACCACGGGAGGTTTCGGTCCACGCATCGCCTTCACCACCACACTTCATCTCTCCAACCTCAACGCGCTCATTATACTACTCGGGCTTTTCAGCCCACCTGTACTAGTACAGGTGGGCGTAAATAACCCGGCAGTTCATGCGACCAGCACCTTGCCTTGGTAAGTCCATTTGAAGGGCTTTGCCATGGTCCGGTTGTAATAGTCGATGAAGTCCCACACCTTCTGTTTCAGATCGGTCACCGATCTGAATGACCCTCGCTGTAGCAGTTTTCGCACCAGAATGCTCAGCCAGATTTCCACTTGGTTCATCCATGACGTGTGCTTGGGGGTGTAGTGAAACACGATACAGTGGCTGGGATCGCTGAGAAATGCGGCCCGGGACTCTCGGTTCGCCAATGTGCCCCACTTGCCCTTCTTACCCAACTCCAGGTCCAGCCCAGACTCTCTGGCTACCCAGCGCACTAGAGATTCAGAACGGTGCGTGTCCAGGTTGTCCACCACAAAATGCCACCGCTGGGCCGCCCTATCGCTAGCGATCACTGCCTCCACATGCTGCAGAAAGTCCGCTTCGGTACGTCTGGGCCCCCCATAGGGCTCAACAATCTGACCCGTCACCACATCCCGACTGATGATGAAGGAGCGTGTACCATGCCGGATGTACTCAAACTCCCGCCGTTCCACCTTCCCCGGCGCCAAGGGCAACCCAGGATGTTTGCGCTCCAGGGCCTGTACTCCGGTCAACTCATCAGTGCTCATCACTCGCTCCCCAGATTGGACCAAGGCGGGAGCTTCTCGGTACAGATCGCAGATGTCAGTGACTTTGGCGTCATAGTGCTCGTCCCCGGAGGGTGTCAACCAATAGCGTATCCGGTGGGGTTTCAGGTCCCCCTTTCTAGAAGCCTGGCCGCATGACGGGGGGAAATCCGTTCTACGATGCCTTTTTCGATGATCTCATCAGCCAATTCCCGGCTGGTCCACTGGCTGATAGGACGACCGCACTGGCTGGGGGCCTCACAAGCCAGGGACATGATCTGGCAAACTTGCTCTGGGGTGATCCGGGCGGGAGCCCCAGGACGAGGCGCATCCCGCAACCTTTCTTCTATACTCAGGTCTTCCAGAATGGCTGCCTGTAGCCCCAGCCAGCGGTTGCGCCAGAACCGTACCGTATCCACATCCAGGCCCACTTCGCGGGCTATTTGGCTGTTGTTCAGGCCAGCCGCGGCAGACAGAATGATTCTGCCTCGCCGGGCCAACTGCTGGGGGGTGCTATATCGGCGCACCAGGGTTTCCAATCCTTGCTGCTCTTCCGGGGATAATTCCACCACGGGAGGTTTCGGTCCACGCATCGCCTTCACCACCACACTTCATCTCTCCAACCTCAACGCGCTCATTATACTACTCGGGCTTTTCAGCCCACCTGTACTAGTACAGGTGGGCGTAAATAACCCGGCAGTTCATGCGACCAGCACCTTGCCTTGGTAAGTCCATTTGAAGGGCTTTGCCATGGTCCGGTTGTAATAGTCGATGAAGTCCCACACCTTCTGTTTCAGATCGGTCACCGATCTGAATGACCCTCGCTGTAGCAGTTTTCGCACCAGAATGCTCAGCCAGATTTCCACTTGGTTCATCCATGACGTGTGCTTGGGGGTGTAGTGAAACACGATACAGTGGCTGGGATCGCTGAGAAATGCGGCCCGGGACTCTCGGTTCGCCAATGTGCCCCACTTGCCCTTCTTACCCAACTCCAGGTCCAGCCCAGACTCTCTGGCTACCCAGCGCACTAGAGATTCAGAACGGTGCGTGTCCAGGTTGTCCACCACAAAATGCCACCGCTGAGCCGCCCTATCGCTAGCGATCACTGCCTCCACATGCTGCAGAAAGTCCGCTTCGGTACGTCTGGGCCCCCCATAGGGCTCAACAATCTGACCCGTCACCACATCCCGACTGATGATGAAGGAGCGTGTACCATGCCGGATGTACTCAAACTCCCGCCGTTCCACCTTCCCCGGCGCCAAGGGCAACCCAGGATGTTTGCGCTCCAGGGCCTGTACTCCGGTCAACTCATCAGTGCTCATCACTCGCTCCCCAGATTGGACCAAGGCGGGAGCTTCTCGGTACAGATCGCAGATGTCAGTGACTTTGGCGTCATAGTGCTCGTCCCCGGAGGGTGTCAACCAATAGCGTATCCGGTGGGGTTTCAGGTCCCCCTTTCTAGTACTACAACGACGGGTTTAAGGTGACGGCTCCATCCTGCTTTCGCGGCGGGTGGAGCGGCGTCTCTCGTGGGAACGGCGAGCCCGTTCGTTGCGTAGCTGCGTATCCTCCAGCCACAACAGCAATTGATCGGGCCCGAACTGCTCACGGGGCAGCATCTCCCGCACCACCCGGTACACCTGTGGCCTCGTGATCCGGGGCATCTTTTTCCCCCCAATCCTGCTGCAGGCTCAGCAGGAACGCTCCACCCAGCAGGCACATGGCTATGTGGTGATGCCACCCTGCCCAGCTGCGGGTCTCGTATTCGTCCAGCCCCACGTCACCCTTCTCAGTCTCGAACTCCGTTTCAATGCGCCACCTGGACCCACTCACGTAGGCCAGAGTCTCCAAGGTTGTGCCCTCGGGAGCGTTGGACAGGTAGTAGCGGGGCTCGCTGCCGTCCAGGTTCCGGCGCCAGACGGCCCACAGTTCCTCGCCGGGCTTGCGCCTCCTGGTGACCCGCACCCGCTGGGCACTGAACCGGTAGGTGCGCGGCCCCTGGCTTCCCTGGGCCACCGTTATCTCCCGCCAAGCCTCATCCGGCAGTTCATCACCGCGCTGCTCCATGGTCCGCCGCTGCCCAGGCCGCAGCTTGGGTTTGCGGGGGCGGCCGAACCCCGGATATTCCGGACTGGTCCAAGCCGGGTCCAAGGGCCAGACCGTAGTGCCGCCCGGAACGTCCAGCACGTAGCGCATCCCCAGGGCCGCCAGTCCCTCCCGGAAGGTCGGCGACATCCCGAAGGCGTCGTCTCCGGCAACCCACTCGGCCCTGAGGTAGCCCAACTCCAGGACCCGCTCCAGCATCTCCAGGGCCAACTCCGTCTTTGACCGGTAGTTCCGCCGGTCCTCCGGCACACCCGCCGCAGCACACCGGTCCTGGTCGGAGGTCCAACTCTTGGGCAGATACAGCCGCTTGTCCACCAACGCCCGGCCCAGCGGGCTGACGTAGGCCAGGAACATCCCACCCTGGCAGTTGGCCACCTTGCCCAGCCTGCCGCAGTACTGCCGGGCCACTCCCGCCGATTTCCTGCCCTGCTTGGGGAAGTCGCTGCCATCGAACACCCACACCGCCTCCGGGTGTCCCAGCCTGGGGGCCAAGTATTCCTGCAACCGCCCTATGACTGTCTCATCGGACCACCGGGCCTCGGTGAGAAAGCGCTGCATCGCCCGGGCCGAGATGCCCACCGATTCCGAGAGATTCTCGGCGTTGCGCCGCTCCTGGTCCTGCACCAGCAGCGCCTGAAGGTAATTCCCGCTGTGATCCCGCCACTGCTTGCGGCCGAAGGAGGCCGCAAAGAAGGCGTGGAATTCCTGAAGGCTGTCGTAGACCCGCTCGAAGCTCGCCGCATCCATCACCCAAACCATCCAACATCATCTGTCCAGCCATCCTACCAGACAACTCGTCGTTGTAGTACTAGAAGCCTGGCCGCATGACGGGGGGAAATCCGTTCTACGATGCCTTTTTCGATGATCTCATCAGCCAATTCCCGGCTGGTCCACTGGCTGATAGGACGACCGCACTGGCTGGGGGCCTCACAAGCCAGGGACATGATCTGGCAAACTTGCTCTGGGGTGATCCGGGCGGGAGCCCCAGGACGAGGCGCATCCCGCAACCTTTCTTCTATACTCAGGTCTTCCAGAATGGCTGCCTGTAGCCCCAGCCAGCGGTTGCGCCAGAACCGTACCGTATCCACATCCAGGCCCACTTCGCGGGCTATTTGGCTGTTGTTCAGGCCAGCCGCGGCAGACAGAATGATTCTGCCTCGCCGGGCCAACTGCTGGGGGGTGCTATATCGGCGCACCAGGGTTTCCAATCCTTGCTGCTCTTCCGGGGATAATTCCACCACGGGAGGTTTCGGTCCACGCATCGCCTTCACCACCACACTTCATCTCTCCAACCTCAACGCGCTCATTATACTACTCGGGCTTTTCAGCCCACCTGTACTAGTAGGTTAACGGCTCGTTGGCAGAGGGAAGAGCAATCGCCTTCTTGCAGCGATTCTTCGCTAATCCGCTCCGCGTGAGAAAAGGTGAGGAGATTCTCAACTATTGCACTGCACCGCTTGGTTTCCCTTTCTATGTCCAGGAGAACTTCATATCGATGGTCGTCCTCTGGGGTATGCCGAGAACAATATTGAGCGAAATTTAAGATGCCCATCATAGGGTTGTTAAGTTCGTGGGCGACTCCGGCCACCAACGTTCCTAAAGCACTCATTTTCTCGGCATGGACCAGTTGGGATTGGGATTTTTGGAGCTCATCCATTGCCTCCTCCAGCGCGACTTCATAATGAGCTCGCTCGGCGATTTCCGCCCCGAGTTGATCTGTCCTCTCTTCCTCTTGCTTGAACAAGTGATACATGCTGATCACCAAGCCGGTGAGCACACAAACATAGCTGACCTTCTTCAACAGATGGGCTGCGTCAAATTCCATGTCGAATAGCTGGCCGGAAAAGGACATAAACACAGTCTGGCTCACCACGCCGACAATCAAGGATATAACCAGCCAGTGCTTGAAGCTGTGGGTCTTCCAGCGGCCCTGGTACAGGAATCCACAAAGCGCCAGCAGGAAGAAAGCGGCGGGCAGGAACTCCTCCGGCCGATGGAAGATGATTTCCGGATAGTAGGCTCTGGGCAAGGGTACGAATGCAAAGAAAATGAAACTTGATAGCGTCAATAGGCCAACTGAGCAGTAAACTGTGCGCTCCCTTATTCTGCCGGCTTCTCCATGCCGGTCTTCTCTAATGCAGGCCAGCCAACTCAAAAATAATAGAACGGACAGGAACCACCGTGACGCGATCCAACTCCAGGGAAACAGTGATGCGGGCGCTGAAGGGAAATGGCTGGCAAAATAGGAAGAGGTGACTGCGGCATGATAACCATCAAGCAGAGCGGTGCCCACAAATGCGGCGCCGATAAACAGGAAAGTGTTGTTTTTCCGCGCGTAGAAGCGGGACAGCGCCATGACGCCTACCATCAGTGCCAGTAGGAAGGCAACGGTCTCCATCAGGGTATGGAGCTGCGTGCTGCCCTGCCACGAGGAGCCGCGCAAGAAAAAGTAGGCCAGGCACAGGCCTACAAAGAGGACAATATAGGTCAGCACCCTATTTGGGAACAACTGAGAGAGAGCAAATTTGTTCTCAGCTTCCCACCCAGCTTTCCAATCAGCTTCTTGGGAACCTTGCCCAACCTTCAGAGCTTCCATTCTCTCCTTTATATGAGCGATGAGCGGGCCTATAGCTACCTGGACCGACTTTTTGGGAGGCAACAGAGGCCTTGGAGGTATCGATACGTCCCTATCTCTACAGCTAGCTTAGCATCGGCAATTGGACCTCCCCAGTGGGTGAACACATAGAGCAGCCGAGAGGAGCCACCTTTCCAGCTGAGGGGGCGGGAAAACTCGCCGGCGCCCCGCAAGGGGCAGTGCCTTTCCCCCAGGTGACCAGCTAAGGGAAAAGGCGGGAGGCCGGGAGGATATTGCAGATAGGGGAGAGCACCCGTATTTTGAATTGTTCCCCAGAGGGCCAACACTGGGGACAATTGGAGGTGGGACCCTACGTTTGAGGACCGGAGAAGGGGATAGCTGCTAGGATCCCGGCTGAAAACCGCTATTGTGACGAGATAAGGGCGGAGATATCTAGTGGCGACCCGGATCGGATTCGAACCGACGATCTCTGGCTTGACAGGCCAGTATGTTAACCGCTACACCACCGGGCCGGAATGGTTGAGAAGAGGCTGACGTATCTGCCAGTAAACGAGTTTATGACTTCTATGATCTCCGTGTCAAGGAGCCTGGGCACCCTTAGCCTACTGATCTAATTGGCTCTAATTGTCGGCGGCCGTTTGTCGCGCACGGTCCTTGGCTCGCTTTTCCTTCTCCTGGAAGTGGGGTATGACATATTTCCCGAAGAGGCGGATGGAGTTCATCACCTCCTGTTGGGTGGCGCGTCCGGCCTGGAATATGGGCATGATCTCGTCCACTCCCATCGACTCGAAATCCTCGATTACGCGAATGCAGGCGTCCGGGTCCCCGACGCAGTAGCCGCTCGGGCGTGGGCGGCTCCTGTTGCTGGGGGTCTTGGCTGACCATTTTACGCGCGCCGCCTTGCAAGTAGAACTGATACTCTTCAGGGACCGAAGCCGGGTCCACGCCGGCCCATTCCAAGGTAAAGCGCTTTTTGCTTTGCTCCAGATACCAGGTGGCGACTTCAGCGCCTTTTTGGCGGGCTCTTTTGTCGTTCTCGTCGCAGAACCCAATGCTGGAAGCCACTACCTGCCGATTGATAAAGTGCCCGGCCGGCTTGGCGTCTGCGACTGCGTCGTAATAGGTATCGATCAGACTCCTGGTTTTGTCGATGCCACCCAGGGTATTCACCAGACATCCCAAGCCCAGCTCACCGGCTAGGCCAAATGTGTCTACCTGGGTACAGGCCATCCAAAGCGGAGGATGGGGTTTTTGGATGGGCTTGGGAATCACCTCCCGAGGTGGGATGCTCCAATGCTCACCCTCGTGGGAAAAGACCTCCTGGGTCCACATGCCGGGCAGACACTCCAGCGTTTCCAGCATCATGCTGTGGGATTGGGATGCATCCGTGCCAAAGGGATTCAGCTGATAAGGGCCTTTGGTCCGGCCCACCCCCACGTCAACCCGGCCGTTGCTGAAAATATCCAGCGTCGCCACCCGGGCCGCCACGTGCAGCGGGTGATGCACCGGTGTCAGCACCACGCCGAAACCCAGACGCATCTTTGAGGTCCGCTCGGCCATGATCGCCAGGGTTACTTCCGGCGCGCTGGAATGGGCGAACTCGGCCAGGAAGTGGTGCTCCACCAGCCAAACGTGTTCGAATCCCATTTCCTCGGCGAAGGTCACCTGCTCGATGGCATTCCAAAAGGTCTGAGACTCAGCGTTGGCCGCCCAGGGGTTGGGCATCTGCAGCTCGAAAAACATCCCGAATCGCATGCTTCCTCCCTTTATAGTGTCTTCCTTGGGGGTTGGATTAATCACAAATGGGCCGGAATAGTCTATTTTAGCGACCCTTGGTCCCAGGGTCTTTGAGAGCGAATCGAAGCAATCCCTCATTACGTCCATGAGATTGCTTCGGGCCTACGTCCCTCGCGATGACAATCGAAAGATCATGCCCGTGGCCGCTAACGGCTTCCCACGCCCAGCATATCACAGCTTGATAGCCCGGCGCGGCGCCCTAGCTACTCGACGGCTACCGCCTGGGGTTCCTCCAAAAGCTGAAGGAATTCCGGCTCGCTCAAGACGGGGGTGCCAAGACGATTGGCCGTGGTAAGTTTGGAGCCGGCGGATTCCCCGGCCACCAGGTAGTTGGTCTTTCTGGTAACCGAGGAGGTGGCGCTGCCTCCCAGGGCTTTTACCCGAGATTCCGCTTCCCGGCGGGTCATGGAAGCAAGGGTGCCGGTAATAACAAAGGTCAGCCCACCCCAAGGCAGGGCCGCCAGCTCGGTGGCTGCCGGGCCCGTACCAGCTTCCTGTCGCAGCTTAACCCCGGCCCGCTCCAGCTGCCGGATGACCTCCCGGTTGGCCGGTACCTGGAAATAGTCGATTATGCTCTCCGCGATCTTGGGACCAATGCCGGGTATATCGGTCAGGTCCTCTGCAGCAGCCCCGGCCAAGTCTTCCAGGCTGGTGAATCTCTGGGTCAGCAGCTCCGCCACTTCCCCCCCCACGTGGAAAATGCCCAGGGCAAACAGGATACGAGGCAGCGGCCGCTCTTTGCTACTCTCCACGTTATCCAGGATCTTGGTCGCCAGCTTGTCTCCCATCCGGTCCAGTTCCAGAAGTTGGGATTTTGCCAGGGAGTAAAGGTCGGCGACATTCTTGACCAGCCCCTGGTCGATAAAAATCCGGCTCCATTGCTCCCCCAAACCGTCGATGTCCATTGCGCCCTTGCTGACAAAGTGCTTCAGCAGCTCGAAAAACTGGGCGGGACAGGCGGTATTGGGGCAGCGGTGCATTGCCTCGCCCGCCACCTTGACCACCCGGGTGCCGCAGATGGGACAAATTTCGGGCATTCGGAAGACCTTTTCCTGGCCGGAACGGCGGGCCAGTATCGGTCCCACGACCTGGGGAATCACATCTCCGGCCCGCTCGATGGTCACCCAATCGGCAATGCGAATGTCCTTTCTCTGGATGTCCTCCTCGTTATGCAGGGAAGCCTGCCGGACCGTGGCGCCGCTGACCACCACCGGCTCCAACACCGCATAAGGGTTCAGGCTGCCGGTGCGACCAACGTTGATGCCGATGTCCAGCAGCCTGGTAACGGCCTGCTCCGCTGGGAACTTATAGGCTACGGCCCAACGGGGTTCTCGGCCTACCACGCCCAGAGCGCTTTGTTGAGCAATGGGATTGACCTTGACCACTACGCCGTCGGTCTGGTAGGGCAAATCGTGGCGCTGCTCCAGCCAAACCCGGTAATAGTCATATACCTGGTCCAGGGTTTGGCAGAGGAGGTTGTGGGGATTTAATCGAAAGCCCAGGTTTTTAAGCCACTCCAAGGATTCCCAATGGGTGTTGGGAGGAGGGAAGTCGCCGGTGTCCCCCAGGTTGTAAACCCAAATCTGCATGTTTCGCGAGGCGGTGACTCGAGAATCCAGCTGGCGGATGGAGCCGGCTCCAGAGTTACGGGGGTTGGCGAAAAGTGGTTCGCCCCGTTCGGCCCGGTCCTCATTGAGTTGCCGGAAGCTATCGATGGGCATATATACTTCTCCCCTCACTTCCAATCGAGGAGGTGGAGAACCCCGCAGGGTCAGGGGAATGCTGCGGACAGTGCGCAGGTTTTGGGTAACGTCTTCGCCAATGGAACCGTCTCCCCGAGTGGCGCCCTGAGTCAACACCCCATTTTCGTAAAACAGGCTCACCGCCAGGCCGTCGATCTTCAACTCGCAGGCCATGTCGAAATCGGCGCCATCCAGCAGGTTCTGGACCCGGCGGTGCCAGGCGGCGACCCCATCGTCGTCGAAGGCATTGCCCAGGCTCAGCATGGGCAGCTGGTGCGCCACCTGAGTAAATCCCTCGGCCGGCGCGGCGCCTACTCGCTGGGATGGGGATGCAGGGATAAGCAGCTCCGGGTATTGCTCTTCCAGCCGTCGCAACTCGGCCATCAGACCGTCGTACTGACCGTCGCTGATGATTGGGTCGTCCAACACGTAATAGCGATGGTTGTGGGAATTGAGCTCTTCCCGCAGCTCAGCTACTCTCTGAGAGGCCTGGGCATCTGCCATCACGGTTCTCTCCCCGGCAGGCTTGGCCCAATTATAATATTTCCCGGTGCCTGGCGCTCCACTATTCTTCCGCCCTTTCTTCGGCGTAAGGAGTGCTTGCTGCCGTTTGCTCTAGGGGTATAACCTGGCCATTTTCGACCTGGAAATAGGCCGCATCCGGGCCCAGCAGTTGCTGAATCAATTCCGGGTCGGTAGTGGTAATCATCACCTGCTCGTAGCCGGTGATTTTTTCCAGAACCCGCCGCCGCCGCGAGATGTCCATTTCGGAGAGAACGTCGTCCAGCAATACTATCGGCTCCTCGCCCCGCACCGAGGTTATATAGGATGCTTCGGCCAGCCGCAGGGTCAGGGCCGCGGTTCGCGCCTCACCTCGCGAGGCGAAGGTCCCCATGTTCAGTCCGTTAACCGACAACGCGAAGTCGTCCCGATGGGGCCCTACCTCTGTGGCCGCCAGGGCCGACTCCCGCTGGCGGGCTGCTGCCAGGGACTCCCGGAATTGTTCCTCGGTAGAGAGACTATCTTCGGCGACCGGCACGCTGGGCGAGTATTCTATCTGAAACCGCTGATCGGCTCCTCCCAATCTTTGGTAGTGCTCGGCGCCCAAAGCAGACAGGTGGCCCATAGCCTCCTTCCGGCGCCAGGTTAGCCAGGATCCCTCCCTTACCAACTCATCGTCCCAAAACTCCAGCTCCCCAGCCTCCGCCCGACCCTCCCGCAGCGTTTTGAGCAGCTGGTTTCGCTGCCGCACCACCCGTTGATACCGCTGCAGGGCTTTGATGTAAAGGGGGTCGGATTGGGATATGAGTATGTCCAAGTAACGCCGCCTCCCCGAGGGAGGTCCGTAGACCAGCTCGATGTCGTCGGCGCTGAACAGGACCGCTCCAACCATACCCACCAGCTCAGCGGCGGAGCGGGAAATCCGGCTCACCCGAATCTGCTTCCGCACCGAGTAGCTCCAAAGCCCGTTGGAGGCCGGCGTTCCAGGGCCATCCCAGCGCCGGCCGGCGGTTGATGGCCCCCCATTGGGTTTTTCCCCGATAGCCAGGGAGGCGCTGGTGGCTCCGCGAACCGGCTGGGGCTGATAGCCGATGTAGACTGCGAGCCGCTCTTCCCGCTTTTCTATCGCTCCCCCCACCAACGCCGGTTCTCCCTGAAGCGCCGCTCCGAAATTAACCACCTCCCGTTCATTTTTCGCCCGGAAGGAGCGAGCGATGGCCAAGAGATAAACTGCTTCCAGGAGAGTGGTCTTGCCCTGGGCGTTGGCGCCAAAAAAGACGCACACTCCAGGGTTCAAATCCAATTCCAACTGAATAAAATTCCGAAAGTTGGCAAGGGTGAGGTGGGAAAGGTGGGCCAAGGCTAAACCTCTGGATACTGAAAGCGCTCCGGGCGGTAGCCCTATTCTAACAGCCGAGGGGGTAGCCGGGGACAAGGCGGGAGCGAGGAGGAGGCTGCACGCGATCAGCCGATATCAACCAGGCTTTTCTCGGTGGTTAATGCTCCAAAGGGGAAAAGAGCGGGAGCAGAGGCCGATTGGTGACTAACCTAATACCAAGGTGAAAGATACTACTCAGCTAAACCACAGAGTCTGCTTCGGCAATCGGCAATGTGTTAATTTGCGCCACCTGAAGGAGCAAAATCCGTCGTCACACCGGCGCAAGCCGGTGTCCAGGAAAGTACATTCTTCACTGTTCCCTGGATTCCGGCGAACGCCGGAATGACGATGTTGGAAGCGCTGCCCAATGCGGTGTTGATGCAGATCCTACTTTGGCTTTGGTTTAGGACAGGGCGACTAACAACCCCGGCGGGTTTCACAGCCGGAGCACCAGCCATAAAAATCCACCCGCTGGGAGGCGACCTGAAAATCCGTTTCTCCGGCTAGCAGGTCCTGGAGTTCGATTACCGTCTCCTGCCCTACTTCGGCATCTACCACGTTGCCGCAGCCAACACAGACCAAGTTGACGTGGGGAGAGAGATTGGCGTCGTAACGAGACTGACGCTGAAAGGGCAACTCGCGCACGATCCCCACCTCTTCCAACATGGTCAGGGTAGAGTACACGGTTGCTATGGTCACATGCGGGAAAAAGGCCCTGACACGCTCAAAGATCTCCTTAACCGAGGGATGATCGGCCGAATTAACTACTACTTCGGTAATGGCCAGCCTTTGGGGTGTCAGCCTTACGCCCAGAGGACGCAGTTTGTCGACCAATTGTTGCTGCGTGGTCATTATTATTCCTCCGGAAAGACGACCTCAGAGCCTTTGTGAAAGGGAACTCCCTCAGCCCTGAGGTCATCTTCCGGGCTAGTTTCTAGTGTCCAACCCCGCCGGTTAAACCAACGTCGATTGGGCCAAAGGACTACAGGCGTCCGCCGCCGCCCGCCACCTTCTCTCCTGCTCCGTAGAAGACGGGGTACTGCTTGCGGAAGATCTGAATTCGGGAGCGGGCGCTCTCCACTACGAAGATACGTCCCTCATCGTCTACTTCGACGGCGATGGGGCCCCAGAATTGTTTTTCTCGATCCAGGCCCTGGGCGATTCTTCGCTCCACCCACATCTCGGGATTGCCGCCGTCCAACTTGTTGGTGCCCCACTTAGAGAGCGTGCCCTCGCCGCTGGTTTGGGTCAAATAGTTGCCGTCGCGGTTGAAAACCTGGAGGCGGTCATTGTTCCAATCGGTTACGTAGATCTCCCCGTCCTTGTCCACCGCTACCCCGGTGGGGCGGTTGAACTCGCCATCGCCAGAGCCGGTGCTGCCGAATTTCATCAGGAACTGCCCGCCGGAAGTGAACTTTTGAATCCGGTCGTTCCGCCAATCGGCGATGAAAACGTTCTGATCCTGGTCAATTTCTATACCCCAAGGGAGATTGAACTGACCGTCGCCGGTTCCCTTCGAGCCCCACTTGCTAATGAACTGGCCATCTTTGGTCAGCTTCTGAATCCGATTGTTGCCGCTATCCACCAGGTACAGGTTATCCTCCCGGTCGAAAGCCAAACCGGAGGGCTTGTCCCATTCTCCATCGCCACTGCCCGGCCGCTCCCATTTGTTGAGGTATTCGCCGTCCTTGGTGTAGATGGAAATGCGGTTCAGGGCTTCATCCGCGACAAACACGTTGCCTTCGCTGTCCAGGGCGATGGCGGTAGGCCAGATGATGGCGCCGTCGGCGGAGGAGGCTTCACCCTCACCAATGTCAGTCGTACCCCGGGCGAACTCGCCGATATAGTCTTCATCCACCGTGCAGATAGTAATCCGCTTGCCGTCGGGCCGGTATTCGTAGGAGCGGTTCACCACGTACATGGTGTCGTCTTCGCCGCGAGCCATCGCAGTTGGGTTCCGGAACCCCGGGCCCGAGAATTCGGCTCGGCCAATGGTGTGGTCATACTGCAACGTAATACTCAGTGTCTGAGTAGTCATATTCACCTCACGATTTAGGGGCCTCGCGAATTAAGAGGTCAAGGGGGCGGGTTTCAGGGTTATTCTCAAACCCGCCCGGTTGACCCGCCAATTTTTAGACGAAGTCGAACTTCTCGAAACTACCGTTCACAATGGGTTGGGCATCCAAGCCCATCCAGTTTTCCAGCAACGTGGAGTAGATGCTCCGGAAGTCGTTGTTGAAATGCAGGTCTCCCTCTAAGAGCTTGTCCGGCGCCAGGGAGGGATACTCCCCGTACAATCCGCCCTTGACCTTTTCGCCGACCACGAAAGCTACGCCGCCCGAGCCGTGGTCGGTGCCGGAGCCGTTGTCGTGGGCCCGCCGCCCGAACTCGGTGAAGACCAGGAGCACCACTTCATCCGCGGCATTATGCTCCTTCAGGTCATCGTAGAAGTCGGCCACCGCTCTGGAGGTCTCGCCCCACAGCTTGGCGTGGGCCTGCATCTCGCCGGCGTGGGTGTCGAAACTGTTGTAGGGAGCGGTGGTGTACAGCACGCGAGTACCGAAGCCCGCCAGGTGAGTCTGGGCGATATTCTTCATGTATTGGGCTACCACGTCGCCACCATATTCCACACTGGAGTCATACGCGCTCGGCGCCCCGCTCAGGATGTCGGCCCCCTTGAGGGCGTCCATTCCGGTCTGGGAGAGATAGTCAACCACCGCGCTGCGGCCGATGGTCGGGGAGTAGATGCGGGAGAACACGTCCAAGGCTTCCTCCCGCTGGTCCTCGCCGTCGATACCCGTCAGTACACCATAGGTGTCCAGGTTGCCCACGGAGGCCACCGGCACCCCGGGGGCTGCCAGGGCTCGGGGAAGGCCGCGGCCAAAGTTAACGCCGGTCAGCACGTTTTCCTTATTGGGGTCCAGGTCCTTGATGGTGCGACCCAGCCAGCCTTCGGTTCCCTGCTTGTCCGGCTCGCAAGTGTGCCAAATATCCATGGAGCGGAAGTGGGAGCGATTGGGGTTGGGGTAGCCAACGCCCTGGATAATAGCAACCTTGCCCTCGTCATAGAGCCGCTTCATTGGGCCCATGTTGGGGTTAAGGCCGATAGAGTCATTGAGCTTCAAGGCCTGCTCTTCCGGCACATGCACCGCCGGGCGGTTGTCCACATAGTGGGGGTCGGCAAAGGGCACTACAGTGTTGATCCCGTCGTTGCCTCCGGACAACTGCAAGACCACCAATACCGGGTCTTTCTTAATGGAAGTCATTCTGCCTTCTCCTCTCAGTTAGTAATCGCCAAAGCAGCGTTTGGCCAGAAGCCGCTCCGGCCCGCCGGCCGGGGCTAGCTTCCAACCCGGTTGCACTATGCGAACTGGTACTCCTGGGTAGACACTATTAGCTGCAGCATCTGGGCCACTCGCTCCCCGTAATCATCGGTGCCGGGCTGCAGGGCACCGCCCTTCTGGACGTGGTCAATCAATTGGGTGTAGGTCTCCTCGGGCAACTCATAAGCACCCAGCATGTCCAAGCAGCGCCGAACCAGCTGATCCGGCGTGTCGATCCCTTCGGAGCTGAGCCGGTCGACGATGGCCCGAACCCCCGGCAGGCTGGTGTTGCCCACCTGGTCGGCGGCGAAGTTAATCCGCTCCACCAGGGTGCCGCTGTCGATCCATTCCCTTCCCGTGTGCCAGCCCTCAACGGTGGGCGGGTTCATCAAGTCCTGACCCATGTAGCGGATGTTGCTGGCCAGGGCATGCAACCCCAATTTGGGGGTCTTGAAATCATCAACCAAGCGCATGGTGCCGATGACCACTTCGGTGGGGCTCTTTACCTTGGCGAAGCGAGCATTCTTGAAGGAATCGGAGTTGAACAGCACCCGCAGCATGGACCTGAGATCATAACCGGAGCTGAAGTACTCGTCCTCCAGCATCTTTATCAGCTCGGGATCCTGCGGAGGAGTGTTCTGCCAGGCCGGTACCTGCACATCGTCGGCGACGAAGAAGTTATAGAGATGCCGTGCGATGAACCGGGCCGTGGCCGGCTGCTTGGCTATGATGCTAACGATGTCTTCCCCGTTCAAATTGCCGGTTTCCCCGAGGAAAGTCTTCTCCTCGTTGTCGTGGTCGTAGGGGTTATAGATGAAGTGGGAGTCGTAACGGCCGTAGGGGTAACGGGGGATGGCATTGGTGATGGTCCAACCGGTGAAGGCCCTGGCCGCCTCCTTAACGTCGTCCTCCGAGTAATTGGCGTCGCCGTCCATGCCGACTCCCATGGAGAACAGCTCCAAGAGCTCCCGACCCCAGTTCTCGTTAATGGCGCCGTTGTGGCTCATGCAGTTGTCCAGATAGAAAACCATGGAAGGGTCCCGGGACAGGCCCAAGAGCAGGTTCGCAAAGGAACCCAACCCATCTCTGCGGAACATGTCCAACTGGACTTGGATCATCCGACCGTGCTCACACTTGGAGTTGCCGGTGCAGAAAATCCCGTGCCAGAAGAGAGTCATCTTCTCTTGCAGCGGGCGCTGGGTGTTGATCATTAGATACGTCAGGTAGGACTGGTTGACTTCCAGCGCGTTCATCTCCTTCCAGTCGATGAAATAGCGCTCCAGCAGGTCTGTCTCCACCTCCGGTTGCCGCTCGGGATGGAGCAGTTCCTCGATGGTGGCCTCATATCCCTTGGCCGCCTGCGCCTCTACCTGCTGGTAGGTGCCGCCAAAGCCGGCCCGGCGCATTAGATGAGCCATTAAAGCGATGTCATTTTCTGCCATTCCGATCCCTCCACATTTTTTAATATCTATCCTGCCCAATGAGAAGCTATATCCGCAGTTCCAGAAACAAAGCTCGCCAGCCGAAAGCCCTACGCTAGACGAGCCTTAGCTGGCGAAAAGTGGCTACCTTTGTGGCTACCTTCACTGTAAGGAAAGCAATAGCCACCCCCATTTCTTAGCTCTATTCTCAGATCGTATTTCAACATCATCTTTGAAGAATCATGGAGTGGCCTACTATATAGTAACAATCTCCAATTTGGGTGTCAAGGAGAAGAATTGTCAGGGCAATCGCGTCTTAACCAAGGAGCACTTTGAGTAGGTAATCCTCAACCCAGCCAGCTTTCAGCCGTTTACCTTGAAGTCCCCGTTTAAGGCTGGTCTCCTGCTTCAGCAAATTGAGGGCTATCTGGCGCAGGACTGCCAGGTTTTGAGGCCCACTATCCTTACGTACCCGGCTGTGATCTTCTCGAAAGGTAACATCCAAAGACCAGTGCAAGCTGTTTTCTATGCCCCAGTGTCGGCGGGTGACCTCCAACAAAGTCTGGCCAGGCCTGGCCAGACTGCTGATATAGTAGCGAGAGTGGACCGTGGTCCCGGTTGCCGTCTCCCGCTGAGCCGTGACCTTAACCACGGCGTTGAGGTTGGCCCACTGCTGCCGGTTTTGCAGATAGTCCAGGCAGTCCGGGTCCGTGATGACCCAGCATTGACGGGTTTCCAGGCGGCCGTGGCCCTTGTTCAGCGTGCGGGCGAAGTCATAGCGGACGCCCTCGAAGTCGTATTCCTCGGCGCCCTCGAAAAGGTCGCGAACGTCATCGTACAGCCGGCCTTGATTCTCCTTCACCGCCAGCAGATAGTCGGCCTGAGCCTCAATGATCTCCCGGGCTATCTCCCTCTGGCAGCCCATGGCGTCGATGGTGATGATGCAACCGGCGAGCTCCAGCAGCTGTAGCAACTTGGGGATGGCGGTGATTTCATTGGACTTCTCGTCCACCTTGGTCTGGCCCAGCGCCAAGCCATGGGACGAGGCCCACACGTTGACCATGTGAATGGCCTTTTTGCCCAGGGTACGGTCGTGGGAGCGCCGTACCGTCTTGCCGTCGATGGCCACCACTTCGCCTTGGGTGACTTGGGCTACGGCTTGGACCCACTCCATGAAACAGCGTTGAAACTGCTCTGGGTCCAGGCGGGCGAAGACGTCGCCGAAGGTATCATGGGAAGGGATACCGTTGGGCAACTCCAGGAAGGACTTGAACCACTCCTCTTTACAGTTGCCGAAGAGCTCGATATCCACCCAAGAATCAGCGCCGCAGATGGTGGCACAAAGGGCAATGGTGACGATATCCAAAAGTTTGTGCCGCTTGGTACGATCAATCCTCGGGTCGTCCAACGCCGCGAAGTATTCGACGATGGGTGCGCCTGTTGCCTGAACCATCACTACCCCTCCCTAGTTTCGTCATGATGATTACTATTTTAAACAAATTTAAGAAAGATAATAAGACGCGATTGCCCTGGAAGAATTGTAACTGTTCAGACTTGATGAGGTGAATTGGCTCAAAGCCGTTGGAAAAACGCTGGCATGGCCGGGGGAGTTGTGGCATACCAGGGAGGTGGACACTGAACTAGACCTGAACGCGGCGAGTCGCGAAACTCTGCTGGAGATAATTGCCGGCCAGCGGGCAGTCATTGCCGATTTGCAAAGGCGGATTGGGGTTCTGGAATCCCGTCCCAACCGGCGCGGGTCGTCGGGGATGCCGGGTAATCAGCCGCACTCCAGCCGGCAAGCGCCGGAGAAAAAGGAGCCCAGAAAGCCGCGCCGCCATGGCTTCGCCCGCCAGCGCATGACTCCTACCCGGCGGGTGGAGCATGCCGTGGCGGTCTGTCCCGACTGCGGGACTCACCTGAACGGCGGATGGGTACAGCGAACTCGGGAAGTCATTGAGCTACCGGTGGCTCCGGTAGAAGTGACCGAGCACGCCCTGGTAGCCCGCATCTGTCCGGTATGCCAGCGGCGCCGGCTGCCCAAAGAGGCCCTGCAGGGGGTGGTTCTGGGCCAGCAGCGCCTGGGGGTCAATCTGGTAAGCCTGATGGTGACCCTGCGGGAGGAGGGACGGTTGCCCATAAGAATCATCCAATGGTACCTGGAGACCGTCCATCAGTTGCACCTGAGTGTTGGTGCCATCGTCCAGGCCGTCCATGGAGTAGCCCGTCAGGCTGAGACGGCGGTGCGAGAGGTGCTCGAGCAAGTCCGCGCCAGTCCCGTGGTGCAGGGCGACGAAACCGGCTGGCGCCAGGACGGGAGCAACGGCTATGTTTGGACCTTCAGCACTCCCAGCGAACGATACTTCCTGCGTCGGGGTCGGGATAAGGGGGTGGTGGATGAGGTGCTGGATTCCTCCTTCAGCGGAGTGTTGGTCAGTGATTTCTACGCCGCCTATAACCACTACCCGGGCCTGAAGCAACGGTGCTGGGCTCATCTGCTGCGGGATATCCATGACCTGAAAGGGTTGTACCCAGAAGACGCTGGGCTGGCTCAGTGGGCCGAGGCGGTTCACCAGGTCTACACGGAGGCCAAGGCCTCGGTCCTTCCCCGAGCCCAGCCAGGCCATCGCACCCAGCTAATGCTGGAGGAGAAACTAATGGTCTTGGCGCGGCCTTTCCTTAAAGATCCCCTGGCGGTTCAGGCCAAGCTCTGCCGGCGCATGGAACGGTTCATCAAGGAACTGTTTGTCTTCGTGTCGGACCCAGCCGTGCCCTCAGACAACAACGCCGCCGAGCGGAGCCTGCGGCATCTGGTAACCAGTCGCAAGATCAGCGGCGGCACCCGCTCAGGGCAGGGCACCGACAGCAAGATGACCTTGGCATCCCTCTTTGGCACCTGGCGGGCTAGAGGTCTCAATCCCCTCCTGGAATGCCGCCGGTTGCTCGCTTCCCCTCAAATCTGAACACTCAGGGTCTTTTCATTCTCCTGCCTGGTAGGTAAAGCCCATCATGTCGAAAGCTTCGCTGAGATGGGCATTGTGGCGGCGTAGGGCAGCGGCTACGTTGGAATGCCCAGCCCGACGTACCAAGCTGATGACCAGGTTCCGTAGGCCCGCCAGAACCTGTGGGGCGGCCCCAGTGCGCACCTGAGAGCGGTCCTCGTCGAAGGTCACATCCCGTACCCAGTGGAGGCGGTTCTCGATGCCCCAGTGCCCACGGGAAAGGCTCAACAATCGCCTCCCATCGGCATCAGTGGCTGGGAGACTGCTAATTGCATAGCTCACATCCACCTGTTTCTTGCCCTTCACGACCCGCTGGCGCTCTAGCCGACACACCTGTTGCAGATGCGGCCACGCTTCCCCGACCGTCCCAGCGCTGCCCACGTAGCCATTTAGCTCTGGGTCGGCCAAGGCCCACAACTCTCGCCGCTCCAGCCGCCCATGACGCCGCTTTACTGGAGCATCGGCCCAGACAGTCAGCTTGGCCCCGCGTGCTCGCCACTCCGCTGCTAGCCAGGGAGGTACGGTTGGGCCACCAGCCCTCTCAGTTCCTAACAGGGGAAAAAGCCACCTCCAGGTCTCGGCGCAAGGTGGGCTGATTCTCTTTAACTGGCAGCAGATACTCTCCGCCGCCTGCCACAATCTGCTCACAGACTTTCCGTTGGGTCAGTAAGGCATCAGCCACTACTACCCGACCCTTCAGGGGTACCTGGCCCAATACTTCTTTGACCGCCGCCAATTCTTCCCCTTTGCCCGGCGCAGCTACCTGCGCCAGCACTGCCCCAGCGCGGCTAGCGTAGGCCGACACCAGATGGACCCCGGGTATCTCTTGGCCGTGGACCCCTCGCAAGGTTTTCCCGTCCAGGGACAGGGGGTCATCCGCCTCTACCCCGCTATTTGCCAGCCAGTTGCCGACTTCTACCTCAAAGGCCGCCACGTCCAGGCACTTGAACACCCGGTGGAGGGTGGCCACGCAGGGTGTCTTCTCCTGGCTGAACCCCAAAAGCTGCGCCGTAGCACCCCCTTGGTCCCGCCCCCATTGAGCTATGGCGTATAAGCTGCGGGCGCCGCACAGCATGGCACAGGTGGCCAAGGCCAGGATCGCCCCCAAAGAGTGGCGTCGCCCTTGGCTACTCCGGAAGTCAGGCACCAAATCCAGCGTTTCTCTCAAAGTCATCATCCTTCCCTCCCGCTTAAACTGGTAAATAATTTTATACTATTTGGAGAAAATGAAAAGGCCCTGTCTGAACACTTACGAAGAATTGACTGGACAGCTCTCCGAGAGTATCCTTTTAAAACCTTTCTCCGGACCCTGGCCAGGTCATACGGATTCCTTCATCGGATTCGGCCGTCCATGTGCCCTTTTGTTGCGTGATGGTCCAAGTTAAGACATATAAAGTCATCCGTGAACCCAATGTGATGGTTCCCATGCGAGACGGAACTCGTCTGGCCACGGATGTGTTCCGTCCGGACGCACCGGGCAGGTTTCCGGTCCTGGTGAATAGGGGACCCTACGGCAACGACATCTATATCGACAATCCCGACCACTCCACCTGGTTCTTCCCCAAGTATGGGTACGTCCTCCTGAGCCAGGATTGCCGCGCCCGCTTCGGCTCGGAGGGGGAATCATACGATCCGGTATTTCAAGAGGCGCAGGATGGCTTCGACACCGTGGAATGGGCCGCGCGCCAGGCCTGGTCCAACGGCCGGGTCGGCACCACCGGCCAGTCCTACTTGGGAGCCACTCAATACACCCTGGCCACCTGCAATCCGCTGCCTCCCCATCTGCAAGCCATGGCGCCCTTCTCCGCCTCCTCCGACTTCCACCAGAGCTGGGTTTACCACACCGGCGGCGCCATGGAGTGGGGCTGGATGGTGCCCTACGCCATCCATAAAGGCCGCAACACTCTGCAAAGAGTGGGCAGGGAAGACCTGCTGGCCCAGATGGACGAGTACGTCCTGCCTCCCGGTAATTTTGCCCAGCCCCTCACCGACCAGTGGTACCGCCACCTGCCGCTGCGGGATTGGGTGGACCGGCTAAAGGAAGCGGCCCCCTATTTCGCCGACTACTTCAATGAAGAGCTGGACGGTCCCTACTGGTGGCGCGCCAATCTACTCAAACACCTGGATGGCATCAAGGTCCCTATGTTCCACGTCAGCTCCTGGTACGACATCTTCCTGGAAGGGGCCCTGAACGGATACCAGGCGATAAAGGAGCGCGGCGGCAGTCAGTTAGCCCGAGATAGTCAGAGGCTGCTGATCGGTCCATGGGCCCACATACGGCCTTACACCCAGCCGCATACCGGAGGCGCCGGAGACATCGACTTCGGTCCGGAGGCGGCCATCGACCTGCACCAGCAGTTGCTGCGCTGGTTTGACTACTGGCTGAAGGACATGGACACCGGGATAATGGACGAGCCGCCGGTGAGCCTTTTCGTTATGGGAGAGAACCGTTGGCGGCATGAGCACGAGTGGCCCCTGGCGCGGACCCACTACACCCGATATTACCTGCACTCCGACGGTCCGGCCAACAGCAGTAGCGGCAGCGGTATCCTCTCCACCATCCCGCCCCAGGATGAGCCTGTAGATCATTTTACCTACGATCCGGCCGACCCGGTGCCCACCCTGGGCGGCAGCACCCTGATTATCCCCCACGGGGTGATGGACCAGAGTTCGGCGGAGTTACGCCAGGATGTGCTGGTATACACGACGGACCCGCTAAGCCAGGATCTGGAAATTACCGGGCCCATCGGCGTAACGCTCTATGCGGCCAGTACTGCCACGGACACCGATTTCACCGGCAAGCTGGTAGACTTAAGGCCCGATGGCTACGCGCAGAATTTGCAGGACGGCATCGTACGGGCCCGCTTCCGGACCTCGGCGGCCCAGCCGGCCTTCCTAACCCCCGGCCAGGTATACCGGTTCGACATCGACCTATGGTCAACCAGCCACCTGGTGCGGGCCGGCCATCGCATCCGGTTGGAAATATCCAGCAGCAATTTTCCCCGGTTCGACCGCAACCCCAACACTGGCGGAGCTCTGGGGGCCGACGACCGAATGCAGGAAGCCCGCCAGACCGTCCACCATTCAGCGGCCTTTCCTTCTCACATCACTCTCCCCATCATCCCTCGCTGAGACCATGTTCAGCCTTGCCAAATTCCCCGGTAATGTTTTCACCGTGCAGGAGTGAAATGCCCACCAGCAGACAGATATTAACTGAATCCCAGAGGGATTTATTGATATCGGCCTTCAACCGAATCATCCCCGCCGAAGGAGATTTCCCGGGGGCCGGGGATCTGGGGCTGTCCGATTCCCTTGAGGAGACCATTGGCCGGACCCAGCAGAGCATTCGCATGTTTCTGGAGGGACTGGCCCAAATCGACATTACCGCGGTCCAAGAGCAGGGAATGGAGTTCTCCAGACTGTCCAGCGCCGGCCAGGAGTCGATTTTGCAAAGCATTGAGCAGTCCCACCCGGCTTTCTTTAACGAGCTGAAGCGCCAATGCTATAACGGTTACTATACCCATCCTCTGCCCCAAGAGCTGATCGGCTATTCCCGGCCGGAGCCCAGTGAATACCGGCCGATGCCCTTTGATGAAACTCTATTGGAGCCCCAGAAGCAGCGAGCCCCATTCTGGCGACGAGTGTGATCACGCCTTTCCATTAACCGCTTACACCAAAACCAATTCTCCCGTTTGGCAGGGAATAAAGGGAGCCCGGTATGTTAAGACTAGATTTGGACCGCCAACTCGGACAGCTCCAGCAGGAGGTAGTGTCGCTGGCGGAAATTGTGGACAAGGCCACCATGCGAGCCGTGGATGCCCTGAAGCGGCGCGACCTGGTTGAGTCCCAGCAGGTGGTTCAAGAAGACGACTACATCGACCAGAAGCGGTACGAGATCGAGGACCGCTGTATCGACTTGATCGCTACTCAGCAGCCCATGGCGCGGGACCTGCGGGCCATCATCGCCCTGCTTCACATAACAGTGGAGCTGGAGAGAATGGGCGACTACGCCGAGGGTATCTCCAAAATCAGCCTGCTAATGGGAGAGGAGGCTCCCCTGAAGCCCCTGATCGACATACCGAGGATGGCCGAAAAAGCTACCTTGATGCTGAGAAACAGCATAGATTCGCTGGTCAGCCGGGACGTGGTCAAGGCCAACCAGGTGCTTCAGGATGACGATGAGGTCGATGATCTATACGACCAGGTGTACCGGGAATTGCTGGTGTTCATGCTGCAAGACCCCCAGACCATTCAGCGGGCCACGTATCTTTTGTGGGCGGCCCACGACCTGGAACGTATCGCCGATCGGGCCACCAACATCGCCGAGCGGGTAATCTACCTGGTCACCGGTAAGATGGTGGAATCCGGCCTTTCCAGGTATTAGCCCGGGGATTAAAAAGCCGGGAGCATTTCCCACTCTGGAATAGAAGAACACTCATTCTAGTATAGCCTGGTAAGAGCACCTTCTCCCTTGATTGGAGAAGGTTGGGATGAGGGTGATACCCCTCACCTCGCTCCTCTCCCACAAGGGGAGAGGATGCCGAATCCCCAAACGGATGACACCTTGAGCCTGGAAGTCAAGAAACTTAGTTAACCATCTTCTTAAGTAGCCATTAGGCCGCTTAAAGCTAGTGTTATACCGGCGCCATGGCAAACAGCTGTCCCTGGGCTCCACGCGTTTCCTTCGCCGGTGTCTGCGCCGGTGTCTTAGCGGGTAGGCCCCACTTGTGGCGGGAATCATCCACCAGCTTCAACACCGCTTTAGTGTAGTCGGCGGGCGCGTAAGTGCGGTGATATAGCTTTGCGTAACCCGGCGTTAGGTAGGGGTAGGCTTCCCGAATCAACGGCATGAACCACTCTTTCGATCCGGGTTTCAGGAACAGGACATTGGCCGCCAGGAACTGGGCGCCATGCTCAGCAGCAGCCTGGACTACCCGGTCTATGCTTTCCGATCCATCGGAGAGACCCGGCAGCAGGGGCGCCATCATCACTCCGGCTTGAACCCCGTTCTCCACCAAATACTGCATTGCTTCCATGCGGGCCATGGGCTTGGGTGTGCCGGGCTCAATATTCCGCCAGATCTCCTCATCCACGCTGCCAATGCTGAAAGCTACCTTCACATCCGCGACGCGGCTCAGTTCTTGCAGAATATCCACATCCCGCTTTACCAGAACTCCTTTTGTGGTGATGGACACCGGGTTCTGAAATTCGGCCAACACCTGAAGAATCCGGCGGGTCAGGCAGTATTGTGCCTCCGCCGGTTCATAAGGGTCCGAAGCGGTGCCGATGGCGATGGTTTCTCCCCGCCACTTGGGGCGACGCAGTTCCTGTCGTAGCACCTCCGGCGCGTTGACCTTGGCGAAAACCCGCTGGTCGAAATCCTTGCCCGCGTTCATGCCCCAGAACTCGTGGGTAGGCCGGGCATAGCAGTAGCGGCAGGCGTGGCGGCATCCCCGGTAGGGGTTCAACGTCCAGCGGAAGGGCAAGCCGGGGACGTCCAACTTGTTTAACAGGGTCTTGCAGAAAATCTCCTGAACTTCAGCTTCGGCCATTTCCCCTCTCTACGCTTTAAGTAGTACGCTTGTTCTACTTTATTTGGGGATGCAGAGCCCGTCAATGGGTACCTGTCAGACGAGAGGAGGGCGGAGCCGAAAAAGGAGCGCCAGGAGGCGTTCCCTTTGGCTTGGGAGGGGTTGGTGCTGGGTAAGGCTAACGCTTATACGAGTAGCCGGTGGGGCTTCGCTCGCAGTTGAGCCGCCGGCTGAGGTGAAGCCCTTCCAGGATAAACTCCACAGCGGAGGCTATGACCTCGGGACGCTTTTCTTCGGTCAGGCGGCCAACAGCGTCCTTCAAGCCATCGACGCGATTTAGGAACTCTTCGTAGCTATTCGCTTGCTTCTCGCTGCCCGTATCGGCCACAGCTCCCAGGTCGAAGGCAGTCACCGTGTCCTCTAACTCCGCAACGTCGAAATACTCACCAAATACCCGCAACACGGCTCTCTTGGTTAGCTCCTCCGTCACCCGCCCCTCGCGTCCCTCTTCAAAGGTTTCCAGCTCAATCTTTCCGCCCAGAGAAGCGATGATGTAGGGCAGGTCGCTGATGCGGGGACTGGCGATTTGGTCTCCCTGCCGGATGGACCGGCGTACTGCGTTGCTGAGCAGGGTTTCGTAATTGGAGATGGAAACCCGAACGCTGACACCGGAACGCTGGTTGATTTCATTGCTCTGCCGGGCCTGAGCGGTAATCTCGGCGATAACCTTTTTCATGTAATCCGGCACCACCAAGTTGTCCTCATCCGGGAACCGGGAGCGCTCCTGCTCCATGATCAAGATTTCCTGCTCCAACGTTTTTGGGTAATGGGTATGTATCTGAGCCCCGTATCGGTCCTTTAGAGGAGTGACGATCCGGCCCCGATTGGTGTAGTCCTCCGGGTTGGCCGTGGCCACCACATAGACGTCCAGAGGCAGGCTGAGACGGTAGCCCTTGATCTGCACGTCACGCTCCTCCATCAGGTTGAACAGGCCGACCTGAATCCGCTCGGCCAGGTCCGGCAGCTCGTTGATGGAAAAGATCCCCCGATTGGTACGGGGCACCAGCCCATAGTGAATGGTCAGTTCATCGGACAGGTGGCGACCCTCCGCTACCTTGATTGGGTCGATCTCCCCGATTAAGTCGGCAATGGAAATATCCGGAGTGGCCAGCTTTTCCGAGTAGCGGCGGTCCCTAGGTATCCACTCGATAGAGGTTTTGTCCCCCTGATCCGCAACTTTGTCCCGGCAGGCGCGACATACCGGAGAGTAGGGATTGTCGTTAATTTCGCATTGAGCGATGATCGGCACGAATTCGTCCAGCAGCCCGACCAGGCCGCGAATCAACCGGGACTTGGCCTGACCCCGCTCTCCCAGCAGGATCAGGTCCTGACCGGCCAGAATCGCGTTCTCCAACTGAGGAATGACGGTTTCCTCAAAGCCAATAATTCCCGGAAAGAGGAGCTCTTCAGCCCTAATTTTTGCGATAAGATTGTTGCGCAGCTCCTCTCTAATGGGGAGAACCTGATATCCGCTCTTCCGCAATTGTTCTATGGTGTGAGCCTGGGGGGCAGCGGCCATCTTCAACACTCCAACATCAGCTATTCAGAGGTCGGCGCCGACAAGTGGTTTCGATTCCTGCGGCATCGCCGGGGTATAACCGGACCCGGGAACTAACTATTGGGACCAACATTTGCAGTATAGCATGGCCCCGGTCTCGGGATTTAATACCGGGAGGAAATAGTGGCTGAATGTTTCCCGCCGCCGCCGGTGAGGAGGGGAATTTCGTCCCTATCTCAAGATCAGTCCGGTTCCCAGCACATGGGACATGGGTTATAATATAATCAGCAGCTACCGGCAGGAGCTAATGATGCATCGACTGCTATATCCCATCTTGATGACGTTAATCCCCAGGATTTTGCCCCAGGTTTTACGGTATCTAAAACTGATTTGGAAGCTAAGCTTCGACCGGCGGGTAAGCCTGTTCTTGCGAGCGTTGATTCCCTTGGCCCTGATTTATTTTCTCTGGCCCGGGCGTCCCTTCGACCTGGTTTGGGATCGCCTGCCTATTATCGGTAGAATCGATGACCTGCTGGTATTTGGCATGGCGGCCCTATTTCTTATCAAGCTGTCGCCCAAGCATGTCGTCGACGAGCATCTGGGGCGTGAGCCTATTTCCGACCGGGCCGAGGATCGGGATCCCTCCAAGGTGGTGGACGGTTCGGCCCGCTTTGTCGACGATAAATAATCCTCTGCTCTTCTGACGCCCTTGTTACGCGAATCCGGCTCTTCCCCAGCCCCCCCCTCGGGCATGTCCCTGTATATCCACATTCCCTTTTGCCGGACCAAGTGTCCCTATTGCGACTTCAACACATACCAAGGGATTGAAAGCCTGACCTCTACCTTCCTGGATGCCCTTACCACCGAGCTTCGGCTGTGGGGGCGCGTGCTGGACCACCCGTGGGTTAACACCATCTTTTTGGGCGGCGGCACACCGTCCTACCTGCCGGCCGGCGCGATAAAGAGGATTCTGGAAGCGGCGCGGTCGGCCTTTCAGCTTCAAGCCGATGCGGAGGTAACCGCCGAAGCCAACCCCGACGACCTGGACCAGGAGACCTGCGGCAGCCTGCTGGAACAGGGGGTTAACCGGCTCAGCATTGGCGTGCAAAGCCTGGATAATGGGCTGCTCAGCATGCTGGGACGACGGCACGACGCCGGGCAGGCCATCGACGCCTTTGCCAGGGCTAAGCAGGCCGGTTTCAGCAACATCAATCTGGACCTGATGTACGGGTTGCCCCAGCAGACCCTGGCCCATTGGCAAGATACCGTGGCCCAGTTGCTGTCCCTGAACCCGGCTCACATCTCCCTGTATTGTCTGACGCTGGAGGAGGGCACACCCCTGCATCAGTGGGTGGAGCAGGGGAAGCTGCCCCAGCCCGATGCCGACCTGGCGGCAGACATGTATCACCTGGCGGAAGACTTGCTGGAACAACCTGGTGACCCTCAGGCGGGTGACGGTCAGTCGGGGTACCAGCATTACGAGATTTCCAACTGGTCCCGACCCGGCCTGGCTTGCCGTCATAACCTTTGCTACTGGGAGAACCAGCCCTACCTGGGAGTGGGACCCGGGGCCCATTCCTGCCTGAGCCGCTACCGGTTTTGGGACACCAGCGCCCCACGCCTCTACATCTCCCAGGTCGAGGCATGGGAGTATGCCGAACCCCAGCCGATAACCAGCTTGGACCAGCAGGCATTGGAGCATATCCGTCCGGTTGGGGGATATGAATACATAGACCCCGATTTGGCGGCGGCGGAAACCATGTTTCTGGGATTGCGGCTGTTGGACGGCATGGACCTGCCCCAGGCCTCGTCTCAGGCAGGCACCGACCTGGGCGAGAGGTACCGCGCGGAAATCGATGAATGTCAGGAGCTGGGCTTGCTGGAGTGGTCCGGCCCCAGGTTGCGACTGACCAAACCCACCTACCTCATCGCCAACCAGGTTTTCACCAGATTTTTGGGGTAGAAACTAGCGACACCCGCAATCTACCAGGGCAATCGCGTCTTAATCGCCCCCAGGTTTGGGACAGTGGCTCTTTGGGGTCTGACGAGTCCCGGAAGTCTTTCGATCTTTACGTGTTATAGTCAAAATAGCTGGGAAAGCATCGGAATATCTACCATTCGCTAGCCTTCTGTACCGAAGTTCGAAAAGGCAGTTTTAGACGCGATTGCCCTGCGCAATCTACCCCTGCCGGCCAATCGATGCTATCCTTGGACTATCTTGGGACCTATTCCCCAGCCCTGGCAATGAGCGACCAGCCATGTATGTTATTGGTACCGCAGGCCATGTGGACCACGGCAAGTCCACCCTGGTAAAGGCCTTGACCGGCATCGATCCCGACCGTCTTCCCGAGGAGAAGGAACGGGAGATGACCGTGGACCTGGGTTTCGCCTGGCTGACCCTGCCCAGCGGTCGGGAGATTAGCATCGTCGATGTGCCGGGGCATGAGCGGTTCATCAAGAACATGCTGGCCGGCGTGGGGGCCATCGATCTCGCCCTTCTGATCGTCGCCGCCGACGAGAGCGTCATGCCTCAGACTCGGGAACACCTGGCCATTCTGGACATCCTCCAGATCAGGCGAGGCCTGATCGCCATCACCAAGACCGACCTGGTGGACGAAGAGCTGGTGGAGCTGGTAAAAGCCGAGGTGGAGGACGCCGTGGCGGGGACCAGCATGGCAGGCAGCCCCATGATCGGGGTGTCGGCCTACACCGGATCGGGCCTGGATGAGCTGAAAGCGGTCATCGATCAGACGCTGGACCAGACTGAAGTTCGGCGAGATTTGGGCCGTCCCCGGCTGCCCATCGACCGCTGCTTCTCCATCAGCGGGTTTGGCACTGTGGTAACCGGCACGCTGATCGACGGGACGCTGACCGTGGGGCAGGAGGTAGAGCTGGCCGCCTCGGGCCGTCGTTGCCGCATCCGAGGACTGCAAAGCCATAAATCCATGGTAGACAGCACCGACCCGGGGGTGCGGCTGGCGGTGAATCTCTCCGGGGTTCCCCGCCAGGACATAGCCCGAGGCGAGATAGTCACCGTACCCGGCTGGTTGAAACCAACGCGCCGGTTAGACGCGCGTCTGCGCATGGTTAAGAACGCTCCCCATGGCATCCGTCACAACCAGGGAGTAACTTTTCACCTGTTTACCAGCGAAACCACAGCCCGAGTGCGGCTACTAGACGCGGATCGGCTGGCCCCCGACGCCGAAGGCTGGGTTCAGATTCTGTTGGACGAACCGATACCGGTGGTGAAGGGTGATTTTTTCGTGATTCGCTCCGCAGAAGACACGCTGGGTGGCGGCCAGGTGGTGGAGCCCAGTCCCCGGCGGCGTCACCGGCGGTTCAATCCAACCGTGATCGAGCAGCTGATGATGCTGGACCAGGGTACCGGCGAAGATCTGTTGCTCAGCGTTGCGGATCAGTGGGGGCCCTGCAACCTGACCAGCCTTTCCCAGCGCTCCAACCTGCCCTCCGAAGAGGTTTTGGAACGTATTGCCAAGCTGGAGCGGGCGGGAGATGTGGTGGTGCTGGGTGACCTGCCCAGCGAAAGTGACGCCGCGGTCTATTCAGCGCAAGGCTGGAATGTTCTGGCCAGCAAGCTATCCTCCAGTCTCCAGTCTTACCACAATCAATATCCCCTCCGGCGAGGGGCTCCCAGTCAAGAAATACGGAGCCGCCTGAGTCTTTCCCAGCCGGTGTACCTGAAAGTCCTCTCCCGGCTCTCGGCCGAGGGCGCGGTGGTCGAAGAGAATCAGTCGCTACGACTGCCCGGCCACCAGGTCGCTTTGACTCCCCAGATGGAGCAAACCGCCGCTAACTATCTGGCCACGCTGGAGAAGCAGCCATTCTCGCCTCCCACCGACCACCCGCCGGAGCCGGAGCTGCTGGCTGCGATGGTCGATATGGGCCAGGTCGTGAAGGTCAACGAATCGGTGGTCTTCGCCGCTGTGGCCTACCATCAGCTTGTCAATCGCATTAAAGCCCACCTTCAAGAGAAGGGGAGCATCACCGTGGCGGAGGGTCGCACCATGTTCGACACCAGCCGCAAGTACATCCTCCCTTTGTTGGAATACCTGGACCAGCAGCGGATCACCCGTCGCGTAGGGGACGAGCGGGTTCTGAGGTGAATGCCTGATGGCGCTGGACCTGTGTAAAACCATTCTTCAGCTGGACCGGGTGGCCCAAAACTTGGGCAGCGCCTATAGCGACCGCCAGTCTCGCCTGGCCAGCCTTTTGCAACAGGCTGGGTTAGTCACCGCCCAGCAGGCAAACCAGCAGACCCAGAGTGCCCAGCAACGTCCCTTCATGGCCGCGCAGGTAGAGGACACACTGATAGGCAGCTATGCGCCGGTCCTGCCTCCCAGCGATTGGGCCGTGGTTTCGGTGGACGGCTCCCACATAGACGTGGACCGCCATCTTCCCGTTCCTTGCTACCTGATCAATCTAGGCGGCTGCGTTCTGACCTATGGCTCACAACCGGACGCCCGGTTTTTCAGTCAGCCCGCTCTGGGAGCCGGCCAGCCTGACCTTTATCTTGAAGACCCGGAAACGGTGAATCGGGAGGAGGCCGTCACCGGTCCCCTGCTGGGATTGATCCGAACGGTGCGGGAGTTGCGGCGGCTGGTGGAAGTTGTCCGGGAGTGCCCGCCGGAATTGCCGGTTTTAGCACTGGTCGACGGCACTCTGGTGCTGTGGGGATTATCGGGACAGGGTTACCGTCCCTTCGTACGACGGGCCTTGCTGCAAGACGGCTTGCTAGGCGCCCTGGAGGAGTTGCGGGTGTTGGCGCAGCAGAGGCCCGTAACCCTGGCCGCCTACGTTTCCCTGCCCCGAACCACCGAGGTGACCAATGCCGTGCGGTCCTGCCTCTGCCCCCATGATATTGCCTATTGTCAGAGCCGCTGCAGCCACCGCCGGTCCACCGAGGCGCCCTGCGATCTGGCCAATGGGTTTCTTGACCGCGAGCTGTTTCAACGGATTCTGGGGGATGGCGAGCGGTCCCCAATATACCGGACCAACCCCCAGGCCGCGCAGGAGTATTACGGCGAGCAGCAGGTTTACTTCTATTATCTCCAGTCGGGGGAGGAGATAGCCCGAGTGGAGATTCCCCAATGGGTCGCGCAAGACGAAAAGTTGCTATCCTTGGGCCACAGCCTGATTGTAGAGCAGTGCCGCAAGGGCAGCGGCTATCCGGTGGCGATTTCCGAGGCCCACGAGCAGGCGGTAATCAACGGAAGAGACCGGCAGCTGTTCAAGGAGCTGGTGACTCAAACCCTGGAGAGGCAGGGGCTGGCCACCTACACTTCGCAGAAGGAGCGATCAAAATCGCTGCCCTGGGTGTAGCGATACCCTAACTCGCCGCCAGGTGGTCCAGAAACTCTTGATAGCTTCCAAAGCCGGCCACGGTACGAAGAAACTCTTCCAGCGTTTCACTCTGCGCTCGCAGCTGCTGCATCTGGCCGCCGATGGGACTGACCGACGCCGGACTGGTGGCGTAGGTGCCGTGGAAGGCGAAGTAGGCCTGATTAATCTTGCGAATCAGGTGCCCATTGGCTACGAATAGCTGTCTCCGCTCCTCCATATACGCCTCCGCTTTTTCAATCATGCCCTGAGCCAGCAACTCATCGACCCGGCCTCGCGTTTTCCGCATCTCGGCGTCGAAGTCGAAACTGCCGGGTTCCCGGCCATTGGGAGAAGGAGGCGCAGAGGAACAGGCCCGGTCAACCTCTGGCCCGGTCAGCGCAGTGATGACCAGTTCGCCTATCTCCTGGCCGGCTATAGTCGCGGCCGTTTCATTAAGTACGGTCATCTCCTGACCGCTCCAAAAGTTGCGCCCCAGGGGGCGGAAGAAAAACCACTGATGCAGCCACTCATGGGAAGTGGTGATCGCGGCATGACGCAGCCCAAATGTGTCGGCCACCACGCTGGGATAGACGGCCACCCCGCCGGTATTTTCCACCAGCGCAGCCAGATCCTCACCCTCCAGTATCGCTGCCTCGATCTCCTCCTTGTGCTGGTTGCTCAACCCCGGATTAAGCAGCACCGTTCGCTGGGGATCGATTCGGTCCCGTGGTGAAAGCACCAGCACGTGAGGAGCAGTGGAAAACACCGCGTCCACCGGCGGAAAGACTCCCCAGGGGTGGGTCAGGCCCACCGAAGCCAGCACCTCAGTGACCTCTGCCTCGATGGTCTCCTCCACCTCCGCTGCCAAACTGGGGCGACGCTCCTTAATTCGCTCAATCTTCTGCTCCAAAGAGAGGCCCGAGTCTAAAAGAACGCCCGAACCCTGTCCGGAAGGCAATGACCGCTGGTTTTTTGGCGGGCTATCAGGCTGGGAATTGGATGGAAACTGCGTTTGCCGCTCCAGCCGCCGCAGCTCCAACCCCAACTCAAAGAACTCTTGGGCCCGAGCTATGCGCGCATACCGGTCCGGTCCCGAATCCCAGGTCAAGACGCTCCAGACTTTGCTCAGCCATTTGTCCGGCAGATGGCTCACCTCCCAATCGACGAAACTGTACTTGTAGGGAGCTATCAGCAGGTCATTGGCGGTGGGACGGAAATCGCCCCCGCCGGTTATGGCCAGCACTAAAGCCAGCCCCAAGGCCAGGGAGCCCCTTTTCAGGCCCTTTCCCGCAGCTTTCCCTGTTGCGGCAGCTTTCAATGTGTGCTGATTTGCCGGTTTATTTGCCGCCCCATCCGCCGCCAATACCGTCTAATCTTAATCGCCGTCTAAATGCTAACACGCCCGACTGCTCCGGGCAGCGGGCTGCTCCCCCGATACGACCAAGTAGCCAATCTGCGTGGGGTTTCCTTGACCGCAGGGCCTTTTCATTCTCCTGCCTGGTAGGTAAAGCCCATCATGTCGAAAGCTTCGCTGAGATGGGCATTGTGGCGGCGTAGGGCAGCGGCTACGTTGGAATGCCCAGCCCGACGTACCAAGCTGATGACCAGGTTCCGCAGGCCCGCCAGAACCTGTGGGGCGGCCCCAGTGCGCACCTGAGAGCGGTCCTCGTCGAAGGTCACATCCCGTACCCAGTGGAGGCGGTTCTCGATGCCCCAGTGCCCACGGGAAAGGCTCAACAATCGCCTGGCATCGGCATCAGTGGCTGGGAGACTGCTAATTGCATAGCTCACAGCCACCTGTTTCTTGCCCTTCACGACCCGCTGGCGCTCTAGCCGACACACCTGTTGCAGATGCGGCCACGCTTCCCCGACCGTCCCAGCGCTGCCCACGTAGCCATTTAGCTCTGGGTCGGCCAAGGCCCACAACTCTCGCCGCTCCAGCCGCCCATGACGCCGCTTTACTGGAGCATCGGCCCAGACCGTCAGCTTGGCCCCGCGTGCTCGCCACTCCGCTGCCAGCCAGGGAGGTACGGTTGGGCCACCAGCCCTCTCAGTTCCTAGCAGGGGAAAAAGCCACCTCCAGGTCTCGGCGCAAGGTGGGCTGATTCTCTTTAACTGGCAGCAGATACTCTCCGCCGCCTGCCACAATCTGCTCACAGACTTTCCGTTGGGTCAGTAAGGCATCAGCCACTACTACCCGACCCTTCAGGGGTACCTGGCCCAATACTTCTTTGACCGCCGCCAATTCTTCCCCTTTGCCCGGCGCAGCTACCTGCGCCAGCACTGCCCCAGCGCGGCTAGCGTAGGCCGACACCAGATGGACCCCGGGTATCTCTTGGCCGTGGACCCCTCGCAAGGTTTTCCCGTCCAGGGACAGGGGGTCATCCGCCTCTACCCCGCTATTTGCCAGCCAGTTGCCGACTTCTGCCTCAAAGGCCGCCACGTCCAGGCCCTTGAACACCCGGTGGAGGGTGGCCACGCAGGGTGTCTTCTCCTGGCTGAACCCCAAAAGCTGCGCCGTAGCACCCCCTTGGTCCCGCCCCCATTGAGCTATGGCGTATAAGCTGCGGGCGCCGCACAGCATGGCACAGGTGGCCAAGGCCAGGATCGCCCCCAAAGAGTGGCGTCGCCCTTGGCTACTCCGGAAGTCAGGCACCAAATCCAGCGTTTCTCTCAAAGTCATCATCCTCCCCTCCCGCTTAAACTGGTAATAATTTTATACTATTTTGAGAAAATGAAAAGGCCCTGATTGACTGTGGATTTTCTTGACACCGTACCTGGGTGCCTGTAGACTTCTGCCGTTATTCCGGCGGGTATTTTGGTAGGTAGGGACGCTGTGACGACTACCCCCTCGTTTTTGACCGCGGAGATGCGGGAGCAGGCCATCGGCACGGAAAGCGAACCGTTGACGGCGGAGGTGGAGCAGGGCGCTATCATAAAGTTCGCCCAGGCAATCGGCGACGAAAATCCCCTGTGGAACGACCAGGTCTCCGCCCGCAAGAGCCACTACGGCGGGCTGATTGCCCCGCCTACCTTTTTGCGGTCTTGGCGGCTGGAAAGCACCGAGTTGCCCTTTGAGCTCCCCTTCAACCGGCTGCTGGATGGCGGCAGCGACTGGGAATATTTTCAGCCGGTGCGTCCCGGAGACCGGATTACGGCCGTCAGCCGGCTGACCGACCTGCAAGAGCGTCCCGGCCGTATGGGGATCATGATTTTCATGACCAGCCTGATCACCTACCGCAACCAGTTTGATGAAGTGGTTGCCACCCAAACCAGCACTTCCATCCGATACTAGTACCCGATACTAGGACTAAACCAGGCCGCTACTAGGGGTAGCGGGTCAGGCCAGGAGTCGAAAGTGCCAGACCAGATTTTTTGGGAAGACGTTACGGAAGGCGCGGAGATTCCTTCCCAAGTCAAGCAGCCAACTACCCGCCAGTTGGTACAGTACGCCGGGGCTTCGGGCGATTATTATGAAATCCACTACGACATGGACTACGCTAAGGGCAACGACCTGGATGGTCCTATTCTGCACGGCGCCTTGAAAAGCGCCTTTCTGGGCCAGTTCATGACGGACTGGGCGGGGCCTCTGGGGACTTTAAGGCGGTTGACCTGCCAATACCGGGGCATGGATTTCCCCGGACAGCCCATTACCGCCAGGGGAACGGTAGGCCGCAAGTATCAGGAGGCTGGGCAGTTCCTGGTGGATTGCACCATCTGGCTGGAGAATCCGGATGGTCAAAACACCACTCCTGGCTCGGCCACCGTGGTGCTGCCATCCCGAGGCTCTCGGTCCGGATAAGCTAAGCCAGCCCCGGACGAGTATCCCTGTATGTTTGGAAGCCCTCTCCAGCCTAATATCGCCGGTGGCGGCGAAAGGAGAACTCAATGCCGGAACAATTCTTGCAGGATAAGGTGGCCATCGTCACCGGCGCCGGTCGAGGTGTGGGAAGGGGTATCGCCAAGCTGATGGCTCAGGAAGGAGCTAAAGTAGTGGTGGTGGACCCCGGCGTCAACGTGGACGGCTCCGGATTTGACCAGTCCATCGCCGAGCAGGTCACCGCCGAAATCCAGCAGGAAGGCGGCGCCGCGGCAGCCTGCACCGAATCGGTGGCAACCATGGCTGGCGGCGAACGCATTGTTCAGACGGCCATCGACAATTTCGGCAAGTTGGACATCGTGGTTACCTGCGCTGGAATTCTGCGCGACCGCATGATCTTCAACATGACCGAGCAGGAATGGGACGACGTGATTGCCGTCCACCTCAAGGGCACCTTCACCGTAGTCAAGAACGCCTGCATCCTTTTCCGGCAGCAACGCTCGGGCCGCATTATTACCTTCAGCTCCCAAACTGGTCTGGTGGGCAACTCAGGCCAGGCCAACTACGGGGCGGCCAAGTCGGGCATTGCCGGATTCACCAAGGTGGTCGCCCGGGACATGGGCCGATATGGTGTCACCGCCAACGCCATTGCGCCCCGGGCCACGACGCGTATGATTGGAGCCATTCCCGATTCCGCCAGGGAAATCCGCGCCCGAGGCGGCGTGGCTTCTCTCGACGGAGGGGCTGGACCGCAGCAGATGGACCCGGACGACGTCGCCCCCTTCGTCTGCTACTTGGCCAGCGATTACGCCGCCAATGTCAACGCGCAAATCTTCCTGGTCCACGGCGGGGACGTTTCGCTGATGTCCCAGCCCCGACCGGAAAGGACTATTTTTCAGGCGGGCAGCCACTGGTCCCTGGAGGATTTGGCTCCCTTGGCCCGAGACTACCTGACTGCCGGAGTGCCTAACCCGGCGCCGCCGGCCTGAACCGGGACCAAAAAATGGGCCCTTCTGATGTGCCAGTAAATCAATCGGTTCCTCCCCGTCGGTATCCAAGCCGGGGGAAGCCAAGTCGGGGTAGTCGAGTCGGGGTAGTCGAGGTTAAAGCAATATGACCAATCTCCTGCAAGACAAGGTAGCCATCGTCACCGGCGCCGGCAGGGGCGTGGGAAAGGGCGTGGCTCAGCTAATGGCCGAGGAAGGCGCCAAAGTGGTGGTTGTGGACCTGGGGGTCAACGTTGACGGCACCGGCGCCGATCAATTGGTCGCCGAGCAGGTGGTTGCGGAGATCCGGGAGGCGGGCGGTACAGCCGTCGCTTTGGCCGAATCGGTAGCTACCATGGAGGGCGGGGAGAAGATCGTCCAGACCGCCATCGACAACTTCGGTAAGCTGGATATCGTGGTCACCTGCGCTGGCATCCTGCGCGACCGCATGGTGTTCAACATGAGCGAGGAGGAGTGGGACGACGTAATAGCAGTCCACCTGAAGGGCACTTTTTCGGTGGTCAAGCATGCCTGCATTCTCTTCCGTCAGCAGCGCTCAGGACGGGTCATCACCTTCAGCTCCACCTCCGGACTGTACGGCAACTCCGGTCAGGCCAATTACGGCGCCGCCAAGGACGGAATAGCCGGCTTCACCCGGGTAGTGGCTCGGGACATGGGGCGTTACGGGGTCACCGCCAACTCCATCTCCCCCAGCGCCTCCACCCGAATGACCATCAGCGTGCCGGAAGAAGCTCGCAGCCTGCGGGCCGCCCGGGGCATCACTAGCGGCACGACTACTTCGCTAAGAGGGGAGCCGGAGGACGTGGCCCCCTTTGTCACCTGGCTGGCCTCCGACGAATCGGCCCACGTAAACGGGCATGTCTTCCATGTGACCGCCGGCCTGGTCAATTTGCTAAACGAGCCTGAGCCGGTTAAGACCATTCACAAGGAAGGACGCTGGACTGTCGAAGAACTGGTCAAGGTTTTCCCAGCTACCCTGGGGCTGGAGCTCCACAATCCGGCGCCGGCTCCGCCTCCCGGGAGCTGAACTCCCAAGCATACGCACCCGGGTTTAAACGCACATTGGTTAGAGGAACGGCCCATGTTTCGGAATTTTAGCGCTTCCTACGCCGGCCACGTGGTAGATGATAATCTGGGGTTCCAAGGAACCCCAGCCAACGATCGCCGGTATCCCAACGAAAAGCTGGCTCAAGCCTTCGGTTGGGCCCTGGATTTCTCCCAGCATCTGGAAGCCTTGGGCTTCGACGAGTTCTGGATGGCGGAGCACCACTTTCAGACGGAAGGCTACGAGTGCATACCCAATCTGCTGATGCTGAGCCTTTACCTGGCCGGCAACACGGAAAGACTGAGGTTCGGCTGCGGTTTCAACATCGCTCCCATGTGGCACCCCTTGCGCCTGGCCGAAGACTTCGCCATGGCGGATATCCTGACCAATGGTCGGGTAATTTTCGGCGTAGGTCGAGGTTATCACAGCAGAGAAGTGGAAACCTTCGATTCCCCCATGCTGGACGGAGAAGCCAATCGGGAACTGTTTGAAGAGCAGTTAGAAATTATTATCAAGGCCTTCAGCACGGAGTCTTTTTCCCATCAAGGAAAGCACTACCGCCTTCCGGCCGATGTGCCCTATCGGGGCTATCAGTTGGAGGAGCTGAGCCTAGTGCCACGACCTTTGCGTCAGCCGGTGGAGATTTGGCAACCCCTGGTCAGCGGAACCCCGAGGGGCATCGATTTCATGGCGAAAAAGGGCATCAAGGCGTTGATTTCCAATACTCCGGAACCGGCTATGGGAGAACGGGTAGCCATGTACCAGGAGGCCAGCAAAAAATACGGCCGAAATCTGGAACTGGGGGAAGACATAGCCTTTGGTTACCGCTTCTTTATCGGCGAGACCCAGGAAAAGGCCATTGAAGAAGCCCGGCCCTATTTTGAAGAAGCGATGAAGTTTGCCGCCCCCTTGGGTTTGATGCAGCTACGGCCCGAGCAGATAGAGGCCGTGTCCAACCCCGGCTCTGCTCGCGGCGTCGAGCTACCTACCTTGGAAGCCGCGGTGGCCAACAAAGTCTGGCTCTGTGGGCCCGCGGAGTCCATTGTGGAGCACCTGAAGGAAGTGGAGCAAAAGTACCCGGGTGTGGAGCGAGTCAACCTGGGCGCCGTAATGGGAATGCCCCAGGCCGTGTTCAAAGAGCAGCTCACCAAGTTCGCGGAAGAAGTGTTGCCCGCTTTCAACAACTAGAACCCCGTAAATATGACCAAAGCCAAACTGGAATCTACATCGACACCGGATTGGGCAGTGCTGCCAACACGGTCATTCCGGCGAACGCCGGAATCCAGGGAACAGTGCAGAATGTACTTTCCTGGACACGGGCTTACGCCGGTGTGACGAAGGATTTTGCTCCTTCTAGTTGCGCAAACTAACACACTGCCGATTGCCGAAGCGGACTCTGAGGTTTAGCTGAATGTAGTTTTCATCTTGGGGTTAGTTTAGAACCCCACCCCGGGGGAGGTTCGTTATAGCTTTTGGTGAAACAGACCGGGAGTCCGGTCTGTTTTTTCATCAATGTTCCACAGGCGATATCTTTGACCTAGAAGCCTTTTACCGGTTCAACACGACAGACCAATTTATTTTCTAGGGGCATCCGGGCAACCCATGAAAATTCTTCCTAAACAGGGGGAAGGCCATGAAAGTCGTAGCAGTTTTATATCCCGGAGGTGCGGCAGCCCAGGAAACTCCGGAATTATTTGGATGCGCCGAAAATGCCCTGGGCTTGCGTGACTTTCTTGAGTCAGCGGGCCACGAGTTGGTAGCGTTGACCGACGCCGGGAGCGGGCTTGAGTCCCAGCTTCCTACCACCGATGTGCTGATCGCCACCCCTTTCTGGCCCGCCTACATCACCAGAGAGCGCATCGAAAAAGCGCCCAATCTCAAGCTGCTTCTCACCGCCGGGGTGGGTTCGGATCACTTCGACTTGGCTGCCGCCGCCGAGCGGAACATCACGGTGGCCGAGATAACCGGCAGCAACGTGGTCAGCGTGGCGGAGCATGTGATAATGCAGATTCTGACCCTGGTCCGCAACTACCTGCCCTCCTATCAGGAAGTGGTGGACGGCGGATGGGACATCGGGAAAATCGCGGCACGATCCCACGACCTGGAGGACAAGTCGGTTGGCATTGTTGGCATGGGGCGCATCGGCCAGCGAGTGGCGGCCCGGCTGAAGCCCTTCGACGTCCAGCTACACTACTTCGACTATCGCCGGCTCAGCACCAGCGAGGAACAACTGCTGGGGGCCAGGTACAAGCAGCTGGACCCGCTAATCCGCGAGAGCGACGTGGTCAGCATCAATATCCCCCTAACACCTTCCACCCAGGGCCTTTTCGATCGGGACAAGCTCTTCACCATGAAGCCGGGGGCCTATCTGGTCAACACTGCCCGGGGGCGCATCGTCGATACCGACGCGTTGGTAGAGGTGATGGAATCCGGCCACCTGGCGGGCTACGCTGGCGACGTCTGGTATCCTCAGCCGGCCCCCCCGGACCACCCCTGGCGCAAAATGCCTAACCATGCGATGACGCCTCATGTTTCGGGGACGTCATTGGAGGCCCAAAAACGCTATGCCGATGGCATCCGCGAATGTCTGATCAGCTTCCTGGCTGAAGAGCCGCTGGACCGGGACTACATCATAGTGGAAGGCGGCCGCGTTACCAGCCCCAGTTACAGCTACGCCTATCAAACCTAAACTCATACCAGGGTGAAAACTACATTCAGCTAAACCCCAGAGTCTGCTTCGGCAGTCGGCAGTGTGTTAGTTTGCGCAACTTGAAGGAGCAAAATCCTTCGTCACACCGGCGTAAGCCGGTGTCCAGGAAAGTACATTCTGCACTGGTCCCTGGATTCCGGCGTTCGCCGGAATGACGGTGTTGGAAGCGCTGCCCAATCCGGTCTCGATGTAGATTCCATGTTGGCTTTGATTTAGGGATTGGGCGTCCTAACGCCTGCGGGCCTCCCCTACTGCACGCCAGATCGGCCCCGCGCTAGACAGCGGACTCCTCCGTGGGGGAGGCCTCCCCCGAATACTGGGGATGGCTCAAAAAATGGAAGGTCCAGGCTCCCCGCATGCCCTGGAAGAAGAGACAAGCCGGTAGTACCTGCATAATAATTATACGGGCCACATCCTGCGGCTCTTCCCAGGAGATCAAATCCAGGGCCCACAATGGAATCCGGCTGATCCAGAAGTAGAAAAAGAGCGAGACCGCAGCCATTCTGACTCGCTTGAGCACGCCGAACGACAGCAAAGCCATCAGGCCAGTTTCAACTACCACCCAAGCCAACTGGCCCGCGCTCCACAGGTTCTCGACCTCCGAGTCGAAACCGGAAAACAGCAATAGAGCGTTAAGCAGGCCAACCGCAGCCCAAGAGAACCCTGCGATCCATGCCCAGCGCATGCGCCGGCGCGCCTGCGTGATATCCCCTCCGATAAGGACTCGATTCAGAAAGCGGTTCAATCTCTAGCCTGTATCTGGCCGTGGGCGAAATGCTGGTCGCCAACCATCGAGAATTATCAGGGGAGCGCGATTAGCCAAGAGAGGAATCAGCCGACGGGCGGCGAGTTGAGGTGGCGCCGCCAGACGAGAAGTTGAAAGAGCAGTCGAAGGAGGGGAGTAGACCGCCAAACATCTAGTCCTTTAGGAGCTAATCCCTTAGGGGTATAGTTCCCCAGGTGATGCTGTCTGGAATATCGGAAAGCGCCTGCTCCTTGGCCAGCTCTCTAATCTGTAGGAGAGTGGCGTTGACCTCCGGCGTTAGAAAAACCCAGTCCGGCTCCTCGGGTATCCAATAAGGCGAGTTTATGCGGACCACTTTGCCGTCTTTGGCGTTGAGATAGATCCCGAACTTGGAAGTATATTGCATTGCTCTAAGCCATCTCTAAAACAGTTTAACAGCTCTGCTTAAACCAGAACCGGCTGCACCAACACCGTCTCTTCTCGACTGGGACCGGTGGAGATGATCTGCACCGGACACCCTACCAAAGATTCGACTCTATTAATGTAGCGGAGGGCGTTGGCAGGCAGCTGGTCTAATTTGGTAGTGCTGGCGGTAGGTTGCTCCCACCCGAGGAACTCCTCGTATACCGGCTGGCACTGCTCCAGGAGAGCGGTATCGGCCGGGAAGTAATCTAGATTGCGACCGTCAGCCCGATAGCCGACACAAATCTTCACGGTGGGGAATCCGTCCAGAATATCCAATCTGGTCAACACTATCCCGGTAAAGCCGTTGATCTGCCGGCTGTAGTGGGCAGCGATCGCGTCGAACCACCCTACCCGGCGGGGCCGACCGGTGGTAGTCCCATATTCATGGGCCTTTTCCCGCAACAGCTCGGCGGTTTCGTCATGCAACTCCGTGGGCATGGGGCCGCTGCCCACTCGGGTGGAGTAGGCTTTGAATACTCCCAGCACCTCGGCTATTGACTGAGGATTTAGCCCCAAACCGGTGCAGGCTCCTCCAATGGATGAGGACGAGGATGTCACGTAGGGATAAGACCCGTGGTCCAAGTCCAGCAGAGTACCCTGCGCCCCCTCTAGCAGCAGACGCTTGTCACCAGCCAGCAGATTTTGAACGATTTTTTCGGTAGATTGCACGTAGGGCCTGAGCCATTCCGCCCATTTCCGACACTTGACCAGAATCTCATCCAGAACCAGCGGTTCCTTGCCGTAGACCTTGGTGATCAGGGCGTTTTTGAACTGCAAGGTCTGCTTTAATTTGTTCGGCAGGCTCTCGCCATTCATCAGGTCCCCAATGCGTATACCCATCCGCCCGGCCTTGTCCATGTAAGCCGGTCCCACTCCCTGACCGGTGGTGCCGATGGCGCCGGAACCTCGAGCTTCCTCCTCCAGGTTGTCGAGCAATATGTGGTAGGGCATTATGACGTGGGCCCGCTCGCTGACGTACAACCGGCTGGTGTCTATGCCCCGGGAGGCCAGCATCTCCAACTCACCGGCCAGCACATCCGGGTTCACCACCACGCCGTTGCCAATGATTCCGTAAACGTCGGGCCAGCATATTCCTGATGGAACCAGGTGCAGCTGAAAGGTGCCCTGGTCATTTACCACAGTGTGACCGGCATTATTCCCGCCGGCATAACGAACCACGTAATCGACGCTACCGGCCAGGTAATCTATAACCTTGCCTTTGCCTTCGTCACCCCATTGGCCGCCGATTACGGCATACGCCGGCATTATACCCTCTCCAGCTTGGATCTTGACGCCTTGGTTTGGCCCAAAACGGGCTCTGGGCCAAACCAACGGGAGTATATCAAAACCTGTCCGGGTTGGAAAGCCAAGCTTGGCAGCAGCGCAGCAGGCAAACGGGGCCGGGCGATGCCCCAGAGAATGCCCCGGGCAAGTCCTAGCCGATTCTTCCCTTCATTTAGCTTACATACCACAATCGCAAACCTGGCCCGCTTACCGCAGTAAGGGTCAATCGGCCTGCTGCGGCTCTCTATCCTGCCTCATTAGAAGGGCGGGCGCAACCGCCAGCAGGGACAGCGCTCCGGCCACGCGCAGGAAGTCATGGAACAGAGTGAGACCGGCGGTGGTGTAGGCCTCTAGCAGCACCAGCGTCTCCAGCCCGGCGGTGAGTCCCTGAAAGTGCTCGACTCCCCAAGCCGAAAGCGCCGCCAGTCCCAGGGTCATCCCCATCATTCTGGCCACCACCACCAGCGACGCGGCGGTACCCCGATAGTCGTTCCCGGCGGGCTCCAGGGCCCGGGCCATTATGGGGGCGATCACCAGGCCGAATCCCAATCCGACCATGCCCAGGTGCCAGGTCAACTCTGGGTCTTCAACCCCAATGGGCCAGGTGCTCACCAGGAATAGACCGGCGGCGCACAACAGCAAGCCCGTTATCGTAACCGCTCTAATTCCGGCCCAATGCATTAGCACGCCTCCCAGCACGGCGCCTGGAGGAATAAATATGGTCATGCGGAGCAGCCATAAAGCTCCGGTAAACGGTTCCTTGCCCATCACCGTATTAGCCATCAGGGGCACGGTAACCATAGCTATAATCAGCGCCGTCCCCACCAGCAGCTGGGTGCCGGTGGCCGCCAGAAAGGCCCAGGAGCGGAACAGGACTGGAGACAGCAGAGGCTGGAGTACACGGGATTCCAGCCGCACCAGCGTCAGGACCAGAAGCACTCCGGCGGCGCCGACCAGGAAGGGAGTGGGCGAGGACAGGGTGAACAGCCCCTGCCGGGACAGGCCCAGGGAGAGGACCAGCAGGGCGGCCACCAGCAGGGCCCCGCCAGCGTAGTCTACTCGTGCCTCCCGGTTCCGCTGATTGGGGAGCCAGAGCAGGGCAACCAGTAGCAGCGCGGCCTGGGGCAGGTTGAGCCAGAAAATCCAGCGCCAGTTGGCCAGCTCCACGATGGCGCCTCCATAGACTGGCCCCAGCATGGACCCCGCCTCGGCGGCACCCCCGACTATGCCCAAAGCCAATCCCCGGCGCTCTGGCGGCAGCAGGGTGCTGGCCAGGGCCATCCCGATGGGGATGGCGGCGCCTCCGCCCACGGCTTGAATCACCCGGCTTGCCACTACCCAGCCCAGGCTGCCGGATAGGGCGACCATGGCGCTCCCCAGTATGAAAACCAGCAGGGATGCCTGGTAAACCCGGGGATAGCCGTACACATCCGCCAGCCGCCCGATCAGGGGCATCGCCACCGTGTATCCCAGCAGGTAGGCGGTGATGATCCAGGAGGCTCGGTCCAGGTCGGTGGCGGGGATTTTCAGGTCCAGCATCACGCTGAGCAGGGCGGTGACCACCACGGTCTGGTCCAGGGCTGTCATGAAAGCCCCCAGACCAATCAGGGTAAGCGCCCAAGGGACATAAATCGACTCGCGGGCTCGAAGCATGGAGCGGCGTATTTAGAGGGGTGGGCTTATTTCCACCGGCACGTCGATGTCATCCAGGGAAAGCACCCGGACGGCATCCGCGATGTCGGTGGAGATCACCTGCCCGGTGATCACTACCCGCAGCAATAAACCGCTGGATTGTTCCAACCATAACTCCAGCATCACATCGAAACCCGGAGCGGCGTTGGGCACCAGCCGGGACAGGTCGCCGGAGTCCACCCGACCCTGAACTAGATACACCGGCCGCTCCCCAAGAGACTCGGCGCCGGCCAAGCTGGGAGACTGGATAGAACCCAAGATAGCCGAGAGGGTCTGCCCCAAATTGGCGAAGTTGACCGGCAGTAATTCCATACCGACCTCTTCCCATTTCCCGGTAAAGAAGTTGGTCATGTAGGCCTGGTCGGCGATGACCACCATGTCGGTTTCCACATAGGTGCCGCTAACCTGCGCTTCCACGGTGAAACTGAATCGGTCCGGGTGAGCCACCACCCCGTAAACGCGGCTCATCTCCAGCCCCGGCAGCAGCTCGGTGGTGCCCTGGGGCTGGTCCAGGAGGAAGGAAGCGTAGCTGAGTTGGTCCAGCTGGCCGATGGCGTGGTCCAAGATCGCCGCCGGGTCGATGTTCAGCTCGGGAGTAGGAGTGGGGGTACCGCCACAGTCGAGGCTAATCGTAATAAATAGGGCAAAGGCCGCCCGGCTCCAACCGCCAGAGCCTTTTATCTTAAATCCGACTCCCTGCAGCAATCTAACTCAATTTTGGGACCAGAAGGCCAGAGTGCCGGCCGCAATTTCCAAGGGAGGATTGTCTCCAGGCACGTCCAAAACGAAAATCAGGGAGCCGGTGGGGGTATGGCCATTGCGACGCTCAAAGGCTTGCTCCGGCGAGCCCGCCACCACCAGCTGAGAGCTGTCGGGAGACCAAGGGTAGTGGGAGTAGGCATACTGGTCGAAAAAGCTCAGCAAGGTGAAGAACTCACCGGAGGGCTGAAACCGGAAGAGGTCCTTGGCATCGGCGCCGTCGCTGCCGGAAAGCTGCCCGGAGACTCTCCATTGAAAAAGCCGCTGCTCCGGGTCCAAGGCCACCCAAGCCAGGCGCTGACCATCGGGAGACCAGTAAAAAGCTAACAGGTCCTCCGCGGCGATGGTTTCGACCTGGGGATCTACCGGCATTTCCCGGCCCGTTTCTTGCAGCGACACCACCCTTAATCTCTGGAAGGCCGGCCCTGCCGAGTCCGAATGGTCGGCAACAGCGAGCCGAGTGCCGTCAGGCGACCAGAGGAAGGCGGAAAAGGGTCCTACCTCCAGCGCCGGCTGGGCCTGCTCCAGGGCGCCACTATTCGCGACCATAATTAGGCCACCATCCTCGTTGTGGCTCGCGTAGGCCAGCCGCGGGCCCCCGGAGGTGGCGGCCGGGGAATAGGCCGCCACCCGAAATCCGTCATCGGAGCCCAGCGCAAGGGAAGGTTCACCAGTCGCCAGGTTGGGAATCAACTTTATCTCCGGGCCGGAATGTAGCAAGAGTCCTCGGGAATCTTGAGCCCAGCTGAAGTAAAGCGGCGCGCCGGTCTCGACCGTCGTGGGCCCTTCATTTGAGATAACTGGGGAAACAAACAAGGTTAGGCCCCGAGGAGTCGCAGCGATAAACCCCAGGGACCGGCAGTCCGGCGCCCAGTAAAGATAGTGGGGAACGCCATCGGCGATCAGAGCCGGAACCTCGTTGGTGTAGATGGTATCGGCCCGCCCGGTGATGGCATCGATGACCTGGATGGAAACAGTGGCTTCCCGCTCGCTTCGCATTTGCACCCGGGAAACCGCCAGCTTGGTGCCATCGGGAGACCAGGTAGGCCAGGCGTAAAATTGATTGAAATTCAGAGTTTGGCCGAGTAACGCCGCGGAAATCTGCCTCGCCCCAGGCTCCTGGGGTTCTGCTCCGGAGGTTCCGGAGGTTCCGGAGGTTCCGGAGGTTCCGGGCGGAGCTGATTGTTGCCGGTCAACTGCTGGGGGTCTGTCCCATCGCCCTTGATCGTAAACAGGTCACCGCCGGTACCTACATAAACTATCCGGTCCACGCTCACCACATTATCATTAACTGCGTCATTCGGGGGGTCGTCCGGATAACTGAGTTCAGATGTTGTCGGTCCCCGCAATTCATAGCGGAACCCCTGGCACCCAACCAGGAGCAGCCCGAGCAAGACCGGCCCAAGACAGACCAGGAGAAGTAGATGGACGGGCTTCCGGCGCAAATCAGCCGGCCCCTGGGCGGGAGGTCGGCCTGGCCGATTCCGTTTAAGCAACGGGGTTCCAGCTCAGCTGATAAGCTCCCGCAAGGTCTCTTCCACCAGCTCCGAGGGCACATCGCGGCGGACCGTGGCCTTTCCGATTTGCTCCAGCATAACCCAACGAAGGGCTCCGCCATCGGTCTTTTTATCCAGAGACATGGCCTGCCGCACCTGGTCCAGAGCGACTCCAGAGACACCCTTGGCGTCAATTGGGAGGCTGAAACGCTGCAAGAGTTGCCGCTGCCGGTCCACCACCTCCTGGGGAATCAACCCCATCCGCTGGGCCATCCGGCCGGCCCCCATCATTCCGATGGCCACGCCTTCCCCGTGCATGAACCGGCCGTAGTCGGTGGACGCCTCTAGGGCGTGCCCGATGGTGTGTCCGTAGTTGAGCAGGATGCGAATGCCTAGCGTTTCCCGTTCATCCTGGCTGACCACGTTGGCTTTGATGGCCATGCTCCGGCGGATGATTTCGGTTGACAACTCCGGCTCCAGAGCCATCAGGTCTTCCGCATGCTCCTCAAAGAGGTCAAAAAGATCGGCGTCCAGGATCAAACCGTGTTTTATGGCCTCGGCCCAGCCCTCCGCCAATTCCCGCTTACCCAGGGTGGACAGGGTAGCCACGTCCGCCAGCACGGCCCTGGGCTGATAGAAGGCCCCTACCAAGTTCTTGCCCTGGGGCAAATTGACCGCCACCTTGCCGCCCACGGAGGCATCCACCATGGCCGCCATGCTGGTGGGGACCTGGACGAAGGGCAACCCCCGCAGGAAGGTCGCGGCGACGAAACCTGCCAGGTCTCCCACTACTCCGCCACCAACGGCGATAATCGCCTGGCCTCTTTCGGCTTTTAAACTTACCAGCCACTGATATATTCCCTGGGCCAGCTCAAAGTTCTTGCTGGGCTCGCCCGGGGGAATGATAAAACAGTGGGCTGCAATGCCGCGTTTTTGGAGCGCGCGCTGGGCGATGCGACCGTAGGGTCGCATCACGTTCTCGTCGGTGATGATGTAGGCCGTGTCCTTGACTCCCAGCTCCAGGAACCGGTCCCCCAAATTTTCCAGCAGACCCCAACCAGCCACCACCGGATAGCTGCCTTCCGAGTGGTGGACGGTGGCGGCCAGTTCAGGGTCGGGCATTCGACTCCTCCAAGTTTGGCAAGTTTGGCAAGTTTGGCTGCTCACCGGCTTTTAAACACCCTCATTTTGAGCGCCCTCACTGGGAACTGGGAGATGGACCCTGGTCGGTCTCGGCCTTCCAGATTTCGACGATCTGCCCCGCCACCTGCTCCGGCGTGAAATCGTCGGTGGGGATGCTGTAATGGGCTTGCGAATAAGTCCCGGCTCGCTCCTCCAGCAGCGACTTGATTCGGTCCAGGGCATCATCTCCCGCCAGCAAAGGACGAACAGGATTGGCTTCCCGCTCGACCGCTCGCTCCGTGCCCTCGTGGTATTCCTCGCGCGCCTCCGCGTCTTTGGCCTCCAACCCGGTTCGGCCCAGCCGCTGGAATATGGTTTCCGGGCGAGCGTTCAAGCAGAGGACCAGTCCGCGGTCCAGCATGGCTTGCCGGCTTACCGGGTTCAAAAAGGCCCCGCCGCCGGTGGCCACGACCTGTCTGGACCCGGCGCATAACTCCGCCAGCACCGTGACCTCCAGGGCACGAAAGGCGGGTTCCCCTTCGGCTTGAAAAATCGACTCGATGGGCTTTCCGGCCCGACGAACAATCTCCGCGTCCGCGTCCACCAGCCGCCAGCCAATCTTTTGTGCCAGGATACTACCCACGTGGCTCTTGCCCGAGGCCATGAAACCGATGAGGAAGATATTTTTGGGAAAACACAAGGTTTTTATCGGCAACGCGATTCCTTCTGAGTTTCGCTAATCACGCCGGAAGCTGGGTCAGATGCATGCGACTGCCCTTGGTAGAGTCAGTCTCGAAGTAGAGTACCTGCTGACCCACCGAGTTGGTATTGGGGGTATCAGCAACGAACTGGAAGCCCTTGGCCCGGCAATCGGTGATGGCTGCCTCGATGTCCAAAGCCACGTACCCCACATGGTCCATGCGATGCGCCGGTCCCAGAGACGCCGGTCCCAGAGACGCCGGATCCTGGGGCTCAATCAACTCCACCTGAACCTGGCCGAAGTTAACGAAGGCGTTGCGTCCGCCCCGCCGGGATGCCCCGCCTCCCAGGTGAGTTCCGCCCAGCTTGTCCACGTACCAGGCGATGGCATCCTCCAGGTTATTAACCAGATAGCCGGCGTGGACAATGTGGTCAATCTTCAACCCCGCGTCCAGGCCCGCAGTGTTTGGTTGAGACGGCAGCTGAGTCAGGTGCATGAGGATACCGTTGGTGCCGGCGGGATCGAAGTACAGCACCTGCTGGCCCAGCACGTTGGTGTTCGGAGCATCGGCGAAGAACTTGAAGCCCTTGGATTTCAAGCTCGCGATGGAGGCGGCGATGTCTGAGACGGCGTAACCAATGTGGTGCATCACCAGGGTGTCGGCGGGGAGGTCGGTCTGGTCCTGGGGCTCAATCAATTCCACTTCCACTTTACCAAAGTGAACAAAGGCGTTGCGCCCGCCGCTGGGGATAATGCCCCCGGCCGGCAGGGCGCTGCCTCCGGCGTTTTCACCACCGAAGCCCTGGGCGTACCAGGCAACGGCAGCGTCCAGGTCGCGGACCAGATAACCTATGTGCTGTATCTTGTCAAACATGGCTTCTCCCGCCAGGGATTCCAGCCGATATTATTTGCCGGCGCTGGCCAGAATTTACCTTTCCTCTACCAGGTGTCATTATGACATAAAGGACATAGTCGGCGCATCTGCGGCGCCGCCGGACCCAGGGTATTGAGGTTCTCCCAAATATCATCCCGAGCCCTTCGGCTGCGCTCAGGATAAACTCCGCTAAGCCATCCCTTCTTACCTTCATGAGATTGCTTCGGGTCTACGGCTCTCGCGATGACAATCGAAAGGCGGTGCCGTCAGACCGACCTGGCTGTTTTCGGGTAATGTTCCTGGGTTTGGATACGAAATAAGGAATCGTTTCGCGAGAAACGCCTTGACCTGGAATTGGCATCCGGGTAACATGAATTTCATTCTGGAAATCCCTCCACCCAGCAATCGCTGCCTTTGGAGAATGGCCTCCAGGTACGGGACCACGGCATCTGACCGTCGATTCTCCAGCAGAGCAGTAAGCAGTCGCAGTCGCCCCGGAGGAGCTATGGTAACCGCTATCACCGACGACCTCTTTTCCCCCTTTGTAGTCAACGACCCCTACACCTATTTCAGTCAACTTCGGGATGAGGACCCGGTGCACTGGAACGAAAAATATGAGCTGTGGGTAGTCAGCCGTTATGCCGACCTGGTTTGGGTGACCCGGCATCCCGAGTTCTTCTCCTCCGAGTGGTGGAAGAGGGACCCCAGGGCTCCCTATCCCGAGATCGATGAATCCGACCTGGGTCTCTACCAGTACGTTAGGGATTTCTTCTCCGACTGGTTCATCCAGCACGACCGTCCCGAGCACACCGAAATGCGGATGGTGGTCCATAGCTATTTCAACCCCAAGGCGATGGAAATGTGGCGTCCCATGGTGCAGAAGGCGGTAAAGTCTCTGCTGGACGAGGCTGAGGAACGGGGCAGCATGGACGCCATGAAAGACTTCGCCATCCCCCTTCCGTTGCTGGTCATCGCCCAGATGATGGGCATGCCCAACCAGGACCGGGCGTTTATTCGGGAGCTGGCGGAGAAGCTGCTTTTCTTGGGTCGCGGTGAACTGAATCGCATGCAACCCCTTACCGATGGCATAAAGGGCTTGCTGGAATACCTTTCGCCCATCGTTGAAGAGCGGGTAAAAACCCCCGGAGAGGATTTGCTGTCGGTTTTGGCCATCGGCGAGAAGAAGGGCATATACACCCGGGACGAGGTGCTGGCCAACGCCGTCTTGTTGCTGCTGGCGGGCCACGAAACCACTATCAACCTGATATGCAACGGCACCTTGGCCTTGATCCAGCACCCGGATCAGTTGGCCTCTTTCCGGGAAGACCCGGCCGGGCGCACGGTGCGGGCGACCGAGGAGTGCCTGCGCTACGACGCTCCGGTTCGCTCCATTCAGCGGATTGCGTCCGCGGACGTGGAGCTTGGCGGCAAGATGATCCGCAAGGATGAGCGATTGCGCTGGTTTATCTCCTCGGCCAATCGGGACCCGGAGGTTTTCCCGAACCCGGAAACCTTCGACATTGCTCGCTATCCCAATCCCCACGTGGCCTTCGGCTCGGGCATCCACCATTGCCTGGGGTCGACCCTGGCCCGCCTGGAGGGACAGGAAGCCCTCCGCATCTTGGTGGAGAGATTCCCCAGGCTTAACCTGGATGTGCCCGCCAAGGACCTGTCCTACCAGCCCAGCATAACCTTCCGGTCGCTGAAATCCCTGCCGGTTTCCTGGCATTAGGCGGACCTGGAACTAGCCGGGCCGGGAACTGAGCCGACCGGGCGTCCTAGGCTGCCGGAAGAAAGGCCCCGGTCCTTTGCTAAACATCCTCCAACCGGAGGCCAAACTGGAGGCGACATGCCCCGAAAGCTAAAGATAACTGTGGATACCAATGTTTGTGTCGGCAATGCGACGTGCGAGATTTTCGCCGCCAACACCTTTGCGTTGAATGAGGACCGGCAATCGAAGGTGGTGAACCCCGATGGAGACCCGGAAGAGAAGGTGCTGGAGGCTGCGGAGAATTGTCCGGTCAGCGCCATCATCGTGGCCGACGCGGAGACCGGAGAAACCCTGTTCCCCTAAGGCAACGTTTAATCCCCCTTGCCGTCGGCCGTATTGGCCCAGCGAGATTCTGACAAATCCTCCCGACAATACCGGGAGGATTTTCGTTGAGAGGGAGGTCGGGATGTCATTGCGAGGAGCGTCAGCGACGAAGCAATCCCAGGATACTCAGATGGCTTGGCGGAGTTTATCCTGAGCGCAGCCGAAGGGCCGCTCTGTAAATAGCCCGTTCGCCCTTCGAGAGCCTCAGGACCAGCGGGATCCCTACCGCTCGTGGTGAGCCGGTCGAACCATGAGCCGAAGGGAACCCATTTTCATCTGTAGGTGGCGCTCCATCGGGGCATGAAAACTCGCAATGACGAAAGGATGGCTTCTCACACTCCTTTGGACCGGGGTCAGAGATGCCCCACTTGCCGGACAATAGTCATGGATTTTCCATTGACGGCGGCTACCCTCTGTGCTAGCCTCTTAAGGGTTATTGAAACCCGTCATAAATGGCATAGACTTCTTAAGAATTCTGTAGATTTCCCCCTGGTGTTTGACCTAGTTTTTTATGGTAGAGCTTCAGACTGACAACCCATCCCGCTGGCTTTCCTTGGGGCAGGCCAGCCGGCTGCTGCAGGTAAACGAAGCTACCCTGCGCCAGTGGGCCGACAAGGGTCATGTGCGGGTCTACCGGACGCCCGGCGGACACCGGCGGTTTTGGCACGACGATGTTCTGGAGCTGACTGCCCAGAACACCCCGGCTCAAACGGCGGATTCCAGGGAGCGGGTGGAGGGCTCGGCGTTACGCCGGATTCGCCGGCGGCTCAGCCACGAAGATGTAACCAGCCAGTCCTGGTATCAGAGTGTGGAAGAGGAAGGCCGCGACCGCATGCGGCTGTTCGGGCGGCGTCTGCTCTCGCTGTTGCTACAGCAGAGTCCGCCGCGGCGGCGCCGGCAGGAAGCGCTGGAGGAGTCCTTGATGCTGGGGCATGAATACGGCTCGGAGATGGCGGACCGGGGAGTGGCCCTGAAAGACACCGTTGAGGCGTTGATATTCTTCCGCACCATAGTTATGGATACCGCCAACGCCCGTGGTCGGAGTCAGATCTTGGAGCTGGCGGACCGGGTATTGCTGGGGGTGGTGGAAGCCCATAATCGGCGCAGCTCCAGCGCGTGACGACATGTCTCCGGTGAGTGCCCGGCGGCCAGTGGGCCCCCGGAAGATGGAGGATTGAAGGGATGGACCTGGTAGACCGCGAGCTTTTGAATGCGATACAAACCGCGTTTCCTTTGGTGGAGCAGCCCTACCGGGAACTGGGGAGCCAGCTGAGCATCACGGAGTCTGAGGTAATCGACCGGCTCGGAAGCTTAAAAAGGCAGAACGTGGTACGACAGATCAGCGCCATCTTCGACACCCGCCGGCTGGGTTACAAAACCACCCTGGTGGCTTTCGCCTACGACCCGGATCAGCTGAACACGGGAGCCTTGTTTATCAACCGACACCCGGGGGTTAGCCATAACTACGCCAGGGAAGGGTCTTACTACAATCTCTGGTTCACCATGGCGGTCCCCGGCGATGGTGATCTGGAAGGGACCATAGAGTGGATGGCCCGGGAAACTAATGCCCTGGATCATCGGGTCATGCCAACCATCCGCTTCTTCAAGATCGGCGTGAACTTTGACATGGTTAAACAGAAGGGCGCCGCCCACAACTACAATCCAGACGGGGACGGGCCCGACAACTCTGAGAAGACGGCGTCCGGGCCCGCCTGGAATCAGGCGGTTCCCCTGACCGAATCGGACAAAGCTGCCATTCGGGAGCTTCAGGAGGATTTGCCGCTGGTACCCCGACCCTTTGACGAGATGGCCGGGAGATTGGGCAGCAGCACCGAGGCGTTATTCCAACTTGCGGCCGAATTTCAGGAGCGCAAGCTGATGCGGCGATACAGCGCGGTGCTCCACCACCGGCGCTCCGGGTTCCGGTCCAATGCAATGATTGTCTGGAAGGTTCCAGCGGAACGCTCGGAGGAAGTGGGGCTGCTGATGGCCGAAAACCCGGCGGTCACCCATTGCTACGAGCGGCCAACCTTCCCCGATTGGCCTTACACCCATTTCACCATGGTTCACGCTACCTCTGCCGAAGGATGCGAGGAGGTGGAGCGGGAGATCAGCCAGGCCACCGGCATCACTGAGAACCAGCTTTTGTACAGCACTCGGGAGTACAAGAAAACCCGAGTCAGATATTTTGTGGGGGATTATCAAGAGTTCTGGGAAACCGAAGAGGTGGCCGAAGTAGCCCAGCCGTCTTAGAGTGTGTTTAGAAACCAAATGTCTCCCCCTTTCGAAGGGGGAGATTCAGAGGGGGTATTTTAACCCCACCTAACCTCCCCTTGGTAAGGGGAGGGACTTTTAAAACACCTTGTTAGTTAAGGAAAAATGCCTGACTATTACCCCACATATCTAAATCTGGCCGGGAAAAAGTGCGTAATCCTAGGCGGCGGCACCGTCGCCCAGGGTAAGCTGGCTGGCTTCAGGGATGCCGGCGCAGTAATCACGATAATTAGTCCCGACGCGACGCCGGGCATACGGCGCGCCGCCCGAATCGGGCAGGTTCAATGGCTGGAGCGGGAGTACCATTCCGGCGACCTGGAAGGCGCCTTCATCGCCGTGGCCGCCACCAACGTCTGGCACGTGAATCGGGAAATCTACGATGAAGCGGAAAAACTGGGCGTGCTGCTAAACGTGGTGGACGATCCAGACCTGTGCACCTTCATCGCTCCGTCGGTAGTAAAGCGAGACCCGGTGACCCTGGCCATCTCCACCGGGGGGGCGAGTCCGGCCCTGGCTCGAAAATTGCGGGAGACCCTGGCCGACCACCCGGCGCTGGAGTGGGCCGACCTGGCCAATGTCCTGGCCCGGGCCCGTCGGGAGGTTAAGCAGCGGCGGGTTAGCATTGACCCAGACCGCTGGCAATGCTGCATCACCCAGGAGCTTTTGAGGCTGGCCCAAGGGGACCGGGAAGATGAAGCGCTGGAAATTTTGCTGGCGCAGCTGTTGGATAACATGGCGCCGGGCCTGTGCCCGCGACTGGAAGAATGCAGCCGAAAAGGATGCTCCGTGAGTCCCAAAGGTAAAGTCCCCAAAGGTAGAGTCCCAGAAGGTCTAACAAAGGAGAAGATCAGTTGAGCCTCCTGGTCCTGGGGTTGAACCACCGCACCGCGGCCCTCGATTTAAGGGAAAGACTGACCATCGAAAAGGAGCAGCTTGCTCCTTCTTTGGACCTCCTGTCCCGGTACGTTGAGCATGGGGTCATAGTTTCCACCTGCAACCGGCTAGAGATATATACCTACGACCGTAACGAGCCGGGCGACCGCAACGAACCGGGCGACCGCCAGGTTCCAGACCTGGTTCAAAGGATTGGCGATTTTCTGACCGCTTCATCTGGAGTAGCCGGGACCGACCTGGGGGAGCATCTTTACCATATGGAGGGAGAAGATTGCGCCCGGCATCTCTTCCGGGTAGCCGCCGGGTTGGACTCCATGGTGGTAGGGGAGCGGCAGGTCTTGGGTCAGCTCCGCAGCGCCTTCAGCACAGCCAGCCTCGAAGGCCACGCTCGCGGGCCCTTGTCCCGCCTGTTTCACCAGGCGCTGAGGACTGGAAGGCGGGTACATCGAGAGACTGACATCAGCAGACATTCCCGGTCGGTGAGCCAGGCGGCGGTACAACTAGCCCGCGGGATCTTAGGGGATTTGGCGCCGAGACGCGCCCTGGTGATCGGCGCGGGCGATGCGGGTCGGCTGGTTGCCAAGTCTTTGTCAGATGCCGGAATCAGACGAGTAACGGTTGTCAATCGCACTCATTGGCGGGCGGAGCAACTGGCCCAGGAGCTGGGCGGAGTGGCTGCGCCCTTTGACGACCTGGCCGGGCAGCTCGCCGAAGCGGACGTCCTGATCAGCTCCAGTGGTTCGCCCGGGTATCTGCTGGAGGTAGACGTCGTCCGAGAGGCCATGAGGTCCCGGCCGAGCCGGCCGCTGCTGATTGTGGACATCGCGGTGCCTCGGGACGTGGACCCCCGGGTGGCGGAGCTGGAAGGAGTGCAGCTTTACGACATCGACTCTCTGCAGTTGGTGGCCGAGACCGATGCCGCTGCCCTGCGGCAGGCCATCGACTCCGCGCAGCTGATAGTGGATGAAGAGACCAGCAGATTCGCCGATTGGTGGGAGCGCCTGGATGCGGTGCCGCTGGTAGCCAACATGCGGCGAAACGCCGAAGAGATACGCCGCCAGGAGCTGGCCAAAACCTGGCGCAAGCTGGTCGACAATTGGCCGCTGGATAATAGCGAAGCGGGAAGGGACCAACTAGCCCAGCAACTTGATGCCATGACCTCCGCCATAATCAAGAAGTTGCTGCATCATCCCACCCTCTACCTCAAGGAATTGAAAGATCCGGCTCAGCAAGAGCTCGTCCACCGCATCTTCAACTTGGATGGCCTCGCCCAGGGTAAATCCCAGGGTAAATCCCAGGGTAATCCCACCCGTTCCTCAAATCGGCGACCGCCCAGCCCCAACCAGGCCCGGGACCTTGACGACCAGTAACGTCGTCCAGGTGGGTACTCGGGGGAGCGCCCTGGCGTTGCGCCAGACTGAGTTGGTGCTGGCCAATCTCAGGCCCCTCTATCCGGAACTGGAATTCCAGGTCAACACGGTCCGCACCCAGGGCGACGCCAACGCCACCGCGCCCCTGCTCGGAATGGGTCTGGGTGTTTTCGTCAAGGAGATAGAGCAGCAGCTGCTCTCCGGTCAGTTGGACCTGGCGGTCCATAGCCTCAAGGACCTGCCTACCCAGCTGCCGGAGGGCCTGGAGTTGGGGGCCCTGCTGGAGCGACAGGATCCCCGAGACGTGCTGGTCAATCGCTGGGGTTGCTCCCTAGCCCAGCTGCCGGCGGGAGCCCGCATCGGCACCAGCAGCCCTCGTCGCGCCGCCCAGCTCAAGGATTGTAACTCCCAGGTGCAGGTGCTGCCGGTCAGAGGCAATGTGGAGACCCGGTTGGCCAAATCCCAGAGCGACGAGTACGACGGAGTGGTCCTAGCCGCGGCCGGGCTGGTGCGTTTGGGATTGGCCGAGCGAGTTTCCGAATACCTTTCCTTGGAGCAGTTCGTGCCCCCTCCCGGTCAGGGCGTGCTGGCGGCGGAGATGCGCAGCGAGGACCAGCGAATGCGGGAGATATTGGACCGGCTGGACCATTCGGCCACCCGCAGTGCGGCTATCGCCGAGCGCGGATTTTTGGAGTTGCTGGGCGGTGGATGCCAGCTTCCGGTAGGTGCCTACGCCCAGGCCGAAGGCAAGGCTCTCCAGTTGAGGGTCTTCATGTCCACCCCCGAGGGCGGCAGCGTGTTTCGAGCCCAGTTGTCCGGCTCAATTGACGCCCCGCATCAGTTGTCCGAGCAGGCTTATGAAGCATTGTTGGTGCAGGGGAACAGCGAGCTGGTGGAGGCGCTGCAAGCCGGCGCGGGCTAGCCCGGTGGTGGACTGGGATGAAGCAGAAAACTTATTTGTAGCCACTGTCCCAGCTCCGACCGCTAGCACTTGTGGCGAGACCAGGGGAAGAGGCTATGGCTAAGGTGAAGGAAGCCATACCGGTGAACATAAAGAGCCTGAAGGCCGTGGGCCAGCCGATACCTGAGGGGATACCCCAGGGCGTATGACAGATACAGTAAAAATAATTGTATCGGTGGTCGGGGTTGGAGTTCCCCTAGTCTTAGCCCTGATCAGTACGGCATGGTTCCTGAGAGGGCGGTTGGAGAGGTTGGAAGCCAACTTAGGAAGCCGGCTGGACCGGGTAGAAAGTCGGTTGGGAGATTTGGCAGCGAGAGTCAATGGTCTCAACGGGCAATTAACCTCCATGATGGGGCTGCTGCCCACCGCTTTTTCCTTCCTACACCGCAGCAAGACTATAACTGACGAAGAATATCACGAGTCTATGGGTCAGTTTACTTACCGGATGGCCCAGAGCACAGAATCCTTGGTTGACTGTCTCGCTCGGACTATGAACCCATTCACCCCTGCTGAGGCCCAGCGGTTCAGGGAGTTGATGGATAAGGCACGGGATGGAGTGTTCTTCACCTGGGGAGAGGTGCAGGAGTACGACGGGCTGATCAACAAAGTTCAAGTGGACCACCCCAACGACCCGCGCATATGGCCTCTGATAAATTTAGGTGCTTTCCTGTTAGGTCTCTACCCCGGCCATCGAAAGCGTGATTCACAAACCTAGGGTGGTATTGAGAAGCATGGCTGGTAAAGTATTTCTGGTAGGGGCCGGGCCCGGCGACCCGGGGCTGATTACGGTGAAGGGGCTGCGCTGTCTGGGGCAGGCCCAGGTGGTGGTGTACGACCGGCTCATGGACCCATCCCTGCTGGAATCGGCTCCCGAAACGGCGGAGCGGGTGTTCGTTGGCAAGGAGCGGGGACGCCAGGCTCTGACTCAAGACCAGATCAACCGGCTGCTGGTGGATCGGGCTGCCGAGGGCAAGCTGGTGGTGCGGCTCAAGGGCGGCGATCCCTTCGTCTTCGGAAGGGGCGGCGAGGAAGCCCTGGCCCTGGCCGAGCATGACATTCCTTTTGAGGTCGTCCCGGGCATCTCCTCCGCCATTGCAGCGGCGGCCTACGCCGGAATTCCCGTTACCCACCGGCGGGTTTCCAGCCTTTTCACGGTGGTCAGCGGCAGCGAAGATCCCTCCAAGCCCGAGTCGACCGTCCCCTGGGATGTACTGGCCCGCACCGGCGGCACCCTGGTGGTTCTGATGGGCTGGGCCCCATTGCAGTCCATTCTCCAAACCCTCGCCAAGGAGGGCATGCCCGTTAGCACTCCGGTAGCGCTGATCCAGTGGGGCACCTGGACCCAGCAGCGAACCGTCACCGGTTGTCTGGAAGACATCGTGGCTCGGGGTGAAGAAGCGGGGCTGAAGCCGCCGGTGGTGGCCGTAATTGGGCCCGTGGTGGCCTTGCGGCAACAGATTCGCTGGTTCGACCGGGGGGATTCCTGGGGCAAAAGGGTGCTGATAACCCGTTCCCGCACTCAGGCCTCCAAGCTGCGCCAGCTGTTGGAGCAAGCGGGAGCTCAGCCGGTGGAACTTCCCTCCATAGAGATCGCCCCGTTGGAAAACTATGCTGAGCTGGACCGGGAACTGGACCAAGGGGCCGAGCTGGATTCCCGGTGGGTCATATTCGCCAGCACCAATGCCGTGGACGCTGTATTCGCCCGGCTGGCGGCTCAGGGGAAGGACGGACGAGTCTTCGCCAACGCCACCGTCGGAGCCATCGGCCCGGCCACCGCCCAGGCCCTGGCTCAGCAGGGCATCCGGGCCGACTTCGTTCCGGCCAGCTCCACCTCCGAAGCAGTTGTTGCAGAGCTATCAGATAGAGGCCGGGCCGGTAGAGACTGGACCGGCGTGCCGGTCTTACTCCCCGGGGCGGACATCGGACGGGAGGTTCTGGCCGAGGGATTGACCAAGCTGGGAGCCCAGGTGCGGCGGGTGACGGCTTACCGCACCGTCACGCCGTCCGGCGCGTCGGATCGGGCCCGCCAGCTGCTGCAAGAGGGAGTGGATGTGGTGACCTTTACCAGTTCCTCGACTGTTCGAAATCTGATGGAGCTGCTGGGTGGCGACAAGGAACTTCTGGCCTCCAGTCTCATCGCCTGCATCGGTCCGGTGACCGCGGGAACCGCCGCCGAACTGGGGCTGCGGGTCGACCTGATGGCCAAAAAAGCCACCGTCGAAGGGCTGGTGGAGACTCTGGTGTCCCACTGGGAAGAGCCCCAGCGGGATTTAAAGGTGTGATTAAGAGATTAGGGTTAACGCGGCGGCAGCCGCCGATTTTTCAGGCAAAGATGTTTGAGAGGATGCCTGGGGAGATGTTTGTGGAGATGTTTTATGATTAGCTTTCCTGAAATGCGAATGAGAAGGGTGCGGGAGTTGGAGCCGGTACGCTCCCTGATACGAGAAACCAGGCTCTCCGCGTCCAGCTTCATCTACCCCCTATTTGTGACCCACGGCCAGGGAGTTCGGCAGCCCATCGAGCCCATGCCGGGCTGCTACCACCTGTCTCTGGACATGCTGGCCGAAGAGGTCGAGCAGGTGGCGGAGCTGGGGATTCCCGGGGTGCTGCTGTTTGGGCTTCCCGCCGAGAAGGACCCGCTGGGCACCGGCGCTTACGACCCGGAAGGAATCATCCAGGAAGCCATCAAGGTGATCAAGCAGGCGGCTCCCCAGCTGCTGGTGGTCACCGATGTCTGCCTCTGCGAGTACACCGACCACGGCCACTGCGGGGTGATTGAAAATGGCAGGGTGGACAACGACCAGACTCTGGAGCTGCTGGCCCGCAGCGCCCTGGCCCAGGTTCAGGCCGGCGCCGACCTGGTGGCCCCCTCGGCGATGATGGATGGCCAGGTGCGGGCGATTCGGGAGGCGCTGGATCGGGCCGGCGAGCAGAATGTGCCCATCATGGGCTACGCCGCCAAGTACGCCTCCTCCTTCTACGGTCCCTTCCGGGTGGCTGCCGACTCCACGCCCCAGTTCGGGGACCGCCGCAACTATCAGATGGACCCGGCCAACCGGCGCATGGCCATGCGCGAGATAGAGACCGACATTGCCGAGGGCGCGGATATCGTAATGGTCAAACCGGCCCTGGCCTATCTGGATGTCATCCGGCAGGCCCGGGACCGGTTCGATTACCCCCTGGCCGCCTACAACGTCAGCGGCGAATACTCCATGGTCAAGGCCGCATCCCAGCAGGGCTGGGTGGACGAGAAGCCGGTGACCCTGGAGTTGCTCACCTCGATCCAGCGGGCCGGAGCGGACATCATTATCACCTACCACGCCAAGGAGGTCGCCCGCTGGCTCCAGGGGGAGGATAGAGGGAGATGAATCCAGAACTCTTCAGCAAGCAGATCTGTGGTGAGAGAGGCGAGCTGCACGTATTTGGGGAATTGCTGAGGCGAGGGATGGTTCCCTATCGCCCCCTGGTGGATGAAGGTTTAGATGCTCTAGTGCGCACGGCGGCTGGCCAAGTGGTTGAGCTCCAAATAAAGGCTGCCGGTAGCGCCGGTGGGAAGTACCCGCGATGGTTCGGAATGCCGGCGATAGAGCCCCGGAAAAACTTCTTCATAGTGGGAGTAGAGTTCACTGACGGGGCACCCGGGGACGTCTGGGTTTTACCATCGACGGTTTTTGACAAGTACGCGGGCCGTCCCCCAAAGGGGTCTCCGCGGGATCTGGACCTGGACGGTGGTGTTCGGAAGCACGGCATGGTCTTACGAGACCTGTTATGCGGCTTCCGGAACCGGTGGGAGCTGATTGTAAACTACGAGCAGTATGAGCACTTGATGGAATCCATGAAAGACTTGGAAGACCTGCTAACCATGAAGGAAGCCCAAGAAGCGCCGGAAAATGAATCTCTAACTCTAGAAGAGTATGAGCACCAGCGCTCCCAGGCCCTACGAGGTTAGACTTCGCAGTAGACGGGTGGGCCGACAGCTGGATTCTCTTCCGCGAACCGACCATCGGAGAGTTACGGCAGCTATTCAAGGCTTAGCAACGGTGCCTAGGCCCGCTGGCTCCACCCATCTAGTGGATGACATCTTTCGAATCCGAGTAGGGCGTTCTCGAGTCATTTATCGGGTAAACGATAGAGAACGAATCGTTGAAAATGGGGGAATCCGCCGGCGTACGGAACAAACTTACCGAAATATCCGAGACATGTTTTAGTTTTAGATTGGAGAGGCATGCAGAACACCAAGTCCGAAAAACTCTTCGCCGAGGCGCAAAAATACATCCCCGGCGGGGTCAACAGCCCGGTCCGCTCCTTCCGCGCCGTGGGCGGTACCCCGCCGTTCTTGGCTCGGGGCCGGGGCAGCCGCGTCTGGGACGTCGATGGCAACGAATACATCGACTTTCTCGGCTCCTGGGGTCCCCTGGTGTTGGGACACGCCCATCCCAAGGTTGTGGAGGCGCTGAAGAAAGCCGCCGAGGGAGGCACCAGCTTTGGCGCGCCGGTGGAGCTGGAGGTTGAGCTGGCCCGTCTGATTTGCCAGGCCATGCCATCCATAGAGAAGGTGCGGCTGGTCAACTCGGGTACCGAGGCCTGCATGAGCGCCTTGCGCCTGGCCCGGGCCTTTACCGGACGCTCCAAAATAATCAAGTTCTCCGGCTGCTACCACGGCCACGCCGATGGACTGCTGGTGAAGGCAGGCTCCGGTGCCATGACCCACGGAATTCCCACCAGCGCCGGAGTTCCGGATTCCTACGCGCAGGAAACCCTGGTGGCCGACTACAACGACCTGACCTCGGTGGAACAGCTCTTTGAATCGCATCCTGGGGAAATCGCCGCCGTCATAGTAGAGCCGGTGGCCGGCAACATGGGTGTGGTTCCTCCGGCCGAGGGCTTCCTGGCCGGCCTGGGCCGGATTACCGCCGAAAGGGGCGCGCTGCTGATTTTGGATGAGGTGATAACCGGCTTCCGAGTGGCCCCCGGTGGGGCTCAGGAGCTGTTTGACCTAACCCCGGACATCACCTGCCTGGGCAAGATCATCGGCGGAGGACTGCCAGTGGGAGCCTACGGCGGCAGGGCGGAAATCATGGAAATGGTGGCTCCTCTGGGCCCCATGTACCAGGCCGGAACTCTTTCGGGTAATCCTCTGGCGGTTACGGCCGGATTGGCCACCTTGAGGGAGCTTCAGCAGCCGGGCACTTACCAGCGACTGGAGGCCTTGGGGCAGCGGCTGGCCAGCGGGTTATCCCAGGCATGCCAGCAGGCGCAGGTTCCCTCCACCATCAACCGCGTCGGCTCCATGCTTACCGGGTTCTTTACCGGCGGCCAGGTGGATTCGCTGGCTGGCGTGGAGCGGGCCGACGCAGCCCGCTATGGTCGGTACTTCCATGCCATGCTGGAGCGGGGAGTTTACTTCGCCCCCTCCCAGTTCGAGGCCGCTTTCGTTTCCCTAGCCCATACTGATGAAGACATAGACCGCACGGTGGAAATGGCAACTGAGGCTTTGGCGGGGCTGGGCTAGGGGGATATTGGCGGCTGAGGCGGCGATGTAGGGACGTACAACCGTACGTCCCTACAATTCTGGTGTGCCAGGCATGTTGTGCATCTTGGAGGTGAAAGTCCTCTGCGGGCCGTGATGACCGGAACCGCTAGCCTAAGCAAGGGTGTCCACCGTGAGGTGGAATCTGAAGGAAGCTGATGGCAAAACTCGGACCCGACGAACAGGAATCGGATACAAGGCCGGCGCAGTGGGGTAACCCGGCCATGGACGGGGAGGCCCGGTAGTCATCCGGACATGTGCGTTGGTAAATCCGGCGGGGACCGAGGGAAGGATGCATAGCTTACCCTGGGAGATCTCTGGGGCTGTCCCGATGGAATCGGGACTACCGCACCGGCAACGGTGGGGGAAGGCTCCGGAGAAGTCAGCCGAGGCCATAGTAGTCCTTCCCGCACGGGAAGGATGAAGGGCCGAATCCTCTACTGCAAGGAGCCAGTCAAGAGGACTCGATGGGCGTAGAGCGGCAGCAAGGCACGGCCTAACAACTCTCCCTTCTTGAATGGAGGAAGGAGACCGTGCGCCCCGGCGTCCCTGGTGAAGGCGGAACCGGAACTGGGGCGAACGAGGAGCAGCCAGCGACCACGGTGTCTGAACGGAAACGAGCCTTGACGGGTGGTAGCACCTGTTGAAACAGTCGAGGAAACCGCCGGATACGCTGAGTACGTCCGGTGGTGTGGGAGGACGGGGGCCGCGAGGCCCCCTCCTACCCGATTGGCTAGGCGCCGTAGCGTGCGGCGGCGTTGGGGTCGCTGTAAGTAACGTTCTTGGTGGCCCAGAAGGCCGTGGCGATGGTGTCTACCGTCGACACTAGCTCTTCGCAGGCGGCCATGTCCACGTTCTGCTTGCAGCGGCCGGCCAGTTTCAGTGCCGAGTTAAAGCTGCCATGCAGGTCGAACCCCGCGGGCATATTGGGCCAGGCATAGTCCGCCCACAGGATACTCAACTCGCGTTTACAGATTTCAGCATGCTCCTCCTTCACCGTGGCGTAACGAGACATGGTGTTGGCGTAGGTATGCCGGGCGTCGGTGTCGGCACTAGCTGAGGGCGGCTCCAGATTTTGGATTCGCAGCACCATCTTCTGCACCGTCTGGGCCGCGATCTTGGCGCTGATGGGGTCGTATATTCCGCAGGGGATATCGCAATGGGCGTCAGCGGTCGGTATTCTTAGCCAGCCGAATGGATTTAACATGCTTTCCCCATCTCCTTTAGATTCGAAATTGGCAGGTACGAATTTAGCAAGCCCCAGAGTACAAGAAAAAGATGTGGGGCGCAAGCCCCGGCCAGCTTTAATCAGGTCTCTTGATTGTCGTTGCGAGGGCCGAAGGCCCGAAGCAATCTCATGAGAGTAAGGAGAGATCGCTTCGCGGAGTTTATCCTGAGCGCAGCCGAAGGGCTCGCAATGACACTGAGGGGAACCAAAAGACCCGGTTAGCTTCAGCCGGCCAGCTTTAGCTTGTAACCCCCGGAGGCTAAGACTATAATGGGCCCGGCTATCTGACTAGACACGCGGGCCCATTAATGGAGGAGCGCCCCTTGACCACCACCGGCGCTAAGCCCGGTACCAGGCACGACCCCAAGCACCGGAGCCGCGAGGTCACCGACGGTCCGGAGCGCGCCCCAGCTCGGGCTATGCTGCTGGCCATGGGACTGACTCAAGAGGACCTGGAGAAACCCTTTGTCTCATTGGCCAACTTGGCCAGCGACGTCACCCCCTGCAATGTGCACCTGGGCCGGTTGGCCGAGGCCGCCAAAGAGGGCGTGAGACAGGCCGGGGGCACCCCCTTCCAGTTCGGCACCATCACCGTCAGCGACGGAATCTCTATGGGCACCGAAGGCATGAAAGCCTCCCTGGTCAGCCGGGAAGTCATCGCCGACTCCATAGAGGTGGTGACCTTTGGGGAGCGGATGGATGGGCTGATTACCGTCGCCGGTTGTGACAAGAACATGCCCGGCTGTTTGATGGCCATGGCCCGGCTCAATATTCCCTCCATTTTCATATACGGCGGCACCATTCTTGCCGGTCAGTTTCAGGGCCGGGACGTCAACATCCAGGACGTCTTCGAGGCGGTTGGCGCTTACGCTACGGGGAACATGTCCCTGGAGGACCTGCACGACCTGGAGTGCCACGCCTGTCCGGGCGAAGGCTCCTGCGCCGGTCTATTCACCGCCAATACCATGTCCACCGCCATTGAGGTGATGGGCATGTCCCTGCCGGGGGACGCTTCTATTCCGGCGGTCGACCCCCGCAAGAAGGACCGGGCCAGAGAGGCCGGCAGTACGTTGATGCGATTGCTGCGGGAGGACATCCGCCCCCGCGACATACTGACCCGCCAGGCATTTGAGAACGCCATCACCGTGGTGGTGGCAATGGGAGGTTCCACCAATGCGGTGCTCCACCTGATGGCCATCGCCCGGGAAGCGCAGGTGGAGCTGGGGTTGGACGACTTCGACCGCATTGGCCGAAACACGCCCTATATCACCGATATGCGGCCCGGCGGCCGTTACGTCATGGCTGACTTGGATGGCTACGGTGGCGTGCCGCTGGTGGTGAAGCGCTTGCTGAAAGCCGGATTGTTACACGGCGACGCCATGAGCGTCACGGGTAAGACGCTGGCCGAAAATGTGGCCGGCATAGCGACCATAGAGGACCAGCCCGTCGTTTACCCAACCGATGCGCCTCGCAGTCCCACCGGCGGGTTGGCCATTCTGTGGGGCAATCTGGCTCCGGAGGGGGCGGTCATCAAGGTGGCCGGGCACCAAGAAAGGGTCTACCAAGGCCCGGCGCGGGTGTTCGATCAGGAGGAAGCGGCCTTCCAGGCTATTCAGCGACGGGAGATAATATCAGGCGACGTGGTAGTCATCCGCTACGAAGGACCCAAGGGTGGCCCGGGGATGCGGGAGATGCTGGCGGTGACCGGGGCGTTGATCGGCCAGGGCTTGGGCGACGAAGTAGCGCTAATCACCGACGGACGGTTCTCCGGCGCTTCCCACGGTCCTATGGTAGGTCATGTGGCTCCTGAAGCAGCGGTTGGCGGTCCCCTCGGACTCCTCCAAGAGGGAGACCTCATAACCCTGGACATTCCCGCCCGGCGTCTGGAAGCCAGGCTCACCGAAGAGGAGTTTGCCGACCGCCGAGCTAACTGGAAGCCCATGCCACCCAAATATACCAGCGGAGTGTTGGCCAAGTACGCCAAGCTGGTATCCTCGGCGTCCGAGGGAGCGGTAACCGGCTAATTCCCCCAATCCCTCCTTCAAATCCGGGGATTTTGTCCTTATTAGGGCTTAGAATGGTCTGGACGCGAAGCGAGCCCGGCCGGCAAATCAAGTCTGGCCGAGGTGGGCTGTCCGCAGGCGAGAGTTCGCTCGACCGGGCTCTACTCTTAGTTCTTTTACCAGGCTGATCCAGGCAGGAGTAAGAATGGATTACGGAGCGGAAGCCATTATTCGGCACCGCGCTAGCCGGGGCAAGGTTAGCATCGCCCCCAAGATGAAGGTGGAGACTGCCGAGGATCTCTCCATAGCCTATACTCCGGGTGTGGCGGCAGTGAGCCTGGCTATCGCCGCCGATAAAGCTGAATCCTACGCTCTGACCAATCGGGGAAACACCGTGGCGATTGTCACCGACGGCACCGCCGTTCTAGGCCTGGGCAATGTGGGCCCTGAGGCGGCCATGGCGGTTATGGAGGGGAAATCCATTCTGTTCAAAGGGCTGGCCGATATCGACGCCTTCCCTATCTGTCTGGCCACCCAGGACAACCAATCTATCATCCAAACGGTGAAGAATCTGGTTCCTAGCTTCGGCGGTATTAACCTGGAGGATATCGCCGCGCCGCGCTGCTTTGAGATTGAGGCGGCCTTGCAGGATTTGGGGATTCCCGTCTTCCATGACGACCAGCATGGTACATCTATTGTTGTGTTGGCTTCGGTCATCAACTCGCTGCAAGTGGTGGGCAAGAGGCTCGGCGATGTGAGGGTGGTCTTCTCGGGAGCCGGGGCCGGCGGCATCGCCTCGGCCAAGCTGCTCCACGAATACGGCGCCAGGAATATTGTGCTGGTGGACAGCCAAGGCATCATTCATCGGAGTCGCAATGATTTGACGCCGATCAAGACCGAGATGCTGGAGATTACCAATCCGGACAACGTCACCGGGGGTCTGGCTCAAGCCATGGAGGGCGCGGATGTTTTCATTGGCCTTTCGGTGGCAGACGCCGTCTCCCAGCAGATGGTCCGGTCCATGGCCCGAGACGCCATTGTATTCGCAGCCGCCAATCCTATCCCGGAGATTATGCCCGACCTGGCCAGAGAGGCGGGTGCCGCAGTGGTGGGAACCGGGCGCAGTGACTTCCCTAATCAGCTCAATAACAGCCTGGCCTTTCCCGGCGTATTCCGGGGGGCTTTGGATGTCAGAGCCTCCCGCATTACCAACAGCATGAAAGTGGCTGCCGCCGAGGCTCTGGCCGGGCTGATCGAGGAACCTACCGCCGAGCGGGTAATCCCCTGGACATTGGACCCCGCGGTGGTGCCCGCTGTAGCCCCCGCGGTCGGCCGGGCCTGGCAGGCCAGCCTCTAGCTGCCCTTCGTAAATGGTTCTCGCCGACCTGGTTCCCGCGCTGGGCTCCCCCAAGTGGCTGGCAGCCAATTGGTTCGGCGCGCCCGGTTGGTTCCAAAGTTTGTAAAAGCCGCTATCCCCCTTCTTCTACGATATATATTCCCGCCGTCCGGGTCGATTAGTACCTACCTTAAAATGTCACCCCGAGCCCTTCGGCGTTGCTCAGGATAAACTACGCGAGGGGTCTAAAGTCCCTGGGAACCTGGCCCTGACCCCATTGGCTATGGTGTGCCTGTAATACTATTCACGGGGTCTTACGGACCCAGGATTTAGATTCCTCAGTCGCTTCCCTCCTTCGGAATGACACGGGCCATTTTGAGATGGTCAATTTATACCGATCCTTGGCCATGTTGTCATCCGGAGAAGGACCGAAATGCGTTTTTCTCAATACCGCAAAGGGGGTGCTGCCAAATGGGGGATTCAATGAGTTCTCAGCAAGTAGAGTTTAGCCGGCAGGGCAGTCTGGCGGTGATCACCCTGAACCGACCGGAGGCCAGCAACGCGCTAACGCCCCAAATGGTGGACGACCTGGGCCAGTGCTTGCAGGACTGTCGGGGCGCTGACATTCGGGCGGTGTTGCTCACCGGAGTCGGCGGAGCTTTCTGCGCTGGGGCGGACGTAAAAGATTTCGCCGATACCCTGGAAGATCAGGGACCCTCAGGCCTATCTCAGCATCTCCATGAGCTGGCCGATAAGCTGCATCGAGAGGTGATCCTGGCTTTGCGCCGATTGGACAAACCAGTGGTCGCCGCGGTTAACGGCGTCGCCGCCGGGGCTGGATTCAGTCTGGCTCTAGCTTGCGACCTGCGGGTGGCGTCCAGCGACGCCCGATTTTTCATGGCCTACGCGGGCATCGGGTGCACCGCCGACGCAGGCTCGACCTACTCCCTGCCCAAGTTGGTGGGAGCCGGCCGGGCAATGGAGATATACCTGGCCAGCCAGCCCATCGGCGCCGAGTATGCCCGCGAATTGGGGCTGGTGGGCCAAGTGTTCCCGGCCGCGGATTTCCCCAGGCATGCTCTGGAGACGGCTACCCGCCTGGCGGAAGGCCCCACCCGGGCATATGGTCGAGTTAAGGCGCTTTTCGACCAATCCTGGGATGCGGATCTGGCCGCTCAGCTGGATGCGGAGACTGAGGCCATCAGCGATATCGGTTTGACCGGAGACTTTCAGGAGGGGATACGAGCTTTCGCGGAAAAGCGTCAGGCCTGGTTTCGGGGCCTTTAATACACCGGGGGCTTTAACGCACTAAAGATGCTCCAACGACTTGATCCCGCCCAAAATGCTGGAAACTGCGCACCAAAATTGTGGATTGACCCAAGGGTCGGAAGGTTAAAATAGGGGTAACGGGAAGCCTGGTGGGCGGAGCGACGACGGGAAAGCGAGCTTTCCAATTGAACTCCCCGGTCGAACTTACCGGTGGAACCTTCCGGTTTCTACCTGGTTCGGGCCCAGAGGCGAACCAGAAATCCAGGCTAATACTTTAGCCTCTTCATTGGGACGGGAAGGAGGAGATTGTGAAACTCTGGCGCGTTTTTGGATTACTTATCGTATCTTTGTTCATTGGAATAGCCTGCTTCGGCGGAGAGGACGCGGTCGACACCCAACAAAACCAGCAGGTATTGGTTTCTGAAGAGCCTCAAGGCATTGTGGGTCCCGCCGGACCGCCGGGACCAGTTGGACCGGCCGGCCTTCCCGGGAAAAGGGGGCCTCAGGGTATCGCGGGCCTGCAGGGTTCCGTTGGGCCGGAAGGTCCAGTCGGGTCAATCGGGGCAGTCGGGCCAGTCGGGCCTCAGGGGCTGGAGGGACCACGAGGTCTTTCTCCCGAGCTGAGGTTGGCGAGGCTGAATTGCGGCAACGGCAAGCTGGTTAGCGGCTTCGATGCCGGGGGCAATATCATCTGCAGCGGCGGTGAAAGCCTGAACTGCACTGCGTTCGTTCGCGAGGCTAATCTCCAGGGATGCGATCTGGGTGGAGCCAACCTCCGGGACGTTGACCTGCGGTACGCCATCTTGATTCGGGCTAACCTCAGGGGGGCGGACCTGGAAGATGCCGACCTGAGCGGCGCTATAATGCAGAACGCCAATTTGCGGCGGGCCGACCTGAACGACGCTAGCCTTCGGGATGCCGACTTGAGCGGTGCGGACCTGACCGACGCCGGGGGTATAGATGTCAACATGTCCGACGCCGACCTTAGCTTCGCCAATCTGACCGACGTCAGTTTTAGGGATAGCAGCTTCGACGACGTCAACCTCAGCTTTGCCGACCTGACCAACTCTCGTTTCGAGAACGTCGACATGGGTGACGCCATCCTTCGGTTCGCGGACTTCACCGATGCCGACCTGGAGGATTCCGACCTCCGTGGCGCCAAGATCAGCGGCGCCATCTGGGACAACACCATTTGCCCCGATGGCTACAGAAGCAATAGAAACGGAAGCACTGGCACCGTAATAGAATTCTCCACTTGCGCTGGTCACTTACGGAAGTGATAGCAACGGAATAGAATTCTCCACCTGCGCTGCTAAACACTTGAGGTAAGCGGCAACCTGGGTTAAGCAAACCAGAGAGAGTCCCACCCGAACTAGGGTGGGACTCTTACTTGGTGTGCCAGGCATGTTGTGCATCTTGGAGGTGAAAGTCCTCTGCGGGCCGTGATGACCGGAACCGCTAGCCTAAGCAAGGGTGTCCACCGTGAGGTGGAATCTGAAGGAAGCTGATGGCAAAACTCGGACCCGACGAACAGGAATCGGATACAAGGCCGGCGCAGTGGGGTAACCCGGCCATGGACGGGGAGGCCCGGTAGTCATCCGGACATGTGCGTTGGTAAATCCGGCGGGGACCGAGGGAAGGATGCATAGCTTACCCTGGGAGATCTCTGGGGCTGTCCCGATGGAATCGGGACTACCGCACCGGCAACGGTGGGGGAAGGCTCCGGAGAAGTCAGCCGAGGCCATAGTAGTCCTTCCCGCACGGGAAGGATGAAGGGCCGAATCCTCTACTGCAAGGAGCCAGTCAAGAGGACTCGATGGGCGTAGAGCGGCAGCAAGGCACGGTCTACCAACTCTCACTCCTGGAGTGGGGAGAGGAGGCCGTGCGCCCCGGCGTCCCTGGTGAAGGCGGAACCGGAACTGGGGCGAACGAGGAGCAGCAAGGGCCCACGGCGTCTGAACGGAAGCGAGCCTTGCCGGAAGCCTTGATGGAGGAGGTGATAGAGCCAAAGAACCTGAACCGAGCCTACCAGCGGCTGAAAGCCAACAAAGGAGCGCCGGGGGTTGACGGGATGAGTGTGGATGACCTGGGCGGCTGGTTGGCGGAACACTGGGAGGAACTTAGTAATTATCTCAAAACCTTGAATTGAATTTGAAACTTATATTATACTTCCACCAAAAGTGTGGAGGTGAAAGCAGTGAAACCAATGAGGCAAGTTGAACCGCTGGAGACTATTTGGGAGATTCCGGACGATTTGTGGGAGAAAGTTGAGCCAGTGATCCTGGAGGGAATCCCTCCCAAAACCACCGGTCGCAAGCGGGTCAACCCAAGGCCAATCCTTAACGGAATTATCTTTCGCTTACGTAGTGGTTGCCAATGGAACCATCTGCCCAAGACTTTTGGTGACGATAGTACTATCCATCGTACTTTTCAGCTATGGGTAGAATCGGGAGTGTTGAACCAAGTGTGGTCGGTCATGGTAGAGGAATGTGAAGAGCTGGGAGGTGTGGACTGGGAATGGCAAGCAGCGGATTGCGCCCTGGGTAAAGCTCGCCTGGGGGGGACGCAATTGGCCCCAATCCCACGGACCGGGGCAAGGCGGGCAGCAAGCGAAGCCTGTTGGTAGAGGGGGATGGAGGGCCTCTGAGTCTAGTGGTAGCTGGAGCCAATGTCCACGACACCAAGCTGCTGGAAGCCACCCTGGAAGCCATTGTGGTGGAGCGGCCTCAGCCCACTGACCAGGCACCCCAGCACCTATGTCTGGACAAAGGGTATGACAATCCCACCGGCCACCAAGCTGCCGCTGCCCACGGGTATCAGGCCCACATACGACGTATTGGTGAGGAGAAGCTGGATAGCTTCGGCGAGAAGACCCATCCGGCCCGACGTTGGGTGGTGGAACGAACCCTGTCGTGGCTGTCCAAGTGCAGAGGATTACTTGTCCGTTACGACAAAAAGGCATCCAATTTCCTGGGTCTTTTGCAACTGGCCTGCGGGCTACTGTGGTACCGGCGAGTTTGGCGCCTTACTGTTTTGAGATAGTTACTTAGTGGCGTCGCTGCTGGAAGGCAGCTACCAACCGCAACCGGTGCGGGGAGTGGAAATCCCCAAGCCGGGAGGTGGAGTGCGACAACTGGGCATCCCCACGGTGGTGGACCGCCTGGTGCAGCAAGGCATCCTCCAGGTGCTGGACCCGCTGTTGGACCCAACCTTTTCGGAGTCAAGCTACGGTTTCCGTCCCGGGCGAAACGCGCACCAGGCGCTGCGCCAGGCGCAGGAGTACGTAGGGGAGGGGCGGGAAATCGTGGTAGACCTGGACTTGGAGAAATTCTTTGACCGGGTAAACCACGACATCCTGATGTCCCGCCTGCCCCGGAGAGTCGCCGACAAACGCCTGCTGCGGATGGTCCGGCGCTTCCTGGAAGCGGGGATGATGCAGAATGGGGTGTGCGTCGAGCGATACGAAGGGACTCCGCAGGGAGGGCCGCTATCGCCGCTCCTGTCCAATCTGCTACTGGATGACTTGGACCAGGAGTTGGACCAGGAGTTGGAAACGCCGGGGGCACCGCTTGTGCCGGTACGCCGATGACTGCAACATCTATGTGCGGTCGCAGGCAGCGGGGGAGCGGGTAATGGTGTCGGTGAGCAGCTTTCTGGAAAGGAAGCTGCGCTTGCGCGTAAACCGGGAGAAAAGTGCGGTGGCCCCGGTATGGGAACGGAAGTTCCTGGGGCATCGGCTGCTGCCCGGAGGTCGGCTGGGCCTAGCGCCCGAAAGCCTGAAGCGCGTGAAGGCGAGGATTCGGCGAACCACGCGACGCAACCGAGGCGTCAACCTTGAAGGGATGGTCCACGAACTGAACTCCTTCCTCACGGGGTGGGTGACCTACTTCCGCTATGCGGAATGTCGGACTCACCTCAGCAGGTTGGATGGGTGGATTCGTCGAAAGCTGCGCTGCGTACGGCTGAAGCAGCGGAAACGGTCCAAAGCCATTGCGGACTTTCTGCAGGGGCTGGGCGTGCCGGAGTGGCGGGCCTGGCTACTGGCGGGGTCTGGCAAAGGCTGGTGGCGCCTGGCTGGCAGCCCTCAGGCGGCTGAAGCCATGAGCCTGGCTTGGTTTAGGGAACAGGGACTCGTAGCCCTGACCGAAAGGTACAGCCTGTTGAATCAGTAGAGGAAACCGCCGGATACGCTGAGTACGTCCGGTGGTGTGGGAGGACGGGGGCCGTGAGGCCCCCTCCTACCCGATTAGGATTACCACGGTTACGCCTTCGCCAGAGGCATCCGCGGCGGGGGCGCTGGATTCCACCAGGGGATGGTCTTTAAGATATTCCCGGATGGCCCTGCGCAGGGCGCCGGTCCCGGTGCCATGGATGATGCGCACTTCCTGAACGCCCTGCACAGCTGCGGTATCCAGTAGTCCGTCCACATTGCCCAGGGCTTCCTCCACCCGCTGTCCTCGAAGGTCGACCTCGGGATTGAAGTTGCGCCGGCTACCGGGCCGCTGAGAGGGGCGATTCTGCTGCAGTCCGGCATTCTCGCCGCTGAAATGTTGGACCCCGGGATGACCTCCTCCGGTCGTGGGACCGGGCGATAATGAACCACCGGGCGATGAAGACCCACCGGCCAATCCCTCCAACTGATACAGCGGTATTTTCGCCCGCATGGTCCCCAGCAGAACCTCAACCTGTTCCTCCCCATCGGGAGGGGTAACCACCACCACCGGCCTGGGGATTCCCCGCAGGTAGACGCGATCTCCCCTGGCCAGCCGCTGTTGCCATCCGGTCCGGTTCAAGGGTATGGGCTGCCATTGGGAGGAGCCAACTTGGCGCCGCATTTCATTCAACTCGGCCCTAACCCGCTCCAAAGACCGGGGCTCCGGCTCTTCCGAATCAGGAGACTGCCCGGCCGGGTCAGCTGCCGGTGACCGGTTGGGTAGGGGTCTGGCCTGGGTCCTGGGTTGATGCAGCGAGCGTTCCGCTTGTTTCAGTCGATCTTGCAGCTCCGCAATCTGCCTCTGCAATTCCTGGCGGGCTATCTCCACCAGCTCCGCTTTGGCGTCTTCCACATTCGCCAGGCGAGCCTCCACTTCAGCTTGCTGCCGCCGGGCTTCGACCAAAGAGGACTCGGCTTCCTGGTGCAGCTGCTCCAGCAGATGGCGTTCGTCCCGTAGCTCCCGTAGCAGGTCCTCCGTAGCCGCCTGGACCGGCGACATTAGGGAGCGGGCGTGCTCCACCACCTCGGGCTCCAGCCCCAGTCGCGAAGCGATGGTCATGGCGTAGCTACGTCCCGGCAGGCCCAGGGTAATTCGGTAGGTGGGCTCCAGCGTTTGCGGGTCCAGGTCCACACTGGCGTTAATCATGCCGTCGTGGTCCTGGGCATATGCGGCGACTACCCGATGATGGGTGGTCGCTATCATCAACACGCCGCGCCGCTGAAAGTGGCTGAGCACCGCCTGGGCCAAAGCCGAGCCTTCCTCCGGGTCGGTGCTGGTTCCCAATTCGTCCACCAAAACCAATGAATTGGATGTAACCCGCTCCATGATGGACCGGAGATTTTGTATATGTGAGCTGAAGGTGGACAAAGATTGCTCGATGCTCTGCTGGTCGCCAATGTCGGCGTAGACGCCATCCAGTAGGGGAAACTCGGCTTCCTCCGCGGGAACATGCAATCCGGCGTGGGCCATCAGAGCCAGCAATCCCACCGTCTTGAGAGCCACGGTTTTCCCGCCGGCGTTGGGCCCGGTGATTATCATCACGTTGATCGGCTGAAGCCCTTCGCTTTTCTTGGCGCTGCTTCCCGGATTGCTTTCACCCAAGGTCAGGCTGATGGGCACCGGATCTGCCGAGATTAAAGGATGCCGGGCCCGCACCAGTTTTATTCTTCTCCCACCGGAGGCTTCAGTGGAGGCTTCAGGGGAGCCATCAAGGGAGTCTTCTAGAGACATGCTGGGGGATATGGCCCGCCAATCCAGGGAGCAGCGGCCCTTGGCCATTGCCAGGTCGAGACGGCCCAGCAGGTCTAGGGTCAATTGGAGGTCGGGACCGAAATCTCCTACCATCGCCGACAGGTCCCGAAGGATCCGCTCCTCCTCTCGCTCCTCGGCCAGCCGGGTTTCCCGCCAGCGGTTGCCCAGCTCGATGGCGGCCATGGGCTCAATAAAAACCGTGGCGCCGCTGTCGGACACATCATGAACTATGCCCGGAGCTTGAGACTTCATCTCCGTTTTGACCAGCAGCACCAGCCGGCCGTTGCGCTGGGTAATTAGGGGTTCCTGTAGTAATCCTTGGCGTTGCAGCCGGCGCAGGCTGCGTTCCATTACGCCATTCAGCTGCTGATAGGCCGCGCGGGATTCCTGCCGCAGCTGCCATAATGCCGGGCTGGCGCCGTCCAGGATCTCCCCGGCCGGGCTGATGGCCGACCTTATGGGTCCTTCCATGGCCTGTAAATCGGGTAAGTTTCCGGCCAGACCGGCCAGCAAGGGCAGCTCCTCCCGCCGCGATAAGCTGCTGCGGTCGAAGCGGGCGGCTCGGGCCAACTCTGCCAGGGGATATAGCTCCTCTCCCCGTAGGACTCCATCCAGGAGGGACCGCTGGACATATTCCGATAAGTCCACCCCCGGGCCGGACTCCAAGGCCCCGCCCTGGTCCAAGAACATTCGGGCTTCGGTGGTCTCCTGCTGGCGGATGGCTATCTCCAGAGGAGAGGCGGAGGCCTCCAGAGCCAGCGCGGATTCCCCGCCCCTGGTGGTGCGGGTGAAACTCGCCAGGCGCCGGCGAATCTGGTCAAACTCCAGCAGAGTACCGGCCTGCTCAAAACCGCCCAAGCCAAGGGGGATGCCCTTGGGGTGGCCGTGGTTATCAGGGAGATCGGAATTGATCATAAGCAAGCCAAAACTGGACTTGGGAGACTTTGAAACTTTTGGGACTAATTATTGCCGACCCCCCGCAAATACTTAGCTCGACTTTGTACAAAACTGGGCTGAAGAAAGGAATGAGCGAGGGTTATTAGGCAGGGTAAGCTCCCTTGACCAAACCACCACGAGAGGTCAAGAGAGTGCTTACTCGCCCGGTGTCGATTATAAGGTTACTGGAGCCCTTTGGCACAATCTTTCAGGCCAAAACTTGGGAGAAAGCCCAGTTGCTGCTGGTCGGTGCTATCCTCTCCCCAGGCAAGCGTACCGTGACCTCGGCCCTGCGGGTCATGGGACTGAGCCGGGACGGGAATTTTGCTCGTTATCACCATGTCCTCAATCGGGCCAGGTGGTCATCATTGCAATTGAGCCGGACCTTGCTTTTTCTGCTGCTGCGCCACCTGGACTCTGGAATTGGGCCGCTGGTGTTTGGGATTGACGAGACCATAGAACGCCGCCGGGGGAAGCGGATTTCGGCCAAAGGCATTTACCGAGATGGGGTCCGTTCCAGCCAGGGCCATTTCGTAAAAGCCAGCGGGTTGCGCTGGGTTAGTTTGATGTGGTTGGCCCCCATTCCTTGGGCTGGCCGGGTCTGGGCCTTGCCTTTCCTGACGGTGTTGGCACCTTCGGAGCGGTTTCACCGGGAACGGGGGCAGCGGCACAAAAAGCTCACCGATTGGGCCCGCCAGATGATTCTGCAACTCCGGCGCTGGTTGCCCCGGCGACCCCTGGTACTGGTAGCCGACAGCAGCTACGCCGTTCTGGACTTGCTGCACTTTTGCCAATTTATGGCCTCTCCTGTGACTTTCATCACCCGGCTGCGTCTGGATGCCGCTCTATACGAACCGGTTCCGCCTCGCTCCCCTGGCCAGTTAGGGCGTCCCCGGCTCAAGGGTAAGCGGCTGCCTACCCTAAAAGACCTCCTTGGCCACCCAACAACCCTTTGGAATACCGTAACGGTCGACTGGTATGACAATACCCACCGCTTGCTGGAAATCGCCTCCCACAGCGCAGTCTGGTATCATCAGGGTAAATCGCCAGTACCTATTCGGTGGGTCTTGATTCGTGACCCCTTGGGTGAGTTCCGGCCCCAAGCGTTATTGTGTACCGACCTCAACGTGGCGCCCACCCAAATCATCCAATGGTTTGTGTTGCGCTGGCAGCTGGAAGTGACCTTCCAAGAAGTACGCGCTCACCTGGGAGTCGAAACCCAGCGCCAGTGGTCTGACCGGGCCATCGCCCGGACCACGCCAGTCCTCTTCGGTCTTTTCTCCTGGGTGACCCTGGCAGCGCATTTGCTGGCGGGAAACCAGGGATTTCCGCTGCGCTCGGCCGCCTGGTATGCCAAAAGGTTGCCCACCTTCTCCGACGCCATCGCCCTGGTTCGTCATCAGCTGGGGCCTGTTTCTGAGACTTTTTGCATGTCCCCTACAAAACCAGACATCCGGAAAGTGTCTCGACCTATGTTTGAACGAATCTTAGATTCCCTTTGTTATGCCGCTTGAATGTACAAAGTCGAGCTTAGCTCGACTTTGTACAAAACTGGGCTGAAGAAAGGAATGAGCGAGGGTTATTAGGCAGGGTAAGCTCCCTTGACCAAACCATCACGAGAGGTCAAGAGAGTGCTTACTCGCCCGGTGTCGATTATAAGGTTACTGGAGCCCTTTGGCACAATCTTTCAGGCCAAAACTAAAGAACCGTAGCAAAATTCTACCAGCTTATTGGATAAACGCGACTCTGTCTCAGCATTGGGCCCACCCCGGCCAGGGTATCGTGCTTGGGATCGCGGATGTTGAGGCGTCTGCCGAGGGTTATCGGCTTCAGCCGCTCCAGCAGCGGGCAGACCTTGATCAGCCCGTTCAGGGTGAAACGGTCGCCACCCAGGAAGACAAACTCCAGATGGTCCAGGTGCGGCGAGAACTGGTCCTTCACTACCTGACAGGTCTTGTCGTAAATGCGCCGGATCTGGCCCTCCCGAATGCGCTGGAACCGTTTTTGGGATGTTCCGCCGGCGGCGTGACGGCTCTTTACGTAGCGGGTATCGGTTTTGGAGGAGAGCAGCTTTTCCCCCTGGTAAACCGCCACTGCATAACGGCCCAGCCGCAGCAGAACCACTCCGGTCAGGTACTCGGTTTCCAGCAGGGTGAGCAGGGGGCCCACATCCCAGTCTGGCGACACATTATTCTGGACCAGTGGAAAGGGTGGTAGGATCACCACGGCTTGGGATCCCTTGCGAAACCCCATCAGACCAGTTTCGGACTCCAAGACGTTGGATTCCAGGCGGGACAATCGCTCCCTCCAGCCGTAGTCTTCCTGGCCCCTCTTGGCCTGGAAGCCCGGCAGCGCCCCCGCGCTTAGATACAAACTGGAGGCCGGCTCGCCCGGCACCGACGCCATGTCTCCCAGCAGACGCTCCAGGCCTGGCTTATCCAAAAACTGACCTGGCAGAATATTGAGGGTCGCCGACTGACTGTTGCTCATAGTTACCCGGGAATTTTATCACGGCGGAGGCTAAGCCAGGTTGCTCCACCGCGCCCAGGATAATGCCATCTGGCTAAGCCCTGGGGGATGCCCAGATCGCCGCTACCGAAGGGGCCACGGGTATGCTAGGATAGGCCATTAGGTTGGGAAGCAGGAGGGTAGACATGAAGGGCCGAGTGGTAGTCGTCAAAGAGTATGGCAAACCCTTTGAAATCGAAGAGTACGAGGTCCCGGAGCCGGAAGACGGTGCAGTGCTGCTGCGGATGACCCAAGCCGGCATCTGCGGGTCGGACCTGCACACCTGGCGCGCCGACCAGTCCCAAGAGCACCTGCCCATACCACCGGCCGGGCGGGTGATGGGGCACGAGGGCACCGCTAAGGTGGAGGTATTGGGAAGGGGGGTGACCACCGATACCCTGGGGACGCCGATTGAAGAAGGAGACCGGATCGTATATTCCGCGGTGTTTCCCTGCTACCGGTGCCACCTCTGTCTGAGGGGAGATACCAACTGGTGCGCGAATCGGGCCTATCCCACCGCCGGAGTCTACCCCTACTTCACCGGCACCTACGCCGATTTTCTGTATCTGCCGCCCCGCCACCCCTTCTTTCGTGTCCCCGACGAATTGCCCGACGCGATCTTGGGCCCGGTCAACTGCGCCATGGGCACCGTTACCACCGGCCTGCAGCGGGCTCAGCTGTCCGATGGACAATACGTGGTGATTCAGGGTGCCGGAGGATTAGGGGTTCACGCGACCGCCATGGCCAAAGACATGGGCGCTGACCGGGTTATCGTCCTGGACCGTTTGGAAAACCGGCTTCAGCTGGCGGAAGAGTTTGGCGCCGACCACACCATCAACATCGAGGAGTTCAACACACCGGAGACCCGGGTCCGTAGGGTCTGGGAGCTGACCGAGGGACGGGGCGCCGACGTGGTGGTGGAGCTGGTGGGCCGCGCCGAATTATTGGCCGAAGGCATCGACATGCTGAGTAACGGCGGGACCTTCATTGAAATCGGCGACATAGTTCGCGGTAAAGAGGTGTCTATAGACCCTTCCAAACTGCTCAGCGGCAAGAACATCCTCGGCTCGCGCATGTACCGGCCCTCCTTGCTGCCGACGCTGCTCTCCTTCCTGGTGAGAAACCAGGATAAGCTCCCCTTCGACAAGCTGGTTTCCCACAAGTTCCCCCTGGCCGAGGTCAACGAGGCCTTCGCCAAGGCGGAGTGGAGCCAGACTCAAACGGAGATTACCCGGGCCATGCTGGTGCCCTAGAAGGTTGAATCGGCCTTCATAGCTTCTCCCCGGTGAACCAAGTAACTCTATCTAAACGATCAATGTCATTCCGAAGGAGCGAAGCGACTGAGGAATCTAAATCCTGGCCCCGTAATACCTCATGAGTCGGTACTACAGCCACACCATAGCTAATGGCGACATTACCATGTTCCCAGGGACTTTTTAGGCCCCTCGCTGCACTTGGGGCGACTTTTAAGATAGTTATGAAATCCGGTGGTGGGAATTTCTGGCGTAAGAAAACTCTTGTGGAGGGAAACTCTTGAAATTCGGCTTGATGTACGAAATCCAGATTCCCGAGCCCCATGGACCGACCGCGGAGCAGGACCGGTACAATCAGGTACTCGCCCAAGTCGACCTGGCCGATGAGATAGGCTTCGACTATTTCTGGACCGTGGAGCACCACTTCCTGCGAGAGTTTTCCCACTGCTCCGCTCCGGAAGTGCTCTACGGCGCCATATCGCAGCGGACCAAGCGCATTCGCATCGGCCACGCCGTAGCGTTGCTGCCCGGCCAATACAACCATCCGGTGCGGGTTGCGGAAAGGGCGGCGGTCCTGGATATTCTCAGTAACGGACGGGTAGACCTGGGAACCGGGCGGTCCACCACCTTGATTGAGATGGATGGCTTTGAGGTGAATCCCGAGGAGACCCGCGCCCAGTGGGAAGAAGCCATAAGGATGATTCCCAAGATGTGGACCGAGGACCCCTTCTCTCACGAGGGGCAGTTCTACACGATTCCGCCCCGCTCCGTCATTCCCAAACCGGTGCAGAAGCCCCATCCGCCAATGTGGGTTGCCTGCAGCCAACCGGAAAGTTTCAAGAATGCCGGAGAGATGGGCCTGGGGGTGTTGTGCTTCAACTTGGGCGGCCATGACCAGCTGGTAGAACGGGTTGGCCTCTACCGGGAGGGAATCAAGCACGCCCATCCGGTGGGCGAGTTCGTTAACGACCAGGTGGCGGCTTTGTGTGTGATCCACTGCGGCGAAGATGACGCAGAGGCCAAGCGCATCGGCGGGCCGGAGGGCGCCTGGTTCGTCGATATGGCCGAGAAGCTATATGCTCCTTGGCAGGGTCGCAACGTGCCCGAATCGTACGAGTTCGCCGTTAACGCCATACAGTCGGAGCGCGCCGAGAAGACAATGGAGGACCATATGGCCTCCGGCGCCTTCGCCATGGGCAACCCGGATACCATAAGAAAGGTGCTGCAGAAATACCAGGAGGCCGGGGTGGACCAGATTCTCTGCTTCATGCAGATGGGCAACCTGGCCCACTCGCGGATCATGGACTCCATCCAGCTATTCGGCAAGCACGTCATTCCCTATTTCAAGTGAGGCCCATCCCCCGGAAGGGCCGCCGAATAGGGGCAGAGGGGGTTTTTTACCCCGCCTAACCTCCCCTTAGAGCTTGTGTTAAAAGCATCGATGGGTCCCTGTAGCGGTGTATTCGTCGCTCCGGCGAAAGCCGGAGTCCAGATGCCGCCCACTGGTTATTGGGTAGATGACGCTGGATCCCGGCCTGCGCCGGAAAGACCTGCCGGGAAATATGCTTTGCACGGATATCTTTGAACACAGGCTCTTAGTAGGGGGCTGTGTGGAATGTCACCCCGAGCGAAGCGAGGGGTCTAAAGTCCCTGGCACCATGGTCCTGACGCTCCTGGCTATGGTGTAACCGCAGTTCTGACCCATAAGGTTTTATGGGCCCAGGATTTAGATTACTCAGTCGCTTTGCTCCTTCGGAATGACATGGTGATCTGGGTGTTTGGCTACAATACCTACGCCTGTCCTCTTGATAAGGGAGGAGCTTTCCCCACCCGTTCTTGGATGTGAGGGTTAGTCGGATGTGAGGGTTAGTCGGAGGAAGGGAGCTTCCTCGGCTCCTGGAGCTCCATGGGGTCGCCGTTGTACCGCAGGTCGCATTTGCCGGCCTTGGTCACCAGCACCGACACCGCGCCATCGGCGGAGTTGAACCGCTTGCCCAGGGCCAGTTCTTGAGCATCGGCGGCAGGTGTGGCCCCAGCGAAAGCATCCTCCGAGCCCTTGGTTTGCAGGGCGACGTCCCCATCGGAAAGCTCCCCGTCAGCTCCCTTGGTTACCACCATCTCAGCCCCGCCGGGGCTCACGTACCGCTGACCTGTCTTAACCATGTTTCACATACCTGAATATTTTAAAATGTGTTCGAAAGCTCTCTCCCCTTATCAGGGGGAGGATAGGTGGGGTCACCCACCCCCTCTGAGGTGCCCCTTGCTGAGGAGGAGAGCCGGGCTTTTTGACACTTAAAAGGTTAGGAAAAGAATAACTGATATAAAGGAATGCCCGCCGGCGTTCAGGCGGCCGAAGACCGATTATAGACAGAATGCCGGTAAGGGTCAAAGCAGGGCGTCGTCCGCTTCCGGTAAAGTTCTGATCGCCTTGACGGGGCCAGGGTTTTAGCCGGGGCCAATGTTATTGACGTAAACCTGGTTGGGGGAATCCAGGGAGTGTCTGGCTAGGTCATCACCCTGGTGTAAATTTCCATGGCTAGTTCTTCTAAGGTGAGACATCCATCAAGTATCAAGTCGCTCGTCTGTTTCAGATGGTGTTCAAAATGAAGGTAAATAGGCCGACCTTCGTTTAGGTAGGATGATAGATTTTCCTCTAGATTCTTTAGGATGGCATCCGCCTGGGGATTCTTATCAACTAGGTCGCGTAAGACCCGGCGAGCAATCGCAATATCCAAAGGCGCGTCAATGTACACCATGAAATCGATGAACCTACCGGTATCACAATGTGCTCTCCCCAATGGGGCATCGAAAATGATGAACTGGGCAGGAGATATTAAAGAGCCGTCAAGAACAGACGTGATGGGGTTTCCTGATTTCAATGCGTGCAAGTCCTTAGTTAGGGTGGGAGTTTTCCAGGCATTATAATTCCCACCCTTTTTAAGCCATGCCAGGAGGTTTTGCGGATGTATGTTGGTGTCATCGTAATCGTCAAAGCACAACGTGACTGCATTCTGGAGTAACTCAGCGAGCTTCCTGGCGGTCGCTGTCTTACCACCTCCAGAGACAGAGCTTATTCCTATTACGAATGGTGACTCTGAATTCGCCATGGTTAAGTTCCCGTTAAGGCGTGCCCCCTAGCTTCACTCTTCGCATATTGGCAAACAGTCGATTTAGCAATGCTCAGGGAGCAGTCTCGCGGTCCCGAAAGCGGACTAGGAAGCTGCCCTCTCCCAGGGGTGTGCCGTCCAGCAGGATGGCGGCAATGTGCAGTCCCGCCTGCTGCACGGGAATGCGAAAGGCCTTGATCCAGCGTTGGAACAGTATCCCCTCTTCCCAATCGATGGCCTGGGTCGGCGGCGGGTCCAGCGGCATGCCGGGACCCTTGATCGCCACCATCAAGTGATGGCTGCCGGGGGTGGCTCCGGCGATGCAGAAGGCCAGGTTGAGGTCGATCTCCGCGACTATCCGGGGTGTGGCTTCCGCAGACTCGGTTGGCGGGGGAAGGTCGATGAGGTCGATCACATCCTTGAGGATCAGCTCACCAGCGGGACCTTCCTCGGTGTCCCGGCAGAAGAGCGCATATTTTAGGTAGGGCTGGGACTGAGAAGAAGTCAAAAGGAAGGCTCCTGTTCCGGTTAGCCAATCTTATCACGCCTAGGTCCGGCAAAAAACTGCCGCCCGTCCTGCCCCAGGGCCTCTCGATTGTCATTAAGAGGGCCACAGGCCCGAAGCAATCCCATGGGGGGCAGGAGAGATTGCTTCGCGGAGTTGATCCTGAGCGGAGCCGAAGGGCTCGCAAAGACAACGGCGAATGCCGAAAGATACCCGTCCTGCCATTGCCAATCTGCCCTTAAGCTGAGAAACTTAGGCGAATTTACCGTCAAAGGAGGTGAGCCAAGATGACGCTGACCGCGGAGAAGTTCTCGCAGGGAAAGACTACGCAAGAGTACATCGAAGAAATAAAGGTGAACAAGCAGCCCTTTTTGGATATTTACGCCGCCACCGACATACCCGGGGAGGTTCAAGGCTTTTTCAACAACCTGCCCCAGCCACTGAATCTGGTCGTTTTTACCTCCGATTGGTGCGGCGACGCGATGAGCACCACGCCGGCCATTTTGCGGCTGGCGGACAGCACCGAGAACATAAAGCTGGAGGTCTTCAGCCGGGACGATGAATTGGACCTGACCAACAGTTTCTTGCCGGAAAACCGGGCCGGGACCACGCCCGTGTTTATAATGTTTGATTCAGAAATGCGGGAGGTGTCGCGGTTTATCGAAACGGCGCGGTCGCTGGTCCCCCAGATCGATGCCATGGATGAAATGATCGCCAAGGAGGTGGCCGGTGAGGGGGATAACGCCCGCGCCGCGGGACGGGGCAAGCGGACCGCCTTCCGGGTCACCCACGCCAAGGAGTGGAGCGCGGTTATTTTGAACGAGTTTAGGCAGGTTGTGGAGGAAGGGCTGAGTCTACCTCCAGACCGGCGACCAGCCGAAGGTGGCACCCAATGGCCGCCTCAAGATTAAAGGATTAGAGGAGATGCGGGTCGGAGGAGGACCCAGGACCATGATGATAAAGCGGGTTCTTCCAAGGGGTTCTTCGATCTGGGATCGGCAACAACTGGGACGCTAGAAGTCTGGCCGGAAAGCCATTGGCCGGGTTTTGCGCTACGCCAATCAGACGTATTGCAGTCTTACACGACATACTAGTGTATGTAATACGTTTCACAACCCTTCTATCACATCGATAATCGACATTAAGAAAACGACGACTTGGGGAGAATCGGGGTTTCCGTCCGAGTTTCTAGGAGCAGGATGATTGTTCGAGCTGCCCGGATGTGTCCCAGGTGTACAGGCACTTGGTGGGGTTGTCGGCGTTGCCAAACCTCAGGAACTCCGGATAAAGAGGCTCCGGCAGGGTGAGGGCTCCTCCGGTAGGCAGTGCTGAGAAATCATCCGTGCCAGGCGCCAGACGCTCTTCGACGTATTTTAGCCCGTTTTGAGCCAGCATGGCGTCCATGGCTGCCTGAATGTTGGAAAGCTCGGTTTGGTTCGCCTCCTCTTCGCCCTGGCCGAAGAACCGGGCGTAGATAGGGATGGCAACTGCGGCCAGGGTTGCCAAAATGCCGATTACTATCAGCAGCTCTATAAGGGTGAACCCTTTTTGGTTGTGCTTAAGTCGCATCGTTGATTCTCCCAGCATCTTCTTTCCGGTTCTGGCCCAGCCCACCCTCGGATGTATCCCAGGCGATGTCCAGCCATGACAGCCCTGGTGGCAACACGGCGAGACTCGCTAGCTCCCCATATTAGTGGTCGATGGTGAAGTCCGGAGTCACCTGCAAGTGCTTTTAGCGAGAAATCCTGTGCCAAACAGTCCCGAATGGTCCCGAACCGGTGCCGGATTTAGTCCCAGCCCAGGTCTGGTACATTGTTGCTATTACCGGGTTGCTATTACCGGGATGACCGACACTGCTGGTGAGTGGGTTAGATAGCAAGAAGGTGAAGGTCTCGGCGAAGGCCAAAGTGCGGCAGGGAAGGGGCTGGGTGCAAATAGGTCGTATGATGGGGTGGGCCCGGCGGGGGATTACCGATCCGTGCCAGGTAACAGCAGGGGCTATTTGGCCGAACGGAGATGAACCGGCCGGAAGATAACCTCTCGCTCTGGGTCTAATTCAACCCGTCCCACGTTGTTTATGGCATATAATTGGCCGCTTATCTGGATTCGCTCTGCCCGGCGGAACACAATGGGCACGTCGTGGTCGTTCACTTCCCGAATGAATTTCCCCTGCTCATCGTACACTCGCATTAACATATCTGGCACTCCAACTCGATTTGGGTTGACCATAGCCGGGGTGGGTAAACGGTTTAGTTTAGCGCCGTGCCGAGCCTAGAGGAAATAGGGAAACAAAGGGTGAATAAATGTCGAATCGTTCACCTCGCTGATACCAGCGGGGTGAATAGACGGTATCAGAAAAGGTAAGGGGCGGCGCCATACCCCAAAAAGTAAATGGTCAGGAGCTGGAAGCCGACCCACCCGGGCCCTCTCCCAAGCGTTGTATGGAAGTCGGCGCCGCCACCGCTAGAACCCTGCGAGAGAGTCCGTGGCGGGTGGCTTTGATCGCGTCCTCCAGCTGGTCTCACGCCTTCCTGACTGAGAAGAACCACTGGCTCTGGCCGGACTTGGAGTCGGACCGGGCCAGGTTCGAGGAGCTTCGGGACGGGAATTACGACGCCTGGCGCCGACCGCCGACATAGAAAAGGCGGGCCAGCAGGAGTTGCTCAACTGGATGTGTCTGGCCGGAGCCATGGCGGAACTGGGTCGAAAGCCGGAGATCGTAGACTACGTAGAGACCTACGTCTTCAACTCCAACAAGTGCCTGGCCCTGTTCAAGCCCTAGGAGGGGCGAGGTAGAATTGGGTAGCAGGCAGCCCTAGTAGCCCTGCAATAGGCAGTGAAGCTCCATGCTGCGGCTTAATCAGGAGGTGGTAACGGCCACCATATGATTGCTTTCAAGGCATCCCCAACAGGTTTGAAGGGATTGCCAATTGCCATTCTCGCTCTGTGCACGCGAAAGCTGAAGCTCACCGGCAGGGATTGGAACTCAGCCCGGACACCCTGGAAGTCAACTTCGCACAGCTTGTCCCTAACAAGATTTCTGAGGGAACATTCGGTTTTTTCCGAATCCTCAGAGTGCCCAATGATACCCCGCTTCCTGGAAGACCCCATCGTTCCTCCCTATCGGAGGAGGGGAAGGACTCTAGATCAATTTAACCCTGGAATAACTGTCTCCCTGCTTCCAGTAAAGTCCTTCATCTTGGTTGGCCTCATACTTAAATGCCAACAGTGCCATCCGTAGACCCTGCTGAACCACCTCAGTCGGCGACCGGAATCCACGTTCCTCCACTATGCATTTGATTTCTGCATAGACGGAGGGCGTCAGGTACAGGTTTAACCTGTGGGCCTGCTCCCGGCGCCGCTGGACCCCTAAGCTGTCATTAAGCTGTCATTAGGAAGTACAGACATCCGTGTACCTCCCCGAGGCCAAATTCCAACCCTCCTGATTCGCCTTGCCTAAACATGCTAACTTCATCTTCTTCGTCCTCCTATTAATCGCAACTGAACGTAGTTGGGGTTAATTCCCCCGGAGCTGTATATTTCAACTCCGTGTAACAGCCTACTGTCCAAGTTGGTCCCTTATTCAAACCATTTTCCTCACCTCAAATTGGATTCAGGGTGAAAATATTGTAAGGCACGTGCCTTTATAGCACGAAAAAGCACGAAATGTCAAGAGATTTCGGGAGCCATTTTACACCGCGAGCCTTTATTTTTTGGAGTAACGTATGCGCTTCGCAGGGTATTTTCATTCTCCTGCCTGGTAGGTAAAGCCCATCATGTCGAAAGCTTCGCTGAGATGGGCATTGTGGCGGCGTAGGGCAGCGGCTACGTTGGAATGCCCAGCCCGACGTACCAAGCTGATGACCAGGTTCCGCAGGCCCGCCAGAACCTGTGGGGCGGCCCCAGTGCGCACCTGAGAGCGGTCCTCGTCGAAGGTCACATCCCGTACCCAGTGGAGGCGGTTCTCGATGCCCCAGTGCCCACGGGAAAGGCTCAACAATCGCCTGGCATCGGCATCAGTGGCTGGGAGACTGCTAATTGCATAGCTCACAGCCACCTGTTTCTTGCCCTTCACGACCCGCTGGCGCTCTAGCCGACACACCTGTTGCAGATGCGGCCACGCTTCCCCGACCGTCCCAGCGCTGCCCACGTAGCCATTTAGCTCTGGGTCGGCCAAGGCCCACAACTCTCGCCGCTCCAGCCGCCCATGACGCCGCTTTACTGGAGCATCGGCCCAGACCGTCAGCTTGGCCCCGCGTGCTCGCCACTCCGCTGCCAGCCAGGGAGGTACGGTTGGGCCACCAGCCCTCTCAGTTCCTAGCAGGGGAAAAAGCCACCTCCAGGTCTCGGCGCAAGGTGGGCTGATTCTCTTTAACTGGCAGCAGATACTCTCCGCCGCCTGCCACAATCTGCTCACAGACTTTCCGTTGGGTCAGTAAGGCATCAGCCACTACTACCCGACCCTTCAGGGGTACCTGGCCCAATACTTCTTTGACCGCCGCCAATTCTTCCCCTTTGCCCGGCGCAGCTACCTGCGCCAGCACTGCCCCAGCGCGGCTAGCGTAGGCCGACACCAGATGGACCCCGGGTATCTCTTGGCCGTGGACCCCTCGCAAGGTTTTCCCGTCCAGGGACAGGGGGTCATCCGCCTCTACCCCGCTATTTGCCAGCCAGTTGCCGACTTCTGCCTCAAAGGCCGCCACGTCCAGGCCCTTGAACACCCGGTGGAGGGTGGCCACGCAGGGTGTCTTCTCCTGGCTGAACCCCAAAAGCTGCGCCGTAGCACCCCCTTGGTCCCGCCCCCATTGAGCTATGGCGTATAAGCTGCGGGCGCCGCACAGCATGGCACAGGTGGCCAAGGCCAGGATCGCCCCCAAAGAGTGGCGTCGCCCTTGGCTACTCCGGAAGTCAGGCACCAAATCCAGCGTTTCTCTCAAAGTCATCATCCTTCCCTCCCGCTTAAACTGGTAAATAATTTTATACTATTTTGAGAAAATGAAAAGGCCCTGATGCGCTTCGGCAATCGTTTGCTTTGGGGCAAAATGGCAAGCGAATTGGTGCCACTGGACCGGCGGCCGGGGCTGCGCAGTGTCAAACCCAACTCGCCCATAGCAATCCAGGCTCTTAATAGCCATTGCGAATTGGATACGGTTTTCGGATGCTGTCTCCTGGTACTGGATGCAACATGAGTTAATTGAACCTGGATTCAAACACAGTCGGGCCTTTTTGTGGTGCATTCGCCGTATGATGCTGGGGAACCGGCCCTGGAAACCGGGCCGCTAAGGTGGTTAAATTAGTTGGCGTTATAATCAGACAGGTCTCAACATTCGAGGAGGGGAAGGATGATTACCAATTTCGGTAGTCTTTACGCCGGCCATGTAGATTTGGGGGACATCGGGCTGGAGGCCACAGCGGTCAATGATCGCTGGTTCTCCGACGAACACCTGAAAACTATCTTCGACCGGGCCACCGCCATCGCGCAACTGATGGACCGGGTGGGGTATGACAGTTTCTGGATGGCGGAGCACCACTTCCAGCGGGAGGGCAACGAGTGTATTGGCAACCTGCTGATGCTCTACCTGCACCTGTCCCACCTGACCAAGAACCTGAAATTCGGCTGTGGTTTCAACATAACTCCCATGTGGCACCCTCTGCGCTTGGCGGAAGACTTCGCCGCGGTGGACATTCTCACCAAGGGGCGGGTGATTTTCGGGGTGGGCCGGGGCTACCACTCCCGGGAGGTGGACACTTACGGCGCTCCCAGCACTATCACCGATAGCGACGCCAACCGGGACCTGTTCGAAGAGCAGGTGGAAATCATCTTGAAAGCCTTCAACAACCGTTCTTTTTCTCACCACGGCAAGGTCTATGACCTGCCACCCCGGGGGATGCCCTACCGGGGTTACGAGCTGGAAGAGATTACCCTGGTGCCCCGGCCCGCTAACCTGCCGGTGGAATGCTGGCAGCCCATCGTCAGCGCCGGCGACCGGGCCATGGACTTCATGTGCAAGCACGGCATAAAGGGCATCATCGGCGGCGGCGCGGTTACTGGCGGCGCCTCGGAGGAAGTTGTGATCCGGTGGCGTGACACCTTGGCCCGCCACGGCAAGGAGACCGAACTGGGCGGTGACTTGACCATTGGGGTTGTTACCTACATCGCCGACTCCCAAGAGCAGGGGATCAGGGAGTCCAAGAAATACTTCCAAGAGGACATGAAAATGTTTGCCCCCCTGGGTTTCTTCCGGGGCATGACCGAGCAGCAGCTTTCCGACTTGGTCGACCCCAAAATAGCCCCCACGGCCGAGCTGCCGACCCTGGAAGCCGCCGTGGAGTCCGGCGCCTGGCTGTGCGGCCCGCCGGAGCACATCATTGAGCGGTTGGAGGAGTTGCAGGACAAGTATCCAGGCCTGGAGCACATCCACGTAGGCTGCACTAGGATGGGGACGACGCTACCCGTTATATTGGAGCAGCTGGAGCGGTTCGGAACCGAGGTAATGCCAAAATTCAAGGCCCAAAAGGCCAACACGCCCGACTCCAAGAGCCCTCAATAGGGGTCCGGAGCCGGGCAACGCTCTCACTCCGTTACCGGTCTCAGGATGTACGCCTTGTAATTAGAATGGCTTCGTCTCCACTGCGCAGTGGAGCGACCTGGCAATAAAGAAAGTCCCGTCGGCCTCGGCCTGAGCCAGCGAGGTCTTCCACTCCCTTGCTTCCTCGACGTACCAATCCCACATAATGGCAAGTGAGCGGATACAGCGGCGGATAGCTCGTCTATTGGACCAGGCTAAGAGGCCGTGGACCAACTAGACTGGAGAACTGTTAGAGAGTGTGCAAGAGTTGTTATTGGCCTCGACTCAGAGAATAGCGATGCCCTGGCATTCCTATCTCCCGTAGAGCAAGTTCTACGAGATGAGCCCGGCGAGCAAGCGGACCCACAGCTATTGGCACCTACCCTAATACGGGACCTGACCAGCCCCCATCATTTGCCAACGGCCGCTACGAAGTAAAGTGCTTCCTCGGGGAGGGGGCTAGAAGATAGTGTATCTGGCCCAAGATACACTCCTGGACCGGAAGGTGGCCTTCGCGCTGATCAAGACCAAGGGCTTGAACGAGGTCTCCCGCACCCGCATCACCCGGGAGGCTCAGGCCATGGGCCGGCTCGGCTCCCACCCGCACATCGTCATCGTGTTCGACCTGGGTCAGGAGGCGGACCAGCCCTACATGGTCACCGAGCTGATGGACGGCGGCGATGTGGAAGGGGTCATCGAGGATGCCACCGACCACCGGCTGCCGTTAGAACAAGCCATCGACATCGCCAGAGAAACCTGTCGCGGTCTGGAGTTCGCCCACAGTCGAGGCATTGTCCACAGAGACCTGAAGCCGGGCGACGTGTGGCTCACTGCGGATGGGGTAGCGAAGATCGTCGACTTCGGCCTGGCCGTGGCTATAGACCGCTCCCGGCTGACCACCGAAGCAATGATGGTGGGAACAGTTACCTTGACATCACGCCTTAATAGATCTGCTGTTTATCCTGGGTCTTTAGCTAGCTCGATTTTTGGCGATCCGATCTCGTGTGGGACACCAACGAAGTCCTGGGTCACATCCTCCCCGACTCGGGCCCTCCTTGAAGAGTCAAACACGTAAATCCGATATCCGGTGCCCGATCTAGAAATCTCCGGATAACAGGCCATCCTGAAGGTCGTGTTTGGCTTCCGCCAAAGCCGGAAGCACTCCGACACGCACCGACATACCCAAGTTTTCAGCCGCTGGTTCTATTATCCGCCGCATTTCTTCCGTGGCGACTCGAAGCTGGCGAGGAATGTGGCGGACGCTCTCTAGGAGCTTGAGCATGCCATCCTGCTTTGCCGCGGCATCGGGCGTAGGTCCCAGCAACTCGAGACCTAGGACCATGCCGGTGTATTTGTCCACCGCCAGCGCCAGGCGAGGCAGGTAAAGCCGTCCCGACTCTGCTGGCATCGGCGCTGCCAGCAGAAACATGTCCATTTCCCACGTGCCGGAAGGTTTGCCCGCCGATTGACGAAGCTCATTGAGACGCTCTGGGTCGGGAACCACAGGAACGATTTCAGGCTCTTTTACCCCAGGTTTCCTCCACTCCTCTCGCCACTTGCTCCTTTGGAAGTAGCGCGTAAGCACCAACTCTACGTCTTCTTCATTCTGAAGTTCCAGATCCTCATCCCTTACTCGTGCTGACATATCCAGCGCCTGTTCGAGCACGATGGTCAGAAAGCGTACCTCATCCTGAGCCAGAAACCAAGGCATCCAGCCAGGACGTTGGCTCCGAAACAGAGGCCACGCCATTTTGCCCCTGAAGCGCAGATCAAGAGAACGAATGGTCGCCAGGTCCTTCTTTTCCAATTCCCCGCGAGACCCGTAGGTCAATGATAGAGAACGCAGCATGAAAGCTGTTTCAAAGCTCTCGGGTTCCAACTCTCCTGACTCGATTCTTTGGTAGTGCTCAAACCCCTCTTCCCCTAAAAACACAGCCAAGCCGAACTCCCGTCCTCCGCTCCCCATTATGACGCAGTAACTGGTCTGCCCGTCGGCCGGATTTGCCACCGCGAAAGTGTCCAGGTCATTCAACCAGTGCCAGGGGGACTGCTTCTTGAACGATGCGGCGGCTCCATAAAGTGCTGACCAGTCCTCCTGGGAAGGCTCGGAATACTCCTCCTCTTTCACCACAATATCAGGGACCAGCCCGTCGCCCAGGTCGGTTGGCAGGTGAGCGACTGCGCCATTGCTTCCATTCCGGCTCGCCACATTTTCTAGGTCGATAATCTCGGGTTTCTCTGTCTCAGGTTCCACGGTTGCTTCCAGCAACTCGAGAGCCCGGGGATACTTCTTCCAGACCCTGCCAAAGGAAGAGGCGTAGATGATGGCCTCGTCACGGTCACCAATACCCATGTATTCCGGCAATCTGCTGGGCAATCTGGTCTTGCCCAGCAGGTACTGGACCACATATGGGTTCACATCCATCCCTTCTGCAAACGCATCCCGGCTCTCGGTTGTATTGCCCCGCCGAAGAAAGCTGACCAGTGCCCTGGTGAATAGCCAGCTGGCGGAGATATCCTCGTCGAACTGGGCCAGCAGCACTTCTATTCCTTCCAGGTCTTCTATGCTCAGCAGCCATTCCAGAAGCTCGTAGCGAACCCCCTGATTGTCGTTGGGGTTCAGTCGCAGCATATCCTGGTATTGTTTTACCGCCCCATCAACGTCACCCAACGCCCATAAGACTTGGGCCAGCCCCTGACAAGCGCGCATGTAGGGCCGGGTCTCAATGATTCCCCAGAAGTGACCGGCATCCCTTTCAAACACCTCCAACCCCAAACTCCGCACCCCAGCCTCCACACCCTTTTGGTACAGCACGCGCGCCTCTTGGAGCCCACTAGCCACACTCTCTGCCAGAAGGACGTAGGCATCGGTGCAATCAGCGTCAATATCGAGAGCCTGTAGCGCCAATCGCTCCCGCTGTTTGTGGCTACTTGTCTCCCAGGCCTGGTACACAAGCTCCTGTGCTTGCTCCTGAGGAGTTTCGGGCGCGATAGGCATTCCTCCCTGGGTCAGTTGGTTTTGCAGGAAATCAGTTCCCTCTTCCAGGGACTCGAATTCGCCCCCTTCCAGGAGCTTGCCAATTGCCTGCATCTGTCGCTCCATGGTAGCTCGCATGGACATCGGGTCTTGCAACTCGTTAGTAGAACGCCCGCAGCAGCGCTTGTATTTCTTTCCGCTTCCACAGGGACAGGACTGATTGCGTCCGATTCTAGTCATTTCATCACCTCGTCTTCCCTCACCCTTGGACTTCTGCCGACCGGATAACGCTGCCCCAAGTTTAACGGCTCAGAGCCTGGGGGACAACCAAATCGATTCCTTCACATGGTGCAAGAATACGGTTCCACAAATGGTACATACACCTTCGACTACACGTAGAACCGCCGCCAGCAACTTTTCAACTTAGGCCATGTGATCTTTATCGTAAACACTTCTTTCAAGTGTTTCCTGAAATCCGACGCTAATCGGCTCCACATCCTTACTAATCCAGCAGGATTCGTAGCCGAAGGGGATAGCTTCCAAGTGCAGACCTCCGTTCGGCGCCCTATACCACGCCCGCTTCTGCCAGGTTAGACAGCTCCGGCCTTCCCAACGCCAGCTCCCCGCAGTAAATCTCCTCGTTATGCTCCCCAATCAATGGGGCCCGGCGTGAAATCCTCCAGGGCGAGCTGTTGTAAATTCCGGCGGGACCTGGGTATTTGAAGCTCCGGCCCAATTCGGGATGGGATACGTCTACCCAAAAGCCTCGATCATTCAGGTGGCCGTCATCCACCAGCTCATCGGGCGCCCGAATCGCTCCCCAGGTAAAGCCCCGCTCCTGCCCCCCATAGGCCACCTCATCCCGAGTCAAATGCGCCACAAAATTAACTATCAGGTCGTTGATGTGGGAGGCGCTCTCGGAGAAGACTGCTGGGTCCTTGTAGCGTTCTTCCATAAGATCACCGGCCAGACCGTAGCTATCCATCCATTCAACCAGAGCAGGGAACTGTCGGAACGTAACCCGGGACGCGCCGGCGTTCACGTACTTGCCGTCTTTACAGCGAAATTGCGCCCGACCAGTTGGTGACACTGAGGCGTGCCGGCCGGTTTGGCGTATTACAACTTCTCCCCGATAGATGTAGGTATTTACGTGCGCCTCGGTGGTAAGGGCGCAGGCGTCGTGTACCGAAGCGTCAATGTACTGGCCTCGTCCGGTGTTTGTGCGGTACACCAGGGCGGCCATTATCGCCATGTAGGCGTAGTGACTGCCTATATGCCAAGCGTTTCCGCCGCCAGGGGCAATCGGGATTTGGTCAGTCGCGTCCTCGCCGTCGTAGCCGCAGCAACCCATCTGCCCTCCCGCCGCCATGTGAAGCAGGTCGCCGGCCAGGACATCCCGCCAGGGCCCGGTCTGGCCGAAGTGGGTTAGTGAGCACATGATTAGCCCTGGGTTCCTTTCATGTAGCGTCTGGTACCCTAGGCCCAACGAAGACATGTAGCCAGCGGCAAAGGTCTCCAGAACAATGTCGGCCGTGGCCGCTAACCGCCGAAAGAGGTCAAGCCCATCTTCGGTTTCCAGGTTGAGAGTGATACCCCTCTTGGACGTATTGTAGTGCCAGAAAGAGAGGCTGCGCTCGCGATGAGGTACATCGCCCAGGAAGGGCCCTAATTTGCGGGAGGACTCGCCTCCAGTGGGCTCGATTTTAATCACATCGGCCCCCAGATCGGCCATGAGCTTGCCGCAAAACTGACCCTTCTCGTCAGCCAACTCCAGCACTCGAAGCCCCGATAACGGCCCAGGCAGAGGGTCGGAGCCGGCGGAAACAGCTTCCCCTTGTTGAGGGGGCGGCACGTTATTTTGAGACGGGGTGGGATGAGCATTAAGGGTCACCGGGTCCGCCGCGATCATGTCATCCATATATGCGTACCGCTCCATGGTCTTTGGCCAGAAAGTGCCATCCTCATAGCCGGCCACGAACTCCTCGTGGTTGAGACCCAGGATCCCTTCGAATATCTCCTGATTGTGCTGTCCGATGAGGGGAGCATGCTGGTAATTGAGCGCCGGACTTTCGGAGAGCTTGAATGGGGCGTTCTGAAACTTACGTAGCCCAAGCACCGGGTGGTCCAACTCTAGATACATCTCCCGGTGGCGAAGCTGAGGGTCATGCTCCACCCGGTCCTCGCTACTCTGAACCGGCATCGCGGGCACACCTGCGGACTGGCATTTTTCCATCAGCTCGTATTTCTCAAGGGTTTGAGTCCAATCTTGGATACCCCAGTCAAGCTCCTCTTGATGCTGGAGACGCCCGACCAGCATAGCGAACTTGGAAGAAGTGGCCCACTGGGGAGAGCCCATTACTTCCACCAGATGCATCCATTCCTCATCGGAGAAGCAGGTAATAGCGCACCAATCGTTGTAACCACCGCCCAGGGTGCGGTAGGCGTTGTGGGGCGCTATGGTGGGCCCCCGGTAGTTGTTGACTAGGGGGGTACCGGGCCAATGTGCCCGATTGCCCGGCGGGTACCCTTCCCTTCGGGATGGGCGGCCGTTGACCGTAGCGTCCAGCAAGGCAGACCCATTAAGGGTGGCGCCAATAATCATTTGAGACAGGTCCACGTGCTGGCCTAGGCCGGTGATGTTACGGCGGTAGATAGAAGTAAGAGTAGAAAAGGCAATGTACATGCCCCCGGTGTCGTCCAGGTATGACCAGCCCCAGCCTGCCGGGGGTTCTCCGGGCAAGCCTGAGAGGAAGGTCAAGCCCGAGAAGGCCTGAGCGATGGGGCCCATGGTGGTGTAGTCACGGTGCCGGCCAGTGTGGCCGAATCCGGACTGGGAGACATAAACGATGTTCGGCTTGAGTTTGCACAGCTCTTCGTAACCCAGTCCCCAACTCTGAAGTGCCGTGGTGCTGAAATTTTCGACCACTACGTCCGATACCGAAATTAGTCTTTTGATTAGGTCCAGTCCCCGTTCGGTGCGCAGGTTGACGGTGATGCCCTTCTTGTTGGCATTGGTGTCGTTGAAGTTGGGGGTGGTGTTAAGGTCGGGCTCAATTCCCGGGGGTGCCGCTCCGCTGGTCCTACCCCTCTGGTTCAGGGGCCATTCCACCTTGATCACTTCGGCCCCCAAGGCGCCCAACCAGCGGGTGGCCCAGGGACCAGCCCTTACCCAAGTAAAATCTACAACCCTGATGCCCGCCAACGCCTTCGGTGAAGCCGCCATTTGTTCTTGCGTCTGGGCCATTTCTTCCTCCCTGATGTCCAATCGCGAGCTGAGTATAGGGATGGTGTTTCGGGCCGTCTAGCACCGGTGGGCCTCATGTTCACTGAGATCGGCTACCATGCCCAAGGGCTAGCCTTCCCGTTAACAGTCGAGGCGCGGATGGGACAATCAGCCCGGGAGGTTGAGTACAGGCTTTGTGGTTAGCCACCACATTGGCCATTCCTGGCCATTGGGAAGTCGCCCTTTGGGCTGCTCGTTTATCCAACCTAGAATGCCGCTCTGGATGGTCCTAGAAAGCTCCGCCAGATATTGGGTCAGAGTCCGGAGCTCAAATTCCCCTACATCGCCCCCGTATCATCCCTTACGACTTCGCGGCCTTGGCTTTCCACTCGCTGATTAGATCCGCGATCTCTTTGGTGTCAAGGGAATCACTTTGCCCGGCCCGTCCTTTGGTCGAGAGGACTAACTCGTCGTTGAAATAAACGTCTAAGTGCCCTTCCTCGCCCCTGACCAGGTCAAAGGACCTCACGTCATTGGCAAACCTCTCCAGGATCTCGCCCGCGATAGAGGAGACCCGCCACGCGGGCCCCTGGGAGGAGCATCCCTCGACCCGGATGTCCACCTTCGGGATCTTTTGATCACCGTGTACATGGTCTTGCACGTCAGGCATCGCACTTCTCCCTTAGTTGATTGAAGCAAATCATCCGAAGAAATTTAGGTTGTCAAGGGACCCTGATTCAGGCCTGGACCAGGTTCATGGCACATTGTGGGCTTGTGACCCAAAAGCATGAGGAACTCTAGAGATCGCCGAAGACGTCCATAGTAGCCGAGACGACCTCCGAAGTGGCCTTCCAGCCGATGAAGAAGGCCAGAGTCGTGCTAATCTCTATGATCTCCTCTTGGGTAATCCCATTCTCCAACGCACGCTTGATCTCAGTGGGAAGCTGGTCCATGCGATGAAGCGCCATCACCGCAGCCACCGTAGCAATACTGCGGTCCCTCTTAGCCATCTTGGGCCGGTTCCAAATGTTGGGGAAGAACTCCTGGTTTATGTGCTCAAGGAATTCGGTGATCATGGGCGCAACCGTCTCGCCCGGCGGGTGCGCATACATTTTCGCGACAAGCTCTGTAAGAAGATCTGAAAGGTTCTTTACCGCCAGATCCCTCCCAGGCAGTCCGGCATCTCCAATATGCATTATCATCCTAGCACCTCCACCTATGCTTGGAGCCGAGCAACCGTATAAGTGCCCGCTAAGGCTGTCGATTCCACCCCACAGTTAGCAGCATCCAAAGAAAGAGGGAAGGCTCAGCCTTCCCTCTTTCTTTGGATGCTGCTAAAGAGCCTTGTTAGGTCTGCCTATTTAACTCCGTGACCGGCGAGTAGAGACCTTACTCGCCAACTGCGGGTCCTCGTAGTTCAGCCCCAGCTCATCGTCGTTGACGTCCACCCGGCTTCCTACCGCTTTGGTCACAGGCCTCCCAACCCTCTTCCGCCACTCCTTAATGAGAGCGGTGACAGTTCGAGCGTCGATCATCCTACGGATGTCGTCGGTACCCAGGTCCAGGGTATCCTTATGGTTGATAACCATCTCGTCGTTGAAAAAGAGATCCAATTGACCGTGACCTCCGGGGACGATCTTGAAGGACCTGACATCATCGGGCCACCGCTCGAGAATTTCACCAGCTATCCAAGCTGACCTATAGGCGTGACCTCAAGGGGCACAAAATTCGATCCTGATGTCCAGCTTCTCCGCACTATCGTTTGCCAATGGATACCTCCCCAGATTTGCTAGGCGAAAACTACCAGATCACCAATGGGTTGTCAATGGAAGCGCATGACTCGGGTTACGTCAACGAAGCATCACGGCGGCGCCCTCAATCTCTCCCGGGGCTATGGTTCGCCGCCAATACTTGAAACCGTACGTCCCGCTACGCCCAGGCAATGCGCCGCAAGCCGCGGTCCCCCTGGCAGTAGGCATATAGCAATATCTCCACCATCATCCCAGTGTCGCAGGTTGCTGCTCCCCAGCCGTCTACCACGTAGAACTCCTTCAGGCCGTCCAGGATGAACCAGGCTTATACCAATTCTGAATAAAGAGGGGAGAGAAAGAGTAGGAGGATGGTGTATGCAGTGGGAAAAAAAATAAATTGGAGGCTGCCCTGAAAGACGGCTCGCACCCGGTCGTGGAGGATCAGCTGGGCTCGAAACAGTTGCAGGGTGCTCTTGGCAAAGGGACGGTCCTCCACCTCGATCCCCAACGCCACCTTCCACCGGATATCGAAGTCCGCCCTCTGCTTGGCTTCCAGGTCGCTCACTTTGTCGTAGGCTTGCAGCAACAACGCGGTGGCAACCAGACTGGGAGGCACGCTGTCCCGGCCGTTGTCCGGGCAATAGAGATCGGCGAAATCTTCGTCTCGAAATAGCTGTCCCCGCATGGAGGCCAGGAAGCCGTAGAAGGAGCCCTTACCTACATAGTCCAGATACAGATGGTCCGCTTCCAGGAGCCCTAGCTGTTTCGAGCGCTTTCCCAGCATCCCCTGCCTCCCCCGCCCATTAAATTATCCTGCCAATTATATCGGAACAGCCTGGATCAGGGTACTTTTCGGCCGATCCTCTACAGGGTCTTTTCATTCTCCTGCCTGGTAGGTAAAGCCCATCATGTCGAAAGCTTCGCTGAGATGGGCATTGTGGCGGCGTAGGGCAGCGGCTACGTTGGAATGCCCAGCCCGACGTACCAAGCTGATGACCAGGTTCCGCAGGCCCGCCAGAACCTGTGGGGCGGCCCCAGTGCGCACCTGAGAGCGGTCCTCGTCGAAGGTCACATCCCGTACCCAGTGGAGGCGGTTCTCGATGCCCCAGTGCCCACGGGAAAGGCTCAACAATCGCCTGGCATCGGCATCAGTGGCTGGGAGACTGCTAATTGCATAGCTCACAGCCACCTGTTTCTTGCCCTTCACGACCCGCTGGCGCTCTAGCCGACACACCTGTTGCAGATGCGGCCACGCTTCCCCGACCGTCCCAGCGCTGCCCACGTAGCCATTTAGCTCTGGGTCGGCCAAGGCCCACAACTCTCGCCGCTCCAGCCGCCCATGACGCCGCTTTACTGGAGCATCGGCCCAGACCGTCAGCTTGGCCCCGCGTGCTCGCCACTCCGCTGCCAGCCAGGGAGGTACGGTTGGGCCACCAGCCCTCTCAGTTCCTAGCAGGGGAAAAAGCCACCTCCAGGTCTCGGCGCAAGGTGGGCTGATTCTCTTTAACTGGCAGCAGATACTCTCCGCCGCCTGCCACAATCTGCTCACAGACTTTCCGTTGGGTCAGTAAGGCATCAGCCACTACTACCCGACCCTTCAGGGGTACCTGGCCCAATACTTCTTTGACCGCCGCCAATTCTTCCCCTTTGCCCGGCGCAGCTACCTGCGCCAGCACTGCCCCAGCGCGGCTAGCGTAGGCCGACACCAGATGGACCCCGGGTATCTCTTGGCCGTGGACCCCTCGCAAGGTTTTCCCGTCCAGGGACAGGGGGTCATCCGCCTCTACCCCGCTATTTGCCAGCCAGTTGCCGACTTCTGCCTCAAAGGCCGCCACGTCCAGGCCCTTGAACACCCGGTGGAGGGTGGCCACGCAGGGTGTCTTCTCCTGGCTGAACCCCAAAAGCTGCGCCGTAGCACCCCCTTGGTCCCGCCCCCATTGAGCTATGGCGTATAAGCTGCGGGCGCCGCACAGCATGGCACAGGTGGCCAAGGCCAGGATCGCCCCCAAAGAGTGGCGTCGCCCTTGGCTACTCCGGAAGTCAGGCACCAAATCCAGCGTTTCTCTCAAAGTCATCATCCTTCCCTCCCGCTTAAACTGGTAATAATTTTATACTATTTTGAGAAAATGAAAAGGCCCTGCTTGTGAAGCCGCTTTAGGCGTTCCGACGGAAAAACTTGCAAGCTGAGTATCTGGTTGACTGAGGGGTCCCCAACTGATTTAATGGAGCTTGATGTAGATTCTTGCGTAAACGCACGGTTGGCGGCAATCTCAGAAGTGGTTTAACTCGGGGCTGGAAGACCGCTGAGGCTCAACTGATTGGCATTTTTCTGCTGGAATTAGCCTCAAGAAGGGGCGGTTAGCTCAGCTGGTTAGAGCACTGCGTTGACATCGCAGAGGTCACTGGTTCGAGTCCAGTACCGCCCACCACTTCGGATAATAGAAAGAACCGGCGAGGCTAGACCAATCACCTCGCCGGTTCTTCGTTGTAACACCGAGTCAGGCGGCAGACTGCATTTGACCACCACCCGCCCATAGATTTGGGTAGCAGCCCGCCAAATTGCTGGTGGCCGGGTTTTTTACGCGCTGCCCACCGGCAGTTTGGCTCCCTGGAAAGGGCCCTCCGAGGTTTCAAAGGACTTGGAGAAAGCCAGTAATTCTTCGTTGGACTGCTTCTCCAGGTCAATCGGGCGGCTGAAGCCCTGTTTTACGATGTAGCCGGTCTTGTAGTACAACTCAATTCGGTTATCCTCGGGATCGAAAAAGTAGACGCTACAGGAGATGCCGTGGGTCACCACATTGTCGATTCTTGAGCCCTCCTTGAGCAGCAGCTGGTAGAGATCCTTAAGGGCATCCATACTCTCCACGATGAAGGAAATCTGACCCACTCCCTGAGTCTTGGGCCGGGGCCCAGCCGGATGGTCGGGGCCGCGAACCTCCCCCAGCGCCAATTCATGATGTTCGTTCTTCGGGTCCGCACTTAGAAAGCAACTTCCTCGGTCCGGGTCCTCATCGGTCACCGTTAGGCCAATGACCCGAGTATAGAAGTCTCGCATCTTCAAAAAGTCGTCGCAGATTATCCCAACGTGCCCCAAATTTGTAACCATGTTCACCTTCCTTTATTGAATAGGCTAGCGGCTTTGGTTCCTCAGAAGTGGCTATAGCATCGTCATACTCTGCTTTATACACTTCCTGATGTAAACTTGCCACCCCATCACCAAAGTGGTAACTGTTCAGACTTGATGAGGTGAATTGGCTCAAAGCCGTTGGAAAAACGCTGGCATGGCCGGGGGAGTTGTGGCATACCAGGGAGATGGACACTGAACTAGACCTGAACGCGGCGAGTCGCGAAACTCTGCTGGAGATAATTGCCGGCCAGCGGGCAGTCATTGCCGATTTGCAAAGGCGGATTGGGGTTCTGGAATCCCGTCCCAACCGGCGCGGGTCGTCGGGGATGCCGGGTAATCAGCCGCACTCCAGCCGGCAAGCGCCGGAGAAAAAGGAGCCCAGAAAGCCGCGCCGCCATGGCTTCGCCCGCCAGCGCATGACTCCTACCCGGCGGGTGGAGCATGCCGTGGCGGTCTGTCCCGACTGCGGGACTCACCTGAACGGCGGATGGGTACAGCGAACTCGGGAAGTCATTGAGCTACCGGTGGCTCCGGTAGAAGTGACCGAGCACGCCCTGGTAGCCCGCATCTGTCCGGTATGCCAGCGGCGCCGGCTGCCCAAAGAGGCCCTGCAGGGGGTGGTTCTGGGCCAGCAGCGCCTGGGGGTCAATCTGGTAAGCCTGATGGTGACCCTGCGGGAGGAGGGACGGTTGCCCATAAGAATCATTCAATGGTACCTGGAGACCGTCCATCAGTTGCACCTGAGTGTTGGTGCCATCGTCCAGGCCGTCCATGGAGTAGCCCGTCAGGCTGAGACGGCGGTGCGAGAGGTGCTCGAGCAAGTCCGCGCCAGTCCCGTGGTGCAGGGCGACGAAACCGGCTGGCGCCAGGACGGGAGCAACGGCTATGTTTGGACCTTCAGCACTCCCAGCGAACGATACTTCCTGCGTCGGGGTCGGGATAAGGGGGTGGTGGATGAGGTGCTGGATTCCTCCTTCAGCGGAGTGTTGGTCAGTGATTTCTACGCCGCCTATAACCACTACCCGGGCCTGAAGCAACGGTGCTGGGCTCATCTGCTGCGGGATATCCATGACCTGAAAGGGTTGTACCCAGAAGACGCTGGGCTGGCTCAGTGGGCCGAGGCGGTTCACCAGGTCTACACGGAGGCCAAGGCCGCGGTCCTTCCCCGAGCCCAGCCAGGCCATCGCACCCAGCTAATGCTGGAGGAGAAACTAATGGTCTTGGCGCGGCCTTTCCTTAAAGATCCCCTGGCGGTTCAGGCCAAGCTCTGCCGGCGCATGGAACGGTTCATCAAGGAACTGTTTGTCTTCGTGTCGGACCCAGCCGTGCCCTCAGACAACAACGCCGCCGAGCGGAGCCTGCGGCATCTGGTAACCAGTCGCAAGATCAGCGGCGGCACCCGCTCAGGGCAGGGCACCGACAGCAAGATGACCTTGGCATCCCTCTTTGGCACCTGGCGGGCTAGAGGTCTCAATCCCCTCCTGGAATGCCGCCGGTTGCTCGCTTCCCCTCAAATCTGAACACTTACCCAAAGTGCCCTGCTCATCCAGGTAGTCGCTATGCCAGCCATGCTGCCCATTGGCCTCGGCATATCGCATAAACGGCTTGTCATTACGGGCAGGTGAAAGTATCATGCTTTCAGTCAGCTTCCCTCAGTTCATTTTATATTTGGCCGTTTTGGGTAGGGCCATTTATCGGGAACAGTCGCCCCAGCCCGAAGGTAAAAAGGCAGGTCGAGGTATAGGAGGATTTGGATCATGGTAGTGCAAGGTAAAATAGGCTCCGAAGAAGCGCAACAATACTACGACGCCGCGGATCGCGTCAGGCTGACCCCCGGGTGGGTCCAGCGTGGCGGAGTTGCCCTGCCGGAAATCGAACCGTTCCTCTGGCGCTGGTCGGAGGTCGAGCCCCTGGTGTTAAAGAGCGGAGACCTGGTTACCCCGGACCGGGATGTGGAGCGGCGCACCCTCCGGCTGGCCACGCCGGGCATTGACCGGGGCACAACCCACACCATTACGGCGGCGTTGCAGCTGCTGCTGCCCGGTGAATGCGCTCCGGCCCATCGGCACACTCCCACGGCAATTCGTTGGGTTTTAAAGGGGACGGGCGCCTATACCACGGTGGAGGGGGATAAGTGCTACATGGAGCCAGGAGACCTAGTCCTAACGCCATCTTGGACCTGGCACGACCACAATAACGAAGGGACCGAGCCTATGATCTGGCTGGACGGCCTCGATGTTCCGCTGGTCCGGTATTTGCGAGCCAACTTTTACGAGGCTTATCCGGAAGACCAGCAGCCCATAGTAGGGGTCGCGGAATCCGAAAAGAGGTTCGCTTCGGGAGCCTTGAGGCCGGCCTGGGAAGACACCCAGCTTCCCTATTCGCCGCTGTGGCACTACAAATGGGATAAGACCTACGAGGCCCTGTCCCGATTGGCGGAGATCGACGCCAGCCCCTTTGACGACGTGGCGATGGAGTTCAGCGACCCGGCCACCGGTGGGCCTGTCCTGCGCACCATGACTTGCTGGGCCCAGTTGATCCGTCCAGGGATCAGCACCCACGCCCACCGGCATACCAGTTGTGCCGTTTACCAGGTCTACAAAGGAAATGGTTACAGTGTCATAGATGGCCAGAGATTCGACTGGCGGGAGGGCGACTTTTTCGTGGTGCCGCCCTGGGCCTGGCACGAGCACGCCAATGAATCCGGCGATGAGGCCATCCTTTTCTCCATTCAGGACATTCCGATAATGAAGGATATTGCGCTGTATCGGGAGGAGCCTTTTGCCGAGAACGCCGGGCATCAACCGGTTACCAGCCTCTTCCCAGGCTAAAATACCGGTCTAGTAATGCCAAGTCAGCCTAAAAGGGGCGAATAAGTCCTGGGTGATTCCGTAGGGGCGCATGGCCGTGCGCCCTAGATTAGCCAAAACTTGAGGGGTATTAGAGATGGGTCTATTAAAAATTGAAGGCGTTACCCATTGGTCCATCCCGGTCAACGATTTGGAAGAGTCGGAGCAGTTCTACGGAGACTTGCTGGGGCTAACACCGATGGGGCGCCTCGGCAACTCGGTCATGTCCTGCTTCAACGTAGGGGACCACAATATTTTGCTGTGCCAGCGGCAACAGCCGGTGGCGGCAGCGCCGGAAGGCGATAATCGGCTGCACCATTCCTTCACCGTCAGTCCGGAGACTTTTGTCCAGGCTTGCCAGGTCTTTCGCGAAAGGAATATCCCCATCGACGACCTGGTTTACCGGGGCAAGGGTTTCTTCACTGGAAGAGAGCTTTACTTCTTCGACCCCAGCTGGAACCGGCTGGAGTTGCGGGACCCTACCTGGCAGGAAGGGATGCCGACGCCGAGCTTTGAAGAATTAGCCGGGTCCTGACCTCGAATTCCTCTTGAGAGGAGCCGAATCGGCCGCCTCGTCCATACTTTCTAGTCTACTTGTGGGAATACCCGGCGAGAGACTGAGAGGTTGTTTAATGAGTCCCCTGACTTCTAGGCTCAAGGTGTCATCCCGTTTTGGGCTTCGCAATCCTCTCCCACTTGGGGAGAGGATTGAGGTGAGGGGTATCACCCTCATCCCAACCTTCTCCCATCAAGGGAGAAGGGGTTCTAGTTAGGCCATACCATGATGCGTATTCATTGGTTCTAGCCTGTACGATAAGCCAGGCTTTTTAAACACACTTTCAGAACTACGAAAGGGACATCTCGCCGCTGGATTGCGGTCATCTTCCCGCTGCTAACCCTCTGCTAACCATCCGCGCTGATCTAACTCCGGGGCAAATCGCTCTCTGAATCAAGGGTTTGCCCCGGGGCCAAGCCGTTACAATTATCTCTACGATTAATTAGCCAAGCAAGCCGCTGCCCTGGTGGGGCCATACCGCCCACTGGAATCTACTTTTCCTCGTTCCAAGGCAAGCCATGATAGACCACTGCCTCAACTGCGGAAACTCGGTAACGGAACAAGCCAGCTTCTGCACTAACTGTGGAGCAGATTTGCGGGCCGGCGGCCGGTCCTCCAGCCAGCCCCCGTCCGATACGGGTCTGGGCACGCCCAGCCCGGCCGGAGAACTGGGCCAGCTACAAAACTCGGTCGCCGCCCTGGGGGTTGAGCTGTCGAGGCTTTCCCAGCGCGTTTACTTGATCGAGCGACTGGTTAGCGGGCCCGGCGCTGAAACAACCCAAACAGCCCGGGAGCAACCTGAAGGGACCGCTGCCCCTGCTTCGAGCCCGGCGTCGCCTCCCGGCCGCCCACCTCCGCCGGCTGGCGCTGGCCAAGATCCGGTTTCGGGGCATCCACTAGCTGGGTCAACCGCGCCCCCGGGGGTAGGCTGGTTCAACACAGTCGCTGGATGGAATTGGGAGTGGCTTCTGGGCGGGAATTGGCTGGCCCGAATCGGTGCGGTCGCCCTGGTAATAGGAGCTGGTTTCTTCCTGAAGCTGGCAATAGACAATAACTGGATTGGAGAGAACGGCCAGGTATTTCTGGGACTGGTGGCCGGCCTGGCTCTGATTGGCGGCGGAGAATACTGGCAGAAGAAGTATCCCATCTGGGCGCAGCCCCTAACGGGAGCCGGCATTGCCGTACTGTATCTCTCCATCTTCGCCGCCTTTGCCCTGTACGACTTGTTGCCCGCGCTGGCGGCCTTCGGACTGTTCTCTTTAATCACCCTGGCCGCTGCGGCCCTGGCGCTCCGCTACGAATCCATGCCAATCGCGGTTATCGGCATTTTTGGCGGCTTCCTCACTCCTCTCTTTTTGAACGAGCGGTTGCCGGACCTGCGGCTGCTCCTGGCCTACGTGCTGGTGCTGGACCTGGGAGTGCTGGCGCTGGCCACTTTCCGCAACTGGCGTTGGTTCACCCTGCTGTCCCTGGCCGGGTCTCTGGGCCTTTACTGGTTCTGGCAAGCGGAGCTGAATCCGGGACTGCTGCTGGGCCAGGTGGGCATCACCCTTATCTTCCTGATCTTCGTCGCGGCCACAACCCTGTTTCACATCATCTGGCGCCGCACCGCCGGCCCCCTGGATCAAGCGCTGATGGTAATTAACGCGGCCGCCTATTTTGGAATAAGTTACGAGCTGCTTTTCGACGAATTCAGGCCGTGGATCGGCGGGTTCACAGTGCTATTGGCGCTGTTCTACGGGGTGCTGGGCTACGCCGTCTTGAAGCGCAGCGGGGAGCAAGTATACCTGAGCCTCTTTGCTCTGGGTACCGGCCTGGTTTTCGTGACCATCGCCGTGCCGGTCCAGCTGGGTGGACCCTGGATCAGCGTAGCCTGGGCTACGGAAGGGCTGGTGCTGATCTGGCTGGCTTCCTACCTCAAGATGCACCAGCTGCGCTGGTTCGGCGTCGGCGTGTTCGCCATCTTCGCCGCGTGGCTGCTCCTGTGGGATACGCCGCATGCGCTAGGCGCCGGCCTACGGCCTTTCTGGAACGTCTATCTGCCGGCATACCTGGCCTCGGTAGCTATTACCTATCTGGCGGCCTATCTGTTGAATCGGCAGAGGGATTCCCTGCTTCCCTGGGAGCAGGCTCTTTTCCCGGCTTTCCTGGTGGCGGCAAACTTGTTCCTAACCGTGGGATTTGCTACCCAGGCGCCGGGGCATTGGATTGCCCTAACCTGGACCGGGGAAGCCCTGGTCCTGATGGCGGTGTCCCTGCGCCTGGGTTTAATCGAGCTACGGCTGTTCAGCTTGGGCTTACTGGCTATTGTGGTGGTTCGCCTGCTGGCCTTTGACACCTTCAACGTCGATTCAGAAACCTTCCGCCCGATGATCAACCAGCGTTTTCTTTCCTTCACTGGGGGAATCGCCGGGATGTATTTGTCCGCGCTGATGTTATGGCGCTGGGGAGACCGGCAGCCCCACTCCTGGTGGGTACCGCTGTCCAGGTTTGGTTGGCCCAGCCTGCTGGCAATCGCCAGCTTCCTCACCTTGTGGATCCTGTCGGCGGAGATTATAGCCTCGGTGGAGAGCGGCTTTGTTTCTGTCCCCCGGCCCTACCAGGGCGACCTGATAAGCCTGGCCCTCAGCCTCCTCTGGGCCGTCTATGCTGCCGTCTTGCTGGTGCTGGGAATGGTTAAGCGATGGACCCGGGTGCGCCAGGCTGGATTGGCGCTGATGGCGATACCGGTGATCAAACTTTTCGTTTTCGACGTCTTTGCGCTGGAGCAGGGGTATCGAGTAGCCGCCTTCGTGGGTTTGGGAGCGCTGATGCTGGCCGGGGGGTACTTGTATCAGCGGTACACCAGCGCCATCAGGGGATTCTTGTTTGAATAGCCTTCCAGACTCGCGCCATAGGAGGATTATTGGCCTGGTCGTCCTGCTGGCAGCAGTAGTATTAGCTGGCTACCCGCTCCTTGCGCTGGCGGATTTTTCAGTCTCTGACTGGCAGTACGTAAAATCCATAACCGTGCCACCGGACTTGGGCGAAGCAACGCTGGCCGAGGTGACGGTGGATTCTCAGGTATTCGCTCAGGCCAATAAGGGATTGGGCGACCTGCGGATTGTTCGGGACGGGGAAGCAGAGGTGCCTTATCAGCTGGCGATCACCAGGGGTGGCAGCCAGCGAACTTCGCACAAGGGCCTAATCCAAGACCTGGGTCATGTACCTGGACACCATACTGAGCTGGTGATTGACCTGGGTCTACCAGGACTGCTCCACAACGAAGTGGAAATCTTCACCACCTCCAAAAACTTCCGCAGGAAGGTCGAACTGGAGAGCAGCAGCGACGGAGAGAGCTGGCTAACCATGAGCCAAGGGGTCGAGATATACGATTTCACGGTTGCGAAGCGGAATTTCAACGCCAGGAACACTCGCGTTCAATATACCGAGAGCACCGCGCGATACCTGCGGGTTCGCATTCTAAATGGTGAGGAAGCTCCCTTGGCCATTACCGGGGCCAGCGCGGCTTCCCGGGTGGAGGAGGAGCCCCGCCGCACCGAATATCCGGGCCGGATAATTGATCGAGAGGAAGACTCGACCCGGGGAATTAGCCGGTTGACACTAGATCTCGGCACGACCGGGCTGCCCACGGACCGCCTCACCCTGGGCACCGGCGAAACCAATTTTCATCGGCGGGTGACCCTGGAGGGAAGCCTGGATGGGGAAAGCTGGCGGGCCATTTCCGGTTTGGGGGAGGTCTACGCCTATGAAACCCCCAAGTTCACCGGTAGGGACCTTACGGTCGATTATCCCGAAGTAACCTACCGGTATCTCCGACTCAGCATACATAACCAAGATGATGCTCCCCTAGCGGTGGGCGAGATAGCCGCTTCCGGCTTGCGGAGAAGGCTTATCTTCCAGCCTGCGCTCGGGGCCACATACGGGTTATACTATGGCAATAGGGAGGCTCGCCAACCATACTATGACCTGGGGCAAGTGCTGCCCTATTTGGAAACCGACAACCTGCCGAGCGCCGAGTTGGGGGAGCAGCGGAACAACGCCCAATTCGCCCGGCCGGAGCTTCCGGTCAGCGAGCGATTTCCCTGGTTGATCACGCTGGGTGTAGCCGCCGTCGCCGCGGTAGCTGGACTCCTCCTCTTTGGGGTACTCCGCCAGGCGAAAAAGGTGCTGCCCCCGCCCGAATGATCGGACGGGGTTCGGCACCATCGAAATGACCCGGCGGCCAGATAGAGGAATGGGCGTGCGGTTGGAGTGACGCCGCTATTTATTGGGCAAAAGGAGTATTTGGGTTCATACCCCTTGGATAATATGGAAAGTCATAGCAATCAGGGAATTCGAAACATCGCCATCATCGCCCATGTGGACCACGGCAAGACCACTCTGGTCGACGCCCTGTTGCGCCAGGGCCAGGTCTTCCGGGCCAACCAGCAGGTTGGTGAACTGATAATGGACACCAACCCGTTGGAACGGGAGCGAGGGATCACTATCCTGGCGAAAAACACTGCCATCCACTATCAGGGCGTCAAGATTAACATTATCGACACACCAGGCCACGCCGACTTCAGCGGCGAAGTGGAACGGATCATGCACATGGCCGACGGCTGCCTGCTCCTGGTGGACGCGGTGGATGGTCCCATGCCCCAGACCCGCTATCTGCTCAAGCAGTCCTTGAAACAACTGGTGGCAACCTTGGTGGTCATTAATAAGATCGACCGGGCCGAGGCCAGAGTCCCGGAAGTAATAGAATTGGTGCAGGATCTGTTTCTGGAACTGGCCACCGAGCCCGAGCAGTTGGACTTTCCTATTCTGTATGCATCCGCCCGCCAGGAATACGCAGTCACCGATTTGGAGGGCCCGCGGCAGGATATGCAGCCCCTGCTTCGCGCCATGTTGGAGCATGTCCCCGCGCCATCGGGAGACCCGGATCTCCCCCTGCAGATGCTGGTGGCAGCGTTGGACTACGACCAGTATTTGGGGCAAATAGGCATCGGTCGGGTATTCCGGGGCAAATTGCGGGCCAGAGAGCCGGTGGCTTTAATTAGTCGGGAAGGAGGACCCAGTTCCCATACGGTGGAAAAGGTTTTCGTGTTCCACGGTCTGGAGCGCCTGGAGGTTTTGGAGGCGGAGGCCGGCGATATAGTAGCTATTACCGGCGTCGACAGCGTTGCTATCGGTGACACCATCACCGCGCCGGAACAACCCGAGGCCTTGCCTTCCATAGACATAGAGGAGCCCACGGTCAAGATGACCTTTGGGGTAAATACCTCGCCGTTTATGGGTCGAGAAGGGCCCCTTTGCACCTCCCGTAACCTCCACGAAAGACTGCTCAAGGAGCTAAGAACCAACGTTAGCCTGCGGGTAGAGCCGACCTCTACGCCGGACGAGTTCCTGGTTTCGGGACGGGGAGAATTGCACCTGGCCATCCTGGTGGAAACGATGAGACGGGAGGGATACGAGTTTCAGGTTTCCAAGCCGGAACCGGTTACCAGGGTCATCGACGGGAAAGTCCATGAGCCCTATGAGCTGCTGACCATAGACACCCGGGAGGAGTTTATCGGTCCTTTGACGGAAAACCTGTCCGGTCGCTTGGCCCAGCTAGTCGACATGCGCAACGACGGCGCCGGAAATGTGCGCCTGGAATACAACATTCCCACCAGGGGACTGATCGGATTCCGGTCCTTCTTTCTGCGCATCACTAGAGGGAACGGAGTGGACAACGCTGTATTCTTTGAGTATCAGCCGATGAAGGGGGAGGTAAAGTCGGACCTGGGTGGGGTCCTGGTGGCCACCGAAAAGGGGGTGGCGGTTACTTACGGGCTGCTGAACGCTCAGGGAAGGGGCAGCACCTTCGTGGAACCGGGGACCTCGGTGTACGAGGGGATGATTGTGGGAATGCATCCCCGAGATGGGGATATCGGCATCAATGTCTGCAAAGAAAAAAAGCTGACCAACATGCGTTCCTCCACCGCCGACATTGCCAAGCGGCTCAGCCCCATAGTCGACCTGAGCCTGGATGAATCCCTGGATTTCATATCCTCTGATGAGCTGGTGGAGGTAACTCCCCAGAGCCTGAGGCTGCGAAAAAGGAAGCTTTCCTCATCAGCGCGGCAAAAAAGGCGCCGGGATGGTGATAATCCCCGGGCTTAGTCGTTGCGGCCGGGTCCCGAGCAATTCAGAGGCTCCGGCGGCAAGTAACTCCAAATAGCTCAATCAATCGAGGCGAAAGCGGAGAGCAGATATGAAACCATACGATTGGTATCATAAAGCAGTGGAGAAGATGGCGGCCTTTCTGCCCGGCCTGGACCCGAACCTGGAGGTGGAGCTAGATACAACTGTTGTTACCCCCAACCAGGGCGGAGTGGAATACACCACCTTCGTGCTGGTTTTCTCCCACTCCTCAAATTCCAACCTCCAATGGACTATGGAGGTGGAGCTGGACGAGGATTACATCGAAAACGAGCTGGAGCAGGTAGTTACCAATATCTACCTGCAGCGGGTCGAGTAACTAACTGACAGCTTGGGATTGAGCATGGTAATGCTGCGACCAACTTAACCTGACCTATACGACCTCACCGATCTCTCAAAACCACCTGGACGATGTAATAGGGGCGCACGGCGGTGCGTCCCATTGGTATCAACTTAAACGTTTGGTGTGAAATCCAGCTATGTCACCAGTCGAGCACGGTGGCAAAAAGGCAGGAGCAAAATCTATATATGGTGCCACCGAGCGACATCTTCGGAGTAATTCCCACCTGGATCGGGGTGTGCCTGGCCGTCCTGATCGCCTCTTCCCTGGGCGGTTATGCCCTGTACCGTAGGGTCTTCTGGCTGGTCATGCAGGGCAAGCCGGTAGCCCGCTTCGACCGCCCCCTGGAACGCTTGACCGGAGCCATTACCATTGTGCTGGGGCAGCGCAAGGTGCTCCAACGGGTGGGTAGCACCGACCCCCGCAGTAAAGGCATGGACCTGGCAGGCATCGGGCATGCCAGCATTTTTTGGGGCTTTCTGTCCTTCTCTTTAAGCTATCTGATCTTCATTTTCGGTGGAGTAATTTGGCCCCCATTGCCAGAGACCCTGCTAACCGAAACCGGTGTGAGAGTCTTCAGCATATACCTGGACATATTTGCGCTGGTGATTCTGCTGGCCCTGGTCTGGGCCCTGTCCCGGCGCTGGCTGGCCAAGCCTCATCGGCTGCGCTTTGACCTGACCCGCAAGGGCGAGTCGGTGATCATTGTGGGGCTGACCGGTGGCCTGATGATTGCCACCCTACTGGTGCACGCCTTTTACGTGGCCGAGGGCGGCGCCGGTCCGGAAGCGGGGGTACTAATCGGCGGCGCGTTAGGGCGCTGGTTTGGCAGCCTGGGGCTAACTCCCTCCGCAGCCGGTGTCCTCCAGACCATATCCTGGTGGGTTCACCTGGGGATAATCCTGGGCTTCGGCGTATACATTCCCTTCTCCAAGCACATCCACATGGTGGCCGCTCCGCTGAACGCCTACTTCCGTTCTCTGGAACCGCGGGGCGCCCTGGCGACCATCGACCTGGAAAACGCTGAGCATTTCGGGGCCGGCAGGGTCCAGGACTTCACCTGGAAAGAGCTGCTGGACGGCTACGCCTGCGCGGTCTGTGGCCGCTGCACCGACGTTTGCCCCGCCAATCTCACCGGCAAGCTGCTGTCCCCCATGCACATCGTGGAGAATCTCAAAGCCCACATGCTGGAAATCGGGCACCAGGGACCGCGTAATCCCCAGCATGTTGAGCCCCAATCGATCATCGGCAATGCCATTCCAGAGCAGGCGATCTGGGACTGCGTCTCCTGTGGAGCCTGCATGGAAGAGTGTCCGGTGGTGGTGGAGCATGTGCCGACTATCATCGACCTGCGCCGCAACCTGATCCTGGAGGAATCCAAGATTCCTGAAACCGGCATGAACGCCCTGCTCAGCATGGAGCAGAGGGGTCATCCCTGGCGGGGCACCCAGTATTCTCGCACGGACTGGGCCGAGGGCTTGGAAGTGCCGACGCTGGCGGAAAACCCCGACGCCGAAATTCTGCTCTGGGTGGGCTGCACCGCCGCACTGGAGCAGCGCAGCCAGGGGATCGCCCGGTCCATGGCCAAGGTTCTCAAATCCGCCGGGGTCGACTTCGCCATTCTGGGAGAGGAGGAGACTTGCACCGGTGACCCGGCGCGGCGGATGGGCAACGAGTATCTGTTTCAGATGATGGCCAAGCAGGCTATTGGCACCCTAAATCAGCACAACGTGAAGAAGATAGTCACCCTGTGTCCCCACTGCTTTAATACCATGCGCAACGAGTACCCCCAGTTTGACGGGCATTTCGAAGTGCTGCACTACAGCCAGCTGGTCGATGAGCTGATCCGCCAGGGCCGGATCAAGCCGATCAAGATGATCAATGCCACCGTGGCCTACCACGACTCCTGTTATTTGGGGCGGCACAACGGAATCTACGATCAGCCCCGCAACGTGGCCAAGGCCATCCCCGGACTGAAACTGGTGGAAATGTCGCCGCGCTGCCGGGAAAAGGGATTCTGCTGCGGGGCGGGCGGTGGACATATGTGGATCGAGGAGAGCCAGGGAGAGCGAATCAACCACGCCCGCACCGACCATTTTCTGGAGACTGAAGCCGATGTCGTCGGCGTGTCCTGTCCCTTCTGCCTGCAAATGATGACCGAGGGAATCCAAGCCAAGGGCCGGGACGGCGATAGGCAAGCCAAGGACGTGCTGGAGTTGCTGGCGGAGAGTTTGGAGGAGTAGCGGCACGGGGCTGGGCTTACCCGCCAATGAGCTACCGGCCGATGAACACCTGGGGGCCGGCGATCCCCTCTACTTGGTCGCCTAAGGAGAACGTACCCAAGGAACCTGATTCAAAGGAAGCCGTCGGTAGTCAAGACCCTCAAATCCCCCATCGTCTGGTTCGGGGCGGTGGCAACCGTGGTGCTGTTAGTGGGCCTCTGGAGCCAACTGGAAAGGTTTTTTGTCTTCTTTCCCACCGCGGAGGTTAGATACACTCCCGAGGATGTGGGGCTGGACTACGAGGAGGTCTTTTTCCCCACCTCCGATGGCCACCGCCTCCACGGCTGGTACATCCCCGGTGACTCCGACACCACTTTGCTCTGGTTCCACGGTAACGGCGGCAACATCGGCCATCGGGTGGACGAGCTGGCGCTGGTCCATGCTCGCCTGGATGTAAACGTGTTCATCTTCGACTACCGGGGCTACGGCAACAGCGAGGGTAGTCCTTCCGAGCGGGGCATTTATCGGGACGCCCGGGCGGCGCTGGCATACCTGCGGACGCGGCCGGAGCTGGCCCCGGATCAGATCGTTTACCTCGGCAGATCGCTGGGGGCGGCGGTAGCAATCGAGCTGGCCACCGACCAGCCGCCGGCCGGTCTGGTGTTGGTGGCTCCCTTCGCCTCCCTGGGCGATATGGCCCGCATCGCCTACCCCTATCTACCTCTGAACTGGTTGCTGGGCAACCGCTACAACTCGGTGGCCCGCATTTCCCAACTGCACCAGCCGGTGCTCATACTCCACGGCGATCAGGACGAAATCGTGCCCCTGTCTCAGGGCGAGAAATTGCTGGAGGCGGCCAATCCGCCCAAGAGTTTTCAGGTCCTACCCGGCGCCGGTCATAACGACACCTATTCCGCAGCGGGCAACATTTACTGGATTGCCTTGAGTGAGTTTCTCAGCGGCTTGGCCACATCCCCCAGCCGTTGACATACCAGTCCACCCAACCTATTATGCTGCTAGCCGGATACTCCCGGATTCTTAAGGAGGTCGATAGTGACAACCGCTAAAAAGATGGAAATAGAAATCCTTTACTGCTGGGATTGAGGACACGCCCTGCGTGCTGCCTGGATGGCAGGAGAAGCTCTGTCCCGCCGCGGCGAAAACATCACCAATTTCAAGCTAACCCCCGGGCCCCACGGCAAGTTTGACGTGATAATCGACGGCGAGGTTATCGCCGAGCATCGGCACGAGCCCAACGCCCACATCTTCCCGGATATAGAGGACTTGATGAAGGCCATCGCTCAGCGGGCGGACTAGCCAGCAACCCTGGGCTTGGAGCCGGAGAACATCGACCCCAGGGTTAAGGCCAATGACCGCCCCGGAGTAGGCCAACGACCCGGTTTGGGTTTACTAATTTACCAGATTTGGCAAGCCCCCAGACTAATTGAAGGCGGTGTGAAGGGATGTCAGTCGTAGATGGGGCCATCACGCTGGGGCCAGGCGAAGGCAGGGTAATTCAGGTACCTGGCCATCCAATTACTTACAAGGCCACGACAGAGGGTACTGGAGGTGCCTACTCGTTGCTTGAGGTGGTCGTGGCAGGCGAAGGGCCGCCACAACATATCCACAAAGCCGAGGAAGAGGCATTCTATGTTCTGGAGGGAGAGGTCAACATCAAGATAGGAGAAGAGACGATCAGAGGCACTGCTGGATCCTTTGTCCTCATCCCAAGAGGTACAGTCCATACTTTCTGGAATACTGGGCCAACGCATGCCAAGCTATTGGCTATCTTCTCTCCGCCAGGATTCGAACAGTTCTTTGTTGAGGTTGTTGGCGACGAAGAAGTAGATACAGCCACCTTCGTTGAAAGGGGCATGGCCGTCGCTGAGAAATACAACCTGGAAATCGTGGGGCCTCCTCTTGGATAACGTTCCAGGTGCAATATGGGGATAATTACCTCTTCCGAAGGGGATATAGGGGGATTTGGATCTCTCAAGATTACAAATTGCTTCAGGTTCACACTCCGGAGATGATTTCCGTATCATAGTCCAGCAGCTCTAGATCCGGCCGGGTGTCGACGACGAAAGAGACCATCTGCGCCAAGACCTCATCGGCTCGGCCGGCATCATTGCTGACGCTACAAGCCACCAGGGTCAGCCGTTGCCACAGCTCCGCATCCTCCCCCTCTGCCACTGACACGTTGAACTTGTTGTGAATTCGAGAGGTCAGGGAACGCGCCACCTGTCGTTTCCCCTTCAAGCTATGATTTTCCGGCAAATAGAGCGCCATCCGGCATATGCCAACGTGCAACTCGCACCTCCCCGCAGAGCTATTCCGTTTCCCCCGGCACCTGCCGCCCAGGAACCCTTTAGCGGGGTCCTGCCGGGCGCGCCGCCACCGGAGTTCGCCCGTAGTTAGGTAAGCTGGTCACACTGCGGCCTTGACTAGGTAGTTACCACCCTTTAGATTATATGACAACGCGGCGAAATCGGGATCAGAGGCAGCCGAAAGGATTCTTTTAGCAGCCCTTTATGGTACTCTAACGCCAAATCCCCTATTCCAGACCGGTCCGCTGAGGAGTCCAATGCGGGAGTTGGCGGAAACTCCATCCCAGCGCCCACAGCAACGAACTGACGTGCCTGAAGTGGTGGTCGCCCGACTGCCTCAGTATGTGCGCGTGCTCAACGTGCTGCTCTCGGATGGGGTTCAGGTAGCCAACTCCCAAATGCTTGGCGAAAAGCTGCAAGTGACTCCGGCCCAGATAAGGAAGGACCTGAGCTACTTTGGCCGGTTTGGGAAGCAGGGCCGGGGCTATAGTGTACGCCACCTGCTGGATGAGCTTAAGCAGATCTTGGGTCTCAACTCCCACTGGAATGTAGTCGTGATCGGCGTTGGCAGACTGGGCCGGGCGATTCTAAGCTACCCTGGATTCACCCCCGACGGTTTCCACCTGGTAGCGGCATTGGATAACAATCCTGGCCTGGTGGGGCAAGACGTGGATGGCCTGGTAGTAAGGCCGGTGGAAGAGCTGAACCAAGTAGTCAAAGAGTATGGCATCAGCATCGCCGTCGTCGCCGTGCCCGGTGTTCATACCCAGGGAGTAGTCGACCGGCTGGTAGAATGTGGGATACGGGCCATACTCAACTACGCTCCCACCACGCCTCAGGTGCCACCGGACGTGAACATCCGCAACATCGACCCGGTATTATCGCTGCAATCCATGACCTTTTATCTGGCGAACTAGCCGGCTCCCGGTCCGCCCACGGCGCCTCGCATATCGGCCCTGGCCCGGCGGCGGCGCACCACATTCAGCCGTATTTGGGCCCGGCGCATGGCAATGGCTACCTGCTCCAACTCAATTTCGGCCCCCCGGCCCGCCATCCCCTCACTGGCCCGTTCCATCGCTGCCTGGGCCCGTTCCTCGTCTATCTCGTCAGACCGCTCGGCGGCGTCGGCCAGCACGGTTACCTGGTTGTCCAGCACTTCCAAGAATCCGCCGCTAACGGCGAGATAGGTCTCTTCGCCATCCTTGCGGATAATCAGCTCGCCCGGTTGCAGGCTGCTCATCAAAGGCGCGTGGTGGGGCAGGATGCCCAGCTGACCCTCCAAGCCGGGAGCTATCACCAGATCCACGTCGTCGCTGTAGACCCGGCGTTCAGCGGTAATTATTTCCAGTCGCATCGGCGCCATGGTTCTTCCTTCCCTCCGGGGTCCGGGCTCCGGGGTCCGGTCTCCGGGGTCGGCCGCTAAGCCAGTGCCAGATCCGGTGAAAGATTCTTTTGAAAGATTCCGTTCGCCGGGCTGGGGCTAGGCGGCACTGGCCTGCATCTGCTCCGCCTTTTCTATCGCCTCCTCAATGGTACCCACCATGTAGAAAGCCTGCTCCGGCAGGTTGTCGTGTTTGCCATCCAGGAGCTCGGCGAACCCCTTTATCGTGTCCCGCAGGGGAACATACTTACCAGACTGGCCGGTGAATGTTTCGGCGACAAAGAAGGGTTGGGTCAAGAAGCGCTGGATTTTGCGGGCGCGGAAAACCGCCAGCCGGTCTTCTTCGGAGAGCTCTTCTATGCCCAGGATGGCGATAATATCCTGCAGATCCCGGTACCGCTGCAAAACCTGCTGCACGCCGCGGGCCACCCGATAATGCTCCTCGCCCACAATTCGGGGCTCAAGGATTCTGGCGAAGGAGGCCAGCGGATCCACCGCCGGATACAAACCCTGCGCGGCCAGAGACCGCTCCAGGGAGACCACGGCGTCCAGGTGCCCAAAGGTCGTCACGATACCGGGGTCGGTGTAGTCGTCGGCCGGCACGTAAATGGCCTGGAAAGAGGTGATGGACCCGGACTTGGTGGAGGTTATCCGCTCTTGGAGAGCTCCCATCTCGGTAGCCAATGTGGGCTGATAACCCACCGCGGAGGGCATCCGGCCCAGCAGAGCGGACACTTCCATGCCCGCCAGAATGTAGCGGTAGATGTTGTCGATGAACAGCAGGACGTCCTGATGCTCCTCTTCCCGGAAATACTCGGCCATAGTCAAGCCGGTAAGACCGACTCGGGCCCGCACCCCGGGTGTTTCGTTCATCTGTCCGAAAACCAGCACCGTGCTGGACAGCACGCCGGAAGCCTGCATCTCATGCCACAGGTCATTCCCCTCCCGGGAGCGCTCACCCACGCCGGCGAAGACCGAGACGCCTTGGTGCTCGGCGCCAATGTTGCGAATCAGCTCCTGGATAATGACGGTCTTCCCGACACCGGCTCCTCCGTAGGCGCCAACCTTGCCGCCCTTGGGGAAAGGCGTGATCAGGTCGAACACCTTGATGCCGGTTTCCAGAAGTTCAATCTCCGGGTTCTGGTCATCGAAGGCCGGGACATCCCTGTGTATCGGCCAGCTCAGGGCGGACTCAACCGGACCCAGATTATCCAAAGGAGTACCGGTAACGTCGAACAGGCGGCCCAGGGTTTCCTGGCCCACCGGCACCATGACCTTGGCTCCGGTGTCGTTTACCTCGGTTCCCCGGGCCAAGCCTTCGGTGGAGCCCAGGGCCAAGCAGCGCACCCAGTTATTTCCCACGTGCTGCTGGACTTCCAGAATCAGCTTCTCCCCGCTGTTCTCCAGTTCCAGCGCGTCGAACAGGTTGGGCAGTTCATCCGGCGGGAATTCCACGTCGATAACGGTTCCAATTACTTGTACGATTTTTCCGACAGCCAATGTACGGCCTCCCCCAGAGATTGTTAACAATTGGTGGTACTGGTCCGCCCCGGCGTTCATCCCTCCAGGGCGAGAGTCGCGCCGACCAGATCCAGTAGCTGGTTGGTTATGTCATCCTGGCGGATTTTATTCATTACCAGGTTCAAATCCTGGCTTAAGGATTTGGCGTTGTCGGTGGCGTTCCGCATGGCCACCATGCGCGCCGACTGCTCGCTGGCGATAGACTCCAAAATTGCGTGGTAGATCTGCATCTCCACAAACTGGGGCAGCAGAGCCTCCAGCACGCTGGTGGCATCCGGCTCGTAGATATACCCGGCCCGGGACGTTCCAATCAGTTCCGCCGGAGTCACCGGCAGCAGCTTCTCCACAACCGCCTGCTGCGACATGGTGGAGAGGAACTGGGTATAAATCAGGTGCACCTCATCCAGGTCGGCCGAGGCGTAGGAGTCGATAACCAGGTGGGAGATGGGAAGGGTATCCAGCAGGCTGGGGCGGTCCCCCAAATCGGTGAAAACCGCCTTGATTTCCTGGCCGGTCCGCACCAGAAAATCCCGTCCCTTTCTGCCGACGACAACGTTTTCAACCGGAACTTCCTGCGCCAAGATGAAGGGAGCTACCCTCCGGTTGACGCCGGCATGCATGCCTCCGGACAGGCCTCGGTCCGGTGTAATAACAACCAGGCCGATTTTCCCCACCGGGCGTACCCGCAGCAGCGGTGGAACCTCATCGCTATCCTCGGCGCGCTGCGCCGCTAGGTGGGAAATGACCTCCTGGATTTTTTCCGAGTAGGGGCGGCCCTGCAGCACCGCTTCTTGGGCCCGGCGCATCTTGGAGGCGGCTACCAGCGACATGGCGTTGGTGACCTTGCCGGTGTTGTCAACGCTCCTGATTCGCCGTCGAACGTCTCTCAGACTGGGCATTACTGATCCTTGACGAAAGTTCTAAACTTGTAAGCTCCAAATCCCCCTCAGTCCCCCTTTGCAAAGGGGGATGCACCCGGTCCCCCTTTTAAAAAGGGGGGATATAGAGGGATTTACAACAACGGCGCCGCCTCCGACCAGGTCTAGCTCTTGATTCGAGTCTTACTAAGAGCCAGTCAGGTGCTGGGGCCAGACTAGCTAAAGGAACCCTTGAAGTCATTAATGATCTGGGTCAACTTGGCTTCAAGCTCATCACCCAGATCCTTGGTCTCTCGAATATTCTCACCGATGTCCGGATGGGTAGTCGCGACATGACGGAGAAGTTGCTCTTCGAAGGCCGCGCACCGCTCCAACGGGATGTCGTCAGTGAGTCCAGCGTTGACGGCAAAGAGGATTATAACCTCGTCTTCCAGGCTGAGAGGCCGCTGCTGGGGTTGCTTCAACACTTCTGTGGCCAGCTGACCTCTGGCCAGCTGCGCCCGAGTGGCCGGGTCCAAGTCCGAGGTACCGAACTGGGCAAAACTGGCCAGCTCCCGGTACTGGGCCAGCTCCAGCCGCAACCGGCCCGCGACCCGTCGCATGGCTCGGGTCTGGGCGGCGCCGCCCACTCGGGAAACCGAAAGACCCACATTGACCGCCGGACGGATCCCGGAGTTGAAGAGGTCTTGCTCCAGGTAAATTTGACCATCGGTGATGGAGATAACGTTGGTGGGGATGTAGGCCGAAACGTCGCCGGCCTGAGTTTCGATGATGGGCAGCGCGGTTATGGAACCGCCGCCGTGCTCCTGGTCCAGACGAGCAGCCCGCTCCAGCAAACGGCTGTGCAGGTAAAACACATCGCCGGGGTAGGCCTCTCGACCAGCCGGGCGCCGCAGCAGCAGCGACATCTGCCGGTAGGCCCAAGCGTGCTTGGTAAGGTCGTCATAGACCACCAGCACGTCCTTGCCCTGGGCCATGAAATACTCGGCCATAGCGCAGCCGGAATAGGGTGCGATAAACTGGAGGGGCGCCGAATCCGACGCTCCGGCGTTGACCACAATGGTGTGCTCCATCCCGCCGGCTTCCTCCAGGATTCCGACCACCTGGGCTACCTTGCCTTGCTTCTGCCCGATGGCGACGTAAATGCAGATGAGGTCGCCGCCCTTCTGGTTGATGATAGTATCCAGGGCTATGGTGGTCTTGCCGGTGGAACGGTCGCCGATGATCAGTTCCCGCTGGCCCCGACCGATGGGAATCATGGCGTCGATGGCCTTGATGCCGGTCTGCACCGGCGTGTCCACCGACTGCCGCACCACCACGTTGGGGGCGACCTGTTCCACGGGGCGCAGCCCGGTGGTGTTGACCGGACCTTTACCATCCAAAGGACGGCCGATGGGGTCCACCACTCGCCCGATCAGAGCCTCTCCCACCGCTACTTCGATAATCTGCCCGGTGGAGCGGACCCGGTCCCCTTCTTTGACGGCGTTGGGGTCTCCCAGAATCGCGGCGCCAACCAGGTCCGACTCCAGGTTCATTGCCAGCCCCAGGACTTCATTGCCGAAATCCAGCAACTCGTTGGAACGGACCCCTTGCAGACCCTGAATGCTGGCGATGCCGTCACCAACCCGAACCACCGTACCCACGTCGACCAGAGTTAGGTCGGCGCCAAATTCTTCGATTTGGCGCTTGATTAACGAGACAATTTCCTGACCCCTGATCGCCATGGGCGACCCTCCTTTGTCTTACTAACTATCTCAAAACGTGGTTCGACAGGCTCACCACGAACGGATAAAGAACACCGCCCGTTCGTCCTGAGCTTGTCGAAGGACGGTCCATTAGTCCTAGGCGGCCCTTGCGATTACGTCGGAACGGACCTGCCGGCGCAGGCCCTCCAGCCGGGAGCGCACGCTGCCGTCTAGCAGTTGGTCGCCGACCTGGATGATGACCCCACCCAGAATGGTTTCATCCACCTCGGTGGAGACGACGACATCCTTTTGTATCAGCTCCGAGACGAAGCGGCTGATTCGCTCCACCTCCGCAGCGTCGAGAGGAACCGCGGAGGTGACCGCCACCCGCTGCCGGCCCCGGTACTCGTCCACCAGCTGGCTATAGCTCAAGTACACATCACGAATCAGTCTAGCGGAACCGCGCGAGATCAGCAGCGTTACCAGGTTCCTCACCAGCGGGTTGGTATCCGGAAAGACCGCTTGGATGCTTCGATTTTTTTCCGACAGGGGAACCTTGGCGTGCTCTAGAAAGGAGCTGAATTCCTCATCCTGCAGCACCTGACTGATGGAATCCAGATCCCCGGCCCATTGGTCCAGCTGGTCCTGCTCGACCGCAAGCTGGAAGATAGCTTGGGCGTAGCGTTTACCGGAAACCCGTTTGGCCAACCTGCGCCTAACCTTGCCTCAGGCTGTTTCCGCCCTCTTCCAGCACCTGGGAAATCAGCTCTTCGTGAGCCTGGCGGTCCAGGGATCGCCGGATAACCCTTTCCGCGGCGGTGATAGCCAGGTCTCCGAAGCCGACCCGCACCTCGGCAATGGCCGCATCCCGCTCCCGCTGAATATCCGTCCTGGCCCGCTCCACAAAGGTGGTCGCCTCCTGGCGGGCCCGCTCCATCTCCTCTTCCCTAAAGCGGTCCGAGGCCTCCTTGGCCTGGTCGAGCAACCGCTGCCCCTCACGGCGGGCTTCGTTCAACTGCTCTTCGATGGCGGCCTGGGAGCTGGCGGCCTCGTCTCGGGCCCGGTCCGCGGCGGCCAGGCTGTCGCTAATGCGCTCCGACCGCTGGTCTAAAGCCCGCAGCAGCGGCTTATAGGCCAGGACGTAGAGCACCGCCAGCAGAATGCCGAAGTTCACCAGGTAAAATATTAATAAAGGGACGTTTATCCCTAGTTGCGTCACTGCTACTCCCAGTGTTCTGGGTCGGGCCGGTTTAGACCACGAACAGCAAAATTACCGCAATAACAAAGGCGTAGATACCCAACGCCTCGGCGAAGGCGATAGCCAGGATCATGTTGGTGGTTATCGAGCCCACTGCCTCGGGGTTGCGGCCGATGGCGGTCATGGCTCCAGCTCCCAAAATGCCGATGCCTATACCTGGTCCGATTACCCCCAAGCCGATGGCTATGCCCGCCCCCAGCAGTTTTGCACTATCTGCGCTCAAGCCTTGCAGAAGGACTGGATCCATATCCTCTCTTCCCTCCTAATAGTTTGGCCTATCGAGTTGGCCCGAAGTTCAGCTTTTGCCGGGCGATTTCGACCGGCCTACTTCAACCAGACGAATACTTTCTTTTCAGTGCCCGCTAATGCTCTTGGTGGCTGGTAGCCACGGAAATGAAAACCAGGGTAAGTCCGGCGAAAATCACGGATTGGATCAGCCCCACCAGCAGCTCTAGTCCGTACACCAAGTTGGTGAACACCAGAGGCAGCAGAAAGGTTATCATCACCACTAGAATCTCTCCAGCGGTCATGTTGCCAAATAGCCGGAAGGTGAAGGCCACGATTCGAACAGCCTCGCTGAGCAACTCCAGCAGCCCAACGCCAATATCGATCAGCCCTTGCATCGGTCCCTTCCGGATCAGACTGCCGAAGGCGAAAAACTTCTTCAAATAGCCAAAGCCGTTGGACCGGAAACCCCAATATTCAACAAAACCAAAGGATATCAGCGCCAGGGCCAAGGGCATGTTCAGGTCGGTACCGGCCGGTCGCAGCAGATGGGCCTTGATCTCCCCGTGGCCATCGACGAAACCCAGAAACTGGTAGAAGGGGAGCAAGGCCAGCCAGGCATTGAAGAGCACAAAGAAAAAGATGGTCGCCACTATCGGAAATGTCTTCCGCGCCATTTCCGGGCCCAATACCCCGCTGGCGAAGCTGAGCACGCCCTCGAATAGCACTTCCACCAATGATTGCAGCCGGCCTGGAATCATGCTTTTCTTGCGAGCGCCCAGGGCAAACAGCAGGATCAACACGGTACTGGCGAACAACGCCGAAAGCATGGTGTTGGTAATCGCGAATTCAGTGATCGCCAGTGGTGTGGAGTGGTGCTCCTCGGCTTCGCCGCTGGCACCCGCTGGGGCATCCCCAGTCCCACTCGGGACCTTATCATGCCCGGCCGAAGGGGTGAAGCCCAGATGCTTGTCTCGGGAAGAAGCGGGAAACACAGACTGCGGGGGAAGGTGGATTTCCGGTTGAGGGATAAAAGGGGACCGGCCCAGCGCTGCTGAGCCTATGCCTCCGCCCGCCACACCCACCAACGCCAAAACGGCTAGAACCAGTCCGAAGACCATGAGCAGTCTTTTGGCTGCTGGACTCGACGGCACTACCGGTCCCTCCGTTTCCTCGCCATTTCCTGAGCTTTGGCCCCGTAAAGGATGGGGAGAATCATCCGGTATACACCCCAGAAGGCCGCGACACTACCCAGAACCGTCCCCGCCAGAATGAAAAGGGGTGTGGTTCCAAGAAGATTATCCCCCCACAGGCCAAGCGCCACGCCTCCAGCCACGCAGAAGGCAATGTACCAGCCTAGGCCGGTTAGGCGCAGGCCAACTACCCACCAAGGCATCCCCGGCTCCAAACCGGGCGAATATTATCACTATGTTTTTTAAAAGTCAATGAAGGCTAAAGACGACGAAATACCTACTTGCGATTACGAGAAAGACCCCAGCAAACTCAATGCTGGGGTCTTATACGGTTACTGAGCTGATCGAGGAAAGTCAGCTTCCTCCCGACTGCTGGCGGCCAAAATCTTCCAAATCCAGGTCATTGATGAAGTCGGTAAACGCCGACATTCTCCGCAGTTCCTCTTCCTTGAGCTCGGCTCCTTCTCCCTGGAATTGACCCTCGGGAGGGATCGGCTTGCCGGTTTCTTTGTCCAATAGGATGCCCGCCTTCTCCATTACCGACTCGTCGGCGAAGATAGGCACCTGAGTGCGAACAGCCAGGGCCATGGCGTCGCTGGGGCGGGAATCGATCTCCTTGACATCCCCGTTAACCTGAATCACGATCTTGGCGTAGAAGGTGTCATTTTGCAGGTCGTTCACTAAGATGTGCTTCACGGCGCCGCCCAGAGTATCGATCATCGTCTGCAGCAGGTCGTGGGTCAACGGGCGGGGCACGCTCAAGTCCTGAAGCTTCACCGCGATCGCGTCAGCCTCGGCCGGGCCGATCCAGATAGGCAGGTACCGGTCAGACTCTTTGTCCTTGAGGATAACCACCCGCTGGTAATTCATCGGGCTGACCCGTATGCTGTCTATGGTCAATTCCAGCATTCCCGCCGCCTCCATGCGCCCCATTGCGCTCGCTACCAATATGAAATTGTATGCCCCCTAGAAATATGATGTCAACCCGGAGGGAAGCCAATTGGAGGCGGTTGGCTCCCCAATAGGCCCTCTTCGCATCTTATTATCAGCCGGGTCGTGAACTCCTTCCCCCAAACTTCTTCCAGAGGCCCGTAACCGCGCTGAGAATCTATCTCAAACCGACCTATGTCATTCCCAAGGGCTTGGGCTGACATTTTGAGATAATTGCTGAGTCTCTTTGAACAAATGCCTGCGCACAGTTGGATGACCGGGAGGTGATCCTTGGCCCCTATCGAACAATCTGAACAATATCGGCGATTAGAACAATTCCGGGTGCCCTGGCAGAACACCTGCTGGACCTGCGGACTGGAAAACTTTAGTTTCCAATGTACCGACGAGTTGGCCCCCTTGGACCATTTCATCGGCCAGCAACGGGCCCTGGAGTCCCTTCGCTTCGGATTGGAGGTGGACAAGCCCGGTTACAACCTGTTCGTTACCGGCCTCACCGGAACCGGTAAAACCACGGCGATTAAAGAGCACCTGCAAAATCTTATCGGCGAGATGGCGCGGCTGGAGAAGCTAAAGCCAATCTACGACTGGTGCTACGTGCACAATTTTGAGGAACCCGACCGGCCCCGCGCTCTAAGGCTCTCGCGGGGGCTGGCCAGGCCCTTGCGCCAGCGGCTTAGCCGAATACTAACCACCCTGAAAGAGCAGGTTCCCCTGGTTTTCAAGAGTGAGGAGTATCAGAGCCAGCTACGGGAGCAGGAAGAGGCAGGCCGTCAAGCTACCCAGCAGCTGATGGCGCGCTTGGAACAGACAACTCAGGGCGAGGAGTTCGGTTTGCAGGTCACCCCCGCCGGTGTGAGCATCTTTCCCATGCAGAATGGCCAGCCGATGACTCCGGAGGAGTATCAGCAGCTAGAGGCGGAAGCCAAAACCTCCATCGATGAAAAACGAGTTCGGCTGATGCAGCAAACCCAGGACACCATGGCCAGCATCCGGGATTTGGAGAAAGAGACCGCCGATCAGGTCCAGGCCCTGGAACGGGTGGTGGCCAACGAACGGGTTTGTGACATATTTCAGGAGCTAATGGATTCTTTTCGGGACCAGCCGGAAATATGGGAATATTTGACCCGACTCATCGACTATGTGCTGGACAATCTCCCTCTTTTCAAAGAGGAGGAACTCCCCGCTACGCCTCAGTTGCCCTTGGTCGGGCCGTCCCTCAGCAGCGGCCTGACCGCCAACCCCTTTCTGCCCTTTGAAATCAACGTCCTGGTCGACGAGAGCGCCGTTGAGACCATCCCCATCATCATTGAACCCAATCCCAACTGGGGAAATCTCTTTGGTCGCATTGAGCGTCGCGCCATGTTCGGCACCTACGTCAGCGATCACACCATGCTGAAGCCGGGCTCGGTCCACCTGGCCAACGGCGGCTACCTGGTTTTCAACGCCCGGGATATTCTCTCCTACCCCGGGGTTTGGGAAGGCCTGAAGCGGGTGATCCGGAATGGGGAAATCCGGCTGGAAGACCCGGCCGAGCAAACCGGGGCCTACATTCCCCAGGGACTGCGTCCCGAGCCGGTGCCTTTGGACCTTAAAGTGATAATGACCGGCGATGAGAATTTATATCGGCTGCTCACCGCCCAGGATTATGAGGATTTTTGGGACCTTTTCAAAGTCAAAGCCGAATTCGACTCCCGGATAGACCTGACTCCAGAGAACCTGGATGCCTACTCGGCCTTCATCTGCCGCACCTGCCAGCAAGAAGGGTTGCTGGCCTTCGACGCCGGCGGCGCAGCGAAGGTAATAGAGTATTCCGCCCGCCTGGTGGCCGACCAGACGAAGCTTTCTTCCCGGTTTGGGCAGATCAAGGACCTGCTGATCGAAGCCGCCTACTGGGCGGGGAGAGACTCCAGCCCCCAGGTTCGGGCGCAGCACGTAAGCGAGGCCATCAACCAGAGGATTTACCGGCTTAATCTCATCGAGAAAAACATCGAAGAGATGATCGCCGACCGGTCCATCCTGATCGACGTTAGCGGTGGTGTAGTCGGCCAGGTCAACGGTCTGGCGGTATACGACCTGGGAGATTTCAGCTTTGGCAAGCCCAGCCGCATCACCGCCCAGACCTACGCCGGGCGCGCCGGTGTAATCAACATTGAGAGGGAATCCGCCCTGAGCGGGCGCACCCACGACAAGGGAGTGCTGATTCTGAGCGGCTACCTGGGCGCCAGGTTCGGCCGCGATAGGCCGCTGACCCTGTCGGCCAGCCTGGCCTTTGAGCAGTCTTATCAGGGGGTGGACGGCGACAGCGCATCATCCACCGAGCTGTACGCCATTCTCTCCAGCCTGTCCGGGCTCCCCATTAACCAGAGTATAGCCGTGACCGGCTCGGTGAATCAGATGGGCGAAATCCAACCCATCGGCGGAGTCAATCAAAAAATAGAAGGGATGTTCGATGTCTGTCGTCTTACCGGCTTGACCGGCGATCAGGGAGTAATGATCCCTCATCAGAACGTCAAGAACCTGATGCTTCGGGAAGACGTGGTGGAGGCGATCAAGCAGGAGCGGTTTCATATTTACGCCGTTAAAACCGTGGATGAAGGCGCTGAAATTTTGACCGGCCAGCCGGCCGGTGTCCGGGGGGCCGACGGAGGCTATCCAGCGGGCACGGTCAACCACCTGGTGGACCGGCGGCTGCAGGAATTGGGGCAGTCGCTGCGGGGCTACTATGGGGAGATGCTTTCTGACAAGACCTAGCCCGCCGGGCACTAATATCATTTCTATATGAAAAGTGCGCGTTATGGGTAAGTAGGGGCGCACGGCCGTGCGCCCCTACGGAATCACCCAAGACTAGCGGCTTTTAGGCAGTTTCTCAGCCCGGTTTATACCGTCTCCAGCTCCACTTCCCGCTGGTTGCTGGTCAGGGTTCCCACCAGGGCGTTGCCGGCCAGCAAATCGATGCCTTTCCGCACCGAGCCGTTCAGCGTGTTCAACTCGCGCTCGAAAGCCCGCAGGCAACGCAAGGCGTAGGCGTCGGCTTCGGTCCGGCGGGCCTGCGACTCGGTCTCAGCCTGCTCAATCATGCGAGCTGCTCGCAGCTCGGCTTCCCGCAGAGCCTCTTCGGCCTTGATGTAAACCTCATTCTGGCTGAGCTTCTCGCGGAGATCATCCTCAGCCTGAGTCTTGGTGCGGCGAGCGTCCAATGTGGCACTGCTAATTATCTGGTCCTTCTGCGCCAATACCTCCCCGGCAGCCTTCACTTCTTGGGGGATGGCCAAGCGCAGCTGGTCCACCAGCTCCATGACCTTCTTCTTATCCACCAGGGCAATACCACCCACCGGCATTGCCTTGCTGGTGGAAATCAGGGTTTCCAATTGGTCTACCACGTTTATGATATCGATGATGTCCTCCTTCCGGGTCTTAAATCCGGGTCTCCAATCCTGGTCTCTAAGCTTCTGAGACCGGCAATCCAAATTTGGCGTTTACCGCCGTAACCACGTGGGGAGGCACCATGCCGGTGACATCTCCACCCAGCCGAGCAACTTCTTTGAGCAGGCTCGAGCTAACGAACATATAGTCTTGCGAGGTCATAAAGGAAACCATATCCACGGACCTTTCCAGCCTCCGGTTCATGAATGCCATGTCGTACTCATACTCGAAATCCGCTCCGCTCCTTAACCCGCGAATGATCACCGCGGCGCCGGCCTCTCGGGCGAAGCGCACCACCAGGCCGCTGAACTCCCGTACTTCCACATTGGGCAGGTCAACCATGGACTCCTGAAAGAGTTGCACCCTTTCCTCGGTGGTGAAGAGCAGGTCTTTGGAGGGAGTGGCGTAAACCGCCACTATCACCTTTTCGAAAAGGGCTGCCCCCCGGGCAACGATATCCAGGTGACCCATGGTCACCGGATCAAAGCTCCCCGGATAAAGGGCGATAACCATCGCTAACTGTCCCGCAGGTAGAATTCCACCACGTTGTCACCGTAACGGCGGTGGGATTTTAAAATTAAGCGACCTATAACATCCGGCAGGTCCAGGTGCCTGGAGTGTCCCACAACCACCACGCCGTCATCCTCAATTAGGCCCCCGGTAGAATCTATCTTTGCCAGCACCTGGGCCAGGTTTGGCATCTTATATGGCGGGTCCAAAACCACCAGAGAGTAGGGACCCGGCAACACTTCCAGGGTGCTGCTCGCCTCTCCGCAGTAGACCCGGGAGCGCTGACTGAACCCGGCATGCTCCAGGTTGGACCGAATTACCTCGCACTGGCGGCTGTTCCGCTCCACGAAGTCCGCCCAGCCTGCTCCCCAACTGAGACTTTCGATACCCAAACTACCGGATCCAGCGTAAAGGTCCAGCACTCTTCGGTCCCAGTACGTTTCCCTAGACAGGATGTTAAAAATCGCGGCGCGGACTCGCTCGGTGGTCGGACGGGCCTCTGGGGTAAGGGTTCCCCTCAGGCGATGCCCCTTGGCCGAACCGCCAACCACTCGCAAGGAGCCCCTAGGCCGCATAATAATTCATTATGTCAACGATTTTCCAGCGGAAACCGGGGTCGGTTTTTCTCATTTTTAACTTCTGCTCGTGGATGCGTCAACCTCTCAATACTACAGCAGCACTTATCCGGCATGGCCCCTGCTCAGCCCCAGCTAATCGGGCCCGGATGTTCAAATCCGTTAATCCGCCTTCGCCAAGTATTCGACAGCTATTCGACCACCGGGGCAATTGGAGATACAATACACCCAATATATTCGGGTAACATACCCGGGCAGGTTTGGGATTAACATGGACTTCCGCCATACGCTGGCCGACGCCCCCCACGATCGGGACACCGTCTTAACTATTGGCGTGTTCGACGGGGTTCACCTGGGCCACTGCCATCTGTTGCGGCGGCTGGTGGCACTGGCCGGTTCCCAGTACCTGCCCACGGTTATCACTTTCACCAACCATCCCGCCTCCATACTCCGGCCAGATTTTCAAGTCCAATACCTGACCACTCCGGCCCACAAGATAGGACTGATCCAGGGCCAGGGCGTGAAACTGGTGGTCCCACTGGAATTCAGCCGGCAATTGGCCTCGGTTAGCGCTTATGACTTCGCGGCCGCCCTGGTTGAGCACCTCAACATTAAAGGATTGGTGGTGGGACCGGACTTTGCGCTGGGACGGGACCGGCAGGGCGATGCCACCTTCCTCAAAGAGGTGGGGGACCAGATGGGTTTTTGGGTGGAGGGCGTGGAGCCCTTAGTGGTCGACGGTGTTCCCATTAAGAGCAGGCGGATTCGTGATGCCATTAGCCGCGGGGCGGTTAGCGAAGTTGTCAGCCTGCTCGGTCGCCAGTTCTCTATTTCCGGGACCGTGGTCGCCGGTAACCGCCAGGGCCGGGAATTGGGATTTCCTACCGCCAACCTGTCGCTGCCGGAGGACATCCTACTGCCGGCCGACGGTATATACGCCAGTTGGACGATAATCAACGGGGTGCGCCATCCCTCCGCCACCAGCATCGGCGTCCGGCCCACCTTTGGGTTGACCCAGCGGGTGGTGGAAGCATATGTCATAGATTACAGCGGCGACCTCTACGGCCAGAAGCTAACCGTGGAGTTCGTGAGAAAACTACGGGACCAGGAGACCTTCGCCGATATTCCAGCCCTGGTCGCGCAGGTGAGCCGCGACGTGGCCGATGCCCGGTCGGCCCTGGCCCACGAGGGAGGAGCGGCCATTGCTTAGCGACGCCACTATTGCCCAGATTACCCAGCGCGGGGTGAAGGAAATCATCTCCCGAGAAGAATTCACCGAGCTGCTGCAATCCGGCAGGTCTCTAAGGCTGAAGATGGGTTTCGACCCCAGCCGGCCCGACATTCACCTGGGGCACGTGGTAGGCCTCCGCAAGCTGCGCCAGCTGCAAGAGTTGGGCCACCAGGTGATTCTCATTGTCGGCGACTGGACCGCCCAGATCGGTGACCCCAGCGGGCAGTCGGCTACCAGGTCCATGCTGACCCACGAAGAGGTGACCGCCAACGCCGAGTCCTACCTGCGCCAGTTTTTCAAAGTTGTGGACCAGCAACGCGCCCAGGTGATGTGGCAGAGCGAGTGGTTTGGGAAGTTCACCCTGGCCGACGTGATCCGGCTGACCAGCCGATTCACCGTAGCCCAGTTCCTGGAGCGGGACGACTTCGCCAATCGGTTCCGAGAGCACCGCCCCATCGCCATCACCGAGCTGCTATACCCTCTGCTGCAAGCCTACGATTCCGTAATGATTGAATCCGACGTGGAGTTCGGCGGCACCGATCAGATGTTCAACCTGCTGGTGGGTCGGGAGTTGCAGGGAATGATGGGGCAGAAGCGCCAGCAGTGTTTCTTGATGCCCATCCTGGTGGGCACCGACGGCGTGCAAAAGATGAGCAAGAGTTTGGACAACTATGTGGGAGTGGAAGAGCCACCCGACGACATGTTCGGCAAGCTCATGTCCATTCCCGACGAGCAGATCATCCCTTACTTCGAGTACCTCACTGATGCTCCCCAAGAACAGTTGGATGAGTTAGCGCGGGAAATTTCAGCAGAGTCCACCAATCCCATGGATGCCAAGAAAGACCTGGCAAGCCAGATCACCGCAGATTTCCACGGCCAGCAGGCCGCCCAGGTTGCTCGGGACAACTTTGAACGGGTGGTGCAAGGTCGAGATCTCCCTAAGGACATCCCAGAATTCCCCTTGGTCCAGCTTGGGGATGGCAGCCTGCCGCAACTGAGCCGAATGCTGGTTTCGACCGGGCTGGCCTCCAGTAACGCCGCCGCCAAACGGTTGATCAGCCAACGGGCCGTGGAGCTGGTTCGCACCAGCGGTGAATCCTACACTTTTTCCTCTGATTCTCCCGGTGATTCTCCCGGCTTGGCGATTCAGTCCGGGGACGTGATCAAGGTGGGCAAGCGCCGTTTCCTGCGCCTGGTCTAGCCAGACAGGCCAACTGCCGCTAGCCCAGCTGAGTAATTATTTAAGAATGTCACCCCGAGCCCTTCGGCGTTGCTAAGGGTGAACTCCGCGAGGGGTCTAAAGTCTCTGGGAACATGGCCCTGATGCCCTTGGCTATGGTGTAACTGTAATGCTGATTCATGAAGTTTTCCGGCCCAGGATTTAGATTCCCCAGGCGCTTCACACCTGCTCTGTAAATATTCCGTTCGCCCTTTGAGAGCCTCAGGACGAACGGGATCCCTACCGCTCGTGGTGAGCCCGTCGAACCATGAGCCGAGGGGAACCCGTTTTTATCTGTAGGTGGCGCTCCACTGGAGCACGAAAACTCGGAATGACCTGAGTCGTTTTGAAATAGTTATTCAGCCCCGGTGGCGGAGGTTTCTTTGCCCGACAATTCAAACAACCCAACTCCCCCCAACCCCGAAAACAGCGCCGCGCGCTGGAGGCAAAGGGCGGCCGCCGCTCCTCAGCGTAAATCCGGTTACAAGACCCTTTCTCAGATCCCCTTGGAGCCCTTGTACACCGCCGAGCATGTTTCGCAGCTGGATTACCAGCGGGACCTGGGCATGCCTGGGGAGTATCCCTACCTGCGGGGAGTCCATCCCAGCGGGTACCGGGGCCGGCTCTGGACCATGCGCATGTTCGCCGGATTCGGCCTTCCGGAGGAAACCAATCAGCGGTTCAAGTTCCTGCTGGAGGGCGGTCAGACCGGTCTGAGCGTAGCCTTCGACATGCCCACCCTCTACGGTTACGACACCGACGATGCCCCGGCGGCCGGAGAATTTGGCAAGTGCGGAGTGGCTGTCTCTTCGCTGGCCGATATGGAGACGCTCTTCGACGGCATACCCCTGGGCCAGATAACCACCTCCATGACCATCAACAGTCCGGCGGCCATAATCTGGGCGATGTACCTGGCCGTGGCCGAAAAACAGGGCGTGCCTATGAACCAGATCGGCGGCACGCTGCAAAACGATATCCTCAAGGAGTACCTGGCTCAAAACGAGTACATCTTCCCGCCGGAGCCCTCCATGCGCCTGGTGGTGGACACCGTGGAGTTTGCCAGCCAATTCCTGCCGGCCTGGAACCCCATCAGCATCAGCGGCTACCACATCCGGGAGGCGGGCTCCAACGCGGTGCAGGAGCTGGCCTTTACCCTGGCCGACGGCTTGGAGTACGTGCGGCACTGCCTGGACCGGGGACTGGCGATAGACGACTTTGCCCCCCGGCTCAGCTTCTTCTTCAACGTGCACAACGACTTTTTCGAGGAGATAGCCAAGTTCCGCGCCGCCCGTCGCATCTGGGCCCGGGAGATGAAGGACACTTTTGGGGCGCAAGACCCCCGCTCTCATTTACTGCGTTTCCACGCCCAAACCTCTGGCGCCGCCCTCACCTCCCAGCAGCCGGAGAACAATGTTATGCGGGTTTCCCTCCAGGCCCTGGCCGCCGTCCTGGGAGGTTGCCAGTCGCTCCACACCAACGCCAAGGATGAAGCCTGGGCCCTCCCCTCCGAGGAAGCGGCACTGCTGGCATTGCGCACCCAGCAAATAATCGCGCATGAGACCGGTGTGACCGACACGATGGACCCCCTGGGGGGCAGCTACTTCCTGGAAACACTGACCGGCCAGGTAGAAGCAGGAGCCCGGGACTATTTCCGCCGCATCGAGGACGTTGGTGGTGTGATACCGGCCCTGAAGTCCGGGTTCTTCCAGCACGAGATTGCCGAGGCGTCCTACCTCTATCAGCTGGAAGAGGACCGCAAGGAACGCATCACGGTGGGGGTTAACCAGTACGCCAACGCCGACCCCCTGCAAATTTCATTGCTACGGGTAAACGCGGAGGGGGAGCAGCGCCAAATTCAGCAACTCCAACGGGTCCGCCGCCGCCGGGACAACCGGGATGTTTCGGTCAAGTTGCGGGCCTTGGAGCAGGCGACCCGGGGCTCCGCCAACCTGATGCCACCCCTACTGGAGGCGGTCAAGGCTTACGCAACTCTGGGAGAGATGATGGGAGTTTTCCGGGAAGTGTTTGGGGAGTACCAACCCAGCTGGGGATTTTAGGCTGGACATTGGGAATAGGGAAGAGCTGCATAAGAACTCGGGGGTTAGATACAGGGCAATCGCGTCTTATTATCGTTCTTAAATTTGTTTAAAATAGTAATCATCATGACGAAACTAGGGAGGGGTAGTGATGGTTCAGGCAACAGGCGCACCCATCGCCCAATACTTCGCGGCGTTGGACGACCCGAGGATTGATCGTACCAAGCGGCACAAACTTTTGGATATCGTCACCATTGCCCTTTGTGCCACCATCTGCGGCGCTGATTCTTGGGTGGATATCGAGCTCTTCGGCAACTGTAAAGAGGAGTGGTTCAAGTCCTTCCTGGAGTTGCCCAACGGTATCCCTTCCCATGATACCTTCGGCGACGTCTTCGCCCGCCTGGACCCAGAGCAGTTTCAACGCTGTTTCATGGAGTGGGTCCAAGCCGTAGCCCAAGTCACCCAAGGCGAAGTGGTGGCCATCGACGGCAAGACGGTACGGCGCTCCCACGACCGTACCCTGGGCAAAAAGGCCATTCACATGGTCAACGTGTGGGCCTCGTCCCATGGCTTGGCGCTGGGCCAGACCAAGGTGGACGAGAAGTCCAATGAAATCACCGCCATCCCCAAGTTGCTACAGCTGCTGGAGCTCGCCGGTTGCATCATCACCATCGACGCCATGGGCTGCCAGAGGGAGATAGCCCGGGAGATCATTGAGGCTCAGGCCGACTATCTGCTGGCGGTGAAGGAGAATCAAGGCCGGCTGTACGATGACGTTCGCGACCTTTTCGAGGGCGCCGAGGAATACGACTTCGAGGGCGTCCCCTATGACTTCGCCCGCACGCTGAACAAGGGCCACGGCCGCCTGGAAACCCGTCAATGCTGGGTCATCACGGACCCGGACTGCCTGGACTATCTGCAAAACCGGCAGCAGTGGGCCAACCTCAACGCCGTGGTTAAGGTCACGGCTCAGCGGGAGACGGCAACCGGGACCACGGTCCACTCTCGCTACTATATCAGCAGTCTGGCCAGGCCTGCCCAGACTTTGTTGGAGGTCACCCGCCGACACTGGGGCATAGAAAACAGCTTGCACTGGTCTTTGGATGTTACCTTTCGAGAAGATCACAGCCGGGTACGTAAGGATAGTGGGCCTCAAAACCTGGCAGTCCTGCGCCAGATAGCCCTCAATTTGCTGAAGCAGGAGACCAGCCTTAAACGGGGACTTCAAGGTAAACGGCTGAAAGCCGGCTGGGTTGAGGATTACCTACTCAAGGTGCTCCTTGGTTAAGACGCGATTGCCCTGGGGTTAGATAATTTAAAATTGACCTAGCCAAGAGACGAGCTTACACTACCAGAGGCCAATCCCAGATTCGGGATTCGCCTGAAGTCCGCGTTAAACGGGAAATTCTGGATAACTTTAAAGGAGGTCGACCACATGACGGTAAATCGGGGACGATGGTCTAGCATCATTCTGGTACTGGTGGGAGTGGCATCTCTGCTGTTGCTCGTGAGTGCATGTACCAGTCAGGACAACGAGGCCACTGCACTTTTGCAAGACCCCACCTTCGGTTTGTCTCACCTTAACGATGAAGTCCACACTATCAAAGGAGAGGAGTTCTTGGGCAGCCCCAAGTTCGGCCTAGCCCACCTCAACGATGAATTCCACACGATCAAAGAGATCTTGGCAGGGCGATCCCCGGCCAGTGGTGCTACTATCCCGGAAGGCGCTTGCGATGGTTTACCCAACCATGCTGAACTCAAAGCTGCCCTGACTACTGCCCGCATCGAAAACAATGGGGAGTTCAATCTGGACATGTGGGGCACTGTGGTGAACCGGGTGGCGTAGTGTGCGGAGTGGCATTCACCGGCAGCGAACCGGGCGACCAATGGCCGGGGAGTCGGGTGATTTCCGCCCAAAAAGCCAATACCGCCAATGCCTTCAGCCTACCAGGCCTTGCCATTTCTACCGCCAGCCTGTTTTCAGCGGTGCAACCAGGTGGCAGCCTGTTCGGTCTGCAATTTAGTAATCCGGTTGATACCAGCGTTGCCTACGGAGGTTCCTGGGGTGATTATGGTCAGCCAGACGACCCGATGGTGGGGGGAAAGATCGGCGGTGTCAACGTATTTGGCGGGGGACTGCCTCTTTACGATAGTGACGGGAAACATTGGGGAGCCATTGGCGTGAGCGGAGATTCTGCCTGCGCCGACCACAACATAGCTTGGCGGACCCGTAACAACCTGGCGTTGGATTTCGTTCCTGGTGGCCTAAGTGGGGACGCTGAAAGGCCCGACAGTATTGTCTTCGATATTGGCAGCTCGGGCGATAGTGCAAGTGGGTGGGGACACCCTCTTTGCGGCGCATCGGATCAGGAGAGTAACATCGCTGGTAGCCTACCACCCATAAGCTAGTGGGCTGTTACTCCTGAATTGAGGTGTAAAGATACTTTAATATGTAACGAGCTTCCGCGCACCGCTGCCCAGCATCTGGGCAACAGGGTCGGCGTATAGGTAGTTAACCCGGTCTCGGCCACCACAAGCGCGAGGCTCCCGTTACTTAGCCCAATTTCGATGCCTAGCCGGCGGAGCTCCGCCAGCTAGACCTTTTCCTCTTCCTTGGCCCGCTTGGTCTCTTCGATTACCTTTTGCTCCACATTGGGAGGCACCTGATCGTAGTGGTCAAACTCCACCTCGTAGGTGCCCCGGCCCTGGCTGAGGGATCGCAGGTCCTGGGCGTATCGCTGCACCTCGGCCAAGGGTATTTCAGCCTCGATAGTAGTGTAATTTTCCCCGGGGATCATCCCGAGAATTCGTCCTCGCTTGCTGTTCAAGTCGCTCATCACGTCACCGGTGTAGGCATCGGGCAAGTAGATGGTCAGCCTAACTATCGGCTCCAGTAGGACGGGACTGGCTTCACTCAGTCCCTTCCGGAGAGCCTGGGAACTGGCGATTTCAAAGGACATACCTGAAGAGTCCACGTCGTGGAAGCTGCCGTCGTAAATCACGGCCTTAAGGTCAACCACCGGAAATCCGCACAACACCCCCTCTTCCATGGACTTAACAACCCCTTTTTCCACCGAGGGGATGTACTCCCTGGGCACCTTGCCGCCGGTTATCTCCGACGCGAACTCGAATCCCTCGGTGCGGTCTCTGGGCTCCAACCGGAGGAGCACATGTCCGTACTGACCGTGGCCACCGCTTTGCTTCTTATGCCGGTATTCGGACTTGGTGATCCGGGTGATGGTCTCGCGGTAGGCTACTCGCGGAAGCCGAATTAGCAGCTCCGCGCCGAACTTGCGCCGTATCCGCTCCAGGGCTACGTCGATCTGAGCCTCCCCCAGGCCGGTCAGAATACTTTCTCCGGTATCGGTGTCGCGAGAATAACGGAGAGTCGGGTCTTCCTCCACTATGCGAGCCAGCGAGGTAGACATCTTGTCCAGGTCAGCTTTGGTCGCCGGATTAACCGCAACGCTGTAGTAGCCCACCGGGAATTCCACCGGAGGGAAGGAAACCTGGTTCTCCCTGGTGCAGAGGGAATCGCCAGTCACTGTGGCGGCCAGCTTGCCTATCGCGCCGATGTCGCCGGCGGTAACCTCGCTGATGTTCTCCTGGGATTTTCCTCTGGGCAAGTAAAGCTGCCCGATCCGCTCCGACTGGTTCCGCGAGCTGTTCCAAACCTCCGAGTTGCTGCTGATACTTCCCCGGTAAACCCGAAACACAGAAAGCTTCCCCACAAAAGGGTCGGCGGTGGTTTTGAACACGAAGGCCGCCAAGGGTCCCTGCTGTTCCACCTCCAAATCTAGTTCCTTCCCCGAGCCGGTTTCAGTCATCACCGGCTTTTCGCCATCAAACGGGGACGGCAAGAACTCTCGCACAGTATGTAAAAATTCATCCACGCCGATGTTCTGGGTGGCGGCACAGGCCAGGATGGGGACCAATTCGCCCTTCATGATAGCGGTACGGGCGCCGGCGACCACATCCGCATCGCTCAGCTCGCCGGTTTCCAGATATTTGTCGGCCAGCTCATCATCGGACTCGGCGACCGCCTCCGTCAGCCGTTCCCGGGCCGCATCGAACTCTGCCGCTACTTCCGGCGGAATGTCCGGTGGCGGAAACACCACGCTGACCACGCCCTTGAACTCCTGAGCCTCACCGACGGGAAGGTGGAAAGGCACACACTGGGGGCCGAAGGAGGCCTGGATTGCGGCCACGGTTTGGGAGAAGTTGGCGTTTTCCCGGTCCATTTTGTTGACCACAAACATCCTGGGCAAGCCCTGTCCATTGCACAGGTTCCAGGAACGCTCTGTACCCACGTCCACCCCGGACTGGGCCGTGACCAGGATGACGCTGCTTTCTACCACCCGAAGTGAGGCCACCACTTCACCAATAAAGTCGTCGTATCCGGGAGTGTCGAGCAAATTTACCTTATAGCCGTCAGCGGAGCAGGCGATAAGGGTGGTTTGAATACTGCCTCTCCGTTTGATCTCCTCCGCTTCGTAGTCGGAGACGGTATTACCGTCTTCCACCCGGCCCATGCGGGTAGTCGCCTTAAGATTGAACAGCAGGGCTTCGCACAAAGAGGTCTTCCCCGCACCGCTGTGAGAGAGTAACGCTACGTTTCGTAAATCGCTGGGGTTTAAGGCTGGCATAGAACAACTCCCTACTGCTTCTTCGCAAGATATAAGGAAGGCGTAACATGTGCCCGGGGTCGAATCCAGGCGACCCACCGGACCGGAAAACCTATCCCCATTTTAGCTATTTTGCACTGGTAAGTAAAATCTTTGGCAAAGCCTGTCCTAGCTTAATTACCAATTGACAGTCTTGAGCCCCTGGTTATAATGGGACCAACTTCGCCCAGATGTCGGCATTCCGGCAGTGTCCTAACCGAATATCCAAATTTCTCCCCATCCTTTAAGATCCCGAATCGGTCCGCAATAGGAGGGACCATGCCACAGAAAGAGGTCATTACCTGCGAAGCCCTACCACCGGGCCGGGCGCCCCTGTCTCACGCCACCCGGTTCGGGAACCTGCTATTCATTCAGGGTTGCACCGGACGGCATCCTACCACCGGCGAGGTCGGGAAAGATATCAGGGAGCAGGCCAGGTATACTCTGGATCGGATCAAAATGATCCTGGAGGCAGCCGGCTCGTCTCTGGACAATGTACTGACCAATACCTGCTATGTAACCAGGGCGGAAGACCTGGAGGGGTTTAACGAGGTTTACGCTCAGTATTTCAAAGACGACCGGCCGGCCCGCACTGCTGTCATCGTCAACTTCGGTGCCGCCGATAACCTGGTGGAGGTAACCAGCACCGCCTGTATCCCAGACTAGCGGGCCCGGTGGCCAATATAGTCGGGGCCAAATTAGCCGGAGGCAAAGCAACCGGGAGCAGAGAGACCGGGCCCGAAAGACGCACGGACCAGGGCTAGACCTAGCTCCAACTCCCTTCCCTAACCTTCCGGCCCCTCTTTCGGTCCAAGCAGGAATAAAAGCACGAAAACTAGACACGGAACCCAGGCAGGAGCGGCTAATTGCCAACCAGGGCGTTTATCTTAATCGAAACCCAGGTGGGAAGGGCCAACCAGGTGGTCCGGGCCTTGCGGTCCCTGCCCGGAGTCATGAGCGCGGACGTGGTCACCGGCAGCTTCGATGTCATAGCGCTGATTGAAGTTGATACCATGGGTGCGATGGCCGAGCTGGTCACCGGCCAAATGCAGGGTATCCGGGGCGTGCTACGGACCAGACTTTTTACCCCTACGGCGTCTTAGGGATTGTCACGAAATAATTAGTTCAATTGAGCAGCGCAACGCGGGGTAGCAGCGAATAATTCCATTCACCATGGAAAGAGTCTCTACAAATAGATGGCTTCGAGTTCGTCGTCCGTGTCGCCGCGGGCTGACGGCTTCCGGACTTTTAAACCAGACCCAGACTTTTTACCCCGACGGCGTCTTAGCCCAAACGCTTGAAGATCAGGTGAGACCGGTTGCTGGTGTGAGGGCGTATTTTGGTGGGCCAGTCACCCTTCTCCGACTCGGCTTTCCATCCATCGGTCTGCGGAATTTCGGGCGAGTCGATTTCGTAAACCGCCAGGTACCGCGCCACTCCCTCCACCCATTAAGTATAGCTGAGCATGTAGTAAAGAACAAGTTATTTCGTGACAGTACCTTAGCCCAAACGCTTGAAGATCAGGTGAGACCGGTTGCTGGTGTGAGGGCGTATTTTGGTGGGCCAGTCACCCTTCTCCGACTCGGCTTTCCATCCATCGGTCTGCGGAATTTCGGGCGAGTCGATTTCGTAAACCGCCAGGTACCGCGCCACTCCCTCCACATCAGCCGATTCCAGTTTGTATCGGGTGCAGCCGTGTACCCCAGGCGCTTGGGTTATGTTCGGCACATGCTGAGTGTCGTAAACGCGGTTGAATTCCTCTTCCAACTCGTCGGGTATATCCATCTGCACCACATACATGTAATCGGCCATGTCCAAGCAGCCTCCTTGTTGATTCGGAGTGTTGAATCACCCAGCAATTAGGGAAAGCCCCGGTTGCAGAAGGATTAGCTGAGGGATTAAAGGGATTATAGATAGCTGAGCCGGGGGAGGCAAGGTTGACCCCGTCATTTGGGGAGTCTAGAATGGGTGGCTCAGCGACCGGTAGCGAGCCGCTCCTTCAGCGACTCCTCTCCTTGGAGGCCGGCCGCTCCTTTTTTGGCAAACCACTCGGGCATTGTATGCCGCTGCAACTTGCGCCTCTATCCTGGCAGCACAATGACAGCAGCCAGCAATTTGAAACATTCGCCGTTAAATGGCTCCCCCAAACTGATGGTCAAGAATACGCGGTCTGTACGGCTGATTCCCACCTCTTCGGAACTGTGCACGCCACTCGGCAGCAGCGACAGCCTTTGCTCCCACTCTGGATCAGTGACCGGCAGATCAAATGAACGACCACCCAGGGCAAATCCTGCCCTAATTTGCCTCCTGCCCCGGGGCGATTGGGTGATCCTCCAGCGAACATTTGAGGGTTCCACCAGCGTCAATGAGGCTGCGGCTGGTTTTCCATTAAAATTGGAATAGCTAACTCGGTCTCTGTTATCGCCCAGAAGGTCGGGAGCAAGAAACAGAGATTTCTCTAATAGCGTCAAAGCCCGGGCTCCACTAATCTTCTCTATTAACTTCCAGCTGGGGGGCCCAGGAGCCAGTCAATCAACCCCCAGCCTTCCCTACCCAGAACCCAATTCTCCGGTTGGTGTGGTTCGGGTCGTGCCTCGGCAACATCCGCTTCCACCACGTCAAACAGTGCCACCTGCCTGCCATTTGCTAGAGTGTAGTGGCTCCGGGAGAGGGTACCGGAGGAGCTTCGGCTGACCACCCGAATCCATCCCTGCCCTCCAGTTTGTATGCCAGCCACGCATCTTCCGGAGAGTTTCCGCGAATTAGCCAGGCACATAAAGGTAACTTTCATGAATCCCAGGTTCTTTGTTTCCATCAAGCAACCCAAGGACCTCCGTTTCACTTCCTGAAAGTCCCCTGGCTCCAGTCTAGAAACAGTTCTAATAAGTCAGCAGGTCTGGAACCCCCTCGGGCAGCTCCACCTCCAGGGCCTGCAAGCTGTGGGCCAGACTGTGGTAGTAGCCCACCACCAACAGTACATCTATGACCCCGGCATCGCCGACCTGGGATTGCAGTGCTTTATAGCTGCTGTCTGAGATGCGGTGCTGCCGCAGCAGCTCCAGAACGAACTGGACCACCACCGCGTCCTTGGCATCCAGGCCCGCCGGGGCGCGATACTCGTGAATTGAGGCGACAATCTCGTCCGAGATGTTGGCTTCCCTGGCGGCGCGCTGATTCACGGTCCACACGTAATGGCCGCAGGCCTCTCGAGCCGCAGTAAGCACGGCCAAAGTTTTAATCCGCGGGTCCAGAGGAGTTTCGAATCGGGCATACCCGCCCAGAATAGCCATGTGTCTGGCGGCTCCGGGGTTGTTCAAAAGGGCGGCGTAGTTGCGTTGGACCCCGCCGCGGCTGCCCTCTATCTCGTCCCAAGCCTTCTGTCCTTCCGGAGTCATGCTGTCTCTCTGGGTGAAGGGGACTCTAGCCATAATGATGCTCCTGCCTAAAGTTTATGGGTACCACGCCATGAAAGAAAATCCGCAAGAAAATCCCCCCAGCCTCCGTCTCTCGCAGCGACTAGGGGGGATGAAATTTCAACCGGGTGGGGCCGGCCGGGGGGGCCGGGTGGAACCTCAGTCCGCCGTCTAAGGCAATACTAACGTGGGATCTACCTAGACCGACCTGCCAACCAGTTTGGGGTTCATCCTGGCCCTAGCTTAGATCAAGCCGGCTGCCCGTTCTTCTCCCACAACGCCTCTAGAACAGCAGCGGGAGACATGGGCAACTCCTGCATTCTGGTGCCTACCGCGTGGTAAATGGCATTGGCGATGGCCGCCATGGGGGGAACTATGGGCACTTCGCCGACGCCCCGCACGCCGTAGGGATGCCCGGGATTGGCCACTTCCACGATTACCGTGTCAATCATTGGCAAGTCCAGGCTGGTGGGCATTCGGTAGTCCAGGAAGCTGGAGTTAACCATGCCCCCTTCCAGGCTGAAGAAATACTCTTCGTTGAGCGCCCAACCGATGCCCTGAACCACTCCACCCTGGATTTGGCCTTCCACGTAGCTGGGGTGGATCGCCTTGCCGGCATCCTGTACCGCGGTATAGCGAAGAATTTCTACCTTGCCCGTCTCGGGGTCCACCTCCACGTCGACGATGTGGGTAGCGAAAGCGCCGCCGGCTCCCCGGGGGTCAACGCTGACCTGACTGGAGATGGGGCCGCCGCTGCTGTTCAACTGGGCTGCCAGCTCCTTGAAGCTCATTTTCAGGTCGGAGTCGGACTTGTGCTGGAAAACGCCATCAACCAGGTCCACGTCCTCGGCCGAGACATCCCAGATGGTCGCCGCCCGCTCAATCATCTTAACCTTGATCTCCTGAGCGGCTTCGTAACTGGCCCAGCCGGTGGCGAAGGTGGTGCGGCTGCCTCCGGTGAGGAAGGTATATCCCACCGAGTCGGTATCCCCCACGCTGGGATGAACATCCTCAGCGGGAATACCCAGAACCTCCGCCGCCTGCATGGCGATGGATGTCCTGGTGCCGCCGATGTCGGTGGAGCCCTCCACCAGGCTGACTGTACCGTCGGCGTTGACACCGATGCTGCAACTGGATTGCAATCCGATGTTGAACCAGAATCCGGAAGCCACGCCCCGACCCCGATTCGGCCCTTCCAGCTTGGATTGGTAGTGCTCGGTGTCCCGGGCAGCCTCCAGGCATTCGATATTGCCGACCCTGGGGAAAACCGGACCATCCACCCGCCGGGTGCCCTCCTTGGAACCGTTGAGCAGCCGAAACTCGATGGGGTCCATTCCCAGCTTATCGCAAATTTCGTCCACCACCGACTCGGCGGCGAAGGCGGCGTTGGGGGCCGCCGGCGCGCGGTAGGCAGCGGTCTTGGGCTTGTTGACCAGCACGTCATAGCCGTCCACCTGGGCGTGCTCGATTACGTAAGGAGCGAAAACGCACTGGGCGCCGGCCGATACCATGGATCCGGGGAATCCGCCGGCCTCGTAGGCCAAATAGGCCTCGGCGGCGGTGATTTTGCCTTCTTTGGTTGCGCCTATTTTCACCTTTATGTAAGTTCCGGAAGTGGGCCCAGTGCTCTCGAAAACATCGGCCCGGGGCATTATTAGCTTCACCGGTTGCCCGGTGCTCTTGGAGAGCAGCGCCGCCAGCGGCTCCAGGTAGAGGGGAATTTTGCCTCCGAAGCCGCCGCCAATCTCCATTGGAACCACCTTGATTTTTGAAACCGGCAGGTCCAGAACCGTGGCCAAGGCGTCGCGAGCGGAGAAAGCGCCCTGGGTGCTGGTCCAGATGGTCAATTGGCCATCGGCGTTCCAAAGAGCGCTGGCGTTCTGGGGCTCTATATAACCCTGGTGTACCGTGGCGGTGGTGAATTCCCGCTCGACCACCACGTCGGCCTGCTCGAACCCTTTGGCGGTATCTCCCGCCTCGTGGCGGAGATGAGTGGCTATGTTGCTGTGCCGTTCAGTCCTTTCCCCCAGCTCCGTGGTGGTCAACTCCTCGTGGAGCAGCGGAGCGTCTTCCTTCATCGCCTCCCGTACGTCCACCAGAGTTTGCAACACCTGGTACTCCACCTGGATCAACGAGGCAGCGATCTCGGCGATATGGGGGCTGGTGGCGGCTACGGCGGCTACCGCGTGGCCCTTGTACAGGACCTTATCCCGGGCCAGCAGATTATCGCTGGCGAAGCGCTTTCCGCGATCCGGATCTTCCATCCCAGCCACCGGCATGTCTTGCCCGGTTATTACCGCGCGGACGCCGGGGTAGGCCAAAGCCTGGCTGACATCGATGGACTTGATCCGGGCATGAGCGTGGGGGCTGCGGAGGACCTGGCCGTGCAGCAACCCAGACATTTGAAAGTCGCCCCCGTATTTGGCCCGGCCGGTAACCTTGTCGGTACCGTCATGACGGATGGGTCGAGTCCCCACAACCTTGTATTCTACGTTGGATAGCACCACGTTTGGCATAGTAAGCTACCTCATATTTTGACATCGGCATCGCCCTGAAAATCCGGGGCGACTCACCGGGTCGATTTTACCATAGCGCCGCCACTGTTACTAACGCTTTTCCGGCGTTTTCCGCTATTCCACTTGGTCCAAGCCTTGACCGCCCAGCGCAGAGTATCAATAAGGCCGCAGATATACACCCAAACGGTCGCCATGTATACTGGGGGCCATTCGATTAGCAGATTCCTGTAGCAAATTCCCGTGGCAAATTCAAAAATTCGGCTTTCCGGGAGAGGCTATGCAGCCCGAAGCCATGCAACCCTTAGATGATATCCGCGTTCTGGGGGTAACGGTGTTCCTGGCCGGACCCTACCTGAGCATGAATCTAGCCCGGTTGGGAGCCGAAGTGATCAAGGTGGAGGTACCGGAGCGAGGCGACCCGATACGGGGCAACGGTCCCTTCGCCGGTCCCAAAGGAGTGCATACCACCCGCCAGACTGATCAGGACATATCCACTCGTTTCTTGAAGCGGACTCAGGGCGTCAAAAGCGTCACCCTGAATTTGAAGGAGCCCGAAGGCCGCCGAATGTTCCTGGAGCTGGCGAAAAAGAGCGACGTCGTGCTGGAAAACCTGGCCCCCGGTTCCATGCAGCGCCTGGGCCTGGGTTACTCGGAGGTCTCCGAGGTGAATCCGGGGATTATCTATTGCTCGATAGCCGGTTACGGGCAGTTCGGCCCCTATTCCAGCAAACCAGCTCACGACCCGCAAATTCAGGGCATGAGTGGGATGATGGATATTAACGGCGATGCGGACGGCCCGCCCACCAGGGTGGGTTTTTTCATCGGCGACCTGGTTACTCCCCTATTCGCCGCTTACTCCATCCTCGCCGCACTGCGGCAGAAGGAACGCAGCGGACAGGGCCAACACCTGGATGTCTCCATGATGGACACGCTGACTGCCCTGATGTTCATGGAGAACCTGGAGGAAAGCCTGGAGGCGGGTGAGTCGTTGCGCACCGGCAACATCAGCCGAAGCGGACCGACCGGACTGTACCATGCCAGGGACGCCGATATCATCCTGACCGCCGCCAGCGACGACCAGTGGCGCAGGTTGACCGTTGCTCTGGAAGCCCCGGAATTGCTGGAAGACCCGAGGTTTGAAAGCTACCACAGCCGGGGCATTAACGGCGAGCAGGTTCGCCAGGAAATTCAGCAGCGGGTCGGCTTGCTCACCCGCCAGCAGGCGCTGGAAATGTTGGAGCGAGGCGACGTTCCCTGCGGGCCGGTCCGGAGCGTGGCGGAGGTAATCGCCGATCAGCACTTCATCGACCGGGGCCCTCTGCAGCCCTTGCGCCACGGGGCTTTGGAGGAGCCGGTGCCCGGATTCGCGTCGGGATTTCCGGTGATCTTCTCGGGCGGGCCCCTGCCCAAGCTGGCCGGTGCGCCAACTCTGGGCATGCATAACCAGGACATATACGGCAAGCTGTTGGATTTAGGTGAGCAGGATTTGGCCGGGTTACGTCAGCAGGGGGTTATTTAGGAGATGCCCCGCCAGCGGTCCGGACGTCCCTTATAGCCAGAGTTACCATTGACGGAGTTACCGGTCTGGCATGACAGCCGAAATGGGCTGGCATATGGAGGGAGACCTGCTGGACATGTGTAACTGCGAGTTGCTGTGTCCCTGCCACGTTTCCTTTCGGCAGAAATCGACCTACGACATTTGTGAAGGGCTCTGGATGGCCAACATTGACAAAGGGGCCTGGAATCAGCTTAACCTGGATGGGCTGAAGGCCATGATTACTTTCCACTGCCCCAATCCCGTAATGTACGAGGGAGACTGGACTGCGGTGCTCTATATCGACGAGCGGGCCAGCCCAGAGCAAGAATCCGCACTGACTGGAATATTCTCGGGCCAAGCCGGCGGCCCCTGGGCCAGGATGGCTGCTTTCTTCAGGGACGGGAAATTCCAGGCGGTCAAGCGGGCCGCCTTCGACTTCACCAAAGAAGATCGAACCTTTCGCGTCAGCACTTCTATGACAACCAATGGGGCAACCAATTTGGAAGTTCAAGCCATAGGCGGCGTAAATTCCGAGGACGAGGTGAAGATCACCAATCTACGAAACGTAATTCATGGGACAGAGCACATCATGGCCCGTTCTGACCATAGCGTCGATGATGAAGGATTCCGCTGGGATTACGCGGGCAAAAACGCCCTGTACAGTCGATTCAGTTGGTCCGGGCCCTAGTGTCTGGAATTTCGCCGTTAGCAGCCATGCTTCCTGACCCAGGAGCGACGGCAGAATCATACCCACAACCTGGTCAAACCCATGCCTCTTTTCAGCCCACAGCCCCTTAAAACCAGGTGGCGCTTGGCCATTGGATGGCTGGCCGGCAGCACCTTCTCCTATGGAGCGGGGTTCCCGCTGGGGTTCGCTTTGGGGGGAACCCTCCTTTGGGGATGGGTGGTCGCGGGGATCGCTCTAGGGATTCTGCAATGGGTGCTGCTAAGCCATATTCTGCCCCGGCCCGGCTGGTTCGCCCTTAGTGGCGGAGCCGGATTGGTCCTGGGCGTCGCCGGCGGATTCCTGGTAGCGACCTCCGTCTTCCAGGCCTGGGGACTGGCCCCCGCTTTCGCCGCCATCGGGGCTCTGGTAGGTCTGTCGGTGGGCGTGATCCAGTGGCTGGCACTGCGGCAACAGGCGGCAAAAAGTATCTGGTGGATCCCGGCCAACATTCTGGGCTACACCGGAGGGCTGCTGGCCGGCGGGCAGGTACCGGAGGTTTTCCCCTTGGCCAGAACCGTCATTTTCGGGCCCGAATTTGGCGTTACCATTGGCTTCACGGTAGGGGCGGTCACCGGCATCACGTTGCTGTTTATCCTGGCCCAGCCGGCAGCGACCGCGCCGTTGCCCGAGCAGTTCTTGACAGACATCGAACTGGGGAGTTTTCAAGATGAGATTCAAAGCTAAACCGCTGCGCTCGGTGCTGTTCGTGCCGGGCAACAAGGAAGACTGGATGCGCAAGGCGCCCCAATACGGTCCAGGGTCTTTTCATTCTCCTGCCTGGTAGGTAAAGCCCATCATGTCGAAAGCTTCGCTGAGATGGGCATTGTGGCGGCGTAGGGCAGCGGCTACGTTGGAATGCCCAGCCCGACGTACCAAGCTGATGACCAGGTTCCGCAGGCCCGCCAGAACCTGAGGGGCGGCCCCAGTGCGCACCTGAGAGCGGTCCTCGTCGAAGGTCACATCCCGTACCCAGTGGAGGCGGTTCTCGATGCCCCAGTGCCCACGGGAAAGGCTCAACAATCGCCTGGCATCGGCATCAGTGGCTGGGAGACTGCTAATTGCATAGCTCACAGCCACCTGTTTCTTGCCCTTCACGACCCGCTGGCGCTCTAGCCGACACACCTGTTGCAGATGCGGCCACGCTTCCCCGACCGTCCCAGCGCTGCCCACGTAGCCATTTAGCTCTGGGTCGGCCAAGGCCCACAACTCTCGCCGCTCCAGCCGCCCATGACGCCGCTTTACTGGAGCATCGGCCCAGACCGTCAGCTTGGCCCCGCGTGCTCGCCACTCCGCTGCCAGCCAGGGAGGTACGGTTGGGCCACCAGCCCTCTCAGTTCCTAGCAGGGGAAAAAGCCACCTCCAGGTCTCGGCGCAAGGTGGGCTGATTCTCTTTAACTGGCAGCAGATACTCTCCGCCGCCTGCCAAAATCTTCTTCGTAGACGAAGCCCACTTTCGGGCCGATGCCGATCTGAGGGGGAAATGGGTGCTCAAGGGAGAGCCGGCGCTGGTGGACTCTACCAGTCCTTGGTGGGGAGAGAAGGCCTGCTACTACTCGGGAGTTTGCTTGGAGGCTGGGGAGGTGGAAGCCATGGAAATAGCCGGCAACAGCAATGCCGAGACCTCCACCGCCTTTTTACGGCAGCTAAGAGAAAAACATCCTGGACCTCTGGTAGTGATTTGGGACAATGGGCCAGCCCACCGAGGAGAAGCGATTCGCAGCTATTTGACCACCCCTGACTTGCAGCTGAGGCTGGTGGCCTTACCGGCCTACAGCCCAGACTTCAATGCCGACGAAGCCGTCTGGGACTGGGCCAGGGAAGAGGTCACGGCCAACGAATGCCTGGGAACAAAAGCCCAAGTCCAAGAGAAGATGAATGCATTCTTCGGCGGACTAGCTCACCGTAAGGATGAAGTGAAACATCGCTGCCGAACCCTGTTACAAGCTCGAGCCGATGCATTGATTTTTACACCTTCCCTACCTTTGCCATCGCTGCAAAATGTAGTTCCCACCTTGGCTTTGCTTTAGGTTCCCTTTGAAATCCTCGCCCCAGCTATAAACCGGGATTCCCCAGATCAAACCAACTTTCCTGGATATAGCTCCCGCGGGGATACCGCCAAATATAATCCCGCATTCCAAGGGCGTCAAATGCGGTCTGATGCGGCCTGATTCACTCAAAGTCCCCGCTTTCATTGGGCAACCACTGTACTGCCAAGCGTAAAAGCCCCAAACCGCTTGTCTACGCCCAAGTCTCGCCCTTGGGAAGCTCTTTTGCCCTGTGCGACCCCGTAACCGTAACCAATCCCGACGCTCCTAAAGTGGACTAGCCAGGAGCCAGCCTAAGCCGACCAATTCGTTCCAGTATCCCGCCTAGCATTTCCCGGCTCACGAGCACCTCAGCAAGCTGAAACACCAGCCTTCCGGCATGGCGCACCAACCGTCCTCCAGTCTTGATCATCCTGGTCTGCAGACTGGTCAACGACCAGTGCTTCATTGCCTCCGGTAAGGCTAGCCTTCTCATGGAGTTGCCCAGGTTGTAAGCCAGTACGAACAACTCCAGCCTGACCTGATTGGCCACGAACTTGTGGCAGGACAACCTGGTCCAGTTCAGGGCGTACTTGCCTTCTTTTATCCATTGCTCCGCCGTCCCTCGGCCATTGTAAAAGCGGACTATCCCGATGTTTGGATAGCTCAGATTGGTGACGATGAAGCCCACTCTGGGAAACAGTTCTCCCTGGTGCCACTCCACCTTAGAGACCACTCTCCGAGCAACGTTCCAGCTCTGGGCCTGGTAGACGAAGTCATGATAGGAGACGATGGGCTTCGGGGAAAGCCACTCCGTAGGCCGTATTAGCCGGGGCGCTATCTCCCGCTGCAGCACCTGGTTGGATCGCAGCCTGATGGCGTAGCCGATGTTTCTTGCTTCCAGATAATCGTATATCTCCGGCTTGGCGAAGGCGGCGTCAGCACGAAACAGCAGCCTGACCGCTGCTGTCAAATAACGCTCCACCACCGGATCAAGGACTTCTTGCCAATCATCGGCACTGTGGACGTTGCCTGACCGTAGCTTAGCTGCTTCACAATCCCCGAACTGGTTGAACAGAAAGAGAGGGTGATAGCAGACGCATTCAAAGCAGCGCCTTTTCATTTTCTCAAAATAGTATAAAATTATTTACCAGTTTAAGCGGGAGGGGAGGATGATGACTTTGAGAGAAGCGCTGGATTTGGTGCCTGACTTCCGGAGTAGCCAAGGGCGACGCCACTCTTTGGGGGCGATCCTGGCCTTGGCCACCTGTGCCATGCTGTGCGGCGCCCGCAGCTTATACGCCATAGCTCAATGGGGGCGGGACAAGGGGGTGCTACGGCGCAGCTTTTGGGGTTCAGCCAGGAGAAGACACCCTGCGTGGCCACCCTCCACCGGGTGTTCAAGGGCCTGGACGTGGCGGCCTTTGAGGCAGAAGTCGGCAACTGGCTGGCAAATAGCGGGGTAGAGGCGGATGACCCCCTGTCCCTGGACGGGAAAACCTTGCGAGGGGTCCACGGCCAAGAGATACCCGGGGTCCATCTGGTGTCGGCCTACGCTAGCCGCGCTGGGGCAGTGCTGGCGCAGGTAGCTGCGCCGGGCAAAGGGGAAGAATTGGCGGCGGTCAAAGAAGTATTGGGCCAGGTACACCCCTGAAGGGTCGGGTAGTAGTGGCTGATGCCTTACTGACCCAACGGAAAGTCTGTGAGCAGATTGTGGCAGGCGGCGGAGAGTATCTGCTGCCAGTTAAAGAGAATCAGCCCACCTTGCGCCGAGACCTGGAGGTGGCTTTTTCCCCTGCTAGGAACTGAGAGGGCTGGTGGGCCAACCGTACCTCCCTGGCTGGCAGCGGAGTGGCGAGCACGCGGGGCCAAGCTGACGGTCTGGGCCGATGCTCCAGTAAAGCGGCGTCATGGGCGGCTGGAGCGGCGAGAGTTGTGGGCCTTGGCCGACCCAGAGCTAAATGGCTACGTGGGCAGCGCTGGGACGGTCGGGGAAGCGTGGCCGCATCTGCAACAGGTGTGTCGGCTAGAGCGCCAGCGGGTCGTGAAGGGCAAGAAACAGGTGGCTGTGAGCTATGCAATTAGCAGTCTCCCAGCCACTGATGCCGATGCCAGGCGATTGTTGAGCCTTTCCCGTGGGCACTGGGGCATCGAGAACCGCCTCCACTGGGTACGGGATGTGACCTTCGACGAGGACCGCTCTCAGGTGCGCACTGGGGCCGCCCCACAGGTTCTGGCGGGCCTGCGGAACCTGGTCATCAGCTTGGTACGTCGGGCTGGGCATTCCAACGTAGCCGCTGCCCTACGCCGCCACAATGCCCAGCTCAGCGAAGCTTTCGACATGATGGGCTTTACCTACCAGGCAGGAGAATGAAAAGGCCCTGGCATTCAAAGTGGCCGTTATAGGCTGCTCCCTCCTGCTGGCCGTGCACTGGACTCTCGGAACTGTCCATATCCAGGATTACTCGCCGGTGTAGGGTATGGGCCATAGCTCGTTCCACCCACTGGGTATTTATTCGTGCCAGCCCCTTCAGGTTGTCCTCTTGGGTCAGGAACTCCGTCTCGAACCGGCCCATCTCACTGGTGCTGGCTCCTTTCCGCTCCGAGCCTTGCCATCCCACGATCACTCGCATGGCTGGGTCTTGAGAAAGGCGCACTGCGTCATTGGTGTCGTCGTAGCCGGCCAAGCGGCTGTAGATCGACTGTCTTAGCAGCGGAACCAGGTGGTGAAGGATATTGCGTCCGGTACGGCTTTCCTGGAGGTAGTCCTCAGCGATTTCGGTAAGGCCCAAGGCATCATCAAACTCTCGAAAGGCAAGAAGACCAGCGTCGGAGGTGATGGTTGAGCCGTGAAATTCCAGGCGGACTTTGGGGTTGAATTGGAGCCGGAGAGGGGCTTTTTCGCCGTCACCCATCAGGTGCCTCCATGATGCCTACGGCATCTTACTGCAAAGTGACATATCATGGAGTTATTATAGCTGGGAACACGCAAAAAGGGCCCATAATTAGACAATGGTTGAAAGACCATCGACGAATTACTGAGAAAGCTTTTTAGCCATATGGGAAATGTGGGCTTAATTTTTACTATTCATCCCAATGCCGATTGTCAGGGTGGCAATATAGATTCCATTACCTTGGCCGGCTCAGTAACGGTCAATTCCGCGCCGATAGCGATGGACTAATACGTCACCACCTTAGAGGACACTCCGGTGATCGTGGTGCCCTCGGCCACGGACGTGGACGGCAACCTGGACCTGACCAGCGTAACCATCATTGAATCGCCGTCCAACGGCGGCGTAATGGTGAACCAGGTGACTGGAGAGATCACCTACACGCCCGATCTGGACTACTTTGGGCCCGACAGCATTGAGTACCGGATATGTGACACCCTTGCGCTGTGCGACATGGGGCTGATGACCATACAGGTCGTCGCCGTCAATGACGCGCCGGTGGCGGTGGACGAATATGTCACCACCTTAGAGGACACTCCAGTGACAGTGGTGGCCTCGGTCACGGACGTGGACGCCATCCTGGACCTGACCAGCGCCGTGGTAACTATTGAACCTACTAATGGCATGGTAGCCAATAACGGCGACGGGAGTTTCACCTACACGCCGGACCTGAACTTCAACGATACCGACAGCTTCACCTACGAGGTCTGTGACACCCTTGAGCTGTGCGACACGGCGACGGTGACCATTGGGGTTGTCGCCGTCAATGACGCGCCGGTGGCCACGGACAACTCTTACCGCACCGATGAGGACACTGCTTTAACGGTAGGTGAGACGTCGGGCGTTCTGGTCGACGACACTGATGTGGACCTGGGCGATACCAAAACCCTGACGGAAGTGAACGGCAGCGCCAGCGTTGTGGGCCAGCAAATCACCCTTGAATCAGGGGCGCTTTTGACCCTGAACGCAGACGGTAGTTTTGATTACGACCCAAACGGACAGTTCGAGTTCTTGCAGGTAGGCGAATCGGAAACAGATTCGTTCAGCTACACCATGGAGGACTCATCACGAGCCTATAGCATCGCGACGGTGACTATAACCATTACTGGAGTCAACGATCCGCCGACCCCAGGAACGGTATTCAACCAGTTCAACCAGGACGGTGATGAGGTCAGCGGCGTGAATGCCGCAACCTCCGATATCGATGGCGACACACTGAGCTACAGAGCCATTGGCCTACCGGCGGGTTTGAGCATCCATACTACTACGGGGTTGATTACCGGGACTATCGATAGCAGTGCCTCCCAGGTGAACGGCGGTGTCTACCTGGTCACAGTGACGGCGGACGACGGCCACGGCGGAACTACGAACTACCAATTCACCTGGACCGTATCGCCACTGACCGGAGACACCGGCACGGAAGACACCGGCACGGAAGACACCGGCACGGAAGACACCGGCACGGGAGACACCGGCACCGGAGACACCGGCACCGGAGATACCGGCACCGGAGATACCGGCACCGGAGATACCGGCACCGGAGATACCGGCACCGGAGATACCGGCACCGGAGATACCGGCACTGGAGATACCGGCACCGGGAGACACCGGCACCGGAGACCGGCACTGGAGATACCGGCACCGGAGATACCGGCACCGGAGATACCGGCACTGGAGATACCGGCACCGGAGATACCGGCACTGGAGATACCGGCACCGGCACTGGAGACACCGGCACACTGGAGATACCGGCACCGGAGACACCGGCACCGGAGATACCGGCACCGGAGATACCGGCACTGGAGACACCGGCACCTGGGAGATATACCGGAACGGCACTGGAGATACCGGCACGGGAGACACCGGCACGGGAGACACCGGCACCGGAGATACCGGCACGGGAGACACCGGCACCGGAGATACCGGCACTGGAGACACCGGCACCGGAGATACCGGCACCGGAGATACCGGCACTGGAGACACCGGCACCGGAGATACCGGCACGGGAGACACCGGCACGGAGATACCGGCACTGGAGACACCGGCACCGGAGATACCGGCACTGGAGACACCGGCACGGAAGATACCGGCACGGGAGACACCGGCACGGGAGACACCGGCACCGGAGACACCGGCACCGGAGACACGGGCACGGGAGACACCGGCACCGGAGACACGGGCACGGGAGACACGGCACGGGAGACACCGGCACGGGAGATACCGGCACTGGCGATACCGGCACCGGAGACACGGGCACGGGAGACACCGGCACGGGAGATACCGGCACTGGCGATACCGGCACCGGAGACACGGGCACGGGAGACACCGGCACTGGAGACACGGGCACTGGAGACACCGGCACTGGAGACACCGGCACGGGAGACACCGGCACTGGAGACACCGGCACGGGAGATACCGGCACCGGAGACACCGGCACCGAGGCTGGCGGCAATATACCGGCAGGTTCGGGAACCAGCCCCAATACCGGCGGCAATGTACCGGCAGGTTCGGGAACGGGGACCAGCCCCAATGCCGGCGGCAATATACCGGCAGGTTCGGGAACGGGAACCAGCCCCAATGCTGGCGGCAATATACCGGCAGGTTCGGGAACGGGAACCAGCCCCAATACCGGCGGCAATATACCGGCAGGTTCGGGAACGGGAACCAGCCCCAATGCTGGCGGCAATATACTGGCAGGTTCGGGAACGGGAACCAGCCCCAATACCGGCGGCAATATACCGGCAGGTTCGGGAACGGGAACCAGCCCCAATGCCGGCGGCAATTCGAACAATGATAATGATGGCGATGGGTATAGCAACGATGTGGAGATCGCAGCAGGTTCGGACCCGGACGACCCCAACTCCACCCCGGCTCCCCAGGGGGATGGGCCGACTCCCACGTCGACTTCGGCTCCGGCTGCTCCCGAACCGGTAGATGCCTCTGGTAGTGGCGGACGGAGCGGCGAAGGACCGGGCGGCGAAGGACAGGGTGGTGAGGGTGTCCCTGATTTTCCAAACAGTTTGGGGTTGACTCTAGGCTTGGGGCTGGGAGCCCTGGCTGGACTGCTGTTCCTGCTACTAGCTTTAGCCAAGAGAAGAAAGAAGCGCGAGGAAGAAACAGCGGAAGCAACAGGAGCGGCGGAAGCAGTAAAAGCTTAACCGCGGGGCTATAGAAAATGACATTAATTTTCGAAAATTAATGTCATCGGGGAAGGAGTGGGATGATAGTGAGTAACAGAGGCGTCCGCGGTCTGGCTGGGGGAGTTGGTGCTGGAGCGGTTTAGCCCAATATTTCAGACCAAGACTTGGGAGCAAGCCCCGCCCCAGCAGGCGGGGTTATCCTTATGTACAGGGCAATCGCGTCTTAATCGCCCCCAGGTTTGGGACAGTGGCTCTTTGGGGTCTGACGAGTCCCGGAAGTCTTTCGATCTTTACGTGTTATAGTCAAAATAGCTGGGAAAGCATCGGAATATCTACCATTCGCTAGCCTTCTGTACCGAAGTTCGAAAAGGCAGTTTTAGACGCGATTGCCTGTCCTTATGTACCCGAGTTGTACCTGCGCCCACCCAAAGAGTTATAATGGGGCAGCTAAAATAGGGGGTCGAATTATGGTGAACAAGAAGGGCACCGCTCTCTTGATGGTTTTTGTCGACATCGACACCGAACAGGACGCGGATTTTAACAATTGGTATAACCAGGAGCATGTAGCGGATCTCCTGGCCCTTCCCGGCTTCCTGAACGCCGCCAGATATGAAGCGGCCAAAGGTGGACCCCGTTACCTGGCCTGTTATGAGCTGGAGAGCGCCGAGGCAGTCCAAACGCCGGAATATCTGGCATTCCGCAGTTCGCCGTCGGCATGGACCCAAAAGGTCACGCCCTCCGCGATTGGCCGCAATTACGTGCGCAATGTCTATACCCAAATCTATCCCCATGAGAACGACGCGGCGGTGATGGGCCGGGGGATGGCACCGGCCCTTCAGATCGGTCGCATGAAGGTGCCGGCAGAGATAGAGGCAAAATACAATGAGTATTACGATACGGTACGGACGCCGGGCAATCTACAGGTGCCGGGTTGCCTAGCGGTTCGTCGTTACCAAGCCGTGGAAGGGGAACCCAAGTACATGACCGTGTATGAGTTCGAGCACGAAAAAGTGCCGGAAACCCAGGATTGGAATGAACGGAGAGGCCAGGACAATATGCACTCCTACATCGGGGGCACCTATGGACATGCGCCCGGCTCACCAGGAGTCTATCGCCGGATCTTCCCCCCGAGGGCCTTCTAAGGGGGCTGAGAATCAGCCGTTCATGCTTTGATAGGTTCACCACGAACGGGTCGGTCTGAAATCTCATACACAGGCTCTAAGGGCCGCGCCGGCGATATCGCGATCCGACAACCCGGATGTCTAAATCGTGGCACCAAAATGGCCGCCAGAGTTTCCGACTTGGAACTGGCGGCCTTTATTCGGCTTGGATCAGTCAAACAGCCGGCGGGCGGGCGGCTCGCTGCTATCTACCCGGGAAATTAGCGGGCTGACTGGGCCAGATTCTCCAGGGTCTTTTTCATGACATCTCTTACGTAGCCGGCCCGACCCGCCTCGTAGTTGTCACGGAAGCTAATGAGCATGGGATCGGTCAGCTCGCCGAAGTCCACTTCCACTTCGTGGATCGCCTTCGGGTTTGAAATGGAACCACCACTGGATGCGGCGCAGAGGCACGCCTATAGCCGTGTTAATCCAGGATAGGGTGTTTGGAGGGTCGTAGGTTACTACAAACCCCGGTCGCCCCTAATTCCATGCTGTCCTCGCCCATCCTGACCCTTTCCTGGCACTCATACACAGTCCCGAACCCCACCGGACCGCTGCCCACCAGGCTGATCGACAGCACCTCATCGCTGCCCGCCAGTTTGGAATGTCCCGCGAAGTCGGCTGCTATGTCGAATAGGGACTGAGGGGACGCCGGTATGGTTGTCTCTGTACTGTAATGAAAGTCTGCCATGTTCTAAGACCTCCCATTAGTGCTGATTTGCCCGGATTGCCGGGGACCAGACCGGTCTAGGGGCGGCGTCCCGCTCTTGACTTAAAGGTTTAGTGCGGCCTCCTCGTAATCGGAAACCTTAGTGTAAACCTGGAAGCGGTGCCGAACCGATTCGGCGATGTATATGTTGTTGTCCGCGTCGATGTTCACCGCTACCGGACGCTGGAAGCGCCATTCCGGCTCCATGTTGGCCCTTCGTCGCGCCTTGAGAATCTCCGGGTTGGCCTCCAGGTAAGTCTGGGCCCACGGCGAAGGGGTTTGAGCGTCGCCAACCAGGGAGGTGATGAAATTGCCGTCGGCGGTGTAGACTTGAAGCAAATTGCTGCCCCAGTCGGTCACATACACATCCCCATCACTGTCCACCGCCACGCTGGAAGGACGATTTAGCCCGCCAAGGCTGGCTTCGGCGCCGCTGAACTGGAGCAAGAATTTCCCGTCGGAGGTAAATTTTTGCACCCGGCCATTCTTCCAGTCGGCCACGTATACATTGTCATCCCGGTCGACGCAGATGCCCCAGGGCCGGTTGAATTCGCCCTCGCCGCCTCCCTCCCGGCCCCAGCCGCCGAGGAACTGACCGTCTCTGGTAAACTTCTGAACCCGATGGTTCTGGCTATCCACCACGTAGAGGTCGTCGTTGCTGTCGAAAGCCAGCCCCGAAGGACCCTTTAGCTGCCCTTCATCGTTGCCTGGCTGCCCCCACTTGGAGAGAAATTTGCCCTCCTTGTCGAACACAGTTATCCGCTGCAGGTACTCGTCCGATACATAGACGTTTTCGTCATGATCCAGGTCAATGGAATAAGGCCAGGTGAACTGGCCGTCTCCGCTGCCGGCCCCGCCGAATTGGGTGACAAACTCGTGGTCCCTGGTGCTCTTGCTGACCCGTTGCCCCAACTCTTCCGCGCCGCGACTCACCACGTACAGCATACCGCCAGAGCCGAAGGCGAAGTCCACCGGGTCCCAGAATCCCAAGCCGCCCATGCTATACATACCGTAGCAGTGACTGAAATCAAAGGCGCGCCCGGCGGCAATGGTAGTTAACATACTTCCCCCATAAGACAGCTTAAAGAATGTTTTAAAAGCCTGGTGTTTTGTCCGAGGTGGCATAGAAAGTTAGGCATTTCGGAAGAACGTTACATGGCTCCTTCTCCCTTGATGGGAGAAGGCTGGGATGAGGGTGATACCCCTCGCCTCAATCCTCTCCCACAAAGGGAGAGGATTCCGAAGCCCAAAACGGGATGAAACCCTGAGCCTAGCAATCAGGGAACTTTTTAAACACCCGCTTAAACAAAGCTGAGCTGTTCGAAGTTCCCTCCCACCACCGGCACCGGGTCCAGTCCCAGCCATTTCTCAACGATGGTGCTGTAGAAGCCCCGAAAGTCATAGTTGGGAGCCAGGTCCCCCTGGGACAGATCCTCCGGCTTGAGGGAGGGATATTCGTTATATATCCCACCCTTGACCTGGTCTCCAATGACAAAGGCGATGCCGCCGGCGCCGTGGTCGGTTCCCGTGCCGTTGTCCTTGACCCGCCGGCCGAATTCGGTGAAGAGGACCAGGATCAGGTTTTCTCCCGCGTTATGCTCCCGCAGATCGTCGTAGAAATCTCCGATGGCGCGGCCCATGTCGGTCCACAGCTTGGTGTGCTGAGGCACCTCGTTGAAGTGGGTGTCAAAGCTGCCGTGCTGGGTATAGAAGATCTGGGTACCCAGATCCGCCAGGTAAACCTGCGCCACGCTTCTCAGGCTCTTGGCGATGGGCGAGTCGGCGTACTCCACAGTGGAGGAGTATTTCTGGGGAGCGGTCTGGATGACATCAGCGCCGTCCAGCACGTTTTGACCGGTCTGACTCAGGTAGTCCATTACTGGGCCGCTGCCGATGGTGGGGGCATACATCCTGGCGAACAGGTCCAACATCCGGTCCCGCTCCTGCTCGCTGTTGATGCCTGGGACATTGCTGAGCACCCCGTAGGAGGCCAGGTCGGATACCGAGGTCACCGGCACGCCGCGCAGCGCCAAAGCCCTGGGCAGACCCTGACCGAAGTTGACCCCGGTAAGCACGTTCTCGCCCTGAGGGTCCAGGTCCCGAATCACCTTGCCCAGCCATCCCTCGGTACCCACCTTGTCCGGCTCGCAGGTGTGCCAGATGTCCATAGAGCGGAAATGAGAGCGAGGAGAGTTCTGATAACCGATGCCGTGGATGATGGCGACTTTACCCTCATCGTAAAGCTGCTTCACCGGCCCCATGTTGGAATTGAAGGCCAGCGTGTCGTCAATAGGCAACACCTGGTCTGCCGGAATCCCAACCTTGGGACGATTGTCCCGATAATAAGGGTTGGTGTAGGGAATGATGGTGTTGAGGGGGTCATTGGCGCCGGTCATCTGGAGGACCACCACCACTGGTTCTTTCTTGGTAGATGTCATCTCGATAGCTCCTGCTCTGGTAGTTTGGCTGGTCAAGCCACCCTGGGGAATCTTTGGGATGTACCCGAAATTGTCTGGAAAACCTAGGCGAACTGGTACTCCCGGGAAGCGGCGACCAAGGCCAGCATAATGCCAATACGCCGTTCCGTGGCGGCGGCGTCCTCGGTTGTGTCCCACTTCAGGTCGCCATTCTCCTGGGCCTGGGTCAGCAGCTCCTGACGGGTAGATTGGTTGACTTCCAATGGTCCGATCAAGTCCAGGCAGCCGTCCAAGAACTCCTCCGGAGAGAGGGTTCCTCGTGACCGCAGCTGATCCACCACCGATTTGATTCCCGGCAAACTGGTGTTGGAGAGGAATTTGGCGGCGAAGTTGACCCGCCGCACCAGGGCGCCGCCATCGATCCATTCTTCGCCGGTGTGCCAGCTTTCCACGCTGGGGGGATTAAGCAGCTCCTGTCCCTGGAAGGCGCACTCAGCGGCCACCTCCTGGTAGCCCTGCTGCGGGCCGGAAAGCCCCTGGGCCATCCGCACCGTGCCGACCACCAGCTCCGCCGGGCTCTTCACGCGGGAAAAGCGGGCATTCTTGAAGAATTCCGAGTTGAACAGCATCCGCAGCACGGCGGCTATGCTGTAGTTGGAGTCGCTGTAAGCCTGTTCCAGCAGTCTGATAGCCTCGGCATCGACCGGTGGCGTGATGTTCCAGCTGGGAACCTGGGGCTCATCCGCGACAAAAAAGTTGTACAGGTGGCGGCTGAGAAAGCGGGCGGTTGCCGGCTGCCGCACCAGGATATCCACGATGTCGCCGCCGTCGAAATTGCCGGTTTGCCCCAGGAAAGTCTTTTCGCCGGGGTCGTGGTCTTCCGGCTTGTATTCAAAATCCCAGTAGAAGCGGCCCAAGGGCAGCCGGGGGATTTTGGGTGCGATGGTCCAACCGGTAAAAGCACGAGATGCCTCTTTGATGTCATCCTCGGAGTAGTTGCCGACGCCCATGGAGAAAAGCTCCAATAGCTCCCGGCCCCAATTCTCGTTTATGGCGCCTTTGTGGTTGCCGTTGTTATCCAGCCAGTAGATCATGGCCGGATTCTTGGCCAGCTCCAGCAAGAAGTTGGGAAAGGTTCCCAGGGCGTGCCGGCGGAACATGGCGATCTGCGCGGTCAGCTCGGGAGGATTGTCGATTTTGGAGTTGCCGGTGGCGAAGAGTTGATGCCAAAAGAGCACCATTTTCTCTTCCAGGGGACGGCGGGTGTTGATCATCCGGTACATCCACTGGGCCTGCGCCTGAACCGGCGCCATGCCTCCCTCATAGTTGGGGAAGTACCGGAAAAGCAGATCGTCATCCACCGGTTCCTGGCTTTCCGGGTTCAGCAACTCTTCCACAGTCGCTTCGTAGCCCTTGGCGACTCGCTCCTCCAGCTCGGCGCGGGTAGCTCCAAACCCGGCCCGCCGCAACAGGTGGGCCATCAAGGCTATTTCCTCTCGATTTGACATCGACTCCGCTCCTTATCAACCGGGGAAATTGTCCGGGGCAATTAACCGGGGAATCAAGGGTTAGCTCCGGGGCAGGACCATATTGTATATCGAAATTCCCTTGGAGAAAAGGGTTTTGAGCCACTTTACATAACTTTAACCAGCCTGACTATTGCAGCTTGGAAAGGTGGGAGAGCCGCCCGATTCTGCATATCGAGATTTCGGGTCCACTCAAAGGCCAATGAACTGCCGCGCGTTCTCACCTAAAATCCCTTCCTTGGCGCTGTCGGGCAGGGCCAAACTCTGGATGTACTCGGCCTCCGAGCTCTGGCTGCAGAGCGGAAAGTCGGTACCGAAGCAAACTTTGTGGGCACCGTGCTTGTTGATGATGCTGGTCAGCGTCTGGGGCGTCAGCTCCCGCAATGATGGGGGCCAGGTGGTGTCGATCAGTATGTTCTCTCTTCCGATCAGCTCCCGTTCCGCTTCATCCAGCATGTAGAACCCACCCAGATGCAACGCTATGACCCGAAGTTTGGGAAACTGCCGGACCACGTTCATGAGCCGCTCCGGAGCGGCGAAAACCGGCAGGTGTTCTGACTGATGTCCCGACTGATGGCCTTGGGGCAACCGCCCGCAGTGGATTTCGAGCACCATGCTTTCGCCCATTTCCTCGTAAATGGGGAACATCTGGGGGTCGTCAGGATAGAACCCGTTGATCATGGGATGCAGCTTGATTCCCTTGATACCGCTCTCCCGCAACCGGGCGACCTCAGCCCCTTTGTCCTCCAGGTCAGGATGCATCGCGCCGAAGGGCACCAGCTGATCGTCCTGGATACTGATGAGCCAGTCGTTGGCCCGGCGTACCTGGTCGGCGCGTTCCACTACGCCGAGAACGATGGATTTGTCCACCCCGGAACCGGCCATGTGGGCCTTGATACCGGCAACGGTATTGGGGGCGATGGCCTCCATCCCCAAGGTTCGGGTCATGGACTCCGCGGTCGCTGCAGCGATGCGGTCGGGCCAGATATGGGTGTGGACGTCGACTTTCAATGAAGCACCTCAGCACGGAATTACTGATCCCTGATGGTATTTTCCCAAAGGGTGGCACCTCCGACCGGGTTCAGATCTTGATTCAAGGCTAATCAGAACAGCCCCGTGTGCTGGTGTAGGTACTGCCCTGATATTACATCCCTTTCAAAGGATTTTCCATTGCAGGCCTGGGGAAGGCCCGGCCTCCCGTTATTTAGTCGTCGGCCGGCTCGCCGACGCTCGGTCCCGGCAGATAATAGGTTTTATATAATTATTCTGGGGTTGGTGCGTGTTGCGCTGCAGGGTTCCCGGCGGTAAACTGGCGGTACTTGGCTGGGTCAACTAAGGCTTGGAAGGCAATTTTTGAACCACGAGCAAGTTTCTAGGGACAGAATAAATGAGGCCAGCTTGGCGCTCGGCAGGAGGTTGAAATGGCGGAAATACTAGGCTTGGGCATGACCCACTCCCCTTCTTTAATCCGACCGGACGAGGATGGAGAATCTTCCCTGAAGCGGACCCTGCGGGAAAACGATAAAGTTCCCCCGGAAATGAAAATCCCGACCAATTGGCCGGAACTGATGCGCATTGAGTACGGGGAGGACGAGGGCCTGGCCTCTTCCAAGCGCCTGCGGGATAGAATGGTCAAGGGATTTCGCAAGCTGCGGGAGGAGTTGGACGCCTTTAACCCGGACTTCGTTGTGGTTTGGGGCGACGACCAATACGAGAACTTCAAGGAGGATATCATTCCTCCCTTCTGCGTGCTGGCGTACGACGAGTACGAGTGTCAGCCCTTCGCCAACAAGGATGGCAGTACTCGCCGCAACGTTTGGAATGAGCCGGCCGAGCAGACCTTCCGATATCCGGGAAACACAGCCGCCGCCCGAGCATTGGTCACCGGCCTGATCGACCAGGGGATAGACATGTCCTACGCCTACAAGCCGCTGCACCAGCCCGGCCTGGGTCATGCCATCCTCAACACCCTGCTCTACCTGGACTACGATAGGAACAACGAGTTCAAATATCCGGTGGTGCCGATGCTGGTCAACTGCTATGGCAGCAAGGTTATTCAGAATCGGGGCGGCTCCAAAGAGTATGAGAAGGAGTCTGACCCGCCCGGTCCGTCTCCCAAACGTTGCATGGAGGTGGGCGCGGCCACGGCCAAGGTTCTGAAAGACAGCCCCTGGCGCGTTGCCCTGATCGCCTCCTCCAGTTGGTCTCACGCCTTTCTGACTCCGAAGAACCACTGGCTGTATCCGGACATAGAGTCGGATCGCGCCAGGTTTGAGGAGTTGAAGGTTGGGAATTATAGTGCTTGGAGCAAGATTTCCACGCCGCAAATAGAGGACGCCGGCCAGCAGGAGATGCTGAACTGGATGTGCTTGGCGGGGGCTATGTCAGAGCTGGGGCGAAAGCCGGAGATAGTGGATTACTACGAAACCTACATCTTCAACTCCACCAAGTGCCTGGCGGTATTCCCGTCGTAAGGGCAACCCCAGGGCAAACCATTTCTATATAAAAAGGGGCGCACGGCCGTGCGCCCCTAACTTGATTACCCAGGAATCATACCCGGCTTACCCCTCGTCCTTCTCCTCAGCCAGGGCCGCCAAGATGGCGGTTGGGGACATGGGCAGCTTGCGCATTCGGATCCCGGTGGCCTGGTAGATGGCATTGGAAAGGGCGGCCAGAGGCGGAATTATCGGCGCTTCCCCCACGCCCCGCAGCCCGTAGGGATGGCGGGGATTGGGCACTTCGATAACCACGCAATCGATCATCGGAACGTCCAGGGTAATGGGCATGCGATAATCCAAGAAGCTGGAGTTGGCCATGGCGCCGTCTTGGGTGTAGAAATACTCTTCGTTTAGCGCCCAGCCAATTCCCTGCACCGTCCCGCCTTGCATCTGCCCCTCAACGAAGCTGGGATGCACCGAGCGACCGGAGTCCAGGAAGGCGGTGGCGCGCAAAATTTCCACCTTGCCGGTGTCCGGGTCCACCTCCACGTCGAAGATATTCCCGGCGAAAATGGGGCCGACCCCGGTGCTGTTAGCCGAGGCGGAACAGGTGATGGGACCGCCGGTGCGCATCTGCCTTCCGGCCAGCTCCTTGAAGGTCAGCCGGTCGGAAGGGTTTTTGGTGCAGATGAAGGTGCCATCCTCGAATATTACATCTTCGTCCTGGACCTCCCAGATCAGCGCGGCGCGACTCGCCATCACCTTCTTCACCTCTTCGGCCGCGGCAATGGCCGCCAAGCCGGTGTCGAAGGCGGTGCGACTCCCTCCGGTGTTGGCGGTGAAACCAACGGCATCGGTGTCGCCCACGGTGGGGAAAACGTCCTCGGAAGTCAGGCCCAGCGTCTCCGCCGCCTGCATTGCCACGGCGGTGCGGGTGCCGCCAATGTCCACCGATCCGGTAATGAGGTTGATGGTTCCGCTATTGTTGACATTGATGGTCGCCGAGGAAGTTTGCCCTCCCTGCCAGCGAAATCCCACGGCGATGCCCCGGCCTCGATTGGGTCCGCCCAAGGGAGCGCTGAAATGGGGATGAGCCATCATGGCTTCCTCCACCTCTTTGCAACCGAAGACGGCGTGGGGAACACCGGTAGCCATCCGGTCCCCTTCTTGCACCGCGTTCTTCAAGCGGAAAGCCATCGGCTCCATACCCAGCTTCTCGGCCAGCTCGTCGATGACGCATTCCACCGCAAAAGCGGCCTGGGGTTGGCCCGGAGCCCGATAGGCTTGAACCTTCTGCTTGTTGACGACCACGTCATAGCCGTCGACCAGCACGTGCTCGATGTTATAGGGACCCAGGCCGGTCAAAGCGCCGCCGCCCACCGGGGAACCGGGAAAGGCGCCGGCCTCATAGGCCAGGTATAGCTGTCCGGCGGTGATCTTTCCGTCTTTGGTGGCCCCAATTTTGGCCCGCATCTTGGTGGCCGAAGTGGGGCCCGAGCCTTCGAAAACCTCTTTGCGGTCCATGACTATCTTCACCGGCCGGCCGCTCTTTTGGGAAAGAATGGCGGCCACCGCGTCCAGGTAGGTCACCGACTTGGCGCCGAAGCCTCCGCCGATCTCCATGGGAATGACCTTGACCGTTCCTTCGGGGAGGCCAAGGATGGCGGCGGTCTGATTCCTGATCTGGAAGGCGCCCTGGGTGGCGGTCCAGACCGTGACCCGGCCGTCCGCCGACCAATAGGCGGTTGAAACGTGGGGCTCGATGTATCCCTGGTGAACCGTCTGGGTCTCGAACTCCCGATCCACGATTACGTCGGCCTGTTGGAAACCAATTTCCACGTCGCCCAGCTTGTGCTGGATATGTCCGGCCACATTGCTCTTCTCTCCCGTGTCCTCTCCGCGAGCGCCCCGCTCCAACCGGAACCAGGTGGTCATCTCCTCATGGAGCAAGGTGGCGTCGGGCTTGAGGGCATCATCTATGGAGAGCACGGGGGTAAGCATTTCATAATCGACTTCGATCAGCTCCAAGGCTTGCTGAGCCAAGCTGGCGCTGGTGGCCGCCACGGCGGCGATGGCGTGCCCCTTGTACAGGGCCTTTTCGCAGGCTAGCACGTTCCTGGCGATCATGCGGATGTTCCCCGAAGCGTTGCCGTAGTCGATGGGCCCCTGCTGTATCACCGGCAGGTCTTGGGAGGTGGCCACCGCCATCACGCCATCCATAGCCTCGGCCTTGCTGGTGTCGATAGACCGGATGCGAGCGTGAGCGTGGGGGCTGCGTAGAATCTTACCGTGGATCATGCCCGGCATGGATATGTCGGAGCCGTATTTGGCGGCGCCGGTCACCTTGTCCAGGGCATCATGCCGCAGGGGGCGGGTGCCGATTACTCGGTATTCGGGAGAGGCGGATTCTTGGGAGCGGGTCGTGGTGGTCATCAGCTTATCTCCTTATGTCTGGGAAGACCGGGTGTTTGGGAAGGCTGTATGCTGAGAAGTCGATGAGAGCCAAAGGGGTTTCGGCCCTCGTAAGCTATACCGATACCGCCCCGGCGTCAATAGTGTATGACTGCGACTGCTAACTAATGGCTATGAGCCAATCAATTGACCAGGGAGGCAGCATGCATAGGGGATGCCGGAGCAATATCTGGGCGGCCGCCCAATTTCGGCTTTTGGCGAGAACCATTGGGATTCAGAGAGCTTCGGCCCATTCGTCAACCAGCCAAGTGCTTCTCCAATATTGTTCCTTGGTGGTGTCAACCAGCCATATCTCGAGTTCTGGGAACGTGTCCGCGATTCGTAGCCAAGCTACGCGATGTTGCTTTGCGCGGGCAGGCAACCCTACTTCAGCAGGCTTAGCTAAAGCGATTACACAGTGAACGCCACCCTGATTAAGACGGGAAATGGCCCTGAAAAATGACTCGTAAAAATCCTTCGCCCGAGCCGGTGGCGATTTCTTATATCCAATGACCTCTATGTGGTACTGTTCGTCATGCCTAAACCAAAGCTAAGGTGAAACCTACATAAAGCGAACCCGAAGAGGAGTAGAGTGACGAGCCCTTGCGATATTCTGTAAAAGAAGTCGAGTGGCGGTGGTGGAAGGGATGAAGGAAATAGTGCAACTCATGGAAGAGTGGCAACTCAATGTAGGTGACTTACGGGAAAGGATGTATCGAGCGCCAACACCTCGAGAGCGAGAGCGATGGCACGGGCTATGGTTGTTGGGCCAAGGGTGGTCGGCTATCCAGGTGGCTGAGGCTTTGGACAGAGAGCCTCATACCATTGGAAACTGGCTGGCCAACTTTCGCCGAGGCGGGGCCCAGGGTATGGTCTTTGAACACACTGGAGGTTCCCCCCCGCCCTGAACGCCGGGCAACAAGACCAACTGAAGTCCGCGGTGCTAAATCCGCCTGGAGAGGCGGGAGTTGAATTGTCCAACTGGAACTGGAAAGTAGTGAGGCAATTCCTCAAGCAGAGCTTTGATCTGGGGCTCAGTCGGAGCAGCTGCTTGAACTACCTACACCGGCTGGGCTTTGTGCTGAAGCGGCCCAAGAAACGCCTCTTGAAAGCTAAGGATGAAGAGCGGAAAGCCTTTATTATCCAGTACAGCCAAATCCGAGAGGAGGCCCAAGAGAGTGGGGCCAAGATCTTCTTCGTGGACGAAGCCCACTTTCGGGCCGATGCTGACCTGAGGGGGAAATGGGTGCTCAAGGGAGAGCCAGCGCTGGTGGACTCCACCAGTCCACGGTGGGGAGAGAAGGCCTGCTACTACTCGGGAGTTTGTCTGGAGAGTGGGGAGGTGGAAGCCATGGAAATAGCTGGAAACAGCAATGCCGAGACCTCCACCGCCTTTTTACAGCAGCTACGAGAAAAACATCCTGGACCTCTGGTAGTGATTTGGGACAATGGTCCAGCCCACCGAGATGAAGCGATTCGCAGCTATCTGGCCACTCCTGACTTGCATCTGAGGTTGGTAGCCTTACCGGCTTACAGCCCAGACTTCAATGCCGACGAAGCCGTCTGGGACTGGGCCAGGGAAGAGGTCACGGCCAACGAATGCCTGGGAACAAAAGCCCAAGTCCAAGAGAAGATGAACGCATTCTTCGACGGGCTAACACACCGTAACGATGAAGTGAGACATCGCTGCCGAACCCTGTTACAAGCCAGAGCCGACGCATTGATGTTTACACCTGCCGTGCCTTTGCCATCGTTGCAAAATGTAGTTCCCACCTTGGCTTTGGTTTAGTCGCGAGGATGTCAACCCCGGTTTCGCCATGACCGAGTTTGGTATTCTTGGTATTCATGGTAAAGCCCTCTGCTGCAAGGGCGCCTCTCAATGACTGTTCCACGTCCTCGTTCTTTACGGGTGTAGGCATCCAACGTGTCCTTTCGACCAGAATTGGTGATTTGCTTTGGGCGGTTGATTTGTAAGGCCATGCCGCCCACCATCGTCCAAGAATTGGGGTTCAGCGGTCCCCCGCCGGCAACACTCCCGGGGTATCGGCGGGGTTACTGCAAGACCGTCAACTCCCGCAGAGTCTCAGGGTCCATGCTGAAGCTCTCCTTCGAGGTTGGAAAATCGCCCTGGCGTACCTCCTCGGCGTATTGGCAGAAGGCTTCCTGGATAATCTGGCCCAAACTCGCGTATTGCTTGGCATGCTTGGGAACGAAGTCGGTGAACAGGCCCAGCATATCGTGGAGCACCTGCACCTGCCCATCGCAGCCGGGTCCCGCGCCGATGCCGATGGTCGGGATGGTCAGCCGCCTGGAGATAAGCTCGGCCAGGGGCGCCGGCACCAACTCCAAAACCAGCGCGTAGGCGCCCGCTTCCTGCAAAGCTTCGGCATCCAATATCAGGCCTTCCGCTTCTTTAATCTCTCGACCCTGGACTCGGTAGCCGCCAAAAGCGTGCACCGATTGGGGTGTCAGCCCAATGTGTCCCATCACCGGGATACCGCAGTCCACGATGCGCCGGATGGTTCCAGCCATCTGGCGGCCACCTTCCAGCTTGACGCTCTGGGCTCCCCCTTCCTGCAGCAGCCGGCCGGCATTGGCCATGGCCTGGGCCGGGTCTATCTGGTAGGACATGAAGGGCATGTCGGCCACCAGCAGCGCTTCCTTCGTCCCCCGGGCCACCGCTTTGGTGTGGTGGATCATATCCTCCATGGTGACCGGCAGGGTGGAGTCATGGCCCAGAACCACCATGCCCAGGCTGTCGCCGACCAGCACCACGGGTATCTTCGCGGCATCGGCGAGACGCGCGGAGGTGTAGTCGTAAGCGGTAATCATGGGAATCTTCTCGCCCTGAGCCTTCATGCGAGCCAGGTCCCTCACGGTCGTTCTTGGCATTATTCCGACCTCCCCCTGGAAATGTTTATTGGGAATTGTCTATTAGCTGTTCTATTTCGGAGACTTGGTTAGGACTGAGGCCGCGCTGCAACGCCAGCGGCAAGGATGTGGCGGTCAGAGCGGCATACACCGGCAGCAGCTCGGTTGCCCGCTGGGACAAGGCATCCAGGTGGAGTCGAATGGTGGCGGCGTCCCCCCGAAAAGCGGGACCGGTCAAGCTGGCGGCAACACCATCCTTTGCCACGTTGTCCAATGTCGCGCGGGCCAGGGGGTAGAGGGCCTCTAGGGCATCGCTGGAGTCGTACCCCATTCTCTCCCACAGCGTTACCGCTCCGTGCAGCAGGGCCGCCAGGTGGGCGCAGGCTAAAACCGCCGAGGCATGATAAAGAGGCCGGTCCCCTTCGGCAATAACGACGGCTCTGCCTCCCAGGTCCTGGGCCATTTGGGTAAGCAGGTCCACCAGCCATCCCTCGCCGTCCACGGCAAAACTGACGCCGGTCAAGCGGGCGCTGGCTTCCGCCGGGTCCTTCAGAGCGGCCAGGGTTTGGAAAGGGTGAAACGCACCGGTGCGGGCCTGTTGGCGGGCCGCGCTGTCCAGAATGCCTCGAGATTCCGCGCCGCAGCAGTGGACTACCCCCTGGTCGGGGCACCAGGCCACCTCGGCACAAACCTGGGGGATGGCTGCATCCGGCGTGGTGATGAAAACCAGGTCGGCGCCGTCGGCCAAGGCTTGAGCTGACGCGGCAACGCCGCACCCGGAAATGCGCTCGGACAGCCACTGGGACGATTCGGAGCGGCGGCTGTAGCATGCGGATACCCGATAGCCCCGGTCGGCCAGGGCCAGGGCCAGACCCTTGCCCAGCACGCCCACGCCGATAAAGCCAATTTTCATTTCTTGCTTGTTCAAGTCTTGGGGCTTCAAACTAGAGCTCACTTATAGCCGGCAAGCCTCCCAGACCGGTGGCGAATTTGACCGCATTGATCACCGACTGGGCCGTCACTTGTACCGCTGCAGCGCATAATATCGTGATGTCGGTGGGCTCCGATCTAGTTCCGGTGGCCATGGCGAACATGGTGTCGCCGTCCCGGAGGGTGTGGCAAGGCCGAATGGCCAGGGCCAGGCCGTCGTGGCTGACTTGGGCCAGGAAATTAGCCTGCTCTTTGGTCAGCGGCGCGTCGGTGGCCACCACGCCGATAGTTGTGTTGCTGAGGGCGGGACTTCCCGGAGTCAGCTTCTCCCGCAGCAGCAGGTCCACGGAGTCGTAAAATCGGTCGTGAAATGCGGGTTTCCCTTCCCGCCGGGGTCCCGCCAGGATCTCTCCTGATTGGAAATCCACCACTCCCCCAATGGCGTTGACCGCCACCGCGGCGGCCACGGTGACGCCGCTGGGCAACCGCAGGCTGGCCGAGCCGATGCCGGATTTTACCGCGTGTTCCAAACCGAGAGCCTTGCCCACGGTGGCGCCGGTTCCGGCTCCCACGCTGCCTTGATCCAGGGGCTTGTCATTCGCCGCCAGGCAGGCGGCTCGTCCTTCGGCCAACCCCGGATGGGCTTGAGGGTTGAGTAAGCCTAGGTCGAACAGAATCGCTGATGCGACGATGGGGATTATGCCCGGACCCACCCTCAGGCCGATTCCCTGTTCGGCCAGCCAGGACATCACTCCAGAAGCGGCCTCCAGCCCAAAGGCGCTGCCGCCGCTCAAGGTTATGGCGTGAACCTTTTCCACGCGGTGCAGCGGTCTGAGCAAATCTGTTTCCCTGGTCCCGGGAGAGCCGCCTCGCACGTCCACGCCACCAACCGCCCCCTCCCGGCACAGGAATACCGAGCAGCCGGTGCCGTTTACCGCATCGGTGAAGTGCCCGGCCTGCAAGCCGGCTACGGCGGTAATGGTGGAGTTCACGGCCAGCCCTGCCTCGGGGCCAACGGGTTCCAAAAGAAAGGAAGCCCCGGCGAACGCGGGGAACAAGGGGCGGTGTTGCATTCAGCTTTGGCCGTCTCGGTCGTCATCAGATCCCAGCGGCCCACTGCATCGTGCAGGGGAAGGAAGATGGTGGTGTACTCACCCCCCGAATCGGGTGGATGGCAGGGTTATTTTAGGTGGTACCCAAAAACTGTGTCAAGCCGAAGGGCTCGGGGTGACATTTTGAGATAATTATTAAGAGGTATCCGAGTCCATCTCCGCTAATTCCTCAGCGTACCGGAGCATTTTCTCCTGGCGTTTTGGCTCGACGCTTCGACCCTCCAGGTACAGACGCAGCGCCTGCATGGGCTGCAATCCTTCGGCGACCTCGGTTCCCAAGCGGGTCCGGCGGGCATCCTCGGTTTGCTGGCTGATGGCCGCGATGTAGTGGGCCTCCGCCAGGGCTTGACGGATGTCCGGTTCTCGAAGATGGGCTTCCAGCTCCCCAGGAAGGGTTATCCTTACCCGGACAACGGCATCCTGTACGTCCTTGCGGGCGATGGCACGAATCACCGTACCGGTCGGGTCTTGATCACCCGCCGTCAACCGGATGTCCACGGTCACGAAGGGACGGGCTTTGACGGGTCTAAACTGGAAATCCACCATCCGCTGGCCCACCGGCGCCGATGGGTCCAGCTCCACCAAGCAGAAACCCTTCTGCTCCGCCTCTTCGCTGAAGTCCACCCGCTGGAGGCTGCCGGAGTAGACCACCATCGGAGGGTCCTGCCGCAATATCTGGTGTTTGTGGATGTGCCCCAGGGCCACATACTCCAGCTGAGGTTGGTGCAAGGAGCTGGCCAGCAGCACGTGGTCTTGGCCCAGCATCATCGACCTTTCGGTCCCCGTCGTAGCGCCATTGACCGTCAGATGGCCGGTGAGGATGGCCGGCACCTCCGGATTCAGCCGGTCCAACCGGTCCTGTATAGCCACAGTGAGCCGGTTTTCCAGCTCCTGCCGGATTTCATCAATGGATAGCCCTCGGGAATCTTCCCTGGTCATTATCCCGCCCCGCCGGGGCCAGGGCACCGCCAATATCTGCAAAGGACCGCTGGGAGTGGGAACGTGGTAGATCTGCAGGCTATCACCAATGTAGACGTGGGGCACTTGCAAGGTTTGAAAGATTTCCACGGCGGTGGCCCGGCTTACGGCGTTGGGAAGGTCGTGGTTCCCCACCAACATGAAGGTCGGGATGCCGGCATTGGAGAGTCGCGAGAGACGCCGAGCGAACTCTCGCTGGTGGGTCTGGGAAGGATCCCGGCCTTTGTAGGCGTCGCCAGCCAGCAACACTAGGTCAACCCGCTCCTCGAGAGCGCAGTCGACTACCTCATCTAGCGCGGAGAGGAAATCCCCCAAGCGTGTGGAGAGACCGGTCGCGGGATCGGGACGGCCATAGTTCTCCACCCCGATGTGAAGGTCCGAAAAATGCAGAATGCGCAAATAAGTTGCTCCTACCCCTTATGGGGGTTACAAGAGTATGCAAATCTTGGCGCTAAAGTTGATATTACATCACCGATGAGGACGGGGAAAGGGGAAACTTTGGTCCCAACATATCCCAATCCAGTGATTTGTCGGACGCGGCCGTTGACAATCCGTCTGCGGGTTTCTAGAATCAAGCTAGAATATTTCACCGCTAGGGTAAGTGGAAAGGCCTTAATGACCATCGTTAAACAGCTGTTCTCCCTCCAAGAGTTGGACTTGGCGCTGGACGCCATTCAAAGCCAAAAGTCCGAAGCCGAGGAGGAACTAAGTGCCCGGCTGGAGCTGGAGCAGATGGAAACCGCTCTAGCTGAAGAGCAGGGGAAGTTGTCGGAAACTCAGGAATCTCACCAGTCCTTCCGCCAGGAAGCCGACGAACTTCGCGAGCGGGTTCCTGGGCTGGAGGAGAGAATTTATAGCGGTGACGTGACCACCGCGCGCGAGTTGGCCAGTGCGGAGCAGGAAGCCGGCCACGTGCGGAAGCAATTAGATGACATGGAAATGCGGATGTTGGAGTTGACCGTCGCGGCGGATAATTCCAGGTCTCGAATCAGTACACTGGAAAGTGAATTGGAAATCACGCGAGTTGGCTGGGAGAGCCGGCAGGCCGAGTTGACTCAACAGGTGGAGCAATTGACCTCGGAAGAGGAGACCATTCAGGTAAAGAGAGAGGAGCTGGCTGCCACTGTGGACCAGCAGGAGCTGCAAAAGTACGACATTCTCCGGAAGAGGAAGGGCGGGACGGCTGTCGCCAAGGTGGAGCGCGGGCTTTGCCAGGCCTGCCGTATGTCGCTACCCACCCAGCATCTCCAGCGCGTTCGCTCCGGACGCCAAACGGTCCTCTGCAGCAGCTGCGGCCGCATGCTCTGGCCCGGCTAACCTCTCCTTTTTTCTAATTCCTCCTCACAGGCTCGTCCTAGCGCCGCTCCCTTAACCTAGCAACTGGAATGCTCAGCTTTGATTTTTGGCTCCAGGGCCAGAAAGGTGCCCCGGCTGACCACCATTTTGACCGCTCACAACTCCCGTTGACCCTATTTAGCCCATGTGCTAGAGTTCGGCCCGGAGGGAGCCGGTAGACTGGGTGACCGCCGCCTCGAATTCTCGAGGGGGAGGAAAGTCCGGGCTCCAACGGACAAGGTGCTGGGTAACCCCCAGGCTTTCGCGGCGTTAGTAATGACGCCGTGGGGGACGGAAAGTGGCACAGAAACACACCGCCTCCGGTTTTTCGATCAGAAAGTTGGGCTAGTTGGGGGAAGGGGATCTGGACCGGCGGTAAGGTTGAAATCGGACGGTAAGAGCGTCCGGTCGTCTGCGGTGACGCAGCGACGGTCAAACCCCACTTGGAGCAAGGCCGAATAGGGGGAGTAGGAGGGTCCGACTCATCCCCGGGTTGGCCGCTGGACCCCGATGGCAACATCGTCCCGTTGTTGGGAGCCGTCCGTCCTGCTGGGCGCCGGTGGGCTAGATAGATGGTCACCGTCTCCGGGTATTGCCAGGGCCTTCCGGTTTTCCGGGAGGTCCGTCGAATTCCGGGGATACAAAACCCGGCTTACAGGTCTGCCGGTTCCCCTCCACCGGCCCGCGAGGAGTCGGGGACTAATCTCTACTTAACCCTGCCCTTCCGGCAACCAGCAAGTGCCGCTGCTGCTGGACGACCCGGTTGTCCTGGGCGACCGGTTTAGCCGGTGGCTGGCCCCCCATGCTGGTGGCTGAATCCTTGGCTCTTTCCGCTGAGCCAAATTAGGCCGGCCCTCAGGCTCGGCGCCGCAGCGCCGTCCTCCGAAATTCGTTCACCAGGTTGATGAATTCGCCTTCACCCCTTATCATTAAAAAACCCGGGGGCTGGTAGCATCATCAAAGAATCAAGTAAGAATCCGGAGCCGCCCTCGGGTCCGCGCCGGCTGGAATTGGAGGTTAATCCCAACCTTTGTATCTGGACCTGCACAGTCACTCGGTATCCTCGGACGACTCCCGCGCCACCGTGGAGCAGTACCTAAAATGGATTCAAGTGCTGCGAAAACGGGGATATACCGCCGATGGAATCGTCCTCACCGAACACCGCAAGTTTGACCGGGATAAAGATTATTCCGCGCTGGCCTCCCAATACGGCGTAGTGGTCCTGAAGGGGTCGGAGCTGGATACTCGCTACGGCCATTTCCTGGTATACGGGGTGAATGAAGGATTGACCGCCGACATTGATTTTGCCGACGTTAGATTGGATGCCCGGGAGCTGATGAAGGCGGCCACCCATCATGGCGCAATCGCCCTGCCGGCGCATCCGGGGCGGTTCGGAATAGGGTTGGTGGATTACATGGAGTTAGGGGAGGAGTTTCCGGACGTGCGCGTGGTGGAACGTCTCAACGGCGGGAGCCGGGCCGGGGAGAACGAGCGCGCGGCGGAGCTGTGCGAGAAGTACGGTTACCTGGGTATCGGGTGCAGCGACGCCCACTTGGCCAGCCATATCTGCGCCTGTGTCACCCGGTTCGGGGCAGAGATCCGAAATGAGGCAGACCTGGTGGAGGCGCTGCTTTCCGGCGAATTCCGTCCGGTTTGGTTGGAGGACACCCGGGAAGCCGATCGGGACTAGAGATCGGCCCCAAAAGTTTCCCTCTATTCACTGCGTTATCGCGATGGGGAGCGTGGCAAATACATGGTAATGGACTTGGATTATGATCGGTCCCTTTACGGCGTGGAGCACCAGGCCGGTCCTTTTGCAGTAACCAAAGATATGGTTCAGGCTTTCAGCAAGAGCATTGGCGAGACCGGACCAATTTACAACGACGAGGCAGCCGCAAACGCCGCCGGTTACAGCGGGGTGGTCGCGCCTCCTACCATGTGCAGCCTGTTTGTCCGCCGCGTTGAGTTGCCGGATATAAAATTGAAATTCGGCCGATCCCGCTTTCACGCCGGCCAGCGAGTCCAGCCAAAGGGTAATATCGTAGCGGGAGATTCGCTGACTGCCTCTTCCCACTTGAAAGAGGTCTACCCCAAGACCGGACGGAGCGGCACCATGGTGTTCATAGTTTGGGAGACCACCTTTCGAAACCAGAACGGCCAGGTAGTGGCCGACGTTCAGGAATCTTTCGCGGCCCGCGAGTAAGGGGCACAGCCCGCCAGTAAATGGGCCAGGAGTAGCAGGAATTGGCAGAGAGCCCGATATATTTCGAGGATGTGGACCTGGGCGACGAGATCGGCCCCTTGGAGCGGGTGGCTAGAGATCAGGATGTCATAGATTTTTGCCAGCTGTGGGGAAATCCCATGCCCAACCGATTTACCGACCAGGAAATAGCTGAAAAGGCCCGACTGCCCGGCCCCATTCTGCCGGGGATCATGAGCATGGCACTGATGGCTCAGCTACTGACCGATTGGGCCAGCCCGGAAAGCCTGAAAGACCTGGACCTGGTTTTCCGGCAGCCGGTGCCTCACAACAAGCCCTTGAAGATTTCCGCCACAATCACCGACACCCGGCAGGAAGACGGCGAAAACCTGCTTACCTGCGACATACTCATGACCGGCGCTGAGGGGGAACGGTATGTTGGGGGCACAGCCCTTTTGTCCCTCCCCAGCCGGGCTGGCTGATGCTACAGCGTCTACGACAAGTTGCGATGCTGGTCCAGGACCTGCCGGAGGCCGCCCAATTGTATCGACGTATCCTGGGAATGGAGCACTGCCGCGCCCAGGAGTTGCCCGAGTATCAATTGTCCAACCAGGTGCTCCCCGCGGGCGAAGGCACCTTCATCGAGCTGCTTCAGCCCACCAGCACCGAATCCCCAGCAGGCCGCTACCTGCGCCGCAGGGGCGAGGCTCCCTACCTGCTTATCTTCGAGACCCGAGCCTACGACGAGCTAATCCCTCACTTGAAATCCTTGGGCGTCAGGATTACGGCGGAAACCCGGACGGAAGCGACCCGCTCTGCCTTCGTCCATCCCTCCTCGGCCAACGGAGCCTTTCTGGAGATTGTCGAGGTCTTGGATGCGGCCAACCCCTGGCCTCCCGCCGGTCCTAACTGGACGAACCAGGGAGCTCCACCCAGAACCCGCCAACTAAGGCAAGTGGCTATTCTGGTCCGAGACCTGGACGAGGCGACGGAGCGTTGGGGCCGGATGTTTGGGATTACCGCCACCCGCAGGTTCCAGATTAGCTTCACCGATCTGGAAATTGCGGTGCTGCCCTTGAATGACAAGAGCACCTTTATCGAGCTGGCCCAACCGACCAGCCCGGATACCTCTGCGGCCCGGTTTCTGGAGCGTTACGGCGAGGGCATCTACCTAACCATTTTTGAAATAGAGGACTCCCTCGCTGTGGATGACCATCTCCAAAGCCAGGATGTTCGGTACACCACCTCCCGGCGCACCGACAATTACGTCAATCTGGGATTCAACAGCATTTGGCTTCATCCGGCTTCCATGAAAGGCGCGTTTATTCAGCTGTCGCAGGTTCTCGACGAAAACAATCCTTGGCCGCCGGCCGGGGACGACTGGTATTTGTAATACTTTTGCTGGTAATCCCTCCGGCGCGAAATAGCCGCTACGTAGGACCGCCACTGGCGATATGACTTCCACCAATATAACGACCGATCAATTGACATATGCCCTGGAGATTGAAGGCTTGTGGGCCGGATATGACCGGATTACTGCCCTGGAGGACGTCTCCTTCCAGCTAGCGGAGCAGCAGATCTTGGGGATAATCGGGCCCAATGGATCGGGAAAATCCACCCTGATGAAGGCTGTTTTGGGATTGGTCAAGCCCTGGCGGGGACAAATTACCGTTCTGGGGCAGCCTGCCGAGCAGCAGCGGCGCCAGGTGGGGTACGTGCCGCAGATAGAGCAGGTCGACTGGGACTTTCCGGTCAGCGTGGCGGACGTGGCGTTGATGGGCAGATATGCCCGTCGGGGATTGCTGCGCCGGACAAACAAGGAGGACCGGGAGCTTGCCGGCGCGGCGTTGGAAAAAGTAGGGATGTACCCCCTTCGCCAGCAGCTGATCGGCGAACTATCCGGCGGGCAGCGACGCCGGGTGTTATTGGCCCGGGCCTTGGCCAACGGCCCCCAGCTGCTCTTGATGGATGAACCGATGGCCGGATTGGACGCCAGAGCCCAGCACCAGCTGCTGGACACCATGGACCAACTGCAATCGGAGGGCACGACCATTGTGCTTAGCACCCATGACCTCTCTTGTGTGTCGGTTTGCGCGGGCCAGGTAGCCTGCCTGAACCGGCGGTTGATCGCTTTCGGCGAGCCCAGCCAGGTTTTAACTGAAGAAGTGCTCAACCAAACCTTCGGCACTCATCTCTTGATGGTGCACATGGATGGGCAAGCTTACGCCTACCAGCACCATGCCCACCCGGAGCCCTCTCAGCCGGATGCCCCGGCTCAGATGATACAACCAGACCCGCCAGACCCGTCGCAGCCGGCGTAACCGCGATTTCTGGCAGGCCGGGCGATACCGGCTCTTCCGCGCTTGTCGGACGCGCCAACCTTTGGGTAAATCCCCCTCAGTCCCCCTTTAAAAAGGGGATATGGGGGATTTGGATCTCCCAGGCTTAATAATTTCTTCAGGAGTCAACCGAGGTAAATCATGTACGACTTGACCGGAAAGGTGGCGGTGGTTACGGGCGCCGCGGGCAGGCATGGCATCGGCCGGGCGATCTCCATCCGCTTGGCGAGTGAGGGAGCTGATGTGGTGGTGACCGATGTGGAGCAGTCTCTGGAGGCGATTAAGCCGGCCGACCGGCAGGAGGGCTGGCAGGGACTGACCAGCGTGGTGGAGGAAATCCAGGGCTTGGGCCGGCAGGCGCTGGGATTGTTTTCCGATGTTTCCGATGGCGCCCAGGTGGAGGACATGGTCGGCCAAACCCTGGACCGTTTCGGGCATATCGATGTTTTGGTGAACAACGCCGGTTCCCGACCGGGCCGAGACCGGGTGCCGGTGGTGGAATTGGAGGAAGACGCCTTCGACGAGGTAATGCGGGTCAACGTGCGCGGGACCTATCTGTGCTGCCGGGCGGTAGCCAGACACATGATCGACCGGGGCGGCGGCGGGAAGATTATCGTGATTTCCTCGGGAGCGGGCAAGCGAGGTATAGCTCGCTATGCCGTTTACTGCGCTTCCAAGTTCGCCCTCATCGGGTTTACCCAGTCCCTGGCCCACGAGCTGGCGCCCCACCGGGTCAATGTAAATGCCATTTGCCCGGGGTTGGTGGATTCGGAACGGGTGGACTTCATTGCGGCGGCCCTGGTTTCCGAGGGCCAATCGGCGGAGGAACACCGGGCATTGATGGTCCGGGAGCGAAATACCAGGGTGCCATTGGGTAGAATTGCCGTTGGGGATGACATAGCCAAAATGGCCGCCTTCCTCTCCTCCAGCGAATCGGATTACGTCACCGGCCTGGCAATCAGCGTTTCCGGAGGCTCGGAGATGAGCTGAAGCCCAAATAGCCGAAACTAAACCAAAGCCAAGGTGGGAACTACACTGGGCAGTGATGCCAAAGGCGTGGTAGCTGTCATCATCAAAGCATCGGCTCGGGCCTGTAACCGGGTTGGGCAGCGATGTTTCACTTCATCCTTACGATGAATTAGCCCGCCGAAGAATTGATTCATCTTCTCTTGGACTTTGGCTTTTGTTCCGTGGCATTCGTTGGCCGTGACCTCTTCTCTGGCCCAGTCCCAGGTCAAAGCTCTGCTTGAGAAATTGCCTTACTACTTTCCAGTTCCAGTTGGACAATTCAATCCCCGCCCCCCCAGGCGGATTTTGCACCGCAGACTTCAGTTGGTTCTGTTGACCTCGGTTCAAGACGGGGGGGAACCCCCAGTCTGCTCAAAGACCAAACCTTGGGCCCCGCCTTGGCGAAAGTTGTCCAGCCAGTTTCCGATGGTATGAGGCTCTCTCTCCAAAGCCTCAGCCACTTGAGTGGCCGACCACCCTTGGGCCAACAACCATAGCCCATGCCATCGCTCTCGCTCCCGAGGTGTTGGCGCCCGATACATCCTTTCCCGTAAGTCGCCTACATCCAGTTGCCACCGTTCCAGGAGTTGCACTATGTCTGTCATCCCTTCCACCACCGCCAATCGACTTCTTTTACAGAATATCGCGACTCCCCTGCCGGTTCGCTTTATGTAGGTTTCACCTTAGCTTTGGTTTAGGTCCTATTTACAGCCACTTCCAGCGGCCTTTCCACCGATAATTATTAAATAATCACTGGGCGAAAAACACAAGGCAAAAATCATAAGGGTGCTAGTACAGGTGGGCGTAAATAACCCGGCAGTTCATGCGACCAGCACCTTGCCTTGGTAAGTCCATTTGAAGGGCTTTGCCATGGTCCGGTTGTAATAGTCTGAAGTCCCACACCTTCTGTTTCAGATCGGTGCCGATCTGAATGACCCTCGCTGTAGCAGTTTTCGCACCAGAATGCTCAGCCAGATTTCCACTTGGTTCATCCATGACGTGTGCTTGGGGGTGTAGTGAAACACGATACAGTGGCTGGGATCCTGAGAAATGCGGCCCGGGACTCTCGGTTCGCCATGTGCCCCACTTGCCCTTCTTACCCAACTCCAGGTCCAGCCCAGACTCTCTGGCTACCCAGCGCACTAGAGATTCAGAACGGTGCGTGTCCAGGTTGTCCACCACAAAATGCCACCGCTGGGCCGCCCTATCGCTAGCGATCACTGCCTCCACATGCTGCAGAAAGTCCGCTTCGGTACGTCTGGGCCCCCCATAGGGCTCAACAATCTGACCCGTCACCACATCCCGACTGATGATGAAGGAGCGTGTACCATGCCGCCGGATGTACTCAAACTCCCGCCGTTCCACCTTCCCCGGCGCCAAGGGCAACCCAGGATGTTTGCGCTCCAGGGCCTGTACTCCGGTCAACTCATCAGTGCTCATCACTCGCTCCCCAGATTGGACCAAGGCGGGAGCTTCTCGGTACAGATCGCAGATGTCAGTGACTTTGGCGTCATAGTGCTCGTCCTCCGAGGGTGTCAACCAATAGCGTATCCGGTGGGGTTTCAGGTCCCCCTTTCTAGCAGTCTGGCCGCATGGCGGGGGAAAATCCGTTCCACCTGCCTTTTTCGATGATCTCATCAGCCAATTCCCGGCTGGTCCACTGGCTGATAGGACGACCGCACTGGCTGGGGGCCTCACAAGCCAGGGACATGATCTGGCAAACTTGCTCTGGGGTGATCCGGGCGGGAGCCCCAGGACGAGGCGCATCCCGCAACCTTTCTTCTATACTCAGGTCTTCCAGAATGGCTGCCTGTAGCCCCAGCCAGCGGTTGCGCCAGAACCGTACCGTATCCACATCCAGGCCCACTTCGCGGGCTATTTGGCTGTTGTTCAGGCCAGCCGCGGCAGACAGAATGATTCTGCCTCGCCGGGCCAACTGCTGGGGGGTGCTATATCGGCGCACCAGGGTTTCCAATCCTTGCTGCTCTTCCGGGGATAATTCCACCACGGGAGGTTTCGGTCCACGCATCGCCTTCACCACCACACTTCATCTCTCCAACCTCAACGCGCTCATTATACTACTCGGGCTTTTCAGCCCACCTGTACTAGTATTACAACGACGGTTCGCAATAAAGGGACCTTGAGCACCTCTTCATGGCGACCTGACCACACGCTTGACAGCTTTGTGGCCTTGCCTTCCGCGAAGCAGTTTCCGCCCAAAAACTGACCAAATTGAGGAAGCGTCGTTGTAATACTAGCACTCTGTCCTCTCAGGGGCGTCGGCACCATAATCCGCCCAGGTGGACACCCGTATTCCTGTTGCCGGATTTTTAGTGGACGTAAGCCGATGCTGATAAACTCGGTCCCCCTAAAGCCTCTTCAGATAGTGCCCAACCTGCAGAAGTTTCCCCTAACCATCCTGTCCGCTATATCCGCGGTGCTGTTCATCTCCATGGCCATACTCGTGATGAACCATTTTCTGGCGGATTCGGCAGTTGGCGGCGGTCTGTCCAATCCAGAGCAGGTGGCCAAGGCGAATATCCTCCGCGTCTCCATGTGGGCGATGGGCGGATTGTTCCTGGCGCTATCTGGATTCGTCATCGTGGCCGATGTGATCATTTTCCGCTCCAATCGGCGGGAAGTAGCGCTGGTGGCGGCCCGGTTGGTTGAGCGGGAACGATTCGAGGAGCAACTGCTTCAGGCACAGAAAATGGAAAGCATCGGTCGACTGGCCGGAGGAGTGGCTCACGATTTCAACAACTTGCTCACTCCTATAATTAGCTATGCCCAGCTATGCAAGATGAACCTGGACGCGGATGATCCCTTGTATTCAAACCTGGAAGAAATTGAAAAAGCGGCGGATCGCGCTGCTGATGTAACCCACAAATTGCTCGCCTTTTCCCGACAGCAAGTTATCGAGCCTCAAGACCTAAACCAAAGCCAAGGTGGGAACTACATTTTGCAGCGATGGCAAAGGTAGGGAAGGTGTAAAAATCAATGCATCGGCTCGAGCTTGTAACAGGGTTCGGCAGCGATGTTTCACTTCATCCTTACGGTGAGCTAGTCCGCCGAAGAATGCATTCATCTTCTCTTGGACTTGGGCTTTTGTTCCCAGGCATTCGTTGGCCGTGACCTCTTCCCTGGCCCAGTCCCAGACGGCTTCGTCGGCATTGAAGTCTGGGCTGTAGGCCGGTAAGGCCACCAGCCTCAGCTGCAAGTCAGGGGTGGTCAAATAGCTGCGAATCGCTTCTCCTCGGTGGGCTGGCCCATTGTCCCAAATCACTACCAGAGGTCCAGGATGTTTTTCTCTTAGCTGCCGTAAAAAGGCGGTGGAGGTCTCGGCATTGCTGTTGCCGGCTATTTCCATGGCTTCCACCTCCCCAGCCTCCAAGCAAACTCCCGAGTAGTAGCAGGCCTTCTCTCCCCACCAAGGACTGGTAGAGTCCACCAGCGCCGGCTCTCCCTTGAGCACCCATTTCCCCCTCAGATCGGCATCGGCCCGAAAGTGGGCTTCGTCTACGAAGAAGATTTTGGCCCCACTCTCTTGGGCCTCCTCTCGGATTTGGCTGTACTGGAGGACGAAGGCTTTCCGCGCTTCATCCTTGGCTTTCAGGAGGCGTTTCTTGGGTCGCTTCAGCACGAAGCCCAACCGATGGAGGTAGTTCAAGCAACTGCTTCGACTCAGCCCCAGGTCAAAGCTCTGCTTGAGAAATTGCCTCACTACTTTCCAATTCCAGTTGGACAATTCAACTCCCGCCTCTCCAGGCGGATTTTGCACCGCAGACTTCAGTTGGTTCTGTTGACCCCAGATCAAGACGGGGGGGAACCCCCAGTCTGTTCAAAGACCAAACCTTGGGCCCCGCCTCGGCGAAAGTTGGCCAGCCAGTTTCCAATGGTATGAGGCTCTCTGTCCAAAGCCTCAGCCACCTGGAAAGCCGACCACCCTTGGGCCAACAACCATAGCCCGTGCCATCGCTCTCGCTCTCGAGGTGTTGGCGCTCGATACATCCTTTCCCGTAAGTCACCTACATTGAGTTGCCACTCTTCCATGAGTTGCACTATTTCCTTCATCCCTTCCACCACCGCCACTCGACTTCTTTTACAGAATATCGCAACTCCTCTTCGGGTTCGCTTTATGTAGGTTTCACCTTAGCTTTGCTTTAGAGTTAAACCGGCTGGTGGTCGACCTGGGCAAAATGCTAAACCGCCTAATCGGCGAAGATGTGGAAATGTCGATCATCACAGCACCCAATGCCGGTCTGGTCAAAGTAGAGCACGGGCAGATAGAGCAGGTATTGGTCAACCTGGTGGTGAACGCCCGGGATGCCATGCCGGAAGGCGGCAAGTTGACGGTGACCACCAGAGCTGTTTGGATCGATGGCAAAAATCAGGACTATTTCTCCGAGCTTCCGCCTGGCTATTACGTGGAGTTGAGTGTCAGCGACACTGGTAGCGGTATGGACGAGGAGGTCCAGCGCCATATATTTGAGCCCTTCTTCACGACCAAGGAGGCGGGTAAAGGAACGGGATTAGGCCTAGCCACCTGCTACGGCATTGTGAAGCAGAGCGGCGGAGACTTGAGGGTGACCAGCCGGCCTGGCGAAGGCGCCACCTTCAAGATCCTTTTGCCGCAGGTGGATCAACCCAATCCGGAAGCCGTGACGGTAAAAGCGGAGGCGGTCGCCTTGCCCAAGGGAACCGAGACGGTGCTGCTGGCCGAGGACGAGCCGGGTGTTCTGGAGGTGGCATCCCAACTGCTTATGGAGCAAGGATATAGAGTGTTGCGAGCCTCTAACGGGGTGGAGGCCCTGGGAGTGGCGTGGATGCACGCCCCAGAAAAGATAGACTTGCTGCTGACCGACGTGGTTATGACCCAGATGAACGGGAAGGACCTGGCCGACCAACTGGAAGCTATTCATCCGGAAACCCGGGTCCTTTACACTTCCGGGTACACCGATGAAGTGATCGGCCACCACGGCGTTCTAGAAGGTGGCACCCGATTTTTACAGAAACCCTTCTCTCAGCCGATTCTAGCGCGTAAAGTCAGGGAAGCTTTGGACGAGCAGGCGGACTCCCAGGCTTCCTAATGGGCGTGTGAGGAATTTCCACACACCCGCAACTCCCCCAGTGATACCTCTTCGTAAAACTATCCCACAAGCAAAGTCTTTAGGTTCTCCCCAGTGTCATTGCGAGTTATCATGCCCCGATGGGGCGCCACCGACAGATGAAAATGGGTTGCCTTCCGCTCATGGTTTGATAGGCTTGCCAGGAACGGTTGGGATCCCGTTCGTCCTGAGGCTCTCGAAGGGCGAACGGGATATTTACAGAGCAGCCCTTCGACTGCGCTCAGGATAAACTCCGCGAAGCAATCCCTCCTCACTCCCTTGAGATTGCTTCGGGCCTGCGGCCCTCGCAATGACAATCGAAGGGGCTGATCTCCCTAGTTGTTTAGTTGGTCTTTCCGCTGTGTTCTGGGTATACTGTCGCTAAATTCGATTGGCTATTACGTTGGCAATTCCTTGCAGGATCAGAATGGAACTGGACCGTGCTCGAGTGGAGAATATCGCCGCGCTGGCTCGCATCGACCTAACCGATGAAGAGGTTGAAGCCTTCGGGCAGGAGCTCTCGCATATCTTGGAGCAGTTCGAGCTACTGCGCCAGCTGGATACCGCCGGTGTGCCTCCCACCGGCCATGCCGCCGACTTGAACACGGTAACCCGCGAAGATGTGGCACAAGATTGCCTGCCTTCTGAAGATGTCTTGAGCAACGCGCCCAGAAGGGAAGGGGAGTTCTTTCGAGTCAAGGCGGTCCTAGAGGAATAGGTCGTGGAGGAATAGGTCGGTTGGCCAACCTGTGGGAACTGACGATTCAAGAAGCCCATCGGGGTCTGGTGGCGCGGGAATTCAGCTCGGTGGACTTGACCGCTTCCTGCCTGGAACGTATTCGGCAGGTGGAGAACCGGGTAAAGTCTTTTGTGACCATCACCCAAGACCTGGCCCTGAGCCAAGCGGAGCGGGCAGACCGGGTCATTGCCGACAATCGGTCCACGCCGCTGACCGGGATACCGGTGCAGATAAAGGACTTGATCTCCACCAAGGGAATTCCCACTACCTGCTGCTCCCGCATGCTGGAGGGCTATGTTCCGCCTTACAACGCAACCGCGGTGAGCAGACTTTTGGAGCAGGGGGCGGTGATTTTAGGGAAGGGCAATATGGACGAGTTTGGCATGGGCTCTTCCTGCGAGCACTCCGCCTTTTTCCCGACGCATAACCCCTGGGATTTAGCCAGGGTTCCGGGCGGCAGCAGCGGCGGCGCGTCGGCCTCAGTGGCGGCCGGTGAGGTTATCTACGCCCTGGGCTCGGACACCGGCGGCAGCATTCGTCAACCCGCCGCGCTTTCCGGCGTGGTCGGCTTGAAGCCAACCTACGGGTCGGTGAGCCGGTACGGCCTGGTGGCCTACGCCTCATCGCTGGATCAAATCGGGCCGCTGGCCAGGGAAGTTGCCGACTGCGCCCTGGTGCTCGATGCCATCGCTGGTCATGACCCCCTCGACGCGACTTCGGTGCCCCGGCCGGCATCCGGCTACGCTGCGGCGCTGAACGGGAATCCCTCCAGCTCCTCTCCCCTGGGGCCGTCGGGCACCCGGGATGCTATCCGAATTGGTGTACCTCAAGAGTACTTCGTAAAGGGGTTAGATCCAGAGGTCAAGGAGCGGGTGGAGGACGGGATACGGGTTCTCGAATCCTTGGGCGCATCGGTCCAGCCGGTCTCCCTGCCGACCACTCAGCACGCGCTGGCTTGCTACTACATCATCGCTCCTTCCGAATGCTCGGCAAACCTGGCCCGCTACGACGGAGTGAAGTTCGGTTACTCGTATCAGGACACTACCGATATGTGGCAGGCGATGGAGAAGACCCGCCGCTTCGGTTTCGGTCCCGAGGTGAAGCGCCGCATTATGCTGGGCACATATGCGCTGTCTTCCGGTTACTACGACGCTTACTACATCAAAGCCCAGCAGGTAAGGACCCTGATCCGCCGGGAATTTGACCAGGTTTTCAGCCAGGTGGATGCGCTGGTGACTCCAACCTCTCCGGTGGTGGCCTTTCCGCTGGGTGAAAAAACCGCCGACCCGCTGCAGATGTACTTGGTCGATGTTTACACCCTGCCGGTTAACATCGCCGGGCTGCCCGGCTTATCGGTCCCTTGCGGTTTTTCCCAGGGCTTGCCAGTGGGGATGCAGTTAATCGGCCCGGCCTGGTCCGAAGATACCTTACTGCGAATCGCCCACTCCTACCAGCAAGCCACCGAGTGGCACCTGGCCAGGCCCCAACTTTAACTACAGATTTAACCAACGGGCGGGAGGAAGATGATGCGTCGAACTAAAGTTAAAGAGATTCTCCAGCGGGAAGCCGCCGGCGGAGAGGTGCTGGTGCAGGGCTGGGTCAAGACCCGGCGTTCCTCAGGCGCAGTCTCCTTTATCCAGATGAGCGATGGGTCTACCCTGCGCGACTTGCAGGTCGTCGTGGAGCAAGCCCTGCCGGATTATCCCTTGGCCGAGGCGCTCAACACCGGCTGCAGCATCAGCGTGGTGGGAGAGGTGGTTGAATCCCAGGGTAAGGGGCAAAAGTACGAGGTTAAAGCCCAGCGAATTGAGCTCCTGGGTTCAGCCGATCCGGAAACCTACGCTCTGCAAAAGAAGCGGCACACCCTGGAGTTCCTGCGCGAAAACGGCCACCTCCGGCCTAGAACCAATACCTTTGGAGCCATGGCCCGCTTGCGAAGCGCCACCGCCTTTGCCATCCATAGCTTCTTCCAGAGCCGGGGTTTTCAGTACATACATACCCCCACGATCACCGCCAGCGACGCCGAAGGGGCGGGATCCATGTTTCGGGTAACAACCCTAGATCCGGCCCAGGTACCCCGCGGAGAGGACGGCGTCGATTACTCGGAAGACTTCTTCGGCAAGCCCACCTTTCTCACCGTCAGCGGGCAGCTGGAAGCTGAGATATTCGCCTTGGCCCTGACCGATGTTTACACCTTTGGACCGACCTTCCGCGCGGAAAACTCCAACACCTCCCGTCATCTGGCGGAGTTTTGGATGGTTGAGCCGGAGGTGGCGTTTTGCGACCTGGCTGGTCTGGCCGACCTGGCGGAGGAATTCCTCAAATTCATATTTAGCTATATCTTGGAAAATTGCGCCGAGGACCTGGAGTTCTTCAATCAGTGGTACGACAAAACCGCCATATCCACCCTGGAGAGCATAGTCAATTCCAGCTTTGAGCGGCTCACTTACTCTGAGGCCATAGACATCCTTGCCAAGTCGGGAGAAGCCTTTGAGTTTCCCGTGGAATGGGGCCTGGACCTCCAGTCGGAACACGAGCGATACATCACCGAGGGGGTGGTGCAGAAGCCAGTGGTTGTCACCGACTACCCCAAGGAGATCAAGGCATTCTACATGCGCTTGAACGCCGACGGAAAAACCGTGGGAGCCATGGACGTGCTGGTGCCGAGGATCGGCGAAATCATTGGAGGCAGCCAGCGGGAGGAGCGGTACGACGTGCTGCTGGAGCGGCTACGCCAGTCCGGGCTGGACGAGGAGAATTACTGGTGGTACCTGGACCTGCGGCGCTACGGCACGGTCCCCCACTCGGGGTTTGGCCTGGGGTTCGAGCGCACCGTGCAGTTTATAACCGGGATGCAAAACATTCGGGACGTCATCCCCTTCCCCCGAACCCCCAAGAATGCCGAGTTCTGAGCAGGGAGTCTGGCGTGGCCTTACCCCGCGTCCCAATCCGCAACAGGCTTTCTGATCCTTAACGAGAATTTAAAATTTGTAAGATCCAAATCCCCTTCAGTCCCCCTTTTTAAAAGGGGGACTGAAGGGGATTTCCCCAGCGCCTCCGCCACCGACTGTGATTAGCTCTGGATTCAAGACTCAGTAGGAGTAAGTGTTCAGATTTGAGGGGAAGCGAGCAACCGGCGGCATTCCAGGAGGGGATTGAGACCTCTAGCCCGCCAGGTGCCAAAGAGGGATGCCAAGGTCATCTTGCTGTCGGTGCCCTGCCCTGAGCGGGTGCCGCCGCTGATCTTGCGACTGGTTACCAGATGCCGCAGGCTCCGCTCGGCGGCGTTGTTGTCTGAGGGCACGGCTGGGTCCGACACGAAGACAAACAGTTCCTTGATGAACCGTTCCATGCGCCGGCAGAGCTTGGCCTGAACCGCCAGGGGATCTTTAAGGAAAGGCCGCGCCAAGACCATTAGTTTCTCCTCCAGCATTAGCTGGGTGCGATGGCCTGGCTGGGCTCGGGGAAGGACCGAGGCCTTGGCCTCCGTGTAGACCTGGTGAACCGCCTCGGCCCACTGAGCCAGCCCAGCGTCTTCTGGGTACAACCCTTTCAGGTCATGGATATCCCGCAGCAGATGAGCCCAGCACCGTTGCTTCAGGCCCGGGTAGTGGTTATAGGCGGCGTAGAAATCACTGACCAACACTCCGCTGAAGGAGGAATCCAGCACCTCATCCACCACCCCCTTATCCCGACCCCGACGCAGGAAGTATCGTTCGCTGGGAGTGCTGAAGGTCCAAACATAGCCGTTGCTCCCGTCCTGGCGCCAGCCGGTTTCGTCGCCCTGCACCACGGGACTGGCGCGGACTTGCTCGAGCACCTCTCGCACCGCCGTCTCAGCCTGACGGGCTACTCCATGGACGGCCTGGACGATGGCACCAACACTCAGGTGCAACTGATGGACGGTCTCCAGGTACCATTGGATGATTCTTATGGGCAACCGTCCCTCCTCCCGCAGGGTCACCATCAGGCTTACCAGATTGACCCCCAGGCGCTGCTGGCCCAGAACCACCCCCTGCAGGGCCTCTTTGGGCAGCCGGCGCCGTTGGCATACCGGACAGATGCGGGCTACCAGGGCGTGCTCGGTCACTTCTACCGGAGCCACCGGTAGCTCAATGACTTCCCGAGTTCGCTGTACCCATCCGCCGTTCAGGTGAGTCCCGCAGTCGGGACAGACCGCCACGGCATGCTCCACCCGCTGGGTAGGAGTCATGCGCTGGCGGGCGAAGCCATGGCGGCGCGGCTTTCTGGGCTCCTTTTTCTCCGGCGCTTGCCGGCTGGAGTGCGGCTGATTACCCGGCATCCCCGACGACCCGCGCCGGTTGGGACGGGATTCCAGAACCCCAATCCGCCTTTGCAAATCGGCAATGACTGCCCGCTGGCCGGCAATTATCTCCAGCAGAGTTTCGCGACTCGCCGCGTTCAGGTCTAGTTCAGTGTCCACCTCCCTGGTATGCCACAACTCCCCCGGCCATGCCAGCGTTTTTCCAACGGCTTTGAGCCAATTCACCTCATCAAGTCTGAACAGTTACCAGTAGGAACGCAACATTGACTAGCCAGCTAGGCCACGAATATAATGGGGCGACTTCACTATGCACCAGACCCGAAGGAGGCGCGATGACAACTCAGGAAGCTGTACTGCATCCCCCGGCAGTTATTAGCGAGCTGGTCAAGAACAATGTCACCCATGTGGTGTGGCTGCCCGACAGCGAAACCAACTTCATGTATCAGTTGCTGATGGCCGAACCTTCGCTGGACCTGGTGCCGGTGTGCCGGGAGGGTGAAACCATGGCCATTGCCGCCGGCCTGTGGGTTGGCGGGAAAAAGCCCGTGGTCCTGATTCAAAACACCGGAATATTTGAATCGGGCGACTCCATTCGGGGTCTCGGGCTGGACGTCAACCAGCCGCTGGTAATGCTAATCGGCTACCGGGGCTGGAGCCGCCACGGTGTCACCACCGACTCGGCGGCCCGATTCATCGAGCATATCCATATCCTCCATGCTTGGGGGATCAACTACTACTTGATCGAGACCGACGAAGACGCCGGCCGGATTAGCACCGCCCTTGAGGAGGCGGAGCGGACTCAGAAGCCGGTGGCCGTGCTGGTGGGTACCGAGTTCGGAGCCTAAACGCTCAAGGGCGATTAGCCAAGAAATTAACCGGGCGATTCACCGGGAAGGAGGACCTGTAGCGTGATTAAAAACGCCGATGCAGTGAAAATCATCGACAGCAAGCGCGAAGATTCGTTGATTGTTCCAACTATGAACGCCAACAACGTCAGCTTTGGCCTGCCGACGGTCACCAGCGCCCAAGATTTAGACCTGCCTCTATCCGGGGCCATGAGCAAAGCCTCCTCGTTGGGATTAGGACTGGCCCTGGCCCAGCCGGATCGCAAGGTTTTCGTTTTGGATGGCGACGGTAGCCTCCTGATGAACTTGGGAGCGCTGGTTACCCTGGCCAACAAGGCACCCAAAAACCTGTATCATTTCCTGTTCAACAATGGGGTTTATGCCGTCACCGGAGGACAGCCGATACCCGGGGCAGGCCAATCTGACTGGGAAGGATTGGCCAAGGCCGTCGGATATGCCGCCGTGTTCTCATTTGAGGACCTGGAAGACTTGGCCACCGGAATCGACCAGGTGTTGGCTGCGGAGGGCCCGGTGTTCATCCACCTTGCCGTGGAGCCCCAGGTCGAGAACACCCCGGTCGCGTACCGGACCCGCCCCGCCAGGTCGGTGCAGCAGGCCTTCCGAGAATTGCCCGCCGCCCTGGGAGTGAAGTAAGCCGCGCATCAACCCAGGAGCCATGGGCAGCTTGCCTAGTAGGGTGTCGAGACGGCGACCATGCCGCTGTTCCGGTGCCCGCTTTTTCTGTAAGCGGGTGGGGGAAGAAGGATTCAACACCGGGGTAGTCACCCTTCGACAGGCTCAGGGCGAACGGTGGGGCTTCGTTCGTGGTGAGCTGGTCGAACCATGAACGAACGCATCTCACCCACTCTCCTAAAATATAACGGGCATAATGTTGAAAGGGTTGCTAAAGGGTCTGCTGGGCCGGCTGGTATCCTATACCGGGTTGGCGGTGGGCTTTTGGCTGCTGTACCAGGCCTTGCTCCAGTCGAGCCTGCTCTACGGCATCCCCCTGGGATTGCTCGGAGGCGGCTCCATATTGCTCGGCATGTATTTGCTGGTGACGGCACGGCATATCGCGGGCAATGGGGCTGGTTTGGATTTGCCTGTATTAGATTTGGATGAAGAAAAGGAGGGGACTGCCGGTGATTCCTTCACTGGAAGCAGCCAAAGCGATAAACTTCCACCGTAAGGAGGCCCTGGTGGTGTCCACCTCCTCGGCGCTGCGGGACTGGAATCAGGTGTCGAACCGTAGAGAGTTGGATGTCGATCTGACCGACTGTATGGATCGGGCTCCCGGGGTGGGGCTGGGTCTTTCGCTGGCTCAGCCCGACCGCAAGGTTCTGGTGCTGGACTGCGATGCCACCCTGCGCACCGACCTGGCAGTTTTCGCGACCATCGGTGAGTCCAAGCCGGAAAACCTGATCCACTTCGTGTTTGAGGACATCGTCAGTCTGTCCACCGATGGCCTACCCGTCAAGGGCCTGGATAACGTGGATTTCCAGACGATGGCTCGGGGCGCCGGTTATGCCAATACTATTAGGTTCAGCGACATAGAGGAATTGCTGCTGGGGTTGGAGTCGGTAATTGAACAGCCGGGCCCTACTTTGGTTATGGTGGAGGTGGCGAGGGACCAGGAGCAGGCTCCTTTTCCGGAGCGGGGCATGGCGGAAGGTTGGGCGGTGGTCAGGGAATCACTGCTGGACGAAAGATAGGCTCTACGAGTAGCGAGGCGGCGACGCAGCGGTAACTAGAGTTGCGGAGGGCGTTAGGAGTCAGCGCCGGGCACCACCAGAATCTGCCGGGCCACGTCGTATCCAAGGGAAACCTCCCCCTGCTGGGTTTTTACCGTCAGCACACCCCGATAGGGAGCGGCTTCCAGTACTGTGATCCGGTGATCAGGAACGATCAACGACTCGGCCAGAAATCGGAGCAGTTCTTCATCCTCTTCCGGTACCCGCTCCACCAGGTAGGCCGCTCCTGTTGCGGCGGCGTCGAGACCCAGGGCGTTGGTGGGAACCTTGGGTTGGCCGGTGCCGGGAATCGGCCGGCCGAAGGGCGACTTTTTGGGATAACCCAGGCATTCCATCAGCCGCGTTTCCAGGTCTCGCGACATGCCATGCTCCAGCTGATGGGCCTCGATGTAGGCCCGGTGGAGCTCCATTCCCAGCAGTCTGACTACCAGCCACTCAGCCAAGCGATGACGCCGGGCTATATCTTCTCCCCCCTCCACACCGCGCCGGGTTAGCCGAATCCGCTTGTCGGATCCTATCTCCACCAAGCCCTGTTTTTCCATCCGGCGCACCATGCCGGACACCGACGGCACCGACGTTCCCAGTCCCTCGGTGGGAGGGAGTTGTTTCAGGTTATCGGTCAGCTGAGTGACGGTGGGAACCTCCGAGTCCTCCCACAGCTTGTACAAGGACAGCAGATAGTTCTCCGTGACCGGCGAATGCCGATCCTCCGCAGAAACGGCTTTTCGGGATTCGGGAGCTTGCTTGGGGGTGCGGGGGTTGGCCATCGCAAACACCGTTGAAGAAGATCGTTCCGCTGGTTAAGGAACTGCCGGCCTGGACGAGAAGCCGTCCAGCTTCCCGGCAAGGAAACGGGGTCCCAGGGTTAGCTTCTATCCCCAAACGACCCATGTCATTCCGAAGGGCTCGGGGTGACATTTTGAGATAGTTACTTAGCTGGACTTTGTACATTCGAGCCGCGTAGGTGGGCGTATCTGTGAGGCGGTCGTATAGGGCGGCTGGGACTTTTTCACTGTCGCGCCTAGACATTGAAAAACCCCCAGACGACATCCACAGATGGCGGCGCACCAATTCCATCGTTACTGGTTTATGGTTACTGGCTTTTGTACAAAGTCCAGCTAAGTAACTATCTCAAAACAGTAAGGCGCCAAACTCGCCGGTACCACAGTAGCCCGCAGGCCAGTTGCAAAAGACCCAGGAAATTGGATGCCTTTTTGTCGTAACGGACAAGTAATCCTCTGCACTTGGACAGCCACGACAGGGTTCGTTCCACCACCCAACGTCGGGCCGGATGGGTCTTCTCGCCGAAGCTATCCAGCTTCTCCTCACCAATACGTCGTATGTGGGCCTGATACCCGTGGGCAGCGGCAGCTTGGTGGCCGGTGGGATTGTCATACCCTTTGTCCAGACATAGGTGCTGGGGTGCCTGGTCAGTGGGCTGAGGCCGCTCCACCACAATGGCTTCCAGGGTGGCTTCCAGCAGCTTGGTGTCGTGGACATTGGCTCCAGCTACCACTAGACTCAGAGGCCCTCCATCCCCCTCTACCAACAGGCTTCGCTTGCTGCCCGCCTTGCCCCGGTCCGTGGGATTGGGGCCAATTGCGTCCCCCCCAGGCGAGCTTTACCCAGGGCGCAATCCGCTGCTTGCCATTCCCAGTCCACACCTCCCAGCTCTTCACATTCCTCTACCATGACCGACCACACTTGGTTCAACACTCCCGATTCTACCCATAGCTGAAAAGTACGATGGATAGTACTATCGTCACCAAAAGTCTTGGGCAGATGGTTCCATTGGCAACCACTACGTAAGCGAAAGATAATTCCGTTAAGGATTGGCCTTGGGTTGACCCGCTTGCGACCGGTGGTTTTGGGAGGGATTCCCTCCAGGATCACTGGCTCAACTTTCTCCCACAAATCGTCCGGAATCTCCCAAATAGTCTCCAGCGGTTCAACTTGCCTCATTGGTTTCACTGCTTTCACCTCCACACTTTTGGTGGAAGTATAATATAAGTTTCAAATTCAATTCAAGGTTTTGAGATAGTTACTTAGTGGTCTATCGCCTGACCGTTGAGAAAAGGTCTCAGGCCGTGTCCATTGCGGAGGGTCACCTGCACCGCTTCACCAACCGGATACTCTTCGGTATGGGATTGCAGGCAGCGGACGGTATGGCCGGTGGGCAGAGCGACTCGGTAGACGTAGAAGGCTCCGCGAAACTCCCGCTCCTTAATGACCCCCGTGATCCCGGTGGCCCCGGACCCAGTGACTCCGGACCCGTGGGCCAGCGGGCGGCACTCTAAGCAATCGGGACGGACCATCACTTCCAGTTCCACATTTTCCTCGGGCGGAGACTCACCCGGCCAGTCCACCGAGCCCACCTGGGTTACCACCTTTCCCCCATCCCAACCGGCCGGAAGGAAGTCAACCATGCCGATAAACTCGGCCACAAAGCGCGAAGCGGGATGGTGAAATATATCCTCCGGTGTGGCCAGTTGCTCGATTCTTCCCTGGTTCATGACGGCCACCTGGTCGCCAACCAGCAGCGCTTCGTCCTGGTCGTGAGTCACGAAGACGGCGGTGACTCGATGGGACCGGAGAATGTCCAGGGTGTCGCGTCGGACCTGCTCCCGCAGGCCGGGGTCCAGGTTGGAAAAAGGCTCGTCCAGCAAAAGCACCTGCGGTTGAGGGGCTAAAGCCCTGGCCAGTGCCACCCGCTGCTGCTGTCCGCCGGAAAGCTGGTGAGGCATACGCTGGGCGTAGCTCTCCAACCCGACCAGTTCAAGGGCATGCCGGACTCGTTGCGAGCGGCCCTCTCCCCTCTTCAAACCGTAATCGACGTTTTGCTCCACGGTCATGTGGGGGAAAAGCGCTCCTTCTTGGAAAACGATACCCACGGGCCGTTTATCGGGAGGAACATTCTTGCCCTGGTCCCATACCAACTGACCGTCCAGGACTAGGGTGCCGGCATCGGGGCTTTCGAATCCGGCTATCAACCGTAATGCGGTGGTTTTACCGCAGCCGCTGGGGCCCAGCAAAGCGGTTATCTGCCCGAAGGGAACGGATAGGTTGAATTCACGGACCGCCTGGACCTCGCCGAAGCTCTTGACGAGCCCATGGCATTCCAGCGCCAGCGCAGCCGGCTCGGTTGATCCCGGCCCCGAATTGGGAGATGAGGCCAGACCCTGCTTTGGCACCTCTGAAGCTTTGTTCTGGAACCGGATACCGAGCATTGTACGTCAGGACTCCGATTTCTGATTTGCTTCGCCGCTAATCCTTGGTCGGTTCTATTAATGTAATCGTGCGAGCTAATTGTCTGAGTTATGGGACCATTATTTCCTGCTAAGGATTAGTGTAGTGACGTGTGCTTTGGATGTCAAGTTTTCCGTGTAACCTGCATTTGCCGCAGCTTTCAATCCGGGTTTGCCCTATGTTTTCAACATGAACAGAAATGAATAACAGCCTTCCCGGCGAGACTGCGTTTGGGGCAGTGGATCGGCTCTGTCCCTCTGATTTCCCGTCATTCCAAGACCACCCTTTGGGATGAAACAATTCGTCGTCCAGTCGAAAGGAGGCCTTTCAAGGAACTCACCTGCGTTGACAGTGTTTCTTTAAACATGATAATCTTCCGCTCAAAAGAATGGCTCTACTTAGAATTATAATATGGGTACTCTTATAAACCCAAATCAAGGCAACTAGGTTAGAGGCTTTCCCCGGTGGGTTTGAAGCTATCTCTAACCAGGGGATAAGTAGGAAGAATAAAACATATGGAGATGACGTACTTCATGATTGGAATTCGAGGAATGCTTGCGACCGTGCTCTTGGGAGGATTGGTGGTTTCTTCGGCTGCCTGCGGCTCAGGAGAGGAGGGAGCGGGCAGCCTCACCATCTATTCCGGCCGCAGCGAAACCCTGGTAGACCCCATAATCCGGCAATTTGCTGATGCCACGGGCGTAGATGTGAAGGTGAAGTACGCCAGCACCTCTCAGCTGGCCGCAACTCTGCTGGAAGAGGATGACAACAGCCCGGCGGACCTGTTCTTCGCCCAGAACCCGGGGGGACTGGAGGCTGTGGGGGAACTGCTGGCGCCTTTGCCGGCGGAGGTTCTGGAGCAGGTCCCGCAATGGGCTCGCTCAACCCAGGGCAAATGGGTTGGAATATCCGGCCGGGCTCGCACCGTGGTTTACAATTCCGACCTGCTGGAAGAAGAGGACCTGCCCGATGATCTGTTTGGTTTCACCGATCCGGAATGGAAAGGGAGGATTGGTTGGGCACCCACCAATTCCTCCTTTCAGTTCATGGTGAGCGTCATGCGGACGTTATGGGGAGAACATCGTACCCGTAGCTGGTTGGAGGGGATTCAGGCCAACGATCCCAAGGTTTACCCCAAGAACACGCCGCAGGTAGCCGCTGTCGCCGCGGGGGAGATAGACGTGGGGCTGGTTAACCATTACTATCTTTTGCGGTTTCTGGCAGAGGAGGGAGAGAGTTTTCCGGCCAGGAATTACCATCCCAGGAGTGGCGGACCGGGGGCTATGGTCCTGGTAGCCGGCGCGGGCGTCCTCAAAACCGCGGACAATCCGAAAACAGCGGAGAAGTTCCTGAACTTCATGTTGTCCGAAGTTGGCCAGCTTTATTTCACTACTCAGACCTTCGAGTATCCTCTGGTGGAGGGAGTGAAGACCCCTTCCCTCCTGGTGCCACTGGAGCAGTTGAACATTCCGGACATACCAGCGCGGGATTTGGCTGATCTGGCGGAAACTCAAAAACTCTTGAGGGAAACCGGGGTGCTGCCCTGAAGAATCTGGGTCAAAACGCCCTATGTCATCCCGAAGGAGTGAAGCGACTGAGGAATCTAAATCATGGGCCCGTAACACCTCATGAATCAGCATCCCATCTACCCAATAGTCAATGGCGTCAGTCCCATATTGTGGGGGATTTTAGACCCCTCGCTCCGCTCGGGGTGACATTTTAAAATATTTGCTAAGGGTTTGGGAATCCTCAGCAGTGCCCGGGCCATTGGTACTAAGCCTTGAATCTGAAGCTAAACACGGTCGGTGGAGCCGCCGTTAGGGGAAATCTTTCTCAACCCCCTTAGCATGGGGGGATATAGGGGGATTTGGAACTCCCAAGTTAGTAAATTCCTCGAAGGTTAATAATTTTGGATCGCTCAAAAGCCTGGCAGCGTCTCGGATATTCATCCTGGCCGCCCGTCCTGATTTGGGCTCCAGCCGTGCTTGTCGTAGCCCTTCTTTTGCTGTCGCCGGTTTACCTGGTCATCCGAACTCTGGGCGCTGGAACCGAGCTGGGCGATGTCCTGTTTCGGATGCGAATTCTGGGAATCCTGGGTCGCACTCTTCTTCTGGTGGCCTCGGTGTCCCTGGCTTCTGTTGCAATCGCGCTACCCCTGGCCTGGCTAACCACTCGTTCGGACCTGCCTTTCCGGCGGTTATGGAGTGTGCTTACCCTGCTTCCGCTGGTGATCCCCAGCTACGTGTTCGCGTTTATCGTGGTGCTGGCCCTGGGGCCCAGGGGAATGCTGCAGAGAATACTGGAGGGTCCGTTGGGGGTGGAGCGCCTGCCGGACATTAACGGATTTACCGGCGCTTGGCTGGCGCTTACCCTGCTGAGTTACCCCTACGTGGTCCTAACCATGCGGGCCGCTCTGAACCGCCTCGACCCGTCGTTGGAGGAAATCTCCAGAGGTTTGGGCCAGACCGCCTGGTCTACTTTCAGGCGGGTGCTCCTTCCCCTACTCAGGCCCGCCATGGCGGCGGGAGCCCTGCTGGTGGGACTTTACACCCTGAGCGATTTCGGCGCCGTCTCGCTGTTGCGGTACGAGACCTTTACCGCAGTTATCTTCATACAATACGATTCCGCGCTGGACCGCACGCTGGCGGCGGCCATCTCTTTAATACTGATGGCACTGGCGCTGGCAATCGTCGTGGCCGAATCCTGGTCCCGGGGCCGTTCCAAATATTACCGCAGCGACCCGGGGGCAGCCAGGCCCGTCTCCACCGTGAAACTGGGAGGATGGCGTTGGCCCGCCCTGATTTTCTGCGGGTCGGTAGCCTTGTTATCGTTGGCGCTGCCCTTGACAGTTCTGCTTATTTGGATAATTCGCGGCGTGTTGGCAGGGGAGCCATTACTACTCCTCTGGCAACCTGCCCTTAACTCCCTAGGTGTCTCCTTGCTGGCCGCGGTGGTCACAATAGTGGCGGCTTTACCACTGGCGATTTTATCAGTCCGTCATCCCGGGGTAATCACCCGGCTGTCAGAGCGGATTACCTACATGGGTTTTGCTTTGCCCGGGATAGCGGTAGCCTTGGGATTGGTCTTTTTCGGCGCCAACTATGCTCCCTGGCTGTATCAAACTTTGGGACTCTTGGTGCTGGCCTATGTAGTCCTGTTCCTACCGGCTGCCGTGGGACCGATTCGAGCCTCCTTACTTCAGGTTAGCCCCAACGTGGAAGATGCGGCTCGCAGCTTGGGCAGCTCTCCGGCCCGGCTGCTAACCTCGATCACGGTTCCCCTGGTGAGACCGGGGATTCTGGCTGGGGCGGCGCTGGTGTTCTTGCTGGTAATGAAGGAATTGCCCGCGACGCTGATTCTGAGCCCCATCGGCTTCCAGACCCTGGCCACTTCCGTCTGGAGCGCCGCCTCGGAGGCTTTCTTCGCCCGAGCCGCCGCTCCGGCTTTGCTGCTCATCTTGGTTTCCTCAATTTCTCTGACCTTCCTCTCCTTTGGCCAAGAGCGATAATCGTATTCTTCTGCCAACTCCGCATGCCTTGCTACTCTTCCATCCACCAGAGTAGTATGGGCCATTAGCCAGCCAAGCCGGCTCCCTGGCGCTGGTAAGGTTTGTGCTGGTAATACCGCAGAATTGCATGAGTGAGGAGTGGTGCGATGCACCATTGGCGGGTAGGAGGAACCGTCTCGGTCGGGTGGCCCCAATTCCAGCGGCCGGAGCGGAGCTACGAAATCGTTGAGCTGGAGCTGCTGGGCCGAGTTTTCCGGGCCCGCGTAACCGATGGGGAGAAGCAGGGTGGGTTTCTGGTGATCCTTGACTGTCCCGCTCCGGTGCTGGAGCAGCTGGCGGAGCTGGCGACTCAGACAGTCGGGTTCCAGGTTATCCTATCCAGCCTGCTGTGCAGCATCGACGGGCAGCCATTGCGAAGTTTCGACTACGAGTGGTACCCGACCCCGGAATACGCCGACCGGCCCAGTCTGCTCGCCCGCACCCTGGCGGACTTGCTGGAGGGCATGCAGGGCGCCGGTAATTGAGGGTAGGTAATAGAGGGGCCGGGCAAGAAGCCTTCTTTTCGTCATTGTGAGTTTTCATGCCCCAGCGGAGCGCCACCTACAGATGAAAAAGGATTCCCCTCGGCTCATGGTTCGAAGGGCTCACCACGAGCGGTAGCGATCCCGTTCGTCCTGAGGCTCTCGAAGGGCGAACGGGCTATTTACAGAGCAGCGAAACGATCTAGCGTCTCTGGGATTGCTTCGTCGTCCCGATTGCCTCGGGACTTCTCGCAATGACATTGCATACAGCCTTTTTAGGGGCCACCGTAGACGTGGCAGCCAACACGGGTTATTATTATCGTCGGCGGCAGCCGAGGTGCTGGGTATACCTGGCGAACTCCCTCTCATGCAGCCGCTATCCGAACGATGATGGCCATTGGCCGTATTTAGGAGGAACCGTATGAAGGTAGTTAAGAAGGGCAGTGTTCCCAAGGAAGCCGCTCCAATGACCGGTGGCCTGATGACCGGAACCCAGGTCTACCGTCAGGGAATTCTTGGGGCGGACGACGGCAAGAACTTCAACTTCGGGATTGTCAGCTTCGACGCCGGCTCCCGCAACAAGTTCCACAAACACAGCGGCGACCAGATTCTGATCATTACTGAAGGCACCGGCAAGGTGGCAACGGACAATGAGGTGGTGGTGGTGACCGAGGGCGACGTAATTCTCATTCCCGGTGGGGAGAATCACTGGCACGGCGCTCCCGACGACACCTCGATGGCGCACATCACGGTGACGGTTAAGGGGAGTCAGACGGAGCAGACCGAGGCTTAAGCATCCCAACCTGGCGCGCTTTACCTTTGTCGGTAGAGAAGCCCCGTAACCTTCCGCAAGGTTCCGGGGCTTCTGCATTCAGCCGCCAGTCCGGCTTGGCCTTGGCGATGCTGGGTTAATCCCCCGTTAACCTCCGGGCTGTTTCAAGGCTTCCGCCAATAGGCTAATCGTTTCCTCTAACGACCTCTCCCGATCCCTGGACTCAGGATTCTCTTCTCCCAGTGGAGTGTCCCCCACCAGGCGGTACATGTCCGCCACCCCTTCCAGAATATGTGGGGTCATTCCCAGCTGGCCGAAGGTTGCTTCGATCTCCTCCATCTCGCTGACCCAGCGGCGCGACTTGGCGGGTATCCCCGGAATGCCGCGCTCCATTCTCTGGTAAACCGCCCCCTGGCCGGATTGAAATTCCTCCCGCAGGGGCTGGAAAAGGCCCATAAGCTGGGCGGCCATCAGCAGTTCGGTGTGCAGGGCCGCAGTGCCTTTGGTCATGGCCGCATAACACATCTTGATGCCGGAAGCCTGACCGATATTTGGCCCGATGTTTCTCATGTCCAGACCGAACCCGGCCATCTCCTCAAACTCGGTCGCGTGCTCTCCCGAGGTGTAGAACCGGGGGCTGCTGCCGTTGCGAGGAGGACCGCCGATGATGGATACGTCCACGAAGCGTCCGCCGGCATCGGAGATAATCGGCTCCATCTCCTTGGCCTTGCTGGGAGCTATGGCGTTGCATTCGGCGAACAAAATGTCGCGCCGGGTGGCCCGAATCGCGTCCGCCACCCGCCGGCATACCTGCGGCACTACTTCGGATACGGTTATTGACATAACCAGGTCCGACTGCTGTACCAGGTCGTTCATGTCGGGTAAATCGGCAATGCCGGCCTGCTGGGAGAGGGCCCTGGTTCGGTCGCTGCGGCCGGTCAAACAGGTGACTACTCTCAGCTCGTTCTCCCGCAGCAGCCGGCCTACGGCGTGGCCCATATCTCCCGGGCTCAGTATCGCTACAGTGTTAATGGCCATCCAGAAATCTCCTTAAAAGCACTAAAGGGATGTATGAGGAGCCAACCTTTCGTCATCGCGAGTTTTCATGCTCCGGCGGAGGGCCACCTACAGATGAAAATGGATTACCCTCGGCTCATGGTTCGACGGGCTCACCACGAGCGGTAGGGATCCCGTTCGTCCTGGGGCTCTCGAAGGGCGAACGGGCTGTTTACAGAGCAGCGCCCCGAAGCAATGACATACCCACAGACTCTAAAAAAGAATTATCCGCCAAATAGGGGATTTTAGAAAGGCTGACGAGGATGCGAATTGCCGTGACCTGGCCAATTTGCCCGGATAAATCACCCGGCAAAAGCTTGGTGGGCTCTCCGGAATAAGCGTAATAACCAGTGTGGCGGGGGAGTCGATGGGATCAAAGGGTTCAATCGTTGGTTCCAATTGGGGAAATCTAATTCCCGCGATCAGTTACGACTACTTCAAACTCCACAGCTGCCGGAAGCGCACTCCGATGAACACAGTGACCACCACGGCGGCCAGGCCTGCCAGCATCACGGCTCCTTGGGGACCCAAGAGTGCGGTGCCAGCCATGATACCCAGCAGCACACTGCCAACCGGTTGAAATCCGTGGTCCATGTTGTAGATACTGAGAACCCTTCCCCTAAGGGCATCCGGCACTCGAGAATGTATTAGGGCATTGTTGGCCAGCCGGAATCCGGTGTTGAAAAATCCTAGGACTCCAATGATCACCAGCGACAGCACCCGGTGGGAGGACATACCAAAGAGAATCAATACTACCGTAACCAAAATGATGGAGCTCATGGTGAGCCTGCCTCGCCACTGAAAATTCCCCAGGGAGGCAACGGCGAAGGTCGCTAACAGAGCCCCCAGGCCCATGCAGGCGCCCAGCAATCCCAAAGTCCACTTTCCACCAGCAAGAACGTCCGTGGCAAAGACGATCAACAAATTCTGGGTTGAATGGATGAACAGGGAAGGGATGAAGACCAGGATAATCAAGAGTAAAAGAGTGGTGTCGCTGCGTATGTGCCGGATACCCTCGGCGAAGTTGCGCCTGACAGTTGTTCGTTCAGCAGCTTCTTCCCGGTATGGTGTTTTCAAGGGCAAAATTAACAAGAATACCGCAAGGTAGGCGGCGCTCTGCGCGAAGAAATTACCCGCCACACCCCAAGGGAGGGCTATCAAGCCGACGCTAATCAAGGGAGCAATGCTCTGCATGACACTGTTGGCCGAGTTGTTCAACGCTATGGCGTTGGTGATGTCCTCCCTAGGAACCGTGTTGACGATCATCGCCTGTCTTACCGGCTGGCTCAGAGCGGCATCCAGGCCCAGCAGAAAGGTAAAGACCAGCGGGTGCCAGACCGGTATTTGCTCCGGATGCAAATACACATCTAGGCCGAAGAAGAAAGCCGTCACCACCAGCCCCAGCTGGGCCGCCAGGAACAGCTTTTTCCGGTCCAACCGGTCTATGGCCACTCCGGCCAGCGGGCCCACCACCAGAATCGGCAGCGCACGAATTCCCAGAACAGTGCCGACCCAAAATGTCGAGTTGGTTGCTTCCCACACCAGAAAGCCCATGGCGATCTGCTGGACCTGATTGCCGGCGCTGATGAAGGCGCTGCTTATCCAGAGGTATCGGAAGTTGACGTTGCGGAGGGCGGAGAAGGTCCGGAATCGGGAAGGCCGTTGCTCAAGGGCGGTTTCAATATCGGCATCGGCCATGTTGTATCAGCGAACTACCAGCATCAGGATCAGGCTGCTGAGATGGGAGTCGGGAATCCTGGCGGCATTTTATGCCAAATGGTAAGCCCAATCAAGGGAAAGGGCTAAGGGCAGTGTCAGCCCAGGCTCAGTTCTAGAAAAGCCCCTCGGTAAATCCTATTCTGTACATCAAGAACACACCAAACAGGATGCTTAGCACGCCCACTCCCGGTTGGATGAAGCTATTCAAGTTGGGCAGGCGGTTAGCGGAAAAGACGAAGGGGAGACTAATAATTACAGTCATGACTCCCATGCTCAGGACAGAACCCAGCCCAAACAGTAAAATGTATCCAATGCCCGCCAGAGGCGAATCTATGGATGCCAGGACCAAAAGGGTCAGAGCAGCGCTGCCCGCCAGGCCTTGGACCGTGCCAATGATGTAGGACTTCTTCCTAAAGAAGGGTTTGCCGACCCCTCTGACCCCATGGTGTTCTGGGGAATGGGCCGGGTTTGCGGCATGGGAATGAAAGTGGGTGTGAGCATCCTCCTGATGGCCGTGGGCGTGCTGATGGACCTTTTTCTTCTGAAAGCTGTAAATGACCTGCGCCCCCAGTCCGACCAGCATTATTCCGACCCCAAATTCCAAAAAAAGAGCCAGGCGTTCCGGGATAGTCAATCTCAGCGCGATGATGACTATGCCTACGAGTAATAGGGTAGTGGTATGCCCCAGGCCCCAGGATATACCTACCCAGAAGGATCGGAGGGGATTGCGGTATTCACTGACAATCGTAGAGACCGCCACCACGTGGTCGGGATCCAAGGCATGCTTCAAACCCAGGACTATTCCCAAGGCTAGGGCGGCGAATAATCCAAGTTCGGCTAACTGCTCTTCCATCGAATACTCCCAGCTCCCTAATCTTCTGGTTTGGTGGGATTAGCCTTGCGCGCTTGACCCTGGCAGGTTGAGCAAACCCCAGTGATGGTGAAATGCTCCAGGTCCGGCTCGAAGTCGAACTCCCGCATCAGGGTGTGCCGAAATTGCTCCAGGTAGTGGGGACCCAGATTGAAGGCGCCGCGGCAAACCTGGCATACCATGTGATGGTGCCTGCCCTCCGGGTCGGTTAGCTCGTAGTGCAGCCGTTCGCCGATGGCCACCTCAGTAACCACGTTTAGCTTTTTGAGTAGATGCAGCGTTCGATAAACGGTGGCTATGTCCATGTAGGGGTAAGCTTCCTTGGCCAGGCGAAACACCTGGTCCACCCCCAGATGTCCGCCGCTTTCGGCGACGACGGAAAGAATCAGAAGCCTTTGGGGTGTCAGCCGGTACCCCTGTTCTCGAAGGCTTTCCACGGCTCGTTCATGTACCTGACGAGTAGCCTGGTCGGGACTGGACATGCAACCACCAGTTATTGCAACTATTTGCGACAGCTAATTATGGCACAAGCCGGTCGTTTGTCAAGACAGTTGTTGGCAATAAAATAGCTTTGGCGGCAGTCGTATTTGCTGTCCGCGATGGGATTCCGCCGGCGTTACTCTGTGTTAAAATAAGATCCTAGCCAGAGCGGTGACTTCATTTAGGTACTACTGATGAGAATTGGGGGGTGGGTAAGATGTATCAAAACAACACCACGGGTCTGTTGGTTGTGGGCCTTCTGTTTGGAGCAGCGGTTGGGGTTGCCGCGGGGTTCCTGCTGGCCCCCCAGGCCGGTAACAAGACGCGGGAAATTCTTCGGCAGGGAATCGCCAGCGGCGCCGATCGGATTCGGGAACTCCGCCGTGGCATCGAAGCCGAAACCGAGGAAATCGAAACCGGGGAAACCGGAGCAGATTAGGGCCCAAGCTGCGGTGACGGCTATGGGACCCTTTGCCATGGGACTCTTTCCAGGGGAGCCTGCTTCCCTGCTCAAGGCTATATCGCCGGCTGCAGTCTCAGATTCAGGCCGCGTATGAACGATACCTCTGCGTCCCACCGGCTGGCCGAGGTCATCGAGGCCGGTTCCAGCGTTTTTCGGGCGCAATGCTATCGGCTCTACGAAGCCCCGGCCCTGGGCTCTCTGGTTGCGGCCGGAGCGCCGGCAGTTTACGGGGTGGTCTGCCGGGTTTCGACCGAACCCTTAGATCCCAGCCGGCCGGTATTGGCCAGAGGAGAATCGGCCCAGACCGAAGAGCAGGTCTATCTAGACAATCCCCAGATCGCCCGTTTGTTGACCTCCAGGTTCGAAGCGCTGATCGTGGGGCACCAGTTGGAAACCGGCATCAGCCATCACCTCCCGCCGCTACCACCCCGGGTGCATTCCTTCGTAAAAGAGTGCTCGCCTGATGAGATCACGGATTTCAGCAGCGGCCTGGGCTTCATTCATCTTTTGGTCAGCGCCGGTCCGGCTGCCAGCGAAGAGGTAATTCGCGCCTGTATGCTCCGCTTGATTGAAGCCCATTCTATCGTAGCCCATTCTATCCTAGCCCACTCTATTGATGCCCATTCTGGCCCACCCGAGTTCCGAGTCCAGGTTGGGAAGGCGCTGGCCAAAGAGCTGGCCGGAGATGTGCCCCAGCTTACAGCTATCTTGAGAGGGTTGGCCCAATGACGAACGGCCCGGCGCCCAATGGCCCGGTGCCCAATGGAATGATTTCGGATTTCCCGCAGCCGGAGGAGCAGCCTCTGGGCCTGGTAGTGGGTGGTTCCTTATCGCACGGGGTGGAAGTCCGGCTGGATACCGGCGGGCGAACCTCGGTGGAGGACCTGAAAGCTGGCAGTTTCGTCACCATTCGCGGCGCCAAGCACCGGTTCTTCGGCGTGGTAACCGACCTGACCTTGAACAGTTCCGATCCCCGGCTGAAGCACCAGCCGCCCTCGGTGGATGACCCTTTTACCGCCGAGGTGGTTTCCGGATCGGTCGCCTATGGAACTGCATCCGTGCTGCCTCACCTGACCATGCCCCTGGTCTCGGGCGGCCTTAGCAAGACTTCGGAGACCGAAACTCCGGTGGCGGCCAAGACCATTCCATCCCATTTCTCGCCGGCTTACCCGGCATCGAAGCAGGATGTGGAGATGGTCTTCGGGCGGGAGGATGAGCAGCATTTCTGGGTCGGGACTCCCCTGGACATGGATGCCAGGGTCTGCCTGAACCTGGAAGAGTTGGTGAAGCGGTCTATTGGCGTGTTCGGCAAAAGCGGCACCGGCAAGACCTTCCTGACCCGGCTGCTCTTGGTGGGCATCCTCCAGGGCAACCAGGCGTCTTCCTTGATTTTCGACATGCACAGCGAATACGGCTGGGGCGGTCAGGACACCGACCGGAATGCCACTGTGAAGGGGTTGAAGCAGCTTTTCCCGGCCCGGGTGGCCACCTTTACCTTGGACGAGGAGCAGGCCCGGCGGCGGGGTGTATCCGCCGATGAAGTGGTGCGCATCGGCTATGGGGAAATCGAGCCGGAGGACGTGGAGCTGCTGCGGGAAACCTTGAGCTTGTCCGAGGTAGCCGCGGCGGCAGCCTACAACTTGCAGCAGAGGTTCGGGCAAAGGGACTGGTTGGCCAGCTTTCTTGCCCTTGGCGGCACCCAGGTAGCCGAACTGGCCGGCGAACTCGGCGTGAATTCTGCGGCATTGGGTGCCTTGCACAACCGGCTGCAGCGCCTCCAGCGTTACCGGTTTCTGGAAGAGCGAAGTCAGTCCGGTGCAGCGGATGACGTTACGGAGAAGATTATTCAGCACTTGGAGCGAGGCAATCACGTGGTGCTGGAGTTCGGGGGCTACGGAAATGACCTAACCGCCTACATTCTGGTCAGCAATCTGCTTTCTCGCCGGATTCACGAGCGGTATGTGGCCCTTACCGACGCGGCCGAAGGCAATCGGGGCAAGAAGCCGCGGCCGCTGGTGATTGTCATAGAAGAGGCCCACAAGTTCCTCCATCCTGGCGTGGCATCCCAGACCATCTTTGGTATTATCGCCAGGGAGCTTCGCAAGTACAGCGTTACCTTGATGGTCATCGACCAGAGGCCCAGCGCCATCGACCAGGAGGTTATGAGCCAACTGGGGACCCGATTAGTCTGTCTGCTGGATAACGACCGGGACGTGGAAGCGGCGCTTTCCGGAGCTCCCGGCAATCGCCAGCTGAAAGAAGTGCTCTCCCGCCTGGAGCCTAAACAGCAGGCCTTGCTCTTCGGGCATGCGCTGCCCATGCCCGTGGTGGTCCACACCCGGAGCTATGATGAGGACTTCTATGCCCAGATCTACCAGAAACCCGCCGCTGGAGACGTTCGCCAAACCGGCGAGACCCCCGGAGAAACTACCCAGGAGCGACTTGAAAGACAAATCAACGAGCTCTTTTAGCCCGGCCTCGTAGCGGGTATGTGATAATCCTTCGTTCGTGGTGAGCTTGTCGAACCATGACCAACCAAACTTGACCCGCCAAAACTTGAAACCCGCCAAACTGACCAACCAAACTTGACCCGCCAAACTTGACCCGCCAAACTTGACCCGCCAAACTCGGCCTGTTCGCCCGGAGCCTTGAATCTAAAGCCAAACAGGGTCAGTGGAGACATCGTCAGGAAAATTCCTTCTCAGTCCCCCTTTGCAAAGGGGGATATAGGGGGATTTGGAACCCCCAAATTTGGTAATTTCGTCAAGGTTCAATAGGCGGTTCAGCTATTACCATTTCCCAAATGCGCATTATTGAAAACAGTAAGGAAATGGCGCAGGCCTGCCGGGAGGCTTGCCGTCCCCTTGCGTTAGTCCCCACCATGGGCGCCCTCCACGAGGGGCACCTGGCTCTGGTACGCCAGGCTAGGCAAGAAAACCAACGTCTGGCCGTGAGCATCTTCGTCAACCCGACCCAGTTCAGCCAAGCCGAAGACCTGTCCCGGTATCCCCGGGATTTAGAGCGGGACCTGGCGTTGCTGCGGCAGGAAGGCGTTGACCTGGTGTACGCTCCTGCCCCGGAGGAGATTTACCCGCCGGAGTTCGACACCTGGGTGGAGCCCGGCGCTTTGGCGGACCGGCTGGAAGAGGTGGTTCGACCGGGGCACTTCCGCGGCGTGGCCACTGTGGTGACCAAGCTGTTTAACCTGATGCGCCCAGACCGGGCCTACTTCGGCCAGAAAGACGGCCAGCAAGTCCTGGTGATCCAACATTTGGTGCGGGACCTGAACATTGGGGTGGAAGTTGTCGTAGTGCCCACAGTGCGGGAGCCTGACGGTTTGGCCCTGAGCAGCCGGAATACTTACCTTACGCCGGAACAGCGGATAGCCGCTCCGGTCATCTATCGGGCCTTGAGTCGGGGCCAAGAATTGCGCCGGCAGGGCGTAGCAGGAGGGGAGGAGCTGCGGGCGGCGGTTCGCCGGGTGCTGGAGGAGGAGCCACTCCTGGAACAAATTGAATACGTCAGCCTGGCGGACTGGGGCACGCTGGAGGAGTTGGATGTACTAGCGGGCCGCGCCATGCTTTCCGTGGCAGTGAGACTGGGGCATACGAGACTGATCGACAACTTGATACTAGATTAGAGCTCTGCGCACCGGAACGGTAGCCGCGCCAATTGGGGGGTGTTAAAAAATCCGCGACTTCCAGGCTCCAGGTGCCATCCCGTTTTGGGCTTCGGCATCCTCTCCCATCAAGGGAGAAGGGGCTCATACCAGGATGCGGATTCTTCTGTTCCAGCGTGGACAATGCGCCGGGATTTTAAAACACCCTCTTACCGCCTTAGCTCTGGGTCAGTTCTCGGATCGTCTCGGTAAGGGCCGGCAATACCTTCTCCCAGTCGCCGACGACACCGTAGCGGGCTTCCTTGAATATATTGGCCTCCGGGTCCTTGTTGATCGCCACGATGACCTTGGCGCCGGAGCAGCCGGCCATGTGCTGGCTGGCCCCGGAGATGGCTACGGTAATGTACAGGTCGGGGGTTATCGTCTTTCCGGTCAATCCCACCTGGTAAGCTGGAGGCACCCAGCCCGAGTCAACCGCGGCTCGGGATGCTCCAACGGCCCCGCCCAAAATCTTGGCCAGCTCTTCCAGATCCTTGAAGGGCTCGGGGCCTCCCAAACCACGACCGCCGGACACGACGATTTGGGCATCCTCCAGTTTGACCCCGACCGCCTCCTCCATCACCACATCCACGACGCGGGTTCGAGCTAGGGAGTCATCCAGCTCCACGGGGAAGGAGGTGACCTGCCCCTGGCGGGATGAATCAGGCTCCAGCGGTTCGTAGACCTTGGGCCGAACTGCGGCGATTTGGGGGCTGTAGTTGCAGCTTATTACCGCCACGGCGTTGCCGCCGTAGACCGGGCGATTGGCCAGTAATTTTCGGTTGGCCGGGTCGACCGCGACCTCTAAACAATCCTGAGCCAGGCCCACCCCCAAGCGAAAGGCCAGGCGGGGGGCCAGCTCCCGGCCTTCGTTGGTCCTTCCGATCAGAATTACACTGGGGTCTATCTCCCGGCAAATCGTTTCCATTGCCGCCAGGTACAGTTCCACCTGGTATTGGGCCAACAGCGGGTGGGTCACGGCGTAAACGTGATCGGCGCCGTAGGAGATGGCTTCTTGGGCCGCGCCTTCCAAGGTGTCCCCCAGCAGACCGATGGCCAACTCCTCTCCCAGTTCGTCGGCAATCTTACGTCCGGCGGCCAGGAGCTCCCGGGAGGTCCCACTTAGCTGGCCCCCGCCGGCTTCGCCAAGGACTAGCACTCCGCTTCCGTCTGCCATGGCGGCCTCCCATGTTGGAAATAATTCTTCGGGGTGTAAATAATTCTGTGGGCAATCCCCGGCCAGCGTGCCGGAATTAGGGCAAATCGCAATGTTAAGAACAGCGGTAAGAGTCGCGGAAAGAGCGGCGTACTGTCCGGAGCCTAGATCAGCTTGGCCTCCCGCAGCTTCTGGGCCAGGTTGCGGGCCGCCTCCGCCTCGTTGTCGCCTTCGATAATCTCGCAAATCTGATTGCGCTCAGGAACGAAAAGGTCGTGCAGGGTGATGCGCGGCTCCAACTGCTCGCTGTCCGCTTCCAGGTCAGCGGCGCTCCAGATAGTTGGGAGCTTCCTGGTAGCTGCCATTATGCCCCGCAGGGTTGGATACCTGGGCTGGCCCAACTCATTACTGACCGTCACCAGGGCCGGCATGGGGGCTTCGACCACCTCATAACCATCGGGAATCAGCCGCTCCACCACCACCCTGTCGCCTTTAACTTCTACCTTCTTCCCCAGACACACGCAGGATACCCCCCCCAGGATTTCCGCCACGCCCAACGGCACCTGGGCGTTATCCCAGTCCGAGGCTTGCCTGCCGCAAATTATCAGGTCGAACCCTCCCAGCTTGCGGATGGCCGTTGCCAGTAACTGAGCGGTAAAGAAGCTATCGATGTTATTGGCGAAGGCGTCATCCTGCAGCAGGACCAGCTCATCGGCGCCCATGGAAAGGGGTTTCTTCATGACGTCCAGGGCGAAAGAGGCGCCGGCGGAGATAACGGTAATCGTAGCCTCTTGAGAATCCTTAATCTGTAGGGCCGCCTCCACCGCGTTTTCATCGAAGCCGTTGACCACCGGCGGTATGTTCGGGGGAGTCACTACCTTCTTGGTGGCGGCATCGATCTGAAAGGCAGCCATGGGCATTTCGGGGTCGATTACTTGCTTGGCCAGCACGCCGATTTTTACCGGCATAATTCATCCCTTTTGGGCGTCAAAATTAGACCCTGTGAAATGTATCACCCTCATTTTGGCCTGTCAACGAAACCATTTCTGGGCACTGGAGCAGGCATGCCCTCGTTGCTGTCTTTGCGAGTTATCATGCTCCGGCGGAGCGCCACCTACAGATTAAAATGGATTCCCCTCGGCTCATGGTTCGACGAGCTCACCACGAGCGGTAGGGATCCCGTTCGTCCTGAGGCTCTCGAAGGGCGAACGGGCTATTTACAGAGCAGCCCTTCGGCTGCGCTCAGGATAAACTCCGCGAAGCAATCTCTTCTTGCCCTCATGAGATTGCTTCGGGCCTACGGCCCTCGCAATGACATTGGGGAGAACCGAAAATCCCTGCTTGTTGGCCAGGGAGGCAGACGATTCCCTTCCGAATAAGTCATGGTCACCGGCCCGTTGCAGTTCCGGGCAGTTCAGGCAATTAGGCCGAAGCTGCTGCAATGGTCGGCAAGCTGGCGGGAGCGCCTTAGAAATGTGCAGGGCCTTTTCATTCTCCTGCCTGGTAGGTAAAGCCCATCATGTCGAAAGCTTCGCTGAGATGGGCATTGTGGCGGCGTAGGGCAGCGGCTACGTTGGAATGCCCAGCCCGACGTACCAAGCTGATGACCAGGTTCCGCAGGCCCGCCAGTACCTGAGGGGCGGCCCCAGTGCGCACCTGAGAGCGGTCCTCGTCGAAGGTCACATCCCGTACCCAGTGGAGGCGGTTCTCGATGCCCCAGTGCCCACGGGAAAGGCTCAACAATCGCCTGGCATCGGCATCAGTGGCTGGGAGACTGCTAATTGCATAGCTCACAGCCACCTGTTTCTTGCCTTTCACGACCCGCTGGCGCTCTAGCCGACACACCTGTTGCAGATGCGGCCACGCTTCCCCGACCGTCCCAGCGCTGCCCACGTAGCCATTTAGCTCTGGGTCGGCCAAGGCCCACAACTCTCGCCGCTCCAGCCGCCCATGACGCCGCTTTACTGGAGCATCGGCCCAGACCGTCAGCTTGGCCCCGCGTGCTCGCCACTCCGCTGCCAGCCAGGGAGGTACGGTTGGCCCACCAGCCCTCTCAGTTCCTAGCAGGGGAAAAAGCCACCTCCAGGTCTCGGCGCAAGGTGGGCTGATTCTCTTTAACAGGCAGCAGATACTCTCCGCCGCCTGCCACAATCTGCTCACAGACTTTCCGTTGGGTCAGTAAGGCATCAGCCACTACTACCCGACCCTTCAGGGGTACCTGGCCCAATACTTCTTTGACCGCCGCCAATTCTTCCCCTTTGCCCGGCGCAGCTACCTGCGCCAGCACTGCCCCAGCGCGGCTAGCGTAGGCCGACACCAGATGGACCCCGGGTATCTCTTGGCCGTGGACCCCTCGCAAGGTTTTCCCGTCCAGGGACAGGGGGTCATCCGCCTCTACCCCGCTATTTGCCAGCCAGTTGCCGACTTCTGCCTCAAAGGCCGCCACGTCCAGGCCCTTGAACACCCGGTGGAGGGTGGCCACGCAGGGTGTCTTCTCCTGGCTGAACCCCAAAAGCTGCGCCGTAGCACCCCCTTGTCCCGCCCCCATTGAGCTATGGCGTATAAGCTGCGGGCGCCGCACAGCATGGCACAGGTGGCCAAGGCCAGGATCGCCCCCAAAGAGTGGCGTCGCCCTTGGCTACTCCGGAAGTCAGGCACCAAATCCAGCGCTTCTCTCAAAGTCATCATCCTTCCCTCCCGCTTAAACTGGTAAATAATTTTATACTATTTTGAGAAAATGAAAAGGCCCTGTAGAAATGTGCCAGAAACGGGTTGATCCAAGGGGGGTAATGCTATAATTGAGGCAGCGTATCTGCCACCAGGGGAGGAAGCAAAACCCATGAATCTGATTAAGACCGGCTTTCTTTTAGTAGCATTGACCGGCTTACTCTTGCTAACGGGCGCGTATTTTGGCGGCGAGGTCGGAATAATCCTGGCTCTGGGTTTCGCTCTGATCATGAATTTCGGCGCCTACTGGTTCAGTGACCGGATTGCGCTGGCAATTACCCATGCCAAACAGATTAGCCAAGAAAGTGACCCCGAGCTTTTCGCGATGGTGGGGGAACAGGCTTCCCGGGCGGGGATGCCCATGCCCAAGGTTTACCAAATCGACAATGAATCTCCCAATGCCTTTGCTACCGGTCGCAACCCGCAGCACGCCACCGTCGCCGTGACCGCCGGCATCCGGCGCATCCTGAGTCGCGAGGAACTTAGCGCGGTGCTGTTCCACGAGATGACCCACGTGGGCAACCGCGACACCCTGATCATGACTGTGGTGGCAACCATCGCGGGCGCCATTTCCATGCTGGCCTTGCTCGCCCAGTTCTCCGCCATCTTCGGTGGGATGGGCGGAGGGCGGGACCGGGGTCAGGGGATAATCGGCTTGCTGGTGGTGGCAATCGTGATGCCCATTGTGGCGAGCATTATCCGCATGGCCATTTCCCGAGCGAGGGAGTTACAGGCAGATGCCACCGGCGCGAAAACCCACGGCAACCCGGAAGCCCTGGCCCGCGCTTTGGAGAAGCTGGAAATGGGCAGCCAGGCCCACCCCATGCAGGTGCCGGAGGCTGCGTCCCACCTGTTTATCGTCAATCCCCTTAGCGGCCGGTCAATGGCCAAGCTCTTTTCCACCCACCCTCCCATGGAGGAACGGATCCGGCGACTGCGGAACATGCCGCCCAATTACTAATCCCGGCGCATCCCCTTCGCTTCAAGAGGACGATTCTCGCACCCTCCGCGCCATGTGTTAGCCAAGACTCTGTGCTAATCTCCCCAAGAGTTGGCGCCGGGCTGACACTCGTTCGCCGCCGTCTGCCCGGTTTGGATTGACGGGTAAGACTAGCCCCCGTGATTGCCCAATATCGAACGCCACACATCAGCTTGGCTCGAGCACCACGCGCTAATATGCGCGGATTGCTAGAAGCCGTTAGACATCCCCACAAGAATCCTTGAATATAGTTTTGCTGTTAGTTAGGGGTCTGGCGTCCCTATTCCTGGGGGCGGTGATGGTCGTCGCCTTTGCGGCCTTTTTGCAGCTCAGCAATCTTGCCGACAAGCTTTACGACCCCCAATTCTATATCCAGACCCTGCGGGAGCAGGACGCTTACGACCGTTTTTACAACGACATACTGCTGGATGAAGCGATGGATCGCACCGCTGAGAGGGTTCTCGGAGGCACGCCGGTGGTGATCCAGGAGGATTTGGAGCCGCTGCTGCGGGAGATTATCCCGCCTGCCTATCTGCAGCAACAGATAGAGGCGAATGTGTCCAGGGCCATCGAATATCTTAACGAGGATGCGGAAACGCTGAATTTGCACCTGGAACTGGAGCCCATCTTGAACCGGATAGAGCCGGCTCTTTTTAGTTACATAGACCGCCGAATTGACCAGACCCGGGTGATTAGGCCGGATCCCAGCCGATCGATCCCGGAGCAAGTAGCGGAAGTGGAAGCGCTGATTCGCAATCTTTCCAGGGATCTGGCCCGAGGCCGGCTGCCCCAGTCGGTCCCATCGGTCGAAACTATTCCGGAGACGCTGCGGCGCCCGCTGTTTGACGCATTCATGGACAGAATAATTCGAGACCCGTCGTTGGACGCCCGGATTCAGCGAGGACTGGAAGAAAGCTCCGCCGACCTGCGCCGCCAGTTCGTAGCCGGAGATACCCAACAATTCCTGAAGGAGGTCGCCCGGGTCGTTGCCGCTCCATTAATCGATGACGCACTCGCCCAATCCCGGTCGCAATTGGGCCCCACGGGGAGGCTGGACCTGATATCCGCCCTGGCGGAAGGGAACCCGGAGATCACCGAGGAATCCCTGCGGAGGGAAATAGCGGAGGGCCGGAACGAGCTGAATCGATTCACCTCTAGAGGAAGGCTTTTCGCCCTGGTAATAGTTATCGCCAGCGTCCTGGGAATGGCCGCGGTCCACTTGCCCAAGCTGACCCACTCGCTGCGATGGCCTGGGTTAGCGCTGCTCTTGACCGGGCTGATTTCTTATTTTCTCGGTCGAGCCCTGGAGTTCAGCGTGGAGGAAAAACTGGGTGATGCTATCAAAAGGGCACTGGATGAATCGAACGAATTCTCCGAGGCGGCGGCTCAATTGCTGGCGGATGTGACCCAAGCTTTTGCCCTGCGATTGGTGGAAGGCTTGGGCAATCCCGGGCTAATCTTGGCGGCCATCGGGCTGCTCCTTTTCGCCGGGTCCTTCCTTGTCAAGCATCTCCGGCCGGACCGCAGGGCCTTTTCATTCTCCTGCCTGGTAGGTAAAGCCCATCATGTCGAAAGCTTCGCTGAGATGGGCATTGTGGCGGCGTAGGGCAGCGGCTACGTTGGAATGCCCAGCCCGACGTACCAAGCTGATGACCAGGTTCCGCAGGCCCGCCAGAACCTGAGGGGCGGCCCCAGTGCGCACCTGAGAGCGGTCCTCGTCGAAGGTCACATCCCGTACCCAGTGGAGGCGGTTCTCGATGCCCCAGTGCCCACGGGAAAGGCTCAACAATCGCCTGGCATCGGCATCAGTGGCTGGGAGACTGCTAATTGCATAGCTCACAGCCACCTGTTTCTTGCCCTTCACGACCCGCTGGCGCTCTAGCCGACACACCTGTTGCAGATGCGGCCACGCTTCCCCGACCGTCCCAGCGCTGCCCACGTAGCCATTTAGCTCTGGGTCGGCCAAGGCCCACAACTCTCGCCGCTCCAGCCGCCCATGACGCCGCTTTACTGGAGCATCGGCCCAGACCGTCAGCTTGGCCCCGCGTGCTCGCCACTCCGCTGCCAGCCAGGGAGGTACGGTTGGGCCACCAGCCCTCTCAGTTCCTAGCAGGGGAAAAAGCCACCTCCAGGTCTCGGCGCAAGGTGGGCTGATTCTCTTTAACTGGCAGCAGATACTCTCCGCCGCCTGCCACAATCTGCTCACAGACTTTCCGTTGGGTCAGTAAGGCATCAGCCACTACTACCCGACCCTTCAGGGGTACCTGGCCCAATACTTCTTTGACCGCCGCCAATTCTTCCCCTTTGCCCGGCGCAGCTACCTGCGCCAGCACTGCCCCAGCGCGGCTAGCGTAGGCCGACACCAGATGGACCCCGGGTATCTCTTGGCCGTGGACCCCTCGCAAGGTTTTCCCGTCCAGGGACAGGGGGTCATCCGCCTCTACCCCGCTATTTGCCAGCCAGTTGCCGACTTCTGCCTCAAAGGCCGCCACGTCCAGGCCCTTGAACACCCGGTGGAGGGTGGCCACGCAGGGTGTCTTCTCCTGGCTGAACCCCAAAAGCTGCGCCGTAGCACCCCCTTGGTCCCGCCCCCATTGAGCTATGGCGTATAAGCTGCGGGCGCCGCACAGCATGGCACAGGTGGCCAAGGCCAGGATCGCCCCCAAAGAGTGGCGTCGCCCTTGGCTACTCCGGAAGTCAGGCACCAAATCCAGCGTTTCTCTCAAAGTCATCATCCTTCCCTCCCGCTTAAACTGGTAATAATTTTATACTATTTTGAGAAAATGAAAAGGCCCTGGGCCGGACCGGACGGTACACTAGATAAACTTCTAGTACTACAACGACGAGTTGTCTGGTAGGATGGCTGGACAGATGATGTTGGGTGGTTTGAGTGATGGATGCGGCGAGCTTCGAGCGGGTCTACGACAGCCTTCAGGAATTCCACGCCTTCTTTGCGGCCTCCTTCGGCCGCAAGCAGTGGCGGGATCACAGCGGGAATTACCTTCAGGCGCTGCTGGTGCAGGACCAGGAGCGGCGCAACGCCGAGAATCTCTCGGAATCGGTGGGCATCTCGGCCCGGGCGATGCAGCGCTTTCTCACCGAGGCCCGGTGGTCCGATGAGACAGTCATAGGGCGGTTGCAGGAATACTTGGCCCCCAGGCTGGGACACCCGGAGGCGGTGTGGGTGTTCGATGGCAGCGACTTCCCCAAGCAGGGCAGGAAATCGGCGGGAGTGGCCCGGCAGTACTGCGGCAGGCTGGGCAAGGTGGCCAACTGCCAGGGTGGGATGTTCCTGGCCTACGTCAGCCCGCTGGGCCGGGCGTTGGTGGACAAGCGGCTGTATCTGCCCAAGAGTTGGACCTCCGACCAGGACCGGTGTGCTGCGGCGGGTGTGCCGGAGGACCGGCGGAACTACCGGTCAAAGACGGAGTTGGCCCTGGAGATGCTGGAGCGGGTCCTGGAGTTGGGCTACCTCAGGGCCGAGTGGGTTGCCGGAGACGACGCCTTCGGGATGTCGCCGACCTTCCGGGAGGGACTGGCGGCCCTGGGGATGCGCTACGTGCTGGACGTTCCGGGCGGCACTACGGTCTGGCCCTTGGACCCGGCTTGGACCAGTCCGGAATATCCGGGGTTCGGCCGCCCCCGCAAACCCAAGCTGCGGCCTGGGCAGCGGCGGACCATGGAGCAGCGCGGTGATGAACTGCCGGATGAGGCTTGGCGGGAGATAACGGTGGCCCAGGGAAGCCAGGGGCCGCGCACCTACCGGTTCAGTGCCCAGCGGGTGCGGGCCACCAGGAGGCGCAAGCCCGGCGAGGAACTGTGGGCCGTCTGGCGCCGGAACCTGGACGGCAGCGAGCCCCGCTACTACCTGTCCAACGCTCCCGAGGGCACAACCTTGGAGACTCTGGCCTACGTGGGTGGGTCCAGGTGGCGCATTGAAACGGAGTTCGAGACTGAGAAGGGTGACGTGGGGCTGGACGAATACGAGACCCGCAGCTGGGCAGGGTGGCATCACCACATAGCCATGTGCCTGCTGGGTGGAGCGTTCCTGCTGAGCCTGCAGCAGGATTGGGGGGAAAAAGATGCCCCGGATCACGAGGCCACAGGTGTACCGGGTGGTGCGGGAGATGCTGCCCCGGGAGCAGTTCGGGCCCGATCAATTGCTGTTGTGGCTGGAGGATACGCAGCTACGCAACGAACGGGCTCGCCGTTCCCACGAGAGACGCCGCTCCACCCGCCGCGAAAGCAGGATGGAGCCGCCACCTTAAACCCGTCGTTGTAGTACTAGGAGTGTGTTTAAAAAGTTCCTTGAAATCCATGCTCAAGGTGTCATCCAGTTTGGACTTCGGCATCCTCTCCCCTTGTGGGAGAGGAGTGAGGTGAGGGGAATCACCCTCATCCCAACCTTCTCCCATCAAGGGAGAAGGGGCTGGTCCTCTACTCCTTGAAGGGCGAGAGGTTAGAAGCCGGACAGGCGGCCCTGATCCGCGGGGTCCGGCTGATCCATCCAGGGGCGGCCCAGGTATTCGTGGGCCCTCTTGGTGGCCACCCGGCCCCGGCTGGTACGCTCCAAGAAGCCCAGCTGCAACAGGTAGGGTTCCCAAACATCCATCACGGTGTCCGAGTCCTCGCTGAGGGAGGCCGCCAGGGTGTCCAAGCCCACCGGCCCGCCACTGAATTTGTCGATAATGTTGGCCAGCAGACGATGGTCCGATTCGTCCAGCCCAATCTGGTCCACCCGGAGCATTTCCAGCGCCTCCCGGGCGACGGGACCGGAAATTGTGCCGTCGGCCACCACCAGCGCGTAGTCTCGGGTCCTCTTCAGCAGGCGATTGCCGATGCGAGGAGTGCCGCGGGAGCGGACGGCGATTTCGGTTATGCCGCTGGAGTCGGTTTCCGTCCCCAGGATGCGGGCCGAGCGCCGCACCACCACCTCCATTTCGGACTGGTCGTAGTAGTCCAGCCGAAATACCCAGCCGAAGCGGTCGCGCAGGGGGGCGCTGATCAGCGAATAGCGGGTAGTAGCCCCAACCAAAGTGAAGGGATTTATCCGAAGGTTGACGCTGCGGGCCGAGAGGCCCTTACCCACTACCCAGGAGAGGAAGAAGTCTTCCATGGCCGAATAGAGGACCTCTTCCACCACCCGGTTGAGGCGGTGAATTTCGTCGATGAACAGCACATCGCCCGGCTGCAGCCCGGTCAGTATGGCCGCCATATCGCCGGCTCGCTCAATAGCTGGGCCGGAGGTGACTTTGATGCTCACCTCCATTTCATTGGCTATCACATGGGCCAGAGTGGTTTTGCCCAGACCGGGCGGGCTGTAGATGATGACGTGATCCAGGGATTCGCTCCGCAACTTGGCCGCCTGGATGGCAATGCTCAGGTTGTCTTTGATCGAGCTCTGGCCCACGAAATCGGACAGACGTCGGGGCCGCAGAGAAAGGTCTGCCGAGTCATCGTCCTGCTGCGCGGCGCCGGAAATCAGTCGCTCGGGGGCTGTTGAATCTTTGGAGTTGCGGGTTTTTCCGGCTTCCTCGTTTACCACCACGCTGCCTTCCCCACCTGTCTTTCCCGACTTGTCCTTCAACGATGAACCGGCTGCTAGGGTGCCCATTCTAGGCTGGTGGCAGAACAGCGTCAAGGAAGTCGGGACACCTCTATCACCGGTTAATATGGGCCCAAACCCGAGGGAGGTCGGTGGTTCGGCCAGGTGTCAGCTGCCGCGATGAGAAGCACCTACCTGGGTGATATACTGAAGACCAACAGATTTACATCAACCACCCGGGGCAACGTCCGGGTAACCCTCCTCTACTATTGGCGGCCGGGGCAGTGGGTAGATGACATCATCAACCACCCAAACATCAACCACCGAAACCCAGGTCTGGGTCGCGCCATTAATAAAAATCCTGGAGCTGGAGGACGCTAACGGGTTCGCCGATAAGGCCGTAGTCGGGGGTCTCGACCGGTTCCTCCAACGCTGGGCTGAGTCTCTGGGCTCTTTTTTGGGCAAAGACGATCTCACCCAGGAGCTGGTCCACAATCGCTACGAAGATATGTCGCCTGCCCAGCGGGCCCAATGGGCGGCGCGCTGGCTATCGCTACTCAATTCAGACAACGCCAAGGTTTCCGCTGGGCCAGAGAATGCTCTCAAGAAGCGGACTGCCGCTGTTTCGAGCCCGGCCCCGGCCAAGTCTTCTCCTTCAGTTACATACAAGGCTCCTCCAGCCGGGGTTACCGTGGATGCCACCGTCGACCGGCTGCGCGGTGTCGACACCAAGCTTTCGGCCCGGCTACAGCGCCTGGAAGTCTCCACGGTGCGCGATTTGCTTTATCTCTTTCCTCGCCGGCACTTGGATTACACCAATGTAGTCAAGATAGCCGAGCTGGAGCCGGAACAGGACTGCACGGTGGTCGGACAGCTTTGGGAGGCCAGGCAGGTGTCGCTGGGCCAAAAAGGGAGGCTTAAAGCCACCGAGGCAGTACTCAGCGACGGCACCGGGAACATTAAAATAATTTGGTTTGGCCAGGGCTACCTGGCGCGCTCCTTGAAGACCAACAGCCGCCTGGCCGTCAGCGGCAAGGTTGAGGTGTATCGGGGACAGCCGGTGTTTCAGTCCCCGGAATACGAGGTGCTGGCCCTGGGCCAGGAGCCGATTCACACCGGCAGACTGGTGCCGGTGTATCCCTTAACCGAGGGTATAACCGCCCGAAACATGCGCCGCCTCACCCGCCAGGCCGTAGACGGCTGGCTGGGCGGCATAGAGGACGCGCTGCCAGCGGAGATCATAAATAGAGTCGGGCTGTTGCCGCTGCTGGAGGCGGTGCGGCAGGCCCATTACCCGGATAACCTGGAATCCTGGGCTGCCGCCCGTCGCCGTCTGGCTTTCGACGAGTTGCTCACGCTACAACTGGCGGTACTAACCCGACGCCGGCACCGTAATTTGGGAGTGACCGGGGTGGTTATCGAGGCGGATCCGAAGATTCTGGATAGCTTCATCGCGTCCCTCCCCTTCCCCTTGACTGGCGCCCAACAGCGCTGCATTGCCGAAATCCTGGAAGACCTGAAGCGAGGAACCCCGCCCATGAACCGGCTGCTGCAGGGAGAGGTGGGCAGCGGGAAGACAGTAGTCGTGTTGGTGGCGCTGCTGGCCGCCGCCGCCGCCGGATACCAGGGGGCGATCATGGTCCCCACCGAGGTTCTGGCCGAGCAGCATTTTGAGACCGTTTCTCGGCTCCTCAGCGGCCTGGCCCGGCCGTTACAGGAAGACAACCTGGTTACCGCCTATTTGGGCAGTCTGGGGAGGCCGGTATCAGTGGGACTGCTCACTGGGAGCACCAGGCTGAAGGCCAGACGACAGTTGACCCAGATGGCGGCGGATGGAACCCTCGACTTGTTGATCGGCACCCACGCGCTAATTCAATCCGGGGTCGACTTGCCTCAGCTGGCCTTGGCGGCGATGGACGAACAGCACCGGTTTGGGGTCTTGCAGCGCTCGGCCCTGCGCCAGAAAGGAGTGGAGAATCCCCATTCCCTGGTCATGTCGGCCACGCCCATACCGCGCACCCTTTCGCTGACCCTGTACGGCGACCTGGACATATCCACTCTGGACGAACTGCCGCCGGGGAGACAAAACATACCGACCCGATGGCTGGGGCCGGACCGCCGTCCGGCGGCCTATGGTTTTCTCCGGAAACAGGTGGAGGCAGGACGCCAGGGTTTCATTGTTTATCCCCTCATCGACGAGTCGGATAACATTGAGGCCAAGGCGGCGACCGAGGAGTATAAGCGGCTTTCCCAAGAGGTATTTTCAGATTTGAAGCTGGGGTTGCTCCACGGCCGGATGCCAGCTAAGGAAAAAGACCGGGTCATGCGGCGGTTTCGAGATGGGGAACTGGATATCCTGGTATCCACCGCGGTGGTGGAGGTCGGCATCGACGTCCCCAATGCCACGGTCATGATGATTGAGGGCGCGGATCGATTTGGCCTGTCCCAGCTGCACCAGTTCCGGGGCAGGGTGGGGCGTGGGGAGCACAAGAGCTACTGCATCCTCTTGTCGGACGCGGCGTCGGGCGTGGCCAAAGAGCGCCTGGCTACCCTGGAGCAGATCCACGATGGGTTCCAACTGGCGGAAGCGGACCTGGAGCTGAGAGGCCCGGGGGACTTCTTCGGCACCCGACAGAGCGGCCTTCCCAATCTGCGGATGGCCCACTTGTCGGACCGGGAGCTGCTGACCAGCGCCCGGGAAGAGGCGGCGGGGATACTGGAGGCAGACCCGGACCTGACCTCGCCGGAGCATTCCCTTCTGGCGGCGCAGGTGGCCCGGTTCCTGGACCGGGTGAGCGCCGAGTTCAGTTAGCTTCGGAAAATTCGGTCTTGAAGCGGTACCCCACGTTCCAGATGGTCTCAATAAAGGAGTTGTCTGGGTCCTCTATCTTGGACCGCAGCCTTCGCACGTGCACATCCACAGTTCGGGTTCCGCCCAAATACTCGTAGCCCCATATTTGGCTTAGCAGCATCTCCCGGGAGTAGACCCGGCCGGGGCTGGAGGCCAGGAGCACCAGAAGCTGAAACTCTTTGTAGGTCAGGGAGACCCTCCGGCCGGTCATCATAACCTCGTATTTTTCCAGGTCGATGACCAACTGCCCAATCTTAAGAACCTGGTTTCCGGAGGGGCCGTTAACCCGGTAAATAGCCTGCTTCACCCGGGCGACCAGCTCCTCTTGAGCGAAGGGACACAGGATAAACTCGTCGGGGTTCAGCGAAGAGTCGTAGTCGAAGACCCGATTCTTCGGCACCGCCACTATTACCGGAAGCTTTAGCTCCCGGCATTGCCCGATCAAAGGGCGGGACTGAGCCGCGTTCAGGGACCCCAGGTCCAGCAGCACGGCCTGGGGAAGAGGCCCGGCGGCCGCCAACTGGTACTCAGCTAGGTCGCTGTCCACCTGGCAAGCCATACCGGCCTCGCCGATTTGCGCGGCCAGGGGGTGGGAACCGTTACCAGGATTTGCTATCAGCAAAAGGTTATACACCGGAACCTGCCCAGGTCGTTCAGCGCTATTCGGGTATTGATAACGTCTCAAGTATAACAAAGGGAGGCGTCCAACTTCCTTCCCCACCCAACCATTCGGGTCCAGCGGCCCTGGGTGGCGGGTCACGGATCACCGGGCACCTGAGTATTCGGTTAATTGACTGGCGAAAACGCCGGGACTATCATGATTCCAGATGCACTGGCCAGACGAACTGGCTCGGGGCAGACTGATTTCCGGCGGCTGGAGAATGGCGTGAGCACCCAAATTGTAGCTGGAACCCCACAACAAGTTCGGGAGCGGATACGCTCGGGACAGTGGCGGGGAGTGACCTCCGGTGTGGCTCCCGGCTATGTTCAGGCCAACTTGGCCATCTTGCCCCAAGAGCTGGCCTTCGATTTTCTACTCTTCTGCCAGCGCAATCCCAAGCCCTGTCCCCTGTTGGAAGTGGTGGAGGCCGGGCAATCCAGCCCGAATTTGACCGCGCCCGGCGCCGATATACGCACCGACCTCCCCGGCTACCGGGTTTACCGCTACGGAGAGTTCACCGAGGAGGTGGAATCGCTGGAGGCTTTGTGGCGGGACGACCTGGTGTCTTTCTTGCTGGGCTGCAGCTTCTCCTTCGAAGCGGCATTAACCGACGCCGGTGTGCCCCTGCGTCACCAGGAGATGGACTGCAACGTGCCGATGTACATTACCAACATTCCCACCACTCCAGCGGGAGTGTTTTCCGGCCCAATGGTGGTTAGCATGCGGCCCATCCCGCAACCGCAGATAGTGCGAGCGGTGCAGGTGACCTCCCGATTTCCGGCCACCCACGGCGCGCCGGTCCACATCGGCGACCCGGCGGCCATCGGCATCAAAGACCTGGGCCGGCCGGACTTTGGCGATCCGGTGGAGATTCGCGCCGGGGAGGAGCCGCTGTTTTGGGCCTGTGGTGTAACCCCGCAGGCCGTGGCGATAAACTGCAAGCCGTCCCTAATGTTGACCCACGCGCCGGGGCGCATGTTTATCACCGACCAGCGGGATGCCGATTACGCCGTTCTTTAAGTAACTATTTCAAAACGTGGTTCGATGGGCTCACCACGAACGGATAAAGAATCCCGCCCGCACCTCGTTTCTCAGCCCGCTTCTTCTACTAATCCTAGGGAGGAACTAATGGCTGCTTTCCAACCCCAAATCCAACCCCGTTCCATCGAAGACACCATCCTGGAAAACGACATGCGGGGCGTGTCCGAGCTGCGCTCCCACCTGCCGCCGGATTTCTGCACCCAAGCGGCGCAGTACATCCTGGACAACCTCGGCGACGTGGTTATCGTCACCGGTTTCTACATCCTCTCGGCGGGCCAGCACGAGACCGACGGCCCTCCGGGAGCCATCGCCATTGGCAACGCGCTAGCAGCCCTGGGTCGGACCGTTACCTACGTCAGCGACCTCCATACTACGCCCATGCTGCGGGACTGGTTGGGAGAAGGCGTCCGGGTGGTGGATTTCCCCATTGGCGACATTGACTCCAGCCGTGAAGCGGCGGCGGAGATTCTGTCCCAGCTAAAGCCGGGGCTGCTGATTTCCATAGAGCGATGCGGGCGCACCAAAGATGAAAAATATCTGAACATGCGGGCCGCCGACATTACTCGGTACACCGCCCGGCTGGATTATCTGTTCGAGCGTGGCATCCCCTCGGTGGGCATTGGCGACGGGGGCAACGAGATCGGCATGGGCAACTTGGCCGAGGTGATACCCGGCGTGGACCGGCTGCCCGACGACCCGGCGATAGCTAAAGTGGACCGGCTGGTGCTGGCCAGCGTCTCCAACTGGGGCGGCTACGGCCTGGTAGCGGCCCTGTCCCAGTTGGTGGGCCGGGGCCTGCTGCCCACTACTGATGAGGACGAAAGGCTGATCCGCCGCATGGTGGATGCCGGGGCGGTGGACGGCACCTCCGGCGAGAACAAATACTACGTCGACAATTTTACTCTGGAGCAGAACGCGGGGGTACTGCGGCGGCTGCGCTGGTTGTTGGGGTGAAAACGTACCCCCTCCTTCGCAAGGAGGGGGTTGGGGGAAGGTCGGAGACATTTGGTTCTTGCAATCTCTAAGCCTGGAAACTTAGAATTCCATATAATGGTTTGTGCAACTGAGAGGGTAAAATGGCCGTTTCAATCCTGGAAGCTAGAACAAACCATTCCAAACAGATGCTGGAGCGAATAAGAACGGAGATCGATAGTATAGAGGAGCTAAAATCAGAACCTAATCTCAGCATTTACGTGACAGGTTCTTACGGGCGACTGGAAGCCTCAGCCACTTCTGATCTAGATCCGTTTTTCGTGTATGACGATTCAGAGGGCACTTCTTCACTCAGCGAGATTAGTGAGATCTTGATCTCAGCTCGGCTTATCAAAATATGCAGGACCCTGGAACTACCAGAATTTTCTAATGAAGGCCAATACCTAGAGGTTCATAGCCTCAACAGCATGTTAAAGTACCTTGGCGGGCCTGAAGATGATTACAGAAATTACTTCACTGCCAGGCTTCTGCTACTTTTAGAAAGTCAGCCTCTATGTAATGAGGAGGCTTACTTAAAGATTATAGAGAGGATTATTGAAGAGTATTTTAGAGATTATTCTACCCATGAAAGAGATTTTCGGCCGATCTTTTTGGTAAATGATATATTGACCGGGATTCCCCAGATCAAACCAACTTTCCTGGATATAGCTCCCGCGGGGATACCGCCAAATATAATCCCGCATTCCAAGAGCGTCAAATGCGGTCTGATGCGGCCTGATTCACTCAAATTCCACGCTTTCATAGGGCAACCACTGTACTGCCAAGCGTAAAATCCCCAAACCGCTGGTCTACGCCCAAGTCTCGCCCTTGGGAAGCCCCTTTGCCCTGGACGACCCCGTAACCGTAACCAATCCCGACGCTCCTAAAGTGGACTAGCCAGGAGCCAGCCTAAGCCGACCAATTCGTTCCAGTATCCCGCCTAGCATTTCCCGGCTCACCAGCACCTCAGCAAGCTGAAACACCAGCCTTCTGGCATGGCGCACCAACCGTCCTCCAGTCTTGATCATCCTGGTCTGCAGACTGGTCAACGACCAGTGCTTCATTGCCTCCGGTAAGGCTAGCCTTCTCATGGAGTTGCCCAGGTTGTAAGCCAGTACGAACAACTCCAGCCTGACCTGATTGGCCACGAACTTGTGGCAGGACAACCTGGTCCAGTTAAGGGCGTACTTGCCTTCTTTTATCCATTGCTCCGCCGTGCCTCGGCCATTGTAAAAGCGGACTATCCCGATGTTTGGATAGCTCAGATTGGTGACGATGAAGCCCACTCTGGGAAACAGTTCTCCCTGGTGCCACTCCACCTTAGAGACCACTCTCCGAGCAACGTTCCAGCTCTGGGCCTGGTAGACGAAGTCATGATAGGAGACGATGGGCTTCGGGGAAAGCCACTCCGTAGGCCGTATTAGCCGGGGCGCTATCTCCCGCTGCAGCACCTGGTTGGACCGCAGCCTGATGGCGTAGCCGATGTTTCTTGCTTCCAGATAATCGTATATCTCCGGCTTGGCGAAGGCGGCGTCAGCACGAAACAGCAGCCTGACCGCTGCTGTCAAATAACGCTCCACCACCGGATCAAGGACTTCTTGCCAATCATCGGCACTGTGGGCGTTGCCTGACCGTAGCTTCGCTGCTTCACAATCCCCGAACTGGTTGAACAGAAAGAGAGGGTGATAGCAGACGCATTCAAAGTGGCCGTTATAGGCTGCTCCCTCCTGCTGGCCGTGCACTGGACTCTCGGAACTGTCCATATCCAGGATTACTCGCCGGTGTAGGGTATGGGCCATAGCTCGTTCCACCCACTGGGTATTTATTCGTGCCAGCCCCTTCAGGTTGTCCTCTTGGGTCAGGAACTCCGTCTCGAACCGGCCCATCTCACTGGTGCTGGCTCCTTTCCGCTCCGAGCCTTGCCATCCCACGATCACTCGCATGGCTGGGTCTTGGGAAAGGCGCACTGCGTCATTGGTGTCGTCGTAGCCGGCCAAGCGGCTGTAGATCGACTGCCTTAGCAGCGGAACCAGGTGGTGAAGGATATTGCGTCCGGTACGGCTTTCCTGGAGGTAGTCCTCAGCGATTTCGGTAAGGCCCAAGGCATCATCAAACTCTCGAAAGGCAAGAAGACCAGCGTCGGAGGTGATGGTTGAGCCGTGAAATTCCAGGCGGACTTTGGGGTTGAATTGGAGCCGGAGAGGGGCTTTTTCGCCGTCACCCATCAGGTGCCTCCATGATGCCTACGGCATCTTACTGCAAAGTGACATATCATGGAGTTATTATAGCTGGGAACACGCAAAAAGGGCCCATAATTAGACAATGGTTGAAAGACCATCGACGAATTACTGAGAAAGCTTTTTAGCCATATGGGAAATGTGGGATTGAGGTACTGGAAAACTTTGTGCCTGAATTATGAAGAGAGACGAAATCTACAAGTCGATGATCCTGCCAAGAAGACTAAAGACCAAATTCGCAATTTTAAGCTTAAATTCAGCAGGATGATTACTTGTTTCTCTATGGTAATTCCTTTGGCGTCCTTTCCTTCGCCTACTCCATTGGATGTCTTTAATCTTGCCAGGAAACCTCCTGTGCAAAGGCTAAGTGATTTTTCCAATTTATCCATAGACAGACAGGAAGCTTTCGCTAAAATTGAGAATGGGTATGAGTGCTTTTTATCAACAGCCGGAAGAGACGATATCCAAGAATGGATTGGCGTGGAAAACAACCGCAAGATGGCAGATACACGGGCCCAAGAATTCGGTGGTAGCATGTACTCTTTGCTCGAACTAGCGGCCAATGAGTCCGGCTCAATGCGCTATCTGACAATTTAGAAGCGATATGCCGATTTTCTATGTGTTATATCTCGAGGACGGATTATTCGGGGATTGCTTGGAAGCAATTAGATTACTGTGTGAGCCTACCGAAAAAATTCCCTCCCACGTCACAGTCAGGGGACCATATAGGTTTGGGATTAAGACTGGTGCAATGACTCGAAAATTAAGGGGAAACCATATAGATATCAACGAGATTGGGAATTTCTTTGAGTACAACCAAAACACTGTATTCTTTCGCTGCAACTCCTCAGTCCTAAAGGAAATTTGGTACAAGCCTGATTTTCCGTTTAATCCTCATGTAACCATCTATGACGGACCATGCGAGGCTTTTGCGAGGGAACTCTTTGATATTGCTGACCAATACAGTTACAGTTTTTCGCTGAAGGCGGAAAGACTAGAGCCCTTAACATCCCGTAAAGGACAAAAGGGATTTATCTTACAGCTGTGGTCCACCATGGAAAGGGTTTCCGACTTACTTGGTGAAAGACTAGAGCCTTCTCAAGTGGAAGAAATGTCTTTATCCAAACGATTAGAGCTGATAGATAGGCTTTTCAGACAGTTGTCTACGTCACCTGAGCCTAAGCAACTTTCGCTTGCCACTACAGCGTAGAGTTGCCTAAGGACAGTTAAAGGCCCTTACCCGCTCAGGGTTTTTTCCTCGCCGACCAGCAGGCGGCGCAGCTCGTACATTTCGTCGCGGAGTTGGGCGGCCTTCTCGAACTGCAGATCGTGGGCCGCGTCCTTCATCTGCGCCTCCAGGTCCTTGACCACCCGGAACATGTCGTCGCGGGACAGCTGCTGGCGCATCACCCGGTAGCTAGAACGGGTCTCGGCAACGGCCTTGATCCCCTCGGTGATATCGTGGACCTCTTTCTGGATGCTCTGGGGCTCGATGCCGTGCTCCCGGTTATGGGTATCCTGGATGGCGCGGCGGCGGTAGGTCTCGTCAATGGCCCGCTTCATGGAGTCGGTGACCCGGTCGGCGTACATGATGACGTGGCCGCTGGCGTGGCGCGCCGCCCGGCCGACGGTCTGGATTAGCGAGGTGGTCGAGCGCAGGTACCCCTCCTTGTCTGCGTCCAGGATGGCCACCAGGCTCACCTCGGGCAGGTCCAAGCCCTCCCGCAGCAAGTTGATGCCGACGATAACGTCATAGACACCCAGCCGCAGGTCCCGCAGGATCTCGATGCGGTCCAGGGTCTGGATGTCCGAGTGCAGGTAGTGGTTGCGGACGCCCATCTCCGACAGGTAGTCGGCCAGCTCCTCGGCCATCCGCTTGGTCAGAGTGGTGACCAGGCAACGATGCCCCTCGTCGACCCGCAGCTTGATCTGATGGACCAAGTCGTCGATCTGTCCGGTGGTGGGCTTGACCTCGATGGTCGGGTCCAGCAGACCGGTGGGGCGAATCACCTGCTCCACCACCAAGGGACTGTGCTCCATCTCGTAAGGCCCGGGGGTGGCGGAAACGAACACTATCTGGTTGATGTGCGTCTCGAACTCACCGAAGTTGAGGGGACGGTTGTCCAGCGCCGAAGGCAGGCGAAAGCCGTAGTCCACCAGGGTCTGCTTGCGGGAGATGTCGCCGCGATACATGCCCCGTATCTGCGGCAGGGTCATGTGGGACTCGTCCACAAACAGCAGGTAGTCCTCGGGGAAGTAATCCAGCAGCGTCCAGGGAGCCGTGCCCGGACCGCGGCGGGACAGGTGGCGGGCGTAGTTCTCCACTCCGGAGCAGAAGCCCGTCTCCTGGAGCATTTCCACGTCGTAGTGGGTGCGGCTCTCCAGCCGGGCGGCCTCCAGTAGCTTGCCCTGATCCCGTAGCTCCTTCAGCCGCTCCTCCAGCTCGACGCCGATGTCGACGATGGCCAGCTCCAGCCGCTCTTTGGAGGTTACGAAGTGCTTGGCCGGGTAGATGGCCGCTTCCTCCAGCTGGTTCAGCAGCTCGCCGGTCAGCGGATCCAGCTGGACGATGCGCTCCACCTCATCACCGAAAAACTGGATGCGTACCGCCACCTCTTCGTAGGCTGGCACTATCTCCAGCGTGTCGCCCCGGATGCGGAATTTTCCCCGCGCCAGCTCGTAATCGTTGCGCTCGTACTGCATGTCCACCAGCTGCCGCAACAGCCGTCCCCGGTCGCGAATCTCGCCGACTTTCACGCTGGCCACCAGTTTGAAGTAATCTTCCGGATCGCCCAGGCCGTAGATGCATGACACCGATGCGACTATGAGCACGTCCCGCCTGGTCATCAGCGAGTAGGTGGCGGACAGGCGCAGTTTGTCCAGCTCCTCGTTGATACTGGCATCCTTCTCCACATAGGTGTCCGTCTGGGGGACGTAGGCTTCAGGCTGATAGTAATCGTAGTAGGAGACGAAGTATTCGACGGCGTTTTGCGGGAAGAAATCCCGGAACTCGGAGGCCAACTGGGCGGCCAGAGTCTTGTTGTGGGCGATCACCAGGGTGGGCCGCTGCACCTCCTGGATGATGTTGGCCATGGTGAAGGTTTTGCCGCTGCCGGTGACGCCCATCAGCGTCTGCTGGTCAAGCCCTTCTCTGACACCGTTGACCAACCGCTGGACCGCCCGGGGCTGGTCGCCGGTCATTTTAAAATCGGAAGCTAGGGCAAAATCGGGCATTAGTTAACCTTATAGGGGAAGAAATTCGTGTGTAACCCCAGGAGACCGGTATGAAACCCTTTCGGGTACCTGGCATGTTACCCTGAGCGAAGCGAAGGGTCTAAAATTCTTAACAGCTGTACCATTCAAGTGACAGGTCCCGCCACTGATCATTGAATACGTCTATGAGAGCCATCTTCCTATCCCTGCGCCAGCCCTTCAATTGCTTTTCCCTGACCCGGGCGGCCTCGACACTGCTCGTGGTTTCATAATATACGAGGTACGTGATGTTGTATTTCTTGGTGAATCCATTTTTGAGCTTTTGCTTATGCTCGTACACTCGCCGTACGAAGTCGTTGGTAACACCGATGTAGAGGGTTCTGGCACCGTTGGTCATGATGTAGACGTAATACTCACGCATGAGGATTTGTCGTGGGGGACATTAGATTCTTCGTCGCTGCGCTCCTCAGAAAAACATTCCCTACAGATTTCCATTTAAGATCTCCGTCCAGTGAACCCTCAACTGGACAACTCAAACCGAGCACGGACCTCTTTCACATCAATCGTCCGACCAGCTTCACCATCCTCAAGCCCAGCTTCGATCGCCTGTCGAACATAAATCTGGTACATCAGGTCATCCCAAGTCGAATCTTCAGGCAGATTCTCGACTATTTTGTGAGCTTCCTGTTTGATGTTTCGGATTGGCATGTTACCACTCTGATGTTTGTTCGCTGCCCGATCAAAGGGAGTATCAAGACTCTTCCAACTTTTTCTTAAGCTATCACCAAAGATATTTAACTTCCAAACTGCTGCAAGGCCAGGCGAATGCGGTCCTCGACTGTCAGGTCGGGAGAGCGGTCCAGGCCGTTAACCGCCTGGCGGGCTTCGCTGGCGGAGTAGCCCAGGGCCGTGAGCGCGGCGACAACCTCGGCATCGCTGGCGGGAGAGAGGGCGGCGGCAGCTGGGAAATCCGATTCCAGTTTACCCTTCAGCTCCAACACCAGGCGGCCGGCGGTGCGCCGGCCCACGCCGGTTACTGTGCTGAGGGCGGCCACGTCGCCGCCGGCTATTGCCTGTTGAACCCCCGCAACGCCCAGGCTGGAGATGAGCGCCAAGGACATACGTGGCCCGACGCCGGATACTGCCAACAAGACTTGGAAAAGCTCCAGGGCCGGGGAGTCGGGAAACCCGTATAACACGGGTTGGTCGTCGCGGATTCGCAGATGGGTGAACAGGCGAGCCTGGCTACCGGTGGGCCCCAACTCGCCGATAGCGGACGCTGGAACCGACACTTGCAGGGTGACGCCCCCAATTCGGAGGTGCACCCAATCCGGGCCGGTGGCTTCGAGGATACCCTGAATGCCTACTATCACCCACTATCGTTCCTGACCAGGCGGTATTTCCCGGGCCAGAGCGCTTTCGGCCCGGCTGTGGTTCAGGTGGCACAGGCCCACGGAAAGGGCGTCGGCGGCGTCGGACTCGGGCATCTGCTTCAGGTCCAGCATGGCCAGTACAGTCTCCTGTACCTGGGCTTTGGTGGCGGCGCCGTAGTCTGTTATGGCATGCTTTATTTGGGCGGGGGAGTACCGGTAAACCGGCAGCCCCTGACCGGCGGCTCCAATCAGCACCAGTCCCTGGGCCTGCCCCACGGCGATGGCGGGTCCCGCGAAACGGCGCTCTCCCCTGCCCACAAAGGGCTCCTCCACCGCCACGGCGTCGGGAGAAAAAATGTGGATCAGGTTAAGGACGTGGGTGTAGAGCTGGTACAGGCGTTGCTCCAGGGGCATGGACTGGCTCAGCCCAATTACCCCGTAATCTTCTGCCCGTGGTTGGGGTCCGCCCTCGATTACCCCGTAGCCCATTCGGACTGTGCCCGGGTCTATGCCTAATACCAGCATGTAATACTCACTCAATTAATACTACTGAGACTTCAATCAAGAGCTAAACTTGTACGATCCAAATTCCCCTCAGTCCCCCCTTTAAAAAGGGGGATTTCCTCAAAAGGCAGCCCCATCCGTGGTTGGCTGATGATTCAAGGATCATCAGATCTAGGAAATAGCTTGATATTGCTCCAAAACTTCCGGTGGGAAGTCCGCGTTGGTAAAGGCCTTCTGTACGTCGGCCAGGTCCTCCAGGTTATCCAGCAGCCGCAGGGTCTGCTCCGCGGGTTTTCCTTCCAGGGCTATCGTGGTCTTGGGAACCAAAGAGATGTCCGAGGATGCGAAGGTTGCCCCTTCCGCCGACAGAGCTTTCTGCACCGCCGGCAGATTTTCCGGCGCGGTGTGCACCTCCAGGACGCCATCCTCGTATTTAATATCTTCGGCCTCTAATTCGATGGCGATCAGGCTCAGCTCCTCAGCACGCTCCGCATCGTCGGTTTCCACGGTGAGGACTCCCTTGGTTTCGAAGTTCCAGGCAACGCAGCCGGTCTCCCCCAAATTCCCTCCACCCTTGCTGAAAGTGGAGCGTACGTCGGAGGCGGTGCGGTTTCGGTTGTTGGTCAAGACTTGCAGCAGGATGGCGCCGCCGCCGGGCCCGTACCCTTCGTAGATAACCTCATCAAGGGCCTCCACGCCTTCCCCGCTTTCGCCGGTGGCCCGCTTGATGGCCCGGATAATATTGTCCATTGGCATGTTGTTGCTGCGGGCCTTGTCCACCGCCAGTCGGAGCCGGAAGTTCATGTCGGGGTCGCCACCGCCCTGCTGCACCGCCAGTGCTATGTCTCGGGACAGCTTGGTGAAAAGGGCCCCCCGCTTTACGTCGGTGGCACCCTTGGCACGCTTGATGGTTGACCACTTGGAGTGACCTGACATAACCGAAGCCTCCTTAAAGAGGGTTACTAACGAGGGTTAATGGACCATTGATTGGAAGGGCCACTGGAAGGGCCACGGCCATGAAAACGGTTGAGGGAATCCTCCCAGGTGGCCGAGAACCCGCCGGGAGAAGCGTTCTATTATCATTGCGAGCCCTTCGGCTGCGCTCAGAATAAACTCCGCGAAGCAATCGGAGTCCCTGAAATTGCTTCGTCACTGACGCTCTTCGCAATGACATTTCACTCCCCATCTACAGAAAGTTTAGCATTGCGCAGGGGAGCCGGTCAAAACGGCTAGTACAGGTGGGTGTAAATAACCCGACAGATTTATGCGACCAACACCTTCCCTTGGTAAGTCCATTTGAATGGCTTTGCCATGGTCCGGTTGTAATAGTCGATGAAGTCCGACACCTTCTGTTTCAGATCGGTGACCGATTTGAAGGACCCTCGCTGTAGCAGTTTCCGCACCAGAATGCTCAGCCAGATTTCCACCTGGTTCATCCATGACGTGTGCTTGGGGGTGTAGTGAAACACGATGCGGTGGCTGGGATCGCTGAGAAAGGCGGCCCGGGACTCTCGGTTCGCCAATATGCCCCACTTGCCCTTCTTACCCAACTCCAGTCCCAGCCCAGACTCTCGGGCTACCCAGCGCACTAAAGATTCAGAACGGTGCGTGTCCAGGTTGTCCACCACAAAATGCCACCGCTGGGGCCGCCCTATCGCTGGCGGTCACTGCCTCCACATGCTGTAGAAAGTCCGCCTCAGTCCGTCTGGGACCCCCATAGGGCTCAACAATCTGACCTGTCACCACATCCCGACTGATGATGAAGGAGCGAGTACCATGCCGGATGTACTCAAACTCCCGCCGTTCCACCTTCCCCGGCGCCAAGGGCAAACCAGGATGTTTGCGCTCCAGGGCCTGTACTCCGGTCAACTCATCAGTGCTCATCACTCGCTCCCCAGATTGGGCTAAGGCGGGAGCATCTCGGTACAGGTCGCAGATGTCAGTGACTTTGGCGTCATAGTTCTCGTCCTCCGAGGGTGTCAACCAATAGCGTATCCGGTGGGGTTTCAGGTCCCCCTTTCTAGCAGTCTGGCCGCATGGCGGGGGGAAATCCGTTCCACGATGCCTTGTTGGATGATCTCATCAGCCAATTCCCGGCTGGTCCACTGGCTGATTGGAAGACCGCCCTGGCTTGGGGCCTCACAAGCCAGGGACATGATCTGGCAAACTTGCTCTGGGGTGATCCGGGCGGGAGCCCCGGGACGGGGCGCATCCCGCAACCTTTCTTCTATACTCAGGTCTTCCAGAATGGCTGCCTGTAGCCCCAGCCAGCGGTTGCGCCAGAACCGTACCGTATCCACATCCAGGCCCACTTCGCGGGCAAGCTGGCTGTTGTTCAGGCCAGCCGCGGCAGACAGAATGACTCTGCCTCGCCGGGCCAACTGCTGGGGGGGTGCTATATCGGCGCACCAGGGTTTCCAATCCTTGGTGTTCCTCTGAGGATAATTCCACCACAGGAGGTTTGGGTCCACGCATTCCACTCACCACCACACTTCATCTTTCCAGACTCAAGGCGCTTATTATACTACTCATGCTTGTCAGCCCACCTGTACTAGCGCATTCCTTCCAACAATTTTACGACTATAACCCCGGCGGACAGGTCGACTCGAAGAATGACTTGGGAGATGGCCGGTAACAGTAACTCCCGGCCATCCTTTTCGACTCGATATACATCGTTACTCCCGGTCTGGAGGATCTCCCGCAGGGTGCCCAGCTCCTCTCCTTCCTCGGTGCGGGCTTGTAGTCCCAGCAGCTGAAAGTGGAAGAACTCTCCGGCGGATAGCTGAGGAGAATTTTGCGCAGGGGTGGTGAGCCATTGGCCGGATAGTCCCTCCGCCGCTGCCGGCGCCTCGATCCCCTCTAGCTTGAGAACCACCTGGTCTTTTTTGGCGGAGGAGGAGTCGGTTATCCGGTATGGAACCAGACCGATGTACAAATCCTGGCCGGGATCGAAACGGGTGGGGACATCGGTGTAGGATTTTACTCGAATTTCTCCGGAGGTGCCATGGGAGCCGAGAACCCATCCTACGTTGACTGGCTCTAGGACCGGCTCTGGATTGTCTGGCATGAATCGAGGGTCGCTAAAGAGGGTTACTGTAAAGGGGCTAAATTCTTAGAGGTGGGGGCTGTTAAAATCAAACGATTTCCAGCATGGCTCGGGTCCCGTCCTTCACCGCTGCCACCCGCAGCAGCAACCGCATAGCTTGAGCCACGCGTCCCTGCCGTCCTATTACTTTGCCCTTGTCTTCGGGAGCTACCTCCAAGCGAAGAATCACCTGGCCGTCCTCAAAGGTTTCGGTGACCACCACCGCGTCCGGATTGCTGGCAAGAGACTTGGCAATGAACTCAATCAGCTCTTTCATCATTCAACTCGTTCGCCCGGCAAGCCGCTTATCCGGCAACTCTTTTATCCAACCGCTGGTTCATCCACTTGTTCAGCCGCTGGTTCGTCCGCTGGTTCCTCAACCGGTTCCGCCGCATGGCTCTTCTCGATGATTCCGTTCCATTCGAAAATGCGCTTGACGGCATCCGAAGGTTGAGCCCCTTGCTTCAGCCAAGCAATTGCTCGCTCCTCCTTCAGGGTGATGGCCGGAGGGTCCACCATGGGGTCGTATTGACCGATCCACTCCACGTAGGCTCCGTCCCTAGGCGCCTTGGAGTCGGCGACCACGATGCGATATGACGGTTTCCCCTTCTTCCCTACCCTTCTAAGCCGAATTCTTAGCATCTAGTCTCTAAACCTTCCTCTAGTTTGTGCTTCTTAACCCCAGATTTTAAGTGGATTGTGTTCCCTTGTCAATCGTTCCGACTAGCTTCAAACCGATGCCTGAATCGCTTTGGCGGCCCAATTGGCCGGTCATCCATACCTACCGTCCCTAGTGGGATTTGCCCGGGTTCTCCCGGCCGATCAGGTCCTAACCCAGGGCAAAAACAAACCCCTCAGCCGCTACTGAAGCTCCCTGACTCCAGCACTGGGGGTTGACTCGCCCCCGTAGACTCTCTACCTGGGAGGAACGGGCTCAGGGGAGAAAAGGGTCGGGCCCAGACATTCTGGTTAGGGACACCGCCTTTAAGATACGCTGAGTATCAGGGGCGATGGTAGACATTAGCCTGGGCCCGACTGACGGGTTCTCTCGTATGTTAGTTGGCTAAAGTTAGCGAGTGGTCACCCCGTCGTGTCCAGACAGATGCCTACCATCGCCCCTGCGTGTTAAACTATCTTCCATGCTCTATCACCTCCTTCATCCAAAATTCCGCCCTGCGGTAACACTATTTTAGCAAGTTAGCCGTTTTAGTGTCAAGATAAATCCAGCCCCACTGTCGCGGTTGGATGGCTTTTCTGGCAAGCTTCTGCTCCGGGCTCTTATAATTCCAGGAGGTATAATGCGCCTGGTTTTCATGGGCACTCCCGTTTTTGTAGTCCCGGTGTTGGATGCCTTGGTTCAGGATTCAAATATCGAAATCACCGGCGTCTACACTCCTCCCGACCGTGGCCAGGGACGCGGCCGGTCCTCCCCGATGCCGCCGGTCAAGGCCTACGCGCTGGAGCATGGGCTGCCGGTGTTTCAGCCAGCCAGCCTGCGCCGGGAAGAGGTGCAACGGGAGATGGCCTCCCTCAGTCCCGAGGTGATAGTGGTGGCAGCCTACGGCAAGTTTCTCCCATCGGCCGTCTTGAATATCCCGTCCAGCGGTTGTCTCAACCTCCATCCTTCCCGGCTGCCCAAGTATCGGGGGCCTTCTCCCGTGATCACGACCATCTTGGAGGGCGATGAGACGACGGGTGTCACGCTAATGCTTCTGGATCAGGGCATGGACACCGGACCGATAATCGCCCAACGCGAGCAGGCCGTCGGTCCGGAGGATACGGCAGAAACCCTGACCGCTGCTCTGTTCCGGTTAGGCGCGTCCCTCCTATTGGAGCAACTGGTTCCCTGGGTGGCCGGCGAGCTGCCTTGCCAGCCCCAGGATGACAGCCGGGCCACTGTGACGCGGAAGCTGGAACGCAGCGACGGCGAGGCCGCTTGGAATTTATCATCCCAACAGCTGAACCGCCGCCGCCGGGCATTCACTCCCTGGCCGGGCCTGTTCACCCACTGGCGCGGTCAGGTGTTGAAATTGCTGGAGGTCACCGACTTGTCCGATCTGCCGGAAGTTCAGGTCGCTCCGGGAAGGGTGGTCTGTCTGGATGCGGCCGGCGTGCCCGCAGGAATTGGCACCGCCCAGGGAATGCTGGGGCTCAAAAGGGTACAGCTGGAGGGCCGGAGCCCCACTGGGGCTGCGGATTTCCTGAAAGGGTATCCCCAGTTTATTGGGGCGCAACTGTAGCCGGGAATCAGAGTCTTTCCCTTGTCATTGCGAGGGCCGCAGCCGGAAACAATCTCATGAGGGTAAGGAGAGATTGCTTCGCGGAGTTTATCCTGAGCGCAGCCGAAGGGCGCCTTCGGAATGACAAGGGCGTCTTGAGATAGTTAATCAGCGCATTCTTCTGGAGGTGAACCATGGCGAATAGGACCAAGAATATTCCCTCGGAAGCTCAGGTTTTGGAATGGATGACCTCCCTCAGTAACTGGGGGCGCTGGGGTGAGGACGACCAGAAGGGGTGCTTGAACCTGATCACCCCGGACAAGCGCAAGCAGGCGGCGGCCCTGGTTCAGGATGGGATTACCGTTAGCTGCGCCCGTCCCATCACCACGGAGATCCAGCCCGACACCACCTTTCAGGTACAGCGGTACATGGTAGACAGCGGGGAAGGCCGGGACACCGACCCGCCGGAGCGCCGGTTGGTCCGGCGCGGGGCCTCGGAGTTCATCGGCATGGTGTTCCACGGTCAGACCATCACCCACATCGATGCGCTTTCTCATTATTCCTGGCAGGGCAGGCTCTACAATGGCAAACCGGCCAGTGTCATTACCTCCCGGGAAGGGGCCCAGAGCCACTCCATTGAAGTGGCCGCCCAGGGAATAGTCACCAGGGGGGTTCTGCTGGATATAACCCGAGTCCGCGGCGCCGACTGGCTGGAACCTACCGACCCGGTGATGCCCGAGGACTTGGAGGCCGCGGAGCGCTTACAAGGTGTGCGGGTGGAGGAGGGGGATATTCTGCTGGTCCGAACCGGCAACTATCGAATGCGTCTGGAGACCGGACGAGTTCCCAACACCCAGCCGAGCACGGCTTGCCAGGTGGCCTGCACCCCCTGGTTCAAGGAGCGGGGCGTGGCCATGCTGGGGACCGACACCTCCAACGACATCCGCCCCAGCCACTACGCCACGGTAACCGCGCCGTTGCACACGGTATCCTTGGTGACCCTGGGCATGTGGCTGATCGACAACACCAATCTGGAACAACTGGCGGAGGCCTGCGCCGAGCGGGGTCGGTACGAGTTCATGCTTTCCTTGGGGCCTTTGGTTCTGCGGAACGTAACCGGCAGTCCGGTCAATCCGATAGCGATATTTTAGATGGCTTCCATACCCAGGTTCTGGGACCCAAGGCCTGGGACGGCACCGGCAAGGAAGGGGTGAAGCTAATCTACCAGACTGCCATCGTCAAACTGTGTTCCCACTTGTCTAGCTGTATGCTAAACTCCTGTTTCAAGTCCTGCGCTATTGGAGTAGCCCAGAGTTGAGTGTTCCCGTTACTGAAATAGGACCCGCCTCCGAAGCAAGAATGGAAACCCGAGAGGTCGACCTGCCGGGGATTTTGGAATGGGCTCAGGCGGGCCGGGAAATAGCCGATGAGGAGGCTAGCCTCCTGATCTCGGCGGAAAACGATCAGGTGGCCGCTCTTTGCGGCGTCGCTGCCGGGATTCGAGACCGGGGCAAGGGTCACGTCGTGACCTTTTCGCCCAAGGTCTTCATACCCCTCACCCGACTGTGCCGCGATCTTTGCGGCTATTGCACCTTTCGGCAGGACCCCTCCTCGGCGGCTAGCCTGTACCTGACTCCGGAACAGGTGCTGGACGTGGCCCGGCGCGGCCAACAGATGGGGTGCACCGAGGCATTGTTTACCCTGGGCGAGCGTCCCGAGCAACGGTACTCCGAAGCCAAAGAGTGGCTGGAGAGGCGAGGATTCAAGACCACCTTAGAATATTTGGCCTATGTGTGCCGGCTGGTAATGGAGGAAACCTCGCTGCTTCCCCACGCCAATCCCGGCACTATGAGCCGCCGGGAAATGACTGCTTTACAGCCCTACAATCCTTCCATGGGACTGATGCTGGAGAGCACCAGCGATAGGTTATACCAGGCGGGCGGCCCTCATGAGTTAGCGCCCAGCAAACGGCCCAGAGTCCGCCTGCGAACCCTGGAAATCGCCGGTGAGTTGGGTATCCCCTTCACCACCGGAATTCTGGTGGGCATCGGTGAAACTCGCCAGGACCGCATAGACTCCCTGCTGGCCATCCGGCGTCTCCAGCAGGCGCATGGCCACGTCCAAGAGGTCATCATTCAAAATTTCCGAGCCAAGCCGGCTACTCCCATGGAGCGACAGCCCGACGCCTCTACAATAGAGATGCTCTGGACTGTGGCGGTGGCCCGGCTGCTGCTGGGACCGGACGCCAATATCCAGGTCCCGCCCAACCTCAGCGCGTCAGATTATGAGATCTACTTGGACGCGGGAATTAACGATTGGGGCGGGGTCTCGCCCTTGACCATAGATTACGTAAATCCAGAGGCGCCCTGGCCGGGTTTGCCTGAGCTGCGAGTTCGATCCCAAGAGAAGGGGTTTGAGCTACGCCCCAGGCTGCCGGTCTATCCGGAATACTTCGCGGAAGACTTCGTTGGAACCAACGGTTTTCTGCCCGCGGCGCTGAAGCAGAAAGTCGCGGCGCTGGCCGATGCCCAAGGATACGTGAAAGGGGGAATACAACGGTATGTCGGAACCGACTAGCCAGCGTCCCGCCCCAGATGGTGTACCCGTAGATGATCTAGATGCACTGCTGGGCCAGCTGAATCCAGCAGTAGCCCGGGCCTTGAATAAGGCCTTGGAAGGGAAGGACATCTCGGTGGATGAGGCCTTGGTCCTGTTCGGCACTGCCGGCCTGGAGTTCAGCGCCTTGCAGATGGTGGCCGATGAACTGCGGCGCCGTACCGTGGGTGATGTGGCCACCTATGTAGTTAACCGCAACATCAACTTCACCAATGTCTGCATCAAGCGTTGCGGCTTCTGCGCCTTTAGCCGGGATTTTCGCCAAGAGGAAGGCTACTTCCTGCCGTTAAATGAGATCATCCGAAGGGCCAAGGAAGCTTGGGATTACGGCGCTACCGAGGTATGTGTCCAGGCCGGTCTCCCGCCCCAGATGGAGGGCGATCTTTACATCAAGCTGTGCCAGGCCATCAAAGAAGAATTACCGGACATCCACATCCACGGCTTCTCCCCCGAAGAGGTTCTTTACGGGTCTATCCGGTCCCAGTGCAGCATCAAGGAATATTTGGAGGGTCTCAAGGAGGCCGGAGTCGGGAGCCTGCCCGGCACCTCCGCCGAGATCCTGGACCAAGAGCTGCGGGATCGGATCTCGCCGGGCCGGATTCGGGTGGACCAGTGGATTGAGGTGATAACCACTGCCCATGAATTGGGTATTCCCACCACCTCCACCGTCATGTTCGGCCATGTGGAAACTGATGAGCAGCTGGCCCGGCACATTGGGTTGATTCGGGATATTCAACAGCGCAGCGGTGGGATAACCGAATTCGTGCCCCTTAGTTTCGTTAACAGCGAGGCCCCCATGTTCCTGAAAGAGTTGGTGGAGGACGTGCGGTCCGGCCCCTCCGGCATGGAGGTAATCAAGGTTCACGCCATCGCCCGAATCATGCTGAACAACTGGATACCCAACATCCAGGCCTCCTGGGTCAAGGAGGGCAGCCGTATGTCCCAGTTGCTGCTGACGGCCGGCGTCAACGACCTGGGCGGCACTCTTATTAACGAGAGCATTTCCACAGCGGCCGGCGCCCAGCACGGGCAGCTCATGCGACCTAATGAATTTCGGCAGATGATCCGTCAGGCCGGACGGGTGCCCGCGGAAAGATATACCGACTATCGGATCAAACGGGTCTTTAGTGACACCGACCAGGAGTTGGACCCCCTGGACCTGGTGGGGAGCAATGTGGAGGAGATCTTCGGATCATATCAGCGGCTGGTAAAGCTGGACACCTACCGTTTCGAGCATCCCAATCACCCCAAAAGCCCCCAAGTGGGCGCCAACCCCTGAGCTAGTACGGTTAAGTAATTATCTCCAAATGACACCCCGAGCCTAAGGGCTCCCTGCTCTGAAAATAACCGGTTCGCCCTTCGTGAGCCTCAGGACGAACGGGACCTCAACCGCTCGTGGTGAGCCTGTCGAACCATGAGCCGAGGGGAATCCATTTTCATCTGTAGGTGGCGCTCCACCAGGGCATGATAACTCGGAATTACATGGCTCGCGAATTTTATGGATGCTAAGGTACTGGCTCTGGCGGGCGGCGTGGGCGGGGCCAAACTGGCCCTGGGGCTGGCCCGTACCCTGCCGCCGGATCAGCTAACCATTGTGGTTAATACCGGCGATGACGAATGTTTCCACGGGCTGCACGTCTCTCCAGACTTGGATACGGTAATGTATACTCTGGCGGGGCTGTCCAATCCCGAGACCGGATGGGGTTTGGCCCAGGAAACCTTTCAGGCGCTGGAGATGCTGGGGCGTTATCGCGCCGAGACCTGGTTCAGCTTGGGGGATAAGGATCTGGCGACCCATATCCGGCGCACCCAACTCTTGCGGGAAGGCATGTCGCTCTCCGAGGTTACTGCCGAGCTCGTTAGCTGTTTGGGGGTTGCCGAGCAGATTGCCCCCCAAATTGTCCCAATGAGCGACCAGCCGGTCCGAACCGTGCTGGAGACCGATGCCGGGGACTTGCCGATGCAGGAATACTTTGTCAAACATGGCAGCCAGCCCCAGGTCCGAAGCATTCGCTATGAAGGGGCGGAGCAGGCCCTCCCGTCCCCTTCCTTTGCCCAGGCCCTGAAGCAATCTGGGATGGTGGTGTTTTGTCCGTCCAACCCCTTCCTTAGCCTGGGCCCCATTCTTGCCATACCTGGTGTACGGGAAAGCCTGACAGCAGCCCCCAATAAAGTAGCGGTGAGCCCAATTATTGGTGGTGAGGCTCTGAGGGGCCCGGCGGCGAAAATCATGGCAGAACTCGGCTATCCAGCCTCCTGCGTCGGCGTTGCGCGTCAGTACCAGGGCATCTGTGACTATTTTCTGCTGGACCAGCAAGACGCGGGTCTGGCCCCGGAGATTGAGAAGCTGGGAATGACACCCCTGGTGGCCCCTATAATAATGCAAAGCGACGATGACAAAGTTGCCTTGGCCAACTACGTCCTGAGCTTGCCCGAGTTTGCCTGATGACTGAACCCCACGAGCAGAACTTCACCGTAATCCCCATCATCCCTATGAAGCCCTTGGCCGAGGGCAAGACCCGGCTGGGGCGCCAGTTCAACCAATCGCAGCGGGCCGACCTAGCCGCCGGGATGCTCCGGCGGGTTATATCCGCCATTAAAGGGGCTTCAATCGAACTGTTCTGGGTCATCGGCGGGGATGACCGGGTCACCCACCTGGTACGCAACGAGGACGGGATTTGGCTGCCCGAAATGGGCCGGAACCTGAACGACACCCTTAGCAAGGCGTTTGCCACGGCATTCCAGGAAGGATACTCGGTCCTTTATCTGCCCGGGGACCTGCCTTTTATCAAACCCAGCGACGTAATTAACCTGATTCGCTCCTCCGAGCGCCGCAACAACATTACCCTGGCGCCAGCCCGCAGAGACGGCGGCACCAACGGCATCCTCGTGCCCCATGGCATTGTTTTCCAGCCCGAGTTGGGGGAGCGCAGTTTCGCCAAACACCTGGCCCAAGCTGCCAGGATGGAGGTTTCCGTAGCCATCTGCTACAGCCCCGGTCTGGGCTTCGACCTGGATACCGTGGATGACCTGGAGACCTATGAACACATGGAGCCGGGTCTGCTGCAGCGGTTGGTCCCTTATTGGAAGGCCGGTAAACCATTCACGCCCTGATTGATTACCCTTCCCGGATTGGATTGATTAGCCTTCCCGGAGGTTGGCATCCCTAACAAGATAAAGCTGGGCGTCTTATTGCCCACCAGGGGTCTTCTCCTGAAGGAGGCGCCTCCCACCGATGCCGGGCTGGTTATCCGGCTGGCCCAAAGGGCGGAAGAGGCCGGCCTGGACTCGGTCTGGGTCGGGGACAGCCTCATCGCCAAGCCACGGTTGGAGCCCTTGACCACCCTGGCGGCGGTGGCGGCGGTTACCGAGAGGGTCAGGCTGGGAACCGCAGTGCTGCTGATGGCGCTGCGGCATCCGGTGTTGCTGGCCCAGTCCTTGGCCACGGTTGACTTGATTTCCCGAGGCAGGCTAATCGTGGCCGCCGGCGCCGGGGGAGCATTTAATCAGGAGCAGCAGCAGGAATGGAAGGTGGCCGGCGTCCAAGCCTCCCGCCGGGTGTCTCGACTGGAGGAAATGGTTAACATCTTGAAAGGCCTGGGTACCGGGGAACCCTTCGATTTCCGAGGGAGGCATTTTGAGCTGAATTCAGTCACCATGAAGCCCCGCCCGGTCCAGGCGAGTGGGATACCCATTCTGCTGGCCTGCCATTGGAGAGGGCCGGCCCGGGATGCCCAAGTGGAAAGGGCGGCTCGCCTGGCGGATGGGATAATTTCCATTTCGGACACGCCGGAGGAGTATTCCCAGCTGATTCAGAATGTACGGGCCCGCAGCGCTGAGCTGGGCCGGCAGCCGGCAGCCTGGGAGTCCGCCGTGTACCTGACGGTCAACATGGAGCAGGATAAGGACCGAGCCCAGGCCGAGGCGGAGCAGTTTTTGTTGGGCTATTACGGCTCCAACATCTGGGGAGACCGGTGGGGCCCCTTTGGCGACCCGGCCCGAGTCAAGGACCGTTTGTTGGCCTATGCCGAGGCCGGGGCCCAAACCCTGATAGTTAGGTTTGCCTCCTATGAACCGGAGCGGCAATTGGACACATTTTTGGAAAAGGTGGCGCCGTTTATTGATTGAACTGATTGCTTGGACTTATGCAGTGAGATTATTCAGTAACTATCCCAAAACGAGCCCTGCCATTCCGAAGGGGCGAAGCGACTGAGGAATCTAAATCCTGTCGGAGGCGTCACCGTTGGGTAAATCCCCGTATATCCCACTTTTAAAAGGGGGACTGAGGGGGATTTGGATCTTACAAAATTAGAACTCTTGTCAAGCATCAGTCATCGCCCCCTGGGAGGTATCCGTCGTTGTATCCGATAGATTTGTCCGGACAGAAGGGTGTGATTTTCGGCGTTGCCAACGATCGCAGCATCGCTTGGTCCATCGCCAAACTTCTGGGACAATCCGGGGCCCAACTGGCCCTCACCTACCAAAATGAACGGCTGCAGGGACGGGTAGAGCGACTCGCCGCTACCCTGGAGGGCGCCATAACTCTGCCCTGCGACGCCGCTGAGGACGAACAAATAGAGGCCGTTTTTCAGCGTATCGGCGAAGAGTTCGGTGATCTGTCCTTTCTGGTGCACAGCATTGCCTACGCCAGCCGGGAGGATCTATCGGGTAATTTCTCCGATACCAATCGGGAAGGATTTCGTCTGGCTCTGGAGATTAGCGCCTACACCCTACTGCCCCTCCTGAAGCACGCCGCCCCGCTGATGAAAAACGGGGGCAGCGTCTTAACCATGACCTTTCAGGCATCGCAGCGAGTCTATCCTGGGTACAATATTATGGGAACCGCCAAAGCCGCGCTGGAGCATGAGGTGCGGCAGCTGGCCGCGGAGTTCGGGCAGCAGAATGTGCGGGTCAATGCGATATCAGCGGGCCCGCTGGACACCCTGGGGGCCCGGGGCATCCACGGGTTTCTGGATATGAAACGGATTCATGCCGAGAAGGCGCCGCTGCACCGGAATATTACCGCCGAGGAGGTGGCGAAAACCGCGCTGTTCCTATGCAGTGACCTTTCCAGCGGCATTACCGGCTCCATCATTCCCGTGGACGCTGGTTACCACATAATGGCAGTCTAGAGGCTGGAGCCGGCAATGCCCGAGTGGTGATTTAATCGTGGGGCAGATGGCCGCTGGTGTTAGATGCCTTCCACTCGCCGCTGGTCCTCTTCCGCCTTCTGGCTCAAGCCCAGACGCAGGTAACCCTCGGCCCTTTTGGCCCAGGCGGGGCGGTAATTGGGATCCAAGGCGATGGCCTTGGTGAACTGATCCACAGCCTCTTGAATCCGGCCTTGGGTGAACAGGGAGACACCCCGCTCGGTCAGGCCGGCGGCGGTTAGGGGGAAGCGGAAAGCTGGCTTGGGAGCCGGTGCCGGCGGCAGGGGCTCCACCGGCACCGGCTCCACCCGTTGCTCCTCATTCAAATTTGCGGTCGAATCAGCCGTGGTGGCCTGCTCAGAAGCAACCACAGTGGCGGATGCACCGGCCTGCGCCTCATCCTGAACCCTAGGAATGACATCGGCCGGCGCCTCAGAGGCGAGGGTGGCGGCCGCCTTGGGCTGCTCTACCCCGGGCTGATCTAATTTTGTGGGATCTTCCGGAGCGGCGCCTTCTGGCGCGTAAGGCTGGTCCAGTTGCCAGCCGCAATTGACGCAGAAATTGTGGCCGGTGGCATGGTAAGCCTGGCACTTGGGACAAATCACTCGGTCTTCAGGGATATTGACCGGAGTTTGAGGAACCTTCCGGAAGAAGAGCAGAAAGACCATGGGGGCCATGCCGAGAATTGGAGGCAGGTAACCATCCTTTAGGCCCAGTAAGTCGGACGCCGTCATCAAGAGGATGGATGCGCCGCCCCAAAGCCAGGGGTTCTGGCCCCTGGAGCGGGCCAAGCGTACAGTCCAAAGTACTATCCCGCCCAGTAAAAAGTAAGTGAAAAAATCCATGGTCCCAGATGCCTCCTGCAACCTGCCCGCGGGACGAACTCAACTCTACGAGTTCATTACTCTTAACACGAATATACACCTGAGATGGACTTAGGCACAATGGCAATTCCCGCCGGGGTAATCCCCACGCGCCGCTCCAGGGGACTCCACCAACATCCACGAAATTTCAACGAAATTCCCAGGCTACCGGCCTGTCCGGGACCGCTCCCAGCAAATCGCAACTTTCTGGACAGGCTCTACTCCCGATGTTAAACTCGTTATGTTCACAAATCGGTCACTATTTCCTGTCTGCGAGGGAAGGGAACGGCTTGGGGCAGTCCAGCAAATTGCCCCATTTGGCGGATTTACAACTTAACAGCGGGAGGAAGACGATGAAGATAACGCTTTCGATTCTAAAGGCCGACGTGGGGTCCATCGGCGGCCATACCAGGCCTTCAGACCACATGTTGGATGCCGTCAGAAAGGCGGCGGATGAGGCCATTAGGAGCGGACTGCTGATTGACTGCTACGTGGGGCACACCGGCGACGATATCTGCATGACCACCTCCCATACCAACGGGCCAAATGACACGGATGTTCACCAGTTTGCCTGGAATACCTTCCTTAAGGCCACCGACATCGCGCGGGAATACGGTTTGTACGGGGCAGGACAGGATCTGTTGGTGGACGCGCCCTCCGGCAACATTCGGGGGGCCGGTCCGGCGGTGGCCGAGGTGGAGTTCGACCACGATCCGGTGAAAACCAATCCAGTTCGCCCGGCCGAGTCTTTCATGGTACTGGCGGCGGATAAGTGCGGTCCGGGCGCTTACAACCTGCCTATGTTCCTGGGGTTCGCCGACCCCATGTACTGCGCGGGCTTGATGCTGCCCCGAGTGGGTGAAGGGTTCACATTTAATATTATCGACATGGACAACACCGGCGGAGACAGCATCATCTCCCTTAACGCACCGGAGGATTACTACAGGATCACGGTGCTGCTTCGGGACAACGAGCGGTTTGGAATCGACTCCATAGTTTCCCGTCACACCGGGCTGACAGCGGCGGCCATATCCGCCACCCGGATGCATAACATCGCCGGCACCTATACCGGAAAGGACGACCCGGTGGCGCTGGTCCGGAACCAGGGTGTTTTCCCGGCGCCGGAGGAGTTAATTTCTCCCTTCGCCAAGGCTCATTACATTGGGGGCGACGCCCGAGGGTCCCACGTGATGCCCCTGATGCCGGTGCCCATCAATACCGCGGTGACCGGCATGTACTGCTTGCCCCTGGTCTCCTGCCTGGGGTTTTCGTTGACCGCCAAAGGAGAATTTTCCGACTCCTTCATAGACTTCTTCGACAACCCGGCCTGGGACCACGTTCGGCAGCTGGCCCAGCAAAAGGCCATAGAAATGCGTTCTCAGGGATGGTCGGGTGCTGCCATGCTGCCTTATGGAGAGCTGGAATACTCCGGTTTCCGCCAGAGTATTGGCGACCTGGTGGACCGGTTCATCTTCCGGGATGCCAACGGAGCCCATCCCGGAGTCCCAGAAAAGACCGCCACCGCCGACGACTAGAGATATAACACATCGCCCCACCGGAAATCTCCGGAAATGGTAAAGGCCCCGCAGATTCCAAGCTGCGGGGCCTTTGGTTTAACCGGGCTAAGGGTTGACCCCGGCTTAGGTGGCAGGAAAAATCAGCTCTTGATCACCCCGTGCCGCTGGAATATTCGCGCCAGTTCAGCTATGCCATCGGCGTTGGTTTGAGCGGTGGGATGACCGAAGCATAGCCTGGCGAAATTAGCTCCCTGCCCCGAGGGCGAGAACATGGTCCCGTTGTAATACCCCACTCCCTCATCAAAAGCCTGGTCTTGCAGTGCGGCCAGGTCGGTCCCTTCCGGTAATTCTAACCAGACGTACAGTCCGCCCTCCGGCTTGCTCCAGGTGGCGGCGTCGCCAAAGTTCTCGCCCAAGGAGGCCAGCATGGCGTCGCGCTTGACCCGCAGAGCTTGGTTCTGCTCATCGATATGCTCGTACATATGGTGTTTCAGATACTCTTCCACGGCCAGAGCGGCGAACTGGCTAGCACCGCCACCTACCTTGAAGCTCATGGCCCGCTGCCGCACCGATTCCGGAGCGACCAGGTAGCCCATGCGCATTCCCGGCGCAATAATCTTGGAGAAGGAGCCGACGTAGAGCACTTGTCCGGTGTCGTCGAGGGAATGGAAGGAGGTGACGCCATCCCCTTCAAACCTCAGGTCGACGTAGCAGTCGTCTTCAAGAACCGGAACCCCGTATTCTCGGGTCAAGTCCAGAACCCTCTTCCGGCGCTCCAGGGGCATGGTCCAGCCCATAGGGTTTTGGAAGCTGGGTATGGTATAGAGGTATTTGACCCGCTTGCCCTGCCCGCTCAACCTTTTTAAGGTGTCCTCCAGATCTTCGATCACCAGGCCTTGCTCGTCGCACTGGATTCCGACCACGTCGGCGCCGAATAACCGCAACTGGCGCAGGGTTCCCAGGTACACGAACTCTTCAGTTAGGACCACATCTCCCGGGTCGGTAAGGGCCTTGATCAGTATCGCGAGGGCTTCGCCCGAGCCGGAGGTCAGGACGACATCCTCAATAGAGACCTGCATATCGCGGTCTCGATGCAGCTTTTCCACCAGCAGCTGTCGCAAGGCGGGCAGGCCGGCGGCAACCGGATATAAGGCCAAGTCTCGCCCTTCCCGGTCCAACGCCACTTTGAGGGCCTCGACCAATCCCTCCAAAGGCAGGGTTTCCGGAGGCGGGTAGGCCACCGCGAAATCGTATTTGGCGTAGCGGTTCTCGCCTCGGGTGGATACCGGTGCGTTCCTGGCGAATAGCGCTTCGTAGTCAAAGGGTAGAGAGCTCGCCATTGCTATAGACCTCACGGAAATATGTTGGCCAGCGGGTTTTCTTGCCAGCGGGTTTTTTTGGAAGATAAGCGATTCAGGGAATACTCTGGTAGTTTAGCGGTGACTACCTGCCTTGGCAAGGAATAGCAGCCGGCGGACAGGCTTTTTCGATTATCATTGCGAGGGCCGTAGGCCTGAAGCAATCTCATGGAGGTGGGGTGCGATTGCTGAGCGGAGTTTATCCTGGGCGCAGCCGAAGGGCTCGCAAAGACCCGGGGGAGAAGCGAATGACCCTGAGCCGGCGGAACGCCGGCAGTGGCCGGGAAATCCCGGAGGTTAATCGGCGGTTTATTCCGCTAGCCTTAGCCCCAGCTCTTCCAACTGCGCCGTATCGACTTGCGATGGGGCATCGAAGAGCAAGTCTGAGCCGCTCTGGGTCTTGGGGAATGCGATGACGTCTCGGATCGAGTCGGCCCCGGTCAGAATCGCCACCAGGCGGTCTATACCGGGGGCGATCCCCCCGTGGGGAGGAGCACCGTATCCAAAGGCCTCCAGAAGGTGGCCGAATCTTTCCTCGACCTGTTGGCTGGTATGGCCCAGGATCTGGAATATTCGCTCCTGTAATTCCCGATGATGGATTCTGATGCTTCCGCTGGCCAGTTCGGCTCCATTGCAAATCAGGTCGTAGGCCTGGGAGTTGATGCTGCCCAGATCATCGCCATCCAGCAGGTCTAGTTGGCTCTCTGCGGGAGCCGTGAAGGGATGGTGGGTGGAGTCCCACCGGTTCTGCTCCTCAGACCACTCGAAGAGAGGGAAGTCGGTTACGAAGCCGAAGGCCAGCAGGTTGGGGTCGGCCAGTCCCATCTGCTGACCCAGGTGGTTTCGCAGGTTGCTCAGCCAGGTATTGACCTGCCGCGGCGGACCGGCCATCAGCAGAATAAGGTCCCCGGTTCGGGCTCCCACGCGTTCCGCCAGACGCCGCGTCCAATCCAGCGGCATGCGCAGCCCCGGAGAGAGCAGAGCCCGCTCTTCCGTCAGGTCTGCTAGCGGACCGCTGCCCTGTAATCGCAGGTGGCTCATGCCTCCCGCGCCATAGCCTTTGGCGGTATCTTCCAGCCGGCGCATGTCGGAACCGCTGTAATGGGCCTGACCCGGAACCACGAACCCCTTGATGATGCCGCCTTGCTGGATGGTCGACAAAAATACTCGAAACTCGGTTTCGCCGGCCAAGTCCGTTACATCAGACATCTCCAGTCCAAACCGCAAATCCGGCTTGTCGCTGCCAAAACGCGACATAGCCTCCTGATAGGTAAGCCGGGGGAAGGGCTTTATCAGCAATTTTTCCGGTGTGATGGTTTCAATCATTCCGGTATAGAGATCTTCGGTCAGCTGAAGAATTTCCGCCTCGGTGACGAAGCTCATCTCCAGGTCCAACTGGGTGAACTCCGGCTGACGATCCGCCCGCAGGTCCTCATCCCGAAAGCAGCGAGCAATCTGGAAATACCGCTCAATTCCGGCCACCATTAGCAGCTGCTTCAGCTGTTGCGGCGACTGGGGCAGGGCGTAAAAGCTCCCTTTTTGGAGACGGCTGGGCACCAGGAAATCTCTGGCCCCTTCCGGCGTACTCTTGATCAAGATGGGCGTCTCGATTTCCAGGAACCCCCTGGCATCGAGGAAGTCGCGGATGTATTTCACCACCCGGTGGCGCAGGATCAACGTCCGTTGCATTTGGGGACGGCGCAAATCCAAATAGCGGTATCTCAGACGCAATCCTTCATCGGCCTCCACGTCATCGGTGATGTAAAAGGGCGGGGTCAGCGAGGAGTTGAGAACCTGGACCCGGTCTACCATCACCTCCACTGCGCCGGTGGGCATGGTTGGATTTTCCGAGCCGGCGGGCCGTCGGGACACCGTCCCTTCCACCTGGATCACCCACTCGGTCCGCACCTGGTCGGCCAGCTGGTAAGCCTCGGGGGCCAGCTCCGGATTGAACACAACTTGAACCACACCGGAGCGGTCCCGCAAGTCTATGAAGATGATCCCGCCGTGGTCCCGGCGGCGGCCCACCCAGCCAGCCAGGGTTTGCTTGGTGTCGACCTGTTCTATCCCGAGGTCGCCGCAATTCACGCTTTTCAGTTTGATTATCTCCTCTGGCACTGATGTTTGGGTAAATCTCTCTATATCCCCCTTTTTAAAAGGGGGACTGAGGGGGATTTGGAATTTACAAGTTTCGATCCTTGGACATGGACAATTAAGCACTCTCTTACAAGCCGGGAAACCGGTCCAGGATATTTTCAAAGGGGCTGACCTGGCTGGCAGTCTCTACTCTAACGGTGGCCTCGACGTTGGCCTGCAAAGAAGCCGGATCAGCAACGGGAGGCAGGCAAACTGTGTCCAGGCAGACGTGGGCCTGGGCATTCCCCTCATAATCCGCGCTGAGCAGGGGCTTGACCACCAGATGGGGTGAGGTCACCCGCGTCGAGGCGCGCAGCAGGTTTTGGGCGGCGGCATCCTCCGGCCGGCCTTCCACCGTAATCTCCACCGGTGAATTGAGGAATAGGTCCACGGCCAGGGCGTAGGTGGCGGCGAATTCTCCGTAGTTCCGATTGGCTTCTACGTAGGCGCTCAGTGTGCGCTGGGCCAGCTGGCGGTACTCATCGTTGAGGGTCGCTTGATGCAACTTCAGCAGGCCCTGAACCGCCAAAACATTCTCGGGCAGGGGCTTTTCCCGGAGCTTGAGATACCCTGTGGCCTCCTCATCCTTCTCCGTGTCGAAAAAGCCGCCCGAAGACGGGTCGCCGAAACACTCTACCATTTGCTGGGCGACCCGCTCGGCTGTCGGCAGGTAATCGCCCCGACCCGGGTCCCAGTTGTGGGCGTCCATCAGGGCGTTGAGCAAAGATGCCCAATCGGTAAGCAGCAGCTGCCGGGGTTCCAGTGGCTGCCCTCTGTTGGAATAGGCCGGGGAATAGGCGTGGCTCAACTCCCCGGTCTGCGCCCTTTCCACCAGCGCGTTCAGAACATGGCGGGCGATGGGAATCAGCTCGGTCCGGTACAGGACCCAAGAAGCCTCCAGCAGCAACGACACGGCCTGCGCGCTCCAGTTGGTGTAGCAGCAGGGGTCCACCGCCGGGTCAGGCTGGTCCTCTCTGGCCCCTTCAGGCAGGGCGAAGTAGCTGGAATGAGCGCCCTGGCTACCCCGAAAGCCCGCCGCCTCGGCGTCATATAAGGTGTTCAAGATGTAATTGATGGTGTCCCCGGCCGCTCGGCGGTAGGAGTCCTGGTCCAGGAGCAACCAGGCTTCCAGATAGACCCGGGCCAATCCCACATTATCCTCCAGCATCTTCTCGTGCTGCGCCTCGGTCCAGTCGGCCTGAGCGCAATACCGGAAGAACCCTCCATCTATCGGGTCCACCAGCTCTCCACCCAACATGCCATCCAGACTCCGCTCCAGCATCACACGGTAAAACTCCTCTCCGGTGGTCCGAAACAGATGCAGCAGCAATCGTAAGACAGGAACTCCCGGAAATTTCGGCTCTTCGCCAAAGCCCCCATTTGCCGGGTCGTAGATGCCAGCGGAACGACGGGCGATGCGCTGCACCTGCTTGGCGTCCAGCTCCGCCCCGGCGCTTATCTTGGCCACTTCATCCTGACGCTGGCGGAACAGATTGTTGGCCTGCTCGTATAGCTGGGGTTTCTCCTCCTGGTACGCCCGCTGCACTTCCATCAGCATGGCTAGGAGTTGGTCCGCGGGAAGATAGGTAGCTCCGGCGACGATGCCGCCATGACCGGTCAGGAAGGCGGTAGTAGGCCAGCCCCCGACATTGTATCTGGAGTTGATCTCCGGCCGGTGGTCGTTATCGACCCGAACCGGCACAAAGTTTTGGCTGATAAACTCGATCACGTCCGAGTCCTGGAAGGTGGTTTCCTCCATAACCTGGCACCAATAGCACCAGACCGCGCCGATGGACAATAGAACCGGTCGGTTTCGCTGCCGCGCCAATTCAAAGGGAGCCGGACCCCAGGGTAGCCAGGCGATCTGCTGCCCAGGCTGATAGCCGGAGGGTTCTCCCTCAACGCGCAAGCTCATGCTACGGCTCTCCGGCTAGGGCTTTCCGGCCGGGCTTTCCGGGGCTCCGCAACCTTCGGATTCCAGGTAGGTTACCAGGCATGGCGGGATTGGCCGCAGAGACTATCATAATTGCTGGATTACGTTAGCATAGCAGTAGCTGTTTTTCCAGTACCCCTTTTTTAGAGGGAGTGTCAAATGTCATTGCGAGGAGCCTCAGCGACGAAGCAATCTTAAGTGGCCTTCAATCGAGCGCCGGGGTCAAATCCAACTCCGGACTGAAAACGTAAAGTTAATTACCAATTTAGGTAGCTGCTGGGAGATCGGTGATGCTGTAAGATTGTTAATTCAGGGAATAGTCCAAGTTAAACAAGGCTACCCCTTAACCGAACTCCCCTACCGAATTCCACTGGGGTACATCTAATAATTATCGAAGCGTAAATCGGACCCCGGTCCCCAAACTTCCACCAGGAGAGATGATTAAAAATGACCAGAACATTGAATGGCCTACTAATGGATTTGCCGCCGCCCGGCAGGTTAGGCAGCCTGTTCCGGGCTCGTTCCGCCGTCTTGATTATGTTGGTGTTTGGGTTGTTCCTAGTGGCGTGCGCGGGCGCCGCGGCTACGGATCAATCCAACTCTGGCGGGGCCAACTCTGATCCGGCCAACTCTGACCCGGCCAATGGGCCGATGTCGCAGGAGTTGCCGGGAGCTTTCAACGATGCCGATGCCGTGGCCATTGTCGCGGCTCATGAGCAGGTGCTTATCGGGATTTATGACCGGCTTCTGCCGTCGGTGGTGGAAATTCGGGCCAGCAGGCAAGTGGGTCTGCCCGAGGATCCTCCCAGGTTCCCCTCCATTCCGGGGTTCCCCGAAGACCGTTTCCCGTTTGAACGCAGCGGGGGATCTGGGTTCGTCTGGGACGACGAGGGCCATATTGTGACCAATCATCATGTGGTCGACGGGGCGGACCGCTTGACGGTGATATTTTCCGACGGCACCGAGCGGCGAGCTGATGTTCTTGGTACCGATCCGGATTCCGACCTGGCGGTTTTGAAGCTGGCGGATAGTGAGGGGCTGACCATGCCCGGCGCGCCCCTCGGCGACAGCGGGGCGGTGAAGCCGGGGCAGCTGGCGGTGGCTATCGGTAACCCCTTCGGTCAGGAGTTCACCATCACCAGCGGCATTGTCAGCGCCGTTGGCCGGACCATCCGGAGCGGTAACAGCCAGTTTTCCATTCCGGAGGTTATCCAAACCGACGCGCCGATTAACCCTGGGAACTCCGGGGGCCCCTTGCTGGACCGGAACGGCGAAGTGATTGGCGTCAATACTCAGATCATCAGCCGAAGCGGAGCCAACTCGGGCATCGGGTTTGCCGTCCCGATAAATACCGCCAAGCGGGTGATACCGGAATTGATCAAAAACGGCCAGTACCAATACGCCTGGCTGGGGATCAGCGGCACCTCCCTAAGGCCTGACGTGGCGGAGCTGATGGACCTGCCGCGAGATACTCGGGGCACCCTGGTTATCGATGTTATCGGGGATGGACCGGCCGAGGCGGCGGGTCTCCTGGGCAGCGACCGCAGCGAGCAGGTGGAGGGACTGGACCTCCGTCTCGGCGGCGACATCATTATCGCCATCGACGGAACCCCGGTGCGGACCATCGACGATTTGATTGCCTACCTGGTGGACAATGCCCGGCCCGAGGATGAATCGATGCTGGAGGTGATTCGGGAGAATGGCAGCCTGGAGACGATTCAGGTGACCTTGGACCGGCGGCCCAACTCCTGATACCGGCTCAACACCGGTTCAACCAGAGTGGCGTTAAAGAAGCAGCCCTTCCCAAATCGAGAAGGGCTGCTTCTTTGGTTCGCCGGGGCGGGATTCGGGAAACCGTGGTTTGGCCTGGAATCAGTGGCCCGGATGACTCAGGCAGTAAGATATAGCTGCTCGGTGATTATTGCTCGGTGATTATTGCTCGTTGTCGAGGGACTGTCCCAACTCACTCAGGAACTCCTCGATCTCCGGGGAAAGGTTCATTATTGCTCGGTGATTATTGCCCTCCTCGATCTCCGGGGAAAGGTTCACCTTGGGAGCAGCATCGACGCCTTTACCTTCTTCCGAGTCGGCCTGAGCGTCGTAGTAGGCTTCCATCTGCTGGATCAGAGTCTTCAGCTCCGAGTTCCGCTCCACGGCGGCGCTGAGCTCCCGATACTGCCGCTGCCCCCGTCGAACCGGCGCCAGGTCGGAGGGGATATTTTCGTAGACTGAGGACAGCACTTCAATCATGCGGGAGGTGCCGGTGTAGTCCTCCTCCAGCTGCAGATACTGGGGCAGGTGGACCATGAAGTTGATGGCCTCCACGCCCAGCTTGCCGATTCCCTCGGAAACCAGGTTCATGATGGTGGTCGGACCCTGGTAGGTGCTCTGGCGCAGCTTGAAGTTGGCTACTTCCTTTATTTGGGGAACATCCCCCAGGCTGCCGGTCACCAGCAGCGGGCGCGTGTGCGGAACCGCGTCATACATGGCTCCTAACCGGCAATAGCGCTTGATGTCGAAGTGCCGCAGCACTTCGAGGATGGAATCGGTGTACTCCTCACTGTTGGCATGGGGTTCCATCAGGTGGAGGAAAAGATAGTCCGGCCCATTTTCAGTAACGGCGTAGTGGATCAGACTATTGGGAACCGTGACCTCTCGCTCTCCTTTGACCAGGCGCATGGTTGGCCGGTAGCGGGTGAAGTCGAAATACTCCCCCGGGCGGGCCAGCTTACCCAGCTCTTTGGAGCCCAGATGATGCTCCAGCCGGGTTAGAGTCAGGGTTCCCACGCTACCCACATCCACCCAGGGGCGGACCATGGCGAACACGTGGGGCTCCCGCAACTGGGGCAGGGGTTCGATTAACTCAAATGCGCCGATCCTCATAGTTTAATCTTGCCAGAAATCCCACCTTGTTTCAAGTCCTGCCCATCTCCCGATATTTAATGGGGTGGCAAAGGGGAAGTTGCCGGGTGGAACCGGTCCGGAATATCGGTGGTGGAATTAGGTCGAGAGTCAACGGGTTGCTTACCCGCCCGTTCAGGGCCTTTTCATTCTCCTGCCTGGTAGGTAAAGCCCATCATGTCGAAAGCTTCGCTGAGATGGGCATTGTGGCGGCGTAGGGCAGCGGCTACGTTGGAATGCCCAGCCCGACGTACCAAGCTGATGACCAGGTTTCGCAGGCCCGCCAGAACCTGTGGGGCGGCCCCAGTGCGCACCTGAGAGCGGTCCTCGTCGAAGGTCACATCCCGTACCCAGTGGAGGCGGTTCTCGATGCCCCAGTGCCCACGGGAAAGGCTCAACAATCGCCTGGCATCGGCATCAGTGGCTGGGAGACTGCTAATTGCATAGCTCACAGCCACCTGTTTCTTGCCCTTCACGACCCGCTGGCGCTCTAGCCGACACACCTGTTGCAGATGCGGCCACGCTTCCCCGACCGTCCCAGCGCTGCCCACGTAGCCATTTAGCTCTGGGTCGGCCAAGGCCCACAACTCTCGCCGCTCCAGCCGCCCATGACGCCGCTTTACTGGAGCATCGGCCCAGACCGTCAGCTTGGCCCCGCGTGCTCGCCACTCCGCTGCCAGCCAGGGAGGTACGGTTGGCCCACCAGCCCTCTCAGTTCCTAGCAGGGGAAAAAGCCACCTCCAGGTCTCGGCGCAAGGTGGGCTGATTCTCTTTAACTGGCAGCAGATACTCTCCGCCGCCTGCCACAATCTGCTCACAGACTTTCCGTTGGGTCAGTAAGGCATCAGCCACTACTACCCGACCCTTCAGGGGTACCTGGCCCAATACTTCTTTGACCGCCGCCAATTCTTCCCCTTTGCCCGGCGCAGCTACCTGCGCCAGCACTGCCCCAGCGCGGCTAGCGTAGGCCGACACCAGATGGACCCCGGGTATCTCTTGGCCGTGGACCCCTCGCAAGGTTTTCCCGTCCAGGGACAGGGGGTCATCCGCCTCTACCCCGCTATTTGCCAGCCAGTTGCCGACTTCTGCCTCAAAGGCCGCCACGTCCAGGCCCTTGAACACCCGGTGGAGGGTGGCCACGCAGGGTGTCTTCTCCTGGCTGAACCCCAAAAGCTGCGCCGTAGCACCCCCTTGGTCCCGCCCCCATTGAGCTATGGCGTATAAGCTGCGGGCGCCGCACAGCATGGCACAGGTGGCCAAGGCCAGGATCGCCCCCAAAGAGTGGCGTCGCCCTTGGCTACTCCGGAAGTCAGGCACCAAATCCAGCGTTTCTCTCAAAGTCATCATCCTTCCCTCCCGCTTAAACTGGTAATAATTTTATACTATTTTGAGAAAATGAAAAGGCCCTGTACCCGCCCGTTATCCGGCCCGTCCCTTCCAAGGATTCATGTGTTAGACTCTGGCAGCCCCTTCCCAGCATCCAATTTCTATTAGCGTCCTAATTTTAACGGTAAATCTGCAGGTCCATGTCTACTAGCCCGGATCCGGTTCCCGAGCCTGCTCAAGCGCGCCGAACCAGTTGGGTCAACGTGTTCGCCGCTTTGGAGTATCCGGACATCCGGGTGCTCTGCCTCTCCACCCTATCCAACCAGCTAGCCCAAGGGATACAGCAGCTAGTGCTGGGCCTGGTGGTATGGCAGGACACCGGCTCCGACCTGATGGTTGGCGTTGTCTTTGCCGCCAGGTCGGCTCCCAATCTGGTCGTCGGCCTAGTCGCCGGTTCCATCACCGACCGTATGGACCGGCGCAAGATAATGACCCTCAGCGTGTGGGGAATGGCGGCCATTTCCTTTATCGTGGCGGGGTTATATTTGACCGGCCGGCTGGACGTTTGGCAGCTATTCCTCGCTGCCTCTTTGCTGGGCACATTGCAGGCGTTCTATATGACCGCCCGGCAGGTGTACGTATACGACATAGTGGGCACCGCCGGTGCGATTAATGGAATCGCCCTGGTCTCCCTCGGGCAGCGGGTTGGGCAGATAGGCGGCGCTTTGCTGGCGGGAGTTCTCATGGGAGGGCCGGGAGCGTGGATTGCCTTCGAGGGTCAAGGGCCAGGGATAACCTTCCTGGCCATGGGCGTAAGTTATGTCTTGGGAGCCTTTGCCCTCTACTACCTCCGGCACGTTGGTCAGGCGGCTCCGATGGAGCGCGAGCCCATGCTGGATAACATCCTTAATTACTTCCGAGCCTTGCGAGACAACCGGGTAATACTCAGCCTGGTGATATCCACCGCGGTGGCGGAGACCTTCGGATTTTCCCATCAGGTGATGCTTACCATATATGCCGTGGAGGTGCTGCGACTCGGCCCGCTGGCGCTGAGTTTCCTGTGGGCCGCCCGATACGCCGGCGGCGCCATCGGCGTTCTTGCCCTGGCGGCTCTGGGGGGAGTCCGGCGCCGGGGGATGCTGCTGCTTGGGGTGCTGGCTCTGTTCGGGATCGGGCAAATCCTGCTGGGTCAGGCCCTGGACCTCTGGACTGCCCTGCTTTTCGTCACCATGACCAACATGATGGCCGCCGCTTCCGATGTGCTCCACCAGAGCTTGCTGCAGCTCAGCGTGCCCAATCAGCAGCGGGGCCGGGCCATGGGTTCCTGGATCGTGGGCACCGGCTTCGCACCCTGGGGACAGCTACAAATTGGTTATATATCCGGCATCACCGGCTCCCGCGCCGCCCTCCTGATCAATGGAAGCGCCCTGGTTGTCGTAGCGATGGTCATGGGATTGGTGTTGCCCAGGCTGCGCAGGCTTTAGCCGGGTGTTGAATCCTGCCGGGTTCGGTCGGCGTAGATGATAACAATGGCTGGCAGGCTTATTTAGTACCCGGCGCAGACCCTGGAACACCGGAAATCGGCTGCCTAATCGCTCATATTTTTCCCGGGACTGAGCGGATTTGGATAGTATCAGCCCCGCTCCTAACTTGAAATGGTTTTGCTAATTTCGCTATAATTTTTCCGCGGGCTTTTTTTCGGGCTTTTTTCGGATCAACGATGGTAGAGGGTAAGAGAACGTGAATCGGGCAGCGATGTTTGTCGGGCTAGTGTTGTTGATTTTGGGATTGGCCGTGGTGCACTTCGATGGTAGAGGGTAAGAGAACGTGAATCGGGCAGCGATGTTTGTCGGGCTAGTGTTGTTGATTTTGGGATTGGCCGTGGTGCACTTCAGTCTGGCCAACGCCCAACCGGGTCTTTCCTCCGTTTTGGACCATGACGGGTCGCCCGAAGCCCATACCCCCACTCCCTTCCCAACCCCCCAGCCCGAGGGTTCCATCTCACCGAGAAGCGGTTCGGTGGGCGGTACGATAACCGTACGCGGCAACAATTTTGGCCCCGGCGAAACGGTTCGCATCTTCTTTGACAGTCAGCAGATTGGGACGGAGCGCGCGGACTCCGATGGTTCCTTCAGCACCCGCATCGATGTCCCCGCATTGCCAGCCGATAGATACCGAGTGGAAATTCGTGGTCTAATCACCCGTTCCTTCACCTTCACCATCAGTTCATCCTTTAGCGTCACCCCCTCGAGTGGGCCCCCAGGAAGCTCAGTAACAGTCAGGGCTTCCGGCTTCAACCCAAGTTCCCAAGTTGACATAACTATGGACGGAGATATTCTGATTACCGCCAGTGCGGACGGTCAGGGCAAAATTCTAACCACGGTGGATATTCCGTCCAATACCTCGGGAGGCTCCAAGTCCATTGGGATTACCGGCCCTTCCGGCTCGGACCAGGCAACCTTCAAGGTTACCGCCATCCTCTCGGTAACCCAATCCCAGGCGTCTCCGGGGGATGTAGTCAGCGTCAGTGGCACCGGATTCAAGTCCGGCGAATCGGGAATTTCAGTGACCTTCGGCGGCACCAGGGTAGCCTCCGGCATCTCCGCCGACTCCCAAGGATTGTGGTCCACCACCTTCGACGTGCCCACCGCCACCGCCGGCACCCACACCATCAAGGCTTCCGGCTCTTCCACCTCGGCGGGCGACGTGAGCCAGGCGTCGATAATCCTGGGAGCCGGTATGCGGGTTGAGCCCACCAGCGGGGTTCCGGGCACGGTGGTAAGGGTCAACGGTTCCGGGGCCCGTTCCCGAGAGCGGATCACGGTGATCGTCGGCAACAATCTGACCAGAGTTGATGTCAACGCCAGCACCAAAGGCGTCTGGTCTGCCGACCTGACCATCCCAACCGCGCCGGGCGGCCGCTTGACCATCGTTGCCTCTGGCTCCAGCGGGAAGGGACCCAGCACCAGCTTTACCGTAACCCCGGCCATTAGCGTGGCCCAGCCCACCGGATTTCCGGGTTCCAGGTTGACCTTGAGGGGAGAGGGGTTCAAGGCCAATGAGTCTGGCATCCCCATCAGCTTTGGGGAAAATAATATCGTAGGCTCCGCTTCGGCCGACCCATTGGGGGCCTGGTCGGTGGAAATTAACATCCCTCTTACCGCCGCCGGGACCTATACCGTCAGCGTGCCGGGCACCAGCAGCGCCTTGCGGCTACTCTTCAACGTTACCGCCGGAGTGTCCCTCAGCAGCGGGCGGGGCGTGCCCGGCGAAACCGTCACCGTAATTGGCTCGGGCTTCGAGAGCGACGAAAAGGATATAACCCTGCGGCTGGGCGAGAAAATTGTGGCCAATGGTATCATTGCCAATGCCGACGGGACTTGGGATTACCAAATAAAAATCCCGCCTTTGTCTGCCGGAACCTACCGGCTCTCCGCCACCGGTTCTCAGACTTCCAGCGCCAACATACAGGAGGACGTGCTGATCCTGGGGTCTTTGTTGACCGCTAACATCCTTTCCGGGACACCTGGGATGACCATCAACGTCAGCGGAAAGGGATTTGGCTCCAATGAGCCGGAGATTGATATAACCTACGACGGCGAGGTGGTGGTCAAGGGTATCAGCGCCGATGTTTTGGGAGCTTTTGCCAGGTCTTTCGTCGTTCCGCCCTCGCCTTCCGGTACCCACGTAATTGATGTCAGCCAGTCGGGTGGCTCGGGAGGCGCCAATGGCAGCACTGAGATAGGATTTCAGATCCGGCCTGGAATCACCTTGGAATACACCGAGGGACCGCCGGGCAAGCAAATCCAAATCTTTGGCGCTGGCTTCGGTACTAATGAGCCGAATATATCCCTACTATACGACGGTAGTCCGGAAGTCTCGGGGGTAACCGCCGATGCCGTGGGCTCCTTCCAAGAGTCGTTTGATATCCCGCCCTCCGGCGCAGGAACTCATTCAATCCAGGCCAAGAGCCCTTTCTCCGGCGCCACCGGCACCCGCGAGCAGGACTTTACGGTTTTGCCGAGCCTGGCGCTAAGCGAAACCACCGGTAATGTGGGCCAGGAAGTGATGGTGACAGGGCAGGGATTTGCCCCGAACTCCGTCGTAACTCTTACCTACAATGAGCTGGACCAAGCGACCGTAACCGGGAACGTCGACAAATCCGGAAACTTCCGTTTGGAGCTCCAAATACCCGAATCCCGCCAGGGAGACCACATAATAAGGCTAGACGACCTGCAAAACCAGCGGCAGATTTCTTTCACCATTGAAGATACACCGCCGCCACCACCTAGTCTGAGAGAGCCTAACGACGGCGGCAGTGGTGGTTTTCTCGGCGGCTTCAAGCCGGCAACCAATTGGTCCGCAGTTGACGACCCCAGCGGCGTCAGATACACCTTGCAAATAGCCTCCGATCGAGACTTTGACGAAATTATCCTGGAAAAGGAAGGTTTGGAAAATCCGCGGTACACCCTGGCGGAAGAGGAAAAATTGGCCCGGGGCGACTATTTTTGGCGGGTCAAGGCCGTGGATAAGGCCTCCAATGAAAGCGGGTGGTCCAACTCCCATGCGATGAAGTCGGGATTAATGCCCATCTGGCTGCTGGCCATGCTGGTTGGCCTCGGCCTGGTGGCGACGGGTGGGGGCGCCTACGCTTTCATTAACTATCGCCGCCGGCGGGTCAGGGAAGAGGCGATTCCGCCGGAGTTCATCCGCATCCTTCAGCCGGAAGCGGCTCCGGCTCTGGGAGCGCCCACCGCTGCTCCCAGCTTGGCGGCGCCCACCAGAAGGGCTCTGCCGAGCCCCTTCCGGAGAGCCCGGGGCTTGTCCCCAGAGGAGCAGGCTCGTCTCCAGATGGTGGTTGATTTTGTGGGCTCCATACCCCTGCTGGAGATATCTTCAGACCTGGCCTGGCTGGAAGAGATGATCGAGACCATGGGAGGAGTGAAGGAAGAAGTCTATCAGCAGGTCCTGGAAGGGGAAATCAATCTGGCCTATCAACCGATTTGGTTGCAACACCCGACCTACGAAGAGCTGCGGCTAATTCCCCAGGCGGAGGCCTTCTTGCAGGGACTGGAGGGTTACATTGGTGTGGTAAACGAGTGCGCCTCGGACACGGTGGTTCTATTGAGAAGGATTTCCGGGGACCTGAGCACCGCTCCCCCTCTGGAAACTCTTAGCGGCAACCAGTGGCGTTTCGCCCTCACCGTGGGATTGGGCACCTTGGCCTGGTTCCGCGGCACCTACCTGGGGCAGCCCTCCGGCCGGGACTATCTGATACAGGAGGGAGACGTCTCTGAAACCTGGGATTCCGACGAGCCGCCTCCGATGGAGCTGCACGGCGCGGAGGCCAGTCCCTTCCCGGGACTGATCCTGGAGGGGTTGAGCGAGGAGGATGCCAATTTCTTCCGCGACCTGCACATCCAGTTCCGGATTAGTTACCGCACTTACGAGCAGGCGCGCATCCTGGCCGCCAGGCTGGCCTCCACCGACGCTATGCGGGCCCAGATTACCCAGGGGATATCCCAGCTAGGCCAGCTATCGCAGCGCCAATAGGCTGAGGGCCACGGACGCCGGCAGAAGAAGCGCCCCGACCGGGCTCTATTCTGCCGGGCGCCGCCCGCTGCCACGCTTTGCTGCCCGCAGCGGGAAAATTCCTCCGAACGCAGATCGGCCAATTCTCGGCATCCTTCCTCGGGCCTCAGGCCTCAGGCGCTTTTTGATTTGGATAGAGCGCGCGGTAGACCGCAGGCGTATACTAGGGTTGCGGCTGCTGGGAGGATTCCAGTGGCCTTCCCATCTTCCCCAAGCCGCAGCGGTACCAGTTACTGAGCCTTGAATCAAGAGCTAACCCCTGTCGGAGACCCCACCGCTTGGGTAAATCCCCCATATCCCCTTTTTAAAAGGGGGACTGAGGGGGATTTGGAGCTTACAAGCTTAGAACTATTGTCAAGGTGCCAGCTAAGTCTAGGGTCTTTCGTTTGTCATTGCGAGCGCCGCAGCCCCGAAGCAATCTTATCAAGGTAGGTAGAGATTGCATCGCTTCGCTCGCAATGACAGTGAGGAGAACCGAAAGACTCTGCAGCTAAGTCGGGTTCGGTTGATAAATAAAGCTAAGGATGAGCAAGCATGCCGCTGCCGGAACGTTACAACACCGGATATAACGTCGGAGTGGGTGGGGCCGTGGTCCGCGATGATCGCCTCCTAATGGTGCGGCGGGCATCCCGCCGGGGTAGAGGTAATTGGCAAGTGCCCGGCGGGTTTGTCGAGCAAGACGAAACCATAGAACAGGCAGTGGTTCGGGAGGTGGCCGAGGAGGCCGGAGTTGAAACCCAAGTGCAGGGCGTGCTGGGGGTACGGAACCGCTATGATCCCGATAACGGCAACAGTCTTTATATAGTATTATTGCTAAACCCATTAGAGGGCGATGGTAAGGGCGACCCTCAAACCGACCAGCAAGAAGTGGATCGGGCCGAATATTTCACCTTAGAAGAAATCCTGGCGCTGCCTCAGGTACCCGCCATTAATCTGGAGGTCGCCAGGCGGGCGCTCGCAGAGGACCGGCGGCTGCTCAACCCTCAGATTTTGAGCCACGTCTCCGGCTCCACCTATACGTTGTTCGTTGGGTAAAGGGAGCCTGAAAAGCCGCATCTGCAACACTCCCTACCGCAAATAGGAGAATGACCATGAACGTCGGCCTGTTTTTGGAGTTTCCCCGCCGAGAGAACGCCACCTATCAGGAAGCTTTTCAAGAAGGGTTTGCCCTGGTGGATGAAGCAGAGTCTTTGGGGGTGCAGACGGTTTGGCTGGCGGAATACCACTTCAACGCCGGCCGGGTGCTCTCCGCTCCGATAACCATCGCCAGCGCCCTGGCGGCCCGCACCCAAGACATCCGGATTGGTCTGGCGGTCCATATCCTCCCCCTGGGAAATCCGGTGCGTATCGCCGAAGAGATAGCCACCCTGGACCACATCAGCCAGGGGAGGATCGAGTTCGGCGTCGGTCGGGGCACCTTTCCCAATGTGCATGAAGGTTACGGCGTGCCCTTCATCGAGAGCCGGGGCCGGTTCGAGGAATCCCTGGAAATAATAACCAGGGCTTGGACTACAGAAAGCTTCTCCTTCACGGGAGAGTATTACCAATGCCAGGATCTGGACATTGAGCCGAAACCGTTGCAAGAACCCTTTCCTCCCATCCGGGTGGGTGTCACTTCCGCTGAATCCTTCCCAATAGTCGGCCGCATGGGCTTCCCCATATTCGTCAACCCTTCTCGGGTGTTTACTCTGGATGATTTGGCCGGGCCCATTCAGCAGTATCGTCAGGCCTGGAAAAACGCCGGCCATGAAGGGGAGGGCGAGGTTGGGGTCCGAGTGCCGATTTACGTGGCGGCCACCGCCGAGGCAGCCTACGCCGACCCCCAGCAGAGCGCCATGTTTTCGGTGCAGCGCTTGGGAAAGCGGGTAGGCAGCTACGCGACCTACGGAGGCACCACCGGCAACTGGGGCGCCGAGAGCGAGCACATCTTGGGCATGAGCTACGATGACTGGCTGCGGGATAAGGTAGTGTATGGCACTCCTGAAGCCGTTACGGAACGGCTTCAGCGGCTGAAAAAGGTACTGGGCTTGGACCACCTGGTTTTCGAGATCAACTACGGTAACCAGCTGTCCCACGACCAGCAGCTCAATTCTCTAAGGATGTTCAATAAGGAAGTGCTTCCGCAGCTGGATTAGCCGCGCCCCATTTAATTTGCCTTACTCTGGCCGGTCCCGACCTTAGCTTGACACCCGGCCCTTCTGGGAAGGAGGAGAGGTTGGACCGAGTCTCAGGATAGTTTGTGCAGCGGGTGCCCCGCTCCAAAGTACATTTTCGTCCCGGCTGGTTACACTAGCATCACCCTTCAGCAGGTCGCCCGCCGGCAGCATCAGTAATACCAACAAAATCCAAAGAGCAGACCCTTGACAATAATTGGAAAATGGTTATAATGGTGGGTTACTGCTATATGCCACAAGTAGCAACTTTTCCCACCCCGCCGGTATCCCCAGACCCTAATATCTGTTTGCCCATACCCTGCGCGTCCCAGTGCCTGTTCCCCTATTCTTAGCTACGGAGAGAGGACAATGAGCATTTCTCCTGCTCTGCCTGTGCCCACCTTGAAGTCGTCCCCGGTCAAATCTTACGCTCAAATTCCCCAGGTCGTGGATGTCCCCAACTTGATCCAGAGCCAACTGCAATCTTACCAGTGGTTGAAAACCGAGGGATTGCAGGAAGTTTACCTGGAAGTATCTCCCATTTCCGACTACACCGGTAATTTCTCCTGCTCTGCCTGTGCCCAAGTCGTCCCCGGTCAAATCTTACGCTCAAATTCCCCAAGTACGAGCTGCACAGTGGTTTTGGACCATCTTTTTCCGGGATCCCAAGTACTCCCCTGCCGAGTGTAAGGATCGGGAAATTACCTTCGCTGTGCCCCTTTACGTGAAGACTCGGCTGGTGATGAAGGAAACCGGAGAGATCAAAGAGCAGGAAATCTTCATGGGTGATATACCCATGATGACGGATAACGGCACCTTCATTATCAATGGCGCCGAGCGGGTCGTGGTCAGCCAGTTGGTACGCTCACCCGGGGTTTACTTTGTCTACGAGAAGAACCTGGCCAGCGACCGTAATCTCTGCTTCGGCAAGCTTATCCCGTCGCGGGGGGCCTGGCTGGAGTTCGAAACCAGCGCCAAGGACATCCTTTCGGTTAAGGTGGACCGCAAGCGCAAGGTTTCGGCAACCTCCTTCCTGAGGGCACTGGGTGTGGCCTCGGATGAGGAATTGCTGGACCTCTTCAAAGATGTGGACACCGATGAAAACCATAAATACATCGTTTCCACCCTGGAGCGGGACCCGGTCTTTGACGAAAAGGACACCCACTTCCGGCAAGACGATCTCCATGCCATATGGGAATGGCTGAGGCCGGATCAGGAGTACGATGCCACGTTGGCCAAGCGGATGGCCGTGGCCCAGATTGAATTTTACCGGCGCCTGCGGCCCGGCGAACCTCCCAGTCTGGAAAACGCCCGCACGTTAATTAAAAGCCTTTTCTTCGACCCCCGGCGGTATGACCTGGGACGGGTAGGCCGGTACAAGCTTAATCGGCGTCTGGGCCAGACCGACAACGCGGATTTGAGAGTGCTGACCCTGGGAGACATGATCTCGGTTATCCGCACCATGATCAAAGTTAATCGGGGTGAAGGACGCCCCGACGACATCGACCATCTGGGTAACCGGCGGGTTCGTGCGGTAGGCGAGTTGGTCCAGAATCAGGTTCGGGTCGGCCTCCTCCGAATGGAGCGCATGGTCAAGGAAAAGATGACCCTGGTCGACCCCGAAGCGGCCGCACCCCAGGGTCTGGTAAATATTCGGCCGGTGGTGGCGGCAGTACGGGAGTTCTTCGGAGGATCCCAGCTGTCCCAATTCATGGACCAAACCAATCCTCTGGCCGAGCTGACCCACAAGCGGCGGCTTTCCGCCCTGGGACCGGGCGGATTGTCCCGGGAGCGGGCCGGTTTTGACGTTCGTGACGTTCACTTCTCCCACTATGGGCGAATTTGCCCCATAGAAACTCCAGAAGGTCCCAATATCGGATTGCTCAGCTCGCTGGCTTCCTATGCCCGCACGAATCCCTACGGGTTCATTGAATCGCCCTACCGGCGCGTGCTCAAAACCCTGCCCAGCGCCTCCAACGACTTGGTCGGCCGCACGGTACGGGAAGCGGTGGTAGATGATTCCGGGCGAGTAGTTGTGGCCAAGGGACGCCACATCAGCAAGGCCAAGGCCGCCCAGATCAACCAATTGCCCAAGGACACCATGATTCAGGTTCGCCCCTACGTGGTGAGGGGAGATGACGAGGTAGTCTATCTTTCCGCCGATCAGGAGGAAACCTACCGGGTAGCTCAGGCCAACTCGGCGCTGGATGAACTGAACCAATTTGTTGATGACCGGGTAGAGGTCCGAGAGGGGGAGAATTATATTCAGGAGTCGCCGGAGACTGTGGAATTGATGGATGTCTCTCCGATGCAGATCATGAGCGTCTCCGCCGCCTTGATTCCCTTCCTGGAGCACGACGACGCCAACCGGGCTCTGATGGGTTCCAACATGCAGCGCCAGGCGGTGCCGCTGTTGCGACCCCAAGCGCCGGTGGTCGGCACCGGTATCGAGAGTCGGGTAGCCCAAGACAGCGGCCAAGTGGTGCTGGCCCAGGAATCGGGAGTGGTGACTTCAGTAAATGGCCGGGAGATTGTAATCACCGACTCGGAAGGTGAAAAGCACCAACATCATTTGATGAAGTTCACTCGCACTAACCAGGGTACCTGTTTCGACCAGCGACCGGTAGTTCGCAAGGGAGACCTGGTGAAAAGGGGCGATACGCTGGCGGATAGCTCTTCCACCGAAAATGGGGAGTTGGCGCTGGGCCAGAACATCCTGGTGGCGTTTATGTCCTGGGAGGGCTACAACTACGAGGATGCCATCATCCTCAGCGAGCGTCTGGTCAAAGATGACATGTTCACCTCGATTCACATCGAAAAGCACGAGATGGAGGCCCGGGAGACCAAGCTGGGCCCGGAAGAGATAACCCGCGATATCCCCAACGTGGGCGAAGCCAGCCTGAGAGATTTGGACGATATGGGCATAATCCGGGTGGGCGCCGATGTCGGCCCCGGGGACATCCTGGTCGGCAAGGTTACTCCCAAGGGAGAAACGGAGCTGACCGCTGAAGAGAAGCTCCTGCGTGCCATCTTCGGTGAAAAATCGCGAGATGTGAAGGACACTTCTCTTAGGGTTCCCCACGGTGAGCGAGGCAAGGTCATTGAGGTTAAGGTCCTCAGCCGGGCCAATCGCGACGACCTGCCCCCCGGCGTTAACGAAGCGGTAAGGGTCTGGATCGCCCAGACCCGGAAGATCTCCGTAGGGGACAAGATGGCCGGACGGCACGGAAACAAGGGCGTCGTGTCCCGCATCCTTCCCCAAGAGGACATGCCTTTCCTGGAGGACGGGACTCCGGTAGACATCATACTAAATCCCATCGGAGTGCCCTCCCGAATGAATCTGGGGCAGGTGCTGGAGACCCATTTGGGTTGGGCCGCCCGCGGCCTGAATTTCCAGGCCCGAACCCCGGTATTTGACGGGGCCCACGACGACTCTATCGAGGATTCGCTGGGACGGCTATGGTTCGCGGAGCGGGCGGGTGCTATTGACCCGGCTCCCAGCGAATGGTCGCCGGAGATCGACTACCCCAAGCTGGAAAAGTGGCTGGAGGAACGGGGCTACGACGGCGCCAGGCTGTTTGACGACAGCATCAAGGGAGAGGCCAGAGAGGCTTGCCTCCGGCTGTGGTTGAAGGATATGGCCGAAGTGGACCCGGAGGGAATGACCGTCGACGAGATGCATCAGCAGGCCCTCGTAATCCATCGGGAGCGGCGGATAGCCCCTCCCACCTTCGGCAAATTCCAGCTTTACGACGGGCGTTCGGGCGAGCCCTTCGACCAGTTGGTGACCGTGGGCAGCATATACATGCTCAAGCTAATCCACCTGGTTGAGGACAAGATCCACGCCCGTTCCACTGGGCCTTACTCAATGATTACCCAGCAGCCTCTCGGCGGCAAGGCCCAGTTTGGGGGCCAGAGATTTGGAGAGATGGAGGTCTGGGCTTTGGAGGCTTACAGCGCTGCCTACAATTTGCAGGAGGTGCTGACGGTTAAATCCGACGACGTGGCTGGAAGAGTAAAGACCTATGAGGCCATCGTGAAGGGTGAGCCCATCGGCCAACCCGGCGTACCCGAATCCTTCAACGTGCTGCTTAAGGAATTACAGAGTCTGGGTTTGGCGGTGGAGTTGCTGAACGAGGAGGAGCGGGTTCCGCTGGCCTAGTCGCCAGCCTTAGATGGTTACTGATTCAAGCGAGGAATTTCAGCCCTTGGAGGCGTTTTAATGGTCAGGATGTCAGATCGGGCGGACTCCCAGGCTACCAACTTCAACGCCATACGGATATCTGTCGCCTCTCCGGAGCAGATCATGAACTGGTCGCACGGTGAGGTTACCAAGCCGGAAACCATTAACTACCGTACCCTGCGCCCGGAAAAAGACGGTCTTTTTTGCGAGCGACTCTTCGGTCCTACTAAAGATTGGGAGTGCTTCTGCGGAAAGTACAAGCGCATCCGCTACCGGGGAGTGGTTTGTGACCGCTGCGGCGTGGAGGTCACCCGCTCCAAGGTACGCCGGGAACGCATGGGCCACATCCGGCTGGCGGCTCCAGTAACCCATATTTGGTTTAGTAAAACCACCCCCAGCCGGTTGGGGTTGCTCCTGGACCTTTCCCCCCGTAACCTGGAAAGAGTGCTTTATTTCGCCCAGCACATCATCGTCTCCGTGAATGAAGAGGCGCGTCAAGAGACCCTGGAGGAGGAACAGGCCAGCTACGACCGGGGATCTGGGAAACTAGCCGAAGCGGCGGAAGAAGAGATCGCCGCCCTGCGGCAACGGATCGAAGGCCTGCTGACCGAGGAACCGGATCCGGCCAAGGACGCTGAAGGCTTCGCCCTCCAAATAGAGATCGACGCTATCACGGATCGGGTGGCCCAGGAGCAGTTGCAACTTAAGGACCAGTACCAAGCTACCGTCGACGAACTGGGTGACCTGCGAATCCACAAACTTATTGCCGAATCCCGGCATCGGGAGCTTAAGGACCACTATGGTGAGGTCTTCCAAGCTTCCATGGGTGCGGAAGCCATCCTAAGTATCTTGAGGGGCATCGACCTGGAGGCTCTGCGCGACCAACTGGCAAACGAAATGCGGTCTACCTCCGGCCAGCGCCGCAAGAAGGCCATCAAGCGCCTGCGAGTGGTTGAAGCCTTCCGGAAGAGCGGAAACCGGGTCGAGGACATGGTCCTGACCATTTTGCCGGTGTTGCCGCCGGAGTTGCGACCCATGGTCCAACTGGACGGCGGCCGGTTCGCCACCAGCGACCTGAATGACCTCTACCGGCGGGTAATCAATAGAAACAACCGCCTCAAGAGACTTATGGATCTGGGCGCTCCGGAAATAATCATACGCAACGAAAAGAGGATGTTGCAGGAGTCGGTGGATGCCCTAATCGACAACGGCCGGCGGGGTCGCCCCATCCAGGGCAGCCACAACCACAAACTAAAGTCTCTTTCCGATCTGCTGCGGGGCAAGCAAGGGCGTTTCCGCCAGAACCTGCTGGGCAAGCGGGTCGATTACAGCGGACGCTCGGTAATCGTGGTGGGGCCCGAGCTGAAGATGGACGAATGCGGGCTGCCCAAGCGAATGGCCCTGGAGCTGTTCAAACCCTTTGTAATGCATCGCCTGGTTGTACTGGGAATTTCCCCCAACATCAAGAGCGCGAAGCGAATGGTCGAGCGGGCCCGTCCTGAAGTATGGGACATCTTGGAGGAGGTCATCAAGGACCGTCCGGTGCTGCTGAACCGAGCTCCCACTTTGCACCGTCTCGGAATCCAAGCCTTCATGCCGGTGCTCATCGAAGGCAGCGCCATCCAGATACATCCCCTGGTCTGCTCGGCATTCAACGCCGACTTTGACGGCGACCAGATGGCCGTGCACGTACCCCTGTCCCGGATGGCGGTTCACGAAGCCCGGGTGGCCATGCTCAGCACGCACAATATGCTTTCCCCGGCTTCGGGCGATCCCCTGGTTGCTCCCACCTTGGATATGGTGATGGGCTGTTACTACCTGACCGAGATTCAGGAGAGAGCCCATGGGGAGGGCAGAAAATTCTACGATTTCGATGAGGCTCGTATAGCCTATGCCGCCGAGCTGATCGACCTGCGGGCCACCATATGGGTGACCGATGTGGCCGGCTGCGACGGCCCGGTGGAGACCACTTTAGGGAGGTTGATTTTCAACGAGATTCTCCCCGATGCGGTGGATTTCCGCAATCAACTGATGGACCGGGCTGCGATTAAGGATTTAACTGCCGACCTTTACCGGAATCTAAGCAATGATGAAACGGCGGAGGCGCTGGACAAAATCAAGGATCTTGGCTTCCATTACGCCACCATATCCGGTCTTACCATCGCCATCAATGACATTCAGGTTTCTCCCAAGAAATCGGCCATACTGGATGAGGCCGACGAGCTGGTTGCCAGCTATGAAGACCAGTATCTTTCCGGCTTGATGTCGGAAGAAGAGCGTTACAACCTGGCGGTACAGGCTTGGACTCACGCCTCGGACCAAACCGAAGAGTTGGTGAAGTCCGAGTTGTCTACCTACGGTGGTATCGCGGTGATGGCCGTGTCGGGAACCAAGGGTAACATATCCCAGATCAAGCAAATGGCCGGAATGCGCGGGCTGATGAGCAATCCCAAGGGAAAGATCATTGACCTGCCCATTAAGTCCAGTTTCCGGGAAGGCCTGACCGCTCTGGAGTACTTCATCTCCACCCACGGCGCCCGTAAGGGTCTGGCTGATACCGCCTTGAGGACTGCCGATAGCGGCTACCTGACCCGCCGCTTGGTCGATGTGTCCCAGGAAGTTATCGCCCTGGAAGAGGACTGCGAAACCCTGGACGCCTTTTGGATTGTCGCCCGTCCGGATGCTGCTGCGGGTGCTTCTCTGGCCGACCGCATCCTGGGCCGACATGCGGCCACACCCCTGGCCTATCCGGAAACCGGCGAAATTATCGTCGACCGGAACGAAGAAATTAACGAAGCCCTGGCCCAGCAGATACTCCAAGCGGGATTGACCGAAGTACCGGTGCGCTCACCCCTGATGTGTGAAGCCCGGCGGGGCGTGTGTCAAATGTGCTACGGCAGGCTGCCCGCTACGGGGAACCTGATTGAGCTGGGGCAAGCGGCGGGCATTATCGCCGCCCAGAGCATCGGTGAACCCGGCACTCAGCTGACCATGCGTACCTTCCACACCGGCGGTATCGCTGGACTAGACATAACCAGCGGTCTACCCCGGGTCGAAGAGTTGTTCGAGGCCCGGGTCCCCAAGGGGGCCGCCCTGCTGGCCGACATTGACGGCCTGGTGTCCCTAGAGAGCGGTGAGGATGGCCGCATTCTGCGTGTTGTCAGCCGCGAGGAGTACCGCGAGGACTACCAAGTTCCCGAGGACGCTCAGCTGTTGGTGGAGGACGGTGAATACGTCGAGCCGGGGATGATTTTGGCCCAGCGCCCGGTCCCCCTGGCTGAAGAGCAAGAGGGTGACGGGGCTCCGGAAGGGGAGGGACAGGAAGGAGAAGGAGCGGCTCAAACCATCGAGGAAATAGTAGCGAACATCGGCGGCCACATTGTCTTGGGACCGGACTCACTGTCCATAGTCTGGGAGGATGTGGAGGAACGGGAGCACGTAATTTCGGCCTCTTCCCGAATTCTGGTGGAGGATGGTCAGCAGGTCCGCGCCGGGGATGCACTGACCGTCGGGCCCTTGAACCCCCACGACATCCTGCATATTCGGGGCAAGGACGAACTGCAACGCTACCTGGTGGACGAGGTGCAGCGGGTGTATATATCCCAAGGGGTAAATATTCACGACAAGCACATTGAGATCATCTTGCGCCAAATGCTCCGTCGGGTTTCGGTAGAGTCCACGGGCGATACGGAATACATACCCGGACAGATGGTGGACAAGTTTGTGTTCCAGGACAAGAACGGTCAGGTGCTGGCGGAAGGTGGCGAACCGGCGACCGCCAAGCCTATATTCCTGGGCATCACCCGGGCCTCGCTGCTCACCGACAGCTTCTTGGCCGCGGCTTCCTTCCAGGAGACCACGCGGGTGCTGACCCAGGCAGCGGTCAGCGGCGCCCACGACTGGCTCTTGGGGTTGAAGGAAAATGTCATCATTGGGCGGCTGATACCGGCCCGGGTCGAAACCCCAGGCATGCAAGAGATTCTCGCTCCCCAACCGCCTCCGGAATTGGCCGAGATGGTGCCCGCCGGCTGGCTGGACGGGCCTGACGGGCCTGACGGAGACGGTTTCGGCTTCGACCCGCAATCCCGCAAGCCCGAAGCAGAAGGCTTCTTCTTCGCGGACGGCGCGCCCGTATTGGAAGGCGTCCAAGACCTTGACTCCCAGTTCGCTGGTAGCAGCAATGGGAGTGAACACCTGAATGGAGACGGCGGCGGAACTGAAGCCGTTGAATCTGAATCTCTGGCTGAACCTTCCCCGGAACCTGCTCAGACCCCTGAGCAGCCGGAGGAGGAGGTTCATACTGAGGATTAGCCGGTAGTCGAGGGTGGTGGTGGCAAGAGGAGAGCTAGACCTATCGGTGGACCTGGCGCCCAGGCATGGTCATCACCTGAGGCTGGGAAACCCGGTGATGATCGCCTCCGGTACCTTCGGCTATGACGGCTACGGTAGGGGCATACCCGAGGCCATGGACTTGGGCCAACTGGGTGCGGTCATCCCCAAGACTGTTACCCGCTGGCCCAGAGAGGGCAATCCCGAGCCCCGTTGGTATCCATCCTCCTATAGAGAGGGGCGGGAAGCCGGCGAGTGCGTATACCTCAACTCCATAGGCCTGGCTAACCCGGGGATTGAGGGCGCCCTGACAAACCTGGCCCCGATGTGGGCCCAGTGGAACGCTACCGTCATCCTCAGCCTTTCCGCCAGCAGCGTGGGCGAATTTGGCGAGATGGCGGCCATGACCCGGGGGGTATCCGGTTTTCAAGCCCTGGAGTTGAACCTCAGCTGCCCCAACATCGAGAGTGGCGCCCTGTTTTCCCACAGTGCCGAACTTACCGGAGCGGCGGTGGAGGCGGTCCGGGGTAACAGTGACCTACCAATCCTGGTCAAGCTGGCGCCCAACATTCCCGACATCTCCCCCATCGCCCAGTCCGCCGAGCAGGCCGGCGCCGACGCCCTAACCATTTCCAACACCATTCCAGCCATGACCATCGATGTTACCTCCCGCACGCCGGTGCTGGGAGCGATTACTGGGGGATTGTCCGGGCCGGGTTTGCAACCGGTAGCTTTAGCGTTGGTGTATCGGGCGGTCCAGGTGGTGGACCTGCCCGTAATAGGAGTGGGAGGTATCTTCTCCGCCGAGGACGCTCTCCGGTACTTTATGGCCGGCGCTACGGCGGTCCAGATAGGTAGCGCCAACCTGGCCGACCTCTGGGCCCCGCTGAACATTTTGCGCCAGCTGGAAGGCTTTCTAAGAGAAGAGGGAGTCGGTAATCTTAAAGAAATCATCGGCGCTGCCCAGGTCAAGGCGCCGGTGTAACTACCATTTGGTCCGGCTGCGGGTGTTCTCTCTATTGGCCGACCGGGAAGAAACGAACCAGCCATTCCGCGCTAAAGGCGCAAGCATAGGCAAAGCCCACGAACTTCAGAATTTTCCCGATGAGAACCACCGCCAAGAAACGCTCCAGCGGGTACCTCAGGGCCCCGGCGGTCACACCGGCCAGGTCAGACCGGGTTGGGGATGAACGCCAGGAGAAACAGCAGCAGCCATCCTCGCAGGCGCATCCAAGTTCCCAGCCGCTGGGAGACGCGCCCCTCGCTCACTACTCCCCTTCCGCTGTAGCCCAGGAAGTATCCGGTCAACTCCCCAACGGTTTCAGCACCGCCGGCGACCAGCCCAACGTAAAGGGGTACCAAGAAAGTGCTGGCGGCGCACACTGTGGCCAGGGCAGGAACCGGAAGGACCATGCTGCTGCTGGCCAGCAGGGCGGTCAACGCTACGCCCAGGTAACCCGCCTGCTGCAGGGCAATATGGTTGCGTAATAATATGGCTGCGGAAGCTGTACCGATGACCGCCAGAAAAATTCCCAGTCGCAGGAGATTCTCCGGCCGCCGCCACCGATCATAGCCGATCAAGCTGACGTCTCCGAGAGAGGATCTTGGGGGACGCCTTGATCAAGATTTATCTGGGCTGGAGTGCGAAAGAGAGCCGTCGAGGAATTGCACCAGCAACTCATTGAACTGCTCCGCCTTCTCCATGTGTGGCCAGTGCCCACATTCAGGAATGACCCTGGTCACGCTCCGGGGCAGCGCTCGCCTAACCGCTGCGGCCTGCGATACCGGAAGAATCGCATCTTCCTCACCCCATATGGTCAGCAGCGGGGGCTTCAAATCCCGGAGCCGGTCTAAAATATAGCTTTTTCTGCGCTGCCCCAGCAGGTTCACACTGGAGCGAATCGACTGTATGGCGGCGTGGCGGCTTCCCGGCAAGTTTCTCACTCGGTCCATTTCCGGCAAAACCTCCGCTAAAATGGCAGGAGGACGGAAGAAAATGCGCCTGGCCAGGATTCATAGGGCTCTGCAGCCGAGGCTGATAAAAAAGCTCGCCAAGCATCGGTACGGACAGGAAACGCAGCAGCCAGGTTACGTGTCGGCCCAGCCCCCCGGGAGCTACCAGAACCAATTTCTCCACCTGCTGGGGGTAGGCCAGGGAGAAGAGGCCCACCAGCAGGCCGCCCGCGGAATTCCCCACTAGGGAGACGCGATCCAACTCCAGCTCGACTAGAAACTGGCGAATCAACTCCACCGCACCGGCGGGTTCATATTTCAGGTCTTTGGGCTTGTCCGAGTCGCCATGCCCGGGCAAATCTAGGGCCAAAACCCGGTATCCGCCAGAAACCAAGGCGTCGATATTGCAATACCAGGTCACCTTTGAGGTGGCCAGGCCATGCACCAAAAGTACCGCCGGACCCTCACCAGCCTCCAGGTAGCGGACGTTGATCCCTGCTCGGGTCACGAAGGTTTTTTGGCAACCCTCCATGACAGGCCTGAAGTCCCGCCCTAAACCAAAGCCAAGGTGGGAACTACATTTTGCAGCGATGGCAAAGGTAGGGAAGGTGTAAAAATCAATGCATCGGCTCGAGCTTGTAACAGGGTTCGGCAGCGATGTTTCACTTCATCCTTACGGTGAGCTAGTCCGCCGAAGAATGCATTCATCTTCTCTTGGACTTGGGCTTTTGTTCCCAGGCATTCGTTGGCCGTGACCTCTTCCCTGGCCCAGTCCCAGACGGCTTCGTCGGCATTGAAGTCTGGGCTGTAGGCCGGTAAGGCCACCAGCCTCGGCTGCAAGTCAGGGGTGGTCAAATAGCTGCGAATCGCTGCTCCTCGGTGGGCTGGCCCATTGTCCCAAATCACTACCAGAGGTCCCAAGATGTTTTTCTCTTAGCTGCCGTAAAAAGGCGGTGGAGGTCTCGGCATTGCTGTTGCCGGCTATTTCCATGGCTTCCACCTCCCCAGCCTCCAAGCAAACTCCCAAGTAGTAGCAGGCCTTCTCTCCCCACCGAGGACTGGTAGAGTCCACCAGCGCCGGCTCTCCCTTGAGCACCCATTTCCCCCTCAGATCGGCATCGGCCCGAAAGTGGGCTTCGTCTACGAAGAAGATTTTGGCCCCACTCTCTTGGGCCTCCTCTCGGATTTGGCTGTACTGGAGGACGAAGGCTTTCCGCGCTTCATCCTTGGCTTTCAGGAGGCGTTTCTTGGGTCGCTTCAGCACGAAGCCCAACCGATGGAGGTAGTTCGAGCAACTGCTTCGACTCAGCCCCAGGTCAAAGCTCTGCTTGAGAAATTGCCTCACTACTTTCCAATTCCAGTTGGACAATTCAACTCCCGCCTCTCCAGGCGGATTTTGCACCGCAGACTTCAGTTGGTTCTGTTGACCCCAGATCAAGACGGGGGGGAACCCCCAGTCTGTTCAAAGACCAAACCTTGGGCCCCGCCTCGGCGAAAGTTGGCCAGCCAGTTTCCAATGGTATGAGGCTCTCTGTCCAAAGCCTCAGCCACCTGGAAAGCCGACCACCCTTGGGCCAACAACCATAGCCCGTGCCATCGCTCTCGAGGTGTTGGCGCTCGATACATCCTTTCCCGTAAGTCACCTACATTGAGTTGCCACTCTTCCATGAGTTGCACTATTTCCTTCATCCCTTCCACCACCGCCACTCGACTTCTTTTACAGAATATCGCAACTCCTCTTCGGGTTCGCTTTATGTAGGTTTCACCTTAGCTTTGGTTTAGGCCGACTGTGCGGCGAGCACCGGCTGAGTCCCCGTTAGGTCCCCGGTTTGGTCCCCGGTTTGGTCCCCGGCTTGGTTCTTGGAAAGGGAGAGCCCGGAACCGTCAGCGTTTACCACAACATGATCGCCCTCTTGGAACTCCCCGGACAGGATGCCCTTGGACAGGGGATTCTCCAGGAAGCGTTGGATGGCCCTCCGCAAAGGTCGCGCCCCGTACACCGGGTCGAACCCTTCTTGAGCCAGCCAGCGACTCGCTTCGGGTGTCAACTCGAAGGTGATACCCCGTTCCTCCAGGCGGTGACCCACTTCCCGAACCATCAGCTCCACTATCTGAATGATCTGCCCCTGGGTCAGCGGGTTGAAGATGATGGTCTCATCGATACGATTCAGGAACTCGGGCCGGAAAGTCCGCTTCAAAGCGTCGTTTACCGAGCTTCGCAGCTGCTGCTCGTCCATGACCCGACCCTTCGGGTCGGTACGGAACCCGAAGGGTTGCCGCTGCAAGTCGTCGGTACCCAGGTTGCTGGTCATGATTATCACGGTATTCCGGAAGTCCACAGTACGGCCGTGGCTATCGGTTAGGCGCCCATCCTCCAGAATCTGCAGCAGCAGGTTCAACACATCCGGGTGGGCTTTTTCTACCTCGTCGAACAGAATCACCCGATAAGGGCGCCGGCGTACCGCCTCGGTAAGCTGGTCGGCTTCGACGTATCCAATATAGCCCGGCGGCGCGCCGATGAGACGAGAAACGGTGTGCTTCTCCATGTATTCGGACATGTCGATCCGTACCATGTTGGACTCATCGTCGAACAGGAATCCAGCCAGAGCCTTGCTGAGCTCGGTCTTGCCCACACCAGTGGGGCCCAAGAAGATGAAGCTGCCAATGGGCCGCTTGGGGTCGCCGAGACCGGACCGGGAGCGTCGAATCGCTTCGGCCACGGCCACCACGGCCTCATCCTGGCCGATGATCCGCTCATGCAGATTATCCTCCATGTGCACCAGGCGCTCCGCTTCCCTCTCCAGCAGGCGGCCTGTGGGAATACCGGTCCAGCGAGAGACCAGCTCGGCGATGTCCAGCTCGTCTACCACCATGTCGATCTTATTTTCCCCCTGAAGCTCCCGCCGCTCTTGGCCGTACTCCTCTTCCAGCTTGACCCGCTCGGTTCGCAGCTGAGCGGCCCGCTCATATTCCGAACGCTGGGCCTCCGCCTCTTCCTGGTCTGCCAGCTGGCGGATGCGGCTCTCCTTCTCCTTGAGGACACCGGGCAGAGTCTCGGCATCTATGCGCAGCTTGCTGGCGGCTTCGTCAATAAAGTCCACCGCCTTGTCGGGCTGAAGGCGGTCGGCGATGTAGCGGTCGCTGAGGCGAGCGGCGGCAACGAGCGCCGAATCGTCGATCTTAACCTTGTGGTGCGCCTCGTATCTGGGCCGGAGAGCCTGCAGAATCTCCACCGTTTCCTCGACGGTCGGCTCCTCCAGGAAAATAGGCTGGAAGCGGCGCTCCAGGGCGGAGTCCTTCTCGATGTAGCGGCGGTACTCATCGCCGGTGGTAGCGCCGATGCACTGGAGCTCCCCCCGGGCCAGGGCTGGCTTGAGCAGGTTGCTGGCGTCGATACCGCCTTCCGCCGCCCCGGCGCCGACCATGGTGTGAATCTCGTCCAGAAACAGGATTACCTCCCGCTCGGCCTGCTTCACCTCATCAACCACCGCCTTGAGACGTTCCTCGAACTCGCCCCGAAACTTGGAGCCGGCTACCAGGGCCCCCATGTCCAGAGCGAGCACCCGCCGGCCCTTTAGCGAGTTGGCCACGTCGCCCGACACTATTCGGGACGCCAGTCCCTCGGCGATGGCCGTTTTACCGACGCCCGCTCCACCGATGATTACCGGGTTGTTCTTCTTCCGGCGGGTCAGGGTCTGCATAACCTGGCGGATCTCTTCGTTGCGGCCAATGACCGGGTCCAGCTTGCCCTCCCGCGCCAGTTTGGTCAGGTCGACGGTATACTTCTCCAGGGAGCGGTAACGGCTTTCCGCCCGGGGGTCATCCACCCGGTGGCTGCCTCTAATTTTCAATAAGGGCTGGTAAATCCCTTCCTGGTCGACGCCAAACTCCTTCATGACCCGGGCAGCGTCACCCTGGGGCTCCATGACCGCGGCGATAAACAGGTGCTCCACCCCAATAAACTCGTCCCGCAGGCGTTCCGATTCCTGCCGGGCATTCTCCAGAAGCCGCTGTACCCTGGGGGTGGTGTAGATTTGATTTGCCCCCTGCACTACTCTGGGGGCGGCCTCCAGAAACTGTCCCGACCGTGACTTCACCGCTTCCACGGAAATATCGAGCTCGCGGAATATCTCCCCCGGCAGGCCGTCTTCCAACCCCAGCAGGGCCAGGAGGATATGCTCGACATCCCATTGGCTGTGCTGATGCTGATGCACCAACTCTTGGGAATTCCGCAGTACATCCTGGGCTTGCTCGGTAAATCGTTCAGGTTTCAGTACCATTCGTGTTCTCCTTGAGAAAGGTTGCTATGCCGGATCGGAGGGACGTTTTCCGTTGGCGACCCAGGGGTTGGGCGGCGGCAGATATTAAGAATTGAGTATTAAGAATCGAATTTCGCGCCCTGGGTCCTGGCCTTTAGCCGCAGCTGGAGGCGGGACATCTGACCGGTCAATTCCTTCACTTCCTTCTCCAGCTCATCGATCCGCTCCACCAATTTTAAGGCGACCTCGGCGCCGGCCAGATTCATGCCCATCTCTTCGGTGAAGGTCTTGATCCGGAGTAGGCGTTCGATATCCGCCGGCGAGTAGAGCCGCTGTCTACCGCCGGTGCGGGACGGCCAAATTAGCCCCACTCTCTCGTAATATCGCAAGGTTTGAGCGTGCACGCCGACCATGCGGGCGGCAATGCTGATGACAAAGCACGGCTGCTGTTGATAAGAATTGTCCTGAGCCAAAACTAACCCCCTCTGGCAGCGCGACTCTCCCTGAGTCGCCAGATTAAATCCTTTTCCTCCGTCGTCAGCCCGGTGGGCAGAACTACTTTCATGGTGGTATAGAGATCACCGCGGACCCCCGGTTGATTCAGGCCCGGCATTCCCTGCCGCGTCATGCGGAAGCGCTGGCCATTTTGGGTTTCCGGCGGAATGGTCAGAGCAACCCGGCCCGACAAGGTAAGGACAGTGACCTCAGCGCCCAGAATGGCGTCTTCTAGGGATACGTCTATTTCTCGATACAGGTCCCGTCCCTTGCGTTGAAAGGTTGGGTGAGGCCGGACCGATACAACCAGATTGAAACCAGCGTCCTTACCGGCCCCGGCCGGGATACGCACCTTGGAGGCATTGTCCACCCCCGCCGGGATCTTGACCTCGATGCGGCGGCCACCGGTGAGCTCCATGACCCTGGCGGCTCCCTGGAAGGCCTCCTCCAAGGTCAGGGCTACCGGGTATTCGGTGGAGGTGGTGGAGGCCGGACGGCGGATATCCTGGCCAATGTTTCGGAAAAGCTGCTCGAATATGTTGCCGCCCCCGCCGCTGGTGGTGGAGGGAGGGGCCTGGCTAGTGGGCGCAGACCAGCTAAAAGTAGTGGGCCCGGCGGTTTCAGTGGGGCGTCTTCTGGCCTGGGCCGCGGCCTGGTCCAGTTGGTCGGCTTGGGCCCAGTTATCTCCATACCGGTCGTACTTCCGTCGGCTATCGGTTTCGGAAAGAACGCTATGCGCTTCGTTGATTAACTTGAACTTTTCTTCCGCGCCCTTGTCTCCCGGATTAACATCCGGATGATGCTGACGGGCCAGCTTGCGAAAGGCCTGGCGGATCTCCCGGGTGTCGGCGTTTCGAGGTATCCCCAGAACGTCGTAGTAGTTGGGCATAGCTCCACTTCCAATAATCTATTCTATCAGAGCGATTATACCTAGGCTGACAGGTTTAGTCAATGTAAAGTATTATCAATTATAAGCTAAACCATTAGCTGTCCTGTAAAATACTTGACAAGCATCTATCAAGGTATGTATGATGAAAAGCATCAAGTCAGGAATACAACAGACCATACGCCTGACTGATGAGTTGAATTTAAGGAGGTAACAAGTATGGTACTACGGCATTGGGATCCTTTCCACGACATGCGGAGCAGGCACGGTGGAGTAGACCGATTCTGGAATGGATTACCGGCATGGGATGGGTCGCGTGAACCCTACACTTGGGCGATACCGGTAGATGTTGTTTGTGAGGGCGATGAGATAGTGGTTCATGCTTCTTTGCCGGGAGTAGATCCCGACGACATAGAGGTTTCAGTCGAAGATAACCTCTTGACCATCAAAGGGTCTACCAAAGAAATCCCGGAAACGCGGGAGCGCAAAGAGGGTGACTACCTGGTGAAGGAGCGCCGCACCGGTTCTTTCCGGCGTACCCTGCGCTTGCCCAAAACCGCCGACGCGGACAAGGCCCGACTTCATTACGATAACGGCGTATTGACTGTCAGCTTTCCCCGATTGGAATCGAAGAAAGTGAAGCGGCTCAAGATAAGTACGGGAGGGGGAACGGGGTAATCACCCCGGGCATCTTGTCACCCACTGGACCCCAGCGAGGGGTCGCTTCGTGCGACCCCTCGCTGTTTGTGTGCCAGGCATGCTGTGCATCTTGGAGGTGAAAGTCCTCTGCGGGCCGTGATGACCGGAACCGCTAGCCTAAGCAAGGGTGTCCATCGTGAGGTGGAATCTGAAGGAAGCTGATGGCAAAACTTGGACTCGACGAACAGGAACCGGATAGAAGGCCGGCGCAGTGGGGTAACCCGGCAATGGACGGGGCGGCCCAATAGTTATTCGGACAGGTGCGCAGGTAAATCCGGCGGGGACCGAGGGAAGGATGCACGGCTTACCCTGGGAGGTCTCTGGGGCTGTCTGGAGGACCCGACTACCGCACCGGCAACGGTGGGGGAAGGCCCTGGAGAAGTCAGCAGAGGCCATAGTAGTCCCGGTAGGTCGGGATGAAGGGCCGAATCCTCTACTGCAAGGAGCCAGTCGGGAGGACTTGATGGGCATAGAGCGGCGGCAAGGCACGGTCTACCAACTCTCACTCCTGGAATGGAGGAGAGGAGGCCGTGCGCCCCGGCGTCCCTGGTGAAGGCGGAACCGGGACTGGGGCGAACGAGGAGCAGCAAGGGCCCACGGCGTCTGAGCGGAAACGAGCCTTGCCGGAAGCCTTGATGGAGGAGGTGATAGAGCCAAAGAACCTGAACCGAGCCTACCAGCGGGTGAAAGCCAACAAAGGAGCGCCGGGGGTTGACGGGATGAGTGTGGATGACCTGGGCGGCTGGTTGGCGGAACACTGGGAGGAACTAGTGGCGTCGCTGCTGGAAGGCAGCTACCAACCGCAACCGGTGCGGGGAGTGGAAATCCCCAAGCCGGGAGGTGGAGTGCGACAACTGGGCATCCCCACGGTGGTGGACCGCCTGGTGCAGCAAGGCATCCTCCAGGTGCTGGACCCGCTGTTGGACCCAACCTTTTCGGAGTCAAGCTACGGTTTCCGTCCCGGGCGAAACGCCCACCAGGCCCTGGGACACATACACTTGTGCCTTGGGCCGGCCATTCTCCTCGTAGGCGGCGCATATTTTGATCAGCAGGTTGGCAACCTGCCATACCTTCCCCGGCTGCGCTTTGGCGATTCTTCTGATGACGTACATGGCTACTTATCCTTTTTGTAATGCGACCTGGATTAAAACGGCCCTGGCTTTCGTTCCGCTATATTCGTCACTCCCTTTCCCCAACTTTGATAGCAAAAATCATCTGATTCTTGGGTTAACGGTTCCGGAGAGTTGCCGCGTCCGCCCATCGAAAGGAAGTCCCTTTGGCGATTGGGACAGCTTAATATCTGCCCGTGCGAGCATGGGAAACTAAACCAAAGCCAAGTGGCATCTACTGGCGCGGGTCTCTGGCGGGAGGGTCATGGAGCGTCTAACTCTTCTTCCAGAACTGCCACCATCCTCTCGTTGATCGCAGGTCCGCCACCATCGACTGCGCCGGCTGGTCTGGCGTGCCCGCTGTGTCGGTTGTGGCCGAATCTAGGGCGGGCCTAACCCCAGGGTCGACAGTAACGCCCTGGGTACCGAATAGCTCCCAAGGTCTGAAGGACTCCACGAAATCCTTGGCTTCTTCGATAGATGGGAACCCCTTCCGGGAGCGGCTCGGGTCGTAGCTAAAAGTCTTCGCCAACGCGTCGATGCCCCGTTTGGTGTCTCGGAACCCTCCAAGCTCCTCTTCATGGCCGTCGTTTTCGTCACTGAGAATCAGGTTCTCTCCCCTTTTTACCTTTCGCCAATACACTCTCATGCAAAGCACTCCTCGACTCCGGTTTCCAGCTTCACGGTTTTGGGACCTTGATAGTCTCTACTTCTAAAATTTGCTCACTTGGTCTCGGAGAGGTGTGTTCTCTCTCCAGGTATGGCAACTCCTCGGCGATGGTCAAGTTCCTTAAGTGGCGTGCCCTTTACAAGTTGGGCTGTTGCCTCAGCCGACTGGTGTCGAGGGTGACTAGCCTACGCCTGGCTCGCTTCCCCAGCGCCACCAGGAACATCACGCTTTTACCTTCCGCGTGGGGCGAGAAGAATCCGGATACTTGGTCGTCGTAAAACGTCAGGCCAGAGGCCCCCAGTCTTTGGGCATAGGCTGCCAGGTAGATTTTGCCCGCTGTGATACTGGCATCCAGCTGAGCCAACCGGTAACCCCGGTTACCAAAACGCTCCAGTATCGGATTCAGATTAGTCATGAAGAAAAAGTCGACGCTGGCATCGGCCGGAAGCGGCTGATCGAGCCCCAGATGACCAGCTTGCCGACGGTAGTCTCCTTCTTTCAGCAGCTCCAGAGCCTTCAGGTCTCGGTGGAACACATATGCGCCAGATGGGAGGTCGTCCACAGTGTTCACGATCAGATAAATATCATTGAGAGCAACGCCAGGTTGTCCTAAAAAGTCTGCCGGTATGCCCTGCGTGGCCTTTTCGAGCACCGTCGACAGCTCCCGGAGGGTTATCGATTCGTGGCTGAAACGGCGTGCGGACCCGCGCCGAACGATGACCGACTCGATGGAGTCCTGGGGCGTCTCGCCGTCAGAGTAGCGATTTAACGGTACGAGGCGTCCCGAAGGATGGGGCATCAGCATTGCCGGGCCTTCGCCTTGCCAAGAAACCACCTCTGCTTCATCCGTCAGAGAGGAGGCACCGTGCATCTCCCAAATGGCGGGTAATTCTACCTCGTACTCCGAAATCGGCTGAGTATCCAGCGAAAGTGGCTCTAAGTCGGAAGAGGATCCGATTGACGGCTCGGGAACGAATCCAACTGGTACCAACACGAGAGCTACTTCCTGCCGGTTCTCCAGATCCAGCAGGCGGTTAACCGAGCTGTCCACGAATCCGGCCACCACCTTAGCTCGACTTTGTACAAAACTGGGCTGAAGAAAGGAATGAGCGAGGGTTATTAGGCAGGGTAAGCTCCCTTGACCAAACCACCACGAGAGGTCAAGAGAGTGCTTACTCGCCCGGTGTCGATTATAAGGTTACTGGAGCCCTTTGGCACAATCTTTCAGGCCAAAACTTGGGAGAAAGCCCAGTTGCTGCTGGTCGGTGCTATCCTCTCCCCAGGCAAGCGTACCGTGACCTCGGCCCTGCGGGTCATGGGACTGAGCCGGGACGGGAATTTTGCTCGTTATCACCATGTCCTCAATCGGGCCAGGTGGTCATCATTGCAATTGAGCCGGACCTTGCTTTTTCTGCTGCTGCGCCACCTGGACTCTGGAATTGGGCCGCTGGTGTTTGGGATTGACGAGACCATAGAACGCCGCCGGGGGAAGCGGATTTCGGCCAAAGGCATTTACCGAGATGGGGTCCGTTCCAGCCAGGGCCATTTCGTAAAAGCCAGCGGGTTGCGCTGGGTTAGTTTGATGTGGTTGGCCCCCATTCCTTGGGCCGGCCGGGTCTGGGCCTTGCCTTTCCTGACGGTGTTGGCACCTTCGGAGCGGTTTCACCGGGAACGGGGGCAGCGGCACAAAAAGCTCACCGATTGGGCCCGCCAGATGATTCTGCAACTCCGGCGCTGGTTGCCCCGGCGACCCCTGGTACTGGTAGCCGACAGCAGCTACGCCGTTCTGGACTTGCTGCACTTTTGCCAATTTATGGCCTCTCCTGTGACTTTCATCACCCGGCTGCGTCTGGATGCCGCTCTATACGAACCGGTTCCGCCTCGCTCCCCTGGCCAGTTAGGGCGTCCCCGGCTCAAGGGTAAGCGGCTGCCTACCCTAAAAGACCGCCTTGGCCACCCAACAACCCTTTGGAATACCGTAACGGTCGACTGGTATGACAATACCCACCGCTTGCTGGAAATCGCCTCCCACAGCGCAGTCTGGTATCATCAGGGTAAATCGCCAGTACCTATTCGGTGGGTCTTGATTCGTGACCCCTTGGGTGAGTTCCGGCCCCAAGCGTTATTGTGTACCGACCTCAACGTGGCGCCCACCCAAATCATCCAATGGTTTGTGTTGCGCTGGCAGCTGGAAGTGACCTTCCAAGAAGTACGCGCTCACCTGGGAGTCGAAACCCAGCGCCAGTGGTCTGACCGGGCCATCGCCCGGACCACGCCAGTCCTCTTCGGTCTTTTCTCCTGGGTGACCCTGGCAGCGCATTTGCTGGAGGGAAACCAGGGATTTCCGCTGCGCTCGGCCGCCTGGTATGCCAAAAGGTTGCCCACCTTCTCCGACGCCATCGCCCTGGTTCGTCATCAGCTGGGGCCTGTTTCTGAGACTTTTTGCATGTCCCCTACAAAACCAGACATCCGGAAAGTGTCTCGACCTATGTTTGAACGAATCTTAGATTCCCTTTGTTATGCCGCTTGAATGTACAAAGTCGAGCTAAGTAGTCGTGCCGGTTGGGGTACGGCTGTTGTTGTCCAGCGATTTTGCCCCTATAAATGAAAAGCGAAAATGTCCTCCGGGTCCCTAAGTAGTCGTGCCGGTTGGGGTACGGCTGTTGTTGTCCAGCGATTTTGCCCCTATAAATGAAAAGCGAAAATGTCCTCCGGGTTAGTTGGCGACCGTCGCGGATTGTTTTGATGCCTCTGTCCGGGCCCGCTCCTTGTCGCTGAGGCACTTGGTGGGCGGGCGATGCCCAACTTTCGAGCGATGGCCAGCTCCGAAAACCCCTGCAGCTTCGCTTTCTGTATCGCGTTCCCTCGATTACGCTGTGTCGGTGTCGGCGTCCGAGGCCACCAAACCCGAGCTTTCGCACCCTCATCGGCGTCGCTGAGCGCGGCTTCGCCGCCAGTCATCGGCTCCAGAGCTACCGCCTCGCCATTTGAGTCTGCGCCAGATGGTGGTTCCCCAGTCCGTTGACGATGCGGTTGACTTCGGAGCCTGGAGAGGCCCGCAGCAGGTTCGGGCGCCGACGGTGCCGGCCGGCGGGAATAGCCTGTCCCTGGTACTGCACCTCTATCTGGCGTCGGGCCGTTCCAGTACTTCCACCCGCACTCCCGCATAGCTGGGACGGTCTTCGCCCGGCAGCAGTTGCACCGTCCGCCACTGGCACTTCACCGTATTGTCCCGAGCCATCTTGCGGGAATGCTCGAAGCAGAGGTAACTGTTCAGACTTGATGAGGTGAATTGGCTCAAAGCCGTTGGAAAAACGCTGGCATGGCCGGGGGAGTTGTGGCATACCAGGGAGGTGGACACTGAACTAGACCTGAACGCGGCGAGTCGCGAAACTCTGCTGGAGATAATTGCCGGCCAGCGGGCAGTCATTGCCGATTTGCAAAGGCGGATTGGGGTTCTGGAATCCCGTCCCAACCGGCGCGGGTCGTCGGGGATGCCGGGTAATCAGCCGCACTCCAGCCGGCAAGCGCCGGAGAAAAAGGAGCCCAGAAAGCCGCGCCGCCATGGCTTCGCCCGCCAGCGCATGACTCCTACCCGGCGGGTGGAGCATGCCGTGGCGGTCTGTCCCGACTGCGGGACTCACCTGAACGGCGGATGGGTACAGCGAACTCGGGAAGTCATTGAGCTACCGGTGGCTCCGGTAGAAGTGACCGAGCACGCCCTGGTAGCCCGCATCTGTCCGGTATGCCAGCGGCGCCGGCTGCCCAAAGAGGCCCTGCAGGGGGTGGTTCTGGGCCAGCAGCGCCTGGGGGTCAATCTGGTAAGCCTGATGGTGACCCTGCGGGAGGAGGGACGGTTGCCCATAAGAATCATCCAATGGTACCTGGAGACCGTCCATCAGTTGCACCTGAGTGTTGGTGCCATCGTCCAGGCCGTCCATGGAGTAGCCCGTCAGGCTGAGACGGCGGTGCGAGAGGTGCTCGAGCAAGTCCGCGCCAGTCCCGTGGTGCAGGGCGACGAAACCGGCTGGCGCCAGGACGGGAGCAACGGCTATGTTTGGACCTTCAGCACTCCCAGCGAACAATACTTCCTGCGTCGGGGTCGGGATAAGGGGGTGGTGGATGAGGTGCTGGATTCCTCCTTCAGCGGAGTGTTGGTCAGTGATTTCTACGCCGCCTATAACCACTACCCGGGCCTGAAGCAACGGTGCTGGGCTCATCTGCTGCGGGATATCCATGACCTGAAAGGGTTGTACCCAGAAGACGCTGGGCTGGCTCAGTGGGCCGAGGCGGTTCACCAGGTCTACACGGAGGCCAAGGCCGCGGTCCTTCCCCGAGCCCAGCCAGGCCATCGCACCCAGCTAATGCTGGAGGAGAAACTAATGGTCTTGGCACGGCCTTTCCTTAAAGATCCCCTGGCGGTTCAGGCCAAGCTCTGCCGGCGCATGGAACGGTTCATCAAGGAACTGTTTGTCTTCGTGTCGGACCCAGCCGTGCCCTCAGACAACAACGCCGCCGAGCGGAGCCTGCGGCATCTGGTAACCAGTCGCAAGATCAGCGGCGGCACCCGCTCAGGGCAGGGCACCGACAGCAAGATGACCTTGGCATCCCTCTTTGGCACCTGGCGGGCCAGAGGTCTCAATCCCCTCCTGGAATGCCGCCGGTTGCTCACTTCCCCTCAACTCTGAACAGTTTCAAACCCGGCCCTCCAGGTCAATCAGGCGGGCATGGTGGCCTCGATTATTGGTAGTGAGGGTGTACCCCCGAAAACAGTGCTGGGGAGCGGAATAAATGAGCCCTACCGGATGATGTTGCGACCAACCCATTTTGCACCTTCTGGTTCTCGAAGACTAGACATCTAAATTGACACCAGCACCGCGCAGGCCCGCACTGTCAACTCCAAAGGCCTTACGCTCCCCGGCACCTCATCGGCTTCCGGAGCCTCCTGCAAGAATTCTCCCTGAGAGCCTGTGTCAAAAGCCACGATGGGCCCTGCGGCAATGCATTCGTCGCTCCGGCGAAAGCCTGAGCCCGGATGCTGCCCCTTGGTTGATACATAGATGACGCTGGATTCCGGCCCGCGCCGGAATGACATGGAGGAAATCATGCTATGCCCGGATATCTTTGAACAAAGTTCTCATTTCTGGGCCGAAGAGTTGCGGAGGTAATGTCGCTTGATTTCAGACTCGTATCGCCTGCCAAGAGAATCACCGTAGTCCTCCAGCCATTCCACCAGCCTGGTTTTTCCGGTAGGTGAGCCTTCAGCTACTAACAGTCCGCTCATAAGACCCTTTTGCTCGTCTCTGGTCAGTACCACATCTCTCAAGAGGTTACTGGCTGCTTTGGAGAGTAACAACGCCATTTGCGGTGGAACATGAACCGGCTTGGACCGGACGCCAATCGCTTTGATGATGAGTTGAATCATAGCCTTGTAAGTAAGGATGTCCGGTCCGGCCGATTCAGCAACAACATTCTCCTTGCCCTTACCCGCGGCTACCGCCTGACTAGCCACGTCTTCAACATATACTGGTTGGACCTGGTAGTCACCCCTACCTGGAATTGGGAAGAAGGGAAATTTTCTCAGGAACCAGGCCACATTGTTGAGCAGGATGTCGCCGGACCCAAAGATCAAGGTTGGCCGTAGAATAGCGTAAGACATACCCAACCCGCGAATTATCTCTTCAGCCAGTCCCTTGCCCCGAAAATAGGGAAGGGGTGAGTCCGGAGAAGGGTTGGAGACGCTGATGTGAACCACCCGCTCTACTCCTGCCCGCTCCGCTGCCTTGACCAGAATCCTAATGTTTTCCACAGCTTTGTCAAAGGTCAAAGGGCCGCGTGGGAACCGAATCCAGTAGGTGTTGTATAAAGTGGACGCCCCATGGAAGACCGCAGCCAGCTGGTCAAGGTTCTGGAAATCGAGCGGGAACGTCCGCACCACGTCAGCCAAAGCATCCTTACCCGGAAGCCGGTTAGTTAGGGTGCGAACCTCCTGGTCCGAGTCTACCAGTTGCCGGGCTATGGCAGCACCGGTAAACCCAAATGCACCGGTTACCACGGCCACCCCTCGACTGCGCATCCAGCCCTATCCTAAATGATTAGTGACTGAGAAGATTGTGGACAAGGGCGTTGGTCATATAAGTGGCGCCCCAGGCAGGATTCGAACCCGCGACCCGCTGCTTAGAAGGCATTTTGGCTAATACGAACTAGATAGTCAACAGTTTCCGTTGCAATCTTTACCACTTAGCTAATCGAGCTAGACGAATTAGGCACATATTTAAAGTCATAAGATACAGTCAGCGGCTGCCTAAAAACATCGTCTGCTCCCACCGGCCCGTCGCCTAATAGGGGGATGTGGAGATCTAAAGGCCGATCCCTCCGGTCCCCTGCGGCGGGCCGGAAACAACCCCCGGCGTCAGGGCGCAGCATGAACGAAGAGCTTCACTGGCAGCCGATGGCGTCCAGGGACCTGGACCGGGAGCAACCACCGCACCTGCGGATCTCCGGCGCGGGCCGGCGCCCCCCGGGACCGCAGGCCCAAAACCGCATGGCCCTGGGTGTAAAAGGCGGCGGGATGTTGGGCCAGTGGTACACCTTGTCTCCGCCCCCGCCTGTGGGGGCAATGCCAAAAACCCGTCTAACCCGGTCCGAAGGGCCACCAACGCCGTCCCCGGGGTGACTCCTCCGTCTCTCCAGGCGGCAGCGCCCTGGTCAGCCCCTCCAGCATCGCCTGACTCCTCCAGCAGTTCCCGGTAGCGCCATTCAGCTTCGTCCAAGAGCTTCCCTCGATAGTCCGCCAGCTCCTGGAGCGCCCTGACCTGCTCCCTTGCCGCCGCCAACTCGGCCTCCGGCGATGGACCAGCATCGACGGGTTGGCCACCGGGTGCATCGCTGGATAGCCCAGGCGCCAGGACCCACACCTTGGCCCGGTCCCCCCGGCCCTCCCGCTCAATCTCCAACTCCCCCCGCCGTATCATCCGGTCGAGGGTCGAGGGGGACACCCCCAGCCGCTGCGCTGCCTCCAGCTTGCTCAACCTCTGCTGCATCAGTGGCCCATCCCGATGATGAATCATGGTTGACCACAGCATAATCCAGCAACGGGGCCGGCGCTTTTGCGCCTGCCGCGCGGATCCCTGACCCCTGTCCCCGGTATCAAATCAAAAAGGCTCAGGGAGACCCCCGCAGGCGGTCGAAAATGGGCCATTTCAGGGCCTTTGGGGGGTTGGCCCTTGGGGTGGGGGGTGTTTTTCAGCTACGGAGTATGTCCCTCTGATTCCGTGGGGGGTACTTAGAAAGGGATTTTCGGCTTTTTAAAGCTAAGGGATTGTCACGAAATAATTAGTTGAATTGAGCAGCGCAACGCGGGGTAGCAGCGAATAATTCCATTCACCATGGAAAGAGTCTCTACGCAAATAGATGGCTTCGAGTTCGTCGTCCGATACGGTGCGCCCGGCCGGGTATCGGTTGGTGTCCAGTTGGCTCTGAACCCGCAGCCCCGTCCGGGTCGTGGTCGCCCCGATCAAGTTCACCACCACCTCGTGGCTCACCAGCGGCTTTCCGCGCCAGTTCTGACTGATCGCGGAGAACAAGCGGTGTTCGATCTTGTTCCACTTGCTGGTCCCTGGTGGGAGGTGGCACACGTCGATTTCAAGGCCCGTCTCATCCGCCAATTTCTGCAACTCCAGCTTCCACAAGCGGAGCCGATACCCATTGCTGCCGCCCGCGTCGGCCGTTATCAGCAGCCGAGTGGCGCTCGGGTAGAGCGCCTGCCCCATGCCGCGCCACCAACGCCGGATGCTCTCGACGGCAAAAGCAGCCGTATCGTGGTCCGTCCCCACACTGACCCAGGCCTCGTTCTGGGCGATATCGTACACCCCATAAGGACTGACCCGGCCCAGATCCGGAATCAGGAAGTCATGCACCAGCACTTGCTCCGGCGCTCCCTTGGGACGCAACTCCCGCCCACCGTTCTTGAAGGGCCCCACCAGTTCCTTCTTCTTCGTGTCCACGGAGATCACCGGCTCTCCCAGGGAGAGTTGCAGTTGCACCGCCCGGTCCAAGTGCTCAAACTGGGCGTTGCGGTCCGGGTGTTCCGTCCCCGCCAGGGTCTTGCGATTGGCTTGCAAGCTATAGCCCATGTCGTGGAGCAGTTCGGCGACCATGCGATGGCTGACTTGGTGCCCTTGGCGCTTCAATGCCACCGCCAGTTGACGCACGCTCTTGCAGGTCCAGCGCAGCGGGGACTCGGGATCCCCACGGCTGGTCGGCTCCACCAGCCGGTCCAAGTCCTCGCGCAAGCTCGGGTCATGCTCGACGGTGCGCTTCCGGCCGCCTCCAGGATGGCGGATGCGGCCCTTCGCGGCCCCTACGGCCGGCTGGCCCAACTCCCGTATGCCGCGGCGAATCGTCCCGCGAGAAGCTCCGGTGGCCCTTGCAACCGCTGCCTGGCCACCACGCCCGGCCGCCGACGCCTCAGCGGCAAGCACCAGCCGCCGCACCCGCTCGTCCACAACGGGGGCAATCGCTTGGTAACGAGCTTGAATCGCTCCTTCAACTATCACCCATTAAGTATAGCTGAGCATGTAGTAAAGAACAAGTTATTTCGTGACAGTACCTAAGGTATGTCCCTCTGATTCCACGAGTCAAGATCGGGTGGTTCCTCGGAATTTTACAGTGGGGTCAGGTTCAAATGGGTGCAACAATTTTCCGACGGGGGACCGACCCCCCCCTACACCCCCCCTGGTTGTTACTGTAAATAGATACGATTTCAATGGAAGGTATAGCCCTCTGATTCCGTAGCAGTTTTGGGCCCTGGCCGCGCCTTGACCCTGTCTCAAAAGCGGGGTTGGAGCCAGCCTCGCGTCGGGGGTTCGGCCCCCGGCGCCTTCCTGTATCGCTACCGCTTGACATCTTCTCCGTTGTTGATTGCGTCCATCATCGCGAGGTCTCCGGCGACCTTCCTGGCATTGTCCGTCATGCGGCCTCCATCAGCAGAACGGTGCTGGTCAGGGCGTAGACGAAGAGCGCAGCGGTGGGTGAAATCCGGCTGGAGGGGCTGGTGGCCAGGAATTCGATCAGGCAGGTAGGTGAAGAGGAGCAGCATTCCCACAGCGCCGGTCAGCAGGGTGGCGGCGTTGTGGGGCAGTTGCTCCAGGCTGGTCCCTCCCCGGCCGCGGGCTTCCGCCGACTCCCGGAGGTTCACCAGCACGTTGATGGCCATGACCGTCAGGAGCAGCGGGGTGGTGAGGTGGATGAACCTGGCTGCCTCCAGGGGATCGAACCTGGAGGGCAGCCAGTTCAGGGTGCCCAGGATGAGCGGGATGAAGGCTCCGGCGATTATGCAGGCTATGCCGAGCAGTCGCTTGCTGATGTTGACGGTCATCTCATTCCCTCCGGGGCTGCGCCGGATGCGTCTGAGACAATTCTGCGGTTTTTCCTCCTCAGGGGGTCCCGGCTGGGCTTTGGCGCCGCCTGATGCGTTGGGGATGGAACTGGAGGGACACTGGTGCCTGAAGGTTGCGAACCTAGGGATGCTGGGGTTTTTCCTCAGGGCTGATGGTGCTTCTCCACTTCCGGTCTTCGACCGGCGGGTTCCGCTGCGCTTTGCCCGAGAAACTTTCTGGGGAACTTTCTGGGGAATTGGAGGCGTGGTGGGGATTGCCCGGCCTCCAATTCCTCGGGCGGAATTGTCTCAGACTCAACCTGCTGTTGGAAAATCCGTGGTGGATCACCTGGAGCCGATTTAAGGCCGCTTCCGCCGCAGGGGTGTCCGCGGGGATGCTGCTGATGTCATGAGGGCATCTGCGAGCGATTATGGGGCTTTCTGAGGCATTTCAGCGGGGGGGTCGGGGGGTTGTTCCAGCCCAGCGGTGCCCGGCTCCTGGTTTTTGGGTGGGTTGTGGATGGCGTGACTATTCCTCGGCTCATCTGGGTCCCTGTGGAACCAAGAGACCTGGGGAGGAGGAAGTCCAGCGTGTGAGTCCCAGGCTGTGGAGTTGTTGCCCGGAGCCCGGTTCAGAATCCCGGTTCAGAATCAGGCCGGAGCCTTGGGCAGCGGCTTGGTGGGGAGAGATCCTCCTGCCTCAGTTTCCGGGTTCCCTGACCCTCCGGCCGGGATTAGTAGCAGTAGTCCACAGTTCATCTGGGTCCCACTGCCCGAGAGATACCCTGGCATTTCAGCCCCTGGCCCTGGCATTTCAGCCCTGGGCCTGAACCGAAGTCGATCCTGCTCCAGGCGGGAAAAGCTCGAAGAGGTGGCGTCCTGGCAGCGGGGGCAGCCCTCGCAGCGCCTACCGCCGGCCATCTGTGCTGATCCAAGGTGGGAGTACTCGGTCTCGGGTCGCGTGAGGGTGGTGGTCATGCCATCTTCTCCTATGGAGCTTGGGTGTACTGTTGGTTTGGTCCGCTTTCGACTGTGGGGGTCAGAAAACTGCAGGTGGCGATGGTCAGGCATATGTGGTCCTGGTGGTTTGCTGCTGTCAATCCGTTCCCCCTTCCCTGGGATCAGTTCCCCTTCCCATCCACCACCCCGCGGTGGCGGTGCCCGGCGGGAATACGGCCGTCAGCACCATGTAGCCTATGCCTACATCCGTCAGCCCGGCTTGGAATGCCGCCAGTCCCTCACGAAGAAGACTGCGCCGGCCATCACCCCCATGGTTGCTCCTATGGCGATCCACGACCCCGGCCGGGAGAGCCAGTGCTTTTTCCCAGAGCCCCTGGCCCTAAACCTGTTTCTGGCCCTGGCCCGGTTCCGGCTTTCTTGTCTGTTCCGTCCGGTTGCCATCGTTCTTTCTCACAGCTCCTGTTTTTCGTTTCTGTTCTCTGATTCTACCAGCACATGCCGGTGGTGTTCGCAGCTCTTACGTTGCTGCAGCGCTCAGAATGGTGGGGCGAAACCCTGTCGCCCCTCCCACAGCTGGGGTAGTCTCGCCTTCATCGTCTGAAATACTTCACGGTAGTGTTTCACGTACCGGGGCTGGAATTGGCTCACCGGGCAGTCCAGCTTCTTCGCCATGATGTCGAAGGCCTGCTTCCTGGTCTGGGCGACGAACTCGCCCTTCTGGAAGTGGAATGTCTGGGCGATGAATCGCTGCACCCCGGTTGCCAGGAGGCTGTCGCAGAAGGTGTCCGTATCCCGGACCAGTAGGAGGGGCGTCATGGTGATGCAGGACTGGATGCCGGCCCTGTGACGGGTGGCAAGCCCCCGGCACCTTTGCGACGCCGGGGGCTTGATATTTGAATTGTGATAGCCTTATACGGGGCCTGTGGACATTCGGCTACTGCCCTCTGTGTCGTCGAGCGTCCTGCGGCTCTCGGGTTTAGCCTGACGGTCCTCCCATCATCATCCCGCACTCGGCTGCCGCACTGAAGAAGGCCAGGGGCGGCTCTCCCTCTTTGGATTCCAGAGATGCCGCGATTCCTTCGGGTCCGCCCAGCATGTTCATGACGCACTGCATGGGGCGAACTCAGACAGGATTGTCGTCCTGGCGCTGGGGGTGGACCGCGGGTCCTGCGGTGGGGGCAGGCGAGGGACTCTCTTACCCGCTCCCTTGGCCAAGGGGAACAGGAGGGAATGTCGAACAAGCCATAAGCCCACACAGAAACGAGGTCGGGCCGTTTAACCTGTATTCAGAGGGATAGTCCTGACCTCTTGCGGTGGGACCCACCAAGTCTGTCTAAGAGGGCCCTTCTTCCTGGCTTCGTCCCTTCAAGCAGCGTCCCTGGCGGTCGTATACTGTATCTATGGACGGGGGAGGTCCTGGAATTGGTTGTTGGAGGATGGGTAAACATGGCGACAGGTAGCTTGAGGCCGCACCTCGTGCGGGTGATGTCGGCCCGGCGGGAGCGGCCCCGGAGCACCGGGGAGATCTACGAGGCGGTTGCCGTGACCTGAAAACCGACTCACGTTGCCAAAAACGGGGATATTTGAATACATCCGGCGCCCTGAGAGCCGATTTGAGGATCTCGTTTCCCCCGGGGCAGTAATGGTGTCTTGAGAGGAGAACTTCGCGGCGCTGGCCGTGGCGGCGTCTGCGAACCCCTTTGAGGACACTCCTACCCCACCGTAGAGGCGGTGGAAAAGTGAAAGGGAATCAATCCAGGAGGAGCAACATATGACCAGTGCTGCTAGTGACCAGATCTACTGCTTCAAGTGCCGCAGCAAGACCGACACCCTGGAGGCCCAGGAAGTGGTCCTGAAGAACGGACGTCCCGCCGTCACCGGCCAATGCACCGTCTGCGGGACCAAGAAGTTCCGCATGGGTGCGGTCAGGAAGTGACCGGCGGAAGTGAGAGACTTTGTTGCGCTGCTGTAGCTTGTAACCCGGGCCAGGCTGGTTAGGCTACCAGGACCGGCTGAGCTGGCTCCTAGAGACAGCCGGTCCTCCGTCTGTGATGGTTATTTCCTCCCCCTGGTCGGGGATATAGCCCATTGTGAATGCGGCAAGCAGCCCAAGCACCAGGGCAAGCGGTGCTGTTGTTGCCAGGGCTCTGGCTCTCGTGTTCAGCTTTATCATGACGGCGGCCATTATTGCGCTGTCCCTAGCGTGTGTCGATAACTCGGCAGCCGATGCTGTGATCAGGTCGCTTCGATCGCAGCCTTGAAGCTCTATCAAAAATGTACGAGAGTGCTCGGATGAGATTTACTGTGCCGATATGATGACTTTGAGCGCAGCCGGAGGAGGGTCACCCACAGCCTCTTTGTCAATGTAGACGCTTTGGATGATGCTGCCGTCCTCGGTGCCGTATACCACTTTGTTTTTGGTAGCTTTGGACTGGTGCAGTATGAGGGTCAGAGTCTCCATCGGTGTGCCTCCTGACTTTTTGTTTACGCTGAGGTCGGCTGTACCTTGCTCTTAAGGTACTGGTTGGGCGTCAGATCAACCGCAGGGGCGGTCGGCTTGGCAAATTCGCAATCTTCGTTGCAGTTGGCGCCCTTGGCCGCCTGCATAGCGCCTGGATGGCAGTCGTATCTTTGAGGATCCGCGCCTCCGATGGACAGACGCCACTGCGCCGACAGCAGCAGTATTCATTCTTCATCCCAAGCCACCTCACAGGCAAGGTAATCGCGGAGCAACATCCGGATGAGGGTTTGATTTCCTAGCTGATAGACGGCATATCGGTACGTGCCAGGTTGAACCTCAACCCATCCACCCGGCTGCAAGTCGCCAATTACCATGCGTTGCATCATTCTGCTGCCCACTTCCGTCCAGAGCATACTTTCAGGCTCACTCCCAAAGTGAGCCTTCTGTTCATCCGACATTACGAGGATTGGGCTGAAACCAACGTATGCCGGATCGGACAGGAGGGGCAACCCAAGCTCAAAGAGAGAGTGTCCACGAGCATTCTTGACGATGACCCGAGCTATTCGCTCAATTTCGGGAGTCCATTGGACTTCGGGGTCTCCCCAGACAGTAGCCTGTACTTGCCGAGATCGCTCAATCCGCTCCCTCAACGGTGCACTATATGTCAGCGTCTTGGCAGCAGTGGGAAACCGGTCAGGGTCTGGATTTGTAGAGCCACTGATTACGGCCGCAAGGAAAGCAGAAAAGTATTGTTCGTCTTTGGAGAACCCTGCGTTGCACTGCTGGCATACGTCTACAACGGGAAGGTTCTCAGGGTAAGGGGGCTCTAGGAGAGCCTTGCTTGGCACATGGTCCTTAGTCCGTTTCACCTCCTGAAGGCACGCATCACAGTAGATGCAAATGTCTCTGTATCGTTCATCACTGTAATTATTCAGTTGTCTCATACCGCTTCAACTCTCCCGTCCCATCATGATGATGTAACTGGGTAGGGTAGGTAGTTGCGTTGCCGGACTGGGCCGAGTTTTCCGTAATTACCAAGGTTTGGGGAAAGCGGGCCACCTCATTCCTGACTGGCAGCTCCTAACCCCTCCTTCCCTGGTAATACCTGGCCACCGCGCCCCGTCCCGCCGCCTGGCGCTCGGTGTATCTCGCCGGCATCCTCGATGATTTCCACCGGCCGGCGGTCATCAGTTCCGGCAGCTCCATCCCCGAGGCGGCCAGGTCCTGGGCCATGCCCACGCGGCCGCTGTGGCCGGTGAAGCCTTCGCCCAGCCCCGCGGCCTTTGCCGCGGCGTCGATCCTCCGGCCGATCTGGCTGGCGGAGAGCCCGAAGACCGGCGCGGCGGGATCCACGACGCCCGCATCCTCGGGCATGATGGCCTGCAGGGCCTGGGCGGCCGCCTGGCCAACGTACAGGACCGCGCCCTCCGCCTCCGGATCCGTCTTGGACCGGCGGATGTGCAACAGGGCAACGCCGTCCTCCTGGAGCTCCACGTCGCCCCAGCGGAGCTCCGCGGCCTCCGAGCGCCGGAGCAGACCATCTCGCAGCACTGACAACAAAGCGACGTCCACCCTGCCGCGGCGCTCGGCATCCCGGGCGCTCTCCCCCCGCCTGACCCGGCCCTGGTGCTGCCGCGGGGCATTGGCCGTTGCCTTCACTGCCGCCAGGGCCGTCTCGGTTAACGGCTTCGCCTGGCGCTGCGGGCGGCCGTTGGCCCGTGCAATACCGGCCATGACCCTCTTCACCCCCTCGTTATCGGTGGGGTCCTGGTGACCGGCGGACCGGTGGACCTTGGCCAGCGCCGCTTTCTGCAGGCGGAGGGTGGCCACCGACAGGCCCTCTTCGGCCAGCTCCGCCAGGAAGGCGGCTGCCAGCTCGGGCGTCGCCGGCAGGGGGTGGCCCGGGCCACGCTGTTTTATCCAGACCTCGAACCGGCGCCATGCCTGGGCGTAAGCGCGCCTGGTGTTGGCCGACGTGGAGCCGTCCAGGGCGGCCTGGATCCGGCGCTGGTCCTGCAGGGTGAGGCCGTTGGGCGCCAGGTCGCCGGAGGGATGGTGCAGGGGCTGAAGAGCCATGTTTCCACCTGATGTAAAAGTGTCTACTTGGGGAGCGTGGCCGGCGGCCGCAACGGGCAGATGTCACCCCGGATGCGCGGCTCCGGCCGGTGATTATTCCTCGTCATCGTCCCCGTCATCGTCGTCGTGGTACTCTTCGTAATCTTCCATAGCTAGGACCCACCACCAGTATTCGGCGCGGGTGGCCCGGCCGCTGAAGTCGCCGTATTTCCGAAGGCATGTCTTCACCGCGTCGGGGAAAGTCATCATGGGTTTGGTTTGAGCCGGCTTTGCACAAAAAATGTGTTTTATTGCCTATTTTTTGTGCAAGATTGTTTTTATTCGCGTAAATTTCCTGGGCCTTCGTCTTGGTCCTTGCTCCTGCAACCCATTCTATCTGGACTTGAACCACCGAACTTTCCGTTCCACTTTGTGGGATGTGCTTTCCCCTAGTCCTATTGTTGGTAGGTCAGCTTGAATATCATCCCGTTGAGGTCGTCCTGAAAGGCCTGGTCCTCTGTGTACTTCCTGTAGAGCTCCGTGTTGTCCCGGAGCATCGCCGTTATCTGCCGCTTCAGGGCCGCGTCATGTTCAATCTTTGCGTTCTGCCTGTCCGAGTGCATCTTCGCGTTCTGGTACGCCTCATCCTCATTCACCCGGTCGGGCATGTCCTTGATAATTTCGGTGATGTGGTCGGGGTTGTTGAACGAGTTCCCCCAGGTTTTGTTGAACTCGTCCAGGATGAGGGACAGGAGTTCGAGCAGGGGAACCTGCACTCCCCCGCCCCTTTCGCCCTGTACCGGGTCTATCTCTGCGTCCTCATCTTGCAGGGCTATCTGGACGGCCGCCTGCTTCTCGGTCCGGTAGGTCTCCATGTCGACGGCTTCCAGTATCCCCAACGACAGATCCTGCTCCTCTGGCGCCGGCAGCTTCGGTATGAGGAAGTTCAGGAATATCGAGAGTTTTTCCCAGCCGGCGTTCGTGTACGGCAGGATTTGCGACAAAAACCCGTAGAGCCGGGTGAATGACTTCGCGGACCCCTTGAACCTCACCTGCTCGTCTTCGGTGAGTTCCACGTACCTCTCGGCACACTGCCCCAGGATGGGCTCGAAGGTGGACCGCTCCTCCCCTGCTAGGTATTTCTGGACCAGGTCGTCTATCTCCTCCTGGGAGTAGACCTGTGCTTGGTCCAGCCCTCCCTTCAGGTCGTGGAGCTTGTCCGGGTCGGTCTCGTCGGAGAGGATGGTGGTCCGGTAGTAATCTCCGAAAGATTCTTGGATAACCTCTGTGGTGTTCAGGAAGTCCAGCACGAAGGTGTCTGATTTCTTCGGGTGGAAGCGGTTGAGCCGGGAAAGGGTCTGGACTGCCCTGATACCCGAGAGGTGCTTGTCCACGTACATAGTGTGGAGGAGCGGCTCGTCGTACCCCGTCTGGAACTTGTCGGCGCAGATCAGGATCCGGTACGGGTCCTGTTGGAAACGCTCCGCAGTGCCGCTCTCGGGGAAGCCGTTCAGTTGCGCCTCGCTCACTTCCTGGTCGTGGAGGCCCTCCACTTTTCTGGCTCCCGAAAAGGCGACCAATGCCCTGAAGGGTAGTTCCCGTTCGGTGATGATTCCCCTGATGGCGTGGTAATACCTGATGGCCCGGTCCACCCCGTCCACAACGACCATGGCCCGTGCTTCACCGCCCATCTTCTTTGGCGTGAACACCGAATCGTTGAAGTGGTCGATGATTATGCCCGCTTTCTGGGTGATGGCGTACTCGTGGTTCTCGACGTACCGGCGGAGCTTGCTCCTAGTATTACAACGTCAGTTAGTTTGATAGGATGACTGTGTAGCTGGAGAGGGAATAGGCAGGTGAGGTGGGGATGTGGATGCGGCAGCTTTCGAGCAGGTGTACGGGTCATTTCGGGATTTTCACGCTTACTTCGCGCCGCTGTTTGGCCGCCGGGAGACGCGGGAGCACAGCGGTCATTATCTCCAGGCCCTGCTGGTACAGTCTGGGGAGCGGCGCAACGCTGAGAACCTGTCGGAGACGGTTCCGGGGTCAGCCCGAGGGATGCAGCGGTTTCTCACCGATTCTCCCTGGGACGATGAGGTGATTATAGGACGGCTGCAGGAGTACCTGGGAACCCGGCTGGAGCATCCGGAAGGGGTGTGGGTGCTGGACGGCAGCGACTTTCCCAAGCAGGGGAGGAAGTCGGTGGGAGTGGCCCGGCAGTACTGCGGGAGGCTGGGGAAGGTGGCCAACTGCCAGGCGGGGATGTTCCTGGCCTATGTCAGCCCGTTGGGACGGGCATTGGTGGACAAGGGGCTGTATCTGCCCGAGAGTTGGACCTCGGACAAAGACCGGTGTGAGGCGGCGGGTGTGCCGGAGGATAGGCAGGGCTACCGGTCCAAGACGGAGTTGGCCTTGGAGATGGTGGGGCGGGCACAGGAGCGGGGCCACCTGAAGGCTGGATGGGTCGCGGCGGACGACGCCTTCGGGATGTCGCCGTCCTTCCGGGAGGGCCTGGCGGCCTTGGGGATGTGGTACGTGCTGGACGTTCCGTCCGGCTTTACGGTGTGGCCGCCGGAGCCTGCCTGGACCAGTGCGGAGTATCAGGGATTCGGGCGTCCCCGCAAACCCAGGCTGCGAGACGGTCAGTGCCGGACCATGGAGCAGCGCAGCGACGAGTTGCCGGAGGAGGCCTGGCGGGAGATAACGGTGGCCGAGGGAAGCCAGGGGCCACGCAGCTACCTTTTCAGCGCCCAGAGGGTGCGACCGACCAGCAGGCGCAAGCCCGGCGAAATCCACTGGGCCGTCTACCGCCGGAACCGGGACGGCAGCGAACCCCGCTACTACCTGTCCAATGCTCCGGAGGATACCCCGTTGGAGACCCTGGCATACGTGGGAGGCTCCCGTTGGCGTATAGAAACGGAGTTTGAGACGGAGAAAAGCGACGTAGGCCTGGACGAGTACGAGACCCGCACCTGGGCTGGCTGGCATCACCACGTGGCCCTGTGCCTGCTGGGCGGAGCTTTTCTGCTGAGCCTGCAACAGGCTTGGGGGGAAAAAGATGCCCCGGATCACGAGGCCACAGGTGTACCGGGTGGTGCGGGAGATGCTGCCCCGGGAACGGTTCGGGCCAACCGAGTTGCTGCGGTGGCTTGAGGATACGCAGGACAGTAACGAACGGGCCAAACGCTCCCATGCCAAGCGCCGCGCCGCCATGCGGGCATCACCCCACATCCCTCCCTGAACTGACGTTGTAATACTAGAAGTCTGGCCGGAAACCTCGATTCCCCCTAGGCCAGCGTTTTCTTAACGTCGATTATCGATGGCATAGTGGGTATTGCAACGTATTACATGCACCACCATGCCATATAAGTCTTGAATACGGCTGCTTCGCGTAGCGCAAAACCCGGCCAATGGCTTTCCGGCCAGACTTCTAGCCCTCTTTGAGTCGAACTTGGGGTAGTCGTCGATGTTCTTGATGACGTTGAAGTACCGGCTGACCGGGGTGTAGTTGGTCAGCACGTCCATGATGAAGCCCTCTTCTATGGCCTGCTTCATCGTGTAGTTGTGGAAGGGCAGGTGTCTTACCTTCCCGTCGGGCTGGGGGTCCGGGATCCCAAACATTTCGAGGGTCTTGTTCTTGGGGGTGGCGGTGAACGCCAGGTAGGAGGCGTTGGTGAGCATCCTCCGGCTCTCGATGATCCGGTTTACCTGGTCCTCGAAGGTGTCTTCGTCCTCTTCGCTTTCTGACGTTCCTTCTCCCAGGGCCTGGGCCACGGCGCCCGCCGCCCTTCCACCCTGGCTGGAGTGGGCCTCATCTATGATGATGGCGAACCTGCGGTCCCGGTGATCGTTGCCTATGTCGTCCAGTATGAAGGGAAACTTCTGGACTGTGGTGATGATGATTTTCTTCCCTTCTTCAATGAACCTGCGGAGGTCCCCCGACCTGTCGGCGTGTCCAACCGTGGACGCAACCTGGGTGAACTGTCGGATGGTCCCGTCAATCTGACGGTCCAGCACCCTGCGGTCGGTGATGACGATGATGGAGTCGAAGGCGGGTTTTCCTTCGTATTCCACCCCGATCAGTTGCCGGGCCACCCAGGCGATGGAGTTGGACTTTCCGCTGCCGGCCGAGTGCTGGACCAGGTACTTCTGTCCGGCGCCGTTTTCTTCCGCATCAGAGAGGAGTTTCCGGACAACATCGAGCTGGTGATACCTGGGCCATATCTGCCGGTTGTTCGTCTTCTGGGCGTAGTTTTCAAGGATGTCGGTGAGTCCGTCGGGGGTGAGTATCTCCTCCCAGAGGTAGGCGGTCTTCATCCCGCCCGGGTTGACCGGGTTGCCGGCGCCGCCGTTCTCCTTGCCCTTGTTGAAGGGGAGGAAGTCGGACGCCTTGCCCTTCAGTTCAGTGCAGAATTTCACCTCTTCATCGTCGACGGCGAAGTGGACGGCGCACCGGCCGAGCCGGAAGAGGTCCTCCTGCGGGCTTCGGGATGTTTTGTATTGCTCCACGGCGTCGGCGACGGTCTGGCCTGTGAACCGGTTCTTGAGTTCCATGGTGATGACCGGTAGGCCGTTCACGAACAGAGCGATGTCCAGGGACAGTTGCTGGTTGCTGGCGCTGTACCTGAGTTGCCGGGTGACGGAGAACCGGTTCTGCCGGTAGCGCTCTTCGGCCTGGGTGTTGCCCCGGGTTGGAGTCCCGTAGAAGAGGGTTATCTCGTTGGGTCCGTGCTGCACTCCCTTCCGGAGTACGTCGATGATGCCCCGACTGGTGATCTCCCGTTTGAGGCGGTCCAGGAACCTTCTTCTCGTGGTGGAATCTGCGGCTAGGTCCAGTGAGGCCGCAGTCTCTGGCTGGGTGGCCTGAAGGAAGTCGGAGAGGTGGCTGAGGTCGACGCAGTGGGCGCGTTCGTAGTCCTGCGGGTCGCCAGGGAGCCACCCGTTGTTGGTCAGGGAAGTGGTGATCAGGGCTTCCAGACCCTTCTCGGTGGTGTCGGTGACCATGGTGCTGTCCTCGGGGGTGTTGTTGCTCTCTTGGCAACCATCATCCCAACAACGATGTGGCTGGTCAACGGGACGGTCTTCTTCTACGGTATCTGTACGTCCTTCAGTTCGCCGGGCTGTAACCCTTCCAGGGCGATGCGGACGACTTCAGTGTTCCTCGCCATGCGCGGCCAGGAAGTGTTCATCAGGACAACAACTGCGATCTGGCGGTTGGACATGTTCTGCTGGTATCGGATGCTCTGGTCCGTGGTTAGTAGTACATCGAACCCGGCTTCTTCGGCCCGGTCCATCAGAACGCCGTTGGCCAGAGTATCCCATCCTCGCTCCACGGACGTTTCCACTTCATGTCCGAAGAGTCGGCGGCGTAGAGGTCTGGGCGTTCCCTTATCGAACAGTATGCTCATCAGGTACCCTGGCCCGTAGGTCCTGAGCCACGAACTCCAGTACTGCTTTCACGTCCGCTTCTTCCACGCCTTCAAACCATTCCATGAAATCGTAGATCGTGGCTCCTGATGCCAGGTTTTCAAACAGGGAATACACCGGCAACCTGGTTCCTCTGAATACCCAGTTGCCGCTCACTTTACCCGGCACGCTCTCCACCTCGGGGCAGTTGCTCCAGTTGATCATGTCCGCATCTCCTGTTCTGGGGGTTGACTGTCCTAGCCTGTTCTGTTGTTTAGAGTGTGGTGAAGGCTTCTAGTCAGTCGGACTCTCTGGCTTCCATCTGTTCTCTGATTTCCTGCAGGGTGCGTCCCCCGTACATCCAATACTGTGATCCCTGCAACCCCCAGTTGGAGTTCATTACCTTTTGGGCCGCAACTGATAGGGACATAATCTCGCCTTCGTATTCAACTCTTGCAGGTTTTTGATTCACGACTCTGCAGGTGATTTCCGGGTCTTTTACGAATTCGAGTATCTCCCCAACTTGTATATCCAACATCTCGAAGTTGAGACGTTCTGTCCGGGCTATCGCCCGGTTTACCGACACAGTATCTTCATTGCCAGTGCTGGTGTCTATCTCTACCTGGTTTGTGACGTCCTCGACTTCCACCTACTTTATGACGGCGGCTGCGCGGTGGGGGTCAACGGTGAAGAACTCCCGGCGCGGGTGGGACCTCTTGTCCCCGAAGGCCTCGAATAGTGATCTCTCCACCCTGGCCGGGTCTTCAACTCTTGCTGCGTAGTAACAGGTGAATGGGACTGGGACCGACGTGTCAAAGAGACTCTGCATTCTCTGGGTGAGGTTCTCGGTTCTTCCCAGCTTGATATATCCCGGCATGGCGGGATTCTCTAGGACGTAGACTATTCCGGTGTTGCTTCCGGCCCCACTCGGCCTCGGTTCCGGGGCAGGTGTGTTGGGGGTGGAGTTGCTGGAATCAGGAGTCTGTGTCTCATTCACGGTTTGGCTTCTCGCACGTCTATTTTCCCGGTGACCACGTCGGCAATCAACCGGGTGCGGTATTCCTCCATCAGTGCTGTCTGGCGGCGGGAGCGGTTGATAGCCGTTTGAATGGACGCTGTCTCTTTCGAGGTACGGTCCATGATCTGAATCTTGCTGCTCTTTGGGCGGCACTGCAATGGCGATGCTCATCAGTCTGTCTTGGGTGAGCTTGGGTTGAGCTGCTCCAGAGATCCACGGTTTGTAGTCTATTCCCTCCAGCAGTCCAGCAAGGAACTCGAGATTCCCTCTCCGTGGCTTCAGTATGTGTGCATGATTGTTTACCCAAAACTTGCCTCGGGCGATTATTGCGAGAGGTAAGTTCCGAAGGACTAGATTTGCTCCGTCCTCCGCGATAAGCAACAACTCGTCCTTAAACAGGTATCCTTCAACATTGTCTATCACCCCGGAGGCGCCGTAATAGTCGTAATGCCGTATAGACATCGTCCTCCTCTCTGTAGCGCTCAGCGGGATTCTCTGGTGATTCAGGGAATAGAACTCGTTTTTGACTCTGGAGATGTCCCATTGTTCCGGCACGTCCCCCAGCCACTCCATCCCGGATGGCTTGAGCCGGACGTTGGGATCCAGGCCCCGGGTGACGGCCTGGTGGACCAGCGCCTGCCGCTCCTCCTCCAGCAGGGCGATGAGCCGCTCCTTGCCCGCGATGTAGCGCTGGATCTGCTCGTCGGCGTGGTCGAGGAACCGGACGATGGCGGTTTGTTCGTCGAGGGGTGGGAGTGGTTGCCGCAGGTTCCCTATGAACTGCCAATCGGCCCTCGGCATCTTCGCCCCGAAGGTTGAGGCATCTATGGTGTCTATTACCTGCTTGGATCTGAGGAGTACTTCGAGGTAGGTGGGGAGCAGGTTGGAGGTATCGGCCCTGAGGACTAGAAATTCGCTGACGCAGACACCGGCTTGGTCCGGTCGGGTGACTTTTGCTAGGTAGGGACGCAGTTTTCCGAACAGTACGTCTCCCGGCTCGAACTGTTTTGCCTGGCTCTCGAAGTTAGTTCCGTTCCCGTCTGGGGTAATTTTGCCTGTCCAGCTTTCGACGTGTTCAAGTGCTATGTACGAGCTGCTGTGATCTTTGCCTTTAGCTGGTGCATTGATGTTGTCGGCATGCTCCTTCAGCCTTTCCGACCTCCAGTGTGCCGGAATATCGCTTGCCCAGAGGGCGCCTGAGGGTTTGTAGCTGGAATATCTCTTGACCGCCATGCTAGTCCGCGGCTCCAACTATTGCAGTCAGCAGTCCTTCCGTCTCCCGTTCCAGGGCTAAGATGTCGGCCCGGATCTCCTCCAGGGCCCGCATCGGCTGGGGCTTGTAGAAGTGCCGGTTGAAGTTGATCTCGTAGCCGACCCTGATGGCCTCGGGGTTGTACCAGGCGTCCGGCGCGTAGGGCAGGACCTCTTCTCTGAGGAATGTCTCTATACCCCCTGGGTGCAATAGCGGGATCTGCTAGGTGTCCCGCAAGTCAGTGTCGGGCTCGTACTCCACGACCGCGGACTTGTCCTTCAGGGTGACTATTACCTTTCCCTCTAGGGGATTAGGTTCGGCGCCGGCTGGCACAACCTTCCGGATGATGGGCTCGGCGTTTTCGTCCTTCTCGTTCTCTGCCTTCAGCTTCTTGATCTCGCGGGCTTTGTAGACCCGTTCGGGGTCGGTCCCGCCGAGCCGAAGCGGCCTCTCCACCGTCACCTTCCAGTACCCGAAAGCCTCGTTCGGGAATATCTTCGATTCCTCGGTGTCCTCGAAGTCCAGGAAGGCGTCGACGATCTGCCGGATTTTCTCCGGGGAGAGCTCGCGTGTCTTTTGGCCCAGGTTCCGCCGGAGGGGGGTGTACCACTGGGTGGCGTCGATGAGTTGGACGTATCCCTTCCGGTGATCGGGCTTCCGGTTGGTCAGGACCCAGACGTAGGTGGCGATGCCCGTGTTGTAGAACATGTTGAGGGGCAGGGCGACAATGGCCTCCAGCCAGTCGTTCTCGATGATCCACCGGCGGATGTTGCTCTCTCCCTGACCGGCGTCCCCGGTGAAGAGGGAACTTCCGTTGTGGACCTCTGCGATCCTGCTGCCCAAGGGGGTGTCATCCTTCATCTTGCTCAGCATGTTGGCAAGGAAGAGGAGCTGCCCGTCGCTGCTCCTAGTGATCAGGGAGTATTCGGGGTCTCCTGCGTGCTGGATGACGAACCTGGGGTCGGTGATGCCGTTTCTTCCGCCCATCCTGTCCTGGTCGGTTTTCCAACTCTTCCCGTAGGGCGGATTGCTCAGCATGAAGTCGAACGTCTGGCCCTTGAAGGCATCATTGGACAGTGTGGAGTGTTCCGGTCCGCCAATGATGTTGGCGTCGGCGTTCTCCTCGCCCTTGAGGAGTAGGTCGGTCTTGCAGATGGCGTAGGTCTCGGAGTTGATCTCCTGTCCGTAAAGGTGGGTGGAGATTCTCTCTCCATGTTTCTCGGCTATCTCCTGGAGGGTCTGCTCCGCGACGGTGAGCATCCCGCCGGTTCCCAGGGCGCCGTCGTAGAGGACATAGGTTGACGCCTTGATCTGGTCCTCGATCGGCAGGAATACCAGTTTCGCCATGAGTTCCACGGCGTCCCTGGGGGTCCAGTGTTCGCCGGCTTCCTCGTTGTTGTCCTCGTTGAACCTCCGGAGCAGATCCTCAAAGATGGTGCCCATGGCGTGGTTATCCAGCCCAGGGAGTTTCACTGTCCCGTCGTCGTTTATGATTGGATTGGGGCTGAGGTTCACTGTTGTAGACAGGAACCGTTCAATGAGGGTGCCTAGAAGTCTGGCCGGAAAGCCATTGGCCGGGTTTTGCGCTACGCGAAGCAGACGTATTCAAGACTTATATGGCATGGTGGTGCATGTAATACGTTGCAATACCCACTATGCCATCGATAATCGACGTTAAGAAAACGCTGGCCTAGGGGGAATCGAGGTTTCCGGCCAGACTTCTAGTGCGCCGCTGGTCGAGAGCCTGGCTATCTGGTTTCGGAACTCGAACTTCTCCAGGATGTCTTGGACGTTGGGTGAAAACCCGTCCAGGTAGGCGTTGAAGTTGTCTCGGAGCTGCTGCTGGGAGGTGGCGTTCCTCAGGTCCCTGAGGGTGAAAGGGGAGGCGTTGAAGAACTGCTGTCCCGCCGCTTGCTGGAGGGGCCCTGTCTGGTCCGAGATTCCTGCTTCGTCCAGCCACTTCTTCTCTTCCAAGACCTGTTGCTTGGTGGATTCGAGCACGGCGTCGAGCCGGCGGATTACGGTCATGGGAAGTATCACGTCCCGGTACTTGCCCCGGACGTAGAGGTCCCGAAGAACGGTGTCGGCGATGTTCCAGATGAAGTTGGAGATGGTGGCGAGTTGGCTGTCCTGCAATTTCATACTCCTTTCTTCGGACTGAAACTCATTTTACATGAACGGGGCGTCGGAGATGTATTCTCCGGTGCCCCTGAGGTGCTACCTTGTTACTGTCCTAGCCGACATACCTCTGGTGACAATTCCTATTTTTTGTGCAAAGCCGTTTGAGCCATTGACTGATTCTCCATGTCTCACTTCTTGATCTCAAAGTTTTGGACTGCTAAGAACTAACTGGAGAGTATCCCAAAGAAAAATCCCCGCAGCAATTCGGGGGTTTTCATTTTCCCTATATGTCCGTGGGCTTTTACCCTGGCTCCGCTCCTCTTTCTCTTTTTCCGATTGATATGGTCTCCGGGTGTCTCTCCTGGAATTTCTCCCATTCTCGGGGGCTGATCTCCTCGATGGATTTCTTCCAGTCTCTGGAGAAGGTCTTCCGGGTTGTCCTCCCAGCAGACGGCCACCATGATGATTGTGGTCTCACCTTCCGGTGCCAGTCGGAGTGGATGCTGCCCAGTAGGAGCAGGTCTCGCTGAGGCTGAGCTTGAATATCCATCTCGTCGAATGGCTGTGTGCTTCTCTCCGGTTTTCCCTGTAGCCTATCAATAGTGTTGGCGATAAATCCCTTTTATACAAGTTCTTCCGTCGCAAGTGTCGGTTGAGGACAGGGCCTTTTCATTCTCCTGCCTGGTAGGTAAAGCCCATCATGTCGAAAGCTTCGCTGAGATGGGCATTGTGGCGGCGTAGGGCAGCGGCTACGTTGGAATGCCCAGCCCGACGTACCAAGCTGATGACCGGGTTTCGCAGGCCCGCCAGCACCTGAGGGGCGGCCCCAGTGCGCACCTGAGAGCGGTCCTCGTCGAAGGTCACATCCCGTACCCAGTGGAGGCGGTTCTCGATGCCCCAGTGCCCACGGGAAAGGCTCAACAATCGCCTGGCATCGGCATCAGTGGCTGGGAGACTGCTAATTGCATAGCTCACAGCCACCTGTTTCTTGCCCTTCACGACCCGCTGGCGCTCTAGCCGACACACCTGTTGCAGATGCGGCCACGCTTCCCCGACCGTCCCAGCGCTGCCCACGTAGCCATTTAGCTCTGGGTCGGCCAAGGCCCACAACTCTCGCCGCTCCAGCCGCCCATGACGCCGCTTTACTGGAGCATCGGCCCAGACCGTCAGCTTGGCCCCGCGTGCTCGCCACTCCGCTGCCAGCCAGGGAGGTACGGTTGGGCCACCAGCCCTCTCAGTTCCTAGCAGGGGAAAAAGCCACCTCCAGGTCTCGGCGCAAGGTGGGCTGATTCTCTTTAACTGGCAGCAGATACTCTCCGCCGCCTGCCACAATCTGCTCACAGACTTTCCGTTGGGTCAGTAAGGCATCAGCCACTACTACCCGACCCTTCAGGGGTACCTGGCCCAATGCTTCTTTGACCGCCGCCAATTCTTCCCCTTTGCCCAGCGCGGCTAGCGTAGGCCGACACCAGATGGACCCCGGGTATCTCTTGGCCGTGGACCCCTCGCAAGGTTTTCCCGTCCAGGGACAGGGGGTCATCCGCCTCTACCCCGCTATTTGCCAGCCAGTTGCCGACTTCTGCCTCAAAGGCCGCCACGTCCAGGCCCTTGAACACCCGGTGGAGGGTGGCCACGCAGGGTGTCTTCTCCTGGCTGAACCCCAAAAGCTGCGCCGTAGCACCCCCTTGGTCCCGCCCCCATTGAGCTATGGCGTATAAGCTGCGGGCGCCGCACAGCATGGCACAGGTGGCCAAGGCCAGGATCGCCCCCAAAGAGTGGCGTCGCCCTTGGCTACTCCGGAAGTCAGGCACCAAATCCAGCGTTTCTCTCAAAGTCATCATCCTTCCCTCCCGCTTAAACTGGCAATAATTTTATACTATTTTGAGAAAATGAAAAGGCCCTGGCACTGGGTAGGGTAGCTTGGACGGGGAGCGTTAACCATGCTACCATCCATTCAACATTCCTTTACACCTTGGGAACTTCTACCCTCTGGAGGCCGAGTCCTTCGGCGAGGCTCCGGTCGGATTCCCAATTCGGCATGCCCATGATATTGGAGGTTTACGCAAAAATAAGATGGAGCCATCCGATTTAGGGAAGCTAGCGCTTCTGGTTCTTTGCCTGGGATTATCCGCCTTTTTCTCCTCCTCAGAAACCGCCTTCATCGCCTTCCCCAGGTCCCGTCTGCTGCACCTGGTAAATATAGGCCACCAGAGGGCCAAGTTGGTATCCCGGCTGGTCCAGCGCCCCGAGCGGCTTTTAGCCACGGTCTTGCTGAGCAACAACCTGGTCAATACCGCCGCTGCCACCCTGGGGACAGCCCTAACCATCGGGTTCCTGGGCAACTCTACCATCGCCGTCCTGGTTTCTACCTTGGGCGTCACCGCTCTGCTGCTGGTTTTCAGCGAAACCTTGCCCAAGACCGTGGCCTGGAACCGCCCGGAGAGAGTCGCCTTCACTTTTTCCCGCCCCCTGGCCCTGGTCGACTGGGTTCTAACCCCGGCCACCTGGGGCCTGCAAAGATTAGCTAGGCTTTTCACCAAGCTCTTGGGTATCGCCGAGACTGCCTCACAGGTCAGCGAGCAAGAAATTCGAAGCCTGATCGCCGTAGGGGCCCAATCTGGGGAAATGGAGGCCAGGGAGGCGGCCCTGCTAGAAAAGGTTTTTAGGTTCGGCGACCAACAGGTCATGGATGTAATGACGCCTCGTCCCGAGATAGTCTGGGTGGAGCAAGGTACAACCCTGGAGAAGTTTCTGGCCATTTTTTCCAGGCAGCGGCACAACCAATTTCCGGTTTTCCTTGAGTCAACGGAAAATGTCACTGGAGTGCTTTCGGTGAAGGACGTACTTCTGGGGCTAGGGGAAGGCAAGCTGCGGGCGAAGGACAGCGTTACCTCCGAATTGAGACCGGCCTACTTCGTTCCGGAAACCAAACCGGTGAGCGATACTTTTGAAGAGACGCAGCGAGGCGGCCACGGCATCGTTTTGGCCGTGGATGAGTTCGGCGGCATAGCCGGTTTAGCTACGTTGGAGCAGCTACTGGGGGTAATCGTCGGCACCGTGGACGAGGAAGGTGTGAACCCGGACCGACCTCTCGTCGCCGTTGATCAGGACACCTTTTTGATCGATGCCGGGGTGGGCATCGCCGAGATCAACGACCAGCTAGCCTTGAACCTACCCGAGGGAGAATATCGGACGGTAGCCGGGTTCATATTGGACCGGCTGGGCCGCATACCCCAGGTTGGAGACGGTGTGGAATTTCAAGACGGGCAGTTGACCGTCAGGGTAATGGACCGAGTCAAAATTGAAGAGGTAGAAGTGCACCGCACCCGGGCCCGCGACCGGGTCGACTCGGAATGAACCGCTTGGCCTCGCCCGGCCCACTAAGGCAGAGTCTTTTCATTCTCCTGCCTGGTAGGTAAAGCCCATCATGTCGAAAGCTTCGCTGAGATGGGCATTGTGGCGGCGTAGGGCAGCGGCTACGTTGGAATGCCCAGCCCGACGTACCAAGCTGATGACCAGGTTCCGCAGGCCCGCCAGAACCTGTGGGGCGGCCCCAGTGCGCACCTGAGAGCGGTCCTCGTCGAAGGTCACATCCCGTACCCAGTGGAGGCGGTTCTCGATGCCCCAGTGCCCACGGGAAAGGCTCAACAATCGCCTCGCATCGGCATCAGTGGCTGGGAGACTGCTAATTGCATAGCTCACAGCCACCTGTTTCTTGCCCTTCACGACCCGCTGGCGCTCTAGCCGACACACCTGTTGCAGATGCGGCCACGCTTCCCCGACCGTCCCAGCGCTGCCCACGTAGCCATTTAGCTCTGGGTCGGCCAAGGCCCACAACTCTCGCCGCTCCAGCCGCCCATGACGCCGCTTTACTGGAGCATCGGCCCAGACCGTCAGCTTGGCCCCGCGTGCTCGCCACTCCGCTGCCAGCCAGGGAGGTACGGTTGGGCCACCAGCCCTCTCAGTTCCTAGCAGGGGAAAAAGCCACCTCCAGGTCTCGGCGCAAGGTGGGCTGATTCTCTTTAACTGGCAGCAGATACTCTCCGCCGCCTGCCACAATCTGCTCACAGACTTTCCGTTGGGTCAGTAAGGCATCAGCCACTACTACCCGACCCTTCAGGGGTACCTGGCCCAATACTTCTTTGACCGCCGCCAATTCTTCCCCTTTGCCCGGCGCAGCTACCTGCGCCAGCACTGCCCCAGCGCGGCTAGCGTAGGCCGACACCAGATGGACCCCGGGTATCTCTTGGCCGTGGACCCCTCGCAAGGTTTTCCCGTCCAGGGACAGGGGGTCATCCGCCTCTACCCCGCTATTTGCCAGCCAGTTGCCGACTTCTGCCTCAAAGGCCGCCACGTCCAGGCCCTTGAACACCCGGTGGAGGGTGGCCACGCAGGGTGTCTTCTCCTGGCTGAACCCCAAAAGCTGCGCCGTAGCACCCCCTTGGTCCCGCCCCCATTGAGCTATGGCGTATAAGCTGCGGGCGCCGCACAGCATGGCACAGGTGGCCAAGGCCAGGATCGCCCCCAAAGAGTGGCGTCGCCCTTGGCTACTCCGGAAGTCAGGCACCAAATCCAGCGTTTCTCTCAAAGTCATCATCCTTCCCTCCCGCTTAAACTGGTAATAATTTTATACTATTTTGAGAAAATGAAAAGGCTCTGACTACCTGGGCGGCGTACCTCGTCGCTGCTTGTATGACAACGCCGAGGTGGTGACCCTGGGCCGGGACGCAGTCTGGTAAAGTATGGAGACGTTTTCCGGCGACCCAATAAGCACATTAATCCTCATTTCAGTTCGTTTTCTCCATGGAACAATTCATTGCCCGTCGATGAAGAGGATGAACTTGAACATGAGGACGATACCAATGAGATTGATGGTGCCGGCGGCGCAGGATTAACCCAACCATTACTCTCAAGGTTAACTTTTGCAATTTGCGTTCCGGGATCTTTAGGGATCCTCTAAAGTTATACAGGAGCAACGAAACGGTATGGTCTCTTTTGAAAAGCATGGTCGCGGCAGCGATCGCTGGACGGCTATTAAGATGGCTAAGGATTGGGTGTCCAAGGACTTTGCGATCTTGGATACCGAGACCACAGGCTTGGGCCCCCACGCCCGCATAGTTGAAATCTCCTGCATCGACCGGGACGGCAATGTCCTGGTGGACTCCCTCGTTAATCCGGGAATTCCCATCCCTGCAGATGCTGAGGCAATTCACGGGATATCAGACGCCGATGCGGTCGATAAACCCTCTTTTCCGGCGCTCTGGCCCATGGTGTGGAATGCGGTCTGTGATGTGGAATGTGTCCTGATCTACAACGCTGCCTACGATTGTCGATTAATGCGTCAATCCCTTGAGGGCCGCAAGACCGCCATTGCTCAAGCCGAGCAACTCACCTGCGGGTGCGTAATGGAACTCTACGCTCAGTTTTATGGGCAATACAGCGAGCATCATGGTTCGTACACATGGCAGAAACTGGTGCGCGCCGTAAGCCAATGCGGACTGCAGATGGAGGGTTCAGCCCACCGGGCCCTTGCCGACACACGGGCATCCTTGGCCGTTCTCAATTATATGGCAGCGCTGGCAAGTGAATGACCGGGGTCATTGGGCTCTGGTGGGCGCCAGGTCAGTCGCCGGCAAGACCTGGGAGACCTTCGAGCACGACCGTGTGCCCTTGGCTCTGCAACAGCAACTGGGCGAGTTGGCCAGCGGCAGCTTCGTCGACCGCGGCGTCAACGTGCTGGCCTTCGGACTGCCCGGCACCGGCAAGACCCATACACTGTGCGCCGTGGGCCACCGGCTGGTGGAGTCGGGCAGGTCGGTCCTCTTCGCCCCGGCCTACAGGCTGGTGCAGGACCTGCTGGCCGCCAAGCGCGACCTCTCGCTGCCGCGACAATTACGAAAGCTCGACAACTACGATTTCCTGCTGCTGGACGACCTGGGGTACCTGCCCCAAGGGGCCGAAGAGTCCAAGGTGCTCTTCACGCTCATCGCCGAACGCTACGAGCGCCGGTCCCTGGGCATCACATCCAACCTGGTCTTCTCCCAGTGGGAGCACATCTTCGCCAACCCAATGGCCACGGCGGCGGCCATCGACCGGGTGGTCCACCACTCGGTCATCCTTGAATTCGACGTGCCCAGCTACCGCACCGGAGTGGCCCAGCGGCGTGGTCAGAAACAGGGGGTGAACCGGCAAGAATAATCGACGCCAACCGGCAAAAGTAGTTGACGCTGAACAGCACTACTGGGCCATATAAGACTGGAATACGTCTGCTTGGCGTAGCGCGAAACCCGGCCAATGGCTTTCCGGCCAGACCTCTAGGCTGCCTCTCGCATCTCCGATATCCGGGCATTTCTAGGCATTCCCCTTCTTCCGGGTCCCCTCCTTGAGTCCTTCGACGCAGAGAACGTCCCGATCTGCCCCGGTTACGGGCCGGGACGAGGCTCCGCGGCCCGTGAGCGGGGTTGTCGTCAGAAGATGCGGGTTTGACCGGAGGCCTGCTCCCTTTTCTGGGCAGCTCTCTCCCTGGCCTGCTTTTGGTACTCCCGGTGGCGCTTGGAGCAGGTCTGGCACCGGGTCTCGGCCGGGATGGGGGGAACCCCGGTGCCGTCTGGATTTGCGCCGTAATATTCGGGTCTATCCCCGCGTGGGCGGGGGAACCCCTAATATTCGGGGCGTGGGCGGGGGAATGCCGTCTGGATTTGCGCCGAAGATATTCGGGTCTATCCCCGCGTGGGCGGGGGAACCTTTCTGGCGGCAGCCCAATCCACGCATCCATACGGTCTATCCCCGCGTGGGCGGGGGAACCAGATACAAAAGGGGCGTACATAAGGGAATTATCAAGAAAGGTTGATAAAGCATTTCCTTGCGGTTAGGGTAACACTGCCACAGTAGGCCAACCCCAAAGGAACCAACAAGGGGGTAGACGCGATGGCCTCCCTAGCCGCCTGGAGATTGGTTCCTTTAAGATTGTTGGAAACCTACTGTGGTGGTAAGCCTATCCTATCGCCGCAAGGGGAGTTCCCTCATGCAACCATCACGTCCAGCGTTCCTATGGGTCATATTACCTCTCCTATCCGCCCTTATCCGCCCTTATCCTGTCCACGGCCTGCGGCTCTGAACCAGACGATTCTACTCCCCTGCAAGTCTCTACCCCGGCCCTCATTCCTCCAGCAACACCAAGGCCCACCAATACACCGAGACCGAGACCGAGACCGAGACCGACACTAACCCCAATCGCTACACCCATACCCAGCCCAACGCCAACGCTTGCACCCACGTCAAAGCCACGTCCTTCGCCAACGCCTACCCGGCCAGTGCCTTCCCCTACCCCTTCCCCTACCCCGGACGGCCCATTGATGTCAGTCGAGGAATGTTCCCAGGTTATAGAGGCTTATATGGCTGAGAACATAGAGGACATAATTCTGTCGGCCACTGACAATCCTATGTCGTTCCGGTACTGGATAGAGAATTCTAAGCGCACTCCCGCTTACAGGCTGCATTTCAAGACATACACCGGCTTCGGGGATAAGCCAACGCATCACGAGGTGCTAGAAGTCTGGCCGGAAAGCCATTGGCCGGGTTTTACGCTACGCCAATCAGACGTATTCCAGTCTTATGCGGCACAGTAGTACATGTATTACGTTGAAACACCCGCTATTTCATCGATAATCGACGTTATGAAAACGACGGTTTGGGGAGAATCGAGGTTTCCGGCCAGATTTCTAGGCAGTGTCTTGGTCCACTGGTGGGACAACACCACCAGAAATTTGTACGTGGCATTTTACCCGCACGCCGTATCCTATCTGCCCATCAACAATCCAACATACTTTTTTAGGAAGATAGGCGAATATGGCGCTTTTGAATACAACTCAACCGGTTGGGCCGATTGCGGTTCAGTGGGCTCCCTACTTCGGCGGACCAGAACCGATTGAGTACCGTCTTCATCAGGTGTGGTTCGTGGACACGGAAAACCCAACAGGGATTGTTGAGATTGAGCAATAGCAAGAAGTAAAGCCCTCGCGATTGCGGGGGCTTTTTGTGTTGGCAGGATTCTCTGTGTGGGTTAGGCTGGCGGGGCGGGCCTTTCTTCGGTGAACTCCCGCCCTTCTTCTAACCCCGAATCCACCGAAGGAGGGCGTCGGGTCAGCGACGTGAAGCGGTAAGAAGGTGCTCCTGCGCTTCTGGGATAATGGTTTTGAAACAGAAAACCGACCCCAGAAAGGGAGCACCCAATAGATGCTGCCACGCCACCACCCCGACCGCATCCGCATCGCCTTCGACGACCACCGCCTGGTTACCAATGCCGGGCTGATCCTTCCGGCCACCCTGGCCTTGCACCTGGGCCTACCCCAACTGGTTGACCGGCGCCTGGACCTGGGGCGCGCCCCAGGTCCAGCCTTTCTGTTGTCCGTCTGGACAGGGCATTATCGACGCCCATCAGGTGCTCTCATCACGCAGATCTCGGGCTGCGAAGCCTTGGTCCTACAGTACGGCGCGGACTGCATCACCAGCGTAGTTGCCGAACTGCGCCAAGAACCGCGGCGTTGAAGTGCGGGCTATAGCTGGGCGGTGTGACACTCGCGACGCGCCAGCGGGGCGTTCGCTCTGCGGTCAGCAGATGGGGTCCGCCGTTTCGTCTGCGCTCTGCGTCTGCTGCCGGAGCATGGACGGCAACAGGACCTTGACGTCCATCTCGTCGGCCTGCCGCTGTTGTTGCGGCTGGATCACCTCGCCGACCACGGCCGCGATGGTGGCCTCACCGGTGGCGGCCGCCACCGTGGCGGCCCTGTCGTGGGCTCTCCGGATGTCGTCTAGCCTGATGGTGAGCGAGACTTCAAACGCGGCGTGGACGTACCGTTTGTCGTCGGCGCGGCGAGCTCGGATGATGATGTCCGCCACCATCACGTGGTCCGCCTGCTGCTCGGTGATGCGGCCGGCTTCCTCGGCCGCGTTGATGGCCTCGAGGAACTCGTGGTCGGTGTCCCGGCCGGCGGCGAGCAGGATGCGCCCCCTCGTGAGGGCGAGTTCATTCATGGCGATGTTCAGGATGTTCAGCCGGGCGCGGTTTTCGAGGTCGCTGCCGGTCAGGGACGCCACGTCGGTTTTCAGGGTTCCTACGTCGGCCTTGAGGGTGCTAACGTCGGTTTTGAGAACACCCACGTCGGTTTCGATTGACGTGAGGCGGCGGTCGGTGGCGGCGGCAAAATCGTGGAAGCTGGCGCTGAGGTCGGTCACGAGGCCCACCAGCTGGGCGAATTGCTCCGGCAGGGCGATGAGGTCGGGCAGCAGCAGCCGGGTCCGCATGTCTTGCAGGTACTCGGGATTGCTGTCCAGGAAGTCCAGCAGGTGTTGATATTCGGGCGGGTACATGGTGTGTTTTCCTCTCAACGCTACGTTGTGATTATAGAGCATTGACGGCTGAGTGCGAGGGCTGGAAGGCCTGCTCGGTGTGCCGTGTCCGCGCTTGCAGACCATGGTGTGGGATTAGTTCATCACGCTGTCCTGGCCTTCCCCTTTGGATGTACGAGGTTTCCACGACTTGCGGTGGTTATCAGCGCAGGATCAGCAATGGACCTGCCCGGGTACGGCAGGTTTCCGACAATCTTTGCAGATGCTCAATTCTTTGAGCTTGCGGCGATTTTCAACGGCGCGTGCCCGAGCTCGTTCCCGTGTTCGTCCGGGGTTGGGCGGACTCTCTTTGGCTTCTAGGATGCTTTCGGCTTGCGGTTTGGATCGTCGCGGGTTTCGGGGTTTTACGGTCACGAGAGGATACTGCTTTTGGATTGGCAGACGTCCTGGTCTTGCGTTTAGGTGCCGGCTTGGCCTCGTAGGCGGGGTTGGTGGTGACGGGGAAATCGAATTCCCACTCAAAGGTTGTGCCTACTGCCCACTTGTGCGGGGGAACCCTACGGCTACAAGAGCGGATGGGCTGAACATACCGGGGTCGGTCTATCCCCGCGTGGGCGGGGGAACCCCTATTTCGCCAATACCAACAAGGTTGGAATATCGCCGAAGCCAATTATAGGCACTTCTCCAAGCTTGTTGTCAGATGGTTAATGATATTTGACCAAGTATACTCCGTCCGCATCCACAATCTCCTTCGGAGACTCGCCCAGGGTGCGGATCTGCTGCTCGCCCACGGCCGAAGGGTCACGCCAGGTCATCACTATCGATCCCTGGCCCAGCTGGTAGTACCACTCTGCCAGAACGTTCCATATCCGCTCCCTTATCCCTCTGGTCATGTTGGGCGAGGTGTACACTCCCGGGGCTATTTCCAGCATCACTGACGCCAGGAATCCCCGGTACCGGGCTTCGACATTGACCGTTACCACCACTGTCATTCGTTCATCTCCCCGGTTATTTCGTCTGCCACGTCTTCAAAAAAGACAGGCTCATCGACCGGGAGAGAGCCTCGGTCTTCCGGGTCCATCTCCAGGGGAGGCACGTCCTGGAACAGGGCCTTGATGCGGTCGATCATCTTGGCGATGACCCGCTCCCTTCGCAGCAGGTCCCCGGTGGTCCTGCGGGTGTGCCGCTCTATCTCCAGGTGGGGCTGGTCCATCACCTCCCTGGCAGACTGGAAGGCCGCGGGCAGCAGAATCGTGTCCCGGAACAGGTCGGCAATGTCCAGGGCGAAGGCTTCACCGCTGTGTTCGTGAATGAAACCCAGCTGTGGGATGGCCCCCGTTGCGGTCACTGCAATCACTGCTGCCGATGTCACCGCCACCGACGCGTGGTTGATGGCCTGGTTGGGCAGGTCCGCCCAATCAGGATCGGTCCGGTCATAACGCCGGTTTCTCCATTCAATCCCATACCGTTGCGCCACCAGGCGGTAGGTGCGCCTCATCCGGGCTCCCTCGACCCCGCGAAGCGCCGAAAGATCCTGCTGGGGCAGCACTTCTCCCAATCGCAGCGCGTACATCTTCTTCGCGATGGTGATTCGGCCGCCGTCGGCGTCGGCCCAGGCCCGCATCTGGCGGCGGGCAGTGTCCGACGTATCCGGCATCAATGGTGGAGCAGTGTAGCACCGGACCCCATCCTCTCCGACGGCTACCAGGGCAGTCCCGTGGCGGGCCATCAACCTCAGGGCGTCATGGCTGACCGTCGAACCCGGCCCCAGCAGAATCATGGACAGCGACTGGAAGGGAATGCCGTAGTCGCCGCTGTCCAGGCCGCTGCCGCTATCGGGCTCGGCGTTCCGCTCGAACCGCAGGGTGCCGTCCCGCACCGTCAGCGCCCCTCGGGACAGCCACAACAGGCCATGCCGGTCGGCGTGGGGAATCCGGGCCGTTTCCAGGCCAAGCCTTCCTCTCAACATTTCTCTTTCTCCGGTGGCAGTTGCCGCCGGCTGGGGTAAAGGACCTCCACACCCCAGCCGGCGGGCTAATGCGGCAACCCCACTCTCGTTATTCAATTGTTAAGGTGCTCACACCACAACCCAACACGCTACGACCCCACTGGCCTGCCCGGCGGCCTCAGCAGCAGCATCCCGTACCCGTAGGACCGGTGACGGCCGATACCCCGGGCCAGCAATTCCGCGAAAGCCCTGGGGTTGGTGATTGAAAGCACGCCCCGAAGCACGGCGTCGGGTCCTTCCACATGCCGGCCCCGGTGTTTGCGGAAGGACCGGATGCGCTGGAAGGACACCAGTTTGGTCTGCTCCAACTCCAGCGCGGCGCCGCCGTTCCGTTCGAGCCGGTCCGACAGCCATCGCAGATAGACCTCATCGCGGCTTCGGGACATTTCTCCTTTCGGATGAGTCTCTGCATCAACCTGGTAGGCATCCAACTCGGCGCCGGCCCGCTCCGAACCCCGGGCCTTCCTGACTACGGGCCGCACCCGTATCTCAAAACCGAGGCGTTTCCCCTTCTGCCACTCCGGCGGCATTGGTTTGGTGTCAACCCCGGCAGGGGGGACGGCGCGCAGCTGCAACGGGTCGGCGAAGGCACCCGCCGCTTCCCGCAAGGCTGCGGTGGTAGCAGTGCCGTAACCGTACAATGTGCCCTGTCTGCATCCTCGGGGAATCATCAGCCGGAAGGGCTTCGGCGCCAGTTCCCCGAAGGTTTCGGTCAGGAGACAGTGCATGGCGTGGTCCGGGTCCTGCAGGCGGCGGGTGCCCATCCACCGCTGGAAGTCGCGGACGTTCACATCAGCGCGCACCATTTGCAGGGTGGCCGTCCCTTCGGGCGCGTCGGCTACCGTCGTCATACGGTACCCTCCTTCCCCGGAGTTTCTGTCAGTCCGGCGGGGAAATCATCCCGTGCCGAGGTGCCTTCGCACACCCAGCGTCCGCCGCCGTGCAGTCCCGAGACCCAGTTGCGCTGGTCGGTGAGAATATGGGTGTCGTTGAGCCGGACATGGGATCCCGGTTCCTCCCCCGACGGCCATATCAGGCGCACTCTTTCGGGAGCCTGCTCCACTTCCAGGGGTGTTTGAAGCAGGGCGTCGATCACCGAGCCGGCCCCCACGCTTCCCCCGTACAGGGGCGCAGAGGGCAGGCAGGGCTTCCGCCCAATAAACAACGGCCGGACCGGTTCGTCCAGGGCCACCGCAAGGTCTTCCAGCGTTGGCGTTTGCTCCGAGGGTTCCAGCCGAAGGGCAACACTCACCCGCATATCGGCAAAGTAGTCGCGCCATCGCAGGTGGGGGGCAAGGTAGGTATTGGCGCCTCCGGCCCTCTCGTCGGGCGCTCCCCGCGTGGTCCAACCCCTGTCGTTGGCCCCCAGTTGGGCCGTCTGGAAGTCCGTCAACCGGACACCGCCGGCAGGTTCCCGGTCGATGCGGGCGGCGAAGACCAGCCGGTCCTGCAGATCCTGGTGCCGCTCCCGATCCACCCGCCGCCACCCCAGAGCGTTGGCCAGCAGTCCGGTGAGCATCGACACGGCGGGAAACCACCGGATGACTCCCAGGTTGTCGATGGTCTCGCCGCCGAAGGACATCAGCGGCGATTCCAGGTTCAGGATCAGGTGATTCATTACGGCCCCACTTCCCCGTTCGCGACCACTCGGGACGCCCACGCCGCCAGGTCATCCAGGCACAAATGCTCCGCGCCCGGGATGTCACATTCCTCCACCGACATCACCCGGCGGCCCTCGTTGCAGCCGTATGCCCCGTCCAGCTTGCCCAGGTACCCCGACAGCCGGGCGGTGGCATCCTCCACCAGCGGCCTCGCCGGATCCCGGTACGCGTTGGCCAGGGACCGGGGCTGCCGGCTCCCAGCCTCAACCAGCATCAGGTCGGCGCAGGCGTAGGGCGCGGTGGACCCGAGCTTGGCCCCCGGAGTAACCGTCGCTATCAGATGCAGCAGGTTTTCAACCACCTTCGCGCCCAGGGCACGGTCGGCCGTCTGCCATTCATCGGCGGGGCATCCTTCCAGGTTGGAAACCAGCGACGGCACGTCGACTACGACGTAGCCGTAGAACAGCCCGGCGGTCAGCTCCATGTCTCCGATGTGGGCGGCTCCGGCGTCCTCGTCATCCCGCTGCAGGTCGTCCACCACCGAGAAATAATCGCTCTCGCTCTCCTCACCATGGACGGTCAAAGCGTGGGCCACGTGTATCGCCGCCTCGATGTTGGCCCCGGGATCGGAAGTAACCATTCGGCCGAACAGCGCTCCCTCCAGGCCGGCGGGCAGACGGGCTCCATCCAGGAGGGCGCGGAAGTTGTTGCCCTGGCCGCGTCGGGCGTTGAAAAGGGCGGTGGCGGCGGCGCCGGCGGCCTTGGCATCGCCGGAGTGTTCGTCGCAGATGGCGGTGGCCCGCTCCCGCAGGTGTTCTACCTCGGGGAGGCCGAGGAGTAGCGGTTGGCGTCCTCGCTCCGTAGTGCCGCTGCTCCCGTAGACGCCCCGGTTGAAGGCCTCACCCACCGCGTCAAGCACGTCTTCGCCGTAATTGCCAGCATCCTTCAGCACTTGGATAACCTTACGTTCGACGATGTTCCGGGAGCGCAGGGCCGACGTGCTGCCGTCGATGCCGTGCAGCGAAAACTCATCCTGGGCCAACCGCCAGCCACCGCTGCCACTCCAGGTTCTTCTCCCTGCGCTGTGCCTGGTCGGGAAGGTCGAACTCGTCCTGCAGATCCTCGAAAAACCGGGCGTCGACGATCTTGTCCAGTTGGTCCAGCCACAGTCTTGCCAGCCGACGGCCCTCCGGAGGGAGGTCGGACTCCTCCCCTCGGGCCAGAAACACCTGGATGGCATGACTGAGGATGCGTTGGACGATTCGGACCTTTTCGATCCGGCCCCGGGCAATGGTCTCCAGGTCAGCTGCGCCGCCGCTGGCGCCAAAAGCCCGGACCGTCCTGGGCCTCAGGGGGATGACCCGCTCGTGGTAGCCCGCGGTCTGGCCCTGGCCCCGCACCATGGCCCGCGCAACCAGCTGCGTCCTGCCGGTGTTGGCTCCGGCGGAGCGGGACGTGTTCCACAGGACGGGCAGTTTCCAGTCGCCGGCCGAAAAATAGTCAACCACCCGGTTGTAGCTGAAACCTCCGGATGCCAGCGTGAGGGACTTGCCGTCCTTGGTGTTGACGGATGTCCAGGGGTCTCCGGTGCGCCCGTTCAGATTCCTGGCCTCGATGCGGGCAGCCTTGCCCCACATTTCCCATATGGCTAAAAAGCTTTCTCAGTAATTCGTCGATGGTCTTTCAACCATTGTCTAATTATGGGCCTTTTTTGCGTGTTCCCAGCTATAATAACTCCATGATATGTCCGCTTTGCAGTAAGATGCCGTAGGCATCATGGAGGCACCTGATGGGTGATGGCGAAAAAGCCCCTCTCCGGCTCCAATTCAACCCCAAAGTCCGCCTGGAATTTCACGGCTCAACCATCACCTCCGACGCTGGTCTTCTTGCCTTTCGAGAGTTTGATGATGCCTTGGGCCTTACCGAAATCGCTGAGGACTACCTCCAGGAAAGCCGTACCGGACGCAATATCCTTCACCACCTGGTTCCGCTGCTAAGACAGTCGATCTACAGCCGCTTGGCCGGCTACGACGACACCAATGACGCAGTGCGCCTTTCCCAAGACCCAGCCATGCGAGTGATCGTGGGATGGCAAGGCTCGGAGCGGAAAGGAGCCAGCACCAGTGAGATGGGCCGGTTCGAGACGGAGTTCCTGACCCAAGAGGACAACCTGAAGGGGCTGGCACGAATAAATACCCAGTGGGTGGAACGAGCTATGGCCCATACCCTACACCGGCGAGCAATCCTGGATATGGACAGTTCCGAGAGTCCAGTGCACGGCCAGCAGGAGGGAGCAGCCTATAACGGCCACTTTGAATGCGTCTGCTATCACCCTCTCTTTCTGTTCAACCAGTTCGGGGATTGTGAAGCAGCTAAGCTACGGTCAGGCAACGTCCACAGTGCCGATGATTGGCAAGAAGTCCTTGATCCGGTGGTGGAGCGTTATTTGACAGCAGCGGTCAGGCTGCTGTTTCGTGCTGACGCCGCCTTCGCCAAGCCGGAGATATACGATTATCTGGAAGCAAGAAACATCGGCTACGCCATCAGGCTGCGGTCCAACCAGGTGCTGCAGCGGGAGATAGCGCCCCGGCTAATACGGCCTACGGAGTGGCTTTCCCCGAAGCCCATCGTCTCCTATCATGACTTCGTCTACCAGGCCCAGAGCTGGAACGTTGCTCGGAGAGTGGTCTCTAAGGTGGAGTGGCACCAGGGAGAACTGTTTCCCAGAGTGGGCTTCATCGTCACCAATCTGAGCTATCCAAACATCGGGATAGTCCGCTTTTACAATGGCCGAGGCACGGCGGAGCAATGGATAAAAGAAGGCAAGTACGCCCTTAACTGGACCAGGTTGTCCTGCCACAAGTTCGTGGCCAATCAGGTCAGGCTGGAGTTGTTCGTACTGGCTTACAACCTGGGCAACTCCATGAGAAGGCTAGCCTTACCGGAGGCAATGAAGCACTGGTCGTTGACCAGTCTGCAGACCAGGATGATCAAGACTGGAGGACGGTTGGTGCGCCATGCCAGAAGGCTGGTGTTTCAGCTTGCTGAGGTGCTGGTGAGCCGGGAAATGCTAGGCGGGATACTGGAACGAATTGGTCGGCTTAGGCTGGCTCCTGGCTAGTCCACTTTAGGAGCGTCGGGATTGGTTACGGTTACGGGGTCGTCCAGGGCAAAGGGGCTTCCCAAGGGCGAGACTTGGGCGTAGACCAGCGGTTTGGGGCTTTTACGCTTGGCAGTACAGTGGTTGCCCAATGAAAGCGTGGAATTTGAGTGAATCAGGCCGCATCAGACCGCATTTGACGCCCTTGGAATGCGGGATTATATTTGGCGGTATCCCCGCGGGAGCTATATCCAGGAAAGGTGGTTTGATCTGGGGAATCCCGGTTTAGTGTTGACAATCTAGTAAGCACTGCTAGACTAATTTTGGGTATCAGGGTAAGCACTGCTAGACTATCCCGAGTGGATACGTTGGAGCAGTGACTTTGCTGTAGCCCGGGGCGGGGGAGTGGGTGTGATGGAATCCCTCTCACAGAGGGAGCTGGATGGTCGCGAGTTCTTGGATGGTCGCGAGTTCTTGGACTGAGGTTGAGCGGGATGGGACGGCCTCTATGTCAGGGGCCCGTCTTCTTCCAGCTCATCCGGGCTCGCTTCTAGTTGTTATTGGGGACCTCCGGGGAATTGCTGAAGGCCGGTTCAGGGGTGTTGTGGCCCTCCGGTGGGAGTGGGCTGAAGAGCCCCGGGGTGGAATCCCGATGACCTGCGGCATTGGATCAACATCTGCGAGGAATGGAGGAAAGACAGCTATCCAGGTTGGTTTTGGAGGGTGTAACGACCAGGCGCTGCGCCAGGCGCAGGAGTACGTAGGGGAGGGGCGGGAAATCGTGGTAGACCTGGACTTGGAGAAATTCTTTGACCGGGTAAACCACGACATCCTGATGTCCCGCCTGGCCCGGAGAGTCGCCGACAAACGCCTGCTGCGGATGGTCCGGCGCTTCCTGGAAGCGGGGATGATGCAGAATGGGGTGTGCGTCGAGCGATACGAAGGGACTCCGCAGGGAGGGCCACTATCGCCGCTCCTGTCCAATCTGCTACTGGATGACTTGGACCAGGAGTTGGAACGCCGGGGGCACCGCTTCAGCCGGTACGCCGATGACTGCAACATATACGTGCGGTCGCAGGCTGCGGGGGAGCGGGTAATGGCGTCGGTGAGCAACTTTCTGGAAAGGAAGCTGCGCTTGCGCGTAAACCGGGAGAAAAGTGCGGTGGCCCCGGTATGGGAACGGAAGTTCCTGGGGCATCGGCTGCTGCCCGGAGGTCGGCTGGGCCTAGCGCCCGAAAGCCTGAAGCGCGTGAAGGCGAGGATTCGGCGAACCACGCGACGCAACCGAGGCGTCAGCCTTGAAGGGATGGTCCACGAACTGAACTCCTTCCTCACGGGGTGGGTGACCTACTTCCGCTATGCGGAATGTCGGACTCACCTCAGCAGGTTGGATGGGTGGATTCGTCGAAAGCTGTGCTGCGTACGGCTGAAGCAGCGGAAACGGTCCAAAGCCATTGCGGACTTTCTGCAGGGGCTGGGCGTGCCGGAGTGGCGGGCCTGGCTACTGGCGGGGTCTGGCAAAGGCTGGTGGCGCCTGGCTGGCAGCCCTCAGGCGGCTGAAGCCATGAGCCTGGCTTGGTTTAGGGAACAGGGACTCGTCGCCCTGACCGAAAGGTACAGCCTGTTGAATCAGTAGAGGAAACCGCCGGATACGCTGAGTACGTCCGGTGGTGTGGGAGGACGGGGGCCGTGAGGCCCCCTCCTACCCGATTAGAAATGGGACCCACTGAGCTTGCAGATTTCTGCCGCCGGTACAGAAATCTGCTGCACGTGCGGCATTTCCCGACCCGACCAGCCTGAATTGCTGGGCTTTTCTCCAGCCAGGTCCCGGCAATTACAATTTTTGGCTTTCTCGCCGAATCGATTGTAGGGCGGAATGGTCCATCTTTAGGCTGGCAGCGACCTTGAGACCGTAACCTGGAGGTGCTACAATCCGGTGGATTCGCAGCCCCTGGCTGCGCTCGTTCCCCGGTCCTCTCGATCCCCGGTCTTCTCGTTCCCCGGTCTTCTCGTTCCCCGGTAGCTCAGCGGTAGAGCGGGCGGCTGTTAACCGCTAGGTCGTAGGTTCGAATCCTACCCGGGGAGCCAGTCTTTATGGTAGGCAGAACCGCGGCATCCTCGGTAACACCTTCCCCGCTATTAGGCGAATCGATGGGTATGGTGTAGGTAATGGTCAAATCAGCCTCCGCGACCTCCAGGCTCTGGATAAACGAGCGCAAAAACACCTTCTGCTCCATGATTGACGACTCCTCCAAAAGGGATCTTATACCAATTCTGTTTAAAAGCAGCAGAGTTAAGCGTTGGGAAGTTGAGCCAAAGCCCGCTGGAGCCAGTCCCAACCTATCAGCCGCTTTAAGCGTGGTTTGTCAGCCTTCAGTTGCCGCAGCAGGTGTTCTATGGCCGAGCTTTTGGCCTCTAGGGAAGGATATACCTCTCCTTCAATGTGCCGGCGCACTTCCTCAAAGACCGTTTCCGCTGGATTCAACTCCGGCGAGTAGGCCGGTAGAGATATTCGCCCAAAGCCCAGCTGGCCCATGAGTTTACCTCTGTGACTGGGGGCTCCATCCCACACCACCCCATCCATGGGCCACTGCTCAAATATGGGAACCAACTGTTGCTGGTTCATGCCCTGGGACCACCCCCAGTGTAGTTCACCCCGCCCCACGTCGACCGCCAGCACCAAATAGCTCCAACGGAACACGATCTGCATCGGCTGGATAATCTTCTTCCCTTTCAGACCCCAACGCCGCCGCACCTGCCCCCAGAGACCAAAACGCATCTCGTCACAGTGCCATAACCGGGAGGCAGTAGTCATTCCAGCCTGGCCCAAGGCATCCAGTAGGCCCCTTTTTTCCAGGCCATCTGCTGTTTTGTATTGGCTTTATCGGAATGGGGTCGGGGGACTTTCAACCCCAGCCCCTTCATCAGGGAATACATGCCTTTATAGGTATAACGCACCCCCCAGCGTCCCCAGACCCACTCCTTTGCATCCCAGACCGTCCGGAACTGGCCCAGTTGCACCTTGGCCACCAGCGCTCTTTGCTGCAGCGGGTTTAGATAGGGCTTTTTGCCCTTGGCCTGGTGCCCTACCACCCGTCTCAGAACTTCGCCAAGTCCACCTCGTCGATACCACCTGAGCCACTGTTCCATGCTGCGGTAGGATGCCCCGGTCGTATCCACTACATCCTGAATGCGTTTCCCCTGGCTCAGCTGCCAGAAGGCTTGCAGTCGGGTACGCCGTTGGGGATGTACCTCTTTCTGGTAAAGCTGTTTCAATTCCTCGCTGCTTTCTTGCCAGTCAACTTTCACTCCTTTTCCCATCCCTTCGTCCCTCACTCCTTGGCTATTTTCCCTTCATTTTATCTCCACTACATACACCATCCTCCTACTCTTTCTCTCCCCTCTTTATTCAGAATTGGTATTAGGTCTTTGACATAGGCATCAATCACGTCAGTGCTCGCCAGTTCTAGTGCCTGGCGTAGAGATTTCGCCTTGGTGTCCGCCTTCCGCTGCTCCAGTTTCGCCTTCTTTTCGGTCAGAGCCTCGACCCTCGGAGCAAGTTGAATTGGTTTCTGCGTCGCCATTCTCGAACCACCACCTGAGCTTTCGTGCCCGACCCCCTCCAACCCGAAGCTGAACGAAAATAGAGATATCTCCATCTTGTCGGTCGTTGGAGACCCGGACATAAAAGACACCTTGACTTAAACGCTTGGTGTGAATTAAGGGAAACCCGTAATCACTATTCTAGAAGGAAAGGTGCCAGTGGCCGATAGTTAGCCTCAAACCTACCAAAGCGTGAGGCTGCTCTATGATGGACACCGACACCTTTCTCACCACACTTTATGTGATGGCCGACGATTTTTGCAAATACCAACTGCCTCCGGAGAAGACTCCTGGCCCCAAGCCCTCTTTGACCCGCGGCGAGGTAGTCACCCTGGCCCTCTTCGGCCAGTGGAGCTGCTTCCTCAGCGAGCGAGGCTTCTACCGCTACGCCAGTCACCACCTGCGCCCAGCTTTCCCCACCTTGCCCTACCGGGGTCAGTTCAACCGCCTGATGCGGCGGCATTATGAAGCTATTGTTGCTTTCTTTCGCCATCTGGTATCCCTACACTGGTACCAGGATTGTCCCTACGAAGCCCTGGACGGAACCGGAGTCCCTACCCGAGATGCCAAGCGTCGAGGCGCTGGTTGGCTGGCGGGTCAGGCCGACATTGGCTGGAGCAACCGCCTGGGATGGACCGCCTGGGATGGTGCGAAGGCTTCCATCTGTTGGTCTCGGCTAACCCCCAGGGGGTCATTACCGGATTCAGCTTTGCCCCGGCCAGCGCTAAAGACCAGCCCATGGCCGAGGACTTCTTCGCTTTCCGGCATAGTCCCCAGCCCAGGGTGCCTACCATATGGGACCCGGCAGTGGGCTACTACGTGGTGGACAAGGGATTTGAAGGGCAGGACCGGCACCAACACTGGCATCATCATTACGGTGCCCAGGTGGTGTGCCCGCCCAAACGCAACAGCCACCAGCCCTGGCCCAAACAACTGCGACATTGGGTAGCTGGCCTGCGTCAGATTATAGAGACCGTCAAGGAGAAGCAACACAATGCTTTTCGACTAGACCGGGAGCGGCCCCATGCACTGGCTGGGTTCCAAACTCGTCTAGCAGCCAAGGCGGAGCACGTCCAGCCCCGGCTCGATTCTCTAGCCTACCGGGTGGACAGCTCCGAGGGCAGTGTGGTCTTAACTGGGGATACCCGGCCTTGCCCCAGCGTTACCGGCCTGGCGAAGGGAGCCGATCTTTTGCTTTGTATGTGCTGGGATGACCAAGAAATCATGGAACAGAACGGCGAGTTTGATGGCCAGTGTGGGACAACGGGCGCGGCCCGGATGGCCCAAGAAGCAGGAGTGAAAAAGCTGGTGCTGGTGCATATCGGGCCGCACCTGTCGGGACACTAATTGGGGCTTATTGGTCTGCCGCCCTAATCTAGCGGAGCCCAGGATTTCTGTAGGATGGCTGGAGGATTTAGCGAAGTTGGTCAGAGAGGTCTTGGGGAGCCAAATATCGAACATGTTGCCGCCGGTGTAATCTTCCTGTTGGGTATAGCGTTAATTTCAATTTCTACCATTCTAAACCAAAGCCAAGGTGGGAACTACATTTTGCAGCGATGGCAAAGGTAGGGAAGGTGTAAAAATCAATGCATCGGCTCGAGCTTGTAACAGGGTTCGGCAGCGATGTTTCACTTCATCCTTACGGTGAGCTAGTCCGCCGAAGAATGCATTCATCTTCTCTTGGACTTGGGCTTTTGTTCCCAGGCATTCGTTGGCCGTGACCTCTTCCCTGGCCCAGTCCCAGACGGCTTCGTCGGCATTGAAGTCTGGGCTGTAGGCCGGTAAGGCCACCAGCCTCAGCTGCAAGTCAGGGGTGGTCAAATAACTGCGAATCGCTTCTCCTCGGTGGGCTGGCCCATTGTCCCAAATCACTACCAGAGGTCCAGGATGTTTTTCTCTTAGCTGCCGTAAAAAGGCGGTGGAGGTCTCGGCATTGCTGTTGCCGGCTATTTCCATGGCTTCCACCTCCCCAGCCTCCAAGCAAACTCCCGAGTAGTAGCAGGCCTTCTCTCCCCACCGAGGACTGGTAGAGTCCACCAGCGCCGGCTTTCCCTTGAGCACCCATTTCCCCCTCAGATCGGCATCGGCCCGAAAGTGGGCTTCGTCTACGAAGAAGATTTTGGCCCCACTCTCTTGGGCCTCCTCTCGGATTTGGCGGTACTGGAGGACGAAGGCTTTCCGCGCTTCATTCTTGGCTTTCAGGAGGCGTTTCTTGGGTCGCTTCAGCACGAAGCCCAACCGATGGAGGTAGTTCAAGCAGCTGCTCCGACTGAGCCCCAGATCAAAGCTCTGCTTGAGGAATTGCCTCACTACTTTCCAATTCCAGTTGGACAATTCAACTCCCGCCTCTCCAGGCGGATTTTGCACCGCAGACTTCAGTTGGTTCTGTTGACCCCAGTTCAAGACGGGGGGGAACCCCCAGTCTGTTCAAAGACCAAACCTTGGGCCCCGCCTTGCAGGGTCTTTTCATTCTCCTGCCTGGTAGGTAAAGCCCATCATGTCGAAAGCTTCGCTGAGATGGGCATTGTGGCGGCGTAGGGCAGCGGCTACGTTGGAATGCCCAGCCCGACGTACCAAGCTGATGACCAGGTTCCGCAGGCCCGCCAGAACCTGAGGGGCGGCCCCAGTGCGCACCTGAGAGCGGTCCTCGTCGAAGGTCACATCCCGTACCCAGTGGAGGCGGTTCTCGATGCCCCAGTGCCCACGGGAAAGGCTCAACAATCGCCTGGCATCGGCATCAGTGGCTGGGAGACTGCTAATTGCATAGCTCACAGCCACCTGTTTCTTGCCCTTCACGACCCGCTGGCGCTCTAGCCGACACACCTGTTGCAGATGCGGCCACGCTTCCCCGACCGTCCCAGCGCTGCCCACGTAGCCATTTAGCTCTGGGTCGGCCAAGGCCCACAACTCTCGCCGCTCCAGCCGCCCATGACGCCGCTTTACTGGAGCATCGGCCCAGACCGTCAGCTTGGCCCCGCGTGCTCGCCACTCCGCTGCCAGCCAGGGAGGTACGGTTGGGCCACCAGCCCTCTCAGTTCCTAGCAGGGGAAAAAGCCACCTCCAGGTCTCGGCGCAAGGTGGGCTGATTCTCTTTAACTGGCAGCAGATACTCTCCGCCGCCTGCCACAATCTGCTCACAGACTTTCCGTTGGGTCAGTAAGGCATCAGCCACTACTACCCGACCCTTCAGGGGTACCTGGCCCAATACTTCTTTGACCGCCGCCAATTCTTCCCCTTTGCCCGGCGCAGCTACCTGCGCCAGCACTGCCCCAGCGCGGCTAGCGTAGGCCGACACCAGATGGACCCCGGGTATCTCTTGGCCGTGGACCCCTCGCAAGGTTTTCCCGTCCAGGGACAGGGGGTCATCCGCCTCTACCCCGCTATTTGCCAGCCAGTTGCCGACTTCTGCCTCAAAGGCCGCCACGTCCAGGCCCTTGAACACCCGGTGGAGGGTGGCCACGCAGGGTGTCTTCTCCTGGCTGAACCCCAAAAGCTGCGCCGTAGCACCCCCTTGGTCCCGCCCCCATTGAGCTATGGCGTATAAGCTGCGGGCGCCGCACAGCATGGCACAGGTGGCCAAGGCCAGGATCGCCCCCAAAGAGTGGCGTCGCCCTTGGCTACTCCGGAAGTCAGGCACCAAATCCAGCGTTTCTCTCAAAGTCATCATCCTTCCCTCCCGCTTAAACTGGTAAATAATTTTATACTATTTTGAGAAAATGAAAAGGCCCTGCCCCGCCTTGGCGAAAGTTGGCCAGCCAGTTTCCAATGGTATGAGGCTCTCTGTCCAAAGCCTCAGCCACCTGGATAGCCGACCACCCTTGGGCCAACAACCATAGCCCGTGCCATCGCTCTCGCTCTCGAGGTGTTGGCGCTCGATACATCCTTTCCCGTAAGTCACCTACATTGAGTTGCCACTCTTCCATGAGTTGCACTATTTCCTTCATCCCTTCCACCACCGCCACTCGACTTCTTTTACAGAATATCGCAACTCCTCTTCGGGTTCGCTTTATGTAGCTTTCACCTTAGCTTTGGTTTAGTCGTGAATTCGGTTTCCCCTCCAACATATTCCAAGCTGGCCATTCCCAATGCCAAGGGCGAGTAAATCATGCGGATGGCTCCGTTGCGTTCAACCAACGCCTGAGCGACCCAATAGGTGAGTCAGAGGAGCGCTTGGAAACATGAAGAGACTGCTCAACCCAATCCTCTTTCTATTAGTTAGCATCCTTTTCGCCTGTGTGAACCCAACTCCTACACCACCTCCTCTGGGACTTGAGCCAACCTTCGCAGTTGGCCCCACCTTTGTGCTAACCCCGGCACCTGACCCGGGGCGGTTGGTCTTCTCAACCAAGGGCTGCTCTGGTTGCCATACCATAGCGGGTACGTCCACGGCCACCATCGGGCCTGACTTGACCCACATAGCGACCGTTGCGGCAACAAGAAAAGCGCCGCTGTCGGCTGAGGAGTACATCCTGGAGTCAATTATGGAACCAGGAGTCTTTGTCGTGGCGGGGTTTGAGCCGCTGATGCCAAAACTGGCGGAGGCTATCGCCGAGGGTGAGTTAGAGGATTTGGTGGAGTTCTTGCTGGACCAGGAATAGGCTCTTGTTTACCGAGTTGTGGAGTTCTTTAGACGAAAAGCTTTTGAGGGCATATGAGAAACTCTGGGTGAAGCAAAGGCGGGGGATTGGGAAAATGGAGCTTCTTCGCGTTAATGTATATGTTCACTTCTGACACAGTTGAGCCCATAGGAAAATTAGAGTTCTTCTGGCGCATATTGGACGGTCCCTTTAATTTCCTACCAATATAGATTTTAGTTGCAGTAGCGTTGCAAGTGTTTGAAATCCTTAAGGGAACGAGGTTTCTCCACGGAAGGATAACCCCGGCTTGGGTCCTATTTGTTCTTCTTAGCCTTTGGGCGGCCACCCAAGTAGTCTATTTGGCGTATGTATCCTCCTTTAACCGGGATTCCCCAGATCAAACCACCTTTCCTGGATATAGCTCCCGCGGGGATACCGCCAAATATAATCCCGCATTCCAAGGGCGTCAAATGCGGTCTGATGCGGCCTGATTCACTCAAAGTCCCCGCTTTCATTGGGCAACCACTGTACTGCCAAGCGTAAAAGCCCCATGTACTGCCAAGCGTAAAAGCCCCAAACCGCTTGTCTACGCCCAAGTCTCGCCCTTGGGAAGCTCTTTTGCCCTGTGCGACCCCGTAACCGTAACCAATCCCGACGCTCCTAAAGTGGACTAGCCAGGAGCCAGCCTAAGCCGACCAATTCGTTCCAGTATCCCGCCTAGCATTTCCCGGCTCACGAGCACCTCAGCAAGCTGAAACACCAGCCTTCCGGCATGGCGCACCAACCGTCCTCCAGTCTTGATCATCCTGGTCTGCAGACTGGTCAACGACCAGTGCTTCATTGCCTCCGGTAAGGCTAGCCTTCTCATGAAGTTGCCCAGGTTGTAAGCCAGTACGAACAACTCCAGCCTGACCTGATTGGCCACGAACTTGTGGCAGGACAACCTCGTCCAGTTCAGGGCGTACTTGCCTTCTTTTATCCATTGCTCCGCGGTGCCTCGGCCATTGTAAAAGCGGACTATCCCGATGTTTGGATAGCTCAGATTGGTGACGATGAAGCCCACTCTGGGAAACAGTTCTCCCTGGTGCCACTCCACCTTAGAGACCACTCTCCGAGCAACGTTCCAGCTCTGGGCCTGGTAGACGAAGTCATGATAGGAGACGATGGGCTTCGGGGAAAGCCACTCCGTAGGCCGTATTAGCCGGGGCGCTATCTCCCGCTGCAGCACCTGGTTGGACCGCAGCCTGATGGCGTAGCCGATGTTTCTTGCTTCCAGATAATCGTATATCTCCGGCTTGGCGAAGGCGGCGTCAGCACGAAACAGCAGCCTGACCGCTGCTGTCAAATAACGCTCCACCACCGGATCAAGGACTTCTTGCCAATCATCGGCACTGTGGACGTTGCCTGACCGTAGCTTAGCTGCTTCACAATCCCCAAACTGGTTGAACAGAAAGAGAGGGTGATAGCAGACGCATTCAAAGTGGCCGTTGTAGGCTGCTCCCTCCTGCTGGCCGTGCACTGGACTCTCGGAACTGTCCATATCCAGGATTACTCGCCGGTGTAGGGTATGGGCCATAGCTCGTTCCACCCACTGGGTATTTATTCGTGCCAGCCCCTTCAGGTTGTCCTCTTGGGTCAGGAACTCCGTCTCGAACCGGCCCATCTCACTGGTGCTGGCTCCTTTCCGCTCCGAGCCTTGCCATCCCACGATCACTCGCATGGCTGGGTCTTGGGAAAGGCGCACTGCGTCATTGGTGTCGTCGTAGCCGGCCAAGCGGCTGTAGATCGACTGTCTTAGCAGCGGAACCAGGTGGTGGAGGATATTGCGTCCGGTACGGCTTTCCTGGAGGTAGTCCTCAGCGATTTCGGTAAGGCTCAAGGCATCATCAAACTCTCGAAAGGCAAGAAGACCAGCGTCGGAGGTGATGGTTGAGCCGTGAAATTCCAGGCGGACTTTGGGGTTGAATTGGAGCCGGAGAGGGGCTTTTTCGCCATCACCCATCAGGTGCCTCCATGATGCCTACGGCATCTTACTGCAAAGTGACATATCATGGAGTTATTATAGCTGGGAACACGCAAAAAGGGCCCATAATTAGACAATGGTTGAAAGACCATCGACGAATTACTGAGAAAGCTTTTTAGCCATATGGGAAATGTGGGTTTAAGGGTTTTCCGTCTTCCAATGAGCTCTTATACCATCAGGGTCGAAGCATGCAAAGTGGGGCCTGGTTTGCCCTGGTGGTATTAGGAGTTTTTGGCCTGGAGTCCATATTCCGTATTTGGCACCACATAGGTTTGTTGCGAGACCCGGTAGCTAAGGTTGTTATGTGGGCCGTCTACAGTCTATTTCATATCTTTGGCTGGCTCTCCCTCCTGATTCTCCTCCTAATAGGCTATGGCTACTCCGGATGGTTAGTCTCTATCGACACAGCCTCACAGACCATCATGACCAGGTCGAATCATCTATTCCCGCCTGGAGTGACAAAAAATAGCTTAGAGTTCGGCGAAATACAGTACATCAAGGGGGATTTCGAATACCTTCCCAAACTGCATTATGTACTGAAGGCTACGACCAGGGATGGGAAGGTGCTTGAGCTAGGGAGGGACCCCATCTACCCATCTGAGGAGTTGCTGGGTTTGGGGCGGACAACCGCAGACAAGTCTGGCGCTAAATTGGACTTGAGATAAGCCGCAATGGGGGCGAATTTGATGTGCAAAAGGGGTAGGCAAGCGGGTTGGCCTCCGTTGAGCCTAATCCGCATTCCGAGGGAATAGATAGGTCTAGATACCGGGTCTAAACCACCAATGGCTTCTCGCCTCCGTCCGGAACATCGACCTCGAAGGCGTTGACGTTCAGGGCGAGGAGGGAATAATACCCCATCATTGTGGTCAGCTCGGTCAGCAGCTGGGCTCCGAAATGATCCAGAGCGGCTTGAAACGTCCTTTGGCTGACCCGGTTAGTAGTTAACAACTCGGTGGCGTAGTCCACAACTATCTGCTCGTCATCAGGCAGCTTGGGAAGGGGCTTTTTGTCCCGGAGGGCGTCCACAAACTCGTCGCTGATTCCCTGTTTACGAGCCCCGGCAGCGTGGGCGAACCAAATGTACTGGCAGTCCTTGGCCCTCGCGGTCATGATCATCGCCATCTCTTGAATCTTCTGCGGCAGTTCCGACTCCTGCCTGAAATAGAAGACCAGGTGATTGGCGCGTTTTCGCATCTCAGGGCTGTTGATCATAACCGAGCCCGGTCCGTTTTCAATGGCTCCGCTGCTAATGGCCACCTCATGGTCAAAGGCTTCGCGATACTTCTCAGGTACTTGTTCTCGGGTTACGGTGGGCGTACGCGCCATCAAGAGCCTCCTGGAGTGTGCCGAATTTGGAAACCACCTAATCTATGTGATAGCGTTCAGGACCGGATTCGAACCGGCGACAATCGGCTTTACAGGCTAGCGAGCTGCCGGGTCCAAAACCAAGTTTTTTGGTGTAGTCTATTTTACCCGCGGTATCCCTCCCACGTCCAGGTCCGGCGGCGGTGGGGGGATTGCGAGGGTGGGGGTAGGTAGGTGGTATCCAGTCTCTGCGTAATTGGGACCCCATGCCTCGACCACACCCACCCTTAGAACCCTCCGCCGCTGCAAAGTTGATAAATACGTTATGCTCGGGGAGCACAAGGAGGAAGTTTTGCGAGGGGAGCTAGGGCTCTCGCCCGAGAAGATGTCCCTGCTGGGAGAGGGAGGCGTAGTTTAGGTTACATCATCGCTTGGTAAGGCCTTTCAACCGCCCATTGCTTCGTCGATGTATGGACTGAGTTGTTAGTCATCGTCCTGCTGAAAGCCAGTTAGCGGAGCGCTATTACTCAGCTAGTCGACAAATACAATCGCATAACTTATTATTCCCCAGTAACGCCGTAATTAGGGAGGGCTCATGAAATATGACGTTGTTATCATCGGCGGGGGAGCGGCTGGATCGGTGTTGGCCAGCAGATTGGCTGAAAACGCGAATACCTCCGTTCTATTGCTGGAAGCCGGACGGGATTACCCGGATCCAGCCAACCTTCCGGACGATATAAAGTTCGGCGGCACCAGATTGGCCGAAGCCCAAGACTCGGAACACAACTGGGCCCTGCGGGGAACAATCACCGAAGAGCAAGGGGAGATTCACGTGGCGCAGGGCAAGGTGATCGGGGGAGGCTCATCCATCAACGGTCAGGGATTTCAAAGGGGATTGCCCGAGGATTTTGATTCCTGGTCCTCTCTCGGCAACGATGAATGGTCTTATGACAAGGTACTGCCTTACTTCAGAAAATCGGAACATGATCTCGACATTCGGGATGATTTCCATGGGACGGATGGACCAATGCCAGTCAGGCGCCGTCAGTCCGGGCCCTGGCCTGACATCCAAAAGGCTTTCCATGCCGCCTGTTTGCAGGAGGGGTTTGGCACCACGGAGGACACGAATGGCCCAAACCCCTCTGGCCTTGGTGTGTCTCCCACAAACAACCTGGATGGCATGAGAATGAGCGCTGCTTTAACTCATCTCATGCCGATGCGCCACCGTCTTAACCTTACGGTGAGGGGAGGGGTTTTCGTCAGGAAGGTCTTGATCCAGGATTCAAAGGCCGTCGGCGTGGAAGTCGAAAGCGGTGGCGAGGTTTTCAACGTCGAAGCAGACCGGGTTGTGCTGAGCGCCGGGGCCATCAAATCGCCCCACCTGCTCATGCTATCGGGAATCGGACCCGCGGACCAACTGCTGCAATTTGGGATACCCGCGGTTCATGAGCTCCCCGGAGTAGGACAGAACCTAATGAACCACCTCAGCGCCCAGATTACCTTCAAGGTCAAAGAAGGAATCACCCTCACTACTGATGCCGATGCGGTGCACTTTGGTTTACGCTACACCTCCCAAGGGTCAAGCGCCATCAACGATATGCGACTAGGCTGCTCCTCAGTCGTCGACCAACGGCAGGAGCGCGTCCCCGGGGTACGAACCAAGTATCTGGTCGGAGATGTGCCCCCGGACCGGGTGGCACGAATATCGTGTGGTCTCGGGTTGCCCGACGGCTCCGGATACGTCAGGTTGGCCTCGGCCGACCCCGCAGTACAGCCGTCCTTTAACTACCGTTATCTCCAGAATCCAAACGACATTCGACGGGTGAGGGAAGGCCTGCGCTTTGGAATTAGAATTCTAGAATCCGACGCGTTTAAAGACGTGGCCGATTACCGGATCCACCCGACGGATGACATTCTGGGCGACGACGACGCTTTGGACCGCTGGATACGCCAAATCGTGGGAACAGCCAGGCACGTGTCCGGCACCTGTAAGATGGGCCCGGATTCAGACCCAACGTCGGTAGTTGACCAATACTGCAAGGTCAAGGGGATACAAGGGTTGTGGGTGGCGGACGCGTCGATAATGCCGCGAATACCAAGGTCCGGGGCTACCCATGCAACGGTTGTCATGATAGGCGAGCGGGTCGTCGACTGGATTGCGTCGGGTTAGTCTAGGAGACGTTCTGGCCGCCGCTGCGTCCGTTAGCTTGCCATACCGAAGCCGCTCTGAGGGTCTAGAGGAAACCTCGATTCCCCCTAGGCCAGCGTTTTCTTAACGTCGGTTATCGATGGCATAGTGGGATTGCAACGTATTACATGCACCACCAGCCATATAAGCTTGAATACGTCTGCTTCGCGTAGCGCAAAACCCGGCCAATGGCTTTCCGGCCAGCTAGTATTACAACGACGCTTCCTCAATTTGGTCAGTTTTTGACCGGAAATCGCTTCGCGGAAGGCAAGGCCACAAAGCTGTCGAGGCTGAGGGCTATGAAGGGTACTCAAGATCCCTTTCTTGCGATCCGTCGTTGTAATACTAGGAGGGTCTATCGCAGGAGGTAGCCGCATTGTGCGCCGGGCTAATGAGGGTGGCAAGCTGATGGGCTGAACGGGGTGAAAAGAGCCGAAAGTAAGCCACCATTTGTTTAGCATGACAGGGGCACTCGATGCGTTTGGAAAATAGAGTAGCGCTGATTACAGGCGGAGGGAGAGGCATCGGCCGAGCCATTGCGTTAGCTTACGCTAAGGAGGGCGCCAAGTTAGTTTTAGCCGCCCGTACTGTGAATGAACTGGAGGAGACCGCAAAGGAGATCCGGGGTCTGGGCGCAGAGGCCTTCGTGTTTCAGGCAGACGTCACCAGCCAGACTGAAGTGGAAGAAGTGGTACAGAAGACCCTTGAACGGTGTCCTGTTATCGACATCCTGGTAAATAGTGCGGGCATGGCCGGTCCCATAGGAGCATTACAGGACAATGATGTGTCTTACTGGATCCGCACCATTCAGGTCAATCTCATTGGCACCTACCTCTGTTGCCGATCCGTGCTACCGATTATGCTGAAACAAGATCGGGGCAAAATAATCAATCTCTCCGGGTCTGGCAGCACCTCGGCGCCGTATCATCTTTCCGCTTATGGCTCATCAAAGGCGGCGGTAATTCGACTTACGGAAATCCTGTCCTTGGAGTTGGCGCATACCAACGTCCAAGTAAATGCTTTGGGTCCGGGTTCTATAAATACCCGTATGTGGGAGCAAATCCGGGATGACGCGGGAGCAGTAGGGGATACTGAGCTCTACGAGTTTGGGAAGCGGGTGACCAGCGGTGGAGGTGCGTCTATCGAAACGGCGGCGGAGTTGGCGGTGTGGTTGGCCAGCGACACCTCGGCCAGCTTGAGCGGCCGTCTGATCCACGCGGTCACCGATGACTTCCCCAATCTTGCTTCTAGGATTTCGGATGTGATGGCCTCCGACGCTTTTACGTTACGCAGAATGGACCTGGCCTGATTCAAGCAAGCGTTCCAGTTTTACGGACCTGGCTGCCAGCAGTAGCCTAACTGGGAATTTGTTGGAAGGAAATTCCACAGCTTTTGACATTAGCTCCATCCAGTACCAGATATCGGTGTATCAGGTCCAGAAAGGGCCCGTTTTACCCAGGCCGCCCAAGGATTTTCTCTCGTTCTGAATACCGCTGTGGCAGCCAGGGAGACAGGTAGCCTCGGTCCGATCTAGTTGCTTAGCGACTGGGCGACCTTACCATAGTCCTCAAGCTGGGGAAGCAACCGAGGCAGCTCCACTCCAGCAAATATGGAGCATCTGACGGGTTTGGGATTCTGATTTATTGTGCCCGACATCCCTGGGGTGACATGTATTGTGAAATCAGTTTGAAATGGGAAATACCAGGTTAATCTCATAGCTCACGACATGAAACACCACCCTCTCCCCATTCCTGCTACGGTAGTAATCCAGACCAAGGACTGGGAGGCCAGCCTTGCCTATTCCTACGGCCCCGAGACGCCAACGTGGCGGCTAGGACGGGGCAGGAACACCCGATACTTGAAGGTTGCAAAAATTGGATGGGAGCCAAGCCTGATCCGGACTCAATCAATCAGATTGCTGCGGGGTACTATCGCAGATGCTGCAGTAGGTCTGAACATGGTGCTGAGGGGGTGTCATGACTTCCACACTAGTACGGGGAAAATACGTTATCTGTAAGATTACAGGTCCTTCTTCTGCAGAGGTTGTCTACGACGGCGCGGTACTGCAGCAGGATGGTGAGATTGTGGAGATTGGGAGTTACGAAGAACTACGGTCGAGGAATCCTAATGTGGACGTTGTCGGTTCCAACCGTTATGTGGTAATGCCTGGCCTGGTTAACGACCATTTTCACGTTGGTCTTACTCCGTTCCAGCTAGGGGCGCCTGACCTGCCCTTGGAGATGTGGAGCCTGGCCAGAATAGGGGCCAGGTACGTGGACCCCTATTTGGATCAGCTGTACGGAGCGATCCAGATGATTGAATCGGGTACCACTACGGTGCAGGCAATCCATTCTCCGGGGCGAGGATTCCGGCCCGTCGACCTGGAGGTAGCCGACAAAGTGGTAAAAGCTTACCAGGATTCAGGGATGCGGGTCTCCTATGCGCCATCTATCGCAGATCAGAACTCTATGGTGGCGGGAGCTAGAGGTGGGGAGGAAGAGTTCGCAAATCAGCTACCAGGTGACCTGGCCGAGCGGTATAAATCCTTCATGGGGCGAGGATATCTGACAGTAGACGAGGTAATGCCGGCCCTTGAGGAAATCTGCGCCAAATACGGTAACAACCGTTATGAGCGAGTCCGGGTGACCATGGCTCCCAGCAATGTCCACCGCTGCTCCGATGCCATGGTGGTGGCCCTAAAGGAGATGGCTACCAAGTACAGCACCGGCATCCACATACATTTGCAAGAAACGGTGTATCAAAAGCTCTACGGGCTTCAAGCCTGGCAAACTACTCCACTTCAGCATCTAAATGAACTGGGTTTCCTGGGCCCGGAGGTTACTTGCGGACATAGTGTTTGGGCCACCGACGATGATATTGAGCTGATGTCTGCCACCGGGACCAACGTCTGCCACAACGCCAGTTCTAACTTACGTCTGCAAAGCGGTATTGCCCCTTTGGGCCGGCTCCTGGAAGCGGGAATCAGAGTGGCTATCGGAAGCGACGAGGCCGGGATCAATGATGACAAGGATTTGCTTCAAGAGATGCGCCTGGTTTTAAAGCTGCACCGAGTACCGGGGGTTGAACAAATCCCTCCCACCGCGTACCAGGTGTTTCAGATGGCGACGGTAAATGGGGCTTATGCCAGCTGGTTCGGTGACCGGATTGGTACCCTGGAACCGGGGAAGCGGGCAGATATGATACTGCTGAATTTGCAGAACATTGAGGAGCCATACCTAGATCCGGAAGTCTCCGTGGTTGATGCGGTCGTCCATCGGGGCCGTAGTGTGGACGTGGATACAGTAATGGTCGATGGCGAGATAATCATGCGCGATAAACAGCTAACCAAGGTCGACAAGGAGGGTCTCTTCGCCGAGTTGAAGAAGGAGTTAGACAGACCCCTCTCCCCATCGGAAACGGAAAGACGGGAGCTCAGCAGTTTGGTCGAGCCCCACCTGCGCCAATTCTATATTGGGACGATTCCCCAGAACACAATACCCCACACCAACTATAATGCCCGGTCTTGACCTTTGCTCACGCCGACCGCTGGCTCCATGAGCCCCGAGGGCCACTTCTACATAGTGGAGCCGGCGAAGGGAGTCGAACCCCTAACTGCCTGCGCGATATTTACGTACGCCTGCTAAGGCATCAAGGGGTTTTAGATATTGCATTGCTGATCAAGACAGCTAAGGGAGTAACCAATTGAGCGCCAACGATTTACCAAACGATGCCCCGGCCACCAGGTTGTTTCCCCAGTTCAGTGACCAGCTTTACCAGATGATCTCCTTTGAAGTCCAAGACCTCACCGACGCCCAGTTGGACTTCGAGTCAGAGCAGTGGGAATGGAGCAAGTGGAGCATCCGGCGCAACCTTAGCCACATGGCTTCTGGCGACTTTCGTTGGTTCTGGACCCGCTGGGGCGAGGAACTTTTTCCCGATGGATTGGCCAACAGCGGGGAGATCGAGGCCCTCTTGGACTCTCCCTACGACCGCAGGTTAGACGAGTCTAAATTTTGGGCCCTGGATGACATCCTTGGAACGCTGCGGAAGGGTTTAGACTTCGCCTGGTCGGTGCTTTCCAGTGAGACCGTGGGGTCGATGCGCAGCCGGGAGATCGAAAGCGGCGACAGCGAATTGTGGGCAGAACTCCGCCAAGCCAACTACACCGGCATCCGATTGAAACCAAATCATCCGGGAAGAATTTACATATCGTTGGAGGCGACATTCCGCCACAGGTACTTCGAGCACATCACCCATCTATACAACATTCAACGGCTCAAGCGCGCCCAGGGGCTGGCCCCCGTGGCAGACATCCCCATGGAAGGATATCTTGCTCTGCCCACCTGGGATTTAAGCCAACCGTAGAGAGGTTCGTTTAAGGTTGGTATCCATGGATCACCCTGGGTGATGTTTGCTACAGGGGCGGTTTTGGAGTCCGGCGGACGGAGATTGACTTCACAAGCCAGCGGGGAAGCTCCTTGAGAAAAAACGACATTTAGCAATTTTCTACCGGTCTTCTCCCAGACATGGAAGCGGACCCCGTCTCGGCTTACCCAATGGTCCAAAAACGTCTCCTGCTGCTCATTAGCTTCGGTTGGCGTTTTGGTGGTGGCAGTACGGCATTTCCGTGGGGAAAAGGTGAAGGTGCCCCGGCAAATCCAGAGGAGGAATCTAGGAGATTGCTGCTAGTAAATCAGGCGACCCCAGGGGCACGGCTTTATCATCTTCAAAATAATAAATGTTTTCCATTTTGAATCCCCACATACCGTTTACACGGCATAGATGAGGTTCGAGAGTGAAAAAATCACAGTCCCCGAGCCTAGTCTGGCTGCCTTCTTCTATGAATCGCCTGTCGTTCATATGTTTCTCGATACTATGACCAAGGTTGCCGCGAAAATCGAGGTTCTTATATCCCCGGTTTTCTATGGACTGATTGATGGCCCAATAAAGTTCATGCATGATAGTTTTAGGTGTAGCAATTTCTATCATAAGAGCGTGAAGGTCTCTCTCAGTATTTTTGCCATAGCCTAAGGCGGAACTTTTGTCAAGTGGTATAACCCTGCCTGATTCTACGATATAGGAGCGAGCACAATCGCCCCAACAGTCATCCACCATCGGACTGAGATCAATGGTGACCAAATCATTGGCGCAAATGGCCACATCCGACGGCTGATAATCCGTGCCTGATACTGAAAGAGTGGTGCGTTCACCCACGAGCACCAGGGCAGGAACATTGTGATACCAGCAATCTTTGGCGCCGTATTGCTGCAATAGCTGTGTGCATACATCCGCAACACCGCTTTCCGTATTTCCGGCTTTAATGAAGGGGACAATATCGCGCAAAACTCGGAGAGCGATATTCTGAACCTTTAAATGTGCAGATGTATCAAACATAAATCTGTATCGTGGCTGTTCGTCCGTAAATATGACTTGGTGGCGTCATTTCCATTGCAATGTTTGGACTTCAGCCCTCACCCGCTAAACTTTACGGGTGCTTTTAGCGTCTGATCAAAACCCTTTGAAATTCCCAAATGGAGGCTGACCTGTTCCTGATAGGATCTGCCGAAGCCGCTGTTTCCGAATTCTACCAACGCCGGGACCCCATGGCCACAGAAAATCTGTTCCATTATGGAATTTGAACAGAGGTATAATGACTGCACCCACACTGCTCTGAGCTCTCAGCCCACGAAAAGGAGTAGGGATAGATGCAACTACTGGTAAACGGAGAATCTTACGAGGTGGACGTGGACGGTGAAACCACGCTTCTGGCCGTCCTGCGTCAAGATCTGGGCTTGACGGGAACCAAATATGGGTGCGGCGACGGTGATTGCGGAGCCTGCACGGTCCTGCTCGACGGCGAGGCGAAGAACTCTTGTATCACTCCGGTGGATTCGGCGGCCGGGCGAGCCATCACCACCATCGAAGGTTTGGCGAAGGGGAACGAGCTCCATCCAGTTCAAGAGGCTTTCATCGAACACACGGCGTTCCAGTGCGCTTTTTGCACGCCGGGTTTCATCATGAGCGTGGTAGCTTTGCTCTCTCGCAACCCGCAGCCCGACGATAGGCAAATCCGAGCGGCTCTGACCGGCAACATCTGTCGCTGTGGCACGTATGTGCGCATTCTGCAGGCTGCCAAGGCAGCGGCGGAGCGGCTCGGCCAAAAAGAAGGAGAATGATGACGACCATTAGCGATCTCCACGGGGATGCTGCTCTGGTCGTCACCGGCTCTCCCCAATGGGCCGGTGAACTGGAACTTCGCGAGCCGCCCGGTCCGGAGGCGACCTTGCTGATGGTGGACCGAAAAGGCGAGTGCATCGCTTTTTCGGGTAAAGTGGAATACGGCCAGGGCATCCGGAGCGGGTTTTCCCTAGCTATCGCGGACGAGCTGGACGTGCCTCTTGCTTCAGTTCGCCTCATATTGGGTGATACCGATTTGGTGCCTTATGACCGGGGGACCGTTGGCAGCCAATCGACGATGACGGTGGGGATTCAGCTACGGCGGGCTGCCGCTACGGCAAGGCGCGCGCTCATAGCTCTCGCCGCCGAGCACTGGGCGGTGGACGCGGCCAGTCTGGCAACCAGCGAGGGTCACGTCTTCCTAAGCGGCGAGCCAAGTCGGAGAATCTCCTATGCCGGCCTTCTGCAAGGCCAAACCCTCAGGCTACCTATTCCCGAAGACATGACCACCAAGCACGCCGAGGACTTCGTTTTCATGGGTAGAGACGCACCGCGCACAGATGCGCTGGCCCGGGTTACGGGCCAAGCCAAGTACTCGCAGGATATCGTTGTGGATGGCATGCTGCACGGTAAAATCCTACGTCCCCCTTCTTATGGTGCCCGTCCTCAGCAAATTGATACCGCGGGATCCGAACGCGTGCCCGGCTTTGTCATGGTAGTGCGAGATGGGGACTTCGTTGGCGTGTTGTGCGAGCGGGAGGATACTGCCGAACAGGCTCTCGATGCGATACGGGTTCGTTGGCAGGAAGACCTGGAACTTCCATCGGACTCAGACCTCCCCGGCCTACTAAAAGAGAAGGCCGGGGAGACGGTTATCCTTCGAGAAGAGGGTTCGCCGGCGGAGGGATTTGCCCAGGCGGACCATGTCTTAGAGGGCAGTTACTTCATTCCCTACGTGGCCAATGTTCCCATGGAGACCAGCACCGCGGTTGCTTCATGGGATGGAGGGAAGTTAACCGTCTGGTCCGGTGACCGGAGTCCCTTTGGGGTGCGGGACGAGCTGGCTCGCGCTTTGGACATGAGTGAAGACCGGATTCGAGTTATCGCTCCCGAAGTCGGCGGCTCTTTTGGCACCAAGGGCACCTATGGGGTGGCTTACGAAGCGGCTCTGCTTTCTAAGGCAGCGGGCCGCCCGGTTCGCGTGGCCCACAGTCGATCGGAAGAGTTCATGTGGGGCACCGTGCGTCCTGCGGCGCTAATTGAGATTCGCAGCGGATTCCAAGCCGATGGAAAGATCGTGGCCTGGGATTGCACCGCATATCACACCGGCGACCGCCCGCAGCGTGGGCAGCGCGGCGCCGATACCCCCTACAACACCCCGAACGTGCGCATAGCCGTGGCAGATTGTGAATCACCCCTGAGAGCGGGTTCTTATCGGTCCTTAGGTTGTGCGGCCAATCATTTTGCTCGGGAGGTTCACATCGACGAAATCGCGGCCTCTCTTAAGATGGATCCTGTGGAGCTTCGGCTCATGAATCTGACTCATCCCCGTCTAAGTCGAGTCCTCAGGCAGACTGCTGACCGCTTTGACTGGGAATCTCGCCGTACCGAATCCTCCACGGGTATTGGTGTAGCCATCGGTTACGATGCAGGCAGCTACGTGGCCCAATGTGTGGAGCTCGTTGTGGCAAGAAGGGCGGTAAATGTACAAAGAGTCGTGGCCGGCATCGACTGCGGTATGGTAGTCAACCCCGAAGGTGTGCGCAACCAGGTTGAGGGGTCAATCATCATGGGCATGGGCACAGCGGTACGGGAAGCAGTAGAATTCGATTCCGGGCGGTTGTTGAATCCGGTCTTCAGCCGATACCGTGTACCGCGCATCAACGATACCCCCCAGATCGAGGTTGCGCTGGTCGGTGATTCCACCACTCCGTCTACCGGCGCCGGTGAGCCAGGGATTGTCCCGATCGCCGCCGCTATCGACAACGCGGTCTACGATGCAACGGAGTCTCGAATCCGGGAACTGCCCATAGCGCCGCGGCTGCCCTGATGGTGCTCCCGTCTCGCCCGCTATCCCAGTCGCTATCCTCACAAACTCCCACAATGGGGTAGCGAATTTAGGACCAAGTCTCGCGATTGTAGCTACAAATATTTGACAAGGATCATTCTAGTGTGATACCCTGCCACAATGGCCCTTAAAAGTGGGGCCTTTTTTATTGCCCAAAAATAACCCGCCTATAGCTTCCCCTGCCTCCAGTTCATACCTCGCGGCCGCCAGCAGCCCCTCAAGTCTTCCTACAGTTACCGATCCACTAATCAGCGCAGTCGCCGGTATTGTCTCTCATATTCCTCATCTTCTGGAGGTCCAGGTTCTCGCTCCAAGCCTTCCTGAGCGATAGTTGTCCTGGTACACTTTAAAAGCCTGGATTGGTATAGGATATTTGGTACGCCAGGTCTCTCATATTCCTCATCTTCTGGAGGTCCACCAGCGCTCCGGCGTGCTTTCCGGTCCAGGAAATAACCGGGGCTACCCTTGGGAGAGGCCTCTGCGGCGCCCTCAGAGCTGTTGCGGCTATGTTACTTCCGCGAATTTCGCTGCGTGGTCAACCTTAGGAGGCTTATGATAAATAATAAGTGGGGAGTGAGACGAGCGCCATCTATTTCTGCTGGTCAACAAGTGGTTCGTACCTGGCGCGACTGTTGCCGCGCCTACAAGTAGAGGAGTAATGTGGAGGACGTTAAGGCGGCTTATCGTAGAAACCGGCGAGTACCAAATTCAGGCCATGGGAGAGTTGGAGCGCTGCAACTCCATCGCCGTGGAGATGCAGCGCTACCGGGCGAGTAGCTTCAGACTGTTAGAGCAGATATCCCAGGAGTCGACTGACTGGGAGTCCAGGGAGCAAGCCAGGCGGGCGCTAAACCAGTTCTCCCTATGGGAAGGGCTGCTGGTGCGCATAGCCACAACTCTCAACCAGAGCCTGGAGCACGTGGACTTGGCTCAGACCGCCGCCTTGCAGGCGATGACCTTGGTTACGCGGAGGTAGAATCGGGGGAGAAGAGCCATTAGTCATCCCGGACTTCTGTAAAAGGCTAAAAGTCGGCCTATAATATTTACTTTCCCGGTTCCCATCTAAGCAGATGGGCAGGGGCCACTTCAGTTATTTTAACGAATCATCCGTTAGCTCTACGATCTGTAAAAGAGTCGGCAAATCTGGCCGGAAAACCAGACGGCACGTCTCCATGCCGTTCTGTCTAACAGCGCCACCGGCTTCGCCAATGACGCCGTAAATCTCCTCTGGCGTTGGCCCGCTAGAAACCCTGAAACCAGGCTGTGAAGGAGGTGGCCTGCTCGCGGCTGCCCTCAACGGTCAGTTGACCCGCAGCAATTGCGCTTTCGACATCTAACCGCCCAAAAATTAATAAAATGTAGGTGCCGGTATTGCAGCGGAAAGTGACATCGGCTGGTTCGCCGCCGGTGGGCTCCGCCCGGAAACTGTCGCCCCTGACGAGAAGGTCCTCTTTGAGTGGAACGGGGGTCTGCACGTTGAAGCGGTACCTGACCGGCGCGGGAAGGTCAAGGCCGGGTCGAAAGGCGTTACTTACCCATCGGGGCACTCTGCCGACCATCAATGCGAGGGACTCCTCCCACAGCTCGGCGGCCTGGTCTACACCTGAGCGGATGTCCCAGCTGTGCACTACCAGCTCCTGTACCCGCACCTCGACGTAGTCTCCTAAGGGCATTGAACCGCGCCGGTGGAAGCAGGACCGTTTCCAGTCCTCGGCGTCGAGAGTGGCAAGCACCTGGGCCAAGTGCTGGTAACCAGCAGTGAACCTTTCCAGTAGCTGGTTTCCCAACCGCTGATAGGACGCCCTGGCTGTCTCGCCGATGACCTCCGACCCGCGGTCGCCCTCCGTCAAAAACGCTTGGCCCGGCGCTGGGCCGGCGTCCCCAATGAGGGCCCGGTTGATTGAGTTGGCCCAGCTTTCGGCACCGACCGTCAGGTGGGCTACCACGTCACCTATGACCCAGCCCTCACAAGCGCTTTGGCGAGACCAGTCCTGGGCACTCAGTCCCGACAGGAACTCTCCCAGCCGGGATGCTTCGCCGTTCACCAGGTTTACCACTTCTTTCATTGGCGTGGCCGGCATGGCTCCTCCTTCAACTATCTCCAAACTTCGAAAGGTGCAAGGCTAATTTTACCGGCAACTCACCGTATGGTATGCGGTCTGCGATTCCCAGGTCGATGTTGTCCGTATAGCTGAGTTAACCCCGACAACGGTGAGGAAACCAGAGCTCGCCGATGGTCCTGGTGTCCCGCCTAATCCTCAACCAACCTCCGCAGCAACTCCCGCAATTCCGGTGTCACCTGCAATGCCTCCTCCCAATTCCCTAATGCTTCTTGCCGCCTGGGTCTCACTATACAGGTTATAACCGGCGCAGGACGTGGTCGCCATGATGAAGGATGGCAAGACCCTGGCCCAAATGATAATGATGGCAATGTCGATGCCATCGTTGACACCCTGGTTGACCGCCTTCGGGAAGGACTCCAAGAAATGGTCGACAGCGGCCTGGTCATCCCAACATTCGACATGATCCCTGAAGCTGGGCAAAGCAACTCGCCGCCGGGTGTTGGGGTGCTGGTGCCCTTTTCCTTCAGCGGGATTCCTTGGAATATTTCCTCGAAATGCTCTTGGTCATTGGTTGAAAATAGTTTCCATATTCGTAAATTTCAATTGGCTCGAACCCCAGAAATAGAAAAGGATAGCTACCCCTACAAAAGGCAGATGTGAGAGCCATTAGCAGGATCTGTTCTGGCGCCACACGAATAGCGGATGGCTTAGGCAGTAGCGAGCCCCGGCATCGGGTGGTCATTGCTTCGCCCGCTCAGAACCTGCCGCCTCAGCAGATTCCTTCAGGTGACTCTGCACTATATTGAGGTTAAAATTAGCCCGAACTAAAGTTGTCGAACCACTGGTCTGCCCGAGAGGACTGAAGCTATGGGGTTTAAACTGCTGATACTGAACCCATCCGGACAGGGAGAAACGGCATACGTTGACACATGGCCTGAGAAGCTGAAGGATGAAATCCCAGACATAGATGTGCAACTTACCAAATCAGTCGGGGAGGCCATGGAGGTCATTGGAGAGGTTGACGCCGCCTTCGGGAACATAGTGCCTGAACTCTTTGAAAGAGCCACAAACCTGAAATGGATTGCTTGTCCTCAGGCGGGTCCCCAGGCGGGCTATTACCACCAGGCACTAATAGATAGCAACGTAGTGGTGACAAACACCCGGGAGATTTACGACGACCACATCAGCGCTCATATCATGTCGTTCATTTTGGCTTTTGCCAGGGGATTGCATGTTTATATCCCACGACAACTGAAACGACAATGGATCCCGGAATACCAGACTATCCATCTTCCCGACGCCACAGCGTTGATCATAGGGGTGGGAGGCATTGGCGGAGAAACAGCCCGACTTTGTGCCGAGTTTGGCATGACCGTCATCGCGGTAGACCCCCGAATAGACGAACCACCCCCCGGGGCGAAGGAACTTCACCGGCCAGAAGCACTGAGCGACCTGCTTCCTAGAGGTGACTTCGTGATCGTCACTGTTCCTGAAACCCCGGATACTCAAAACATGTTTGGCCTAAATGAGTTTAAGCGCATGAAGTCCAGCGCATTCTTCATCAACATCGGAAGAGGCGCCACCGTGGTGCTGGACGACCTGGTAGAGGGGCTACGACAAGGCCAGTTAGCGGGAGCCGGATTGGATGTATTCCAGACCGAGCCCCTGCCTACCAACCACCCACTTTGGGACCTACCGGGTGTTTTGATTACTCCTCATGTAGCTGGACGAGGCCCTTACTTGGAAGACCGGCGCACAAAGTTGTTTATAGACAACTGCATCCGGTTCAACGAAGGTAGCCCCCTGGCGAATGTGGTGGATAAGGCCCGATGGTTTTGAGTGTTCCAGGGCCCCTAGGTTCAACTGACTCAACCGCCAGGGGAGATTGTCCTTCACCTGGACTGCATTTGGGCTCTGCAGGGTAGCTAATTGCTACCACTTTTTGACCAGCGCCTTCGCAGAGTAATCCGAAAAAGACGCCTTTTACTTGCCAAGTACGTTCCCAAAATCTGGCTGGCTTGCCGGGAGTCTCCGTCAGGCAGAGCGAGCCGCGGCCAGACGTTGTTTAGCCTCGTTGTACAGGGAGGTAGGCAGCGGTCCTTTCAGCACAGCGGGCACGTTCTCTTGAAGGTGCGCCGGGTTGAGGGTCCCAACGACGGTGGTATGTATGTCCGGGTTTGTGAGGGTGAAGCGAAGCATGAACTCGGCGGCGGACATACCTTGCAACAACTCGTCCATGGATGCCTTCTCCCACAACTCCCATAATTGGGCAGAACTTTGAGCCTCGCCTGCTCCGCCGCGGGCCACCCCACCGCGGATGACGGTGCCTATCCCTGCTTTGGCGGCAGCGGCGACCGCCGCTTCGTGTTCGGGCTGGAGGGCCGAATAAGGGATTTGCAACACGTCGAACACACCCATCTTGATATGGTCTGTGACGTTGGGAAGGATGGAGGAGCAGCCGAGGAAACGAATCTTGCCGTCGCGCCTCAGGTCTTGTAGCGTTTGTATTGCCCCCTCTTGCTCTATGACCTCCCTGGCGGGGCTGAAGTGGAGCTGCAAGACGTCCAGATAATCGGTCCTCATGCGTCGCAGGCTTTGCTCGCATGCTTTTATGATGTTCTCTCGGCTGTAGTCATGCAGCCTGGGCAACGGTACGCCGAACCTCGTGCGCTCGTTCTGCGAAAATCTTGACACATCTAACGGGCACCCGCATTTAGTGGCCAGGAAAAACTCCTGGCGACGGCCGGAGATGCACCTACCAATGTGTTCTTCGGCCTCACCGTAGTCAACGGCGACATCGATGTAGTTGATGCCGGCATCCAGAACAGCATTCAGGATGCTTTCGGGTTGACCGGGTTTCAACGGCCGACCGACCCCCGCGACCATGCCGCGTAACTCCAGCGCGCCAAAGCCCAGGGCGGTCACGTTCAGTCCGGTACTTCCGAGTTTCCTCTTGGGTAGTTCCGGCATGTCAATCACGCGTCCAGCCTTTGTAGCGAACCTTTACATGGAAGCGGCTGCATTGGCCCCGACTATGAGACTATGAACGCCCCTTTGAACACGTTGATCATCCTAGTTCAGGGAATGGTAGCGGTGGAGGAGGCAGCTTGTCTACCATAGAGCGGAATTGCTACATAAATTCCTTCGATTCCGCTCAGGCGCCTACCCTTGCCGACTCTTGACCCACCAGGTCCAACGAGGACCCACCGGGTTCAAAGCATCGGGCCTATGCCAGCTCAGCCGGATGCTACAATGGCCCCATGGCGACTGCGAACACCGGGGGTAAAGTATGTTCGCTCCAGAATTTGATTACTTCAAAGCGAGCTCAGTATCGGAAGCCATTCAGTTGTTGGGTTCCCACGACGGGGCCAAACTGATCGCGGGAGGCCACAGCCTGATCCCTTTGCTCAAGCTGCGGTTGGCGAGACCGAAGGCGCTGATCGACATTGGCGGCATCGCCGGCTTGAAAAGTATCACCGTTGACAATGGGACAGTGCGCATTGGTGCGCTGGCCACTCATTGGGACATCGCTTCTTCCCATGATGTGGCTGATGCCTGTTCCATGCTGGCGGAGGTGGCCGGAGTCATCGGGGACCCCCAAGTGCGGAACCGGGGCACCATCGGTGGCAATGTGGTCCACGCAGACCCGGCATCCGATTGGCCCGCTGTACTGACCGCTTTGAATGCCCGGTTCGTAATACAAGGCCCAGGAGAGTCCTCCCGCACCGCGTCTCCAAGCGAGTTTTTCGGTGCGCCTTTCGAGCCGAACCTGTTCCCCAACGAAGTATTGACGGGGGTCGAAGTGCCCAGCTTGGCAGCGAACCAGCGCACCGAGTACGCGAAAGTAGCCCACCCTGCCTCCAGCTACCCAGTGGTGGGGGGAGCCGTTGTAGTTACCATGGACGGTGACCGGTGCACCGCAGCCAGCATTGCATTGGGAGGACTGGTACCGGCTCCCGTGAGAGCATCGTCGGTGGAACGGGCGTTGACCGGCCAAACCCTCAACGTTGAGAACATCCAGGCCGCATGTGACCAAGTCGCCAATGACCTGGGAGAGGACGTCATTGGCGACATCTACGCCTCGGCAGAGTACCGGCGGGCGATGGCGGCAGTTGAGATCAGGCACGCCCTCTTCCACATCACGGGCCAAGCTCACCACGGGAGCAGAGCGGAAATGCCGGTTTCTGATCGCGGTTAAAATACCGAACCTGCTCCGTTCATTCAACCCACTGAATCTTTATCTTGGAGCACTATCTCGGCGAGCATACTGAAGTCATGCCCCATTTCACCTAGTAGCAGTTATCAATAGAGAGAAGGAAGGGAAGAATTATGCGGACCAACATTACCAAAGCCAAACTAGACGGGGGAAATGTAGTTTTTGGTGCGATTATCAGCCGTTACGCGCCAGACCTGGTAGAGCTGTTTGGGGCTATCGGCTACGATTTTGTCATGATTGATTGTGAGCATGGGCCAATGGATTTAGATCAGGTGGAGCATATGGTACGCGCTGCCGAGGTATTCGACATCACTCCCATCGCCCGTATCCCGGACCATGCTGAATCCACTATCCTGCGCTATTTGGACCGAGGCTTGCAGGGGATTATCGTGCCCCACGTCAACACCCGCGAAGAGGCGGACGCTGTGGCCCGAGCCGCCCGCTATTATCCCCAGGGGTACCGTGGGGTAGGAGGAGGCCGAGCTCATGACTACGGGGTGAAAGTATCCCGAGCAGAATCCACCGAATGGATTAATTCTCAGACCCTGGTAATACCCATGATTGAAGATACCGTAGCCGTGGAAAACCTGGATGGAATTTTGGGTGTTCCAGGGGTTGATGTTCTTCACGTAGCTTCTGGCGACCTCGGCCAGAGTATGGGTAACCCTGGCCCGGAGGAAGTGCGTAGACTGATGAGTCAATTAATACCGAAAATAAGAGCTGGGGGCAAAATGGTTGGCGTAGGTGGCAACTCCCCCGCTGACGCCGCTGGGGTTGCGGAGTTCATCAAGTTAGGAGCGAACTTTGTGACCATTTCCGCATTAGGACTTCTACGCTTGGGAGCAGAGGATTTCCGCCAAAGGGTAGCTGCCGTAATCTAACCGGCGGCCCCATGCACCAAACTCTTTTTAAAGTGTCCCCGATCCCTTGTCCGCAGAATGGTTTGGCGCCGCACCACCAAGGATTGCAACCGTTTGACCCTCGACCTGGCTAAAGTGCTTCAGAAAGAGGGCATCGAGTCCTCCCACTATTTGAGGACGCCTCCATCATGCAAAAGCCGCCACGCCCAATTTACATATTTAGGTACGGTCTTTCCCGGAAGGACGAGAATCCCAAATTCGCCTTGATCGGTGTGCGAGAACTCTTTAGATGTTAACATCTGTCTGCAACCTACTTGTTTCCAGTTGGCTGAGTAGACTGCAAACGAGACAAAAAGGATAGGGGTTACCTGATATGGTTTCGAGCAGAGGATAAACAACGATAGCAATCGATGGAAACCCCATTGAGATGATGCGAAGACTCTAGTAGGAAGGGAGCCAGGCGTCACTAGTTGAACTCTTCCAAGGGCCAGGGCGCCTCTTTCCGGAATCCAAGCCTTTTGTTAGGCGATACCTTATACATCGTGGGAGGCACAAATGAAATTCGGTCTATTTACCATAGTACCCTGGCACGAAAGCCGCACCCAGGAGCAGGCTCTGCGGGAGGCCCTGGAGCAGATTGAACTGGCCGACCAGCTAGGACTGGACGAAGTGTGGCTTGGCGAACACCGGTTCTCCCGTCACGGCTTACTATCAGGCATCTTCTCCTTCCTGGGCCAAGTAGCAGCGCGGACCAGCCACGTCCGAATTGGCGCAGCGGTAATAGTGCTGCCCCTCCACAATCCGATTCTGGTGGCCGAGGAAGTGGCTATGCTCGACGTACTCAGCGGGGGCCGGCTAAACCTCGGCATCGGTAGTGGCTACCAACGCCAGGAATTCGAAGGCCTGGGCATTGACATGGAGGAGAGCCGGGAGCGCTTCGTAGAAGCAGTGGAGGTCATGACCAGAGCTTGGACCGAGGAAACCCTGACTTACCATGGCAAGTTCACCAATGTGGATGTTCTATGGGTGCTGCCCAAGCCCTTGCAGAAGCCTCATCCGCCGATTTTCCAGGCGGTCAGCACCAGCCCCAGGGCCTTTTCATTCTCCTGCCTGGTAGGTAAAGCCCATCATGTCGAAAGCTTCGCTGAGATGGGCATTGTGGCGGCGTAGGGCAGCGGCTACGTTGGAATGCCCAGCCCGACGTACCAAGCTGATGACCAGGTTCCGCAGGCCCGCCAGCACCTGAGGGGCGGCCCCAGTGCGCACCTGAGAGCGGTCCTCGTCGAAGGTCACATCCCGTACCCAGTGGAGGCGGTTCTCGATGCCCCAGTGCCCACGGGAAAGGCTCAACAATCGCCTGGCATCGGCATCAGTGGCTGGGAGACTGCTAATTGCATAGCTCACATCCACCTGTTTCTTGCCCTTCACGACCCGCTGGCGCTCTAGCCGACACACCTGTTGCAGATGCGGCCACGCTTCCCCGACCGTCCCAGCGCTGCCCACGTAGCCATTTAGCTCTGGGTCGGCCAAGGCCCACAACTCTCGCCGCTCCAGCCGCCCATGACGCCGCTTTACTGGAGCATCGGCCCAGACCGTCAGCTTGGCCCCGCGTGCTCGCCACTCCGCTGCCAGCCAGGGAGGTACGGTTGGGCCACCAGCCCTCTCAGTTCCTAGCAGGGGAAAAAGCCACCTCCAGGTCTCGGCGCAAGGTGGGCTGATTCTCTTTAACTGGCAGCAGATACTCTCCGCCGCCTGCCACAATCTGCTCACAGACTTTCCGTTGGGTCAGTAAGGCATCAGCCACTACTACCCGACCCTTCAGGGGTGTACCTGGCCCAATACTTCTTTGACCGCCGCCAATTCTTCCCCCTTGCCCGGCGCAGCTACCTGCGCCAGCACTGCCCCAGCGCGGCTAGCGTAGGCCGACACCAGATGGACCCGGGTATCTCTTGGCCGTGGACCCCTCGCAAGGTTTTCCCGTCCAGGGACAGGGGGGGGTCATCCGCCTCTACCCCGCTATTTGCCAGCCAGTTGCCGACTTCTGCCTCAAAGGCCGCCACGTCCAGGCCCTTGAACACCCGGTGGAGGGTGGCCACGCAGGGTGTCTTCTCCTGGCTGAACCCCAAAAGCTGCGCCGTAGCACCCCCTTGGTCCCGCCCCCATTGAGCTATGGCGTATAAGCTGCGGGCGCCGCACAGCATGGCACAGGTGGCCAAGGCCAGGATCGCCCCCAAAGAGTGGCGTCGCCCTTGGCTACTCCGGAAGTCAGGCACCAAATCCAGCGCTTCTCTCAAAGTCATCATCCTTCCCTCCCGCTTAAACTGGTAATAATTTTATACTATTTTGAGAAAATGAAAAGGCCCTGGCACCAGCCCTGGTTCGGTGGACTTCGCGGCCAAGCATCAAATTCAGGTCATCGCCGGTGGCCCTACAGATATTATGGGGCAAGCTCCCCAAGTAATCAAAATGTGGCGGCAAAAGATGGAGGAATACGGCCACCCCCACCTCCACCTCGACCCACCCATGGCCAAAGCCATCTATGTTGCGCCCACCATGGAGGAAGCAGAGTCCGACCCGATTGAACTGGAAAACTTCTCCTCGCGCATCCTGAGTTCAGTGGGGGCCACCGGGCATGTTATCGGTATGCCCACCGACAAGAACGGCAATCTGCCTAAAGGATACGAGGCCTGGGCCGGTCGTCAGAACGACCGGAACCGCCGGGACGATCCGGGCCACGCCGGTCTACCGCCCTTGCGCGGCACCCCGGAAGTAGTTATAGAGCGTATCAAAGAAACCCAATCCCAGGGCATCAACCACATTTTTGGTGCCTTCGGCTTCCCAGGATTACCCCATGAAAAAGTGATGCGCTCCATCGAACTGTTCGCCACCCAAGTCATGCCCCATTTCCAAGAAGCCCCGGTAGCTTGAGCCATGGTCCCAGGTGTGCTGCCCCTATGGAGCAGAAGTTGTCCCGCCGGACCTCAGTCCACGATGACATTGCGAGGAGCCATGCGGCTTGAGGGGAAAGTAGCTTTTATTAGCGGCCGCGCTCGTGGCATGGGCGCTGTGGAGGCCAGAATGTTGGCCTCCGAAGGGGCCAAGGTCGCCATTGGAGACGTCTTAGAGGAGGAGGGACATCGGCTGGTGGAGCCTCCATTATTAACATACCCTCGCAACTTGGGCTGGTCGGAGTAGACTACAGCGTTCCCCAGTACCAGTTGTTGACGGCTCAGTCCCACCCTTCTGTTGCACTAGATGGTGAACTCTAAAGCCTCACGACTCGGACCCGGTGATTGTGGGTGTCGGCAACATAAAGATTCCCGTCAATACCCATACCGCATCCATGAGGTCTCGCCAGTCCCGCCTCTACCGCCGCTCCCCCATCACCTTCTCCTCCCTCATGCCCCCCAACTATGGTCGTGACGGTACTAGTTTCGGCGTTAATTCTCCGAACAGCGAAATTTTCGGTGTCTACAACAATGATGTTGTCATTTCGGTCGCAGCGCATAGCCTTGGGCGAACCCCAAGTGGCAGCCAGGGCTGGGCCACCGTCGCCGCTATAACCGAAGATAGAGTCGGCTCCGGCGATTGTGGTCAAAATGCCATCCGGTGAAACCTTGCGAACCCCATTACCCTCCCGTTCGCTAATGTAAGTATTTCCCAAGCGATCCATGCAAACCGCCCTGGGACCCATCAGGCTTGCTTCGGTAGCTCGTTTACCGTCTCCGGCGCGGGATTTTTCGTCGGTCCCGGCAAAAGTGGTTATAACTCCAGTATCCAAATCCACTCGCCGGATGCGCTGGTCCTGTATATCTGCGATTAGCAAACCACCCTGACCGTCGAGATACAAGTCGTTAGGTTCGCGGAGCATGGCCTGGCTTCCAGGACCGCCGTCCCCGCTGTAACCGAATTCCCCGGTACCAGCAACGGTAGAAATGATGCCACTACGACCGTCAATCTTCCTGACCGCTGGGTCAAATCGTTGCGCGATATAAATGTCGCCGTTTCCATCTACGGCCAATCCATAGGGTTGATTTATGGTGGCGGCGAGGGCTGGTCCGCCATCACCGGCGTAGCCAGCTTCTCCGTTCCCGCCTACCAGGGTGATGACACCCGTCCGGGCATCCATGCGACGTATGCGGTGGTGTCGTCCCATGCAGACAAACATGTTCCCTTGGGGATCAAATTCACAGGCGTAAGGGGTCTGACAGGCAGCCTCCAAAGCGGGACCACCGTCCCCACTCCAACCTTCTGACCCATTTCCCAAGATGGTGTCAATTGTGCCCTGAACTGTCGGCATAATGAACTCCCGGATGTCTCGTCCTTTGCGTAGTGCGTTGGATGTGGCTAAGGGATAAAATTATCCCAAGAGGATTAATAGTTAGTTAGGACTTTGGCCGCGAGGGTTCACTGATGATAACAAAAACCAGCGTCACAGACCCGATAGGGATCACAGAGATTAACCATCCAGATCATACAGGAAAAATCGGTATTACCCTCTGCCCGGGAAAGAAAAGCCCGTCTACTTTCGGAGGTATATGGGATAGGGACTTGGTGATGGATTTGACGGCGATAAAACGTCAGTTCGATCCAAAGGCGATTGTCACCTTGATGCCCGATGATGAGTTGTCCGCAAATAAGGTCCCCACCTTGGGGCAGGCCGTGCTGGATCAGGGGATGGAATGGTTTCATCTCCCGATACAGGATATGACCGCACCGGATGTTTCCTTTGACAATGCCTGGGCGAAGATAGGCCCCCGCATTTTGCATACGATCAAGCTGGGAGGTAACGTCTTGGTCCATTGCAAGGGCGGACTTGGCCGATCCGGCACAATAGCCGCATTGATACTGATTGAATTTGGCATACCTAACGGACTAGCAATTGCTCAAGTTCGTAAGGCACGCCCCGGTGCGATTGACATAGCGGAACAAGAAGAATATGTCCGCCGGTATGTTGCCGTAGGTCCAAAGAGCTAAGAATATCATGGCAGGTTTGGACTACCGGGCTTTACTCAATACGCTCATAATAATCCCGGCATCGGATACCGGCTTGGGATTAGTAGCCAGCGCCCGGTCGTGCCGGGTGGCCGGGGCGATGAATTCCAGTCCTTTCACCATGTTCAGAACCCATCCACTTTTGACTCTCTAAGTAGGGCGTGGATGGCTGGGACTCCACCCTTTACTGGTTCACCCTTGTCTAGAGGTCTGGCCGGAAAGCCATTGGCCGGGTTTCGCGCTACGCCAGACAGACGTATTATAGTCTTATGTGGCATGATAGTGTCTGTAATACGGTTCAAGAACCCACTGTTACATCGACAATCGTCGCTAAGAAAACGACGACTTGGGGAGAATCGGGGTTTCCGTCCGAGTTTCTAGGACCTCTTTTTGCTTTTCAGAGGAGAGGTGGAGGAGGCCCAAAACTCCAGTCCCGGGAGCTCGGCTCACGCCAAACCGGCGGCTAAGAGCGGCAGGGGAAGGGACCTCGCCCTGATCCAAGAGGCTCTGGCCCTCCTTCGCGAGGGCTACGGGATTCCGGCGTGGCTTCTGTGGCTTTCCTTCGTTCCCGAGGGGTAAGGAGTCATTGCCGTGATCGTCCCTCCTTGGCTTACAGTGGTCTTCTATGAGACGCCCCTCTCGGCTAGCTTCGCCGGTGTGACCAGCTCGTAGGAGTCGAGCTGGGCCTGCATCTCGGCGTTCAGAGTCCTTACCACCTCGGGGACCTGGGATGGCCAGTTGGGCTCGATGGTCGCCTGGGTCCACTCAGCATAGGCCACGTTGGGAGTTCCCGGCATGCCCTGGGACACATAAACGTGAGCCTTGGGACGGCCTTTCTCCTCGTAGGCGGCGCATATTTTGATCAGCAGGTTGGCGATCTGCCATACCTTCCCCGGCTGCGCTTTGGCGATTCTTCTGATGACGTACATGGCTCCTTCTCCTTTTGGTAATGCGCACCGGATTAAACCGGCCCTGGCTTTCGTTCCGCTAATCAACGGGTTGGATCTGAATCAATCCCCCAGGTACTACTCGGTGATGGTCAAGTTCCATACGTATCCATTACAAGTTGGGCTGTTGCCTCAGCCGGCTGGTGTCGACTGGGACTAGTCTACGCCTGGCCCGCTTCCCCAGAGCTACAAGGAACATCACGCTTTTACCTTCGGCGTGGGGCGAGAAGAATCCGGTTACTTGGTCGTCGTAAAACGTCAGGCCAGAGGCTCCCAGTCTTTGGGCATAGGCTGCCAGGTAGATTTTGCCTGCTGTAATACTGGCACCCAGCTGAGCCAACCGATAACCCCGGTTACCAAAACGCTCCAGTATCGGATTCAGATTAGTCATAAAGAAGAGGTCGGCGCTGGCATCGGCCGGAAGCGGCTGATCGAGCCCCAGATGACCAGCTTGCCGCCGGTAGTCCCCTTCTTTTAGCAGCTCCAGAGTCTTCAGGTCTCGGTGGAACACATATGCGCCAGATGGGAGGCCCTCCACCGCGTTGACGATCAGATAAATATCATTGAGGGCCGCGCCGGATGGTCCCGAAAAGTCTGCCGGTATGCCCTGCGTGGTCTGCTCGAGCACTGTCGATAGCTCCCGGAGGGTTATCGATTCGTGGCTGAAACGGCGTGCGGACCCGCGCCGAAGGATGACCGACTCGATGGAGTCCTGGGGCGTCTCGCCGTCAGAGTAAGGATTTAACGGTACGAGGGATCCCGAAGGATGGGGCATCGGCATTGCCGGGGCATCGCCTCGCCAGGAGACCACCTCTGCTTCATCCGTAAGAGAGGAGGCATCGTGCATCTCCCAAATGGCGGGAAATTCTACCTCGTACTCCGAAATCGGCTCAGTATCCAGCGAAAGTGGCTCCAAGCCGGACGAGGGTCCGATTGGCGGCTCAGGAACGAATCCAACTGGTACCAACACGAGAGCTACTTCCCGACGGTTCTCCAGGTCCAGCAGGCGGTTAACTGAGCTGTCCACGAATCCGGCAACCACTTTCGCGGGTATGCCATGCGCCGCGGATATGGCTAAAGTGTTCGCCAGAATAATTCCGCTGTCCCAATAGGCGTGGCGGTATTCCCGGGTTTGGTACTTACAGGCGTTCCGCCAAATTACGTCGGTATAGGCGATTATGGCGGGAGCATGGGACAAGCTCGGCTCGTTGCCACTGGCGGCCACCAGGGTTCCCCGATAGTCGCCCTGCCGTAGCCGGGTTAGGGACGGCCCTTCGGGATTGTAGTGGTAGACTCCGGCTGCTAAACCAGGCAGGTCTCCACATACCACATAAAGCTCGATGTGGTACAGAGCGCCGGTGCAGGCCGCGGCCCGAAACGGCATGGCTCCCCAGGGGAAGTTCAACCTCTTGGTAATCCCAGCTGAGAAGTACAGAATGCTGCTCAAGGTGGTTATATCCAGTGTTCCGTCACCAGCTGAGGGTATAACCTCCATGGAGATCGCGGATAGCGCGGGCACCACCGATGGCGCTGCCTCAGACTGCAACGGAATCGGTTTCAGGTCCGGGTATATTTTCAACAGCAGGGGTTGGCTCGACGGGTCGAAGGAGTGCCGGGGGTCCATCAGATCCCCGTGGGGGTGCTTGGTTCCGTTGTGGTAATCCCAGGTGGCTTGAATTTCTCGATTTGCCATAGGCTCCCTTGCTGGCGTTCAACGAGCGCTGCTCGCATGGTATCAATAGGACTTCTCAACGTGTATATAGACTGGAGAAAGATGGTCTAATGCGTGCCAGTCTGTCACTTCTGCATCTTGGCAATAGACCAAACGCTTGCTGATATCGCCGATCAAGTTCCCGATTTCAACGCCCATGAATCTGGGAGAAAAAGGAGTCAGGGAATATCGGGCATCACGAAGCTTAGCTGTCCCTCCCTGGTGGTTATGTCGCTCTAGGTGCAGGAGACCAACCGCCGCCTTGATTAGTCCATGGTAAAACAAGCGCAGGGGATATCCTTCGGGCAGCCAAAGTTCTTCCAGGGTTTCGTGACATTGCCAGTATTGTGCTCGATTGAACTCGCCTATTGCCTGGTCTAACTCGGCCGGTGGCGTAGACGCTCTAGGCAAAAAAGGAGACAGCCCCTCTTGGTGAAGTAATTTAATCCAATCCCGGTCCAGTTTCTGCCTTTCACCCCTGGCAGCATATTGGGGCAGGTCGCCAGTCGACACAGGACCTCCTTGCATCAAGGGTTACGGATCAGTTCGTCTTGTCTCGAATTGTGGTCGGGACAATACCGTTCCACCGGCCAGGAGCAGTTGCTGGCTACGCACATTTTGGTGCCATTGCTTTGCGACGTGGCCAGGATCAACTTTCCGCTCGGAGTTGCAGCGGCGCCTAGGGATTTTCCGATGCTTCCTGTTCCAAGCGTACTCACTGATCTCCTTTCTTGCATTGGGAGTTCTACTAGCATCCAAGTTCGGTCCCAATCTTTCGTGCGAAGGTAATCAGCATTTCATCGCTTTCTCGGGCACCCAATAGAGATAGACCCACCGGCAACCCATCGACTTCTGCCAGCGGGAGGTTGATTTGCGGCCCACCGATCGTCCCTGCAATACAGGTCAGCTGGCTATTCCTCTGCCGTAGTGCGGTGCGGTCGGACAACCTTTGGCCGGTGGGTGGCGCAGGACCGACGGTAGTGGGCAAACAGATCACCGTTCCTCCGGTTAGCAATTGATCCATTCGCACCAATACCTGGGTCTTGATCTCCCTGGCGGCGGCGACCTGTCCATCGGAGATGGCCCGGCCCTGCGCATACCGATCCGATACTTCGAAGCTGAACCTGGGATTGACCCGGTCGATCCAATCTCTCATGCTCTCCCAGGCCTCTCGGCCCTGCAATACCTGCTGTTGGTCCGCCCATTCGGCAAGACCGGTGGGTGACAGCCGCTCCTCCGAATGAGTTTTCACCAATGCGATGATCTTCTCTATCTGGGGTTGAAGGACCTCTTCTACGTGGGGATCGGCTAACTCAAAGGCATCCAAGGCTATCAGCAAATGGCGGGGTATTTCTGCGGAATTTTGGGGGCTCAAGAGCACGCCACCAACTCGTGCGAAGGTTTCCGGGTCGCGAGCAAACCAACCGACGGTGTCGTAGCTGGCCGCTTGGGGCAACACGCCATCAAGAGGTATGCGGCCATGAGTCGGTCGAAGCCCATATAGACCGCAATAGCTGGCCGGCACTCGGACCGAACCCCCGGTATCCGAACCCAAGGCAAAGTCGACCAATTCTCCCGCCACGGCCGAGGCTGAACCGCTGGACGATCCTCCTGGCACCCGCCCCGGCGCCCTGGGATTGGTCGGAGTGCCATAGTGGACGTTCTCGCCAAAGATTCCCCGGGTTATCTCATCGGTGATGGTCTTGCCCACCATGGTTGCGCCCGCATCTACCAGCGCTTGTACCGCCCGAGCGGTTTGGCGGGCCGCTGTTTGAGTAGCCTTCCAATCCGGGTTGCCTCCTCCCGTCACGTGACCAGCGATGTCGAAAATATCCTTGGCCGCGAAGGTCAAACCAGAAAGAGGACCGTCTGCGGACCCTTCCAGATAGGCCGAGCTGTCACGGCAAAAGGCGTTAAAAGGGTCTTTCATCGAAGGTGTTGGGTTGGACATGATTTGGCCGTCTCGCCCTCCAGCCGTAGAGCCACCCTCTGCCTGTCCGCATTCTGCTTTACTCTAGGTGGCGCCGACCCTCGCTACAAATCCGTTCGGGCTGGATTGGGGGATTTTATCCATTGGGCGAACCGCTGTCCACTTGGATCAGCTTTGCTTGAACTCGGCTCAAGCCTCTACTTTAATAGGTCTATGGTGGATGCCCAATCGGCGGATAGCATGGAGGAAATAAGTAGGTATCCCACGAATTTTCAATCTTAACTCTATCCAGCCAATCTGGTGATAAGCACCCACATCGGCACCGCGCCGACGGCGTAGGTCTCGAGCTGGGTCAGCCTGCCCGAATGCTGATCAATACTGAAACCGACCAGGTTGCCGGTCTCCAGGCCTGCGGCGTACAGGAAATGTCCGGTCGGATCCAGGCTGAAGGCTCGCGGGACCGCCTCGACCTCGGTCCAGCCCGTGGGGGTTAGCGCGCCAGTTATCCCATCGACGGCAAAGGAGGCGATGCTATTATGGCCTCGGTTCGAGGTGTATAGATAGCTGCCAGAAGGATGAATTTGAATCTGCGAGCACGGGATGGGTTCCGTAAATCCCTCGGGTAACGTCGTCACGGTCTGACCGGCCGTAAGGGTACCGGTCGAGGGGTCGAGCGCATATACCGTTACACTGCATCCCTGCTCGTTGCAGACATACACTAGGTCCTTATTGGGGTGGAAGCAGAAGTGGCGTGGTCCGTCTAGCGCCTCCGGGCTGATTCTAGGAGGGTCGTTCGCCGTAAGATGACCAGTGGCCGCATCGAACTTGAATTGGAAAATGACATTAATCGCCCCCTGCCTTTCCGGTGGCAGGTTCGCGAGACCACCCGATCCAGCCGCGATATGGGGCAGGAAAGCGTATCGGTTTGACGGGTCTGTCTGAAAGCAGTGTGCCCCGGAGTTGGTAGCCAGCCACTCAATCACTGGCCCGCCGACTGCGCCGGTTTCGTTAATGGGATGAACCGCACAATGGCCGGCCTGGTAATAGGCGGAGAGCAAGTATCGACCGGTCCGGTCAGTCGACAGGTAGCACGGCTCCCCCTCCAATTCCACGCTTCCGGTCAGGTTTAGCTCTCCGGTCGACTGATCGATCCCAAAGCTCGACAGGCGATAGTCGCGCCGCTGTCCGGCGTAAAGCACCGTACGGGTGGGATCGATCGCCAGGGGCGCCGGTCCACCAGCGACCTCTACGGCACCCTGAGGCTCGAGGCTGCCAGTCTCAGGGTTCATCAAGAATCTAGCGATTTGGTCATCGCCCTAGAGGGACACGTACATGTGGAACGCCATGAAGGCAGCCTCCCTTTTAGAACTCTAGCTGTAGAAGCTCGATACCGAAGGTAGGGTGGCAGCTTCGTGCGAAGGTGCCAATTGTATGAAGTATGGTAGCTGTAGATCGCCTTTCCGAGCCCCATCTACCACTTGGCTAGCCCTAATATAGGTTGAGAGGATGGACCAGTCAAGGAGCTACGGAGAGTCACTGTGTCCCCCCTCTACCAGGATGCGGTACACTGTCACCGACGGCGTCCATGACGTCAAGTAGTGGCTGGCACACCGCCGATGCGCCCCCACTGCAACAACAGCCGGGCGGCTCCTTTGATAACCACCCACCCAAAGCTATAATGCAGCTATCCCACCCATGGAATTCAGGAGGCCAATTATATGGCGACGTCGAAGGTGGCGTTTTTCAGCCCTCCCGGTCAAAGGGCCGATTACATGGTTGAGCAAGCCCCGGAGGACATAGAGATAGTCCTGGTGGACCCAGCCCTGTCCGACGACGAGAAGGCGTCCATGTGCCGGGATGTGGATGCGATAATCTCCATGGATGTGTCGCTGGACGTGCTCAGGCGGTCGCTCAACGTTAAGCTGATCCAGACATTGAGCGCCGGCTACGATCGGCTGGACCTGGCGGCCATCCTGGAGATGGGCATCCCGGTGGCCAACAACGGTGGAGCCAACGCCATCGCCGTTTCCGAGCACACCATCGCCATGATGATCAGCCTCAGCGGGAGGCTTTGGCACCAGTACGACTTTACGATGAAACAGCGGGTGTGGAAGGGGGGTATGGACCGGTACAGAGTCGTGGAGATAACCGACAAGACGGTCGGCATCGTTGGACTGGGCCGCATCGGCAAACAGGTGGCCAAGCGGCTTAAAGGGTTCGACACCAAGACCATCTACTACGACGTCATCGATATACCCCAGGATGTCCAGCAAGACTTGAACGTCACGCCGGTGTCTTTCGAGGAAGTGCTCCGGGAGTCGGACATCATCTCATTGCACGTGCCCTTGACCCGCCGGACCCGGGGCATGATCTCCGACCGGGAGCTGGAAATGATGAAACCCACAGCCTTCCTGGTCAACTGCTGCCGCGGTCCGGTGGTTGACGAGCAAGCGCTGCACCGGGCCTTGAGCCAGGGTACGATTGCGGCGGCCGGACTGGACGTGTTGGAGGAGGAGCCCACCCCGGCCGACAATCCTTTGTTCGACCTGGACAACGTGGTCATAACCCCCCACATGGCCGGCCCCGGGGAAGAGTCGACCCAGCGGGCAGTGGCCTTCGCTTACTACAACATCGGGCGGGTGCTGTCCGGGGAAACCGCCGAATCACTGGTCACGCCGGAGTAGCAATGGGTTGATCCCCTTTTCCCCCTTCAAGGTCTTGAAAACACTACGCTTACGGGGGAATGGCGTGATCGTCGTTTTTTAACTAAACCAAAGCTAAGGTGAAACCTACATAAAGCGAACCCGAAGAGGAGTTGCGATATTCTGTAAAAGAAGTCGAGTGGCGGTGGTGGAAGGGATGAAGGAAATAGTGCAACTCATGGAAGAGTGGCAACTCAATGTAGGTGACTTACGGGAAAGGATGTATCGAGCGCCAACACCTCGAGAGCGAGAGCGATGGCACGGGCTATGGTTGTTGGCCCAAGGGTGGTCGGCTATCCAGGTGGCTGAGGCTTTGGACAGAGAGCCTCATACCATTGGAAACTGGCTGGCCAACTTTCGCCGAGGCGGGGCCCAAGGTTTGGTCTTTGAACAGACTGGGGGTCCCCCCCCGTCTTGAACTGGGGTCAACAGAACCAACTGAAGTCTGCGGTGCAAAATCCGCCTGGAGAGGCGGGAGTTGAATTGTCCAACTGGAACTGGAAAGTAGTGAGGCAATTTCTCAAGCAGAGCTTTGACCTGGGGCTGAGTCGAAGCAGTTGCTTGAACTACCTCCATCGGTTGGGCTTCGTGCTGAAGCGACCCAAGAAACGCCTCCTGAAAGCCAAGGATGAAGCGCGGAAAGCCTTCGTCCTCCAGTACAGCCAAATCGAGAGGAGGCCCAAGAGAGTGGGGCCAAAATCTTCTTCGTAGACGAAGCCCACTTTCGGGCCGATGCCGATCTGAGGGGGAAATGGGTGCTCAAGGGCTCAAGGGAGAGCCGGCGCTGGTGGACTCTACCAGTCCCCGGTGGGGAGAGAAGGCCTGCTACTACTCGGGAGTTTGCTTGGAGGCTGGGGAGGTGGAAGCCATGGAAATAGCCGGCAACAGCAATGCCGAGACCTCCACCGCCTTTTTACGGCAGCTAAGAGAAAAACATCCTGGACCTCTGGTAGTGATTTGGGACAATGGGCCAGCCCACCGAGGAGCAGCGATTCGCAGCTATTTGACCACCCCTGACTTGCAGCTGAGGCTGGTGGCCTTACCGGCCTACAGCCCAGACTTCAATGCCGACGAAGCCGTCTGGGACTGGGCCAGGGAAGAGGTCACGGCCAACGAATGCCTGGGAACAAAAGCCCAAGTCCAAGAGAAGATGAATGCATTCTTCGGCGGACTAGCTCACCGTAAGGATGAAGTGAAACATCGCTGCCGAACCCTGTTACAAGCTCGAGCCGATGCATTGATTTTTACACCTTCCCTACCTTTGCCATCGCTGCAAAATGTAGTTCCCACCTTGGCTTTGGTTTAGGTGGAGGTAAAGCGACAGCGATCCGGAATCCAGTGCCCCGCCTAACACCCTTCGCGCTGCTTGTCCCATGGGTACAATGTGTTTTTCTCGGGAGGGACTAATGCCCCTCTTGCTCAAGGTATTTTGCAAGAATCGAGCGGCGTCGTCGGAATCAGGTCCTGGCTTTGGCTGCTTACGGAAGAATGTGTTCTCCGAACAGTCTTATCTGTTCCGCCGGATGCAATACCGGTCTTAGCCAGATCGAGATTGGACGCCGATGATCTTGTCCCAGTCGGTCGACTGCTGGTAGGCGTAGGCGATCCTCATGAGGAGCGGGTCGTCGAAGAAGCGGCCGACGAGTTGCATGCTGACTGGTAGACCAGCTGACGATTTGCCCACAGGAAGGGCGAGGGCTGGATGCCCGGTGTAGTTGAAGGGCTGTGTGTTGCGGGAGCCGGCAGAGTTGGTTGTCGCCAGGTTCTCCTCCACAGCCTCAAGGTAGCTACCCGGGGTGTAGTTCTTGGGCGCCGTCATGATGCAGGTGGGCATCACGAGCACGTCGACGTTAGCCAGTACGGCGTCATAGGCTTGGATGTAGGTGGGACGCACATTCTGGGCCTTGGCGTACACCCGGCCGTGGTAGTTGCGGCGGCTCAACTCGGCGGCGATGAGCGACAACTTGCTGCGTGGCGCAAGCACGTCGGCCTGAGAGGCCCACAGCTTGTTAATGGCAGCGATGACGGAGGCTGGGTAGTAGGTCCTGGCGAAGGCGCCGAAGAACCCAGTTTTGAAAATGGCAAGGGCGCCCTCGCCCGTGAGCGCTGCCTGAGCCGCGCGGATGGTGTGATGCTGCGGGATGGACACCTGGGATACGTCGGCACCTGCCTCTGCGAGGACGTTGACCGCCGCCAAAACCAGGTCGCGCACCTCGACCTCCGCATCGTCGAAGCCCTCCTGGAGCACGCCGATCCGCAGCCCGGACACACCGTCGGCCAGCCCGCCGAGCACGTCCATGCTGGCGGGGACGTCTCTCGTCTGGCGGGGATCGTAAGGGTCGTAACCCGCCGTGGCCTGGAGCGTAGCTGCCGCATCCTCCACGGTACGGGTCAACGGACCCGTGTAGTCGATGCTCTGGTCCGAGCCGAAGCTAATGCCGAAATGCGACAGCAATCCGAACGTGGGCTTGTGTCCTACGATGCCGGAGAAAGCCGCCGGGATACGGATGGAGCCGCCCTGATCGCCGCCGAAGGAGATGTCCACCTCGCCGGCGGCCACGGCCGCGGCGGAGCCCGAGGACGAACCGCCGGTCACGTGGTCCTGGTTGTGGGGGTTGAGGGGCCGGCCGTAGTCGCCGATGGCGCCGCCGGTGCCGAAGCCTCCACTCAGACCGTTCATGACGTTTTTGCCGATGATCGTGCCCCCCTCCCTCAGTACCCGGGTGACGACAGTTGCGTCAAAGTCGGGGATGAAGCCTTCGAGGGCGAAGGAGCCGAAGCTCATGGGTATGCCCGCCACAGCGACGTGGTCTTTGTAACTGACGGTCTTACCGGCAAGCAAACCTTCGGCCGCCCCTTCGATTCGACACTTCCACATCCAGGCGTTGAGCGGGTCTTCTTCCGCGCCCGGCCGGTACCCGGGCTCGCGGGCGGTGGAGAACATCGGAGGTTTGGGCTCCTCCAACCTAGCTTGCACGAAGGTGTCCAACTGTCCCAGCTGTTCCACTAGGTACTTCTGGTACATGACAGCCTCATCGGCACCCAGGTGGATCCCCAGTTCCTTGGCCACGGCCACCACTTCATCGACGTCGGGTACTGAGTACATGCGGCTCCTCTCTCCAAATTGTAGACTAGCGGCAGGTTTTAAGGTGTATTCCTATTCCACTCCTCAAACCTCTCCTTGGTTTTGATTGGGCGCTTCCTACCCCAGGGCGGTGATAGTAGCAAGAAACTAGCTACTGTGGCAAACCGCTGGCTCCCCGGACGGGACTCGACCTTCACAACCCTCGGTTGACCAACAGCGGAGGTGGGGCCAGTTCATTATTTTGTCCATCCAGGCCCAGTGCAGGTCGTCCAAGGCCAACATTAAGGGTTGAGCCTGGGCGGCGACTAAGGGAAAATCCTCCTAACTGACGTATCTAACATAGTCGCCCTTCATTTACGAAATTCATCGATGGTACTGCGGAATCACTTTTCAAAAAGGGGTTGACAACATGGAAAACGTCGTATATTCTTTCTCGTTAAAGGGCGCCGGGCTAAATCCCAATTAGCGCCCGAAGCCAGCTAATAGAGCGTATGAAACATTCAAGCGGAAATACAATAAAGAAATGGTCGAGCCAGCCCGATAGGCTGGACCTCGTCATGTTCTCTGCAACCCCACCGAATTATGGTCATCAAGAAACCCTCGGTTGGTTGTTCAGGTGCGCCAAGGCATAAGGGTCAAGACCTCAAGTCTTTATCAGAGCCCTGGCGTCGAGCCAGGGCTCTTTTTCGTCAGCGAGTATCTAGCAGCAGTAGGAGAGCAGGCGTACTTCGCTTGCAGGTCGTGACCGCCTCTTCGTGGTCCTCTGCCAAGCGGGAAATCTATTCGGGTCAATAGAGGCAAATTGGCGGGCAAGGAATCTATCAAGGATACAAGAGGCAGATTAGCCCAGACATCGAGCAGGGAAATTAAGGGATTATGGATCTAGCAAATCATCTCGGACAAAAAAATCGAATACATCAGGTGGAGAGACTGGATATGACCATGCGCAACGCATCAATTTGGGATACGGGCTGGTATACCAGTAATCAAGGTGGGATCGGTAGTTTCGGAGAGCAGGCCAGCGAGTAGGGATCAGAGACCGCAAGTCTTTATGGAGCCCTGGGCGCTGAGCAGTCCAGGGCATTTTTTGGTGTGCCAGGCATGTTGTGCATCTTGGAGGTGAAAGTCCTCTGCGGGCCGTGATGACCGGAACCGCTAGCCTAAGCAAGGGTGTCCACCGTGAGGTGGAATCTGAAGGAAGCTGATGGCAAAACTCGGACCCGACGAACAGGAATCGGATAGAAGGCCGGCGCAGTGGGGTAACCCGGCCATGGACGGGGAGGCCCGGTAGTCATCCGGACATGTGCGTTGGTAAATCCGGCGGGGACCGAGGGAAGGATGCATAGCTTACCCTGGGAGATCTCTGGGGCTGTCCCGATGGAATCGGGACTACCGCACCGGCAACGGTGGGGGAAGGCTCCGGAGAAGTCAGCCGAGGCCATAGTAGTCCTTCCCGCACGGGAAGGATGAAGGGCCGAATCCTCTACTGCAAGGAGCCAGTCAAGAGGACTCGATGGGCGTAGAGCGGCAGCCAGGCACGGCCTAACAACTCTCCCTTCTTGAATGGAGGAAGGAGACCGTGCGCCCCGGCGTCCCTGGTGAAGGCGGAACCGGAACTGGGGTGAGCGAGGAGCAGCCAGCGACCACGGTGTCTGAACGGAAACGAGCCTTGACGGGTGGTAGCACCTGTTGAAACAGTAGAGGAAACCGCCGGATACGCTGAATACGTCCGGTGGTGTGGGAGGACGGGGGCCACGAGGCCCCCTCCTACCCGATTGGGGCTGGAGTTACATTGGGAAACGAACAAAATGGAAATAATCCATTGGCTGGCAGAGGGTACAGGCTAACTAGCCGCTATAGAAACACCGCTCCCCAACCCTCCTCCGCCCTCTGCCAGCCGGGGGCCAGAAGGTAGGCAATCCAATGCGGAGGAGCAATTGGAGAAATTTCAACAAGCAAATGGTTATGAAACCGCGAACCTTTGGCTGCCGCCAGGAAGGATCAAATAATTCCGGTTCTGACGGGAAATAAAGAATCGGGGTGTGGCCCAGGGGCCGGAGCGGCAGGCCGTTAACCTGCGGGTCGTGGGTTCGACTCCTACCCTGACCTCCAATACCAGAGTGACGGAACGGGTAGACGTAGCGGGTTTAAACCCCGTGGCTTAGGCGTGGAGGTTCGAATCCTCCCTCTGGTACCAACGACGACGTGACCGAGCGGTTAGGTGGAGGGCTGCACCCCTTTTAGGACGGTTCGACTCCGTCCGTTGTCTCCATGCCGGGATGGTGGAAATGGTATACACGCTAGTCTTAGAAACTAGCGCCGCAAGGCTTGGGGGTTCGAGTCCCTCTCCCGGCACCAACAGCGCAGTGGGGTAGCGGTAGCCCGTCAGGATGTGGCCCTGTAGGTCTGAGTTCGACTCTCAGCTCGCTGACCAGTTAATCACGATGTGGAGACTCTCTCCTTTGTCTGGCTGTGGTGTAGGGGCGCATACTTGGTTCGGATCCAAGGGGTCGCTGGTTCGATCCCTGCCACCCAGACCAAAACAGCTGTGGTAGTGAAAAAGAGGGGTTTAAAGATATAATCGGCCTGAGGGCAAGGAGGTAAACCATGATTGAGGAGCGAAACGGAGTACGCAACTGGGCCAGTATTCTGGACGAAGGGACCAGGCTGCAGGCCGAAAAGCTGGCCCGGTGCCCGGCAGTCAGCGGCCCGGTGGCCCTGATGCCGGACGCTCATGTGGGTATCGGCGCTACGGTGGGAAGCGTGATCGTTACAGAAAACGCCATCATCCCCGCCGCGGTTGGGGTGGACATCGGCTGCGGCATGATCGCTTGCCGGACTGACCTGGTGGCCAATGATCTGCCCGACACTTTGCAGCCTCTGATTAGCGTTTTCGCCCGGGATATTCCGGGCGGCATGGGCAAGGGTCATAGCCAGCCGAAGCCCTCGGGCGTGGATTGGATGGCTGCTAATCGCCATGACCTGACTAACAATCTGGCCAAGAGAGCCCAGGCTCAGTTGGGCACTCTGGGTTCGGGCAATCACTTCTTGGAAGTTTGCCTGGACGAAAAGGACCAGGTTTGGGTGGTAGTTCACTCGGGCAGTCGCGGGGTGGGCAACCAGTTGGCTCAGCGCCACATCAAGCTGGCCCGGGAGCAGGAGCAGGCTCTGAAAGACCGGGACCTGGCCTACTTCTTGAACGGCACCCCGGCCTTCCAAGCCTACGTCAGGGATATGCTCTGGGCCCAGACCTACGCTTTGCAGAATCGGGACATTATGATGGATACCGCCTTGCAGGCCCTGTTCAACTTTGTTGGTCAGGGTAGCGAGGTGCAGCGGATCAACTGTCACCACAACTTCGCCCAGCAAGAGGAGCACGATGGACGGGGGGTCTGGGTAACCCGTAAGGGCGCCATTCAGACTCGCCAGGGCGACTATGGTGTCATTCTGGGCAGCATGGGAGACCGCAGCTTTATTGTGTCGGGACTGGGCAACCCCCTGTCCTACCACTCCTGCTCCCACGGAGCGGGACGCCTCATGTCTCGGACCCAGGCCAAGAAGTCCTTGACTGTGGAGTCTCTGGAAAAGGCAATGGCCGGTAAGGCCTGGACCCAAAACGGCACCGCCTTGCTGGACGAGCACCCCCGGGCCTACAAGCCCATCGAGACGGTAATGGCCGACCAGGCCGACCTGGTGGAAATCCAGGCGACGCTTCACCAGATCGCCAACTACAAGGGAGCCTAGAAGTCTGGCCGGAAACCTCGATTCCCCCTAGGCCAGCGTTTTCTTAACGTCGATTATCGATGGCATAGTGGGTATTGCAACGTATTACATGCACCACCATGCCATATAAGTCTTGAATACGTCTGCTCCGCGTAGCGCAAAACCCGGCCAATGGCTTTCCGGCCAGACTTCTAGGCAGCAGGCATGGCGACCACATCAGTGGTCGTCATGCTAAGCGGGTTCTAGCTATGAGTTACTCCGTATATGTGGCATGGGCTGAGGCTGCCAGGGATCTGGGCGTTGAGCCGAAAGAGGGCAGCCGCCCGTTGTTCGAACTGCCGGGTCACTAGCCGGCGAACCCGAGGGCCTTTGGGCAGGAGCTGCCCCAGTGGTCCTTGGTCTCCTGTGCCGGATGCACCAACTAACCCTGACCGTACACTGTCACCGGTGGTTCAATCGGGCCTATTACCGGGCGTCATCCTCTATTCTTGAGGAGCACGGGGCTGCGGTGCGCCGGGCGGAGAGAAACCGGACCAGGTAACGGCGGTCCTGGGCGGACCACCGGCCAAGTCCCTGGTTGACCAGATACTGGAAACGGAGTTGCCCAGGTGGGCGGCGTGAGTCGCTCTACACTGGACCTAATCGACCAGATTGGGCATATCAGGGTTCGGCCCTTCTTGGCACCCATACCCGACGCCGAGCGTGTCGTGGTGACGACGGTGCAAGAGGGCGTCCAGTTCAACTACCATCTCGTCCAAGAACCTGGCTGGTGGGTCCTCCATTGCGACCAGGTTGAGGTACGGCAGGTTGAACCGCTCAGGAGTATGTTCGAGACAGTCCGATATCTGGCCGCTCTGCCTCGCTTTCTGGTAATTGCCGTCCAACAGCTTCGGGCGGACACCTGGATGGTGGTGCCGTGGAACGGGAGCTTTGCGCCCGGCGGGGGCTTCGAGCCGAGTATGTCACCGAAACTTTGGGTGGCGAAAACGCGGGGCGCTTAAGTGAAATGGCGCTGATACTCGATTGCCTTGACAACGCGCCGTCGCGGGCGCTTCTGGTTGGATTGCCGGTGCCGACCCGGCACGTGGGCGTATCGGAGATGGGCAGCGGGTCCTGCCTGTGGGACCACGATGGCTACCAGGTGCCCGACGACGGCTATCCCAGGGGCGAGAACCCGGTTTGCACCCACGGCCTCAACGCTCAATTGCTACGTATGACGGCTACGGCTGCGGTGGGGGTAATCGGGGACTGGCTGAACGGGATTTCGAGAGGCGCCCTAGTGACGGCCAGGCAAATTCTGTAACCGGGCGGCTTGTGGTCTGCTTCGACAATCGGCAGTGCCTTAATTTGCGCAACCTGAAGGAGCAAAACCCTTGGTCACACCGGCGTAAGCAGGTGTCCAGGAAAGTACATTCAGCACTGTTCGCTGGATTCCGGCGTTCACCGGAATGACGTTGTTGGCAGCGCTGCCCAATCCGGTGTCGATGCAGATTCCACTTTGGCTTTGGTTTAGAGTTAGAATAAGATGAGTCAGCCTGGAGACAACGTATATATTGGATGTGATTTCAATGGTGCAGGGCGAAGCAAGAGCGACAACTACACCGGGAGCTTTGACAGGAATCCGAGTGTTGGACTTCACCTGGGTCCGGGCCGGTCCATGGTGCACACGATGGCTGGGGGCGCTGGGAGCCGAGGTTATCAAGATTGAGTGGCCGCAGAGTCCCAATACTCGCGGCAACAACATTGCGACGGGAGCGGGTACGCCCGAAGGCTTGCCCGCCAACCTGAACACTAACGGCCATTTCAGCGACACCAACTCCAACAAGCTCAGCGTCACCCTGAACACTCGCACAGCCCTAGGCATTGATCTTACCCGGCGCTTGGTGGCCATGTCCGACATCGTTATCGAGAACTTCGCCTACGGTGTATTGGAGCGGTGGGGTCTGGGCTACGAAGAAATGAAGAAGCTGCGCTCTGACATCATCTACCTCTCCATGTCCGGCTTCGGCCACACGGGGCGTGACCGAGACTATCAAACCATGGGAGCAATTGCACAGGCCCTGTCCGGTCTGACCTACACGTCGGGCCTGCCGGGCCAGCCCCCCGCTGGCTGGGGCTGGTCCTACTTAGACGACACCGGTGGCCTTTACGGCGCCATGCATGCCCTGAGTGCAATTTACCATCGCAACATGACCGGTCAGGGGCAGCACGTCGACAGCTCCCAGTGGATCACCGGCGTCCCCCTTAATGGCCCCGCTTTTTTGGACATTCAGGTCAACGGGCGTTCCACCATGCGGGAAGGCTACCCGCCGGGCAACCGGGCTCACTGGCCTGGCACACCCCTGGTGAACAACTACCGGGGGCGGACCGGAGCGCCGCACAACGCCTACAGGACCAGTCCGGCGGAGTACAACGACTGGTGTACCATCGTCTGCTTCTCCGACGATGAGTGGCGGAGGTTGGTGGGTTTAATGGACTCTCCCAGTTGGGCTACCAACGAGAAGTTTGCCACCCTGGAAGGTCGCCTGCAGCACCAGGAAGAGATGGACCAGGGGATAGAGGCGTGGACGAAGACCCGGGGCAAGTACGAGATTATGGAGCGCTGTCAGGCGGCGGGAGTACCCGCCATGCCCGTTCAAAACAGCCAGGACCGGCTGGACAAGGATCCACAGCTGAGGCATCGAGAGATGTACCGGGACGTGGAGCATCCCGCGCTGGGGACCTGGCCCCTTCAGAACGCTCCCTTCAAGATGTCGGAGACACCCGCGTTCAACAGCCGGCCTGGGCCCCTGATAGGCGAGCACAACAAAGAGGTGTTTGAAGGGCTGTTAGGCGTCAGCCACGAGGAGCTGGTGAACGGCTTCGCGGAGGGCACCTTCTGGCCAAAGGGCCTCAGTATGGATGATTATCCCTACTTCAAGGAGATGATGGAGGATGCCTCGCCCGTGCAATGGAGTGGGAATGAGCCGATAGCAAATCCCGGTCCGCCACCGGCCCGGACGCCGGGTGCGGACTCCTTGGAGTTTATCGGAGGGGCCTTTGAGGGGCTGCGGGTGCTGGAACTCGCCGATGAGAAAGGGCAGTGGTGTGGCAAGCAGATGGCTGACATGGGAGCGGACGTCATCAAGATAGAGCCGCCCGGTGGCGAGGCGGCCCGGAGCGTGGGGCCCTTCTACCAGGACCTACCGAACCGGGAGAGGAGCCTTTACTTCTGGCATTACAATACCTCCAAGCGTGGGGTTACCCTAGATCTAACGAAGGAGGATGGGCGCCGGCTGTTCCGCCAGATGGCTGGGAAGGCGGATGTGATACTAGAGACCTTCAAGCCCGGTTATATGGCCTCCCTGGGGCTGGGGTACGAAGATTTAACAAAGAGCAACCCTGGACTGATTATGTGCTCACTAACCCCCTTTGGGCAGACGGGGCCTTGGAAGGACTACCAGACCAGCGACCTGCTGCATCTGGCGGCGGGCGGACAGATGGCTAGGTGTGGATATGACGACGAGGTGGTGCCAGATGCACCGCCCATCGCACCCGGAGGAGGGCAGGCTTGGCACATCGGAAGTCACTACGCCTACATCGCCATTGCTGCAGCGCTGGTTAACCGGTCTGTGACCAGCCGGGGGCAGTACATAGATGCCTCGGTACATGATGCCTGCGCGCTCACGACCGAGGGCCATGTTAATCAGTACATTTACACCGGAAGGGTAGTTCCTCGCAGAACAGGAGGTGGCAACACTGCCACTGGGCCCAACGCCCAGGCCCTCTGTAAGGATGGAAAATACGTGAATGTCGGTCAGGTTACCCCGGAGCGGGTGTTGACGCTGGCGGCGTGGATGGATGAGCACGGCCTGGCGGGCGACCTATTGGACCAAAAGTACCAGGATCCAGCGGTGGTCGCTGAGAACCAGACACATATTCGCGGCCTTTTGGTAAATTTCCTCGCCAACATCACCCGGGACGAGGCCTACCACGGCTTGCAGCAGCGTGGCTCCAACACAGGAGCGATCCGTTCCCCGGACGAGGTCATGCAGGACCCGCACCTAGAGGACCGGGCGTTCTGGACAGATGTAGAGTACCCGGAAATTGGCAAGACCTTTCGACACCCAGGCCCAGCCGCAATCTTCAACGGGTCGCCCTGGAGGATATCCCGGCGTGCGCCTCTCCTCGGGGAGCACAACGAAGAGGTCCTGTGCGGGGAATTAGGACTATCTAAGGCGGAATTGGCCATCCTCGCTGAGGGGGGTTTGGCATAGCTGGCGGGGGCTAACTTTATCCTAAAGCGTCATTCTTTCTGTGGACGACGCGTAAGAATTGGGGAAATTGAACAGAGGAGAGACAACGATGCTAACAAGGGAAATTACAGCCAACGCATCGCATCTGATAATCGAGCAACTCGTGGCGTCGGGAGTCAAATACGTCTTCAACAACTCAGGTTCCCGGGAAGCGCTGTTCTTTAACGAACTCCACTTCAGGCCGGATATCCATGGCATCCTAGAAACCCGGCTGAAAAGCCCTGCTGTGACGAGATGAGGCGGAGGTTAACCAGTGGACTGGGCCAGGTCTGAGACTAAGTAACTATCTCAAAACAGTAAGGCGCCAAACTCGCCGGTACCACAGTAGCCCGCAGGCCAGTTGCAAAAGACCCAGGAAATTGGATGCCTTTTTGTCGTAACGGACAAGTAATCCTCTGCACTTGGACAGCCACGACAGGGTTCGTTCCACCACCCAACGTCGGGCCGGATGGGTCTTCTCGCCGAAGCTATCCAGCTTCTCCTCACCAATACGTCGTATGTGGGCCTGATACCCGTGGGCAGCGGCAGCTTGGTGGCCGGTGGGATTGTCATACCCTTTGTCCAGACATAGGTGCTGGGGTGCCTGGTCAGTGGGCTGAGGCCGCTCCACCACAATGGCTGCCAGGGTGGCTTCCAGCAGCTTGGTGTCGTGGACATTGGCTCCAGCTACCACTAGACTCAGAGGCCCTCCATCCCCCTCTACCAACAGGCTTCGCTTGCTGCCCGCCTTGCCCCGGTCCGTGGGATTGGGGCCAATTGCGTCCCCCCCAGGCGAGCTTTACCCAGGGCGCAATCCGCTGCTTGCCATTCCCAGTCCACACCTCCCAGCTCTTCACATTCCTCTACCATGACCGACCACACTTGGTTCAACACTCCCGATTCTACCCATAGCTGAAAAGTACGATGGATAGTACTATCGTCACCAAAAGTCTTGGGCAGATGGTTCCATTGGCAACCACTACGTAAGCGAAAGATAATTCCGTTAAGGATTGGCCTTGGGTTGACCCGCTTGCGACCGGTGGTTTTGGGAGGGGTTCCCGCCAGGATCACTGGCTCAACTTTCTCCCACAAATCGTCCGGAATCTCCCAAATAGTCTCCAGCGGTTCAACTTGCCTCATTGGTTTCACTGCTTTCACCTCCACACTTTTGGTGGAAGTATAATATAAGTTTCAAATTCAATTCAAGGTATTGAGATAGTTACTAAGGGCGGCCCAGCTGGCAGCGACCAATATGAATTGGGCGGTAACGATGGGCGACCCGGTGGCGAACTCAGGGCAGGCTCCGGCGGCGGGCCGGTCCGGTCTATTCTCTGGTTTATTGGGGGAGGAGCCTGGACCCTGGGACATCATCCCCGTCTTGGTAGCCACCAGGGTCAGGTTGGCCACCGTGGCTGCCAGGAGTAGCTGATAAAGGGTCTTGGTCCGGCCAAAGTAGCGAGATTGGCGGACTCCCAGTTGAACCAGCCGAGCCAGGCGATGCTCGACCACCTGTCGCCGACTAGGGTATTCGGCAAAATCCTCACTCTGCTGGAAGGCCCGGGCTTGTTGCAGGAGCGCTTCCTGAGGGTGGAGAGTCACCGTACGGCCTTTGTGCCCTTGCTGCTGGCAATGCATTGGTCTCGCAGCGGGCATACGCCACAGACCGCCGGGTCGAATTGAAAACTCTGGGCCGGGTAGGTCTGACCCAACCGGTTGGTCCGGTTGCCCATGGTACGTAGCGTGTGGGTGACCTGCCCGGCCGGGCAGGTGCAGGCGCCAGCCGTCAGGTCGATCTGGAAGTCTTCCTTGGGGAAGTGGGCCTTGTTAGGACGACCCGGCACCTTGGCTATTAGCGTCCGGTCGGCATCGGCAAAGGCCTGCCGCGTCCCGCCATCTCCATAGGCCGCATCCCCAATGGTCTCCTCCACAGCTTTGCCCGTGTTCTCTTCACTCTGCTCCACCACTTCCAGGACTCCGGTGTTGTCACCGGCATTGCCGGGCAGGATATCTACCGCGGTCACTAGTTGGGAATCGGTATCCACCACCACGGCAGCCTTATGTCCGTCGAAGCGTTTGCTGCTGCTTTTGCGCCCATGGCGCATCTCCGGGTCGTGCGCCGAAGGGACCCGGTCCCGGCTTACGCCATCCTTCCGGGCCGGACCATCCTCCTGCCGTTCCACATCTTGCAAGAGGAGTTGCCCCAAGAGTTCCGCTGCTTCTCCAATAGCCTGGCGCTCAGGACTATCTGCGGGAAATCTACCTTGGGCCTGACGGGCCAGTTCCAATACCAGGTCAGCATCGGCTACTATCTTCTGCAGTAAGGCTTGCCGCTCCTTCTTGTTGTCCCAGTCAATCCCCGCCTCTCCCTTCACACTGGAGCCAAAGTAAAGCTCCAGGCCGTGTCTCAAGGCCCACTCCTCGGCCCGGGTCCCATCCAGTTGGGCCAATGCCCTGACCACCTGGACGATGCCGTCGGCCAGCAGGTTGTAGGTGTCCTTGACCGCTCCCCGACCCAGAATGTAGGTAGTGTCCACCGCCACCTTCATCCGCCGTCCTTTCAGGCAGCCGGTCTGCCGGGCGAATTGGAGGCTGCGCTGAAAGACGGACCGCACCTGGTCGTGGAGGATCAGCTGGGCTCGAAACAGTTGCAGGGTGCTCTTGGCAAATGGCCGGTCCTCCACCTCAATCCCCAACGCCACCTTCCACCGGATATCGAAATCCGCCCTCTGCTTGGCTTCCAGGTCGCTAACTTTGTCGTAGGCTTGCAGCAACAGCGCGGTGGCCACCAGACTGGGCGGCACGCTGTCCCGGCCATTGTCTGGGCAATACAGTTCGGCGAAATCTTCGTCCCGAAATAGCTGACCCCGCAGGGAGGCCAGGAAGCCGTAGAAGGAGCCGCGACCCACATAGTCCAGGTAGAGATGGTCCGCTTCCAGGAACCCCAGCTGTTTAGAGCGTTTTCCCAGCATCCCCTGCCTCCCACACCCATTAAATTCTCCTGCCCATTATATCGGACTAGCCTGGATCAGGGTACTTTTCGGCCGATCCTCTAGGTCTCCACGAAGGCACGGTTACTGCGATGGCCGGGGGATACACCCAGGCCAAGCCGGCTCCCGGGGTAATGGTCGTTCACCTGGGAGCGGGACTCGCCCAATGTATGGGACAGCTAATCAATGTGTGGACGGGCAGCCTGCCGGTGGTCGTGATAACCTTCGCCGGCGACACCGGCAGTTTCGCAGATAGGATAAGCCTCGACCTCAGCCACAATGCAGGCCCAACCGCCATCAGTGCCTCCATGACCAAGGCCAGTTGGGTAGTTATTGAACCTGAGGGATTGCCGGCAGCCGTTGAGCGCGCACTACGGGTCGCCATGACGCCGCCGGTCGGCCCGGTACATCTGGCGGTTTATGATCGGCTGCTGGGCCCGAATCAGTTCAGCGCAAACATAATTGAAGGGGATCTGCCTGATATCCGCGCGGGCTACCCATCCGATAGCGATGTAGAGCGAATCGCTCAAGCTTTGCGCGATGCCAAACGCCCCCTCCTTTACACCGGCGACGGCATCTGGAAAAGCGGGGCTAACGCCGAGGTTACTGCCCTCGCCGAGCGCTTCGGTATGCCAGTCGTGGGTGAACTGCGTGGCATCTCGATCAAACATCCACTCCACTGTGGTGGGTGCCGCCTGGAGCAGGCCGGCGATATCGACCCGGATCTCATCCTCTGTTTTGGTGTCCGGCACAACGGCAGCGGCACTGCTGACGACTACGCTGCCTTTTTCAACGCAGAGCGCGTCATCGCCGTAGGCCCAGACGTTGAAAATCTCCAAAATATACCCGGCTTAGACTTGGCGGTCCTGGCAGACGAGAAACGCACAGCCCAGCGCCTCATCGACGTATCCGACTCCTCTCGGGATGAACTGGCCGACCGCCGCGCGTGGGCCAGGGAAGAGGCCGCCTCACTCCGCGCCCGGCGGCGGGACGCTGCTCGATCGGTCGTCCAACAACCGGGCAAGGTACGTCCTTACGTACTCGCCGACGCCCTGGACCAGACCCTCGAAAAATTTGGCGGAGGCTTGGTAACCATCGAGCAATTTGCCGTATCTCAAGACATTCTTGAAAACACCGGCGATGCTGGTAATAACGAATAAATTAGACCCGCCGGAGGCTCGGAAGGCTACGGTATGGGTGCAGCTATCGGAGCGAAACTTGGCGCTCCCGAAAAGCCAGTCGTGGGCCTGGTCGGAGACGGCTCCCTCTATTACTCCGACTCGGCCCTTTGGACGGCGGCCAGCCACGGCATCCCGGTGCTTTACATAATCTCCAACAACGGGGCCTATGGGATTGTTGCTGGGGCCTTTGGAGGTGCCGATGCGGAGATGAAACGGACCGGCGAATACCGGGGCGTCGTTCTCGACAACATAGATCCGGTCAAACTCGCGGAAGGCTTCGGCGTCGAGGGTATGGACGCCACCGACGAATCAAAAATTGCCGGCGCCATTGAACACGGGCTTAAAACGGTTGAGGAAGAGAAGCGTCCCTTCCTGCTAAGGGATTGTCACGAAATAATTAGTTCAATTGAGCAGCGCAACGCGGGGTAGCAGCGAATAATTCCATTCACCATGGAAAGAGTCTCTACGCAAATAGATGGCTTCGAGTTCGTCGTCCGATACGGTGCGCCCGGCCGGGTATCGGTTGGTGTCCAGTTGGCTCTGAACCCGCAGCCCCGTCCGGGTCGTGGTCGCCCCGATCAAGTTCACCACCACCTCGTGGCTCACCAGCGGCTTTCCGCGCCAGTTCTGACTGATCGCGGAGAACAAGCGGTGTTCGATCTTGTTCCACTTGCTGGTCCCTGGTGGGAGGTGGCACACGTCGATTTCAAGGCCCGTCTCATCCGCCAATTTCTGCAACTCCAGCTTCCACAAGCGGAGCCGATACCCATTGCTGCCGCCCGCGTCGGCCGTTATCAGCAGCCGAGTGGCGCTCGGGTAGAGCGCCTGCCCCATGCCGCGCCACCAACGCCGGATGCTCTCGACGGCAAAAGCAGCCGTATCGTGGTCCGTCCCCACACTGACCCAGGCCTCGTTCTGGGCGATATCGTACACCCCATAAGGACTGACCCGGCCCAGATCCGGAATCAGGAAGTCATGCACCAGCACTTGCTCCGGCGCTCCCTTGGGACGCAACTCCCGCCCACCGTTCTTGAAGGGCCCCACCAGTTCCTTCTTCTTCGTGTCCACGGAGATCACCGGCTCTCCCAGGGAGAGTTGCAGTTGCACCGCCCGGTCCAAGTGCTCAAACTGGGCGTTGCGGTCCGGGTGTTCCGTCCCCGCCAGGGTCTTGCGATTGGCTTGCAAGCTATAGCCCATGTCGTGGAGCAGTTCGGCGACCATGCGATGGCTGACTTGGTGCCCTTGGCGCTTCAATGCCACCGCCAGTTGACGCACGCTCTTGCAGGTCCAGCGCAGCGGGGACTCGGGATCCCCACGGCTGGTCGGCTCCACCAGCCGGTCCAAGTCCTCGCGCAAGCTCGGGTCATGCTCGACGGTGCGCTTCCGGCCGCCTCCAGGATGGCGGATGCGGCCCTTCGCGGCCCCTACGGCCGGCTGGCCCAACTCCCGTATGCCGCGGCGAATCGTCCCGCGAGAAGCTCCGGTGGCCCTTGCAACCGCTGCCTGGCCACCACGCCCGGCCGCCGACGCCTCAGCGGCAAGCACCAGCCGCCGCACCCGCTCGTCCACAACGGGGGCAATCGCTTGGTAACGAGCTTGAATCGCTCCTTCAACTATCACCCATTAAGTATAGCTGAGCATGTAGTAAAGAACAAGTTATTTCGTGACAGTACCTTAATGTCCATCTACCCCTCGGCTTGCCTGAAGGCGGACGCCCCGAAGCGCCGTATAACCTCAAAGACGATCTGAGCTAATTTGCGCGTCCTACTCTTGGTCACGCACCAGGAATTCAAAGCCACAGGTAGGGCTCGACGAGGACGGTAGGGTCGATGGTTCCTCCAAGGAAGGAGCAGCGGGGCCCGTATATCGTCCTGGCTGCTCTCGTTAGTTGTGTCCTTCGGCTTTGTAATCTCTCTCAATGTTTGGCCGAAGGTTGTGCCACTGGGTGTTCTGCTCAAATGTATGCCCCAATTGGCAGAGCAACGGCTCGGAAAGGTGCTTCCCCACGAACTGGATGCTGAGGGGCAGTCCGTCGCTGGTCTGGCCACAAGGCAAGGATATGGTAGGAGCGCCGCTGAAATCGAAGGGCACCGTGAATCGACCCCAATCGGGGAGGTCCTGTAAAAATGTCGGCCCGTACATTTCCTCCAAAGTAATGGAGGGGTAGTCATAGTGGGGCAACCGATGGCGTCAATATTCTCGAAGACGTTGTTCAACAGGCCGTGGCAGGCCGAGCGAACATTATTAGCCTTGGCATATTCGGCCCCGGTGACCGCCGCGCCCATATCCAACCAGGCTTGAAACCACGGGCCGTAATCTTCCCGGCGTGAAGGGTAAGTTGCCTCGTGGGCAGCCACCGCCTCCACAGCGCAAAGCACTACCCATGCCTCCATGTAGTCACTGGTATCGGGCATTTGTATCGGGACTACCACGGCGCCCAGTCCCTCCAGCATCCGGATTCCCGCCAACACACTTTCCACCAACCGGGGGTCAGTATTTCCAGAGATGTACTCTTCGTCCAGGCCGATTCGGAGACCGCGGACACCTTGGTCGATTCCCTCCAACATGTCAGGCACCGGAGCGGGCAAAGACGTGGGGTCGTTGGGGTCCAGCCCGGCTATGGCCTGAAGCATAATTCCGGCGTCGGCTGCGCTGCGAGTCATGGGGCCAATATGGTCCAGGGATTCGGCCAAGGCCAGCACCCCATAGCGGCTAACCCTCCCCCAGGTGGGCTTGATCCCCACTATGCCGCAGGCAGCAGAAGGTAATCTGATGGACCCGCCGGTATCGCTGCCCAACGAGCCGTAGCACAGCCCAGCTGACGTGGCCACGCCCGAACCGCTGGAAGAGGCCCCGCTCCAGAGGTTGGCACCCCAGGGGTTTACCGGCACCTGAAACTCGGGGTTGTAACCAGCCATGGCGCCCTCGGCGAGGTTGAGTTTGCCCAGGATGATCGCACCGGCCGCGTTCAGCTTCTGCACCACCGTGGAGTCAAAATCCGGGACGTGGCCCATTAAAGCTTTGGTGGCGCCCATTGTGGCCACGCCCTTCGTGAAGCACAGGTCCTTGACGGCGATGGGCACGCCGTGGAGGGAGCCCAAATAGTTTCCGGCGGCAATGGCCCGCTCCGCAGCTTGGGCGGATGCCCTAGCCTGCTCGCCCATGACCGTAGCGTAGCTCTTATACTGGGAGTCCTGCTCTTGAATACGGGTGAGCATCGCTTCCGTCACTTCCACGGGCGATAGCGCTTTCGCCTTAATGAGGGTTGCCAATTCGCTGATCGTTTTGAAGTGCAGAGGCGTCTCGCTCATTGGTAGTCTCCCTCGAGCTTGCCCGGATGAACCTTCAAGGCTTGAGCCGCAGCCATCAGCGGGGCCAGCCCATGCCGACTTCTGGTGCCATCCTTCAAGAACCCAAAGCTGACGCTGGGACTGAAGCCGAGCATGAGTCATGTTATCAACAATTCGGTTCATGTGCCATAAAAGACAGGCGACCGAATTGGACTGGTCGTAGGGCTGTTTGGTCATATCCTTGTCCGATAGCCTTTTCATGGCGTCGTTTACCATGCTCCAGTACCCAATCGCCGCGTCGGCTGCCTCCACACCAGCTCCAAAGCTTGTTTCCCCGACGTTTGGGAAAAGATAGTGGTAGCCATGGCGACTCCCCCCGGAGATCTGCGGACCGAGCGCATGGTTGAGATCTTCGATTTCACTTACGACGAGTTCATATTCATACCCTTCATTGAGGTGCAGTTGATTTACGGCATGGCCGAGAACCTGGATTGGGAGCCGCTTTACGCGCCCAGACTTCGGGCGAACACCATGAAGTTCACCAAGTAGGTCCCCTTCCAAGTGTAAGCCCCCGCGCCCCGGATCTTCCGGGGCGCGGTGTTGCATCTGCTCTGTAACCAGCTGGGTCTAGGCAGGCCCCTGCAAGGCGAGGCAACTCCCTCAGCCGCTTGACCTCCGGCACTTCCTTGGACCCGAATCGCCATGCCTATTCGCGAAACTGTTCAGAGTTGAGGGGAAGTGAGCAACCGGCGGCATTCCAGGAGGGGATTGAGACCTCTGGCCCGCCAGGTGCCAAAGAGGGATGCCAAGGTCATCTTGCTGTCGGTGCCCTGCCCTGAGCGGGTGCCGCCGCTGATCTTGCGACTGGTTACCAGATGCCGCAGGCTCCGCTCGGCGGCGTTGTTGTCTGAGGGCACGGCTGGGTCCGACACGAAGACAAACAGTTCCTTGATGAACCGTTCCATGCGCCGGCAGAGCTTGGCCTGAACCGCCAGGGGATCTTTAAGGAAAGGCCGTGCCAAGACCATTAGTTTCTCCTCCAGCATTAGCTGGGTGCGATGGCCTGGCTGGGCTCGGGGAAGGACCGAGGCCTTGGCCTCCGTGTAGACCTGGTGAACCGCCTCGGCCCACTGAGCCAGCCCAGCGTCTTCTGGGTACAACCCTTTCAGGTCATGGATATCCCGCAGCAGATGAGCCCAGCACCGTTGCTTCAGGCCCGGGTAGTGGTTATAGGCGGCGTAGAAATCACTGACCAACACTCCGCTGAAGGAGGAATCCAGCACCTCATCCACCACCCCCTTATCCCGACCCCGACGCAGGAAGTATTGTTCGCTGGGAGTGCTGAAGGTCCAAACATAGCCGTTGCTCCCGTCCTGGCGCCAGCCGGTTTCGTCGCCCTGCACCACGGGACTGGCGCGGACTTGCTCGAGCACCTCTCGCACCGCCGTCTCAGCCTGACGGGCTACTCCATGGACGGCCTGGACGATGGCACCAACACTCAGGTGCAACTGATGGACGGTCTCCAGGTACCATTGGATGATTCTTATGGGCAACCGTCCCTCCTCCCGCAGGGTCACCATCAGGCTTACCAGATTGACCCCCAGGCGCTGCTGGCCCAGAACCACCCCCTGCAGGGCCTCTTTGGGCAGCCGGCGCCGCTGGCATACCGGACAGATGCGGGCTACCAGGGCGTGCTCGGTCACTTCTACCGGAGCCACCGGTAGCTCAATGACTTCCCGAGTTCGCTGTACCCATCCGCCGTTCAGGTGAGTCCCGCAGTCGGGACAGACCGCCACGGCGGCGCGGCTTTCTGGGCACCTTTTTCTCCGGCGCTTGCCGGCTGGAGTGCGGCTGATTACCCGGCATCCCCGACGACCCGCGCCGGTTGGGACGGGATTCCAGAACCCCAATCCGCCTTTGCAAATCGGCAATGACTGCCCGCTGGCCGGCAATTATCTCCAGCAGAGTTTCGCGACTCGCCGCGTTCAAGTCTAGTTCAGTGTCCACCTCCCTGGTATGCCACAACTCCCCCGGCCATGCCAGCGTTTTTCCAACGGCTTTGAGCCAATTCACCTCATCAAGTCTGAACAGTTACCTATTCGCCGATAGGGTCACCTTTCCCTCTGTCCTGTGGTAACCTAGCCATTGAAGGACATTGCCCGCGAAGAAACAGCCCCCACTATGTTGGCGATGGTTCAGGAGATTGCCCAGGAGATTGGCGCGTCTGGAGCGGGATTGGCCTAAAAGCCACCTTCCTAGGGGTCGCGGCCATCCTTGTTAGGCCTGAATCAACCGCAGCGATGCGCCTCAAACAACGCCGCCGGGAGGATGATCCATGAAAATCATGATGAACGCCGCCTTGGACGAGCTAACCGACGAGCAACGCCAGCGAGTCCAGGCCGTCTCCGAAGAGAACCAGATCGTAGTGGCGCGGACCCGCGAGGAGCAGCTCGTCCAAGCGCCCGACGTGGACATCATCTTCGGCTCCTTCAATCGATTCCTCTTTGACGCCGCCAAGCAGCTGAAGTGGGTGCAGACTGAGAGCGCCGGCATCGACACCATCCTGTTCGATGAGTTCGTGGCGAGCGCCATCGTCCTCACCAGCGCCAAAGGTACGGTGGGCACCCATTTGGCCGACCACTCCTGGGCCCTTCTGCTGGGTCTTTTGCGGGGCATCGGCCGGGCCGTGCGCGAGCGCACTTGGGAGAACCGCATGTCCATCCGCAGCGAAACGTGGGAGGTGGAGGGCAAGACTTTGGGGATTATCGGCCTGGGTGGCACCGGCGTAGAGGTGGCGCGGCGGGCCGCCGGCTTCGGCATGGAAGTGATCGCCATCGACCCCGAGGAGGTGCCCAGGCCGGAATTCGTGCGGGAGGTCTGGAAGCCTGATCGCTTCTACGACCTACTGGAGCAGTCGGATGCGGTCTCCGTGTGCTGCCCCCTTACCGGCCAGACCCGCGACTTGTTTGACCGGGAGGCCTTCCGCCGTATGCGGCCCCACTCCCTACTGGTTAACGTCACCAGAGGCCCCATCATCGATACGGAGGCCCTACTAGAGGCCCTGAACCAAGGGCTCATCCGCGGCGCCGGGCTGGATGTCACGCCCGAGGAGCCATTACACGCCGACAGCCCCCTCTGGGACCACCCGCACGCCATCATGGAGCCGCCATTACGCCCCACGCCTCGGGCGGTTCGCCCATCCGACTGGACCGGTCCATCGACCTGTTCTGCGAGAACCTGCGCCGCTTTACCGATGGCCGGCCGCTCCTGAGCGTCATCGACAAACAAAAGGGCTATTAAGAAAGCGATGGATACCCTTCGAGGGGAGACGTCCCCTCCTGGGGGCAAGCTAATCTTTCAGGTCTTTGATGCTCTGGCCGAGTTCGAGCCAAATCCCATTGGTAACCGCACTTAGAGGGTGTGTCCAAATCATCGATTGGCCGGGTAGGGGTGTATTCGTCATTCCGGCCTGCGCCGGAATGACGTGCCGGGAATTATCCTATGCCCGAAAATCTTTGAACACAGGCTACAAGACCGGTGATGGGGATCCATATGCCATCCCCGTCGTCCTCGCCCCCTTTACTTGCTGGGCACCCAGGCCAGGGCCCGGACCTCGGTAAACTCCTTTTTCAGCTTCTCCCAGCTGTCGCCCCCGTCGTGGCTGCGGTACAGCTCGCTATAGACGCTGTTGGCCAGGATCAGGTTAGGGTCCGCCGAATGAGTGGCGAAGTTCCAAAGGGGCGAGTTAGGTTCCACGGGTAAGGGCCGGGTCTCCCAAGACCTGCCGCCATCGGTGGAGCGCTGAATGGTACCGGTATTGCCGATGGCGGCGTCTCCGTTGGCCGCAAAAAGCACTTGGGGGTTATCGGGCTTGACCGCAATCCACCGGCAGTAGGGCATGGGAAAGGACGAGGTGACTGCCAGGGACTGGAAAGTCTCCCCATCATCTTGGCTGGCAAATATCTCCCGGGGAGTGCTTACCAGCACGGTCTTCTGCTCGCCCAGGCTGTAGGCCATGCCGTGGATGTCTGGATTGGTGATGCCGGCATCCAGCTGGGCCCAGGTGTCGCCGCCGTCCCGGCTGCGGTACACTCCGTCGATTTCCACCCCGGCCAGCACGGTGCCCCGGTCCTCCGGGTCCACCAGCATAGCGGTGACTCGGGGTGAGCCGATGGCGCATTCTTGAGCCATTGTCGCTGCCAGCTTCTGCCAGCTCTTACCACCATCCCGAGAGCGAAAAACGAAGGGGGGACTGGTGCCTGCGAACACAGTGTCGGAGTCTGACGCATCCACGGCAATCGACCAGATATTCAGCCCCTCCATGGGTGAGTCCAGCTTCACCCAACTGTTGCCCGCGTCCTCGCTGCGATAGATCCCGTTATTGGAACCCGCGTAGACTACGCTGGGGTTTTGGGGGTCGCTGGCCAGGGCCCGAACCTGTGATTCACCCGGGAAGGGGTCGCGGATGCGGCTCCAGTTCTCGCCGCCATCGGGACTTTGGAAAAGTCCCGCACCGGTGGTTCCCACTAGAATGCTGTAATTCCCTGCCATCACCAAATCCTCCTTAGTTGGACTTATCGGTACCACTAATTTACCGCTCTATCATAAGGCAGGTTGACACAGATTGCCAGATTATGCCGGATAGAGGCACTGAACAGAGGAATCAGTCCTATATATGAGATTAGACAGTGCTTTTACGTCGCTGCTCCGGCAATTGGAGGCTTCACCCTCATATCGCCGAGGCCCTCGACGAGCTCCGGTCTGTCCGGCTTATCATGTCGCCAAGAACCTCTCTGCGTAACCGATAATGTCGCCATCGCTATTAGCCCATAGTGCCGGCGGCTGGGCGGCCTGAGAGCCTGTGACAAAAGCATCGATGGGCCTGTGGCGGCGTATTCGTCACTCCCGCGAAAGCCGGAGCCCAGATGCCGCCCTTTGGTTGATGGGCAGATGACGCTGGATTCTGGCCTGCGCCGGAATAACGTGCCGGGAATCATACTATGCCCGGATATCTTTGAACCCAGGCTCTAAGGTCCATGTAAAGGCTGAGCTATGCCACAACGCGTGCAGTATTCTTCTCCCCAGTCATGCTGAAGCCGGTTGCGATTGGCGCCACATCGTTGACACACACCATACTGAAAGCAGATGTGGTGGTCGTGCGGTTGTTGGCCGGACTCATCTTGCCAATATTCCCAGTTCTCAAACCGGTGTGCGCCAAAGGAACACAGGATTCTGGCCGGCTTAGGCATTGGTCCAACTCCTTCCGCTGAAGATCGGGCGATGACGCACCCTTGAATTTAGAAGGATTATATTCCGGTCTGGTCGACGGTGTGCTGGCGGGAGCAACTCCCCTTCTTGCCACTTTTCCCTGAGGAGGATAGGATGGGTCCCGAATAATCAACCCTTTTTCCAGGGTCAGGAGCGAAATTTGAATACGGATAATCAATCCTTGCCCGAGCCGACGGAGCATTGGGCGCAAATCGGCGCTCTGGATGTCCGCTACCTGGACTGGGGCGGTGAGGGCACTCCACTGTTGGCGCTGCACGGGCTGGCCTCATCGGCCCATTGGTACGACTTGGTCGTTCCTTATCTCCGGTCCAAGCACCGGGTGATCGCACCGGACCAGCGGGGTCACGGACATACTTCCCAAGCGAATACCGGCTACGACTGGCAATCCTTGGCGTCGGACGCGGTAGGGTTACTGGACCATCTGGGCATTCCCAGGGCATCGGTATTTGGCCATTCCTGGGGTGCTACGGTTGCGCTAAACCTGGCGGTACGTTTCCCGGACCGGGTCAGCGCTTTGGGACTGATAGATGGGGGCATCTCCCGGAGCAATAGGCCGAGCAATGAGCCAGCTCAGACCTGGGACCAGGTTAAAGCTCGGGTCCGGCCCAGAGACGTTACCGGAACCCGCCAGGAATTTCTCCATCGCCTGCAGACTCAACTCTCTTTTTGCTGGAATGACCAGATTGAGCGCATCGTTCAAACCATGGTATATGAGGACCAAAACGGGCAAATACAGGACATTCTCCGGCCGGAGAATCATCTGCAGGTGATGCGGGCCATGTGGGAGGAACCCACCTCGGCAATCTACAACCAGGTCGCCTGCCCAACCCTAATTATCCCCGCGGGGCCGACACCGGAAAGGGCGAACACCGAACGGGCGATGGCAAAAAGGGCTGGCGTGGAAGCCGCCTCCCAGAGCATTCGGCAATGCCAGGTCCGCTGGATCCCCGATACCGTTCACGACATCGGTTATCACAAGCCCCAGGACTTGGCGGAAGTCATGCTGGAGTTCTTGAGCGGGTCCTGAGGCAATCTCAGGGAACAGTGGTTTTCTCGAGCCGGGTGTCGGGTCTTTTCTCCCGTAGGGTAGTAATTCGGCTCATCTTTGCAGCTGCAAGAGTTGACGGTAAACCTTCTCAGCCGTAATGGGCAGGTCTTTAATCCGCACACCAATAGCATCCGCCACGGCGTTGGCGATGGCCGGGGCCACCGGACCCAGGGGATTTTCTCCGATGCCCTTGGCGTTATAGGGTCCAGGACCATTATCGGATTCCAGCAATACGGTTTCCAATTCCGGTATGTCGCAGCTGTTGGGAAGCCGGTACTCGCCCAAAGTGGGATTAGTGACCCGCCCTTCCTGTATCTCAATGCCTTCGGTCAGGGCGAAGCCGATGGACTGGACTACCGCACCTTCAATCTGCCCCTGGTGGTCCAATGGATTCAATACCCTTCCAATATCATGGGCGGTGGTGAATTTTAGCAGCTTCACCTCGCCGGTTTCGGGATCTACCGAAACCTCCGCAACCTGCGCGGTGAAGGAGGTTACCTCCGAAGGATTGGGCTCCAGGACCGACGCGCGGGCCACGATGGGCCTGCCCAGCCGGCGCAACAGTTCCGGCCAGGATTGGCGCTCGCCCGTGTCCTGGTTGAACAATTGCAATCCTTCCAAGCTTATCCGCTCCTCCGGCCAGCCCAGCAAGTCGGCCCCAGCACTCAGCAACTCTCTCTGGGCCTGCACCGCCGCCCGAAACGCCGCCATTCCGGCTATTCGGGTGACCCGGCTGCCCCCCACCCCAGTGTCGAAGTCCACCGCATCGGTGTCCCATACCGCTACCTCAATCTGCTCGGGGGCCAGGTTGAGTTCCTCGGCGACGATTTGTCTGAGCAAGCTGTTGGTTCCGGTGCCGGGTTCAAATATTGAAGTGTTTACCATTACAGATCCGTCGGAAGCCAGGGTAACGGCGGAGTGGGACTCTCCGCCCGCCCCCGGACGCTCGCCCAGGGCCACTCCCCGACCAACTCCAGGCTTCTTGGGAGACCGATAATCGGCGCCATTCAGGGCCGCCTCCAGGGTCTCCTTGGCCCGGATTTCACGATACCGCGTCCCAATGGAGGTTTCCTCCCCCTCGGTTATCAGATTTTTAAGCCGGAACTCCACCGGGTCCATCTGCAACTCCCGGGCGATACAATCCATGTGGGATTCGCTGCCGAAGAGGGTCTGGGGCTCGCCCGGAGCTCGCATAAACCCGCCGGGAACCGTGTTGGTGTAAACGTGGATGGCCTTGATGTCGGTATGAGGGATTCGGTAGGGCCCGCCGGCCTTGGACGCGCCGCCCAGGTTAACGCCCGGCGTGGGCTTGAATCCCCCGTAGGCGCCGCTGTCAAACACCACCCGGGCCTGATGCGCTACCAAGGTGCCATCCCTCTGGACGCCGGTTTTGAGCTGGACCACGGCGGCGTGACGGGGATTGCCGGCGGTAAATTCTTCCAGGTAGTCCATGACCATTCTCACTGGGCGCCCCGAATGGACTGCCAGGAAATAGGCCACCGGAATGTCCATGGCGGAACCCTTCCCCCCGTAATCGCCGCCGATGGCTACCGGATTGACCCTCAAGCGGTCTTTGGGCAGGCCCAGGGCAATGGAGAGCTGGTCCCTCACCTGGTAGGGCACCTTGCAGGAGGCCCAAATTTGCGCGACACCTTGTTCATCAATCCACACCAAACAGGAGTGGGTCTCCAGGTAGCCCTGATGCTGCCTGGGGACGGTGAAGGTGTTCTCTACTATGATATCGGACTGGGCGAAACCTAATTCCACGTCGCCTCGACCCCATTCGTCCCTAACGAAGGCGTTGGAAGGCTTCTCCAATTGGCGGGGCAAACCGCGATAGCTGTTGACCTCGGGATGGAGCAGCGGCGCGCCATCCGCGAGGGAATCCAAGGGGTCGAAAACTGGGGTTAGCTCTTCGTACTCTACGTCAATCAGGAGCAGCGCTTCTTCGGCGGTGTCTTTATCTTCCGCGGCTACGGCGGCAACCCGCTCCCCAACGAAGCGGACCCGATCCTCCGCCAGCACCGGCACGTCGTGCATTCGGCGACCGTAACGGATGCCGGTCACGTCGGAGCCGGTCAGCACAGCATGAACACCGGGGACGCGGCGGGCCTGGGAAGCGTCGATGTTGACTAGGCGAGCGTGGGGCCAGGGACTGCGCAGAACTCGGCCCCACAGAGTGCCCTCCGGAGCTAAATCCGCCGTGTGCTTGGTGGCACCGGTAGCCTTCTCGGCGCCCTCCATTCGGGGGAGAGGCTTTCCTATCCTCGCGTATGTGGCCATTCTCGGTCTCCAATCTGCCCTTCAGCAATGCTTTCATGCCAGTCGGAACATTGTAACAGCCGCGTAACAAGCGGGTAAGCGCCGGATCGCCCAAGGCTCAACCCGAGATCTGCGGCCGGCGTCAACATCGGAAGTACCCAAAACCCGCTAGCGCCTCGGTCCCGCCCTTAAGAAGGAGGAGAGCTAAAGCGGGGGTAGCCTGGTATTCACCAGGTCCAAATGGACACCCAACTAATCAAAACGATTTATGCGGTAAGTGTTCAGATTTGAGGGGAAGCGAGCAACCGGCGGCATTCCAGGAGGGGATTGAGACCTCTAGCCCGCCAGGTGCCAAAGAGGGATGCCAAGGTCATCTTGCTGTCGGTGCCCTGCCCTGAGCGGGTGCCGCCGCTGATCTTGCGACTGGTTACCAGATGCCGCAGGCTCCGCTCGGCGGCGTTGTTGTCTGAGGGCACGGCTGGGTCCGACACGAAGACAAACAGTTCCTTGATGAACCGTTCCATGCGCCGGCAGAGCTTGGCCTGAACCGCCAGGGGATCTTTAAGGAAAGGCCGCGCCAAGACCATTAGTTTCTCCTCCAGCATTAGCTGGGTGCGATGGCCTGGCTGGGCTCGGGGAAGGACCGAGGCCTTGGCCTCCGTGTAGACCTGGTGAACCGCCTCGGCCCACTGAGCCAGCCCAGCGTCTTCTGGGTACAACCCTTTCAGGTCATGGATATCCCGCAGCAGATGAGCCCAGCACCGTTGCTTCAGGCCCGGGTAGTGGTTATAGGCGGCGTAGAAATCACTGACCAACACTCCGCTGAAGGAGGAATCCAGCACCTCATCCACCACCCCCTTATCCCGACCCCGACGCAGGAAGTATCGTTCGCTGGGAGTGCTGAAGGTCCAAACATAGCCGTTGCTCCCGTCCTGGCGCCAGCCGGTTTCGTCGCCCTGCACCACGGGACTGGCGCGGACTTGCTCGAGCACCTCTCGCACCGCCGTCTCAGCCTGACGGGCTACTCCATGGACGGCCTGGACGATGGCACCAACACTCAGGTGCAACTGATGGACGGTCTCCAGGTACCATTGGATGATTCTTATGGGCAACCGTCCCTCCTCCCGCAGGGTCACCATCAGGCTTACCAGATTGACCCCCAGGCGCTGCTGGCCCAGAACCACCCCCTGCAGGGCCTCTTTGGGCAGCCGGCGCCGCTGGCATACCGGACAGATGCGGGCTACCAGGGCGTGCTCGGTCACTTCTACCGGAGCCACCGGTAGCTCAATGACTTCCCGAGTTCGCTGTACCCATCCGCCGTTCAGGTGAGTCCCGCAGTCGGGACAGACCGCCACGGCATGCTCCACCCGCCGGGTAGGAGTCATGCGCTGGCGGGCGAAGCCATGGCGACGCGGCTTTCTGGGCTCCTTTTTCTCCGGCGCTTGCCGGCTGGAGTGCGGCTGATTACCCGGCATCCCCGACGACCCGCGCCGGTTGGGACGGGATTCCAGAACCCCAATCCGCCTTTGCAAATCGGCAATGACTGCCCGCTGGCCGGCAATTATCTCCAGCAGAGTTTCGCGACTCGCCGCGTTCAGGTCTAGTTCAGTGTCCACCTCCCTGGTATGCCACAACTCCCCCGGCCATGCCAGCGTTTTTCCAACGGCTTTGAGCCAATTCACCTCATCAAGTCTGAACAGTTACTTTATGCGGCCGGTGCTATACCAGATGGCCGCCGTCGGGTATACTAGGCTAAATGCCATAGAGGAGAAACTGATGGTTGAGCAACTAGCAAGACCCGAGGATAAGGTAGAAGTCTATTGGTTCTCGGAGCAACCCAACGGTTATGTCAGCGATGAGCTTTTAGACCAGTACGATTCGGGGCGTCTCGGCTTCCCCAACACCCATTTCGATCCGGAGAAGGCTCATGAGCTGTACAACCAGTATCATGAGCAATACGCCTGGGCCGATGAAGTGGGCTTCGACGGGATCATGAGTAACGAGCACCACGCCGCCTACTGGTGCATGAAGCCCGCGGTGAATCTGGACGCGGCCGTCATCGCAAAAGTCACCAAGAACGTCAAGATAGCGATCTTGGGCAACGTCATTGCCATCAACGATCCAATAAGGATGGCCGAAGAGATAGCCATGCTGGACTGCTATTCCGGCGGCCGGATAATCTCCGGCTTCGTGCGGGGCGGAGCCGTGGAGAGCCTGCAAGGGGGTATTGACCCCACGGAGAACCGGGGACGGTTCGAGGAGGCTCACGACCTAATCGTAAAGTGTTGGACCGAGCCAGGCCCCTTCCGTTACGAAGGGCAGTATTACCATCATCGGGTAGTGAACCCCTGGGTGCTGCCCATGCAGAAGCCCCATCCGGACATCTGGTTCCCCGGAACCGGCAGCCCGGAGAGCGTGATGTGGGCGGCCAGCCACGGCTACCCTTACATGAACCTGGGAGCGGCGTTAGACGTCACCATGTGGTTGAAGGACATCTACATCGACACGGCCCGGGAAGCGGGCATCAAACCTGGGCCGGGGCACTTCGGTTACCTCCTCAAGGCGTTTGTGGCCGATACCGACGAAAAGGCCCAGGAGATTGGGCGACACTTCATGTGGACCGAGGCCAATCGCATGAAGGGACCCCGGGAGCATAACGACCCTCCCGGATACCAGAGCCGCGAGGCGTTACGAGTGAAGCAGCAACGGCCCACCGGTCGGTTTGGCGACGTTACCAAGAGGTTGACCTACGAGGAGCAGCAGGAAATCGAGATCGTCATCGTGGGCAGCCCCGAAACCGTCACCAGGAAGCTGACGCAAACTATTTCCAAACTAAACCCTGGCTACCTACACATCTATGGAAATGAGGGAGCCATGCCCCACGCCGACGTGATGCGGTCCATTGAGTTGATGGGCCGGGAAGTCATACCCGCTTTGCACGAGATCAAGCTGCAACCCTACGATTAGGCCGCAGCTTTGACGGCACCGGGCCGGCGATCAATCCCTTTCCACGAACAAAAAACTCCCTTGCAAAAGGGAGTTTTTTATTGGGAATCGTCTGCCGAATCCTGGTTGTACCGGTCGGCTAGCCTCTTGATATGGCCCCAAAATTCCTCTAGGTCCTCTACCACTTTGGGGAACAATGGCTGGTGGCCCTGGTAGTAGTGACCGAAATGGCTAGTCAGCTAATGGTACCGTGGCGGACAGACGATCTCCGCCCACACTGCGGCTGGTATGTCCCTGGCCGGTCAGGTCTTCGAACAGGACAGCGTCTCCGGGGCCGAAGCTCCTTACTGTTCCGTCGCCTATACCAACCTCCATCTGGCCCCCGGACATGAAAATAGCATACTGACGGCGCGGAGCATTGTGGTAATCGTGGAAATTACCGTTAGGGGAACGACCGAAGGTAACATTGGTGGTTGCCTGAGCTACTGACCTCTCCAGGTTGGGTGGCAGCAGGTCTAGGTCTTCAAAGTGGGACTGCCCATCTTCACCGGTATAAACCCGTACGAACGCCATGGTAATCCTCCTCGCTTGGCCTCTCCCCCCGTTCCTGTGGGGAGGAAGCTAATTATCCGCTCTGACCCTTTCGGTTTTAGTTGCCTCGCCAGGCGCTTATGCCGGTGGTCTTCATCCTTAGCCGGTATATCGAACTTCGGGCGGTGAAATACATGGTCCGGAGGTCCGCATCGCCCCAGGCGCAGTTGGCCGGAATTTCCGGTAGCCGAATTATCCCAAGATGGTTTCCATTGGGTTCAAATACCCAGACTCCCTCAGGTCCGGTGCAATAAACCCTCCCCTCGGTATCCACCTTCATGCCGTCAGGAACCCCGTCCTGAGCCGAGTGCAGGTTGGCAAAAACCCGGCTGTTGCTGGTCGTTCCATCAGGGGCTACATCATATGCTCGGATGTACTGGTGAGTACAAACCTCACCGCGCTCCTTCTCCTCCTGGCATCCCATGTCCCGGCGGGTGTTGTCTACGTATAGAATGGTTTCATCCGGCGAGAAAGCCAGGCCGTTGGGGGACTCCAGGTCGGTAACTACCGCAGTGACGGTTCCATCTGGGGCGATGCGAAGAACTCCGCTGAAATCTATCTCCCGTTCTGCTGGGTCCAGCCGCCCGCCCGGATTGGTAAAGTAAATGCTGCCGTCCGCGCGGCACACGACATCGTTGGGCCGGTGGAGCCTTTTACCCTCCCATCGATCCGCGATGACGCTGATGGTGCCGTCGGATTCCATCCGGGTCATCTGCCGAGCATCACCTTCGCACATCACCAGACTCCCCTTAAGGTCGAAAGTTAAGCCGTTAGCGCTCCCGCTGTCCTCGCGAATTATCTCTGGCTGGCCACCCGGTACCAAGCGATAGACAAGGTTGCGGCGATTGTTGACGAATAGCAGGTACCCCTCCGGATGCCACAGGGGCCCCTCGGTAAACTCGAAACCGGTTGCCAGGCGCTCCGCTTCAGTTGACTCCAAGATTTGCTCCAATCCGTCGGGCATGGTCGCCTCCTTTCCTACATTAGTAGCCTTCGGTTGGCCTGGTAGCTGAGATAAACTATACCCATCCCCTAGGAAGAGCGCCAGTAATAGCGGCGTTGGCAACGGTTTTTACATAACCAATTGATTTGGTGGGCACCTCGAACCGCACCATCCTAATATCCTCTAGGAAGCGTCGCAGACCGGTCGCCTCTTGGGCAACTGCCCGTCGCGGAGACAGGAAGATAATATTACAGAAGTACCGCTGCCATCTTCTGGGACCGGGCTCTTTGACAGGCATTGGGGCGACGAGCCGGTCATCGCGGCCGGCGCCGGAACAATGGGCTATTCTTTCAGCTCGGCCAAAGCGTTACGGTAATGGGTGTCGCCGATATTGGTGACGCGGTGGGCCCCATGTTTTCTCGTGAAGTTGACATGACCCAGGGGGTACTCCAGCTCGTCAGTGCTTCCGTCCTCCCATTCCCGCAGCAGCTTGCCAGGCTCCACCACCACCGTCACGTAGTCCGCGTCATGGACATGCCAGGCGCTGCTTTCGCCCGGTTGCAAGTCCAGGTGCCACATCTTTAGGCGGTCGTTCTCGAAGAGGAACTGGTTGGCCACAGGTCCCAGCGGCTCGTCTCCACGGGGCATGATGAACCTCCTCAATGGTTTCCCACACGTCTTCCGTACCATGTACCAGTTGGGTGCTGATGGTCATGGGCCAAGCCTGGATTGCATCGAATTGCCCACGGTACTGGCTATCCCGGCAACTCTGTGATCGACACCCAAGCCGGCCTGTTTCCCAATGGGTAGGTCTCCAGCGGGGTCAGCTCTCCCGAATCCGGGTTGACACTGAAGGAGGCCATGCGGCCCGATTCCTGGCCGGCGGAGAAGAGAAACTTGTCCTGGGGGCCCAGGCTCAAGGCGTTGGGAATCGGCTCGGAGGCGACCCGCCCAGTGGCGGTCAACTGCCCGGTGGAGGTATCTACCGAAAAGCAAGCGATGCTGTTGTGGCCCCGGTTGGGAGCGTAAAGGAACTTCCCCGATGCGGAGACCTGAATCTGGGAGCAGGTGTTCCTCTCGGTGTAACCTTCCGGCAGGGTGGTTATGGTTTGAAACAACGACAGCGTTCCCGTGGCAGTGTCCAGACGATAGCCGGTTACGCTACTGTCCTGCTCGTTGGAAAAGTAAAGTATGTCCAAGGAGGGGTGAAAGCAAAAGTGGCGCGGGCCCAGAAACTCTGCCGGCTCGACCTTGAAAGGTGAGTTGGGGGTCAGATGGCCGTTGTTTTCGTCGAATCTGAACTGGAAAATCGCGTTGGGTCCGTTGCCCGCGATGTGGGGCACGAAGGCAAACTTGTTGGTTGGGTCGGTCTGCAAAGAGTGGGCACCGGTGGCCGTTTCCAGCCATTCGATGGGTGGGCCCCCCACCGATCCATCACCCCCAATGGGATGTACCGCCACATGGGCGCCCTGGTAATAGGACGAAAGCACAAACTTGCCTTTGCGGTCCGTGGATACGTAGACGGGATTGGCCTCCAGCGATACCGTCCCGTTCTGCGTGAGCCCCCCGTTGGCCTGGTTGATCTGGAAGCTGGATATCTGGGGAGTGTCGCGGCATCCAGCGTAAAGGAACTTCCGGTCCGGACTGATCGCCAGCGTGAACGGCCCGCCGGGTACGGATACCTCAACCTGAGACGTTAGCCTTCCGGTTTGGGGGTCTATGGTAAAAACCGATATCTTGTCATCCTCTTGCAGGGCAACGTACATGTAGTAAGGCATTGAATGACCTCCTCCTGTGTCGCTAATGATTCCTTAGGCTTAGTTCCAGCTCACGGGACTCTGCATCCGCAAACGACCGTTCATCCTGAAGGGTTCGCCCGTATTTGAGAACGCTGCCCGCTACCGCAACGCTCTTTGGCCCTGATTTAGCCCCGTTCTCAGGAGGCTCAGGGAGTTGCGTAACATCTTAGCTCTATTTTGTTACCATCAGGATCCCAGATTTTGAATTGCTGGCCATAGCCCCGAGCACCCCATGCCGGACGCGCTTCTCCCTCCACCCGTATCCCCTTGGCTGTCAGTTCGGCATGGAGAGTTGTCATGTCAGTGGGGCCAAGAACCAGACAGTAGTTCGGCATGGAGAGTTGTCATGTCAGTGGGGCCAAGAACCAGACAGTAATGGTCCAGGTTTGGCGTCGGTTTGTCGCCGGACGTATCAGGCCGAATGTCTATTATTGTCTCTGCTGAGATCCTTGCCGAAACGAAGCCTACCTTACCCTCCCGGAACTCCTCTAGTCTCAGTATTTCCAGGCCGAGCACATCTCGATAAAAATTGACCGCGGTCTCTACGTCTTTGGTGTTCACCACCAAGTGGTCCAATCCCACGACTGTCATAGTCCCTCCTCGGTTTGAGTTGCGCGGTGCGCCGGGCTTTCTTCGGATACCTACCGGAATTGGCTCTTCCTCGGGTAAAACGGGACAGCGCTGATTTAACGGCCTTCTGTTCTCGGTCCAGCCCCTGTTAAGGGTCGGATGAATAATCCCACGAGCGGAAGCGATGGGGCACCACTCTAATATAGGCCACGTTTTCTCGCGGTTCATTGGGAAGCTCAGACTCGGGGACGCCGCGGCGCTTCGCTGCCTCTCGGGCATAATGCAGAGTTTCTTCCGGGTTCGTGTGTAAAGTGGCCGTTCCCTGAATCATTAGCCCCTTTATGTCCTTCCTCGTGCGCCCATCCTCAAGCAACAGGCTTACCTTGGGGTTCCCCTGAATGTTATTCAGCTTCCGGGTCGCCGAGCGGACGCCCATCAAGATTTCATCGCCGAGCCGAAAATACCCCAAGGGGACGGTGTGGGGATAGCCGTCGGGACCAATAGTGCTCAGCATGATCCAGCCGGGTTTGCTGTCGAGGAATTCGTGGGCCTCTTGCCGGGTTAGTTTGCGTGGCATCCCTACTCCCCCCACTGTAAGTTTCCAGATCAGCCGTCAACTCGCCGAATCATAGAGAGGGCCCTCTGAAAACCCTTTGGCCGGGGCCCTCGGCGCTCAGTTCTGCCTTCGCTGGGGAATGGATTATGTCTTCGATTCGGGGATGTTAACGCTATTAAAGCACAATTCATCTGGAGTGTCCGCTGTCGCCACTGCCTGGCGCCAAGTGCGGTGGCCGGGCCATCCACCGTTTTTGATGACAGCGGCGGGGCAGTCCCATTGTACCAATGGGGCGCCAACACGCAGGGCAATCGCGTCTTAACCAAGGAGCACCTTGAGTAGGTAATCCTCAACCCAGCCGGCTTTCAGCCGTTTACCTTGAAGTCCCCGTTTAAGGCTGGTCTCCTGCTTCAGCAAATTGAGGGCTATCTGGCGCAGGACTGCCAGGTTTTGAGGCCCACTATCCTTACGTACCCGGCTGTGATCTTCTCGAAAGGTAACATCCAAAGACCAGTGCAAGCTGTTTTCTATGCCCCAGTGTCGGCGGGTGACCTCCAACAAAGTCTGGGCAGGCCTGGCCAGACTGCTGATATAGTAGCGAGAGTGGACCGTGGTCCCGGTTGCCGTCTCCCGCTGAGCCGTGACCTTAACCACGGCGTTGAGGTTGGCCCACTGCTGCCGGTTTTGCAGATAGTCCAGGCAGTCCGGGTCCGTGATGACCCAGCATTGACGGGTTTCCAGGCGGCCGTGGCCCTTGTTCAGCGTGCGGGCGAAGTCATAGGGGACGCCCTCGAAGTCGTATTCCTCGGCGCCCTCGAAAAGGTCGCGAACGTCATCGTACAGCCGGCCTTGATTCTCCTTCACCGCCAGCAGATAGTCGGCCTGAGCCTCAATGATCTCCCGGGCTATCTCCCTCTGGCAGCCCATGGCGTCGATGGTGATGATGCAACCGGCGAGCTCCAGCAGCTGTAGCAACTTGGGGATGGCGGTGATTTCATTGGACTTCTCGTCCACCTTGGTCTGGCCCAGCGCCAAGCCATTGGACGAGGCCCACACGTTGACCATGTGAATGGCCTTTTTGCCCAGGGTACGGTCGTGGGAGCGCCGTACCGTCTTGCCGTCGATGGCCACCACTTCGCCTTGGGTGACTTGGGCTACGGCTTGGACCCACTCCATGAAACAGCGTTGAAACTGCTCTGGGTCCAGGCGGGCGAAGACGTCGCCGAAGGTATCATGGGAAGGGATACCGTTGGGCAACTCCAGGAAGGACTTGAACCACTCCTCTTTACAGTTGCCGAAGAGCTCGATATCCACCCAAGAATCAGCGCCGCAGATGGTGGCACAAAGGGCAATGGTGACGATATCCAAAAGTTTGTGCCGCTTGGTACGATCAATCCTCGGGTCGTCCAACGCCGCGAAGTATTGGGCGATGGGTGGGCCTGTTGCCTGAACCATCACTACCCCTCCCTAGTTTCGTCATGATGATTACTATTTTAAACAAATTTAAGAACGATAATAAGACGCGATTGCCCTGCGCCAACACGATTTGGTTGTAGCCCAAGCCTCATGAGGTTATCATTTGGCTTGCCTGTTGATTCAGGGTCCCCTTGATTGATATTCGCGAGGGTGACCGCAGATAGTTGGACCAAATTTCAGACCTACCAGTGCGCAATACAGGAATCGTCCCCAGAACCCAGCTAACAGGAGAGAATATGCCAAGAGCAACGATAAATCTAGGAGAATCTTCCGGTCAATCAACGGTAGGCGGGAGATGGAAATTCGCCAGGGGCTACGTGCCTGGTGAGCCCAACGAAGGTCTGGTGGCTCAGGGAGAAGGGAGTCCGGCTCGCCTGGCCGAGTACGATGATTCCAATTGGGAGGAGTGCCACGACCTAACCGAGCGGCTCTCTCATGGGTTCAGCTTCATCTGGTATCGGATCAACGTCACATTTCCCGATACGGTCGGTGGGCACACCACTAGCGGTGTTCGGGTGCAGTTCGAGACATGTGTTGACGACTACAGTGAGATCTGGATTGATGGCGAGTGCAATCGAGACCGGGGTACGATCCAGGGATTCAACGTTCCACAAAGGGTGTTGGTCACCGCAGACGCCTCGCCCGGCGAGCGGCACACGATTGCTCTGTTGGCTGCCAACGGCCCTCTGGGAGCGCCGGGCGGAACTGTCTTTGTGCGTTACGCCACCCTGGCATTTGAGTGGACGACCTGAGCTTGGAGGCGTTCTGGTGAGAGTCTACTTTCGACCTTATTTGGTTGCCATCACCGCTGCTCCCCTATCGTGGGGAGATTGGCATCCTGGCGCACCTCGTTGATGATCTCCAGCACCCGCTGGCGGAAGGGAGGATACTCCAACTCGAACTCACCCAGCAGGCGGCTGTTGTCCACCAGGTAGTTACCCGACTCTTCCAGGCCACCCTCGCTATCAAAAGATATCTGCGCCTCGGGTAGGAACTCTCCGGCCAGGTCCGCCAGGGCACCTAGGCTGATGGGCGTGCCGCCGGAGTTGTAGACCGGATGTTGGGTAGAGTCCACCAGGAGGACCCGGACAAAGGCCTCCGCTATATCCTCCACGTGGATCGGCAGCCGCATCAGGGATTTGTGAGGAAAACTGACCGGCTCTCCCCGGGCGGGAAGGGTGATGCACTGCACGTGATCGGTAGAGCCACGGACTTTGTCCGGACCGGTTACGTTAGCCGGCCGGATTCCGGTGATGGACATGCCGTAGTTCTGGTTGTATTGCTTGGCCTGGAACTCGTTGAAGATCTTGTGAACGGCGTACTGGCTGGTGCCATAGGTCGGAGCGTCCTCGTCGATGGGTTGGTCGCCAAAGTGCTTCTGGGGGCCGCTTACCGCTATGGAGCTGGCGTAGACCACCCGCATGACTCCGCAGAGCCGGGCCGCCTCAAAGCAGTTGTCCATGCCCAAGACATTCAGCCGCATGGTGTAATTCGGCCTGTCTTCGCCCCCACCTAGAAGATAGGCCAGGTTGATGATACGGTCGGGGCGGTACTCGATAACCGCCTTGACCACCTCATCGAACTGGGTGACATCGCCTCGAACGACCTCCACCTGACCCGCCATTTCGGCAAAGGAAGCAGCCCCAGGATTGATGTCCAGAGATACGACCTGCTGGTCGCGCTCCACCAGCTTCCGGATAACCCGTGGTCCGATAAAGCCGGATCCGCCCAATACCAATACGGTCATCGCCGCCTCCTTCTACACCAGCTAGCTGATAGTAAGTAGGTCAGCCTCCCGCCCCTGGTCCAATCCGGATTTACTTTGGGAGACAGGGCGAGTATATGAGGGACGAGCTACAGCGTCAATAAAACGGACCCTTGAAGCGTGGCCAATTTCTATCAGCGCCCAAGCTTCCTCAGAACGAGCGCATTGTTTCTTTCTTGGATTCAACAGATATGCTTCTGGCGCGCAGCCAGCAGGAATAACCGCTGAAAAATTGTGGCAAATAGAAAGGTCAGCTACAAAACATAGCTCACCTCTGTTTTTTGGCAATAAAAAACCCCAATTTTGCGAGGACTGAGGGAAGTATATCACACAACACCCCGTCTTGCATACCCATTTTGCACCTCGATTTTCAACTAATCTGGAGCGAGGGACCGCCCCACCTAGCTCGTACCCCTCTAGCACTCATTCTGGCTCAAGAATGCCTTACGCCCGTCACCGATACGGAAATTGACCTGGCTTGGGCCCAAGCGCCATCCCAATTCGCTGGGTCTCCCCGCCCAACATTGGCATCGGAGGCAACAACCCGGCATAATAGGCTTGGAGGATGCCATCCGGTTAGGTAGCCGCCAAAGGAGGGAAGTATGGTATTGGACATTTCCACGGCTAGGGGCGCCATGACCGGAGAGCGGTACATCGCCAGTTTGAATGATGGAAGAGAGGTATGGTTGGATGGGGAGAAGGTCGCTGACGTCACCACCCATGCGGCCTTCGCTGGGATGGTTAACGAGCTGGCAAGAATTTATGACCTTCAGCACAGCTCTCAGTATCAGGACCTGATGACCTTTGTCTCTCCCGCAACCGGTAATCGCTGCAGCATTTCCTGGCAGCTCCCCCGTTCCAATGAGGATTTAAGAAGGAAGCGCCGAAATAGCGAGATTTGGAACCGCCAATCGTGGGGCCAGTTGGGGCGCAGTCCGGATATTCTGGCGCCGTTTATCATCACCCTGTACAACATGAAGGATGCCCTTAGCTCCATCAAGAACCCCAACTGCGATTTCGGAAAAAACGCGGTCAATTACCACCGCTACTGCATGGAAACCGACCTGTTCCTGACCCATGCTTTGGGGGACCCGCAAGTAGACCGGAGCCAGCAGCCCCAGAACGAGGGACGGCAGACGCAAGAGGAGGAAATCGCCCTGCATGTCGTCGAAGAAACGCCGGAAGGCGTGGTGGTTCACGGAGCCAAACAGCTGGCTACTACCGCTCCCCTCACCAACGAAACCTACGTCTCCCTGTCCAACACCTTCGCCCGCAGATCCGATCCCAAATTCGTACTTTCCTTCTCCATATCCACCAACACCCCAGGATTGAAAATTCTGTGCCGGGAGCCGGTGTCCCAATGGACCGGAAGCTACGGCCACCCTCTGGGCAGACTGTACGACGAACAGGACGCCATGTTGTTTTTCGAGCATGTGCTGGTGCCATGGGACCGCCTTTTCATGCTCTACGACGACGCTCCCTTGCTGGAGAGAATCGAGAGCGGCCTCAACTTTCAGGGATGGGGTAATCTCTGTCGCATTCAAGAGCGGATGCGTTTAATGACCGCCGTCGCCACCCTGATAGCCGAATCCATCGGGGTGATTGAATACCGGGAGGTGGCGGCCAAACTGGGAGAAATGATCACCTACACCGAGGTGTGGCGGCACGCGATGGACGGGATGGAGCACACAGCCGCATTGACGCCAGAGGGGTTGATGTTCTTGGGCTCCAACTCCGGCATGAACATATTTTTCTCGCAAATGTCGGCACGGATGGTTGAGTTATTGCGGGAGATAGCGGGATCCGGGCTAATCATGCAGCCCAGCGAGAATGACCTATCCAGCCCCGAGTTGCGCGGGTATCTGGACCGGTACATGCGAGGTAAGGGAGTAGGCGTCGATTACAAATCCCGGCTGTTCCGGTTGGCTCACGACCTGAGTGTGTCCTCTTTTGGCATGCGGCAGGAAATTTACGAATACTGGCACGGTGGCGACCCCAATCGGAATCGAATCAACTTGCTGCACAGTTACGACCAGACTGAATGGATCGACCAGATTAAAGACCTGGTATCCCGGCCCCTGCCCTAAACCAAAGGGCAAGGGGAATCTACATCGACACCGGATTGGGCAGCGTTGGCCATTGCCGGAGCAGACTCTGGGACTTAGCTGAATCTAGTTTTCATCTTGGTATTAGTTTAGTTGGAGTTTCCTCGACCGGGTTGCTGCAAGCCCAATCGAGCTTTGCCCCTACTAATCCCGAGTTAAAGACCCAAGAGGGCAAAGAGCCAGGGTGGCTTTGTCGAGCTCCTGCCTTAACCGGAGAAGTGACTCTCAACCGTCTGGTGCCCAGCTTTTTCCTCGTATGGTTCTTCCTTAAGCAACGACAACGCCTTCATGACCGGCTTGTCTTGAATATTGAACAGAATGGCTGGTTCTTCGGAAGCGTTGGCGTGTTCATGCCAGGTCCAGGACGGTATCACAAAAAAGTCTCCCTCGTTCCAGTCGAACCTTTGACCATTGATCACGCTGTATCCCTTCCCTTGGAAAACCTGGAACACAGCACTACTGGTATGCCGGTGGGCTTTGGTATGCACCCCTGGCCGGATCATCTGAATGCCGCAAGCCATAGTTCGCAGAACCGGTCCTCCGGTAGTTGGGTCCGAGTATTCCAGGGCCACGTCGTCGAAGGGACTGGCCTCCACCTGGGCCAGATTATTTAGGGCCTCAATGGTCCGATTCCACTTGTAGATCCATAGAGGGGAATTGGGTGTGTCGTCCTCGTCCCACGCAGGCCGAAGGGCCCCGCTGGCGTATTTTCGCTCAGATTCGCCCACACCAATGATGGGTTGTTGGTCTTCAGGATATTGCTCGTAAGAGACGGCATCCAGATTCCTTACCAGCGGGGTATCCAGTCCATCCAACCAGATCATAGGACCGGCTCCTTCGTGATTGTGGTCGTGCCAGGTCCAGGATGGGGTCAAGATTAAATCCCCTCGCTCCATGTAGCACTTGTCACCTTCGACGGTGGTATAGGCCCCTTCACCCTGCAAAACCCACCGTATTGCCGTGGGGGTGTGGCGATGTGCCGGAGCACATTCACCGGGTAGCAGTAGCTGTAGGGCAGCGGAAATTGTGTGGGTAGTTCCATGATCTAAGGCTGGGTTGGCTAGTCTCAGCACCCGTCTTTCAACGTCACGGTCAGGCGTGACCACTTCTCCGCTGCGGTGGACCAAAGGCTCTACATCAGCCCACCGCCAAAGGTACGGTACCGGACTGGGGCGTAGCTGCCGTGCCCTACCCAGCCAACCCGGAACCAAGTTGCCTTGCTCGGTGGTATCGTAAAAATGTTGTAACTCATCGGGGCTTACTCGTCCTTGCGTCGCCATTTCCTCGCCTCTTGAATTTTGTGACTACCGCTGGGTCGGCGGCTTGATCAATGCTTTCACTTGATCAATGCTTTCAATGATAGAAACCCCCGGATAGAAACCCCCGGATAGAAACCCCCGCTGCTCCCAGCGCTTAAAGGGGTCAGCGCAGTTACCAAACCAATAGCGCATGGTCCTATGGCGTAGAGTCTAAGTATTAACAATCTATCTCTTACTGAGCTTTGAATCAAGAGCTGAACCCAGTCGGAGGCGCCACCGTTTGGGTAAATACCCCTCCGTCCAGCAGCGGTCCGGATAAATCGGTCCCAAGTTGGAGACCCGCGGTTGATTTTGCCTGTCCCCTAGCTTACACTCCGCCCGTAGTGCACCTCTGAGTCGGAGTAGAGAATGACCATCACAAAGGAAACCCTGCAAGCGATGATCCGCGAATTTCAAGGGATAGAGCTGTCGGATGATGAGCTAGAAATAATTGCTCCCGCTTTGGAAGGCTACCTCGCCGAAGTGGAGAATCTTCGTGAGTTGGACCTGTCAGACGTCATGTCCGGACGCGTGCTACGTGCCCAAGAAGGAGGCAAGCCCTAATGACGGATTCTGAAATTGTCAACCTGACTATTGCTGAGCTGGCGCCCAAGATTGAAGCAAAGGAAATATCCCCAGTGGAAGTAACCGAGGCGGCCCTGGCTCAAGCAGACCGCCTTCAGCCCAAGTTAAACTCCTTTATTACCATTCTTCACGAAGCAGCGAGGAGCCAGGCTAAGGAGTTGGAGGCTGCCTTGATGCGGGGTGAGTACCGGGGTCCACTGCACGGGATTCCCATTGGTATTAAGGACAACTTGGCCACTGCAGGTATTCGAACCACCGTCGGATCCAAGGTGCTGGCCGACCACGTGCCGGAGGAGGACGCCTGGGCGATCGGCCAATGCAAGGCGGCCGGGGCTATCATCCTGGGCAAGGAAAACCTTGAGGAGTTCGCCGCGGGGCCAACCTCTAATAACCCTCACTACGGGGCGGTCCACAATCCCTGGAATTTGGACCATATACCTGGTGGTTCTAGTGGTGGGGGTGGAGCCAACGTATCGTCCAGGGTCACCTTCGCCTCGCTGGGCACCGACCTGGGTGGCTCAGTGCGAGGTCCGGCTACCTTCTGTGGGGTTGTCGGCCTAAAACAGACTTTTGGGCGGGTCAGCCAGCGGGGATTGATGGTCACCAGCTTTAACGGCGACCACATCGGGCCCTTGACCCGTTCGGTTACAGACAGCGCGCTGATGTTGCAAACCATAGCCGGCTATGACCCCCTGGACCCTAGCTGCGTACCGGTGCCGGTCCCCGATTTCTCAGAGTCACTAGGAAAGGGTTTGAAGGGACTCAAAATGGGAATCCCCTCCAACTACTACTTCGACCTAATGGACGCGGAAGTCGAAGCGGTGGTCCGGCAAGCCATCACCGTGCTGGAGGAGCTGGGAGTCGAAGGGAGGGAGGTGAGCATTCCCAGCATGAAGTACGCTGGGGCCTTGCGGATTGCCGGCATGGCGGACAGCTTCGTGACCCACGAGCCTTACCTGGAAAACCATAGGGAAGACTATGGCCCCAAGGTTCTTTACCGCACCCTGGCGGGTCAGTTCGTATTGGGGAGAGACTACTCCAAGTCGCTGAAGGTCCAGCGCATCATCAAGGAGGAGCATGCCCGAGTCCTGCAGGAAGTGGACTTCCTGGTGACTCCAACTGCCCCATTGGCTGCTTGGCGCATTGACTCCGAGACCGTCAGTTTGGGGGGAACCGAGTACCCGGTCAGAGGGCCAGGCGCTGGAATGACCTCCAGATGTACCAGCCCTAGCAATGCTACTGGTCTGCCAGCAATGTCCGTGCCCTGCGGCTTCACCCAATCGGGCCTGCCCATCGGACTTCAGCTAATAGGGCGGCCCTTCGAGGAACAACTTCTATTCCAGGTGGCATTCGGTTACGAGTCCGTCTCGCCCGGTCGCGATTCCCGACCACCGGTAATGGATTCTAATTAAAAGGCAAGCTGCCCTCTGACTTATGCTCTGTCACCCGAGATTCGGGTCAATCCAGCATGTCCTGGGGGCATGCGGACTCGGTAGGCTGAGCAGGCCCCGTCAGCAGGGCTAAGACGGGGATTCCGAACGCCAGCCCTATTGGGTGATTTCTTATAGGGTCATGGCCCGGCTTTACGCAATCAACACTCCGTGGGCCGGCTCACAGCGCACGCTAAAATGCCGCAACTGCTCTGGTCCCTCCACAATCCGCACTCCGCCAATTCGCTGCTTTATGTCGTTGATGTGTAGCAGCACCTCCGCCAAATAATCCACGTGGCTCTGGGTATACACCCGCCGGGGGAAAGCCAAACGGACCAATTCCATATCGGCAGGCTTCTCACTGCCGTCGGGCTGGTGGCCGAACATTACCGAGCCTATCTCCACCGAGCGAATACCTCCCACCAGATAAAGCACCAACGACAGCGCCCAAGCGGGGTACTCGTATTGCGGGATGTGGGGCAGCATGGCTAGAGCATCGATATAAACGGCATGGCCGCCGGTTGGCTGGATAATCGGGATTCCCGCCCTGGTCAACACCTCGCCCAGATACTCCACCGAGCGAATCCGATAGCGCAGATAGTCTTCGTCTAACACCTCATGCAAGCCGATGGCAATCGCCTCCAGGTCATAACCGGCCAATCCCCCATATGTCGGAAAACCCTCGCCGAGGATTAGCGCGTTCTTGCACCGTTGCGCCAGGTCGTCATCATTCATCCCCAAGAACCCGCCGATGTTGGCCAGGCCGTCCTTTTTGGCGCTCATAGTCGCCCCATCAGCATAGCTGAACATCTCCTGGGAAATCTCCAACGGTGTTTTTTCGGAGTAGCCCTCCTCCCGCATCTTGATAAACCAGGCATTCTCGGCAAACCGGCAAGCATCCAGGAAGAAAGGCACCCCATGCCGATGGCAAAGCTCACTGGCGGCACGAATATTCTCCATGCTAACTGGTTGCCCGCCTCCGGAGTTGTTGGTCACGGTCATCATCGCCAGCGGGACACGTCCTTCATTTGCCGCCAGAGTGCGTTCCAGCGCCGCTAAGGCCATGTTGCCTTTGAAAGGGTGAATCAAATCTGGCTGGCGTCCTTCGGCGATGGGTAAGTCGAGGGCTGTCCCATGGGAGTATTCCACGTTCGCCCGGGTCGTATCAAAATGGGTGTTATTTGGAACTACATCCCCCGATTTAAGCCCACATTTCCCATATGGCTAAAAAGCTTTCTCAGTAATTCGTCGATGGTCTTTCAACCATTGTCTAATTATGGGCCCTTTTTGCGTGTTCCCAGCTATAATAACTCCATGATATGTCACTTTGCAGTAAGATGCCGTAGGCATCATGGAGGCACCTGATGGGTGACGGCGAAAAAGCCCCTCTCCGGCTCCAATTCAACCCCAAAGTCCGCCTGGAATTTCACGGCTCAACCATCACCTCCGACGCTGGTCTTCTTGCCTTTCGAGAGTTTGATGATGCCTTGGGGCTTACCGAAATCGCTGAGGACTACCTCCAGGAAAGCCGTACCGGACGCAATATCCTTCACCACCTGGTTCCGCTGCTAAGACAGTCGATCTACAGCCGCTTGGCCGGCTACGACGACACCAATGACGCAGTGCGCCTTTCCCAAGACCCAGCCATGCGAGTGATCGTGGGATGGCAAGGCTCGGAGCGGAAAGGAGCCAGCACCAGTGAGATGGGCCGGTTCGAGACGGAGTTCCTGACCCAAGAGGACAACCTGAAGGGGCTGGCACGAATAAATACCCAGTGGGTGGAACGAGCTATGGCCCATACCCTACACCGGCGAGTAATCCTGGATATGGACAGTTCCGAGAGTCCAGTGCACGGCCAGCAGGAGGGAGCAGCCTATAACGGCCACTTTGAATGCGTCTGCTATCACCCTCTCTTTCTGTTCAACCAGTTCGGGGATTGTGAAGCAGCTAAGCTACGGTCAGGCAACGTCCACAGTGCCGATGATTGGCAAGAAGTCCTTGATCCGGTGGTGGAGCGTTATTTGACAGCAGCGGTCAGGCTGCTGTTTCGTGCTGACGCCGCCTTCGCCAAGCCGGAGATATACGATTATCTGGAAGCAAGAAACATCGGCTACGCCATCAGGCTGCGGTCCAACCAGGTGCTGCAGCGGGAGATAGCGCCCCGGCTAATACGGCCTACGGAGTGGCTTTCCCCGAAGCCCATCGTCTCCTATCATGACTTCGTCTACCAGGCCCAGAGCTGGAACGTTGCTCGGAGAGTGGTCTCTAAGGTGGAGTGGCACCAGGGAGAACTGTTTCCCAGAGTGGGCTTCATCGTCACCAATCTGAGCTATCCAAACATCGGGATAGTCCGCTTTTACAATGGCCGAGGGACGGCGGAGCAATGGATAAAAGAAGGCAAGTACGCCCTGAACTGGACCAGGTTGTCCTGCCACAAGTTCGTGGCCAATCAGGTCAGGCTGGAGTTGTTCGTACTGGCTTACAACTTGGGCAACTCCATGAGAAGGCTAGCCTTACCGGAGGCAATGAAGCACTGGTCGTTGACCAGTCTGCAGACCAGGATGATCAAGACTGGAGGACGGTTGGTGCGCCATGCCGGAAGGCTGGTGTTTCAGCTTGCTGAGGTGCTGGTGAGCCGGGAAATGCTAGGCGGGATACTGGAACGAATTGGTCGTCTTAGGCTGGCTCCTGGCTAGTCCACTTTAGGAGCGTCGGGATTGGTTACGGTTACGGGGTCGCACAGGGCAAAAGAGCTTCCCAAGGGCGAGACTTGGGCGTAGACAAGCGGTTTGGGGCTTTTACGCTTGGCAGTACATGGGGCTTTTACGCTTGGCAGTACAGTGGTTGCCCAATGAAAGCGGGGACTTTGAGTGAATCAGGCCGCATCAGACCGCATTTGACGCCCTTGGAATGCGGGATTATATTTGGCGGTATCCCCGCGGGAGCTATATCCAGGAAAGGTGGTTTGATCTGGGGAATCCCGGTTAAGAGCTGTTCCAAAGAGAATGCGCTCGGCCGCTCGCCCTTGATGGGTGGGCAGAATGTGCTTAAACCCGGTGATTTCTCGCACCGCCGCCTCAAAACGATAGAAGGACCGGGCTCCCGCATAGGACTCGTCTCCCTGCATCATGCCTGCCCACTGATGCGAAGACATGGCTCCAGTGCCCGAGTCGCTGAGCAGGTCGATAAGCACATCTTCTGCTTTAAGCAGGAACAGGTTGTAACCGGCCTGGTGCAAAGCCGTCTCCCGCTCCTCCTAGGTGGTCCACCGAATGGGCTCCACCGATTTAATTCGAAATGGCTCGATGATGGTTTTGAATTCCATGGCTCAACTCGTTGGCGAAAGAATAAAAAATCCTGCCGGCAAATCGCCGTTTCAGGGCTCGGCACCAGCTGATGAGAGTGTACTACTTGGTACCTGGTCACCGCCTAAGCTACATAGTCCTGGAATCGAGCAGTTGGGCCAGGGCATCTAAAGAATGAGATGCTAAAACAGGTGCGGATACCCTACCAAATGGGCCGGCAAGTCCCATAAATTGTTAGAGGACCCGATTCCAATCGTTAATCATCTAATCAGTAGCCTCCTGCTTTGAAAATCGTGATAACCGAGGAAGGTCGATGGATAAAATGGATAAATCTGAACTTTGGTCAGACCCCCCAGAGATTGAACAGCCTAATATCTTCCCCATAGAATGGCGAGTCGAGACGGCTAAGTTTGTCGACCTTTATGAGAAGGCTAAGCGGGAATACTGGAACCCTTCGGACCTGCCTTGGACCGAGTTAGAGCCCGGCGATTTCTCAACGGACCAGCGGTTGGCTATCGCCTATTGGTTCTCGGGGCTGGCCAATTTTGACGCCTCGGGCCCGGCTGCCTTCGCCAGGGCACTGGTTCACACTTATGAGCAGCACGAAGAGGACCCTCTCCGCAAGTGCCTCTTCTCAATCACCCGCGATGAAGTAAATCATGAGGAGTTCTGCCAGCGGGCTATTCAACGGCTGTGGCCGGGCGCACCACTCAACTGGGAGCCGAAGACAAAACTGGAAAAGCAAGCGGTACGGAACCTTAAATGGCTCTCCTACAACGGTTCCCGATACTGGCGGGGCTACCAGAATGCCTTCGGCAAGTATCGCATGCCAGTCCTCTTCACCTCTTTCTTCATGGGTGAGACCGCTGCCACCACCCTATTTCATCACATGGCCAAAAATGCCGGGCATCCATTGTTTCAAAAGGGGTTTCAGAACGTGGGTCGCGACGAGGCGCGGCACATGGCTATTACCCTCAACCTGTTCGAGAAGGAAGCGCCCAGGCTATCTGACGAGGACAAGGTCCTGGTGACCAAACAGCTGCGGGCGGGTTTTGTGTTTCTCTCTATGATTCTTTACGAACCTCCGGAGCAGTTCTGGCAGCTTCCCCCTGATTTCCTGCAGGTACACAGAGAGCTGGAGCAGATAGCCCGGGACGCCGGTCTGGGGGTAGCAACCCTGGAGACCAAGCGTCAGGTCTGGTATGACGCCATGCTGAAGGTGAAGGGCGTCGCGGAGAAGTTCGATATCGAGTTTCCGGCCATGCCTGAAGTGGGGATAAGTGGCAAAGAGATCGTAGATTTGGATGAGGAGTCGATCATCCCAGTGTTCTAATTAATACCCGGCATTTACCCACGGCCGGAGGCGCCAACCCTTGGGTAAATCCCCCTATATCCCCCTATTTGAAAGGGGGATATAGGGGGATTTGGATCTCCTAAGTTTGGCTAATTAGTCTAGGTCCAGTAAGAAGCGGGTGAAGCGTGCGGGCTCTTCCCTAGAACCACATTTGGGTAACTGCGACAATTGGAAACGAACAACACCAGCGCGGGGATTTCTTGCAGCTTAAAGAACTATCTAGCGAACGGGGATTTCTACCGCCCTGTGATCCCTTAACCAAGCTAAATACATACTTTGGTTTGTGGGAAGGGATGGCCAAAGAGTTGCCAAAACTTTTGGTTAGCGACAGGTTAAGAACTGTTTTCGACCAAATGCCAGTTCTGGACGTGGATCGGTTGGATCACGCCGAGTGCGAACGAGCGATGCTGTTGCTCTCGTTTCTGGGACATGGGTACGTTTGGTGCGATTCACCGCCAGCGGACCATGTTCCCCCGGGCATAGCAGTACCTTGGCATCATGTCGCGCAACGAGTAGGCCGTCCTCCGGTTTTGTCCTATGCCTCCTACGCTTTAGCCAACTGGAAAAGGATCACCCCAGATGAACCAGTCGCTCTGGGGAACATCGCCCTGTTGCAGAATTTCCTGGGAGGCAAAGATGAAGAATGGTTTGTCTTGGTTCATGTGGATATAGAAGCCAAGGCTGGTCCTGCCCTGGCTGCATCCGTGGATGCCCAAAACTCGATCCACCGAAAGGACTTATCAGCGCTCATCCGCCATCTCCATGTCATAGCCGAATCCCTGGAAAACATGAACCAGACTCTGTCCCGCATGCCAGAACATTGCGATCCTTACATCTACTACAACCGGGTTAGACCTTTTATCCACGGCTGGAAGGATAACCCGGCTCTTCCTTGCGGGCTGGTGTACCAGGGCGTTGAGGAACTGCAAGATCTCCCGCAGGTGTTTCGGGGTGAAACCGGAGCCCAGAGTTCAATAATTCCCTCAATGGATGCTGCCCTGGGAGTTGCTCATGAAGAGGATCCCATGCGGCCTTATTTGTTGGAAATGAGGCAGTATATGCCGCCAGAGCACTCCGCCTTCATAGACACACTGGAGCGAGGACCTTCGATCAGGGAGTTGGTGGTGCGGGAGCAATGCGATTTTTCCGAATTGGGAGATGTTTATAACGCTTGCTTGAAGGAGCTAGGGGCATTTCGCGCCAAGCACTTGGAATACGCGGCCTCTTATGTCCGCAAGCAAAGTCAGCAAGCCGCGTCTAACCCCACCGAGGTGGGCACCGGAGGAACTCCCTTTATCCCCTATTTAAAAAAGCACCTGGAAGAAACTCTAGAGGGCCAAATCCTGCCCCAGCCTGCCGATAACTGATGCTTGTAACGGAATTCCTTGCCAACAGGCAGGCTGGCGCAATGCTTTATGGCGAGTAGGGGTAAAGATTACAACCAAGGGAGCCACCCTCCTGGCTGCACCTGTGTCGCCTGTTCCCCTCCTCCAGAAACGGTAAGCCACTCTCCTGCCTGCGCCTGCGTGGACTGTTCCCCTCGTCCGGAAGCGGCGAGCCACCCTCCTGGCTGCACTTGCGTAGACTGTTCAGGTCGTCCAAAAGATCGGAACCTTCCAGAGAGGGATAACCGGTCGTCGCGGTGGGTAGTATTGGGGCGCCGGTTCATACACACAGACTGGACAAACACTGTTCTTCTTGTTAGCAGTTGCATGAGCCTAGCCGTCTTTGCACTGTATCCGGCAGCCCTGGCTGGATGGGTAGAAGATAACCTACAGCAGCAGAAACAGACAGACCTGCCCACTCTCTCCTCTGGCTTTGACTTGCCCCCGACATCGGCTCTCCGACCGGTATCTCCGGTCGAACGGATAGCCCCAGCTGACGGCTTATTACCTGCATCGGAACTAGAGCTGCACCGCCAGCAACTGCTGGCGCTGATTAACGCGGATAGAGAGGCTCATGCTTTAGATCCCGTAGTGCTTGGAAGCAACAACGCTGCTCAGAGTCATGCCGAGGACATGCTGCGACAGGATTATATTTCTCACTGGGATCCGCTTGGATTAACGCCTTACATGCGGTATACCCTGGCCGGCGGCCAGGCCTACGAGGCCGAGAATGTACCGTTGGGATATGGAGGGAAATCAACCGCCGAGTCTCTTAAGGAGGCTCAAAAATGGTTGATGAATAGCCCTGGACACCGGGAGAATATCCTTGATAAGTGGCATAACCGGGTTAACCTGGGAATCGCCTGCGATGAATCCGCCTGTGCGGCAGTCCAGCAATTTGAGAGCGACTATGTTGTCTTTAGTGTCTTGCCCACTATCTCCGAGGGCATCCTCCGTTTCGCGGGCGACTTGAAGGCTGATTTTACTTTTCAAGGGGCGCATCTGTGGTACGACCAGCCACCCCATCCACTAACCCCAGGACAGCTTGACGCCACCTATTCCTATTTAGCGGGACAACAACCAGCTACTTTCCTGCGCAAGCCCCTTGGCGAAAACTCTTATTATTCAGAGACCAGCACCCAGCACTCCTATCAAAGGCCAGTGGATCCATATTCACTAGACCCTAACGTCCCGAGAACCAGTGCGCGGGAGAAATCCCTTACCAACCAAGTGATAGTGGTGCCCTGGATTACCGCCACCACCTGGAGAGATTCGGGACAACACTTTGAGATTGAGGCAAATATTTCTGCGGTGCTTAACGACCTGGGACCTGGGGTTTATACGCTCATAATTTGGGGTAATGCTGGAGGCGAATCAGTACCTTTGACCAAGTACTCGCTCTTCATGGGCTAATACTGGGGTCTCAAGGGAGGTCCGGGTTCGGACCTCCCTTTGTTGCTGCTGGAATAGAGGGGGTATTGCGCTGGGCCTATCCAGCAGCAACAAACACGGCGACGAGCATCCCGAAAATCACAGCGTTAATCCAAGTTGCTGTCCAGCCTTTCTTGCGTAGACCATACTGAATCGCCAAGCCGATCAATCCTGCCAGCAAAAAACTAAGGATGTATCGACCGACTCCAACGACATCTTCATCCTGAATTGCAGCCGCGTTTCGGCTCATGGTTCCCTCTTGAGATTGCCAAGTATTCTCGTCACTTGCTCCGTACATGTTCAATTCTCCTTCTCTTATTGGTCCTTGCCCGCTCCCGGCCACCGGCCGAGGCCCTGACTTCACCGTTCACTCAGACTGTAAGCTCCCATGGTGGGACAATTGGGGTCACCAGGCCACCGGTATGGGATAAGTTGGTAACAAAAAAGTTTTATTAAATACTAAAGAGGGTCGCGCCAAGGGGTTACCCATGACCAACGGAAAGGAGCCCCTTGCTATATGAAAAGTGGACATGATTGTCGCAGCGGTATTACTATTCGTCCATAATGGCAAGCGACCGAATTCAGCGTCGAATAGAACGTCTTCTCGATGAGGCTGATGGGGCGTTCGCGGAACGCAAATGGCCCGATGTCCAAGCCAGCGCCTATCTCAGGGCAGCGGAAAGGCGTGTTGGAGGTGCAACGCCAATACTGCAGGACTCCGCTCTCGACGACAGCCGAACTTCTTCGACACCGACCTCCTTCGCCAACGGCCGTTACGAAGTCAAGAAGTTCCTGGGCGAGGGCGGAAAGAAGAAAGTCTACCTGGCCCAAGATGCCTTGCTGGACCGGGAAGTAGCCTTCGCCCTAATCAAAACGGAGGGCCTGGACGACATCTCCCACACCCGCATCACCCGAGAGGCCCAGGCTATGGGGCGGCGGCTCCCATCCCCACATCGTCACTGTGTTTGACTTGGGTGAGCATGAAGGCCAGCCCTACATGGTTACTGAGCTGATGGGCGGCGAGGTAACACCCCGATTTCGATGATACACACTCGGTCAGCACATTGAATACAACGTTAGGGTAAAAAAAGAGGATCCGCCTTTTTGGCTTCGGCATCCTCTCCCCTTGTGGGAGCCACTCCTCTTTGCAGTTGCCGAAGAGCCCGATATCCACCCAAGAATCGGCTCCGCAGTTGGTGGCCAACAACGTACCAAAAACCCACTAACGGCGCACCCCCCCTTTAGGGATCTTTATGGCACGCACGAACCACAAGATGGGGATTCCCCTCATCCCCCGGGAACGCCCAATGATGCCAGGTTTCAAAAGGTTGAAGTGGGGAATGGAGTTACCCGCGTTGATAGTAGGATAACCCTAGCGTGCCTCCGGAAAGGATACCTGCGGAACGCATACTCTCACACACCTTGAAATTGCTAAAAAGAAAGCCCTAACGTAGTCGGAAGGACCAGGATTTTCAAAATCAGAGATGGTCTGCCGGTGAATAAGTCTCTCTACCTGGCAGTTTTGGTGGTATACATCTTCATCCTAGCGGGGTGTGCCGGTGAGCCTACAGCTACGCCGACGTTAATACGAACCAACACAACTACACTCAACGCGGCACCTACTCCCATGCCAACACTGGAGCCTACACCCGCTCCTATCTCAACACCGATCTCTGAGCCGGTATGGCTGAGCGCCGGGCCCCGCGGCCTCCAGTTCACCAACGACTTTCAGCTGACGGAACTGTTTCGGGCCGATCCGACCACCTACTACTGGGACTTGACCGCCGGGCCTGGGGGTAGAGACATCTACGCCATCCGCGAACAATGCACCGACTCGCGATTCGACCAAATGGGGTCAACTCGGCAAGTCCTGGCAAAGACCGCAGTCGTGCGTTTGTACGGGTTGCAGGAGGAGCGCGCCCAAGCTGAGGTGGTCTTCTATTTCGGCGATCCCGCCTTGAAGGACCCCGCGCTCTGGGACCCGGGTACCGATCTATCGGGGACCATCTCCCCCGAGTGTTGCGACAAACCAGGGGGCAAGCTCTCCGTCGCAAACAACGGCGACTTGTTCTTCGTGGCCCGGGCCTGGACCGGCGGCCCAGAGGGACAACGTCCGTCGTATAACAATGCTGCCCATGAGGGGGCATCCCTTATCGTGCGCCGCGTCGACGGGACGCTACAGAAGATCCTGACCGTTCCTGAGCTGGTGGATGCCGGCGTGTTAGGTGAACAGGCTGCCAATCAGGGGCTGGGTTTCGCCGTCGCCGCTTCAGCCCCCGACCGAGTCTGGCTGGATATCTACAACTGGTTCAGTGGGCGCGACCACATGGAGGTCCGCCGCTTCTATGAAATCCAGGATCCCAACAGAGACGGCGATTGGTCCGATCGTACGGTTGTCGGCCTCTCCCTACCGGACTTGGTGACGGCACAGGACTATACTTCCTGGTTCAGCCATCGGGTGCTAACCGAGCCTTCCGTAGGTGGCCAAGATCGCTCCCGCTCCTTTCTATTGCAGATGGCGGGTCGCCCAAGAGAGAAGCTCATCTACCGGGTCTCGGACTATGACGGCAATGGAGATGCGCTGGGCCAAGGGGAATTTGAGCTCCTGTTCTCAGGGTTTCTGATACCTGGGAAGATTCCCTATATGTCGCCGAGAATCGTGGTGAGGGACGGCCGGGTGGTGCTAGAAGAGCTGGTGACGGACTCATTTACTAAACAAGGTCGTGTCTCACGCATTTTGGAAACGGGAGAAGTAGTAGACATCGCCCGGGGCTTCAGCGACATCAAGCATGTGGTGGCTGGCTCCGGCGGCAACATCTACGTGTGGGGGACCCGGCGGAGACCAAGCCGGCGCCCCATCAGGCTCAGGTGCTCTACAGGCTGGCGCCAGTTCCTGTGGGGACGCGGGCAGAGGGCGAGGCGGTCACCGCGGCTGCTCAGCCTTTCCCCACGCCGGAGCCCGCCGGTGAAACGCTCACACCCGGGGTTCCTCGCATCGCCTAAAGGCAGTACTCGAGAGAAACAAGCGAGATCTTCTTGATGGGAGCCGACGGCAGTGGGCCGGTCAAGCTGGTGGGCGGTATGCACAACATATTCTTTTGCCAGTCCGCAGATAGTAGCCTAATGGGCTTCTATTCCTACGAAGAGGCCCCCAGTGATCTATTTCTCTACGTAGCCAACGCCGATGGCAGTAATCCGAGGAAGGTGAGTGAGACGGGTTATAGCTATTGGTGCGGGTTTTCCGAGGAGTTCGTGCCCCTAATCGTCAAAATCGGGCGGTCAGTCACCATCATCCGGAACGACCTCCAGAACGGCAAAGAGACAACGCTACTCACCGGTGTCGAGGATCGCCTGGCAATCTCTCCTGATGGCCGAAGCATCTTATTTATAAGCGGCCTGGACCTCTCCACATTCCCGCCGTCCGGGTCGGAATCACTGGAAATCTTGGACATCGCCACCGGGGAGCGGCACCTCCTGCATGGCCCGCATACCGATGCCAGCTACTATGTGCTTGGGTGGTCCTCCAACGGGCAGCAAGTGATGTTCGCTGTCGCCCCGGTCGGATCGGATCTAATCCCCCTACTTGTCCGACTCCAGGCCCCAATTCAGACGGCAGTGCCCCTCCCGCTTCAGAGGCCCAGGTCTCCCCCTCACCTTTTATCGATTACGGGCTGTACGTCAGGGGCCTCACCGGGACTGAGGCAAAATTGGTGTATCAATTTGAAGAAGATGACTTCCCCTACATTCAATGGTCGCCCAGCGGTGAGTGGCTGCTGATAGGGGGAGTAGGCGTAGGGCCCAAGACACAGCCTTTCATTGGCGTGTATCACGACACGCTGCAAACCAGGGAGGCCGAGGAGTTGGGCATAGAAGGAGGGACCCTGATCCATTCGGTGATAGAGGATGGGCCGTCGGCCGGTATATTGGAGTGGGGTGACGTTATCACTGCCAGTAACGGCGAAAAGATAACAGGCACTGAAGACGTTGGCAATCTGGTGGGCGCCTCGAATCCCGGCGACGTGCTCACACTTATAATATATAGAATACGGACTAAAGAAAACCTGGAAGTCAATGTAACCGTTGGACAACGGGACGTGCCTCCGTTCGAGCGGGAACCAGGCTATGTCCTGTGAATACCCCGACATGTTTCCTCTCTTTTGACATACCCCTACATTGTCATCCCTTCAAATGGTGTACGCTACTTGGCAGTGCCAATAATTAAGTGATATGGCCTCGACCCATCAGGAGGTTGAGTTGTCGATTGGTTCGTCACCAATAAGCCGCAAATAGTGCTCAGGCGACTCGCACAGTGTAGCCTTCTTATCTGTAAATCTTCCGAAAACTTCGACCTGATCTCCTAGCTTAAGTTTGTGAAATGCTTCAGTATCTGAGTTGCACAGTCTCTCCCCGGCAGGCACGAGGATTGTTACATCCTGTCCGTCTGAAGTCTGTATAGTAGCGATTCCGTCTCCATCTACAGCCATTTGTGATGTATCGATATCCAAAACAACGCCCTCAATCCTCATTTCTCCGGTAATTTCAATTTGGGGTTCTACTGGAACTGAATCGGGGCCATTTCTTAACAAAAGAAACGAGCCTACGATAGCCACAACCACGGCAACGAGTACGATTACTATTTTCTTTTTATCTTTTTTGAAATCTTGAAGCATATTAACCTGGATTTCCCAGATCAAACCGATTCCCCTGAGTATAAGACCCTTTAGAATGTCTCGAACTATAAGAGGGGATATGGGGCACGTCGTATGCTCTCAGATTCACCCAACTGCCCCTCAGGAACATATGCACAAACTTGGACCAGGGCCGGCTCAAGAGCGTGGCTTCGCTGTCCGCCACCTACGGGTAAGCTTTATCAGCAAACCACCGCATCAGCTGGGCTAAGTCCACCATGGTGCGCCGTAATGGTGATACCAGTGTTGGTGCCGCTCTTTCCCTTCGAATCCCTGGTCCACCACGTAGTAGCCCACTGCCGGGTCCCCTACGGTGGGCACCCTGGGCTGGGGACTATGCCGGAAAGCGAAGAAGTCCTCGGCCATGGTCTGGTGGCCCCAATGGCGTTGAAGGCAGAGCGTAGGAGTCCCTGACCGACATCGCTCTCAGGTTCGGCGTCAGCCCCCTAACTCAGAACCAGACTGCTGAGATATCAGCTCGCCGGATTCCAGTGTAGGCGTGAGGACTTCGCAATATCTTGCCCCATAGTATTCCGGCCGAATTCACGCCGGCGGTCTAGACCAGGAGTAGCTCTGCTATCGGCTACCCGTGTCCGGCTTTCCCGCAAACCTAACCGCACCTAAACCGGGCACGGTCCCACGAAAACCACCTGCATTATGGCAATAGCTTCGCCACACTAGTGGGCGGTTGGGTCTCCGAAATCCGAGGCGTATTCCAAATTATCTAGGTCAAAAAAACCTAGCTATCGTCCATTTGTGCGCTGTGCTTATTCCCCCCTGAAACGGCCAAATTCCCATTATCTTTACGCCCAGGGCGTGCTGTTTCGTGTCTATATACAGTTAATAATGCTGTACAGGTGATAAAACGGGGGTGTCAGAATTTTCCTATGTAGTTGTATCTGGCAGATGGACCACCGCGGGGTCACCAAGGGTTTTTAGGGGTAGTTAAGGTGTCACGTAACCGTGAGACAAGGGGTGTTCCACCGATTCCCAGAAATGCCCCAATAATGTGAGATCTGGGAAGATTGAGGGAATTGCCCCTAAGGTCGATCAGCGAAGCGCTGTCGGCGTTGGAGCGGGAGGGCGATACTGGTTGGGATGTACTGGGGGCTGACCCAACAAGCGAATCTGCGCATACCGGTGGATGAAAAGAGGTGGGGGGTTTTAACTGGTTAACTGGTAAGTCTGCTCAACTATTAAAATTTTTGGCAACGTGAGGTCCAGATCCATCTCCCCTTGTTTGTTGGGTAAAATGGCCTCACAAGGCTCTACTTCCAAATTCTAATAGACCGCTAATTCTCTGGAAGCCAGGCGGATAGGATGCTGTTCTCTAGACATTCGGTTCTCCATAGAACGGGAGTTTAGGGGCTAAACCACTGTTGAAAAGTCTTCGGGAAATCCTGGGGTATCCTTGGGGAGCTGTTGCGGGAACCGCATCCACGGCCTGATGGCGAGAGACCTACCATTTAACCCGTCCACACCCGGCCGCTTTTAACTGTCCCGTGACAGACCCTGCAGGTTCTACGATGTCTGTGATAGGAAAGTGGGAGGGTAGCGCAGTGGAGTTGGACCATTGACTCGTCGTGAGCAAGTTGCTGTTCCTATAGCATATTCTGGATGTTGCGCCCGTATCCTCCCGGAAAGCGTTATTGGGAGAATTCCTCCCGTTATTGGGAGTTTTAAAGGTTTCGGGAGGAAGGGGAAGATCTTGGGAGGAATAGGGAGGAACTAAATTGATGCCGGGCTGAATCTCCTTACACCATCAGGGGTAGCCCACAGCCTAATCGAGTCTTTATAAGGCGGGTCTGGTCGCCCTACCTTTACCTAGCCGATCTCTAAACCCCCTGGACCAGGGATTACCAGTTGCTCTCCAGCAAATGTCGTTAACCTGGATTTCCAGGTAACTGGACCAAGAAAGTACCAGAAAATATTTATTCCCTGGTCCCGGGAATCATTAACCTGGTGGTAGTGGAAGACGGGTGCGCCGACCGGGACCCGGAAGTCCACCAGAGTCTTCCCCCGGCAGCGCACGGAGGTTAGCCTTAAAAGATGGTGGAGGACTGGCTGCACTGTGGGGATATTACATCGCTCCAGCCGCCACACTTCAGCCTCGACCGCAGGCACCTGGAAGCAAGGACCGCAGGAAACGCTCCAGGAGGGGTTACCTCCTTCGGTGGGCGGATTAAATAAACGGGGTGGTGGTTTAAACCGCTACCCCGTATCTATTTGCCTTATCAACCAGCCACTAAACTAACGACCCTTTTTTGCTATCGGCCCCCTTTACTATGTGGCTCAAAAATGGTGGAATCACGTGGTCATTGCCTTTTGAAGACCTGGCTTTGCATGTCCTTAACAGCAAGATGTCCGTAGCCGAGGACACCCAAAGAGAACAACTGCGTATCAATAGAGCAAAACAGGGTGGCTACAGGCCACGACTTGCGTAGTTGGGCCCATGCGGGGCCAGCCAGTGTTTTTCAGTCTAAAAAGTGATCTGTGATGGTAGCGATGGAGACCGCGAAACTAATGCCGGTAGTTGGCCTAGCTGGGTAATCCCCTAATATGGAGGTGGTAATGCCGATTACCCTTCCCTCCTTATCCAGAATGGGGCCCCCGCTATTTCCGAGGTTGATCGCAGCGTCAGTCTGGAGGATCCGGCGGCCCAAACTCGGCTCATCAAAGTACCTTGACACCACTCCGGCCGTAACTGTCGCCGGCCCCCCCATATTTAGGGGATATCCGAGTGCATACACCGGTGCTCCCAAAGATAATTCACCCCGTGTATCCAACTCAGCCGAAGGATAGATATCCGGCGGCAGCTTGACCAAGGCCAGGTCCCTCGCTGGATCTACGCGGAACACGGTCCCAATTAAAGGCCCTTTTTCCCCGACCAGAACACTCACGACCTCGTTATCATCGACAATGTGGGCGCTAGTCAACAAGATGCCGGCGGGGTCAATGATCACTCCAGATCCCGCGACCGTCTTGGTGGAGATCCGGACTACCGCTGGAGTAACTTCCTCCAGAAAGGAAGCTGTAGCCAGGGGGTTGGTCACCAGCGGCGGATGTGGCGATAGAATCAGAAGTAGAAATCCCTGCTAATTGAGAAGACAAATCCCCTTGGTGGAATCCGTCCGCTGCCTCCCTCCGTTCTTTAGTAGGTTCGAGCGCGGGGGTGTTTGCCTGCGACCAAGTCATGGCCGTAAGGACACCAACTCCCACCGCCAGCCCACCGACGAAGGTCACTACTATCCGTAACATATTGATCCGGTCGTTAGCGGGACTCCTAAACCAAAGCTAAGGTGAAACCTACATAAAACGAACCCGAAGAGGAGTTGCGATATTCTGTAAAAGAAGTCGAGTGGCGGTGGTGGAAGGGATGACAGACATAGTGCAACTCATGGAAGAGTGGCAACTCAATGTAGGTGACTTACGGGAAAGGATGTATCGGGCGCCAACACCTCGGGAGCGAGAGCGATGGCATGGGCTATGGTTGTTGGCCCAAGGGTGGTCGGCCACTCAAGTGGCTGAGGCTTTGGAGAGAGAGCCTCATACCATCGGAAACTGGCTGGACAACTTTCGCCAAGGCGGGGCCCAAGGTTTGGTCTTTGAGCAGACTGGGGGTTCCCCCCCCCCCCCGTCTTGAACCGAGGTCAACAGAACCAACTGAAGTCTGCGGTGCAAAATCCGCCTGGGGAGGCGGGGATTGAGTTGTCCAACTGGAACTGGAAAGTAGTAAGGCAATTTCTCAAGCAGAGCTTTGACCTGGGGCTGAGTCGAAGCAGTTGCTTGAACTACCTCCATCGGTTGGGCTTCGTGCTGAAGCGACCCAAGAAACGCCTCCTGAAAGCCAAGGATGAAGAACGGAAAGCCTTCGTCCTCCAGTACAGCCAAATCCGAGAGGAGGCCCAAGAGAGTGGAGCCAAGATCTTCTTCGTGGATGAAGCCCACTTTCGGGCCGATGCCGACCTGCGAGGCAAATGGGTACTCAAGGGAGAGGCAGCGCTGGTGGACTCCACCAGTCCCCGGTGGGGAGAGAAGGCCTGCTACTACTCGGGAGTTTGTCTGGAGACTGGGGAGGTGGAAGCCATGGAAATAGCCGGTAACAGCAATGCCGAGACCTCCACCGCCTTTTTACAGCAGCTAAGAGCAAACCATCCTGGACCTCTGGTAGTAATCTGGGACAATGGACCAGCCCACCGAGGAGCAGCGATTCGCAGCTATTTGACCACTCCGAACTTGCATCTGCGGTTGGTGGCCTTACCGGCCTACAGTCCAGACTTCAATGCCGACGAAGCCGTCTGGGACTGGGCCAGGGAAGAGGTCACGGCCAACGAATGCCTGGGAACAAAAGCCAAAGTCCAAGAGAAGATGAATCAATTCTTCGGCGGGCTAGCTCATCGTAAGGAAGAAGTGAAACGTCGCTGCCGAACCCGGTTACAGGCCCGAGCCGATGCTTTGATCTTTACACCTGCCGTGCCTTTGCCATCACTGCCCAATGTAGTTCCCACCTTGGCTTTGGTTTATGCCCGAGCCCGATTGCAACAGGCTAATGGTTGACCTGGGGTAATGGCGCGTCTCGGTGTGTGTTGGAAACATCCCGGCGCACATATTGGCGCTCCCGAAGTAACCCCGCTTTCCTTACCCAGTCCGACCAAACCATTGTCTCCAGGTTGCAGCCTACCCAAGGCCATTTGCCCAATCACATCCACTAGGAATCCCGTGCTAATCGATGGCTTTCCTTTTAAGGGCGTATGGCACAAAGTTTAGTATCTGGTGAATATTTTGATGAGTGGGCTAACCCCCTTTTTAACCTGGGGGAAAATAGGCAAAGCGGCGCATATTCCGACCTCTGAGACTGTGGACGCGACGGCACACAGACGTCACCAGCTGAGCGCAGAGTTTGAAGGGTGCGCTCATATTGTGGGGGAAGGTGGCGGCTCCAACCGTGCTCCATGAGGATGGGCCCCACCTGGGAGGAATGGTAAGAAACCTGGAACTGGCGACGGATGACCCCCGTCAGTCGGGCCTGGGTCCAATTGTCACCCCTAAAGCCATAGGCAGCGGCCCCCTGGGCCAGCAGACCGGATAGCCGGGACCGCTACTCCAGGGTCAGACGCGGTCGCGCACCATGGGGTTGACGGTGGCGCAAGCTCTCCACACTTCCTGTTTTAGCTCGCTTCACCCACTGGCTGATCGAGCCTTTGGAACAGTTCTCAGGCTTGGAACCGGCGGTACTCCCGCCAATTGACGGCTGGCCATGACAGATTCCTCTGCAACGTACGATTTTAAGCAAAAGTTGAGGGATGGTTCGAGGTTCACCAATTGCCAAATTGGGACCAATTGACATAAAAATGGACGTTTATGTGGCTGGATTTAAAAGAAGGCCTGGCTTATTAATGTTCTTGCATAAATGTAGATGGTGACCAATGGAACCCATCGTCCATTAAATGCGCCCTACATCTCCGTCATTGGGCGTCACCTGGTCTTATAGAAAAATTAAGAATACCGGGGGTTACCTACGCTCCTTGGCGATCGTTCAGCCCCAGCCCTGAACCGAAACTTCAGGGGATAGCAGATGAGCAGTATGCCTCAGAGTGCTCGCCTGCCAGCTTCCCAAACCAATGGTGAGCTTTCGTGCTCACTGTGAAGGGTAGCTATGATTACAGTAGTTGCAAGTGTCAAACAGGCGAATAAGTAAAGCATGTGAGAATACTTTCTAAGCTCAGGGTGATGCGTTCAAAAGTGCGCCTGATGTTGGCCCGTGGCCAGACCACGCTCCGGGCGACCTCTGTCAGAGCGCGCCTGATGCTCGCCCGGGGCCTGCCCCAGTTCAGGGCGACATCATCCAGAGTGCGCCTGATACTTGCCCGTGGCCTGCCCCAGTTCAGGGCGACATCATCCAGAGTGCGCCTGATGCTGGCCCGGGGCCAGACCACGCTCCGGGCGACATATGTCAAAGTGCGCCTGATGCTGGCCCGTGGCGTGCCCCAGCTCCGGGCGACATATGTCAAAGTGCGCCTGATGCTGGCCCGTGGCGTGCCCCAGCTCCGGGCGACATATGTCAAAGTGCGCCTGATGCTGGCCCGGGGCCTGCCCACGCTTAGGGCGAATTCAGCCAGAGTGCGCCTGATGCTGGCCCGGGGCCTGCCCACGCTTAGGGCGAATTCAGCCAGAGTGCGCCTGATGCTGGCCCGTGGCCTGCCTACGCTCCGGGCGGCAATCCGCCTGATGCTGGCCCGTGGCCTGCCCCAAGGGCGGTCCCGCCTGATGCTGGCCCGTGGCCTGCCTACGCTCCGGGCGGCATCATCCAAGGTCCGCCTGATGCTGGCCCGTGGCCTGCCCACGACTAGGGCGGCATCATCCAGAGTGCGCCTGATGCTGGCCCGGGGTCTGCCCACGACTAGGGCGGCATCATCCAGAGTGCGCCTGATGCTGGCCCGGGGTCTGCCCACGACTAGGGCGACATCATCCAGAGTGCGCCCGATTCTCACCGGTGGCCTGCCCCAGCTCCGGGCGACATCTGTCAGAGTGCGCCTGATGCTGGCCAGTGGCCTGGTGGTCGGGTTAGCGGTGATAATCGTGTTTGCGTGGAGAGGACTGGCGCCACCGCCCACGGTGCCAGCGGATGTTCCGTTGCTGACCGCAACCTCAACGCCGCCGCCCACGGTGCCAGCGGCTGTTCCGTTGCTTACTGCAACCCCGACGCCTTTGCCCACGGCGCCAACAGCTGTTCCGCTGCCCATTGCAATCCCGACGGTGCTGTCGACACCAACACCCGCACCTGCGGCAGCACCTACGCCAACTCCTATTCTCGCACCCTCTACTCCTGCGCCCACATCCCAACCCCCACCATCCCTGGCAACTCCTAGAAACTCGGACGGAAACCCCGATTCTCCCCAAGTCGTCGTTTTCTTAGCGACGATTGTCGATGTAACAGTGGGTTCTTGAACCTTATTACAGACACTATCATGCCACATAAGACTATAATACGTCTGTCTGGCGTAGCGCGAAACCCGGCCAATGGCTTTCCGGCCAGACCTCTAGTATTACAACGACGGATCGCAAGAAAGGGATCTTGAGTACCCTTCATAGCAACCTGCCCACGCGCTCGACAGCTTTGTGGCCTTGCCTTCCGCGAAGCGATTTCCGGTCAAAAACTGACCAAATTGAGGAAGCGTCGTTGTAATACTAGGCCCGCTCCCGCGGTGGGAGGCGGTAGTGGCGGTAGTGGCGGTAGTAACGGTGGTGGTGGTGGTGCGATTACTGCGCCTGCCCCCACACCCACTCTTCCAGCCCCGACGATCACTGCGCCAGCACCCACGCCCACTCTTCCAGCCCCTACGCCCACCCCCCAGGGCCTTTTCATTTTCTCAAAATAGTATAAAATTATTACCAGTTTAAGCGGGAGGGGAGGATGATGACTTTGAGAGAAGCGCTGGATTTGGTGCCTGACTTCCGGAGTAGCCAAGGGCGACGCCACTCTTTGGGGGCGATCCTGGCCTTGGCCACCTGTGCCATGCTGTGCGGCGCCCGCAGCTTATACGCCATAGCTCAATGGGGGCGGGACCAAGGGGGTGCTACGGCGCAGCTTTTGGGGTTCAGCCAGGAGAAGACACCCTGCGTGGCCACCCTCCACCGGGTGTTCAAGGGCCTGGACGTGGCGGCCTTTGAGGCAGAAGTCGGCAACTGGCTGGCAAATAGCGGGGTAGAGGCGGATGACCCCCTGTCCCTGGACGGGAAAACCTTGCGAGGGGTCCACGGCCAAGAGATACCCGGGGTCCATCTGGTGTCGGCCTACGCTAGCCGCGCTGGGGCAGTGCTGGCGCAGGTAGCTGCGCCGGGCAAAGGGGAAGAATTGGCGGCGGTCAAAGAAGTATTGGGCCAGGTACCCCTGAAGGGTCGGGTAGTAGTGGCTGATGCCTTACTGACCCAACGGAAAGTCTGTGAGCAGATTGTGGCAGGCGGCGGAGAGTATCTGCTGCCAGTTAAAGAGAATCAGCCCACCTTGCGCCGAGACCTGGAGGTGGCTTTTTCCCCTGCTAGGAACTGAGAGGGCTGGTGGGCCAACCGTACCTCCCTGGCTGGCAGCGGAGTGGCGAGCACGCGGGGCCAAGCTGACGGTCTGGGCCGATGCTCCAGTAAAGCGGCGTCATGGGCGGCTGGAGCGGCGAGAGTTGTGGGCCTTGGCCGACCCAGAGCTAAATGGCTACGTGGGCAGCGCTGGGACGGTCGGGGAAGCGTGGCCGCATCTGCAACAGGTGTGTCGGCTAGAGCGCCAGCGGGTCGTGAAGGGCAAGAAACAGGTGGATGTGAGCTATGCAATTAGCAGTCTCCCAGCCACTGATGCCGATGCGAGGCGATTGTTGAGCCTTTCCCGTGGGCACTGGGGCATCGAGAACCGCCTCCACTGGGTACGGGATGTGACCTTCGACGAGGACCGCTCTCAGGTGCGCACTGGGGCCGCCCCACAGGTTCTGGCGGGCCTGCGGAACCTGGTCATCAGCTTGGTACGTCGGGCTGGGCATTCCAACGTAGCCGCTGCCCTACGCCGCCACAATGCCCATCTCAGCGAAGCTTTCGACATGATGGGCTTTACCTACCAGGCAGGAGAATGAAAAGGCCCTGGCCGCTATCCAGGGTCTTTTCATTCTCTCAAAATAGTATAAAATTATTTACCAGTTTAAGCGGGAGGGAAGGATGATGACTTTGAGAGAAGCGCTGGATTTGGTGCCTGACTTCCGGAGTAGCCAAGGGCGACGCCACTCTTTGGGGGCGATCCTGGCCTTGGCCACCTGTGCCATGCTGTGCGGCGCCCGCAGCTTATACGCCATAGCTCAATGGGGGCGGGACCAAGGGGGTGCTACGGCGCAGCTTTTGGGGTTCAGCCAGGAGAAGACACCCTGCGTGGCCACCCTCCACCGGGTGTTCAAGGGCCTGGATGTGGCGGCCTTTGAGGCAGAAGTCGGCAACTGGCTGGCAAATAGCGGGGTAGAGGCGGATGACCCCCTGTCCCTGGACGGGAAAACCTTGCGAGGGGTCCACGGCCAAGAGATACCCGGGGTCCATCTGGTGTCGGCCTACGCTAGCCGCGCTGGGGCAGTGCTGGCGCAGGTAGCTGCGCCGGGCAAAGGGGAAGAATTGGCGGCGGTCAAAGAAGTATTGGGCCAGGTACCCCTGAAGGGTCGGGTAGTAGTGGCTGATGCCTTACTGACCCAACGGAAAGTCTGTGAGCAGATTGTGGCAGGCGGCGGAGAGTATCTGCTGCCAGTTAAAGAGAATCAGCCCACCTTGCGCCGAGACCTGGAGGTGGCTTTTTCCCCTGCTAGGAACTGAGAGGGCTGGTGGCCCAACCGTACCTCCCTGGCTGGCAGCGGAGTGGCGAGCACGCGGGGCCAAGCTGACGGTCTGGGCCGATGCTCCAGTAAAGCGGCGTCATGGGCGGCTGGAGCGGCGAGAGTTGTGGGCCTTGGCCGACCCAGAGCTAAATGGCTACGTGGGCAGCGCTGGGACGGTCGGGGAAGCGTGGCCGCATCTGCAACAGGTGTGTCGGCTAGAGCGCCAGCGGGTCGTGAAGGGCAAGAAACAGGTGGCTGTGAGCTATGCAATTAGCAGTCTCCCAGCCACTGATGCCGATGCCAGGCGATTGTTGAGCCTTTCCCGTGGGCACTGGGGCATCGAGAACCGCCTCCACTGGGTACGGGATGTGACCTTCGACGAGGACCGCTCTCAGGTGCGCACTGGGGCCGCCCCACAGGTTCTGGCGGGCCTGCGGAACCTGGTCATCAGCTTGGTACGTCGGGCTGGGCATTCCAACGTAGCCGCTGCCCTACGCCGCCACAATGCCCAGCTCAGCGAAGCTTTCGACATGATGGGCTTTACCTACCAGGCAGGAGAATGAAAAGGCCCTGGCCGCTATCAGCGACGTCTTGACAGGCTGCAGTCAGCGTGATATACTGATCTGCCGGGCATCCGATTAGCCGCGAGGGCGGCGGTCTGCGGGGTGGCCCATTCCCAAAAAGGGCAAGGAGCAAACATGAAGGCGAAGTATCTTTCTCTGTTCTTCGGTATGGCAGCCTTGCTGCTACTAATCACTGCCTGTACTCGCGAAGTAGAGGTGGTGAAAGAGGTTGAAGTAACAAAAGAGGTTGAAGTAATAAAAGAGGTTGAAGTAATAAAAGAGGTTGAGGTAATAAAAGAGGTTGAGGTAATAAAAGAGGTTGAGGTAACAAAAGAGGTGGAGAAACCCAAGACCAACCGCTTGGACACGGTAAAGAGTCGGGGCAAGCTTATCTGTGCCAGCCGGAACGATGTTCCTGGTTACGGTTCCCTGGACGCATCCGGCAACAATGTGGGCTTTGACATCGACCTCTGCCGCGCCGTGGCCCATGCCGTTTTGGGCGATCCCGCTGCCATTGAGATCCGCTATATCACGGCAGCCGAACGCGGGCCGACCATCCAGTCGGGCGAGGTGGACCTGCTGGTCCGCACCGTTACCTGGACGACGTCTCGCGACTCCCAATGGGGTAACTACGTCCAGACCATGTTCTTTGACGGCCAGGGGTTCATGGTCAACAAATCCCTGGGTGTATTCAGCGCGCTGGAACTCAAGGACGCTACGGTCTGTGTCACTCAGGGCACAACCACAGAGTTGAACCTGCAGGACTTCTCCAACCAGTACAACCTCAACATCGCGGCGCTGACATTTGAAGACACCGATGCGGTGGTAGCCGCCTATACTAGCCAGCAGTGTGATGCCTTTACCAACGACCGCTCGCAGCTGGCGGCACTCGGCAGTGCTTTCGACAACCGGGACGATCACATCATTCTGCCGGAAACCATCTCCGAAGAGCCGCTGGGCCCGGTCGTCCCCCACGGTGACGACCAATGGTTCGACATCGTAAAAACGGTGATGGCCATACTCATCTACGGCGAGGCTTACGGCGTCACCTCCGACAGCGTACCAGGCTCCGCCACGGACGACCCCAAGGTTGACCGCCTGCTGGGGTTTGAGGGTTCCTATGGCCAGGAGAGCTTGGGCATCAGCCAGACTGCCGCGCAAGACGTACTTAAGGCCGTTGGCAACTACGGCGAGATCTACGACCGGAACCTGGGCCCGGATGGAATCAACCTGCCCCGGGTAAATGGACGCAACGCGCTGTGGGCCGACGCAGCTTGCACCGACTGCCCCAAGGGTGGTCAGATCTATGCTGCGCCTCTGAGGTAGCAACTCTCGGGTAGTCAGGCGTGACACCAGGGCGATCAAAAGGGGCAGCTGACTCATTGGCGGCCGCCCTCTTTTATTGACGCTGAATACGGTCGAGGCAAAACTTCGGCGATGCGCTAAAATCAACCGCCGCCTCATTCTACCGACGGCAAACGACGGCTCCGGGGAGCTTCGCCAGGCCATCATGGCAACAGTTATGCGAAATCTATCCTACCAATGTCTAAGCTACCAGGGCATTCCAATTTGGCGCAATGTCCAAATTATCCAGTGGGCTACGCAGATTGCGTCCGGCCTTCTAGTTGTGGTCCTGGTCAGCTGGTTCTTCGTCAATATCGGCAATGCAATACAGGACCGGGACATACCCTACGGTTTCAGCTTTCTGTCCCGGGAATATCAAACCCCGATCGGGCAGCATTTTCTCGACTATCAGTCCTCCGATAGCTTCCTCTACGCCTTCGTAGTCGCGGCCACCAACACCATAGTCGTCTCTATTGTCGGGGTCATTCTGGCGACGGCGCTGGGGATCTTGGGGGGTGTCTCCCGCATGTCGAGCAACTGGATCGTAGCTAAAATGGCGTTGGTCTACATCGAGTTCTTTCGTAACGTACCCCTGTTACTGCACCTATTCTTCTGGTTCTATATCGTGCTGGCGCTGCCGCCGGTACGGGAAGGATACGTTATCGCCCAGCGGCTCTACATCAACAACGCCGGCGTATCCCTGCCTTGGCCGTACCCGAGCAGCCCCGGTTTGGCGGCAACGTGGGGGTTGGCGGCGGCGGTGGCGATTATCCTAGGTTGGGCCGTCCATCGCCGGTTGAACCGGAGGGAAATTGATACAGGAGTGGCGTCCTATCCCCTGACGATGGGATGCGCTACTACCCTAGTCATCGCCGCCGTTGCCTGGCTGGTCTTGAGCCTCGCAGGTGGAGCAGCTCCCTTGGTCATCTCGCAACCGGAGCCGCGAGGCGCCTTCGGCCGGATCTTCGGGGGATTCACCGTCCCTGGCGGGCTGGTGGCCCTGCTGGCCGGGCTGGTAACATATACCGCATCTTTCATCTCCGAAATTGTTCGAGCCGGTATTCAGTCGGTTGACCGTGGGCAGACGGAAGCATCCCGGGCAGTGGGTCTGTCGGCAATGAGTACCCTGCGTAATGTGACCTTTCCCCAGGCCCTAAGGGTCATCGTGCCTCCACTAATTAACCAATACTTGAACCTCACAAAAAACAGCAGCCTGGCGGGCGCCATTGGATATTCAGACCTGACCAATGTGGCCAAGACGATGACTCAGACCGCTCCCGCTGTGTCCATATTCATCCTGATAATGGCGGCTTATCTCGCGATGAGCCTGACTTTCTCTTTGGTCGGCAACCTATACAACCGGCACAAACGTTTCACTGGAAGCTAGGGACGGGAAGCTGGAGTATGTCGACCAAAGAGAAAGTAGCTGCACAAGTATTGCCGCCGCCTCACTCCGACACGGGTGCGTTGGGCTGGATGCGCGCTAACCTGTTCAGCGCCTGGTATAACAGCGCGATGACGGTCATGGCTGGTATCGCGCTGGCGTTGGCCCTATGGTTCGGGCTGGGCTGGATTCTTCTCGAAGCTGACTGGACAGTTATTGCTACGCTCGGTGGCCGGATAATCATTGGCCAGTACAACATCGAAGCCGCCTGTCCGGGACAGAACTGCTTTTGGAGGCCCCAGGCAATCCTACTGCTGATAACGGTCTTGCTGGGAATGGCGTGGGGAGTTGCCGGCGGCGGCCTCACGAAACGCATTGCCCTGGTAGTTGGAGGAGCAGCAGCGGCCTTCGCCTTTCTGCCCTATGGCCTGGACCGGATGGGTTTGGACGTGCGCCTGCTGCTACTGGCAAACCTACCGGCGCTGGGGGTGGGATGGGCGCTGGCGCGTTACACCCGGTTGGGCACCGCTTCCTGGATCGCCATCCTGAGTGGGCCCGCTTTCGTGTTGAGCCTGGTGTTGCTACGGGGGATACCTGGTGTGCCCTTTTTGCTACCGGTGTCGGTGCTCTACTGGGGCGGTCTGATGCTCAATCTGCTGCTGGCGGTCGCCGGCATTGGGCTCAGTTTCCCCATTGGTATTGCCTTGGCCTTGGGACGCCGCAGCCGCCTACAGGTCTTGAAGCTACTGTGCATAGCGTTTATTGAGATATTCCGGGGAGTGCCTCTGATAACGCTGCTTTTTATGTCCCAAGTGCTGGTGCCGCTGGCGTTTCCGGAGAACTTCCCCCAGAACTCGCTGGTTCGCGCCGCCATTGTGATTACCCTATTCAGCTCGGCCTATATGGCGGAAAATATACGGGGCGGGCTTCAATCGTTGCACCCTGGGCAGACCGAGGCGGCGCGGGCGTTGGGCTTGGCTGGCTGGCAGACCACGCTATTCATCTCTCTGCCCCAGGCCATCCGCAACGTCATTCCCCTCATCGTTGGTCAATTCATATCGCTGTTCAAAGACACCAGTCTGGTGTACATCATCGGCATGCTGGACGTGGTGGAGATCAGCCGGGCGTTCATTCAGGGCAACCCCGCATATCTAGCCAACGCGAAGGAGTTGTTTATCTTCTTGGCATTGGTTTTCTGGGTGTTCACCTACGGCATGTCCTACGTCAGCAGACGGGTCGAGCAGCAGCTGGGTGTCGGTGAACGTTGATCCCGACTCAGCATTGGGCGTTCTGACCAGGTATTTCTTCAGGATTGACAGAGACTTTTATGGTTGCGAAAGAACAATCAGGGGAGACCGAGGACATCATCATCTTCCGAGACGTGCATAAATGGTTCGGCAATTTTCACGTTCTGCGGAGCATTACCACCACGATTAAAAGAGGCGAAGTGGTGGTCATCTTCGGACCATCCGGCTCCGGCAAGTCGACTTTCATCCGCACGATCAATCGCCTCGAAGAGCATCAGCAGGGCGACATCATCGTTGACGGCATCGCCCTCACCAACGATACGCGCAACATAGACGCCATCCGCCGTGATGTTGGCATCGTCTTTCAGTCCTTCAACCTTTTTCCCCATCTCAAGGTAATGAGCAACATCACGCTGGCCCCAATCAGAGTACGCAAGCTGCCGGCCAAACAGGCCGAGACCCTAGCTATGGAGCTGCTGGAGCGGGTGGGCATACCAGAGCAGGCGGATAAGTATCCCGCCGAGCTTTCCGGCGGTCAACAGCAGCGAGTAGCCATCGCCCGCGCCCTGGCCATGCAGCCGAAGATAATGCTCTTCGACGAGCCCACTTCGGCTTTGGACCCAGAGATGATTAAAGAGGTGTTGGATGTGATGCGGGAGCTGGCCACATCGGGCATGACAATGATCGTGGTGACTCACGAGATGGGGTTTGCCAAAGAGGTCGCCGACCGGCTGATGATGTTCGATGAGGGTGTGATTGTGGAAGAAGGTTCCCCAGAGCAGATATTCGAAGCCCCGAGCAGCGACCGCACCAAGCTGTTCCTATCCCAGATTCTTTAGTAACTATCTACCCCTCATTCCGGCCATTTTCCATGTGGTTCACTCCCAGGCCCGATTGTCTACCACCCCTTCGTAGCTGGCGCTAGATTCCAGCAGTCCCGGAAATCCCTGCATCCACTCGTAGGTAGCCTGGAACCGGTCCCGGGTGTAGGGCGTCGGCGGGCCGTAAAGCAGCCGCCAGAGCTGTAGCTCCTCCGGTTTCAGCAAGCCTTTGGATTCGGCGGCCAGGTAATGGGCGTACTCAGCGGGGTTGCCGTTGATCATTTCGGCCGCCTTGGCTTCGGCCCGGAACATGGCGGCTAGGGTCGGACCATCCAGCACGTCGCTGGAGGCTTCGTTGCGGGTGGAATGGCTTTCCATGATGATTCGGAACCCCTGCTTTTGGGCGATGCTGATCCAAGGCTCAAAGAAGTTGCCTGCCGCGATCTCGCCCTTACCGATGGCCGCCAGCCGCTCCTCCATGGTCCCGGCGTGGGTGGTGTGGATGTTTTCCTTCTTCATGAAACCCTCAAGCAGCTTCAGGGTTGTGAAGTGAGAACCGTTGAAGGGACTCACGGCCACGGGCACGTCCTTCAGCTGCTCCGGCTCATAAATTGAGCCGTTGCCGGCCACGACGATAGCGACTTTGGTCATGGCAGAACCCAGCGCCACGATCTTGGCGGGTCGCCGGCCCTAGTCAGCTGCTTCTACCGTGCGCTTCATGACACCCCACTCGCACATGCGGAACTGGTCCACGCCACCTGCGTTGTACAGCGATTCCATGCCCCGGTCAAAGATGGGATGGTTGCTCGCCGGAAGGTCCACGTTCACCTGGGCTTGGCCTGGCACGTTCACTATCTCCAAGTCCAGTCCTTCCTCCTGGAAGAGTCCCTCGTCCCGGGCCACCAGCACCGCCAGATCGTGCACCGCGTTCATCATTGAAACTCGGACTTTCTTCAGATCGGCTTGCGTCGGCATATTTCTCTCCTACTAAAGATTGCGCTAGAGGGCGGTGATAAGGCTGGGGGGAAATATTTCTTCCAGGTCAAAGGGGCGTGGGATGATCTCCTGCTGGACGTTGAATTTAATGAAGGCTTCCAGGGATTTCCGGTTGGGTTCAATCCCGTATGGGATCGGGTCGGCGCCGATTACCCCTTTTATATCGTAGAGAGCCTGATCCGCAGGCTCCAGATTATCGGCGGTGTTCAGGTGTTGCAGGTATTGTTTCTTGGCGGCGTTGAAAAGATTGTAGAGGTCCTCGGCCAACCACGGGTGGCTTTCCAGAAGCTCGTTCTTGACCACCATGGTATGGCTGATGGGATAGACCCCGGTTTCAGCGAAATAATCTCGGGCCGCATCCTCCGCATTGGGAATCAAGGGTTGGATGTCGGGGGAGTCCACGTTCCTCACACCGATGGCCGCGTCAATCTCGCCGGACTTTAAAGCGGCGATTAAATCGCTACCCTCAGGCGCGGAAATTACATTGGCGGGTGCTTGGTATTCCGCCACGTGCTCATCCCCAAACAAGACCCAAGTAACCTGGCTAGAATCAATTCCATAGGTGTCGCTGAGAATTCCGCGAGCCCACACCCCAGGCGTCAGGGTATAGCTGCGTACCCCAACCCTGCGGCCCTTCAGGTCCGATGGCGATTGGATTCCGGAGTTGGTGTTGTAGACAATGCCGTCGTGCTCGAAGCGGCGCAGCACAAACACCGGCAGGGCGGTAATGGGCTTGTGGTGCACCAAGGCGCACAGGTAGGTGGACAGGGCCATCTCGGATACGTCATACGCCAATTCTCGCACCATACTGCGGAATGCGGTGGTAATCGGAGAGACCGGGACATGCTCGATAATTACCCGTTCGGAATTTACGGTGCCCTCAATTAACGGCTTGGTATGGCCGTAACTCACCATAGCGGTTTGCAAAGACAGGTCCGGCATGGAAAACCCTCCTCAGAAATAGCTACTAATTGGCGGTCTGCCGCTGTTGCGCCTGCTCTAGCCGGCGGCGCTCCCGATTTTGGATCAAGCGCAACGCCTCGCCGGCCCGCATCCGGCCCACCGGTCCGGAGGCATAGATCGACCCCAGTACCGTGCCCCCACGCCCGAGCAGAAACTCGGACGGCTGAATGTATCCGCCGTGCTGGTCTTCGGCCCACCAGGCACCTATGGCGTCGCTATCCTCTTTCCTGGCGCCATAGGCCACCGGGAAAGTCAGTCCCTGGCCGGCTACTTCAGTGGCCTGCTCCAGGTTGTCCACGCTGATGGCGTAGATTGCGCATTCCATGCCTTCCAACTCGGACTTCATCTTCTCCCACTCGGCCAACTGCCGCTCGCAGTAGGGTCATCGGTGACCGCGGTAAAACAATACCGCCCCGTAACGACCCGGCATATCCTCCGGAATGCGCAGCGTACCGCCGCCCACCAGCTCAAAGGACATCGACGGGAAACGGTCTCCCTGCTGTAGCTTCTCTGCCATGCCGCCTCCCCTTTAGCTCCCAGATTGACATAATCATTTGAAGCCACCAGGCTCCGACCGGCGCGCTGGTATTTCTCCCGACTTATACCATAGCTCGGCGGTAGTATCTACTACCCGGTTTAGCCGAGAACATATTTGGCAGCCTCTTCTTCCGGTAGGATTAGCTTAAGGCTGCCAGCGTCGTATGAGCAAGGGGTTTACTTGGCAGCCAAGTGGGCCTACTATCAGGTCTATTCCCGGCCAGCGCCTAGGTAGTAGATTGGCCTGCAGCTATGCTGCCCAAGGCGCTCTGAGCGATTCTAATCGGAAACAAAAGGCGCCCGCCCCGAATTCGCGCCCGGTGCGCCAACAATATTTGATGCTTGAGCGATTCTAATAGTTATGCCTTACTCGCTGCTGGACGGGCTTAAGGTTTTGGAGTTGGGAGGAGGCCTATCCGCCCCCTACTGCGGCAAGCTGCTGGCCGACATGGGAGCCCAGGTCATCAAAATAGAGACGCCCGGCACCGGCGACTCCAGCCGGCAATATGGTCCCTTCCTCAACGACGAACCTCATCGAGAGCGAAGCGGACTATATCTATATTTGAATTCCAACAAGCAGGGCATCACCCTGAACTTGGAGACGCCCACTGGGCAGTCCATCTTGCGAGACCTGGTATCCCAATCCGATGCCCTGGTCCATAACCTGCCAGTGGCCGATATGGAACAGCTAGGCATGAAATATTCCCAGTTATCTCAAACCAATCCCCGGTTGTTCATGGCGACTATCACGCCCTTCGGTCTGGACGGACCTTACCGCGACTACAAAGCCTACGACATCAACCTGGCAGCGGCGGGTGGAATCTGCGAGGGCCTGGGCGAGGCAGGAAGAGAGCCTTTGACCTTCGGTACTCCCGAAGTGGGATACTTCTCGGGACTGGCCGCGGCATCTTCCCTGGTGCTGGGCTTGCTGGCCCGAGAAAGTAGTGGTGGCCAGCACATAGACATCGCTGAGGTGGAATCCTTGGCCGGGATTTACAATGGCCCCGAGGCGTTGATGGCGGTGTACCAGTGGCGGGTCACTCGCCGGACTGGGCACCACGCGCTGGACTTTCCCTACCCCAACTGCGTTTTGCGCTGCAAGGATGGTTATGTGTTAGTCGGCGCGCCAGAGGGACGGCAGTGGCGTCGGCTGCTGGAGCTCATGGGAAACCCGGAGTGGTCCCAAGATCCCAGGTTTGGCAACCGTACCGAAATGAACAACCTCTATGCTGACGAATTGGATGGATACCTGGAGGAGTGGTTAGGCAACTTCTCCAAAGAGGAGCTGCTGGCTATGGCGCTGGAACATCGCATCCCCCTGGCTCCAGTACGGACATTTGACGAAGTGCGCCATGATCCCAGCTTGGCCGGCCTGTTCGTGGATATTGAACGGGAGGACACCGGGTCTATTTCATATCCGGGCCCTCCTTATATTATGCCGGGGGTTGAAACCTCCTTGCCTGCCCCGGCTCCACGGCTCGGCCAGCATAACGAAGAGGTACTGTGCGGCACCCTGGGGTGGAGCCGTGAGCAACTGGTGAAGCTTTACCAAACCGGAATAATTTGATTCCCAAATCTTCTGGCGAGGTTCCTTCGGTGTCTGCCATGCCTGAACCTAATGACAACTCTTAATAACAACTCCGAACCTGGCGCAGGCCCGCTGAGCGGCTACCGGGTGTTGGACTTTGGCTGGGTTCTGGCCGGAGCGATTCCCGGCATGGTGCTGGCCGATATGGGAGCACAGGTCATTAAGGTTGAGACTCGAAGGCGGCTGGACTACATGCGTTTGGGCCGGCCCATAACCGGAGACCAGCCGGACCCAGAACAAAATCCCATGTTCCACAACGTTAATCGCAACAAAATGGGCATCACGCTGAATACCGCTGATCCCGCTGGACTTGACCTGGCTCTGAAGCTGGCTGCCTGTAGCGATGTGGTCATAGAAAATTTCTCTCCCGGCGTGATGGACCGGCTTGGGCTGGGCTATGAGCAAATCAGGGAAGTCAACCCCACTGTCATCATGGCTTCTATATCTTCCACCGGCCAGTCTGGACCCCTCCGTGACCTGCGGGCCTACGCCCCTTCCATCGGGGCCCTTTCCGGTCTGGACTCCACCATGGGATACCAAGGGGAGCGACCCTTGGGATTGAAGCACGCCTTCGGTGATATTTGTGGCGCCCTGCACACGGTTTTTGCCGTCTCCGCGGCGCTGTACCGCAAGAAACAAACGGGAAAAGGTCAATATATCGACCAGTCGATGTTGAGGGCCACCGTGGTAACCAATGGGATTGGCCTGATGGAATACGCCATGACCGGGCGAGTTCTTCAGACGCGAGGCAACTTCGACCCGACTATGGCGCCCTATGGAAATTACCCCTGTGCCGGTGACGATGAGTGGGTATCTATTGCCGTTGCTAGTGAAGATGAGTGGCAAGGTATGATCGCGGCGCTGGGTAATCCCGAGTGGGCTGAGCAGCCTGCCTTCTCCAGCAAATACCAGCGGCTGAAAAACCGGGAACAATTGGACGCCCAGCTTGCCCGGTGGACCTGTTCCCGTTCGGCGGAGGAAATCACCGAATTACTGCAGAGTCACGGAGTTGCGGCTATGCCGGTGATGAGTGCCGAGCGGAGGCTTTTCAACCCTCACTTCCGAGCCCGGGGGTTGTACGCCGATATCGAGCACCCTTCCCTGGGTGCCGAGCCCATTTTTAATCTTATGTGGAACTTGAGCAAGACCCCCTCTCGAATCAGTAGGCACGCTCCGCTGCTGGGAGAACACAACCGCCAGGTCTTCTGCGATATACTGGGCATGCCGGAGGCGGAAGTCGAGAAGCTGGAGAATTCCCAAGTAATCTGGTAAACCCTAGGCCTAACCAGTCGCAAGGAATTGATATGACCCAAGAAAGACAAGAACAGGTGGTCCAGACTCTGCCGGAAGTGGATGGAATTTCCGATGATGCCGTATCCAAGGCCAAAGCCATGGTCGGCACTCGGCTACGCACCGAGCAGTACGTCCGTGACGCTTCGTTGGGCGCGCTCCTGAACTTCGTTAATGGTATCGGCGACACCAACCCACTTTTCCGCGACCTGGAATACGCCGGTTATACCAAGTACGGCTCAGTCATCAGCCATCCCTGCGCCCCCTACATGCGCCACTGGTCGGGCCGGACCCGATGGGGACTCCCCGGCGTCCACGGCTTCTTCGCGGGCAACGACTGGGAATTCTTTCGGGTTATGCGGCCGGGAGATGCCGTCAACTGCGTGGAACGGGTGTTGGATGTCCAGGAGAAGCAGAGCGCCTACTCCGGCAGGCTGGTCATCCAGTATGTTGAGACTATCTATAGTAACCAGCGGGATGAAATGGTGGCGCGGGTGGTAGGTTGGTGCACCAGACACCAACGCCAGGCTTCCCGGGAGCGGGGCAAGTACGCCGACGTACCCAAGCGGCACGAATATTCGCCGGCGGAGTTGGAGGCCATCGATCAGCAAGTCTTGAGTGAAGAGGCTCGGGGCGGCGCCACCCGTTACTGGGAGGATACCCAGATTGGCGAGGAACTGACGCCCATTGTCCGAGGTCCCCTTTCTCTACAGGACGTGAGCGCCTTCCTGGTAGGCACCGGGCGTTCCAGCGCCCACGGGGTATTGCTGCGAGAGGCGCTGCGTCATCCGGACCACTTCTTTAGAAACCCGGAGTCCGGTGGCGGGTTGGAATATACGGGCATAGGCCACATGAGGGACTCGGTGGCTGAAGCCGTGGGAGTTCCAGGCGCTTACGACTATGGCCCGCAGCGAGTTTCCTGGATGGGCACTTTGATGACCAACTGGATGGGCGACGACGCCTTCTTGAAACGCCTGCGGGTCGAGTGCCGCCGCTTCAACGTCTACGGGGACACCCAGTGGTGCAAGGGCAAGGTGACCCGAAAGTATTCGCATAACGGTACTCCCCTGGTGGACGTCGAGATATGGGCCGAAAATCAGCGCGGGGAGGTAACGGCCCCGGGCATGGCTACGGTCATGCTTCCCTCCCGGAACCCCCACTTTCCCTGGTTCACCGACGGCAGCAACCTCAACCTTCGGGAGGTGCCCCAACACGAGGATGCACCTCCAATCTTGCCGGCCTGACTTTCGATGGTGGTGACGCCGGATCCCAACCGTGTCAGCCGCGGGCCGCCCAGCGCCTTGGGTGGAATTAGCGTGCTGGAAATTACCAGCATGGTCGCCGGCCCCTACTGCGGCAAGTTGTTGGCTTCCCTGGGAGCCGAGGTTATCAAGGTCGAAACTCCGGCCGAGGGAGACCCTTCCCGGCGTCGCGGCCCCTTCCCTGAGGATGTCCCTCACCTAGAGAGCAGCGGGACCTTCCTATACCTAAATACCGGCAAAAGGAGCCTGACCCTGAATCTGGAAGACCCCCAAGGGCTGGTTATTCTGGCGGAGCTGATGCCGAGGATCGACGGCCTAGTTCATGACCTGCGCCCGGCCCAGGCTGGACCAGTTGGACTGGACCCGGAGTCCTTGCGGCAGACCAATCCCCACCTGGTCGTTACCGCTTTGACCCCCTACGGCAGCACCGGACCCTACGCGGATTACCAGGGATATGACATTAACGTGTTCCATGCCGGTGGAGAAGGGAAGCTGCTGCCCAATGGTCTGGCCCTGGACTATTATCCGGAGCGGGCGCCCCTGGTGGCTGGCAGCAACATGGGCTCCTATCAAGGGGGGGTGACTGCCGCGGTGGGAACGGTAGCCGCGTTATATTCAGCAAAGTATGGGGCAGAGAACGGTCGGGGCGGACAGTACCTGGATTGCTCCATGCAGCAGGCCCAGCTGGCTGTCGGTTACATTCCCATTCAGAGATTGGAGTCGGAAGGAATTGTTGAAGACCGATTCTCCCGGTTTTTCCGCATCGGCGGGGTCATGCCGGCCCAGGACGGCTACGTTGAGCTGCTGACCCTGGAGCCCCGCCAGTGGCAAGGCCTGATCGAATTCCTGGGGAATCCGGAATGGGCCAGGGAAGAGCATTTTGGTGACCCGGCCACCTACGGCCCCGAGCTAAACAGAAGGTTGCGGGAATGGTTCAGCAAGCACTCCAAAGACTGGCTATACCGGCAGGCCCAGGCCCACGGGGTTCCGGTGGCACCCTACTACACACCGGCGGAGGTGTTCACCAGTTCCCAGCAGCGGGAGAGGCAGTTCTTCCGGACGGTCGGGCACCCCGAGGCCGGCGAGCTGGAGTACCCCGGTTTGCCCTTCCACTTCAGTGAAACATCGGAGGAAACCCGGCGAGCGCCGCTGCTGGGAGAGCACAACTCGGAAATTCTCGCTAGCATAGGATATAACCAGCAGGACCGGGTAGACCTGGCTCGAGCCGGAGTGATCTAACACCGGAGTTACCCTTGAAAAGGGGGATTTAGGCGGATTTCCCTAAAGGCTGGCTGCTCAGACCGTGTTTAGCCATGAATCCAAGGCTCGTCAATATCGTAGAGAGTGTTTAATAAGTTTCTTGACTTCCGGACTCAAAGTGGCATCCAGGTTTAAGCTTCAGCTTCCTCTCCCCTTGTGGGAGAGGATTGAGGCGAGGGGTATCACCCTCATCCCAACCTTCTCCCATCAAGGGAGAAGGGGCTATTATCAGGCCATACCGGGATACGTATTATTCTTTTCTAGCGCGGACGATGCGGCAGGCTTTTTAAGCACCCTCTTAGGGAATTCGAGATAGATTCTGAGGGCCAACCCGGGAGACAGCTTGGTAAAAAAGGAAATGGGTTTCGGCGCTGTTGACGGGCCATTGCTGGGGATCCGGGTCGCTGACTTCTCGGTACACGCCGCCGGACCCTTCGCCGGAGAAATGCTGGCGGAGATGGGCGCGGACGTGATAAAAGTGGAGAGCGCCGCCCGGCTGGACATCACCCGGCGGCCCCATGTCATGTACGGCAAGCCTCCTTCCAGTTTCGAGCAGGTAAACGCCAACAAGCGCTCGGTGACCCTCAACTTAAAAGAAGCCAGGGCAGTGGAGTTGGCCCTGGAACTGGTCGGAATAAGCGACATCGTCCTGGAGAATTTTCGGCCCGGAGTAATGGACCGATTGGGATTGGGTTACCCCCAGCTTAAGGAGGTAAAACCGGATATCATCCTGGTGTCTCTATCTTCCAATGGTCAAACTGGTCCGGAAAGCCGGTACGCCGGCTATGCGCCGATGTTCGCGGCTCTGGGAGGCCTGGGCCACTTGACCGGCTACCCGGACGCTCCACCGGTGGAATTGCGCCATGCCATGGACCACACCGGCGGCATGGTGGCTGCTTTTGGAGCCGTGGCTGCCCTTTGTGCCAAGAGCGCTCACAACCTGGGACAGCACGTTGATCTTTCGGTTCGGGACGTCGCCACCTCTTTCATCGGCCCGGCCCTGCTGGATTACGCCATGAATCGGCGGGAGCATTTTAGAAAAGGGAACCAGGACGAAGTCATGTCGCCCCACGGTGTTTACCGATGCCAAGGGGAGGACAAATGGGTCAGCATTGCCGTGGGGTCCCGAGCCGAATGGCAAGGACTTATCAGGGCCCTGGGCCAACCCGAGTGGGTGACGGAGGATCAATTCGGAGATGCCTATTTGCGCTGGCAGAATAGGGATGCCCTGGACCAGCGCTTGGAGGAGTGGACTACTTGGTTCACACCCCAGGAAGTTACTGATCTGCTGCAGCGGGAGGGTGTGGCCGCTTTTCCTTCCCTGGCCGCAGACCAGCTCTTGAGGGATCCCCATTTACAGACCCGGCAAGCTTTCCCCTCGGTAGAACATCCCGAGAAGGGCCGGCAGAGGGCCGTAGCTCCACCTTGGAAGTTTTCCGGGACTCCCGCCCAGGTGGATCGGTGGACCCCCGACCTGGGAGAGCACAACCTGGAGGTCTTTCACCGACTTCTGGGACTAACTGCCGAGGAGGTGGAGGAACTGTCGCAGGCGCAGGTCATATGGTGACGAACCGGTGGAGAAGAACCGGGTCCCTATTCGTCTCACGCTCCGCCTCAGAGCCGGTGTCAAAAGCATCGATGCGCCCTGTGGCGGTTTATTCGTCGCTCCGGCGAAAGCCGGAGCCTAGGTGCCGCCACCTGGTTGATGGGCGGATGACGCTGGATTCCGGCCTGCGCCGGAATGACGTGCAGAGGACGCAAATTACACGATTTTGGTCAACGCAATTCTTTGCCAAGGAAATAGGAGGAAGGATGACGACTCTAACCGATGAAATCAGTGGCATGCGACTTATCTCCCACCATGATCTGAATGGCTTCGGCAACATCGGAGAGGGTGTGGCGCTGCACCAAACCTCTGATGGACGCCGTATATATTACATGGCCCACGAGAGCGGGCCCAAGGACGTTACGGGCGTCGACGTAACTGACCTCAATAATCCCAAGCTAATCGCTCAGACTGAATTGGACTATCCCCACCTTCGCTCCAACTCGCTGGCCATCGTTGGCAATATCATGCTGACTGCCTATCAATCCCATGCCCACGGTCAGGCCGGCGTGGGCATGGGCGTCTATGACATCAGCAAGCCGGAAGACGTGAGACGAATCGGCTTCTACGATGCGTCCGGCCCCAATTCCAAGGGATGCCACTGCCTCTGGTGGGTAGACGGGGAGTACGCTCATTTGGCCACCGGCACTCCGGACTCCAAGCCTACCGACTTCAAGGATGACCAATTCTACGTGATATTGGATGTGAAAGACCCCACCAATCCCCGGGAAGCCGGTCGCTGGTGGTTCCCGGGAACCCAGGAGGGCGACGGCGTGGCCCCGCCAGCCCGTCATCCCGACTACGATACTGGTCACAGCTTGCACAACGCTAATGTCTATCCAGAGCGCCCCGACCGTGCATACACCGCTTGGAAGGATTCGGGCGTGGTGATCCTGGATATTGCCGATATGTCCAAGCCCGCCATGATCAGCAACGTGAATTTCGCACCGCCCTTTCCGGGATTCGCCCACACCGTGCTGCCCCTCTTCAACAGGAACCTGCTGGTAGTTACCCAGGAAGCCACTCGGATGAATGGTGAAGACCATCCCAAACTGGTTTGGCTGATGGACAATCGGCTAGAAACCAACCCGGTGATCATCAGCACCCTGCCTATGGGAGACACCGACGATTTCTTTAGCCGGCCCGGTCGCTACGGCGCGCACAACGTCTACGAGAATTCCCCAGGGCCCACCTGTTACCATTCTGAGGATTTGATTTTCGCCACCTTTTTTAATGGTGGGATGCGAGTGTTCGACATTAGCAATCCCTTCCAGCCCCAGGAGGTAGCTCACTTCGTTCCGCCTTTGACTGAAGGAGCCTCATCGGTAGGTGTCAACGATGTTCACGTGGACGAAAACGGAATAATTTACGTTACTGACCGTATCAAAGGCGGTCTGTACATTCTGGAGCTTACAATCTGAACTCGCCCAACCCGCTGCCGGCAGTGGGGGACCGGCACTGCCTAACCCCCCACTTCATACCTACCTGAAGTCCCGCAGCAACTACCGGACTTGGAGCCGGCTCCGGTTCTCGAGCCGGAGCAAGCCCGGTTCAGGTTGTTCGACTTCATCACCAACTTCTTGAAAAACGCGGCCCAGAGCCAACCTCTGATGCTGGTTTTAGATGACCTTCACTGGGCCGACCACTCTTCACTCATGTTTTGGGAGTTTGTCAGCAAAGAGATATCCAACGCCAGGGTGATGCTTCTGGGCGCCTACCGCCACGTGGAGGTTGGCCGGCGTCACCCCCTTGCCCAGGTTGTGGCCGGGCCAATCGTCTGCCTGGTCAAAAAAGAAGGCGGCCTTAGCTGGACTTTGTACATTCGAGCCGCGTAGGTGGGCGTATCTGTGAGGCGGTCGTATAGGGCGGCTGGGACTTTTTCACTGTCGCTGTCGCGCCTAGACATTGAAAAACCCCCAGACGACATCCACAGATGGCGGCGCACTAATTCCATCGTTACTGGTTTATGGTTACTGGCTTTTGTACAAAGTCGAGCTTAGATGAGTCTCGGATACCTGCTTGCGTCTTTAGGGGCTCCTAAAGTAGCTTCGAAAGACTTGGAGAAGGCCCGAATCTGCTGATTGGTTTATCGGAGCGGATGGGCTTTCCCAACGGCTCCCGCTAATGGAGCCACGGAATAAACAGCCGATCTTCCCCTGACGGCCTTTGGCCAAATTAGATATTTAGCGGTAGTGCCACCCAGCTGTCCAACATGCCAAATGTCGTGTACGAGGCAGTAACTCGGCCTTGAGATCCAAGGCGGCTGATGCCACAAAATCAACAAAGCCCGTTAAGGATGCAAACGATTTCAATTCTTGCAGGCGGTCTAGAAACTCGGACGGAAACCCCGATTCTTCCCAAGTCGTCGTTTTCTTAGCGACGATTGTCGATGTAACAGTGGGTTCTTGAACCGTATTACAGACACTATCATGCCACATAAGACTATAATACGTCTGTCTGGCGTAGCGCGAAACCCGCCCAATGGCTTTCCGGCCAGACCTCTAGGCGATTCCCTGCAGCAGTTTGCGTTCCTCATCAGTCAGATTACCGACCTGCCGACATCATTGGATAATTGAGACTGCCGCTGGACCATTCACCAAAGGAAAGTGCAGGATTTGTGGAGAGAAGAGGGACTTCAGCAACTCAGTTGAGACAGGGAGGGGCTGGATTCCCCGGAATAAGCTGGATTCCCCGGAATAAGAAGGAGAAGTAGCAGCGGGCAACTCTTGTTGTGTCTATTAATTGATGATGTTGAAATATGCCCTGGTACTGATTAAGTAGCTTAATTAGCGCAAGCTAAATCTGAGGTTGCCCGCTGCCAGAGGGAATTTTACAACTCAGGGTAGGTGTGACGCCAAGTTGTAATGGAGTAGGCTTTAATCAGATTGAGGTTTTAGAATTGCGCCCAGCGGGACCTTATACTTGGCGCCACTGGGACTTTGAGGAGGAGGATGGACCAACTCCTCCTTTTTTTATTAAAACTTCTTGAGGCAGCGAAGGTAGTGAAACCAAGTTGCGGAGAGGAATAGCTGCCGTGGAGAGTTGTAATGTGGGGTATGCGTTAAGCAACATTCGGTCCAGCTACGGACTGGCGCAAGGACAACCAAGCGAGGAGACAATATGGATGATCCTTTTATGCTAGAACGCTTCGTAGACGCTCAAAATCCCGTCTATTGTCGGGTGTGTGCCGAACTGCAACAAGGATTCAAAAGAAGTCACTGGATGTGGTTCATTTTTCCTCAGATTGAAGGTCTGGGACACAGTCCCATGGCCAGGAAGTTTGAAATTTCCTCGCTAGAAGAGGCCAAGGCTTATTTACGACACCCTATACTGGGATCACGTTTGATTCATTGTACAAAGCTGGTCTCTCAAACCAAAGGACGACCAATCAATGAAATCTTAGGATACCCCGATGATTTGAAATTCCGATCGTCCATGACCCTATTTGCCCACGCCACACCTGATAACCAGGTCTTTGAAGATGCCCTTCAAAAATATTTTGAGGGTCAGTATGATCCTATATCGCTTGAGAGAATGGTCGCTTAAAGGTGATCAGCGGAAACTCCTCATGTATCATGGATTTACTACCTTGGTAAAAAAGGGGGTCCAGGCCAATATCAGTATGAGCAAGAATATAGTGGTATTTTCGGATGGAACGGCTAAAGAGGGTGGACAAGGCCCGAATACCAATGTCTACAAGCTGTTCAATCTGATAGAAGATCGAACAGTGGACCAGGTCGCATTTTATGACCGTGGTCTAGGTACAGGCTGGCGCAAAATTTCTGGCTCAGCTTTCGGAGTGGGAATTTCTAAGAATATACAGGAATGCTATGAGTTCATTTTTGAAAACTACCAGTCGGGAGACCAGATATACCTTTTCGGATTTAGTAGAGGTGCATTTACAGTAAGAAGTTTGTCTGGATTCCTTGACCTGTTCGGCATATTTCCTAAGTCTAGACGGGAGTTGATTGACGATGCCTACGATATTTACAAAATAAGGGATCAGCATAAAAGAGGAGCCGAGGCGAAGGAATTCTTGTCCAGACATCACACCATGAGGTGTGAGATTAAATTCCTGGGTGTCTGGGACACGGTTGGTGCACTAGGATTACCTGTACCAATCGGATTTATGGACGGATGGGGTCCATTCAAACATGAATTTCATAACACAGCATTGGCTGACAATGTAAAACATGGGTGCCATGACTTATCTATCGATGAAAAAAGAGCGGCTTTTCGACCAACCTTCTGGAAGGAGAACGCATTAGTGGAACAAGTCTGGTTCCCTGGAGTTCATTCTGACGTGGGAGGAGGATACCCAGAGCATGACTTATCGGATATTACTCTGGAGTGGATGGTAAAAAAGGCAAAAGCTGATGGTCTAAAAATTTACCACAATCATAAAGTCACAGTTGATCCGAATGCTGATGGTGTTTTGCATGATTCACGTTCTGGTATTGCCCGCCTTTTTAGAAAGAAACAGAGGACAATTGATAGCGAATGCGGTAAACCCAAAGTTCATCAAAGTGTTTTAGACAGAGCTAACAATGCAAGTTTTAATTACAATCCTTGGATCCTTAATTTAGACCATGATGTAGAGCCATGGTGTTAATGCTTATTACTGGGCAGGCGACGCGCTCAAGATTCGATTATTTGACCAGAGGATTTCGGCGTTTGGCGCCATTTTGTAGCTGTAAGGACCAAACTCGGGCCCGGGAACCGATGCGTACCCAATGCTTACTCAGTGCCACTTCCGTGTAAGTGCCGTGCATTCTTCGTACGATTAGTGTCGGACTAGCAACCTAACTAGCGCAGCTTGTATTTCACCTTCCAACACCGGCTATTCAGTGGACTACCCGGAAGAATGCGCGGAGGGGTCCCAGGTGACGGTGTTCATGGGAGAGGAGCGGGCTACTCGCCCATGACCCTGCTGAAAAACGCCAGGGCTTTACCGCCGGTGATCTTGATGATGTCGGCGTCGGAATAGCCGCGGATGATCAGCCCGCGGATAATGTTCTTCCCTTCGGCCGGGGATTCGAGGCCACTAATCGAGCCCGAGCTTCTCACCCCGATGCTGGAATCGGTCCCTATGGCCACGTGGTCCACACCCTCACCTGCTTCGTTGTTTTCGCAGAGATTTTTCCCATAGCATGATAAGAGTGTTGCCGTTAGGCAGTCGACCATAGAGCTTCAGGTGGGGATTGCGATACTCCCAGAGCACCTCGCCTTCCCAGTTCAACTCCTGGATACCGTCGGAGGCCTGGGCGCCAGCTGAATCGGCTGAGCGTGGGGTCCTGGGTAGAATATTTCCGGTGGGTAGTAGATGACCATACGCGACACCTCGTTTACAGTGCCAGCAGTGGACAATGTTACCCTCCATATCGATCAAATACATGTCGTCCCCACCATTGGGGGCGAAGAGGGTATAGCCCCGGTGGGCACGACCAGTCTCGTAGTAAATTGTACCTGTTTGACGCCGAGACCAGCCTATTACATGCCTCCTTACTTGTGCTCATACTGGCAACCTTAAACCTTTGGGGTTGTACCTCTCCCACTCCCTCTGGAGGTGAATTGCGAATGGATATTGCCTTTAATGCAATCGGGTTGATCGGAGTCGCGCTGATACTGCTAGCGTATTTCCTGCTGCAGCGGGGCACTCTAACGGCGCGACGTATGGCGTATCTTCTGCCGAATCTGCTGGGAGCCTCATTGATACTGGTGTCGCTGGTGCACGATTGGAACCTTGCCGCGTTCGTGATTGAGGCATCCTGGGTCGCGGTCAGCTTGTACGGGATAGCGAAGACGATCAAACAAAGGGCATCGCCAAGGCGGCACGCAGAGCGGAATAGTGTGGATTCTTAACGTAGAAGCAGTGAGTAGGTGGCAGGAGACAATTACAACCGACAGAGCGAACGGGTTACCACGTATGTGTTCCCCGAAATCGAAGGCGTACTCCAGGTCGTCTAGGCTAAATTATTCATCATGATCTTCAACCTTACCACGCTGTGTCCATATCCCCCTAAAATCGACCCTATGTTACCAGGGCCTTTTCATTTTCTCAAAATAGTATAAAATTATTTACCAGTTTAAGCGGGAGGGAAGGATGATGACTTTGAGAGAAACGCTGGATTTGGTGCCTGACTTCCGGAGTAGCCAAGGGCGACGCCACTCTTTGGGGGCGATCCTGGCCTTGGCCACCTGTGCCATGCTGTGCGGCGCCCGCAGCTTATACGCCATAGCTCAATGGGGGCGGGACCAAGGGGGTGCTACGGCGCAGCTTTTGGGGTTCAGCCAGGAGAAGACACCCTGCGTGGCCACCCTCCACCGGGTGTTCAAGGGCCTGGACGTGGCGGCCTTTGAGGCAGAAGTCGGCAACTGGCTGGCAAATAGCGGGGTAGAGGCGGATGACCCCCTGTCCCTGGACGGGAAAACCTTGCGAGGGGTCCACGGCCAAGAGATACCCGGGGTCCATCTGGTGTCGGCCTACGCTAGCCGCGCTGGGGCAGTGCTGGCGCAGGTAGCTGCGCCGGGCAAAGGGGAAGAATTGGCGGCGGTCAAAGAAGTATTGGGCCAGGTACCCCTGAAGGGTCGGGTAGTAGTGGCTGATGCCTTACTGACCCAACGGAAAGTCTGTGAGCAGATTGTGGCAGGCGGCGGAGAGTATCTGCTGCCAGTTAAAGAGAATCAGCCCACCTTGCGCCGAGACCTGGAGGTGGCTTTTTCCCCTGCTAGGAACTGAGAGGGCTGGTGGGCCAACCGTACCTCCCTGGCTGGCAGCGGAGTGGCGAGCACGCGGGGCCAAGCTGACGGTCTGGGCCGATGCTCCAGTAAAGCGGCGTCATGGGCGGCTGGAGCGGCGAGAGTTGTGGGCCTTGGCCGACCCAGAGCTAAATGGCTACGTGGGCAGCGCTGGGACGGTCGGGGAAGCGTGGCCGCATCTGCAACAGGTGTGTCGGCTAGAGCGCCAGCGGGTCGTGAAGGGCAAGAAACAGGTGGCTGTGAGCTATGCAATTAGCAGTCTCCCAGCCACTGATGCCGATGCCAGGCGATTGTTGAGCCTTTCCCGTGGGCACTGGGGCATCGAGAACCGCCTCCACTGGGTACGGGATGTGACCTTCGACGAGGACCGCTCTCAGGTGCGCACTGGGGCCGCCCCACAGGTTCTGGCGGGCCTGCGGAACCTGGTCATCAGCTTGGTACGTCGGGCTGGGCATTCCAACGTAGCCGCTGCCCTACGCCGCCACAATGCCCATCTCAGCGAAGCTTTCGACATGATGGAACCATCTGCTTTACCTACCAGGCAGGAGAATGAAAAAAGCCCTGCCTATGTCCCACGGACCGGGGCAAGGCGGGCAGCAAGCGAAGCCTGTTGGTAGAGGGGGATGGAGGGCCCATCCACATCCAGCGCCACTCCCTTCCAGCCTATGGTGCTCCAACGGTCCTAACCTTTGTCACTGCACTAATTAGCACTTAGAAGTTTTTCGACGCTAGCTAATTACATCCAACCTTACTGTAGGATGTTAGTAGGAGAGGTTCACACACGTGCGCGGGAAGCGCGGTTTTTTAATCCTCGGTTGCACCACCGCCAGAGACAAAACGACGGTGCTGATGAACCGGACATCATAAAAGGGCTTTGAAGGTAAGTGTTCAGATTTGAGGGGAAGCGAGCAACCGGCGGCATTCCAGGAGGGGATTGAGACATCTAGCCCGCCAGGTGCCAAAGAGGGATGCCAAGGTCATCTTGCTGTCGGTGCCCTGCCCTGAGCGGGTGCCGCCGCTGATCTTGCGACTGGTTACCAGATGCCGCAGGCTCCGCTCGGCGGCGTTGTTGTCTGAGGGCACGGCTGGGTCCGACACGAAGACAAACAGTTCCTTGATGAACCGTTCCATGCGCCGGCAGAGCTTGGCCTGAACCGCCAGGGGATCTTTAAGGAAAGGCCGCGGCAAGACCATTAGTTTCTCCTCCAGCATTAGCTGGGTGCGATGGCCTGGCTGGGCTCGGGGAAGGACCGCGGCCTTGGCCTCCGTGTAGACTTGGTGAACCGCCTCGGCCCACTGAGCCAGCCCAGCGTCTTCTGGGTACAACCCTTTCAGGTCATGGATATCCCGCAGCAGATGAGCCCAGCACCGTTGCTTCAGGCCCGGGTAGTGGTTATAGGCGGCGTAGAAATCACTGACCAACACTCCGCTGAAGGAGGAATCCAGCACCTCATCCACCACCCCCTTATCCCGACCCCGACGCAGGAAGTATCGTTCGCTGGGAGTGCTGAAGGTCCAAACATAGCCGTTGCTCCCGTCCTGGCGCCAGCCGGTTTCGTCGCCCTGCACCACGGGACTGGCGCGGACTTGCTCGAGCACCTCTCGCACCGCCGTCTTAGCCTGACGGGCTACTCCATGGACGGCCTGGACGATGGCACCAACACTCAGGTGCAACTGATGGACGGTCTCCAGGTACCATTGGATGATTCTTATGGGCAACCGTCCCTCCTCCCGCAGGGTCACCATCAGGCTTACCAGATTGACCCCCAGGCGCTGCTGGCCCAGAACCACCCCCTGCAGGGCCTCTTTGGGCAGCCGGCGCCGCTGGCATACCGGACAGATGCGGGCTACCAGGGCGTGCTCGGTCACTTCTACCGGAGCCACCGGTAGCTCAATGACTTCCCGAGTTCGCTGTACCCATCCGCCGTTCAGGTGAGTCCCGCAGTCGGGACAGACCGCCACGGCATGCTCCACCCGCCGGGTAGGAGTCATGCGCTGGCGGGCGAAGCCATGGCGACGCGGCTTTCTGGGCTCCTTTTTCTCCGGCGCTTGCCGGCTGGAGTGCGGCTGATTACCCGGCATCCCCGACGACCCGCGCCGGTTGGGACGGGATTCCAGAACCCCAATCCGCCTTTGCAAATCGGCAATGACTGCCCGCTGGCCGGCAATTATCTCCAGCAGAGTTTCGCGACTCGCCGCGTTCAGGTCTAGTTCAGTGTCCACCTCCCTGGTATGCCACAACTCCCCCGGCCATGCCAGCGTTTTTCCAACGGCTTTGAGCCAATTCACCTCATCAAGTCTGAACAGTTACCTTTGAAGTGAATAGAGGAACTTACCTCGTCATCGTGCTAATATTGATTTCCGCTGGGCAGGCTTGCGCCCAAGCTCCGGTGCAACAGAGTGAGCAGGAAATCGTCCTCACACCAGTTGCCTTCCAAACTCAATCTCCTTCTGAAATCGTAGTGCCCACGCCTACTAAACCAAAGCCAAAGTGGAATCTACATCGACACCGGATTGGGCAGCGCTTGCAACACCGTCATTCCGGTGACAACGCCGGAATCCAGGAAACAGTGGAGAATGTAATTTCCTGGACACCGGCTTACGCCGGTGCGACGAAGGGTTTTGCGCCTTCAGGTTGCGGAAATCGACGCATTGCCTATTGCCGGAGCAGGGCTGCAACTAGAGGCCGCTCTGCCGGAAAAGCTCTTTTTTCTCCGCCAGATGGTTGGCGGTGTTCAGCATGCCGGCCCGCTGCTCCTCGGATATCTGCCGCTTTATTTCGCCGGGCACTCCGGTTACGAAGGAGCTGTCCGGAATTTTGATGCCGGACAAAACTACCGAGTTGGCCGCGATTAGGCAGTGCTTGCCCAGGCTGGAGCGGTGCAAAAAGGTGCAGTTGTTCCCCAGCAATGACCCTTCGCCGATGAAATCCCCGTGGACCACCACGCCGTGGCCGATGGTCACGTGATGCTCGATAACCAGTCCATCGCCGTGGATCACCGAGCCTTCCTGAACGTTGACGTAGTCGCCCAAGACGATCTTTTCTTCTCCATCCGCCCGAATGGTCACCCCGGGCCAAATGCTGCAGTGCTCTCCAATCTCCACATCACCAACTACATAAGCGAACTCACTGACCCAGGCCGTTTCCGCTACTCTGGGAGTCTTGTCCCCGAGAGTCCTGATCAAACCGCTCCTCCTTATGAAGCCATGAAGCCGCTCCTGCTCCGGCCGTGACGCCGAAATCCAACACATTCAAGACGGCTTTCGTCGATGCCCGATTATAGCCTATCCTGGGCGGCAGTGGGCTCCTAAACCAAAGCTAAGGTGAAACCTACATAAAGCGAACCCGAAGAGGAGTTGCGATATTCTGTAAAAGAAGTCGAGTGGCGGTGGTGGAAGGGATGAAGGAAATAGTGCAACTCATGGAAGAGTGGCAACTCAATGTAGGTGACTTACGGGAAAGGATGTATCGAGCGCCAACACCTCGAGAGCGAGAGCGATGGCACGGGCTATGGTTGTTGGGCCAAGGGTGGTCGGCTATCCAGGTGGCTGAGGCTTTGGACAGAGAGCCTCATACCATTGGAAACTGGCTGGCCAACTTTCGCCGAGGCGGGGCCCAAGGTTTGGTCTTTGAACAGACTGGGGGTTCCCCCCCGTCTTGAACTGGGGTCAACAGAACCAACTGAAGTCTGCGGTGTAAAATCCGCCTGGAGAGGCGGGAGTTGAATTGTCCAACTGGAATTGGAAAGTAGTGAGGCAATTTCTCAAGCAGAGCTTTGACCTGGGGCTGAGTCGAAGCAGTTGCTTGAACTACCTCCATCGGTTGGGCTTCGTGCTGAAGCGACCCAAGAAACGCCTCCTGAAAGCCAAGGATGAAGCGCGGAAAGCCTTCGTCCTCCAGTACAGCCAAATCCGAGAGGAGGCCCAAGAGAGTGGGGCCAAAATCTTCTTCGTAGACGAAGCCCACTTTCGGGCCGATGCCGATCTGAGGGGGAAATGGGTGCTCAAGGGAGAGCCGGCGCTGGTGGACTCTACCAGTCCTCGGTGGGGAGAGAAGGCCTGCTACTACTCGGGAGTTTGCTTGGAGGCTGGGGAGGTGGAAGCCATGGAAATAGCCGGCAACAGCAATGCCGAGACCTCCACCGCCTTTTTACGGCAGCTAAGAGCAAAACATCCTGGACCTCTGGTAGTAATCTGGGACAATGGGCCAGCCCACCGAGGAGCAGCGATTCGCAGCTATTTGACCACCCCTGACTTGCAGCTGAGGCTGGTGGCCTTACCGGCCTACAGCCCAGACTTCAATGCCGACGAAGCCGTCTGGGACTGGGCCAGGGAAGAGGTCACGGCCAACGAATGCCTGGGAACAAAAGCCCAAGTCCAAGAGAAGATGAATGCATTCTTCGGCGGACTAGCTCACCGTAAGGATGAAGTGAAACATCGCTGCCGAACCCTGTTACAAGCTCGAGCCGATGCATTGATTTTTACACCTTCCCTACCTTTGCCATCGCTGCAAAATGTAGTTCCCACCTTGGCGTTGGTTTAGGGTACCAGAAGTCCCAATTCCAACTGCCGTTCTACAAGCTCCAAGCGTCACCCCGTCTCCTACTGTCACCCCGTCTCCTACTGCCACACCGACTCCTTGGCCCACAGCGACCTTCACACCGCTTTCGCTGCCAACCGCCATTCCCAAGCCCCCTACAAGATCCACCTAAACCAAAGCCAAAGTGGAATCTACATCGACACCGGATTGGACAGCGCTGCCAACACCGTCATTCCGGCGAACGCCGGAATCCAGGGAACATGGCAGAATGTACTTTCGTGGACACCGGCTTACGCCGGTGCGACGAGGGATTTTGCTCTTTCAGGTTGCGCAAACTAAAACACTGCCGATTGCCGAAGCAGACTTTGGGCATTAGCTGAATGTAGTTTTCACCTTGGTATTAGTTTAGACTCCAATCCCAACGCCCCGACCACTGGCCCTGGCAGACGTGCGTTTCAGAGCATCAACGGGCATAAGCCTGAAGAAAGCCAATTTGAGCGGGATGAACCTATCGGGCATCCAACTGAATGGGAATGATCTGGAGGGAGCCAATCTATCTAATACCGACCTGAGCAACGCTGGGTTGTCCAACGTCGACCTAACTGGCGTCGACCTGACCGGCGCAACCCTGACCGGAGCCGACTTCACTTTCTCTGACCTTAGTAAAGCCGACCTTACCGGTGCGGACCTGGTGGCTCATGACTTCACCGGTGCCAAATTAGAAGGAACCCAACTGGCAGGGGCGAATTTGACCGCTGCTAGCTTTCCCAACGTTTCGCTACGGGGCGCTAAGCTGAGTGGCGCTTCCATTATTAATGCGAATTTGCAAGAGGCAGACCTGACCGGCGCTGATCTAAAAGGGGCAAATTTGGCGGGAAGCAATCTTGAAGAGGCGGACCTGGCCGGAGCTGATTTGACGGATGCTGACTTAACCGGAGCAAATCTTCAAAACACCAAGCTGTATGGTGCGTCAATCCAAAGCACCAAGTTCCGTAACACCAACTGGGAGAAGGCATTCTGCGTCAAATTAGTTACGCGGTGCAGTGAGTCCTACCTGGAATCCCAAGGGGCAATTTTACGCTAATCTGGTGCCGCGAGGTACGGTCCCGCGGCCCTTGGCCTCTCTCCCTTTCAGCTTCGCCCTACTGCTGGCCCCATGCCGGTTTATGCCGATGAGCGAAGCAGTCAGAGAGCCACTAATACAGGTCCTACTTTCCACCTACGCCACTCGTAGCTGAGCCTCCTGCCGAAGAAGTCACCGTCATCGCTTCCGGCTTCGGGCTCAGGCTAACGGTGGCGTTGTGCTTATCCTTCTTCGAGTTGTAGGTCATATTGATGGAGGTGGCCAGTGGCTGCACCATCCAGATCCGTAATTTGCAGGGGAGGCGCGCAGACCGGTCATCTCAATTCCTCATTCAATCTCTCAGGGGGTATCTGCTCTGCTCCGGCAGGTAATCCCTGAAGTGAGGCATTACTCTGGTTGCGAATAGTTCCATGGACTTCAGCACCTTCTGGTGGGGTATTTGCCCCAGCGCAAAGGTGCAATTCAAGTAGGTCATGCCGGTGGCCTGGGTCAGGCCATGTATTTTCTCCGTGACGACCTCTGGCGCCCCGAACAGCCAGTCCTCGTACAGTTGGTCCGGGTCATCTTCTATTTCCACGTGGGGAGCCAAGTCGGTCCTGGCCCGACCCGCGTCTACCTGTAGGGTATTGGTGCGGAGACCCCGGGCGCTTCGGGTGTGCCATACGGCGTGAGGAAGCTGAGCCCTGGCATCTTCCTCGGATTCTGAGACGTAGACCCCGCGTTGAACGATGAACTCCTGAGGCCAGCTTTTACCCGATAGCCGCAACGCCTCCTGAAACATGTGCCACGAATCGATAACGCGTTGGGTCGAACCGGTAGTGCCGCCGGTGATGACCTTCATGCCCCGGCCGATGGTCGAAGCCATGGTTTCAACGCTGGTAGTGGCCCGCCAGAAGGGAGGATGCGGCTGCTGCATGGGACGGGGAAGAATGGTGGTCTCTTCTATTTGATAGTAGTGACCGTTGTGGGAGAAGGGCGCTTGGGACAGGGAGTTGGTAATTATATCCAGCGACTCTTCGAACATCGACCGGTTCTCTTCCAACGGTACCTGAAAACGTTGAAATTCATACTGCTGGTAACCGGTGCCAAATCCCACCTCCAGCCTGCCCTGGGTAAGATGGTCCAACATGGCGATTTCTTCGGCGGTTTGTATTGGATTGCGCAGCGGTAGAACCACTACCGCAGTGCTGAAGCGGACCCGTTCCGTGTGCTGGGCTAGTGTTGAGATTAGCATCAGGGGACTGGGAAGGAAGCCATAGCTGGAAAAATGATGCTCCGCGGCTACCACGTAATCGAACCCCAACTGGTCCGCCATCCTCGTTTGCTCAAGGGCGTTGGCGTAGATTTCCGATGATGGTAGCATATCCGGCGACTGCATGAGTAAGAAAATACCGAACTTCATGTTCTGCCCTCCCGTAGAATCCGTCTAGCCATCGGTTCATGGCTTTAGCACTTCGGTCAATATACTTCCATCACCAACTTCCCAAATACGCCGCGACTAGCCAGAAGTTCTTGCACTTGCTTCGCCTCCGTCCAGGGAAATACCTCCTGCACTACGGTTTTCAGACTCCCTGTCTCGAACCAAGACTTCATCTGAGCCCAGCCACGCTGCTCCGCGTCCTCTTGAGCCTCGTCAAACACACCCACCCGGCGGACCCACTGACCCTTCCTGGCCAGCTCCTGTTCCTCATACGTGGACCGATCGCCACTGTGGCCACCCACTGTCACAACCCTACCACCCTCGGCGAGCGCACCTAGTGTTGCGTCGAAGATGGTACCGCCCACGGTGTCCAGCACCACGTCAACCCCTCGGCCATCGGTAAGCCGGAGCAGCTCTTCAGCTACGTTCTGTGTAGAGTAGTTCACACCCACTTCGGCGCCCAATTTCCGTCCCCGCCCCACACGCTCATCGGAGCCCGCGCTAGTTAGAACTCGAGCGCTCAAGGCCTTGGCGATTTGGATCCCCGCCATACCCACTCCGCTGCCAGCTGCATGAATTAGCGCCGTCTCCCCCTGCTTGAGACCTGCCATCTGAAAGCCATACCAAGCGGTAAAGAAGACGCATGGGAGCGAAGCGGTATCGGTAGTCGACATGCCCACCGGCGGAGAGTAGGTGAGCGCAGATTGGGCGACCGAGTATTCCGCATAAGCCCCCCGAACCAGCGCCATCACATTGTCCCCAACATTCCAGTTGGTCACGTTGGACCCAACAGATGTCACTACACCGGCCACGTCGAGACCAGGGATTCTGGGTGGCTCCTGCTCTCCTTCGGATACGGTTCTTCTCCGGCCCAAGTCGGCACGATTAACACCAATCGCCTGGGTTCTAATCAACACCTCCCCGGCCTTTGGCTCAGGCTGGGGCACTTCTTCCATGCGGAGTTCGTCGCCATTGTCCTTAAAGTGTATCCTGATAGCTTTCATGATCACCTCTAGTCTGGCTGGAGCCACGGGTCCAGGCCCTAAACATCTATCCGGTAAACACGAGCCGCGGTGTCATGGAACATGGCCGCGCGCTCGGTGGGAGAGTACCTCTGGGACAAACGCTTGAAGGCGTTGAACAGCACATTGTAGGAGTACGACACCTTGTCCGGCGGGAAGTTGCTCTCGAACATACACCGGTCGGGGCCGAACTGCTCGATGCAGTAATGCATCAACGGGGCTAACGACTCAGCCAACTGTGCCGAGCCAATGGGAGTTTCCCGAGTATGCCAACCAAAGCCATAACGTGGCCCGCCGACACCCCCTAGTTTCATCACCACGTTGGGGCACGCTGCTAGGGCCGCGATGCCGCTTCGCCACGTGGCTAACACCTCGTCGTCCCGGTTGGCGTAAGGGCCGACCCGCATCAAGCCTCCAATGTGGTTGGAGACAATGGTCAGGTCCGGAACAGCCTTGGCGAATTCGGCTACCTCGGGTAGCTGGGGGAAGAACACCGTGTTCTCCAGGACCAGGCCCAAACGCGCCAGCACCAGCGCTCCCTCCCGAAAGATGGCGCTGGACAGTTGGCCTTCCGGTGCCCGGTCTTCCACCTCAGGATGGGGGTCCCAACTACAGGAGTACCGGATTCCTCGAAACCGGTTCGGACTGGCCGCATGTAATGCTTCCAGCACCGGTTCGACCCGGCCGCCCAGGTTCAGGTCGGCATGGCCGATGATCGCCGCTGCCGCCCGTGCCGGGCCATATTGCCCGGTGGCGCTGGCTTCCGCCAGAGCCTCGACGAATTCCACCTCGCCAACGGGCCGCATTTCTGGCGGTCCGTCGCTACGATAGTTGGACCTTACCTCAATGAACGCCGTGGAACGCACATTGTGACCGCTGTTGAGGTCGTTGGACAATTCTGGTAGAAGATAGCGTTGGTAGGCGGCAGGCTCGGGCCGATATTCCCAAAAATGGTGATGGGGATCGCAAATGGGAAACTCTGGCTCCAAGGTGGGTTCCTTAGTTAGAGCTAGCCAGTCATTGCCCTGTAAAGTCATGATTAAGCCTCCAGCTATCCGGTGGCCCAATAATAGCATATCTCCAAAAGATCACGGTGTAAGGGAATGAGCATATATGTATCTGCGCCAATCGGGTTGGCCCGCACCGAAGTCCCATGAGAGCCAAAGACACTTTCGCGGGGACGCTGTCGGCATTTCCAACCATAATCACGTCCCATTTTCTGTCTGCTAACTAACTGGTGCTGCCAGTGGGATCACCGCTAACAGTAAATGGCTATGATCGGCACGAAACAGGCAACTCTGCTGGCGGAGTCTAGCGATACCGACGCATTCCGCGGATACCGAGACCTGTCCGATGTGGAAGGGACCATTCGCCCCGGGGTCGCTTTATGTGCTTCGGCCTTCGCCTCCCCCGTCCGTCAGGAGTAGCCCTTGGCGATGAAGAAAGGAGGTGCTCGACAAATTTCGCAAAGAATTAAAGCGATGGTTTGGAGCCGCAGTTTGAAGCCAGGTTGTGCCTAATGGAGCCCGGATCATGATCTTCACCGGCTGCTGGTCCTAGGCTTCGGCTTTGTCCTCATGACTGTCGCCAGCGTCCCAGCGATCAGCCGCCAAGTACGGGGAGCCGCATTGAGGCGAGGGCGAGATCCGGGTGAGGTTAGAGCCACCCGTCTGGGTGGGTGATAATGCTAGGGGCAATGAGGGGCAGGAATTTCGTGACTTTCAGGAGCAAAACCATTGTCATGGCCAGGTATGTGGATATGGCATGGGGGGGGGCGTCAGATGGGCAAAAGTCGGCAGCCCAGCTGTTTGGGCCATCAACACCGTCAATATCATCGCAATAACTAGTTTCCTCATAATCCTTACTTCCTCGCGTTTTTAGTTGCCCTAACTCTGTCTGTTAAATAAATTTAGGTCAATAAATAAATCAAAGCCTTTTTAGGCCAATTTGCTCCCAATGGCATACAACAATCTTTGTGTAAGGTGACTCGGCCAGCGATAGGTGACCTGGATCGTACAACTAAGGTTACGTCAACAAAGAAGAGGGCAGCCTGGCTGCCCCGGGTAGAAGCCCTGCGGCGGGTCTTGGAGCGCCGCTATCAACGCCTGGAGAATGATTCTGAAGGAAACCAGCACCCTCAGATACGATTCAAAGCCAATGGAGAGTTGCCACCGGCACCCTGGTTATTGCGGAGGTATCCCGTTTTACCGGTGATACAGCGCGGTTGCGGGTCGCCGAAGAAGCCGCTGGAATCGTTCTTTCTTCGTCAAATGTTATCCCCCGTTTCGCCATCAGCGCCAGAACCGGCCTGGCGCTGATGGCGATACAGCGTGGGGGTGTTACGACGAGCGCCGAGCAGTACACCGCCTTGGAGCCCGCCCGCGGCACTTTGTTGGCGTTGGACATGGGGACGATTTACCGTCGGCTGGGCCTCCTGGCCAAGACCAAGGGAAACCAGGACCAGGCCATGGTCCACTTCGAGGATGCTTTGGCTTTTTGCCGCCGCGCCGGCTACCGGCCCGAGCTGGCCTGGAGCTGCTGCGACTACGCGGACACGCTGCTCCAGCGGAGCGAACTCGGCGACCGAGAGAAAGCCCTGTCCCTGCTTGAAGAGTCCCTGTCTATCTCCACCGAACTGGGTATGCGGCCTCTGGTCGAGCGGGTAGGTGCCCTCCTGGAGCTAGCCGCATCTCAGCCAGCCAAAGCTCCTGCATACCCCGATGGCCTGACCCTGCGCGAGGTGGAGGTGCTTCAGTTCATCGCTGCTGGGCAAGAGTAACCCGGAGATCGCCGAAGAGCTTTTCATCAGCCCCAATACAGTTGCCCACCACGTGACTAACATCCTCAACAAGACCAGCACCGCCACCCCACCGAGGCGGCCACCTACGCCAGTCGAAACGGGTTGCTCTAGCCTCTGCTACTATTCATTTTTTTGGCAACCATCTGGTGGATATTGCGCTGCCCTCGTCCGCGCGGGCCCGGTGTCCAAAGAGTAAAGGCCACGAGGGCTTGCCTGATGGCCTTTGAACTACTGCTTCCACACGCACCAGTGGATGGGAGATGGAAAATCCCGGTTTAAAAGTCATCCATCTCTCCCAGAATCTCCACCTGCTGGTTGGGGGTGAAACCGGCCAGGGCCGCCGGAGCGCCGGGTATCAGCACCGGCTAGTAGGAGCCTGAGTCATCAGTTTGGGTCGGGGCGAACTGGAGGCCGGTTACAGTTATCATCAGGGTTCCGAGAGCTGCCACTCCCAAGAGTTTTACCGAGCGATGTGTTGCCAGGCTTCCGGACACCCAGGTCTTTACCTTTGATATGTTGCTCGTCGAACCCATTTCAATCTGCTCCTCATCTTTACTTTTTTCTTGGTAGGTCGCCAGATGGATGCTTTTGATTCCAGTCTTTGGTGCGTTCATGTTCATCTCCTCCTCGGCTGCTTGCTTCTACAGCATGTTAGCCCTGGGGGATGATGCCCCACACCCTGAGGTTTACCGGTTTTGGAAAAAGCCCAGATGTGCGCAAGGGGGAGACTGACCTGGTAGGATTAACAGGGGCTGCAGGGAGGATTACTGGGGTGAGCTGCTGGGGGGCGATCTAGGGGACACTGGGGCTAGGTTGATTAACTGGGAAGGCAGGGGCAGGAGTTGAGAGGCGGCAAGAGCTTAGACCAACCCGGCTCGGCTGGCCTAGGTCCCTGCCTCGATGCGGTTGGTTTCCTCATAGATGCATTACAGTTCCGACAGAAAAGGAGGTCCCTGAATTGCGATGGACTAGAGCGTTCTTTGGCATAGCGTTGCTATTAGTAGTGCTTGCCGTCCTGGCGTGCCAGGGGCCTGCAGGACCGCCAGGCCAACCTGGAACACAAGGCCCTCAGGGAGCGCCAGGCCAACCTGGAACACAAGGCCCTCAGGGAGCGCCAGGCCAACCCGGAACACAAGGCCATCAGGGACCGCAAGGTGCCCCTGGGGTACTAGGACCGGCAGGCCCTCAGGGGGAACAAGGTTCCCCTGCCCCGCCGCTAGCCACTGCCCTAGAAAGAGCTGTTGCGGGCATCGGTGGCAAGGAGGCTCTCGAAGGTCTTCAGGCCTTTTCTCTTGAATCGGCTGGGGAACGCTGGATACTTCACGAAGGCTTTTTACCCCGCGACGAAGCACGGCCTGCTGGCTCCTTCACTTTGCAGCTAACCTATGACATTACGGGTGACAACCTTCGACTAGATTATATCCGCAACTCCTTAGGTCGGGATCGTGAAGTAACCGAAGTAATCTCAGACCAGCTAGGTTACATCTCAGGTGCGGACGCCAACTTTGGCCCTCCCGGTGTCAAACCATTGACCTCCGACCGCTGGGCTTCGATTCGTAAGGAACAGCGATTGCTGAATCCTCATATTATCCTGCGTGATACCTTGGCAACCCCCGGCCTTGTTTCTTTCGGAAATCGAGCAACGCTAAACGGCACCATCCACAGTGTGCTTGTCGTTCATGATGAGGTTTTCCCAATCACTCTATTCGTCAATGAGGAAACCAATGAGATTACCAAGCTCGCCACGATGGAACTGGACCATTTTCGCCGTGATGTACCTTTGGAGGCGCTCTATAACAACTGGCAGCAGTTTGACGGTTTCTCCTTCCCTATGAACGTCGAAATAACTCTCGACGGCGAAACGATTCACTCCGAGAAGCGCATCGCCATTGAGGTGAATCCGTCTCTAGACGGCGATCTGTTTGAGTTCCCTTCAGAGGTTTCGCCCACCTTCGATGCGGAACTGGCTGACCGAGGCAGGCGCACCAGTCAGTTTATCCAGGCATTTGCTTATCTTGGATTCATCAAGGACGGTGACCATGGAGAGGTCAATGCGATAGAAGTGATGCCTGGTATCTTCCACCTGCTTGGCGGCCCCAATAACTCGATGGTTGTTGAGCAGGAAAATGGCATCGTCGTAGTCGAGGGAGTGTTACACGACCAGCGTGCGGAAGCAATCATTAGCTGGGTTCAGGATACCTTCCCAGGTAAGCCCATCACACACGTTGTTTCCACGCATCACCACATCGATCACGCCGGAGGTATGCGACCCTTCGTTGCAGAAGGTGCAACGGCCATCGTGCATGAGGCCGTCGAAGTATTCTTCAGGGAAATGTTTCAAAATACAGACTCGATAATCATGACTGACGCTCTGGATCGCAATCCCGTTGAGGCAACGATCGCAGTGGTGCCCGCTGATGGCTCGTTCATTATCGCAGACTCCCTGCGCCCGGTAGGAGTTTACCCTGCCGAAACTCCCCATTCTGCAGATAAGATGATCATATTCGTTCTGAACGAAGGTATTGTATTCGTCAGCGACATTTACTCGCCTGGCGCACCACCTGGTCCAGGCGCCGAGCAATTCAACGATGCGGTTATTCGACATGAGCTTGATGTGACGACAATTGTTGGAGGACACGGCAGCACTATTGCATACACTGAGTTCCTCGACGCACTTAACCCTACCCCAGCATCCACCGTGGCTAGCACTCCTACTGCATTGCCCAACGATCTACCTGCGATCGCCACTCTGTCAGCCGCAGAGGCGCAGGGGCTCACCCATCCTGGGCTCAAATCGGCGATCACAGACCTGGAAAATCGGATGGGGGAGAGCCTGTCAATGCTCCATATTGTTCGGGCGGAGCAGGTCACTTGGTCAGATTCCAGCCTAGGCTGTCCCGAGCCGGGAATGTTGTATGCCCAGGTGTTAACTACGGGGATTTGGCTGGTCCTTTCTCAACGGGAACAGGAGTTTGACTACAGGGTCACCGACGATAATGGAGCTCAGCTTTGTACCCAAGCTCGCCAGAAAGAACCTTTGGAGCGCAGGCCGCTGGTCGGGATTTGGTCCGCCTTGGCACCCATGCCAACCCCTCGAAGCGAGGTGGCGGCGGCTGAGCTAAACGGGAAGATTTACGTATTTGGCGGATTCGGAGCCGGAGCTACCAAGAATGAAGAGTACGATCCCCAATCCAACACTTGGCGACGGCGAGCGCCGATTCCTCAAGGGGTGGACCATGCGGCGGCAGTGGCCCTAAACTAAAGCCAAAGTGAAACCTACATGATTGCTTTCACTATGGGTTTACCTAGATGTAGTTTTCACCTTGGTACCGGTTTAGGAGGGAAAATCTACCTAATCGGTGGATTTGAGGGCAGCTTCCAGCCGGTCAAGACGGTTTGGGCTTATGAACCTGAGAGCGATACCTGGGCTAGGCATACTGACCTGCCCACCCCCCGAGGGGCACTTGGCGCGGCGGTAGTGGATGGGAAAATATACGCCATAGGGGGAAGCGGTGTCGGGGGAGATGTGGGGACCACCGAGCAGTATGATACTTCAACCGATGCTTGGCTCCCTCGTTCCCCGATGCCCATGCCAAGAGACCACATAGCCATCGCTGTTTTAGACGGTAAAATTTATGTTTCTGGGGGCAGGCTGGGCAGCTTCGCCAGAAACCTTTCGGAAAATGAGGTGTACGATCCCAGGACTGATACCTGGGCCAAGAAGGCACCCTTGCCAACCCCCAGGAGCGGCATTGCGGCGGCGACAGTAAAGGGACGTTTTTATGTTTTCGGCGGAGAGGAGACGACGGGGACGTTCGAAACCAACGAACGGTATAGCCCCGGAACTGACTCATGGGAAACTATGCCGCCCCTTCCCACCGCCAGGCACGGCCTTGGAGCAGTAGCTATAGGGGATCGTATTTATACGCTGGCGGGAGGTCCCAGACCAGGGGGATCAAGTAGCGCCACAAACGAGGTCCTGATCGTGGCAGAAGGCCCTTGAGTTGGGAGACCCCTTGAGTTGGGAGGCCCTCCGTTCCAGCTCCCCTCCTAAAGCAAGTCCTTTCAGAGCCAGGGGATCCTTGCAATTCTAGAAGTCTGGCCGGAAACCTCGATTCCCCCTAGGCCAGCGTTTTCTTAACGTCGATTATCGATGGCATAGTGGGTGTTGCAACGTATTACATGCACCACCATGGGATCAATGGCTTGCCAATTCTAGCTACCCAACATCGACGGGCGTTTTGGAGCGCCGACCGATCCGCCCTCTTTGCCGATTTCGCCGCGCAGAAAAACTGGGTAGCTGCCAAGAGTGCTACCCCGTATCTATTTGCATTATCAACCAGCCACTAAATTAAGGACCGGATACTGTTGGCGAACCTAGGCGGCCAAGGGAGCCAGCTTGGCGTAACGGGAGACCCGGGTCTTGGCCAACGGACGTTCCTCGAACCAGGCTCCCAGTCGGTCCAGATTGATGGCCGCGGCAGTGGCCAGATGTTGCAAATGGGTCTTGGCCAATCCCCAGTAGCGGCTCTGGCGCAGGCCGAAGCTTCTTACCCCCTGGGAGATGGTTCCCTCCACCCCAGCCCGCGCATTGTAGAGTTTCCTACCAGCCTCGGTTGTTAGTAGTTGGCGGGCAGCGTGCAGGGCCTCATACTGGGGGCGAGGTTGGATTCGCAGCCGCCGCGGTTGCACCTTGGCCCCGGTACATAAGAACCGGCCGGGCAATTCAGGCAGTCATCGGAGTCTAAGGTGACCAGGATGCGTGGGCCGTACCGATCCGAGCCATCCTGCCAGACTTTTGACTGATTCCCTTGGGGACAGCGCACTTGCCTTTGCTCCCAATCGATGGCAAAGCAGTAGCGATGATAGGCCCCCTCCGTCCTGGCTTGCCAGCTGATGTCCGGCCGACCCGGACCGACCAGGCTAATACCGAACTGCTCACGGCTGCTGATGAGCACTTCGGCGTCGACGTAGGCCGAATCCACCAGGTGTTGGTCCGGCGGCAGAGCTTTGTCCGCCAGGGCCTGATGAATGGCCTCGGTTTTCCGCGACTCATGGACCGTGGCTTGGGTGGTTTCCACGTTGGTAATCAAATGGACCTCATTGGGCTCACAGGTCGAGCTCAGGTGTACCTGATAGCCGGTCCAGATAATTTCGTGCCGGCTGCGAAACCGGGCCTCCGGGTCATACGGAGACTCGATGCCCTCAGCGGCCGGCGGCAACTCTCCATTGGCCTTGAAACGTATCTGGAGGCGCCGGTTTCCTGCAGATTCATTCTCCAGGCGTTGCTCCAGGCGGTGATAGTGGCGCTCCAAGACCCGCCGCAGAGCTTCCACGCGGGGCAGGTGGTCTGCTCCTAATGGCACGTCCGGTCCTTGGAGCAGATCCAGGAGCCTGAAGCCGTCTTCTCGCACCGTTTGGGCATAAGCGGTGCGCTTCTCCTGGCTCTCGGGAAGAGGCCCGAGCCCACTTCGAGCGGGGATTGCTGGCTAAGGGAGTGCCACTCGGCAGCCAGGACCCGGCGAAGGGCACCGAGGCGGCGGCCCTGCTGTTCGGCCTGGCCCGCGCCCAGATGGCCATGGTTCAAAGGCACGAGATTTTGCAGGCCGCCGACTCCCTGGGCCGCGCCTTTAGCCATTACGCCGATACGGGGGATGGGGAACGGGCTGTGGAGATCACGGAGTACCCGTACTATTCGTCCTATGGCCAAAGTCTCGGAGTTACCAAGCCTATCGCCCGTGCTCTGGAACTGGTTCCCGCTGAATCCCACCAGGAAGGCCGCCTCCTCTGCCGGTATGGGTCATTGTTGGGCATGGAGGAAGGCGACTACATTGGCGCTCAAGAGGCTTTTGCTAGGGCTCTATCCACCGCGGAGCGGGAAAGCGACACCATACTGGAGATGGGAACCCTGGCCTCTGCCGCCCGGGTTGATCGGTCTCGCCATGATTACAACGAAGCCTTGCAAAAAAGCTTGCGAGCCATCGAATTAGCTCGGCAGCTCAACGATCTCCGTGTAGAGGTCGCCGCCCGCTTCGAGGCTACCAGCGTCTTGCGGATTACAGGTGAACTTGAGCAAGCGCGTCAGCACGCGCTGCCCATGCTGAAGGGGGCGGAGCGACTGCGCGACCGCTTTTGGCTGTCTTCAGCGCTCAATAAGAACGGGTTCTTGTGCTCTTCGATAGGTGACTGGCGATCGGCCAGGGAATTCAGCGATCGGGGCCTGGCGGCGTCCCCCGGAGACTACCGAAACCTCGCACACCGAGCAGAATTTGAGTACGAGGTAGGCGACTTCGACCAGGGGAGAGTGCACCTGGAACGGCTCCTGGAGATCATGCGCCTGACCCCGCCTGGGCCGCGCATGCCAAATACATTGTCTGCCCAGGTAATTCCGCTAATTGCCCGAATAACCGGCTTGGGTGACCGGTTGGAGGTTGCCGAGGGGGCCGCCCAAACCGTTCTTTCCTCTCCGTCGGTTACCCTGATTGTCGCTCAGTTTGCCGTGTGCGGCCTTGGGCTGCTGGCGGTGCTGCGGCAGGACATCGTCGCGGCCCGGCAGCAGTATGCCAGTCTCCAACACGTGCGGGGAACCACACTTCAGGTGGGCGTAGTCGCCATTGATCGTATGCTGGGCCTCTTGGCCCACACCATGGGCGACCTGGACCAGGCGATGACCCACTTCGAGGACGCCCTAGCCTTCTGCCGCAAAGCGGGCTACCGGCCCGAGCTGGCCTGGACCTGCTGCGACTACGCCGATACCCTGCTCCAACGAAACGAGCCCGGCGATCGGGACAAGGCCGTGTCCCTGCTCGACGAGTCCCTGTCTATCTCCAGCGAGCTGGGTATGCGTCCTTTGATGGATCGGGTGGCTGCCATTCAGGAACAGATTCGCTTGCAACCAGAATCGGCTCCGGCCTATCCCGACGGCCTGACCCAGCGGGAGGTAGAAGTCCTGTGCCTCATTGCCGCCGGCAAGACCGACCGGGACATTGCCGAAGAGTTAGTTATTGCCGAAAGCACGGTGCGAAGACACGTCAGCAACATCTACGCCAAGATTGGCGCCAGCAATCGGGTAGAGGCTGCTACCTACGCTACCAGGCCTGGACTCGTTTAGCCTTACCAGTCCCTACCGCCGCAGTCCATTCCCTAAAAGGAAAAAACCTAACCCATCTCTTAAAATAGGTCCTTTGGGTCGCTTGGCTGCCTTGCCTAACGCCGGCACAATGTAGAGGGCCGTTAGAACGCAAGGGCCACGCGGGACGCCCCCGTGGCCCAAGCTGCTTCCCGAAGTCAAATGCTCACAGAATCTGGTCCACCGGCCGGCTTCCTGGTAAACCAAGTCCGGAGTGTCGAAGGCTATGACCACGACCGAATCAGCCCTTCATCTTCCTCGTATTCCATTTCATCAAGAACTAGACTTCCGACCGCTACCCGGTTATCTACTGAGGAAATCAGCCCCTCATCTTCCTCGTATTCCAATTCATCCAGTCCATCGGCCACCCCAAAGGACGGTATTGAACTTGTTAGAGGTCTGCTGGGTCCGTCGGCGTCGATGATACCCACCGACAGGGCCGTCCCCGTCATCAGCAGAGCGCCCAGGGCCAGCCCGCCAAGAAGTTTCGCCGGGGCATTGTTGGTCAGACCATTAGAAACCAGGTTCTTTACCGCTGTGATGTGCAACCTCAATTCAACTCCCTCACTAACTTTCGCAATTTCCTGATAGACCGCGCGGAGCTTGTTCTGACCGTTAACTGTCACTGACTTCATATCCTTTTCCTCCGTCGTTGTTGAAATTTTCTGACTCGCCGTGCTTTCTTTGCCGTGAGCACCGTTTTCTGCTGCGTTCATGTTCATTCCACCGTCTAACTTGCTTGACGGCATGTTAGCCCAGCGCTAAGACATGAACATCCTCAGAACAGTGCAAATCGAAAAAGTGGAAAGTGAAGGGTTTGGGGCCGGGGGATGGTTAATACCGTGTAGATGGATCTGTGCGTCCTGGGAGAGGAGATGCACAAACCCTGGCTGGGGCCGAAGCTTACTTGGGGGGAATGGATAGGCCTTGGCGGCTAAAAGGAGCAACTCCCGGTCTGCTATAGGGGTGACCGACCAGAGAGATTAAGCGTCCTTTATAGCGAGCAGGTCTTCCCGAAGAGCATACCTGGTGGCCTCGGCCAGGTTGCTGGTGCCAATCTTGGCCAATCTTGGCGTAGATATTGCTGACGTGTCTTCGCACCGTGCTTTCGGCAATAACTAACTCTTCGGCAATGTCCCGGTCGGTCTTGCCGTTAGCGATGAGGCACGGGACTTCTACCTCGCGCTGGGTCAGGCCGTCGGGGTAGGCCGGGGCAGATTTTGGTTGCAAGCGAATCTGTTCCTGAATGGCAGCCACCCGCTTCATCAGGGGCCGCATGCCCAACTCTACCGCGATGGACTGTGCCTCTTCGAGCAGGGGCTTGGCCTTTTCTAGGTCACCTGGACTGCGGCGCTGGGTCAGGCCGTCGGGGTAGGCCGGGGCAGATTTTGGTTGCAAGCAAATCTGTTCCTGAAGAGCAGCTAACCGCTCCATCAGGGGCCGCATGTCCACCTCTACCGCGATGGAGTGTGCCTCTTCGAGCAGGGGCTTGGCCTTTTCTAGGTCACCTGGACTGCGGCGCTGGGTCAGGCCGTCGGGGTAGGCCGGGGCAGATTTTGGTTGCAAGCAAATCTGTTCCTGAAGAGCAGCTAACCGCTCCATCAGGGGCCGCATGTCCACCTCTACCGCGATGGACTGTGCCTCTTCGAGCAGGGGCTTGGCCTTTTCTAGGTCACCTGGACTGGGGAAGGGAAGGAGTATTGGGCCACGGCCACTGCCGCATCCACATCTCCGGCCTGGACATAGTAATCAAAGGCCCGACGTAGATTCTGTCTCGGCTCCTGGTATTGGGTTCTGTACCGGGTAGCAGCCTGGGCGCGCGCCAGGCCGAACAGCAGCGCCGCGGTATTGGCGTCTGCGGACCGGTCTTCCTTCGATGCCAAAGCCCGCTGGAAATGGGGCAGGGCCTCTTCCCAGGCGTAAGCAGCCAGCGCCTGCTCCCCAGCCAACAAGGAGTAACGCACCAACTTCTCGGCACCAAGGATCGTCTCGGCCTCGGCCTCGGCATAGTGATAGGCCAGCTCGGCAGCGTGAGCTTCGACGTTTGTCCCATATATCTTTTCTAGCGCCTCGGCGATCCGCGCGTGCAGCCGCACCTTACGGCTGGTAGACAACTCCTCGGATAGAGTCTCCTGAATCAAGGCGTGGCTGAACTGGTAACGCTCTCTACCTTCGGGCAACTCTTCTATGACGTGCACTGCCAGCGCTTCATCTAGCAACTCTAGCAACGACGACTCGGTAAGGTCATCCGTTAGAGGGTTCAGCAACTGGAAATCGAACTCCCGCCCGACCACCGATGCAGTGGCCAGGACCTGGTTGCAACCTTCCGAAAGCTGATTTAGCCGCCGCCCTATGGCGTCTCTCACCCCTTCCGGGATACTGGTAAGGAAGTCCTGGCCCTCTCCTAAGCCCTCGCCAGGCAGCGTCCTTATGATCTCGGTCACGAACAGGGGATTGCCCGCGGTTCGCCGGTGTATAGTCGCCGACAAGCCTGGGGAAGGGCTGACAGCCGTGGCCCTTTGGATTAGCTCTTCCACCTCCGGTTCCGCCAACCCCGATAGCTGCACTCTGAGAAAGCGTTGCTCCCGAATCAGACTTCCCAGAGTTTGGGACAAAGGATGGCCCCGCTACACCTCCGCATCCCGGTAAGTTCCCAATAGCAATAGGGGACTGGATTGAATCTCTAGCGCCAGGAACTCCAACAAGAGCAGTGAAGACCGGTCGGCCCAGTGGAGGTCGTCCAAGACCAGCATCAGGGGCTGGGACTGGGCGGTATTCTTCAAGAAATTGGTGATGGATGAGAAGAGGCGGAATCGGGCTTGCTCAGGCTCTAAACCAAAGCCAAGGTGGGAACTACATTGGGCAGTGATGGCAAAGGCACGGCAGGTGTAAAGATCAAAGCATCGGCTCGGGCCTGTAACCGGGTTCGGCAGCGATGTTTCACTTCATCCTTACGATGAATTAGCCCGCCGAAGAATTGATTCATCTTCTCTTGGACTTTGGCTTTTGTTCCGTGGCATTCGTTGGCCGTGACCTCTTCTCTGGCCCAGTCCCAGACGGCTTCGTCGGCGTTGAAGTCTGGACTGTAGGCCGGTAAGGCCACCAACCTCAGATGCAAGTCAGGAGTGGTCAAATAGCTGCGAATCGCTGCTTCTCGGTGGGCTGGCCCATTGTCCCAGATTACTACCAGAGGTCCAGGATGGTTTGCTCTTAGCTGCTGTAAAAAGGCGGTGGAGGTCTCGGCATTGCTGTTTCCAGCTATTTCCATGGCTTCCACCTCCCCAGTCTCCAGACAAACTCCCGAGTAGTAGCAGCCCTTCTCTCCCCACCGGGGACTGGTGGAGTCCACCAGCGCTGCCTTTCCCTTGAGTACCCATTTGCCTCGCAGGTCGGCATCGGCCCGAAAGTGGGCTTCATCCACGAAGAAGATCTTGGCTCCACTCTCTTGGGCCTCCTCTCGGATTTGGCTGTACTGGAGGACGAAGGCTTTCCGTTCTTCATCCTTGGCTTTCAGGAGGCGTTTCTTGGGTCGCTTCAGCACGAAGCCCAACCGATGGAGGTAGTTCAAGCAACTGCTCCGACTCAGCCCCAGGTCAAAGCTCTGCTTGAGAAATTGCCTTACTACTTTCCAGTTCCAGTTGGACAATTCAATCCCCGCCTCCCCAGGCGGATTTTGCACCGCAGACTTCAGTTGGTTCTGTTGACCTCGGTTCAAGACGGGGGGGAACCCCCAGTCTGCTCAAAGACCAAACCTTGGGCCCCGCCTTGGCGAAAGTTGTCCAGCCAGTTTCCAATGGTATGAGGCTCTCTCTCCAAAGCCTCAGCCACTTGAGTGGCCGACCACCCTTGGGCCAACAACCATAGCCCATGCCATCGCTCTCGCTCCAGAGGTGTTGGCGCCCGATACATCCTTTCCCGTAAGTCGCCTACATCCAGTTGCCACCGTTCCAGGAGTTGCACTATGTCTGTCATCCCTTCCACCACCGCCAATCGATTTCTTTTACAGAATATCGCAACTCCTCTTCGGGTTCGCTTTATGTAGGTTTCACCTTAGCTTTGGTTTAGAGCTGGCGGCGTCGATGAGCCACGAGCCCGTACCTACGATTCCGACCCGATGTATGGGCCAATTAGAATGCGCACCCGTCTTCCACTACCACCAGGTTATTTATTCCCTGGACCAGGAAATAAATATTTTCTGGTACTTTCTTGGTCCGGTTACCTGGATTTCCAGGTAACTGACATTTGCTGGAGGGCAACTGGAAATCCCTGGAAAACTCTGGTCCAGGGGGTTTAGAGATCGGCTACGTAAAGGTAGCGGGACCAGACCCGCCTTATAAAGACTCGATTAGGCTGTGGTCTACCCCTGATGGTGTAAGGAGATTCAGCCCGGTATCAATTTAGTTCCTCCCTTCACAGACATCGTAGAACCTGCAAGGTCTGCATTTACAGGCTTTGTTCGATGCTTTAAATGGTAGGTCTCCCGCCATCAGGCCGTGGATGCGGTTCCCGCAACTGCTCCCCAAGGATACCCCAGGATTTCCCGAAGACTTTTCAACAGTGGTTTAGCCCCTAAACTCCAGTTCTATACGCCCATCTCGGAATACGTGGGCCGCCTTGATAATCCCCTGCAGGATGGCCTTGGCCCACCGGACATCCATTCCTTGAAAATCTTCGAGGAAGGTTTGCATCTCGACGGGAACGGCGGCTACCTGGTCCTCCATATCCCTCCGAGCGGTAACCATGGCTTCCAGATCATTCTTTCGGGACCGTAACCCTCCCTGCTCCTCGCGCCGGACATGGCCCCACCGCAATGCCCGCACCGCAGTATGCCTGACAGTAGGTATGGGCTGGAATCAGCGGCCCCGGTGGACAAGCCTCCCAATCCGGCTTACTATTTTCCTATAATGGCTAGTGACCGAATTCAGCGACGTATTGAACGCCTCCTAGACGAAATAGACGAGGCCACGGACCAACGGGAATGGTCTAAAGTGGGGGAGCTTGCCTCAGATGTCCTTGCCTTCGCACCCAACCATGCTGAGGCTCAGCAATTCTTGGCAGCGGCAGAGAGAAGATTAAGTCCGCCGCTCTCTGGACAGGACATAGAATCAGCCGGTTCGATAAGGCCACCTGCATCGACCCTACCGGACCAGCCGACCTCCTTCACCAACGGCCGCTATGAAGTGAAGCGCTTCTTGGGTGAGGGCGGCAAGAAAAAGGTCTATCTGGCCCAGGACACCCTGCTGGACCGGGAGGTGGCCTTCGCGCTGATCAAGACCGAGGGCCTGGACGAGGTCTCCCGCACCCGCATCACCCGGGAGGCCCAAGCCATGGGCCGGCTCGGCTCCCACCCCCACATCGTCACCGTGTTCGATCTGGGGCAAGAGGCGGACCAGCCCTACATGGTCACCGAGCTGATGGGTGGCGGCGACGTGGAAGGGGTCATCGAGGATGCCCCTGACCACCGCCTTCCCTTAGAGCAGGCAATCGACATCGCCAGAGAAACCTGCCGGGGGCTGGAGTTCGCCCACAGCCGGGGCATCGTCCACCGGGATTTGAAACCGGGTAATGTCTGGCTCACCGAGGGTGGCACGGCCAAGATTGGCGACTTCGGCCTGGCGGTGGCCATCGACCGTTCTCGCCTGACCACCGAAGGAATGATGGTCGGCACAGTGACATTGACAACAGACACCAGAGCGCTAGAAGTCTGGCCGGAAAGCCATTGGCCGGGTTTTGCGCTACGCGAAGCAGACGTATTCAAGACTTATATGGCATGGTGGTGCATGTAATACGTTGCAACACCCACTATGCCATCGATAATCGACGTTAAGAAAACACCATCCTAGAAACCCGGCTGAAAAGCCCTGCTGTGACGAGATGAGGCGGAGGTTAACCAGCGGACTGGGCCAGGTCTGAGACTAAGGGCGGCCCAGCTGGCAGCGACCAATATGAATTGGGCGGTAACGATGGGCGACCCGGTGGCGAACTCAGGGCAGGCTCCGGCGGCGGGCCGGTCCGGTCTATTCTCTGGTTTATTGGGGGAGGAGCCTGGACCCTGGGACATCATCCCAGTCTTGGTAGCCACCAGGGTCAGGTTGGCCACCGTGGCGGCCAGAAGTAGCTGAAAGAGGGTCTTGGCCCAGCCAAAGTAGCGAGATTGGCGGACTCCCAGTTGGACCAGCCGCGCCAGGCGATGCTCGACCACCTGCCGCCGGCCACGGTATTCGGCGAAGTCCTCACTTTTCTGGAAGGCCCGGGCTTGTTGCAGGAGCGCCTCTTGAGGATGGAGTGTCACCGTGCGGCCTTTGCCCTCTCCAGCCGCCACGCACTGGGACCGCAGGGGTCATGCGCCACAGACCTTCGGGTCGAATTGAAAACTCTGGACCGGGTAGGTCTGGCCCAACCGGTTGGTCCGGGTACCCATGGTGCGTAGAGTGTGGGTGACCTGCCCGGCCGGGCAGGTGCAGGCGCCGGCCGCCAGGTCGATCTGGAAGTCCTTCTTGGGGAAGTGGTCTTTTCTGGGACGACCCGGCACCTTGGCTATTAGCGTCCGACCGGCATCGGCAAAGGCCTGCCGCGTCCCGCCATCCCCATAGGCCGCATCCCCAATGGTCTCCTCCACCGCTATGCCCGTGTTCTCTTCACTCTGCTCCACCAGTTCCAGGACTCCGGTGTTGTCACCGGCATTGCCGGGCAGAATGTCTACCGCGGTCACCAGTTGGGAATCGGTATCCACCACCACGGCAGCCTTATGTCCGTCGAAGCGTTTGCTGCTGCTTTTGCGCCCATGGCGCATCTCCGGGTCGTGCACCGAAGGGACCCGGTCCCGGCTTACGCCATCCTTCCGGGCCGGACCATCCTCCTGCCGTTCCACATCTTGCAAGAGGAGTTGCCCCAAGAGTTCCGCTGCTTCTCCAATAGCCTGACGCTCAGGACTATCTGCGGGAAATCTACCTTGGGCCTGACGGGCCAGTTCCAATACCCCATCGGCATCGGCTACTATCTTCTGCAGTAAGGCTTGCCGCTCCTTCTTGTTGTCCCAGTCAATCCCCGCCTCTCCCTTCATACTGGAGCCAAAGTAGAGCGCCAGGCCGTGTCTCAAGGCCCACTCCTCGGCCCGGGCTCCATCCAGTTGGGCCAGTGCCCGGACCACCTGGACGATGCCGTCGGCCAGCAGGTTGTAAGTGTCCTTGACCGCTCCTCGGCCCAGAATGTAGGTGGTGTCCACCGCTACCTTCATCCGCCGTCCTTTCAGGCAGCCGGTCTGCCGGGCGAATTGGAGGCTGCGCTGAAAGACGGCTCGCACCCGGTCGTGGAGGATCAGCTGGGCTCGAAACAGTTGCAGGGTGCTCTTGGCAAAGGGACGGTCCTCCACCTCGATCCCCAACGCCACCTTCCACCGGATGTCGACATCCGCCCTCTGCTTGGCTTCCAGGTCGCTCACTTTGTCGTAGGCTTGCAGCAACAACGCGGTGGCCACCAGACTGGGAGGCACGCTGTCCCGGCCGTTGTCCGGGCAATAGAGATCGGCGAAATCTTCGTCTCGAAATAGCTGTCCCCGCATGGAGGCCAGGAAGCCGTAGAAGGAGCCCTTACCTACATAGTCCAGATACAGATGGTACGCTTCCAGGAGCCCTAGCTGTTTCGAGCGCTTTCCCAGCATCCCCTGCCTCCCCCGCCCATTAAATTATCCTGACAATTATATCGGAACAGCCTGGATCAGGGTACTTTTCGGCCGATCCTCTAGTACTACAACGACGAGTTGTCTGGTAGGATGGCTGGACAGATGATGTTGGGTGGTTTGAGTGATGGATGCGGCGAGCTTCGAGCGGGTCTACGACAGCCTTCAGGAATTCCACGCCTTCTTTGCGGCCTCCTTCGGCCGCAAGCAGTGGCGGGATCACAGCGGGAATTACCTTCAGGCGCTGCTGGTGCAGGACCAAGAGCGGCGCAACGCCGAGAATCTCTCGGAATCGGTGGGCATCTCGGCCCGGGCGATGCAGCGCTTTCTCACCGAGGCCCGGTGGTCCGATGAGACAGTCATAGGGCGGTTGCAGGAATACTTGGCCCCCAGGCTGGGACACCCGGAGGCGGTGTGGGTGTTCGATGGCAGCGACTTCCCCAAGCAGGGCAGGAAATCGGCGGGAGTGGCCCGGCAGTACTGCGGCAGGCTGGGCAAGGTGGCCAACTGCCAGGGTGGGATGTTCCTGGCCTACGTCAGCCCGCTGGGCCGGGCGTTGGTGGACAAGCGGCTGTATCTGCCCAAGAGTTGGACCTCCGACCAGGACCGGTGTGCTGCGGCGGGTGTGCCGGAGGACCGGCGGAACTACCGGTCAAAGACGGAGTTGGCCCTGGAGATGCTGGAGCGGGTCCTGGAGTTGGGCTACCTCAGGGCCGAGTGGGTTGCCGGAGACGACGCCTTCGGGATGTCGCCGACCTTCCGGGAGGGACTGGCGGCCCTGGGGATGCGCTACGTGCTGGACGTTCCGGGCGGCACTACGGTCTGGCCCTTGGACCCGGCTTGGACCAGTCCGGAATATCCGGGGTTCGGCCGCCCCCGCAAACCCAAGCTGCGGCCTGGGCAGCGGCGGACCATGGAGCAGCGCGGTGATGAACTGCCGGATGAGGCTTGGCGGGAGATAACGGTGGCCCAGGGAAGCCAGGGGCCGCGCACCTACCGGTTCAGTGCCCAGCGGGTGCGGGCCACCAGGAGGCGCAAGCCCGGCGAGGAACTGTGGGCCGTCTGGCGCCGGAACCTGGACGGCAGCGAGCCCCGCTACTACCTGTCCAACGCTCCCGAGGGCACAACCTTGGAGACTCTGGCCTACGTGGGTGGGTCCAGGTGGCGCATTGAAACGGAGTTCGAGACTGAGAAGGGTGACGTGGGGCTGGACGAATACGAGACCCGCAGCTGGGCAGGGTGGCATCACCACATAGCCATGTGCCTGCTGGGTGGGGCGTTCCTGCTGAGCCTGCAGCAGGATTGGGGGGAAAAAGATGCCCCGGATCACGAGGCCACAGGTGTACCGGGTGGTGCGGGAGATGCTGCCCCGGGAGCAGTTCGGGCCCGATCAATTGCTGTTGTGGCTGGAGGATACGCAGCTACGCAACGAACGGGCTCGCCGTTCCCACGAGAGACGCCGCTCCACCCGCCGCGAAAGCAGGATGGAGCCGCCACCTTAAACCCGTCGTTGTAGTACTAGGGGGAATCGAGGTTTCCGGCCAGACTTCTAGGGCCTCAGGATGTTGTTTTATAATTCAAAGCACTGACAGGGCCACATGCTCAGGGAATTAAACTGGATCTGGCAAATCCCTGCTAATAAGCCTGGGAAATCCGACCCTTCCCCGTAAAAGACATCCGATAGGGAGGCTGGGAGATGGCGGAAATCCCCTTGGCAAAGTTTGAAGAGATTCTGAACCTAGTTTGGTCCCACCTGATTGCAGCCAACGTTCATCTGACGATCTGGGAAGAACTTCGGTCGACACCTGATCGCCAAAAGCTTTGCGATACATATTCGGGATTTTTCTATTGGACTCGGGACGCACATGTGGATCTGTTCATTCACAAAACCTGTGTGGTGACAGATACCGACAAAAGCCAGCCGAGTATCTATAACTTAGCGAATATGATCCAGGCGCATCCCAGTCTAGCCCCAGGAAGCGATTTCAAGGACGTGCTCCAGAGTCTGAAGAATCACGCGCAAGCACAGGATGAAATTCGGGCGGTGAGGGATATGCGATCAAGCCATTGGGACTTGAACAAGATGCCGCCTGAACCGAACATTGCCAAATGTCGAGAACTCTTGGTTGAGTTGAAAGCCTTACTTGAAGAGCTATGGAACGCACACCAGCCGAACCCTGCCGGAGGTCGGCACATTTACTCACTGAAACCGACTGAGCATAGCCACACGTCGTATGTGCTCGACAAGCTCACGACGGCGATGCTGCCGGACAAGTAGTCTGCGGTTCTCTTTGGGCGTCGCGGAAACCACCCTGAAGATCACGAAAGTTCGTATTATCCCCCGGGGTGACCCTGTGGCCCCCAGGGGTTAATGCCACCTGTCAAGAAATCCAGTTTCTAGGTGGTGGCCAGGCTAATTGCCTCGGGCTGCTCCGGTGCCTCGACCGTCGCGCAGGCGGCCAGCAGCGCGCCCAAGAGCAGGAATAAGAGCCCCTGACACTTATGGCAGACAACCAACAAGAACGGAGTCAGCCGAAGTGGGAGCGAGATAACGTGAGCCCATTCAAAAACTATTGGCCCGGTTGGTTGCTGGTCTTGTTTAGCCTGGCATGTGGATCAGCCGCAGCCATTTATTTCGAATATTCGAATCATGAATTCATCATCGCTGCCTTTCTTCAAGATGCAGGGATCTTTCTTGCGTTGGCCCTCGCGTATTTTTTCTTCGAGCAAAGATCGCAAGCGCGACGCCAAAAGATTGGAGGAACTGTACGGTGACTCCGCCGAAGTCCACGCCGCCGAGCTGGCCCACCACTTCGCCGAGGCCGAAGCGATTCTAGGTACGGACAAGCTGGTGCGCTACTCGCTAATGGCCGGAGAGCGGGCTTTGTCCGCGTACGCCTATGAGGAGGCCCTGGCCCATTTCGAGCGGGGGCTTGCCGCCGAAGAGGACCGGCCCACGGATGAGGAGACGGCGGGGTTGTTGTTCGGATTGGCTAGAGTCCAGGCAGCCACGTTGGACCGTCACCGGTTTCAGGAGGCCATAGACACCCTGAACCAGGCCTTCGACTCCTATTCAGAGCTGGGAGATGTGGCCCGGGCCGTGGCCGTAGCCGAGTACCCCTTGCCGGTGTTCGGACAGTACCTCCCCGGAGTCACCGAGCTTATGGTCCGCGGCCTAGCCCTGGTCCTGCCCGATTCCCACGAGGCGGGGCGGCTCTTAGCCGCCTACGGCTTCCACCTGGGACGCATCCAAGGCGACTATGAGGGCGCCCAGGATGCCTTCAGCCGGGCGCTGGCCATCGCTCAGCGGCAGGGAGATGCTACCCTGGAGATGCGGACGTTGGCCAATGCCTCATTCCTGGACCAGAACTTCCACCGGTACAAAGAAAGCCTGGAGAAGAGTGCGCGGGTAACAGATTGGGTAAGCCACCACGATATGCCACAGGTTGAACTTACCGCACGTCAACCGGCGGTATTTGCACTCCTCTCTATGGGGGATGTGGCAGGAGCACGCCAACAGGCAACCGCTATGCTGGCCGCTGCCGAGAGGCTGCGCGACCATAATTCGCTGGTCGCGGCCTTATTTGCTACCGTGTCTGCTTCCCAAATTGTGGGGGACTGGCCGGTCACCTACGGCTCTAGCGATCGTGCCCTATCGGTAGGACCCATGGACCCGCGGCCCCTCAGCCAGCGAGTACTGCTGGATTACGAGGTGGGCGACTTCGGGCAGGGAGAGGCCCATTTGGACCGCATGTTGGATGTCATGCGCCTGACTCCTCCGGGTCCCAGGACAGGCTACACCGTTCCGGCTTTCGTTCTACCGATGGTTGCCCGCATTACCGGGGAGACTGGGAACCTGGCGCTGGCCGGGAAAGCGGCCGAAATCGTTCTGCGATCCGGTACCGGCACTCCATCGGTGACCGACCTCGCCAAGGCCGGTCTGGCGATGGCAGCGGCCCTGCTCGGCGACGTCCCCTTGGCGGCTGAGCAGTACACGGCTCTAGTACTACAACGACGAGTTGTCTGGTAGGATGGCTGGACAGATGATGTTGGGTGGTTTGAGTGATGGATGCGGCGAGCTTCGAGCGGGTCTACGACAGCCTTCAGGAATTCCACGCCTTCTTTGCGGCCTCCTTCGGCCGCAAGCAGTGGCGGGATCACAGCGGGAATTACCTTCAGGCGCTGCTGGTGCAGGACCAGGAGCGGCGCAACGCCGAGAATCTCTCGGAATCGGTGGGCATCTCGGCCCGGGCGATGCAGCGCTTTCTCACCGAGGCCCGGTGGTCCGATGAGACAGTCATAGGGCGGTTGCAGGAATACTTGGCCCCCAGGCTGGGACACCCGGAGGCGGTGTGGGTGTTCGATGGCAGCGACTTCCCCAAGCAGGGCAGGAAATCGGCGGGAGTGGCCCGGCAGTACTGCGGCAGGCTGGGCAAGGTGGCCAACTGCCAGGGTGGGATGTTCCTGGCCTACGTCAGCCCGCTGGGCCGGGCGTTGGTGGACAAGCGGCTGTATCTGCCCAAGAGTTGGACCTCCGACCAGGACCGGTGTGCTGCGGCGGGTGTGCCGGAGGACCGGCGGAACTACCGGTCAAAGACGGAGTTGGCCCTGGAGATGCTGGAGCGGGTCCTGGAGTTGGGCTACCTCAGGGCCGAGTGGGTTGCCGGAGACGACGCCTTCGGGATGTCGCCGACCTTCCGGGAGGGACTGGCGGCCCTGGGGATGCGCTACGTGCTGGACGTTCCGGGCGGCACTACGGTCTGGCCCTTGGACCCGGCTTGGACCAGTCCGGAATATCCGGGGTTCGGCCGCCCCCGCAAACCCAAGCTGCGGCCTGGGCAGCGGCGGACCATGGAGCAGCGCGGTGATGAACTGCCGGATGAGGCTTGGCGGGAGATAACGGTGGCCCAGGGAAGCCAGGGGCCGCGCACCTACCGGTTCAGTGCCCAGCGGGTGCGGGCCACCAGGAGGCGCAAGCCCGGCGAGGAACTGTGGGCCGTCTGGCGCCGGAACCTGGACGGCAGCGAGCCCCGCTACTACCTGTCCAACGCTCCCGAGGGCACAACCTTGGAGACTCTGGCCTACGTGGGTGGGTCCAGGTGGCGCATTGAAACGGAGTTCGAGACTGAGAAGGGTGACGTGGGGCTGGACGAATACGAGACCCGCAGCTGGGCAGGGTGGCATCACCACATAGCCATGTGCCTGCTGGGTGGAGCGTTCCTGCTGAGCCTGCAGCAGGATTGGGGGGGAAAAGATGCCCCGGATCACGAGGCCACAGGTGTACCGGGTGGTGCGGGAGATGCTGCCCCGGGAGCAGTTCGGGCCCGATCAATTGCTGTTGTGGCTGGAGGATACGCAGCTACGCAACGAACGGGCTCGCCGTTCCCACGAGAGACGCCGCTCCACCCGCCGCGAAAGCAGGATGGAGCCGCCACCTTAAACCCGTCGTTGTAGTACTAGAGGCGCGGCGCGGAATGATGTTGTGTTATATGCCGTTGGCTACTGACCGCCTCCTTGGCCTCCTCTCACACACCATGGGAAACCTAGACAAGGCGGCCGAGCACTTCGAAGACGCCCTGGCCTTCTGTCGTAAGGCGGGCTACCGGCCCGAACTGGGCTGGGCCTGCTGTGACTACGCCGACACTCTGCTGCAGCGCCATTCTGCGACAGGCTCAGAACGAACGGATGGAGGAGACCGAGAGAAGGCCATGTCCCTGCTGGACGAGTCGCTGGCCATCTCCAACGAGTTGGGCATGCGGCCGTTGATGGAGCGGGTGCTGTCCAGGAGGGAGATACTGGGGGCTTGATCCGGCGTCTAATCGATTTGCCAAAGCATAAGAGCGAAAGAGAATTGGCTCTTTTCTAGTCCTGGCGCCACCGAAAGGGTTCTCTAGAAAAAATACGCCGCAATATTGGCTCGAAGGTCTCAAACGGCAACGTGTCATAGTCCGGGTCGAAGGAAGGCTGGTCCCACAAGTGGCAGAAGGCGACCGCAGCCTCATAGTAGGGATGCCCCCGGTACTTTTCCCGGGCGTTTCGATCGCCCCCCAAGTGCTGTGCGTAGTAGTAGGATTGGAAAAGACCATGGTGCTTGATTACCCAGTAGGTACGCTTTGACACGTAGGGCTTAAGGATCGCTGCGGCTACCTGGCTGTGGTTGTACGGCGCCAGCCAATCACCGATGTCATGTAACAAAGCGGCCACCACCGTCTCATCGTCGGCGCCGTCGCGATAAGCCCGCGTGGCTACTTGCAGAGAATGTTGCAGTCTGTCTATCTTGTATCCACCGAAAGAATCCTTGAGCCGAGATAGCTGTTCCAGCACTCGGTCGGCGGTACCGGATGCATGCTCACTTTCCAACTGATCCAGAAGTAAATAGTCTTCTTTTGAGCCGTCTTCCATTCGAGTAAAGCTTACGGTTTCCATGATGACCCCTTTTGTCAGTAACGCGAAGTAAATTTCGCGGAGTTGAACGATTTGGTCTAATATTGATGGCCAGCATAACCCAATACGAGATGATTATATGCGATTAACAGACCAAGTTGCGCTGATCACCGGAGCAGGACGGGGCATTGGCCGGGCAATAGCCCTGGCCTACGCTGCAGAAGGAGCCAAGCTGGCCCTGACGGCCCGAACAGTTTCCGAGTTGGAAGAGACGGCCAAGCAGGCGGAAGCGCTGGGTGCCACCACCTACGTCGTCCCGGCGGATGTGTCTGACGAACCGCAGGTAAATCGAATGGTGCAGGGTACTCTTGAACGATTTTCCAAGTTGGATATTCTGGTCAACAATGCCGGTATTCCCGGGCCAGTGGGGCCTTTGTGGGAGAACGACGTCTCCTACTGGATCCGCACCCTGCAAGTAAATGTCACCGGTGTTTTCCTTTGTTGCCGGGCGGCCTTGCCGGTGATGCTGGCTAACAATCGAGGAAAGATAATCAACATCTACGGGGGCCGAGGACGCAACGTCTCATCTTACGGGGCATCCAAAGTGGCGGTGGCCGACCTGACGGAGACTCTTTCCCTGGAGTTGGAGGGCACCAACATCCAGGTCAATGCTTTGAGCCCCGGTTCGATCCACACTCGCATGTGGGAAGAGACCCGAGATGCGGCTGCCGTCATCGGTGATACCGAGCTCTATGAATATGGTGTCAGGGTAACCAGTGGAGGCGGGGCCCCGGTGGAACGGGCGGCTGCACTGGCCGTGTTCTTGGCCAGCGACGCATCGGGGACCCTGAGCGGGCGAGTTATTCAAGCGACCACCGATGATTTCTGGAATCTTACTCCCCTGATACCTGAAATCATGGCGTCGGATGTTTATAAGCTCCGCAGAGTGGAAGGAGGCCCTAACCTTCTCGGGTAACCCCTCCGTTAATCTCCCACCATCTTGGGAACCAAATGTCCAGGCCTCACGTCTTAATCCCTAAACAGCCCCCGATATCAGTCCCAATCTATCGGGGCCGCCGAGGGGGAGATGGAGACTATGAAACCATCCATAAAACTGGCCACAAACCCGTCCATCCTGATGTTGATTCTTTCGGCTATCGCCGCGTTGAGTCTGGCCTGTGGATCCATTGCGGCTCCCACCCTCGTCGCCCCGGCAACTGACACAGTTCCTTCATTACCCATAACAATCCCGACTCCCTCTGCCACGCCGGCAACCTCGGGCCGGTCTGCTGCCACCCCCACTCCTTCGGCGTCTGGGGAATCTATCCCCTCGGCCATTGTATCCCCGGGCCTCCCGAGTTGGCTGGACCGGATGCTGCGGGATCTGGAAAGCCAGCCACCGGCCAATCCTCCCTTGACCATCACCCAATATGAATACCGAGGCCAGCTGGTTTACTACCAAACCGCAACCTGTTGCGACATTTTTAGCAACTTGTACAACGAAGTAGGCGAGCTGATTGCCCATCCCGATGGAGGCATCACCGGACGAGGGGATGGGCGACTGCCCGATTTCTTCCAGGAACGGAGGCGGGAATTCTTAGTTTGGAGGGACGCCAGGAAACCATTTGACAAGGAAAGTTTCCCAGTCCTGGCGCCAATTGATAGCATCGAGTTGCAAATAGCCGAAAGCTTCCCCCTGCAGTACTTCCTTAAGGTGGTTTCCGGCCTGCCCGACGGTTGCCATTCCTTTGGCGGCTACACTCTGACTCGGGACGGCCAGCGGGTGCTCATCAAGGTTTTCAATCTCAAACCATCGAATGCCGACCTTGTGTGTATCCAGCTATACGGCAACGCAGATACCACGATCCCATTGGGCAGCGACTTCGATCCCAGCGAACCCTACACCATTGACGTCAACGGCAAAACAATATCTTTTCGAGGGGACGCGATATTGGAGGAGACCCTCAAGGCCCCTCCAACCCCTCCTGGGCCAGGGAGCTGGAGTTCGGCGGAACTCCGGGGAAAGCTGATGCGAAATCGGGAGTTGTGGGAGGCTCAGGGGATTACCGACTACCGGATGGAATTTCGCTGGGTTTGCTTTTGCCCGCCGGATTACGTCGCTCCAGTAATCATATCGGTTACCGGCGGCGACACCATAGGTTCGGTGGCCTTTGCCGAGGGAACGCTTCCGTGGAATCGGGATTATCCTCCGGATTATACATCCATCAATGGGTTGTTCGACCTGATTCAGGGCGGCATAGACGAACGAGCCTCCGATATTTCGGTGGCATATCATGCGGAGTTGGGGTACCCCTTATCGGCAGCCATAGACTACGACCGGCGAATTATCGACGAAGAAAGGGGATTCCAAGTTGGCGCCGTCACCAAGTTTCAATAGTTGCCCGGGGAGGGGCTTCAACTTTCCCAGACAAATTAGACGAGCACCCGGGCACCTGGTCCGGCAGACAGGGAGACGTGAGGTATGTCCCCTTGCCAAAGACCTCCGGTCTGGGTAAGATGTTTACTCAGAACCAGCATCGCTGGCATATTTAGCAAGCATCTTCGTAAATATGGAGGGAAAACAGATGGGTATACAGATTAAGCGCATCGGTCATGTGGGCATTCTAGTATCCGACTTCGAGAGGTCCTTAAAGTTCTACACCGAAGTCATGGGCTGCAAGGTAACCAGCCTGAGAGAGAGGCCCAATGGGGCCAAGGGCGCCTTCCTTAGATTCGACGAGACGCACCATGACTTTGTCATCGGCACCGCTCCGGCGGGCGTTGATGTCTCAGATTCCGGCAAGCCGGGGGAGCGGCTGATTCAGCAGATCGCCTTCGAAGTGGAGAATCGGGATGAGTTCATGAAAGCCTTGGCCCACTTGCACACCAAGGGAGTCAAGATCATCAACGGTCCCTTGACTCACGGGATTGAAAGTGGCGGTAATATCGAGGGCAGCGGTAGTCGCTCCTTCTACTTCTGCGACCCGGACGGTAATCGCCTGGAGATCTTCACCGACGGGATGAAGGTGCCCAACGGGGAAACCTTCCCCAGAGCGGAGTATGCCGACGCCCTGGAGGACTTCATGAAGACCCAGCGGGCTACCGCATAGGCCTACCCTCCTAGCCCTTCAGAAGGGACCGGGTTCTTAGCTGACCCAGCGCCCTCAGGGTAAACCCGGAGGGCCTTTTTTGTGTGCCAGGCATGTTGTGCATCTTGGAGGTGAAAGTCCTCTGCGGGCCGTGATGACCGGAACCGCTAGCCTAAGCAAGGGTGTCCATCGTGAGGTGGAATCTGAAGGAAGCTGATGGCAAAACTTGGACTCGACGAACAGGAACCGGATAGAAGGCCGGCGCAGTGGGGTAACCCGGCAATGGACGGGGCGGCCCAATAGTTATTCGGACACGTGCGCAGGTAAATCCGGCGGGGACCGAGGGAAGGATGCACGGCTTACCCTGGGAGGTCTCTGGGGCTGTCTGGAGGACCCGACTACCGCACCGGCAATGGTGGGGGAAGGCTCCGGAGAAGTCAGCCGAGGCCATAGTAGTCCTTCCCGCACGGGAAGGATGAAGGGCCGAATCCTCTACTGCAAGGAGCCAGTCAAGAGGACTCGATGGGCGTAGAGCGGCAGCAAGGCACGGCCTAACAACTCTCCCTTCTTGAATGGAGAAAGGAGACCGTGCGCCCCGGCGTCCCTGGTGAAGGCGGAACCGGAACTGGGGTGAGCGAGGAGCAGCCAACGACCACGGTGTCTGAACGGAAACGAGCCTTGACGGGTGGTAGCACCTGTTGAAACAGTAGAGGAAACCGCCGGATACGCTGAGTACGTCCGGTGGTGTGGGAGGACGGGGGCCGCGAGTCCCCCTCCTACCCGATGCCCGCCGCGTCGGGGCGTCCGGCCTATAGTCCGCTTCTATTCTGTGATGGACATCCCGTCTCTTGAGAGGAGCCTCCCCTTGCTATGTAACCACCTCAAACCCACCTATGTCATTCCGAGTTTCCATGCTCCGGTGGACCGCCACCGACGGATGAAAATGGGTTCCCCTCGGCCCATGGTTCGACGGGCTCACCACGAGCGGTAGGGATCCTGCTCGTCCTGTCCTTCCGCGGAAGGGCCGAAAGGCTCGGGGTGACATTTCGGTGAATTACCATGGGGATGCTAGGAGAGGTCGAAATACCTCCCTCTCAGAATTAATAGCTCCTGGCTTGGAATCTCCTAAAAATGGGGTGGATCACCTTGGCTGGTTAATAGGGAATATTGGTACCCTGGTAGAAACTATGCCGGGCAAATGCGATAGGGCACACCCCTGGGTTGGACCAGAACCAATCTGGGGCCCACGCTTACTTCATAAGCCGGAGGTGATTTAATGGTCGTTTTGAGAAATCGGGCAAGCTGGTGGCCCACGGCCTTGGGATTGGTCCTGGGCCTAGAAACCCGGCTGAAAAGCCCTGCTGTGACGAGATGAGGCGGAGGTTAACCAGTGGACTGGGCCAGGTCTGAGACTAAGGGCGGCCCAGCTGGCAGCGACCAATATGAATTGGGCGGTAACGATGGGCGACCCGGTGGCGAACTCAGGGCAGGCTCCGGCGGCGGGCCGGTCCGGTCTATTCTCTGGTTTATTGGGGGAGGAGCCTGGACCCTGGGACATCATCCCCGTCTTGGTAGCCACCAGGGTCAGGTTGGCCACCGTGGCTGCCAGGAGTAGCTGATAAAGGGTCTTGGTCCGGCCAAAGTAGCGAGATTGGCGGACTCCCAGTTGAACCAGCCGAGCCAGGCGATGCTCGACCACCTGTCGCCGACTAGGGTATTCGGCAAAATCCTCACTCTGCTGGAAGGCCCGGGCTTGTTGCAGGAGCGCTTCCTGAGGGTGGAGAGTCACCGAACGGCCTTTGCCCTTGCTGCTGGCAATGCATTGGTCTCGCAGCGGGCATACGCCACAGACCGCCGGGTCGAATTGAAAACTCTGGGCCGGGTAGGTCTGACCCAACCGGTTGGTCCGGTTGCCCATGGTACGTAGCGTGTGGGTGACCTGCCCGGCCGGGCAGGTGCAGGCGCCAGCCGTCAGGTCGATCTGGAAGTCTTCCTTGGGGAAGCGGGCCTTGTTAGGACGACCCGGCACCTTGGCTATTAGCGTCCGGTCGGCATCGGCAAAGGCCTGCCGCGTCCCGCCATCTCCATAGGCCGCATCCCCGATAGTCTCCTCCACCGCTATGCCCGTGTTCTCTTCACTCTGCTCCACCAATTCCAAGACTCCGGTGTTGTCACCGGCATTGCCGGGCAGAATGTCTACCGCGGTCACCAGTTGGGAATCGGTATCCACCACCACGGCAGCCTTATGTCCGTCGAAGCGTTTGCTGCTGCTTTTGCGCCCATGGCGCACCTCCGGGTCGTGCGCCGAAGGGACCCGGTCCCGGCTTACGCCATCCTTCCGGGCCGGACCATCCTCCTGCCGTTCCACATCTTGCAAGAGGAGTTGCCCCAAGAGTTCCGCTGCTTCTCCAATAGCCTGGCGCTCAGGACTATCTGCGGGAAATCTACCTTGGGCCTGACGGGCCAGTTCCAATACCAGGTCAGCATCGGCTACTATCTTCTGCAGTAAGGCTTGCCGCTCCTTCTTGTTGTCCCAGTCAATCCCCGCCTCTCCCTTCACACTGGAGCCAAAGTAAAGCTCCAGGCCGTGTCTCAAGGCCCACTACGCGGCCCGGGTCCCATCCAGTTGGGCCAGTGCCCTGACCACCTGGACTATGCCGTCGGCCAGCAGGTTGTAGGTGTCCTTGACCGCTCCCCGGCCCAGAATGTAGGTGGTGTCCACCGCCACCTTCATCCGCCGTCCTTTCAGGCAGCCGGTCTGCCGGGCGAATTGGAGGCTGCGCTGAAAGACGGCCCGCACCCGGTCGTGGAGGATCAGCTGGGCTCGAAACAGTTGCAGGGTGCTCTTGGCAAATGGCCGGTCCTCCACCTCGATCCCCAACGCCACCTTCCACCGGATATCGAAGTCCGCCCTCTGCTTGGCTTCCAGGTCGCTAACTTTGTCGTAGGCCTGTAGCAACAGCGCGGTGGCCACCAGACTGGGCGGCACGCTATCCCGGCCATTGTCCGGGCAATACAGTTCGGCGAAGTCTTCGTCTCGAAATAGCTGACCCCGCAGGGAGGCCAGGAAGCCGTAGAAGGAGCCGCGGCCCACATAGTCCAGGTAGAGATGGTCCGCTTCCAGGAACCCCAGCTGTTTAGAGCGTTTTCCCAGCATCCCCTGCCTCCCACACCCATTAAATTCTCCTGCCCATTATATCGGACTAGCCTGGATCAGGGTACTTTTCGGCCGATCCTCTAGCTCTATTCTTAGGTTTAGTTGGCTTCGGCAAGGACGCCGACCTAACTCCCGTTTCGGTCCAGCTGGAGGTCCCCACCCGAACACCGGAACTAATTCCGACCCTGGTTGTCAGCTTAACCCAAGAACAGCTTCCCCTAACCCTGTTGTCTCCAGCAGATGGTGTTGAAGTAGCTTCAGGAGCGGTCCGGGTATTGGGCCAGACCCGGCTGGATGCCGCGGTGGCGGTCAATGGCATACCGGTGGAAGTGGGGTCGGACGGCAGTTTTCAGCGGGACATCCTGCTGGAGGAGGGAGCCAATCTTATCGAGGTGGTGACCACCGATTTGTACGGTCAGCTGAACTCCCGGAGCGTGGCAGTATTTTTTAGGGCACCGGAGTTGGGATTGCCGCTTAACCTTTTCTATCCGCCGGACGGGCTGGAGCTCTCTGAGGACACGGTAACTGTAACTGGCGGTACCAATCCCGACGCGGCAGTGGCGATCAACGGCACCCCGGTGGAGATCAACGCCCAGGGAATTTTCTCCAAAGCCGTCTCCCTCGAGCCGGGCGTCAACCTGATTGAGGTTGTAGGAACCGACCTTCAGGCCGATAGCCAGTCCCAAACCATCGCCGTGTTCTATGTCCCCTAGCGTCTAGACCCTAACCTTTAGCCTAGCTGGGATGTTATCTAGGGTAAGAGATACTTTGGGGAGGTCCCAGCTATGGTTGCAAAACGCATTATTCTTTCGTTGGCGGCGGTGGGGTTGGCGGGGTTCATATTTTCCGGGTTTGGTTTGGTCCACGCCCAGACCAATCCGAAATCCTCTACTCGGGGCCTGGTCGGCGAGGTTCAGAGCCTGAACGGGGATTCCTTTCCCCTGATTCAAAACGGTACCGGTAAGGAATTCAATGTCTCCCTCAGCGGCTTCGATGCCCAGGGCCTTTTCATTCTCCTGCCTGGTAGGTAAAGCCCATCATGTCGAAAGCTTCGCTGAGATGGGCATTGTGGCGGCGTAGGGCAGCGGCTACGTTGGAATGCCCAGCCCGACGTACCAAGCTGATGACCAGGTTCCGCAGGCCCGCCAGAACCTGAGGGGCGGCCCCAGTGCGCACCTGAGAGCGGTCCTCGTCGAAGGTCACATCCCGTACCCAGTGGAGGCGGTTCTCGATGCCCCAGTGCCCACGGGAAAGGCTCAACAATCGCCTGGCATCGGCATCAGTGGCTGGGAGACTGCTAATTGCATAGCTCACAGCCACCTGTTTCTTGCCCTTCACGACCCGCTGGCGCTCTAGCCGACACACCTGTTGCAGATGCGGCCACGCTTCCCCGACCGTCCCAGCGCTGCCCACGTAGCCATTTAGCTCTGGGTCGGCCAAGGCCCACAACTCTCGCCGCTCCAGCCGCCCATGACGCCGCTTTACTGGAGCATCGGCCCAGACCGTCAGCTTGGCCCCGCGTGCTCGCCACTCCGCTGCCAGCCAGGGAGGTACGGTTGGGCCACCAGCCCTCTCAGTTCCTAGCAGGGGAAAAAGCCACCTCCAGGTCTCGGCGCAAGGTGGGCTGATTCTCTTTAACTGGCAGCAGATACTCTCCGCCGCCTGCCACAATCTGCTCACAGACTTTCCGTTGGGTCAGTAAGGCATCAGCCACTACTACCCGACCCTTCAGGGGTACCTGGCCCAATACTTCTTTGACCGCCGCCAATTCTTCCCCTTTGCCCGGCGCAGCTACCTGCGCCAGCACTGCCCCAGCGCGGCTAGCGTAGGCCGACACCAGATGGACCCCGGGTATCTCTTGGCCGTGGACCCCTCGCAAGGTTTTCCCGTCCAGGGACAGGGGGTCATCCGCCTCTACCCCGCTATTTGCCAGCCAGTTGCCGACTTCTGCCTCAAAGGCCGCCACGTCCAGGCCCTTGAACACCCGGTGGAGGGTGGCCACGCAGGGTGTCTTCTCCTGGCTGAACCCCAAAAGCTGCGCCGTAGCACCCCCTTGGTCCCGCCCCCATTGAGCTATGGCGTATAAGCTGCGGGCGCCGCACAGCATGGCACAGGTGGCCAAGGCCAGGATCGCCCCCAAAGAGTGGCGTCGCCCTTGGCTACTCCGGAAGTCAGGCACCAAATCCAGCGTTTCTCTCAAAGTCATCATCCTCCCCTCCCGCTTAAACTGGTAATAATTTTATACTATTTTGAGAAAATGAAAAGGCCCTGTTCGATGCCAGCGCCGCCTTGACGACCCACGGCAGCGACGGCCAGGAGCAGTTGGGTGTAGGCGCCCAGGTGGCGGTCCTGGTTGATCAGGATTCGACCGCGGTGCAAATCATGGTCAAGCCCATCCGACCGACCGCCCGGCCCTTCAGCGGCGCGGTTACCAGCGTAGAAAAAGGCACAATGACCGTGGTGCGGCCCAGCGGCGAAACGATAACCGTCCAGATCCCCTCAGGAGAAAATGCTCCTCAGGCCGGAGCCGTGGTGATAGGTTTTGCCCGAGCATCCGATGGCCGCGGGGCACCTCCCGTTAGCACCGGACTGACCACTGCCGAAGAGATGCGCAGTCGCTTGGAAGGCTTTCTTGACGAGGCCAACAGCGCTGCCCGGCACCGGCCCGAGCAAGCTGGCCCCGATCTCCAGGGGAGGTCTGCCAGGCTGGCGGAGATTCTGGCCAACCACAGGGCCCATCAGGTCTCTATCCTGCAAGGCGTGCTGGACCAGGACAATCTGTCCGAGAAGGCTAGGGACGCCGTCATGAGGGCCCATTCTTCCGCCCAAGTGGGATTGCAACGGGCCAGAGAGGTAGGCGCCCGGGCCAGAGCTGCCGTCCGGGACCTGGGAGTCAGGGGAGAGCAGGAAGACACCCCGGGAATAGGCTCAGCACGGGGTTCAGCCCGGCCTAGCGGTGGCTCCTAAAGCCTGCCGAGGGATTATCCAGGGATTCCATTGGGTCCCTAGCTCAAGGTATTTAGCTGAACATCCCGCCGGTCCGGATAGAACGGGGGCTACGAATTAAATCAACCGGGTAAATCAACGGGTTGGTAGAGAAACTCTCTGTTCCACCCGAGGAGGAGGACCAAGTTATGAAGGTGTTAATTGTCGACGACGATCCGGTTATCAGTGAGACGGTGGCAATCTGCTTTGAATTGCGCTGGTCAAAGGCCGAGATCATATCCACGGACAACGGCGAGGAAGGAGTTAGGCTGGCGGTGAGCCAGTCGCCGCAGATCGTGATCCTGGATGTAGGATTGCCTGGAATGGACGGATACCAAGCTCTCCGGGAGCTGCGCCAATTCACGGAGGTCCCAATCATAATGTTAACCGCGCGTGAGAGCGAGTTGGCCAAGGTAAAGGGTCTGGAATATGGAGCGGACGATTATATGACCAAGCCCTTCAGCCATATCGAATTACTGGCCCGGGTCCGAGCGGTGCTGCGTCGAGCCGCGGCAGCTTCGCGGGAGCAAACCGAGGGAGTTTATCGCAGCGAGGAAGCCGGATTGGAGATAGACCTGGACTCCCGTCGCGTCATACGGTTCGGGCAGCCCATCAATCTGGCGCCGCTGGAGTACAGCTTGCTGAAGCTCCTGACTCACAATGAAGGGCGGGTCCTGACCCACGAACAGATCCTAGCCCAGGTTTGGGGGCAAGAGTACATTGACGACGTTGACTATCTCAAGGTATATATCCGCCGGCTCCGCAACAAGATCGGTGATGACCCGCAGAATACGGAATTGATACATGCGGAGCGGGGAGTCGGCTACATATTCCAGGTAAGGCCCAAGGCGGATATTTCCTCCGCCGCACCAATGCTCTTAGCGGTGTAGGCTTCTTCGTCAAAGCCGCCGCCGCACAGCGGCAAGGTCCACTATCCACCCACACCGTGTCCCTGTAGGCATTACAAAAACTGGCGCCTTCAGTAAGCTGTGTCCCGCATTGACCTCAGTACATCAGTGGTACTGCGTAGCTGACAGTCCGTTCTTCCCGGCTCCTGAACTACTATGCTATATCTACCTTGTGCATGTAAGTAGATACGACAGTCAAAGCGAGTAAAACAATAAAATGAACTCATGACTTTACATAATGGTGGGCTTGACGGGATTCGAACCCACGGCCTCTCCCTCCGCAGGGTTTTTTTAGCAACTGTCATACAGAGGCCCTTCCTAAATACGAAATGGCTGGGTGCCTTCCCGCCTTTAACAGATTAGGCAGAGGTCACGGCTGCTACTTTTGGTCTGTTGTTCGATGTAGTCTTTCACTGGCCTATTCGGAGATTGTCGATTTGGAAATACTTTGGGTCGGGATCGTTCAGGACACCGTCTGCTCGTAGATATCGATGAGCTATACAAATCAGGTAATTATTTGTGCTCAGCCGGATGTTAACCAGCTGGCTACCTCTCCGCATTACCCGTCTATTTTCCTCATAAGCTTGACCATTACGCAGTTTGCTTCTAATATCAAGAACACGATACAATTCCCATCGGTCTTCATCGGACCATATGGAATCCACAATTTCATGGGGGTCAGACGTGGACAAAGAACTTAGAGCACTTCTTCAAGATTATCTAATTGGCGGTCAGAATCTGGAGGCCATTAAACTCTGGGTTGCTCACAACATCTGGGAGGCCCCCGCTGACCAGGACAGCCTCGCCGACCATGTTGCTCTTGAGCTGGCTCACCTTACTGAATCACTCAACGATGAGGATTATTTCCGCTCTCAGGTCCGGAACATGATCTGGTTGCTTCCTAGTGAGGAACTGGTTCGAGAAACCATCCCGGCTAGTACTAATTTTGAGCTATCTGTCCCTGAAAGAGTTTATGACGAATCGCCGCGTGTGATCACGTGGGTACATTCGTTTGCCTAACTGCTCGCGAGTAAATTACCCGGAATGGAATACGAGTTACTCTGTGGCCACCTAGATAAACATCGAACCAGTACAAGCCCGCGGTTTCAAATTCCATGTTTAACTGTCCGACGACATTCACTCCTCTCTCATCATCACCTTCGAAGTTCAATTCTTGAGAAAAAGGACTTGGACTTTCCCCTGAGGGCTTCTGCAAACGCACTTCCAGCATCATCGGGCCACGAGCAGAGCCTGCTTTGAAACTCACATAGAGGGTTATCTGATACTTAAAAGGTTCCATTATTTCGGGTGGCTCAGGTCCCATCACTGAATGAGTGATGCGATCCAATATTCGGATGGGAGAATTCTTTCCATCTCCTTCTTGAAGTAACGTCTCACAGAGAAAGGCTGCGGCAAGGTATGGCCCCTGGCTAAAAAGCACTTCTTGAGTCAAGTTCTTTCCTCCTCGGCACCCCTCCCTCCCGCTTCATCCCGATATCAGGCGCTGGGCTAATTATCGACCGCCTTAAAAAGCTCGATGTGGCGGAACAATTCTTCATAAGATACGACAAGCAAGGCGTATAAGGCTTATGGCAGTCCTCCCCTTACATAAAATGGTGCGCTTGGCGGGATTCGAACCCACGGCCTCTGCCTCCGCAGGGCAGCGCTCTATCCGCTGAGCTACAAGCGCGTATTCGTATGTGTGCCCCGAGACTCTTCCCAACCTGGGACAGTCGGGGGGACGGCGTTAATATTCCCCGTTAGTTTTGGTGCCGCCCGTTAGTTTTGGTGCCGCCCGTTAGTTTTGGTGCCGCCCGTTAGTTTTGGTGCCGCCCGTTAGTTTTGGTGCCGCCCGTTAGTTTTGGTGCCGCCCGTTAGTTTTGGTGCCGCCCGTTAGTTTTGGTGCCGCCCGTTAGTTTTGGTGCCGCCCGTTAGTTTTGGTGCCGCCCGTTAGTTTTGGTGCCGCCCGTTAGTTTTGGTGCCGCCCGTTAGTTTTGGTGCCGCCCGTTAGTTTTGGTGCCGCCCGTTAGGGATTTGAACCCACACGTCCTAATGGACACTGCGCCCTGAACGCAGCGCGTCTGCCGTTTCGCCACCCCGGCTTACTGGAATTTGGCGCCGTTGGGACGGCCCGAAAGCGCCGCTATCTGGTGGGCGATGGAGGATTTGAACCTCCGACCTCCTCGGTGTGAACGAGGCGCTCTAACCGCTGAGCTAACCGCCCTAGTGTTATGCCAGACCCATTTGTCAGGCCCAATTATAGGGAGCGGTTTTATGCTGCGCAACCCTGCCTGCGTAACCCTGTTGAAAGCAGGTAATAGACTGGCTAGCCTACCGGCCTAAGCCTTTCCCTAAGCCTTCCCAAAGAGGTGGCACAGCTTTTCTACGGCTGGAACCACCTCGCCCAAGTCCGGCACGGCGATGTCCGGTTCGGTTTTGGGGTCAGTGGGGTCTTCCCGCTGGTAAAAGCCCTCAATCCAAACTGTCCTCATGCCCACCTGCTTCGCGCCTTGCACGTCATTTATCACGTGGTCCCCCACGTGTACCGTTTGTTCCGGAGTCGTGTGCAGCGAGTCCACCGTCATCCGAAAAATTTGGTCCGAGGGCTTGGCCAGCTTGACCTCGTCCGAAAATGTCAGTGTGTCGAAATAGTGCAACAGCTTATGCTGATCCAAGAATCTGCGGAAGGCCGTACCCGGGGTCATCCCGGTGTTGGAGATAAGGCCGATATTTAGACCCATGTCCCTAATTCCCTCCAGCACCCTAACACCTTCGGCGTGAGGGACGGGAGGATGCACGAAGAAGGCGTCGGAGTAGGCCCGCGTTATCTCCTGGATTGTTTCTCGGGTGGTTTCATGGCGTAGCCGGTCGAGCAGGCCGGGGCTGATATTGTTGATGAATACATCCACCTGCTCTTGGAAGCTGACGTCCAGGTTGTCTTCCCGGACCCGGTGGCAATGGCGGTAGCAGGCGCGATAAGCCTCCCGCAGGTGGTCGATAGTGTAATTTTCGCCGACTCTTTTCAGGGCATCCTGGGCGCCTTCTAACCGAAGCTGGGCCCGAGCCCGGCCCAATTCCCGATTGTCCAGTAGCAGAGTCTGCCAGAGGTCGAAGGTCACGGCGGTTATCTGGCTCAAGGCCGCTATCTCCCAAGGTGAAAAATGTTTCTGCCATGTTTTGGCTGACCAGACCTTACCACCGGCGTCGCGACTATTCCAGCGCGGGCTAGGCGGGCCCGGCGGATTTATCCGGTGATGAGGGTCTGGGACCCGGGTGTCCGATGCCGACTAAATGGGAGGTCTGCGGTCGCTCCATTCGGTGGCCTGCTCGTAGGCGTGGGCGGCTCTCAACACCGTTAGCTCGTCGAAGGGCCGGCCCGCCAGCTGCAGTCCTATGGGCAGTCCTTCTTCGGAGAAGCCGCAGGGAACGGAAATAGCCGGAAAGCCCGTTATGTTGTAGGGTCGAGTGTATTGGGTGAGAGCTGCCGTAATGCCCAGGGTCTGGCCGCCTGCGTCCACACTGGTCGACAACAAGGTTGGGGCCGTAACCGGCTCGGTGGGACCGGCCAGCAAGTCAACCTCGTCCAGTAGCTGCACCGCGGCGCGATTAAACCTGGTTCGAGCCTGCTGAGCCCTGATGTAATCGGCGGCGCTTATGAACAATCCGGCCTCCAGACGTAGTCGAACCGGTGGATAGAGCAGACCTCCATCCCGAGCCAGCAATTCCCGATGGTAGGCCGCAGCCTCGGCCATTAGGATAGTACCGGAAATGGCCTGGGACTCCTCATACATGGGGAAGGAGATTTCAGAAACCTTGGCCCCCAATTCCTCCAGCGTGTCCATCGCCTTTCGTGTGGCGGTTTCCACCTGGGGATCAAGGGCGGCCTCAAAATACTCCTTCACCACGCCGATGCGCAGCCCCCTAACGTCGCCGCTCAGCGCCGAGGTGTAATCCGGCACCGGCGCTCGGCTGGTGGTCGCGTCCAGGGGATCATGCCCGGCGATGGCGTTCAAGGCCAGGGCCGCATCCTCCACCGTGCGGACCATCGGGCCGGGATGGTCCATCGACCAGGCCAGCGGCGTGACACCGTGGCGGCTGACCAGGCCGTAGGTAGGTTTGAGGCCAACTATGCCGCAGAGGGCGGCGGGAATCCGGACCGAGCCGCCGGTATCGCTGCCCATGGTAATGGTGCATTGTCCGGCCGCGGTCGCCGAGCCGGAACCCCCGCTGGAGCCGCCGGTGTAGCGCTCCGGGTCCCAGGGGTTGTGCATGTGCCCGTAATCTGGATTCTCCCCGGTAGGCCCATAGGCGAACTGGTGCATGTTGAGCTTGCCCAGCAAGATGGCTCCCGCTTGCTGAAATCGGCTGGCTACGGTGCAGTCCTGGTCCGGAATGAAGTTGTCGAAGATGCGAGAGCCGGAGGTGGTCTTCACCCCGGCGGTGTTGAATAGGTCTTTCAGCCCCACCGGAATACCGTGGAGCGGCCCTCGATATTGGCCAGCCTGGATTTGCGATTCGGCCCGCCGGGCGGCAGCCAGCGCTTGTTCCGGAAGCAGGGTAATGAAGGAATTTAGCACGCCGTCGGTGGCCTGGATTCGGTCCAGGTGGGCCGTGACCACCTCCACCGGCGATAGCTCCTTGCGGCGGATCAGGCCCGATAGCTGGGCGGCGCTCAAATAGCAAATCTCAAGAGGCTCCATAGCTGTCTCTCCGTGACCCAGATTCCGGGAAGGTCCGGTAGCTGACGGGATGGCGCGGTTGCGACTCTAACGGAAACGCCGGTGGGGTTGCCGGGCAGGTTAGCCAGTTGATTAGCCTACAGGCCCGGGGGCACCGTTCCTGGTCTGCGCCACCGGCGGGGAAAAGGCCATCTCCGGTTCAAAGCCGGAAACGTCGATTAGGGCAAGCGACTCAATACTGGCCAGCACATTGACGACGTAGGGATAGAGCTCTTCCATGTGCCGGTCAGCCACGTCCAATCCGGCCTGCTGCGCCAAATACAAAAAAGCTTCTTTGGACAACTCCGTTGGTGTCGTCATAGCTAGATCCTTAAAGCTGGTTAGGTCGCGCTGATTGCGGCTGCCCAGGCCTAGTCGGGCGGGCCAGAATATCAGCATTATTATTACCCACAGCTAAGATTCTGGCAAATGGAGCTTACGACCCGTAACTGTTCAGACTTGATGAGGTGAATTGGCTCAAAGCCGTTGGAAAAACGCTGGCATGGCCGGGGGAGTTGTGGCATACCAGGGAGGTGGACACTGAACTAGACCTGAACGCGGCGAGTCGCGAAACTCTGCTGGAGATAATTGCCGGCCAGCGGGCAGTCATTGCCGATTTGCAAAGGCGGATTGGGGTTCTGGAATCCCGTCCCAACCGGCGCGGGTCGTCGGGGATGCCGGGTAATCAGCCGCACTCCAGCCGGCAAGCGCCGGAGAAAAAGGAGCCCAGAAAGCCGCGCCGCCATGGCTTCGCCCGCCAGCGCATGACTCCTACCCGGCGGGTGGAGCATGCCGTGGCGGTCTGTCCCGACTGCGGGACTCACCTGAACGGCGGATGGGTACAGCGAACTCGGGAAGTCATTGAGCTACCGGTGGCTCCGGTAGAAGTGACCGAGCACGCCCTGGTAGCCCGCATCTGTCCGGTATGCCAGCGGCGCCGGCTGCCCAAAGAGGCCCTGCAGGGGGTGGTTCTGGGCCAGCAGCGCCTGGGGGTCAATCTGGTAAGCCTGATGGTGACCCTGCGGGAGGAGGGACGGTTGCCCATAAGAATCATCCAATGGTACCTGGAGACCGTCCATCAGTTGCACCTGAGTGTTGGTGCCATCGTCCAGGCCGTCCATGGAGTAGCCCGTCAGGCTGAGACGGCGGTGCGAGAGGTGCTCGAGCAAGTCCGCGCCAGTCCCGTGGTGCAGGGCGACGAAACCGGCTGGCGCCAGGACGGGAGCAACGGCTATGTTTGGACCTTCAGCACTCCCAGCGAACGATACTTCCTGCGTCGGGGTCGGGATAAGGGGGTGGTGGATGAGGTGCTGGATTCCTCCTTCAGCGGAGTGTTGGTCAGTGATTTCTACGCCGCCTATAACCACTACCCGGGCCTGAAGCAACGGTGCTGGGCTCATCTGCTGCGGGATATCCATGACCTGAAAGGGTTGTACCCAGAAGACGCTGGGCTGGCTCAGTGGGCCGAGGCGGTTCACCAGGTCTACACGGAGGCCAAGGCCGCGGTCCTTCCCCGAGCCCAGCCAGGCCATCGCACCCAGCTAATGCTGGAGGAGAAACTAATGGTCTTGGCACGGCCTTTCCTTAAAGATCCCCTGGCGGTTCAGGCCAAGCTCTGCCGGCGCATGGAACGGTTCATCAAGGAACTGTTTGTCTTCGTGTCGGACCCAGCCGTGCCCTCAGACAACAACGCCGCCGAGCGGAGCCTGCGGCATCTGGTAACCAGTCGCAAGATCAGCGGCGGCACCCGCTCAGGGCAGGGCACCGACAGCAAGATGACCTTGGCATCCCTCTTTGGCACCTGGCGGGCCAGAGGTCTCAATCCCCTCCTGGAATGCCGCCGGTTGCTCACTTCCCCTCAACTCTGAACAGTTTCTACGACCCATGTCATTTCGAGTGTTCATGCTCCGGTGGAGCGCCACCGACGGATGATAATTGGGTCCCCTCGCCTCATGATTCGACGGGCCCACCACGAGCGGTAGGGATCCCGTTCGTCCTGAGGCTCTCGAACGGGCCCACCACGAGCCAGGGCCTTTTCATTCTCCTGCCTGGTAGGTAAAGCCCATCATGTCGAAAGCTTCGCTGAGATGGGCATTGTGGCGGCGTAGGGCAGCGGCTACGTTGGAATGCCCAGCCCGACGTACCAAGCTGATGACCAGGTTTCGCAGGCCCGCCAGAACCTGTGGGGCGGCCCCAGTGCGCACCTGAGAGCGGTCCTCGTCGAAGGTCACATCCCGTACCCAGTGGAGGCGGTTCTCGATGCCCCAGTGCCCACGGGAAAGGCTCAACAATCGCCTGGCATCGGCATCAGTGGCTGGGAGACTGCTAATTGCATAGCTCACAGCCACCTGTTTCTTGCCCTTCACGACCCGCTGGCGCTCTAGCCGACACACCTGTTGCAGATGCGGCCACGCTTCCCCGACCGTCCCAGCGCTGCCCACGTAGCCATTTAGCTCTGGGTCGGCCAAGGCCCACAACTCTCGCCGCTCCAGCCGCCCATGACGCCGCTTTACTGGAGCATCGGCCCAGACCGTCAGCTTGGCCCCGCGTGCTCGCCACTCCGCTGCCAGCCAGGGAGGTACGGTTGGGCCACCAGCCCTCTCAGTTCCTAGCAGGGGAAAAAGCCACCTCCAGGTCTCGGCGCAAGGTGGGCTGATTTTCTTTAACTGGCAGCAGATACTCTCCGCCGCCTGCCACAATCTGCTCACAGACTTTCCGTTGGGTCAGTAAGGCATCAGCCACTACTACCCGACCCTTCAGGGGTACCTGGCCCAATACTTCTTTGACCGCCGCCAATTCTTCCCCTTTGCCCGGCGCCTACCTGCGCCAGCACTGCCCCAGCGCGGCTAGCGTAGGCCGACACCAGATGGACCCCGGGTATCTCTTGGCCGTGGACCCCTCGCAAGGTTTTCCCGTCCAGGGACAGGGGGTCATCCGCCTCTACCCCGCTATTTGCCAGCCAGTTGCCGACTTCTGCCTCAAAGGCCGCCACGTCCAGGCCCTTGAACACCCGGTGGAGGGTGGCCACGCAGGGTGTCTTCTCCTGGCTGAACCCCAAAAGCTGCGCCGTAGCACCCCCTTGGTCCCGCCCCCATTGAGCTATGGCGTATAAGCTGCGGGCGCCGCACAGCATGGCACAGGTGGCCAAGGCCAGGATCGCCCCCAAAGAGTGGCGTCGCCCTTGGCTACTCCGGAAGTCAGGCACCAAATCCAGCGTTTCTCTCAAAGTCATCATCCTTCCCTCCCGCTTAAACTGGTAATAATTTTATACTATTTTGAGAAAATGAAAAGGCCCTGACCACGAGCGGTAGGGACTGAGGCTCTCGAAGGGCGAACGGGCTATTAACAGAGCGGGTGCTTGGGGTGACAAATTGAGATAATAACTCAGCGTGGGGAGGTCTTTCCTCAGCATTCTGGGGAGAAGGGAGAGTTGGGCGACAGTTGCTAAAGAAGAAGCTCTGCTATAGTAAATGGCGTTGCGTTGCGCCATTCACTGGAGGCTGCTTTCGCCAACCCCGGCCTGGCGGCTAAAGCGACTGAAAACAACGGAGAGCCAGTTGTTCTGCACTAACTGCGGGAAAAATTTAGAGGATTCCCAGGCCGGCTTCTGCCCCGACTGCGGCGCACCTACCAGCGCCGTCCGGGACCCCTTCCGAGAACACTCTGCGGAAAACTCTGGGACATCAGGTACCGCCCGGCTGACGGTGCCCTGGAGGGGCCGCCAGGTAGCCTGGGGCCTACTCTTATTGGTGATTGGGACGTCTATTCTGCTAGTGTCTATTCTCCTCTTGATACTGGCGATTACTCTGTTATTTACCGGTGACTTAAAGCAGGCTCTGGTGCTTACCGGAGACTTAATAAACCCGGCTCTGGCCGCCTGGGCCTCCAGCGTGTTGGTGGGGCTAGTGATCCTTTCGGTAGTGTGGTATTTAGGGTTGCGACCAACTAGGGGCTCCTTCGGGCTCCTCGGGCTGCGCAGCACCAGCATAACAGCCGGTCGGGCGAGTCTGTGGGCTTTCGGGGCGCTGGTATTAAGTCTTGGCGCCACCGTTCTCTACAACGTGATCATAAATTGGATTGAAGTAGATTGGCTGTTGCCACCGGAGATACCCGCCGACATTGTTTTCGACGGGCCGGCGGTGGTCCTCACCTTTGTGGCTTTGGCATTTTGGACCCCTTTGACCGAGGAGCTGTTCTTCAGGGGTTTCATTTTCGCCGGGCTGATCCACCGCTTCGGCGTGGCGGGAGCCCTGGTCTCCAGCGCTATGATTTTCAGCGCGTTTCACCTTCTGGCGGGGCCGGGAGTGCTGGTCCCCATATTCATCACAGGCTTGCTGCTGGCCTGGCTCTACCATCGCACCGGTTCTCTCTGGCCCAGCATAGCCGCTCATGCCGGTCAGAACGGCGTGGCACTGTTGGCGACCATCTACGCTCCCTCACTCTCGCTGAGTTGACTCCACTACCGGTGCTATAATCCGAGCCATATCATGAAGGCAGGAATCCACGCGGAGTCAATCCGACTCCAAGAAGCTGGTTGCGTATGGTCCGGCGGCGATGAGTAGCGACAGAATCAAGCAGGCCTTTGCCCAAATAGAGCGGGAGAAGAGGACCGGCCTAATCCCTTTCTTGACCGTAGGCTTCCCCGATTTAGCGGCGACTTTGGAGCTGGTGCCGGCGCTGGTGGCTGCTGGCGCCGACGCCATCGAACTGGGAATTCCCTTCAGCGACCCGATAGGGGAGGGGCCGGTAATCCAGGAATCCAGCTTTATCGCCCTGAACCAAGGAACAACTCTTCAGGACTGCCTGGATGTGTCCGCCCAACTCCGCGGTCAGGTCCCGGATACGCCTTTAATTTTGATGGGCTATTACAATCCGATTCTACGTATGGGCAACCAAGTCTTTGCCTCCCAGGCGGAAAAGGCCGGAGTCGATGGCCTGATAGTGGTGGACCTTCCCCACGAGGAGATCGGCCCCTTACACGCCGAATGCGACCCCCGGTCCATCTCGATCATTCCGCTGCTGGCTCCTACCAGCACCGACGCCAGCATTCAGGCCTCTACTGCCTCGGCCTCGGGATTCGTCTATTGCATCAGCCTAACCGGAGTGACCGGAGCCCGAGACCAGGTTTCGGAATCAGGACTGGAACTCCTGGATCGGGTTCGTGCCCATACCTCTCTACCCCTGGCGGTTGGGTTCGGTGTCTCCCGAAGGGATCATGTGGAGGCCGTCTGCCGGCAAGCCCAGGCCGCGGTGGTGGGTAGCGCGCTGATACGGGTAATGCTAGAATCCCCTAGAGAGCAGCTAGTGGACCGGGCCAGCCGCTTCGTTGCCGAGCTGGCCGGTCGCCAAATATGAAGGTCTACACTAGGGCCATAGTAAAACCCGCAGGGGTAGGCCTGGCTGTCGATGTTGTTCCCATGTTAGCTTTGGTCTAGGAGGCGCCGATCCATGTTAGCTTGCCGGGGCATCCGCGGAGCTACCATCGCAGATGCTAATACGGACACCGCCATTTACGCCGCCACCAGGGAGATGTTGCAGCAGCTGATCGATGTCAACAGCATCGAGGAGCAGGATGTGGCGGCGGCTTATTTTACCGCTACTCCGGATTTGAACGCCGGATTTCCCGCGGCCGCGGCCCGCCAGCTGGGCTGGAATAACACCGCGTTAATGTGTTCCAGCGAAATTGCCGTACCCAACAGCTTGCCGGCTTGCATCCGCGTACTTATACTGGTTAATACGGAGAAGCAACCCAAAGACCTGGTAAATATTTATCTCAAGGGCACCGAAGCCCTGAAGCTCCAGGGGGTGGAGTCGCCTTAAAAGCCGGATAGTTCAAAGCCGCGCCCGATTTCAGATTCCAGAGCCTGGAAATTGAGCCTTAATATTCGGCATTTGTGGGCTAGCACCAATCTACGCACCTCACCACTATAGGAAGGCCACTATGGGAAGGAATAAGGACTTATGATTGTCGTATTGGCACTGGATACTCCCCAGGAAGTGGTGGATGCGGTCAGGGATCGTATTGAAGGCCATCCCGGTCTAACCGCCCAGGTTTTCAACGGGGTCCAGCGTATTGTAGTAGGGGTTCTGGGCTCTATTCCCCCCGATTTGAAGGATGAACTGGAGGTGATTCCGGGAGTTACGGAGGTGGTGCCCATCTCCAAGCCTTACAAAATGGCCAGCCGGGAATTTCACCCAGACAACTCGACGGTAACCGTGGGTGATGCCGTTATTGGCGGCCCGGATCCGATAATTATGGCTGGACCCTGTTCGGTAGAAGATGAAGAGCAAATGGTCAGCACGGCCAAGGCGGTAAAGGCCGCCGGCGCTAAAGTGCTGCGCGGCGGCGCATACAAGCCTCGATCCTCCCCCTACAGCTTTCGGGGCATGGGAGTTGAAGGGTTAGAGCTTCTCGCCATTGCCAGCAAAGAAACCGGTCTGCCCGTAATTACCGAGGTCATGTCGCCGGCCGATGTGGATACCGTAGCCCGGTATTCCGACATCCTCCAGATTGGCGCCCGCAACATGCAAAACTACAATCTGTTGGATGAAGTCGGTTTGCTCGATAAACCGGTCATGGTCAAGCGCGGCCTGGCAGCTTCCTACGAGGAATGGCTGCTGGCAGCAGAATACGTAATGGCCGGAGGCAACACCCAGGTTATCCTCTGCGAGCGGGGTATCAGGAGCTTTGAGAGCTCCACCCGGTTCACCCTGGATGTGGCGGCCATTCCCGTGATCAAGCGTTTGAGCCATCTGCCCATCATTGGCGACCCCAGCCACAGCACCGGGCACTGGTACCTGGTCACCCCGGTGGCGTTGGCCATCGTTGCGGCCGGTGCCCACGGTTTGCTGGTGGAGGTACATCCCAACCCAGATGTGGCGAAATGCGACGGGCCTCAATCGCTGACCTTTGAAAACTTCAACAGCATGATGGACCAGGTGAAGGCCGTTTCCGGAGTTACCAAGATAATGGCGGCCACAACCTAGTTCATTTACCCATTGCCGGTGCCCGATTGCCAGCGCCTGACTGTCAATGACGGGAGCCGGCGGGCCAAAAAGCACTTTCAAGGGCGGGCACAGCTCCGCCCTTTCTTTTGCCTAGTAATTAATCCCTCCTCCGGCCCTCAACCGTGTGGTCCCACCTCCAATTGTCCCCAGTGTTGGCCCTCTGGGGAACAATTAAAAAAACAGCGGCTCTCTTCCTATCTGAAACGACCTCCCGGCCTCCCGGAATTTGCGTCTTTCCCCTAGCTGGCCAGCTAGGACGAAAGCTACGGCCTTTTTTGGCGTCGGCGAGTTTTCGCGCCCCTCTATCAGAAAGGTGGTTCCTCTTAGGTAGCTCACAGGTCCACCCACTGGGGAGTCCCTATCTCCGATGCTAACTTAGCTATTGGCATTGCTAAACAACGATTCGTGCCCATCCCAATGGTAATTGAGGGCCCCTCCTGAGCCGCAGGAATAAGCGTGTCCTGACCATATGTGGCCCATAGGAACAAACCCAGCTGATGGAGGAAAGGTTATGCACTATATCTCACGGCTAGGACCGGTAGGCCTATTTATCCTGGTTGGCTTTCTATTCGGCATCCTTGGGGTGGCTTGCATTGGCGCCTCGGAGGAGCGCGACCTTTCCCACGACGCGGGAAACGACCGGTCCAGTCGGCTGACCAGAGCCCGGACGGCTGGGACGGTAAGTACATCCCACGGCTCCAGCCGTACTTCTGGCGACCACGAGGCCGCCGCCGGTGGACACGAAACCGCCAGCACCGGACACGAAGCAGCCAGCGCCAAACACGGGACAGCTGACACGGGACACGAAGCAGCCAGCGCCGAACACGGCACAGCTGACACCGGACACGAAACAACCAGCGCGGAACACGGCACAGCTGGCGCCGAACACAAAACAGCTGGCGCTCATGCTGTCGCCGGCGAGAGTGCCCATGCCGCGGACGAGTCGGCTGATTCCCACCAGGCAGTTTCAAGTCAAGGCGATTCCGGTCACGGCGCCGCCAGCCCGAGCCAAAAGCATGACGCGCCTCACTGGGAATACGGGGGAGGACCGGGCCAGCGCCTGTGGGGAGAGCTAGCTGCCGATTTCACCGCCTGTGTCGATGGGTCGGCTCAATCTCCCATCAACGTCGCCAATGCCATTCCAACCCCGTTGCGGAACGTTGATTTCAACTATCAGCCGGCCCAACTGAGCATTGTCAACAATGGCCATACCATCCAGGGTAGCTACGGCAAGCGGGACCAGGGCGACGGCGGCTCGATGACCGTGGACGGAACCGAGTACCGGCTGCTCCAGTTCCACTTCCATTGGCCCAGTGAGCACATGGTCGATGGCAAGCAGTACTTGATGGAGCTGCACTTGGTGCACCAGAACGAACATGGTGGTCTGGGCGTCGTTGGGGTGTTGCTGGAGCGGGGCGAATACAACCGGGGACTGGAGCCCTTCTGGGCCAACCTGCCGGTGGCGTCCGGCTCTACCAAGGACCCCAATATGTTCTTTGACATCAATACCGTTCTGCCGGCGGATCAGCAAACATTCCGCTACCCTGGCTCGCTGACCACTCCTCCCTGCTCCGAGGAGGTCAAGTGGCTGCTTCTCCAAACCCCGGTGGAGATTGCCCCCTCCCAAGCCGAAATGTTCCGGAGCATCATTGGCTACAACGCTCGTTACGTTCAGCCAATGCACGGCCGCGAGGTATTGGAGGACTCCTCCGTGGACTAAAAGGGGAATAGCCGGGGACCCCCGTTCTCAGGAGCCGGCCAAAGGCGGCGGCCAGATCAAATTAAAAAGAGGAAGGGTAACAGGTAATGAAGCTAAACATTAAGACCAAACTAATCGGTGGACAGGGCCTTTTCATTTTCTCAAAATAGTATAAAATTATTACCAGTTTAAGCGGGAGGGGAGGATGATGACTTTGAGAGAAACGCTGGATTTGGTGCCTGACTTCCGGAGTAGCCAAGGGCGACGCCACTCTTTGGGGGCGATCCTGGCCTTGGCCACCTGTGCCATGCTGTGCGGCGCCCGCAGCTTATACGCCATAGCTCAATGGGGGCGGGACCAAGGGGGTGCTACGGCGCAGCTTTTGGGGTTCAGCCAGGAGAAGACACCCTGCGTGGCCACCCTCCACCGGGTGTTCAAGGGCCTGGACGTGGCGGCCTTTGAGGCAGAAGTCGGCAACTGGCTGGCAAATAGCGGGGTAGAGGCGGATGACCCCCTGTCCCTGGACGGGAAAACCTTGCGAGGGGTCCACGGCCAAGAGATACCCGGGGTCCATCTGGTGTCGGCCTACGCTAGCCGCGCTGGGGCAGTGCTGGCGCAGGTAGCTGCGCCGGGCAAAGGGGAAGAATTGGCGGCGGTCAAAGAAGTATTGGGCCAGGTACCCCTGAAGGGTCGGGTAGTAGTGGCTGATGCCTTACTGACCCAACGGAAAGTCTGTGAGCAGATTGTGGCAGGCGGCGGAGAGTATCTGCTGCCAGTTAAAGAGAATCAGCCCACCTTGCGCCGAGACCTGGAGGTGGCTTTTTCCCCTGCTAGGAACTGAGAGGGCTGGTGGGCCAACCGTACCTCCCTGGCTGGCAGCGGAGTGGCGAGCACGCGGGGCCAAGCTGACGGTCTGGGCCGATGCTCCAGTAAAGCGGCGTCATGGGCGGCTGGAGCGGCGAGAGTTGTGGGCCTTGGCCGACCCAGAGCTAAATGGCTACGTGGGCAGCGCTGGGACGGTCGGGGAAGCGTGGCCGCATCTGCAACAGGTGTGTCGGCTAGAGCGCCAGCGGGTCGTGAAGGGCAAGAAACAGGTGGCTGTGAGCTATGCAATTAGCAGTCTCCCAGCCACTGATGCCGATGCGAGGCGATTGTTGAGCCTTTCCCGTGGGCACTGGGGCATCGAGAACCGCCTCCACTGGGTACGGGATGTGACCTTCGACGAGGACCGCTCTCAGGTGCGCACTGGGGCCGCCCCACAGGTTCTGGCGGGCCTGCGGAACCTGGTCATCAGCTTGGTACGTCGGGCTGGGCATTCCAACGTAGCCGCTGCCCTACGCCGCCACAATGCCCATCTCAGCGAAGCTTTCGACATGATGGGCTTTACCTACCAGGCAGGAGAATGAAAAGGCCCTGAATCGGTGGATTTCTGGTGGTGGTGGGCTTGATGGTGCTGGTTGGCGTCATCGGTTGGAACGGCCTAAGTACCCTGAATGCCGCGTCCGACCACATCGTGCACGAGCAGCTGCCCGAGGACCAGCAGTTACGAGACCTGGAGTTCCAAGTGGCGCTGCGCTGCAAGGCGAGCTTTACTTCGAGTACGCCATGACCCTGGAGCCAGAGATTCTCAGATCGACCGAGACCCTCGCTGTAGCAGTTTTCGCACCAGCCCATGACCGAGGACCAGCAGTTACGAGACCTGGAGTTCCAAGTTGCGCTGCAAGGCGAGCTTTACTTCGAGTACGCCCTGACCCTGGAGCCAGAGATTCTCGAAGAAGCCCGGTTTCACACCCAGATAATCCGGGATGAAGCGTTGCTGCTGGAGGAGGAGCTGGCCGGCGAGCCCGAGATGCTGGCGCTGCTCCGCCAGTTTGAGATGGAGTATGAGGAGTTTCACAATGAGTTGGAATTGGTAGCCGCTGACTACGCTGCCGGCGACACGGTTGCGGGAGTGGCAGCGATTCACCTAGCCGCCGCCGAAGAGGAGCAGTTGGAGCTGGAGCTGGCCGAGCTGTCCCATGAGGTAGAGCAGCAGATGGAAGCCTCCTTTGCCGGCGCCGAGCGCTCCTACCGCAACGCGATAAATATGATCCTTGGGATCAGCGTTGTTGCCGTGGTGGCTGCTATGGGCCTGTCCTGGTTCCTGTCTCGCAGCATTTCCAACGGTGTCTCTGCGGTGGGTAATGCGATGCGGCAGATAGCCACAGGCAACCTGGGCATCCAGGTTGACGTCAAGTCCTCCGACGAAATCGGGGATATGGCGCAGTCTTATCGGGAGATGCAAGGATATCTGGAAGAGATCTCGGGAGCCGCCAGTTCTATCGCCGAAGGTGACTTGAACGTCACCGTGGCGGCCAAATCAGACCAGGACGAGCTGGGCAAGTCCTTTGTCCAGATGGTCGGCAGTCTGAAGGAACGTGCTTCTGTCGCCGAAGCCATCTCCGTCGGCGATTTGAATGTAGAGTTCAGAGCCGAATCGGAGCGGGACGTGCTGGGCAACGCCTTCGTCCAGATGGTCGGCAGTCTGAAGCAGCGTGCCACTGTTGCTGAAGCCATCTCCCTCGGCGATTTGAATGTGAAGTTCAGCGCCGATTCGGAGCGGGACGTGCTGGGGAATGCATTCGTCAAGATGGTCGCCGGTCTGAAGCAGCGGGCCGACTTGGCCGAGCAGATCGCCATGGGTGACCTGAGTGTCGACACCCAAAACGTCTCGGAACAGGACGTTCTGGGTAACGCCTTCGCCAAGATGGTCAACGCGCTGAAGTACGGTAGCGCCAACGTGGCCGAGGCCATCGCCAGTGGAGACCTGAACGTCAATGCAACCGCCAGGTCCGAGAACGATGCCCTGGGCAAGGCCTTCGCCAAGATGGTCGAGACCCTGAAGGAGAAAGCCAAGGTGGCCGAGGCCATCGCTGAAGGCGATTTGAATGTAGTGGTAACCGTGGAATCCGAAGCGGATGTCCTGGGTAAGGCCTTCCAGATGATGGTGACAAACCTGCGGGAACGCGCCGACCAAGCCGAAGCCATCGCGGATGGAGACCTGAGCGTGGTCGCCAAGCCCAAGTCCGAACGAGACGTATTGGGTAATGCCTTTGCTCGCATGGTGGACAACCTGCGGGGCCTGATCCATCGCGTTGCCGGAACGTCCGACGAGCTGACCAACGCCAGCGGCCAGCTATCCGGCGCCGCCGAGGAAGCCGGTCAATCCACCCAGGCCATCGCGGCCAACAGCCAGAGCGTAGCTGAGGGCGCGTCGCAGCAAACCGATGACATAGCGGAAACCGTTAATTCCATGAGCCAGCTCACCAGCGCCATAGACCAGATAGCCAAGGGCAGCCAGGACCAGGCCACGGCCGTGGAGCAGGCCGCCGACATTGTCAACCAGGTATCCCGAGCTACCGACGAGGTAGCCAAGAGCGCCCAGTCGGCGGCGGACAGCGCCCGGCAAGCCAACGACGCTGCCCTGGAGGGTGGCGGAGTGGTGGACAAGACCGTGGAAGGCATGGACCGCATTCGGGCCGCGGTGGATAGCGCCTCCAGCAAGATTGAGGAGCTGGGAGAACAGTCCGCCGAGATCGGCAAGATAGTCGCGGTAATCGACGATATCGCCGCCCAGACCAACCTGCTGGCCCTTAACGCGGCCATTGAAGCGGCCCGAGCCGGCGAGCAAGGAAGAGGATTCGCCGTGGTTGCCGATGAGGTCCGCAAACTGGCCGAGCGAGTCACCAAGGCCACTCAGGAAATCGCCAACTTGATCGACAATGTTCAAAAGGGTGTCAACGAGTCGGTGAAAGCTACCGAGGATGGGACCAGGGAGGTGGCCGAGGGAGCCCAGCTGGCCGAAGAGGCGGGCAAATCTCTGGGCAAGATCATGTCCTCCATCCAGATGGTGTCGGAGCAGATCGAGCAGATATCAGCGGCTGCCGAAGAGGTGAGCGCTTCCAGCGACGAGATGGTCAAGAACATCGATGGAGTCAGCAGCATTGTGGAGCAAAACTCCGCGGCTACGGAGGAGATGGCGGCTAACAGCACCGAGGTGAGTGAAGCGATGGAGAAGATATCGGTCATCGCTGCGCAGAACCGGGCCGCTATCGTGGATGTTTCCACCTCCGCCGATGGCATGAGTGCCCAAGTGCAGGAGGTTATCGCATCCGCCCAGACGCTGGACCAAATGGCCAAGGGGCTCGAAGAGGCTGTAGCGGTTTTCAAGCTGGATGACGGACGTTTGGTGACCTCCCGGGACCGGAACTAGCCAACCAATTCAGGATGCAACCCTACCCATCAACGAGAAAAGGGAGGGCCGTGGTGGACTCTAGCGCCGTCACGCCCTCCGGACCAACCCAGAGCAGGAGAACCGGCGTCCCACCCAAAAGGTTGGCAAGGGCCAGGCAGCAACCCCCGGAGCTGTCGGCAAGTAAATTCTGTCTTGAAGACAAAGGCCACAGTGAATCGCTATAGATTGACAATTTACTTCGTTCTTACCGCCCTTCTCTCCATCACGGTAGCCTTGCTGGTGGTTAACCAGGTCATCGGAAAGATTACCGAGGAAAATTTGACCTGGATGGCCGAGAAAAACGCGGTTCGGAATTCCATCCATATGCAGGCCATGTTGCGGGGCAGCGCCAGCGGTATGCACCACACCGGTATGCAGATGGCAGACATGTCGGCCGAGGGGATGATAACGGAGGATATGCCGGCCGAGGGGATGATGACGGAGGGTATGCAACACAACGGCATGCCAATGGCCGATATGCCGGCTGAGGGGTTGATGACGGAGGGTATGCAACACAACGGCATGCCAATGGCCGATATGCCGGCTGAGGGGTTGATGACGGAGGGTATGAATGAAGAAGCAGTAGTCCAGGATGAGCCGTTGAGCCTGGAATTTTTGGCGGGACCGGAGGGCTTGAGTGGACAATATTCTGGGTTGGTCCATGGGCTCGACCTCGTGGGTCTGGAGCTGTTGGACCTGGAGCACAACTCTTTGTGGAGCTCGGATCCCCAAATCCAACTGCCGTCTCCAGCTACTACTTCCCACTATCAGTTGGCGGTACAGGGCGAGATATCGTCGGAGCTGGTGCGAGGGGTAGATTTGCGTCCATTAAACCAGGCCTCGCCAACCCGGGACCTGCTGGACGTTTACCTGCCCTTGCGCAGTACCGCCGACGGTCCGGTAGTCGGAGTCTTGAAGCTATCCAGAGACGTTACCCAAGGCGTAGCGATCCAGGTGGATCAGGTCAAGGGGTCGGTACTGAGAGTAACCGTTGGTACCCTAGCCGGGCTCTTCCTGGTGCTGCTGGGTTTCATAATCGTCGCGGATACCGGTGCCAATCGTTCCCGGCGCCGGGAACTGGCCTTGGTGCAAGACCAGCTGGCGGTACGGGAGCTGGCAGAGCGGCAATTGACGTCGTCATTAGAGGAAAAGGGCGTGTTGCTGAAGGAGATTCACCATCGGGTGAAGAACAACGGGTGAAGAACAACATGCAGCTCATCTCCAGCTTGCTGAGCCTGCAATCCGGGTATATCACGGATGAAGTTACTTTACTGGCCATGCGGGACAGTCAGGATCGAATCAAGGCAATGGCGTTGGTCCACGAAAAACTGTACGGCTCGGAAGACCTGGCAATGGTGGATTTCCACGATTACGCGGACAGTCTGGTATCCGGGCTTTTCCGATCCTATGGAGGGGATACAGCCCAAATTACACCCAGATTAGAGATCCACAAGATCCCGATGGAGATCGATATGGCGGTGTCCTGCGGCCTGATTATCAACGAGCTAGTTTCCAACGCCTTGAAACACGCCTTTACTCCCCAACAAAGTGGGGACATTTTAGTTGAGCTTTTTCAGGAAGACTCCGGAAACCTGGTTTTGAAAGTGGAAGACACCGGGGCCGGATTTCCTGCGGAGGTGAATTTTCGGGAAACCGAATCATTGGGCCTTCAGTTGGTTTGCATGCTGGTAGAGCAACTGGAGGGCGAGATTGAGCTGGAAAGCGCCAACGGCTCCCGGTTCCAAATTATCTTTCCGAAACAAATTGAATAGGCGGAGGATCACTGTGGCCAAGCAGAATATAATGGTGGTAGAAGATTCCATTGTAGTTTCCAGGGACATACAAAACCGGCTAACCAATTTGGGTTATGGTGTTGCCGCCACCGCCGTTTCTGGGCAGGAAGCCATTGATAAAGCGGAGGAAACCAGCCCAGATTTGATACTGATGGATATCAACCTCAAGGGTCCCATGGATGGGGTCCAGGCCGCTGAGCAAATTCACCAGCGGTTAGATATTCCCATTGTGTACCTCACCGCCCAGTCGGACGAAGGTACTCTGAAGCGCGCTAAGCTGACCGGACCCTTCGGTTATCTGCTCAAGCCCTTCGACGAGCGCGGCCTCCACACCACTATCGAGATCGCTTTTTACAAGCATGAATCAGAAATCAAGCTCCAGGATGAATCCGACCAGAATTTGGCCCTATTCGAGGTGGCACGAATCCTCGCCCAAAACTGGAGTTTTGAAGAGAAGTGCAAGGGCGTTCTCCGAGCCCTTACCCGGCTGGGCGAGGCAGATATGGCGACACTGCGGACGGTGGATGACACCGGGCAATCCCTGAGCCTGGTTTCCTCCGACGGAACAACCAACTGGAACCGACCGGAGCTGCTTCCCATCCAGCAGAGTCTGGCCGGCAAAGCCCTTCAACAGCGCCAATACCAAGTGGCTAATGACTATGCCAACCACCCAAACGCCGACTCCAGTGTGGTGGCCCAGGGTTTCAAGTCGGTGGTCTGCCTGCCAGTTAACTCCGGTGGCCAGATTTTGGGGATAGTAAGCGTAATGTCGCAAAAACCCAACAATTTCTCTCCCCGAATCGTTCGAGTGTTGAACGCCATCGCCGCCGGGTTGGGGAATCTCTAAAGAATCTTTGTCGAACGCATCTATCGGCCCGGTGGCGGTGTATTCGTCGCTCCGGTGAAAGCCGGAGCCCACATGCCGCCCCCCGATTGATGGGTAGATGATGCTGGATTCCGGCCTGCGCCGGAATGACGTGGCGGGAAATTATGCTATGCCCGGATATCCTTGAACACAGGCTCTGAAGAATAGTTCCGGGGAACAGGCTGAACAATAGAGGCTCCAGGTAGGTCCATACTCCCTACGCCCCAGGGAGCGCCTTCGCCTGGGTCCCCCGCTATTGGACCTATGGTCCATCCCAGTTATATTGCCTTTTCTCAGCTGTCTGACGACCACTGCGGTTCCAGAGGCAGTCAAGGGCCTCAAATTGTGGTATGAGACCTTGGGAAATACATTTTAACACCGCAATCGTAACAATTCCCTACATTAGCTATAACTTTGTTGCTTTCCCTTGATACCGCTGATATAATCTCGGTTACTCCAAAAGGTGGCCCGGCATTTCTGAGCTAAATCACCTCATCTCCTGAGATGCGAAATGTTCCCGGAAGTACAATTGACCTCCATTACTCGCGCAGATGTGGCGCGGGTTGAAGAGTGGCTCAACGACACTGAAGTGAACTCCTCCTGGTACGGCGTCGACCAGAATGGTATCCCCCTTCATATCGGCTATTCCCCCCATGAGATGCGCCAGGCATCCGATGATGAATGGCAGCAGGTGTTTCAAACCGATGACCGCCAGATCCTCTCCGTCTACACCAAAGACGGCGACCATATCGGAGAGGGACAATTGGTCATCGAGTGGCCCCGGCTTGAAGCTCAACTGTTCTTGCTGGTGGGCCGCAAGGACCTGTGGCATCACCACTACGGCACCGCGGCGCTGATCCAACTCCTGGATCAGGTCTTCGATACCTGCCAGTTGCACCGGGTCTGGGTCGATGTGCCGGAATACAACGAGCACGCCCTACAGATGTTTCGCCAGCTCGGGTTCGTGCTGGAGGGGCATCTCCGCGGAACCCACCGAAAGAATGATGAGTGGTACGACTCCATGGCCCTGGGGCTGTTGAGCGACGAGTACTCCCGGCGCCGGGCCCGCGTGCTGGGCAATCCGGCTGCCTGAACTCCTAACCCAACCTGCGTGGCGGTCTGCTAACCATATACCTCAAAATGTCACCTCGGGCCCTTCGGAATGACCTGGGTCGAATTGGGATAGGTGCTAACCGCCGGCAATTATCGCTTCTGCGGTCCGGCGCTGCAAGACGCGTTAACCTAATGCCGCCAAGAACCAGCTATCACCTTGGGAGGACATTATGCCCGTAGTCACGATAAATGGCCCGGTTGGCAGCGGTCCAATAGAGGTTGGCCAGATGGTAAGCCAATTGCTCAGCATCAACTATGTGGACCGGATGGTGTTCGCCGAGGCGGCCAAGCTGGTAGGGTCACCGGTAGGGGCGCTAATCGAGAAGGAGCAGCGGGTTGTAAGATTCCGGGACAAGCTGGGACGTTTTTTACAGACCATGCTGGAACGCTCCGCCGTCGCCGGGGTTAGCGGAGAACCCTACTTTGGGCGAGGGATTGAGATGCTGCCCGCGGAAACCTATATCGAGCTGGCCGGTGACCCTTCGTCCTCGATGCAACGCGTTAACGACAAGGCCTTCATCGAAGCTACCACGGCGGTGGTCACCGACCTGGCCAAAGCCGGTGACGTGGTAATCATCGGCCGAGGCGCCAACATTATGCTGGCCGACGTCCCCGGCGTGGTGCACATCGGCATGTGGGCGCCACTGGATGTTAGGGTCCAAACCGCCATGGACCGGGAGCACTTTAGCCGGCTAGAGGCTGAAAAATACGTGGAAGAGTTGGAACAGGCCAGAGTCACCTTTTTCCGGAAGTTTTTTAAGGTTAATCCCTATGACCCTTCCCTGTATCATATTATGCTAAACATGGGGATGATGCAGCCCAGAATCGCGGCCGAGGTGATTACTCACACGGTGGACCAGCTGGGTTATTAAATCTAAACTAATACCAAGGTGAAACTCGCGGAGTTTGGGTATATCACTATGTGGGTGCCACCTTGGCTTTGGTTTAGGGCCCGAGGCGCTCCGAACTAAAGAGGATGGCGTCCGGGCATCCCGATACAATCTTTGGATAAACCGGGTATCTGCTTTTGCTTCCTTTCTCCGACGCCGACACCCATCATCGTAGCTACCCCGTCGTCAACGTATCCCTCATTGGGATATGCAGCCTGGTGTTCCTCTATGAGCTGGCCATCAGCCGTTTCGCGGTCATCGGCGGCGGGGAAAGCGAGTCCCTCAGCAACTTCTTCTCTACCTGGGGCTTTATACCCGGGAAGTTCACTTGGACTGAGCCACTCACCGCTTGGCCCAATATCTTCTCCTCTCTTTTCATGCATGCCGGATTGATGCACTTGGGCGGCAACATGTTGTACCTCTGGGTCTTTGGTGACAACATGGAGGACCGCATGGGTCACATAAAATATTTGGTGTTCTATTTGGCGGCCGGGGTGGTCGCGACCCTCAGCCACTGGCTGATCGATCCTGGGTCCGGTGGTCCCCTGGTTGGGGCCAGCGGGGCCATCGCCGGAGTGTTGGGAGCCTATCTGTTTACCTACCCTCACAACCGGGTCAAGGTACTGGTGATCTTTTTCCTAATTACCGTTATACAGCTGCGGGCAATGTGGGTGCTGGGGATCTGGTTTGGATGGAGCCTGATCCAGTGGGCTTTCTCCATCGGTATATCCGACCTGGTCAGCGTCGCCTTCTCCGCCCACATCGGCGGCTTCGTCTTTGGGGCCGGACTTATTATCCTCTACCGGCTGGCTACCAAACAGCCGATCTGGCCTCCGCGCTATTCCCTCGCTCCGCCCAGTTCCCAATTTTGGCGGGGTCGGCCGCTGGACTAGTACATCGTCCCGTTGGTTTGGATGAATCGGTGACGACCCCCATCCTAACCTTCCCCCATCGAGGGGAAGGGACTGGTCCTCTCCCCTCGATGGGGGAAGGTTAGAGTGGGGGTGAGGTGGTAGGTATCAGTTTTAGTTGGCTGCCAGCTTAGCCCCAATCCACCGAACGGGGGCGTGCAGCGGGGTCCTGAAGAGACCAGAAAGTGCTCCTGTGCATCTGGGATAATGGTTTTCGAGACAGAAAGCCGGTCCCAGAAAAGGAGCACCCATATAGATGCTGCCACGCAACCACCCCGACCGCATCCAAATCACCTTCGACGACCGCCGCCTGGTGGCCAATGCCGGGCTGATCCTTCCGGCCACCCTGGCCTTGCGCCTAGAAGTCTGGCCGGAAAGCCATTGGCCGGGTTTTGCGCTACGCGAAGCAGACGTATTCAAGACTTATATGGCATGGTGGTGCATGTAATACGTTGCAACACCCACTATGCCATCGATAATCGACGTTAAGAAAACGCTGGCCTAGGGGGAATCGAGGTTTCCGGCCAGACTTCTAGGTCTGCCCCAACTGGTTGACCGGCGCCTGGACCTGGGCGATGCGCCAGGCCGAGCCAATCCTGGCGATAAGATTTCGACTCTGGTGGCCTCGGCGCTGGCGGGCGGCGACTGCATCGACGACGCCGACGCGTTGCGCACCGGCAGGACGGCCTGCACTCTCGGCTGCGTAGTCAAGGCGCCCTCCACCCTGGGCACTTTCCTGCGCAGCTTCAGGTGGGGCTACGTCCGCCAACTGGACCGGGTGAGCCGCGAGCTGCTGGCCCGGGCCTGGCAGGCGGGGGCCGGACCCGGCGACGCGCCATTCACCATCGACCTTGATTCGACGATCTGCGAGACCTACGGACTGGCCAAGGAGGGCGCCCGCCACCACGGCTACACCGGCGCCCGTGGCTATCACCCACTGCTGGACGTCGCCGCCGGAACCGGCGACGTGCTGATGGCCCGCCTGCGCGAGGGCCGGGCCATCACCGCCCGCGGCGCCGCCCACTTCCTGCGTGAGACGGTGAGCCGGGTTCGCTGCGGCGGGGCCAGCGGGCAGCTCACGGTGCGGGCCGACAGCGGCTTCTATACCCACGCCGTGGCCGCCGTCTGCCGCCGGATGGATGTCCGCTTCTCCATCACCATCCGCCAGCACAAAAGCCTGCACAATCTCATCGAGGCGATACCCGAAGATGCCTGGACGCCGGTTCCTTACTGGATGGACGGCGCCGCCGATGTGGCCGAGACCACCTACACCCCCTTCCAGAGTGAGCCGGATGCCGCGCCGGTGCGGCTCATCGTCCGGCGGGTGAAGCCGGCGCCCGGTTCTCAACTGGCTCTCTTCGCCACCTACAGCTATCACGGCTTCATCACCGACCGGGACGGGGAGCCGCTGGAACTGGAGGCCGACCACCGCCGCCACGCCGAGATCGAGAATGCGATACGCGACCTCAAGTACGGCGTCGGGCTGAACCATCTCCCCTCGGGCCGCTTCGCCGCCAACGGCGCCTGGCTGGCGGTACAGGTGATGGCCCACAACCTGGCTCGCTGGACAGCCCGCATCGGCCTGGGTGAGCAGATCGTGACCACCAAGACCCTCCGGCGGCGGGTCTTCGCCCTGGCCGGACGGCTCACCCGCTCGGCACGCTGGATCACCCTGCATCTTCCCAAGCGCTGGCCCTGGGAGGAGCAGTTCAGCCGCGCCCTGGCCCGACTGCGAGCCATTCCACTCCCACCCTGACGGCGCCCGTCCGCCACTGACCCGCCAGCCAACCCAACGTCCCCGCAAACTCGCGCTAGCCCAGTCCGCGAGCGCCTCTTGCCGTGTCCTATCCCGCCATCTCGCTCGCCACAGCCACTGTAAGCCGCCATCGGCGCCCCCCAAAAGCGCCTGCAGACCGCCGCCAACCTCCCATCTACCCGAATTCGAGCCCGGATCATCGCGCCTGTAACTCCCTCACCCCCTTCCGCTGTCCTCACGCCGTCCATCCCTGTCCATCGGTGGATTCGGGCTTAGGCGCTGCCGGTCTGAGAGGGATAACCCCGGCTAACCCACTCGGGAGCTCCCGACTCATCCACGACGCGAACGTCCCTACGCCCGTCCCGCTGCAGAATACTGCCGGCGATGGTCGCCCGCATGCCGGAGGCGCAGAGGGCAACGATGGGCAGCTCCCGGGGCAAGCCGTCCAGGTGCTCGGGCAGCTCCCCCAGTTCAATGTTGAGCGACCCGCTAATGTGACCGGCCTGAAACTCCCGGCTCTGCCGCACGTCGATGATCAGCGACCCCGGAGAATGGCCGGACAGCTCGTGAAGGTCCTCCAGGTCTATCCGGTTGGCGCTCTCCAGCGGCAGGCCAGCCTGCTGCCAGGCCTCCAGACCGCTGCCCAAGTAGCCATTGAACCGGTCGTAACCGATGCGGATGAGCTGCCTTACGATTGAGTCACGAGACGCCGGAGAGTCGTGAGACGCTGGATCCGGTGACAGAAAGACCAGCGGCTGCTGCCAGGGCACTACCCAGCCGACCCAGGTGGCGAAGTTATCCCCCAGGGGCACCGAGAAGGAGCCGGCGATGTGGCCTTCATTAAAAGGCTTCTGCGGTCGGGTATCCACCAGCAATGAGCCTTCCTCCCGCTGGTGCCGCAGAGACAGAGGCGTGAGGGATGCCAAGCGAGGTATTTCTCCCAGCACATCGGGGCCTCGGCGATTGATGTCCGCCATGTACTTGTAATAGGCCGGGTAGGAACCCAGGCCGGTCAAGGCAAACTGGACAAAATCCTCCTCTTGGTCATGGGCCGCAAAGGGATTTTGTTCCCATTCCTCCGCTATGGTGCTGAAGATTTTATCCCCCGGAGGTGGGCTGGCCGAGCAAAAAGAGCCGCCGCCGTGGGTGGGGTATACCCGCACGTCATTGGGCAGGGTAAGCAGCTTGGAGTGAATGGTGTGGTGCAGCCAGCGGGCCAGGAAGGGCGCTATTCGCTGACCCAGCAGGTCTACCCGGGCCGCTCCGCCCAGCATCAAGGCGCCGCCGGTGAATATGGCAGTCGGGCGGTCCTGTTCCCGGTCTTTCTCAATGACCAAGAAGGATATGTGTTCCGGTGTATGCCCGGGGGTATGCAGCACCCGCAGCTTGAACTCCCCCAGGTCCAGCTCGTCATCCTCCCTAAGCCGTAGGGAAGGATATAGCAGCCCTCCCGAGGCGCTGGCACCCACCTGACAGCCGGTGGTGGCGGCCAGCTCGCGGGCGCCGGAAACAAAATCGTTATGCACGTGGGTCTCCAGCGCATAGTTGATTCGCACACCGTGATTGGCGGCGATGGAGGTGTAGTGGTCGATGTCCCGCACCGGGTCGATGACGGCGCACCAGCCGGATAATTCCGAACCGACCACGTAGGTGGTGTTACTCAGACTGGCGATCCTCACCGGCTCGATGAACATCTTCATGCCTCCTTCACGTAGATTGTTCTATTACAGTAGTGCGATTTAGCCGGGTCCCGCGATTTCGGAGCCCCGCCCTGCCAAAGAGGATACCACCTATATCTCTCATTATTCCCCATTGCCCTGGACTGATAAGGCTTTTCAATTGTTGAGGCGCCGATATAGCTTAGCATGAAGAATCAGGTCATTCCGAGCCCGAATTTAGTGGAGAGGATATGATAATATAACAGCGGTAACATTTTAGAATCTAACCCCGATTTACTGGGACCCCATTGTAGGTGGAGGCGGAAATGCTCGATTATCAGCCAAACATCGTTTTGTCTACCCAGGAATACAACGTGGTGGGCAAGCGACCCATCCGCCCGGACGGCGCGGATAAAGTGACCGGAAAAGCCATGTATGGCGCGGATATCAACCTGCCGGGAATGCTCCACGGCCGGGTGCTGCGTAGCCCCCATGCCCATGCTCGGATCAAGTCAGTGGATACCAGCCGGGCGGCTGCCTACCCCGGCGTCAGGGCGGTAATCACCGGGGCCGAGCTGATTCAGCCCTCAGGCCGAGCCTCCGAGTTGGTCGAAGGCGCCATGGTAAATATGAGGTTCATGAGCAACAACGTAATGGCTACCGGCAAGGTTCTGTACAAAGGGCATGCCGTTGCGGCGGTGGCGGCCACCAGCCCTCACGTGGCCGAGCAGGCCCTATCGCTGATCGACGTGGAATACGAGGTTCTGCCCCCGGTGATGGACGCCAAGGACGCCATGAACGAGGACTCCCCCCTGCTCCATGAGCGTTTGGCTGCCATGTCAACGGCGTCCATCCGGGCCGGTGGAGTATTGGATGACGACGACCCTTCTGATGGAACCAATATAGCCAACCATTTTGAATTCACCTGGGAGACCTGGAAGAGGGTTTTAAGCAGGCTGACGTCATTGTAGAGAGGGACGCTTCCACCGTCGCGGTTCACCAGGGATACATTGAGCCTCACTCCGGCACCGCCATGTGGCATGCTGACGGAAACCTGACCCTCTGGTCCAGCAGCCAGGGCCACTTCATGGTGCGGGAGAGCACCGCCCGGCTGGTGGGAGTGCCCATCTCCAAGGTCAAGGCCATTCAAATGGAAATTGGCGGCGGTTTTGGCGCCAAGCTGGCCATCTACTGCGAGCCTCTGGCCGCCCTGCTGGCCAGGAAGGCGGACGCGCCGGTGAAGGTGACCATGAGCCGGACGGAAGTCTTCGAGGCCACCGGGCCTACTTCCGGCACCAACGTGCGGGTCAAGCTGGGCGCGACCAAGGATGGGAAGCTGACCGCCGCGGAGGCGCACCTGATATTCGAAGCGGGGGCTTTCCCCGGGTCTCCGGTGCCCGGCGGCGCCCAGTGCATCATGGGCGCCTACGACATCCCCAACGCTTACATCGAAGGTTACGACATCGTCGTTAACCGGCCCAAGACTTCGGCTTACCGGGCGCCCGGCTCGCCCGCCGCGGCTTTCGCCATGGAAGGGGCCATCGATGAGATGGCGGAAAAGCTAGGAATGGATCCCATAGAGTTCCGGCTATTGAACAGCGCCAAGGAAGGCACCCGGCGGGCGACCGGCCCGCTGATGCCCAAGGTGGGCTTTATCGAGACTCTGGAGGCGGCCAAGGCCCACCCTCATTACTCCGCAAAGCTGGAAGGCCCCTATCGCGGCCGGGGCGTGGCCAGCGGATTTTGGGGCAACAACACCGGCCCGTCCAGCGCGATAGCTACCATCACTCCGGACGGCGTGGTCAATCTGGCCGAGGGTTCGCCGGACATCGGCGGTACCCGGGCATCCGTGTCCCAGCAGCTGGCTGAGGTTCTGGGGATACCCTTTGAGGATGTTAGACCCCAGGTTGCGGATACTGATTCCATCGGCTTCACCTCCAACACCGGAGGCAGCGGCGTCACCTTCAAGACCGGCTGGGCCTGCTATACCGCGGCCCAGGACATCAAAGGGCAGATGCTGGAGCGCGCCGCTAAAATCTGGGACGTGTCCCTGGACGACGTGGAGTATGTCGATGGGGTGTTGCAGCACAAGTCGGACCCGGAGCTGCGTTTAACTTTCAAGCAGATGGCGGCCCGGCAGAATCCCACCGGCGGGCCTATTGTCGGGCGGGCCGGCGTCAACCCCGGCGGGGCCGGTCCGGCGCTGGCTTTTCACATAGTGGACGTTGAGGTGGACCCGGATACCGGCAAGGTAACCATTCTCCGCTACACTGCCCTGCAGGATGCCGGCAAGGCGATCCACCCCAGCTACGTGGAGGGACAGATTCAGGGTGCTGTGGCCCAGGGGATCGGCTGGGCCTTGAACGAAGAGTATTTTGTGAACGACCAGGGTCACATGATGAACTCCAGCTTCCTGGACTACCGCATGCCGGTGAGCCTGGACCTGCCCATGATCGACACCGTGATCGTCGAGGTGGCCAACCCCAACCATCCCTACGGCGTGCGTGGAGTTGGCGAAGTATGCATCGTGCCGCCCATGGCGGCGATATCCAACGCCCTCTATCATGCCATTGGCGTGCGCATGACCAGCCTGCCGATGAATCCCGGCAAGGTGCTGGAGGCCCTCTGGCAGAATAACGGCAATGGCTCCTAACCCTGGTTTGACTGGCATGCTCGTCAGAGGCTCCAGTAAAGGGCATAGGTAAATTTATGCCGGAAGTATGGATTCCTCCTAGAATGCAGGCCTTGACCGGCGGCAAACAGCAGGTCCAGGTTGCCGGTAGAACCGTTCGCCAGGTGATGAACAACCTGGATCAGGAGTTCCCCGGCATTAAAGAGTATCTCTATGATGAGGAAGAGGATGACCTGGTGGCCGGCATCGCGGTCATAGTCGACGGCGAGGTCAGCCAACTGGGTCTCCTGGAGCGGGTCGGGGAGAACAGCGAGGTTCACTTCCTGCCGGCTATTGGCGGCGGGATTGATGCCGTATTCTGAAGCGGTCGCTCTAGGCAAGCGGTTTAAAGGGTCGCTTCTCCCCCTTGCCAAGGGGGACTGAGGTGAGGGGTTTCACCCTCATCCCAACCTTCTCCCATCAAGGGAGAAGGAGCTGTATTCGCCTTAAACCTGAACCGGGTCTATGCTCACGGTCCGGCCGGTTTTGGCAGACTCGATCATCGCCAACGTCACCTCCACCACCCGTAATCCGTCCAACCCGGAGGCTACCGGCTGCCGGCCTTGCTCCACGGCCTGCTGAAAATCCTCAATTTCGGCGATGAAATTGGCCAGGTAATTCGCGGGATAAACCGCGGTCCGATTAACCGTGTCGCTGATTACTTCCACCCGGCCTTGCCTGGACTCCCACAGAGTGGCCCGTCCCGTGATACGGCCCTTCGTACCGTAGATGGCGAAGTCGTTCTTGGAGTCGGGTAGCAGGCGGCCGCAGCAAACCGTGGCCAGGGTGCCGCCATCAAAGCGGAGGGTCGCCGCGGCCATCCGCTCCAAGGGACGCTCCGCTGTCTGCCCGTCGGTCAAGACCGCGACTTCGGTCACTTCCTGCCCCAACAGGAATCGGAGCAGGTCCACCACGTGCACGCCGGTGCCCATCAGCGCGGCGGCTCCACCAATAAGTTCCGGCTCCTCCCACCACTGGCGGCGGCCGGTTCGGGGTGGTGGCGCCGTGGCTCCGCGCACGCCGAAGCCCCACTGACCCTGGGCCAGCGATAAATTCCCCAGGGCTCCCTGCTGGATGGCCTCCCGGGCCAGGATGTGCCCCGGATGGGTTCTGAGATGGTAGCCGGTAGCTAGAGTTAACCCCTTTTCCCGGCATCCCCGGACCATCGCCACCGCGTCCTCCAGGGTGGTGGTCATCGGCTTCTCGCTAAACACGTGCTTGCCGGCGGCGGCGGCCTGGAGGGCATGCCGGGCATGCAGAAAGTTGGGCGAGCAGAGGAACACCGCATCCACCCGGGAGTCCTGGAGCAAGGAGTCCATAGAGGCGTAGGCCGCCGGGGCTCCGTGCTTCTGGGCAAAAGCCTCGGCCTGACCCAGGTCCCGGCTGTAAACTCCTACCAGGTTTGCCTCCGGGGTGGCATAGATCGCCGGGGCTATCTTGTTATCCGGGTGGAGACCGGTGCTTATAACTGCCCAACCTAAAGACACGCGGCGCCTCCCGAAAAGGTGGATAGGGGACCGGGAATCGGCCTAAAGCTAAAGGAAAGCCTGTCTACCTGTCAAATGCCCCTTTGCATAGCGGTTAGCTGCATAGCGGTTAGCCCAGAGAGTGTTTGGCTGGGGGCCAGAGGCGCTCGGCTCTCGTGATTGTCATTGCGAGGGCCGCAGCCCCGAAGCTATCTCATTGGGGTGAGAAGAGATTGCTTCGCGGAGTTTATCCTGAGCGCAGCCGAAGGGCTCGCAATGACCAAAGAACGACACTTCCGGGGGAAAGCCCAGCTTGACAACCTAGCGACCCCAGGCTAAAGTAGCTTCTAAGTTGATAGTACGGCTGCCTTAACATTGTGAATAGCAGGTTTCTGGTACCCGCCCGGTTTTCCGGTTTTTTAGAAACTAAGGAAACCAGGTTTAATGGGGAAAGGCGGTGAGGAATCCGCCGCGGTTGCGCCACTGTGAACGGACTGGAGTCCGCAAGCCAGGGAACCCGCCCGAAATGCTGGAGTTCTACTCTGCGCTAAACAGACGTGGTTCCCCCTGGCTCAGGTCCTAATTGGCCCGCCGGGAAGCCTCACCCCTGGCAGAAGTAGAGCCAGGGGTTTTTTAATGGTGGTATTCTTGTGGCATCCGGTCCTTGGGCATTTGAATCAGGCTCCCGGATCGATATGGCCCGGTGATAAGGGATAATTGAGCAGCGATAATTCAGGAATTTCCATGACCGTGGTGGCGGTTGGCCCGGGCGATGCCGAGATGCTGACCATGAAGGGTCGGCACGCCCTGGAAAAGGCCGACCTGGTAGTGGGGTTCAAAACGGTGCTGGATGTGGTGGCCGAGTGGACCAGTGGGGCCGAGGTTCGGCCGATGACCTATCGGGACCAGGAAGACGTTCTAGAATATGCCCAGGAGCAGGTCCGTCAGGGCAAGGATTGCGTCGTATGCTGCTGGGGCGACCTGAATGTTTCGGCTCGCGAGCTGCTGGCCCGGGTCCGCCGCCGCGCCGCACAGGTGCAGCTTATTCCCGGTGTCAGCTCTATTCAGTTCGCCTGTGCCCGCTCCGGAATAGCCTTGGAGGATTCCCTGTTCATCACCCTTCACAAAAGACAGGAAACCGACTCCGATGTGGCAGAGCTGGTTCATTACTTGAACGAAGGTCGACGGCATATCATTTTGCTGCCCCGTCCCTTCGACCTGATGCCGGCCGGCATAGCGTCCCAGGTGATAGCCGCGGGGATTGCTCCCAGCCAGCCGGTAACGGTTTTCCAGCGGCTGACCCTGGAGGGAGAACAGCGGTGGAACGGCACCCTTCAGGAATGCGCTGAAATAGCCGAAGAATTTAGTGACCTTTCGATTATGGTATTTTTCAGTCCTAACCAGGTTCTGGACTAGTCAGGGCCTGGACTAGAACAGACCACGAGAAAAATTTGACGACTGAACAGGAAACCGGCCGGAAGCACATCCTCCTGGTCACCACCGCCGATACCGACATCCTCACCGCAGAGCGGGCGATGAGCGGGATGGCCGCCGAGGGCTTTCCTCAGGTGCGGGCCTACAATCCCGTTGCCCTGGAAACTTCCGATAGCCACGAAGAGCTTTTGCAAGCCGCTGCCGGCGCCGGAGTCGTAGTCCTGCGGCTGTTGGGCGGCAAGAGAGCCATGCCGGAGGCCTTCGACCCGCTGGTGGAGCTGTGCCATTCCCAGGGCATCCCGCTAATTGCCTGTCCCGGCCACCAGGAATGGGATGAAGACCTGGTGTCGGCTTGCTCTGCGCCGGTAATTGAAGTAGAGACGGTATTCGCCTACCTGATGCGGGGCGGTATCCAGAATTTTCAAAACCTGTTCCTGTTTCTGTCCGACACCTATTTGGGCAGCGAATATGGTCACGAAGCCCCCGAGCCGGTGCCCTGGCAGGGCATCTATCATCCGGAAGTGGACGCCAACATCGACGTCGACTCCTTCATCAAGCTCCGCTTCAAGCCGGAACGCCCGTCCATCGGCCTGCTTTTCTACCGCGCCCACTGGATGAGTGGCAACCTGCAATTTATCGACGAGCTGATCCGCTGCCTAGAGGCTCGTGAGGTAAACGTCCTGCCGGTTTTCTCCTTCAGTCTGAAGCACAACCCTGAGGAAGATGGCGACTCGGTGCATACTCTGGCCCAGTACATGATGGACCCCACTGGTGCTCCCCGGGTTCAGTGCATTATCAACACCATGGGCTTGGCCATGAGCGACCTGAGCAGCGACCAGAACCACCAGGGCGCAACCCTTGCGTCGGGTTGGTCGGTGGATTTCCTGAACCAGCTAGACCTGCCCATCATCCAGGGCGTGGTCAGTACCGGCACCCGCGAGGAATGGCAGAAAAGCTCCCTGGGATTGGGCCCCATCGACACCGCCATGAACATTGCCCTGCCCGAGTTCGACGGGCGGATTATATCCGTGCCTATCTCCTTCAAGGAAGAAACCAAGGAGACCGCCGCAGCCCCGATGCTGGCCCAGAACGGCAACAAGCCGATGTTGTCGAACCGCCTGCAACGCTACGTGGCCCACCCGGACCGCATGGACCACCTGGCCGGCCTGGCCCACAAGTGGGCCAAACTACGGCTCAAGCCCAACTCGGAAAAGCGCATCGCGGTCATCATGAGCAACTACCCCACCAAGGATGCGCGCATTGGAAACGCCGTGGGCCTGGATACTCCGGCCTCGGTGATCAACATCCTGAACGCCCTGGCCAAGGCCGGGTATCAGGTAGAAGACATACCGGAAAGCGGCGATGAGCTGGTGCATCGCATCATTGAGCGGTGCAGCAATGATCGGGAATCGCTGACCGAGGAGCAAATGCGGCTGGCGGTCGGGCACGTTACGGCCCGCCAGTACCAGGAGTGGTTTCAAGCCTTTCCGGAAGGTGTTCAGGAGAAGCTGAAGGATGAGTGGGGGGAGCCGCCCGGACAGGTTTACCGCATCGGGGATCGTCTCGCCATAGCCGGGTTGCAGCTGGGCAACGTCTTCGTCGGACTGCAGCCGCCGCGAGGGTTTGGCGAGCACCCTATATCTATTTACCACAGCCCGGACCTGGCGCCGACTCACCACTACATTGCCTACTACCGCTGGATTCGCCAGGTGTTCCAAGCCGACGCCATGGTGCACGTGGGCAAGCATGGCACCCTGGAGTGGCTGCCGGGCAAGGGCATTGGGCTTTCCAGCGAGTGCTATCCGGAGGTGGCACTGGGTGACCTGCCGCTCTTCTACCCCTTCATCATCAACAACCCCGGCGAGGGTACCCAGGCCAAGCGCCGTACCCACGCCGCCATCATCGACCACCTGATACCGCCCATGACCACGGCCGACAGCTACGGCGACATCGCCAAGCTGGAACAGCTCATGGACGAGCATTACCAGTGCCAGACTCTGGACCCGGGCAAGCTGCCCATGCTGGAAAGCCAGATTTGGGAGATGGTGCAGAAGGCCGAGCTGCACCGGGACTTGGGGGTGGACGCTCCGCCTGATGACTTCGGCGGGTTTTTGCTGAACATCGACGGCTATCTGTGCGAAATCAAGGATGTTCAGATCAAGGATGGCCTCCATACCCTGGGTGAGGCGCCTCAGGACGAGCAGCTCATCGGTCTTCTCTCGGCCCTTACCCGGCTGGATACCGGCCCCATGCCCAGTCTGCGCCGGAGCATGGCCGAGGCCCTGGGTCTGGATTACGCCAGCCTGCTCGATGACCCCGGGACCCCCATGAACGGCAACGTTCCGGAGGTGCTGGCTCGCCTCGACCAGGAAACTCCGGCCCGCAGCGCCGGAGATGTGCTGGAGCGGCTGGAAATGCTATGCCGTCAGGCCTACACCCAGTTGCTCGATGGCAACTTCCAATCCGATCGGGTCGCCGAGCTGGTTTCCAGCCTGCTGGACCGGCCCGACGCCCAGACCGAAAAGGTGCTACGCTACGCCACCGATTTCATCTATCCGGCCTTGCTGAAGACTACCGATGAAATCGATAACCTGCTGCGGGGGCTGGACGGGCGGTTCGTGCCGCCGGGTCCCAGCGGCGCGCCGACCCGGGGCATGGCCAACGTGCTGCCCACCGGACGAAATTTCTACTCGGTGGACCCCAAGACCCTGCCCTCCCCGGCGGCCTGGGAAGTGGGCAAGGCTTTGGGTGACGGCCTGCTGGAGAAGTATCTGGAGGAGGAGGGCGCCTATCCGGAAATGGTGGGGATGGTGGTTTGGGGCACTTCGGCCATGCGGACCCACGGCGACGACATCGCCCAGATCCTGTACCTGCTGGGAGTCCGGCCGGTTTGGCAGGCCGAAAGTAGGCGGGTAACCGGCGTGGAAGTAATACCCCTGGAAGAGTTGAGCCATCCTCGCATCGACGTCACGGTGCGCATCAGCGGCTTTTTCCGGGATGCCTTTCCCAACTTGATCTACCTGCTGGATCAGGCAGTGGAGTTGGTGGCGTCTCTGGACGAGCCGGAGACCGACAATTTTATCGCTAAACATCTCCGGGAAGACCTGGTGCGGAGCGCTTCCCCGGATGCCTCCCCGGACCCAGCATCCGGGGAGGCAGAAGCCCCCCAGAGCCGCGCGGCCTCCTTGTATCGAATCTTTGGCAGCAAGCCGGGCACCTACGGGGCCGGTATCCTGCCCGCCCTGGATGAGCGTAACTGGGAAACGGTCAAGGACCTGGCCGAGGTTTACACCGCTTGGGGCGGCTACGCCTACACACAGCAAGACTTTGGGGTCAACGCCCGGCCCCAGTTCCGGCAACGGTTCAGCCAGATAGTAATTGCCGCCAAGAATCAGGATAATCGCGAGCACGACCTGTTCGACAGCGATGATTACATGCAGTATCATGGCGGCATGATCGCTACGGTTCGGGCTCTAACTGGAAAGAATCCCCGTCAGTTCTTCGGCGATAGCTCCGACCCTTCCCGGGCCAAGGTTCGGGACTTGCAGGATGAGGCCCGCCGGGTGTTCCGCAGCCGGGTCGTTAACCCCAAGTGGATCGAGTCGATGAAGCGGCACGGTTACAAGGGCGCTTTCGAGTTGTCCGCCACCGTCGATTACATGTTCGGTTACGATGCCACCGCGCAGGTGGTCGAGGATTGGATGTACCGGGATGTTACCCAAGAGTACGTGCTCAGCCCAGAGATGCAGGAGTTCTTCCGCCGGAGCAATCCCTGGGCCTTGCGGGCTATTGTGGAAAGGCTGCTGGAGGCCATTGAGAGGGGAATGTGGGAAGATCCGCCGCCGGAAATGTTGGAAAAGCTAAGGGAATTATATCTGGATTTGGAGACTGACCTGGAGGCCCGACAAGAGCGGCAGGAAGGGCCCAGGGACCGCTAAACGGGGAGGTGTTCCCCGGAGAGGTGTTACATGGAAATAACGCTGGAACTGATCCAGGACCTAACCCAAGACGAACGCATGATGTGGGTGGTTGGTGGCGGTGCGGTGGTTAGTGAGAACAATAGCAAGGGTGTCAAGCCGCCGGAAGTTGGCGGTGGCTACATAACCATCGAGGCCGATAACTGGCACTTCCATCTTGGCCAAGAGGCGGTGGATGGCATCCAGTTTGTGGAGGCGGACAGCCACGGCGGGCTCAAGTCCTACTACGTCCGCTTTTCCAAGGGTTGGGAGGAGACGCTGGCGCGGTGCTATTTCCCCAATCCCTACCTGGATGACGACAATAAGAGGACGGAATTTCAAGAGGAGAAACATCAACTGTTCCAGCGGATGCGGGACAAATATGTGGGAACGGAGGGCATCGTCTTCGTGGAAAGAGCCGCCCAACCTTCCAGCTAGAAAAGGTTTGGGTCCAAATGGTGAGCGAATCAACAGACCGCTCTTTTCCTAAACCGTTCATAGGTGGTATACTTGGCGGGCTCTACGAGAGGTGGTTGCGGAATCGGGAAACCAGAGGAATCAATAGTTGAGTTAACTGTCAATCCCATAAATCCCAATTAGAGAGGAGACTAATATGGCAGATATGATGCAGACCTTAATCGGCGAAGGGCGAGCCGCCAAATGGGCTCCCTGGCTACTGCTGGGAGCGCTGGTTCTCTACATGGCGGGATACGTTGATAGTAGCGTCCACGCCGCAGCCATTGGCTCCCCGGCCATTCTGGGGGCCGTCCACGAGTTCTTCCATCACGCCCGCCACGTTGCTTTTATGTGCCACTAGCCCCAGGGAGTGGTTAAAAGGAGCTTTTCCCCTTTATGGGGAGGTTGGGAGGGGTAACAACCCTCTCTCTAACTCCCTCCTCCTAAGGGGGAGAACCCGGCTTGCCACACATCTCTTAAGGACTTCCCGGCAGACCGCTACTGGGAGAGTCCTAACCCCCAACAGTGGATTGCGTCCAGGGTTGCCGAAAGGCCTTTCACAGAAGGGCCTTCTACCTGAGCAGTTCCGATGCACCCCGTTGACGTGGAGGGACTACTATGAAAAGCGTTCTCCCGGTGGCGTTGATAATGGGAGTAGTGTCCGGCCTCCTAGTCGGGGGTTACTTCAACGTAGTAAATGTGCCGGTTATGGAATGGGCCATTAGTTTGGAAGAGGCCGCCGCGGCAGCCGAAGCGCCGGGAGGTGTGGTTGAGGAAGAGGACGGTATCACGATTACGCTTGGGCAGCAGCGGGTCGGGTTGGTGGCTGGCTGGGGGATTTTTGGTGTTTTGTTTGGAGCGGTTTTCACCGTACTGTACCACCTGGTCCGGCAGGCAACCCCAGGCTGGAATATATGGGCCTGGACGCTGATTGCTGGTTTTCTGGGATTCTGGGCATTGTACCTGTTTCCCCAGATCAAATATCCGCTAAATCCACCTGGCGTCGGAGAAGAAGGTACCCTCTTGGCCCGCCAGGGCTTCCAGTTCCTGATTATGCTCCTCTCCCTCCTAGCAGTGGTAGCCGCAGCACTGGTGGTGAAACTAATCAATGATTCCAGCACCCAGGGACTGCAAAGGTTTCTCCGCTACGGCGGCGTCGCGGTAGCCTACGTCGCCGCAGCGTTGGTCCTCTCCTATGCCATCCCCGGCAACCCCGACCCAATTCCTGATTGGATGCCAGAGGCTCTGGTAATCCTATTTCGGACTTTCACGCATATCGGTTACTTACTGATGTGGATGTTCCTTTCGGTAGGCGTGGCGGGATACTTGCAGTACCAGGAGCGGGGCATCAAGGCCAGTGACCCGGCGGCCACCCGCGCTAGGGTGGGCTGACCGATCTCTTGACGGAGCCACAGGTGACGCAACCACAGCAGGAACCCTGGTTTCCCTTCACTGCCATCGTGGGGCAGACGCCGATGAAGCGGGCCCTGCTCCTGAACACCGTCAATCCTAAGATTGGCGGTGTTTTAATTCGGGGCAAAAAGGGGACCGCCAAGTCCACCGCGGTCCGCTCCCTGGCGGCGCTGCTGCCCGAGGTAAACGTGGTGCGCGGCTGTCCCTACAGCTGCTTCCCTGAGGCCCGGCAGGGTCTTTGTCAGTTCTGCGAAGCCGGGCCGAACCCCAGCGATTCCGTAACCCATCAGGTGCGCATAGTGGACCTCCCGGTCGGCGCCACCGAAGACCGGCTGGTGGGCTCCCTGGACATCGAGCAGGCTATCAAGTCCGGCGCTAAAAGCTTCGAGCCCGGGCTGATAGCGGCGGCGCATCGAGGCATCCTGTACATCGACGAAGTCAACCTCCTCAACGATCACCTGGTAGACGTCCTGTTGGACGCCGCGGCAATGGGCCGCAACTACGTGGAGCGGGAAGGCATCTCGGTGAGCCACGCGGCCCAGTTCATTCTAGTGGGCACCATGAATCCCGAGGAAGGAGACCTGCGCCCTCAGCTTTTGGACCGTTTCGGTCTAGCCGTGGAGGTCGACGGCGCCCTGGCGTCGGAGGAGCGGCGGGAGGTCGTCCGCAGGCGCATTCAGTTTGAGGCCGAACCCCACCGGTTTGTCCAGCAGTGGCAGGAAGCCGAGCAGGCGGAACGAGAGCGGTTGCTGCGCAGCCAGGAGTTGCTGGCGCAGGTGCGGGTAAGCGATGAGATTCTGGGGCTGATCACCGATATCTGTTTCGAATACCAGGTGGATGGTATGCGGGGCGATATCGTAATGTACAAAACGGCCAGCACCATCGCCGCCTACGAAGGTCGCACCCAGGTTTCGGTGGAGGACGTGCGGGAGGCCGCCCAGATGGCACTGCTACACCGCCAGCGCCGCCAGCCTTTCCAGCAGCCCCACTTGGTGACCGAGCAGCTGGACTCGATGCTCGATGAATTTCAGAATCAGGCCCAGAACCGGGAACCCCATGACCAGGATTCTTCCAGCAGCGAGGATGGCGGGGACGATTCCGACCCCCCGGAATTAGATCAGGCAGATTTAGACCAAGCCGAGGAGGACCCGCCTGAAGAAGAATCTGAATCTGAGTCCGAGCCCGCCGATTCCGGGCCGGGCGAGCAATGGTTCGAAACCGGCGACCCATATTCCGTTCAATCCTTCCAAATGCAACCGCCGGATCGCCGAGCCCGCCGGGCCACCGGCCGCCGCGCCACCACCGTTAGTGATTCCTCAGTTGGACGCTACACCGGCGCCCGTATCCCCTCGGGACCGGTGGGAGACTTGGCGCTGGATGCCACCCTGCGGGCCGCCGCTCCTTACCAGCGGAGACGCCGGGCTGCCCTGGAGGAGTCAACCGCAGAAGGGTCGAGCGCGGCAACGCCTGCCCAGGCTTTCCTGCCAGCGTTTTTGATCGAGCCTTGGGACCTGCGGGAGAAGGTCCGCGAAACCCAAACCGGCAGTCTGATTCTGTTCCTGGTCGACGCCAGCGGCTCCATGGGCGCCCAGCGGCGCATGGTGGCAGTTAAGGGAGCAGTGCTTTCCCTGTTGCTGGACGCGTACCAACGAAGAGACCGGGTGGCGTTGATCAGCTTTCGCGGCACCCGGGCCGACCTGCTTCTGCCGCCCACCAGCAGCGTCGAACTGGCGCAGCTTAACCTCCAAGACATGCCCACGGGCGGACGGACTCCCCTCAGTCGTGGCCTGTACGCCGCGCTGGAGGTCCTGGAGACAGAGCGGTTGAAGGACCGGGAAATGCTGCCGCTGCTGGTGCTGCTTTCCGACGGCCGGGCCAACGTCTCGATGGCCGGAGGAAGCGCCGGTAATGCAACCGTTGGGGATGCAGCGGAAGAGACGAAGGCCATGGCTGCGTTGGTGGAGGAAAAGAAAATCCAGTCGGTGGTTATCGACACCGAGTTGGATTTCATCAAGCTGGGCCTGGCCCGCCAGGTTGCCGAAGCTATGGGCGCCCGCTACCTCAAGCTGGAGGACCTGCGGGCCGACAGTCTGGCCGACGCGGTACGCCTTCAGTTGCCCGATGGCGAGCCGCCGGCACTGACACCTGATGATGCTCGGGCTTTGGTGCAGAAGCTCAACTTGACATAACGGCTCCTGCCCGCGCCGATCCTCTTGCTCCCTTAAAAAGGTCTCCACTACTGTCTGCTCTGTAGGAATCTCGTTCGCCCTTCGAGAGCCTCAGGACGAACGGGATCCCTACCGCTCGTGGTGAGCCCGTCGAACCATGAGCCTGTGGGCACCCAGTTTCATCTGTTGTTGGCGCCCCACCGGGGCATGACAGACCGGTCAGAGGCCAGGTTTACATCCGCTGCCCGAATTGGTAACCTCTATAAACTCGAAACCGGGTCCCGAAACCAAATCCCCAGAGCGGGTCTAAGGAGGATGCCTAGTGCCGCGAGTCCTGCCCATTGCCGATATGGACAAGATCCTCTCCCTTTCCAAAAGGCGGGGCTTTATTTTCCAAAGCAGTGAAATCTATGGCGGTTTGGCCTCCACCTGGGACTATGGTCCCCTGGGCGTGGAGCTGAAGCGCAATGTTAAGGAAGCCTGGTGGCGGTCCGTCGTGGTGGATCGGGACGACATGGTGGGGCTGGATTCGGCCATATTGATGCACCCGCGAGTCTGGGAGGCCAGCGGCCACGTGGAGAATTTTTCCGACCCGCTGGTGGAGTGCCGCAGCTGTCACCGGAGATTCCGGAGCGACCAGGTGGAGTCGAATCACTGCCCGGAGTGCCAGGGGGAGCTCACCGAGGCCCGTCAATTCAATTTGATGTTTCGCACCTTTATGGGCCCGGTGGAGGAAACCGGCCAGGAAATCTACCTCCGTCCAGAAACCGCCCAGGGAATCTTTGTCAACTTCAACAACGTGGTTAACGCCACCAGGAAAAAACTCCCCTTTGGCATCGGCCAAATCGGCAAAGCCTTCCGCAACGAAATCACCCCCGGCAACTTTACCTTCCGGACCCGGGAGTTCGAGCAAATGGAGGTGGAGTTCTTCGTCAAGCCAGGCACCGATGAAGAGTGGCTGCACCGGTGGGTGGACGCCAGATTCGAATGGTATGTGTCCCTGGGGATTCGTCGGGGAAATCTCCGGTTGCGCCGGCACGACCCCGATGAACTGGCCCACTACGCCAAGGATACCTACGATATCGAGTATCTTTTTCCCTGGGGCTGGGGCGAGTTGGAAGGCATCGCCAATCGGACCGACTTCGACCTGCGCCGGCACAACGAATTCAGCGACGAGGCGCTGACCTATTTCGACGATGAGTCCAAAGAGCACTATTTCCCCTACGTCATAGAGCCCTCCGGCGGAGTGGACCGGGCCACGCTGGCATTTTGGCTGGATTCCTATGACGAGGAGCCGGACCCACCCGCCGCCGACGGTCAGGCCCGGCAAACCGTGCGGGTGGTTTCCCACCTGCATCGCAAGCTGGCGCCGGTCACCGTGGCAGTATTGCCCCTGAGCCGCAACGAAAGGCTGCTTCCTACTGCCCGGAGGATCTACGACCTTCTGCGCCGGAGTTTCAACACCCAGTTCGATGACGCCCAAAGCATCGGCAGGCGGTACCGTCGCCAGGATGAAATCGGCACCCCCTACTGTGTAACCGTCGACTTTGAAACCCTGGATGACCAGCAGGTAACTGTACGGGACCGGGACACCATGTACCAGGTCCGGCTTCCGATCTCAGAATTGACCACCGTGCTCCAGGACAAGCTGGAACACGGCTGGTAATAGCTGGTTGCTCTAGTAGATTAGCCATTTATTTACCCAGCCAATTCCTGACTCTGAGCCAATGGAGAGAACATGACCAGTGCATCCAGCGGCCAGACCTACCGGTACATTCGAACCATCCGCCGTACCCTGGATCGACTGGAAGGGTTGCTCCGCGAGCTGGAGGCCCAGGAGCCGGAGCTCCGGCCGTCGGATTCCCGCAGCGAGCTGTTGGAGCAGGTTCACGTGGCCGGCGCCATGGAGCAGCGACGCCTTTTTGAGTTGCTGGATTTGCGAGGGATCGGCCATAACTGGATTGGCGCCCAGGGCAGCTCCGAATACCTGGATCTGTGGCACTCGGCTGATAGCCGAACCTTCTATCGGGTTACCGACCGGGCCATCCGGGAGCTGCACTTGGGCCAGCTTGCCGCTTTCGCCAGCTACGCCTCCCTGTCTGAGACGGCCTTTGGCGACGACTGGCAGAGCGAAGGGGATGGGGCCTATGACCGCCTTTAATTCTAGTGTCATAAATCCGGGCGACGTTATCCTGCTCTCCTACCCCTTTGGCGAAGGAGCGGGGGTCAGGAAGCGCCCGGCGCTGGTGGTCAGCTCCAGCGCGTTCAACCAGGAAACCGGCGAGCTGATCATTGCCCAGATTACCAGCCGGGTTTCGGCTCCGGCCAGGGCCGGGGACTACAACCTAGCAGAGTGGCGGGAGGCGAAGCTGCCCCGTCCGGCTCTGGTGCGGGCCCGCCTGGCTACCCTGGAGCGCTCCCTGGTATTGCGCCGGCTGGGTTCCTTGACTGAGGCCGACTTTCAGGGAGCACTGGCAGCCCTCAAGGCTCAGCTGGACGGATGACCCTTTGAGTTGGGCTTGAGACAAACTTTGGGAGAGCTAGGCGTAAAGAATGGCGACTAATCTGGTTGCGGCGACCCTCCGCGGCGGGTTGTACACCCGGGTAGTCGGGCGGCGCATCATGTTCTTCCAGAATTTAAGCTCCACCATGGATGAAGCCGATCGCCACGGAGCTGCTGGAGTGGTGGATGGAACGGTGGTGGTGGCCGAGACGCAACAGGCCAGCCGGGGAAGGTTCGGCAGAACCTGGGTGTCCCAACCCGGCAATCTCTATTTTTCGGTGGTATTCTACCCGACCCTGAAGGCGCTGCCTCTACTGAGCCCCCTGGCTGGCGTGGCGGTGGTCCGTGCCATTGCCAAGACCACCGGACTCCGGCCTCGAATCAAGTGGCCCAACGACGTGCTGATCGGTGGCAAAAAGGTAGCGGGCATCCTGGTGGAAAGTGTCATCTTGGGGGAAGAGGTCCGTTATGCCGTGCTGGGTATTGGCGTGAACGTTGCGCTGGACCCGGAGGCATTGGGGGAGCTTTCCGCCACGGCTACCAGCCTGGATACGGCCACGGCGCGGGAGGTCCCTCGGGAAGAGCTGCTGCGACGCCTTTTGCAGGAGCTGGACGGCCTCTATCTGGCCTTGGGCAAAGGGGAGTCGCCGATAGAGGAATGGCGAGGTCTTCTGGATGCTCTGGGACGGCGAATCACTGCCTCGGCCGGTGGGGAGTCTCCAACCGGAATTGCTGAAGGGATAGATGATCTGGGCAATCTGCAACTCCGGCTGGATGATGGGCGGTTGATAACCTTGACCACGGGAGATGTTACCCTGGCGCCGAACGGAGATTCCTCCGGGCGTCCATCAGATTTCCGGTTGCCGGTGGTTGATGGGAGTTAGTTACTGAACTTTGAGTCAAGAGCTAAACCCGATCGGAGCGCTGCCGTTAGGGTAAATCCCCCTATATCCCCCTTTTTGAAAGGGGGACTGAGGGGGATTTGGATCTTACAAGTCTAGAACTTTCGTCAAGCAACAGTAAGGAATCTTCGAGGTGGAAGGGCATGCTGGAGTCTCTAAGTTTGGACGGCCGAGTGATAGTTATTACCGGTGGCGGCACCGGCCTGGGTCTGGCCATGGTCCGCGCCCTGGCCAGGGCGGGAGCCGACCTGTGCATCGCCGGTCGCCGACCCGGGCCCCTCGCTGACGCCGCCAGCGAGGTTCGGAAACTGGGGCGGGATGCTTTGGCCGTGCCCACCGATATCAGCGATTCCACGCAGGTGGATCGCCTCATTTCTCAAACAGTGGAACATTTCGGGCAGATAGACGTGCTGATCAATAATGCGGCCCTAGTGTCCTCCAACGTCCGGAAGCCCATCTGGGATATCACCGATTCGGAGTGGCGGCAGGCGATGGACGTCAACCTGGGCGGGGCATTTTACTGCTCACGAGCGGCGGCGAAGCCGATGGCGGACCGGGGTCAGGGAAAAATTATTAACGTGGCCTCCGGCTTCGGCTTGCGGGGAGGCCGGGACATCTACATGTACTGCTGCAGCAAGGGAGGGCTGATCCAGCTGACCAGGGTGCTCTCCTTCAGCCTGGCCCGTCATGGTATTACCGCCAACACCATCGTGCCCGGTTTCATCCCCACCGAAGCAACCGATTCGGACATACGGGCAACCCTGCCGCCCTCGGGCGACTTCCTGCCTACCGGAAGGCTGGGCCTCCCTGAAGATTTGGGACCGGTGGCCGTGTTTCTATCCTCGCCGGCGTCGGATTACATGACGGGAGAGATGATCCTCGTGGACGGTGGGGGCTTGGCCGCCGGGATAGCCCCAACGGGCCACGCTCCGCTGATTCCCCTGGAAAACTAGAGCCTCTTCACTATCAACCCCCGGGCTATCAACCCCCGGGCTATCAACCCCCGGGCTATCAACCCCCGGGCTATCAACCCCCGGGCTATCAACCCCCGGGCTATCAACCCCCGGGCTATCAACCCCCGGGCTATCAACCCCCGGGCTATCAACCCTCAGCAGGAGACCCAGCATGCCGGTCCTTTCCGAATATGACCTCTCCGGTAAAGTGGCCATCCTGGCGACCAGCGGCGGCGATGAAGCGCCTCAGTTCGCGTCGGCACTGGCCGAGGCCGGCGCCACCGTGTTCGCCGTGGCCCGCCGGGAATCATCACTGGAAAGCGTGCTGGCTTGCCTGGGCGGTGAACCCCATGCCGGGGTTTCAGCCGAGATTGCGACCACGCCGGGCCTCCGCCGGGCCATGGCAGCCTTCCACAGCCGGCATTCGCACGCCGACATTCTGGTTAACGACGCCCGCAGTATGTTCGCCAAACCCTTCGTCCAGATTTCCGGTGCGGAATGGGATGAGGTCCAGTCTCGCAATCTGCGCGCAACTTTCATGCTCAGCCAGGAGGTAGGAGGGCGCATGGTGGAACGGGGATACGGAAGGATTGTAAATTTGATTTCCGTGTTGGCGGAGCGGGGCATGATTAACGGCGCCGCCTTCAGCGTCAGCCAGGCCGGATTGCTGGCGCTGACCCGCTCACTGGCGGTGGAATGGGGCCGGCACAACGTACGGGTCAACGCCCTGGGCACCGGCTGGTCTACCGGTGATGACATACCATTAGAAGTGCAGCGGCAAGAGCTGCTGGTCCGGTACACGCCGCTGCGGCGCAAGGGGCGGCCCGCCGACGTCGCGCCCCTGCTGGTCTTTCTTTGCTCCCAAGCCTGCGACTACAATACCGGTCAGCCCATATACGTGGACGGCGGTCTTAACGCCCATCCCTGAAGCCTTAAACCCGAAGCCTGGGTTACCTTGGCTTGCGTTGCGATGGGCGCTAAAGGAAATCTTGATTCGGCTTACTGAACCTTGAACATATAGCCAAATGCGGTCGAAGGAACCACCATGTGGGAAAATCCCCCTCAGTCCCCCTTTGCAAAGGGGGACTGAGGGGGATTTGGAACTCCCAAGTTTAGGATTCTCGCTTCGGCTTAATCCGGCGACATTGAACCAAAAAAAGGGCTGCGTTACAATATGGGGTAGTGTCTACAGAAGCGTCTACATCCCTTACCACCTTGCCAAATTCGGGCCAGGACTCCTGGGACCGCCAACGGTCGGTCCAACAGAGACTATCTCGACTGTTTAGCGTTTTTGGCTACCGAACCCTGGAACTGCCGATTCTGGGTCCGGCCGAGCTTTTCCTCCGCAAGTCGGGCGGCGAGCTGGCTTCCCAGATGTACAGTTTTACCGACGCCGGCGGCAGGCAGGTAAGCCTTCGACCGGAGTTCACCGCTCCAATAATGCGGCATTATCTGGACTGCGCCGGCCAGGGGTCTTTGCCGATCCGTTGGCAATACGCCGGACCGGTGTTCCGGTATGGTGGTGCGGGATCGTCCCCGGCCCTGGGCGGCGGACAATTTACCCAGATAGGAGCAGAGTTAATTGGCTCGGGCACGGTCTTGGCCGATGCTGAGCTGCTGGGCATGGCGGCCCGAGTCCCTTCTGAGCTGGGCCTGAAGGACTGGCGTCTCCGAATCGGTGACCTGGCGGTGCTCCACAGCCTGCTGGACGTCGCCGGTTTGTCGGAGCGGTCTCGCAGTTTCATCGTCTCTCAAATTCCCAACCTTGCCCAAGGAACCAGCGGGGTTGAGGCAGCCGTGGAGCGGGCCCAACAGTTGCATCTGGTGGGGACTGGTCCAGAAGGGGACGACCTGGGTTTAGCTGTTTCTGGCCTGGACGACGATCAGGCTAGAAAGGTGCTCCAGGGATTCCTGGGCTGGAAGACCGGCGATGCTCAAGGCGGGACTTACTTTCAAATCCCCAGCCGGCCCGGAGCACACTTGGCGCCGGACCGGGATGCTTTAGTCCCGGATGCTTCTGCGCCGGACCCCCCGGAAGATGGCAGGTCTGGCGAGGAGCGGGAAAATTGGGGCGACTTCGGCCGTCGTGAGCCTTCCGAGATCGTTGATCGACTGTTGCGCAAAATTAAGGGCAGCGACGACCTGGTAAATCTCCGGCGCGGCATGGAGCTGGTGGCCCAATTCGTCGCCATTAAGGGGCCTCCTCCAGCGGCCTTGGAAAGTGCCGAGCGCCTAATGCAGGGGGCAGGCGCCGATCTGGCCGCTCTGAAGCAGCTGGCCGAGCTGGTGGAATTGTTGGGAGGCACGGACCGAGGCCCAGACGACTCCGGCACGCCCCGGGTCGGTCCGGACAACCTGGAGCTTGACTTTGGCCTGGCCCGGGGCCTCGCCTACTACAATGGAATCATATTTGAGGTGAGGCACTCTAGCTTGTCTGGTCCCCTGGGGGGTGGGGGCCGTTACGATGACCTGGCCAGAGCCCTGGGCAGCAAGGAAACCGTTCCAGCCCTGGGTTTCGCCTACAATCTGGAGGCCCTGATGCGCGTCCCCGGGTTGGACATCTCCCAGGAGGATTCGCCGGCCGGCCTCCCCAGGGTTTTGGTGGTGGCGGTTGATCGACAAAGCTTTGGCGCGGCCACCGAAAAGGTTGAGGACTTGGGGCGGGCGGGCTATTCGGCTGAAATGGACCTGGAAAGCCGGTCCCTGGAAGAATCCCTCAGCCAGGCGCGCCAACGGGGAATGGGGCAATTGGTCTGGGTGTCCGCTGACGGCAATGCGGTTACCCACAGGGTTGATTAAAGCCCGGACCTGGGTCCCAGACCTCCACAGGGAGCCGATTCCCTGACCCACATAAAGACCAGAATTCCAAGCCAGGGGATCCAATTTTGGCAATGACATGAGCGCGACCAACGACCCAAATACTAAGCTGAAGCTGGCGCTGCCCAGCGATGGAGACCTGCACGAGCCCACCCAGGGGTTCATGCGGGATTGCGGTATTCCGGTCCGGCGCCCCAGCGCGCGGCGTTATACCGGATTCATACCCGCTCTTCCGGGAGTGGAAGTGCTGTTTCAGCGGACGGCGGATATTACTCAAAAAGTGGAGGAGGGCAGCGCCGAACTGGGCATCACCGGTCTGGACCGGTTTCTGGAGTACCGCAGCGAGGACTTGCAGGTGGTGGCCCTCTTGGAGGACCTGGGATACGGTCGCTGCGAGTTTGTGTTGGCAGTTCCCGATTCCTGGCTGGACGTGACGTCCGTGGATGACCTGGCCGACCTGGCGTTGGAGTTCCACCAGCAGGGGAACCAGTTACGTATCGCGACCAAGTATCCCAGGCTGCTGCGCCGCCATCTTTTCGACCGGGGGATCAACTACTTCGCTCTGGTTCCGGCCAGCGGCGCTTTGGAGGCGGCGCCCGCGGCAGGCTATGCCGACTTGATCGCCGATCTGACGGCCACCGGCACGACCCTGCGGGAAAACCGGCTCAAGACCCTGGAAGGCGGCACCATCCTCACCTCCCAATCCTGCCTTATCGCCAACCCCAGCGCCCTGGCCAGAACCAGGGAGCATTCTCGGTTGGCCCGCTACTTAATGGAGCTGATGGAAGCCCATTTGCAGGCTGGGCCCTACTTCCGGTTGACAGCCAATGTGCCGGGAGACTCTCCCCAGCAGGTAAGCGCAACCATATTGGCCCGTCCCCAACTGGCCGGGCTTCGTGGGCCGACGGTGGCCAGGGTATATAATGTTGAAGAGGAAGACTGGTACAGTATCAGCCTCCTGGTCAAGAAGGACCTGCTGATGGAAGCAGTGGACCATCTTAGAGATTGCGGGGGTGTCGATATCGCCGCTTCTCAAGTCAGCTACCTCTTCAAGAGCGAATCGGCCGCCTACGAACGGCTTTTTGATAGCGATTGAACCATCGCTTCTCCCACGCCAGTTAAGGAGCTAGCCAGCTTTGCCTAACCTGCCGATGCACATATATTTGGCCAGTCGGGTAGCCGAGCAGCTGGACTGGGGGCACGTACACGACCACCTGGGCAGCTGCTTCCTGGGTTCCACTGCGCCGGATATTCGCGCCATGACCAAATGGGATCGGCAGCGCACCCACTTTGCCTCGCTGGGGGTTGAGTCCGTAGGTGTGGGGACCAAGAATATGTTTGAACAGCATCCCGAGTTGGCGGATTCCAAGACCCAATCCCCGGAGACCCGGGCCTTCCTGTTGGGCTATGTTTCTCACCTGGCGGCTGACGAGGTCTGGATTACCACGATGTACCGCCCCTACTTTGGCGAGGGGACCCCGGTGACCGGCGACCCGCTGGAGGGACACCTCTGGGACCGGGCCTTGCAGTTGGATATGGACCGCCGGGTGCTGGCTCAGGATATGGCCATCCTCAAGCCGGATGAAGTGCTCCTCGATTCCGACAGCGAAGTTGCCGTTGGTTTTCTGGAGGAAGAGGTACTGCGAGAGTGGCAAAGCTGGGTATTGCGATTCTTGGGCTGGGATTTCTCTTGGGACCGGCTGAAACGGGCGCTGAACCGCATGTACCGCGACGATGATGGCGTGCAGCGGGTAGTCGATAACTTCCTGGAGCGGATGCCCGAGAGCTTGGAGCGTATCTACGAGAAGGTGCCCAGGGAACAGGTCGAGACCTATCAGCAGCGGGTGATAGCGGAAACCCTGAGTCAGGCCCAGGAGTATTTAGGTGCGGCTTAAGCTGCTAAAGGGTTTAAAAGAAGCGGAGGGGCTGCTGAGCCGGCTGGACCCCCTGGACCTCAGTGAGTTGCCGGAAGCGGTGTTAGCCAGGACCCGACAGCTTTTCGGGGAAGGTGTCACCCCGGAGCAATCCGTGATCCAAATGCTGCGCGACGTGCGGCAACAGGGAGATGCTGCCCTGCGGCGTTATGCCGAGCTGTTGGACGGCGCCCAGCTTGACGAGTTCCGGGTCAGCGATGCTGAAATCAACCAGGCCCGGGAGTCGATCTCGGACGAGTTGAACCAGGCTCTGGAATTGGCGGCCCGGCGGGTAACCCAGTTCCACCAATCCACCTTGCCCAAGAGCTGGGTGGACCGGGAGCAGGGCTTGGGAGAGCTGGTCCGACCACTGGAACGTGTGGGATTGTATGTCCCAGGAGGCACCGCCGCCTATCCCTCTACCGTGCTGATGACCGCCATTCCGGCCCGGGTTGCCGGCGTTCAAGAAATAGTTATGGTGACGCCCCGCCGAGGGGAGGAGCCCTTGAATCCGGCGGTGCTGGCCGCGGCGCAAATTGCAAGAGTCGATGTTGTTTATCAGATCGGCGGTGTGCCCGCCATTGGGGCTCTGGCCTACGGAACCGAGTCGATCCCCAAGGTGGATAAGATCTGCGGTCCGGGCAACGTGTTCGTTACCTACGCCAAGCAGCTGGTGCGGGGCCAGGTTGACATCGACGGCATATTTGGACCGACCGAGACTATCGTCTTGGCCGACCAGACTGCCAATGCCGATTTCTGCGCCGCCGATTTGATCGCTCAGGCGGAGCACGACCCCCTGGCTACCGCCATTCTGGTCACCGACTCTCCTCGATTGATCCAGGAGGTCGAGGCGTCGTTGGACCGCCAGTTGCCGGGGCTGGCCCGAGCTGAGCTGGCCAAGAGCGCGCTGAAGAGTCGCGGCAAGGTGGTCTTGGTGGATAATCTGGAGGAGGCGGTGGAGCTGGCCAACCGGGTTGCTCCGGAGCACCTCTGTTTGATGGTGGCCGATCCCTGGTCTTGGGCCGGACGGGTGAAGCACGCCGGCGGTCTTTTCCTGGGGGAGTTCTCCCCCGAAGTGATGGGCGATTACGTCGCGGGGCCCAGCCACGTGATGCCCACCGGAGGCACCGCCCGGTTTAGCTCGGCCTTGGGGGTACACCAGTTCCTGCGCACCATGCCGGTGGTGGGCTTGAGTCCCGAAGATTTTCGGGGTCTGGGAAATGCCGCGGTGCAGATGGCAAACGCCGAGGGGCTTACCGGCCATTCCAGCGCCATTCAGCGACGGCTGGACCACTTGGAAGCCCGCAATGCCTGAGATGGTGTTTAAAAAGCTTGGTGTCTTGTCCGCGTTGGAACAGAACATGACAAAACCCCTTCTCCCTTGATGGGAGAAGGTTGGGATGAGGGTGATCCCCCTCACCTCAGTCCTCTCCCACAAGGGGAGAGGATGCCGTGCCCCAAAACGGTATGACACATTGAACCTGGAAGTCAAGGAACTTATTAAACACCCTGGGCCCCACGGCTAGGGAAGGCCAGAAGTTAAGAATAAACCTTTACTATGCTGTTGAAGCCGACATCAGCGGCAAAGGGACACGAGCTATGAGGGACGTGCAGGACTTGTTGCTGCCCCACATCCGGCGGTTAAATACCTACCAGGGCGTCGACCCCATGGAAGTGCTGGCCGAGCAGGCCGGCATACCGCCGGAAAAGGTCATTCGCTTGAACGGCAATGAAAACCCCTACGGTCCTTCCCCCAAGGTGGCCAAGGCCCTGGGGAGCTTCCAGCATTATAACCACTACCCCGACCCCAACCAGCGGCGGATTCGGGAAGCTCTCTCCGGGTACCTGGGCGTGGAGCCGGAACGGATCGTGGTGGGGAACGGAAGCGATGAGCTGATCGACCTGCTGCTGCGAATCTTCATGGGTCCTGGCGAAAACATCATAATCCCGGCGCCAACTTTCGGCATGTACGCCTTTTCGGCGGAGGTATGCGGCGGAGAAGCCATCTCCGTGCCCCGAGACGACAATTTCGACATCGACGTCGAAGCCATCAAGCTGGCCATTACAGCCAAGACCAAGGCGGTATTTTTCGCATCACCGAATAACCCCACCGGCAACATCGCCACTGAATCCCAGATCCGGAGCCTGCTGGATATGGGGATCATTGTGGTGGTGGACGAGACCTACTACGAATTCTGCGGCCATACTGTGTTACCCTTGCTCCAGGATTACCCAAATCTGGTAGTGTTGCGCACCTTCAGCAAGTGGGCCGGGCTGGCCGGGCTCCGCGTCGGACTCGGTGTCATGGACCCGGTCATCGCTCAGACTATCATGAGCATGAAGCCGCCCTATAATGTCAACCTGGCCGCTGAAATTGCCTTGCTCGCTTCGTTGGACGACCGCCCACTCCTGAGCCAACGGATCGAAGCGATTGTGGAGGAGCGAGATCGCATGATGGGGTTGCTGCGGGAGGTGCCGGGAGTAAGGCCCTGGCCATCTCAGGCCAACTTTATCCTTTGCGGCTTGCCGGAGGGCCGGGGTCAGGAAATCTTCGAAGGCATGTGCCGGTGCGGCATCTTCCCCCGTTACTTCAACAGCTCTACGCTCAAGGATTACATGCGGATCAGCGTAGGCTTGCCGGAAGAAACCGACCGGGTGGTAGCAGCCCTGGCCGACCTGGTTAGGGGGTAACCTATCATGGAACGGAGCACGGAGCAACGGAGGACGGCGAAACAACCGGCAGCGCCATCGGTGCCGGAAGAAAACCAGATAGCTCGGAGGGCATCCCTACACCGCACCACTGGGGAGACCAGCATCAGCGTGACGTTCGACCTGGATGGCCAAGGCCAGTATGAGGTGGAAACCGGGAATGGCTTCCTGGACCACATGGTTAGCCAAATAGCGCGGCACGGTTTATTTGACATAACGTTGCAGGCCCAGGGAGACCTGGCCGTCGGCTGGCATCACCTGGTGGAAGACGTGGCCATTATGCTGGGTCGGGCTTTTAACCAGGCCCTGGGCGAGGTGCGGGGCATCCGCCGCATGGGACACGCTATCGTCCCCCTTGACGAGGCTTTGGTTCGGGTGGTGGTGGATTGCAGCGGTCGTCCCTATGCCGTGGTGAATACCGGGTTGAACGGCCAAATGGTGGAGACATTGTCTGGGGACCTGGTGGGACACTTCCTGGAGTCCTTTGCCACGGAGGCCAAGATGAATCTGCACGCCGAGGTGCTGGCCGGAGTTAGCCCGCACCACAAGGCGGAAGCCCTCTGCAAGGCTTTGGCCCGGGCACTGCGGGATGCGGTGGAACTGGACCCCCGGGCGGCCCAAGAGGTGCCCAGCACCAAGGGCACTTTGGACGCATGAAAAAGGGCGGGCATCAGGCCCGCCCTCTAGCTGCTTAAAGGCTGATACCGGCTATCCGCGTCCCTTGCGAGAGAGAAACTCAGGGAAAGCCTCTTCCACCCCGTAGCCCTTGACCTTGTTGGTCGTAAAGTCCTTCTCGTTGGCCCACATCTCTTCCAAGCTGCGACCTTTGTGCTGGAGCAGCAGTTCCTTGATTCCCATCACCGACTCGCGCCTATGCTTGGCTATCGTGGTCGCGATCTCCATCGTCTTGGCGCGAAGCTGGTCGCAAGGCACCAAGTGGTTAAGCAGACCGATGCGATAGGACTCTTCTGCTTCGATAACCCTCCCGCTGAACAGCAACTCCTTGGCCATGGGCCAGCCCACCTGGTTGGTCAGAGTCCAGGTGGAGTTGATCCGGCCGTAGGCTGCCGCCAAAAACCGAAAGCTGGCGTGCTCACATCCCAGCCGGAAATCCAGGCAGGACGCCAGCACCGAGCCACCACCGTAAGCCAAACCGTTCATCATGCCGATAACGGGCTTGGGGGAAGACGATATATCGTATTGGTTGCGAGACCTGTCCCGTTCCAGCTGTTCTCGCTCCTCCGAGGGGAGCTCCTTGGCCCGTTCCCGTTGTTCGTGGATGTCCCCTCCGGCCGAGAAGGCCCGGTTGCCGGTTCCGGTCAGAACAATGCACCCAACTTCATCGTCGGTGTTCATGGCCATTACCGCTTCGTGCAGCTCCGTACTCAACTTCCGGTTCATAGCGTTCAGGACTTCCGGTCGGTTCAGCGTAATTATCGCCACCCCTTCTTCTTTGTCCACCAGGATGTGCTCGTATGCCATTCTGTCCTCCTGAAAGTTCGCCCCTCGATCTACTAATCACGGCTGGGGCAGAGAATTGCCAACTGGCAGTATTGTATGGATTGGCCTGCCCTCAGTCAAATGCCGGACCTAGTAAATTGATGGAGGCACTGCTGGTGTCTCTCAGTCCGTGGGGGATGGTGTGAACCGAGGTTCCGACCAAGGAGTCACAATTTTGGTAAAACAACGCTGAACCTGGGCTGTCGGTTATGTCCATTCGCCATTGTATAATTCGCCTGGTCTGACTTTCGGACCTGACTCTCCGGTCTGACTGACTCTCCGGACTCTCCGGTCTGACTCTCCGGTCTGACTCTGTTTAAGATTCCAGTCGGGAGAGGACGATCCCAGGAAATTTTTCAGGAAATGTTTAGGGGTGCAGCGGAATTGGATGATGTTGTGGTGGTGGGGGCCGGTCCGGCTGGTAATAACGCTGCTCTCGAATTGGCGAGTAGAGGATTCGGCGTTCGGGTAATCGACAGCCGAGTCAATATTGGCGATAAGCTCTGCACCGGTATCATCGGGGCCGAATGCGCCAGAAGGTTCCCGCTGGACCCTAAGCTAGTCTATCATGAGGCCCGGTCGGCCAAATTGGTGACGCCGGATAAGGCAACTTTACATTTCAGCGTAGCTACGCCCCAGGCAAAGATAGTGGACCGGGCTTCTTACGTAGCTTCCTTTGCCCATCGGGCTGAGGCTGCTGGAGCTACTTACCATTTGGGTCAGCGAGTGCTGGAGATAAATCCGGAAGGGTCGGGTGTCAACATCCGGACAGACCAGAATCACTACCGGGCTCGCAGCGTAATCATCGCGTCTGGATTCGGGACGTCTCTCACCGCCAACCTAGGCTTGGGCAAAGTGGCGGACTACGTCACTGCCGTCCAGGCGGAAGCGGCCATCGGAGATGAGGACCAAGTGGAAATCCATCTGGGGCAGAGCGTCGCGCCCGGGTTCTTCTCCTGGATTGTCCCGACGCGTCCGGGCCGAGCGCTGGTGGGATTGCTCACCCGACGCAACGCGCAAAAACACCTGGACGATTTTCTGCGGCGGCTGGAATCCGAGGGGAGGATTCGCCGGGTCATCAAAGAGCCTTCCAGCTGGGGCATACCCCTGCGCCCGCTTAAACACTCCCTCCGGGATCGGGTTCTGGTAGTCGGAGATGCCGCCGGGCAGGTGAAACCCACCACCGGGGGCGGTATCTACTATTCACTGCTCAGCAGTGTAATAGCCGCTGATGTCTTGGCCGGCGCGCTCTCAGCCGGCGATTTATCCTCCCGCTATCAGAGCAATTATCAGCGACGGTGGAAAGATTTGTTAGGGCAGGAGCTGGAGACCGGCTATTCGGCCAGAAGGATGTATGAATAGATGTATGAATATTTGAGTGACAGCCAGATTAGCTCGCTGGCCCGCCGGGCGGACAGAGACGGCCTGCACCAAGAGTTGATAGACTCTCCCGAGCTAGCCTTCGATTGGCACAGCCAGATGATCGACAAGGTCATGCGGCATCCCGTTTTGGGTGGCATGCTGGGGCTGGTGAATCCCTTTTTGGCCAGCCTGGCCCACCGCCCCAATCTGCTGCCCAATCGGCTGTTAGACCTGGCCGGCACGGCCAGCGCCTCTCCGGATCCTGCGGTATCAACTAGGGGATAAACGGGCAAGGGATAAACGGGTTTATTCCAAATTGACAGGCTCCCGGCAGCGGAGGATGATAGGGCCGAAGCGTCCGCCTGCTGCCTGGAATTCTTACCAACCCCGGACCACCCTCCGGTCGAAAAGGGGTACCATGGACCGCACCAAACTCCTCAGCATGTTCCGCATTTCCCTCTCCGCCGTCCTGCTGGTATTGGGTCTTTTTGGTCCTCTGCTCTCCCTCGGCGCGGTACGAGCCCAATCGCCCAAGGAAGAAGCGCTGGTCATTAGGGTCGATGGGATCATAAACCACGTGGAAGATGGTTTCGTCGCCAGAATGGTCGAGCGCGCGGAGGACGAGCGGGCGGCGCTGCTGATCATCCAGCTGGATACCCCGGGCGGGCTGCTCAGCTCCACCCGGGGCATCGTCGAAACGCTGTTGGAGGATCGGGTACCAACGGCGGTGTACGTTTCTCCCAAGGGAGCCCACGCCGCTTCCGCGGGTACTTTTATCACTGTGGCGGCCAACTTCGCCGTTATGGCGCCGGGCACCAACCTCGGCGCTGCCACCCCAGTATCGGCCACCGGTGGGGACCTGGACGAGACACTGGCCAAGAAAGCGAACGAGGATGTCGCGGCCCTAATCCGTGGCATTGCCCAGACCCGGGGCCGGAACCAGGAGGGGTTGGTGCAGACTGTCCTCGAGTCGAAATCCTTCACCGCCACCGAAGCTGTGGGCAAGAATATTGTGGACTTCATAGCCCAGGACTTGGATGATTTGCTGGCGCAGCTGGATGGGCGGGAGGTGGAAACTTCGGCCGGTCCGGTGACTCTCGATACCAAGAACCTGCGGTTCAATCACGCGGAGAAAAACCCGTTCGAAAAATTTGTGGAAGTAATTGCCGACCCAAATATCTCATTCATCCTGCTGACCTTAGGCGCGCTGGGAATAGTAGTAGAGATGTTCAATCCCGGGCTGATAATTCCGGGGGTGGTAGGAGTTATCGCCCTGCTATTGGCTTTTGTGGCGCTGGGGAATCTGCCCTTCAACTGGGCCGGGGTGGCTTTCATAGTGCTGGCAGTGGTCTTGGTGGTGCTGGAAACCCAGGTTTCCGGATTCGGGGCCCTGGGGGCCGGCGCCCTGGTTAGTTTCGTCATTGGTGGGCTGATACTTTTTAGCAATATTGGGCCGGTCTCGCCGGATGTTCCCAACCTGACTCCCGACCTGTCGGTGAGTCTCTGGCTGCTGGGTGGCCTGGCGGCTTTTCTCGCGGTTAGCCTGGGTGCTCTGATTTGGATAATCCACCAATCCCGCAAAAGAAGAAGGGGGGATTCTCTCTCCCCGCTGGTGGGACTAACCGGCCGGGTTACCATGGAATTGGCGCCCCGGGGCGTGGTTCGGATTGAAGGGGAAACCTGGACAGCTGTGAGCCAAGATGGTACGGTTGTCCCGATTGGAGATTGGGTGAGGGTTGCGCGCGTGGAGGGCCTCACCTTGACAGTTTTCCAGCGATCCGACCCAGGAATCGATCCTTGACCCGACGACAGGAGGCAGGTATGGCCAGCGGATTGATCGTAGTCCAGCAATACCAGCGGATGGTAGTTCAGCGCTTGGGCCAATTTGTAGGAATTCAACGGCCCGGGCTGCGTTTCCTAATGCCGGTTTTATATAATGGAACTCGGATAGACCTGCGCGAGCGGGTGCAGCGGGTTCCCACCCAGAAGTACATAACCCTGGACAACGTGGTTGTCGATATGGATTTCGTCATCTACTACCGCATAATGGAGGACATGGCGGAGAGGTCCGTGCTTGAAGTCCAGAATTTCGAGCAGGCGGTGATCAACCTGGCCTTCGCCACCTTGAGGGCGGTTATCGGGGCCATCGAGTTGTCCGCGGCACTGGCCGAGCGGGAGAGGATCCGGGACGAAGTGCAGGTGCGGATGGACGAGGTTACTTCCCGTTGGGGCGTTAAGGTATCCCAGGTGGAAATCAATGAAATCGACCCGCCTCCTGGGGTCAAGCAGGCCATGGAGCGGGAAAAATCCGCCGCCGCGATAAAAACCGCGGAGATCACCGAGTCCGAGGGGCAGCGGCAATCGCAGATCAACCGGGCTGAAGGCGAAAAACAGGCAGCCATCCTAGAGGCGGAGGGTGTGCGGCAAAGGGAGATTCTGGAAGCTGAGGGCGAACAGCAGGCCACCGTTTTACGGGCGGAGGGATTTAGCACGGCGTTGGAAAGGATCTACTCCGTAGCTAACACGGTAGATTCCAAGACCATGAGTCTTCAGTACTTCGAAACCCTAAAAGCGCTGGGAGCCAGCCCTTCCACCAAGTTCATCTTTCCCATGGAGTTCACCTCCATGCTCACGGGCTTCCTGAACCCGGGGGCGTCCAACCAGCAGCAAAATAGCGGGGAGAGTAACAGCTAAGCGAGGGGGGCGCGTACAATAGGTATGGAATTGGCCAGAACAGTTATTCTGACCAATTCTAGTTCATCGAGGGAAAGATTCGAGGGTGGCTGCTGCCACCCTCTTTTTCATAACGATGGGAGTATGCATATCGGGATCTGAGTTTGGTTGATACAGCAGCGGTAGCCACTCACGCCACTCGTGACAATCCTCAGGGCTTCCAGCTTCGACTACCCTACACGTATTGTAACAACCGTCGAAGCAACGCTAGCCATCGCTTCGGTTCCGAGTCTTGGTCCCTGAGCTAGGATCATCGCGCCGCCGGTTGGTCACTCCTTCCTGGCGGCGCTTTTATACAAGGGTTTTACCTCATCGGGCGAAGCCGTTTAGCTGGCCCATGAAGGTGGCTCCGAAACCGGTCAGCACGCCTTTCACTTCATCATTGGGAGCACCGTATACCGTAAACTGCTTAATATCTACCATGGGTGTAAACTGATCCGCAAACTTCTCGCCAAGGGTTCCAAGATGGATCATCGCCGCGGCGGAATCGGCGTAGCGCTCGTAGAGGTGACAGCTGGTGTTGTCCGCGCCCAAAAACCATTCATAGGCCAGCGTATTAGGTTCCTTGCGGGTGGACTGCACTTGTTACTCTACAAACGCCTTGAAATTGTCCAATTGACCCGACTTGATGGAGACTTCAACCATCCAGGAAACCACATCGCTCATTCTAAAACCTCGTATCCGGAATGTCCCAGATCAAACTGATTCCCCTGAACCCCGAGCTGTCCGCGCTGCGTCGAACTATAAAACGGCATTCTCAGCACGTCAACGGCCAAACTACTAAACCAAAGCCAAAGTGGAATCTACATCGACACCGGATTGGGCGGCGCTGCCAACACCGTCATTCCGGCGAACGCCGGAATCCAGGGAACAGTGCAGAATGTACTTTCTTGGACACTGGCTTACGCCGGTGTGACGAGGGATTTTGCTCCTTCAGGTTGCGCAAACTAACACACTGCCGATTGCCGTTTTGCCTCTTTCATCTGAAATTTTCACGGTATAACCATCAAGGTAGCTGATTGCGGCGTGTTCCAGCTTTGGGTACAATGCCTTTGGTGGAGGGCAGTGCCAGCTTTTCCCAGTGTAGGTGGGTACCATTCTTTATGTATACTGTAGCCAAAAGAAAACTGTTGGTTCTCGGTATTCCGGTGAATGCGGCGTTTTGTCAACGCCGGCCAATATTTGACCCACCCCCGGTCCTTGGCTGGGTTTCCTGGGGAGGAAGGCGTCGTGACGGCCTGATGGGGCCGGGGTGTTACTCTTCCCAACAGCCCGGCAGTCCGATTCTCAGCGAGTCTATAACTCTCCCCACGGATGCTGAGCACATGACTGGGATGGAGCAGCCGATCCAGGATGGCCGCGGCGATTGCCGCCGGCACCAACTTTCGAGAGGTGATCGAAAAGCGGGCCTGGTTCGCCGGCAATCCTGAAGAGACCATCGCTTACCTGAAGGAGATAGAGGTAAAATATCCCGGCTTGGAGCAGGTGATGGTCGCTTTCCCCATGGGGGCTACAATCCAGCAGTTCAGGGAGAAGATGACCCGATTCGCCAGGGAGGTAATGCCCGCTTTCGGGCAGCAACGGGTCGGACTTTAGACTATGGGCCTGGGCCCTGGAAAAATACCTGGCCCGGGTTGTCTCCAGATCTCTCCGCGGTAGCCTAGTTATAGAAGGAATATTTAAGATGGGAATTGGTGGGGCACTGAATTCATGGGTTAACCGGGACCGACTTAACCTGGCCGCTGGGGGGCGGTCCAAGGAGTCCGTATCATGACATTCGCCGGCCTGGCGATCTTGGGTTTGGGCTTTTTCTTAGTGAGCGCTGCCGGCGCTCCCTGGGTGCGGTCGACCGCTACAAATCTCCATTATGCCTGGTCCATCGTGGCGGTGGGAACCATTCTTCGAATTAGCGTCAATTTCGTCAGCCAGGCTTTTGCCGTTCTACTGGTTATCCTGCAACAGGAGCCCTTCGGGTGGAGTTTAACTGGCATAGTCCTGGCCCAGGTTTTCCGCAGCGTAATCGGCGCGGTGCTGGGGCCCGTCGCCGGCTGGGTGGGGGACCGGTACGGAGCACGACGCTCCCTGCTGGTGGCAGCCACCCTGTATATCGTCGGCATGCTGCTCTTGAGCACCATCACCCAGCTATGGCAATTGTACATTTACTACAGCTTGATCCTGGGTACTGCCCAGGCCCTGTTTCAGGTGAACATACCCACCACTGTAGCCGCCTGGTTCCAGAGGCGCCTGGGCGTAGCCGTGGGAATCCAGCAGTCCATTGGAGGCATGGGTTCCTCGATCACAGCTCCCGCCCTGGCCCTGCTGCTGTCCAGGCTCGAATGGGACCAAGCCTTCTGGATTATCGCCCCGGTGGGGGGAATTATTATCTTTGCCTTGCTGTCGCGATTCCACGGCGACCCCGCTGACCGGGGTATGAGACCCTACGGCTCTACCGAAGACGACCCCCCTCCAGTAGCTACAACTGACCCCGCCATCAACAAGGTGCGAAGCCAGGTGTTCCTGCAACACGCTCGCCGGACCTTTGCCTTCTGGAACCTCCCCACCATTCACCATCTGGGGTGCGTGGGCCACTCCATCGTCATGTGGCACGTGGTGTACTTCGCCACCCTCCATGAAGTGCCCCTGGTGGCAGCGGCAATGATAGTCACGATTTACACCGCCTCTAGCGTCGGCAGCCGGTTCATGACTCCGGTGCTGGCCGACCGCTTTGGCTCCAAAGGGGTAATGGCCCTGGCCTACTTGATTCAGGGAATTACAGTAGCCCTTCTTTTCTGGACCCACGAAGTCTGGCAGTTTTACCTGTTTGCTGTGCTGTTTGGGATCGGGTTTGGTGGGGAAATGTCGGCCTTCCTGGTTATCAACCGCCAGTACTACGGCATGGGGCCAGTGCGGACCATCTTTGGCTTTCAGCATCTGGGTTCGGGTCTGGGCATGGCCCTGGGAGGCTTGCTTGGAGCCCTCATCTATGACACTTTCGGCTCCTACGACATAGCCTGGACCATCTCCATCGCAGCCAGCCTGGCCGGGGTGGTATGTATTCTATTGCTGGAGTCCACCTCTCGGGTCTTGATTCCGGACTGGGAGGAGTCCCTGCCCGCTGAGGCCCGAACGTCAACATCGGCAGGTTAGAGGCATTTACTGTAGAACATTTTGGCCCAGCCCAAGGAATTCTCCAGAGTCAGCGGAGGCCGAGTATGTATTCAATGCACAAGGTGGAGCAATGTTCAACCACACAAAACCCTTCAGGATTGGTTCGCTTTGGATGACTTGCTAACCTATTATGCCGGGCCAGTCCCAATGGCTTTCCTTTTTCATGTCAGCGGTGATCCTTACATGCTTTGGCCAGACTACCCTCCGTACCAGCAATGGTACCTTGATCCAGACCCTAGCCCCCGACCCTCTACGGGGTCGTGTCCAAAGTATCTACCACTTTGACCACGGTTTTAGTCCCCTGGCCAGTTTTGTCATGGGTCTCTTCGCCCAACTCACACTGCCTCCGGAGCAGTCACGGTGGTGGGAATGATGAGCCTGGCTTTGCCCTTCTACTTCTTCCTCGCTTTCAACGGGTACGCCAGCTGGAGTAGCTGCCGCATGGGCTCCTCTAGTTTGGCGTCGAACTGAATAAACCGATATGAAAACGCTAACTGACACTATTCACTACTCAAAGTATTGGGAAGCTGGCATTGCCGGAACCGGCAACAGGAGGTTCTAATCGACCATGACATTCCGTTTTTGGGTTCTGCTGGTCGGGGGTCTGATCGCAGTTATTGCCGGGGGCAGCATTTTCGGCTATGACCAGTGGTCTAAGTCAGACCTATCGGGACGTTTCGTCTCGACAGATAATGCTCAAGTCGTCGCGAAGCTGGTTCAGGTGGGTTCCCTCAACGCCGGACGTATCATCGGCATGAACGTGGGCGTAGGCACTCCCGTCACGGAAGGTCAGGTCATTGCAACCGTGGACATTCCGTCCGCGATCTCAAGGTCGGACATTACCGATACTACCAAGATAGGTTATCGGGATGTACAGGACCAACGCGTGGAGGTGATAGCGCCCAAGTCCGGGGTAATTTCGGTTCGCTGGGTTGAGGAAGGCGACACAGTGCCCGCGGGTCAGCCCATTGTTACCTTGATGGACCCGAGACAAGTCTGGATTGTGGCTAACATCGATGAGGGGAAAATCGGACGAGTACGGCCGGGGCAGCTGGTTGACGTCTACGTCAAGACCCTTGATCGCACGCTGGTGGGGCGGGTCGATACCGTGTCTCCGGTAACCGCCGCCAATGCCAGCCTCCAGCCAGAGCAAAATTCCTCCAGAAACTTGCGCAAGGTGGCACAGGTCATCCCGATCAAGATTACTCTGGATGAAGACCATCTATCACTGATACCCGGCTCCTCAGCGGAAATCAAAATCTGGGTCCGCTAGCTACGAGCGGGCCCCATGGAATGGAGGCGGTCGGCATGGCTTACACTTGGTGGGCTTTGGCCCCGTTGTGGGTCATACGCTGTAGCTGAATAACCGGCTTGAAAAAAGTTGCGGTAGCTGCGGACCAACTGGTACACTCGGTCGAACCGGTCCAAAAAAAGAGACCGGCCGCAACTGTTCAACCCTTTCGGGTCACCGGGTTTACGAGGACAAGCACGCATCTATTTTGGGACCGCGTTAACACTAATCCGGACCAACACGCCGATCTACAGCCATTTCAGGTACCATTGGTCCCCCGGCATAGGGCGATGTTAAAGGGTCTGTTGATAACCGCACCCGCATGATGACCTCGATCGGTGCCCTGATCGTCGCTTTCGGCCTTTTCCTGTTGGCGCTGGCCATCGTACCCGAGGTTAGCCGGAGGCGTCCCGCGTTGCCCCCGGCGATGCAATACCCGGCTTTCCGGTCGTTCTGGCTGGGAATGCTGGCCTCGGTCGGCGGATTTCAGATTCTGCGGTTCGGCCAGTTTTGGCTGATCTTCGAACTTACCGGTTCACCACTGGCTCTGGGGTACGTTGGCTTGGCCAACGGCGTGCCGGCGATCTTTCTGAACCTTTTCGGCGGGGTGGCAGCCGACCGAATGGACCAGCGCCGGCTGATTTACACGACTCAGACCATCACCGCCAGCCTCATCTTCCTATTGGCGGCCATCACCTTCATGGGCGTGGTAGAGGTATGGCACCTGTTGACCATATCCTTCCTGGCCGGTGCGGTGGAGGCCTTCGACCAGCCGGCACGGCGCGCCCTCATGCCCCAGCTCATCGACCGCAAGGTGATGAGTAGCGCGGTGGCCTTGAACTCCTCCATCTGGCCGGGAACTCGCATAGGTGCACCCGCGTTGGCGGGGTTCATCATTGCTTTAAGGGGAACCGAAGCGTGCTTCTTCGTTGCGGGCGTGGGATTCCTGGTAATGGCCGCTGTCACTTACCTCCTCCGAGTGCCTCGTGTCACCAGAACGTCAAGCGGTAGTCCGGCTCGTGAATTGTTCGAAGGGCTGAATTTCATCAGAAAGGAGTCCATGTTCTCGTTTTTGATAGCTATGACCTTTTTCAACAGCTTTTTCGGGAACTCATACATCACGCTCATGCCAATGTTCGCGGTGGACGTCCTGGAGGTAGGGGCTGACAAGCTGGGCTTGCTGATGGGCGCGGGCGGGATAGGTTCGCTGGCCACCAGCATTTGGTTGTCAACCCGGACCAGTCTCGATTCCAAAGGGCTGCTAATCATGGGAAGCGGCATCTTGAGTGGAGTTGCCATAGCCGCCTTCGCTTTAACCGCGGAGATTGTCGGTTCCCTTTCGTTGGCCATGGCGCTCATGCTGACCATTGGCGTCTTCAATTCGTTGTTCACCACGGCTACCCAAACCTCCCTGCAGATGATGGTGCCGGACCACATCCGGGGGCGTGTCATGGGGTTTTACGGAATGACCTACAATATCCGGCCTTTGGGTGGGATGCAGGCCGGGGCCCTGGCCAACGTCGGCGCTATCGGCGCCCCGTTTGCAATAGCCATGGGCGGCATGGCGGTGGTTGCCTTCGCCGTTGGTTCAGCCATGGTGAGCACAAAGGTGCGTAACCTGAGCACCTTGTTGCGTCAGGCCGAGACGGCGGCCGCATCGGCCAGTCGTAGTCAACAGCCCGCGCCTACCGCCGCCAACGATTAATCGGCCCGGCGCATCGTCTCCTCCTATGCTCGTGCCTTAGGGTGTTGAAATTGCCGGCATCGGCTCTCCGGTGGCGGGATCCACCTCAAAGGGACCGGGCAGCTCCAGCTCCTTGGCCATCTCCCGCACCGCTGGGATTACCTCCTCTCCCATTAGACGAAGGCTGCGCATGGCATCGTCGTGGGTCATGGCCCCGTCGCCATCCCAGAAGAAGATGCTCCCTGGCCGGATGTACTCCAACACGTGACGGATTTTGGGCAGGACGGTCTTGGGTGTGCCGCATATTATGGTATAGTCCTCAATCTGCTGCTCGTAGGGCCGGCCCAACACGCCGGCTATCCCGCCACCCCCTCCCCGAGCGGCGGTGGCCACCGCCTGCGTGGGCAGAACTCTGGTTCGCGAGGTTAGCCCGGGAAGGTTCACTAGAGCTGGGTTGACGGTCCCTTCGTTACCAGCCAGGAAAGGATTGCTGGGACCCTGGACGTACTTCCTACCGGTCTGCTCGGCCAGTTCTTCAGTTTCATCTACATGGACCTTCCAAAGGTAACCTAAATTCTGCGAGCCCGATTTGTATCCCAAATCAGCGGCAGTGTCGTGGTAAAGCTGAAAGGCCTGCCTGGTGGGTTCCATTTCGGTAGCCAGCATAATGTAGGGGATGCGCTTTTCGGCGGCCCATATTAACGAGTCCCGGCTGACCACTCCCGGCAGCCAGATGGGCGGATGGGGTTTCTGATAGGGTCTGACCCAGGGGTTGACGTGGCGATACTGGTAGTGCTTTCCTTCCCAGCGAAAAGGTCCTGGAGTAGTCCAGGCTTTAACGATAAACTCATGAGCCTCTTGAAAACGCTCCCAGTTGTAGGCCGGCGGGGAGTTGTGAGCCACACTCTCCCGGCCGGTTCCACGCACCCATCCCGACACCAGCCGCCCCCGGGAGATCATATCAATCATCGCCAGTTGCTCCACCAGCCAGAGGGGGTCGTCCCATATCGGGAGAATGTTGCCCAGGAGTACAATTTTGGCCCGCTGGGTCATGCGCGCCAAAATGGAGGCCTCCACATTCATGGCGCCTCCCATGCAGAATGGGGTGCCATGGTGCTCGTTGAGCATCAGACCGTCGAAACCCATCTCTTCGGCGTATAACTTCTCATCCAGGTAACGGTTGTAGAGTTCAGCCCCCAGGACCGCGTCATAAGTCCCGTTGCTCACCGTCAGATCCATTATGGGACTGCCGGTGGCGCCGAAGTAGCCCGACTTGGCATCCTGATATGGCCGTTCTGTGAAATATCCTATAAACATATTCTCATCCTTGCCGAATCGGTGGGCCTAGCCCGACAGAAAGGGTTGAATCAGTTCCGCGAAACGGTCCGGTTGCTCTATATGAGGTTGGTGGCCACATTTGTCCAGCACCACCAGCGATGAACCTGGAATGGACCGGTTATATAGCTCGCCGGCGCTCAAGGGGACGATGGCGTCCTCTCTTCCCCAGACTATGAGGGTCGAGAGTCTCTTCAGCCGCTGTAGCAGTAGAGGTAGGGCCGGGTAATACATATACGGCCTCCAGCCCAGGCGGCACGCCTCTTCCCGGGCCGTCTCCCAGCTTTCTACCTGGTCTCGGGACGGATCATCGGGGCACAGCTGCTGAAACTCGGGCGTGTTGGCCGGATCCAGGACACTGGTGGTGAAATAGTCCTTGGCCACCGACAAAAACATGTCGAAGATCTCCCCAGATGGGGGCTTGACCCCCAGCGCACCCACCAACACCAGTTTTTGAAACAGATCGGGATGCATGGTGGCCATTTCCGCGGCCAGCCATCCCCCCATCGAGAAGCCCACCACCTTTACCGGTGCAATTCCCAAGTTGTCCAGAGCCGTTAGGTACCAGCCCGCCAAGTCCCGCACGTTCATGATCCAATCCAGGCGGTCGGAACCACCGAAGCCCGGATGGCGTGGCAGGTAAAGGGTGTATTTTTGGGCCAGCGCCTGGTGGAAGCGCAACCAGCCCGAATGCCCCATTTCACCGTGCAGGATGAGCAGTGGTTCTCCGGTTCCGGCTTTATGCAGCAGCAGCTTGGTCCCGCCCACCTCGACTTGCTCTTCAGTCCAGACACCTGGGCTATTGGTCATGGATATGCTCCTCCCAGCGACCTGCCCGCTCCGGCTTTCACGCCAAAGGCTGGGTTGATTGTCAGGTCTCGAGCCCAGTCTACCAGAAACTGCCCAGGGGGAGCACACCAGGTTTAGCTTAGGGCCCCGCCGGTAGCTGCCCTCACCCGATTCCGTGCAGTGCTCTGGCTGGCGTCCAAGATGGGGCCGCGCCTAACTGAACCCACCCCGGTACAGAACTGGGTTACAACGCCCTACCCAAACCAGCGCACAAATTTAGCGACCGGTGTGCGGAGGGATTTAGTGGGTTCTGCCGGGACACCAATGGAGAGCATTACCGCCAACATCCAGTTTTCCTCCGCTCCCAAGGCCTCCCTCAGATCGGGGTCGCGGGTAGACCCGCCAGTTTCCCAGGTAACTGCCAGCCCTTCGGCCAGGCCAGCCAGGGATATGTTGTGGGCGGCGCAACAGACGGCAGCATAGTTCTCTCGGGTCCCCTCTTCGTTAGGGCCAGGCATACAATAAACGTAAATCACCACAGGTGGCTCTAATACCTCTCGCTGTGCAGACTCGGCCCGGGTGGGATTATTGTTCTGCTGCAAGGAGAACTTGTAGGCCAGGTCGGCCACCTTCCTCCGGCCCTCACTTCCTTTCTCCAGAACGAAAAAACGCCATGGCTCAGTCAGGCGGTGGTTCGGCGCCCACACCGCGGTCTCTAACATTCGCTCCACAGCCTCCCTTTGGATTGGTTCGTCTTTGAACTGCCACGACATTCTTCTCCGATAGAGGGCCTCGTAAATGCTTACATCAGTTACAGGTATGTCGATCTCGTCAATGGACATCTTCCCATCTGTTGCAGCGTTATCGGCACCACTTGTCATCGTTTCACTCCTCTCTCCCAATGGCTATGCCAAGTGCCTCGGCCGGCTCCTGGGATCTACCCCTCTTCGGGGCATACCATAGCGGGCAGACCCTATCTGGTGGGCGGCTACGTTCCCGCCTACGCAGCCCAGCTCCATTTTTCATGGACCGGTTTGATCCCCAATGTGGCGAGGAAATTTCAGATCTTTGTCCGGCACTGAAGACAGATCATCTGCCAGGAACCTTTCCAGAGACAGGCTGAACCTTAGGCGGGGCCCAGAGCGCGTGAGTTGGAGCAAAAGTAGAGGCGGGTTTGAAACCCGCCCCTACCGTTCAGCCTACTTCACCGCAGAGAAGGCGGCCAGTATCAGGATTTGGTTCTCCTGCCGGGACTCGTCCCGGAGGCCAGTCCTTTCGTTGAGGTCCTTATAATCCCCCACCGGCGTGAACCGGTTCAGCCCGCCGAACCCGGTGCCCAGCATGCTGCCAGAGGCGACTACCCGATATAGCTGCCCCTGGAGCGCTCAAATGGGAAGCACCGGCTCGGTGCGCTCAGCCGGGAGGTCTATAGTGAAGGTATTGGCGTTGAAGGCCAGAAGGGCGTAGTAGCCCATCAGATTGGTCAGGTTGGTGAGACCGTGGACCCCGAACTGGTCCACCGCTGCCTGGAAAGTCGCATCGCTTACCCGGTGGGTGCGGAAAAACTCCCGGCCGAGGTTGACCACCGCGGATTCGTCGGGGGCCAGGTTGGGTAGATCGCGTTTGTCTCGCATGGCGTCGACGAGAGCATCACTCAGGCCCTCGCGACGGCCCGAGGCGGCGTGGGCGTTCCAGATGTATTGGCAGTCCAACTCCCGAGCCGTGGTGAGCATCGCCAATTCCTGGACCTTGGCTGGTAGGCCAGATTCCTGGCGTAGATATGCTGACAAATGGCCGGCTCGTTTCGCCATTTCGGGACTGTTCAGGGTCACCGAGCCAGGTCCGCCGGTTGGCGGGCCACCTCTTTCCTTAACTAACTCGTCGAATAAATCCCGGTATTTCTCCGGGACGCTTTCCCTGGTTGGGGCGGGCGTTCGTGCCATAATCGCCTCCTCGCTGCTCAGTGGTGAACCCGCTATCAAAGAGCGGGCTTCCACGGATTCGAACCCTGTCGGGAGATCTTCAAGGTACTCGGCGCTGCCTAGGTTGTCAATCCTTCTGAATCAACATCGCAGGGTCTTTTCATTCTCCTGCCTGGTAGGTAAAGCCCATCATGTCGAAAGCTTCGCTGAGATGGGCATTGTGGCGGCGTAGGGCAGCGGCTACGTTGGAATGCCCAGCCCGACGTACCAAGCTGATGACCAGGTTCCGCAGGCCCGCCAGAACCTGAGGGGCGGCCCCAGTGCGCACCTGAGAGCGGTCCTCGTCGAAGGTCACATCCCGTACCCAGTGGAGGCGCGGTTCTCGATGCCCCAGTGCCCACGGGAAAGGCTCAACAATCGCCTGGCATCGGCATCAGTGGCTGGGAGACTGCTAATTGCATAGCTCACAGCCACCTGTTTCTTGCCCTTCACGACCCGCTGGCGCTCTAGCCGACACACCTGTTGCAGATGCGGCCACGCTTCCCCGACCGTCCCAGCGCTGCCCACGTAGCCATTTAGCTCTGGGTCGGCCAAGGCCCACAACTCTCGCCGCTCCAGCCGCCCATGACGCCGCTTTACTGGAGCATCGGCCCAGACCGTCAGCTTGGCCCCGCGTGCTCGCCACTCCGCTGCCAGCCAGGGAGGTACGGTTGGGCCACCAGCCCTCTCAGTTCCTAGCAGGGGAAAAAGCCACCTCCAGGTCTCGGCGCAAGGTGGGCTGATTCTCTTTAACTGGCAGCAGATACTCTCCGCCGCCTGCCACAATCTGCTCACAGACTTTCCGTTGGGTCAGTAAGGCATCAGCCACTACTACCCGACCCTTCAGGGGTACCTGGCCCAATACTTCTTTGACCGCCGCCAATTCTTCCCCTTTGCCCGGCGCAGCTACCTGCGCCAGCACTGCCCCAGCGCGGCTAGCGTAGGCCGACACCAGATGGACCCCGGGTATCTCTTGGCCGTGGACCCCTCGCAAGGTTTTCCCGTCCAGGGACAGGGGGTCATCCGCCTCTACCCCGCTATTTGCCAGCCAGTTGCCGACTTCTGCCTCAAAGGCCGCCACGTCCAGGCCCTTGAACACCCGGTGGAGGGTGGCCACGCAGGGTGTCTTCTCCTGGCTGAACCCCAAAAGCTGCGCCGTAGCACCCCCTTGGTCCCGCCCCCATTGAGCTATGGCGTATAAGCTGCGGGCGCCGCACAGCATGGCACAGGTGGCCAAGGCCAGGATCGCCCCCAAAGAGTGGCGTCGCCCTTGGCTACTCCGGAAGTCAGGCACCAAATCCAGCGTTTCTCTCAAAGTCATCATCCTTCCCTCCCGCTTAAACTGGTAATAATTTTATACTATTTTGAGAAAATGAAAAGGCCCTGATCAACATCGCCTCTGGGGCCACTGTGGTGCTGGACGACCTAACCGTTTGAACGGGCTGGACCAGGCCAACTGTTTCCGGGGAGGCGGGCATCTCCGACGCACAACATAGAGATTCGGCATGCCATGCCCCCATGGGATAATCAAGATGAGCCGGGGAATTATCGCCCTTGTTTTATGAAGTCGCTGACCTGCTCCCCGATTACCATTGTGGTGACATTGGTGTTGGCCCGAATGCAGTCGGGCATAATGGAAGCATCCACCACCCTCAATCCTGTTAGGCCGTGCACCTTGCCGTACTGGTCTACCACCGCCATGGGGTCGGACGCAGATCCCATCTTGCAGGTGCAGGAGATGTGTTGCGAGGTGGTTACCTCCCGCATCATCCAGCGATCCAGGGCTTCGTCGGACGCCAGGTCGGCGTCGGTGGGCTCCACCCGCTCTTCTATAATGTCCTTGAAATCCTCGTGCTCTCCCAGGTCTACAGCAATGCGCACCGATTCACGCAATCGTTTGCGGTCGAAATCCTCTTCAAGGTAATGGTACTCCAGTATGGGCTGGACCGTGGGGTCGGCTGATGCCAGACGAAGCTCGCCGGCGCCAACCGCCAGATAAATGGAGCTGATCATTCGTATCCCCAGCGGTGCCATGCGATTTCCTCCCTGGTTGACCCGTCCAGTGGCGTAGGCCTGCATGGAGATCCTCATGTCGTTGCGCAGGTCGGAGTCCCGGGCAGTGTAGCGAAGGATCAACTGCGTTCTCGGAGCTAGGCCATCCAGCGGAAATCCTTCCTTGGTCCGCCAGGTCACCCATACTGTCGGATGGTCCCGTAGGTTCTGCCCGACGCCGGGACGGTCCGCCACCACAGGTATCCGCAGGCTGCTCAAATGGGCCGCCGGGCCAACGCCGGATAGCATCAGTATCTGGGGAGACCCGATGGCACCGGCGCTCAGAATGATCTCCTCACCCTCGACGGCAAACTTCTCGCCGCCGCTCTCGACTTCAACCCCGGTGGCGCGAGTGCCGTCGAAGACGATACGGTGTACCAGGCAGTTGGGACGGATGGTCAAGTTCAGACGGTGCCTGCCCTGGTCAAGGTAACCCAGAGCGGTGCTCATACGAATACCGTTGGGATTATTCAGAGGAGTCGGTCCAATGCCTTCGGAGTCGGGATGGTTATGGTCCGGACAGTCGGGATAACCCGCGGCGACGCTAGCATTGTAGAAAGCCGCTTGTGCCGGGAGCCAGGTTTCCCGCTTGAAACGGTGCATCAAAATAGGGCCATCGCTTCCGTGGAAATCACCGCTGTAGTCGGGGTCTGATTCCACTTTGCGGAAGTAGGGTAGCAGCTTTTGGAAACCCCACTCGTCATTGCCCAGAGAGGCCCAAGAATCGTAGTCCTCGGGCACGCCTCGCAGGAAGACCTGGCCGTTGATTGCGCTGGAGCCTCCGGTTACCTTGCCTCTGGGCACCATCATCGGCTCGGCCGTTTCGGTGGCTTTGCCAATGAATTGCCAGTTGTGGTCGCTGGTCATGACGTCCGCTTCGGTGGCATAACCAAACTTCACTTCCTCGGGAAGCTGTTCGAAGTCCGGGTAATCCGGGCCAGCTTCAAGAAGTAGCACCGACCGGTCCGGGTCTTCGGTCAACCGGGTTGCTAGAATAGCGCCCGCCGACCCTGCTCCGATAATCACCACGTCGTACTTCATGGTTACTCCTCCAAGTCTGAAGGTTAATAAGGTTGACCTTACACCGGTAGCCGATACCTGCTAGAGCAACGCCGAGGGGGTGACTGTGCTCTCCATGTCGTCTTCGGTGCCGGTTGATACCCAGGCCCTGCTCCCGGTCCCAGTAAATTTGCCTCAGTGCCTTTTACCCACGTAAAAGTAGCTGGTCCCGCACTGCATTACCGGCCGCCAGTATTCGAGCGCCTCATGGCCCACATATACTACCTTGCCGGAGCGCCCCTGCCCATACCGGATATTGAGTCCTGGTACCCCCAAGGAGAACCAATGCCCGATTCCCACCAAAGAAGAAGAGTCAGCCACTACTGCCCCAGTGGTTGTAGGAGCTTACCTCCGCTGCCGGCTTCCGGTTGGTGGGCCCGAAGCGGCCCCTGGGGTAACCAAGAGGAATCAGGGCCACCGTCTCCACATAGTCCGGGATGCCCAGGATGTCCTTGATCTCCTGCTCCCGTCGAATATGAGTGGTGGTCAGGCGAGTCCCCAGGCCCAGCGCCCGGGCCGCCAGGAAAAGGTTCTGCACTGCCAGCCATATGGACGATGCATACCGTCCCCTCTCGATGGGTTGGCCTGGGGTGTAGTTTGCCGAGTGGTCAGCGCAGACCAATATCATGGCCGGAACTTCTGGCATGTGGTTGGCCAGGTACCGCGCCGCCCGGTAGACCGGAGTTTCCCCGGGTTGGGCCTGAGGTCCCCTAGAGGATCGGCCGAAAAGTACCCTGATCCAGGCTGTTCCGATATAATTGTCAGGATAATTTAATGGGCGGGGGAGGCAGGGGATGCTGGGAAAGCGCTCGAAACAGCTAGGGCTCCTGGAAGCGTACCATCTGTATCTGGACTATGTAGGTAAGGGCTCCTTCTACGGCTTCCTGGCCTCCATGCGGGGACAGCTATTTCGAGACGAAGATTTCGCCGATCTCTATTGCCCGGACAACGGCCGGGACAGCGTGCCTCCCAGTCTGGTGGCCACCGCGTTGTTGCTGCAAGCCTACGACAAAGTGAGCGACCTGGAAGCCAAGCAGAGGGCGGATGTCGACATCCGGTGGAAGGTGGCGTTGGGGATCGAGGTGGAGGACCGTCCCTTTGCCAAGAGCACCCTGCAACTGTTTCGAGCCCAGCTGATCCTCCACGACCGGGTGCGAGCCGTCTTTCAGCGCAGCCTCCAATTCGCCCGGCAGACCGGCTGCCTGAAAGGACGGCGGATGAAGGTAGCGGTGGACACCACCTACATTCTGGGCCGAGGAGCGGTCAAGGACACTTACAACCTGCTGGCCGACGGCATCGTCCAGGTGGTCCGGGCACTGGCCCAACTGGATGGAGCCCGGGCCGAGGAGTGGGCCTTGAGACACGGCCTGGCGCTCTACTTTGGCTCCAGTGTGAAGGGAGAGGCGGGGATTGACTGGGACAACAAGAAAGAGCGGCAAGCCTTACTGCAGAAGATAGTAGCCGATGCCGATGGGGTATTGGAATTGGCCCGTCAGGCCCAAGGGAGATTTCCCGCAGATAGTCCTGAGCGTCAGGCTATTGGAGAAGCAGCGGAACTCTTGGGGCAACTGTTACTGCAGGATGTGGAACGGCAGGAGGATGGTCCGGTCCGGAAGGATGGCGTAAGCCGGGACCGGGTCCCTTCGGTGCACGACCCGGAGATGCGCCACGGGCGCAAAAGCAGCAGCAAACGCTTCGACGGACATAAGGCAGCCGTGGTGGTGGATACCGATTCCCAACTGGTGACCGCGGTAGACATCCTACCTGGCAATGCCGGTGACAACACCGGAGTCCTGGAACTGGTGGAGCAGAGTGAAGAGAACACGGGCATAGTGGTGGAGGAGACCATTGGGGATGCGGCCTATGGGGATGGCGGGACGCGGCAGGCCTTTGCCGATGCCGGTCGGACGCTAATAGCCAAGGTGCCGGGTCGTCCCAGAAAAGACCACTTCCCCAAGGAGGACTTCCAGATCGACCTGGCGGCCGGCGCCTGCACCTGCCCGGCCGGGCAGGTCACCCACACGCTACGCACCATGGGTACCCGGACCAACCGGTTGGGCCAGACCTACCCGGTCCAGAGTTTTCAATTCGACCCGAAGGTCTGTGGCGCATGCCCCCTGCGGTCCCAGTGCGTGGCGGCTGGAGAGGGCAAAGGCCGCACGGTGACACTCCATCCTCAAGAGGCGCTCCTGCAACAAGCCCGGGCCTTCCAGAAAAGTGAGGACTTCGCCGAATACCGTGGCCGGCGGCAGGTGGTCGAGCATCGCCTGGCGCGGCTGGTCCAACTGGGAGTCCGCCAATCTCGCTACTTTGGCTGGGCCAAGACCCTCTTTCAGCTACTTCTGGCCGCCACGGTGGCCAACCTGACCCTGGTGGCTACCAAGACTGGGATGATGTCCCAGGGTCCAGGCTCCTCCCCCAATAAACCAGAGAATAGACCGGACCGGCCCGCCGCCGGAGCCTGCCCTGAGTTCGCCACCGGGTCGCCCATCGTTACCGCCCAATTCATATTGGTCGCTGCCAGCTGGGCCGCCCTTAGTCTCAGACCTGGCCCAGTCCGCTGGTTAACCTCCGCCTCATCTCGTCACAGCAGGGCTTTTCAGCCGGGTTTCTAGTATTACAACGACGGATCGCAAGAAAGGGATCTTGAGTACCCTTCATAGCAACCTGCCCACGCGCTCGACAGCTTTGTGGCCTGGCCTTCCGCGAAGTTCCATTGGCAATCCTGCTGCAGGCTCAGCGATTTCCGCTCAAAAACTGACCAAATTGAGGAAGCGTCGTTGTAATACTAGAAGTCTGGCCGGAAACCTCGATTCCCCCTAGGCCAGCGTTTTCTTAACGTCGATTATCGATGGCATAGTGGGTGTTGCAACGTATTACATGCACCACCATGCCATATAAGTCTTGAATACGTCTGCTTCGCGTAGCGCAAAACCCGGCCAATGGCTTTCCGGCCAGACTTCTAGGCCCTAACCAGAGCTCCTTGTAAATTCCGCGTAAATTCCGCCGATGCGGGCAATGAGGTCGGGATCGGTGATGGCTACGAAGTGCCAGGGTTGGGAGTTGCCGCCGCTGGGAGCCTTGGTGGCCGCATCTATTATCTTTTCTATGGCTTCCTTGGGCACTGGATCGGGCTTGAAACGAGTGATTTGCCGCTGGCTCAACATGGCCTCGAACAGTCCCATCTGCTCCATGACATTTCCTCCTTCCTAACCGTGGCAGCCGTTTAACCGGCGAATCGGCGGCCGTCATGGTCCGCCTCGACGTTGCCACCGATTCTACACCTGAGGTATGTCGGCACGCCACGGAGTGTTTCTTACCCACTCTTCATCGTATTTCGCTGATCCCCATACCGACGGTATTCCTCTCATTGTTAATGAACAAGCAGTTAATAAACAAGCACCCTACCCCGCCGGGTTAATGTACAAGCTGTTAATGAACAAGCACCCTACCCCGCCGGCTCCAATTAGTGTTTGGACAACCACCTGATAACAGTATCTCCCGAGTTGCCCTTCGCCAGCCACGATGGTATAACCACCCTGCTAGACACGCTACCCATCATGGAATTCTCCCAACGGGCGCCTTATGCCCCAGAAAAGGTCCCGCAAGGGTTTCGGGAGCAAGGAGGTCTCATGGCTGCCAATGGCCGGTCCCTTCGCCTGATGGAGGTTTTTCGCACCGTCTTCTACACCCCTATTTACGTGTCCGTGGCCGGAGGCTTCCTGGAGAGCCAAGGCTTGGACGTTACGTTCAGGACTCGCCCGCCCCAGTTCGCCAATGTCTCCAGCGCATTGGAACAGGGGGCAGCCGATATCTCGGGCAGCGGGATAATGAGTTCCATCATTGCGGCCGATGGGGGAGCCGATGTTGTGCCTGCTCATTTCGCTAAAATCAACGCGCGAGACGGATTTTTCATATTGAGCCGACGAACCGATACCCAATTCCAATGGGAAACCCTGAGGGGGGCCACGGTTATCCCGGTAGGGTTCTCTCCCATGCCACCGGCATCGTTCCAGTTTGCCCTGCGTAATCACGGCGTGGACCCAGGGGATTTGAACCTGATACCTGGGCTGCCGCTGGACGAGGCTGTCGCCATCTTTCGAAGTGGGCAGGGAGACTTCATCCACCTGCCTGAACCCGCTGCGGAGCAGCTCATTGCCGACGGGACGGCCAGCTTGGCGGTGGCGTTGGGTCCCGCCAACGGTCATATTGCCTACAGCTCTTTTGCTGCGACCAATCACTTCCTGGACCGGAATCCGGATTTGGTGGACAGTTTTATCAAGGGTTACGCCCGGGCTCTAACGTGGCTGCGAGATAGCGAACCGGAAACAGTTGGTGAGCTAGTGACGCCTTTCTTCCCAGACGTGCCTAATGAGCTCATTGTTCGGTCGGTGGCGAGGTACAAAGATCAGGGGACCTGGCCGCCAGACCCTCATCTAGAGGAGCCAGAGTTCGAAGCCCTTCAGGACATTCTGGTGGCCGCCGGTATGGTGAAGCAACGTCAGGCCTACGCCAGGGTGGTCCGGCCCGAGTTCGCTCGAGCTGCCCTAGCCTAGAGACACCGGAGCGGCAGGGACTGGGTTTACGCCCGGTGGGATTGAATCCGTCTCTCCAGACCCATTTTAGGGGTCAGCAAAGGGCGCTAAAGGTTGCTCTAGTCCGGCAACAATTGAATGCTCGCATCGAAGTGCAACTCCCGTTGTTCTGGAGTCCAAGGCTGAACAGATGAGTGACTATGGTCTAAATTGACTCGGGTGCGCTGCGGTTGTTACACCCTCCACCGTTTGACGGTGGTAGAAGATACTCCTAAACTACCAGCCACCCGAAGGAAACCCAGGGAGGAACCTCCAAATCGCCGGGAGGATTGCTGTGCAGGTAAAAGAAAAGCAGTATACCGAGCATCGGATGATGGTCAACGGGCTCAACATTCACTACACCGATTGGGGCAATCCCCACTTGCCGCACATGTTTCTGGCCCATGGGGCGGTGGCCAACGCCGTTTACTGGGACCTGGTTGCGCCTGCCTTTCGAGATAAGTATCACATTGTGGCGGTTACCGCCAGAGGCAGAAGCAAGAGCGATTACGCGCCCGACGGCAAATATGACACCGAGGACTACGTGCAAGACTTCCGGGAGCTCACCGTTGCGCTGGGTTTAGACAAGATGATCTATGTGGGCCAATCGATGGGCGGGAAAATCGGCATGACCTATGCCGCTATGTATCCGGAGCAGGTAGAGCGCATGGTCCTGGTAGATATCGGCGGCGAGTCCACCAGTCCACCGTCCGGGGACCCCATGAAGTCCCGACCTGAGGTCTTCTATTCTCCCACAGAGATTGAGACGTGGCTGAGGCAGTTCGACCGCTTTTCCAGGTTGAATCAGGAAGCGATGGATATCGTGGTTCATACCGGGTTCCAGCAACTTGTCAACGAGCAGTGGGTTTCTTCCCTAGCCAGTCCGCTGATCTACCAGCAGCGACTGGTTCCACCGCCGGTGTACGACATTCTGAGCAAAGTCCAGTGCCCCACTGTTTTGATACATTGCCTGCTGAGCGATTTGATGGGTGCCGAGATAGCAGCCAAAACCCGGGACGCGATTCCCAATTGCGAGCTGATTCAACTCGATTCAGGGCATCTGCCCCATCTGGAACGCCCGGATGAATTCATCCGGATCGTGAAGGGCTTCCTGGAGTGATTAAGCTAGTAGGAACGCTGGTGGGCAAAGCAGGTTGCCACGCCCAGGCCCTTCTTACCCAACTCCAGGTCCAGGTATCACTACCAGGTTCACCAGGGTACCGAAGAACTGGATAGGGTGGATTCTAGCTATGAAAATAGGCGTCATATCGGACACACATAACCCTAGTGTTGGGGCGCTACCACCACCGGAAGTAGCGATCGCCTTTCAGGGCGTAGACGTGATCCTCCATGCGGGAGACATTTACGTCCCCTCCTGCCTTGACTGGTTAGAAGCGATCGCACCGGTGTACGCAGTTGAAATGGAGGCAGATGCTCATTTCAAAGATGATCCTCGCGTGGTTAACAAAACGCGCGTCCTATATCTCGAAGGACACACTATTGGCTTAACCCATGATTTGCTGGTACCGGGTATGGACCAGGAAATCACCGAATATAGCCCCATATCAAAACACTTCCCTCGAGACGCCGATTTATCCACCGCTCTTGAAACTGTGTTTGCTGCAGCAGTGGATATTGTAATATTTGGCCACACCCACTACACCGTAGTCGAGGAATTTCAAGGAATTCTGTTGGTGAACCCCGGAAGCCCCAGCCTCCCAAAACAGCTACGACGGCTTGGCCACGTAGCCGTCATGGAATTGGAAGCAGGTCACAAAAGGGCTGCAATTCTGGAACTCTCCACGTTTAGCTGACGCAGTTAAAGGCCGGCTGGTTAGCTGGCTTACCATTACCTGAAACGGCCGGGCATCGACCCCTCCTACCTTAACGGCTTTTGATTTCAACCCGAAGGGCATTGATACCATTTTTTTCGCAGCGGTGTTTCGGCCCGCCGGTCCCGATTCTGCTAGTATTACGCTATCTCAGTCCCAACCGCATATGAGGAGGTTCAACATGCCTAGTTTCACCGACAAGCTGACCGTGGGCGGCAGCGACATGGACATGTACGCGGCACTTCCTGAAGGCTCCGGGCCCCATCCAGCCGTCGTAATCGCCTTCCATGTGGGCGGGCTGGACGAATTCGACAAGGTCATGGCTGACCGTTTGGCCGAAGCGGGATACGTGGCCGTGGTACCGGACCTGTTCCACCGCTTCCCCCAGGAAGTGATGGACGGGCCCCGGTTGGAGCGCCTTGGGCACCTGAGGGATGCCGACATCATCGCCGACATGAACGCCGCGGTGGATTTCCTCACCGCCAATTCTTCCATAGACAATGACCGCATCGGCGTCACCGGTTTCTGCATGGGTGGGCGCATCGCCTGGTTGATGGCGGCCACCAACCCCATATTCAAATGCACCGTGCCGTTCTACGGCGGCAACATCATGGGCAACTGGGGTTCCGGAGACACCCCCTTCTCTATGGCCGCCAACATCAATTGCCCGATGCTGTTCCATTTCGGCTCTTTAGACGGCAACCCATCGGTGGAAGACCGGGACAAGCTGGACGCGGAGCTTACCGGCCTGGGCAAAGTCCATGAGTTCTTCACATACGAAGGCGCGAACCACGCGTTCATGGACTTCACCAACCCGGAGCGCCACCACGAAGAGGCGGCTAAACAGGCCTGGCCCAGGACCCTCGACTTCTTTAATAAGCATCTAAAGGGCGCTGCCGTTTCTGTCTAACACCTACATCTGTATCCAACCAGACCGATAGATGACCTATAGAGGCCATCCGGTTCAGGTGCCCAGAAGAATACAACAGCTAAGTTCAGTAGCTAAGTTCAGTGAGTGGTAGAGTCTGCTTCGGTGATGTGCCCACGCGACACCATAGGCCGCATCTGTGGGTGTTGGAGCCGGAAATACCGGACAAAGGACGATGTGCCTCTTTGCAACGCGGTCCCGTCTCGGAAAGGGGAGTAGGGCAGCAAGTTAACTGCTGGGGGGCTGGAGTAGAATCAGGGGCCTCAACGAATAACTCGTCTATGGTCCCGGTTGGTTTAGATCGGGTCGATGGTATGGTTGCAAAGAGCCGCCTGATCCCCTGGCCAATGCCTAAAGTTTCGAGGTGCTTGGTCTACAGGAACATCACAGATGAGAAACCATTTGGGTAGCCCGAACTGTTGTATAACGGGGCCGGGCTTAGCGGCCAGGAAGACCCGGAGATTCCACTCAAAGCTACAGCTTCAGTAATCGGTAAACGAGGCGATTTGGTGTAGCTACAGCTGGATGGCTGCGACCCGCAGCGGACCCTTGCTATACCCCTCAGGTGCCGATTTTTCGTTCAGCACGAGGAAACACGATTTGCGCCACGTGCCGCTGGAAGTTTTGAGCCAGACTTCCCCAGATCAAGCTGTCCGGCCTCAAGCTCCTGCAATTTCTTGAATGCCCACCCCTCACTCCTCAGCCACCAGGTAGTTTCGTAGAACGCCGATACCGCTAATTTCCACCTCTATGGTATCACCGGGGAACATATCGCCAGCGGCGCCCTGAGTGCCCATCCAAAGCACGTCACCGGGATGAAGCGTGGTGTACTTGCTTAGCTCCTGAATCCAGGTCGCCGCATCCCAAATCTGGTCCTGGGAGGAAAAGTCCTCCCAAATCGTTCCGTTGTGTCGAACCGTGACCTGGAGTTGGGTTGGGTCCAGTCCGGTGACAATCCAGGGACCGAGGGGCTTGAAGGTATCGCAGTTCTTGCCCCGAAACATGGTGCGATCGCCACTCTGCCACACCCGCTGGCTAATGTCGTTGCCAATGGTGTAGCCAAAGACACAATCCAGGGCCTCGGCTCTGGTGACCTTCCGCGCTTTCTTGCCCATCACTACCCCTAGCTGCCCCTCGGGTTGCACCGCTCCGGAGCATTCTTTGGGCACTACAATATTTTCTTCCGGGCCGATAATGGCGTGAACGGAACGGAAATTGGGTTCGGGAAAGGTTGGGTAGGCCGGTGCCGCACCTCGACGCTGGGCCATTCCCTCCACATGGCCCCGGTAGTTGGGACCGGCGGCATACAGCATGGGCGGAATGATGGGCGCCAATAGCTTCACCTGTTCCGGCGAATAGCTGGTGCTGGTTATGGTGTGCTCCCCCAAGGGGCTTCCGGCAACCTCGACGATCCTTCCCTCCTCCTCAACTATTCCGTAGCTAACTAGATCTTCCCGTTGAAAGCGGCACCATTTCATAAACCATCTCCTTGACTGTAGGAATAGCACCCGGCATTGGTAATTTCCCTTAATTCATCAGTTCTCCGGGCCAGTTGTTCTGGATTGTACACTTTCGCCGCTCTTGGTCAAGGAACTTCAGCCGGCATCCCGAGATAGGGGCCGCCGACACGGAGCGAGGACCAAGCCTCCAATTTGAGGGGCTGGTTCATTCCACGTCGCTTGACATGATTGACCACTCCGCAGTCCCCGAGGCCACCTTTAGGTAACGCGGGGATCCTTAACTTAGATGGGAACCACCGATAGTGTTTCCTGCCTTCAAAGGTCTACGCGGTGAATATATCGAGCGGCAGGAAGGCCGAAACAACAAAGTTGGGAACGTCGACCATCTCGCTTATTTTAAGGTCCACCGCCACACTGCAAATACAGTAGGCCTGTTCCCTGGACCAACCCCGTTCCATAATCAACTGGATCATGTTCAGCAGGGCATGTCGGGCAGCGAGGGTAGCGTTCTCCGACTCGTTGATGCCATCCTCTGTGATACACATGCCGGTTGCTGCCAGGAACCTTTTGGGAGCCGCCATCTCTGGGGTGGTGAAATAGTCGTCTCTTTCGAATATGGGGAACCCAATGTTGCGGCGTCTCAGGGCCTTTTCATTTTCTCAAAATAGTATAAAGTTATTACCAGTTTAAGCGGGAGGGAAGGATGATGACTTTGAGAGAAACGCTGGATTTGGTGCCTGACTTCCGGAGTAGCCAAGGGCGACGCCACTCTTTGGGGGCGATCCTGGCCTTGGCCACCTGTGCCATGCTGTGCGGCGCCCGCAGCTTATACGCCATAGCTCAATGGGGGCGGGACCAAGGGGGTGCTACGGCGCAGCTTTTGGGGTTCAGCCAGGAGAAGACACCCTGCGTGGCCACCCTCCACCGGGTGTTCAAGGGCCTGGACGTGGCGGCCTTTGAGGCAGAAGTCGGCAACTGGCTGGCAAATAGCGGGGTAGAGGCGGATGACCCCCTGTCCCTGGACGGGAAAACCTTGCGAGGGGTCCACGGCCAAGAGATACCCGGGGTCCATCTGGTGTCGGCCTACGCTAGCCGCGCTGGGGCAGTGCTGGCGCAGGTAGCTGCGCCGGGCAAAGGGGAAGAATTGGCGGCGGTCAAAGAAGTATTGGGCCAGGTACCCCTGAAGGGTCGGGTAGTAGTGGCTGATGCCTTACTGACCCAACGGAAAGTCTGTGAGCAGATTGTGGCAGGCGGCGGAGAGTATCTGCTGCCAGTTAAAGAGAATCAGCCCACCTTGCGCCGAGACCTGGAGGTGGCTTTTTCCCCTGCTAGGAACTGAGAGGGCTGGTGGGCCAACCGTACCTCCCTGGCTGGCAGCGGAGTGGCGAGCACGCGGGGCCAAGCTGACGGTCTGGGCCGATGCTCCAGTAAAGCGGCGTCATGGGCGGCTGGAGCGGCGAGAGTTGTGGGCCTTGGCCGACCCAGAGCTAAATGGCTACGTGGGCAGCGCTGGGACGGTCGGGGAAGCGTGGCCGCATCTGCAACAGGTGTGTCGGCTAGAGCGCCAGCGGGTCGTGAAGGGCAAGAAACAGGTGGCTGTGAGCTATGCAATTAGCAGTCTCCCAGCCACTGATGCCGATGCGAGGCGATTGTTGAGCCTTTCCCGTGGGCACTGGGGCATCGAGAACCGCCTCCACTGGGTACGGGATGTGACCTTCGACGAGGACCGCTCTCAGGTGCGCACTGGGGCCGCCCCACAGGTTCTGGCGGGCCTGCGGAACCTGGTCATCAGCTTGGTACGTCGGGCTGGGCATTCCAACGTAGCCGCTGCCCTACGCCGCCACAATGCCCATCTCAGCGAAGCTTTCGACATGATGGGCTTTACCTACCAGGCAGGAGAATGAAAAGGCCCTGTGCGGCGTCTAGCCTCTCCTTGACGGACTTCAAAGCTTACGTGCAGGGTGCAGTCCATCTCAATAGCGGTGCCGCAGCATTCCGAGTCTCCTTGGGCGAAGTGGGCGTCCCCAGCGGAGAAGAGAGCGCCCTCGGTAAAAACTGGCAACAGTAGCCTGGTGCCCGCGGTTAGTTGCTTGATATCCAGATTGCCGCCGTGCTCGCGGGGAGGAACGGTGCGCAACCCTTCCGATGCCAATGGTTCATAGGAGGGCACGGCGTCCTTCGGCTCTGGACCCAGCACCATGCCACCGCGCAAGCGTAGTTCCTCCTCTCGCAGCAGGATTTCCTGGCGCAGCTTTCGGGATGGAGCCACGCCGATGGTCCCCATGAAGGGTGCGCCGGGAATCCGCACTCCCGGAAGGTCGGCGGACTCGGCATACCCGTCGCTAATGTTCCAGTGGACCAGGTACGGCTCGAGGAACAGGTCCCGCAGGAAGCCGAAGCCGGGTATTATGCTGGTGAACCCCCAGGATGCCGGCTCGATATTCAGGATGTTGACTTCCAGTAGGTCTCCGGGCTGGGCCCCCTCCACATATACCGGCCCGGTCAAGGGGTGGACCACATTCAGGTTTACATTCCTCAGGTCGTCGGCAATGGAGGTCGGGGAAATCCCGCCGTCGAAGGCGTTCCTCGTCTGCAGCACCACCTCCTCGCAGGGTTCGGCCCTCGCCGCGGGCGGTATATCCGGGTGCCACCAGTTGTGTCCCTTTTCCGGCTCATCGCCGCAACGTTTGCTGTAGTCCAGCTCAATGACCTTCACTTGTAACCCCCTGTTGAAGCCGTTGTGAACCTATGTCGCGTGCAGAGGGTTCCCCGGCGCGGCATAATACAGTGGTCTAACTAATCCTATGCTTTCGCCCAGCCCTTAGATCGCTCCAGCGCCAACGACGATTTACACCTAGCAATGTAGGCTCCTAAGGTCGGTTATTAAGGAATGCCGATCCAAACATCGTCTACGGACCACCAGTCTCCTTTGGAATTCATGTTGGCGTCAAAGGCTACCCAGAAGTTGCTGGACAGCCCAGAGTTGGAAAGCGAAATGTCATAGAACTGATAGGTGTTGTCGCTATCGGCAACAGTGAACGTGTGAACCGAGGTCCAGTTGGACCCGTCGGAGCTCACCAGGACCTTCGCCTCGTCCCCCTTCTCGAAAGATCGGACCTTACTCCGGAACTGCAGGTGCACACCACTCTGGCCAGAGGGAATAAGTACCGGCCGTGCCATGTAACCGGTGCTATGCCTGAGCCTCGCGTGGGACTCACCAGAATTGGACCCCCGGCTCTCTCGGATGCGCACGTCTCCCGAATGTGACCACGAGTTCAGCCACCCGGTTCCTCCCAAAAAGTCGTCTGACTCGAAATCGTCAAAGGCGATCTCGATGGGTTCCGAAGAGGGCGGTGCCCAGGTGGTGAAACTCCCGGTGAAGTTGTCATTGCCGTTGGCCGGGTCTCCGTCCTGGTCCAACGGGTTGCCGCTGGGGTCGGTGACGCCACTGGTTAGCGTTACCGTGTAGAGCGTACCAATGGCCAGGTCTCCGGCCGGGGAAAAGGTTGCGCCCAGGCCATTGGCGACGACCTCGATTGTTCCTGCGATGTCCCCAGTGGCACCCTGGACGGTAAAGCTAGTGCTGTTCACGCTGGTGGTGTCTAGCGGCTCCGAGAAGTCAATGTACACGTTGCTGGTAACGACCACACCGGTGGCGCCGTGCTGGGGACTAAGTAACTATCTCAAAACAGTAAGGCGCCAAACTCGCCGGTACCACAGTAGCCCGCAGGCCAGTTGCAAAAGACCCAGGAAATTGGATGCCTTTTTGTCGTAACGGACAAGTAATCCTCTGCACTTGGACAGCCACGACAGGGTTCGTTCCACCACCCAACGTCGGGCCGGATGGGTCTTCTCGCCGAAGCTATCCAGCTTCTCCTCACCAATACGTCGTATGTGGGCCTGATACCCGTGGGCAGCGGCAGCTTGGTGGCCGGTGGGATTGTCATACCCTTTGTCCAGACAAAGGTGCTGGGGTGCCGGGTCAGTGGGCTGAGGCCGCTCCACCACAATGGCTTCCAGGGTGGCTTCCAGCAGCTTGGTGTCGTGGACATTGGCTCCAGCTACCACTAGACTCAGAGGCCCTCCATCCCCCTCTACCAACAGGCTTCGCTTACTGCCCGCCTTGCCCCGGTCCGTGGGATTGGGGCCAATTGCGTCCCCCCCAGACGAGCTTTACCCAGGGCGCAATCCGCTGCTTGCCATTCCCAGTCCACACCTCCCAGCTCTTCACATTCCTCTACCATGACCGACCACACTTGGTTCAACACTCCCGATTCTACCCATAGCTGAAAAGTACGATGGATAGTACTATCGTCACCAAAAGTCTTGGGCAGATGGTTCCATTGGCAACCACTACGTAAGCGAAAGATAATTCCGTTAAGGATTGGCCTTGGGTTGACCCGCTTGCGACCGGTGGTTTTGGGAGGGGTTCCCGCCAGGATCACTGGCTCAACTTTCTCCCACAAATCGTCCGGAATCTCCCAAATAGTCTCCAGCGGTTCAACTTGCCTCATTGGTTTCACTGCTTTCACCTCCACACTTTTGGTGGAAGTATAATATAAGTTTCAAATTCAATTCAAGGTTTTGAGATAGTTACTAAGCGACGTTACTCTCGGGCCGGTTGTGTCCGGGGGCGGTGCCCAGGTGGTGAAGCTCCCGGTGAAGTTGTCATTGCCGTTGGCCGGGTCTCCGTCCTGGTCCAGCGGGTTGCCGCTGGGGTCGGTGACGCCGCTGGTTAGCGTTACCGTGTAGAGCGTACCAATGGCCAGGTCTCCGCCCGGGTAAAAGGTTGCGCCCAGGCCATTGGCAACGACCTCGATTGTGCCAGCGATGTTCCCAGTCTCATCCTGGACGGTAAAGCTAGTGCTGTTCACGCTGGTGGGGTCCACCGGCTCAGAGAAGTCAACGTTGACGTTGCTGGTAACGAGCACACCGGTGGCGTCGTGCGGGGGACTAAGCGACGTTACTCTCGGGCTGGTTGTGTCCGAGGACGGTGTCCTGGTGGTAAAGCTCCCGCTGAAATCGGCGGCCATGGGGTCGCCAGCGTCGTCGGTAACCCCGGTGGTTACTGTGACAGTGTGAAGGGTACCATTGGCCAATTCAGCACCGGGAACCAGGGTAGCGCTCAATCTTTCGGCGGCGATGGTGACGCTTCTGGCGATGGCCGTCCCGCCGGCGCTAAGGTAGAAGGTGGTGCTGTCGACACCGTTAACTGTCGCGGAGAAGGTGACCACCACGTTCGTGTTGACCGCTACATTGATGGCGCCATCCGCTGGAGTCATGCCGGTCACCGTCGGGCCGGTGGTCTCGGGCGGCGGTGCCCAGGTGGTGAAGCTCCCGGTGAAGTTGTCATTGCCGTTGGTCGGGTCTCCGTCCTGGTCCAACGGGTTGCCGCTGGGATCGGTGATGCCGCTGGTTAGCGTAACCGTGTAGAGGGTACCAATGGCCAGGTCTTCGCCAGGGTCAAAAGTTGCGCCCAGGCCAGTGGCAGCTACTACGATGGTGCCGGCGATGCTCCCACTCTCATCCTGGACGGTAAAGCTAGTGCTGTTCACGCTGGTGGAGTCCACCGGCTCAGAGAAGTCGATGTAGACGTTGCTGGTAACGACCACACCGGTGGCGCCCTCCGGGGGACCAATCGACGTTACTCTCGGGCCGGTTGTGTCCGGGGGCGGTGCCCAGGTGGTGAAGCTCCCGGTGAAGTTGTCATTGCCATTGGCCGGGTCTCCGTCCTGGTCCAGGGGGTTGCCGCTGGGGTCGGTGACGCCGCTGGTTAGCGTTACCGTGTAGAGCATACCAATGGCCAGGTCTCCGCCCGGGTAAAAGGTTGCGCCCAGGCCATTGGCAACGACCTCGATTGTGCCGGCGATGTCCCCAGTGGCATCCTGGACGGTAAAGCTAGTGCTGTTCACGCTGGTGGTGTCTACCGGCTCAGAGAAGTCGATGTTGACATTGAAGGTAACGAGCACACCGGCGGCGCCGTCCGGGGGACTAAGCGACGTTACTCTCGGGCTGGTTGTGTCCGAGGGAGGTGCGAAGGTGGTGAAGCTCCCGCTGAAATCGGCGGCCATGGGGTCGACAACGTCGTCGGTAACCCCGGTGGTTACCGTGACGGTGTGAACGGTACCATTGGCCAAATCAGCACCGGGAACCAGGGTAGCGCTCAATCTGTCGGCAGCCATGGTGAGGCTGCTGGCGATTGCCGCGCCGCCGGCGCTAAGGAAGAAGGTGGTGCTGTCGACACCGTTAACTGCCTCGGAGAAGGTGACCACCAGGTTCGTATCTACCGCTACATTGATGGCGCCATCCGCTGGAGTCATGCCGGTCACCGTCGGGCCGATGGTCTCGGGCGGCGGTGCCCAGGTGGTGAAGCTGCCGGTGAAATCGGTCGCCATGGGGTCGCCAGCGTCGTCGGTAACCCCGGTGGTTACTGTGACGGTGTGAAGGGTACTATCGGCTAAATCAGCACCGGTAACCAGGGTAGCGCTCAATCTGTCGACGGCGATGGTGACGCTGCTGGCGATGGCCGCCCCGCCAGCGCTCAGGTAGAATGTGGTGCTGTCGACACCGTTAACTGCCTCGGAGAAGGTGACCACCAGGTTCGTATCGACCGCTACATTGATGGCGCCATCCGCTGGAGTCATGCCGGTCACCGTCGGGCCGGTTGTGACCGGGGGCGGCGCCCAGGTGGTGAAGCCCCCGCTGAAGTTCTGATTGCCGTTGGCTGGGTCTCCGTCCTGGTCCAGCGGGTTGCCACTGGGGTCGGTGACGCCGCTGGTTAGCGTTACCGTGTAGAGCGTACCAATGGCCAGGTCGGCGGCCGGGTAAAAGGTTGCGCCCAGGCCATTGGCAACGACCTCGATGGTGCCTGCGATGTCTCCAGTGGCATCCTGGACGGTAAAAGTAGTGCTGTTCACGCTGGTGGTGTCCACCGGCTCAGAGAAGTCGATGTTGACATTGAAGGTAACGAGCACACCGGTGGCGTCGTCCGGGGGACTAAGCGACGTTACTCTCGGGCTGGTTGTGTCCGAAGGCGGTGGGACGGTGGTGAAACTGCTGGTGAAATCGGCCGCCATGGGGTCGCCAGCGTCGTCGGTAACCCCGGTAGTTACTGTGACAGTGTGAAGTATACCATCGGCCAAATCAGCACCGGGAACCAGGGTAGCGCTCAATCTGTCGGCAGCGATGGAGACGCTGCTGGCGATGGCCGCCCCGCCAGCGCTCAGGTAGAAGGTGGTGCTGTCGACACCGTTAACTGCCTCCGAGAAGGTGACCACCACGTTCGTATTGACCGCTACATTGACGGCTCCATCGGCTGGAGTCATGCCGGTCACCGTCGGGCCGGTTGTGACCGGGGGCGGCGGTGGCGACCCCCCACTGTCGACGGTCACGCCGAACTCGCTCAGTACCAGGTCGATCCGGTTGCCAAACGTACGAGTCTCGCTACCCGCGAACAGGAGTCCAACCGGTTTTTTGTCCGAATCAGCAGTCACAATCAGAGACCCGGAGTCGCCTCCAGCGCTGAACGTTCCATCGGTTACAGCGATCTGGTCCACAAACCGAGCCACTTTTGTGCAGAATATCAATACAACCTCGTAACATACATCCACAGTTACGTTGATTTCGACAACTACACCTGAGGTGGGTCCCGTCGTCCGGCCGTATTTCTGTACGTTCAGGCCTAGAAGTCTGGCCGGAAACCTCGATTCCCCCTAGGCCAGCGTTTTCTTAACGTCGATTATCGATGGCATAGTGGGTGTTGCAACGTATTACATGCACCACCATGCCATATAAGTCTTGAATACGTCTGCTTCGCGTAGCGCAAAACCCGGCCAATGGCTTTCCGGCCAGACTTCTAGTACTACAACGACGAGTTGTCTGGTAGGATGGCTGGACAGATGATGTTGGGTGGTTTGGGTGATGGATGCGGCGAGCTTCGAGCGGGTCTACGACAGCCTTCAGGAATTCCACGCCTTCTTTGCGGCCTCCTTCGGCCGCAAGCAGTGGCGGGATCACAGCGGGAATTACCTTCAGGCGCTGCTGGTGCAGGACCAGGAGCGGCGCAACGCCGAGAATCTCTCGGAATCGGTGGGCATCTCGGCCCGGGCGATGCAGCGCTTTCTCACCGAGGCCCGGTGGTCCGATGAGACAGTCATAGGGCGGTTGCAGGAATACTTGGCCCCCAGGCTGGGACACCCGGAGGCGGTGTGGGTGTTCGATGGCAGCGACTTCCCCAAGCAGGGCAGGAAATCGGCGGGAGTGGCCCGGCAGTACTGCGGCAGGCTGGGCAAGGTGGCCAACTGCCAGGGTGGGATGTTCCTGGCCTACGTCAGCCCGCTGGGCCGGGCGTTGGTGGACAAGCGGCTGTATCTGCCCAAGAGTTGGACCTCCGACCAGGACCGGTGTGCTGCGGCGGGTGTGCCGGAGGACCGGCGGAACTACCGGTCAAAGACGGAGTTGGCCCTGGAGATGCTGGAGCGGGTCCTGGAGTTGGGCTACCTCAGGGCCGAGTGGGTTGCCGGAGACGACGCCTTCGGGATGTCGCCGACCTTCCGGGAGGGACTGGCGGCCCTGGGGATGCGCTACGTGCTGGACGTTCCGGGCGGCACTACGGTCTGGCCCTTGGACCCGGCTTGGACCAGTCCGGAATATCCGGGGTTCGGCCGCCCCCGCAAACCCAAGCTGCGGCCTGGGCAGCGGCGGACCATGGAGCAGCGCGGTGATGAACTGCCGGATGAGGCTTGGCGGGAGATAACGGTGGCCCAGGGAAGCCAGGGGCCGCGCACCTACCGGTTCAGTGCCCAGCGGGTGCGGGCCACCAGGAGGCGCAAGCCCGGCGAGGAACTGTGGGCCGTCTGGCGCCGGAACCTGGACGGCAGCGAGCCCCGCTACTACCTGTCCAACGCTCCCGAGGGCACAACCTTGGAGACTCTGGCCTACGTGGGTGGGTCCAGGTGGCGCATTGAAACGGAGTTCGAGACTGAGAAGGGTGACGTGGGGCTGGACGAATACGAGACCCGCAGCTGGGCAGGGTGGCATCACCACATAGCCATGTGCCTGCTGGGTGGGGCGTTCCTGCTGAGCCTGCAGCAGGATTGGGGGGAAAAAGATGCCCCGGATCACGAGGCCACAGGTGTACCGGGTGGTGCGGGAGATGCTGCCCCGGGAGCAGTTCGGGCCCGATCAATTGCTGTTGTGGCTGGAGGATACGCAGCTACGCAACGAACGGGCTCGCCGTTCCCACGAGAGACGCCGCTCCACCCGCCGCGAAAGCAGGATGGAGCCGCCACCTTAAACCCGTCGTTGTAGTACTAGGAGATCATTTTTATTATCGAAAAAGCCGTCACCATCACCATCGCCGAAGATGGCCGAACTGGGTGTCCCATAGCCTCCGGGCAGCGTTGCATTGCCCACGCCCCACTCGGAAGACCCATCTCCATCGAAGTCTTTAAAAGCAACCTTAGGTACTGTCACGAAATAACTTATTCTTTACTACATGCTCAGCTATACTTAATGGGTGATAGTTGAAGGAGCGATTCAAGCTCGTTACCAAGCGATTGCCCCCGTTGTGGACGAGCGGGTGCGGCGGCTGGTGCTTGCCGCTGAGGCGTCGGCGGCCGGGCGTGGTGGCCAGGCAGCGGTTGCAAGGGCCACCGGAGCTTCTCGCGGGACGATTCGCCGCGGCATACGGGAGTTGGGCCAGCCGGCCGTAGGGGCCGCGAAGGGCCGCATCCGCCATCCTGGAGGCGGCCGGAAGCGCACCGTCGAGCATGACCCGAGCTTGCGCGAGGACTTGGACCGGCTGGTGGAGCCGACCAGCCGTGGGGATCCCGAGTCCCCGCTGCGCTGGACCTGCAAGAGCGTGCGTCAACTGGCGGTGGCATTGAAGCGCCAAGGGCACCAAGTCAGCCATCGCATGGTCGCCGAACTGCTCCACGACATGGGCTATAGCTTGCAAGCCAATCGCAAGACCCTGGCGGGGACGGAACACCCGGACCGCAACGCCCAGTTTGAGCACTTGGACCGGGCGGTGCAACTGCAACTCTCCCTGGGAGAGCCGGTGATCTCCGTGGACACGAAGAAGAAGGAACTGGTGGGGCCCTTCAAGAACGGTGGGCGGGAGTTGCGTCCCAAGGGAGCGCCGGAGCAAGTGCTGGTGCATGACTTCCTGATTCCGGATCTGGGCCGGGTCAGTCCTTATGGGGTGTACGATATCGCCCAGAACGAGGCCTGGGTCAGTGTGGGGACGGACCACGATACGGCTGCTTTTGCCGTCGAGAGCATCCGGCGTTGGTGGCGCGGCATGGGGCAGGCGCTCTACCCGAGCGCCACTCGGCTGCTGATAACGGCCGACGCGGGCGGCAGCAATGGGTATCGGCTCCGCTTGTGGAAGCTGGAGTTGCAGAAATTGGCGGATGAGACGGGCCTTGAAATCGACGTGTGCCACCTCCCACCAGGGACCAGCAAGTGGAACAAGATCGAACACCGCTTGTTCTCCGCGATCAGTCAGAACTGGCGCGGAAAGCCGCTGGTGAGCCACGAGGTGGTGGTGAACTTGATCGGGGCGACCACGACCCGGACGGGGCTGCGGGTTCAGAGCCAACTGGACACCAACCGATACCCGGCCGGGCGCACCGTATCGGACGACGAACTCGAAGCCATCTATTTGCGTAGAGACTCTTTCCATGGTGAATGGAATTATTCGCTGCTACCCCGCGTTGCGCTGCTCAATTGAACTAATTATTTCGTGACAATCCCTTAGCCATCGCCGCGTCCATGGTGTTGTTGGCCGAGGGATTGTCGAACACGATGGTCTTATAGGCGTCCAGGGCGCCGATGTCGTCGGCCGGGCTTGAACCCCCATCGACGACCCCTGGCTGAATTACAGCGTCGCCGATGGAAGCGTTGTTTCCGTTAGCATAGACGTGGTTATTGCTTAATGCGAAAAAGTCTGTGCCATCGGTGACCCGGGCCCCGATGGTTCCGGCAGTAATACTTGGGTGACCTGTTGAGACGCCGATGGGTACGGGCCTATCACACCTACTCGTCGGGAGAGGGCAAGCCCGGGCGACGATCATGCCGGTTACTTCGGTCTCCACGTCAACGCCATCCAGCTTCTTGGGAACCTTGTGTTCCTCGTCTTCCTTCTTCAGAGTGAAAACCTTGATCACTCGTTTACGGTTAGGTTTCACCGCCAGTCCCAGGGCCTTTTCATTTTCTCAAAATAGTATAAAATTATTACCAGTTTAAGCGGGAGGGAAGGATGATGACTTTGAGAGAAACGCTGGATTTGGTGCCTGACTTCCGGAGTAGCCAAGGGCGACGCCACTCTTTGGGGGCGATCCTGGCCTTGGCCACCTGTGCCATGCTGTGCGGCGCCCGCAGCTTATACGCCATAGCTCAATGGGGGCGGGACCAAGGGGGTGCTACGGCGCAGCTTTTGGGGTTCAGCCAGGAGAAGACACCCTGCGTGGCCACCCTCCACCGGGTGTTCAAGGGCCTGGACGTGGCGGCCTTTGAGGCAGAAGTCGGCAACTGGCTGGCAAATAGCGGGGTAGAGGCGGATGACCCCCTGTCCCTGGACGGGAAAACCTTGCGAGGGGTCCACGGCCAAGAGATACCCGGGGTCCATCTGGTGTCGGCCTACGCTAGCCGCGCTGGGGCAGTGCTGGCGCAGGTAGCTGCGCCGGGCAAAGGGGAAGAATTGGCGGCGGTCAAAGAAGTATTGGGCCAGGTACCCCTGAAGGGTCGGGTAGTAGTGGCTGATGCCTTACTGACCCAACGGAAAGTCTGTGAGCAGATTGTGGCAGGCGGCGGAGAGTATCTGCTGCCAGTTAAAGAGAATCAGCCCACCTTGCGCCGAGACCTGGAGGTGGCTTTTTCCCCTGCTAGGAACTGAGAGGGCTGGTGGGCCAACCGTACCTCCCTGGCTGGCAGCGGAGTGGCGAGCACGCGGGGCCAAGCTGACGGTCTGGGCCGATGCTCCAGTAAAGCGGCGTCATGGGCGGCTGGAGCGGCGAGAGTTGTGGGCCTTGGCCGACCCAGAGCTAAATGGCTACGTGGGCAGCGCTGGGACGGTCGGGGAAGCGTGGCCGCATCTGCAACAGGTGTGTCGGCTAGAGCGCCAGCGGGTCGTGAAGGGCAAGAAACAGGTGGCTGTGAGCTATGCAATTAGCAGTCTCCCAGCCACTGATGCCGATGCGAGGCGATTGTTGAGCCTTTCCCGTGGGCACTGGGGCATCGAGAACCGCCTCCACTGGGTACGGGATGTGACCTTCGACGAGGACCGCTCTCAGGTGCGCACTGGGGCCGCCCCACAGGTTCTGGCGGGCCTGCGGAACCTGGTCATCAGCTTGGTACGTCGGGCTGGGCATTCCAACGTAGCCGCTGCCCTACGCCGCCACAATGCCCATCTCAGCGAAGCTTTCGACATGATGGGCTTTACCTACCAGGCAGGAGAATGAAAAGGCCCTGCTCAAATAGGCAACGATTGTTGACAAAAAGTTTGACTAAAGTTAAACTAAGGTATTACCATGAGGGGGCACACTTAAGGTTTCGTCCGAAGGATACTCCCCCTCTTTTTTATTGCCCCCTCTCAGACAGCTTCTGACTTAGCCCATCGAGATAGTCGATATAATCCGCTCTAAATCTCCGCAGCAACGCGGAGTATTTTTTTCTATTTGGTATGAGTATTCGGCCAAGTTTCCCCTGCTGCACAAGATATTCGACGAGGCAATGAAAATCACCATCACCTGAGGCAACGATGGCCTTGTCATAGTTCGGGTACTCAACCATCGTGTGCAGCACCAACTCAGCATCCACCTCCCCCTTTGTGTATCCCCCGCCCTCTTTATCAACGCTAGAGAGAGTCGGCTTGAAAATCACGACATACCCCGCTTGATGCAAGTAGGTATACAGCGCCTCATTCCCCGCGACGTACCCAATAAACAGATACGCCTTGCTAACGTTGTACTTGTCTTTGAGATAGACTCGGAACCTCCCGAAGTCCAGCTTCCACCCACAGCCAAGAATTCCGAGGTTCAAGTTCTGGCTGTCGATAAATGCGTAGATTGTGTCCCCATTGGTTACTCTAGCCATAGATGTTTTTTACCATGGCCACCTCATACGTCAACGCCTACCGCCAGGGCCTAAGTCCGGCCGGAAAGGGCAAGCCGTTGCGGGTTGCAGGTTTCTATCGAGAGCAAGGTTTGGCCTTCGGTAATCAAATCGGCGGTGGCCTTGCCCATGGCCGGGCTCAGTAAAATACCTTTTTTGCCGGCGCCGGTAGTGAGGTAGACATTGTCCCAACTGGGCGCTGGGCCAATTATCGGCAGCCAGTCCGGTGTCACCGGCCGTAGGCAGGCCGTCTGCAAGGCCAGCTGGGCCTCGGCCAGCTGGGCCTCGGCCAGCTGGGGCATCAGGGTAACCACGCCCCGCATAATCGACTGGCGCGCCGATTCGCTGAGATCCTTGTCAAATCCCTTCCACTCCTCCGTGGTGCCGCACCAGACCAGGCCGTCGGGTTTAGGGTGGAGCGAGCCACCGCCTCCGGAGAAATCCTGGATTAAGGGCTTGCCCGGCACCTCCAGGCGTAGAATCTCTCCCTTGAGCGGGTCCACTGGCAGGGAGATGTTCAGCCAGCCCTCGGCCTCCCGAGACCAGGGACCGGCCGCCAGCACCACTTGACCGCAGCCCAGCTCCTGGTTCTCCAGAAAGACGCTGGTTACCTTGCCGCCGGTTGTCTTCAGTCCCTGCGCTGTGCCGGAGATGAATTGGGCGCCCCTCGCCTCGGCGGCCTTGGCCAGGGCCAGGGTGTATTTGTAGCTATCCAGCGCTGCGTTGCCCCGGGCAAAGAGCCCCTTGATGGCGGCGGGAGAGATGCGCGGCTCCAGCTCCAGCAGGTCCTGTCGCTCCAGCCAATGGGCGGAAAATCCGTCCTCCTGGGCGGCGTTGAAGAGACGTAGCGACTCCTCCATCTCCGGCAGATCGGAATCCTGGAAGGCCACCTTGACCAGGTCGATTACCCGCCCTTGGTAATCGATGCCGGTAGAGTCCGGGAGCTCGGACCAGAGTTGGCGATGCATCCGAAAAGATTCGATGGCCAAGGGCCCCAGGAGACCCGGTATGTTGGTGCCCTCCAGCGGATTCAACCCCCCGGCGGAGAAACCGGAGGTCTGGGTGGCTATCCCCTCTCTCTCGATGACCGTGGCCTTGACGCCGGCCAGGGAGAGATAGCAGGCAACGGAGCAGCCGGCGGCCCCACCGCCGACGATGACCACATCAGTATTCTCAGCCACAAGGTCCTTCTTAGGGAGTGTTAAAAAGTTGGTTTTCCCCTGGCGAAAGGGGGACCAAGCCCGCCTAGGAGAAGTAATCGTTCATGGTTCGACAGGTTCACCACGAACGGATAAAGGCCATCGCCCGTTCGTCCTGAGCTTGTCGAAGGACGGTCTACGGGGGGAATCTGAAATAATTTCTTGTCCCTATTCGGGGGTCGGGGCTTTACTGGCGAAGATAGCAGACGGGCGGTAGAATATGTACAGCTTGTCGGGAGGTATCCATGCCAATCTACGAATACTATTGCGCCAGCTGTAAGCGGGAGTTTGAGGTCCTGCGACCCGCTTCCCAGTCCCAGGAGTCGGCTCCGTGCAAAACTTGCGGAGAGCCCGCGCAACGCCAGCTTTCCACCTTTTCTTTCAAGTCCAATACCTTCACCGCTCCCAAGTTGAAACCCGCGACTAAGCCGATGCGCTCCTACGACCTGGATAACTCGGCTGAAACACCGGCTGAACCCGCTGCCGAACCCAATTCCGAAGCGTAGCGGTTGCCTACCCCTGAGGCTCCGGGGCCGCCGCGCGGGCCTGATTGCAGGGGATGCAGGTACAGATGGAGCGGAGAAACTTGAAGGTGTAAATGCCGGTATAGTGGGTGTCGCTCCAGAGGAACTGGAGGGCGTAGCTGCCCACTTGCATCTGGTCCACGGCCTTCACGTCCTGGGCAACCTGGTCCGGGTCCAAGCGCGGTCGGCCAGTCATTTCCTCCACACAGTTGGCACACTGGCAGCGGAGTCGCAGCATGCGATGAGGAAAGATACTCCGGTGACCGTCGTCCCACAGGATAATTACCTGCTCTCCGGAAATATCCACTTCTTTGGGCCTGATATCTTCCTGCACTGCTCTCCCTGGGGCGTACTGGCGGCCGTGGGGCCTAATTCGGCGCCTGAACCTCCGCCAGCCGGGCCGGCCGGGGCATCTCGTCCGGATCGATTGGGATTTCTATGATGCTGGGGCCTTCGGCCTTGAGCGCCGCCAGGAACACATCCCCAATGTCTGCCGGATTTTCCACGTAGAAACCGTTGCCGCCAAACAGCTCGGCGTACTTGTCATAACGAGGATTTACCGTGTCCGCTCCCACATACCGCTCATTGAAAGCGTAGCGCTGGTAGGCTTTCTCCGAGCCCCAGCAGTTGTTATTGAGCACCACCGAGATGCATTTGAGGCCGTAGCGAACCGCGGTTTCAAATTCCTGGGCGTTAAAAAGGAAGCCCCCGTCTCCATTAAAGTTCACCACGGTCCGGTCCGGCGCGGCGAAGCTGGCGCCCAGAGACTCGGGAAAGCTGAAGCCCAGGCCTCCCAGGTCTTGGGGCATGATCAAGCTGCGTGGCTGGGCGAAATCCAGCCGGTCCTGGCCGAAATTAGGCGCCAGCCCGGCGTCCAGGCAGATGATTGCATCCCGGGGCATTACCTTTCGCAGCTCCGCGTAAACTCGTTGCGGCTTCATGGGCAGGCTGGACAGCCTCTCTTCCGCCGCCAGCCGCTCCGCCCGCCGCGCCTTCCAATCGGCTATTTCCGCCACCCACTCCTGATTCGGCCTCGGCTCCGTCTCCCGCACCTTGGCAATCAGGTCCTCCAATACAGCCCGGGCGTCCCCCTCTATGCCGACCGAAACCGGATAGTGGCGGCCAATCTCCCTTGGTTCGATGTCTATCTGAACGATGGAGGCGTCGGCCGGGATGAAACGGTGGTCGAAGAAGGTTGTTGACTGGCCCAGCCCGGTGCCGGCGGCCAGGATGACGTCCGCCCTCCGGATGGCTTCAATCCCCTCTTCGGAACCCAAACGCCCCAGGTGCCCCAGGAACTTGGGGTGTCCGCTGGGCACGGCGTCGGCTCTGCCGTAGGTCGTAACAATAGCCGCTCCCAGGGCGTCCGCCAGCTGGGTCACCTCTTCGGAGGCCATACTGAACTGAATCCCGCCGCCGGCTATTATCACTGGCCGCTGGGCCGCAAGCAGGACACGAGCTGCCTTGTCCACCAGGTTGCGGTCCCCTCGGGAGCGGGTCTGTCCGGTGCGGTAGGCCTCCGGCGGCAGCAGGTCCAGCTCCAGGTCGCTGCCCGGCATCAGGTCGCGGGGAATGTCTAGGAGCACCGGACCCATTTGTCCGGAGGTGGCCACCCGGAAGGCCTGCCGCAGGGCATCCGGCAGTCGCTCTACCTTATTAATAGTGAAGCTGGCCTTGGTGATCGGTCGAAACAGGGACACCTGATCAAATTCCTGGGTGGAGTCCCGATACTGGTGATCCCGCGAGGCGGAGGGAGCCAGAACCACCACCGGCGAGTGGGCTACGTAAGCGGCGGCGATGCCGTAGGTAAGGTTCAATACGCCTGGTCCGTTGGTCACCAGGCATACCGAAGGGGCTCCAGAGATGCGGCTGAAGCCGTCGGCCATCAGCGCGGCGCCCTGCTCGTGCCGGACGCCGACAAATTCTATGTCCTCTCGGTCGTACAAGGGGTCCAGGATGTCCAAGAAGGAGGAGCCGACGATGCCAAATATGCGGGTAACACCTTCTTGACGAAGCATTTCTATCACCGCTTCGCCGGCTTTCATGGATTGGGGCACGGGCATCACCTCCCGGGACAAACTAACCGGATAAATTAAGGGATCAACCTAGCGGTGGAGAGGAACTGGGTGTCCTAGCTGCCGGACCGCAGTTTAACATATTTGACACGAAGGGAAAGGTCCGGAGAATAATGCGGGAATCGTTTGGGCTGCACCGGTGGCATATAGGGTCTTTCGTTTGCCATTGCGAGGGCCGCAGGCCCGAAACAATCTCATACGGGTAAGGAGGAATTACTTGGCGGAGTTTATCCTGAGCGGAGCCGAAGGGCTGCTCTGTAAATAGCCCGTCATCGCCCTTCGAGAGCCTCAGGACGAAGGTCAGTCACTTGCCTTGTCGGCAAGGCATAGTCGAGAGACCAAAATGCGATTGGCTTGCCGGGGCAAACTTTTGTCTTGACAGGAAATACTCCAGTCGTATAATAGTCGCGGATACCAAATTGGTCAGACCACATTGCCCAGGCCGAATCTCGAGTATGCAAGAACAGCTGCACAGCATCAAGCGGCGGCGGATACCCGAGGACATCGTCCAGCAGTTCCATTCCATGATTCGCCAGGGTACGCTAAGTCACGGCGACCGCTTGGCCTCCGAGCGAGATCTGGCGACGCAGTTCCAGGTTAGCCGCAGCTCGGTCCGGGAAGCGATTCGCTCCCTAGAGCTTCAAGGGCTGGTCATCAGCAAAAGAGGCTCCGGCACCTTTATCAGCACCGAGAACGCCGACTCCGTGCTGGCGCTGATGGCCGCCAGCCTAAACACTGGTGGAGAAGCCCTACGGGACATCTTTGAGATGCGGCGGGTACTGGAACCGGCCATCGCCGCCCTGGCCGCGGAGAGAGCCACCGATGAAAATGTGGAGCAGATGTCGGCGATTTTAGAGGAGCAGCAGCGGCAGATCGACTCCGGAGAGACCGGAGTGGAGGCGGACACCGCCTTTCACTTCGCGCTGGCCGCGGCCACCCATAATTCGGCGTTGAACAAAGTCGTCAGCGCCGTGGAGGATATCTTGCAGCGCTCCCGAGATCAGTCCCTGCAAGAGCCGGGGCGGCCCCAGCGTTCCCTGGCATCTCACCGACAAATCCTGCAAATGATACGGAACCGGGATAGCGCCGGAGCCCAGCAGGCCATGAGTCACCACCTGGAAGTCGTGGAACCGTCTCGGCTGGCGACACAGCCGGTCCCCGGATTGGCTTCGTCAGATCTCCCAGTCCCGGCGGGGGAAATCCCCCTCAGTCCCCCTTTGCAAAGGGGGATGCACCCGGTCCCCCTTTCTGAAAGGGGGATATAGGGGGATTTAGATCTCCCAAGTTGAGTAGTTTCGTCAAGGATCAGTCAACCAGGTCACCAAATACCCGTTAAAATACCAAGCAGGAGGAACCGCAATGAGCACAGTAGCCGTGGAGGTGGTGTACCGAGGGATTTTCCAAAAAACCCTGGCTCGGAACATCGTCCGCTCCATAGTATTCGCGGCCAGGAAGGAGGGGAAGATCGGTACGGCCTACGGGCGGTACGGAGATTCTCCCGAGCGCAACGGCATTCCGGCCAAGCAGTTCGCCGTGGTTGCCGACAACGCGGAGGAGCTGGAGGAGAACCTGGCGGTCTACCAAGCGGGGGCGGTGGACGTTACCATTAACGTGGATGACACCCTATGCAAAGGCGTGGAGTCCTGGGCCTGGTACGGGTTACAGCCCATCAACGCCCTGACCAAGCCCGGCGGCACGCTGATCGTCACCTCCCGCCAGACAGCGGATGCGCTGATCGAGGATATTCATCAGCGGCCAGAACCCTACGACCTTTCTATCATCACCTCCACCCCCAGCTTCTCGGGACTGTGGGTTTACAAGGACGACCACACCGACGTCCGCATCTTGGGCACTCTCTGCAAGGTCTGTCCTCAGTTGGTTAGCCTAGACTCGATGATCGAAGGTCTGCGGGACCAGGGCTGGAGCGAGGTGAAGGTTGCTTCCGCTGAAAAGGCCTATCAGCGAGCCTCTTCCCGTCCGGTGGAGCCCGGCGAGGGCCAGCAGGAGGTTCCCTACAGCTTCGAGCTGCCGGGGTGGAAGACGATGGAACAGGGCCTGGTAATCCGGGCCATTGAGCCGGGCGGCGGCTTCCGGGGCGGAGAGGAAGGCTACCAACCGGTTCGCAGCGCCGTGTTCAAGAAGTTCAGCACCCGCTCCATGCGTCCGGTAATTAACTTCGAAACCTGCATCAAGTGTACCCTCTGCTGGCTCCAGTGCCCTGATTCTTGCTTCGACATCACCCCCGACGGGCTCTATGACACCAACATGGAATCCTGCTGCGGCTGCGGCGTATGTGAAGCCGTATGTCCGGTCCCCGACTGCGTGACCATGGTCAACGAGGCCGAGTTCAACGACAACAACAGCCAGTGGGAGGCGTGGCAGAAGGACAGGGACGGCTACCAGGGTTGGATGACCGCCTTGGTGGAGCAGCAGAAGACGGTTGATCGCACCCACGGCTTCCACGACCCACAGGCGTACGCCGAGGATATTGCCAAGTTGGGGGACGAGTAATGACGACCGCACTAGCCGAGCAATTTGCCGTAGAGAAGGAAGAGTTAATCAGCGGTAGTGAGGCCATTGCCATCGCCTGCGCCTTGGCCGATGTCGACGTGATTACCGCCTATCCCATCCGCCCTTATGACACGGTGATGCAATACGTGTCCAAGCTCAAGGCCGACGGGATACTGGACTGCGAGTTCATAGTAGCCGAGAGCGAGCACTCCCAGTTTGAAATCGTTAAGCATGCCTCAGCGGTGGGAGCCAGGACCTTCTGCGGCTCCAGCGGGGTCGGTTGGTTCTACGCCTTCGAAGCCATCACCGTCACCGCCGGTCTGCGCCTGCCCGTGGTTGCCATGGTGGGGAATCGGGCTCTGGACGACCCCGGCGCCTTCGGCGTGGAGCACAACGACGCCATGGCGGTTCGCGATTTGGGCTGGATACTCTACTGGGTTGCCACCGCACAGGAAGCGCTGGACATCGCGTTGATGGCCTGGCGCATCGCCGAGGAATCGGAGGTGTTCCTGCCCTTCGCCATCAGCTGCGACGGCTCCTTCCTGACCCACTCCCAGGCCATCGTGAACGTGCCAACCCACGACCAAGTCCAGAAATTCCTGCCCGCCTACGACCGGGGGAAGCTCCAGCTTCACCCGGACAACCCCATAACCGTCGCACCCCAGGTGAACGAGGACTGGCTGATGGAGATCCGGAAGCAGACCGACCAGGCCATGCGTAACTCCGTCGGCGTGATCCAGAAGGTCCACGAAGAGTTCCGGACGACCTTCGGCCGGGGCGACCCCAGCCCCTTCATTGAAGAGTACATGATGGAGGACGCGGAGATTGTCCTGGTAGGCATGGGCACTCTGTCGCTGCCGGTGCGGGTAGCTCTTCGTCGCATGCGCGAAGCGGGCAAGAAAGTCGGATTCATGCGGGTCAAATACTTCCGGCCTTTTCCCGCCGATGAGATTCGCCAGGTCCTCGGCCAATGCAAGGCGGTGGGCGTCATCGACCGGGACTACTCCTACGGCTCGCCGTCCTTTGGCGGCGTGCTGTTCCACGAGTTGCGGTCCACCCTCTACCCGTTGGAGCGCCGCCCCCACGTGCTGAACTTCATCGCCGGATTGGGCGGTCGGGAAGTTCTGGTCCGAGACGTGGACCAGATTGTTGACATTGTTCAGCAGGCCATTGATACTGGAAAAGTCGACCAGGAAACCACCTGGATCGGAGTAAGGGAGTAAATATCATGACATTGCTTTCAGACCTGCCTCAGATACGGGGCGTTAAGAATATCCCAATCCAGGAGGGTTACACCTCGGGACATCGAACCTGTCAGGGCTGCGAATCTGCCCTGGTTATGCGGCTGATGATTAAGGCCGCCGGTCCCCGAACCATCGTGGTGGGCAGCACTGGCTGCATGTACGTGGCCAACACCACCTACTACAGCACCCCGTGGGTAGTGCCCTGGATGCATACTCAATTGGGCTCGTCCGGTTCCGCAGCCACCGGCACCGCCGCCGCGCTGCGCTCCATGATGCGCAAGGGAAAGATGAAAGACGAGCCCATCAACGTCATCGCCTTTTGCGGCGACGGCGGCGGCGCCGACATGGGTCTATCGGCTATATCCGCGGCTTTGCAGCACGACGAATACAACCTGCTGATCCTCATGTACGACAACGAGTCCTACGCCAATACCGATATTCAAGTTTCCGGCAGCTCTCCCTGGGGCGCCAACTCCACTTTCAGCCCCCCGGGCAAGGTGCACCGGATAATGAACAACCGCTGGAAGAAGAACATGGCGCCCATGCTGGCCACCGGCCACCCGAACTGCCGCTACATCGCCACCGCCTGCGGCTCCTATGGCCTGGACTTTACCAACAAAATCCGCCGCGCCCTAACCATCGGCGGACCCACCTTCATCCACAGCATCGACCCCTGCCCCAAGGGTTGGGACTACGACCCCAAGTACTCGCACGAGTTGGGGATGCTGGCGGTGGAGACCGGGCTCTGGGTCCAGTATGAGATCATCGACGGAGAAGTCATTCTTAACGGCCCTTCCCGGGTCATCGCCAAGGGCATCCGCAAGCGCAAGCCGGTGAGCGAATACCTGAAGCGTCAGGGCCGGTTTGCCCACCTGACCGAAGAGGACATGGACTACTTCCAGAGTAAGGTGGACGAAAGCTGGGAGAAGTGGTGGTTACCCGGAGTGGTGCCTTTCAGACCCCAGGAAGAAGAATAACCAGGCCACGTCTCCTGATTGCTAGTAACCCGAAGGGGCGCCGCGAGAGCAGCGCCCTTAATGATCGACTCAACCTTGTAGACGCTGTTAACCTCGGGAGATCCAAATACCCCTATATCCCGCTTTTTAAAAGCGGGATATAGGGGTATTTCCCTTCAGTGACTGCCCTAAGCCGCGATTCCCTCAGGTCCCAACTGTCCCCAAAGCCCGGCGCGGCACATGGTCTTTCGATCGTCATTCCGAGGGCCGTAGGCCCGAAGCAATCTCATGCAGGTAAGGAGAGATTGCTTCGTTTCGCTGCTCTGTAAATAGCCCGTTCGCCCTTCGAAAGCCTCAGGACGAACGGGATCCCTATCGCTCGTGGTGAGCGCGTCGAACCATGAGCCGAGGGGAATCCATTTTCATTTGTCGGTGGCGCTCCGCCGGTGCACGATAGCTCGCAAAGACTCTGGGGAGAGCCGAAAAATGCCCGGCGCGGCAAACCCACCCTTGCCATAGTGCCAGCTACAGGTTAGAGTAGGGGCGGGTTTTGTCCTTTGTCCTTTGTCCTAGCCCCAGGCCTCTTCGACAAGGGAAGTGGTAGGGCCTTTACAATCAGGAGGATGTCATGAGCGATGCCCCCTTTAGCGTTTACGACTACGAAGCCCGCGCCAAACTTTCCCTGCCCCACGACCACTGGGAGTTTATCGAAGCCGGGGCCATGGACGAGTCGACCACTCGCCGCAATCGCTCCGCTTTTGAGGCCATAAAGCTGCGGCCCCGCTTCCTGCGGGACGTGACAGATCGGAAACTTTCCACCACGGTTCTCGGAACGGAGATCAGCTTCCCGGTGATGGTATCCCCGGCCGGCGGACACAAGCTTGCCCATCCCGACGGAGAGCTGGCCACCGCCAGGGGCGCCGGCATGTCCAACACCTTGATGATGCTCAGCACCTCCTCCCACTATCCCATGGAGGACGTGGCCGAGGCGGGCACCGGCCCCAAATGGTTCCAGCTTTACCATCGGGGCCACGAACTCACCGAGATGCTGGTGCACCGGGCCGAAGAGGCGGGGTTCAAAGCGATAGTCCTCACGGTGGATACGCCGGTGCCCAGTCCCAAAGAGCGGGATGTCCACAATCACTATCAGAATCCCTTTCCGCAGGCCAACTTTTTGGCGGAAAGGGAGCAAGCAGCTGCCATGAGTGGCGCCGATGAGGCACCCGACTGGCGGCCGGCGCCGGTACCCTCGCTAACCTGGAAAGAGCTGGAGTGGCTGAAGGGCCTAACTTCGTTGCCGTTGGTGCTAAAGGGCATCCGAACCGCAGAAGACGCCCACGCGGCGGTGGAGAGCGGGGTCAACGGCATTTTGGTATCGACCCACGGGGGCCGCCAGATTGACCAGACTATGGGGTCTATTGAAATGTTGCCGGAAATCGTGGAGGCTTCCAGAGGACAAGCCGAGGTCTATTTAGACTCGGGAGTGCGTCGAGGTAGCGATGTGCTGAAGGCGTTGGCCCTGGGCGCCAGGGCCGTTTCCGTCGGCCGTCCCCTTTACTGGGGCTTGGCGGTAAACGGCGCTGAAGGAGTCCACGGAATGCTGGAGATCCTGCGCCGCGAACTGGACCACGACATGGGAGCTTGCGGTCAGACCTCCGTTGAGGACCTGGAATCTAATTTGGTCAGCGTCCCAGTGGGCTGGGGACCGGGGCAGATGTATCCCTGAGGCCTTACGCCCGGGCAAGCAGCCCTGAGCACCAAGCTAAAAACCGAGCGAAACCCGCCGGCAACGGTCTGCCTGTCTAGGCAGACCCCACCCTAGCTTTGGTTTAGGCGCTAATTCTTGGACTTCCCGTTGTTAGCCTTGGTGACATCGTACTCGGGAAGATAGTGCGAGATAGCGTCCACGGCGGAGACCGCGACGGTTGCCGATTCGGTGGAGGGCTCCTCAGCCAGCTCGCCTCTGGTATCAGCGGTACGCAACCTGACCTGGTATATGTAGCCCACACCCCTCTCGGTGTGAATCAACTCCGGATTCTGGGGGTCGTCCCCCAGCTTGGTGCGTAGACGCCGAATGTAAACCTTAAGGTAATCCACTTCCTCGACGTACTCTTGTCCCCAGACCTTGGCCAGCAGAACGCTGTGGGTCATGACTCGGCCCTCATTGCTGGTTAAGTGGTACAACAGGCTGTATTACAGCGGCGCCAGGCTGACGATCTGGCCGTGCCGGTTGACAGTTCTCGAGTCCAGGTCTATTTCCAAACCCGCCGGCTCGCTCAAGTAGTGACCACGGGACTGTTCCGGTGTGCTGGCCACCGTGCGGCGAAGCACGGCCCGGACCCGGGCCAGCAGCTCAATGTGGCTGAAGGGCTTGGTGATATAATCGTCCGCTCCGTATTCCAGCCCCTTCACCTTGGCCACCTCACCGTCTCTGGCGGTGAGCATGATGGCCGGCGCATCGGTGATGCTGCGCAATCGGCGCAAGGTTTCATAGCCGTCCATTCCCGGCAGGCCAACATCCAGGATTATTACATCCGGCGTGGAAGCGGTGGCCAGCTTGAGACCCGGCTCGCCCGAGTCGGTGGCCATCACCTCGGCTTCCGGCCACCTGAGGTTAAAGCAGATGGTCACGGTTTCACTGATGATTGGATCGTCTCCGATAACCAAAATCTTCATTAGTTGCTTCTCCTCGCTCCGGTATCACCCGAGCCTTGAAGGGGGATAGTGAAGCAGAACACGCTGCCTTTCCCCGGTGAGCTTTCGGCCCAGATATGGCCACCGTGCAGTTCCACTAGGGTTTTGGCCAAAGCCAAACCCAGCCCGGTTCCGGGAACCGTGGTCTCGTTCGAATCATGGGTCACTCGATAAAAGGGTTCGAAGATGCGCTCCAGGTCCTCCCGGGGAATGCCCCGGCCGTTGTCGGACACCTGAAATTTTATACTTGCGCTGTTGAGGGATACGGAAGCGCGGATGATGCCGCCGGTTGGCGTATATTTAATGGCATTGGCCACCATGTTGGTCAGGACCTGCTCCAGCCGGCGGGCATCTACTAGCAAATCGGGGAGGTCCGGTTGGAGGTCCACATCCAGACGCTGATTCTTCAGCTGGCTGAGAGGGGTGGCCATTTCCACCACCGGGGCCAAGATCTGCCAAGGCGAGGCTAATTCCTTGTCCAGCCGCACTCCGCCTGAAGAGAGGTTGGCCACCTCGGAAAGGTCGTTGGTCAGCTGATTCATCATCCAAACGCTGCGGCTCACGTTGCTGAGCAGGCGCTGGTAGGGTTGGTCCAGCCCCTGGATCTCTTCCGATTCCTGGATCAAATCGAAGGATGTTTTCAAAGACGCCAGAGGTGTTCGAAACTCATGGGTGATGAGAGAGATGAAGGACCGCCGCAGCTCGTCCTCGTGGCGCAGCTCCCGGACCTGACGGGTCTGGGCCTCGAAGAGACGGGAGTTTTCCAGCGCTATCGCGGCCACGTCGACAAACCCCTGGAACTCCGCCTGTTCTGTTTCCGAGAATTGGCAGTCGGACGCCAGACCCACGGTCAGTAAACCCCAGATGCCCGGAGCGGTCCGGAGCGGAAACCCAATCAACCGGTAATCGTCTTCCCCACCGAATAGTTCTCGCGCGGTCCTTCCCCAGGGCAGGTCGGCAGACAGGGTCAAGGGCCGGAGGTCATCCCAGTTTTCCAGCAGCTCTTGCAGCGTGGCAGCTTGGTCTTCGGATGTCGCTACGGGAGCGGCATAAAGGGTTCCCTTGGTGGCAGAAGGGGCCCATTGATTTAGGGTCAATGAGCCAGGCTTCTCGTAGATCGCGATGGAAAAAATGATAACCGACTCCCACCATTCCATATGTTCGGCGGACCACCGGATTATGCTTTCCATAATCTGGACCTGTTCTCCGCTCGAAGGGGAAAGGCTAATAATTTCCCGTAGAGAATTCAGCTGCTGCTGGCTCTTCACCCGTTTACCTGCAGAAATTCTTACCTACTGGGGCCACCGGAAGGCCGAGTGACCGGAAGGCTCTCCACTGCCCTGGTAAAAACCAAGGCGGTTCCACTTGTGCTTCCCTTCATAGGGAGGATTTCCGTCCGTCCAATGTCCGCTCGGCCGGGCATGAGCATCAATTGCCCTCTGCCAGGCAGCCCGGATGCAGGTGAACGGTCATGATCCATTGTCAAGGACCAGACCTACCTTACGACAGGGTGCTCCCACCCTAGCTAAGCATTGCTGTGCTAAAGGGGGCACCTATCTGAACGGCCTAACCTCGCCGGGCTACCTCACCGACCATTTCCCAAGAGGCGCAGGATGGTCGGACAGGGTGCTAGTATTACAACGTCAGTTAGTTTGATAGGATGACTGTGTAGCTGGAGAGGGAATAGGCAGGTGAGGTGGGGATGTGGATGCGGCAGCTTTCGAGCAGGTGTACGGGTCATTTCGGGATTTTCACGCTTACTTCGCGCCGCTGTTTGGCCGCCGGGAGACGCGGGAGCACAGCGGTCATTATCTCCAGGCCCTGCTGGTACAGTCTGGGGAGCGGCGCAACGCTGAGAACCTGTCGGAGACGGTTCCGGGGTCAGCCCGAGGGATGCAGCGGTTTCTCACCGATTCTCCCTGGGACGATGAGGTGATTATAGGACGGCTGCAGGAGTACCTGGGAACCCGGCTGGAGCATCCGGAAGGGGTGTGGGTGCTGGACGGCAGCGACTTTCCCAAGCAGGGGAGGAAGTCGGTGGGAGTGGCCCGGCAGTACTGCGGGAGGCTGGGGAAGGTGGCCAACTGCCAGGCGGGGATGTTCCTGGCCTATGTCAGCCCGTTGGGACGGGCATTGGTGGACAAGGGGCTGTATCTGCCCGAGAGTTGGACCTCGGACAAAGACCGGTGTGAGGCGGCGGGTGTGCCGGAGGATAGGCAGGGCTACCGGTCCAAGACGGAGTTGGCCTTGGAGATGGTGGGGCGGGCACAGGAGCGGGGCCACCTGAAGGCTGGATGGGTCGCGGCGGACGACGCCTTCGGGATGTCGCCGTCCTTCCGGGAGGGCCTGGCGGCCTTGGGGATGTGGTACGTGCTGGACGTTCCGTCCGGCTTTACGGTGTGGCCGCCGGAGCCTGCCTGGACCAGTGCGGAGTATCAGGGATTCGGGCGTCCCCGCAAACCCAGGCTGCGAGACGGTCAGCGCCGGACCATGGAGCAGCGCAGCGACGAGTTGCCGGAGGAGGCCTGGCGTGAGATAACGGTGGCCGAGGGAAGCCACAGGGGCCACGCAGCTACCTTTTCAGCGCCCAGAGGGTGCGACCGACCAGCAGGCGCAAGCCCGGCGAAATCCACTGGGCCGTCTACCGCCGGAACCGGGACGGCAGCGAACCCCGCTACTACCTGTCCAATGCTCCGGAGGATACCCCGTTGGAGACCCTGGCATACGTGGGAGGCTCCCGTTGGCGTATAGAAACGGAGTTTGAGACGGAGAAAAGCGACGTAGGCCTGGACGAGTACGAGACCCGCACCTGGGCTGGCTGGCATCACCACGTGGCCCTGTGCCTGCTGGGCGGAGCTTTTCTGCTGAGCCTGCAACAGGCTTGGGGGGAAAAAGATGCCCCGGATCACGAGGCCGCAGGTCTACCGGGTGGTGCGGGAAATGCTGCCCCGGGAACGGTTCGGGCCAACCGAGTTGCTGCGGTGGCTTGAGGATACGCAGGACAGTAACGAACGGGCCAAACGCTCCCATGCCAAGCGCCGCGCCGCCATGCGGGCATCACCCCACATCCCTCCCTGAACTGACGTTGTAATACTAGCACCCTGTCTGAAAGAATTTTGGTAACAATTTGTCCCTACCTTCCCAGATAGAACCGGTCTTGAGGGCGGAGAAAGGCGGAACATAGGGAGCCTGGGCCAGCGGAATGGGTATCGTGGTGAGTAACCGGCCGCGAGCCTAGAATTGGCTTATGGATGGTGGGGACGTTTGGGGAAATCCCCCTCAGTCCCCCTTTTTAAAAGGGGGACTGAGGGGGATTTGGATCTTACAAGGTTAGAACTTTCGTCGAGGCTCAGTAGAAGGGCCACCTCTCCTGTTTGTCGGCCATCTCCCAGAAGAGGTACTCGTAGCGACTACTGGTCAAAAAGGCCTCTCGCATGGCCTGCAACTCAGGCTCGCCGGCTTGCTCGGCCGCCTGGTCCACAAACCCCCGCCAGGCCGCCACGCTGTCCGCCAAGGCCCCGGCAACATAGAAGGCGGTCCACTGGCTGTACAGCGGGTGCTCCGAGGCGCCTAGGTTGTCTTTAAGCAGGTGATAGGTCCAGGGACAAGGCAGCAGCGCGGCCGCAGTGGGCCCCAGCCCGTGGAGGGATGCGGTCTTGAGCATGTGGTTGACATAAGCGGTGTTGGTGGGAGAAAGGCCGGTCCGCTGGATGTCCTCCATGGTCACGCCGGCCTCCGCCAGCAACCTATGGTGGAGAGGACGCTCGATAGGAGTTAAGACGCGGTGGGAAAGCTCTTCCAGTGTCTGGGAGTCGGGCGCTTTAGCCAGGGCCAAGGCAACCGTGCGGGCGAATCCCTCCAAATAGAGGTAGTCCTGCGTCAAGTAATACCGAAATGCTTCCGGCGCCAGACTGCCGTCCTTGATAGCCCGAAGGAAGGGATGTTGAAAGATGGCTTGCCAAATTGGCTGGGCTGTCTGTTCCAACTGCTCGCTAAAGCTGGGCACGCTACTCACCTTGACTGCCTTTCGTTAAGTTATGGGGCGTTAGGTCAGGGGACTGGGAACAGTGACCTTGGCCTGCCCGAAAGCCACGGTGGTCCCATCCTGGGCTTCCAGCCATACTCGCAGGCAAAGGCTGGTCCGCTGGGCTTCCGGCTTCTCCCGAAAAATCGAGCCGTGGGCGGTATATTTCCCGCCGGGGCGCAGCGGCTTTAAAAAGCGGACATCCAGCTGGCCCCCCTGCCGAAAATCGATGCCGTAGCTGCTGGCCATCAGCTCATGGAGGTAGGCGAAGGACATCAGCCTGGCTGCCGCCGGCTCATCTACCGCCCATTCGCAGGCCGGTGCCAGTCTACTGGTCAATGTTCTGAACAAATCCAAATCTTCTGGAGCAAGCTTTTTTTCCAGAACAGGTAGCACATTACCGGAATCGGCGAGGGGGAATTTTCCCAGCAGCTCCGGCGGCGCTTCTTCCCCCACCACGAAGGTGTGCCGGCTCCGGAGGACTTCCGTGCCAATCTCGTCTACCGCGAAAGTTCCCACCACCAGCCAATCCCGGCCATGGAGGCGATATTTTTCTCGAATCCAGCCGCTTACCTGGACGCGTCGTTCCACGAAGGGAGGCCGGTAGTACCATTCCTGGTGGCGCACGCCGGTAAGGGGCATGGACTCATATTTACTGGCGAGGACCTGACGACCCTCGGCAACCGCCAGGCTGGGAAACCCGGCCTCGGGATACCCAACAGCGGAGCGGTAAAGCTCCAGGTCTTCCGGTTTGACCAGGTATTCCAGGTGACCCAGCTGGCCGCCTATCGGTAGCCGCCGATAATAATCGGGGGCGAATTGCCCAGAAAGCATGCCACCATTATCGCTTCCGGGTCCGGCCACTGGCGCGCTCAGTTTTGCCCGCCCCCGTCGCGTTTTAATCGGCGGTTTAATTCGCGGGTCAATTCGGCGAACTTGAGAAGGTCCGCCCGACTGCGATCCAGGTCGCCAGCTTTTTGGTAAGTCATTCCCCTGGCTCGGTAAGCCTCGGCCAGGTCCGGCTTCAGCTCAATGGCTCTTGAGTAGTCGGCGAGCGCTTGCTCCAGCCGGTCCGTTTTAGCATAGGCGTTTCCCCGGGAGACATAGGCATTGGCCAAGGATGGGTCCAGCTGCAAGGCCCGGTTAAAATCAGCGAGGGCCGGGTTCATCTCCCCCAAGTCTGCCAGCGCCGTTCCTCGATTGTGGTACAGATTGGCGAAGGCCGGCGCCAGCCGCAGCGCCTGATCAAAATCCTCAATGGCCTTGCGGGACTGGCCTAGGTTACGGAGAGCAATACCCCGATTGTAGTAGGCATTAGCGAAGGTGGGCACCAATTGAATCGCCTGATCGTAGTCCTCAACCGCCGGGGAATATTGCTGCTGGTCGCTCAGCACATTGCCCCGGGCGTAGCGGTAATCGGCATCGCGCGGTCTCAATTCGATGGCCTGGGAGTATTGCTCCAGGGCAGCTTCTCTCCGGCCCAAATCCCGGTAGGCGATACCCAGGTTATAGTAGGCATTGGCCAGCTGCGGGTTCATCCCGATGGCTGCTTTGAAGTCGGCAATGGCCAAGTCGTAGCTTTTCAGCGAGGCATGAGCCACGCCCCGAGCGTAGTAGAAATCGGCGTCTTCCGGCTCCAATTCTATGGCGACATCGTAATCCGATATGGCCTTGCCGAATTCACCCTGGTGGCGATAGACGACGCCCCGGGCGTAGAAGGCAATTGGATAGTCGGGCTCTACCTCCACGGCGGCGGTGTAGTCTTCGATGGCTTGCCGCAGGTCGCCGGCGTTCCGGTAGGCCATGCCTCGATAATAGTAGGCCGGGGCGAACTTGGCGTTCTCGGCCAGCGCCTGGTTGAAAGAGCCGATGGCGTTGTCGAGCATTCCCTGCTGCAAAAAGAATTGACCTTGAGCCACGTAGTCGTACTCAGTAGGCGAAGCCGTCATGACTTATTCGGAAATCTCCACTTCGTACATGTCGTATTGCGAGGGAACCATGCCCAGACTGGAGTAGACCTTTTGCGCACCACGATTTCGGCGGTCCACGTAGAGGCGCACTCCGCAGACATCACCGCGCAGCTTGGCTTGGACCCGAACCTGCTGGTCGAGAGCCCGATAGACTCCCCGGCGGCGATGTTCCGGCCTAACGTAGACGCTCTGGATCCACCAGAAGTAGGCGTTGCGCCAGTCGCTCCACTCGTTGGTGACCAGCAGCTGGCCAACCGGGTTTCCCCTGCATTCCGCCCGGAATTCAGCCACGAGATAAAACCCCTTGAGTCCGTCTTCCAGCACCGCAGCGACGCCGGCACGCAGGGCATCTGGGTCAAGATCCTTGCCCTCAGTCTCCAGCGCCATGGCGGAGTTGAACTCTACCAAGACCTTGAGATCGCTCGGATTCGCTGGACGCACTAGAATGGAGTCAGCCAACTTTCATTGTTTCCTTTCTTGCCATGGCCGCTCTTGGCAGGACTGCCAACTGGCCGGGCAATGGGTCAGTAGGTCTTTATCTCCAGGATGTGGCCGCTGGGATCTTTGAAGTAGACCGCCTTACCCAGGCCCTTGGCACCCAGGGTCATCCCGGGGCCCTTCATGTTTTCCTGCTGCGAGGGGCTGTCACCGTAGCGAATACCGGAGCCGCGAATTCGAGAGAAGGCCTCTTCAAACTCGTTAGCCTCCATGGCAAAGGCGTAATGAATGCTCCGGAAGTCATCCGACCGGCGGAAGTCCAGATTCAGCGTGTCGTTAACCCGAACCGCCAGGAAGGGTCCCGCCTCTCCTAGATCCTCAAATCCGAATATCTCGGTGTAAAATTTGACCGCCTCTTGCCGGTCCCGAACTGGAACTATGGTATGGTCCAGCACTGTCACCATGAGGTCGCCTCCCAACATCTGATTGGTGGACCCAAAAATACTCTATGGAACACGCCGGGCTATGTCAATCAGAATTGCTGGACCGGTGCAAAATTATTTAACGCCTGGATGACCCACAGGGATTGGCAGGGCGGTCCAGGTAGATCCCACCTTGGTTTTGCTATGGGGATATGCTATTGCGCGACCGTAGAATTGGCCCAACTTGACGGTTGCCGGCCAGCCTCGCCTATCCAGTCCTTCCAGATTATCCTTTTGTCCCCCAATCTGCACGGACTAGCAACCAACTTGACACCGATTCAGGACAATGCTTACCCCTGCGGAATCACCTTACCCTATTATCGTTACTGATAGGCCGTACTTGGGAACCGATTAAACCTAGGTGAGTACTTGCGGATGCTTTTAGGAGCCTTTGAAATAAAGGAGCCCATTCCTTCTTTGAAACGACTGCGGGTTTTGGCTTGTCTCAAACCCTGGTTCGATGCGGGAGCCGTGGGCACCCTCTGCTTAGATAAGATTGAGAGTTTTCTTAACGCCAAACCCCTGGCGGCCCTGGCCCGCCCGGGGCGTTTCTACGACTTTACCCGTTACCGTCCAGCCTATCACCAACGGCAGAATCAATTGGAGTTTCTGATTCCCAACGCGTCTTTCTACTTTTCCATCCGGGAAGAGGGAGAAGACCTTATCTTCCTCCATGTCAGAGAACCGAATCTCTGCGGTGAAGAGCTTATCGAATCGATCTTGGAAGTCTTCAATTACTTTGAAGTGAGCGAATATACGGTCGTCGGCGGCATGTATGACCTGGTACCCCATACCCGCCCACTGCTGCTTTCTCACTGGGGCGGGCAGATAGACGGGGAGGATGCCGTGCCGTCCATCAGCGCCCTCTACCGAGCGGAGGAGCGTCCCGCCTCCATCCTTGAACTGGTCACTCGATATGCGGCGGCTTCCGGAGTGGCGACCAAGACAGTAGCCGTCCACTTGCCCGGCTACCTGGAGATACCGAAGAATTGGATTGGGGTGGCTCGGCTACAAGAATTTATATGTGAGGAGTATGGACTTCCCACCTCATGGCCGTGCCATCGGCAGGCCGAGGAACTCTATCAGAATTCTGAGTCCTACCTGGAAAGGCTTCCAGAAGCGCCGCAGCTGGTCAGCCAGTTGGAAGAAGTGTATGACCGTTGGCAGCGATCCACCCAGTCGTCCTGCTTACCCCTGTATCCGGCAGTAGAGCAGTTCCTCAGAGAGCTGGCCTAGCTGCCCTCCCGGAATTTCCCCCCTTCTTTTTTCTCCGAGCTAGCCTTCTTCCACGGGCACGGTAGCGATACCATAGGTCCCATAGAAGAAGTTGGCATAGTGGGTCGATCCCCCGGTGACGAAGAGCAGGAATTGCTCCGGGCTTTCCAGGGCTGGAATAGTCGCCTCGGGATCATTCTCTAAATGCTGCAGCTCCTGGTGATTCAGCCATCGGCCATCGGCATCCTTGGGCACAGCCCGTGAACGCAGGGCGGCCTTCAAGGAGACCCGGCAGTTTTGGTGCAGCCAGGCTTGAGCGTCCTGCTTACTCATGCCGGACTCGGCCAATATCACAGCCCGGGAGGGGCTGAGGATGACCGGGTGGTAGGGTCCCTGGTAGGGAATCCTCTTGGTGGTGTGGCCCACTTGGGCCGATTGCCAGCCCCGAATCCATCCGCCGGCGCCCGCGTTGGGGTAGAACATCATCGACGCGATGTTGTTCAATGTATCCTCGGGGGACCTGGAACCCGAATCGAGGATATCCGTGGGGCCGGTCACGGAGACCACGGTGACCGCGCTCTCGTCCCGCTGGAACCCCCGGTCCACATGGTAGGGCTGCCAGGGACTGAGCTCCTCGTTTTCGGCGATACACATTCCGAATTTGGTTGGCAGGCCGATGAAGTTCGGGTCTCCCGCCCCGGCTTTACAATAGCCGATGTTGATCAGGCACAGGCGCAGCGCCCGCCCTATGGCCGTGTTGGCGCTGTTGACTACCCCCGGTCCCATCGCCGTGGTCGCAAAGTTGATCCCCGCTTTTTTGACGATAGGCCCGTTCACCAGGATCAGCGGCGCCTCGGTATGGCCCGATACCTGCATGTCCCGGTGGTTCATCTGAGGTTGGGCCAGAGCGTCGATGGCGGCGAGCAGAACAGGAAACTGCTCCGGCTGGCAGCCGGCCATGACGGCGTTAATGGCGATCTTCTCCACCGTCGCCAGGCCAAAGCCGGGCTCCATCACCATTAGCACTTCCTGGGGCTGACGCCTGGTACCCTGCAACATCTGCTCGACGGCGGCCGGCGTAGGCGGGATGACGGGGATGCCGTCACTCCAGTCACGCTCCGCAAAGAAGCGATTCACCGCATCCAAACCCACGGGCGTCTCATTCATCTCTACCGTGAAGGTCTCGCTTCCCTGACTCCCGGCCTGAGAGCCTCTGGGACCCGGCACTGCGGGAAGCTCGGTGAGCCCCCGGATAATGGCATCGATCTGCTCGTCAACCATCTTGCGGATAAAGTCCGCCTGCTGGCCGGTGGTGGCGTGAGGGATGGTCACGAGGGCGGTACTGGGCTGGCCCCATCCATCGACGCAAGCCTGCCAGGCCCGGGCAAAGCTTCGGGAGCCGATGGCCACGGCCGGTATGCCTGCCTTCTCAACGGCGACCATGTCGTGGGCAAGCCACGACGTGCAACCCCCTCAATGCGCGGTGGCGCCGACAACAGCGTCCACCTCCCCGGCTATCCGGGCGGCCTCTTCATCATCAATATGATTTCCCCGGCTTAGAGCCGGGCGGTCCGACCTCAGGTCACCCCCGTATCTCTCGAACTTTACGCCGGAGAACCGCTCGCTGATGTGTTCGGCCACCCGATCCACGGCGATGTCGGCGCCACCGGTCATATTGTTGTACAGGCCGATGGTCTTATCATTCAGGCTAGCCAGGCGCGGTGCCGGAGGCACCCGGTAATCAACTCGGTCCGCGGCCGGGGACATTATCTGTACTTTCATGCGGTTTCTCCTCACGTTTATGACTGTAGTTCCGATGCTCTGGCGGAGGCGTCCAGGAATTAATCAGGCCCTAGCGATTCATCAGGCCCTCAATTTTGAGCTTGACCTCCGGCCAGTCATCATCAATGATACCGAAGACCACCGTATCCCGTCGAGTGCCATCGCGCCGGATCCGTTGTTTGCGCAAGATACCCTCTTGCACGCCGCCGATACGCTCCACCGCCCGCCGGGACCGGATGTTTTCCAGATCCACGTTCAGACCAACCCTACGCGCGCCCAACTCCTCAAAAGAGTGTTTAAGCAGAAGATACTTACACTCGGTGTTGACCCCGGTCCGCTGGTAATCCACGCCATACCAGGTGCCGATTTCCAAAGTGCGATGCTGCTGGTTAATCGCGCCGTACCCGCTGGAACCGGCAAATTTACCGTCGGCGAGACAGATCACGGCGAAGGCAATTCGTCGCCCGGCGTCTTGATCGGCCAGGCGATTCCGAATCCATTCCTGGGCATGGTCCAAGCTGGTAGGCGGATGAGCTAACGAGAACTGCCAGATGGATTCCTCAGCCCCAGCGGCTAGCAAACCGGCGCCGTGATCCAGAGTCAAGGGCTCCAGACGAACGGTTTTGCCTTGTAGGGTGACCGGCCGGGGATCGAAGCTGGCCTGCGACGCCATCATTCACCTCCTGGAGGTTGGGTGGGAACCCCGGTTCTCCCCCTTAGCAAGGGAGAGTCAGAGGTGTTACATCACCCCCTAGAAACCCGGCTGAAAAGCCCTGCTGTGACGAGATGAGGCGGAGGTTAACCAGTGGACTGGGCCAGGTCTGAGACTAAGGGCGGCCCAGCTGGCAGCGACCAATATGAATTGGGCGGTAACGATGGGCGACCCGGTGGCGAACTCAGGGCAGGCTCCGGCGGCGAGCCGGTCCGGTCTATTCTCTGGTTTATTGGGGGAGGAGCCTGAAGCCTGGGACATCATCCCCATCCTGGTAGCCACCAGGGTCAGGTTGGCCACCGTGGCGGCCAGGAGTAGCTGAAAGAGGGTCTTGGCCCGACCAAAGTAGCGAGATTGGCGGACCCCCAGCTGCACCAGCCGAGCCAGGCGATGCTCGACCACCTGCCGCCGGCTGTGGTATTCGGCGAAGCTCTCACTCTGCTGGAAGGCCCGGGCTTGTTGCAGGAGCGCTTCCTGAGGGTGGAGAGTCACCGAACGGCCTTTGCCCTTGCTGCTGGCAATGCATTGGTCTCGCAGCGGGCATACGCCACAGACCGCCGGGTCGAATTGAAAACTCTGGGCCGGGTAGGTCTGACCCAACCGGTTGGTCCGGTTGCCCATGGTACGTAGCGTGTGGGTGACCTGCCCGGCCGGGCAGGTGCAGGCGCCAGCCGTCAGGTCGATCTGGAAGTCCTCTTTGGGGAAGTGGTCTTTTCTGGGACGACCCGGCACCTTGGCTATTAGCGTCCGACCGGCATCGGCAAAGGCCTGCCGCGTCCCGCCATCCCCATAGGCCGCATCCCCAATGGTCTCCTCCACAGCTATGCCCGTGTTCTCTTCACTCTGCTCCACCAGTTCCAGGACTCCGGTGTTGTCACCGGCATTGCCGGGCAGGATATCTACCGCGGTCACCAGTTGGGAATCGGTATCCACCACCACGGCAGCCTTATGTCCGTCGAAGCGTTTGCTGCTGCTTTTGCGCCCATGGCGCACCTCCGGGTCGTGCGCCGAAGGGACCCGGTCCCGGCTTACGCCATCCTTCCGGGCCGGACCATCCTCCTGCCGTTCCACATCTTGCAAGAGGAGTTGCCCCAAGAGTTCCGCTGCTTCTCCAATAGCCTGGCGCTCAGGACTATCTGCGGGAAATCTACCTTGGGCCTGACGGGCCAGTTCCAATACCAGGTCAGCATCGGCTACTATCTTCTGCAGTAAGGCTTGCCGCTCTTTCTTGTTGTCCCAGTCAATCCCCGCCTCTCCCTTCACACTGGAGCCAAAGTAAAGCTCCAGGCCGTGTCTCAAGGCCCACTCCTCGGCCCGGGTCCCATCCAGTTGGGCCAGTGCCCTGACCACCTGGACTATGCCGTCGGCCAGCAGGTTGTAGGTGTCCTTGACCGCTCCCCGGCCCAGAATGTAGGTGGTGTCCACCGCCACCTTCATCCGCCGTCCTTTCAGGCAGCCGGTCTGCCGGGCGAATTGGAGGCTGCGCTGAAAGACGGCCCGCACCCGGTCGTGGAGGATCAGCTGGGCTCGAAACAGTTGCAGGGTGCTCTTGGCAAAGGGCCGGTCCTCCACCTCGATCCCCAACGCCACCTTCCACCGGATATCGAAGTCCGCCCTCTGCTTGGCTTCCAGGTCGCTAACTTTGTCGTAGGCCTGTAGCAACAGCGCGGTGGCCACCAGACTGGGCGGCACGCTATCCCGGCCATTGTCCGGGCAATACAGTTCGGCGAAGTCTTCGTCTCGAAATAGCTGACCCCGCAGGGAGGCCAGGAAGCCGTAGAAGGAGCCGCGGCCCACATAGTCCAGGTAGAGATGGTCCGCTTCCAGGAACCCCAGCTGTTTAGAGCGTTTTCCCAGCATCCCCTGCCTCCCACACCCATTAAATTCTCCTGCCCATTATATCGGACTAGCCTGGATCAGGGTACTTTTCGGCCGATCCTCTAGAGCTTTATTCCGGCCCATTATACCTTTGCCCCCCACCGGGTACCAGTGGCGTAGTCAATTTACTGCTGTTTCAGGAGGAAATCCACCAGGTCTTCCAGTTGCGCCGTTGGTTGCAATAGATATCCCCGTTATGGTGGGGCAGGCGGCACACCCTTGGGAGGTAAAGATGAGCTTGCGCGGGTCCGGCGCTGGAGTCACCACAAAAGTGGGCTGGACGGCATAGGTGGGTCCCACCGCGAAGGTTGGCTCCAGACCAAGAGGAGGCGTGGTTGGCGTAGGTCTCCCGCGGGCCAGCAGAAACAACATCGCCGCCAATAAGGGAATAGAATTCACGAGTGAATTACTGCGCCTCAATGTGTCAGCACTGCGAAAGAGGGTAGCAGCTTTAAGCCATTTCTTATATATTTGCCAACACCGGGTTGCTCGAGTGTCAGGATAGAGAATCCAGCGGAATTGCCATAAGATGCCGGAATATCAGCGAAGGCGGTAAGATAAGAAACAACAACTTGGAAACGGCGGAGACCCGCTATTTCAAAATGCTGGGGAATTCGAGGAGGGTTGGCATGGCGGAGAGCATCAGGGCCCTGTCCTGGAACGTCAACGGACTGAGAGCGGTGCACAAGAAGGGTTTTCTGGAGTGGTTTTCCCAAGAGAGCCCGGGGATATTGTGCCTTCAGGAGACCAAGGCGCAGGAGGACCAACTGCCGGACGAACTACGGAATGTAGAGGGCTACCGGGCTTATTTCTCTTCGGGCGTGAGGAAGGGCCTCAGCGGCGTGGCGCTATATACCAGAACCGAGCCGGTTGAAGTGAGCTACGGCTTCGGCATCGAAAAATTCGACACGGAGGGGCGCATCATCGTTGCCGACTACGGCCAGTTCGTATTGCTAAATATCTATTTCCCCAACGGCCGGTCCTCCTCCGAGCGACTGACCTACAAAATGGATTTTTACGACGCTTTCTTGGGGTTCGTGGATCGGCTGAAGGGGCAGGGCAAGAGCGTTGTGGTTTGCGGAGACTATAATACCGCCCACAAGGAGATAGATCTGGCCCGACCGCAGGCCAACCAGAAGACCTCCGGGTTTTTGCCCGAAGAGCGGGCCTGGATGGATGAATTCGTGAGTCATGGTTATGTGGACACTTTCCGGATGTACAGCCAGCAACCGGAGCAATACACCTATTGGGACATGATGACCCGGGCCAGGGACCGAAACGTTGGCTGGCGGATAGACTACTTTTTTGTGAGCGAGGCTTTTTCCAGCCGGGTAAGCGGTGCCCAAATCTATCCCGATGTTATGGGCTCCGACCATTGCCCGGTGGGCATCGACATTAGCTGAACCCTCCGGCTTCCAGCGAAGGGGTGCTTTCCGGTGGGGCTAAATGGATTGGGAGGGTTCACCACCCAATCTTTTGATCATTGCAGCGTAAGGACGGCCTCAAGATTCTCAAGAGCCTCTTCGTTTGTTACCCAGCGTAACCACACGTCCTTATAATTTTTCAGGAACCATATAACGGTCTCATCATAGTCGCCGGTTTCCAAGAATCTCTCCTCCACCGCGACCTGGGTATCGGTATCCAGGTCCCATTTCCTGAGGAATTCCATGACCAGGGGCGCGCGTTCCAGCAGGCTAGGGTGAACGACGATCCTCACCTTCGAAACAGGATATTCACAGGCTTTGTTGGAGTTCCAGCAAGCTTCGGAGTAGGGTGGCTCCTCCAGTCGAGTGAGGTCCAGCTTGGAATCGAGTGGGGTTGGACCCCACATATATCCTAGCCAGGGTTCCCTAGCCTCGTATGCCTCTTCCAATGACCCGAAAAAGGCGTCCTCCGAGTTAAACTCCTGCAAGTAAATGTTCTGGTCCAGGCCATAAGCCTTAACCTTCTCCCGGTTGATTTGGGAACATATCCAGTCGGCAATACAATTTGCCAGGCGAATCTTTCCGCCACTGGGTCGAGTCTTAAACAAATCTATGTAGTCAGGAAGGTCGGTCACAGAATTCAGGCCGGGGTTCTGTTCCACCATATAGGTGGGAACCACAAAGGCACTTTGCCAGTTGTCATCCAAGCTCTTCCCCAGCGGAATTATCGATCCATCTGCCAAACCTTTCTCCCACCACGGGGTATAGTTGGGCAGCCACGCCTCCATCATTACATGAACTTTTCCGGCAACCAGGCTTTCCCAAAGGGGTATGGGACGTCCCGGAAGTATGTCTGTCGAGCATCCATACCCCTTTTCGATAATGAACCTGGCGATCGCATTTTGCAACTGTACACTATCCCAATTCAGGCCGGCGAACATCACCTTCTCTTCCCCACAACCATAGGGGGGTTCTCCTGTCTCTATGTAGACCGTCAGATCGGGGGGAACTAATGTATGGGTTATTGCGAAGGGGACCCGGGATTTCCATTTGAGCACCAGACGGTACTCCTGGTTTGGTTTTACACTACGGAGTACGATGAAATTTAGAAGAGATTCATTCTCGGGTCTGACGTAAAGGCGGGTCTTCTGGTCATCCGCCAGAAACACGCCGGTAACCAGGTCCAAGTTCCGGCCCACAAGCTCTGCCTCTTGCAGACGCTTTACTTTCAGCAGTCCCATGGTCTCGATTTCTGGGTCACACCCCATAACGCAAAAAGCGAACAAGATATAGATAAGCGCGACACCCGCGGCGAGAACAGCTCCTACGAAAGCGGTCAGATGCTGAATATTGGCGAACCAAGTTGTTAGGCCTCTTCGGGGACCGGCAGCTTCCCCGGGAGGCCCATTCGATTGCGTTGAAGCAGTCGGTTCTGAATTCGCAGTTGGCTCGGTTGATTCTGGGGATCGGTCTGGTCTACCCCGCCTTGTCCTTCTTCTGAAACTGTTCAGAGTTGAGGGGAAGTGAGCAACCGGCGGCATTCCAGGAGGGGATTGAGACCTCTGGCCCGCCAGGTGCCAAAGAGGGATGCCAAGGTCATCTTGCTGTCGGTGCCCTGCCCTGAGCGGGTGCCGCCGCTGATCTTGCGACTGGTTACCAGATGCCGCAGGCTCCGCTCGGCGGCGTTGTTGTCTGAGGGCACGGTTGGGTCCGACACGAAGACAAACAGTTCCTTGATGAACCGTTCCATGCGCCGGCAGAGCTTGGCCTGAACCGCCAGGGGATCTTTAAGGAAAGGCCGTGCCAAGACCATTAGTTTCTCCTCCAGCATTAGCTGGGTGCGATGGCCTGGCTGGGCTCGGGGAAGGACCGAGGCCTTGGCCTCCGTGTAGACCTGGTGAACCGCCTCGGCCCACTGAGCCAGCCCAGCGTCTTCTGGGTACAACCCTTTCAGGTCATGGATATCCCGCAGCAGATGAGCCCAGCACCGTTGCTTCAGGCCCGGGTAGTGGTTATAGGCGGCGTAGAAATCACTGACCAACACTCCGCTGAAGGAGGAATCCAGCACCTCATCCACCACCCCCTTATCCCGACCCCGACGCAGGAAGTATCGTTCGCTGGGAGTGCTGAAGGTCCAAACATAGCCGTTGCTCCCGTCCTGGCGCCAGCCGGTTTCGTCGCCCTGCACCACGGGACTGGCGCGGACTTGCTCGAGCACCTCTCGCACCGCCGTCTCAGCCTGACGGGCTACTCCATGGACGGCCTGGACGATGGCACCAACACTCAGGTGCAACTGATGGACGGTCTCCAGGTACCATTGGATGATTCTTATGGGCAACCGTCCCTCCTCCCGCAGGGTCACCATCAGGCTTACCAGATTGACCCCCAGGCGCTGCTGGCCCAGAACCACCCCCTGCAGGGCCTCTTTGGGCAGCCGGCGCCGCTGGCATACCGGACAGATGCGGGCTACCAGGGCGTGCTCGGTCACTTCTACCGGAGCCACCGGTAGCTCAATGACTTCCCGAGTTCGCTGTACCCATCCGCCGTTCAGGTGAGTCCCGCAGTCGGGACAGACCGCCACGGCATGCTCCACCCGCTGGGTAGGAGTCATGCGCTGGCGGGCGAAGCCATGGCGGCGCGGCTTTCTGGGCTCCTTTTTCTCCGGCGCTTGCCGGCTGGAGTGCGGCTGATTACCCGGCATCCCCGACGACCCGCGCCGGTTGGGACGGGATTCCAGAACCCCAATCCGCCTTTGCAAATCGGCAATGACTGCCCGCTGGCCGGCAATTATCTCCAGCAGAGTTTCGCGACTCGCCGCGTTCAGGTCTAGTTCAGTGTCCACCTCCCTCCCTGGTATGCCACAAGATGAAGTGTGGTGGTGAATGGACCACCCCCAGTTACGGCTGGCCTGAACAACAGCCAAATCCGGCGATGTGGATACTACGGCCGCTGGCTGGAGCCATGGCCGGGGAAGGGCGGGATGGTATCTCCGGGATGCAGAGTCAGATTGTTGAGCCCTATGGGGGGACTCGCGGACTTTCGCAGCATGTCCAGCATTTTGTTCCGTTCTTTCCAACATGGCTTTGAGCCAATTCACCTCATCAAGTCTGAACAGTTACCTTCTTCTAGGTCCAGTTGACATGGGAACTTCCTTTCCACTAGTTCCATTGCAGCGGTCCCAGGCAGGTCTTTCTGAACAAACATTTTACGCTGGCCTTGTTTCATGTCAAGCTGAGTAGATCGCCGAAGCCTTTGCCAATACCTCCCCGGTTTCCGGCACGTCAGGGCAATCTTGCCCGTAATGCGGTGAACCAGCCCAGGGTTTGGTCCACCCGGGCCTTTAATTCCTCCAGCTCCTGAGAGTTTAGAGCCGCCGCAAATTCCGGCGCGGGACATAGCAGTATCAGGCTGCTTAGCTCCTCAATGTGACGCCTAAGGGTTTGAGTCTGGCCGGCCAACGCGTCGCCTGGATACCCGGCAAGGGCCTCTGGTGATTGTCCTCGGTACTCTTCTCTCGCGGTGGCGCTACTCTCCGGCACATCTTCCCAGCCATAAATTGTACGGTTCGTAAAGAAAGAGTTGGCCAGGGCGGCGGGTATGCACCATTCGCGGTATCCCTTCCCTTCTTCCATCCATTCATAGCTGCCCAGGTGTTCGTCTGGGATCTCCAGAACACAATAGGCCTCGGAGCAAATCCCTTCGTTTTCGTCCAGAACCAGGTCGCTGAAGAAAACACCGGTCGTGTTTATCGGCTCGCTGGAGACCGCGTTATACAACCCGAAATTGCTGGTCGCGTCCTGGAAACCGTTGCTGGCCACTTGCTCGGCATTAACCAGCGTCGTACCGTGGTATAGCCTCATACTCGCCCTCGCCAAGGCAGCATCATATCTTTGGGTTGGACTGCCCGGGGATTTTTCGCTATTTTACCAGCCTGGGTTATGCCGCGTTGCGCCAGCTTGGTAGAATCTGTTAGGCTCCCTGATAGGTTACCCGGCAGCAAGATGGCGAGTAGGCGCGGGTTTGGAGGCGTCGACCACGAAACATGAGGAGGACAATGGCGACCGCACAGCATGAAATCGAATATTATCTCGAAGCGGCTCGGGAGCTGGCAGGCAAGGTAGCGGCCACTGCCGATCGCATCGACGATGATCGGCAGATACCTACCGAGCTGGCGGAGGAGCTGGCCGATAAAGGATTTTTCAGGCTCCTACTTCCCCGCTCTTTGGGCGGCGCCCAGCTGGACCATCCTGACTTCCTCAGAGTTCTCGAAATATTCGCTGCGGTTGACGCGAGCACCGGCTGGTGCCTCAACCAGAACAACGTTTTCTCCACCAACTCATTGAGGATGCCGGAACAGACTGCACGGGAAATCTGGGGGGAGAAACGAGCTGTCGTAACCAACGGCCCACCTACGGCTTCGTCCCAGGCAGTGCCGGTGGACGGAGGCTACAAGCTCAACGGGCGCTGGCACTTCAGCAGCGGTAGCTCCCATGCAACTTGGATTGCGGCCCTGGCTCCCATCAACAGCGGTGGCGGCCCGACGCAGGATGCCTCCAAAGACCGGACTGGGGCCCGCATCATGCTGATGCCAAAGGAGGCGGTGACATTTTTGGACTTTTGGCAGGTAAAGGGACTACGGGGCACCGCCAGCTTTAGCTTTGAGGTTGAGGACCTTTTCATCCCCAGCGACCACAGCTACAATCCAACGGATCTGGCCCGGGAGGATGGAGCCCTCTATGTAATACCCATGACCCTGCTGTTCGGCTCCGGGTTCGCCACCGTGGCCTTGGGCGTGGCCCGGGCGGCCCTGGATACCGCAATCAGCGTCGCAGGAGCCAAAATCCCCGGTAGGACCAGCACCGTGCTTGGGAATCAGTCCACTACCCAGCGGATAATTGGCGAAGCGGAAGCCGTCTGGGGCTCGTCCAAAGCCTTCCTCCGCCAGAGCGCTTCTACCGCCTGGAAAAGCGCCCAGAAGACCGCTGCCCAAAAGAACCGGGCTTTAACCACGGAGGAGCGAATTAACCTGCGGCTGGCCGCTACCCATGCCATCCGAATGGCCGCCCAGGTGGTCGACTTGGCCTACAATCTGTGTGGCAGCGACGCCATATTTGAAACCAATCCAATTCAACGCCAATTCCAGGACATCCATGTAATTACCCAGCATGCCCAGGGCCGTCTCACCCACTATGAAACCGCGGGCCAGTATTTCCTGGGACTGGAGCCGAAGGGCAATTTTTGAGTCGCGTTTCGGCCGCCCTTTTGGTAAATCCCCCTATATCCCCCTTTTAAAAAGGGGGATATAGGGGGGTTTGGATCTTACAAGTTTAGAATTTTCGTATTTCGTAAAAGGAACAGTAATTGCAAGATTCGAGCAAGGGAGGGGTCCTTCTAGTCGGACAAAACCTGTTCTTTTTGGGCCGAATCGAGGCTGCTGCCGAACCCCTGGGTCATCAGGTTAGAAGGGCCACCACCGAGCCCGCCTTCCGGAATCAGCTTGATGGCCCTCCGCCTGATTTGATTCTGGTGGATCTGGAGGGGGACGAGTCGACCTGGGTTGGAGCTCTGGAGGTTTTGAAAGAACGCAAGCCGGTATCGACCCAGGTCATAGCCTTCGGCCCCCACGAGCAGGTGGCCACGCTGGAGCGGGCCCGGACCCTGGGTTGCGATCTGGTTCTCAACAAGGCTGAATTCAACCGGGACCTGGCCAAGATTTTGGCGGAGCTCGGTTCCAGCGCCGGTCAATAGCATTCATGGTAAATTAAAGTCGGCTAACGAATCCAAGACTAGAGGAGGAAAGCTATGGCCCGAACAACTAACGTGACCAGAGATCAAGTTCCCGAGGGGCTTCGCTCCGTCTTCGATGCGCAAACCGCCAGCACTGGCGGGACGGTTACCGGCGGCCCCGGGTCAGTAATGATTCACAGCCCGGAAATGCGCCGCCGGGCAAATGACCTGGTTAACTATTTGCGGGATGAATCGTCCCTGCCCAAGCAAATCCAAGAACTGGCAATGATAATCACGGCCCGTTCCATGGACTGTCAGTACATCTGGCATGCCCACGCCGCCCGGGCCAGGCAGCAGGGTATCAGCGACGAGTTCGTCGACTCCCTTCGCGACGGGAAACCCCTGCCCCAACTAGCGCCCAACCTACAGACCGTGGTCAACTATGCTCTGGAGTGCTTCAAAACCCATAAGGTTAGTCAGGCGACCTTCGACGCGGCGCTGAATCAGTTGGGCGCCCTTGGCGTGACCGAGCTGAGCACGCTGCTCGGCTACTATTCCCTGCTGGCCTTCAACGCCAACGCCTTTGAAATCGACGTGCCGGAAGGGGGAACGGAATCTAGACTCCCGATCTGAGCGGCCGCCTGCTCCCACGACCGCCAGGAAGCTAAACCAAAGCTAAGGTGAAACCTACATAAAGCGAACCCGAAGAGGAGTTGCGATATTCTGTAAAAGAAGTCGAGTGGCGGTGGTGGAAGGGATGAAGGAAATAGTGCAACTCATGGAAGAGTGGCAACTCAATGTAGGTGACTTACGGGAAAGGATGTATCGAGCGCCAACACCTCGAGAGCGAGAGCGATGGCACGGGCTATGGTTGTTGGGCCAAGGGTGGTCGGCTATCCAGGTGGCTGAGGCTTTGGACAGAGAGCCTCATACCATTGGAAACTGGCTGGCCAACTTTCGCCGAGGCGAGGCCCAAGGTTTGGTCTTTGAACAGACTGGGGGTTCCCCCCCGTCTTGAACTGGGGTCAACAGAACCAACTGAAGTCTGCGGTGCAAAATCCGCCTGGAGAGGCGGGAGTTGAATTGTCCAACTGGAATTGGAAAGTAGTGAGGCAATTTCTCAAGCAGAGCTTTGACCTGGGGCTGAGTCGAAGCAGTTGCTTGAACTACCTCCATCGGTTGGGCTTCGTGCTGAAGCGACCCAAGAAACGCCTCCTGAAAGCCAAGGATGAAGCGCGGAAAGCCTTCGTCCTCCAGTACAGCCAAATCCGAGAGGAGGCCCAAGAGAGTGGGGCCAAAATCTTCTTCGTAGACGAAGCCCACTTTCGGGCCGATGCCGATCTGAGGGGGAAATGGGTACTCAAGGGAGAGCCGGCGCTGGTGGACTCTACCAGTCCTCGGTGGGGAGAGAAGGCCTGCTACTACTCGGGAGTTTGCTTGGAGGCTGGGGAGGTGGAAGCCATGGAAATAGCCGGCAACAGCAATGCCGAGACCTCCACCGCCTTTTTACGGCAGCTAAGAGAAAAACATCCTGGACCTCTGGTAGTGATTTGGGACAATGGGCCAGCCCACCGAGGAGAAGCGATTCGCAGCTATTTGACCACCCCTGACTTGCAGCTGAGGCTGGTGGCCTTACCGGCCTACAGCCCAGACTTCAATGCCGACGAAGCCGTCTGGGACTGGGCCAGGGAAGAGGTCACGGCCAACGAATGCCTGGGAACAAAAGCCCAAGTCCAAGAGAAGATGAATGCATTCTTCGGCGGACTAGCTCACCGTAAGGATGAAGTGAAGCATCGCTGCCGAACCCTGTTACAAGCTCGAGCCGATGCATTGATTTTTACACCTTCCCTACCTTTGCCATCGCTGCAAAATGTAGTTCCCACCTTGGCTTTGGTTTAGTCAGTGAGCAATGACTAAAGTTCTAACATTGTAAGCTCCAAATCCCCCTAAATCCCCCTTTTAAAAGGGGGACTTAGGGGATTTACCCAAACGTCATCGCCTCCAGATAACGCCAATCCGGAATGGGCCCGCTCGTTCCAGCTTTCCCCAAATTGCTGATCCCTGCTCATATCCCCCTCAGGTCCACTCTTGGGCCCCGGTATAAAATGGCATAAAATAGCGAGATGGATGGCTTCCCCAGGCCCGGACCCACCCCGGGCCCACAAATGAGGGCGTGAACTCGACGTGGATGTAATGGAGTCCCGGGTTCAGACCACTACCGCTCAGTTCGCCGACAACCGGAGGCGTATGGACGCCCTGGTGGAGCGGCTCAGGGAAAGGCTGGCTCTGGCGCGGAGCGGCGGCGAGTCCACGGCCAAGGAGTTGCACCGCCAGCGAGGCAAGCTGATGGCTCGGGACCGAATCCAGCGCCTCCTGGACCGGGACACTCCTTTTTTGGAACTGAGTCCTCTAGCGGCCTGCGGCCTGTACGACGACGATGTACCCTCGGCCGGGATAGTCACCGGCATCGGTGTTATCCACGGCCGGGAGGTAATGATCGTGGCCAACGATGCCACCGTAAAAGGCGGCACCTACTATCCCCTGACCGTGAAAAAGCACCTGCGCGCCCAGGAAGTTGCCCTGGAAAACCGCCTGCCTTGTATCTATCTGGTAGATTCCGGCGGAGCCTATCTTCCGCTACAGGCCGAGGTCTTCCCCGATCGGGACCACTTCGGCCGAATTTTTTACAACCAGGCCCAGATGTCCGCCCAGGCCATCCCGCAGGTGGCAGTGGTAATGGGCTCCTGCACCGCCGGTGGCGCTTATATTCCCGCCATGAGCGACGAAGCCGTGATCGTGCGCAACCAGGGCACCATTTTCCTGGCCGGTCCTCCTCTGGTGCAGGCCGCCACCGGTGAGGAAGTGGATGCCGAAACCCTGGGAGGCGCTGACGTTCACACCCGGGTCTCCGGGGTAGCCGATCACTACTCCTTGGACGATGAGGACGCGCTGGCCATCACACGCAACATTGTGGAAAACTTCGTGGAGAAGCGGAGTCCACCCTTTCAGGTGGAGACCCCTGACCCGCCCCGGTACGACCCAGCGGAAATATACGGCATCGTCTCCGCGGACAACCGCCGGCAATACGACGTTCGAGAAGTGATTTCCCGCATTGTGGATGGTAGCCGGTTCCACGAATTCAAGGCCAATTACGGGGAAACGTTGGTGTGCGGCTTCGCTCGAATTTGGGGTTACCCGGTTGGAGTGGTCGCCAATAACGGGGTTTTATTCTCGGAAAGCGCCCTGAAGGGAACCCATTTCATAGAGTTGTGCTCGCAGCGGGGTATTCCCCTGCTCTTCCTGCAGAATATCACTGGGTTTATGGTCGGCCGCCAGTACGAAGCGGGGGGCATAGCCAAGGATGGAGCCAAGATGGTCATGGCGGTGGCCAATGCGGCGGTTCCCAAGTTTACCGTGGTCATCGGAAATTCCTTTGGCGCCGGTAACTACGGAATGTGCGGCCGGGCCTACCAGCCCCGGTTTCTCTGGATGTGGCCCAATGCCCGCATCTCGGTAATGGGCGGTCCTCAGGCGGCCTCGGTTCTGGTGACAGTGCGGCAGCAGCAGCTGGAGCGGGACGGCCGAACTTTGAGTGATGAGGAGAAAGAATCCCTCCAGCGCCCTATTCTGGAGAAGTACGACGAAGAGGGCGACGCCTACTACAGTACAGCCCGGTTGTGGGACGATGGGATCATCGACCCGGCGGACACCCGCGACGTGGTGGGACTGGGTATTTCCGCCGCGGTTAATGCTCCCTTCCCCCAGCCGGCCCGGGGCGTCTTCCGCATGTAGTATTTCCTCACTTCTAGGACGTTGGCCATATGTTCTCCCCTATTTTCTCCAAGGTGCTGGTAGCCAACCGGGGCGAGATCGCCGTTCGCGTGCAGCTAACCTTGCAGTCGATGGGCGTCGGCACCATCGCGGTTTATTCCAAGCCGGACTCTTCCGCGCCCCACGTGGCACTGGCCGACGAGGCTTACCCGTTGCTGGGATCCACCGCGGAAGAAACTTACCTGGACATCGACAAGATTATCGCCATCGCCCATCAGCACCGGGCGGAGGCGATCCACCCGGGCTATGGTTTCCTATCGGAGAGTCCCCAATTTGCTCGGGCCTGCCGGGAGGCGGGCATTGTCTTTATCGGACCCAGTCCGGAGAGCATGGCGGCCCTGGGCGACAAGGTCCGCTCCAAGGAGCTAGCCAGTCAGGCCGCCGTGCCCGTGGTTCCCAGCTCCCCGGTGTGCCAGCCGGCCGGAGAGGAAGTCGCCAGGTTTGGAGCAGACCTGGGGTATCCTCTGCTGGTCAAGGCCGCAGCGGGAGGCGGCGGCCGGGGCATGCGGCTGGTCACCGACCCCAAGGACCTGGCTCCCTCCATGGAATCCGCCCAACGGGAGGCTGCCGCTGCCTTTGGGGACGGACGGGTGTTCCTGGAAAGCTACATTCCCCGACCTCGGCACGTGGAGTTTCAGATATTGGCCGACCATCATGGCCACGTTATTCACCTGCTGGAACGCGAATGCAGTATCCAGCGCCGGCATCAAAAAATCATCGAGGAGACTCCTTCCGCAGTTTTGACGCCGGAATTGCGGCAGCAGATGGGTGAAGCCGCCGTGGCGGTGGCCCAAGCTGCCGGCTACCAGAACGCGGGCACGGCCGAGTTTCTGCTCGATGATGAATCCGGGCAGTTCTATTTCCTGGAGATGAACACCCGGCTGCAGGTGGAACACCCTATTACTGAGGCAGTACTCGGCTTGGACCTGGTGGAATGGCAGGTCCGCATCGCCGCCGGGGAACCTTTGACGTTGGAACAAGCAGACCTGCACGCCAGCGGTCACGCTGTGGAATGCCGCATCTACGCCGAAGACCCTTACAACAATTTCGCTCCCTCGGCGGGCAGGCTCACCCACTGGTTGCCGCCCAGTGGCCCCGGTCTGCGGCTGGACAGCGGAGTGGCGCCAGGGCAGGAGATATCAACCTACTATGACCCCATGCTGGCCAAGCTCATCGCCTGGGGGCCGGACCGCCCGACAAGTCTGCGACGAATGGAGCTGGCTCTGTCCAACTTCCCGGTTCTGGGTCTGGTAACCAACATCCCTTTTTTGAGGGAGGTTATCCGGCATCCCCATTTTCAAAACGGGCAATACGACATCACTTTTTTGGAGAATACTCCGGCGATTACCCAGTCCAGAGGGTCGGAAGAGACCCGGCAGCTGGCGAACGCCCTGGCGGGCTGGGCCTGGGCTTCGGCTGCGGATGATGTCACTAGGCCCGGCCTGACAGCCGGGAGCCGGGAGCCGGTGCCTGACTCCCCCTGGCGCGCCGCCGGACCTCGTCAGTTCCCGTGAGTAGCGGCCTGAATAGCGGTCAAATACGAGAGCTGAGCCCCGCAACCGGCCCGGCCTTGAGCTACGAAGTAACCGGCCCGGTCGGCCAGGAAGGAAGCGGCCAAGAAATAACGCTCAAGGTCGCGGTGGATGGCCAGGAAATTGAGCTGACCATCACAGCCAATGCCGATGACCGGGGGTGGTGCCGCGCCTCAATCGGCAGCACCCCCGGGGGATCCCATCGTTACCTCCTCTCCCGGGTGGGTGACGAACTGCATCTGTGGCTAGACGGCTATCTGTTCGTATACGAACGAGTGGATGCCGGGCGGATGGATGCCCGGCGACCGGGCCGTCGGGACGAAGCTGACGAGGGAGACGACATTTTAGCTCCCATGCCGGGAACTGTCGCGGAAATCCTGGTGCAGGTGGGAGACCAGGTTGAGCGGGGACAAACTATCATGATTATGGAATCCATGAAGATGGAACTGCTGATAGCGGCGCACCGGGCCGGGGTGATAATGAGGTTGGCGGTAGAGCCGGGAAGCCAGGTTGACAAAGGAATGCGCCTGCTGGAGATGCAGAAGGAGCCTCAGGAGACCGGGTGACCGGTGGGATTTACTGATCTTTGACGAAATTCCTAAACTTGTAAAATCCATGTCCCCGTACTGGGGTTGACGCTTGGGGAAGGCGGTGTTAGCTTCGAGCCAGGCCCGGTGCTAGCGCAGCCCGGTTCAACCGTAGATTACGCCAGTGGGCTGGCTTGAGAGGCTCACGGAGAGGCTAGAATTGAAGTTTGGCATCTTTACCCATGTGCCCTGGCCGGAAGGCAGTAATCCCAAACAGCTAATGGAAGAAACCACGGAGCAGGCTGTTATCGCCGAAGAATTGGGCTACTACAGTTATTGGCTCGCCGAGCACCACTTCTCCCGCTACGGGATTGGCTCTGCATCGCTGGTCCTGGCTAGTAACATCGCTGCCCGCACCAAGAAGATTCGCCTGGGAACCGCCGTCCTGGTACCGCCGCTGCACCACCCGATTAAGCTGGCGGAGGACGGCGCGACACTGGACCTGATTAGCGACGGCCGCTTCGATGCCGGATTTGGGCGAGGGACGGCCGGCTACGAATACGCCGGATACCACGTGGATCGTGAGGAGAGCCAGACCCGGTTCCAGGAATCCATCCAGATAATCCAGGGATTATGGACAACTCCGGATTTTTCCTTTGCCGGTCAGCATTATCATGTAAAACACGCCAATCTGGTGCCCATGCCGGAGCAAAAACCCCACCCGCCCATCTACATCGCCGCCACCCGTACCCCGGAAACCCTGGAGTTCCTGATCTCCACCGGGCATCCCCTGATTACAGGAGTGGTGCTGAACCATGACGACGCTACGGACCTGTGCCAGCGATTCGTAACGCTGTCCGAGCAGGCCGGACACAGTGTGCCCCTCTCCCAAGTTCCCTTCTTTCGCTATTGCTACGTAGCGGAAACGGAGGAGCAGGCCCGCCGGGACGCCGAGCCGGCCATGCGCTGGACCCAGGACATGATCCAATGGCGGCGGCAGTTCAGCGAAGGCAGCGAGGTCTACCACAAGCTGGACGACTTTCGGCGTACCCGCACCGAGGAGCCTCCCAGCTACGATTACCTGGCGGAAAAGCGGGCTGTCATCGGCACGCCGGAGCAGTGTGTGGCCAAGATCAAGGAGTTTCAGAATCTGGGAATTGAATACTTCGGCTGCAACTTTGAGTTTGGCGGCATGGAACAGAAAACGGTCCTGAAGTGTATGGAGCTATTCGCCAAAGAGGTGATGCCCCACTTTAACTAATGGGAAAGGATCGCTTCTCGGCCAGGCTCCCAAAGTCTTCAGCTCAAGGGGAAAGTTTTTCCTGTCCAGCCGGTCTGGCGAACCGGTTCTCCGGAATTGCCAGGCCCAGGTTGCCGTGCAGGGTGTCGGCTTCGTACTTGACTCGAAACAGGCCCCGCTCCTTGAGAATGGGCAGAACCTGATCCACGAAATTATTGAACCCATCCGGCAGCACGGCGCTGTTCATCATAAATCCGTCGGCCGCGCCCGCTTCGAACCATGCTTCCATGCTATCCGCGACCTGGGTGGGCGTGCCGATAAAGGCGGGCTTTGGGGTGGTGGAGCGTAGCGCCATCTGGCGCAGGGTTAAATTCTCGTCCCTGGCCAGCTTCTTTATTCGGTCCGTTGCGCTCTCCCAGCCGTTACGACCAAAGTCTCCCAGGTCTGGGAAGGGTTGGTCCAGATCGTACTGGGTGAAATCCATGTCGTTGAAATAGCGGCCCAGGTAGTTCAAGGCGTCGTCAATGAAGACCAGATTGGCGATCTCCCGGTATTTTTCCTCGGCCTGCTCAAGAGTTTCCCCAACTATGGGGGAGCAACCGGGGAGGATCAAAATTTCATCGGGTCTTCTTCCGTATTTGGCCGCCCTCCCTTTAACATCCTGGTAGAACTTGACCCCTTCCTCCAGGTTCGCTTGACCGGTGAATACGGCATCGGCGTGGCGCGAGGCGAAATCCTTGCCGGCCTCGGAGGAACCCGCTTGGATCAATACCGGCCTGCCCTGTTTGGACCGGGAGATAGTTAAAGGTCCTTGGACCGAGTAAAACTCGCCCTGGTAGTTGACTCGGTGCAGCTTGCTGGGATCGAAGAACTGCCCCGACTCTTTATCGCGGATAAAGGCGTCGTCTTCCCACGAATCCCAAAGACCCTTGGTCACCTCCAAAAATTCGTGGGCCATCCGGTACCGCAGGTCATGGGCTGGATGCTCCGGCTTACCGTAATTTAAGGCCGAACCTTCCAACGGCGAGGTGACTATGTTCCAGCCGGCCCGGCCACCGCTGATGTGGTCTATGGACGCAAACTGCCTGGCGACGGTAAAGGGGTCGCTGTAGGTGGTAGACAGCGTAGCGGCCAGCCCGATATGGCTGGTTTCCATGGCCAGCGCGGCTAATAGAGTGAGGGGTTCAAAGCGATTGAGAAAATTGGGATGGGATTTTTCGCTGATGTAGAGTCCGTCCCCGAAGAACACGAAGTCCAGCTTGGCAGCCTCGGCTTTACGAGTCAGGTTTCGGTAGTAATCCAGGTTTATGGCGCCGTCGGCCACGGCATTGGGATGCCGCCAGGAGGCCATGTTGCTGCCGGTTCCAGCCAGGAATACTCCTAGACGCAGCTGGCGCTGATTGGTCATTCGGGTTCCGCTCCTTGGTGGGATGAGTTCAACCTGTTCGTCCCAGCGCGAATCTGGGGACCCGGTCATCACAATGGCGTCAGGGCAAGGGCAGATCGCCCCGATTATACACCTATCCGCCGCCGCCCTCGTGCCGGGTCACGGGCCTTCCAGGGCAATCGCGTCTTATTATCTTTCTTAAATTTGTTTAAAACAGTAATCATCATGACGAAACTAGGGAGGGGTAGTGATGGTTCAGGCGACAGGCGCACCCATCGCCCAATACTTCGCGGCGTTGGACGACCCGAGGATTGATCGTACCAAGCGGCACAAACTTTTGGATATCGTCACCATTGCCCTTTGCGCCACCATCTGCGGCGCTGATTCTTGGGTGGATATCGAGCTCTTCGGCAACTGCAAAGAGAAGTGGTTCAAGTCCTTCCTGGAGTTGCCCAACGGTATCCCTTCCCATGATACCTTCGGCGACGTCTTCGCCCGCCTGGACCCAGAGCAGTTTCAACGCTGTTTCATGGAGTGGGTCCAAGCCGTAGCCCAAGTCACCCAAGGCGAAGTGGTGGCCATCGACGGCAAGACGGTACGGCGCTCCCACGACCGTACCCTGGGCAAAAAGGCCATTCACATGGTCAACGTGTGGGCCTCGTCCAATGGCTTGGCGCTGGGCCAGACCAAGGTGGACGAGAAGTCCAATGAAATCACCGCCATCCCCAAGTTGCTACAGCTGCTGGAGCTCGCCGGTTGCATCATCACCATCGACGCCATGGGCTGCCAGAGGGAGATAGCCCGGGAGATCATTGAGGCTCAGGCCGACTATCTGCTGGCGGTGAAGGAGAATCAAGGCCGGCTGTACGATGACGTTCGCGACCTTTTCGAGGGCGCCGAGGAATACGACTTCGAGGGCGTCCCCTATGACTTCGCCCGCACGCTGAACAAGGGCCACGGCCGCCTGGAAACCCGTCAATGCTGGGTCATCACGGACCCGGACTGCCTGGACTATCTGCAAAACCGGCAGCAGTGGGCCAACCTCAACGCCGTGGTTAAGGTCACGGCTCAGCGGGAGACGGCAACCGGGACCACGGTCCACTCTCGCTACTATATCAGCAGTCTGGCCAGGCCTGCCCAGACTTTGTTGGAGGTCACCCGCCGACACTGGGGCATAGAAAACAGCTTGCACTGGTCTTTGGATGTTACCTTTCGAGAAGATCACAGCCTGGTACGTAAGGATAATGGGCCTCAAAACCTGGCAGTCCTGCGCCAGATAGCCCTCAATTTGCTGAAGCAGGAGACCAGCCTTAAACGGGGACTTCAAGGTAAACGGCTGAAAGCTGGCTGGGTTGAGGATTACCTACTCAAGGTGCTCCTTGGTTAAGACGCGATTGCCCTGAACGGGCCTTCACCAAATTTTCCCTCGATTATTCACTCATCTGTGATAAACCGGAGACATAAAAGGCGAGAAGCCGGGTTCTGCAGGAATTCCCCCAATATCTGGCAGACCGCAATCCAACAAGGTGGAGCCTAATATGTCGACTAAGCCGTTTCTTCTAGCATTACTCGCTATGTCAATAGTCCTGGCTGGCATCGCCGGCACGCAGGGACCAGTGGCTGCGGCCAAGCCGGCGCCCTCGCCGAAAGCCGAATCTTGGCAGCTAACGGGTAACTCCGGCATCAACGCAACCGCCCATTTCTTGGGCACCACAGACAACGGGCCGGTCATCATCAAGACTAATGGAACCGAAAGGATGCGCGTCGACTCCAACGGCCAGGTGGGCATCGGCACGACGAACCCCAGCGCGGCGCTCCATGTGGCTAGCGGGGACGTTCTAATGGAGGGTGGAGGCTACAACTTTGCCCCTTCGGGTGAGACGGTCGCTGATCTAGCCTTCTTTCGGGGAGGCACGGCCGCCGACGGGGTGTTCATGATGAAAAGATACGCGCCATACCATACTATTCTGCAGATCAACTCGCCACCCGATTCTTTTAAGTCCTACGAGGCTACTCTGGCCCTGGTGAGAGGCGACGAGCCGGACCTGGAGAGTATCGACCTTTATAACAACGGCTACCCCAGCGAAACCCAGTATGGCATTCGTATAAGGAAGCATGGAGCGGGGCAATTTCAGGATTTCGTGTTTGACTACGATGATGGAACAACAAAAATGGAGGTGCTGCGGCTTACACCGGACCTCAATGTAGGTATAGGGACTTCGACCCCGCAGAGTAGCTTGCAGATGGGCGGATATATCCAGCTTGCCCTTACCTCTGGCGCGCCCCCATCCACCGATTGTGATAGCCCGGCCCATTACGGCCGCATGGTAGTCGACGCTGGAGGTCAATCACTATACATCTGTGTTGCGCCAAGTGGTGGAAGCACCAGTGGAACCTGGGTAAAAAAATAAGAAGACTGGCTGTCGGATTGAATAGGGAAGGTTTGGCAGAGGCTGCCCGGAACCCACAGGGCAATCGCGTCTTATTATCTTTCTTAAATTTATTTAAAATAGTAATCATCATGACGAAACTAGGGAGGGGTAGTGATGGTTCAGGCAACAGGCGCACCCATCGCCGAATACTTCGCGGCGTTGGACGACCCGAGGATTGATCGTACCAAGCGGCACAAACTTTTGGATATCGTCACCATTGCCCTTTGTGCCACCATCTGCGGCGCTGATTCTTGGGTGGATATCGAGCTCTTCGGCAACTGTAAAGAGGAGTGGTTCAAGTCCTTCCTGGAGTTGCCCAACGGTATCCCTTCCCATGATACCTTCAGCGACGTCTTCGCCCGCCTGGACCCAGAGCAGTTTCAACGCTGTTTCATGGAGTGGGTCCAAGCCGTAGCCCAAGTCACCCAAGGCGAAGTGGTGGCCATCGACGGCAAGACGGTACGGCGCTCCCACGACCGTACCCTGGGCAAAAAGGCCATTCACATGGTCAACGTGTGGGCTTCGTCCCATGGCTTGGCGCTGGGCCAGACCAAGGTGGACGAGAAGTCCAATGAAATCACCGTCATCCCCAAGTTGCTACAGCTGCTGGAGCTCGCCGGTTGCATCATCACCATCGACGCCATGGGCTGCCGGAGGGAGGTAGCCCGGGAGATCATTGAGGCTCAGGCCGACTATCTGCTGGCGGTGAAGGAGAATCAAGGCCGGCTGTACGATGACGTTCGCGACCTTTTCGAGGGCGCCGAGGAATACGACTTCGAGGGCGTCCCCTATGACTTCGCCCGCACGCTGAACAAGGGCCACGGCCGCCTGGAAACCCGTCAATGCTGGGTCATCACGGACCCGGACTGCCTGGACTATCTGCAAAACCGGCAGCAGTGGGCCAACCTCAACGCCGTGGTTAAGGTCACGGCTCAGCGGGAGACGGCAACCGGGACCACGGTCCACTCTCGCTACTATATCAGCAGTCTGGCCAGGCCTGGCCAGACTTTGTTGGAGGTCACCCGCCGACACTGGGGCATAGAAAACAGCTTGCACTGGTCTTTGGATGTTACCTTTCGAGAAGATCACAGCCGGGTACGTAGGGATAATGGGCCTCAAAACCTGGCAGTCCTGCGCCAGATAGCCCTCAATTTGCTGAAGCAGGAGACCAGCCTTAAACGGGGACTTCAAGGTAAACGGCTGAAAGCTGGCTGGGTTGAGGATTACCTACTCAAGGTGCTCCTTGGTTAAGACGAGATTGCCCGCCGGAACCCACTGATACTTTACAGCGAAGGGCGTAGGTGGTAGGTTTGCCGGGGCGCTTGGGCCAAATCGCCAATCCCCATTGCCCGGGACCCCCAAAGGACCTAGACTCGGCCTGACAATTGTCCTGAAAATCGTATCTAGCACCTGCTGATATGCCGTCGCCGACTGTCAACGCCACGCGACTCAATCAAACCCTGGTGGATCTGGGGTGCATCGGCGCTACTCCTCAGGGAATGCAACGCCTGGCCTTCTCGCCGGACGACATCTCCGCTCGGGAGTTGATCTTTGCCCAGATGAGCCGAGCCGGGATGGAAACCCGCATCGACCCGGGCGGGAACATAGTCGGGCGTAAATCCGGCGTTTCCTCCGACCTCCCGGCCATCGCCTTGGGCTCCCACATCGACACCGTGCCCAACGGTGGCAAATACGACGGAGCCCTGGGAGTACTAGGCGCGATTGAAGTGGTCCAGACCCTTGCCGACCAAAGAATTGAGTTGCGCCATCCGGTGGAAGTGCTGGTGTTTACCAACGAGGAGGGCACCAGATTCCGGCGGTGGCTGTTCGGCAGCCGCGCCATGGCCGGGCTCTTGGAAGAGGAAGATCGGACGGCCGTCGATGACGAGGGAGTTCTGATGAGCGCCCGTTTGGCCGGCATCGGCGGCAACATGAGCCGAGTCCACCAGGCTAGTCGGGGTAAAGACGAGCTGGCCGCCTATTTTGAATTGCATATCGAGCAGGGACCGACCCTGCACCAGTCCAGTGCTGTCATCGGCGTGGTAACCGGCATCACCGGTCGCTGGGTCTACAGCGTAGAGATTACCGGCACGGCCAACCACGCTGGAACCACCCCCATGCCGGCGCGCCATGATGCGCTGGTTAGCGCTTCCCGGCTGGTGCTGGCGGTCCAGAGTATGGCCTCGGAGCTGGAGATATGCCGGGTCGGCACCGCCGGTAGCATCCAGTCCTACACCAACGCGGTTAACATTATTCCCGGCCGGATTAGCCTGGGAGTGGAGTTTCGGGACGTGGACATGGACGCCCTTTCCGCCGCCGATGCGGAGTTCCGGCACCGGGCTGCCGCGATCGCCAGGCTGGACGGAGTATCGATAGACATACAGAGGTTCGAGGATACCAAGTCCGTACCTATCAAGTCCCAGATGCAAGAATTGGTGGCCGCGGCAGCTGCCCAAACCGGCTTGGCTTGCCAGCGGCTGCCCAGCGGCGCGGGCCACGATGCCCAGGCAATGGCGGCCATCACCGAGGCAGCCATGATTTTCGTCCCCAGCGTGAACGGCGTCAGCCACGCTCCGGAGGAATACTCAACTCAGGAAGATTGCGCCAACGGCGCCCAGGTGCTGCTTAACCTATTGCTCCTGGCCGACCAGCGCTTGTAGCGCCTCCTAGCGGTCCATCTGGGAATTGGCAAAAGGTCGGACCGCCAGCGACGCAGGTGTCAAAATGGACTACCAACGCATTGCTCCCCTACTGGGGCGGCTCTGGTCGCCATTGGCGGCAGTGACCAGCCAATGGGAAGGGGTTGCCAATGCTCAAATCTGTATGGCCATCAGCAACGCCTCCATAGTTCCCCAGCGACCTCGGGTGCTGGTGCAGATATACAAAGGGAACTACAGCCATCATCTGATCCACGGCAGCGGGGCCTTCGCGCTGAATTTTTTGGGGAAGCACCAGCTGGATCTGTTGAGAGAATTCGGCTTCTTTTCGGGCCGCGAGAAAGACAAGCTGGCGGGTATCGCTTATGATATCGGGGTCACCGGCAGTCCGGTGTTGAAAGACTGCTGGGCTTACCTGGATTGCCGGGTGGTAAACGCCATGGATGGTGGAGATTTGACCTGCTTCCTGGCCGATGTGGCAGAAGGAGAGGTACTGATGGACGGTGACCCGCTTGGGGCGCGGGAAGTCCGCCGGATGATACCCCCGGATTGGAACCACCAGTGGGATAACCGGCTCAAGGAGAACATCGAAATTTCCCGGAAAATCATAGACACCATCGATTACACCCCCTGGAAGCAATAATCGGCGGCCATGGGGCTAGAATAAAACCTAACTTATTTTTAGGAGAAATGTTATGGGAACCTTTCGGCTTTACAGCGGCGACGACGGTCAATCCCACATAGACTCGGTGGACCTTTCCCAAACTCCGGAGTGGACCCAGGCCCGGGACACAACCCACATTGTTTTTCGGGAAGCGAAGGTGGGAAATTTCTCGGATTATCATACCGCTCCGCGACGGCAGTTCGTCATCATTCTGTCCGGACAGTTGGAGATTGGCCTTGGCGACGGGTCCAAGCAGGTCTTCGGGCCCGGGGACGCCCGCTTAGTTGAGGACACCACCGGAAAGGGACACACCACCGCCACTCACGGCAATGCGCCCTGTGTCACTGCTACTATCCCATTGGCGAACCAATAGGCCCCTTGGCGAACCTGTAACCCGAACTCAGCAGCCGGACCTGAAATCTGGTCTTTTCGAGATTCTGCTAGTGATTTTGTAACGTTCGGCTGAGGGAGAAAGCTCATGGAAAAAGTATCCATTCAGGAGGCTTCCCGCCGTCTGCGTATCGCCACCTCCAGCATCCGTGAATGTATTCGCATCGGAGAGCTGAAGGCCGAGCGGGCGCCCGGTCCCAACGGCCGCACCAGCTGGATGGTGGAAATGCCCGAGGAGGGCTGGACCAGTTCCGCCATGGCTGAAGAGCGGGATCGGCCCTTTACTTCCTGGTGGTGGGGGAACAAGGAAAGGACCGGCAAGGTTCACTACGTGCAAGACCTCTACGCCACTTCTTTTGAGGAGATCATGCCTCGATTCCTCTGTGGATATGAGGGGGAAAACATCTGGTCAGCGCCGAACCTGACCGCAGAGGTGCTATGCCCGGAATGCCTAGCTGAGGTAGAGAAGCTGGGCCTTCCCTCTGCTCTCTAAACGGAGTCCAGGGGTGCCTTCGAGGGCGTGCGAGAATCATCCGTTCATGGTTCGACGGGCTCACCACGAACGGACAAAGAGCAAACCCCGTTCGTCCTGAGCTTGTCGAAGGACGGTCCACCCGGAATATAAGAGTTTTGAAATAGTTATCTAAGAGCAGCGGTTTCATCCGGAAAAGGAGAGATATGCATATAGGAGTCAGCGCTACGGCCAGCGAGCGCCACGGAGATATTGGTGTGGTGGCGCGAAAAATCGAAGAGGTGGGCTTCGAGTCCATGTGGTTGCCGGAGCATCCGGTGATACCGGTCAACCACAACACCAAGTACGGCGGCAGTCCCGATGGGTCCATTCCCCAGGGCATGTATCACCAGGTCAACCCCTTCATTGCTTTGGCCCGGGCCTCCGCCACCACTCAAAACCTCAAGCTGGGCACGGGAATCTGCCTGGTTACCGAGCACAACCCCCTGGATCTGGCCAAGCAGATTTCCACCCTGGACCACTACGCCGGCGGCCGCTTCCTCTTCGGGATTGGCACGGGATGGTTCCGGGAAGAGAGCGAGGTCATGGGGGCAGACTTCGACCATCGTTGGACCCAGGCCCGGGAACACGTTCTGGCGATGAAGGAACTATGGACCAAGGAACAAGCCGAGTTTCACGGGACTTATGTGGATTTCCCACCGGTCCACTGCAACCCTAAACCGGTCCACCAGCCCCATCCGCCGGTAATGCTGGGCGGAAACGCTAAAAACGTCCTGCAGCGAGTGGTCCGTTGGGGAGACGGCTGGATGCCAATAGGGGTAACTCCCGAAGATATAAAAAAGGCTCGCGCCACCCTCTCGGAGCTGGCCGAGGTGGCAGGAAGGGGCGCGGACTCCATTAGCATCACCGTTTTCGGCCAGCCGCCAGATAAGGACCTTATCGGGCAGTTTGAGGAGGCGGGAGCGGATCGCGTGCTGTTACGACTAGCCGGGGATGACGAAGCCGGGCTTTTGGCTGACGCGGAAGCTAAGGCCCAAGCGGTGCTGGGTTAGGACCGTCGCCTTGGGCGGAGTAAAGGCCTTTCAGCCTCCTTGCAGGGGTGGGCGGCTTCCCCTGGGGCTTTCGATTGTCATTGCAAGGGCCGTAGGCCCGAAGCAATCTTATGAGGGTCAGGAGTGATTGCTTCGCTCGCAATGACATGGGTCGTTTTGAGATAGACTCTTGGTATTGAGGTGTCAAGATGAAGTTAGCCAGGTTTCGGGTTGACGGCTGGGAAAGCTACGGGGTGGTGGAGGGAGACCGGGTTCAGGTTATCCAGGGCAGCATCTACGGTGATATCGTCGTGACCCAGGCTTCCTATCCCCTGGACCTGGTAAAGCTGCTGCCGCCCACCCAGCCCACCAGTTTTTGGGCCGTGGGACTCAACTACGCCGCGCACGTTGCCCACCAGGAAGGCGCCCTGGACGCGGAAAGAATCCAGCGGGACTCGGCGGTTTTCCGGCCCTGGCAGAAGGGCGTGGGCTGCCTCATCGGCCACGAGGATACTATAGTTTTACCCGCTGAATCGGACTATGTACACTACGAAGGCGAGTTGGTGATCGTCATCGGTAAACCCACTCGACGGGTAACTCCGGAAGAGGCTCCCAACTTTATCTTGGGGTATACCTGCGCCAACGATGTGAGTAGCGAGGGCTCCTGGTCCAACGACCTTTCCATGTGGCGCCGCAAGACTTGTGATACCTTCGGGCCGGTGGGACCCTGGATCGAAACCGACGTGGAGCCCCATTCCCTGGAAATCATCACCCGTCTGAACGGTCGGGAGGCCGACCGGGGCAGCACTTCCGGTATGACCTACGACTGCTACGCCACCGTGAGCGGCATCAGTCAGTTCATCACGTTGAGTCCCGGCGACATCATTTTGACCGGCGCCCCCGGCGCGGTGGAGCAGCTGCACCCGGGAGATGTGGTCGAGGTGGAGATACCCCAAATTGGGACCCTCCGCAATCAGGTGGCCGCCGAATCCAGATGAGCCTGGGCGGGTGGCTGAAACTAGCCGATTTCTTCTTCTGGTCAAGGGTGGGGAGGAAAATCCGTTGCCACCGGAGCCCGACGGATCTCACATAGGTTATAACTTATCCCACATTTCCCATATGGCTAAAAAGCTTTCTCAGTAATTCGTCGATGGTCTTTCAACCATTGTCTAATTATGGGCCCTTTTTGCGTGTTCCCAGCTATAATAACTCCATGATATGTCACTTTGCAGTAAGATGCTGTAGGCATCATGGAGGCACCTGATGGGTGACGGCGAAAAAGCCCCTCTCCGGCTCCAATTCAACCCCAAAGTCCGCCTGGAATTTCACGGCTCAACCATCACCTCCGACGCTGGTCTTCTTGCCTTTCGAGAGTTTGATGATGCCTTGGGGCTTACCGAAATCGCTGAGGACTACCTCCAGGAAAGCCGTACCGGACGCAATATCCTTCACCACCTGGTTCCGCTGCTAAGACAGTCGATCTATAGCCGCTTGGCCGGCTACGACGACACCAATGACGCAGTGCGCCTTTCCCAAGACCCAGCCATGCGAGTGATCGTGGGATGGCAAGGCTCGGAGCGGAAAGGAGCCAGCACCAGTGAGATGGGCCGGTTCGAGACGGAGTTCCTGACCCAAGAGGACAACCTGAAGGGGCTGGCACGAATAAATACCCAGTGGGTGGAACGAGCTATGGCCCATACCCTACACCGGCGAGTAATCCTGGATATGGACAGTTCCGAGAGTCCAGTGCACGGCCAGCAGGAGGGAGCAGCCTACAACGGCCACTTTGAATGCGTCTGCTATCACCCTCTCTTTCTGTTCAACCAGTTTGGGGATTGTGAAGCAGCTAAGCTGCGGTCAGGCAACGTCCACAGTGCCGATGATTGGCAAGAAGTCCTTGATCCGGTGGTGGAGCGTTATTTGACAGCAGCGGTCAGGCTGCTGTTTCGTGCTGACGCCGCCTTCGCCAAGCCGGAGATATACGATTATCTGGAAGCAAGAAACATCGGCTACGCCATCAGGCTGCGGTCCAACCAGGTGCTGCAGCGGGAGATAGCGCCCCGGCTAATACGGCCTACGGAGTGGCTTTCCCCGAAGCCCATCGTCTCCTATCATGACTTCGTCTACCAGGCCCAGAGCTGGAACGTTGCTCGGAGAGTGGTCTCTAAGGTGGAGTGGCACCAGGGAGAACTGTTTCCCAGAGTGGGCTTCATCGTCACCAATCTGAGCTATCCAAACATCGGGATAGTCCGCTTTTACAATGGCCGAGGCACGGCGGAGCAATGGATAAAAGAAGGCAAGTACGCCCTGAACTGGACGAGGTTGTCCTGCCACAAGTTCGTGGCCAATCAGGTCAGGCTGGAGTTGTTCGTACTGGCTTACAACTTGGGCAACTTCATGAGAAGGCTAGCCTTACCGGAGGCAATGAAGCACTGGTCGTTGACCAGTCTGCAGACCAGGATGATCAAGACTGGAGGACGGTTGGTGCGCCATGCCGGAAGGCTGGTGTTTCAGCTTGCTGAGGTGCTGGTGAGCCGGGAAATGCTAGGCGGGATACTGGAACGAATTGGTCGGCTTAGGCTGGCTCCTGGCTAGTCCACTTTAGGAGCGTCGGGATTGGTTACGGTTACGGGGTCGCACAGGGCAAAAGAGCTTCCCAAGGGCGAGACTTGGGCGTAGACCACGGTTTGGGGCTTTTACGCTTGGCAGTACAGTGGTTGCCCTATAAAAGCGTGGAATTTGAGTGAATCAGGCCGCATTTGACGCCCTTGGAATGCGGGATTATATTTGGCGGTATCCCCGCGGGAGCTATATCCAGGGAAGGTGGTTTGATCTGGGGAATCCCGGCTTATACTCTCTCCATATGAAAACCTTGGGTATAAGTAAGGTAATGGCGCACGGCCCTGCGCCCCCACGAAATCGCCCGACACTTTTACCCAACCTAGAGGCAGACCTGGTATTAGAAGAGAACCTTGGAATCGCCCCGGCGTTGAGGCCCTCATATTTCCTTAAATTTTTCCCGGTATATTATTCTCAGCGGGGATCGCCGCAGCCTAACTCCGCAGAAATTTAGCAAGGAGACTTGAAGAAATGAAGAAGCGCAGATATTTTCTGCCCCTGGCGCTTGTGGCTTTTGCCGTTGCCGTAACCGGAGGGGTAATCCTCGCCCAAAAAAGCCCTTCCCAGGAAAGCGTAAACAGCCCAATCGGAACCTCTCCCGAGGGTCTTTCCCGCCAGATAAACTCCTTTAACCGGGGGGATTCCGGCCGAATTGAACTCTCCCATGGCGATGCTCCGAAGCAGAGCATGGCCTCCCGAGTGGCGGAAATCCTGGATATGGAGGAAGAGGTCCTGCAAAACGCCTTCGACCAAGCCCGTCGGGAGAAGCAGGACGACTCCCTGGCATACCGGCTGGAACATTTGGTAGCAGATGAAAAGCTTACCCAAGCGGAGGCGGATAAGATCCTGGTTTGGTTCCGCTCCCGTCCCGACGCGGCCGCCAAACTACACCGGTTACTGCTGCGGGGAGGGGAGGCAGTGAAACACAGGCTTTACCACATGGTGGAATGCGGCGTAATTTCCCAGGATGAGGCCAATGCAGTTCAAGAATGGCACGACGCCACGCCGCAGCCCTTCAAGGACTTGTCGAAACACCGATTCCATCGCTCGTCGGATTCCCAGGCAGGGGCCCGTTTCCGGCCATCGGAGCGATTCCAGGGATGGGACATGAATCGTCTGGGGTTCGAAGGCCGGCGGTTCGGCTGGGAAGGGTTTTCGGATCGGTTTTTCCGGCGGGGCCGCATGCGGGGCGGATAGCCGCTTTTACTGACCTTTCACGAAAGTTCTAAAATTGCCAGATCCCCCTATCTCCCCCGTTTAAACGGGGGAGATAGGGGGATCTATCCAAACCGGGGCCAGCGCCGATACCCGTTTTTAGGCTACCGGGCTGAACTCCTTACTGTGTTCCGGATTCTTGGACCAGCTGGGACTCTCGGCATGATGGGTCAGCTCCAGCTTGTTCCCATCTGCATCCTCCAGACCTAACGGGTGGTGCACCAACTCGATCATGTTCCCGTCCGGGTCGTGAATGTAGGTGTAATGGCCCCCGCTGTAATCCCGGAGGCCCCAGGAACAACCGGCATCCTCCTCGCGCCTGCTCCCCGGGGTGCGGGTATAGCGAACCCCAGAGCTGTCCAAGTGAGATATCATTTCGTCCCAGTCGTTGATTTCCACGGCGAAATGCACCGATGCAGCCAGCACTGGGTTTTTGGTGTCGGTGGTATGAATTTCCCCATTGCCAATGCGGAGCTGCAGTTGCCTCTTATTGGCTTCCGGACCCCGGTCGTTAAACTCGGCGCCCAATACCTGTTCATACCATTGCCTGGTTCGATCGCGGTCGGTGATCTGGATGTTAATATGCTGAATTACCGTGACTCTGGACATATCCGTACCTCCTGAAAATTTATCTAATCCGTCGAAATCCGGCCGGTTGTGGCCCGGAATGGTGTCGTTCCAAGATAAACTCTTCGCCGGAGATAAGTCAACCGAAATTGGAATGAGCCGGTAATCTTCTCCGCCAAGAGAGTGGGCCGGCGGCGCTTACGAGTCGCAGCCCGCGGTAGGACCCTGGAAATTGGCGAGAATACACCCCAGTTTCCAGGCAAATACTTGCCCAGGACCTGTATGATAGACTCTGAAATACAGCCGCTCCGGCAATACCCGGGGCCGTCTTACCGGAGAATAGCCAATGTCAGTCCAGCGGGTGCGACGCACCAAATTGATGCGGCAAGTAGAGGACAAGTTCCAGCGGCCCCTGGAAACTCTGGTCCCGGAGCTGGTGAACCAGCACGGCCTTAGCCATGCCGCCGACGAGCTGGGCGTAAGTCCGGCCACCCTGGGTTATTGGATGCTGAAGATGGGCATTCGTTACCGGCGGGTGGCCCTGACGGCAGATGAAACTATTGAAGTGAAACGGCCGGGCTAACCCGGCGACACGACAGGGATCTGCCTGACGCACCCTTGGCCGGCTCCACGGAACCTGGCCAACCTGGCTTCCTCGGACTTCCAGGCCTTGAAGAAATGGTTTGGAAGTCCTTTATTTTGCTATCCCGCAACCGGTACAAGCCCTCAGGCCCATAAATTCTGGGCTTTTCCAGGCATTCGGCGTTCCAATTCCTCCGCCAGAGTTGCTTACTGGCGCCATCTAAGCCAGCAGCTCCGGCGCTCCACCTGGCAACCGAGGGATCAACGATCCCCTAGAGACACCGAAGCCATGGTGCATCCTTCGAGTTAAGGGCGGAGGAATTTTAATGATAGTAGAGTCTGTACCAACCTAAATACCGGTGTGCCCAAAGTCCAGCTACCTTGTACCCGGCTCCACCCATAAAGGCGCCCAAAGTATCCAAAAGCAGGTCTTCCCAGGAAGCGCTGCGACTGGGAATCGAGGCCTGGTAAAGCTCGGTTGCCGATCTCCAGAGGAAGCCAATTACCACGACCAACGCTAGGCCGTATCTCCACCCGGAGGAACGCTCCAGAGTGGCCAGAGTTAGCATGGTTAAGAGTCCCAAAACGGCGAACAGAAAAAGGTGGGCGAGGACTGGAAACCACCAGGGTGGCGCTTCGGGAGAGGGAGGATCCGGGGAGCCCAAGAAGTAGAAGGTTACTGCCATCCAGCCCAGGGTAGCGGATATAGAAAGCGCCTGAGCCCAGGGGCGGAGGGACTCCTCTTTGCCGGCCAACCGGGTCAGAATTCGGCCAGCCCGCACCTTCATTAAAGAATTCTACCACCAGATTATGCTAACCCCCGCCTTTGCCGCCGCCATGAATGTGAGTTCCTGCGGGAATCTTTCCGGCCGTTTCGGCCAAGCGGTCATCCGGTTGGCCAAACCCGGCCTGGGCCAGCGGGGAACCGGATTAATTATTAACGGGCTCCGGCAAACGCTCGGAGTCCGAATCGGTGATTGGTTTAAAAACGTGATAGGTCTAGCGCTGCCAGAATCGCCACCGGGAACGGCGCTTTTCCGAGGCTTCCAAGACAACCACGGGGGAATCAGAAGGAGCAGGCGATGGGGCTCTAGGACTGATCGAATTTGGCAGGGGAGTCGTGGCAAAGGTCGGGGGCGGGGCGGACGGGGGTATTTCCGGCTCCATAGGTCCCTGCGACGCAATCGAGGCCAGCTGAGATTCCAAACTCTCCGGCTGGAGCTGCGCCGGGTAAACCGGGGATTCCGGCGGCAGCATTCGCTCCTCTTCGGCTTCCTCGCGAGGCGCATCGGCGCCGATCTCGGACAAAAGAGACTGAAGGGAATCTTGGGTAGTTTCAGGCATAGTCCCTAGAGATGGCCCGATTTCTGGAACGCTAGCCGGAGTTACGGTCCTGTCTAGTCCATCTGACGGCCTCACCCTCGCCTGGCTCCTCGGAGCTTCCTGCACGCTTTCATTCTGGATGGATCGGGGGAGATTTGCGCGGTCCGCGACCGACTCAGCATCCTTGCCGACCGCAGGTGCAGCCGAACCTGTTAGGGATCGGGGCGTTGGCCCGCTTTGACCGACCCTGGTGGGACGCGGTAAGACCCGAGACCTGGCCGGCGCAATGGCCATCCTTTCGGCAAGGGACGGCCGGGCATCCAACGTACTCTGGCCATCCTTGCCGGTATAGATAGCGGAGTATAGCTCGGCAACAATTTGACCAATCTGCTGTCCTCTGCTGGCATCGATCGGGGTAGAGGCTCCCTGGAACAGCTGGGTAACGGCAGCCTCGGTAAGCCTGGTGGCGGCCTACATTCGGTCCTGGTCCGGGTCCCGCTCCTGGTTTTGGTCCCTATCCATTAACTGCCTCCTTGGATTCCGGGGCTGGGGATTGGGGCTTCCCGGTTAGGCCCGCTTTAGGGCTACCAGTACGCCTCTCCCGAACGCCGGCTTAACGCGAGAACTCTTGCCATCCCCGGTCGCCAGGGCGGCCAGGAATGGCACTAAGAAATTAACTAAACACTCTTTTATTCCGGGTGGAACATCCTTCGATCCTTCCCCTTCCCGAAAGGACTTAGCGGGGAAGGAGTCGGGCCGGGTTTTGAGATAGTTGCTAAATCAAGAAACTCCCCGCTTAACGGTCGAAAAACCGGGAGGCACTACTCCGTCGGGAGCCGATTCTTTCCAAAACATCTCCCATGGTGACGGCCGGAAAGGTGGACTCTTGGGTGGGCTCGCTTTCTTTCACGTCGTCAGGAGCGATGGCTGGGACACTGTCCCCCATGTCGTTAGCGGGTTCGACGGCTGGGGCGGTTTCTCCTATATCGTTAGCGGGTTCGACGGCCGGGACGCTCTCCCCCAGGCCGGTGGCGGGAGCAATTGCTGCCCTATTCGGTTCCATATGGTCCGCGAATGTGATGGCTGGGACGCCCTCCCCCATGTTTTCCGTGAGTTCGGCGGCTGGGACGCTCTCCCCCAGGCCGGTGGCGGGAGGAATTGCTGCCCTGCTCCTTTCCATATCGTCCCCATGGGCGACGCCTAGGATGCTCTCCCTCAGGCAGGTGGCGGAAGCGATCGCTGCCCTGCTCCTTTCCATATCATCCGCGAATGTGATGGCTAGGACGCTCTCCCCTATGTTTTCCGTGGGTTCGGCGGCTGGGACGCTCTCCCCCAGGCCGGTGGCGGAAGCGATCGCTGCCCTGTTCCTTTCTATATCATCCGAGAATGTGATGGCTGGGACGCTCTCCCCCATGTTTGCCGTCGGTTCGACGGCTGGGGCGCCCTCCCCTATGTTTTCCGTGGGTTCGGCGGCTGGGACGCTCTGCCTCAGGCCGTTCGCGGGTTCGGCGGCTGAGGCACTAGGGTAACTCGCCATTACCGATGCGATTCCTCTGGTCTCCAGATGAGAGAATTCTACCTCGAAGGATTCTACCTCGGAGGACTCTACATCAGCGGTCATGCTCGGAACGGCAGCAGCCAGTCTTCTCCTTTGGGCAGCCGCAATGGTTTTGGAATCCGGCAGTTTGGGTTCCGGCGGTTTGGACTCCGGCGGTTTGGACTCCGGCGGTTTGGACTCCGGCGGTTTGGACTCCGGCGGTTTGGACTCCGGTGGTTTGGACTCCGGCGGTTTGGACTCCGGCGGTTTGGACTCCGGCGGTTTGGACTCCGGCGGTTTGGACTCCGGCGGTTTGGACTCCGGCGGTTTGGACTCCGGCGGTTTGGACTCCGGCGGTTTGGACTCCGGCGGTTTGGACTCCGGCGGTTTGGACTCCGGCGGTTTGGACTCCGGCGGTTTGGACTCCGGCGGTTTGGACTCAAGGATGGGGGCATTGGGCTGAGTTTCCTGATCCGAAGAATCGGCAGCAGCAATCCTCCCTACCCGATAATCGGCTTCCACTATGCCCGCGGAAATGGCGGTGTAAAGCTCGGCAACAATCTCACCAATTTGCAGCCCTCTCCGCACTTCATTCGGCGTGGAGGCTCCATTAAACAGCTGGGTCACGGCGGCCTCGGTAATCTTAACCGCCGCCCACAAATGGTCGTCCCGCATCAGGTACTTCCTTTGCTTTTCAGGTTTCGGCGCTTTTCAGGTTCCGTATTGATGGCAGACCCGACCGCAGTTGCCGGACAGACTGGGGCGGAACTTTGCCGCAAGCCCAATCCCCAATCCACCGAACGGGGGCGTGTGAGAGGCCTGCTGAAGAAACAAAAGGGTGCGCCTCTGAATCTGGGATAATGGTTTTGAAACAGAAAACCGACCAGAAACAAGGAGCACCCAATAGATGCTACCACGCAACCAACCCGACGGCATCCACATCGCCTTCGACGACCACCGCCTGGTCAACAATGCCGGGCTGATTCTTCCCGCCACCTTGGCCTTGCACCTCGGCCTTTCCCAACTGGTTGACCGGCACCTGGACCTGGGCCGGGCCCCAGGCCGAGCCAACACCGGCGACAAGATAATGACGCTGGTCGCCTCGGCGCTGGCGGGCGGCGACTGCATCGACGACGCCGATGCGTTGCGCACCGGCAGGACGGCCTGCGCTCTCGGCTGCGTAGTCAAGGCGCCCTCCACCCTGGGCACCTTCCTGCGCAGCTTCACCTGGGGCCACGTCCGCCAGCTGGACGGGGTGAGCCGCGAGTTGCTGGCCCGGGCCTGGCAGGCGGGGGCCGGACCCGGCGACGCGCCATTCACCATCGACCTTGATTCGACGATCTGCGAGACTTACGGACTGGCCAAGGAGGGCGCCCGCCATCACGGCTATACCGGCGCGCGGGGCTATCACCCACTGCTGGACGTCGCCGCCGGAACCGGCGACGTGCTGATGGCCCGCCTGCGCGAGGGCCGGGCCATCACCGCCCGGGGCGCCGCCCACTTCCTGCGTGAGACGGTGAGCCGGGTTCGCTGCGGCGGGGCCAGCGGGCAGCTCACCATGCGGGCTGACAGCGGCTTCTATACCCACGCCGTGGTCGCCGTCTGCCGCCGGATGGATGTCCGCTTCTCCATCACCATCCGCCAGCACAAAAGCCTGCACAATCTCATCGAGGCGATACCCGAAGATGCCTGGACGCCGATTCCTTACTGGATGGACGGCGCCGCCGATGTGGCCGAAACCACCTACACCCCCTTCCAGAGTGAGCCGGATGCCGCGCCGGTACGGCTCATCGTCCGGCGGGTGAAGCCGGCGCCCGGTTCTCAACTGGCTCTCTTCGCCACCTACAGCTATCACGGCTTCATCACCGACCGGGACGGGGAGACCCTGGAACTGGAGGCTGACCACCGCCGCCACGCCGAGATCGAGAATGCGATACGCGACCTCAAGTACGGCGTCGGGCTGAACCATCTTCCCTCGGGCCGCTTTGCCGCCAACGGCGCCTGGCTGGCGGTACAGGTGATGGCCCACAACCTGGCTCGCTGGACAGCCCGCATCGGCCTGGGTGAGCAGATCGTGACCACCAAGACCCTCCGGCGGCGGGTCTTCGCCCTGGCCGGACGGCTCACCCGCTCGGCACGCCGGATCACCCTGCATCTTCCCAAGCGCTGGCCCTGGGAGGAGCAGTTCAGCCGCGCCCTGGCCCGACTGCGAGCCATTCCACTCCCAGCCTGACGGCGCCCGTCCGCTACTGACCCGCCAGCCAACCCAACGTCCCCGCAAACTCGCGCTAGCCCAGTCCGCGAGCGCCTCTTGCCGTGTCCTATCCCGCCATCTCGCTCGCCACAGCCACTGTAAGCCGCCATCGGCGCCCCCAAAAGCGCCTGCAGACCGCCCGCCAACCTCCCGTCTACCCAAGTTCGAGCCCGGATTATCGCGCCTGTACTCCCTCACTCCCCTTCCGTTGTCCTCACGCTGTCCATCCGTGTCCATCGGTGGATTCGGGCCAATACAAAGCAATCCAACAACCTGGAGTGGCCGATTACCAACTACCCTTGAAAATACAGTGTGCCGGTAATTTCTCCGGTTAAGGACGTGCGAAATTTGGTAACAATGGGGTGAACAGAGTAAAAATAGGGAGGCAGGAGGGTGACAATCAGGTTACCGAAGAGCAGAAACCGACCCCGAATCGAGGCCTCCGCCTTAGCCATTATCTCAAAATGTCACCCCGTCCCCTTCGGAATGACCGAGGTCGTTTTAGGATAGTTGCTCAGCCACGAAGAGGAGGTGTCCAAAGATGGCCCTGGGCGTTGGCCGGCGGCGAACTCCAACCGGGGGGTTGAACCCCAAATATGTCTTCCGAGCGTTTCGAAAGGATAGCTGGTTTCTCATTCTAGCCCACATTTCCCATATGGCTAAAAAGTTGTCTCAGTAATTCGTCGATGGTCTTTCAACCATTGTCTAATTATGGGCCCTTTTTGCGTGTTCCCAGCTATAATAACTCCATGATATGTCACTTTGCAGTAAGATGCCGTAGGCATCATGGAGGCACCTGATGGGTGACGGCGAAAAAGCCCCTCTCCGGCTCCAATTCAACCCCAAAGTCCGCCTGGAATTTCACGGCTCAACCATCACCTCCGACGCTGGTCTTCTTGCCTTTCGAGAGTTTGATGATGCCTTGGGCCTTACCGAAATCGCTGAGGACTACCTCCAGGAAAGCCGTACCGGACGCAATATCCTTCACCACCTGGTTCCGCTGCTAAGACAGTCGATCTACAGCCGCTTGGCCGGCTACGACGACACCAATGACGCAGTGCGCCTTTCCCAAGACCCAGCCATGCGAGTGATCGTGGGATGGCAAGGCTCGGAGCGGAAAGGAGCCAGCACCAGTGAGATGGGCCGGTTCGAGACGGAGTTCCTGACCCAAGAGGACAACCTGAAGGGGCTGGCACGAATAAATACCCAGTGGGTGGAACGAGCTATGGCCCATACCCTACACCGGCGAGTAATCCTGGATATGGACAGTTCCGAGAGTCCAGTGCACGGCCAGCAGGAGGGAGCAGCCTATAACGGCCACTTTGAATGCGTCTGCTATCACCCTCTCTTTCTGTTCAACCAGTTCGGGGATTGTGAAGCAGCTAAGCTACGGTCAGGCAACGTCCACAGTGCCGATGATTGGCAAGAAGTCCTTGATCCGGTGGTGGAGCGTTATTTGACAGCAGCGGTCAGGCTGCTGTTTCGTGCTGACGCCGCCTTCGCCAAGCCGGAGATATACGATTATCTGGAAGCAAGAAACATCGGCTACGCCATCAGGCTGCGATCCAACCAGGTGCTGCAGCGGGAGATAGCGCCCCGGCTAATACGGCCTACGGAGTGGCTTTCCCCGAAGCCCATCGTCTCCTATCATGACTTCGTCTACCAGGCCCAGAGCTGGAACGTTGCTCGGAGAGTGGTCTCTAAGGTGGAGTGGCACCAGGGAGAACTGTTTCCCAGAGTGGGCTTCATCGTCACCAATCTGAGCTATCCAAACATCGGGATAGTCCGCTTTTACAATGGCCGAGGGACGGCGGAGCAATGGATAAAAGAAGGCAAGTACGCCCTGAACTGGACGAGGTTGTCCTGCCACAAGTTCGTGGCCAATCAGGTCAGGCTGGAGTTGTTCGTACTGGCTTACAACCTGGGCAACTCCATGAGAAGGCTAGCCTTACCGGAGGCAATGAAGCACTGGTCGTTGACCAGTCTGCAGACCAGGATGATCAAGACTGGAGGACGGTTGGTGCGCCATGCCGGAAGGCTGGTGTTTCAGCTTGCTGAGGTGCTGGTGAGCCGGGAAATGCTAGGCGGGATACTGGAACGAATTGGTCGGCTTAGGCTGGCTCCTGGCTAGTCCACTTTAGGAGCGTCGGGATTGGTTACGGTTACGGGGTCGTCTAGGGCAAAGGGGCTTCCCAAGGGCGAGACTTGGGCGTAGACCAGCGGTTTGGGGCTTTTACGCTTGGCAGTACAGTGGTTGCCCTATGAAAGCGTGGAATTTGAGTGAATCAGGCCGCATCAGACCGCATTTGACGCCCTTGGAATGCGGCATTATATTTGGCGGTATCCCCGCGGGAGCTATATCCAGGAAAGGTGGTTTGATCTGGGGAATCCCGGCTTACACATTTGCCTGCTAAGTAACTATTTCAATACCTTGAATTGAATTTGAAACTTATATTATACTTCCACCAAAAGCGTGGAGGTGAAAGCAGTGAAACCAATGAGGCAAGTTGAACCGCTGGAGACTATTTGGGAGAAAGTTGAGCCAGTGATCCTGGAGGGAACCCCTCCAAAACCACCGCGAAGCGTTTTAGTTCAACCGTTGTTATGTTCTAAGAGCCACAACGGTTGAGAGGTTGAGCGCCTGCCTGCCTGGCAGGTGGTCTCCGGATGCTACAGCAGGTACAATCAGCCAGAAAAGTCATTCTGACTGGTTCCAATAAGCCTGTCGGAGTCATAACCTGATGCCGAGGAACAAACTACGCAGAAAGAAGAGCAAATCGAAGACAAGGGCACCAGTCTTCTCCAGGAAAATGTTCAGGAACCTCGAACAATTGAGCGGGACACGAGCCCTAGTCTTTAATCCGCCTGGTGAGACTAAGATGTCCGAGGTGTTGCTGGATTTTGCAAAACCTCTGTTGGAACTTGTTGATGATCGGCATTCCCACAAAGTCATAGCTTTGGCCATCGCTTGCTGGAACGCAACTTTATTTCCAGAGGAGGTTCAGGAAGCCTCTATCAATGAATTGATTGACATCTTTTCATCATCTGGTATTCGTAATGTTGAGATGGCCAAGGAGGCCGTGCAAATACTCCTGGAACGTAAGAGGAGATACTTCCCTGACAACAAGCGGTTCATTGCCGACTACCGAATATCCCATTCAAAGGATCAAATGCGCCTGACGGTAGCGTCAACCTTGTCGTTTTCTGATGAGGAGTAGTTCCCTTACTCTCCTGTGTGGGCCGCACAACCGTTGGTATGTTCCCCAAGGTCAAAGTAGGTGGGGTTGAGCGCCTGCTCGCCTAGCACGTGGGCATTTCCCCTTACTACTTTCCAGTTCCAGTTGGACAATTCAATCCCCGCCACCCCAGGCGGATTTTGCACCGCGGACTTCAGTTGGTCTTGTTGCCCGGCGTTCAGGGCGGGAGGGGGAACCTCCAGTGTGTTCAAAGACCAAACCCTGGGCCCCGGCCCGGCGAAAACTTGACAGCCAGTCTCCTATCGTGTGAGAGAGTCTCTCTCCAAAGCCTCAGCCACTTGAGTGACCGACCACCCTTGGCCCAACAACCAAAGGCCATGCCAACGCTCCCGCTCCCGTGGTGTTGGCGCTCGATACATCTGTTCCCTTACGTCGCCTACATCCAGTTGCCACTTTTCCAGGAGTCGCGCCATATCCTTCATACCATCCTCCACCGCCACTCAACTTCTTTTACAGGATAGCGCAACTCCTCCACGGGTTCGCTTTATGCGGGTTTCACCTTATCTTTGGTTTTAGGAAACATCCTCGGTTTAGGAAACATCCTCCTGGCTCGGGCCTCGCGGGTGCCGGTGCTGAACTTGGAATAGATGGTGGTGTTTTGAATATTCTTGTGCCCGAGCCAGTCTTTGGCAAAGTAAATGTCTGCCCCAATCCAGCGCAAATATCAAGGACCTCCTCCTCCGTTTCCTCCGACCACCTCCGCCATAAAGCTATTCAAAAGAAAGATGTCATCCATTCCGCTAAACCAGGTCGGAAGAACGCGGGATAAGGGACTAAGTAACTATCTCAAAACGTGGTTCGACAGTTCACCATGAACGGATAAAGAACACCGCCCGTTCGTCCTGAGCTTGTTGAAGGACGGTCCACCCGGAATACAAGAGTTCAGAAATAATTTCTAAACGGTTAGTTATAGGGGATTTTTCAGGGAAGCGGAGTAATTGTGACAACGCTGAACGAGCGGTATGAGGACGGACAGGCGATGCGGGCCTCTATGGCCGGCGGTAACCAGAGTCATTTCGCTGTACCTGGAATTTCACAGCCCGTACCGCCATGCGGATAGCGCGTTCAGTTTTTACAGAACAGGGGATTTTGCCCAGGCAGTAACTCAGTGTTACTGGGTCAATCACTTCATGGTCATCGCCGATAATCGTTAGCTGATAAGCTGAGGAGGACAGGATCGTCCTAATCTAGCTGAGCAGACACTAATGAAGACGTGCGGGAGGTTTAGCGATGTACATCCGATTGGTGTGGAGAAGTCTTCGACCAGGGCATTGGGAAGAGTTCAAGAGCTACTTCCAAGACCGGTATGTGCCTGGAACGAGCGACACGAAAGGATTACAGAGACGTCAGCTTTTACGTAGCACTGAAAATCCTGATGAAGGTATCTCCTTGAGCTTTTGGGATACTCTAGAAGATTTGCTCTCCTATGAAAGGAGCCCGGTACGTCAAGAGCTTGCTCATGGGCTTGAGGAATTCTATCCGGCGTTGGCGTACCCTATGGGGGACTATTGGGTCAAGCACTTTGAGGCAATCTCCAGTTCCGCCCACATGGAAGTCCAGGAGGTGTCAGGGAAATACATACGAATGGTATGGGGAAAGCTCAGGCCCGGGTCTTGGGAAGAGTACGAGCGCCATTACCATGAGCGGGTAGCGGGCTCAACCACCGCAAAGGGGCTACAGGAGCGTCAACTTTTGCGTAGCACCGAAGATCCCGACGAGGGCATCAGTGTCGGCATTTGGGATACGGTTGACGACCTACTCAACTACGAAAGGAGCGAGTTCCGCCAGAACCTTGTCAAAGAGGTAGAGCACCTGTACCGAGGCGACCACTGGGTCAAGCACTTTGAAATCAGTTCCACCGACTAGTACAGGTGGGCGTAAATAACCCGGCAGTTCATGCGACCAGCACCTTGCCTTGGTAAGTCCATTTGAAGGGCTTTGCCATGGTCCGGTTGTAATAGTCGATGAAGTCCCACACCTTCTGTTTCAGATCGGTGACCGATCTGAATGACCCTCGCTGTAGCAGTTTTCGCACCAGAATGCTCAGCCAGATTTCCACTTGGTTCATCCATGACGTGTGCTTGGGGGTGTAGTGAAACACGATACAGTGGCTGGGATCGCTGAGAAATGCGGCCCGGGACTCTCGGTTCGCCAATGTGCCCCACTTGCCCTTCTTACCCAACTCCAGGTCCAGCCCAGACTCTCTGGCTACCCAGCGCACTAGAGATTCAGAACGGTGCGTGTCCAGGTTGTCCACCACAAAATGCCACCGCTGGGCCGCCCTATCGCTAGCGATCACTGCCTCCACATGCTGCAGAAAGTCCGCTTCGGTACGTCTGGGCCCCCCATAGGGCTCAACAATCTGACCCGTCACCACATCCCGACTGATGATGAAGGAGCGTGTACCATGCCGGATGTACTCAAACTCCCGCCGTTCCACCTTCCCCGGCGCCAAGGGCAACCCAGGATGTTTGCGCTCCAGGGCCTGTACTCCGGTCAACTCATCAGTGCTCATCACTCGCTCCCCAGATTGGACCAAGGCGGGAGCTTCTCGGTACAGATCGCAGATGTCAGTGACTTTGGCGTCATAGTGCTCGTCCCCGGAGGGTGTCAACCAATAGCGTATCCGGTGGGGTTTCAGGTCCCCCTTTCTAGAAGCCTGGCCGCATGACGGGGGGAAATCCGTTCTACGATGCCTTTTTCGATGATCTCATCAGCCAATTCCCGGCTGGTCCACTGGCCACTGGCTGGGGGCCTCACAAGCCAGGGACATGATCTGGCAAACTTGTCTGGGGTGATCCAGCCCCAGGACGAGGCGCATCCCGCAACCTTTCTTCTATACTCAGGCAGAATGGCTGCCTGTAGCCCCAGCCAGCGGTTGCGGAACCGTACCGTATCCACATCCAGGCCCACTTCGCGGGCTATTTGGCTGTTGTTCAGGCCAGCCGCGGCAGACAGAATGATTCTGCCTCGCCGGGCCAACTGCTGGGGGGTGCTTTGCCAGGGTTTCCAATCCTTGCTGCTCTTCCGGGGATAATCCACCACGGGAGTCGCATGCCTTCACCACCACACTTCAGTCTCCACAACCTTCTCGGGCTTTTCAGATACGTGGGCGTAAATAACCCGGCAGTTCATGCGACCAGCACCTTGCCTTGGTAACCATGGTCCGGTTGTAATAGTCGATGAAGTCCCACACCTTCTGATTCAGATCGGACCGATCTGAATGACCCTCGCTGTAGCAGTTTTCGCACCAGAATGCTCAGCCAGATTTCCACTTGGTTCATCCATGACGTGTGCTTGGGGGTGTAGTGAAACACGATACAGTGGCTGGGATCGCTGAGAAATGCGGCCCGGGACTCTCGGTTCGCCAATGTGCCCCACTTGCCCTTCTTACCCAACTCCAGGTCCAGCCCAGACTCTCTGGCTACCCAGCGCACTAGAGATTCAGAACGGTGCGTGTCCAGGTTGTCCACCACAAAATGCCACCGCTGGGCCGCCCTATCGCTAGCGATCACTGCCTCCACATGCTGCAGAAAGTCCGCTTCGGTACGTCTGGGCCCCCCATAGGGCTCAACAATCTGACCCGTCACCACATCCCGACTGATGATGAAGGAGCGTGTACCATGCCGGATGTACTCAAACTCCCGCCGTTCCACCTTCCCCGGCGCCAAGGGCAACCCAGGATGTTTGCGCTCCAGGGCCTGTACTCCGGTCAACTCATCAGTGCTCATCACTCGCTCCCCAGATTGGACCAAGGCGGGAGCTTCTCGGTACAGATCGCAGATGTCAGTGACTTTGGCGTCATAGTGCTCGTCCCCGGAGGGTGTCAACCAATAGCGTATCCGGTGGGGTTTCAGGTCCCCCTTTCTAGAAGCCTGGCCGCATGACGGGGGGAAATCCGTTCTACGATGCCTTTTTCGATGATCTCATCAGCCAATTCCCGGCTGGTCCACTGGCTGATAGGACGACCGCACTGGCTGGGGGCCTCACAAGCCAGGGACATGATCTGGCAAACTTGCTCTGGGGTGATCCGGGCGGGAGCCCCAGGACGAGGCGCATCCCGCAACCTTTCTTCTATACTCAGGTCTTCCAGAATGGCTGCCTGTAGCCCCAGCCAGCGGTTGCGCCAGAACCGTACCGTATCCACATCCAGGCCCACTTCGCGGGCTATTTGGCTGTTGTTCAGGCCAGCCGCGGCAGACAGAATGATTCTGCCTCGCCGGGCCAACTGCTGGGGAGTGCTATATCGGCGCACCAGGGTTTCCAATCCTTGCTGCTCTTCCGGGGATAATTCCACCACGGGAGGTTTCGGTCCACGCATCGCCTTCACCACCACACTTCATCTCTCCAACCTCAACGCGCTCATTATACTACTCGGGCTTTTCAGCCCACCTGTACTAGTAGATGTTATTCTAAGCAACAACGTGGACTGTCGTTAGGACAAAGAGGGTGGCTGTCGGCCACCCTCTTTGCTTTTCTCAATGAACTATGATTATTATTCGTCAGTCCAGTCATACGGCCTTGTACGGTCTCGCCAACGTGTTGCGCACATGTCAACATCGTTCCATCAAGTCTACCTTAGCCTCAGTTATCCAAAAAATGGAATCTTTCTTGCGCAACTAACGGACCAACCCAGCGGCGGACTTGACGTGCTTGAGGCAACTCTAAAACCCTTTGGTGAGGCTACGGGGTATAATAGGGAGCACCCAAGACCTGACAGGACTCGCGAAGTGAAGGACGAACACTCGGCCGAAAACGTGCTTGCGAAGCAAGTTGCTGTGCTGCACCGCCGGATTGCTGAGCTAGAAGCGTCGGAAGCCGAACGCGACCGTGCGTGGGATTGGTTACGGCAGAACGAGGAACACTACCGCACTGCCGTTGAGAATGTAGCCGACGCCATAGTCGTCACGGTTGGGACCTCGCGGGTCTTTGTGAACCAGGCCTTCCTCTCCCTCCACGAACTCGATGATATGTCCCAGGCGTCCGGTCTGGCCCTGGACCATTTCATCGTTGCCGAGGACCGGCCAATGGTTAGCGATCGAACCTTGGCCCGGGAACGGGGGGAGCCGGTACCGGGCTTATACGAATACCGGATCCGCAGGACGAACGGCGAGGTTCGTACAGTGGAAACTTCCGCAGTGGCCATCACCTTTGATGGCAAGCCAGCGACGCTTGCCGTGCTCCGCGACATTACCAAGCATAAAGAGGCAGAGCAGGCTCTGCATAAGAACGAGGAGCGGATTCGGCGGTTGGCCGAGATTGGCCAAATCATCAGTTCATCGTTGGATATCGAAGAGGTCTATGAGCGCTTCGCCGCAAAAGTGCGCGAGCTCATATCCTTCGACCGGATCGTGATCACCGTCGCCCAGCCGGAACGCAATATATTTACCACCGCCTACGTCATGGGTGGCGAGGTTAGAGATCGACAACCAGGGGATGTCACCGGTCTGTCCGACTCGGTTACCCAAGAGGTAATTCGCCGTCGATCGGGGTTAATCATCCAATCGGAGGACGTCGCCGAGTTAAGGAACCGGTATTCTACCCTCTTGCCGGCCTATCAGGCTGGATTTCGGTCCTTCCTCTCGGTTCCTTTGATCGCGAACGACGAGGTGATAGGCGCCCTACACCTGGAGGCGACCGTCTCCAACGCCTACGGGGAGCGAGACCTCAACCTGGCTATGAACGTTGGGGCTCAAATCTCGGGCGCCATCGCCAATGCCCAATTGTTTGCGCAGCTGGAAGCTGGGGAAGAGGCGTTGGCGGCCCAGGCGAGAGACTTGGAGCGTTCAAACCGGGACCTGGAGCAATTCGCATATGTGGCATCCCACGACTTGCAGGAACCACTACGGATGGTCGATAGCTACGTACAGATTCTAGCGAAGGATTACAAGGGCAAACTAGATAGCGACGCCGACAGGGTCATCGGTTATGCTGTGGATGGCGCCACCAGAATGCAAACCTTGATTGACGACCTGCTGGCTTATTCACGAGTTGGCACTCAGGGAAAGCCCTTCGAGCCGACCGACTTTAACGAAATTGCCTATCAGGTAGTAGCTGATCTAGAGGCAGTAATTGAGGATAGCCAGGCGGTGGTAACTTGTGACGCCTTCCCGACTGTGATGGGCGATGCCACCCAGCTCATACAGTTGCTCCGGAACCTGGTCAGCAACGGGATCAAGTATAGGGGGGAGGAGCCGCCCCGCGTTAATATTGGGGTCGGGCAAAAGGGTAATGAATGGGTTTTCTCGGTCCGAGACAACGGTATCGGGATCAATCCAAATCACTACGAGCGCATCTTCCAGATGTTTCAAAGGCTGCACCACAGGTCCGAATATCCGGGTACTGGCATAGGTCTGGCGATTTGTCAAAGGATTGTCGAGCGTCACGGAGGATACATTTGGGTGGATTCAGAACTGGGTAGGGGTTCGACTTTCTTTTTCACTATCCCAATTGTGGAAAGGGAGGTGACTACCATGCCACAGGGCAATCGCGGAGGATCGGCCGCTGAACCCGTTGAAATTTTGTTGGTTGAGGACAACCCCGCAGATGTGGAGCTGACTGAGAGAATCTTGGGAGACTCGGAGCATGCCCTGAACATAAGCGTTGCGGAGGATGGTGAGGTAGCAATGTCTTACCTTCGTAAGGAGGGTCAGCATGCCGATTCGCGCCGTCCTGCCCTGATCCTATTGGACTTGAACATGCCGAAAAAGGATGGTTATCAGGTCCTGACTGAGATCAATGCAGACCCAGCCCTTAAGACCATCCCCGTGATGATACTAACCTCAGCCAAGGGGGATCGGAACCGTCTCTTTGGCATGGGCATACCTCACAGTCGTTACTGCAACAAGCCAATTGATGTAGCCCGATTCGACCATAACGTGAGGCAAGTGCAAGAACCTCTCGTTGAGACTCCGGTGGTCCCAACTCAACCGGTGGCAGAACCAGTGGAGCAGACAGAGCAACCCAGGAGAGGGCCATGGTGGCCTTTCGGAAGGCGATAACCTCGTTCGCTTTATCCCGGGAGGCGGTGCGCCTGGCCCCGAGGGAGGATGGGGGTATCCGATTTCATTGGCTTGACGTGCTTCCCGGCAGCAGGGATAACGCTTGGAGTGCGGATTCCGCCAGTCAGAAGCCCGTCCATCCGCGCTGGAGGTGACCTACGATGACACTTGAGCAGGATAACGGACCCGTTGAGATATTATTAGTGGAGGATAACCCCGGAGATGTGGAACTAACGCAGCGAATTCTGGGAAATTCGAAATTTTCAGTAAATGTAACCATTGCACCTGACGGTGAGGAGGCAATGGCTCATCTTCGTAGGAAGGGCAAGCACGCAAAGGCAACCCGCCCTGAGTTGGTTCTCTTGGACCTGGCCATGCCCAAAAAGGACGGCTATGAAGTCTTGGAGGAAATGAGCGCCGACCCCAAACTGCGCGACGTCCCCGTTATGGTACTGACCTCGACACAAGCAGATAGGGCCCGCCTCTCCTCGCTCTACTCCTATGACCTCAGCCCTCCTCGTCAAATGTTGGGTTTATTTCAGAAGCCAATTGACCTACCCCGTTTCGACACGTTAATAAGTCGGCTAAGGTCTACTCAGGTTGAGACACCCACCGCCCCCGATCAACTAGACCCTCAGGTGACAGTGCAAACAGAGCAACGTAGGAGAAGGTGGTGGCCGCTTGGCAAGCGTTAGACTGGTGATCAGTGTGAAAACCGTAGAGAAGCGCCGGACCAACTTGATGTCCAAACTGAACTTCCGCAATCTGGCCGGACTGTCCGGCGTTGCGGTCAAGCACGGCCTGGCTTCCGTCCATCAATAGCATCCCCTGTCCCCTTCTACTGCCAGCCCTCCTGGAATGGGGTCATTTTTCCCCTAAAGGTAGGGTATCACCCCATATACCCCCCACCCCCTCTGTGCGACAGTGGTATCCGGAGGAACAACTTCCTCCTACCATTCGGAATAGGGGAGTTGGCCATGAATCAGCGCATCGAATGGCTACATCGATGGAAATTCCCTATTACTGCCCCTCCTGGCCGGACCCAACGGATGTAGGTATGTTGAAGGGCCAGAGGGGGCATCGGTTTCCCCACGTAAGGCTAAGGGAGGCTGCCATGGTGTATGGGTTAGGGCGGCTGCATAGTTGCCAGGAGATCTGTCCGGGCCTCCACTGGCTTAACCATACGGGATGTGTCAACCAACCGCATAGGCCGGTGGAGGCGTGCAGCAAGCTAGTGGCTCCACGTCATGCTGAGTAAAAAGCTAGCTACCAAAAATTCTTGCCAGGATTTGCGGTAGAGCACAAATAGCTCTCCAGCCGTGATGGCTGGGGGTGTGGGGTCGACGGCGCCAATGGGAAGTCCGGCACGGGTTTTCGCCCGTGCCGGACTTTTTATGTGACGGCGCGACGCTGTTATGAGCCGCGGGTATTTGCTCAGAGCACCGGCCAACCAGAAGAAAGGCAAGTTCGCCCTCTCTGCGTCGGCTTTGGTCAGCGCCTAGAAGTCTGGCCGGAAAGCCATTGGCCGGGTTTCGCGCTACGCCAGACAGACGTATTATAGCCTTATTTGGCATGATAGTGTCTGTAATACGGTTCAAGAACCCACAGTTACATCGACAATCGTCGCTAAGAAAACGACGACTTGGGGAGAATCGGGGTTTCCGTCCGAGTTTCTAGGTCCTTCGTCAGCTGTTGCCCCACCTGCTCCCACGCCGCCGTCTGCTCCCCCCGGTTCGTCGGCGCCGGGTCCACTAGGCAGTGGACCTTCACTCCGTCGTGGGACGGGGAGATAAAGGCGAAGGCCACGTACGGCATCTGCATCGCCTGGTCCCGCACCTCCGCTGCCGATCTCCCCAGCCGGTTCAGATGGTCTAGGTCAGCGCCGATCAGCCCGCTGTGGCTCCGCATGCCCGAGTCGCGGCATCCATCGAAAATGCCGCCCAAGGTCGCGGCGCTGAGAGTGTTAGAGTCTTTCCCGTTCTTGAGATCCCCGTAAAAATCTTTCCGCCGGTAGTATTCCGCGTGGGCGGGGTTGTCGCGCTCGCCTTCCTCCGCTGGAGCAACGGAACCGGCCCACTCAGCCTCCAGATCTCCGGCCCGTGCCATCGCCTGGGCGGTCAGGCCGACCAGCAGCCTGTCCCGAGGGTTCCAGAGGTCCCCGTTCCGGATCATTTCCAGCACGGCGCCCAGACGCTCTTCCCGCCAGGGGCGCTTCCCGTTGGCCCTACGATAACATCCGATCTGCGGATCAAGGAAGGCCGCATCCGTCATAGCTGTATCCTGAGGTGAGGAGTGTGCATCGGAGATACTATATCCTGATTATACTTGGATATTATAATATTAGGATGCAATATTTCTGATGCACATCGCCCGACCATCCCGTTCCTGCCGAGGGGGACCCCTCGCTCGCCAGTCTCCCCAGCCCCCCCGCCGGACTCTTCGGCGGCCCGTTATCCTTCCAGGTCCCCCCAGGTCGTCATCCCGCACGTGGACCCCCCTGCACCTGCACGTTGGTCCGGAAGGAGTCGGAGACCCCGAAAAGGCCCTGAGGCTTGATTTTAAGGCCCTTCAGCCCCTCAACCCTCCCGCGAAGGCCGCAGAGGGTCGAACCGCCTGTCCTGGGCGATTCTGTGGCCCGTAGGGGCATGATATTGGCCGTTGGAGAAGACGGATGGGCCCGGGGAAGAGTTCTACCAGTTCGCTCGGACCATCCACCGGTGCGTCACAGCGCCGATCATGCGGCTGCCGGGGAAGCTGGGGCAGGCCCTGCCCCAGCTGTTCGGGCTGGGCGCCCTGCTGACGGCGGAGCGTCAACTGGCGGGGTAGTGTCCGCTGGAACCGGTCCGTACCGGCCCTCTGGCCCGCGCCAGGCCCCTAATAGCGCCGTCAGGGGGCGAAACTCAAGGGGCTGAGCGCTGGCCAGCAACGCCCGGACTGCGGTTTCCCCAACCTTCACCGCTCTGGCAAACACAATCCAGGCCAACCCAAGCCTGGTTCAGAGTATCCCTAAAGCCCCTAAACCTGGATTTCCCAGATAGAACTGAATTCCCTAAACATGAGGCCCTCTGGGATGGAGCGAACTATAAAACTGCATACTGAGCCTGTCAACGGCCATGCGATTCGCTCAATTCCCCCACTCTCATGGCGAAACCACCTCCTGACGAGCCTAAAAGTTCGGAATCCCCGGCCCCTGCCCAAGCGTCTCCCTCGGGGCGGCCTATTTGTCCTGAACGACCCCATAACATTGTCACCCATACCGTCACTCCCAGAGTGGACTATCCTGGCGCCAGCCGAAGCCGGCTGATCCTTTCGAGTATCCCGGTCAGCATTTCCCTGGTCACCAGCACTTCAGCAAGCTGGAATACTAGCCTCCTAGCATGGCGTACCAACCGCCCACCAGTCTTGATCAGCCTGGTCTGAAGGCTGGTCAGCGACCAGTGCTTCATCGACTCCGGCAAGGCCAGCCTTCGCAGAAAGTTGCCCAGGTTGTAAGCCAGTACGAACAGTGCGAGCCTCACCTGGTTGGCCACGAACTTGTGGCAGGAAAGCCGGGTCCAGTTCAAGGCGTATTTGCCTTCTTTTATCCATTGCTCCGCCGTGCCCCGGCCATTGTAAAAGCGGACTATGCCTTTGGGTGGATAGCTCAGGTTGGTCACGATGAAACCGACCCTGGGGAACAACTCCCCACGATGCCACTCTACTTTAGCCACCACTCGTCGGGGTAAACGCCAACTCTGGGCCTGGTAGGCAAAATCGTGATAGGAGACCATAGGCTCCCGGGATGGCCATTCGGTAGGAGGCTCAAGCAAGGGCTGGATCTGCTCCTGAACCACCTGATTGGCGGGAAGCCGGATGGCGTAGCCCGTCTTTTCTTCTTCCAGATACTCGTATAGCTCTGGCTTGGCAAAAGCAGCGTCACCCCGGAACAGCAACCGCAGTCCTTTCTTCTGGTATCCTTTCACCACCGGCTCAAGGAGTTCCTGCCAGCCATCGGCGCTGGAGACGTTCCCGGATCGTAGCGTCGCTCCTTCGCAATCTCCGAACTGGTTGAATAGAAAGAGGGGATGATAGCAGACACACTCGAAGTGCCCGTTGTAGGCGGCTCCTTCCTGCTGGCCATGCACTGGACTCTCCGAACTGTCCATGTCCAGAATCACTCGCCGGTGTGGGGTGTGGGCCATTGCACCCGCCACCCACTGGAAATTCATTCGTGCCAGCACCTTCAGGTTGTCTTCTTGGGTCAGAGTCTCCGTCTCAAAGCGCCCCATCTCGCTGGTGCTGGCAGCGTTCCGGTCTGAGCCTTGCCAGCCTACGATGACTCGCATGGCCGGGTCTTGGGCATCGTTGGTGTCGTCGTAGCCGGCCAGGCGGCTGTAGATGGACTGGCGGATCAGTGGGATCAGGTGGTGGCGGATATTGCGGCCGGTACGGCTTTCCTGGAGGTAGCCGTCGGCAGTGTCAGTCAGGCCCAGGGCTTCATCCAGTTCTCGAATGGGCAAGAGACCGGCGTCTGAGGTGATGGTAGCGCCGTGAAATTCCAGGCAGACTTTGGGGTTGAACTGGACCCGGAGAGGGGCCTTTTCGCCGTCACCCATCGGGTACCTCCAGGGTGCTTACTCTTTATAACTGAAACCCGGCAAGCTATGGAGTTATTATAGCCACCGCGACGGCCACCGGTGTAAAAATAGACAACGGATGAGAAAAAACCTACGAATTACTTTGGGACTTTTTAGCCATATGGGAAATGTGGGTTGGATAGAAGAATTGCCAGCCGGTGGAACCCGGCGGAAGCGCCCAGCAGACCGCGCCGTCAGCGGGAATATGATTCTCATGCCAGGTGATCACCAGGAAACCCAGGGGATTCAATCCCGTGTTTCCCGCCACCCCGCAGTCCTCGTGGGAACCCGAGGCGGGAAAGACATCCCAGAGGGAAGAACCGCACCGGGCCGACAGCTGCAACCTGACCTCATCCAGAGCCCGGGCAACGTGCAGCGGGCCGAAGTCCTCACCGGCAGAGGCGGAGAGCAACTCCTGCAGCCGGTGATCGCAGACCGGGAATTCTGGGCGATCAATCGCAGAGTCACCGCCGGAGATCTTCCAGGCCCAGGCCTTCCTGGAGGCACTGTAGTACCAGCAACCGCGTTCATCGACGAGGGGCAGCCGGGCAAAATGGACCAGTATGTTCCCCCGGCCGTCCCGGGCGGTGGGAAGCGCCCTTGAGGAAGCCAGGGAATGGGACCGCCAGGTGAGGGCATTGCTGATACGCATCCCCGCCACCTTGCCGAACCCGCAGACCACGTTCGCTTCAAAGTGAGGTTCCCACCCCTGCGCCACGCAGTCGGGCCGGAGATCCCTCAGCTCGCGGGAGAGCAGCAGCGCGACATGGGAACCGAAAAGAACCCGGCCCCGGTAGTCAATGAGCATCTGCCGGTAATGGCTGGTGCAGGAACGAATTTCATCTCCCGGTTCGGCAACCTCAACCGCACCATCCCCCGACTGGGAGACCTCCCCAGAAAAATCAGGCGTGGGAGACGCCCAGGGGGTGGGAGTCGGTCGAGGAGTAGGAGTGGGGATGATCAGACGATCCCCATCCTCGACGTAACGATGAACTCCTGGCACGAAGGGATGGACCGGAGCAGGAGTCGGCTGCAGGAAGACTGGCGTGGGTTCCCCACCGGAACCCGGGAGACACCCGGCCCAGATGATGTTGGGGGGTTTGGGTGATGGATGCGGCGAGCTTCGAGCGGGTCTACGACAGCCTTCAGGAATTCCACGCCTTCTTTGCGGCCTCCTTCGGCCGCAAGCAGTGGCGGGAACCGGCCAGAAGCGCTCAAAAACTGGGAAGTCTGGCCGGAAAGCCATTGGCCGGGTTTTGCGCTACGCCAATCAGAGAATGTATTACGTTGAAATACCCGCTATTGCATCGATAATCGACGTTATGAAAACGACAGAATCGGGGTTTCCGGCCAACTTCTAGGAAACCTGGACCTCATCAGACTCACGCTCTCGTTGCAGACGTTCCAGGAGCAATTCGGCGTCACCGAGCTGGCTGGCATCCTGCTCCAACTCAGCCTCCGGGGTCGGAAGAAGCAGCCCGTCCTGCCGCCAGGCCTGGTCCTCCACCAGCTCCCGCTCCAACTGGGTGGAAACGATATCAATGGGGAAACTGGTGCCGGTCTCACTGATCAACAACTCCTGTCCCCGCAGGGAGCCGGCCAGGAAGGACCCCTCATCCTGACTGAGCCCCAGCGCATCGACCACCTGGGGCAACGCCGCCGGGTCCTGGGAGAGGACCAACTTCATCGCCGAGTTCTGGAGCAGAGAACGGCCAGCATGGGACTGGATGGCGCCCGCGCCGGCCTGCTCTGCCAGGAAATCCTGCACGTCCTGGGTGATGGTGAGAAGCCCCAGCTGGTACTTCCGGGCCCGCTTGACGATAGTGATCAGAGCATCGGCCCCTGATGGAGTGGCCAGCACCGTCCAGCACTCGTCCACCACCAGGCGGCGGGGACGGGGAGCACTGACCGCCATGCTCCAGACCACCTCGGAGCAGATTGAGGTAGCCACCGGCTTGAGAGAACCCGAGAGGTTCTTCAGGTTGAAGCTGGTCACCGGCGCTTCATTTTCCAGCAGGTTGTGAGCACTGTCCTCCATAAGAAAACGGGCGGTACCGGTGACGAAGGAAGAGAGCAGATGGGCCAGCTCCTTCCCACCGAAGGGTTCGGCCTCATCGGACTCCATGTAGTGGTACAGGTCCCGGATGCCGCCCCGGGCCAGCACCCCACCGTTGCCCTCCAGATTCCGCAGTTCCGAAGCATAGAAACCGCTGAGACACCGGTCGATGATCGCCTTACGGTGGGTATTCACCTCGCCCTCCAACATGACCCCCACCAGGGAACAGAGGCTCGAAATCCGATTGGTCAGGTCACCCTCATCTCCGGTGTAGCCGACCATGAAGGGATTGAGACCATGACCCGGGGAGCCGGGAACGAAGACCACCCAGCCCAGGGCCCGGGTGATGACACCGTACTCGCCCTCGGGATCAATGAGATAGGTGGGAATGCCCATCTGAGACTCACGAACGACCCGAAGCTTGGTGAAGAAGGACTTCCCCGCGCCGGACCGGGCCATGACGACCATGTGGCCGTTCATGGCCCGGGGGTTGAAGGGGTTATGGATGATGGGAGTCCGGCTGCGGAGATCCATCCCGAGCAGGGTGCCGTCATGCTCGTTCATGTCCTGGGGACCGAAGGGGAACATCCGCCGCAGCGTCTCGGTATCCGTGAGGTCCGCCGGCCCCACGCCGGGGCGGAGCTGAGGCATCAGGGCAGTGAAACCCCGGCCCTGCCGGAACTTGAGCGGGTTGATTTTAGCCAACGAGGCCCTGAAGTGGCTAGAAAGCCTCTCCTCAGCCGCCTTCAGGTCATCCTGAGTACGCCCGTAGACCGCGACGGTCATGCTGCGGCGGAAGAGCTTGCTGGTACCCCGTTCCACCGCTTCTGAGATCCGGGTCACGTCGGCAATGGCGATCTCAACCTCCTGTGGCACCAGCTTTCCCTTCTGCATTGAGACAATCCTGGAACCCTCGAAGCGGGAACGCTGCATCTGCAGCCGGCTGTGGGACTCCCGCTGAGTGGCCGGCCACAGCCACATCGAGATGTCCATCTCGTCCCCGTTGCGGAGCAGTTGCTCCAGGAAGAGCAGGGATATGCGCCTGGGCCACTTCGACACCTCGTAGACCGACATGTAGCGATGGTTTAGCTCCAAGAAGCTACCACTCTCCTGCACCTGATAGAAGTCCTGGGAATGGCCGTAGCCCATTCCGCTCACGCAGGCCTGGAGCAGCAGCCCCAACTCCGGGTCCTCCAGGCGCTTGGCGCCGAACCCCGACTGGGCCAGCAACGACGCCACCTCCATCGCCTTCTCCTCCTTGGCGATCACGTACCAGGCCCGGCCAACGATGCCGCCATTGCTTTCCATAGAAGAGAGATAGTCCAGCAGAGAGTTGGCAACATCGTTGATGCGCCCGGAGCGCATGTGTTCCGGCCGGAGGTCAATGAGTTTCCGGCGCACGCCGGAAAGGTCCGGGGCGTGCTGGCGGATCAGCACCTGGATGGGATACTCAATGCTGTTGAGCAGGAGGGTCCAACCATTGATCACAGCGGCGTTGGTGGAATCGCACCCCAATACGCTCCACACCGCGAAGCGGCCCCCAGAATAGTCCTCCAGGGTCTGGTCATCGACCCGGCGGACCTGGGCCAACAAACTGATCGACGGGATAACCTTGGGCTTACGCTCCGCCCGGGATGGCGAGGCATCCTTGTTGCGTTTTCCAACAAAAGGTATCGCTATAGGCATGAGCACACCTCTCAGAAGATTCGGAAGAAACCCTCCACCAAATCAATGATGAAGAAGATGGGATCGGACACGAAGGAGAGAAAACTGTCCACCAAGACTAACAAGCCAATAGATAACGCGACTGATCCAGCGGAACAGGAAAAGGGCTGCCAACACAATCAGGACAAGAAAAAGATGCAACCAGCGGCAGGGTAATCATCGGCAGAAACCTCCCGGATCCACACCAAGGGATATGAACATAATCCCAAGATAAGGGAAACCGGGGAGGTCAAACTTTTGCACCCGGGACGGACGTATTGCGACCACGACGGTATGGATGGAGCAACTGGGGAAAACCTGGCTTGGACGATCCCCCCCTGCCTAGATTACGCAGCGGCAGACAAGATCAATGAGGCCCGAAGAACGGATATAGCTTGACCGAGTAATCGAGACACACCTACAGTAGCGAAGGGAGCGTTGGACGAGCAAAGGGAACCCACCCTGTCAACAAATCTCATCCTCAGGTTGAGCACCCAAAGGACGAGCCACACCTTCGGGAGAACCATCAGACCTCCCGGACCTCAAAGTATAAAACACCCCAACGACAAGCAGCAGGACCAACCCAACCGTTACCAGAGCGAAGAGTGAAAGCAGAACATCTTCAACAACTGTGAAAATCAACAGCCCACCTCCTGACATTAAAAATCTTCGCCCAGGAAACCATACATGAAACAAGGATGGCTCTGGAAGACAATTCCCACCCTAACCATTTGCGTGTTTGTCTGGATAAATTTCGACCTGAAGCCGAATGACCCCATCCCTTTCATGGGAGTTTCGCTAGATTACAAACCCGGCGTGAAGGCCGCGATATTTGCTCTAACCTCAGCAGCTCTTTTCATAGTTTCCTGGATTCAAACCAACCCCACCATACTCGGTAGGGCAGCCAATTGGCTAAACCGCCTAGCCAGCGGCATCACGGCTCTCCTGACCGGCTGGTACTGGCTAGCCAGCGAAGCGAGAGAAACCTCAGAAGAACACCTGGGATTCGCGTTGATTCTCACCGCAATCATACTATCCGGGGTGGTTGTGATCATCCCATTAGCCTACCTAGGCAGTGTTCTCTTTCGAGAACCCCTCCAAGAACTAACCAACTGGCTACGCAGGAAATCGGAGTGACCCCGTAGCGAGGTGAGATACAGGAAAATCACCATATCCTCAATTCATACCTAAAGGCAAACAGCATCGTTCGAGGCATGGATCTCGAAACTTACCACCATCGTCCTGGGAACCACAGGACCAATGCTCATCGCAGACCCAGGGGTCCCAAGAAAAGGTATCGCTATAGACATGAGCACACCTCTCAGAAGATTCGGAAGAAACCCTCCACCAAATCAATGATGAAGAAGATGGGATCGGACACGAAGGAGAGAAAACTATCCACTGGAGCCGGCAGGTCAAAGGGCAACCCCTCCCGTCGGGAGGCCAACCAACCGATGCCCATGAGGATGCCAACAAGGACAATCAACCCGATGAACCAGTAGATGAAACCACTGACCCCGCGGAACAGGAAGAAAACAACCGCCAGGATCAGAACCACGGAAACCACGACCAGCAGCGTCGTCATGGGCAGCTGCCTCCCCGGACTGTATCGGAAAAAGTGCGGACATAGATCAAGGGTAAGGGAAACCCAGGTAGCCAATCTTTATCAGTTGGGACGGAGAGGCAGATTGTCGAGGCTAATACTCAACAGGGTGAACGGAAAGGTAACCTGGGCACTCGACGATCCTCGAATCGCTGAATATGAAAGCTGCGTTCGTAGGAACGCTTCAACCTTGCGACATCAAGAGTTGCCACGATTGCCTAATTTCCAGACGCCATAGATGATGCTCACGGTAATCGCACCTGGGATAACGATGAACCCGAAAATGACTACTGCAAGCCACTCGGATTCCATTGAGGCCGATATCGCCGAAGGCATCCACCGCAAAGTCACGACCGAAAGCAAAGCCAGTCCCAGGATGATCATAGCAACTTGCCAGGTTTTCATCCGTCCCCCTCAGCCGAGCCCCGTGTTACGAAACTGATCGGTCCCAACACAGTCTACTCCAACGCCCTACCCGTCTGGCTCGGATACACGAGGGAAACCGGCCTCGGCTGACCAACTGGCAAACGCCTCCCCCGGCACGAACCACGTCATCCAAGAAACAGCCATGATACCGGGGCGGTTGGCAAAAACGGCGAAGAAGCAGACCAGCATCGCAAAAATCTTCAGGAACATCAGGAAAGCACAGCTCAGAACGGACAGCGAAAAGGATACAACCAGCACCGAGAACAACCGCCGGTCCCGCAGGCCCTCGTACAGACCATCCTGGAACCAACTCACAGCCAACGCAGCCACCGGCGCCAGCAACACCAGGACGAAGAGCAGGTGCTGAAACCGCCCCATCATAGAGAAAGCACTGCTGGACGCCAGCCCCAACGGGAGAACCGACAGCAAAAACAGGACCAGGAAGTACGGAACCAGTTGCCAAGCTGGCGAGATTGCCAGGTCGAAGCCGAATGCACCGTAGAGCAGCACGGCGAGAGCCACGACCACCAAGCACAGAAGCAACATAAAGCGGAAAGAACCAAATATCCTGAGAACAGACACCATGAATGAACCTCCAAATTGCATCGGAATTCTATGGGTGACAACGCAGAGACGGAAGGATGGAGAACACCGGGCAGAGCTGTAAATCAACAGGGGAATTATAACTCCGCCCAGCGGAAGTACGGCACGATACCGGAACAAGCCCAGGGCCTTTTCATTCTCCTGCCTGGTAGGTAAAGCCCATCATGTCGAAAGCTTCGCTGAGATGGGCATTGTGGCGGCGTAGGGCAGCGGCTACGTTGGAATGCCCAGCCCGACGTACCAAGCTGATGACCAGGTTCCGCAGGCCCGCCAGAACCTGAGGGGCGGCCCCAGTGCGCACCTGAGAGCGGTCCTCGTCGAAGGTCACATCCCGTACCCAGTGGAGGCGGTTCTCGATGCCCCAGTGCCCACGGGAAAGGCTCAACAATCGCCTGGCATCGGCATCAGTGGCTGGGAGACTGCTAATTGCATAGCTCACAGCCACCTGTTTCTTGCCCTTCACGACCCGCTGGCGCTCTAGCCGACACACCTGTTGCAGATGCGGCCACGCTTCCCCGACCGTCCCAGCGCTGCCCACGTAGCCATTTAGCTCTGGGTCGGCCAAGGCCCACAACTCTCGCCGCTCCAGCCGCCCATGACGCCGCTTTACTGGAGCATCGGCCCAGACCGTCAGCTTGGCCCCGCGTGCTCGCCACTCCGCTGCCAGCCAGGGAGGTACGGTTGGGCCACCAGCCCTCTCAGTTCCTAGCAGGGGAAAAAGCCACCTCCAGGTCTCGGCGCAAGGTGGGCTGATTCTCTTTAACTGGCAGCAGATACTCTCCGCCGCCTGCCACAATCTGCTCACAGACTTTCCGTTGGGTCAGTAAGGCATCAGCCACTACTACCCGACCCTTCAGGGGTACCTGGCCCAATACTTCTTTGACCGCCGCCAATTCTTCCCCTTTGCCCGGCGCAGCTACCTGCGCCAGCACTGCCCCAGCGCGGCTAGCGTAGGCCGACACCAGATGGACCCCGGGTATCTCTTGGCCGTGGACCCCTCGCAAGGTTTTCCCGTCCAGGGACAGGGGGTCATCCGCCTCTACCCCGCTATTTGCCAGCCAGTTGCCGACTTCTGCCTCAAAGGCCGCCACGTCCAGGCCCTTGAACACCCGGTGGAGGGTGGCCACGCAGGGTGTCTTCTCCTGGCTGAACCCCAAAAGCTGCGCCGTAGCACCCCCTTGGTCCCGCCCCCATTGAGCTATGGCGTATAAGCTGCGGGCGCCGCACAGCATGGCACAGGTGGCCAAGGCCAGGATCGCCCCCAAAGAGTGGCGTCGCCCTTGGCTACTCCGGAAGTCAGGCACCAAATCCAGCGTTTCTCTCAAAGTCATCATCCTTCCCTCCCGCTTAAACTGGTAATAATTTTATACTATTTTGAGAAAATGAAAAGGCCCTGAAAAAGGGGTGCTGGCACCCCGTAATACTCTCGTAATGTTCCCAGTGGCATACTGGCTCCATGTCGGCGCGTTTTGCCGCCTTTTCCCTAATGGTGTAGCTTGACTTTGGGGGCCACAAGATGGGGGCCACAAGATGATGAAAGAAATCGCTATTATTCCTAGTTGTTCACATTTTGGTCACAATTTTCAAGGAGTAGACGTGCAATTATCCGGATTAGTCCCAGTTTTGCCCCAGTTAGATCGTTCCCATGTCCCCCGGGCCCCTTAAATCCAGTCCCCTGCGCCGGGGGATTGAAGGGAAACAACCCATCCCTGAGTAAACCGAGGCATCCCAGAACCCGAAAACCAACCAATAGAGAAATCAACCCAAAGGTTCTAAGAAATAGGAGATAAGCAGGTAATGAAAGGAAACTTAAAGGCACCCATCTGGATTATCCCGGTGCTGATCTTGGTAATGGCGATTGGCGCTTTTGCCGCGGTGGTCGCGTTGAACCACTCTACGGCCGGCACCACCGAAGCCAGCAACCTGGATGGCATGGAATTAACCGGCGTTTCGAACATAGGAGGTGACGGCCTGGTTACCGCCACCCACTCCATCACTGCCAACACTGCCAAGGTGACCAACTTGACCGGGAGCATTTTCCCCGATGACCCAGGGGACCCCACCAGGCTCCGGCTCGACTTCACAGTCTCCGGCACTACCACTTCTACCGATGTTGGTTATGCTTATGACAAGCCCGCCGACGCCGACGAGGGCGGCCTGAAGCCAGGAGACGAGATCATCATCACGCTGGAGGACGAATTCGGTTTTGTGGTCGAGACTCCCCTGGTGCTGAGCCGGATCGATCTCAGTGCCAGCATAGTGACCAACGACCCCCCCAATAGTGTTGCTGGACAGACGGTAACGCCCGATGGCGTGAACGTTGACTTTAGCGGCGACGAAAACAACTTGCTGCAGATTACCGTGACCGTGCCGGACATGGGGACTGCCGATGGCAGCGGCGCCAACGGCATTGCCGACGGCGCAACTGTCACCGTCATCTTCCATCAGGGGGCGGGCATCGTGAACGCCCGCGAATCCGCCGACTACGGTACAAGAGTCACCACCACGGCAGACGTGGACTTTGCAGAATTCCGTCTAAACGTCATAGCCCGGCTGCTGTTGTCCGACGACGATGACGACCGGGGCAGCAAAGAGCCCCTGCTAGTCTTGGGCATTGAAGGCGGGGAATCCGCCACCATCTGGCTGGACTACGACGGCGATGGAAAACGAGACGCCAATGAGCGCGACCTGTGTAATTTCATCGCGGACCCCGATGACACCGGCCAGTGCACCATCGTCCTCAACAACCCGCCCTTCTTCCCTAGGGAACATGGGCCCGGCGGAAGCTGCGAGCTACCCAATATGGTAAACTGCAACTTCATTAACTTCGTCGACAGCGAAGGGCGTACCACCGGCTCCCCGCTGGAGTTGACCCAGGAGCAGGTTAGCCGGCAGACCATGAACCTGCTGGGGAATATAAACATCTCCCCCAGGGCGGCCAATGTCGGTGATACCGTTACCGTTTCCTTGTTCGACTTCCCTTCCAATGCGCCAATCGACCTGATCCAGGTGCTGACGGGCCTCAATGTCAGTCCCTCAAATCTCCCCCTATTAACCGGTCCTTCCGGAGAGGTGAGCTTCGGGTGGACCATACCGGGCGTTGCACCCAATTGCATACCTTTTGGTACGGGCACGGGTGTAGATAGCACCACGAAGCTATCTGTGGCTATTGCAAGTACAACGGACACAATCTTGACGGTAGATTCGGGAACCCCGTTCCTTCCCGGCATGGTTATCCAAATCGATGATGAAAGGTTCGTTGTCAGTGCCGTTGATGGCACAACCGTGACGGTGACGCGGGGGGCTAATACTACCATTGCCGATAATCACGATAGGGGCGCCGGGGTCGACATATTGTCGAGCGGAGTTTGCATTACCGAAAGGCGTGATAACAATCCTCGCGCCGGCGAGAGAATACCCAGCGGCCTACTGCGCGTAGACATAAAGTCCGGCGAGGGTACTGTCACTGACAGTGACGACTCGGGGACCGTCGCCAGCTTCAACCTAACCATAAGTGGCGCCAACCTAAGCGTCTCTCACGGCACGGTAATCGCCAACCAGGACCTGACCATATCCGGCAACGGCTTTAGCGAAGGCAGTAATAACTGCATATTTGAAGGGCAAATCACCATTGGCAACGTGCCGGTTGAAATAGCCGACGACAGCGACTGCCCTCAGTCCGTAATGAACGCGTCGACGCTGTCGCCCAAGCCTACCTGGGGAATACTGCTGACCACCGGCGGCACCTTCACCATAACGGTGCGGGTCCACGACGCCGGCATCGCTGGCACTCAGAATATCTTGAGCAGCTCGCTACTGAACGAGGCCACCCACGAGCTCAAGGTCATCGACTCCAACGGAGCCGAGGGTAACTTGCCGGTGACCATTGCCGAGCGAACCCTGGAAGTCACGCCGCTGACGGCCCGGCCGCGGGACGTGGTGACCATCATCGGCCGGAACTTCATCTCCGACAATCAAGATGGTCTTTCCACCACCGTAACCGTGAAGTACGACTGCGGCGCCTCCAGCCGCACGGTAACCGCGGACCCGGACGCCTCCGGTAACTTCCGCGAGGGCCTGCGCATTCCCAGCGGCTGCGCCATCCCATCCACCAACACCCTGTCGGCGGAGATCTCGGCCGATGGCAAGAAGACCGGAGTAGTCGAAACAGTTACTCACGAAATCGCCGCAGGCCTGATCACCATCGAGCCGGGCCGGGGAGCTTCCGGTACCCGGGTAACCCTTCGCGGTGAAGGGTTCCGGACCTTCGAGACCGTGGAAAAGGTCGAGTTTGGCGGCCTGGGCACTCTGGGTAGCCGCAACGTCAACACCGACGGTGCTGGTAACTTCACGATCACCGACCTCCTGGTACCCGGCCTTGACCCCGGCACCCATTCAGTCAAGGTAGAGGTGAGCACCGGCTCCAACCGGACTACCTCCAGCATCTCCTTCGAGGTCTTGGAGTCCGGCTTAATTGGTGCCCCGACGCCGATGGAAGATGTCTACGCCATGAGCGACAGCCTGCTGCGGATCTTCTGGTTCGATAACACCACCAAGACTTGGGAGTTCAACGACCCGAGGGAAGAGTTCGCCGACGCTAACACGCTGGACGAGCTAGTCACCGGCGGCGTGTACTGGCTCCTGATTGACCAAGATGTCGAGCTGGATGTCATTGGCGTCTTGCTCAAGCTGACCTGCACCGGTGACGACTGCTGGAACCTGGTAGTCTGGCCCTAGCAGTCCGGTGACTAGATAAGTTCCAACTGCGGGGTCGCCCTGGGCGGCGGCCCCGCCATCCCTTTAGGTAAGAATCGAGGAGGAATCAATGACCAAAATGAGAGTCCTGGCCTTGCTGGCTGTGATGGTGATGATGTTGATGGTGCCGACCGTGGCTTCTGCTCAGCAGCTTCCGCCCCATGTCTTTATCGGGGCGGTGACCGTGAATGGGCTTTCCGCTCCGGCGGGAACCATGGTCTCGGCCGTTATTGACGGGGTACAACAGGGTTCAGCCAATGTGATGCTCGGCGGCGGTTACGTTTTGCACGTCAGCCAGGGCAGCGGCACAAATATCAGCTTTATGGTAGACACTCTGACCGCCGGTGAGACCGCTTCCTGGGAACAGGGAGGCGCGGACTTCCTGGACCTGACGGCGGGAGGTATCGGCGGTACGGAAGGCGCCGACGCTGTTGGCCCGGCCGCTGTTGGCCCGGCCGGTCCCAAGGGAGACGCGGGAGCCGCCGGTGAGCGCGGTCCGGTCGGTCCAGCTGGTCCGGCGGGCGCCGCGGGCACTGAAGCCGGTCCGGCTGGCGCAGATGGCGCTGCTGGCGCTGCTGGCTCCGCCGGCAAGGATGGCGCAGATGGCGCAGATGGCGCAGATGGCGCTGACGGTGGCAGCGGGGTCGGCCTGATTGGCTTGATTCTGTCCATTGTCGCCCTGCTGGGCGTAGCCGGAGTCTACTTCGCCTCCAGGCGACCAGCCTAAGGCCAAACCCGGCTCCAATCAATAGGTTTCAGGCACTAGCGGGCACCCGGCTCAGTCGGGTGCCCTTTCCTTTTGCCCGGAACAGGCTGGAACTGGACCCAGTTGTTCTTGGCAAACTTTGGGGAAATGGGTGAGGATATAGGCGACATAAAGGATAGATTCCCACTAACGCATTACTATTAAGCTTTCAGGTGAGCTTTCAGGTAAGCTTTCAGGGGCCAACTTGGCCCTACGCCGGGGCGGACTCAGGAGGGGAGCGTGTTGCGGAGGAAGATAGGCGGTTGCCTGGCAGTAGCGGTGGTGTTGCTGGCTTCTTTGGCCCTAGTGGGAGCCGGTCCCCGCCAGAGTGAGGTGCCGCCCCAGCCATTCTTCGCCGATTACTTTTCCGGGGTGGTACGGCTGCAAGGTTCGCCGGCCCCCGCCGGCCCTCAGCTGGTAGCCTGTGTGGCCGATTGCGCAACCTTCCAGAGCAAGCCAGTGTTTATTACCGGCGACGGAACCTACTTTCTTCTGGAGGTTAACCCCTCGAACCGGTTCCTCCGCGGCGACCTCATCAGCTTCTACCTGGTCAACGCCCACGGCCGCATTCAGGCGGCGGAGTCGGTCATATTCGAGGGAGAGTATGCTATCGCCAAGCTGAATCTCAGCTTCGACCAGCCCCTTCCAACACCCTTACCGCCGCCACTGCTGCCTCAGGTAGGGGACTCAGTGCTGCCGATCTTGCCGCGGGCGGCCCTAGCCCTGGGAACGGTTTTGCTGGCTGGGGGATTGGCTTTGCTGATGCTGAACCGCCGCCGGATGGTCCAGCCGGCTTCTGAAACGCGAGAATCTTGATGGGGCCAACGCCCTGGCCTAAACAGTAGGGTCGCCTGACTTGTACCTAGACAGCCGACTGCGATCGTTGGGATGCAAAGCTGGCCGGCCGCGAACCGCCGGAGGCCGCCAGCGGGTTCAGATAGATGGTTTCAGGCCGGCCTGGCCTGGGGAGCCAGCACCACTACCCGGGTATCCGTAGGCAGGTTAGCCGCGGTCAAAGCCAGCCGGGGCTGCGGCTGTACATCGCTTACTCCAGTCAACCGCAGGAAAGCATCGAGACTGCCCAATTCCACCGCCAGATTCGGAATGCTGTAGTGCATGGGTATGACTACCTTGGCATCCAGGTCCTGCAGAATTTGATGCACCCGTTCCACCCCCAGAGTACAACCTCCTCCCACCGGGGCTAAGAGGACATCTACCGGGGATAAGGTATCGATTTCCCGGGGAGTCAAAGGTTCGGCAATATCGCCCAGGTGGCAAACATTCACATTTTCAATCTCTATACAAAAGACGACGTTACGGTTTTCTCGGGCTTCACCGGCGGAAAGAGGGGTCATCACCCCCCGAACGGCGATGCCAGAATATTCGTACTCGCCAGGGTTCTGAAACACTATCGGTCCTCCCCCCACGTCGGTCCAGCTGCTGTGGTGGGCAGGGGAGTCTGACACCGGAAAACCGGCTAGCCGGCAGATCCCCCGAGCAGACCGCGCCAAGAGCGCAGCCAAGCCACCCTGTAAAGGATGACCGAGAGAGCGAAAACGACCGCAAACAGGGTCAACAGAAGATAGAACAGGACCACCTGCCAGGCCGGCGACCTGGACACATCAAGGCCCAGCCCGAAGAGCAAAATGAGCAGGGGAACGCAGACCCCCAACCAGCCGATAATCCATAGTCTCAACATCCGGGTCATATCCATAAGAGACTCCCGAAGAGATTCCCGGGGAAAATCACCTCAGTTCGTAGTACACTCCACGGTCCTGGGTCCAAAAATCCGCACCGAAGAAGAGCGTCCCGCTGATGCCATCCCAGATCAGGAGCGCGCAGGCCAGGATCACAAATCCAACGAATACACGGGTCAACATCCCCCTGATCCGGGAGAGCTCCACCCCCGAGGCCGCATTGTGCATGTAAGCCACACCACCCCATATCAGACTGATCACGGTGAACCCGGCACCCAGCCACACCGCAAAGACCCACAGACGGCGCTGGTTCTCCCGGAAGTAGGACATCGCGCAACGCTGATTGTAACGGTCGTCAACTGCGAACTGGAGGTCTGAGATCACAGGATTAGCCGGATCACCCCCCTCAAGCCACAATTCGCCCTCCCCATCAACCCACACCCCGTCCTCCGTCTTCTCCGGAAACGCAAGGTCATTATTGTAATCCACCGGTTCACCCTCAATATCGAACTCCTTGGGGAAATACCCGAACTTCCTCACCTCGGCACAAATGCAATCCTCACTGTGAGGATTGTCCCGGCAAACGGCATTCTCCAGGAGCAACTCCGTGCTCTGGGCCGAGGCCGGCGGTGGCGGAGCCAGCATGATAAAACCCGCAACCACCAAGAGAATTAGAAAAACACGTTTGAAAAGAAACATCTAACGCCCCCTGGCTATAGACCGAATGGCGTCCATCGCCCACTGTTCAGCGGCCACCGCCCCCTCGGTGATCTGACGGTCCATATCCGCCTTGAGTTCCGCTTGCTGGGCCTCCGGGATCGTCACAGCCTTCCGGCCCCGGCGCAAGAAGCCGAAACGGGAACGGCTCCCCTCCTGCTGCTGCCGCCGGAGTTCCAACCAGGCAGACTGACCCTCAATGAGAATCTCCCGGGACTCCTCAAAGGAAGGACGCCGAAATATGCGGAGAACGCTCAGCAACAGGTACATCGGTATGGACAGCCCGGAGATACGCGCGAAGAGAAAGGCCACGCTGATCCCCGTCAGCGGCAGGACCACCAGCAACCGCACGAGAACGCCCCCCGGGAGCGCCAGCGTCACCAAAAACCACCCACCGGCGATAACCATGGCGATTATCAGCTCGGGGAGCGACAGTCCCATCATGTACCGGTCCTTCTGTCCCAGGAAGGTGGGAGAATCATAAGCACCCAGGGGATCCATATTTCACCTCACATTGAAAAACAATATAAACAGAAAAACGACGATGACCACGGGCAGCAATACCAACAACCAGGACAGGCCCAGCCCCTCCGAATCGGTCCACTTTCGACACCTAGCACGATACTCCTGCTCACCCGACCGCCCGACGCATAGCGATACTCCCAGGGCAAGACCCTCAGAACCTCGCCCCAGCATCCGGTCAACCACGTCAAGAGTACCCCCATCCATATCTCAGTCCGGGACGGAGAGGACACCGACCGGTATCCTCTCCCCCCTGTAGCATATCAATCGGCCTGCAAACTCCCATAAAACCTCAGAGTCCAACATCAAATCACGGCAGGATGCCCAGAAAAACTAGGAACCTCCGGGCGACCCATCCCCCTGCGGGTCCAGAGCATCGGCAATCCGCTTGTAGAAATTCCTCATCTCAGTCCGGTCCCCGGACTGCTCATCGCGGAGCCTCTCGACCTGTTCCGCCGCATCGTCCCCCCGGGAACTATGGCGATAGAAGGAACTGCCACTGGCGAGGTTTTTAGCCTGAAGATTCATCCCCGAGCCCCAGCGGGCACCACGCACCCAACCACGGCCGACACCCGAAGCAACTCTGCTGACAAGGCCAGGCTGATGAGGAGCACCAGCCCCAGGTGAAGAAGAAGTGGTCCCCGGACCGGTATCAGGGACCGAAGAAGATCCCACACCAGCAGAAGTCTGACCCACCACGAACCCCGGAGGCTGGGAACCCGAAAGTTGCGAACCCGAAGGCTCCGAACCCGAAGGCTCCGAACCTGAAGGCTGAGAACCCAAAGGCTGGGAACCCGAAGGCTGGTAACCCGAAGGCTGCAAACCCAAAGGCTGCGAACCCAAAGGATGCGAACCCGAAGGCTGCGAACCCGAAGGCTGCGAACCCGAAGGCTGCGAACCCGAAGGCTGCGAACCCGAAGGCTGCGAACCCGAAGGCTGCGAACCCGAAGGCTGCGAACCCGAAGGCTGCGAACCCGAAGGCTGCGAACCTGAAGGCTCCGAACCTGAAGGCTGCGAACCCGAAGTATCCGTACTACCGAGTGCCTGCGGCTGACCCGACGGCTGAACAACAGGGCCGACGCCAGGGCCAGCGGACGTCCCCATGGGACTTCGGCTGACCGAGGAGATAAGACCGGGACCCGCTGACGGAGAAGTCGGGGACGAACCAGGACCACCTCCCGGACCGCCACCCGGGCCAGGACCCCCGCCCGGGCTAGGACCATCGCCGAGGCCTGAGACACTTCCCCCACCGCCCGAACCGCCGAGGCTTGAGGCACCTCTCGCAGCGGCACCGCCGGCAGCAACCGCGCCCACGCCGCCCACGACGGCACCCACGCCAGCCGACGCTACGACCATTCCCGCCGCCATCGTCATGCTCATCATCTGGTTGAAACTGCCGAAGAGACCCTTCCCGCCGGGGTTCACAATGTCCGGCACCGCATTCGCCAAGCTCAACGTGACGAAGGCAATAATCATCCCCACCAGCAGACTGGTCAGCCCCGTCTCCAACCCCTGGGAGAGGTAGTCGCCCAGCATGCTGACACCGATGTAGATGACCAGCAGCACCAGCACCTGCTGGACTGTGGCACCCAGGAACATGCTCACCCAGCGCTTGGTCCAGTGAGATGTGGCGTCCGAGGCGTAGAAGGCAAAAGCCAGAGGAGAGAGAGCCACCAGAACCGCCAGGAGCGCAATCCTCATCAGCATCGCCAGGACAACCTTGGCAAACAGGTAGAGCAGGTAGAGCATCACCAGCAACACGATGATGCCGAGGAAGCTGATTATCAGGAAGTTTGAGAGCAGAAAGAGAAGGGTATCGTTCATGCTGCCCAAACTCTCCACCCAAGACACGTAACCATCCACCAGAAAACCGAAGGTGACGCCGACAACACCCCACAGGCTCATGCCAGTGACCTGGGCAACAAAGCAGGTGAGATCGGAGGCGACCACCAGGACCATCCGGCATATCACCAGGCTCCCCGCGGCCAACAGCACCGCGAGGAGGAACCTGGGGACCAACTCCCGGAACCCGATGGCAGGTTGGGGATCCAGCCAGATATCGTAGGTCATCCGGAGCCCCTGCCAGACCAGCAGGGTGAAGAGCACCGCCCCGGCAATGATCCAGATCATCCCCCAGACCTGCTTGACCACCGCATTGTCCCAGGTGAACCCCGCCGGGGTGCTGGAGAATATGTCGTCGCAGATATCCGTCCCCGTCAGGGCCAGCAGACCAGGCCGGAACTCATCATCGGTGTAACCGAGATTGGCCATAGCCCCGCCCGGGCCGCAGTCGTAGAGTTTCTCAATGTCAGCCCTATCTGCAGCAGGTTCCCTGACGTAATCGCAGGCAACCTGGTCACCAGACAGCCACAGCTTCTCCGAGAGAGGCCCCATCTGAAAGGCCGGATCATCCGGAACTCCCACGTAGGGAGCTACCTGGAACCCGTGGGTGAACCCCGGCGCCAACGGCATGTTGTGGATGCGCTTGTTGAAGTTTGTGTAATGCGTCCCAGAAGCCCCTGGAGAAACCGCATCAGTACCAGTAAGCCCTTCAGAAGCACCCCTGTGAACCACGCTATCTGAACCTTTTCCAGCACGATAGTCATCATCATTGGGATAATAGTTCAACCCGCCGACCGCGAACCCCTCAACCCGGGTATGAAGGATCAGATCGTCATCACCCTCAAAAGAAGCAGAAACCCACTTGGGCAGGTAGAAGGGAGGAAGACCCTTATCGGGCACGGGAAAGGGAACCGACTTCTGGTCGGGATGCAAGATCACGGCGAAGCCGTCAACACTGTCGTAGAAATCGGTGCTGATGGTATCCCAACGCAGATCCCAGTCAAGATAGACCCGGGTGAGACCCCGGTTGCGGTTGTTCAACTTCTTAGGGGGGTCCGACGTGAGATCAGCAACCGGGGCGAACGTCGGCCTATTAAACCCATCCTTGACCGCATTCACGACACTCACGAAACCCGGCTCGCCATGCTCTGCGTAGTACGAACCGACGGGTACCTCCACCCGGTACTCATCATATGTAAGAGGAAAAATATCTGGGTCGGGTGGGTCGATATTGTGTGGATCCAGCAAAGCCGCATCCAGCAAAGCCGCAAATTCGTCTGAAGTCAGCGGGCGGATGAATTCGGCGGTGCGGACCTGCAGCTTGAACTCCGGCAGCCGGACACACTTGCCCTCCAGGATCTGATCGGCATCCCGTTCGCAGGTGGAAACCGGCGGGCTGGATATTCGGTGGCAACGCTTGGACCCCTCCAGCTTACTACCAACAGCGGCGTTCACCCGAATGCGGCCCTCCTCATCCACTACGGCGGGAGGCGCCGTCCCGGAGACATTGCCCAGGGCAGTCAGGTCATCCAGCTTTCCCAAACCCGAGCAGACCAACTCAGCGGTCCTGATTCCAAGATGACCCGGGAGCTCAGAGATGGACGACAGAATCTTGGAAAGCCAACCCCCAAACTGTGACATTAGAGTATTGGATAAGAAGGAAGTCACCCCGTCTATAATGCCCTCGATCCAACCCTTGGACTCCCCAGCTGAAGGATTGAGGCCGGAGGGATGAATCATCGCCCGGCAGATGACCCGCCGGATCTGACGCTTGAGGAGTCGGAACACCTCTCCAGGATTATCCTGGTCTGGCCCGATCTTAAATTTCAGATCGCCCTCCCGCCGGACCTCGTAGAAGGTGAAGACCATCAGGTGAGATCTGTTCGGGTCGATTGGCGCAGATCTCCAGTCAGCGACGTATTGTGCTCGCCTAACACTATCCTGGGGAATACCGTAGAATCGCTCTGCAAGATAACCATCCTCCTCCGGAGGAGACTCTCCCATCGGCTGGGACTCCAGTATGGAAAAATCGAAACGGTTCAACTTCCTGGTTCCACGAGGACCATGCACGTCCACAGCTCGCTCCACCCCCTGCTTGACCAGGAGGTCCGGGCCCAGGAGATGGGCTGCAGAGTCGGACGCATCGAAGGGAAAATGCACCCCGGGCTGTATTCCCTCGCGCAGGTCATCAAATTTCCACTCGACTACTCCTGCTTCTCCTTCGTCAGGTTTGCAATGAATTTTGTCGACGTTCAGCGGCGGCGGACGGACCTCATACTTCTCATAGTCCTCAACTGCATGCCCATCATAGTCCCGTTCTCTCGGCAGGGTGCAGGCAGGCATCCGGGGATCGTCGACGATGACGTCGTCGTCGTCAACTGGGAAAGGAAGGGCCTCCTTCCCGTAGCCGCTGAAGACGACCCTCTCAGTCCCATCCTCTGTGAGCCAGTAGAGCCACAGGGACTCCCGGTAGTTGCCCGGAAGTTTGTAGAGATACCAGTTGAGGTCCTCAAAGTTGACCGGCCACCTGATGTTCTTCGGGTCCAACCGGGTCTCAAACCCACTCGTCATCCTGGCAAGCCCCGAAGTCGTCTTGATGTAGTCGGGAAATTCCGCCCCCACCGGGCGGTCGAGCATCGGCTGGCGGTAGCCCATGTGATTAAGCGATCGGATATCGGTCGCACCCGCCGCCGAGGGCTTCCAATCGTTGAGCGAATGATGACGGCCTCTTTCGAAACGAGCGTAGGTCCAGGGTTCAGTCCCCATGGCCGGCAGACCCCGGGAGGCGAAGATATCGCCCTTATCGGGGTCGTAGTCCTCAATGTCCCGACGGTACTTGTCCTCCAGCACCAGGCCGATCCGGAGCTCGTCGGAACCGGTGTCCTCCTGGTGCATCCGGGAATAACCGCCCTGCCCAGCATCACGACTCAGTGTTGAACTGGGCGAGTTCTCGGCCGGGTCGAACTCGTACTCGACTTCAACGAAAACATCATCGTCTCCGACTTGGGTCCCATCCTTCACCAGGATGCGACGCTCATCTTTGACGGTGGTATTACGGTCAATCTGACCATCGTTCTGCTCATAGACGTTGGAATGAAGAACGATGGGGACCGGATTGTTCGAGTAGGTCGTGATCTCACTGCACGATGTACCGGAGCAGGTGTTCGTGGTATGAAAGAGCACCTGCTGGCCGATACCCTCAGTGGTCCCGTAGTGGGCCACCCCGCCATCCCCAGCCATGGTGATAGTCCCCTCCACCAACTCCATGTCGTTGGCAGCCTGGTCCTGGGCAAGGGCCACGGAATCGACCGCCCTGCCCCCGCCGGGGTTTGAGGGATCAATCCACTCTGAGGACAGAGATTTCACCGCCTTGTAGTGAGCGCCGGTAGACCGCCGCTCCTGGTATCTACCCTTAGCGCCATTACCCTGCCAGGGCAGGAGCATGCGCTGATCCTCCGCGGAAGCAGGTGTGTAATTATTTACGGCAATTGCCGCAGCCAACATCTTGACCCGCCGGTCGTGGATATCCCGGTCTGAATAAGGAGAATTGCCGGTATAGAAAACATCCAGGGCGAACACGTAATCCACCAGCTCGGGGACCGAATCGAAGAGGGTGTAGACCTTCAGGGACTCAGCGAGCTCATCCTGCTCAGTTTCACTGAGTTTGTCGTAAGCGTCACCTTCTAACAACTTAGATTGATTCTGATGGTGAACACCTCCCAATAACTCCGGGTACAACTTCATGTTGAAACGGGCAACGTCCCCCAGGTCCCGCTGGTCGACAACAAACTCATCATGATCATCCTCAATATGATCCCCCCATTTGTAATCTTTCTCAGAAAGGGGACCCGAGGTCCAGCAGGCAAAATGGTCTTTCTCACGCGCCTGGATCTGCCCGGGAGTACCGGAAGCCACCAGCAGCAGAATCATCAGGATGGGAACAAACAACAAAAATCTAACGGACCTGGAAAATCTTCGCTTCTTCATATCCCCAGCCTACAACAAAGGGGTTGACTCAGGATTTATATTTTGGGCCGGGGTGCCTCCCTGGGAAAAGCCTCCGGCGGCCCCCCGGCTTCCGGGAGTAAATGGAGAAAACGGAGTTGAAAACGACATGAAAAGGAAACTCATGAAGGCAGGCACGATGGCCCTGGCCATTGCGCTATTCGCCGCCTGCGGCAGCGGAGACGAACCCAGGAACAGCACAGATGCGGAGACGGAAACATCCCGGACAGAGACAATGGCTCCAGCCAGGACGCCAGAGCCGATGCCAACCCGGCCGAAGAGGATAGACCACCTGCTGACCCCCACGGCGTTGGCGGAACCCGCCAAGACGGTGGAACCGGAGGCGAAGCAAGCCGGCGAGGAGCCGACCTCAAACGGGGCAGTAAAGCCCGTAACCGGTGACCCCATGACGATAGCCCAGCTGGTCCCGGAAGACCCAAGAACCAACGACCAGGTGCTGCTGCAGGACATCTACGCTCAGATTGACCTGGAACAGTTCGCCCTGGACCCCGACCAGCCGATACCGTGGCAAGGGAGTAGATCTAGCACAGGTTCCCCCAAGAGCCTGATGCCCCACCAGATGATCCACCAGCACCCATACCTGCACCTGTTCCCCGACCTGGAGGCAAAAGTACGCAAGCAGCGGAAGGGAGACGTTGAGTATTCCCCCCACAACAAATACAGCCACAGGTTCAAGGACATCTCCGGACTGCGGAACGGACTCATCTACTTCATATACAATCCCTGGTTCGAACCAGTATTCCCCGAGGCTAACTACCGGATACCCGATAATACAGACGCCGACCATATGTCCTTCCCCGTATCCAGCTACACACGCAACGGAGCCGGCCCCTACTGGTTCGGGAACAACTCAGTCCGGGGCGTCCTGGCCGAGACGGTGGCGAAACTCCTGGAGGAGGCGAAACTCCCCTCGGCGGAGCCAGCCCAGGCACTGTGGTTCCAAAAGAACGCCACGCGGAAAACAGACCTCGAACAGGTGGAACTGCAAAAATTGACGATGGAGGAATTCATCAGCACCACCATCAGCTATGATAAAGACAGGCGTAAGTGGTCATGCGGTGGAATAGATGGAGAATGCCAAATAATGAGGGAATTCCATGTCACCCCCCAGGTTGAGTGGGAGATCCTCCACCCCCAGCTGCCCATCCTGAGGATAACCGCCCACGCCGATCAGACGCTCCCCCTGGCGCCGACGGGGCTGAAAAAAATCCCGCAAGGTGACAGGTTAAGAAAAATGAGAGAATGGGGACAGATCTCCGACATGTCAACGAAGTACAGCGTATCCTTCGTGATCTCGCTGCAGAACCGCTGGGCATCCTTCAACGACCCGAACCGCTGGATAATCCGGTTCAAGGACAACCTCTACCGAACAAAACCCTGGGAGCTGGACCCGGATCTGCCCTACCCCAACTACTGGGACGACACCGGCTACATGCAGCACCGGATCATCGGCCCGGTGGTGCTGACGGTCCACGAATACGAGACGGAAGACGGAGCGATACCCGTCCTCTCGCCCGGCAACTACAGCCGGGTACCCAGCATCGCCCACTGGGAGGCCCCCGGACACATCCTGACCGACGAGCAGAAGCGGATCTTCGATGTAGCCAAGGCATTCGGTCGGGAATCCAACCAGATGGCTTTAGAGGTATGGCCGAACCTGAGGACACCCAACGCCGGGTTCCCGCTGCCAGGGCATGTGCTCACGGGGCCCAAGCAGGGACCGGGGACGGAGGCGTGGAAGAAGTACGGGATGGAGGGCTACGACTGGTAGGCTGCGACTGGTAGGGAACACACTCCCAACCTCGACCGTGAGGAAACAGAGGGGAATTATCTACCTATGTCCTATGGGCACAGGTAAATAATTCCCAGAATCAGTTACCGCAGCCGCTCCACCACCACCGGCCCCCGCCAGGTTCCCAGCGTCACGTACTCCATTAAGGTCTCCCCATCTCCGGACGAGGACACCCCCATCAGCATCACGCCGCCCACCGCGTAGGTGTGGAACCCACCCTCCCGCCGGACGGTGAAGCTGGTCCACAGGTTGATCACCGGCTCCGGGGAGTCCCGCAGTTCCCAGCCCAGCTTCCGGGAAAACGAACTAACCATCGCCGGAGTCGGCTCACCCAAGAGCGGCAGGAGCAAGACCGATTCAAACACCAGCTCCCGGGACAGATGATGGTAGATACTCTCGTCGAAGAAATTGGGAATCGAGTCGGGGTACTCCGAGAAGTAGAATAGATCCCGGTGCGGATGGGACTCCCGCACCGACCGGGAAGTCCAATCATCTCCCGAGTCACGGTAGAAGTTCAGACCCACGCCGGGATCGAACCAATCTTCCCCCACCCGGGGAGGAACCGGCACACCATCAGGATAATGCCGCACCCGGGCCGAGGCGACCAACGAACGCTCCACTACGGTCAGCGTAGGAGGCGGCTCCGGCGTCGGCGGGATGGAAGCAATCAAAGCAGCATGCTCATCCCGGATACGCCGGAGTTCCACCGCCTCCCGGGTCAACGGGATCGGCATGACCCTGGACGCAGCCGAGCCCGCAGGATCCTCCAATGGGTTCAGGCTGGAGAGCCGGACGGGCGTCGGCGTCGGAGCCGGCCCAATAATGCAGGAAACCGACAACAGTAGCAGCAGCAGCAATAGGCAGAGAAAGAGAAGAAAACGCATGGCTAACCGCCTCCCATGAAATCGACCACAATGGGAAGGTCCCACTCCCTGGAGACCCGCCGGAGGCGGGACAACGCCAGGTCAAACTCCCTGACATCGCGGGTCAGATCCAAAACCTCGTAGGAGAAATTGACCCGCGCGTTGGACTGGAAGAATTCCTCAGAACTCATGCCGTCCATCCAATGCACAAGCCTGGCAATGCGCTCCATCCGCTCGACAACCAGCCCAGCGCGGCCCCAGGCATCCTGGAGCGCTTCCAAGTATTCCTCGCCGGGGCAACCCGGGGTGATTCCCTGGTGCAGATCCCGCTCCAGCCGCATGTCGCAAACCCAAATCCCAGGCACCGCGCTCCAATGACGGTGGCGGACCGGGGGGTAGGGATCCTTGATCTGAGCCATCAGATCAAGAAGGGGATCGCCCGAGCCAGAATCCCACAGCTCCAGATTGACGTTGGAGAAAACCTGCATTCCAAGGGAGATTCCTCGGACAACACGGGAAAGCTCCGACTCCTGACGGCTCGCCCAAGAGCGGCGGTCGAAGGAAACAAGAGACCGCAGGGAATTGGCTTCGGACATATCCTGCCACCACATCCCCCAACCCCTGGGGCCTGGGACCTCGATGAGCAGGCCGCGCGACGATGGAACCCGGGTGAACGCCGAGTCAAACTCCAACTCAAAAGAAGTCAGCTCCCGCACCTGCCCCGTACCCTCCACCTGAACAACCGGGACTCCACCAGTACCCAGATAGAGGGGCTTCCCATACCTGGAGGCCAGGGAGTACTCCGAGGCCGAGAGATCCTGCCCCCGCTCCGGAACGGGAGGCGAGAGAGAAGGAGACCCAGCACCCAGACCGACCTGCTGGGCATCATCCCACCGCTGGAATCCAAACCAACCCAGCCCCCCAAGCAGAAATACCAGCAGGATGGCAACACCGGTACGGCCAACCAACCAGTTCGAGGGAAGGAGCACACGGAAACCCCGGCGACGCTGGAGTCGGCGCTCTCGCTCCTCCGCCAGGATGTCGGCGCCGGAAGCCTTCCCGGAATCCTTCCCGGAATCATCCTCTTCCCAGATGGAGGGCCTTATTTCTCCTCCACCCGGCGGAAAAGCTCGCCGCAGACCGAGCAGCCATAGGCCGACATGGCATCATCAAAATCAGCCAGCAAATCCTCCACGTCGCGGGCAATACGGAGCAGTTCATCCCGCTCTGAGTGACCCACCGGCCCGGCCAGGACGTCCTCTGCATCGGACAGCCGCGCCACCGCCTCCCTAACGCCGGTCATGCCCGTCTCGATACTGTCAGAGTAGGCACGGACCAACCGGTCCACCGGCTGACCTCTCCCCCCCTCCCGAACTCGGGACGATCCGGCGCGGATTCCAGGAGAGCCTGGGCTCTACCCAGGTCATGCTCGAGGACACTGAAATCCCATTCCGCAATATCCACCGAGAGAACCTCCTGCAGATGAAGCCAGACCCGGGTGTAGGTCCAGAGCCGGGGGCCCAATTCCCGGAAGTAACGCAGTTCATCCGACGTGAGGTAGGGATCCCGATCCAAATCCAGGTCCAGCGGGTTGAGCATCAACACCGGCCGCACCCGTTCCCGATTCAGCTCCAAATCCGCCTGGAGTGTGGCAGCGATATTCGGCGTGGGAGCCGGCGTGGGAGTGGGGATAGCCTCCATGGTGGCCTGCACCGCCTGGGCCACCAATTCGGCCACGGGAATAATGGGCTGGCCATCCGGCCCCAACTCCCCGGGCTGGCCATCCGGCCCCAACTCCCCGGGCTGCGGCCGCATCCAATCCTCGGCGCCGCCAGTTCCCCCACCGGGGGATTCATCCCCGCCCACGATGGAAGTCACCAACCATAAAACCAGGCTCATGATCAGAATGACCGCTACGATGACTATCACTATGCCAATCCGGCGATCAAGCCGTGTAATTCGATCAACCATGGGGAAAAAACCTCACCTCAACCGAAGGCCGGAGACCGCACGGCCTACCTCGGTAACTCTACGATCAACAAGTCTCTCGGCATCAGACAGAAAAAATCCGGACTCCCGCATCAGGGTCTGGAACGCATCGATCTCCTCCTCCGACATGTTCAGCATGGAACGCCCCGAAGGGCCGACGATCACTGCCGCAGCCAACAGACGGTCAGCGCCGTAGCCCGACACCTTGATGGTCTCCAGCATCCCAATGTAGAGGTACTGATACTGAGCCCGCTGGGAAACTGGCACATCCAGAGAGGTCAGGACCTTGAAATAATCATCGGATTCCCGGGTGACTTCGTGAACCTCGGCCACCCAGTCCAGGTCAATATCCCCGGGCCCAGAGTAATCCAGCATGGAATGGAGATCCCGGACCACCTGGCGCAGGCCCTCCAGCCGGACCTGGAAATTGTAGAGGAAATGGATCTCCACCAGGATGTTGGGGTCAATGCTCAGGGCAAAGGCCACTTCCTCCTCCGGCTCCGGGGTCGGCACATCATCCGAGAACCGGATCACATCCAGCTCCAAAGAATCTTCCGAGTCCTCATCCCCACCAAAGCCGAGAAGGCCACATCCCAGGGTGGAAATGGAGACCAGCGCCAGGATCAAAAGCAGCGCAACCAGGCGAAATCCCATCGTCAAACTCCTAACAACTGGAAACCAGCATAGCAACCCAAAGAGCTGCCAGGGTTTGGCCTTTCCGTCAAAGCATGGCACCCCCCAATCCTGTCAATATGCAGAGTAAGAGAACAACCTGGAAGGAAAAATCACCATGAACACCAACACTATGGAATACACCCCGGGACAACTCATCCGGTTTGAAGCCACATCGCTTTACCACAACGCCCTGCGGATAGGGGAAATTGGCGAGGGAAACAGCCCGGAGCTGGACCTTCTCCTGCAACCCGCCGAACAGGCCATGAAGAGCGTCCGGGTGAACCCGGAAAGTCAGTTCGACAGCATCAACCGGCGGGAGCAACACTACGACGACCTGATAAGCCTGCTGGAGAGAAGCCGGGAGGAACTGGAGAAAAGGCCAGTATCTGAACAGTCCCATGAGGCATGGCTGCTCCTGAACCAGTGCCGCTACCACTGCATGACCATCCTCAGCATGATGCAGAAACAATCCAAAGTGGCCAGGACCTCCAGGTGAGGGCGGGAGCCGGCCTATTGGCCGCAGTCTGCACCCTGGCTCTGATCATCCTCGGATGCTCCCCAGGCCCAGCGGCGCCGGAGACCCCGGTAACCCAGACGCCGGAGAGATCCAGCAGCCTCCCCACGCCGGCGGCAACCGTGGTAACCGCGACAACCGCTGTTGATACAATTCCCACACCAACTCCGATCCCCCCCAGCAGGATATGCAACCGCACGAAGTCAGCGCAGCGGGCCATTCTGCTGGAATTGGGAATGAAATCCTGCCACCAGCCCGTCATGGAGGACCTGGGAAAAATTAAAAAGCTACGGATCGCCCGGGGCCCCATCATCGAGGGAGACCTGGAGGGAATGAACAACCTGGAGAAGCTGGAGATAGTGGACCTGGAAATCCCACTGGGGCACAACGTCCTCCCCAGCATGCCTGAACTTCGGGAACTGACCATCCAGACCCGGGAGCCGGAGACCGGGATGCGCAGCCCCAACACCATCCTGACCCCGGGGATCTTCAGTGGACTGCCCCGGCTGGAACGGCTGCAGGTGACCGGAGAGAACGGCTGGAACGAGGAGGATCTCACGGCAGAGCTGATTTCAGGGATGCCCCTGCTGCGCCGGCTGGAACTGGACTACATCAAATCGATAGAGCCAGACGCGCTGAGCCAGACACCCCTGCTGGAATACCTCCGGATTCACGGAGCCGAAAGCTGGAAGGACTTCGCCCCCAGGGTGCCAAGGGAACTCTTCGCGGAAATGAACTGGATCGAGCACGTTGAGGTGAGGAACTTCCGATGGCCTCCGGTGCTGGACGTGAAGAACCAGGAGGCAGCCTGCCGGACCAGAGCCTGGCGGAGCTTCGCCAACCCGGAGGGCCGGGGGAAAAAGCCGCTGAGCGTACTGATCCAAGGAAAGTACAACGAGCCAAGGGACCTGGAGAGCCTGACCGGGTGCTAGTAGAACAAACCCTCACCACACGCCAGGGGTAACAACAGGAAACGGCAATCGCCACAAGAGGGCCATCCAGGTAAATCCACCGCGTGAGGTTAATTATGAACCAGGCAATCAAGCGCAGCATCTTCAACAGAATAACCGCTGTCACACTGGTGATCGCCCTGACGGCCGCTGTCGCCTGCTCTGGAGCGACGCCATCAAGGGAAGAATCCAAGACAAGGGAAGAATCCAAGACAACGAAAGAATCCAAGGCGACGCAAGACCAACGCCTGCCGGCCCAACAATCCGCCCGGATTTCCCCAAAAGATGAACACCGCCGGAGGTGCCAATTCTGGGCATTGAACAACCTCCGGCCCGCGGTCCACCAGGAATTCGCCAAGCTGAACCCTGATAATATGGACGACCTGGACCGCATACTATGGCGCTCCAAACTCCACCCCAGCGACCACCTCGGCTATTACAAAAAGCCAGACAACAGCCAGGATATTCCGGCCCTGATGCCGCAGAACCCGGGGGTATATTGCCGTGATTACTGGACGGAGCCCCTCAACCGCAGCAATGCCAATCTACGCAACCACGGCTTTGAAACTCAATGCCGGACTCAACTGGAAAAACAAATTATCAAAACGTACAGCTCGTTGAGATATGAAGCCGGACGCGAAGGGGGAAACGAACTGGTTTACAGCATTCCCAACCAGTACGTGAGGATCCTGCAGTGGCTGGACCTGAACGGCGACGACCTGATGGACTCCGCCAACCCGCCGTACCGCATCCTAGAGGAGCAGAGCAGTCATGCCTACGCCTATGAAGAAAATCGAAGGCTCAAGCAAGAGTACCTGGACCGCTACCAGAGAGAGAACCAAACACGATTGGACCCTGAGTGGCTGGGCATCCTGAGAGCCGCCGGCATGAACAGCAGCAGTTCATCAGATCTCAGCTGGCCAGCAGTAACAATGTGTCACCGCTACTACCCGCAGGTCTTCTACGGCTATTGGATACCAATGGACCCAGAGAAAAATCCCGGCTCCGACCAGAAACAGGAAGCCAACCTACCCAGATACGAAGAATTGACAACGCCGCTGTATTTGCCCAAAGACGTCACTGCCGAAAGAGTCAAAGCCGGTTATCCACTGGGACAGTCCGACGGACAGTATTACACATGCCTGGCCAGCAGTAACACAGAAAAAGCCGGATATTACTACGTCGACCACCCTGCCGGAGAATACTGCGAAAAAATCCCGTAACCACCAAAACCTGGCCATCTCGAACGTATCCTGTCCAGCCCGGGAGAAAAGCCCCTGCGGGTTCCGAACAACCGCCGAGGAGGAAACGAATTTGACCATTCTGCTGTACTCCCTGAGCCTCATCCCCATGCTGCTGATGGCCATGGTCGTCCACGAACTGGGACACCTGGCCATCGCCAAGCTCAGTCGAGCCAAGGTCGTGGGCTTCCAGATCGGCATCAGCTGGAACATCATCACCAGGTATTCAGGCAGAACCAGCATCCGGATAACTCCGGAGACAGAAATCCTCCAGCCAGACGGCGAAAACCTGAAACCCGGCAACATCATATCCGTCTACGTGACCCGGGCACCGGGGGAGGAGAGCTACACCACCGCCGCGATACTCCCCCCATGGGGAAAACATCTGCCCTCCCATCCCGAGGCGGTGGAAATCATCAGGAAGCACGAGAAATCCCACATGAGGCTGACCGGACGAATCAGGCAGATCGAGCCGGAACGCCTGGTATTGGCCGACATGGCCTGGGCACTGAAGGCCATGCCCCTGGTGGCCGGGGTGACCATCGCCGAAGATCCCGGGAGAACAATGCCGGAGGCCTACAACATGCAGCCATGGCGCCGGCAGGCCGCCATCACCCTGGCAGGATCCGCAGCCAACATACTCCTGGCCATCACGGCCCTGGCCATCGCCGCCACCTTCTTCGTCGCCAGCGGAAGCGAGTACGCCTGGACCATCACCTGGGTGGAACCCAGCGGACCCGCGGAGAAGGCCGGGATAAGGCCCGGGGACCGGCTGGTGCGGGTGCGGAACCTCGTCCACCCAACCCCGATGGAGTTGAAGCAACAGATCAACAACTCAGCCGAGGAGGGAAGCACCGTCAGCATCGGAATGCTGCGGGAAGACACCATCCTGGACTTCCGGGTGAAACCCGAAACAGGAACCTGGAAAATTGGCATCGAGATGCAACTGCGGGAATGGCCCCGGGCGGAGCCCAGGATGAACCCCCGGGCCATAGGCATGAGAATGACCACCATGGCGAAGACGTATACCAGAGCGGTCGGAAATATATTCAGCGAAAGGATGTGGAACCAGGAGAGCCGGGGGGAGCTGGTATCCGGCCCAGTCATGGGCCCATACCAGATCGGGCATACCATGGAGCGCACAGGCCTGCGAGGATGGCTGGTAATCCTGGCCACCCTGAACCTGGGGTTGGCGGCGACCAACCTGCTGCCGATGCCGCCCCAGGACGGATACCGGATAATAGCGGAGGGAGCGCAGGCTCTACGGAAGGGCAAACCGGTGAACCCCAAGGTGGAGAAAGCGATGTTCGTGGGAGGAATCACCATCATCCTGGCCGCCAGCATGTACCTGATCGCCACGGACATCCTGAAATTGCTCCGGTCAGGATAGGAGAGAAAGACTTGCTCAGAAGGAACGGAAGAGAAACCTCTCGCACGGGACTGGACGCCGCGGGATGGCAAAGGATCCAGCAGTATCGTATAATCCCCAAACCTCGTAGTTAGAGATTTTTAGCTATGGCCGTAACCTACACGGATGCTCAAATTGGGATGCTCCTCGCCGAGCGAAAACTTCTCCCTACCAACTGGTTGACTCAGTTTCAGCGGCATCCCAAGCGGGGGCATGACGAAAGAGCGATCGTAGTTACCGGCGCAGACGGCAACGAGTTCCACCTACTCCTCAGAAAAAGTCTCCTCAATCCCTTGGACTTCTCCATCATATTGGGAGTACGCGTACCTCAATCAAATCGGATTTTCCGGTTGCGTCGTCATAACGGGAAGAGCCACGAGCATACAAACACTATTGAGAAGCAACAGGGTCGGGACGAGCAAACCTTTTATGATTTCCACATTCACTTTGCCACACAGCGCTATCAGGAACTAGGAAACCGTGAACCCAAGGAGGAGGCTTATGCGGAAGTAACTAGCCGCTACAGTGACTCACAAGAAGCTTTAGAGTGCCTTATTGCTGATGCTGCCTTCGAGACGGACGGACTAGAACGCCCCATGTTTCCCATGGTTCCAGAGGTTTAGCTATGATAGTCGATGCCATCGGTAGAGATTTTCAGGAAAAGGTAGCGGCGCAAGTGCGTATAGCTGCTGAAGGAATAGGTCGCTACAGAGTGTTTACCCCTTTTCGATTCGAAGACGGTGACCACCTGTCCATAGTCCTACGGCAAAATATGCTGGGCTGGACTCTTTCCGATGAAGGGCATACTTATATGCGCCTAACCTATGATATGGATGAGGCTGATTTCCTCAGCGGAACTCGGCAGCAAATTATATCTGACGCCCTGTCCGTATTCCAAGTTGAAGACCGAGACGGAGAACTGGTCCTTAATGTTCCCGACAACCGGTATGGGGACGCTCTTTTTTCTTTTGTTCAAGCGTTGCTGAAAATTACCGATGTATCATACCTTTCCCGGGAAAGGGTACGCAGCACTTTCAAGGAAGATTTCCAGAAGCTTATTTCTGACATCATTCCCGATGAACGAAGAGAGTTCAACTGGTTTGACCAGCACCTTGACCCCTCAGGGAAATATACGGTTGATTGCCGTATCAACGGGATGCCCCGGCCGATTTACGCTTACGCATTGCTCAATGATTCCCAAGCACGGGACGCTACTATCGCTTTGCACCAGTTTAACGAGTGGGGCATTGCGTTCCACCCAATAGGCATTTTTGAGAACCAAGAGGAAATCAGTCGCAACGTACTGGCACGGTTCAGCGACGTCTGTGAAAGACAGTTCTCCAGCCTGGCCGGCAATCAGGAAAGGATAGAGCGGTTTCTAAAGGAGAGAACCGCTTTAAGTTAGAGGCTTCAGAGGAAACGGTCTCAACCAGGGCACCGGGCCACACCCTGCCCGAGTGCCACCGCTGCCTGGACTGGGCCATACGCACCGAGCAGGGCCACCACCACCACCTGTTGGACCAAGCTTAAGAACGCCATCGACCAGACCCTCATCCTGGGGGCAGCCGGGATTTCGACACCGGTTGGATCAAAGCAGCAGATTGACCAGCAGTGGATTGACTGGCCTGGGATGTCTGGGCCGCGGTCTGGGAGGCCTTGGCGGCGGCCCAGGAAGAGGAGCCCCATCCGGGCGGGGAAGTCCTGGCCCCGGTTCATCAGTGCCACCGCTGCCTGGCGGGCTATCAGACCGACGGAACGATCTCACCCCCGTACTGGTCAGCAATGACGTTGTGGGCCGCAACGGCCGCCTTGAGATTGTCATACGAGTGGAGTGTTCCAAAAAAAACCGGGGAAACCCGCTGGCAAGCCAGAGACCACTGAGCATCTATCTCCTCCAGACGCCTCTGAGTATCATTCTCAAAGACCCGGTAAGTCTCAATCAGGAGCCACAGCGTCTGGCATCCCAACTGGAGATCGCTGCATACCAGGGAAGCAATCCTGAGCTCGGCGGCAGATTCGCCGTAACTAGTTACGGAGTCCAGCACCGTCAGAAAAACCAAGATCAGTGCCAGTAGGCCTCCCACAATCAGCGCGGGAACAGGCCAGTTCAAAGCAACCCCAATCGCTCCACACTCTCCAAGGCAAAGCAGAAGCAGGATATAACGCAGACGCCGATACCGCAACTTATACCTATCCCCCATCGCACCATAGTAGCGGCGGCTACGCTCAAGATCGCAGAGCATCACCCACACCGAGCGCCGGGTCGAATCAGAAACATGGTCCTGAATCATCATATCTTCCCTCCAGGCCTTCCCTCCAGGGACGAATCTGGCCGCCGACAACCCCCAAAAGTACTGCCGGAAAGCACCGCTGACCAGCTTCGCTCACAGTCTGGCGCCAACCGGGACAGGGTCTTTTCATTCTCCTGCCTGGTAGGTAAAGCCCATCATGTCGAAAGCTTCGCTGAGATGGGCATTGTGGCGGCGTAGGGCAGCGGCTACGTTGGAATGCCCAGCCCGACGTACCAAGCTGATGACCAGGTTTCGCAGGCCCGCCAGAACCTGAGGGGCGGCCCCAGTGCGCACCTGAGAGCGGTCCTCGTCGAAGGTCACATCCCGTACCCAGTGGAGGCGGTTCTCGATGCCCCAGTGCCCACGGGAAAGGCTCAACAATCGCCTCGCATCGGCATCAGTGGCTGGGAGACTGCTAATTGCATAGCTCACAGCCACCTGTTTCTTGCCCTTCACGACCCGCTGGCGCTCTAGCCGACACACCTGTTGCAGATGCGGCCACGCTTCCCCGACCGTCCCAGCGCTGCCCACGTAGCCATTTAGCTCTGGGTCGGCCAAGGCCCACAACTCTCGCCGCTCCAGCCGCCCATGACGCCGCTTTACTGGAGCATCGGCCCAGACCGTCAGCTTGGCCCCGCGTGCTCGCCACTCCGCTGCTAGCCAGGGAGGTACGGTTGGCCCACCAGCCCTCTCAGTTCCTAGCAGGGGAAAAAGCCACCTCCAAGTCTCGGCGCAAGGTGGGCTGATTCTCTTTAACTGGCAGCAGATACTCTCCGCCGCCTGCCACAATCTGCTCACAGACTTTCCGTTGGGTCAGTAAGGCATCAGCTACTACTACCCGACCCTTCAGGGGTACCTGGCCCAATACTTCTTTGACCGCCGCCAATTCTTCCCCTTTGCCCGGCGCAGCTACCTGCGCCAGCACTGCCCCAGCGCGGCTAGCGTAGGCCGACACCAGATGGACCCCGGGTATCTCTTGGCCGTGGACCCCTCGCAAGGTTTTCCCGTCCAGGGACAGGGGGTCATCCGCCTCTACCCCGCTATTTGCCAGCCAGTTGCCGACTTCTGCCTCAAAGGCCGCCACGTCCAGGCCCTTGAACACCCGGTGGAGGGTGGCCACGCAGGGTGTCTTCTCCTGGCTGAACCCCAAAAGCTGCGCCGTAGCACCCCCTTGGTCCCGCCCCCATTGAGCTATGGCGTATAAGCTGCGGGCGCCGCACAGCATGGCACAGGTGGCCAAGGCCAGGATCGCCCCCAAAGAGTGGCGTCGCCCTTGGCTACTCCGGAAGTCAGGCACCAAATCCAGCGTTTCTCTCAAAGTCATCATCCTTCCCTCCCGCTTAAACTGGTAATAACTTTATACTATTTTGAGAAAATGAAAAGGCCCTGCCAACCGGGATATTGACAGTTCCCACACCACCTGATAGCCTCAAAAATATCAGGTGTGGGGTAGGCATCTGTTGGTATCTCCCCAGCGGCCCCGGCGGTGTCAGTCCCGCCGGGGTATTTTATTGTCAACCCCAGCCCGGTCCAGTCCAAATGCCCTGAAAACGGTCACCTGAAACCCGGAGCCCCCAGCATTTCCACCGAGGCCACAGGCACCAGCATTTCCACCGAGGCCACAGGCACCAGCATTTCCACCGAGGCCACAGGCACCACCCCCGACCAACCTCAATCTACATCAGACTCCTACTCCAGAGCACCCAGCCGCGCCTTCAGCCTTTCCTTACGCTCGTCATAGTTGTTATTCAGCCGGTCAGTAGCACGATCCAACTGCCGCTCCAGCCGCTCGAAGGCCCGGTCAGTAGGTGCATCATCCATCCGGTCCTGGTAGAGGTCCTCCAGATCCTCAATGGCCGCATTGCGGCGCAGCTCCAGCAGATCCTCAGCCCCAAGACCCAACTCATCAGCATCATCCATGATCTGCCGAACAGACGGCGGCGTCAGTATCTTCTCCTCCACATCCCCCGTATTGATGTATTCGCACCCCAGAGAAACCAGCAGCACCAGCATTAACCCGAAAAAGGTCGCCATCCTGAAAAAGCCCAGCATCTGAACCCCCCTGCAACGAATGTCTCACCGGCAAAAGCCGGGTACCATACCCAAGGGTATACTCCAAGGGACAGCTCCGGCTTTGACGCACGGGAAGAGCCCGGGAGCATCCGGAAGCAGAGAATTCCACGGACAGGAGAGCAGAAGATGACTTCCAGAGACCCCGAATGCGAGTGCGAGATAAGCGCCGAGATGATCTGGGCCGGACCAGCCATCCAACTATGCCATCACAGCACCGTGGCAGAAGCGGAGAGGGTCCAGGAAAAACTCATGGACCTGATGACCAACTTCTCCCAGAACATCGACGCCAACAGCATGTTCGACAAGACCATCATCCAACTGGCCACGGAGTACCGGGAGCAGGCCGCGGGAAGGCTCAAACAAATGCTGAGCGAGGATGAACACCACATCATCAACATCAACTTCATGCGCAACCTCAGCCTGGCCGCCCAGATGATCGGTTGCACCATGATAATTGCCAGAAACCAGGGGAAGACACCACAGGCGGAGGAATCCAACGAATAAACCCCGGAAGCCCAGAATTCCCGGAAGCCCGGAACGGTTCAGGACACCAGCCCACCGGGGCCTGGTGAATTAAAACTGAACTACTGTACCAAAGCACCGGCGGGAGTCACCGACTCAACACCGGGCACCAGCGGGAGCCCGGAAACTCCCCACTCCCAGCCGGGAGCCCGGAAACTCCCCACTCCCAGCCAGCAAATCCCAGAATTCAGGTTGAAGGAAAAGTTGAAGGAAAAGTCAATGCAGAAGCTCTCCAAGCACAGAAGAAACACGGCAATGGGCATATTGGCCGTAGCGATAACCGGAATAGTATTCTCAAGCATTCTGCTCATCAACAACCCGTCCAACCCCGGAACGGCCCCAGACAATACGCTGGAAGTCAAACCCGGGGAGAAACCACTGCTGACCGAGTTCGGCGATTTCCAATGCCCCCACTGCGCCAACTTCGCGCTGAACATCCTCCCAGCCCTGGAACACGACCTCATCGAGAAGGGAACCATCCGGTTCGAGTACCGGCACTATCCCTTCCTGGGACCCGAATCCTTCAAAGCCGCCGAAGCGTCGGAGTGCGCCCGGGACCAGGGGGAATTCAACAAGTACCACCTGGAACTCTACCGGCTGACCTCCCACGGGAAAAGCCACACGCCGGAACTGCTGCGGGAAACCGCTCTGGAGCTGGATCTAGACCCAACCGCATTCGACCAATGCCTCCAGTCGGGCGTGAAGCGAGCCCGGGTCATGGAGGACCGGGAGTACGGGAGCACTCTGGGAGTTCGAGGAACCCCCACCCTGTTCATCAACGGCAGAACTATTCACTGGTATAACTACACGAACCTCCGGGACCAGGTAAGAAGAATGGCCGAAGAGGAACAGCCCCGGGCGCCCCAGCCAGAACAGTAGCGGGCGCCCGGGTTGGACGCCGGAACGGAGGAATGAAACAGCGATGATCACATTCAAGCAGGGCGACCTCTTCCAGGACCAATCTGAAGCCCTGGTCAACCCAGTGAACTGCGTGGGAATCATGGGCAAGGGACTCGCCCTGGAATTCAAGAACCGGTTCCCCGACAACTTCAAGGACTACAAGAAGGCCTGCTGGAAAGCCCAGGTGCAGCCGGGCCGAATGCTGGTCTTCAACACCTACCAACCGAGGATTCACCAGTACATCATCAACTTCCCCACCAAGCGGCACTGGAGGGACCCCAGCAGGATCGAAGACATCCAGACAGGGATTCAGGCTCTCGCGGAAGAGGTACGCAGCCGGAGAATTACCTCCATCGCCATACCCGCCCTGGGCAGCGGACTGGGAGGACTCCAGTGGAACGACGTCCGGCCCATCATAGAATCCGGACTGAGAGAACTGGAGGAGGTGCAGATCACCGTCTACGAGCCCATGCGAGCGCCGTCCAACCAGGGTGCCCGCCCCAAAAGCAGACGGCGCTCCAGATGAACGACGAACCCCTCCAACTGGTGGAACAGACACTGGCCCTATGTCCACCGGGAATATTCCAGTGCATCCCCAACGATGACATAACGGTTGACATAACGGGTGACAACGACAACCACCTGAAGGTCAGGACATCCCTCCTCTACCCCGGAGGGGGACCGGTCGACGTCCACGTCCGAGCCGACCCCCGGGAGGGGTATGTCGTGACCGACCGGGGATCAACCATGAACATGCTGGGACGCCAGCTGTCCACCAACACCGTCAACACCAGCCAGTGGAAAATCATAGCCGGAAACATCTGCCGTGGACTGGATGTTCACCTCGAGGGCAGAGAATGGACCGTTCCCGCCCGAAGGCCCGAGGATGTGGGAAGCGCCGCGATGCTCCTGGCCCAGGCCCAACTGAGGACCGCCATCATAACCTCGATATTCAAGATCACCAACAGCAGCGATTAAAGAGAATGACAAACAAATGCTTCCAGTGCGGACGCCCCGCCACCGCCGGCTCCCACACCCAGCTTCCCAAAGAGGGCTGGTGCATTCAATGCGCCGCCCTGACCGGAATAAGCATACCGGACAACCTGGAAAGGCTGGGCAACGTGCCCAGCGCCATCACCAGGGGGCCCGCCTGGCCCATAGCCAAGGGAGCTGCCCAGGGAGACGCGCTCTGGCTGCATCAGGCCAAAGCCCTGAGCGAGCTGGAAGGTGACAACAACATCGTCGTCGCCACCTCGACGGCCTCCGGCAAATCCCTCATCTTCCAACTCTGGACCCTGCACCGGCTGGAATCGACAGGGGAAAGGGCCACCGCACTGGTCTTCTACCCCACCAAGGCCCTGGCCAACGACCAGGCCCGGCGTTGGCAGGAATGCTGCCAGGCAATCGGGCTGGATCCAAACACCGTGGGGCAGGTCGACGGAGACGTCCCGAAGCCACAGCGGTATGTGGTGATGAAACAGTCCAGGATCATCCTCGCCACCCCCGACATCTGCCACTCCTGGATGCTCCCGAGGGTCAACGACAAAATCATCAAGGACTTCATGGCACAGTTGCAGGTCATCATCATCGACGAGGCCCACACCTACGAATCGATATTCGGCAGCAACTCCGCCTACCTCTTCCGCCGGCTAACGTCGGCGGCGCTGCACGCCGGAGCAGCAGAACCCCCCAGGTTCATCGCGGCCACCGCTACGATCCTAACACCAGACGAACACTTGGAAAAACTCACCGGCGCCGTCTTCACCGTGATCGAAGAGACCCAGAACGGCTCCCCCCGACAGGCCAGGGAGCTGTACCACCTGCCACTGGTCCCCCAGGGAGATGCACCGGAGGACCAGTTAGCCCAACTGGTGTTGGACATTATCGACAACGACCCGGAGGCCCAGGTCATTGCCTTCCACGACTCTCGGATGGGAATTGAGCGTATCGTGCAGAAGATCAACCGGCCGGAGGAGGTCCTGCCCTACCGGTCTGGGTATCTCGCCGGGGACCGGCGCAAAATCGAGGCCCGACTCCGGGACAACAGCATCCGGGGAATCATCGCCACCAGCGCCATGGAACTTGGAATCGACATGCCAGATCTAAACTACGGCATCAACCTGGGCCTACCCCGATCCAGAAAACAGTTTCACCAACGGCTGGGACGAGTTGGCCGCTCCAAGCCTGGATCCTTCATCATCCTGGCCCCAGAAACCCAGTTCAGCGCCTACGGGGAGACCCTCCAGGACTACTATGACAACTCGGTGGAACCATCCCAACTCTACCTGAACAACGAGTACATCAACTACCAGCAGGCCCAGTGCCTGAGGAACGAGCTGGAACGGCGCGGGCAGGACTCCAGGATGCTGCCAGAAAACATCCCCTGGCCAGACGGCTTCCAGGAAGCGCTCCACAACGCGCACGGAAGACCGCCAGCCCATCTCCAAGGCCTGAACGATGGGATATTGGACACCCAGCCCCAACTCACCAACAGCCTACGCAGTTCGGGAGAGGAAACTCTCCATATAGTGACCCAGGAGAACGGCATCAAAGAAACAATCGGCTACATCAACGTGCAATCAGCAATGGATGAAGCCTCCCGGGAGGGATCTATCACCAGCAGGGAATCTCCTACCAGGTGGAAGACTGGAGGCGGGAACGGAAGACTGGGAAACCACTGATTCGGGCCAAGCTATTGAAACATCCCGGGGGCCGGACCCGACCCATCAGGCGCCAGATGGCAACCATACCCCAGGACCCAAACTCCACCATCAACCGGCGGGAGATGACCCATGGACACCTGGCCGAACTGAGAATCCTCCTGACAAAATCCGTGGAGGGATACAAGAACACCCAGGATAAACCCGTCCTCTACCAGTACGAGGTCGCCCGAGACCCACGGATGAGCCGGAAAGAACGAAACATTCCCACCACCGCCGTCCAACTCCGGATTGACGAACCCTGGTTCGCCGGCGGATCCGGCCCCGCCTGGCAGGCCCGACACCAGATTGCCAGAGCACTGAGACAGCAACTCGCCTATCGTCAGAGCATCAAGCTGCCCGACCTCGGATACCAGGTCGAGAACATCATCATGGAGACAGACCAGGGATTCCTGGAACTGGAGAACTCCATCCTGGTCCACGACAATATACACGGCGGGATGGGACTGGTCCAAGACCTATACCAGAACATCGAACGGTACGTGCGCAACCTGAACGTGGGCACGACCAACGAACAAGGAACAGTCTATCCCGAGTACGCCGACGAACTCTCCCGTTGGCTGGAGCGAAACCGGGAAAGCCAGAAAGAACCACTCCAGGGACCACCCCCGAAACCCGGGCCGCGGAACTGCTGGCGAGTGGCCAGAAGAGGCAGCGAGGTCATGGTATTCTCGAAGCAGCAGAACAGCACGGTGCTGGGAGTGGTGGAAAAGCACGAATGGCAGGACGCCATCGTCTACCTAAACCAAAGCTAAGGTGAAACCTACATAAAGCGAACCCGAAGAGGAGTTGCGATATTCTGTAAAAGAAGTCGATTGGCGGTGGTGGAAGGGATGAAGGAAATAGTGCAACTCCTGGAACGGTGGCAACTGGATGTAGGCGACTTACGGGAAAGGATGTATCGGGCGCCAACACCTCGGGAGCGAGAGCGATGGCATGGGCTATGGTTGTTGGCCCAAGGGTGGTCGGCCACTCAAGTGGCTGAGGCTTTGGAGAGAGAGCCTCATACCATCGGAAACTGGCTGGACAACTTTCGCCAAGGCGGGGCCCAAGGTTTGGTCTTTGAGCAGACTGGGGGTTCCCCCCCGTCTTGAACCGAGGTCAACAGAACCAACTGAAGTCTGCGGTGCAAAATCCGCCTGGGGAGGCGGGGATTGAATTGTCCAACTGGAACTGGAAAGTAGTAAGGCAATTTCTCAAGCAGAGCTTTGACCTGGGGCTGAGTCGGAGCAGTTGCTTGAACTACCTCCATCGGTTGGGCTTCGTGCTGAAGCGACCCAAGAAACGCCTCCTGAAAGCCAAGGATGAAGAACGGAAAGCCTTCGTCCTCCAGTACAGCCAAATCCGAGAGGAGGCCCAAGAGAGTGGAGCCAAGATCTTCTTCGTGGATGAAGCCCACTTTCGGGCCGATGCCGACCTGCGAGGCAAATGGGTACTCAAGGGAGAGGCAGCGCTGGTGGACTCCACCAGTCCCCGGTGGGGAGAGAAGGCCTGCTACTACTCGGGAGTTTGTCTGGAGACTGGGGAGGTGGAAGCCATGGAAATAGCTGGAAACAGCAATGCCGAGACCTCCACCGCCTTTTTACAGCAGCTAAGAGCAAACCATCCTGGACCTCTGGTAGTAATCTGGGACAATGGGCCAGCCCACCGAGGAGCAGCGATTCGCAGCTATTTGACCACTCCTGACTTGCATCTGAGGTTGGTGGCCTTACCGGCCTACAGTCCAGACTTCAACGCCGACGAAGCCGTCTGGGACTGGGCCAGAGAAGAGGTCACGGCCAACGAATGCCACGGAACAAAAGCCAAAGTCCAAGAGAAGATGAATCAATTCTTCGGCGGGCTAATTCATCGTAAGGATGAAGTGAAACATCGCTGCCGAACCCGGTTACAGGCCCGAGCCGATGCTTTGATCTTTACACCTGCCGTGCCTTTGCCATCACTGCCCAATGTAGTTCCCACCTTGGCTTTGGTTTAGTGAAAACGGACGAAGAGACCATCGAGGCCAGGGACAACCAGCTATCGCCTGCCGGGACAGCCCTAGACTGGCAGCTCTGGACCCCCCAAACCGGCAGGTTGCAGGAACTCCAGCTCAGCCAGTAGGGAAAAGGAATCCTCATCCGGCACAATCTCCGGGGGCGCAATCTCCGGGGGCACAATCTCCGGCGCCTCAATGACCACCAGCCCGCCGTACCCATGGAAGAAGACAGAGACCTTCGTGGATACGGGAGAACCGGACCCGTAAACATGGAATATGTCCAGGACCGCCTGCCGCATTAGAAAATCCTCGCTCCAGAAGTCCGCCTGCACCAACTGCACCTCCTCAACCTCAACAACGTCGGCATAATCCCCCAGGATATCCACACGGGACTTCCCCTGAGACAGAAGCCGGAAGGTCTCAGCGGCCGCCAGCGCCGGAGACTCAGGGATGCACAGTACCAACACGGGGACGAAAACCAGGATAGGAGTTGGAGCAGAGGTTGGAATCAACGTAGGAATTGAAACGGGAGTTAGAGTTGAAACAGAAGAAAAAACAGATAGAGCAGGAAAAGGCCCTCAGCAAAAGATGGAGAGCCCATCCTGCATGATTAACCTGACTTCAGGAAGCCTGGCCCTGGGCCAGCCCCAGGTTATTCAAGCCAGCCTTAGGAACAAACCCCTGATCCTGCGGGGAGCGACATTGCCCACCGCTCCCCGCAGGATGAGAAAACTGGACCGGTCCACAATCCACCAGGAGCGGAAGAGAAACAACGAACCAGCTTAGTAGAAATTCTCGTGCCAGCTCCTGAGCCGGGCGAAATAGAGCCAGCAGCTGGCTCCGTCCGAGGGGCGATCGGCAATATCCACAGCCCAGTACACAATGACGTTGTTATCCGAGTCTCGACCGGAGGTCGTCCGAGGAACATATGTACCAGCAGTGTCCTTACGGAGCAAACCCTCGGCAATCGCCTGATCGCCAACTACCCATTTTTCGGCCTCAGCCGCTGTAAAAGTTTCACCGGCGGTCGCATTGAAGCACTGTCCCGTCTTGGGATCTGTAGCACTATCGTAATCAACAACATTAGGATCCCAGACATCCGACGAGCAATCCTCGTTCTGGGACTGTATCTGGGCAATAACCACATTCATCCGATCCTCGGTGGATGCCCCCCGCTGGAACACCAGCTGGTTCCGGAGAATCCCGTCGCAGTTCAGCCCAATCTCCGACTCAATGGCGACGCCGCCCACCGGCTTGATCACCATGTCGGTAATGATTCTCGGCCCAATGAATGCCACACTCGCAATGATCAGCCCGATGAAGGCACCGACGAAGGCGTTCTTCGCTATCCCCGTCTTCTGGGGATCCCCCGCGGCAGTGGCGTACATGAACCCGGCATAGGCAACGACAATCGTCACGACCACCCCAACCAAGACCGCCACCACCGTAGCGATGGCAGTACCAATGGTCATCAATTCCTGCATTTTTATTCCACCCCCAAATAAGTTTGGACTAAGCTTAAAACAATTTTGTCAAGCCATTCTTTTGCGTTTCGGGAAACACAACATCATGAACATGGCCGGGGCAGCGGACGGAGGGGCTATCGCATGTAGCCCTCAACCCAGGACCCCGTGGCACTGACGTACATCCAGCAGATGGCATTGTCGGAGGGAAAACCCCACTCCGACTCACCCGGCACGGCGACAGTCCAGTGGACAATGATGTTGTTCCGAGCATCCCGACCCGAGTGGTTCCCCACCGATCCACCCTTTTTTAGACCTCTGGGAACTGTAACCCCCGAGATGGAACTCCTATCGGTGTTATCGAAGCAACTATTTATGACACCAGAACTAGAACGAGCGAACGGGGTCCAGAAGAGATCATCGCAGTCTTCGAATCTTTCCTGTATCCGCAGAATGATGAAATTGATCCGGTCCGCGTTGGAGACCTGATGGTTGACCACCAATTGCTCCCGGAGGATCCCATCGCAGTTGATACCGCTATCCTGCTCGTAAACGAGTCCTCCCGCTGGAGCCACCACGCTCTCCCCAATGACGGAGGGAATGATGAAGGCACACCCAATAATGACGAGGCCGATACCCACACTGATGAAGGCGTTCCGGGCGGCTGCCGCCCGGTTGGGATCTCCCATGGATGTCATCCACAGGTAACCAGCCCAGGCGAAGAGCGGGGTCGATATCAAGATGCCCAGGATGGCCACCAGCCGGGCAAAATTGTCAATCAGCAGGAAACCAGGATCCATAAGCCTCACAAAACACCGGAGTCTAGCCGGAGTCTAGCCAGAGTCTAGCCCTAGTCTAGGGACCAGGATTAGCAACCCCCCTCGCAGTAGTTCTCAGTCCAGGCACCGAAGGCAGCAACATGGAGCCAGCACACCGAGCCATCGGAGGGAAGCCCAGTTTTCGGCGCAGCTGTATCATCCGGATGGACCCAATACACGATGATGTTGTTGTCAGCATCCCGGGACGACTTGTTCACAACACTCGCACCGGGCTTCAAACTAGCGGGCACCGGGATCTCCCCAACCGTGTGATCACCACCGGGAAAATGACACCCCACCGGATATCCCTCACGAACCCGCACCACCGGGTTCCAGAGGTCCAGCGAGCACTCATCCCGCCGGCCCTGGATCTGGCTGATCAAGAACTGCATTCGGTCCGACGTACTGGCGGTACGCTGGACTACCAACTGATCCTTCAGCACCCCATCGCAGTCAGCCCCAGCACGGGGTTCGACCCGGACTCCCCCCGCCGGCTCGATGACGTACCGGCTGATGGTGGTGGGAATGATGAACGCACCGCCGATTAGCACCAGACCGATGGCAACCCCGATGATCGAGGTCCTGGCCTGGGCCATCCGCTGAGGATCCCCCTGCGAACTCATGAAGAGGTAACCGGAGTAGACGACGTAGATCACCGAGAGGGCAGCCCCAATGGCGCCTAGAATCCAGGCAATGCCATAGACGATGGAAAGAATATTCTCCATTGGACAAGCATTCCATAAAAGGGAATGCCCCCGCTTTTGCGTTTCGGGAAAAACCCGAAGGCAGGAGCCAGAAAGAAGAAAAGGGAAAATGAAGAGGAACTGGGAACAGGAGAGAAACTACTGGCTGGACCACTTCGGGCAATATCACCCCGGCAGCCGCCGGAACTCGGACAAATCTGGGATCACGCCGGAGGACTACATCGGCATTCCCATCCCACTCAATCTCAGCATCCCGCTGAACCCGCCCTGCCTTATATGGCGCTGGAAACTCAGGGGAGGCGGGTACGGAGCCCTGAATGGCCGGGGGGCCCACGTCGTCGCCTTCGAGCAGACCCGGGGACGTCCGGTGAGGGAGGAACGGCAGATAAACCACCTGTGCAACCGGCCCTTCTGCATCCAGCCAGCCCACCTGTACGAGGGCACCGCGAAGCAGAACTCGGAGGACCGCCAGGCGGAGGTCGCCGACGGGCAATATCCCCGGTGGCAGACCATGGCCCACCGGTTCGACCGGGCACTGACCCAACACCACTGGGAGGCGCCGGAGCCGACAGCCGTATCAACCGGCTGGCACGAGCCCCTGGAATGCCCTCACACGGAACTGCCGGGAATGTTCGAGAAGGGAGGAAAAACCGGGGAGGAGAGGTACTGCGCCAACTGCCGGGAGGTCAGGTCCGTGAGGGACCGCCGGGAACGGAAGACACCCAGTCCCTGCCAAATGTCCCAGCCCTGCCGGTGCGAAGCGGGAGAAGAATCCAGGGAGAAGGAACGCCTAGAATACCCATGGGACAACTCGCCCAACCATAAGGAAGACAATGAACGCCGCGCAGAGCCGGCCTTGGAGGAGAGAGGAATGACCAGAGAAGAGAGCCCAGCAGACGAGCACCCGAAGATGGAGGAGGAAATAGAAGCCATCAGCGACCTGGACCCAACCTCACCCAAGATGGCCCTTGGCCACAACCACCAGACCTACCGCACCGTAGAGCTACGGAAGTTCACCGCGAGCCGCCAGGAATGCGTCTGCGGCGCCCACCGAGAAACGGGGCTCATGCTGTCGGGTACCTGGGTAGGAGGTGAACCGGTGGACACGCCCTGGAAGAGGGCCCATCTGGAAGCGGTGAGGCAGGCGGTGGAGAAAAGCGCGCCCCTCCTGGAACTGCATCCCGCCGCCATCCAGGACCTGCACCGGATCCTACTGAACGACCCTCCCTCGGGAACGGAAGATCAGGACCTGCCGGCGTTGGCAGCAGCATACCGGGTGGCGGTGGGAGCAGCCCGCCGTATGCTGGAATGGCGCCAGAACGAGGAGCAGGCCGAAGCAGAGAAAAAGGCCGGCCTTGGGTAACATTGCCATTCCATCAGCCCTTCCCCGGTAGAACACCAGAAGAACACCAGAAGAACACCAGTTTCATACGGCCAGATACGACTCCCAGGCATCCATGAGCCGACGCCTCCGGTCGAACAGGTCAGACCGGGCATAGGCCGCTTCAACAGCATTTGAAACAATGTGGGCCAAGGCCGCTTCCATCACCGCATGGGGAGCATCAGTTTGCTCGGCAGCCCAGTCGCGGAAGCTCGAACGAAAGCCGTGAGGAACGCAGTCCACCCCCAACCCCCGCAACAACTTGCCATAGGTCATATCAGACAGAGGGTTCCATCACCGCATGGGGAGCCGACACATAGGTCATATCAGACAGAGGCTTCCCCGACACCCCCGGAAAAACCAACCCGGACCGGCACCCCAGCGGCCGAGCCTCTTCCAGGATGGCCAAAGCGCGGTCCTGGAGTGGCACCCGGTGCTCCCGTCCGGCCTTCATCCGCCCGGCTGAAATCACCCAGGTACGGGCCTCCAGATCCATCTCTTCCCCGGACTCAACAGGAAGCGAAGCGGACCTCACCGGAACGCGCCGCCGTGAGGACCAGGAATTCCAGGGACAGCTTGGTCACCGGCAAAGCCCCGGAACGCCGAACCACCCCGATCGCCGCCGGGACATCTATGCAGTGAAGGTCGGCGGACACGGCGCTCACGTCCCCAGACCGCGCATCGTTATTATTTCCCGAAGGGCTTGAACTTTTTGAACGCCTCGATAGCCTCTCCCTCAGCCTCCATCGCCGCCGTATAGCGGTCCAGCATCTGCGACGTGGACCAGCCGGCTATGGCCTGGGTGTACTGTCTCGGGACACCCTGGCGAACCGCGTTGGCAGCGAAGGTACGGCGGAATATGTGGAAAGCATCCTTGACGGGCACGTCAGCCCGCTTGAAAAGCCGGTGCATGTCCTCGCCCATGCCGTGATAACTGAGCTGAGCGCCGCGCTCGGAGATCCACAGGCAATCAAGTGAATCAATTCGTTGGTTCAAATATCTAGACAACGGTCGCTGAGCTTCTCGCATGAAAGGCACCTGACGTTCCCGCTGACCCTTCCCGTGTATGACCCGGATTTCGCCCTTGTGCCAGTCCAGGTCGTCACAGGTCAGAAGGCTTAGTTCCCTTCTGCGCATCCCGGTAGTTACCAGCACCCAGAGCATGGATGCCCGCCGGCTGCCAAGGAGGGTATTCAGTGGGCAGAGATCGAGCAGCTTGTGGAAAGCTGATTCGTCCAGGAAGGGCTTGCGAATCTTGGGAAGACGGGGAGCCCTGACCTTGGATACAGGGTTGACCGCCATAATATCCCAATCGACCATCCATGCAAACCAGGCGTGTAGAGCGCGGCGGCGAGTGTGGATACTGGCAACGGCCAAGCCCCGGAGCTTCATCTCCTCCAGGTGACTGAGCACGTCAAGGGACGTCACGTCGACGGCCGCAACCGAATGTTCCTGGGCTTCCAGGAATCGGATGAACTGGGAAATCTCCTTCCGTTTATGTTTTACGGTGGACTCTGTGGACCCTTCAATATGGTGGTATTGTATGTATGAGGTGAGAAGTTTCGATAGGCTCTCGTTCAATCTCAGAAGTGAATCACTTCTGGCGGGGAAAATAGGCTCTCGTTCTTGCACATCATTTTTGCCAGCCGACATGCCCAATTTAGCTTTGAGGTGGCAACGACTGGGTTCGAACCAGTGACCTAGCGCTTATGAAGCGCCCGCTCTACCGCTGAGCTACGCTGCCACCAAGGGAGCGCTCCGACCAGCCGTCAGAAGTCGCTCCCGTACAGTCATACTAATCCTGGCCCGTCCGGGCTGTCAATGGAATTCCCGGGCCCCTCCCGGCTGCAATGCCAGCCCGGTCGCAAAACCAGCCTTTCCGCCTCCGACGGTAACTCCGGTGATAGTTTCAATAGCCACTTTGATTTCCAGGTTCGGGACAATTATCATGGCTTGATAATGCATCGGTACGAAAAACACTCGGAAGGATTACACTTGGCCGCCGGAGTTGTTTTGGCAGAAGCCGCGGCGGAATTGGCCCAGATATTGGCGGAAATGGCCAGCCAGCTGGACCCCTTTCCGGCCTTCTTGAACATGATGTCGGTGCAGGCAATTGAGCTGGAGCCTGGGCTGGAATCCAAGGAGGATCGGGGCTGCCTGGTGATCTGCCCGGATGGTGGAATCCGACGGCTGGATTTGACGGCTATCCCGGGAGTGCCTGGAGTGGCCGACGTCGACCAGCTGGAGCAATTTGAGGAGCTGGATTTGCCACCGGAAGAATATATCGTGTATGCGGTCCAGGCGGTTGAGCTATTGTATGCGGAGTTGCGCCGACGCGGCCTGTAGACCAACGCCCGGTCCTTCCCAGCCTGGCTTTATCCCGGGCCGTTGAGACCTGGACTACACCTCCAGGTGAATGTCGCCGCTTTGGCCCCCGCTCTTGCGGACCAATCGTATGTCGCCAATAGTCATGGCCCGGTCCACGCCCTTACACATGTCGTACACGGTCAGAGCGGCGACCGAGACAGCGGTCAGCGCCTCCATCTCCACGCCGGTCTTGGCTGAGGTGCGGGCCAAGGCGGAGATTTTAACCCGGTTCTGGCCGGGCTCCAACTCCAGCTCCACGTCCAACTTGTCCAGCGGCAGCGGGTGGCACAAGGGGATCAATTCAGAGGTGCGTTTGCCCCCCATGATGCCGGCCAGCTGGGCAATGGTGAGAACATCCCCTTTCTTGATCAGACTATCCTGAATCAGCCTTAGGGTATCGGGCTGCATCGACACGTATCCCCAGGCCACCGCCTCCCGGTCGGTAACCGGTTTCCAACCCACGTCTACCATTTCAACCCGGCCCTGCTGATCCAGGTGGGTTAATGAAGGCGCTGCTTCCGTCGCATCTTCCGCCGCTTTTGTACCTAAGAAGTGGGTCAGGTCAGGTCGAACTTCGGTGACACCGGCTTCGAATCCGGCCAGTTGGTTTACGTATTCATTACCAGGAATGCTGGCGTGCCCCTTGACCCATTCCCATCGAATTTGGTGTTCTTCAGCCAGAGCATCCAGCCTTTGCCAGAGATCTAGATTCGCATTGCGCCGCCAGCCCAGGGTCATGGTCTTCACCAGGTACTCGCTGTCGCTATACAGGGTGACCTCGGAGTCTTTGGGTAGTGACTCCATGGAATTGATCGCGGCACTCAACTCCATCCGGTTGCTGGTCGTGTCCTCGGCCTTCCCAGACATGGCTCGACGCTCTCCCGGCGCCAGGATCAACGCCGCCCAGCCACCAACCCGTGCTCTACAGGCTCCATCGGTATAGATGTCAATCATAATAATTTGGCATAATAATTCTGCCCGGCTATGATTGCCCGGCAAGCCCGTCAGCCGCCGATCTGGTACATTTCCACTTTGGGAGCCGAGTTCTGCAGCGTCGCCAGCTCGGTGCGCTCCTCCGAATATCGGTCCACCCGCTGTCCCCAAGTTTGGGCAATCAAATCCTTCAGGTCCTGGTCGCTGGCTCCATCCCGCAGCGGATCCCGCAGGCCGAGCCCAGTGCTGGCGAAAAGACAGGTATAAAGGGAGCCATCGGTGGACAAACGAGCGCGGGAACAATCGCCGCAGAAGGGCTGGGTGACCGATGCTATGACGCCAATTTCTCCCTGCCCGTCGCGGTACCGATACCTTCTGGCCACTTCGCCCTGGTAATTGGGTTCCACGGCTTCCAATGGCATCTCGGCGTCAATACGCTGTACTATCTCATCCGCCGGCACTACCTGGTCCCATCTCCAACCATTCCGGTTTCCCACGTCCATGTATTCTATGAAGCGCACTATGTGGCCGCTTCCTTTGAAACGGCGGGCTAGGTCGACCAGCGTATGGTCGTTGACGCCCTTTTGGACTACCGAGTTGATCTTGATGGGAGCCAGCCCCGCCGAGATGGCGGCTTCAATACCTTGCAGCACCTTCTCAGTGCCGAAGCCGCGTCCATTCATTTGCTGGAAGATATCCTCGTCCAGGGTGTCCAAACTCACCGTGATCCGCTGCAGCCCGGCGTCCTTTAACCGCCGGGCCTGCTGAGCCAGCAGAAAGCCGTTGGTGGTCAGGGTGATGTCCACGGCGGGATCGTTAGTCGATGGCAGACCGGAAAGCTGGGCGATCAGCAGGTGCAGGTCGGTGCGCAGCAGAGGCTCGCCGCCGGTAATGCGCAGCTTGTTGACGCCCAGCGCTACAAAAACGCGGGCTATTCGGGTAATCTCCTCAAAGCTGAGGATCTGCGCTTTGGGCAGGAACTGGTAGCGCTCGCCAAATACTTCGGCGGGCATGCAGTAGGGACACCGGAAGTTGCACCGGTCGGTGACGGATATCCGAAGGTCCTTCAAGGGACGGTTAAATTTGTCTGTTATCATCTATTGGCAGTTTCCGGCGTGGTTCCAAGTTTGCCCCTTCTCCCAGCAAGGGGACCGGCAAGCGGCCTGGGCTCAGTCCGCTGGAAGGGAGCCGATCTTCCAAAGGACTCGTGCCGCCTTCCCCGCAGCGTAGGAACGATGGCTGATGCGATTTTTCTCTTCCAGGGCTATCTGGGCCATGGTCCGCTCGAAGGAAGGTAAATAGAAAACGGGGTCGTAGCCAAATCCCTCATCACCCTGGGGTTCATATTGTATCATCCCAGCCACGGAGCCCACCACTGAAGCCAGCTGACCCGGCTTGTCCTGCTGAATGGTGAAGCTATAGGGAATGTCCGTGTTCATGATCGTGGCCGGTGAGCGGGCTATGGCGATGACACAGCGGAATCGGGCGGTTCGCTGCGGCCAGGGCACATCGGCCAGGTTGTTCAGCAGCAGAGAGACCCTCTCGCGGTCGGAAGCCGGTGGGTCGGAAGCCGGTGGGTCGGAAGACGCCGCGTCGCCGCCGTAACGCGCCGAGTGGATCCCGGGCTCCCCTCCCAGGGCGTCAACCTCCAGGCCAGAGTCGTCGGACAGGGTCAGCAGCCCGCTGAGGGCAGCGTAGGTGTTGGCCTTCAGCCAGGCGTTCTCAAGAAAGGTTTGGCCCGTTTCCTCCACCTCTGTGGCAATTCCCAGATCGTCCAGGGAGAGCAGCTGGAAGGGAAGCTCCCGGAACAGATGCTGGTATTCGCGCATCTTTCCTGAGTTACGGGTAGCTATCAGCAGCTTGGGCCGGATTAAGGCCATGGTCCTCCTGCGCCGAACTTGGTATAAGCATAAATATTGTCGCTTCTCTACACAGCTTAGCATGAAGAAGGTTGTCATTCCGAGCGGAACGTAGTGGTGGCGAGGAATCTAGTATTACAACGTCAGTTCAGGGAGGGATGTGGGGTGATGCCCGCATGGCGGCGCGGCGCTTGGCATGGGAGCGTTTGGCCCGTTCGTTACTGTCCTGCGTATCCTCAAGCCACCGCAGCAACTCGGTTGGCCCGAACCGTTCCCGGGGCAGCATTTCCCGCACCACCCGGTAGACCTGCGGCCTCGTGATCCGGGGCATCTTTTCCCCCCCAAGCCTGTTGCAGGCTCAGCAGAAAAGCTCCGCCCAGCAGGCACAGGGCCACGTGGTGATGCCAGCCAGCCCAGGTGCGGGTCTCGTACTCGTCCAGGCCTACGTCGCTTTTCTCCGTCTCAAACTCCGTTTCTATACGCCAACGGGAGCCTCCCACGTATGCCAGGGTCTCCAACGGGGTATCCTCCGGAGCATTGGACAGGTAGTAGCGGGGTTCGCTGCCGTCCCGGTTCCGGCGGTAGACGGCCCAGTGGATTTCGCCGGGCTTGCGCCTGCTGGTCGGTCGCACCCTCTGGGCGCTGAAAAGGTAGCTGCGTGGCCCCTGGCTTCCCTCGGCCACCGTAATCTCACGCCAGGCCTCCTCCGGCAACTCGTCGCTGCGCTGCTCCATGGTCCGGCGCTGACCGTCTCGCAGCCTGGGTTTGCGGGGACGCCCGAATCCCTGATACTCCGCACTGGTCCAGGCAGGCTCCGGCGGCCACACCGTAAAGCCGGACGGAACGTCCAGCACGTACCACATCCCCAAGGCCGCCAGGCCCTCCCGGAAGGACGGCGACATCCCGAAGGCGTCGTCCGCCGCGACCCATCCAGCCTTCAGGTGGCCCCGCTCCTGTGCCCGCCCCACCATCTCCAAGGCCAACTCCGTCTTGGACCGGTAGCCCTGCCTATCCTCCGGCACACCCGCCGCCTCACACCGGTCTTTGTCCGAGGTCCAACTCTCGGGCAGATACAGCCCCTTGTCCACCAATGCCCGTCCCAACGGGCTGACATAGGCCAGGAACATCCCCGCCTGGCAGTTGGCCACCTTCCCCAGCCTCCCGCAGTACTGCCGGGCCACTCCCAGCGACTTCCTCCCCTGCTTGGGAAAGTCGCTGCCGTCCAGCACCCACACCCCTTCCGGATGCTCCAGCCGGGTTCCCAGGTACTCCTGCAGCCGTCCTATAATCACCTCATCGTCCCAGGGAGAATCGGTGAGAAACCGCTGCATCCCTCGGGCTGACCCCGGAACCGTCTCCGACAGGTTCTCAGCGTTGCGCCGCTCCCCAGACTGTACCAGCAGGGCCTGGAGATAATGACCGCTGTGCTCCCGCGTCTCCCGGCGGCCAAACAGCGGCGCGAAGTAAGCGTGAAAATCCCGAAATGACCCGTACACCTGCTCGAAAGCTGCCGCATCCACATCCCCACCTCACCTGCCTATTCCCTCTCCAGCTACACAGTCATCCTATCAAACTAACTGACGTTGTAATACTAAACCAAAGCCAAGGTGGGAACTACATTTTGCAGCGATGGCAAAGGTAGGGAAGGTGTAAAAATCAATGCATCGGCTCGAGCTTGTAACAGGGTTCGGCAGCGATGTTTCACTTCATCCTTACGGTGAGCTAGTCCGCCGAAGAATGCATTCATCTTCTCTTGGACTTGGGCTTTTGTTCCCAGGCATTCGTTGGCCGTGACCTCTTCCCTGGCCCAGTCCCAGACGGCTTCGTCGGCATTGAAGTCTGGGCTGTAGGCCGGTAAGGCCACCAGCCTCAGCTGCAAGTCAGGGGTGGTCAAATAGCTGCGAATCGCTTCTCCTCGGTGGGCTGGCCCATTGTCCCAAATCACTACCAGAGGTCCAGGATGTTTTTCTCTTAGCTGCCGTAAAAAGGCGGTGGAGGTCTCGGCATTGCTGTTGCCGGCTATTTCCATGGCTTCCACCTCCCCAGCCTCCAAGCAAACTCCCGAGTAGTAGCAGGCCTTCTCTCCCCACCGAGGACTGGTAGAGTCCACCAGCGCCGGCTCTCCCTTGAGCACCCATTTCCCCCTCAGATCGGCATCGGCCCGAAAGTGGGCTTCGTCTACGAAGAAGATTTTGGCCCCACTCTCTTGGGCCTCCTCTCGGATTTGGCTGTACTGGAGGACGAAGGCTTTCCGCGCTTCATCCTTGGCTTTCAGGAGGCGTTTCTTGGGTCGCTTCAGCACGAAGCCCAACCGATGGAGGTAGTTCAAGCAACTGCTTCGACTCAGCCCCAGGTCAAAGCTCTGCTTGAGAAATTGCCTCACTACTTTCCAATTCCAGTTGGACAATTCAACTCCCGCCTCTCCAGGCGGATTTTGCACCGCAGACTTCAGTTGGTTCTGTTGACCCCAGATCAAGACGGGGGGGAACCCCCAGTCTGTTCAAAGACCAAACCTTGGGCCCCGCCTCGGCGAAAGTTGGCCAGCCAGTTTCCAATGGTATGAGGCTCTCTGTCCAAAGCCTCAGCCACCTGGAAAGCCGACCACCCTTGGGCCAACAACCATAGCCCGTGCCATCGCTCTCGCTCTCGAGGTGTTGGCGCTCGATACATCCTTTCCCGTAAGTCACCTACATTGAGTTGCCACTCTTCCATGAGTTGCACTATTTCCTTCATCCCTTCCACCACCGCCACTCGACTTCTTTTACAGAATATCGCAACTCCTCTTCGGGTTCGCTTTATGTAGGTTTCACCTTAGCTTTGGTTTAGGAGCCTGTGTTCAAAGATATCCGGGCATAGCATAATTCCCCGCGCGTCATTCCGGCCTGCGCCGGAATCCAGCGTCATCTACCCATCAACCAGGAAGCAGCATCTGGGCTCCGACTTTCCCCGGAGCGACGAATAAGGCCCATCGATGCTTTTGGCACAGGCTTAAGATTTATCGGCCGCTTCGGTTCCTCGATATGACAGAGCTGGTATAGAGATAGGCCCCGCGCCACCGGAGGGATTGTGCCAAATTTCACTACCGGCGGCCGATGGGCTATGTTATAATCCGGAACAGTCAATTTCGGGTGCAGGCCAAGGCTTATGCTAGAGGATTACCTCCGGCAATATGGGTTGATCGCCATATTCGCCGCCATCGCCCTAGTCGTCCCCACCAGCATGCTATTCATGTCGCACATGGCTTCCCGACTAGGCATTCGGCCCAGTAATCCTAGTTCGGTGAAGTCGGACACCTACGAGTGCGGTGTCCAGACCATCGGCGGCACCTGGAACCGTTTCCATTTCCGCTACTACCTGTTTGGCATCCTGTTCGTAATCTTCGACGTGGAAGTGGTGTTCCTCTATCCCTGGGCAGCCAAATTCCACACGTTGCAGCTATTCGCGCTGGTGGAAATGGCGGTTTTTGTGGCCATTCTCCTGGTGGGATGGGCCTACGCCTGGCGTAAGGGAGACTTGGAGTGGAGCAGCTAAAACCCGATGGTGGAGATTGCGGGCGGGAGTGAGCCCCTGCACGACCGGACTTGGGGTATTGATCGGGAAGAAGGTCAGACGGTCGCGGATCTGATCGCCGTTTCCGGCGAGCCAATGCGGGCCCCATTAATTGAGGTCCCGGACGACCTGCAGGGCAATCTGGTTGTAACTTCCATCGATGCGCTGGTCAACTGGGGGCGTAAGTCGGCATTGTGGCCCGTGTCCTTCGGCCTGGCTTGCTGCGCTTTCGAGATGATGGCCTCCGCCATGGGCCGCTTCGACTTAGCGAGGTTCGGCATGGAGGTCTTCCGGGCCTCACCGCGGCAGGCCGATTTGATGATCGTTGCCGGCACTGTCACCTGGAAGATGGCCCCGCCCATCAAGCGCATCTACGAGCAGATGGCCGACCCCAAGTGGGTAATCGCCATGGGCGTCTGCGCCACCAGCGGCGGGCCCTACTACGGCTCTTACAGCGTGGTGCCGGGAGTGGACCACATCATCCCAGTGGATGTGTACGTCCCCGGCTGCCCGCCCCGACCCGACGCGCTGCTCTATGGCATCATGGAGCTCCACGAAAAGATTAAGAAGTATCACACTCTGCGTGACAAAGGAAAAACCTCTTCCTGATGCCGATTTCTAATTTGGCCGGGAAAGAGTTGGCGGAACGTTTGCAGGCCGCCCTGCCCAACGTGGTTGAGGAGTGGGACGAGGCGGCGGTGTGGGTAAAGCCGGATCACATAGCTCAGATAGCCCATTTTCTGACCGTCGAGCCCACTCTGGACTTCGACTTCCTCAATTCGATCAGCGCCGTCGATTTCGTAGAGTATTTCGAGGTCGTCTACCACCTGACCTCATTTCAGCAGCAGCATTGTGCCGTGATCAAGACCAGGGTTTACGGACGAGGAGAGGTTTCGCTGCCTTCGGTGTACAGCGTGTGGAGAGGAGCCGATTTCCAGGAGCGGGAGATCTGGGACCTGATGGGAGTGCGCTTTGAAGGGCACCCCAACATGAAGCGCATAATGCTCTGGGAAGGATTCGAGGGTCACCCTTTGCGGAAAGACTTCCTTTAAGAGGGTTTTTAAAAAGCCTGGCGCGTTGTCCGCGCCAGAATAGAGATATCGCATCCCGGTATGGCCTGATAATAGCCCCTTCTCCCATCAAGGGAGAAGGTTGGGATGAGGGTGATACCCCTCACCTCACTCCTCTCCCACAAGGGGAGAGGAAGCCGAAGCCCAAACCTGGATGACACCTTGAGCCTGGATACCTAGGAACTTTTAACACATATTCTAAGCTGGACTTTGTACAAAAGCCAGTAACCATAAACCAGTAACGATGGAATTGGTGCGCCGCCATCTGTGGATGTCGTCTGGGGGTTTTTCAATGTCTAGGCGCGACAGCGACAGTGAAAAAGTCCCAGCCGCCCTATACGACCGCCTCACAGATACGCCCACCTACGCGGCTCGAATGTACAAAGTCCAGCTAAGGCAACTAAAGCAAAAGCCATGACCATCCGTACCGAACCGATGACGGTCAATGTGGGACCCCAGCACCCCAGTACCCACGGGGTGTTCCGGCTGCGCATTACCTTCGACGGGGAAGAGATCGTCGAGGTTGAGCCGGTACTGGGGTATCTGCACCGGGGTTCGGAAAAGCTGGCCGAGGAGCGCAACTACGTCCAGGTTATCACCCTGACCGACCGGCTGGACTACACCTCCCCCATGATCAACAACCAGGCCTACTGTCTGGCGGTGGAGAAATTGGTGGGCATAGAGCCGCCGCTCCGGGGTAAATATCTGAGGACCCTGGCGGCCGAGCTGCAACGGATCGCCAGCCACCTGATAGCTGTTGGCTTCTTCGTCCAGGAGATGGGCGCTTTCGGCACACCTTTGATGTACACCTTTCGGAGCCGGGAGCGAATTCTAGATCTGTTCGAGATGCTCTGCGGGGCCCGCATCACCGTCAGCTATATGAGGCCCGGCGGTGTGTTCGCCGATACTCCAACCGACTTCTGGCCGGCTTTGGAAAGGTTCATGGAAGACTTTCGCGCCGAGTTCTCTGAGCTGGAACAGCTCTTGATGGAGAACGAGATTCTGTTGGCCCGGACTCGCGGTGTCAGCCCCCTGCCGCCTAATGTGGCCATCAACTGCTCGGTTAGCGGCCCGGTCCTCCGGGCTAGCGGGGTCAACTGGGATTGGCGCAAGATGGAGCCATACGATGCCTACGACCAGGTGGAGTTCGATGTCCCCATCGGCACCAATTGGGACAACTACGACCGTTTTTGGGTCCGGATGCAGGAGGTCCGGCAGAGCATGCGGATAATCGACCAGTGCGTTGCCCAGATAGAGCCTGGGCCGGTTCGGGTGCCGGACTTGCCCCTGGTGCTGCGCGCCGAGCCCGGGGCTGAAGCCTACGGCCGGGTGGAAGCCTCCAAGGGAGAGCTGGCCTTCTACCTGGTCAGCGATGGCGGAATTGCTCCCTACCGGTGTAAAATCCGTTCTCCATCCCTGATTAACCTTACGGTAACGGAGCATCTGCTGGTCGGCTGGAAGCTGGCCGACATGATCATTTCCCTGGGCAGCGTGGACATTAACATGGGAGAAGTGGACCGTTAGCATGTTCCCGTCTCACTGCGGGGAGAGCATCCTTCGGGAAAACCCCCTGTTCCGCCTCATTTATGATGGGGCGTCATATTTCTTGCCCTGCTGGTTGTCCTACTTGATAGCCGGGGTGGTCATAATGCTGATCCTGGTCAACGCCGTGCTGCTGGGGGCGGCGGCAGTTAGCTGGATGGAGCGCCGCCTGCTGGGCCGTTTCCATAACCGGATCGGCCCCAATCGTTGGGGGCCCTTCGGAACGTTGCAGCCCATAGCCGACCTGCTCAAGCTGCTGACCAAGGAAGACCTGATTCCGGCCGGAGCCGACCGCATCGCCTTTACCTTGGTCCCCATCCTCATGGTGTCCTCCTTGGTGTTAATGACTGCGGTAATACCCTTCGCCAAAGACACCGCTTTGGTGGATCTCAACGTGGGGGTGCTCTACCTCTTGGCGGTCAGCTCCCTAACCTCGGTGGCCTTATTCATGGCCGGCTGGTCCTCGGATAATCGGTACGCCCTCTTCGGGGCGGCCCGAGGAGTGGCCGTTTTGATCAGCTACGAGGTTCCGGTGGTGCTGTCGCTACTGGGTGTGGTGATGATCGCCGGCTCCATGTCCCTGGGTTCCATAGTCCAGGCCCAGCAGGTACCCTTCATTCTGGTCCAGCCCCTGGCCTTCTTTCTCTTCCTGGCCGGCATGTCCGCCGAGCTAAATCGGACTCCCTTCGACTTGGCTGAAGCCGAATCTGAGATAATAGCCGGGTACCACACCGAATACAGTGGCATCAAGTTCGCGCTGATTCAGGCGGCCGAGTTCGGTGGGGTGCTGGTGGTGGCGGCGTTGATCACCACTCTGTTCCTGGGGGGATGGCACGGGCCGCTGGCCGAATATCTGGGGTGGCTCTGGTTCCTGCTGAAGACCATTCTGGTGGTGGCGCTGTTCAGCTGGATACGAGCTACCTACCCCCGGCTTCGTATCGACCAGATAATGGGTTTTTGCTGGAAGGTCATGCTGCCTTTGAGCCTGATAAATCTGGCCGCCACGACACTGGAAGTGTTCCTCCTGCCCGAGAGCGGGGCCACCACGGTCGAGCAGTGGATCATGGTCGGCATCAACCTGCCGCTGGCCCTGGTCTGCGTCCCGCTATTTGGCAGGCTGATGCAGGAAAAGGCTATGCCGGGTTCCAGCCCGGCTGCCCCCAGGGTGGTGCCGGGAGTTCCCACAATAGAGTCCAGCTAGTCGAATCCAGTTAGGGTGAGGTAGGATTAGGGTCTTTCATTCTCCACAGTGTCATTGGGAGTGTCATTGTGAGTTATCATGCTCCGGGGGAGCGCCACCGACAGATGAAAATGGATTCCTCTCGGCTCATGGTTCGACGGGCTCACCACGAGCGGTGGGGATCCCGTTCGTCCTGAGGCTCTCGAATGGCGAACGGGCTATTTACAGAGTAGCCCTTCGGCTGCGCTCAGGATACACTCCGCGAAGCAATCCCTCATTGCCGTCGAGAGATTGCTTCGGACCGGCGGCCCTCGCAATGACAATTGAAAGGCGGCGGAGGTAGTATGTACGGCTCGGCGATGGCCAAAGGCTTGTTGGTCACTTTGAAAAATTTGGTCAGAAAGCCCTTTACTATCCAGTATCCGGAGCAACGGCAAAAACAGCACCCCAGGTTTCGGGGTGAGGAGTTCGTCTGGTATGAGGAGCGCTGCACCGGCTGCGCCTCCTGCGCCAAATACTGCCCGTTGGGCATAATTAAAATCGTAACCAGCCCCAGCGAAACCGCTCCCAAAGAGGGGGACAAATACCGGCTGGAAGTCTTTGACATCGAGCTGCAACGGTGTATGTTTTGCGGGCTTTGCGTGGAAGCCTGTCCTTACGATGCCCTGTTCATGGGCAGCGGATTTGAGGAGGCGCAGCACAGCCGGGAAAATATGGTGATAACCATCGACCAGCTTCGTCAGTCGAACAAGCATCCCAGCACCTGGTACCGGCCCCAATTGGAAGCTGCCGGCTATGTGCCCAACAGCGGCCGCCCCTTGGGGTGGCGGGAGGTTGGGAGGGAGTCCTGGCGCTGGCACCAAGGGGAGAAGGCCGGTATGCGCTTGACGCCGGCGCAGGCCGGAGCTGACTCGCCAGTCCAAGACTCGCAAGCCGGGAGCTTGGGTCCGGAGCCGGCTGACGGACCCAAGGCTGACAGAACCTCGGGGGGCCCCGCCTAGATGCTCTTCCCGGACATCGTTCAAGACATGGTTTTCTGGGTCCTGTCGGTAGCCGCCATCGGCGCAGCGTTGGGTGTGGTACTGGTTCGGGATCTGTTCCGGGCGGTTTTGCTGCTGGCCGGGGTCTTCGTGGCCGTGGCCGGATTCTTCGTGTTGCTGAGCGCCGAGTTCTTGGCAGTAGTCCAGGTCTTGATCTACGTGGGCGCCATCTCCATTCTCTTCATCTTCGCCATCATGCTGACCCAAAACGTTCGGCAAGGCAACTTGCCCAACCGTCTGCAAATACCGGCGGTCCTTTTTTCGACCCTGCTCCTGGCTGCCCTGGTGGTGGTGGCGACCCAAACCGAATGGAACCTTATCCCCGATGGAGAAAAGACTGGAGTGGACCTGGTTCAGACCCAATCCGTGAACGTCTTGTCGCCGGAAGCCCTGGAGCGAGCGGGGGTAGTTTCCAAGGAAGCGAAGGAACAGGCAGAAAAGGCCGGCCTGGCAGACCTGCTTATAGGCCCCTTCGTTTTGCCCTTCGAGGCGGTTTCGGTCCTGCTATTGGCGGCGTTAATCGGCGGGCTGGCCTTGGCGCGGCCCCCGGGGAGGGCTTAGGCCATGTCGCTAGAGGCCTTGCTCATCGTCTCCGCCATCCTATTCAGCATAGGGTTGTACGGCACCCTGGCCAGGAGCAACGTCATCGCCGTTTTAATGTCCCTGGAAATTATGTTTAACGCGGTGAATCTGACCCTGGTGGCCCTGGCCAAGTTCGTAGCTCCCCAGGGTTTGCAGGATAACCTGGCCAATGCCCTGACCGGACAGGTATTCGCCGTATTCGTCATAACGGTGGCGGCGGCGGAAATCGCCCTGGGCTTGGGCATAGTACTGGCAATGTACCGGAACACCGAGTCGGTGGACCTGGCCCAAGCGACTCAGCTGAGAAACTAGAAGGGGCGGCTTACCGGCAACTTATGTGGGTAGAGTTCAAAAGGGCGCCTAACTTAATGCTGGCGGAAATGTGGAAAGAGGTGCTGGAGGGTGAGGGCCTGCCCACCAAGCTGCTGCCCGAGGGAGATATGCTGGATTGGGCGGAGCGGGTTCCCTTTCTGATATACGTGCCCAAGGGTCGGGAGCACGTTGCCGAAGAAATCCTGAGGAAACTGTAGATGCCCTCGGAAGCGGTGGTCTGGGCCATCCTTTTCTTGCCGGTTGCGGCCTTCCTCATCACATCTCTGATCATACGACCCTTCCTGAACCGTTACTCCCTGGTCAGCGGCCTGCTCCTAATCCTCTGCCTCGCCGTCGCCTTCGGCCTCTCCCTATGGGCGCTGTGGGCTGTCAATGACGCCGCCAACCGGGGAGCCAGTCTGGAGTTCCAGGCCCATGCCTGGCTGGATTTGGGTAGCGCCCAAATTCAGATGGGGCTGCTTCTGGACCCCCTAACCGCCATCATGCTGGTGGTGGTGACGGGAGTCAGCCTGGTGATCCAGATTTACTCTCTGGGGTACATGCGCCACGACTCCAGCTTTTGCCGCTACTTCGCCTACATGGCCCTCTTCACTGCCGCCATGCTGGGCCTGGTGCTGTCCGTCAACATCATTCAGCTCTACGCCTTCTGGGAATTGGTCGGGCTGGCCTCGTATCTGCTCATCGGCTTCTGGCACGACCGCCCGGCGGCGGCGGCGGCGGCCAAGAAGGCCTTCATCGTTACCCGCATCGGCGACGTGGGCTTCCTGCTGGCTATAATCTTTCTCTTCTTCAAGGCTGACGAGTTTGCGGCCGCCGGGCTGAACGCCCTGCATATACCGGATATTTGGGCCGCGGCGCAACCGGCGCTTGATGGGAGTCCAGCTATCCTGGCGGGAATCGCCCTGACCTGGGTGACCCTGGGGATATTCGCGGGCGCCGCCGGAAAGTCGGGCCAATTCCCCCTGCACACCTGGCTTCCCGACGCCATGGAGGGCCCCACGCCGGTTAGCGCCCTGATCCACGCGGCGACCATGGTGGCGGCGGGCGTATTCCTGGTGGGGCGGTTTTTCCCCGTCTTTCAGCAAGCCGCCCCGACCATGACCGTGGTCGCGCTGATCGGCGGATTCACCGCTTTCATGGCGGCCACCATGGGATTGGTGATGAACGACATCAAGCGGGTGATGGCCTACTCCACCATCAGCCAGCTGGGTTACATGATGGCGGCGTTGGGGTTGGGGGCCTATGGCGCCGCGCTGTTTCATCTCTTCACCCACGCCTTTTTCAAAGCTCTGCTGTTCCTGTGCGCCGGCAGCGTCAACCACGCCAGCGGTACTTTCAACATGCGATACATGGGCGGGCTGCGGGGGCAGATGCCCTGGACTTATCTGCTGATGGTGATAGGAGGTCTGAGCCTGGTGGGGATAGTTCCGCTGGCCGGGTTCTGGAGCAAGGACGAAATATTGCTGGCAGTTTGGCTGGAGCGGGACAACCCGGCGGCAACTGCGACCTTCATTCTGCTGATTGCCGGGGTGCTGCTTACCGCTTTCTACACCTTCCGGATGATCTTTTTGACCTTCCATGGCCAGTTCCGGGGGGGTGGAGAGCAGGAATTAAGGGATGCGGAAGAAGCCCAACTGCCCCTGCCCACCGGCGTGTCGGGGCAGGTTCACCTGGCCGAATCCCCGCTGGTGATGCTGGCCCCCATGGCATTTCTGGGATTTTTTGCGGTGGTGGCGGGTTACTTGGCAAATCCCCAGTGGAGCGCCCTGCCGTTGATCCAGGTTCCCAAGCATTGGATAACCGAGTATCTGGGGGAGGGCCTGGCCTTTGCCCACCCCGATATTCCCAGCTTCAGTTTCGGGATGGCGATGGTTTCCACGGTAGTCGCGCTGGCGGGGATTGGCCTGGCGTGGCGACTCTACGCGGGAATACCGGGTGAGGCGAGAAACCTTGGCGATACTCTGGAACGGGCCGGACGGCTGCATGGGTTGCTGACGAACAAATACTACCTGGACTATTTCTACGAGGATTTAATAGTGCGCCGATGGTTCTACCAGGGGTTGGTCGCCATCACCGACTGGATGGACCGGACGCTGGTGGATGGTTTTGTCGACTTGTTGGGCGGAACCTTCCGCATCAGCGGGAGGTTGGTAACCGCGCTGCAAACTGGGCAGGTCCAATTCTACGGGACCTTCCTGATTTTCGGCGCGCTGGTCATTCTGGTGGCGTACCTGATCTTCGGAACGGGGATCGGGAGCTAGCCCATGGTAGCTGAGGTAACTGGATTCAACGGACTCCTGACAGCCACTGTATTTCTGCCGGCCTTGGGAGCTTTGCTGATTTTGTTCCTGGTCCGGGGCGACGCCAATGTTCGCAGGGTGGTCGCTTTGGTGGGCCTGGCAGACCTGGCGCTCTCCATTCTGGTGTTCGTGCTTTTCGACCCGGCGGATGCCGCGAACCGCTTCCAGCTGGTGGACCGCTTCGGCTGGATAACCACCGATACCTTCCAGGCCAGCTATCTGATGGCGGTGGATGGCCTCAGCGCGCCGCTGGTGTTGCTGACGGGATTGCTGGGTTTCTGCGCCATTTTGGCGTCCTGGCATATTGGCATGCGAGTGCGGGAGTACTTCGCCTGGCTGCTGCTCTTGCAAACCGCAATCATGGGTGTGTTCGTCTCTCTGGATCTGTTGCTGTTCTTCCTGTTCTGGGAGCTGGAGCTGGTGCCCATGTACATGCTTATCTCAGTGTGGGGAAGCGGCCGCAAAGAATATTCGGCTATGAAATTCCTGATATTCACCATTTTCGGCAGCGCCGCCATGCTGATCGCCCTGGTCGGGGTGTTTTTGAGCGGAGATCCGGGCACCTTGGACCTGACCCGGCTGTCCAGCCCCGGAACCATGTTGACCGCAGCCAGCGTGGCCCTGCCCTTGGGGGCTCTTTTCTGGCTGTTCTTCGTCGCATTTGCCATCAAGCTGCCCACCTGGCCGGTGCATACCTGGCTGCCGGATGCCCATACCGACGCTCCCACCGCGGCCAGTGTAATGCTGGCCGGTGTAATGTTGAAGATGGGGGGCTACGGCTTGCTTCGCATCAACGTGGGCCTGTTTCCGGAGCAGGTTAGGCTGTTCGGCTGGATGCTGGTGGCCCTGGGCGTCATCAGCGTTTTGTACGGAGCCGTGGTTACCCTGCGGCAGACCGACCTGAAGCGGCTTATCGCTTATTCCAGCGTCAGCCACATGGGGCTGGTCCTGCTGGGCATTGGCTCGGTGGCGGCCACCCAAGGTGTGATAACCACCACCGGACTGAGCGGTGCGGCGATGCAGTTGTTCACCCACGGCACTATTACCGGACTGCTGTTTTTGGCAGTGGGCCTGGTTTACGACAAGGCCCACACCCGTTACATACCGGATCTGGGCGGGCTGGCTAACCGCATGCCCCTGGTGGCCGTAGCTTTTTTGATCGCCGGCTTGGCTTCCCTGGGATTACCCGGCCTCAGCGGGTTCGTTTCGGAGATACTGGTATTCTTTGGAGCCTTCCGGGCCTATCCCTGGCCCACTGCGCTGGCCGTTTTAAGCATAATCCTGGCGGCTGGGTATGTTCTTTGGATGATGCAGCGGACCATGTTCGGACCGCGCCTGGAGCGATTCGACGGCCTGACCGACGCATCTTTGGTGGAAGCCGTGCCCCTGGTGGTGCTGCTTATCAGCATCGTGGCGGTCGGCGTTTACCCCGCTATCCTTACCAGTGTCTTTGAAGCTGGACTGGAGCCTATGGTCGAGGCTATCAACCAGCTGGTCAGCACCCAAGCTGCGGTCACACCATGAGCACCCAACTTAGCCTATGAACGCCTACGACGTATATTTAATATCGCCTCAACTGGCAATGGCGGGATTGGGAATCCTGGTAATTATTCTCGACCTGGCCTTTGACCGCCGGGCCTTGTTGCCCGCCGCGGCTTTCTTGGGGCTGCTGATTCCCCTAGCTCTCAGCCTGCTGCAAATCGCCGACTTGCTAGGATTGTCCGGACCCGGCGCGAATAACCTGGTGCCTGCCAATAGCGTCTTGGCGGGAAGCCTCGCCGTAGACCGGTTCTCCCTGTTTTTCAACTTCCTGGTGCTGGCGGCCACTGGCCTGGTTGTATTGTCCTCGGTTGACTACGTGCGGCGGATGGACCGGCATCGAGGGGAGTACTTTGGGCTAATTCTGCTCTCGGCCACCGGCATGATGCTGATGGTTGGAGCCTCCGAGCTCATTACCATCTATATATCTCTGGAGCTGACCACCCTGCCTCTGGCCGCCTTGGCCGCCCTGTTGCTGACGCCCAAATCCAGCGAGGCTGGGATGAAGTTCCTGATAGTCGGGGCTCTTAGCTCGGCCATCATGCTCTACGGGATGGCGCTGATCTACGGGTTTACCGGCAGCACATCCCTGGAGGGCATTGCCGCAAGTTTTAGCGCCCCGGCCCAGCAAAACGTCCCCTTCGGCAGCTATGCCCTGTTGATGGGAGTTATTCTGCTACTGGTGGGGTTTGGCTTCAAGCTCTCGGCGGTGCCCTTCCAAATGTGGGTGCCGGACGTCTACGAAGGCGGCCCCACGCCGGTGGTCGCCTTTCTGTCGGTGGCCAGCAAGGCAGCGGCCTTTGCGCTGTTGCTCCGCGTCTTATACTCCGGCTTCCTGGCTGTGAGCCTGGATTGGGCAATCTTGCTGGCGGGCCTGGCGGCGGCGTCCATGACCATCGGCAACCTGGCCGCAATTGTTCAGACCAACCTGAAGCGGCTCTTCGGCTACAGCACCATCGCCCACGCCGGCTATATTCTAGTAGGGATTGCGGCTATCGCCCAGGGCGGGGACGGCGGTGGCTTCTCCAACCTGGGTCCCAGCAGCGTGCTGTTTTACCTGGGTGCGTATGCCGCCGCCAACCTCACCGGTTTTTTTGCCATCGTGGCCATCGGGCATCGAATCGACAGCGACGAGATCGATGACTACGCGGGAATGGTCCGGAGGTCTCCCTTTCTCGCGGTGGCCCTGGCCCTGGCCCTGGTGGCGCTGATCGGAGTCCCGCCGACCAGCATTTTTATTGCCAAGATTTACATCTTCACCGCGGCGGTGAACAGCGGACTGGCCTGGCTGGCCATCGTCGGCGTAGTAAACAGTGTGGTATCGGCTTACTACTACGTCCGCGTAATCCGGGTCATGTTCTTGCAGGCGCCTCCCAGCGAAGAAGGCGTGGCCGCTTCGCCAGTTTCCAAATTCGCTCTCGCCGTGGCCGCTGTAGCCACAGTGTGGATCGGCGTGGCTCCCGGGATGGTGCTTCGGGCCGCGGAGGGTGCCGCCCGAGCCCTCCCCGGCATTGGCTCCTGAAGCCTTTTAAGGCCCCTATTGCCTCGGGTCGGCGCCCAATTTGGTTACTGAACCTTGAATCAAATGCTGAACCCGTTCGGTGACCCCGTCGCTTGGGTATATCCCCCTTTTAAAAAGGGGGACTGAGGGGGATTTGGATCTTACAAGTTTGGAACTTCCGTCAAGGAGACCCTGGGCCTCCCGGTCTGGCAGAATTGACACTCGATAGGGCCGATGCTAGACTGCCAGTTGCTTCAGAATAGCCGGGTCTGGCTAGGGGCTGACCAGAGGTAGAAACCCTGGCGGCTCCTGCGGCGATAGCTCGTTTGCTATCGCAGTAGATGTTGCCCGGCAGAACTGGGTTGCGGCGATCCAGCGCCGGCTGGTTTTTACGGTTGTTTTTTATGAAGACGATAGGCATCATATACAACGCCCGGATACCCGAGGCGCTGGACCTGAGCAATGCGATAGCGAACGAGCTAGCGCCTCAGCAGAGCAGCTGGATTTCTCCGGCGGAGGATCTGGAGGGCCTGCGGCAACGGGCCGAGGAGACGGACCTGGTGATCACCGCCGGCGGCGATGGAACCATTCTTCGCGCCGTCCGAGTGACCGCTCCCTTGGGTATCCCCATGGTTGGCATCAACATGGGCCGGCTGGGGTTCATGACCGAGTTGCAGGTACACGAGGCTTTGGAAAGACTTCCCCAGTATCTTAATGGCTCTTGTCGATTGGAAGAGCACAACATGGTCCAGGCCGAATTGGTAAGAAGCGAAGCGAGGCCCGAGGCCAGCCAAACTGAGGGGCTTTTTCACGCGCTGAACGACGTAGTGATGGCGCGGGGGTCGGTGTCTCGGGTGCTCACCATCCGGGCTCGGATCGACGGAGCCGACCTGGCATCGTTACGGGCCGACGGCATTATACTTTCCACCGCTACCGGTAGTACCAGTTACAGCCTGGCGGTGGGGGGCCCCATACTGGACCCCCTATCCGAAAGCCTGGTATTGAAGCCCATCGCCGCTCATGTGGGGCTGTCGGCCTCCCTGGTGCTGGACCCGGCTGCTCAGGTGGAATTCCACCTGGAGGGAGCCCAGGATGCGGCGCTCAGCGTGGACGGTTTTGAGGACTTGCCGATGAAGCCGGGCGATTGGGTTAAAGTGAAGCAGAGCCCGCTAAAGGCCAGATTCCTTCGGTCCATGCCCCACAGTCACTTCTATGCCACGTTGACCCGCCGGCTTGGGTTCAGCGTCCGGGGCCAGTGAGTAACCAGCGAAATGGCTGAGCACGGCGCCGGAGAGCCCACGGTTGAGAGCAAGCTAGTCTACGAGGGCCGTATCTTGGACCTGCGAGTTGATACGGTTCGCCTACCCAGCGGCCGGCTGACCACCCGGGAAATAGCCGAGCACTCGGATTCGGTCTGCATGGTGCCCCTGGACAACCAGGGCAAGGTATTGCTGGTGCGGCAATACCGAAAGTCGGTAGAGTCGAACCTGCTGGAAGTGCCCGCCGGAGGAATCGACGAGAATGAAGCTCCCGAAGCTGCGGCGCTTCGCGAGTTGCAGGAAGAGGTGGGGTATACCGCGCGCAAGATCGTGCGCTTGGCTGGCTTCTGGGTTTCCCCCGGCTGGTGCACCGAATTCATGTACGCCTACCTGGCGACCGAGCTGAGTCCCGCCCAGTTGGAGGCCGACTTTGATGAGGATATCGCGGTGATTCGAGTGGCCTTGGCCGATACCTTAGATCTGATCACCAGGGGAGAGATTCAAGACGCAAAAAGCGTCGCCTCCCTGTTGCTGGCGATGCGGCACCTGGATGATAATTAGCGAAGATAATTAGCGGCGCCACTTCTGGACCGATCCAGAGAGGGCGAGGGGAACGGAATGCTGGAACATGACGTCTTGGTAATCGGCGCCGGTCTCGCGGGCATGCGGGCGGCCATCGCCGCCCAAGCCGGCGGCGCCAATACCGCCATAATCAGTAAGGTGCATCCGGTGCGCAGCCATTCCAACGCCGCTCAGGGGGGTATCAATGCCGCCTTGACGGATCGGGGGGACGACTGGGAAGAGCACGCCTATGACACCATCAAGGGCAGCGACTTCCTGGGAGACCAGGATGCCATCGAGATCATGTGCCAGGTGGCTGGCAAGTCCTTGATCGACATGGAGCACATGGGTGTCACCTTTAACCGGGACGACGAGGGTAAGCTGGGCACCCGGGCATTTGGCGGCCAGCGGCGGGCCAGGACCTTCTTCGTGGGAGACTTCACCGGCCAGGCTATGCTCCATGTAATGTTTGAGCAGCTGGTGAAATCGGGGATACGCAGCTACGAGGAATGGTTCGTTACCTCGCTGATTCAGGACGGTGAGCAGGTGGCTGGCGTGCTGGCGCTGGAAATCCGTACGGGACAGCTGTACGCCATCCGCGCCAAAACCGTCATTTTCTGCACCGGGGGCTGCGGGCGCCTGTTTGAGCCCAGTACCAATGCACTGATCGTCACCGGCGACGGTATGGGACTGGCCTACAACGCCGGAGCCCGCCTGATGGATATGGAGATGGTACAGTACCATCCCACGACCCTGGCAGGCAGCGGCGTGCTGATTTCCGAGGCGGCTCGGGGTGAGGGAGCCTATCTCCGCGATAGGAACGGCGATCGCTTTATGGAGAAGTATGCGCCCAACATGATGGAGCTGGCTTCCCGGGACGTGGTGTCCCGGGCCGAGCAGACGGAGATCGATGCCGGAAACGGCGTAGATGGGTGTGTATATCTGGACTGCACCCACCTGGGTGAGGCACTGATCCTGGAGAAGCTCAGCCAGATCCGGGAAATCGGCATCGATCTGGCCGGCGCCGACATGATCAAGGAGCCCATCCCCATTCGGCCGGGTATGCACTACATCATGGGCGGAATCAAAACCGATGTCGACGGCTTGACCAATGTGCCGGGCATCTACGCCGCCGGGGAATGCGCCAACGTCAGCGTTCACGGTGGCAATCGCCTGGGCGCCAACTCCCTGCTCGATACCATAGTCTTTGGGGAGCGCGCCGGGAGCCACGCCGCTTCCGCTTCCAGAGATTTGGACTTCATTGAGTTCAACGAGGACGAGACCGTGCGCAAAGAGGAGGCCCGAATCCAGGCGATGCTGGATCGGCCCGACAACGGAGACCGATGGGGCGGCATCCGGCAGGCGTTGGGCGAAACCATGAACAAGAACATAGCCGTGTACCGAAATCAGGTCGGAATCGAGGAGACCCTGCGGCTCATTCCGGAGTTGAAAGCCAGATATGCCCAGGTGCCGGTGCACAACAAGGGCCGGGTGTTCAATACCGACTTGGTCTTTGCCCTGGAGCTGGGATATATGCTGGACTGTGGGGAGGCCATCGCCGTCACGGCCCTGGAGCGTAAGGAGAGCCGGGGGGCCCAGGCTCGTACCGATTACCCGACTCGGGACGACGAGAATTGGCTCAAGCACATCACGGTGACCAGGGGCGAGGTTGGTCCGGAGCTGGGCTATTTGCCGGTTACCATAACCAAGTGGACTCCCGAGGAGCGAAAATACTGACGGCTTATGGATGTAAAAGTCAACATTAAAAGGTTCGACCCCGATGCCGGCGCGCCGGCTGCGTACTGGCAGGAGTTTTCCCTGGCGGTCCCCCAAACCGCCACGGTATTGGATGCGCTAATCCAGATCCGGGAGGAGATGGACGGCACACTGAGCCTGCGCTGCTCTTGCCGTAGCGCTATCTGCGGCTCCTGCGCCATGAGAGTAAATGGACATGCCGTCCTGGCTTGCAAGACCAGGGCGTCGGAATCCCTCAACCCTGAGGGGGTCATGACGGTAGAACCGGCCGGGAACATGCCGGTAATGAAGGACCTGGTGGTCGACTTCGACCCCTTCTGGGAAAAGATTCGCGCCGTGGAACCCTACCTGCGACCCCAGGGCCTGGTACCCGAAGGCGAGTACATCGCCTCCAACGAATCCATGCTCCACCTTTCCAGCGTGACCGCCTGTATCATGTGCGGGGCCTGCGTCTCCGATTGCACCGTTTTGGAGGTGGACCCGACCTTCCTGGGTCCGGCGGCGCTGGCCAAGGCCTACCGATTTACCGCCGACCCCCGGGATGGGGATGCCGCCGGGGTGTCTCAGGGCAGGCTTGAGCAGCTCGGTCTACCTTCCGGCATGTGGGACTGTACCCGCTGCAACGAGTGCGTTCAGGTTTGTCCCAAGGGCGTAGCGCCGATGGACCGGATTATGGCGCTGCGGGAGCAGGCTATCTCCTTGGGGTTGGGTGACAACAACGGCGCGCGCCACGCTGAGGCCTTTACCGAGTCGGTGGCTCATTCCGGCCGTCTCGACGAGCTGCGGCTGCCAGTCAAGACCGTGGGCATTTTCAACCTGCCGGCGCTGCTCAGCTTCTTACCCGTAGGACTGCGCGCCATGACCCACGGCAAGCTGCCTCCCCTGGTGCACAAGAGCGTGGAGAACGTTCAGAGCGTGCGCCGCATATTCAGCAAGGTAAATCAACCCCCGAAAAATTAGCCGCTTCACAGCTTCGCCATCACTAAATCATAATCGGAGGACTTGCTGAGCCTTGGGCATATAGCTAATCACGGTTGGGGCAGTCACCGTTTGGGAAAATCCCCCTTTGTCCCCCTTTGCAAAGGGGGATACACCCGGTCCCCCTTTTAAAAAGGGGGACTTAGGGGGATTTGGATCTCACAGGTATAATAATTTCTTCGAGGGACGATAGGTGAAATACGCTTTCTTTCCTGGCTGCGTGTCTCAGGGTGGAGCTCCCGAGCTTCACACCGCCACCATGCTCATCTGCCAAAAACTTGGTATCGAAATCCAGGAGATTAGCGGCTGGACTTGCTGCGGCGCCGGGGTGATGCAGGAGAAAAATCAGCTCTTTAGCGACACCCTCAATGCTCGGACCTTTGCCAAGGCTGAGCAAGCCGGCCTGCCGATCCTGACTATTTGCAGCACCTGCCAGGGAGTGATGGGTCAGGCCAACCTGCGGATGAAGCGCGACCCGGAGTATCTGGCCCAGATCAACTCCTACCTGGCCGAGGAAGGTCTGGAATACCAGGGGACCGCCCAGCCCAAGCATCTGCTTTGGATTCTCATTGAAGATTATGGTCTGGACAACCTGCTGGCCCAGGTTACCCGGCCCCTTTCCGGACTGCGGGTGGCGCCCTTCTACGGGTGCTACATCGTTCGACCGACAGAGGCGCTGGACATAGAGGAGCACCCGGAGCGGCAGACCTCGCTGGAGACCCTGATTGAAAAGCTGGGAGCCACGCTAGTGGACTTCGCGGGCAAGACCCGTTGCTGCGGTTTCCCCATCCTGACCATTAACGAGAAGAACTCGGTGGCCATGGTCGCCAAGCACACCGCTGAGGTCAAGGAGTTGGGCGCCGATGCCATGGTGACGCCCTGTCCCCTCTGCCACCTGAACCTGGACGGCTACCAGCCCAAGGCATCGAAGCAGCTGAATCGCAGCATAGACCTGCCCATTCTGCACCTGCCTCAGCTGATCGGCTTGGCCATGGGATTCAGCCATCAGGAGCTGGGTCTGCAGAAGCACATCATCGACACCAAGCCTTTGCAGCTGAGGATAGGGGCTGCTGGAAACTAGGTTTATTCCGCAATCGATCCAGGTATCTAAAAGGTCCCGGTAAGCAACCGGGACCTTTTGGGTTTCTGCGGCAGGGTCGAGAAACTACTGACAGCGGCGGCTCAAGAAAACAGGCCCCTGATATCGGCGGAGAAGCCAGGGATGACCTGGCCGCCGTCTAGGGTGTCTTCTTCCGATAAAACTTCAAAATCGTCGGTTGAGCGGTAAACCGTGACCGAACGGGTCGCCGGATCAATCGCCCAGAGCAGGCGCACCCCCGATCGCATCCAATCGGCAACCTTCTCTCGCACTTCCCGCGCCGTATCGCCGGGCGATACCACCTCCACCTCCACCGCCAGATCCGGCACCATTTCCAGGTAGCCCGGCGGCAATTCTCCAGCTGGCAGTCTTTCCTTGGCTACGAAGGCAGCGTCCGGAGCCCGGACTGTGTCCGGATCCCGCCTGAGAATAAATCCGGTCTCCGCGGCGAAGACTTCACCCAACTCATTTGATCTAACATAGGAACCGAGGACAATCCCGATCCGCATGGCGATGCTGCCGTGTCTGCCCCCAGCTGGGGGCATCTCCCAAAGTACTCCTTTCACCAGCTCGTAGCGACGGCCGGTGGTCGACAGCCGGAGCAGTTCTTCTGCGGTCAGTGTCGCTTTCTTAGCACGCATTGCTGCTCTCCCTGTTACTCCAGCAGCGTGGGGACTACGGCTTTAAAGGCCGCAAGGGTGCGTTCTATGTCTTCATCGGTGTGGGCCAGGGATGGGTAGAATTTTTGAGGCCAAGCCTTCAGGACCCCCTGGGCCAGCATTCCAGCATTAAACCGGCTCGTCATCTGCGAGTCGCCCGCCAATCCGTCCCGGTAATTCCGCACCGGCCGGTCGGAAAAGAACACGTCAAAGAGGACGCTTTCGCCGCAGCTTTGAACCGCAATGCCCTGCTCCTGGCAGCTCTCCAGCAGTCCCTGGCGGACTCGTTCACCAATGGCATGCAGGTCCTGGTAGGTTCCTTCCTTACGTAACTCCGCCAATGTCGCCAGTCCCGCGGCGCAGGCGATGGGGTTACCGTTCAGCGTGCCGATCTGGTTTACATAAGTATCGGAGGCAGCCAGACCCTGGTCATAAACCGACATGATGTCGTCCCGGCCCATGGCCGCTGCCAATGGGTATCCTCCGCCCATTATCTTACCCATCGAGCACAGGTCCGGCGTGACCCCGTAAAACTCCTGGGCCCCGCCGTAGGCCAGCCGAAATCCGGTGACCACCTCATCGAATATCAGCGGTATGTTATATTTGCCGGTCAACTCGCGGAGCCCCTGGAGAAAGCCGGGCTGGGGAGCGATGATTCGCTGGAGAGGCTCGACGATGACCGCTGCCAGCTCCTGCTGGTGGGCCTCGATTATAGTCGTGGTGGTTTCCAGGTCGTTAAATGGGGCAACCAGCATCAGATCCTTAATGGCGGCGGGTATGCCACCGGAGCTGGCCACCGCCTGCGGGAATTCCTCCCCGGCGGTCGGGGTAACGCTCATCAGGGCGTAGTCGCTGGTGCCGTGGAACCCGCCCTCAAACTTCAGAACTTTTTCTCGTTTGGTAAAGGCGCGGGCGGCTCGCATACACTGGAAACAGGCATCGGTGCCGCTGGTGGTGAAGCGGACCTTCTCCGCGCAGGGGACGGCCTGACAAAGCTCCTCGGCCAGCAACACGGCCTTCTCGTTGATGGTGAAGAAGGTGCTGCCCTGGGACACCGCCTCCATTACCGCCTCAATAATGGCAGGATGGGCGTGTCCCAGAACCATGGGTCCGGACCCCATCAGCCAGTCGACGTACTCATTGCCGCTGACGTCCCAGATCCGGCCACCCCGACCCTCCCGGGCCAGGAATTGCAGCTCAGTAGGGAAGGTGGTGTTGCCGCCGCTGCCGCCAGGCAAGTACCTGGCAGCCTTTTCTAGTAGCTCTCGTTCCAGAGGAGTGTGATTAGCCAAAGGGTTTATCCTTGCCGTCAGATTGCTTTCAAGCTTCGGCAATTGGCCGTATCTCTGGCTCAGTTCGCACAAGCCAGAGGAAGAACATGGCGAAAGTTTTAGCCGCTTGCCGCCTTGGCCTGGTTCATAATATCCACCAGCTCTTGGACGCTGTCGGCGGAGCGCTGGAGCGCCTGCTTTTCCTCGGGCGTAAGGCGAATTTCAATGATCTGCTCCATACCCGCCGCTCCTATCTTCACCGGTACGCCGACACACAATCCGTTGATGCCATATTCACCTTCCAGGTGGGTGCAGGCGGGCAGAATGCGCTTTTTGTCCAGCAGAACCGCCTCCACCATCTGGGTAATCGCGGCGGAAGGAGCGTAGTAGGCGCTGCCTGATTTGAGCAAAGCCACGATCTCCCCGCCGCCCTGCCGGGCCCGCTGTACCAGCTGCTCTACCTTTTCTTCAGCCATCATCTCGCTGATGGGTATGCCGCCGACCGTGGTGAACCGGACCAAGGGCACCATGTCATCGCCATGGCCGCCCAGCACGTAGGCTTGCACGTCCTCCACCGACACCTGCAACTCCTGCGCGATGAAGGTCCGGAAACGGGCGGTGTCCAGAACGCCGGCCATACCGAACACCCGGTTTCTGGGGAAGCCGCTGGTCTCGAAGACATTCTGCACCATAGCATCCAGGGGATTGGTAACCGCGATTATGATGCATTCTGGGGAGTATTTGACCACCTCCTGGGTAACCGCCGAGGTGATCTTCATATTGGTCAGAAGCAGGTCGTCCCGGCTCATACCCGGACCCCGGGCGATGCCGGCAGTAATGATCACGACATCTGAGTTGGCGGATTCCTGGTAGCCGTTGCTGCCGGTAATGCTGGCATCGGAGCCGGTAACCGGGCCGGACTCCAGCATGTCCAGGGCTTTACCCTGGGGCAGGTCTTCCACCACATCTACCAGGACCACGTCGGCGTAGCCCAATTGATGAATTCGCTGGGCAGTGGTGGCGCCAACGTTGCCGGCGCCTACAACGGTTACCTTACTCCGCATGTAATTCCTCTTCCTCCATGATTGTCAAGGAGTGGGTGGGGCTAAAATTCCGAGGCTGGGGAATGGGTCGGAGACGCCGCTATTCCTGCCAGGAATCCTGAGCTGCGCCTTCTCGACCCGAAACTATAGCATCAATCGATGCCATCCACGATCGCATTCAGAGTCGCGCTGGGGCGCATGGCTTTGGCGGCCAGCTCATCATTGGGATGGTAATAACCACCGATATCCACCGGCTGTCCCTGGGCGTCGTTCAGCTCCTGAACGATCCTGTCTTCGTTGGCGGCCAACTGCTTGGCCACCTCGGTAAAGCGAGCGTGCAGCTCTGGATCTTGGGTCTGCTTGGCCAGCGCTTCCGCCCAGTACAGAGCGAGGTAGAAATGACTGCCTCGGGTGTCCAGTTCGTTCACCCGGCGCGATGGCGACCGATTGTTTTCCAAATACTGCCCAATCGCTTGGTCTAGGGTCTCAGCAATGAGCTTCGCCTTGTCGTTCTTATACACCTCGCCGAAATGCTCGAAGGAAGCGACCTGGGCACAGAATTCACCCAGAGAATCCCACCGCAAATGGCCCTCCTGCAGGAACTGCTGTACATGCCTGGGAGCCGTCCCACCAGCGCCTGTCTCAAATAGCCCACCGCCGTCAAGCAGGGGGACGATAGAAAGCATCTTGGCGCTGGTGCCCAATTCCAGGATGGGGAAGAGATCAGTTAAATAATCACGCAGCACGTTACCAGTCACGGAAATCGTGTCCTGGCCAGCTCGGCTACGCGCCATCGTGAACCCCATCGCGTCGATAGTAGACATGGTGCGAATGTCCAACCCGACCGTGTCGTGCGTGGGCAGATATTGGTCCACCTTCTTAATCAGCTCAGCGTCGTGAGCCCGCTTCGAATCCAACCAAATAATGGCCGGCGAGCCGGTGGCTTTAGCCCGATTGACCCCAAGCTTGACCCAGTCCTGAACCGACGCGTCTTTGGTTTGGCACATCCGAAAGATATCGCCTTCCTCAACGCTCTGTTCCATCAGTGCCCTGCCCGATGCGTCCACGACCCGAATCGCCCCGTTACCGGGAGCTTTAAAGGTCTTGTCGTGAGACCCATACTCTTCGGCCTGTTGGGCCATCAGCCCCACATTGGAGACACTACCCATGGTAGACGGATCAAACGCCCCAATCTTTTGGCATTCTTCGATAACCGCCTGATATAGAGTCGCATAAGAGCGATCCGGAATCATCGCGATGGTGTCGTGCAACTCGTTGTCGGGACCCCACGTGCGGCCGCCATCGCGAACAATCACGGGCATGGTGGCATCAATAATCACATCACTCGGCACATGCAAATTGGTGATACCCCGGCCGGAGTCCACCATAGCCAGCTCTGGGCGGGCGCTATAAACCGCCTGGATATCTGCCTCAATTTCCGCTCGTTTGGCCTCAGGCAGAGACTGAATTTTGGTGTAGAGTTCCGCCAATCCATTGTCGGGGTCCACCCCGAGCTCACCCAGCACAGCCGCGTGTTTGGTCAACACGTCCTGGTAGTAAACCGACAGACAATGGCCGAAAATTATCGGATCAGACACGCGCATCATGGTCGTCTTCAGGTGCAAAGAAAGCAACACGCCATCAGCTTTAGCCTTTTCCATCTCGTCAGCGAAAAACTGGCGTAGCGCCTTCACCTTCATAACAGCACAATCGACGATTTCATTGGCTACCAAGGGGATACCGGCTTTGAGTACGGTCACACTACCATCGCCAGCCACGAACTCGATCGTAGCCGATCCCGCTGCCCCGACTGTCACGGCCTGTTCACTAGCGTAAAAATCACCACTTGTCATGTGGCCAACCCGGGTTTTGGACACTTCCGGCCAGTCCTGCATCATCTGATGGGGATTGCGTTGGCCGTGCTCTTTAACCGCGGTGGACGACCGGCGATCGGAGTTCCCTTCCCGCAGAACCGGGTTGACCGCACTACCCAACACCCTGGAAAAGCGCTGATGCAGGTCGCGTTCTTTGTCGGTTGTAGGCACATCGGGGTAGTCGGGAATATTATATCCCTTGTCCTGTAATTCCTTGATCGCCTCCTTTAACTGGGGAATAGAGGCACTGATATTGGGCAGCTTGACAATGTTCGCCGCCGGGTCCAAGCACAGCTCACCGGCCATGGTCAGATAATCGGAGATTTTTTGCTCATCTGTCAGATTGTCTGGGAAATTGGCGATAATGCGGCCAGTCAACGAGATATCCCAGGTCTCCAGTTCAATGCCGGACCCCTTGGTAAAAGCCTGGAGAATCGGCAAAAACGAGTAGGTGGCCAGGGCCGGAGCCTCATCAACTTGAGTATAAATAATCGAGGACGTTTCTGGCATATTCTTCTCCTTAATAAACAAGTTTCACAGGCTGCTACGAGCTGCCAAGAGATGTTTAACTATAGTTCCGGCATATGAATTGATTCCGATAATTTCGCCAAAATTATTGTTTATTGACGAGATTGGCGTTTCAAAATGTGCCGAAACTGGGGAATGTATTCGCGGGCGGGCATGCTTCCCATCCCACGGTTGGGGGTGGACTCTGCTCGCCCGCCTCTGCCGGAAGACTACTGGCCCAATTGACCGAATTTTTTAAGCCAAGGGCCAGATAGCAAACGCTCATCTACCGGTATCTGGGCTTAAGTCCGACCCATTATACCCCGGCTTATCTCTTACGGCTACCTCGCACCCTCGGCTAGGGTCTCTCGATTGTCATTGCGAGGACCCTAGGCCCGAAGCAATCTCATGAAGGTATGAGGGGATTGCTTCGCTGTGCTACTCTGTAAATAGCCCGTTCGCCCTTCGAGAGCCGCAGGACAAACGGGATCCCTACCGGTCGTGATGAGCCCGTCGAACCATGAGCCGAGGGGAACCCATTTTCACCTGTCGGTAGCGCTCCGCCGGAGCATGAAAACTCGCAATAACACTGGGGGGAACCAAAAGGCCCTGCCCCACACCAGGTCCCCCTAGCAGTAAGTCGGCCAGACCATGTGCCTCTGATCCGTCCTATGCCTGCTCAGCCGTCTACCAGCTTCAGATTCAAGCCTCCAATTGCCCGGCCAGGGCTGCGGGCTCGGTTACCGGCAGCTGGCATACGTAATGCTGGCAGACATAGGCCGTGGGTTGCCCTTCGACCAAGCCCCGCTGTTCCAGCAGAGGGAGAGTCGCAGCGAAGGATGCCTCGGCTGCATCAAGGTTCTGGCCAGTATCGGTGGCTCCCATAACCACCCGATTGGGGAGATAGCGGTGAAACACCCTATCCTTTAGGGCCTGGGTTCGGGCGTCCTCTTTGGACCCGACGATGACAATCTCCTTGGGGAGGGACAGGTAAAAATCCAGGGCCGCCAGCCATTGGCCGGTGCCGCCCGGGGCTCGGGCCATCAGCTGATGGATTGCCCGCAGCGGCGCGGCGGCCTTGGTCTGATACTCTTCCTTGCCAGTAATGACAGCCAGGCGCAGCAGCACCTCGGTCGCTACCGAGCCCCCGCAGGGCTGGGCATTGTCGAATACGTCCCGGGGTCGGACCACCAGAGATTCATGGTCAATTCCGGTGTCGTAAAACCCGCCCAGCTCCTCATCCCAGAACAACCGGAGCATCTCATCCGCCAGTCCCACGGCCTCTCGCAGCCAACGAAGCTCGAAGGTCGCTTCGTAGAGGGCTAGCAGACCATCGGCGGTGAAGGCGTAGTCTTCCAAGTAGCCCAATAGCTTGGCTTGACCCTCACGGAAGGTACGCAGCAGGCGGCCCTCCGGCCTCATGTTTTCCAGCAAAAAGGCGGCGTTTTCGCTGGCCGCTTCCAGGTAATCCTGGCGGTTCAGCGCCGCGCCGGCTTCGGCAAGGCTGCGGAGCATCATCCCGTTCCAGGAGGTGAGCACCTTGTCGTCTCGCAAGGGATGAATCCGCTGTTCTCTCAGCTCCAGCAACTGGGCTTTGCCCCGCTGGATGGCGGAAACCAGCTGTTCCAAGGGGAGGCCCTTTTCTTGGGCAAAGGTCATGGCCTTTTTGTTAATGTTGGGGATATTTGAGCCCTCGAAGTTGCCCCGCTCGGTTATATCGAAAAAGTCGGCAAACAGGCTACCCTCCTCTTCGCCTAGCTCCGAGACTACCTGAGCCCGGCTCCAGAGAAAAAACTTCCCCTCCTCTCCTTCGCTATCAGCGTCCTGGGCTGAATAAAAACCGCCTTGCGGGTCGGTCATCTCGCGCAGCACGTAGTCCAGAATCTCCTCGGTTATCCGCCGATAAAGGGGTCGCTGGGTCAGCTGGTAGGCGTGCAAGTAGAGGCGGGCCAGCAGGGCGTTGTCGTAGAGCATCTTTTCGAAGTGGGGGACCAGCCAGTAGGTGTCGGTGGAGTAGCGGTGGAACCCACCACCTATTTGGTCGTACATGCCGCCGCGCGCCATTTTCTCCAGGGTCAGATTTACCATCTCCAGGGTGTGCTCGTCTCTCGTCCGATGGTAGTGACGCAGCAGGAACTCTGGGGTCATCGGTTGGGGAAACTTGGGCGCCGCGCCAAAGCCGCCGTTCTGGTAATCGAAATTTGAGGCCAGCTGGGAGTAGGCCTGGTGCAGAATTTCATCGGTAAGAAGGCCGCCGCCCTTGGCCAATTGACCGGTGCGTCCCATCTGCTCAGTCAGCTGATTGGTCACCCGCTCAATCTCTCCGCGATTAGTCCGGTAGGCCTGGCTAACCGATTCCAAGATTCTGGCAAAGCCCGGCATTCCTGCCCGGTCTGCCGGCGGGAAGTAAGTACCTCCGTAGAAGGGCTTGCCCTGGGGAGTGAGAAACACCGTCATAGGCCAACCGCCAGCACCGGTGAGGGCCTGCACGGCCTCCATATATACCGCATCCAGGTCTGGCCGCTCCTCCCGGTCGACCTTGATGCTGATAAAGTTCTGGTTCATCAGAGCGGCGATAGCTTCGTCTTCGAAGGACTCCCGTTCCATGACGTGGCACCAATGGCAGGCCGAGTAGCCGATGCTTAACATAATCGGCATGTCCTCATTCACCGCCCGCTGCAACGCCTCCTCTCCCCAAGGATACCAATTCACCGGGTTGTGGGCGTGCTGCAACAGATAGGGGCTGGTTTCATTTATCAAGCGATTGGGCATAATTCACGGTCCCCAGAGCGCGGCAGAATGTTTGTTATACTGATTAGGGTCTGGACTCGCACAGGATAACAGAAACTCTCCGGCGCGGTGAGGCACCGGCTTATCCAGCCCTATCCAGGGGAAATCCCGGACCCTCAGAAACCCTGGGCCGGCCGCTACAAAGTGGGGGCACATTCATCAATCCAGGGCAACCTCCCGTTCCAGCCCTGAGGAGAAGCGGAGGACGCGAAATTGTCCAAATTAGTTCAGGTTGCCCGCGCTACAATGCGTAATACGCCTACGGTACTCCTCCTCGCGGCATTGGTGTGGCTGTTCCTGGGCTGTGGCCCCAGTGCGGAGCCAGCAGCAGGCGAGTCAGTCGCCAATCCAGCTGCTCGGAGCACCGGGTCTGATGCTGAGCCGACTAGGGTGGAGACAATGGTTGTTCCTGACACTGCTGCGACTGAGCCGATGGCTACTTCGGACAATGCTGCGACTGAGCCGATGGCTACTTCGGACAATGCTGCGACTTCGGACAATGCTGCGACTGAGCCGATGCTACTTCGGACAATGGTGCGACTGAGCCGATTGCTACTTCGGACAATGCTGCGACTGAGCCGATTGCTACTTCGGACAATGGTGCGACTGAGCCTATTACTACTCCGGACAATGCTGCCACTGAGCCGGTGGCTACTCCGGACAATGCTGCGATCCAGCCGATTGCTACCCCGCAGCAGACAGTCGTCGCGCCCGACCACCGGCCAGATGCCCCGGCGGTGGGCACTCAGGTGGGAAACCATATTCCCAGCTTCACTATGAGGCTGGTTGATGGCACCAAGGTGACCTCGGCAGAGCTTTTGAAGGAGGGTCAGCCCACCTTCCTGATAACCTTTACGACCTGGTGACCCACCTGTCGCGCCGAGTTGCGGCGCCTGATGGAGGTGTACCCGGATTATGCCGGCCGGGTGGCGCTTTACGCGGTTGGTTCCGATCCGACCGAGGACCTGGCACGACTGGAGAGATTTCGGCTGGCCCAAGAACAAACCTGGACAGTGGCCAAGCCGGTGGGGAGCATGCTCCAGGACCTGAAGGTGCTGCAGCGCTCCACCAAGATCGCTTTCGATGCCAGCGGCGTTATCACCTATCGGGCGCGCTTCGGGCAGGGAGATGCGGAAGAATGGAGGCAGGTTTTTCAAGAACTGGCGGCATCGAGCAAATGACTGCTGGCTCGGGGCTTCCCGGACTTGGACATCCCCCAATGACCCCCTGCCCAAGCTGGACAAGGTAATCGTCACGCCCCATACGGCGGGACCGACTTTTGAGTCACTGCCCGAACGGGCCATCAACTCCTTTGCCAACATCCAGCGAGGATGGGGCGGAGAGCCTCCCCTCTGGACCGCCGAGTTCGAAGCGCCCGAGGAGGAGTGCCATCTCCGGACTCAAAGTAGCATAAAAAATGGCGGAAGATTTACCTCCCGCCGCAGTAGGCCCTTCCGTCTGATTCCGGTGGCGCTATCTGGTGATTATCACCGCCAACACAATCCCGACTGCTGTCAGTATGGTCGCTGCCACGTTCCCGAAAGCTATCTGTGTCAATACATTCATGCGCGAGTTCATTTCGCCGAATCTGGAGTTCATGTCGGTGCGTAAGGTCGGCACCTCAGATTCCAAATGCTCTACGGCCACTTCCAGCCGGTCTATCCTTGGGTCTTGAGTCATTGAATTACTTATCTCAGGCGCTAGTGTAAACAGTCCATCAGGAGGCCATTTTGAATGCTATGCTAAACCTCCGGATAATTTTGGCTACTTAAGAAAAAATACTATGAAGCGCATCGTTGAATCGGTCAACGGGAGAATCAGAGCCAGCCAGATTATCTTCAAGTAGTTCCCATCGTTCAGGGTCGATGTCCTTACTCATTCTGTTTACAAATTCCGCATCTTTCGGTAGGGTAGTTACAGAGCCTCTGATCAACTCTGGCATTTTTTGGTTGATTACACTGGTATCGAAGTCAAACACTCCACATGCGACCGCCAATACATGTGGTACGAGTTGATTCTCCAACCAGAAACGAACCCTCTCTTCAAACTCGATCTGGTCTTGGTGGCTCCGGCTCGGTTTTCCATCCTCGGTGACGTCTTTGATGTACTGGGCGATCTCTTCTTTGAGTAGCCGTTCAAGGACTTTAGATTTCTCCACTTCGCCTCCCTCCATACTCCTTACCTGCCTCAAATCTCTGCTGCCGAGTCAATTATACCATTCCCTACCCCGCCAACTCGTCCTTCATTCGCTGCGCTACCTCGGCCAGGGGTAATGGTCCCAGGTTCGTGCCTTCCCGCAGGCGCACCGCCGCCGCTCCCTGCTCTATCTCCGCGTCGCCCACAACCAGCATGTAGGGAACTTTCTGAAGCTGGGCCTGGCGGATTTTCTGGTTCATCCGCTCCCCTCGGGAGTCCACCTCCACCCGGAATCCCTGGTCCTGGAGCTGCTGCCGCACCGACTGGGCGTAATCCAGGTGCCGGTCGGCAATGGGTATCACCACCGCCTGGACCGGCGCCAGCCACAGCGGGAAAGCCCCGGCGTAGTGCTCAATCAAGACTCCCAAAAACCGCTCCAGCGACCCGAGAATGGCCCGGTGGACCATGTAGGGCCGGCTTCGGCCACCCTCCGAGTCTTGGTAGGTGAGGTCGAACCGTTCCGGCAGGTTAAAGTCGAACTGCACCGTGGTGCACTGCCAGTCCCGTCCCAGGGCGTCTTTGATCTTGATGTCGATCTTCGGGCCGTAGAACGCGCCGCCGCCGTCGTCAATGTTGTAGTCCAGCCCCCGGTCCACCAAGGCCTTCCGCAATGACTCGGTGGCGTGCTCCCACATCTCCTGGTCGCCGACGTGCTTCTCTGGCCGGGTGGACAGGGAGATGGAGTACTCGCTGAAGCCGAAGGCCTCCAGCAACTCAAAGGTCAGGTCCAGCACCCCGCCGATCTCATCCTCCACCTGCTCCGGTAGACAGAAGATGTGGGCATCGTCTTGGGTGAAGCCGCGCACCCGCATCAAACCGTGCAGCACGCCGCTGCGCTCGTAGCGGTACACGGTGCCCAACTCGGCAATGCGCAGGGGAAGCTCCCGGTAGCTGTGCAGGTTGGAGCGGTAGATCATGATGTGGAAGGGACAGTTCATGGGCTTGAGAAAATACTCCTGCTCGTCCACTTCCACCGGCGCGTACATGCTCTCCCGATAAAAGTCTAGGTGACCGCTGGTCTGCCAGAGCTGGGCCCGTCCGATGTGCGGCGAGTAGACAATGCTGTAGCCGTGCCGGAAGTGGAGGTCCCGCCAGTAATCCTCTAGCTTGGAGCGGATGACTCCTCCCTTGGGATGCCACACCACCAGCCCCGGACCGATTTCTTCGTGGATGCTGAACAACCCCAGCTGACGCCCCAAGACCCGGTGGTCCCGCTTCTCCGCCTCTTCCAGCCTAGTCAGGTGGTCCTCCAGCAGTTCCTGGCTCTCGAAGGCGGTGCCATAGATGCGTTGCAGCATGGGACGGTGCTCGTTCCCCCGCCAGTAAGCGCCGGCCACACTTAGCAGCTTTAACGCCGGAATCTGGTCGGTACTCTCCAGGTGAGGGCCCTGGCAGAGGTCGCTAAAATCGCCGTGGCGGTAAATGCTCAGCGTCTCGGCGTCGGGGATGGCATCAATGATCTCCAGCTTGTAGGGCTGATCGGCGAAGCGGATTTTGGCCTCTTCCCGGCTGAGTTCTTCCCGCTGGAAGGCGGAGCTTCTGGATATGGCCTCCAGCATCAATTTCTGGATGCTCTCCAGGTCCTCGGGCGTGAAGGGCCGGGAAACCTCGAAGTCGTAGTAAAAGCCGTCTTGGGTTGGCGGGCCAATGCCCATTTTTGCCTCGGGAAAGAGCTGCAACACGGCGTCCGCCATCACATGCGCCGCCGAATGGCGCATCCGGTGCCGCAGCTCTTCCGTGGGGCTGATTTTCTGAGTATCCACACTAGCGTGGTCCAGCATTTTCTCGTCCTGAATTAAAACTAGGTCGCCAACAGAGTGCCTTTCAGCAGGCTTTTATCAAGCTATTGGTATCCCGATGATCCCCATTATACCCATACGACTGGGGCATAACATGGGCGGTAGGCTCCAGGGTTGGTCCAATCGGAGTCAAGCCCTCAAGGGTTCCAGTTCTGATCGTGGAACAGGCCGCGGAGGTCGCGGTTCTTTATGGCGCCGGTAATTCGCCCCCAGTTGGCGGCAACGTAAGTACCGGAAGCAAGCACGGTCAAAAACAGACACAAGGCGACCTGAGCGGCGTCCTGGGTGGTTGCCACGGTCAGGGTATTGAAGACTATAAAGCCTACTCCTACGCCGGTTACCACGTTACGGGTTAACAGGGTTACGATTAGAGTTGGCACCAGCGAGATCAGGGTCAGGGGGAGAAACATCGCCAGAGAGATACCCAGGATGGTCGCCACTCCCTTGCCTCCCCGGAAACCCAGCACCACCGGCCAGTTATGCCCCAAAACCACCAAGGTGGCGGTAAGAAACACGGTCCATGGCGGTGCGCCCAGCCATTGGGGAAGCAATACAGCCAGAGCGCCCTTTAACGAATCCACCGAGAGCACCAGCAGGGAGCCCAGAACCCCCACTTGATGATAGGCGTTGAGCGCGCCGACGTTTTTGCTGCCCAGCTCTCGGATGTCTTCGCCGCGCAGGATCTTAACAACCAGGTAGGCCGTTGGTACGGAGCCCAGCAAATAAGAGCCCACGCCTAACCCAATGGCGGTCAACCAATCCAAGCGCAAACCCTCCAATCATCTCTGGGCGCCGCGACTAGAATCACGCCAACAATCTTAGTCAAAAATCATCGCTGCTGGCAACGGGGTTCCTGGCTCCAGGTCCAGGATCCTATCGTTTTCATTGCGAGTTATCATGCTCCGCCGGAGCGCCACCGAAAGATGAAAATGGATTCCTATCGGCTCATGGTTCGACGCTCGTCACCACGAGCGGTAGGAATCCCGTTAGTCCTGAGGCTCTCGAAGGGCGAACGGGCTATTTACAGAGCGAGGGCCGATGGCCTGAAGCAATCTCATTAGGGTAAGAAGAGATTGCTTCCCGAAGTTTATCCTGAGCGCAGCCGAAGGGCTGGCAATGACACTGGGAGAGCCGAAAGGCCCTGTTTTGCGTCTGGCGGAAAGACCACGGGCAGGGGGATTTGGGTTAAACTATAGTTAATCCATAATCGCAAGAAAAGTGGGCAAGATGCCCGTTGGGCGCCTCTTACTCTGAAAAAAGGATGAGGATGTGGAAGAGCTAAAGCAAGCATTGGCAGGTTTAATGCAGCGCATCAACGCGGTCGTGGAGCGTCTTTGACTTAGCCGCTAAAGAGGCCATCATCCTTCGCATGGAACAGGAGGCAGCCCAACCCGGGTATTGGGATGACCCCCGGGAGGCACAGAAGAAAATGCAGCAGTTGGGCCGGCTGAAGGATTCGGTTGAGTTGTGGCGGGGCCTCCAGTCCCAGGCCGGGTCGCTGCTGGAATTGACCGAGCTGGCGCTGTCGGAAGGAGACGATTCTCTTCAGGATCAGCTACAGGAAGAGGTCGATCAAATCAGTAAATCCCTGGCCCGTGAGGAGGTCAATCTTACTCTTGCCGGACCCTACGACGACCGTCCCGCCATCGTGACCATCTACGCCGGGGCCGGTGGCACCGATTCACAGGACTGGGCCGAGATGTTGCTGGGGATGTATGCCGGCTGGGGAGAGGCCCAACGCAGGCCAACCCAAATAATGGACCTGTCCTACGGTGACGAGGCGGGATTGCGCAGCGCCACCCTGGAGGTAGGTGGGCCCCATGCCTACGGCTACCTCAGTGCGGAACGGGGAGTGCATCGTTTGGTTCGCCTGTCACCTTATGACCCAAATCATCTACGGCACACTTCCTTCGCCCAGGTAGAGGTGATTCCCGTGGCCGGAGAGGAGGAGGCGGAGCTCACCGTTCGTTCGGAGGACATCAAGCTGGATACCTTTCGGTCCAGCGGTCCCGGCGGACAGAACGTGCAGAAGGTTGCCTCGGCGGTCCGCCTCACCCACGGTCCCACCGGCATTGTCGTTGCCTGTCAGACCGAGCGGTCCCAGCATCAAAATCGGGAGAACGCCATGCGGATTTTGCTGGCCCGGTTGCTGGACCGGCAGAACCAGCAGCGCGCCGAGGAGCTGTCCAAGCTAAGGGGTCAACGGGTCTCGGCCGAATGGGGTAATCAGATTCGCAGCTATGTGCTTCACCCCTATAAATCGGTGAAGGACCACCGCACCAATTACCAGAACACCAACCCGGATGCCGTCCTGGAAGGGGACATAAGCGGGTTTATCGAGGCTTATCTGATGTCTCAGGTGGGGGGAAAGGATGGCTAGCGCTGAACCACTTTGGCGAGACTTGTTTGTGGCATTGGTTGGTGAGATTGGACCGAAGGCGGTTCAGGAGCAGGAGCCTAGTATGTGCCCCATCTTGGCCCTTTTCGTTCGCAGATAACGGAGATTTTCGTCGTTGGGGGGCACTTCAATTTCCACCCGGTCCACGATCTCCAAACCCAGCCCAGTAAGCCCGACAACCTTTTTGGGGTTGTTGGTCAGTAGTCGAATCTTCCTAATGCCCAGATCCAGCAGCATTTGAGCGCCTATGTCGTAGTGGCGCAGGTCGGAATCGAATCCTAGCTCATTGTTCGCCTCTATGGTGTCCAGGCCGCTATCCTGTAGGGAATAAGCTTTGATCTTGTTGTGCAGGCCGATGCCGCGGCCTTCTTGACGCATGTAGAGGAACGCCCCGGTGCCCTCCTGGCCCAAGGTTTGCAGCGCCAATTCTATTTGCTCCCCGCAGTCGCACCGCAGACTGCCGAAGACATCGCCGGTAAGGCATTCGCTGTGGATACGGGTCAACACCGGTTGGTCCCCGTTCCATTCGCCGATCGTCAAGGCGATGTGCTCTCCTGGGTCCACCGAGCTGCGATAGGCGAATATCCTGAACTCACCGTACTTGGAGGGCAAACGAGCTTCAGCCACTCTTTCGATCAATGTTTCATGGCGGCGCCGATGGGCGATAAGCTGGGCAATGCTCAGAATTTTCAGTCCATGCCGCTGGGCAAATACTTCCAAATCCGGCATCCGTGCCATCTCGCCGTCGTCTTTCATAATTTCGCAGACCACGCCGGCCGGGTATAAACCGGCAATGTTGCACAGATCGACAATGGCTTCGGTATGCCCGGCTCGCCGCAACACCCCACCCGGCTGGTACCGCAGTGGGAACAAGTGCCCCGGCCGGGCGAAGTCCTCCGGTTCGGAATTGGGGTCAATCATCGCCCGGATGGTCGCGGCCCGGTCGAAGGCGGAGATTCCCGTGGTGGTGCCGACTTTGTAGTCTAGGGAAACGGTGAATGCGGTAGGCAGTTGAGCCGGTGTGTGTTCAGTGGCCAACATTGGAATCCGCAGCTGAATTAGCCGCTCCTCGGTGATGGGCATGCAGAGCAGGCCCTTGGCATGGGTAACCATGAAATTGACCGCATCCGGAGTAACCTTTTCCGCGGGTAGAACCAGGTCTCCTTCATTCTCCCGCCTTTCGTCATCGACCACGACAACGAATTTACCGGCCTGGAGATCTGCTATGGCCTCTTCCACGCTGCATAGAGCCATACGATAACTTACTCTCCGGAATCAGTTTTTCTGCCTGATTTACCGCGCCAACAGGCTTTCCACGTATTTGGCCACGATATCCACCTCCAGATTCACGCGGCCACCCTTGGGCTGACTCTGGAGGTTGGTGTTTGCCAGGGTGTATGGTATCACAGACAGGGTGAAGGATGAACCTCCCACTTTTACCACAGTCAAACTTATACCGTCAACTGCCACAAATCCCTTCTCCACAATGTATTTCATGAGGCGTTTGGGACTGGCGACTCGGAAAATAACGCAATCTCCCTCTGGCTTCAAAGAAGTAATTCTACCCGTGGCGTCCACATGTCCCTGGACAATGTGACCACCCAGCCGGTCGCTCACCGCCAAGGGCCGCTCCAAGTTGACTTGCCTGCCGGGCACCCAGCTGCCAAAGGAGGTGCGTTTTAGCGTCTCCGGCGCCAGCTCCACCGAGAAACATGAGGGTTCGAAGTCTACCACCGTCAAGCAGGCGCCATTCACCGCGATGCTGTCGCCCAGCTTCACATCTTCCAAGACCGTGCCCGCGGCGATGGTAAGCCGTTGTCCCTCCAACCCCGTGACGGTTCCAACTTCTTCGACGATTCCGGTGAACATGCTAGCTTCTCATCCTAGCTATTTCGGACCGGGTAGCCGACGATCAGCCAGTCATCGCCAATCTGCTCCCAGCGAGTCCGCTCCAGCACACAGCTCTGAGCCATGGCTGTAGCCCCGGTGCCGCCAACCGGCGCCGGCGCCGCCTCCCCGCCGATGATCTTGGGAGCAATGAAGGCGTAAACTTTGTCCACCAGCCCGGCGTCGAACAGGGAACCCAGGACGATGCCGCCGCCTTCAACCAGCAGGTTAACCACGTCGCGCCGGCCCAACTCGGCCATGGTCTCAGGCAAATCGACTCTGCCATGCTCGTTTAGCGGCGCCTGTAAGACCTGGGCCCCTTGGTCCACAAGTTCGGCGACCCGGTCTGGAGAGGCGCTTTCGGAAGTCACTATCAGAGTATTGCCCGGCTCCCGGAGCATCTTGGCGTCCGGTGGCGTGCGGCACTGGCTGTCCAGCACCACTCGCAGGGGCTGGCGTGGCAGAGGCGAGCCCTTCTCGTCCCGCGCCGTGAGCTGGGGGTCATCGGCCAGCACCGTGTTGATTCCCACCATAACGGCATCGCATTCCCGCCGCATTTCTTGAACCATTCGACGGGCCGCCGCCCCGGTTACCCATTTGGAATCGCCGGTATGGGTGGCTATTTTGCCGTCCAGGCTCATGGCGAATTTGGCGGTTAGGAAGGGAATCCCGCTCTGAATGTGCTTGGCAAACCCCTCGTACAGCTCCTGGGCCCCCTGGGTATCCTCCATCACCACCTGGATGCCGGCGGCCCCCAATTGGGCGCAGCCGCGTCCCGCTACCTGAGGGTTGGGGTCAACAACCGCCAAGTGCACCGTCTTCACGCCGGCGGCGATGATGGCTTCAGTGCAAGGAGGGGTCCGGCCGAAGTGGCAGCAGGGCTCCATAGTGGTGTAAAGCTCGGCGCCTTGCGCGGCGTCACTGGCCTGTGCCAAAGCGCCAATTTCGGCGTGCCGCTGGCCCGGCGGTAACGTGAACCCCTCTCCGATAACCGCGCCTTCCTTGACAACCACCGCACCCACCGCCGGGTTAGGGCTGGTGGTGCCCAGCGCTTGCCGGGCCAGAGCGAGGGCCCTTTGCATGGGGGTGACCAGCGGGTCAGCGCTTATTTGTTTCAATGTTCCCAAGATCACCGGCTCTCAAGATTACCGAATGGGGCCCTGATGTTCGGCTAAGGGTGCGATGACGGAGGATTCGTGTTCAGCCGTTTTGGCCGCTTTGATCGAAGTCCTGGTGAAAGCGGCTGGGAGTGGGCAGGGTCTGACCCTGGTATTTACTCCCTAAAGATTCGGAGCCGTAAAGCCGTTCCGCCGCGGTGGTCAGCGTCAGGAAGGATATTTGACCAATTTTCATGCCGTAATAGAGGGTAATGGGCAGCCGGGCTAGGTTGCTCAATTCAAGGGTCAGGTGGCCTTTCCAACCTGGGTCCACGAACCCGGCTGTGGAATGGATAACCAGTCCCAATCGTCCCAGGGAGCTTTTCCCTTCCAGCCGGGCCACCAGGTCTTCCGGAAGCTCGATATGCTCGACGGTGCTGCCCAGGACGAATTCGCCGGGATGCAGTATGAACGGGCTGTCCTCGGGAATCGCAACGATTTCAGTCAGGTTGTCCAGGCTTTCCTTGACATCGATATAGGGCTGCCGGGAGTTGGAGAAAATCAATATCTGGCGGTCCAGATGCAAGTCAATGCTGGCCGGTTGAATATCTTGGGGATCCAGGGGGTATACGACCACCCGGCCCTGTTCCAGCTGTTGCTTTATAGATTTATCACTAAGTAACTATCTCAAAACAGTAAGGCGCCAAACTCGCCGGTACCACAGTAGCCCGCAGGCCAGTTGCAAAAGACCCAGGAAATTGGATGCCTTTTTGTCGTAACGGACAAGTAATCCTCTGCACTTGGACAGCCACGACAGGGTTCATTCCACCACCCAACGTCGGGCCGGATGGGTCTTCTCGCCGAAGCTATCCAGCTTCTCCTCACCAATACGTCGTATGTGGGCCTGATACCCGTGGGCAGCGGCAGCTTGGTGGCCGGTGGGATTGTCATACCCTTTGTCCAGACATAGGTGCTGGGGTGCCGGGTCAGTGGGCTGAGGCCGCTCCACCACAATGGCTGCCAGGGTGGCTTCCAGCAGCTTGGTGTCGTGGACATTGGCTCCAGCTACCACTAGACTCAGAGGCCCTCCATCCCCCTCTACCAACAGGCTTCGCTTGCTGCCCGCCTTGCCCCGGTCCGTGGGATTGGGGCCAATTGCCTCCCCCCCAGGCGAGCTTTACCCAGGGCGCAATCCGCTGCTTGCCATTCCCAGTCCACACCTCCCAGCTCTTCACATTCCTCTACCATGACCGACCACACTTGGTTCAACACTCCCGATTCTACCCATAGCTGAAAAGTACGATGGATAGTACTATCGTCACCAAAAGTCTTGGGCAGATGGTTCCATTGGCAACCACTACGTAAGCGAAAGATAATTCCGTTAAGGATTGGCCTTGGGTTGACCCGCTTGCGACCGGTGGTTTTGGGAGGGATTCCCTCCAGGATCACTGGCTCAACTTTCTCCCACAAATCGTCCGGAATCTCCCAAATAGTCTCCAGCGGTTCAACTTGCCTCATTGGTTTCACTGCTTTCACCTCCACACTTTTGGTGGAAGTATAATATAAGTTTCAAATTCAATTCAAGGTTTTGAGATAGTTACTAAGTACCATGTAGCCCTTTTTGATATTATCGGCAAACCTGATATCACTAAAGGAATTCTAGCAACCCAGTCCCCATCCCGCAACCGGACCCGGAAAATGAAATGGGGAAAATGAACCGGCCGGGCTGCGTTTAAAGCCCGACCCGGTCCTTGGCTGTGAAACCTTCCCCGGAGGTTAGGGAAGGTTACTGAATGGCGTAGCGGGCCTGGAGGGTAATCACCACATCCAGCTCTCCGGCCAATATCGGCGTTTCCACCGCGGCTGCCCTGGCGAATGATAATTGGTCGGCCATGACAAAGGGTTTGGGCGCCGAGTGGCTGACCTCGGCAATGTACACCGCTTTTCCCAGTATGACCCCGGTCAGATTCGCTATTTGAGTCGCTTTGGCCATCAAGTCAGCCGCCGCCGCTTCCCTGGCTTCTATTTCCAAGGCCTTGGTATCCCCAATGGAGAAGCTGACGCCCTGGAAGCGGATCAAATCTCCCCCGACGCCCGTTACCCCGTCGATCAGGGAGCCGACCGAATCCAGGTTCCGCACTTGCACCGAGAGCTGGTTGGTGACCTGATAACCAATGATTACCCGTTCTCTGTCCTTAAAACAGTCGGTCTGGTTTGCGCCAAGACATCGGGTTATTTCCCGGCTGGTGTACCTAGGAGAGATGTTGAAATGCCGGGTCTGGATGTCCTTCTCCGCGGTTCCGCTGGTCAGCAGCAAATTCACTACTTGGTCCATCGCGCCGGCTGCCTGGTCCCGGGCCTCGGCTACTGAGCCGGCAAAGGCCTCCACCCCCAAACTGAGGACCGCCAGGTCCGGCGCGGCGCTGGCCTTGCCGTTTCCGGTGACGCTGATGCCGGTCTGGGCACCTCCCGCCATTGCGACGCTACCGGCGAAACTGCCCGGGAGCCCGCTGCTGCCGCGCGCGGGTGCAACATCGCCTGGCTGATCAGTCTGGTTACTCGGGATACCCGGGCTGCTTGGGGCGGCTTCCACGACCCTAGAATCGGTGGGCCGTGCTTCCACTGCCTCCCTTTCCGGGGCTGCCTCCGGGGATGCAACCGGGACTTGGGAAACGCAGGCCACCAGAAATAATATGCTGGATAAGATGGCGATTAAGGTTATGATGCCCCCGCGACGGTTGAAAATGGTCTTCATAAATTCTCCTTTCTAGTTCTGTCCCCGGTCTCTCTCCAGTCTATCTAATGAGGTCGGCTTGGTAACTAAGATGGGATTAACCGGGGAAAAGTTCCCGGCTAGGCATTGGGTTGGCTGCGGTTTCGCCGCCAGCGGAAGAATAAGCCCCCTAGAAACGCCAGGGTTAAGGCGGCGAACATCGTTTCCAGTGCCTTCCACCAAGCGGGAGAGGAGGGTGCCGAATATACTTTAACTGAAAAGCTGAGATTCTCGTTAAGGGCTTCCGCATCCATCGCCAGAGTTGGAGCAGGGTCCGCCGGCTCCTCCGTCAGCACTGAAGGCGGTGAATCTTCCGTGCCGGCGGCGACATCATCACTTTGGGTTATAGAATAAGCGATGGTCCCTTCGCCAGCCGGGTCAGTTACGGTGTCGGAGGCGGCCTGCGACTCGGTCATAGCCGCCTGGGGCGCCGGGGCAGCCGGTTCCGCCAGACTTTTTTCGGCCAAGGCCGAATCGCCCATTTCAGTCGCAGCGTCGGGAGTGGGCGCCGGTTCGGCCCGCTGGGCAGCCTGCGGCGGTGTGGCTGCCTGGAAACCGGCTGGGGGTTCCGCCCGGTCTTTCATCACTGGGGCTGCCATCTCTGGAGCTATGGCCGGAGGCTCGGCCTTAGCCGCGACCTGGGCCTCAAACTGAGCCTCTTTGGCCACCCCGGCGTCTCCCGGAGCTGCCGTTGCCGGGTCCGTTACTTGGAAAGATGCTGGGCTCGCCAGTCCAGCGGCCTCCGCAGAAAGCATCAGCGCCAGGGCCAAGCCCGCCACGGAGGCCGCACCGCCATATGCCCAGCCCGGCATTCTCATAACAAAGGGAGTCGGGGGAGCCGGCTTCCGAATTAAATTAGCGGAAGAGCCCGGGAGTGGCGCCGCGGGTAGGGTAAAGCTGCGCGGCAGCGGCAGGTCCGGCAGGCTTTGCAGCGCCGAGACCGTGGCCCGCAGCGTATTCAGCTCCTCCCGGCAAACCGGGCAATCGGCCAGCCGGCGGGCAACCGTCTCTTGATGACCTTGGTCCAGCCGACCGTCCAGGTATTCTGAGAGGATTTCCGGTCCTAGGTGCCGATGTTTGTTAAAAATACCCATAGCCTTAATTATCCTGACGGAACCTGGAAGGCAAAAGTTCCCCAGCGGCTCGAAGATAGTCCCTCAGGGCAGCCCGGCCCCGGCTGATACGGGACTTGACCGTGCCGGTGGAGCAGTTCATTACTTGGGCTGCCTCTTCGTAGCTGAGGCCCTGGACGTCCACCAGTATCACGGCAAGACGACGCTCCTCCGGCAGACGGTCCAACCCGCTAACGATGGCCCGGCGCAGCTCCTCCCGCTCGGCGTATTCCTCCGGAGATTCCTCCTTGGATGGCAGGTCAACCGCCGAAGGGGTGGGGTCATCGGCGGCGGTGGGCAAGGGGTCCAGGGAGATGATAGGCCGGGCGCGGCGGGAGCGGAGAAAATCCCGACAGGAGTTGGCGATGATGCGCATCATCCAGGCATTCAGGTTATCCCCCCGGAATTGGGAAAAAGCCCGGTAACCGGAGAGGAAGCTCTCCTGCAGCACGTCTTCGGCCAGTGCCCAGTCTCGCAGCAAACGACAGGCCAGGTTGTACCCCTTGGCTTGAAAAGCCTCGATGACGCAGTTGTAGCAGTAGGAAGCGCCGTTCCGGTCCTGTACCGGCAGACGAGGATGGGCAATTTCCTCACAGGTTTGGGGGAGTGTTACCATCTGGGGCGTTACCATCTATTGCGGCGAGCTGGGGTGGCGAACAGTTGACTTGTCTGTTTACCGAGGTTCCATGGGCTGGGGTTACGTGGGCTGGGGTTCTTGAGCTGGGGTTCCTGGGGCTAACAATACACCCAGAGGCGGGATCATCGCCCAAAGGAGAGGGAAGCGGAGTAGGTTGAGTTTGGCAGGGGTTGGCCGTGTCCCAGCTAGCTTAAGGGGGACGTATGCCGGGTTCTTTTGAAGCCGACGGCCGGAGGGATTTTTAAGGGTTTTCTAGTGGAAGGGGCAAACGAATTTGAGGGAGCTGAGCAGCGCCCCATCTTTATCGCTGGTGTCGTCCACCATCCGCCCCCACGCAGGCTGGTCCGGTTGATTGGTAGAGGTATCTGCGTTGACTGCTTGCGTAACCGCCGCCACGCCGGTGACGATCATCGATAGCGTCAAGCCGCTGATTACCACTATTCCGAGGATCTTCGCTTTCATAGATTCAAGAACAATAAGGTGTTGGCGCGTTCCCTGATACTTGGGGCTTCAACCATTTTATACCCAGACCAGGGGAATTGCCAGCATACGATACTGTTGCTGGCTTTAGAGTCCAACGAGTGGGGGTCCGAAGATTCGTGATAAAATGGGCTTCCAAATCCGTTGCCCAGCTCAAGGTTAGCCGTAGATGCAGTTTCGTGACTTGCCCAGCGTAGAAACCGTCATGGCCTCCGCAGCCCTGGGGGAGCTGGCTCAGGTTTACAGCCGCCCCTGGCTGGTTGACCTGGTGCGGGACCAGTTGCAGGTGGCCCGAGATGCGATTGGCAAGGGCAGTGACGCCCCAGCCGCGGCGGAGGTGGCGGAAGAGGTCCGGCGTGCGGTCAAAAATATTACCAGGCCCTCTCCCCGGCCCGTCATCAACGCCACCGGCGTGGTAATTCACACCAACCTGGGCCGAGCCCCTCTGAGCCAGGAGGCCATCGACGCGGCTACCCACGCCGCCCAGGGCTACTCCGACCTGGAATTGAACCTGGCTACAGGAAGAAGGGGTTCCCGGCAGGCCCAGCTTCAGTTTTTGCTGCGCCAGCTGACCGGCGCCGAAGCGGCGTTGGCGGTTAATAATAACGCCTCGGCGGTGCTGCTGGGGCTGTCGGCGCTGGCCGCCGGCAAGCCGGTGATAGTCTCGCGGGGCGAGGCGGTGGAAATCGGCGGAGGCTTCCGCATTCCCGATGTTCTGGTACAAAGCGGCGCCAGCCTGGTAGACGTGGGGACCACCAATCGCACCTATGCCCGGGATTATGAGAACGCTGTGATCGAGGAAACCGCCGCGTTTCTCAAGGCTCATGCCAGCAATTTTCGGGTGGAGGGGTTTACCGCTGCGGTGGAGCCGGCGGAGTTGGTGGAGCTGGGCCGGAGGCACCAGATACCAGTGCTGCACGACGTGGGCAGCGGCTGCTTGCTGAACACGGAAAAGTATGGGATGGCCCACGAACCCACCCCGCAGGAAAGCGTCAAAGCCGGCGTAGGGCTTACCTTCTTCTCCGGGGATAAGCTACTGGGAGGGCCCCAGGCCGGAATCGTGGTCGGGACCCGGGAGTTGGTGGCCCGGTTGGAACGGCATCCCCTGGCTCGGGCTGTCCGCATAGACAAGCTCAGCCTGGCCAGCCTCAACGCCACTCTGCTGCACTATTTGTTGAACGAGGCCGAAGGAAAGATTCCCATCTGGCGAATGATTTCCGTGGGGGCTGAAGAGATAGAGCGAAGAGCCCTCTCGTGGCAGTCGGCTCTGGAGACCAAAGCCCCGGAGACAAAAACCACCGTGACCCCGTCCCGCTCGGCCATCGGCGGGGGCAGCCTCCCCGGGGAAACCCTCCCCTCATGGGTGCTGGCTATACATTGTCAGGTAACCCCAGGCGGTCCCGACGCGGTGCTGGCCAGGCTGCGGCAAGGCGAAACTCCGGTGGTTGCCCGCATTTTAGACGGGCAGGTATTGCTGGATCCCAGGACCGTGCTGCCGGAGGAGGAGCCCGACCTAATCAAGTGCCTGCGGACGGCGGTGGCTGGGTAGTACCCACCCTCGGGGTGTCGGAGTTCATTGAATACTTAGAAATACTTGTCTTCAAGGTGTAGGATTTGACAGATTATCTCCTGGTGCACGGAGCCGGGCAGGGCGCCTGGAGTTGGGGCAGAGTTTGGGGTTACCTAACGGCTCCGGTGGAGCATCCGCCCAGACTAGCCTCCCGCCCCAAAGTCAATAAGGTTTTCCCCATGGATCTCCCGTCCCATGGCGCCGATGCCGGTGGAGACACCGCCGGCATGCTGACGGAGGAGTGCGTGCAGGCTATTGTCCGCGCAGTCGAACGCCAGGATATGCATGACCTGGTTCTGGTGGGTCATGGATTTTCCGCTCCGCTAGTCTTGCAGGCTTCCGCCCAATTGCCAGTGCCGCCCCGGCGGGTGGTGCTGGTGGCGGGCATTGTGCCCAGCGGTGGCAGCAATATGATTAGCGTGCTGTCCCCCAAGATTAGGTTGTGCTTCAACCTCAGTGCGGGCCTAACTGGCCTGTTGGGCAAAGAGCTGCGGCTGCCCAGGACGCTGATCAACCGCTATTTGTCTAACGGCGTGGAATCGAGGGAGATCGTCCAATCCGTCGGCTACTACGGCCCGCTGGCTACACGCATGCTGAAAACCAGGGTCCAGCGGGAAGACTTGGAAACCCCCAGTTCAGTTACCTATGTGGTCTTGACCCAGGACCGGATACTCCCTCCTCTGATCCAAAGAAAAATGGCCGAGCGCATCCCAGATGTGGAGCTAGTCGAGCTGGAGGCCTGTCATCAGGCGCCCATTTATCGAGCTAGGGCAATAGCCGACCTTTTGCTCAGCTACGCCTAGAAGTCTGGCCGGAAAGCCATTGGCCGGGTTTTACGCTACGCCAATCAGACGTATTCAAGACTTATATGGCATGGTGGTGCATGTAATACGTTGCAACACCCACTATGCCATCGATAATCGACGTTAAGAAAACGCTGGCCTAGGGGGAATCGAGGTTTCCGGCCAGACTTCTAGGCTGCCGCTCTGACCCTTTTGAGGGTGTGTAAGGAGTCATTGCGAGTTATCATGCTCCGGCGGAGCGCCACCGACAGATGAAAAGAGGTTCCCCCGGCTCATGGTTCGGCGGGCTCACCACGAGCGGTAGTGCTCCCGTTCGTCCTGAGGCTCTCGAAGGGCGAACGGGCTATTTACAGAGCAGGCCTTCGGCTGCGCTCAGGATAAACTCCGTGAAGCAATCTCGGAAGGGGAGATTGCTTCGTCATCCGCGCAAAGCGCACTCCTCGCAATGACTATGTAATGGCCTTGTTGCTGCCTTTCCAGCCTAGAGGAGAGTCCTCAACGCACTGTGACAAACCCGAACATGCCCCCATTGGTCCCCGGGTCGGGGTCCAGGAAATGGGAGCGGATGGCGCAGATAACCAGGTATCGCCCCGGTTCGTTGAGGGGCAGGTCCCAGCGCATGGCGTCGTTCCGGTTCAAAACCTCGCGATCCACCGTCCTCGGGCTGGGACCGAGGGCAACCCGGTTGTTGGGGTCGCCAATATCGCCGTCATTGAAGGGCCCATTTATCGTGGTATCCACAAATTTATTCGGGTCGCTGGTCACGTCCTGCCGGGTCGCCTCCGGGTCCACCTTATAAACACCCACCTGTATGGAAACCGGTGTTAACGAACCTGATTGTGTCGCCCGCGCCAACCTCCACGTCGGAGGGCAGCAAGGCGCGATTTCGAGAATCGCCCCGTCCCTGAAATCTAGGGTCTCCGAAGCGAACGGTGACATCCGCCGGGTAACCTATCGGCCCGCTGATGTCCGCCGCTCCCTGCCCCTCCAGCTGCTCCTCCACCTCTATGAAGCCGAACAAGCCGCCATTGGCGTCGGGGTGTTGGTCGAGGAAGTGGGAGCGGATGGCGCAGATTACCAGGTAACGACCGGGTTCATTTATAGTCAGGTCCATTCCCAGAGCCCGGTCGCGGTTTACCACCGCCCGGTCGACGGCGCGAGGACTGGGGGCCAGGGCAATCCGGTTATTGGTGTCGCCGATATCGCTCTCGTCCAGAGCCCCGGGGACATCAGTATTCACGTAGGCGTTGGGGTCGGTGGTGACCTGCTCTCGGGTGGTGCCGTCGGGCACCCGGTATACCGCGGGCTGGTGGAATCCGGCAACGACGATGCGTATCGTTTCACCCGCCTGGACCTGGACGGCGTTGGGGATTAAGTTACGATTCCGGCGGTCCCCCCGTTCTCGGAAACTTGGGTCTCCCATCCAAACCACGTTGGCTATGGCAAGCCCGGTTTGGCCAGCAGGTCCCTCAGCGCCCTCGGGTCCCGTGGGACCTATAGGACCGGCGGAGCCGGCAGGTCCTTGAGACCCGGCGGGGCCAGTTTCTCCGCGCTCGCCAGCAGACCCGGCCGGACCAGACTCCCCGGCAGGACCGGCAGCGCCGGCGGCTCCCTGAGGCCCGGGGACTCCTTCGCTACCGGCGCAGGCAGCTAGCGTGATGATCAGTGCCAGCCCCAGGATGATAAAAACTCCAGAACGACTCCACTTTTGGCCCCAGTTATTGAATGAGAGGCCCCGGTACCGGAACCAAATGCCTGAGGTTAAACCGACTTTTCATAGAAATCCCTCCATAATTTCTTTCCAGGCGCTTTAATAAATAATAGCCCTAGGAATTCCAGCGTGGCATACGCATAGAGTTGTTTTTTGGATCTGTCCGGGATCAGCCATTTTTCGCTATCCCTTCGGTTTGACCGATTCGATGGACCCGTAGACAAGAACAAAATCCAGCTCCAGTCGAATGAGGTCCTCTACACTTAAAAGAAAGAGGGCCGAAGGCTTTTCCATGCCGAACTCGGCGAAATCAAAGCTGGTCCTGGCTTGGCCGGTTGCTCCTTGGGGAGTGAATTGGGCCGTCAGGTCCCAGGTTGCCGGACTGGTCACGCCGTGTACCGTCATATCGCCCTGCAACTGAAACTCGGTCTGGCCATCCTGGGGCAGGGGCCAGGGCAATCTCGGAGCTTGTTCCAAAACGAACTCGGCCACCGAGAACTTGAGCGACTCCAGGGACTCCTCCAAGAGGAATTCGTCGCGCTCGGGGTCGTCGCTACTCAAACGGCGAAGCTGGATTTCAAACCTGGAGCCTGCCGGGTCGATGGTTCCGTCGGCGCGGAACCTGATGGACCCGCTGACCGCCGAGGTTTCTCCTATGGCATCGTTGGGGAGATCAAGCCGCGCGAATTGCTCCCTGACCAAGTAACGGGCCGATGTGCCCTTGGCAATTTCTAGAATCAGCGCGGCCGGCTTTTGGGTAGGGAGGGGTGTCGGCGTATCTGGAGGAGGTGTGGGCGTATCTGGAACAGGTATTGTCGCATCCGCAAGAGCTGTCGGCGTATTTGGAAGGGGTGTCGGCAAGGCCTGAACCGGGGTTGGCGTGGGCGATGCCGGTTGGCTGGTTAGAGCCTTGGTCACCTGCGCAGACGCGCTGGCGGCGGGCGTGGGAGTGCTGGCAGCAACGGCCCTAGTTGGCGCCGGCGAGCTTGGGGAACCATTGCCGCATGCCAGCGCCAGCAGCGACCAGGTGATTGCCAACACGATCAGGGCCCAGCGTAGCTGAATAAATTTATGCAAGGAAGTTGTTCCATCGGATTTGGAGTTGGCATTGGGCATTTTCGAACCGGCGGCCGGGTAATTCTAACACAGTTCCGTGAGCTCACGGCTGCTGTGCTAGACTGCGCCAATGACATTTATCGGGGACTTGCACATCCATTCTAAGTACGCCTACGCCACCAGCAAGAACCTCTCCCTGGAAAAACTAGCCTACTGGGCCAAGCTAAAGGGTATCGACCTGCTGGCCTGCGGCGACTTTACCCACCCAGCCTGGTTCGCCGAATTAGCGCAAAAGCTAGAGGGTGGGGAAGATGGACTCTACAGTTTCCAAGGGACCAACTTTGTCCTGGGTACGGAGGTCAGCTGCGTATACCGGCAAGAGGAACGCCAGCGCCGGGTCCACGTCTTGCTTTTCCTCCCCGATATGCCCTCGGTCGCCCGGCTAAATTCTGAGCTGGCGCGTTTCGGCAAGCTGGAAAGAGACGGCCGGCCGACCCTAAAGTTGTCAGCCCGGGACCTGACTGAGCTGGCGCTGGGCGTAAATCCGAAATGTCTGGTCATACCAGCTCACGTCTGGACTCCCTGGTATGGGCTGTACGGATCCAAATCGGGCTTCGACCGCCTGGGGGATGCTTTTCTGGATATGGCTAAGCATATTCACGGGGTCGAAACTGGTTTATCCAGTGATCCGGCCATGAACTGGGCGGTACCCCAGCTGTCGGACAAGACCATTGTCTCCTTCTCGGATGCCCACTCCCTTCCCAAGTTGGGCCGGGAGGTCACGGTTTTTGATGCCCCGCTTTCTTATTCCGGACTGTACCGAGCTCTGGACGATAATCTGGTGGCCTATACCGCCGAGTTCTACTCTCAGGAGGGCAAATACCACTTTGATGGTCATCGCAAGTGTGGCGTTTCGCAACATCCCAGCGAGACGGGCCGCCGGGGTATTGCCTGCCCGATCTGCAATAGGCCCCTTACTCTGGGGGTTTTGCATCGAGTAGGCTATGTTACTGAGCAAGAGGAAGGTCCCAGTGGGCCGGCTCAGCTTGCCCCGACTCAGGTTACCCCGACTCAGGTTGCCCCGACTCAGGTTGCCCTCGAAGGGGAGGATGTTCCCGATTCGGAAGGGTTCGTGCGGTCGCCAGAGGGAAGACCGCCCTTTATCCGGCTGCTGCCCCTGCAGGAAATCATGGCCGCCCTTTGGGGTCGAGGTCCGGCCACCCAGACAGTGCAGAAGGAGTACATGAGGCTGGTGGCCGAGCTGGGGAGCGAGCTGGAACTTCTGGTATGGGCCGATGAGAAGGACCTGGCTTCTGTAGCGGGAGAGGAATTAGCGCGGGCCATATTGCAGGTCCGTCGCGGCCATATTAAGGTGGAGCCGGGATATGACGGGGTCTACGGCCGGGTGTCTCTAGCCTCGGGTACATGCTAGAACTCCGACGAGGGGATGCCTTTTGGTCCCAACACGAGCTAGGCGTCAAACTGCTTCGCACGGTCCATCCTAAATATTTCGCCAATTTGCCTTGCCCTAAGCGCGGCTATGCTAGAATGGAGTCCATCAGAGGGGGAAATAGGTTAAGCGGATGGATGTCGCGCTGCGCCGGATGCGGCCCGAAGACCGGGACGAGGTAAAAGAGATCGAGCGGGAGGCTTTTGCGCCCCTCGGCGTGGGAACCCCCTTCAAGCGCGAGATGAACAACCGCTACGCGCGGTATTTGGTCGCCTACTTTCCTGAGACGGCCGAGCCACCGGCGCAGCCGGTTCATGAAGACTCAGCCGGGCCGCCCGAGTCCGTAGATGCTCCTATATGGAGCAGAATGCTGAAGAGCGTGCAGGCCTTGGTGAAACAAGATGACCGTACTTTAACCAAGAAGGAATCCTGTATCGCGGGCTATCTGGGTGTCTGGTTTCAAGGGAACGAAGCGCACATTACCGAGATTGCGGTGAGGGAACCGCTGCGAGGGCAGGGCATAGGAGAGTTGCTCCTGATAGGCTCGCTACGCGCGGCGCTGGAATATGGCTCGTCAGTAGTAACCCTGGAGGCCCGGGTTTCCAATTTCGCGGCTCATCGATTGTACGAGAAATACGGCTTCAAGTCCGCCGGAGTTAGAAAGGGTTATTACGCCGACAATCGGGAAGACGCAGTAATCATGACCACCAGCCCCATCCATAGTGAAGCCTATCGGGAACTCTTCCGGGAGTTGCAAGAGAAATATCCGGCCCGCTGGCGAGAGATCCGCATTGAAGATTAGCGAGTTTGGAAAGGATCCAATTCAGGGTCTGGCCTGGGTAACCCGCTGGTGCCGCAGAAAGATTTGCGGTTGACCGCTCTCAGACCCCTTGATAGAATGGCACAGGCGTTACGAAAACAGGGGCGTGAATGATTGTCATCGGCTTGACTGGAGGCATTGGTACCGGGAAAAGCGAGGTAGCCCGCATCTTTCAGGAACTGGGCGCTGTTTTAATCAATGCCGACCAGATAGGTCATCAAGCCTATAATCCCCACAGCGAAATCTGGCAGGAAGTGGTCAAGGCCTTTGGTGAGGAAATTCTTCAACCCAGCGGCGAGATAGACCGGAAGAAACTGGGGAGCATCGTTTTCGCCGACCCGGACCAACTCACCAGGCTCAACCAGATCATGCACCCGCGAATGGCCCGAATGGTGGCCCGGCAGGTCCAGGAACTAGGGGAGCAAGGGGCGGATGTGGTGGTTGTGGAGGCGGCATTGCTGTTTGAAGCCGGATGGGACAGCTTGGTGGGGGAAGTCTGGTCCACGGAATCGCCGGAAGACCTGGTAATTAAGCGTCTCCAGTCCCGTAGCGGCCTGAGCCAGGAAGAAGCCAAAAAGAGAATCGATTCCCAAATGTCTGCCGAAGAGCGGAAATCGCGTTCCCAAGTGGTGGTCGACAACTCGGGAGACCTGGTTGATTTGGAGAAGGTTGTGCGGAGCATCTGGGACCAACGAGTCAAAGCAAAAGTAGAGAAAGCATAATGGTTGATACGGCCCACCAGGGATACAAAGAGTACGCAATTGAAGAGTTTTTAGTCCGTAGCGAGCCCTATTACCGGACTATAGGGGACGAGCTGGAGATTTTTAGCGCGGCGTACAACGAGCACATCCCAGTATTGCTGAAGGGGCCGACGGGGTGTGGGAAAACCCGGTTTGTTGAGTACATGGCCTGGAAGTTGGGACGGCCCTTGACCGTTGTCAAGGACAAAGGGAAGAACACTCAGGAAGTAGCCGAAGGGGAGATACGGGTTCCCCTGGTGACGATCGCCTGCCATGAAGACCTTACCGCCAGCGACTTGGTGGGCCGGTACCTGCTGGATGCCCAGGGCACCCGGTGGATCGACGGCCCCATGACCCGGGCGGTCAAAGCCGGGGCCATCCTCTATCTGGACGAAGTGGTGGAAGCCCGTAAGGATACCACCGTGTTGATTCACCCCCTTACCGACCACCGGCGCATTCTGCCGGTAGAGAAAACCGGCCAGATCATTGAAGCCGACGACCGGTTCATGCTGTGTATTTCCTACAACCCCCACTACCAGAGCGCGCTGAAGGACCTGAAGCACAGTACCCGGCAGCGGTTCATTTCGGTGGAGTTTGATTATCCCCCTGCCGAAATAGAGGCAGAAATCGTCGAAAGGGAAAGCGGATGCACGGCTGAGATGGCCCTCTCCCTGGCTCGATTGGGCGAGAAGGTCCGGAATCTCCGGGAACACGGTCTAGGCGAAGGCGCCAGCACACGATTGCTAATTTACGCCGGACGGCTGATGGGCCAGGGGATCACCCCGCGACGAGCCTGCCAGGTGGCGATTATATGGACTTTGACCGATGAGGTGGAGTTGCAGCGCAGTATTGAAGAGGTGGTTTCCTCCATATTTGAATAGAGGTTTCAATGGGTCTGTCCACTCCTGCCCTCTTACAGCAGGTTTTAGCGCAAAGAGTCAAGAAGAATATAACCGACTCTGACCTCATGCCCGCCGCCGTCCTCTTGCTGCTTTATGCCAAGGAGGGCGCTTATCATGTCCTCCTTAACAAGCGGTCCGAATTGGTCGAACACCACAAAGGGGAGATCTCTTTCCCCGGCGGCGCCCGGGACCCGGAGGATCGGGATTTCCTCGATACCGCTCTCCGGGAAACCGAAGAGGAAATGGGCGTTAGCCGAAGCGACGTTACCATCCTGGGAGAACTGGACGACATAGTGACTCGCAGCAATTTCGGCGTTCGAGTCTTCGTCGGGACCATTCCCTATCCCTACCCCTTCAAGCCCAGCCAAGACGAAATCGCGGAAGTGCTGGAAGTCCCCCTTTCCGTGCTGCAAGACCCAGCTAATCTCCGGCAGGACGCGCGTTGGGTTGATAACCAGTTGACTACTTCTTACGCCTACGCCTGCGGCGAACATCTGGTGTTCGGTGCGACGGCGACCATTCTGGAGCAATTTTTAGATCTGCTAGGTCAGGTACCGCAGCAAAAGGGAGGCTGATTTGAGCACGGATTCTTTCCCGGATTCTTTCCCGGAAATTAAGGCAGACCTGGCCAAGCTCCCTCCCGCGGTTCTGGAAGACTATCGAGAAGCCGCCGAGGCGATGGAAACGGCTTTTAACGAAGAGGAGTTTAGCCTTTGGGCCAAGGAAGGGGTGGCCATTGGCAATCAAACCGTACGCTCTTGGGAGTCGGCGGTTGAGTATTATCGGGTCAGCCCCCAGGTAGCCCGCTCGCTGGCCTTTCCCTCCTTCATGCAATGGGCGCGCTGCGGCACCTACTTGGCGCAGGACTCGCCAACCCTGGCGGTGGCCTTCTTTCGGGCCAGCCCTCTGATCGTCTCCAATCTGCGCCCCCAGTACATACCCCGCTGGGCTGGCTTGGGCCGCAGCCTGTACAAGGGAACCTGGAAGAGCAGCACTCTCTCCGCCAAGTTTTTTGAGATCAGTCCGGACCTGATCCGCAACCTGCCCTTCTGGGACGTGGAGGTTTTTGCCTCCCTGATCGAGGCCCTCTCCTACAAGTCTTATGACGTGGCGGTAGAGTGTCTGATCCTGGGCCGGGACGTCTTGCCCTTGATGGGGCGGGAGCGGGAGGCGTTTCTATCCATGTGCCGGGTGTTGACCGAGGGCAGTTGGCGCGAGGTCAAGAGTTGCCTGGAGCTGGCCCCCAAGGCTCTGAGCCAGGTGGAAGAGGGGCAGACCGGCCGCTTTCTCAAGTTGGGCGAGCGTTTGGCAAAGGTCGGGATGCGGGAAACCTCCCGATTCCTCTCCGACGGAACTCAGGCCCTGACTCAGGCCCCCTCCGGCTCTCAGGGTCAGATATTGGACTTGTGCGAAGGGTTGCTGGCCACTTCTCCGGACGCGGTGCCACCCTTCCTGAAGAGCCTTTCCGGAGTGCTGAACCGGGTTACGATGAGCCAGTTGGAAACCTGGTATCGCCAGGGTGTAGAGCTGCTGAAGGAAAATCCCGAGAGTGGCATCGCCTTTTTCAAAGTTGAGTCCAACACCTCGGAGGCACTGCTGGAAACCCTGTCCTCCAGCCTGGAGCTGGAACGCATAAAGGGCGTGGTTCGGCTCTATTGCAGCGCCCTCTCCGGCACCAATATCGATGTCCTCGATACTCAGGAGCTGGTCAACAAAAACATCGGCTGGGTGGACGAAGATACCGCTTCCACCGATGGCTCCAAGGTGTTTCTGCCGCCGGTGGTCGACCATTATAACGACAAAAACGAGAACTTCGCCTGGTTCAAGGTGGTGGCTACCCACCAGGTGGGGCATCTGGAGTTCGGCAGCTTTGAGTACGATTTTCAAAAGCCAGCCAGCCAATTCGAGGAGCAGCGGCGATTCGAGCTGGAGCGCCAGCGGGCGGCCGAAAGGGCTGAAATGCTGGCCCAAAGGTCGCAGCTGGAAGATGACTCTCCGGATGATAACCCGCCGGTCTTGGAGCCGGAAGTGGAGGCCTTTACCGATGTCGGGCGGCTGCTCCATCTCTTCAACGATCGGAAGCTAGCCTTTGACCTTTTCACCGTGCTGGAAGACTGCCGGCTGGATTTTCGCATAAAGGTGGAATATCCGGGCATCCGCGCCACCTCGGAGCGGGTGCAAATCGAGGCGCGCTCCGGCCGGCCCAGAATCGAGGAGCTCCCTCTGCGGGAAGCTCTGGTCGAGTTGCTGATCCACATGAGCCTGGAGCAGTTTACCGACCTGCCGGTGCCTCGGGAATTCCAAGAGGAAGCCGAGATGCTGGCGCGAATCCTGCTTCAGCTTCGGGTGGCGGCGTCCAACGTGGAGGACACTGGGGAAGCAGTAGTGAGGGCCTACGAAATCATCTCGCGCCTCACCAACCAGCAGCAGCCGGAGGAACAGTGGGAACCCCAAGACCTGGATGACCCCGGGGAGTTTTCTGAAGAAGAGTACCAGTCTCTGCTGGACAAACTCAAGGCCGCCCAGCAGGCTTCGGGTGAGGAAGGTGAGGGCGACCCTTACGATTCGCCGGAGCCGGTGGATTACCGGGGCGACTTCAAGCCTGAAATGGTCCAGCTCCTGACCAAGCTGCAGATGGACCAGAATCAGCAGGGGGAGGGCCAGCCGCTGTCCCAAGAGCAGCTGGAGCAGCTGCTTCAGGAGAGCGCCGAACTGGAGCTGGACGCCGAGCAGGGCGAGATCAATAACAACATGAGCGCCTTCGCCCAGAACATCATGAAAGAAGCCGGGGTGCCTCCGCCCAACGCCAAGCCGGGGCAGGGATACGGGCCGCTCCTCAACGATGATGAGCAGGGTGGCGAGTTGGAGGCCAGGGAGCCCAAGACTTTTGTCTACGACGAATGGGATTTCCGAGCGGGCGATTACAAGCCCAGATGGTGCATCGTTAAGGAGAAAGTCTTGGAGGAGGGGGAGCCCACCTTCTACGCCGATGCCCTGAAGAACTACGCTTCAGTGATCACCCACATCAAGCGGCAGTTCGAGCTGATCATGCCGGAGCGGTTCCGCAAGATCTACCGTCTCACCGATGGGGAGGATATCGATTTAAACGCTGCTCTGGAGGCCTGGGCCGACCTGCGAATGGGAGTGCCGCCCGACGAAAAGATCTACTGGCATCGGAACCGGATTCAGCGGGATGTGGCGGTGGTCTTTCTGCTGGACATGAGCGCTTCTACCGCCGAAGCCATCGACGAGGGCCGCCATACGGTGGATGACAGGGATGCGCCGGACGACCCGGTGGAGTACATGGTATGGCTGCGCCGCCGCCGGGAAGGACTGGTGCGGCGCCACTACAAGCGCATTATAGATCTGGAAAAAGAGAGCACGGCCCTCTTGATCAATGCCCTGGAATCCATTGGAGACACCTACGGTATTTACGGTTTCTCCGGATACGGTCGCGAAAACGTGGAGTTCTACGTGATCAAGGATATCCACGAGGCCTTCAACGATAAGATCAAACGCCGCATCGACAAAATCACTCCTCTCCACGCCACCCGCATGGGCTCTGCCATACGGCACTGCATCACCAAGCTGGAGGACGAGGACGCTACCACCAAGATTCTGTTCCTGATCAGCGATGGCAGACCGCAGGACCGGGGCTACAGCCGGGAGGGAGTGGAGAAGGAGTATGCGGTCCACGACACTCACATGGCATTGCTTGAGGCGAAGCACAAGGATATTACGCCCTTCTGCTTGACCGTGGACAAGGCGGGGCATGACTATTTGAAGGCTATGTGTGGCGACATGGGCTATGAGGTTCTGGACGACATTTTCAGCCTGCCCGAGCGCCTGCCCATGCTCTACCGCAAGCTAACTTTCTGAGGTCGTAGCGCTTGATTGATTCATGGCTCATCCGAAAGGCAGGAGAGGATGGTGGCGCCAAGTCAGGGGGATTGGTTTGCGGATGGCGAAGCCTACGAGCTATATGTGGGTCGCTGGAGCCGCAAGGTCGGCCCAATTGTTCTTGGACTGGCTCTCTTTACCGGCAGGCCTCCGTTGGGTCGACGTGGGCTGCGGTACAGGCGCGCTGACCCAAACCACACTGGAGCAATCCAATCCTAGCCAAGTGAACGGCATTGAGCCGTCCGAGGGTTTTCTCAGCCTGGCGCGAGACAACACCCACGGTCATCGAGCCAACTTCAAGTCCGGCGACGCAATGTCATTGCCCCTCGATGATGCTGAAGCGGATGTAGTGGTAGCTGGCTTGGTTTTAAACTTCGTATCTGATCAACATCTTGCGCTCCAAGAGATGTGCCGAATTATCCAACCAGGGGGCACGGTCGCATTGTATGTTTGGGACTATTCAGGCGAAATGCAACTCATGCGTTACTTTTGGAATGGGGTAACCGAATTGTTCTCTGATGGCGCAGATCTTGACGAAGGCAAGCAGTTTCCAATCTGAAAGCCCGAGCCGCTTGCAGATCTCTTCCGTGCCACCAACCTGGAAGCCGTTGAAGTACGCGCTTTGGACGTGCCCACTGAATTTATCGACTTCAATGATTACTGGTCTCCGTTTCTGGGAGGACAAGGTCCCGCTGGGTCCTATTGCGTCTCGCTATCAGACGACGATCGGGAGGGCCTGCGAAATCACCTGGAGAGGACCCTGCCTGTCAGGTCCGATGGTAGTATTCATCTAATTGCGCGGGCTTGGGGAGTTCGGGGAGCTATTCCAGCCTGAATGGGTAAGGCAAGCACGCCCGTGAGCGCTGCTTAGCGGGCCGCGCCCACACCGGCGCTGATCATTTTGCGGAGCTCGGTCAGGGCGGTATTGGCCGCGCGGCGTTTGATGACCAGGCGGCGGGGCGGCACCCGCAGCTGGAACTCCCGAAGCTCTTGTTCGGCGGCGATGGCGATGTAAATCTGGCCCGGGGCTTTGCCTTCCTGCTCGCCCGGCCCGATAACACCGGCGACTCCGATGCCAAAGTCCGCCCCGCTGCTTTCCCTCGCCGCGATCGCCATGGCGTTGGCTGTCTCCTGGCTGGCTTCTCCAAATCTCTCCAGAGTGTCCGCCGGGACCCCGTGCGCCAGCATCGATTCCTTGCTGAAGGCAACCACCCCGCCCTTGAAATAGCTGGAGCTCTCCGGCACTTCGCTGATGCTATTGGCCAGCAGGCCACCCGTCACCGACTCCATGGTGGCCAGAGACAATCCCCGCTGCAGCAGCACCTGACCCAATGACTGCTCCGGGGTTTCGTCATCATGCCCCCAAATGTATGCACCCAGGCGCTGGTTGATGGCCTCCTCCACCGGCTGGATCAGCTCCCGGGCAGTTACCTCGTCTTTGGCTCGGGCAATCACCCGCAAGTGAATGCCATCGGCTTTGGAGTAAATCCCCAAATAAGGATTTTCCTGCCCGAAGAACTCGGATATCTCCTCGTCGATGGCCGCTTCGGACATGCCCAGGGTCTTGATATTTCGGGTTACTGTTACCTCATCATCCACCATTTCCCGCAACCGCGGCGCCACCTCTTCCTCCCAAATAGGGTGCATCTCGCCGGGAGGTCCAGGCATACACACGATGATCTTGCCCTTATTCTCGACCCACCATCCGGGCGCGGTGCCGTTGCGGTTTCGAACAAATTCGGCGGAAGGAATCAGGTGAGCCTGTTTTATGTTATGGGAGGGCATGGTCATGCCCCGACCCTGGAAGTATTTCTCCAGCCCTCTGACTACCTCTTCTTGGACGGTGGGAGTTTCACCCAGAGCCTGGGCGACGCCTTCCCGGGTAAGGTCGTCCTGGGTTGGTCCCAGTCCGCCGGTGGTGAAGATAATGTCGGAGCGCTGCAATCCCCGCTGGAAAGCTTCCGAGAGCAGGTCCAGGCTGTCCCCGATGATGGAAATCCACTGCAGCTGGATTCCCAAAGGGGGCAAACGGCTGGCGATCCAAGAACCGTTGGTATCGGCCAGTTCGCCCATTAGCAATTCGGTGCCTATGGAAAAAATCTCAGCCTTCATGGGCGCTCCTCCTGTCAGTTGTGGTCGGGCAGTTTGGGATATTAGGCGGGTAAGCTCGCCGGTAGGCTCAATAGAGAGTGGACACGGTGACCAGTTTAGCAAAAAATGAACCCTTGGAGCTATTGGAGGCGGGATTAGGGGAGAAGTGTCGTCTACCCTGGTCTGGGCGTGACACGGTCTTTCGGTTCTCCCCAGTGTCATTGCGAGTTATCATGCACCGGCGGAGCGCCACCTACAGATGAAAATGGATTCCCCTCGGCTCCTGGTTCGACGGGCTCACCACGAGCGGTAGGGATCCCGTTCGTCCTGAGGCTCTCGAAGGGCGGACGGGCTATTTACAGAGCAGCCCTTCGGCTGCGCTCAGGATAAACTCCCCGAAGCAATCCCTCATTACCTTCTTGAGATCGCTTCGGGCCTACGGCCCTCGCAATGACAAACAAAAGACCCTGGTCCAGGGGTGGACCCGAATAGGCCCAGGTTGGCGGTGAGATTAGCCGGAGCCGGCTGAGCCCTCCTCTTCAGGAGGCGGAGGATAGGGAGGCTCGTCGGCCAGGTTGTTGATCACCTGCGCCCAGATCTGAGGAACGGTAAAAAGGGTGGGGTCCCCCACCAGGTAGGTGTATTGATTCTCCGAGTCGGGAGTGGTGCTCCCCATGTGAAACTCATAAACCAGGCCGCTTCGTTCCGTAACCTTAACCACGGTTTCCGGCGGCTCCAGGCCAAATGAAGCTGGGTTGTCGAAGGAAGTGGTGACTATTCGATTAACCAGGGGACCGCTCAATAATAGCGTCGTCCCGCTCCACTTTTCCTGGAAGACTTGAGTCTCTTCGCCGTTTTCCTGGATAACCCAGGTGGTGCCGCCCGGCTTGCGATCGTAGTCCACCGTGCGGCCGCCGTGGCTGACCTGAATGTGCACGATGGAATCATCATCCACCCTAAAGAGCCAGGGGCGATTTGCCGTATCGTCTGTGGAGGAGTCGTCTATTAAATCCGTGAATTGAAAAACCAAAAAGGTTCCGCCGAAAATTACCAGCACGGTGACCAGAAGGAAAGATAAACGAATATTCATGCGCTGCTACTCTTGCTGTGTGCGGTCGAAACTGTTGGGCCCCGGGGCTGACGTTAGCTGAATTTAGGCTGAGACGGCAATTGCGGTCCGCTTTGTCCGGCCGTTTAATTCTTGATATTGGCGCTATCGCCGGACCCACCAAACCAGGGTGGCCATCAGGCCCATCAAGCCGGGGACAAAAAACCAAGACGAGAACCGAACGAACTTCAGCTCGTTCCGGTCCAGGTTCCACTCGCGAAATATGAACTGGCGGTCTCTGATGGAGACCAGGGAAAAATCGCCGAGAAGGAAATTAGCCGAATTCAAAAACAAGGCTGCTCCACTACCTCGATCGAAAAAACTGTTGGATACGAAGTCGGCATCGCCAAACACAACCATGCCGGAAATCTGGCTTTCCAGTGGCGCCGAACCTGGATCAGGAGGCGAGCTTCCTATCGGCCCAATGGCCTGGATATAAAGGGCCGGTATGAATGGGCCCCGGGGGTCCGCCGCATCACCTTCCAGGATCGGCTCGGTGCGTTCTATGTCGTCAACCAAAAAACTGTTGGCGCTGGTGGCAGCCAGCGGCAAAGCAAAACGAGCTTCGTCGGGAATTGGGATCAGGGAGGCAGCGCCCGGCATTAGGGATAGGTCCAAGGGCCTGCCCCGGGGAATCACTATTTCCTGAGGAGCGTCGGGGTTATAACGCGCCACTCTCAGGGTGTGTGGGCTCCCGGACACGGAACCGTCCAGGTCCAAGATGAACCCTTCGTTGACCAGCACCCCCCAGCCCAGCAAAAACACCCGGAAAGACTCGGGAGTATCGGGCTCGGCCAGAAATATCATTCGGCCTCCCTCCCTTCGGGCCGTTCCGTCGGCCTTAATCCCCTGAAGGTAGAGATTCAGAGCCCGGGCATGGGCCTCGGGGACCTCGGTGGTGGGACCGGCGATGACCAGCAAGGCGGCGGCGGCCGGGCATGCTTCGTTCTGATCACAGGGACTGCCATCCAAATGGGTTTTGCCATCGGGCACGGTTACATCCTCGTCCGCCAGCCCCCACCCCAAGGTCTTAACTCGATAGTTGTCCCCTTCCAGACCCTGGCGCAAGGACGTATAGCCTTCGCCCTCGCTGGTGTTGGGACCGCGCTCGCCGTGTCCGGCCAGGAAATAGACCGTTCGTTGCTCTTGGCCGGTGGCCACCAGGATGGCGGTGTAGAGGTCCTGCTCCAGCTGGCTGTAAGTCTGGTCGGTGCGTTGGATGGTGTCGGTGAGCCCGGACTCGGATCCGACGACGACTATCGACTCATATTGGGTAACCCCGTAGTTGCGAGCCAGGTCCGGGTCTACCTCTGGGTCTTTAAACTCGTAGGAAAACTTGCCGCTTTGGTTTCGAAACTCCTGCAGTTTGTTCTCCACCTTGGCCCGACGCACCAGTTGCTGGAATTCCCCGGGGTCCTGCCCGGAAATATCCTCTCGATAAAAGGCGATGGCCCGCACCGGTTCTTCCAGTTCGTCCAGCAGGTGCTTGGTGCTGCTGTGGAGGCTGAATTGATTGGTAGCGGTGGTGTCTATGCGGCTGTGATTGCCGAAGGAAATAAAATTGATCACTACCACTATCCCGGAAAAGGCCACCAGCATTACCAGCGTGTTCACCCCGTACCTGCCGGTGCGGCTGATAAAGGCAGCGAAAACTGCGCTCAAGAATATCAGCCCGATGGTACCGATTAGTGCCACCCCTAAACCAATGAGAATGATTCCGTAGAGGCGCATGGAGGTAACGAAGGCGATCAGACCGATTCCGATGAATAGCGCTAAGACGCCCGCTATGACCACAGGCGTACCAAAGGAGCCGATGGTGTTTAGTGAGGGTTCCAGGAAGCTGAATAGGGTGCGGGAAGTGATTATTTCCCCGCTTTCGTTGGGGGTTTCATCCGTGGTTTCGGCCGGGAATTCTTCCCCGTTGTCGGCCGGAGCATTCTCCTGAGCGCCCGAGTCCCCAGCGGAGGGGGAAGAGCCCCGTCGTCGCCTCCAGTCCCTGGGTTGATCGTCCGGTGGTTGGCTCATACTATCTCCACCGCCGGAATTCCAGAGCGCGGATGGATAGGAACAAGAAGAAGGCGGTTACGCTCAAGAAATAAACGATGTGCTTGGTGTCAATAACGCCCCGCTCGAAGTCGTCAAAGTGGCTGCGCATGCCGATTTCTGTTACCAGAGTGGACCAGATGCCTTCGGCTCCTCCGGTACCGATGTTGGCGAAGTACATTATTAGCAGTATTCCGGCCGCCACCACGAAGGCAATAATCTGATTGCTGGTAAGGGTGGAGGTCAAGATGCCAATGGATAGCGCGGCGGCGCAGTAGAGCACCAATCCCAAATAGCCGGAGTAGATGGGTCCTGGGTCCGGTTGGCCGAAGAGCACTAAAAGCAGAGGGTAATAGAGGGTTAACCCGACCATCGCTAGCAGAAAAACCAGCGAGGAAAGGTATTTACCGACGATTACCTCCCAGTCTCTTACCGGGGAGGTCAGCAGCAATTCAATAGTTCCCAGCTTCTGTTCCTCGGCCAATAGCCGCATGGTCAAGGCCGGAGCCAGCAATATCAGCACAATGGTGGCGCCGAAGAAGAAGTTGCTGAGGGACGCCTCTGGAAAGGGGTCGGTTAAATCGACAACAAAGAAAAATCCGGTTACCGCCAGAAAAATCAGAGCCACTATATAGGCCATTGGATTGCTGAAATAAATTTGTATCTCTTTCCAGGCCACGGCCTGGACCGTGCGCATGGTTACAACTCCTCATGGGTGGTCAGCCGCAAGAATATGTCCTCCAGGCTCATGCCGACCGCTTGCAGGCTCAGGAGACTCCAACCGTTGCTGACAATGGAACGGGACATTTCGTCTCGCAGGTCCTCTCCTCGCTGGAATCGAATAATATATAAATCCCGATTCTGCTGCGGCCGGTGCGTCACCTCGCTCACCCCGGGCACCCGGCGCAGCGCGGGCAGAACTTCGGCCGGAGGCCCACCCACCTCCACCTGCAGCTGCTCCACTCCCTGGAGACTCTGGGCCAGGTTCTGCGGCGTATCCTCCGCAACTATGCGGCCTTGATGGATGATCAGCACCCGCGAGCAAATCATACTGACCTCGGGCAGGATATGGCTGCTGAGAACCACCGTCTGCTGCTTGCCCAGGTCCTGAATCAGCCGCCGCGTCTCCACCACCTGGATTGGGTCAATCCCGATGGTCGGCTCATCCAACACCAGCACTTCGGGTTCGTGAAGGATGGCCTGGGCTATGCCCACTCTCTGGCGGAAGCCTTTGGAGAGTTTGCCGATGATAGTTTTGTGGTAATCCCCCAGCTGGCAGAGATCGATTACTTCGCTGATGCGGTTCTTGATCTGCCTGGATTTCATGCCCCTCAAAGTTCCCATGTACTTTAGATACCCGGACACCGGCATCTCGGTGTAAAGAGGCACCGTCTCGGGCAGATACCCGACCCGGCGGCGCACTTCCAGGGACTGCTCCACCACGTCAAAGTCGGCCAGGGTAACCTGTCCGCGGGTGGGCGGCATGAACCCGGTGATAATCCGCATGGTGGTGGTCTTGCCGGCGCCATTGGGCCCCAAAAATCCCAGCACCTCGCCCTTCTTGACGCCAAAGCTGACGTCTTGCACGGCCAGGTGGGGGCCGTAGTAATGGGTCAGGTCCCGGACCTGGATCATTAAATCTTCGGGTTTACTGTCATTTATGGCGGTTTCTATCTTGTCACCTTTTGATACCTATGCGACGGGGCGTCTGTTGTCCCAGGCCACCCCAGATTCCTTCGTGAAGCTCACAGGGGATTCTTGCCGGCCGGTTGTGCTCCGGAACTCCCTCGGGCGATTGCTGCCTTTTAAATAGGCTTCCGGGACAGGGTCTTTTCATTCTCCTGCCTGGTAGGTAAAGCCCATCATGTCGAAAGCTTAGCTGAGATGGGCATTGTGGCGGCGTAGGGCAGCGGCTACGTTGGAATGCCCAGCCCGACGTACCAAGCTGATGACCAGGTTCCGCAGGCCCGCCAGAACCTGTGGGGCGGCCCCAGTGCGCACCTGAGAGCGGTCCTCGTCGAAGGTCACATCCCGTACCCAGTGGAGGCGGTTCTCGATGCCCCAGTGCCCACGGGAAAGGCTCAACAATCGCCTGGCATCGGCATCAGTGGCTGGGAGACTGCTAATTGCATAGCTCACAGCCACCTGTTTCTTGCCCTTCACGACCCGCTGGCGCTCTAGCCGACACACCTGTTGCAGATGCGGCCACGCTTCCCCGACCGTCCCAGCGCTGCCCACGTAGCCATTTAGCTCTGGGTCGGCCAAGGCCCACAACTCTCGCCGCTCCAGCCGCCCATGACGCCGCTTTACTGGAGCATCGGCCCAGACCGTCAGCTTGGCCCCGCGTGCTCGCCACTCCGCTGCCAGCCAGGGAGGTACGGTTGGGCCACCAGCCCTCTCAGTTCCTAGCAGGGGAAAAAGCCACCTCCAGGTCTCGGCGCAAGGTGGGCTGATTCTCTTTAACTGGCAGCAGATACTCTCCGCCGCCTGCCACAATCTGCTCACAGACTTTCCGTTGGGTCAGTAAGGCATCAGCCACTACTACCCGACCCTTCAGGGGTACCTGGCCCAATACTTCTTTGACCGCCGCCAATTCTTCCCCTTTGCCCGGCGCAGCTACCTGCGCCAGCACTGCCCCAGCGCGGCTAGCGTAGGCCGACACCAGATGGACCCCGGGTATCTCTTGGCCGTGGACCCCTCGCAAGGTTTTCCCGTCCAGGGACAGGGGGTCATCCGCCTCTACCCCGCTATTTGCCAGCCAGTTGCCGACTTCTGCCTCAAAGGCCGCCACGTCCAGGCCCTTGAACACCCGGTGGAGGGTGGCCACGCAGGGTGTCTTCTCCTGGCTGAACCCCAAAAGCTGCGCCGTAGCACCCCCTTGGTCCCGCCCCCATTGAGCTATGGCGTATAAGCTGCGGGCGCCGCACAGCATGGCACAGGTGGCCAAGGCCAGGATCGCCCCCAAAGAGTGGCGTCGCCCTTGGCTACTCCGGAAGTCAGGCACCAAATCCAGCGTTTCTCTCAAAGTCATCATCCTTCCCTCCCGCTTAAACTGGTAATAATTTTATACTATTTTGAGAAAATGAAAAGGCCCTGGCTTCCGGGAGGGTGAGATTGTGCAGAAACAATAGTGATGATATTCTATACGGCGGGTTTTGCCAAGGTGTCAGCTAGGAGTGTCGCTGGTTGTCACCGTTTAGACTACGCGCTGGAGGCGGGATGCACCTGGTTATAGACGGATACGGCGGTGACGTGGAGAAGATGTGGGACCAACAGTTGGTCCGGGACTTTTTGGACCAGTTTCCCGCCAAGCTGGCGATGACGCCCATAACCGAACCCCAAGTCTTGAAGTATACCGGCGATAATCTTGAGGACGCCGGGGTTTCCGGTTTCGTTATTATCGCCGAAAGCCATATCAGCATACATACCTTTCCCTACCGCCAATACGTCAACATTGACATCTTTTCTTGCAAATCCTTCGACCACCAGCGGGCGCTCGCCGAGGCGAAGCAGCTTTTCGACCTGACCGACGTCAAAACCTGGCTATTGGACCGGGGATTGGAGTGGGCGGATGCGCGGCAGGGCCGGGCTGAGGTGCAGCTCCAACGAGGCAGTCTGGGCAGCAGTGATCTGAGCAGTCCCCGTGTCTGAAGCTTCGGGGAGCCGGATACCCTGGACCCCTGCCAATTTCCTTGCCCTCCCCCCGGACCAGTGCGAGTTGGAAAACTCCGGAGCCGTGCTGATACCGGTTCCCTATGATAGTACTGCCTCCTTTCGGGGTGGCGCCAGGGAAGGTCCCGCCGCCATGATCGAAGCCTCGGGTGCTTTAGAAGATTACGACCTGGAGCTGGACTTGGATGTTTCCCAAATAGGGATACATACCGCTCCCTTTTTGGAGCCCCATGTGGGCAGCCCGGAACTCATGGTGCAGCGGGTCAGGCAGGCCGTGGCCACCTACCTGCGATTTGACCGGGTAGTAGGAGTACTGGGTGGGGAGCATTCCATAGTCGCCGGCGCGGTACAAGCTCATTTGGACCAATATCCGGAACTTTCGGTGCTTTACCTGGACGCCCATGCCGACCTGCGGGATGAATACATGGGGACTCAATGGGGGCACGCTTCCGGAGCCCGTCGCATCCACGGCTGGTGTCCGTTGGTGCTGGTAGGAGTTCGGAGTATCTGCGAGGAGGAACGGGACTACCTACGGTTCCAGGCGAATTCCCCTGCCTCTCCCGCGATATCTTCTTTCTTCTGGCCCCCAAATGATGCCGATGAAGGCTCTTTGCACCGGGAAGTTATCAGCCGGCTGAGCGACCTGGTATACGTGAGTGTGGACCTGGATGTGTTTGACCCGTCAGTCATGGCGGCGGTGGGCACGCCCGAGCCCGGGGGGATGCTCTGGAATCAGGTTACCGGGCTGCTTCGGGCCGTGGCCGGGTCCCGCCGGATAGTGGGATTTGATGTGTGCGAGCTGGCGCCGCGGGAAGGGCCGATGGCCTGTACCTATACCGCGGCCAAGCTGGTATACAAACTGATAGCCTACGCGAGCCGGCCTTCCCCCAAGGGGAAAGAGTCCATATAATTGGCTGCAGCCTAGGAACTTTCCTAGTATATTACCCAGGGTGGCGGTGTTGGTGCAGCTCCAGCACCGGCCTGCTTCACGCAACCCTGCAGCGCCGGCCAGATGACGTAAGTGGAAGAAGGATTTGGATAGCTCGATCAAGCTGGGAAAAATCTTGGGTATCCCCATAGGGGTTCACTACTCTTGGATTTTTGTTTTTGTCCTGTTAATCTACTTGCTGGGCAGTCAGTTCTCCCAGAGTCACCAGCTGGCCTGGGATGCGCCCCAAATCTGGTCCACTGCCCTGGTCACCACCGTCCTGTTCTTCCTCTCTGTAGTGGCCCACGAGCTGTCTCACAGCCTATTGGCCGTCCGCAAGGGTATCCCGGTCATCGGTATTACCCTGTGGGTGTTCGGTGGGGTGTCCCAGCTTTCCCATGAAGCTAGACGTCCCATGACCGAATTCCTGATCGCGGTAGTTGGCCCCTTGACCAGCATTCTGCTGGCGGTAGTTTTCGGTGGCCTAAAGTTTGTTCTCAGTCCAGGCAATCCTCACTGGGATGATGTCCTTTTGAATCCTGGCCGAACTTCCTTGGAAGTTATTTCTCTACATTTGGCCTGGATCAATTTCAGCCTGGGTCTCTTCAACCTGCTTCCCGGCTTTCCTCTGGATGGCGGTAGGGTTCTCCGCGCGGTGGTTTGGGGACTCTCGGGAAGCTATTGGCGGGGTACTCAAGTGGCGGCCCGAGCCGGGCAATTCTTGGGCGGTCTAATGATCCTCAGCGGGCTCGGTCTGGTGTGGTTCTATTTCGGTCAATCCTTTCAGGGCGTCTGGTTCGCATTGATCGGCCTTTTCCTATTCTCAGCGGCTACCGCAAGTTATCGTCAGGAGAGAAACCGTGAGTCGATGAGGTCCTTCCGCGTGGCGGATGTGTTTACCACCGATTGGTTCTCTTTGCCCAGCGAAACTGCGTTGGGCTCTCCCCTGGTGTCCCACGGCCTAGCCGGGCCGGGGGCGGTAATCGGGGTACTGGCCGATAACCGGATTCAAGGTATCGTGACGCGGCAAAATTTGGCGCTGGTTCCCGCTGGCTCCTCCCCCTTCGCCACGCTGGGCCAGGTGATGGTCCCCCTGGCCTCTCTGCCCAGTGTGGGACCCGCGGAGGGTATCTATGATGCCCTGGAGCGTATGGAGACCGACGGACTTACCCGCCTTGCCGTGGTGAGTGAGGGGCGACTTTTGGGGTTTTTGAATAAGGAAGAGCTGCTGCGGTTTATGGCGCGCCGTCGCGGTCCTAGTATTACAACGTCAGTTAGTTTGATAGGATGACTGTGTAGCTGGGAATAGGCAGGTGAGGTGGGGATGTGGATGCGGCAGCTTTCGAGCAGGTGTACGGGTCATTTCGGGATTTTCACGCTTACTTCGCGCCGCTGTTTGGCCGCCGGGAGACGCGGGAGCACAGCGGTCATTATCTCCAGGCCCTGCTGGTACAGTCTGGGGAGCGGCGCAACGCTGAGAACCTGTCGGAGACGGTTCCGGGGTCAGCCCGAGGGATGCAGCGGTTTCTCACCGATTCTCCCTGGGACGATGAGGTGATTATAGGACGGCTGCAGGAGTACCTGGGAACCCGGCTGGAGCATCCGGAAGGGGTGTGGGTGCTGGACGGCAGCGACTTTCCCAAGCAGGGGAGGAAGTCGGTGGGAGTGGCCCGGCAGTACTGCGGGAGGCTGGGGAAGGTGGCCAACTGCCAGGCGGGGATGTTCCTGGCCTATGTCAGCCCGTTGGGACGGGCATTGGTGGACAAGGGGCTGTATCTGCCCGAGAGTTGGACCTCGGACAAAGACCGGTGTGAGGCGGCGGGTGTGCCGGAGGATAGGCAGGGCTACCGGTCCAAGACGGAGTTGGCCTTGGAGATGGTGGGGCGGGCACAGGAGCGGGGCCACCTGAAGGCTGGATGGGTCGCGGCGGACGACGCCTTCGGGATGTCGCCGTCCTTCCGGGAGGGCCTGGCGGCCTTGGGGATGTGGTACGTGCTGGACGTTCCGTCCGGCTTTACGGTGTGGCCGCCGGAGCCTGCCTGGACCAGTGCGGAGTATCAGGGATTCGGGCGTCCCCGCAAACCCAGGCTGCGAGACGGTCAGTGCCGGACCATGGAGCAGCGCAGCGACGAGTTGCCGGAGGAGGCCTGGCGGGAGATAACGGTGGCCGAGGGAAGCCAGGGGCCACGCAGCTACCTTTTCAGCGCCCAGAGGGTGCGACCGACCAGCAGGCGCAAGCCCGGCGAAATCCACTGGGCCGTCTACCGCCGGAACCGGGACGGCAGCGAACCCCGCTACTACCTGTCCAATGCTCCGGAGGATACCCCGTTGGAGACCCTGGCATACGTGGGAGGCTCCCGTTGGCGTATAGAAACGGAGTTTGAGACGGAGAAAAGCGACGTAGGCCTGGACGAGTACGAGACCCGCACCTGGGCTGGCTGGCATCACCACGTGGCCCTGTGCCTGCTGGGCGGAGCTTTTCTGCTGAGCCTGCAACAGGCTTGGGGGGAAAAAGATGCCCCGGATCACGAGGCCACAGGTGTACCGGGTGGTGCGGGAGATGCTGCCCCGGGAACGGTTCGGGCCAACCGAGTTGCTGCGGTGGCTTGAGGATACGCAGGACAGTAACGAACGGGCCAAACGCTCCCATGCCAAGCGCCGCGCCGCCATGCGGGCATCACCCCACATCCCTCCCTGAACTGACGTTGTAATACTAGGAGGCCGGCCGAAAAGTAGCCTGACTTGGGGGATCCCGATAGAATTGCAGGAGGACAAAAGGGATGTGGGAGGTTGATGATGCTCGGAGTAAGGTCGGCGCAACGAGGGCTCCTGGAAGCGGACCATCTGTATCTGGACTATGTAGGTAAGGGCTCCTTCTACGGCTTCCTGGCCTCCATGCGGGGACAGCTATTTCGAGACGAAGATTTCGCCGATCTCTATTGCCCGGACAACGGCCGGGACAGCGTGCCTCCCAGTCTGGTGGCCACCGCGTTGTTGCTGCAAGCCTACGACAAAGTGAGCGACCTGGAAGCCAAGCAGAGGGCGGATGTCGACATCCGGTGGAAGGTGGCGTTGGGGATCGAGGTGGAGGACCGTCCCTTTGCCAAGAGCACCCTGCAACTGTTTCGAGCCCAGCTGATCCTCCACGACCGGGTGCGAGCCGTCTTTCAGCGCAGCCTCCAATTCGCCCGGCAGACCGGCTGCCTGAAAGGACGGCGGATGAAGGTAGCGGTGGACACCACCTACATTCTGGGCCGAGGAGCGGTCAAGGACACTTACAACCTGCTGGCCGACGGCATCGTCCAGGTGGTCCGGGCACTGGCCCAACTGGATGGAGCCCGGGCCGAGGAGTGGGCCTTGAGACACGGCCTGGCGCTCTACTTTGGCTCCAGTGTGAAGGGAGAGGCGGGGATTGACTGGGACAACAAGAAAGAGCGGCAAGCCTTACTGCAGAAGATAGTAGCCGATGCCGATGGGGTATTGGAATTGGCCCGTCAGGCCCAAGGGAGATTTCCCGCAGATAGTCCTGAGCGTCAGGCTATTGGAGAAGCAGCGGAACTCTTGGGGCAACTGTTACTGCAGGATGTGGAACGGCAGGAGGATGGTCCGGTCCGGAAGGATGGCGTAAGCCGGGACCGGGTCCCTTCGGTGCACGACCCGGAGATGCGCCACGGGCGCAAAAGCAGCAGCAAACGCTTCGACGGACATAAGGCAGCCGTGGTGGTGGATACCGATTCCCAACTGGTGACCGCGGTAGACATCCTACCTGGCAATGCCGGTGACAACACCGGAGTCCTGGAACTGGTGGAGCAGAGTGAAGAGAACACGGGCATAGCGGTGGAGGAGACTATCGGGGATGCGGCCTATGGGGATGGCGGGACGCGGCAGGCTTTTGCCGAGGCTGGTCGGACGCTAATAGCCAAGGTGCCGGGTCGCCCGAATAAGGCCTGCTTTCCCAAGGAGGACTTCCAGATCGACCTGACGGCCGGCACCTGCACCTGCCCAGCCGGTAATGTTACCCACACCCTGCGGACCTTCGGCACCCGGACCAACCGGTTGGGTCGGACCTACCTGGCCCAGAGTTTTCAATTCAACCCAAAGGTCTGTGGTCTATGCCCTCTGCGAGACCAATGTATCGCCAGCAGGAAGGGCAAGGGACGTACCGTAGCCCTCCATCCCCAAGAGGCGCTCCTGCAGCAAGCCAGGACCTTCCAGCAGAGTGAGGGCTTTGCTGAATACCGTAGTCGGCGGCAGGCGGCCGAGCATCGCCTGGCTCGGCTAGTGCAACTGGGGGTCCGCCAATCTCGCTACTTCGGCCGAGCCAAGACCCGATTCCAACTACTCATGGCGGCCATGGTGGCCAACCTGACCCTGGTGGCCACCAAGATGGAGATGATGTCCCAGACTCCAGGCTCCTCCCAAGATAGATCGGGCCAGCACGCCGCCGGGTCGCCCATCATTACGGCCGGATTCATGTTGGCCGCAGTCAGCTGGGTCGCCCTTAGCCTATACCGCAGACCTGGCCCAATCCACTGGTTATCCTCCAACCCATCTCGTCACAGCAGGGCTTTTCAGCCGGGTTTCTAGGGTATAACCTTCCCTCCAAACCCCTATTCTGGCTGTCCCAGATCTGGCTGTGCTAGAATAGCGTCATGACAAAGCTTGGACTGCCTTCTCAATCCCTCGGCCCCATCTACCTGGACCACGCCGGCACCACGGCCATGGACCCACGAGTCCTGGAGGCGATGCTTCCCTATTTCACCGAGTTTTACGGTAATCCCTCCAGTGTTCACACCGTGGGCCAAGAAGCTCGACACGCTCTGGACGACGCTCGTGATAAGGTGGCCAAAGTTCTGGGATGCCGGTCCGGCGGGGTGGTTTTCACCGGCAGTGGCACCGAGGCGGACAACGCCGCAATACACGGCGCGGCCACCGCTCTGGCGGAAACAGGAAACCACATCATCACCTCCAGCGTAGAACATCATGCCGTTCTACATCCCTGCCAGTACCTGGAGAATCAGGGTTATGAGGTAACCTACCTTACGGTGGACTCCTACGGCATGGTACAACCGGAGACGGTTTATGAGGCCATCAACGACCGGACGACCCTGGTAACCATCATGTATGCCAACAACGAAATCGGCACGCTTAATCCCATAGCCGAGATTTCCGCGGCAGTCCGGCGCCGAGCCGAGGAGCTGGAGCGGACCATAGTTATGCACACCGACGGGGTCCAGGCCGCCGGGTTCCTAGACCTGAACGTGCGCCGGCTGGGAGTGGACATGCTCAGCCTCTCCGGTCACAAATTCCACGGTCCCAAGGGGGCCGGCGTGCTCTACGTGGGGCGTGGCACCCCCTACTTGCCGCTGATCCTGGGGGGCGGTCAGGAACGGGAACGCCGCTCCGGAACCGAAAACATTGCTGGAATAGTAGGATTCGCCGAGGCTCTGGAGCTGGCCAACTCCTCCCGGGAGGAGACCAGCGCCCACTGCGCGGCGCTCCGGGACCGGATCATCGGCGTTATCGCGGCAGGGATTAAAGGCAGCCACCTTAACGGTCACCCCACCGAGCGGCTGCCCAATAACGTCAACTTCTCATTTGAAGGAGTTGAGGGAGAATCCATCCTGCTGGGGCTGGATTTGGCGGGTATCGCCGCGTCCAGCGGCAGCGCATGCAGCTCCGGTTCCCTGGAGCCGTCCCACGTTCTGCTGGCTTTGGGTCAAACCGCGGAGCTGGCGAGAGGCAGCTTGAGGTTGTCTCTGGGCAAGGATAATACTGGGGAGGAAGTGGAACGATTCCTCCAGGTTCTGACCGACCTGATACAGCAGCTGCGTCAGCTACCTACCCTCAGCACCGTTGGGCCCACCGACTCCATCAGATACCGATGATCTTCGACCAGATTCCAATGGGAATCAGGCAAGGGGCTCTGTCACGATTATTAACCTCCCGACCCCTGCTTACCTCCTCACGCCCGGCCGTTTTTCTCCCGCTGCTCTTGGCGCTTTGCCTTGCGCTTTCAATCAGCTTTGTGGCGTGTAGTGACGTCTCCCCGGCCTTTGGACAATACTACAAGGGCCGGACCCTGCACTTAAATGTGGTTACCTTGGATCGGGTTGCTGAGCTTTTGTATTTCACTGTGGATACGGCTCAAGTCACCCGGCACTTCCGGATTCGCCCCTCTGAAGAGAATCTGGAGTTGGTGCTGATACGGGTGAAGGTCGAAAACCATACCGCTACCAGCGCCATAGTCAACATAGATGGCCAGGCCGCGGAAATACGGGATTTTTTCCAAGGAAAGTACTTCCCCATCAATGTAAACGATCGGTGGGAAGAGGTCGCGCCGCTTCCAAAAGAAACCCGGCCGTGGTGGCCTTTCTGGGGTGTCCCCGCCAATCCAGCGGATGAACGCTGCGCACGGCCGCCCCGCTATCAGGGGGATGAGGAGTGTTTCGTTTTTCTCTGGAACGATTCTGTGGACGGTGTCAGCAAGGCCTTTGTATTGCAAAAGGGACATGGAATTGATGGCTTGATGGTATTCGAGGCGCCCAAAGACACCAAATTCCGCACATTTAAATGGCGGGCCGGGGATACCCTAAGCATTGACTTCTGAGGGTCGCCGACCCACATAGCACTTCTGGTTCCTCTTCTTCACCGCCCCCAGGGCGTAGGCTTTTCCACCTGATTGCCGGCTCCGGTATCCCCCTGGCGGGCTTATTTGCGCCCCAGCCGGGCCTGGCGGCAGGCGTGGGAGCTCTGGCGTTGATCAGCCTGGGACTGGACCTGATGCGCTTCCGAATAGCCGGGCTGAACCGGTTGTTTCTGCGCTGGCTGGCTCCTCTGCTTAAGCATGACGAGGACCGTAAAATAACCGGCGCCAGCTATATGCTTGTCGCCGCACTTATCGCTTTTTTGGCTTTCGACCGGCAAGTTGCGGTTCTGGGCCTGTTTTTCCTGGCCCTGGGAGATCCGGCCGCGGCGTTAGTGGGGTCCAGAACTCCTGGACCCCGATTGTTGGGAAAATCCCCGGGTGGGACGGCGGCCTTTGCCGGAGTGTCGATGTTGGTTGTTTTGGCGCTTAGCCTTACCGGGGGAGTTGACTATCATTGGAGTATGCTGGTTGGAGGGCTGGTGGCGGCCCTGGTGGAGCTGGCGCCACTGCCTGTAGATGATAATCTGACCATACCCCTGGCCAGCGGCGCGGCTATGCAGCTGCTGGTTGGGTAGGGAGGGGCCGTGTCAAGGGATTTCCGACCGTAATAGTTCGCCCTTCGACAGGCTCAGGCCGAACGGTTCGGGTTCGTTCGTGGTGAGCCTGTCGAACCATGAACGATTCCTTCTCACACACCCACTAATGCCCGAAGAGGTTAATTAGGGGAACTCTATTACTTCGGCGCGCGCACGCTGAAAGCGGAGATAGGCGGCCTTTTTCATGGCCGGGCGGTGCGCCTGCACAATTTCCTTTCCTTTTACGCCGCCATCGGCCAGCAGGTCTATGACCACCATGGCCATGATCTTGGCCGGATTCACCACCGCCGATTCGTAGTCGGTGATCAGGTAATCCTTGCTGTGGCCCGCGCCCGTCGCTCCCGCGGTGTAGGGGTGGCAGACCGGCATCAGCTGGCTCAAGTCGCCCATGTCGGTCGAGCCGCCCCGGTTGCGGCGGGGGGGCATCACCAGCACATTGCTCTCCCCCAGCAAGTCGGTGGCGTTCTGCTGAAAAAGCTCCAGTAACCGGTTCTCGTTGCGCATGGGCAGGTAGCCGGGAATGTTGGTGATCTTGACCGAAGCTCCCACGGCCATGGCTCCGGCCTTGAAGCACCGATCCACCACGGCGGCATTCCTGACCACCGCCTCCGGGGTGCCGGAACGTACGCGCCATTCCAGGCGAACATCGGAGGGTACCGCGCTGACGGCTTCCCCACCCTGGGTCATGATGCCGTGAATGCGGACCGTTTCATCCTCGCGGAAGGTTTCTCGATTGGCGTGGATCGCCTGCAAGGCGAAGGAGGCGGCGTTGAGGGCGTTGATGCCCAGATGCGGCGCGGCGCCGGCGTGGGCACCCCGACCGGTGAACTGCACGTACTTCACCACGTGTCCGTTGCTGGTGCCGCCCAGGGCAAACTTGCCCTCCCCAATATCACTGGCGGTGTGGCACATCACCGCCAGGTCTACATCGTCGAACTCGCCAAGACCTATTAGCTCCTGCTTGCCGCCCATAAACTCCAGTTTCTTATCTTCGCGGAGCTGCAGGCGTCGCCCCACCTCAATGAACTCTTCAGCGGGTACGGCGAAGGGCAGGATTTCGCCGGAAAGCTCGGCGAGCACCTCTTTTTGGCTGAGCCCCAGGGTGGCTCCCAGCATCATCCCTATCTGACAATGATGCCCGCAAGCGTGGGCGGCCCGCGTCTCCGGGTCGGCGTGGGGATGCTCGTCCACTATTAGGGAGTCCAGCTCCCCAATAACGGCGACCCGTGGTCCCTCGCCGGCTCCGCCGGCAATGCGGCCCTTCACACCGGTGAGGGCCAGACCGTCGCGGTGCTGAATCCCCATCCGGTCCATATTGGATATCACCAGACGGGCAGTCTTGATTTCGCTAAAGCCCGGTTCCGGATTGGCCAAGATTTCCCGGGCCACGCCGATGATCTCGTCTTTGGCCGCGTCTATGGCCGCGCAGGCTCTTTGCTTGAGCTCTTCTTTGGTTAACATAATTAGACGGCCTCGAAGGTCTCTTTCGATAACATAACTAGGCAGACTCGAAGGTCTCTTCCTTGGCTAGACTTCTCAGCAATCCCAAATACTCCTGCCGGGTCATTTCCGGCCGGTGCTGGGCCACAATCTTGCCCCCTTTGGCCGCGCCCTCAGCCAACGTGTCCACCACGGTCGCGGCCATCGCCTTGGCGGCGGTGATGACGGCCAGATGATAGTCCTCTACCACGTAGGTGGCGCCGTGTCCCAGGCCGGTGGCGCCGCCAACGTAGGGATGGATTGCCGGCATCAGATGACTGACGTCTCCCATGTCGGTGGAGCCGGTCCGGTGGGAGACGTGCCCGACGTTGTCTTCGCCAACCAGGGCGGCCGCATTGGGTGCAAAGGTATCTGAAAGATTCTTATCCTGTTTCAAGGGCAGGTAGCCCGGAATGGTCTGGATTTTGACCTTGGCTCCCACCGCCATGGCCCCGGCCTTCAGCGCGCGGTCAACCTTCTCATTGGCGTCCATGATTGCTTCCAGGGTTCGACCTCGAACGAAGGTCTCCATCCGCACGTCGGCGGGCACCGCGCTCACCGCCTCGCCACCCTTGGTGATGATGGGGTGAACTCGCACCGTGTCTTCGTCTTTGAAAGTCTCCCGATTGTAGTGAATGGCGGTTAGCGCCAGCGTGGCGGCGTTCAGCGCGTTGATGCCCAGGTGGGGCGATCCACCGGCATGGGCGCCGCGGCCGATGAATTGCATCTTCTTGGCCAGAGTACCGTTATTGGTTCCGCTGGTGCACATCTGGCGCTCTTCCTTGGTGCTGGTGGTATGCATCATCATGGCCAAATCAACGTCATCGAACTCGCCCAGCCGGATCAACTCCGGTTTGCCGCCAAGAAACTCAATCTTCCCGGCCTGGCGCAAACCGTCCCGGTATTCGATTTCAATGTATTCTTCCGCGGGTACCGCCATCAGAGCGATGCGGCCGCTGAGGGAGGACAATACCTGGGGCTGCATCAGGCCCATAGCCGCTCCCAGCAGCATTCCTATCTGGCAGTGGTGCCCGCAGGCGTGGGCCGCGCCAGTGGCCGGGTCGGCGAAGGGATGCTCGTTGACAATCAGGGAGTCCAGCTCCCCCAGCAGCGCCATGGTGGGTCCGGGACTGCCGCCCAGCAGATCGGCACGAACACCGGTCATCGCCAGCCCCGCGCGGAAAGGAATGCCCAGCTGGGCGAATTTGTCCGCAACCAACTGGGAAGTCCGGGTTTCACGGAACCCGGGCTCCGGATGGCTCAGGACGGTCTTGGAGATGTTGATAATTTCGTCGGCCCGGGAGTCGATTTCCGCAAAGACCAGGCGTTTCAGTTCATCAGCAGAAGGCATTGCGCCACCCCTTTGCCAGGCACTCAGTATCTGAATCAGGTCGGGACAGATTCTAGCAGAGTGGTGGGGAAATGGATACCCGGCTGCTGTATAATGCCAGGGCCTTTTCATTCTCCTGCCTGGTAGGTAAAGCCCATCATGTCGAAAGCTTCGCTGAGATGGGCATTGTGGCGGCGTAGGGCAGCGGCTACGTTGGAATGCCCAGCCCGACGTACCAAGCTGATGACCAGGTTCCGCAGGCCCGCCAGAACCTGTGGGGCGGCCCCAGTGCGCACCTGAGAGCGGTCCTCGTCGAAGGTCACATCCCGTACCCAGTGGAGGCGGTTCTCGATGCCCCAGTGCCCACGGGAAAGGCTCAACAATCGCCTGGCATCGGCATCAGTGGCTGGGAGACTGCTAATTGCATAGCTCACAGCCACCTGTTTCTTGCCCTTCACGACCCGCTGGCGCTCTAGCCGACACACCTGTTGCAGATGCGGCCACGCTTCCCCGACCGTCCCAGCGCTGCCCACGTAGCCATTTAGCTCTGGGTCGGCCAAGGCCCACAACTCTCGCCGCTCCAGCCGCCCATGACGCCGCTTTACTGGAGCATCGGCCCAGACCGTCAGCTTGGCCCCGCGTGCTCGCCACTCCGCTGCCAGCCAGGGAGGTACGGTTGGCCCACCAGCCCTCTCAGTTCCTAGCAGGGGAAAAAGCCACCTCCAGGTCTCGGCGCAAGGTGGGCTGATTCTCTTTAACTGGCAGCAGATACTCTCCGCCGCCTGCCACAATCTGCTCACAGACTTTCCGTTGGGTCAGTAAGGCATCAGCCACTACTACCCGACCCTTCAGGGGTACCTGGCCCAATACTTCTTTGACCGCCGCCAATTCTTCCCCTTTGCCCGGCGCAGCTACCTGCGCCAGCACTGCCCCAGCGCGGCTAGCGTAGGCCGACACCAGATGGACCCCGGGTATCTCTTGGCCGTGGACCCCTCGCAAGGTTTTCCCGTCCAGGGACAGGGGGTCATCCGCCTCTACCCCGCTATTTGCCAGCCAGTTGCCGACTTCTGCCTCAAAGGCCGCCACGTCCAGGCCCTTGAACACCCGGTGGAGGGTGGCCACGCAGGGTGTCTTCTCCTGGCTGAACCCCAAAAGCTGCGCCGTAGCACCCCCTTGGTCCCGCCCCCATTGAGCTATGGCGTATAAGCTGCGGGCGCCGCACAGCATGGCACAGGTGGCCAAGGCCAGGATCGCCCCCAAAGAGTGGCGTCGCCCTTGGCTACTCCGGAAGTCAGGCACCAAATCCAGCGCTTCTCTCAAAGTCATCATCCTTCCCTCCCGCTTAAACTGGTAATAATTTTATACTATTTTGAGAAAATGAAAAGGCACTGCCTTACCTCTCCGGAAAGGGCAATCGCGTCTTATTATCTTTCTTAAATTTGTTTAAAATAGTAATCATCATGACGAAACTAGGGAGGGGTAGTGATGGTTCAGGCAACAGGCGCACCCATCGCCGAATACTTCGCGGCGTTGGACGACCCGAGGATTGATCGTACCAAGCGGCACAAACTTTTGGATATCGTCACCATTGCCCTTTGTGCCACCATCTGCGGCGCTGATTCTTGGGTGGATATCGAGCTCTTCGGCAACTGTAAAGAGGAGTGGTTCAAGTCCTTTCTGGAGTTGCCCAACGGTATCCCTTCCCATGATACCTTCGGCGACGTCTTCGCCCGCCTGGACCCAGAGCAGTTTCAACGCTGTTTCATGGAGTGGGTCCAAGCCGTAGCCCAAGTCACCCAAGGCGAAGTGGTGGCCATCGACGGCAAGACGGTACGGCGCTCCCACGACCGTACCCTGGGCAAAAAGGCCATTCACATGGTTAACGTGTGGGCCTCGTCCCATGGCTTGGCGCTGGGCCAGACCAAGGTGGACGAGAAGTCCAATGAAATCACCGCCATCCCCAAGTTGCTACAGCTGCTGGAGCTCGCCGGTTGCATCATCACCATCGACGCCATGGGCTGCCAGAGGGAGGTAGCCCGGGAGATCATTGAGGCTCAGGCCGACTATCTGCTGGCGGTGAAGGAGAATCAAGGCCGGCTGTACGATGACGTTCGCGACCTTTTCGAGGGCGCCGAGGAATACGACTTCGAGGGCGTCCCCTATGACTTCGCCCGCACGCTGAACAAGGGCCACGGCCGCCTGGAAACCCGTCAATGCTGGGTCATCACGGACCCGGACTGCCTGGACTATCTGCAAAACCGGCAGCAGTGGGCCAACCTCAACGCCGTGGTTAAGGTCACGGCTCAGCGGGAGACGGCAACCGGGACCACGGTCCACTCTCGCTACTATATCAGCAGTCTGGCCAGGCCTGCCCAGACTTTGTTGGAGGTCACCCGCCGACACTGGGGCATAGAAAACAGCTTGCACTGGTCTTTGGATGTTACCTTTCGAGAAGATCACAGCCTGGTACGTAAGGATAATGGGCCTCAAAACCTGGCAGTCCTGCGCCAGATAGCCCTCAATTTGCTGAAGCAGGAGACCAGCCTTAAACGGGGACTTCAAGGTAAACGGCTGAAAGCCGGCTGGGTTGAGGATTACCTACTCAAGGTGCTCCTTGGTTAAGACGCGATTGCCCTGCTGTATAATGCCTCCTATTCCGATAGTAAATTCGCTGGGGCCGCCCGGTTATTGATGAAGATAGTGATCGCTCCCCAAAGTTTCAAGGGTAGTCTCTCCGCGATGGAGGCTGCCCGGGCCATTGCCAAGGGAGTGTTGGCGGCGGAACCCCAGGCCGAAATTGCGCTGGTACCGGTGGCGGACGGCGGCGACGGCACATTAAACGCTCTGGTGGACAGTACCAACGGGCAGGTATTTCGGAGCATAGTAACCGGACCTCTGGGTCAGGCCGTGGAGGCCCAATGGGGTGTGATGGGAGACGGCCGGACGGCGGTAGTCGAAATGGCCCAGGCTTCCGGCCTGGTTCTGGTGCCGTTCAAGCGCCGCAACCCGCTCACTGCCACCACCCGCGGCACCGGGCAGATAATCAAAGAAGCCCTGGACAAGGGCTACTCCCGCATCATCGTCGGACTGGGCGGCAGCGCTACCAATGATGCCGGAGCTGGTATGGCCGTGGTCCTGGGAGCCCGCTTTCTAGACGCCCAAGGACGGCCGCTTCCAGAGGGTGGGGCGGCGCTGGCCCAGCTGGCTCGCATCGACCTGAGTCAACTCCATCCCGCTCTGGAATCGGCGGAGGTAATCGGCGCCACCGACGTTACCAACCCCCTCTGCGGGCCCACCGGAGCGTCGGCGGTGTACGGGCCCCAGAAGGGCGCTACGCTGGAGATGGTTAACCGGCTGGATCATGCGCTGACCAACTTCGCCCAAGTGGCCCAGGCGGAGCTGGGCATGGATGTTTCGAAACAGCCTGGGGCCGGAGCCGCCGGCGGGCTTGGCGCCGGACTTATGGCCTTTGCCAAGGCCGAGCTGAAGTCCGGCATTGATATGGTCTGCCAATTATTGGAGTTCGACCGGCACCTGGAAGGGGCGGACCTAGTGATCACCGGCGAGGGTCGGGCCGACATTTCCACCACCTACGATAAGGCGCCGGTGGGAGTAGCTCGCAAGGCTGAAGCTTGCGGGGTACCCACGGTGGTGCTGGCGGGCAGCTTGGGGAAGGGCTATGAAGAGCTGTATCAGCATGGGATAGCTGGTCTGGTCTGCATTGGCGACCGGCCCATGAGCTTCGAACGGAGTCTAGCCCGTACTGAGGAGCTACTGGCGGCGGCCGCGGAACGCACCATGCGTTTGCTGCGGGTAGGGTCCGGCCTGCGCATCTAAATGAGCGTGGGTGAAAGTCCTGGGTGATTCCGTAGGGGCGCACGGCCGTGGCGCCCTACCATGTCCCAAAACAATCACTCGTCATCAAGAAATCGGATCAGACGAGCCGCTCTTTGACAAAGTCCACGACAAATTGGGACAGCTCGATGGCCCGGTCGGCGTCATCGCCATCGAAGGCCTCGGAGGAGATTCCGCTGGGCAGGTATCCCGGGTAGCGGGTTATCTCATAATACTTGTCCAGCTGGCGGGCCTCGCTCTTGATGGTGTCGAAGAACATCTCAAAGATTTTCGCGTCTTCGCACAGATCGGTCAGCGAATGGCCCCAGACATCCTCCGCTCCCCGATGGTAGAGATATGCTTTGACCGCCTTCTCCGCCGCCTGCTGGCAGAGAAAACAGGCCAGATTGAACCGTTTTCCTTGCTGGTTGTACGCGGCGTCCAGCAAATCCTGCTCCGCCTGTCGGAGCCAGCGGGCTCCCTCCGATTTGTGGTCAGGCATCGAAAAGCACCCGTCCTTTTTGGCACGCGGCGTAGAGCGCCGGCAAAGTGTCTTGCAGGGTTGCGAACTCTTCCGGGGTATAGACCTGGGTGTTGACCGCCACGTAACTCCCCAAGTGGTAAGAGAAAAAGTCGGCCCGCCGGCCGAAGGTGGCGTCGGTCTTATGAACCACTATCAGGTCTATGCTGCTGTCAGGGCTGTAATCCTCGGTTACCATGTCCCCGGTCAGGATTACCTTCTCGACCCCCAAAGTGGGCAGCAGGTCCTGAATACCGCCCAACTCCCTTTCCAACATTTGCTTGCGAAATTCGGTAAAGCCCACGCGCATCGGCATATTTACCCTCTCCCAAGTACCCGGGGCATCATTTAGCCCCGGAGCATTAATCAGCCCAAAATGATCATGTGGACTTCTTTGGGGCCGTGAACCCCCACCACCAGCGTCTGCTCTATATCCGCCGTCCGGCTGGGACCGGTGATGAAGTTCAGATAGCTTCCCATGTCCCCGCCATTGCGGTAGTAATCCAAGCGCCGCCGCAGGAACAGGTCATCCATAGTATCCACCACGTCCTGCGGCCTGACCAGCGCCAGATGCACCGGCGGGGCCAGCGACACCAGACGGCTTAGACCGGCACGAGGCAATACTACCACCGAGCCGGTCTCGGCGACAGCGTAGTCGGCGCCGGTTATCCCGATGTCGGCGTCGATCATCTCCTGGCGCAAGGCCGCCCCAGAACCAGTTTCATTCCTAGCGACTATCGTCGTGACTATCTCAGTTCGCGTGCCCGGCCGCTGCAACATCGAGTCCACCGCCAACTGCTGGAACACATCCTCAGTTGACCGCACCGCCCGCTTAACTCCCAGCTGGGTCATCACCGAGCTCAGGTATCCCAGAGCTTCCTCGGCATCGGGGGCTCGCCTCACTATCCAGCCCCGCCGAGCGGCGGTTTGGGCCAACGCCTCCAGACGGGCGTCCCGGCCGGTCTCCAGACGCGTCTGCAGGTCTCGCTCCAGCGCCTCCAGATCGGCCAGCGATTCCTTTAATCTGGCGTAAGGCGGAACCGGTGGAGAGGCCACGGAGCGTCCCAGAGCTTGGCGGACTGACGCCAGGAACTCTTCTTTAGGGGTGCCGAGGTGTTCGAGCGGGTGATCGACCATGAGTTAGCCGCCTATCCGTCTGCGCTTCGGTTCGCGGAGTGGGTCTCGGAAGACCCGCCGCCCGAGGCTAGCTCCTGTTTCCAGAGGTCCCGAAAACTACGCTGGGGCAGCGCGGGTAAATCGCGCTGGTGGGTCCATCGGGACGCGGGAGGCAAGGGCGCTCTCCGGATAGTCCCATTCCTCGCCCAGGGCCGCGCCAGCAGGCGGGCCAGCTTGCGGGCGATAGTCAGCAAAGCGGGCTTGCTCATGACCCTGGTAAATAGCCGGGCCAGTAGCGATTCAGAGAGAGTGGCTGACCTTTCCGCGGGATCCGGACTTTCGGAGAGCAGATGTCTTTGGTGCAGCAGCATGCGGGGGATATTTATCTTTACCGGGCAGACCTCCCGGCAGGCGCCGCAGAGACTGGAGGCAAAGGGCAGGTCTTTGGCTTGCTTCAACCCCACCAGAGCGGGCGAAACCACCGCGCCGATGGGGCCGGGGTATACCCAGCCGTAAGCATGGCCTCCCACCTTCTGGTAAACCGGACAGATATTGAGGCAGGCCCCGCACCGGATGCAATAAAGGGCCTCTCTTAGTTCGGGGTCCGCCAGCAAGCGGGAACGGCCGTTGTCCACCAGCACCAGGTGAAACTCTTCCGGCCCGTCTTCGTCCCCGTCGCGGCGCGGCCCGCTGACCATGCTGACATAGCTGGTCAGCGCCTGTCCGGTGGCGGAGCGAGGCAGCAGGCGCAGAAACATCGCCAGGTCCTGCAGGGAGGGGATTACCTTCTCCATGCCGGTAATGCCGATGTGGATGCGGGGCGCGGAGGTGCAGAGACGCCCATTGCCTTCGTTGGTGATGATAACCAGCGTGCCGGTTTCGGCGACCAGGAAGTTGGCCCCGCTGATACCCAGGTCGGCCTGGAAAAACTTATCTCGCAGGACATCCCGAGCTACCCGGGCCATGGCCTCTATATCGTCGGTGAGGGGTACCCCCAGTTTTTGGTGGAGTAGCTGCGACACCTCTTCCTTGGTTTTGTGCAGGGCCGGCGCCACCAAATGGGAGGGGGTTTCTCCGGCCAGCTGGATGATGTACTCTCCCAGGTCGGTTTCGTAGACATCAACCCCGTTCTGCTCGAGGACCTCATTCAGGCTCAGCTCCTCGGAGACCATCGACTTGCTCTTTACGGCGACCCTAACCCCTCGGCTGGTGGCCAGCTGCGCCACGATGGCGTTGGCCTGCGCCGCATCCTTGGCGAAGTGGACGTGCCCGCCGGCCCGCTCGACCTTTTCCGTCAGCAGCTCCAGATAGTAATCCAGGTGCTCCAGCGTATGGACTTTGATCTGGCGGGCTTCCTCCCGCCACTTCTCCCACCGATCCTGACCAACCTCATTGATCGCCTCCAGGCGGGCGCCGTCGAAGCCGGTCCCGGCCCTCCGCAGGGCATCCTGCAGCTGGGCGTTTTGCATCGAAAGCACCGAGGCGGGGAAGAAGTTCTGGGTGTTAATCTGGGGCACTAGCGGGTCTCCCCATCCAGCACCTGGGCCAGATGACGGACTTTGATGTCATTGCCGCGGCGGCTGAGGGTTCCGCCAATTTGCATCAGGCAACCCATGTCGCAGGAGACCAGGGTATCAGCGCCGGTGGCTAAAACATTGTCCGCCTTGTCGGCGCCCATGCCCTCCGAAATATGGGGATACTTCACCGAAAAGCTGCCGCCGAAGCCACAGCACGATTCGGCCTGGGGGAGGTCAACCAGATTCAAATCGGCCACTTGGCCCAGCAGCAGCTCGGGTGCTTCCCGCTCCCCTACCTCCCTCAGCAGGTGGCAGCTGGGATGATATACGGCTGTGCCCGAATAGACGGCGCTCAGATCTCTGACTTCCAAAACCCGAACCAAAAACTCAGAAAACTCGTAGACTTTATCAGCCAGCGCCTGGGCTCGGGCATAATTTTGCGGGTCACCGGCGAACAAGTCCAGGTAGAAAACGCGCATCATGGCCGCGCAGGAGCCGGAGGGAACGACTACATAGGAACTTTCGGCAAAACTAGAGAAGACCCGCTGGGCCAATTGTCGCGCCTGCCGGGTGAACCCGGCATTGTAAAGGGGCTGGCCGCAGCAAGTCTGGTCGAGGGGGAAATCCAGATCCACTCCCATCCGCCGCAAAACTCGCACCACGCTAGCACCGACCTGCGGATAAAGCTGGTCTATAATACAGGTGGCGAACAGGGAAACTTTTATCGGTTCTGTGCGAGCCAAAGTTCTACCAATATTATCCGGCTGTCATTATCCCTTGGGCCTAGCTTTGCCGAGCCTAAGGGTAGCAGACGGGATTGGTCATAGCAACCGAAGGTTGGGGCCTGCCCAGGGCCTTTTCATTTTCTCAAAGTAGTATAAAATTATTTACCAGTTTAAGCGGGAGGGGAGGATGATGACTTTGAGAGAAGCGCTGGATTTGGTGCCTGACTTCCGGAGTAGCCAAGGGCGACGCCACTCTTTGGGGGCGATCCTGGCCTTGGCCACCTGTGCCATGCTGTGCGGCGCCCGCAGCTTATACGCCATAGCTCAATGGGGGCGGGACCAAGGGGGTGCTACGGCGCAGCTTTTGGGGTTCAGCCAGGAGAAGACACCCTGCGTGGCCACCCTCCACCGGGTGTTCAAGGGCCTGGACGTGGCGGCCTTTGAGGCAGAAGTCGGCAAATAGCGGGGTAGAGGCGGATGACCCCCTGTCCCTGGACGGGAAAACCTTGCGAGGGGTCCACGGCCAAGAGATACCCGGGGTCCATCTGGTGTCGGCCTACGCTAGCCGCGCTGGGGCAGTGCTGGCGCAGGTAGCTGCGCCGGGCAAAGGGGAAGAATTGGCGGCGGTCAAAGAAGTATTGGGCCAGGTACCCCTGAAGGGTCGGGTAGTAGTGGCTGATGCCTTACTGACCCAACGGAAAGTCTGTGAGCAGATTGTGGCAGGCGGCGGAGAGTATCTGCTGCCAGTTAAAGAGAATCAGCCCACCTTGCGCCGAGACCTGGAGGTGGCTTTTTCCCCTGCTAGGAACTGAGAGGGCTGGTGGGCCAACCGTACCTCCCTGGCTAGCAGCGGAGTGGCGAGCACGCGGGGCCAAGCTGACGGTCTGGGCCGATGCTCCAGTAAAGCGGCGTCATGGGCGGCTGGAGCGGCGAGAGTTGTGGGCCTTGGCCGACCCAGAGCTAAATGGCTACGTGGGCAGCGCTGGGACGGTCGGGGAAGCGTGGCCGCATCTGCAACAGGTGTGTCGGCTAGAGCGCCAGCGGGTCGTGAAGGGCAAGAAACAGGTGGCTGTGAGCTATGCAATTAGCAGTCTCCCAGCCACTGATGCCGATGCGAGGCGATTGTTGAGCCTTTCCCGTGGGCACTGGGGCATCGAGAACCGCCTCCACTGGGTACGGGATGTGACCTTCGACGAGGACCGCTCTCAGGTGCGCACTGGGGCCGCCCCACAGGTTCTGGCGGGCCTGCGGAACCTGGTCATCAGCTTGGTACGTCGGGCTGGGCATTCCAACGTAGCCGCTGCCCTACGCCGCCACAATGCCCATCTCAGCGAAGCTTTCGACATGATGGGCTTTACCTACCAGGCAGGAGAATGAAAAGGCCCTGGGGGCCTGCGTCAAAAGTATCGACGGGCCCGGTGGCAGCGTATTCGGCGCTCCGGCGGAAGCCGGAGCGCAGATGCCGCTCCCTGGTTGTTGGGTAGATGACGTTGGATTCCGGCCTGAGCCGGAATGACGTGCAAAGGGATTATTTTCTGTTTTAGGAGAGGCGGATGATTCGGTACCTGGTGGTAGCTACAGTATTGGTCCTGCTGGCGGCCTGCGGCGAAACCACGCCCACTCGTTGGCCCACCACTACTCCCGCCCCCGCAGCCGCAAGCGAGGCGGAATCTACAGGGGTTTCGGATGCCAGTTCCAGCGGTGCGGCGAAGGCGGCACCTGCCGACACTTCCGGGAATAGCGTTTCCGGGGAGAGTGGCGCCCCGGCCTCGAATGGGGCATCATACGGTGAGGAAAGTTACGGGAGTGAATCAGAGGAGGATATCGTGGTCACAGACTCCGGCTTGCAGATTAAAGACCTGGTGGTTGGAACCGGCGAGCAGGCCCGTGAGGGCGCCATTGTCGCGGTTCACTACACCGGCTGGCTGCTGGATGGGACCAAGTTCGACAGTTCGGTGGACCGAGGGACGCCCTTTGAATTTCCCCTCGGACAGGGTCGCGTGATCAAGGGTTGGGATGAGGGCGTGGCCACGATGCGGGTAGGCGGGAAAAGAGAGTTGAACATCCCGCCGGAGTTGGCTTACGGAGACCGGGGAGCGGGCGCCCTAATTAAGGCTGGCGCCACCCTTGTTTTTGAGGTCGAGCTTTTGGAGGTCAAGGACCCCTAGAGCGGGTAACTGTTCAGACTTGATGAGGTGAATTGGCTCAAAGCCGTTGGAAAAACGCTGGCATGGCCGGGGGAGTTGTGGCATACCAGGGAGGTGGACACTGAACTAGACCTGAACGCGGCGAGTCGCGAAACTCTGCTGGAGATAATTGCCGGCCAGCGGGCAGTCATTGCCGATTTGCAAAGGCGGATTGGGGTTCTGGAATCCCGTCCCAACCGGCGCGGGTCGTCGGGGATGCCGGGTAATCAGCCGCACTCCAGCCGGCAAGCGCCGGAGAAAAAGGAGCCCAGAAAGCCGCGCCGCCATGGCTTCGCCCGCCAGCGCATGACTCCTACCCAGCGGGTGGAGCATGCCGTGGCGGTCTGTCCCGACTGCGGGACTCACCTGAACGGCGGATGGGTACAGCGAACTCGGGAAGTCATTGAGCTATCGGTGGCTCCGGTAGAAGTGACCGAGCACGCCCTGGTAGCCCGCATCTGTCCGGTATGCCAGCGGCGCCGGCTGCCCAAAGAGGCCCTGCAGGGGGTGGTTCTGGGCCAGCAGCGCCTGGGGGTCAATCTGGTAAGCCTGATGGTGACCCTGCGGGAGGAGGGACGGTTGCCCATAAGAATCATCCAATGGTACCTGGAGACCGTCCATCAGTTGCACCTGAGTGTTGGTGCCATCGTCCAGGCCGTCCATGGAGTAGCCCGTCAGGCTGAGACGGCGGTGCGAGAGGTGCTCGAGCAAGTCCGCGCCAGTCCCGTGGTGCAGGGCGACGAAACCGGCTGGCGCCAGGACGGGAGCAACGGCTATGTTTGGACCTTCAGCACTCCCAGCGAACGATACTTCCTGCGTCGGGGTCGGGATAAGGGGGTGGTGGATGAGGTGCTGGATTCCTCCTTCAGCGGAGTGTTGGTCAGTGATTTCTACGCCGCCTATAACCACTACCCGGGCCTGAAGCAACGGTGCTGGGCTCATCTGCTGCGGGATATCCATGACCTGAAAGGGTTGTACCCAGAAGACGCTGGGCTGGCTCAGTGGGCCGAGGCGGTTCACCAGGTCTACACGGAGGCCAAGGCCGCGGTCCTTCCCCGAGCCCAGCCAGGCCATCGCACCCAGCTAATGCTGGAGGAGAAACTAATGGTCTTGGCACGGCCTTTCCTTAAAGATCCCCTGGCGGTTCAGGCCAAGCTCTGCCGGCGCATGGAACGGTTCATCAAGGAACTGTTTGTCTTCGTGTCGGACCCAGCCGTGCCCTCAGACAACAACGCCGCCGAGCGGAGCCTGCGGCATCTGGTAACCAGTCGCAAGATCAGCGGCGGCACCCGCTCAGGGCAGGGCACCGACAGCAAGATGACCTTGGCATCCCTCTTTGGCACCTGGCGGGCCAGAGGTCTCAATCCCCTCCTGGAATGCCGCCGGTTGCTCACTTCCCCTCAACTCTGAACAGTTTCTAGAGCGGGTGTCAAAAGCATCGATGGGTCCTGTGGTGGCGGCATCTGGCTGATGGGTAGATGACGCTGGATTCCGGCCCGCGCCGGAATGACGTGCCGGGAATTATGGCATGCCCGAATATCTTGGAACACAGGCTCTTAGCAAGCCCCCGCTCCACCGCAGATGGGGTCCCATCATCCCCGGCCAGCCGATATTTAATGAAAGCGTTGAGTATTCGCCAACCCTGGGCATGGCTAATTGTCCACGGTTATAAAGATGTGGAGAACCGCAGCTGGTCCACCAAATTCAGGGGCCGGGTGCAGGTGCACGCGGGCAAATTCCCCGACCCGGGCTGGTTTCCCCAATTAGCCCTGGAGGTCGAAGCCAGGGGAATCGCGCTGCCCGAGCAACCCAATCTCGGCGCGTTGGTTGGCGAAGTGGACATTATCGATTGTGTGAGCCAATGGGATTCCCCTTGGTTTATTGGCCCGTACGGCTTTCTCTTAGCTAACCCCCTGGCTTACTCCCAACCAATACCCTATCGGGGCAAGTTGGGATTATTCGAAACCGGGCTGCCGGCCCCGCATTAAGCCCGCTCGGTTTAGCCCCACTTGGGGGGTGTGAAATGTCATTGCTTCGCCTGGCGCTGCTTAACCCTCGGAAAAATTACCGTTACCCAGGTGGCAAAGAAATAGGACCGGCTCAAAGCCGGTCCTAAATGCTTGCTGGGAAGGGGGTTTATGCCCGCGGCTCTAGGAGAAAATCAACTCCTGGTTTGTCCGCCCCGGTCGCCGCATCTCGGCCAAACCATCGGCGGCATTGTCAAAGCTGTTGCAGAACAGCTCGATGCCGTTGCCGTCGGGGTCCTGCAGGTAAATGCTCTTGGTCATCCCGTGGTCTGTGGTGCGCAATTCGGTGATCCCATTATCTTTTAGGAGGTGGAAGTACTCGGTCAGCACTTCAAAGCTTTCCACCTGAAGCGCCATGTGGTTCAGTCCCAGTCCTCCGGCGGTAACCGGAGCGGCGTCGGGAGCCGCCTGGAACAGCGCCAAGTCATGATGGATTTTTCCACAGGTCAAAAAGGTGCCGAACCCGGTTCGCTCTTTGGATACCTCGAAACCCAGCACTTCGGTATAAAACTTGGTGGAGGCTGTTTGGTCCTTGACGTTCAAAACCAGATGACCCACTCGTTTGGGCTTTGCCATGTGCATCCTCCTCTAATCCGCTATTACCATGAATTCCCTTGATTATAACCCACTATAACCCTTGATTGCCAAATAGCCAAGACTGGGTCGTGGGGCAAGTTTCGAGGACACCAATAATTAGCCACTAGCTTCACCCGCCCGGAGACCCGACCCACCTGACCAAGCCGGGCAGGCTTGTCGCGCCCTCAAACCAGAAGTATCATCACTCTGGTCAATAGCTTGCTCTCTGGGGGAAGGCGGCACTACCATGCTTTGTCCAAGCTGCGGCCAAGAGAATCCCGTCAACGCCCAGTTCTGCAATGAATGCGGGACGCGGTTACATGCCTCTCGGGACGATTTGCCGGCACCCTCGAGAGAGACAGAACCTACCGGGGTCACGGTCGGCTTCCAGTCCCAACCAGACCAAATCAGCGCTACAGACAGCTCTTCGAGAGAGGCATTTGTGGGCCGCCAGCGGGAGATTGGGGAGCTGAAGGCGGCCCTGTCGGATGCCATTTCCGGCCGGGGCCGGCTGGTGATGCTGGTAGGGGAGCCGGGCATCGGTAAGACCCGAACCGCCCAGGAGTTGGCATCCCACGCCGAGAGCTGCGGCGCTCAAGTGTTTTGGGGCCGGTGTTACGAAGAAGAAGGGGCGCCCCCCTACTGGCCCTGGGTGCAACCGATTCGGGACTACGTTCAACAGCATGACCCCGAAAGGCTGCAGTCCGAAATGGGACCCGGTGCGGCGGACATCGCCGAAATCGTACCCGAGGTTCGCGAAAAGCTGCCGGGCTTGGATCCACCACCATACCTGGAGCCGCAGCAAGCCAGGTTCCGCCTGTTTGACTCCATTACTGGCTTTTTAAGGAACGCGGCTCGATACCAACCGCTGGTGCTAGTCCTGGATGACCTCCACTGGGCCGGTGAGCCTTCCTTACTTCTACTGAGGTTCCTGGCGCAGCAACTGGCCGGGAGTTCCATCCTGGTATTGGGTTGCTACCGGGACGTAGAGCTTTCCCGGCAACACCTCCTTTCGGAGACCCTGGCCTGGCTTTCTCGCGAGCAAGCGTTCCAAAGGCACTTGCTGAGGGGCCTGAGCCGCGAAGAGACAGGCCGCCTGATAGAGGAGATTTGCGCCGTCCGTCCGAGCCAGCCTCTAGTGGAGAATGTATTCGTCCACACCGAGGGTAACCCATACTTCATGACGGAAGTGGTCCGCCTCCTTTCTCTACAAGGAGAGCTGGAGGGGGCGGAAACTGGAGGACCTCGGCACCTCAGAATCCCCGAGGGTGTTCGAGAGGTAATCGGGCAGCGCCTGAACCAATTATCAAAGCGATGCAACCTGGCATTGACCACCGCCTCGGTCATCGGCCGGGAGTTTAGCCTGGAACTACTTAACCGTCTGATCCAGGACCTATCCGAAGACTAGGTGCTGGAGGCAGTGGAGGAGGCTCAGGAGGGGCGCCTGATTGAAGAACTACCCCAAAGGGCCGGGCAGTACAAGTTTGCTCATATGCTGACGCAAGAGACTCTCAGCGAGGAACTCTCCCTAACGAGACGGGTGCGGTTACATGCCCAAATTGGCGAAACCCTGGAAGAGCTGTACGGGGCCGGGGCCGAGGTCCACGCCGCCGAGCTCGCTTACCATTTCGTCCAAGCGGAGACTGCCACGGGCGCCGAAAAGCTGGTCAAGTATACCCTGCTGGCGGGAGAGCAGGCGCTGGCCTACTTCCAGCGGGCCCTGGCCGCCAAGGAAGGGCAGCCAGTCGATGCCGAGACCGCAGCGGCCCTTTTTGGGTTGGCTCGCTCCCAGGCGGCTGCAGGCCGGAGATTACAGGTACTCCAGGAGTTGGACAATCTGAAGCAGAGCTTTGAGTACTACGCGGGAGTAGGAGACGTGGACCGGGCCGTGGCAGAGTTTCCTGTACCGGGATTCGTACTACAGTCTGATTTAGCTATAAACCAGCAACTATAGGTTATTTTCATCCCAAGATTTATACCTAAACACGGATCAGAAAAGCCGGTCAAAGCATACGTCCCATCCACCCAAGCCACGGAACCACGTCTGCAAGTTTCCTCAACATCACCTTAGAACCTGTTTACGATCTCTGAAATATGATAAGTTGAGACGATTACAGGAGGGAGGGGTAATCATGTCTCATTCCTATCCCAGCGACTGAGTCTGCGTCAAAAGCACCAATGGGCCATGTGGCGGTGTATTCGCCGCCCCGGCAAAAGCCGGAGCCCGGACATCTTTGAACACACCCTCTTAGAGCAAACTTGCCACCATCAATCAGACATCGCTGCATCTGAGAGCGAACACCCCGGAACAGCGTAGATCCCTCCCAGTCTCCCGGTCTCCCGGTCCCCGAACCGTCCAGGAATCCTTCCTGCCCCGCCCCTGCAAGCCCCACACAAAAACGGATACCACGTCGATTTATGTATGAATAAACGACATATACGTATTTCTGACATTCTAGTAACACTTTATAGACGCAGCACTCCCTTTTAGGGAATAATCTCAAAAGTCCACTCAGAGCGGTCCTCGTCGGTACATCCCGAGTGGAGGCGGTTCTCGATGCCCCGCCCACAACATCGGCCATACCCGCTGGCGCTCTAGCCGACCCGGTGGTAGCAAAAAACCTGAAGGACACGCTCAAAAGGATTGGACGCAGCCCCTACTCCGTCGCCGTCGCCCTGAGGCGCTCACCAAACTGGCTGTACCAGATCACCAGCGGCAAGTACGGCATATCCATTGCCGCACTCAGGGAGGTGGCGGATGAGATCGGAGTACCCCTAGAAGTCTGGCCGGAAACCTCGATTCCCCCTAGGCCAGCGTTTTCTTAACGTCGATTATCGATGGCATAGTGGGTGTTGCAACGTATTACATGCACCACCATGCCATATAAGTCTTGAATACGTCTGCTTCGCGTAGCGCAAAACCCGGCCAATGGCTTTCCGGCCAGACTTCTAGGGTCGCTGATTGACCCCCCACCCACGGATGGTAACGAAACAAAACAGGAGGTACCAATGGGCCTACCCATCAAAAAACACACGAAGTTGCTGGGACGCATAGCGGAACTGGGGCTGCGCCAAGGCCACCTGGCCGCCTACATAGAAATGAGCCCGACGGCGCTGAACGGCATCCTAAACGGCCGCCGTCCCACCCCGGAAAACTTCGAGTCCCACATCTCCAAGACCCTGGACCGGTTCGAGCGAGCACTCGCGTACGATGCCTGAAAACCAAACCACAATCAGGAGGCGCAATCATGAACCGCGACGGGTTGCTGGGAAGACCCAGGGTTGGGGAGCGGCTGTTGCCGGTCGCGATCGCCGCCCTGGACAAGCCGTTTGAACCGCTACAGAATCGGACCGTGAAGCCGGCGTCCAAGGCGGAGCGGGTTAACGTGCAAGCCTCGGTGATCACCTGGAGGTGGCAGGTGATCTGCCCGAAATACGGATTTAAGGCCTCGGGGGATGGGGGCCGAGGCCCGGGGCAACGGCTGGCCAGGTGCGGCGGGTGCAAGAGGAGCATGTACCTGGCGTGACGTCCAGTTGCAGCGCGAACATTTTTGAAATGATGAATAGCTGACGTTGGCCTGATTACCCGGCAGTACTTAGGTACTGTCACGAAATAACTTATTCTTTACTACATGCTCAGCTATACTTAATGGGTGATAGTTGAAGGAGCGATTCAAGCTCGTTACCAAGCGATTGCCCCCGTTGTGGACGAGCGGGTGCGGCGGCTGGTGCTTGCCGCTGAGGCGTCGGCGGCCGGGCGTGGTGGCCAGGCAGCGGTTGCAAGGGCCACCGGAGCTTCTCGCGGGACGATTCGCCGCGGCATACGGGAGTTGGGCCAGCCGGCCGTAGGGGCCGCGAAGGGCCGCATCCGCCATCCTGGAGGCGGCCGGAAGCGCACCGTCGAGCATGACCCGAGCTTGCGCGAGGACTTGGACCGGCTGGTGGAGCCGACCAGCCGTGGGGATCCCGAGTCCCCGCTGCGCTGGACCTGCAAGAGCGTGCGTCAACTGGCGGTGGCATTGAAGCGCCAAGGGCACCAAGTCAGCCATCGCATGGTCGCCGAACTGCTCCACGACATGGGCTATAGCTTGCAAGCCAATCGCAAGACCCTGGCGGGGACGGAACACCCGGACCGCAACGCCCAGTTTGAGCACTTGGACCGGGCGGTGCAACTGCAACTCTCCCTGGGAGAGCCGGTGATCTCCGTGGACACGAAGAAGAAGGAACTGGTGGGGCCCTTCAAGAACGGTGGGCGGGAGTTGCGTCCCAAGGGAGCGCCGGAGCAAGTGCTGGTGCATGACTTCCTGATTCCGGATCTGGGCCGGGTCAGTCCTTATGGGGTGTACGATATCGCCCAGAACGAGGCCTGGGTCAGTGTGGGGACGGACCACGATACGGCTGCTTTTGCCGTCGAGAGCATCCGGCGTTGGTGGCGCGGCATGGGGCAGGCGCTCTACCCGAGCGCCACTCGGCTGCTGATAACGGCCGACGCGGGCGGCAGCAATGGGTATCGGCTCCGCTTGTGGAAGCTGGAGTTGCAGAAATTGGCGGATGAGACGGGCCTTGAAATCGACGTGTGCCACCTCCCACCAGGGACCAGCAAGTGGAACAAGATCGAACACCGCTTGTTCTCCGCGATCAGTCAGAACTGGCGCGGAAAGCCGCTGGTGAGCCACGAGGTGGTGGTGAACTTGATCGGGGCGACCACGACCCGGACGGGGCTGCGGGTTCAGAGCCAACTGGACACCAACCGATACCCGGCCGGGCGCACCGTATCGGACGACGAACTCGAAGCCATCTATTTGCGTAGAGACTCTTTCCATGGTGAATGGAATTATTCGCTGCTACCCCGCGTTGCGCTGCTCAATTGAACTAATTATTTCGTGACAATCCCTTAGGTAATGCTGCCATCCCCGTCAGACGGCAACTCCTAACCCATCGATTCAAAGATGTCGGTCTACTAGTGGTTCTACTCGGGCAGACAAAGGACGCGTGGGTCCGCCCGAGTAGCTTCTGACGTCGGTGCCCAAATCCAGGGCCGAGATGGAGGGAGTCGCAGAACCCCTAATAGTCAGCTGCTGCTGGAACTGGCGGATCAGACCGGCAACCGGTTCTTCCGCACGGCGTTACGGCGGTTGCCACGGCCCAATCCTGACACTCCAATTTTTGCTTGGTGACTAGAGAGGCGATTATGACGCTGAGACACTACGAGCCGGTCGCGGCTTACTATCCCAGGTTCTCTCCGGGGGGAGCTTCACTACCGACATCTCTGAGGATGTGGACTGTCCCGAATGCTTGGCTGCTCTGGAGTGCGAAGGACGGGGGGCCGGTTGTGATCACGACGAGCCCTGTGGCTGCTACGGCAGGGATACGCTGCCGGCAGGGGCAAGGCGTTTTCGAGATGGAGGTGTGGGAGCCGAAAGACCATGATCCCAGCTGCGGGTGCTCCTGCTGCAGGGTTGCCCAGGAAGTCCTGCTCAAGATGCTGGCCCATTCATGCCGGGTCGAGCCTGATGAGTTGCTGGAACTCAAGCGGCAGTTCGATGTGGGGACTTGGCTGAACCTGTTGGCGCAACGCTACGAGCGGAGGGCGTGATGTCAACGTGGTCGCCCGGGAAAATGACAGCCGTCGGCGGGGACTGGGGTTGGCGGAAACCGGGCGTTGATAGCCGGTTCTGCTAGCAGGCTTCCGTCACTCGGGGCGACGGCCGCTGAACCTCGTAAGCTGTGGAAACGAGGCTCTTGGTTCGGACAAGACCGGTTACGTCAACCCGCAAGGGTGGCGATACAGCAGTGGGTTTTCGTCAAGACTGTCCTGCAACCGGGACTGCCCAAAAACAGCAACACTGAACCAATGCGCCCGGATGCCCACCTGGTTATCATCGGTGACATCGCCGCCGGATCGCCAGGGCCTGTGGGCAACGGTCGAAGAGATGTGCCATGGAGTCGGCGACTTCTATGCAGGGCCATTTTATCGAGGTAACGGTTCACCATTCAGAGAATTCCATCTATGTCACGATTTCAGAGGGGTCCATTATGATAACCGCTACCGAATGACCGACCAAGCAGCCATGCAGGCTGGAGGCGGTGAAGGGCGCGGCGACGGGGGTCCAACTGGCTGACTGCGTGTTCGGCAACGGCCAGGAGCCTGGCAAAGCGGCGGAAGATAGTAGACTGGGGAACCATTCATCGTTGCCGATGGCGCGCCGGTTCGTCCTCCCGGGAGTGAGACGGGTCAGCCCATGCCACCGGCCCAGGACAGCCGCCGGCGAGGACCGGCACGGAAGCCTGGCGCCAGCGCAACGGGACAGCCCAGCCCCGTCCCGGCGACTGGAGAAGAGGAATGAAGAAGAGACACTACAACAACGGGGAGGCCGAGTTCATCCTCGAACCCCTGTCTCCATCGGTGGTGCAGGTCACCCACCGGGAACAGGTGGCATACTTCGGGACCAACCTGAACTGGGACGCGCTCCGACCCTATGCCTGGACGACCCTGGAATACCCGGTCCAGGACGACGGCATCGGCGGCGCCGTCCTGTGGGCGGCCACTCCGGATGATGCCCTCAGGGCGCTGTGCCGGTCATTGGTCAGCAGCCAGAGGAGGGAGGACTCGAGGCGGATCAACCCCGAGGAGAGGATGGCGGCGGCCCGGCAGGTGCTCGGGGAGTTCCTGGAGGAACTGCCGGAGTGAGCGAATGGAAGGCGAAGAGTCGGTTCGGGAAGGCGCCCGCGGGGCCGGAGAGGTGGACGCGGAGGGCTGTGACTGCGTCAACGAGGTGAGGGGCGCCGGAAATTTTGAAGTGGATGACGGGCGCGGACCCAGATGCATCCTGGTATGCGGGCCGGACTTCTACGGGATCCTGGGACCGACCCCATCGGAGAGCAGGCGGCCCGAATCAGCGCCGGACGTGACCATAGCTGCATTTTACAGGAAGACGGCTCTCCGGCGTGTTGGGGGATCCAGGGGCTTCCCCCAACACGCGGCTGTTTCTCCGGATGTACGGCTTACAACCATAAGCAGTGGGCGCGGTCATGTTTGTGGGCTCATGGAGGACGGCACGCCGGTCTGTTGGGGAGCAGGCTCCTTCGGTCAAACGTCGCCTCCCAAAGGGAGACTGTTTGCCGCCTGCTCTCCGATCTGGAGTATCGGGAGACCTGAGAGATACTGGCGCCTGACCCTATCTCCGTGGACCCGGAGGCGGCGCCACCTCGTGCCGCAGCAGGTCGCCGATGGATTCCAGGAAGCGGGTGGGTTTGGCATTCTGGGTGGGTCCGCTTCGGATGGCGTGGCAGAAGATCAATTGGTCCCTGGCCCGGGTCGCCCACACGTAGAAGAGCCGCTGGGCTTCCCGCATGAGGCGCTCATCTCCGGAGGCAATGCCTCCCGGCAGGATATGGTCGCTGGCCCCAACGGCCCAGACGATGGGCCACTCCAGGCCCTGGGCGGCGGTGATGGTGCTGAAGGTCAGTCCCCGCCCGGGGAGAAAGGGTTGGTTGGTTTCCAGTGGGACCGGCTCGTCATAAATGACTGGTTTGAACCTATCGAGAAACCCACGGAGTTCTCGCCTGGGATCATCTCGGGCCAACCCTGAGCCGGACCCACTGGAAACGGACTGGGCTGTGGACAGAAGCACACATATTTGGGGGTTTGTCCGTACTCGGGTTCCCGACCCCTGGGCCGCTTCGAGGAGGGCCACTGCTTGCCAGCAGAGATCATCCACCTGGGTGGACGGGTCCTGCGTCATGCGGTCCAGGTGCTCCCAGGCGTCGACAAAGAACTGCAGGTCCCGCCGGATATCGGCATCCATCAGGGGATTGTCGCATTGTCGTCTCGCGGCCTGGACCAGGTTGATGTGCTGGTCCCGGGCCATGCCCAGCAGGCGCAGCATGACCTCCGTATCCGGCCACTGGCGGTCGAGGTGCGGGTTGGCGCAGGCTGCGTTTCGGAAAGCGGCCGAGTCGTGGGGATTCAGCAGGGACCGGAGCAGGCCGGTGATGCACCTAACGTCCTGGTCCCGCGGCTGGCGTTCAACACCCAGCACGGTAAATGGTATGCCCCGGCTGAGGGCCAGCGGCCGCATCTGGTCCAGGATCGAGGCATCCTGGAAGACCACGGCGATGTCCTCAAAGGCGTACCCCTGGGGCAAAAACTCCTGGGTCCCGTCGAAGATATACTTGTACATGTCGGCGGGCCGTCCCTCGAACTCCAGCAACGCAGGAGGGGGCGGCGTTGCCCATCTCTCGCCAAACCGTACGGCTGACCGAGGGGTGATATTGTCCTCTCCTTGCAAATGGCGCAGGACTGGGTCGTTGCTGATGCGGGTCTTTGCCTCGAGCAGGGGCGGAGTCGCACGGTGGGCGACTCCCAAGGAGTAGGTGTTTTGATGCATTCCCGGGTGGTCCAGTCGGCAGATCTCCAGCAACCTGTCGTCGGCGCCGTCCCGCAGGCGCACGCACTCATTGGGATTGACCGCGATGGTGAGGGACCGCTCCGGTCCCTCCAGCAACCGCAGCATCGTGTACTCGGCAGGGGTGATGTTCTGGTAGTCATCCACCAGCAGGTACCGGCACCGTTCCAGACGCACAGTGTTCCGGAATTCCAGATCGCTCTCCAGGGCCCGGTTCACCATGGGGACCACGACGCCCCGGTCCACGGCATTCTGACGCCGCATCTCCTCTTGGTACTTCTCAACTGCTCCACGCCACTCGGGGCGGTCCGGAGGGGTGGGCTCATCGGGATACCCGGCCAGGTTGAGCCAGAGCCAGTCCAGGATTCGGCCCGCCTCGGCGTGGAGGCGCTTCCGGTTCCGTGGATTCGCCCCCAGCAGAAAGGCGATGAACTCCTGGGCACCGCTGCGCGGCCACACCGTGAAGTGGGGTGACATCCCCAACACCTGCGCCCCCTTGGACCGCAGCAAGGCCATGGCAAACTCCTGGGGGGTGCCGGCGAAGAACCAGCCAGGAGAATCATGCTCCGGCAGGAACCTTTTAACGCGTTCCTGGATAGCGTAGCCGCCACCCGTGCTGTGGGTCAGGCAGGTAATGCTGAAGGGGCCCTCTCCGCCCTTCACCGCGATGGCGATGCGGGCGGCCAGCGTATGCGTTTTCCCGGTGCCGGCACCCCCGAGAATAAGGACCGGCCCGATGGGGGCCGTGGCGGCCTGCCGCTGGTACCGATCTAATGGAGCGACGGGTGATTCCGTGGTCATATCTTGCACCACCGCTTCGCAAATTCGGGTCAGGGCGCCGCCCGCCGGAGCACAGCCGGGTACGCCCTCCCGTCCCCTAGAAACTCGGACGGAAACCCCGATTCTCCCCAAGCCGTCGTTTTCTTAATGTCGATTATAGATGTGAAAGTTGGTTGTTGAAACGGCTTATATACACGCGCATGTCGTATAAGACTGCAATACGTCTGGTTGGCGTAGCGCGAAACCAAGCCAATGGCTTTCCGGCCAGACTTCTAGCGTGAGCTTGTTGGACTTGGCTAGGTTGCACGGGCTGCATAACAGTGCCCGGTTGTCCAAGTGGTTTGAGCCTCCGTCTGCCTTGGGGTCTATGTGGTCCACTTGGAGATATCGCTCGTCGGGGGCTTGGAAGTCGCAGCCCCAGCACTGGAGCCCGAAGGTTTTCACAAGGTAGTCCTTCATCTGGCGATGGGTCAGGGCAGACTTCTCGCTGGTGGTGTAGACGGGGGCCAGGAACGGGGCCGCGGCATCGCCCTCGTCGGTGCGGATTGGGGCTTCGGTGCGGTAGTGGGTTTCCAGTTCAGCTAGGTGGGCGGTTATCCAGTCGCCATACAGAGTACTCTCCCTGGCCTTTTCAGCCTCCTGCGCCTTGATCCCGAGCATCCGGCATACGACGGTGGTGACGGGCATCGGGGCGCCGGTCGATGCCCACCCAGCGACGCTTGTGGTTGCGTGCCGCTATGAGGGTGGTGGCGCAACCCGCGAAGGGGTCTAGCACCAGGTCACCCTTGTTGCTGGAGGCCAGGACGATGCGCTCGTAGAGGGCCAGGGGCTTCTGGTCCGGGGAGCCGGTACGCTTTTTCCCCTGTGTTTCGCCTATATCGTTCCATAAACTGTTGCGTATAGCTCCTGCTTTTGGTCGTACTTTCCTGTGGATTTGGTTTTCTTGGATTACTAACTCGCCTTCTTCGTCCAGTTGTTCTATTCTTGGTCTTCCTATCTTCCACCCGGAAGGGTGTGTGGGGGTGAATCCTCTGTACTCGTAACAGAGGTTGGGTCTTGGGCTCGCGCTTGGTCGGTTGAATGCTACGTCTAGGTAATACGGTCCTTTTTCGTCGTGCAGTTTGAATGCTTTTTCTAGGTATTCCTGCTCGTATGGAACTAGCACTCTGTTCATGTTGAAAGATGTGTCTCTTGTTTTCCCGTAGAAAAGTATGCTGTCCGTGTTGGAGTTGTAGTTTCTTGGTGAAAACTGTGAGCCTTTGAATCCCCTTGCTGTTCTTTTCCAGACTATTTCGTTCTTGAAGTTCTTGGCCCCGAAGATGGCGTCCATCGCCATTCTGATGTATGCGTTGGCCGTGTGGTCGCAGTGGAGGTACAGGCTCCCGGTGGGTTTCAATGTCCGGTGCATCTCCAGGAGCCGGACGGAGAGGAAGCACATGAAGGCGGCGATGTCCTGCCCGTGGCGGTGCTTGGTGGCCTCGATGACTTCACAGAGGGCCCGGTTCTCGTCCCGGATTTCCTCCAGCCAGGCCGGGTGGACCTCGTTCCACGCCCATTGGTCGGGAAGTTTACCGGTGTCTCCCCACTTCCAGTTATCGACGTAGAAGCCAGCGGTGCCGGAGCGGCTCCGCCTGGTGTTGAAGGGTGGGTCGGTGGCGATGAGATCCACCGTCTCCGAGTTCATGCCCCTGAGCACGTCTAGGTTATCCAGTTCATAGATGGTGTTGTCGGGAAAGTTCTGCTCGGCCATCGGTCCGCGGCGAAGTGGGATTCTTCTGCACTGTAGACCATTGGTCTTGGATGGCGGTTTTGCATTTGTGGTGGTAGTGGCAGGGGTTCTCGCGGTTCCCGGTGAGGATGTTGGGTGACCTCTGGCTCCGTGCGTTACTGTTCCCAGCTTGGGCGTTCTATTGGTCGTTATGCCCCCTGCGGGGCGGGCACAGGGGCTGTGGGGGCCTGGTGGGTCGTGCTATCGTTTCTCCCGCCGGTTGAGGCTGGGTTGCTCTATGTACTCGTAGTAAGCGTTGGGGTCGATATGCTCGATCGCACTGGTGATTTCCTCCATCAGGGTGCGATGGTCCGTCTGCTCTTGTTCAAAAGGATTCCGCCCAAGCGGAACCGAAAGAAGCCTCCCTGGTATGATCCGGTCAGTTACCGGACAAGACATTTGGTAGAGAACCTGTTTGCGGACCTGAAACAGTTTCGGGGCATAGCCGCTCGATATTGCAAGCTCGGAGAGAGCTATGAGGCTTTTATAAATGGCATTGGCTGGTTTCTGGACACCAAGGCAGTGCGGCGCGCTGCGAGGCCGCCGGTGTACAAGAAACCGCCCAACCTGACCAACGGCCAGATAGTCTTACTATAGTTGTTTCAAAAGTCGGCGTTCTGTTCCAAAAGTGTCCTTGCGATTACTCTAGCCGCTTCAACTGGTACTTCTTGCATTCTGAACTTTTTGAAACGCACCCTTTTGTCGCAATGTCAGTGGGGTCTGGGAATCCCAACTGGGCGTTGACTGCACAGATGTCAAAGGTTGCCCAATAGTTGGGATCACCGGGAGACCATGCCCCACCAAAAATTCCTGTACACAGAGTAACTACAGTGGCAGGGTAGGAGTTGACCATTTTGTCTGCCATAAACGGGTCCGCGTATTTTGGAATCCAAATATAAGTCGGCGTTGAATCTGTGCGGCGTGCAACCGCCGTCGGGTTTCCCCGATGCGGAGTTGACCTCGTTGGAGCTGAAGAACGCCACCGTGCAATCGCCGTAGCATGTACACCTGGGGGAGATGCTACCTTATGCTCGACTGTGGGAATGGGGGATGCCATTGGCGTTGTCGTTGTTGGCGAGGCTTCCGGCCCGCAGGCCAGGGCCGCCAGGACAATCAGCGTCACAGCAAGGATGATCAGGACTCTGAGCATGAAACACCCCATAGTCTAAAGGCGACTAGTACAGGTGGGCTGAAAAGCCCGAGTAGTATAATGAGCGCGTTGAGGTTGGAGAGATGAAGTGTGGTGGTGAAGGCGATGCGTGGACCGAAACCTCCCGTGGTGGAATTATCCCCGGAAGAGCAGCAAGGATTGGAAACCCTGGTGCGCCGATATAGCACCCCCCAGCAGTTGGCCCGGCGAGGCAGAATCATTCTGTCTGCCGCGGCTGGCCTGAACAACAGCCAAATAGCCCGCGAAGTGGGCCTGGATGTGGATACGGTACGGTTCTGGCGCAACCGCTGGCTGGGGCTACAGGCAGCCATTCTGGAAGACCTGAGTATAGAAGAAAGGTTGCGGGATGCGCCTCGTCCTGGGGCTCCCGCCCGGATCACCCCAGAGCAAGTTTGCCAGATCATGTCCCTGGCTTGTGAGGCCCCCAGCCAGTGCGGTCGTCCTATCAGCCAGTGGACCAGCCGGGAATTGGCTGATGAGATCATCGAAAAAGGCATCGTAGAACGGATTTCCCCCCGTCATGCGGCCAGGCTTCTAGAAAGGGGGACCTGAAACCCCACCGGATACGCTATTGGTTGACACCCTCCGGGGACGAGCACTATGACGCCAAAGTCACTGACATCTGCGATCTGTACCGAGAAGCTCCCGCCTTGGTCCAATCTGGGGAGCGAGTGATGAGCACTGATGAGTTGACCGGAGTACAGGCCCTGGAGCGCAAACATCCTGGGTTGCCCTTGGCGCCGGGGAAGGTGGAACGGCGGGAGTTTGAGTACATCCGGCATGGTACACGCTCCTTCATCATCAGTCGGGATGTGGTGACGGGTCAGATTGTTGAGCCCTATGGGGGGCCCAGACGTACCGAAGCGGACTTTCTGCAGCATGTGGAGGCAGTGATCGCTAGCGATAGGGCGGCCCAGCGGTGGCATTTTGTGGTGGACAACCTGGACACGCACCGTTCTGAATCTCTAGTGCGCTGGGTAGCCAGAGAGTCTGGGCTGGACCTGGAGTTGGGTAAGAAGGGCAAGTGGGGCACATTGGCGAACCGAGAGTCCCGGGCCGCATTTCTCAGCGATCCCAGCCACTGTATCGTGTTTCACTACACCCCCAAGCACACGTCATGGATGAACCAAGTGGAAATCTGGCTGAGCATTCTGGTGCGAAAACTGCTACAGCGAGGGTCATTCAGATCGGTCACCGATCTGAAACAGAAGGTGTGGGACTTCATCGACTATTACAACCGGACCATGGCAAAGCCCTTCAAATGGACTTACCAAGGCAAGGTGCTGGTCGCATGAACTGCCGGGTTATTTACGCCCACCTGTACTAGCCATTGTTACTCCCACGGCAACCCCGCAACCCATTATTACCATTATTACCATTATCAAAGCGATGATGAGGCATCCCCCGCAACTCAAAAGGGTAAGCAACCAGCCTTTCTTTTCGTCCCGTGTTTTGTCCCGTGAATAGCAATCACGGCACTTGTAAATCTTGTTGAAGATGCCGGACCGTGCCGCCGCAGGGTTGCCGCAATTTATGCAAACCGCGCCAGGTTCAATCATCACCTAAATCCCTATTACTACTGCGGTTGGTTCATGGAGACAAGACGGCCCAAAATCCCGTAGCTGAAGCGGCAAGGGGGCACGAGTGGCCCAGTCAAAGCTTTCTTTCAGCGATGGGTGAGGATGAATGGTTGTAGCGTGGCAATCGTAAGCGTAAGGTTAGGCGCTTGCAAGAGCGAGGAGATCAGAAGAAGAGCCGGGGATCAGAAATATTCCCGGCTCGGGCGGCTTTTGTTAGATTTGGCATATCAAAAGTATTCGGGCTGGTTCATCACAACCAGCCCGAAGCTGAAAGGAGGTGAGCATTATGAAATCCGGTGTCGATAAAGACGTGCCAGTCTATACGGACCTTTCCACGTAGCTCCCCGCCTGCTTGGGAGGCTGGCGCTTGGCGCCAGGGCTGGCCGGGGATCCTCCCTTCGCCCCGGATTATGCCCGTCAAGAAGCTAAATGTCCACAAGCTCTAGAAACTCGGACGGAAACCCCGATTCTCCCCAAGCCGTCGTTTTCTTAACGTCGATTATAGATGTAACAGTTGGTTATTGAAACGTATTACAGATACTATCATACCGCATAAGACTGGAATACGTCTGCTTGGCGTAGTGCGAAACCCGGCCAATGGCTTTCCGGCCAGACCTCTAGCCGAGCTCCACCGGTTCCCCGTACATCGACCAGCACTGGGTGGTTCCCACCGGCCCATGGTCCTTCAGGCGATCGAGGGATGTGGTGACCATGGAGATGCCCAGCTCCCGGCCCTGTTCCTGGAATGTCCTCTCGGCATCATCATCCCAGCAGACCAGAATCACCGGGTAGCTGTCCCGCCGCCTGGATGAACTGTAGCCCCGCAGCTTGCCGGACACCCGGGACCTCCCCCTGGCGCTGCGCTCGTACTCGACATAGTGCCACCCCTTACCGTAAGGGCTCTTTCTGAGATAGAGCATGGCATCCGGGGCTATGCCCCCGCCACTCCCCAGTTGTTCCTCGTGGCGCGTTCCATTGGCCAAGGGGATCGCCAGGGCGGCGAAAGGCCGCAGCATGGCCCGCAGCCCGTCCTCGTGAGGCTTTGAAACCGTATGTCGCAACTGTCGCGGGGACGCTTCCTGCCACTGGGACAGACCGGAACTGCTCCTGGCGTGCAGGTGGTGGACCCGGTCCTGTAGAGCCTGGAGGTTCAGACCCCGGCCGCTGGCGAAATACCGGGCATTCTGGCCCTCACCGTCCACCAGCAGGCACCCGGCGTTGACGAGCCTCCCAATGCTCTGGCGGATCCGGTTCTCCGCAGGCGGTTCGCCCAGCAGCCCCTTGAGAAACCGGAGGTGGGCCCCAGGCCACTGGACGACCCCTTCCAACGCCCGGTTGCATTCCAATCCGCCGGCCCCCGCCCAAAGAGATTCGGCCAGCAACTCTTGCCAGGAGGTCCGGCCCGAGCGGTGTTTCACCGGCTGGTACACCCAGCCCAGGCTGGTCCGGACATGGGCGGGTCCGGTGACCGTCCCGTCGGCCAGGCACCGCACCGCCGCCATCCGGTCCATCTCGAAGTCGAACAGGACCCGGAGGGCCAGCTCACGCTCCCACTCGTCGGCCACCACCAGGTGCACCTGGCTGGGCCACGGCTGGATCGCCTGGACCGCCAGGACCTGGCAGTCCAGGGGGAACCGCTCCAGCCTATCGGCCAAGATCGTCTCGGATAGCAGGGACCCGCACCAGAAGAGGGCGACCCACCCACCCTCAAAGAGGGCCGCGGCGTCGCAGCTGGGACCCTGCTCCCCGGTGGCGTCGAGCCACTGGAACTCCCGCAACGCGCCCATCCCCTTCACACTTCCCAGCGCCGGGTACAGTTGTTCCACCGCAGGCAGGAGCTCCACCAGCCGGACACGGGCCGCCTCGTCGTGCCAGGTGGCGCCGGACAAACGGGCTCGTTCCAGGCACATCTGAGAAAGAAACCAACGCTGTCTCTGCCGGCGGGTGCATCCCAGCTGGGCAGACTCCACCAGACCGGCGCCCCTCAGTCGGCGGAGGTCGGCAAGCACCCCGAACACCGGACGACCCATGACCCCGGCCAGGTCGTCTCCAGACGCCAGGGGGAGCCACCGCAGGACCCGCAGCACCGCGTCGGCTCCGGCAGATAGTCCCGCAGCCCTGGCAATCTGCTCCATGGAGTCGGGCCAGGCATCCCCCGGCCTGGCACTCATGGTCATGGATATTCCTCCTGCGATGCGAGCTGCAGCTCCTGTTTGGTACTGGCCCTGACGCCCCGGTGCAGCCCGTCTGCATGAGGACAATGAAAATGCTCCACTGGCATCAGTTCAGACCGTATTTCCTGGATAACCTCTCCGCCCCCAGGCACAGAAAAGGTGTAGATAATTAATATACCCCTTTACTAGCTTTAATACAATAGAAATAGCAAGTCTACTATGAGATAACAAACCTAATTGCTTTCAATGAGAACCCAAGTACATATAATCAAATAGTAAAATGAACAATTTAAATATGCCCTCCACCGATGGAACTCCGGAGGTGTCCAGCCCACCATGGAAGCTTTGCCGGAGGGAATTGGTGAATGCGAGGGCCGGAATGGGGAAGCGGCATACGGCATGTGCCCACATTGGAGCCGTAGAGGCGCTACGGTTCTACCGCACAGAAGATGGGCTTGCCGGGGATTTTGTTAGCGCCGATGGAAAAAGAGCGAAATCGCTGTCGTTGCCCAGCGAAGATGTCATTGTTAAGTGTCCAGGGAAGCGGCGTGGGCACTGGCTTCCTAAACTAAAGCCGCACATGCATTCCTTCGTTACTTCCAGCCGGGCACCAGCATTGGATTTAGCTCCGTACCACCAAAGATGGAGCCAGCATCCCGCATCTGGGCCCTGTCATTCTCAAGACTGCTTGAGCATTCCGTTCATCATCTGCGGCTGTAGTACTAGGCAGGTCCGGTGTTCCAGAGCATCCGAGCGCCAGTCCTTCACAAATTCCAGAGCCTCGTCCCACCCCATGTTCCAGCAGTTGCAGTGTCATTGACCAGCAAGCCTTAATAAGGAAACTGTATTTGCGCCTCATCTGGCAGGGAGACAGCGCATTACCACACCTTTTCGGAGCCTTTTCCGGCCAATCTCGGCCTCGAAAGGCGCTCCATGACGGCAGGAAACACCGGCTCCGGCTCCTTCCACTCCGGCTGCTCCCAGAACCTCCACCATGACCTGGCCCTCAGTTTCGGCGGCTGCCAGGTCATGACATCCTCGGCCCTGACGAGGAGGCACTCCAGGAACTCCTGGCGGCTGAGGCCCGCGCGGTTAGCCAGGACGCCCAGGGCATCGGCGGTCTGCTGGTCCCAGGAGACGACGTGCTCGGCCCGGAGGATGAGCATCTCCAGAAGGTCCTTCTTGGTCATGCCGATGCTGGTGGCCTGGGCCCCCAGCATCGGCATGACCCTGGGGTCCAGGGAGAGGTCCTCGGCCGAGAGGATCAGGGTTTCCAGATAGCTGCTCATGGAGACACCGGCCGCGTCGGCCTGGGTGGCCAGGAGGGCATGGACACCGTCATCCATGGTGAAGGACTTCTGTTTCCGCCTCCGGTTTGGCCCTTGGGTCTCCGTCGGGGCCTTCTGTCCGTCTGTCGTGACATTGTCGATAGGGCGTTCCTCAGCCGCCGTGAGTTCCTGCCCCATAGTGTCTATGTCCTGCATGGCCTCTGTCGTTAGCTCCTGGACGCTGGTAAGTGTTCAGATTTGAGGGGAAGCGAGCAACCGGCGGCATTCCAGGAGGGGATTGAGACCTCTGGCCCGCCAGGTGCCAAAGAGGGATGCCAAGGTCATCTTGCTGTCGGTGCCCTGCCCTGAGCGGGTGCCGCCGCTGATCTTGCGACTGGTTACCAGATGCCGCAGGCTCCGCTCGGCGGCGTTGTTGTCTGAGGGCACGGCTGGGTCCGACACGAAGACAAACAGTTCCTTGATGAACCGTTCCATGCGCCGGCAGAGCTTGGCCTGAACCGCCAGGGGATCTTTAAGGAAAGGCCGTGCCAAGACCATTAGTTTCTCCTCCAGCATTAGCTGGGTGCGATGGCCTGGCTGGGCTCGGGGAAGGACCGAGCCCTTGGCCTCCGTGTAGACCTGGTGAACCGCCTCGGCCCACTGAGCCAGCCCAGCGTCTTCTGGGTACAACCCTTTCAGGTCATGGATATCCCGAGCAGATGAGCCCAGCATCGTTGCTTCAGGCCCGGGTAGTGGTTATAGGCGGCGTAGAAATCACTGACCAACACTCCGCTGAAGGAGGAATCCAGCACCTCATCCACCACCCCCTTATCCCGACCCCGACGCAGGAAGTATCGTTCGCTGGGAGTGCTGAAGGTCCAAACATAGCCGTTGCTCCCGTCCTGGCGCCAGCCGGTTTCGTCGCCCTGCACCACGGGACTGGCGCGGACTTGCTCGAGCACCTCTCGCACCGCCGTCTCAGCCTGACGGGCTACTCCATGGACGGCCTGGACGATGGCACCAACACTCAGGTGCAACTGATGGACGGTCTCCAGGTACCATTGGATGATTCTTATGGGCAACCGTCCCTCCTCCCGCAGGGTCACCATCAGGCTTACCAGATTGACCCCCAGGCGCTGCTGGCCCAGAGCCACCCCCTGCAGGGCCTCTTTGGGCAGCCGGCGCCGCTGGCATACCGGACAGATGCGGGCTACCAGGGCGTGCTCGGTCACTTCTACCGGAGCCACCGGTAGCTCAATGACTTCCCGAGTTCGCTGTACCCATCCGCCGTTCAGGTGAGTCCCGCAGTCGGGACAGACCGCCACGGCATGCTCCACCCGCTGGGTAGGAGTCATGCGCTGGCGGGCGAAGCCATGGCGGCGCGGCTTTCTGGGCTCCTTTTTCTCCGGCGCTTGCCGGCTGGAGTGCGGCTGATTACCCGGCATCCCCGACGACCCGCGCCGGTTGGGACGGGATTCCAGAACCCCAATCCGCCTTTGCAAATCGGCAATGACTGCCCGCTGGCCGGCAATTATCTCCAGCAGAGTTTCGCGACTCGCCGCGTTCAGGTCTAGTTCAGTGTCCACCTCCCTGGTATGCCACAACTCCCCCGGCCATGCCAGCGTTTTTCCAACGGCTTTGAGCCAATTCACCTCATCAAGTCTGAACAGTTACGGACGCTGGTGTCGACATGGTTCTCCATCCTTCCGGCCCTCCGCATCTGCTGTCGATAGGTTGTCGTTACATGGCATCATAGCCCGGGCGCGGTGGTCGCTGGCCTGTTTGGGCGGTGCGGGTTTGTGTCAATATGCCCAGGTGCGGCATCAGTGGCCATGGGGGCGGAAACCAGGGAACATCGTCCGAGTCGCAGCGCGGCCAGCTGCCTATTCACGGCTGCGGGCCTTCTGCCGGGCGCTCAGAATGGTTGTTGTCCGAACCATCACCCGCCGCCCAGGACCAGGACCACTTTGCAGCGGCCGCACCTGGCGAGCCTTTGCCCGGGCTGGGGCTGGCCTTCGCCGGTGACCTTGAAACCGCAACCAGGGCACTCGAGGCTCCAGTGAAACTTCAGCAGATCCTTGCATACCATCCGCTGCGTACCACCGCCCTTCTTCCCAGGCGGCTTCGTCGGCGGCACGGGAGGCACGGTTACCTCGTCGAGGGCGGCGATCTCCTCCCTGGTAAGCTTCTCTCTGGGCTTGGACCGTCCCAGCAGCGAGTTTCTGTTGGTCATGTTCCCCCTTGTCTCAGTTTCCCCCGGTTTGGTTCGCGCAACCTCTTATGTCGCCCTGCTGGGCGTGCCAGGGCTTGATTTTCGGCCCATTCCCCGTCTGAGGTGACCCGTTCCTGAAAGCCCGAAAACGGGGCTATTGGGGGCGCCCCATGGCGGGCTAATATGTGAGGCGTTGGCGCTGCATCTGCTCCATTGGTGAGGAATTGTTGGCCAAGGCGCTGAGATTCCACACAGGAGGTACACAATACTAAGCTAAAGCCAAGGTGAAATGTACATATCGCTAGACCGCACTGTCGGTGCCTACCCAGTGGGGACCTAAGGGTGATATGAGTTACCGTGGAGTCCTTTCGGTCGTCGTCAAGACCCCCGAAATGCACATCCCACCTTGGTATTGGTTTAGCAGCAACCGCTGCCCTCAGTTTAGGAGCAGGACCCTCGCTTAGCTACCTGTCCAGTTTCCTGGGTCCACCTCACTCTTCGGCAGTAACCAACCAACTAATCCATGATTTGGTCAGTTGCCGTTGGGCAAATGTACCTGCCTAAACCAAAGCCAAGGTGGGAACTACATGGACAGTGGGATTAAAACTGGCTTGAGAGTGTCTGAAGAGTTCCTCGGCGGGTTTAGCTTTATGTACTTTTCACCTTGGTGTTAGTTTAGACGCGCCGACGCAGGATCGGCGGAACATCGCAGGTCTGGCAGCACCCCTCGAGGAAGGCTGAGGCCGGCGTCGGCGTCCAGGGCGCGGCGTTCCTCGAGGGTGAGCCGGAACTTGCAAACGGTGGAGCGGGTGGCCATGGGGAAAATGGTGCCATCGGGGCGGGGATTGTGGCCGCCAGCGTCAGGGCGGGGTGCAAGGAAGTGAACCGGATCCTTCGGGACCTCATCCCGGTCCCAGCCACCCAGCGCGGACGGCGGAACTCTTCGCCTGGATTCGCGAGCTGGAGTCCCAGCGAGGCACGAAGTAAAGCCCGGGTCACCCCGGGTCGCCGGCACTTTCCCATGTTCGCCCCCTGCGGATTCAGCCCCGCAGGGGGTTCATTCATGCCCCACGCGGAGCTGGCGGGTACATAACCGGCCCCAGGCCCGGGTGGTAGACCTGGGAATGAACCCTTCATCATGACTTGCTTCTCAATTGGGGCGGCCGTGTCCCTGTTGGCGGGAACGAGGCCCCGTCCGCCCGGTCCGACACTACAATCAAAAGGAGAAGTGAATCATGGAACTCTATCCAACATTCCCCACCTGCCGCGAGGACACGCCAAAGCGGCAGGCCGAGAAGCAAATCTACGAGGCATTCAAGTCCTGCGACTTCGATGGTCGCGTCCTCTACGAGGTCAAGCCCCTCCACACCGCCCCACAGCTCGACTTCGCGGTGTGGATTGTCGGCGTCGGCATCTTCGGGATCCAGACCAAGGGTGGCAGGTACATCATCATTGACGGTGAGTGGTACCTGGTCACCGACCGGGGCCGGATCCGCAAGGAGTCGCCGATCCCCGGGACGTGGGACGCTGCCATGGCCATCCGCGACGTAGTCCAGGAAATGTTCCACCAGAGCATCTTCGTAATCCCGGTCCTGGCCATGCCCAACATGGAGCCAAACGAGGACATCGAGGCCCTCGCCGGGTCCAGGAACGTCGCGATGCACTGGGGAGACCCTTCCCAGATCGTCGACCACCTCGTCCAGTTGGCCATCGACCGGAAGGTCTACATCACGCCCACGCCGGCCAGCATCGCCGCCCAGGTGCAGCTGGTCGAGCCCGGGCTGGTGCTACCGCGCCAGGCTCCGGCCGGACTGGAAGCCCCGCAGGAGCTCCACATCCACGTCGAGCACTTGCACATCCACATCCCCCAGGGCCTGTCGGAACTGCGGGGGACGGCGGACTAGCACCCAGCAGCCCCCGGTGGACCTGGTCGAGGACGGCGGCCAGGAGGACCGGGGGCGAAGAGATATTCAAGGCCGACAAGTGGAGAGTAGATTCATTCGCCCGGTACTTGGAAGACAGAATTGGCTGACTCAGGCACTCCGATGGGCAGCGGCACCGAGCTGGCGACGGATGGCTGAAACCAACCACGACGGCTGCGAACAGGAATGCGGCTGCTGGGAGGATGGCTTCGCCGATGCCCTGGCGGGGATGCAGGAGTGGTCCATAACCGTCCACGATGGCACCTGCAGGTGCGAGTTCTGTGTCACCGGCATCGCCCTCATCGAAGCCGCCCTGGGCGATATGGCCGGCATGCTACGCGAGATCCGCGGCGAACTGAAGCCTGCCGATCCCTCCGACGAGCTCACCGTCCCCGGACCGCCGGAGGGGATCCCCGCCCTCCGGCGGTGTTCATCAACAGCGGCGCTGGAGTTGGTCATCAGGCCGGGAAGGAACCCCTGGCCGGCGAGCGGAGTCGCTGGAGCAACTTCCGCGGCAGCACCGGACGCATCAGAGGCCGCCGCCAAGCCGGAACCCAAGTGTCCCGTACTCCTAGTACTACAACGACGAGTTGTCTGGTAGGATGGCTGGACAGATGATGTTGGGTGGTTTGAGTGATGGATGCGGCGAGCTTCGAGCGGGTCTACGACAGCCTTCAGGAATTCCACGCCTTCTTTGCGGCCTCCTTCGGCCGCAAGCAGTGGCGAGATCACAGCGGGAATTACCTTCAGGCGCTGCTGGTGCAGGACCAGGAGCGGCGCAACGCCGAGAATCTCTCGGAATCGGTGGGCATCTCGGCCCGGGCGATGCAGCGCTTTCTCACCGAGGCCCGGTGGTCCGATGAGACAGTCATAGGGCGGTTGCAGGAATACTTGGCCCCCAGGCTGGGACACCCGGAGGCGGTGTGGGTGTTCGATGGCAGCGACTTCCCCAAGCAGGGCAGGAAATCGGCGGGAGTGGCCCGGCAGTACTGCGGCAGGCTGGGCAAGGTGGCCAACTGCCAGGGTGGGATGTTCCTGGCCTACGTCAGCCCGCTGGGCCGGGCGTTGGTGGACAAGCGGCTGTATCTGCCCAAGAGTTGGACCTCCGACCAGGACCGGTGTGCTGCGGCGGGTGTGCCGGAGGACCGGCGGAACTACCGGTCAAAGACGGAGTTGGCCCTGGAGATGCTGGAGCGGGTCCTGGAGTTGGGCTACCTCAGGGCCGAGTGGGTTGCCGGAGACGACGCCTTCGGGATGTCGCCGACCTTCCGGGAGGGACTGGCGGCCCTGGGGATGCGCTACGTGCTGGACGTTCCGGGCGGCACTACGGTCTGGCCCTTGGACCCGGCTTGGACCAGTCCGGAATATCCGGGGTTCGGCCGCCCCCGCAAACCCAAGCTGCGGCCTGGGCAGCGGCGGACCATGGAGCAGCGCGGTGATGAACTGCCGGATGAGGCTTGGCGGGAGATAACGGTGGCCCAGGGAAGCCAGGGGCCGCGCACCTACCGGTTCAGTGCCCAGCGGGTGCGGGCCACCAGGAGGCGCAAGCCCGGCGAGGAACTGTGGGCCGTCTGGCGCCGGAACCTGGACGGCAGCGAGCCCCGCTACTACCTGTCCAACGCTCCCGAGGGCACAACCTTGGAGACTCTGGCCTACGTGGGTGGGTCCAGGTGGCGCATTGAAACGGAGTTCGAGACTGAGAAGGGTGACGTGGGGCTGGACGAATACGAGACCCGCAGCTGGGCAGGGTGGCATCACCACATAGCCATGTGCCTGCTGGGTGGGGCGTTCCTGCTGAGCCTGCAGCAGGATTGGGGGGGAAAAGATGCCCCGGATCACGAGGCCACAGGTGTACCGGGTGGTGCGGGAGATGCTGCCCCGGGAGCAGTTCGGGCCCGATCAATTGCTGTTGTGGCTGGAGGATACGCAGCTACGCAACGAACGGGCTCGCCGTTCCCACGAGAGACGCCGCTCCACCCGCCGCGAAAGCAGGATGGAGCCGCCACCTTAAACCCGTCGTTGTAGTACTAGTACAGGTGGGCTGAAAAGCCCGAGTAGTATAATGAGCGCGTTGAGGTTGGAGAGATGAAGTGTGGTGGTGAAGGCGATGCGTGGACCGAAACCTCCCGTGGTGGAATTATCCCCGGAAGAGCAGCAAGGATTGGAAACCCTGGTGCGCCGATATAGCACCCCCCAGCAGTTGGCCCGGCGAGGCAGAATCATTCTGTCTGCCGCGGCTGGCCTGAACAACAGCCAAATAGCCCGCGAAGTGGGCCTGGATGTGGATACGGTACGGTTCTGGCGCAACCGCTGGCTGGGGCTACAGGCAGCCATTCTGGAAGACCTGAGTATAGAAGAAAGGTTGCGGGATGCGCCTCGTCCTGGGGCTCCCGCCCGGATCACCCCAGAGCAAGTTTGCCAGATCATGTCCCTGGCTTGTGAGGCCCCCAGCCAGTGCGGTCGTCCTATCAGCCAGTGGACCAGCCGGGAATTGGCTGATGAGATCATCGAAAAAGGCATCGTAGAACGGATTTCCCCCCGTCATGCGGCCAGGCTTCTAGAAAGGGGGACCTGAAACCCCACCGGATACGCTATTGGTTGACACCCTCCGGGGACGAGCACTATGACGCCAAAGTCACTGACATCTGCGATCTGTACCGAGAAGCTCCCGCCTTGGTCCAATCTGGGGAGCGAGTGATGAGCACTGATGAGTTGACCGGAGTACAGGCCCTGGAGCGCAAACATCCTGGGTTGCCCTTGGCGCCGGGGAAGGTGGAACGGCGGGAGTTTGAGTACATCCGGCATGGTACACGCTCCTTCATCATCAGTCGGGATGTGGTGACGGGTCAGATTGTTGAGCCCTATGGGGGGCCCAGACGTACCGAAGCGGACTTTCTGCAGCATGTGGAGGCAGTGATCGCTAGCGATAGGGCGGCCCAGCGGTGGCATTTTGTGGTGGACAACCTGGACACGCACCGTTCTGAATCTCTAGTGCGCTGGGTAGCCAGAGAGTCTGGGCTGGACCTGGAGTTGGGTAAGAAGGGCAAGTGGGGCACATTGGCGAACCGAGAGTCCCGGGCCGCATTTCTCAGCGATCCCAGCCACTGTATCGTGTTTCACTACACCCCCAAGCACACGTCATGGATGAACCAAGTGGAAATCTGGCTGAGCATTCTGGTGCGAAAACTGCTACAGCGAGGGTCATTCAGATCGGTCACCGATCTGAAACAGAAGGTGTGGGACTTCATCGACTATTACAACCGGACCATGGCAAAGCCCTTCAAATGGACTTACCAAGGCAAGGTGCTGGTCGCATGAACTGCCGGGTTATTTACGCCAACCTGTACTAGAAGTCTGGCCGGAAAGCCATAGGCCGGGTTTCGCGCTACGCCAGACAGACGTATTATAGTCTTATGTGGCATGATAGTGTCTGTAATACGGTTCAAGAACCCACTGTTACATCGACAATCGTTGCTAAGAAAACGACGACTTGGGGAGAATCGGGGTTTCCGTCCGAGTTTCTAGGGGATTTCCCTATGGTTTCACCCCTTTTCTATAACAACCCCCCTACATCAGCACCTACAGGAATTGCAGGACGTTTGCCCACCGAACTGTCCGGTGGTTGTAGCTGATGGTGGGGTATTTCAACAGGCCTAAGGTGCAGAACCACCGGATGGATCGTCCGACTCAAGTGTCCGGGGCTGTCGGGCTGTCCGAATAGCACGGTCCACCACCTTGGACCAGTTGTTGAACTTCTTGCAGGCGTCCTGCCTGGTATTCGGGTGTTCTTTCAAGATGTCCTTAAACGCTTGACGAGGATCTGTCTTGGTCGGGGACATTGTTAACGACCACAGGGCATTTCCTGAACGGACCGCGTGATGATGCTGGTCCTTCAGCTTGAGACAATCCTGACCCATCTTCTCTACGACGTGCTCAGCAACCGCGAGTTGCTCCGCCGCGCCATAGGTGATAATGGCCCTCACACGTTGCAGGCACAGGCGCTCCGCATCAGTGAGATCGGTCTTTCCCAAGCGTCTTTTAGCGATCCGGTCGGCCGCGGCTACCAGACTGTTTATCTTGCTCAACACTTCCCATCGTTGCCGAGCTCGGTTCTGGGCGGTAGCAGGTGACGGAGCTGGTGGCGCCGGAGCGGCCAAGGGCCTGCTGGCGGGTGGGACTGCCGGAGTCTCATGCAGCACATGGTCCTGGGCAGTAGCCGCTTTTCCAACCGGCGTTGGGGGCGGCGTTGGAGCGGAAACCGCCTTGTTGGCGGGAGGTTCTGCCCTGACCTCATTCAGCACACGGTCCATCTTCGTCTGGAGTTGGCGATCCATGGGCGGCGGTTCCCAATCGAGGTCCTCGGTCTGGGGGTCCGACCAGATGAATTCCTTTCCGATCAATCTTGCCCAAGTCTCGGACGAAGGTTTGCTGTAGTCCAGCGACCGTCCCGTCCGCTGCCAGAGGTGAGACCGGTGCTCCCTGGCAATATCACTCAACCCCACCGGGTGGCCCTTGCGCCGCCATACACTCTCCGGATCCTCCCATACGCCGGCCAGGAATTTCTTCAGGGTGGTGGTGAGCACTGGCAGATCTCCCGCCTGGTCGCCGAAGCGCTTCGCAGGCAACTCCTCACCGGTAATGACCAGGATGGGGAAAGACCTTCCCAGCCGGATCGGGGCCAGGCGGTATGAGCGGTACTTCTCCTCTATCCGTTTCTCCGTCTTCGCCGAAAACTCCACCTCGACAGCCACCCAAATGCCCTCCTCCCGGCCGGGTACCGGCACCTGAACCCAGAGGTCGGGGACCAACTGGCCATCGCTCCAGGACACCACCCATCTCCAGCCGGCCACCACCGGTATCCCAGCCCCCCGGAACGCTGCCGCCGTCTCGGCCACCGCCGAGTCATGGCGCCTTTCCCTTATCGCATCCGCTCCCTCCGGGTCCAGATGCGTGACCTCCACCAGTCGGCTGGCATCTACCCTATGCCGAGAAGCCAACATTTCGCGACCCCTCTGGGTAATACAGATGTTTTTCCCCCACTTGTAACCAGGCCACGGTCTGCCAAGGCTTCTACTACAGCCTTGACAGCGCCGCCGGACATGTGGAAGGCTCTCACCAGGTTCGCCCTGGTGAGAGCCCGAAACTCCGACACAAAGGCCACGATCCGATATTCCCGTCTACCCCCCAGATTCACCAGGTCGGGACCCTCTCCGATGGCCGCAGCCTCAGGGTGGCCGATCGACCTGGCCTGCGGAGGCTTCTCCCCCAGAGTCCACTCGTTGTGGCTTGCCTCTGCAGACCAGACCAGGGTGCCGGCCGTGTCCACAGCCCCCACCTGCACGTCGTCGCCGTAGGCGGTCCTCGACCGAAACGCCGCAAATTCGTCCAGGCCAATGGCGGCGACGGCCGGTTCTATATCCCACCAGGTAGCGTCTTTCGGACCGCGTGGAGAGCGAATGAACTCGGAGCCCAAGCGGAGGCTGCGGGACCGGTAGTCCTCCTGAGGCAGCAGGCCGGCCCAGAAGAAGGGGATGGAGTAGGACCTGGGACGCCGGGGAGAGTCCTCAAAACGCCAGGTGGCTGCGGCGTGCAGACGACCACGGGGTAACCACCGGACCTCCGTCAGGGTGGGCACGCCCAGCCAGACGTAACTGCTGCAGGACGGATCCGGATACATGGACTGCCACCGGAATGGCTCAGCTATCCCGCCGGTCCAGAACGTGGGGAGGATCTCATAGAGGGATTCGATCATCGGCAGCCACATCAGCATCCTTGTGACCCCTTCTTCCGTCATCTGCCAGGTCAGGGGCAGCGCTGCTCGGATCAGGCCCTTATGCTGGAAGGGCCTTGTCACGTGCATCACGCCCTGCCGCGATAGCACGTACCGCCGTTGGATCCGGCGGGTCACGCCCATCTCACGGCCGGCAACATTTTTGTTCTCCTCCAACTCGTGACAGGCCTTGTGGATGTCGGATTCCGACATCATGTCGAGCCTTTTGGCGAGGTCCGCGGCAGAGGCCCACGGCTGCTGCGCCAGAACCACGAGGATTCGCTCCTCCAGGGGGAAATCTGCCAGTGCTGCATCCTCCGGTCGTCCCTCGGCATGGGGACGAAGGGTTAGGAATGCGGTTGGGTGCTGCATGGTCGTCACCTCCGGTTCAACTCCCTACATCTATTGTAACTTGTCAACGCCGACGGAAACTTGACCCAGTGTCGCCGACGGGGTTCGCGTGAGCAGCTACTCGTTCATTCCTCCTTCGCTGGGTGAACCGGTTTCGGATTGTCCACCGCAGCCTACTTCTGCTTCCATCATCCGCTTCCATCATCCGCTTCCGGATGCGGTCCCGAGAGGACTGATGCTCCGTGGCGCCGATGAAGGTGCAGCCCTGCTTCCTCGCCCCCAGCGCCGTGCCGGCCCGATCCAGCATCATCGGGTCGCAGACCGTCTGTCCGGACCGGCACAACTTCTTGACGATCAAGTCCATGGTGGTCTCGTTCCGGTCGAGGCCTGCGGGCAACTCCTCCGGCGGGGGAACTGTGATCAGGTCGTCCCCACCGGCGGGCTGGAAGGCGGGCTTGCCGTAGACGAGCAGGGGCTTGCGGCGGAGGTCCAGGAAGTACGGGCGCCCGGAACGATCCGGCGGCCCCTGGGAGAGGACGTCCTGCTCCATAATTCACCTGATCCCCTCGTGCTCCAGATGCGCCAGCATCCGGGGCAGAAGCATGCCGTTACCCAGCACTGCCATGAAGCCGGAGGGCTTCAGGGCGTGGGCTGCGAGAGCCGCCAGGTCGGAGTACATGAACAGCTTGTCCTCGGCCTGAGGAGGATGGGTGATGATGGCGTCGACGGTGTTGGCCGGGACCAGCCGGAGTATGTCGGCGATCTTCGCCACGTGCAGGGTCATGGTCTCATCCAATGGCTGCGCCAGCATGTCCGCCAGGACCGCCGCCTCCACCGCCTCGGCCATCTCCCGCTCAATCCGCTCCACCGCCCGGCTGACGGTCCGGACTTCCTTGCTCATCACCAGCTCCACCGCCCTCTCCTGCACCACGGCCGGGCGGGATATCACCCGGGCGGCGTCCGTCCCCTTGATCTTCCACTCCCTCACCGCCTGCTGCAACGCCGGCACGGCCTTGCTGTTCTCTGACAGGACCTGGGCGAAATAGTTGATGAGCCGGACGCTTACTCCGAACCGTTCGGCCATGGCGGCCCGGGTTTTATTCTGCAAATTTGCAGAATTTTGGTCCTCATCCCGGGCCTCCCCCGGGTGGACCACTCTGAGGCCATCCAGGCTGCCCGCCCCCGCGCGTTGTTGTCCATTTCCAGGAAAGGAATAGCCGCTGCGGCAAGAGCCTCGGTCGGGTCCGCATCGTCGGCCAATTGTTCGAACCGGGGCTCCACGCCAGCCTCTTTGTAGGCCTTCAGGAGTGCCACTCCGAAAATGATCTCCTCCCTCCAGACGATGACGGCAGGACGGAAACTATGCTGGGCAATCCGGACCACCAGGGCGGCATGCCGCGCCGGGGACAACGGTGGGAACGACCCCGCCAACGGACCGATGGGATAGGGGTATTCCTTCGGGTTGTCCGTCATGGGACACCTCCTCAAAAATGTGGTGCCCATATTGTGGACTGGAACTTGCACCCCATTGTTTGTCACGACGGGCATGGTCGACCGGGGGTTCTTCGGGAGGTCGGATGGACTGAGAAATGCTGGTCTTCGGTCGTTCGGCGGTCGTCATGGCTCTTCCCTGTTGTCCTTCCCGGGAGCCGCACGCTCCCACATGGGGGGCTCCCGGCTTGTCCCGAGGAAGGTTTCTCTCGTTGGAAGGGCGGGGCGTCGTGCCAGGCGGGTTCCGCTCCGGAGTGAGGTGGATCCAGGAAACTGGGCAGGTTGTCAATGACAGGTTAGACGAGGTGTTGGAAAAGCCTAACGAATGGGACCGGGAGGTTCGAGCAAGGCGAGCGGGCAGCGACAGAAGCGCAGTCTAAGCCCATATCCACCAGCTTAAGGATGTAGGGGGAAATATCTCCTCGCCAATCATTACTCTCACGCCACGTAGAGGGAGTCCCGACTTCCTTGAAATTCGTAATATCGATTCGACTGGTAACCGGCCCGTTCTCGTAACAGTCCCTCTGGAACAATTCAAAGGTGTTTGGATAGAAGCCTATGAGATAATGACCAACAGTCACAATGGTAGCTATTCGATAGAACTGAGGAATTTGAGCACCGGCTCCTTGCTTCTCGACTATGACAATCAGAACATAGATCTCTGGAGGGTCGGTGCAGAGTTTGTAAGGCCCAAGTGGGGCATCTACCGAAGTCTAAAAAGCAAAGAGTATCTGCGCGATGAGCAGGTGCGCTTCGACCGGTTCTGTCTCGCCAAAGACAGTGATGACTGCCCATGACCTGTCTTTGGAGGGTGTGTGAAATGTCATTGCGAGGAGCGGCAGCGACGCAGCAATCTCAATGGGGCTCAGATTGCTTCGCTGAGTTTATCCTGAGCGCAGCCCTTCCGGGGAAGGGGCTCACAATGAAGAAAAGAAGGCTTCTAACACAGGCTCTTAGAGAACCCGTTGCTCGCTGGGGCCATTTGTACAGGCTGGCCTGGTTGGTCCGGCTCTTCAGTCATCGGCGTGCAGCGCCAAAAACTCTCGAATCTGATGGGCGCACCATTCCGGATAGAGCACGTTAATGCCGTGACCCAGCCTGGGATACACCACCAGGCGGCATTCGGTGATTTGCTCGGCCATGAATCTTTGCTGCTCCACCGTGGCGGTAGGCGACTCCTCGCCCGATAGCAATAGGGTGGGAACCTGCACCTCTTTTAGCTGGGGACGGAAGTCCAGGGTGTCCAAGTAGGCCTGCAGCTTGCGGCCGATGGCTGAGGAAGTCTGGTCCATTTCCGAGATGTACCAGTCTTTCAACCCTTGGGGCGAGACCTGGGGGTCCAGTCGCATATGGATCGTGGCGGTGGACCAGGCCCCGATTCCCTGGGCCATGGTCTGGTGCCAATCCCCACCCGGCGTCTCACCCCGGCGCCGGGGCAGCCGGCAGGGAGTATTGCAGAGGACCAGGGCTCGGGTGCGCTGGGGAAAGGCGTGGGCGAACTTCAGACCGATGATTCCGCCAAAGGATTCTCCCACGAAAACCACCCGCTGTATCTCCAAATGGTCCAGGAGGTGGAGGATGTCCCCGGCGAAGGTGTCCAGGTCCGGTTCATAATCCTTTTCCGCCATGGTAGACCGGCCCATCCCCCGCAGGTCTGGGCGCAGAATTCGGAACTCCCGACCCAGCGGTGGCACCCAGTTGTACCAGAACTTGCCACTGCGGGAGAAACCGTGCTGCAAGAGCATGGCCGGCGAATCCCGCCAGGGGTCGGTGAAGTCGTCGTCCTCGTAGTAGACCTGCGCCGCGGGGCTAATTTCTAGGTTCGGCATAGAATTCCTCCAGACTTTCTCGGTGGCGACCCGGGCTTGATGGCCTGGGTTACCGGAATCGGGGCATCACCTCTTCCGCGAATAGCCGCAGGTCCTGAGCGCTGATCGGGTCCGGGAAAATCAGGAAGAAGTAGCTGATACCGTGGTCCACGTACTCTTGAATCTGCCGGGCGCACTGGTCCGGCGTGCCGCTAATGTAGCGGTAAAGCTCCTTCTGAAATGCTTCTGGAGTCAGGTTGATAGCTCGTGCCCGCTGGATTACCCGCCGCTCCAGGTCGGCAGATGTTTCCGCTATCAGTATTCCGGCATTGTGGGTGACTTCAATTTCCGAAAAGTCCCGGCCTACCGCCTGGCAGTGTCGTTCCAGCACCGCCAGCTTTTGCTGGTGCTCCTCCAAAGTCAACCCGGAGCCGATGTTGCAGATGTTGGCGTGCATTGCTACGGCCCGCAGCAGATAGGTTTCTCCGTGCCCGCCAATGATCACCGGCGGATGGGGTTTTTGGACCGGCGCCGGTCGTACCGACGCTTGCTTCAGGTGATAATAACGCCCGGAAAAATCGACTTTGTCCTCCACCCACAGCCGCTTGATCAGCTCCACCGCCTCTTCCAGCATGTCCACCCGCTGTGAGGTGCTGGGGAAAGGGATGCCGGAGGCTAGATGGTCGCCGCGACCGCCGCCGCCGCCTATACCCAGCTCCAATCTGCCGTCGCTGATCCCGTCCAGCGTGGCGCTCATCTTGGCCAGCAGGGCGGGCGGGCGGTAGAGGTTGGCCAGCACCATGGGCGCCAGCCTGATACGCTCGGTTACGGCGGCCAGCGCGGAAAGAGTGGTCCAGCATTCTAGAGCCGGAATGTTGAGCAGGTCGTACAGCGTCGCCGAGTAATAGCCCAGCCGGTCGGCCTGGGTAAAGATAGCCTTCAGGTCTTCAAAGCTGTAGCCGCTCTGATGGACCCGGACCCCGAACTTGGCTTTTCGTTCCATTACCATGGGTATGGCTAATCTGGGTAGCTTTTAGAGCGGGATCAGGATGGCCCTCTCTTTTTTAAGGGCTGACAAGGGTGTACAAATTTTCGCTAGGGAATACGCCCTAGCATGAAGAATGATGTCATTCAGAGCCGAAGGGTCGTGAAGGCGAGGAATCTAAGCCGGGATTCCCCAGATCAAACCACCTTTCCTGGATATAGCTCCCGCGGGGATACCGCCAAATATAATCCCGCATTCCAAGGGCGTCAAATGCGGTCTGATTCACTCAAAGTCCACGCTTTCAGTGGGCAACCACTGTACTGCCAAGCGTAAAAGCCCCAAACCGCTGGTCTACGCCCAAGTCTCGCCCTTGGGAAGCTCTTTTGCCCTGTGCGACCCCGTAACCGTAACCAATCCCGACGCTCCTAAAGTGGACTAGCCAGGAGCCAGCCTAAGCCGACCAATTCGTTCCAGTATCCCGCCTAGCATTTCCCGGCTCACGAGCACCTCAGCAAGCTGAAACACCAGCCTTCCGGCATGGCGCACCAACCGTCCTCCAGTCTTGATCATCCTGGTCTGCAGACTGGTCAACGACCAGTGCTTCATTGCCTCCGGTAAGGCTAGCCTTCTCATGGAGTTGCCCAGGTTGTAAGCCAGTACGAACAACTCCAGCCTGACCTGATTGGCCACGAACTTGTGGCAGGACAACCTGGTCCAGTTCAGGGCGTACTTGCCTTCTTTTATCCATTGCTCCGCGGTGCCTCGGCCATTGTAAAAGCGGACTATCCCGATGTTTGGATAGCTCAGATTGGTGACGATGAAGCCCACTCTGGGAAACAGTTCTCCCTGGTGCCACTCCACCTTAGAGACCACTCTCCGAGCAACGTTCCAGCTCTGGGCCTGGTAGACGAAGTCATGATAGGAGACGATGGGCTTCGGGGAAAGCCACTCCGTAGGCCGTATTAGCCGGTGCGCTATCTCCCGCTGCAGCACCTGGTTGGACCGCAGCCTGATGGCGTAGCCGATGTTTCTTGCTTCCAGATAATCGTATATCTCCGGCTTGGCGAAGGCGGCGTCAGCACGAAACAGCAGCCTGACCGCTGCTGTCAAATAACGCTCCACCACCGGATCAAGGACTTCTTGCCAATCATCGGCACTGTGGACGTTGCCTGACCGTAGCTTAGCTGCTTCACAATCCCCAAACTGGTTGAACAGAAAGAGAGGGTGATAGCAGACGCATTCAAAGTGGCCGTTATAGGCTGCTCCCTCCTGCTGGCCGTGCACTGGACTCTCGGAACTGTCCATATCCAGGATTACTCGCCGGTGTAGGGTATGGGCCATAGCTCGTTCCACCCACTGGGTATTTATTCGTGCCAGCCCCTTCAGGTTGTCCTCTTGGGTCAGGAACTCCGTCTCGAACCGGCCCATCTCACTGGTGCTGGCTCCTTTCCGCTCCGAGCCTTGCCATCCCACGATCACTCGCATGGCTGGGTCTTGGGAAAGGCGCACTGCGTCATTGGTGTCGTCGTAGCCGGCCAAGCGGCTGTAGATCGACTGTCTTAGCAGCGGAACCAGGTGGTGAAGGATATTGCGTCCGGTACGGCTTTCCTGGAGGTAGTCCTCAGCGATTTCGGTAAGCCCCAAGGCATCATCAAACTCTCGAAAGGCAAGAAGACCAGGGTCGGAGGTGATGGTTGAGCCGTGAAATTCCAGGCGGACTTTGGGGTTGAATTGGAGCCGGAGAGGGGCTTTTTCGCCGTCACCCATCAGGTGCCTCCATGATGCCTACGGCATCTTACTGCAAAGCGGACATATCATGGAGTTATTATAGCTGGGAACACGCAAAAAGGGCGCATAATTAGACAATGGTTGAAAGACCATCGACGAATTACTGAGAAAGCTTTTTAGCCATATGGGAAATGTGGGCTAAGATCTCTGCCATGACTTCTGGGCTCATTACGGGGAGCTTTATCCGGCATACTGGCCTAAGCTGGCTCAAATTGTTCCGTAAACGGGGAGTATGAAACACCCTTATTTGCGGAACACCTCCCCGTTGCGGGAGCTGTTCCATAAACACATACTCCCGGCATGGCACAGATTTACGGCTACATCCGCACCAGCCAGCAGCTCCAGGAGGGAGCTCCGGGTATGGCCCCCGCCTCCCAGGAGTTGCAGCTCCGGCGTGCAGGCGTGCCTCGGGACCACATCTACCGCGACGTCGGCGCCTCCGGTTCCACCGGCACCCAGGAGCGCCGCGGCTGGCACCGGCTCAACGGCCGCCTGGCTGGCCGCGACACCCTGGTGGTGGTGGCCATCTACCGCATCGGTCGCCGTTGGCCCGACACCATCAGGAGCATCTGCGAGCTGCGGGACCTGGGGGTAAAGATCCGCTCCCTGGCCGAAACAGGTGTTGGTATCATCGGGATCACCCCTCCTAAAAGACACATTTTCGGCGACAGATTCCCCTTCGAGGAACCCAACCACCGGGAAAAGTCCAAGAAGTCCAGGCCCCCCCGCAGGGCAACCACTGGAAAACCCAAGGCCAAACAGAAGACCAACCGGAAGAAGGCCACGCCTCAAGCCACGCCCCAACCTAGGACGCCGAAGCCACGGGTCGAGCCGACACCAGCAGAGCTGGAAGCCAGAGAGCAGAACCAGCGCGAATACGAGAGGAATAGGAACCGGACGCCGGAGCGCAAAGAACTGAACCGCCAAATTGCCCAAGCGAAACGGCAGAAGGCCAAGTTCCTCGGGCTCTGTGTCGGATGCGGCGCTCCCCCATCCCGGACCAGACCCGCTGTGAGACATGTGCCGAGCAACACCGGCAGTCCCGCAGGCAAGCACGGGAGAGAGCCAAGCAGCAGAGGGAGCAGGCATTCGGACAGGCCAGGATCTTCTGAAGACGACCGCCCAGACCCCGCCCGCGGACCCATCGTCCAGGCCCGGGGCCGGAGCAAATCGGGACGTTTGACACGTCCCCGGACTCCAACCCGGAAGACGGGAAAAGGGACGGGAACACCCGGATATGGGCCACTCGGGCACCTCAACCTGGATCTGTCTCTACCGAGGCCAGACCCTGAGGGAACAAGGACCTATTCCAGAAGGCGCTGCGGAACCATCCATACTTGTGGTCCGAGACTGCCGCAAACAGCCCCGGTGGACATGGGCAATATTGACCAAATAAGCAACCCAGGGAGATGATTGTTCGAGAAGCTAGAAGGGAGAACATCACCGTCCATGGGATCTTACAAACACGACCAGATCGCCCGGGCCATCAACGCCATGGAGGTGACCCCGGGCACAGACCAAGAGCTTTCTTCCTGGTTGAGGGCAGAGGGACACCTGAATGTCTTGCGGCAAAATGCAGGGGACAACGAAGTCATACTCTACGCTTCGACAAGGACAACCTTCATACATGCCGTTATCACGAAAGAATCGGATGTAACACCACTAGACCAAAAGGACCTGCTGGAATGGGACAGCTCCCCATTCAAAGGGCGTGCAGGTTACTCCTGGAGACTGGGATCCGGCACCGTGCAAATGAAATTCTCTGAAACCCACCCGTTGCCCCGCACGATGAAGCATTCACAGAACCTGGTATTCGGCCGCCGAATGGATGGACTAGATGAACCCTATCGCTACGAACTCCTTCAGGAGTTCGAGCACGCAGCAGGCATAATATGGAGAGAGGATCAGAGGGCGTATTGTCGCATCGACGAAAACGGAGATTTTGAACCGGTCGTCTCCATCACGAAGTCAGATGACAGGGCGAAGGCAACCCTAATTACATGCCAGCGGGAACCCCTCGAGCAGTACATGGCAGCCACAGGGAGCACCCTTGTACGTTTCTTCGACTTCACGATGATCCCACAAAACGCGTTTCATTCTTGGGATGGGGGAGTAAGAGAAAGGAAGATAGAGTCCAACCACCTTTTCTACAACCAGTGCATACACCCCGATGGTTACGCCTGGACCAGAGGAACCCAAATATTACCTGTAACCACAAGAAGAGAAGATTTGTTCCGATCCATCATCGAATTTCCCTTCCAGAGGACTGGACGCCAGTACGCTACCTTCGTCATCAACGATTGGAGAAATGGAAAGGTCCACGAAGTATCGACTGACCCTGCCCACTCCGCCAACTACTTCAACGACGAGAATAACTCGCTTCCCTATGAAACCTCCCCGGCATTCTTCCGGGCGGAAGTGCTATCGAAATACAAGGCGGACCGGGACAAATACACCATCAACGAAGAACATGGGTTTATCAGTTGCCGAGGTGCATGGCACCTGAAGTCCTACTCCGTCAATGAAGATGGCCAAGTACACGCCTACTTGTGTGATCTCAGGAACCTTCCCTACCAGGAACAACTATATTGGAAGAGCAACAACGAAGAACCTAGAGGAGGCATCTCAAAACGAGCGTACGAAAACGACTTCGAGGGGGTATGCGCATCCGAAGACACCCCCTTGGAACGAATCCTTTACATGCTCCGACAATGGAACGAATGGAACGTCACCTGGTGGCAGATCAAGGACGAAGCCATCCTGGCCAAAATCAACACACCCGTCTCCAGCAGCAGGGACGAATGGGCACAGTCATTCCTCGATCTCTCAATAGCGGTAATAGAGAACTTCCGAACAAAGCCGATCCGGGGGATACTTAGTCAGAAGAACATTGCCTTTGAGAAGACCGACAGGACCCTGGCCCTGCTGGAGAGACTACTTCGACCCGGAGACTCGGGGGACGGACACCGAACCGTGCTGGAAGGACTGAGACAAGCCCAGTCAATTCGCAGCAAAGTCCAATCCCATAGCAGGGGAACAGAAGCAGACGAAATAGCCAGAAATGCTCTGGTGGAGCACGGCACATACAGAGAACACTTCAAACACGTCTGCGACCAAATAGCAGACGAACTAGAAATGATAGAAGAAGCCTGCAAAGCAGCCCAGGGGATTGGGTAAAAGCATGGTTTGACACATAAACACCACTGACCCCAGATACCGGGAAGCCGCGGCAGAAATCCTGCGACGCCATGACGGCGCCCAACCCGAAGCCAACATCACCAGTACTGTCAGGGACTTCTTGATCCTGACTGGCTTGGCCCAGAGCCACGAAATCGTCGAGGAGAATCCGCCCTCGGACTCCTCCCGAAGGGCGGTAGACCTCACCGCCCTGGACACCTTTATGGAGTTCAAGCGCAGACTGGGAACATCGCGGACCGGAGAGCCGGATCCCCAAAACGTCGAGCAGATCGACGACTACCTGATCCAGTCAGCTCAACAAGGCCGGGTGAGAATGGGAATCCTGACCGACGGAAAACACTGGCTGCTCCGCTGGCCAGGAGCGGACGCGCCCAGATTGACCATGCCCTATTTCTTCGCGCTGGAATCACCGGACCAGTGGCTCCTCCTATACGAATGGCTACGGGACCAGGCCTTGGTAGCACGGGATGACATACCCCCAAGCACTTCCGCCATTGAGGAGCACTTCGGGACAAACAGCCCAACCTACCAGCGGGACATAGCCAGCCTACGAACCCTGTACTCGGCATCGGCCCACCGAGAAACCATCAAGGTGAAGCGACAGCTCTGGCACGATCTCCTCCGCACGGCCCTTGGTGAAATAGTCCAAGGGACGGAACAGATGGACGACCTGTTCATCCGGCACACCTACCTGAGCGCCGTCATCGGCATGGTCGTGCAGGCATCCTTCGGGATCGACATCCGGCGTCTGGCCGATAACGACCCCGCCGACCTCCTCCAAGGACGGGAACTGTACCACTCCACAGGGCTACAAGGAGTCCTAGAATCGGATTTCTTCGCCTGGCCCAATGAGGCGGGCGGTAACCCCCTGATGAAAACCGTAGCCCGAAGAGTCGCTCGGTTCAAATGGGCCGAAGCAGGGCCAGACACCGCCGCCAACCTTTATGAGACTGTCATACCACCGGAGGAACGCCACCAACTGGGCGAATACTACACACCGGCCTGGCTGGCCCGAACCATGGTCAGGGAGTTGGTGACCGACCCGCTCGGACAGCGCGTGTTGGATCCCGCCTGCAGCTCAGGGACCTTCGTGGCCGAGGCCGTGTCCCTCTTCATCGAGACCGCGGAGGCAGCCGACTGGGAACCAGGGAGATCCTGAACGGTCTGCGGGAGGCGGTGACTGGTATCGACGTCCACCCTGTGGCAGTGCACCTTGCCCGGGCCGCATGGACGATGGCCGCCCGCTCAGTCATGAATGCCGCCGGCGCCGCCGGATTCGATTCCCCCATGTCCATTCCGGTCTACCTGGGAGACTCCCTGCAGTTACGGTTCCGCACCGGGGACATGTTCGCCGAGAGGGAGATCAGAATCCAGACCCATGACGAGAACAACACGGAGCTTGTTTTCCCAGTAAGCCTAGATTACAACGACGCTTCCTCAATTTGGTCAGTTTTTGACCGGAAATCGCTTCGCGGAAGGCAAGGCCACAAAGCTGTCGAGCGCGTGGGCAGGTTGCTATGAAGGGTACTCAAGATCCCTTTCTTGCGATCCGTCGTTGTAATACTAGAAGTCTGGCCGGAAAGCCATTGGCCGGGTTTCGCGCTACGCCAGACAGATGTATTATAGTCTTATGTGGCATGATAGTGTCTGTAATACGGTTCAAGAACCCACTGTTACATCGACAATCGTCGCTAAGAAAACGACGACTTGGGGAGAATCGGGGTTTCCGTCCGAGTTTCTAGTATTACAACGACGGTTTATCTGGCAGGGCGATTTTCGCGTAACAATTTGAACCTCACAACGTGATGCGATAAGCCTACCGCGATAGCCCGCTGGCAGCCGAACACGAAGGGTGAGACAACATTTTCGGCATAAGATAGTGCCATCGTAAAGTGATGAGCAGCATCCTTCAAATTTTCTTGGGGGGCCGGATTAACAACCGATGAGGAACACGATCACCTACTTCATGTGGGGATACCAACAATACTTCTGTATAGCGATGCAGTACAGAGCAGAAGAGCTTTTTGAAAAACTTGACCAACGTCTGAAGCCGAGTATGTTCTTGACGGGGGTACTGGACGATACCAGCATTGCCGCTCGCTTTCCAACTTGTGTGGAGCCGGAAGAAGATTTCTGGATTCACTCCAACGATTTCAGAGACGTAAGAGATATTTCGCGAGGGATCGTTGGCCAATACCCAGAGTCCAAATTGCTCCATTCTCATCCGCGTGCCCAAGAAGGTGAAAGTCTCGCGTTGGAGCGGCGATCAATTCGGGATGCCATAAGGCAAATTATCGAGGCTCATCAGGGGCGTCCAGTGAACCGGCGGTTCTATGTGTCCTATCCTGCACAGGTTGACGAGTTCCAAGTGTGCATGGTGCTCTCTCTTCAAGACGACATCGTGGCGTCATACCCGGAACTGCGGAGAAACACTGTGCCGATTCACGATTTTCGTTCTTATCCGGTGCCAGTCTCTTTCTTGGAGGCTGTCGCCGAACAATTCTTGGGGTATGCCACAGAGGAACTGCGGAAGCCTGAACCATGTGATCCGGAAACTACCGACAGCGAAGAGTTTCTCCGGAGCGCAGGTGACAAAATGGCCCAAGGTGTTGTTTGGCGCATGAGCGAACAGCCCTTTATGTACGGACACGACCTGTTTCGTAACTGTACGACAATTTCCTCACTTCATTACGAACGATCGGCCGGGTCGGGACGGATATTACTCGCTTCCAGGAATCATCCGGCAACCAGTCATGTTGTGACCTTTGAAACGCCGGTTAAACTTAAAGACTACCGGGCCGCCCGGAAGCTCTTGCAACTGGCGTTCGACGATATTTCACTCCACTCTGATTCCAACCTGATTTACGGTATCGCGAAAGTTGGCTCATATGACTGGTCGAAGGAAGACCAATTTGAAGCCCAGATCGTCGACCATCATCACTGGGAACTTCGACATAATGGTTACGCTTTAATGACGGTACGCTATGGAATTCCGTCCCTGCCAAAACTCGGGATTGATGAACAAGCATTTCGGAAACATGTGACGCAAATCTTCGAAGGCATCAGCGAGTCTGCAACTGACCTACTGCTGTCGCTTGTCAAGGAAGCCGGGCAAGAATCTCACGGCACGTTGCTTGTCATTGCCACAGCCGCCGCCGAGGAAGCCAAACGATTGACTTCGCAGGGAACAACGATTACCCCTTGCCTGCTGACCCCCGAACTCCTTAGACATCTCACGCCGATTGACGGAGCCATTATGCTTGACACCGCAGGCGTGTGTCATGCTATCGGGACGATTCTCGATGGCCAAGCGACTATGAATGGGGATCCCGGCCGTGGGGCTAGGTTCAACTCGGCGGTTCGGTACGTCGAAACTTTTTCTGACAAAGGGCGTTGCCTCGCAGTGGTAGTGTCGGAGGACGGAGATGTCGATTTCGTTCCTACGCTTATTCCAACTGTCTGAAGAGAGAACCCAGAGTTGCGGATCTGCTCTCCAGTCTTACGGTGAAGGGTAACGGGTGTCGGATGATTGCTCTCTTCCAGGACTCCTGCAGGGTTCAAGGCGACCCCCTGGAGGAGACGGAGCGGCGGACCCGGGAGCCGGCCGACTACATTGACGACGCTGAGCGCCTAGCAGCGTAGGAAACCCAGTGAGAAAGCTGATCGCCCTGGGAGCCGTGGTCCTGCTGATGGGCCTGGCGCTGGCCGCGGCGGCGACGCCGGGGGGTCCGGATGACTCCCAGGGCCGGGCGTTTCCAGGGAAACGCGTCATCGAGGTCCAGGGGACACAGGCCACGTTCGGCGGCTCCCTGCAGGAGCCGGACCTCCCCCAACGCTGAGGTCCACCTGCCATCTGTCTTTGCCTCAGTAATGCGACTTGCCCGGCCGCTTTCCAAAACAGGTAGCGAAACTGTTGATTCACGTCGGGAAGGCCGAGTCATCTCCCGGCGCCTGGTACGGAATGCGGGAAACGATTGACGCCCTCAACGAAGCCGGTCTCCCAGAAGATTTGGACATGGGGTTACGGGAACTCATCGCAAAGCATCATTTGTAAAGACCACACCGACAGCGGTTCCCTTAGTTATAGGGTTTCAGATTTACCCTTAGCGGTAATAACCGGCGTGGGGTTTCTGGTCAACGTGGTGCGCACAACCTTCGGAACAAGAAGTGCGACTGTAGCGTAGGGCAAATTTTCAGGGTCAAAATTGTGTGCGGGGACCATCCGTAGGACCAACTGAAAAGCCAAGCCCTGCACCCCCACCCCCTACCCTACCCCCGCTTCCGAAGGGGCGTCGCCGGTCGGTAAGCCGAGTCGCCGGGCCATCAAGTCCAGTCAGCAAGTATTCAGCTAAGGCGGCCGTTAAAAACTTGGGGTGGTTTGATGGGCAGCGTGGGGCTTTACGGACTTTTCTAGAGGCCTCCGGGGTCTTTCGGGTGGTAGTGGTCACCTTTATGCCCGATATCAATAAAGCCGCCTTCTAGACCAGCTTCGCTTTGGCCAACCACTCCAGTCTGTCTTCCCGGGAACAAATCTGGTAATGGTGGCCCCAAGTACAGGGGTAAAAATCACCGGAACTTCCGGTGTTCCAGAGCTACCAAGTCCCGCTCTCTCTGTTGCACCTTCAACGGTTACTCAGCTCCCAAGTTGTTGCAGGCGGTATCGGACTAACCGGGCTAATTCTGAGGGCTCAAGATAGTTACTTCCTTCACGACGCTCGGAAGGTCGCTAATGACCACAGTCTGTCCTTCCACTGATGTAACTGTGATTTTACGGTGATACGTGCCCGGAGGTAATATTTCCCCGGCACTGACAGACAGTGTGTCTTCTGGTAGGGGGAACGGAACTTGGGTGGTTGGCTCCGGGAAAGTAAAGGTCTCGCTGTGAGTTGCCGGTCCGGTCAGGACCACGGTGACCTTTTCCACTGCCTGATTGAATGAGCAGTCGGCCCTGTTGTCACCATCGAACCCCGTGGGAACGGAGCCTGCAAACACAAATTCGATCGGCAGCTTCGTCGCTCGGGTCAAGCGGCAGGCCACGACATCAAATACCGGCGAATCTATCTCTTCGGCGATAGCCTGCAGGACCCTCTGGGCTACCTCTTCGGGCACCCATTTGGTCCAAGTTGATGACCAAGCATTCAGGAAATGTATGGCTGCCTCTTCTGTTGTGGCATTGTTTTCATTCCTCCATTTTTCTGTCCCGGTTTGGCGTTTGGCGGTGAAATCCCATTTGCGTAGGAACTCCACTACCTCCGGAGCCACGCTTAACATGCTGGGATGGACGGCTACAAGGACTTGAGCAGTAGGGTAAGCGCAGCCCTTAGTGGTCGCCCAGCATTCTTCATTGTAATCAGGTTCCCCCAAGATGGTCAGGTCTAGTTCTTCCGATAGCCGAGTAGGCCCCCACATGTACCCCAGCCAGGGTCTTTCATCTAGGTAGGCTCTATCTAGACTGTCTTGCAAATCTGCCAAGGAGGCGGGAACGATCATTTCAACGTTATCTTCTAACTTATAGGCTTTTAACTTGGCCAGATTAATATCGTGGCACTCCGTATCCACCGGGCAGGTTACCAGGACAGCTTTTTTGGGTCTCTCAGATATTTTGCCAGGGGCAACAAACAAATCTATGTAGTCTTCATCATTAATGTCTGTCACATGCTGCAACTCGATGTTATTTTTGGTCATGTACGTCGGGATAACCCATCCTTGCCAGTTTTCATCCAAACTTTTACCCAAGGGAATTATCGCACCATCGATGATGGCCGCGTCCCAGTCCTCTTGCTGGTTTGGTAGCCAAACTTCCATGGTCACAAGACTGTCGCCGTCTAGCAGATTGTGCCAAAGAACCTGAGTTTTCCCAGAAATTGCATCCACTGGATAACCGTAGCCCTGCTCGACGATAAACATGGCAATTCGGTTTTGCAGCCGAACGCTATCCCATGTCAAATCTGAAAAAACTATGGTTGGCTTTCTCACCTCGGCTGTCGGTTTGGGGGTAACTTTAACGGCTACCTGCAATCCCACCATTTCTGTTTGTATGATGCGTTCCACATCGGCCTGGGAAATTGGAGCCGATCTGGCGGCCAACTCCTTTTTTATCGACTTCGCCACCAAATCTGCCAGATCGGCCTGGGAAATTGGAGCCGGTCTGGCGGCCAACTTCTTTTTTATCGACTTCGCCACCAAATCTGCCAGATCGGCCTGGGAAATTGGAGCCGGTCTGGCGGCCAACTCCTTTTTTATCGACTTCGCCACCAAATCTGCCAGATCGGCCTTGCTGGGTACCGGTGATGCCTCCGCAAGCACTTCCGCCATCATCTCTCGCAGCTCTTGCTGTGAAATCTCATCACTCGATCTGGCCGCGGACTTACTTACCGCTGCCTCAACGGCGGCTTCCACTAGCGCCTGCACTTCGCCTGGATCCATTGAAGGCTGGCTGGGCTGAGGAGTAGGGGCAGCCTGGCTGCTACAGGCCCCGGCTGACAGCATCAAAATAAGAATTGTGATCCCGAATATTAGCTTAGAACCTGTCCATTCTCGCAGCATCAATTTCTCATTCCGGTCTGGGATTACTTCGGTTTTAGGCCACTGAAATCACCCATGAATGTTTGTTTCATTAGGAAAACCTGATAGGGCTAGCAATACAAGGCTCTATCGCGGCCAAAATAATGCCAAGTTGATGTCAAAAAACACCACGACCCAAACCCTAAACCAATACCAAGGTGGGATGTGCATTTCGGGGTCTTGAAGACTACCGAAAGGATTCCACAGCGCCTCATATCACCTCACCCTTAGGCCCCAACTGGGTGACCACCGACATTGCGGTCTAGCGATATGTACATTTCGCCTTGGCTTTAGTTTAGTATAACCCGTTACGTAAGGGGCCAGGTCAGTCTATTTGTGGCTTTGCCCTCTACCCTACCCATGCCCGTAAATTACCCTAGCTACGAGCTGTTGGTCTATACTAGCGGCAAATGTCTGCTGCTGCGGTGACTCCGCTCTTAAGAGGGCCTACAGCATGAAACTGGTTGCGTTTCCATTCCTGTTTAGCATCTTAGGGTTCGTAGGGTGTATCACTACGGTAGCTACTCCTACGCCGGGTGTATCACTACGGTAGCTACTCCTACGCCGGATATTCCAGCCACAGTTACGGCTGCTGTTGAAGCTGCTCTTCCCACTGTCCCGCTTACCCCAACTCCAGACATAGATGCGACGGTTGAGACTCGGCCTAGGGTTATAGCGACACCTCAGCCCGCTGCTACTCCAACTCCCGTTCTTAGCCTGGCCTCTATGGTGGAACTGGTCAGGTCAGGAGTTGTTCGTATTAATACCAATCTTGGCAGCGGCTCTGGTGCCATCTTCGAGTCCGACCCCGCCAATCGGAGTGCTCTGGTTTTGACCAATTACCATGTGATTGAAGATGCACGCTGGGTAGATGTGGTCGTAAACGACTCAGCAACCTACTCCGGCACTGTTCGGGGGGTGGATTCAGGCCGTGACCTGGCAGTAATCAGCATATGCTGTGCCAGTTTCAGAGCATTAAAGTTTGGGGATGCCACCAGCCTCGAGGTCGGCAACGAAGCTGTGGCGATTGGTTACGCTCTCGGCATCCCGGGGGCCGCCACAGTTACTCGTGGCATAGTGTCCGCCATCAGGTATGACAGCAGCAACGACAGTTGGATTATTCAGGTAGACGCTTCGATAAATCCCGGCAACAGCGGCGGCCCGTTATTTACCTTGGATGGTGAAATCGTTGGTATTAATCGGGATTGCCCAGATCAAACTGATTCCTCCAACCATGTGACCCTGTGGGATGGCTCGAACTATAAAAGGGCAGCCTGAGGGCGTCAACTGCATCCGATTCACTCAACTGACCCACTCGCCATAGGGTAACCACCCCCCTGACGAGCGTAAAAGTCTAGAATTGCCTGCCCCTGCCCAAGCGTCTCCCTCGGGGTGGTCTATTTACCCCGGACGACCCCATAACTGTCCGAAATACCTGTGCTCTCAACCCACATTTCCCATATGGCTAAAAAGCTTTCTCAGTAATTCGTCGATGGTCTTTCAACCATTGTCTAATTATGGGCCCTTTTTGCGTGTTCCCAGCTATAATAACTCCATGATATGTCACTTTGCAGTAAGATGCCGTAGGCATCATGGAGGCACCTGATGGGTGACGGCGAAAAAGCCCCTCTCCGGCTCCAATTCAACCCCAAAGTCCGCCTGGAATTTCACGGCTCAACCATCACCTCCGACGCTGGTCTTCTTGCCTTTCGAGAGTTTGATGATGCCTTGGGCCTTACCGAAATCGCTGAGGACTACCTCCAGGAAAGCCGTACCGGACGCAATATCCTTCACCACCTGGTTCCGCTGCTAAGACAGTCGATCTACAGCCGCTTGGCCGGCTACGACGACACCAATGACGCAGTGCGCCTTTCCCAAGACCCAGCCATGCGAGTGATCGTGGGATGGCAAGGCTCGGAGCGGAAAGGAGCCAGCACCAGTGAGATGGGCCGGTTCGAGACGGAGTTCCTGACCCAAGAGGACAACCTGAAGGGGCTGGCACGAATAAATACCCAGTGGGTGGAACGAGCTATGGCCCATACCCTACACCGGCGAGTAATCCTGGATATGGACAGTTCCGAGAGTCCAGTGCACGGCCAGCAGGAGGGAGCAGCCTATAACGGCCACTTTGAATGCGTCTGCTATCACCCTCTCTTTCTGTTCAACCAGTTCGGGGATTGTGAAGCAGCTAAGCTACGGTCAGGCAACGTCCACAGTGCCGATGATTGGCAAGAAGTCCTTGATCCGGTGGTGGAGCGTTATTTGACAGCAGCGGTCAGGCTGCTGTTTCGTGCTGACGCCGCCTTCGCCAAGCCGGAGATATACGATTATCTGGAAGCAAGAAACATCGGCTACGCCATCAGGCTGCGGTCCAACCAGGTGCTGCAGCGGGAGATAGCGCCCCGGCTAATACGGCCTACGGAGTGGCTTTCCCCGAAGCCCATCGTCTCCTATCATGACTTCGTCTACCAGGCCCAGAGCTGGAACGTTGCTCGGAGAGTGGTCTCTAAGGTGGAGTGGCACCAGGGAGAACTGTTTCCCAGAGTGGGCTTCATCGTCACCAATCTGAGCTATCCAAACATCGGGATAGTCCGCTTTTACAATGGCCGAGGGACGGCGGAGCAATGGATAAAAGAAGGCAAGTACGCCCTGAACTGGACCAGGTTGTCCTGCCACAAGTTCGTGGCCAATCAGGTCAGGCTGGAGTTGTTCGTACTGGCTTACAACTTGGGCAACTCCATGAGAAGGCTAGCCTTACCGGAGGCAATGAAGCACTGGTCGTTGACCAGTCTGCAGACCAGGATGATCAAGACTGGAGGACGGTTGGTGCGCCATGCCGGAAGGCTGGTGTTTCAGCTTGCTGAGGTGCTGGTGAGCCGGGAAATGCTAGAAGCCCGGCTGAAAAGCCCTGCTGTGACGAGATGAGGTGGAGGATAACCAGTGGACTGGGCCAAGTCTGAGACTAAGGGCGACCCATCTGGCCGCGGCCAATATGAATTGGGCAGTAACGATGGGCGACCCGGCGGCGAGCCGGTCCGGTCTATTCTCTGGTTTATTGGGGGAGGAGCCTGAAGCCTGGGACATCATCCCCATCCTGGTAGCCACCAGGGTCAGGTTGGCCACCGTGGCTGCCAGGAGTAGCTGAAAGAGGGTCTTGGCCCGACCAAAGTAGCGAGATTGGCGGACCCCCAGTTGCACCAGCCGAGCCAGGCGATGCTCGACCACCTGCCGCCGGCTGCGGTATTCGGCGAAGCTCTCACTTTTCTGGAAGGCCCGGGCTTGTTGCAGGAGCGCCTCTTGGGGATGGAGAGTCACCGTACGGCCTTTGCCCTTGCTGCTGGCAATGCACTGGGACCGCAGGGGGCATACGCCACAGACCGCCGGGTCGAATTGAAAACTCTGGACCGGATAGGTCTGACCCAACCGGTTGGTCCGGGTGCCGAAGGTCCGCAAGGTGTGGGTAACATTACCGGCTGGGCAGGTGACGGTGCCGGCCGCCAGGTCGATCTGGAAGTCCTCTTTGGGGAAGTGGTCTTTTCTGGGACGACCCGGCACCTTGGCTATTAGCGTCCGACCGGCATCGGCAAAGGCCTGCCGCGTCCCGCCATCCCCATAGGCCGCATCCCCAATGGTCTCCTCCACAGCTATGCCCGTGTTCTCTTCACTCTGCTCCACCAGTTCCAGGACTCCGGTGTTGTCACCGGCATTGCCGGGCAGGATATCTACCGCGGTCACTAGTTGGGAATCGGTATCCACCACCACGGCAGCCTTATGTCCGTCGAAGCGTTTGCTGCTGCTTTTGCGCCCATGGCGCATCTCCGGGTCGTGCGCCGAAGGGACCCGGTCCCGGCTTACGCCATCCCTCAGGGCCGGACCATCCTCCTGCCGTTCCACATCTTGCAAGAGGAGTTGCCCCAAGAGTTCCGCTGCTTCTCCAATAGCCTGGCGCTCAGGACTATCTGCGGGAAATCTACCTTGGGCCTGACGGGCCAGTTCCAATACCAGGTCAGCATCGGCTACTATCTTCTGCAGTAAGGCTTGCCGCTCTTTCTTGTTGTCCCAGTCAATCCCCGCCTCTCCCTTCACACTGGAGCCAAAGTAAAGCTCCAGGCCGTGTCTCAAGGCCCACTCCTCGGCCCGGGTCCCATCCAGTTGGGCCAGTGCCCGGACCACCTGGACGATGCCGTCGGCCAGCAGGTTGTAGGTGTCCTTGACCGCTCCCCGGCCCAGAATGTAGGTGGTGTCCACCGCCACCTTCATCCGCCGTCCTTTCAGGCAGCCGGTCTGCCGGGCGAATTGGAGGCTGCGCTGAAAGACGGCCCGCACCCGGTCGTGGAGGATCAGCTGGGCTCGAAACAGTTGCAGGGTGCTCTTGGCAAATGGCCGGTCCTCCACCTCGATCCCCAACGCCACCTTCCACCGGATATCGAAGTCCGCCCTCTGCTTGGCTTCCAGGTCGCTCACTTTGTCGTAGGCCTGCAGCAACAGCGCGGTGGCCACCAGACTGGGCGGCACGCTATCCCGGCCATTGTCCGGGCAATACAGTTCGGCGAAGTCTTCGTCTCGAAATAGCTGACCCCGCAGGGAGGCCAGGAAGCCGTAGAAGGAGCCGCGGCCCACATAGTCCAGGTAGAGATGGTCCGCTTCCAGGAGTCCTCGCTGTGCCGGCCTTACTCCCAGCATCCTCAACCTCCCCCACCCCTTTAATTCTCCGGTTTAATTCTACTGCCAATTATATCGGGCTGCCTGGGGTCAAGGCACTTTTCGGCCGGAGTTCTAGTACTACAACGACGGGTTTAAGGTGGCGGCTCCATCCTGCTTTCGCGGCGGGTGGAGCGGCGTCTCTCGTGGGAACGGCGAGCCCGTTCGTTGCGTAGCTGCGTATCCTCCAGCCACAACAGCAATTGATCGGGCCCGAACTGCTCCCGGGGCAGCATCTCCCGCACCACCCGGCACACCTGTGGCCTCGTGATCCGGGGCATCTTTTCCCCCCCAATCCTGCTGCAGGCTCAGCAGGAACGCTCCACCCAGCAGGCACATGGCTATGTGGTGATGCCACCCTGCCCAGCTGCGGGTCTCGTATTCGTCCAGCCCCACGTCACCCTTCTCAGTCTCGAACTCCGTTTCAATGCGCCACCTGGACCCACCCACGTAGGCCAGAGTCTCCAAGGTTGTGCCCTCGGGAGCGTTGGACAGGTAGTAGCGGGGCTCGCTGCCGTCCAGGTTCCGGCGCCAGACGGCCCACAGTTCCTCGCCGGGCTTGCGCCTCCTGGTGGCCCGCACCCGCTGGGCACTGAACCGGTAGGTGCGCGGCCCCTGGCTTCCCTGGGCCACCGTTATCTCCCGCCAAGCCTCATCCGGCAGTTCATCACCGCGCTGCTCCATGGTCCGCCGCTGCCCAGGCCGCAGCTTGGGTTTACGGGGGCGGCCGAACCCCGGATATTCCGGACTGGTCCAAGCCGGGTCCAAGGGCCAGACCGTAGTGCCGCCCGGAACGTCCAGCACGTAGCGCAGCCCCAGGGCCAACTCCGTCTTTGACCGGTAGTTCCGCCGGTCCTCCGGCACACCCGCCGCAGCACACCGGTCCTGGTCGGAGGTCCAACTCTTGGGCAGATACAGCCGCTTGTCCACCAACGCCCGGCCCAGCGGGCTGACGTAGGCCAGGAACATCCCACCCTGGCAGTTGGCCACCTTGCCCAGCCTGCCGCAGTACTGCCGGGCCACTCCCGCCGATTTCCTGCCCTGCTTGGGGAAGTCGCTGCCATCGAACACCCACACCGCCTCCGGGTGTCCCAGCCTGGGGGCCAAGTATTCCTGCAACCGCCCTATGACTGTCTCATCGGACCACCGGGCCTCGGTGAGAAAGCGCTGCATCGGCCGGGCCGAGATGCCCACCGATTCCGAGAGATTCTCGGCGTTGCGCCGCTCCTGGTCCTGCACCAGCAGCGCCTGAAGGTAATTCCCGCATCCATCACCCAAACCACCCAACATCATCTGTGATCCCGCCACTGCTTGCGGCCGAAGGAGGCCGCAAAGAAGGCGTGGAATTCCTGAAGGCTGTCGTAGACCCGCTCGAAGCTCGCCGCATCCATCACCCAAACCACCCAACATCATCTGTCCAGCCATCCTACCAGACAACTCGTCGTTGTAGTACTAGGCGGGATACTGGAACGAATTGGTCGGCTTAGGCTGGCTCCTGGCTAGTCCACTTTAGGAGCGTCGGGATTGGTTACGGTTACGGGGTCGTACAGGGCAAAAGAGCTTCCCAAGGGGGAGACTTGGGCGTAGACAAGCGGTTTGGGGCTTTTACGCTTGGCAGTACAGTGGTTGCCCAATGAAAGCGGGGACTTTGAGTGAATCAGGCCGCATCAGACCGCATTTGACGCCCTTGGAATGCGGGATTATATTTGGCGGTATCCCCGCGGGAGCTATATCCAGGAAAGTTGGTTTGATCTGGGGAATCCCGGGTTAAAGTCCAAAATCGAGGGTGTGCGTGAAAGCGGGGACTTTGAGTGAATCAGGCCGCATCAGACCGCATTTGACGCCCTTGGAATGCGGGATTATATTTGGCGGTAAGCTATATCCAGGAAAGTTGGTTTGATCTGGGGAATCCCCATCGAGGGTGTGCGTAACCAGCGACATAACGAGCTGGGTTGCAACGACGCCAGCCTGTACCGGCGATTCCATCAGGCCGGGCTGACTAAAGTAAAGATGTTTCCGCAGCTGGCGATTTTCACCCCAGCTATCGATGGTCCTCGATTGGGCGATGTGCAGGACCGTTTCCTTCACATTCTCGATGCCGAGGAGTTAGAGGAGTTTCGTGGCGCTTTGCAGCAAGCGCTGGAGGATCGCAGTTTCTTTGTGGCAGAGTGGTTCCACTGCGCCGTCGGCACCAATCCCGGCTAATGGGCCAACAGCGGGCGGGACTGATTCTTTTCCCCGGACCCTATTTCGTGTAGACCAACCCGTGTTGGCTGGCGAAGGTTGCCGCCTCGGCGCGGCGGCTGGAATAGGAGTAAGGGACACCCTTCTCAAATGAAGTTTCCCTAATTTGGCTCAGGCTGCGGACATCTCATCCGCTGGAAGCCGGGCAGCAAGTTCCTCAACGATACCAAAATCCTCGACCAGCGATTGGGTTCGCTCCTGGTCGGATAAAGTGTTGCGGCTCAAATGCTCATCGGACCCGATGACCACCCTTTCACCGAAAACGATAGTCGTGGTGTTGCTCGGATGATTGAGGCGAACGTACAGGGAAGAATTAAATCTGCTAAAGGTTCGCGTTCGCTCATGGTATTGATTGAAGTCGGCCATCGGGACGTCTATCCTCTCGATTCGACACCAAATACCATCCGGACGGTGGGCGGAATGCCAAAACACCTGCCAGCAGGATTCTCGATGTTCGACGCGTATTCGCTCCGCCGGATGACGAGGCTCTAAGGTGACCCCTTCTTCCACCGGCACCGGTTTCTCGGTCAACATGGAGCCGTCCACCAGGTAGCGACGGTTATCCAGGGTTGCCATCACCGTTCCGTGAGTGGGGCCGACGGCATCTGGTGAACTCAGCATAGTTCCGGCACATCGGACCACATCGAAGCCGAGCGCGACCAACAAATCGTGCATGGCATGACTGTTCGCCCAGCAGGTACCGCCGGTGCCGTAGGTTACCCATTTCTGGAAAAAGTCGGTGGAATTATGCCCGGGGACCGGCCCCTTCCCGGTGCCGGTATAAAATAGCCGTTTCTGCATGTTGTCGAAAGGCACCTTCCTACACCAACGACCGTATACTGCCGAGAGGCCATCAAAATCAGTGTTTGGTCGACGAGAGAAGCCCATCTTCTGGAGTACCTGTTCAACCAGACCGGAATTCATCATTTTATTGCACCCGAGCACCCGGTTAATGGCCCCTCTGCCGGAAGCATAACGGGGTTGGAACTATCAGCCCCAAGTCTCCTTATGTCTGGGAGAAGGCCCTTTGGCCTGCCGGACCCCTATCATATGCGATTTGCGACCATAATATAGGTGTTTGCAGCGGTCGGCAATCCAAAGTAGGCTAGTCACATCTAAATTGGCCCTTCACCTTGCCATCCGGCAGTCCTCCTACGTAAAATGCCCCTTATACTCTCGAGATTCTCAACCCCTGGGGGGTGAGTTGAGGCGTAGTCGCCGATTTGACTGGGGTTCAACCGGCTGCAACAATGGGCTTATTTGTACGGGTTTTCCTCTCAGCATTGGCTTAGGAACCGCACCCATCTCAAATTATCTTATAACGTCAGCGGGGGTAACTTAATCATGACTCAGCCGGAGCCGGCTAATAATGGCCCAATCGCCGTGTTTTACGAGCATCCAGAGTGGTTCAATCCCCTTTTCGCCGAGCTGGACCGCCGGGGCGTCAACTATGAGCGCCTGCTAGCCCACCAGCACGGCTTCGATCCAGCTGCTGATTCCTGTCCCTATTCTCTAATAGTTAACCGCATGAGCCCCTCGGCCTTCACTCGCGGCCATACGGAATCCATTTTCTACACTTTGCAATATCTGGCCCATCTAAAGCGAATAGGCGCTAACGTTCTTAACGGCTACGAGGCCTACGTATACGAATTTTCCAAGGCGCGCCAGATCGGTCTGCTTCATAGGCTGGGGCTCCCCTATCCCCGGGCGCGGGTAATCAACCATGCCTCGCGGGCTGTAGCCGCCGCCGAAGGGCTGACCTTCCCCGTGGTTATCAAGCCCAACATCGGTGGTAGCGGCGCCAAAATAGTGAAGTTCAACTCCCTGCAGGACCTACGGGCTGCAGCCGAGGGTGGCTCCTTGGACTTGGGAATCGACCAGACAGCCCTGATACAGGAGTACCTGGAGGCTCAGGGGGATAGGATCATACGAGTGGAGATACTGGGAGGGGAATACTTGTACGCCATCCAGGTTTTCCTAAATGCCGGTGAGTTCAACCTATGCCCAGCCGATTATTGCCAGCCGTCCTCGGTAACGGAGTCCACCGGCTCCAGCGGCTTGGCCGACGGCGTGTCAGGTCGAAAGGCGCCGGTGGAGAGGTTCACGCCACCGAGCAGGGTGATCGAAGAAGTAAAGCAAATAATGTCCGCCGCCAACATAGAAGTGGGAGGAGTTGAATATCTGGTCAACGCTCTGGATGATCAGGTGTACTTCTACGACATCAACGCCCTTTCCAACTTTGTTGCCAACCCGATTGATGTGGTTGGTTTCGATCCTTTTCCCCAGTTGGTGGATTATTTGTTGGTGAAAGCCGGTCTCAACCAACCAGCGAGGGTATAGTTCCCATCCCACAGCCCAACTTTTAGCGGCCGAGGGTTAGCGGGCGGGTTTATGCCGCCACAGCAGTCCGTGGGGCTGCTGCTCCCAAGGAGCCCAGGCCTGACAACCGGAGCGATGAGCCGTTATGACCCCGCGCCCCTGCCCTAATAGCTGAACCAAATGGTCCCCATCAGCTGTAATCGGAGTCGAATATGCCAGTGATAGACCGATTCGGAATGGCCCTCAGCACAGAATCGACTGCGGCGGCGGCGGAATGGCAGCAGGGGGTGGATAAGCTGCTGTCTCAGAATCCTGGTCCGGAGCTCAACTTTTTTAAGGCCTTAGAGCTGGATGAGGGGTTCGCCATGGCCCATTGCGGTCTGGCTGTCTGGCAACAGCAAAAGGCCCGGCCGGAGGACGCCAAAAGCACTTCGAAAGCTGCTCTGGCCCTGGCCTCCGGAGTCAGCCGGCGGGAACGTCAGCAGATCGAGGCCGTCGACCTGTGGATCAACGGAAAGGGGCGAAATGCTATTGGGTTGATCCAGGAGCATTTAGCCGAGTTTCACCGGGATGGGCTGCTAATGCGGCTGGCGCACCGATTGTACATGAGGGGTTGCAGCGGCGCCGGTTCTCCAAATTTCCCCCCTGAATATCTCGCTCTGTTACGCCAGGTCGCCCCCTACTGCATGGATGATTGGGCTTTCTTGGCCGAATTTGCGTTTGCCCATCATGAGACCGGTCAACTGGACGAAGCGATGAGGTTGGCACAGCTTTCGCTGGATATCAATCAGACCAATGCTGTGGCCTGCCATTCGATGACCCACGTGCATTTCGAACGGGGTGATGCGGCCAGCGGTGAAGATTTCCTGGGCAGCTGGCTTCGAGGGTTCGACTCCCCGGCTACCTCCTATGTACACCTTTCCTGGCATCTGGCGCTTTTCGAGCTTGCACAGGGCAAGTATCAAGAAACCCTGGACCGGTATGAAAAATTTATTCGCCCTTCGGTAGTTACCAAAAGTATGTCTGCACTGAACGACAGCGCGTCATTGAGGTGGCGGCTACAGATGTACGGTGGGATTACGCCTGACGAGCCCTGGGAAGAAGTTTGCGCCATTGCCGCTCCGGCCGCCGCGCGAGCAGGAGACGCCTTCCGGGATGCCCATGCCGCGCTGGCTTTTGCTGGCGGTGGTGACTATGAGTGCATGGAGCAGATGATTAGCCGGTTGAGCAAGGCTGCCCAGGCCGGGGATTCCTTCACCAGGGAGGTCATTTTGCCCTTGGTCAAGGGAATAGACGCCTTCTCTCAGGCCCGATATGCCGAGTCGGTTCGGTTTATGGAGCCGGTTTTCCCCCAGCTGATCCGAATCGGTGGGAGCCACGCGCAACGGGAAGTGTTTGAAGATACCATGCTGGAGGCTTATATCAGGGCCGAGGAATTCGCGAAGGCGGAGCTGATGTTGCGCTCCCGTTTGCAGCAACGAGAATCAATTCGGGACACTTTTTGGCTGGGGCGAGTCCAGGTGGAACAAGGCCAAACCTCCCAAGCTAACGCTAACTTCCATCAAGCTCGCCGAGCCTGGGAGGTCAGCAGCTCCGAAAGCCCAGAGCTGACTACCTTGAACGCTCTAACGTGAGGGCGGGTTACGCGAGCCTTACGCGAATACCATCCGAAAAGGATGAGCCCGCCCGATTGCGGCCTATGCGCGTAGTCAGCAGAACTAAACCGATACCAAGGTGAAAACTTCATTCAGCTAAACCCTGGAGTCTGCTTTGGCAATCGGCAGGGTTCCAGTTCGCGCAACCTGAAGGAGCAAAATCCTTCGTCCCACCGGCGTACGCCCGAATGACGGTGTTGGCAGCGCTGCTCAATCCGGTGTCAATGTAGATCCCACTTTGTCTTTGGTTTAAGAGAGGTCATGAGCTACATTGGCCAAGCAATTAAGCGGTTTGAGGACGCGCCGCTGGTGACGGGAAGCGGGGTCTTTTTAGACGATATCGCGCTCCCAAGTATGCTCCACGCCGCAGTACTTCGGAGCGATCACGCCCGCGCCCGAGTAAAATCTGTTGACGTTTCAGCCGCCCGCAGCCTGCCGGGGGTAGTGGCTGTCTTGACCTCCGCGGACATCTCAGGGGTCCTGGAGGATATACCTTCCAGGCACCAGGGCCAGTGGGCGGGAAGATAGCTGAGGTGGGCGCTGCCTACCATCAACTTGGCGCCTTCAGCTCGAGTGGGGCAGTCAGGACCACCATCACTATTCCCATACCCAGGCCGTAGAGCAGGAACTTGCCCAAGGTGGCCAGGATATCCGAAACCGCCAGGCTGGTGCCAACTACTATCAGGAATACGGGCAAGGTGCAGCCCAGGGACGCCGTACCCTAAGGGCGAGTGGTTTGGCACCTCGTGGGCCATTGAGGAAAGCTCCCAGGAACTGCAGGACAGGTCTTGGGGTAATTCAGAATTGATTTTGGAGTTGGTAGCGGCTACTCCTGCCGCGAGGCTACCAGGTCCTGGAACACCTGCTGCCAGGTCCTCGGGTCTCCCTGGGTATACCCATAGATGATCACCCCCTGGGCATTAAAGGCAATCTCCTCTGGTAGCCAGCCAGGGCCTTTTCATTTTCTCAAAATAGTATAAAATTATTACCAGTTTAAGCGGGAGGGAAGGATGATGACTTTGAGAGAAACGCTGGATTTGGTGCCTGACTTCCGGAGTAGCCAAGGGCGACGCCACTCTTTGGGGGCGATCCTGGCCTTGGCCACCTGTGCCATGCTGTGCGGCGCCCGCAGCTTATACGCCATAGCTCAATGGGGGCGGGACCAAGGGGGTGCTACGGCGCAGCTTTTGGGGTTCAGCCAGGAGAAGACACCCTGCGTGGCCACCCTCCACCGGGTGTTCAAGGGCCTGGACGTGGCGGCCTTTGAGGCAGAAGTCGGCAACTGGCTGGCAAATAGCGGGGTAGAGGCGGATGACCCCCTGTCCCTGGACGGGAAAACCTTGCGAGGGGTCCACGGCCAAGAGATACCCGGGGTCCATCTGGTGTCGGCCTACGCTAGCCGCGCTGGGGCAGTGCTGGCGCAGGTAGCTGCGCCGGGCAAAGGGGAAGAATTGGCGGCGGTCAAAGAAGTATTGGGCCAGGTACCCCTGAAGGGTCGGGTAGTAGTGGCTGATGCCTTACTGACCCAACGGAAAGTCTGTGAGCAGATTGTGGCAGGCGGCGGAGAGTATCTGCTGCCAGTTAAAGAGAATCAGCCCACCTTGCGCCGAGACCTGGAGGTGGCTTTTTCCCCTGCTAGGAACTGAGAGGGCTGGTGGCCCAACCGTACCTCCCTGGCTGGCAGCGGAGTGGCGAGCACGCGGGGCCAAGCTGACGGTCTGGGCCGATGCTCCAGTAAAGCGGCGTCATGGGCGGCTGGAGCGGCGAGAGTTGTGGGCCTTGGCCGACCCAGAGCTAAATGGCTACGTGGGCAGCGCTGGGACGGTCGGGGAAGCGTGGCCGCATCTGCAACAGGTGTGTCGGCTAGAGCGCCAGCGGGTCGTGAAGGGCAAGAAACAGGTGGCTGTGAGCTATGCAATTAGCAGTCTCCCAGCCACTGATGCCGATGCCAGGCGATTGTTGAGCCTTTCCCGTGGGCACTGGGGCATCGAGAACCGCCTCCACTGGGTACGGGATGTGACCTTCGACGAGGACCGCTCTCAGGTGCGCACTGGGGCCGCCCCACAGGTTCTGGCGGGCCTGCGGAACCTGGTCATCAGCTTGGTACGTCGGGCTGGGCATTCCAACGTAGCCGCTGCCCTACGCCGCCACAATGCCCATCTCAGCGAAGCTTTCGACATGATGGGCTTTACCTACCAGGCAGGAGAATGAAAAGGCCCTGGGTAAGGGATGGTCCCGCAATCCCTCGCTTCGATATGTGCCCACAATAAGAATTGGTGCTTCCCTGAGTTCCTGGACCAGAAACTCCAGCAACAACAAAGAGGGACGGTCTGCCCCAGGGCCTTTTCATTTTCTCAAAATAGTATAAAATTATTACCAGTTTAAGCGGGAGGGAAGGATGATGACTTTGAGAGAAACGCTGGATTTGGTGCCTGACTTCCGGAGTAGCCAAGGGCGACGCCACTCTTTGGGGGCGATCCTGGCCTTGGCCACCTGTGCCATGCTGTGCGGCGCCCGCAGCTTATACGCCATAGCTCAATGGGGGCGGGACCAAGGGGGTGCTACGGCGCAGCTTTTGGGGTTCAGCCAGGAGAAGACACCCTGCGTGGCCACCCTCCACCGGGTGTTCAAGGGCCTGGACGTGGCGGCCTTTGAGGCAGAAGTCGGCAACTGGCTGGCAAATAGCGGGGTAGAGGCGGATGACCCCCTGTCCCTGGACGGGAAAACCTTGCGAGGGGTCCACGGCCAAGAGATACCCGGGGTCCATCTGGTGTCGGCCTACGCTAGCCGCGCTGGGGCAGTGCTGGCGCAGGTAGCTGCGCCGGGCAAAGGGGAAGAATTGGCGGCGGTCAAAGAAGTATTGGGCCAGGTACCCCTGAAGGGTCGGGTAGTAGTGGCTGATGCCTTACTGACCCAACGGAAAGTCTGTGAGCAGATTGTGGCAGGCGGCGGAGAGTATCTGCTGCCAGTTAAAGAGAATCAGCCCACCTTGCGCCGAGACTTGGAGGTGGCTTTTTCCCCTGCTAGGAACTGAGAGGGCTGGTGGGCCAACCGTACCTCCCTGGCTAGCAGCGGAGTGGCGAGCACGCGGGGCCAAGCTGACGGTCTGGGCCGATGCTCCAGTAAAGCGGCGTCATGGGCGGCTGGAGCGGCGAGAGTTGTGGGCCTTGGCCGACCCAGAGCTAAATGGCTACGTGGGCAGCGCTGGGACGGTCGGGGAAGCGTGGCCGCATCTGCAACAGGTGTGTCGGCTAGAGCGCCAGCGGGTCGTGAAGGGCAAGAAACAGGTGGCTGTGAGCTATGCAATTAGCAGTCTCCCAGCCACTGATGCCGATGCCAGGCGATTGTTGAGCCTTTCCCGTGGGCACTGGGGCATCGAGAACCGCCTCCACTGGGTACGGGATGTGACCTTCGACGAGGACCGCTCTCAGGTGCGCACTGGGGCCGCCCCACAGGTTCTGGCGGGCCTGCGGAACCTGGTCATCAGCTTGGTACGTCGGGCTCTGGGCATTCCAACGTAGCCGCTGCCCTACGCCGCCACAATGCCCATCTCAGCGAAGCTTTCGACATGATGGGCTTTACCTACCAGGCAGGAGAATGAAAAGGCCCTGGGTAGCCAGCCCCAGATCTTAAGGTCCCGAAGCATGGACCCTACCGGATCTGCTACGGGCCAGGGATGACCCTCCTGCTGGCGGTAGCTCTCCTTGAGCTCCAGGTCCTCACTCGGGTCGACCCCCACTGCATAGAAAGCTACGCTATCGGCGTAATCTGGGTAGATCCCCATGAGTTGCCGCAACGCGACACGGCAGTCGGATCACCAGGTGGCGAAGAAGAATAGGAAGGTGGGCCGGCTTTCTCTCAGCAGGTCTCCGGAGGTCACAATGCTGCCATCAACGAGCCGCAGAGTAAATTTGGGAATCCGGTCGCCCACGTGAGTACCTATCGCTGGCGAGGGTGATGCCGGGGGAATGTTGGCCGATGTGGACTTGGCTGTGAGGGTCGGGGCGCTCTTCAGTATTGGCGAACCCTCTGGTGTTAGTTGAGGAGCGGCCGACAACGGGAGTCTGTCGGGAGTCGCTGGGCTGCTGGCCGTGGCGCAGCCGGTTGCCCCTGACATAACCAGGACCAAGACCAGGACCAGAATTGTGGTTAGGACGGGGAGGTGGCCCACCGCAGACTTATGAACGGGAACGGCGCTATTCAACTTGCTTACCCCAGCTTCTTGGCCTACCTAAAATTTCCCCCGCGAGGAACAGATTCAACCGACGGGGCAATCTAACATGCCTATTAACACCTTGCATCCGTCGACAGAACGCGCCATCCCGGGTGACGGTAATGGTAGCGGCACTCCTGAACAGTGTCAATCACACCATCGCACAGGTAACTGTTCAGACTTGATGAGGTGAATTGGCTCAAAGCCGTTGGGCATAGCCGGGGGAGTTGTGGCATACCAGGGAGGTGGACACGGGAACTGGCCGTCGCGGCTGGAGATAATTGCCGGCCAGCGGGCAGCCGGTTGCCCGCTCCACAGCGCCGGAGAAAAAGGAGCCCAGAAAGCCGCGCCGCCATGGCTTCGCCCGCCAGCGCATCGCTGACTCCTAACCAGGACCAAGACGGCATGGGTACCAGAATTGTGGTTAGGACGGGGAGGTGGCCCACCGCAGACTTATGAACGGGAACGGCGCTATTCAACTTGCTTACCCCAGCTTCTTGGCCTACCTAAAATTTCCCCCGCGAGGAACAGATTCAACCGACGGGGCAATCTAACATGCCTATTAACACCTTGCATCCGTCGACAGAACGCGCCATCCCGGGTGACGGTGATGGTAGCGGCACTCCTGAACAGTGTCAATCACACCATCGCACAGGCTAGACCAATCTTAGGCCCCTCAAATCTGAACACTTACTCGCACAGGCTAGACCAATCTTAGGCGTGGCGGATGGACAGATCGATTCGAACAACCGCATCACATTTTTGAAAATGGCGAAGAGCAGCAGGTGGTTTAAGGGAGAGGCTCCCCATACACGGTGGTGACGAGCGAGGCTCTGCCGGCCGTCGGTGTCAGGATAACCACCCAAAGGTTGTCAAATTGATCCGGATCGAAGCCTTCCGGTGGGTACCCGCTCCTCGTCGAGCTGGGCACGCAGTTTTCGCGGGGGTAGTGGCAGCCGGCGTCCACCCGGACGCCTAATCCGGCCATAACTGCGAACAGGGTGTTGCCGTGACCAGCAGCCACCGCGACGCTACCCGGCGGCAGATTCCGCATTGCCTCAACCATGGGGTCGATGGAGGCGATGGCCCAGGTGCTTTGGCTCACCACCTTACCATTTGGCCGAAGAGATCCGGGGAGCGGGACCTGCACAACCTCCAGGCCATGGTCGGCCGCTGTCGGCTGGACAGTGTGGAGCGTACGCATCAAGTGGCTGGAGAAAACGTGCGTGACTCTTGCTCGGTTAAGCTGGTAGGCAAGAAGTTTGGCGCGGGCTCTGCCCGTAGCGGACAGGCTTGGCGGGTCTCCCTGGACCTCTGCGTGCCTCACCAGGTACACAATGGTGGGAATTGCCTCTGGTATTGAGGAGACAGGCGGTGAAGGGGTGGCCGCAGCGGACTGGACGGTGGGAGGGCCACTGATCGGGGTTGGCGTCGGCGAACTCTCTGCTGTTAGCTGAGGCGACACCGTGGGTCTGGCGGGAGTCGCTGGGCTGCTGGTTGTTGCGCAGCCGGTTAGCAAGGGCAAGGGCAAGATCAAAAACAGGGTAAGGACGCAGAGCAGCCGTCTCACAGGTCTGTATTCCTTGGGTCCTCCAGAATTACATCAGCCCGCCGAGGGTCAGCCAATAGAAAACGATATACGAGCCAGCCAGGATCATCAGCAAGGATCCGGCGCGCTCCACGTAGGGAAGGACCCGCCGGAGCTTGCCCACCATGGCTCCCTTGAATATCGCAATTCCCAGCGCATACATGACGAACTGCCCCAACGATGGCAGGACCCCAGCCGCCGCGAGGGAGGTGCCTACTACGATCAGGAAGACCGGAAGAGTGCAACCCAGGGACGCGGTGGCGTAACTCAACCCAAACAAGAAAAAAGAGGGAATACCCACCTGGCCTGGATTCCCTATATGCGCGGCAGCCCTAGCTACAAGTCCGGAGTACATTTTGCCAACGCTAAGCAGCCATACTCCCGCGAGGGCCAGTAAAACCCCAATTACCAGGCCAAACCAGGGTATGGCGCCCTCCACAATGGAGCGGGCTCCCAGCCCTATTGCTATACCGGCGACCCCAAAGAGGGCCACAAAACCGGCGGTGACCGTACCGCCTACCACCAGGGCCCGGCCCAACCGCCGGATGGGATTCACTGATTCCACACCCCTATCAGCGGTACCCAGGTAGAGTCCCATATAAGCTGGAAGCATGACAAAACCACAGGGGTTCACCGCTGAAACCAACCCAGCGCCAAAGGCAAAACCCAGGGGAGCCAGAACCCCTAAACCAAAGCTAAGGTGAAACCTACATAAAGCGAACCGGCAGGGGAGTTGCGATATTCTGTAAAAGAAGTCGAGTGGCGGTGGTGGAAGGGATGAAGGAAATAGTGCAACTCATGGAAGAGTGGCAACTCAATGTAGGTGACTTACGGGAAAGGATGTATCGAGCGCCAACACCTCGGGAGCGAGAGCGATGGCACGGGCTATGGTTGTTGGCCCAAGGGTGGTCGGCTATCCAGGTGGCTGAGGCTTTGGACAGAGAGCCTCATACCATTGGAAACTGGCTGGACAACTTTCGCCGAGGCGGGGCCCAAGGTTTGGTCTTTGAACAGACTGGGGGTCCCCCCCCGTCTTGAACTGGGGTCAACAGAACCAACTGAAGTCTGCGGTGCAAAATCCGCCTGGAGAGGCGGGAGTTGAATTGTCCAACTGGAATTGGAAAGTAGTGAGGCAATTTCTCAAGCAGAGCTTTGACCTGGGGTTGAGTCGGAGCAGTTGCTTGAACTACCTCCATCGGTTGGGCTTCGTGCTGAAGCGACCCAAGAAACGCCTCCTGAAAGCCAAGGATGAAGCGCGGAAAGCCTTCGTCCTCCAGTACCGCCAAATCCGAGAGGAGGCCCAAGAGAGTGGGGCCAAAATCTTCTTCGTAGACGAAGCCCACTTTCGGGCCGATGCCGATCTGAGGGGGAAATGGGTACTCAAGGGAGAGCCGGCGCTGGTGGACTCTACCAGTCCTCGGTGGGGAGAGAAGGCCTGCTACTACTCGGGAGTTTGCTTGGAGGCTGGGGAGGTGGAAGCCATGGAAATAGCTGGAAACAGTAATGCCGAGACCTCCACCGCCTTTTTACAGCAGCTAAGAAAAAACCATCCTGGACCTCTGGTAGTGATTTGGGACAATGGGCCAGCCCACCGAGGAGCAGCGATTCGCAGCTATTTGACCACCCCTGACTTGCAGCTGAGGCTGGTGGCCTTACCGGCCTACAGCCCAGACTTCAATGCCGACGAAGCCGTCTGGGACTGGGCCAAGGAAGAGGTCACGGCCAACGAATGCCTGGGAACAAAAGCCCAAGTCCAAGAGAAGATGAATGCATTCTTCGGCGGACTAGCTCACCGTAAGGATGAAGTGAAACATCGCTGCCGAACCCTGTTACAAGCTCGAGCCGATGCATTGATTTTTACACCTGCCCTGCCTTTGCTATCGCTGCAAAATGTAGTTCCCACCTTGGCTTTGGTTTAGTTGGGTCGATGGTAGGGGAGTCCGGCTCTTTCCTGGATGGCTTGGGCCTAAACTAAAGCCAAAGTGAAACCTACATGATTGCTTTCACTATGGGTTTACCTAGATGTAGTTTTCACCTTGGTACCGGTTTAGGTCGGCGCACCAGGGTTTCCAATCCTTGGCGTTCCTCGTGGGATAATTCCACCACAGGAGGCTTCGGTCCACGCATTGCCCTCACCACCACACTTCAACTCTCCAGCCTCAACGCGTTTATTATACTACTCGTGCTTTTCAGCCCACGTGTACTAAACCAAAGCTAAGGTGAAACCTACATAAAGCGAACCCGAAGAGGAGTTGCGATATTCTGTAAAAGAAGTCGATTGGCGGTGGTGGAAGGGATGACAGACATAGTGCAACTCCTGGAACGGTGGCAACTGGATGTAGGCGACTTACGGGAAAGGATGTATCGGGCGCCAACACCTCGGGAGCGAGAGCGATGGCATGGGCTATGGTTGTTGGCCCAAGGGTGGTCGGCCACTCAAGTGGCTGAGGCTTTGGAGAGAGAGCCTCATACCATCGGAAACTGGCTGGACAACTTTCGCCAAGGCGGGGCCCAAGGTTTGGTCTTTGAGCAGACTGGGGGTTCTCCCCCGTCTTGAACCGAGGTCAACAGAACCAACTGAAGTCTGCGGTGCAAAATCCGCCTGGGGAGGCGGGGATTGAATTGTCCAACTGGAACTGGAAAGTAGTAAGGCAATTTCTCAAGCAGAGCTTTGACCTGGGGCTGAGTCGGAGCAGTTGCTTGAACTACCTCCATCGGTTGGGCTTCGTGCTGAAGCGACCCAAGAAACGCCTCCTGAAAGCCAAGGATGAAGAACGGAAAGCCTTCGTCCTCCAGTACAGCCAAATCCGAGAGGAGGCCCAAGAGAGTGGAGCCAAGATCTTCTTCGTGGATGAAGCCCACTTTCGGGCCGATGCCGACCTGCGAGGCAAATGGGTACTCAAGGGAAAGGCAGCGCTGGTGGACTCCACCAGTCCCCGGTGGGGAGAGAAGGGCTGCTACTACTCGGGAGTTTGTCTGGAGACTGGGGAGGTGGAAGCCATGGAAATAGCTGGAAACAGCAATGCCGAGACCTCCACCGCCTTTTTACAGCAGCTAAGAGCAAACCATCCTGGACCTCTGGTAGTAATCTGGGACAATGGGCCAGCCCACCGAGGAGCAGCGATTCGCAGCTATTTGACCACTCCTGACTTGCATCTGAGGTTGGTGGCCTTACCGGCCTACAGCCCAGACTTCAATGCCGACGAAGCCGTCTGGGACTGGGCCAGAGAAGAGGTCACGGCCAACGAATGCCACGGAACAAAAGCCAAAGTCCAAGAGAAGATGAATCAATTCTTCGGCGGGCTAATTCATCGTAAGGATGAAGTGAAACATCGCTGCCGAACCCGGTTACAGGCCCGAGCCGATGCTTTGATCTTTACACCTGCCCTGCCTTTGCCATCACTGCCCAATGTAGTTCCCACCTTGGCTTTGGTTTAGTCCGTTAATTCCACCATAGTCATCCCTGACCAGAATGGCTCCGATGACGGGTACAGTCAGCGCGACTACCCCAATGAGGCCAAAAAGGACCAGCCTCGTCCAAGGGTTAGGTTCGCGTAAATATGAAGGAATAGTCTTGGATATGAAAATGGCCTAAGCCTCCCAAGGCTGACATATTCAGCCCGTTGATATGCTGGCCGGAACGTCGCGTCCTACTCTTCCGCCGCCCAGCTTCCTACAATGCCAAAGCCATTTACCAGCCGTAACGTAAAACCCCTTTTAAAGCTACGATTCTGGGACACAGACACCGGAGGTTCTGGTAGCGGTGGAGTACTCTTCCCCAAATTAAAATCGGCTAATGTGTACTGACTGGGCCGCCGCCACAAGGGCAGCGGCCCAGGGCTGTCGCCGCGAATTCATCCGCACCGCAAGGGTCCTAACTTAGGTCCAACGTCTGGCCAGCCGCGGGTCTTAGCGATTATCCTGAGGCGGCCAGGTCGTCGAATACCCGTAAGAACTGGGCGGCGGTACCTTCACCGAAGCCGCCACGCCAGATCTGCACTCCACTAGAGTCAACGGCGATCTTCTTGGAGCAGTATCTAACACCAAGCTTCTTGATGATAGCGGGATCCATTGGCGCAACTGGAAAGCTCCAATTCTCTTGCTGCCGTACTTCCTCCGCTTCCTCCAAGGTCATGCTGGGGTCGAAGGCTACGGCAATAAGGCTAACCCTGCCAGAGTAGGTAGAATACATTCCGCTTAGGGCCTGTAATTCAGGCCGGCACTTCCCTCAATTGGGTTTAAAGAAGTGAAGGAAGGTGGGCCGCCCGTCTTGGAGCAGCTGAACCGACGTTAGGGTTTTACCATTAATCAGGTTCAGAGTGAACTCCAGAACCATGTTGCCCACTTTGATACCTATCTCCGAGGAGCTGGCTGCTGGGGTGGGCGTAACGGCAACCTCCACCACCTTCACCACTTCCTTTTCCACCACCACTTCTTTTTCCACCACTATCGGCTCAGCGGCCGACCCGCAAGCCATTGCACCGAGTATGAGTGCCAAGAACAGCACCGGGGCCAACAGCGAAACAATAGGAACCTTGCCAAGAAGCTTGAGCATCAGACATTCCTCCTTCATCAATCTAGTCCTGCAGGATACACCTACGGCAATTTACGCCGTAAGCAAGCCGAGCGTCCAGACCATAACCGGGCTGGTAAGACCGAGGACACGCCGGGTGCAGTGAGCTTACGCCGGCGGCGTCCGGCGAATCGCCCGGCGTAAGACAGATTAGCCGGTCGGCAAACATTCAACATCGGGGAAAGCCGCCAATGTGGTGGCAGTGGGACACGTAATTTCCAGGGAACTCGAAGGGGTTTTCAGCAGGACCGGGAAGCCCTAGTGGCGGAAAGCACGTAATAGATGGATTAGTTTGACTCCAATGGCGAGACAGGTCTCGGCCTTACATTGAATTCCCATTGCACTAGACTAGCCAGCCAGCCCGTGGCTGAAGGCATAGGCAGTGGCGCCGGCCCGGTTACGTGCGTTGGCCTTGGTATATATGCTGGTAATGTGGCGCTCCACGGTGCGGATACTCAAGACTAAATCTTCGGCAATTTCGCTGTTGCTCCTGCCTGCAGCCATGATTCGCAGCACCTCCACCTCCCGCTCGGTCAACCCGTCAGGATATTCGGGACGATGTGCGCTAGTCGACTGGGCCTGCTGAGGCAATGCCACCAGCTTTTGGGTTAGATGGCCCATGCCCAGCCCGTGGGCAATACTGCGGCCTTTTTCCATGAGAGACGCCGCCTCTTCTGGGTCTCCTGGACCGTTACGTTCAAGCAGAGCACCGGCGCAGTCGTAGCAGACCCAGGCCAGTTCCGGACGGTAACCAGCCTGCTTACAGAAGGCTAGAGCGTCTTGAAAATGGTTCACCGCCCGGTCGAGTTGGCCCATGGTCCGGGCGAGAAGCCCCAACAGCCGATCGCTGGTGATGTAATGGACCAGGATGCTGGGCAGGGCCTCCAAAGCAGCGTACTGCTCTTGAGCCGTGGCAATGTCGCCCCGCTGGACCGCCACCAGACCCAACGCGGCCCTGGCCATATTGGCGTACCAAGGGAACACCGCGGGCAAGGAGAGCACCGACTGGGCCAGTTCCTCGGCGGCCTTCAATTGACTGGCCTCACCGGTGATACGGGCTACCTACGATAGCCCCAGGGCGGGTCAAGCAAAGCCGGCCCCCATAGGCGAGCGGCGGGTCGTATCCAGAAGTTTCTCCAGGTAGACCTGACCCTGGTTGAAGTCTCCCGCCTCGTACTCTACCACCGTCCGCCAGCATAGGAAGCGGGGGTCCTGGGGGAGCAGCGCCAGGCTGCGGTCCAAGAAGGCCCGGGTCTCCTCCCATTCGCCCCAAAGCTGAGCCAAGTAACCATGAAACCCGAGAGCTTGACCCAACCAACTCCGGTGGCGCCACCGCTCCGCTGCGGCCAGCATCACCTTGGCTTGGCCTTTGCTCCCATCATAGTCGCCTCGGTAAACCAGGGCACGCATCCCGTAGTGGTGAGCAACAACCTCAGATTGGGGGTCATTGACCCGCTGGGCCAGCTCCGCGACACGGAGGACGTTCTCATGCAACTCCGTCCAGCGCAGGTGATGGAAGTGAGCATCGGTGGCATTAGCCAGGGTCCGCATCTCCAGCGCCTGGTCGCTTTCCCGCCGGGCGATGGCCGCGGCCCGGCCCAAAGCCTCCTGGGCCGCCGGCTAGTCACCGGTCTCCTGTTACAAGGTCAGGCCGTAGGCGGAAAGCAGGCGGCCTGCCTGGCGAGAACCTGCAGGCACCAGGGCCAAGGCTCGAGAGAGGAGTTCCGCCTCTCCACCACCAACTCCCAGGGCAGCCCGCACAGTATACTCCGCCACTTCCACTGCCCGCTCAACGTTTCCTTCTTGGATGTAGTAGTCCGGGGCCAGACGAAGGTTGGTCAGATATTCCTGAACCAGCAACCTCTGGCGGGTGGCTACCTGGCCCGGCCCAGTCCGAAGAGGAGGGCTGCCATTTCGGCATCGATGGCGTTTCCGGCGTTTTCCGAGCTGGTCGCTGAGGGCTGGCCTCCTTTGGCTTCCAGTCCCCGCTCAAAGTAGGTCATGGCCTCTTCATGGGCGAAAGTTGCCAGGGCTCGTTCCCCGGCGAGCAGGGAGTAGCGCACCAGCTTTCCTCTGTCCGTAACCATCGCTGCCTCGGCGTAGTGATAAGCCAACTCGGCAGCATGGGCCTCTAAGTCCTCTCCATATAGTTCCTCCAGGGCCTCGGCGATCCGCCGGTGTAGTCTGACCCGCCGCGACAGAGCTTGCAAGGCTCGGTGCACCCGGCTTCGGTGCGCCCCAAGTAGGGATGCGCTAGCCCGAATGCTCAGGCCCTTCTCGCGGTTCGCTCATACCTGTTCCAGAAATCGGGCGCGTTCCATGTGCTGTCTCGCTGGTGTCTCGGGTTGCGTATTATACACAATAGATTCAGCCGAGACAGTAGTTTGAGACGATGCGAGACCCGCAGTCATGAATGACAAAACCTAAACCGAGGTGTTGCTACCAAACCATCAATGGACCGCCTGGATATCCCACTTTTTTTCCTACTCAGGAATTACGATGTCCTGGCCTGCTAGAAGTCTGGCCGGAAAGCCATTGGCCGGGTTTTGCGCTACGCCAATCAGACGTATTCCAGTCTTATGCGGCACAGTAATACATGTATTACGTTGAAATCGACGTTATGAAAACGACGCTACTTCTAGTATTACAACGATCGATAATCGCTTCAAGGCCACAAAGTGTTCAGGTTGCGGTACCATCCCTTTCTTGCGACGTTGTTACTAGGAACTGACGGTAGTATGCAGATGTTTTTTCGATTAAGGAGTTTCCATAACTGACTGGAGATATACCTTTGTCCGGCTCAATAGCGGCGTGCTCCTCATGCTCGTTCCACGAATAAAGGAGGATGAGGTTTACATCATCCCGGTTATCTACGGCCACCTGCCAGACCTGCTCGTAGACGCCATCTTCCAGCGAAGGGTCGACCCGCCGGTAGTCATGACCCAAGTCTTTCCCCATGATGTACATCCAGTATTCGTCGAACCGAGGAAACAACACGATCACGCCATCGTCCGAGATGTTGCCTTCCACCAAGGAAACATCGGGATACCAGTTCCAATCTAACGATGTATCAGCCTTCCAGTTGGGATTGTCCGTACTGGACCAGCTTTTAACGGTGAACCTGGCATCTGCCGGGTCTTTTAGGTCAACGTCAGACCATGTGACCACCAGAGGTTTGGTCTCCCAATCGAACATTAAGGCCGGGTAGAGGTTGTACACGTTATCCCATAGGAATTCGAGAATTGTCTGCTTGTGCACCAACGTAAGGCCGGGCGGGTTGACCATGAACGGCTCTACCAGGACCGCTACCTTAAACGGCGCGTTTGTCGATGAAATGTAATCCATCAGAACAATGAGCGCCCGCTGCATCGCCTCTTTTTCCCTGTCGTCAACTTTCTCGTCAAAGTTGGTGTCGCCCCAGCCATGCCAAGACACGATGATGGTGTCGATGCCCGCTTCCTCCATCGAGGCAAGCTGCTGGGCGATCACGGCGGGGGTAACTGTTCAGACTTGAGGGGATCTGAGTGTCTGATCGCCGAGAATTCTTGGGTTCATACCTGCTGTTGACATTCAAACCAGCCGTCATCAACAGACCCTCAGCCAATTCAACACCCGAAGTCTGAACAGTTACCGGCGGGGGCGTCCGAGGCGTAAAAGCCGTAAGCGGGTGCGTCGGTAACCCCGACCCGGCTACCAATCCCCAGGTCGGTGTTCCAATGGCTCGACTTCAATCCTCCAATACTGTCACCGATGTCGAGGTCGAAACCGAACCAGAGGTACATGAGTGCGGCGAGCGGTGGGGTCCCGGCGCCATATTGGTTTTGAGGCGAATCGGCCGTGGTGCTGCAACCCACCGCCAGCAACAGGATCAGCACTAAGATAGCTCTCATGCGAAGGACTCCACTGGAGCGGACGGCTGGACTTTGTTCAGCATGATCCATTTGACACCGGCTTCCTGACCCTGGGCGTTCTGCCAGGTCACGGCGTCAGCCTAGTCAGAGGAGAACAACCCCAGGTTGGTTCAACGCCGAGGTGGGCGTCCCAATGGAAGCTGCCAGGACCACCGCCAGATGCGCCGTTGGCGAGGAATTCGGATAAGCTGTGAAGAAGGGAGCTCTTCTTATTTGGGCACGGTCTCGATGTACTCCAGGTGGGTGAAGTAGCCGCTTGTAGTCGCCGGGAAATCATAGTTGGCGATGAACTTGGGGTTCACCGTCATTTCGACATAGAGGCCGAACATCTGGAGTCTGGCGTTATCGTAGTACTGAATATCCCCGGCCTTCTGTAAAAGTTTCGTTCTTTCACTTTTGTCCCCGGTCCGTTCCAGCTCCCCGATAAGCAGGTCCATCTCGACGCTGGTATATGGGTGGGAGGCCGAAAGTCTGGTGGAGTATCCCAAAACGGAGTGAGCGCTACGGTGGGAGCTGCGGCTGGGCCGCAAAATACCGCTCGCCTTATGGGTCCGAGACATCGCCCGGGAGACCGGGTAATCTATCTCCACCAGCTTGGGCTCCAGCCCTATCTTTTCAAAGTCTCCGGCTATGGCCTGCCCGATTTCCACGATTTCCGACAGACCGGACAGAGGGTGAAGGTGTATGGTGAACTCGAAGCCATTGGGGTAGCCCGCCTCCGCCAGAAGCTCCCTGGCCCGGTCCGGGTCATAGCCATAATACTCGTCCCAGTCCTCTAACCATTTGGAGTTGAAGATTCCGGGCCACATATCATCGTCCAGCACCGGGTGGAAACCATAGATGGCCGGATATTGTATTTCAGTCCCAGGCAATAAGGCTTTAGCTATGCCCTCGGAGTCGACGGCCTTTTGCATCGCCCGCCTTACCCTTACGTCTGCCCAGGGCAAATCGGGGTCGAAAAACTCCGGCACGGTCGGGTAATTGCCGTAAAAGCTCCATTTGACGTGCATACCAGGGAATTTGCTGCGGATGACCCGCATACCCTTGTCCTGAACTTGCCCCTGGAGAGTACGTTCGATTTCGGCCATGTGGACCTGTCCGGTCAACAGGTTAGCCACGCGGGTGGCGGCCTCCGCAGTCCAGCGAAACTCCAGCTCTTTGTAGGACGGGGTCACCCGCCAGTGGTCCGGTACTGCCTCGTAACGGACATATTGGGCCTCTTTGCGCTCGATGAACTTAAAGGGCCCAGTACCTACTATCGCCCTCGCGATACCCTCATCGTCCAAGGCTTGCCAGCGAGCCTCGCTAACTATCGGATAGCCGCGGTTGACGGAGTGGTAGTAGTAAAGCTCCGGCTGCACCGTATTTGAGTGGTAGACCACCGTGTAGTCGTCGACTATCTCCACCGCCTCTTCGATTCTCTTTGCCACCAGCGCTTTGCCCCAGCGTGGATTAGTTGGCATCCCGGTGATGCCGCGCCATACCGAGCCGTTACTGGCATTGGAGTTTGGTTCGGTATGCATGTAGGTTGTGTGGCGCACATCCCGGGCGGTGAACTCACCCCACCCCTCTTGTTTGTCGGCTTCGCCATGCCACTGGACGCCCTTGCGCAGGGTAAAAGTCCAGTCCTTGCCGTTGGGGGCCACCTCCCATTTGGTGGCCAGCTGGGGCTCGTAGGCGCCGGTGACCCGGTTAACGCCGATGAGCATCTCCTGTACCGGCCTTTTATCCAACAAGCCGGTGGTGCTGGTTCTGTAAGTGAAGTTGGTATCCCAACCCATGGGAGCTACGGCGATGACCACTCGCTCCAGTTTTTCGTTGGCACCGACCGGGGCCCCGCCGGCGTCCTGCGGCTCAGCCACCGAGCCATCCTTGGCACCGGTCTTGTCGCCCGTTGGTGCAATATCTTGCCCTGACTCCGCCGACGAGCCGCAGGCTAGGGCCCCCAGCAGAAACAATAATAACGGGATAAGGATGAGTGCTGTGGGACTTCTAAACCACAGGGGTACCATAATTAAACCGCCTTTCTTGACTCGGGTTCCGGTTTTCGGGTTTTCGTGCCTTTCAGCCGAAAGCGCAATCAGAACTCTGGAATATTGTGGGCCGGGTATAAAAGCGGGCGGTCATCTGCCCAATGAGTAGGCGCTTGTCCTCTGGTGCTCAGCCTCCATCCACCTAAAGGCCCCGGGAGGGAGTCCTGTATCTTAGGATAGCCAGCAACCTAGCATCTTTCTAGGTGCTCGCACCAGCAACCTCGCTCTGGTGGCTCTCCGGTCTCTTGATAGCTGATTAAGGGGCCAGCAAACATTTCTTGCTTAATCGGGAACATTTTAGAAAAGACAAGGCTCCTGGTTTCGACCAGGGGCCTATTCTGTATCTAAAGAGTGGTGCCGAAGGTCGGATTCGAACCGACACGGGGTTGCCCCCACCGGTTTTTGAGACCGGCGCGTCTACCATTCCGCCACTTCGGCTCAGATACGATTTTAGGGCAATGTAAGGGTTCCGGCCCGAGAATGCGTCAGTTTTGACATTCCATTTGCCATCCCGAACACTCCACGACGTTCCAGAACACTCCACGACGTTCCAGAACACTCCACGACGTTCCAGAACACTCCACGACACTCAAACTGTCATGATAGAGATTTCTATTCATCTGGATCAGCATCTCCGCCCTCCCATGCCGCAGAGAAACGATCCGCCGCCCCACGCTGCACCGTGGGCTGAACGTGGGAGTAGGTATCCGCGGTGATCGCAATGCTGCTGTGCCCCAGCCGCTCGGAGACGACCTTCAGGTGAACGCCCTCAGCCAGCATCAGCGAGTCATGGGTATGCCGCAGATCGTGGAACCGCAGGCCCTCAAGTCCCGCATCACTAGCAGCCCGCTGGAAGGCCTTGCTCACCGAGACCGGCTGCAAAGGCTCTCCCCCGGAATGGCAGAAGACAAAATTGCCATTCCCGGGAAATGACTCCAGGTGAGACCTCAGCCCTCTGATCGCATCACTCCCCAGGTCCACCAGCCGTCCCCGGCCCGACTTGGGATCATTGAGCACAGCTCCGTCGGAGGACACCTTGACCAAACCCCGCCGGACCGACAGGAATCCTCCTGAAAGGTCAACATCCCGCCATTGCAAACCCAGGATTTCCGACCGACGCAGACCCGTCTGGAAGGCCAGCAGGAAAATGCTGCGGAACAACGGGTTCGGAACCCCCGCAAAGAAGCTCCGAGCCTCATCCCAATTCAGGGTCCTGGCCTGGTAGCGGGGCGCCCGGGGTGGCTGCACCGCCGCCGCGACGTTCCGTGAGACCAACTCCAACCTGAGAGCATGCTTCAGAGCAGTGTACAAGACCCGGTGAACATGAATGACAGTCCTGGGAGACAACCCCCGACCGTCCCGTCCGCCGCTGCGCAGCAGGTCAGCCTCCATGTCCTGGACCTGGCGAACAGTCAACCTCCCCAGGGGAACTGCCCCTATCCGGGGAACGATATTCCCCCGCACATGCAGTTGATAACCCTCCAGGGTGCGGAGGCGGACCCGGGCTTCCATCGGATCCCGCAGCCACCCCTCAAGGTACTCGCCGACGGTCAACCCCGAGGGTTTAGGGACAGAAGAACCCATATCGATCTCCCGGAGGATCTCCGTCAGCCGTCGTTCGGCCTGGGCCCTAGTGCCCCTCACCGCCTCGGAGCGGTAACGCTTCTTCCCGGTGGAAGGATCCCTCCCCAGGTAGACCTGGACGGTCCAGGAATCCTTCCTGACCTTGGACCTCTGCCGGATGCTGCCCCGCGCCATGCCCCCGACCTACAGGAGAAGGCCCGACCAGCGGACCTCGCCGATCACCCGGGAGCCGGTGTCGAGCGGGAATGTTTCCCAGTCCGGGTTATCGCTGACGAGCAGCCAGCTTGCACCGTCCTGACGGACCCGCTTGACCAACAGACCATCGGGAGTCTGGAGCACGAAGACCCGGCCCTCCCGCAGGTTCCGGGAGGCGCGGTCCACCAGGATCATCGAGCCATCCGGCAGGGTCGGGTGCATGGAATCGCCGCTGACTGAAATCAGGTCGCACTGGTCGGCCCGCAGGGCATGATCCCTGAGGAACTGCCGTTCAACCCGGACATGCTCGACCGGACCATCCCCGACGACATCGGCGCCGGCCCCGGCGGCCGCCTGGAGGGGATGGAGACTCACGAAGTGCGACGCGCCAACACCGGCGCCGCCGGACCCCCCATCACCATTCAACCCCAAGATGCTCTCCAGGGAGAGCCGGCGGGCCTCCGCCCCCACGAAGATAAGGTTCACGAGGGCATCCACCCGTTCTCGAACCAGGGAAACCGGCCCGGAAACATCGGGCACCACATCGGCCTCGGCCTCACCGTAGAACCACTGGTGAGGCTTATCAAACAGATAGGCAAGGCCCATCACGCTCAGAATATCGGGAACGGACGTACCCTTCTCCCACCGGGAGATCGTATTGGGCTGTACCCCCAGGATACCGGCCAGCTCCCGCTGACGGAGGCCACGCTCCCTGCGGGCATCCCGCAGCCGCAGGGTCAGGATTGGGACCCTGGAATGGCCCCTCACCAGCCTGGGCGTATCAGAATCCATCACCAAAACCAAACCTTCCCGGAAAATCATCCCAAACATTATATCAAAATATCAAAAGTGGTACCGGAAATCATATCAGATACTTCGTGTAGGTTTACCTCAAAGAGGCATCACCTACATAGCCAACCCCCAACAAAATTCACGACAAACACGACAGACAGACATTGACAGCAGGAAGTCGGTCAGTGTAGATTCTAGACTGAAAATCACGTTCCAGTAGAATTACAGGAGAGGGGGACATGAAAACTTCCCGGGAATTTCTGACAGCACTGTGGGGCGATCCAACACCAGGAGTAATCCTCATCTGGACTCTGCCCAACAAGGAATCCCAATGGTACACCCGGTTGGATGCAATCGACCAGGATGTGGAGCATCACGCCCATGAGGACGTCTACACCGGCGTGGGCATCGCCAACCGGAACCGGGCCCGGTTCACCACCCATAAAAAACTGACCGAAGAGGAAGTAGGAGGGCTGGCCGGGATGTGGGCCGACATCGACTGGGCCCACCCAGTGCACCGGAAGCCGAACCTCCCTCCCTCGCTGGAGCAGGCGATGGAGACGCTAGAGGGTGCCCAGTTCGAGCCAACCCTGCTGGTAAACAGCGGCCACGGCCTACAGGGATGGTGGCTCTTCGAGCATCCCTGGATTTTCCAGACTCCCGAGGACCACGAACTGGGAAGACGCGCCGCCCAGTGGTGGCACCAGCACATCAATGGCCTCTACACCGCCCGAGGATGGACCACCGACTCGGTATTCAACCTGGACCGGATCATGCGGCTACCAGGAACCTGGAACAACCGGGTCCCAGGAGAGCGCCAGCCCGTCGAGATCATCCGCGAGACGGCCCGGCGCTACACGCCCCAAGACTTCCTGGACCTAACACCGGAGGATTTCCAAACCTCAACCCCGCCACCGGGCAGGACCGGACAACGGAAACAAGGGCAGAACCGCCGGGCAGCCAACGGGAACGGCGGGAACGGCGGGCTGACGATGGACCCCGAGGCGGACCCCCCCTTCTGAAGCTGGATGCCCTCCGGAAGGCCAGCCCCAAGTTTCGCAAGAGTTGGGAACAGGACCGGAAGGACATGACCGACCAATCACCTTCAGCCTACAACATGTCGCTGGCCACCATCGCCATCCAGGCGGGATGGAGCGACCAGGAGGTGGTGAACCTGCTGATCTGCTGGCGCCGGAAGCACGACCACGACCTGAAGCTCCGGGAGAACTACTACGGGGTGACCCTCGACAAGGCGAAGGAACCCATCGAGATAGCCCAGGCGGAAGAGCATCTGAGCGACGCGCTGCTCCTGCGCCCCGAGGACCTACCCGAGGTCCTGAAAGAGACCCTGGAAACCCTCTTCAGAGTGGACATCATCCGCATCGTCAGGTACGCGGGGGACCCACCCATCTACTACATGTACACCAAGCAAGGAGACATCACCCTGGGAGAGATCAACAGCATCACCTCGCAGACCGTTTTCCGGAACATGCTGGCTACGATCACCGGAGTGTGGATAACCGCCGTGTCCCTAAAGGCGTGGGACAAAAGGGTGCAGGCCCTACTTTTGGCCTGCGAGGAGATCGACGTGGGCGACGCCAGCCACCCGAGCCAGGAGACCAACGCGTGGCTGGAGGAGTACCTGCTGGAGAAACCACCCAGGGATGAGGATGAATGGGAGAAGGCCGCGGAGTCCAAGCAACCCTTCATCCTCAACGAAAAGGTCCACATCTTCATGGACGACTTCCGGAAGTGGCTGGATCTCAACATCGGCGAGCAGATTACCTCCCACGCCCTTGGGCGGAGACTCAAGCAGTGCCAGGCACGGACGGAGAAAATCAACGTGAAGATCGGAAACTCCCGGACCTCCCGCACCACCTGGCAACTGCCCGAGAAATACCATGCCAAACCGGTCCCGGAAGAACGGGTCCCTGAAGAGCCAGAGTCCTGAGGGAGAGTAGTTGAGTAGCCTTAGTAATGCGTACGGGATTCTTAAAAAAAATTTCCAGCGCCCGCAGCTGGGCGGACACGGACAGGTCCACGTCCCGCCGGTCGCTGGACACCCTGGCGTACAGCGCCGCGGGGGCAAGCGGCTGCAGGTGCTTCTTCTTCATGCTGTCCTCCTGATGTTACCGAGTCTTACTTTATATTTTGCGGCATCCGAAGGCCCGTTATCAAGGAGCAACTGTCAGTAACGTGGTGTCTACCCTCGACCGGTACGAAGAACCGTAAGACTCTAACGCTGCTGGTAGCTTTCTATAGGACTCCCGACCTCTGCGCTTGCAGTTCCTCGGCCCCGCTGAATGGACCTGCCTTCACCTGGCGTGCCCTCCCCGAGATGAAAGATCTGCAACCCTCGCAGCAGAGCCAGACAGTGGATGAGGAGTTAGGGTGATTGGAGACGAACTTGGTGGAGGACATCGGCGATTTGTTTCAGACTATCTACAACGCCGTCCAGTATTTCCGGATACTCCACGTCTCTTTTCAAGGCGACCGGCGCCCACTGAGAGTCCTGCATGCCCAATGCGCCCCGTACCTCGGAGGGCTTATCTCGTAGATGGTCATAACAATCGACCCACAAAGGAGTTTCACCTGTTCTTTCAAACTGTTCGACGTTGATGCCGAACCACACAACCGTCCCACGAAGATTGACATACCTACCGTAGCCGTAACCACGAGGAGTTGCCCTCAAGCCCTTCCGGCTGGCCCACTCCTGCTCAATCCCTCTTTCGGTAGAGGCATCAATGAGCCGCTTGTATTGACGTTGACGCATTTCCGAATCCGCGCCGAATTCCTCGCCCCGGCGGATTGGCTTCAACGCTCCGTCATCGGCGTACTTGGCTAGGCTACGCAGTTGGCGAATTTCAGTTTCGACACCAGCCTCGGCATAATCCCTGGTCCTAGCAGCCATGCTATCAAGGAGGCCTCCCCAGCTTACGATCATCAAGTGCTTTTGCGTGTCCCCCGCACGCGCACACCTGCGCTCCGATTCGGTCTCCACTAAAGGGCCGAACTCCTGCCTTATCCGTTCCTGCAACTGCGGCCAAAGTGACTGGATTCTGTCCTCAGGCGCCAAGAACATCACGAGTGCCGGGCCATCATCCGGGAGCCGGCTAATGTAACCGTTGGGCTGATTAGGAGTGAGTTCAGCCCAAAACTTCACCTCGATGAGCACTCGTTCCATGCCGGTTTCGTCAAACCCCACCAAGTCCGGACGCGTGCCATCCGTTTGAAGCACCTGCGATTTTACAGCTGTGATCGCGTTTACACCTCGGACACCAGACTGTATGACGTCGTTCAACGCCACCCCACAGGCGTCCGAGTGATCGAAAATGTGACGGAGGGCTTCCGTCGCAATGTCCTCCGTGTTTCCGGGGAAGCTGGAAACCAGATAGGCGAGCAGAGTATCGTTGTCGGGCATCGAAGTCCCCCTTACTTTTGATGGGCCGGGTTGACGGGGTAGTCCTCGGGCTTACCTGAGTCTCCTGACTGAATCACAAAGTCCCGGCGGTCTCTATACAGACGGGCGCGGTTAATGACGTTCTCGCCATCTGGCTCGAAGCCATCCCACTGGCTGTTGAACCAGTATTTGAAGTCACCGATGAAGAGGTACTTGTTGCTCACGCGGAAGAAGCGGCAGGTCACGCCCTCACCATCCTGGAAGCGGGCGTAGATCGCGTTTAGCAGTTCCCGCTGCCCATCCTTCTCGCTGAGGACGTATTCATGGGGCCAAGTGTCTCGGTAGGTGACCGCCTCCCGCCAGGGAGCGCGGGCGATGAGTTCCGTCAGTCTTGTGTTCATTTCGCATACTCCACTGATTGCCGGTAGGTGGGAACTATCTTGGAGAAGGCTTCCTTTAGCCCTCCAGCGCCGACAGGAACCGGGGCGCATTAACAATTCTCATGCTTTGGTGTTCCCCGATGGGCAGGAGGTGTCGCCGATCACCGGTCACCAGGTAGTCGGCGGAAGCCTCAACAGCGCAGTCCAAGATGCGGTTGTCGGCGTGGCCGCCCTCGATTACCTCCGGGAGCCTACGGGGTTCAATGCCGGTGGCGGCATCCCCCAGCGCCCTGAGAGCCTGGGACGAGCGTTCCTCAGCCCAATCGAACTTACGTCTAAGCACCTCGGAAACCTCCTCAAGGATGAAGGGAGACAGGCACAGCTCGAACCGTCCCCTGAGAGCCAGTTCGAGAACGAGGCGCTCGTTGCCTGGGAAGTTCAGACCGGAGACTATGACGTTGGTGTCGAGGACGACTCTCATGTACGGGAGGAGCTGACCTCAGCCCGGTACTCTTCCACCAGACCGGCCACGTCCTCGGGGCTGATGCCCTTCTCCCTGGCCCTCTCCTCTCCGTACTGGAGCAGCTGTCTCCACTCGCACTCCTCGATGTAGCGGAGCACCGCCTCGCGAAGGAACTCGCTCCTGGACCGTCCCTGCTGCTTCATCACCTCGTCCACCCGGTCCGCCATCTCCGGCGGCAAGGAGAAGGTGATGGTCTTGGTCGTTCGCGGCATGTTCACCTCTTGTTATCGAGTCTTACCCAGATAGTGCGACATGGGCTGGGCTCCTGTCAACCGTTTTCTAAACGTTCGCGCACAGGCCCCCCTCACAGGGCGCGAGATTCGAGGGGGCATCGGCGGCGTTATACCCGTGTACAGGAGATCTCGCGGGGCGGCAAGTTGTGAGTCGGCCGATTCCGTAGCTGGAATCGGGGTGAACGGGGCAGTCTGCCACATCGGAGCAAGCAATCCGATTCCGTAGCTCCTTCCACCCTTACAGGACAGTCGCAGCTTTGGAAATTGCATTTTGTCAATCGGAGATACCGGGCCGAAGTGGACAGCGCCAGCTTTGAGAATTGCACTATGTCAATCGGGGCCTCTGGAACGGGCGGACGTGGGCCAAAGCCCGGAATCCGGGTCGGTCAGCCTTTCAGTCTCCGTTCTCGTCCTCCGCTGTCGGCCTGGGCGCAGCCTCGGACCGGGACGCCAGCCGTTGCAGGTGGGCGCGGGCGATGATGCGGGCCAAGATGCGCAGCCCACGCCGGACCGTCTCGCGCTGCTCGGCGGAGCAGTATGGCGATTCCCGCTTCGCCGTCGCCCGGCGATTGGTAGATGGTCTCCGCGCCAACTCGTTCCCCTCTCTGCGGTCTGCCGCGACGCATCGGGTCGCTGCTCTCGCAAGAGAGTGTGCACAATCGCAACGCGGAATAAGACCTCCCATAGCTCTGCGCACGGATGCGGGGCGCTACAGGCCGTCCCCCCATGGCTCTGCGCAGGGATGCGGGGCGCTATAGGCTCTCCTTTTTTCGGCCTCTTCCGCGCAGTACCGGGGGTGTACAGGAGTTTGAGTTTGGGAACAGAATGGCGAGAGGCGTGAAGTCGTAGCTGAAACAGGGGTAAATCGCTCCTCTACAGGACGTAAACAGTGAACACTTTTAGAAAGGGTGCGTTCCGGACGGCAATGACATCGCCAAATGCGGCGAAGGAACGGGCCGAAACCCTGGGCAAGATGGTCCGCGCGTCTGGACACTATCCCCTGCTCGGCGGCGGCGACATCAACCTCTACTCGCTGTTTATTGAACGCGCCATGGAATTGGTCAAGCCCGATGGCATCGTGGGGTTGCTGACGCCGTCGGGCATCTATGCCGACAAGACCGCGGCTAAGTTCTTCAAGTCCGTTTCCACTAGCGGGCGCCTGGGCGGCCTGTTCGACTTCGAGAACCGGCGTCTCGGCACAGACCTCCCACCCTTCTTCCCCGATGTGGACTCCCGGTTCAAGTTCTGCGCACTGATATTCGGCGGTGAAGAGCGACGATTCGGTGAAACCCGGTGCGCTCTGGACGTTAAGCAGTAGGGTTGTTAGCATGGATAAATGGGCGTGATGGAATGGCTGACTTACGCTACACCTCTCGGCCTACTGCTCGACATCGCAGGATTCTTGCTAGTAATCCTGTTTGGTCATGCAATATTCCAAAGGACCGGAAGTCGTGTTCCACCTCCCAGTGAGGGGAGGGAGGGGGATGTGTTTCATCTGGTGTCAGATGGGAATGGAGACGTGGATGGGAATTACAGGACCCGGTTGCGACGTGCGTGGTTTGGGGTGGGCTTGGTAATTTCGGGATTCACTCTCCAAATACTCGGCTCGTTTGTCCCCAACTTGACCAATTAGATGATACCGCTCCGCGTTATTGGCAAGAGTAATTGACGTCGCATGCGTCCGGGCCGTTACCACTAGCCTTAGGAGGTAGCACGTTATTATGAACGGCGTGAAATGCCCTCATTGCGGCGCTTACACGGTTAATGAACCCACGCAAGCTAACCACCCGAATGACTCAAATCCGAATATACTCCTATCACTGTCTGGGATATGCATAGTCAAATGTAGAGCCTGTATGCGGGAATTCGTATCGGTGATAGGGTCTCAGCAAGTGCTGTGGCCGCTTACTAGTCCAAAAGCACCTGATGGCGTCCCGGAGAAGGTCAAGGAGGCTTACGAGGACGCCCGTCTTTCCCATGCTGCGGGGGCCAAAATCGGGGCACTCATGGCCGCTAGGACGGCGTTGTTCCGGCTTTTGCGGGACAAGGAAGTGTCTAACTTCAAACAACTCGTGGGAGAGCAGATCATTACACCTGCGATCTACGGAGGAGTCGATCAACTCCGCCTGTGGGCAGCAATTGCGGGACACGACGATATCGACGTTGATACGTTCGATGACCAGGAAGTGGAAGACATACTGGACTACCTTGGCACGGCTCTCGAGGCGGTCTACACGCACCAAGCCCGTGTCGATAAGTATGTCCAACGGACCAAGGAACTCCAAGATCAGACAGATGCCACCACGAGTTAGCCCATCCACATGTAAGCGGAACCCCGGTTAGGGAACCCTGCCGCATGAGATCGCAGTCGTGGATTGCTCGGCTCAGTCTGAGCGAAGGACGAAGTAGCCGAACTGGGTCCTTTGCGGGGCACGCTCAGCAACGAATGACGTCGTTGTGAAATCTGTCTGTGGCAACTATTGGTAGGAAACGCCGCTCATCGCCAAGCACCAATTGCGATGGAACCGTTGCATCGACCGAAGCCGGCCAAAGTCCCTCAGCCGGAACGCTCATCACGAGCGCCCTCAGCAACACCGACCAGGATGGCACGCACGGGCAGGCTCGAGCCCGCGTGGGGGTCGCGTACCACCGTTGCGAGTCTGAGGCCTGTTTGCAGAGATATACGGCGTTCAATCTCCGATAATAACTCGCCGTCGAGGCCAACGGCATTGCGCAGAAGCGAAACAAGCACGGCCGTCTGGGCATCGGGCGTGTCGGGGTTCAGAATAGCCTCGCGGACTTTGTCGGCCGCACTGGGGTCGCGACGCAACCGGTGAGAGACGTGCCGTGCGAATACCCGGTCGACGTAAGGATTGCCTATCTTGCACAGACGGTCGTGGTGTTGCTGAATCTGGGTAACGATCGCATCGCTGGCGGAAACTGAGTAGGCTAACGGGAAGTAAGTTCGAATATTGACACGGTGGGATGAGGGGTTACCGCTGGCTTCCCGCAATTCAGAAAGGTCCCGCCAGGCATTCTGCACCATAGGATGATCGGGAAATAGCACTGCCACCGATTCGAGTGCAGGTCCCTCGTAACTTCCTTGCGCGGCCTTTTCTAGCGCATCTTTCAGCTGTTCGGGTTGCAGACCGATCCGTTCCGGCTGGGCCAACAATTCGTACACTGGCTCGTCGTGAGGGTAGAGGCTGTCGCGAAGAAATGATGCCAGAGCTTCCAGAACCGCTTCGGGTCCTCCGGCTCTCCTGCGGACGGTCCACAGGAAGATGCCGCTTAGGGTTCGCATTTGGGGATTTGCGCCCAGTTCGTTTTCGAGCTCACGCTCCAGAGTCGGGTTTTCCGCGGCGACCAGCGCGAGCACATTCCAGACTAAATCCGGGCTGGCTCTTTCCAATCCTCCCGACAATCGGACGAGGAGTTGATCGCCGAAGGTGCTCCGCAATTGTTCCCACGAGGCTGCTATTTGCTGCAATAGTATTCTGTCAGGGCCATTTAGGTAGTCATTCAGGCCCACGTTCACGGGGACCAAGTCACCAACCGTCTCCATACGGTCCAGCACTGGGGACCAGTCCTTAAGAACGCACATTCCGACCCAGGCGGCGCGTCTGCGTGCTTCGTCATCAAACCCGCCGGCTGACGCCTGTTCGCCAAGGTGTGTCAGAGTAAGGTTCCACGCCTCTTCGTTGCCGGGCTCTTCGTAAATCTTGATCAGGGCCTGGTGATACGCGAGGGACGCGACGCTCTTGTTGGGATCGGACATCTCATCTGCCCAGCGTGCGGTTAATTCACTCACCAGCCTGGGTTCGATCCCACGCTCAGCCAAAGTACGACAAATATGGGCACGCAGGTATGCTGGCAAGGAACGCAAGACCTTGGAAGCTTCCGCCAACACTGGTTTCAGTTTCTCCGCGTCCTCTCTGAATAAATGGAGAAACACCTCAAGTGGTGCATCGCCACTTCCAGCGATTTCGTTCAGGACTTCCACCGAACCCTCCGCTGGATACAGCTCCGTCAGCGAGGGGACTCCGCCAGGCGTGACTTACCGTAAGCCGCATTGGCGACCATTGAGGAATATCCACCGAAGTTCGACTAGTACAGGTTGGCGTAAATAACCCGGCAGTTCATGCGACCAGCACCTTGCCTTGGTAAGTCCATTTGAAGGGCTTTGCCATGGTCCGGTTGTAATAGTCATGCCCGCACCTTCTGTTTCAGATCGGTGCCATCTGAATGACCCTCGCTGTAGCAGTTTTCGCACCAGAATGCTCAGCCAGATTTCCACTTGGTTCATCCATGACGTGTGCTTGGGGGTGTAGTGGAGTGGCTGGGATCGGGAAATGCGGCCCGGGACTTCGGTTCGCCAATGTGCCCCATACCCAACTCCAGGTCCAGCCCAGACTCTCGCTACCCAGCGCACTAGAGATCAGAACGGTGCGTGTAGGTTGTCCACCACAAAATGCCAGCTGGGCCGCCCTATCGCTAGGATCACGCCTCCACGCTGCAGAAAGTCCGCTTCGGTACGTCTGGGCCCCCCATAGGGCTCAACAATCTGACCCGTCACCACATCCCGACTGATGATGAAGGAGCGTGTACCATGCCGGATGTACTCAAACTCCCGCCGTTCCACCTTCCCCGGCGAAGGGCGGATGTTTGCGCTCCAGGGCCTGTACTCCGGTCAATGGACCAAGGCGGGAGCTTCTCGGTACAGATCGCAGATGTCAGTGACTTTGGAGTCATAGTGCTCGTCCCCGGAGGGTGTCAACCAATAGCGCGGCGATCAGGTCCTTTCTAGAACGCCTGGCCCATGACGGGGGGAAACGTTCTACGATGCCTTTTTCGATGATCTCATCAGCAATTCCCGGCTGGACTCCGCCATAGGACGGAGTATATCCAAAAGCCGCGGGATCACGTCCTCAGGACCGTATAAAACGCTGTATTTGGCAGCCGCATTGGCGACCATTGACGCTCTCCCGGGCTCGTCCATGAATATCCACCGAAGTTCGACTAGAGCGTCTGCGTCGCCACCGAAGTGTTCCGCCAAGGCGGCGGCAGCCCAGTGGGGAACGGAGGAGTTCGCGAGGCCCTTAAGCAAGGTATCCCTCATGACGGGGCCCTGATCGACAGCCGCGAGGCTCAACAGAGCCGGACCCCTACCCATGGTATCGGTGCCGCTGAGGAAGTGTTCGATTGACTCGGCGACGCGACCGTTGTGGGGGGAGCTCTTATGATAGGCTCTCGCCAGCCGGTTGCCGTCGCCGGTCGCGATCTGCAGTTTAAGAACGGTTTGTCCGTCGCCACGGATCTGGTCGCATACCCAGTCAGCCACGCCTTCGTCATCGGGGAAAGCCCTGAGCATCACAGTTCGTGTGACCTCAGAGTCCAAATAAGGGACTGCATCGGACGAGTGTAGTGCCAACAAGTCGGCCAGCACAGACCGGTCATCTCGCACGACGGCCGAAATCGCGGCGACGAGCATCCCGTAATGAACCTCCGGCATTCCCAGGGTCCAGAGGTGTTCGATGAGCCATCCTCTTTCGGCATCGGTCAACACCTGAGCATCGGGACGGGAAATGTTGGTGATGTGCGGAAAAGCATCAGCCAAGACGTTGAGCGCATCGCTTATGGCCACGAGGCGGACTTGCTCGTCTGGATGAGACCGAGCCTCCTCAAGTATGGCGGTTACCGATGGATCGTCACGCCACCCAAGGGCCAAAGTTGCGAGTGCTGCAGCTTGCGCGAGACCGGAAGGTGGGTCGGCGAGAATATCCATCAGTGCCGCCTGAAGATCGCTGCTTTCCTCATCGGACCCGAGGGTGGAGCGCCTGACAGCGATGGTGCTGGCGATGTCGAAGGCAGTATATTTGTCCGCATTTCGAAGGGCGAAGACCAACAGGTGGCAAACCGTCTCCGATAAGCCGGTGTCGGGTGGTATCTGAGCGATGTACGCGACCAGCTCTGTTGACGGCTTGCGGACCAACAGCATCCAACGTTCCAAGCAGTCGCGAACGATGGTTCCGGTCAAGGATCCGGTCACACCGGTCAGAACGGCGTCCAGCAGGCGGGCGCGATGCGGGCCGTACGCATGGGTCTCAATGATGTTAGTAATCTCCGCCGCATTCGCCTGCACTGCGTCCGCGGGGAGTCCGTCCGAACCGAACGTAATATCCGCCAGAAATTCACGCGCGCACAGTCCTGCCGGAGTCTCGTCGATACGGCCCTGGATGGTTGTCAGCAAGCCACTCAGTTCAGAAGGGCGGGAAATGATCCGAAAGGTGATGAGCAGCACCTCCTTCCAGCCTGGGTTCCCCACGTATTCGCCAATCAACTCCTGGACTTCCGCGAATTCGAGCCGGTTGGCGACATATTCTGCAGCAAGTTGCTCTTGCATTACCCTGTGGATGAAGGCCAGTTGTTTCGGGCCCACGCGCACCAGGAGCCCCAGCTCGCCTTCGGCTACGTCCAGCAGCTGGTTGGCGGTCGTGACTGCGTTTTCTCGACTCATCGACAGATGCGCGGGGTCCTCTAGCGCATCGACGAAGTCCTCCCGCAGAGGTTCTTCCTCCAGGCTCGAAACGTTCCCACGCAATTGGTTCACGAAGGACACTCTGCGTAGAACCGCCCGCAGCTCGTGATCCGGTAATCCTTGACGCACTGTGGTTATGTCGGCTGCGGTGCGTCTCCTGAAGGGCAGATCCGCCACCAAGAGTTGCACCGCGCGGTCGTAAACATCGAAGCGTTGGACCGGCAATGACGAGGAACTGGACAGGCGTAGCATAACCAGCAGGATCAGGAAGAGTGGCGTGCCGCTGAATCCCCTCAATTCAGGAACGAGATGCACCTGCGCTAGAAACTCATAAACCGACGTGCCAACGATCTCGGCCGAGATCGTTGGCACGTCGGTTTTGGTCACGGCCCGAAAATAGTGGGTCACGAGAGATCTCTGCTGGTCGTAGGTCAATGGCGCTATCCGGCATCCAAAGTAAGCTTGGTGAGGCCGTAAGGACGGGTTGAGGCTACAACGGGAGTACCGCGGATGGCTGCGAATCTTTCCACGGCCCTAGCCGCATAGTGGCCTGCATCGTCCGCGGTCCATTCGTCTAGTCCGTCGACCACCAGCAGCAGACGGCGGTCTTCAAGGGCTTTTTCTACCAACGGCCAGATTTGGACAGATTCATTCTGTTCGAGCCAGGCCTTGAGAGCCAGACCGACCGAGGCGGCCTCCCCGGTATGGCCGACAACCCTCTGTGCGAAAAAATGGAATGGGAGCCAGACCGGCAAGCATTCGCCCCATTGCTCCGCTACAGCTTTCCATCGAGGCTCATCCCTGAGTAAATCAAGGACCAAGTACCTCAGCAGCGCACTCTTCCCTGCGCCCGGGTCACCGATGATGACCTGTAACCGTTCCGTTCCTATCCAATGGTCCGCTGGCCGGCGTTCCACTGCCACGGCAGGTTGGGCGACGAGGGCTTTGTCGAACGTGCTCGGTACTGACCAACTGTGCTCATCCGGGAGCCAGGCGTTCCATTCTTCAGCCATTCCAACATGGCCGGGAGTGGCGGGCGTTCGGCCTGCTACTTCGCTTTCGACAGCTACGCTATACGGATAAGACGCAGTTTGACGTGCTGCCGAAACCAGGTCGGGTGTCACAAAACGTTCCAACAGCTCGACCCGGCGAACTTCGTTCAACCCGATCCCGGCGTAACCTGGATCGGCTAAGCCAAAGGTGGAGGCGTAAATGCCTGCGAGTTCTTGGCGGAGGTCCGACATCTCTGGGGCGTCAAGGCGGTTACCCATTTGGTTTGCCGCCGCTTTGCCGCAGAACGCCGTTACCCACGGCCTTCCAAAGAAATCGTGGACCAATTCAGGATACGCTTTTAGCTTTTCCGAAATTCTTTCCTGGTCCCACACCTCAAAAGCGACCGACTGTTGGTCAAGATGTTTTGCGAGCTCCTCAATTTTGTCGAGGACCTGGGTGGACCTGGCCGAAGAGCTGGTTGCATAGATGAACTTCTGCGAGTCATTAGCCCAGTCCCCCTTCGAAAAATCGTCTACGCCATTCCCCAAGCTTGCCGGGCCCAAATTGCTTATCCTGCGCGATTGAAGGGTTACATATCGTCGAACGTCTGGAGAGACACTGAAGTCGACAGGGACAACCGCGTACATGTCGATGCCGTGTTGGGCTTGTCCTGGGACTCCGTATAGGGCTGCGCGAACCGGGCCTACCTCGGCCCGGAGGAGCCTGAAGCAAAGACGTTCGAAATCATCCCAGGCAAGTGCGGACAAAGGAAGCAACTGGTTGTGCGTTTGCACGGGCGGAGGGAGGCCGCGACCTGTCGCTGGAGTGAACAACCACGACGGCGTTCCCGAGGTCGTGTGGGAAGTGGTGGAGCTTGCCGGGGGTGTTTGGGATTGCTGTTCCGATTCGGTCATATGTAGGACTCGCACGTTTTTGGGAAAGGCTCGTTTTCAATTGTACAGGGTTGATCGACACGACCAAACAATCCCCTGACAGGCTCCATCAACGTTTTCGATAGCCGCAATCTGGTAGCCACCAGTTTTAGACCCGCATCGCCCAAGTATTGGAGGAGCAGTACGGGGCAGACCGAGAGGCGCATGCCGCTGAGCTGGCCTTCCATTATAGCGAGGCAGCGACGGTTACCGGAGCCGATAAACTGGTGCACTATTCGGTGCTGGCGGGTGAGCGAGCCCTGGCCGGTTACGCCTGGGATGAAGCGTTGGGACATTTTGAGAGAGGGCTAAACGCCAAAGACGTGGCTCTTTCCAGTTCCGAGCCGGCTGAGGATGCCGAAACGGCTGCGCTTTTGTTGGGTCTGGGCCGAAGCCAGCCAGCCAGCAGTGATGCAAAGGGTTCAAATTCCGGAGGCGATGACCAATCTGAGGCGCGCCTTTGAATTCTATGCCTCGGCTGGTGACGTAGACCGGGTAATGGCGGTCGTGGAGACGCAGTATGTTCCATTGCCCGGCCACAGCACCGGCATGGCTGAGCTTATCGGCCGGGCCCTGGAACTGATACCTCCAGACTCGGAACGGACGGGCCGCCTCCTTTGCCTATACGGCAAGGCCCTGGGATGGGAGGAGGGCGACTTCCCAGGGGCCATCGCTGCCTTAGACCGCGCCCTTTCTCTCGCTCGGCGGGATAATGACGCAGTGTTGGAGATGCAGACTCTTGCCGAATCCTGCATTGTGAATTTCACCTATCTCCATTGGCAGGACGCATTGGACAGCGGCCTCAGGGCCATAGAGCTATCTTCAATGGGAATCCCCCTGCTGACCACCACCATCAATCCGGATTTCAGGAGTCTAGGTTGGTGGACCGCATTGGTCGGTTCCAGTTCAGTCAGATTGGCAGATTTCAGCGTGGACCACTCGGACGGTTGTGGAGGCATTTTGATTTTCCGACCGGATTTCCGTTCCGCAAAACGTACGCTCCTTGGAATTGGAGCCAACCGTATGGCTGCCCGAATGTCCCCATAGACTGCTTTTCTCCGGTGACGGCCCAGCACATTTCCAAGTCGTGCTCAGAGAGATACCTCTCGAGTAAATCCAAACGCAATAGAAGTGCGTTGGGACCCAGATGGTGGGCGGATGGGTCAAATGCTGCCATTTTCGAACTAGCGTCGACATAGTCGGCGCCAACTCCTGTCCAGGTTAATCGGCAGCCTCGAACTACTAAGTAACTATCTCAAAACCTTGAATTGAATTTGCTTATATTATACTTCCACCAAAAGTGTGGAGGTGAAAGCAGTGAAACCAATGAGGCAAGTTGAACCGCTGGAGACTATTTGGGAGATTCCGGACGATTTGTGGGAGAAAGTTGAGCCAGTGATCCTGGAGGGAATCCCTCCCAAAACCACCGGTCGCAAGCGGGTCAACCCAAGGCCAATCCTTAACGGAATTATCTTTCGCTTACGTAGTGGTTGCCAATGGAACCATCTGCCCAAGACTTTTGGTGACGATAGTACTATCCATCGTACTTTTCAGCTATGGGTAGAATCGGGAGTGTTGAACCAAGTGTGGTCGGTCATGGTAGAGGAATGTGAAGAGCTGGGAGGTGTGGACTGGGAATGGCAAGCAGCGGATTGCGCCCTGGGTAAAGCTCGCCTGGGGGGGACGCAATTGGCCCCAATCCCACGGACCGGGGCAAGGCGGGCAGCAAGCGAAGCCTGTTGGTAGAGGGGGATGGAGGGCCTCTGAGTCTAGTGGTAGCTGGAGCCAATGTCCACGACACCAAGCTGCTGGAAGCCACCCTGGCAGCCATTGTGGTGGAGCGGCCTCAGCCCACTGACCAGGCACCCCAGCACCTATGTCTGGACAAAGGGTATGACAATCCCACCGGCCACCAAGCTGCCGCTGCCCACGGGTATCAGGCCCACATACGACGTATTGGTGAGGAGAAGCTGGATAGCTTCGGCGAGAAGACCCATCCGGCCCGACGTTGGGTGGTGGAACGAACCCTGTCGTGGCTGTCCAAGTGCAGAGGATTACTTGTCCGTTACGACAAAAAGGCATCCAATTTCCTGGGTCTTTTGCAACTGGCCTGCGGGCTACTGTGGTACCGGCGAGTTTGGCGCCTTACTGTTTTGAGATAGTTACTAAATGGCTTGGCAAGTACAACGTAGAGATCGCATCTTCATCAGCCGAACAATCGTACTCGCCTCCCGAAGTTGAACAATGCGCGGCAAGGCCGTAAGCCATAGTCGAATCTGACCCCGGTGGATGACACCATTCGTGCTCATTTAATCTTCCTGAATTTATCAATTGATCAAAAGCAGGACCCCAAGCGTATTCGCCCAAGAACGCGCTATCACCGCCGCCGAGGTCGGGAATTGATAGTGGCCAATGCTCGTATGAATATTCTCCGGTAAGTACCCACTCCATGAAATCACCCGCTTTACCTTGGGGCACCAAGAAGGAGATGGATCGGGTCCAAATCTCTTTGCGCTCGACATCGTACTCTCGAATATCGGGGGGAGTGGGCTCACTACGCACCTGAAAACAGTAGGCATTTACCCATTGGGTGTCGGGGTCGTTTGGATCAGTAATCAACAACCCACTATCCAATGCAGGCACATCTGAGGCGTTGGCAGTCCAAGTGGATATGGGCAACTCTACCTGCCAATTGTCGTACTCCAATGGCGCCCACCAAGTGGGTCGGCGCGAATCTGAGGTCTCACCTCCACTAAGGCGGGAATTCACGATCGTGGATGGATCTATATCCCGACAGCCCACCTGCCAGGGTCCCTGATAGCCATGTACATTTCCCCACTGTTCGTGGTATTGGCAGTTATCGGCCATGAACGCCGATATCTCATGGTATGCAATCCACTGGTATTTCTTTCCCATCCTCTCTAGTTTGCGCGTGCCGCGAAGGTCGCTTCCGGCAAAGCGTAGGGAACTATCAAAAGCCCCAAAGCGTCGCGCGGTCCATCCCAATGAAACTACTCTCTGGAGGATATATCGCTGTATAGCTTGTATATCAAAACCTGGACGGATTTCGTGCCGTGAAGCCCATTCATCCCAGTGCTCCTCGGACAGGGCGGCCACGAACCGGCAGTACGCATCATCAACTTCGCTGGAATCCGCTCGATGGATCGACAAACGCTTGGAGAGTTGAAAATAAGAATCTAGAGGCGGCTCCGATGTGTCGCCGTCTTGCTGAACGGGGTCTTCATGATCATCTTCGGCTGGGAGGAAATCAAACTGTGGGGGTGGGACTGATTGGCAGGCTTCGAGGTACTCTTCCCACGCATTTCGTTCGATACCATTGAATCGCGGGATGAGTAGTTGCTCCCACTCATCGGCAGATCGCCATTGTTCCTGCTCGATCCCAATGGACAACCAATGGCGGGAAGTGTCCGTGGAATTGGTGCCCAAGATGTACCTTGCGAAGTCCCAATGTTGGACGGAGAATGGCATTGCATGCCAAGCGGATCGGCCGGCATCGCCACCAGCCGACTGTTCCATCTTGAGTATCAAATCTTGGGTTAATTGCTCATCGGGGATCTCCGGGAATGTGCTTTGGTAAGGAGGGCAGACCAGATCCAGGTCGAGGTCTCTAGCGGCACCAATATAGACTGCACGCTCCACCACTCCCCGGGCATAGTCTCTCAACAGCAAATGCGCCGGTGGAGTTCCACCAGCAAACACATGACTGTAAACCGATTGGGCTACGCGGCCCACTCCGTTCGCGTCGTTGCTACGCATGGAGACACCGTAGGCGACGGCATAGATGCGTTCGACGACATACGGGTCGTCGACGTCCGCAAATCGGTTTACGAGTAGGTCTAATTCTGCCAGCCGGCCGGTCAAAAGGGCGACCAATCCCTTGGTTGCCCGGTCGCGCAAAAAACGGTTGGGAGTGGATAGCATCCAACCCAAGGTTGTAGCGGATAGGTCAACCACCTCCTCATCCACTGTGTCGCCGGGAGAAATATTGGACGCCCATTCGACCAGTCGGTCCACTGGCCCTTTGTCACCCCAAGTACGGTGGAGATACGTACTCCACCAAGTGTCCCTGTCAGGCATGTTGTCTTGGCGCAGTCTGCGGTCCAAAAATTCCGCATTGAAGGGATGCCCCGGGATAGTTGAGACTGTTGTGAGGGTATCCTTGGGATCGGAATGCATGCGCCTGTTGGCGATCAACTCGTTTAGCACGACGCGAGTTTCTTCGGAAAAGGCGGCCAGTTCGCGCCAGACCAAACTTTCCAGAAAGGCTCCTCCGATCCTCCATTGATACTGGAATTGCGGAGTTATTCGGACCAGCTCACGGCCGATACGCTCAGGGGCTTGGATACATAGTGCCTCGATAACGCCTTGGGGAACGAATCGACGTCCCTCGGCAATGTTGACTAAGGAGTTGCTCCGGTCGATCCATCCCGTCGCTTTGTGCCCGAACAGATGCGGGAGCCCTCTGGCGCGGTCCCTCCACCACCGAGGCAAGCTTTCGAACATCCTCGACACCCTGTTCTTGTCTAGATGCTGTTGCATGATCACTTCGGCAACGATGTGATCGGCGAAGCGTTCAAAGGCAATGGTTACGATTTCGCGTGAGTCCCCGTTGCGAGTCTCGCGCATATCCTCCAGCAGTATTCCTTCATCCACCATTCCGCGATACAGCGAACGGCTGAAATTCCTGCCGGGTAGGACACCGTTAACTACCCGCGCTGCGTCTTCTCTGATTAGCCAATGGTCGCCGGTTTCGAGGAACCTCTCGGCTAGCCTTCGCAGCGCAAGGCTAACCAAGTTATTTTTAGGATCGTAGTCGAGCCGACCAGCCAGCTGCTCATTTGTGACGTCAATGAACGAATCCAATACGGCGGTTATGCCCTGACGCCCCCTCGGCAGGCGGGTTTGTCCGGTCGACTGTAGTACATGGCATATCGTCTTCAGGTACAAGGGATTCGCAAATTCAGGATACAAAATCGGCGTTGAATGGAATTCAATGCCGTGATGTTCGAAAAATATGCGAGTAGCTTCGTACTCATGACCTCTGAAACCAAAATGAGTGACAGACGTAGCACGCCTCCCTATGTGCTCGGGGATTATCGCCCCTTCGTAAGTGCTCCGGACTGACAAAATTGTGGCAATCCACTGGGATTGCTGGATGCGGGACAGAAATGCAGCAAGATGGCTTAGCCAAATGTCACGACCCCGACCCTCATTCACCTCGTCTATCATCAACAGCGCGCGGGAATTGGCCGATTGAGCGGCCGCCTCCAGCGCCCCTACGAACGTGTCGGGAGTTTCCCCGCGCATCCCAACTTGCTCGATCATCTGACGCCAAGGGTCGCCTGTGTCAGTGAACCGCTGACCCATTAACAGTACGACTGGTGCACCCGCGTCGATCCGCCGTCTGGCAAAATCGCACATCAAGTGGGTCTTGCCGGTACCAGCACTGCCCTTGAGAATCATGAGGCGGTTGTTTGACACGCCTGAGGTTTGTCTCAGTTTGTACCCTACGCTATCGAGTTCTCTTTCCAGGCCACTGAGGTCCCTGGTGACGCGGGAGTAAGGATCCCTTTGATGCTGGGGGCGTTCCTCGCCATTGTCTCGTTGGCTTCCGTATTCGCGCTGAAGCTCGGCAATAGCGGGTTGAGTTTCGTTGGCGATACGGATTGCTCCAGCGAGCGCCTGCTGAATGGGTTGCACGCCCAGTTCACCAGCGGGGTCGAATTCTAGTGCCCTGAATTCATCCAAGACTGAATCTACCGTGACCAACAAGGGTTGAAGCACCGGTATATCTAATGGCTGATGGTCATTCGCCCTTGGATGTCTTAGATATAGGGCCCTTTGACGCACGTCGATTGCGAGTGATTTGATCCGGTTGAATGATTCAATTGTACGCGCGAAGTCTTCGAGAGATTCGGCGATGTCTAGTTCGACGTGATGCTGAGGGTTATATCGAGGACCTGCAGCGCCGATGGCTTCAGTCAGGCGTTCGTGAAACCAGTGTCTATCGAAGCCATGATTGCCAAACCAGTAATACAGTCGCCCGATCTGCTGGGGTTGAGAAAGTCTTTCCACCAGTTCCGAGGCGCCCCACCACATGAACTGAACTTGCATTTTGCGTTGTTGCGCCCAACCAACCCATTTCTGAACATGTTGGTTCCACCTATCCATTGCAGAGGTACGTCCTGAGATACGAGCATCGGCCCGATCAATGGGAACGCAAACGTAGTATCGCTTGAGAGTGGGATGTTTAGCGAGAGCAGTTTTGACGGAGTCGTCGATTTGCGCCAATTGGGAAGGGTCGAGCGAAAAGAAATACTTGGCTTGCCAACCCCATTCGTCTCCATTTTGCAAGACACAATAGCCCTCGACGCCGGCGTCAGGATTCCCGGTCCGGGTGAACTTAGCGTCGTGTGGTGTCTCAATTCGCGCAAGCTGGGTACATAGCTCTTCGAACCCAGCGTTCTGTGACCCGTTCAACGGGCGAATGTTATTCCAACTGACAGATACCATAATTTCGAAGTCGACGATATTTCGTAATGAAGATTCAGTAAATGAAAACTTTGCAGAAGCAACCTTGGCTCTTGTCAAAGGCTTGGTGTCAATCCAGTTTTCAATCCTTACTTCTTGATTATGCCGGTCTCAACTCCCTCCGGGCTCGGCTAGTCCACGTGCTGGTGCAGGTTCTATTCCTAAGTGCTATAGAGTTTAGTCAAGATGATTTTGTCCCCATTACTATTGCTCGCTTCTTGCAGATTGCCGAAAAGGAGGCTTCAGTTTTGGCATATCTGGTCGCCACCCCACGCCATTGCCTGAAGGTTCGTAATGCGTTCTCCAACAAGTGACGTAGATTGTACAATCCCCGGTCGCAGTCCAGGGGTTCCTGGCGGTTTCGCCGGGGCGGTATGTCTGCTTCCATTCCCTGCTCCTCGGCTTGGGCTACGATGGCATCGCGGTCATAGCCTCGGTCCGCCAACTTGTATTTGGCTACTACGTCGGCAGTCAGGAATGGGGCCTGGGTGCAGTAGGCGGGTGTCCCCGCGGTCAGGGCCATACGTACCGGCAGCCCATGGGAATCCACTGCCAGGCGCTCCGTGAATCCGTAGGTAGGTGGGCGGATGTGCGTGAACAGATTCAGGGCCTCTCCTTCCTTCGGGTGCCATGTCAGTACTGATATCCGGGCCGACCTATTCTCATTGCTCTCTTCCGGTAGAAGGGCGTTGTCCATTGTCGTTCCTTCTTTCCTGAACCTAGGGATAGCCTAAACCAATACCAAGGTGGGATGTGCATTTCGGGGGTCTTGAAGACTACCGAAAGGATTCCACAGCACTTCATATCACCCTTATGCCCTAACTGGTTGACCACAGACATTGCGGTCTAGCGATATGTACATTTCACCTTGGCTTTAGTTTAGGCGTATCCAACTGAGGGCATATCCTCCGTCGACCGGGATTCCCCAGATCAAACCAACTTTCCTGGATATAGCTCCTTCTGGGATACCGTCAAATATAATCCCGCATTCCAAGGGCATCAAATGCGGCCTGATTCGCTCAAAGTCCCCGTTTCCATATAGCAACCACCGTCCTGCCAAGCGTAAAAGCCCCAAACCGCTGGTCTACGCCCAAGTCTCGCCCTTGGGAAGCCCCTTTGCCCTGGACGACCCCGTAACCGTAACCAATCCCGATGCTCCTGAGGTGGACTAGCCAGGAGCCAGCCGAAGCCGGCCAATTCGTTCCAGTATCCCGCCTAGCATTTCCCGGCTCACGAGCACCTCAGCAAGCTGAAACACCAGCCTTCCGGCATGGCGCACCAACCGTCCTCCAGTCTTGATCATCCTGGTCTGCAGACTGGTCAACGACCAGTGCTTCATTGCCTCCGGTAAGGCTAGCCTTCTCATGGAGTTGCCCAGGTTGTAAGCCAGTACGAACAACTCCAGCCTGACCTGATTGGCCACGAACTTGTGGCAGGACAACCTCGTCCAGTTCAGGGCGTACTTGCCTTCTTTTATCCATTGCTCCGCCGTCCCTCGGCCATTGTAAAAGCGGACTATCCCGATGTTTGGATAGCTCAGATTGGTGACGATGAAGCCCACTCTGGGAAACAGTTCTCCCTGGTGCCACTCCACCTTAGGGCTCGTCACCGAATAACCATCTCAACTTGAGCGGTTGCTGGGCAGGATGGTATAGTTCCACTCCCCGTGAAACTCATGGCACCGCAGGTTCACCTGGGCCAGTTCGCTATCAGACACTTTGATACCCGCCGGGTACTTGTTCGTGTCCAGGTGACACTCTACCCGCAACCCCTTGGTATTCCGGGTTCCGCCAATCAAGCTCACAATGACCTCATGACTCACCAACGGCTGGCCCCGCCAGTTCTGCGTGATGAACGAAAACAACCGGTGTTCGATCTTGTTCCACTTGCTCGTCCCCGGCGGCAAATGGCCCACCGTGATCGTCAACCCCGTCTCGTCCGCAAACCGCTGCAGTTCCCGCTTCCACAGCCGCACACGACTCCCGTTACTACCCCCACCATCGGCGTTCACCAGCAGCCGGGTTGCCTTCGGATACCGTGCCTGCCCCATCCCCCACCACCAGCGCCGGATACTCTCCACTGCAAACGCCGCTGTATCGTGGTCCACCCCGACATTCACCCAGCCCGTGTTCTCCGCTACATCATAGATCCCGTACGGTGTGGCGCGCCCCAAGGCTGGTATCACGAAATCGTACACCCGCACCCGCTCCGGGTCCCCTTGGGGCCGCAACTCACGCCCTCCGTTCTTGAAATTCCCGACCAGTTCCTTCTTCTTGGCATCCACCGAGATCACCGGCTCACCCGCATCCAGATACGTCTGCGCTTGCTGGTTCAGGTAGGTGAACTGGGCATCACGGTCAGGATGATCGCCACCCTCCAAGGTCTTGCTGTTGGCCTGCAAGCTGTACTCCAACCTGTGCAAAAGATCCCCCACCAACCGGCGACTGACCCGGTGCCCCAACTGCTGGAGTTCAGCCGCCAAGTTCCGCAGGCTCTTGCAGGTCCAGCGCAGGGGCGATTCCGGGTCGCCACGGGTCACCGGCTCAACCAAGCGCTCCAGGTCGCTCAGCAGCGTTGGGTCCTGGCTCACAGTGGTCTTGCGCCCACCGCCCGGCTTGCGGACTCTGCCCGCGCTGACCCGCTCGGGCTGCTGCAGTTCTTGCATGCCCTGCTGGATGGTCCGCCGCGAGAAGCCGGTCGCTCGAGCGACCCAGGTAACGCCACCCCAGCCCAGCGTCAGCGCTTCGGCTGCGGCGACCAGCCGCCGGGTCCGCTGGTCCAAGACGCCCTCAAGCAGGGTAAAACGTTGTCGGACAGCATCAATATTTTCCATGCCGACAACCTTACTTTATATTGCTTAATTCATGGACTCACAAACAAATCCCGCCTTACATCAAATGTTTTCCATGCCGACAAGCTTATAGCATCCCCTCGATGCATGATAACGTTATTTGGTGACAAGCCCTTAGAGACCACTCTCCGAGCAACATTCCAGCTCTGGGCCTGGTAGACGAAGTCATGATAGGAGACGATGGGCTTCGGGGAAAGCCACTCCGTAGGCCGTATTAGCCGGGGCGCTATCTCCCGCTGCAGCACCTGGTTGGACCGCAGCCTGATGGCGTAGCCGATGTTTCTTGCTTCCAGATAATCGTATATCTCCGGCTTGGCGAAGGCGGCGTCAGCACGAAACAGCAGCCTGACCGCTGCTGTCAAATAACGCTCCACCACCGGATCAAGGACTTCTTGCCAATCATCGCCACTGTGGGCGTTGCCTGACCGTAGCTTCGCTGCTTCACAATCCCCGAACTGGTTGAACAGAAAGAGAGGGTGATAGCAGACGCATTCAAAGTGGCCGTTATAGGCTGCTCCCTCCTGCTGGCCATGCACTGGACTCTCGGAACTGTCCATATCCAGGATTACTCGCCGGTGTAGGGTATGGGCCATAGCTCGTTCCACCCACTGGGTATTTATTCGTGCCAGCCCCTTCAGGTTGTCCTCTTGGGTCAGGAACTCCGTCTCGAACCGGCCCATCTCACTGGTGCTGGCTCCTTTCCGCTCCGAGCCTTGCCATCCCACGATCACTCGCATGGCTGGGTCTTGGGAAAGGCGCACTGCGTCATTGGTGTCGTCGTAGCCGGCCAAGCGGCTGTAGATCGACTGTCTTAGCAGCGGAACCAGGTGGTGAAGGATATTGCGTCCGGTACGGCTTTCCTGGAGGTAGTCCTCAGCGATTTCGGTAAGGCCCAAGGCATCATCAAACTCTCGAAAGGCAAGAAGACCAGCGTCGGAGGTGATGGTTGAGCCGTGAAATTCCAGGCGGACTTTGGGGTTGAATTGGAGCCGGAGAGGGGCTTTTTCGCCGTCACCCATCAGGTGCCTCCATGATGCCTACGGCATCTTACTGCAAAGTGACATATCATGGAGTTATTATAGCTGGAAACACGCAAAAAGGGCCCATAATTAGACAATGGTTGAAAGACCATCGACGAATTACTGAGAAAGCTTTTTAGCCATATGGGAAATGTGGGTTAAAACACCCTCTAAGAGAAATATCTAAGCAGTTCTGCACCGGATTTCATTTAAGGACCAGACTCTGCAAAAGCTCCAACAGGGCGGACGAAACCTCATCTGGGCGCTGAACTGGAAGGTCGTGCCCGGCACCCGCAACAATTCGGGACGCGACAAGTTCGGGGAAATTCTCCCGGTCTTCTGAAGGGTCTTCTATAGGCCTGCCGAGGCCGCTATCTGCTCCCCGCAATACAATGGACGGCACCAAAATCGGGGGGCTCTCTGCCAGCTTGCGCTCTACTTCAACGAATCGATCCTCACCCGGCGCGTTCATATGACGATGCCGGTAGGAATGCACGGTAATATCTACGAAGTCGGGATTATCGAAGGAGGAGGCTGAACGGTTGAAGGCTTCGTCTGTGTAGTTCCACTCGGGTGCCCAGGTTTCCCAAAGGTGACGGATGATGTCTTTTCGGTTCTCTTCCAGGCCTACGCGCCCCTGCTCAGTATTGAAGTACCACTGGTACCAGCGCCTTGCTTCGGCAATTGCCGAAGCTGGCCGCTCTCTCGTTATGGTGTTCTGTACCGAATAGCCGCCGATAGCAACTTGAGCCTTGACCATTTGAGGATGGAGGATAGATGTGATGCAGGCCGCGCGATTCCCCCAGTCGAAGCCTGCTAGTGCGAATTGACCGATACCCAACGCTTCCGCAAAGTCAACGACGTCCTGCGCGATTGCCGCCTGCTCGGCCATGCGAGGGGACTCCGGATTACGAAAGCTAGTGGGCCCGTATCCTCGAAGGTATGGGACCAGAACCCTATAGCCAGCCTCGACTAACATGGGTACTACTTCGTCCCAAGCGCGCACATCATAGGGAAATCCGTGAAGGAGTATGATTGGGAACCCGGAGGTGTTTCCGTGATCCCCATACCCTATGTTTAGCACTGGAGTTTGGACGAATTTCACGCTCGATAATTCAATCAAGATGACCACTCCGAGTAGCGTCGTCAGTGACGGATTCGTAGTATAACCGAAACCTGAGATTCGGTGCTGCAGAGGCCTGGTTGAGAGCAGGGGTGCCGGAAATAGCCTGACGTTGAGAAATACGACGTGGATTTGCTGGCATGCGAATTCGTCAGGTAAACCGGAGACTCGCCGAGATTCCCAACCATTTCCCGCTTCTACGTCTCGCATCGACATAACTAAACTAAAGCCAAGGTGGAATCTACATTTGTGGGGCGATGAAGATTGGCTTGGGCACCACAGTGAAGCTCTTCCACCTGTACTTGTAGGGCGGTCCGGTGCCGCCGATTGACTTCCTCCATATGTGGGTTTCACCTTGGCTTTAGTTTAGGTAGGGCTCAGGGTCGGTGTTGAAGGCGATGAGCAGGTCCGTGGCCATCCGGTCCGCCACTGGCGCGCCCGGCTCCCGGGTGATGTACCTCTCTGCAGCCACGGGGAAAAGCACAATCTTGCGTTGGATGGGGCGCAATATCGCAAGCGCATGTCCTGATGAAGTCGTCAAAGTGGGTGAAGCGCACGGAGTATCTGGTGGGTATAGAAGTGAAGCCCAGGGCCTTGGCCAGGAAGTTCTTCCCGACACCCAGGCTCCATCAACAGAACATGCTCGTGCTTGGCCAGGAACTCCAGGGAGAAGCCAGCGCCCAACAGCTGGCGATACAGTCGGAGTCATCACCGGAAGGGGGAGTTCTCAGCTTCCTACTGAACATCAACGTCAACGGAGCAGCTTACGAAGTAACCCCTCGAACAGTAGTCCAGCTAATCCGTTTTCCTGGCGCGGCGCATCAATTGGAATTTCCTGCCATATAAGACACCAAAAAATCGTTCCTGAGTTGACAGTCAACCTCAGGGCGCTGGGCGAGTGCCGAGTGTAGTTTCTCGTCAGTAGTAACGAGAAGGTCGGCGTCGGTCGCGACGTAAGCCAGGACCAGGTAGAGGTCCTCGGGGGGCGTCAGTTCTTGTAACTCCTGGGAGATCGCTGGGAGATCGCTGGGAGATCCTCAGGAGTGTGGCGAACAGCTCGGTTGGAGTCTCGCAGCAAGCTATGAAATGCCTGGCTGATTTGTCTTCCTCTGGGGTCGGTCGTTTGCATCAACCGGTACGCCTTTTCGTTCCACCGCCGCTTGGGAGGGGTTACTAATCTATCGTCGGAGCGGTGGAACGAAACTAAGAACCTACCCGTCTCTTTAAACGTATCATCGCCGTTTTCACCCAGCAGGTCGTGGAATACCCACTCATTGAGTACGTAGAGCATAGTTGGCGGCTACGCTATCTGGGCGCTTAGCCCCAGAAAGGCCGCCAAGTCTTCGAGTTCTGAGGCCATGAACGGTTCGAGCCCACCCCCGATCTGCCCTTCTGGAGTAGCTTCGCATTGAGTCAACCTGGTATCCCCGTCTTCCTTCCCGGCCAGTATGAACGAAACGTCCTCAACACGGATGACTCCTGCCGCGATCTGGGACAGTAGGGCCACCACGAACGCCTCGCTGTGGGTGGAAACAATTAACCTTCGATCTTCGTTGTGAGCTATCTCAGCGAGAGCAGGAGCCAGTCTCCTGACCATTGATGGGTGAAGATGAATTTCAGGTTCCTCGATCGCCACGATCTTGAACGGTGAATAAAGGGATATGGTCAACATGTACAACAACTGGTTGATTCCGAAGCCCTCGTTGACGATAGAAACAGGCACTTCTCCCGTGGTTGGTATGGAATCAATTGTGAAGCTTGATGTTCCTATCTGAGCCTGGGTCTGAATCCGCCGGTTTGAAATCTTTTCGATATATCTGCTGACCTCGTACTGACGAAACCTCTCGTCTGATGAGGCCAGCGCGGAGGCGACTTCGTCTTCACTGCCCAGAGCAGTAGTCACGCTGGACAAGCCATATGTGGTCATAGAAAACCCTCTGCGGAGTGGCACAAACCCAGTATGGCGGGCCAGTTCTAAGGGGAGATTTGCCCTCTCGTTCAGAGCTTTGATGATGTTGGGGCCGGTGGCTTGCGGTGGCCCTTGCTCGAATTGCACGGAGACCCCGATGCCGTTCCAAGTTACTTGACCTCGACATTCGTGTTCTCTGCCATCGGAGTCGACAAAAGTTCCGTACAAGCCGCCGTAGGTCTCTTGGTTCGCTCTGTAAGGGACCGATATGTCGAGGTCCAAGGTGTCGGGGCCATCGAAGCCGGTTACATTTGCCCTCCAACCGAAGGCCATTTCCGCTTTCCCGCCGGATTTGTCCAACGTGAGTGTAAACTTCGACGACAGATCTTCTGGATTGGAAATGCCGAGGGAGAGCGATAACCCTATAGCCTCATTGTGGCGATGAATAACTTCGTTCAACCCACCCAAGCTAATTGATGGGTATGAAAAGAGGCTTGGAATGTTCTGGCTTGGATTGCTCAGAAAATTCTTCAAAGTCAGCAGTCCATAGAGCAGGGACGACTTGCCCGACCCGTTGGGACCGTAGATTACCGTCAGCGGCGCTATATCAACCGTCACGTCCCGCAGAGACCTGAAATTCTGAAATCTGAGTGTATAGGTGTCGGGCATAATGGACCCCCCTGCCGCATGTTGGAGTTAGATGATACCACTACAGCCGGATGATGTTGCACAACTGGGGAGTATGGAACACGGGTAAAACGCTGTCATTTCCGTGTTGAGGGGACTGTTTGTCAATGTCGGAGGCATGTTGGGCCACTGGGGCGGAGTAAAACTGTACCACCTGGTGTGTAAGGCCAGCGAAAAAGTTCGAGCTAACTGGCCAGCACAAATGTCGGCGCCACTTGTTGAGGGAAATGCCCTGCTGACGGGTGGGGCAGCAGAGGACGCTTGGTGGCGTCGTCGAAGTCGTGAAAGATACGATAAGGCCGTCTCATTTCGTGGATGACGACATTCACATTGGCCTTGAGCATATTCCGCGTCGGTCGTTCACCCTGGCGGACTGGGAGTCGGCTGAGGAACTCGCCAGCAGTAAGACACGCTTTGAGGAGGGCGACATTCTCTTCTGCAAGATCAGGCCTTACTTCCACAAGGTCGGCTTCACGCTACGCGCCGGCCTCGCCTCATCGGATGCGCTAGCTTGGAGGGTGAAAGATACCGAAGATTGGCCGGGTTTCGCGCTACGCCAATCAGACGTATTCCAGTCTTATACGGCATGGTAGTACATGTATTACGTTGAAACACCCGCTATTTAATCGATAATCGACGTTATGAAAACGACTGCTTGGGGAGAATCGGGGTTTCCGTCCGAGTTTCTAGGAGGGTTCGCGCTACGCGAGAGACTTGTTGGTAACCAATTCCCGAAGCGTAGTACACGTCAATGATCCCTAAGATGGCCAACACGAGTACCAGCCAGGATTAACCCCCAGACTGGTGCGAGCTTAGGCATGACTCCCCCTCCTGTTGCCTCGATGTTATCCGGAACTGACGTCTTACGGAAGCGGCTACGCAACCCTTGCCGGTGTCTACGCCCGGATTTAGAATAAGAATTGGGACGGTTTTCGACGAGTTCACACTAAACTTTGCGGGATGCAGGCAACAGGGTGGTAGCACACTTATGCGGTAGGGGCTAGCATCAGGATGTCCAGTTCCTCGGGTAGCGTGGTCATGGTGGTGGCCAGGGACCGGCGCCAGAGGAATACCAGGAGGTTGTGGCAGACCCGAATCTGCCGTTCTAGCTGTGGTAGTAGACGCTGGCGGCCTGCTACGGCCGGGGTAGGAGAAACTCCTTGCTCGTTCGTTACCAGGCTATTGTTATGTCAGTTGAATCCTTGGCCCCCTGAGCAATCCTCGTACCGTCGGCATAGGTAACAGTAATCTCGTAATCAAAAATCCCCGACCCAATTTCTCTGCCTGGTAATGGTTCCGGCCCAAATGTTTTGACCAATCGGACGAAATTGTCACCTAATTCCTGAGCATTGTCCTGTGTTGTCTCTACACGCACCACAAGGGTTAGTGATAGGCGTTGACCATCTTGGAAAATTAACGCCTCGTTCACTAACCTCTTGCCCATCATAGTTCCAATAGCTTGTTGCTTTTGTCGATCTGTCAGGGTCTCCTTCAGCCGGGGTTCACGCGTCGGCGTTGGTTCAGGGGAGCCAATTGTTGGGGGTGATGTTGGCGTAGGTGGGGGTAGTGCAGTTGAGCAAGCAAGGGAAAGAATTATTGCGGTAACTAGAAGGGAAGCTGAAATCAGTCGCAATCGGCCCAAATCTCTACTCTACCTTTGGATACGGGAACATTAGCGAACATTTCCGGCCCAGGTTGACTCGCTGACCCGCTGGCCCTCGGCGCCAATGAAGACAGATCCCGGATCGAGATGCGATTCCACCATTAAGGCAGTGGTGGGAGTTGGTTGTCGGGTAAGTCTGGCAGCTTGCAAGGAGGGTATGTATAAGGGGGCTGATTACTCCCGCACTACAGCTTTCCGAGTAAGTGTTCAGATTTGAGGGGAAGCGAGCAACCGGCGGCATTCCAGGAGGGGATTGAGACCTCTGGCCCGCCAGGTGCCAAAGAGGGATGCCAAGGTCATCTTGCTGTCGGTGCCCTGCCCTGAGCGGGTGCCGCCGCTGATCTTGCGACTGGTTACCAGATGCCGCAGGCTCCGCTCGGCGGCGTTGTTGTCTGAGGGCACGGCTGGGTCCGACACGAAGACAAACAGTTCCTTGATGAACCGTTCCATGCGCCGGCAGAGCTTGGCCTGAACCGCCAGGGGATCTTTAAGGAAAGGCCGCGCCAAGACCATTAGTTTCTCCTCCAGCATTAGCTGGATGCGATGGCCTGGCTGGGCTCGGGGAAGGACCGAGGCCTTGGCCTCCGTGTAGACCTGGTGAACCGCCTCGGCCCACTGAGCCAGCCCAGCGTCTTCTGGGTACAACCCTTTCAGGTCATGGATATCCCGCAGCAGATGAGCCCAGCACCGTTGCTTCAGGCCCGGGTAGTGGTTATAGGCGGCGTAGAAATCACTGACCAACACTCCGCTGAAGGAGGAATCCAGCACCTCATCCACCACCCCCTTATCCCGACCCCGACGCAGGAAGTATCGTTCGCTGGGAGTGCTGAAGGTCCAAACATAGCCGTTGCTCCCGTCCTGGCGCCAGCCGGTTTCGTCGCCCTGCACCACGGGACTGGCGCGGACTTGCTCGAGCACCTCTCGCACCGCCGTCTCAGCCTGACGGGCTACTCCATGGACGGCCTGGACGATGGCACCAACACTCAGGTGCAACTGATGGACGGTCTCCAGGTACCATTGGATGATTCTTATGGGCAACCGTCCCTCCTCCCGCAGGGTCACCATCAGGCTTACCAGATTGACCCCCAGGCGCTGCTGGCCCAGAACCACCCCCTGCAGGGCCTCTTTGGGCAGCCGGCACCGCTGGCATACCGGACAGATGCGGGCTACCAGGGCGTGCTCGGTCACTTCTACCGGAGCCACCGGTAGCTCAATGACTTCCCGAGTTCGCTGTACCCATCCGCCGTTCAGGTGAGTCCCGCAGTCGGGACAGACCGCCACGGTATGCTCCACCCGCTGGGTAGGAGTCATGCGCTGGCGGGCGAAGCCATGGCGGCGCGGCTTTCTGGGCTCCTTTTTCTCCGGCGCTTGCCGGCTGGAGTGCGGCTGATTACCCGGCATCCCCGACGACCCGCGCCGGTTGGGACGGGATTCCAGAACCCCAATCCGCCTTTGCAAATCGGCAATGACTGCCCGCTGGCCGGCAATTATCTCCAGCAGAGTTTCGCGACTCGCCGCGTTCAGGTCTAGTTCAGTGTCCACCTCCCTGGTATGCGACAACTCCCCCGGCCATGCCAGCGTTTTTCCAACGGCTTTGAGCCAATTCACCTCATCAAGTCTGAACAGTTACCTTTCCGACCTTCTAGAAAGCTCTTGGTACAATAAGCAAAAGGGTTTCGCTGGCAGAATGCCTTATAGACGTTAGTATCATAAACCCACATTGCTCCGACAAAAGCGGTGAGCACTATCAGTAGCAGCAGCTGGACCCATCTCACGGATGGGTTAGGAGATGCTTCCCACATCAGCTTGCCTCTTCTCCCCTGTCACGATGTCGCATTACAACCTCCTGAGCCCTAACAGCACCCGTGGTATTACGGCGAACCGATGGCCGAGGTGCCCATTCTAGTTAAAAGCTGACATCCACACAACTTACGCTCCGGGTGGGTGCATTTTCGGTTATCGCGATGGGTGCCTTTTAGGTTAAACCGGGATTCCCCAGATCAAACCACCTTTCCTGGATATAGCTCCCGCGGGGATACCGCCAAATATAATCCCGCATTCCAAGGGCGTCAAATGCGGCCTGATTCACTCAAAGTCCCCGCTTTCATTGGGCAACCACTGTACTACCAAGCGTAAAAGCCCCAAACTGCTAGTCTACGCCCAAGTCTCGCCCTTGGGAAGACCCTTTGCCCTGTGCGACCCCGTAACCGTAACCAATCCCGACGCTCCTAAAGTGGACTAGCCAGGAGCCAGCCTAAGCCGACCAATTCGTTCCAGTATCCCGCCTAGCATTTCCCGGCTCACGAGCACCTCAGCAAGCTGAAACACCAGCCTTCTGGCATGGCGCACCAACCGTCCTCCAGTCTTGATCATCCTGGTCTGCAGACTGGTCAACGACCAGTGCTTCATTGCCTCCGGTAAGGTTAGCCTTCTCATGGAGTTGCCCAGGTTGTAAGCCAGTACGAACAAAGCCTGACCTGATTGGCCACGAACTTGTGGCAGGACAACCTGGTCCAGTTCAGGGCGTACTTGCCTTCTTTTATCCATTGCTCCGCCGTGCCTCGGCCATTGTAAAAGCGGACTATCCCGATGTTTGGATAGCTCAGATTGGTGACGATGAAGCCCACTCTGGGAAACAGTTCTCCCTGGTGCCACTCCACCTTAGAGACCACTCTCCGAGCAACGTTCCAGCTCTGGGCCTGGTAGACGAAGTCATGATAGGAGACGATGGGCTTCGGGGAAAGCCACTCCGTAGGCCGTATTAGCCGGGGCGCTATCTCCCGCTGCAGCACCTGGTTGGACCGCAGCCTGATGGCGTAGCCGATGTTTCTTGCTTCCAGATAATCGTATATCTCCGGCTTGGCGAAGGCGGCGTCAGCACGAAACAGCAGCCTGACCGCTGCTGTCAAATAACGCTCCACCACCGGATCAAGGACTTCTTGCCAATCATCGGCACTGTGGACGTTGCCTGACCGTAGCTTAGCTGCTTCACAATCCCCGAACTGGTTGAACAGAAAGAGAGGGTGATAGCAGACGCATTCAAAGTGGCCGTTATAGGCTGCTCCCTCCTGCTGGCCGTGCACTGGACTCTCGGAACTGTCCATATCCAGGATTACTCGCCGGTGTAGGGTATGGGCCATAGCTCGTTCCACCCACTGGGTATTTATTCGTGCCAGCCCCTTCAGGTTGTCCTCTTGGGTCAGGAACTCCGTCTCGACCCGCCCCATCTCACTGGTGCTGGCTCCTTTCCGCTCCGAGCCTTGCCATCCCACGATCACTCGCATGGCTGGGTCATGGGAAAGGCGCACTGCGTCATTGGTGTCGTCGTAGCCGGCCAAGCGGCTGTAGATCGACTGTCTTAGCAGCGGAACCAGGTGGTGAAGGATATTGCGTCCGGTACGGCTTTCCTGGAGGTAGTCCTCAGCGATTTCGGTAAGGCCCAAGGCATCATCAAACTCTCGAAAGGCAAGAAGACCAGCGTCGGAGGTGATGGTTGAGCCGTGAAATTCCAGGCGGACTTTGGGGTTGAATTGGAGCCGGAGAGGGGCTTTTTCGCCGTCACCCATCAGGTGCCTCCATGATGCCTACGGCATCTTACTGCAAAGTGACATATCATGGAGTTATTATAGCTGTGGAACACGCAAAAAGGGCCCATAATTAGACAATGGTTGAAAGACCATCGACGAATTACTGAGAAAGCTTTTTAGCCATATGGGAAATGTGGGGTACTGGGTCTTTGATGGTACCGCTTCCCAGGTTTTGGCGTATTCACTGGCCGTCGCCGGCATGGTTATGTTCGCAGGTGGCCCGATGCTGGTTTACGGTTCCTTCCCGGCCCTGCTTCCCGGCCCTGCTTCCCGGCCCTGCTTCCCGGCCCTGCTTCCCCGGCCCTGCTTCCAGCGAGGTGTCGCCGTGTCTCCGCCGAAGATGTCGGTGATGAACCGGGTTCCTGATGATGGCCGGAACATCTCGGTCATGTGGCACCTTGTTGAGGGCCGGCCCGGCGGCCTATTTCCTCGTCCGACTATTCCTGGAACGAACCATAGGATAGGGATTGAGGGCGAATTTTACCCCTAGGCGTGAGTAGTGGGAATTAATTCGGAGGGGTTGGCGATACTCAGGGTAGAATTATTCCCACTTGGAAAAAAGACAAGCTACAGAGCCTGCTGCCTGAGTGGGTGGCTGAAGCTTGGGCCCGCCGCCGTCGCCGGGATAGGGCGGCGGGCCGTGAAGGGCCAGCGTGTGTCTGACCTGCATGGCGTGATTACCTCCCTGCGGGAACCAGGATGGGGTTACTCCCCGGGCTGGTTGCTGTCGCTGGGCTCCTCTTGGGTGCCTGCAACACTCCGTTTGTGTTGCCACCAGCACAGACCAACCGTTGCCGCCACGCTGATGGCATGGGTAGGGATGGGGAGTTCCACGATGAACTGCAACCACTCCGCTATCCCGAACCGGGTTTGGGCTATCGAGACTGTTGGTGGGATGGATAACAACAGTCCGGTGAGGAGGCCGCGACGGACGGAGATGCCCTTCATGAGGTATCCGCAGATTGCGCCCGTGAGCGTTGTCGGCACGAATGCTCCTACGGAGAGAATCGTGATGCTCAGGACGACAATGAGAATCCAGTATTCAATCCCGACATTATCCAACGGGCGTCCTCCTCAACTCCCCCGGTGCTCCGCCGCAGGGATGGGAGCACCGGGGGAGGGGCTGGCAGGAGCTAATCAGGGCAGGTCGAGGCCGCTTACTTCAATCGTGTAATCGTCCCTCTCGTGCTCGTGGTAGGTGGTGGCTGCGATGGTGTATTCGCCCGGACTCAGGTTGCGACTGATTCGGGCATCTCTTCCAGGGCCGTCGTCATCGTCCCGTTCTAGGTAATTTGTACCAGAGGCGCTGTCCCCCGAGATGAGGAACAGGTAGTCGCCGGTCCGAATCCTGCCCGTTCCGTAATTGGTGACGACCGCCGTGTGACGACCGCCGTGTATTCGCCCCTTCTGAGAGAGCTGGTTATGGAGGAGTTCCCGCTCCAGTCGCCGCCGTCGTCGTCATACTCCACCGTTGAGCCGGTCGTCCGGTTCCCCCTGAGGAGGTAGAGATAGGTGTCGATGTATTCCTCTTGGCGCATCAAGTCTATCCGGTACTCGCTTGTCCGGTCCACCTCGAAGGTGTAGTAGTCGGCGTATCCGCCTTCAGTCTGGGTGGTCGGGCAGTCGGTATCGAGCAACGAACCCCTGACTTCCACCGGGGCCTCGAGTTCGGTGGCGTGGCAGGCGTCGGCCCTTATGTGCTGATAATGGCGGAGCCGGTTCCCGTCTTGGTACTCAGGGAAGGTGCTACGCCAGACGTAGCGGGCTTCCCTGGGGAAGAACTCTATCAGTCCCTCGTCCTCCTCGCTGGATCTGGTATCCCTGCAACTCTTGATGTAGATGGTGTTCTTACGCCAGTCTTGGTCCTCATCGTTCTCGGACTCCCGGTAGGTCGCGGATTCCACGTACAGCGTCTGAACCCCGGTGGAAGAGCACCCGACGGTCTCCGTGAAGGCCGCACGTATCGGGTAGTTGAACTGGAGGGTCAACTACCCGATGCTGACGTAATCCCCCCTGCGGTTCAGAAAGTTCAGCCCGTCCGGATCGGGTGGGCCGTTCCCGTATAGCTGGTGCTCCCTGACGACATCCAGTTCCACGACCTTGTTGGTCTTGATGTAGGGTATGTTCTGTGGTGAAAACGGCCTTCCGTCAAGGGTGACGAACTGGAGGGGAAGGCACCGCCCCGTGGTGGGAGCGCAGTCAACCGTTGCGCTGGCGGACGGGTATTGGATGTAACTTGGATTTTGTTCCGCCGACTGCTCCTCCGTGGTGGTGGCGTCCTGGTATTGACCCCGTATGCCCAGATATGTGGCGAGGGAGGACGCTTCGCATTCTACCCCGACATACCCGCCCCCAAAGGAACCATACAGGTCCCGGCAAATGCCCCTGGTATCACTCCGGAACTGTCGGTCTGCCACGTAGCGGTTGCGTTCGTTCCAGACCTTGCCCGTCTCATCGTCGATTATCGGCAGGGTGCGCCATGTCATGTCATGACGCAGACATGGGGAAAGGGAATCCCTGACGAACCACCTGGGGATTGGGGGCGGGGCGGAACATCCGTCATTGCTCCGGTCCATCCAGCCATATTGGGAATCGGTGCGTAGGTCATCATATCTCAAACTCCACGAGGTCGTGGACAGGTCGTAAAGCTCATTGATGGTATCAAGCTCGCTCGTATCGACGGACGCCTCGGTGGTCATCGGATCGCTGGTGTACAGGATGATAGCCAGAACCATGAGGGCGGATGCCAGCAGGGCGGAGAACGCTGCCTGCACCCTGCGGGAAGGTCTGTGTAGGCCCCTGCACAGGTCTCGGCCTATGGCCAAGTGCACCACTGTCGCGCTGCGGAGACGCCGCTATAGAGCTCGAACCGATCAACAACCTCTCGCGCTACTCCAGGGGAGTCGCCAAGCTCAATCTTGAAGAGTACGACTTTTCCAGCGCCCACGGCCAGCGCCGAGATTCCAGACCCGAATGCCAAGTCCGCTAATGGTAAGGCCACAATCATTATCGCTCCGAATATCCTCATTTGCCACTTACCTTTCATGCAGGAACTACCAGCTTGATGAGCAACCTAACTTCCTTGTAGCTAGAGGACGGCGGATGCATTGATTAAGGTCGACCCCAACCGAAGTAAGGAATAAAATAACCCTCGTCTCCCCTTTCCCCGACCGAGGGAGTTATCAAGCAAGGAAAGGTTTGCCGACCCATGGACAGTTCCGCCGCCCCGCTTGCTATCCTCAAAACCCGCTTCGGATACGACAGCTTTCGGGCCCTGCAGGAAGAAATAATAGGCAACGTCCTGGGCCGGCGGGACAGCCTGGCGCTGCTGTCAACAGGCGGGGGCAAGTCCCTCTGCTATCAGTTGCCGGCCCTCATCTTTGACGGCATCACCCTGGTAATCTCGCCACTGATTGCCCTGATGAAGGACCAGGTGGACGCGCTGAACGCCAACGGTATCGCCGCCCGGTTCATCAACAGTTCCCTGCCGGCATCGGAGATAGAGCACGTGCAGGCGCAGGTCCGGCGGGGGCAGGTCAAGATTCTCTACGTGGCCCCGGAGCGGCTGGCCCTATCCGGGTTCCGCCGTTTCCTCCATGGCCTGAATCTGAGCCTCATCGCAATCGACGAGGCCCACTGCATCTCCGAGTGGGGCCACGAGTTTCGGCCCGACTACCGCAACCTGCGGCAGCTGAGACAGGACTTCCCGTCGGTGCCGGTGATTGCCCTGACCGCCACCGCGACGGAACGGGTGCGGGAGGACATCATCGGCCAGCTCGGCCTGCAGCGGGGTCGGGTCTTTCTATCCAGTTTCAACCGGGCAAACCTCAGCTATTCGGTTCAGCCCAAGGCAAGCTCCTGGGGACATCTGACATCGCTGCTTGATCAGCGACGGAGCCAGTCCGTCATTATCTATTGCTTCTCCCGGCAGGAGACCGAGGACCTGGCCAGGGACCTGAACGTCCGGGGCTTGTCAGTCCGCCCCTACCACGCCGGGCTGGACCCCGAAATGCGTCGTCGGAGCCAGGAAGACTTCATCCGCGACCGGGTGCCCATCATCGTCGCCACCATCGCCTTTGGAATGGGAATAGACAAACCGGACATTCGCCTGGTGGTCCACTACAGCCTGCCCAGATCCCTGGAGGGTTACTACCAGGAGACGGGCCGGGCCGGCAAGGACGGGCTGCCCAGCGAGTGCGTCCTCTTCTACAGCTATGCGGACAAGGCCAAGCAGGACTACTTCATCAATCAGATGGAGGACGCAGTAGAGCAGCGGAACGCCAGGCAAAAGCTGGCTAAGATGGTGGAGTTTGCCCAAGTGCCCAGCTGCCGGCGCCGGTTCATCCTGGAGTATTTCGGGGAGCGATGGCCGGAAGAGAACTGCGGCGCGTGCGACGTTTGCCTGGAATCCCGGGAGGAGTTTGACGCCACGGAAATCGCCCAGAAGATACTCTCGGCGGTAGTCCGCACCGGCGAGCGGTTCGGGGCAAACCACATCATCCAGGTACTGAGCGGGAGCAGGGAGAAGCGAATCCTGGAATTGGGCCACGACCGGCTGAGCGTGTACGGCATCGCCAAAGATGTTGGGCGTCCTGAACTGCGGGAGATTATCGGACATTTGCAGGCGCGGGGGCTGCTGGGACGGAACGAAGGAGAGTACCCAACCCTGGCCGTCACCGCCGAAGGACGACAGTTTCTACAAGGACGCCAAGTCGTGACCCTGCCTCGACCCAGGACCGCCGACGCGGGCTACGCGCAGGGGAACGAACCCAACCTGGCCGGTTCCCGAGCAACGCCGATGGAATACGATAGGGCTCTGTTCGAGGAACTGCGCGCATTGCGCGGGCGGCTGGCCGATGTGCGGGATGTTCCGGCCTTCGTGATTTTCGGAGATGTGTCCCTCCGTCACATGGCCGAAGCTTTCCCCCGGAGCATGGAAGAATTCTCCCGTATCCACGGGGTGGGGGAGGTCAAGCTGGAGCAGTACGGACCGGAGTTCCTGGAGGTTATACGCGGCTACTCCGAGGTCAACGGCTTGCCGGACCGGACCGGCCTATCGGTAAAACGTCGACAGCCGGGAGAAATATCTGGAGAGCGAAAATGGCCGGAGAGTCGCCGGGGAGCGACCTACGATGAAACCAAATCGCTGTTGGAGCAAAGACTGTCCATCAGCCAGATCGCCCAGCGACGAAGTCTGGCGAAAACTACGATCATCGGCCACCTGGAACGCATGGCTTGGCAGGGCCTAATCCTGGACTTGGAACACCTGCTGCCATCCGCGGAAAAGCTCGACAACATAAGGGAAGCCTTCAATGTGTGCGGCAGCGATTTCCTCAGACCCGTCCGGGAGTTCCTGGGCGCACAATGTACCTATGATGACCTGCGGCTGGCGCGGATCTATCTGCGCCAAGAGGGGAGGTTGTCGGACTGATGACGATCTCAGCCTGCGTCCGAAGCAGTTGGGTGGCGCACCGGGGTCAAGGGATAGGATAGTGTGGATGGTTGAACCAACTTGGTAAGGATGATCGAGGTAGTCGGGCCCGCTGTGTGCTCCTTGTGGATGGCGCCGCGACCCGTCCACTTCGGATATATAGAACAGGGTCCCCTGACTTCATTCTGGTGCTCCCGGCTTCCCCCCGGTTGATCGAGGCGTTCCACACTGGCGCGTCCACCAGCCACCGCATCAGCGCGGCACGGCTAAAGTCTTCCCTGATGACGTCCAGTATCCCCGTAAGCAGCCGCCCAGGGACGGAGTCCCGCAGTGGCGACGGGTCTGGGCCCGCCACCGGTATACCGGCAAAGCCAAGCTCCATCCGAAGCTGAAAGGCATAAGGGTCCTGCCGCCGGTAAAGGGCCGCCATGCGATGAAAGGGCACGCCCGCTTCCGCCCGTTGGAGCATGTCGCGCACCGCCTGTCGCACCTCTTCACGCGCGTCCGGGGCAGATACGATGGACTCCGGTCTCACGTCCAGGTGCGCCAAGCTCTGCTGCGAGCCGTCAGCGCTCGCTTCACCGAACCGCTCCCACCACGCGCCCTCGGCGTCGACTCCAGCCTCGCCCGTTCGCCCCACCACGAGGCTGCACGGGGCAGCGTCCGACAACGCCGTCAGCAGCGCGGTCTCACCCGGTGATGGGCGTGTCAGGAGAAAGAACACCAGCCCGCCCACGTCCTGCAGTGCCGGCTGCCCTCGCCCCGAGCGCACCGCCTCCGCCGCGGCCCAGGCCTCGTCTTCGGGCCCGTAGTACTCGGTCGTCCGCTCCCGGAAGCGGCGGTACAACTCGACGGTGGCCTGCCGCAACGACCCCCCCCCGCCAGCGCGTCGAGCTCACCCCCCGTGAGACGCACCAACTCCTTGAACGCAGCCTGCAGCGATTGGTGCAACGTGGAGTGCTGGAGTGCGCCGCCACGCTGCCGAGCGGTTCCTGCCCCACCACCTCTACGGCCACCGTGCGGATAACAGCCATCTCGGCTGCTGCGGATAGCGGCCGTCGCCGCTGCGACGCCATGGTTGGCGCTCCCAGCTGTTCGGCCAAGCGTGTGATGGCCATGAATCCCACGTTGAGCAACCCGCCATCGCCCCCCAGCATCCGACGGAGGCCGATGCCCGCGTAGGCGTTCGGCGGCACGACAGTCACCGGCGCGAACGGGTTGCCAGCCTTGGCCTCGGCCACCATCGCCTGCAACCGCTCCCGCGCGGGCCTTCCGTATGGCTCCAAGTACACTTGCACGTATAGATTCCTTGCAATGACGTCTTTAGTCTGTGGGAGGGGACGTAACGCAGCCTAAAGACACCGCCACCCAGAGGCGACCGGACGATGGGCCTGCCGTGGGCCTACGTGGATGGTAGGTGGTACTGTCTTCGAGATGTGGCTTGGTAGCCTGTGAGGCTCCATTGCTTGCTCCTACTATCATGGCAGGACCGGGCGGTTGGAAGCAACACCTCTGGTCGCACTTAGCCTGCTAGGAGGAGCCACGTGCTGTTCATTGCCCCGAGCCGTTGCTGTGTTCGTCAGCACAAGGCCACAGGTCCCCAGTCGTACGTCGGTCCCTTGATCGCACAGACATGACGCGGCCTGCAGTGCGTCCTCTTGGGAGGAAGGACAACTCGCCGACGCACAGTTCGAATCGTATCCTGTGCGTCCGGAGAACATTCACAGTAGACGATAGAGACCGAAAGCTCAGGTAATGGTTCTCGACAGGTGGCACCGCGAATCCGGGCGAGCGGCTTGAGCCTCTTGGTACGGGCCTGACTTGAAGGAAAGGCAGTACCATCTTAGGGATGTGGCTGAGCCTGTGACTCTCTGACATGGGCAACAGTCAATGGCATAACGCTGCCTCGCAGTACCTCAACGCCAGACAACTCACCGCTTTCCCGTACAGATGTCCACGAGGTCTAGACTTGCATAAATACTGCAACATATGGTGTAAAAGCAATTATGCAGATTCCACGCGAGCCCATCGCTACTGGCCGCCGCAAGGGACCATTAACGCTAGATCGTTGACGTCTGTCCCGGGGCTCGCCACACAAACGTTCACCACGGTACTGACGGCCTCGGGATTGAACTCCACCTGTACATTTAGCCCGGAATTCCGCTGCGGCAGGACTACGAGTATCGGCGCGAGGGCACACGCAACCTGTTCCCGGCCTGCGAGCCGCAGGCCGGGTGGCGGCACGTGACGGTGACCCAACTGCGCACGATGGAGGACTTTGCCCAACAGATGCGATGGCTGGTGGACGAGGCCTATCCGGAGGTCTAGGTGGTCCGGGTCGTCCTGGACAACTTGAACACTCACCGCATGGCGTCGCTGTACGAAGCGTTCCCGGCAGCGGAGGCCCGGCGGATTGCCAAACGGCTGAAGTTCCACTACACCCCCAAGCACGGAAGTTGGTTGAATCCTGTCCTGAGCTTGTCGAAGGGATGGCGGAAATCGAGTTCAGCGTACTGTCCCGCTCCTGCCTCAGACAGCGGCTCCCCGACGAGGAAGCTCTCGGGCGGGAGGTCCAGGCTCTGGTTACTGAGCGCAACACCGCCCAAGCCACCATCAACTGGCGCTTCAACACCCATGACGCCCGAACCAAACTGCACCGCCTCTATCCCTTTGATTCCAAACATGACTGAGCCCACATTTGCTGCCGAACGCGCCCCCAAGAGGGTTGCAAAGGATGTCGTGAATCCGGTCAGCACTGTGCCCAGCCCCAGGACGAGGTTCCCTATTCCCAGTAGCCACGCCCGGGGCAGGAAGGGGGTGGCGAAGCCGTACAGGCCCTGTGCCGCCGACGAAAGGACACCACGGATGGTGACCAGCACCCCCACTGTCACGATACCAAATCCCAGGTCGGCCGCGATCACGGCGTAGAGCAGTACCAACATCTGGTTCTAAAAATGGTTGACCGCGTGGGAGCCGTTGGTCAACCAGAAGACGAAGGTGCGTTCGGCGCGCGAGCCTACCTCCTCCAAGGGGGTTACCAAGGTCGTTTCATCCCTCGATTCGGCCATACGTTACCTAGCCTAGCTCCTGTTTTCCTCGGCGCGTCCAGGGCGAAGCCCCCTGGACCGGCGCCCATAACTTACGCCGGGCCGGAGTGAGCCAGACGCGATCACCCTCCCGGGTACCCAAGGGCCGAGATCTCACCGGCCCTCGGGTATTTTCGATGGGGGCTTTAGTTGGGGACTCAGGCCATACCCCTGATCTCGGACAACTCTGCCGAACTGACTTGAAACCCTATTTCCCTTGAAGTATAAACTCGGATACCCGCTCCCCGATCATCATGGTGGTAACGTTGGTGTTGGCGCGGATGCAGTCCGGCATAATGGAAGCGTCTGCCACCCTTAGCCCCTCCAGCCCATATACCTTGCCGTATTGGTCTACCACCGCCATGGGGTCGGACGATGGGCCCATCTTGCAGGTGCAAGATATGTGCTGTGAAGTATTAACCTGGCGCATAATCCACTCGTCGAGGCTCTCATTAGAATCCAGCTCGGCGTCGGTAGGCTCGACCCGCTCCTCGATGATGTCCCGGAAGCTCTCGTGCTCGCCTAGCTGCACGCACAGGCGGACCATTTCCCGCAGTCTATCCCGGTCGAAGGGGTCCTGGAGATAGTTGTAGTCCAGAATGGGCTGTACGTTGGGGTCGTTGGAAGCCAGGCGAAGCTCGCCGGCGCCGGCAGCTAGATAGATGCCGCCGTTGATGCGAATGCCCAGAGGCTCCATGCGATTGCCTCCTTGGTTAACGCGGCCGGTGGCGTATGACTGCATGCTGATTTTCATATCGTTACGGAGGTGGGAGCCGTCTGCGGTATAGCGAAGGGTTAACTGTCCTCTCGGAGCCAGGCCGTCTAGGGGAAAGCCTTCTTTGGTTTTCCAGGTCACCCTCACCGATGGATGGTCCCTGAGGTTCTGTCCTACCCCCGGCAAGTTCGCCACTACGGGTATACCCAGGCTCTGAAGCTGGTCCTGCGGCCCAATCCCGGAGAGCATTAAAATTTGGGGCGAGCCGATGGCCCCGGCGCTGAGGATAATCTCGTCTGCCTCTACGGTGAACCTTTCTCCGCCGCTCTGCACCTCTACTCCGGTAGCACGGTTTCCACCGTTTCCCGGGGCTTCTTGGAAGAGAATACGGTGCACAGTGCAGTTGGGCCGGAGGGTGAGGTTGAGGCGGTGCCGAGACGGGTCCAGGTAGCCCAGGGCTGTGCTCCACCGGATACCGTTGGGGTTGTTGAGGGGGGTAGGCCCCACACCGGTAGAGTCGGGGTTATTATGGTCCGGGCTATCTGGGAAACCGGCGTCCTTACAGGCATCATAGAAGGCTACCTGAGCAGGCAGCCACTCTTCCCGCTTGAAGCGGCGAGCGATAATGGGGCCGTCGGTACCGTGATAGTCGTCGTGGTAATCGGTGTCTGTCTCAAGCTTGCGGAAGTAGGGCAGACATTTCTCGAAATTCCACTCATCATTCCCCCAGGAGGCCCAAGTATCGTAGTCCTCGGGCACACCTCGCAGAAACACCTGACCGTTGATGGCACTGGAGCCGCCGGTGACCTTACCTCTTGGCACCAGCATCTCACTGGAGGTATCGGTGGCCTTTCCAATGAACTGCCAGTTATGGTCGCTGGTCATCACGTCGGCTTCGGTGGCGTAGCCAAATTTTACTTCTTCGGGGAGGTGTTCAAAGTCCGGGTAGTCCGGTCCGGCTTCCAACAGTAGCACGTGCCGGTTCGGGTCCTCAGTAAGCCGGGTAGCAATGATTGAGCCCGCAGAACCGGAGCCGATTACAATCGTGTCGTACTTCATGCTCGTCCCTCCCAAATCTATCCTGTGCCTTGTCCTGTATCAAAGGGGCGGCCGACCCCTGCGTCTGAGATGGCCAGTCAGCTAATGGTACAGTGGCGGACAGACGATCACCACTCACGGACCAGCTGTAATGGCACCTACGGGATGAGCAGTAGCTTGCCCGTGGAGTGGCGGTCCTCTAGCTGCCGGTGGGCCTCGGCGGCATTAGCCAACGGGAAGGTTCCACTAATGTGTACCTTAAGCACTCCTGATTTGACCCAGCTCAGCACTTCTCCGGCTCTCCACAGCAACTCTTCCCTGGTAGCGGTATGGTCGCCGAGAGAGGGACGAGTCAAGAACAACGACCCTCTTTGAAGGCTTGCAGTGTCTACCGGCAACACGGGCCCGCTGGATTGGCCGTACAGCGCCAGGCAACCTCGGCGAGCCAGGCAGCTGAGGCTCTGGTTAAAGGTAGTCTTCCCTACCGAGTCATACACTGCCTGGACGCCACGGCCATCGGTGGCCTGCTTAACCTCCTCCTCGAAGTCCTCACGAGTATATATGATGGCCTGATCGGCCCCTGCCTCCCTGGCCAGCCCAGCCTTCTCGTCGGTAGAGACGGTAGCGAAGACATAGGCCCCGGCTCGCTTGGCCATCTGAATCAATAACAGACCAACCCCGCCTGCTCCAGCATGTACAAGGACAGAGTCTCCGGTCTTCAGCGGACAGGTGCTGTAGGCCAAGTAGTGGGCAGTCATACCTTGAAGCAACACAGCGGCGCCGGTCTTGGCGTCCAGCCCATCGGGCATCTTGACCAAGACGTTTGCCGGTACTGCTACCTGCTGGGAATAGGAGCCCGTCACGCTGCAGTAGGCAACCAGGTCGCCCACCTTTACGTCGGTCACGCCCTCACCGACAGCCAAAACCACGCCTGCTGCTTCTCTTCCCGGGGTCAAAGGAAGGCTAGCGGCCGGGGTAGCTCCTCCTCGGCGAGTATTGACATCGGTGAAGTTGACGCCAATGGCCTGAACGTCTAAGAGCGCCTGGCCAGGTCCTGGAGTCGGGACAGGGCAGTCCTCGTATTTCAGGACCTCAGGGCCACCTGTTTCGTGTATCCTAATTGCCTTCATCTGTTTCTCTCCTCTTTTCACCTTAACCTGACAGCCGGCTCGGTCTCTAGATGATCTTTGCTATTTTCAACCAGGTTAACCTCAGTACCAGCGTGGTAATTCCCATTCGCAACCCGATAGTTTAGGCAAAGCCGTTGCCACCGCTGACAAGGGAATGGACCAATGTCACACTTGTTGACTGCCACCCTATCTTATTTCGGCGGCTAACAGGCCGGGATTTAGGCTATCGACCTTAGCTGCCCCTCCAGGCGTTAATCCCGGTGGTTTTCATCCCCAGCCGGTATATCGAACTGCGTGCGGTGAAATACATGGTTCGTAGGTCCGCATCGCCCCAGGCGCAGTTGGCTGGAATTTCCGGCAGCCTAATTATCCCGAGATGGTCTCCATTAGGTTCGAAAACCCAGACTCCTTCAGAGCCAGTGCAATAGACCCTTCCCTCGGTATCCACCTTCATACCGTCGGGAACGCCATCCTGTGCCGAGTACATGTTGGCGAAAATCAGGGTGTTGCTGGTAGTTCCATCAGGAGCTACATCATATGCCCGAATGTATTGGTGAGTGCCGACTTCACCTCGCTCCTTTTCCTCCAAGCACCCTCTGTCCTTCCGAGTGTTGGCCACATATAGGACCGTCTCATCCGGCGAGAAAGCCAGGCCGTTGGGGAAGTCTATATCGGTGACTACCGCAGTCACGGCACCGTCCGGAGCAATGCAATGAACGCCGCAGAAGTCTATCTCCCGCTCCGCTGGGTCCAGCCGGCTGAAGGGGTTGGTGAAGAAAATGCTGCCGTCGGAGCGGCAAACGACGTCGTTGGGCCGGTGCAGCCTTTTGCCTTCCCACCGGTCAGCTATAACGGTTATGGTGCCGTCGGGTTCCATCCGAGTCATTTGGCGACGGTCGCCTTCGCACATAATCAGCCTTCCCAGAAGGTCGAAGGTCAAGCCATTGGCGCTGCCGCTGTCTTCGCGGATGACCTCGGGTTGTCCGCCGGGTACCAGGCGATAGACAAGGTTGCGGCGGTTGTTGACGAACAGGAGGTAGCCTTCGGGATGCCATAGGGGCCCTTCGGTGAACTCGAAACCGGTGGCCAGGCACTCCGCTTGGGAGGATTCCACGATCTGGTCTAAATTGTCGGGCATACTGTCCTCCTACAACCATTGGTTGAACGTGGGAATGGAGTCCGTGACTAAAGTTTTGCGAAGGAGGGCAATCCGGCCTCCTGGCGGGTTGGAAGGTGCTGCTGGTACCAGTCCAGGGTCGCGGCCATCACTTCACTAAAGGCCGGTTCCTGGTAGACCTCGTAGTGACCGTATCCCTTCAGCACCACCAGCTTCTTTGGTTCTTTGGCATGGAGATAGAGCTGTTCTGACTCCTCCGGAGGTACCAGACGGTCATTGTCGCTGGTGATAAAGAGGATAGGGCGGGGTGAGATCTTGTCTACGACCCACTCTGGATTGAATCCGAGGATGTCATCCACATATTCCAGAGGGATGCTACTAATGGCCGCTGGGTTGTTGCGACGCGCCGCCGCGGCTAATTCGGCGGACTGTCGGTCGGGTAGGAGGATCTCGCTGCGCTCTACCAATTCGGATTTCCCTATGGTGGCCCTCTGCTCCCGGTCGGCCTTAGAGCGGTCCAAGATATCAAACCATTCGTCCCTTCTTCGAACGCGGCTCATCCACCGGGCACCGTTGCCAATCCCCACTACACTGACAATACATTTAGCTCGTTCATCTACAGCCCCCACCCAGGTTACTGTAGCCCCACCATAGCTGGTGCCGTAGATACCGATGCGATCCGGCTCTACTTCCTCTTGGAGAGTAAGGAAAGTCATCGCCGCCTGGACGTCCTGGACCCGGCTATAGGGAGCTAGGCGGCTGCGAGGGCCTGCACTGTCTCCCCAGCCTTTGTAATCAAAGGTCATGGCCACGTAGCCTTCCCGATTGAGGGATCGGGCATTGTCGGGTAAATATAGGTCCTTAACACCGGTATAGCCGTGGCAAAGTAGGACTGCCGCCCGGCGCTCGCCGGCCCGCAAGTCTTCGGGTGAGTAGATGTCACCAACTAACTTGAACCCTTCACTGTAAAACTCGATTGCGCGTCTCATATTGGACCCTCCTAGAAGTCTGGCCGGAAAGCCATTGGCCGGGTTTCGCGCTACGCCAAGCAGACGCAATCCAGTCTTATACGGCATGGTAGTGTATGCAATACGTTTCAAGAACCCACTGTTACATCGACAATCGACGTTAAGAAAACGACGCCTTGGGGAGAATCGGGTTTCCGGCCAGACTTCTAGTACTACAACGACGAGTTGTCTGGTAGGATGGCTGGACAGATGATGTTGGGACGTTAAGAAAACGACGCCTGGTTTGAGTGATGGATGCGGCGAGCTTCGAGCGGGTCTACGACAGCCTTCAGGAATTCCACGCCTTCTTTGCGGCCTCCTTCGGCCGCAAGCAGTGGCGGGATCACAGCGGGAATTACCTTCAGGCGCTGCTGGTGCAGGACCAAGAGCGGCGCAACGCCGAGAATCTCTCGGAATCGGTGGGCATCTCGGCCCGGGCGATGCAGCGCTTTCTCACCGAGGCCCGGTGGTCCGATGAGACAGTCATAGGGCGGTTGCAGGAATACTTGGCCCCCAGGCTGGGACACCCGGAGGCGGTGTGGGTGTTCGATGGCAGCGACTTCCCCAAGCAGGGCAGGAAATCGGCGGGAGTGGCCCGGCAGTACTGCGGCAGGCTGGGCAAGGTGGCCAACTGCCAGGGTGGGATGTTCCTGGCCTACGTCAGCCCGCTGGGCCGGGCGTTGGTGGACAAGCGGCTGTATCTGCCCAAGAGTTGGACCTCCGACCAGGACCGGTGTGCTGCGGCGGCGGGTGTGCCGGAGGACCGGCGGAACTACCGGTCAAAGACGGAGTTGGCCCTGGAGATGCTGGAGCGGGTCCTGGAGTTGGGCTACCTCAGGGCCGAGTGGGTTGCCGGAGACGACGCCTTCGGGATGTCGCCGACCTTCCGGGAGGGACTGGCGGCCCTGGGGATGCGCTACGTGCTGGACGTTCCGGGCGGCACTACGGTCTGGCCCTTGGACCCGGCTTGGACCAGTCCGGAATATCCGGGGTTCGGCCGCCCCCGCAAACCCAAGCTGCGGCCTGGGCAGCGGCGGACCATGGAGCAGCGCGGTGATGAACTGCCGGATGAGGCTTGGCGGGAGATAACGGTGGCCCAGGGAAGCCAGGGGCCGCGCACCTACCGGTTCAGTGCCCAGCGGGTGCGGGCCACCAGGAGGCGCAAGCCCGGCGAGGAACTGTGGGCCGTCTGGCGCCGGAACCTGGACGGCAGCGAGCCCCGCTACTACCTGTCCAACGCTCCCGAGGGCACAACCTTGGAGACTCTGGCCTACGTGGGTGGGTCCAGGTGGCGCATTGAAACGGAGTTCGAGACTGAGAAGGGTGACGTGGGGCTGGACGAATACGAGACCCGCAGCTGGGCAGGGTGGCATCACCACATAGCCATGTGCCTGCTGGGTGGAGCGTTCCTGCTGAGCCTGCAGCAGGATTGGGGGGAAAAAGATGCCCCGGATCACGAGGCCACAGGTGTACCGGGTGGTGCGGGAGATGCTGCCCCGGGAGCAGTTCGGGCCCGATCAATTGCTGTTGTGGCTGGAGGATACGCAGCTACGCAACGAACGGGCTCGCCGTTCCCACGAGAGACGCCGCTCCACCCGCCACGAAAGCAGGATGGAGCCGCCACCTTAAACCCGTCGTTGTAGTACTAGGGATGCTGCGAAATACTTGGACGGCGTCCTCAACGAAACTAGCGGCGACCCCGTGGCTAGGACTGTCTGATGCAAGTCTGGCGGTCGCCTCATCAACAAAAGCCTCGGCTTGCGCGACGGTCATATCAATGGCCTTATCATCGTCACCAGAGAGTTTGTGCCAATTGGCGGAAGCGTTATAGAAACTCTCACTGGCATGGAAATCACCAGTTCCCGCAAATTCGTCAGCCAAGGATTCCAGTTTCTCTGCGATCGTGGTCGCGTCACTCTGGCCAAGCCCATTGGATCTCAGAGTATCGGCAAGGCGATAACTAAAGAACTTGTCCCCAGCCGTTGCTGATTTTACCGCCTTGAAGATGGAAGCCTCAATTTGGTCGAGTCGGTCTTCCGCAGTTGGTCCGATCATGCGACTCAAATCGATGGCTCGCTGCCAGCACTGTTCTCCATCGCTGAACCACGTATCGACGTCCAAGGGAAGCTGCCTGTAGCTATCGATGGCATCCAGGGCATTCTTGACGCCAAGGGATTTGTTCCTTACCCATACCAGGTCTGCCAGTCGGCCCTTCAGAAGTGGCTTGTTTATTGACTCTATGGTCTCGGCAAATAAGCGAATCTCGGATTCTGTGAAGTCGTCTGAGACTGTGGAGGGAGTTCTCCCACCTACCCAAACGAGGTCAAACAGGTCGTTACGTTTTACGGGACAGAGCATCATAGAGCACGCCTCGGAGAGTAGCCTAAGTACTTTGCTGTGGTCTTGCCTTCCATCGTGGTCGGCATTGGTTGCTGCCTTATGCAATGCCTCAGATAGAGGCGTGTAGCCTTCGTGGGATACGTCGTCAAAGACTGCTTCCCACCCGCAATCTTTGAAGGCATCTAAACCAAAGCCAAGGTGGGAACTACATTTTGTAGCGATGGCAAAGTAGTGGTAGCTCCTATCATCAGTGCGTCGGCTCGGGCTTGTAACAGTGTTCGGCAGCGATGTCTCACTTCATCCTTACGGTGAGCTAACCCGCCGAAGAATTCATCCATCTTCTCTTGGACCTTGGCTTTGTTCCCAGGCATTCGTTGGCTGTGACCTCTTCCCTGGCCCAATCCCAGACGGCTTCGTCGGCATTGAAGTCTGGGCTGTAGGCCGGTAAGGCCACCAACCTCAGATGCAAGTCAGGAGTGGCCAAATAGCTGCGAATCGCTTCTCCTCGGTGGGCTGGCCCATTGTCCCAAATCATTACCAGAGGTCCAGGATGGTTTTCTCTTAGCTGCTGTAAAAAGGCGGTGGAGGTCTCGGCAGTGCTGTTTCCAGCTATCTCCATGGCTTCCACCTCCCCAGTTTCCAGACAAACTCCCGAGTAATAGCAGGCCTTCTCTCCCCACCGGCCAGCGAGTGATGTCGATGGCGGTGGATCTATTCGATCGCCTGGAAGAGTTCGAGCAGACCCTGGCGGGCCAGGAAGCTACCGGATCAGTCGTGGTCGCTGCGGAGGATCCCGTACAGCTTTACCTGCTACCGCAGGTGGTTGAGCGATTCACCGGAGAATACCCGCAAGTGCGCCTTAGCCTCGTAAGCCGGACGGCGGCGCAGACCGTGGAACTTGTCCGCCGAAACGAGGCAGACTTGGGCATCGTTCCGCGTTTTTCGCTTCCACATGAGCTGGTATTCTACGCTTGGCGGACCTTTCCGGCGTACTTGTTGGGTCCAACCGGGCATCCCCTTCTCCGGACGGGCAGACCCGGGGTCCGGGACCTACTCAATCATGCTAACGTGATGAAATACCCGCTGATCGTGCGCGAAACTGAGATCCCAGAACCTCAGCGTATCGAGGAAGCACTGCTGCACGAGGGCTTGCCGTTCAATGTAGCTTTCGGAGTAGGAACGATGGAGACTGTAAAACAGTACGTCGTCCACGGACTAGGGGTAGGTGTGGTCTCGGGGATCTGTCTCGGGGATCTGTCTCAGAGAGGAGGACTACGGGAACCTCCAGGCTATCGAGATACCAAAAGAGTTCCGTGGGGAGACCACTTACGGTATCGTAATGCGTAAGGACAAGTACCTTACCACAGCGCTCAGAGGCCTGCTTCCCCTGTTGGGCGTTAGCGTCGGCAATGGAACCTCTGAGCCAGATCGCCGACTTGGGGACAATCCTGTGCCACCTTAGCCAGGTCAATAAAGGCGGCTCGCATGCTCTCACCTACCAGCTCCATAGCCCTTCAACTGGCTTGGCATTTTTTCGACTTTGGCAATGCTTTAAATGCCTTTGCGTGCTCGGTACGGGGGGATGTAACAGTTGTCGGCGACCACGTTGTTCGAGTCCAGGGATGGAGACCGGCTAGCAATTTGCTAAGGCCCCGGGCCTTTGGTAGTATGCGTGGAACTCTGCGGGCGGGAAGGTTGGCCATTGGAAACACTGGTTGAGCTACTGGAAACGTCGTCGGAAGCCTTCGGCGCCAACCCTGCCCTACTGATTAAACCGAGCTTCAGATATTTGGTCTGGAGTTACGTCGGCCTATGGAATGATTCAGGTCGGGTCGCTTCTTTCCTTCAGGACAAGGGGGTCAAAAAGGGAGACCGCATACTCCTTTGGGGCCCCAATATGCCTCAATGGGTGCTTGGGTTCTTTGGGGCGTTGCGGGCTGGGGCAGTCCCAGTTCCCCTGGACATCCGCAGCGCGCCCGACTTCGTATCGAGGGTGGTGGAGCAAACTGAACCCCGATTGGCATTTGTCTCCGGAGCCAGCCAACAAACCGCCCCGGGAGACCTTCTATCAGGCCTCATTTCAGTCCCTATAGAATACCTAGACCAGCAAGTGGTAGGTTTTTCCACTGAGCCGACCGCCGTAAACGTCGAGCCCGACGATCTGGCCGAGATAATGTTCACCTCCGGTACTACGGGCGACCCTAAGGGCGTAACCCTCACCCACCGAAACATCGTCTCCAACGCTCTAGCAGTGCAAAGAATATTTCCCAGCTCCACCTCAGACCGCCATCTCTCACTCCTCCCCCTCAGCCATATGCTAGAACAGTGTGGCGGTCTTTTGGTGCCCCTAATGGGCGGCTCTCGAATAGTGTATCCGGTCAGCCGTCAACCCTCCTTGCTATTCAAGGTAATCCGGGAAAACCAAATCACTCTCCTCCTAATGGTCCCTCAGGGTCTCCAGCTAATTATGAACGGGATTGAGAGGGAGGTGGAGCGGCAGGAAAAGGGAGGGGCTTGGCGGGCGATGCACCGCGTTGCGCCGCGAATTCCAATGGTGGCGCGGCGACGAATGTTTGGTAGCGTTCACAAGAGCCTCGGAGGAAGGTTGCGGTGTATCTTCAGCGGCGGTGCGTTTTTGGAGCCTGATCTGGCCCGAAAATGGGAGAACCTGGGAATCCCCGTGGTGGAGGGTTACGGGGCAACCGAGGCATCCCCGGCTATTGCCTTCAACAGTCTGTCCCGCAGGGTTCTGGGATCGGTTGGTCGATCTCTCCCTGGACAGGAGGTCAGGATCGCCCAGGACGGGGAGGTCCTTGTCCGCGGCCCAAACGTTACCCCAGGCTATTGGCGTAACGAACAGGCCACCAAGGCGGCCTTCAAAGAAGAGTGGTACAAGACCGGGGACCTGGGTTACCTGGATGACTCGGGGCAGCTTTATTTGCGCGGCAGAAAAAAGGATCTGATCGTGCTGGCGAACGGCCAGAACGTCTACCCGGAGGACATCGAACGGCTGCTAAACGCCCACCCAGCGGTGACAGAAGGGGTCGTGGTCGGATTGCCGGCTGAGGGAGGCGGGGGAGAAACGGTCCATGCTGTGCTGCTGGTTAATGAGCCCCAGTTGTCCGGAGACGTCATCGAAGAGGTCAACGGGAACCTGGCGGACCACCAGCGAATCAGCGGCTATACCGTCTGGCACCAGGAAGACTTCCCTAGAACACCTACCTTGAAGGTGAAGAAGGCCCTGGTCCTCGACCACCTGAAGGAGGTAGCGTCTCAGTCGTCGGAGTCGGCTGCGGTCGCCCCCAAAGCGGCCCCATCGACTCAGATTGACCCGCTATTCCAGTTGGTCGGCCAGGTAGCTCAGGTGCCACTCACGGCAGTCCAGCCCGAGAAAACCTTCGGGAGCGACCTGGGCCTAGACTCTCTGGGACGGGTGGAATTACTTTCGATGGTAGAGCAGGAGTTAGGCGTTTACATCGATGAGTCGCTTTTGGGCCCGTCAACTACCGTTGGTGAGTTACAGCAACTCGTGGCGCAGCAAGCCCAGGCGAAGGCAGCTCCTCTGAGCTTTTACCGTTGGCCTTTGACTGTCTGGTGTACCAACCTGCGAGAGGCGATTCAACTTGCCATTTTGTTCCCCTGGCTCTCCACCAGGTACCGGGCTCAAGTTACAGGCTTGGAAAACCTGGAAAACTTGAAAGGTCCGGCCCTCTTTGCCATCAACCACAACGCTATTCGGTGGGACAGTGCCCTGGTCCTTAAACTTCTCCCTCGCCGTTGGCGGCGGCGGATGGCGTATGCTGCCGCTGCGGAGCTCACATTCGGCAAACGCTGGATCGGCATTTCGGCCTCCCTGATCGGGAACGCATTTCCTTTGTCCAGGGACACCGCTATACGTCCAAGTTTGGAGCACATTGGGAGTCTTCTCGACCGTGATTGGAATGTAGGGATTTTCCCGGAGGGAATACAGTTACTCGGTCAACCGATGCAACCCTTTCAAACGGGCACCGGACTCCTGGCAGTAGACTGCCGGATACCCGTGGTGCCCGTGCATCTGGTCAACCAAGGCCGGCTCCCCCGAAGCCCGTTTGGGCTTCCCGGCCGTGAAGTCGTCGCAGTCCGTATCGGCACTCCGTTGATGTTTTCACCTTCCACCACTTACGCTGAGGCTACTGCGCAAATGGAAAACGCCGTGCGGTCCCTATGAGGTAGGAGTCTGCTGTTGGTTGGCACATTGATTCCCCTCAAATGGTAGGCCCAGGTGAGAGGGGTTCCCAACCACTGATGCGCAAGGAGAACTCCGAGCAGCATGAGTTCGAGGTGGTCGATACCCAGGAAGGCCAGGTGACCCTACGCCTAACACCAATGGCCGAGCGCGAGAATGCGACCCGATATAGTAATTTTTGTCAGGGGTGCGAGAGCAATCCACGCGGCTTCGTGGAAGGACCCAGCTATCTACGAAGCTCCTGTACGTGTATTCATCTAACCATGCCACATCAGCCTAACCTCTTATAGAGGCCCTGGTTAACGCGTATCCGGATCATTGGTTCCCTTCCCAAGACTCTCTTCCTCGGCGGTCACTATGAAGTTGCCAAGGCTATGGAAGGTCCTGATATGGACATCACTTGGCGTCGCAGTCACCCTGGTGGTAGCTCTGCTAGCTGGTGGGTGGTTTCTATCTGAAACAATTAGGGCTGAAATGCTGGAGTGCCAAAAGCGCGACCCACAGCCAGTTTTAGAGGTGGTCAAGATTAAAGAGGGCCAGATCACCCTCCGGGTGACACCCCAGGCCAAGGATAGTGGCGACTAGAACAGCGATGGTATCTATGGATTAGAGTCCATGGTTGGCTACGACCAGGTAGGTGCCATTATTGATAGCAGTGACCAGCAAGTGGTTCGTGATCTGGTTCGGCTGACCGGCACCACCGGAGTGGGAGACTTGGTTCGCTTCGACCAATTCGCCTTCCCTGGTGATCCTGAATCCGCGTTTGGTCTTCCCTTTGAACACGTACAATATTCGTCCCAGTTAAGCCACCGTCCCGGCCAGTTCCCAGCCTGGTTCGTAGATGGATCCAGGAACACCTGGGCCATCTTGCTACATGGCAGGAGGGTAAGCCCTCGGGAGACTCTGCGGATGCTTCCTGTTATGGCTAAAATGGATCTGCCATCGTTGTCAATCACCTACCGAAATGACTTTTGGGCGCCGAAGACCGAGGATTGCTATTACCGGTACGGGCAGACCGAATGGCAGGATTTGGAGGGAGCAGTCAGCTACGCCCTGAAACATGGAGCTGATGATGTCGTCTTGGTCGGTTACAGTTACGGCGGCGCGATCGTCATGAATTTCCTCTACCAGTCCTCGCTAGCCGGCGAAGTGCGTGGGGTGATTCTTGACGCGCCGATGTTGGACCTCAACGCTGTCATGCAATCCGCCGCTGATGAGCGAAACATCCCCGGGCCTATCCTGATTTCGGCCAAGATTATCGCCCGGTACCGGTTCGACCTCCAATGGGAACATTTCAACTACTTTGAACGGGCAGATGAACTGGCCGCTCCTATTCTGCTCTTCCACGGCGATACAGACGGTATAGTTCCCGTGGAAACCAGCGACAAACTGTACGAACTCCGACCAGACATCGTGACCTTCGTAAGGGTTAAGGGTGGAGGCCATGCCCGTTCGTGGAACGCCGAGGGAGGCCTATGAAGCGGCGGTACGCGACTTCTTGCGAACCGTGACCCAGTAGGTTCCGTCCCAAACAGCTCCTTCAAGGGCCCGAGGCAAGTCAACATGGTCACCGCGCTAGGCGCCAACGCTGGATCCAATTAAGCCAAGGTTTCGGTTGTAGCGGCAAGCGCTGAGGAAACTGTGAAGAAAACCTGTCCTCGGGTGACGGGGAGTTCAAGGTTGGCTATCTGCCGATTCACATAACCTGAAATCACTCCCAGTTGAAAAAGGCACCACTATACAGCTCATTAATACGAAGAACAGCATTATAAGGAACTTTGTTGTGTGTAAAGCTTGGTGGAGACGGGGGAGGCCCCACATCCAGCTCACCCCAACTACAAAAGGGCAACTCAGACTGGACCCTAGAGCAAGTCTTCAGGGCGCATCCTATCACATATTTGTTGCTGGACCGTGGCGCCCTCGGAGTGGTTACGCATAGAGTCGAGACCAGTACAGCCGCCCCAAGAGGACGGACTGCTCGGCGAATGAAGCAATAATGGCGATGCACCGACCCCAATATCATAGGCACAGATATGATTCGCAGCTAGGTTAGACTGTTGGGGAATGAGAACAAGAACCCGACTCTCCACTTATCGACTAATAAGCGTCTATGCCATGGATTGCTTCATCAGTTGGTACAGATCTGCGCATTTTGTGTGGCCTCAAGCAGTCGTCCGAAAGTGTCCCTCCGTTAACCAATCAGTCCCAAGTTCGAATCTTGCTTGGCTCCCCGGGGGGTGAGCCATACAGCGCTACTCTTGTCTCTCACTCTGCGCTTGAAGTCGGGCTTCGCCCGGACCAATCGTTTGCCTGGTCAGAAAAGAAGGCGCCTGAGATGAGCCTCGGATACCTGCCTGCGTCTCGAGGGGGTCTTAAAGTAGCTTCGAAAGACTTGGAGAAGGCCAGGATCTGCTGATGGGTGTTATCCGAGCGGATGGGCTTTCCCAACGCCCCCCGCTAACGGAGCCACGGAATTAACAGCCGACCTTCCCCTGACGGACTTTAGCCTGCCACTCTTGTACGAGGCAGTAACGCGCCTTGGAGATCCAAGGCGGCTGATGCCACAGAATAACAAAAGCCGATTTGGGATCCAAATGATTTCATTTCTCGCAGGCGGTCTTGGCGATTCGCTGCAGCAGTTTGCGTTCCTCATCAGTCAGGCTGCAGACGTCAGTTTCGAATTCCGTAGGATCGCCGTCGAACAGAGTAGCGTAGAAAGTGTACGCTGCTAGTATTACAACGTCAGTTCAGGGAGGGATGTGGGGTGATGCCCGCATGGCGGCGCGGCGCTTGGCATGGGAGCGTTTGGCCCGTTCGTTACTGTCCTGCGTATCCTCAAGCCACCGCAGCAACTCGGTTGGCCCGAACCGTTCCCGGGGCAGCATCTCCCGCACCACCCGGTACACCTGTGGCCTCGTGATCCGGGGCATCTTTTTCCCCCCAAGCCTGTTGCAGGCTCAGCAGAAAAGCTCCGCCCAGCAGGCACAGGGCCACGTGGTGATGCCAGCCAGCCCAGGTGCGGGTCTCGTACTCGTCCAGGCCTACGTCGCTTTTCTCCGTCTCAAACTCCGTTTCTATACGCCAACGGGAGCCTCCCACGTATGCCAGGGTCTCCAACGGGGTATCCTCCGGAGCATTGGACAGGTAGTAGCGGGGTTCGCTGCCGTCCCGGTTCCGGCGGTAGACGGCCCAGTGGATTTCGCCGGGCTTGCGCCTGCTGGTCGGTCGCACCCTCTGGGCGCTGAAAAGGTAGCTGCGTGGCCCCTGGCTTCCCTCGGCCACCGTTATCTCCCGCCAGGCCTCCTCCGGCAACTCGTCGCTGCGCTGCTCCATGGTCCGGCACTGACCGTCTCGCAGCCTGGGTTTGCGGGGACGCCCGAATCCCTGATACTCCGCACTGGTCCAGGCAGGCTCCGGCGGCCACACCGTAAAGCCGGACGGAACGTCCAGCACGTACCACATCCCCAAGGCCGCCAGGCCCTCCCGGAAGGACGGCGACATCCCGAAGGCGTCGTCCGCCGCGACCCATCCAGCCTTCAGGTGGCCCCGCTCCTGTGCCCGCCCCACCATCTCCAAGGCCAACTCCGTCTTGGACCGGTAGCCCTGCCTATCCTCCGGCACACCCGCCGCCTCACACCGGTCTTTGTCCGAGGTCCAACTCTCGGGCAGATACAGCCCCTTGTCCACCAATGCCCGTCCCAACGGGCTGACATAGGCCAGGAACATCCCCGCCTGGCAGTTGGCCACCTTCCCCAGCCTCCCGCAGTACTGCCGGGCCACTCCCACCGACTTCCTCCCCTGCTTGGGAAAGTCGCTGCCGTCCAGCACCCACACCCCTTCCGGATGCTCCAGCCGGGTTCCCAGGTACTCCTGCAGCCGTCCTATAATCACCTCATCGTCCCAGGGAGAATCGGTGAGAAACCGCTGCATCCCTCGGGCTGACCCCGGAACCGTCTCCGACAGGTTCTCAGCGTTGCGCCGCTCCCCAGACTGTACCAGCAGGGCCTGGAGATAATGACCGCTGTGCTCCCGCGTCTCCCGGCGGCCAAACAGCGGCGCGAAGTAAGCGTGAAAATCCCGAAATGACCCGTACACCTGCTCGAAAGCTGCCGCATCCACATCCCCACCTCACCTGCCTATTCCCAGCTACACAGTCATCCTATCAAACTAACTGACGTTGTAATACTAGAAGTCTGGCCGGAAACCTCGATTCCCCCTAGGCCAGCGTTTTCTTAACGTCGATTATCAAGGGGATAGTGGGTATTGCAACGTATTACATGCACCACCATGCCATATAAGTCTTGAATACGTCTGCTTCGCGTAGCGCAAAACCCGGCCAATGGCTTTCCGGCCAGACTTCTAGGTATGACCCGGCGATGGTCGGATGACTGCCATCTTCAGCGTGTAACACCGGTTTGTCGTGTTTGGCAGCCAATTTCTGCCAGGCAGTCCCCACCGGTACGACTGACACCCCAAGCTCCTTTCCGATTTTGTTGTAGCTGTCGGTCAGTAATCTCTGATTCTCCGGCTCTTTTTTTCGTGCCCAGGTCATGAACAAGACCATTTTCGCGCCGCTTTCCTTCATGGCGGGCACGAATTCCCTGACGTTTTCATGGAAACGATTGGAGTTCTTGACTGGTAGCGTGCTCTGCTCTTGGAACACGACGTAGTCCCATTTCGCACTGGTAATCGTACTCGCGGCACCGGCGTTCCAATGCCGACGCAAAGATGCTCCGCCCGCCGAGATGATCTTGGACTCGATAGTGATGCCCTTGCCTGCTTTAGCGATCGCGCTCAGCAAGGTGGGCAGGTCATTCTTCGTTGTGAAACTATTACCGATGAAGAGCATTCGGACTCTGTTTCCTGGCATCAAATTCTCCTCAGAATTTTTCCGACCGTAGGATTGAGAAGCCTCTTTGTGAGAAATACCTGCAAATCGGTTTAGCTAGCCCCCAGGGACGCTTTAAAAGCCTCGAAAATCGCATCATTGGACTGTCTCAAGATGGTTGTGTTCACCGTCAGTCTGGATATCCGGTTGGTGCCTTCGTCTGGGTAAAGGAATACGTGGCTATGGCGAAGGCTGTCGACCACTTTCTCCGCGTCTACTCCGGGGGCGAGTGTCAGTGGGAAAATATTGGAGCCATGTTCGAATGCCCTCACCTCGACCTTCGGTAAAGTATTAATCCTCTCGACCAGGTCCTGCCCTTTTTCCAACGCCTGGCGGAACTGTTCTTCAAAACCCTCGGTGCCCTTCAGCGCCAGGCCAGCGGCAAAATAGCAAGATGCCAGACCCCCGCCGAACATCCTTCTAGTATGAAACATTCCGTCTAGCTGCTGGGAATCTCCCGCCAGGATTGCGCCGAAGGGCGCGCCGAAGTACTTGTAGAGCGAAATGTAGACCGTGTCGAACAGCTTGGAGTATTCTCGCGGGCCTATCCCCGACGCAGCCGACATCATGTAAAGCCTCGCCCCATCCAGGTGAGTGCCGATACCCTGATCGCTGCAGTAATCGGTCATGGCCTTCATTTCTTGAAATGGAACCACCTGACCCATCTGACGGCGGACTGGACTTTCAATCATCACCGCACCGACGGGATTGGCGACCCTTCCTGAAGTGGACTCGACAATCGCTTCCTTCAGCTCTTCCAGGGTGAAGCCGGTTCTACCTCTGGCCAATGGAACAAGATTGATCCCGCTCAGCTGAGTCACGCAGTCGCCCGAATCGTGATAGAGGTGGCTTTGCTCTTGCACAATCACCCTAGTCTTGGTACCACACAGAGCCCTGATGGCGAGATGATTGGCCAGGGTTCCGGTCGGCATGAATATCGCAGATTCTTTTCCCAGGGCCGCAGCGAAGTGGTTTTCCAAAGCCGCCACACTGCCTCCCAGGGAGTACGAATCCGGGTCCAGTCCAGAGTCTGATTCTATGTCCGCTAGCTGGAGCAAAAACGAACGAGTTGATTTCGGTTCACCATCGCCTCTGAATACCACGGCAGATCTGGATTCCAGTGGGTCACTGGATCCACGTACGCTTATGCGGTTTTCAATTTCGGTCTCCAGGGGTAACGTGGACATCACCGCACTCCCTCAAGTATTGATCCGCCAAACTATTGGGATGGTACCGGGCAGTGTAAATGGAGTCAACTTTGGCACCTACTTCCGGGCCCACCAGGATGGGCAAACTCTGCTGCTGCTGGCACCAAAGTAAACAAACCAATTCATCTTAAACAATTGTATTTGCTATCTTCCTGGCATCTAATGTACAGTCCCTGCGGACGCTTACCAGGACCTGGGAGGTAGTGTTGCCCAATCCAGATTTGTCCACGGTAAACACCCTGGCCTTCGATATTTTCGGCACCGTGCTGAATCTGAGCGATAGTCTGACTCTACCGACTGACCGATTCTTGAAAAAGCACGGCGCAGCCGTAGATGCCAACTCCTTTTGGTCGGACTGGCGAAATCGGCAGGGCATTGAGCAGTATCAGGATAATCTATTAATGCTGGGCCACAGCGGTTACCTGGAGACCTGTCGGCGGGCGTTAATCTACTGTCTGCGGCTTCACCGCGTACAATTCACCTATGACGAGGTGGAACAGTTCATGGAGGTTTACCAGGGGTTACAGCCCTATCCCGATGCGGTGGAGGGATTAGCCAAGCTTTCAACGAGTTTCCATTTGGTGGCTCTTTCCAACGGGGAGCAAGGGTATTTGGAGCATCTGGTCGAGAACAACATATGCGTGGAATTTTTGGAGATCATTTCGGTGGAACAGGCCGGAGTGTTTAAACCGCACCCGGCAGTGTACCGCACTGCTGCTAAGGTTCTGGGAAGGGAGCCTGCGGAAATCATGATGGTGGCGGCTCATTCTTTCGACATTATGGGTGCTCGAGCCTGCGGTTTCAGGGGTGCCTACGTAAATCGCTACGGGCTGCCGATGGAGGAAACGCCCTACCTACCCGACATGGAAGTCGCCGATTTTCTGGAATTAGCGGCTCATTTGGTTTCTTGAGCGTCAATCCTTTTTCAGGCGCGCCTCGCTTGGGTATTCGAACTTGCAAACTTTCTTCGGTTGGTCCAGGACGTAAGATTTGAGCGGCGAAGTCGTAGTCACGTTCTGGTTTGATTACACCTGCCCTCATTGCCATTTAGGTCTGCAGGGGTTGGACACCCTATCTAAGGAGTTGGCGTTCAACATAGACCGACGGCCCTATCTGCTTCGTCCGGATGCCCCAATAACCGGCTTTTTGGGTCGGAGCCACCAGGCTGAGGCCCAACCGCCGACCCGGGATTCATCAGTTCGGCATCCATTAATCGCCCTTCCCGAAGAGAAACCTGGATTGGAGCCATTCTCCAGTCGGTCTCTTAGCACCGTTTTGGTCCACGAAGCCACGGCCTGCGCCAGGGAACTGGGCAGAGAACGAGAATTCTACCTGGCCGTCGCTATGGAGTATTGGGAAAGAGGTGCCGATTTGGAGAGCATCTATACTCTCCGTAAGTTGGCCATCAAAGCGAAGCTGGACTGGAGGCTCATGTGGCTCAAGTTGGAGTCCGGTCACTACAGGTCATGGGTCATGGAAGAACACCGAGCGGCTGCGGACAGAGGCGTGAAAGGAGTACCTTCTTATCTAATCGGCGAGCAATTGTACGCCGGCGATGTCAGTCTGGAGGAGTTACGAAGTGCGATACGCGGTTGATGCTAGTAAAAGCCGCGCCTGAAAAGATCCAGCTCAATCCGCTCACCTGCCATGGTGCTGGGCCTTAACGGTTAGGGAAACGCCTGGCAGAACGGTTGGTACCAGCCGCAGCCAACCAGAGGTATTCGGGCGATGGCCAGGGTATACGCGGGGTGAGGCCCTTCTCAGGCGTTTTATCGGGAGAAGATTTACCTGCAACTGGGCTTCTCCTCCCTCGAGGACTATCTGGTAGAAGCCTGGGAAGGTAGGTTCTTGAAGCTAGACGCCAACGATATTCTGGCAATGGTCAATACCTGGCAGCGGGGAGACATAAGTGATAATCCACTTTACCAGGTGGACATTCACCAAGCGTTGGGAACGATAAAAGCCAAGGCAATCATCATGCCGTCTGAGACGGACCAATACTTTCCGCCGGTGGATAGTGAAATTGAAGCACGGCAAATGCCTAACGCGGAGCTTCGCATTATTCCATCAATATGGGGGCATCTTGCCGGAGGTCCTGGACGAAATCCAGCAGACACCCAGTTTATCGACAGGAACTTGAAAAAAATATAACTAGTTGAAAGCCTCAGTTGGGCAAAGTTGCCTACATCACGTATCTGAGTAGGCAACTTTCCCTCCAGTTGGAGGTGCTGATCAAGATATTGAGGACTGGGGCTACTCGCCCATGACCCTGCGAAAAAACGCCGATGGCGATACCACTTATTTTTGCGTCGCTGACGGGGAAGGCAACTGTGTTTCGTGGATTGACAGCTTGTCAAATGCCTTCGGTTCGGGCTTTGTAGCTGAAGGGACCGGCGTTCTGTTTTAACAACCGCGCCGGAAGAGGTTTCAGCTTGGCCCCAGGCCATCCCAACATAATTGCACCGGGGAAGCGCACTATGCACACCCTTAACTGCTGTATGGCTCTGAAAGACGGTAGGCCGGCGATAATCGGCGGCACCCCCGGTGGAGATTTCCAGGCTCAGTGCGGCCTGCAAATACTGACTTGACTTTGGCATAGCACCCCAGAAAGCAGTGGAGGCCCCTCGGTGGTGGAGTTTTCCCGGGACAGATCCGGCCAGCATAGGTACTCCGGTGGAACTAAGCACCGAGCCGGAAATGTCTGAGGATACTCTAAAAGCCCTGGAGCGAATGGGGCATAAAGTTGCCCGGCGTAGACCCGGAATCCACGATGGCAAGACCCAGCTCATCGTTCGAAATCTCGAATCCGGTGTTTTGATGGGCGCTTCGGATCCCAGAGGGGATGGTCAGGCCGCCGCCTGGTGAGTTCAAACGGTTGCTGTTGGACTTGACCCTCGGCGAGACCCAAGACACCCTGGAGGATTTCCCGTTTTAGACGGCAGTCAGTGAAGAAACAAAATGTGTGACCACTGCCGAACCCGCAAGTCATGGAGAACGGATCTTTTTGAGGATGAAGTTCTCTCTTGCGAATATATAGAGGATTTAGACGACGATGGCTGCCCAGCGCAAGCAATCGCTCTGATAACCGGGCGGTATGTGGAAGACCATTTGTGCAAAGACTGCGCTGAAAAGGAACCCGACCAATTGGATGAGGGGCTAGGGGACTTTCTGCGGAAGCATGGGTTTCAAAAAAGCGTAGATTATCTGCCTATAACTGAGTCACCTGGGGAATGCACTGGGCCTTCATGCAGCAATCTAGCCAGTTTCGCCAAGATGGTCATCGAGACATGGAGTTATTGTCAAGACCATATGTTGCCTGCCGGTCATGGGGTCACGGACGTATAGAAAAGAACGGCTGTTGGGCCTATTGCCCCGCATGCGTGGCCGGGGTGAACTGGCAGAAATAACCAGGTTATGGCCTGCGCCACTTACAACGGTCACTCATCCCCAAAGTTGGAGAAGGCGGTATTGGACTACCTGGGGGAGTTCTCCAACTCGGAGTTGGTGAACAGCATCTGGCCATCGGGCAGCCCAACTTCAAGGGATGGGTAAATCCTGAGGACCGCTATCTCATGCCCAGGCTGGAGTCCTTCAGGGACAGCAATTGAAGGTATTCCTTCCAGTTCCAAGTCTTGGTTAAGTATCTGATACGGCAATAAGGAGAGCAACCACCATATGTCTACCGGTAAAAGCGTTACTCCGATCCTAATCTCATACATGGCTGGTGCCGGAGCCACCGCCTTACCAGCTCCGGTGCTCCAGAAAACCAAACACCACATTCTGGACACCATCGCGGCCATGGTGTCCGGGACCACCCTCAAGCCAGGACGTTTGGCTCTCCAATACGCGGAAGAGCAGGGAGGAAAGCCGGAGGCCCAGGTTATCGGCAGCTCATTAATCACATCAGCGGTTACCGCCTCCCTCGCCAATGGAATGTTGGCCCGCTCGGATGAAACGGACGACTCCAACGGGTCAGCGGGCATCCATCCAGGCTGCGCGGTGATTCCGGCGGCGCTGGCCATGGCCGAACGAGAAAATGCCAGCGGAGCGGATTTAATCCGCGCCGTGGCATTGGGATGCGATATCGGCTCTCGCACCACCAAGGCCCAGGGGCGGGACGCCATGCGGGCCCGAAACCATCTTCCCTTCAGCATCGGCGGCACCATGGGAGCTACTGCAGCGGCGGGCTCCTTAGGGCTTGTCACCAAATAACGTTATCATGCATCGAGGGGATGCTATAAGCTTGTCGGCATGGAAAACATTTGATGTAAGGCGGGATTTGTTTGTGAGTCCATGAATTAAGCAATATAAAGTAAGGTTGTCGTCATGGAAAATATTGATGCTGTCCGACAACGTTTTACCCTGCTTGAGGGCGTCTTGGACCAGCGGACCCGGCGGCTGGCCGCCGCAGCCGAAGCGCTGACGCTGGGCTGGGGTGGCGTTACCTGGGTCGCTCGAGCGACCGGCTTCTCGCGGCGGACCATCCAGCAGGGCATGCAAGAACTGCAGCAGCCCGAGCGGGTCAGCGCGGGCAGAGTCCGCAAGCCGGGCGGTGGGCGCAAGACCACTGTGAGCCAGGACCCAACGCTGCTGAGCGACCTGGAGCGCTTGGTTGAGCCGGTGACCCGTGGCGACCCGGAATCGCCCCTGCGCTGGACCTGCAAGAGCCTGCGGAACTTGGCGGCTGAACTCCAGCAGTTGGGGCACCGGGTCAGTCGCCGGTTGGTGGGGGATCTTTTGCACAGGTTGGAGTACAGCTTGCAGGCCAACAGCAAGACCTTGGAGGGTGGCGATCATCCTGACCGTGATGCCCAGTTCACCTACCTGAACCAGCAAGCGCAGACGTATCTGGATGCGGGTGAGCCGGTGATCTCGGTGGATGCCAAGAAGAAGGAACTGGTCGGGAATTTCAAGAACGGAGGGCGTGAGTTGCGGCCCCAAGGGGACCCGGAGCGGGTGCGGGTGTACGATTTCGTGATACCAGCCTTGGGGCGCGCCACACCGTACGGGATCTATGATGTAGCGGAGAACACGGGCTGGGTGAATGTCGGGGTGGACCACGATACAGCGGCGTTTGCAGTGGAGAGTATCCGGCGCTGGTGGTGGGGGATGGGGCAGGCACGGTATCCGAAGGCAACCCGGCTGCTGGTGAACGCCGATGGTGGGGGTAGTAACGGGAGTCGTGTGCGGCTGTGGAAGCGGGAACTGCAGCGGTTTGCGGACGAGACGGGGTTGACGATCACGGTGGGCCATTTGCCGCCGGGGACGAGCAAGTGGAACAAGATCGAACACCGGTTGTTTTCGTTCATCACGCAGAACTGGCGGGGCCAGCCGTTGGTGAGTCATGAGGTCATTGTGAGCTTGATTGGCGGAACCCGGAATACCAAGGGGTTGCGGGTAGAGTGTCACCTGGACACGAACAAGTACCCGGCGGGTATCAAAGTGTCTGATAGCGAACTGGCCCAGGTGAACCTGCGGTGCCATGAGTTTCACGGGGAGTGGAACTATACCATCCTGCCCAGCAACCGCTCAAGTTGAGATGGTTATTCGGTGACGAGCCCTTAGCTGGCTTGAAAGAGGAGCAGTATCGAGATTTGCCGTCCTACGGCGCTCAGCAGGCCTCCGGGGTCATGACCTACCCGCGGGATACGGAGTACATAGAAAAAGCATTTATTTTCGGAGGAATGACCGTGCGAAACGGTGTTACCTCCGCCAATATGGTGCAGCGTGGATTTACTGGCGTTCATGACGTGTTTGATGGAGATGGAAATTTCCTGGCGGCCTACGCCGACGATCCCAACCCCCAGGAGTTGATCGCCGAGCTGGGCCAGCGGTACGAGGTGATGCTTACCAACATCAAGAAGTACTGCGTAGAATTCCCGATTCAATCGGCGCTGGAAGGGCTATTGCTGCTCATGGCCGAGCACCATTTGACCGCCATTGATGTAGCGAAGGTGGAAGCCCGGCTGCCGGAAGCCGGCGCCCATACAGTAAACGACCGGGAGATGCCCGATATCAACCTGCAGTACATCTTCGCGGTTTCGTTGCTTGACGGCGGATTGAGCTTTGAGGCAGCCCACTCCTTCGAGCGCACGGTAGCGGCCGACGTGCTGGACCTCAAATCGAGAATCACTCTGGTGGGCGATGCCGATCTAACCCTGGCGCGGCCCGAAGGGCAGTCCCATGTCTCTGTGACCACCAAAGATGGAACCAGGCTGGAGCAGCGGATGACCACATTTAAGGGCAAGGCGGACAACCCTCTTACATCCGTGGAAATCTCGGAGAAGGCCCGTGAGCTGATGAATCCGGTGCTGGGAGGCCAGCGGGCGGTAGAGCTAATTGATACCTTGAGCCGTCTAGAGGAGTTGGACCGCGTTCGGGATCTCAGACCCTTGCTTAGCGCCTAAACATTCTACCAGCGCTGGGGTTTGCTGAGACGCAGTACCGCACTCCACCGGAGCGTGCCGTGGGCGACCCTGATTAAAAAGTTGTAGAGCAGAACCAATGGTAATTCGAGCACTTTCCGGGTTGGTCGTCGACCGCCGTGGCCCGGTGCCGGCGTCCAGCCTAGCAATCCCAGCGCTGCTGTGCCGGCTTGCTCAGTATTTGCCTGAAATGTCCTAGATGCCAATCATTGGAAAACAGTACCCTGGCTGCCTCCACCGCCATGTGGTTCGGTCAATGGCCTAACTCTCATCAGGCTGGTATTTAAAGTGCAGCCATCCCTCGGGGGCCACCAGATGCGGCTAGAAGTTCTAGACTCTAAATTTACGGCAGCACTGCGCAGGCTCGTCCGGCCAGCTCCATACGCTCTATGCTCCGCAATACCTCATCGGCTTCCTGCAAGCTGCAAATGTGATTGACCACTGGGCGAATCCTACCACGGACCACCAGTTCCACCGCCTCAGCCAATTCTTGGCGGGTACAATACCTAGACCCGGTGAGAAAAATCTCGCCGCTTAAAGCACGGGGATTTAGGGGCAAAATGGCATCGCGGTCGTAGGAGCCCACGAAGACCAGACGACCTCCCTTGCCGAGGCTGCGGAGACTATTCTCTAGGGTCTCAGGCAGACCAACCATCTCTACCACCACGTCCACTCCACGGCCGCTGGTCAACCGAAGAGCCTCCTCATCGAAGCCTACCTCCCGGGAGTTTATTACTTCATCAGCGCCCATCTCCCTGGCTAAGGACAGCTTTTCCGGCGTTATGTCCACCGCAAAAACACGGGCTCCCAGAACCTTGGCCATTTGCACCATGTGGATGCCCACCCCACCACCAGCTCCTACGATCATAACCGTTTCCGGGGATTTGACCTGGGCCCGCTCCCGCAGGACGTGCACAGGGGTGGCGATAGCGTCGGCGGTGATTGCGGCGTCGACGTAGCCCAACTCTTGGGGTATCGGGCACAGGTTTCGGACCGGTAGCTTCACATACTCAGCGAGACCGCCATCAATCTGGCGGCCCACATATCCGGCGTGGTTGTCGCAAAGGTCGTTTCTACCCAGGTTGCACCAACGGCAGTCCCCGCAGGTCAGGTAATAGAAGACATTGACCCGATCTCCCTGCTTGAAACTGGTGACCCCTGCACCTAGTTCCGCCACGTCCCCGGCGATTTCGTGACCGATCACCCTGGGCAGCTTTTCGTTGCTTCCGCCGTCCCGGCCTTTACGGTTCCATACCAGAGTGAGCCCCAGTCCACACGCCCGCACCCTAACCAAGGCCTCACCAGGACCGGGTTTGGGAGTCGGCAACTCTTCCGGTATCAGGGGTCCATCCGGCTCCCTCAGAACCAATGCTTTCATAATCTTCCTCTTTGGCTGGAGTATTCCCGGAAGGGCCTGCAATGGACATCACCATGCAAGCCACCCCAATGACCAAAATCCATGGCAAATATCCATAGCCCCATTGCCGCCTTCCGATACTGTTTATTTCATCCGCTGATTAAGTCGCCAGCCCCCCTCCCCTGAACAGTATTTGGCCGATACCCAATACAATGTTGATCAGGATATCCGGAATTCTTACCCATTTTTAGGTCGAACAGTTCCGAAGTAATGGCGCTTGATTCTTGACGCTTGACAGTAGAATCACCATAAGCTCTAGCCACTTAACCAAACTGGCTTCTCCATCCCATCCTTCCGAGAAGAAGAAAAACCCTGTGAGGAGAACTGGAGGGATACGCCTCGAACAGATCATACCAGAGTCAGGAAGGACTGATACACGCCTCGGGCGGCCAGCAAGGAGTTGCCGAAGAATTCGAACCGAGCATCCAGTGACAAGTTTGAGGATCGCTTGGCGTTAATCGTGGTGAAGTAAGGCACCACCTATTGTCCGAAAAGACATACGGGCTGTAAGGTGGAGTGCCAAAAGGCAGCTTGATCTACTCCGAAGCGTCCACCGTCGGGTTAGCGTATTCTGCTGGTTCCCTCAGAACGTCCTGCCTGTTGCTTTCTAACCGATTCTCTGCCAGCCGCACCTCGAGGTCGTCCGGATAAACGATTGCCCGCTCCCTTGAGTCCTTGATCTCGTTATTTGAGATCACATAACTTCCGGTACCGGAGTTCTCTTCCGCATTCTTCGTCGGCGGAGCCAAACGCCATAACCGTATCCCGGTCCGGTTGCCAATAATAGTGTTTTGCTTAATGCGGTTCCCGCGCCCGGCCTCGATGGCAATCCCGTCGAGACGGTTGGAGCGAATCCAATTCCTTAGCACTGCGGTGTCCCTCACCGCGTCCGCGAGAATGTCCGCACCAATGCGACAGATAACGCGTTGCTCCACGGTATCGTGCGGGTCCCAATCGCTGCCGAGGAACCTCCGGGCGGGCTGGTTCTGGGACAGACCCACGATGTCCAGCACCGCCTCGTACATAGCAAAGTCCGGGTACTCGGGGTGCGTGGGCCGGAGCCCCAACTTCTTGACGGTATCCATGCTCATGGACGAACCGAGAGCGTTGGGATTCACCAAACCCAGGCCGAAGACCGGAGCTCCCCGCTCGGGGGGTGTTATCCGGACCTCCACGAACGCCTGAAGCCCGTGGGCTCCCACCGGGATGAGAGCGCCTCCTATCTTGGACATGACCACGCCTCCCGCCTCATTCCTCGTAGACTTCCCACACCGGGCCTTACCTCCCCCACCATAGTTGCCAGGTCCGGAGGGAAGGATGTGCCACACGCCGCAACGAGAAAAGCGCAGGCCGCGTAGAAAGCCCGCAAAACAGGGGTGAACGGCTTTTTGGACATGCCGGCTTCTCGAACATCAGAGTGAAAGGTCCATTCATCCCTGAGGCTGGTGACTCACCAGAGGGATTCCGGTTTCGGACTAATATCAGGTTACGGCCAACGAGTCAATGTAGACTCCAGCCCTTGCTGAGGATCAGTCGGAGAAGGCGCTGCAGATGGCGGAGACGGGAATGACGTTCCGGGGCGGCACCGACGAGCTGGTGGTCGGCCTGGACACGCTCATCGCCTTTCTGGTCGATCCCAACGAGCCGGATGCGGACGGCGATGTCGATCTTGTGGTCCAGGTCGTGGATTGGTACCAGGTACACAGGGAAGCGATGTCCCGGGAGACGCGCTGCAAGGACACCTTCGAGGCTGCCCAGGGTCAGGTTGTGGAATTGCGGGAATGGGAGCCGAGTTGGTGTGAACCGGGGCTGTTCATCAACCCATAACGCTGGATAACGGCAATCATCAGACGCTGGAGATGGGCCTGGAACCGGGCAACTTATCCAGGCTCATCGGCCATCTCCACCAGCCTCGCCACGGCGTTGGCAAGACGCATCTGGCGGGGGGTGCGGCATCGCACCCTGAGCAGTTCGGGGCTGGCCACCACCACCGCGAGGCAGCGGGCCCGGCTGGTGGCGACGTTCAGCCGGTTCAGGCTGTAGAGAAACTCCATCCCGTGGGGAGCCTCCTCGGAGGAACTGGTCGCCATCGAGTAGATGGAGATGGGTGCCTCCTGTCCCTGGAACTTGTCGACGGTGCCTATGCGAAACCCGGGGAGCGCTTCCGTGATGGCCCTTACCTGGGCGTTGTAGGGGGTTATGACGAGGACGTCGGATCCGGTGAGCTCATGCTCCATGCCCTCGGCATCCATGTAGGTCGGGGCCGAACCTAAGAGATCCTGGATGATTCGGGCCACCTGGCCGGCCTCCTCGGGAGATTCGCTGGACTGCCCGCTGTGGGCCACGGGAAGGAACCTGATCCCGGTTCCCGACAGCGGGGACACGCCGGAGAGGTCGAGCAGCTCCCGTCCCTGGTGGGAATGGAGCCTTCCTTCGTAGAAGACCTCGGAGGTGTAGGCTGATATCTCCGGGTGGAGCCTCCAGCTGCCGTCCAGGAAGAGGCCCAACCCGTCGGGCATCACCCGTTCACCACCCAGGAGATGGGCCAGGACCGAGCGCTCCGCCCCCGGGGGATGGGTGCCCTGGAGCGGCTGGTCCAGCTGCTGGGGATCGCCCAGCAGGACCAGACTGGTCGCACACGGGGCCGCCGCCACCGCATCGGCCAGGGACATCTGGCCCGCCTCATCGATGAACAGGACATCGGCGGTGCCGGTCATCTCCTCCCGGGCCCAGAGCCAGGTGGTACCGCCGACCACGTCGACTGAACCCCCTTCCAGTGCGGCCAGTGCGGCAGGGTTATCCTTCAGGAGGATGGCATCCCCGAAGGTCGGTTCGGAACTCGACCGCTGACCAATCTTTACTGGAACTCCACGTTTCTCCGCCACCTCAGCGGCCTTGGCCAGCAGCTCCCCGATGACCTTGTGGCTGTTGGCCGTCACACCGATCCTCTTACCCTGTTCCACTAGGTCGACTATCATCTCCGCGCCCACGGTGCTCTTACCCGAACCAGGCGGACCCTGGATGGCCAGGTAGCTCTCCTCAAGGGACGGCGCGATCCGGCGGGCGGCGACCTCCGTTGTTTCTCCCGAGGCCAGCAGCCTCTGTCCATCTGAACCAGCGAACCTGGGCACCTGACGCCCAAGCAGGTCGCGGGTGGCGCGAAACTCGCCGGGGCCATCCAGGCCATGGTCCAGCACCCACCGGGCAAGTCGTTGCAGACTTTCCGGCTTGGGTCGGGGATTGACGAAATCATAAGGGACCAGGGATGTGGCGGCAGGAGCGGGACGGCCATTGCCCAGCCTGATGTCGATGACGCCCTGGTCGTCGTCCAGGAAGAAGACCGTCCCGACGGGCCTCCGCGTCTCGGGATCGTGGGGCTGGCTGTCGACTCTGATCGCGTGTTCCTGGGACGGGAACCCGAACCGGTGGATGGTAGAGCGCGCCCGAGGCGCCGGGTCTGGCCAGGATTCCTGGTAGGTCAGCATGGCCAGCGCATCCGACTCCTCGAAGCGCTCCTCGTCGGTGAGCTCGTTGGCAAGGTAGAAGTAACGCCACCAGAAGGACTTGGCCTCCCGCCGGTGCCAGTTCAGCAGCTGCGCCAGCAGCCACTGTCCCCGCTCGACGTCGCTCATCTCCTCGATGGAGTCGGGCAGGCCGGAGGTCAGGGCGTCTACCAGGGCATTCACCGCCTTCTGGGCCTCCGAGTCCTCGGTTTCCTCGGGCTGGGGAACGGAGGGCCGGGGAAGTTCAGGGCCAAGCTCATCCTCCAGCTTGTCCCGTTGCCCTTCCAGCCAGTCCCGCAGGTGCATGGTGGAAACACAGTCGTCCCGGTTGTACCCCTCGATTTCCACCAGCAGTTCCTCCCGCCCATCCTCTTCCCCCAGCTCGAGCCAGGTCTCGAACTCGACGATGCTGTCCCCCGCATTCCTCAGGTCCACCTCCCGGGCGAAGCCGTACAGGGGTTCCAGCCGCTTGATGGAGTAGCTCTCCACCGAGGCGCGTATTCCCTGGCGCACCGCCCGGTGCAGGTCGACGAAGACCCCTCCCCGCAGCAGGCGGTCAATCTCCTCCTCCCGCGTGCCATGACGACCCGCCAGCCGCTTGACGGCGGTGGGCTCGTAGGGCGCGTAGTGGTAGATGTGGAGGTTGGGGTCGCCGGCGAGGCGTTCCATGACCAGGTCGATGAACCCCTCGAAGGCCCGCCGCTCCCCGCCGGTGGTCACGGTCCCGCCCTCTATGGACCAGAGGGCGTGAAAAGCGGGCCCGCCCGATTCATCGGTGCGCCCGGGTTCTATGACGCCGAAGAGATACTCGATTCCGTCCACCTCGTCCGAGCTGAAGAAGGGGTCGCCCTCGATGTCGAAGAACAGGTCCCCCTCCGACGGTTCGGGCAGCATCAGCAGGCCGTGATTGGGGACCAGGGCCCCGTCCCGGTCCCGGGGAGGTACCAGCCGCTCCGAGAGCATCTCGCCGGCCTGCTCGCCCTCCACCTGGATCCTGGCCTGGGCATGGACCCTCTCCAGCGCCTCCCGCCCGACCCCCTCCGGTCGCCGGTCCATGGTCTCGAGGGGCTCGGCAAGCTTTGAGCGGGTGGTTACCCCGACGTCGTGCAGGGCGTGCCGCTGCCTGGAGCTGAGGTTGGCGACCAGGGACAGGTCATCCTGCGCCCGCCACCAGGCGCTGCATTCACCGCTCCAGCGGCACACGGCGCAGTGCTCGACTGGTTCCGGGGCCGTGGCCGGCGGATAAACCGGCGTCCCGTCCAACGTTGCCTCGAACTCCCGGGCCACCAGCCGGTGGTAGGCCGCGTAGTCGGCGAAGCGGAAGGAGACCGTCTCCCTCTGGACTCCCCCCAGGGCGAGGTGCATCTGGGCGGGCGCCCGGCCCTGGATTTCGCTCAGCAGCTTCGAGTACATGCAGAGCTGGAGAACGGCCGAGGCCTTGGCGTGGCGGGCCAGCTTGGTGTCCCAGACCTCGTAGCTCCAGTCTCCGAGGCCGCTGGGCTGGGGGATCCGCATGAGGAAGTCGGCGGACCCCAGCCGCTTTCCGTCGAAGAGCACCGCCTGGTAGATGACATCGGCCCCGGCGCGCATCGCATCGAGAGTGAGGTCCCTCCCCTCGGCCAGACGCTGGCCGAAGGGCAACCCGGGGTCCTGGTCGAACCGCACGACTTCAACCCCGTCGGCCTCCAGGGCCTCCAGGAAGCGCTCCTCGTGGAGCTGGCCTCGCTGGGTAATCCGGTCCAGCACAGGGTCTTCGCGCACCGGCCTTTTCAGATGTCCCGAGACCGCGGCGCGCTCGAGGCTGGTCAGGTGCCCGCATTCCAGGAATCCCACCAGGTCCGTGGCCGAGTAGACCAGGTTCCCATCGACGATTTGCATCCGCCATCACCACCATGTTTCTTGGTTGCACTCCGAAGCCGAGTCCAGTTTACACGGCAGGGCTGGGATTGATCCCTCCACACGGGCCCGAACCAGGTTCCATGAATGCGGTTACCCAGCCGGTGTACTTCGCTAAGGTGGCGCTGCTGGCCCGCGGGGCCTGCCGCATGGCTGAGGAGTCCGACCGCCATGGCAGAAAGCTGTGAATCTTGAGGATTCACGGGCTGCTTAGCCCCAATCCACCGAAGGAGGGTGTGTAGCGGGGTCCTGCAGAGACAAGAAAGTGATCCTGTGCCTCTGGGATAATGGTTTTCGAGACAGAAAACCGGTCCCAAAACAGGAGCACCCAATAGCAACCACCCCGACGGCATCCGTGTCTCTTCCGACGACCACTGCCCAACGAGGCTCAGCGGCGGAAAACGTATATTGCTTTCGTGACCACCTACGGTACATCCGCACTAGCAGGGCATCCAGGTTGGCGTTCCCGGGCGCTGAACGAGCGGCGGATGGTGGAGGCGCGGCGGATGGTGGAGGCGAGGATGTCGCTGCGGTTCGTCGCCGGCGATCTGGAGATCAGCCGGGACGCGCTCCGGAGGGCGCTGCGGGAGTCGTATTGATGGACAGTCTGATT
>CBDCEX010000018.1:0-1213297 GCA_965216025.1 Dehalococcoidia bacterium
ATCTCGTCGCCCTTCCCGCCGCAGCCGCCGTCCTTGGGGATATGCCCCTGCGGCGGCATCATCCGCCGTCGAAACAAGCGGGGCCTTCCCTTCCCATACTGTACCCTGGGCGCCCCTGGAATCAGCCGAAGAGGTAGCGGTTTATGAGCTTTATCACGTCGCTCTTGCTGATGGCCTCATCTCCCGCACCAAAGAGGTAGTCGTTGATGGCCGCTATGACCTCGATCTTCTCGATCGTGCCGTTGTTGTTGGCGTCGTACCGAACGATCAGAGGGTCCGAGGAGTCAACTTCGCAAAAATCCAACCCAAGGATCTGGAAATCGTTGTGGGCGACGTCCCTCAATCCCTCGGGAATGCACCCGGTCAGCTCGTTGCTGCTGAGGTACAAGGATTCCAGGTTGGAGAGGCTGCCCAACTCCCCGGGGATCTCAGTCAGCCGGTTGCTGCTGAGGTCCAGGGATTCCAGGTTGGAGAGGTTGCCCAACTCCCCGGGGATCGGCCCAGTCAGCTGGTTGTTGTGAAGGTCCAGGGATTTCAGGTTGGAGAGGTTGCCCAACTCCCCGGGGATCGGCCCAGCCAGCTCGTTAAAACCGAGGTACAATGTTTCCAGGTTGGAGAGGTTGCCCAGCTCTGCAGGGATCGGCCCAGCCAGCTCGTTAAAACCGAGGAACAACGTTTCCAGGTTGGGGAGGTTGCCCAACTCCCCGGGGATCCCGGTCAACTCGTTGCTGCTGAGGTCCAGGGATTCCAGGTTGGAGAGGCTGCCCAACTCCCCGGGGATCGGCCCAGTCAGCTGGTTGTTGTGAAGGTCCAGGGATTTCAGGTTGGAGAGGTTGCCCAACTCCCCGGGGATCGGCCCAGCCAGCTCGTTAAAACCGAGGTACAACGTTTCCAGGTTGGAGAGGTTGCCCAGCTCTGCAGGGATCGGCCCAGCCAGCTCGTTAAAACCGAGGAACAACGTTTCCAGGTTGGAGAGGCTGCCCAACTCCCCGGGGATCCCGGTCAACTCGTTGCTGCTGAGGTCCAGGGATTCCAGGTTGGAGAGGCTGCCCAACTCCCCGGGGATCGGCCCAGTCAGCTGGTTGTTGTGAAGGTCCAGGGATTTCAGGTTGGAGAGGTTGCCCAACTCCCCGGGGATCGGCCCAGCCAGCTCGTTAAAACCGAGGTACAACGTTTCCAGGTTGGAGAGGTTGCCCAGCTCTGCAGGGATCGGCCCAGCCAGCTCGTTAAAACCGAGGAACAACGTTTCCAGGTTGGGGAGGTTGCCCAACTCCCCGGGGATCCCGGTCAACTCGTTGCTGCTGAGGTCCAGGGATTCCAGGTTGGAGAGGCTGCCCAACTCCCCGGGGATCGGCCCAGTCAGCTGGTTGTTGTGAAGGTCCAGGGATTTCAGGTTGGAGAGGTTGCCCAACTCCCCGGGGATCGGCCCAGCCAGCTCGTTAAAACCGAGGTACAACGTTTCCAGGTTGGAGAGGTTGCCCAGCTCTGCAGGGATCGGCCCAGCCAGCTCGTTAAAACCGAGGAACAACGTTTCCAGGTTGGAGAGGTTGCCCAACTCCCCGGGGATCCCGGTCAACTCGTTGCTGCTGAGGTCCAGGGATTCCAGGTTGGAGAGGCTGCCCAACTCCCCGGGGATCGGCCCAGTCAGCTGGTTGTTGTGAAGGTCCAGGGATTTCAGGTTGGAGAGGTTGCCCAACTCCCCGGGGATCGGCCCAGCCAGCTCGTTAAAACCGAGGTACAACGTTTCCAGGTTGGAGAGGTTGCCCAGCTCTGCAGGGATCGGCCCAGCCAGCTCGTTAAAACCGAGGAACAACGTTTCCAGGTTGGAGAGGTTGCCCAACTCCCCGGGGATCCCGGTCAACTCGTTGCTGCTGAGGTCCAGGGATTCCAGGTTGGAGAGGCTGCCCAGCTCCGACGGCACCTCCCCGCTCAGCTGATTGCCGCTGAGGTCCAGCCTCCTGACGCGCCCGTCTGAGTCGGTGGTCACGCCGTGCCACTCTCCCAGAGGCTTGTCGCTCAGCCAGTTGTCGTTGTTCGCCCAGTTGTCGCCGCTAGTGGCGTTGTAGAGGGTGACCAGCGCGGCCCGGTCGGTGGCCGCATCGCCGGCGGAGGCGGCCGGCATGCAGTAATCCAGGCCCAGTTGGGCCAGGTCGTTTAGCGGCACGTCCCGTAACCCTCCGGGAATGCAGCCGGTCAACTGGTTGCCTGCGAGCCACAGCACTCTCAGGTTGGTCAGGCTGCCCAACTCCGCCGGTATCTCCCCGGTCAACTGGTTGTCGTTCAGGTACAGCCATTCCAGGTTGGTCAGGCTGCCCAACTCCGCCGGTATCTCCCCGGTCAACTGGTTGTCGTTCAGGTACAGCCATTCCAGGTTGGTCAGGCTGCCCAACCCCGCCGGTATCTCCCCGGTCAACTGGTTGCCTCCGAGCCGCAGGTCCTTCAGGTTGGTCAGGCTGCCCAACTCCGCCGGTATCTCCCCGGTCAGCTGGTTGCCAGAGAGCCACAGTCGTTCCAGGTTGGTCAGGTTGCCCAACCCCGCCGGTATCCCCCCGGTCAACTGGTTGTTGTGGAGCCGCAGCTCCTTCAGGTTGGTCAGGCTGCCCAACCACGCCGGTATCTCCCCGGTCAGCTGGTTGTCGAAGAGAGCCAGCACTGCCAGGTTGGTCAGATTGCCCAACTCCGCCGGTATCTCCCCGGTCAACCGGTTGTCTCCGAGCCACAGCTCTTTCAGGTTGGTCAGGCTGCCCAACTCCGCCGGTATCTCCCCGGTCAACTGGTTGTATTGGAGCTGCAGCCATTCCAGGTTGGTCAGGCTGCCCAACTCAGCCGGTATCCCCCCGGTCAACTGGTTGGTGTTCAGGAACAGCCGCTTCAGGTTGGTCAGGCTGCCCAACTCCGCCGGTATCTCCCCGGTCAACTGGTTGCCGGCTAGGTCCAGCCACCGCAGATAGGTCAGGTCCCCCAACTCAGCCGGTATCCCCCCGGTCAACTGGTTGCCGGCTAGGTACAGCTCTTCCAGGTTGGTCAGGCTGCCCAACTCCGCCGGTATCCCCCCGGTCAACTCGTTGAATGAGAGCCGCAGTCGTTCCAGGTTGGTCAGGTCCCCCAACTCCGCCGGTATCCCCCCGGTCAACTGGTTGATGTCCAGGACTAGCTGCGTCAGGTTGGCGAGGTTGCCCAGCTCCGCCGGTATTGACCCGGTCAGCTGGTTGCCGGCAAGCCACAGCCGAGTGACCCGGCCGTCGCTGTCGGTGGTTACTCCATGCCATTCCCCCATGGGGGCGTTGCTCAGCCAGTTGCCGTTGTTGTGCCAGTTCGCTCCGTCCGTGGCGTTGTAGAAGGCGACCAGCGCGGCCCGGTCGGTGGACGTGTTCGTCTGCGCTTGAGCCAGCCCCGTGCCGGCCACGCTGGCAAGGGCCATGGCGGCAACCGCCATCACAGCGACGAGAAATCTGGCAATAGACTTTGCCATCTGCGTTCTCCCCCTGGGGGCCCGCGAGGGTGGCGGCGCTGCTGTGGACCTCATGCTGAAGATGCTGCGGTGGTTCCCGTTGGTCTCGCCCATAACGCCCTCCTGGAACCTGAGTGGTCATTGGATGTCCGCCGGGGATGGCCTCACCGTCGGGGCCGCTGGATGCGCAACCGGACCCGGCGGGCGGCGTTTCTGCGGCTGCTCCGAAACTCCCGTAGTCGGCTGAGGTGATGGTCACCGCCCGCCCCCGGCGCCACCGTCTCGGGAATATGCCCCTGCGGCGGCATCGTCCGCCATCGAAACCAGCCGGACCTTCCTGTACTGTGCCCTGGGCGTCCCTGGAATCAGCCGAAGAGGTAGAGGTTTATGAGCTTTATCACGTCGCTCTTGCTGATGGCCTCATCTCCCTCACCAAAGAGGTAGTTGTTGATGGCCGCTATGACCTCGTTCTTCTCAATCATGCCGTTGCCGTTGGCGTCGTACCTGACAATCAAGGGGTCCCCGGCGGCAACCGCTATCGTGAGGGCGCCGCCCACCGGAACGTCCTCGCGGTCGGAGTTCCTCAGAACGCCGGAGAAAGAGTATGTCCCCTCCGCACTGGGTGCGGTAACGGTGTAGGTAAAGGCCGTCTGCCCAAAAAGGCTGAAACGGACTTCCCGGCCTACGTCCGTAACCCCACTATCTTCCAGGCTGCTGGAAACGTAGCTGAATCCGGGGGGCAGGGTTTCCGTCACAGCCCCAAACCAGCCGTATCCGCTGGCGGTGATCATTACCACAACCTCGCCTGCCGGGGCCACGGACGGCGGGGAGAAGGACCGGATGGCCCCCCAGGTTGCCGGCGTTCCCGGGGCTGTGGCTGACCAGAGGCCGTCGCCGGCGGCGCTGACCGCCCGCACCTGCACGTCGTATTGTGCACCTCCTGTCAAGCCGGTGATTTGATAACTGAGGGCGCCCGAGCCGGCGGTCCACGCGTTATCCACAACGGTCCAGTTGACATCGGACTTATCCCTGGCGGCGCTTTCGATGTACATGCCATTCCCCCATGGGGGCGTTGCTCAGCCAGTTGCCGTTGTTGCCCCAGTTCGCTCCGCCCGTGGCGTTGTAGAGGGCGACCAGCGCGGCCCGGTCTGTGTCCGAATCGCCGGCATCGTATGTCTGGCCTTGAACGGGCAGGGCTCCGCTAAAAGTGAAGACTCCGAGCATCCCAACAAAGGCCAAGATGGCGAACATCGCCGCTCCGACCAGGATTTTCAGTTGTTTGCTCATACGGCTAACCCTTCCGAGGGCCGAAAGTGGCCACTGGCGCTGCATAGTCCACAGCCTTGGCCCACCTCCAGATCATACCAGTAACTCCGTGTCCCGGGTGAACCCGGTTCACCGCGGCCGGTAGCGCCTAAGTCAGGGGGTGATAGAATCAACCACCCGTGGCCGGAAGCAGACTCCAGAAGGAAAAGCCGATGTCAGACTCGCCCACGTCGCCATGCCCGAGCTGTCAGAACCCAAACCCGCGAGACGCCAATTTCTGCCGCCAGTGTGGGGCACCGTTGACACCGCCCGCACCAGGTCAGCAGGTATCGGAGGAGCCGGCGTCTCCCAACGAGGAGCTGCAGGACAGCACTACCCAACCGGCGGGAGGTTCACGGGCAGCACAGTCGCAAAGGGATGCGGGTTAGGCTGCATCGGGCTGATAGCGTCCCTCATCGTGTTGGTTGTAGCAGTTACGGTCTGCTCGAACACCGACGCAGACTTTGAGCTGGACGACGGGGGAGACGGGAAGGCCCTTACCGACTCACAGTATGGGAGGGTAGTCGACGAGCTGACAAAGATGGCGCTGGCCCGAGACTGGTGTCACAAACGGTCTGGAGGACTGGACTCCCGGGACATCGCCATACTGACGTTCTATGCAGAGGACATGGCTGAGAAACTGTACTGGTCGGGGCCGTACTCGATAGACGAGGCTGACCTCAGCCGGCACCTGGTCCGGAAAAACTGGTCCGCATTTATGGGCCAGGACTTTGACCGCGGCGGCAGGGAGCTGCGCTACCGCCCGCCCGGTTGCGGGTAATCTCAAACGCCCATGGGCGGCTCCAGGCCGCCCATGACCGATCGCCTTCCGGTATGCGCCGAAGGCATGAATCGCCTGGCCCAGTTCAATGACGGCGTACTTCCCAGCGTTCTGGCTAAGTCCGGCCGAAACAGGGAAATTCTAGTGTTTCGAGGGCTGTTCCATACTCCCTGTTTGTGGAACAGACGGAATGCACCGGCAGGATGGTTGTCGTCAATGACAGCGTGGACCAGCCGCCCCCTGGCTGGAATGGGCAAAAGTATACCGTCCTGCCGGGGAGAAATAAACCGGGTTTTCCAGCCACCCCCTGAGCTACGACAATGGGGGAATTCCCAGCCGGGGCCGTAAACAGGGCTGTTTCCAGCCAGGGCCGCCGGCTGGGGCTGGCCCGGGCCGGCCCTCCGGACTCCGCTACTATGCGGCAGGCCCGGCGGTCCAGCAGCGCCATGGTGGAGAAGTACACCGGCTGGGTAACCGCGCTGGGGCGTCGCGCCGGTGAAAACGGGGTAAAGCGGAACTGCTGGAGGCCCAGGACGAGCGACGGCTGCTCAACCTGCAGCGGAATCTGTCCCGCCTCGGCCTGCTGATCATCGACGAACTGGGCTTCGTCCCCCTGTCCCCCACCGGCGCGGAACTCCTCTTCGATGTCTTCAGCCAGCGCTACGAAAGGGGATCCATCCTGGTCACCACCAACCTCCCCTTCGACGAGTGGACCGAAGTGTTTGGCTCGGAACGCCTCACCGGTGCCCTGCTGGACCGCCTCACCCACCACGTCCACATCCTGGAGATGAACGGCGACAGCTACCGCCTCATGCACAGCCGGGAGAACGCCGCCTCTCAGGCTCCGGACGACCCCGACGAAGAATAGTCCGCACCGTCAACGCCGTCTCTTCCTACTCCAGTAACGCCGCCACTCTGCCTGATTTACTGCCGTCGGTCATCACGTCAGTGGTACACCATTCCTCCGCCCCAGTGGCCTAATTTCTTGTAACTGTTCAGACTTGAGGGGAAATGAGCAGCCGTCGGCATTCCAGGAAGGGGTTTAGGCCCTTGGCCCGCCAGGTTCCGAAGAGGGATGCCAGAGTCATTTTGCTATCGCTGCCCTGTTCCGAGCGAGTCCCGCCGCTGATTTTACGGCTGATCACCAGGTGGCGGAGACTGCGTTCGGCGGCATTATTGTCAGATGGAGCCTCCGGGTGCGATACGAAGACGAACAGCTCCTTGATGTGCCGCTCAATCCGCCGGCAGAGCTTGGCTTGCACTGCCAACGGGTCTTCCAGGAAAGGACGGCACAGCGCCAGCAACCGCTCTTCCAGCGCCAGTTGCCCCCGGGGTGGGGGCCGTTCCCCCGCCCCCGCCCACTCCCTGGCCTTGGCGTAGAGCCGTTGCGCTCCATGAGCCCACCGGGCCAGTACTACGTCTTCCGGGTACAAGGCCTTCAGCGCGTGAATGTCCCGCAGCAGGTGGGCCCAACATCTCTGTTTGAGTCCGGGGTAGTGGTGGTAGGCCACGTAGAAGTCGCTCACCAGAATCCCTTCGAAGGACTCGCCCAGGACCTCGTCCACCACCTTCCCGCCCCGGCCCCGGCGCAGGAAGAACCGCTCCGCGGGCGTGCTGAAAGTCCAGACGCAGCCGTTTTTCCCGTTCTCCCGCCAACCCGTTTCATCGGCGTGGACCACCGGGCTGGAACGAATGCGCTCCAGCGACCCGCCCACTTCCGGCCCGGCCTGCCGGGCAACCTGGTGGACAGCCCGGACGACGGCCCCAACGCTCAGTTTCAACTGATGGAGCGTTCGCAGATACCATTGAATGGTCCTTACGGGCAGCCGGGCCTCTTCCCGCAGGGTCACTATCAGGCTTGACAGGTTGACCCCCAGGCGCTGGCGGCCTACAGCCAGACCTTTCAGAGGGTCCTGGGGCAGCCGCCGTTTCCGGCACAAGGGACAGGTCCGGGCTATGAATACGTGCTCCGTGACTTCCGCCGGGACTACCGGAATGTCTATGACTTCCCGGGTCCGCTGCACCCAACCCCCGCTCAGGGTGGTATGGCATTCGGGGCAAGACTCCGGGGCGTGGACCACCCGCACGGCGGGTTCCATCCGCGGCCGGGCGAAGCCGTGCTGACGCTTCTTTCGCGGCTTCTTCTCCTGCTCCGCCGGCTTCTTGCGCTTGGCGGCAGGTTTATGCCCCGGCATCCTGGCCCCCAGCCCGCCGCCGGACAGCCGGGCCTCCAGGCTTTCGACCCGCTGGCGCAGTTCGGCAATCACGCCCTGTTGCCCGGTGATGACCCCCTGCTGTTCCGCGATAACCGCCAGCAGGGTTTCCCGGCTCGCCAGGTCCAGTCCTTTTTCCATTGTTCCTTTTTCCATTGTTCCTTTATGCCACAACTCCGCCCCGGTCGCCAGCGCTTTTCAGCCCGGCGGCGGGCTTCGCCAAATTCGCCTCACCAAGTCTGAACAGTTACGCAACCGCCCGCCCCTTGACTGGGCCGGGACGAGGACGTAAAATTGTCATAGAGGATACTCTGTATCAGTTTCGAGAGACACTGTCAAACACTGTTATGGTATTACCAAAGCGCAATACTTCCACAGCCGACCAGATCCTGGAGACGCTGGAGGAATGGGGCTACCGTTCCACCGGCCCCCGGCGCGTGGTTGCCATGACCGTTGCCCAGCAGGACCGGCACTTCACCGCCGAGGGCCTGCGGCGGCAGTTGCCTCCCGCCATCGGCAGGGCCACCGTCTACCGGACTCTCAAGATACTGGTCGAGTCCGGTGCCCTGTGCCGGGTGTTGCTGGAAGACGGAGACCTGCATTACCTGTTGAGCCACCGCGGCCATCATCATCACCTGCTCTGCGTTCAGTGCGGCTCATCCCAGGACCTTACCGGCTGCGACATCGAGGATGTTCTCACCGCAACTTCGTCCCAACATGGCTTCGAACTGAGCGGTCATTGGCTGGAGGTCTACGGCCGCTGCCGCGACTGCGTTCTTAACACACCCGTCAGCGGTTAGTCTCCTTTTTGGCCTAATTGATACTCAATATCAGCGTTGGCATTTAGCATTTTGATACTTAGTCTTAAATAAACGAATTGTTGAGACAAAGAAGGAGTTAATTCATGCACCTAAAAACGTTGAAAGGAAGAAGGTCTCGACTCATGGCACGAAACGTTTTCAAGCCATTTTGCCTTATCTTGACTCCAATCGTTCTGCTGTTCACCCTGGCTTGTAGCGCCGCCCCCGCAGACCCGGCGGTTGGCGCCGGCCAGACCGGAGGCCAACCGCCGGACAAGCTGAGCATCGTCACCACCAGCAACATCATCGCCGACTGGGTGAGAGCCGTCGGACAGGACCGGGTGGAAGTTTTCCCGATGCTGCCGGTGAACACCGACCCGCATACCTTCCAGCCCGGCGCCCGTGACGTGGCGCAGGTCGCCGACGCCGTCCTGGTGTTCAGCGTCGGCCTTTCCCTGGAGGGGGGTTGGCTGGATGACCTGGTAAAGAACGCGGCGGGGGACCCGGACAAAATCGTCCCGCTGGGCAACCAGGTCGCCCCCATTGACTTCGTGGAAATATTCGAAGAACACGCCGGCGAGGAACCGGGCGGGAATGAAGGGAATGAAGGAGCCGAGGAACCGGGCCACGCGGGAGAAGACGGGGAAGACCACGGGGACGAAGACGGCCACGGCTCCCTTGACCCTCACTTCTGGTTCGACCCATTGCGGGTGAAACAGGCGGTCAACAGCATAGCGGACCAACTTTCCACGGCGGACCCGGCCGGGCAGACCATATACCGGGACAACGCCGCCGCCTACAACCGGGAACTCGACGCCCTGCACGCCTGGATTCAGGAAGAAGTGGAGCAACTACCGGAAGAACGCCGGATGCTGGTAACGTCCCATGACACCTTCCAGTATTTCGCCCAACGGTACAGTTTCAAGGTGGTCGGCGCGATTTTCCCCGTCACCACCGAGCGGGAACCCACCGGGCAGGAGTTGGCCGAAATCGTCGAGACGATAAAGCGCGAAGGCGTCCCCGCCGTGTTCGCCGAGAAGTCGCACAGCGACCGGCTGGGCAGGCGCATCGCCGAGGATACCGGCGCAACCCTCATCGGCGGCCTTTACACCGGCTCCCTGGGCCCGCCGGGGGGCGAGGCCGGCTCCTACCTGGACCTGATGCGCTACAACGTCAATACCATTGTGGAGGCCCTGCAATAGCCATGCCAGCGGCCAATTCAACCTCTCCGCCACCGCTGGCCGCCGAGGAACTGACCGTGGAGCGCGGCGGGGTGCGGGTGCTTGACCAGGTGTCCTTCACCGCCGGACCCGGCTGTCTCATGGGTGTAGTCGGACCCAACGGCGCTGGCAAGAGCACCCTGTTCAACGTCATCGTTTCCCTGCTGCCGGCCACCGCCGGGCGGGTGCTGATCCACGGCAAGTCCATTGACGGAACCCGGGGACTGGTGGCCTACGTCCCCCAGCACGAGCAGGTGAACTGGCGGCTTCCCATGAGCGCGTGGGAAGTGACTATGCTGGGCCGGACCCGGCGGATTGGCTGGTTCCGGCGTCCGGGGCGGGAAGACCGCGCCGCCGCCGAGGACGCGTTGCGCCAAGTGGGTATGTGGGACCGGCGCCGTTCCCTGATTGGCGAACTGTCGGGCGGGCAGCGGCAGCGGGTGTTCGTCGCCCGCGCCCTAGCCCAGGGAGCCGACATCCTGCTGCTGGACGAGGCTTTCAGCGGCGTGGACATCGCCTCGCAGGAGTCGCTGGTGTCGGTGCTGACCGAGCTTCGGGACCAGGGACGGACGATTCTGCTTTCCTCTCACGACATCAATCACCTGGCCCACTACTGCGATGAATGCCTGTGCCTCAACTGCCACGTCTGCGCCTGCGGTTCCCCGTCCGACGTGCTGACTGCGGACGTTATGACCGAGATGTACGGGCCTTTCGGAGGCGTACCGACCCACGGTCACGGGCTGGCCCACGGGCTGACAGGAGACGAACATGGACATCATCACTGACGCGCTGATTGGGCCGTTCCAGTACGGCTTCATGGTGCGGGCGATGATTGTTTCGATTCTGGTGGGAATAATGTGCCCGGTGCTGGGGACTTACGTGGTCATCCGCGGGCTGGGATTCATGGGCGACGCCCTGGCCCACTCGGTCCTGCCCGGCATGGTGGGGGCGGCGCTGCTGGGAATCAACTTCTTCTTCGGGGCCATCCCCATGGCCCTGGCCGCGGCCCTGCTGATTGGCTACCTGATTAAACGCACCGGGGTCATGGAAGACACCTCGGTGGGCATCGTCTTCGTCGGCCTCTTTGCCCTGGGGCTGGTGATGGCAACCGCCGCCGGCGGAGTTTCGGTAAACCTGGAGGACATTTTGCTGGGGCATGTGCTGGCCGTATCTTCGGGCGACCTGTTCATAACCGTCGCCTTGGCCGTGGTGGTCCTGGGGCTGACGCTGGGCTTGCACAAGGAACTGGTATTCTCCAGCTTCGACCCGTCGGGAGCGGCGGTCATCGGGTTGCCCACGGAGAAGCTGGAATACTTGCTGCTGGCGCTGCTGTCGGTGGTGGTGGTGCTGGCGTTGAAGGCTGTGGGCGTCATTCTGGTAATTTCCATGCTCATCACCCCGGCGGCCACAGCGCTGCTGCTGGTGCAAAACTTCGGTCGGGCAATGGCCGTCGCGGTACTAATTGGGGTGTCGTCAGCCGTATCCGGGCTGTATCTGTCGTGGCATTTCAACCTGCCGTCCGGCCCGCTGATGGCCCTGGTCGCCACCGGCTTCTTCGTTCTGGCCGTCCTCTACAAGAAACAAGCAACAGGACTCCTGCGCCGCCGATCGGCTTAGCCAGAGCCAACCCGGCCATACTATGCAGTTGTCCATCATGGCAACTGCATAGCCCTCCACCCCAGGGCAATCGCGTCTTAACCAAGGAGCACCTTGAGTAGGTAATCCTCAACCCAGCCGGCTTTCAGCCGTTTACCTTGAAGTCCCCGTTTAAGGCTGGTCTCCTGCTTCAGCAAATTGAGGGCTATCTGGCGCAGGACTGCCAGGTTTTGAGGCCCACTATCCTTACGTACCCGGCTGTGATCTTCTCGAAAGGTAACATCCAAAGACCAGTGCAAGCTGTTTTCTATGCCCCAGTGTCGGCGGGTGACCTCCAACAAAATCTGGGCAGGCCTGGCCAGACTGCTGATATAGTAGCGAGAGTGGACCGTGGTCCCGGTTGCCGTCTCCCGCTGAGCCGTGACCTTAACCACGGCGTTGAGGTTGGCCCACTGCTGCCGGTTTTGCAGATAGTCCAGGCAGTCCGGGTCCGTGATGACCCAGCATTGACGGGTTTCCAGGCGGCCGTGGCCCTTGTTCAGCGTGCGGGCGAAGTCATAGGGGACGCCCTCGAAGTCGTATTCCTCGGCGCCCTCGAAAAGGTCGCGAACGTCATCGTACAGCCGGCCTTGATTCTCCTTCACCGCCAGCAGATAGTCGGCCTGGGCCTCAATGATCTCCCGGGCTATCTCCCTCTGGCAGCCCATGGCGTCGATGGTGATGATGCAACCGGCGAGCTCCAGCAGCTGTAGCAACTTGGGGATGGCGGTGATTTCATTGGACTTCTCGTCCACCTTGGTCTGGCCCAGCGCCAAGCCATGGGACGAGGCCCACACGTTGACCATGTGAATGGCCTTTTTGCCCAGGGTACGGTCGTGGGAGCGCCGTACCGTCTTGCCGTCGATGGCCACCACTTCGCCTTGGGTGACTTGGGCTACGGCTTGGACCCACTCCATGAAACAGCGTTGAAACTGCTCTGGGTCCTGGCGGGCGAAGACCTCGCCGAAGGTATCATGGGAAGGGATACCGTTGGGCAACTCCAGAAAGGACTTGAACCCCTCCTCTTTACAGTTGCCGAAGAGCTCGATATCCACCCAAGAATCAGCGCCGCAGATGGTGGCACAAAGGGCAATGGTGACGATATCCAAAAGTTTGTGCCGCTTGGTACGATCAATCCTCGGGTCGTCCAACGCCGCGAAGTATTCGGCGATGGGTGCGCCTGTTGCCTGAACCATCACTACCCCTCCCTAGTTTCGTCATGATGATTACTATTTTAAATAAATTTAAGAAAGATAATAAAACGCGATTGCCCTGGGGAAGGTTTGCCCGTTTTGTCGGTGAGGAAACCGACGATGTAGACCGCAAGATCCAGCAGATCCGGCAAGGCTTGGAGGCCGAGCGGGATGGGGACCTGGACTTCTACGCCGATGACGTCGTAGGGTTATGGCGGAACAGTCCGCCCCCTGCAGGCGGGCCTTGGGACCGGTTTGTCAGAAAGGCCCAGGCGTATGTGGGCACGGGCCTTCTGGAAATCGAGGAGATCGACTACAAGCTCGCCATCGGCGAGAAGCTCGCGGAAGCGAGGGAGGCCGTGCTTGGGAATGCCGGCGACTGGGCCGATCTGGCCAAACGCGGCATCGGCGGCAATCTCGTCTTCAGCATAGCCCAGGCGAAATTCCGGGTCTTTACCTATGCTAGTTTTCTACGCGACTCTTGCCGTCTTTACTAAACTCCGGGATGACTCATGTTAGGCAATTCCATCCCTGAGGGTTGAGGTAGAATTAACGCCGCGACTTAAAACTCCAAAACGAACCTAATCACGAAGGTTCTTGATTTTGTCCAGTTAGGTGGGCCGAAGTGGATAGTAGGTGGTACCGTCTTCGAGATGTGGCTGGGAAGCCTGTGAGCCAGCCGAGGCTACGGCCGATGACCATGGAGCAGTCACTAGTCCCCGCGGTGGCTGCACGGCCTGAAGGCAGGCTAGCCTGCACGTCTCCATGTGCCATTGGGATCTCGCTCAGGCATGCGGCTAGGATGGCGAAGCAGCCCCTGAGCGACTTCGGCAAACCACCCAAGCCAACGCTCAATGAAGTCGCTCTCGTCTCCTTGGTCAATCGGGGCGAACGGCCAAGCAACTTGGTACTCTCCCATGACGGGAGCAAGCGCGACATAGGCATCCCGGCCGGGGCCTAAAGCAAATGGGTCAAGACGACCTCTTTTGGGAATCAGGGGCATTATCATGAACGCCGTCTCGTACCAGCGGAACACTCCGTCCTTTTGGGCATCACAGTACCACAACGAATGAGACCGTCCCTCAAATCCATGTTGGTCAGGTTTGATCTGGAGCGTGATGCCTGAGTAAGCCACGACTTCAAACGGCGGGCCGTAGGTGTCTGTCTCCAATCGTTGCTCCGCCATCCGGGATGGTGCCACGCTCAGGTTCGCCTCATTCAAGGACCATGACCATTGCGGAGTCGGGCCGGGTCGTTTGGACGCGGGAGCGTTTGACAGGACTTGATCGTTCATCAGGCTCACAACACGTGCCAACGACCGATCCGCAGCCTCACACAGTTCGTGCCGGCGCTCAGCCTCTGACTTGGCCACAGACTCTTGCCGAGCTGCTTCTGCTCGCTGCTGCACTACAATTGCATTGGCGTGTTGCAGGCGACTTGCCGCTTCGGAGGCTGCCCCGACACTCTCTTGCAGGCGTGCCAACAGGTTCTGGGGTCTCGGTCGTGCTTCGGGGCCCTTGTAAAGGCACTCGTCTATCAAAGATTGAAGCTTCGGAGGGACACCTGAGATTGATTCTGGAGTCTCTTCTAGGTGCTGCCGTCGGTAGTCATGCATTTCGGGGCCTACAAATGGCAATTGCCCGGCAAGCAATTCATAGGCTACGACTCCTATGGCATACACGTCAGTGGCAATGGTAGCTCGATCGCCGCGCCACTGCTCCGGTGCTGCATAAGGGGGAGTCATAGCGAACTTGCGCGTGTCGGGGGCCGTCGTGGCTTCCGCATATCTAGAGATCCCAAAGTCTGCGAGACACCACCGCCCGCCCAATAGAAGTATGTTGTCGGGCTTGATGTCCCGATGAACAATTCGGCCCTCCATTGCTGCCAAGGCTTGAGTGACATCAGAGAGCACCTGGACGGTGTTATCAATAGAGAGGTGTTCAACGTTCTCAGTTAGGTAATCCCTCAGCGACTTATCGGCCTTTGGCATTACAAGAACCCAGAAGTTCTTCCACTCCCCTCGGTCAAGGATAGGCACAACATTTGGAACTCCGTCCAAGTCTTCGAATAGAATCTCCCGGTCGGCTCCAGGAGCTTTTGGAACGAGCTTTATGACAGCCGCTTCACCGTCCCCGGCCTGAGCTAGGTAGACGCGTCCAAAGCCGCCTTCACGCAACTGCTCTCCGATATACCATTCTTGGCTTAGGTGGACAACTTCAGCCATCCAATCTCCTCTCGATGGCGCAAGCGGCTCGTTACGGCTCTCTGCTCTCGTCGTCTGGGATGCCCGTCAACCCGGGACGCAACACCCGGGGACTACTTGGAGTGCCGGTCACGTCCCGCCTCCACGTGGTATCATAATGTGGTAGTACAACATGTGGTAGTACAACAATTATACTAGGCTTGACCTATGTTTGAGAACTACGTCGACGTCATAGAGGCTTCGAAGATTCTGGATGTTCACCCCGAGACGGTGAAGCGCCTGATACGAGAAGGCAAGCTCACTGCCACCAAGTTCGGGAACAAGTGGATCATGGAGCGCGACCGGCTCCAAATGTTTGCCAACACCTATGACGGGAGCCGAGGGAGGGCGAGGAGGCTGCTGTGATCACATTCAGGGGCGTAGAGAGGAAAAGTGGCTAACAGACGGGGACTTCACGAAGCACAGCAAGCCGCTTGGAGCAGGACCATCTGCTTGCCGGAATAACGTAGCGGGTGGTACAAACATCGGAGGCAGATCACTCGCAGACGGGTGATGCAAGTGACAACGTGTATTATGACCTTCCGGTGTTCAATACGTGGCAGGTGGTATTCACATGGACGTAAACATTAAGGGTCCTGCGCTGGAAAAACTGTTGGACTATGCGGCTAGCGGCATTGGCAGCGTCGCAGGTCCCATGCTAGAAACTCGGACGGAAACCCCGATTCTCCCCAAGTCGTCGTTTTTTCAGCGACGATTGTCGATGTAACAGTGGGTTCTTGAACCGTATTACAGGCACTATCATGCCACATAAGAATATAATACGTCTGTCTGGCGTAGCGCGAAACCCGGCCAATGGCTTTCCGGCCAGACTTCTAGCCGGTCCGCCGCCGGATTGTAGGCTGTGTAGAAGTCCTCGTAAACCGCCTTGAGGAACTGCTGCTTCTCGGCGTAGTCGGCGATCTCGTCGGCGGCCCGCCCGATGACTCCATAGTAGGCCCGCAATCGCTCGATGGCCTCCCGTCGCACGTCGCCGGTGAAGAAGGTTCGCTCCAGCCTGTCCAGCTGGCGGGCAACGTTGTTCTCCTGATGGAACTGGTCCTCCTTGAATATGCTGAGGAAGATGTCCTTGGTGAGGATGTGCTGTAGCAGCATCTCCCGCACGTCCGCCGGAGAGACGGCGGGGCCGATGGTCTTGCGGCACAGGTCTAGGAAGGACGCCGCGGCCTCTTGGTAGCCCGGGTTGTCCGCCTCGGCCTCGGCGACCGTGGCCCGCAGGTTCTCCAGCACCGTGGGCAGGTCGGTTTTAAACTGGCTCTGGGCGTGCCGGAACTCCTGGATCTCCGGAAGCTCATAGTCGAGGAAGACCCGGATAGGACGGGCAAGACGACACCCGACGGCAAGCCCGACCCCAGCATATTCTCCACGCCGGGCGACCTAAACCAAAGCCAAGGTGGGAACTACATTTTGCAACGATGGCAAAGGCACGGCAGGTGTAAACATCAATGCGTCGGCTCTGGCCTGTAACAGGGTTCGGCAGCGATGTCTCACTTCATCGTTACGGTGTGTTAGCCCGTCGAAGAATGCGTTCATCTTCTCTTGGACTTGGGCTTTTGTTCCCAGGCATTCGTTGGCCGTGACCTCTGCCCTGGCCCAATCCCAGATGGCTTCGTCAGCATTGAAGTCTGGGCTGTAGGCTGGCAAGGCTACCAACCTCAGATGCAAGTCAGGAGTGGCCAGATAGCTGCGAATCGCTTCTCCTCGGTGGGCTGGACCATTGTCCCAAATCACTACCAGAAGTCCAGGATGGTTTTCTCGTAGCTGCTGTAAAAAGGCGGTGGAGGTCTCGGCATTGCTGTTTCCAGCTATTTCCATGGCTTCCACCTCCCCACTCTCCAGACAAACTCCCGAGTAATAGCAGGCCTTCTCTCCCCACCGGGGACTGGTGGAGTCCACCAAAGCAGGCTGACCTCGCAACACCCATTTCCCCCTCAGGTCGGCATCGGCCCGAAAGTGGGCTTCGTCCACGAAGAAGATCTTGGCCCCACTCTCTTGGGCCTCCTCTCGGATTTGGCGGTACTGGATAATAAAGGCTTTCCGCTCTTCATCCTTAGCCTTCAAGAGGCGTTTCTTGGGCCGCTTCAGCACAAAGCCCAGCCGGTGTAGGTAGTTCAAGCAGCTGCTCCGACTGAGCCCCAGATCAAAACTCCTCTTGAGAAATTGCCTCACTACTTTCCAATTCCAGTTGGACAATTCAATTCCCGCCTCCCCAGGCGGATTTAGCACCGCGGACTTCAGTTGGTCCTGTTGCCCGGCGTTCAGGGCGGGGGGGGGGAGGACATCCAGTGTGTTCAAAGACCAAACCCTGGGCCCCGGCTCGGCGAAAGTTGGCCAGCCAGTTTCCAATGGTATGAGGCTCTCTCTCCAAAGCCCCGCAGCAGGTCGCCCAAGGCGTTGTTTGCATTCGGGTTCCGTCTGGCGCGGCATACTTTCCCAATCAACCTTTCAGGCCGCCGTGGAATGGCAGTGCGTAAGTCCTGCCCCACAGACTAACGTTGGGCTTCTTTTGCTCACTGGCTGAACCAAGGCTATCTCGCAGCGTGGGTCGTCACAGCGTCCAGCCGTTGCGCCAAACGGTCCTCGGCCACTTCAAGGTCGTATTGGCTCTGCAACCCCATCCAGAACGCGGCGGAGTTTCCGAAGAAGCGCGAAAATAGCAGTGCCGTCTCTGCTGTGATAGATCGCTCCCCGTGGACGATGGAGTGAATCCGGCGCGGGTCCACGCCTATGGCCTTGGCCAGACGGTACTGGGTGACCTTCATCGGGAGCAGAAACTCTTCGTGGAGAATCTCTCCAGGATGAATGGGGGGCATTTTCTCTGCTATTTCGTTCCTGTCTTCCATGGCAACCCCTTCTCAGTGGTAGTCCACTATCTCGACCTGATAGGCGTTTCCCTCGCTCCAGACAAAGCAGATGCGCCATCGGTCGTTGATACGGATACTGTGCTGCCCGATTCTTTCTCCCGAAAGAAGCTCCAGCCGGTTCCCCGGAGGCGTTCTCAAGTCATTGATGCTGCTGGCGTTGTTTAGAATCATCAGCTTTCTCTGCGCCCGGCGCTGAATGTTGTGGGGGAACTTGTTGACCCGGCGACGCTCGGCGACTGCTAGGGTGTCCCTGTCCCGGTAGCTCCGGATCACAATTATATGATAGTGCGATGCACTATTAGTGTCAATCGCCAACAGAGTCGCTAAACTATCAGCGTACGTCCTTGGGCAAATTGGAGGAGTAAAGTGACTATTCCCCGTTACTCGGTAAACCAGTACCAAGTCGATACCCTCCTGACTTGGATAAAGACCGACCACCTTGCTATCCCCGAGATTCAGCGTCCCTTCGTCTGGAACGGTGCAAAGGTGCGGGATTTCATCGATTCCCTGTACAGGGGTTATCCCGTTGGGTATCTCATCGCCTGGCAAAATCCTGCCGTTCGGCTGAAGGATGGGACTCTTTCCGCAGGCAAGCGCATCTTGATCGACGGCCAACAGCGGGTAACTGCCCTGCTGACCGCCTTGCTTGGGAACCAGGTGATAACCAGAGACTATAGGCGAGCGCGTATCTCAATAGCCTTTCATCCCGGAGAGGAACGTTTCGAGGTGACGAATGCTGCTATCCAGCGGGATAGGGGATGGATTACGGATATTGCAAGCGTCTTTGCACCGGAAGCCTGGATGACCAAGATTGTAGAGGAGTACTGCGACGCAAATCCCGATTATTCCAAACGCGAAATTGACGAGCGTATGCGAAAACTTTCCGGAATCCGGCAGAATACCCTCGGTCTCATCGAGTTGAACGCCGAACTAGATGTCGATGCGGTCGCAGAGATATTCGTGCGCATCAACTCCCAGGGCGTAACCTTGAATGAGGCGGACTTTGCAATGTCCAAGATGGCCGCCAGTGAACAGTACGACGGGCACTTGCTACGAAAGTGCGTCGACTACTTCTGCCATCTGGCAGTAGCTCCTGAGGCATATGGCGACCTTGCTCGAGATCATGACTTTGTCTCGACAGACTACTTTCGCGCCATGGAGTGGCTGAAAGACGAAAAGGATGACCTCTACAACCCCTCATACGTTGACATGCTTCGCGTGGCATTCATATCGAAGTTCAAGCGCGGGCGCATGGCAGACTTGGTCGCTCTACTATCAGGCCGCAATTTCGCTGCACGCACGTTTGAAGAGAGCATAGCGGAGGAGTCTTTCAAGAAGCTCGACGGCGGCATCCGGAGCTTTATGAATGAAACCAACTTCAAACGGTTCGTCATGGTCCTGCGTTCCGCAGGGTTCGTGGATTCATCGCTGATCAGGTCTCAGAACACCGTCAATTTCGCCTACGTCCTCTTCTTGACACTTCGCGCACAAGGGGAGTCACCACAGCTGATCGAGACGCTGGTGCGCCGGTGGTTCGTGATGTCAGTCCTGACGAGTAGATACACCAACTCGCCGGAAACAGCCTTTGGTGTCGATATTGCGAACCTCGATAGTCATGGTGCAGCAAAGTATCTCGACAGCATTGAACGAGCGGACCTATCGGACGCCTTTTGGGGAGTGGGATTGCCACAGCAGATGGACACCTCGGTGGCCAGTAGCCCCTATTTCAACGTCTTTCTCGCAAGTCAGGTTAAGGCGAACAACAAGGGGTTCCTGTCGCGCGACCTTACCGTGCGCGATCTTCTTGAAGGCCAGTGGAATGTGCACCATGTTTTTCCGAGAAGTTATTTGCAAAAAAATGGCCTCCAGCGTGGCCGCTACAATCAGATTGCCAACTATGTAATCATGCAGAGCGAGATCAACATCGCAATCGGGGCGCAGCCGCCCGCAACCTACTTTTCCAACCTGCTGGAGCAATGCAGAACCGGAGTGACTCGCTACGGAGGAATAATCGATTCCGACCAATTGCAGGAGAATCTTGCTGTTCACTGCATCCCTGGCGGCATGGAATCGGCAAGCGTCGAAGGTTACGATGAGTTTCTCCAGGAACGTAGGAAACTGATGGCAACCAAGATAAGAAGATACTACAGCACGCTGTGAGAATCCGTTCCCAGGGTGGCTTCCGCGTGTCCTCTACTACGGTGACAGTCGAAACCTCAATGTGGGCGTGCTCCCTCCCTGATAGCTTCTTTCCAGGGAGAGAGCTTTGAGGCGCTGAACGCCCACCTGGAGCGTCGCTGCCTGGCGCGAATGGATGCCAGGTTGAGGGGCCACTCAGAGAGCATAGGTCAACGGATGGAACGGGACCTGGAGGCCCTGCTGCCTCTGCCCGAGGCACCCTATGACGCCTGCGAGAAGCAGGCGGGCCGGGTGAGTTCGCTGTCACTGGTCCGGTACAGGACCAACGATTACTCGACGCCGGTGGTCTACGGGCACCGAGCCGTTCTGGTAAAAGGCTACGTGGACCGGGTGGTCATCAGTTGCGGGTCCGAGGTCATCGCCCGCCATCACCGCTCCTACCAGCGGGATGATTTTGTGTTCGACCCCGTCCACTACCTGCCCCTGCTCGAGCAGAAGACGGCGGCCCTGGACCAGGCCGCTCCCCTCCGGGGATGGGATATTCCCGAGGAGTTTGCCACGCTGCGGCGCCTGCTGGAGTCCCGCATGGGACGAAGGGGCAAGCGGGAGTTCGTCCAGGTGCTCCGGCTATTCGAGCATTTTTCGCCTGGGGAGGTCCACGCCGCGGTTCGGGATGCCCTCCGGCTGGGGGCTTTGAGCTTCGACGCGGTGAAGCATCTGGTGCTCTGCCGGCTGGAGGGCCGGCCGCCCCGCCTCGACCTGGAACTCTATCCCTACCTGCCCCGGGTACGGGTCAGCATCACTTCCGCCGGGGATTACATGACATTGCTGTCGGGGAGGGCGGCATGAACAGCCGGTCCACGCTGCTGCTGGAACACCATCTGAAGGAACTGAAGCTGCCCAGCTTCTTCCGGGAATACGGGAAGATGGCGGCCCAGTGCGCCGCCGAGGGAGTGGACCACCCCCAGTACCTGCTCAGGCTCGCCGAGTTGGAACTCATTGATCGCCACCAGCGCATGGTGGAGCGGCGGATCCGGTCCGCCCGCTTCCCCGCCGTCAAGACCTTCGACACCTTCGACTTTACGGCCATCCCGTCGGTGAACAAGGCGCTGGTGATGGAACTGGCACGTTGCGAATACGTACAGCGCCGGGAGAATATCATCGCCGTCGGCAACAGCGGCACCGGCAAGACCCACATCGCCCTGGGACTGGGCCTGGCCGCCTGCCAGCGCGGGATGTCGGTGGGCTTCACCACCGCCGCCGCCCTGGTCCACGAGCTGATGGAGGCCCGGGATGAAAGACGCCTGCTCAACCTCCAGAGACAACTTTCCCGCCTCAGCCTGCTGATCATCGACGAGTTGGGCTTCGTCCCCCTGTCCCCCACCGGGGCGGAACTGCTCTTCGCCCATCTTTGGCACATGGACGTGGCCAAGCGCTTGTGCCAGGCCGATCCCGGATTGTTCCAAGCTACCAGGCATCAGGTAGTAGACCTCAACGCCCCGGACGAGCTTGAGGCCATACGCTGGTGGGACGAACTGACGGGCAAGGGCGGAGAGGGTATGGTAGTGAAGCCTATGGACTTTATCGCCACCGGGAAGCGGGGCATGGTGCAGCCCGCCATGAAGTGCCGGGGCCCCGAGTACCTGCGCATCATCTACGGGCCGGAGTACACTCTGCGGGAGAACATAGAACGCCTGCGGAATCGCGGCCTCTCCACGAAGCGGTCGCTGGCACTTCGGGAGTTTGCATTGGGTGTAGAAGGGCTCAGGCGTTTTGTCGAGGGAGAGCCTCTCTACCGGGTACATGAGTGCGCCTTCGCTGTGCTTGCCCTGGAAAGCGAGCCGGTTGACTCCAGGCTATGAGAGCCAGCACGGCGAGTGGGCCGCCAAGACGCTCCATGGACACCGGAGGGGAAAGCGCCACAACCCCCGCAACCCAGACAGACCATGACATATTGGAATCCGAGCTGGCTTGTTTCCGTGCGGTTTTCTGTTCCAAAACCATTATCCCAGATTCAGAGGAGCACCCTCTGGCTTCTTCAAGGACTGTTCCCAAGGCCGTCCCTCGGTGGATTCGGACTAAGCCGCCCCCGCGAGCTTGGCGTTACTCCGTGGATGGCCAATGCGTACACCCTCAGGCCGTAGCGGCCCAACACTGGTGAGACGGCGGTAGAGCATAAGTTCAAGGAGTCGGTAGAGTGAGCTGGGCATCTAGTGAAGTTGTTACTGTTATAAACTTTCTCCTCCCAGGTCTTGTAGCCGCGGTCATCTTTGCCTCACTAACTTCTAGCTGCGGATACGCGGGAAATTCCTGCTCTGATGGCAGGAGCCTCCGTCGATGCCTTACCCGGTCCTTTCGGTTTCTGCTATTCTCTGAACTCGGTCTACCAGAATGATGGAGATAGGGAAGTTCGCTTGACCCTCGAAACGCACTCCCATTAGTGAGGGAACCAGCATCCGCCGTCGTCAGCCAAAGAACAGAGGATAAGGAATAGGGAGATTTGCATGGACGAGATGAGCATCCAGGAGGGCATAGACTATATTCGTGGGAAGTTCAAAGGGGCTGGAGGCTATGCTCGCCATTACAATCAGCACGTTTGATCATGCTGACAAGGAATTCCTTAGAGAACGATTCAATGATTTAGTGAACACAGCCACCCGATTCAACATCGAGGCTAACGTATTGGACAAATCAACTCCGCATACCGAGCTGTTTTATCGCGGAGTCACAGACGCCGTAGAGGGCGTCACGAACTACTTCAATAAAGGCTCTGAAGAAGAAAGTTCTTAAGCAGACAACTCCGGCATCTTAGAGCCGTGGATGGACAGGTCACTGGCCAATAACGTCCTCAACCTTGCGACAGCATCCTCGCCTAAACCGAACAAATCTTGCACAATTACTGGCAGAAGTGCCGGGACTCTCACTTAACTCCGCCTTGATTCTGTCCAACTAACCGGGTCAACCTCAGTCGTGTCACAATCGTGGGACAGCGAGGCTAAGTAAGCTCACAGAGCCCCCAGCCACATCTCGAAGATGGTTCTGTCTATCGTCAAAATAGGCCCACCTAACTGGACGAAATCAAGAACCTTCATTCGCAAGACACAATAGCAACGGAAAACTGAGGTACTCATGGACGGTCGATTTGGAGGCAGGTGGTAGGTAAAACAGATCGACAATAGCTGACCGGTCCGATTCTTCTCAGTTGGACCGTGCGGTGCGAATGTTGGTTTCTACGGTTCTCTCTGGGTTGATCCTCATGGCCAATCCATCCGCCACGGTGTTTAACCGTCAAGGAATAACCAATGCGCTGGTTCCGCGTTCGCCCAGGGACCGGTACTCTTGGAATTCATCGTTTTTCCCGTCCCTGAAGTGGCTCCTCACTTCCCACGCCCAACCCAATCTCATTCCGAACATTTGCGAGCATCTCTCGATTACGTTTCGCGGTGCTGTCAGAACCCATCCGGTAGCTGGTGGAAGTCCCATGATGGACGTAGCGGATAGACCGTCCGACCAGTCACTCCATGTGGCTATGAGCCCATCCGCGCTCTCATAGTCTACGGAATATTGGCGGCAAACCGCGTGGATCCGCTGATTAGATAGAGCATCTGATGGGCATTGGATTTCCCTAATGCCTCGCCAAGCTTGCCACGACATCAATGCCACCGGATGCGCCGTGCCTGAACACGAGAATATTGACCAGTCACCAATCTGTGCGAACCTGTTGTCGACTGAAACCACGCCTTCAAACCGCAGAGGAGATGCCCGCTGATTTACCCTAGCGCGACTCCGGCGAATGGCGTCCAACACCTCTTCAGTGCTGGGCCGTAGTGGTCCGTTGGCTTGCTGGAAAAAGGAACGAACCTCCAAGTCGTGTTGCGTTTGGCCGGACTGAAAAATGCATCCGCTCGCTGCAATGACCACCTTCGTGCGTGAGTCCCATGCATTCGCCGCATCATTCGCTTTTTGGATAGCGGCGGCAATTTGGGTGTCTATTGAGTCTGGATCCCCCTCTGTTTCTAGGTTCGGCCACCATTCCGGCTTGGCAGCAGATTTGACCTGCCATAAACCTAAATCGACGGGGGAGACGAAGGCGGCCATGTGCTGTATTAGCTCCCCTGGAATGCCGTGGATTGATTCGGCCGACGCGAGAGTACGCAGGTAAGCGGATGCCGTAATCTCGTCTGACCGTGTGTACCAGCCGGGATGAAAACCTTCCTGGAGTGTCCCTGCGAGTCTTGAGGCGCGGGTCGGCGACTCGCCGTGCAACTCGCGCAGTTTCGCGCGTTCAAACTCGAACTGTCGGGTAAGGGACGAATGGAAATCGTTATCATATAGCCTTAGAGTCTGTACCAAGCCTTGTCGTAATCCTCTTGCTGTCGTCTCGCGATCTTCGTCAGGAGGGTGCCAATGTGCTGGCGGCAAGCCGAAGTACCGTGCCGAAGTCGTGGCATCGGCATACGATGGATCGTAGTGGCTCATAAACAGATCAGACAGTACCGACCTCGCACGACATGTCTCGGCCAACTCCTGCGTGTCTACCGGCAGTACATTTGTCAACTCCTTCACTCTCAGGAAAGGGAGGATGCCCGTACAGGCTCGGCTCTCAAGTTCTTGGCGGCCTATCCATGCCAGAAGCGCTTTGCAAACACCCTGACGTCCTTCGCCGATAAGTTCCGCAATTTGAGCCGCCGTCCGTTCTCGGACCAAAGCGGCCGGCCAACGCAGGCGGTCCACCAACAGATCTATCATTGGTCTTCCCTATCCGGGACGATCCATGAAGGCATCGCCAGTAGTTGGCCATTCGTCAATCCAACCACTGTGTCGACGAGTTGCCGTGCGACGGCGCACGAGTCTTCCCAATGGTCGAAGTACCCCAGGTATTCGGCCAAACGAGCCACCGTCATACCGAAGTGCCAAGAGAAGCCGGCGTCCGGTGGGAACGAGGCAATAAGAAATTCTTGCCAACGGTTGGGAAAATCATGCTTCAGCCAACACCACCGTTCTCTAGCTTCCCCAATGTCCGTCCAATGCTCGTACCACCCACGGTTAGACCGGTTTGCTTTTACCAGCCAACCAAAACTTTGAGTCCTGCCGACGATTTGTTTCACGGCAATGACTGCATCGTTACTGATCCGGAGCTGGTTGTCATCTAGCAAGTAGGGTCGTACAGCCTCCACCGCATCCCTGGCACGATCGGTTTCGGACCACCAGCACAGCCACGTGCATAGTGACTCGGACAACCTGTATGGGACGTCGCCGCCCTCTCGTTGGATAAACTCACCGAGATCTTCTGGCGGGTACTTCAGACACTTTTCTCGGCTGATGCCATCTCTCATCGTCCAGCTGTGAGTATCCTCCTCGGAAGAACTGCGCATCGAACGTTCCACGTTCCCTAGTGAAAGCTTTGATGAGTACCGCGGCGTGAGCGCTACGACCTCTGCTGCTGGTTCGTATGATTGCCCGGCCCTTCGCTCGAGGAGTTCGATGGCGTCAGGGTCTATACAGGTGCTCACTAGAGCCCTAACATCCTGGTCGGTCAGGTTTCCGGTCGACACCAATTCTTTAAGCACCTGTTGGATGTCCGAGTATTGCTCGTTGTCCATCAGGAAGGTCAGGTAAGCGACTGCGAGGCCGGGGTCCAAGTGGAATATCCGGCTGCCGAGCTTGGAGGCTAGGTGGTTCGTCTCATCCCCGTCGGTGAACTCTCGCACTGCTCCAATTACGGGAGCCAGTCGGGCCCAGACCGTTCGCCTTGAATCCAAATGTTCACCGACGACCTCTATTACGTTCAGCGCGGTATCGAGGAGAATATCCTTGTGATAGCCGTAGGCGAGAAGGTTTTCGGATGCTTGACGAAGATAGTCGAGCGCTCTCGCTGGCTGCTGGCGCCGAGCACAGATTGTGGCCAGCATTGCCAACGCGGCCGCCCGGTCACCGAACGGTTCGGTTGTGGTGGCAAATTCGTCGTCAAGCAGATCGCAAATCTTGATGGTCACTTCGTCGTCGACGGCAAGTGTGCCCTCGGCAATCCACTCGATCATGGGCCGTGAACCAGCAAATGGGTGGGATATTAACGATTGCACCTCCTCCCAGCTCAGCGTGGAACTACCACCGGTGGCACGCCGGGAGACCAGAAGATCCTCGGAGATTGTGCACAGTGCCCTCTTGAGTCCGTCAGCGCACTGGTAGTCGGCGAGTGGCGTTCGGAAAGGTGGAAAATCGAGGGAGTGGGTCGCGTCGTAGCCAGCGGTTACGGCGACTGTACCATTTAGGCGCCACTGTGCAACTATTTCCTCAGTGCCCAGCGCCAAGGATTCTAGACTAGATTTCAACCACGTTCGCATGTCTGCTGGCGCGGGCCATTGCTTGGCTTGGCCTGGGGACTGGAGTTCTTGGACCAACCAACAGAAGAACAGGTCGTGTACGTAATGCCCGACGTCCTGTTTATACTCGTCGATGGCGAGCCTCCATTCGTCAACTGGAGGATCAGGGTTTGCTGGGACTGGCACGGCTGCATTCGGGTCTCGGAGTATCTGGTATACGGAAGGGTAAGGTGACACCATGGATTTGGTTTCCGCCTCGTCCAAGCGTATATCCTCGGAAATGCTGTCTACCGCGAGGTATCTTGACAGACACCGCTTGGATAAAGGTGCTGTTGGCCCCCTGAGCGCTTCGATCGCTGACTGTCTCCTGCCGGAATATCGCAGACCCCCTATCCAAGAGTCGACCAAAGAGGCCTGTGCAGTCTCCGAGGGAAGCTGGTTGATGAACTCTATGAACGACCTTGAGTCGTACCCGATCAAGCCTGCCAGTTCCGACAGGATCCCTGGCCGGTCCCTGTTTCCTTCCGATGTCTGAAAATTGTCCGATTCCCAATTGAGCCGACGACGTATTTGGTCGAAGCAATTCCCAGTATCGAATGAATTGCCTATTCCGTAGGAATAAATCCCTAATGACGCAACTGCAGAATCGTTGAGTTCGGACAACCGCGTAATCTCTCGGGCGGCCAGTGCTTCTCGGCCTTCCATGGAAAGTTGCGCTTCGAACATCCATCGCAAGGCATCGTACTGAATGGGAACCGTATGCTCCACGACGTCTGCCAAAATCCCGCGGTCTACGTATTTCGGGAAATCCTGGGCCTTGATGGACTCGTAAGCAGCCTCTTGCAGCATATTTGCAATTTCTGTCAATGAATCGCCGGCGGCAATGGCTTCGACCACCCACTGGCGGTCGGTGCCTTCCATGAGTGGTTTTGGGTCTCCCGCTTCGCGTTGCAGCAGCCACAAATTCGACCTGCGGAGGTAGGCCGGAGCCTTCTCTTCGAGCCACCTGATGGCGGCCTTCCGCAGTGCATCCCGACGCGACTCGAACTCGGGTTGTTCGAGGGCGAAGAGGAGTACGCTGTTGTGAAATGGCTGCCAGCCTATTCGGTTGTTCCATAACAGGTGCTGGACGGCGTCTACGCCGGCCGCACCGGTGGCCTGGTCGTACCCGGCTATTCGAAGGGTTTCGTGCAGGCCACTCAAGGGCCAATTAAACCTCGCGATTGCAAGAAGGAACATCACGTCCCTAGCGTGTAGAGGGAGGTCGGCCCACAACGACCGGTAGTACTCCTCTACAGAGCTCGCTGGAGGTTCGGGAATCGCTTCAACTTCAGACGAGGTTAGATACTTACCTGCTCCCGCTATTCTTTCCACGATGTACCGAATCAGAAGGGGATGCCCCCCGGTGCGTTCGTGCAAGCTCTCAGCCAATTGAACGAGGTGCCATTCTTGGTTGCCCGCGAGCCACGTCGATGGCATCAGGTTATGGTGATGGTCGAGCCATTCCTTGATCGCTAACTTGTCCAGTGGTGGAAGCACAATCCAGCTGTTTCTCGGCGCGTACTTGATGAGGGATGCCGGGAGCTGTTTGTCCTGTACCGGTTGGGTGCCCACCACCAGGACAATGCCTGGAGGTGCGGGTAGCAACTGGTCGAAGAGCTTGGTCAATTCATCCCGGGAGTCCTTGGCCCGCCAAACGTGATCGAGGCCGTCTACCACTATGACCAAATGTTTACTCTCTGCTGACAGCCTTTCACCGATCTCTTCGAGCCAAATCCGAAGGTCCTGGGCAGGGTTTGGGTTCTGGGTGTCCAGCGCGGATAGATAAGGTCGCAGTTCAATTTGTAGGTCGGCCATGAGTGATTCGGCGATTCTGTGAGATTCCACTCTTTCCAAACGGTCCCGGCCGGGACCTAAAGAGTAATGGTGTCTCACGACGTGGCAATCTGATTGGTGAAGTGAATTAACCAGATAACTGAGATACGTGCTTTTTCCTATACCTGGGCCTGCCGTCAAGACGATGACGGGGTCGTTGCCGTCTATAACCCGCTGAAGTAAATCTTGATGACAATCTTTGTCCGCGAGTACGTAATCCGCCGGAACCTCCAGATCTTGGTTCAGCGGCGACAGTTGGGTCCATCCACAAGCGAGCCGGAGGTTCGAGATCCGGAGCTCGCCGTTTGGCGGGAGGTTTTCACACCTGATCCATGACCTAATTGCATCCATGAAACCCAGCCAGTTCGTCTCCGGCAGCCCCAGAGATTGGAAGTCTCGCTGCAGTCGTTCTTTCAGGTCGGTTAGTCCTTGCTCGGTGATCTCAAAGCAGAATCGCTCGATGAAATCATCCGCATCGTCCCCTAATATCGCCGTTATTTGATTCAAGACGTCGGGGCTGGTCTTGTCGACATCGATCCGTCCGGTGGCGGTAAGGAACAGGTCGTCACCAGCCTTGCGGTTGGAGAACAATCTAGGCTCGGTTCTGCCGTACTCCTGGTCAAGGGCCATGACAGAATCCCACCACTGTTGAATCAGCGTTGGGCTCTTTCCTTGGTTGCCACCGCGCAGCAGAGTCTTCCAAGTCAACGGATCGCCAGCCCGCAAGACGTCTGTGGAAAATTTCACCTGGGTCGCTTCCACAGTACCATCGATCCGGAGGACGACTACATCGTCCAGTTTACCGGCCTCTCGCGCCTCCAGCTTGATCCATTGATAAAGCGATGGATTCTTCAGGAAGGTCAACATCGTTTTGGCGGCAACTAAATCTTGGTAATCGTCGCCGGACCTTCGCGTCGCTGTCCTGGTTCTACTCAGTGCCATCTGACGATAATCCCCGCAGCCATTTGGGATTGGTTACAGCTTCCTTTTCTGTGTTCATTCGGGTGACCGAGCTGGACCGGCCCACCCAGAAAGTGCTTATCATCAAAAATGAATGGTGAAAGCTAACAGGCTCAAGCGCAATTAGGTGAACCCCCGCTACCAAAGTAGCAGACGATCCCGACGACGAATAGGCCGTACCGTTAACGCTGTCTGTTCCTTATACTGTAACGGCGCCACTCTGCCTGATTATCTGCCGTCAGTCATCACGTCAGTGGCACACGATCACACCGCCCCAGTGGTCCAATATCTCGGCGCCATTGACAGTAGCGAGTGTCCGAGACTGACAACATGGAAAATAGGAGCACAAACGACAATTGAGAGGTCTCCAAGCCTCGGTTCGATGTTCGGCTGCGTTGACAGCTTGCACAACTTGTCAACGGCACTTCAAGAAATTCTGGGGTATTTGCCGGACGATTCTGAATGGCCTACGATTCAGGAATCTGCACCTTTTTCTGCATACGCAGAATGGGGACAGCGCAATAGCGTTACTGAGAAAGCCGAGAGAGGGGCAGTATGGATACATGCCACACCTGAAGGCGTCAAAATGAACACTGATTTCCGCCCCAATTGGCCTGAATGTGGAGCGTCCGATTTTGATGCCAAGATAGCGGCTGGATGGCTGCTGGAACTGACCAAGAATTGGAAGTGGGATGCGAGTCGTAGTTCGGACGGCATAACCCGTTCGTCGCTATCGCGTCCAGGCAGTGACGGTTAGCCATAGCACAGAGAAAGGAACAGCGAGCCCGCACTGCCATTTGGGACATCCTGAATAACTTCTCAGTCGGGATTGCCCAGATCAAACTGATTCCTCCAACCATGTGACCCTGTGGGATGGCTCGAACTATAAAAGGGCAGCCTGAGGGCGTCAACTGCATCCGATTCACTCAACTGACCCACTCCCATAGGGTAACCACCCCCCTGACGAGCGTAAAAGTCTAGAATTGCCTGCCCCTGCCCAAGCGTCTCCCTCGGGGTGGTCTATTTACCCCGGACTACCCCATAACTGTCCGAAATACCTGTGCTCTCAAAGCAGGCTAGCCAGGTGCCAGCCGAAGCCGGCTGATCCGTTCTAGTATCCCGGTCAGCATTTCCCTGGTTACCAGCACCTCGGCAAGCTGAAACACCAGCCTCCTTGCGTGGCGTACCAGTCGCCCACCCGTCTTGATCAGCCTGGTCTGAAGACTGGTCAGAGTCCAGTGCTTCATATCCTCCGGCAACACCAGCCTTCTCATAAAGTTGCCCAGGTTGTAAGTCAGGACGAACAGCCATAGTCTCACCTGGTTGGCCACGAACTTGTGGCAGGAAAGCCGGGTCCAGTTCAGGGCGTACTTGCCCTCCTTGATCCACTGCTCCGCCGTGCCACGGCCATTGTAAAAGCGGACTATTCCTTTGGGTGGATAGCTCAGGTTGGTCACGATGAAACCAACCCTGGGAAATAGCTCCCCCTGATGCCACTCTACTTTAGCCACCACTCGCCTGGGCAAGTGCCAACTCTGGGCCTGATAGGCAAAGTCATGGTAGGAGACGATAGGCTCCCGGGATGGCCATTCGGTAGGACGCTCCAGCAAGGGTTGGATCTGCTCCTGAATTACCTGATTGGCGGGAAGCCGGATGGCGTACCCGATCTTTCCTTGTTCCAGATACTCGTATAGCTCCGGCTTGGCAAAAGCAGCGTCACCCCGGAACAGCAACCGCAGTCCTTTCTTCTGGTATCCTTTCACCACCGGCTCAAGGAGTTCCTGCCAGCCATCGGCACTATGCACGTTTCCGGGTCGTAGCGTCGCTCCTTCGCAATCCCCAAACTGGTTGAACAGAAAGAGGGGATGATAGCAGACACACTCGAAGTGCCCGTTGTAGGCGGCTCCTTCCTGCTGACCATGCACTGGACTCTCCGAACTGTCCATGTCCAGAATCACTCGCCGGTGTGGAGTGTGAGCCATGGCCAGCTCCACCCACTGGGGATTCATCAGGGCCAGCCCAGGGCAATCGCGTCTTAATCGCCCCCAGGTTTGGGACAGTGGCTCTTTGGGGTCTGACGAGTCCCGGAAGTCTTTCGATCTTTACGTGTTATAGTCAAAATAGCTGGGAAAGCATCGGAATATCTACCATTCGCTAGCCTTCTGTACCGAAGTTCGAAAAGGCAGTTTTAGACGCGATTGCCCTGAGGGCCAGCCCCTTTAGGTTGTCCTCTTGAGTCAGAGTCTCCGTCTCAAAACGGCTCATGGTGTTGGTTCTGGCGGCGTTGCGGTCTGAGCCTTGCCAGCCCACGACAACTCTCATGGCTGGGTCTTGGGAAAGACGTTCTGCATCGTTGGTATCATCGTAGCCGGCCAAGCGGCTGTAGATGGACTGGCGGAGCAGAGGGACCAGGTGCTGGCGGATGTTGCGGCCGGTACGGCTTTCCTGGAGATAGTCGGAGGCTATGGGGGTAAGGTCCAGGGCGTCATCCAGTTCTCGGAATGCCAGCAGTCCGGCGTCGGAGGTGATGGTGGCACCATGTAACTCCAGCCGGATTTGGGGATTGAATTGGAGCCGAAGAGAGGCCTTTTCGCGGTCACCCATCGGGTGCCTCCAATGTCGGTACGCAAGTTATCTGAAATAGCCAACTTATTGCATGTATTATATCTGAAATACGGCTAAGAGATTCATGTAACGACTAGAAAAGCAAGAAAGTTGCCTATTTACCGCATCACTTGTTTGAGCCAAATGGGGAATACGGGCTTTAACTTCTTCCGGCAGCGCGGTGTTCATTATGGCTTCTTTCAATTTTGGAGATATTTCTCTTCGGAACCTACGCCGGGGGATAACTTCAGAAGCACCCTTGGCAGAAGACCAGCATTTTTCAGTCCATCCGACCTCCCGAAGAACCCCCGGTCGACCATGCCCGTCGTGACAAACAATGGGGTGCAAGTTCCAGTCCACAATATGGGCACCACATTTTTGAGGAGGTGTCCCATGACGGACAACCCGAAGGAATATCCCTATCCCATCGGTCCGTTGGCGGAGTCGTTCCCACCGTTGTCCCCGGCGCGGCATGCCGCCCTGGTGGTCCGGATTGCCCAGCATAGTTTCCGTCCTGCCGTCATCGTCTGGAGGGAGGAGATCATTTTCGGAGTGGCACTCCTGAAGGCCTACAAAGAGGCTGGCGTGGAGCCCCGGTTCGAACAATTGGCCGACGATGCGGACCCGACCGAGGCTCTTGCCGCAGCGGCTATTCCTTTCCTGGAAATGGACAACAACGCGCGGGGGCGGGCAGCCTGGATGGCCTCAGAGTGGTCCACCCGGGGGAGGCCCCGGGATGAGGACCAAAATTCTGCAAATTTGCAGAATAAAACCCGGGCCGCCATGGCCGAACGGTTCGGAGTAAGCGTCAGGCTCATCAACTATTTCGCCCAGGTCCTGTCAGAGAACAGCAAGGCCGTGCCGGCGTTGCAGCAGGCGGTGAGGGAGTGGAAGATCAAGGGGACGGACGCCGCCCGGGTGATATCCCGCCCGGCCGTGGTGCAGGAGAGGGCGGTGGAGCTGGTGATGAGCAAGGAAGTCCGGACCGTCAGCCGGGCGGTGGAGCGGGTTGAGCGGGAGATGGCCGAGGCGGTGGAGGCGGCGGTCCTGGCGGACATGCTGGCGCAGCCATTGGATGAGACCATGACCCTGCACGTGGCGCAGATCGCCGACATACTCCGGCTGGTCCCGGCCAACACCGTCGACGCCATCATCACCCATCCTCCTCAGGCCGAGGACAAGCTGTTCATGTACTCCGACCTGGCGGCTCTCGCAGCCCACGCCCTGAAGCCCTCCGGCTTCATGGCAGTGCTGGGTAACGGCATGCTTCTGCCCCGGATGCTGGCGCATCTGGAGCACGAGGGGATCAGGTGGATTATGGAGCAGGACGTCCTCTCCCAGGGGCCGCCGGATCGTTCCGGGCGCCCGTACTTCCTGGGCCTCCGCCGCAAGCCCCTGCTCGTCTACGGCAAGCCCGCCTTCCAGCCCGCCGGTGGGGACGACCTGATCACAGTTCCCCCGCCGGAGGAGTTGCCCGCAGGCCTCGACCGGAACGAGACCACCATGGACTTGATCGTCAAGAAGTTGTGCCGGTCCGGACAGACGGTCTGCGACCCGATAATGCTGGATCGGGCCGGCACGGCGCTGGGGGCGAGGAAGCAGGGCTGCACCTTCATCGGCGCCACGGAGCATCAGTCCTCTCGGGACCGCATCCGGAAGCGGATGATGGAAGCAGAAGTAGGCTGCGGTGGACAATCCGAAACCGGTTCACCCAGCGAAGGATGAGGGATATCGGGTCAGGCTGACTGGCAGAGATGATCTGGAATAGAGGTAGTTGAAGTCTTACAATCACCCAACTACATGGTTACCTTGGGTTGAGGGTTACTAGTTGAGGGTTACTAATTGATTAGAAACCAGAAGCGAGTTGCGCTGTCTAGAAAGACTAAAAGGAAACTACTTGAACCGGGTTACTGGGGTTCTCTGGAAGATGAGGAACTGGAGAGCATCCAAAGGGCCTTGGAAAACAATCCCAAGCTATCATTTGCTTGGGGCTTTCAACCGGTACAGAAAAGCAGAGCTCCCGATGCTATTCGGAGAGTGGCCATGTGGGGAGACCCTAAAGATAGGGAAATCAATACCAAGGTGATTCGTAGTAGCCTGATGCGGGTGTCATGAAGAAGATTCCGATGGCTATGTTAGGATGGTGTTGGGATTACGGCAAATTGCTGGAGACTAAGTCAAAGCATAGGAGCACGTCTCGGAGAGCCACTACTGGACTTCCACGGATGGCCCTTGCATTCTGAACAGAACTTTGAACAAAAGAGGATCGTATGCCCACATTTGACCAGGTGTCACTCCAAGAAGCCATGCTAAAGACCGCTACGGGTAAGACAGCTCAGACCACCCAAAAATATCTGGGCTACATCGGGCAGCTGACCGAGGGCCAGGCAGGGAGACTCCAACCAGAAGAGGATGAGAGCGTGACCAGCGTTCGGCGGCGGCTCGGTGTTGCAGCTAAGTTATCGGGCAAAGATATTACCATTAAACGGCAAGGGAACGAAGTGTACTTTTGGGTTCAAGAGGAGCCGAGGCCCCGGGGACAGCGGGGACAGCGTAGAGGATCCCAAAGTGTTCCGGAAGCTTAGGTAGTACATTGCAATTATTGGAAGAGTAACGAAAACGAGGGTTTCCCCGAGCGGGCTTTATATTGCAAAACGTTTTCCTACTCCTCGTTGGTCATGGTGCTGCTCCTAGTCAGTCCCCATCCCCAAGAGGCATTGGGCAGCGAAGACCGCCCCGGCTATAGCGAGGGCAAGGGGATAGTAGAGGTACACTGACGGGGACCGCAGGCACTTCATCAATATGCCGATGGAGAAATCCACTGGAACAATTTGATAGACGTCTCCTAGCCCGTAAGTACCACTCCGTAGCTTCTCTAGCATGCACTCATACGAGCCTCTGAATCGTCGCTCAAGGGATAAATAGTAGACGTCCAGTAGGAAGAACAGGGACAGCGGCACCAGGGCAATCAACGTGTACCACGGGACTCCGGTTCTAGCGGCTAAGAACAGCACGGCGGATAACGCCGTAATGCTCCACAATTTACAGGAACGGCTGTTCTCCGCCATGCGCTGGATAACTCCCTGCAACATCTCCAGATGGGACTGGACGGCGGATGCCCCGGCGGCAAAAGTCACAACAGGCCAACTTCGCCAAGTTCTCTTTGTAAGATCGACCGCCAGTTAGCTAACGGTTCCGTTATTAGGCTGGAGTAATCAGACGGCATCTCCACCTTGTCCTCCTTTAGCACACACACCAACTTCGGATCCCTGTCGAGTACCCGGCCCATCTCTATCATTGCATTGGGACGGGGGCGGAACACGCCCGTCGTTAGCTCCTCGTCGGCGGTAAGCACCACAATATAATAGTCCGCCTCGTTAATGGTGCTGCTCACCTTGTCGTTAACGAAGCGACCAGAATTGGGGAGATCAGCCGCCTTGTAAGCATCCACGCCGTGCTCAAAGCACCAGATCCGGATATCCTCCACGACTTGAGGCACGCGCCCCTCGCTACTACCGTGGATCACCATTATCATAGGTCGGGACTGCCGTATCTGATTGCCGCTGGGTTCGGCCTCATTGGCAACTGATGAGTTCCATGCGTCTAGAGCCGTCCTGCCATCCTCGGTTAGGTCGAAGGCATAAATACCCTCGGACGACCAGGTGTTAGTGACGTCTGAGAACCCTCTGCTAGATCGAATCCAACCCATGTAGGACAACGTTATAGCGTCGGTGTGCTCCTGACCATTGAAGTCCAGCGTTCTAGACATCAATGTCATCAGGTCGGGGATAGATTCTCCCGCTTCCCGCGCAGCCAACTTACCAAGCAGTTCCATCAAGCGTCGTTCCTGTTCCTTACCCATCGACATATGACGGCCTCCAGTTTTCCCCGCAGCATCGGTATTCTACTGACGGCGATTCTTTATGGCATCTTCGACCCATCCCTCAAGGTGGTCCTTGATATAGCCGTACACGTCCTTGCTGTCCGTGTAGGGAGAGTCGTAAGCAACCACACGTTGGTTTAGAGTCTGACCGTTCTGTACTTGAACGCTCGCGAAGGGATTAGTGCCCTTGCTGGAAGATTTGCTGTCTTGGTTCAGGAGCCTGTAAATATAGATGCCCAATAGCCCCTTCTTGTCGTTCCATGCTTTCCTAATCTCATAGTCTACCCACTTTCGGCCCGCCGTCTGCGAGCCAATTAGGACTATTACGCAAGATCGGGTGCTCATCTGCTCATTGATCCATTTCTGGATAGCGGCATCGCCGCCACGCTTAACTTCCTCCCACGCATTGCTCGAAACGGGCTCGTCGTGCTCGGTAACGCCGATGTTGCGGACTTGCCCGGCTCTCCAAGCATCATTGTCAAAGTGGAAGCTGTAGAATGTCCGTCTCTTGGGGTGATTGGTAGTCAATTCATTCTCCTTGTTCACTATTCAAGACTTGACAGGTCTTGACGTGTGTTTTCGTAGGGGAGTGCCGCTCCTTCCCGCTGCAGTGCCCTCCGGACGGTGTTGGGGGAACACTCGAAGGTCTCGGCGATACGCCGCAGGCTAGCCCCTGCTTCCCGCATCTTCCGGACCACCTCCAGCTGCCCCTGATTGAATTTCCTCGGTGGGCCCAAGGTCTTGCCCTGCTGCCGGGCCCGCTCAAGCCCCTCCCTGGTGCGCCGCCTGATGGACGCCAGCTCCTGGTCGGCGACCCAGGCGGCAAACATCATAAGAACCTGGCCGAAGAAGGCCTCTGGGTTGCCCTCGTCGGCCTCCAGGTACTTCGTCCACTGGGCCTCAGTCTCGGCCAGGGAGCGAACCTTCACGCCCCGGTCACGCAGTTCACCGATGGACCGGATGGTGTCAGGCCAGCGCCGGCCGATGCGGGCGATGGCCACCACCGCCAGGGTGTCGCCGCCGGCCAGGCGGGCGTTCAGGCGGTGCCAGCCCCGGCGCTCCTGGGAAGCGGGGTCCATGCCCGGGGCCCCCTCCTGGAGCTGCCGGCTGGTGCGGATGTAACCGTAAATCTGTGCCATGCCGGGAGTATGCGTTTATTGCACGGCTCCCGCAATGGGGAAATGCCAGTGTTTGGGGGGTGTGCAATACTCCCCTTTTAGGGAACACTGGAAGGACAGGACAGTCCCGACAGTCCGCTGCACCGGCGCGGGTGGGCATCGCATCGCTGGCTCCGTCCGAGTCCTGGATCCACACCCTCAGCGCCCCCTACCGAAGTCGCGCAAATGGTGGACGAGATTGTGCTGCGGGTGAGGGACTGCTGGGCGGCGCAGGCGGAAAGGTGCGGGACCTGACCGACGGCTGCGTGGACTACCCCCCCTCGAGGCCATCGGCCTCAAGACCACCGCCGAGCAGTGCTACCAGATGCTGCGGGCCGGCGGCACCGCCACCATCATCGACATAATTCCCGAAGGCACCAAAATCGAGTGGCTGAAGCTGGATGAACTGGTATCGCAGCACATGAAGGTGGAGCAGATGAAAGAAGCCCCCGCCGACATGAAGGCCGGGAACGTGGCGCGGAGCATGATTATGTTTGAGTAGGGGGAGTCCTTCCGGCCGAAAGGCCGGTTAGGATTCGTCATTGAGCGGGCGGACGTTCCAAACGAGCGGTTCGTCCGTTTCTGCGTCTAGGGTTCAGTTGGAGGGGTTGTTCACAGGTTGATGAGCGGACCCTGACCGATCACAGCTAGAATCCGGTTCTTTAATCTCTCTCGCAAATCTTGATGAGTTTCCCAGTCTATGTGGCTGTAATGGGAAGTGTCGAAGTGCAAGGTTTTCATTGACTTCTTGGCGCACATGAATATGACGGGGATGTTGAGCCCGTGGGCGAATCCAGCTTCGTAGTAGACGCTGCCCCTAGCCCCGTCAGTTCCATGGGTAAAGTCGGCAACCAAAAATCTGGATTTCCGAATTTCGGCTATGATTTCATCTTCGATCCTATTGATGTGATCCTTCCGGTTGAGTATTAGGGGTTTGAATCCAGCGTCTTTGATCCCTAGCTCTATCCCATGCTCGTAAACTTCAGTCATGCTGTCGTGGAACCACATCGCTACGAAGGCTTGGGTTAAGTCGGTATTGGCTGCTTGGTCGGCGATATGTGCATGCCCCGCTACTGTGACGTACACGTTCCCTTGGCCGCCCGACATGAAATCACCGGTTATCCAACCCCTTTCTCTTAGAACCTGTTTACGATCTCTGAAATATGATAAGTTGAGACGATTACCGGAGGGAGGGGTAATCATGTCTCATTCCTATCCCAGCGACATCAGCCGGGAGCAATTTGCCCGGATTCTGCCGGATTTGGAGTCGGCCCGACGCCGGACCAAGCCCCGCACCGTGGACTTGTACGACGTTTTCTGCGGGGTGCTCTATCTTTTAAAAAGCGGGTGCCAGTGGCGGATGCTCCCTGCGGACTTCCCCAATTGGGGCACCTGCTACAAGTATTTCCAGCAATGGAGCCAGCGGCCTGACCCAGAGCAAGAGTCTATTCTGGAGCAGGTCTTAAAAAAAATTGGTTGGCGCGGCCCGGAGAAGCAATGGTCGGAAAGAGCAGACCAGCTTCTGCATCGTGGACTCCCAGAGCGTCAAGAACACGGACAGCGCCGAGCAGAAGGGCTATGACGCGGGCAAGAAGGTGTCGGGAATCAAGCGTCACATCGCGGTGGATACTCAGGGATTGCCCCATGCGATCCACGTGACTACCGCGAACGTCACCGACCGGGCTGGGGCTTTGGCGATGTTTGACCAGCGGCGGGACGGCCTCAGCTTGGTGCAGAACGTGCTGGTGGACGGGGGTACACTGGGGATCCCTTTGCCGCTGGGGTGCAGAGCCTGCTGGGAGCGTCGGTGGAGGTGGTGAAACGCAATGAGATGCACACCTTCGTAGTGCTGCCGAAGCGATGGGTGGTGGAGCGGTCTTTTGCCTGGCTGGAAAAGTGCCGCCGACTCTGGAAGAACTGCGAAAGAAAGCTAAATACCAGCCTGCAAATGGTGGTGCTTGCCTTCGCGGCGCTAATCCTGAAGAGATTGCAAACAGGCTCTTAGGTACTCTAGGAAGTAATCGACTTCGTCCCATTTGGTCGACTCACTCCAGGCAAAGGCACCATATTCACCTTCATCGATCCAAACTCGATTTGCGACGGTTTGTGATTGTCGGGCGATGAATCGAAGGAGTCGGGTCGCTCGCTCGTGTACTTGGAGGGGCTGTCTCGCTTTGACTGACTCTACCACAGCGTCAGTTATTGAGGGCATATGTACTCCCTGCGATCTTTGGTCAACCAACCAAGTAGTGAGCTTGGCCCTCTGCTCTACCGATAACTCATTAAGTGAGACGTCCATTGCAAGGTGGTAACCCCCACCGGTACGAGGAGAGTCATAACTGCCCCACGTGATGCTGGATCGGGATTCGATCAATTGGGTTGTCGCCCCTTCCAAAGGGGTGCCCCAAATGGGGCAAGTTTGTAAATTAGATCTCATCTAAAAACCCCCGATTGTTCTCGTCGGTGTATAGGTATGTACGAGAAAGCTGATATTCGCTCACCTTACCCACAAGCTGCAGGCCTCCACCAGTTTGGCCAGCCCCCCGGCCGCAGGCCCGTGGATTGAGCGGCTTCAGAATTCCCACGGGGGTTGGATGGAATCGCCCCATTCCCCGATGAGCATGGGGTCCAGCCTGTTTATCCCGGGCAGGCGGTCGAAGTATTCCGGGGTGTCGTCGAACCGGCACCCTGGGGGGCCGAAGGGGAGCTCCCCGTCCTGGGAGAGGGCGTCCAGGTTATTGCTGCTGGCCATTGCTCAGAGCCGCTCCGCTTCTACCGGCACCAGTAGTTGTCCCACTGGGTCCACTGCCAGCAGGGCGTCCTCCAGCGTGACCACTCCCAGCAGGCTGGGTTCATTTTCCTCTGCGAATATCACCTGTGTTGCGAAGGTCTGGTCCTCCAGCCTGACCACTGTCCAGCCTATGTCCACTGGGACCGAGCTTCCGTCGGCCAGCCGGGACCGGGCTGAGCGTCTCACTGGCACTCCCAGCCTCTGCAGTAGCGCTCTGGGCACGGCCGTGAAGGTTGACCCGGTGTCCACAGTCACCTCGAGGTCCTCGAACTGCCTGCCCTGCTGGTCTCCGACACCTATGGTTACAACCAGTTTTCCCACTGTGGCCTCTCCTTGAAATCGAGTCGAGTTCCGCCTTGGGTGCTCGCCGTTTTGTTGCTCGTTATTGAGACTGGAGAATGCTAAACCAAAGCCAAGGCGGGGGACTTCAGCCGTGCTGTTGTTGGCTGAAGGGGTTGATGACTCTCAGTCCCCCGTAGTCCTGCTGGTCGTTCATGTCCTCGGAGTAGACCGCCTCGCACCTGATGACGCCTGCTGCCGCGAGTATCGCGGCGTCCCAGTAGGATATGCCGAAGCGGTCGCTGAGTTCCGTCGCCCTCCGGAAGACCTCGGTTGTGACCGGTTGCACGGGCACTTCCGCCAGCCCTTCTATGAACCTCATGGCCTCATCGTGGCTCAGCCTGTTGGGCCGGGACCGCCGGGTGGCCTGGTAGTAAAACTCCTGCAGGACCTGGACCGAGAGGGCCAGCGAGTCCTCTCCCAGGACCTCGATGGCCCTGGCGCGCTTGCCGGCCTCCGCCGGGTCCGCGCTGACGGCGTAGAGGAGGATGTTGGAGTCAACGAGGCGCATTGCGTTGGTACATCTCCTCTCTGGTCAGGTTGCCGGTCATGGAGATCCCGACCCCCTTGTGGTGGAATTCTTCCGTTATCTCGGCCAGTCTGCGGCGGCGTCTTTCGGGCTCCGTTTCCCCCGTGTTCCCTTGAGCCCCGTTGTTTATGACGCCCAGCATGTGGTCCCTGATCATTGCCGATACGGAGGTTCCCTGCTCGGCCGCCATGATCCGCAGTCGCCGGTGGGTCTCGTCGTCCATGCTGACGCTGACGTTCTTCATCTCTTCCGCTGCCACTATTTTAGTGAATCACTAATATCCTTGCAGGAGTTTACCTGCTTTCCCTCCCCGCTGCCAACTTGGCTTCTGTGGTTCCCTGGCTCTTCTCAGCATTTCTGCAGCTACAGTACCGTCTCCATCTGAGATGGCCTGCCAGGCAACTCCTGTCGTCCTGGCTGAGAGCGGCTCTGCAATCGTCCTGCAAGGTTTTGGTTGCGTCCTATTTTTTGTGCAAAGCCGGTTCGCCTTGTCTCTTTATCCGCGGCCCTCCGCTCGGCATAGCTGCGCCCGGGGGACTGCCGGTGTTGCTCGGCGCAGCTGAAGCAGCGCGTCTGGCCCGGTATGGCCGGCTTGCTACAGTTCTGGCACTTGCCAAGCAGCTTGGCCTTCTGTCTCTGTTCCTCACCCGACCCCGCGATGTCCCGTCCCCGGTCCTCGCCGTCGATGCGGGAGAACTTCCTGAACAGGTGCGGTAGGCGCTCGGCGGGCACGCCCACGCCGTCGTCGGCGACCGAGAGGGCGACGGACGCCATCGCGCACGGCGGCGACCCGGATGGCGGACAGCTCGTTCGAGTGCCGGGCCGCATTGGACAGCAGGTTGTTCAGCACCTGGACGATGCGCCGCCGGTCCGCCAGGACCCGGGGCAGGTCGGGCGGAATATCAATAACCAGGTTACTCCTGCCGCCCCTGCTCTGGAACCTGCTCCTAGCCTCGTCCACCAGGACACCTTCACCATTCCGGTGGCTCAGGACGCCGGTATCGGGGCCGCCAATCTCCCGGTGCGCTCCAGGCGGTCGGAGAGGGAGCGGACGCGCATTCTCGCGGTGGACGACGACCCGCAGACGCTTAGGGATTGTCACGAAATAATTAGTTCAATTGAGCAGCGCAACGCGGGGTAGCAGCGAATAATTCCATTCACCATGGAAAGAGTCTCTACGCAAATAGATGGCTTCGAGTTCGTCGTCCGATACGGTGCGCCCGGCCGGGTATCGGTTGGTGTCCAGTTGGCTCTGAACCCGCAGCCCCGTCCGGGTCGTGGTCGCCCCGATCAAGTTCACCACCACCTCGTGGCTCACCAGCGGCTTTCCGCGCCAGTTCTGACTGATCGCGGAGAACAAGCGGTGTTCGATCTTGTTCCACTTGCTGGTCCCTGGTGGGAGGTGGCACACGTCGATTTCAAGGCCCGTCTCATCCGCCAATTTCTGCAACTCCAGCTTCCACAAGCGGAGCCGATACCCATTGCTGCCGCCCGCGTCGGCCGTTATCAGCAGCCGAGTGGCGCTCGGGTAGAGCGCCTGCCCCATGCCGCGCCACCAACGCCGGATGCTCTCGACGGCAAAAGCAGCCGTATCGTGGTCCGTCCCCACACTGACCCAGGCCTCGTTCTGGGCGATATCGTACACCCCATAAGGACTGACCCGGCCCAGATCCGGAATCAGGAAGTCATGCACCAGCACTTGCTCCGGCGCTCCCTTGGGACGCAACTCCCGCCCACCGTTCTTGAAGGGCCCCACCAGTTCCTTCTTCTTCGTGTCCACGGAGATCACCGGCTCTCCCAGGGAGAGTTGCAGTTGCACCGCCCGGTCCAAGTGCTCAAACTGGGCGTTGCGGTCCGGGTGTTCCGTCCCCGCCAGGGTCTTGCGATTGGCTTGCAAGCTATAGCCCATGTCGTGGAGCAGTTCGGCGACCATGCGATGGCTGACTTGGTGCCCTTGGCGCTTCAATGCCACCGCCAGTTGACGCACGCTCTTGCAGGTCCAGCGCAGCGGGGACTCGGGATCCCCACGGCTGGTCGGCTCCACCAGCCGGTCCAAGTCCTCGCGCAAGCTCGGGTCATGCTCGACGGTGCGCTTCCGGCCGCCTCCAGGATGGCGGATGCGGCCCTTCGCGGCCCCTACGGCCGGCTGGCCCAACTCCCGTATGCCGCGGCGAATCGTCCCGCGAGAAGCTCCGGTGGCCCTTGCAACCGCTGCCTGGCCACCACGCCCGGCCGCCGACGCCTCAGCGGCAAGCACCAGCCGCCGCACCCGCTCGTCCACAACGGGGGCAATCGCTTGGTAACGAGCTTGAATCGCTCCTTCAACTATCACCCATTAAGTATAGCTGAGCATGTAGTAAAGGTCAAGTTATTTCGTGACAGTGCCTTAGGCACGTCCGGGACGCGCTCACGAATGCTGGCTACGCCCCTGTTGTAACCGGAGACCGGGAGGAGGCGCTCAGCCTGGTGGAGGCGAACGACCCCCACCTGGTGCTGCTGGACCTGATGCTGCCTGGGACCGACGGAATCGAGCTGATGCGGGGCATCCTCGACATGGCGGACGTTCCGGTCATCTTCCTGTCAGCCTACGGCCAGGAAGAGACCATCGCCAGGGCCCTGCCCAGGAAGGCGAAGGCCGAGACGTGGCCGTCCAGGACAAGCCTCGGCGGTCTCGGCCGGGTAGGCCTTGACGAAGCATCCGTCGCTGTGGGGCAGGTCCAGGACGAAGTAGTGGGCCTTCCGCTCCACCCCGCCGATGATCACCAGGGCCACGCCCAGTGCGACTTTGGCGAGGCCCGGCGGATGAGACAGAGGGACGAACATCTCCTGCGACCGGCGGCGATGCTCCCTTACGTAGTCCTTGACTATGGTGTACTGGCCGCCGAACCCATGCTCGTCCCTGAGCCGCTGGAAGATCCGCTGGGCTGTGTGGCGCTGCTTCCTGGGACGCCTGAGGTCGTCTAGCAGGATTTGGTCGATGACGGCGGTGAAGGGCTCCAGCTTAGGACGCCGGGGCGGAGTCTGCCGCCGGTAGCCCGGCGCGCTGAGTAGGCCAGAATCTTGCGCACCGTGTCCCGGTGCAGGCCGAACACCCGGGAGACCTCCCGGATGCTCATCCCATCCACCATCACCGCCCGTCGGATCCGTAGATACACGTCCACCTGGTACATCCATCCCACCACCCATAAGCACGACTTCGAACCTATGGATGGCAGAGGACGGTACATTTTTCAACCGCCACAATGTCAGGCAGTCAATCCGTCCAGGTGGTCCACTTTACCTCCGCCTTTTACACGTGCTGTCTGAAGCATGGGAGGCCGAGCAAGACTCTCATATTCCTCGCGCGCCTACACCGCTAGCTTGAACCTCAAGGTGAAGGTTCTTGATTTTTGTCAAGTTCTGATCTTTCGTCGTCCTCGGTGAAGATGCCAAGCCGTACCAGCTCGCTGTCATCGCCGGTAAGGCCGAACAGCCCGCAGGCGTTGTGGACGTCCACCTGGCGCTGCTGCGCCTCCGTCAGCCTGCCGGGAGGCCCTCTGAGCCGTCCGGAAACAACAGAGTCCCGTCTGGTCGCTCGATGATGGGCTCTAAACTAAAGCCAAGGTGAGATGTGCATTTCTGGATGTTCAGAGACTTGGCAGAGTCTTCCTCCAACTAAAGAATATGGATCTTACCGGGATACCTAAGCCCCATTTCTCAGTGTCCACAAAATGTAGATTCCACCTTGGCTTTAGTTTAGGGGCTCGCCGAGGGGGCTCTGTTCATTGTCCGGCTCGCGCAGCGCCAAATGACCATTTGCCATTTCCCAAACGACTTTCACTTGCCGCACTACGTCATCCAAGACGCGCCCGTATTCCGCTCCGGGCGTCAGGTAGATTGGTACGTCGTAAGGCCCACTACCCCCCAACTCGACCAGTGAGGGTACATTGTCCCGAGGTTGGGTCGGGCTGATTGGCACGTCGCTGCCAATCCACAGCCACAAGGGGGTATCGCCACTGGTTGCCCACAGGCGGTAATTCACACACAGGAACAAGTCGCCGGGGATCACTTCTCCCTGATCATTCCTGAACCTGAAATATCGCCCATAGCCGTCCCTTTGCGCAGTGGCTCTAAAGCCTTTGACAGACATCCAGCCTTCCTTGCTGCCACGACTGTCAATCACATCATCGATAAGGCGATTGAGCCACCGAAGCCTACGGGGTACTGAGAGGCTGAATTCGGCTGTCTTGATGGGTTGGAAAGCCTCGTCGTCCTCCCGTTGCGCCAGCCCACGAAGTTGCCGGATGTCCGCGGCAACCAGAGAATCGGGAGGTACAGCGGCGGCCAAGTGGTCCAGGAGTAGAGGCCAGCTAACCAGCATCAGTCGCTTGTCCTGGCAGTCTGGCCCCATCACCCTGGCTCTGTGCATCTGATTGGATGTTTCGACTGCCTCCAGCTTAACCCCATCCGTCCCGCTCTCCATCTGGCGTGTGATCTCCCCCCACAGTATCTCCAGCCTCGTGGTGGGAGCGATGAACAACAGCACACCCGGCCCTGCGTCCTCCAGTTGGTCGAAGTAGCCGCTGGCCTGGCCCTCAAGCAGGGTGGCCCAGAACTTCGACTCGACCAGCAGCCGCTTCCCACCCACTTGGTCATAGCCCACCATGTCCGGGCGAGACCCGTCTTTGTACGTCACCTGTGTGTCGAAGCTGGCCAAGGCGTCCAGGTGATAGGCTCTCTCTCCCTCCCTCAGCAGGAGACCCAGCGCATCACGGCAGACAGGGGATTTATTCAGGATGAAGGCCAGAGCGTCGGTGGCCGTGTCCTCCACTCTATTGGTCAAGCGGGGCACCAGGTAGGCGAGCAGGGTGAGTTCTTGAGGCATGGCGATTTTCCTCAGTAGTCCGCGTCTGGGTTCTGATGGGCTGGGTTGGTCGGATAGTCCTCCGGCTTCCCCGTGTCGCCGGGCTGAATCACGAAGTCCCGGCGGTCCCGATACAGGCGGGCGCGATTTATCACGTTCTCACCATCGGGGTCGAAGCCGTCCCACTGGCTGTTGAACCAGTATTTGAAGTCACCGATGAAGAGGTACTTGTTGCTCACGCGGAAGAAGCGGCAGGCTACGCCCTCGCCGTCCTGGAAGCGGGCGTAGAGGGCGTTCAGCAGTTCTCGCTGCCCGTCCTTCTCGCTGAGGACGTATCCATGGGGCCAAGTGTCCCGGTAGGTGACCGCCTCCCGCCAGGGGGCGCGAGCGATTAGTTCCGTCAGTTTCATTCTTTATCCATATTCTTCACGTGCGGCAGCATCAACTCGATTATAGCGGATACCAGAGATATGACTGGGTATTTGGGGACGGCTTGGGTAGGTGAGGCAGGGAAGTGGATGCTGCGGCTTTCGAGCAGGTGTTCCTTTTCGGGCCTGAAAACGAAAGGATGGGCGTCTCCCGCCGACACCCCCGGATCACGCGGATTGAAAAAGGGTCAACACCTTCTCTCAGATTCCGGAGGTTGGTGGTCGGGCTTGGCGGATTCTTTATTTCAAACCGCAACAGGTGTGGCAGTTCTACCCCCTCGGTGGCACATTATTATTCCGCCGTTTACGGTCATCAGCGTGTAAAATTGCATGAATATTCCTGATACCTTTATCAAGATGACATGTCGTCTTTGTGGTCCAGGTGGTGCTTTTCTGCGGCGGTCTTGAGCCGGGGCAGGATGGCATCAAGACAAAAATCCTGTACGGTAGTGCGTTCCAGTGCGGCGACGGCCTTAAGCTGATCGGCTAAAGCTTCCGGCATCCGGATAATCATCGCCTTGCGCGGACCCTGGGAGTCGCTGCGACGGGCTTTGGCTCCTGGGCCGCTGCCCCGTGCATCAGTCTGTTTCTTTTTGCCTGGTCGTATTTGCATACCGTACCTCATGGTCTGAAAACGCGAGATCGTAAAGCTGGTCCATTTCCTCCGATGCCTTGGCATCGCTCGGGCGGTACTCACTGACGGTCAATCCTCGCGGCGCGGCGCGTTTGATAGCCACACGCTCACGGATCACCACATCGCCAATCTGCAGGGAACTACAATCGGCGATGGCAGCCTGGGCCTCCTGCGTGTCATTATCCCGTGGGTTGGTCGAGGCCCGGTTGATAACCACCACGGCGGCAAGATCGGGATTGCCTGCTTTGGCGCTTCCAATACGGTCGTCAAGATGGCCGAGGGTCCATATATCCAGGCCGGCGGGCTGCACGGGAATGATCACACGGTCAGCCACGCGCAGCGCCCCGTCGATCTCTGCGCTATCACCGGCGGCGACGTCGATCACCACATCATCATAGCGACGGGCCATGTCCTGCACTGTGCGGGCCAGGCCCGTACCGAATTTCTGTGCGCAACTGACAGACGAGAGGCTTTGCGCCTCTCGCGCTTCTGCCCAATAGCTGGCGCTGCCCTGGCGGTCGGCGTCGATAATGAGCACGTCCTTGCCGACGCTGGCCCGCATGCCTGCGAGATTGGTGGCAAAGGTGGTCTTACCGGTTCCACCTTTCTCTCCGAGTATGGCAACAATCATCACGATGACCCATGTTGTGGATTGATAACTTGCTATCAAGCTAGCTAGTTATCTTTCTGCTGCTGTTATACTTCAACCCCCGCGGTAGTGTCCAGGAAAATGTTGGCGTTTTTATGGGGGAATGAATGACCTATCATGTCCCGGTATGGTGCTGAGGAGATCAGTCATACATAAACGTTAGCTGGACCAATCTTCAGAGGAAGAGAGGTTGCTGGATATCTTGAACTATAAACTGTGCCTTAAGCGCGTCAATTGTCCTCCGCATCCTAAGCAGTAAGGAAATTCGTTCCACCTCCCGCAGTAATAGCGTACCGTTCGCATTATTTTACTACTTCCCCTTGCTATTATGCTATCTTGATATCAAGATAGCACGTTATCAAAAGGGGTGCGGAGACACGCACAAGCTGCTGTTTTTGCAACTGGTCGTCGTTGCTGGGCTACGGCGTCTATATTCAATTGTTGATGGCTGGAATAATTTCGACCATGGGCTTTGCTGCTTAGGTTCAATTTATTGTTGCTCGTTTTCTTCGTTGCTAGCATCATCGTTCGATTCTTCTTCCCCCTCAGGTACGACACCTCCGCCTCTGCCACCCGTGGGACCTCCCGTCGCCGGCGGTTGTCGGCCGGCTGTCCTTAGGCCTCTCCCCAATAGCTTGGTCAGCAGTTCGTTTTCCGTTTCTAGCTGGGCCAATGCGGCGACTATAGGCAAGGCGCTCTTTTCGCTCTACCACGCCCCGATCCTTCGCTTGCAAGAGCAGATTCTCTTTTACCCTATTATCCAGCTCCAAGAACCAAATCTTGATTCCCTCGTAGAAAGGCCTATCTGAGATGAGCGCTTGGGGAATGTGTCTTGTGGGGAGGAGGCCCTGGACTACTGGCTGGTGACTGCCCCTGGGTCTGCGTTGAGGACCAGCGTAGTCCCGTCGCATTACACTTTTGGTGACTCACAGTGCCCAATGGTGACCGGGGAGCAACTCCCTCATGGGGTCGCCACCGCAGGTACTGTCTCGGCCAACCCTTGAGCCGCCTTCTCCATCTCCACCAAGCGAGCACGGACCATGCGCTTGATGTTGCAGGCCATCGCTTTGAGGTAGACGGTCAGCCGCACCCTGGGGCCCCCACGGACCCGCAGCCGTCCCAGCCCATGAGCACGCTTCAGCTCGGAGTTGGTGCCTTCGATCCCAGCGCGCACCCCGTACCGCTGAGCGAACTCCCAACTGGCCTGGGCTCGCCGCCGGCGCTGGATGTTCTCCTTGACCAGGTCCGCCTTGAGCACATACACCCCGATGTTCCGCTTCAGCCGCACTGGGCAGCGCCAACGCAACGGGCAGCACTCACAGGTTTCCCGGGCAAAGTGGATCTCCACCTTCTCTGGTGCGTCGCAATCCTCGTACTCATCAATGGAGCTATGCCCTGCCGGACAGATGGTGGCCCTGGCGCCGGTGGCGTCGATGGCGAAGTCAGCGGCGGTGAGCCACTCCCCAGTCTGCTCCACCACCCCTTTTGGGGGCTGGCCCTGCCACCGGACTCACTAGCTCCGTTCCCCCGCGCCAGGCTTCGAAGGCATTGCGCCCAGAGCCGAAGGTGGTGTCGGCGATGAGCTCCTCCGGCGGAATCCCCCGCTCCGAGAGGGCGTCGATGAGGGGCACCGTCACCGTCGCGTCGCTGCCGCTGGATGGGGTCACCTCCACGTGGGTGATGATCTGGGTGGCGTTCTCCTCATGACAGCTCTCCGCCACCTGTACCTCGTAACCCTTGCCTTTGTGCCCGCTGTAGGTGGCATCCGGGTCGTGGGGCGACTGCAGGGAGTCGGCGGGCACCTCCTTAGGCTCCTTCAGGGCGATGGGCACCTTCCCCTCCCCCGCATCGTCGTCATCGTCCCCAGGCCGTCCATCTCCATGCCTGCTCACATGGCACTGCTCCCGCAGCAGCCGCTGCAGCAGCCGGTATTCCTCCAGCCGGCCGGCAGCCGTGCCACCAAAGCGGTCCACCAGCCGGTAGAGGTCCCGGGCACACACGGCCAGCCGCCGGCGACCCTCCGCCGAGGGGGCGTCCTCGTAATGGGTCGCCTGCTCTTCTTCCTTCAAGTAGCGCCCCGCAAGGCCCTCGGGTACCACGCGGCGAAGCTCTGGGTGCTCCTGGCCCACGGCCCGAAGGAACAACCGCATGGTCTCACAGAACAGACCCAGCCGCGTCAGGGTGGCGATGTTGCTCATGATGTGGGTGGAATCCAGCCGCTGCCTGCCGGTGCCTATCCCCAGGGCCTGGATCATCCGGTCCGTGGTCTCCTCAAAAGCCAGCCGCCCACCGTCGTGCCGCATCAGGCGAACTCGGAAGTTGTGCAGCGTCTTCTGGGGCAGGTGGGTCTCATCCATGTCCAGCCCCAAGGCGTGGTGCCACAGCAGGTTGAACTCCAGTTGCTCCAAGGCTTCCTGGTCGGTGAGGTTGAACATCTCTTTAAGGATGTGGACTCCCAGGACGGTCTGCACTGCCCGATTGGGGCGCCCGTTGTCGGCGCAGTACATCGGAGCGAATCGCTTCTCGTCAATGAGGGGGAGCGCCTGATTCCTGAAGACCTCGGCCCAACTCCCCTTCAGGCGCTCAGCCTTCTTCGGCGTCACCAGGAACTGGGACTGCCAGAGGCTCTCTTGCTGGTCTCGCATTCGGAACATGCTCCCCTCCCTCGCCCTTTCCTTACTTTATACCCACCTTACATTATGTCCACCTTGCCCCCGGCTAACGAGGGGTTTTTACTAAGGCGTGTGTACATTCAGAACACACATAATCAGGTTTGTCCTTCCCTGAGGTTGGACGGTGCTGTTCTCCGATCATTCGGGTCGGTTTCACCACCCCTTGCTGGGGTGGCCAGAGCCGGCCCGTCACGGAGCATCGGCCCCCTGCCTGGAGGCTTGATCAGGTTTCTCAGGTTCAGTGCGGCATTCACATTCCGGTCATGCCTGGTCCCGCAATTCCCGCACGTCCAGTTCCGTTCCCGCTTGAGTTTCGCGTTCACGGTCCCGCAGGTGCTGCAGGTCTTGCTGCTGGGATACCAGACTGATGCCATCGTTACCCGGGTAGATCTCCAGTTGCTCTTGTAGAGCAGTTGCCGCTTGATTTCCCCCATGCCGGCGTCGGCCTGGGCCTTGGGGGTTGGTCCCTGCATCATCCCGGCTACGTTCAGGTTTTCTATGACCAGTTCTTTGAATTTTCTGGTGACCTTGCTGGTCATCTGGTGCTGGGCGTTGTGCCGGAGTCCATGGATCCTCCGGTGGCATCGTTCGATCCTCCGCTGGGCTTCCCACCAGCCCCGGGAGCCTCTTTGTCTCCGGGCCTGGGCCCTCTGCCATCTGCGAAGTTTCTTCTCCACTTGGTAGGTTGCCTTGGGGTTCTCGTATTCCTGGCCGTCGGAGTCGGTGCCCAGGGGGTTGATCCCAGTGTCGATGGCGCCGGCCCTCCGGTTGTCGTTCTCCGGCCTGGGCTCGGGCTCTCTCCATAGTTTGAGGCATAGATACCATTGGCCGTTCTCGTGCTTGATGTGGGCATCATGATAGATACCCTTGGGCAGGGTGCAGTCCAGCTTGATGGACCCCAGACCGGGGAGTTGGATCCTGCGCTTGCCGTTGTATCTGATCTGTTTGACTCCGCTGGCGGCCCGGAATGAGCCGGTGCCGGTGAACTTCCGGCGCTTGAACCTGGGGGCTCTGGTCTTGAGCTTTGGGTTTCTCCAGTTTTCGATGGCCTTGCCGAAGTCCATGAAAGCCCCCTCGGCGACACGGCTAACAACTTCCGTAACGAAGGGGTAGTCCTCGTGCTTGCAGTCGTTGAAGGCCTTGTAGATATCCTGCCAGGACGGCCATCTGAGCCGGTTTACCCGGTGGAACCGGTGGGTGGCCACGGCCAGGTTGTAGCAGAACCGGCTGATCCCCATGGCCCGGCGGCAGTACTGTTCCTGCCTGACCGTCAGTCGGACTGGGACTCTGGTGCCGGCGGGCATCCATCCCTCCGGGCGGGTGCTTCTCCGCTGGGACTTCGGCGTGATCTTTCTTTGCGTAGTCATGGCTATTGCCTTCGGTGTTGAATGTACACAGACTCTAGGGAATCAATCTTGTCATCCAGATCTTTGACCCTTTGAATCATCAGTTTTTGCTTGCCTATCCCTGGTGAGTGACGGACTATTATCCTTGCCGGGTCCTGGCGCCAGCTTGCTACCTCCATAATCCTCATCCGGATCGACAATGCGGTCCAGTTTCCCGTTCTTTCAGTACCGTTCCATGGAGCGCTGGCTACGGGGTCTTGCTTGCTCTAACAATCGGGCTGCTTCCCGGGAAGTAAGGGTGTGTTCTTCATTGAGCTCGCCCGACAGTGTCGGACCACGTCCGACATCGTCATCGTCCGCCATAGTCCGACCATGTCCGCCATTGTCGCGAACGGTCGTGGGTTCTAATGATTCCCTGCTCTGGTTCCATTCATTCAAGGTAATCTAGCGGCTGATACTGCGAGAAAGTTATCCACATTTACAGGTTATGTGAGTAATAGGATAATTAAGCAATGGTAACGCGTAATCCTGATATGAGAGTAAGGTCGGTAGAGCTGACGGCGATAGGGGAATTACAAGGAGCGGAACATCCTTCTAATATTACAACGACGCTTCCTCAATTTGGTCAGTTTTTGACCGGAAATCGCTTCGCGGAAGGCAAGGCCACAAAGCTGTCGAGCGCGTGGGCAGGTTGCTATGAAGGGTACTCAAGATCCCTTTCTTGCGATCCGTCGTTGTAATACTAGAGGATCGGCCGAAAAGCACCCTGATCCAGGCTAGTCCGATATAATGGGTAGGAGAATTTAATGGGTGTGGGAGGCAGGGGATGCTGGGAAAACGCTCTAAACAGCTGGGGTTCCTGGAAGCGGACCATCTCTACCTGGACTATGTGGGTCGCGGCTCCTTCTACGGCTTCCTGGCCTCCCTGCGGGGTCAGCTATTTCGAGACGAAGACTTCGCCGAACTGTATTGCCCAGACAATGGCCGGGACAGCGTGCCGCCCAGTCTGGTGGCCACCGCGCTGTTGCTGCAAGCCTACGACAAAGTTAGCGACCTGGAAGCCAAGCAGAGGGCGGATTTCGATATCCGGTGGAAGGTGGCGTTGGGGATTGAGGTGGAGGACCGGCCATTTGCCAAGAGCACCCTGCAACTGTTTCGAGCCCAGCTGATCCTCCACGACCAGGTGCGGTCCGTCTTTCAGCGCAGCCTCCAATTCGCCCGGCAGACCGGCTGCCTGAAAGGACGGCGGATGAAGGTGGCGGTGGACACTACCTACATTCTGGGTCGGGGAGCGGTCAAGGACACCTACAACCTGCTGGCCGACGGCATAGTCCAGGTGGTCAGGGCATTGGCCCAACTGGATGGGACCCGGGCCGAGGAGTGGGCCTTGAGACACGGCCTGGAGCTTTACTTTGGCTCCAGTGTGAAGGGAGAGGCGGGGATTGACTGGGACAACAAGAAAGAGCGGCAAGCCTTACTGCAGAAGATAGTAGCCGATGCTGACCTGGTATTGGAACTGGCCCGTCAGGCCCAAGGTAGATTTCCCGCAGATAGTCCTGAGCGCCAGGCTATTGGAGAAGCAGCGGAACTCTTGGGGCAACTCCTCTTGCAAGATGTGGAACGGCAGGAGGATGGTCCGGCCCGGAAGGATGGCGTAAGCCGGGACCGGGTCCCTTCGGCGCACGACCCGGAGATGCGCCATGGGCGCAAAAGCAGCAGCAAACGCTTCGACGGACATAAGGCTGCCGTGGTGGTGGATACCGATTCCCAACTGGTGACCGCGGTAGACATTCTGCCCGGCAATGCCGGTGACAACACCGGAGTCTTGGAATTGGTGGAGCAGAGTGAAGAGAACACGGGCATAGCGGTGGAGGAGACTATCGGGGATGCGGCCTATGGGGATGGCGGGACGCGGCAGGCCTTTGCCGATGCCGACCGGACGCTAATAGCCAAGGTGCCGGGTCGTCCTAACAAGGCCCGCTTCCCCAAGGAAGACTTCCAGATCGACCTGACGGCTGGCGCCTGCACCTGCCCGGCCGGGCAGGTCACCCACACGCTACGTACCATGGGCAACCGGACCAACCGGTTGGGTCAGACCTACCCGGCCCAGAGTTTTAAATTCGACCCGGCGGTCTGTGGCGTATGCCCGCTGCGAGACCAATGCATTGCCAGCAGCAAGGGCAAAGGCCGTTCGGTGACTCTCCACCCTCAGGAAGCGCTCCTGCAACAAGCCCGGGCCTTCCAGCAGAGTGAGGATTTTGCCGAATACCCTAGTCGGCGACAGGTGGTCGAGCATCGCCTGGCTCGGCTGGTTCAACTGGGAGTCCGCCAATCTCGCTACTTTGGCCGGACCAAGACCCTTTATCAGCTACTCCTGGCAGCCACGGTGGCCAACCTGACCCTGGTGGCTACCAAGACGGGGATGATGTCCCATGGTCCAGGCTCCTCCCCCAATAAACCAGAGAATAGACCGGACCGGCCCGCCGCCGGAGCCTGCCCTGAGTTCGCCACCGGGTCGCCCATCGTTACCGCCCAATTCATATTGGTCGCTGCCAGCTGGGCCGCCCTTAGTCTCAGACCTGGCCCAGTCCACTGGTTAACCTCCGCCTCATCTCGTCACAGCAGGGCTTTTCAGCCGGGCTTCTAGTATTACAACGACGCTTCCTCAATTTGGTCAGTTTTTGACCGGAAATCGCTTCGCGGAAGGCAAGGCCACAAAGCTGTCGAGCGCGTGGGCAGGTTGCTATGAAGGGTACTCAAGATCCCTTTCTTGCGATCCGTCGTTGTAATACTAGGGGGCCGCTTTCCCAAACGGCGTCCTCTACGAACAGCTCGGCTATTTTGTCCGGGTTGTAGTTATCGTCGCAGTATGCTGCGTACCTTGCTTTCAGGTTTCTGATAGCGTCTGTGTCCTCCAGAACGCGGACCCTATTCTCAAGCTCTTCCAGCCTCAGGATTAGATCTGTGGTTTGATCGGATGCCATTATTCCCTCCCTGCTATTGCTTTGGCACAGGTCCCAACAGCTTTAGATTCACTCATCTGTAGATTTCCAGCTACTCACAGGTTAGGGCAATGAACGGCTAACCAAAGCTAAGGTGCTCTCGTATCCTGCCCAATAGCGAATCAACTTCGGCGGAGTCGACCCCGCACTGATTCAGGGAATGGCGAAGAATTTCCAAGCCCGCTTCCATCTCCGGCCAAACCACCTCCTTCACGCCAATCTGCTGAAACTGGTCTCCCTCCTCGCGCCAATGGACCCGCGCCACCACATCTAATTCGGGATTGAGTTGCAGCGCGTTCTGGGCGGTGACTAGGCTGGATACCGGATCACCGGTGCTGATCACCATCAGGCGGGCCGATTTCACCTGGGCAGCCTCCAAAACCGGCTGACTATCGCTAGATCCGTGGATGACGTAGTGCCCTAGCTGTTGGCACCGACTTACTACCCGCGGGTCAAGGTCAACGACGATAATTGGAACATGGTGTTCCTTTAAAACCCGGGCCACCAGTGACCCAACCCTTCCCAAGCCGCAGATGACGACGTGGCCTTCCAGTGGGGGGATCCGCCCTTCTGACCTTCCGTTGTCAAGACGGTAGGGGCTGAGCCAGCCGAAGCGGCGGTTGATCACGCCCGTCGCCCGGCTGGCACCGGCGATGGCCCATGGGGTGAAAGCCATGCTCAATACCGCTGAGACCACAGCCAGGGAGAAGAATTCTGGCCCCACGATGCCCAGGGTAGTAGCCGAATCCGCCAGGATGAAGCTGAACTCCCCCACCTGAATCAGGCCGACGCCCGTGAGCAAGGCGGTATGAGGCAGGTACCCAAGGGAGCGCACAATTCCGGCGGTAATGGTGAATTTTAGGAAGGCGGCCAGGGCCACTACGCCTAACACCAACAGTAAGTTGTCCATGACAAAGTTAGGGTCGATAAGCATGCCGAGGGACACGAAAAACAAAGCGGAAAAGGTGTCCTTCAGCGGCGCGATTTCGGCGAAAGCCCGATGGCCAAAAGCCGACTGGCTGACCAGCAACCCGGCTACAAACGCGCCCATGGCAGCAGAAAGCCCGGCCATGTGAGTGATTCCGGCCGTGGCGAAGGTGATGGCGACGACAGCCAATATGAAGACTTCCCGGCTGCCCAGGCGGGCGACGTAGTTAAGCACCCAGGGAATTGCCTTGTAACCTAGCAAGGCCATCAGTCCCAGCACGACGGCGGCCTTCAACAATCCCATTCCCAGGTCCGGCAAGAACGCTGCGCTTTGGCCCCCCAGAGCCGGCAGCATGGCGATCATGGGGATAAACGCCAAGTCTTGAATCAGCAGCAATCCGGTAAGGATACGCCCGTGGAGGGCGTGCAATTCTCCCCGATCTATCAAGCTTTTCAGGACCACCATAGTGCTGCTGAGAGATAGCACCAATCCCAGGAGAATCGACTGAGAAGCAGTCCACCCCCAAAGGATGCCAATGAGGCTCGCCAAGCCGGCGGTGGCTACTACCTGAATAATGCCACCTAGAATAACCACTTTCCCCAGCTGGCGAATGCTTTCGAAGGAAATTTCAATGCCGACGGCGAACAGAAGGAAGATTACGCCGAACTCAGCCAGTATTCGCACGGTCTCAACGTCATTCACCAGCTGGAGGGCATGGGGCCCCAGCAGTAGTCCCACTACCAGATACCCCAAAATCACTGGAGAATGCAACACCCGAGCGATCAGTCCGCCCAAAAACGCCGCGGCAAAGATGACAATGATGTCGAAAAACAGCCCACTCTCCACCGACACGCTTACCCCCTACCTTCGGAAAAGTCCAGGGACACGAGATTGTTTCTCATCACTTTCCCCTGGGGTCGATGCTCAACAACTATAGCCGGCCATGAAATCAGGGACTGAGAGGATATACTGATGATTGTAGGTGTTCCAAAAGATCTTGGCGCCTGCCTGGACCGCCCCATTTAGGAAGGGATCTCTTCACAGGACTCTTTGGAGGATGAATTGAAAGCAATCTCGACCATCGCCCGATTCTTTCGCCAGAATGGAGAGGGTGAACAAACGCAGGCCAAAGACATAATGAGCACGCCGGTGTTAACTATTTCTCCCGATGCCACCGTCGGTGAAGCCGCCGGCCTCATGCTGGAGAAACATGTCAGCTGTTTGCCGGTGGTGGATGAACAGGAACAGTTGGTGGGTATGCTCACGCACAGTGATTTTGAGTTGCACCGCAAATTGATCGGAATGGTAGACGACCTCTACGAGCTGCTAGGGACCTGGGCCACCCCGCATTCCCTGGAGGACGCAGCCAGGCAGGCCGCGAGCAAACAGGTAAAGGACGTCATGCATCGAAATCTGGCTACCATCACTGAAGGAGCATCAATAGCGGAATTGTCCGAACAGATGCTGCGTAGGAAGCAGGCCACTAGTATTACAACGTCAGTTAGTTTGATAGGATGACTGTGTAGCTGGAGAGGGAATAGGCAGGTGAGGTGGGGATGTGGATGCGGCAGCTTTCGAGCAGGTGTACGGGTCATTTCGGGATTTTCACGCTTACTTCGCGCCGCTGTTTGGCCGCCGGGAGACGCGGGAGCACAGCGGTCATTATCTCCAGGCCCTGCTGGTACAGTCTGGGGAGCGGCGCAACGCTGAGAACCTGTCGGAGACGGTTCCGGGGTCAGCCCGAGGGATGCAGCGGTTTCTCACCGATTCTCCCTGGGACGATGAGGTGATTATAGGACGGCTGCAGGAGTACCTGGGAACCCGGCTGGAGCATCCGGAAGGGGTGTGGGTGCTGGACGGCAGCGACTTTCCCAAGCAGGGGAGGAAGTCGGTGGGAGTGGCCCGGCAGTACTGCGGGAGGCTGGGGAAGGTGGCCAACTGCCAGGCGGGGATGTTCCTGGCCTATGTCAGCCCGTTGGGACGGGCATTGGTGGACAAGGGGCTGTATCTGCCCGAGAGTTGGACCTCGGACAAAGACCGGTGTGAGGCGGCGGGTGTGCCGGAGGATAGGCAGGGCTACCGGTCCAAGACGGAGTTGGCCTTGGAGATGGTGGGGCGGGCACAGGAGCGGGGCCACCTGAAGGCTGGATGGGTCGCGGCGGACGACGCCTTCGGGATGTCGCCGTCCTTCCGGGAGGGCCTGGCGGCCTTGGGGATGTGGTACGTGCTGGACGTTCCGTCCGGCTTTACGGTGTGGCCGCCGGAGCCTGCCTGGACCAGTGCGGAGTATCAGGGATTCGGGCGTCCCCGCAAACCCAGGCTGCGAGACGGTCAGCGCCGGACCATGGAGCAGCGCAGCGACGAGTTGCCGGAGGAGGCCTGGCGTGAGATAACGGTGGCCGAGGGAAGCCAGGGGCCACGCAGCTACCTTTTCAGCGCCCAGAGGGTGCGACCGACCAGCAGGCGCAAGCCCGGCGAAATCCACTGGGCCGTCTACCGCCGGAACCGGGACGGCAGCGAACCCCGCTACTACCTGTCCAATGCTCCGGAGGATACCCCGTTGGAGACCCTGGCATACGTGGGAGGCTCCCGTTGGCGTATAGAAACGGAGTTTGAGACCGAGAAAAGCGACGTAGGCCTGGACGAGTACGAGACCCGCACCTGGGCTGGCTGGCATCACCACGTGGCCCTGTGCCTGCTGGGCGGAGCTTTTCTGCTGAGCCTGCAACAGGCTTGGGGGGAAAAAGATGCCCCGGATCACGAGGCCGCAGGTCTACCGGGTGGTGCGGGAAATGCTGCCCCGGGAACGGTTCGGGCCAACCGAGTTGCTGCGGTGGCTTGAGGATACGCAGGACAGTAACGAACGGGCCAAACGCTCCCATGCCAAGCGCCGCGCCGCCATGCGGGCATCACCCCACATCCCTCCCTGAACTGACGTTGTAATACTAACAGGCTGCTGAAAACTATTGGGGCCGGTCGACATCATCTTGGGGGCAGCGACAAGCGTAATAATCACCAAGAATATCGAAGTGGACGTGACTTAAGGACACGTTTTGGCCGGATATCGTCGTGCTCGGGCGACAATTTACAGGGCAGTTTCACAGAGACCCCCTTTTTCCGCAGCCTGCTAAATGGCCGATACACTTTCGGCCAAGGGGTTTACTCAGGTCCCAAATCGCGTTGTACGAAGCTCGGATCTTCATCTGGAACCAAGCTAACTTACGCGATGCTTCTAAATAAACTACGCTTGGAACAACGAATGCAGCCAATAAAGAATACCAGACGCCAGAGGCGCCGCACTTTTCCCGGGCCAGTTACCCCCAGTGAGGGTCTCACAGCAGCAGTCCAACGAGACTGATGACTACCGCCTACCGTCTGTGGTGTGTTAACATAAGCCGAATACTAGATAATGGGCTTTTAAACAAAAGAAAAAGCGGCCAGCTAGCCATCCGAGGATGAACATGCTACCCGCCCTTAACCTACAATAAGAGCGTAGCAGAATCTCTGGTGGCAAGTCAAGTAAGCCGGCAGAGGTTTTTATCCCTGACCAACCTCACAATGGGGGGGACCCCCAACCCCCCCCTCGACAATTCGATACCGAACCCGAGCCCAATACCCTCATATTCGAAGACCAATCGCTCGGCCTCCGCTTTAAGCTCCCGAAAAAGATTCTCCGGGCTTCCAACTTTTTAGGGCCTGCCGAATTCTCTACGCCATTCTCCATGCTACGCCTGGCAAAAAACCGCTGTGTTTGTGGCAAATAATAAGTGTGGTTTGTGGCAACACCCATGTCCTTTGTGGCAAATAATAAGTGTGGTTTGTGGCAACACCCATGTCCTTTGTGGCAAATAATAGTGTGGTTTGTGGCAACACCCATGTCCTTTGTGGCAAGTTATAGTGTCCTTTGAGGCAAGGAATAGTGTGGTTTGTGGCAACGAAATCGGTCAAAAAAGTGAGGTTTTGAAGCTAGATTCTGGGGGTTTCTCTAGGGTCAAGGTATTTAAGGTATTTAACGTACGTAATTTAAGATATTAAGCAAACAACAACAGAGAAGATGTTGTTGTTGCTTAAAAAAATTTCTTCGCCATTTATGCGAACACAGTGATGAGACTGAGGGAGAGGGTAAGATGACTCTTACGAAAAAGAAACGTGGTTCTTCAGGCGCACCACGTAGGGTTATGCTACCGGACGATCAGAATGATTCAGCTACTCTGGGTCCAGGATCAGACGCAGAACTTCCCGCCACCGACGTCTTGCCCCCAGACATTATCCGTTCTGAGGTAAACTTTCTGGCCCTACCGTTCTTTGCCCTGTCCAGGCGTGACACCCATGGCAGGATGAAAACCGAGTACCACACAACAGTGCAGAGAGGGGATGAACGGCTTGAGGTATCCTGGAAAGTCTTGGCACATCAAGAGTATGGCTATCCTGGTCCCTTTGACCGCGAGGTCCACAAGGCCATAGAGCACATGGTCAGCGAGATGCGGCCGCCCTTAGAGAACCCCATACGACTTGGCTCCCTGTACAACATTGCAAAGCTCATGGGCGTGAAGTTCTCAGGGAGAGCATCACAGGACATCAAGAAGGCCATCCAGAGAATTATTATGACGGGTATCGAATCCAAAGGCACCTTCTATCAGAAAGGCCAGGCAAAATGGGCCACAGATATATTTCACCTATACGAGCGAGTGGTGTTTCTTGGTGAGACGTTGCCCGATGGGGCCACCGCGGATACCAACCACCTGTTTTTCAGCAGCTGGTACCTAGACAACATCAATGCCCGTTATGTAAAGCCCTTAGACTATGCGTTTTTCCGCTCCCTGCACGGCCACGTCGCCTCCAGGCTCTACGAGCTCTTGGGTCTGAAGTTCTACGGCATGGGCTCTCACCCATTCATTCGCTATCGCTATTCCACCCTTTGCCAGCTCCTTCCCGTCACGAGACACAGGCACCCTTCCCAAGCCAAACGAAAGCTTGAGCCAGCGCACCAGGAGCTTATTAGTACGGCGTTCTTCAAGGACGTTGAGTGGGCCAAAATCCCTGGGGAAAGCAACGATTGGTACGTGACCTACTGGCCTGGGACAAGGGCAAAAGAGGAGCTATGGCGCTTCCCTCGGCAGCAGGCGCTAACCCAAGAGCCAGTCCAGGGAACCTCGCAGGTTCCACCTACAAGTCCTCTAGAAGACGACGAGCCAGCACCGGTTGCTGGCAAAGACACGTCCCGGAAGCGCACGAAGAAAGCGCTCTTTGAGCTCACAGAAGCCCAACTGGAGGCCTTCAAAGCGCTTCAGGACCTGGGGGTGAGCAAAGGGACAGCTGAAGACCTGGCTAGGCAATTTGAAGCTAAAGCCGTCCATAATTGGATAAGCGTTGTCCGCAATGACGAAGGGATCCAGGATCCGCCGGCGTACCTCGTGAAAGCCCTTCGTGAGGGCTGGCAGCTGCCAGAGAGCTTCCAACGGCGAGAAGCAGAGCGCAAGGAAGCTGAAGCCCTAGAAGAAGAACGAAAGCGCCTTGAGAGCTGCTCTATCTGCCAGGGCAGGGGAGTCTATTACATAGACAACAACAAGGTGGCCAGGTGTGACCACACCGGTCGCAAGAAACGGAGATCCACCAAGGGCCGAAATCAAGAGCTGGATACTCAGGCAGTATGGGGCCAGACTTTGAAAGCACTGCGCGACCAGATCCCTGCTCATATCTACGAGACCCGTCTGAAAGACACGAGCTTCCTCGGGATGGATGGCAACACAGCCATTGTCGAGGTATCTAGCTATTACATGGTTGAGCAATTAGAGCGGTTCTACCGGAGCATAGCGGGGACCCTGGAGCAGGTGCTGGGTCAAAAGGTTGAAATAGAGTTTGTCTCTGCTGCTGCTCCAGAGAGGCAGTAACAGGCGACGTTTTGATGGCCGGCAGGTAGTTTGGAGCGGCCGGGTCGCCCCTAGGACGGAGTCCTGGGAACCAGATGACATAAATTCTGTTGTACGGCCGCTGTGGATCGAGATGATAAGGTAGGAACGAGGTCACCCAAAGGGCAAAAAATAAAACTGGCTGGGGCCGACGTTCTCCACGACTCCTACTTCGTCAGCGGGTCTTCCACCGCCTGGTCGATTAGGCCTCGGCTATCCGTTCGTGATCGCACTCATCCCAATTCTTCTCCGATTACCAAAAACGCGGATGAACCGCTTTTGGATTGACATTTACACTTCGGCAACTCCGCCTTTCCGATACCAGCCCACCCACCGTTGCACTGTCCGGTCATAGATTGCCATTATCTTGGAAACTGTAAATGTCAATCCAAAAGCCACCCACCTCGATGGCCGAAAAGTCACCCACCCATGGGTGTAGTGATGATGAGTTGGTACTCCATCAAGAATTCTAGAGGGAGGCCTGCTGAGCCGTGGGTCACCGAAGACCTCAGTCCAGCTGGCGAAGTCCAGATTAGAGGTTATCAGCACCGAGCCCCGCTCGTAGAGGTCGGTAAGGAGACCAAATAGGAGCTCCGCACCCACCTTGGAAAAAGGGACAAATCCGACCTCATCCAGGACCGTATCCCAAACTTGATTCCCTCGTAGAAAGGCCTATCTGAGATTGGTGCATGGGGAAGGTGTCTGGCAGGGGAGGAGGCCCTGGGTCTGCGCTGAGGACCAGCGTAGTCCCGTCGCATTACACTTTTGGTGGCTCACAGTGACCAGTGGTGGCGCGTCCGCGTGAACGATACCGGGGGCGAGTTCAGTGAATTGGTGGCTGACACGGGCACAGCGGCGACCACCTACACCGACAACACGGTAGCGGCCAGCACTCACTACACCTACCGCATCAAGGCCATCAACGAGTACGGGGTGAGCGAGCGGTCCCGCTGGTTCCACATCGAAACCCTGGAAGTGCCGGTACCGGCCAAGCCCACCGGCCTGAACGCCACGGCTACCCATGACCAGGTGGCGCTCACCTGGGACGACCCCGGCGACTACAGCATCACCGGGTACGTGATCCTCAGGCGCCACCGCTACGACGACCCCAAGGGCCACTTCGATGAGCTGGTGGCGGACACGGGAACGGCGGCGACCACCTACACCGACGATACGGTAGAGGACATTACAGCCAGGCTATTGGAGATGCGTTCCGGCTCGGAATGATACCATTTCCTTATGGAGAGTGCGTCTTTTGGGCATGGCAGGGGCGCACGGCCGGGCGCCTTTACGGACCTAATCTTTCGGCAACCTACGCTGTTGACCGCCAAGGTCCCTTGTGTTAAATTGATCCTCTTTAGATACCAAGTATCATTTAAAAAGTGCCGGTTTGCGTAAGCGAGGATCCCCCCTGTCGGAGCAACTTATGGATGCCCTTGAGGAACGGGGCTATCGTGATACTGCCCCGCGTCGAACTGTGGCGCGAGCCATCGCTGAGAAGGAGCGGCATTTTGCCGCCGAGGAATTGCGAGAGCAGCTACCGGGAATAGGCCGGGCCACTGTGTATCGGTCCTTGAAGATTCTGGTCGAGGCCGGTGCCCTGTGCCGGGTTTTGCTGGAGGACGGTAACCTGCACTACCAGTTGAGCCATCGAGGACACCATCATCATCTCCTTTGCGTCGAGTGCGGAGCATCCGAGGACTTGCTGGGCTGCGACATTGAAGACCGACTGGAAAGTGTCGCCGAAGCGCACCATTTCCAAGTCAGCGGTCACTGGCTGGAGGTATACGGAAGGTGTCAGACCTGTACCGCAGAACTGAGGGCCCCAGCCTGATCTCTATTTTTACCCATGTTTGAGACTATGTATCATAATGGCCAGGTAATGATACCCCAGGCGAGCAAGCACGGTATGCCTGGCATTTCGTCCAGCAGCGATTTTGAAACCCAGTTTGCGACTAGGGACTGGACCGGGGGCTGGAGGATTGGGGGATTCTTGGCGGCTCTGCTGACGGGAATCCTGCTACTGACGGCTTGTGGCGTGGCCGCCAGCGGCGCAGGGAAGGACTCCGATACCAGTGAGCAGCCTTCTGGATCAAGGGGAGGGAAAATCAGTGGGGGAAAAATCAATGTGGTGGCCACCAATTCTCTACTGGCGGATCTGGCCGGGCAGGTAGGGGGTAACCTGGTGGAAGTGACCACATTGGTTCCTCCTGGGATCGATGTGCACGCTTTCCAGCTTAAGCCGTCGAATAACCTGGCTATAGGACGGGCGGATTTGCTTGTTTCCAACGGCGCTGGTCTGGACGACTTTCTGAACCCAGTCTTGCGGAATTCTTCACGGCCGGCAGCGAAATGGATTATCGTCGCCGATGGGTTGGAACCTAGCGCGCCATTGGACAATGGGGACCCCCATTTTTGGCTGGACCCCGGCTTGGCCATCGACTACGTAAATCAGATTCGGGATGGCCTGGCGGAGGTTGACCCGAAGCATGAGTTCGACTATACGGCCAGTGCCGAAACATATGTCGGCCAGATCTCTGCCCTGGACCAAGAAATAGAGGAACTCCTGGGTCGGGTAGCGAACGAGCGCCGTCATCTGGTCACCTATCACGATGCCTTTGGCCACCTGGCCCGCCGTTACAACTGGGAAGCAACCGCCCTGGCACCTCATGACGGTATGGAGGTGGCTCCCGGAACCCTGGCCAAGCTGGTGATGCGAATAAGGCGGGACGGCCTGCCAGCGGTATTTGTGGAGCCCCAGTTCCGGCAGGGAATGCTGACGCGGACGGCCCAGGAAGTTGGCATTCGGGTGGGAGTGATTTATTCCTTGCCCGGTCCGGGGGCGCTTACTTACCTGGACATGATGAGGTACAACGCCGAGAGCATGGTGCGGGAGTTGAGGTAGGGCTGAAGCGATGGTGGAGATTTTTACCATGCCGCTTGGTGGGAGACTCCTGCCCGGTTTCTCTAGTTCCCCAGCAGATTCCGGATCTCGGAGCCCACATTCCCGATGGTCTCCTTGACCTCCCCGGTCTTGGCCTCAGCCTCGTTCAGCTTGTCCAGGCTCAGCCCGTTGACCGCCATCTCGCTGATGATGGGGTTCGATTCCTGGACCACCGGTGTCGTTCTGCCGAAAATGTCCCGGCCGGTGGTGCTCATGTTCACCCGGAAGGGCGCTTCGATCCGAAGCTCGAGCGGATGGTTCAGGGAGAAGGACAGGTTGCACCGTGCGTCCACGGCGGTTCCGGTATCGGCGGTGGCCTGGCAGTTGTACGGGATGACCTGCTCCGCGATGGACTCAGCCACCTCCACGATGTTCTCCGTCCTTGGGGGGTTGTCCGTGAAGGCCGCGTGGGCCACGGCTTCGGCCACCGCGTCGTAGTGGTCCTCGATGTACCGTTCCGCGGCTTCGGCCGGGATGGGGGGCGTGGTCAGGACGTAGGCCAGCGCCACGATGACCGCTGTCGCTGCACAGCCGCCGGCGACCCAGAAGAGGACTGGCCTCTCGCCATTACCTTTCGTTGCTTGTCCCACCTGGGTTCCTCCATTTCCCGGGTTCTTCCCATTTGCCGGCTGGGTTTGCGCTGCTGCATCCGGGTCACACCAGAGAGGATCCGCGATTGGTCGCCTTAACCCGGCACGGTTTTCAACCCCGACATTGCCTGGGTACGGACTCCCACCTACCCACCCGGCCCGGAAACCGTAATCTCCAGCCGGTTGGACAGGGGTCTGCGGTCCCCGGTGCAGATGGCCCCAACGCCGGTGCAGTCCAAGTGGGCCACGACGCACCCGGTGTTGCTTGCCAGTTCCCACAACAGGGGAAGCTATTCCGCCGTCTGGACGGGTAGCGCTAAAGGAATAACCCAGTTCGAACATATCAGAAGGCAGGCTGCGGTGGAAAGGAAGGCGAGTTGGCCTGGGGCTGTGCCAACTCAACCCACCCACATGAGTGGAGGCGGAACACGCCTTTCTTGCGGTTTCCCGGTGCATAGGGCGGCTGTCGAATTGCACCGACGGTCGCCCCAGCGCACTATCTGGGTTTGACTTCCCGAACCGTTCTATTCGCTCGGCCCGCTGATGGTCAGTTCAACCCGGCTGGACAGTTTCCGTCCGTCACTTGTGCAGATGGCGCCCTGTGCGGTGCAGTCCGTGGTGATGGGCAACACGATGGTCACGTCGGCGTTCGAGGAAGGCTGGACGGTGATCTCCCACTTGACGTTCTTGCCCGGCTCCAGCCGGCGTGCCTTGCTCACCGAGGCCCCGGTCACCGTGAAGGCATGTTCCTGGAGGGTGGTGTAGCTGAGGTCCTCGATGTTCTCGCTGAACCGCAGCTCGAAGGTGAATGCGGCGCTGCCGTCGTGGGACGAGGGCTTGTCGTGGACCGTGGCCGTCAGCGGCGTGGGGTTCACCGGCGTGGCCGCCGCTTCCGGTGAAGCCTCTCCCGCCCCCTCTGAGTTGACCGCCCGCACCTGTACGTCATACTCAGTCCCGTCGGTCAGCCCGGTGATGGTGTGAGCCGTTCCGGTCACCGTCGTCTCCGACACGTCGGCCGGGGTGTCCCAACTGCCCGAGGACTCCTTCCACTGCACCCGGTAGCCGGTGATCTCCGACCCGCCGTCGCTGCTGGGCGCGTCCCAGGAGACGGCCAGTTCCCCGCTGTTGCCGGTCGCGGCCCTCAGGTTCCGCGGGGCGCCCGGTACCTGGGTCTCTGTTTCCGGGGCCGTGACGGCGGCTGTAGCGGCGCTGGTCAGCGCTTCGTCATTGCCGGCGTCGTCCGTGAAGCTGACCCACACATTGATGGTCTTCCCCACATCGCCGTCGGACACGCTATAGGTGTTGCCCGTGGCGCCGCTGATGTCAGCGTCGTCGGCCAGCCACTGGTAGGAGAAGGATGCGCTGGCCAGGCCGTCGGTGTCGGAAATGTCCGTGGTCGACGCCGTTAGCGTCTCCCCCACCTGTGCCGTCCCGCTGATGGTCGGCGCGCCGGTGGCCGGGGTGTTGGGATGGGGAGCCACCGCGCCCGTCACCGCGCTGGTCAGCGACTCTTCGTTGCCCGCGTCATCGGTGAAGCTCACCCGGACCTTGACTGCTTTGCCCTCGTCGTCTTCGGCCAGGATGTAGGTGTTGGCGGTTGCTCCGTTGATCTCAGCGTCTCCGGCGAGCCACTGGTAGGCGAAGGTCACGTCGTCAAGGCCGTCGTCGTCGGATATGCCGGTCGTCGAGGCGGTGAGGGTCTCCCCCACCTGGGCGGCGCCGGTGATGGTCGGCGCGCTGGTGGCCGGGGTGTTGGGAGGAGGAGCCGCCGCCGCCGTGGGATCGCTGGTCAGCGACTCCTCATGGCCCTCGTCGTCGGTGAAGGTAACCCGCACCCTGATGGTCCTGCCCTCGTCGTCGGAGATCAGGGTGAAGGTCGAGCTGTTGGCCCCGGCGATAACCGCTCCGTCGGCCAGCCACTGGTACGAGAAGACGGCGCCTGTCCGGCCGTCGCCGTCCTGGATGCCGGACGTGGATGCCGTCAGGGTCTCTCCCACCTGTGCCGTGCCTGAGATCGTAGGAGCCCCCGTGGCCGGGCTGTTGGGCCTTGCCACCACCACCGCCGTTGCCGCGCTGGTCAGTGTCTTCCGGTGGCCCGCGTCGTCCTCAAAGGACACCCCCACCTTGACGGTCTTGTCCACGTCGCCATCGGCCAGGGTGTAGCTGGAGCCGGTGGCCCCGGATATGTCCGTATCGGCGCCTCCGTCGCTGTGTATCCATTGGTAGCTGAACGTCGCGTTGGTCAGCCCGTCGGCGTCGGCGATGCCCGACGTGTCCGCCGTCAGGGTCTCTCCCACCTGCGCCGTGCCGCTGATGGTGGGCATGCCGGTGGCCGGTGAGTTCGCTGGGGTCTGCTGGGCTTCCCCTGGGCCGGCAACCGTCACCTCCAGCCGGTTGGAAAGGGGCCTGCGGTCCTGGGTGCAGATTGCCCCCTGGGCGGAGCAGTCCGTGGTCACGGGCAGCACGATGGTCACGGCGCCGTCCCCGTCCGGTCGTACGTGGATCTCCCACATGACGTTCTTGCCCTTCTCCAGCCGCCGTGCGTTGGTCACATCGCCCCCCGTCACCGTGAAGGCATGGTCCCGCAGGGTCTTGTAGCTCAGCAGGAACTCCTCGCTGAACTCCAGTTCGAAGGTGACATGATCGTCGTGAGAGGTCGGCACACCGCTGGCGCTGGCGGTCAGGCGGTCAGCCGCCTGGGTGTTGTTGCTCACGTCCTGCCCGCTGAAGGATGCTGCGGCATTGCCCGCCAGGTCCTGCAGCCTGGCTGCGGACTGGTCGGTGGGAGCCGTGTAGTCCACCGTCACCGCGTCGCCCGCGAACACCGCCGTCACCAGGGTGATGGTCACGATGCTGCCCGACACCGAAACGGTATCCACCCCGCGATTATTGCCTGCCACCATCACCGCGAAGGCGGTCTTGTCCGGTCCTCCGTTGGTGTCCAGAGCCTCGTCGAAGGTCACGGTCAGCGTGGCCCCATCCACCACGGCCGACGACAGCGAGGGCGGGACCGTCTCCTGGGGCGTCTCGGTGACCTCCCCTGACGGGGCGCTGCGGCCGTCATCCTTGCGTGCGATAACCTGGACGGCGTACTCCACTCCGTCGGTCAGCCCCGTGATGATGTGAGATGTCCCCTTCGCATTGGCCTCGGACACCTCGGCTGGCTCCGCCCAATCGTCCCCGGATCGCTTCCACTGGAGGGTGTAGCCGGTGGGGTCGTCGCCGGACTCCGGGGCGTTCCAGGACGCCCTGAGCTTGCCGCTCTCGTGCCAGACCACCTGCAGGCTGTCCGGGGAGCCGGGAGCTTGTACCGGCTCCGATCTGGCGGTTCCCGACGAGGCGGTATTGTTGGTGACTTCCCGCCCGCTGAAGGACACCGCCTTCCGGCCGTCGGAGTCCTGGATGGCGTCAGTCCCGTCGGGCGCGGTGTAGTCCACTGTCACCGTGTCTCCCGCTTCCACAGCCTGGGACAGCAACAGGAGGACATTGGATTCGCCGAACCCCACGCCGGTAACCGAACGTGGAGATCCGTTCACGTTCACGGCGAAGGCAGTTGACGGCGGAAAGACGGAATTGTCTAGGGGCACGTTATAGGTCAGGGTCAGGGTGGCGCCGTTCACTGTGGCCGACTGAAGCTGCAGGCCCGCCGCCGTCACCACGGTGGGCGCGCTGGTCAGCGTCTCCTCGTTGCCCACGTCGTCGGTGAAGGAAACCCTCACACTGATGGCCTTGCCCACGTCTCCGGACACTACGTTAAAGGTCGCGCCGGTGGCGCCGGCGATATCCGCGTCATCTGCCAGCCACTGGTATTGGAAGACAACCTCTTCGAGGCCGTCGACGTCCACAATGGCCGTGGTGTCTACAGACAGCGTCTGACCCACCTCCGGAGTTCCGTCGATCCGCGGCTCGCCTTCGGCTGGGGTGTTTGAGAGGGCGAGCTGGCCGGAGGCAGGCTTCGTATAGGTAACTTCATTGGATGGTTCACTGTCGCCGACGCTGTCGGTCGCTATGACCCGGATGTTGTACTCGACCCCGGGGGTCAGCCCGTCCAGATAGTGGGACACGGGGCGTTGGGAGCTGGGGCCCCGGGTGGTCTCCGAAACGTCGGCGGACGTGTCCCAGCTGCCGGAGGACTGCTTCCACTGGATCTTGTAGCTGTCCACCGGCGGCACTCTGTCGTGCCTGGTCTGGGGTGTGAGCCATCGCAGCCACGTTTGGGTCGTGTTAACCTCGCCCTGGACACTCAGGTACAGGGGCGGATTCAGCGGCTGCGGCGTCCGCTCCGACCTTGGGTCCTCCACCAGCCTGAGTTTGTAGAGTTGGTCCGTCTTCCAAGCGCGGCGCAGACCGTCGATGTCCCCGCCCGACCACCGCCACCAGGCTCCGGCCAATTTCCTGGCTTCGCTGAAGCGAAGCGTCGCGGTCAGCGTTTCGCCGTCGCTGACGGTGCCGACGTGCAGCGTCCAGTCCAGCCAGTCATTGTCCGGCGGATCGAACACCTGGTCGCTCGTGCCGCTCAGGTTGAAAAAATCAATCAGGAATTCCGTCCGTTCGGGTATGCCGAAGGGCGGTACGACCTGGTTGTCGTCGCCGGAATCGTGACCGTTCTGGTGCATTTCAGTGGACCACAACTGGTAGTCCGCGCCGTTGTGGCTGAACTCCCTGTTGTCGACGTCAGTGGCTTGCAGATCGTACCTGCCCTCCCAATGCACCGTGGCGCCAAACGCCATGGTGGCGCACCAGATGTCGACGTCCGCGCAGTCGTCGGAAATGCTGATTGTCGTCTGGCCCGTCGCCCCCGCGGTCACCCGAGTCGGCAGCGTCCCAAAGGTGAGCAGCACTTTCTCCCCGTCCTCATCCTGCGTGTCATCCGTTGCGGAGAACGTGAACGACTTCGACTTTTGACCTGAGTTGAACGTCACGTCGTCGGGTACGCCGGAGTAGTCGTCCTCGGACACCCCGCCCTGGGGCGTCGCAGTAATGAGAATGACCACCTGGCGCTCCGGGTCCGCGCTCAGGGTGACCGTCACCTCCTGCGTCCCGCCTTCAGGAACGATGTAGGTCCCGGAAGCGAAAGAGACCTCCACCTCCGGGTCGTCGTCGTCGGTGATGCTGACGGTGGTCACGTCCATCGTTCCGACGCTCACCTTGGACGGCAGGTTCGGGCCGAAGGTGAGCCTCACGCTCTCATCGTCGTCGTCCACGGTGTCCTGCGTCGCCATGAAGTCGAACGGCTTTGACGTCTCACCGGAGCTGAAGGTCACGCTGGGGGGTATGGTATAGTCGCCGGACTGCGCCCCGTTCTGGCCGGTGGCCATGAGCGGGATGACGGTGGTTCGAAAGGGGTCCTCGCTAAGGACAACGGTGACCGTCTGGGTGCCGCCCTCCGCGACGGTGTATGGACCGCCTTCAAATTGGATCGTCACCTCCGGGTAGTCGGTGGTGGCGTTCGCGGTGTCGGAAGGTTCGGACGTGCCCTCGCCGTTGATGGCGGAGACCCGGTAGTAGCGGGTGGTATTGGGCATGAGGCCGGTGTGGGAGTGGGTGGTGTCGGTAGAGCTGGTATCCGCGTCGAGGTCGGCCCAGCCGGCGCTCCCGTCGGCGGAGGACTCGATCCGGTAGCCGGTGATGGCGGAGCCGCCGTCGTCGGTGTGGGCGGTCCAGGACAGGTCGATGCGGTCGAGGCCCACCGCGATGGCGGTGAGTTCGGTGGGCGCGAGGGAGGGGCCCACCTTCGCGATTCCCCGGACGATGATCTGCAGCGCCTTGCCGTCCGAGTCCGCCTGCCAGCTGCCCCCGTTCTCGTAGTGGAAGGCGTCGGCGATGCTCCAGCCGTCCAGGCTTTCATCGTCCTCGCTGTCACTGGCGGTGGTATACAGGGTCAGGTCGGTGCCGGATGTGGCGTGCTGGACCACTAGGGCGTAGGTGGTGCCGGGGTCCAGGGTGGAGCCGGCCGGAGCGTTGAAGGCCTGGGTGTCGTTGGTGTAGGAATCTGGATTCGATAACGCAAAGAGCAGCGTATCGGGATGACCGTTCGTGTCGACGGAGTAAACCGAGACCTCAATGTGAATGGTTTCCAGATAATGTTTTCCAACCGCCACGCCCGAGAACTCGTAACCGTGCCGATTCGACCCAGTGGTGAACGCCTGCGACCTCCTGTCGGACCGCCGGTCATCGGTGTCTCTGGTTTGGTCTTCGTTGGTTGCGAGGGGCGGATGCACGACCATGAACACCGACGTTAAACTGAAAATAGGTTTCCTTGCGGTGTTGGCGGCAGTGGACCCGCTGTGGATGGGGCCTTCGCCGGCGGTGGTGGAGCCGGGAGCGCCGTAGCCCGCCGGGCTCTGGCCAAGAGCCCTGGAGGTCCCGCCATCCATGAGCTCCGTACCGTCTGCCGCGCTGCCGGTCCACACCCCGTTGGGCAACGGGACGAGTTCCCCGCTCGCATTCCTTGCGGACTCGTCGTCCCAGTCACCGTCGTAGAAGTCCTCGTAATCATCCGCGGCCTTGGCCCCTCCAACCCAGTGGATGGGCACTCCCTTGTCTTCGTTGGTGTATGTGGTGTTCGTGATGACTCGGGCGTCGATATGACGAGTGCTTACGAGAGGAAGGAAGAATTTCCAGTATTTTTGTAAGTCATGGTTTGGATGCAAGGCAAGCGCTGGGACCAAAGCTTCGTCGGCGTAGTTCCCCATCTTAGTATCTCGCGCCTGGAGGGGTCGGGTCACGAGTAGGAGACGGAATCTGTCACCTGGTACGACCCCGTCGGGGATGATAGGATCGGAGGCCTCGACCTCTAAATCCAGGGTGTTGGTGGAGGTAAAGGACTCCGCAGACCAGGGGCTGCTGCCCTCGTCATTCTTGGCGCGGACTCGAACATGGTAGCTATCTCCATGCTCCAGGCCACTGATAATGGCTGATGTCACGGCGACGTTCTGCGGTCCGTCCTGCCAGATGCCGTCAAAACCCAGCTCGGTGTTGTACTGGATGTCGTAGCCGGTGATTTCCGGGCGGCCGGCATTGTCGGGGGGCGTCCAGCGGACGAAGATCTGGTCGTAGGTCCGTGGCACGGGGTACCCAACCACCTCCAGGGGCGCCCGCCGCGGCGGCTCGTCCACGTCGTTGACGTTGATGGTGACCGTGGCGTCGTCCGTGCCGCAACTGGAGTGGTAGGCCGTAACCGTGACGGTGTAGCTTGACCTGGCCTCGTGGTCGTAGGTGACGCCGGACCTGGTCCTGATCTGGCCGGTGGAGGAGTCGATCCCGAAGGAGTCGGCGTCAGTGCCCCCGAGCCTGTGGATGAGTGTGCAGGTTCCGGTGTAGGTGGCGGTGACGGGGGCGCCGACGTTCCGGTTCGCGCCGGTGTTCTCGTTGATCTCCCGGGTGACCGAGTCGGGGTCGAAGGTCACATTGTCGTTGATGAAGGTCTTATTGACCGTGCCGCTGATGGCGATGGCAATCGCTCTGTCATAGCCCCGGTCTCGCCAGACGTTCGAGTCTTTGAACTGGGATTTGTTTCGAATTTCCCAGTCCGGAAGGGAGGTGTCGTCGTTGTCGTCGCTGTCGGTGGCGTCCACGCGCACTTGCTCTCCTCCGGGGCTCTTGAACACCACCATGTAGGTGGTGTGTGCCTCCAGCGTGAGCGTCGTACCGGTCGGAACGTTGAAGAGCAGGGGTCCCGCCGCAAAAGGGCCGGCCGAGGTGAGATCCGTACAGGTCGTGGTCGGCCAGCCGTTGCTGGCAACTTCGCAGATCTGAAGGGCTATGTCGTCACCTTCCGGATCCTCGGAGATGATGGTGACGCCGGTAATGTTGTAGCCGGGCAGGTTGTGGCCGGTGGTGAAGGCTTGTCCGTGATCTCCGGTAACGCTGTTATCGGAATTGCCGCCCTGAGCCGTATTACTGACCAGGGTCCGGGTGATGGTGATGGCGGCCGTCTCGTTGGCGCCGCCCGACCTGATGTGAGGGTCGTCGAAGCTCAGCGTGAGGCTCTCGCCGTCATCGTCAATCTCGTCATCCACGATGGTCACGGTGAACGTCTTCTCGGTGTCGCCGGGCGCGAAGACCAGGTTCTCCGGGATGCCTGAGTAGTCCGTGGCATCCGCGCCGCCGTTGCCCGCGACCACGATGGGGAGCGTCAGCGTGTTCACGAAGGAGTCGCCCAGCGTCACCGTAACGTCGAAGGTGTCTCCCTCGGCCTTGGCGTAGCTGGCGGCGTCGAACGTGGCCGTCGCCGTTTCGATCAGCTTGACGTCGATCTGATCGTCCTCCGCCCACGTCAGGCCCGGGTAGAGCCACTGGAAATAGAAATATTCGCCGGATGGTCCTTTACTATTAGCCTCGCTCAGGAGAAATACCGTCCCGTCCACGCTGAGAGCCAACCTGTTATAGAGAGGGGCAGATAACCCGTCAATGAGATCGAGTTCCAGTAAATCATGATTACGATCCAGGGCTACCTCCACAACCGCGTCCCCCTCACCACCATACTCAAAAGACCACGCACTTGATGCCCCCAATGTAAGAAAGGAGGCGCTGCTTTCGAGAAGTAGGGCGGAAAACCCCGAGAATCGATCGTTGGCGGAAACTTCGGCAAGTACAGTGCTGCAGAGAACCTCCTCGCAGGTCCGCGAGCCGGAGCCGTCGACGGATTGACTCGCTGGAAGCTGGTTGGCCGCAAGCCGCAGGTAAGCGGGAATAGCGGGAGTGTCCGCCGCATGGGAGTCGATGCCCGCATTGTCTCCCAGCGGGTCCGCCCCGATGTATATCCCGTCCGCATCCGTATCGCCGGCCTGGACCGTGTAGGAAAACAACCGGTACCCGAATTCGATGAAAATATCCTTGACCAGGCCTGCCTCGCGGCGGTGCTCGGCGCCGTTCCCGAGCCAGAACGGCAAGGTGAGCCCTTCCGGATCATTCATGGGTCGCGTGGTCACGAACAGCAGGTCGATCCGGTCTCCGGCAGCATAGGCGCTCCCGTTCGGCGGACTCGAAACGACGTCCCCGTATATGAGTTGCGGAATCGCACCTCTGTGACCCGAAACACTCACCTTGGGTTCCGTAACATTTGAAGCTCGATTGAAGAAAAGCCTGGAGACAACACCTGGGTCAGAGACATTCAGGCTGGTCCCTGCCAGTTCGATGCTGCCTGCGCCCGCCCCGCTGATATTTATGTCATAGGCCGGTCCTTTTCCCACTGTTACGGTTCCTGGAATGTTCCCCACGTTGCCGAATTTCACCCCTGCCGGTCCGGTCAATGTGAACGTCTGCGAGCCGGTGGCCGTCACGGACCCGGTATATGTGTAGTCCGCATATGGATCGGTAACTCCGACCAATTCCACCGTCACGTCGAGGGTGGCGGACGCCGTACTGACGTCCAGCGTAATCACGTTGATGTCATACGCATCACGCGCATCCCCCACCTGGATTCTGACTGTGGCGCTCTCTGTGGCGCTGATGGTCATCGTGCCGGATGCGTCCGGATCAGCGAGGCTGCTCAGCAGCGTGACCTCGGTGTCCACCTTGTGGGTGGCGAAGGTCATGGTGGTATGGGTGAGCGTGGCGTTGGCGGAGTCGTCAGTGGCCTGGATCGTGCCGCCGTTCAGCGTGAGGCTGTTGACCAGTAACGAGACGCCGTCCAAGTCCCGGTCCCCCACGAGCACTGTGTAGCTGAAGGGCTGCGCCGCCGCGCTGCTCCCGTCGCCCGAGTACTTGAAGTTCCGGGGCTGGCCGCCGATGTCGACCACCACGTAGGGCGTGCCGGTGACCGTGACCGCCTCGCTGAAGGTCAGGCTCACCGTGATCGAGTCGCCGGTCACGTAGGTGTTGTTCCCGTCGGGGCTGGACGTGATGGCCACCGACGAGACGGTTGGCGCGGTGCTCTGGGCGTGCGCCACGGACGGGAGGACGAGGAACAGGGCAATGATTGCCAGTATTGGAACTAATGCGCGCAACATTCTCCTTGGGTCCTGCAATTCAAGGTTGTGACCCCGCAGGCTGCCTCAGCCCGGATCGTCACTGACCGCGAGGCGCAGACGACATCCCGCATCGCACGACACGGTGATGCCGAGGGCTGTGGTCGAAGGGGGGGTTCCGGAAGTCCGTTGGAGGGGAGGGCCCGGCGGGCGCCGCCAGGCCCTTGCATGTTCGTTTCGTCTTCGCTCCGCATCACCAATCAACCGGGGGAATCGCCGGAATTGCCAGGCCGTGGGCCTGGCCGGCGGGTGTGGAACACCCCGACCGGAAGCGTCGGAAGCGTCGGGAGCGCGAGAGGCGCTCCGGGACCCCTCTGGGTCTCGCCGCCGAGGGGTGCGGGCAATCGCTTCATGGCTGCATTCTTCCCGGTCTCCGGTATTCGCGAACTCAGCGGGGCTGGGCTAAGTCAGGTTGGCCCTTCCGCCCGCCTTTCATGTGCCTGGCCAATAACCCCTCACTCATTCAGCACAATTTCGGATTCTACCACCCCCTCCGGTGTTGCGATAGGCGAAAGTGCTCATTTTGGGTTAGAACTTTTCCTATTCTCCAATGGTGTCGCCGGTCGCGTACTCGTTGTCTGTGCCTGGATTGGAGGTGACGGCCACCGACGAGACAGTGGGCGCGGTGCTCTGGGCGTGGGCCACGGACGGGAGGACGAGCGCCGCTAAGGCGATGAGGAGGAGGGGGAGGAGCCAGATCGAAGGGTGACGGAGTCGGGAGTTCGGGTTACCGGTCATGCAGCTTGAGCCTCTTCAGTGAGTTACCGACCGACATGGTCGGGAAGGAGAGATCGGTCCGAGGGGGTCGAGTCGAGTGACGCTCCCCGGCCCGGCGGCTGCGGGGGGCGCTTCCGGCAGGGAGTGGGGAACGTGCTAAAGCTATGGGGAGGCTCGAAAGCACTCGGAACGGCCACGCCCACACTTCCAGGCCTGGCCGGTTGGCCGCGGTCTCGGCGTCCGCCTGGGCGTGCAGGCGCAGTTCGCGCCTGACCTGTGCTCCTCTGTTCTGTGCTCTGGTCATACCTAACGCTCTCTTTACGATCGTTCTGCGATCCGGCTCTTCCGTTTCAACCGCGTGCTCAGTTCGGCGCACCCCGGGAGGCCGTTGCCGAACACGTCCCGCTCCGATTCCTCCCCAGCCTCTCAGCGTTGCCACAAAGGCCGCATCCGCTCGCTGGCGCAAGAACGCCACCGCATCTGTCGGGCGCCGAGCCAATGGCCCTTCATTAGTGGCGCCAACCTTAAATGTGACCACCTTCCTCCGAGATGCGACAGCTGAGAAGTCCTCTATTTGCCTTTCTCTTTTACCCAATCATGAGTTATCACTTTGCCTATTCCGATTGGTACTTATTGACCTCGCAGCCCGCGGGCAATTGATGTAAGTTGTCAGTGGCGGGTTGCGCCAGTAACCCTGACCGACCCGGACGTGGTCCTTTATACGGCAAGTATCGCGGCCTGCCGGGAGAAGGCCTAGAAGTCTGGCCGGAAAGCCATTCCGGGTTTTACGCTACGCCAATCAGACGTATTCAAGCTTATATGGCATGGTGGTGCATATACGTTGCAACACGCACTATGCATCGATAATCGACTAAGAAAACGGGAGAAAGGTTTCCGGCCAGACTTCTAGGCCCGGATACGGGAGTTGCAGGAAGAGCTGGAACGAAGGAACCGGAAAGCTGAAGGGCTGTGGCGTCACCTTCCTCGGATTCACCCCTTGGTGCGTGGGGATATCCTCATCCGGGAAGGGAACGAAAACGTCCATGCGGGTTCTCCCCCGCTTGCGTGGGGGCGTTTCCAGCGGTCGGAGGAGAACCGGCAGGTATCCCGGGTTGTTCCCGGGAGGTTGCTCAGCGGGTTTCGCTCAGTTGAAGCAGTGTAGACTGCCCGTCGGCGACCAGGTGCCCCAGGTTTGGTCGAACCTGCCTCGAACCTTGATGGATGCACTTCCTGGCCCCTGGAAGTTCACTGTGCCGTACATCTCGTAGTAGCCAGGAGCGTAGGGTGATTCCCTGAAAGCATAGGTGACCTCTCCCGCGCCCCGGGTGGTGTTGATGTGGGCTGCCCATTCATCCGCTCTCCTGTCTCCCTCCTTCGGGCCATCCCAGATGATGTAGAAACTCCTGGGCCCGGTGCAGTAATTGCTGGGGGTTGTCCAATGCAGTGCGAGTGTACCCAGGCTGAGGTTTGGATCGCCCGTTGGAGCTGGTGGTTCTGAGTACGGCGCCTGCGGTGTCACGTTGACGAGACCAGACCATGGGCCGGTGCCGAGGCGGTTGAGGGCTGCCACCTGCACTTCGTAATGACGCCGGTTTGTCAGTCCCGTGATGGTCTTGCCGCAGCATTCATCGACCGACACGTTCTGCCACGATGAAGTTCCAATCTGCCGGTGGCGGACCAGATATGAAGTTACGGGGGCACGCTGGTCCTCGTCGGCGGGTGCTCGCCATGACGCCGTGAAGCCCTGGTCTCTCTGACGGGCGCTCATGCTGCGGGGTTCCTTGGGCACCGCGGCGGGTCCGTCCGGCGTGGTGGCGGAGGCGCTTGACGCCGGGCCTTCCTCCAGACCGCGCATGGCGTGTACCTCGAAGGTGTAGGCCGTGAGGTTGACCAGGGGCTGGACCCTGAATGATGCTGTGTTGGCGTTGCTGCCCGGGACGCTGGTCCAGTCGGGGTTCCAGACGCTCTCGGCGGTGGCCCGGCGCCGGTACTGGTAGCCGGTGATGCCGTGATCACCCGGGTTGTCCCAGCTGAGCGTCGCCTCTTGGTCGTCGGCCGCGGCCGCCAGGTTCTGCAGGCGGGGCATCGGTCCCCTGGGGGTTACGGAGCTGCTGGCCGCCGGCCCTTGGGCGTCGTCTCGAAGTGTCCTGACCTCAAGGGTGTGGCGCAGGTTCTTGGCCATGCCGGTCAGGGTGTGGGACGTGGTGGCGGCGTTGCTGCCTTGGACATTGGTCCAGTCTGGGTTCCAGACTCTATCTCCAGGGTGGTAACGATACTGATACCCGGTGAGCGTGCTGTCGGCTGGGTCTGACCAGTTCAGCCTGACTCCGCCGTCGCCCTCGGTGCTGGCGTCCAGGTTGCGGGGCGCCGTCAGGGGGCCGCGCGGCGTTGCACTGATGCTTGCAGACCCGCTGTACACGGTCTGACCGTCTTGGTCGAAGACCGCTCGTAGCTCGATGGTCTGTTCAACGCCATTGATGAGGTTCCTGAGCGTGTTGGCCTCCGTACTGGCGTTGCTGCCCGGCATGTCGGTCCAGTCGGGGTCCCATGAACCCCCGATCTGCTTCACCCGGTATTGGAATTTCTGGATGACGTCGTCGGAGCCGGGAAGCCAGCTCTGCCAGGTTAGGGTCACCTGCTGGTTGGCGGGCTCGGCCCTGAGTTGCCCAAGTCGGTTGAAAGGTGATGCTGGTCTGCCCTGGAGTTCCATCCGTACGGCGTGCGCCAGGGCGGTGTTGTGCCAGTCGCCCTGCTGGTTCTGCTCTTGGTAGTTTCCTCTGATCGCCCAGTCATGCCGGGAGGTCGGGTCTTCCTCGTCAACGTTGGTGACGTCCACCGTGTTGGGGTCAATCACGACCGCATACAGCCATTCGCGGCGCAGGTAACTGGGATTCTCTGGAGACGGATTGTCTACGCAGTTTGAACTCGGTGAGGGGTAGTGGGCGCTCGTGAACCGGCAGATCTTCACCGGGGCGCTGTTGCCGGAAATGGTTACGCTCGTGAGTTCGTAGCCGTTCGGGTTGGTGCCGGTGGCGAAGACTTGGGCGATCTTTCGGGTGGTCTGAACGGTCTCGCTTTCGGGGTTGCCGATATTGGACACCAGCAGGTCGTCCTCGGCGGTCGTGATCACGACGGCGCCGTGCGGGAAGTTATCGCTGATCAGCGGACCTTCGCTGTATCCGTGGAGGTCGGTATAGCTGGCCTCGACCTTTATCTTCCGGCCCACGTCTCTGGACGTGAGCGTGTATCGGCTTGAGTTGTCGCCGATGTTGGTCTCGAAGGTGGTCCCGTCGGCGGCGTACCGCTTCCACCGGTACGTGAGCGTGCCGGGCAGTCCGTTCTGGTCGGCAACGTCGCCCTGAGTGGCGGTCAATGTCTTTCCGACGCGAGCGGTGCCGGTGACGACCGGTATGCCGGTGGGTTCCTTGTTGGGGGCGGGTTCAGCCTGCAGCGCGATGCGGACGGACTTTCCGGAGGAGACGTCGCGCCAGGCACCTTCGCGGTTCTCCTGGTAGGCGTTTCCGACCGACCAGCCGGGGGACGACAGGGTGTCCTCGCCGTCGCTGGTCGTGACCCCGATCTGGGCGGCCACGATCACGGTGATCACGACTTCCTGCACACAGCTTTCGGTAAAGTCGGGGTCAGTCTGAGGGCAAGCGGTCTCGACCGTAGTTTCTACCGTCCGCGGCCTCGGCCCATTGAGAACGGCCGCGTAGGTGGTGTTGGGGTCCAGCACGCGAAAGTGCGCTTCCGGCACGGTGAAGTTCAGGGGCCCGGCGATAAAGGATCCGGGTCGGTTCAGGTTCCAGCATTCTGCGGTAGGCCGGCCGCCGCTGGTGGTCTCGCAGACCTTCAGGTTGATGCGTCGATTTTCCCCGTCCTCGTAGAAGATCGTGATGCTCGACAGTTGGTGCCCGTGGGGCGATGTCCCGGTCGTGAACGATTGGCCCACCTCGGTGGACATGGGTTCAATGGAGTTCCCGGTCTGGGAGGTATTGCTCATCAACGAAGGGGCGCCGATGGTGCGGCCTGTGGGGTATGCCGGGCTTGTTAGCGGAAATCCCACGACTCTGCCTCTGGTGTCGACAAAACTGATCTCAACCTGGATTTTCTTGTCCAGTTCGTCGGCGGTGAGCCGGTACTGGTTCGAGTTCGTGCCGACGTTGGCCTCGAAGTCGGCTCCGTCGCTGGAGAGGCGCTTCCACTGGTAGGAGAAATTGCCAGCCACTCCTTCTGGGACAGTAATACTTTCAGTGCTTGCGGTCACCACCTGGCCGACTGCCGGACTGCCGGCAATGGTGGGTCTGCCCGAGGCTTGACTGATTTGGGTTGGCTGACCTTTGATGGCGATCAGGTAGGCAACATCGTAGCCGCGGTCCATCCATTGGTTGTTGGAAAAGAATTGGGATCTGTTTCGTATGGACCAGCCGGGGAGAGATATGGGGTCCTCATTGTCCTCGTCGGTGGCGGGGATGGTCGCCGTTGTTCCGGCAGCGGCGCTGAACACCAACGCGTAGGTGTCTCCTTTGGAGAGCGTGATGGTCCGGTCGGAAGGTGCGGTGAACTCCAGCGGTCCAGCGGTGAACGATGCAGGCGGGTCCAGGTCGGTGCAGGATGCGGTCGGGACGTCGCCCTGCACTGTGCATATCTTGATCGCGAACTCGTCTCCCTCTGCATCTATGGAGACGACGGTGATGCTGGTCAGGATGTGGCCGGCTGTCTCACTACTGGCCGTGAAGGATTGGGAGGTAGGCATGGCAGAGATGTTGGCGGGCCGATTGCTGTCTGGGGTTCGGCCGATGTTGCTTACTATCGTGTAGATGAGCGGTGCAGTGATGGTGTTGCCGGATGGGTAGGCATCGCTTAGGAACGGGCCCTCGTCGTTGTCCTTGCCGTCGACGAAGCTGGTCATAACTCTGATCCTATTGCCCTCGTCTTCCAGGACCAGCAGGTACTCGATTGAGTCCGTGCCGACTTTGGCCTCGAATTCGGCTCCATCCGCGGAGTAGCGCATCCACTGGTAATTGAACGTGGCGGGAAGCCCGTCGCCGTCCTGTATGCTGGCTGCGGATGCGGTGAGGATCTGCTGGGTCTTGGGGGTGCCGCTGATGGAGGGATTTCCGGTCGCCACGTTGTTCAGGCGGTTGATGCGAATGCTCATGTGCCCGGGGGCTTTGAAGGTTTCCGTGGCGGTGTTGACGGATTGGATTCCCTGTTCGTTATAGCTGTACTTCGGTCGATATTCGTAGTTTTCAGCGAGTTCCCAACCCGGGACGGCGGCGACTGTTTCACCCAGCGCTGCTTTGAACCATCCGTTTCTGCTGCCTTTGACCACGATCCAATAGTGGGTGTTGGCGGCGACGGTGGTGTTGGCGGGCGGGATGAAGGTGTACACGCCGTGTCCTGACAATTCTCCACTTGGGCTCAGGGTGGCGTGCACCGTGCCGGTGGTGGAGCCGGTGCGTAGTTCAACCGTCAGGTCGGAGCTTCTGCTGGTGAGGTACAGGTCGATGCTGGCGATCTTGTAGCCGCTGGGGTTGGGTCCGGTCTGGAACTCTTGGGCGACATCCCGCGAAATGAGGTTCGCCATCTGGTGCGAGGTGCGGCCCATGCTGCTGACCAGCGTTTGATGGTTCGGTCGGTCGGTTTCACCGGGCACGCTTTGGATGTTTTCCGCGGGCGTCGTCACCGCGACGTGGGATCTGGGTCCGATGCCGTTTGTCGTCAGGGCGTTGACCGAATAGAAGTACGTGGTGGCGTCTTCCACATTGGGGTCGGTGTACTTGGTGTCGTCGGTTCCAGTGTTCCCGGTGGAGACCGACAGGTCATCGGGTTGGGTGCCTTTCAGGATCCGGTACCCGGTGATCGCGTCATTGTTCGGGTCATCCCAGATGAGGGTGAGGCTGTCGTGCTTGACGTCGGACTCGGCTAGTCCTGCCGGGGGGTCAATCAGGACGACCGTTTCCTCATCGACCGGCTCCACTGGGGTCGTGACGCTGAACGTTGCTGATTGATTCCCGTCTCCGTCCTGGCTCATGGCGAAGACTGCATAGTGGTAACTGGTTTCTGGCTCCACGGTGGAGTCGGTGTAGTTCGTGCTGGGGCTTCCGGTGTCTGCCTGGATGATAGAGAGGCTGTCTGCATCTGTTCCACGGAGGACCTGATGTCCAGTTATCCTCGCGTCCTGGGGGTCGTTCCAGGTGAGGGTCAGGCTGTCGTGGCTGACCTGGGAGGCGGCAAGGCCGTTGGGCGCCGCCGGCGGATGGTCCATCACCCGCTGGGTCATCACCTGGGTCCAGGGCCCACTTGACTTGCGGACCGAGCGGTCGGCGTTGTAGTAGCGGGACCGGATCTGGACCTTGTAGCTCTCGCCCGGCGTCAGGTTACTCAGCGTGAGGGTGGTCAGGTCGCCGAGCGGATACAGGTTGCCTCTCTGCGCTTCGTTGTCATCTCTGTAGGATAGAAAGTTCTCACTGGTGGGGGCCCACCTGACCCGGTAGTCCGTGGGTGCCGGGTCGGGAGTTTCCCAGGTGATGACCAGCTGCCCCGGCTCGCTGCTGGCGAGTGCCAGGGACGGGATTGCGCCGTTTTTGGCTTGGGCCATGGCTGGAACGTTGGGAATGTAGGTTATCAACAGCGCTATCGTGACCACCAGGGCCGCTAGGGCCAAGGGCGTGATTTTGCGCAGTGAACGTAGGGTCTCGTTAATGGGTGGGGTTAGCATCTTACTTTGTTGATTCATCATGTTTCTCTGTGATGTTGTTGCTGGAATCTGGCGGCTTGTTGAAAAAACCTCTTTCAGGTGTTGAAAGGGTGCGTGCCGGAGGGAAATCTTGTGCCGGGAGCATGTCGGCGTTCAGCGAAAATGTCATCTGTCTAATCCGGGATCCTATCGGATGTCGATCCCGTTAGGGTTGCCGGCGACTGCTGCGTCGGCGGACTTTCGGCATCGCTGTATCGCCTTACGTTGTCTCTGTGAAGACCGATCTCTCTTGCCATCTTGCGAATGGACATACCCTTGAGCTTGGCCTTCTGCACCGCGTCCCACCTGGCCTTTTTGTGTCGGGAATAACGGTCCCGGGGCAGATGCCGGGGTATCCTGGAAACACCGTATCAGGGAACCTATCCTACCCCGTATTCCCCATTTGGCTCAAACAAGTGATGCGGTAAATAGGCAACTTTCTTGCTTTTCTAGTCGTTACATGAATCTCTTAGCCGTATTTCAGATATAATACATGCAATAAGTTGGCTATTTCAGATAACTTGCGTACCGACATTGGAGGCACCCGATGGGTGACCGCGAAAAGGCCTCTCTTCGGCTCCAATTCAATCCCCAAATCCGGCTGGAGTTACATGGTGCCACCATCACCTCCGACGCCGGACTGCTGGCATTCCGAGAACTGGATGACGCCCTGGACCTTACCCCCATAGCCTCCGACTATCTCCAGGAAAGCCGTACCGGCCGCAACATCCGACACCACCTGGTCCCTCTGCTCCGCCAGTCCATCTACAGCCGCTTGGCCGGCTACGATGATACCAACGATGCAGAACGTCTTTCCCAAGACCCAGCCATGAGAGTTGTCGTGGGCTGGCAAGGCTCAGACCGCAACGCCGCCAGAACCAACACCATGAGCCGTTTTGAGACGGAGACTTTGACTCAAGAGGACAACCTAAAGGGGCTGGCCATGGTGAATCCCCAGTGGGTGGAGCTGGCCATGGCTCACACTCCACACCGGCGAGTGATTCTGGACATGGACAGTTCGGAGAGTCCAGTGCATGGTCAGCAGGAAGGAGCCGCCTACAACGGGCACTTCGAGTGTGTCTGCTATCATCCCCTCTTTCTGTTCAACCAGTTTGGGGATTGCGAAGGAGCGACGCTACGACCCGGAAACGTGCATAGTGCCGATGGCTGGCAGGAACTCCTTGAGCCGGTGGTGAAAGGATACCAGAAGAAAGGACTGCGGTTGCTGTTCCGGGGTGACGCTGCTTTTGCCAAGCCGGAGCTATACGAGTATCTGGAACAAGGAAAGATCGGGTACGCCATCCGGCTTCCCGCCAATCAGGTAATTCAGGAGCAGATCCAACCCTTGCTGGAGCGTCCTACCGAATGGCCATCCCGGGAGCCTATCGTCTCCTACCATGACTTTGCCTATCAGGCCCAGAGTTGGCACTTGCCCAGGCGAGTGGTGGCTAAAGTAGAGTGGCATCAGGGGGAGCTATTTCCCAGGGTTGGTTTCATCGTGACCAACCTGAGCTATCCACCCAAAGGAATAGTCCGCTTTTACAATGGCCGTGGCACGGCGGAGCAGTGGATCAAGGAGGGCAAGTACGCCCTGAACTGGACCCGGCTTTCCTGCCACAAGTTCGTGGCCAACCAGGTGAGACTATGGCTGTTCGTCCTGACTTACAACCTGGGCAACTTTATGAGAAGGCTGGTGTTGCCGGAGGATATGAAGCACTGGACTCTGACCAGTCTTCAGACCAGGCTGATCAAGACGGGTGGGCGACTGGTACGCCACGCAAGGAGGCTGGTGTTTCAGCTTGCCGAGGTGCTGGTAACCAGGGAAATGCTGACCGGGATACTAGAACGGATCAGCCGGCTTCGGCTGGCACCTGGCTAGCCTGCTTTGAGAGCACAGGTATTTCGGACAGTTATGGGGTCGTCCGGGGTAAATAGACCACCCCGAGGGAGACGCTTGGGCAGGGGCAGGCAATTCTAGACTTTTACGCTCGTCAGGGGGGTGGTTACCCTATGGGAGTGGGTCAGTTGAGTGAATCGGATGCAGTTGACGCCCTCAGGCTGCCGTTTTCTAGTTCACGGCACGCCAGAGGGTCCAATCGCAGGGCAATCACTTTGATCTGGGGAATCCCGGCTGAAAGGAGACCAGTATGAATATGGGAACCCCAGCCTGGCCGGAGAGCCTTGACCACTTCGGGACGAAAGCGGCGATGCTATCGCACTTGAGGACGGCCATCCTCCGAGGTGCGATATGGGGCATGGTAAGGGAACCACAGCACGACGGATGCAACGGTGGCCCGGTTGTCGTGAATCTAACGGCTGGTGTAACAGATGTCTATGTTGAGCGGCCCTACGACCCCGGCGGGTTTATTCCTGACCTGACGCTACAAAGACAAGATCCCCATCTCCCGACATTCATTGAGGTGGAGGTGACTTCACCGGCGTCCAAGAGGAAGGGTGATTATTGCCGCGAACACGGGATAAACCTGTTCGTGGCTTACGGGCTTGCTCCAGTGGACAACAACTCAACAGTACGCCTGTTGAAGCTTGGGGTCGAAACCATGCGCTGTCATCGCAAGGAGCGCGATAGGATGAACGACCTTTGGTCCCACCTGCACAGCTTACCCGATGATGATGATTGCAGGTTCGGGGTCGAGCAGGTCAGTCCCCGCACCGTCAAGTACGTGGTCGGTACGCGGACAGTGCCGAGAGATGACCTGCTGACCATGTGTATGTTGCACCTGTACTTCATAGAAGACATGGAGTTACGGTTCTCAGGTGCGGCTGCCGGGGAACAGGGCTCTCCTATACGGTACAGCCGGAAAGCGCTTGATGCCGAAGCTACAATCAAGAAAGTTGTAAATCGTGTGGAATACCAAAATGGTGTTGCCGGGCCTCGCGTTTCGCCGGAGCGGGCGAGTACTTACGACCTGAGCAGCGTATTCTGGTACCCGCGTAGGTGGGGGTTGCGTCCGAGTCCTGATGCGTATAGGCGGGCGTGATTGTATGCGTATCTATCAGCGAAGAGGCCATGGTCATCGTGGAGGGCAGTCTGGAAGCAATTCTGGGTGACCAGGTAGTTACGCTAGGAGAGGGAGACACTGTCCTGGCCCCTGCAGGTGTCAAGCACGGGTTCGAAAACCGGTCCGGCGCTACCGCAAGGTTGTTGGCCATATTCCCCAAGACCCAGTTCGAAAGAGTCCCGATGGAGTAGAATTGGCCTGTGTGAGGCCGCTCCGGGAGGAAGCACACTGGGGGCTTATCAGAACCCCCCCGCTGTGGATCGACAAGCTCACCACGAACGGAAGGAAACCGTTCGCCCTGAGCCTGTCGAAGGGCGGGCGCAAGACTAGATTAACTGAAGGAGGACTCCCATGTACCTAATTCGGCGGGTTTTCAGATGTAAACCAGGGACAGCTCGAAGGGCGGCGGAGCAGATCACGAAGATTGGCAAGGCTTATGAAAACGCCGGTCAGCGCTCTCCGATAAGGGTATATACCAGCGGTGGCACTGTACCGGGACCTGCCAATACGGTCTATATGGACTGGACGGCGCCAGTGTTAGAGTCACCCTACCGCGAAGGTAACCCAATGCCGGAGGAGATCAGGCCTGTGTCGCAGCAGATGAATGAATTCGTGGAGGAAAGCTACATCGAGTTTTATGAGATGTTCGAACCGCAATAGCAGGATGTGCCAGCATGGTTTGGCGGTGGCCGCCGACATGAAGACAATCCAGTCCCTTCGGAGGACATGCTTTAGACCGATAATTCGCGGCGGCCTACACCACTCCCGATTCCGCCAGGTAAGCCAACTCCGTCCTTTGAAGCCCCAGTTCCCCGCAGTAAATCTCCTCGTTGTGCTCCCCGATCAAGGGGGCCCGTCTTGATATTCGCCAGGGTGAGCCGTTGTATATACCGGCGGGACCGGGGTATTTGAAGCTCCGGTCCAGCTCAGGATGGGGAACCTCCACCCAAAAGCCGCGATCATTCAGGTGGCCCTCATCCACCAGTTCATCGGGCGCCCGAATCGATCCCCAGTTGAGCCCCCGCTCCTGGGCGCCATAGGCCATCTCATCCCGGGTCAAATGTGCGGCAAAGTTGCCTACCATCTCGGTGATGTGGGGTAAAAGGCGGCGGGATGTTGGGCCAGTGGTACACCTTGTCTCCGACCCCGCCTGTGGGGGCAATGCCAAAAACCCGTCTAACCCGGTCCGAAGCGCCACCAATGCCGTCCCGGGGGTGACTCCTCCGTCCCTCCTGGCGGCAGCGCCCTGGTCAGCCCCTCCAGCATCGCCTGACTCCTCCTGAGCTCCTCCAGCAGTTCCCGGTAGCGCCATTCAGCTTCGTCCAGGAGCTTCCCTCGATAGTCCGCCAGCTCCTGGAGCGCCCTGACCTGCTCCCTTGCCGCCGCCAACTCGGCCTCCGGCGATGGACCAGCATCGACGGGTTGGCCACCGGGCGCATCGCTGGATAGCCCAGGCGCCAGGACCCACACCTTGGCCCGATCCCCCCGGCCCTCCCGCTCAATCTCCAACTCCCCCCGCCGTATCATCCGGTCGAGGGTCGAGGGAGACACCCCCAGCCGCTGCGCTGCCTCCAGCTTGCTCAACTTCTGCTGCATCAGTGGCCCCTCCCGATGATGAATCATGGTTGACCACAGCATAATCCAGCAACGGGGCCGGCGCTTTTGCGCCTGCCGCGCGGATCCCTGAACCCTGGCGCCGGTATCAAAAAGGCTCAGGGAGACCCCCGCAGGCGGGCGAAAATGGGTCATTTCAGGGCATTTAGGGGGTTGGCCCATGGAGGGGGTGTTTTTCAGCTACGGAGTATGGTCATCTCATTCCGTGGGGGTACTTAGAAAGGGATTTTCGTCTTTTTAAAGCTGAGGTATGGTCATCTGATTCCGCGAGGCAAGATCGGGTGGTTCCTCGGAATTTTACAGTGGGGTCAGGTTCAAATGGGTGCAACAATTTTCCGACGGTGGATCGACTACCCCTACACCCCCCCTGGTTGTTACTGTAAATAGATACGATTTACCTATGAAGTATAGCCGTCTCATTCCGTAGCAGTTTTGGGCCCTGGCCGCGCCTTGACCCTGTCTCAAAAGCGGGTTTGGAGCCAGCCTCGCGTCGGGGGTTCGGCGCTCCGGCGCCGTCCTGTGCCGCTACCGCTTGACACTTTCTTCGGTGTTGATTGCGTCCATCATCGCGAGGTCTCCGGCAACCTTCCTGGCATTGTCCGACATGCGGTCTCCATCAGCAGGACGGTGCTGGTCAGGGCGTAGACGTAGAGCGCAGCGGTGGGTGAGATCCTGCTGGAGGAGCTGATGGACTCAACCAGGTGGATGAAGAGGAGCAACATTCCCACAGCGCCGGTCAGCAGAGTGGCGGCGTTCCGGGGCAGTTGCTCCAGGCTGGTCCCTCCCCGGCCGCGGGCTTCCGACGACTCCCGGACGTTCACCAGCACGGTTACGACCATGACCGTCAGGAGCATCGGGGTGGTGATGAAGTGGATTAACCTGGCTGCATCCGCGGGATCGAACTCGGGGGGCAGCCAGTTCAGGGTGCACAGGATGAGCGGGATGAAGGCTCCGGCGTTTATGCAGGCTATGCCGAGCAGGTGCTTGCTGATGTTGACGGTCATCTCATTCCCTCCGGGGCTGCGCCTGATGCGTTTGAGACAATTCTGCCTCAGGGGGTCACGGCTGGGCTTTGGCGCCGGGGGATGGAACTGGAGGGACACCGGGGGGATACTGGTTTTTTCCTCCGGGCTAACGGTGCTTCTTCACCTCCGGGCTTCGATCGGCGGGTTCCGCTGCGCTTTGCCGGATGGAGTGGGATCTCCTGGAGCGGGATTGTCTCAGACTCAACCCGTTGGAAAATCCTCTGAGAGTCGATTTAAGGCCGTTTCCGCCGCAGGGGTGTCTCCTTTGTGCTACGGATGTCATGAGGGCATCTACGGGCGATTATGGCGCTTTCTGAGGCATTCCAGCGGGGGGTCGGGGGGGTTGTTCCAGCCCAGCGGTGCTGGGCCGCCAGGGGCTGCCAGCGGGGGATGGTGGTCAAAGCGGCCGGCTGCGCGGGGCAAGGGATTTTGATTCTCGCCTGGATGGAAACCCGCGACCATTTCAATCCGTTCGCGCTGCGGGCCTCGGAGGACTTCCCTGTTGACGTTGACCGGCCCACCTGAAGAACCATGAGGCGCGGCGGGAATCGAAAGAGGGTCATGAAATTGGGGCCGGTGGAGCTGCGCCAGGTCTCCCCGGCGCAGCTTGAAGCCCGCTGTTCGTTTTAACCGAACAACGCACCGCCGCTACCCGAGGGTCAGCGGGTCCCGGGACAGGTGGACGTGGACGTGAACGACCAACCGGCCTCCCGGCAGTTCCACGACCGCATCCGCAGTGGCCGGCGCCGACGCGGGGGCGGGAGCCCCGGCCGGGTGGCCCATCCCGGGCTGGATGAGCTCGACTTCCTGGGCAATGCGCTCCGCCGTCGGCGGGCGGTGGATGGTCTGGGTCTTCGCCAGCTCCTTCAGGCGGCCGATCAGGTCATCGCCGCCCCAGAGGACAGTGACGTGGGCCTCGGCAGCCCGGGCCTCGATGATCGGGTCCGGGGCCATGTCGGGGAAGCAGAGGACCGGGAATATGAAGACCTTCCGGTGCAACTGTGCCTTGATGATGTCCCGGATGGCGATCGCCGCATCGAAGGTCTGGGCGATGGGAGAGGGAATGGTCTCCGGCCCGTTGGTGCTGTGGAGGCGCCACTCCCCGCCTTCGGTGGCGTTTTCGCCGCCCTTCACCTGGAGGCCGTAGTGGGCGACGTCCTGCAGCCAAATGCCGAAATCAAGCTGCGGCACGTGGAGCCCGGCCCGCATCTCGTAGAGGGCGCGGCCGGGGGCCTGGCTCCCGGCGATTTCCTGGTAGACGCGCCACTCGGCCTGGCGCCTGGGGTCCTGGAGCCGATGTTCGGGGAACTCTGGGGTCACAATCATGGGTTATCACTCCTGCCTGTGGTTAGATTTTGTCTCCCGCAGGATCTGCCGGCATCGGTATTCTCGACACGGGCCCGCGGGAGGCTCGAACCAGCGAGGGCCCGGGCGATGGGTCTGCGCGCCAGTGATCCGGCTGGACATCATGGGCTGGACATCATGGATGGGGGGACGGTGGATGCGCTGTGGGCGGCGGCCCGGGTTTCGTGGGGATCCCCCCATATCTGGTCCGACAGGCGCAGGTCCCGTTTCCGGGGGAATTCATTCCACCGGCGCTGCTGTCTCCCCGCCTACCGGAGTGGGTCCTCAACCTCCGCCGGAATGCCCTCAGCGGCCTCCAGAATGGGCGTAGAGGCCCTTCCAGGCGCTTTCCCGGGAAAGGGGGACTGGGATTGCCGAAAACCCTGTGAAATCGCCGATCTGACGCTGTCCTCAGGTCGAGGACCGGGGAGGGTGTCCCCCCAAGTGTCAATTGCAAGCTGGAAATGCGCCAAAATCAGGTTGTCGTCCAGAGATGTCGAATCGGGACAGCTTCTGGGGAGCGAAGCCCAACCAGGGAGAAACAACCCTTATTGGAATCAATATCCTGGGACAGTTGCTCACCAGCCTTCGGGACGAACTCCGACGGCAGAAGGGCTACACCGGGGAGACGGTGACCAGGTATCTTACGGGAGTGAAGACCAACACGTTGGTCATAAACGGGAAAACCGTGATCGGAAAGGACTCCGAATGGCCGGTGAATTTCCTGCAGGTAGTGGGACTGTAACTCGGTGAAGGCTCGGGTCCGCTGGCGCCTGCCGTCGCCCAGTATCCGGGCCACCGCCAGCTTCGTGTTGTCGTACAGAATGCTCTGGGGCACGCCGCCCAGAGAGGCGAAAGCCGAGACGTGGCCGTCCAGGAACGCCTCGGTGGTCTCTGCCGGATAGGCCTTCACGAAGCAGCCATCGCTGTGGGGCAGGTCCAGCACCAAGTAGTGCGCCTTCCGCTCCACCCCGCCGATGATCACCCGGGCTTCGCCAAAGTCGTACTGGGCGTGGCCTGGCGCGTGGGACAAGGGGACGAACATCTCCTGGGTCCGCCGCCGGCGCTCCCTCACATAGTCCTTGACTATGGTGTACTGACCGTCGAACCCGTGCTCGTCACGCAGCCGCTCAAAGATCCGCTTGGCCGTGTGGCGCTGCTTCCTGGGAACCTGGCGGTCAGCTTCCAGGATGGCGTCAATCACCCCGGTGAAGGGCTCAAGCCTGGGCCGGCGGGTGGGTCCTGGCGTCGGTATCCTGGGGGCGCCGAGTAGGCCAGCATCTTGCGCACCGTGTCCCGGTGCAGGCCAAACACCCGGGAGGCTTCCCGAACGCTCATCCCTTCTACCATGCAGGCCCGGCGAACTCGTACGTAAATCTCCACGTGATACATCCATAACACCTTCCATAGACTGATAATCAGCCTTACGAAAGGCAGAGGACGGTACGATTTTCCACCGCCACAATTCAGGCAGTCGAGACGCCCACGTGGTCCACTTTACCTCCGCCTTTTACAGATGGCGAAGTCCCCGCGTTGTCGTGGGCGGGGGTACGGTCCAGCCGTACCTCCTTAAGATACATTTGCCAATGGCTGGGAGGATTTGACCGAAAATGGGAGGATTTGATCGGAAAAAGGAATTGGGAAAGGTAGTCATCAAAGAAAGCCTTGGATTAGGAACGGGAAGCTGAGGGGCTGGTGAGGTCGGCGGCCCGCGCCGGCGGGAGGTGTTGGCCAGCGTCTTGCGGAGTTGGGAGAAGGGAGTGGTGTAGTGCCATTATTGTCCTCTCAACTATGTCCTATAATGGAAGTCAAAGGACATAGTTGGCGGGGCTCTGCAGGGTCAGTTTTTGGCCTTTTCGGTCCTGGTTTTCCTCTACATGCCGTCTCGGTTTTTCGCCGACATTGGCTAGACCTTGTAAGTTTCCCTGAAGATCTCGGTGTTAAGCCACTCCTGAAAATCGGGGTCTTCGGTGTAGAGTTTGTAGAACTCTGTATTGCACCGCAGCATAGCCACCACCTGGCGTTTCAGCGCCGCGTTGAGCTCGACCTGGGCATTCTGCCGGTCCGAATGCATCTTGGCGTTCTGGTACGCCGTGTCCTTGTTTACCCTTTCCGTCATGCTCTTTATCAGCTCTTTAGCCTGCTCCGGATCGGTTAAGGAGTCGCCCCACGTCTTGTTGAACTCGTCCAATATCAGCGATAGCGGCTCCAGCAGCGGCTCCTGGATACCTCCACTCCGTTCCACTTGAATCGGATCCACCTCGGCGTCCTCGTCGGCCAGCACGATCTTTGTTGTGGCCTGTTTCTCGGCGCGGTAGCTCTCCATGTCCACGGATTCCAGTATGCCCAGGGAAAGGTCTTCCTCCACTGGCGCCGGCAGCTTCGGTATCAGGAGATTCAGGAATATCGACAGTTTCTCCCAGCCTGCGTTGGAGTAGGGCAGTATCTGAGAGAGGAAGGCGTACAACCTGGTGAAGGACTTGGCGGACCCCTTGAAGCTAACTTGGTGGTCCTCGTCCATTGCGAGGTATCTTTCCACGCACGAATCCAGCAATGGGTCGAGGGTTGCTCGGTCCTCTCCATTGAGGTACCTCTGCACTACGAGGTCTATTTCGTCCTGCGAGTAGACCTGTGGCTGGTCAAGCCCGGCCTTCAGGTCATGGAGTTTGTTCGGATCGGTCTCGTCGGAAAGAACAGTGGTCTGATAGTAGTCAGCGAAGGACTCCTGGATTACTTCAGTGGAGTTCTTGAAGTCCAGGACAAAGGTGTCCGACTTCTTGGGGTGGGCCCGGTTTAACCGTGAAAGGGTCTGTACGGCCTTGATGCCTGAAAGTGTCTTGTCCACGTACATTGTGTGCAGGAGGGGCTCGTCGTAACCCGTCTGGAACTTGTCGGCGCAGATCAGGATCCGGTACGGATCCTTTTTGAACTCGGCCGCCGTCCTTCTTTCGGAGAATCCGTTGAGCTGTGCTTCGCTGACGCTTGCACCGTCGATCTCGCGATTACCTGAGAAGGCCACCAGGGCTTTGTAGGGACTTTGGCGCTGGTTCAGCATCTCTTTGATGGTGTTGTAGTAATTTATCGCCAGGTCCACTCCGTCTGTTACCAGCATGGCCCGTGCCTGGCCCCCCATTTTTTGGGGCATGAACACGGAGTCGTGGAAGTGTTCCACAATGATCTCGGCCTTTGTGCTGATGGCGTAGTCGTGGTTTTCCACGTATCTGCGTAGCTTCCGCTGCGCCCGCTTTGCATCAAACTCCGGGTCATCTTCTATGTTTTTGACCACGTTGAAGTAGCTTCGGATCGGAGTGTAGGTGCTCAGCACGTCCATGATGAAGCCTTCCTGGGTGGCCTGCTTCATGGTGTAGTTGTGGAAAGCCAGGTGCTTGACCGTGCCGTCCGGTTGCGGGTCGGCCATCCCGAACAGTTCCAGCGTCTTGTTCTTGGGGGTGGCGGTGAATGCAAAGTAGCTGGCGTTGGTCAGCATTTTGCGGCTTTCCATGACCTGGTTGATCTGGTCCTCGAAGGTGTCTTCATCCTCGTCCTGGGCGCTGCTGTCGCCCAGGGCCCGGTTCATGGCTCTGGTGGTCCTGCCTCCCTGGCTGGAGTGGGCCTCGTCGATGATGATGGCGAAGGTTGATGTGGCTTGCAGGCTTCCAATGTCGTCCAGGATGAATGGAAACTTCTGGACCGTGGAGATGATGATCTTTTTGCCTTCTTCGATGAGCCGGCGCAGGTCTCCCGAAGTTTCGGCGTGCCCCAGGGTGGAAGCCACCTGGGTGAACTCCTGGATGGTTGTGTTTATCTGGGTGTCCAGTACTCTCCGGTCGGTAATTACTATGATGGAGCCAAAGGTGGGCTGTCCCTGGGTTCTACTCTCTATGAGCTGGCGGGCCAGCCAGGCGATGGAGTTGGACTTGCCGCTCCCGGCCGAGTGCTGCACGAGGTACTTCTGGCCTGCTCCAGCGGTCTTAACATCAGCCAGGATTAGGCGTACTAGGTCCAGCTGGTGATACCGGGGCCAGATCTGCGTGTCTCCCACCTTCTGGGTGTAGTTTTCAATGATGTCCGTCAGGCTGACCGGGTTCAGGGTTTCCTGCCACAGGTAGGACGTTTTCAGCCCGTCGGGGTTGACTGGATTGCCAGCGCCATTGTTGACACCCTTGTTGAAGGGGAGAAACTCGGACTGCTTGCCGGCCAGCTTGGTGCAGAACCTGACCTCCTGGTCGTCCACCGCGAAGTGGACGGCGCACCGGCCGTGCCGGAAGAGGTGTTCCCGCGGGTTTCGGGTGTTGCGATACTGCTCTACCGCGTCCGCGGCGGTCTGTTTGGTCAGGCTGTTTTTGAGCTCCATCGTCGCAATGGGGAGGCCGTTGATGAAGATGGCCAGGTCCAGGGCCAACTGCTTGTTATCGCTGCTGTAGCGCAGCTGGCGGGTTACAGAGAACCGGTTGAGCCGATGGAATTCTGCAGCCTGAGTGTTCCCCGGGGACGGAGACCCGTAGAGGAAGGTGATGCTGTGCTGCTGGTGCTGGATTCCCTTTCTCAGGACGTCAATTATCCCCCGGCTGTCTATCTGGCTCTTTAGCCGTGCCAGGAATTGCCGCCTTGTGGGTGTGTCCTGGTCCAATGAGAGGGCGCTTCCCGTGTCCGGCTGGGTAGAAGCAAGGAACGCAGCCAGGTGGGCCAGGTCTAGGCAGGCGCCTTGGTCATAATCGTTACTTTCACCTGGCAGCCAGCCGTCCATGACCAGGGAGTTGAAAATGAGGCTTTCCAGCCCCTTCTCGCTGGTGTCAGTCGGGGAATTGCTCCCGGTTGACGGTAGCTTTGCTTCTCCCTGGATAACGAACTTGCCCCTTTCTGCGGCCGACCAGTCCGTGTCCTCCGGTATGTCGGAGGTGTCGATCTCGGAGTCAGGCATTGCTGCCAGGTCTCCCAGGGAGAGGTGTCCTCGGTTAGTTGGTTGGCTTTCAGGCTTGTTCATATTCGGCTCTTTCTCTCGAAGTTGCTCTTCGAGCGCTGATTATCCGTATGGTCTGGTTCTCTTTGCCTGGGCTCTCCCAAGTGTGTACCACGAATAGGATGTCCGGTTCAACTGTTCCTATTGTCCTCCATCTCTCTTCGAGTGGGTAGGGGTCCGGCTTGGAGATATTGTTTGTGTCGTTGAACACATCCGCTGCTTTCTCGAATGTGAGGTTATGTATGCGGAGGTTCCTCCGGTTTTTTTCTGGGTCCCAGGTAAAACGCAAAGGTGACCTCGGGTTGTGTCTGGAGAATTAGTCGGTAATTTCGGTTGGTTCCGGCGTAGGCAATTCTTCTGCCGCTTCGCGCACGTCAAGCTGTCCCGTCACCACGTCGGCGATGAGCCGGGTCCCGTACTCGTTCATGAGATCGACCTGGCGGCGTGCTTGGTCTATGACGGCGGCGTTGTCGACGGAGATCTTCGTGAGGTACTCGACGATATCGTTTTGTTCTGCGCGAGGTGGGAGGAGAATAGGATAGTTTTTCACATCGTCAAGCGAGAGTCCGTCTTTTGTGCCTCCATAGAGACTCATCTGCCCGTGAGTCTGTCCCACCTGCGAGAGAAGCACGTAGCCTAGCCATTGGGAGGACAACCCTGTGTGGGGTCGGCAGCGGGCTACATGTTGGCTGACGTAAGCTTCTCCCAGTTCTTTAGAAGCGATTCCTACCGATCCGATGAAGGCGGTGACCGAGATCAAGAGGTCACCTGCCCAGATCCGCGTTCTGGATACTTCTGATGTATCCGGTAGGTTCAGCCTCACCACATCATCGAACCTTAGTTGCAGCGACCCACGGTTGAGATTCGCGACACGCATAAACAGAGGTCCAGAGTCAGAAGCGTATGATGACCAACCCCGAGAACCAGTTGTCACTTCTGACACTACGTTTCTGAGGCGACAGGTTTCCCAATGCTCAGGCACGTTCCCCAGCCACTCCATCCCGGATGGCTTGAGCCGGACGTTGGGATCCAGGCCCCGCGTGACGGCCTGGTGGACCAGTGCCTGCCGCTCCTCTCCCAGGAGGGCGATGAGCCGCTCCTTGCTGGCGATGTAGCGCTGTATCTGCTCGTCGGCGTGGTCGAGGAACCGGACAATGGCGGCTTGTTCATAGGGTGGAGGAAGCGGGATGACGAACTTCCCAAGCATTGACCTGCTGATGCGGTCTCGGGTGCTTCCTCTGACCAACGAGGTCACCCAGTCGAGGTATGGCCTGGACGACATGGCGTAGATCGCGAATCTCGAGTTCAGGCCCTTCCTGCTCTTTACAATGCATACGTCAACGGAGGTGATCATCCGTTTTCCCAAATGCGGTGCCGCACACGCCCGGGCTACCGGATCTCCCAGCCTGCATATGAGGATATCCCCAGGCTCGACTTCGGTACAGTTAAGCTCCTCAAATGTGGCGTCGGTGATATAGCGGTAGCCTTTCTCTACGAATTCTCCCACTCCTACGTTTCCAGTTTGGATTAACCTGATTCCTTCGGTCGTTATGTATGGACTTTCGATCCAGTCACCGTCGGTGAACGATTTTGCCTCAGGGCTTGCCAGGTGTTGGATCCTAGTCGGCCCCCAGTGGTTCGGAAGGCTCTCCAGCCACGGAATTCCAGAAGGTTTGGTTGCTGGGTACTGGTTCAGGGTGGTGGTCTTGTTGTCGCTCATCTCGACAGTATCTCTGCCAACAATCCCTCCGTCTCCCGCTCCAGGGCCAGGATGTCGGCCCGGATCTCCTCCAGGGCCCGCATCGGCTGGGGCTTGTAGAAGTGCCGGTTGAAGTTGACCTCGTACCCTATTCTCACGGCCTCGGGGTTGTACCAGGCGTCCGGCGTGTAGGGCAGGACCTCCTCCTGGGAGGGTGGAATGCCTTGATCCCCCCTTCGTGCAACAGCGGCACCTGCTCCGTGTCCCGCAGGTCAGTGTCGGGCTCGTACTCCACGACCACTGGTTTCCCATTCAGAATCATGGTGACCTTCCCCCAAAGGGGGTTGGGCTCGGCATCTCCCGCAGGCTGGCAGCACCTTCCGGATGATGGGCGGGGCATTCTCGTCTTTTTCATTGTCCGCTTTTAGCTTTTTGATTTCAGCGATTTTATAGACGCGCTCTGGGTCGGTCCCGGCCAGTCTGAGTGGCCGCTCCACCGTGACTTTCCAGTAGCCGAAGGCTTGGTTGGGGAATATCTTGGACTCTTCCGTTTCTTCGAAGTCCAGGAAGGTGTCGCAGATTCTCTGGATGTCTTCGTCGGCAAGCTCGCGTGTCTTTTGGCCCAGGTTCCGGCGCAGGGGCCTGTACCATTCGGTGGCGTTGATGAGTTGTACGAACCCTTTACGGTGCCCCGGCTTCTTGTTGCTGATGACCCAGACGTAGGTGGCGATGCCGGTGTTATAGAACATGTTGAGCGGCAGGGCCACGATGGCCTCCAGCCAGTCGTTCTCGATGATCCACCGGCGGATATTGCTCTCTCCCTGGCCGGCGTCGCCGGTGAAGAGGGAACTTCCGTTATGGACTTCGGCGATCCGGCTGCCCAGCGGGGTGTCTTCCTTCATCTTGCTGACCATGTTGGCTAGGAACATGAGTTGGCCGTCGCTGACCCTGGTTACCAGGGAATATTCCGGGTCTCCCGCGTGTTGAATGACGAACCTGGGGTCGGTGGTCTTCTTTCCACCCATCCTGTCCTGGTCAGTGTTCCAGCTTTTGCCGTAGGGTGGGTTGCTTAGCATGAAGTCGAACTGCTCGTTCTTGAAAACATCGTTTGACAGCGTGGAGTATTCAGGCCCTCCGACGATGTTGGCGTCGGCGTTGTCCTCGCCCTTGAGGAGTAGGTCCGCCTTGCAAATGGCGTAGGTCTCTGAATTTATCTCTTGTCCGTAGATGTGGGTTACGACATCTTGGCCCTGTTCTCTTGCTATGTCCTTGAGGGTCTGGTCAGCGACCGTGAGCATCCCGCCGGTGCCGAGGGCACCGTCGTAGAGCAGGTAGGTTGTGGGCTGGATCTGGTCCTTTATGGGCAGGAATACCAGCTTGGCCATCAGTTCCACGGCGTCCCGGGGCGTCCAGTGCTCTCCGGCTTCTTCATTGTTGTCCTCGTTGAACCTGCGAATCAGGTCCTCGAAGATGGTCCCCATGGCATGGTTGTCCAGGCCGGGGATCCGTACCGTTTCATCGGGGTTCAGCAGTGGTTTGGGACTGAAGTTGACGGTGGGTGACAGGAACCTTTCAATCAGGCTACCCAGTACTCCACCGGTGGATAATCTGTTCACCTGGTTGCGGAATTCGAACTTGTCCAGAATGTCTTGGACGTTGTCGGAGAATCCGTCCAGGTATGCCTCGAAGTTCTGCCTGAGCTGCTGCTGGGCCGTCGAAGTTGCCAGGGCCCGCAGGGTGAACTGCGAAGAGTTGTAGAACTGCTGACCGGCGGCCTGGGTCAATGGACCGACCTGGTCAATGATGTTTGCCTCGTCGAGCCATTTCTTCTGTTCCAGGACGGCGTCTTTGGCGGGCTCCAGGACGGCGTCAAGCCGGCGGATGACGGTCATGGGAAGTATCACGTCCCGGTACTTGCCCCGGACGTAGAGGTCCCGAAGAACGGTGTCGGCGATGTTCCAGATGAAGTTGGAGATGGTGGCGAGTTGGCTGTCCTGCAATTTCATACTCCTTTCTTCGGACTGAAACTCATTTTACATGAACGGGGCGTCGGAGCTGTATTCTCCGGTGCCGCTGAGGTGCTACCTTGTTACTGTCCTAGCCGACATACCTCTGGTGACAATTCCTATTTTTTGTGCAAAGCCGTTTGAGCCATTGACTGATTCTCCATGTCTCACTTCTTGATCTCAAAGTTTTGGACTGCTAAGAACTAACTGGAGAGTATCCCAAAGAAAAATCCCCGCAGCAATTCGGGGGTTTTCATTTTCCCTATATGTCCGTAGGGCTTTTACCCTGGCTCCGCTCCTCTTTCTCTTTTTCCGATTGATATGGTCACCGGGTGTCTCTCCTGGAATTTCTCCCATTCTCGGGGGCTGATCTCCTCGATGGATTTCTTCCAGTCTCTGGAGAAGGTCTTCCGGGTTGTCCTCCCAGCAGACGGCCACCATGATGATTGTGGTCTCACCTTCCGGTGCCAGTCGGAGTGGTGCAACATATTGCCGCAAATTATCTTTGGTGACAATCGGAGTGGAGACTGGCCCGGGCCTGGTTTGCCCGCCTGGCGGCCAACCCGGAGACTCGCACGGAAGAGCCTCGCTGGGATTCCAAGACGGGTGGGGACACCGGGGAACCCCTTGCCCGGAACTCCTTGCTCGTGCGATATGCCTGCTGGAACCCTTGATACCGACCCCCTGGGGGTCTTCGGGAAGCCCTGAATGGGGGTCTTGGAGCCAGTATCAAAAGGACTCCGGGGGTGATCGAAAATGGGTCATTTCAGGGCATTTAGGGGGTTGGCCCATGGAGGGGGTGTTTTTCAGCTACGGAGTATGGTCATCTCATTCCGTGGGGGTACTTAGAAAGGGATTTTCGTCTTTTTAAAGCTAAGGTATGGTCATCTCATTCCGCGAGGCAAGATCGGGTGGTTCCTCGGAATTTTACAGTGGGGTCAGGTTCAAATGGGTGCAACAATTTTCCGACGTTGGATCGACTACCCCTACACCCCCCCTGGTTGTTACTGTAAATAGATACGATTTACCTATGAAGTATAGCCGTCTCATTCCGTAGCAGTTTTGGTCCTTAACCCAGTCTCAAAAAGTTTGGCGGAGAGGTGAAAACGGATGGTTGGAGCTGATGGAGAGGTGGGTCGGCGTCGTCCGCGATTGGACCTGTTGGTCCGGGCGATTGAGGAGTGGGAGTCGATTCTGTCGGGGGGATGGAGTTGGATGGGACGTTGCTGGCGCGTCTGGAGAAGATGGTGCGTTTCAATGACCTGCTGCATCCGGTTTCGTCATTGCAACCAAGATGCCGGAGGTCTCCCATGCGCCTTCCAAGCTCTCAGACCAATTTCAGTCCATACATACCCCTGTCAGCCGGGAGTGGGGAGAAGAGGGCGGCGACAACCCGGTATTTATCGATGGCAAGAAGTGCCGGCGGTGCTTCCGGTTCGGTACCGTCGGGATGTATGACCCGTATAATTGCCCGACCCTGGAGGAGTTCCACCATCGGGTTTTCCCTCCAGCGGAAGATTTCGAAGATTTAGAAGAGGACGAATAGCAGGATGGCTGAGGCATTTGTGACTCCCCATCTCTTGACTTGGGCCAGGCAGAGGCGAGGGTTAGAAGTCGAGGATCTCGCCAAGAAGTTGAACGTCAAGCCGGATGCCGTCAATGCCTGGGAGGCGAGCGAAAGGCGTCCCACCTTCCGCCAGGCCCAAAATTTTGCCCAAGCGTCGTACGTCCCCTTCGGGTATCTCTATCTGGCAGATCCTCCGGTGCAAGAGCTTCCTCTGCCCGATTTCCGCACTATACCTGGCCAGCCTCGTAGGGAACCAAGTCTCGACCTTTTGGCCCTAATGAGCGATGTCTTAGGGAAACAACAGTGGTTCCGGGAATACCGGGAGTCCGAAGGCATTGAGGAACTGCCCTTCGTTGGAAGTTTCGGGCCTACGGACCCGGTTACGGAAGTTGCCGGCAATATCCGGGAGGTCATAGACGTCGATGGCGCTAGGCAGAGGGCCTCAAATTGGGAGGGGTTCATGAGGGAGCTGACCCGCAACGCTGAACAGTCGGGAATTATGATCATGCGCAGCGGGGTGGTGGGCAACAACACTCATAGGCCGTTGGACGTTGAAGAGTTCCGAGGTTTCTCAGTGAGCGACCACGTCGCCCCACTGATATTCATAAATGGTCAGGACTTCAGGGGAGCTCAAATCTTCACTCTAGCCCACGAGATGGCCCACATTTGGGCTGGGCAAGGGGGTTTGTCGAATCCCGACTACGGCCTCCGGTCCGAATGGGAAGATAGCACAGTCGAACAGTTCTGCAACCGGGTTGCCGCCGAGACACTAGTGCCGGGCGAGGATTTCCGGTCTCGTTGGTCGCCCGACCTCCCATCTCTGTCCGACCATCTAAGAGACCTCAGCCGACATTACAAAGTCAGCGCTATGGTAATTTTGCGACAGGCGCACGACTTTGACCTATTGCCGACGGCCACTTACCGAGAGAGTTACAGCGAGCTTGTCGAACAGGCCAGTAAGGTAGAGCCAGCCGGGGAACCTGGCGGAAATTTCTACTATGCCCTTGCCGCACGAAATGGCCAGAGGTTCACCGAGGCCGTTATCTCCAGCGCAGCAGAAGGAACGCTGATGAGTAGCGAGGCGGCCGATATGCTGGGGGTCAAGGTCAAGACACTTCCGGGGATTGCCGGCCATTTTTTCGGGAGTCCCTTGACCCTTGCCTGAGTATTGGTTGGATAGCAACATATTCATTGAGGGCAAGAAGGGGCCTTATGGGTTTGATATCGCGCCCAGGTTTTGGGTGCTTATTGACGAACTGGTTGCAGGAAGCCGTTACGTGTCGGAACTTGGGCGTAACTGGCAGTCACACACGAAAACCAACTGAAAGGGAGATTCCGGTGGAATAATGCTTGAATGGCACGATCTCAATGCCCGACATGAGGCAACCCTCCTTTGGCTCGCCGCTATGTTGATTATTGGCATTGCAGGGTCCGCAGAAGCCAGGAGGTCAGTTTGCGACCTACTGAAAATGCTCCTCGAGCCAACCATATCGCTGCTGATAGTTGGGCTCCTAGCAAACGTGATCTTCCTTACGTTCATTGCCGCAATTGTAGGAAGGGAAGTGGGCCGAGCTACATCAAAAGCCCGGCCCGGTTCTTGGCTGGGAAGCCTTCCGCGAAGGTTTGGGCAGGTTTGAAAAGGTTACTGAATGGCGAACAGGGCCTGCAAGGTGATCACCACATCCAGCTCTCCGGTCAATATCGGCGTTTCCACCGCGGCCGCCGGCGCACCTACAAAAGCCCGGTCGGCCATGGCTAAGGGTTTGGGAGAGGAGCGGCTGACCTCCGCGATGAACACCGGTTTTCCCAGGGCCACTCTGGTTAGGTCCGCTATTTGCTGCGCTTTGGCCATCAGGTCAGCAGCAGCTGCTGCTCTGGCTTCTATTTCCAGGGCTTTGGTATCTTCAATGGAGAAGCTGACGCCCTGGAAGCGGATCAAATCGCCGGCGACGGCCGTTACCCCGTCGGAGAAAGGCTCCAGCCAGCAGGCATAGGGCCACGTGGTGATGCCACCCAGCCCAGGTCCGGGTCTCGTACTCGTCCAGTCCCACGTCGCTCTTCTCCGTCTCGAACTCCGTTTCAATGCGCCACCTGGAACCGCCCACGTAGGCCAGCGTCTCCAGGGGAGTGTCCTCGGGAGCGTCGGACAGATAGTAGCGGGGCTCACTGCCGTCCAGGTTCCGGTGGTAGCTGCCCCAGTGGATTTCGCCGGGCTTCCGCCTGCTGGTTGGCCGCACCCGCTGGGCGCTGAACCGGTAGCTGCGGGGACCCTGGCTTCCCTCCGCCACCGTTATCTCCCGCCAGGCCTCCTCTGGCAACTCACCGCTGCGCTGCTCCATGGTCCGGCGCCTTCCTGTACCGCTACCGCTTGACATCTTCTCCGCTGTTGATTGCGTCCATCATCGCGAGGTCTCCGGCGACCTTCCTGGCATTGTCCGTCATGCGGTCTCCATCAGCAGAACGGTGCCGGTCAGGGCGTAGACGAAGAGAGCAGCGGTGGATGAAATCCTGCTGGGGGAATTGGTGGCCTCGATCAGGTAGGTGAAGAGGAGCAGCATTCCCACAGCGCCGGTCAGCAGAGTGGCGGCGTTCCGGGGCAGTTGCTCCAGGCTGGTCTCTCCCCGGCCGCGGGCTTCCGACGACTCCCGGACGTTCACCAGCACGGTGATGGCCATGACCGTCAGCAGCAGCGGGGTGGTTAGTTGGATGAACTCGGCTGCATCCGAGGGATTGAACCCGGTGGGCAGCCAGTTCAGGGTGCACAGGATGAGCGGGATGAAGGCTCCGGCGACTATGCAGGCCATGCCGAGCAGTTGCTTGCTGATGTTGACGGTCATCTCATTCCCTCCGGGGCTGCGCCTGATGCGTTTGAGATAATTCTGCTCTAGTCGGTCCTGGCCAGGCTTTGGCGCCGGGGGATGGAACTGGGGAGGGATGCTTGGTTTTTTCCTCCGGGCTGATGGTGGTTTTCCACTTTAGGGCTTCGACCGGAGGGTTCTGCTGCCCTTTGCCCGAGGGAATTGGATCCCCTGGAGCGGGATTATCTCTGACTAAACCCGTTGGAAAATCCTCTCAGAGTCGATTTAAGGCGGTTTCTACCGCAGGGGTGTCTCTTTGGTGCTGCGGGTGTCATGAGGGCGTCTATGGGCGATGCTGGAGGCTTTCTGAGGCATTCCAGCGGGAGGTCAGGGGCCTTGTCCCAGCCCAGTGGTGCTGGGGTGGGGGGTTGTGAGGGGCGCGATCACTCTTTATGATGGGTCCAAGAGACCGGGGGAGGAAGAGGTTATCCAGGGTGGAGTTGTTGCCCGAGCCCGGTTCAGAATCCCGGTTCAGAATCTCGCCGGAGCCCGGGGCAGCGGCTTGGTGGGAGAGATCTCCTGGCTCCCTGACCATCCGGGTGGTCCACAGTTTTTGTGTCCTGGACCCTGGGATTTCAGCCCCGGAATTTCAGCCCCTGAAGAGCCGGGGCCCTGATCCCAGTAACTTAGTAGCTTTAGTTCTACGCGCGGGATTCTTAAAAAAAAATTTCTATTTTTTCCAAAAAGGCTACTGGGCTACTGGGATCACCTATTTTTCGGTTTTTGTTCTAATAATTCGTATCTATAATCAGACCATTTTTAGAACAAAACTCAAGTAGTCACTCCAAAAAACCCACTACTAATGACTACTGGGGCTACTAACGAGCAACAAACACGAAGAATCGAAGGTCGAGAGCCAAAAATGGGTTATTGATATAGGTAATTCGTCTCTATATATATAAGGGGTCGGAACGATTTTCGATGGAGAGCCGGGGTGAAAAACCGGCTCGGAGCAGAGAAAAGGCGCTGCCAACGGAAAAAAACACTGGATGACCCCTCGAGGATTGCTACTTGCCCCACATCGGTTTTTCTTCTTTCGCGTTCTACACAAAAGCTGTGGTTCATCTGGGTTCAGCCCTCCTGGGATCCATTTTGCTCCAGGTCTGATGTGTCGTCGTTGTGCTGGCCTCGGAGGACACAGTGGCCGCAGCGGCGGCATACCGGGTGGAGGTTCCCGTACTCGGGTTTGTGGATCTGCTTGCAGAAGCCGGCGTTGGCGGCGTCCTTGCAACGGGGGCATCCCTCGCAGCTCCTACCGCCGGCCATCCCGGACTGAGATTGGGAGTACTCGGTCTCGGGTCGGGTGAGGGTGGTGGTCATGGTCATGCTATTTTCTCCTAATAGAGCTTGGGTGCACTGTTGGTTTGGTCCGCTTTCGCCTGTGGGGGTCAGAAAACTGCAGGTGGTGATGGTCAGGCAGATGTGGTCCCAGTGACTTTCCGTTTCCACCAGTTGAGGGCGGCGCCTGCAGATGTCAGTGGGGTCCCTTCTCCATGAGGAGGATTGTGCCCGGGGTTCCCAGGAATATGACCAATGTGGGTATCGCGTAGGCGATACCGGGCCCCGGTATCCTGCATTGAAGCCAGCGTCCGGGGCGAAGTACGCCGGGATCGCGTACCCAGCGGCTATCATAGTTCCCGGAATTGCTTCCCGGAATTGCTTCCAGGAGAGTCCACCTCCAGGGTTCGCTCACCCGGTTCCAGACCCGGGAGAGCCGTCCGGCTTTCCTCTTTCTTTTGGTCGTCGTTGCTCCATGCGCTCTGGCATATTTCCCTGTTCAAATCCTGTCACCGTCGGTTGCCCTGCTTCGTTTCCCCGGTGTCGGTTGTGCCTTCTTCTCCGCCGGGGTTTCCCCCGGGTCCGTCGCGCGCTTCTTCCACCTTGGCGTCGCTCTGCTCAGGTCGGGATGGTGAGTCTCACCATGGTGCCCTGCCGGTGCTCCGTTTCCCGCAGTTCAGGTCTGGCGGCGCCGTACATGGTGAGGAGACCAGAGCCCGATTGGATCCACAGCTTCCGGCCCGGCTTCCTCATCTCGGTGACAGTCATCCATAGGCCGATTCCCCTGGTGGGGATCCCAGTGCCCGAGACCAGTTCCTGGACGGCGAGCCTATGGCGTCGGCGTCGGTTTCCGGTTGTGGCATTCCCGAGTTGCCTTCCAGGGTGGCCCGGATGCCGGGGCCCGAGTCAGCTATGACGACGTCGAAGGCATGGTTCCTCCGGTGGGGCATGTACCGGACGTGGGCATCGGCGCCGTCCTCCGTCATGCCGTGCTCGGCGGCGTTGTTGACCAGCTCGGAGAACATCTCCACCAGCTCGGGGCGGACGTTGGCGGCGCCCATGCTGCGGTCGTTGAGGTTCTGCTCGAGAGTGTCGGCCAGCTCTTGGGCTTCTCGCATGGAGTGGAAGGTGGTTGGCTCCAGGGCGTACTCCCGGTCCTGCGTGTTCATCTTGCCTCCTGGTATTTTCCCTTCCGCCTGGGTCGAATCTGCCAGCGCTTGGCTTCGGTGCTTCGCCAGTCGCGCTCCCAGATCCCCCGGGGCAGTTCCAACGGTGTCGTCTCAGGGACCGGCGCCCCACTACCTGCGGTGGGCATGCTGGAATTTTGAGGGCCTTGCTGCTGGTACCCGACTGCAGGCCCGGCAGGATGAATGTCGTGAAGGCGATGATTGCGGTCGCGGCCAGGATCGTCTAGAAGGCCGCGAAAGCTTCGTGCGTCCGTTGCCGTTTCCATCTTGCTCTCTCCCCGCCGCTGAGGTTGATTCCGGCGAAGATTCCCATACCGGAGAGGACTGCCACTGCGAGGTATGTTCCGATGGTGAAGAGGGCCATTATGGTGCTGAAGAGGTCCAGGTCGCCGGCCGGCCCGGGTTCCTGCGGGCCGTTCCGCGCGATGAGAAACACCGCAGCTGGCGCTGCGGTGATGGTGGTCATGGCGAGGTTGTCCCAGTGTCTTTCGGTCTCGGACCGCCTTTCATTCTGTTCCAATGAGGTCCCTCTCCTGCCTGATTGCAAAGAAGTGCATGAGCCCCGCCATACCGGCTATCCCAAGAACTGTCACGATCACGTAACCGATTCCATGACCTATGTACCCGTTGCTGAGGGCGAGATACGCAGCCGGGGCGGTCCACAGGCTGCTGGCGAATGCTCCCATGGCGGTACCTACCAGAGTCATCTTCCAGCGCAAGCTGAGGCGATGCCAGTACCCCAGAGGGTTCCATTGGGAGTGCTTTTCCGGTTGCCTGGCGCTCATCCCTTTAATTCTTTTCCTCTGGTTTCCTGACTCGATTCTACCAAACGTTCTGCGTCATTGTGTTTGTCCTACTACGGGCCCTGCAAGGGCGCCTTGACACAGTTAGAGACGGGGTAAACTGCCCCGTCTCTTTCTTCTGCCCGGGTCCAGTAATGGTCGGCTGGACTGCTGGACGGGCCTGGCTGGAGTCAGCCAGGCCCGAGGTTGTAGTTGTTCTGGATCTCTGCCTATGGATTGATTGTGCCCAGCACAGCGATGCGAATTCCTCTCCTATAGCTGAGCTCCTCCCAGCCGTCCGTGGTCTTAAAGTGGAGCTTGTTTCGGATTGAGAATCCTGTAAGGGTGGAGGAGTCATAGCCGTCGCTTTTGTGGGCGTCCAGTACTACGTGGCTTCCTCCGGGGCTGCTGAACACCACCATGTAGTTGGTTCTGCCGCCTGCCAGTATTGTGCCGGGCGGAGCCGTGAAGACCAGCGGTCCTTTCGGGGACATCCCGGGTGCGGTGAGGAAATATTGCATCCTAATATTATAATATCCAAGTATAATCGGGATATAGTATCTCCGATGCACACTCCTCACCTCAGGATACAGCTATGACGGATGCGGCCTTCCTTGATCCGCAGATCGGATTTTATCGTAGGGCCAACGGGAAGCGCCCCTGGCGGGAAGAGCGGCTGGGCGCCGTGCTGGAAATGATCCGGAACGGGGACCTCTGGAAACCTGGGGACAGGCTGCTGGTCGGCCTGACCGCCCAGGCGATGGCACGGGCTGGAGATCTGGAGGCTGAGTGGGCCGGTTCCGTTGCTCCAGCGGAGGAAGGCGAGCGCGACAACCCCGCCCACGCGGAATACTACCGGCGGAAAGATTTTTACGGGTTGAATTGCTGATACATGGCCCGGTTTCGGCCCGGTTTCTGCCAACTTGGATCGCGGTCCGAGAGTTTAATACGAATCAGAGCTTGCAAATCTGCGGTGGGGAAGTCTGCTACCGAGCCCTTCTCTGGCCCGGTAAGGTTGGTGGCGTCAAGGTGGAAGTTCATCTTTAGTAGGCTGCGAACCTTGCGCATTGCCTCGCGGCCCACCAGGTCGTTATCGCCGCACAACAGCACGGGGAGCCCTTTATCTTTGGCCAGCTCCACCAGTTCGGTGAAGTCGGCCAAGGGCAGGCTTTGGGCGCTCCTGGGCGCGGTGAAGGCAATCAGGCCAGCGGCCGCGAAGGTCGCGGCGTCTTTCTCACCCTCGGCCAGAGCAACGGCTTGGGCGGTGGATGGATCCACCGGATCAAACCGCCGGAGCTGCCAACCGTCGCCAGTGACGTTCGGGTTGCGCCGCTTGTCTGGGTTGCGCCAATGCTTACCGCGTTGGCCATCATCGCGCTGATAGCAGACTTCCGCCCCTTCGGGTGTCTGTATACCAGACAGGTAGGCAGAGGCCGCTGTGTGGCTCACAGGTGGCAATGGGGCGATGCTAAGGGCAGGGCGCGGGCGGTGTCCAGGGCGCGGCGGGTGTCTGGCCCAACCGTTGCCCAGGCTTACGTTGCGGTCTTTCCCGCCGTGGACAGGACACTTTATGCGCCGGACTTTGCCAGCATGGGCAGGAATTGCGCTTGTGGAAGTTGGGGGATACACTTGTGGCCTCTCCTTTGGTGTTGTCAGACGCGCTGGGGAGTCGATGTACGCGCCGCCGGGCTGGTCGGCGGCGTTTCCTTTTGCCTAGTCCTGGTCCAGTTCCTCGGCGTCCATGTCCGCCAACAGTTGGCGGATTTGCGCCCCCAGCTTTGCCCGGTACTCTGCCTTGTCCTCAGCGGTCGGCGTCCACTTCGGCGCCCCTGCCCGCGAATCCTCGCCGGTGTCAGGGTCTACAAAGAACGGGCAGCCGTCGCCACCATCGCAGGCCAGAACCATCCCGCCCTTTTTGCCATACTGCGGGCGGGCGTCGAATCGGGGCAGTTGATAGGCGGCAGTCTGGCGCACACGGTAGGGGGTCCGCTCAGGAATGTAGGCCATTTGGTGCGTGTTTTCCCATGCGCGAGAGAAGCCCGGCCAGGGTATGGTCAGTTGGTACAGCGTCCAGGCGTGGTAATGTGGTTCGCTGGCTACGGCTTCCAGTGTCAATGTCTCAACTCCAAATGAGGTTTAGTCAATTGTACAGAGGGTTTGGCCAATAGTAAAGCCCCAGCTTTCGCCAGGGCTTCGCGGGAAGAAGAGAAGAATATGGTTGTTGAAAACAGCGACGAGGTGACCAGGCACGCGGCCCAGGCACGCGAGTTCCTCGACAAGGCCGGCCAATATCTGCCCGACGGCGACCTCCACCAGGCCTCCGAGAAGGGCTGGGGCGGCGTTAGTCCAAGGTTGGGAGTACGAGAGGCACAGCCAGTTCCACCGGGTGATGAACCAGCCCCGCCGCCTAAGCAGTAATGACCGCCTTCCATTCCTCTACGGGCTGGCAGAGATCCTGCACGTCAACTTCTATGAGCTGACCGCCGACCTGGGACGCGGAGACCATCAGGGAGGACCTGACCAACATGGCCGAGCTCCTGGATGCGCTGGAGACCCTGACAGCCAGGGCCTGAATGTCAACAGGCCATAGTTGCTCCTGGCTAGTCCACTTTAGGAGCGTCGGGATTGGTTACGGTTACGGGGTCGTCCAGGGCAAAGGGGCTTCCCAAGGGCGAGACTTGGGCGTAGACCAGCGGTTTGGGGCTTTTACGCTTGGCAGTACAGTGGTTGCCCTATGAAAGCGTGGAATTTGAGTGAATCAGGCTGCATTTGACGCTCTTGGAATGCGGGATTATATTTGGCGGTATCCCCGCGGGAGCTATATCCAGGAAAGGTGGTTTGATCTGTGGAATCCCGGCTAACATAATGGACATGCCCCAAGCCAATGAATTGCTCAATCCAACGCTGGATGCTCTCTCGGCGTCAGGCGGAAGCGGTTCGATACAGGAGATTGCCGAAACAGTCATTCAGCAAATGCAACTGCCGGACGACATTACCCAGCCACCGCACAAGGGGGGGCCTCAGACAGAGCTTGAATATCGACTCTCATGGTCTCGCACACGACTCAAGAACAGAGGAATGATAGTCAACTCACAGAGAGGAGTATGGGCTCTAACGGCAGAAGGTTCTAGTCCACAACCAGCCGATCCAACAGCACCTGGTCCAGACACTTCCGTAGGTATGTACCCTGAAGATGAACTTGACTGGCGTGAGACCCTGTTGGATATCCTTCAAAAGATGGATCCATCCAGCTTCGAGCGGCTTTGTCAGAGGCTTCTCAGAGAATCTGGGTTCATCGAAGTTCAGGTTACCGGGCGTTCCGGCGACGGCGGAATCGACGGGAATGGAATTATCCGGATCGCGGGGTTGATCAGCTTCCCAGTAGTATTTCAATGCAAGCGTTGGCAGAATAGCGTAGGTCCTGCTACCGTCCGGGAACTTCGAGGAGCGATGGCCGGACGGGCTGACAAAGGTTTGCTGATCACAACCGGCAGCTTTACACGTGACGCCAAACGGGAGGCAACAAGAGAAGGGGTGCAGCCAATCGATCTGATCGATGCAGAGTTGCTGGCGGACAAGCTGAAGGAACTTGAGCTGGGGATTGTCACCAAACAGGTCGAGTTAGTAACGGTCGAGCCCGATTTCTTCGCTAACCTATAGTCGAGCTGGTGCAGCGAGAGATGTCGTTCCTTCTCAATTGCCCCAACTGCGGAAACCGCAACGTTAACGAGTTCCGCTTCGGCGGCGAGGTGACTTCTCGGCCTGCTCCTGACGCCAGCCAGGAACAGTGGGCCAGCTACAGCTCTGGGAAGACGCGTTTAGCCGAGGCTCTAGAGTGGTTGCTTACAGGTTCTCCTTCACGTCGAGAGCGTAGGCATTCTGGCAATCCACGTGAGCTTGAAAAATGCATGAGAAATCAGTTTTGCCCGGGTGATGTTGACACCTGGGTTAGTACAACCTTCATACTCAAATCCCAGGGCGACTTCGAAGAAATCATCTTGCGTAGAGTGTTGAAAAAAGATTATGGTGTTGGGTGTCAGCGTCAATTGGACACTTTTGGACCCGAGGGATCAGGGTGAAGAAGCTCCTCGTTCGAGGGTTTCTCGGACCTCCTGAAAGCCTCCGCCGCTCGAAAGTCTCCCGCTGGACCTCCTTCCCCTGGGCTAGAATTGCCTCCCGCCGGCCTTCCAGCACATCAGCCGGAGTCACGTCCCTCAGCGCCTTGTGATACCTCCGGTCGTTGTAGAACCCGACGAAGCCCCGGATGGCCGCTTCCAGGTCCTCCACCACCTCGTAGGGCACTTGGTTAACGTCGTCTTTCAGGGTCCGGTGATAGTGCTCCAGCTTGCCGTTGGTTTGAGGATGGAAGTCAAGACCACAAGCGCGGGAAAGTCCTGGGGCAGCTGGTGGATGATAGCCATATATCGTGTGGCAAAGACCTTGTACGAAACCCAGGCCGTGCGGTCAGTCTCGGTGTGGCCGCGTCGAGCGACATCCATCGAGGATATTAAGGCTGCTGTCATGTCCAGCAATTGCCTGAGCTTCTGGTTATCGTCCGTAGTCATCAAACATCCCTCTGGTTGGGTTGAGCTAAGAGTTTTGTAAGTCGCCGATGCACAGTGTAGCAAGTCGTGGCAGCTCGCCACCCCACTGAGGCAATGTAGCGAGGTTCCGCTTAGCAGCGCGCGCCGGGCGGCATGAAGTCCAAGCGCGTCACTACCTGCCACCCCACTCTTGCATGTAGCTGAGCTCTTGCATTACATAATAACATGGATTGTGCGAACCAACCCAGTACCCCCTGCTAGCTCTCCTGCTGGGGAGAAATGCTAGCACTTCCCCGATGACCGCGCAGGAATAGCAACACGGCCAGCAACCAGGTCGGCAACGCTATTATTCCCGCGTCCAGGTCCGTCTCCGGCGGCGGGGTGACCGCCTCCACCACGATCCGGCGAGCGGTTGCTGCTGGCTTCTCGCCGGCTTCCCCTGCAACCGCCAGCAGCCATTCGTATTGTTCCTCAGACAAGCTCAGGTTCAACTGCTTTCGGGCCACTTGTGCTAGCACCTCCCGCTGGGACTTTTGCTAGGGCAGAATGCTAGCAGCCCGGGCCAGGCTAGCGCCCTTGCTAGCCTGGGACGGATTACGGGGAGTTCCAGTTCGCCACAGGAATCCCGATGCCAAGCCCGGGCGGGATCCGGCGCTGGCCAGAGTCCACCACCACCAGGACCACCAGCGCCGCCCGGAGCTTTCCAGCCTGGCCACCATGCGCCCACGTCCTGGGGCTGGTGGTCCTGGCCTAATAAATGTGTCCGAATAGCTGTGTCCAAACATTTCAAATCGGTTTATCTCGGAGAACCGGGAGTGCATTAGGCCGGCGGCAGTTTTGGACCTCAACCGCCACAAAAAAGCTGGGGTTCGCATGATAAAAAAACACCCGCCCGGGGGATGGATCGTGAGCCCGATCCATCGCCAGGGGATGGTCGAAAAGGGGTCATTTCAGGGCATTTGGTGCTGGTCGAAAATGGGCCATTTCAGGGCATTTGGGGGGTTGGCCCATGGGGGGGTCTTTTTCAGCTACGGAGTATGGTCATCTCATTCCGTGGGGGTACTTAGAAAGAGATTTTCGGCCTTTTAGAGCTAGGGTATAGCCCTCTGATTCCGCAAGTCGAAATCGGGTGGTTCCTCGGAATTTTACAGCGGGGTCAGGTTCAAATGTGTGCAACAATTTTCCACCGGCAGATCGACCCCCCCTACATCCCCCCTGGTTGTTACTGTAAATAGCTACGATTTCCCTACAAGGTATAGCCCTCTGATTCCGTATCAGTTTTGGGCGGTCGGAGCTGAAGATCAGCGCCGATTCGGGATCATCTTGGCAGCCTTTCCTTGCCCATCTTCAACAGATCATCCAGCGTCCAGGGCAGCGCCGACCGCCTCACGCTGCCCGACCCTAAACCGGCTTACAGCATCCAAGGTCGATAGCAACAGGTCCTCAAGGTCCACCGGACTAGCGGGCATCACGTCCTCCCTTAGCTCCTAAGACTTTCTCAACTAAATCTTTCCAGCAGGCCGGACAGACAATCAGCCTGTCACCACGGCATCCGCCTTCCTCGAAACAATCCCAGGTGGTAGCTGGCATCTGTCTCACTTGACATCACCTGGGGCGGATCGTGCGGCCAGTGGGCGGTCGCGGGTGCGGTCCATCGGCGGGACAGAATTTATAACAGCTTGTGATAAATTATCCTGAGGCCCAGTCTTTTCCTTTTCCACAGCCCGCTTCCGGCGCAAGTCAATCCGCCAGATGGAAATTCGCTATCAGCTTTTCGATAATCAACCTGTAAGTACGGTCAATCCCCTCAACCCAGGCTTCGGCTTGTAGCTTGGCATCGCGTAGGCCCAGGTCGTAGGCCCTGGCCAGGCCCAAAAGCGTGACCGTGGCGTCTTTCCCCTCCTTGGAGTCCGTACTGATTCGGTACCATTCCTCAAAATCGGCAGGCGCGGAGATGGCGCCGAGTCGCAGTAAGTAGGTCGTCAAAACCGTTTCTTCGTCGGCTGTCATGCTGCTATCTCCACCAAGTCTTTCCGGCATGGTTGGCATCGAGTCTCCCCAGGTGGAAGCTGGCGAGACTTCCCGCAGCCGGCGCACTTAACATCCACCATCCGCTGAGGCGCTTCCTCTAGGCGCTGGTCCATCCAAGCGGCAGACCGTTCCCGGGCCCTGTCGTCGTCGGCATCCGGTGCCATTGGCTGAGGCAGGCCAACTTTTTGGATCTGGGCCACAACGTCACTACGAAACTTCTTTCGGCCAGCCGCGTCTTTGGTCCAGGTCGGCCAGGCAACAGCCCAGCCGCCGCCCCAGTGTGGCCCCCACTCCGGCCAGCAATGCTTGCCTAACTGTTCAATCTCAGAGTCCGTTGGGACTTCGGAAAGGTGGCTATCAACCCACGCCTGGTAATCCACGGTCCCGGTCCCGGTCCTTTCTTCTTCAAAAGAAAAAGAATTCAAAACCCTGGTCTCCGGCCCAGAGTCGTCAACCTTACTTGCATCGACCAACCCGGGTACCTTTTGGTTCAATGGGTTGGTTGAAGAAGAATTGGTTAGTCTGCCACCAGTGGCAGATCTGACACGCTCCGTATCAAGGTTGGGAAGGCTGATTTGCTCCCCTTCCCGGGCCATAATCAACCAGGTTTCGGCGCTGGCGTCACGCCTTCGCTTGCGGCCAATAATCCCGTGGTCTGCTAACCATCGGATTTGACGGGCAGCTTCCCTAAGACTCAGCCGCGCATCCTCAGCCAGAGATTCGACACTCGCCCAACATCCCTTGCCAGTGTCCCAATTCATGCGTTGGATTAGCGCCAGTAGAAGGCTGTGGGCCCGGAGAGGCAGTTTCAGGCTGTATACCCACGTGGTCGGGGTCAGCAAGGTGTTATCCAGCTCGGGCAGCGGGAAGGCCGCTGGCATACACGGGAAAGCTGTCTGGCCGTCCCATGCTCCCTCGTTTTTAGGGTCGTAACTCGGTAAAAAGCCGCCCGGGGGCCTTGAGCCTGGGCGGTGGTGGTGGGCAATGGATACCGCGGTGTCTGAATTGATTTCTGCCCTTTTGGTCTGTACCATGGAAATACTCCTTTACTTTTTGTCAGGTGGGGAGTGCTCCTTTACCTGGCCGCTGGTGATCGTCGTCGTCCAGCGGCCCATTTTTTTGCCTACCTACAGATAGTTTTCCCCATCGAAGTCCAGCAGGTCCTGGCGCGCTTCCGCCAGGGATTGCTCCAACCTCCGGATTGCCGCCTCCAGGTCGGCCCGTTGCGCTTCCACGGCGGTCCGCCTGGCCTCAACCCATGCCCCGTATTCCGGTGTGGTTTCGTAGTCAGTCATTGGTCACTTCCTGGCCTACCTGTGGTATCGGTCTGTGGTAGAATACACTGGGGACGAATATTAGGCAAATTTGCGACGAAATTTTCCAATAGGGGGAGTTGAGTTGGATGTAAGGGAATACCAAAAGGAATACCAGCGGCATTATTACCGCGACGTCAGGGGGCCCAAGACCGCAGCTTTTAAGGCTGTGGCTGCGGCAACCTGCGAAATATGCGGCGATGAATGGGCGAACACCCATGCCGGTTGGAATGCTGCGATTTTCGTGTGCAATACCTGCGACGACAAACTGTCCAATTGGGACCGGGAGAAGGAAATGGCAAGGAGGAAAATGGAAGCCTTGTGCCAGGTCTGTTATGTGGAGCCCGCAATCAGCCTCCATGAGGCTTCCCAGCTCCGGTGCTGCTGCGGTTGCAGCGCCTGGCTGTCGGAAGGGGAGGCCGAAGGGAGCCAGCGGTGGGAACCAGCTAAGGCCAATCCGTGGGATGCAGATGTAAAGCTGGGTCACCTCTTTGAGCTGGGTACTGAGTTTCATGAGCCGCCTGCGGCGCCCGCTCTCTGCGGGGTGAAAGCTCCGGTCTGGCCTATCCCGATTGATATGATTAGGCCGGCGGCGTTGCGGCGCTGGGGCCTATGCGTCGCTTGTCTGAAGGCTTGCCCCGTTTCCCATTGGGATCGGGGCAATTACTTCGCCTACGTGATCCCGGTCGGCCAGGCCCAGGAGATCGCCCCGGCCGTGGGAACCAGCTAAGGAGATCGGCCCGGGATTCACAAACCAACTTCACTTAGGAGAGTTCAAGCTATGACGATGGCAGAGGTTTTAGATGGGATCAGGGGCCTGGCTGAGCGGTTTGTTTAGGCGCTACCGCACAGGCTCATACAGTCCAGAGTCAGACTCACGCGCAGGGTCAGGCCGTGGCACTCCCCTGGTGATGACGGTCATAAAGCTGTTGTTGATCCCGCAAGGCGTCAAGGTGAATAGGTCAAACCCATCCTTGCCCTCGTACTCCAAGTAGGTTTCCAGGTTCACAGTGTCCCGGGTCACAGTGTCCAGGCGCATGGTAGCCACCAGGTCGTCCGGCTCCACTGGGTCGCTCCCGTGGGTCAGGTGAAACAGCTTGACGTGATACATATCATTCCTTGCTTAAAGATTTCCTGCATGGGTAACAATGGGTCTCCCCGGGTTTGAGCTGGCGCGGAAAGCCACAGCCCGCGCACTTCACATTTAACGTACGCTTAGGCCCTTCTGCTATGCGTTGGTCTAGCCAAGCCGCCGCACGTTCCCGCGCGGCCTGGTCGTCGACGTCGGGTTCCTGCGGCTTGGGCAACCCCACCTTTGCAAGCTGGGCCACAACGTCTTTCCGAAACTTCTTTCGGCCCGCCGTGTCTTTGGTCCAGCAATACCAGGCAGCAGCCCAACCCCCCCCCAATGCTTTTTCCACTCTGACCAGCAATGCTTACCCAAACTCTCAATTCCAGAATCCGTTGGAATTTCTGGGAGAACGGCGTCAACAAAGGCCCGGGCCTCTTCCAGGTCAGACGGCGGCGGCGGCGCACTAACAGCGGGTTCCGTTGGCTTGGATGGTTCCGGCGTAGGCTGCTGCCCCAGTACGTCCCCGGTCCTTTCTTCTTCTAAAGAAAAAGAATTCAAACCCCCGGCCGTAACCCCGTCGGGCTCAGGCTCCGAGTCGTCAACCCTTTTAGCATCAACCAACCCGGGAGCTAATTGGTTAAAAGGATTGGTTGAAGAAGAATTGGTTTCTGGCGTAGGCTCTACGCCCACCATGGGGGTAGTTTCTACGCCCACGGTGCCAAGCCGCGTTTCAGTGGTTCTACCGATATGTCGGAAGCGGCTAATAAGTTTTGCATCCACCAGGTACTTGAGATGCCCCTTTAAGGTTTTCTTGGAGAATTGGGATTCCCTCGCCAACGTCTGGATACCGGCAATACAGTGGTCGCCTTCCTTCCAGTCGATATGTCGGAGAATGGTCAGCAGCGCCAGCCGTGGGCCGTGAGGTATATCCAGGTCCATAGCCCAATAGAAAAGGGTCTTGACGGTGTTATCTAATTCGGGCAGGGAATGTTCTTTGATCGGAGGTGAGAGCTGGTCCACTAAATCAGCATGGGGTAACTGGCCGTCCCATGCGCCTGTTTCAGGGTCGTAACTCAGTTGAGCCGTGGTGTTGTGTGTTACCATGAAATTGCCCTCCATTGAATAAGTGATTTCCTCCAGGATGATGCTTAGGTGGGTTTCCCCGGCAGTCAGGAGGCTGCCGGGGTTTTTCTTTGCTATGCGCGTTGGATGGTCAGGTGTTGGTTGAAGTAATCCATTACCGCGCCAAACACTTCCGAGTATTCGTCACCCTCATAAAGCCTTGACGCGATGGAAGAGGCGATACTGCCCCGTTGGTTCGGTGAGGTATCCTTGATTGCCAGCACCCGCCCGCAGTTCTGGCAAGTCATTGCCGGATAGTCTGCTGGCGCGGTGTCCACAATCAAGGGCAACCAATTCTGGTAATCCCATACGTGAGGATTGCACAAGCTCGCCATACCTTTACACCTTCTCGAATTTGACCGGCTGGCCCGTTCTGACGGCTTCCTTCATGGCTTCTTGGTCGGCGGCAGTCAAGGCTCGCAGCCGCGCCAGGTCCGCTTTAACTTCCGCTAACTCGGCGGCCCGGTGTTCCTGCGCTTCCTGGGCGTGACGTTCCCGCTTGGGCTTGGCCTTCACCATCCGCCCCAGGATGGATTGCTCCAGGGCGTCTTGAACATCGTTAAAGTCGTGGCCCCGTTCCATACACCATGCTTGAATGGCGTCGAAGGCTTCCTGAGGACCGTCCCATATAAAGTCTATGACCCCGGGATTAGGCTGAATCCGCATGGTGATGTTCGAGTCGGCCAGTTCGTCGGTGAGTTGGATCAGGAATAGGCGCATGTTCTGTTGGGCTTCCCACCGCCTTGCCCGATGGGCCGCTACGTGCCGGCGATTCTGTTCCTTGTCTAGAGTAGCCAACGGTGACACCTCCTATAAAATCCTATTACTCTATTTTACGTAAGGAATTGCCAGTGTCAACTACTTTTTGCGCCGGTTCCGCACAATCGGGTAGGAGGGGGCCTCGCGGCCCCCTCCTACCCGATTTCCAGGCAGTGGCCTTTTTCTTCCGTCGACCACCAGGGCCACCTATCCGGCCTGTCCGGCCACCAAGGCGAGCATGACCACCGCCACCCGACCGACCGCCGGGGCGAGCAGGGCCGCCTGTCCGGCCACCAGAGCGACTAGAGCCACCGCCACCCGACCGACCTACAGGGCGACTAGGACCACCTGTCCGGCCACCCGACCGACCTACAGGGCGACCAGGACCACCGCCATCCGGCCGACCGCCAGGGAGAGCAAGACCGCCTGTCCGACCACCCGGCCGACCGCCAGGGAGAGCAAGACCGCCTGTCCGGCCACCTGGCCGACCACCAGGGCGACTAGAGCCACCGCCACCCGGCCGACCGCCAGGGCGACCAGGACCACCGCCACCCGACCGACCTACAGGGCGGCCGCCAGGGAGAGCAGGGCCGCCTGTCCGACCACCAGGGCGACTAGAGCCACCGCCACCCGACCGACCTACAGGGCGACTAGGACCACCTGTCCGGTCACCCGACCGACCTACAGGGCGACCAGGACCACCGCCATCCAGCCGACCGCCAGGGAGAGCAAGCCCGCCTGTCCGACCACCCGGCCGACCGCCAGGGCGACCAGGACCACCGCCATCCGGCCGACCGCCAGGGAGAGCAAGACCGCCTGTCCGGCCACCTGGCCGACCACCAGGGCGACTAGAGCCACCGCCACCCGGCCGACCGCCAGGGAGAGCAAGACCGCCTGTCCGACCACCCGGCCGACCACCCGGCCGACCGCCAGGGCGACCAGGACCACCGCCACCCGACCGACCTACAGGGCGGCCGCCAGGGAGAGCAGGGCCGCCTGTCCGACCACCAGGGCGACTAGGACCACCGCCATCCGGCCGACCACCAGGGCGACTAGGGCCACCGCCATCCGGCCGACCGCCAGGGAGAGCAAGACCGCCTGTCCGACCACCAGGGCGGCCACCAGGGCGACTAGGACCACCGCCACCCGGCCGACCACTAGGGCGGCCACCAGCGCGACTAGAACTATCGCCACCCGGCCGACCTCCAGGGCGGCCACCCGCTGGCCTCAACCGGTAGCGCCTAACTTTCATGGCGGCTGTCCTTGATGGCGCAGAAAAGACGCCGCACTTCTCCCTGGGTGAGGAACGTGATGGCGCAGTTCTGTTTTCGTATTGGATCTTTTGATGCTGTTGTCATTCAGTATTCAATCTTCGCCATGCCCATGCCATATTTTAGGTAGGAGTCATGGCTATGTCGATAGGCCTTGCCCACCACCCAATGCAATCATCTCCTGACCGGCGCTGACCGGTTGAAACTGGCGGAACCACCCTTCTCCCTGTCTTCCGTTGCGCGGCACCACCCGGGGCCCTGGCGGGTTCGTCTCTCCTCCACTCTTTGACTGTGCTGGGCAGGTCAATTAAATTTACTATCCGGGTAGGACCGGATCGATAAACCATCGCTCTGTTTTAGCGATGTATTGAGCAGAGTCGAACGATACCGTACACCATATCTGAGAAATCTGACCTCAGCTACGGGCTTTGTCGGAGTGGAGCTGCTGGCGGCGTGATTATTGGCCCGCATGGCCGCTGACCCCGGTTTGTCAACCTAGTCTTTTCTTGCGCCCATGCCCCGGCGGCACTAAACCAAAGCTAAGGAATTGTCACGAAATAACTTGTTCTTTACTACATGCTCAGCTATACTTAATGGGTGATAGTTGAAGGAGCGATTCAAGCTCGTTACCAAGCGATTGCCCCCGTTGTGGACGAGCGGGTGCGGCGGCTGGTGCTTGCCGCTGAGGCGTCGGCGGCCGGGCGTGGTGGCCAGGCAGCGGTTGCAAGGGCCACCGGAGCTTCTCGCGGGACGATTCGCCGCGGCATACGGGAGTTGGGCCAGCCGGCCGTAGGGGCCGCGAAGGGCCGCATCCGCCATCCTGGAGGCGGCCGGAAGCGCACCGTCGAGCATGACCCGAGCTTGCGCGAGGACTTGGACCGGCTGGTGGAGCCGACCAGCCGTGGGGATCCCGAGTCCCCGCTGCGCTGGACCTGCAAGAGCGTGCGTCAACTGGCGGTGGCATTGAAGCGCCAAGGGCACCAAGTCAGCCATCGCATGGTCGCCGAACTGCTCCACGACATGGGCTATAGCTTGCAAGCCAATCGCAAGACCCTGGCGGGGACGGAACACCCGGACCGCAACGCCCAGTTTGAGCACTTGGACCGGGCGGTGCAACTGCAACTCTCCCTGGGAGAGCCGGTGATCTCCGTGGACACGAAGAAGAAGGAACTGGTGGGGCCCTTCAAGAACGGTGGGCGGGAGTTGCGTCCCAAGGGAGCGCCGGAGCAAGTGCTGGTGCATGACTTCCTGATTCCGGATCTGGGCCGGGTCAGTCCTTATGGGGTGTACGATATCGCCCAGAACGAGGCCTGGGTCAGTGTGGGGACGGACCACGATACGGCTGCTTTTGCCGTCGAGAGCATCCGGCGTTGGTGGCGCGGCATGGGGCAGGCGCTCTACCCGAGCGCCACTCGGCTGCTGATAACGGCCGACGCGGGCGGCAGCAATGGGTATCGGCTCCGCTTGTGGAAGCTGGAGTTGCAGAAATTGGCGGATGAGACGGGCCTTGAAATCGACGTGTGCCACCTCCCACCAGGGACCAGCAAGTGGAACAAGATCGAACACCGCTTGTTCTCCGCGATCAGTCAGAACTGGCGCGGAAAGCCGCTGGTGAGCCACGAGGTGGTGGTGAACTTGATCGGGGCGACCACGACCCGGACGGGGCTGCGGGTTCAGAGCCAACTGGACACCAACCGATACCCGGCCGGGCGCACCGTATCGGACGACGAACTCGAAGCCATCTATTTGCGTAGAGACTCTTTCCATGGTGAATGGAATTATTCGCTGCTACCCCGCGTTGCGCTGCTCAATTGAACTAATTATTTCGTGACAATCCCTAAGGTGAAACCTACATAAAGCGAACCCGAAGAGGAGTTGCGATATTCTGTAAAAGAAGTCGATTGGCGGTGGTGGAAGGGATGACAGACATAGGGCAACTCCTGGAAGAGTGGCAACTCAATGTAGGTGACTTACGGGAAAGGATGTATCGAGCGCCAACACCTCGAGAGCGAGAGCGATGGCACGGGCTATGGTTGTTGGGCCAAGGGTGGTCGGCTATCCAGGTGGCTGAGGCTTTGGACAGAGAGCCTCATACCATTGGAAACTGGCTGGACAACTTTCGCCGAGGCGGGGCCCAAGGTTTGGTCTTTGAGCAGACTGGGGGTTCCCCCCCGTCTTGAACCGAGATCAACAGAACCAACTGAAGTCTGCGGTGCAAAATCCGCCTGGGGAGGCGGGGATTGAATTGTCCAACTGGAACTGGAAAGTAGTAAGGCAATTTCTCAAGCAGAGCTTTGACCTGGGACTGAGTCGGAGCAGTTGCTTGAACTACCTCCATCGCTTGGGCTTCGTGCTGAAGCGACCCAAGAAACGCCTCCTGAAAGCCAAGGATGAAGAACGGAAAGCCTTCGTCCTCCAGTACAGCCAAATCCGAGAGGAGGCCCAAGAGAGTGGACCCAAGATCTTCTTCGTGGATGAAGCCCACTTTCGGGCCGATGCCGACCTGCGAGGCAAATGGGTACTCAAGGGAGAGGCAGCGCTGGTAGACTCCACCAGTCCCCGGTGGGGAGAGAAGGCCTGCTACTACTCGGGAGTTTGTCTGGAGACTGGGGAGGTGGAAGCCATGGAAATAGCTGGAAACAGCAATGCCGAGACCTCCACCGCCTTTTTACAGCAGCTAAGAGCAAACTATCCTGGACCTCTGGTAGTAATCTGGGACAATGGGCCAGCCCACCGAGGAGCAGCGATTCGCAGCTATTTGACCACTCCGAACTTGCATCTGCGGTTGGTGGCCTTACCGGCCTACAGCCCAGACTTCAATGCCGACGAAGCCGTCTGGGACTGGGCCAGGGAAGAGGTCACGGCCAACGAATGCCACGGAACAAAAGCCAAAGTCCAAGAGAAGATGAATCAATTCTTCGGCGGGCTAGCTCACCGTAAGGAAGAAGTGAAACGTCGCTGCCGAACCCGGTTACAGGCCCGAGCCGATGCTTTGATCTTTACACCTGCCGTGCCTTTGCCATCACTGCCCAATGTAGTTCCCACCTTGGCTTTGGTTTAGACACCCTGACAAGGCACATTGTTCCTAGCTAGCGTTATCCTGGTTTTTCTCTAGGATCTCCAACCAGTTCACTTCACCCAGCGCAGCCCCCAATAAATCTTTATATAAACCAGTCTGATCAATCAGTGGGTTCGTGATATCGGCGATCATGTCTTTAAGCACCTCAGCCTTATCGTGCAAGCTGGCGATATTCGGGTCCAACGACAAAGCCATCAACCATTCCTGGTCGGCTTCTTCAATGGCGAGCCAATAGTTAACCGCCCAGGTTTCATAGTTAGTCCAACCGTTAAAGGTGTGATCCTCCGGCATATCCGCTCTCCTTGCTTTTGCGATAATAGCCTTGTTGATATTTGACGAAGATATTCTTAGCGCTAACATAAAGGATTCACTTCTACCGACGCAATCGTCGTCATCGAGTGCGAGTGTGGCAACACGCGCATTGCCGTCTGGATTTTCCAACTTCGGAAACGCTTTCCAGCGAAGTCCACGAGTGTCGGGAGCGCTACAGGATTATCCTTCAACACGAACATGTGTTTCCATACCTGGAGATCGAACACATCTCTCCGAGACCGAACGAGCACATTTTAGAAGGAGAGACTATCAAGTTCCTAGAACCGTCAAGCTAGAAACCGGAGTCGAGGAGGGCTTTCCGTGAAAGTGTATTGGCGAAAGGTGAAAAGGGGACAGAACCTGATTCTCAGTGACGAAAACGACGGCCATGAAGAGGAGCTGGGAGGGTTCCGAGACACCAAACGTGGCATCGACGCGTTGGCGAAGACCTTTAGCTACGACCCAAGCCGCTCCCGGAAGGGGTTCCCATCTATCGAAGAAGCCAAGGATTTTGTGGAATCATTCAGACCTTGGGAGCTATACGGTACCCAGGGCGTTACTGTTGACCCTGAGGTGAGGCCAGCTCTAGAATCGGCCACAACACACACAGCAGGCACGCCAGACCAGCCGGCGCAGTCGATGGTGGCGGACCTGCAATCAACGAGAGGATGGTGGCAGTTCTGGAAGAAGAGTTAGACGCTCTATGACCCTCCCGCTAGAGAGCCGCGCCAGTAGATGCCACCTTGGCTCTGGTTTAGGTGACGGAACTCGAGCCGCCGGAGGCCGTGGTCGAGGCGGTACGAGAGGCTCAGATGGCCGAGCTGGGGCCCTTCGGCCGCTGGCTGCTCTCCGCCATCGAGGAAGACCCGTCTCAGAATCTGACGATCAAATGGTCGCGTTCATCCGGTCAGTCTGGCCCATAGCTACGCCCCCATAGGTCTGATGTGTCCAGAAAACGGGCGTTTTTGAACGGGGCCCCATCCCACCCCCCGACCACATTGCAACGGGTGTGCAACAGCTATGTGCAATAATCGTCTGTGCTCAACAACTAGGTCAAGGGTTTGCTGGACAATTCTCACAACTTGGAATAACCCGGGGGAAAGTGTACGATTCTGCCTAGTACTACAGTCGCACGCCGAATACTCTCGACCTGATGATCGATGGCAGCATCCGTCAGAACGCCGCCGGAGAACAACTCAGGGCCGACATCTTCTTCAGGGTCTACCAGAACATCCAGCACTTCTTCGACAGTTCCGGGGCCTTCAACACCGTGTTCGAGGAGTAACCCCCGCTTCAGCGGAGTTCCGACGGCAATCTATCCGCCCGCCCGGTTTCTCGACTCGCACCAGAGCCGCCCTCCGATGGCCAGCGCAATGACCACGTAAAGAGCGTCCACTAAAGGGAAATAAACCAGGTGGGACGTGACCGCGGCCCCGGTCTCACTGTCAGGGTTCAGCGTCCAGAACCACTCCCAGAAAAACCACATCGCCAGCACGATTGCCCCGAAAAACATGGCGTTAACGCGAATAACATCCAGAGTAGACGCGCTGCCCGGCTCAGACTTGGCCAGGTTGTACTTCCAGAAACACGCGATCACCAACGCCGCCACCACCATCACCGCCATTACCAAGTTCATCGCCCGCCACGCCGGATATTCCGGCGAGCCGTCGTGGAACAGCGGCGTCACCATCAACAGCACCGCCGCCCCGACGCCGGACAGAATGAACAATAAGCTCAAAGTTTTCTTCGGAAAATCCATATGGTTGACCGTCAACATCCCCTGCCTCGGGAGATATGCCTCGAACTCCTGTGATCAGTTTCCTTTACCGCCCTCGATATCATCGTGGATCGCCTTTCATTCTTGGTAACACTCGTCCTCAACCCTTCCCAGAAAGGCATATCGATTAAAGCAATGGTCAAATTCGGTAGTGCGACTGTAGTACTAAACTAAAGCCAAGGTGGAATCTACATTTGCAGGCGCTGCAGATTGGCTGAGGCACGACGGTGAGGCTCTTCCACTGTACTTGTAAGCGGCCCTGTGCCGCCGATTGGTTCCCCGATATGCGCATTTCGCCTTGGTGTTAGTTTAGTCTTCGCTATTGAATAGCCCCCACAGAATAAGGATCAACATTACAGTTAGAGCGATCCCCATCAATATCGCTGCGTATCCCAAAAGACGAAATCCGAGTGTACGCCTGCTTTGGGCCAATACTACGCCCAACACCAACAGCGCAGAGACGAGTACCAAGACGATTATATTAAATGACCACCCGAATGAGCCCAGCAATAATCCAGCGAGGGCAACCGCCACCACTGTTACTGCGTGCCCCAAGGTACGAACACCGAGCGTCCGCCTGCTCCTGGCCGATATTACGCCCGAGACCAAAAGACTGATACTGGATACTAGAAGGAGGAGCAGGAATGCACCGAGAGACAAAGGGTTACCGCAAGGACGCCACGGCTCCTCATATCACCCTTCGGCCCCAACTTGGTAGCCACCGACAGTGCGGTCTGGCGATATGTACATTTCACCTTGGCTTTAGTTTAGAACAGCTTCAGGTTGGCCTGTCCGCTCTGGAACGGTGGGGCCTCTTCCCCTTCCGGGACAATCACCTCGGGGCCGTCGTTGGAAGGCCGGTTCACCAGGGGACAAACCCGGTAGGCCTCCAGCGCTCCGTCGGGGTACGGGGTCAGGAGACTGCCCAGTGCCAGGGGGTCTCGCAGGTCATCGTCCAGCCAGAGGGACTCAGCGCCCTCTGCAAGTATCACCGGCATCCGATCGTGAATGGGCTGGAGCAACTCATTCGGCTCGGTGGTGATAATCGTGCAGGAGCGGACCACATCCCCCTCCGGGTCCTGCCATGTGTCCCAGAGGCCCGCGAAGGCGAAGGGTTCTCGCGACTTCATCACGATCCGCATCGGGATTCTGGAATTCCCAGACCGCCGCCATTCGTAGAAGCCGTCGGCCAGGACCAGGCAGCGCCTCCGCGCGAACGCGGCTCGGAAGGCCGGACGCTCCGCCAACGTCTCCGCACGGGCATTGATCATCCGGCTGCCCATCTGGGCATCCTTCGCCCAGGATGGGATCAGGCCCCAGCGCAGGTGCTCCGCACGTCTTTCTTCCCCGTTCATCACGGCCAGCACCGGCTGGGTTGGGGCGGCGTTGTACCTGGGCGGGTGGGTGAGGCCGCCGGGGTCAAAGCCAAACCTTTCTCCCAGCTCCTGCAGGTCCGCTATCAGGCTGAATCTGCCGCACATGTTCTTCCTCCAGAGAGAGGTGGGGATCCCGGGGCGTCATTGCTCCTGGCTCTCCCAGTGATGCTGGGCCAGCCGGCAAGCCTCTTCAGGAGAGAACAAGTCGTAAAGGGAGGCGGGAGTATGGGTATTGAGGTTGTCCAAAACCAATACCAACCGTTCCGCTTGTGGATAATGTTCCTCCAACAACTCTCTAATGCACCAGGCCCAGTCAGCCTTGGTGCGCCGCCCCCGCACCACCATCACCCGCCGCCGCCCGGCCAGGGGTTCATAGCACATGAACAGGTTGGCTACTCCGGCGCGCCCATATTCATAGTCCTGACGGGCCGGCCGCCCGGGTTGGGGTGGCTGGGGAGGTCGGCCATGGGTCAACAACTGGGGGCTGGCCTCATCCAGGCATACCTGGGGGAATCTGGGGATAGGGACGGGTGTAGACCGCCAGCACGTCCTCCAGGTTCTTGCTATCGTCGTCGGCCTTGCTGACCCGGGCGTAGCCGTAGGTTATTGGAATCACAGCGTTCATCACAACAGTTAGCTCACCTCCTACAGGATACCCCGAAGCCAAGGGGCAGACCAGCAGGCTGGCAGTTGCTCTTCAGCGTAGCATCAGGTGGTATGAAGTCTGTTCACCCATATTCAGGGTCAACTCCCGGTTTATCCGTCACTGGTTCATTCAGGGTCATCTTGACCGAGATGGTCTTTACTAGGTAATAGGCATCTCCCACTTCGGGTGTTGATCTCTTCCCCCGCGGCCTGGTATGCCTGTATTCCTGGGAGGGTGGTTGTGGCTAGCGTTGCGGTGATGAGGTGAGCGCCGCCAGCAATATTCCGACATTTTGGATTTTCCCGGTTTCGGAAATTACTGGAGGCGCTGTGATGATTTCGTTGTCGGAGGGGACTTTACAATTGTCTTGGAACGCGGGCATCGTCCTTACTTCATCATCATCCCGGATTGCTCCACGCCGGTTCTCAGCTTCGCCAGCTCTTCCTCGATGAGTTTGACTATTAGGCTGTCCAGCCGGTCAATGCTGTACTGCTCTACATCATGGGGTGTTTCCAAGCCTCCGCCCGGTCCCGTGGGGTACAGGATGAACAGGAATTTCCCCATGGTTTGCTGGGCGATTTGCCGGAAGATGTACTCCCCCTGCTTGTCCAGCCCGCTGGAGGCGACGCTGAAGACCTTGATGCCCTTCTCTTGGGCTCGCATCATCTCCGTTGCGTAATCCTTGTCCTGCGGGTAGTCCAGGTGGGGTGGAGCGTCGGCAATGAGGAATATCAGCCGGATGGCGTCATCCCGCCAGCCCATGTTGTTCACCGCCTCGTGGAGGGCCTGGTTGAGACTCTCCGGGTAGTCGTCGCCCCCTCTGGCTTTCAGATTCTGGATGGCTTTCGAGAAGCGCCGCACGTTTCCGTCGAAGGGGTAGAGCCGGGTCACGTACTCATCTCCCCGGTCCCGGTAGCTCACCATTCCGAACCGTAGGTCTGGGTTGGCCGGCAGGTTGGATACCTGCCTGGCGATGGATTCCAGGTTCGCCTTTATCCGGTGGATCTCGTCGGCCATGCTTCCCGTTGAGTCTATGAGGAAGACAACGTCCAGAGGGAAGTCCAGCCCATAGGTCATGGTGCCCTCTAGGGCTATCTCATGCTCCATCGCGGTCTCCGGCACGATTCTGATGGTCCTGGTGAAGCCGTTCCTTTTTACCGTGATGCTTAATTCCCCGGCGGTCTGTCCATCATTTCTCATCGCCATCCCTGGGTCCAATCCCTCGAGGGGGAAGAACATCGTGCGGCCATCGGCGTAGGTTCGCTTGGTCAGCGTGGCGCCGGTGCCGTCCGACCGGCGGCTGATGTTCACCTGGGCGTTGGGGACTGGGTTTCCCTGCCGGTCAAGGACGGTGATTATTTGCCGGTTGCTCAGGTTGGTGGCGTGGACGGGCGGCCCCCGGTACTCCTCGACGAAGTCCAGGTATTCTTGCCATCGTTGGTTGTCGTCCACCTCTCCGGCCTTGAGTTCTGCCTGGACCCGCTCTTTGTGCCAGTCGGGTGACCTGGGGGAACGCCCGCTGGCTGCTAGGGTCGCCCCGGGGTCTCCCCGGCTTCCCTTCGTTTCCGCCCCAGTTTTCTCTCCCACTTCGCCTGGTAGGATTCTCGTGCCAGTTTCACCGTTGGTTCCCCGGTAACCTTCGTCGCCCGGGGTTTCCTCCCCTCGGGTCTCGGGTGCCGGTTCCGGCTCGGTGGGTGCTGGTTCTCCTCCGGTGGGCGCTGCTTCCGGCTCGGTGGACGCTGGTTCCCCTCTGGCGGGCGCTGCTTCCGGCTCGGTGGATGCCGGCTGGGCTTGCGTGATGGGCTCTAAATCTCCGTTGCCGGGGATTGTTCCCTCTTCTGCTTGGCTGCAGGAGATGGATGCCAGGAGTACGGTCATCATGACTAGAATTGCGATCAGGTAACGCATCTCGGATTCCTCCCGGTTGATGATTTTTCAAGGGTCCGTCTGCCTGCCCCAGGGCGCTGGACTCTTTGCTCTCTCAGTATATGGTGGGTTTGGGATTGCAGAATTTGGCAGATGGGGATTCGTTTTCCCGCTTTGTTGATTGGAGGACCGCGGGCTGGCTGTTTTCCTTCCTGGTTCTCCAAGGCGATCTCAGTGCTTTCAAATCTCTTGGGTGAGATTTCTCCTGATGAAGATCGCTGGTCCACCTGTCGCGGAATTGAATTTGAAACTTATATTATACTTCCACCAAAAGTGTGGAGGTGAAAGCAGTGAAACCAATGAGGCAAGTTGAACCGCTGGAGACTATTTGGGAGATTCCGGACGATTTGTGGGAGAAAGTTGAGCCAGTGATCCTGGAGGGAACCCCTCCAAAACCACCGCGAAGCGTTTTAGTTCAACCGTTGTTATGTTCTAAGAGCCACAACGGTTGAGAGGTTGAGCGCCGCCTGCCTGCCTGGCAGGTGGTCTCCGGATGCTACAGCAGGTACAATCAGCCAGAAAAGTCATTCTGACTGGTTCCAATAAGCCTGTCGGAGTCATAACCTGATGCCGAGGAACAAACTACGCAGAAAGAAGAGCAAATCGAAGACAAGGGCACCAGTCTTCTCCAGGAAAATGTTCAGGAACCTCGAACAATTGAGCGGGACACGAGCCCTAGTCTTTAATCCGCCTGGTGAGACTAAGATGTCCGAGGTATTGCTGGATTTTGCAAAACCTCTGTTGGAACCTGTTGATGATCGGCATTCCGACAAAGTCATAGCTTTGGCCATCGCTTGCTGGAACGCAACTTTACTTCCAGAGGAGGTTCAGGAAGCCTCTATCAATGAATTGATTGACATCTTTTCATCATCTGGTATTCGTAATGTTGAGATGGCCAAGGAGGCCGTGCAAATACTCCTGGAACGTAAGAGGAGATACTTCCCTGACAACAAGCGGTTCATTGCCGACTACCGAATATCCCATTCAAAGGATCAAATGCGCCTGACGGTAGCGTCAACCTTGTCGTTTTCTGATGAGGAGTAGTTCCCTTACTCTCCTGTGTGGGCCGCACAACCGTTGGTATGTTCCCCAAGGTCAAAGTAGGTGGGGTTGAGCGCCTGCTCGCCTAGCACGTGGGCATTTCCCCGAAGCGATTTCAAGAGGGTGGCTACTTGCCACCCTCTCTTCTTGGGCCGAAATTAGTCATTTCAGTAATCGACGGGTAAAACTAGTCAGAATAACTGTTCTGACTAGTTTTGGTTGGTCGTTATGTTCTGCAACAACTGTGGGCGGCAGATAGAGGAGGGCTCCAAGTTTTGTAATGCCTGTGGGCAACCAGTGGAGGAGCCGACCTCCGCTCAAGTCACAAGCAGCCCGTCCCAAACTCCCGAACCTCAGCCGCCGCCACCCCAGCGGAAGTCCTCCGGCTTCCCCAGACCGCTGAAGTGGGCCTTAATAGTTGAGCCATATTTCGTGGGACCCGCTGGCTTGCCGGTCAAATCTACAGCCGAGCCGTTCCAGCTTCCTGCGCAGCTCTCGGTAGGTCACGCGGCCACCGTGAAGCTTCCCTTGCCGGTCCGCTGTGGCGTTACCTCCGATGGCAGGGGCACTCCCCGTTCTTGGCGTGACTGGATCAGGGCCTTGGCCACTGCCCGAAGCTCATCCAGTGTCTGCTCGGGGTTATCTCCCCAAGCCATGCAGCCCTGCAGGGCCGGGACCTCCGCCAGGTACATCCAGCCTTCGCTCTCCTCAGGTTCGTGAAGAATGTAGTCCAACTGGTAGATGTCCATCTCTTCTCCTCTGGTTCAGGGGTCGTCGATGGTGAAGTTTCTTCGATTGTCCTCTGGTGGAGCTTTTCGGTCAAAAGGCCTGCGGTCAGGATGGTTGTTGTCCGATCGCAGGCTGAGGTCAATCCCCCGGTCACGCAGCAGATCGGCGGGGTGGATCTGATTGGCTCCGGCGTAGGTCGTACTGGCCAGCTGCACTACCGCGGCTGCCCGGGCGTCCGAGACGGCGTTGACACACCCAGCCCCTACCCAACCGCTACCTGTCCACCTGTTGGATGGTCCAACGGCTGACCTCCAGGCGCTTGGCCAGGTCCCGCTGGCTCACTCCCTTCGACCGCTCTGCCCGGATGTACTCCCGTTGCCGCTCGTTCAGGCTCGGCCGCCGGCCAGGGAACCGCCCCTCGGCCCGCGCCTTCGCCTGCCCCGCGACCGAGCGCTCCCTGATCGAGTTCCGCCACCACTCGCTGAAGGCGAGCACCATCGTGAGCTGGAGCTTGCCGGTGGCCGTGGCCGTGGCCGTGGCAAAATCCTCGGACAGAGACCGGAACTCCACTCCCGCCCGGTGCAGGCCCTCGATCACCTGCAGCCCGTGGGTCAGCCCCCTGGAGAGCCGGTCAATGTGGGTGACCACTAGGGTGTCCCCCTCGACCACCAGGTCCAACAGTTCCAAAAGGCCGCCGCGATCGTTCCTGGCCCCGCTGGCTTCTTCGGCTCGGATATTTCCCAGGGAGCAGCCGGCGCGGACCAGCCGCTCCACCTGCAGGTCCAGATTCTTGTCCTCCGGCTCTCTCACCGAGACCCTGGCGTAACCGTAGAGCGTCATCCTGTGAGGTGGCTTGGGATGAAGAATGAATACTGCTGCTGTCGGCGCAGTGGCGTCTGTCCATCGGAGGCGCGGATCCTCAAAGATACGACTGCCATCCAGGCGCTATGCAGGTGGCCAAGGGCGCCAACTGCAACGAAGATTGCGAATTTGCCAAGCTGATCGCCCCTGCGGTTGATCTGACGCCCAACCAGTACCTTAAGAGCAAGGTACAGCCGACCTCAGCGTAAACAAAAAGTCAGGAGGCACACCGATGGAGACTCTGACCCTCATACTGCACCAGTCCAAAGCTACCAAAAACAAAGTGGTATACGGCACCGAGGACGGCAGCATCATCCAAAGCGTCTACATTGACAAAGAGGCTGTGGGTGACCCTCCTCCGGCTGCGCTCAAAGTCGTCATATCGGCACAGTAAATCTCATCCGAGCACTCTCGTACATTTTTGATAGAGCTTCAAGGCTGCGATCGAAGCGACCTGATCACAGCATCGGCTGCCGAGTTATCGACACACGCTAGGGACAGCGCAATAATGGCCGCCGTCATGATGAAGCTGAACACGAGAGCCAGAGCCCTGGCTACAACAGCACTGGTCGGGCTGCTTACCGCATTTACACTGGGCTATACCTCCGACCAAGGGCAGGAAATAACCATCACCAGTGGCGATCCCGCTGTCTCCAGGGGCCAACTCAGCCAGCCCTGGTAGCCTAACCAGCCTGGCCCGGGTTACAAGCTACAGCAGCGCAACAAAGTCTCTCACTTCCACCGGTCACTTCCTGGCCGCGCCCATGCGGGACTTCTTGGTTCCGCAGACGGCGCATCGGCCGGTGACGGCGGGACGTCCGTTCTTCAGGACCACTTCCTGGGCCTCCAGGGTGTCGGTCTTGCTGCGGCACTTGAAGCAGTAGATCTGGTCACTGGCAGCGCTGGTCATATGTTCCTCCTCCTGGATTGATTCCCTTCCACTGTTCCACCGGCCCTCCGGCGGGGTCGGAGTGTCCTCAAAGGGGTTCGCAGACGCCGCCCCGGCCAGCGCCGCGAAGTTCTCCTCTCAAGAACTAACGCCACCCCGGGGGAAACGAGATCCTCAAATCGGCTCTCAGGGCGCCGGATGTATTCAAATATCCCCGTTTTTGGCAACGTGAGTCGGTTTTCAGGTCACGGCCACCGCCTCGTAGATCTCCCCGGTGCTCCGGGGCCGCTCCCGCTGGGCCGACATCACCCGCACGAGGTGCGGCCTCAAGCTACCTGTCGCCATATTTACCCATCCTCCAACAACCAATTCCAGGACCTCCCCCGTCCATAGATACAGTATACGACCGCCAGGACCGCTGCTTGAAGGGACAACGCCAGGAAGAGGGGCCCTCTTAGAGAGCCATGGTGGGTCCCACCGCAAGGGGTCAGGACTATCCCTCTGAATACAGGACAACCTCGTCCAGTCACAAGTTCGTGGCCAATCAGGTCAGGCTGGAGTTGTTCGTACTGCTTGGGCAACTTCATGAGAAGGCTAGCCTTACCGGAGGCAATGAAGCACTGGTCGTTGACCAGTCTGCAGACCAGGATGATCAAGACTGGAGGACGGTTGGTGCGCCATGCCGGAAGGCTGGTGTTTCAGCTTGCTGAGGTGCTCGTGAGCCGGGAAATGCTAGGCGGGATACTGGAACGAATTGGTCGGCTTAGGCTGGCTCCTGGCTAGTCCACTTTAGGAGCGTCGGGATTGGTTACGGTTACGGGGTCGTCCAGGGCAAAGGGGCTTCCCAAGGGCGAGACTTGGGCGTAGACCAGAGGTTTGGGGCTTTTACGCTTGGCAGTACAGTGGTTGCCCTATGAAAGCGGGGACTTTGAGTGAATCAGGCCGCATTTGACGCTCTTGGAATGCGGGATTATATTTGGCGGTATCCCCGCGGGAGCTATATCCAGGAAAGGTGGTTTGATCTGGGGAATCCCGGTTCAAACTTCCTGGCCATGGGACTGTGTCCCAGACCTTCAATCTGAGGAAAAATGAACCACATCCAGTGACTTCTTTTGAATCCTTGTTGCAGTTCGGCACACACCCGACAATAGACGGGATTTTGAGCGTCTAAGAAGCGTTCTAGCATAAAAGGATCATCCATATTGTCTCCTCGCTTGGTTGTCCTTGCGCCAGTCCGTAGCTGGACCGAATGTTGCTTAACGCATACCCCACATTACAACTCTCCACGGCAGCTATTCCTCTCCGCAACTTGGTTTCACTACCTTCGCTGCCTCAAGAAGTTTTAATAAAAAAAGGAGGAGTTGGTCCATCCTCCTCCTCAAAGTCCCAGTGGCGCCAAGTATAACGTCCCGCTGGGCGCAATTCTAAAACCTCAATCTGATTAAAGCCTACTCCATTACAACTTGGCGTCACACCTACCCTAAGTTGTAAAATTCCCTCTGGCAGCGGGCAACCTCAGATTTAGCTTGCGCTAATTAAGCTACTTGATCAGTACCAGGGCATATTTCAACATCATCAATTAATAGACACAACAAGAGTTGCCCGCTGCTACTTCTCCTTCTTATTCCGTGGAATCCAGCTTATTCCGGCTAAGATAACCGATCGAGCATCGGTATTATCCAACTGATGGGAAACTGCCCAATCTGAGGAGTAGCACCACTGCCATGCTGAAACTGCTGTATTTCGCGATCTTCATCTCCCTGACGACCCTATTGGCCTGTTCCGGCCCGGAGACGAGTTCATCCCCAACCGCCGTAGCCCAAGCCGAAGACCCAGCGCAGACCGAAAGTCCAATCCCGGCCGGAGATCCAACCACCGCGCCGGTAGAAGAACCGACGCCGACCGACGCGCCCTTGGAAACAACTCCGGAGCCCGGAATGCTCGCCCCCATCAACCTGAACGATCCGGAAACCTTTATGTCCCAGTTGTCGAGCGCGGAGCAATCCTGCATCTCGGAAAACGGAGACCCCCGGCAGCTGCTGATGCTGATGAGAGGCCCGGGCCCAGGCTCACCACAGGATGCCCAAGAGTTGATCCCATGCCTGGGGGACGAAACGCTGCTGAGACTATTCCTGACCGGACTCACCGGCCAAACCGAGCCACTGAGCGCAGAGACATCCACCTGCGTCCGCAGCGGATTCCAGGACTTTGACATCGCCACCGTGCTGCTCTCCTCAAGCATGGGACCCGGCGGCGAAGCAGCCACCATGATGGGCAGCATGGCAGGATTCGTCCTGACGCTCTCCTGTCTGAACGAGGAAGAATGGCAGATGGCCAGCCCCCGCCTAGGCCTGAGACCAGAGGAGCGGGAGAGCCTGCAATGCGTGACGAGCCAGTTGGGCGGGCCCGCGGGGTTGGCAGCAGCGCTGCAACCCAGGGACGGGGAACCTCCCACGGCCTACACCAACGCCGCAACGGCATGCGGACTGCAGATGGTCGGCGCTCCGGGACCCAGAACGCCTGGCCCCACCGGTATGAACGACACGGGACTCCTCACGTCCGAACTGTCAGACGCCGAGCTGTCCTGCCTGTCGGAAATCGGAGACCCCCAGCAGTTGGTGACTCTGATGAACAGCCCGGATCTCGCGTCGCCGCAGGAAAGGGACGCAATGGCCGGATGCCTGGAGCACGAGACCCTGCTGAAGCTATTCCTGAACGGATTCACAGACCAGACCGGACCGCTGAGCGATGACACCTCAGCCTGCGTCAGCGCCGGGTTCCAGAACTTCGACCTGCCCGCCATGATGCTCGCCAACCAGGAAGGACCAGGCGCGCAAGCCGCCATGGTCAAGGGCATGGCGGGAATCTTAATCACGCTCAGCTGCCTGAACGAAGAGGAGTGGCAGGCTGCCAGTCCGGCCCTGGACCTGCCACCTGAAGGGAGGGAACCCCTGCAGTGCGTCATGAACCTGCTGGGCGGACCCGAAGGAGTCGAGGCGTCGCTGGAATCCAAAGAGGGAGAGCCGCCCCTGGCCCTCTTTAATGCGGCAGCCGAGTGCGGGATGGTGATGGGAGGACCGTTAGGCTAAACCCGAGAGCCGCAGGACGCTCGACGGCACAGAGGGCAGTAGCCGAATGTCCACAGGCCCCGTATAAGACTATCACAATTCAAATATCAAGCCCCCCGGCGTCGCAAAGGTGCCGGGGGCTTGCCACCCGTCACAGGGCCGGCATCCAGTCCTGCATCACCATGACGCCCCTCCTACTGGTCCGGGATACGGACACCTTCTGCGACAGCCTCCTGGCAACCGGGGTAGAGCGATTCATCGCCCAGACCTTCCACTTCCAGAAGGGCGAGTTCGTCGCCCAGACCAGGAAGCAGGCCTTCGACATCATGGCGGAGAAACTGGACTGCACGGTGAGCCAGTTCCAGCCCCAGTACGTGAAACACTACCGGGAAGTATTTCAGACGATGAAGGCGAGACTACCCCAGCTGGGAGAGGGACGGCAGGGGTTCGCCCCACCGTTCTGAGCGCTGTAGCAACGTAGGAGCTGCGAACACCACCGGCATGTACGGTCCTGTAATCAAGGGCCGAAACACTCCCGCGAGACTCCCGCCCCGATTCCCAGCACCCGGCAAAAGCACATCCCACCTTGGCTTTGGTTTAGAGCCTATCCTAAAAACGGGTAACACCCGCACGGAAAAGAGGTTGTTAGGATAGGCTCTTAGCTGGACTTTGTACAAAACCTAGACAAAATGAAAGAGCAGGGTAAGCTAACTTGGTCTACTCCTTATGAAAGGACAAGTTATGCTCACCCTGCCGCGCCAGCGTGCCGGGATAGGCGAACCCGGCCAGGTAGGTGAAGTTCTTGCCCGAGCGGGCGACTATGGCCGAAATGCCTTCTTCGTCCATCAGCCGGTGCAGCTGCTCTACGTTGGCGATTATCTTGCCGTAGGCGTTGGACATAACCGTCACTCTCGTTCCTAAACCGGCACCAAGATGGAATCGACATATACTCTCATACGAATGCCTGCGGGTTCCATGGCTTTGGTTTAGGCGGCTGCCTTGGCTCCATTGGTCGGCAACTCTGCAGTTTGCGCTTTCCCATTACGTGGGGGTAAAGGTGTTTCTATCGTTGCGCTCCTTGGGTCTATGGCAGTTTCTTGATCCATCAGACCGTATTTATGCTCCAGTTCCAGGACAAAACGGTCCAAATCTTGTTGAGCTTTCTGCACCTCCAGATCCTTCTTATCTACGTCCATCTGCAGCTTCCGTAGCTGGTAGCGCTCTGTCGGATCAAACTCTGCCATTGTCGTCTCCTGGCAATAAGATGAGGCCTAGATATTAGAACATATGTACCGTTATTATCAAGGGGCCACTGACACCACGGATACCGCATTTTTGCTTTATGGGTTGGTATCCTATAATTGATTACCTCGTAACAAGGGCCTTTCGGGTTGGTTCTGCGGCGTGAGGGCGCTTAGGCGAGGGATTGGGTTTGTTCCGGTCGGGGCTTGTGTTGTGGCCGATGAGGTCGTTGTGGCGCGCCATACCCTGTCCGGGTAGGCATCAGCGGGCTCGCAACGGCTCCTGTAGCTTCATGCAGTGGGGGGAGCGGTCGCCAGGGCAGCCGGTGGGACCAACATCTGGTCCAACCGTGCCCGGACCATTCGCTTGACGTTACACGCCAGGGCCTTGAGGTAGACGGCGAGCCGGACCCTCTCACCTCCACGTACCCGTAGGCGGCCAAGACCATGGCGCCGTTTCAACTCCGAGTTCGTACCCTCTATCCCCGCACGCAACCCGTACCGTTTACGCCATTGTCCATCCGACTCGGCCCGCCGCCTCCGTCCGATGTTCACCCTGGCGAGGTCCGCACTCAGCACGTAGGCTCCTCTCGGCGACCACTCTCCCCCGAGCTCAGGGCTGGATCTGCTCGTCAGCATGATCGAGGAACCGGACGATGGCTTTCTGTTCCGACAACGGGGGGTGGGGGATGAGAGCGGACTGGATTCCGTGGTGAGCTAGTCCGTATCTTGTCACTCCCTTGGCTTCAACATGGAATTGGTAGGCTGTGGGTTTACTCCGGAGAGCCCAGAACAGGTACGGGCCGTATGTATCCTCCCTGGGGCGGATAATCGCGAGGTGGTACCCGGAGATTAGATCGTCTGCTGGTTCGGTGACGAGTGATGGTACTCCGATGTCGTCCCAGACCTCGGAGTCTTTCGTAATGACTACATCATTCCGGTTCAGCCGGAATTTCTCGATCTCGTCTCTGGACGCCGTGGCAGACATGAAGGGGATTCCCTGAGTGATCCTGTCATTCTTGTATACGTCAACGTAGTTGTAGAGCCTGACGGGAAATTCTTCCTCCTTAGTGTGTTTGTCCACGTTGCTGACCCGCATTTCGGCCACGGTGCGCAGGCGACGCACGTGCCAGTGCTCCGGTACATGACACAACCAGTGGACGCCGGAAGATTTGAGAGCGGCGTATGGGTGGAGAACCGAGGTCATGGGCCACCTCGGATTCCGGTGGCTACGCAATCGTCGAGTTTCCGATGGAGAAGTGAAATCAGTGTGAAGTAATCCGCCGCATCATCCTCACCGTCCCACATGATCTTCGGTTCGTGTGCAAGTGGGTTCCTCACCGCTGCGAAACAGCCTTTCAATAGAGCGGCGAACCCTTTGTGTTGGGTCTGCTCTGTTTCGGTCCGTCGCGTGTTGAACTCCAGGATCGGCTCGTTGACTAAACCAAAGCCAAGGTGGGAACTACATTTTGCAGCGATGGCAAAGGCGTGGCAGTTTTCATCATCAGTGCGTCGGCTCGGGCTTGTAAAAGGGTTCAGCAGCGATGTTTCACTTCATCCTTACGGTGAGCTAGCCCGCCGAAGAATACATACATCTTCTCTTGGACTTTGGCTTTTGTTCCCAGGCATTCGTTGGCCGTGACCTCTTCCCTGGCCCAGTCCCAGACGGCTTCGTCGGCATTGAAGTCTGGGCTGTAGGCCGGTAAGGCCACCAACCTCAGATGCAAGTCAGGAGTGGCCAGATGGCTGCGAATCGCTTCACCTCGGTGGGCTGGCCCATTGTCCCAAATCACTACCAGAGGTCCAGGATGGTTTTCTCTTAGCTGCTGTAAAAAGGCGGTGGAGGTCTCGGCAGTGCTGTTTCCAGCTATCTCCATGGCTTCCACTCCCCAGTCTCCAGACAAACTCCCGAGTAGTAGTTGGACTTCTCTCCCCACTGGGGACTGGTGGAGCCCACCAAAGCAGGCTGACCTCGCAACACCCATTTGCCCCTCAGGTCGGCATCGGCCCGAAAGTGGGCTTCGTCCACGAAGAAGATCTTGGCCCCACTCTCTTGGGCCTCCTCTCGGATTTGGCGGTACTGGAGGACGAAAGCTTTCCGCTCTTCATCCTTGGCTTTCAGGAGGTTTTTCTTGGGTCGCTTCAGCACGAAGCCCAACCGGTGGAGGTAGTTCAAGCAACTGCTCCGACTCAGCCCCAGATCAAAGCTCCTCTTGAGAAATTGCCTCACTACTTTCCAATTCCAGTTGGACAATTCAATTCCCGCCTCCCCAGGCGGATTTTGCACCGCAGACTTCAGTTGGTTCTGTTCACCCCGGCTCAAGACGGGGGGAACCCCCAGTCTGTTCAAAGACCAAACCTTGGGCCCCGGCTCGGCGAAAGTTGGCCAGCCAGTTTCCAATGGTATGAGGCTCTCTCTCCAAAGCCTCAGCCACTTGGATCGCCGACCACCCTTGGGCCAACAACCATAGCCCATGCCAACGCTCCCGCTCACGAGGTGTTGGTGCTCCATACATGCTTTCCCGCAGGTTACCTACATCCAGTTGCCACCGTTCGAGGAGTTGCGCTATGTCTCTCATACCCTCCACCACCGCCAATCGATTTCTTTTACAGAATATCGCAACTCCTCTGCCGGTTCGTTTTATGTAGGTTTCATCTTAGCTTTGGTTTAGTCCTGACGGACATGGAGCCGGACGCGGAGATCGAGGCCTTGGCCGCGGCCAGGAACGTCGCGGTCCACTGGGGATCCCCCGACAACCTGGTGGAGCACCTGGTGGAGCTGGCCGCGGAGCGGAAGGTCTACGTCAGGCCGACGTCTGCCGGCATCGCCGCGGAGGCGGAGCTGGTGCTCCCCGGGTCAACCCGGGCAGTCCGGACTACTGAGCCGCTGGCCGCGCCGGCGCACCAGGTCCACATCCACGTCGAGCACCTCCACATCCACGTCGCCGGGCCCGAGGGTCTGACGGATCTACAGGAGGCTCCTCACTAACCCCACAGGGCGCTCCCGGAGGGCCTGGTCAGGACGGCGACCAGGCAACTCTCCGGGAGCGCCGGAAAATGTCCCTGCACCACACCAACCGTTGTCGTCCGCCCGACTACCTCTTTGGTGCGGGAGATGAGGCCATCAGCAAGAGCGACGTGATAAAGCTCATAACCCTCTACCTCTTCGGCTGATTCCAGGGGCGCCCAGGGTACAGTATGGGAAGGGAAGGTCCCGCTTGTTTCGACGGCGGATGATGCCGCCGCAGGGGCATATCCCCAAGGACGGCGGCGCCGGCTGGGGCGGTGATGGCCACCGTCACCGCCGCCGACTGCGAGTGTTCCCCCAGCACGGTTCTGAAGGCGCTGCGGCGGGAAGGGCGACGAGATGACTGGGAACATCACCCGCCGCGAGCTGCGGAAATGGCTCCGCGCCTCCAACGAGGGGAAGGACGTCGAAACCGCCGTTGCCAGGCTGCTGGCGGGCGGCCAGAAATGACACTGCGGCCCGCACCTCCCTGAGAATGGGACGAGAAGCCAAAGACCGGGTCCCAGCAGGGAGACCGGAAGAATCGTCAAGGTGGAGCGGAGCAGACGCGGCATTCGGGTTCTAGCCGGGCAACGCACCCTTAATTCGCCGTTGCAAGGTATGCTTCGTACTTCTCCCTGACGGCCGACACCAGCTCCTCGCGGACCTTTTCCTTCGCCTGGAGGACGTGGGCCGGGGCACGTCCGGACGCCTGATCGGCATGGGCGACCTTGGCCACGATGATCCGGAGTTCCTTCAGCACTTCAGGTTCAATCATCAATGCCTCCTGGTTGACGTACTCGGGGTTGCCCGCAGCGTCACCCGCCGCCCAGGACCAGGACCACTTTGCAGCGGCCGCACCTGGCGAGCCTTTGCCCGGGCTGGGGCTGGCCTTCGCCGGTGACCTTGAAACCGCAACTAGGGCACTCGAGGCTCCAGCGAAACTGCAGCAGATCCCTGCGGACCATCCGCTGCTGACCGCCGCCATTCTTCCCAGGCGGCTTCGGCTTCGCCGGCGTCGTGGCAGGCGCGGGAGGCACGGTCGCCTTGTCGAGGGCCGTGATCTCCTCCCTGGTAAGCTTCTCTCTGGGCCTGGACCGTCCCAGCAGCGCGTTTCTGTTGGCCATGTTCCCCCCTTGTCTCAGTTTCCCCCGGTTTGGTTCGCGTAACCCTTTATGTCAGATGGGGGGTCTACAGGTGTTTACAAACCGCCTGCAGGTTCGGACAACCGCCGTTACGTCTATGTTCACAGTCCCGCCTTCAGGCCGTTCCGCACCGTGTTTTCGTGACCCCCAGGAGACCTGCGATCTTCCGCCCTGACGCTCCGGCGTCCTTCATGCGCCACCTCATTGGAAACAATCCAAGATGCCGAAGGTCGAAACGTCGAAGGCTACTGAGCTGGTGGATCGGGCAGAAGAAGGCGGTTAGTTTCCAAGATCGGGGATTTCAGCAATCGGCATCGGAGACCGCGTTGCGGGTCATATGGCCGCGGCTGCCCGGGCGTCCGAGACGGCGTTGACACACCCAGTTCCTACCCAACCGCTACCTGTCCACCTGCTGGATGGTCCAACGGCTGACCTCCAGGCGCTTGGCCAGGTCCCGCTGGCTCACTCCCTTCGACCGCTCTGCCCGGATGTACTCCCGTTGCCGCTCGTTCAGGCTCGGCCGCCGGCCAGGGAAACGCCCCTCGGCCCGCGCCTTCGCCTGCCCCGCGACCGAGCGCTCCCTGATCGAGTTCCGCCACCACTCGCTGAAGGCGAGCACCATCGTGAGCTGGAGCTTGCCGGTGGCCGTGGACGTGTTGAAATCTTCCGACAGGGACCGGAACTCCACTCCCGCCCGGTGCAGGCCCTCGATCACCTGCAGCCCGTGGGTCAGCCCCCTGGAGAGCCGGTCAATGTGGGTGACCACCAGGGTGTCCCCCTCGACCACCAGGTCCAACAGTTCCAAAAGGCCGCCGCGGTCGTTCCTGGCTCCGCTGGCTTCCTCGGCTCGGATATTTCCCAGGGAGCAGCCGGCGCGGACCAGCCGCTCCACCTGCAGGTCCAGATTCTTGTCCTCCGGCTCTCTCACCGAGACCCTAGCGTAACCGTAGAGCGTCATCCTGCTGCACCCCTGGCTGGAATGGGCAAAAGTATACCGTCCTGCCAGGGAGAAATAAACCGGGTTTTCCAGCCACCCCTGAGCTACGACAAGGGGGAATTCCCAGCCGGGGCCGTAAACAGGGCTGTTTCCAGCCAGGGCCGCCGGACTCCGCGACCATGCGGCAGGCCCGGTGGTCCAGCAGCGCCATGGTGGAGAAGTACACCGGCTGGGGAACCTCGCTGGCGCGTCGTGTCGGTGAAAACGAGGTAAAGCGGACCGCTGGAGGTCTGGGACGAGAGACGGCTGTTCAACCTCCAGCGGCAGAGTTGTCCCGCCTCAGCCTGCTGATCATCGAAGAACTGGGCTTCGTGCCCCTGTCCCCCACCGGGGCGGAACTCCTCTTCGAGGTCTGCAGAGACGATAGGGTTTCCTCAAAAATCGAAACCTGTCTCCGTTGCTCCGTCGGAGTGGGGTTCTTAAGTTTCGAGGGTACTGGGTTCTGGAATTCGAGCAGCCTCTGCTTCTATCACTTCCCGATACACCCCAAGTTGCCCGTGAAACCAGTCAGCAATTCCCTGCCAATTCGTCCGGTCTTGCAGGTCACACTGCCACGAAGATTCCACGCCGCTCGTTTCCAGGATGGCCTTGCTGCGCTCGGCAAGTTGTGCGGTTTCGTCTTCGAGAGGGGAACCCTTGCGCACGAATTCCGCTATGTAAATTCCCACTCCTCCCGCTGAAGTAGCCAGATATTGGGAGACCAGAAGTCCTTCTATCGGATGGTAGACGTTGCTGTGCCTACGTCCTGTTCTCCAACTGATGTCCGCCGGATAAAGCTCCCCGTAATGAACCCAGAAGTCATGGTAGAGATCGTAGACTGCGCTCCTGTCACTGCCCGCTCGCCTTGCTCGAACCTCCCGGTCCCATTCGTTGGGCTTTTCCAACACCTCGAACCGGAGAGACATCGGCGACGAGGAATCCTGGCCGATGCGCAGGACTTTAACCTGCACTGCAAAGAAAGCGAACGGGTCGGTCGTATGCTCATTCAGCCAGCGGATCGCGGATAGATGGGGGTTCTGGAAGCCGCGCGCAATCCAGATAACGGTTTGAGCTTCCAGGCCGGCAAGGTAGGTCAGAGCTTGACCCAAATGGCTGTGGTCAGTGTATTCCAACTGGTTCTCTATCAATATCCGGTTGTCGCTGGGGTCGCGAGCTAGGATGTCTGCCGAAAAAGGTCCTACTGAAACTTCGGTACCCTCCAATTCCATTGGGATTCCAACCGTTTGCGCATGTAGGAGGCCGACAGGATGACCACTGCAGATTCCGAAGACACTCTTCCCATTGCCGACAAGGTCCGCTTCTGGGAAGAACAGGACAAAATTAACCAAGAACTGATCCCTAGGGTCATCCGCCAACATGAACTGCTTACCGCACATATCGCCGGCCACGAAAAACTCCCTTTGGTCGCCGCCAACGCCATAAGCGAGGCTTTGACCGAAGCCCTGCAGCAACAACAAGAGCAATATGAAGCGGCCTTAGCCGGGGTTAAGGCTGAATCGGAAGAGCAACGCCGTCAACACCAGACAGAGTTGGAGGCCGCGCAGACCGAGCGGGAAGCGCAGACGCAACAACATGCCAATGAAGCAGCAACACTGCGGGAGCAACTGCGTAAGACCCGGCAAATGCTTATCATCATTGCCGCCGGGGCCGCTGTACTGGCCGCAGTAGCCTTAGTCGTGGCAATCGTAGTGTAGTGAGGGAAAACGACGTTATGACCATGCAATCACTGGACTTGTTGCCCTCGCTGCGGGAATTGCCTGGGGGAGAAACAAACCAGACCCGCTCGTTTCGGGAAATCGTCACTGACCTCGTTAATACAGACCGGACCACGTTCGCCGCCGAACTCGCGTCGGCTGTGTCATTTGGCATGTGGCCTGTCTTTGGTGAAGCCGTTTTAAGCACCAATTTCCCAGGAACGGAAATCAACGAATCATATCTGCAGGCTGCGTATCGAAGGACGGACCTTTTTGATCCCGATGTGGATGTCGTCGAACGTTGGCGCCAAGCATTGGCCGGCGGGGAGGGTGCCAAAGAGGATTTCTTAGATGATTTGAAAGGGATAGTCGCAGAGTTTAAAGCTCGAGACCTACTCAACGAACAGGGGTACGATCTGGAACTTGCTGCTGATCGTTACCAGATAGGGTGGGATCTTCATGGGACAAATCCGGACGGAGAATATGTACAAATACAAGTCAAAGCCGGGGACAGTTCGGCGCAAATCGACAAAACTATAGAAGCGCTGCAGGAGACGAACTACCCATTTGCTGTCAGTTCCGATATCCATGAGGGAATCTCTGAAAACGCGAAAGAACTGGTTGACCGGATAGTGGCAAACATCGGCTCCGACTTTGACCTCGTGGAAGGCATAGAAGATGGCTTGGAAATCCTGAGCAATGCCATGGAGGTTGCAGATGCGATCCCGTGTGTCGCCGCCATCGCCGCAAGTGCACGCCTGATTTACAGCGCAATAAAAACCGAGAAGGAATTCAAGGCTGCCGACCGCACTACCAAAAACAAGATTCAGGTCGTCCAGACTTTGACCCTAATGTCGAGGATGGGTGTAACGTCTGCCCTGGCGATAGCTGGCGGTAAGGGAGGAGCGGCGGCAGGGGGTCTGGCTGGGAGTGTCTTTCCTGGTCTCGGAAATGCTATTGGCGGTGTGATTGGAGGCTTAGTAGGTGCGGCAAGCGGCGCGGGAACAGGAATGTACCTCAACCGGCACCTCCAACCCCACATGCTTAACTTGGCATTGAATATTACCGGGCTAACCAACGACGATTTGTTCTACTACAAGAACAAGACCCGAATAGACGAAGTAGCTGTAGGATTCCAGAATACTTCTCGGGAGTTGACCGCTCTCCCCGCTTGGTAAAAGTAATGGGCCGACCTGTAGCACACCGCGAACAGGGCATCAACGAGACTTCTTCTTGAAGGCCACGGCGTGCTCCCGCTTGCGGGTGAACCGGGAGAATTTCCAGACCAAGATTACCTGGAAGGGGGCGGTGGCTTTGCCGCCCTCGTCGATCATGTTGCGGAACTGGGGCCGGTCGGCGATTCTTCCGCTCTCGGCCTCGTCCACGTACTCGCGGGCCACGGTGTAGCCATTGTTTTTGGCGTAGTCGCGCAGCGCCCGAAGTTGACCGGCGACGGAGAGGTCCACGTCCTGGCGTTCGCTGGAGACCCGGGCGTAGAGGGCCGCCGCGGTCGGGGGTTGGTACTGCTTCATTGCGATGTCCTCCGTTGGTTATACTTACCGAGTCTTACTCAATATCATGGAACACCCAACGGGCCATTGTCAAGGAGTGAATGTCAGTGGTAGTGACTCAGTTGGAATTTGCCAATGCTAGGAAGTGTGGCGGTGACGAGATAGTTTCTAAGCTATAAGGTGCCCATACCAATGAGTTGACCTTCTATTAGAGCATCTTGAATTGTCCGCTCGATGTCCGTACTGACACTGCATCCCTCAGCCTCTTGCCAAGTTCGTGCTTGCTTCCGAAAATGATGTGGTAAAGCGGCGTGTTGTTTGAGTTTGTAACGGGTATGTCATCGGCGATGTGATCGTAGCCGATCTTTTTCAATTCGTTTTCATAATGGTCTAGCAAGGTGCGAGCATCCGGGACTCCCAGTGTTTTCGTTTTGAAGAACTCCCGGTGGTCGGTGGATAGGTTCAGAAACGAGTCCATCTTCGGGGATAGTTCCCACCACCTTCTTTTCATGTCGCCTATATTGAAATTTATCAGGATGTCGAGTCGGCGGTTTCTGGTCAGTTTCTTCAGATACTCAAACGAGAAGTCCCAAGCCCATGGGTCTAGGAAAGCGAGTCCGAGTGATTCCCTCTCAGAGGGTAGTTCCGTCAAGATTTCATCTATGGTTTCGTTTGCTTCTCCAGTGTAGTAGCAGACCTGCTTCTCTGATAAATTCATTTCTTCCACTCGCTTCTTCAAAGCGTCTATGCAACGCCCGTCTTGGTCTGCGAAGTAGTAATAGGTGAACGGTACCATTGCGGCAATCATTGAAGACCCTTCAGTTTCCTGGTCTGAGTTCCTGATGACGCACTTCCCCGGCCCTGAGAATGGGTCCACGTAGTAGAGTCTTCCGGGCCATTGCTTCTTCATCGCTTGGGTAAAGATGCCCGTTATGTTCTTGAGTGTATATTCTTTGTCTCTGGCATGTTCGGCCACGCTCAAGGCTGGCAAGCCATCTGATGCTGTCGCGAGTTCCTGCCCTCGGTTCCTGCTATTCATTGGGGATCAAGCTCCTTTTGACGAAGAGGTTTCGCCCTGTTGCCCCACGGAGGGCATTTCCCGCCAAAGCCGCCCGTCGTCTATGAACGCTTCATCCCCGCCTCGTTTGTTCCGGACACCGCCCAGTTGCTTCAGGAAGAAAGCCACGCCGGCGTTGGTGGACTGGTCCCGCAGGGCGCGCACCCAATCTAGGTCCATTGGCCGGGCACCCGCTCCGCTCTCCCCGCCGACGATTACCCACTTTAGTACACCCCTCTCCAACCACGGCGTGAGGTCGATGCGTTCCAGCAGCGGCTCCGCAGACACGAAACGCACGGGCGCCGGGAGACGTTCCAACACTGTGAGCCTCGGGGCGTATTTCTGGCTTTCCACCGATGTGCCTACCCATATATTGGGCGGCCAGCCATCGAGGAAGTGCTGCTGATACTGTCTCCACCAGGCCACTGCCCTACCCGGCCGCTTGGTCAGCACTTGAAACACATGCCCGCGCTGGTCTGAAGCCTCTGCCATCACCGAGAACATCTGAAAAACGAAGTCGAAAGGAACCTTCGGATGAAACACGTCGGACATGCTGTTGACGAAGACACGCCTTGGTTTCTTCCAGGCCAGTGGGGCCTGCAAGCGCTCGGGGAGCAAGCGGACGTCATCGGGACTGGTTTCGTAACCTGGAACGCCCATGCCCCGCAGGCGTGGGTAGAGAGCGAACATATAGCAGTGGTCGCAACCCGGTGACACACGGGTACAGCCGGTAACCGGGTTCCACGTTTCGTCCGTCCACTCAATTGAGGATGGCATCAGTCAACCAGTTCTTCTATCGTGTTTAGCACGTATGTTTGCCTATTGCGAGACCATTGTCAACCGGGCCGCTGGTACAACTATAGAACATCCGCTAATCCCTAGTTGAGACACCACGATGTCAGTGGTCTAGGCGCGCCAAGTACCCGCCGCCTATCGGACCTGCGCCAGCGCCGACAGAAACCGGGGAGCGTTGACAATCATCGTTTCCTGATGTTCCCCGATGGGCAGTAGATGCCTCCGGTCGCCGGTCACCAGGTAATCGGCGGCTGCGGCCACCGCGCACTCCAGGACCCGGTTGTCGGCGTGGCCGCCTTCTATCACTTCTGTCAATCGTGGGGGTTCGACGACGATGGCGGAGTTCCCCAGAACGTTGAGGGCTTGGGCCGTCCGTTGTTCGTCCCAACCGAACTTGCGTGTTAGCACTCCGGCCACCTCCTCCAGGATAAAAAGGGACAGGTAGAACTCAAACCTTCCCCGCAGGGCTAGTTCCAGAACCATGGGCTCGTTACCGGGGAAGTTGAGGGCGGAGATTATCACGTTGGTGTCCAGGACCACCCTCATGTTTGGGACTGGCCAACCTCGGCTCGGTACTCTTCCACGAGTCCAGCGACGTCCTCGGGGCCGATTCCATGCGCCCTGGCCCGCTCCTCGCCGTACTGGAGCAGCTGTCGCCACTCGCACTCCTCGATGTAGCGGAGTACCGCCTCCCGCAGGAACTCGCTCCGTGACCGGTCCTGCTGCTGCATCACTTCGTCCAGCCGTTCCGCCATTTCCGGGGGCAACGAGAATGTGATGGTCTTTGTGGTTCGTGGCATGGAGGCACCTTGTAATCGAGTCTTACTCGAATACTGCGGGGTTGTCGCGGGCTTGTCAACCGCCTAACGGGGAAACTTGACTGGACCGCATGTTTGTTTCCCCGCTCTTGGTTGGATTTCTACGGGACGTTTCCGGAGCCTTCTTGCCAGGGTTTCTTATTTGCGCTGTAGCGGGGTGGACGTTACTCGCAGCCGGTATCTTCATGACCCGGGATAGCTTCGGACCTACCAATGCCAGCACCTAGAAGGTTCCTCTGCCAGTGGGATCATGAGCTACAACCTTTACCCGCATCTCCAATCTGTTGGTGAGCTTGCGATGGTGCTGAGGCGATAGTACCATTCCGCCATTCCTTAGGCGGATACCCTTTTTCCGGCTACCATATTGCGATTCCAGCTTCGGCAATTAACCCTGGCAGGAGAGGTTATAGGGTATTCACCAAACTACCAAGTTCCAGCAATTCTCAGAAGGTGTTCCCGGATTGGCACAGGTTAAATTCCGTGGCTTTCCGTTGAGCGTAGCGTTCTGGTCTCTGCTGACCTTAGTCCAGTAGATTTCTCCGTAGCGAAGCTCATCCAGGGTATTGGAGGTGGCGAAGGCTGGACGGGGGTCATAGAAAAGCCAGTCCTTGGTACTGTTTCTGAAGAGAAATACCCGCCCAAGGTTGTCGGCATCTATTAGGGGAGCAAAGCCTGAAGCTGGTGAAACGCTGGAAGTAGCTTGCTCCTGGGCTGTCACCTCAAAGATGCCTGTCACAGTAGTTTCGTTGTCACCGGTTCCTACTGTCACGACCAGAGCATATCTTCCAGGGTCCAGGCCAGGCACTTGTAGCACTGCTGTGAATGCTCCATCAGCATCGGTATTGACGGTACGGTTGCCCAGCACACCAACTCCACCTAGCTTGATTGACTCAACTGCATCAAAGGACCGGAATCCTGACCCCCTAACGGTGAAAAGAGAGCCTGGCGGGCCTTTCTGCGGGGGTGCTGAAGCCTCCTGGAAAAAGATTGCAGGGGCTGACTCGGAATTGCCCTGGCTACACCCAGAAGCAATTTGAGCAGGGGATGCAGAAGCCATCACAAGGGCAGCCACCAATGAAATTAATGCAAATCGCCACCCCACTGCGATGATGGGGCTCAGCCCCTGACTAGATGCCATCTTCTTCACCCATTGCGGGCAGATGGATTGAACTTACTCTCCAATCCTTCGACTACGTTCCCTCTATAGGAAAAGTATAGCATTTGGGGCGTCCACGCCGTCACCGGATCGGGGGACCGGCCCCCTATGGGCACCGCGTTGCAGCAAATGGATTTGAAAGCGATAAAACGTGAGTTCGATCCAACGACGATGGTCACCTTGATGCCCGATGATGAGTTGTCCGCAAATAAGGTCCCTACCCTGGGGCAGGCCGACCTTGATCATGGGATGGAATGCTTCCATCTCCCGCCACAGGATATGACTGCACCGGATGTTTCCTTTAACAAGGCCTGGGCGAGGATAGGCCCCCGCATTTTGCATACGATCAAACTGGGAGGTAACGTCCTGGTCCATTGTAAGGGTGGACTTGGCCGATCCGGCACAATAGCCGCATTGATGCTGTTTGGCATACCTAATGGACAAGCGATAGCTCTAGTCCGGAAGGCACGCCCCGGTGCGATTGACATAGCGGAACAAGAAGAATATGTCCGTCGGGTATGTTGCCGTAGGTCCACAGAGCTAAGAATATCATGGTAGATTTGGACTACCAGGCTTCTCTCAATACGGTCATGATAGGCCCGGCATCGGATACCGGCTTCGGATTAGTAGCCAGCGCCCGGTCGTGCAGGGTGGCCGAGGCGATGAACTCCAGCCCTTCTTCTGGCACTCCCACTTCTCGCAGAGTGGATGGCAGGTCCAGCTTCCGACATAGCTGGTATACCGCGTCCGACGCCGCTAAACCCGCATCCTCGGGGGTCATGCCGGTAGTGTTTAGGCCCATAGCCTCTGCTATCAGAGCCAGGCGCTCGGCGCTGGCGTCCAGATTGAACCGCATGGTGTGGGGTAGGAGAATAGCGTTGGCCTCACCGTGAGTCACATCATACAAGCCCCCTACATGATGGGCAATGGCGGTGTTCAATCCCAGGCCCCCAACTCCCGCCAGCGAGGCCATGCACGCCGCCGTCTTGGTTTGCAGCAGAGTTTCCAAGTCTCGCTCCGGGCAGCGCGGCAAATAATTCACCAGCATTTTGATGGCGTGTAGGGCCAAGGCATCCCCAATGGGATTGTGGCGAATGGAATAGACCGTCTCCACCGCGATGCGGAGCTGGCCCAGAGCCGTGGAAAGGAGAATACTCATCGGAGTGGTGGCCAGGGCCTTACCATCAATGAGCACCGTCCTGAGGGTAGCGCCCTGACCGGACACGATAACCTTACGTCCCAGGGCCTTGTCGGCGAACCCACCCCCACCTCGCCCAAATTTCGCCCCACCCATCGTAGTAGTCACAGCAATCACGGGAAGCGCCGTTGCAGAGGGAGGCGCGCATAGCGAGAATGACCCCTCACTGACGGCCTCAGGAGAACCCCAGTGGTGCTCCATATGCCCTGGTCAGTTACCGGCCCCCTCGACGCTCTTGACGCCGCCGGGCTCAGCTCCCTGTTCGAAGCCGCAGCGGAGCAACTGATTCTTGAGCAGGTGCTAAGGCAAGTCCTCTCTGGCCCCAACACCGGCGTCGATTTCGCCGCAGACACAAATAGCATCACCGGCTTGTGGGGCAGCGGGATTGTCCATACCGGTTTCGGAGCTGCTGCGGATACAGAGATCACAAAATTTGAGAGGCCCATCGTAACCGCAGCCGAATCGCTGCTGCGGACCAACAATGCCATGGGAACGGGCCTTTTTTGGATCCTGGCCGGTCCGATGGCCACCGCCGGTGTGGATGAAAGGATTGGCGGGGCGAACGCCGTAATTTACTTGCTCCAACGTTCGGCTGATTCTTTCAGGGAAGGGCTGATAGGCGGATCTGTGATCGGCATGGGCACGCCCTACGTCGAGACCAACCAGCTCGGCGTCACGAATAGTGAGGAGGTGAGGCAACAAGGTATCGCCGTGTGCGGCTTTGGTTCACAAATGGTTCCAATCCTATTCGGGCAAGGAATTGAGTTCCGTCTGCTAAGGGACCCCTCGGAGACTGGGGTCCAGTATTCCCTCCAGGTGCCAATGAATTACCTCACCGTCAACCCCTTGAACGCGACTGGAATCGCCCAGCTTTAACCCGGTCCAGAGACCCATGCATCTTAAAATTCGGAGGATTAGATATGCCCATCGGATTGAACGACCTGGTGGAATATGAAGTTCACCAGACACGCAACGGCGAAGACATTCACTTATGGGTCAAGCACAGGGATGATCGCCTGCCCCGGTTCCACTGGTATCCATCGCCGGAGGCTTTCACCAAGAGCGGGGCTCGCCACTTCTGGGGCGTGACCTGTGGGATGAATGAGGAAACACGGGATCACGTGGTGGACCAAATCGACCTTTCGATTGCGGACGATCTGGACCCTGGACACGATTTAGTAGACTGAGCCAACCTGGGGGCTCTGTGCCGCCCCCAGGTTTCCCAACCACCTCCGGCGGGTTCCCACCCCCCCGCCGGAGGTTTCTTTTAGACAGGGAATCTTATCGGCATGGAGGAATCATGGGCGATGAAGTAAAAGACTACATTGAAAGGCTGGTGCCGGCCCTGCAAGCTGCCTATGGTGTGGCCTGGAATATCGAATCTCGCGGGGAGTCACCCAAAAGCGACGATCGCGCCTGGCAAGTCCAGGTTGGTTACAGCGATTTCCAGACTCAGCGGAACGGCGCTATGGGCCTTCAAATGACCATGAAGTGCGCCGCCACAATCTCATATGTCGGGAAGGCGCCGACCCACAATTCGGGCCTCCAGGCGGCCGACATTGCGGTGACCCTGGCGGCCTGGCTTGCTGGATATCAAGACTTTGCTTTCGCTGATAATTTTGAGATCCAAATGGAGCCGGTGGTCCGCTTCAGGGAACATGTGCCAGAGAACACCGGGCGTTACTATGGTCATGTGTGGTGGGATGTGCCCATTGACGCCATCGCCCCTGATATAGACATAGCTGGTTACGTGACAGGACACCCCGCCGATCCTCAGCTCCCAGGCCATGACCTGGGGGTCGACATTGAAAGCATAGATGTGGAGCTAGACCTGCCCTAGTTGTGGCCGCAAGGCGGGAGCGCCTAACCACAGAATACTCCTCTTCGGGTTCGCTTTATGTAGGTTTCACCTTAGCTTTGGTTTAGTTGTGGCCGCAAGGCGGGAGCGCCTAACCACAGCTTGATAGTGTCCACCACAGTGACCAGGACCTGGCCGGTTGCGTGTCTGGCTCTGTCCGCCACCAGGACCACACGATGGACCACCCAGGCGTTGCCCAGGTGGTGGTGGACCTGGCCGCCGTCCTCGACCAGGTCCACCGGGGGCTGCTGGGTGCTAGTCCGCCGTCCCCCGCAGTTCCGACAGGCCCTGGGGGATGTGGATGTGCAAGTGCTCGACGTGGATGTGGAGCTCCTGCGGGGCTTCCAGTCCGGCCGGAGCCTGGCGCGGTAGCACCAGCCCAGGCTCGACCAGCTGCACCTGGGCGGCGATGCTGGCCGGCGTGGGCGTGATGTAGACCTTCCGGTCGATGGCCAACTGGACGAGGTGGTCGACGATCTGGGAAGGATCTCCCCAGTGCATCGCGACGTTCCTGGACCCGGCGAGGGCCTCGATATCCTCGTTTGGCTCCATGTTGGGCATGGCCAGGACCGGGATTACGAAGATGCTCTGGTGGAACATTTCCTGGACTACGTCGCGGATGGACATGGCAGCGTCCCACGTCCCGGGGATCGGCGACTCCTTGCGGATCCGGCCCTGGTCGGTGACCAGGTACCACTCACCGTCAATGATGATGTACCTGCCTCCCTTGGTCTGGATCCCGAAGATGCCGACGCCGACAATCCACACCGCGAAGTCGAGCTGTGGGGCGGTGTGGAGGGGCTTGACCTCGTAGAGGACGCGACCATCGAAGTCGCAGGACTTGAAGGCCTCGTAGATTTGCTTCTCGGCCTGCCGCTTTGGCGTGTCCTCGCGGCAGGTGGGGAATGTTGGATAGAGTTCCATGATTCACTTCTCCTTTTGATTGTAGTGTCGGACCGGGCGGACGGGGCCTCGTTCCCGCCAACAGGGACACGGCCGCCCCAATTGAGAAGCAAGTCATGATGAAGGGTTCATTCCCAGGTCCACCACCCGGGCCTGGGGCCGGTTATGTACCCGCCCGCGTCCGGAGCTGGTGCCGATCGGCGTCCGGACCTGCAGCCGGAGGTGTTCATTCTCCAGCTGGTGGCCAGCTCCGCGTGGGGCATGAATGAACCCCCTGCGGGGCTGAATCCGCAGGGGGCGAACATGGGAAAGCGCCGGCGACCCGGGGTGACCCGGGGTGACCCGGGCTTTACTTCGTGCCTCGCTGGGACTCCAGCTCGCGAATCCAGGCGAAGAGTTCCGCCGTCCGCGCTGGGTGGCTGGGACCGGGATGAGGTCCCGAAGGATCCGGTTCACTTCCTTGCACCCCGCCCTGACGCTGGCGGCCACAATCCCCGCCCCGATGGTACCATTTCCCCCATGGCCACCCGCTCCACCGTTTGCAAGTTCCGGCTCACCCTCGAGGAACGCCGCGCCCTGGACGCCGACGCCGGCCTCAGCCTTCCTCGAGGGGTGCTGCCAGACCTGCGGTGTTCCGCCGATCCTGCGTCGGCGCGTCTAGGGAATCACCGTCTGCTCCACCTGCGAGGGGGCCAGCTAGGCGCTACTCAATACTCCTGGCGATTCTAGCATGCAGGTCGAGCGATCATCGGAGCCACCGTGGCAGGACTACAGAGTCAAACTCTCCCCAACTAGATGAGTAGCCATCGGTCCTCACCCCGCAGGTCTGAGAGAAACCCGCACTTACTGAGATGTGCCGGCCTTCGGGCGGAGTGGCCTGGCCATCTTCGTTGTCTCCCCAGCAGGCGATAGAGCCATCGGTCTTCAATCCACAGGTATGTTCCCGTCCAGCACTGACCGAAGAGAACGTTCCCATTGGCGGTGTGGCCTGGCCGTCTTCGTTGTTGCCCCAGCAGGCGCCGGAGCCGTCGGTCTTCACCCCGCAGGAGTGGCGCCCTCCGGCACTGACATGGGTGAATGTCCCTTGGGGCGGAGTGGCCTGGCCCAGGGTGTTACCGCGTTGGTCCTCGTTACTTCCCCAGCAGGCGACCTAACCGTTGATCCTCACTCCGCAGGTGTGAGTCAAGCCCGCGCTGACGGAGGAGAATTGTCCACCAGGCGGCTTGGCTTGCGCATACTTATCGGCTCCCCAGCAGGCGACGGTGCCGATGGTCGTGAGACCGCAGTTGTGCCACTCGCCGGTGCTGAGTTGGGCGAATAGCACTTCCGGTGGTCTGGCCTGCTCGTGGTCGTCCTCGTCCCAACAGGAGACCGAGCCATTGGGTCTCAACCCGCAGGAGTGATTCCATCCGGCACCGACATAGGCAAACCCGCCATCCAGGGGCATGGTCTTGACCCATTTAAACTACGGTGGTCGCGTAACGGACTTAACCGACCTGTCCGATCTGCCAGGGCTCGGCAATGGAGCCCTACGCGAAGGCTGGCAACACTCTTTCCGCCAGCATCTGTGCCAACAGGATTCGATGGCTTCGTATATGTGCAGAGCTACGTGAACGTGGGTATCGAACCTCATCATTTCTCCCTACGGAGATTCGGGACCAACTCCGTGCTGGGTAATGCGGGGAACATTAACGTAGAGCGGGAACCACCGTGTGTTTCCTGGCTTCAAAGGTCTACGCGGTGAATATGTCGAGCGGCAGGAATGCCGAAACAACAAAGTTGGGTACGTCGACCATCTCGCTTATTTTAAGGTCCACCGCCACACTGCAAATACAGTAGGCCTGCTCCCTGGACCAACCCCGCTCCATAATTAACTTGATCATGTTTAGCAGGGCATGTCGGGCAGCGAGGGTGGCGTTCTCCGACTCGTTGGTGCCATCCTCTGTGATACACATGCCGGTGGCTGCCAGAAACCTCTTGGGAGCCGCCATCTCTGGGGTGGTGAAATAGTCATCTCTTTCGAATATAGGGAACCCAATGTTGCGACGTGTAGCCTCTCCTTTACGGACTTCAAAGCTTACATGCAGGGTGCAGTCCATCTCAATGGCGGTGCCGCAGCATTCCGAGTCTCCCTGGGCGAAGTGGGCGTCCCCAGCGGAGAAGAGAGCGCCCTCGGTAAAAACTGGTAACAGTAGCTTGGTACCAGCAGTTAGTTGCTTGATATCCAGGTTGCCGCCGTGCTCGCGGGGAGGAACGGTGCGCAACCCTTCGGATGCCAATGGTTCATAGGAGGGCACGGCGTCCCTCGGCTCCGGGCCCAGCACCATGCCACCCCGCAAGCGTAGCTCCTCCTCTCGCAGCAGGATGTCCTGTCGCAGCTTTCGGGATGGGGCGACGCCGATGGTTCCCATGAAGGGTGCGCCTGGAACTCGCACTCCCGGAAGGTCGGCAGACTCGGCATACCCGTCGCTGATGTTCCAATGGACCAGGTATGGTTCGAGGAACAGGTCCCGCAGGAAGCCGAAGCCGGGGATTATGCTGGTGAACCCCCAGGACGCCGGCTCGATATTCAGGATGTTTACTTCCAGCAGGTCCCCGGGCTGGGCCCCCTCCACATATACCGGCCCGGTCAAGGGGTGGACCACATTCAGGTTTACATTCCTTAGATTTTCGGCAATGGAGGTCGGGGCAATCCCGCCGTCGAAGGCGTTCCTCGTCTGCAGCACCACCTCCTCGCCGGGTTCGGCCTTCGCTGCGGGCGGTATATCCGGGTGCCATCGGTTGTGTCCCTTTTCCGGCTCGTCGCAGCAATGTTTGCTGTAGTCCAGCTCGATGACCTTCACTTGTAACCCCCTGTTGAAGCCGTCATGAACCTATGTCCCAAGTCCCCCTGTCTTCCCGCTTTGGTTGGTTACCTGCCGGAATGGGCGCTATCTCCTCAAGGTCCTCCTTGGTTAAGACGCGATTGCCCTGGGACACATAGGATTAGGACCAGGTTGCCTACTTTTTTCCCCCTCAGGCCGCCTCTAAGGAGACGCTGTACCCAAGGAGCTCGATGCGCCGAACTCTTTTACCAGCCGCCGGAGCCTTATTTTCATCCGCTGTGGTGGCGGTGGCAACCGCCATGGACGATTAGTCAGAATAGCAGTTTGAGCCAATCAGATTATCCTGTACGGTAGACCGGCGAGCAAGTTTTCCCTCCTCAATAACTTGTGCCAACGGTTAGATTCTTGAAAGAGTCCAGAAAACCCTCTGATACTGTTGGCGAACCCATTTTAATAATTCAGAGCCGCCGTTTTACCCAAGGTTCACAGGGCTTGTTTGAGTCGACAGACGCCGAAGAAAAAGTGCCATTTGCAACTATTTGGGGTTCGCCAACAGTATCCCCTCTTTTTCTGGACTCCTCTAGCACGTCTAAAGTTTTCCCAAGTTTCCATTTACCCTTTGGTACAGAAACTCGGTGCAATAATCAAAGTCAAAAAAAGGGCAGCTTTGCCGAGTTTCTTTACTCCCTATGCCCATCGGCAAGCTCAAGGCTCGGCGGTAGCTCCCGATAGCTGCTCTCTACTATCTGAGAATTCCCCTCAGCATCGGCGCCATGATTCAACACTATCGTTACCCTGGTAATCGGCACCTGTGGCTCTTGGTGTTTACCCCCGAGGAGCCCGGTCACCCTACCTATCAACTCCAGAGCGCCGTTGGCAGACCCGAACTGCTTCCCTTTTCTAGCAGCAATGAGGTTCACTTCAGCCTCTTCGACAAGCCTTTCCGTAGTCCAAAGGCGTTTGGCAGATAGAGCAGCTTCAGTAGCCTGCCGTAGCTCTTGAATCCTTGGTGAAACCTTGGGGTGTTTGTCCAGCCTAGAAGCTTCTTCCCACACGGTCTTGGCGGCCATGTTGCTGGTGCCGTAGTTGTTTCGATAAGCAGCCGACTGCGTTAAGCCCGCCGCCCTATCTTGGGCATACCCTTCCTGCTTGGACGTGAGTTTACCTCGGCTCATGGGCTAATTGTAGAAGAGCATGTCAGCACCCTGCAACTCTGAAACCGCAGCCTGCTAGTAAATAATCGACCCTTTCTTACGTACCGACGGAGCAACCCAGCGGTGGACTTGATGTGCTTGAGGCAAGACATGAGGCTCTAAAACCCATTGGGGAAGCTACGGGGTATAATGGGGGCAACCAAGACCTGACAGGACTCGCAGACTCTGAAGTGAAGGACGAACACTCTGCCAATAGTCAGACTGCCATTGAAGTTGTCGCGCTACGCCGACGGAATGCTGAGCTAGAAGCATCGGAAGCGGAGCGCGACCGTGCGTGGGCCTGGCTACGGCAGAACGAGGAACACTACCGCACTGCCGTTGAGAATGTAGCCGACGCCATAGTCATCACGGTTGGGACCTCGCGGGTCTTTGTGAACCAGGCCTTCCTCTCCCTCCACGAACTCGACGATATGTCCCAGGCGTCCGGTCTGGCCCTGGACCATTTCATCGTTGCTGAGGACCGGCCAATGGTCAAAGATCGAACCTTGGCACGGGAACGGGGGGAGCCGGCACCGGGCTTATACGAATACCGGATCCGCAGGACCAACGGCGAGGTTCGTACAGTGGAAACTTCCGCAGTGGCCATCACCTATGATGGCCAGCCGGCGACGCTTGCCGTGCTCCGCGACATTAGCGAGCGCAAGGAGGCGGAGCAGGCTATACATGAGAACGAGAAGCGAATTCGGCGGTTAGCCGAGATTGGGCAAATCATCAGCTCATCGCTAAACATAGATGATGTGTATGGGCGCTTCGCAGCTAAAGTGCGGGAACTGATCGCCTTTGAGAGAATCGTTATTACGGTCGCAGACCTGGAACGCAGCACATTCACCACTGCCTACGCTATGGGGGGTGAGGTCACGGATCGCCGACGCGGAGATGTCTCTGACCTGGCTAGCTCGGTCACCCAAGAAGTAATCCGTACCCGGTCAGGGCTAATCCTCCAATCGGAGGACGTCGACGAGTTGATCCGGCGGTTCTCCGGACCCTTGCCTGCCTATCAGGCAGGATTTCGCTCGTTTCTTTCGGTTCCCCTGATCGCCAGCGACGAGGTGATAGGCGCTCTGCACCTGGAGTCGACCTCCCCTGAAGCCTATACGGAACAAGACCTAAACCTGGCCCTAAGCATTGCTGCACAGATCTCCGGGGCCATCGCCAACGCCCATTTGTTCGAACAGTTGGAAACTGGGGAGGAAGAACTCCGAAGGCTGACTCAGAAGGTGATCGAGGCCCAGGAAGAGGAACGTCATCGGGTGTCTCGAGAGCTGCATGACGAAGCGGGCCAGGCTCTGACCGCGCTGAAAATCAGCCTGGACCTGATACGGTCTGACCTGTCGGTCGATACAGGTCCGCTCCATCAACGTATCCTTGGGGCGGTGGAGTTGACTGACACTACCATGGAAAAGATTCGGCTGCTGGCTCGAGGTCTGCGCCCACCCGAGTTAGATGCCGTGGGACTGAATCCCACCCTGGAGGGATTCTGCCGCGAGTTCGCCCAGCATACCCAGCTCTCCATCGATTATTCCGGCGTAGAGATGCCCATGCTGCCCGACACCTTCAGCATTTCCTTTTACCGATTTTTGCAAGAGGCATTAGCTAATGTGGCTAAGCACGCGAAGGCAAACCGGGTCCGGGTTGAGCTTAGCCATAATGCTGATACCGTGAGCCTGATGGTCAAGGACGATGGGAGGGGCTTTATCCCGGGTCGGCACGCCACCGGAGGAGGAGAGTCGAAGGGTATCGGATTGTTAGGTATGGAGGAGCGTTTCGAGTTGTTGGGAGGACGACTACAGGTGGAGTCACGGCCTGGCCAGGGAACCCGTTTGGTAGCTCAGGTCCCCAGAAAGGAATACCCATGATTCGGGTTATCGTGGCCGATGACCACCATCTGGTGCGGCAAGGCATACGCATGTTGCTGGAGAAGGCTGACGACATCGAGGTCGTCGGTGAAGCCGAGGACGGGCAAGAGGCGGTTGAGATGGCCGAGCGCCTGACCCCCGACGTACTGGTGATGGACATTTCCATGCCGCGGCTGAATGGCACCCAGGCGACCGAACGGATTCACTCCCGCGGGTTGGCAACCCAGGTAGTGATCCTCTCCATGCACGCCGACGAAACCATAGTCCGGCAGGCGTTACGGTACGGTGCCAAGGGGTATGTGCTGAAGCGAGCCGTTGCGGAAGAGTTGCTACTGGCGGTACGGGCTGCCAACCTTGGAGACACCTATTTAAGTCCACCCATTGCCGGATCTATACTCAGCGAGTTCCTGGCTGTCTCCCATGGCTCAGACGAGCCCGATGTCATGGAGCGCCTAACCCCCCGGGAGCGCCAGGTGCTGCAGCTCCTCGCTGAAGGCGGCACCAACCGGGCAATCGCGCAAGAGCTGGTTATCAGTGTGAAGACCGTGGAAAAGCACCGGACCAAGCTGATGGGAAAGCTGCATGTCCACGACTTGACCGGGCTGGTTCGCATCGCAGTCAAACAAGGCCTGGCTTCCATCGAGGAATAGCACCCCCTGTCCCCTTCTACTCCCCGCCGTCCCGGAAATGGGGTCATTTATCCCCTAAAGGTAGGGTAATACCCCATATCAAGGAGGTCGTTGTCTTGGGTATCCTGTTTGTACGGGGAATAAGGCCATCCCCGCATATGTAAATGGGTGCCGCGATGGTTCAAGGGATAGAGGGCTGCATATGTGGAATTCCCCTTTTCGGCCTCCACTGGCCGGGCAATAGTGAGAGGGATTGATTGCCAGTGGAGGCATCCGAAATGAAGTTGGCTCCATATTTTTTTAGTTCAACCTGACTTCCTAAGAGCTATCAAAGGGTGGTTGGAACCAGGAGGCAGTCTAACAACCGAAAAGGCTGTGAGTGTGGAGCCAACAAAGGGCCAAGGCAGCCGGAGACAGTTCCTAAACTGTCTCCGGCTCTTTTTATCGGGGCCTTTACCCGAGGTTAGCGGCGCTGCCGGCTCCCTGATTTGAGGCTAGGCGATAAAGGCTTCGTCGTAGAGCGGGAGCGGAGCCACCTGACGGAGGATCCACGTTCCGAGAAATAGGGTCCTTTCCCAAGAGAAGTTAGGGTAACACCCCATATGTTTTCTCGATGAACTGTGGGAATTTTGGTGCATGAAGTTGAAGGGGGAGATCCGATGGATCCAAGGAATGAAAAAATTGGAATCTTGCTGGTGGACCAGCAGACCGGCTTCTTGGGGGCCGCCACTGAATTTCTGGAGCGAGAGGATGACCTGACGGTCCTAGGGACGGCTGGCGGGCACGCCGCCGCCTTAGCTCAGGTTCGGGCCCTCGGTCCCAAGGTCATTTTACTCGACCCAAGTTCGCCGGGCATGGGAGGCCTTGGCGTCATCCGGATTTACAAGGGTCTACTGCCCTATGTGAAAGTAATTGTATTGACCCTGATGGACTCCAATACTTATCGGCGAGCTTCCCTGGTGGCGGGGGCGAATGATTTTGTGTCCAAGGCCACGCTGGTAACCGACCTGCTGCCAGCTATACGAAGGGTGAACCAAATTGGCGGGCCAGCGGAAGACTCGGCGGGGCAAATACGCGCCGCGGGAATCGCCGGACCGTCTTGAAACCTAACTCTCCGAAGGAAAACCGGGTAGAAGCAGGGAGGTGGAACGATGACTTGCCAGTTGATAGGGCAACCGGTGCACACAGAGCAGGTGGGACTATCCGAGGCTGAAATCTATCGCCAAGACGGCACCTACTACCTGTTCAACTCCTTCGTAGATTGCCTGGAGGAAATCAAATGCTTGAAGGAATTAGCCAGTGAGATAGGAATAGCCTGATAGCAAGAACACCGGCAATATCAGCATCCGGAACGAATTGGAGTAGCATTGAATCAGACAATCTTAGTACCGCTGGACGGCTCAGCAGAAGCTGAAAAGGTGTTAGTACTGGCCCAAAGATTCCTGCCCCCGGGAGGTCGGGGAATCCTGCTGCGGGTTCTCCCGGCAACCGAAAAAGCCGGAGACCGGAACCGTCGCGAGCATGCGGCAAGACTTGCTGGCGCTCTGGGGTATCTGAGGTGCGTTGTCGGTCACCTGGTCGATGCGCAGGGCCGCTGGCGCTGTGCGGTCGTGGTAGCTGACTCGGTAGCCCAGGGGATTGCCGACTTCGCGGCTCGGGAGGAGGTGGACCTTATAGCAATGTACACCCATGACCGAAAAGGTTTAGCCAAGCTAATTCGGGGCAACATCACTGAAAAAGTGCAGCGAAGAGCGCTTATGGAGGTGCAGGTGTTCAAGGCCGAAGAGCTGGTCGTTAGCTAATGTAAAAAGGGCCGCTGATTGCGATTTGGCTTTCAGCTAAGCAATGGTCAAAATTAGGATTGATAGTGATTCCGCCATTTAGCAACTGCGACGGCCGTGAGGAGGGAAGTTGAGATCGATGGACTCACATGCCCCCAAGGCATCCATCATGATCAGAAAATGTGAGACATTCGGGTGCCGGAAAATCGCCCGGCAGATGTACCAGCTGGCGCCAGGCACCAACATTTGGTTGTGCGATCGGTGCATAGAGGAGTTCCAGTCGGAGAAAGTCGAGATAGTTAGGTAAAGCAATTCTACAGATGTTAACTCCAGGGAGGGGAACCGGTGCGGGAGCTATTTGTTGAGGGTGTATGCCTGGTAGAGGGGGATCACCATTGGGCGGTCATCCTCCAGGAGAAGGGTGTCGAGCGGTATCTCCCCTTATTCATGTGCCCAGAAGAGGCGAAAACCATCGCCATGAAGCTCCAAGGCGGGATTACCGCCCGTCCTTCGACCCACGATCTTTTGTGTTCGGTAATTAGCAACCTTGGTGGGTCGCTGCTTTATGTGCTGATCAGCAACGACCACGTTGCCGGAGCCAAAATCGGACTCCAAACGCCGGATGGGAACGATGTAAAGGAGCTGTACTCCTGCCCCAGCGATGCGGTGACCTTGGCGGTCCATTACCACATTCCGATTTACGCCCAGGAGGGGTTTTTGGATGAGATGGGATGGGCGTGGGATAAGGGATGCAATCTGTTCATTTCGATGAAACGAGACGAGCCCCTAGCACCAGGATCGACCAGCGAGGTCCGGGAGGGTGAACTAGCCCGACTCTCGGCATTCGAAGAATTTGTCGAAAGCTTGGATTTGGAAGATTTGGGGACTCAGAACCGGTGCATTCGAAGAATTTGTCGAAAGCTTGGACTCAGAACCGGTGACCCAAACCCGCCGTGATGCCGGGAAGGGACGCATTTTGGCCGGTACTCCAGGACACCAGCGGGTAGCGGTTTTTGGCGTCTTCGACGGTATCCACGCCGGTCACCAGGATTTCTTGCGGCAGGCCAGGGAGTATGGGGATGAGTTGGTGGTCATCGTCGCCAGAGACAAGTCGGTGACTCAGCTCAAAGGAAAACCCCCGATACACCCTGAAGGCCAGAGATTGGGGTTGCTATCCCAGGAGCAGTGGGTAAGCCGGGTAATTCTGGGCGACGAGGAGCCATCGAACTACCGAGCTTTGGCTGACCTGAAGCCAGACGTGGTCTGTTTCGGCTACGACCAACTGGAACTGATGGCAGACCTGACCAAGTGGATGGAAGCCAACCGACAGGAAACCAGAACCCATCTACTCGAACCCTATCAGCCTCTAAGGCTGCACAACTCTCTACTAAGGAGGTAGCGCGGTGAGTAACTATCTAGTAGTAGCGCATCAAACCGCCACCAGCCCGGAGCTGCTGAGGCGAGCCTCGGAAATCGCCGACCGCGATTCGGGAGCCCTCTTCACCTTGTTGGTCCCGGCGACCCCCGTAGTGCACCTCCTCACATGGGAAGAGGGCGAGACCCAGGAGGTCGCCCGGTTGCGGGCCGCGGAAGCCAAACAGCGTTTCGAATCCAGCGCCCTGAGAGTGGAGGCGGCCAAAGTCGGCGACGCCTTCCCAATGCTCGCCATTGAAGACGAACTCCGGAAAAATCCGGGCAAGTACGATGCTATCGTGCTGAGCACTCTCCCGCCTGGATTTTCTCGGTGGCTAGGCATGGACGTGCACGACCGAGCGGAGAGAAAGTTCGACCTGCCGGTGATCCGCGTGGTGGCGCAGCGACCAGTCAAGGCATCAGTATAAAGGGTAGAACTAGCACCCGCGGCCCCGAGCTGCTCATCGCAGCAAAACTCGGCTTGGTTTCCATCGAGCAATAGCACCCCCTGTCCCCTTCTACTCCCCGCCGTCCTGTAAATGGGGTCATTTTTCCCCTAAAGGTAGGGTAACACCCCATATGCCCATCCTCCATTTCATGCCATATTAGCTTTAGGAGGAACCACTTCCTCCCACCATCTTCACTAGGGGGTTGGCCATGAATCAGAGGATTGAGTGGCTACATCAATGGAAATTCCCTAGTACGGCCCCCACTGTCCCGGCCCAGCGAATGTAGGCAGGGTGAAGGGCCGGTGGGGGCAACGGTTTCGCCACGTAAGGCTGAAGGAGGCTGCCATGGTGCAGGGGTTTCACGGGCTAGATAGTTGCCATGAGATCTGTCCGGCCTCCACTGGCTTAAATTAATGGGATGTGTCAACCAACGGCATAGGCCAGTGGAGGCGTGCAGCAAGCTAGTGGCCCCACGTCATGTTGAGTAAAAAGCTAGCTCCCAAAAATTCTTGCAGGGATTGGTGGTAGAGCACAAATAGCTCTCCAGCCGTGATGGTTGGGCGTGTGGGGCCCAAAGCGCCATTTGGATGTCAGGCACGGGCGAAAATCCGTGCCTGACTTTTTATGTGACGGCCTGACACTGGTTTGAGGCGCGGGTTTTCGGTGGGAGCGCTGGCCTACCAGAAGCGGGGCAAGTCCATCCTCCCTGCACCGCCTATGCCAAGTTCCTAGGTACAGGGTAGTGAACCCGTTCCGGGGTGCCCTTGGCACCCGGCCAGTGGCCTGCCGGATGTACCTTAAACCGGACAGTCCGTTCGGTGATCGCTCAAAACGCCCAGTTTCTGCTGAACCGCAGCACCCTACCATCCTGTAATCCCAGCCTCCCAAAAATAGGGTGCTTTTTCTCTCAAAGGTAGGGTAATACCCCATTCCCTTTCGATGTGCCGTATGGGATGTTGTGCCGAAATAACGGCGGGGGTTGGGAATCTGATGGAGAAATGGGTGGACGGCAAAGTCTCGTCTTGCTATTAGACGAACAGGATAGTTTCCTGCGTGCTGCAACCGATTTTTTGATTACCTTGTATAAAAGATCCCCACCACAGATGGACAACATCGCAAGCCCAAGCCCAAGGCCAAGGATCTCCGAGAGGGCGTGCGGCAGCAAGGAGGGGAACTGATGACCGACCAATTTACCGGGCGACCAGTGTACACAGAGCAGGTCGGCCAGTCCACGGCTGAGGTTTATCAATATGGAGGGATATATTCCGTGTTACTGATGGGTGGCCGGGTGGCCTGCTTCTTGGCATAAAGCAACCCTTGGCCAAGGAAAACGGCTTTGGAGGTGGCACATGAGTAAAGAAGATGACGGGGAGTTCGACCTGATTTTGGACGGGGAAGGGGACTGGTATGACGAGATCCCGTGCCTTGGCGTCGGTTGGTACAGCTACCAGACGACACCGGTACCGCCAAACTTCCAGTTGGCGAAACCAGAACTACCAATAAGGAGGAGAAGCATGAGTCAGAAAATACTGGTACCCCTGGATGGATCCGCGGAAGCCGAGGGCGTACTGCCCTTAGTGCGGGATCTCATGACGCCGGAAAGTGAGGTCATCCTGTTCCAGGTTATACCACCCCGCAAATCGCAAAGTTTTGGCGAGCGTGTTCTGCTGGGGAGCGAAGTGGAGGAGGCCAAGCGGAACGAGGCTATGGCCTATTTCAGACGGGTCATCAACCAGCTGGGGGAAACAACCGGCCGTTGGCGCGGTGAGGTTGCCGTATCCAGCTCCGTGGCGGATGGGATCGTAGGCTTCGCTGTGCGCGAGGGGGTCGATCTCATCGGTATGTACACCCACGACCGCAAAGGATTGGCCAAGCTGATTCGGGGAAGCATAGCCGAAAAGGTGCAGCGAAGGGCTCCTATTGAAGTGCAAGTTTTTCGACCCCGCGAGTTGGTAGCACAGGCTTAAGATAATCCGCCCCTCACGGATGAAAGGTGGTTAGGAGGAGCAGTTCTGGCAGTGTCCTTACACAACCTGGGGCGTGCCCTGGATTCCTAACCGGGGTACCGCTTTTCTGGGCCTGGGTCATTACCGATTAGCAGTTAATGAATATTCCGAGGCCATCCGCATATACCCAAGAGATACGGAGGCCTACGCCGCTCGGGCTTTTTGCTATGCCCTATTGGGTGAAGATGCGGCAAGACGTAGAAGCCGCCGTAAACCTGGGGTTTACTCGCACCTTTCTGGAAAGGGCAATCGAAGAAGTTAAGAGGCACCCGGATCTATTGTCGCGCAGATAAAGAACGATGGGGCGACACGGAGGTCGTTCCATCTGGCTACTGCCGAGGGGTCAAACTCCCGGAGGCCCGGGACCCGACTGATTCTTAGAGCCAAAATATTGGGGGATTCGGAGGTGAGCCGTGGTAACGCCGGAGACACTGGACGGAGACTGGTACAGCCGTAGAGACAATATTGGTACAGGTAGAGACAATAGTACAGCCGGAACAGCTAGCACCCGACACCAAGGTCACGATTCCCGAGCTCGTACCCTTTTTCCACTGGGTGCCCTGCGCTGGAGTCAAGTATTACACCTACGACTACCGTCCCGCTCTGAAGAAGAGGATAGAGCATTGGGCCAAGGACGCAGAAAGGGAGAAGACCGACTAAGAGGGGACAGAAAATCCTCTACTGCCCGGAGGGTTACAGGAGGTTATTGCCGTGTATTTACGAATAGCTTGGGGTAGGCTTCGCCCTGGCACCTGGGAAGAATACGAACGTCACTACTGCGAAAAGATAGTACCGTCGGACAAGGAGTTTGATGGTCTATTGGATCGCCAACTGCTGCAATGCGCGGCAAATCCCGACGAAGGTATCAGTTTTAGCGTTTGGGATAACCTGGAAGACCTGGCCGCCTACGAAAGTAGCGAAACTCATCAAGCTTTTGCCAAAGAGGTTGAACACCTTTACCGAGGCGACTATTGGGTCAAAACCATCGAATTCACACAGACGCTGCATGGCAATGGTGGCGCCATGTCCGAAAGAGAACCGGCGCAGCTAACAGTCTCTCACTAAGGCGAGCCATAAACAGTGAAGGAACGGCCCTAATGTGAGGCGGCTGGCTTCCCGTCGTCCAGAGTTAGGGCTGAAACTGACCAAAGGGCGGTTTCAACCAATTAGGAGGAGTGACCATGGCCACATCGGAGCAGCGGTACGAGAAGGGGCAAGCCATGCGCACCTTGATGGCAGGCACCGATTCGGGTCGTTCCCCCATGCCCGGAATCGACCAGCTGGCTCCAGACTTGAGGCGGATCATCGATGAGGCCCTCTACGGTTCCATCTGGACTCGGCCTTATTTGAGCCTCCAGCACCGGTGTATCTGTACCATCTCAGGTAACTGTTCAGACTTGATGAGGTGAATTGGCTCAAAGCCGTTGGAAAAACGCTGGCATGGCCGGGGGAGTTGTGGCATACCAGGGAGGTGGACACTGAACTAGACCTGAACGCGGCGAGTCGCGAAACTCTGCTGGAGATAATTGCCGGCCAGCGGGCAGTCATTGCCGATTTGCAAAGGCGGATTGGGGTTCTGGAATCCCGTCCCAACCGGCGCGGGTCGTCGGGGATGCCGGGTAATCAGCCGCACTCCAGCCGGCAAGCGCCGGAGAAAAAGGAGCCCAGAAAGCCGCGCCGCCATGGCTTCGCCCGCCAGCGCATGACTCCTACCCGGCGGGTGGAGCATGCCGTGGCGGTCTGTCCCGACTGCGGGACTCACCTGAACGGCGGATGGGTACAGCGAACTCGGGAAGTCATTGAGCTACCGGTGGCTCCGGTAGAAGTGACCGAGCACGCCCTGGTAGCCCGCATCTGTCCGGTATGCCAGCGGCGCCGGCTGCCCAAAGAGGCCCTGCAGGGGGTGGTTCTGGGCCAGCAGCGCCTGGGGGTCAATCTGGTAAGCCTGATGGTGACCCTGCGGGAGGAGGGACGGTTGCCCATAAGAATCATCCAATGGTACCTGGAGACCGTCCATCAGTTGCACCTGAGTGTTGGTGCCATCGTCCAGGCCGTCCATGGAGTAGCCCGTCAGGCTGAGACGGCGGTGCGAGAGGTGCTCGAGCAAGTCCGCGCCAGTCCCGTGGTGCAGGGCGACGAAACCGGCTGGCGCCAGGACGGGAGCAACGGCTATGTTTGGACCTTCAGCACTCCCAGCGAACGATACTTCCTGCGTCGGGGTCGGGATAAGGGGGTGGTGGATGAGGTGCTGGATTCCTCCTTCAGCGGAGTGTTGGTCAGTGATTTCTACGCCGCCTATAACCACTACCCGGGCCTGAAGCAACGGTGCTGGGCTCATCTGCTGCGGGATATCCATGACCTGAAAGGGTTGTACCCAGAAGACGCTGGGCTGGCTCAGTGGGCCGAGGCGGTTCACCAGGTCTACACGGAGGCCAAGGCCTCGGTCCTTCCCCGAGCCCAGCCAGGCCATCGCACCCAGCTAATGCTGGAGGAGAAACTAATGGTCTTGGCGCGGCCTTTCCTTAAAGATCCCCTGGCGGTTCAGGCCAAGCTCTGCCGGCGCATGGAACGGTTCATCAAGGAACTGTTTGTCTTCGTGTCGGACCCAGCCGTGCCCTCAGACAACAACGCCGCCGAGCGGAGCCTGCGGCATCTGGTAACCAGTCGCAAGATCAGCGGCGGCACCCGCTCAGGGCAGGGCACCGACAGCAAGATGACCTTGGCATCCCTCTTTGGCACCTGGCGGGCCAGAGGTCTCAATCCCCTCCTGGAATGCCGCCGGTTGCTCACTTCCCCTCAACTCTGAACAGTTTCCCCTGGTCCCCTCACATCGTAGGATTGACGCCACTCGGAGATTATTTCGTCCCGGTATGGTATCGGGTAGTTGGGCGTCGTCAACTTGTACATCTCCACCCCCACATTGGTGAGATGCAGGTTCCCCGCCCGCAACGACAATTTCGCACCTTCAGCACCTGTGATAATAAAAAGATTATTGCCGAACACCATTCCCAGCGGAAGTGCTCCGTTAGGTGCACCAGTCGGACCAATGGAATAACCGGTTAGGATAGACCTGATTAGTCCCGCGCTTTCCATGGCATCCACTTCCCCAAAATCGGGTTTCCAGAGTGCGCTCTCTTCAGACGGCAATATGAGCGCGAGGCTAGTTGGATTCCAGACGTAATCACAGAGCCTTGCGAACAGTTGGGCTTCCCTAGTCGACAGCGTATCCATCACTGACATTGTGCGTAGCGAGAAGGTCCCCGGCTCTTGTATCTCTCCTGCCAACAGCCTTGCCCACCATGTACGTCTCTCGCCGTCATCAACGCCGACCTTGGAGGTGCTCTCCGCCCAATGCCTTTGCCATGTCGGGTCTACTCGGCCCAGGTCGTCCAATGAGAAGTCCGGTCCGAGTATCTGCAACGCCTGTTCGACCGTAAATTCCTGAACCCTGATGGTCTCCACCGCATTTTCCAGCGCGGCCTTCCGGGCCTCCTCGCGGTAGTCTCTTGGTTCTGCAGACTCGCCTTGGGACCGTCGATGTAGAATCCTAGAGACCATCCTCCCCAACAGGCCAGCCTTCTGCACCACGTCCAGTCCCACACGCGCCGTCTCAAGGGATTGCTGCAAGTCCTGCTCCATTTCATTCACCACCTTGAAATCAGTCTATCCAATGATTTCTCTGCGGTCTACAGGTCAGACCCCCTCAGGCCATGAAGCCCCAAACCATCCTGAGAGCGCTCACCGAATCCCCGGCGGGGGAGCTGTGGATGCAAAGTTCAGCGCGAAGAAACCCCGGACCTGACCATGGACCCCAACGTCCCCGGCCAGGACCGGGGCAAATCCCGGCTCCAGCACCATTTCAAGCACAGAACCCCGGAAGCCATTATGAGCCCCTTCTCCGCGACCCTGACGAGATTCCCAAGGACCTCTTCAAGTATTCCCCGGGGCCTCCCTGAAAAAGGAGTGGCCCAGGGGCATTGCATACCGCACTGAGCCCAAAGAACCCGAAAACAATCCTCGATGGAATGGAAACCAGTGCCAAAACGACACTAGAATTGGATCAGAACGTGAACCAACCACGGCAGGAGGCACCAAATGAACCTCATCCCGTCCTACGTTCACGAGATCAACCTGGCCCAGCCGTAACGCCCTCCGCACAGGGGCGGTGTGGAAACAGGGACTGGTTACCCAGCGCAACACTCCCCAGGCATCCCTGTCCTCGCTTGCCCCGGGGAGCACTGATGCCCAGACGGCCAAGAAGGCACACCATCACTCAAAACAACAACAACAACCCCCATGAACACACGGTTGTGGAAATACTGGTCTGCCCTGGAGATTCCCCACTCCGCAGGAACGCAGAGGTATGCGCCTGCGGAGCCGAACGGCTCGTGGACCTGGAAGGGAACCCCGTCGGCGCCCGGTCAATATGGAAACCGATACGAGATCTGGACCGAATCGGGTACACCGAGCTCACCCAAGACGGGTTCGGCTTCACCATCAACAACCGACCCGAAGACTCCCGCAGACTGACAGTGGGCACCCAGGTGACGGTGCTCCGCTACTCCCGGGAGACCAACACCCCCATCAAGGTGCTGGGGAAAATAACAGACGTGGACCAGGCCAGGGCAAGATTCGCCGTCGCCCAGGCCGACCAGGAGGACCTGCTCCGGGAAGGAACGCCCGTCTACCTGGAACCCTCCGATTGACCGGGACCGGTTACCTAAACTAAAGCCAAGGTGAAATGCGCAGATGGCGGGGGTCAGACGACGGAGCCGGGTCATTCTCCAAGTACGGATAAGAGGGATTCACCGGCGCAACCCAGCTGATCATCATCGCCACTTAAATGCACATTCCACCTTGGCTTTAGTTTAGGAGCGAATTATCAGCTAACTTTATCCATCGGCGCTACCCATTAAACGTGAGGGACCATCATCACCTCCAACCTGGTCTACTCGGAGTGGGAACGCCTTCGCCAACCCCATGGCCACCGACGCAGCCATCGACCGGGGGGTCCACCGCACCATAATCCTAAACCAAAGCCAAGGTGGGAACTACATTTTGCAGCGATGGCAAAGGCGTGGCAGTTTTCATCATCAGTGCGTCGGCTCGGGCTTGTAAAAGGGTTCGGCAGCGATGTTTCACTTCATCCTTACGGTGAGCTAGCCCGCCGAAGAATACATACATCTTCTCTTGGACTTTGGCTTTTGTTCCCAGGCATTCGTTGGCCGTGACCTCTTCCCTGGCCCAGTCCCAGACGCCTTCGTAGGCATTGAAGTCTGGGCTGTAGGCCGGTAAGGCCACCAACCTCAGATGCAAGTCAGGAGTGGCCAGATAGCTGCGAATCGCTTCACCTCGGTGGGCTGGCCCATTGTCCCAAATCACTACCAGAGGTCCAGGATGGTTTTCTCGTAGCTGCTGTAAAAAGGCGGTGGAGGTCTCGGCAGTGCTGTTTCCAGCTATTTCCATGGCTTCCACCTCCCCACTCTCCAGACAAACTCCCGAGTAGTAGCAGGCCTTCTCTCCCCACCGGGGACTGGTGGAGTCCACCAGCGCTGGCTCTCCCTTGAGCACCCATTTCCCCCTCAGGTCAGCATCGGCCCGAAAGTGGGCTTCGTCCACGAAGAAGATTTTGCCCCCTATCCTTTCGGCCTCCTCTCGGATTTGGCTGTACTGGATAATAAAGGCTTTCCGCTCTTCATCCTTAGCTTTCAAGAGGCGTTTCTTGGGCCGCTTCAGCACAAAGCCCAGCCGCAGCAAAGTATCTCGACAGCATTGAACGAGCGGACCTATCGGAGGCCTTTTGGGGAGTGGGATTGCCACAGCAGATGGACACCTCGGTGGCCAGTAGCCCCTATTTCAACGTCTTTCTCGCAAGTCAGGTTAAGGCGAACAACAAGGGGTTCCTGTCGCGCGACCTTACCGTGCGCGATCTTCTTGAAGGCCAGTGGAATGTGCACCATGTTTTTCCGAGAAGTTATTTGCAAAAAAATGGCCTCCAGCGTGGCCGCTACAATCAGATTGCCAACTATGTAATCATGCAGAGCGAGATCAACATCGCAATCGGGGCGCAGCCGCCCGCAACCTACTTTTCCAACCTGCTGGAGCAATGCAGAACCGGAGTGACTCGCTACGGAGGAATAATCGATTCCGACCAATTGCAGGAGAATCTTGCTGTTCACTGCATCCCTGGCGGCATGGAATCGGCAAGCGTCGAAGGTTACGATGAGTTTCTCCAGGAACGTAGGAAACTGATGGCAACCAAGATAAGAAGATACTACAGCACGCTGTGAGAATCCGTTCCCAGGGTGGCTTCCGCGTGTCCTCTACTACGGTGACAGTCGAAACCTCAATGTGGGCGTGCTCCCTCCCTGATAGCTTCTTTCCAGGGAGAGAGCTTTGAGGCGCTGAACGCCCACCTGGAGCGGCGCTGCCTGGCGCGGATGGATGCCAGGTTGAGGGGTCACTCAGAGAGCATAGGTCAACGGATGGAACGGGACCTGGAGGCCCTGCTGCCCCCTCCGGCAGCAGCCTACGACGCCTGTGACAAACAGGCGGGGCGGGTGAGTTCCCTGTCATTGGTCCGGTACAAGACCAACGACTACTCGGTGCCGGTGGCCTACGGGTACCGGGACGTGCTGGTAAAAGGCTACGTGGCTGAGGTGGTGATCAGCTGCGGATCGGAGATCATCGCCCGCCACCTGCGTTCCTACCAGCGGGACGACTTCGTCTACGACCCCATCCACTACCTGCCGCTCTTGGAGCAGAAGACGGGGGCCCTGGACCAGGCCGCTCCCCAGCAGGGGTGGAACCTGCCCCAGGAGTTCGGCACCCTGCGCCTCCTCCTGGAGTCCAAGATGGGACGGAGGGGCAAGCGGGAATTCGTGCAGGTGCTGCGACTTCTGGAAAATTTCTCCCACCAGGAAGTCCACCACGCCGTGCAGGACGCCCTCCGGCTGGGCGCCATCAGTTTTGATGCCGTGAAGCACCTGCTGCTGTGTCACCTGGAAGGACGACCCCCCAGGCTTGACCTGGACCTCTATCCCTACCTGCCCCGGGTCAGCGTGAAGACCACCAGCGCCACGGACTACCTGGCCCTCCTGCCGGGGAGGGCGGCATGAGCAACCGGTCCACGCTGCTCCTGGAACACCACCTGAAGGAACTACGGCTTCCCACCTTCCTCAGGGAGTACCGCAAGCTGGCCGCCCAGTGCGCCGCCGAGAATGTGGACCACCCTGACTACCTGCTGCGTCTCTCCGAACTGGAACTCATTGACCGACACCAGCGCATGGTGCAGCGCCGGATCCGGGCCGCCCGTTTCCCTGCCGTCAAAAGCCTGGACACCTTCGACTTCCTGGCCATACCCTCGGTGAACAAACAACTGGTCATGGAACTGGCCCGGTGTGAATACATCGAGCATAGGGAGAATGTCATCGCCGTCGGCAACAGTGGCACCGGCAAGACCCACGTGGCCCTGGGTCTGGGCCTGGCCGCCTGCCAAAAGGGAATGTCCGTAGGCTTCACCACCGCCGCGGCCCTGGTCCACGAGCTCATGGAGGCCAGGGACGACCGCCGGCTGCTCAACCTGCAGCGGCAACTGGCCCGCCTCAGGCTTCTCATCATCGACGAGTTGGGCTTCGTCCCCCTCTCCACCACCGGTGCGGAACTCCTCTTCGAGGTCTTCAGCCAGCGCTACGAACGGGGCTCCGTCCTGGTCACCACCAACCTGCCCTTCGACGAGTGGACCGACGTGTTCGGCTCCGAGAGGCTCACCGGCGCTCTGCTTGACCGGCTCACCCACCACGTTCACATCCTGGAGATGAACGGCGACAGCTACCGCCTCAAGCACAGCCGGCAGAACGCCGCCTCCCAGGTATCGGATGATCCGGTCGACTCCTGACTCACTCCGGAACTGCGGACCCCTGCTCCTGACCTGATCCCACCCGGCTCCCAATTCAGTCCTTTCTCATCGTGCCGGTGGTACACGATTCCTCCGCCGCAGTGGTACACCTTCTCGCCGCCCTTGACACCACTCGTTGATGAAGACGACGTGGTTAGCTTCAGTCAGTGTCAACCCTTCGCCTCCTACTCTACTTGAGCACAAGAGCTCTCCAACATCATCGCGGAGTTCAACAAGACCTGGAGAGGGAAGTTCTCGGACAGCAAACGGGTCGAGGAAGTACTCAGCCGGATACCCGACCAGGTCCTGGAGGACCAGCAGTACCAGAATGCCCGTAGGAACTCGGGACGGCAGAACGCCCAGGTCGAGCTGGGTTCTGCTCTGCGGAGGCTGATCACCTCAATGGTGAGGTGCCACACGGAGCTCTACAAAGCCTACACGGAGGACGGAGAGTTCCAGGAGTGGCTCAACGGAGAGATGTTCCGGGTGACGTACCGGGACGTGGGATCCTGACTAATTAAGGGACAACCCTGACGTAGAAGTCCACGATCAGTTGTGAACCAACGAGTCCCAGGACTAGACGTTGGCGTAAGGTTAGATGTGGGCTGAGTTGCACAAGCTACGGCGATAACAACTAGAAGAGCTGGTATCATCTGCGCCAGTCGGGTGTTCATGGCCAGCAATATCGCCATCTAAACCAAAGCCAAGGTGGGGGGAAGTTGCACCCTACTACCATTCTGTGCAACCGGATTTGGGGGATAGGGGATATATGAAGGAGTTTAATAATTGGATATTAGCCCAGTTCCCCTCGGGTGGGGGCGAGCCGGTGATGTTGGCCTTGGCGTCGGTCGCGGCTCAGGTTCCGGCCTTGGGGGTGGCTCAGGGATGGTGTCCTTGCTGACTTTGTTTCGTTCCAACATCAGGTACCTCATGATGCTATTTAAGGATTGATTTGCCGTTCCAGTAGAGATTGAACAAATAGAGAAAACGCCGTAATGGCAGCTTCTCCTAACCTCGACTTTGTACAAAAGCCAGTAACCATAAACCAGTAACAATGGAATTGGTGCGCCGCCATCTGTGGATGTCGTCTGGGGGTTTTTCAATGTCTAGGCGCGACAGCGACATTGAAAAAGTCCCAGCCGCCCTATACGACCGCCTCACAGATACGCCCACCTACGCGGCTCGAATGTACAAAGTCCAGCTAACGTTTCATTGAGCTGAAGCAATCGCTACAGTATACTGGCCGGTCGCCACGCGGTCTAAATGGAACCATAGTGTCAGCCCCGCACTGAGCGCAAACTGCTGGATGCATTTCTCGTGGTGCCCCGCCGAAACCGCCGAAACCGCCGGACCCGCCGGACCCTCCTTGCTGGCTCCTACGATCTGCACGGCATTGGGAACAGCGACTCGGTTCATTGGTAAATCCCCTGGAAGCGAAGAACTCCTGCTCGCCGACGGTGAAGGTAAAATTAGACCCGCATTCCACGCAGCTGAGCGTCTTGTCTGAAAGCATGCTGATGATCTCCAAAGCGTTTTGCGTTGGCGCAGCCGAAGTCATACAATTCTAACAAAGTGGGACGACACTTACTATGGTGAGTGACGTTTCAGTAAACAGTCGTCCAGAGGCAAAACAGGTTGACCGAGCCACCACTAACTAAGGTGGACCCGGTCAGTTGGACAGAATTAAAGCAGAGTTAAGTGAGGGTCCTGCCAGTGATTCTGACCCTTCTCCCGGTGCACACCTCCTATCCTTCGAATCTTCCGACCGGACATCTTGTTCTCCGTGGAACAGCTCGGCAGGGGTCTGGTAGCCCAGAGCCTAATGGGGTCTCAGCTTGTTGTAGAACCGGAAGTAGGCTCCCAGTTCCCGTCGGGCCTCGACGGCGTTGACGTAGGCTTTCAGGTAGACCTCCTCGTACTTCACCGTCCGCCACAGCCGCTCCACGAAGATGTTGTCGGAGTACCGGCCCTTCCCGTCCATGCTGATCTTCACGCCTCGGTCCTGAAGGACCTGGGTGAACTCCCGGCTGCTGAACTGACTGCCTTGGCCGGTGTTGAACACCTCGGGCCTGCCCCCGGCCAGCGCCTCCGCAAGCGCCTCGGCGCAAAAGCCCGCCTCCAGCGTGTTGGACAATCACCAGGCCACCACGTACCGGCTGTGCCAGTCCATCACCGCCACCAGGTAGAGGAATCCCCGGGCTATGGGCAGGTAGGTGATGTCGGCCGCCCACACCTGATTGGGCCGGGTGATCCTGGTGTTCCTCACCAGGTAGGGATAGACCCGATGCTCCGGCGCCGGTTGGCTGGTCCTGGGACGCCTGTAGATGGCCCGCAGCCCCATGACTCTCATCAGCCGTTGAACCCTCTTCCGGCTTACCGGTATCCCCCGCCTCTCCAGCCAGGCCTTCATCCACCTGGATCCGTAGAAAGGGGTCTCCAGGTACTGCCGGTCGATCTTACCCATCAGGGACAGGTCCTCTTCGGAGACTGCCTTGGGACGGTAGTAGAGGCTGGAACGGCTCACCTTCAGCAGGGCGCACTGCCGCACTATCGGCAACTTCGGGTGTTCCCGGGCCACCATCTCCCGCCGCCGGCCCGGACTCATGGACCGGACCTCTCCGCCAAGAAATCCCGCTCCACCTTGAGTTGCCCGATCTCCTGGTACAGGCGGGCGATCAGGGCGGCGTCGCTCTTGGCCTTCCGGTCCTGACCGTTGCCGAAGACACCGGCGGCGCCATCGGTGAGGGCCTTCTTCCAAGCTTGAATCTGGCTGGGGTGGACCTCGTACCGGGCGGCCAGTTGGGCCACCGTCTCCTCACCCCGCACCGCCTCCAGGGCCACCTTGGCCTTGAAGGCCGGCCTGTGCTTTCTCCGTCCTTGGGACATTTCCCACTCCTCCTTGGCAGTAACCGCTGCCCTCAGTTTAGGAGCAGGACTCTCGCTTAGCTACCTGTCCAGTTTCCCGGGTCCACCTCAGCAAGCGACGGCTTGCTTCAACCGGTGCATTGCCGTTGTGCATGGTGGTGACCTGCAGCATCCAAACGGCGGCAGAAGACCCTGTGGGGCGTTCTCCACAGTAATTCAGGGGCTCCCGCTTACCATCAACTTCCGTCTGAGAACGGGTTTATCACCCGGAGTCCGTCGTAATCCTCCTGCTCGCTCATGTCCTCCGAGTACACCGCTTCGCAGCCCAGCATCTTCGCTGCCGCCAGGATCGCGGCGTCCCAGTAGGACAGCCCGAACCTCTCCTTGATTTCGGTTGCCCTGTCGAACAGTTCCACCGTGATTTCCTGGGTCGGCAACGTCCTCAGCGGGCGCAGGAACTCCATGGCCTGCTCGTGGGTCAACCCTGCCGGTCCCTGGGGCCTTGTGGCCTGGTAGTAGAACTCCTGGAGGACCTGGACGGACAGTGCCAGGTCCGGTTCCTTCAGGATCGTTTTCGCCATGGTCCTTTTGGGGGTGTCGGCCTCCCGGTTGCTCACGGCGTATATCAGGACGTTGGTATCAGCGAGCCGCATCTCTGTCGTACATCTCTTCTCTGGTCAGGATTCTGCCGGTGTCCACGCCTATCCCTTCCCTCCTGAACCTCTCCAGCACCTCATCAAGGAGCCGGGCTCGCCTCTGAGGCTCGGTCTCGGCCGGCTCCGGCTCTGCCGGATGTTGCAGCAGCGCGATCAAGAGGTCTCTCATCATCGCCGACACCGTGGTCCCGGTCTGGGCCGCCCTGATCCGCGCCAGCCGGTGGGTTTCGTCCTCGACCGACACGCTGATGGTCTTCATCACCTTCTCCACGATTTTATGGTCTTGTGTTCTTGTGGGTCTGCAGTTTACTCCGGCGGTGATGGTCCTTCAACTTGGATATGCCTCTGGTTCTCCGAACTGGGATATGCCTGCTTTGCTGCTCCCTGTTTCCGTCGGCAACCTGGGTCTCTTTTCCGAGTGAGCGCACATGTCAGCCAGTGCTTCCCCTGGGATGGGTGGTTCAAACCGCTCACCCTCTACGACTATAAACACCGCCTGGGGTTCGTCGCTGATGGAATACCCGACGAGTTGACCCGCGTTGTCGAATTTATGAACGAACAGATGTCGGGCATCGAAGTGCTGGCTGTCGAGATCAAGCAGTTTCGGGGCGCGGCGGGACAGACGTTGGTGCCGCGGGTTATCGGACGTACCGCTGCTCCTGGCAAGTCCTTGACGAGTGGGCGGAGGAGAACCAACCGTGATGAATTCCTGAATCGAATACCAAGCACGGTAGTTAAACAGGCAGCCAATCGTCTGTTAGATGTGGCCATTGAATGTGGGGCTCAGCTCTCCTGGAGAAACGTTGGTGTTAGTATTCGTTGCCGCACTTCGGCTTTGCCTCGACCGCTTACGGTAGCATGGCTTTTCCCAACCCCTGCGCCCCACGGCTCAGCGGGGAACACGAACTTCAGATTTGGAGCGGGAAACTGGACTCCGGAGTTTTTCACAAAACTACCGGAAAACCTGCGGGACCTGCTGGAGAGTTGGGGGTCCCTGCCTCAGGGTCATTCTTTTGCATGGGATGTGTCCGCTCCCGGCCACAAGGCGTGAGCGTTATCCCATGAAGACGCAGCCACGAACATCGATGCGCTATCGGAGCGTCTGGAAAACGTCATCCTCAGCTTGCAGCAGTTGCAGCCCACCCAAGAATAGTGTTTGCGGTGTAGAGATCGGGTAAAGTTGTTGTAAACGCAGAATCGCCAAGGCTGACTTTTGCCTTGCTTCGCAGGGCTCCCACATTCCCGAGTGGCCTACTACACCAAAGCCAAGGTGGGACCTACATGGTTGGCGTGATAAGAACTAGCAGGGGTTAGCCTGGGGAGGGCCTCGGCTCGTGCTTGCAAGACGGTCCGACACCGTTGCTTGACCTCGTCCGTCCGGTGAGCCAGCTGGTCAAAGAAGTGCCCCATCTTTTCCTGGACTGCGGCTTTCGTGGCCAAGCACAGGTTCGCGGTGACCTCTTCGCGCGCCCAGTCCCAGATCGCCTCGTCGGCATTGAAGTCCGGTCTATACCCAGGCAGGTTCACCAATCGGAGGCACAAGCCGGGAGTAGCCAGGTAGGCACGCAAGGCATCACCATGATGGGCCGGGGCGTTGTCCCAGAGCACGTTGAGTGGTCCGGTGTGCTTCTCCCGCAGCTGCCTCAGGAAAGCCGTCGAAGTCTCGGCGTTGCTGTTTCCCTGCATTTCCATAACCTCCACCTCGCCGGTCTCCAGGCACACCGCCGAATAATAGCTGGCCTTTTCGCCCCACCGGGGGCTCGTCGAATCTACCAGGGCTGGCTCTCCCTTGAGAACCCATTTCCCCCGCAGGTCTGCATCCGCCCGGAAATGGGCTTCATCGGCGAAGAAGACCTTCGCCCCCACTTGTTGCGATTCGGCAAAGAGTGCGGCGTACGCCGCCACGAAGGCTTCCCGCTTAGCCTCGTCGGCCTTCAGAAAATGTTTCTTCGGCCGTTTCAGGACAAACCCCATCCGGTGCAGGTAGTTCAGGCAACTGCTGCGGCTCAACGAAAATCCAAAGCGTTCCTGGACAAACCTGCGTACCACTTTCCAGTTCCAATTCGCCAGGTCGATACCTGCCCTTTCGGGCAAGGCCTGGACCGCAGCCTTCAGTTGGGCCTGTTGGCCCCCGTCGAGGGCGGGGGGACCCACCCGTCTGCTCGACGGCAAGGGCTGTGGGGCCAGCCTTACCGAAGGCAGCGACCCACACGCCGATGGTGTGGGAATCCCGTTCCAGTGCCTCGGCTACCGCCGATGCGCTCCAGTCCTGGGCCAAGAGCCAGAGAGCATGCCACCGTTCCCGCTCCCGAGGTGTTGGCGCTCGATACATGCGTTCCCGTAGGTCACCTACATCCAGTTGCCACCGTTCAAGGAGTTGCGCTATGTCTCTCATACCCCACACCACCACCACACGACTTCTCTTACAGAATACCGCAACTCCTCCGAGGGTTTCGCCTCGTGCGGGTTTCACATTGGCTTAGGTTTAGTCTGCCCTCCAGTACGTGCCCCTGACCGAAACTGTTTCTGCGCTGAGCACCCATTCCTTTGACCGGACAGACGTGTACACCGAGGGGATATGCTAGTCGACTACTAGATGGTTAGATGTACCACTATTAAGATGTTTATGTAACTGACCATTTATACTTGTGAAAATGTGTTGGCTTGAGCCAGCGCCGTCCGGTCTCTTCAAGAGCGGTCATCAAGGACCGGTGGATCGGCTCGCGATGGTGGCAACCGTTGAGTCTTCACCCCAAAAATGACATCAGGCCGTGGTGGTGAATCAGCCACCACGGCCCGTGTATCTTACCCCTTCAGATAGGCGGTTCTGGTTTGATTCAAGTGTTCCCTCTCGATGTCGGCTGAAGTCCCAGTGGCTCGGTGCGGACGTGGCGGGACCTGGCTATGCTTGCAATCCGCTGGCGCCAAGCGCAGTAGCGACATTGCCTTGTCGGGGACGACAGCGGATCGTGGGAGGCTTTCTCGGGGGAACTGTTTTGACTAGAACACCCAGTGAGTCCTGCGCCCGCCTCGGATCCAGCTGTCTCGTCCGAGCAGGCACATCATCTCTCGGCCGGAGATGCTCATGTGGTCAAACGGCTGCTACCACGTTGAACCCTGCTTGTTGCTGTATTTGGACTGGCGTAACTCGTACAAGCCTCTCTGAGCGGAGCCCTTGTTCCGATGGCGTAGATGCCCGGCACACCAGTGGCTGGGCGAGAGGCATTTTCAGCTTCCGGCGGACATGCTGCCGTCGGCTATGATTTCATATGTATGAAATGCCGGATGATAACGCGGCAATCAGTCCACCCTTAGTCAGGGGTACCCCATACACCGGAGTTTCCGCTGAGCGGACAGCTAACCAGACGCGTTGCGGTGAAGGTATTTAACTCAGGATTGATTGACAGAAGGGTTTCTGCCTGATAACTCGATAAGGTAAGATGGTTAGATATAGAACAATTAGACTGTGGAAATATCTAGACAGGTAGACTGCTAGACATTAAGCTGGTTAGCATGCTAGATATTCAGACAGCTAGACAGGTGACAGGACATGATTGTTGCCGTGCTTGGCGAGAAAGGTGGAACCGGCAAGACTACAATTGCGGTGCACTTGGCGGGTTGGCGTCTCTCCGCCGGTAGGGAAGTGATGCTGATTGACGCTGACCGGCAGGGCAGCGCGAGTCTTTGGGTTGAGTCAAGACATGGACACCAGCTTGCCGCGCCGACCGCGGTCCAGAAGTTCGACGGCGGCCTTCGTCGCGCCATCGGGGACTTGGCTCGACGCTATGACGACATCGTAGTCGATATAGGCTCAGGTGAGGGCGCAGCGATTGAGAACATATTACGTGTTGCAGACGTCGCCATTGTGCCAGTGCAGCCGAATGGCATGGACATCTGGACAATGGGGCTGTTGGACGAACTGACGGTTGCTGCCCTTGACCTGAATGATGGCCTAAAGGTCAGGGTGGTATTGAACCGGGCTTCTCACCATCATGCTAGTCGCGATGTCCAATCTGCCATGACGGCGCTGCAGGCCTGCCAGGCCATCGAAGTGTCAGATCTGGTGATCCGGGAGCGCTCATCGATAAGGCGAGCTGTGCCGGCGGGGATGCTGGTGAACGAATACCGGCCGCGGGATCCGAAAGGCTCAGAAGAGATTGCCGCCGTCTATCGGCTGGTCTTTGCGGAAGGGTCTCCGGCCCCCGTTGAGAGCGATGGAGATTGAGCAGATGATGGATATGAATATAAGGCGAAGCGATAGTGGGGCCAGGGCACAGCCGCGCCGCGCAAGCGGACCGGGCACTCGTCCGGGACCCAAACCCACTGTGGACGCTGATAGCGATACCTATCGTGTGGTCAGTGTCAGGATGTCCGATGACTTCAGCGTGCGGCTGAAGCTCGCCGCAACTCTAGCAGGCATTACTCAGCGTGAGCTCATCATCACGGCGGTGCAGCCCGAAGTGGACCGGATACTCGAGGAGCACAACCTGTCCGTATGACTGTGTCCACAGCTGAAGCCTGTGAATTCTCAGTTACCAACCTTGCAAACGCCGGGCTCCCGGTTCCTGTTCGTGCACACTTTCCTAATCCCGAATCCACCGAAGGAGGGCGTCGGGTCAGCGACGCGAAGCGGCAAGAAGGTGCTCCTGTGCTTCTGGGATAATGGTTTTCGAAACACAAAACCGAACCCAGAGAAGGAGCACCCAATAGATGCTGCCACGCAACCACCCCGACCGCATCCAAATCGCCTTCGACGACCACCGCCTGGTGGCCAACGCCGGCCTGCTCCTTCCAGCCACCTTGGCCCTGCACCTCGGCCTGCCCGAACTCGTCCAGCAACGCCTCGACCTAGGCGATGCGCCGGGCCGGGCCAACCCCGGCGACAAGATAATGACGCTGGTCGCTTCCGCGCTGGCTGGCGGCGACTGCATCGACGACGCCGATGCGTTGCGCACCGGCGGGACCGCCCACGTTCTCGGTTTCACGGCTAAAGCTCCCTCCACCCTGGGCACCTTCCTGCGCAGTTTCCGGTAGGGCCAGGGGCCAACTCACGGTGCGGGCCGACAGCGGCTTCTATACCCACGCCGTGGTCGCCGTCTGCCGCCGGATGGATGTCCGCTTCTCCATCACCATCCGCCAGCGCACCCGCCTGCGGAATCTCATCGAGGCGATACCCGAAGAGGACTGGACGCCGATTCCCTACTGGATGGACGGTGCCGATGTGGCCGATACCACCTACAGAGCCTGTCTCAGAAGTCTTAACACAAACGTAATACGTAATATAGTCTGCTACATATGGACTGTAACAATAACAGACCATAGCCTATCCGGACTATCACGAGCCGAAGCATCGTATATCGTAACCCACCTGGACTTCTGAGACGCCCTCTACACCCCTTCCAAAGTGAGTCGGACGCCGCGCCGGTGCGGCTCATCGTCCGGCGGGTGAAGCCGGCGCCCGGTTCCCAACTGGCTCTCTTCGCCACCTACAGCTATCACGGCTTCATCACCGACCGGGACGGAGAAACCCTGGAACTGGAGGCTGACCACCGCCGCCACGCCGAGATCGAGAATGCGATACGCGACCTCAAGTACGGCGTCGGGCTGAACCATCTCCCCTCGGGCCGCTTCGCTGCCAACGCCGCCTGGCTGGCCGCTCAGGTGATGGCCCACAACCTGGCCCGCTGGACAGCCCGCATCGGGCTGGGTCAGCAGATCGTGACCACCAAGACCCTCCGGCGGCGGTTCTTCGCCCTCGCCGGACGGCTCACCCGCTCGGCACGCCGATTGACCCTGCATCTTCCCCGGCGCTGGCCCTGGGAGGAGCAGTTCAGCCGCGCCCTGGCCCGGCTGCGAGCCATTCCACTCCCAGCCTGATGGCGCCCGTCCGCCACTGACCCGCCAGCCAACCCAACGTCCCCGCAAACTCGCGCCAGCCCAGTCCGCGAGCGCCTCTTGCCGTGTCCTATCCCGCCATCTCACTCGCCACAGCCACTGTAGGCCGCCATCGGTGCCCCCAAAAGCGCCTGCAGACCGCCCGCCAACCTCCCGTCCACCCAAATTCGAGCCCGGATCATCGCGCCTGTAACTCCCTCACCCCCTTCCGCCTACAGGGCAGTTTCACAGAGACCCCCTTTTTCCGCAGCCTGTTAGAGCTCCAAGGTGAAGGCCACCTAGAAGAGGCGCTTAATGAATACGACGAGGCTATCCGCCTCGACCTCCAGACTGCCCCGGGCTACAACAACCGGGGTAGCGCCTACAATGGTTGGGGCAGTTCCAGCGGGCCATTAAGGATTATGGTCCACGAGATCGGATTACCGTGTTTTGAGGCGAGGATTACCGTGTTTTGAGGCGAGGATTACCGTGTTTTGAGGCGAGGATTACCGTGTTTTGAGGCGAGGATTACCGTGTTTTGAGGCGAGGATTACCGTGTTTTGAGGCGAGGATTACCGTGTTTTGAGGCGAGGGATTGAAGCCCACAAACCTCTTTTTTATAGCTAATAATCCCAAGGTTCTCCTAGGGTTAACGTATTAAACGTATTTAACATATGACATAATATCAAATTAAGTTACAACAACATAAACACCCGAATACCCGTGTTGTTGTCCACACAAAAGACGATATACTTGACCTCATTCGTTTATAATCCAGGGCACCCGAGATGATGACCGGGGCGAAGTGGAGAAGATGAAGGGCACAGTCACGACTCAAGTGGGCAACCCAGATATTATCCAGGACAAAGCCGAAGATCAATTGGTGTGTGAGAGTGGACTACCCTCACTCGTCGAAGCTTCGGACCCAGCGACCCTCCCCCAAGAATTCATCCGGTCCGAGGTCAATTTTCTAGTGCTGCCTTTCTTTGCCTTGTCGAGGCGCGATGCCCACCAGAGGCTACAGACCGAGTACCGTGCAACCGTAAAAAGGGGGGATGAAAAGTTTGATGTACTTTGGGCTGTTTCCGCAAACCCTAGGTATGGCTATCCTCGTCCCTTCGATGGGAAAGTGCACAAGGCCATCGAGCAGATTGTCAGCCAGTTGAAACCACCTATTGAGAACCCCTTGAGGATCGGATCACTCTACGGCATTGCAAGACTACTAAATCTGAAAGACTCTGGTCGGGTGTATCTTAGCATTAAGGCGGCAATACAGAGAATTGTTACTACTTCGGTAGAGTCTAAGGGTACCTTCTATCACAAAGGAAGCAAACGTTGGATCGAGGATACCTTTCACATTTATGACCGAGCAGTATTTGTAGGAGAGACTTTACCTGGGGGAGAGACTGCCGACACTAACTACCTGTTTCTTAGCAGCTGGTACTTAGATAACGTAAATGAACGCCATGTGAAACCATTGGACTACACCTACTACCGCTCCCTAAGAAGTTACGTGGCTTCTAGGCTCTATGAACTCCTAGGAGTGAAATTCTATGGGATGGGCAGGTACCCTCACATCCGTTATCGGTACTCGAATCTTTGCCAACTCCTCCCAGTGACACAACATCGGTATGCCTCTGACGCCAAGAGGAAGCTCCATCCTGCCCATCAAGAACTGACTAGCACTGATTTTCTCCGTAAGGTGGAATGGGAGGGAATCCCCGGTGAAAACCACGACTGGTATGTGCACTACTGGCCAGGCCCGCGAGCAAAGGAGGAGATACGACGATTCAGCAGGCAAGTTGCGTTACAGACTGAGGCACCTAGCTATGAAAGGCCGGACCCCCAAACTCCTGAACCACCAGCCTCCAAGCCAGCCAGCCAGCCCAACTCCGCAAAACCCAAAACCTCCGGGGAAAAGCAGGCACCCAAGAAGTCAGAATCTACTGATGAACATCAAGAGCTACTCAAAGAGTTGGATCAGCTAGGCGTTAGCCGAAATATGGCCGAAGACTTGCTTAGCCACTCTGACCACCAGACCATCCGTAATTGGATCGTTCTTGTGAGAGAGAGCGAGAGTGTCCAGGATAGGCCTGCTTACTTAGTTACGGCAGTCCGGGAGGGCTGGCAACTTCCAGAGCCCTTTCAGAAGAAACAAGAAGAGCTAGAATGGGCTGAGCACCAGGAAGAGGAACGCGGGCGGCGGGATAACTGCCCTGTCTGCCAGGGTAGGGGAGTCTACCAGATCAACGGGAGTGCGGTAGCTCTGTGTGACCACACCGGTCGCAAGAAACGGAGATCCAGCAAGGGCCGAAATCAAGAGCTGGATACTCAGGCAGTATGGGGCCAGACTTTGAAAGCACTGCGCGACCAGATCCCTGCTCATACCTACGAGACCCGTCTGAAAGACACGAGCTTCCTCGGGATGGATGGCAACACAGCCATTGTCGAGGTATCTAGCTATTGCATGGTTGAGCAATTAGAGCGGTTCTACCAGAGCATAGCGGGGACCCTGGAGCAGGTGCTGGGTCAAAAGGTTGAAATAGAGTTTGTCTCTGCTGCTGCTCCAGAGAGGCAGTAACAGGCCCTGAGAGACGTTTTGGCGGCCAGCAGGTAGGTGGGGGCGGCTGGAGAAATCCACGGCTGTAGGGCCTAATCCTGGCGACCAGATGACATAAATTCTGTTGTACGGCCGCTGTGGATCGAGATGATAAGGTAGGAACGAGGTCACCCAAAGGGCAAAAAATAAAACTGGCTGGGGCCGACGTTCTCCACGACTCCTACTTCGTCAGCGGGTCTTCCACCGCCTGGTCGATTAGGCCTCGGCTATCCGTTCGTGATCGCACTCATCCCAATTCTTCTCCGATTACCAAAAACGCGGATGAACCGCTTTTGGATTGACATTTACACTTCGGCAACTCCGCCTTTCCGATACCAGCCCACCCACCGTTGCACTGTCCGGTCATAGATTGCCATTATCTTGGAAACTGTAAATGTCAATCCAAAAGCCACCCACCTCGATGGCCGAAAAGTCACCCACCCATGGGTGTAGTGATGATGAGTTGGTACTCCATCAAGAATTCTAGAGGGAGGCCTGCTGAGCCGTGGGTCACCGGAGACCTCAGTCCAGCTGGCGAAGTCCAGATTAGAGGTTATCAGCACCGAGCCCCGCTCGTAGAGGTCGGTAAGGAGACCAAATAGGAGCTCCGCACCCACCTTGGAAAAAGGGACAAATCCGACCTCATCCAGGACCGTATCCCAAACTTGATTCCCTCGTAGAAAGGCCTATCTGAGATTGGTGCATGGGGAAGGTGTCTGGCAGGGGAGGAGGCCCTGGGTCTGCGCTGAGGACCAGCGTAGTCCCGTCGCATTACACTTTTGGTGGCTCACAGTGACCAGTGGTGGCGCGTCCGCGTGAACGATACCGGGGGAGAGTTCAGTGAATTGGTGGCTGACACGGGCACAGCGGCGACCACCTACACCGACAACACGGTAGCGGTCAGCACTCACTACACCTACCGCATCAAGGCCATCAACGAGCACGGGGTGAGCGAGCGGTCCCGCTGGTTCCACATCGAAACCCTGGAAGTGCCGGTACCGGCCAAGCCCACCGGCCTGAACGCCACGGCTACCCATGACCAGGTGGCGCTCACCTGGGACGACCCCGGCGACTACAGCATCACCGGGTACGTGATCCTCAGGCGCCACCGCTACGACGACCCCAAGGGCCACTTCGATGAGCTGGTGGCGGACACGGGAACGGCGGCGACCACCTACACCGACGATACGGTAGAGGACATTACAGCCAGGCTATTGGAGATGCGTTCCGGCTCGGAATGATACCATTTCCTTATGGAGAGTGCGTCTTTTGGGCATGGCAGGGGCGCACGGCCGGGGCGCACGGCCGGGCGCCTTTACGGACCTAATCTTTCGGCAACCTACGCTGTTGACCGCCAAGGCCCCTTGTGTTAAATTGATCGTCTTTAGATACCAAGTATCATTTAAAAAGTGCCGGTTTGCGTAAGCGAGGATCCCCCCTGTCGGAGCAACTTATGGATGCCCTTGAGGAACGGGGCTATCGTGATACTGCCCCGCGTCGAACTGTGGCGCGAGCCATCGCTGAGAAGGAGCGGCATTTTGCCGCCGAGGAATTGCGAGAGCAGCTACCGGGAATAGGCCGGGCCACTGTGTATCGGTCCTTGAAGATTCTGGTCGAGGCCGGTGCCCTGTGCCGGGTTTTGCTGGAGGACGGTAACCTGCACTACCAGTTGAGCCATCGAGGACACCATCATCATCTCCTTTGCGTCGAGTGCGGAGCATCCGAGGACTTGCTGGGCTGCGACATTGAAGACCGACTGGAAAGTGTCGCCGAAGCGCACCATTTCCAAGTCAGCGGTCACTGGCTGGAGGTATACGGAAGGTGTCAGACCTGTACCGCAGAACTGAGGGCCCCAGCCTGATCTCTATTTTTACCCATGTTTGAGACTATGTATCATAATGGCCAGGTAATGATACCCCAGGCGAGCAAGCACGGTATGCCTGGCATTTCGTCCAGCAGCGATTTTGAAACCCAGTTTGCGACTAGGGACTGGACCGGGGGCTGGAGGATTGGGGGATTCTTGGCGGCTCTGCTGACGGGAATCCTGCTACTGACGGCTTGTGGCGTGGCCGCCAGCGGCGCAGGGAAGGACTCCGATACCAGTGAGCAGCCTTCTGGATCAAGGGGAGGGAAAATCAGTGGGGGAAAAATCAATGTGGTGGCCACCAATTCTCTACTGGCGGATCTGGCCGGGCAGGTAGGGGGTAACCTGGTGGAAGTGACCACATTGGTTCCTCCTGGGATCGATGTGCACGCTTTCCAGCTTAAGCCGTCGAATAACCTGGCTATAGGACGGGCGGATTTGCTTGTTTCCAACGGCGCTGGTCTGGACGACTTTCTGAACCCAGTCTTGCGGAATTCTTCACGGCCGGCAGCGAAATGGATTATCGTCGCCGATGGACTGGAACTTAGCGCGCCATTGGACAATGGGGACCCCCATTTTTGGCTGGACCCCGGCTTGGCCATCGACTACGTAAATCAGATTCGAGATGGCCTGGCGGAGGTTGACTCGAAGCATGAGTTCGACTATACGGCCAATGCCGAAACATATACCGGCCAGATCTCTGCCCTGGACCAACAAATAGAGGAACTCCTGGGTCGGGTAGCGAACGAGCGCCGTCATCTGGTCACCTATCACGATGCCTTCGGCCACCTGGCCCGCCGTTACAACTGGGAAGCAACCGCCCTGGCGCCTCATGACGGTATGGATGTGGCTCCCGGAACCCTGGCCAAGCTGGTGATGCGAATAAGGCGGGACGGCCTGCCAGCGGTATTTGTGGAGCCCCAGTTCCGGCAGGGAATGCTGACGCGGACGGCCCAGGAAGTTGGCGTTCGGGTGGGAGTGATTTATTCCTTGCCCGGTCCGGGGGCGCTTACTTACCTGGACATGATGAGGTACAACGCCGAGAGCATGGTGCGGGAGTTGAGGTAGGGCTGAAGCGATGGTGGAGATTTTTACCATGCCGCTGGAGCTGCCCTTTTTTCAGCGAGCCATGCTGGCCTCAGGTCTGGCAGCGATGGTCTGCGCGGTGGTGGGAACATTCGTGGTGTTGAAGGGGTTGGCCTTCATGGGCGATGCGGTAGCCCACTCTTCCCTGGCAGGGATTTCGGTAGCCTTCCTCTTTGGCGGCAACGTTTTTTGGGGTTTACAAGCCCGAGCCGACGCACTGATGATGAAAACTGCCACGCCTTTGCCATCGCTGCAAAATGTAGTTCCCACCTTGGCTTTGGTTTAGATGAGTAACATAGTACAGCACTTATGCCGAGCGTCAATTGGTGCCAAGGGACATGTCTTGCCCCTTCAGGTAGGCCTTGGTCGATCTGGTTGCTACCATGATTGATCTACCTCGATTGATCTACCTCAGTTTGGAAGGCCGAGATTGACTTCGACCAATCCCTTCTGCTCGAATGGCCTGAGTGAACCGTCACCCTAATTCAGTGGCTGCTTATCCCGTTCCGTCCTTCAATAATAGCCCGGCTTAATAACTGCGCCGCCAGCCGAAGGGACTAGAGTGCCACCACCAATTCAAACACGGTACTGCCTACCGTCAAGCCAGGCCCCCTTAATGGGACTCGAACTTCCCTTCCTTGGGCGGCTAAAGTGTCACTACCCATGAAAAGGTTTGTAGCCCGTATTCCCCATTTGGCTCAAACAAGTGATGCGGTAAATAGGCAACTTTCTTGCTTTTCTAGTCGTTACATGAATCTCTTAGCCGTATTTCAGATATAATACATGCAATAAGTTGGCTATTTCAGATAATTTGCGTACCGACATTGGAGGCACCCGATGGGTGACCGCGAAAAGGCCTCTCTTCGGCTCCAATTCAATCCCCAAATCCGGCTGGAGTTACATGGTGCCACCATCACCTCCGACGCCGGACTGCTGGCATTCCGAGAACTGGATGACGCCCTGGACCTTACCCCCATAGCCTCCGACTATCTCCAGGAAAGCCGTACCGGCTGCAACATCCGACACCACCTGGTCCCTCTGCTCCGCCAGTCCATCTACAGCCGCTTGGCCGGCTACGATGATACCAACGATGCAGAACGTCTTTCCCAAGACCCAGCCATGAGAGTTGTCGTGGGCTGGCAAGGCTCAGACCGCAACGCCGCCAGAACCAACACCATGAGCCGTTTTGAGACGGAGACTCTGACTCAAGAGGACAACCTAAAGGGGCTGGCCCTCAGGGCAATCGCGTCTAAAACTGCCTTTTCGAACTTCGGTACAGAAGGCTAGCGAATGGTAGATATTCCGATGCTTTCCCAGCTATTTTGACTATAACACGTAAAGATCGAAAGACTTCCGGGACTCGTCAGACCCCAAAGAGCCACTGTCCCAAACCTGGGGGCGATTAAGACGCGATTGCCCTGGGCTGGCCCTGATGAATCCCCAGTGGGTGGAGCTGGCCATGGCTCACACTCCACACCGGCGAGTGATTCTGGACATGGACAGTTCGGAGAGTCCAGTGCATGGTCAGCAGGAAGGAGCCGCCTACAACGGGCACTTCGAGTGTGTCTGCTATCATCCCCTCTTTCTGTTCAACCAGTTTGGGGATTGCGAAGGAGCGACGCTACGACCCGGAAACGTGCATAGTGCCGATGGCTGGCAGGAACTCCTTGAGCCGGTGGTGAAAGGATACCAGAAGAAAGGACTGCGGTTGCTGTTCCGGGGTGACGCTGCTTTTGCCAAGCCGGAGCTATACGAGTATCTGGAACAAGGAAAGATCGGGTACGCCATCCGGCTTCCCGCCAATCAGGTAATTCAGGAGCAGATCCAACCCTTGCTGGAGCGTCCTACCGAATGGCCATCCCGGGAGCCTATCGTCTCCTACCATGACTTTGCCTATCAGGCCCAGAGTTGGCACTTGCCCAGGCGAGTGGTGGCTAAAGTAGAGTGGCATCAGGGGGAGCTATTTCCCAGGGTTGGTTTCATCGTGACCAACCTGAGCTATCCACCCAAAGGAATAGTCCGCTTTTACAATGGCCGTGGCACGGCGGAGCAGTGGATCAAGGAGGGCAAGTACGCCCTGAACTGGACCCGGCTTTCCTGCCACAAGTTCGTGGCCAACCAGGTGAGACTATGGCTGTTCGTCCTGACTTACAACCTGGGCAACTTTATGAGAAGGCTGGTGTTGCCGGAGGATATGAAGCACTGGACTCTGACCAGTCTTCAGACCAGGCTGATCAAGACGGGTGGGCGACTGGTACGCCACGCAAGGAGGCTGGTGTTTCAGCTTGCCGAGGTGCTGGTAACCAGGGAAATGCTGACCGGGATACTAGAACGGATCAGCCGGCTTCGGCTGGCACCTGGCTAGCCTGCTTTGAGAGCACAGGTATTTCGGACAGTTATGGGGTAGTCCGGGGTAAATAGACCACCCCGAGGGAGACGCTTGGGCAGGGGCAGGCAATTCTAGACTTTTACGCTCGTCAGGGGGGTGGTTACCCTATGGGAGTGGGTCAGTTGAGTGAATCGGATGCAGTTGACGCCCTCAGGCTGCCATTTTATAGTTCGAGCCATCCCACAGGGTCACATGGTTGGAGGAATCAGTTTGATCTGGGCAATCCCGACTAAATTACCTGGGAACGTGGTCCCTACGCCATTGGCTATAGTGTAACCGCAGCGCTAACGTGTAAGGTTTTATGGGTCGGGGATTTAGATTCCTCAGTCGCGGAGTTTATCCTGAGAGGAGCCGAAGGGCTCATGGGGAATGACATGGGTTGTTTTGAGATAGCCATTTAGTTCCGGGCTACCAGACCTCTCCGGCAGGCCCACCGAATCTACCCGGCCACGGGCTCCGGGTAGGAGCCGGAGTGGTCCTCGAAGGCCCCAGTCAGCGGGTAGATTTGCTGGTAGAGACCCCGGGCCCGCTGGGTAATGTACTTGTTGGCCTCATCGCGGATCCAGCTGGGGCGCGCCCGCTGCATCTTGTACTGTTCACTCTCCAAGGGGCTCGCGTCTTCCATTTCCCAGATACACAGGTACTTCAGCACCCCGTTTCCCTCTTCCAGCTTGAACCGGCGGGCGCTGACGTAGCCGGCTATTTCCATTCGCTCCGGAAGGTGCTCCTCGTTGTACCACCGGTCAAACTCCGCTTCGTGGCCCGGTTCCACGTCCATCATCACCACCAAGATGGTATTGCCGATGTGCTGGGTCGGCTGTCCGCCGTTCTGCTGAGTCATATCTTCTCCTCCTGTCTTGATGTCTTCTGCATGGCTTATAAATTCAAATGTAAGATAATATGGCCCGACTGCTACAGTCAACCGAGCATTTATGCTCTGCTGGAGTGCAATGTTAGCGGGTTATTTCTCGGCTGCCAGAGACGCCGTGCCGCATTAGCCCGATTCCCATTTCCAGCTGAATATTTGATAAACTAAGCGGGAGATTATTCGCGGCGACGATATGCCGGCTTGGGACCTTCCTGCTTGGTAAGCCCGACCCAAGGAGTCCATTACCATCAGTCTCAGCCTTTTTTCGCGACTCCCTCGCCTCCACACCTTCGACTCCTGGATTGCCTACCCCAACTACCGGCTCCTCTGGTTGGGGAACTTCTCCGCCAACGGCGCCCAGTGGCTGCAACTCCTTTCCGTGGGCTGGTTGGTTCAGGAATTGACCCAGGGGACCTCTTCTGTAGCCCTGCTGGTCATCACCGTGCAAGCGGTGAACACCCTACCTTCGCTGGTTGTAAGCCCTTGGGGTGGGGTCCTGGGGGATCGAGTAGACCGGCGCAAGCTGGTTATGGGTATACAGCTCTTCATGGCCGGCATGGCCTTCTTCTTCGCCTTGCTGGTGCTGAAGGAGTGGGTTCAGGTATGGCACGCCTTCGCCTACATTTTGATCTCCGGTGTATGCCGTTCCATGATTCAGCCTCTGCGCCAAGCGCTAATAGCCAACACTGTGCCCCGGGAAGCCCTGGGTAATGCTATGGCCACCAACGTTCTTACCATTACCAGCACGCGGTTAATTGGACCATTTGCCGGAGGGATACTTATCGCCACCCTGGGCTTCTCCTGGAATTTTGCGGTGGAGGGTCTGCTTTACCTCGGCATGGTACTGGCTTTCCTGCCCATGCGCACTCCCTTCTACCGGCCGAGGGCCGAGGCCCGGCGGAACTCCTTCCTCTCCGATTTAATTGAAGGCATCCGTTACATCTGGAAGGGAGAGAGGGTTATCTTACAGCTAATGCTCCTCAGCCTGATCCCGAACGTGCTGCTGCACCCGGTGTGGTTCATGTTCCCCATCTTTACGGTGGAGGTATTGCGGCAGGGGCCGGATGTCGGCGGGTACCTGCTGGCTGTCACCGGATTGGGCGGACTGCTGGCGGCATTGATCATCGCATCGGTGGGGTTCGTTTTCAAGAAGGGAATAGTGGTATTGGGCGCCGTGATAATGAGTGGAGTGACCGTGGTGCTTTTTGCCCAAGCCCAATGGTTGCCCCTCGCCATGCTGGTAATCGGCGCCATGGCCTTCTTCCAGTCCTGCTTCCGAACCACCAACAGCACCCTGATCCAGACATTGGTCCCCGATGAACTCAGGTCGCGAGTCACCAGCCTGCAGGGCATCGGTCGGGGGCTGGTCCTATTCACCAGCCTGCTGATTGGTTGGTTTGTCGGCCTCAGCTCGGTCACCGTTGGCATCACCGTGGTAGGGCTAACGGGATGGGGATTGGGTATGGTGCTGCTGCCGGTATTAGGCCGAGTTCGCCGGCTGGAGTGACCCGACACCTAAAACAGGATGGACATTTTGCGCCGGCTCCAAGAAGATAGCGCCAATTTCAATTGGTGGGTCTTTGGGACCATCATTTCGGGCCTGCGCTGGGCTTTCGAGTTGATCGGAAGCATACCGGATTAGTCCTGTGGCATCCCGGTACAGCGCGAAGCTTAGTCCTCCGAATTCATTCTTTTCTTGGCAGGCCCTTATCACTTCGTCGTTGACCTGAATGGCAGGTCCCACCAATTCTTCGATTTGGCTCTTTAATGCTGTCATGATTCTCTGATTCCTGCCGTAGGAATCTTTTGTTGGTCGTTAGATCGGAAGCTGCGGTAGTCCCTGCACTATTTCAACGGTCCGGAGGCTGATCCTTCATTGGGATCGTATTCGATCTGGTTGTCGATGGCGTCTTGGAAGCGGATCCGGAGTTGGTTAGCGTCATCGCTTTCCAAAACCGTGGACCGGTCCGCGTCTTTCGCCACATCCAACGGCAGGTTGCCCACGCCAGGAACCACCGTGTGCTCATCGCCCGCAGCGTTGGTGCGGGTTACGAAGAGATACGACTGCCCAGATTCCAATAGGTCCGGGTCGCCCGCGACGCGGTAGTGACCGCCGTCCGAGAAGTCCACCCCGTACTGCACGACCGCCATCTGCTCGGGGAGCGTGCCCTTCAGGGACTCCAGAACAGTCACGGAGTAAAGCGTGTAAGGCTCGTCGTCCTTGTCCTCCACCTGGCTTGTCTTGGCATCAACCTGCCCGAACCAGACATTGTGAGAAATGCCGGCCAGCTTCTGGTCATCGTGGATGTCCGTCACATGAAGGGGATGACCCCCAATCAGTGGGAACGATCCACCACTGGCGTACTGACCCACGGCGATCCCCAGGAGCGCCAAGGAAATGATTATGACGCTGATCCACGCCACGTGTTTCTTTCTGATGTTGATGCTCATCATTGGTTACCCCAGTGGTCGCGGTAGTCTTTCTTGTCGTGTGCGCCCAGCTCACACTGGTCCTGGACGGACGAGTGCATGACGAAGAGTGCGCCAGACGCTGGGCATGACCCCACTCGTGCATGGCAACGAACGCCTTCTTGCAATCACCGTAGTCGTCCATGTAATGCTCGTTGTAACGGATGCGATCCTTCACGAACGGCCACCAATTGTAGTACCCGGCCCAAGTCACGTTCTGCTTGTTCACATCCTTCACCGCGAGGTCCGTGGACGTGTCAGAATTGTCGGGAGCAATTTCTACGCAACCGTTGCTCCCCTGGAGAGCCTCCCACTTCCGTTCTCCCGTCGTACGCGCCGTGTCGTACTGGGTCGATTCCTCGTAGCGAATCTCGCAGTCACCGAGACGGAGCAGCGAATCCAAGACGCTATCTGGAAAGTTTGGCAAGGATAAATTAACCCGAAGGCCTATCTGCAAACTCCAGGCCGCTAATGTCGAAATCAGCAACGCTGCCGACGGATTTATCCTCGCCCGGGAGTTTTGCAATTTTCTCACCTACCCTGTCCTCATCTCCCAGTATGGGAGAGAATTGAGGTGAGGGTGACAGATACAATTCCCCTCATCCTAACCTTCTCGCGTGGCGGGAGACGGGACTTTTGAGATAGTTTCTTAGTGGTTACGCTTGAAGTTGCGGGAGGAATTGACATCCCCATCTACCAAGAAGTAAGGGCAAGATTGGCTGTTCGCGTTCCGATAAACCCGGCAAGCCCTCCGTGACCTCTGGTTGCAAATTCAATCGACGTCCGTGTTCATGATTGGTCGCCTTAGCGCCGCAAACCATTTGATGCCTACACATTGGTGAACGCCACGCCCCTACTTCTCCATCGCCAGCGGCCCTCCAGGCCTGTCGCTCTGCCGTGACGGCCGCCCCTGTCCGGCCATGCATGCGGCCCTTCCTGATTTCCGACCCCGCCCTATCCGCCCGGCCCGCTGACGGTTATCTCCAGCCGGTTGGACAGCTTCTTGTCGCCGTCGGCGCAGATGGCCCCCTGCGCGTCGCAGTCCGTGGTGGCGGGCAGAGTGATCGTCACGTCGCCGTTTGAGTCCGGTTTGACGACGATCTCCCAGCCGATGTTGCTGCCCTTGACCAGCCGCCGCGCGCCGGTTACCTTGCCTCCCTCCACCGTGAACACATGGTCGTCCCGCAGCGTCTTGTAGCTGAAGCCCGTTTTCGGCTCCTCGCTGAAGGCGATCCTGAATCTGAATTCGCCGCTGCCGTTGTGGGACGTCGGGACGCTCTCGAAACTTGCCGTCAGCGGAGGCCCCTTGACGGTGAATTTCAGCGGGATGGATAGCATCGTGTCGTCATCGGTGCAGATGGCCCCCTGCGCGTCGCAGTCCTCGGTGGCGGACAGCTCGACGGTGACGTCCGCGTTGGAGTCCGGGCTGACGCTGATCTCCCACCGGATGTTGGGGGTGTCGCTGTCCCCGTCCATCTGCCGGGCCCCGGCCACCGTGCCTCCCTTCACCGTGAACGCATGGTCCCGCAGCGTCTGGTAGCTGAAGTCTTCCTTGGGCTCCTCGCTGAAGCGCAGCTCGAAGGTGAAGTCCTCCTGTCCGTCGTGCGACTCAGGCGCGTCGTGGATGGCGGCAGTCAGCGGCGTCTCCGGCTCCTCCTGTTCCTCTTCATCGGGGATGATCAAGGGCGGGACGGACAGCACCGCGTAGCTGGTCAGCGACTCGGCGTTGCCCGCATCGTCGGTGAAGGTGACCCGCACCTGGATGGCCTTGCCCTCGTCGTCGCCGGTCATGGTGTAGGTGGAGCTTGCCGCTCCCTCGATGTCGGTGTCGGACCGGACCCATTGGTAGGCGAACACTGTGCCGGTCAGACCGTCCTCGTCCTCGATGCCGTCTGTGGTCGCGGTCAGCGTCTCGCCGGCCTGCACCGTCCCGGTGATGCCCGGCCCGCCCGTCGCCGGGCTGTTCGCCCTCTGGCCCATCGAGGTGGTCACCTCTTCCACCTCGATGGTGTAGGTGCCCGTGCCGTCGCCGGAAGTGGCAGCGTGAATGTAGGCGTCGTGTGTGGTACCTACTTCGACCACCAGTTCGCTGTCTTTCTCCGTCGTGCTCTTGTCGTCATTGAAAGGCGGTGGGGCATCAAATCCGTAATAACCAGCGCTAACCGATGCTATGGTACCAACCACCACGGTCGGGTCCGCTAGGGTGCCGCCCCCGGACTCGGCGCCGCGCATGCGTACCCGGTAGCTCTTGCCCTCTTCCAGCCGGACCTTGAACCAGTCCACGTCGTTGTCCACCTCCAGGTTCCCGGTGACGCTGCCGCCCACCGCCACGGTTCCCGTGGTCTCCTCGGCGCCCAGATAGTCATCTCCCGAGTCGGTGATGTCGGTCAGCACAACGGTGTATACGTCCCCCGGCTCAAAATGGTATTCGCCAAGCTCGAACGCGACGAGCAGTCTGGACGGAATGTTGCGCCCATCGACTTCATAAAAGCGTGGCGCTTTGAACTCGATGCTGAGATCGCCGTTTTTCTTGTCGTCCACCAACCAAAAATTGTAGAGCATTGCCCCAGGTACCTCATTTTCGTCGCCTAAGTCGAAATAAGGGATGTATCCGCGAAACACGAAAAAGCTCACGTTCGCCGGTCTGCCGTCTGTCGTCTCCGGGACCCGGATCTCCAGCCGGTAGTCCCGGTCCGGAACAACGCCGAGGCGGAACAGGTCCGAGGAGCCCGAATCTCCACCCTGGTTGGTGTCGTATAGTTCCGTGGGTTCGGAGGCGGTAAGATCATGGGCCGGAACAGTGGCCGGAAGCCCGGGCGCCAGGTTGCCGATGAGGAAATCAACGTCTCCCCTATACGCGACGCTATCGTCGACCCATTGAGCAAAATCTTCCCCTGTACGAGACTGGCCGGGTATCGACGTGCTGGTGTCGGTGATATCGGTGACCGAGAGGGTGTAGGCGCCGGTGGAGCCTTCGAAGCCGGCCACCGCCACGAAGTAGTCCCCCGCACACGGCTCGGTGAAGTCCGTGATCGCGTTCCGGCCCTGGCCGCTGTCGTTGTTCCAGGTCAAAGACTGGCCGACGATGTGGCTGTAGGGGATGTAGTTGCCCTGGCGGTCGTAGATGCCGACGATGAGCGGGTCCGGCAGGGTGCCGTCACCGGTGTCGGCGCCCTTCAGCTCCAGCCAGTAGACCCGTTCGCCCACCCTGCCGTTGAAGCGCACGCGGAACCAGTCGCGGTCCGTGGCGCTCTCGATGTTGCCGGTCACGCTGCTGCCGATGGGCGCCTGGCCGCTGGTGCTCGTGCCCGCCGGCAGGTCGCCGCCGGCCGGCTCCGAGAGCGGGGTCAGGGCGTAGCTCAGGGTGTCTAAGCTCTCCCCGGTGCAATAGTTGACCACCAGCGACACTACGAGGACGGCGTCCGCGCCGATGAAGGGGTAGCGGTCATGATAGGTTCCCTTCAGACGGCCATCATCATCAACGTCATGCTGATCTACGAATTGGGACCCCTTGCCGGTGACGGCGATGTAGTAGTCGGCCTTGGTCGTCGGGGTGAAGTACAGGCTGGCGCTGCACGCTCCTGACGATGAGGTCATGGGAATCGCCGTGCCGTCGGCATCGTGGATGCCCTCGATCACGGCGGTCTGTGGGCACTTGCCCACGTCGAAGCTGATGTGGTAGCGCACGTTTGCGAGCAAGCTGGCCCGGACCCAGTCCACATCGTTGGTGGCTGTGTCGTCTGGGTCGCTGCTCGTGCGCATCAGATGGACCCTGGTTAGCTCCCCCAGCTCGGCGACGGCCGTCGTGGACGTGTCCGCGGGGTGATCGTCGGACCGCGCGGTCAGGGTGTACACCCGATCGGGCGCCTCGCCGCCTTTCGGGGACGCTATGGACACGTAATAGGCGCCGGCCTGATCCGTTCGGAAGGGCAGGCTGTTGACCCGATTGGGGTGCTGATACCAGTTTGGAGGCCCTCCTGCGGGCGCGATGGCGCTGGTGCGCAGCTCTGTACCCTGGTCGTCGTGGATCTTCAGCAGGTACAGCCTCGGCTGTGGGTCTGTTGGGTCTGCGTCGAACTGGTAGTCGACGCCTGCATCGAGGCTGACGGCGTACCAGTCGACGTCGGTGGAGGTGTGGTGTTGGCCCTCTACGCCGGCGCCGGCGACGACGAGGCGCCCGGCGGTGGCGGTGTCGCCGGGCAGGTCGCCGCAGGTGGGCTCGCCGACCTCGGCCGACGGGCTGGACGCCCGCTCGCCGAGAACGGCCATCTTGAGCAAATCAGCGTTCGGCGACCAAGCCACGCCGGGTCCTTCCCGGAAATAGGCGACGTCGCCAATCGACCAATTCCGGATGGCGCAGGCGTCCTGCCCCCTGCTGGATGTGACGGCTGTCCGGAAGAAGTCCTCAGTAGGCGAATGCGCAATGTCGATGACCAGCCAGAAGGTCGTGTTTGCGGCAAGCGTGGTGTCGGCCGGGGCATCGAAAGTGAGGACACCGACCTGCGGATTGGCCCGCAGACCCAGTTCGTAAAGCGCGACCCCCGGTTCCCCGCCGCCGTCTGAGTAGATGGAGGCCCTGATTGCCCCGAGGACCTGGAGCGGTGGGATGACGGTCACTTCAATTTGTACACCATGAAGGGTATGAACCGCATCGTTGCCGTTGGTGAATGAAGCTGCATACGCAATTTCTAGGTTGATTCTCTTGCCGACAAGTTGGCTGGTTGGGTTCGACGGCTGACCCAGGGTGCTGACCAGCACGGGGCCGGGCGGCGGGGGGGCCGGGTTCGGGGCGGCCGGCAGCGGGTTCGGCCAGCCGTAGACGTTGAGCGGGATCCGCCTGGAGTCCCCGGGACGGAAGTTCCAGGAGTCGCCTCCGAAACCCAGCGGACGGACGAAGCGGCTGCCGTAGGGATGGCCGAGGGTCCAGCCGGCCTCGGCGCCCGGGTCCTCGCCGCGGCTGGCGTTGGGCGTCTGGTAGTAGCCGGCGGCGACGTTTTGAAAGTAGGCCACGTAGGTCCGCCCCGGCTCGACATGGAGCTTTTCGCTGACGGCGGTCCTCGGAGCGAACCGGTCAGGCGAACCGCCGATGCCCGCTGTCGCCTGGTAGCTGGCCAGGGGCGACTGGGGGTCGCGCGCGCCCTTGCGAGAGCTGAACGCCTCAGCGGCGTAAATGTCCGCTACCGGATCCAACGTCCCGCTCTGGGCGTCTATGTCCACCCCGAGGCCGGAGATCGTGTAGCCGGTCGGGTTGGGGCCGGTGGTGAACCCGCGCCCGCCGGCCCATTCGTGGTCATGGTGGCTGTCCTCGTGGAGGTCGCACAGCCGCCACGAGGTCTCGGTGTCGCTGCCCGCCACGAAGGCCGGTTCGCAGAAGTCGAAGGTCCTGTCCTTCGGCAGGTTGAGCCAGGCCTTGGTCACGCGCTCGGTGCCGAAGCGCAGGAAGGGGCCGTCGGCGGCGGTGTCGCGCAGCCCGTGGGCGCCGACCAGCACGCGCTCCTCAACAGGGTAACCGTCTACTATGATCGCGATCGGATTGAGCGCAGAGGCTTGCCACGTGCGTCCGGTTAAGGAGAAGAAGTTGCGCTGGAGCGAGGTGTCGGAGATCGGCCAGCTGTCTGGGTCCTCATCGCCGTTCGGTGCGGTCGAAATCTCATAGACGCCGAGCCCAGAAACCTCCTCGAACACCGCCCAGTAGGTCTGGTTGGGATACAGAGGCGTGTTGTCCGGGAACTCCAGGTAGAGATCTGGGTCTTCCTCGCTCGCACCCCGGAAGTGTGTGACGTACAGGGCCTCGGCATGGGGACTTCCTTCGTGGTCGCGGTGGATGGACAGCCGGGCCAGGGGAGTCCCGGTGACCTTGGTGGCAATAAGCACTTCGACAAGCTGGTACCATCCGGCGTCGCTGCCGGTGGTAAAGGAGACGGCATAGGACCGGTAGCTGGCGGCGCTCGGAGGGGTGGCGCCGGGGTCGCCTGCAACGAACCCGACGACGAGGCCGTCAGCTTCATCGTCAACTTCGTCGGTGTTGTCTGCTAGCTTTACAGGGCTGTTCTGCTGCGGCGCCACCGGCGGGTCGGCCGTAAGGTCAGGGTCGGACGAGGTGTCCGTGGTTGCTTCTTGCGCACTGGCCAAGGACACGAGGGCCAAGAGTAGGGCCATGATTGCCAGCAGGGGCAGCAGTCTAGTCCATCGGTGTTGTTCTCCTCGAAAGTTAATGCTGTTCCAGCCGCCTCCTACCCGCAGTCCGGATGACCTTTCCCGCAGGTGGCGACGTTGCACGGGGCTCGTCAGTTACAGCAAGCGTTCTCAACCCTTATGCGCACTGGGACAGCCAAGCCTATGGCCCCCCAAGAGTGCATGCTCCCGGCCGGGGGCGGTTCTCGGTGCTGACAAGGGGAAATCGCTTTCGGGAGGCGTGTGGCCCGCCTCTGGGAGATGGGATTTTCAACTCACGCTCTCCTTTGCATTTGTGGTGGGGTCTGCACGCAGGCGACGGCTCCATAACACAGGTCCTGCCCTTCCGGCTCGGAGACGACGACCGTCGGGGTTGCGATCCGTGGCGTCAGCTGCCCCGGTCCAGGGCAAGGGCAACCGGCAGGCGTTATGCGGAAGCCAAGAGATATTGTACCTGTTTGTATATGTAGTTCGCGTGCTAATCCGGTTATTTAGGCGTGTAATTATTTTCAATGTATTTCCCTAAAGTGTGCTAAACTGCGGGCCTGCATTGGGGGCAGGCTGGTCCACCAGCCCGAACCAGGAGGGGACAACATGAAGGATGGCGGCGACCTCCGCCGGGAAATCGAAGCCCTGCGGGAGCGGCTGTCCCGCCTCAGCGAGGCCAGCCTGCGCATCAACGAGAGCCTTGACCTGGACTCGGTGCTGCAGGGCGTCCTGGACAGCGCCCGCACACTGACCGGCGCCAGGTATGCCCTGATCACCACCCTGGACGGGTCGGGCCAGGCGGAGGAATTCCTCGTCTCCGGCCTGACCCCCGATGAAGCCCGGCAGTTGTGGGAACTGCCCACGGGTCAGCAGTTCTTCCAGTACCTCAGCGGACTTCCCGGCCCGCTGCGGGTGAGGGACTTCGCCGGTCACGTCCGGTTGATGGGCCTTCCCGATTTCCATCCGCCGACGCCGGTGAGCTCTTTCCTGGCCGCCCCGCTGCGCCACCAGGGGGCCTCAGTGGGCAACATCAATGTTGCCAGGAGCGAGCCCGGTCAGGAGTTCACCAGGGAGGATGAGGAGACCCTGGTGATGTTCGCCTCCCAGGCGGCGCTGGTCATCGCCAACGCCCGCCGGCACCGGGATGAGCTGCGGGCCCGGTCCGACCTGGAGACCCTCATCGACACCTCCCCCGTGGGCGTGGTCGTCTTCGCCCTGAGCACGGGAACCCCGGTGTCCTTCAACCGGGAGGCGCTGAGGATCCTGGAGGTCCTGCGGACCCCCGGCCATCCCGTGGAGCAGCTCTTGGAGGTGCTGACCATCCGGAGGGCCGACGGGTCGGAGTTCTCCCTGGAGGAGTTCCCCCTGGCCCGGATGCTGGCCACCAGCGAGACGGTGCGGGCCGAGGAGATCGTCCTGACGGCGCCGGATGGCCGCAGGATCACCGTCCTGATCAATGCCACTTCCATCCGCTCGGAGCGGGGTGAGGTGGAGTCGGTGATCGTCACCCTGCAGGACATGACGCCGCTGGAGGAACTGGAGCGGCTGCGGGCCGAGTTCCTGGGCATGGTCAGCCACGAACTGCGGGCCCCGCTGGCCTCCATCAAGGGTTCCGCGGCCACCCTGACCGGTTCCGCGGAAACCCTGGACCCGGCCGAGATGCTCCTCTTCTTCCGGATCATTGAACAGCAGGCCGACCAGATGAGCGCCCTCATCACCGACCTCCTGGACATGGCCCGCATCGAGACCGGGGCTCTGCCGGTGTCCGCCGAACCCGCGGATCCCGCCATCCTGGTGGACCAGGCCAGGAACACCTTCCTCAGCGGAGGACCCGGGAACCCGGTCCACATCGACCTGGAGCCGGACCTGCCCCGCGTCCTGGCGGACCGGCGCCGCATCGTCCAGGTGTTGGTGAACCTCCTGTACAACTCCTCCAGGAACTCGCCGGAATCCGCGGGGATCCGCGTGGGCGCCATGCGGGAAGCGGACCACGTCGCCTTCTCCGTCGCCGACGACGGCCGGGGCCTGTCCCCCGAGCTTATTCCCTACCTGTTCAGGAAGTTCGCCCGGTTCGAGGGCGATGACCCTGAGCACGGCGCCGGTGGCTCGGGCCTGGGGTTGGCCATCTGCAGGGGGATCGTGGAGGCCCATGGGGGCCGGATCCGTGCCGAAAGCGCGGGTATGGGCCTGGGCGCCCGGTTCACGTTCACTCTTCCGGTGGCCGATGGGCCCGTGGGAATCCCCCGGACCGGGTCAGCGTGGACACTCTCCCCTGCCCGCGGAGAGAACCGGACCCGCATTCTCGTCGTGGATGATGATCCTCAAACTCTGAGGTACGTCCGGGATGCTCTCTCCAGCGCGGGATACGCCTGCACTGTGACCGGAGACCCGGAGCAGGTGGGAAGCCTCCTGGAGAGGGAGAAGCCCCACCTGGTCCTGTTGGACCTGCTGCTGCCGGGGACCGACGGAATCGGGTTGATGGAGAGGCTCCCCATGCTCTCCCGGGTGCCGGTGATCTTCCTGTCCGCCTACGGCCGGGACCAGATCATCGCTCAAGCCCTCGAAGCAGGGGCCGACGACTACATCGTCAAACCCTTCTCGCCCACGGAACTGGTGGCCAGGATTCGGACGGTCCTGCGCCGGCGGGCTGTTCCGGCAACTGCCGAGCCTGCTGAACCCTTTGTATCGGGGGAATTGACGATCGACTACGGGGAACGCAGGGTTTCATTGTCGGGTCGGAGCATCCCCCTGACCGATAAGGAGTACCGGCTGCTCTACGAGCTTTCGGTCAACGCCGGCCGCGTCGTGCCCCATGATCACCTGCTGCAGGCGTTGTGGGGCCCCGGACACCCCGGGCATCCGGGGCCGGTACGGACCGTGGTAAAGAACCTCCGCCGCAAGCTTGGCGAAGGCGCGCACAACCCCACCCACATCCTCAACGAGCCCCGCATCGGCTACCGCATGCCGCGGGCTGGAACCGCCGTATAGCGGACCCTGCCGCTGGCGCGGCCCCCCTCTGGTGTCCGCTCCAGCTCCTCGCCGGGCCGCGCCAGCACCAGGGTGTCCGTGGCGCGCCTGGTGGCGCCCCAGGCCCTCTTGGCCTGGATTCGGTCTGTTCCAGTCGTTATGTCTTCATGCTACGCAAAGTCCGCATCTCTCTGTCCAGAATGGCCTGTTTGGGGACGTTCCGGGGGTTATGCCCCCCGAGGCATCCTGGACGGTGTCAAGGGCGGCGAGAAGGTGTTCCACTGCGGCGGAGGAATCGTGTACCACCCGCACGATGAGAAAGAACTGAATTGGGAGCCGGGCGGGGTGAGGTCAGGAGCAGGGGTCCGCAGTTCCGGATTGAGTCAGGAGTCGACCGGATCATCCGATACCTGGGAGGCGGCGTTCTGCCGGCTGTGCTTGAGGCGGTAGCTGTCGCCGTTCATCTCCAGGATGTGGACGTGGTGGGTGAGCCGGTCAAGCAGAGCGCCGGTGAGGCTCTCAGAACCGAACACGTCGGTCCACTCGTCGAAGGGCACGGGGCCTACCCGTACATCCCCTTCAAGTCCAACACCACGGGCCAGGGGTCGCCTATGTGGAAGCGGCTTTACGCATACTTCACGTTGAACGAGGAATCGTGGGCCGCCCACTATCACCGGAGGTCGAACGTTGAAACCACGTTCAGCATGATCAAGGGCAAGTTCGGCGATTCCGTTCGGGCGAAGTCCAAACCGGGCCAGGTCAACGAGATTCTGTTGAAGGTTCTGTGTCATAATATCTGCGTTCTAATCCAGTCGATGCATGAGTTTGGGGTTGCTCCTTGCATGAGTTTGGGGTTGCTCCTTCGCTTGAACCAAAAGTGTTGCCTGAATCACAAGTCAGGTGGTTGAACTAAAAGTGGCCTATTAATCTGACTTTTGGTGCAAAGCCTGGGTGCTCCTTTTCTGGGACCGGTTTTCTGTTTCAAAACCATTCTCCCAGATTCAGAGGCGCACCCTTTTGTTTCTTCAGCAGGCCTCCCACACGCCGTCCATCGGTGGATTCGGGCTTAAGCACACTGCACCGCTGTCGAGAATTCAACCCCCCACAGCTTCCTGCGGAAGGTTGATGCGATTTTCAAAACAACTATTCCTATGGCCCAATGCGAGAATCAGCCACTCCGAAGCGAGATCGCTGTCGTTAGCCAGTATTTCACCAAGCAAGCACTCGCTGAGCTGCGAACGGTCGGCATTGCAGAGCGCGTAGCAGACCGGGACTTGGGGTTCAGTGAACCTCATGCCCATGACCAGGTGGCTCAGCCGCTTGCAGGCACTGTCGTTTATCCAATCCGAGAAGGTGGCCTCGGCTGCTCCGCCGACCGGGAGGTCGGTCTTCTTGGAAGCTATCTCTCTGAGTTGGCGGTAATCGTCCTGCGTGAGCCAGGCGGCCACCAGTCTGTCCAGCCTCAGGGTGAAGTCGCGGTCGACGTCATTATCGGCGAAAACCCGCGCCCAGCCGGGTGCGTCGAGCTGCAGCAGCGGCTCCCAGGGAATTCCTGTCAACGGATTCGGACTAGCTGTGATTTCAGGCCCTAGACCGTCGGCATCGACCCAGCCGAGTACGGCCGTGAAATGGAGTGTCTCGGAGGCCGTTTCTCTAATTGACGTCAAGCTCTCTCCTGGTTGGCGTAGTCAGTAGATTATCCAGCGCAGCGATAGAGGGAATCTAGTACAAGGTGTTCGCGTTGCCAACGACGCTGTCGGCTGGTGCCACAGCCCTGAACTAAAGCCACGGTGGGATCTACATTTCTGAAATGATGAGAGCAGGTCAGCGCTGCCAAGTAAAGCTCTCCCGTCCGCACGTTGAAGTCAGTCCCCCCCGTCCCCAGGTACTCTTCAAATGCGCATTTCACCTTGGCTTTGGTTTAGGGCAAACAAGTATCATGACGGCATTGCATGAACATAAAAACTGAGTATCATAAATACCATGAAGCTCTTCGACGACACGAAGCTCAATAGTATCTCCTCGTCCACGCAGGTTAGAGGCTCTAAATTCGCGTACGTGAACCAAGATTTTCCATACAGCGACAATTCGGCAATCCGAAGACGTTGTGCAAGTTGGTTCCTGCGAATCCCTGAATACGCCAAGGCGGACCTACGCGAAAGTTTCCGATCCAAGGATGATTCGCAACATAACGGCGCCTTCTTCGAACTCTTTCTTCACCAGTTGTTCACAGAGCTAGGTTGCGAGGTGGAATTTCAGCCGTCAGTACGTGGGAAAACTCCGGATTTTCTCCTCAATGGAAAAGATGCTCCCTTTATCGTGGAAGCGACAGTGGCTGGAGCGGCCTCGAATCCGTTAGATCTAGGTCCGAACGAACAAAAGGTATTGGATGACCTTTAATAAATTGCATTCTTCCCATTTCGGCCTGTTGTATGACGTAGAAAATACGCCAAAAACGATGCTTTCAAGGACTACCCCTTCAGCAAAGTATGTAACCAACAAAGTTAAAAAATTGCTGGCAGACAACGACCCAAACGATGTTCGAAGTATTGTGGAGAATTTTGGAAGGAAAGCAGCGCCATTACAGAAAATTGAGTGGCAAGACGGGTCAATGACAGTTTGGCTATCGCCGAGACCTGCGTATCAGGGGTCCGAAAGCGACAATCAAAGTATCGTTTTAGGTAGGATGAATGCAAAGAGGATAGACCCCCCCTATTCTTCAGTGCGGGAGGCCTTAACGGACAAGGCAAAGGCCTACAACAAACTGGGTGTTCCCCTGATTGTGGCTGTAAATGCTGCCAATCCGTTTTTCTATTCAGACGAGTGTGATCTAAACGTTCTCTGGGGAGATCTGTCTGTTCAGTACGAAATGGGGAAAAATGACAGACCTCGTCATGTACGCCGGGACAACGGGTTCTGGTCAAGTAAGACGAGCCGCTCTACAGCCGGAGTATTGGTTTTTCGGAACGCGGACATCCAGAATATGTTCCAAGCTTCGGCGACCCTGCACATAAGCCCGCACTTCGGCAGCTCAGGACTACCAAGTGCTTCATTGCGCCTCCCTCATTACATAGATATCGATGGCTGTCGCGCTCGGAATGAAGGAGAAGACATAGCCCAGCTGTTGGGCGTGAGCCAGCTGTTGGGCGTGAGATTGAAATAGACTCCTAAACCCGAATCCACCGATAGAGGGCGTGTCGCGACAGGGCGGATAGGGAAGGAAGTGCTCCTCTGAATCTGGGATAATGGTTTTCGAGACAGAAAACCGACCAGAAACAAGGAGCACCCAACAGATGCTACCACGTAACCACCCCGACCGCATCCAAATCGCCTTCGACGACCACCGCCTGGTGGCCAATGCCGGGCTGATCCTTCCCGCCACCCTCGCCCTGCGCCTTGGCCTTCCCCAACTCCTCGGGAAGCACCTCGACCTCGGCGGCGCGCCGGGCCGGGCGAACACCGCCCGGGGCGCCGCCCACTTCCTGCGTGAGACGGTGAGCCGGGTTCGCTGCGGCGGGGCCAGCGGGCAGCTCACCATGCGGGCTGACAGCGGCTTCTATACCCACGCCGTGGTCGCCGTCTGCCGCCGGATGGATGTCCGCTTCTCCATCACCATCCGCCAGCACAAAAGTCTGCACAATCTCATCGAGGCGATACCCGAAGATGCCTGGACGCCGATTCCTTACTGGATGGACGGCGCCGCCGATGTGGCCGAGACCATCTGCACCCCCTTCCAGAGTGAGCCGGACGCCGCGCCGGTACGGCTCATCGTCCGGCGGGTGCAGCCGGCGCCCGGTTCCCAACTGGCCATCTTCGCCACCTACAGCTATCACGGCTTCATCACCGACCGGGACGGAGAGACCCTGGAACTGGAGGCTGATCATCGCCGCCACGCCGAGATCGAGAATGCGATACGCGACCTCAAGTACGGCGTCGGGTTGAACCACATGCCGTCCGGCCGCTTCGCCGCCAACGGCGCCTGGCTGGCCGTCCAGGTGATGTCCCACAACCTGGCCCGCTGGACCGCCCGCATCGGCCTGGGTGAGCAGATCGTGACCACCAAGACCCTCCGGCGACGGTTCTTCTCCCTGGCCGGACGGCTCACCCGCTCGGCACGCCGGATCACCCTGCATCTTCCCAAGCGCTGGCCCTGGGAGGAGCAGTTCAGCCGCGCCCTGGCCCGACTGCGAGCCATTCCACTCCCAGCCTGACGGCGCCCGTCCGCCACTGACCCGCCAGCCAACCCAACGTCCCCGCAAACTCGCGCTAGCCCAGTCTGCGAGCGCCTCTTGCCGTGTCCTATCCCGCCATCTCGCTCGCCACAGCCACTGTAAGCCGCCATCGGCGCCCCCAAAAGCGCCTGCAGACCGCCGCCAACCTCCCGTCTCCCCGAAGCGAGCCCGGGCCATCGCGCCTGTAACTCCCTCACCCCCCTTCCGCTGTCCTCACGCCGTCCATCGGTGGATTCGGGGTTAACAGAGCGATCGGGCTCTAAATTAAAAGGGCAGGTCCTCGTCGTTCTCCGCTTCAATTAAGCCTAACTGCTCCAACTCCTCATAGGACTCGCGGATATGTGTGCCGTCGAATCTGGGTTTGAGTGCCCTGACTCTTCGCAGAATTTCGCCAGTTGATACGCTGGGAAAGAGTCCCTTCACGAAATGTATGGTGGCCGCCAACTCTAGCTCGTGGGTCGGACGCCTCCCAAAGGTCCGCAACACGGTTCCAATTTGTTGCTCATGGGGCGCGATCAACCGAACCCAGTCTTCCAGGGGTTCATCAGTCGGAGTGATGTGGTAGCCGAATCCAAGATGGTCTTGTTTTACGTCGATGTACCCGGTGAGTTCCAGGCGGGCCACGTCCGTCTCTAGCGATTCGGAGTAGGGTCCGTAGTGATGCATTCGGAAGGGATACTTGGTGGGAATCCCCACCGCTTCCTGGATGAAGTAGCCTATTTTCTGTATTCGCGTTTTTCCTGCGTCTCTAAGCTCAGAGATCACCTTGTGAAGAATGGCTAATCGAAACTCTTGTATATCCATAATTGCACCCGCCCCTAGTCGACTCCAGGTACGACTCTACGCCATGGAATTGCGGCAGAAATTTCGCACCTCATCTTCCAAGTCCTGAAATCCTCGAACATCGGCGTAGAGGCGATATTTGCCAATCTCCTTCAGGCCTTGGAGTGGCTGAGATTCCCTTCTGAACTCCCTCCAAATTGGCGGATCGCCTGCGAATTTCACCATCATTTCTTCCCATCGGAATCGGTCGGGATGGTCTATTGCCCGGTCTATCCAGAAGTGCAAAGTTGGGAATGTTTCCTGAGCCTCTCTAAGCAGATCTCGCTCTACACGTCTTGCTATCCCAGAGTCCGGAGAGTCCTCAGTCTCATAAACCGCCTTCGGATGTTGTCGATTGATGATTCTCCAAGCCAGGTTTTTGTCGATAGCGTTTGCCCGTTCGTTCGCCTCGTGGAGAACCCTATTGTCGTCCCATTTCAGGTACTCCTGGATTTGGTCAGTACCGGGGTACCGGCGGGACGGATATTCGTCCGAAAGGAGCTCTGACATGAAATCGGTTAGAACTAAGTCGAAGGCAAGCGTGTTCAGTATTCTCTCGATATCAAAAGTACCGTATTGAACCCCGCAATAGTGAGAGTCCCGGAGAAGGTAGTCCATCTTGTCGACGTCCCAAGGACTAGAAATAAGTTCTTGAACGAAGCCAGCGGGCAAATCCATTTCTCCGGTGACTAACCGAGCAACGTCGTCTTTATCTATACGTAGCTGCTGACATTCTGGGTCCGAATCAATAACCCCTCCGATCTCTGAATTACGAATTATGAAGGCGCCATGGCTTTCGTGCCTCTCACCCTCTTGAAAGAGTCGTGATTCCCCGGTATGCGAGAAAGGTGAATGACCGATGTCGTGGAGCAACCCGGAGAGTCGGGCCAAAACAACCAACCTCCGTCTCTCATCACTTGAGTCCTGGTTTGACCATTGGAGCGTTTCTCTGACCAACTCCAGATTTCTACCGATCAGTCCATCGACGGCCTTGCCTGCCAGGTGCATAACACCTAATGCGTGGCCAAATCGGCTATGTTCCGCACCGTGATAAACGTAGTGGGTTAAACCCAATTGATGGATTCGGCGAAGCCGTTGAAATTCGGGAGTGTCGATAATGCGGCGCTCGTGAGGGAAAACCTCGATAAAACCATGAATTGGGTCTCTAAATTCGGCGATCACATCAAATGGCATTGTGTTGCAGAGGTTAACATAGCCGTCTTAATGCAGGAAGGTAGCTTCAGTCAGTGACGAGATCACCGCCTCAACGACGGTGGTGGCCGCTGTGCTGGGGAACGTGGACCGCACCAACGTGCGGCAGAAGTCGGGTAGGTCGTGGCGGGCCATGATGTCGGTTTCTTCCAGTCCGGTGGGCAGTGACGTACATTTGTATCCCGTCCTTTCCAGGGCTTCGGCCGCATAGCCCAGATTCGGGTGTCGCCAGCGTCCGTAATGGGAGTGGCGGCTAAGCTTGTCGGGCCGGTTTTCCACGGCCCTCCAGTCCTTCCAGTCCATGTTTTCCCCTGCTGGATTTCACCAGGACTATCGGGGAGAGCTGGAATAGCCGTCCAGGTTGGGTTATGTCCACATTGGCCTTGTCCAAGTGCGCCTTCATACGCCGTAGCGTTCCCGCCAGTAACCGGCCCATTCCACCGTTTCATTTGGGAGGTTTTTCACCACGTTGTCCAGTAGCGTTTGCGGGACTGCCAGGTCGAACTGTGACCGTAGATCCTTGAGGCAAGCCCGCATCACCTCTTTGACCGTCCCCAGGTGCGGGAAACGCTGGGCCAGTAACGGGGAGGTCGTGGTACTGCCGTCGGCAACCGTCCGATAGGGCCAGTTGTCTTCGGGGACCACCACCACAACCTTTGCTGCATCAGTGGCCTCTCCCGATGATGAATCATGGTTGACCACAGCATAATCCAGCAACGGGGCAGGCGCAAAAGCGCCTGCCCCGTTGCTCCCTGACCCCTGGCGCCGGTATCAAAAAGGCTCCGGGAGACCCCCGCAGGCGGGCGGAAACGGGCCATTTCAGGGCATTTAGGGGGTTGGCCCATGGAGGGGGTGTTTTTCAGCTACGAAGTATGTCCCTCTGATTCCGTGGGGGGTACTTAGAAAGGGATTTTCGGCCTTTTAAAGCTAAGGTATGTCCCTCTGATTTCACGAGTCAAAATCGGGTGGTTCCTCGGAATTTTACAGCGGGGTCAGGTTCAAATGTGTGCAACAATTTTCCGACGGGGGATCGACCCCCCCCTACACCCCCCCTGGTTGTTACTGTAAATAGATACGATTTACCTAGAAGGTATAGCCCTCTGATTCCGTAGCGGTTTTCGGCCCTGGCCGTGCCTTGACCCTGTCTCAAAAGCGGGGTTGGAGCCAGCCTCGCGTCGGGGGTTCGGCGCTCCGGCGCCTTCCTGTGCCGCTACCGCTTGACATCTTCTACATTGTTGATTGCGTCCATCATCGCGAGGTCTCCGGCGACCTTCCTGGCATTGTCCGTCATGCGGCCTCCATCAGTAGAACGGTGCCGGTCATGGCGTAGACGAAGAGAGCAACGGTGGGTGAGATCTGGCTGGGGAACTGGTGGCCTCGATCAGGTAGGTGAAGAGGAGCAGCATTCCCACAGCGCCGGTCAGCAGGGTGGTGGCGTTCCGGGGCAGTTGCTCCAGGCTGGTCCCTCCCCGGCCGCGGGCTTCCGGCGACTCCCGGAGGTTCACCAGCACGTTGATGGCCATGACCATCAGCAGCAGCGGGGTGGTGAGGTGGATGAAATTGGCTGCTTCCGGGATTGAATCCGGGGGATCGAACCCGGAGGGCAGCCAGTTCAGGGTGCACAGGATGAGAGGGATGAGGGCTCCGGCGATTATGCAGGCCATGCCGAGCAGTCGCTTGCTGATGTTGACGGTCATCTCATTCCCTCCGGGGCTGCGCCGGATGCGTTTGAGACAATTCTGCTCTAGTGGGTCCCGGCCAGGCTTTGGCGCCGGGGGATGGAACTGGAGGGACGCTGGGGAGGGATGGCTTTGCACAAGAAATGTTTTTTATTCCGATTTTTGGTGCAAGTTTGTTCAAAATGCCGTCAGAAAGAGCCCTCTCAGAGCTACTGGATCCATTAGGATAGCCCCGAAGAAGGGGTGCGACGATGGATGTTCACGAACCTATCATTCCCTCGAAATGGGGAATGCAGTCACTTCCCCGTATGTGGGGGAAGGTTTAGGATGAGGGTGAAGATTCTATTCTCACCTATGCCTGAGAGATGTTCTCTGGGAGTTCGCTTATGTTAAGAAACAGTCAGGACTCTTCGATTCAGGGTCATTGTTGGCCCATCTGGGGCCTGCTATTGGGCATTGCCTCCCTGCTCGCGGTTGTTGCGTGCGTCGGCGGGGATGGCGTTGACCCCCCGGCGACACCGGCGCCCGTATCAGCTCCCTCGCCGGTTCCCGCGTCGTTGCTCGCGGCTGTTCCGGTACTGCAGACGCGCGAAATTGCGCCACCGGCAGCAGCATTCCAGGCTGACCCCTGGTCCTTCACCCACCTCTGCAGAGCCGCCCACTTCCCACAACTCCACGCCGGACCATCCCTTCTCGGAGTTCGAGCTATATGACCGGATTGCTCCTTCGGTGGTCATCATTGAGACACCCATCGTCGATGGTGGGGTATATCGGACTTACCAAGATGGAAAGCTTGTCGAAACTGACCTGGACCCCGACTACACGATTAAGCCCACATTTCCCATATGGCTAAAAAGCTTTCTCAGTAATTCGTCGATGGTCTTTCAACCATTGTCTAATTATGGGCCCTTTTTGCGTGTTCCCAGCTATAATAACTCCATGATATGTCACTTTGCAGTAAGATGCCGTAGGCATCATGGAGGCACCTGATGGGTGACGGCGAAAAAGCCCCTCTCCGGCTCCAATTCAACCCCAAAGTCCGCCTGGAATTTCACGGCTCAACCATCACCTCCGACGCTGGTCTTCTTGCCTTTCGAGAGTTTGATGATGCCTTGGGCCTTACCGAAATCGCTGAGGACTACCTCCAGGAAAGCCGTACCGGACGCAATATCCTTCACCACCTGGTTCCGCTGCTAAGACAGTCGATCTACAGCCGCTTGGCCGGCTACGACGACACCAATGACGCAGTGCGCCTTTCCCAAGACCCAGCCATGCGAGTGATCGTGGGATGGCAAGGCTCGGAGCGGAAAGGAGCCAGCACCAGTGAGATGGGCCGGTTCGAGACGGAGTTCCTGACCCAAGAGGACAACCTGAAGGGGCTGGCACGAATAAATACCCAGTGGGTGGAACGAGCTATGGCCCATACCCTACACCGGCGAGTAATCCTGGATATGGACAGTTCCGAGAGTCCAGTGCACGGCCAGCAGGAGGGAGCAGCCTATAACGGCCACTTTGAATGCGTCTGCTATCACCCTCTCTTTCTGTTCAACCAGTTTGGGGATTGTGAAGCAGCTAAGCTACGGTCAGGCAACGTCCACAGTGCCGATGATTGGCAAGAAGTCCTTGATCCGGTGGTGGAGCGTTATTTGACAGCAGCGGTCAGGCTGCTGTTTCGTGCTGACGCCGCCTTCGCCAAGCCGGAGATATACGATTATCTGGAAGCAAGAAACATCGGCTACGCCATCAGGCTGCGGTCCAACCAGGTGCTGCAGCGGGAGATAGCGCCCCGGCTAATACGGCCTACGGAGTGGCTTTCCCCGAAGCCCATCGTCTCCTATCATGACTTCGTCTACCAGGCCCAGAGCTGGAACGTTGCTCGGAGAGTGGTCTCTAAGGTGGAGTGGCACCAGGGAGAACTGTTTCCCAGAGTGGGCTTCATCGTCACCAATCTGAGCTATCCAAACATCGGGATAGTCCGCTTTTACAATGGCCGAGGGACCGCGGAGCAATGGATAAAAGAAGGCAAGTACGCCCTGAACTGGACCAGGTTGTCCTGCCACAAGTTCGTGGCCAATCAGGTCAGGCTGGAGTTGTTCGTACTGGCTTACAACCTGGGCAACTCCATGAGAAGGCTAGCCTTACCGGAGGCAATGAAGCACTGGTCGTTGACCAGTCTGCAGACCAGGATGATCAAGACTGGAGGACGGTTGGTGCGCCATGCCGGAAGGCTGGTGTTTCAGCTTGCTGAGGTGCTGGTGAGCCGGGAAATGCTAGGCGGGATACTGGAACGAATTGGCCGGCTTAGGCTGGCTCCTGGCTAGTCCACTTTAGGAGCGTCGGGATTGGTTACGGTTACGGGGTCGCACAGGGCAAAAGAGCTTCCCAAGGGCGAGACTTGGAGCGTAGACAAGCGGTTTGGGGCTTTTACGCTTGGCAGTACAGTGGTTGCCCAATGAAAGCGGGGACTTTGAGTGAATCAGGCCGCATTTGACGCCCTTGGAATGCGGGATTATATTTGGCGGTATCCCCGCGGGAGCTATATCCAGGAAAGGTGGTTTGATCTGGGGAATCCCGGTTTAATCACTTCCGGGCCCCTGCGATTAGTATTGCGCTTGCTGTCTAGCGCGCACAACTACGATATTGTCCTGGGCCGAGGAAGGCTAGGGTGAATACCCCTGGCTTTAAGGGGGATACCGTTGTTTAGAGGTTTGGAAGGGCAGGAGAAGGGGGGTGTCGGGACTGGGAGAGATCCCGGTCGGCGGGCCAAGTCTAACGTGCCAGCCCCAAGTCCAGGATGGTCAATGGCCTGGAATGGCTGGTCAGCGGATTCTAAATTCCACGTGCACCCGATGGCGGGAAAAGGCCGAAATCAGATATAATATTTGCCCCGGAGAGATGGCCGAGCGGACGAAGGCGCCGGTCTCGAAAACCGGTATACCCGTAAGGGTATCGTGGGTTCGAATCCCACTCTCTCCGCCATATATTGTTCCAACAACGTCCTAGGAAGTCTCACAGAGTCCTGTTGGTCTATCTATTCCAGTCTCAACAGCCCTAATTGAGGTCTTGTAACGTCCAGGGACATCCGCTATAATCCGGCAAATCTTGGTATACCTTTAGGTATACCGGTCCGGAGGTGCAGATGCCTGGAAACCGGAAACAGCAGGCCCTCTCGGCCGCAATGGTCCGAACCGTCAACAGGCCCGGCATGTACGCCGACGGCAACGGCTTGAACCTGAAGGTAGTGTCCTCCGGGGCCAAGAGATGGGTCCAGCGGGTCACCATCGGCGGAAAGCGCCACAACCTGGGGCTGGGTGGCTACCCGGCGGTGTCCCTGGCCGAGGCCCGGGAATTGGCCGCCGAAAATCAGCGGGCCATCCGCCAGGGCCGGGACCCCCTAGCCGAGAAGCACCAGGCCGAAGAGGACCTCCGCAGGCCCCCCGTCCCTGCCTTCACCCAGGCTGCCGAGCAGGTGATCGAGATGCGCCGGCCGACCTGGTCCAACACCAAGCACGCCTCCCAGTGGGAGAATACCCTCCGCACCTATGCCCACCCGGTGATCGGACGCAAGCCAGTCGACGAAATAACGACTGCCGACGTGCTGGCTGTACTGACCCCCATCTGGACCGTCAAGCCGGAAACCGCCAGCCGGGTGCGGCAACGCCTGGAGACCGTACTGGACTGGACCGTGGCCCAGGGCTGGAGGGCGGACAATCCCGCCGGAAAGGCCATTCTCCGGGTCCTGCCCCGTATTTCCCGGCTGAAGGGCCACCACACGGCCCTGCCCTATGGCGACGTGCCGGATGCACTGCGACAGGTCTGGGAGTCCACCGCCGACCGGGTGACTCGGATCTCCTTCGAGTTCCTGGTCCTGACCGCTGCCCGGTCCGGTGAGGTCCGTCTGGCCATGTGGGAGGAGATGGAGGTGGAGTCCTCTACCTGGAAGGTCCCGGCGGCGCGGATGAAGGCCCGACGGGAGCACCGGGTCCCGCTGACCGGACGAGCCCTGGAAATCCTGTCCCAGGCCCGGGAGTTGGACGGGCAGGACAGCGGCCTGGTATTTCCGGCCGGAAACCGAAAGCCTCTGTCCGACATGGTATACACGGCCTTGCTGCGGCGATTGGGAATACCCGCGGTACCCCACGGGTTCCGCAGCAGCTTCAAGGACTGGTGCATGGAGGTCCGCGGTGGCGATCACAGGTGGTTCCTGAGCGAGGCGGCGCTGGCCCACAACCTGGGCAATGCGACGGAAACCGCCTACGCCCGAACGGACCTCTTGGAGCCACGACGGCCGTTGATGGATGAATGGGCCGAATTTCTGCAGGCGTCACCGCCCAGCAGCCAAGCTCCCTGAGAATGAGGTGTCACCGCACATGCTGGCACAGGTAGGTGAAGGGGGAATCGATTCCAGGTACCGAGTTACGGTGTGTCATGGACTATAACTGTGTGGTGGGCCGGGCAAAGGAAGCCAGGCACTCCCGTCAGTACTTGGTATCGAGAATTAGTTCGAGTCCATCACGGTGGACCTACACGTACCGAATTGCGAACTTTTCGGTGGGAGGTTCCAATATAATCGGACTAGCCTTCTTCTCCGGTCAGGTTAGATCATCTTACTAAACTCGCATTTCGCCTGGTCCAGTTTCCTGGGAGCAGGTCAGTTGCATAGGCATAAGCCGGACGGTGAGGTCCAGGAGTTATGAATTCAGTCTTCTCAGGTCGGAAAAAGTGGGCCAAGCGTAACAGTATTACAAACTTTTGAGCTGCTGGTGGTTTTTTGAACAACCGATCAGACGTAGGTCCTATCTTCAAATGCAGTGACTAGCCTCGAGATGGTCCGATTGAAAATTTGTTAAAGCACATTATAAGAGTGTTCGTTGCTACTCAAAAGCCGGGTCAATCGCAGTAGCTCCCCAAAAATTGAACCCGATCACAAACGACACTCGAGCATTGATGCGGAGTCCGTCCCATACAGCTCTGTCTGTGTTCGCCAAATGGAGAAACACGCGGTCAGCTTCGCCATCTCGGACCACGAATGCGTAGTCATATTCCAGCCGATCAACCCTACCCGTGAATCTCTGAAACCCTCCTGAACCTGGGATTGCACCTCGAATCAATCGCTTGATCTTCGGGTCCATGGAGAGGTCTCGTAATTTCCGAAACCTTTCCTGTGCCTCGATTGTTTTCCCATTCACATACAGTTGACGCGCGTACCAGAATTGGGCCTCGACATTGGGGTCACCTTCAGTAAACCCTCTTCTTAAATGGTATTCGATGTCTTCCGGATTACCGCCATTTTGATCAATAAGCAGCTTCGCGTAGTTGAAGTGCACCTGTTTGTCGTTTACGTCAGCATCTATTGAGGATTCATACACCTAAACCGCTTGATCTAATTCCCCCTTCTTCGCGAATAGCTTTGCTAGCCGAACTGCAATGAATGGATTGTTGGGATTTCGCGCGAACGCGGCCTGCAAGGCAGCTTCTGATCTGTCGTCATCGGCGAGCAAGTTCCCTAATTGGGACTCGGCAACCAAGATATATGGATTATCAGGAAACTTTTGTAAACCCTGCTGTATTGCTTCCTCTACCTCTTTAACCGCTTCACCAAATTGAAACTCGTTCAACTGCTCCGACTCGTCTTGCATTATCTCGGCCAGTTTCGTCAGTTGAACTTTGGCGAGGGTATGATAGCCGTATGAATCTACTGCCGCTGTTCCTGTGAGGGTCCTAGCAAGATTCTGTGCATCTCGGAGGTAAGTTTGGGATTCCAAAGGCGACTTCGCATTCTCAGCTTTCCTTAGTTGTAGCTCAGCCAGGGAGTGGGTTACGGTGCCGTCTTGAGGAGCTAAGGCTCTCGCTCTGGCCAAATAGTCGGTAGCCTTTTGCAAGTTGCCATTAGGACGGTTCATTTCGTAAATGGCCATCTGATGAAGCAGATAGGGTTCTTCTCCCGCCTGATTGCGGGCAGCGGAGTACACCGCTTCTGCCATGTCGTAGTCAGAAAATTGGTCCAACATTGACCTCCCACGAACCAGTCTTCGAAACGCCCTTCGGTCCGCATCATAGTCAATGTTCATCGTGTTTATCATCTGCAGGTTCAAATCAAGTCGTTGTTGAGGATTTACTAAAACCCTGTCCACAATGATTTCGGCGATATGAGGGTGGCGCGTGACGTATACGTAGTCCCGCGTACGGCGGTCATAGCGAGCGGAAACCAATGCTTCCAATGGCCGGAAAAATCGTTCGCTGAAGTCGGTAAACCGAATGCCATACAAACGATTGACTATCCCAGCCCGAACAGGGACATCAAACCTATTGAGGAAACAGATCCCGAGATACATCGACCTAGCAAGGTCTGGCTTTACTTCCGCAAACTCGTCGGCAATTATGTCCTCAAACGGTTTGCCAAGAGTAGCTTCGTGAAGGGCGACCAAGAGCTGTCGGCCAGCTCTGGCCGTGAAAGCTTGCTTTCGTTCTTCATCGTTGAGCCGCTCCAGTCGAAAGAGGGACCGGTGCTCCTCCAACAAGTTCAATAACCGGTCAATCTCTGCCGGGGATAAGAATCTAACCTCGAACTCGTTAGTAACATAAGGTTCTAAATCTTGACAGGACATGTTCCATTCGTTTATCCGCTCCGCTCCAAATACAGTGACCGGGACAGAGTGCCGCCTACACAGCTTGATTAAATCCAGCACCTGGGGAACTCGGTCCCCAACATCGTCTACAAACAAATAAATCCGTTCATCGATGACTCTCGATAGTTCTTAAAGAGATTCAAACGATAACTCTCCATGAGGTTCTAGGTACAGGCACAGTTTGCCGAAGCTCAAAGCCGCTTCCCAAGCGACCCGTTGCAAAAGCACAGATTTACCAGACCCCGCGTGTCCCTTCACAGCATAGAACTTATAGCCTTTCTCGCCTTGGTCACCTAATACCGCGTCAGATAGGATAGTGTCCTGCACGTCCCGCCGAACGTCCAGGTTCCTCTCAACCGCAGCCCACCGAGGGTTGAATCCCCTATAGAACATGGGAGGGGAAAGCGATTCTGTAGGTAGTCCATTACGAACATATTCAACATCATTTTCAAGAAACTCAAGACAAGCTGAACTCAATCTGGGGTCTCGGACTACGAATCGCTCAGAGATTGGGAGGTCGGCAACGACGGGAGTAGGGACAACTCCACGAAAAACAGAAGTAATTTGCTTGTCCAAAGCAGTTAAGAACTCTTCGAACGTGCCCTTAAGAGTCGTTATCCGTTTGCTTTCCCAAAACCGTTCCTCAGGGCCTGTTACCTCGGGCGTTACCGTGTAATACCTAGGCCGTTCATTGGTATTCCCTAGTTCCAACAGTAATTGTCGAATATCTTGATCTCGTAGGCTATGGCCGACTCAATCAGAACATCAAGCCTGGGTAGCGAATGAGTTAGGAATAAGGTCTACGCGCTGATTATTTGCGGTAATGCCGGACTTATGGCTGGGTTGCGGAGCCTGGCGCGGGTGGCCGCTCTAAAAGCTCCAGCCAGTTGCCGTCGGGGTCCTGGAGGTAGCAGCCCTTGCGCGCAAGAGGATAGGTGGCGTTGGGGCGGACGGCAGGCGGGCTGACAAACCTGAACCCTTGGGAGGAGAGCTCCTCATAGAATGAGTCCAGGTCGTCGACTATGATTCCCAGGTGAGTAGCTCCGACGCTGTTGCGGTCGGAAGGCTCGATACGTTCCCCCGGTGGGTTGAGATACTGGATCAGCTCTACAGAATGCCTCACATCCCCAGCACCCAGGTAGACGATGTGCAATTTGGCGTTGGGGTAACCGACAAGCTGAGAGATAAACTCGCCCTCCAGGATGTGGTTGCGTTCCTCTTGCAGCCCCAGTAGATCGCGGTAGAAGTCCAGCGAGCGTTCCATGTCGCTGACCACGAATCCGGTGTGGTTCATCCATTCTACCTTCATCCGGTACCTTCCTATAGTGGTTTAGCGTTTCGCCGTTCACGCCAGGGCCGCCAAATAATGGTTCCCAGGGACGTTCCGGAGCTGGTACGCAGCCCCTTAACCCTCCCCGCCGACAGCCATGGTACGCCGTCTTCTGCCTGGCTGGCTTGACCCGGTCACCGGGGCACTCCCAGCGCAGCCCGTCCAGGCAGATAGGGATCAATGATGGATGGGTTGGGTAAGTTTGGGAGCAGCGTCTCTGCCTAAACTGCTATGAAAGTCTAGGGATTTTCATCGGTGGTGGTGAACCACGGATTCAGGTACGCTAATACCAAGGTGAAAACTACATAATGCTAAATCTCAAAGTCTGCTTGGGCAATCGGCAGTGTGTTAGTTTACGCAACCTGAAGGAGCAAAATCCTTCGTCACACCGGCTTACGCCGGTGTCCAGGAAAGTACATTCTGCACTATTCCCTGGATTCCGGCGTTCGCCGGAATGACGGTGTTGGCAGCGCTGCCCAATCCGGTGTCGATGTAGATTCCACTTTGGCTTTGGTTTAGAAACTCGGACGGAACCCCCGATTCTCCCAACGACGTCGTATTCTCAACAACGATAATCGACGTATTAGTAGAATATTGAAACGTATTACATATAATATTATGCCAGTTAAACCTGTAATACGTCTGCCGGCCGTAGCGCGACACCGGACCAATGGCTTTCCGGCCAGACTTCTAGAACCGGAAGTATCCCCGAGAAATAAGTGGAAAAGAGTTGTGCGCATGGCGCAAATAGCCTTCCGCTGACACCGAATCCTCGTATCTCGGGAAGGACTCCTGCCTCAATCAATCTTCGTCATGAGGTGCCCGAGCATCGTTCGAATCCAGCTCTTGACATAGACAAGGCGAGTTCGGTGCATCTCAGACGAAGCCTCCCAGGAACTTCCTGGCTGCCATGGTCCCGCCGATTGAGGCGACGAAGCCTTCAGGGTCCTCCTTGAGGGATTTGACCTCGCGCTTGGTAAACCCGTGTTCTCCGGTCGGGTCTCCTTGTGGGGACCCGGTTGCTTCTTCCAGCACTGTGGCGATGGTCTCGTTGGTCATGATGGTGTGCAGGATCCGGCGCAGGAGCAGGTCGTCGGTCAGTGCGACGTCCAGTTGAGGGGTGTTACATGGTTGCCAACCGTTGGCGGGCCCTGAGAGGCACTCATAGAGAAGATTGCGGCTTCTCCCGTTGTCGGTCGGCACCATCTCTTCCGCACAGATTCCGCATGTGAGGAGTCCGTGCAGCGGGGTTTCTGGCTGAGCTTGGGTGGTCATGGTGGTGTTCTCTCTTCGGCGCCCCTCTTGGTGGGGCGTATCTTGATTTTACGGCAGCGAGTCCCTGCTTCATAGTGGGGCAGGGCTCTCTTTCCTGACTCCGGGGCTTGGTCTAAGTTGTCGGAGGCCCGGATGGGTTAGGTCGGCGGCTTTGCAGGTCCATTTTATCCAGCCTTGAGCCGCCGGACTTTTCGTTCTGCTGCGGGAGAAATAACAGGGGCGGGCCGTTGCAGGCCCGCCCCTTCTGGTTACTTTTCTGAAAGCCTGGGGGCCGACGTCTCGACCAAGGCCCCAGGCTTTTTCTGTCCTTGTACATCTGGGGCAGGTTGTATGCGAACCAACCGTCCCCGATCCTGAAGCTCTGCTATCGAAGTTCGTTCAACTATTCCTGTGACAGGGATTTCAGGTGGCCCATGGACCTTCCCACCACCTCAGCCTCCCGTCGGCTGCCTCGTACGATTCCGCATCTGTGGTGACCCTCGTAATCCTGTCGTGAGGGTCGGTTACCTCCCAGTGCTTCCCGCCTATGTTCTCGGCCGTCCACCCTTCCGGCAGGAGGGCGGGGTCCCTCAGTGATCTCTCCAAGTCGTCCATCGTGATCAGTGGGTTGAGTGGGGTGTTCCCGATGTCCCACATGGTGTTCAGCCGGTTGATGTCGAAGTCGTTCCGGGCCTCAATCTTTTCGAGTTCGGCGTCTGGGTCTAGCCCATCCCGGATGATGGCCTGGATGTTGGCGGCAATGATCGGCGGATAGGCGCCCACGTTGTCCACGATGTCCTTGAACCGCCTTTCGACCGCCCTGTAGGCGTCGTGTTCGGCGGTGTTCTCATAGAATAGGTTCAGAACGTCCACTATGGGGCACTCCTGCCCGATCCGGTCGATTCTGCCGGCCCTCTGTTCCAAGGTCATGGGGTTCCACGGAATGTCATGATTGACTAAGGCGGTGCAGAACTGGAGGTTCAGGGACTCTGATGCGGTCTCAGTACAGAGGAGAATTCCCTGATTTCCTTTCCGGAAGGCCGCCAGGCGCTCTCCCCTGTCTCCCTCCACGTGGTCCTGACCGTATAGCTCCGTTACGTGGTGTCCGGTGCCTCTGAGGTATTCTGCCAGCCATTTCTGGGTGTCCCGGAACTGGGTAAACATCAGGATGTGGGAATGACCGTCCTCCCGGAGTTCCCTGATAACCTCGTTCAGCGTGCTCCGCTTTGTGTCTTCCTGAGAAAGCCTCTCGGCTTCCTCCGCGGCCTTGAGAAGGAAGTCGACGTTCTTCACTTTTTGGAGGGCGTCTGCGGTCGATTCTTGGTCCTCGTCCCAGTCGGCGTCGTTAAGCATGGTTGTCCAGTCGTCGTTGTCCTCTAGCTTCCTTTCAGCCGCGTTCCTGAGAGTCTGGGCGAAGGCGTAGGTTGAAGACCCGAACCTCTTCCGGAATATGGTCCTGATGAATCCCAGGGACTGCTGGCTTATGTCCCTGTCGGCGTAGCACCTCCGCACGAGTTCGGGAATCTCGTCGTACAGCGTCTTCTCGTCGGTACTCATCGTGATCACGGTGTCCCTGACCCGCCGGCTGGGTATCGGGGCGTTCAACAGACCCTGTTCCCGGTATTGCCGGAGGAGCTGACGGGTGTGACGGCTCATCAGCCTCCTGGCAGGCGCCGAGTCTTCCATGGCATTCATGGTCTGTTTGATTACAGCAGGATCTTGGAGCATGGATTCGAGGTAGTCGTTGTTCTCGCTGTTCAGCACTCCTGACGCTCTCGCAGTGGGGTTGGATTTCCTCCACAGGTCTCTCCTGAATTTCCATTCAGGGATGTCAGGCACCGCGTCTTGGTAGAACCTGCGATATTCGAACTCGTTCCACCCCTCTGGTTCCAGCAGACCGAACAGGGCCCAGAGTTCCATCTCGTTCATCTGCATGGGCGTGGCAGTGAGAAGCAGCAGTTCCCGGGTTTGCCGGCAGAGCCGGTACATCATGCTGAGGTACTGGTTAGGTTGCCTCCTTGTATCGTCGTCGACGTCCCTGAATCTCGCCCTGTGGGCCTCATCGCAGATGATCAGGTCGTAGTCCCCGCAGGTTTGGAGAAACTGTTCGGTGTTCCTGACCAGCCACTGCTGGCTGGCTATGCCGAGAGTGGTGTCCCAGGCAGGTTGTCCGGCAGGCTCCGTGCGTCCATTCCGGTATGTCCTGAAGTTGGAGTCGATGATGGGAGCGTCGAGGGCGAACTTCATGTGGAGTTCGCCCTGCCACTGCTTGGTGGCCGCCTTGGGGGCGATGATCAGCACTCTTTTCGCCAGACCCTGGTTCAGCCTGGTTTTCAGGATAACCCCGGCCTGTAGGGTCTTTCCCAACCCGACCTCATCCGCGATGAGCCGGCGGGCCGTAGTTTCGGAGTGAGCGTGTTGCTGGCGGAACCTCTCCTGATGGGGCCACAGGCTCGCTGGGATGGTGGCGGCCGTGCTGTCCGGGTCTTCTCTCAGGGATTTTCTGATGTTGGCCCAGTAGTCTGATGACAGGTTTGGGTCGGTAACTGGCTTCAGCCGGGGCTTCGGCCGTAGCAGTTTTGGCGTCCCGGGTGGAGCTTTCTCTATGATGTAGTCCCGGTAGAGCTTGGGGAGGCTGATGACTCGCACTCCGGTGGCCTGGTTGTTCCAGAGGGCTTGGAAGTCCTCCTCATCGGCCTGGAGGTGAATGCGGGTGTCTCTGTCGTTGAATACGTGAGTGGTCTCCCAGTTGGTGGCCCATCCAGAGAGCGTCTCATTCAGGCTACCGGAGAAGGAGACCTTGTTACCTTCGGCGTCTTCGACTATGCCGTACTTGCCGTGAAAAATAGTCGGCTCTCGGATGGCGACCTTCACTTCCATGACGTCGTTGGCGACGAGCCATGTTGCCAGTTCCAGGTGGTCTCGGCTGAGGTCGTCCGGCTGTATGAGGAGCAGGTCCTCCCTGTTGTGGGTGTGGAGGAGGGCGGTCTCTGCCTGTATCTGACCGTCGTGGAGTGCCTGGAGGATGTCGGGGCGGACTGTGTGATCGCAGATGAGCCGGATCCTGCCCCCGTTTCGGATGAGGCCGGCGGTTCCCGCAGCGGCAGCGATCAGCCCCTTGGCGGTGAAGGTGTAGGTGGTCCGGTCGTACCTGACGGCCTCCCGGAGCAGGGGCTCGTACAGTCCGGCGATCATGTCCGGGCAGTTGCTGTGGTTGTAAACCGGTCTCAGATTCAGGTCGGCAAGGGACATTGGCAAATCCCCTTCGCTGTCACGTATGTCTGTAGGAGAATTAGAGCCTGGGTGAAGGATTCCTCCTTGTACATTTCAGCCTGCTTTTCCGCTAGCAATAGAGCTAGGGCTTTGGGAACGGGCAAGAGGGGTGGATCTCCGTATGGCAAAGTCTTGGGCTGTTCGTTGTTTTCGATTTGGCACCATAGGCGGATTATCAGTTCCGTATTCCTGACGCTGACCTTTGTGCGGCATTCTCCCACTGTTGAGTCTTTCAAGCTAACGCCGTGGGGATCGTTGTGGTCATGCTGAACACTGAAAGGGAAACCGTTGTAGGTGGTCCCTTCTAATTTCTTGTGATCTGCCGATGCTAGACCTGGTTGAGCATCAATTAACACTTCGAAGAGAAGTGCCTTTGTTTTGGTGTCATACCAGAACTCGGTGGCCTCATGGATTGGGAAATGGGGAGGATGTATCGCCATCACTGGCTCCTCAGTGAGTGGTGTTCACGGGTCCTGTTGCCTGTGGTTCCTTTTGCGGTGTCATCGGGATTCGAAAGTCATCCATCCTGACCGGTTGGGCCAACTGGAGAACAGCCCTCTTTGAGAGCGACTAACCAACTGCGGTAGGTGGATTTGTGGTTCTCCTGTCCGCCTAATCAAGATTGCGAATGGCTCTCCTCCCGACACCATTTGAGCGGCCTGTATCTCGCTTCCACTCCACTGGTTCCCCCAGTCAAGCCTAACCCGAACAGTATCACGTTCTATCACGAATTCGAGTTCCTCGTTGTCGTTCACCATTCGTATCCAGCCGGTTGTCTCGCTGAATAAAAAGCCCGCATTCTGCTGTGGTTCTACACCTTCTGGAAGTGGAGGTGTCTCCGCGGGCGCTATGTAGAATACTCCGAATGTGGGGCTGGCACTCACTGTCGTTGCTTCCGGAACGCTCGAAGTCCTTCCATCTTTGGGCCGGGGACCTCCGAGCCTCTCCTTTATCAACGCGGCAATCCCTTCAATCGTATGATCGTTGGAGTTCAACAAATTGACCCCGGCTAGGGATGGGCTGTGGCTTCTGATCTCTTCGATAGTGATACCGTGCTGGATGGGGAATAAGGGCATTCCCTCGCCCATTCGTCTCTGAAATATCCCATCCAGTTCGTACTGGGTCCAATACTTGTCGAAGAAAATCCTTGAGAGGATCACCGTGGCGGATCGACAGTCGGAGATTCCCTGGTCGATTCTTTGTCGAATGCTTTCTCCCCAAGGTATGTCGGACTCGTCCAACCATGCGTGTAGCCCTAGCTCTGTAAGGGCCTTGTGAAGCGGGCGGGCCATGGTTTCCTTGTCCTCGCTGGTATGGCAGATAAACGTATCTGGCTGGTTGGTGTTAGTAAAGCGGTTTTGCAAGTTGAAGAGTCCTCTCAGCATTTTTGGAAGGTCATGTCGTCGGGACTGTCACTCAGAGTAAGGATCCCTGAGTTTCGAGTGTTCCAACTTGTTCCGGCGCTTCTTCTCCGTACAGCGCCTGCCACAGGCTCCTCTGGGCCTGGTGGTCGTCGTGGCCCGGCTTCGTGGTCCTGATAAGGGCTTCCAGGGTGTACTTGAACCGTTCATCTTGGGGGCCGTAGAGCTTCTGCGTCAGCCATTGCTGGGCGTCCAGCGTGTTCCGGCGCCCGGTGAGTGCCACTGCTGTGTGCACCAGGTCCAGATTCGTCTTGGGAGTTTGGTTTTCTCCGATGTTTCCTGCCGCCATCCGGTCCTTCGCGCTCAGGAGAGACACCTTGTCGGTCTTGAAGGTCGCTATGCTCTTCATTCCCGGGTCCTGTTTGTTCAGGCTGGTGCCTAGCGCCCTAGCTAGCAGCTTCGCTTCGTCGAACTCCATCACTGCTCCGCCATTGGCGTCATTGGCAAGAATGTAGAACTTTGTCGCTTCGTCCACCGGGCTGTCGGCCCAGTCCTTGCTGATCGCTTCTGCCCGGTGTTTGCTCACCTCTGCTCGTGCACCTGGAGTGCGTCCGTGGGGGTAACTGAAAATGGATTTTTCCGTCCGTCCTCCGTGGCGGTTTCTCGTTCCGTCCCCCAGTGTTCGCTGATGACTTTCAAGGCTGGGCCGAAGGCGTTCAGGTACAGGTCTATGGGTTTCAAATTGGCCTTACTAAGGTTATTCTCAATGTCGACAGTGACCTCCTGAGCTATGAGTTGTTCTACCCTGTGCCAAGGTTCCGGGGTAGGATTTTGATCGCGGGGCCGACAGGCAAGCAGGATGGTAGTCCTGGCCGCGGCCTTATTCTTGATATGGATAGAAGATTCCGCTTCGGTCTTCACTGGCCATGTTCGGGAGATAGTAAAGCCCGCGCTGATCAATCCGACTGTCAGGGCGTCCCAAGCTGCAGTGGACTTGTGAGTGAACATTACAGTCAAGACACCATCTGGCTTGATGACGCGGCGGCACTCTGCGAAAATTTCCGCCATTTTCGTCTCGTATTCCGCAGTTGCCAGTCTATCGACGGACTTCTTCTTGTTAGTATCGTTTTTGAACCTTGCGGGGTTAGCTATGGCTTCCAGGTCCTTCTCTGTCAGATGTCTGGTGAAATGTTCTGGGAACACGTACCCTGCGGTCCGCTTGAGCCAGACATAAAAGAAGTCTGAAAGTTCCGCATAGCAGACGTTATCGTCGTATGGAGGATCGAAAACGATACATTCCACACTGGCATCGTCTAGTTGAGATATGAACTGAGCTTCACCGTTGATGACTTGAGATGGTTCCGGGATTTTGTTCGAATTCTGTTCCGTTATCAGCTGGTTAGGGATCTCCTCTTGGTTGGTCATTGCCAAGAGACCCGAGAGACAGCCTTCAACGCTTTTGAGAGACCATTCCAGTCCTACTCCTTGACGTGCGACTGCCATTTCCGCATGTGCCCACTGGAATCCAAAGTCATGCGTGTCGAAAGTTCCTACTATAAGGTTCTTTCCTTTGCTGGGATCCCACCTAGCTAGACGGCTGTTTCGGTTTATTAGTTTGTCCATAGCTAGTGCCGCGTAGACCCATGCTGCCCTTCTACATTCGTCCAGTAGTTCCCTGTCTATTTCTTCCTCGACACATTTTTGGAATGCTTCCACACAATGTCCGTGTGCGAGTTGTTGTCTGGGGCTGAACATGTCAATCCATCTGCTCATTCCGTAGCTGATCGGCTCATCGGTCTTATTGCCGTCTGGTATTTCCTCGTCAGGTAGAATAGAGGACTCGTGCCAAAGAGGTTCTATATCAGTGAGTTGACTGACTGCGATCTCTTCGTCGTTTCGGTCAGACCCTATTTCCGCAAACCCTCGGAAGGTAGTTGGCTTTTTCTTGTCCTTTCCTGATTTGGTTTTCTCTGTCCAGGAGTCTCGGTATATTAGTCCGAAAAACCTGCGTTCCATTCTTCCCGCTTGAGCTTCTTTAGCGACATACCCCTTCTGTGTGGTGGTTCCGCAGTTTGCCTGAGGGCAAATGGCTATCCCGGACGATACTGTCTGGTTACTAATCTCTCCGTCCGGATGTAGAGTGGCGGTATTACAGGGCTTTTTTAGGTCGTCGTTCCGGCAGTCCGTGCATGATTTGCGTTCGTGTACGATTTTGAACTGACAGTCCTCTCCGTCTGGTTCTATCTGGATGCCGGTTCCCTTGTCGTCGAGTTTCCAATTTAGGCTGAGGGGTATCATCCCGTTGCAAGCCGGGCAATGCACAGTGTGGGCCCACAAGTAAGCCCAGACATGCCTTTGAGGTTGCACGGATGAATGATCTCTTAACCCAAGCTTACTGTGGTTACAGGAAGCGGGGTTGGAGCAACTTTCTACGCACCGGTATCGTTGTGGGTGTGGACATCTCGCTTTAGAGCAGTCGGGTTGTTGCTCCTCTGGATAGACTTCAGACATTTTCTCGTTGACACAAGTTGCGAATTTCTCGCTGATCTCTAGGTAGTCCTTCAACAGTTTGCGTCCGAATTTCTGGGGCCATTCGCAGGTTGCCCTAAGTATCAGGCAGGCGACTGGGTTTAGTTCATTGGCGATGGTCCGGAACCCCAGTCTTCCAGCTTCGAAGGGTATGGAGCCTCCGCCGGCGGTAAGATCGAGGACGACGGGCGCGTTGTCTGCGTCTTTGGTGAGGAACTCAGGGTTATGTTTGAATGCTCTATCGTTGGGAAAGGAAACGTCCGACCATCCGCCCTCAGCCTTGATGGCGTCCATCCGGCTTCGGGCTTTCACGACCTCTGGTGATGTACCCAGGTTTGAGATGAATCCATCTCTGTCGGTGTCAACCGGGAGCATGGATGCTGCGACCGTAGCCCGTGAGGCTATCAGGGGGCGCCTAGCCCACCAGACGTGTAGTTGGTTGACCGGAGGATGTCCGGCTAGTGCTCCACCTTCCCGGATGGCCTCAACGCTTATCTCGTTGATGGGCAACCAGTCTTCGATGAGACGTCGTGCAGTCAAACTCCGATCTCCTCCAACTCTTCTTTTTCGTTGTCAGTATGTTCTGGCAGTGGCTCCAACGTAATGGCTGTAACCTCCCACCCTTCTTGTCCTAGGAAAGGCGGGTTGACGAAGTATATTTGGTACCTTGACGTATCCCCATCCGAATCAATCCGTTGAAACTCGGCAAGTGTTGCATAGTGATGATCCTCCCCCGTGTTGGTGTTCCTGAGGCATATACATACGGGTAGGGATCGACGTAGTCGTTCCAGTTCGCGGACCGTTTCGTTATAAGTCTCTTTGGTCGTGATTACTTTCCCATCTGCAGTACTGGCGTACCTGAATTTCCAATCTTGTTGCTTGGTTTCTCTGTATAAGGTAATGCTGTCTGCGTCCTTGATGATGCCGTCGAATTTCTGGAAAGCTCTTCCTAGTTGGGCTGCGTCGAAGTCTAAATGATCCCCGGCGTCCTTATTCCTTGTTATGAGATTTATTTCAGGCTTAGTGTTACGACTACTGTGCTGGTGCCGTCTTTCTTTACCTGCTGTCTACAGAATCGCTTGGCGATTTCGATGATCTTCTCACTCAAATTGAGGCCTGCTTTGTCTGCCAGATTTTTGACGGTTGAGTTAGCCGTGTTCTCTATGAACCGCATGGCTTTGGCGCCCAGCCAGAGTGCAATCAGCGTTGCGGCTTCACCGTGACTTACGACGAACTGAATTAGTGGCGCAGGAATTTCCGACAGTCTTATGGCTTCACCGGCTGTAAAGCTGTCGGAATTCTTGGATACCCATCCCTGAAATTGATTGTGCCTTTCGAGGCTGGGGAAATTTCTCGGGTCGGTTCTTACGTCTACGCCTTGTGCATATGTCGACGTCTCCAAAAGAAACGGACGATGATCATTGGTAAAGGTTACAGTCAACAGATTTTGCTTTAGGCCCTTATGTTTCGACTTCCTCACCGCATGGGTGTCATCCATGGTCGCATACAGATGTGTCCCATGATTTGTCTTTTCCTTCCAGGCTCCCCTTATTTTACCTATCGGCATAAACTTAGGATCGTGGTTTAGGTTTTGCCTAACGGCCTGATCTCCGTTTATGGTGGTTTGGAATCCGTCAATTGCTTGTTCGTCAAAAATCGTCTTTCTACCACCAATGTCGATAGCTGCGTCACTGGTCATCAGCCTTGCGGTCTTCTCCACCATTACTGTGTGCGTTCTCCCGGGAAACTAGAAATTCATGTGTACATCAGCGTTAAAGCTTCCAGCACCTTCCTGGGCCTGTTCCGATTCCGGGCACAGGCGTACCACCAGGAACTCTCGCACGGGTGCATGTCCGCGATGGCTCGGCCTAGTGATTCGGGCTTCCTTAATGGTTTCGACGTGTCCCACCGCGTCCATCAGGAGCTGGATCTGCACCGCCTCCTCCTCGCTGATGGGGTAGTACTGCTTGGCTTCAACGTCCTGGGGTTGAAGTCGCTTTCCCTGCATCTTCCACAGCACCGTGGAGGCCGGCTGGAAACACCGGTCGTATTGCTCTCCCACGGCGTTCTGAAGTCGGCGCCCGTTCCTCTTGGACGTTCTGCCGGCCAGGGTGATGGAGATTCTCCGCATCCCCTTGGGGTCATGGTCTAGTAGCAGCCCGTGGTCCTTGGGCGTTTCTCTGAGCAGTGTCATCAGGTTCCTGTCCTTTAGGATGGGTTACTCAAATTCTGCCCTGATCCTGGCGGTGTGGCTGTTGTTGAGTTTCCCCAGTATCTCTTCCGCTCCCTTGGCGTCTGTCCTTATGGTCACGTCAGCGGTCCCTACCTCCGCCAGTTGCAGCATCCTTCTGGCGGAGCTCGAGTATTTCTTGAAGTCCTGTGCGCTCAGGCTCCGCAGTTCCAAGTTGATGGCTTGGCTGAACGCGGTCAGCGACAAGGAGATTCCCTCTCCGGCTCCCTGGGGGATGCTGGCCACATGGTCCGCAAACTCCGGGGTGGTTGCGGTGATGGTGCAGGACTTCATCTTTTCCCAAGTATACCCCTGGGCCTCCATGAATTCCTTAACCGCGTTCGCGGCTACCCCTGCCTGGGTGAATTCGGTCTCGATGAACTTCGGTTTATCGAACGGTCCGGGTCCGGGTCCGGGTCCAGGTCCGGACCCGGGTCCAGGTGGGGGACCGGGTGGGGGACCAGGAGGATCTATTGTGGTTCTGTCTGGCTTGTACGGAGTCGCCCACGCCTTCCATTTGGCATCATATCCGCTGGAAGGGTTGACCTCCCCCGCCTGGGTCTCCACGTACAGCCCCCCGTTCTGGATACCTGTCCTTACTAGGTTGAGCCAGGCCTCCTGGTTCAGCACGCTCCGCTCGGCCGGCCTGGCAGCGAAGTATTCCCTGAGCTCCCGGAGGGTGATTCCTTCCTCTCCTCTCAGGACTTGTATCTGCTCCCAGGTGTTCGGGCTGATGTTTGCCCCGGTCCCATGCAGAATCCTGTCTCCCAGTTGGTCGATGATCTGTTTCTGCCCGTTCCCTGCCGGGTCGGCTGTAGAGGACAGGGGCCGGTGTTCCAGCGTGCTGCTGGATGTGGGCCAACGGAGGTTGTCGCTGGTGCCAGGGCAGATCAGATGGCTCCACTTGTTCTGGATGCCGGTGGTGGCGTTCTTCTCTGCCTCGGCCCTGATGCCCCTCAGAGTTTCTATGCGGTGTTCCGGGATGTTTTGATTGGGGTCCTTGAGCAGTCGGTCGGCAGCCTCCATCGTGGCGATGGATTCCCGGATGCTTTCCAGGTTTCTGTCCTGGGGTACCAGGAACATCGCATTGTTGCGAAAGCGACGTGGCTCGGTCCCGTTGCTTCCCATGTTGTGGGCATAGAGGTCGACCAGGTCGCCGCTGCTCATCTCCATCGTGCTGTCTAGGAAGTCGGACCAATTGAAGAAGTCTGGGTTGATTATTCCCAGATGTACCTGCTCTGCGTCGTCCGGCACGTTGCTTGCCTTGTTCGGGAAAACGGTGATCCTCATTTGAGGGTTCTGCCTGCTTCCACCGGAGTAGGCGCTGGTGATGGCCCTCCGGAGCAATGCCTCCAGGTTCTGGGTGTCCGCCCGTATCGAGTCTCTCACCTCGATGAGTTGTTTCATCACATTGGGTTCACGACTGAACCTCTTACGGGCGGAGCCGGCGTTGTCGTCGACGTGGATGGCCCGGCTCAGGAAGGACTGGACCCCCGTTGCGACGACTCCGTAATCCTGGTGATCGGGGGAGAGAATGGCGTCGGCAATCTGGTCGTCGTAGAGCCCGTTCACGTTGTCTGGAGCCAGAGTTCCGATCAAGACGGTCTTGGCGGCTTGTCCTGCTATTTCCTCACCCAGCTTCGCTGAGGTGCTGTTAGTTCCAACCACGTCGGTGTCTATGGCAGGGTCCAGTGATTCGAACCCTATCCTGTTGACCATCTCGCTTCGGACCGCCGGGATGGCCGGGTCAATGTGGTGTGGGTGAATCAGGGGGGTGGGGTCATTTCCGTTTCGCAGGGTCAGGACCGTATTTGCCAGAAGACGGAGTGTTCCCCGGACTCGCTGGAAGTTACGGTTGGCTGACAACCGACCCGTTATGAGGTTGAGTACCGAAGGGTGGAACGGGTAGCAATCCCGGAACCGGTCTTCAGACAGGATATCGTTGGAGCGACTGTTCCTGGATGCGACGGACGCATATGCGGAGGTGGTCTGCTCACGGGCTTCCTCATCGACGCTGAAGAAGAGCCTGGCTCTGAGGATGGCGGGTAGGTCCGCCTCCTCTGACGGGGCCAAAGGCTGGGTCTGCCTGGCCAGTTGGGAGTTGATCCTGTCCAGCACGTCGATGAGTATCAGTGCATCCGCTTGGAAGGCGTCGCCCTGACTTGCCGCTCCCTGGTCTGACAGGAGTTCGTGGGCGTCCTCTGGGCTGGTGATTATCAGCACCGCATTGGGGCAACTCGATACCGAGGCTGCCAGGGCGCTGACGGTGCTGAGAGCTCCCTCCAAGCTGATTTGGTCCCCTGAGTCGATGCGCTGTCTTACCCTGTTGATGTAGTGGACCAGCTCGTCAATCATTATGACCGTCGGCTGGTTTCCGATCAGCCTCCGGAACTCGTCAGCGCCGGGGTCTGTCAGACGTTCGTCCCCTTCCTTGAACTGGTGGAGGGCCTCCGCTCCTCCTAGGTGAAAGAGAAGGTACCCAGCTAGGCTCTTGGCCCTGTTTCCCTGCTCGTCCAGGTTCATCCCGGTGGTGGGGTTGGAGTTCTCGCCGTTGAAGGCGACCACCCTTGCTCTGGAAGCCGTTGTCTGGGCGGTTTCCTGCCAGTAGTTCAGATGCGGATGGAGGGCGGCGGCGGCAACCACGAGCATGCCGTGGGTCTTCCCTCAGCCGTACCTGCTGTAGAGCTGGAAGATAGAAGGACTGGTGCTGGACGCGCCGTTTTCCATCCGGTCCATCACCATTCTGAGCAGGTCCCGGGTGGTGGAGGTCAGGTGGGTGGTCTGCAGGAAGTCTGTCGCTTTTTCAGGTGTTGAGAGTTCTTCTTTGATGCCGCTGATGAGTTCGGCGGCGTATTGGTCGGCTGCTTGGGAGATGGGCCTGGGAGGGCAGGCTGTCAGGAAAGGAGTGAGCGTTGTCATGGATGAGTCTGCTCCTCGTTGTAGTAGTTTGGGGTTGCAGAGAAACTCTTCCCAAATTGTGGCGGGGCTATCTCTCACACACTATACAGTCTCCGTCCCCGTCGCGTGCGGACGGGACCGTCTCGTTCGGGAGGCCCCGTCCTCCTCCCTTGCTGCCCTGCACTCTCTGCTGCCCCGGACAGGCGTCGGGAAAAATAAAAGGCCCGACGAGAGTCGGGCCTGTGGTGGACGGGGTATTTCTGTTGCTGCTGCTCACATGGCAGGTGTTCGATGCTCCCTCAGATACCGCGCAGCCGGTCACGGAGGTCGACATGAAGAGAAAAGGGGCCTGGCATGTGTCGGGCCCCTTTCCCTTTCGGGAGTGATTGCTGGCTTTCCCCTACCCAGGATCGCTGGGTAGGGGTTCCTTGACGGAGATTAGCCGCACACCGTTCGCCTCCAGTTCCGCTCTCCACCTTTGCGAGTCCTCCGCGGACCGTGAGAACCGGGCGCCATGTCTCTGTCACCTCTCTTGTTGCCTACTCCGTGAGGCAGGGTGACTTCTTTATGCCCCTAAAATTCGCCGCCGACCTTATTTTTGGCTGGTTTTCGGACGAATATTTACTATTCGTATGTCTCTTGAAGACGCCATGACTCCTGATTCCTGGGCCGTGCTTTCCTCTGGGCTGTGATGTTTCACCCAATTCTGTTGTTTTCGAGTCAGTCTCCCACTTCAAGCCGGAGCTTTTAAGCCCGCTGCCTCCGCGTCCTTGCTCCCCTCCCGGTACTGCTTCTTTCGGACCTTTTCCTTTTCCCTGGCCTCAGGGTTTTGCATGGCCTTCTCGCGGTAGGCCTTGTGCTTTTCGGCACACTTTTTGCATCTGGTCTGCCCAGGGATGGGCGGCTCCTCTTTGCAGCGGGTGCAGAGACCGTTCTTCTTGCATTCGTCCCGGCTGTTCTGTCCCCAGAGTCGTGTGTACTCCTTTCGGTCGGAGGTCTGGCTATTGGTCCTATCGTGGCCCTTGGAATCGGTCTTCGTAGTCGCCCGGGTGTCCGGCTTTGCCTGGTTGCCTCCTTTAGAGGGGGTTTTGGTTTTCCTGTTCGGCTTTCCGGCAGGGCCGTCCCTTTCAGGCTTTGACTTGCGGCGTTTCTTCCCCTGTAGGGGGAAGGCGAACTGGAAAGTTCTACCTTCCACCCGCGGACGCGGGGCTGAGTTGACAGAAGACGGAACTTTTCCGGACAAGTCTATGGTGCTGGTCATTCTGCGGGCGAAGGGGTCGTCGTCCGGCAGGGGAATCTTGTATGTAATTACCCCTTCGTTGTATCCGATGGAAACGTTCTTTACGAAGGTGCGGATGATTGGTTTCCACTCCGAGGGTTCCACCGTCTCCAGGAATTCCCTGAGCTGGGTGGCGTGATCACTGACGGATTTGGGGTCGGTTAAAATCATCGCGTCTTCACCGACTGTAGCCTCTGCGTTGGCTTTATCCTGTTCCAGCCGCTCCCTGTCCTCCTTGAGGGCATTCATGCGCTCAAGGTATTTCTCCCGAGTGATGGTGTCCATCTCGAACGCCTGCAGGGCCCGGTCCTCGCGTCTGCCGATTTGTTCCAGCTTCTTGTCCAGGTTTGCCATCTGTGCAGCGTAATCCATGCTGAACCGGGAGGTGTCAGCCCGGACCTGGTCAATTAAATGGTTGATGTTGGCATCTACCAGGATGTCCTCCCTGATTTTTTCCATGACTATTTTTTCGAGTTTTGTTGAGTTCTGGGGAGGACAGTCACACTCGTTCTTGCTGAGGGTAGTCTTGGTCTTGCAATTGTAGTAAGCGTATTGGCCGCTTTTTGCGGGGTGCGGCTGCACTTTGTCGCCGCACAGGCTGCAACTGATGATGCCTGACAGCAGGTAGCTGCTGCCCAGTTCCCTGGGGTTGCTATTCTTATTAGGCTCCTTCGGTTTGTGGTACCTGGCAGCCAGTAGGCGCTGCACTTTGTCGAATTCCTCTTTTGTCACGATTCCCGGGTGGGCGTCGGGGCAGATTACCGGTCCATCATCGTCATCGGTGTTAGTTGACCATACTATCGTCCCGGCGTAGTGCAGGTTGTGGAGCATCGCAGAGATGGTTCCTGCAGGCCACCTGGGTAGTCCGTTGGGACTGGGGGATCCCCTTGTCGTAGAAGTCTCTGATGATGTATTTGAGGCTTTTGCCGGCCAGGCAATGTTCAAAGACTGATCTGGTTATCTTGCTGGTCTCCGGGTCTATTTCCAGTTTCTGGTGGTACTTCTCCCCAACCTGTACCTTTTTGATCTGGTAGCCGTAGGGGGCCTCGGAGCCCAGGTAATAACCTTGACTGGCAAGGTGTCGTGTTCCCCTTTTGACGTTTTCGGCAATGCCGTCGGACTGGATCTCGGCCAGGAGGTCCAGGAGGGTTTCGAAAAGGCGGCCGAACGGGCCTTCTACTGCGGGGTCTTTGATGGAAATTATCTCGACGCCGGCCTTGCGGAGCATTGCCTTGGTCAAAGTGGCATAGTTTTCGTTCCGGGCGTAGCGGTCGTGTTTCCACATGACGACCTTGTCAAAATCCCGGTCCTGTTTCGTGCCATCATGGACCATCAGGCTGTGCTGGGGACGCCGGTCGTCGCGGCCGCTCTTGGCTTTGTCGATGTAAATGCCTACCAGGGTCCATCCCATCTTCTCTATGAATGCTTTGCACTCGGCTATTTGGGCATCGCTGCTATTTTCTATGTCCTGGTTCCTGCTGGATACCCGCACGTAGATTACAACGCGAATGGGTCCCTCAACTGCGTTTATTCGTTTTATGGTTACTGTCATGTTCTCCCCTCTGGATTCTGGAGACTTGCTGTTGAACCCACTGGGTTCATTCCAGCATGAGTGGTTCCCTATGCCCTGAACGCTGCCCGATTCTCGGCTGGAATGTTGAGCATTCTTGGCCGGTTCCAGAATGGCGTCTTGCACTTCGGGCAGACCTTGGGCTGCTTGTCCACGTTGGTGGTGACCGGGAAGTCCCGGGGACTCCAGCGGTAGTTGCACCTTTCACACGCGTATGCCTGGATCGTTACGACAGCCATGGCTCACCTCGCAATAGGTAAAGAATGTGACGGGACAATCCTGTATTGCTGGGAGGATAGTATTTTATATTTAGCCCACATTTCCCATATGGCTAAAAAGCTTTCTCAGTAATTCGTCGATGGTCTTTCAACCATTGTCTAATTATGGGCCCTTTTTGCGTGTTCCCAGCTATAATAACTCCATGATATGTCACTTTGCAGTAAGATGCCGTAGGCATCATGGAGGCACCTGATGGGTGACGGCGAAAAAGCCCCTCTCCGGCTCCAATTCAACCCCAAAGTCCGCCTGGAATTTCACGGCTCAACCATCACCTCCGACGCTGGTCTTCTTGCCTTTCGAGAGTTTGATGATGCCTTGGGCCTTACCGAAATCGCTGAGGACTACCTCCAGGAAAGCCGTACCGGACGCAATATCCTTCACCACCTGGTTCCGCTGCTAAGACAGTCGATCTACAGCCGCTTGGCCGGCTACGACGACACCAATGACGCAGTGCGCCTTTCCCAAGACCCAGCCATGCGAGTGATCGTGGGATGGCAAGGCTCGGAGCGGAAAGGAGCCAGCACCAGTGAGATGGGCCGGTTCGAGACGGAGTTCCTGACCCAAGAGGACAACCTGAAGGGGCTGGCACGAATAAATACCCAGTGGGTGGAACGAGCTATGGCCCATACCCTACACCGGCGAGTAATCCTGGATATGGACAGTTCCGAGAGTCCAGTGCACGGCCAGCAGGAGGGAGCAGCCTATAACGGCCACTTTGAATGCGTCTGCTATCACCCTCTCTTTCTGTTCAACCAGTTCGGGGATTGTGAAGCAGCTAAGCTACGGTCAGGCAACGTCCACAGTGCCGATGATTGGCAAGAAGTCCTTGATCCGGTGGTGGAGCGTTATTTGACAGCAGCGGTCAGGCTGCTGTTTCGTGCTGACGCCGCCTTCGCCAAGCCGGAGATATACGATTATCTGGAAGCAAGAAACATCGGCTACGCCATCAGGCTGCGGTCCAACCAGGTGCTGCAGCGGGAGATAGCGCCCCGGCTAATACGGCCTACGGAGTGGCTTTCCCCGAAGCCCATCGTCTCCTATCATGACTTCGTCTACCAGGCCCAGAGCTGGAACGTTGCTCGGAGAGTGGTCTCTAAGGTGGAGTGGCACCAGGGAGAACTGTTTCCCAGAGTGGGCTTCATCGTCACCAATCTGAGCTATCCAAACATCGGGATAGTCCGCTTTTACAATGGCCGAGGGACCGCGGAGCAATGGATAAAAGAAGGCAAGTACGCCCTGAACTGGACCAGGTTGTCCTGCCACAAGTTCGTGGCCAATCAGGTCAGGCTGGAGTTGTTCGTACTGGCTTACAACCTGGGCAACTCCATGAGAAGGCTAGCCTTACCGGAGGCAATGAAGCACTGGTCGTTGACCAGTCTGCAGACCAGGATGATCAAGACTGGAGGACGGTTGGTGCGCCATGCCGGAAGGCTGGTGTTTCAGCTTGCTGAGGTGCTGGTGAGCCGGGAAATGCTAGGCGGGATACTGGAACGAATTGGTCGGCTTAGGCTGGCTCCTGGCTAGTCCACTTTAGGAGCGTCGGGATTGGTTACGGTTACGGGGTCGCACAGGGCAAAAGAGCTTCCCAAGGGCGAGACTTGGGCGTAGACCAGCGGTTTGGGGCTTTTACGCTTGGCAGTACAGTGGTTGCCCAATGAAAGCGGGGACTTTGAGTGAATCAGGCCGCATCAGACCGCATTTGACGCCCTTGGAATGCGGGATTATATTTGGCGGTATCCCCGCGGGAGCTATATCCAGGAAAGGTGGTTTGATCTGGGGAATCCCGGATGATAGACTCTGAAATACAGCCGCTCCGGCAATACCCGGGGCCGTCTTACCGGAGAATAGCCAATGTCAGTCCAGCGGGTGCGACGCACCAAATTGATGCGGCAAGTAGAGGACAAGTTCCAGCGGCCCCTGGAAACTCTGGTCCCGGAGCTGGTGAACCAGCACGGCCTTAGCCATGCCGCCGCCGAGATGGGCGTAAGTCCGGCCACCCTGAGTTATTGGATGCTGAAGATGGGCATTCGTTACCGGCGGGTGGCCCTGACGGCAGATGAAACTATTGAAGTGAAACGGCCGGGCTAACCCGGCGACACGACAGGGATCTGCCTGACGCACCCTTGGCCGGCTCCACGGAACCTGGCCAACCTGGCTTCCTCGGACTTCCAGGCCTTGAAGAAATGGTTTGGAAGTCCTTTATTTTGCTATCCCGCAACCGGTACAAGCCCTCAGGCCCATAAATTCTGGGCTTTTCCAGGCATTCGGCGTTCCAATTCCTCCGCCAGAGTTGCTTACTGGCGCCATCTAAGCCAGCAGCTCCGGCGCTCCACCTGGCAACCGAGGGATCAACGATCCCCTAGAGACACCGAAGCCATGGTGCATCCTTCGAGTTAAGGGCGGAGGAATTTTAATGATAGTAGAGTCTGTACCAACCTAAATACCGGTGTGCCCAAAGTCCAGCTACCTTGTACCCGGCTCCACCCATAAAGGCGCCCAAAGTATCCAAAACCAGGCCTTCCCAGGAAGCGCTGCGACTGGGAAGGCCTGGTAAAGCTCGGTTGCCGATCCCCAGAGGAAGCCAATTACCACGACCAACGCTAGGCCGTATCTTCACCCGGAGGAACGCTCCAGAGTGGCCAGAGTTAGCATGGTTAAGAGTCCCAAAACGGCGAACAGAAAAAGGTGGGCGAGGACTGGAAACCACCAGGGTGGCGCTTCGGGAGAGGGAGGATCCGGGGAGCCCAAGAAGTAGAAGGTTACTGCCATCCAGCCCAGGGTAGCCGATATAGAAAGCGCCTGAGCCCAGGGGCGGAGGGACTCCTCTTTGCCGGCCAACCGGGTCAGAATTCGGCCAGCCCGCACCTTCATTAAAGAATTCTACCACCAGATTATGCTAACCCCCGCCTTTGCCGCCGCCATGAATGTGAGTTCCTGCGGGAATCTTTCCGGCCGTTTCGGCCAAGCGGTCATCCGGTTGGCCAAACCCGGCCTGGGCCAGCGGGGAACCGGATTAATTATTAACGGGCTCCGGCAAACGCTCGGAGTCTGAATCGGTGATTGGTTTAAAAACGTGATAGGTCTAGCGCTGCCAGAATCGCCACCGGGAACGGCGCTTTTCCGAGGCTTCCAAGACAACCACGGGGGAATCAGAAGGAGCAGGCGATGGGGCTCTAGGACTGATCGAATTTGGCAGGGGAGTCGTGGCAAAGGTCGGGGGCGGGGCGGACGGGGGTATTTCCGGCTCCATAGGTCCCTGCGACGCAATCGAGGCCAGCTGAGATTCCAAACTCTCCGGCTGGAGCTGCGCCGGGTAAACCGGGGATTCCGGCGGCAGCATTCGCTCCTCTTCGGCTTCCTCGCGAGGCGCATCGGCGCCGATCTCGGACAAAAGAGACTGAAGGGAATCTTGGGTAGTTTCAGGCATAGTCCCTAGAGATGGCCCGATTTCTGGAACGCTAGCCGGAGTTACGGTCCTGTCTAGTCCATCTGACGGCCTCACCCTCGCCTGGCTCCTCGGAGCTTCCTGCACGCTTTCATTCTGGATGGATCGGGGGAGATTTGCGCGGTCCGCGACCGACTCAGCATCCTTGCCGACCGCAGGTGCAGCCGAACCTGTTAGGGATCGGGGCGTTGGCCCGCTTTGACCGACCCTGGTGGGACGCGGTAAGACCCGAGACCTGGCCGGCGCAATGGCCATCCTTTCGGCAAGGGACGGCCGGGCATCCAACGTACTCTGGCCATCCTTGCCGGTATAGATAGCGGAGTATAACTCGGCAACAATTTGACCAATCTGCTGTCCTCTGCTGGCATCGATCGGGGTAGAGGCTCCCTGGAACAGCTGGGTAACGGCAGCCTCGGTAAGCCTGGTGGCGGCCCACATTCGGTCCTGGTCCGGGTCCCGCTCCTGGTTTTGGTCCCTATCCATTAACTGCCTCCTTGGATTCCGGGGCTGGGGATTGGGGCTTCCCGGTTAGGCCCGCTTTAGGGCTACCAGTACGCCTCTCCCGAACGCCGGCTTAACGCGAGAACTCTTGCCATCCCCGGTCGCCAGGGCGGCCAGGAATGGCACTAAGAAATTAACTAAGCCCACATTTCCCATATGGCTAAAAAGCTTTCTCAGTAATTCGTCGATGGTCTTTCAACCATTGTCTAATTATGGGCCCTTTTTGCGTGTTCCCAGCTATAATAACTCCATGATATGTCCGCTTGTTAGTAAGATGCCGTAAGCATCATGGAGGCACCTGATGGGTGACGGCGAAAAAGCCCCTCTCCGGCTCCAATTCAACCCCAAAGTCCGCCTGGAATTTCACGGCTCTACCATCACCTCCGACGCTGGTCTTCTTGCCTTTCGAGAGTTTGATGATGCCTTGGGCCTTACCGAAATCGCTGAGGACTACCTCCAGGAAAGCCGTACCGGACGCAATATCTTTCACCACCTGGTTCCGCTGCTAAGACAGTCGATCTACAGCCGCTTGGCCGGCTACGACGACACCAATGACGCAGTGCGCCTTTCCCATGACCCAGCCATGCGAGTGATCGTGGGATGGCAAGGCTCGGAGCGGAAAGGAGCCAGCACCAGTGAGATGGGCCGGTTCGAGACGGAGTTCCTGACCCAAGAGGACAACCTGAAGGGGCTGGCACGAATAAATACCCAGTGGGTGGAACGAGCTATGGCCCATACCCTACACCGGCGAGTAATCCTGGATATGGACAGTTCCGAGAGTCCAGTGCACGGCCAGCAGGAGGGAGCAGCCTATAACGGCCACTTTGAATGCGTCTGCTATCACCCTCTCTTTCTGTTCAACCAGTTCGGGGATTGTGAAGCAGCTAAGCTACGGTCAGGCAACGTCCACAGTGCCGATGATTGGCAAGAAGTCCTTGATCCGGTGGTGGAGCGTTATTTGACAGCAGCGGTCAGGCTGCTGTTTCGTGCTGACGCCGCCTTCGCCAAGCCGGAGATATACGATTATCTGGAAGCAAGAAACATCGGCTACGCCATCAGGCTGCGGTCCAACCAGGTGCTGCAGCGGGAGATAGCGCCCCGGCTAATACGGCCTACGGAGTGGCTTTCCCCGAAGCCCATCGTCTCCTATCATGACTTCGTCTACCAGGCCCAGAGCTGGAACGTTGCTCGGAGAGTGGTCTCTAAGGTGGAGTGGCACCAGGGAGAACTGTTTCCCAGAGTGGGCTTCATCGTCACCAATCTGAGCTATCCAAACATCGGGATAGTCCGCTTTTACAATGGCCGAGGGACCGCGGAGCAATGGATAAAAGAAGGCAAGTACGCCCTGAACTGGACCAGGTTGTCCTGCCACAAGTTCGTGGCCAATCAGGTCAGGCTGGAGTTGTTCGTACTGGCTTACAACCTGGGCAACTCCATGAGAAGGCTAGCCTTACCGGAGGCAATGAAGCACTGGTCGTTGACCAGTCTGCAGACCAGGATGATCAAGACTGGAGGACGGTTGGTGCGCCATGCCGGAAGGCTGGTGTTTCAGCTTGCTGAGGTGCTGGTGAGCCGGGAAATGCTAGGCGGGATACTGGAACGAATTGGCCGGCTTAGGCTGGTTCCTGGCTAGTCCACTTTAGGAGCGTCGGGATTGGTTACGGTTAGGGGGTCGTACAGGGCAAAAGGGCTTCCCAAGGGCGAGACTTGGGCGTAGACAAGCGGTTTGGGGCTTTTACGCTTGGCAGTACAGTGGTTGCCCAATGAAAGCGGGGACTTTGAGTGAATCAGGCCGCATCAGACCGCATTTGACGCCCTTGGAATGCGGGATTATATTTGGCGGTATCCCCGCGGGAGCTATATCCAGGAAAGGTGGTTTGATCTGGGCAATCCCGGTTGGAGCAAAGGACCTTGCCTCAAAGTGGGTAGAGATGACGCTGATTCTCGTGCTAGCATTCCTGTTGTGCGTCCGCTACCGACCAGCGTCCAGAATCCTGGAAGCTGGCTAGTGATGCGGCGTAAATAATGCCCAAGGGGGCCCAGTCCTCATCTTGGTCCGGCAGCATCTTAGCGGTTTGGATGTCTAGGGCCAAATATCGACGGTCCATGATAGGGCATTCCCTCCCGTCCGCTTCCAGGTCCAGGCTACGCTTAATCCTTGCTGTTGCAACAGTAATCTCAGGTTCATCGTAGATACATCCTACTACGGCACATCTCCCGCAAGTATATAGCAAAGGCTCGTAGCTAGGAGCGGCTGACGGTTGATGTCAGAGGAGCCCAGAAAACGAGGGTTTTCTGGACTCCTCCCAACGTGACCAAAGTTATCCCCAGTTTCTATTTGCCCTTTAGTGCAGAAACTCGGTGCAAAAATCAAAGTCAAGAAAAGGGCAGCTTTGATGAGTTTCTGTACACCAGGTGCTTATCCGGCGTCCCCTTCGGCAAGCTCAGGGCGCGGCCTGGGCAACTCCCGATATTCCGCTGCTTCAACTACTTGCGGCGGTGGCTCTACTCCAGGCGCCAGGTTAATAACTATTTTGGTCACAGCTACAGTGCCGGGTTGCTGCTTCTCGTTCAGCAGTCCCGTCACCCGCCCTATGAACTCCAACGCGCCGTTGGCACTGCCAGCCCCTTTGTAACCACCGCTGCGGGCAAGATTTAGGTTGGTCTCCGCCTCTTCGACCAATCTTTCTACATCCCACAGCCGCTTCTCAGCCAGCGCTGTTTCAGTGGCAGCCTGGAGCTCTAGAATCCTTGCTGAAACCTTGGGGTGTTTATCCAGCCTAGAAGCTTCTTCCCAAACTGTCTTGGCGGACATGTTGCTGGTGCCGTAGTTGTTGCGGTAAGCAGCCGACTGGGTCAAGCCCGCCGCCCTCTCTTGGGCATAGCCTTCTTGTTTGCACGTTAGCTTATCCCGCATGGGCTAATTGTAGCATTGGGGAGGAATCAAGACAGAACTCTCGCATGCCGAGGACCGAACCAACGCAGGATTGGCAGCAGCAAGAGCAGGGGGAGGAACCAGAGGAAGGCCCGAGAAATTAGACAAGCAGCAGCGGCAGCTCGTTCGTTACCAGGCTATTCTGATGCCAGTTGATTCCTTGGCCCCCTGTGCAATCCTCGTACCGTCGTCATAGGCAACAGTAATCTCGTAATCAAAAATCCCCGACCCAATTTCTCTGCCTGGTAACGCTTCCGGCCCAAATGTTTTGACCAATCGGACGAAATTGTCACCTAGTTCCTGAGCATTGTCCTGTGTTGTCTCTACACGCACCACAAGGCCCAGTGATAGGCGTTGATCATCTTGGGCAATTGACGCCTCGTTCACTAGCCTCTTGCGCATCATGGCTCCTATAGCTTGTTGCTTCTGTCGATCCGTTAGGGTCTCCTTCAGGCGGGGTGCACGCGTCTGGGTTGGTTCAGGGGAGCCAATTGTGGGGGGTGGTGATGGCGTAGGTGGGGGTAGTGCAGTTGCGCAGGCAAGGGAAAGAATTATTGCGGTAATTAGAAGGGAAGCTGAAATTAGTCGCAATCGGCCCAAATCCTCTACTACTATACCTTTTGGCTACGGGAACATTAGCGAACATTTCCGGCCCAGGTTGACTCGCTGATCCTCGGCGCCAATGAAGACACTGAGGCAAGAGGTTAGTGAATCCTACTGCAAGAGATCCTGTCTTCATCGAATTATACACTCCAAAACGTAGATATCGTAAAGTAAGTCAAAGGATATGAGAGGCTGAATGCACTGCTGCTGAATTCCTGCGCCAACCTGCGAATCCAGGCAGCGACCCTGGCCACTACCTTGGAACAAGCGTGAGACTGTAGCGTAGGCCAAAGTTTCGGGATAAAAATTGTGTGCGGTCTCCACTACTAGGGATCCGCGAATGTCTAAGCCATGCACCCCCACCCCTGGACGTACCTCCCTGGCGCTGGGCCGTCGCTGGTCGGTAAGGCGGGCCGCTGGGCCGGTGACGGTCAGTAGAGGCAGCCCCACTGTAGACCAGCGGAGTCTCCGAAGCTCAACTACCAGCGTATTCGAGCAGTAGTTCCTCAGTAATGCCCAGGTCTTGGAGGGCCCCGGCGGCGGTCATACCAATCCCATTCCACCGGACTAACTTACTTGGGCCGATTCTCTCTCCAGGAACTGACGCAACTTCTCTTCAGGGGTGAGCCCTTCGGAGGGAGGAGCAAGTTCCTCGTAAGAAGCTACCCCTTCTACCAGGCCAGTCCTCTCATAGGCGTAGAAGGCAACCCGTATCGTCTTGTCTGAGTAACGGATGACGCTCTCTACTCGCCATCTAAGGGACGGAGGCTCGTGGATTGCTGACCATTCTCCTCGCTTTAACGCCTGGCCTCCGACAAAATTCGAGCTGAAGGCACCGAAGGATGGCAATGCTTTTAACACCGGATCTGTCCTGCTGCCGGATAAGCTAAAAACGCCTACGCCCTCCAGCTGGCACTTCACAACCAGGCGCATTCTTTGTTGTTCTATCAAACCTGATCCTCGGTCTGACCTACCCAGTAGGGAAGCTCGTGACCATGATACCCACAGGCTAGTACTAGAACGGCAACCCGTATCGTTCTTAGCTGCGTATCCTCCAGCCACAACAGCAATTGATCGGGCCCGAACTGCTCCCGGGGCAGCATCTCCCGCACCACCCGGTACACCTGTGGCTCTCGTGATCCGGGGCATCTTTTTCCCCCCAATCCTGCTGCAGGCTCAGCAGGAACGCTCCACAGCAGGCACATGGCTATGTGGTGATGGGAGCTGCGGGTCTCGTATTCGTCCAGCCCCACGTCACCCTTCTCAGGTTTCTCGTGGATGTGCCCTCGGGAGCTGACACCAGGTTCTCGCCCTCGCCTCCTTAACGAACCTGGCCTTCCTGGGACAAAATTCGGCAGAGCTCCTGCTGCCCAGGCCACGGGGGAAGGATCCAAGCCGGGTCCAGACCGTAGTGCCGCCCGGAACGTCCAGCACGTAGCGCATCCCCAGGGCCGCCAGTCCCTCCCGGAATCGGCGACATCCCGAAGGCGTCGTCTCCGGCAACCCACTCGGCCCTGAGGTAGCCCAACTCCAGGACCCGCTCCAGCATCTCCAGGGCCAACTCCGGCTTTGACCGGTAGTTTCACAACTGGTCGGAGGTCCACCCAGCCGCTTGTCCACCAACGCCCGGCCCAGCGGGCTGATAGGCCAGGAACATCCCACCCTGGCAGTTGGCCACCTTGCCCAGCCTGCCGCAGTACTTCCCGCCGATTTCTGCCCTGCTTGGGGAAGTCGCTGCCATCGAACACCCAACCGCCTCCGGGTGTCCCAGCCTGGGGGCCAAGTATTCCTGCAACCGCCCTATGACTGTCTCATCGGACCACCGGGCCTCGGTGAGAAAGCGCTGCATCGCCCGGGCCGAGATGCCCACCGATTCCGAGAGATTCTCGGCGTTGCGCCGCTCCTGGTCCTGCACCAGCAGCGCCTGAAGGTAATTCCCGCTGTGATCCCGCCACTGCTTGCGGCCGAAGGAGGCCGCAAAGAAGGCGTGGAATTCCTGAAGGCTGTCGTAGACCCCTCGAAGCTCGCCGCATCCATCACTCAAACCACCCAACCCACTACCAGGCAACCGTCGTTGTAGTACTAGACGCTCCCTTAATTCGGACTGCACTACTGCTATGGCATCTTCCTTGGTTCATCGGAGGTCCTTTAACTCGGCCTCTAACTCCTCAACCCGTCGAATTAACGACAAGTTCTCGACCTGAAGAGGCCCTTCCTTAACAAGAACGTTAGCCCGGTCTACGAACACCAGGATGTCAGTCGGCGCTGGGGTACCGATGCCACTCTCGGCCGTGACTCCGCAACCAATCACAGTCAGCGCGACCAAGACCACCAGTGCATTCCATATTCCTGACATCATTGCCTCCCCTACTTATAGACCATCTCCAAAACGGGTATTTTATGGTCGAATAGTAACTGCTAGGCTGGAGAGAGCAAAGCGAACCGGCGGGATTCGGGAAATTGGAAGGGAAAGAGTAAATGAGCGGTTACATGCTGGAAGAATGGCAGGGAGTCGTCCAGGAGGGGTCCGAATTGGTAGCCCAAATTGGCCAAGGGTATTGGGAGTTGGGCGACCTGGCTATTAAGGTCTTACGCAGCAATCGTCGTAACCGACATAAGCCGGTTGAGCAGGAGTACCAGCGACTTCATCGACTACGAGGAGATACTCGGAGACGAGGAAATCGAGCTCATATCAATCATGGATCCGCCCGGTAATCCACAAATGAAGATCAACACCCATCGGCGCCTGAAGGCCGTGATGAACGAGGCCCAGGTCGGCGACGCAGCCCTGAAGACCAGGGACTCCCAGATGTTCGCGGTCGAGGTGGGGTTCTACATCGGCTGGACCCGACCCTTCGGTTACCAGAAGAGGAAGGTGATGTGGAGAGGGGCGGAGCACACAAAGCTGGAGCAGCACCCGGAAGAATGGCCCCACCTCCTCCACGCCAAGGAAATGGGAAAGGAGAACTATTCCCTGAGGGAGATCATAGCCTACCTGGAAAGTACCGGTCTGAAGCACCCGGCCGCCGAGACCAACCTGAAAAGGAACGGGAAGGTCGGAACGCGAGGCAACGGTAAATGGACCACCGATAATACCTCCTACCTTCTGACGAAGAGCAAAGCAGTGCTGGGCCAGACCGCCAGAGGGGGAAAGGGGTCTGGAAGTAAGATCCTCAAGAAATCTGCGGAGGTGCTATGCCTGGACGCCCACCCCGCAGCGATGACCGAAGAGGAGCGGGACCAGATAAAAAGGAATCTAGCCAGCAGGCGTAAACAAGCAAAGAGTTCCGTGGGCCAGGAAAACTCCAACCAGCAGAAAAGTCCCAGGAGCCACGGAAGCCCCAACCCACTGGGCGGAATCTTGGTCTGCGAAATGTGCGGCAGCAACATACAGTTGCACACGACAAATGGCATCCCAAGGCTCAAATGCCCCAACCAGCGGAACTACACGAAGGACCATCCGAACTGGTGTCCCAACCCCCCCGTCAGGCTCGATGTTTTTGTCACAAAAACCTTACGAGCCATCTTGGGTCACATTCTGACCAAACCGGTGCTACGCAGACTGATAAGCATGGTAGTCAAGGAGAACAGGGACTTCGTGACGCTCCAGATGAGCCGCAAGGACCAGATCGAGAAACGGCTGACGGAACTGGAACGCGAGATAGGAAACCTCGTTAATGCCGTTGCGGTAGGCGACGCCAGCCTGGCCTTAAAGGGGGGAATCAAACTAAGGAATTGTCACGAAATAACTTGACCTTTACTACATGCTCAGCTATACTTAATGGGTGATAGTTGAAGGAGCGATTCAAGCTCGTTACCAAGCGATTGCCCCCGTTGTGGACGAGCGGGTGCGGCGGCTGGTGCTTGCCGCTGAGGCGTCGGCGGCCGGGCGTGGTGGCCAGGCAGCGGTTGCAAGGGCCACCGGAGCTTCTCGCGGGACGATTCGCCGCGGCATACGGGAGTTGGGCCAGCCGGCCGTAGGGGCCGCGAAGGGCCGCATCCGCCATCCTGGAGGCGGCCGGAAGCGCACCGTCGAGCATGACCCGAGCTTGCGCGAGGACTTGGACCGGCTGGTGGAGCCGACCAGCCGTGGGGATCCCGAGTCCCCGCTGCGCTGGACCTGCAAGAGCGTGCGTCAACTGGCGGTGGCATTGAAGCGCCAAGGGCACCAAGTCAGCCATCGCATGGTCGCCGAACTGCTCCACGACATGGGCTATAGCTTGCAAGCCAATCGCAAGACCCTGGCGGGGACGGAACACCCGGACCGCAACGCCCAGTTTGAGCACTTGGACCGGGCGGTGCAACTGCAACTCTCCCTGGGAGAGCCGGTGATCTCCGTGGACACGAAGAAGAAGGAACTGGTGGGGCCCTTCAAGAACGGTGGGCGGGAGTTGCGTCCCAAGGGAGCGCCGGAGCAAGTGCTGGTGCATGACTTCCTGATTCCGGATCTGGGCCGGGTCAGTCCTTATGGGGTGTACGATATCGCCCAGAACGAGGCCTGGGTCAGTGTGGGGACGGACCACGATACGGCTGCTTTTGCCGTCGAGAGCATCCGGCGTTGGTGGCGCGGCATGGGGCAGGCGCTCTACCCGAGCGCCACTCGGCTGCTGATAACGGCCGACGCGGGCGGCAGCAATGGGTATCGGCTCCGCTTGTGGAAGCTGGAGTTGCAGAAATTGGCGGATGAGACGGGCCTTGAAATCGACGTGTGCCACCTCCCACCAGGGACCAGCAAGTGGAACAAGATCGAACACCGCTTGTTCTCCGCGATCAGTCAGAACTGGCGCGGAAAGCCGCTGGTGAGCCACGAGGTGGTGGTGAACTTGATCGGGGCGACCACGACCCGGACGGGGCTGCGGGTTCAGAGCCAACTGGACACCAACCGATACCCGGCCGGGCGCACCGTATCGGACGACGAACTCGAAGCCATCTATTTGCGTAGAGACTCTTTCCATGGTGAATGGAATTATTCGCTGCTACCCCGCGTTGCGCTGCTCAATTGAACTAATTATTTCGTGACAATCCCTTAGCATCTCTTGGTTTCTCCGCGGTTGATGGCTCGTCTTGGGATAAATCGGTTCTCGAACTATGTCATCAGTTGGTATGTCCATCTGGAACGGTCAACTCCAGCCGGTTGGACAGCCGTCGGCCGTCCCCGGTGCATACTGCGCCCTGGTCAGTGCAGTCCGTGGTGATGGGGAGAACGATGGTCACGTCAGCGTCGGAGGACGGCCTGACGGTGATCTCCCACCTGATGTTGTTTCCTCTGACCAGGCGACGCGCTCGCTTCACTTCTCCCCCAGTCACCGTGAACGCGTGGTCCCGCAGGGTCCTGAAGCTGAACCTTTCCAGATTCTCGCTGAACCGGAGTTCAAAGGTGAATTCAGCCTGTCCATCATGGGAAGCTGGTTCGCTGTGGATGCTGGCCGTCAGCGGCGTCAGGGCGGCAGCGGTGTTGTTGGTCACCGCCCGGGCAGCGAATGACGCTGCCGGGTTGTCCGACTGGTCCTTCAGGCGGGCTGCTGCTGTATCGGAGGGTACGGTGTAGCTTACTGTCACCTCATCGGTGGACGTCACAGCGGAAGCCAGGGTCAGGGTCACCGTGCTTCCCGAAATGGCCACGGAGTTCACCCCGCGCTGATTGCTCCCCACGTTGACCGTGAAGGCCGCCGCTGCAGGAGCCGGTGTCTCGGTCAACCCCTCGCTGAAAGTAATGGTCAGTGTCGTCCCGTCCACGGTTGCCGACGAGGGTGCCGGCGGTACCGTCTCCTGGGGCGTGGCGGCGGCCTCCCCGGAGGGAGCGCTGTCGGCGTCATCCGTGGACGCGATGACCCGAACGGCGTACTCCACATCGTCGGTCAGCCCGGTGATGATGTGGGAGGTGCCCTTGACCTGGGCCTCCGAAACGTCGGCCTGCTCCGCCCAGTCGTCCCCCGACTCCTTCCACTGGACGGTGTAGCCGGTGGGGGTTGGGCCGGAGTCGGGGGCGTCCCAGGAGGTCCGGAGCCTGCCGCTCTCGTGCCGGACCACCGCCAGGTTCCGCGGGGAGCCGGGGGCCTGTGACCTAGAGGTGTACTGCTCCCCGGCGGCGGTATCGTTCGAGACCACCCGCCCGCTGAAGGAGTCCGCTGTTCGACCTTGTGTGTCCCGGATGAAGTACCGGCCCTCGGGCCGGGTGTAGTCCACCGTCACCGCATCCCCCGCCGCTGCCTACGACGCCAGGGTCAGCGTCACCGAGGAGCCCGACACCGATACTCCGGTCACCTCCCGGGCGCTGCCGGCCACGATCACCGTGAATGCCCCGCCGGGGATGGAGCCCCCCTCGTCCAGGGTCTCGTTGTAGGTCAGGGTGAGCGTTGCGCCGTCCAGCGTTGCCGACCGGATCCGCAGCCCCGCCGCAACCTCCGCCGTGGCCCCGCTGGTCAGCGACTCCTCGTTGCCAGCGTCGTCGGTGAAGGTGAGCCTCACCCTGATGGCCTTGCCCGTATCTCCGGAGGTCGGAGTGTGGGTCGAGCCGGTGGCGCCGTCGATTTCCGTGTCGTCGGCCAGCCACTGATACTCGAACACGGCGTTGTTCAGGCCGTCGGCGTCGCTGATGACCGTGGTATCCGCGGACAGCGTCTCGCCCACGGCGGGGTTGCCTTGGATGCGCGGCGCGCCCTCCGCCGGCGTGTTCTCCGTCGCGTCCTCCATCGGCGGCGGGCCTGTGACCGTTGCGGTCGGCTCGTTGGTGAGGGGCCGGTTCCCGGCGGCGCACGGGGCGCCCGGAACCAGGTCATCCTGCCGGATGCTGTCGTACAGGTCTGCCACACAGTACCGGTCCTTGGGCAGCGTGATCACGATGTCCCTGCCGCCGTCGGGCTGGATGGTGACGGCCCACCGGCCGGTGCGGCGATCAAGCCAGTGGGCGCCGGTGACCGTTCCTCCGGTCACCACGAGCAGTTGGGCTCTGGGGAACCCCGTGCCGATCCAGACCTGCTCGCTGAACACGATGTTGAAGGTGAAGCTGCCGCTGCCGTCATGGGAGCTCGGCACATTGCTGAACGAGGCGGTGAGCGGCTGCAGCGACGACCGGGGCGTCTCGTTCGCGACCTCCTGCAGCCAGTTCCCCTTGGACGTGAATACATGGTTGCCTGCGGTGTCGCGCAGGAAGGCCGCCGATGGGTCGGTGGGCGGCTCGTAGCGCGCGATGACGGAGTTGGCGGCCGACACCCCCTCGGCCAGGGTGAGCGCAACCTCCATCCCCCGGACGGCCACCGCGTCGACGGTCTCGGCGGGTACGGAGGTCTGGTCCAGCTGCCGGTCATAGCGCATGATCAGAGTTCGCCCATTGACCGACATGGAAACGAGATGCGGATTGAGCGGCTGAGGCCTGCCGAGAGTGTCCTCCGAGGGCGGGCCGTCTCCGGCCGCATTGGTGGCGAACACGCGCACCGAGTAGAGCGTGCCCTCCGTCAGTCCGTCCACCTTCTGGAGCCCCTGCCATCCGCCCCTGACCTCCCTCTGGGACACGGCGGCGCTGTCGCTCCAGCTGTCGTCGGGCTTCTTCCACTGGACGATGTAGCCCGTTGCGTCCGGAACCCCGACTCGCCACCACGGCGGGTCCCACCTGACATACAGCCCGTCGCGGCCGGAGGCCCACGCCTCGACGTGGATCGGCGCGTAGGGGAGCGCCGGAGTCGGCTCCTGCTCGGTGGACGGGATCTCCTCGATGCCGAATTTGGTCACCGTCGAGGAGGTCCAGTCGTTGAACAACTGCTGAAACGCCACCCCGATCCACTGGAACTCGTCTCCGGCCCTGAAGGCATCCTTGAAAGGAAGCTCGACGCCGTCGAGGTGCAGGACCCAGTCCCGGTAGTGCTCCTCCGCCGGAGGGTCCCAATAATCTCCCCGGGTGATCCGGAGCGAAATGTACGAGTAGCCCTGCTTCGTCCGGCTCCAGGCGTTGGGCATGGTGGGGTACGTGCCGGGGTACACGTCGACGCGCCGGAAGGTGCTGGAGGTGTCCCATGCGCCTTCCACGGGAATCCCCCTGGTCAAGCCAGGGGGCTAAAGGCTACCAGATGCAGCAGGTCATTGAAACGCATCTACCTCACCTCTCCCGGCCACAGTTGACCGGTCTGGTCCTGTGGGGTGTACGGTGCTATTCTGGCCGGCAGCGCCTGCCAGAACGCCGTGGCCTCGGCACTCTCTCCCTGGGGCAGATGGAACAACCTGCGCCAGTATCTCCGGGAGTGGTTGTACGACGGCAACGACCGGGCCCGTCCCTGCCGGACCGAACTGGACGTAAGTCTCTGCTTCCCCCATTGCTCCGGTGGGTCCTGGCATGGTGGCCTTCCGGCCGGCTGGCCCTGGCCGTTGATCCCACGCTCAAAGGCGACCAAACCCCTGCCATCGTCCTCAGCGTGGTCTACCGCAGTTGCGCTATTCCCGTGGCCTGGCGCATCCACCGGGCCACCCAGCGGGGGTCCTGGATGGACCCCACGGTGGAACTCCTCAGGGAACTCGCCCCAGCGGTTCCCAAGGAAATGACCGTCATCGTGCTCTGCGACCGGGGCATAGCCAGTCCCAAGCTGTGGCGACAGATACGCGCTCAAGGCTGGCATCCCTACATGAGGTATCGGAAGAACGTCAGCTTCTGCGCCCAAGACGGCCGCCGGTTGCCCGCACAGCACTTCGTTTCCCGTCCCGATACGGCCTGGATTGGCCGCGGCACCGCCTTCAGCACCCCCACCGCAAAACGCCGCTGCACCCTGCTGGCGGTCTGGTACGTCGAGCAGGAAGAACCCTGGATCATCCTCACTGACCTGCCACCGGAGGACGCCGGACCCAGTTGGTACGCCCTGCGCTTCTGGATGGAACTGGGCTTCAAGGCCGTCAAAAGCCTGGGCTGGAAGTGGGACCAAACCCGGCGCACCGACCCCTGGGGCAGGCCGGTACGGACCGTCAGCGTCATCCGCCACGGCATCGACTGGCTGAGGCGGTTGCTGCTCCGAGGACGGCTCTGGAACCGTGTCTGGCTGCTGCCCGAACCCTGGCCGGAACCCAAACCAGCCCTGGAGATCACCCACCATGCCCCTTCGTGACAACACCACACATACCCCTGTCAGGGGATTCCCCCCCGCCCTTGGCGAGACGCAGCAGGCGGAGTTGAGGGCAGTGGTCCAAGAATCGCCCGCCATGGCGGGCATCGGCCTGGCCAACTGGAACTGGAAGTTGGTTCGGCAGTTTCTCCTGGAACGATGCAGTGTCAGCCTGTGCCGTAGCAGCTGCCTGAACTACCCCCGTCTACACGAGGGCAGGCCCTTGCACCGACTGGGATTTGCTTTCAAGCGCCCCAAGAAGCGGCTGGTTAAGGGGGACGAGGCCAAACGGGAGGCCTTCGTGGCGGAGTACGCCGCCCGGTGGGACGAGGTGGGGCGCACTGGGGGAAAGATATTCTTTGTCGACGAGGCCCACTTCCGGGCTGACGCGGGATTGCGGGGCAATTGGGTGCTGAAAGGGGAGCCAGCTTTGGTGGACTCCAGCAGTCCGAGGCATGGCGAGAAGGCCAGCTATTACTCGGCGGTGTACTTGGAGACCGGCGAGGTGGAATGGATGGACCTGGAGGGGAACAGCAACGGAGAAAGCTTCGTGGCTTTCCTGGAACAGTTGCGGGAGAGGCACGGCGGGCGTCTCAACGTGATCTGGGACAACGCGCCGGCACATCGGGGTCCGGCGATGCGGTCATACCTGGAGACCCCTGGCCTGAACCTGCGGCTGGTGACCCCCAGTTTTCACGAGGGCAGGCTCTGCCTGGCTACAGCCCGGACTTCAACGCCGATGAAGCCGTCTGGGGCTGGGTGAGAGAGGAGGCGACGGGAAACCTGTGCTTGGGAAGCAAGGCCGCGGTCCAGGAGAGGGTCAAAAGCTTCCTCACCGGACTGGCCAACCGGAAAGAAGGAGTCAAGCGGCGCTGCCGGACCTCCTGCAATCAAGGACCGAGGCACTCCTGCGAGACTCTCAGCCCCATTCCGGGCACACCCCAATGCACGTCCCACTTTGGCTTTGGGTTAGGAGAAAAACTCTGGCGAGGCACTGTTGACGAAGCACGGTGGAGGTGGAACCGGCAGTTGATTTCTCCGAACTATCGGGCCCACAATGGACTGTCTGGTTTCCAACGTATCTCTCTGGTATTGGTATACTTTTAGGTATACCAATCTCAACATTGGTCTCCTCAAGGCTTCTATTAACTGTTAAAGCCCTGTCATTTATACGGACACTCTCTCCGCCATTTTAGATACGAAATTGGGGCGAGGCGGCCTGTATTGCGACCGCCTCGTTTCCCCCCCGGCAGCACGTGGCTGTAGGTATCTAGGGTGATGACCACGCTGGCGTGCCCGAGGCGCTCAGCTACCGTTTTTGGGTTGGCACCCTCCTTTAACATCAAAGATGCGTGGGTTTGTCTCATGTCGTGCAACCGAAGTTTAGGAACTCCGGACTTCTTCACCAACTCCGAAGGCCTCTTGCTGACAGTGTTGGGGTAGAAGGGACTTTCGTCAGCGTAGCAGAACACGTATTCGGACTCGCTCCATCCTATCTCCACTGCCTCCGCCTGTTCCCGCTGCTTGATCTTCAACCCCGCTAGTAAGGCTAATGCGTCGGGAGCTAGGTTGACTAATCGCCGGGACCGGTCGATCATCACGGATTTGATTCTCCTGGGCGACGACATCCTTGTACCCGCAGATGGAACAAGAATGTAATTTGAGTTTGGCACCGACATGTATAGCGCGCCGAAGGGACCTGATTATTCGACCCCGCGCCAGTCCTGATGCCCATATTGTCCCAGGTCCAGTTGTCTTCAACCACCATGTTAAAGTAAGTGTTCGGGAATTGTGGTTTAATTCATGGAGTCCTCAGCGTCTAGAAGTTACGGGAGGCAACCTGATATGGACTCTCTCGATAATTGGTTTTCAAAAGTAGATGCGGTTCGCGACGATATAATCGCCCTAAACCAGGCTCTGGTCAGAATTCCGTCGGTCAACACTGGGTCCATGCCCACCGGCAACGAGACCGAAGTGTGCGAATACGTTCAGCGGTGGCTGGCAGAAGATGGGGTAGCATCAGAGATCCTGGAATCGGCCCCCGGCCGGGGCAACATAATCGCCCGGTTGGAAGGTCGGTCGGGTAACGCCGGGTTAATGTTTATGTCTCACACCGATGTGGTTCCGGTGGAGGATGAAGGTAAATGGAGGTTTCCTGCCTTCAGCGCCACCATAGCCGATGAGCGCATTTATGGTCGAGGGGCTTCCGACTGCAAAGGACTTCTAACTGCTCAGTTGATGGCGATGCGAGTGCTGAAGCGGCACGGTGTGGTATTGGAGGACAGCCTGATCCTCGCATCCGGGGCCGATGAAGAACATGGAGGGCGCTACGGGTTCGGCTGGCTGGCCGAGCACCACCCGGAGAAGATCACCGCCCCCTTCGCGGTAAACGAAGGGGGCGGCACACCAATCCAATCTCCCAGCGGGTTGACCTACATTCTTGGAGTTGGAGAGAAAGGACGCCTCCAAATCGAGATAGACGTTAAAGGCTCTAGCGCTCATGCGTCCTTGCCCTGGCTGGGCACCAACGCCCTTTATCGCCTGAGGCAGGTGTTGCACCAGATAGAAGGGTATGAACCGGAACGAGACACTTCCGGCATCATATTTGAACATCTTTCCAACTTCGCCATCGAGGACAAACCATCACCTGAGAATATCGACGAAATCATCGCCGAACTGGAACCGCACAATCCCAGGTTCGCTTCCATGCTTCGTGCTCTTTCCAGGATGACCCTGACCCCGACCATGGTTAGCGGCGGAATCAAGTCTAATAGTGTGCCCGAGTCAATCAAGTTGACTTGTGATGTCAGGACCTTGCCTCATCAGGATGACGGCTACGTGGAACAGCAGCTTGAACGGGTGCTGGAAGGCATTCCCGAGATTGAATTCGAAATTGATTACATGGCCGTCCCCAACTCCTCTCCTTTCCAGACGGATCTGGCACGTAGCATCCGTTCTGCCACGTCTCGAGTCCTAGGCCGAGACGACATCCAGTGGGTCCCCGCTATCAGCAATGGTTTTACTGATTCGCGCTTCACCAGGCAGCTGGGAGTCACCACCTACGGTTTCTCGGGGTCTCACCCAGATGATGATCCCCTGCTGAACCGCGTGCACGGCACCGATGAGTCGGTGGGAATCAAAAGCCTGGTCAGTGGCACCAAAATTATGTTGGCTCTGGCCCTGGACCTGCTAGGGTCCAAAAAGGGATAATTAAACAGATCTAGGGAATGGGAGGTAAATTCATGTTCAAGACTACCAAACTCGATCATGTCGCCGTGAATACCAACGATATGGAGGCTACACTCCGGTTTTATTGCGGCATTCTCGGCATGAAATTGGCTCGTACATCACGCACCGGGGATGGACGGCGACATTACAATGTGGAAATTGGTGGCGGGAACGCCTTCGCCTTCTTCGACGGAGCAGAGCGACCAACCAACACAACGGCTCAGTACCTGAACCATTTCGCTCTGCCCGTGGCAACCGAGGCCGAGTTTGATGAAGCCTACAAGAATTTGCAGGAACATGGGGTAGATGTCACAGAGATCATAGAGCGGGGATACGGCAAGACGTTCTACTTCAACGATCCTAATGGCATCAGGCTTCAAATCGAACTGCAGAATTCGGAATCGATTGATGATCTGACCGGGGATCCCGACCCAGTGCCCATGGTTCGCGAGCTTTCTGGTCAGCCTTAACAAAATAATGGCAGAGCGGCCATTAGAGTAGGAACCATACGGCGTTGAGAACCGGGCAAGAACATATAACTGGCCTTCGGGAAGGCGCTGCTGGCGTCGAAAGCTTGTGGAGCTCCCCTGTTCTTGATTGACGCTATCGGAATATAGTGTTCCACCTGAGCGTCCGTGATGATCCTGCAGCTACTGAGCTGGCTCCTTCCGCCGGAACTAACCGGTTTGGATATAGACATTCCCCTTAAACGCTGTGGTATTCCTAGGAGGAATAAAGCCGGTCGTAGGCGGATGGGACTTGGATACCGTGCTCCTGGTCGAATTCTGGAGCGCTCACCACTTGGCCGGTCATCGTCTCTGGGGATTGGAGAGCTAGGAAAACTGCCGCCGGACCGATGTCTTCGGGCAGCCGCATTCGCTTGTGCACTTCGGCGTCATAATCATCATTGGGTCGGGTCAGGACCCAGCCAGGGTCCAGGATGTTGGCGGCAACGCCATACTCGCGGAGTTCCTCGGATAGGGACTCGGTAAGTCGCTCTACCCCAGCTTTGGCGGCGGCGTAGGCTGCTTGTCCCGCCGCTCCCCGCCCGGCTAAGCGGTGTGAAGTCAGATTAATTATCCCGCCGCTCCGTCGTTCCACCATATGGGGCAGGACGGCCTTACAGCACAGGAAGGTAGTGGTCAGGTTGCCGGTGATTACCCGATGCCACTCCTCTTCACTGAGTTGCAAGACCGGTAGGTGGTGGAGCAGGTCATCGGTGTAAAGCCGGTACCCCCCAACGTTATTGACCAGGATGTCTACCTTGCCCAAGCCCTGTATAGCCTCTTGGACGACTCGCTGAGCTTCCTCATTCAGAGTTAGATCAGCAGTAAGGACGAGCCCTTTCCGGCCCAAAGCCTGAATTTCCGTAGCTACCTCCTCCGGCTCCAGACGGGAACGGGCTACTATCGCTACATCCGCCCCTTCGCGTGCGTAAGCCAGGGCTATGCCGCGTCCGATTCCTCTGCCACCGCCGGTAACCAGAGCAGTCTTGCCATCCAATCTACCCATGTCTCCCCTCCCGCGATGGTGTCAAAGACCCATAATTGGTCGTTGCCTAGCACTGCCAGGCGGTTTACCGCACGCGTCCTTGGGGGCTTTCCCTTCCCTCATTGCTCCAATTCCACTAAAGGGGTATTTACGCACCCAGCCCTCGGCAAGATGCGGCCAGACCATCCAACTCATCGCTAGGGGCTTCGCTTCAGGCGGGATGGCTTACCATTTCTTGTCTTTGGGTAGCCGCTTCGTACCATCCACTAGAACTCCGGCCGAAAAGTGCCTTGACCCCAGGCAACCCGATATAATTGGCAGTAGAATTAAACCGGAGAATTAAAGGGGTGGGGGAGGTTGAGGATGCTGGGAGTAAGGCCGGCACAGCGAGGACTCCTGGAAGCGGACCATCTCTACCTGGACTATGTGGGCCGCGGCTCCTTCTACGGCTTCCTGGCCTCCCTGCAGGGTCAGCTATTTCGGGACGAAGATTTCGCCGAACTGTATTGCCCAGACAATGGCCGGGATAGCGTGCCTCCCAGTCTGGTGGCCACCGCGCTGTTGCTGCAAGCCTACGACAAAGTTAGCGACCTGGAAGCCAAGCAGAGGGCGGATTTCGATATCCGGTGGAAGGTGGCGTTGGGGATTGAGGTGGAGGACCGGCCATTTGCCAAGAGCACCCTGCAACTGTTTCGAGCCCAGCTGATCCTCCACGACCAGGTGCGGTCCGTCTTTCAGCGCAGCCTCCAATTCGCCCGGCAGACCGGCTGCCTGAAAGGACGGCGGATGAAGGTGGCGGTGGACACTACCTACATTCTGGGTCGGGGAGCGGTCAAGGACACCTACAACCTGCTGGCCGACGGCATAGTCCAGGTGGTCAGGGCATTGGCCCAACTGGATGGGACCCGGGCCGAGGAGTGGGCCTTGAGACACGGCCTGGAGCTTTACTTTGGCTCCAGTGTGAAGGGAGAGGCGGGGATTGACTGGGACAACAAGAAGGAGCGGCAAGCCTTACTGCAGAAGATAGTAGCCGATGCTGACCTGGTATTGGAACTGGCCCGTCAGGCCCAAGGTAGATTTCCCGCAGATAGTCCTGAGCGCCAGGCTATTGGAGAAGCAGCGGAACTCTTGGGGCAACTCCTCTTGCAAGATGTGGAACGGCAGGAGGATGGTCCGGCCCGGAAGGATGGCGTAAGCCGGGACCGGGTCCCTTCGGCGCACGACCCTGAGATGCGCCATGGGCGCAAAAGCAGCAGCAAACGCTTCGACGGACATAAGGCTGCCGTGGTGGTGGATACCGATTCCCAACTAGTGACCGCGGTAGATATCCTGCCCGGCAATGCCGGTGACAACACCGGAGTCTTGGAACTGGTGGAGCAGAGTGAAGAGAACACGGGCATAGCTGTGGAGGAGACCATTGGGGATGCGGCCTATGGGGATGGCGGGACGCGGCAGGCCTTTGCCGATGCCGGTCGGACGCTAATAGCCAAGGTGCCGGGTCGTCCCAGAAAAGACCACTTCCCCAAAGAGGACTTCCAGATCGACCTGGCGGCCGGCACCGTCACCTGCCCAGCCGGTAATGTTACCCACACCTTGCGGACCTTCGGCACCCGGACCAACCGGTTGGGTCAGACCTATCCGGTCCAGAGTTTTCAATTCGACCCGGCGGTCTGTGGCGTATGCCCCCTGCGGTCCCAGTGCGTGGCAGCTGGAGAGGGCAAAGGCCGTACGGTGACTCTCCATCCCCAAGAGGCGCTCCTGCAACAAGCCCGGGCCTTCCAGAAAAGTGAGAGCTTCGCCGAATACCGCAGCCGGCGGCAGGTGGTCGAGCATCGCCTGGCTCGGCTGGTGCAACTGGGGGTCCGCCAATCTCGCTACTTTGGTCGGGCCAAGACCCTCTTTCAGCTACTCCTGGCAGCCACGGTGGCCAACCTGACCCTGGTGGCTACCAGGATGGGGATGATGTCCCAGGCTTCAGGCTCCTCCCCCAATAAACCAGAGAATAGACCGGACCGGCTCGCCGCTGGGTCGCCCATCGTTACTGCCCAATTCATATTGGCCGCGGCCAGATGGGTCGCCCTTAGTCTCAGACTTGGCCCAGTCCACTGGTTATCCTCCACCTCATCTCGTCACAGCAGAGCTTTTCAGCCGGGCTTCTAGGATGCCCCGTAGGCCGTAGCTCACCTCGCACCGGTTTTGGCGGCCCCGAAGGCAGTAGGAACGCCGTCCGCAGCTAAGCCCGAAAGACAGGACCACGTGGTCGCGCAGTCGGGCATAGGATGGGCATGCGCCCCTTGATGGCGGTTGTGCTTTTTGGTTCAGCCGGTGACCGCCGCTCCTTGCAGGTTCTGCGCGAAGAACTCCAGCGTCCGAGGCCAAGAAGCGTCGGCGGCCTCTTGGTTGTATCGATTGGGCTGCGCGAAATCCATAAAGGCGTGGCCGGCGCCGGGGTAGGTGTAAAACTGGTGGGGCTTGCCCAATCGGGTTAGTTCCGCGTCCAGTTTCTTCATGTCTTCTTGCGACGGATTCTGGTCCACTTCTCCGAAGTGGAATAGCAGGGGGCAGTTGATTCCACTGGTCAGATCATAGGGGGACTGATTAGCTCCTCCGCGGGTCACCCAGAGGTTCCCTCCATAGTAGGGCACCGCCGCCTTGAAGTGGGGATTGGTGGCCGCCGCCAGCCAGGCGATGCGGCCGCCCATGCAGAAGCCGGTAACCCCGATTCGCTCGCCATCGATGGCGGAATTGGCCCGCAGCCAATTTACCGTGGCATTAACGTCGGCGATGATTTCCGGATCGCTGAGGAAGGCACCCTTGGCGGTCCCATCAGCGGTCATGTCGTCGGTCACTCGATGGAACAGGTCCATTGCCACCCCAGCGTAGCCAGCCTCAGCCAGGCGGTCGGCGATACTCTGGGTGAACTCAGCCACTCCACTTACCGGATGGGCAATGACTATGGCTGGAAAGGGACCCGAGCCGCTGGGCACGCTGGAGTAGACCGGCATTTCCTGACCATCTACTTGGAGTTTTTCCCAGAAGGATGGCATCGCTACACCTCCACGTTTTGTTCGGTTCATGGCTACAGGACAGAAAGATTCTAGCAGAAAATTCGGCTCGATAATCTTGGAGTCCTGACGGCAACAGGGCAATCGCGTCTTATTATATTTCTTAGATTTGTTTAAAATAGTAATCATCATGACGAAACTAGGGAGAGGTAGTAATGGTTCAGGCAACAGGCGCACCCATCGCCGAATACTTCGCGGCGTTGGACGACCCGAGGATTGATCGTACCAAGCGGCACAAACTCTTGGATATCAACACCGTTACTATTCATCTGGTGAAGAAGGGTCTCCACCGGCTCGTACCAGTAAGGGGAGACGTGACAGTGGGTGTCTACTATTACCAATCCGTTGAACCTCGCTTGACTATTAAGCGTTTCAGTATGCAGTTGGGCGGCTAGGCTAATTACCAAAACACGATGTTCCAGCAGTTCTCAGACGGTGTTCCGGGATTGGCATGGGACAAAATCCCTGGTTCTCCATTGAGCGTAGCGCCCTGGTCTCTCCTTACCTTTATCCAGTAGATTTCTCCCTCGCGAAGCTCATCCTGGGTGGCTGAAGGCGGCGAAGGCTGGACCGGAGTCATAAAAAAGCCAGTCCTTGGTCCTGTTTCCGACAGAAATACCCGCCGATGGATGATGGTGCTCATCTTCAGACATTGTCAGCTGCAGTTTAAATGCGTGCATCGGGTTCGAGCCCGAGCGCTACCCTTCCGTACTGCTGCCCGCCCAGCTCCATGATAAGCCCGTCTCGGTGCGCCACGGCCTGGGCGTCCCGGTGATAGCGTTGCAATGATACTGAGTCAAAGAGGGCATGCCCTCCGCTTAGGTCAAAAAGCCGGTTGACCGATCGTAAACATAGTTGAGTGATAAAGGCCTTGTCCCGCCGGTAACGAGCTCTGTCGAGGACAGTGAATTCCCCACCCTCCTTGGCCTTTTGAAAAATCTCACAGATATCGTGGAGCAAGAAAATTCGAGCGGCATCCACCTCGGCGGCAGCCTCGGAGAGACGTAAATGGATGGCCGGTGAGTCCGCGGTCCGGCCGGGTCCTGAAGTTCCTGCAAGACGAGCGGTGAATTCGTCAGCCATGCCCTGGGCAATCCCTAGCATGGGCGCTACCAAATCCCATCCCAGCAAGACGGGAATTGGAATGCGGTAACGGTCCTGCTGGTGCAGTTCCCATCCGGTCCAGTCACCACCTCCGGCCGTTTCCACTTTCAAAACCCGGTGAGCAGGGACAAATGCGTCTTCGATAACAATGTCTTTGCTTCCCGTTCCCCTAAGGCCAGAAACGAACCAGGTGTCCAGGATTTGGTAATCTTCACGCGGGACCAGGACCCAGGTACGTTCCTCGAATCCCGGAACACCTACTATCACCCAGGTTGCGGCATCGCAGCCACTGGAAAACTCCCATCTGCCGGTGAGACGAAACTCGTCGTTTTCAAGTTTTGTATTAGAAGTTCCGGGATTCAAGGAACTGGAGCAAAGAACTTCTGTGCCATCCCCGAATACCTCTTCTTGTGCCCGCTGGGGCCAGTGACCCACCAGCCAGGCGTGGGCCGACCATAGAGAATAACACCAGGAGGAAGAGGCACAGCCTCTGCCAAGTTCAGCTGCTGCCTCGAGGATCAACCCGTAGTCTAGGTCCAGACCTCCGAAGGCTCTGGGTACTCCAACCTGATACAAGCCGGACGACAGAAGATCCCGGACCGATTCACTAGGAATGTGGCGAAGTTCCTCGGTGTGGGAAGCCCGCGATCTGAGAACCGGGACCAGGTCCCTGGCTCTACGCAGCAACTCTTCCCTGGTAAAAGCTTCTGGTTCTACTGCCATTTACACCCGTATCCGATGAGCTACCCATTTTTAAAGGCGGCCAAAATCTACCAGGGTGCGCCTTCGGGTTGGGAAAACACCTTTAGATAGATGTTGCTCGGCGAGGCTGGGTCCATCCGTGCCGGGGATCACGGCCCTTCCTCGAAATACTGCCGCAGCGACCTGGCTGGAAACGGCTGGTTAGGATATTGTCTGGGCAGGGGCCGGGGATTCCGAACTTTTAGGCTCGTCAGGAGGTGGTTTCGCCATGAGAGTGGGGGAATTGAGATGCCTCCTTGCCCGGTTCCGGGAAGGTCCTAACGAACCGGAGGCCACATGATCCAGCCCCGCCGGCGTGTGTCGCGCGTCCGCAAAAGGTGGCCTTGGCCAGTGGTGACGTAAAGGGTGCGCTGATCCGAGTCACCGAAGGCGCAATTGGTCGGACCGTCTGCACCTACCGGCATCGGGTAAGTCTCCAGGACCCGGCCCGCCGGCGTCCACACATAGATCATGGGGCCCGGACCGCTAATCCAATTGCCGGCAGCGCCAACGATGTTCCCTTCGGAGTCCAAGCACATGCCGTCAATGCCCCGCTGGGGCCCCCGGTGGTCCTGCCCGAATTGGTGCAGCACGATAAATTGGCCCAGTGAGCCATCATCCAGGATTGGGTAGGACCTTAGCTCCCGCACACCCCCCGGTTCAGCATCAGTCTGGATGATGTACAGGCTACGTTGATCCGGGGAGACCAGGAGGCCGTTGGTCCCGGTGGTGTCGAAGGTCATGCGCTGGCAGCTCCAGCTGCCGTCGGGCTGAGGGTCCGCCCGAAGAATGTCCTTATTGACAATCTGCTGTTGCTCGCTGGGGTCGATGTTCCCCGCGTTCCAAGGGTTGCTGAACCAGATGCGACCCTGACGGTCTATGGCCAGGTCGTTGGGGGTGTTGAGCCGCTGTCCGTCCAGGCTATCGACGATGGTGGTGGTACTGCCATCGGTCTCGAAGCGTACAATGGAGCGCCCACCGGAGCAGCAGCCGTAAAGCCGGCCTTCCGCGTCGAAGGCCAAGCCATTGCTGTGGTTGGTATCTTCACGATAGACCGTGCTCTCGCCGGTTACTGGGTCGTAGGCCATGATGCGGCTGGCGGGGATGTGGGTAAACAGAAGTTTCTTCCCGTCCCAGGCCGGTCCCTCGGTCAAGCGGCTGAAAGGCCCCGCAACTTGCTTCCATTCCAATGCCATCGTGCTCTCCTAATCAATAGTTCATTTTGCTTCCTGGGCCCAGGTGGGATCTAAATGGACCGCCATAACAATCCCCGCTGGGTTCTTATTGGCATTAATTGAGAGACCGCCGCTCACCGGATGGCGTGGTTCGCTTCCAAGATACCGGGTAGGACTCCTGCCAGCTTGGCATAGGGTCCCCAACGACGTGCATCAGGCGGTTGGCCCATGCGAACAACGATGCCGGTTCAGGGCCTGGTCCTAAATCTTTAGGGATCGGTTACGAATGCGGGCATCACATCTCGAGCGAACCGGCGTAATGACGGAAGCCCCCCTGGGCTGTTGAGCAAAACGTATTGGACTCCGATGTCCTGAAGAGCTTGTAGTTTGGCGGCGACCTCCTCCGGTGTCCCATATAGGGTTCCGGCATCCGCGGCCTCGCGAGTGTCCTGAAAGTTCGGCCGGCGAGCAAGTTGCTGAGTGCGCCGTCGCCCGGCCATTCTGGTCTCCAACGCTTGTTCGTACTCCGAGGTAGTATCAACGATGTTGATGGATCGGGCTACCGCCACGTTCATAGGATCATAGGTCCGTCCCTGGGATTCAAGTTCTAATTTATAAAGAGCGACTTCCTCGCTAATCTTTTCCAAGGAGTCGAATTGGCCCAGCAACATGTTCATCCCGCGTGCGGCAACCTGCTTAATGGACGCCGGGCTGCCGGCTCCCATCCACAACGGCGGATGAGGCCTCTGGGCGCTAGGCGGTTCCACTACAATCTCATCGAACTGCCAGTAGGTACCCTGATGGGACCAGGGAGCATCTGATGCCAAGGCTTTTATCATCACCTCCAAGCATTCCTCAAAACGGTCATCGGCCTCTTCGACCGGTATGTGAAACCCATCGAATTCACTAAGGCGGTAACCTTTACCAACGCCGGCATCGACCCGGCCATCAGACAACAGGTCCAGGGTTGCGATCTGTTCGGCCAATAAAACGGGATTGTGCCAAGGAAGCACTATGACGGCAGTGCCCAGGCGCAGCGTCTTGGTCCTAGCGCCGATCCAAGTGAGGAGGTTCAGAGTCGCGGAGACCTGACCAAAGCCGGTAAAGTGATGTTCTACTAGGAAGGTGCTGTAATAACCGAGAGCCTCGGCTTCTATGGTGCGTTCGACGAAGTCTCGGAATCCCGCTCCACTATCATCATTAGGCCCTCCCCGTCTTGCCTGGGCGCTACCGAAAAGTCCAAATTGCACGATCGCTCCTCTGACCTCTCCAGATATCGGCTACTAGCTGGGCCGCTGGATCAGCTCGACACTAACTTCATCAGGGGCCACCACAAAGGCCACCATAGAGCCTGAGGGCATGGTCCAGGGCTCGCAGTTGAACTTCACCCCGTTGGCCTTGAGCTGGGCGGCCAGACCTTCCAAATCGTCGGTCTCAAACCCAAAGTGGTCCAACCCATAGCGCGGCTCGGTGGATCCGGGCACCGGGTCCTCGCCCTCGGCCCGTCCCGAAATGGTCATCAAGTGGTGTCCGTCCAGCGCCAACTGGATGGATTTGGTGGTGGAGAGGGGGCGCTCCGAAGTAATCTTGGCGCCGAAATTGTCGCAATACCATTTGGCTGCGGCATCGGGGTCTTCGCTACGGAAATGGAGATGGTTTTGTACGATTTTCACAACGGGCCTCCATTCATAATTGGTAATTGAGACCAGCCTAAGGCGGGGGACCTGGCAGCGGGCTGGTCCACGGCCCTAGTGTATCCCATAACCGCCAGGGGGTGAAGGGAGGGTACAACTTTGACCGTGACCCGGAGATGCTCTATACACCCAATAATCGGGCCTTACAAAACCTGCTTCTTAAGCCACGGGCCCCAGAAGAATAAGGGGAAATAGATCAGGTTCCTGGAAAACTGGGCGATAACTGGGGCGATGGCCACACCGTATTCCCCCAGGCCGGTGATCCTCGGCAGGACATAGGCCAGAGGCTGCTGTATGCCCCATACGGTCAACAAAGTCACCAACATGGGAGTGAGGGTGTCTCCGGCTGTACTGAAGCTCTGATTGAAGACCCGGCCGGAAGCCGCGGCTACGAACCCAACAGCTTGGATCCTCAGCCATACTGTCGCTACTTCCAAAAGTTCCGGGCTTGGGTTGAAGATAGACAAGATCACCTGAGGGAAGATTAGAACCAGCCCGCCTGAGATCAAGGCGGTGTACGTAACGATGGCTACCCCCCAGAGCACTGTTTGCCTGGCTCGTTGGGGACGGCCCGCACCCAAACTTTGGCCCACGATCACACCGGAAGCCTGTGCCGTCCCGCCGGCGGCGAAATTGACAACCTCATGGGCACGATGGGCCAGGATGTAGGCCGCTAAGGATACGGTTCCGAAGGGTGCAACGAGGAGGAAGAGGACCAGGTCACCCAGGGTCCGCTCCAGGTTGTTGCCCGAGGCGGGCAGGCCGAGTCTTACCATGCGCCAAATTGTAGGTAAGTCGATGGTGTACCCGTTGAAGGTGAGGTGCATGCGAGACTTGCCGGCGAACAAAATGTAAATCAAATAAGAGAGACCCAAAGCTCCGGTCAGGGCGTTGGAGACGGCCGCGCCGGCTATGCCCATTCCGCTGAAACCCGGTATGCCCCAGCCAAAGATGAGCAGAGGACTGAGGACCAGGTGGGAAACGCGGCTGAACATTTGTATTCTGAAGGGGGTGAGGGAATCGCCCGAGGCTTGGAAAATAGCCAAGCATATCTGGGTCATCGCGGCGATGGCCAGGGCCACAAATTGTATCCGCATGTACATGGTGGCCTCGGCGACCACATCATCGCCGACCCCTACCAGGCCCATTAATTGGGGGGTGAGCAGGATCCCGATAAGGGCAATTGCCCAGGAAACAGCGGCGCTAAAAGTGAGACCCTGAAGAGCGACGTGGTTGGCCAAGGGCAGGTTAGTGGCCCCGACTGCCCTGGAGACCATGGCGCGCACCGCAATGTCCAACCCCCGGCGGCTCCCCATGATGATTTGCACCCACATCTGGGCGGTGCCTACTCCAGCAATAGCGGCAGTTCCGAACCCCAATCCCGCCCAGAATAGGTCGGCCAGCATTTCCACCACGCGGAAGCTAGAGGAACCTATCATGGGCCAGGCGAGGAATACCAGGTTTCGGGGCACGCTTCCAGCGGTCAGATCTCGGGTGACGTAGGCCGATTTACGGCCTCGCCTCAATGCGCCTCCCCGTACCTGGCGGCTGACTGCTGGGACGCTGGCAACAGTCATGAGGACAAAGCCGAAGCCTAGGACCAGCAGGCCGGTGAAAATCATGAACCGGTCTCCATTAGGGACAGCCTGGCTTCAATCTGCGCCTCCGAACCATCGCTTTGACTCCTGGCGAAAATTGTCGAGCACCTCCTTTCTTCTTCAGCGCCAAGGTCTACCCCGGACGGACGGGGGCGCGAAGGCCCGGAGCACAGAAAGCGACCACGTGGCGTATGGTCCCTTCCACATCGGACAGGTCTCGGTATCCGGGGAATGCGTCGGTTTCGCTGGACTCCGCCAGCCTTTTGGGCCAAGGCGCGGATAGTACGCTCCACGCGTAATTCCACCAAGCCCATCTGGAGTATACGCTCCACGCGTAATTCCACCAAGCTGACAGCGCTAACTACCAGCGGGGCAAAGAGGTGGATCCCATGTGAGAACCCTCAGCTGTCAGAATACCAGACTACAATACCCCAGTGGAACTACAGGCTGCACCAACAGCGGTATTCCCCCTGCTAGACTACGAGTCCAACCTTCAGGGCGTACCCACCAACTACACCGGAGAATGGGAGTGTGGGGAAGACTGTGACCTGCCTCAGGAAATCATCTTGTTCGCCGGGCAATAACCTTGGTCACCCACTGGAGGGAAGGGAGTTAGGGGCAGAGGACTGGAGAGACACCTGCAATGCTGGACAACATGCGTGAGGGGTGCAGGCCGAGGGCCGGGCGGTGGAGGAGTTAAAGGAAAATTCAAGCCGCCGGAGGGATGATGTATATACCTGCGAGCTTCTCATGCTCCGGTGGAGCGCCACCTACAGCTGAAAATGGATTCCCTCGGCTCATGGTTCGACGGGCTCACCACGAGCGGTAGGGATCCCGTTCGTCCTGAGGCTCTCGAAGGGCGGACGGGCTATTTACAGAGCAGCTTCTCGGCTGAGCAAGACCGTTTGGGAGTTAGACCCGCAACACCACGGATTGAAAAAAGAACTTGGCTCCGTTCCGGCTGTCGGGCCCCAGGTCTACGTCCATCCCTTGGACAGTCCATTTGTCGCGCCTGGTAGCTGCACGGCATTCGCCAAGCTGTACAAAAGGCTTTCGCTGATGCTGTCTCACGGGCGAGTTTGGGTATAGATTCGACCCTCCGCCGGAGGATCGCTGCGTCTGCCGCTGGTTCAGCCATCACTTCGGGAGCCCATAGACGCTGAGACGGGCAGGCGCCGGTACGTCAGTGAAACCATCCGGGGCACAAAGAAGGAAGCGGAAAGGGGCCTGAGAGAACCGCTGGAGTTGGTCCTTCCCCGGAAGGAGGGTGGCCCGGAAGGACGGTGGCCCGCCCGAACCCTCCTCAGCTACGCCTTGCTCAATACCTTGGTCACCAAGTATGGCGTCGATTTGTTCTGTGGAGAGCACCGTATCATTGCTGGCCGTTATTGCTCAAGCACTGCCCGGAAGCTCCACCAGGTCTTCACTCTAACAACTCTCCTTGGCGGGTAACCACTTCATTATTCTTGTTCATGATTACCAAAAGGTTGAATCTGCGAAGTACAAAGTCGGATGCGCCGGAGACTAAAACCATCGCAGATCCGTTAAGGTCGTAATTGCCTCGCCCTAAGTCGTCATGATCGAGCCTGCGAATCTTCAATGTAACATCTCGAATGTTAGAGTATTCCTCCTTTGACGAGAAGGCTAAAAAGTCGGCTATGAACTCTCTAGCCAAACCTTCAAAATCGTGGGGCTGTAGCTGCAGAGTTCCGCTGTTCTTGGGAGCACCATCTTCCGGCCCGGTTGCAGTCTGAACCGGCGTTGGTGGAGGTGAATTACCTACCGCCTTTTCGACGGCTAATTCCAAATGCGAGGAGTTGCTATTGAAATCAACGGCCACACTGGCCATACTCCGACTTATTACCTGAGGTATATCGTGTCCTGACAAAACGATCACTGGTATGTCCGCAGTTTGAGCGATACTCTTGATTTTGCTGAGGAACGATAAGCTGCCCATTCCTGGCATTGCGATGTCCAATAGAATGCAATCTGGCTTTTCCTTGATTGCAACCTCCAACGCTGCTTGCCCATTGCTCGCCTCGATAACTGCATGCCCTTTGGCTGCCAGGCGCAGGTGAATAAAGTCCCGGAAATCAGATTCATCATCTACTACGAGGACTTTAGGCATCGAAGCACCTAATGAGTTGAATAGGGTTATCCATCTTGCGTGGATACTTAGACACTTGAAGGGATGGTCCCATCCCCGGTTCTGGGTTGAAGGGCAAAAACTGAGACCTTGCGATAAAACGGGCTTTGTATGTGTTTAATCCCACGAGTTTGCTAATACCAATCTTTTCAGCAGCCTCGCGAATGCTCAGAAAATCTCTGCGGTTAGGGTCATTCATCGCGATTCTCCCGTCAGCCCAGCAACCAAAACCAGCGTACCAACTTGCCCAGCTATCGTCTACTTTCCCCGCTCACTTCTCCCTTTAGGTGGGAACACCTCAATGGCAAATAGTGAGCAGGCCCGTGTAGCAGGGCCTTTTCATTTTCTCAAAATAGTATAAAATTATTACCAGTTTAAGCGGGAGGGGAGGATGATGACTTTGAGAGAAGCGCTGGATTTGGTGCCTGACTTCCGGAGTAGCCAAGGGCGACGCCACTCTTTGGGGGCGATCCTGGCCTTGGCCACCTGTGCCATGCTGTGCGGCGCCCGCAGCTTATACGCCATAGCTCAATGGGGGCGGGACCAAGGGGGTGCTACGGCGCAGCTTTTGGGGTTCAGCCAGGAGAAGACACCCTGCGTGGCCACCCTCCACCGGGTGTTCAAGGGCCTGGACGTGGCGGCCTTTGAGGCAGAAGTCGGCAACTGGCTGGCAAATAGCGGGGTAGAGGCGGATGACCCCCTGTCCCTGGACGGGAAAACCTTGCGAGGGGTCCACGGCCAAGAGATACCCGGGGTCCATCTGGTGTCGGCCTACGCTAGCCGCGCTGGGGCAGTGCTGGCGCAGGTAGCTGCGCCGGGCAAAGGGGAAGAATTGGCGGCGGTCAAAGAAGTATTGGGCCAGGTACCCCTGAAGGGTCGGGTAGTAGTGGCTGATGCCTTACTGACCCAACGGAAAGTCTGTGAGCAGATTGTGGCAGGCGGCGGAGAGTATCTGCTGCCAGTTAAAGAGAATCAGCCCACCTTGCGCCGAGACCTGGAGGTGGCTTTTTCCCCTGCTAGGAACTGAGAGGGCTGGTGGCCCAACCGTACCTCCCTGGCTGGCAGCGGAGTGGCGAGCACGCGGGGCCAAGCTGACGGTCTGGGCCGATGCTCCAGTAAAGCGGCGTCATGGGCGGCTGGAGCGGCGAGAGAGTTGTGGGCCTTGGCCGACCCAGAGCTAAATGGCTACGTGGGCAGCGCTGGGACGGTCGGGGAAGCGTGGCCGCATCTGCAACAGGTGTGTCGGCTAGAGCGCCAGCGGGTCGTGAAGGGCAAGAAACAGGTGGCTGTGAGCTATGCAATTAGCAGTCTCCCAGCCACTGATGCCGATGCCAGGCGATTGTTGAGCCTTTCCCGTGGGCACTGGGGCATCGAGAACCGCCTCCACTGGGTACGGGATGTGACCTTCGACGAGGACCGCTCTCAGGTGCGCACTGGGGCCGCCCCTCAGGTTCTGGCGGGCCTGCGGAACCTGGTCATCAGCTTGGTACGTCGGGCTGGGCATTCCAACGTAGCCGCTGCCCTACGCCGCCACAATGCCCATCTCAGCGAAGCTTTCGACATGATGGGCTTTACCTACCAGGCAGGAGAATGAAAAGGCCCTGAGGCCCGTGTAGGCAGTCAGATTTCCTGGGGCCAGAATGTTACTCTATCTTTAGCTGGTTTCAGAAAAGGGGTCTAGCAGCCGGAAATCAGCCAGGGGCAAATTTCCCCGCTAGCGGCTACAGGTCTATGCGATAAACGCCCGCGGCGGTGTCATGGAACAGGGCGGCGCGCTCGGTGGCGGAGTAACCCTCGGACAGCCTCTTGAAGGCGTTAAAAAGCACGTTGTAGGAATAGGAAACTTTGTCCGGCGGGAAATTGCTCTCGAACATGCACCGGTCCGGGCCGAACTGTTCAATGCAGTAGTTCATATAAGGAGCCAGGGCTTGGGCCAGCTCCTCGGATCCGATGGGCTCGTTCCGTGTATGCCAGTCGAACCCGTATCTCGGCTGCCCCAGGCCGCCCAATTTCATGTAAACGTTGGGGCATTCGGCGACGGCGGAGACGCCCTGCCTCCAGATCGCCAATACCTCGTCGTCCCGATTTCCGTAAGGGCCGACCCGCATCAGGCCGCCGATGTGGTTCAGGACAATTTTCAGGTCGGGCACGGCTTTGGCGAACTGCGCCATCTCGGGCAACTGGGGAAAAAATTGGGAGCCTTCCAGAGATAAACCCCTTCGCGCCAGCGCCCGGGCTCCCGCCAGAAACTGGGGATTAGTCGTAACGCCCTGTTCCGCCCGGTTTTCTATCTCGGGATGTGGATCCCAACTGATCGAGTCGCGGATGCCGCGAAACCGGTTCGGGCTGGCAGTCTGGAGAGCATCCAGCACGGGCTCGACCCGGTCGCCCAGTATCAGATCGGCGTGACCCACGATGGCCGCCGCAGCCCGGCCGGGGCCATAGAGACCGCTGGCGCTGGCCGCGGCCAAACCCTGGGCGAATTCCACTTCTCCTACCGGCCGCAGCTCCTCCGGCCCGTCAGTACGGTACATGGATCTGGTTTCGATGAACACCGTGGACCGGATATTGTGACCGCTGTTGATGTCGGCGGCCAGCTCTTGAATCAGGTAGCGTTGGTAGGGAATGCGGATGGCTCGAAAGTCCCAGAAATGGTGGTGGGGATCGCAAATCGGAAGCTCAGGCTCCAGGGTAGGCTCTACGGTCAAAGCTAGCCAGTCATTGTCTCCGAAGGGCATAAATCACCTCCGATAAATTCTAAGATTACCAAAGCGCTGGGTAGCAACCGGGATTCCCGGCGTTCCGCAAGAGGCTCGTGACAGCCCGCCTGTCCTACTTCCACTGGGCAAAGCCCATGGCGCAGCCGGTGCCGGCCGGAGACCGGTAGCAGGGCACGTAGTCCACGACCTCCATGTCCAGGTGCTCGGTGGCTCCGGTGACCACGATCCAGTTCCGGATCTCGGAGCTGCCCGAGTTGATCTTCTCTCTGGGCAATTGGGACAATCTGGTAATGCTTTTTTCCTGCATCCCCTTCAGCGCCGCTTGGTCCAACTCCTCATCCACCACGAAGTGGCTTAACCCTCCCGAGGCCAGAATTCCCACCCGCTTCTTGTTGGGCCAGGCTTCGATGGCGTTTTTGATAGCCCGCCCCAGGTCGTAGCAGCGCTTGGGAGTGGGCTGGTTGGGTGGGTAGTAGGTGTTGAGCATGACGGGAACCGTGGGGATCAGCCCTTCGTTCATCAGCCGGTGGTAGACGTAGCCAAAGGCGTGGCCGATGCCACCCTTGGCCCGGCCCCCCCGGTTGGGGTCGAGAAAACTGGAGCGGCCCACGTCGAACTCCGCCTCCACCAAATACTCTATCAGGTGCCGGCCCAGGTCCGAGTCCGTAGGAACCATCCGGTCCTCGGTCGAATACCCAATCAGCAGCCGGTTGCCGGTAGAGGGCCCGGCTTCGTGGGCGGCGACTCTCACCTGGTTACCCCAATAGACGCAGAACCCGGGCATGTTGTCATCTTGCAAGTACTCTTGCTGGTCGTCCCCAACCATTACCAGCAGGTCCAGGTTGGCCCGGTACAGAGATTCCACCAGCCGGGCAATCCCCTGCTGGTTCCGCTGGTGCCGTTGCTCCATTTTTTCCGGCGTTATTTCGCTGGCGATGCGGCCAACGTCAGTGCGGGCCAGCAAGTCCTCGTAGTTGGACACGATACCGTCGTTGCCAATCAGCTCCGAGTTGCCCTTGTCCCGCTCGCCCCGGTCCCGCCAGCCCTCGGACGGCGTGCTGAGCTGCGGGCTATGGGATGAGGCCAGGCCCAATACTAAATCCGCCATTGTAATCCTCCTAGCGTTGTTTCCATGGTTGTTTACATCGTCGTTTTTTGGTTGCCCTTGAGCTCAACCGGCAACCATCGGCCAGCAACCATCGTATGGAGAGTATTGAGTTGATATTACCATAAGTGTGTTGAGAGGGTGTGTGAGAGGCCTGGTGTCTCAGGGCAATCGCGTCTAAAACTGCCTTTTCGAACTTCGGTACAGAAGGCTAGCGAATGGTAGATATTCCGATGCTTTCCGAGCTATTTTGACTATAACACGTAAAGATCGAAAGACTTCCGGGACTCGTCAGGCCCCAAAGAGCCACTGTCCCAAACCTGGGGGCGATTAAGACGCGATTGCCCTGCCTGGTGTCTTGTCCGCGGTGGAATAGAAAGTGGGGCATTTCGGCAGAACGCTACAGAGCCCCTTCTCCCTTGATGGGAGAAGGTTGGGATGAGGGTGATATCCCTCACCTCACTCCTCTCCCACAAGGGGAGAGGAAGCCCAGGACGTTCATGCACCTTGAACCAAGAAGGCAATGACGTTTCGCGCACCCTCTACCCCAGAATGACCAATCAAGATTTCAGCCGGGGCTCCTCGGTCCTTACCCGCCGGATCTCGCCCCGGAAATGGGTCCAAGGTGCATTTGGAACCCGCTACACCTTATACTGGGGCAAATATGCCTTAGATCTCTCTTGGGGAGGTAGCGTCATGCCGACGGTGAACACTGTTTTGGGACCCGTGGATACGGCGGACCTGGGATTTATCCTGAGCCATGAGCACGTGGGCACCAACGCTGCCGGGTTTCGTCATACCTATCCGGAGCTGATCGACCGCACGGGTATTAGGGAGCAGGCCACCGCCGCCCTGAAGGAGGCCTACGATGAGGGCCTGCGGACGATGGTGGACGTGAGCACCTTCGACCTGGGACGGGATATCCAGTTGATACAAGAGGTATCCCGAGGCAGCGGCGTACATATAATCGCCGCCACCGGTAACCATCTAGCGGTGCCCCGACCCTTCAGTGAGCTTTCTCCCGATGTCATCGCCCCCCTTTTCGTAAAAGAAATCGAAGAGGGCATCGAGGGAACTGGAATTAAGGCCGGCATTATCAAGGTGGCCAGCGACCGGGGAGGAGTCACTCCGCCGCAGGAGGTTGTGCTGCGAGCCGCCGCCCGGGCCAATCTCCGAACCGGCACGCCGATATCAACCCATACTTGGTCGCCGGACCGGGTGGGGGAGCAGCAAGTCAGGGTTTTCCAGGAAGAGGGGGTGGACCTGAATCGGGTTTATATCGGCCACAGCAACGACGACACGGACATGGACTACCTGCTGGGTCTGCTGGAGAAGGGCGTCTGGTTGGGGCTGGACCGCTACCCAGGGGGGCGGGTTCCCGGCACGCCCGACTGGGAGCAGCGCACTGTGATAGTTAAAAGCCTAATAGACGCGGGCCACGCCCAGCGGATTATGCTCTCCCATGACTACTCGGTGCCCAAGGCCCGCCACGGCGCCCAGGTCCAGGAGGAGCGGCGTCGAGCCAATCCCGATGGTTTCAACTTCATAACGCGTAAGGTGCTGCCCCGTCTTAGGGAGCTGGGAGTCCCGGAGGGAGACATAGACCAGATAATGAAGGAGAATCCCCGAAGGTTCTTTGAGGGCAGTTGAGCCCGGAGTCATTGCGAGCCCTTCGGCTGCGCTCAGGATAAACTCCGCGAAGCAATCCCCCTTCCCTGCAAGGGATTGCTTCGGGCCTTTGGCCCTCGCAATGACCATCGAAAGGCCAGCGGACCACGAGGAGGCCCAGGAAGGAGAGGGTGGTACCCCCGGAGAGGGTCGAACTCTCGTCTCTGGCTCCGGAGGCCAGCACTCTATCCACTGAGCTACAGGGGCTTTCGCAGCACTAGAATACCACGGCCCGAAACCAGCTACAACTGGGTCGATGGACAAACCCTGGGTCCGGTACTAGACTGGGAGCTGCCGGCCAGGTATACCGGCTTATTGTCCCGGCTAATAATTCCGGCTAATAATTCTGGAGGTTCTGACCATGCCCGTTTTCACTCCGGAATACCTGCACAAGGTTGCCTATAACATCTATATCGCGAAGGGAGTCCCAGAGGACGAGGCCGAAATCGTGGCGACCCATCAGGTCAAGGCGAACCTGGTGGGCCACGACTCCCACGGCGTGATCCACATACGCGAATATTGCGAGCGAATCGACAAGGGGCACATAGTTCCCGGCGCTCCCTTCGTTGTAGAAAGGGAAACTCCAACCACCGCGGTAATCAATGGGAACTGGGGATTCGGGTTCGTGGTCACCGAGAAAGCCATGCGGATGGCCATCGATAAAGCCAAGACCCAGGGAATTGCCGCCATAACCGTACATTTCCAGAGCCACATTGGCCGTCTGGGCGATTACCCCACCATGGCGGCCCGGGAAGGCATGATCGGATTGATTACGGCCGACTCGGGCGCCGGACCCAAGGCGGTGGTCCCCTTCGGTGGTACGGCCCGCCGCTTGGGCACCAATCCCATCTGCATCGGCGTTCCCAGCGACATGGAGGGGCAAGTGCTGCTGGACATGGCCACCAGCGCCGTGGCTGCCGGCAAGATCTCGCTGGCTCGCAATCGGGGCGAGCAGGTGCCGACCGGCTGGATTATAGACAAGGACGGCAATCCCACCAATGACCCGAATGACTACCGGGCCGGCGGAGCCATCCTCCCGGTGGGCGCCGACCAGGGCCACAAGGGATATGGCCTCTCCTTCATGGTGGAGATGTTCTCCGGACTGCTGACCGGGCTGGGTTTTGGAATCGACCCGCAGGCCCGGCACAACGACGGTGTATTCATTTCCGTGTATCAGGTGGAGAATTTCCGGCCCTTGGCCGACTTCAAGCGGGAGATGAAGGAGTTTGCCGAGTTCGTTAAGACCTCGCCACCGGCGGCCGGATTCTCCGAGGTCTTATACCCAGGAGAGATCGAGTACAACACCGAGCGGAAGCGGCGCGAGGAAGGCATCGACGTCGAAGAAGAGACCTGGAATCAGATTACCGAGCTGATGAGGGACCTGAAGGTGTTGGATGCCGTGGGCCAGCCCTGACCGCCATTTTTTGAGCTTTAAAGATATGGGTAAACATGGTAGGAGGAGCCACCGTGTAGGGAAATCCCCCTATATCCCCCTTTGCAAAGGGGGATATAGGGGGATTTGGATTCCCTGTATCTTGCAATTTCTTCGAGGTTCAAAATAGCCCCAAGGTTCTGCGGCAGCGGCTCGCGCTTTCTTGCGCATTCGGGTAAGAAGAACGCGGGCCGCTGGGCTTACTCCAGCAGAAATCCCCGGATGGCGGCGTAGGTTTCCTCCGGCATCTCCTCCGCTAGGTAATGCCCGCAGCTCAGGGAATGGCCGCGGACATCGGTGGCGTAGTCCCGCCAAACTTGCAGCACGTCCTGAGTGCGGCCCATATACCCGGTGGCGCTCCATAAAGCCAGCAGAGGGCAGGTTACCTTCTGCTCCGGGTCGGCTTCGTCGTGGACCAGGTCGATGCTGGCCCCAGCCCGGTAATCCTCGCAAGCGCCGTGAATCGCCGCCGGGTCGCAGAAGCAGCGCACGTATTCCTCGATGGCCTCCGGGGGGAAGACGGTGGCCGCGTTGTTCACCCGCTGGAAACGGGAGCGAATGAAGTAATCTGGATCCGCTCCAATCACCCGCTCGGGAAAGTCGTAGGGTTGAATCAGGAAGAACCAGTGATAGGTGTTGGTGGCCATCTCTTTGTTGACCACCTGGAACATGCGGTGGGTCGGGATTATATCCAGCAGGGCTAGTTTCCGCACCCGCTGGGGATGATCCTTGGTCAGCCGGTGGGCAACCCGGGCTCCCCGGTCGTGGGCGACCAGGAAGAAGGAGTCGAATCCCAACTGCTCCATCACCTCCACTTGGTCCTGCGCCATAGCCCGCTTGGAGTAGGCCAGGTGCTCCGCATCGCCGTGGGGCTTGCCGCTGTCCCCGTATCCCCGCAGGTCGGCGGCGACCACCGTAAATTCTTCGGCCAGTCGCGGCGCTATCTTGTGCCATATGGTATGGGTTTGAGGGTAGCCGTGGAGCAATAACAAAGGTGGGCCATTCCCTCCTTTGACCAGGTTAATGGTGGTCCCACCAGCCTCTATTTGACGCCGCTCAAATCCTTCAAACATGGACTCTCCTTCGGGCCCGGTCTGGCGGGTCTGCTCCTGCCTCCCAGCGGCAGGAGGCGCTTGACACTCGTGGAGTATATCTCGAAACAACCAGCCAAAGAAGCACGCCGGCGCGCCGGATCATCTCCGGGCACCGGCGTCTAAAAATTCTTTGGTCAGGAAACGTAGTTTTGGTTATCAACGGATTGGTGCAAGGGCTATACAGGACGCCGCCCGAGCTTCATTCCCAGCAAAACCAGGCCTCCCATCAAGACCACCAGTACCGCGCCGATTCCGCCGGCCAATCCCAGGTAGCCCCAGGGCAGGCTTTCGGAAGGTACCGTCTGATAGGGCTGGGGAGGAAGCGGCTCCTGCTCCGCCTGGCGAGGAAGCGGGTCATGCCGCGGCACCGGTGTAAACGGCGGAGTGGTGTTCTGGCCGCCTTGATTCAATATGGGCCTTGAATCCGGGGATTCACAGGCAAACAGGCCGGTGTATCCGGAGAGATCGTGGATGTTGGAAACGTCCTTGCGTTGGGAGTCGTACCAGAAAACCGGGTCCACCGTCATCTCCTCGGGCGAAATCACTGTATTCAGGCGGGTCACGTAGGGATGGCTGCGTCCCAGCTGCTGGAGCAGCGGATGAGTGACTATCAGCTCCCGGGTGGGGGCGGCGTACTCGGTAATGAAGGCCTGTCCACCGTACTCGTCGGCCTTCTCCCCCATTAGCTGGCGGTAGTTGCTGGTCCCAAAGCTGGTGAAGATTAGCTCCTGGTCCATAATGCGCATCTCGGCGTAGTTGAGGGGAACCGCTTGCTTTTCCGCGTAAAACCAGGTCATCACCTGCATGTCCTGGTTGGCGGCCACGGCCGTGAGACGCAGGGGAATCATGGGCATGTCCGATGGGTAAGTGATCTTTACCGGTTGGACGTCCTGCGCCCCTTGCTCGGGAAGCAATTGCATGGCCAGGAAGACCGCGCCTTCCTGCACGTATACGTCGATCAAGGGCTCCATTTCCTCGGTTACCTGATAGTCATGGTCCCGCAGCCAGTCGATCAAGGCATTGGGGTCTTCCGAGCCCACCACGTCGAAGGCGTATGGCCCAACTTCGCCGGTAGCGAAGGTTACCACGTCGGCCTTTTCGGACGCGGCGCTAAAGGCCATCATAGGCAGGCTGCGCATCAGCAGCTGGGCGCAGCGAGGCAGGGGCTGCGGAATGAAAACCGGAGCGGTCGCAACATCTAATTCGGCGAAGGCGGCCATGGCATCTTCCGGGACCTCGATGTCCTCGGCGGTTATGGGGTGGGGCAAGGGCAAAATCCAGGAGAAATCTTCGGCTCCGCCGGTGTACTGAATCTGTACGTAGGCGGAAATGGTGCCATCCCGGTTTTGGGTAAAGATTATGCGTTCCGCGTTCTGGTCCACGGGCGAGTTCTGACAGAAAAATCCACCGCAGGCGAGCACGGGCTCTTGATTGGACAACACGAAGGTTGCCGCCAGAATTAGGGCCAAGCCGGAAAGGATCCAAATTTTCTTGAACATATCCTGCTCCTTCTCTATTGATTTAGCGCAACTTACTATTAGAGACGGAGCTGGATTGGCAAAAGTTCCCAACGGATGCGTACAGACGGCCGGAGGTCTTCCGCAAAGTGGGAATCGGCGGGCAGCGGGGAGTTTCCCGTGAAGCTCTGGTTGTCCCCATGTTTTGAGTATATAGTTGCCGAACCAGCGGTGGATCAAGGAGTTGTTACGAAATGCAAGCAGGCAACGAGGGTAGCTATCCGGTGTCCCTAATGGGAGAGCTAGACCCGAATCTTTCCCGGTGGTTGTGGTTGGTCAAATGGCTGCTGGCCATACCTCATTTTGTCATCCTGCTCTTCTTGTGGATCGCCTTCCTGGGCTCCTCAATATTTGCCTTCTTTGGCATCTTGTTTACCGGAAGATACCCGCCGGGCCTGTTCAACTTCAACGTCGGGGTCCTGCGCTGGCACTGGAGGGTGGCTTTTTACTGCCTGAGCGTGCTGGGCACGGATCGGTATCCTCCCTTCAGCCTAAAACAAGCGGATTACCCGGCCACGCTGGAGATTGAATATCCGGAGAGGCTGTCTCGGGGCCTGGTTCTGGTCAAGTGGTGGCTCTTGGCCATTCCCCACTACCTGATCCTGGCGGTGCTCCAGGGTGGGTTGGCGCCCCGCTTCGGCGGAGTAAACGCGGTCCTGGTGGTGATCGCGGCCATTGGTTTGATGTTCACCGGCCGCTATCACCAGGACATCTATCGATTGGTTCTGGGGATTAACCAGTGGTCTATGCGGGTAACCGCCTACACCTCGCTGATGACCGACCGATACCCGCCCTTCCGAATCGGGGAATGAGCTTTATGAGCTAGGAGCGCCTCCTCCCGGGTGCGGATGCCCCGGGAGGATGGAGCCACTAGGCCTAGCCCTTCAGATGCTGCTCGAACCAGCCGAGAGTCTCCTGCCAGGCTGCGGCGGCGGCTTGGGGATGGTAGCGATTCTCCTTCTGGTCGTTAAAAAAGGAGTGCTTGGCTCCCTCGTAGGTCACCCCCTTGTACACCTTTCCGTACTGTTGCATGGCTGACTCAAGTTCGGGCGCCATGGCTACCCTCTTAGCATCCTCACTGGGAATCATGTTGAGGATCGCGGCGTTGGTGTTGGCCAACTCCTCCAGGGGAGGGTTGGTGCCGTAGAAGGGAACAGCCGCGAAAATGTTGGGGTTTCGTACCGCCAGCAGCATGGTGTTGGTCCCGCCGCGGCAGAATCCTACGACGCCGACCTTGTCTGGGCGAATACCCGAGAGGCCCCGCATGTAATCCACCGCGGCATTCATATCGGAAACAGTTTGCGCTTCGGGCATCGCTTTCTGGGCGGCCTTGGCTGCATCTATATCTGGGTAGGAGGCAGTGCCCCCGTGCCGTCCCAGCAGGTCCAGCGCTAAGGCGACGTACCCTTCCAGGGCCAAGCGGCGGGCTACGTCGGGGAAGTGGGGAAGCATTCCGGTGTTCTCGTGGAGGACCAACACTGTAGGATGTGGACCCCCTGACTTGGGACGGGCCAGATACCCCATCAGGGTGGCCTCTCCCGACTGGAACTCCACTGGGCCGGCCTCGATCCGTGAGTCGCTGGGGGCCACCATCTCCCCGGGTCCGGGGGGGAGTTTCGGGGCTATAGTAGGGGTCGGCGTCGCCGACGGGGCGCAGCTTAGGGCCCCAGCAAAAGTCAGAGCCAGGGCGGACCCCCCACCGATGAGTGCGACGCGCCGCAAGAACTCCCGCCGATCTACCCGACCGGTCAGGTAGCGGGCCAGGATTTCTTCTTCGCGGTGATGCTCCTCGTAAACCATGCCATTACTCCTTGTGAATAATTCGATTACAACCGATTTACGGCTGCTGAGTCTTTTTGGATTTGGGGCGGGCTTAGTAGTGAGCTAATCCGGGCTAAACCGGCCACTCCTCTAGATTGAAGGCCATGTCCCAAAACTGGTGCTCAAACCTGAGACTGGTTAGATAGGCTTCTGCCATTGCCGCTACCTCTTGGCTGCCGGACTGTTCCGCCAGGCGGTTGGCCAGTTCCCGGATCTGCTGGGCCAACTCGCCGAACTCGGTTGAATCGTACATTTGAATCCACTGGCAATATAAAGGCGCCGACTCCGGCTGACCCCGTTGGGACAAGTGACGGCCGATTTCCCAATATCCCCACTGGCAGGGCAACAGTGATGCTACTAATTCGGCGAAGCTTCCCTGGTGCGCCACCTTCAGCAAAAAGCTGGTGTAGGCCGTGGTGGTCGGGGCAGACCGAGTCTGTTCCAGCTCCCGCCGGGAGATGCCGAATTCAGCGCAGTAACTGCGATGCAACTCCATCTCGGTATTGAGGGTTTCGTCTAACAGCCGGGCGAACCAACTCATGGTCTCCAGCTCAGGGGCCCGCGCCGAAGCCAGCGCCAACACCCGACTGTAATCGATCAGGTAGACGTAGTCCTGCTTAACATAATACTTAAACCTGTCCACCGCCAGGGTGCCGTCGCCCACACCGGTGATAAATGGATGAGCTAGGATGGCTTGCCGGATGGGCAAGGCCGGGTTTTCTATGTCGTCGGCAAAACTCATTAAACCAAAGCTAAGGTGGGACCCAATGGTTATTTGCCCAAAATCGGCGGGTCTCACCCGGGTAGGAGTTTGGGGTAGGCTCCTCAACGCTGACGAGTCCCAGTTAAACTGGATTCTAGAAGCACCAAGCAGTTGGGTCAACCGGCAATATGCCACCGGATCCCCGTGGGGTTTTCCCGGGAGGTTTTTCCGGCCCGTCCCCACATAACCCACACCTGGCGTTGTCAGTCCTCCGTTGAGGGGACCAATCCGATGGGGTATAATCCCTGCATCCCAAATCATCCCTCCGAAAGGTATATTATGCAGGTAATTTTTTTACAGGATGTTCCTCAGCAAGCCCACGCGGGCGAAATAAAACGAGTCGCCGACGGCTATGCGCGCAACTACTTGATACCCAAGGGATTGGCTCAAGTCGCTACCCCCGAGGTACTCAAACGAAGCCACAAGATTAAAGTCGCCGGTGACCAGCAGCGCATTCGGGAGACCGACGTGATGGAGGAACTCGCTCAGCTGCTGGACAACACCATCATCACCATACAGGCTCGGGTCACCCCCACCGGGCGGTACTACGGCGCGATTTCCAGCGCCCGGGTGGCGGAAGAGTTGAGTGCCGCTATTGGCCGGGATATAGAGCGCCGCCTGGTTGACGTGGTCGAACCGATTCGAGAGCCCGGCGAGTACGAATTCACCCTGCGGTTGTCGGCCGACATCCAGGCAACTATACAGATTATGGCGGAGGCGGAAGAGTAGCCGGTATGTACGCCGAGAAGCTCCTGCCCCATGATGTGGAGGCCGAAGAGGCGATTATCGGGTCGCTGCTGCTTGATGGTGACTCCTTCCTCCGGGTTTCTTCTGTGATCAAAGGGGAGGACTTCTATCGGGAGAAGAACGCGATCTGTTTCCATGCCTGTGAGGAGTTGTTTCGGCGCAGCGAGGCGATAGACCAGGTAACCCTGGCCCGAGAGTTGGCCCGCGCCGACGGATTGGAAACGGTCGGAGGCATGGCCTACCTAAGTCACCTGGTTTCCATCACTCCCACCTCAGCTAACGCCGAGCACTACGCCCATCTCATCGCCCGCACCTCCACCATGCGGCGTCTCATTGAGGCAGCCTCCCGAATTTCCGCCATCGGTTACGACGACACGGACGATGTGGATGCCACGCTGCGTCGGGCCGAAGACATGCTGTTCCAGGTTAGATCTGGGCAGTCGGAGCGGGGGTTCGTCCCCTTGCGGCAGGTCTACGACCAGTTCCTGGAGGACCGGGCCGCCATCGCCGATCCGCTGCAAAGCTCAGCTCCGGTCATGACTGGCTTCACGGATTTGGATGAGTTGCTGGGCGGTCTGCAGAGTTCGGATTTGTTGATTCTGGGCGCTCGTCCCGGGGTTGGCAAGAGCACCTTGGCCTTGAATATATCCCTCAGCGCCGCCCGAGACGGCGCCACTGTCGGATTCTTCAGCCTGGAGATGAGCCGGGAGCAGCTGGCCTTGCGCATACTCGCCTCCGACGCCGGAGTCGACTCTCACCGATTGAGACTGGGCCTTTACACCGAAGCGGAGGAGCAACGGATTATTGACTCTATAGGTCAGCTTTCCGAGCTGCCGGTATACATCGATGACACGCCCCTGCAGGGAATGGTGGAGATGCGGAGCAAGTCCCGCCGTTTATTGCTGGAGCATGGGCTGGGGCTGCTGATAGTGGACTATCTCCAATTGATCCAGGGCTCCAACCGGAGCAGAGGCGGCGATAACCGCGTGCAGGAAATTAGCGAAATCTCCCGCTCCCTTAAGGGCATGGCAAGAGATTTGAATGTTCCCATTATCACCTGCTCGCAGCTGAGCCGGGGGGTGGAAAATCGGACTGACCATCGCCCCCTGCTTTCCGACCTTCGGGACAGCGGCAGCATTGAACAGGATGCCGATATCGTAATGTTCATCTATCGGGAGGACGACTATTCCACTGAAGAGGAGTGGGAGCAGCAACATCCGGGCCGGCCCTACCCCCGCAACATCTCCGAAATAATTGTGGCCAAGCACCGCCACGGCCCTACCGGCAAGGTCACGCTGCGTTTTCAGAATAACCTGTTACGATTCGTCTCCTTGGCCCGCGACGAAGAATTCTAGCCATGCTTTTTTCCGGCTTTCCACGGAGTGTCCGCTGCACTCCGGTACCCGACCCTCTATTGGGTACTTTGCTAGAGCAGATCTCTGACATTGCTGAGTTGAAAGTTGCCCTTCGCGGCATCTGGCTGCTCCAACAGCAAAGGGGCTCCCTTCCCGTGGTATCGGTTAGTCAATTGCTCGGCGATCGAGTTCTAATGGGCGGGTTAAAGACCTCGGGAGATGATCCACCCGGAGATGAACCCCAACGGAGGGTCCTACGGGGTTTCCAGGCGGCGGTGAACCGAGGGATTTTCCTGGGTTACCAGCAGGAATCTTCCCGGCCGGAAGAGACTTTTTTCTTGCTGAATACGGAGGCGGGCCGCCGAGCCCTGGCCAGATGGACGAAAGCCGGCGCCGCCCCAGTGAATCATTCGCTTACCGGAAAGCAGTTTGCGGCTTCCTCTGCCCCAGTTCCCTCTATTGAGGAAAAACCAAATATTTTCGCCCGGTACGAAGACAACATTGGCACCATATCTCCTATGCTGGCTGAGGAACTAAAGGAAGCGGAAGCGGAATATTCCCGGTCATGGATCGATGAGGCTTTTAAAATCGCGGTGACGCAAAACAAGCGGAACTGGGGCTACATTTCCGCCATTTTGCGCCGCTGGGCTGCGGAAGGAAGGGACGGTGGCAAAGAGCATGGAAAGTCTGGGCGACATCCTCAAACGGATAACCCAGGGAAATACATCGAAGAGTACCAACGGCGCCGGGGACACCTTCCTTGGGAGCCCCCGGGGGAGTCACCCGGGAAGTCCCCGGGGGAATCAGCTGGAAAGTCTCCCGAACAGCCTTCCGGGCAGCGTCCAAACCGTTAGTTTCTGCCCTATCTGTCAGGGAGCCGGCTGGGTCAGCAAGCAGGTTCCGGTGGGTCACCCCGACTTCGGCGAGGCCTTCCCCTGCCGCTGCCAGGAGGAAGAGGGCAGTCCGGCGGCCCGCAGCGCATCCCTGCTGCGCTACAGCAACCTGGGTCCCCTCAGCCGGATAACCTTCGCTGGAACCAGGCCTGATGGCCCCATGCCCGATGCCGGTAGCCAGGGACTGTTTCAGCGGGCGATGGACGCCGCGGCCCAGTTCGCCGAATCACCGGCGGGCTGGCTGGTTTTCGCCGGCCCCAGCGGTTCGGGCAAAACCCACCTGGCGGTCGCGATCGCCAGCAGGTGCATCGAACGCGGCCAGACCACCTTTTTCATGGTCACTGCCGACCTTCTGGACCACTTGAGAGCCACCTACTCCCCGGACAGTGAAGTGTCGTACGGCGACCTTTTCGAACAAGTCCGTACCGCAGCCGTCCTGGTGCTGGACGACCTGAACTCTCAAAGCGGTACAGCCTGGGCGCAGGAGAAGCTGTTTCAAATTTTCAACCACCGTTTTAACGCCCAGCTGCCCACAGTAATTACGGTTCGGGGGCCGCTGGAACGGCTGGATGAGGGCTTGCGCACCCGGATGGAAAGCGCCGATGGATTCTCCCGGGCCTACCGGCTGGGGCAATACAACACGCGGTTAGCGCGGCGCATCGGCGATTTGCCCGCAGATATGGCCCGACGGATGACTTTCGATAGCTTTGACCCGCGGGGCGGTAGGGCGGCGACCTCCGAACAACAGGCTTCACTGGCCCAGGCCCGACGTGCGGCCGAGACCTTCGCGTCGCACCCCGAAGGGTGGCTGCTCTACACCGGTCCCAGCGGCTGTGGTAAAACCCATCTGGCCGTGGCCATCGCCGGGCAGGCCCAACTGCAGGGGAGACCGGTCTTCTTTGCCTTCGTTCCGGAGCTGTTGGATCACCTGCGAGCCACCTTCAGCCCGGACAGTCCCATCGGTTATGATGAGCTTTTCGAGCAGATCAAGACGGTGCCCCTGCTGATATTGGACGACCTGGGAGCGGAAAGCAGCACCGCCTGGGCCGAAGAAAAGCTGTACCAGATTGTGGTGCACCGCCACGAGGCACGCTTGCCCACTGTCATAACCACCTCCTTCAGCCTCGACGACCTGGAAACCACCAAGCCGCGCATCGCTTCCCGGCTGGTCGACAGCATGGTGGTGGATTGGCAGCCGGTGGCAGCCCCCAACTATCGGGACCAACGCCGGTCCTGAATGCTCCTGAAATAATACCCGTAATAAATCCTAAGGAGTAGGTCATGCCAAATCCTGTGGTGCATTTCGAAATTCAGGCCAGGGACCACGAAAAGAGCCAAGCCTTCTATAAGGAACTGTTTGGCTGGCACATCGACAATGATAATCCCTTCAACTACGGTATGGTCGACACCCACGCCGAAGGCGGTATTAATGGCGGGATCGCGCCGGGCAACGATGGGACCAGCCGAGTGACCTTTTACGCCCAGGTAGACGACCTGCAGGCCTATTTGGATAAGGCTGAACGTCTCGGCGGCAAGACAGTTTTACCGCCAACAGAGATACCCGATACCGTTACGTTGGCCATGTTCACCGACCCGGAAGGGAACATGATCGGGCTGATCAAAGGCTGAGCCTCTCTCCATAGATAAACCCCAGATAAACTGCCAGAGTGCGCCACGAAAACCACTGGAGCACGCTGGAAAAACCCCTCCCCTTACTGAAAAGGTGGTTATTCCACCCCCTTTCACATGGGAATAGTGTGAATCCCTGCTTCACCACCCTGCCCTCTGCCATTTTCTTAAGCGCTCCGAGCCTGGATAATAATTAGTAGTTACAGTAGGAGGTATGGCCATGCCTCAGGTGGGCCAGCGGGTGCTGGTGGTAGAGGACGACCCAAAAACCTCAGATATCCTGCGGGTCTACCTGGAGAAAGGTGGACACCAGGTTGCGGCCGCATACGATGGCCCGACTGGGGTGTCTCAGGCCAGGGATCTGACCCCCGACCTGGTAGTGCTGGACCTGATGCTGCCGGGTCTTAGCGGCACGGAGGTCTGCCGGATCTTGCGCCAGGAGTCCGAGGTGCCCATCATCATGCTCACGGCCTTGAGCACCCTTTCGGACCGGTTAGAGGGTCTGGAGCTGGGCGCCGACGATTACGTAGGCAAACCTTTCAGCCCCAGCGAGCTGGTGGCGCGGGTACACGCTGTCCTTCGGCGCGCCTCCGCCCGGGACCAGAGGAAGAATCCGGTCCTCATAACATGCGGCGATGTTGCCCTGGACCTGGAGCAGTGCAGCGTTAGCCTGGGAGACCACCAGGTGCGGCTTACACCCACCGAGTTCAAGGTGCTGGCAGTGCTGATGCGAGAGCCCGGAAGGGTGTTCAGCCGTTCTCTGCTGGTGGAGAAGGCAATGGGCCGCGACTACGAGGGTATGGACCGGACCATGGACGTGCATATCCTTAACCTGAGAAGGAAGATTGAATGGGATGCCAACCGTCCTGAGCATATCCTAACCGTTTACGGGATGGGATATAAGTTTGGTGGTTAAAAGTTGATTTACAGCGTACGCTGGCAACTACTGCTGAGCATGGTCGCCGTGATCCTGATCACCGTGGGGATGACGGCTGTATTCGCTAACCTGGCTGCCAATGCCGAGATAAACCGGCTACAAGGGCAGGATGCGGCGGCCCGGGACGAACGCTTGACCAAATTACTGTCCGATACCCATCGGTATAACGGTAGTTGGCTGGGGTCTCAGGCCGTCCTGGAAAATGCCTCTGCCCTTTATGGTGAGTACCTGGTTTTGACCGACCTTCAACATCGGGTTGTGGCCGACTCCCATGATTCGGTTATCGGCCAGTATCTGAGTACGACCAGCACCAGCCGGCATAAGGCTTCTGTTTCCGGGGCGGAGGGCCCCTTAGGCACCCTGTGGTTTAGCCCCGGCGTTCCCGCTGGCGTCTCCCCGCATTCGGTCGAGGGCGGGGAGAGTTCGGGTCCTTCGCTGAGCCTGCTGCTGATTCTGAGCGGTTTACTGGCGGTGGGAGTCGCCATGATCCTGACATTCTTCGTTTCCCACCGCATATTGAGACCAGTGGAGACGCTGGCCCGGGTATCGAGGCAGGCCGCGCGACGGGATTTTACCGTGAGAGCCCAGGTGCAATCCAGGGACGAAGTAAGGGAATTGGCCCGAACATTCAACACCATGCTGGCAGAGCTATCGCGCACCGAGGATCTGCGGCGTAATCTGGTGGGAGACGTGGCCCACGAGTTGCGCACGCCATTGACTAACATTAGGGGGTATGTGGAAGGAATCAGCGATGGAGTGATGCAGCCCGACGCTGAAACCCTGGCCTCAATACGGAGCGAGATCCGTTTGCTGACCAGATTGATTGAAGACCTACAAGATCTAGCCCTGGTTGAATCCGGTCAGATGCAGCTAAAGGTCCGGTCCTGCGACTTGGGAGACCTGATCCGAGACGCATCCTTTGCCGTCCATCCCCAAGCTCAGGCAAAATCCATCTCTTTGGAAGTGGATGACCTGGGCGGCTGGTTGGCGGAACACTGGGAGGAACTTAGTAATTATCTCAAAACAGTAAGGCGCCAAACTCGCCGGTACCACAGTAGCCCGCAGGCCAGTTGCAAAAGACCCAGGAAATTGGATGCCTTTTTGTCGTAACGGACAAGTAATCCTCTGCACTTGGACAGCCACGACAGGGTTCGTTCCACCACCCAACGTCGGGCCGGATGGGTCTTCTCGCCGAAGCTATCCAGCTTCTCCTCACCAATACGTCGTATGTGGGCCTGATACCCGTGGGCAGCGGCAGCTTGGTGGCCGGTGGGATTGTCATACCCTTTGTCCAGACATAGGTGCTGGGGTGCCGGGTCAGTGGGCTGAGGCCGCTCCACCACAATGGCTTCCAGGGTGGCTTCCAGCAGCTTGGTGTCGTGGACATTGGCTCCAGCTACCACTAGACTCAGAGGCCCTCCATCCCCCTCTACCAACAGGCTTCGCTTGCTGCCCGCCTTGCCCCGGTCCGTGGGATTGGGGCCAATTGCGTCCCCCCAGGCGAGCTTTACCCAGGGCGCAATCCGCTGCTTGCCATTCCCAGTCCACACCTCCCAGCTCTTCACATTCCTCTACCATGACCGACCACACTTGGTTCAACACTCCCGATTCTACCCATAGCTGAAAAGTACGATGGATAGTACTATCGTCACCAAAAGTCTTGGGCAGATGGTTCCATTGGCAACCACTACGTAAGCGAAAGATAATTCCGTTAAGGATTGGCCTTGGGTTGACCCGCTTGCGACCGGTGGTTTTGGGAGGGATTCCCTCCAGGATCACTGGCTCAACTTTCTCCCACAAATCGTCCGGAATCTCCCAAATAGTCTCCAGCGGTTCAACTTGCCTCATTGGTTTCACTGCTTTCACCTCCACACTTTTGGTGGAAGTATAATATAAGTTTCAAATTCAATTCAAGGTTTTGAGATAGTTACTTAGTGGCGTCGCTGCTGGAAGGCAGCTACCAACCGCAACCGGTGCGGGGAGTGGAAATCCCCAAGCCGGGAGGTGGAGTGCGACAACTGGGCATCCCCACGGTGGTGGACCGCCTGGTGCAGCAAGGCATCCTCCAGGTGCTGGACCCGCTGTTGGACCCAACCTTTTCGGAGTCAAGCTACGGTTTCCGTCCCGGGCGAAACGCGCGCCAGGCGCAGGAGTACGTAGGGGAGGGGCGGGAAATCGTGGTGGACCTGGACTTGGACCAGGAGTTGGAAACGCGCGGGGGCACCGCTTCTGCCGGTACGCCGATGACTGCAACATCTATGTGCGGTCGCAGGCAGCGGGGGAGCGGGTAATGGCGTCGGTGAGCAGCTTTCTGGAAAGGAAGCTGCGCTTGCGCGTAAACCGGGAGAAAAGTGCGGTGGCCCCGGTATGGGAACGGAAGTTCCTGGGGCATCGGCTGCTGCCCGGAGGTCGGCTGGGCCTAGCGCCCGAAAGCCTGAAGCGCGTGAAGGCGAGGATTCGTCGAAAGCTGCGCTGCGTACGGCTGAAGCAACGGAAACGGTCCAAAGCCATTGCGGACTTTCTGCAGGGGCTGGGCGTGCCGGACGGCTGAAGCAGCGGAAACGGTCCAAAGCCATTGCGGACTTTCTGCAGGGGCTGGCGGGTGGCGGGCCTGGCTACTGGCGGGGTCTGGCAAAGGCTGGTGGCGCCTGGCTGGCAGCCCTCAGGCGGCTGAAGCCATGAGCCTGGCTTGGTTTAGGGAACAGGGACTCGTTGCCCTGACCGAAAGGTACAGCCTGTTGAATCAGTAGAGGAAACCGCCGGATACGCTGAGTACGTCCGGTGGTGTGGGAGGACGGGGGCCGTGAGGCCCCCTCCTACCCGATTAGCTAGAGATTTTGGTAGCGGGGGTTGGATTCGAACCAACGACCTTCGGGTTATGAGCCCGACGAGCTGCCACTGCTCCACCCCGCGCCGGTGTCCTTTACCAGTGGAAGGCTTTCACAAGAACCGAGTTGAAACAATATACCCCAATACAAATTGGAGGCCGGGTCGCCGACACAGAATAGGAAGTCTTGTCCTGGTGCCCCATTCATTCCCCCTTTCGTAAAGGGGGTTAGGGGGATTTTCTCTCAAACAAGTTTGAAGCTCTTAGCGTGGGCCAAACCGCTCGACCGGTTAGTACCGGTATGCTGAAAAGGTTACCCTTCTTACACATCCGGCCTATCAAGCAGATAGTCTCTCTGCAGTCTTAACTCCGACATTACTCGGAGGGGGAGGCCTCATCTTGGGGGATGCTTCGCGCTTAGATGCCTTCAGCGCTTATCGCTGCCAGACATGGCTACCCAGCGCTGCTCCTGGCGGAACAACTGGAACACCATAGGTCTGTCCCTCCCGGTCCTCTCGTACTAGGGAGAGGTTCCCTCAAGCCTCCTGCGCCCACGGCGGATAGAGACCGAACTGTCTCACGACGTTCTGAACCCAACTCACGTACCCCTTTAACCGGCGAACAGCCGGACCCTTGGGACCGTCTTCAGCCCCAGGATGGGACGAGCCGACATCGAGGTGCCAAACCTCGCCGTCGATGTGAACTCTTGGGCGAGATAAGCCTGTTATCCCCGGGGTAGCTTTTATCCGATAAGCCACGGCCCTTCCACACGGTGCCGTAGGATCACTTTGCCCGAGTTTCCTCCCTGCTCGACTTGTAGGTCTCGCAGTCAAGCCCCCTTATGCCAATGCGTTCTATGGACGATTTCCATCCGTCCTGAGGGGACCTTTGGGCGCCTCCGTTACGTTTTAGGAGGCAACCGCCCCAGTTAAACTGCCCACCAGGCACTGTTCCTCAGTTGTGCTGAGGTTAGAACCAAAAACAGCCAAGGGTGGTATTTCAACGATGGCTCCATCCATACTAGCGTATGGACTTCAAAGCCTCCCACCTATCCTACACATGACAGTTCCCAACCCAATGCCAGGCTACAGTAAAGCTCCACGGGGTCTTTTTGTCCTGCCGCGGGTCGCCCGCGTCTTCACGGGCACCGCAATTTCACCGAGCCCTCCGCCGAGACAATGGCCAAGTCGTTCAACCATTCATGCGGGTCGGAACTTACCCGACAAGGGACTTCGCTACCTTAGGCATGTTGTTACTCTTTCGTTATCCCTCACCTTAATCCTCTCCCACATGGGGAGAGGATAAACGAGAACAGTTGCGAAAGGGGCCGGTCATTTCTGCCGACCTCTGCATGTCGCCATGCAGATCGGACCATATCTTCTCGCACGTTCCGCCAGCGAGTCCGGCGTATGGTCTCTGAGGATTCCGAGGAAGCGCCGCTCAGGTTGCCCCGGCAATTAAACCGGGCATCCTCGTGCACCGTACTTTCGTACACCACACTCTCTTACGTCGCAGCTAGGCTGGCCCCTGGACAGAGGTTCGCCTATGTTCTTCCTCGGCCTTTCCTGCTGATTGTCCGCACCGGTCGCATTGTCACCCACTGATTCTGATTAAACCAGCGGGTAGCGCCGGATACTCGGATTTCCCAGCATATAGCCAGATTTTATAACGGCCTAGGCAACCAAGGCGGTTTCTGGGGGTATCCCCAGCTTCCCATCCTTGAGCTGCTCCGGTTGACCGTTAGAGTTACGGCCGCCGTTCACCGGGGCTTCAGTTTGAGGCTCTCACCCCGCCCCTTAACCTTCCGGCACTGGGCAGGCGTCAGCCTGTATACGTAGGGTTTCCCCTTAGCACAGACCTGTGTTTTTGTTAAACAGTCGCCCGGCCTTCTTATCTGCGCCCCCAAAGAGCTTCACCAGCAAGTGGTTACACCCCCCAGGGGGCCCTTTCTCCCAAAGTTACAGGGCTCTTTTGTCTAGTTCCTTAGCGGAGGTTAGCTCGAACGCCTAGGGACATTTATCCCAGCCCACCAGTGGCGGTTTGCGGTACGGATGCCGATGTTTCTCCTCACGAAGCTTTTCTAGTCGGTGTGGGTTCAACGAAATTTCCTATGCCCGAAGGCTCAGATTTTCTCAATCCTCAGCTCGTACGCCGGAGTGGATTTGCCTGCCCCGGCTTGGCCTACAACAAAGAACGCACCATGTCCAATAGGCACGCTTCGCCTACCCTTCCGCACCCCTCCTTGTATCAACAAAACATAGACAGTGCAGGAATATTAACCTGCTGTCCATCGCCTTCGGCTCTTGCCTACGGCTTAGGACCGACTAACCCTACGCCGATAAACGTTGCGTAGGAAACCTTGGGCTTTCGGCGTCAGGGATTCTCACCCTGATTTACGCTACTCATTCCGGGATTCTCACTTCCCCGCGCTCCAGCAAGCCTCGCGACTTACCTTCTTCGCCCGAGGAACGCTCCCCTACCACGCCCAGGCAGTTACCAAGGGATCCGATTCAACCCCTTTGGGTTTCCCCGCCAGCTTCCACCAAATCCACCCGAAGGCGAATCTGGATTCCGCTTTTGGTTCCGCCCTCCAGAATCGAACTTTCACCCTTGTACCTGAACATCCACGGCTTCGGCGACAGGCTTAAGCCCCGTTACATTTTCGGCGCAGGGCTCCTCGACCAGTGAGCTATTACGCACTCTTTAAAGGGTGGCTGCTTCTGAGCCAACCTCCTGGTTGTTTTGGGAACCCCACCTCCTTTCCCACTTAGCCTGCGCTTGGGGGCCTTAGCCGGTGGTCTGGGCTGTTTCCCTTTCGACAATCGCACTTATCTGTGACTGTCTCACTCCCGGGTATCGGCAGAACGGCATTGGTGGTTTGATTGGGTTTGGTAAGCTCACGCCCCCTAGCCCATTCAGTGCCCTACCTCCGTCCTCCTAGTTCCCGAGGCTGCACCTAAATGCATTTCGGGGAGAACCAGCTATTTCCGAGTTCGATTGGCATTTCACCTCTACCCACAGCTCATCCCAAGCTTTTGTACTAGCCACGAGTTCGATCCTCCAGTTCGCGTTAACGAACCTTCAATCTGGCCATGGGTAGCTCACCCGGTTTCGGGTCTAATACATGGAACTAAGCGCCCTATTCAGACTCGCTTTCGCTCCGGCTCCAGAACTACAGTTCCTTAACCTCGCTCCACACATTAAGTCCCCGGATCATTCTTCAATAGGCACGCCGTCACCCCGAACTTAATCGAGGCTGCGACCTTCTGTAGGCTTACGGTTTCAGGTCTATTTCACTCCCCGCTAGGGGTTCTTTTCACCTTTCCCTCACGGTACTGGTGCGCTATCGGTGACCAAGAGTATTTAGCCTTGGAGGGTGGTCCCCCCAACTTCCCACAAGGTTTCCCGTGCCCCGTGGTACTTAGGGTAAGCATCAGGAGTCCCATCCTTTTCGTTTACAGGGCTTTCACCTTCTATGGCGGCCCTTCCCAGGGTCCTTCAACTAAGGATGAGTTTTGTAACTCCTTCGGGTCTTTCGAGGCGACCCCAGACACTCCCTGTAACACCACCACGACATAGGCCCTCGCGCCACTAAGTCGTAATGGTTTAGGCTCTTCCCCGTTCGTTCGCCACTACTTAGGGAATCTCGGTTGATTTATTTTCCTCGGGGTACTTAGATGTTTCAGTTCCCCCACTTACCCTCCTTCCCGCAAGGGAAGGATGAACCGGCTCAACACCGGAACGGGTTACCCCATTCGGGAATCCCCGACTATGCCCGTCAGACGGCTCATCGAGGCTTATCGCAGCCTTACCGCGCCCTTCATCGGCTCTTGGTCCCAAGGCATCCACCGTAAGCCCTTAATAATTTGACCCACGCTAAGAACTCCAAACATTGTGTTTGGATAATTATCAGGACAATTAGACTTCCTATTCAGTTTTTAAGGTGCAAGAGAAACGGCGGCTGGGTTCCCCCAAGCCGCTGCCCAGGTTCCCCAACTCTTATGTGCTTTTCAGCAAACGTCCATTCGTAAAAAAGGAACCGCTTCTCCGAGTTATGTATTATAGGAATCGCCACCAGCCCCGTCAAGGGGTGGTTTGCCTGGTTTTTAGGGGGTTGGGGTTGTTGGCGCGCTTGGCCCCTGCCTTCTGATGCAGCTCAATTAACCACGATTGTCCCTTCCATTCCCAGGGTTCGATGACTTGGGAGGGGGCAGTAGTAATGAAACTCCCCGGTCCGGTCAGCAACGAATTCAATGATTGTAGACTCTCCAGCACCGACAGTGGGGCTACCGACAGCAAACTCATTTATGGCCAAGGCATGGGCTATGTCCTTTTCTGGGACTGAAAAAACTATCCGAACCAAATCCCCCTTTTCAACGGCAATGGTGGGCCCGGGGATGGAATCGCTGAACCGGTAGTCGGTGACATCCCTAATAGCACCAAAAATGGAAAATTCCTTCATTGGACGAAGTACGGCTTTTCGCTCCAGGGACTCGCCGCTCGTCACTTCGAAATGGATTTTGGGATGAGACGTGTTTCCTTTTGACGCCTGAAGGGTGTAACTACCAATGGGAAGACCAATAAATAGAGAATTGCCCTCGGTATCAGTTTCCTCTTCTCCTACCATGGCGCCAGAAAGTCTGACCACAGCACCGGAAGCCGGGTTCCCGGCTGTATCAGTAACCGTCAGCAACACCCTGCTCTCGGTGCTGGCCTCTTCAGTTGTGGAGGCCGACTCCTGCTGCCTGCTTGCCTGACCCGTTTCACGAAATGACTCACTTCCCACATCTGACCCTCCGCAGCCATAGATAAGTAGCGAAATGGCAAAAATCCATGGCAATGAAAAACCCAGGTGAAACCCATGAGCACGCATACAATTAAACTCGGGAGAAAAATTTGTTGCCCTTCCGAGTAAGGGCGACCAAGGGGGAGAGAATCTCCTTCCGTGACCGCCCTCGTCGCGGTGGTGATGCCGGGCTTCGGAGCATCCGATTTTACCCGCCACTTTCCCACCACATACCGGATAGGGTCCGTTTGTCCCCAACGTCTACATTAGGCCCGAGAAACAGTAGAAATGGACGTGTTCTCGAAATTAATGTGCATGAACATGGTGAAGGGGGGAAAGTTATTGGTGTCCTTGACATCGGTGTGGACGACTACGTGTGTCAGTATCCGGTCAGGATAGGTAAACCCATCGCCCGAGTCTCCTCCCTTGGGAGCAGGCGAAAATATACCTACTCCATCCTTTGTGTGGACTGCATGGGTAATCGGGTCCCGGGTGCCATCGGTGGTCATGTAATGGGCCACGACATCGTCGTAAATCATCTCATCATTCAAGTAAACGTAAGTGTTCAGAGTTGAGGGGAAGTGAGCAACCGGCGGCATTCCAGGAGGGGATTAAGACCTCTGGCCCGCCAGGTGCCAAAGAGGGATGCCAAGGTCATCTTGCTGTCGGTGCCCTGCCCTGAGCGGGTGCCGCCGCTGATCTTGCGACTGGTTACCAGATGCCGCAGGCTCCGCTCGGCGGCGTTGTTGTCTGAGGGCACGGCTGGGTCCGACACGAAGACAAACAGTTCCTTGATGAACCGTTCCATGCGCCGGCAGAGCTTGGCCTGAACCGCCAGGGGATCTTTAAGGAAAGGCCGCGCCAAGACCATTAGTTTCTCCTCCAGCATTAGCTGGGTGCGATGGCCTGGCTGGGCTCGGGGAAGAACCGAGGCCTTGGCCTCCGTGTAGACCTGGTGAACCGCCTCGGCCCACTGAGCCAGCCCAGCGTCTTCTGGGTACAACCCTTTCAGGTCATGGATATCCCGCAGCAGATGAGCCCAGCACCGTTGCTTCAGGCCCGGGTAGTGGTTATAGGCGGCGTAGAAATCACTGACCAACACTCCGCTGAAGGAGGAATCCAGCACCTCATCCACCACCCCCTTATCCCGACCCCGACGCAGGAAGTATCGTTCGCTGGGAGTGCTGAAGGTCCAAACATAGCCGTTGCTCCCGTCCTGGCGCCAGCCGGTTTCGTCGCCCTGCACCACGGGACTGGCGCGGACTTGCTCGAGCACCTCTCGCACCGCCGTCTCAGCCTGACGGGCTACTCCATGGACGGCCTGGACGATGGCACCAACACTCAGGTGCAACTGATGGACGGTCTCCAGGTACCATTGGATGATTCTTATGGGCAACCGTCCCTCCTCCCGCAGGGTCACCATCAGGCTTACCAGATTGACCCCCAGGCGCTGCTGGCCCAGAACCACCCCCTGCAGGGCCTCTTTGGGCAGCCGGCGCCGCTGGCATACCGGACAGATGCGGGCTACCAGGGCGTGCTCGGTCACTTCTACCGGAGCCACCGGTAGCTCAATGACTTCCCGAGTTCGCTGTACCCATCCGCCGTTCAGGTGAGTCCCGCAGTCGGGACAGACCGCCACGGCATGCTCCACCCGCCGGGTAGGAGTCATGCGCTGGCGGGCGAAGCCATGGCGGCGCGGCTTTCTGGGCTCCTTTTTCTCCGGCGCTTGCCGGCTGGAGTGCGGCTGATTACCCGGCATCCCCGACGACCCGCGCCGGTTGGGACGGGATTCCAGAACCCCAATCCGCTTTTGCAAATCGGCAATGACTGCCCGCTGGCCGGCAATTATCTCCAGCAGAGTTTCGCGACTCGCCGCGTTCAGGTCTAGTTCAGTGTCCACCTCCCTGGTATGCCACAACTCCCCCGGCCATGCCAGCGTTTTTCCAACGGCTTTGAGCCAATTCACCTCATCAAGTCTGAACAGTTACAAGTAAACGTCAGCACTGCCCCACCCGGCCGAATAGGTGTAGACTGTGGGAAGCACCGGCGCTTCCTGGCCCGAGTCGCCGTGCAATTGAAGGTCGTTGGCAATACCACCGTCCATGAAGTCGGCTTCGCCGAAAAAGTCTGTCCAGATCACCTTCATGGTTCCCGTCGCCGGGGATTTCGTGTCGTCGTACTTCCAGTCCATGGTCTCCCACTGGGCAACAAGCACGCCCTCATTGGTCTCGTCGTTGACATCTATGGTGACATGGCCGTTAGTCTGGATATAGCGCTCTCCGCTATAGGTGAAATTATCGCCGAATCCCCCTACTATCCATGCGTTGCCTGCCGCCACATGGAAGACATTGCTGGGGGCCGGTGGGGGAGCCGCTGCGCCGGCGGGGCCTTGTGGACCTAGTTCACCTTTTGGTCCCACGGCTCCGTCCCGGCCGGTGCATGCGACAAGGATGACCATAATTGCGATGACGCCTAGAGTGCCCCACTTGGACCATAGAAATCTGCGCATGGCATTACCTCCAATTTCTTGATGTGACTCGAAGTCTAGTAGGAAGGATAGCTGGTCGAATGCTAGAATGACGTCGTTTACAAAACACTTCCGAGAGAAGGAGGATTGGAGAACAGCATGCTCAAAATCCTCTGGCTTCGGCGTACGGTTCTGCACCCAAAGGAATCATCTGTTTCCAGGCTGCTCGTTGTCTGCCGGACCGGCGTAGGCGGGGCCGTAGCGCCACAAGATGTGGTAAAGAGCAACAGACCAATAGCAACCAAGGGATACCAGAAACGCATCTTTTGGGTAGTCACAACCACCTCCAAATGTAATCGTTCCCACCCCCTTAGATGCAGGTTCTTGAAATAAGATTCATTGCTCAGGAGGAGCAGCAAAATCCTGCCTGCGCAACGACATAGCTAACAAACATCTTGCTATGGTACTTGCTAGGGTATAGGAGGGGATCTACGACCCTGGCAGGCCGTGGCTTGAGCAGTTGGTACCGAGCAGCCGGTTTACTTGCAGTGGCCGGTTCTACCATCCTAGGGCAATGGGGAGCTTACGGGTCAGCGTGACCCATAACCCTAGAAGTCTGGCCGGAAAGCCATTGGCCGGGTTTTGCGCTACGCGAAGCAGACGTATTCAAGACTTATATGGCATGGTGGTGCATGTAATACGTTGCAATACCCACTATGCCATCGATAATCGACGTTAAGAAAACGCTGGCCTAGGGGGAATCGAGGTTTCCGGCCAGACTTCTAGTACTACAACGACGGGTTTAAGGTGGCGGCTCCATCCTGCTTTGCGGCGGGTGGAGCGGCGTCTCTCGTGGGAACGGCGAGCCCGTTCGTTGCGTAGCTGCGTATCCTCCAGCCACAACAGCAATTGATCGGGCCCGAACTGCTCCCGGGGCAGCATCTCCCGCACCACCCGGTAACCTGTGGCCTCGTGATCCGGGGCATCTTTTTCCCCCCAATCCTGCTGCAGGCTCAGCAGGAACGCTCCACCCAGCAGGCACATGGCTATGTGGTGATGCCACCCTGCCCAGCTGCGGGTCTCGTATTCGTCCAGCCCCACGTCACCCTTCTCAGTCTCGAACTCCGTTTCAATGGCCACCTGGACCCACCCACGTAGGCCAGAGTCTCCAAGGTTGTGCCCTCGGGAGCGTTGGACAGGTAGTAGCGGGGCTCCTGCCGTCCAGGTTCCGGCGCCAGACGGCCCACAGTTCCTCGCCCTTGCGCCTCCTTACCCGCTGGGCACTGAACCGGTAGGTGCGCGGCCCCTGGCTTCCCTGGGCCACCGTTATCTCCCGCCCTCATCCGGCAGTTCATCACCGCGCTGCTCCATGGTCCGCCGCTGCCCAGGCCGCAGCTTGGGTTTGCGGGGGCGGCCGAACCCCGGATATTCCGGACTGGTCCAAGCCGGGTCCAAGGGCCAGACCGTAGTGCCGCCCGGAACGTCCAGCACGTAGCGCATCCCCAGGGCCGCCAGTCCCTCCCGGAAGGTCGGCGACATCCCGAAGGCGTCGTCTCCGGCAACCCACTCGGCCCTGAGGTAGCCCAACTCCAGGACCCGCTCCAGCCAGGGCCAACTCCGTCTTTGACCGGTAGTTCCGCGCTACGCGAAGCAGGTCCAACTCTTGGGCGTATTCAAGACTTATATGGCCCATGGTGGTGCATGTAATACGTTGCAATACCTGCACCGCCCTATGATGTCTCATCGGACCACCGGGCCTCGGTGAGAAAGCGCTGCATCGCCCGGGCCGAGATGCCCACCGATTCCGAGAGATTCTCGGCGTTGCGCCGCTCCTGGTTAAGAAAACGCTGGCCTATTCCTGAAGGGGAATCGAGGTTTCCGGCCAGACTTCTAGCTTGCCTTTACTCCGTCAGGGACCCGGGGCTACTGTGCCTAACCGTCTTTGCGGCAAGTTACCGTTAAGTGTCTACCTACCCTTAAACGCCGGCCGCCGCTTCTCTAGGAAGGCCTGGACCGCCTCCTTGTGGTCCTCGGTGGTGCGGGCGTGCTCCTGGGCCACGTGGGCCAGCTCGATGCTCTCTTTAAGGCTCAGCTCCATGCTCTGGTGCACCAGGTACTTGATCAGGGAGTAAGACTGGGTCGGCCCCTGGGCCAGGCGGGTCGCCAGCTCCAGGGCGCCTTCCATCATTTCACTGTCGGGATAAACCTTGCTGGCCAGACCCATACGGTAGGCCTCGTTGCCGTCGATGCGGTCGCCGGTGTACTGCAACATCAGGGCGTTGCTGTAGCCGATGAGGCGGGGCAATTGCCAGCAGCTCCCGTCGCCTGGGATCAGGCCGCGAAGGACGAAGGCCTCCGAAAATTGAGCCTTTTCGGCGGCGATGCGGATGTCGCAGGCCAGGGCCAGGCCACAACCCGCGCCAACGGCGTGTCCGTTTACCGCCGCGATGGAGGGCTTTTGCAGCTCGTGGAGCCGGAGCACCAACTGGGGCGCTCCATGAGGAGAGGCCGGTTCGCGCTGGGCGAAGCGGGCCTCCATTTTACCCCAGGGCAACGGCTCCGGCTCGGCTGCTTGTTGTTCTCTTTCCTGAATATTCTGACTAAATCGGCGCACGTTGGCTCCGGAGCAGAAGGAAGGTTCGGTGCCGGTTAGCAGCAACACCCGCTGCTCCGGGTCCCGCTCAAACTGGTCCAGCGTGTCCACTATCTCCCGAACCATATCCGGGCCCAGGGCGTTACGAGTGGGCGGGTCGTGCATGGTGATGGTCAGCACCCCATCCCGGTTCTCGGTCTTGATAAACTCAAATTCCATGACTTGGCCCCCTGATGCAAGATACCTAACCGCCGCCCCCGTCGGGGCGTGTGTCGATTCGGTCTGGAATACGGGCCAAAGGTTAGCACAGGGGTTAGAGATAGACAACGGTCTGGTCAGAGACGGGAGAACTACCGCTTGGTAGTGGAACTTTTGACTATGCCCTTCTATAATCCTCTACAAGATAGTGAGCCTAATCGGGTCAGTAAGTCCGGAAGTCAGCCCGCCGAAAACCGGCTCAGGAGGCACATCAGGATGCAACAAGGGACAATCGTGGCGCTGCACATCGCCAGAGTTAAAGGCACGCCCTCGGATCCGGTGACCGAGGCGACGGCCATTTCCGCTCAGGGACTGGAAGGGGACCGCAGTTGCAGCCCCGACAACACCCGGCAGGTGCTGTTTATGGATCAGGAGACGCTGGATGAGTTGGCGCTGAAGCCCGGGCAGATCAAGGAGAACATCACCACTTCCGGGCTGGACCTTTCCCAAGCTCAGGGCGGCCAGGTGGTCTTTATCGGCGAGGCCGTGACGATGGAGCTGGTGGGAGACTGTGAGCCCTGCGGGAAGATGGACGCCATCCGGGCCGGGCTGCGGCAGGTCCTGGACGGGAGAAGGGGCGTGCTCGCCATGGTGATTAGTGGCGGTCCGATCAAGGTCGGCGACTCAATCCGTATTGAGCCATGAATCCAAAGCTAAACCCGGTCTGACGCACCGCCGTTTGGGCGAATCCCCCTGCGTCCCCCTTTCAAAAAGGGGGATTTGGCTCTTCTCAAGAGGGTGTTTAAAAAGTTCCCTGACTCCCACGCTCAAGGTGTCATACCGGTTTGAGCTTCCGCATCTTGCCACGTTCCGACTAGGGAGGAACCAGGGCAAGCGCCCGCTAAGGGGTGCGTCCTGCTAGGCCCAGCAGCTTATCCCGGCTGCTGGCGTCAATGGGAACAGTAACCTCCGGACCAAAAAAACCTCCCTCCCGGTTGCCCTGCAGCATCGGCGAGATGACTTGAAAACAGGCGTCGGCCATGGAGCTGTCCATGGCGGTATCTAGGTTGGTGGCTTTGGCCAGGTCCCACTTGTGGATCAGAATGTCGCCAAAGGGGAACATCAAGAAGTTACCCGCCGGCATCTCGCCGAAGGGGGTGTCAATCACCTTCTCCAGCATGCCGGGAGCCTTGATTGCATCCAGGACCTTATTAGTCACGGCCGCAAAGGCTGCCTGAGCTCCCTCTTCGGGCAGGTCACCATCTACGGAAAAGGGGTCTACTCCCCCTCCGCCGGTAAAGATGCCGTGAACCCATTCGGCCACCAGGATATTGTGATTGATCAGCTGCTGGACATTCCATTCGGCGCAGGGGGTCGCGCCGGTCAGCAGGGACGCCTGGACTCCGCCGAGGATGGGGATCATGTAATCCCGGGCGCCCTCATAAAGCTCTATGGGGTTTGGCATGCCTGCCTGGGTCATTTCGTCTCTCCTGTCCTGTTTAGGTTAGCTGTGTTCATAATGTTATCTAGAAGCAGCTGTCCCTAAACTAGGCGGAAGCTAACAAGTTCTTAGCCATTATTGACTACCAGGGTGCTCCGGATTGTACCGGCCAGGTCGGTGACCTGAGTAATGTCGGTCCAGGCTGCAATGGTCTGCTCAACCCGGTCCTCCGGGAGAGCCAAGCCCGCGTTGACCTGGAACTTGCCCTTGATATTGTCCATTCCCCAGGGATTCTTCTGGGCTCCCAGGATGTTTTCCCGGGCCGTGGTATGCTCGATCACCCGGCCGTCCTTCAATGTGATTCGGACCGGCAGGCCCAACTGGAAATCGGTGGTGCCCTCCTCAGCCTTGGCCATGACCCGAGTCCGCACCTTGTCCATTGTCTCTTGAATCTTGGGGTCCGCGATCCTCTCCGGCGTAAAGGTTCCAATCCCCACCTGGTCGTCCACTAGGGCAGCGGCTACGTTGTACTTGGCGCTGAACTTCCCCTTTAGCTCATCCTCGGGCTCGGCGTAAAGCATCACCACCGACAGATAGGATTGGTCCACCTCGGCGTTGACCACGTCTTCATAGGTGAAGTTGTGCTCCCGCATCATTCCAAAAAGGCTGTCCAACATGGCGTGGTTGCCGCCGCAGCAAGGATACTTCTTGATCATCAGAGCGTCCTGCACCCGGAAAGGCTTCCCCATGTTCTCGGCCATCTGATCCAGATCATAAATCCCCTTGCCCAGTACGGTGGCGGCGAACCCGAAGGGGTGTTCCAAAATCTGGTCGCCGGCGGTCCAGCCTCGTTGGGCCAGCTGGGCAGCGGTGACGCCGTCCCGGCCGGCCATTCCCGCGTGCAGCGGCTTGGTCATGGTCCCGAAGTTGTGGATTAACCCGCTGGACATGGATCCGGCGATTCCCAGCGCGGTGGTAGTCTGGGTTTGGTCCAGCTTGAGCAGTTTGGAACAGGCCGCCGCGCAGGCCAGCCTGCCAATGACCGCCGTGCTGTGGAAACCCTTATCCATCTGGTTGTATTTGGTGGTGTACTGGATGGCCAATCCCACTTCGCAGCCAATGACGTAGGCCTCCAGCAAATCCCGGCCGCTGGAGCCCAAATGCTCCCCAATAGCCAGCAGCGCCGGGAAGATCGCCACCGTGGGGTGCCCGAAACCGCCGAAGTCATCATAATCCAGGGCGTGTCCCATGGTCCCATTGGCCAGCGCCGCATTGGGCAGGGTGGTTTTTATTCCGGAGGACAATATCGTAGCCTCCGGCACTCCGCCCTGGTCGCTAACATACTGCTGAATCAGGTCACCCAAAGGCTGCTTGGAACCCGCCAAGATGACTCCCAACAAGTCGAAGCAAGACTCGTTGGCTACTCGAATCGCCTCCGGTGGAATATCTTCATAGGTTGTATCCACAATCCATTTGGCCACAGTCTCGGTTGCACCCATGTGGTAAACCTCCATTAAATATTTAAAAGGGTCCGGTAAATATTGATCAGCGTCTGGCTCGGGAAGAAAGCTGCTCGCCTGTACTGCGCTCCCGCAACGATTATATACGTCGGGCCGAGTAAGGCAAGCGGCCAGGAGCCGCCAGGCGCTGGGGCAGCCCGGATCGAAAAGTCGGGATCTCCGGACTGGCTTGTGCTCCCGGACTGTCTTGTACTCTGAGAATTACCGGAATATACTGCCGGGTATCATGGCAGAGCGGGAAGAAAGCCAGCGGGTTCCCAGAGACGATCTCAGTGAACTGGCCCTGTTCCCGTTGAACCTGGTACTGTTCCCGGGTATGCGTCTTCCCCTCCACATATTCGAGGAACGGTACAAAGCGATGATCGGCGCCTGCATCGAAAGGGAAGAGCCCTTCGGGGTCCTGCTGATCAAGGAGGGACAGGAGTCCGGCGAGCCGGCCGAGCCGGTTCAGGTGGGAACCACCGCGCGCATCACCCAGGTCAACCGCCTGGAGGAAGGGCGCCTGAATATCCTGACCCAGGGCGAGCGTCGCTTCGAGTTGGTTGAAGTGATTCAAACCAGGCCTCATATGGTGGGGCTGGTCAGGTACCTGGAAGAGGGGTCGGGAGAGGTTTTAGAGCCCCTCCTGGTGGAGATTCGGGAAGGGTTCACCATCTTACTGAAGCACCAGGCCACGGTAGCTGGGGGCTGGAACAGCGGGGTGGACCTGCCGGAAGAGCCGTCCCAACTGTCCGCCGAGGTCATCGCCAGTCTGTCCTCCAGCATAGAAGTATCCACAGAGGTACGCCAGCGATTACTGGAGACGCCGGCCCTCCAGTCGCGGCTGGAGCTATTATTGCCGTTACTGAAGCAAGGTAACGAGCTGATGCAAGAGAAGGCGGAGCAGAGTAATCCCTTCCGGGGTTACCGCCTCAATTAGTCCACGTTTAGACCAGTTTTGCCTCCGTCATATAACTTGTCATCCCCAAATCCCCCTCACCGCCGCCACCCTCAGTTTCGGGCTCCCGTCAAATTGCTACTTCTTGCGCTCCTTTTTGGTTCGCTGTGGTCCCTGGCCTGCGGAGGTAGTGACCTGGAGCCATCAGAGACAATAGTGGTTGCCCACCAGGATTGTATTGAGGCCGAGGGATGCGTCTTCGACGAAAGGCGAATATATCGGAATAAACTGATCAGCCACACCAACCGAAGCGAGGGGGGCCAAAGCGTCTCGATCAAGGTAGCAAACAGTGGCAAATGCCGGTTTACCGTCAAGTGGCAGCTTTCCGGTGACCCGATTTTAAAAGACTTGTTGGTGGTCGGTTCCGGGAAGACGGACTCGGTGACTGCCCAGATTCCCCCGGGTCGGCAGGTGGTATTCTACTGGTCCTGCTTCAGTCTCCACCTTACAGAGTGCCGGGGAGAGGTCGACATCAGAATAGCCCGGCCGGCCAACTCGGCCGGCTAACCAGAATGACCTTGTCCCGCTGGGCGGGATGCCAACCTAGACTGTGTCAACTTCCAGCTGTTGAATTAAGGGCGCCACATTTTCTGCCTGCTCCACAGCCAGTAGTTTTTGCTCCAAATCCAGCACCCGGTCAGCACTCAACCGCAGACCCGACAGAGTACGGAATTTCTCTTGAAGCTCGTCCTCGGTCATCAGCGGATAGCGTAAATCCTGTTGGATGACCTCGCCGCCGCGGGTGCGCACGGTAATGCCCATCTGCAGGCGTTCCGCCGAGGTTGCCGGGCCGGCTCGGGGAATAATCATGATCCGGGCCCTTTCCTGAAATGCCCGGCAGCGGGGATCCTCCAGGTATGATGGATCGTGGATATGGTTGAAAGTGATCTCCCCGAAAACGGCGGCCAGGGTCAGTATCGTCTCCATGTGCACTGAAGGATGCCGGTTGGTTTTAACTGTATAAAACGCCGATCGGGAGACGGAAACCTCAATTTGTTCTATATCGTCGGCGGTCAACTCATTACTTTTCATCAGCCGAAGAAATGCGTAAAGGGGAGTCTGGTTCGGCCCGCCCACTGGATAGCGCTTGTAGGCGACCTGCCGCATCAGGTACTCTTCGCCCAATCCTTCCATCACATCATTGCCAGCGCTGGGCAAACCGACGAAGGCATCGAAGAATCCGTGTTCAATGGTCATAATTTCTTGCGGACCGTGGTACCCCTGTTGCGCCAGCAAGGCGGATACGACGGCTGCCTCGGCGGCCCGACCGTGGTTTAATGATTTGATTTGGTGGGTTTGGTCCTGGTGATGGCTGGTTAGGCCGCACGCTCCCGAGGCGGCCAGGCCCAACGCGTTTTCCATCTGATCCGCGTTCAGCCCCAGCAGCAGGCCTGAGCTGACCGTCGCCCCCATGGTTCCTCCGACGCTGGCGACAAACTGGGGCCGGGTGCCGTAGTGGCCCAACACGCTCTGGAAGCGGGCCGCAACTTCTGAACCCAGGGTTAGGGCGCGCATGAAATCCTGGCCGGTTGCCCCCACCTGCTGGGCTACCGACAATGCCGCGGGCACCGTGGTTGCGGCGTAGTGCCCGGTGCCTTGCTGACCGGTCGAATCTACCTCGTCGCCATGGGCTATAGCTCCGTTGGCCAGGGCGGCGTTGGTAACCGAGGTCCGCAGTGGTAGACCAACGATACTGCACAGCCCGGCGCCGCCCAGCTTGGCCGCCAAGTCCGCCACGGGACGGCAGGAAGGAAGCGGAGCGCTGGCGATCATCCCCCCTAGCTGATCGTAAAGGAGGGTAACGGTTTCCCGGCGAACTTCTTCGGGGATGTCTTGGTACTTGGTAGTGTCCGCCCACCGGCACAGCTGGGCGGTCGGCCCATTGGTTTCAGCCATTAATACCTCCTATCGACCCCGACGAATCGTCCAATTAATCCAGGGCTCGCCCGATTAGTCAGGGAAGCCTTGACCGGAACGGAACCCGGTCTTACCCTCGATTGCCAGATGGGCTCCAGCCAAATATGGAAAACAAGCTTGGCTCATACCTGAGGATGAAATATTCTAGCACAAAGCGGTCCTGGGTCTGCCGGCCGGGAACTCAAATACCAAATCTGCCCACGGATAAATTTGATGATGGCGAGTGAAAAGGAAATTGAAATGCTTTTCCCGCCGCTGTCCCTCGCCTTGGCCGGGTCTTAAATTGGGAACCTGGCGAGCATTCTGCTACAATCGAGCCAATAGCGCGAGCTAATAGCCCTGCTTAAGAACGAATGCGCCGGAAAGTGACCACTGGCATTCCCCAGGCATTTATTCGGGGCATGCGCTCAAGTTGGTAAAGGACGATGCGATGAGTTGGCGATTTCAACTGCTGGGTAAACCCTTGGGCGGCGTAACCGAGGGACCGGTGTGGGACGGGGAGGCGATATACTTCAGCCATATTCCCACCAGCCGCATCCTTCGCTATGACCCGGATGGGGGAGCGATTTCCGAAGCCCGTAGCGGCACCAACCGCACCAACGGCCTGGCCCACGATAGCCAGGGAACCCTCTACGGTTGCTGCTCCGGAGGTCGGGCCATCGTCAGGTTCGACGCGGACGGTGGAACCACCACGGTGGCCGACCGGGTGGAAGGAATTAAGCTAAATACTCCCAACGATCTGGCCATGGACCGCCGGGGCCGGGTCTGGTTCACCAATCCTTGGAACGCGGGCAACATCGATGCCAGCGAGCATGAGGACCTGGACAACCGCTCCGTGCTGCGGGCCGACCCGGCGCCCGACGGCAGCTACTCGGTAGTCCGTGTTACCTTTGACACCACGATGCCCAACGGCATTCTGGTATCCCAGGACCAGCAGACCCTCTACGTGGCGGAAAGCAACAGCGAGCGGCTGGACCTGGACCGGGAACTGCGGGCTTATCCCATAAATGATGACGGCAGCCTGGGGGATTATGAGGTGCTGCATGCCTTTGGCCGGGATGCCAGCCGGGTCCACCGGGGCATTGATGGCATGTGCCTGGACTCCGAGAGAAACATCGTCGCCACCGCGGGCTGGGAGTTGGGCGGCCCCGGGCCCATGATTTACGTTTTCTCGCCGGCGGGTCGGGTCATAGAAACTCACCCGATACCCTGCAACCGGCCTACCAACTGCTGTTTCGGCGGGCCAGGCCTTTCCACCTTGTATGTTACATCCACCGACGGCCACTTCTACCGGGCGGAAACCGACCGGATAGGCTGGGCGTTATTCCCCTAGAGGTCTGGCCGGAAAGCCATTGGCCGGGTTTCGCGCTACGCCAGACAGACGTATTATAGTCTTATGTGGCATGATAGTGTCTGTAATACGGTTCAAGAACCCACTGTTACATCGACAATCGTCGCTAAGAAAACGACGACTTGGGGAGAATCGGGGTTTCCGTCCGAGTTTCTAGGTCGGGGCGACACCCCAAACCCAGGGGTTACTCCGGAGGCTACCCCGGGAGTTACTTTATGAACCTGAGAAATAGAGACCTGTCCAGCTATGGCATAGGCCGGCAACAGATCCGCCAGGGTGGGGGCCGGGGAAACGGCAACGACCATTTGGACGAGCTGCTGGGCGCAACGGAGCTTTTTGTTTACCAGCCTCCCAACAAGCCAGTCAAGGGCTACGAATCGCTGAAACTATTCGTTGAATCGGAGAGTTGCCAGATCCTTTTCACCGCCGACAAGCCGCCGGAGCTACAGGAATTCGAGGCGATGCGGGTCACTCATCTGATGGGAGAAAAAATCCCAGATGCCGTGGTAAAACGGGTCCATTCCTGGGCTCACGGCCGGAACCTGCTCCACAGCTTTTTCAAGCCCCTCTACCGCTGAAACAGGTCCTTTTGTCGTTGCGAGGGCCGCAGGCCGAAGCAATCTCTTGAGGGGAAGGAGAGATTGCTTCGCAGAGTTTATCCTGAGCGCAGCCGAAGGGCTCGCAATGACACTGAGGATAATTAAAAGGCCCTGACCGCTGAAAGATGCCGGGGAATGATTATTGACCAACGCTTCAGCCGGGGACCTGGAATTCGGGAGCAGCGTGAAGTCCCGAGCGGCAGTTAGGCGGATCTTTCGTAGCGGTAGCCGTAGCCCCTGATGGTGGACAGTGGGGGAAATTGCCCCTGGCTGTTTTCCAGCTTCTTTCTCAGGTTGCTTACATGCCACTTGACCAGGCCTAGTACTACAACGACGGGTTTAAGGTGGCGGCTCCATCCTGCTTTCGCGGCGGGTGGAGCGGCGTCTCTCGTGGGAACGGCGAGCCCGTTCGTTGCGTAGCTGCGTATCCTCCAGCCACAACAGCAATTGATCGGGCCCGAACTGCTCCCGGGGCAGCATCTCCCGCACCACCCGGTACACCTGTGGCCTCGTGATCCGGGGCATCTTTTTCCCCCCAATCCTGCTGCAGGCTCAGCAGGAACGCTCCACCCAGCAGGCACATGGCTATGTGGTGATGCCACCCTGCCCAGCTGCGGGTCTCGTATTCGTCCAGCCCCACGTCACCCTTCTCAGTCTCGAACTCCGTTTCAATGCGCCACCTGGACCCACCCACGTAGGCCAGAGTCTCCAAGGTTGTGCCCTCGGGAGCGTTGGACAGGTAGTAGCGGGGCTCGCTGCCGTCCAGGTTCCGGCGCCAGACGGCCCACAGTTCCTCGCCGGGCTTGCGCCTCCTGGTGGCCCGCACCCGCTGGGCACTGAACCGGTAGGTGCGCGGCCCCTGGCTTCCCTGGGCCACCGTTATCTCCCGCCAATCCTCATCCGGCAGTTCATCACCGCGCTGCTCCATGGTCCGCCGCTGCCCAGGCCGCAGCTTGGGTTTGCGGGGGCGGCCGAACCCCGGATATTCCGGACTGGTCCAAGCCGGGTCCAAGGGCCAGACCGTAGTGCCGCCCGGAACGTCCAGCACGTAGCGCATCCCCAGGGCCGCCAGTCCCTCCCGGAAGGTCGGCGACATCCCGAAGGCGTCGTCTCCGGCAACCCACTCGGCCCTGAGGTAGCCCAACTCCAGGACCCGCTCCAGCATCTCCAGGGCCAACTCCGTCTTTGACCGGTAGTTCCGCCGGTCCTCCGGCACACCCGCCGCAGCACACCGGTCCTGGTCGGAGGTCCAACTCTTGGGCAGATACAGCCGCTTGTCCACCAACGCCCGGCCCAGCGGGCTGACGTAGGCCAGGAACATCCCACCCTGGCAGTTGGCCACCTTGCCCAGCCTGCCGCAGTACTGCCGGGCCACTCCCGCCGATTTCCTGCCCTGCTTGGGGAAGTCGCTGCCATCGAACACCCACACCGCCTCCGGGTGTCCCAGCCTGGGGGCCAAGTATTCCTGCAACCGCCCTATGACTGTCTCATCGGACCACCGGGCCTCGGTGAGAAAGCGCTGCATCGCCCGGGCCGAGATGCCCACCGATTCCGAGAGATTCTCGGCGTTGCGCCGCTCCTGGTCCTGCACCAGCAGCGCCTGAAGGTAATTCCCGCTGTGATCCCGCCACTGCTTGCGGCCGAAGGAGGCCGCAAAGAAGGCGTGGAATTCCTGAAGGCTGTCGTAGACCCGCTCGAAGCTCGCCGCATCCATCACCCAAACCCCCCAACATCATCTGTCCAGCCATCCTACCAGACAACTCGTCGTTGTAGTACTAGAAGTCTGGCCGGAAAGCCATTTGCCTGGTTTCGCGCTACGCCAATCAGACGTATTACAGTCTATTATGGGATAATAGTATATGTAATAGGTTTTATTTACCCACTATTACATCGATAATCGACGTTAAGAAACGACGGCTTGGGGAGAATCGGGGTTTCCGGCCAGACTTCTAGGGTGTCGTAGTTCCTTCCCCAGACATTGGCCAGCAAATACTCGGCGGAGAGAGCCTCCCCGGGTTTCTTCACGAAGTTGGAAAGCAGGGAATATTCGATGGGAGTCAAGTCTTTACGTTGTCCTTCGACATACACTTCTCGGCGGACGAAATCCACGGTGAGGAAAGGGTCGGAGTAATTGGCAGTTACTTCCTCTGCGCTGGGCCAATGGGCCCGCCGGAGGCAGGCGTCCACCCGGGCAACCAGCTCGCGGCCGCTTACCGGCTTGGTAACGTAATCGTCGGCTCCGGCGGCAAAGGTCTTCACCTTCTGGTCGATGCGATCCACAGCGGTCAGGGCTATCACCGGCATGTAGGAAACCTCTCGTATCCGCCGGCACAGCTCCAGGCCATCCATATCCGGCATCACGACGTCCACCACCGCCACATCCGGACGGGTGGTAAAGAACTCTCGTAGACCGGATTTCCCGTCGCTGGCTGCCACAGTCTGATGGCCCGCGTCTTCAAATAGGCGGGTGAGAAAATTCAGGACTCCGGGTTCATCATCAACTGTCAGTACTCTTGCCACCACAACCTACTCACATCGCCAGTTAATTTGCTCATTTGCCAACCACCGAATCATTACACTGATTCCGGTCACTGATTCCGGGCGCTGGTTCTGGCCCTTTCGGCGGAACCAGTTGGCTGGCTGGAGACTTACCTAAACCAAAGCTAAGGTGAAACCTACATAAAGCGAACCCGAAGAGGAGTTGCGATATTCTGTAAAAGAAGTCGATTGGCGGTGGTGGAAGGGATGACAGACATAGTGCAACTCCTGGAACGGTGGCAACTGGATGTAGGCGACTTACGGGAAAGGATGTATCGGGCGCCAACACCTCGGGAGCGAGAGCGATGGCATGGGCTATGGTTGTTGGCCCAAGGGTGGTCGGCCACTCAAGTGGCTGAGGCTTTGGAGAGAGAGCCTCATACCATCGGAAACTGGCTGGACAACTTTCGCCAAGGCGGGGCCCAAGGTTTGGTCTTTGAGCAGACTGGGGGTTCCCCCCCGTCTTGAACCGAGGTCAACAGAACCAACTGAAGTCTGCGGTGCAAAATCCGCCTGGGGAGGCGGGGATTGAATTGTCCAACTGGAACTGGAAAGTAGTAAGGCAATTTCTCAAGCAGAGCTTTGACCTGGGGCTGAGTCGGAGCAGTTGCTTGAACTACCTCCATCGGTTGGGCTTCGTGCTGAAGCGACCCAAGAAACGCCTCCTGAAAGCCAAGGATGAAGAACGGAAAGCCTTCGTCCTCCAGTACAGCCAAATCCGAGAGGAGGCCCAAGAGAGTGGAGCCAAGATCTTCTTCGTGGATGAAGCCCACTTTCGGGCCGATGCCGACCTGCGAGGCAAATGGGTACTCAAGGGAGAGGCAGCGCTGGTGGACTCCACCAGTCCCCGGTGGGGAGAGAAGGCCTGCTACTACTCGGGAGTTTGTCTGGAGACTGGGGAGGTGGAAGCCATGGAAATAGCTGGAAACAGCAATGCCGAGACCTCCACCGCCTTTTTACAGCAGCTAAGAGCAAACTATCCTGGACCTCTGGTAGTAATCTGGGACAATGGGCCAGCCCACCGAGGAGCAGCGATTCGCAGTTATTTGACCACTCCTGACTTGCATCTGAGGTTGGTGGCCTTACCGGCCTACAGCCCAGACTTCAATGCCGACGAAGCCGTCTGGGACTGGGCCAGGGAAGAGGTCACGGCCAACGAATGCCTGGGAACAAAAGCCAAAGTCCAAGAGAAGATGAATCAATTCTTCGGCGGGCTAGCTCACCGTAAGGAAGAAGTGAAACGTCGCTGCCGAACCCGGTTACAGGCCCGAGCCGATGCTTTGATCTTTACACCTGCCGTGCCTTTGCCATCACTGCCCAATGTAGTTCCCACCTTGGCTTTGGTTTAGGAGTAAATTTAGATTGCCGACGCCTTAATATCAATCGATTTCCCGGCGATTGCCCGAATATTAAGATAATGTGACCATAGAGGGGCAAAGAAGTAGCTGGAGGGCAGGCCCCGACCCGCCGTTGAAACTCGAAAGCCCAGAGACCAAAAGGACCCGGCAGGTCCCCCTTGCTGGCGGTGAGAGGTGGATGGTGCCGAGGGTGCGGAGGTTGGATACTAGAAGTCTGGCCGGAAAGCCATTTGCCTGGTTTCGCGCTACGCCAATCAGACGTATTACAGTCTATTATGGGATAATAGTATATGTAATAGGTTTTATTTACCCACTATTACATCGATAATCGACGTTAAAAAACGACGGCTTGGGGAGAATCGGGGTTTCCGGCCAGACTTCTAGGGAACCAGTGCCCCCAGGCCCGACGAGGAAGGAAGGCTTCTCCTGGGCCTGGGGGCACCGCAGGGCTTACTTGCGCCGGTTGAGCCTGCCGGGGTTGGACCTGGTGGGTAATGCCGCCATAAAAACCTACCCCAACCGGGCAGACGCTGCTTGATTGAATGCCGAACTAATTTGGGTTCTGCCTGCAGTTAGCTACAACATCGGTATTGATGGACCATTCGGCGACTAACTGCCGATTCCGCGAGGCGCCGTCCTTTCCTTTTACGCTGTACAACTGGAACCATTGCCGATATCGAAATCCTGGACGAACATTGTCCCAGTCCGCCTACGCACTGGTGGCCTTACCGGGCAGCGACTGGACGGTGGTCCAAAATTCGAAATTCCTGGACCTTCTTTGCAGCAGAATTTCAGCCTCGACCTTGTGCCCCAGGGGTTCCCATTCCACCAGGCTTTGGAGACGGCACGGCGCATTTCCATCATCGGAAGCGGGAGTGGTGATGGTAAGCTGATTATGGTTCACGGTGACGCCGCGGCCCCCTGCCTCAACGGCATCCGCTCCCAGCCAAACTAGGCCGAGGATCCCAGCCGCCACCGCGACAATTGCCAAAGATAGTGCCTTAAATGAAAGCGCCTTTTTGCTTAAAAACATAACACTCCTCCTTAAATTAACGACTAATTACAGGTTAGCCGTTAAGAGCGGCAGCCGGAGGAAAACTGGGTAATAGCCCGGTCAGACTTTGTGGCGGAGGTGTGGCAAAGGTGTGGAAATGGTTAGGCCGAGGCAGGCCATCAGTCACTACCCAATGACTAAAAGGCTGAAATCGCGACAATCGGGGGTTGAAAGCGGCGCCGGGACATCCGCTCGGGCAACTCTCTGAAAGATGCGGGGGAGTCGATGGGCGGCGAGAGGAACCGGCTGACGGGGAGTCTCTGGAGAAGGGAGAAAATGACTCAGGTGGTGGGCCTGGCAGGGATCGAACCTACGACCAATCGGTTATGAGCCGATTGCTCTACCACTGAGCTACAGGCCCCCAGACTAAAGCCAGGGTGGGATTTACGCGAAACAATTGCCACCCTAGGCGGGATTAAACAACTTTTAGTTTAATTTTTAGCTTATCCCCGCCTCATTGGGGTGTCAAGAAATACCCAGGCGGTCTCGATAATCCGGATCCCAGGAACCCAACAGTCCCTCTTCCACCGATCTTAGAGGGTCGATGCGTGGTGCCAGGTCGCCTTTTAAGGGGACGGAGGAAATAATCGCATCCTCCACCAACCGTTGATAGCTGTCGGCGCCCAGCCCTAACAGTCCCATTAGCAAGTCCTCGTTGTCTTCTCCGAACGCCGGCGCCGGCTTACGAATCTTCAACGGGGTGTTGGCGTACTTGTAAGGCCGTCCCATGAATAGCCGAGTGCCTATCTTTCGCTCCTCCGGGTAAGTTACCCGCTCCAGGAAATTTCGGCTCTGATACTGGGGGTCGAAGTGGATATCTTGCCCGGTCAGGACCGGTCCAGCAGGTATGCCCCGGCCCTGCAGCAGGTGCATCAGCTCGTATTTGTCGATGGACCGGGTCCAATTCCTGATGATTTCATCCAGCTCGTCCTGGTGACGGGAGCGGTCGATAAGGTCGGCGAAGCGGGGATCCAGGGCCAGCTCTTCCCGACCCAGTAAAGCGCATAAAGATCGCCATTGCTCATCGCTGCCCACCGACAGCGTTAGCCACTGGTCGTCGCCCAATGTTGGATAGCAACCTTGAGGGACCCGATAGGGGTGGCGGTTGCCAATGCGGCCGCCCTCTCTGCCGTTGGTTATGGCGTCCATGATGTATTCCGACAGGAACATCGCTCCGGCTTGGTACATGCCGATGTCGATCCACTGGCCCTTGCCGGTGCGGGCCCGGTAGCGTAGGGCGGCGCCGATAGCGAAAACGGCGGTCCAGGTGGAAAGAAAATCCACAAAAGACCTGCCGGCCTTGGAAGGTTCTTCGCCACTATAGCCGGTTACCCAGCAGTGGCCGTGGGTGCCTTCCTGGGTCGTAGCCTGGGCCGGGTAGCTGGAATAGGGACCATCTCCGTGGCCGTAACCGGTATTGGACACCAGAATAATGTCGGGCCTGATCTTTTTCAGGTTGGGATAGTCCAGGTTCCAGCCCCGCATCACCCGGGGGGTGAAATTCTCCATCACCACGTCGCTCAGGTTGACCATCTCCCGAAACAGCTCCCGACCCCGCTCGGTGGACAGGTCCAAAATCAGCGACCGCTTGCCCCGATTCAGCAGGTTAAATGTCGAAGGCCTATTCCACCAGTCCTCTCCCGGATCATTCTCCGGGAAGCTGCCGTACAACCCACCGGTCCGCGTAATGTCCGGGCGATTCGGACCTTCTACCTTGATCACTTCGGCACCCAGATCGGTCAGATGCCCGGCGGTGTAGGGCAGCGCGAAGACGTAGGTTGAATCTAGGATGCGGATGCCGTCAAGGGGCAATGTCGACATGGAAGTTTGTATCTCCCTCTGGTCGCGGTCTTTTAGATAACGTTCAATTGTCGCAGCTGTACCATCTGTTGCGGGGAGTACTGCAGACCATCGACGTAGATTTCCCGGTTGTGCTGACCCAAAGTGGGCGCCGTCATCCGCAATTGGTAGGGAGTGCCGCTGAACTTGCACAGCTCAGCGGGAACCTTAACCTTGCCAATAACCGGATGCTCCGTCTCTCGATAAAATTCCCGGGACTCCAGCTGGGGACAATCGGCCAGCTCTCCCGGAGTCTGGACCAAGCCAAACAGCATCCGTGCTTGCGCGGCCTTGGGGAACAAGTCCCATTTGCTCCGGTCCTTGATGGCATCCAGAATTATCTCGTCCATAGCCGGCCCGTTTAGAACCCGCTGAGTCCGGTCGGCAAAGCGGGGCTCCAGCAATTGGGGAGCTTCGAAAACTCCGGCGATATCCTCCCAGGAAGCGCCGCCGCCGGCCTGTACGATGATCCAGCCGTCTTGGCAGGGCATGGGGTTCTCAAACATGCTTCCCTCGGCCCGGCGCCGGATCTGAACGCCGCCCATGAAGGGGTAGATAGTCTGGGTGGCCATCATGGTGGAGGCCACACACTCGGTAATCGAAACGTCGACGTGCTCGCCCTCTCCGGTGGTCTCCTGCCGGAACAGCGCCATGCTGGTGGCGCCGGCGGCAAATAGGCCGCCCTCATACTGGGCCTGGAATCCACCGTGCTTGAGGGGCTCCCGGCCCTGTATGCCGCTGACGCTCATGATCATGCCCATGGCGTAACTGACGATCTCCTCCCCCTGGAACTGGCTGTAGGGCCCTTCTTGCCCAAAGGGGGTTATCGAGCTCAACACCAAAGACGGATTGACCTCCCGCAACTCCTGGTAGCCCAGTCCCAAGGAGGAGAGAAATCCCGGCTGGTAGCTTTCTATGATTAAATCCACCCGGGCAGCCAATCGTTTCAGGATGCTCTGGCCCAACTCGGTTTCCAGATTCAGGGTGGCGCTTTTCTTGTTCAGGTTTAGGACCAGGAAGAAGAGGCTCTTTTCGGGGTGGGGGTCGTCGTGGAAAAAGGGGCCCATCCGCCGCAGCGCCGCTCCGGCCGGCGGCTCAATCTTCAGCACCTCGGCCCCGTAGTCGGCCAAAAGACGGGCACAGAAGGAACCGGCGATATCCTCGCTCAGGTCCAATACCTTCACGCCCTCCAGGGCTCCTGTTAGCATTACATCTCCCGTACCCGGCTAAGGACGGCTCACCAAGGAGGGTGGTACCTACACCCAGGAAAACCAGATGGATTTTAGCTGAACCTCCCGGCTAAGGCAAACGCCAGATAGCTGCCACATTATTGTTTGGCAGTCGGACCCCTGGCCACATGCCGCGGGATATAGGATAATGGGCAGCGATTTGGCCCCTCGCACATCCCTGGTCCCATACAGGAAGTCTTGATTTTTTAGGAGCATGGTCATGCGCCAGAACCGGGTGAAAAGCGTCATGAAGCAGGGCCAGTTGGCTCTGGGAACCTACGTCACCTTCGCCGACCCGCAGATAGTCGAGATTATCGGCCTGGCTGGCTTCGATGCCGCTTTCATAGATATGGAGCACACCACCTTTGACCTGGGTATGGTCAGCCAGATGATCGCCGCGGCCGACCTGGCCGGGGTCACCTCGGTCATTCGCGTGCCCGGAAATGATGAGAATTTGATTCTCCGGCTGCTGGATGCCGGAGCGGAAGGCATCATCATCCCCCATATCGACGGGATCGAAGGGGCTAAAAAGGCCGTCGACGCGGTGCGTTATTCTCCCATGGGTCATCGCGGAGGCGCCGGAGGCTCGCGGGCCGCTCGTTTCGGCTCGGTGCCCTGGGAGGAGCATACCCGCCAATCCAACGAAGAGATATTGCTGGCGGTGATGACCGAGGATGAAAAGGGTGTCAATGACATCGAAAAAATCGCTGCTCTGGACGGCATCGATATTGTGTCCATTGGGCCCACCGACTTCTCCGAGTTCATGGGCATCCGAGACCCCGCCAGTCCGGTGCTGCGCAGCAAGCTAGAGGAGCTGGCCGGCAAGGTAAAGCGGATCGGGAAAGCCAAACTGGCCTTTCCCATGAACCATCCCGCCATGCCCCTCAGCGCCAGGGAGTTGACCGATTTGGGAGTAGGGTACTGCCACGTGGCGCCGCCGCCGCCGGCGGTGTTGTTGGGGTCCTTGCGAGACCGGCTGCAAAACATTCATCAAGAACTTGGCAGGTCCTAGAAAAAGTCCAATGGGGAAGCCCCATAACAGCGGGTAGGGCGGGCTTGAGCGGTAGCCGGTGGCAACAGGCTCTGGTTTTCTTGCTGGCGGGGCTTGCCGCGGCTTGCACCACGGTCGCTCCTCCCACAGCAACTATAGAGCCAGCCGAGACACCGGCGGGCTCAGCAACTGGGCCGGCCGCTTCTCCCAAGGTAGAGTCCCCGGCGGGCCCGATGGTCCGCATAGGGGCAACCGCCTTCACCGTGGAAGTGGCGGATAACCTGGAAGCCCGAGCCCGGGGACTGTCCGGGCGGGCCAGTCTACCGCCCGGCGCCGGAATGCTGTTTGTGTTCGAGAATACGGGAATCCCCACTTTCTGGATGAAGGACATGATGTTTCCGCTGGACCTGGTTTGGATTGGAGAGCAATGCACCGTGGAAAGCATCACCCCCAACGTACCACCCCCAACGCCGGAACAGAACGACGGCGACCTGCCCAGATTCCGTCCGACCCAACCGGTCAGGTACGTGCTGGAGATCAATGGGGGCGAGGCGGCGGCGGCCAAGATCCAGGTGGGCGACCCGGTGGCCTTCACTGGCAGCTTGCAAGGCACGTTGGGCTGCTAAGAGGTTGTGGGGGCGGCCGTTCATGGTTCGACATCCTTCCCCTTCCCCCGAAGGGCTCAGCGCGGAAGGACACCACGAACGGAAAAGTCCGGTCAGTCCCCCTTTTAAAAGGGGGATATAGCGGGATTTGGCACTCCCAAGTTTACTAATTTGGTCTGGGAAAAGTCACAAGGAAAAGCAGATGGAAGTCCTAGTCTCCGGGTCAATGGCCTACGACCGCATTATGGATTTCTCCGGCCGATTCTCCGACCACATAATGCCCGGCCAGATCCACAACATCAACGTCAGTTTCATGGTCAATGGTCTCAAGGAAAATTTCGGCGGCACCGCCGGGAATATCGCCTATTGTCTCTCCCTGTTGGGGGAGCAGCCCCGCATCATCGCAACCATCGGGCATGACTACCACCGGTATTTCCAGTGGCTGGAGCAGCACAATCTGGCCACCGGAGACATCCGCGTCGTCGAGGGGGAGGCCACTGCTTCGGCCTACATCACCACCGACCTCTCCGGCAACCAGATTACCGTCTTCAACCCCGGCGCGATGAAGCACCAGGCCGGGTTCGACTTCGGAAAAATCAATCCAGCGGAATGCCTGGCCATTGTCGCGCCCGGCAACCTGGCGGACATGGTGGAATACACCAGAACTCACCAGGAAAGGGGGATTTTCACCATCTTTGACCCGGGCCAGTCGTTACCGGCCTGGGAAGGGGAAAGCCTGGCCCAGTGCATCGCCCAATCCAATATGCTGGTCTCCAACAGCTACGAGTTGGCGTTGATCAACGATAAGACAGGACTGTCGGTGCAGCAGCTGCTGGAGAAGGTGGACATCATCGTGACCACCAAGGGGTCGGAAGGGGCGGAAGTCATCGGCGAACACGGGTCCGCCACCATCCCGGTGGTCCCGACCGAGAAGGTAGTGGACCCCACCGGCGCCGGCGACGCCTTTCGCGGCGGACTGATTAAGGGGCTGCTCCAGGGCCTTCCCGTGGAGCGGGCGGCTATGATGGGAACCATCTGCTCCCACTACGTTATCCAGACCTACGGAACCCAGGAGTACAGCTTCACTCAGCAAGAGTTCAACGCCAAACTGGAGCAGCATTTCGGGGCCTGATCCCCCGCCTTTCCACCATCACCGCCAGTGTTGACGTAGATAGCGGAGTTGGGTTAGTCTTGGGTCGATATCAAGCCTGCGAGAGGCCTGCGCGAGGACAATATGACTCAGCAAACCGAATCAGCCCTGACCCCAGAAGTCCAGGCCATGATCGGAGTCAGCGGCGAGGTCGTGGAATCCTGGGGCGTGGTTGACGCCGAATATCTGCGCCGATTCACCCAGGCGGTGATGGACCCGGACCCCAGATATTGGGATGAAGAGTTCGCCAAGAAGAGCAAGTACGGCCAAATTATAACTCCGCCAATAATGGTCAGCTACATGTCCAGCCGCATTCCCCCCCACCAGGAGGATGCCATCACCCGAGCCTTCGAGGAAAACCCCACGTCCGACGGCATTGGCTCGGTGGAGCGGCCCGGCGAGCTGCCTCCGATTCCAACCAACCTGGTTCGTGTGCTCAACGCCGGTAACGAGTTGGAGATTTTCCAATATCCAAGTATTGGCGACAAGATATTTTTCCAAAACAGATACTCGGATATCCGCGAGCGCATCGGCAGAGACGGCAAGCCCTTTTTGATTCTCACCCGGGAAACCACCTATAAGAACCAGAACGACCAGGTTCTCTGCATCACCCGAGCTTCGTCTATCAGACGTTAACAGGCAGGCGTTAGCCGCCCTGGCGGTCAATATAAACGGACAAACGGCACAGAGGTAGAGCGATGACCACTCCGCTGGAAGAGTTGCTGAAATTGGAGCCAGAAGAGATCTGGGCCCGCAACGAGCGGCCCACTGCCGACGCTCTGCGGAACAAGCAGCAGCTTTACTATGAGGACATAGAAGAGGGGATGGAGCTGCCTAAGTACATCTACAAACCCACCCCGACCCACCTTTTCCGCTGGAGCGCGGCCATCGAGAACTTCCACCGGATCCATTACGATTTGGACTTCGGGCTGAACCACGATAAGAATCCTAGTATTCTGGTTCACGGCTCTTGGAAGCAGAGCGTGGTTCCTCAATTCCTCAAGGACTGGACTTCCCCGGGGGGCTGGCCCTGGAAGGCGCGCTTCGAGCACCGCGCCATGCTGGTGCCCGGCGACGTTCTGATTATGTGGGGGATAGTGACCGGCAAACAGGAAAAAGCCCAGATGGGATTGATCGACCTGGAGATCGGGATGAAGACCCACGACGGCATCGAGAGCATGCCGGGCTCGGCCACCGTGGTCCTGCCCCTCCGGAACGGACCGCCCATACCCTATCCCTTTGTGCCACCGGCGGATTAGCCCCAAAATGGGGCCTCTCTGCTAGGCACTGCCCCAATCATCTAGGTAAACCAGGAAGTTAAACCGGGGAAGCAACCAGCTCCTTCTGGCCAGCCCTGGTACGTAACCAGACGGCCAGGCGAGGGCGCCGATACAACGAGGTAAAAGATGAGCCGTTTCGTTGCGATCCACAGCGTGCCGGGGATCACCGAGGAAGCCTTTCGAGACAAGCTGGACTCTGTCAAGAAATGGCGCCCCGACCGGCGCACCACCATCTTGAAGGTCTACGGAGACCTGAGCACCGGACGGCTAATCACCGAGTGTGAGGCCGCCGAGCAGTCCCACTTCGAGGATTGGATCAGCATGGTCGGCTGGCCTGCCGAGTCCATCCATCAGGTGGACATGATCTGCCAGGTGGGCAACATCTGGAGGTTGTAGGCCAGTACACTTTATACCTGGGTTAAACTCCAGCGGCGAACGCGCCCATCAAATGACCAGTCCCCCGTACTCTTCCGCTGTCTCACCATCCTGTGCCTCCTCTCTCGTCGCGCCGGGCCGGTAAAGCAGTTCATATTGGTAACTGACCTGCGCCCCCAAGATCAGAATCAACGCCGACAAATAAACCCAGAGAAGCAGCACAACCACCGAGGCCAGGGAGCCGTGTACCTGGTTGAAAACCGCCATGTTTTCCAGGTACCAGATGAAGAGGAACTTGGCGCCCTCGAACAGCAGGGAGGCCATCACGGCCCCCGGCCAAACGTAACGCCAGTAAGTCTGGCATCTGGGCTCGAAGCGATAGAGCAGCAGGAAGATTAGCAGGGTGATGGCCCAGGGAATCAGGTAAACCGCCGCCTTTCCCGCTTCTGGGTCCAGGAAAAACCACTGCCAGGGCATGGCCTGCTGGGTTTTGGTGAAAACCTGAATGATAGAGGTGGCAGCGGTGGACAACAGGAAAAGGCTGCCCGTCACCAAACCCATCAGCATCCGGCGGGGCAGCGCCAGGTAAAAGGGCCGGTTGCGGTAGATGCCCCAGGCCCGGTTTACCGCCCGACTGATGGCGGCGAACACGGCGGTGCCCAGCCACAAGGAGCCCAGGATAGCGCCGACGCCTAACGCGCCCCGAAACCGTTTTATCTCCTCCAGGTTGCTTTCCACGAACTGGGCCGAGCCCGGCAGGTTGCTCGTCGCAAATATTAGAAATCGCTGCTGCATCTCCTCGCTGGCCAGCACCATCCCCAGGATCGCCAGAACTCCCAGCAGCAGCGGGAAAAGAGAAAATATGGCGAAGTAGGCCACCCCGGCGGTGTTGTGGGTGGTATCCCGGGCAGCCATATCCCACACGACGCGGCCTATTAGAACCAGTGGCCGGTATTGCAGCAGTGGGCTTCGACCCATTGCCTCTCTTAGGTTTTGAATTTTGGCGTCAAGAATCATAGGTCCTCTAAATGGTCCAGGGAAAACCCCCTAAATTCTAGCAACTATCTCCCTGGGGCACAGGGACCGGCTGACCGGATTTGCCAGATATTCCGGTTTGCGGCGGGGTCTAAGAGTTTAGTAATCTAGGCTGCCCCTGAGTAGGGAGCTTGGGTGGAAGAGGGAAGAGAGGGCTGGATAAAATCAGGGATTCCGAACACTTCCCCAACCGGCTGGCGGCCAGAGACGGAACCAGATTCGGGACAGGATCGCGTCTCGGTCGACCGGGCCGTAGGTTGAGCTGTCCCGGCTGTCCCCGCGATTATCCCCCAACACAAAGTATTCATCGGGTCCGGTGAGCCAGCGTCGGGCATGATTCCGGAGAGGAGCCTCTCCGCCCGGCAAGTAAGCTTCTGTTAAATAACCTTCCGGCAGGGGCTGGTCGTCGATGTATACCTGGCCGCCGTCCAGGAAAATGTACTCTTGGGGCAGACCGATGACTCGTTTCAGATCCAGCCCCGGCTCCCCTGCCGGTCTGCTCAATACCACGACATCGCCCCGACGCAATGTCTGACGGCGCCCTCTCAAGGGTATGGCCAGCACGTATTGGCCGCTGCGGAAGGCTGGAATCATGCTCTCTCCCCGAACTCGATACAGTACCGACCAGGGAAAGCCGCCTATCAGCTTATTAAACCAAGTTAGGGGTCTAATTGTGCCCATTAGCCGCAAAGCCGCCCTCCGTCTAGCACTCATTCCAGCCGCTCCTAGCTTCCCACGGGCCGCAATTCCAGTGCCCGCGATTTCAGTAATCTTAGGCGGGTGGCCAGGCGTCGGCAAGGCCTTGACTGCTAAACGACTATCCTCCTACCCTGGTTATGCAGAAGCCAGGGTCTTTTCATTCTCCTGCCTGGTAGGTAAAGCCCATCATGTCGAAAGCTTCGCTGAGAGGGCATTGATGGCGGCGTAGGGCAGCGCTACGTTGGAATGCCCAGCCCGACGTACCAAGCTGATGACCAGGTTTCGCAGGCCCGCCAGAACCTGTGGGGCGGCCCCTGTGCGCACCTGAGAGCGGTCCTCGTCGAAGCTCACATCCCGTACCCAGTGGAGGCGGTTCTCGATGCCCCAGTGCCCACGGGAAAGGCTCAACAATCGCCTCGCATCGGCATCAGTGGCTGGGAGACTGCTAATTGCATAGCTCACAGCCACCTGTTTCTTGCCCTTCACGACCCGCTGGCGCTCTAGCAGACACACCTGTTGCAGATGCGGCCACGCTTCCCCGACCGTCCCAGCGCTGCCCACGTAGCCATTTAGCTCTGGGTCGGCCAAGGCCCACAACTCTCGCCGCTCCAGCCGCCCATGACGCCGCTTTACTGGAGCATCGGCCCAGACCGTCAGCTTGGCCCCGCGTGCTCGCCACTCCGCTGCTAGCCAGGGAGGTACGGTTGGCCCACCAGCCCTCTCAGTTCCTAGCAGGGGAAAAAGCCACCTCCAAGTCTCGGCGCAAGGTGGGGTGATTCTCTTTAACTGGCAGCAGATACTCTCCGCCGCCTGCCACAATCTGCCCAGACTTTCCGTTGGGTCAGTAAGGCATCAGCTACTACTACCCGACCCTTCAGGGGTACCTGGCCCAATACTTCTTTGACCGCCGCCAATTCTTCCCCTTTGCCCGGCGCAGCTACCTGCGCCAGCATGCTCCAGCGCGGCTAGCGTAGGCCGACACCAGATGGACCCCGGGTATCTCTTGGCCGTGGACCCCTCGCAAGGTTTTCCCGTCCAGGGACAGGGGGTCATCCGCTCTACCCCGCTATTTGCCAGCCAGTTGCCGACTTCTGCCTCAAAGGCCGCCACGTCCAGGCCCTTGAACACCCGGTGGAGGGTGGCCACGCAAGGGTGTCTCTCCAGGCTGAACCCCAAAAGCTGCGCCGTAGCACCCCCTTGGTCCCGCCCCCATTGGCTATGGCGTATAAGCTGCGGGCGCCGCACAGCATGGCACAGGTGGCCAAGGCCAGGATCGCCCCCAAAGAGTGGCGTCGCCCTGGCTACTCCGGAAGTCAGGCACCAAATCCAGCGTTTCTCTCAAAGTCATCATCCTTCCTCCCGCTTACCTTTACCAGGCTATTTTGGAAAATGAAAAGGCCCTGATGCAGAAGCCGTTCCTTGACTTTGTAAATTAGGCCAAACATAATTGACTGACTCTACTGAAGCCCGGCAACACCTATTCGCAAGCTGGGGTCAAGATGGTTTCTGATTATCCAAAATAATTTCAAGAGGTAAAGCCATGACGACAGCGGCCTATTCCCTGGATGAGTTCGTTTCCGACATGGAGAGCTTGCTGAAAGGCCAGCCCGACCAGCAGAGAATCTTCGACCGCGGTTCTACTCATCTTTCCCGCCTCATCGGGAATCCCGAATCCATTCCCGCCGAGTACCGGGCACCCGTGGCCAAGGGCTCTCGGGCCAACCACGGTTCCTATTTGCTGTACCATGGCGAAAGCGGATTGTCGGTCACTGCCGTCGTCTGGGGTCCCGGCGACCATGCCTCACCCCATGACCACCGGACCTGGGGCATGATTGGGGTAATGGATAACACGCTTAACGAGACCCGTTTCCGTCGGGTGGACGATCGGACCAAGGAGGATTTTGCTCGGCTGGAGCCGGATCGCTCTGCGGTGGTGAAGCCGGGGGAGATATCTCTGCTGATTCCTGAAGTTGACGAAATCCACCAGATGGACAACTTCACCGATCGTCCCACGGTGGAGATTCACGTCTACGGCAAGGACCTGCGGGGCCTGGATCGGGTGCGCTACAACCTGGAGACCGGCCAAATATCTGCCTTCGTTACCGAGAAGTACGACAACTGCTAGGTGGTCGGCTGTCGCCCGAGAATCGGAGCAATTTCCGGCGCATCTTCTTCACCGGATGTTTGAAATGCTCCTCCCCCAATTCATGGGAAGTTAGGAGGGCTAGCCCCCAGATGGAGTCGGCAGGGATGAAGGGATGGTAGCGAAAAGCCAAAATGGACGGCTGGAGGGACGTGTTGCCCTGATAACCGGGGCCGGGCGCGGAATTGGCCGCGCCGTCGCGCTGGCCTACGCCCAGGAGGGGGCCTCGCTGGCATTGTGCGCCCGCACCTCCACCGAGCTGGCCGGTACCGTCGAGGCGGCGCAGGCGCTTGGCGCCGATGCCAGCGGACGCACTGCCGACATCTCCCGGTGCGAGGACGTCGAGACGTGGGTGTCTCAGGCGGCGTCCGGCTTCGGCCGGATTGACATCCTCGTTAATAACGCCAGCGCGTTCGGTCCGAGGGTTGAGCTCTGGGACTACCCTGAAGAGGCATTTCGCCAGGTCCTCGACGTCAACGTGACCGGCGTCTTCCTCGTCACCCGGGCGGTGCTCCGCGCCGGCATGCTCGAGCAGGGCGGCCACATCGTCAACCTCTCCTCAGGAGCCGGCCGTCGCGGCGGAGCCCGTTGGGGCGCCTACACCGCCAGCAAGTTTGCCATCGAAGGGCTCACCCAGATGCGGGCGGCCGAGCTTGAGGACCGTGGGGTCCGGGTCAACACTGTAAACCCAGGCGGTACCCGGACACGGGCGCGGGCGGAGGCCTTTCCCGAAGAGGACCCGGCTACGCTCAAGTCCCCTGAAGCCGTCGGGCAGGCTTTCGTCGAGCTGGCGCTGACCGACAAGACCGGCTGCGCCTTCAGCCTGGACCGAGAGGGCCGCCTGGTGGCGTCATGACCCAGCTGATTGACCTAACCCTCACTTTGGGCAGCGAAAGGGTGGCGCCGGTTCCTGGGCTGGTTGGGGTCAGCATGGAACCGCTGCACACCCATGAAAGCCACGCCCGGTCCAACACCAAGCTAACCCTGGCTACCCACCTGGGCACTCACGTGGACGCCCCGTATCACTTCCACCCCGACGGCATAACGGTAGAGAACATGCCGTTGAACCGCTACATGGGTCCGGCCAAGCTGCTGGACCTGCGAGGGTTGGCCAGGGGCCAGTCCGCCATCTCCATAGCTGACTTACAGCAAGCCGGCGCGGAGCCCGAGGCGGTCCGGGGACAAATAGCCGTCCTGTTTACCGAGTGGGCCGCCCGGGAGTCGGGTAAACCGGGTTTCTACTCCCAGGGGCCCTACTTGAGCACGGAAGCGGCGGACTACCTGGCTAAAGCCCAGGTCAATGCGGTAGCCGTGGACTTCCCCATCGACAAGCACCCTCCCACACCTCAGTCCACCATCCACGACTTTCCGGTGCACCGGCTGCTGCTGGGACAGAATATCCCGCTGATCGAAAACTTGATTAACCTGGACCAGTTGGTGGGACGAGAGTTTGAGCTGTGGGCCCTGCCCATCAAGCTCAAGGGTGGTGACGGCGCGGCCGCGCGGGCGGTGGCTCGAATTTTGTAGCCAACCCGGCATGTTGCTGACCCTCGAAAGAATTATCGAACTTGGGAGATCCAAATCCCCCTAAATCCCCCTTTGCAAAGGGGGACTGAGGATGATTTCCACAAACGATGGCTGCTCAAACCGTGTTTAGCTAGATGCTCAGGGCTCAGTAATTCTTTCATGTCAAACGCTCCCTTAGCATCTTCCAAAACCCGCAAAACCCGAATTCTTTTGGCCACCGGGAATCCGGCCAAGCAGGCGACTCTGCAGTGGTTGCTGGAGGATTTGCCGCTGGAGACGGTCACACCCAGGGAGTTGGGCCTGACGTCGGTTCCCGACGAGGAGGGGGAGACTCACCAGGCCATTGCGCGCCAAAAGGCCGGCGCCTGGTCCCGAGCGGCCTCCATGCTGGTCATCGCCTCTGATGGGGGCTTGATCATCCCGGCTCTGGGCGCCAACTGGGAGAGCCGCTTTACTCATCGATTCGCCGGAGCCGCCGCCAACGACCAGGACCGGCTGCGCAGCCTGCTGGAGTTGATGCAGCCCTACCAGGGCGCAGAACGGCAGGCTTCTTGGATTGAGGCTGTCGCCATCGCCGACCAGGGCCGCATCCTGACCTCCTGGGAGTTGACCGGGGCTACCGGCTTAATCGCCGATGTTCCTAGTAAGGGTCCGGGTGAGGACCCGGCGGCAGAAGGCTTCTGGGTCTTCTCGGTGTGGCATTTTCCCAAATTTGGGAAATATTACAGCCAGCTTACTGAGGCGGAAAGGCAGTCCTTGGACGACCATTGGGCCCAACTCCGGGTCCGAGTGCAAAGCTATTTCCAAAGCCCTTCCCCGCCATCGGCCTGAGCGGCTACCCGCCGGTTCTTCCTCCTTGTGGTGAATCCTCCTTCAGATAGAGCACCAGATAGAGTACAATGGCTAGCGCGTTCCCTGAGAATCTTTAGTAACACTCTCAAAACCACCCATGTCCTTCCGAGGAAGCGAAGCGACTGAGGAATATAAATCCTGGGCCAAAAACCCTTATGCGTCGGCACTACAGTTACACCTTTGCCAATGGCGTTAGGAGCATGTTCCCAGGGACTGTAGACCCCTCGCTTCGCTCGGGGTGATATATTGAGAGAATTACTTACTCAGGGAAGCCCTACTTGAGGGGGGTCTCGTCTTGACCATCACCAGCGCCATTCCAGCCAGCATCGAAGAAGTCCAAGCGCTGCTTCGGCAGCAGCTTTATATCGCAGATAGGGGCCTGGCAGTGGCGATTTTTCTCGCCCTGAAGCTGCAGCGCCCTCTTTTTCTGGAAGGCGAGGCGGGAGTCGGCAAGACGGAGATTGCCCGGGCCCTGGCCCAGGGGTTGAACACCGAGTTGATCCGCCTCCAATGCTACGAAGGCCTGGACATCGGCCACGCGGTTTACGAGTGGAATCATACCCGGCAACTGCTGGAGATACGCCTGATGGAGGCTGGCGGAGATGTGGACCGGCAGACTGCCGCCAAGGACCTTTTCGATGAGCGATTCCTGATCAAGCGCCCGCTGCTCCAGGCGATAGACGAAAGCCGGGAAGGGCCGCCGGTACTGCTGATCGACGAGCTGGATCGGGCTGATGAGGAGTTCGAAGGCTTTCTGCTGGAGTTGCTGGGCGACTTTCAGATTACTATTCCGGAGTTGGGGACCTATCGGGCAGTGCACCCGCCCATAGTCCTGATTACCTCCAACCGAACCAGGGAGATCCATGACGCCCTGAAGCGGCGCTGCCTCTACTATTGGGTCGATTATCCCGACTACCAGAAGGAGTTGCAGATAGTTACGTCCCGATTGCCCGATGCTCCCCGGCGGTTGGCGGAGCAGGTTACCGGATTTATCCAAGAGTTGCGGGAAACGGAGCTTTTCAAGATTCCGGGCGTCTCGGAGACCCTGGACTGGACCGCTGCATTGCTGGCCTTGAATCAAACTACTCTGGACCCCCAGGTGATCGAGGACACATTGGGCATTATGCTCAAGTATCAGGACGATATTGCGCAGGTGCGAGGGGAGCCGGTACAGGCCTTACTGGAACGTTCCCAAAATAGGGGATCTCGCCGTGGTGGCCGGGGCGGCGGCTCGTGAACCCGGCGGCCTGGAGGACGGGGCCGACTTGAAAACCCGGCTACTAGTGGTCGTGGTCGGCGCCGGAATCGTCGGAGCCTCCATCGCCTATCACCTGGCTCAGCGCGGGGCTGGGGTAACGATAGTTGACTCCGGCAAGCCGGGATTTGGCGCATCCAGTCATTCCTTCGCCTGGATTAACGCGGGGCATAAAAGTCCCGCGGCTTACCACGACCTGAACCGCCGTTCCCTGGAGATGTGGGACCGTTTCGCCCAGCGGTTGGGCTGCGATATTGGATTACGATGGGGCGGCAAGCTCAGCTGGGAAGCCACTTCTCAGGGAGCGGCCGAACTGAAAGAGCGGGTGCGCCAGCTTCAGGAGTGGGGATATCCCTCCCGCCTATTGGATGAGGCGGAGCTGCATCAGTTGGCGCCGGAGTTGTCTTTGGGCTCCGTGACGGCAGCGGAATTCAGCGAAATCGAGGGGCAGGTCGAGCCCCAAATGGTAGTGGATGCTTGTCTGGGCCGCGCCAGGGAGTTGGGAGCCAAGCTGGTGGAGGGGACCTCGATAACTGCCTTCGCCCGGAGCAAGGGAGGGCCCAGGTTCGAGAGCCTGGAGACCAGCGCCGGCAGCCTACCCTGCGATGCGGTGGTGCTGGCAGCCGGAGTGAATACCACCGAGCTGGCGGCTAAAGCCGGAATTCATGTCCCCCAGGAGGAAAGTCCCGGCGTGGTTATACGGACCGACCCTCGACCTCCGCTGCTGCCAACCGTGCCGGTGGTCTACGCTCCGGCCCTGGACCTAAATCACTCGGAGATTCACCTGCGGCAATGCCACGACGGGAGCTTGATGATCGGGGAGGGTAATCAGGAGAGCCTGCGACGGGACGACACCCAGGCCCATGCCGACGATCTGCTGGGTCGTGCCATTCATTACCTGCCGTCCCTGGCCGGGGCCCGGGCAATTACCGTGCCGGTCGGCTACCGCCCAATGCCGCTGGACGGCTATCCAGTTCTGGCTCCGGGGTCTCCGGCTTCTCCGGCTCCGGGGTCTCCGGCTCCGGGGTCATTGGAAGCTGCCCCCAATGTCTACATAGCGCTGACCCACAGCGGGGTAACCCTGGCGCCCCTCATCGGCGAGCTGGCAGCCATTGAGATAGTGGATGGTGTCCGGGTGGAAACCCTGGCTCCCTACCGCCCGGAGAGGTTCCTGTGACCGCCCCGGATATTGAACCTATCCAAGGAGCCATTCCGCCTGATGGCGCGACCGCCAAAGATGAGCCGGAAGCCCTGCTCCAAAACCTGATGTTGTTTGGAGAGGTGCTGCGCCGCATGGGACTGAATTTCGGCTCGGCGAACATGCTGGACCTGGTGCGGGCCACCGAGGACGTGCCGGTGGGTCGCAAGCAGGATTTTCGCCACGCCGCCCGTTGCCTGTTGGTCCATCGCAAGCCGGATTTGCCCCTATTCGACGAAGCATTCCAGGTATTCTGGCGAAGACCCTCCGCTGAGCAAACCACCAGAGACCTGCGCTCGATGGGGGAGCAGCGCCGCTACCGGCCCCCCCAGATGCGACCGGCGTCCGGGGAGGGGCAGGGGCAGGATCGGGAACACCACGCCGATGAGGCGGCCCAACCCGCGGTGGACCTGACCCGCACCTTCAGCGCCCGGGAGGTGCTGCGGGCCAAAGACTTCGCTCATTTCACGTCCAATGAAATGGAACAAGCCCGGCAGATGATGGCGGAACTGGCCTGGGACCTGGGGCGGCGGCGCAGCCGGAGAAGGATACCAGGCCCGGGATCCCAGGTCGATTTGCGCAAGACCTTCCGGCGTAACCTGAAGCACGGCGGCGAGCTGCTGGAGCTGGCCCATCGTCAGCTCAAAACCAAGCTCCGGCCCCTGGTGCTGATTTGCGATGTCAGCGGTTCCATGGAGCGGTACACCCGCATGCTGCTGCACTTCATCCATAGCATTGCCGGGCGCGGCGTTGCCGGAGAGTTGGGACAGGTGGAGGCCTTCCTGTTCGCCACCAGGCTCACCCGAATAACCCGCCAGCTGAACGACCGCAGTATTGACGAAGCGGTGACCCAGGTCTCCCGGGTGGTGCCCGACTGGGCCGGGGGAACCCGCATCGGGGAAACTCTGCGGAGCTTCAACTTCCAGTGGTCCCGCCGTATCCCGGTTGGTAGGGGTGTGGTTTTGATCATATCCGACGGCTGGGACCGGGGTGAACCGGAGCTACTGTCCCGAGAGATGGCGCGGCTCCAACGTAGTTGCCGCCGCCTTATTTGGTTGAATCCTCTGCTCGGCTCTCCCACCTTTGAGCCTTTGACTCAGGGACTGCAAGCGGCATTGCCTTACGTCGACAACTTCCTACCGGTCCACAACTTCGACAGCCTTCAAGCCTTAGCTCACCATCTGAACGACCTGGAGCCGCGGAAGCAGCTGTCTTCCTACCCGATCGAAGCAGCCCAGGTCCAGGCAGGCATCCCCGAAATTGTTGCGGGCGACCCGGAATCCCAGGGGACTGCCAAACCAGGAAGAGAAATAAATCCGGCTTTAGCCTCCACCTTTCGGCATCCGCTCTGGGGACAGCGGAGGACCTGAAACCACTTCAGCGCCCGCTGCCAGGCACCTGGGCTAGTTCCATCTGCCATGCCCTAAACCGCCCAGTAAATTGGACTAATTGCGCGGCTTGTTTCCTTGGCGCAGACGTCAAATTCCTACGATAATCAGGGCAGCCCGTCATCCGCGCCTCAGGTCAAACAGCATGCCCTTCTGTCCCAATTGTGGTACTGAATCTGAAGCTGCCCACCAGTTTTGTCGGGACTGCGGCGCGGCTCTTGCTGCATCGGTAGCCGGCAGGCAAACGGCTGAGCCGACTCCAATACCGGGAGCGGGCGACCGGTTTTTGCCATATTACCTTTCGCCTACCCGAATTCTGTTGATGGCAGTCCTGTCTTATGGACTATATTTCCTCTACTGGTTTTACTTGACCTGGAAGCAATATCGGGATCACACGGGTCAAGAGGTTTTTCCAGTTTGGCATGCCCTCACGCTGTTGGTGCCTTTCTACCTACTTTTCCGAACTCACGCCCACGTTAGGTCCTTTAAAGAGCTGATGGTCAACTCGGGTTTGGCCAGCACACTGAACCCAGGATGGGCTGTCGGGCTGGTCGCGATCTGGTGGGTGTTAGGTAGTGTATCCTTCTACGTTTCGGGCGGCTTTTTTAGCACACAAGAGATCGGCCGGGGCACTGCTATGGCAGTCGCGTTGCTCGACGCTCTGTCCATTTCGGTGCTAGCGGGTCTACTACTGCAGGTGCAGGGAAATCTGAGCCGCTATTGGGGCGGCCTGCCGCAGGTTTCCTCCGGTGAGACATCATTGACGAACGCCCCAATCGGTGTTGGCGAGATTATCCTGTTGGTGATCGGTCTCCTGTTATGGTTCAATACGTTGATGCTGTTGTTCAGTGCGGAATACCGGGCTTTTAGTTCCGGCGCATAATTTTTCTTCCTGGCGCCTAACCTGGAAAAGACGCCACTCTCATCCTTTCCACTTACCGACCTCTCCCGGTTAGCTCTCGGGGCAAAGGGAAGCCCCGTCTTTGAGCCCACTCCACAAGGCCGAAGGATATCGCAACCAGGAATCCCCCTAACGCAGCGTCCAGGATAAAATGGTTGCCGGTAACAACGATGGCGCTGAAGGTCAACATGGGGTAGAGAATACCCAGGTATTTACGCCAACCCGTCATAGAGCGGTAGAACAGCACCCCGAAAATCGCGGTCCAGCTAAAGTGCAGGCTGGGTAGCGCGGCATTGGTGTTGTAAAAAGCGGTCATCTGGGGACTGCCGTAGAAGGTGAGGCCGTAGGTTTGGATCGAATCCAGAATAACCGGCACCGATTTGAAGGGCGGCGCCACCGGCAGCAGCAGAAAGAAGCTCAAAGCCAGCAACAGATTTAGTAGCAGGACGTTTCTGTAATAGTAGTATTTGTAGGGGCGAAGCAGGTACAACGCCAGGCCCATGCCCAGGATGATGGGCCAGTAGGTGATGATATAGACCCAATTAAAAAAGATTAGCAGGCCCGGGCCTTGGTCCGTGATCCAGCCCTGCCACGCCGGCTCCAAGAAAATGCCCAGGCTTCTCTCGATTGAGATGACTCTTTGAGCATTTACCCGGGCTATCGATTCATCGAACAGCAGCCCCCGAGTAAGCCAGTAAACCAGGTAACACCCCAGGTAGAGTCCTACCTCCAGTGCGGGCGCCACCCATCGCCGTCCTGCCGGGGCGATCATTAAACGCTAGCGAAACCGGAAACCTGGGGGGCGATAACCCCGCAGGCCTTGGCAATGTTAGAACATCTTAAATGAGGAGCTTTTGGCCCCGGGTTAACTCTTGGGTTAACTCTCTGTGGGGGCCGAGGGTACTTGCTGGCCGCCGAACCGGCGGCGATGAACCCGAAGGGTTCAATCATCCATTACCACCGGAATTCCGGCCGCCTCGGCCTGGTCGGCGGCCTCCTGGTTGATAACACCGTCCTGCATCCAAATGTATTTGGCCTTTACCTCTATCGCCTGTTCTACCACCGGAGCCACCAGTTCGGAGCGGCGGAATATGTCCACCATGTCAATGGGCTCCGGTACCGCTTTCAGTTCCGGGTAGCACTTCTCGCCCAATACCTCTCCCAACATCGGATTTACTGGGATGATGCGATACCCTTGATCTTGCAGATATTTTGCCACCCGGTGGCTGAAGCGCTCCGGATTATCCGACAGACCAACCACCGCGATGGTTCGGCTGTTTCGTAATTGTTCTTCCACCAGATCCATCAAAACCCTCCTGTAATCATCTCCTGATAATATCTCCGGGGCGATTACCCTTGCGGCGGGAGCTCAGCTAATTTTTAACCTCGATACCGCCGCAGATGACCGTCCCAGTAATGATAAGCTCCCCGCTGGCATCCTCGGCCTTGGGCTGGCGTCGCTGCAGTTCGGCGCCGCCTAGTACCACACTGGGCTGCATATGGACCATCCAGTCCTTGGGGACCCTGATTTCCATTCCTCCACAAACCACCCTTACATCCAGGGTAACCTGATCGGCCCCCAGCCTGGCTTCCCGCAGGTCCAACTCCAACCCGTCACAAATGGCCGAAACCGCTCCGCCGCGATACTCCTGGGAGGTGACCCGCTCCCGTCCTCCGCTAAACACGTAAGAGCCGCACTGTCGTGGGCCACAACAGTTTCCCTGGCTGAGCCAGACCTACGGCGTCCGATGCGGCGGCGCACCCAGCGACTGGGACGGCCGAGACGACTTATAATTGCCAGGCCCAGCAAGACCAAGAGCACCGGCCAAAGCTGGCCCGCATTCCAGGCCCATATTTTTAGGTTGGACAGCAGAAAAACCACGCCCAGGGCCAGGATGATCAGCGAGCCCAGTCTGAGCCGAAAGCCGCTGCGAAGTATGCCCCAGACGCCCCAGCCAATCAGCAGCGTGGGCCAGTAGGTCCCAACAACGTTGGTTTCCTCGCCAACCAGCCCGGTGGTATTCAGGAGAAACATTATCCCCAGGGCAACCAGGAGAAGTCCGCAAAAGATGCGATTTGACATTTCTAGTCTGGCCCGCGTTTTATCCCCAGCTAAGGCCCCCCTCTGGTCCGCGACCTCGCTTAGTGAGCCTTGAAGGAATAGCTAAAATTGGGGAGAGCCAAATCCTCCTATATCCCCCTTTTCCAAGGGGCACTGAGGGGGATTTCTCCCAGCGATGGCGAGCTGGCCGAAGGAACGGCGGCAGCCCCAGGCTACTGATTAGGCGTCTAGGAAGGGCAGGTGATGGTTATGTGCGACATATAGGAGTCAGCCTTGGCTCCGTGCCAGTGATTTTCGCCCTTCTTGATGTGGACCACGTCGCCCACGTTGACCTCATGCTGCTCGGTCTCGGTAGCAACCATCCCTGAACCCAAGGTTATCACCAGAATCTGGTCGCTGGTGTGCTTGTGGAAGCCCGTGGTGCAGCCCTTCTTGAAGTTGACCACGCCGCAATTGAAGTTTTCGCTGTCGCCAGCGGGAATCAGGGTCTGCCTGGTACGGGACACCTGACCCCCAGTCCAACCGGGGATGGGAGTAGCGGTGGCGACGGGCTCTTCGTCCAACTCACTAATTCTGATAACTTTCATGCTATCCTCCTTCGCATAATGTGTCGGCTAAACCGGTATCGCCTCCGGACCTGAAAAAGCCCCAACCTTGCCGGTGGATTTTCAGGCCCGCAGCACGTAGCTAAGATAATACATCCGACCTTCAGACGCAATACGCCCTCAATACGCCGCTGATTCAAGCCCTCTCATCACCGGGCCCCTCATTCCGAGTTTCCATGCTCCGGCGGATCGCCACCGACGGATGAAAATGGGTTCCCCTCGGCTCATGGTTCGACGGGCTCACCACGAGCGGTAGGGATCCTGTTCGGCCTGAGGCTCTCGAAGGGCGAACGGGCTATTTACAGAGCAGGGACTCGGGGTGGCATTTAGAGATAGTTACGAAGGTAGGCCCAGGCCGGGCGCGGGCCCTTATCCTTTGCTGGGAACCGGTAATCCGGCGATTTTGGTCTGGACACTGCCCAGCGAGTTCCTGGTCGTGAAGAACAGGGTCCTCCAGTCCGGCCCGCCGAAGGCCAGATTGGTGGTAGCCGGAGCGCCGTGGACTATGGTGCCCAAGTGCTCGCCCTTGGGGTCCAGGATCCACAAGCCGCCGGAGCCGCCGCAGTATACGTTCCCTTCCACATCCACCTTCATGCCGTCCGGCACTCCCGGACGGTCGCCCTGCAAATCGCAGAAAACCCGGTCGCTGGCTCGGGCCAGGCTACCATCGGGCTGCAGGTCGAAGGCGCGAATATGCCCGCGACGCGAGTCGTTGACGTAAAGAACACTTTCGTCGGGAGTGAAGGCCAGCCCGTTGGGGACCACAAAGTCCTTGAGCAGCAAGGTCAATCTGCCCAGGTCGGGAGAGAGCCGGTACACTCCGGAAAAATCCAGCTCCCATTGTTCCGCGGGGCGCCGATGGGTCCAGGGATCGGTAAAGTAGATGCTCCCATCCGACTTCACCACCACGTCGTTGGGCCGGTTCAACTGCCTTCCCTGGAAGCTGTTGGCCAGGACAGTGACGCTGCCGTCGGCTTCCAGGCGGGTCACTCGGCGGGAGTCGTGCTCGCAGGCCACCAAACGGCCCTGAAGATCACGGGTCAGCCCATTGGAACGGTTGGTGGAATCGTGAAAGGTGGTCACCCCCTGCCCCTGGGCCCATTTCATCCGCCGGTTGTTGTGAATGTCGCTAAAAAGAAGATAGGCCTCTTCCTGCCACCACAGGGGACCTTCGGCCGGTCCCTCTTCTCCACCATAGCCGTTGCCCAACTCCTTGATTTCTTCATTGACCGAAACTATCCGCTCCAGATCCGGAGACAGCTGCTCTATCGGCAAAACGATCCTCCTAACCGGGTGATTTCCCAAGGGCTAGACCCGATGCGGCCGATTATAACCCTTCGAGCCGGCCCAGGGCAGGTGTCTTCCTGTGTTAGGACATTGGTAGGCCAAAATAGAGCCGCCGGGACCCCCTCTTGTGATTTTTCCTGCCCTCCCTGGGGTAATGACACCCTATGGGAACAGTAGGAACACTGCTAAGTTAAGAATAGATAGCTGTAACCACGGATATGTCTGGACAAAGGGTATGACAATCCCACCGGCCACCAAGCTGCCGCTGCCGGAACGAACCCTGTCGTGGCTGTCCAAGTGCAGAGGATTAGGGCACTGGCCTGCGGGCTACTGTGGTCCTAAGTTAAGAATAGATAGCTGTAACCACGGATAGCCGGAGGGGTCCCTTTAGCCGGTCCCTGCCTTTTGCTATTTGGCAGGTGGCTCCAAATATCAAGCCGGGCCCCGGTTAGCATCCCTTTGCCACGGGGAAACTACCAAAGGCAACTACCCGAGGGGTTATGAGCGATAACGCCAGCCTTACTTTAGAACAAAGCCTCGCCCACACCGAAGCCGACGCGTTGGAAACCCTGTCTGCGGCCCAAGACCTGCTTCGCCCCTTGCGCCGGCTGCGCGCGGCGGCGGAAAAGGGCAATTTAGCCGAGATCGACAGGTCCATCGCGGCGGCCCAGGCAGCCCTGGCGACGTTACAGCAGCAGCTGAATGAAACCAAGAGTGGGTGGGACTTCGATGCCCACCGCTATTTGACCAAGGGCGGCTACGTCCAGGAAGTATTGGCCACCGCAATGAAAGCGGGAGTCAAATTGGTTGAACGGGATGACCGGTTGTCTTGTTACCCGGCATTGCTGCGGGTTTCTCCCGGCGAGAAGGCGGTCTATATCAACCGGAAGCGGGAGCGTCGTATCCGACCTTCCGTCTTCGTGAATTTGCTCCAAGAGCAGCAGGCCCGGCCCTTGTCCTTTCGACCGGACGCCTTCCTGGCTGCTCTGTACCAGGCTTATTCCAAAACAGTTGCTGAAAAGTTTGATACCAGCGGAGCTTCCGCCCCAATCATCCCCCTGGTGGACATCCACAGTCTGCTGACTCTGCTGCCCGGCCATGCCAAAGAATACTCCCGGCAGGAGTTCGTCCGGGACATTTATCTGCTGCACCGTGAGGGAGTGGACACTACCAAACAGGGTGCCAGGGTGAGTTTTCCCATCAGCCGGGGCGTGAAGGGCAAGACCCTGACGGTAATCGATGAGACCGGAGAAGAGCGGCGCTACTACGGTATCCGCTTCTTCCCCCCCAATAATTAGTGAATGTACGGCGGGCCACCCGATATCCCCCTTTTATTAGGGGGACTGAGGGGGATTTGGATTTCTCAAGTTTAGGATTTTAGGTGGACCAACGGGAAGACCACGATGACGGATGACCAAAGTGGTGATGTTGGACAACTGAATGGTTTGAGGAGGCGCAGTCGTAGCCTGCGCCTTTCCCTGGCGTTGCGCTGGCTCTGGTTGAGCGCCTGGGGAAGCAGCTGGAGCACCCGAAGCCTGCGATATTTATCTGGCGCGCCCGGGGCTATCCACCGGCGGCTTCGTACTTGGGAGGCAGCACTCAGGCCGGTTATCCACGACTGCGTGGCTTCGGAGCGGACAGCCAGGCTGGTGGCTCTCCTTAAGAATATCGACAGCCGCTACCCCTGGCGCCGGCGGGTCCGGCAGGCCGGTGAGTTCTGCCAGAGAGTTTGGATCCTGGCCGTGGTTCAGCTTAGGACCGGAATCGGCTGGCTGCGAAATTGGACGGCCGGCAACCGATTCCTGTCCTCCCTCAGAAATTCCGTTCTAATAAACCACTGTACCAGGTTGGTTGGTCAGATCTGGCGAAGCGTAGGGATGCCGGGAGCGCTGGGTGCTTACCGCCGCGTCCGGCGCTGGTGCGGTCGCTTGGCGACTTATACCAAGGCCCTGACTTCAGCCTGGCCCAGCACCAACGAGATCACTGGGGAGATCACCGGCGCTGCTCCAGCCGAGAAGAGGTTCCCAGAGCCGGGAGTTTGGGTCGATTCGGATAGTCCTTTGGGATACGCCCGGCAGGTCTGGTCTGTCCGGGTTAGGGATGCTTACTTTTTCGCCGGCAGAAACCCTAGCTGGGACAATAGCATTTGGGCCGATGGGGATTGCCCCATGGACTACGCCCGTATCGCTGCTGAATATTTTCCTCCCCCGGAATCAGAATTAGAAGGACCGGCGGTCGCGGAATTTCAGCCCGACCATTTTTTATTGGATCTTTTCCGAGCCTACTCTCAGCTTTTGGAGCAGAGAGGAGACGGCTCTCCCAGGTTGGCTCCGGTGGTGCCCTTGGTTGATGTCTTCGCCCTGCTGTCGGCGGTGAGGTCGGTAAGCCCGGATTACACCCCGGATTACACCCCGGATTACACCAAGGAGGACTTTATCAAGGACGTTTACCGCTTGCACGCCAGTGGGGTGGATACTACCCAGGAGGGCGCCAGGATCAGTTTTCCCATCAGCCGAGGGGTCAAAGGCAAGACCCTGACCGTGACCGACGAAGCCGGCTATGAGCGCCGCTACTACGGGGTTCGCTTCTTGGGTCAGGGCGGCTCCGGTTGAACCGACCAGAGCTATGAAGCCGGAACCCGGCGGGTTTGACAATGGGGAGATAATCCGTCGGTGGATATTCGGCCGGCTTCCCGACATAAAGGGGGCAATTCCATATGTGGGAAGCACCTACGCCGTATAGGTGACTCTCCTCTGTAACGCTTAGCGGAAACTAACCATAATGAGCTCTAAAGAGGGAAACACCAAGGGACACTGAGGCGGCCCATGGCTTCATTATCCCGATCCATGGCGATACCCCAAGGCCCATCCAGGGCCGGCAAAAATCTCCGGACCACAGGAGTTGACAACTATGTCCGACGGTGAGTGGCTCTCGGTAATTCGCCGGGAATATTTACAAGATTTCGTATTGAACGGTGGAGCATCTGTAAAATTCGTTATCCCCGGGGAAGAGTCAGAGTACCAGCGGCTGTGGGAAGACCTGCGAAAAGTGGCTAAGGATGATGGCTATTTCTTCGCCCCGGTCAGCGCCGCGGACACCAAAGTCCAAATGGTGGACAAGATCTTCCACGTGGTCGCCAGGCAGATTCCCTGGGACGATTTGGCCCACGCCTTTCTCTGCTCCACTTTGCTGGAGAGTTCCTACCTGGTGCCTGCGGAACGTGAGGAGTTCAGCCTGTCCCGGATAGCCTATTTGAACGGGATGGACGTGGGAGAGATGCGGGCTGTCATCAACAATAGGCTTCGGGAGCATCTGACCCGGGATTACTCGATGACCCACGAGTTTCGCATGGCCATGCTGAAGCTCTGCCAGGCCCAGCTGGACCCCCCAGGCCTGGGAGGCGGCGTGGCCGAAGCGGTGAGGGAGTGGCTTACCGGAGATCTTCGGCTTATTTCCGGGCTCAAGTCGGCGTCCATCTTTCAAAAAATCGGCCGGCATAACGGACGGGACATGCTCTGCTCCCTGTCCCACTGGCTGCACATCACTGGCCAATCCGGTCTGGTGCTGGCTCTGGATATTTCCCAGTTCCTCGAAGTACGCCGGATGGAGGGCGACGAAAGGTCCCTTTACTACACGCCATCGGCGGTGGTGGATGGGTACGAGGTTCTGCGGCAGTTTGTCGACAGCACAGATGAGCTGCACTATTGCCTGCTAGTTGTCTTCGCCCCTCCCAGCTTCCTCACCAGCGAACAGCGGGGAGTCCGAAAATACGACGCCCTTTACCTGCGTATATGGGATGAGGTGCGAGATCGCAAAAGGGCTAATCCCCTGTCCACGCTGATCCGCATCGAAAAGATGGAGGAGCCGGCCAGTGCAGAAGCCTTATGGAGTCGTTCATGATTACAGCGTCCTCTGTTAAGCCTGAAATCGCCAGCTGGCGCGCCGTGGAAGCGCTGCGAGCCGGCGTGCCCAATTGTGACGCCGTGCAGGCTTTGGGCTGCTCCCATCCTCTGGTGGAGGAGCGCTTCAGGAGCATGCTGGCCGAGATTGATCTGGGCTTTTCCCGGGGGAAAGGCACTCAGGGAGTATTGGTGGCCGGTGATTTCGGCTCGGGTAAATCCCATCTACTGGAATACTTCCAGCACATTGCCTTGGAGAACAACTTTGTCTGCAGCAAAGTCGTGGTAAGTAAGGAAAGCCCTTTGTACGGACCATCCAAGGTGTACGCCGCCGCGGTTCAGGCTGCCAAAGTACCCAATCGCTCCGGCACGGTACTGGCCGCCATCGCGGAAGACCTGGACTTTGAAAGCCCCGAATACGAGGACTTTTACCGATGGGTATTCAGCCCCCGGACGGTGTTGAACTCCCGCTTCCCCGCTTCCACTTTCGTTTTTGAAAGGGGCAGCGGCGGCCGGTATCCTGATGTTTCCGACCGCATTTTGCAGTTTTGGGCTGGCGCCAGGGTGCCGGCCACGGAACTGCGGGGCTGGTTGAGGGAGTTGGGGGAGGTAGCCGCCTACAGATTCGAGAAGGTTTCCGAGCTGGTGCTTTCCCTACAGAGGTATGAGTTCATGTCCCGGCTAATTCGGGCCACGGGCTACGCTGGATGGGTAATTCTGGTTGACGAGGTAGAGCTTATCGGCCGGTACTCGGTTATGCAGCGGGCCATGTCATACGCCGAGATGAGCCGGCTATTGGGCCTGTCGGATGATGACCGGACGCCCGGGTTGAGTACCGTCTTCGCCATAACCTCCGCATATCAAAGCGAGGTGATGGACGAGAAGCAGGACGAGGAAAAAATAGCCCTTAAACTCCGAGACCGGGGCAAGCCGGGAGACGAACAGTTGAGCGAGCGGGCGGAGCTGGGAATGCGCAAGATTCGCCAGCTGCCCCTGGAAAACATGATCTTGGTCGAGAACTCCGATTTGAGGGAGGTCCATGAGAAGAGCCGGGCTATCTACCGCCATGCCTACGGCTGGAATCCTCCCGAAGACTACGAGACCAACCCTACCTGGCGCATTCGCCAGCACATCAAACGCTGGATCAACGCCTGGGACCTGGTCAGGTTGTTTCCCGACTACCAGCCCGACATACAGGTAACCGGCCTGCGGCAGAGTTACTCGGAGGACCTGGACCTGGAAGACCCTTGGGATGAAGAGGGAGAGGATCCGGCGGTTCGTTAGCCCTCGGGCCACTCTCCCAGAGTCACCGGCACCCGAGTTTCTCCGCCCTCCCGAACCACCGTCAGGGTGATTTCCCCTCCGGCCTGGTACCGGTTCAAAGCCACTGTCAAGTCTGTGCCGGAAGCTACGGTTCGTCCGTTGACCGCTATAATGATGTCTCCTCCCGGGACGGACGGCCCTCGGTGTCCACTCCAGGAGCTCTCAACCCCACCTGCTGCGCCGGGCTGCCGGAGATGACCCGTATCACGTAGAAACCTCGATCCACCGGCAGTTCCAGCCTCTCCACCAGCAAGGGATTCAAATTCCTGGATAGGGTCCCCAGCCAAGGCGGCTTCACCACTTCGGCTTTCACCAGGCGGGGCAGCAGGTCGGCCAGGGTATTGCTGGGAACCGCAAAACCAATGCTTCGTTGATTGATTTTCGGCGCCGACAATTCGATGGCCGTGGTTATCCCAATCACCTCACCATCCCGGTTCAACATTGGCCCGCCGGAATTGCCGGGGTTAATCAGCGCGTCGGTCTGGATCATCCCTGGGATGAACCTCCCCAAGTCGCTGGGCAACCCACGATTGACTCCGCTGCTCACTCCCACCGATACGGAGCCCTCCAGCCCATAGGGGTTGCCGATTACGATGGCCAGCTGTCCCGGTTTCACCCGGGATGAATCGCCCAACTTTACCGGCTCGATACCCGCCACGGTCCCCTTGGGCACTTGGAGCAAGGCCAGGTCGTTAGCAGGATTTCGTCCCAATATTTTCGCTTCCACGTTGGGACCATCAATGAATGAAGGATACCCGAACCCGGTCGGCCCGTTCTATGACGTGGTAGTTGGTGACAATGAAGCCTTCACTGTCGATGAGGAAGCCGGATCCTGCGCTGTTTTGATTAAAGAAATCTCCAGATTGGGTATCGGCGTATATCTCGACCACCGCCGGACTCACCCGATGGTAGATTTCCTCGACCAGAGCTTCGTCATAGAGCATGGTGGGACCAGAGGGGAAGGCCACGCCGCTGGAGCCCGGCCAGAGGAAGGCGGCCAGCATGATAACTACTATGCCGACGGCGGTGATGGCGATGATCTGGGACCTGGCTTCACGGTCCATTAGTCAGTCCTAGTGAATTTTAAGTTCAGAGGCTAGAAACTCGGACGGAAACCCCGATTCTCCCCAAGTCGTCGTTTTCTTAGCGACGATTATCGATGTAACAGTGGGTTCTTGAACCGTATTACAGACACTATCATGCCACATAAGACTATAATACGTCTGTCTGGCGTAGCGCGAAACCCGGCCAATGGCTTTCCGGCCAGACCTCTAGGCCTTCATGTTAGGCCTAGAGAGTGAAAAAAATAGTTCCATAATGGTGACGATACGTCGACAATTGGTGACCAATAGAGCCAGTGTTTCGATAAGAAGTCCCCCCGACTCCGCCCATATTTCCAAATATTCTGTATTCATTTGCCTTGAACCCCAGAGCGGCAATAGGGTTAAATGAGGGACAGAATCGCCCTCTAAGTCTGGGTCCGGTCAAGACCCGCGCTTGGAGGGAGTAGCGTTGACCAGTGCCCACCGGAAAAGGGCGCCATTATCTGGAAACGCAAAAGGCTAGAGATAACGTCCGGAGCCAACCTGGTCCGCCCGGAAAGCGATGATGAGGGGAAGGGCAGTGCCGGGCAAGGAGGTGACACGCCCCTGGGACTAATCGTCAACAGCTCTTGACATCGTTTGGTCCACTACAAGAGATTAGGGCGATGCTCTACCGGCGGCCGGGTAACCCAATAGATAACTCAAGGGGTGCATTCAGCACAGGCAGGCTTAGCAATATTTCTTTCCCCTTTTCAATACTCTCTGCCTATTAATCCGTCGAACAACGTAGGGCTAACTCACCCCAGCTGCAGGAATTAGCCGGAAACCTTTACCGACTTCCGCATTCATGAGCTAGCGGGGAGAGTATTTCTGCTCCGGACCGGCGTTGCTAGGGTCGACTGACCAGTTAATGCCAAGAAATAATAATTTGTTTGAGGAGAGGCACCATGTTGAAAGGCTTGGATTCCCATATTGAAGAGCAATTACGGCGGGCTGAAGAGGCTGAAAGTGAAGTTAATCGGTTAGGTTCGCTAGCCGCGGAAGCCCCTCGCCTGCGCATAGAACTAGCCCGGTCCCAGCGCCGCAATGAGCGGAATGGAAATAGCCAGACCGCTGTGCAGCAGGCCCGTAGAGAGATCGCGGTGGCGAAAGAACGCCAGGCCGATGTCCCGCTGACTTTGGAAACAGTCAGTAAGCTGGTTTACTCGCTTTATGCTCTGTTGAAAGACGTAGACGCCCATCGCAAGGAAGCCACGCGCTTGCTCGGTATTGTAGACCGCATGGATTACGAAGAGGAACTGGAAGCCGGCAAAGAAGAGCAGAGACAAATGGATCGAGACCCCAAGGGCATTGAGTATTTGATCGCCTCCCGCCATGGCCAGCCCCGTATTAAGCAGTTGGTCGATGAGCTGGACCCGGACTTCAGCTTCTTGAAAAACTGCGACCTGGATGAACCGCTGCGGAGAGACGTCGCCAACTTTATTATGGCCCACGTGGTTTCCCCGGAGCGGGCCAACCAGGAGCGTGCCATAGCCTCGGCCGCGGTGTCTCAGGACCGGAACATTCCCCAGCCCTCTCCGGCTCCGGCAATTAGCCCCTATGGCTTGCCGGAGTAATTTGGTCCCGGCCTGTCCAAACATCCCCGGATAACAGGGTGTTCAAAAAGTCCCTCCACCGTTTGGGGAGGGACTTTTTAGATGCCCTCATAGTTTAGCAGTCGGGTTAGCCAAATGACGATAACACAGGAGGTCTGAATGATCCGGAAGGAGATCGAATCCTTTCCAGCAGATATATCCAACAAGCTCAGGACCTATGTCTCAGGGCCTTTTCATTTTCTCAAAATAGTATAAAATTATTACCAGTTTAAGCGGGAGGGGAGGATGATGACTTTGAGAGAAACGCTGGATTTGGTGCCTGACTTCCGGAGTAGCCAAGGGCGACGCCACTCTTTGGGGGCGATCCTGGCCTTGGCCACCTGTGCCATGCTGTGCGGCGCCCGCAGCTTATACGCCATAGCTCAATGGGGGCGGGACCAAGGGGGTGCTACGGCGCAGCTTTTGGGGTTCAGCCAGGAGAAGACACCCTGCGTGGCCACCCTCCACCGGGTGTTCAAGGGCCTGGACGTGGCGGCCTTTGAGGCAGAAGTCGGCAACTGGCTGGCAAATAGCGGGGTAGAGGCGGATGACCCCCTGTCCCTGGACGGGAAAACCTTGCGAGGGGTCCACGGCCAAGAGATACCCGGGGTCCATCTGGTGTCGGCCTACGCTAGCCGCGCTGGGGCAGTGCTGGCGCAGGTAGCTGCGCCGGGCAAAGGGGAAGAATTGGCGGCGGTCAAAGAAGTATTGGGCCAGGTACCCCTGAAGGGTCGGGTAGTAGTAGCTGATGCCTTACTGACCCAACGGAAAGTCTGTGAGCAGATTGTGGCAGGCGGCGGAGAGTATCTGCTGCCAGTTAAAGAGAATCAGCCCACCTTGCGCCGAGACTTGGAGGTGGCTTTTTCCCCTGCTAGGAACTGAGAGGGCTGGTGGGCCAACCGTACCTCCCTGGCTAGCAGCGGAGTGGCGAGCACGCGGGGCCAAGCTGACGGTCTGGGCCGATACTCCAGTAAAGCGGCGTCATGGGCGGCTGGAGCGGCGAGAGTTGTGGGCCTTGGCCGACCCAGAGCTAAATGGCTACGTGGGCAGCGCTGGGACGGTCGGGGAAGCGTGGCCGCATCTGCAACAGGTGTGTCGGCTAGAGCGCCAGCGGGTCGTGAAGGGCAAGAAACAGGTGGCTGTGAGCTATGCAATTAGCAGTCTCCCAGCCACTGATGCCGATGCGAGGCGATTGTTGAGCCTTTCCCGTGGGCACTGGGGCATCGAGAACCGCCTCCACTGGGTACGGGATGTGACCTTCGACGAGGACCGCTCTCAGGTGCGCACTGGGGCCGCCCCACAGGTTCTGGCGGGCCTGCGGAACCTGGTCATCAGCTTGGTACGTCGGGCTGGGCATTCCAACGTAGCCGCTGCCCTACGCCGCCACAATGCCCATCTCAGCGAAGCTTTCGACATGATGGGCTTTACCTACCAGGCAGGAGAATGAAAAGGCCCTGACCTATGTCTACAGACTCATTGACCCACGGAACCCTGAGACATTCTATGTCGGGAAGGGCCAAGGCAATCGCGTATTTTCGCATATCCGCGACGAGCAAAACTTGGAAGGCGACGAACTTGGCAATAAGATAAAACGGCTCAGGGAGATACGCCTTGCCGGATTTGAGGTGGCACACGTCGTCCACCGTCATGGAATGGATAACAAAACGGCCTTCGAGGTTGAATCCGCCCTTATCGACGCATACCCCGGGCTTACAAATGTCGTTGGTGGGGCGGGCAGCAACGACTATGGGGCCATGCACGCCAAAGAGATAATTGCCCGTTACTATGCCCAGGCGGCAGATTTCAAGCACAAGGCGCTGTTGATTAACGTCAACAGGAGCGCTACGGAGACATCGCTCTACGAGGCGACTCGTTACGCTTGGATAATCAGCAAATCCAAAGCGCAGAAAGCTGAAGTCGTTCTCGCCACCAGGCATGGTCTCATCATTGGCGCCTTCATTGCGGACGACTGGTTGGATGCGACACCGGCAAACTTCCCCGGGCGTGAGGAATCGCCCGGACGCCTCGGCTTCGTTGGACATGAGGCAGGCGCCGACATCAGAAACCTGTACGTGGGAAAGCGTGTTCCTGCCGAATACCGGAAGCGCCACGCCTCGTATCCGATCAGATATACTTGGTAGAGTACCTGCGTGTTTCTCACCAACCGGTTGCAGGGGTGTCTGCGTGACATCGAAACCGCCGCACAGCATCTGTTAGTTAGCAGCTCGGCCTACGAAAACAACGCTCAGTTTATCCTGGGTCAGCCCGGCGCCAACCCCATGGCCTGACATTGGTTTTATGGGCTCCCCGGTTCATGGCGCAGCCAGGTATGTTATTATTGGCCCGCTAAATACGAACTGGGAGGACTCCTTATGCCTTTCGGAGGCAATGACTGGCTGGCTTTGACCCAAGAACCCACTCTGGAGCCGGAACTTCCCATTTGCGACCCGCACCACCACTTCTGGGACCTGCGCCCTCAGCGGATTCCCTACCAGCGGTACCTGCTTCACGAGCTGTCGACCGACATCAACTGCGGCCACAACGTGCGTTCCACCGTTTTCATCGAAGCCAGGTCCATGTACCGCGCCGATGGGCCGGAGGAGATGCGCCCGGTGGGAGAAGTGGAGTTCGTTCAGGGCTTGGCCGCCGCCAGCTCCAGCGGCCTTTACGGCCCGGGCCGGGCTGCGGCCTCCATCGTCGGGCACGCCGACTTGAACCTGGGCGAAGGGGTGACGCCGGTTCTAGAGGCCTTGCAGGCAGCCAGCCCCAACCGCTTTCGCGGCATCCGCCACTCGGTGACCTGGGACCCCCATCCGGAAGTGGAAAACACCGCGGCCCACAACTGGGCCGGGCAATTGGCCAGTGACGACTTTCGGGCCGGCGCCCGGGTCTTGTCCCGTATGGGCTTGTCCCTGGAGGGCTGGCTTTATTTCCCCCAGCTGCCGGAGTTGGTCGACTTCGCCCAGGCCCTGCCCGACCTGCCTATCATCCTGAACCATATCGGAGGGTTGATGCGGGTCGGCCCCTACGCCAACCGGGATGAGGAGGTGCTGGGCCTCTGGCGGAGCGGCATCGCCGCGGTGGCGGCCTGCCCCAACGTCCAGGTCAAGCTAGGTGGCATCGGCATGCCCCGCACCGGGTTCGACTGGCATGACCGGGATGTTCCCATCGGCTCGGAGGAGCTGGCCGAGGCCATGTCACCGTACATGAATTATTGCATCGAGCAGTTTGGTCCCGACCGCAGCATGTTCGAGAGCAACTTCCCGGTGGATCGCGTATCCTACTCCTACAATGTAATGTATAACGCCTTCAAACGCCTGTCTCAAAGCTACTCCGCCACCGAGCGAGCCGCTATGTTCCACGACACGGCAGCCCGGGTTTATCGGATAGACGTTTAGGCAGAGAAGTTTAGACCTGCCCTGAGCAAAGCTATATAGGAGAAATTTAAAGCCATGCCGGACCAGAAAATTAGGGGAGTCATCGTACCTATCCTAACCCCCTTGAACTCCGATGAAACGGTGGACACCCAGTCCTTGCGGCGCTTGGTCAACTACCTGATCGATAACGGGGTCCACGGCATCTGGGCATCCGGAACCACCGCGGAGTTCGCTGCCCTCTCCAATCAGCAAAGGCTCATCAGCATGGAAACGGTGGTGGATGAGGTGGCCGGGCGGGTACCGATCATCGGCAATGTGTCGATGCCCAGCACCCAGCTGTCTCTTCAGATGGCGCTGGATGTCCAGGAAATGGGGATGGATGGCGTGGCGGTAACGCCGCCCTATTACTACCCCCACGCTCAAGATGAGCTGCTGGACCACTACCGCTACATCAGCGACCGTTCCGGCCTGCCCCTGTGGGTCTACAACATTCCCTCAACGGTGAAAACGGCGGTGGCTCCGGGAACCATCGCCACCCTGGCCAGCGAGGGCGCGGTGGTCGGCGTGAAGGACAGCTCCGGCGCCGGAGAGCTGCTGGCAGAGCTGAACGTCCTTTGCGAGCAGGGAAATATCTCCCTACTGAGATTCCTGGGCACCGTGTACCGGACCACCAGCGCCGGATCCGTCGGCGTGGAGGGGGTGATCCCGGCCGTGGCCAACCTGGTGCCCAAGTCATGCGCCCAGGGCTGGGAGGCCGGCGAGCGGGGCGACGCCGATACGGTCAAGAAGTGCAACGCCCAATTGGTTACCGTAGGCAAAGTGCCCCAGCTGGCCCAGGGTGGTGGACCTAATGCCGCGATCCTATCGGGCATGAAGTCGGCGCTCAAGCTGATGGGGGTGCTGGACAGCGACACGGTTAGCCGTCCGCTGCGACCGCTGACCGAGCCGGAGAAGGCAGGTCTACCGGCTATCCTGCAGGAGTTGGGCCTGTCCAACGGCGCTTAAGGGCACGCGGCCAGCGAGCGCCGGTGGGGACCAAGCCGAAGATGGCCCAGGCCCGCTATTATTTCCTTTGCGCCGTGTCCGGCCTTGCCTGGAGTGGAATCGCCTATCTGCTATTGCGGGAATGGTTTCCCGGGCTCTGGGTCGGTATCGCGGCCTCCCCTTTAATTGGGCTGCTGGTCGGGTTGGTCCATCGCCCCACCTATCGGTTTCCGGTGGTAGCCCGGGTCTTGGTAGCCCTCGTTACGCTCTACGCCGCCGCTGCGCTGTTCGGGCTGGTCCTGGGAGTAGTCGAAGAAGTAATCGAGACCAGCCCTAATCACGTTAAGGGAGCGGCGATCATCAAATGGGTGCTGGCCACCTTTTGGGGGTTAACCTTTACCGGTTATTTCTTGTTCCTCTGGCCGCTGGCCTTCCTGAACCACTGGCTGCTCGGCCGCACCTGGCAAGGAGAATGGACCAGGAAGAGGACTTCGCTCGGTGCCTAAAGCAGCCGAGGCCACCGGGGGAGGTATTATCGTAGGTTTCCGCCCTTTAATGGCGCCAGCGCCCGGGCAATCCGCCGGGCCCCTTCCTTTACCCGGTCTGCCGAGGAGCGCATCAGCGTAATGCGGAAATGGCATTCGTAACAGCCAGACTTATGGCTGCATGAATATGCCTGGGTACTTCGAAACCGTCTGGCGATGAAGTCAAGGGGAACGATATGAATACACCGCAGTTCGATCCCATAAAGTACAAAGAGACCATCCTGGCTGAGTGGCAAAAAACGGCGGAAGGGTACCATAGTTGGATTCCGTTTATTTCCCAATGGCTCGGGCCCGCCACCGCAGGGCCTTTTCATTCTCCTGCCTGGTAGGTAAAGCCCATCATGTCGAAAGCTTCGCTGAGATGGGCTTTGTGGCGGCGTAGTGCAGCGGCTACGTTGGAATGCCCAGCCCGACGTACCAAGCTGATGACCAGGTTCCGCAGGCCCGCCAGAACCTGTGGGGCGGCCCCAGTGCGCACCTGAGAGCGGTCCTCGTCGAAGGTCACATCCCGTACCCAGTGGAGGCGGTTCTCGATGCCCCAGTGCCCACGGGAAAGGCTCAACAATCGCCTGGCATCGGCATCAGTGGCTGGGAGACTGCTAATTGCATAGCTCACAGCCACCTGTTTCTTGCCCTTCACGACCCGCTGGCGCTCTAGCCGACACACCTGTTGCAGATGCGGCCACGCTTCCCCGACCGTCCCAGCGCTGCCCACGTAGCCATTTAGCTCTGGGTCGGCCAAGGCCCACAACTCTCGCCGCTCCAGCCGCCCATGACGCCGCTTTACTGGAGCATCGGCCCAGACCGTCAGCTTGGCCCCGCGTGCTCGCCACTCCGCTGCTAGCCAGGGAGGTACGGTTGGGCCACCAGCCCTCTCAGTTCCTAGCAGGGGAAAAAGCCACCTCCAAGTCTCGGCGCAAGGTGGGCTGATTCTCTTTAACTGGCAGCAGATACTCTCCGCCGCCTGCCACAATCTGCTCACAGACTTTCCGTTGGGTCAGTAAGGCATCAGCTACTACTACCCGACCCTTCAGGGGTACCTGGCCCAATACTTCTTTGACCGCCGCCAATTCTTCCCCTTTGCCCGGCGCAGCTACCTGCGCCAGCACTGCCCCAGCGCGGCTAGCGTAGGCCGACACCAGATGGACCCCGGGTATCTCTTGGCCGTGGATCCCTCGCAAGGTTTTCCCGTCCAGGGACAGGGGGTCATCCGCCTCTACCCCGCTATTTGCCAGCCAGTTGCCGACTTCTGCCTCAAAGGCCGCCACGTCCAGGCCCTTGAACACCCGGTGGAGGGTGGCCACGCAGGGTGTCTTCTCCTGGCTGAACCCCAAAAGCTGCGCCGTAGCACCCCCTTGTCCCGCCCCCATTGAGCTATGGCGTATAAGCTGCGGGCGCCGCACAGCATGGCACAGGTGGCCAAGGCCAGGATCGCCCCCAAAGAGTGGCGTCGCCCTTGGCTACTCCGGAAGTCAGGCACCAAATCCAGCGTTTCTCTCAAAGTCATCATCCTCCCCTCCCGCTTAAACTGGTAATAATTTTATACTATTTTGAGAAAATGAAAAGGCCCTGCCCGCCACCGAGATGATGCTTGACTTGGCAGCGATAAAGCCCGGTGATCACGTGTTGGATCTGGCTGCCGGGGATGGGGATCAGACATTGGCGGCGGCCAAGCGTGTTGGATCCACCGGCTACGTGTTAGCGACAGATATTGCTCCCAACTTCGTTGTCTTTGCTGCTCAGTCTGCCCGGGCGGCAGGCCTGGAAAATGTGGAGGCGCGGGTGATGGACGGCGAACATTTGGAGCTAGAAGACGCCGCATTCGATGCAGTCATTTGTCGCCTTGGATTAATGTACTTCCCCAACTTTCAGCAGTCTCTGAAGGAAATACGACGCGTGCTCAAGCCAGGCGGGCGATTCTCGGTGATTGTGTTTAGCACTCCGGAACGTAGTCCCTTCTTTTCCATCCCCGTGTCAATAATTCGCCGTCAGGCCCAACTGTCGCCCCCATCGCCGGGTCAACCCGGCCCCTTCAGTCTGGGTGCGCCCGGTGTCTTGGAGGAGGCTATCCGAGAGGGTGGCTTTGAGGATGTAAAGACTCGCTTGGTTTCAGCACCCGTGCAGATGGCATCCGCTGCCGAATGTTTGCGCTGGAGGCGGGAGACCTCTGGCACACTGCAGCAAATGTTGGGAGGATTGAACGAAACCAAAAGACAGGATGTATGGAAGGAGATCGAGTTAGAGTTCAAGAAATTTGAGGGGTCCAATGGATTTGAGTCGCCAGGTGAGTTGCTCCTAGCCCGGGGCGTGAAGGAGCCATAGAGCGAAGGAGTTAGCCAACAACTTCTGAATGTTGGGCTTTTGGGCATTGCCGTCGCTTGGCTGGCGGCAATTCGCGAGTTCCAGCTACAAGGTCGCCAATACCTTGGCTATCCGCTGGGCCCCTTCCACGACCCGCTCGGCCGGGGAGCGCATGAGGGCGATGCGGAAATGTCCCTCGCCACATTCACCGAATCCGACGCCCGGAGTCACCACCACACCTTCCCGTTCCATCAGCAAGCTGGCCAGCTCCGCCGACGAAAGATTCCCGTCGCATCGGGGGAATACAAAGGTAGCGCCCTCCGGCAGCGGGCAATGGACCCCCGCTACCTGGTTCAAATGTCCGGCCACCTCCTGACGCAGCCGATCGCAATCCCGTCGCCAGGTTTCCAGGTGGCCTTGCGGTCCTTCCAGGGCTTCGACTCCAGCCATTTGGACAAAGGGGGCCACAAAGCTGGAGGTATGCTCATGGACCTTCAGCAGCGGGTCCAGCAGCGCCTCGGGAGCGACGATGCATCCCAGCCGCCATCCAGACATGGAGTAGGCCTTGGTGAAGGTGTAGCTGGTCAGGGTGCGTTGCCACATGCCCGGTAGGGCGGCAAAGGTCAGGTGCTTGTGTCCATCGTAAAGAAAGTACTCGTAGGTCTCGTCGCACAGCACCAGCAGGTCATGCTCTTCCGCCAGCCGGGCCAGGTCTTCCAGCTCGCCCCGAGTGCAGACCCGTCCGGTGGGATTGTTGGGATTGCAGATCACCACCATCTTCGATCGGGGCGTCACGTAATCCTTCAATCGCTGGTAAGACAGGTTGTACTCCTCCTCTTCGCTCAGCGGTACCGACACTGGTATTCCTTCCGACAGCTCCACCTGCTGGCGGTAGCTCACCCAGGTTGGCTCAACCAACAGCACCTCATCGCCCGGCCCGATATAGGAGTTAATGGCGTCAAACAGACCCTTTTTGCTGCCCGGCGTTACCAGGATGTCACCCTCTGGATCGACCTGTAAATCGTTGTGCTCCGCCAGCTTGTGGGCCATCGCCTGCCGCAGCTCCGGCAGTCCTCGGGACGAGCTGATGTTGGTCAGTCCATCGCGCAGAGCTTGGACGCCAGCTTCGATGATATGGGCCGGCGTAGTGTGGTAGGGGCTCGATTGGCTGAGGTCGATAATATCCCGACCCTGGAGGGCCAGTTGACGGGCTCGCTCCCCGGCGACCAGAGTAGCCGGTGCTTCCACGCGGGTAATCCTGGAGGCGGGCGACCGGGACATGGCAGAACCTCCTGAGGGGCTGGCTGGTCCTACAGCTGGTACTCGGGCCGACGCAGCAGCTGACGGGCGATGACCAGGCGCAGGATTTCGTTGGTGCCCTCGCCGATTATCATCAAAGGCGCATCCCGGTAATACCGCTCCACCGGGAACTCCTTGACATAACCGTAGCCTCCGTGGATGCGCATGGCTTCCAGGGTTACTTCCTGGCAAACCTCGCTGGCGAAAAGCTTGGCCATGCCCGACTCGAGGTCCACTCTCTCGCCAGAGTCCTTCTTGGCGGCGGCATCGTAGGTCATCAACCGCGCCGCTTGAATCTTGGTCGCCATGTCCGCCAGCTTGAGCTGAATGGCCTGGTGCTGGGAAATCGGTACTCCAAAGGTGTGGCGCTGCTGGGCGTAACGTATGGACGCATCGAAGGCGGCCTGGGCAACCCCTACGGCGCGGGCCGCCACGTTGATGCGGCCGGTCTCCAGCCCGCTCATCACTTGCCCGAATCCCTTGCCTTCCTCGCCGCCGACCAGATTCTCGGTTGGAATGCGGTAATCCTCAAAAATCAGCTCGCAGGTATCCAAGCCCCGATAGCCCATCTTTTCCAGGTCGCGACCCACCCGGAAGCCGTCGCCGCCCTTCTCGACTATGAAGGCGCTAATGCCCCGGTGCTTGGGCTCGGCGGACTGGTCAGTACGGGCCAGCAGGCAGAAGGTGTCGCCGTGGCGGCCGTTGGTGATGAACATTTTGGTGCCGTTTAGGACGTACTCTTCTCCGTCCTTGGTGGCGGTCAACTCCAGGTTGGCCACGTCGCTGCCCACGGCGGGCTCGGTGAGCGCCAGGCCACCCCGTTTCTTGCCCGAAGCCAGGACGGGCAGAAATTTTTGCTTCTGCTCATCGGTACCGTAGTGGGTGAGGACGTAGGTCATTATGTGGTGGGTGCCGATGGCGCCGCTGATGCTCATGAAGCCCTTGCTGAGCTCCTCAAAAATCATGGCGAAGGTGGTGTAATCCAGACCCATGCCGCCGTACTCTTCAGGCACGGTGATGCCAAACAGTCCCAACTCCTTCATCTTATCGATGAGGTCCAGCGGGACGATGTCCTCTTTGTCCAGGCGAGCGGCCACCGGCTCCACGTCGCGGCGGACGAAATCGCGGACCAGGTTTACTATCTGACTGCGGGCTTCCTCGGGGGTGGCGGTGGTCACGCTAAACTCCTGCATACTTGTAACGGGCGCATAGCCAATCCGGGGCTAGTCTATCCCAGCCCGGTTAGAGGGTCAAGAAAGGGGGCAGGTAAAGCGGCCCCGGCAGGCCACGGTGCTCAGAGGTCCGGTAGTGACTCATTATTAACAGTGCTAGGCGGTGGCCGACAGCTCCAAAGACTCTACCCTGGCGATAAACTGCAGCAGTTCCGAGGCGTAAACAGTCGCCTTCATGTGGTAGCGGTTAGTGGCCGCGATGCCGGGAAAGGTGTGGTCGTGCTGTCCGATTACGTCCCATTCCTCATGGGTCCAGGCCGAGGGGCGAATTTCCGAGTGGGGGACCAGACGGTGAGCGTTCTCCGCTGCCGAAACGTGGTGGACATCGTCCGGAATGTTGCCGGCGAACATGAACAGCGGACACTGGATGGTCTTGAGCTCTTCTTCAGTAAGGTCGCCCACCGGGTTGGGCCTGGAGAAAGATGCTTGCCAGCGCCGCATCACCGACAAAAATTCGCTTACATCCATGGCTAGAAGACGGGCCTCATTGGCGGGATTGTCTTTAATGCGCTGGGCGAAAAACTCCGTCTCCGCCACCCCTGCCATTCCCCCCTTTTCCGCGGCCTCGATGTACTGACCGTAATATCCCGGCGACATCAGCTCAGCGCTTCGGGGTCCTCCGCTGACCTCCCAGATGAACAGCCCTTTGACCACTTCCGGGTGGCGCACCGCCAGCGTCATGGATGTTCGGGAACCGGCTGAACCCCCGGCCGCGTAGGCGGGTACGGCGTCGATCTGTTGGAGCAAGCCGGCCATCTCCTCGGCCCAAAGGTGCTGCTCGGAAAGCTCGCCGCCGATGACTACGTCGGAGCGGCCGCAGTTCCGCCGATCGTGGATGATTACCCGGCAGTGGGGGAATAACAGGGCTGCCATAGGGCGAAGTCCGTTGCAGTCAACCCGCCCGCCGGGGGTGAGGATGACCGCCGGGCCCTGGCCGTAATCTTCGTAATACAGGTTGGTGCCGTTCACATTCGCGTAGGGCATAGCTGTTCCCTCCCGTTTCTGCTCTGGAGATTTACGGCGATTCTCTCACATTGTGATGCCGACGCCAAGGGACGATTAGCAGGTAGGACGGCCCGTCCGCCCCGCCTACAAGAGGGCTATGGGGTTTACTGGCGACCCGGTGCCGCCGACCACCCTTAGGGGACTGACGGTGAGCATGAACTCGTACCGGTCTTCCCGGCCGCAAACCTCCGCCAAGGGTTCCAGCAGCGCGTTGTCCAGCAGGCCGATGCCGTAGGCAAAGATGGCTCCGTGGACCGACCAGCCCAGCTCGTAACCGTTGGGCGTGAAGTCCATCATATCCCACACCAGCAGGCAGCAGTCGGACTTCCGCAGAAACTTCAGACAGGAGGCGTGCAGACCGGGGCGGGCTGCCGGGTCGCTGCCCCACATGGGGTTGACCTCGTTCCACTTATCCCGACCGCTGTAAACCAAAATGGCATCGCCCGGTTCCAGAGCCACCCCTTGTTCCTGGGCGATGTCTTCCAATTCCCAGCCGTGGACCGGCTGTTCCTGGGTCACGAAGGGTTCCCCCCGGTGTTTGGGCACGTCCAGCAGAACGCCGCGGGTGATGATACCCTCCTTCCAATGCTCCACCGAACCCCACTGGGCGCCGTCATAGGTGATTACATCGTCGGGATTGCGCCCGTTCCACATACCGTTCTGATCCCAGACATGGCACAAGGCATCCAGGTGGGTTGTGGCCTGACCATGATAGGAAATGCCGTAGTAGTCCACCGCCATGCCGCTGTCGGTACCCCTTGCAGCGCGTCTCATGAAATGTTGGGCCGGCGTGGGGTTGATCGGAGATGGGGTCTTGGGAAATTCCCGGCTTAAGGACACGGCCTGGCCGGTTTTGACCAGTTGCGCGGCGGCCAAACGCTTCTCCGGCGTGACCATGTTCACCGCGCCCACCTGGTCGTCATCTCCCCAACGACCCCAGTTGCGGTCCTCTTTTAAATAGGCCAGGACTTCTTCTTTTGTCGGTATTCTTCGTTCCATCTTCTCTACCTCGGCATCATAGTATGGGGAAGTATCCGGGCAAGCAAACTGGCTATATTGGTTAGAGCGTGTGGGAGAAACTATCGTTCATGGTTCGAAAAGCTCACCACGAACGAAACCCGACCCGTTCGCCCTGAGCTTGTCGAAGGGCCGACAACTACGCTCCTGAAGATTCTCACATACCCTCAGTAGATACGCGGTTGAGTCAGTTCGCCGAATCTCTCAGGCAGGCGAAGAACCGGTCCATCATGGTCTTGGCCACGCTGCCGGTCATCCTCTGGCCGATGCGCGCCACCGTACCACCGACATTGGCGTCGCCCTCTACATGCAGGGTGGTCTTGCCATCCGCTTCCGCCAGGGTCACTAGGGCGTCTCCCTTGGCGAATCCCAGAGGACCGCTGCCCTCGGCCACCAGGCGGTAGGAATCCGGGGGGTTCTGGTCCGTCAGGGCTATCTTGGCCTCATACCTTCCGTTTATCGGGCCAACCCGTATGTTTATCGTTACCCGGTACTCATCCTTACCCAGGGGCTCAAAGCCCTGGCAGCCGGGTATGCAGCTGGAAAGCAGGTCGGGAGACATCAGCGTTTCCCAAACTTGGGCCACGGTCGCGTCGAAGACGTAACTGCCGGTTATTTTCATTAGCTGTTCTCGAATCATCCCGAAAGACGGCCCGGAACACGGCATGGCCTAGCCGGTTGAACCCCTCCTATACCAAAGCCAAGGGGACCGGCGCGGTCGTCATACCGAACCCGGCGGGTTTCATTTTGGCATTAGTTTAGGAAGCTGGATATCATTGGCGAACGCTGGATCGCCTTACCCGAAAGCTGGTCGCGCCCTGCTGCCTCCGGATCCACCGCAGGTATTGATGAACCTCGGGATTGGACCGCAACAGCTCAATAGAGTAAAGCTCCCGCGCCAGCGTGGCTTCGGTGAACATGGCATGAAGCTGGCGATGGCAGGTGGGACAAAGTTTGGCCTTCGGCCCATGGCTGCCGCCCCGGGCTCGTGGAACCAGGTGGTGTGCTGTGTATCGGGGAGCCTGGCGGAGGCACAGCTCGCACTGGTCTGTTTCAGGCCCGGCGGTCACCATAGGCCGGGCTCCCTTGACAGCTTCTCGGGTAGCTTCCCGTCTCACCCGGACTGACTCGGGGTTTCCGGGTTCAAGAAGCGCCAGCCGGGTAGGTCCACCCGCCACTGATTCTCCTCCAGCAGCATGGGGATCACCAGCCCGGACATCATGCGCCGTTCCGGCACTGTGCTGGCTTCCTCAGTGACGCCAAAGGGTAGAAAGGCAAAGGCGTGCTCGTCATCGATGTAGCTGGTGGGTGCGATCCCCAGGTCGGTCAAGTCCTCCAAAGGCCAAAGACGCAGCACCGTACTGCGAAAATCCTCCAGCATCGACGCCCGCATGGGGTGGTCCTCTTCGTAGCCTGCCCGATAGGCTACCTGCATGTCGATGTTGTTCCGGGTCGCCCATACTCCCATGCGCATTCCCCGGGTTTCTTTGGAGAGCATGGACCAGGCCAGGTCCATGCTGCCGTCTCGAACCGCCTCGGCGAACACGCCGGCGCGGTTGCCTACCTCATCTGGCTGGAGGTTTCTCCTTTCACCTGGAATTTGCATATCACTTAGGTTACCTACCATTTAACTTGCCGACCACCGGCCTTCGAGGGGAAGTTCCGTACCCGGTCATGGTACCCTAACTTCCCCTCTGGCTACCACCCCACCGCGTACCCGTCGTAGCGAGGATCGGCAGCGCCCTGCAGGGTGCCGGTGCCGGAGTCGACCTGGATCATCATTTCCCGACCCACTACTCCCTCCCAGGGCCCCAGCACGTTTAGCGCATGGCCGCGGCGCTCCAGCTTGGAGCGCACCTCCGCCGAATAACGGCCTTCCAACAGCAGTTCATCCTTGCAGACATGGGGAAGGCTCGATTCAGTAGGGCTCTGATTGTTCTTCCAGCGGGGAGCCTCCACGGCCTCGGCGACGGTCATACCGAAGTCCAGTACGTGGCTCAGGACCTGCATGTTGGCCTGCACCTGGGTATCGGCGCCCGGAGTGCCGCAAACCAGGAACAGTTTGCCGTCTTTGAATACCATGACCGGATTCATGGTGTGGCGAACCCGCTTACCAGGCTGGAGGCAGTCTACATGGTCCGGGTCCAGGTGCCAGTAGGTCATCCGGTTGTTGAGCAGGATTCCGGTGTCTCCGGCTACGATGCTGGATCCCCAGCCACTTTGCAGGCTTTGCAGCTGGCATACGGCGTTCCCCCAGCGATCAACCACGGCAAAACAGGTAGTATCCTCCTCCTCGCTGCGAAGACCGGAACCGACCGGCCGGGCTTTGCCCCGGCCTCTGGCGCTAGTTTTGCCGCCCTGGTACTGCCAGGGATTCCCGGCCTCCACCGATGCCGCAGCCTTGTCGCGATTTATTAGCTGGGCGCGTTCCCGGGCGTACTCTTTGGAGATCAACCCCTGGACTGGCACATCCAGGTAATCCGGATCGGCCACGTAGACTTCCCGGTCCATGAAGGCCAGCTTCTTGGCCTCTACCATCAGGTGGATGCTCTCCGCAGAGTTGCAGCCCGCCGCCTGCAGGTCAAACTGCTCGATCAGGTTCAGCTCTTGCAGCAATACATGGCCGCTGGAGTTGGGCGGAGCCTCGTAGACCTGGTATCCCCGATAGGTCGTAGAGATAGGCTCCTGCCAGCGGGCGTTGCAATCCGCCAAATCCTTCATGGACAGCAGGCCGCCCTGGGCGTCACTGAACTCGACCAGGGCTTCGGCGATGGGACCCTGGTAGAATACCTCCCGACCGCCTTCGATGATGGACTGAAAGGTACTGGCCAGATTCTTCTGGTAAAGTATGGACCCGACCCGCAAGGGCCGCCCGTCTTCGGTGAAGATGGCCCGGGAAGTCGGAAACTCGCAAAGCAGGCGGTCGGACGCGATGGCCTGCGCCAGGTAGTGAGTAACTGGAAAGCCGTTTTCCGCCAGGTCTATCGCGGGAGCCAGCACCGTCTTCAGGGGAAGGCTGCCGTACCTCTCGTGGGCGTCCAGCCAGCTATGGACCAGCCCCGGCACCGACATTGACAAGATGCCCTTCGCCGGGATGCCGCTGGCCTGGTAATGCTCCAGGGTGGCCCCATTGGGAGCGGCGCCGGTCCCGTTGGATATGTCGATCCGGCCGCTCTCTTGCTGGTAGACCATAATGAATCCGTCGCCGCCGATGCCCGACATGAGAGGCTCCACCACGTTCAGCGCGGCGGCGGTGGCAACGGCCGCGTCCACGGCGTTGCCGCCCTTTTGCAAGATGCTGATTCCCGCCTGAGAGGCCAAGGGTTGCCCGGCGCAGACCATGCCGTTACGCCCCATAACCACCGGGCGGTGGGCCTCAAAATTTACGCCGTGGGGTGTTTGGGGCATGGCCGGCCTCCTTATAAAGCATCTCATAGACTTCGCCTCGGGTACTTTCAAGACACCCGGTATCCCCATCCCGGCCTCAGTCCTGCGTTTACTATTTGCACATCCTGGGCTGTTGGGGCGAACTCTCGCGGCGCCCCCAGCTCCAGGTCCCAGGAGCCGTTCCCGTGGGCTAGGACTGAAACTCCCGGGTCATCAAAGATGAGACTCCGGTCCAGGCTCGCCTCCGAAGACAAGACAAATCCCAGCCTCTGCTGTAGGGCCCCATGGCTTCGGCCGTGGGGAATCCCTGGCCCAGTATCTTCAATTAAGAAAGGACTCGCCGTCGCCGCTATTCTATCCCTTGGCGCCGGTTCTGAATTACGTCCAACTCTTGCCGGAACAGTTCCTCACTGAGGCGGTATCGGGAGGCCGGAGCTTCCGTTTCCCCTTCCTGCCGGGCCTGCCGCTCCGGCTGCCCCATTTATTCTTTCAGAGTTGCCGCCGTTAGTTCCTCGAGTTTCCGTCTGCGGTGTACCTCCCCCCCCAAACTCCTCCGACTTGGTCAGGAATCGGGTTACAATTTGGTAGACCGTCTGCTCCAGGGGATGGGCCTGAAACTTCTGGGCCGGACACTTATTTGTTCCATGGTCCAGTTTAACCCTAACCCGGCAGTACCAGTAATACCGGTTCCCGCAGGATATACCAGTGTACACCTTCCCCCAGAGACCGCACCTGATGCGGCCCCTGAGCCCAGGGCAATCGCGTCTTAACCAAGGAGCACCTTGAGTAGGTAATCCTCAACCCAGCCAGCTTTCAGCCGTTTACCTTGAAGTCCCCGTTTAAGGCTGGACTCCTGCTTCAGCAAATTGAGGGCTATCTGGCGCAGGACTGCCAGGTTTTGGGGCCCATTATCCTTACGTACCCGGCTGTGATCTTCTCGAAAGGTAACATCCAAAGACCAGTGCAAGCTGTTTTCTATGCCCCAGTGTCGGCGGGTGACCTCCAACAAAGTCTGGGCAGGCCTGGCCAGACTGCTGATATAGTAGCGAGAGTAGACCGTGGTCCCGGTTGCCGTCTCCCGCTGAGCCGTGACCTTAACCACGGCGTTGAGGTTGGCCCACTGCTGCCGGTTTTGCAGATAGTCCAGGCAGTCCGGGTCCGTGATGACCCAGCATTGACGGGTTTCCAGGCGGCCGTGGCCCTTGTTCAGCGTGCGGGCGAAGTCATAGGGGACGCCCTCGAAGTCGTATTCCTCGGCGCCCTCGAAAAGGTCGCGAACGTCATCGTACAGCCGGCCTTGATTCTCCTTCACCGCCAGCAGATAGTCGGCCTGAGCCTCAATGATCTCCCGGGCTATCTCCCTCTGGCAGCCCATGGCGTCGATGGTGATGATGCAACCGGCGAGCTCCAGCAGCTGTAGCAACTTGGGGATGGCGGTGATTTCATTGGACTTCTCGTCCACCTTGGTCTGGCCCAGCGCCAAGCCATGGGACGAGGCCCACACGTTGACCATGTGAATGGCCTTTTTGCCCAGGGTACGGTCGTGGGAGCGCCATACCGTCTTGCCGTCGATGGCCACCACTTCGCCTTGGGTGACTTGGGCTACGGCTTGGACCCACTCCATGAAACAGCGTTGAAACTGCTCTGGGTCCAGGCGGGCGAAGACGTCGCCGAAGGTATCATGGGAAGGGATACCATTGGGCAACTCCAGGAAGGACTTGAACCACTCCTCTTTACAGTTGCCGAAGAGCTCGATATCCACCCAAGAATCAGCGCCGCAGATGGTGGCACAAAGGGCAATGGTGACGATATCCAAAAGTTTGTGCCGCTTGGTACGATCAATCCTCGGGTCGTCCAACGCCGCGAAGTATTCGGCGATGGGTGCGCCTGTTGCCTGAACCATCACTACCCCTCCCTAGTTTCGTCATGATGATTACTATTTTAAATAAATTTAAGAACGATAATAAGACGCGATTGCCCTGCCCCTGAGCCCAGGTACTCTCTCAGTGTAGTATTCTAGAAGTCTGGCCGGAAACCTCGATTCCCCCTAGGCCAGCGTTTTCTTAACGTCGATTATCGATGGCATAGTGGGTGTTGCAACGTATTACATGCACCACCATGCCATATAAGTCTTGAATACGTCTGCTTCGCGTAGCGCAAAACCCGGCCAATGGCTTTCCGGCCAGACTTCTAGGCAGCCTATCGCTGGGTTGTGCTTACAATGCTGTTGGATCCACTCAATCTCCCCTTGGGTGACCACCGTTTGGACTACCAGTCCCTCTAGCGGTACCCGTTCCTCTTCGGGTCGGGCTCGGGTGCTGGTCTTGCCCTAAACCAAAGCTAAGGTGAAACCTACATAAAGCGAACCCGAAGAGGAGTTGCGATATTCTGTAAAAGAAGTCGAGTGGCGGTGGTGGAAGGGATGAAGGAAATAGTGCAACTCATGGAAGAGTGGCAATTCAATGTAGGTGACTTACGGGAAAGGATGTATCGAGCGCCAACACCTCGAGAGCGAGAGCGATGGCACGGGCTATGGTTGTTGGCCCAAGGGTGGTCGGCTATCCAGGTGGCTGAGGCTTTGGACAGAGAGCCTCATACCATTGGAAACTGGCTGGCCAACTTTCGCCGAGGCGGGGCCCAAGGTTTGGTCTTTGAACAGACTCGGGGTTCCCCCCCGTCTTGAACTGGGGTCAACAGAACCAACTGAAGTCTGCGGTGCAAAATCCGCCTGGAGAGGCGGGAGTTGAATTGTCCAACTGGAATTGGAAAGTAGTGAGGCAATTTCTCAAGCAGAGCTTTGACCTGGGGCTGAGTCGAAGCAGTTGCTTGAACTACCTCCATCGGTTGGGCTTCGTGCTGAAGCGACCCAAGAAACGCCTCCTGAAAGCCAAGGATGAAGCGCGGAAAGCCTTCGTCCTCCAGTACAGCCAAATCCGAGAGGAGGCCCAAGAGAGTGGGGCCAAAATCTTCTTCGTAGACGAAGCCCACTTTCGGGCCGATGCCGATCTGAGGGGGAAATGGGTGCTCACGGGAGAGCCGGCGCTGGTGGACTCTACCAGTCCTCGGTGGGGAGAGAAGGCCTGCTACTACTCGGGAGTTTGCTTGGAGGCTGGGGAGGTGGAAGCCATGGAAATAGCCGGCAACAGCAATGCCGAGACCTCCACCGCCTTTTTACGGCAGCTAAGAGAAAAACATCCTGGACCTCTGGTAGTGATTTGGCCCACATTTCCCATATGGCTAAAAAGCTTTCTCAGTAATTCGTCGATGGTCTTTCAACCATTATCTAATTATGGGCTCTTTTTGCGTGTTCCCAGCTATAATAACTCCATGATATGTCACTTTGCAGTAAGATGCCGTAGGCATCATGGAGGCACCTGATGGGTGACGGCGAAAAAGCCCCTCTCCGGCTCCAATTCAACCCCAAAGTCCGCCTGGAATTTCACGGCTCAACCATCACCTCCGACGCTGGTCTTCTTGCCTTTCGAGAGTTTGATGATGCCTTGGGCCTTACCGAAATCGCTGAGGACTACCTCCAGGAAAGCCGTACCGGACGCAATATCTTTCACCACCTGGTTCCGCTGCTAAGACAGTCGATCTACAGCCGCTTGGCCGGCTACGACGACACCAATGACGCAGTGCGCCTTTCCCAAGACCCAGCCATGCGAGTGATCGTGGGATGGCAAGGCTCGGAGCGGAAAGGAGCCAGCACCAGTGAGATGGGCCGGTTCGAGACGGAGTTCCTGACCCAAGAGGACAACCTGAAGGGGCTGGCACGAATAAATGCCCAGTGGGTGGAACGAGCTATGGCCCATACCCTACACCGGCGAGTAATCCTGGATATGGACAGTTCCGAGAGTCCAGTGCACGGCCAGCAGGAGGGAGCAGCCTATAACGGCCACTTTGAATGCGTCTGCTATCACCCTCTCTTTCTGTTCAACCAGTTCAGGGATTGTGAAGCAGCTAAGCTACGGTCAGGCAACGTCCACAGTGCCGATGATTGGCAAGAAGTCCTTGATCCGGTGGTGGAGCGTTATTTGACAGCAGCGGTCAGGCTGCTGTTTCGTGCTGACGCCGCCTTCGCCAAGCCGGAGATATACGATTATCTGGAAGCAAGAAACATCGGCTACGCCATCAGGCTGCGGTCCAACCAGGTGCTGCAGCGGGAGATAGCGCCCCGGCTAATACGGCCTACGGAGTGGCTTTCCCCGAAGCCCATCGTCTCCTATCATGACTTCGTCTACCAGGCCCAGAGCTGGAACGTTGCTCGGAGAGTGGTCTCTAAGGTGGAGTGGCACCAGGGAGAACTGTTTCCCAGAGTGGGCTTCATCGTCACCAATCTGAGCTATCCAAACATCGGGATAGTCCGCTTTTACAATGGCCGAGGCACCGCGGAGCAATGGATAAAAGAAGGCAAGTACGCCTTGAACTGGACGAGGTTGTCCTGCCACAAGTTCGTGGCCAATCAGGTCAGGCTGGAGTTGTTCGTACTGGCTTACAACTTGGGCAACTTCATGAGAAGGCTAGCCTTACCGGAGGCAATGAAGCACTGGTCGTTGACCAGTCTGCAGACCAGGATGATCAAGACTGGAGGACGGTTGGTGCGCCATGCCGGAAGGCTGGTGTTTCAGCTTGCTGAGGTGCTCGTGAGCCGGGAAATGCTAGGCGGGATACTGGAACGAATTGCTCGGCTTAGGCTGGCTCCTGGCTAGTCCACTTTAGGAGCGTCGGGATTGGTTACGGTTACGGGGTCGCACAGGGCAAAAGAGCTTCCCAAGGGCGAGACTTGGGCGTAGACAAGCGGTTTGGGGCTTTTACGCTTGGCAGTACAGTGGTTGCCCAATGAAAGCGGGGACTTTGAGTGAATCAGGCCGCATCAGACCGCATTTGACGCCCTTGGAATGCGGGATTATATTTGGCGGTATCCCCGCGGGAGCTATATCCAGGAAAGGTGGTTTGATCTGGGGAATCCCGGTTCAATCAGCTTAAGGCGGATGGGCATAACGTTCTATTGACCAACAATAGCTGGGGTGGGGGAGGGTTCTCCGATGCCCTCAGGGATGCCATGGAGGGGGTGGACCAGGAGGGGATGGACCAGGAGGGGATGGACCAGGAGGGGATGGACCAGGAGGGGATGGACCAGGAGGGGATGGACCAGGAGGGGATGGACCAGTCTTGGGGATGGACCAGGAGGGGATGGACCAGGAGGGGATGGACCAGGAGGGGATGGACCAGGAGGGGATGGACCAGGAGGGGATGGTCCCCATCCTCCACGCCGCCGCCGCCGGGAATTCCAACTGGGATAACGACAGCGGGTTTGGAGCTCATTTCCCTTCCAGCTACAGCCTGGATAACATCATCGCCGTCGCCGCCACCGACCGCAATGATAACTACGCCGGCTTCTCCAGCTACGGCAAAACCACAGTGGACCTGGCCGCGCCAGGCGTTGCCATACGTTCCACCGTCCCCCCCCAACCCTCCAAACAAAATGAGTGCGGGCTGTGTGACCCCAGTGGCTATCTCTCTTTGAGCGGAACCTCCATGGCCACCCCCCACGTGGCCGGTGCGGCGGCCCTGGTCTGGGCCCAATTTCCCGGCCTGAGCGCCTCCCAGGTGAAGCAGCTGTTGCTCTGGCGGGGAGACTACATCGGCGCGCTGGGGGGCAACAGCAGCAAGCTCACCCTGACTAACCGCCGGCTCAACGTGTTCAACTCCCTGGAGAACGAAGTTACCCCGCCAGCCGCGGTGACCGGTCTGGCGGCCTCTGCCTATGGTTTGTATGCGCTTACCCTGACTTGGACGGCCACCGGCGATGACGGCAGCAACGGTGCGGCCAGCTCCTACGACGTGCGGTACTCCACCTCGGCCATTAACAACGGAAACTGGAATGCAGCTACCCAGGCGACCGGCGAGCCCAGCCCCCAGTTAGCAGGTTCCCCGGAATCCTTTACAGTTCCTGGTTTGGACTACGACACCACTTATCATGTCGCGGTGAAAGCGATAGACAATGTTGGCAATGTTTCCCCAATGAGTAATGTTTCCGGTAGCACCGACCCGGCACCTACCGAGCTGCTGGACACCATGGAAAACGGACCGGGAGAGTGGGCCGCCACGGGGCTGTGGAACCTGTCTAACCGCAAATCCAATAGCCCGACCCACGCCTGGTATTACGGCCAGCCTTCATCGGGCGATTACGATACCGGGGTCAGTAACAGCGGGACCCTGAAATCTATTCCAGTGGACCTGATAGGCGCGACCGATCCAGCGCTGAACTTCAGCTATTGGCGGCAGGTGGAGTCCTATGCCTCCGGAGCCTTTGATCAGACCTACGTGGATGTCAGCTATGATGGCTCTCTTTGGACTCGGGTCTGGCAAAAAGATAGTACTGACCCCAGTGGGGCAACCTGGAAGCAGGCATCGATCCCTCTCGATTCCAAGATGGTCTATGTCCGCTTCGGATTTGACACGATGGATGGTGCCTACAACGAATCCGAGGGCTGGTACATCGACGACCTTGCTATCGTGGGTTCTTCCTCAGTGGAGCCTCCGCCGGACACCACGCCGCCGGCAGCGCCCAGCGGCCTGCCCGCCACTCCTGGCGACGGCAAGGTGGATCTAGATTGGGACGCCAACTTGGCGAGCGACCTGGCAGGCTATAACGTGCACCGTGGCAGCAGTGCGGGAGGCCCCTACGCTCAGGTCAACCTGGCTCTGGTCGTCGGCCAGGGCCTTTTCATTTTCTCAAAATAGTATAAAATTATTACCAGTTTAAGCGGGAGGGGAGGATGATGACTTTGAGAGAAACGCTGGATTTGGTGCCTGACTTCCGGAGTAGCCAAGGGCGACGCCACTCTTTGGGGGCGATCCTGGCCTTGGCCACCTGTGCCATGCTGTGCGGCGCCCGCAGCTTATACGCCATAGCTCAATGGGGGCGGGACCAAGGGGGTGCTACGGCGCAGCTTTTGGGGTTCAGCCAGGAGAAGACACCCTGCGTGGCCACCCTCCACCGGGTGTTCAAGGGCCTGGACGTGGCGGCCTTTGAGGCAGAAGTCGGCAACTGGCTGGCAAATAGCGGGGTAGAGGCGGATGACCCCCTGTCCCTGGACGGGAAAACCTTGCGAGGGGTCCACGGCCAAGAGATACCCGGGGTCCATCTGGTGTCGGCCTACGCTAGCCGCGCTGGGGCAGTGCTGGCGCAGGTAGCTGCGCCGGGCAAAGGGGAAGAATTGGCGGCGGTCAAAGAAGTATTGGGCCAGGTACCCCTGAAGGGTCGGGTAGTAGTAGCTGATGCCTTACTGACCCAACGGAAAGTCTGTGAGCAGATTGTGGCAGGCGGCGGAGAGTATCTGCTGCCAGTTAAAGAGAATCAGCCCACCTTGCGCCGAGACTTGGAGGTGGCTTTTTCCCCTGCTAGGAACTGAGAGGGCTGGTGGGCCAACCGTACCTCCCTGGCTAGCAGCGGAGTGGCGAGCACGCGGGGCCAAGCTGACGGTCTGGGCCGATACTCCAGTAAAGCGGCGTCATGGGCGGCTGGAGCGGCGAGAGTTGTGGGCCTTGGCCGACCCAGAGCTAAATGGCTACGTGGGCAGCGCTGGGACGGTCGGGGAAGCGTGGCCGCATCTGCAACAGGTGTGTCGGCTAGAGCGCCAGCGGGTCGTGAAGGGCAAGAAACAGGTGGCTGTGAGCTATGCAATTAGCAGTCTCCCAGCCACTGATGCCGATGCGAGGCGATTGTTGAGCCTTTCCCGTGGGCACTGGGGCATCGAGAACCGCCTCCACTGGGTACGGGATGTGACCTTCGACGAGAACCGCCTCCACTGGGTACGGGATGTGACCTTCGACGAGGACCGCTCTCAGGTGCGCACTGGGGCCGCCCCACAGGTGCTGGCGGGCCTGCGGAACCTGGTCATCAGCTTGGTACGTGGCTGGGCATTCCAACGTAGCCGCTGCCCTACGCCGCCACAATGCCCATCTCAGCGAAGCTTTCGACATGATGGGCTTTACCTACCAGGCAGGAGAATGAAAAGACCCTGCCTGCACAACCCGGGCATCTTAGGGGGTGTTCGGGGTGCTTGAGGTTCCTGTTTATTAATCGGGACAATCAATAATTTCCGGGTTTTATTTAGGGGATTTTCCAATAATGTGCCACTGCTTGGCCCTCAGTGACATATAATAGGGAGCCGGCGACCCGGCCTGGGTCGGGTCGGCATATCCCCCGGCTCCCCATTAAGGGATGGGGTTACTGTTGCGTTAAAGAATCCGCTAATAGTGGTTAAGGAGGAGAGACTTGGCTGATACGGACTTTGTGAAAGTAGCCGAAGTGGGTGAGATTCCCCCCGGTGACATGAAACCGGTGAAGGTAGGCAATGAGGAAATTCTGCTGGTAAACGTAGACGGCAACATCCACGCCTGCGATGACGTCTGTACTCACTCTTACGCTTCTCTCTCGGAAGGAGACCTGGATGGGGAGGAGGTTCAGTGCCCGCTGCACGGAGCAATATTTAATGTCACCAGCGGGGAAGTGATAACACCCCCGGCGGCGGCGGCATTGAGGCTGTTTGAGGTCCGTATAGAGGGTTCGGATATCCTGGTGGGCCCGGAGAAGATCTGACACCCCGGCTGGAGCGTCGGCCCCAAAGTTGGCCCCAAGAAGTTAGCCCGGGAGTAGCGTGGTTAGGGGGCGGCGGTAACCTTACGGGAGCAGAGTCCAGCTGGAGACCGGCCAGTAAATTATCCAAACCTTACCCAGAATTTTCTCTTCCGGCACATTCCATCCCTTTCGAGAATCGGTACTCCCCGGCCGGTTATCACCCAAGACGAAGTACTCCTTTCGAGGCAGCTTTCGCTCGGTCATGTTGTAGGTGTCATGAGCCGTAATATAAGGTTCTGATATGGCCGATCCGTTTACCCAAACCGTCCCCTCTTTCATGGAAATCCTATCCCCAGGGACGCCAATCACTCGTTTCACGAAGTCCCTTTCTGGGTCTTTCGGGTAGTGGAAAACGATCACCTCCCCCCGTTCGGGAGGGTGGACCGCGAAGCTCTCCCGGGAATGATGCACCCGCCAGAAAGGGATAATCCGAGAAAGACGTTCCTGGTCGATCTTGAAATAGACCACCTTGTTAACCAGCAAGAACTGCCCGTGCTCCAGGGTAGGGTTCATGCTGGGCCCATCGACCTTGAAGTTTTGGACGCTGGTCTGAATCACCAGAAAAACGACCAGGGCCAGCAGGACGGCTTCTAAAAATTCTCTAGCCACGCCTGACATCTGATTCAGCTAAAACCTTAAGCTTGAAGTCCTAGAACCGGTTGAAGGCCGGGAACCGGGAAGGTCGGGGATGCAAGATCATCCATCTGTCAAAATGCCTTGGCCAAAAGGGGGTGCCTCACTACAATTATATCATTTGGCCTTCTAAAGACAACGGCGGTACCAGCCAGGGCAGGGCAATCGCGTCTTAACCAAGGAGCACCTTGAGTAGGTAATCCTCAACCCAGCCGGCTTTCAGCCGTTTACCTTGAAGTCCCCGTTTAAGGCTGGTCTCCTGCTTCAGCAAATTGAGGGCTATCTGGCGCAGGACTGCCAGGTTTTGGGGCCCATTATCCTTACGTACCCGGCTGTGATCTTCTCGAAAGGTAACATCCAAAGACCAGTGCAAGCTGTTTTCTATGCCCCAGTGTCGGCGGGTGACCTCCAACAAAGTCTGGGCAGGCCTGGCCAGACTGCTGATATAGTAGCGAGAGTGGACCGTGGTCCCGGTTGCCGTCTCCCGCTGAGCCGTGACCTTAACCACGGCGTTGAGGTTGGCCCACTGCTGCCGGTTTTGCAGATAGTCCAGGCAGTCCGGGTCCGTGATGACCCAGCATTGACGGGTTTCCAGGCGGCCGTGGCCCTTGTTCAGTGTGCGGGCGAAGTCATAGGGGACGCCCTCGAAGTCGTATTCCTCGGCGCCCTCGAAAAGGTCGCGAACGTCATCGTACAGCCGGCCTTGATTCTCCTTCACCGCCAGCAGATAGTCGGCCTGAGCCTCAATGATCTCCCGGGCTATCTCCCTCTGGCAGCCCATGGCGTCGATGGTGATGATGCAACCGGCGAGCTCCAGCAGCTGTAGCAACTTGGGGATGGCGGTGATTTCATTGGACTTCTCGTCCACCTTGGTCTGGCCCAGCGCCAAGCCATGGGACGAGGCCCACACGTTGACCATGTGAATGGCCTTTTTGCCCAGGGTACGGTCGTGGGAGCGCCATACCGTCTTGCCGTCGATGGCCACCACTTCGCCTTGGGTGACTTGGGCTACGGCTTGGACCCACTCCATGAAACAGCGTTGAAACTGCTCTGGGTCCAGGCGGGCGAAGACGTCGCCGAAGGTATCATGGGAAGGGATACCGTTGGGCAACTCCAGGAAGGACTTGAACCACTCCTCTTTACAGTTGCCGAAGAGCTCGATATCCACCCAAGAATCAGCGCCGCAGATGGTGGCACAAAGGGCAATGGTGACGATATCCAAAAGTTTGTGCCGCTTGGTACGATCAATCCTCGGGTCGTCCAACGCCGCGAAGTATTCGGCGATGGGTGCGCCTGTTGCCTGAACCATCACTACCCCTCCCTAGTTTCGTCATGATGATTACTATTTTAAACAAATTTAAGAAAGATAATAAGACGCGATTGCCCTGCCAGCCAGGGTTTTTCGATTGTCATTGCGAGGGCCGCAGGCCCGAGGCAATCTCATGATGGTAAGAAGCGATTGCGTCGCGGAGTTCACCCCGAGCGCAGCCGAAGGGCTGCTCTGTCAATAGCCCGTTCGCCCTTCCAGAGCCTCAGGACGAACGGGATCCCTACCGCTTGTGTTGAGCCCGTCGAACCATGAGCCGAGGAGGCCATTTTCATCTGCCGGTGGCGCTCCGCCGGAGCATGAAAACTCGCAATGACACTGGGGAGTACCGATAGACAACGGCGGTGCCAGCCGCTACGGGCCAAAATCGGTCGGCGGCCCCGGGCGCTTTCCTACCCAGTAGCTTGCTCAACCCCCTCAGCACAGCGGGGAACAGCGGGGAACACCGGCACCCTGGACAAACCGGCAACGTTGGATGCACAATGCTGGCGCGGTGCAAGCAGCACCGGGTTCAGGATGGAGCCCGAGCCACGGTGGTGATGGAACAGCAGGTAGAACGGCAATTTGAAGAAATCGTAGCGGAATACGGTGACTTCGTTTATAACCTGGCCTACCGGGTCTTGGGAAACCCAGCAGACGCCGAGGATGCCGCCCAGGACGCCTTTCTGGCCGCCTACCGAAACTTCGCCAGGTTCCGCGGCGAATCCAAAGTGAGCACTTGGTTGTACCGAATTGCGGTCAACGCAGCATTGATGAAGCTCCGCCGAGACCGTCCCAGGAATTTTCTCACGCAGACGGGCTACGACGATATGCAATTGGTCAGCCCTACCGACGGTCCAGAAAAGTTGGCGCTGAACAGCGAGCTTCGGGAGCATTTGGAGCGGGGATTGGATCTGCTGCCGGAAAACCTGAAAGCGCCGGTGGTGCTGCGGGATGTTCAGGGGCTCAGCAACGAAGAGGCTGCCGAGGTGCTGGAGATTTCCGTCTCCTCACTGAAGGCACGGCTCCATCGGGGGCGGGTTCTACTCCGGAAACACCTGCAACCCTACGTTGACCAAATCCGTGACCAAATCCGGGACCAAATCCGGGACCAAACCCGGGAGCAAACCCGGGACCAAACCCGGGACCAAACCCAGGACCAGGCCCGCCAGGAATAGGGCTTCCGGTGTCCGGCAACCCGTTTTAGAGTGTAAGAAAATCCTTGCCTTCTTGGTTCAAGGTGTATGAACGTCCTGGGCTTCCTCTCCCCTTGTGGGAGAGGATTGAGGTGAGGGGTATCACCCTCATCCCAACCTTCTCCCTTGACGGGAGAAGGGACTTGGTAACGTTCTGCCGAAATACCTGTTGTTCTATTCCAATGCGGACAAGAGATCCGGCTTTTTGAACACCGCTCCCACAATCGGGTAGGAGGGGGCCTCACGGCCCCCGTCCTCCCACACCACCGGACGTACTCAGCGTATCCGGCGGTTTCCTCTACTGATTCAACAGGCTGTACCTTTCGGTCAGGGCGACGAGTCCCTGTTCCCTAAACCAAGCCAGGCTCATGGCTTCAGCCGCCTGAGGGCTGCCAGCCAGGCGCCACCAGCCTTTGCCAGACCCCGCCAGTAGCCAGGCCCGCCACTCCGGCACGCCCAGCCCCTGCAGAAAGTCCGCAATGGCTTTGGACCGTTTCCGCTGCTTCAGCCGTACGCAGCGCAGCTTTCGACGAATCCACCCATCCAACCTGCTGAGGTGAGTCCGACATTCCGCATAGCGGAAGTAGGTCACCCACCCCGTGAGGAAGGAGTTCAGTTCGTGGACCATCCCTTCAAGGCTGACGCCTCGGTTGCGTCGCGTGGTTCGCCGAATCCTCGCCTTCACGCGCTTCAGGCTTTCGGGCGCTAGGCCCAGCCGACCTCCGGGCAGCAGCCGATGCCCCAGGAACTTCCGTTCCCATACCGGGGCCACCGCACTTTTCTCCCGGTTTACGCGCAAGCGCAGCTTCCTTTCCAGAAAGTTGCTCACCGACGCCATTACCCACTCCCCCGCAGCCTGCGACCGCACGTATATGTTGCAGTCATCGGCGTACCGGCTGAAGCGGTGCCCCCGGCGTTCCAACTCCTGGTCCAAGTCATCCAGTAGCAGATTGGACAGGAGCGGCGATAGTGGCCCTCCCTGCGGAGTCCCTTCGTATCGCTCGACGCACACCCCATTCTGCATCATCCCCGCTTCCAGGAAGCGCCGGACCATCCGCAGCAGGCGTTTGTCGGCGACTCTCCGGGCCAGGCGGGACATCAGGATGTCGTGGTTTACCCGGTCAAAGAATTTCTCCAAGTCCAGGTCTACCACGATTTCCCGCCCCTCCCCTACGTACTCCTGCGCCTGGCGCGCGTTTCGCCCGGGACGGAAACCGTAGCTTGACTCCGAAAAGGTTGGGTCCAACAGCGGGTCCAGCACCTGGAGGATGCCTTGCTGCACCAGGCGGTCCACCACCGTGGGGATGCCCAGTTGTCGCGGTCCACCACCGTGGGGATGCCCAGTTGTCGCACTCCACCTCCCGGCTTGGGGATTTCCACTCCCCGCACCGGTTGCGGTTGGTAGCTGCCTTCCAGCAGCGACGCCACTAAGTTCCTCCCAGTGTTCCGCCAACCAGCCGCCCAGGTCATCCACACTCATCCCGTCAACCCCCGGCGCTCCTTTGTTGGCTTTCACCCGCTGGTAGGCTCGGTTCAGGTTCTTTGGCTCTATCACCTCCTCCATCAAGGCTTCCCTCAAGGCTCGTTTCCGTTCAGACACCGTGGTCGCTGGCTGCTCCTCGCTCACCCCAGTTCCGGTTCCGCCTTCACCAGGGACGCCGGGGCGCACGGCCTCCTCTCCCCACTCCAGGAGTGAGAGTTGTTAGGCCGTGCCTTGCTGCCGCTCTACGCCCATCGAGTCCTCTTGACTGGCTCCTTGCAGTAGAGGATTCGGCCCTTCATCCTTCCCGTGCGGGAAGGACTACTATGGCCTCGGCTGACTTCTCCAGGGCCTTCCCCCACCGTTGCCGGTGCGGTAGTCGGGTCCTCCAGACAGCCCCAGAGACCTCCCAGGGTAAGCCGTGCATCCTTCCCTCGGTCCCCGCCGGATTTACCTGCGACCTGTCCGAATAACTATTGGGCCGCCCCGTCCATTGCCGGGTTACCCCACTGCACCGGCCTTGTATCCGATTCCTGTTCGTCGGGTCCGAGTTTTGCCATCAGCTTCCTTCAGATTCCACCTCACGGTGGAAACCCTTGCTTAGGCTAGCGGTTCCGGTCATCACGGCCCGCAGAGGACTTTCACCTCCAAGATGCACAGCATGACTGGCACACCAAAAAAGGCACCCCGGCTGATGGGCCGGGGTGCTCCAGTTCATGGAAACCTTAAATGCGGTAAGCGTTTGATACGGACTAGAGTTCGTAGCTATCCAGCGTCTCCTGCGTCGTCCTCTGCCTGGCCCGGCCCCTCATCTCCTCCAGCCTGGCGTCCAGGGAAGGACGGTTTTCATCTTCGTAGATTACGCCGACGGGCAGACCGCGTCGCTGCAGAAGCGCATAGGCTGCCCCTTTGTCCGACTTGTCGTGGTCCTCCGGCACATCCCAAATCAGGGGCTCAATACCCTTTCTAGGGTTGCCCTTGAGCATTTCGAAGGTGTCGTTATACGTGGTGCAAGGGGACTGGACATGCACCATGGCGAAGCCCTCATGGTTCATCCCCTGGGTAATCAGATTGGTCAGCTCCCGGGGTTGACCGGAGAAGCCGGCGGCGATGAAAGAAACGCCCATGGTTAGGTAGAGCTCCAGGGGATCGGCTTCCGCCTCCATCTTGCCGTAAGGAGTCGAGCTGGTGATCTCCCCCAGCTTGGTGGTGGGCGAACTCTGGCCCTTGGTCAGGCCATAGACGCCGTTGTCCATTATCACCGCACAAACGTTCAAGTTGCGCGCCGCCTGGGGGGCAATGTGCTCGCCGCCGATGCTGAGGAAGTCCCCGTCCCCCGCCACCACCAGGACGTTCAACTCCGGCCTGGCCATCTTGACTCCCATAGCCACCGGCAGGGTCCGGCCGTGTATGCCGTGGAATCCGTAGGGCTGGGACCCCTCCAGCAGGTGCACCAGATTCCCCGAACAGCCGATTCCGGCCACAACCACGTTATTTTCCATGGGCAGGCCGGTCTCTTCCAACCGGTTAATCATGGCGGATTCAATGGCTCGCCGGACTCCAAAGTCGCCGCAGCCCGGGCACCACTTGAAGTCGTACTCTGGATTCTTCTTGCTCATGCTCCGACGGTCTCCTTCCGGCGAGTTTTAGCTCGGGGGCTTTTGGCCCGGCGAGTTTTGGTGATTTCCGTTATTTTTTCGACCAGGTCTCGTACCTTGAAAGGCAAGCCGGTGTATTGGGTTATGGACTCTGCCTTGACACCCTGGGCTCTCAGAATTCCGGAGAACTGACCCTGGTAATTTAGCTCCGGCACTATCACCAGATCCTTCTTTCTCAGCTTATCCAACAATCGGGGCGGCAGCGGATTGAGAAACATGGTGTAATACCAAGCCAGGGGAACCTCCCGCCGCCGGAGTTCGTTGTAGGCTTCCAACGCCGAGCCCTTGGAACCGCCCCAGGGCAACAGGGCTATCGACTCCTGAGGGTTATCTTCCTCGTACTCATCCTCTTCCAAAAGCCTCAGCTTGCCGAATCGCCGCTCCGTCATTTGAATGTGACGGCTGGCCAGGTGGGTTGTGTCGCCCATCTCGTCATGCTCACTACCGTTGGCCACGTAAGCACCCGGACTGCCGGGCAGGGGCATGGGTGAAAGCTGGGAGCCGGAGTAACGTTGGTAACCGTTTTTGCCTTGATAGACTTGCCGTCCCTCCACTTCAATCTGAGAGAGGTCGGGTTTTGGTATGTTCTGCACCCGCTCCGCCAGGGCCATTTCGGTCATCAAAATTACCGGACCCTGGTATCGCTCCGCCCAGTTGAAGGCCTTGATCGCTCCGTAAAACGCCTCTTCCACGGAGCCAACGGCGATAATCGGCATCTTCACGTCGCCATGGGCCGGGTACATGCAAGCCAGCAGGTCCGATTGCTCCGTCTTAGTGGGCAGGCCGGTAGCCGGACCACCCCGCTGAACATCTACCACCACCAGGGGTATCTCGGCCATCCAGGCCAATCCCAGACCCTCGCTCATCAAGGAAAAGCCGGGGCCAGCGGTGGCGGTCATCGCCTTCTTGCCGGCGAATCCCGCCCCCAGGATTCCCGTAATAGATTCTATTTCAGAGCTCACCTGGTAGGCGAATTTGCCTTCCCCGATCAAGTTGTGCTCCATCCATATCAGGATGGTGGTGGCCGGCGAAATGGGGTAGCCGACGTAGAACTCCACTCCAGCGGCCCGAGCACCCAGGGACAATGCGTCGTTTCCCTTAACCATTATTTGCGGGTAATCGGGCATCTGCGGGGCAGCCAGGTCTCCCACGGTAAGCCCGCTTTCGGCAGTACGAGACCGTCCCAGCCCCATCGCCATGATATTTGACCGGACTATTTCTTCGTCCCCTTCCCGGCCTCGGCGGAAGCGCTTCTCGACAAATTCGTCCAGGTAGGTCTGGGGCATGTTGACCAGGTGAGCCAAGGCCCCGATTACCACCATGTTGGCGGCGCGTGTGTTTCCAGTAGACCGGGCCAGCTCTTCGATGGGCAAACCGAAGCTGCGAGGGTCTCCCTCCAATTCAAAGTCATTGGAGTTGTATATGATGACTCCCTCTTTCCTCACCTCGTCGACATGATTGTCGTATGCCTCTCTGTTGAAGGCTACCAGTACATCCACGTCGTCACCGGGGCTAAGAATGGGCGAGTCGGAGATCCGTGCCTGGGTCCAGGTAGGACCGCCCAAAATCTGGGAAGGGAAGGTGGCGTAGGTTAGCGCGTGATATCCCACTTGAGTAGCGGCCTGGGCCATTCCCTCCGCTGAAGTTACCACGCCCTGTCCGCCTTCTCCGGCGAAGCGGACAACAAAGTCCTTCATCTCCATGTATTATTCTCCAGTTGGCTAGTCACACTTGGTATCAAATTACACTCGCATTTGCACTGCGGCTACTTTTCCGACCCGGAGGCCGGCATCCGACCCATCGGCCAACCCGCAACAAGACCGCGCCAAGAGGCGCCGAACTGCTGGCGGCTGTATTAGTAGCTTGGTGCACAGTGTTGGGAGACTCGGCTGGCGTTGACCGAATGCTGCGGACTGGAAAGCCTGGTTTCGTGTAGAGGCCTCGCTAGGTGGGAGAATATTCATCACCAGCTAGGATTTAGGTGCCTGCAATACTATCATTGGTCTGGAATCTCTGTCAATCTAATTTAGCGTCAGCACCAGGGCCTTTTCATTCTCCTGCCTGGTAGGTAAAGCCCATCATGTCGAAAGCTTCGCTGAGATGGGCATTGTGGCGGCGTAGGGCAGCGGCTACGTTGGAATGCCCAGCCCGACGTACCAAGCTGAACCAGGTTCCGCAGGCCCGCCAGAACCTGTGGGGCGGCCCCAGTGCGCACCTGAGAGCGGTCCTCGTCGAAGGTCACATCCCGTACCCAGTGGAGGCGGTTCTCGATGCCCCAGTGCCCACGGGAAAGGCTCAACAATCGCCTCGCATCGGCATCAGTGGCTGGGAGACTGCTAATTGCATAGCTCACAGCCACCTGTTTCTTGCCCTTCACGACCCGCTGGCGCTCTAGCCGACACACCTGTTGCAGATGCGGCCACGCTTCCCCGACCGTCCCAGCGCTGCCCACGTAGCCATTTAGCTCTGGGTCGGCCAAGGCCCACAACTCTCGCCGCTCCAGCCGCCCATGACGCCGCTTTACTGGAGTATCGGCCCAGACCGTCAGCTTGGCCCCGCGTGCTCGCCACTCCGCTGCTAGCCAGGGAGGTACGGTTGGCCCACCAGCCCTCTCAGTTCCTAGCAGGGGAAAAAGCCACCTCCAAGTCTCGGCGCAAGGTGGGCTGATTCTCTTTAACTGGCAGCAGATACTCTCCGCCGCCTGCCACAATCTGCTCACAGACTTTCCGTTGGGTCAGTAAGGCATCAGCTACTACTACCCGACCCTTCAGGGGTACCTGGCCCAATACTTCTTTGACCGCCGCCAATTCTTCCCCTTTGCCCGGCGCAGCTACCTGCGCCAGCACTGCCCCAGCGCGGCTAGCGTAGGCCGACACCAGATGGACCCCGGGTATCTCTTGGCCGTGGACCCCTCGCAAGGTTTTCCCGTCCAGGGACAGGGGGTCATCCGCCTCTACCCCGCTATTTGCCAGCCAGTTGCCGACTTCTGCCTCAAAGGCCGCCACGTCCAGGCCCTTGAACACCCGGTGGAGGGTGGCCACGCAGGGTGTCTTCTCCTGGCTGAACCCCAAAAGCTGCGCCGTAGCACCCCCTTGGTCCCGCCCCCATTGAGCTATGGCGTATAAGCTGCGGGCGCCGCACAGCATGGCACAGGTGGCCAAGGCCAGGATCGCCCCCAAAGAGTGGCGTCGCCCTTGGCTACTCCGGAAGTCAGGCACCAAATCCAGCGTTTCTCTCAAAGTCATCATCCTCCCCTCCCGCTTAAACTGGTAATAATTTTATACTATTTTGAGAAAATGAAAAGGCCCTGGCGTCAGCACCTAGACTTTCCCGCGACCTCAGATGGACTCCAGGAGGCCGCAAAAGAGCCCGATAAGGAATAGAGCGACCAGCCCAAAACCAACGGCCCAGGCGCCGCTCCAGTAGCTGCGCAGGGCAATCGCGTCTTAATCGCCCCCAGGTTTGGGACAGTGGCTCTTTGGGGTCTGACGAGTCCCGGAAGTCTTTCGATCTTTACGTGTTATAGTCAAAATAGCTGGGAAAGCATCGGAATATCTACCATTCGCTAGCCTTCTGTACCGAAGTTCGAAAAGGCAGTTTTAGACGCGATTGCCCTGAGTAGCTGCGACGACCAGTTCGTTTCCGGCTACTGTTGTGGTATGCTTACTTGGCCTAATTTTGTCTTTTCCCATAGATACTTTCCCCTTAACAGTAGAAACTTCCCTTATGCCTGGGAATACCGCAGCGGGACCGGAACCGTCGCCAGACGAATTTTCCGCATGGCATATCCATTATTTTATATCTACGCTGGATGAGGGCGGGCGTGGCCGGGGATGGGTCTAATGACCGTTGTTGATGAGGTAAAAAGCCGTTTGGACATAGTGGAGATAATCTCCAGCTACGTCACATTGGACCCTGCCGGGCGAAGATACAAGGCTCCCTGTCCCTTCCACCAAGAAAAATCCCCCTCATTCATGGTCTATCCCGACCGTCAATCCTGGCATTGCTACGGAGCCTGCGGCAGCGGTGGGGATGTTTTCAGCTTCGTGATGCGGATGGAGAACCTGGATTTCGCTGAAACACTGAAGCGGCTGTCTCAGCAGGCCGGCGTAGCCCTGCCCACTAGCCAAAATCACAGCCGTCAGCAGGTGGCCTACCAGATCAACGAGGCTGCCAAAAGCTATTACCAAAGTATTCTCGCCTCGGACCAAGGTATATCGGCCCGCACCTATCTGGAAAAGCGAGGATTGACCGGCGACTCCATAGCCAGATTTGAGCTGGGACTGAGCCCGCCAGATGGCGAATCGCTGAGAAACCATCTCACTCAGAAGGGGTTCTCCCTGGCTCAGTTGGCGGAAGCGGGCGTGGTGCGGATCAATGACCGGGAACAATCCCGGGATTTCTTCCGGGGACGCTTGATCATCCCTATACGGAATTCTCGGGGAGAATTGGGCGGCTTCGGTAGCCGGGCATTGGATGATTCCGGGCCCAAATACCTGAATTCGGCCCGTACTCCGGTTTTCGACAAGGGTCGAATATTGTATGGACTCTATCTGGCCCAAGAGGCAGCGCGGCAACAAGGATTGGTGGTGGTGGAAGGGTATATGGACGCCATTATGGCCCACCAGAACGGGTTTACCAACGTGGTGGCCTCCATGGGCACCGCGCTGACCAGGGACCAGGTGGCGGAAGTCAGAAGGCTCACCACCAAGGTAGTGATGGCTCTGGACCCGGATGCCGCCGGACAGCAGGCGACTCTACGCAGCCTGGCTACTTCCTGGGAAGTTTTCCAGAAACTGGTAACGGAAAGAGATGGTAGGCAGCGAAGCGGAGAGACTATTATATTTCAGCGCCAGGAAGATCTGGAATTGAAAGTTATGTCCTTGCCGGACAATCTAGACCCGGATGAGCTGATCCGCCGGTCTCCTCAAGAATGGACTGAACTGGTTGAAGGAGCGGTGCCGCTCTTCGAATACCTGCTGCCTGCGGTATCCCATCAGTTGGACATCTCCACTCCGGGGGGAAAGGCCCGAGTAGTGGAAATGCTGTTCCCTTTCATCGCCGCGGTACCCGAGCCGATCCAGCAGGACCTGTATTTTCAGCAACTAGCTACTTACATTGGTGTCGACGAAGGGACGCTGAAAGCCAGCACCGGAAGACTCTCCCATCAGGCCGGCGGCAGCGGGTCCGCTAGTAGCGGACGGCGCCCGAGCCCAGTTGGCCGGGAGGTGGAATCCACGGCTTCGCCCTTTGCTCACCTGGACCGGGACCCCATTGAAGAGTATTGCCTGGCATTGGCGCTGCAAAATCCGGACCTGGTCCCAGAAGCTGGCCTGGTGCCGGAGCACTTCCGGCGGCCGGAAAATCGGGAGTTGGCCAGCCAGGTGCTCCAGTTGACCCAAAATCCTCTGGAGGAGTTTACAGAACAAAAGCTGAGGCAAAGGGTGGAACCGGCTTTACAGGAACAGCTGGAGTACTTGATTGCCAAACAATTGCCGCCTGTCGAGGCTCGTCATCGGTTGAGGGCGTTACAAAGCACCGTGAGAAGGCTGGAAGAGCGCTTCCTGCGGGAGCTGAAAATCGAGGAAGCGATATGGCTTTCCGAGGAGCAGCCGGACATCCTTGAAGATCCCAACCCCACCATACTTGATGTCAACCAGCGTCTCAAGGGAATTGAAGGCGCCCGCAGTTGGCTGGACCGGAAAACATTAACCGGAAGGTGATAACCACATGGTAAGACGCAATACCAATCAGGAACTAAACCCCGAGGACTTCATTGACGAAAATGAAGAGACGGAAGGGCAACCCAATCTGCTGGGTATCATTACCCGCGTGGAGGATGAGGAGGAGGGAGACGGTCTGGTCAAGTCCAGCCCCATGAGCGGTGCACCCACCGATGCGGAGGCGGATACGCCGGAAGACCAGTGGGACGATGCCTCTGGGGATTCCGAGTCGGAAAAAGCCACCGAGGAAGGTCCCGCCGACGCCGACATAGAGAACGAAGAAACCGAGTGGGAAGCCGAAACGGATACCCTGGAAGTGCTGGACGATCCGGTACGAATGTATCTCCGGGAAATCGGTCGGGTGCGGCTGCTCACTTCCAAGGATGAGCGGGTGCTGGCGCGCAAGCTGGAGGGTGAGAAGCATCTCATCGCCCTGGAAAAGGAGCTTACCGAACAGGAGGGCCGGCCGCCTCGGCCTTGGGAATGTACCGCCGCCCTGCTCCGCCGCTTTGTCAACGCCGCTCCCCTGGTAGCCGCGCTGGCCCAATATCTGGAATTACCCGAGGACCCGACCCTGTCTCAAATTATAGAGAACCCCACTCTTCGGGACGCCATCGACGCGGTGATTTCCCTGGAGATGCTGGCTCAAGTGGCGGGTACCTTGATGGAGTCGGAAGAGGAGACCCGCCCTCAGATAGTCAGCCTTTCCCTATTCTCCTGGATCCTTCCCGAGGAGGCCCTGGACATCACCGGGGACTGCCTCCTTTCTCAGTTGGATGCTATCTTGAACGAGTCGGGCACCTACTCCCGTCTGTCGGAGTTGGACCCCCTGTTCCGAAGGAGCTTTGGTCGAATCCGAGCGGAAGGCGCCCGCTCCCAATCCCATCTGACCGAAGCCAACCTCCGCCTGGTGGTAAGCGTAGCCAAGAAATACATTGGGCGCGGCATGGCCTTGCTAGATATGATTCAGGAAGGAAACATCGGCTTGATTCGAGCCGTCGAAAAGTTCGATTACCGCAAGGGCTACAAATTTAGCACCTACGCCACCTGGTGGATTAGGCAGGCAATAACCCGGGCCATCGCCGATCAGGCCAGGACCATCCGGATACCGGTTCACATGGTGGAAACCATAAACAAGCTGATGCGCCAGCATCGCCGCCTTTTGCAAGAGTACGGCCGGGAGCCTACGCCGGAAGAGATCGGTCAAGCTATGGAAATTGGACCGGAGAAGGTGGAAGAGATCCTGAAAATCTCCCAGGAACCCGTTTCTTTAGAAACACCTATTGGCGAGGAGGAGGACTCCCACCTGGGGGACTTCATTGAGGATCGCAACGCTACGGCTCCGGCCGATGCCGCCTCCTCCCAGTTGCTGAAGGAGCAGGTTGAGGAAGTGCTTGGTACTCTGAGCGACCGGGAGGGCCGGGTTCTCCAGCTGCGATTCGGATTGGAAGACGGCCGCAGCCGGACCTTGGAAGAGGTGGGAAGGGAGTTCGGCGTGACACGGGAGCGGATCCGCCAGATCGAGGCCAAGGCGCTGCGCAAGCTGCGACATCCGACCCGCTCCCGCAAGCTGCGGGATTTCCTAGAATAGATTTCAGAGCGTGTGGCATAAGCCATCATTTCGTCGTTGCGAGCGAAGCGAAGCGAAGCAATCTAGCCCCTCTGAGATTGCTTCGTCGTCCCGATGTAATCGGGACTTCTCGCAATGACAACTCATACAGCCTCTAAATTTAGTTCCCTACAGAATGGGCGCAAACGGCGGGGGGGGGGAGGCAAAGTGGAGCTTAACAAGCCTGGATTTGCCTTTAAATGGCGAAATTCCCGGTGTTATACTCAGTGTGATTGATGATTGGGAGGGTGTTTCGTGGAAGACTGGGTGTTACCAAAGTGTCAAAGTTGCGACACGGGACAATTGGTTCCCCTGTCGGATTACGGTGGACAGGGTGCCTCGGTTCACTACAAAGCCTGGGTCTGCATTAACCCAACCTGCGGCTTTAACATAAAGATTCGCAACGGCGATATTTACCTTAACGAACCTATTACTCCGGGCGCAATGAACACCCCTAGACCCCGTTAGTTCCCTCGGATATCTCCTTCCGGACCTATCTCCTCTAAAGTCGGATGATTTCCCGAAAGGGTTGGGTGGTTGAAACGGGTAGGGTTCGATCAAGGAATATTGCGGTCCGACAATTCGCCGACAACTCCGGTACCGAGTTGCTACTTCCCGATCCGTAAAGGCGGTGCCATGCAAGCCGGTTACGATTATCTCTTAGCGCCGGGGCGCCTGAAGCGCGGGCTTTCCGGCTATCTTGGACTCACCCTCGCTCTTGTTGGCGCGCTGCTGCTGGTCGGTGGCGGCGGCTATTATCTCTACGCCACCGTCGCCCGGTCCCAGCTGGACCAAATGAATGTTAGCCTTCCCAGCGCGGTAAGCGTCGCCCCGGAGCCCGTCCCGGACCGACCCTCCCCAGCACCGGACATCCTGGCTCCACTCGAGATTGTCCCGCCTCCCGGCATACCCGAGTCGGCCATCGCCGGCCAGACGGTAACCCACGGTGAGTCGTCTCTTATAGATGTCTGGAGCGATCCGTTATCTTACGAACCTTTGGACTACCGCCGGCAAGTGCTATTGCGGGGATTCACGCCCCTGGAGTTCAACCAGGCAGCACCAGTAGGCAGTCTGCCCGCCGCGACGCGGCTGATTTTACCGGAAATTGGCGTCGCTTCCGGCGTGACGGAACTGGCGATTCGGGATCTGGGAGACAGCCGGGGTTACGAAACGCCGGTCAACACCATAGGACATATCCCGGAAGTGGCTAATCCTGGAGAGGCGGGCAGCTCCTGGTTTTTCGCTCACCTGGAGAGCCCAATCGTTGGCGAGGGGTCGGTCTTTTATAACCTGACCCGAATACCCGACATGCTGGGAAGCGGGCAGGATGTCTTCGTCATTGCCGACACCGGCTCGCGACAATACCTGTACCGCATCACTTCCACAGAGGTCTTGGACCAGGATGAAATGAGGCTGTTCAACACCGGCTGGGCCTCGATCCACCTGGTTTCCTGCGTGCCCCGGTTGGTTTACGACCACCGGCTGGTAGTTACCGGCGAGCTGGTGGGTGTCAAGTAGTAGCACCAAGAAGCTGACTTATTTAGAGGCTTTGCGTAGGCACGGCTGCGGGTGGCAAATTTTATTCCTTGAAATCCCGGGCTGAGGACGGTTCAAGAGGCCGACACCTCCTGAATAGGTTCGACGCGGAGTTTCCTCAGACGCCTGCCCAGGACGGAAATCACTTCTATATTCAGGTGGTCCACGGTTATTTTGTCCCCTACCTGAGGCATCCTTCCCAGAGTCCGGTAAACGTAGCCGCCCACGGTGTCAAAATCTGGGTCATGCAGCTTAGCACCAAAGAGTTCCTCCACATCCTCGGTGGTCACGCCGGCGTCGATGATTACGGCGCCGTCGGCCAGCCGGGTGATTGGATCCTCAGACTTGGAGAACTCGTCCTCAATCTCACCCACAATCTCCTCGAGCAGGTCCTCCATCGTGACCAGGCCTTCCGTGCCGCCATATTCGTCCACCACAATGGCGAACTGAAGCGCCTTTTGCTGCAGCTCCTGCAAAAGCCTATCCAACCGTTTGGATTCGGGGATAAAAAAGGCCGGGCGGATAACTTCGCTCAAAGCAGCATCCAGCCCTCGCTCCACTAAAAGCGCGAGTAGGTCGCGGGAGTGGACCACACCGGCGATTTGGTCGATGGTGTCTTCATATACTGGCAAGCGACTGTGACCGCTTTCAATGAACTTCTCCGCCACCTGCTTCAAGGGCATATTCAATTCCACCGCCACCATGTCTAGCCTAGGGACCATAATCTCTCGCGCTGTGGATACATCCAAACGGAGAATGGACCGTAACATCTCTCGGTCCTTTTCATCCAGATTCACCAGCTCCTCTTCCGTTATCACCGGCTCTGCTGCGTCGGGTAAAACGCCGAAGCCGGACTGGCCGTTTTGGCTCAGTGCGGGCTCGGCAAGCAGGGTTTCCGTCGTTCTTAGCCCCCAATTTCTAACCAGTATCCGCAACGCTGGAGCGGAATACCGGGCGGACCAGGTGGGATAGCGGGACACTAGATAATAAGCCGCCCGATCAAGGCCGGCTACCAGGACTAGGACGATCACCGCGGTAAGAGTAATAGACCACCAGACCAGGGGCAACAGAGAGAGGGCCAGTAGCAGACCCGAGAGGGAGAGGGCGATGATGCCGGCGTACCGGTAGGGGGACAGGGCGAGCCCAAAGCGCTGTAAGGTTGACATGCCGTTGGTGGGTGCTGCGACACCGCGGATCGCATGCTGCAAAAAGGCCAACAGACCGTACAGCAGCAGGGATCCCATGAAAATCGCGATAATTAGAGCTAATGGTATATCGCTGTCACTTTCCAATACGGAAACCCTCCATTGCCATTGCTGTAGATACTGTCCCGGTTTTTAATTTAAGGAGCCTGTTGGTGGATTCGGTTCTTACCAACAATTCTAGCAGGCATTCCGACGGCAAGTCCAGCCGCCGGAATATCCTTTGTTACCACTGCTCCCGCGCCCGTCGCGGCATTGGCTCCTACCGTCACCGGCGCGACCAGCATGGTGTCGCAGCCAATAAAAGCCCCGGCCTCAATCACCGTCGGCAGCTTGTCCCGACCGTCATAATTACAGGTAACCGTGCCGGCTCCAATATTCACACCGGCTCCAATGGTGGCATCTCCCAGGTAGCTGAAATGCCCGGATACGGCTCCGGTGGACAGCCGGCTGTTCTTGACTTCCACGTAGTTTCCCAGGTGCACTCCCGATTCCAGGTAGGCGCCCGGCCGCAGGTGACTGAAGGGCCCAATATCGACGCCCGCCTCCACCGTCGCCTCCTCCAGCATCGAAGCGATGATCCGGCACCCATCGCCAACCACGGAATCCTCGATGACCGCGTTGGGACCTATTTGGCAGTCCTCCCCGATGCTGGTGTGACCCCGCAAAGCGGTGTTGGCTAAAATAATGGAATCTTGACCTACGGTCACGTCACCGTCGATGTATACCGAGGCCGGGTCTTGAATAGTTACGCCAGCAAGCATCCAGCTCTCTAGAATCCGCCGCCGCTGGATCGCCTCGACCTGGGAAACCTGCAACCGGTTGTTGACACCCATCGACTCATCTGGGTCTCCACAGGTCTCGGAGCTAATCGGCTCTCCGGACTCAGCGCCCAGGGCCACCAAAGATGTAAGGTATTTCTCCCCCTGGCGGTTGGGCTCGATGCGCTTTAGATTTGCCGCTAAAAAGCCGGAGCGAAAGCAGTAAACCCCCACGTTGACCTCATTCGCCCGGTGATCCAGCATCTGGGGATCCGGCGAGCCGGGCCGGTCGCCAGCCTCCACTATGTCTACTATGCGCCTCTGGTTGTCTCTAATCACCTTTCCCAAGTCCTGGCCGGCAGCAGTCCGGGCTGTAAGCAGGGAGAGCCCGGCGGCTTTCTCCAAATGCCGCTGAGCCAACCGGCGCACCGAATCCGGGGTCAACAGAGGAACGTCGCCGTTCAAGACCAGGAGTTGTTCCGCCCGTCCGTTCAGCTGTTTCAACGCCCAGGACAAAGCGTCTCCGGTACCTTTCATCTCCGGCTGGATAGCGTATTCGACGGCGTCGCCCAGGATTTGGCGGATGCGAGTCTCATTATCTGGGGATACCACTAGGACAACTGTTCCAACCCCGAGCCGGCGCAGCAGCTCAACGGGATAGCGGACCAGCTCCTTGCCGCATACCTGGTGCAGCACTTTCGGAATGCGGGACTTCATTCGAACGCCGTGTCCGGCGGCCAGGATGACCCCGGCCCACTGGTGCCCAATGCTTTCTACCATACCGCTACCCTCTGAGAGGCCTTATCCTGATGATGGCTCTATGTTTCAGCTCGGGAGCGGTTCCGCTGACGGGGACCTCTCACTTGGAGTAATTATAACAGCGAGGGATTACGGCGCTTCCTACCCAGCGATTGGTGCATCTCTGGATCAAACGCTAAAAAGACGGGCAATCGTCCTTCGAGAGCCTCAGGACGAACGGAAGAACCAGCCCGTTCGTGGTGAGCCCGTCGAACCAGGAACGGCTGCCGCTCACACACCATCTCAGGCAGCTGTGATTCAAACGTCGGAGGTTCAAACTCCGTCGAGGAGGCTCGCGTTGACAACCCTTTCCCGGCGGCGCACAATTGGCTGGTCCCCTAGCTGGCGTAATCAATGTCCGTCCTTAGGGATACCCAGCGAGAATCTCTGCGGAAATACCCGCCGAGAGGCACCATCATGGCCGAACTTTCCGAATCCGAAATTCGGGCCCTGGCCAAAGCAGCCGGGGTGGAAATCCCCGAGCATCTGCTGACGGAGGTCGGCTACAGCCTCAATGGCCTGCTGGAAACCCTGGAAAACATATCGGTACCGGACTGGGAGCAGATCGAGCCGCTGCCGATAGTTCTCCCTCACGCTGGGGGCGGCTAAAAACCCCGGCTCCGCCCTCCTTATCCCAGGGGAAACACCGGCCGGATGTAAGAGCGGCGCCCGAAAAGGAGATGGCTGCGACGGAGATTGCCTCTAATGAATAAGTCGGAAATTCCTTTTTTGTCAGCAACCCAGCTGGCCCAGCTAATTCAGGCCAGGGAAGTTTCTCCCGTAGAGGCTACTCAAGCCTACCTGGACCGCATAGAGCAGGTGGACGGCAAGCTCAACTCTTACATCACCGTATGTAAAGAAGAGGCTCTGGCGGCCGCCCGGCAAGCCGAGGCTGATATCAGCGCCGGTCAAAACAGGGGGCCCATGCACGGCATACCGGTGGCCGTAAAGGACCAATTCAACACCCAGGGCATCCGCACCACCAATGGCTCCAACGTGCACCGAGATTTCATACCCGACCACGACGCCACGGTCGTAGCCAACCTGAAACAAGCCGGATCGGTGCTGCTGGGCAAACTGAACATGAGCGAGTTCGCCAGCGGCGATGCCTTTCATCACCCCTATGGCCGTCCCCGCAACCCGTGGGATTTGTCGCGCAATCCAGGGACTTCCAGCAGCGGATCCGGCGCCGCCACCGCCGCCTTTCTCTGCTCCACGTCTTTGGGGGAGGACACGGGAGGCTCGATCCGGGGCCCGGCCTCTTTCTGCGGATTGGTCGGCATCCGGCCCAGCTGGGGCCGGGTCAGCCGTTATGGAGTATTTGGCGCATCCTGGTCCATGGACACCGTCGGGCCCATCTCCCGCACCACCGCCGACTGCGCCATGACCCTGGGGGCCATTGCCGGATATGATAGCAAGGATCCTTTGACCTGGAACGTACCCGTTCCGGATTATCTCTCGGCCTTAACCAACGATATTGCCGGCCTGAAGATTGGCGTGGTTACCGAGCGTGTCCACACCGATGCCGTGGAACCGGAAGTGGGCGACGCGGTGGTCAAGGCCATCGCCGTTCTGGGCGAGTTGGGCGCCAGCGTGGAGGAGGTTTCTCTGCCCCTGATTGTCGACTCGGCGGCCATCTCCTCGGCGATAATAGCCTCGGATGTAGCTGCGCTGTACCGGGACAATATTGCCATGCGGCTGGACCAGTTCGACCACAACAATCAGGTACGTATGCTGATGGGCAGCATTCTGCCGGCGGCAGCGTACCAGAAAGCTGCTCGCCTGCGCCAGGCACTGCGCCGGCAGATCTTGGACGCCCTGGAGCGAGTGGATATTCTGGTAATGCCCACATCCTCCATTCCGGCGCCAGTAATACCGGAGCAGGCCGGTATTAGCAGCAAGCAGGAAGTCATCGCCGGTTTCGCCGGACGCCGCGGTTTTACCTCTCCCTTCAATCTGGCAAATACTCCGGCCCTCTCCATAAACTGCGGTTTCACTACCCAAGACCTGCCCATTGGCCTGCAAATCGCGGGCAAACCCTTCGACGAAACCACCGTTTTTCGGGTGGCCCACGCCTACGAACAGGCCACCGACTGGCATACCCGCCGGCCGCCGATTTAACACACAGGAAACCCCGGGGCCCATTAGAAAGGAGAGGAGACTCCGAGATGCAACCCTTTGAACTTTCGGCGTCTGAGGCGGCCCGGCAGATTAAGAGCAGGGATCTTTCGCCGGTTAGCCTGGTTCAATCCTTGCTGGACCGTATCGACTCTCTGGAGCCGGCCTTAAAAGCCTGGGTATACCTGGACCGAGAGGAAGCGCTTTCGGAGGCACGCCGGAAGGAGCAGGAACTAGGCTCCGGCACTAATCTTGGTCCGCTCCATGGCGTCCCCATCGGACTCAAGGACATCTATTACACCGCCGGCATTCCCACCACTGCCTGCTCCAAACTCTACGCCGATTTTGTGCCCGATTATGACGCCACCACCGTTTCTTCTTTGAAAGGGGCCGGGGCCATCATGCTGGGCAAGACCGTCACCACCGAGTTCGCCTGCATGGATCCGTCTCCGGCAATCAACCCCTGGAATCCAGCCCACACCCCCGGCGGCTCCAGCAGCGGCTCGGCCGTGGCCGTGGCGTCCCGCATGTGCCCGGCGGCCATGGGCTCCCAAACCGTTGGCTCGGTGCTGCGCCCGGCCTCGTACAACGGGCTGGTCGGCTTCAAGCCCACCTTTGGCCGGGTCAGCCGCTATGGTGTAATACCGGTAAGCTGGACGCTAGATACCATGGGCTGGCTGGTGCGTACTGTGGAGGACGCGGCGCTCTTGCTGCAAGTTATGGCCGGGGCGGATACGGCGGACCCGGTGGCTTCCCGAACCGCGGTTCCGGATTATCTAAAAGGTCTGGAGACACCGGCTACCCCACGAATTGGGATTCTGCGCCGGTTCTACTACGAGCAGGCCGACCCGGAGACTCAGAAAAATGTAGACCAGGTGCTGCAACAGTTAAGCCAGGCCGGGGCCCAGGTAGAAGAGCTGCCCATGCCCGACAGCATCGACACTGCCATCGCCGATCAGCAGCTGATTATGGCGGTGGAGGGAGCCGCCTTCCATCAGCCGATGTACGAAGAGCGGGCCCAGGACTACCAGCCAAAATTGAGGGAGATGCTGGGCCGGGGGCTAGCCATCGACGCCGTAAGCTATTCTCGCGCCAAGGAGCGCCGCCTCCAATTCGTCACCGATATGGAGTTCCTGGCGGAAAAGGCGGACGTGCTGCTAACTCCCTCCACGCCCACTCCGGCGCTGGCCGACCTTTCCAACACCGGGAATACCATGTTTCAAGGCCCTTGGACCTACTGTGGTTTACCCGCCATCACCCTCCCATCCGGGCTGGCATTATCGGGGCTGCCCCTGGGCATTCAGCTGGCAGCGTCACCCTTCGCTGAAGCCCGGCTGCTGTCGGCGGCCCGCTGGTGCGAAGGAGTCCTGAATTTGCATTTGGCCCCGGCGGTATGATTCTGGTTTCCTATCTGTGGAGTTGAGGTCAGCCGGCCCTCCTAACCCGGAACAGCATCAGCTTTGGAGGTATTTCGCTCAATGCGCATGCTAGTCGATGTCAATTTCCCCCTAGAGCCTTTCAATACCCTGGTCAGGAACGGAACGGTCGGGCAGAAAATTCAACAGATACTGGCGGACCTGAAACCGGAGGCGGTCTACTTCTCGGAACGCAACGGTAAGCGGGGAGGGATATTCATTGTAGATGTCAGCGAACCGTCCCAGGTACCGGCCATCGCCGAACCCTTCTTTCTTACCTTCGACGCCAGCGTGGAGTTCCGCGTCGCGATGACCCCCGAGGACCCCCGAGGACCTGGGAGCCGCCGGCTTGGAGGCCCTGGGAGAAAAGTACGGATAATCGGCGAGCTGTCGCCCTTCCCGCCGCGTCTTGGGGGGTATCTGAAATGTCATTGCGAGGAGAGTCAGCGACGAAGCAATCTCAGCGGGCTCAGATTGCTTCGCTCACAATGACAAAAGAAGGCTTATGCTATGACCCCTCGCCGCGTCTGTATGGCAACAAACGGCAATAGTCCGCAGTTGACGAGCCGGGGTCCTCTCGGCATAATTGTTGGCCAGGCTAACCTTCCTGCCCTGGATTTTCGTTAACGCTCGTTAACGCTTTAGCCCCAATCCTTTAGCCTCTGGAGGTTTCATCAATGGCGGCATCAGTCAAGAAGCGCCGGCTGGGACGCCCGGTATCGATAGTCGGCGCGGGTATGTCCCACTTCGGCGCATTTCGCGACAAGACCAGCCGAGACCTGTTTGTTGAAGCCTTCCAGGACCTGATGGACAACCTAGACCAGGGCATCGACGTCGAAGATATCGAGTGCGGCTACGTGGGCAACTACTCTTCCGACCTGTTTGAAGGACAAGGGCATACCGCCCCCATTATCGCCGACTGGCTGGGCATGACCCCAGCGCCCATCACCCGAATTGAAAATGCCTGCGCCAGCAGCGGCAGCGCCCTGCGGGAAGGCGTGATGGCCATCGCTTCCGGCATGTACGACGTGGTGCTGGTCGGCGGGGTGGAAAAGATGACGGGCCTGCCGACCGAGGGAGTAACCGACGTGCTGGCCACCGCCGCTGACGTTCTGTATGAGGTGCCCGTCGGCCTGACCTTCCCCGGAATTTATGGGGCTTTGGCCAAGGCGCACATGGACCGGTACGAAACCAACCTTGACCACCTGTTGAAGGTGGGAATCAAGAACCACCATAATGGCGCCCTGAATCCCAAGGCCCAGTTCAACGTGACTATTCGCCAGATGATGGAGCGCCGCCAGGCTCGCGCCGAGCAGCGGGGAGAAACCGTCCCCGATTGGAAAGACGAGCTGGATTTCTTGAATGACCCGGCGTCCAACCCCTGGATCGCCTGGCCGCTTCGACTCTACGACTGCGCGCCCATAACCGACGGAGCGTCCTGCCTGCTGCTGGTAAGCGCGGACATTGCCCGCAACTTCACCGAAAAGCCGGTGCATATCGCGGGTATGGGGCAAGCCTCCGGCCGGCCGCTGCACGACGCCGAAGAGCTGACTTCCCTGTCGGCAGCAAAGTATGCGGCGGCGCAGGCCTATCAGATGGCCGGCATTACCCCGCAGGATGTAAAGGTGGCGGAGGTCCATGACTGCTTTACCATCGCTGAAATCATCGCCACCGAGGACCTGGGCTTTTTCGAACCGGGCGAGGGTCCCCGGGCGGTGGATGAGGGGAGAACCGCGTTGATCGGCGATCGGCCCATCAACACCTCGGGCGGACTTAAATCCAAGGGACATCCGGTTGGCGCCTCCGGCGTGGCGCAGGTGATTGAAGTTTTTCACCAGCTGAGGGGGGAAGCCGGGGCTAGGCAGCTGTCCGATCCAAACTTGGAAGTCGGCCTGACCCATAACGTGGGCGGTACCGGCGGCACCTGCGTGGTCAATATTCTGCGGAGAGGTTAGCAGCGGTATGGCAGACGAGCCTAGGGAGTTCAATGGCGCCTCCTTCTACGAGTATCTGAAGGAGGGCAGGCTGATGGGCGTCCGCTGCCGGGATTGCGCCCACCTATCCGCCGTGCCGCGGCCCCTTTGCGCGGCTTGTCACAGCCGGGGGGTAGAGTGGCATCAGTTCAGCGGCAAGGGACAACTGAGCACCTTCACCTGCATTTCCATAGTGCCGGTGGCCATGGGAGAGCAGGGATACGGGCGCGACAATCCCTACTGCAGCGGTGTGGTGACCCTGGAGGAAGGACCTCGCATCAGCGCCCGTCTGCTAGGGGTAGACGCCGGTAACCCGCAGAATATTCAGACCGGTATCCCGGTTGTGCTGGAACTGGAAAACCTGGACCAGGACAAACCCACGCTGGCTTTTCATCCGGCCTAGGGCAAAAAACGCTATCTGCAGAAATGGGAAACGCCCCGGACCAATTGGTCCGGGGCGCTGGATTCTTGCAGGGTCAGTAATTCGCAAACGCCCTAGTCTAAGCCGCGAGTCCCAACCCATCCGGTCTGAGATACATCTATGATCTCCCCGTTGGGGCCGCTGTATTTGACCTCCACATTGGCGTGAGCCGGGCCGCCCATCCCCACACCCAGGGCCTGGTTGATATCGTCCCTGGGGCTGGACCCGGCCTTTTGCAGCTTCTCGGCGATCTCTTCCAGGCTCTCCACCTCGAATCCTATATGGTGAATGCCGCTGAACCCGGTGCCGTACTCCGGCCCGGTCACCTGTTCATTCTTGAAATCCAAAATCGCCAGGTTAATGTTGCCGTCGCTCAGGTAATACCCGGAGGCATTGGGACTGTCCAGCTTGGCTATCTCCCTCATCCCAAAAACTTCCGTATAAAACTTGGCGGTGGCGTCGGCGTCCTGAGTTGCGATAGCGATATGCTTAATTTGTGGCATCGGGCTCTTCTCCTTTAGGGACCATTTTTATTTCCGGGCCGCATCTCCTTGGTGGGAATTTCTTGAGATTCCTGGGGAGCGGCAGGCTTCAAGATACCATCTTTGAAAGTGGTTGGCCAGTTTAAGAATCCAGCGGCGGCTTAAGGCAGATTTCAGACCTGCCTCTTAATAGCTGAATCATCTGGCTCATGTTAGAATTCATTTGGACAATAGCTGTTACCCCCGGACAGGGCCAGGGGAAGATTGATAGACAGGAGCGACAACATGACTCTGTCCAGCAAGATGAAATTTGGGGTTTTCATGGCCCCCTTCCACCGGGTAGGTGAAAATCCAACGCTGGCGTTGGAGCGGGACTTGGAGTTGCTCCAGTGGCTGGATGTGCTGGGGTTTGATGAAGCGTATATCGGGGAGCATCATAGCGCCGGCTGGGAGACCATCGCCTCCCCCGAGGTATTCATGGCGACGGCGGCCGAGCGCACCCGCCACATTAGGCTGGGCTCCGGCGTAATCAGCCTGCCCTATCATCACCCCTACATGGTAGCTAACCGCATGGTCTTGTTGGACCATTTGACTCGGGGCCGGGTTATCCTGGGCGTCGGACCCGGAGCCCTGGCCTCCGATGCCCTGATGCTGGGCATCGATCCCGCGCGCCAGCGGGAGATGATGGATGAGTCGCTGGGCATTATCCTGCGCCTTTTCACCGAAACCGAGCCCCTCACCTACAAAAGCGAGTGGTTTGAGCTAAACGAGGCGGTCCTCCAGCTGAGGCCTTACCAGGAGCCCCACGTTCCGGTGGCCGTGGCCTCGGTTCAGTCGCCCGCGGGGGTGAGTTTGGCGGGCAAGCACGGTGCCGCCGTGCTGTCCATGAGCATCCCCCGGGACACTATCCGACAGACCAGCTTGAAGGAACTCTGGTCCATTGCGGAGGAATCCGCGGCCGAGCATGATAAGACGGTGAGGAGGGAGGATTGGGGTCTGGTGGTTGGCATGCACCTGGCCGAAACCAAAAAGGAGGCCTATGAGGACATCAGGCTGGGCGGGGGCCGGTTAGTTACCGAGTACTTCGGCGAGACCTTGGGGAATGAAATTCCGGACGTTCCCGCCGACCAGATCGTCGACTACATGGTGGAGCACAATCAGTGGATCGTCGGTACCCCCGACGACTGCATCGCCGGAATTGAGCGGCTCCAGGAAATTAGCGGCGGCTTCGGCAGCTTCATGATTCGGGTTGAGGACTGGGCTCCCTTTGAGAAGATCAAGCACAGCTACGAGCTGTTGGCCCGCTACGTGATGCCCCGCTTCCAAGGCACCCTGAAGGGCATAGAGGTTTCCAACCGCTGGGCCGCCGAGCGAAGCGAAGACCTGCAGCGCAACCGGATTAGCGGTTTGAAGACGGCCACCGATTCTTACTATGCGGGCCGGCCTTAAGTCGTACCTCGCTCCACCAACAGCCGCAGAAATATGATTATTCTGCGGTTGTTGTGACTTTCCTCTCGTGGCTTTCTTTAATGATAGGGTTCGGACAAATCCAGGCCCTTGCCTCACGGCCAAGTCACAGATTCTTGGCCGGAATACCCGCTACCAGGTCCCGAATCCTCTGTTATCATTGACCAGTGCATCCTAAGGTTTGCGGAGAGACCTACACTCAGGACCCGGGAGCTTGGCCAGTGATGCGCCCCCTTTGGCTTGGACTGGAAATCCCGTCTTTAAACCCTTCTCCTCCAGCCCGGAATTACCAGCGAGGTGGTCCGCCATGCGAAAGACCAAGATCATCGCCACCATCGGACCGGCATCCCGAGAGCCGGAAGTTCTGGACCAGCTCATCGCCGCCGGCATGGACTGCGCCAGGCTCAACTTTTCCCACGGCACTCTGGAGGAGCACGCCGAGGTGATCCATTCGGTACGCCAGCTTTCCGCCAAGCAGGGCAAGCGAGTTGCCATTCTTCAAGACTTGGGGGGCATCAAGCTGCGCTTAGGGCATATGGACGAGCAGGTACAGTTGAACCACGGAGATGAGGTAGCCCTGGGGCCGGAGGCGCGCTCAACCGGCCAGGGCAGGCTCCCCTTCCCACAACTGGCCATCCTCAAGAATCTGCGGCCCGGCAATTTGGTGTTCATCGCCGACGGCACAATTTGCCTCGAAGTGATCGAAGCTGAAGACTCGGAGGTCAAGACCAGGGTTCGAAACGGCGGCATCGTGTCTTCCTACAAAGGTGTGAACCTTCCCGGGGTCAGCATTGACATGCCGGTCCTGACCGAGGATGACAAGGTGGCGCTGCAGTTTGGCCTGGAGCAGGAAGTGGACTGGGTGGCGGTTTCCTTTGTCCGCACCGTGGAAGACATGCGATCCGCCAAGGCCTACATTTACAACCTCGGGAGTAGCGCTCGAATCATGGCCAAGCTGGAGAAGGCCGAGGGAATAGAGAACCTAGAATCCATCTTGCAAGAAGTCGACGCCGTCATGGTGGCCCGGGGAGATCTGGGCGTGGAAATTCCGATGGAACGGGTGCCCCTGGTTCAAAAAGAGATAGTCAAGAAGGCCGGGCAGGCGGCCAAGTCCTCATGCATCGCTACCCAAATGCTTCGCACCATGGTGGTTTCTCCCACGCCCACCCGCGCCGAGGTATCGGACATCACCAACGCCGTGTTGGACGGCTGCGATTCTATCCTTCTCTCCGACGAAATCGCGGTAGGGCAGTATCCAGTGGAAGCTGTCAGAGTAGCCGACGTGACCATTCGGGAGGCCGAGAAAGTTTATCCCTACTACCAGGAGTTCGGCCGGGGGGACCGGACTCAAGCCATCGCCGCCAGCGCGGGGAGGCTGGTCCAGGAGATGAATTCCAAGCCCATAGTATTGACCAGCACCGGCCGGGCGGCCTTCGAGATGTCGCGGTTCCGGCCGGATGCCGATATAATCGTCTTCGCCCACGATGAAGCGGTGCTGCGAAAACTGGCGTTGGCCTGGGGCGTCTACCCGGTTGGGGTTCTTCCCCGGGAGCCGGACATCGCCCAGCTGGTGGAGATGGTGATTGAGGGCGCCCTAAACAGCGGCCTGGTGTCCGAAACCGACGTGGTGACCATAGTCCACGGATTCTTAACCGGAGTCACCGGCACTACCAACACCATCCAGGTGTTGGACTTGCAGGAGTATCTGGCCCGATCCGAGCGGGCTTCCTCAGCGACTGTCTAAAGATGAAACGAAACGGGGCAGATTTAGGCATGGCTAGCTGTACTGGGAGAGGGTCAGTCCCTTCCCCCTCGATGGGGGAAGGTTAGGATGGGGGTGGGAACGAAGCCTACCTAGCCGGCAGCGATCGGGGAAGTTGGGTGTGTCCCATCAAGTAAAGGTCAATCGAGCGGGCGGCTTCCCGGCCCTCGGCGATGGCCCAAACCACCAGCGACTGGCCGCGAGCCATGTCCCCGCCGGCGAAGATGCCCGGGATATTGGTCATGCGTTCTTTATCTATTTTCACGTTGCCCCGAGCATCCAGCTCCACGCCCAATTGGGTCAGCATTCCTTCGTGCTGGGGATGCAGGAAACCCATAGCCAGCAGCACCAGGTCGGTTTCCACTTCGAATTCGCTGCCGGGCACCTCCTCCATGTTGTATCGGCCGTTTTCTCCGGGAGTCCATTCCACTCGCACCGCGTGAAGCTTCTCCACCCGGCCGTTGCTGCCAGAGAAGGACTTGGTGAGGATGTCGTAATCGCGGATTCCGCCTTCCTCGTGGGCGCCTGATAGCCGGAGAATGTTGGGCCATTGGGGCCAAGGGTTGTTCCAGCCCCGCTCTTTCGGGGGCTCCGGCAGTAACTCAAACTGGGAAACCAGCTCGGCCCCTTGCCGGTGGGCGGTGCCCAGACAGTCCGCGCCGGTGTCTCCGCCACCCAGAATAATGACCCTCTTGCCCTCGGCGGTAATACGCTGCTCCGGAGCGATAGATTCTCCCGCCTGTATTCGGTTTTGCTGGGGCAAGTAATCCATCGCCAGGTGAATCCCGGACAGCTCCCGGCCCGGCACCGGCAAATCCCGAGCGTGGGTGGAACCGCCGGTGAGACAGACAGCGTCGAACTGGGATGATAGTTCGTCGACCGGATAATCGACTCCGACGTTAATTCCGGTCCTGAAGCTGACGCCCTCCTGACTCATCAGGTCCACCCGCCGCCGCACCACGTCCTTGCTCAGCTTGAAGTCGGGAATTCCCAGCATCAGCAGGCCGCCAATATATTCGTCCCGCTCGAACACTGTGACCGAGTGACCGGCCCGATTAAGCTGCTGGGCCGCCGCCAAACCCGCCGGCCCGGAACCCACCACCGCTACCTTCTTGCCGGTGCGCTGACTGGGCGGCTCGGCCTTGATCCAGCCCTGTTCGAACCCCCGCTCGGAGATCTCTTTCTCGATATATTCAATCGTAACCGGGTCGGAGTTGATGCTGAGGACGCAGGAGGCTTCGCAGGGAGCCGGGCAAATCCGACCGGTAAATTCGGGGAAGTTGTTTGTGCTCAGCAGTATCTTCAGCGCCTGCTGCCAGTCGCCCAGGTAGACCTGATGGTTGAAATCGGGGATCAGGTTTCCCAGGGGGCAGCCCATGTGGCAGAAGGGCACTCCACAGTCCATGCAGCGAGCGCCCTGATCCTTGGCCTGATTTTCGGTCCAGCGGCGGTAAAATTCCCGATAGTCGGCCTTCCTTTCCTGGACCGGCCGGCGTTCCGGGATTACCCGGGCAAACTCCTTGAACCCGGTGGGCTTAGCCATGCCGGACTTCTTCCAGCTGGTGTTCCTCCCGCCGCTTCCGCTCTTCCAATACCCGCCGGTAATCCCGGGGCATGATTTTTTTGAACCTGGGCAGCGCCTGCTGCCAGTTGTCCAGAAATCGTTCCGCCGGACCGCTGCCGGTGTGGCGCAAATGATCTTCGATCATGCCGCGCAGGGTGGTGATATCTTCCGGGTCGGTCACCAACTCCAGGTCGGCCAAACCGGGGTTAAAGCGTATTTGGAAGTCGTCGTCCGGGTCGTACACGAAGGCGATGCCGCCGCTCATGCCAGCAGCGAAGTTGCGTCCGGTGGGGCCCAGCACCACAACCACACCGCCCGTCATATATTCGCAGCCGTGGTCGCCCACACTCTCCACCACCGCGCGAGCTCCGCTGTTCCGCACGCAGAAGCGCTCACCGGCCCGTCCGTGGATAAACACTTCCCCGCCGGTAGCGCCATACAGCGCCACATTGCCGATGATGATGTTCTCTTCCGGCACAAATCCGGCGTCGAGAGGCGGGCAAACCACCAGCCTGCCGCCAGCCATGCCCTTGCCCATGTAGTCGTTGGTATCGCCTTCCAGACGGATATGAATTCCCTTGGCCAAAAATGCGGCGAAGCTCTGCCCGGCCGAGCCGGTGAAGTTGATGTTAATAGTGCCCGGCGGTAGGCCCTCTTCGCCCCACCTCTTGGCGATCTTGCCGCTGAGCATGGCGCCAACGGTGCGGTTGGAGTTGCGGATGGGCAAATTGATGTTCATCGGCTCCCGCCGCTCCAACGCCTCTTGGGCCAGCGCAATCAACTGGTGATCCAGGGCCTGCTCCAAGCCGTGGTCCTGCTGCTGCTGGCAGTAAACCCCCACCTCGTCGGACCGGGGAGCCAGCGAGAGCAACCGGGATAGGTCAATTCCCTTGGTCTTCCAGTTATCGACGGCCCCAGCGCTTTCCAGCAGGTCAACCCGGCCGATCATTTCGTTTACTGTGCGAAAGCCCAACTCGGCCATTATCAACCGCAGGTCTTCCGCGACGAAGTTGAAATAGTTGACCAGATGCTCCGGCTCACCGGCGAAATTCTTCCGCAACTCCGGGTCCTGGGTGGCAATTCCCACCGAGCAGGTGTTCAGGTGACACTTGCGCAGCATTATGCAGCCACTGACTATCAGGGCCGAGGTGGCCATTCCGAACTCTTCAGCGCCCAGCAGGGCTGCGATTGCCACGTCCCGGCCGGTCTTCAACTGGCCATCGGTCTGGACCACGATGCGGCTGCGCAGGTCGTTGGCCACCAATACCTGGTGGGTTTCCGCCACCCCCAATTCCCAGGGAAGACCGGCGTGCTTGATCGATGATTCGGGGGATGCCCCTGTGCCTCCGTCGTGCCCGCTGATCAGCACCACGTCACCGTGACCCTTGGAAACGCCGGCGGCGATGGTGCCGACCCCAACTTCCGAGACCAGCTTGACGTGGATCCGCGCCTCCGGATTAATATTCTTCAGGTCGTGAATCAGCTGGGCCAAGTCCTCAATGGAGTAGATGTCGTGGTGGGGCGGCGGCGATATCAGCTCGACCCCCGGCATGGTACTGCGGACCCAGCCGATGTATTCGTCCACCTTGTGCCCAGGTAGCTGCCCCCCCTCGCCGGGCTTGGAGCCTTGGGCCATCTTTATTTGTAAGTCGGTGGCGTTGACCAGGTAATTGGGAGTAACCCCGAAACGCCCGGAGGCCACCTGCTTGACCGCGCTACTGCGGGAATCGCCGTTGGCGTCTGGGATATAGCGATGGTAATCCTCGCCTCCCTCGCCGGTGTTGCTGCGCGCGCCAAGGCGGTTCATGGCTATGGACATGGTCTCGTGGGCCTCCCGGCTGATGGAACCCAGGGAAACAGCGCCGGTGGCAAATCGTTTGGTTATCTCCGAGGCCGGCTCCACCTCCTCCAGCGGAACCGGGCCAGGGCTGTCCTTGAACCGAAGCAAACCGCGCAGAGTCGCCATGCGTTCGCCCAAATCATTGGCCTGGCGGGCGAACTCCTGATAGGCCGTCCAGTCATTGCTCTTGGCAGCGTATTGCAGGGAGGCGATAGCTTCCGGATTCCATTGGTGCACCTCGCCGTCGCGCCGCCACTGGTAAAAGCTGCCCGTCTCCAGGTCCTGTTGGCCGGATATGCCGGCTTCGGCGAAAGCCGAGCGATGCCGTTGCAGCGCTTCCTCTTCCAACACCTCCAGGCCAATACCCTCGATGCGAGATGAGGTCCAGGTGAAGTACTGGTCGACCAGTTCCTGATTTAATCCGATGGCCTCGAATATCTGCGCTCCCCGGTAGCTCTGCACCGTGGAGATGCCCATCTTGGACATAATCTTGATCAGGCCCTTCTCGTTGGCCCGGATAAAATTCTCCGCAGCGCCGTCGGAACTGGCGCCGTTAAACTCGCCCCGCTCCGCCATGTCCCGCACAGTTTGGAGGGCCAAGTAGGGATTGATCGCTCCGGCGCCGTAGCCCACCAGTAGGGAGAAGTGTTGCACTTCTCTGGGCTCGCCGGATTCCACCACCAGACCCACGCGAGTGCGAGTTCCCTGCCGGATTAGGTGATGATGCACTGCTGAAGTAGCCAGCAGAATGGGTATGGGCGCATGTTCAGCATCCACGCCTCGGTCGGAGAGAATGATGATGGCATACCCGTCTTCAATAGCCTGGGAGGCCTCGGCACAGAGCCGGTCCAGCGCCGCCTTCAGCGCTGATTCCCCGGCTTGGGCGTCGAACAGGATTGACATCGTGGTGGCCTGGAGTCCGGGCCGGTCCAGCAGCCGGATCTGCTCCAGCTCCCGGTCATTGATCAAAGGGGAGTGGAGGGACAACTGCCGGCAGTGAAGCGGGGTTTCCTCAAACAGGTTTTGCTCGCTACCGATAAAGGTGGCCTTGGAGGTGACCAACTCCTCGCGGATGGCGTCCAGCGGCGGGTTGGTTACCTGGGCAAACAGCTGCTTGAAGTAGTTGAACAGCAGCTGGTTTTCCTGAGACAGTACGGCCAAGGCAGCGTCGTTCCCCATGGAGCCGATGGCTTCGCTGCCGTTGACCGCCATCGGCGTGGTAAGGATGCGCAACTCTTCCATCGTGTAGCCGAAGGCCCTTTGCTGCTGGGGCAAGTCTGCTTCATCTATGGTCTTGACCACCGTTGGCAGGGGCAGAGACTCCAGCGCAACTTTCTGCTCCTTCAGCCAGGCGGCGTAGGGCTGGCGGCGGGCCAATCCCTGCTTCAGCTCCTCGTCGCCGATGATCCGGCCCTCTTCCATGCTAACCAGGAACATTCGCCCCGGCTGCAGCCGTCCCTTCTCCTTGACCTGAGCCGGGGGTATGTCCAGCACCCCGGTCTCCGAGGCCATAATCAGTTTATCGTCTTTGGTTACCGTGTAACGGAAGGGCCGCAAGCCGTTGCGGTCCAGCACGGCGCAGATGGTCTTGCCATCGGCGGCTACCATCATCGCCGGACCGTCCCACGGCTCCATCAGGCAGGAATGATACTCGTAGAAGTCCTTTTTCTCCTGAGACATGGTTTCATGCTGGTCCCATGCCTCGGGGATCATCATCAGCATGGCGTGACCCAAGTCGCGCCCGGTCATCAGCAGCAGCTCCAAGGCGTTGTCGAAGCAGGCCGTATCGCTGGCACCGGCGGTCATTACCGGAGCAATCTTGTTCATGTCATCGCCAAACAAAGGCGATGAAAATTGAGCCTCCCGCGCAGTCATCCAGTTGAGATTGCCCCGCAACGTGTTGATCTCGCCGTTGTGGGCCAGGTAGCGGTAGGGGTGGGCCAGTTTCCAGTGACCCAGGGTGTTGGTGCTGAATCTGGAGTGCACCAAGGCGAAAGCGCTGATCATGGACTCGTCGTTCAAGTCCGGGTAAAACCCGGATATCTGATGGGTCATCAACAGGCCCTTGTAAACTATAGTGTTGCAAGAAAGACTACAAATGTAGAAGTAGTCGGCCTCATGTTCGCTGATACCGCAACCGTCCAGGGAATGTTCAATTACCTTCCGAACGGTGTAGAGCTTGCGCTCCAGCTGCTCCGCGTCTTGTACCCCGTCTTGTACCCCGTCTTGTACTAGGGAGGCCCGCCCGACAAATACCTGGCGGATTACGGGCTGCACCGCTCTGGAATCACGACCGAGGGCCGCGGGCTCCACCGGAACATCCCGCCAGCCCAGCAGTTCCAGGCCCTCTTCTCCAATCACCCGCTCAATCAAGGCTGCCGTTATCAGCTGGGCCTCGGGCTGGGGTGGCAGGAAAACCATCCCTACACCGTATTCCCCGGGCCCGGGCAGGGTTATTCCCAGACTGGTGCACTCCCTCCGGAGGAAAGCGTGGGGCATTTGAATCAGAATGCCGGCACCGTCACCCGTTTCTGGGTCACAGCCACAGGCCCCGCGATGGCCCAAGTTCAGCAGCACTTGCAAGGATTCCGTGATGATAGAGTGGGATTGCCCCCCCTTGATGTTGGCCACCATGCCTACACCGCAGCTGTCATGCTCCTGCTCCGGAGAATACAGCCCGCGGCGCGCCAATTCTTTCAACGGATCCCGTAACGGATCTCTAACCATAGGTATGACCCCTATTCCATTGGTAAAGGGAAAGCTATTCCCTTGCCTGGCTAAGTGACAACTGGTCCCGGTGACTACGGAAGACGGCGCCGACACGGACGCCGTTCGAGGAGGCCTAAATGATTGTTAAATATATCACAAACTTATCCAGCTAGGGAAGCATTATACACAGAAACCCGCAAACTGAGTACCCCGTTGGCCTTGACAGATTGGCCCCAGCTATGGCTTAGGGCGCAAGGCAAGCGACTACGTTCGTCCTGAGGTTCTCGAAGGGCGGAGACGTAAGTCACCCGTTCATGGTTCGACCGGCTCACCACGAACGGGTTGCGCTCACAAATGTAAAAGCTGCCTATTCCTACTTGAGATGCCCTTCCTTGAGCCCCTCCCAAGGGCAGGATATAATCTTTGAGTCATGCAGATAAAAGAGCTGGGAGAATTGGCGGTCATCGAGCTACTCAAGGAGACGGTTACCGCCCAGAGAGGCGGTCCGGACCACGGCGCAGAGTTCGGTTACCGCCTGCTGGTCGACAACGGTGACGACGCCGCCGCCTGGCGCACGGGCGAAGCGACCGAGCTTTTCACGACCGACACCATGGTTGAGGGCGTCCATTTCAATCGAAAAACCACTCCCTGGACCGACCTGGGCTGGAAATCCCTGGCCTCCAACATCAGCGACATCGCCGCCATGGGGGGGCTGCCCATGTACGCCCTGGTTACCCTGGGGTTGCCGCCGGAAACCGATGTCGACCACCTTAAAGAGCTTTACGCCGGAATGATGCAGATTAGCAATACCTACGGAGTAGCCATCGTGGGCGGCGACATGGTGCGCTCTCCGGTGGTGTTCATTACCGTCAGCCTCACCGGAGTCCATCCCGGTAATCCCATGCTGCGCACTACTGCCCGCGCCGGAGATGGGATCGGCGTGACCGGATACGTGGGCTCCTCTGGAGCCGGGCTACGCCTACTGCTGGAAAATACCCCAACCCCATCCGAGGCTGCCGAGTACTTGAGCGAGTGCCATCGGCGTCCTCATCCGGCGGCGGAGCAAGGCCGTCTGCTGTCGAAGAGTGGGGTGGAGACCGCGATGGACATTAGCGACGGTCTGGCCGATGACCTTTCCAAGCTCTGCCGGGCCAGCGGCCTTTCCGCTCGCATCTATGCCGACCGAGTGCCGGTGCACCCACTGGTGAAACAGACCTATCCGGACGATTGGCTGGACCTGGCCCTCAACGGAGGCGAGGATTACCATCTCCTGTTCACCGCCCAGTCCCAGCTGATGTCGCAGGTTATGCGCCACCTACCGGATGGATCTGCCCTAATTGGAGAAATTACCGAAGGTAGAGCCGGCGAGGTGGTCATCGTCGCATCCGATGGTCAAGAAACCACCGCCGCTCCCGGTGGCTGGGATCACTACCGCTAACTCCATGACTTGCAGCCTGAAAATCCGCACCAAAAGTGCGGAGCAAACCCAGGCCGTGGGAAGGTCCATCGGCGAACAGGCCCAAGCCGGCGACATATACCTGTTGACCGGTTCCCTGGGGGCCGGAAAAACCTGCCTGACCCAGGGAATCGCCTGGGGACTGGGGGTTCCGGGCTACGCCCGCAGTCCCACCTTCGTCCTGATGACGCGGTACCAGGGGCGTATGATCCTGCACCACGTGGACCTTTATCGCATCGGCGACCCCGAGGAAGCCTGGGACCTGGGCCTGGAGGAGCAGCTGGCCGGCGATGGAGTTTGTGTAGTAGAGTGGGCCGACCGGGCGGCCGAGATATTTCCCGAGGACTGCCTTTGGATCGAGTTGAGCTACGGCGGTTCCGGCGGTTCCATCGACTGCCGCGATATTTCCTTTGAAACCTATGGAGAAAGCGCCGCTCATCGTTTCCAACCCCTGTTGGCCAAGCTGCAAGAGTCGGATTGGGCCCGGGAGGCCAATACCTAAACCAAAGCTAAGGTGAAACCTACATAAAGCGAACCCGAAGAGGAGTTGCGATATTCTGTAAAAGAAGTCGAGTGGCGGTGGTGGAAGGGATGAAGGAAATAGTGCAACTCATGGAAGAGTGGCAACTCAATGTAGGTGACTTACGGGAAAGGATGTATCGAGCGCCAACACCTCGAGAGCGAGAGCGATGGCACGGGCTATGGTTGTTGGGCCAAGGGTGGTCGGCTATCCAGGTGGCTGAGGCTTTGGACAGAGAGCCTCATACCATTGGAAACTGGCTGGCCAACTTTCGCCAGGCGGGGCCCAAGGTTTGGTCTTTGAACAGACTGGGGGTTCCCCCCCGTCTTGAACTGGGGTCAACAGAACCAACTGAAGTCTGCGGTGCAAAATCCGCCTGGAGAGGCGGGAGTTGAATTGTCCAACTGGAATTGGAAAGTAGTGAGGCAATTTCTCAAGCAGAGCTTTGACCTGGGGCTGAGTCGAAGCAGTTGCTTGAACTACCTCCATCGGTTGGGCTTCGTGCTGAAGCGACCCAAGAAACGCCTCCTGAAAGCCAAGGATGAAGCGCGGAAAGCCTTCGTCCTCCAGTACAGCCAAATCCGAGAGGAGGCCCAAGAGAGTGGGGCCAAAATCTTCTTCGTAGACGAAGCCCACTTTCGGGCCGATGCCGATCTGAGGGGGAAATGGGTGCTCAAGGGAAAGCCGGCGCTGGTGGACTCTACCAGTCCTCGGTGGGGAGAGAAGGCCTGCTACTACTCGGGAGTTTGCTTGGAGGCTGGGGAGGTGGAAGCCATGGAAATAGCCGGCAACAGCAATGCCGAGACCTCCACCGCCTTTTTACGGCAGCTAAGAGAAAAACATCTTGGACCTCTGGTAGTGATTTGGGACAATGGGCCAGCCCACCGAGGAGAAGCGATTCGCAGCTATTTGACCACCCCTGACTTGCAGCTGAGGCTCGTGGCCTTACCGGCCTACAGCCCAGACTTCAATGCCGACGAAGCCGTCTGGGACTGGGCTAGGGAAGAGGTCACGGCCAACGAATGCCTGGGAACAAAAGCCCAAGTCCAAGAGAAGATGAATGCATTCTTCGGCGGACTAGCTCACCGTAAGGATGAAGTGAAACATCGCTGCCGAACCCTGTTACAAGCTCGAGCCGATGCATTGATTTTTACACCTTCCCTACCTTTGCCATCGCTGCAAAATGTAGTTCCCACCTTGGCTTTGGTTTAGGTAAACCCATAGTGAAAGCAATCATGTAGGTTTCACTTTGGCTTTAGTTTAGGTCTAAAGCAACGCTAGCCGGAGTCAAACCAGCTTCTTCGTCGCTGGCCGAGTTTGCCGGCTATCTCCATGGACTCACCGAGCGCGAGCGGGAGGTGCTGCGTCTGGTAGCTCTGGGTAGGAAAAACCCCGAAATTGCCGCCGAGCTATTCATCAGCGTGAACACCGTCACCCGTCACGTCACCAATAATTTCGTCAAAACCAGCACCAGGAACCGGGTGAAAGCGGCGGTCTACGCAGCCAGAATGCGCTTGGTGTAGCCTCCAACCGAATCGAAAATATCCCAGAGTTGTGTGATGCGCTGCTATCGCTCCTCTCCTTAAAATCGGTATGCACGCCATCATCTCGGCTGGTGGGTGCGCTCACCCGACTAAAAAGGAGAGGAGTTATGAGTATCGCATCGGAAAAGTCCCTGTACGAACGGCTCGGAGGGTATGATGGCTTGGCGGCGGCCACCGACGATCTGCTGCAAAGGGTGACCAGCGATCCGGACATCGGTTTTTATTGGAGAGGGCACAGCACCGATAGCATGAAACGGGACCGGCAGCTTATTGTCGACTTCCTGTGTGAAGCAACCGGCGGCCCGGTAATTTATCGGGGACGGGACATGAAGACTTCCCATGCGGGCCTGAATATCACTGAAAGGGAATGGGAGATATTTATCACCCATACAATAGCTACACTGGAACATTTCCAGGTCCCCGAACAGGAAAAGGAGGAATTTATCGCCTGTGCCAACAGCCTTAAAGATGAGATAGTAGAAAAACCCTAAAGCCGTTTGCTAGGCTTCCTTCTGTCGAACGGTAGCTGACCGGAAGAAAGACAGTAGCCATCGGTGCCGCCGAGGGCCTCTAAGGCTGCTGCGGGCCACTGCGAGGTCATCTGCCCTCGCCCAGCGTTACTCCGGTTGCTGCTGTTGTTGCTGTTCCACGTGTTGGCGGATGGAGTACCAATCTCCCAGCAGGCGTTGCATCTCCTGGGGAGCCACTTCAGTTCGTCCATAATGGGTGAGTTGGAACCCATCGACGATCCGCCCCACCGACTCGGCGGGCAAAGCCCAGCCCAGGCTGTTCTGATGCTCCTTAGGCGATTGCCACTCGTGGCGGGGGTGGTCGGCCTGCGTCGCCAGCACCAGGAAGCTGTGGTAGGCCTCCCTTGGGTCTGTGGGCTCGGGCAGCGGGATTTTCCTATCCTTGGCGCCGGGCATCACTCCACTCCACCAGTCGTTAAGCATCGTTCCCAGGTCCTTGCTAGCCTTCTCCCAGGTGAAAAGAGATTCTCGGGTCTCCTCCACCGCGGTGGCCTGCCTCCATAGCCTCCGGTGCCTGAAGAGGCGGAACAGTAGCCAGCCGCCCACGGCAGCGACGGAGAAAAAGGCGACACCCTTGAGCAGAGCTACCAGAAGAGTCGAGGGGCCGCCCCGGCCCGTGTCCTCCAGACTTTCGTGAAACTGGCGAATCTGGGCTTGGGCCAACTCCAGCCCTTCCAGGTCGCCTCCGCCCAAAATGCTGGCCAGCCAATTCCCAAACGACACTAAGGCAGCCGCGATCAGCCCCAATCCCAGTAGCACGGGTCTCAAAATCCAGAGGCCGACGGTGCCAATCATGCGAAATATGGAACGAACCAAAACGTCCGCTCCCCCCAAGCCCAGTCCGCTGATGATTAGGCCCAAGAGCAGAACACCGCCGACGGTAACGCCGATGGGGATCAGCCAATCTCGGGACATGGGCTGAGAGTCTAACGACTCCCAGGAGAACCGGGCCAGTGACAGGCCCGCCAGCCCCACGCCGAAGAAGCTGAGGATGAAGACGCCGCTGGTTACATTCCAATCCGTAAAGGCGTCGATTAGCACGCCGATCACCATCACTGCCATCCCCCACTGGAAAGAACCCCGTATGGTGTCCAGGTTCATATCATCGTGCGCCAAGGCGCCGCCTCGCCACCAGAGGACCGTGAGGAAGGCCAGGGTGATGGTGAAGGTGACAGCGTCTACCCAGGCGCCGATAAGGATTGTGTCGATGGGAAGGAAACCTAAGCCGTGGCTTAGGTCGGCCAGGAAAATAAGGGACGCAACACTGATTACCAGGCCGACCCCCCCCCTCAGATTCAGTGAGAAGCGGATGGTTTGCAAGTAGAGGGACAGCAGGAAGGACCATAGTAGGGTCAATAGGGTTAACCAGAAGGGTATACGGGCCTCCGGCAAGGCAATTAAGTTGGAGATGATGGTGAAGGCTAGGTAGAGGGCGCACCCCTCCAGGAACAGGCCTACCCCGGTGAGAACACTACTCCGTCCGAACTTGCTCATCTTTCTCCACCGTGTCCAGCCCCAGGCCGGTCTGAAATAGCGGCACCCCCGGTACCTCCATCCGGGGTGCTCCATCTCCCGAGTAGAACACCACCACCTGATAACCTCGGCTCTTGATCTCCCGGATCTCCTCCGCCAATGCGTTAGTTAGTAGGGAAGTCACGATGGCCACGGTAGTTCCCGACGGCATGGAGGCCCGCTCGGCCCGCAGCACCTCGGGCAGCGAAGCCACCGCGTATTGACCGGCCATGGCTAGAGATTCCAGCACCAGGTCCAATTGGGAACCCGAGTTGCTTATCCTCAAGTTGATCCACTTTCCCGAATAGACCGCCACGCCGTTGCTGAGCAAGCCGAAGCTGAAACGTTGGTCGGAGCAATGCTTGGCCAGCGACGCCGCAACGGTGACGGCCCGCTCGAACAAGCGACGGTTGGCGCCTTGCCAGGCGTGTTCGCTGGTCCGGGCGTTAAGCGCGATGAGCACCTTTAAGGCCACGACAGGCTCGTATTTTTTTGTCTGGATGGTCGACCGCCGCGCCGTGGCTTTCCAGTCGATGTGCTTCATGGGGTCGCTGGGGTCATAGTCCCGCAGGCCGATAAATCGGCTGGAGTCCTGGTAAATGGGCAGGTGCCCCTTGGATTCTCCCAATGGGTGCTCCGATGGCCATACCAGCTGCTCCAGTTCGACTAAGCGGGGATAGACCAGCAAGTGTTCCACTTGGGTCAGGTGGACTTCCGCCGCGGTGAAGCCAAAGATATCGCCGCTCCGCAATCGAGCCGGGCCAATGCGGTGGTACCCCCGATGGTCGCACCGCAGGCTGTATTTCCACGAAACCCGCTGGTAGGGAAGCAGCGAGCTGGTGATCCGATGCTCTTTGGTTAGCTCGGTGCCCGTGCCCCGGAGGCTGGCCCCCAGGAGCTCCAATTCGGCGGGGAAGGAGTCTTGGATGTCGACCCAAATCAGGGGGACAATCTTTTCATTGGTGAGGGAGATAGTGTAATCCAGGGTGTCCCCAATGAAGGCCCGATGCCGAGAGAGGGAGCGGCTATGGGTTACATCCCGAAAGGCAAAGTGGTTCCAGAACTTGGTCAATAGCCAGATGATGATCACCAGGCTTCCCACTACTATCAGGAGGCCCTGGCTGGCAACCAGGCCAATTATCACTAATAAGAAGCTTACCAGCAGCCAGAGGTCGTTGAGCATGAACTACCTGCGGTTCGGTATACGGCGGTTGGGCATACCGGCGGTTGGGTCATACCGGCACTTCCACCTGCTCCAGAATCTCTTGAATGACGGTTTCGGAGGTACGCTCGCGGAGGCGGGCTTGGGACTTCAGGATTACCCGGTGGGCCAGAGCGTAGGGTGCCAGCAGCTTGATCTCATCGGGTGTCACATATTCTCGGCCGCGTATCGCCGAAAGGGCCTGGCTGCACCGGTAAAGTCCCAGGGTGGCGCGGGGGCTGGCCCCCAGCTCAATGTCCTGATGGTCTCTGGTGGCTTGAACCAGTCGCACAATGTAGGTGCGGAGCACTGGGTCCACATAAACCCGCTGGACCCAGGTTTGAAACTCCGCCACCTGCTGGGCGCCGGTTACCGGCTTCATTTCCCTAAGAGGATCGGCCGCCTGGAACCTTAAGAGCATTTCTTCCTCCTCAGATTCAGTTGGGTAGCCCATGTTCAACCGCAGTAGAAAACGGTCTAGCTGGGCTTCGGGAAGAGGAAAGGTGCCCTCCAGTTCTATGGGGTTCTGGGTCGCCAGGACCAGAAAGGGGGCCGGCAGCGGCACGGTGGTTTCGTCAACGGTGACTTGGCCCTCCCCCATGGCCTCCAGTAGGGCCGACTGGGTGCGGGGTGTAGCTCGATTAATCTCATCGGCCAACACCACCTGGGCGATAATGGGTCCAGGGCGGAATTCGAAAGCACCGGTTTGCTGATTATAGTAATGGATGCCGGTGATGTCCGAGGGCAGCAGGTCGGGGGTGCATTGGATTCGCTTGAAGACGCAATCCAAAGAGTTGGCGAGGGCTCGGGCCAGGGTGGTTTTGCCAATTCCGGGCACATCTTCAATCAAGACATGGCCGCCGCTGAGAACGGCCGCCAGAATCAGCTCGACTACATCATCTTTGCCCACCAGCACCTGCCCTATGTTGGACTTGATCTGGGCGGCGGCCTGGGCTACTTGAGAGATGATTTCGGTATTCTGCACTGACTCGCGCGACGCTAGGAGCCACCGGCGGTCTCAGCAGACGAAGCAACCGCGCTTCGGCCGCGGGCCGCCAGATATTCTTCAGCTTCTTTCAGGTCCTTGAAGGAATCCACGCTGCGCCAGAATGCCCGGGACCGCAGCGCAGCGATCTGACCGGCCTTCGCCAGGGCAGGAAAGGTTTCAGTTTCATGGTCGCCTAACTCCGGCAGCAGGGCGGCGATGCGCCGGTCGAAGACGTAAATCCCCGCGTTAATCCAGTGGGCCATCTCCACCTTTTCTCTAAACCCCACCACGTCGTCTTCCGAGTTAAGGTCCACCAATCCGTAGGGGCTGACCATGGGCACCACCATGATGCTGGCCAGGTGGGTGGAGTCCGCCGCCTGCCTCTGCTGGAACGCCGCCAGCAGATTCTCGGGATTCTCAGAGGTGATTATGTCGCCGTTGAGCACCATGACCGACTCGGTTTCTGCCGGGACCTGGGAAAACCCCTGGCGAATAGCTCCTCCCCGTCCCAGAGGGGAATCTTCCACGCTATAGTGGGCCTGAAAACCAAATCCGCCGCCATCGCCAAAGTAATCCTGGATCTTCTGCCAGCGATATCCGACCAGAAACACTATGTCGGTAACCCCGGCTTGGCGCAGCCATTGAACTTGGTGCCAAAGAATGGGCTTATCGCAGAGTGGCACCATGGGCTTGGGGAGAGTGTCGGTCAAAGGCCGGAGTCTTTCCCCCATGCCGCCCGCAAGAATGAGTGCGTACATTTCAGATTACCCTGAGGGAAACCAATTAATCGCAGATTCTCAAATACTATAACTGGCTACAGGGACGGGGTCAATCTGGGCGGTTTTTGGATCAGAGCAGCTGTTGGCGTCCGGGATTGGGAGCCAGTAGGGGTAAGGGAACTGGCTGCCTGGACTGGGTAGAAGTAGGAACTTGGGAGTTAAGGTTTCGGTTGTTAGTTCGCCAGCCTCGCCAGGATGGTTCAGCCTTTTCTCAGTCCATTCTTAGTTCAACACCCAGGTAAATGTGACTATAGTCATGACTATAGTCACATTTAGGCAGGTGCGTTGATGAGGACTATCAAAGCTTCAGAATTTAAGGCCAAATGCCTAAAAATCATGGAGGAGGTGGCGGCTGCGGGCGAGGGTGTGCTGATTACGAAAAATGGCGTTCCCATCACCCAACTCATACCGGTCCGGCGCAGGCCGGAAACCCTTTTCGGGGCCCTCAAAGGATCAGCTTCTATCGACGGGGATATTGTCAGCCCGGTCGATTCCAGTTGGGATGCTCTGTCGTGACGGCTGGCTTGTCGGCTGTCTTGCTCGATACGCATGCGCTGGTATGGCAACTGGGGATAGAGACTTCCTGCAGGAAGTTGGCAAGAGTTTAATAATTTTTTTCTGGCTGCCCGGCCTGGGTTCGAACCAGGGCTTACAGCTCCAAAGGCTGACGTGCTACCGCTACACCACCGGGCAAAGAGAGAGGGGAGCGGGCGCCAACCAGAAATGGGCATCCCGCACCCAACTATTTTGAGGCTCGGTCCTTGCTGGCGTCAAGGGGAATATGCTTCCCGACGATGCTATAATAAGCCCGGCTAATTTGAGGACTAGGACCAGATTCCGCTAAAGCTGGGAAGACGAGGCTGCTCGACTATGCGCAAGGTCAGAATCGCTTTATTGCACGTCGCCCCCATCGCCTGCGACTTGGACCATAACCGCAGGTTAATCGAATCGGCACTGGATCTGGCCGTCGAGCAGGGCGCTGATTGGGTGGTGACGCCGGAGCTCTTTATCTCCGGTTATCTGTTCCAGGAGAAGATCGGCACCGATTGGATCTTGCCTCAACCCGACGATTGGGTGCAGGTTTTTTGCCGTCGGATTAAAGACCACGGGGTAACCGTTTTCCTGTCCCATCCAGAAAGGGATGCCGGTACTAACCAGCTGTATAACACGGTTTTCGTGATCAACCCCAGGGGCGAGATTATCGGCAAGCACAGCAAGGTCAAGACCCTGCAAGGCGCTGAAGCCTGGTCCACGGCGGGCAAGGTGGTCGAGCCCATCGAATGTGACGGCGTGAAGGTGGGAATTCTAGTCTGCGCCGACGCTTACAAGAACGAGGTGGCCCAGGTGCTGAAAGATAAGGGCGCGGAGCTGCTGGTTTCTCCCGCCTCGTGGGGGCCGGGCCGATGCGGCCCGGACGGTGAGTGGGAAAGGCGAACCTGGGATACCGGGCTTCCCATAATGGTCTGCAACCGATCCGGCGTGGAAAAGGAGGAATTGGACTACAGCCGGGCCGAGAGCGTGGTGGCGCAGGGTGGCGAACGGCTGATGTCGGCGTACTCCGAAAATTCGGTGGTCCTCTCCTTCAATTGGGACCTGGAAAACATGACGCTATTGTCCGAGGATTTCCAGCGGGCCTACCTTCCCGGATAGCATCCCACCCGGATAGCATCCCACCCGGATAGCATCCCACGGGATAGGACAATCCTAGCGGTCTTCTTCAGCCAGAAACCGCTCCAAGATAAGCGCGGCGGCGGTGGCGTCGACCAGACCCCGCTTCTTCGAGGGTTGCTCCCCAGCTTCACGCAGCAGTCCCTCCGCTTCATAAGACGTAAAGCGTTCATCCACGGTGTAGACCGGTAGATTGGTGCGCCGGCGCAGGGCCCGAACAAATCCCTGGGCCCGTTTCGCCTGAGCCCCGACTTCGCCGGCCAGCGTGTAGGGCAACCCGGCCACGAAGCCTTCGACCTGGCGCTCCCGGGCGATGCCCAGCAGGCGGGCGATGTCCTGCTTGAGGGTTTGCCGCTCCAGATGCCCGGCCGGAATGACCAGCCTGCCCGTGCCGTGACAAACGGCCAGGCCGATGCGGCGCTGACCCAAGTCCAGGCCCATCAACTTTTGCCGCTTCCGGTCATGTAGCATCTGGAGATTCACGACCGCAACCCCGAACGCACCAGCTCCGGCACTCCCTGGAGGGCAGCATCCAGTTTTGCCGGCTGGCGTCCACCGGCTTGGGCCATCTCCGCCTGCCCGCCGCCGCCGCCGCCCATAACTCGAGCCGTGTCCCGAGCAATGTTACCGGCGTGAAGTCCGCGAGTAACCAGGTCGGTGGTTACCATGGCCACCAGCAGAGGGTTGTCGTTGACTATCGCGGCCAGCACCACTACCACACTGGAAAGCCTACCCTTGAGGAAATCTCCCATCTCCCGCATGGCCTCGGCGCTGCCGGCCGAGGTCCGGCTGGCCACGACCTTTACCCCCTCCACGTCCTGGACCCGCCCCAGCATCTCTTCGGCTTCTCCCCGCAGACTACTTCGCTCCAGGGCGGTCAGGCGGCGCCTGAGATCCTCGGTGTCCTGGAGGAAGCTATCCAGCCTGGCTTCCAGGTCGGCCACTGGTGTTTGCAGCCGCCGGGAAAGGGCTTCCAGCCGGGTTCCCTGCTCAACGAACAGTTCCTCGGCGGCCCGACCGGTCACGGCCTCGATTCGGCGCATTCCGCCGCCGATGCTGGACTCGCCCAGCACGAACAGGGTGCCCACCTGTCCGGTGGCCGCCACGTGGGTACCCCCGCATACCTCGACGCTGAAGGGAGCCTGCTGGGCATTGTCATGGCCAGTCGCGGTGGAATCGGTCGTGGAATCGCCGGGGGACATGGCTACAACGCGCACGACGTCACCATAGCGGTCTCCGAAGAAGGCCAGGGCACCCTCGCGCACCGCATCGGCGTAGCTGGTCTCATGGGTGCTGACCCGCAGGTTCTCCCGCACCTTCTCATTGGCCAGCCCCTGGACCGATAGCTGCTCTTGGGGGGAGAGGGCGCTGACGTGGCTGAAGTCAAACCGCAGCCGCTCCGGTGTCACTAGGGAACCGGCCTGCCTCACGTGGGGCCCCAGCACCGAGCGCAGGGCGGCGTGGAGCAGGTGGGTGCCGCTGTGGTTCCGGGCGGAATCCAACCGGTGGGACACCTCTACTTCCGCGGTGACTGCTTCCCCCAGCGAAAGGTCTCCCCGCTCCACCACACCGTGATGCACGGTTAGGCCGGCCACCGGGCTCTGGGTGTCGGTGATTCGGGCGACACCGTTGGGACCGGTGATGGTTCCCCGGTCTCCCACCTGACCGCCGCCCTCGGCGTAGAAGGGAGTGTCCTGCAGGACAATCTCCACTTGCTGGCCTTGGGTAGCGTGTCCCTGGGGCGCACCCTGCCCTGAGCCTGTCGATAGGTCCACCAGAATAGCCAGCAGCACCGTGTCCCGTTTCAGCTCCTGGTAGCCAACGAACTGGGTCTGGCCGACTCCCAGGTTCTCGTAGGCGGTCAACATCTCCATGCTGCCGCTGAAAGCCTGGGCCGCTCGGGACTGCTCCCGCTGGGCCGCCATCTCGCGCTCGAATCCCTCCAGGTCCACCGTCAGGCCATTCTCCCGGGCGATATCGGCGGTCAACTCCGGAGGGAAGCCGGAGGTGTCGTGGAGCAGAAAAACCTCTTCTCCGGATATTTGCTTGGCGTCGCCGGCTGCCGCACCGATTTTTTTGTGGAGGGGAATTATCTGATCTTCCAGCAGGCGCATACCCGTCTGCATGGCCTCGCTGAACCGCTCCTCCTCCAGCTGGATGACTCGGAGGATGAAATCGTGGTTTTCCTGGAGCTCCCGGTACACCAGGCCGAAGCTTTCCAGGACCACCTCGGCAACTTTAGGCAAGAAGGGCTCCTCCAGACCAAGTCGCCGCCCGTAGCGGATGGCCCGCCGGATGATCCGCCGCAGCACGTAGCCCCGCCCGGCATTGCCCGGTACCACCCCGTCGCCGATTAGAAAGCAGGTGGCCCGGGCGTGCTCGGCGACCACCCGGATGGCGTAGTCGGTTCCCTGGTCTGCGCCGTAGGTCTTGCCGGTTAGAGCGCAGACCTGCTGGACAATGGGCCAAAAAAGGTCGGTCTCGTAGACGTTGGACTTGCCCTGGAGCACGGCGGCGGCCCGCTCCAATCCCATGCCGGTATCGACGCTGGGCGCGGGCAGGGGCGTGCGGTTGCGTTGCGGGTCCTGGTAAAACTGCATAAAAACCAGGTTCCACAGCTCCACAAACCGCTCGCAGTCGCAGTTGGGATGGCAACCGGGCACCGGGACTGGTTCGCCGCTGGTCATCTCCTGGCGCTGCAACTCGGCCAGCCTGTCCGGAGTGACCATATCCCCGCAGCCCTTCTCCGCACCGCCGTCGTAGTGCAGCTCGGAGCAGGGTCCGGTAGGGCCTTCGGTACCGGCCGGCCCCCACCAGTTGTCCTTGTCGCCGTAGCGGTAAATTCGCTCTTCCGGGATGCCGATGTCATTTAGCCAAATCTCGTAGGCCTCGTCGTCATCTAGGTGGACGGTTACGAAGATGCGCTCGTGGGGGATTTGGAATAGCTCGGTAACCAACTCCCAGGCGAAGGAGACCGCATCCTTTTTGAAGTAGTCGCCAATGCTGAAATTACCCAGCATTTCAAAAAATGTGAGGTGCTTGTGGTCGCCCACCTCGTCGATATCCGTCGTGCGGAAGCTCTTCTGATAGCTGGTCAAACGGCGAGACGGCGGGGTTTGCTCGCCCATGAAGAAAGGCTTTAACGGCACCATTCCAGCGCTGGTGAAGAGAAGGGTGGGGTCGCCCGCCGGTATCAGGGAGGCGCTGGGCTGGTGGAGGTGCCCCCTGCCTTCAAAAAAGCGAATAAAAGATTCTCTTATTTCATGCCCTTTCATTATAGTTGACCCCAATCCAGTTGACCCCAATCGCAATGGACCCCAATCGACCCGCAGCAAAGAGTTGCCCGGGAGGTTACTCAATGCCGGTGTTGGGGCAAATTGTAAGTCAATGGGAAACGGGACGTCAATTCATTTGGCAAATTCCCAAGGTTGCGATATATAGCTATCATTTGAAATATTTTAGCGTAATACTGGCAACATTTAATTACCAGTTGAATATAAGTCGTCAAGGTAGTTTCTTGACCCGACTGGCGGCAGACTTTAAGATTAAGGTGTAATTTGGGGTAAGGGGGGGTAGATGGATTCTAGCATCATCGGCAAAGTGGACAAGGCCAGGAAATACGCCGAGGAGACGGAGCGGGTTAGCGTCACCAGCTTCCAGGCTACCTTTCACGGTAAGCACGACGTCTACGAAGTCGTCTTCGATTCCGGCAGCTGGCTCTGCCAATGCCTCTTCTTTACCACCCGCGGCGTTTGTAGCCATACCATGGCCCTGCAGCGAATCTTGGAGGACGTGCTGAGTACCGAAAAGGCTGCGGCCGAATTCACTTCAATCCCAGATTAACCCAATAAAGGCCGCCCCTGGACGGTTACCCAGCTAGCGCGGCCGGTTAAGCTCCCGGTTAAGCTCCCGGAAAGCCGATGGCCGGAGGGAATTCCCTCCGGCCATTAATTAATGCTAGTGACGATCCCCGCCGGGCGATGGCTTTAGGCTTGCTTATTCCTCGAACTTGCGGAAAACCAGGCAGGCATTCTGGCCACCGAAGCCAAAGGCGTTGGAGAGAAGGATTTTTACGCTCGCTTCCCGCGCCTTATTGGGGACATAGTCCAGATCGCACAGAGGGTCGGGAACCTGATAATTAATGGTGGGGTGAATCATCCCGTCGGTTATGCTCTTCACGCATGCCGCCGCCTCCAGTGAGCCGGCAGCGCCCAATGAGTGACCGATCATCGACTTGGTGGAGCTGATGGGGATGTGGTAGGCCCGCTCCCCGAACCTTTGCTTGATGGCCAAAGTCTCAATTGCGTCGTTCAGCGGGGTGGAGGTGCCGTGAGCGTTGATGTAATCTACCTCTGCTTCGGCTACTCCCGCATCCGCCAAGGCCAGCTTCATCGCCTTGGCTGCACTAGCCCCGGACTCTTCCGGCTGAACCAGGTGCCCGGCGTCGGAGGTGCAGCCAAAACCGACCAGCTCGGCCAGGATGGTCGCCTCCCTCCGCAGGGCGTGGTCTAGGGATTCCAACACCAGAATCACCGAGCCTTCAGAAGGGACAAAGCCGTCTCGTCCGGCGTCAAAGGGGCGGCTGGCCCTTTCTGGGTCCTCGTTGTTGGTGCTTAGGGCCCGCATCACAGCAAATCCGGCCAGGCCCAGCTGGCTGATACCGGCCTCGGTGCCGCCGGCCAGCACCACGTCTGCCATTCCCCGCCGGATGGCTAGCAACGCTTCTCCCATCGCCTGGTTCGAGGCGGCGCAGGCGGTGGAGCAGGTTGAGTTGTAACCCTTGGCCCCCACGTAGTGGCCAACGTTGGCCGCCGCCATATTGGGTAGTACCATGGGGAAGAAATAGGGAGACATCCGCATGCCGCCCTTTTCCGTCAGGATGCGGCAGTTATCTTCAAGCTCAGGAAAGCCGCCGTTACCGTTGCCCAATATCACTCCAACTCGGTAGGGGTCTTCTTGGGCCATATCCAGATGGGCGGCCTCCACTCCGGAGAGGGCTGCGGCCACTGCCAACTGGGAAAAACGTGCCATGCGGCGGGCCTCGCGGGCGCCTACGTACTGGGCTGGGTCGAAGCTTTTAACCTCGCCGGCGATGCGGCATGGATAACCCGTGGGATCACAAAGGGTCATCGGGCCGATACCGGACCTGCCCTCCAAAAGGTGGGACCAGAATTTTTCCGGAGTTTCTCCCAAGGGGGTGATTGCCCCCATGCCGGTGATGACCACCCTGGCGTCAACCCTAGTGTCAACCATAGAATAGCCGCCGCATGAGTGTCTTACTTTTCAATATCCTGAATTCCCGAATTGCAGCCGTTGAATTTCAACCTGCCGGCCGTTTGCCAGCCGGCAGCAGGTCTGGATATAGCTCCGGCTCGATACCCAGCACCGCTTCTCGAATTTCGGCCGCAACAAAGAGCGATCCTATCCCCAAAATCAGGTCGTCCGGACCGGCTGCCTGGCGGGCCAGGCTAACCGCCTCCTCCACCGTTTCAATCTCGGCGACGGACGCGGTTCCCCGATCTCTAAATAATTCCCCCACTTCATCGGGAGGAACCGACCGGGGATGTCTTGAACGGGTAGCATACACTGTGGTGCCCTGCTGAGCCAATAGGTTCACCATTTCGGAAATCTGCTTGTCCCTGGAGAAACCAACAATAAGGGCTATCCGCCGATAGCTGAAATATTCGGGCAAGGACCTCAATAATACGCCGATCGAATGAGCATTGTGGGCACCGTCGGCGAGCAACAGGGGCTTCGTGGCAAGCACCTCCATGCGGCAAGGCCAGGATGCAGTGGCGAATCCTTGCTTGATGGCATCTTGGGGGATAGCGTATCCCTTCTCCATCAAAATTTCCAGGGCAGCCAGGGCGCTTGACGCATTTTCCAGCTGATGGGTTCCGAGGAGGGGAATTTGCAGAGAGTATTCTCCCAACCGCCCCCGGACCCGCAGCGACTGCCCGTCGATACTGTGTTCTTCCAGATTCCAATTAACGTCTTCCAGCAGCCGGATGGGAATAGCGCGCTGTTCCCGGCATTTGGACAAGATTACCTCAAGGGCTTGCGGAGGCTGAGGCGCTATTACCACCGGGACCTGGGACTTGATGATTCCCGCCTTTTCCGCCGCGATTTGCTCCAGGGAATCACCCAAAATGCCGGTATGGTCCAGGCTGATGGAAGTGATTATCGCCACTTCCGGGTCGACCACGTTGGTGGCGTCCAGGCGCCCGCCCAGACCTACTTCAATGGTTTGGAAGTCCACCCGGTCCTCGGAAAAGCACCAGAATGCCATCGCCGTCATGAATTCAAACAGTGAAACCTCGCCCAGCTGAGCACTGCGCCCTATTCGTTCCTGAAAGGGCCAGAGCTCTTGTACCAGGGAGGCGAATCTGGGCTGGGAGATCGGGGCGGTGTCTCGCCTGATCCGTTCGCAAAAAGAGTGCAAATGGGGGGAAGAATAAAAGCCGGTTCGGTAGCCGGCGGCCGCCAGGACCGAGTCGCAAAACGCCGCGGTGCTGCCTTTGCCTTTGGTGCCGGCGACATGAATGGCTGGAGTGGAACGGTGGGGGTTTCCCAAGAGCTCCAGGAAGCGATCCATGCGCCCTAGATCAAAGATCTGCTTCTGACGAGGAGCAACTGGTTGGCGCCGCTCGTGGTCTACGAGGGAAAGCAGGCGGTTTATGGATTCCCGGTAGTCCAATCTTTTCCCTGGACGTTAGTGATCCCGTATGTGTCTGGGCATGAACCCCGACAAAATGCTTAGCCCATCCCGAAATCTCACCGAATTGACGAAGTCTATGTTACCTTCCAGGGGGCGCGGGGTAAAGCCAAAGGTCTGCTGCACCGACTCCGGTTCGGTGACATTGCGATTAGTCGCCAACCGGAGTTGCTCCACGGTGACGGGAGGCCTGGGTAGCAACTTTTCCATCAGGGCCACGTTGGGGCGCATCAGCCAAACGGGTAGATGAATTATACCCCTTCGCTGGCCCATGGTCCGGGCTACAATGCCGAGGATTTCGTTGTAACTGGGTTGGTCCGGCCCGCCGATTTCGACGGTCTTGCCCTTGAGGTCATCCCGGTCCAGGGTCAGGGCCAGGCATCTGGCTACATCGGCCGCCGCGATGGGCTGGAACCGATTGCGGCCCCGGCCTGGCATCGGCACCAAGAGGAAAACGCGTACCAATGCGGCGAGGGAATTCAGGAAGGCGTCGCCTTCGCCGAAGATAATGGACGGCCGTAGAATAGTATAAGGTAGCCCCCCATTGATCACCTCCTGCTCACCCTGCCATTTGCTGTGGGTAAATCGGAAGCTGGGATTGCTGGTGGCTCCTATCGCGCTGACCAGAATGAAGTGCTTCACACCGCCCAATTCCCGGCAGACAGCAACAATATTGGCCGTACCCTGCCGGTTGATTTCTTCAAAGGTGGCGTCTGCCTTCTGCTGGATGATCGCGGCCAGGTGGATCACAGCCTCCACCCCCTGGCATGCGGCGCTCAGGGCATCCAGGTCGGTCACGCTGCCATAGTGAATCTGCAGAGATCGGTCGGAGAAGATGCGCTCCCGTCCCGGAGTGTGGACCAGGCAGCGGACCTGATGGTGGCGAGCCAGGAGTTCTCGGACGACCTGCCGCCCCAGAAACCCGGTAGCTCCGGTAACCAGCACCACCATTTTACTGCCTCCGACCTGGGCGTGGACCCGGATAAATCTCCGGCAAATCGATTGCGATAGACTGTCGGCCGATAACGATCACAGAATTGCAGTTTTCGGAGCCCGCTGTCAAGTCGGCCCTAACCAGCGGGATTGGTTTTCTGGCGGACAAACCTATTGGCCTGATCTCCTCTGATGCAGTAGTATTTATGTACCCTCCCCTAAAACATCAAAACATCCACCAGGGAGAGGAAAGCAAGTTAGATACAAGAGGGGCTGACTTGAAGGTTTACGTGGCGTCTTCCTGGCGCAATGATGCTCAGCCTGGGGTCGTAGAGGCCCTGCGAGGGGCCGGCCACCAGGTATACGATTTTCGAAATCCTGATCAGAATGGTTCGGGATTTCACTGGTCGGACATCTCTCCCCAATGGGAGAGTTGGACGCCGGAAAATTTTATAGAAGGGTTGGAACACCCCTTGGCCCGAAAGGGGTTCGACAGCGATTTTCAAGCTCTGGATTGGGCCGATGCCGTGGTGATGGTGATGCCCTGCGGTCGCAGTGCCCACCTGGAGTTGGGCTACGCCGCCGGGCAGAAAAAAACTACGGTAATTATGGTTACCCAAGCCGAGCCCGAGCTGATGTATAAGATGGCAACCCACCTGGTGACCAGCACCCAGCAGATGCTCGCGGCCTTGCGGAACGAGCAAGAAATCGCTTCGGGCGGCTGAGATCCCGAGCTGTAGGAGGTGATTGGGTGTCTCAGGAGCTAGGCAGGCTAGAGCGACCCGCCGCCCAACAGTATGCCGGTAAGCGAAAACTGCTGCTGCTGCCGCTGATTCAAGCCCCAGGGTTGGAGGTACCGGCAGCCACGGAGCTGCTGGACAGGTTCTGGGATCAGACGCGCCAGCAGATTGCTTCTTTGGAAAGCGGCCTGGGGCGCCTCCGGCACATCTTTCACGAGACCCTCACTGAAGGCGGCGAATCAGGTCTGAAGCAGCTGGAGATGTCCGACTCTCGCAGCCACCGCTTCGTGCAAGAGAAATGCCAGGCCGGTGCTTCGCTGGTTGCTATCGAAGAGCCCGAGCTGCTGATGGAAACTCTGGACCTGCGCCGGTTCTTGATGATGCCTTTAGCCAGCCAGCGGGTGGCTCAGCGGATCCAGGAGTGGTTCGCCGAGAGCAACCGCGAGAGGTACCAGCACATAGCGGAGCGAATAGACGCCAGCATAGGGGAGGACCAGGTCGGACTGCTGCTGATTAGCGAAGGACACCAGGTGCAATTTCCCTCGGACCTGGAGGTTTTTTATGTTGCGCCGCCGGCTTTGGATGATTTCCGGCGCTGGTTCCAGGGTTGGCTGGCGGAGCAGCGGCAGGAAAGGTCCTCAAGCACGACCCCGGAAGAGTATTCAGAAGAGAAGCCAGAGGAGTAGCCGCTTCTTGGCATTCCCAACTGCACCGGAAAGGGCGTTTGTGGCATCCCCCCGGGCCGCTAGCGAATCTCCTTCTCGGCCCAGGCCCGAATCAGGTGGTGTGCAATGGCAATGCGTCCGGGTAGCCTCAGGGTTTCGCTCTTCTCCGCCAGGGCCAGCAGCACCTCCTCCCGCTCAAACCACTTGACGTCGGTCATTTCTTCGGCGTCCATGGCAATCTTCGTGGTGGCCGCCTCGGCATGACAGCCGATCATCAACGAAGATGGGAAGGGCCAGGGTTGAGAGGAATGATAGCGAACGTTCTTAACCTCCAGTCCGGCCTCTTCCATGACCTCCCTAGCCACCGCTTCTTCTATGCTCTCCCCCTGGTCAACGAATCCAGCCAGCGCCGAGTACCGGTTCATGGCGGCCAGGCGCCCGCGGGATTGACCGAGCAGGCACCGGTCCCGGTCTGAAACGACCATAATAATCACCGGATCCACCCGGGGGAAGTGCTCGGCCCGGCAATGGGGACATTCCCGCTTTTGGCCCCCTCGTAGCACCACCGTCTCATGCCCGCACACGGAGCAGAATCCGTGCCGGTTGTGCCAGTTGATCTGCGCCCGTCCCTGGGCGAGAATCCCCGCCTCGGGCGTGCTCAACATTTCCGCCGCGGAGCGGGCGTCTTCAAATCGGTAATTTCCGTTTTCTTTAAGCTTTTCGCCGACCTCGGTTTTCTGAGAAAGGTCAACGGCGAAGTGGGCCGTTTCGCCCTGCAGTCCGAGAAACCAAGGATCCCAATCGAATCCGGCTTGAGCCAGCGCGGACAAGTCAAGCCAGCCTAGTTCCGTCTGGGGATTTTCAGTAATCAGAACCTGGGAATCCCAAAGGGGCAAGAATTTACTGGCTGAGTCCAACGCCTTACTGCGGATCCACTCTTCGTCCCGACGCTCTTTTTCTCCTCGGTTCAGTGGATTCCCAGCGAATACATGCGGAGTCGGCAATTGCTTCATCTCCTTTCTCGATGGAGTTAGGGTTAATTAAACAACTTCGCCGGTGCCCCTGGCAACCAGGGCATCCTATTGCAGAGGAGTTGGGAAGAACCGCGTGACATGGGGGCAATTATTCTGGATAATGACACCTACCGCCATCCCGTTACGGGCCGGAACAGACGACAGGGAACCGATGCCAAGAATAGGAGGGCAACTGTAGCTGATGGCGAAGCCAGATCTACACTTTGGCGCCGGGTTGGCCTTGGGCGCCAGCGAGACCGCTTCCCAGGCCCGCTGGATGGAGGAGCTTGGTTACGAATACTTGTCGGCGGGCGAGCATTTCATGCGGGGTAATCCGCCGGGGCCTACCCACGCCGCCCTGCCGTTACTGGGGGTAGCGGCCGGCGCTACCGAACGGATTCGGCTACTGTCTTCCATAGTCCTGACGCCCTTCTACCATCCATTAATGCTCGCCAAGTTCGCCTCGACCTTGGACCTAGCCTCTGGGGGTCGGCTCACCCTGGGCGTGGGAGTAGGCGGTGAGTTCCCGGTAGAGTTTGAAGCCGCCGGGCTGAACGTGCGCCAGCGTGGGAGCCGCACCAATGAGTGCTTGGAAGTGGTCCGGCGGCTGTGGACCCAGGATCGGGTCAGCTTTAAGGGCAGATATTTTCAGCTGGAGGATGTGGCTTTGAATCCTCCACCGGTCCAACGGCCTCATCCTCCCATCTGGGTGGCAGGACGCCGCGATGCCGCCATGCGCCGGGCGGCGCGTTACGGCGACGGCTGGCTACCCTATTTCTATAGCCCGCAACGGTACCAGGACAGCGTGGAGAAAATCAGCGGCATGGTCGCCGAGGAAGGTCGGGATATTTCCGGGTTCCAATGGGGCTTCTTCCCCTATATCTCCATCTACCCGACTGTAGATGAGGCTGCCAGGGTGGCCGCCGAGGCCTTGGGTGGCCGTTACCTCTACGGGGGAGACTTCCTGGAAATCGTCCGCAACTACTGCCTGCTGGGGCCGGTGGAGAGCTGCATCGCCCGTCTCCAGGAGTTCATCGACGCCGGGGCGCGCCACATTGTCTTCAGCATCTCCTGTCCCAGAGAGGATCGGGTTCGTCATCTGGAAACCATAGCTAAAGAGATCATCCCCCATTTTCGTGTTGGATAGAGGCTTTGGCCCCGGGCTGGCTGGCCGGGTCTGAAAGGATGTGGGAGAAGTAGGGTCTTTCGATTGTCATTGCGAGGGCCGCAGGCCCGAAGCAATCTCTTGAGGATAAGGAGAGATTGCTTCGCTTCGCTCGGGGTGACAATCTGAAATAGCTACTTATGGGCGCTTCCAGAATGCTGCTTCGGTGTCGGCTGGTTGAACCCCTCCTCAAGGAATAACATCTAATTTGTCGGTGGGATAAGCGCCAAGGCTTGCCCATCATTAGGTAAACCCCAGGAGGTAGAAGTGGTTCAGCCAGATACAAAATCGGATATAAAATTTACGGAGCGCACTGGTGCCCGGACTGTCGCCGCTCCAGGACATTCTTGGGAGAGCACCGGGTGCCGTATCAATTTGTGGACGTGGACCAGGACACCGAGGCCCAGGCTTATGTGCAGCAGATCAACGACAATCGGCTGATAATTCCGACCATTCTGTTTCCCGACGGCTCGATATTGGTGGAACCCAGCGACGCGGAACTGGCGGAAAAGTTGGGCCTGCAGACCCAGGCCAGTCAGAACTTTTACGACTTGATAGTGGTTGGCGCCGGCCCCTCTGGCCTCACGGCCGCTTTGTATGCCGCCAGAGAGGGTATCAGCACTCTGCTCATCGACCGCTCGGCAGTAGGCGGGCAGGCCGGGATAACCGAAACCATCGACAACTATCCCGGATTTCCGGAAGGAGTCGGAGGCGGCGAGCTGGTGGATCGTATGAAGGCGCAGGCCGTCAGGTTTGGGGTGGAAGTACTCCAGGCCCAAGACATCAAATCCGTGGGGGTAGACGGGCAATACCGCTCCGTAACCACCGCCTCGGGAGACGAGTATTGCGCCTCGGCAATCCTGGTCAGCCCTGGCACGACCTACCGGCGTCTCAACGTAGCTGGAGAGGACGACTTTATCGGAGCGGGCATCCACTTCTGCGCCACCTGCGACGGCCCTTTCTACAAGGACAAGGAAGTAATTGTGGTCGGCGGCGGAAACAGTGGTTTGCAAGAGAGCCTGTTCCTGACCCGGTTCGCCAGCAAGGTAACTGTTTTGGAGATGTCGGAAAGGCTGGGTGGCAGCCAGGTGCTTCAGGACAAAGTGATGAGCCATCCCGCCATGGAGGTACGCCTCCAGACTACGGTTGAGGAGTTTAAGGGGGAGGGACGACTCTCCGGGGTGGCAATTCGAAACCTGAAATCCGGACAGACCGAGGAGCTGCACCCGGATGGTGTGTTTGTGTTTATCGGCCTTCAGCCTAATACCGGGTTCTTGCGGGAAACCTTGGACCTGGACCGGTGGGGATTCATAGAAACCAGCAATACCTTGGAAACCAGCGTTAAGGGCATCTTCGCGGCGGGAGACGCCAGGCAAGGCAGCACCAAGCAGGTGGCCTCTGCCACCGGCGAGGGAGCCACCGCCGCCCTGATGATTCGCCAGTACCTAAACCAAAGCTAAACAGAAGGTTCCGGCTGAGGTATTTGCCGGTCGGCCGCATTCACTAGGCGTTGGGTTCTTGGTCGTCTCCCGCTTCTGGTCCCGGCTAATCCTCAGGGTTTTCAGGTGATCCTACGGGTTTTCGGGCGTGTTGTGGGGGTAAAGGATTAGTGTATAATGTGGGCCGTTGATCGATGGGCTGGTCCGGGGCAGGTCCGGGGCAGGTCCGGGGATCAGCGGCCAACGATGGTCCTGCGAGAGGTGATGATGTCCAAGATCAAGCGGGTGGTGCTGGTGCAGCCGGCTTCCGCGGGCGGAAACTTTGAATACGTCGCCATACCTCGCCAGGGTATGCTGTTTCTCTCGGGCGCCCTAGCCCAGTGGGAAGGCCCCTATCTCTATGGACGAGATATCTGGTTTGAGGACCGTTCCGGCCTGATGGATCCCGATTCCGACCTGGAAGGGGTCGACATCCTAATGGTCACCGCCTTGATCAACGAGGCGCCACGGGCCTATCAAATCGCCCGGTTGGCCAAGCTCCATCATCCGGAGATCATCACCATCGGCGGAGGACCCCAGATGAGCCCCCTCTCGGAGGAGGCAATTCGTCTGGGTGGGTTCGACGTCATCGTCAACCGGGAGGGGGAAGATATCATCGGCCAGCTCAGCGACACGCTGCTGGAGCATCAACATTCGCCGATGCTGGATTCCTACCTTGGGAAAATTCCCGGCATCAGCTTCATGCGGGATGGCCACTTGGTGGAGACCCGCCGTTCCGGATTGGTGGCGCCGGATTTCGTGGAATTGCCGGATTTCCGGTCGATCCGGGATCTCTCGCCCGCCAATCCCATGGCCGGTGGCGTAATAGAGACAGTGCGCGGCTGCACCGAAAAGTGCACCTACTGTCAGGTTATTCAGCAGTTTTTGGGTTACCGGTTGATCGACCGGGAAACCGAGTATAAACGGATGGATCAGCTGCAGGAATTGGCTTCCGACGGGTTGATTCACACCGCTGGCAATGGCAAATTCACCGTCTTTATCTCCGATGACCTCCATCCTCCGCCGCTACGAGCGGTAAAATATCGAAACGAGCGACTGGAACGCCTGAAGGCATGGCGGGGCCGCACCGACGACATGTACCTGATCTGCCAGGCTCGGGCCGAGATCGGGCAAGACCAGGAGTTGGCAGAAGCGATGTCCGACGCCAACATTAAAATGCTCTATCTGGGAGTGGAATCCAACAACGCGGAAAACTTGAAGGTAGTGAAGAAGCGTCAGGACCCCGGCCAGATGGAGCAGGACCTGCGGGTTCTTAACCAGATGGACTTCACCGTGGTGGCCATGACCATCATCGGCCTTCCTTACGACAATGAGGAAGATATTATGAACCTGGCGGAGTGGGTCACCCAATACAGCAAATATCAAACCGCCAACCTGTTGACCCCCCTGCCGGCGACATCCAATTGGGATGACTTGATTCCGCTCAACGAGAACGGAGAGCTTTTGGCCGAAGGTGAGATTCGACCCTATCACCTGTATACCGGGCGACAGCTGGTTTTCCACGACGAGCGTTGGACCATGCAGGAAAGCCAGGAGCTGTTTGATCGTTACTCCGCCAAGCTGACCTCCATCGACAACCTGTACGGGCGGGTGTTCCGAATGTTGCGGTCTTACAAGCTGCGCCTGGCGGCGACCAGCCGCGACCTGGGAGACACCATTACCGCGCGCATTGGAGAGGCCACGGAGGTTTTGCGAAGTTGGTCGGAACCGGCGTCCATGGCCGGCCGGGAGTTTGGCGAGAACATTTCCCAGCGAATGGATGAGCTGGCCGAGAACCTACGAACTGTGTCCCAGCCCCTGGCCAACACCCGGCGGGAGTTGGTGGACAACATCAGCAATCGAGTCAACGAATTGTCCGATTCCCTCCGAACCTTGTCCGACCCTCTCGCCACCGGCGGTAAGGACCTGGCTACGAACATATCCCATCGGATAAACGAATTGAGCGAAATGCTCAACGGGGTAATGGTCGACTCTAACCGGCGAAGTACCCTCAACAAGTAGCTCAGTGACCTTTGTCCCAGTTCACAGCTATGCCAGCTTACAGCTATGACTGACAAAAACCGCGTATTCATCACCGGCATCGGTATCATTAGCCCCCTAGGGCTGGACGTGTCCACCACTTGGTCCGAGCTCACCCAAGGCCATTCCGGGATCGACCAAATCACCGCCTTCGATACCGAGGGGTTCGACACCCGTTTTGCCGCCCAGGTTAAGGGCTTCGACCCGGAGGACTACCTGGACCGCAAGTTGGCGCGGCGCATGGACCGTTTCGCCCAATTTGCCGCCGTGGCCGCCCAAGAGGCCTGCCGCAACGCCGGGATAAAGCCTGCCGAGGAAGACCCCTACCGTACTGGGGTAATTATCGGCAGTGGTATCGGTGGAATCATCACCTTGTCCCAGCAGTACGAGGTGATGAGGGAGCGGGGGCCCCGGCGGGTAACCCCCTTCCTGATACCGATGATGTTGGGCGACATGGCATCGGCCCAGGTCTCCATGGTAACTGGGGCTATGGGCGCCAACTACTGCGTAGTATCTTCCTGCTCCAGCGGCGCCGACGCGCTGGGCCAGGGCTGGGAGATGATCCGAAGGGGACAAGCCGATGTGGTGCTGGCCGGCGGCAGCGAAGCACCCATTTCCCCCATCGCGGTGGCCGGCTTCAACTCCCTCCGCGCGCTATCCCGTTACAACGAGGATCCCCAGCTGGCCAGCAGACCCTTTGATCGGGACCGGGATGGCTTCGTCATGGGTGAGGGTTCCGCGGTGCTGGTGCTGGAAAGCGAAGAGCATCTACAAAAGCGGCAGGCGCCGGCTCTGGCCGAGCTGCGAGGTTATGGAGCCACCTCGGACGCCCATCATGTAACTGAGCCCAACCCTACGGGCCAAAGCGCCGCCCAGGCTATATTGTTGGCGTTGCAGGCGGCGGAAGTGGATGCTTCCGAGATTGACTACCTCAACGCCCACGGCACCTCCACCCCTTTGAACGATAGCCAGGAAACCAAAGCCATCAAGCTGGCCCTTGGTGAGGAGGCCTACCGCGTCCCCATAAGCTCCAGCAAATCGATGACCGGTCATCTGCTAGGCGCCGGCGGGGCGGTGGAAGCCGCCTTCTGCGTGCTGGCATTGCAACACGGGTTGATACCGCCAACCATCAACCTCCATAACCAGGACCCGGAGTGCGACCTGGACTACACCCCCTTGAAGGCTCGCGCTCAGCCGCTGAATGTCGTGGTAAGTAATTCCTTCGGCTTTGGCGGCCACAACTCGGTCCTGGTGCTGTCCAACGCCAACGGTACCGGCTAATCCCCCGGCCCGTTTCGCCTTTTCCCGCCTCAAGCCTTCCTTATCGAGGACACCGAACTTGCACCCCGTTTCCCTACTGACCTTCGCCTCTCCCCAGGTACCGAGTGAATTGGTATGATGGGGATGCCCTGGTTATCGCTTTTTCTCTTGCTTCGGGGCATGAATAACAAGCTTCTCCAGCGACAGGGCAGGCCGGTAATGGAATCAGTCGCGGCAATGGCAGCTAGGGATTGCTCACCTCCTTTGTTGCTTGGCACCCAGGTTTATGGAGATAAGTGAATGAAGCCGCCCGTTTCCAAAAAATGGCTGCTGAAGGAAACTCATGGGGCTCACGCCCTGCCGCCAGATGTGCCGCCGCCTCTGGTACCGGTACTGCTGGGCCGGGGCATCGACACCGCCGAGAAACTCCGGCTGTTCCTGCATCCGCCGCACAATCTCCCCTACGACCCGCTGCGATTGGCCGGGATGGATCTGGCGGTGCAGCGCCTGTATCGTGCCGTGGAGCGAAGGGAAACGGTGGGGGTTTTCGGCGATTTCGACGTGGATGGGGTGACCGGAACCGCCATTATCGTCGAGGGATTACGAGCCTTCGGAGTTCCGGTTTTACCCTACCTGCCCCACCGGGTGAACGAGGGGCACGGGCTCTCCAATGCTGCTGTAGAGCAGTTGTCAAAACAAGGCGTCAGCCTGATCGTTACCGTTGACTGCGGCGTCACTTCCGTCGACGAGGTTTCGCGGGCCCGGGAGCTGGGCGCCGATGTGATAATTACGGACCACCATATCCCCGGATCTACCCTGCCGGAAGCGGCGGCAATTATTAATCCCAGGATCGCCGGAAGCAGCTACCCATATCTTCACCTATCCGGCGCCGGCCTGGCGTTCAAGTTGATACAGGGGCTGTGCCAGTTTTACGGCCAGCCGTGGAGTACCAGCCTGCTGGAGTTGGCGGCCATGGGTACCATAGCCGACCTGGTGCCGCTGACCGATGAGAATAGATATTTGGTGCGGGAGGGCCTGGCTAGCCTGGCCGAGACCAAACGGCCCGGCCTGTTGGCGTTATACCGAAACGGCAGAATCGAGCCGAAATCCATCAATGCCGAGACGGTCGGCTATCAGATAGCGCCCCGTCTCAACTCGGCGGGACGGATGGGCCATGCCGGGGATAGTCTGGCCCTGCTGACAACCGATTCAGATGCCGAGGCGGAAGCGTTGGCCGCCAAGCTGGAGACCCTCAACCTGGAACGCCGGGTGCTCAGCGAGCAGTCCTATCAGGCAGCTGTCGACCACCTGAGCCAAATTCGGAGGCTGCCCGCTATCTTAATCGTGGATCATCCCTGCTTTACTCCCGGCATCGCCGGATTGGTAGCCGGACGGTTGCTGGATACCTACAATCGTCCGGCCATTGCCCTGGCTGCCGGAGAAGGAGACAGATTGACCGCCAGCGCCCGCAGTTTGCCGGAATTTAACATCGTGGAGGCCCTTTCTCAGTGTGAGGACCTGTTCGAACGATACGGGGGCCACGCTCAGGCGGCTGGGTTTACCCTTCAGCGCTGCAATTTGCCGCCTTTGGTGGAGCGAATGATCGCTCTGGCCGAAAAGGCACGGATTGGGCAGGATTTGGGAGCAGTAATGCCGGTGGACGCGGAGGTTCAGCTACCAGAATTGAACGATGCGGTGCTGGCGTGGCTGGCGGATCTGGAGCCCTGGGGAGTTGGGAACCCAGCGCCAACCTTCCTGAGCCGGGGAGTTCACGTGATGGAGGCCCACTACATGGGGAATCAGGGTCAGCATCTGAGGCTGCGAGTGCGGCAGGGGAAGAGTGAATGGACGGCTTTGGCCTTTAATCTTGGGGAAAACTGGGTTCAGGGCACAACCTCATTGGATCTGGTCTATACCGTCAACAAGGATTCCTGGCGAGGTGAAGAGCGTCACGTGCTGCACGTGGCCGATTTTCGGGCATGTATTTGACACCCGTGCGACCCACCTCTAGGGCCGATTCCCAGCAGAAGCGGACGGTGCGCTGAGATCATTCGCCAATTCCCGGACTTACCCTCCTGGAATACCCGCCCATCAAGACCGTTCCCGGCTGGGACGGACCACCCGCACCAGTTGAGCCTTGTACACCAGCAGGGGAATGGTAATGATTACCACCGCCAAGGCGACTATCTGGGCCTCGTTGAATATCCAGTAGTTGTTTTGTTCTACCCGCAGGAAACTGATGAAAAAGCGCCCGGTGGAATAGAGAGCCCCGTACAGGGCAAAGGTCATGCCGTGAGGTCGCAGCCGGTGGCGCATGGGCCAAATGATTAAAAGCAAGGCCAGATCAAAAAGCAGCTCATAGGCCACCGCCGGGTGACTGGCAAAGCCTCCGCAACCACCCAATGAAACCGCCCAGCCCCAAGGACTGTCCGGATGGGTGTAGACCAGTCCCCAAGGCAATCGGGTCGCGAGGGCGCAGTGCTCCCCATTGATGATATCGCCAAGCCGGCCGATGGCCATGGCGATGAGCAGGGCCGGGGCGGTTAGGTCGGCCAGATGGCCAATGCCCGGAAGGGGGGCTCTTTGGGCCTCGCCGAGGAACCCGAATCGTTTCCGCCACAAATTCAAGAACCAGCCGGAATTTCGGATCGTCATGTAAGCAACGCAGCCAATGAAGCCGCCGATAATCGCGCCGTAGATGGCGATGCCGCCCTCCCAAACATAGAAAACACTGAGCGGGTTATGACTGTAGATAGGAGTCCAAAAATCCGCTACGTGGAACACCCTGGCTCCCACGATGCCGGCGATGATGCCCCAAACCGCCACCGATAAAATGGCATCCGGATCCATCCCCTCCCCGGTACCCCACCGGTAGGTAAGAAAGACCGCAGTGGCCACGGCAACGAAGGTGAGAAAACCGTGCCAGGACAACAAGAAGGGACCGAAGTCAAGGATATTGGGGTTTATACCGATGCCGATGGTGGACAGTACGTTCATTAGCTAGCTCTCAACCTCTGGCACATTGGGATTTGATGGGGCCGGATTCAATTAGAATTTCCGGTGGAACTTTTGGGGATGCCAGCCCCCGGGATCCGAGCCTTCAACGTTGCCATGTCGGCCACGGAGGGGGTGATAGTTTGCACCAGGTAGGCCCGGCCTTGATGCGGCGGCAGGGCATCTGACACGCGGGTAAAATCCTCCGGGCCGGCCGGTAGGCAAAAAAAGGCCGGTCCGGCGCCGGACAAGCGTGGTGGGGAGGTGGTAAGGCCCTCCAACCGGCGATAGATGGGTCTCAGACCCGGAAAAACGTCAAACGCCACCTCTTCAAACACATTGTGCACCATGTCCACGACGAATTGCCCGGAAATTAGGGTTGCAACCATCTGCCTGGTAATGCCCCCGTCACTGTAATGCCCGGCGGTCAGTCGCGAGAAAAGGGTAGCCGTCTTGTTGGGCACGGTCTCTCTAGGGCAAATCAGCAACACCCCCAGCGGGGGCAGGGACGGTAAGGCACTTATTTCCTCTCCCCGGCCTTCGGCCAGAGCGGTGCCGCCACGCAAGAAGAAGGGCACGTCGGAGCCCAGTCCGGCAGCGATCTGGGCTAATTCTTGCGAATCAAGGCCCAGGTTCCAGAGCTGATTCAGACCTACCAGCGCAGCGGCGGCGTCGCTGCTACCTCCGCCCAAGCCCATACCTACCGGAATGTGTTTGCGGATCATGATGCGCGCTTGGGGACGAATTCCACGGCTCTCGGCCAACTTCAGGGCAGCTCGCCAAACCAGGTTGGCCTCGCCATCCAACCCTGGTGCGTCGCATTCCACTTTGAGGGACGGCCCCGGCTGGATGTCTATTTGGTCGCTCAGGTTTACCGTCTGAAGGACGGTCTTAACCTCATGGTATCCGCTATCCTGAAGGCCCAAGACCTCCAGGGTCAGGTTAATCTTGGCGAAGGCCGGGACTAGCAAGTCCGCTCCTTTCCGACCAAGACGACCAAGACGTCCAAGAATAGTACAGCGCGGTCCACTCCTTCAGGGAGAGGGTTTCCGCCCGTCTGCGGCCGTCCAGATTCGCAGACTCCAGCAGCTCCGCGGTATGCTCCGGCGACGCTGCCAGGGCCTGGCTCCCCAGGCCTTGTTTCAGGGAATTGCGCAACTGTTTGCGGGGCGCCGAAAAACCGGCGCGCACCAGGGCGAAGAAAGCAAGCGGGTTGGCCACCGCCACCGGCGATTGCGCATATAGCTCCAGCTTCACCACAGCGGAGCTAACCTTGGGCTGGGGATGGAAGGCCTGGGGCGGTACATCGCATACTAGGCTGGGCCGAGCGTAGTATTGGACCGCCACGGACAAGATGCCCATTTTCCCCGGTTTCGCTACCATGGTCTGGGCCACCTCGCGCTGTACCATGACGACCATTAGCTGGGGATGGGGAGGAATTTCCAAAAATCGGCGGATAATCGGATTGGCGGCATAATAGGGCAGATTGGCCAGCATCTTAAAGGGAGTTTCCGGGCCGACCAGCCCGGCGATATCCGCCGAGCGGGCGTCTCCCGTCATGCTGGTTAGGTTGGCTGGATATCCCAATCTGGCCGGTAAGGTGGCCGCCAACGCCGGATCCAACTCCAGCGTTACCACCTGTCCGGCGCGCTGGACTAATCGGCTGGTAAGAGCCCCCAGCCCGGGACCCACTTCCAGAGCCGTGTCGTCAGCCGTTAACTCTGCCGCCTCGACTATGCGGTCCAGTATCGAGCCATCTTTCAGAAAATGCTGTCCCAGGGATTTTCGGGCTCTGGGTGGCTTAGTGGGGTTGGCAGTCACGGCTATCGGCCACCGATTTCAGCTACCGGGCGGATGGGTAGCGGCTTTGTTTAGCGCGGGTTCGTTTAGATCGTAGAAAAACTTGCAACGAGAACGGTTCCTGCGGTGCATTACCAGCGGGAGCGGGCGGTCCGACCGAGCAGGTAGCGGCTCATCCTGGGGTTTTCGCGGGCTGACCTGTGGATGTCGCCGTTACTCTTTGCACCCACTCTGCTGGCTCCTGAAATTGTTTTGAATATAAGAGACCGCGCACCCCCCTTTGACCCAACTCTTCTGAGCTTGTCTCGGACGATGACTCGGGTCAGGCACTCCCACGGCACCCGCAGGTTCTCACTTACCGTTGCTTCCTTCCGGACCTGGCGGGGTTGGCAAGTCTACGCCGCGTGGGACCCGGCCTTCTATATCATCGTTCCAGGATATAGGCTCATGGACCCGGTCGGGGGGAGGAATTCAACCCCGCTATAGCGGATTGCGGGTTCAGGGCACCGCTAGCTCCCCGCCTAGCACGGCCTCTATAGACCATGGTAGGCTAGGGGGCCGAGGCTGTCAATCAACGGGCGGAGCCCCTGCCGGCTGTTTTGCGGAAGACCCGACGCCCAATAACGTCCCGGGTTGCTGGCCGGTCAACCGGTCCAGCGTTGGGGTCTTGCGATTGTCATTGCGAGGGCCACAGGCCCGAAGCAATCTCATGAGGGCAAGGAGAGATTGCTCCGCGGAGTTTATCCTGAGCGCAGACGAAGGGCTGCTCTGTAAATAGCCCGTTCGCCCTTCGAGAGCCTCAGGACGAACGGGATCCCTACCGCTCGTGGTGAGCCCGTCGAACCATGAGCCGAGGGGAATCCTTTTTCATCTGTCGGCGGCGCTCCGCCGGAGCATGAAAACTCGCAATGACACTGGGGAGTATAGAAAGACCCTGGGTTAAGGGTCGTTGGATTGTTCTCCCGATTTAGAGAATGTTAGAATTGGCTCCGCCAGTTAGCGGTTATGAAACAGGCAACGGTTATGAAAATTAGAAAAGCGGTAATACCCGCCGCCGGACTCGGAACCAGGTTTCTGCCCGTCACCAAGTCGGTGCCTAAGGAGCTGCTGCCCGTTCTGGACAAGCCCATGCTCCAGTATGTGGTTGAGGAGGCTGCGGAGGCTGGAATCGAAGAAGTCATCATCGTTACATCCCCGGGCAAAGAGACCATAGCCGCCTACTTTCAGCCCGACCCAGTGCTGGAGGATCATTTGGCTGCCGGCGGAGCCCAGGACCTTCTCGACCAGGTGCGCCATGTCTCCTCCCTGGCTGAGGTCAGATTCGTGATCCAGGAGCAGCCCCTGGGTTTGGGACACGCAGTCCTGACCGCCCAAGCTGCGGTGGGAAACCATCCCTTCGCCGTCATGCTGCCCGACGATATCGTGGCGCACACCCCCGGAGTGCTGGCGCAAATGACGGAAGTTTGGACCAGATTTGACGCCGGAGTGGTGGCGGTGGAGCGAGTGCCCTGGGAGGTGGTCCAGAACTACGGAGTGGCCGACGCCGCAGCAGTCGAGGAGCGGGTCCATAGAATTAGACATCTGGTGGAGAAGCCGCCCCGGGAGGAAGCTCTATCCAACCTGACCATTGTCGGGCGCTATATACTACCTTCGGACATTTTTTCTTGTTTGGAACGCACCCCGCCGGGAGCCAAGGGCGAAATTCAGTTGACCGACGGCCTGTCGCTCTTGCTGGAGAGCCAGATGCTGTACGCCCATGAATTTCAGGGTAGGCGCTACGACGGCGGTACGCCCCTGGGCCTGCTGAGGGCGTCGCTGGAGTTTGGTTTGGCCCGCGCAGATACCCGGGACGCGGTGGCGGAAATCTTGCGAGGGTTGGGTAGCCCGGCCAGCTGATTCTGCGATAGGGATCCCAAGGAGTGAATAGATGCTTCAGGTTTTGCTGGCCCTCCACATTCTGGCCGCGGTAGTTTTCGTCGGCAACATTATCACCGCTGCCTTCTGGAAAACTCGGGCCGACCGGTCGGGAAACCTGGAAACTATTGCGATAACCGCCCGATCCCTGCTGCAAGCTGACTACATTTTTACCGCCCCGGGGATAGTCGTCCTGCTGGCCACCGGGATTTGGATGGTTGGGCTGAGGGATTGGGCGGGATTCCAGGAACCCTGGCTGGGAGGCTCCTTCGTACTTTTGATTATTACGGGTATTATTTGGCTGGTCGTGTTACTGCCTCAACAGCGTCGCATGGTCCGCCTGGCGCAAGAAGGAGCCGATGCCGGCGAGTTGAGTCCCGATTATCGTAGCGCCAGCCGCATTTGGTCCATGTTTGGCGGCGTCGCCACCCTACTGCCGGTCCTGATCCTTTTCCTGATGGTCTTCAAACCCGGGATTTAAGCGCCGCTTTTGACAGCAGACTCCTCAAAGCGGAGGAAGGCCTGGAGGACATTTGACCAGTCAGAAGTCGATTTACTTGGAGGACATCCGGAGCATCAAAGCTGAATTACTTCAGCTGTTGGATGGGATGGACTATTGCCTGGATTGGAAGCCCGACCCCGACTCCTGGTCGGCCCGCGAGGTCATTTATCACCTGGTGGATACCCCAGCCGACGGCTTACATTCCCTGATTCAAGGAATGCTCTCCGGTCATAAAAGAGAATTCGACCTGATGCCGGACCTGAATAACATCACGCCGGACCGTCTGGTTCGGGAGCCCCGGCAGCTGGAAAAGGATGTCTTGCAAGTATTGGAAGGTCTGGAGGGCGCGGTCTCTGGCGCCTCAGAGGCGGAGTTGGGAGAGAAGACGATAACGGCGCACCTGCTGGCCCGGGGACTCAGTGAGCAGCGAACGGTACAAAACCTCCTGCAGGGACTGTTTGCCCGCCATTGGCGGGGTCACCTGTCCCAGATACAGGAGCTGCGGGAAGCCCTGGGGATGTAGGCTGGTGGGTGCTAAATGGGACGTGGGGCGAATTAGTGCGGAAGTAAGGGATTCCGCTACTGGTCGCCGATGCCCAGAATACTGAGGAATGCCTCTTGGGGCACCTCGACCCGGCCGATGCTTTTGAGCCGCTTTTTACCTTCTTTCTGCTTCTCCAGCAGCTTGCGCTTGCGGGTGATATCCCCGCCATAGCACTTGGCCAATACGTCCTTCCGCACCGCCTTGACCGTTTCCCGGGCGATTACCCTGGCGCCAATTGCCGCCTGTATGGGCACCTCGAACAGCTGGCGGGGAATAGTGCGTCGCAGCTTCTCGGCGATCGCTCTACCCTGGGTTACCGCCGAGTCCCGGTGGAGGATGGTGGAAAGAGCCTCCACGGGAATGTGGTTCACCAATATATCCACTTTCACCAGCGGGGCCGCCACGTATCCGGCGAAAGTGTAGTCTAGAGATGCGTAGCCCTGCGTGCGGGATTTGAGTTGATTGTAGAAATCGGCCAACATTTCGGCTAGAGGCATGGTGTATTCCATGACCACCCTGGCCTGCTCATTCCCCGAAGCGTCGCCCCCAGAAGCATCACCGGCGTTACCGCTCAATGATTGGATATAATCCATGCGCTTGAATTCAGAGCGACGGGAATGCATCAGCTCCATGATCGCGCCCACGTGCCGGCTGGGAGTCACGACAGTCAGGTCTAGTATCGGTTCCTCAATATGCCGGATGGAATTGGGCTCCGGCAGCTTGGAGGGATTGTCTATCCGAATAGTGCTGCCGTCTTGAAGCACCACCTGATACGCCACGCTGGGCGCGGTAATTATCAGGTCCAGGTCGTACTCCCGCTCCAGCCGCTCCTGGACTATCTCCAGGTGCATGAGACCCAGGAAGCCGCAGCGGAAGCCGAAACCCAGGGCCACGCTGTTTTCCGGTTCCATGGTCAGCGAGGCGTCGTTCAGCCGCAATTTCTCCAGGGCGGCCCGCAGGTTGTTGTAGTCCTCTCCATCGGAGGGATACAACCCGGCGAAGACCATGGACTTGAGCTGGAAGTAGCCCGGCAAGGGTTCCCCGGCTGCTTTGGAGCCGCTGGTCAGGGTATCGCCTACGCTGCATTCCTGCACATCTTTGAAACCGGTGGCGATATAACCTACCTGGCCGCTGTATAGGGAGTCTACCGCAGTGGGTGAGGGGGCGAATATGCCCAGCTCCCCAATCTCCGACAGCTTGCCGGTGGACATCACCATTATCCGGTCATTCTTCGCCAGCTGACCGTCTTCGACTCGTACGTAAGCGATTATTCCCTTATACGAGTCATAAACCGAATCGAAAACCAGGGCCCGGAAGGGCGCATTCTCCTGACCTTGGGGGGCCGGAATACGACTGACCACCTGGTCGAGAATTTCATGGGCTCCGGTGCCGTCCTTTGCGGATACGAATAGTATCTCATCTTCACGGAAACCGAAGACCTGTTGCAGTTCGCCGGCAACCCTGGCCGGCTCGGCTGCCGGGAGGTCGATCTTGTTGACCACCGGAATCAAGTCCAGATCGTATTGCATGGCCAGGAGCGCGTTGGCAATGGTCTGAGCTTCGATTCCCTGGCTGGCATCGACTACCAGCAGCGCACCTTCGCAGGCAGCCAGGGCGCGGGAGACCTCATAGCTGAAATCCACATGCCCGGGGGTGTCGATAAGGTTTAACTGATAGTCGAGCCCATCCGGCGCCCGGTGCTTCATGGTCACGGCCTTGCCCTTGATGGTAATGCCCCGCTCCCGCTCCAGGTCCATGCTGTCCAGGAACTGGGCCTTCATCTCCTGGGGCCGAACCGTGCCGGTAATTTCCAGGAAGCGGTCCGCCAGGGTGGACTTGCCGTGATCGATATGGGCGATGATGCAGAAGTTACGAATAAGCCGGGGGTTCATATTGGTAAAATGGTATCATGGCGGACTACTGGCTACAAGGAGTGGAAAGCTGAGGTCCAAGCAGTAATTAGTTCCGGCCATTTTAACTAGGCCTACCACGATCTAGACGCCCGGCAAAAGGGCCACCTTGCTTGGTGGCCCTCCCGTCGTGTCCGTGAGTTTCCCCGAAGAACGGTCTTAAAAAGAAACAGGCTAAAAACTGCCGTAGCCGGAGGCATGGATACAGGCAGCCCAATGTCCGGGTGCAACCTCTCGGAGTTCAGGAATGATCTCCGAGCACTGGTCGGTGGCAATGGGACAGCGGGGATGGAACACGCAGCCGCTGGGAGGGTTCAGCGGGCTGGGCACCTCCCCAGTCAGCAGGATTCGCTCGCGCTGGGCGTCGATGACTGGGTCGGGGATAGGAACAGCGGAGAGCAGCGCTTGCGTGTAGGGATGTAGCGGGTTGAGATAGATCTCGTTACGGTCGGCAATTTCCACTATCTTGCCCAGGTACATTACCGCAACCCGGTCGCTGATGTGCCTTACAACTGAGAGGTCGTGGGCAATAAAAAGGTAAGTAAGCTTGAACTGGTTCTGCAGGTCTTCCAGCAGGTTGATTATCTGGGCCTGAATGGAGACGTCCAACGCCGACACCGGCTCGTCGCAGACGATAAATCTGGGGTCCACCGACAGGGCTCGGGCCACCCCGATACGCTGGCGCTGGCCGCCGCTGAATTCGTGGGGGAAGCGGTCGGCCATGTAGGGATTCAGTCCCACATTGAAGAGGAGCTCGGCAACCCGCTCCTTGTATTCGGCCTTGCCGTTGACCAATCCATGCACCACCAGCGGCTCGCCGATGATGTTGCCGGCGGTCATTCGCGGGTTAAGGGAGCTGAAGGGGTCCTGGAAAATCACCTGCATTTGCCGACGCATTCCCCGCATTTCCCGGGTTTTGAGCTTGGTCAGGTCGCGCCCCTCGAACAATATCTCTCCGTCCGTTGGGTGGTATAGCTGCAAGATGCAACGCCCGGTGGTGGTCTTCCCGCAGCCGCTTTCTCCCACCAGGCCCAGGGTTTCCCCCTCCCGAACAAAGAAATTGACGCCGTCCACAGCCTTGATGTGGGCCACGGCCCTTTGGAAGATCAGCCCTGAGGTGACCGGAAAGTGCATTTTGAGATTTTTTACCTCGAGCAGCACATTGCCGTCGCTTCCGGTGGCGGTGCCCTGAGTTTCGGTGCTCGGTGCAGTAGTCATATTTGTCGCTCTCTGCTTCTTACTCGGATTGGGTGATCAGGCTGGCCAAGCAGCTCCAATTGGCTTTTAGTGGACTTTTAGGGTTCGGCTACGCCGGCGGCATCGGTCAAGAAACTCAGGGCGGTTGGGCCCAGGTCTTCGGCCCTCCAGCAGGCCGACCAGTGGGCCTCCCCAGCCTGCATCAAGGGGGGAGTGTCGGTGGCGCATTTGTCTATCGCCCAGGGACACCTGACCCGGAAAGCGCAGCCTTCCGGCAGATTGATCAGGTCGGGGGGTTGGCCTTCAATGGGGTCCAGCTTCTCCTTTCGGGGCAGGTCGAGACGGGGCACGGATCTTAGCAAGCCGACGGTGTAAGGGTGACGGGGGTTGCCGTAAATCTCCCTTGCCGTTCCCCTCTCGATAATCTTGCCGGCGTACATAATGTTCACCCGGTCGGCGTAACGGGCCACCACGCCCAGGTTGTGGGTAATGACCATGAGGGCAACGCCGAACTCGCGGGTCAGGGACTTCATCACCTCCAATATCTGGGCCTGAATCGTTACGTCCAGCGCCGTGGTGGGCTCATCGGCGATGATTAACCGAGGGTTGCAGCTTAGGGCCATGGCGATCATGACCCGCTGACGCATCCCGCCGCTGAATTGGTGGGGATACTGGGATACTCGCTGTTCCGGGTCAGGAATCCCGACCCTGGCCAGCAGGTCAATCGATTCCCGGCGGGCTACTACCCTGGTCATGCCTTTGTGGAGCTGCAACGTTTCACTTAGCTGCTTCTCTACCGTTAACACTGGGTTCAAGGAGGTCATCGGCTCTTGAAAGACCATGGCGATCTTGGCACCTCTTATGGTGCGCATGTCGTCCATGTCGATCTTCAGAACATCCTCGCCTTCGAAACTTATCTCGCCGCCAACTATCTTGCCTGGTGGGTCGGGAATCAGGCGCATCACAGAAAGAGCGCTCACGCTCTTGCCGCAACCACTCTCTCCCACCAATCCCAAGGTCTCTCCCTCTTCTATCTCGTAGGAGATACCGTCGACTGCCTTGACCACGCCTTCAAAGGTGTAGAAATAGGTTCTTAGGTTTTTAACCTCTAGTAGAGTTGCCACCTAACCTCCTCGGGCCCAAGACTGGCAGTTTTTGATTCCCGGCGCGTTATCAGTCCCATGCCAGGTTGGAATTCCCCCCGGGTTTTGCCGTCTCCCCAGCGGTCTTGCCGATGGTGGGGAAGGGGAGACTCGAACTCCCACGCCTTTCGGCACATGATCCTAAGTCATGCTCGTCTACCAATTCCGACACTTCCCCTCACCCAGCCAGGCCAAACCGCTGAACTGATGGCCGATTTTTATTTTGTAGGGCCTGCGACACCGCTTTGGGCGCCGGTTAGCAAAAAAGCGGGGCATTTGGTGACCCGCCTCGGGGTCGAACCGAGAACCTACGGATTAAGAGTCCGTTGCTCTGCCAATTGAGCTAGCGGGCCTGGGTACATTTCCCCATGTTGGGAGAACAGATTACCAATGCTGCCCCAGCCTTGTCAATAGATTAGCCCATCTTGGCAGGGCCTTTTCATTCTCCTGCCTGGTAGGTAAAGCCCATCATGTCAAAAGCTTCGCTGAGATGGGCATTGTGGCGGCGTAGGGCAGCGGCTACGTTGGAATGCCCAGCCCGACGTACCAAGCTGATGACCAGGTTCCGCAGGCCCGCCAGAACCTGTGGGGCGGCCCCAGTGCGCACCTGAGAGCGGTCCTCGTCGAAGGTCACATCCCGTACCCAGTGGAGGCGGTTCTCGATGCCCCAGTGCCCACGGGAAAGGCTCAACAATCGCCTCGCATCGGCATCAGTGGCTGGGAGACTGCTAATTGCATAGCTCACAGCCACCTGTTTCTTGCCCTTCACGACCCGCTGGCGCTCTAGCCGACACACCTGTTGCAGATGCGGCCACGCTTCCCCGACCGTCCCAGCGCTGCCCACGTAGCCATTTAGCTCTGGGTCGGCCAAGGCCCACAACTCTCGCCGCTCCAGCCGCCCATGACGCCGCTTTACTGGAGTATCGGCCCAGACCGTCAGCTTGGCCCCGCGTGCTCGCCACTCCGCTGCTAGCCAGGGAGGTACGGTTGGCCCACCAGCCCTCTCAGTTCCTAGCAGGGGAAAAAGCCACCTCCAAGTCTCGGCGCAAGGTGGGCTGATTCTCTTTAACTGGCAGCAGATACTCTCCGCCGCCTGCCACAATCTGCTCACAGACTTTCCGTTGGGTCAGTAAGGCATCAGCTACTACTACCCGACCCTTCAGGGGTACCTGGCCCAATACTTCTTTGACCGCCGCCAATTCTTCCCCTTTGCCCGGCGCAGCTACCTGCGCCAGCACTGCCCCAGCGCGGCTAGCGTAGGCCGACACCAGATGGACCCCGGGTATCTCTTGGCCGTGGACCCCTCGCAAGGTTTTCCCGTCCAGGGACAGGGGGTCATCCGCCTCTACCCCGCTATTTGCCAGCCAGTTGCCGACTTCTGCCTCAAAGGCCGCCACGTCCAGGCCCTTGAACACCCGGTGGAGGGTGGCCACGCAGGGTGTCTTCTCCTGGCTGAACCCCAAAAGCTGCGCCGTAGCACCCCCTTGGTCCCGCCCCCATTGAGCTATGGCGTATAAGCTGCGGGCGCCGCACAGCATGGCACAGGTGGCCAAGGCCAGGATCGCCCCCAAAGAGTGGCGTCGCCCTTGGCTACTCCGGAAGTCAGGCACCAAATCCAGCGTTTCTCTCAAAGTCATCATCCTCCCCTCCCGCTTAAACTGGTAATAATTTTATACTATTTTGAGAAAATGAAAAGGCCCTGCCATCTTGGGACCGTCGTGTCTCATCATAATTCATTATCGTTGCCAGAGGTGGTCAAGCCGACGGTAAGTTGACCAAAAAATGCTTATGCCCATCGTTGGCCTCTGTTGCTTCAGGAACATGTGCCCAGTTACTTTAGACCCCTCGCTGAGTTTATCCCGAGCAACGCCGAAGGGCTCGGGGTGACCATTTGAGATGGTTACTAAACCCCGTAATTCAGCCGGTCTATCAGGCGCTGGGGTAACTGGGCCTGACGCATCCTCTCCTGGGTTTCGCCAATGTCGTAGCTGACTCGGTGCCTGCTGATGGCGGGCTGGCTGCTGTCATAGACGGCGTAGCTGGGGCGGGGATCCCGGTCCCTAGGTTGACCGACGCTGCCTGGGTTGATAATCCAGCGTTCCCCGTTTAGAAGGAACTTCTGGTCCTCGGTGAAATCTACGAACGTCGGATCGTCCTGGTTTTCTTGACATATGAAAGAAATGTGGGAGTGGCTCACCAGGCAGAACCTGGTGGAAAGCAGCTGGAAGGTGGCCAGGGCCGCCTCCGCGCTCAGCAGGTATTCCCAAAGCGGCTCCCGTAAGCTGCCGTGAACCAGGGTGAAGTCCTCGGAGGTCGCGGTGAGGGGCAACCCACTCAAAAAATCCCGGTCCTCCCCGGTTAGCTGCTGGGCAGTCCATAGCGCGGCGCTGGCGGCCGGACCATTAAACACCTCTACCCCCACCTGCCCGGTGGCGGCTTGATCGTGGTTGCCTGCCACTGCCAGCAGAGGGTAGCGCCGCAACAACTCGAGGCAGGGACCCGGGTCCGGTCCGTAGCCCACGGTATCACCCAGACACCAGACTTGGTCGAAGCCACCCCGCTCCTCGGCGTCAGCCAGCACGGCCTGGAGCGCAATCAGGTTGGAGTGGATGTCACCCAGAATTAAGGTCCGCATTTAGGGACCTTCGTAGGATTGATGACTGGCGTCCGGTATCGACGATTGTCTTGGTTTAGCTTCTGTCGACAAGATTCCCTCATGGATCTACGGTCGCTCAAATTTACCCGCGGACTGATTCTACCGGTTTCCCAAATCTTAACTCAATGCTCGGTTCAGTAGAACTCTGGTATATGCCCGGAAATGGTAGAGCGTAATGGTTGGTTCTCCGCCAAAAAGTAAACGTGGTAGTCACCGGAGGGAGCGCCGGGGTCGAGCTAGACCGGCTGGATACTGTCTCAGGGCCCGCGGGCTCCGGGGCCTGGGCTAAAAGCTCCGCCCCCTGCGTAGGAGAGTCTTGTGGGCTTCTCACCCCCGCTAAAGCCGCGCTTAGCTGGACCATAGCATGCGAGGCTGGCTTGCCTATTCCCCTATCACTGGCGGGTGTATACTGACGCAGATGTGCCTAACTGGGGTCGAATCTACTGAACTTCCCCCGTCGAGCAACCAGAAAGGTAGGTGACGCAGCGTGGCAGATACCGCAACGGTCGCTCCACCTCAGCGGGTCAACCAAACCAAAGACTCGGTTATGGCTACCAGCCTCATCGGCGCCCACGGGCTGGAGCACTTGTATGGGCATAGTTTTCCGGTCCTGGTCACTGCGCTTTATGCAGACCTGGGGTTAAACCCAGTCCAGGCGGGTCTGCTGTTTGCCGTGCGCCAGCTTTCCAGCGGAGCGACGAGCATGGCCAGCGGGTTCTTCGTCGACATGTTCCAGCACCGCCAGGCCCAGGTGCTGGCCATCAGCATGGCCATGATTGGGGTCGGGTTCTTCCTGGTTTCGGTCTTGCCGACCTACGGCTTGATACTGCCGGCCCTGGTCATCGCCTCAGCCGGGAGCGCCCTCTGGCATCCCCCGGCCCTGGGGTTGCTGTCCCGGCGGTTTCCGGAACGTCGTGGTCTGTTTATTTCGTTGCACCGCTCAATGGGTAACGTCGGAGACATGATCGGGCCACTGGTAGCTGGAATTCTCTTAGTTTGGCTCGGGTTTAGTGGAAGCTGGCGCATGATAATGGGGGGAGGGACCCCCATGCTGATGTTGCTGGCAATCCTGATACTGTTGGTCTTGTGGAATGTGGCGGGTCCTAAGTCCGGGCCAGTAGATTTTCGCACCAAATTTAAAACCCAGTTGATTAGCTTGCGAGGGGCTTTCGAGGGTCGGGGAATGTGGGCCATCTTCACGGTATCTGCCGTCCGTGGCATGGCTGACCGGACATTCACATCTTTTCTACTTTTGTACCTAACCCAGGAACTAGAGATGGGTTATATTCTAGCGGGCTTTCACCTCACGCTGGTATCAGCGCCCGGAATCCTCTCCGGCCCCTTGTTCGGGATGCTCTCTGACCACATTGGGCGCAGGTCCATAATTAGCTTCGTCATGGCCGTAACGGTTTTCTTACCCCTAGCCCTGGTCTGGGCCGGTAGTAACGTCCTATTGACATTAACGGCGGTGACTGTGTTTGGCTTCTTCCATTCAGTTGTGAACTCTCTGACCCAGGCGGCGGCCATAGACGAAGCTTCCGGGCGCGGCCTGGACGCGACCTTCATCGGACTGATGTGGGGCAGCAACGCCTTCTTCGGGTTTGGGACCACGATATTCGTTGGATTGCTGGTTGGAGGGTGGCAATTTGATTTGGCCTGGTTAGGTTTTTACTGGGCCTCCGACTTTCCCGGATACGGTTGGCAGGTGACATTCTACTTTGCCTCGGCCTTGTTCTTCATCGGATTCCTGGCCTCTCTGGTCATGCCTCGCCCGGCATTGCCTCATTTGCAGCCAGCATAGCTATGGATAAAAACCAGACCAATAGCGGGCCGGGTATTAACTTGCCAACTAGTGAGCAAGTAACCATCTATACCGATGGCGCATGTCTGGGCAATCCCGGACCCGGCGGCTACGGCGCGGTGCTGCTCTACGGATCCCAGCGAAAGGAGCTGTCGGGTGGGTTTAAGCTGACCACTAACAACCGCATGGAGATAACAGCGGCCTTGGCAGCCCTGGCAGGCCCTGGAGGCCCTGAGGAAGCCCTGCCGGGTAATCCTTTTTAGCGACTCCCAATATCTGGTAAACGCCATGTCCAAGGGTTGGGCTCAGCGTTGGCAGGCCAACGGCTGGAAGCGTAACAAGCGGGAGGACGCGGTAAATCCTGACCTTTGGGAAAGAATGTTGGAGGTGTGCCGCCGGCACGACGTCGAATTCCGGTGGGTGCGGGGCCACTCGGGAATGAAAGAAAACGAGCGGTGCGATCGACTGGCGGTGGCGGCCGCCCGAGATTCCGGCTTGCCCGACGACCCAGGATACAAACACTAATCCCTAAGGCGCTGATGCCTAAATCGAGGAACTATTCTCTCCCCGCCGTCGTGTTGCTGCTACTGAGCTATTGGATCACGGCCGCCTGATACTGCTCGGGAGTGTTCAAGTCCCACAGAACCTCTTGGGTGTCCATTTCCACTCGCTGAATGCGCTCCTCGTGTCTCCTGACCACCGCTCTGATACCCTGGGACGCCTCTGAAATTTCCAGCAGCTCGGGCAGCAGCGAGCCATCCAAGATTATGGGGTGCCCACCTTTTCCCTGGAAGACAGGAATGGTTATGAGGCAGTCGGAACTCTCATGCCCGCTCATCAACGTGCTGATGGTCTCGGAAGTTCGCGGTTGATCGACGTTAAGCAGTATCAGGGTCTGAACGTCTGCCGCCTGGCCAGAGCCCAAGACGGCATTAATCCCGGTCTTAATCGACGTGGTCTTTCCTGCCTGGTAATCGGGATTGAAAACCGGAACTACCCTATCCCGTCCCTCCAGCAGGGGCAGTAGCCTATCCCGTTGGTGTCCCAGCACCACGACCACCTGGTCGATTCCAGCCTGAAGCAGAGAGGAGACCTGGCGGCCGAGCAGGGTATCGCCCTGCCAGGGCAGGAGTGCCTTGAGCCGACCCATCCGGCGGGACTCCCCGGCCGCCAGCAGAATCGCTACCGCTTCGCCCACTGAGTTCCTCCGCTGAGGATTTATCCCGAAACGCCCCATGTCATTCCGAAGGGCACGGGGTGGCATTTTGAGATAGTTACTAAACGTTGACCGCACGCTGGGACTTTTCGGAAACCCGCTGCAAAAACCACTCGTCCATAGTCATCGAGGCCCCCTTGCCGCCCCGGCGCACCATGATTATCTCCGACATGATGCTTACGGCCAGCTCTTCCGGCGTCAGCCCGCCAATGTCCAATCCAATGGGGGCACGCACCTGCTGGAGGCGCTCCAGCGGGATGCCTTGTTGAAGCAGGCGCTGGTAAATCATCAGAGTCTTGCGGCGGCTTCCCAGCAGGCCGATATACCTGGCTTTGGTCGACAGCGCCGACTCCAGGGCCATGTCGTCGTACCTGTGTCCGCGGGTTGCGACTACCAGGTAGCTGTTCACGTTCACGGTAAGGTGGTCAGCCCACCCTTCATAGCCTGTAACCAGGGTTTGCTCGGCGTAGGGAAAACGCTCTTCGTTGGCGAATTCTGGGCGGTCATCAACTAGGAATACCCGGTACCCCAGCGTGTGGGCCAGGTCGGCGGTGGCCTTGCCCACGTGCCCGCCGCCCACCATTACCAGGGTCGGCGGAGTGGTAAAGCCCTCAACGAAGACCTCGGTCGCATCGTCGGTGGTAAAACTCTCGACGGCGCCTACCTGGGCGACCCGTTCCCCCACCCCAGTGGCTGTTTCATCTAGCTGGGAGCTCCCCAGGGTGCCGGCCACCGAGCCGTCCAGCCGGAGCAATAGCTTGGCGCCGAGATTGGCTGCTCCTTCGGGAACGTTAACCACCGTGGCCAGGGCCACCGCATCGCCGCCTTCGTAGGCCTCCAGCACCGCGGCTCCAATTTCGAGGAAATCCGCGCCTTCCCAGAAGGGCTCCAGATAGAAGTACATAGTACCGCCGCAGACCAGGCCGTCCCGGGCGGCAATATCCTCATTCAGGTAGTAGTCCTTGAACTCCGGTCCGCCGTGATTGTGCAGAATCTCCCTGGCGGCGAACCAGATATCCCCTTCCACACACCCGCCGCCCAGCGTGCCGACGCCGGTGCCATCTTCTCGCACTAAGAGCATGGCGCCCGACTTTTGTGGAGTAGATCCCTTGGTGCGGACCACCGTGGCCAAGACACAAGGTTGTCCGTCGCGGAGCAGGTTGACCGCTTCTTGAATAGTTTCTTTCATTGACTACGACCTCATTCGATGACTAGCGTGATGACTAGCGTGATGACTAGAGCCAAAAGATGACGAGTGGAGCCTGCCGATTGACCAAAACCGGTTGACGAACACCGGGTAAAGCGAAATCACCCGCCGGTTTCAGTCGATAACGAATCCATGCTTAGTTTCCCGGAACCCAATCTATGATCTCTGCATCTAGCTTATCAAAGACCGTCTGAATATAGCAAACGATATTGGCAAACGTAACTGTTCAGACTTGATGAGGTGAATTGGCTCAAAGCCGTTGGAAAAACGCTGGCATGGCCGGGGGAGTTGTGGCATACCAGGGAGGTGGACACTGAACTAGACCTGAACGCGGCGAGTCGCGAAACTCTGCTGGAGATAATTGCCGGCCAGCGGGCAGTCATTGCCGATTTGCAAAGGCGGATTGGGGTTCTGGAATCCCGTCCCAACCGGCGCGGGTCGTCGGGGATGCCGGGTAATCAGCCGCACTCCAGCCGGCAAGCGCCGGAGAAAAAGGAGCCCAGAAAGCCGCGCCGCCATGGCTTCGCCCGCCAGCGCATGACTCCTACCCAGCGGGTGGAGCATGCCGTGGCGGTCTGTCCCGACTGCGGGACTCACCTGAACGGCGGATGGGTACAGCGAACTCGGGAAGTCATTGAGCTACCGGTGGCTCCGGTAGAAGTGACCGAGCACGCCCTGGTAGCCCGCATCTGTCCGGTATGCCAGCGGCGCCGGCTGCCCAAAGAGGCCCTGCAGGGGGTGGTTCTGGGCCAGCAGCGCCTGGGGGTCAATCTGGTAAGCCTGATGGTGACCCTGCGGGAGGAGGGACGGTTGCCCATAAGAATCATCCAATGGTACCTGGAGACCGTCCATCAGTTGCACCTGAGTGTTGGTGCCATCGTCCAGGCCGTCCATGGAGTAGCCCGTCAGGCTGAGACGGCGGTGCGAGAGGTGCTCGAGCAAGTCCGCGCCAGTCCCGTGGTGCAGGGCGACGAAACCGGCTGGCGCCAGGACGGGAGCAACGGCTATGTTTGGACCTTCAGCACTCCCAGCGAACGATACTTCCTGCGTCGGGGTCGGGATAAGGGGGTGGTGGATGAGGTGCTGGATTCCTCCTTCAGCGGAGTGTTGGTCAGTGATTTCTACGCCGCCTATAACCACTACCCGGGTCTGAAGCAACGGTGCTGGGCTCATCTGCTGCGGGATATCCATGACCTGAAAGGGTTGTACCCAGAAGACGCTGGGCTGGCTCAGTGGGCCGAGGCGGTTCACCAGGTCTACACGGAGGCCAAGGCCTCGGTCCTTCCCCGAGCCCAGCCAGGCCATCGCACCCAGCTAATGCTGGAGGAGAAACTAATGGTCTTGGCACGGCCTTTCCTTAAAGATCCCCTGGCGGTTCAGGCCAAGCTCTGCCGGCGCATGGAACGGTTCATCAAGGAACTGTTTGTCTTCGTGTCGGACCCAGCCGTGCCCTCAGACAACAACGCCGCCGAGCGGAGCCTGCGGCATCTGGTAACCAGTCGCAAGATCAGCGGCGGCACCCGCTCAGGGCAGGGCACCGACAGCAAGATGACCTTGGCATCCCTCTTTGGCACCTGGCGGGCTAGAGGTCTCAATCCCCTCCTGGAATGCCGCCGGTTGCTCGCTTCCCCTCAAATCTGAACACTTACCGGCCAGCTTGTTAAATACTGGTATAAGACTTACATTGTGCCCAAGTCAACCAGGCATTAATTCGATATCAAAAGGGGGGAAGCATCATGTCCTTTGCCCGCGAGCGGTTCCGCAGGGTGATATCCCGGCCAGAATGCACCCTGGCAGCCAACATCTTCGACCCGTTGTCGGCCCGCATCGCCCATATGCTGGACTATGAGGTCTGCTTTTTGTCCGGCTCGGTGGGCAAGGTGGCTAACCTGGGCGTTCCCGACATTGTGATGACCAACATGTCTGACCTAGTGGATGTATGCCGCCGCATCACTCGTATCGCCGACGTCAGCTTGATGCACGACGGAGAGGACGGATTTGGCAACGCCGTCAACGTGGTGCGCTCAGTGAAGGAGCTGGAGGCGGCCGGTGTCTCGGCCATCGAGATTGAGGACGCCATCCCGCCGTTGCGCTTCAACCAGGATAACCCCGGCCTGTATTCCCAGGAGGAACAGGTGGGTAAGCTGGAGGCCGCCGTAGCGGCGCGCACCGATCCCCTGACCGTCATCGTCGCCCGAACCACCGCCCTGACCCACTTTCCCCTGGATGAGGCTTTGGATCGGATCAAAGCTTATTCCCAGACCGGAGTGGAGGCCATCAGGCTGGCGGGACTGCGAACCAGGGTCCAGTTGGAGGCGGTGCACCAGGCGACGCCGCTGCCCCTCACGGTTTTGAGCCCGCCGGACGACATGATGAAAGACATGGCGTTCCTAGCCGCTAATGGAGTGAGGATACTGATGGCCGGTAATCCGTCGTTCGGGATGGCCGTGCAAGCGGTTTACGATTGTTTCAAGCACCTGAAAGAAGGCGGTGCTGTGGAGGATTTGGCATCCAGAGAAGCTAGTTCGGAGTTGTTGCGGCAGGTCAACCGCACCGATGAGTTCATTCAGCTGCAGCAGCAGTACCTGCGCGGTTGAGCGCCGCTACTGGCTTGCGCCGGGCGATCAGCCTTTTGGTTCGCATCAGGAAAGTCTACCGTTGGGTCAGACTGTAGGTAGATAACAATGCTCCCAGTTACAAGTTGATTATGACGGACTACCAGGTCTTCGAATTAGGAGATGTCGTCCTTCAGTCTGGCCTGACGCTCCGAGCTGCCAGACTGGCCTACCAGACTTATGGCAGCCTGAACGCGCGTAAAGACAATGTCATCGTCTTTCCGACGTTCTTCAGCTCCCAGCATGAGGCCAATGAGCCAATGATCGGCCCCGGCTTGGCCTTGGATCCGGAAAAATACTTCATATTGGTCCCCAACCTTTTCGGCAATGGCCTTTCCTCGGCTCCTAGCAATACTCCTCCGCCCTATGACCGGGCCAGATTTCCTTCCGTCAGTTACTACGACAACATCCATTGCCAGCACCGCCTGCTGACCGAGCGATTCGGTATAGAACGCATAGCCCTGGTTTGTGGTTTCTCAATGGGTGCTCAACAGTCCTTTCACTGGGGCACGATGTTCCCCGATATGGTGGAGCGTATCGCTCCCTGGTGTGGCTCGGCCAAGACTTCCCGACATAACTTTGTTTTCCTTGAGGGTGTCAAGGCAGCCCTCACCGCTGATCAGGCCTGGCAGAACGGCTGGTATCGGGAGCAGCCAACCAAGGGTATTCGGGCAATGGCCAGGGTATACGCGGGGTGGGGCCCTTCTCAGGCGTTTTATCGGGAGGAGATTTATCTACAACTAGGCTTCTCCTCTCTCGAGGATTATCTAGTCGAAGCCTGGGAAGGTAGGTTCTTGAAACTGGATGCCAACGATATTCTGGCAATGGTAGGTACGTGGCAGCGGGGAGACATAAGCGATAATCCGCTTTACCAGGGGGATTTTCAGCAAGCGTTGGGAGCAATAAAAGCCAAGGCAATCATCATGCCATCCCAGACGGACCAATACTTTCCGCCAGCGGACAGCGAAATCGAAGCAGGGCAAATGCCGAACGCCGAGCTTCGTGTTATTCCGTCAATATGGGGGCATCTCGCCGGCGGTCCTGGACGAAATCCAGCGGACACTCAGTTTATCGACAGGACCTTGAAAGAATTATTGGTTAGTTGAACGGCTGCTGGCTTCCCGATGACGGTGTGTCACCAGACAAAGCTAGTCCATTAATTGGCTCGGAGGCTATCCTTGATATGGCTGGGAGGTAGACTCGTGCAGGAGACTCTTTTATAGTTAAGTCGCATGTTCAGGAAAATCAGTTTGATCTGGTAAGTCTCAGTCAAAGAAAGTCGTTGAGGTGAATAGTAAAGATGGCCGCAACTGATGTTATCAAGACTGCCCTGGAACGCAACTGGGGTATGGTAGACCGTGCCCTGGAAGGATTGGACGACGTTACGCTTGCTCAGCAACCTAATGCCAATTCCAACTCCGTAGCCTGGCTTTTGTGGCACATGACCCGTGTGGTGGATACATTCGTCAATTCCCGGCTCCAATCCAAACCTCAGCTGTGGGTCCAGGATGGCTGGCACCAAAAGTTTGGCATGAATGATGATCCGGGACAGACTGGTCAGGGCATGTCTTCGGAGGATCTCGCCGCTTGGACAACTCCCTCTCGAGACGTCTTGTTGGGTTACTTCGAAGCAGTCAAAACCGGCGCCCGTGACTATCTGACCTCTCTGACGGATGCCGATCTGTCCGGCAGCGTCGTCGTCCAAGCGTCGTCGTCCAACCCGCCAACGAATCCAGGCCCGTGTCCGACCTACTGGGAATCTTGGTCTACGACAACGTGGTTCACGGAGGGCAAATCGCCTACTTACGTGGCTACTACCAAGGCATGGGGTGGTTTGTCTAACCCACCCTTAAAGGTAATCGCAGGTCTCAATCAGGAATTGAACTTCAACTTCTTTGTGTGTGAGACCATGGGCCAGCTGATACACACTAACCACTGTTATAACCAAAGCCAGATTCGGTATTGACTGCGCGAGGGTTGCTGACGATTCGGCTGCAAAGTTCCGTAGATAACTTAGACTGCTCTGTAAATAGCCCGTTCGCCCTTCGAGAGCCTCAGGACGAACGGGAATCCCATTTTCATCTGTCGGTGGCGCTCCGCCTGAGCATGATAACTCAGGGTTTTAAAGCGAGGGAGGAATAACCATGAAGCTGGTCCTTTTTGACGACAATCGCCTGGGGGTAATCAACGACGGCCTGGTTGTCGACGCGATGGATGTCTTCGAAGGGGCCCAATTCCGTCGCCCTCAGGATATGATCGAAGAAATCATAATCAGCTGGGAAGAGCTGGGTCCGAGAATCTCATCCGCGGTACAAGGCAAAGTCGGCGTGCCCCTGGACAGGGTTAAATTACGCCCACCAGTACCTCAGCCGTCCAAACTGATTTGCGCCGCCGTCAACTATTTGGAGTTCGGCCAGCGAGAGCCAGCAGTGCTGGACGCTTTCCTCAAATCCCCCAGCGCCATCATTGGCAGCGGGGATACCTGCGTTCTGCCACCGGCACCAGCCACCATATTCCACCACGAACCGGAGTTAGCATTTGTGGTGGGCAAAAGGGCCACCAATGTTTCCCAGGACGACGCCTTGTCTTACATTTTTGGCTATTGCAACTTCCTGGATATGTCGGCACGGGGACTTCAAGGCGCAGTCGGCAACAGCTTCTTCCTGGGTAAGTGTTGGGACACCTTCGCGCCAATGGGTCCCGCCCTGGTTACCGCTGATGAGATTCCAGACCCCCAAAACCTGCAAATACGGCTGTGGAATAACAACGAGCCTCGCCACGACTTCCCTACCAGCGACATGGCCCACCAGATTCGGGAGTTGGTGTCGGAATTCTCCAAGATTACAACTTTAGAACCGGGCGACGTGGTGGCCACGGGCGTCAATCACCAGCAGATTGGTGCAGTGCAGGAAGGCGATGTGATTCGTATGGAAATCAAGGAGTTGGGGCCGGCGCTGGAAATCCGAATCAGTGACCCATCCAACCGGGGGTGGCCCAGGGGAATTGATACTGAAATGGCAGCTCGAATAGTTGCCGGTGCACCACGTCGCAGCTAAGAACCCTCCCTCAGATCCATTTCAGCACTTAGCTCCCCTGAGCTCAATCTCAACCTGCCGAGTGACCCGCCATCAAGGGCTTCATCGGCGGGGGAGCCGCCGCCAATGGACCCGGAGAGGTCGATAGCATTCGGCGGGTTGGGACCAAAAGCGGCAACCAAGGTCGAAGCTCCGGCAATTAGCGCTGCCGCTGAACCGGGCTAACCCCCAATACTGGTCATCAGCACTCCCATAGGCCGTTTGCCGACGGAATAAGTCTCCAGAGGTGTTAGCGCACCCGTATCTCTATTGACCCGATAGGAGGCCAGACGGTTCGATTCCGAGCCGGCGGCAAAAACGAAATTACCTTCGGGGTCCAGGCTGAAGGCGCTGGGTACTACTTCGGTCGATACCTGCCCGATGGCCGTCAACCGACCGGAGGAGGTGTCCACCGAGAAGCCCGCGATGCTGTTGTGGCCCCGGTTGGGGACATAAAGGAACTTCCCCGAAGCAGAGATTTGAATCTGGGAGCACGTGTTCCTGCCGGAGTAGCCCTCCGGCAGGGTGGTTATGGTCTGAAATGCCGACAGTGTTCCCGCGGAAGGGTCCAGCCGATAGCCGGTTACACTGCAACCCTGCTCGTTGGAAAAGTAGACGACGTTCTGGGTTGGATGGTAGCAATAGTGGCGCGGCCCCAGGAAGCCTTCCTGCTCGACCCTTAGCGGCGAGTTGGGGGTAAGATGGCCGGTGTTTTCGTCGAACCTGAACTGGAAGATGGCATTTGGCCCATATTCCTCCCCAGGAGGTTGCATTACGTTATCACTAATGCGGGCGATGTGGGGCACGAAGGCAAATTTATTCGACGGGTCGGTCTGGATCGCGTGGGCGCCAATGGCCGTTTCCAACCACTCGATGGGCGGGCTTCCTACCGCTCCGTCTTCACCGAGGGGATGAACCGCGGCATGGGCACCCTGGTAATAGGCGGCCAGCAAAAACCTGCCGTTGCGGTCGGTGGACAAAAAGGTGGGCCCGGCCTCTAGCGATACTATCCCGTTCTGTGCCAGCCCTCCGGAATCTTGGTCTATCTGGTAGCTAGATATCTCATTACTGTTGCGATGACCGACGTACAGGACCTTCCGGTCCGGGCTAATGGCCAGCGCGGAAGGCGCGCCCGATACAGGAATCTCGCCCTTTGGCGTCAGGTTACCGGTTTGGGCATCCATAGTAAAAACCAGGACCTTGTCATCGTCTTGCAGGGAAACGTACATGTAGTGTGCCATCGATCTACCTCCTCCCAATTCGTTAATGCTTCTTGCTGCCTGGGCCTCAGTATACAGCTATACCCGGTGCAGCTCAGCCAGGGCCCGCTAAGCCACTACTTCCCCTTGGAAATCGCTCGGAACAGCGGAGCCCGCGCTAGTGAGAACTCGAGCGCGCAAGGCCTTGGCCATTTGGATCCCCGCCGTATCCACCCCGCTCCCAGCTGCATGAATTGGCGCCGTCTCGCCCTCCTTGAGACCCCGCCATCTGAAAGCCATACCCAGCGGTAAAGAAGACGCAAGGGAGTGTTGGGATGTACTGGGGACCAGGTAATGCAGGAGAGAGGCGCATTGGAAGGGCTGCAGATCGGGAGAATACGCGGGCTTCCTCCAGCCAGCACACGAGGACCTACGCCCTTACCTTTATACTATTTTGAATATAACTACAGGTTTAGTGAGTGTTCTTCGTAATCCTTTAGCTTGTTATAGATTTGGAGCCGGTGCCGGTAGGACTCCAAAACTATGATCCGATCGTCGGCGTCAACGTTTACCGCCACCGGTCGCCGGAATCGCCATTCAGGCTCCAGATCTGCCCGACGCCTGGCTTTGATGATGTCCGAATTGGCGTCAATATAGGTCTGAGCCCAGGGCGAAGGCTCTTGGGCGTCACCGACCAGCGCAGTAATGTAAAGGCCGTCGGCGGCGTAGATTTGGACCCGGTGGTTCCCCCAGTCGGTTACGTATACATCCCCATCGGAGTCCACCGCCACGCCGGATGGCCCTTTTAGTGAGCCGACCCCGGTACTGGAGCATTCGAACTTAACCAGCAACTCTCCAGTGGGGGCGAATTTCTGCACCCGGTTGTTTCCCCAATCCGCGACGTAGATGTTGTCCTGATGGTCGATGCAGATGCCCCACGGCATCTCCAGTTCTCCGTCACCGCCACCTTGCTGCCCGAACTTGGACTGAAACTCACCGAGTTGGCTGAAACTTTGCACCCGGTGATTCAAGCTGTCCACCACCCAAATGGTTCCCCGGGAATCGAAAGCGATTCCTGACGGTCCGTTTAGCTGGCCGTCTTCGCTGCCGGACCTGCCCCAGTGATACCGATAAGCACCCTCTTCATCGAATATGGTTATCCGGTTGACCTGTTCATCCGAAACGAACACTCGGCCGTGATTGTCTAAATCGATGGACCGGGGCCAAACAAAGCGCCCGTCTTCGGCGCCGAGGGAGCCGAACTGGCCTTGAAACTGGTGGTCAAAGTTGATCTTGCTGACACGCTGACCCAACTGTTCCACACCGCGACTCAATACATAAATTCGACCCTTCGGTCCCAAGACGAAATCCTGGGGAGCCCAAAATCCCCGGCCCGACTGACTGTACATGCCGATGCAGTAACTGTAGTCATACACCCGGCCGGCGGCAACGGTGGTCAACATATCTGCTCTCCGGTGAACGAATTAGGGGTTCGCGAAAGGTTTCCCTTCACTGTCATTGCGAGGAGTTCGCCTAGGGCGGACGACGCGGCAATCTCAAATTCCGAGATTGCTTCGCTACGCTCGCAAAGACGTCTGACACACGCTTTTAAGGAATCATAAAGCTACACGAAGGACATTTGCTCGAAGTTTCCGCCGACGATAGGTACCGGGTCGAGTCCCAACCATTTGTCCGCCAAAGTGGCGTAGAAGCCTCGGAAATCGTAGTTGGGCGCCAAGTCTCCTTGAGTGAGATCTCCCGGTTTCAACGACGGATAGGTCCCGTACATTCCACCATTTACCCGGTCTCCGATGGCAAACGCTACCCCAGCCGCTCCGTGGTCGGTACCAGTGCCATTATCCCGGACGCGACGTCCAAACTCGCTGAACACCATAATGACCACCTCGTCTGCCGCGTCGTGCTCACGCAGGTCGGCGAAGAAGTCGTTGATGGCAGCCGAAACTTCCATCCAAAGTTTGGTGTGGGATCCCATCTGGTCATAATGAGTGTCGTAGGACCCGTGAGACGTGTAAAAGACCTGGGTGCCCAGACCGGCCAGATGCACCTGGGCCACGTCTCTGAGGCGCCTCGCGATGGGATTATTGGCGTACTCAACGTTTGAAGAGTAGGTTTCGGGAGCAACCCGGATGATGTCGGCTCCTCTCAACGCATCCCGTCCGGCCTGGCCCAGATATTCCATGGTCGGTCCGGTGCCGATGGCGGGAGCGTACATGCGGGCGAAGCTGTCCAATAACTGAACCCGCTCCTGCTCGGACGCGATTCCCGGATTTGATGAGAGCACGCCGTATGTAGGAAGGTGGTTGACAGAAGTAACCGGGACCCCCCGCATGGTTAGCGCCCGGGGCAACCCCTGGCCCAAGCTCACTCCCTTCAGCACGTTCTCGCCGCCAGGATCCAAGTCCCGGATAACCTTGGCGAGCCAGCCGTTAATCCCGATGGAATCCGGTTCGCAGGTATGCCAGATGTCCATGGCACGAAAGTGCGAGCGGGGTGAATTTTCAAATCCGATTCCGTGAATGATTGCCATGTTCCCGTTGTCGTAGATCTCTTTCAAGGGCTCCGTATCAGACCGGAATGCCAGTTCATCATCTATGAGCAGTAATTGGTCTTCAGCGATATTAACCTTGGGACGGTTATCCCAATACAGAGGATTACTATAGGGAACGATGGTATTGAGGTAATCGTTGGCCCCGGTAAGCTCCAATACGACCAGCACGGGGTCCTTATGGGTTGATGCCATTTTCATATCCTTCTAGGTTGGTTGTAAGTATTTGCCTAGGCGAACTGATAGTCTCGGGAGGCGGCGATAAGGGTTATTATTTTGCTCACATTCCGAAATGAAGCGCTGAGTTCTTCTTTGGTGCTCCAGGCCAACTCGCTACATTTTTCGGCATGAACCATCAATTCAGCGTGAGTCTCCTCACTGACTTCCAACGGCCCCATCGCATCAAGGCAAGCTGCCACTATCGCCTGGGGGGAAAGATTCCCTAGCCCATGCACCTGCACCAGCACCCGTTTAATAATAGCCTGCACACCGGGTAGCGAGGTGTCTCCCAATATTCTCGCGGCAAAATTCACCCGGCGCATCAAAACGCCAGGGTCGATCCATTCGGAGCCAGTGTGCCAACTCTCCACGCTGGGAGGATTGAGAAGCTCCTGTCCCTGCCAATTACACTCCAACGCCAGATTGTTGAATCCTGGCTTGAAGCCGTTATAGCTGCCCGCCATACGCACAGTGCCAACGATCAATTCAGCCGGGCTTTTCACCCGGGCGAAGCGGGCATTCTTGAAGAACTCTGAGTTGAACAATACTCGTAAAATAGACCGGATGTCACCATGGGATTCATTGTAAGCACCCACCAACGACTCGATGGCTTCAGGATCGGTGGGTGGTGTAATGTTCCAACTGGCCACGCGAGGCTCGTCGGCGACGAAAAATCTGTAGAGATGGCGGGCCAGGAACCGGGCCGTCGCCGGCTGATTCACAATAATGTCCACGATGTCTTCGCCATTGAAGTTCCCGGTATGCCCTAGGAAGGTCTTCTCCCGATGGTCATGGTCCCGAGGTTTGTACTCGAATTCCCAGTAAAAACGGCCTAAAGGATTACGGGGAATCTTGGGCGCAATTGTCCATCCGGTGAAAGCCCTGGCTGCAACCCTGATATCATCCTCTGAGTAGTTACCGACTCCGAGGGAGAAAAGCTCCAGCAGCTCCCGGCCCCAGTTTTCGTTTATGGCGCCATCATGATTGCCGTGGTTGTCCAACCAGAAGATCATGGCTGGCGACTTGGCAAGCTCCACCAGCAGGTCACGGTAATTGCCCAATCCGTATTCACGGAACATGGCAATTTGGCGAGTCAGCTCCGGTGGATTGTCCACCTTGGAGTTACTGGTGGCGAACAACTGATGCCAGAAGAGGGCCATCTTCTCTTCCAGCGGCCGCTTGGTGTTGATCATCCGGAACACCCATTCGGCCTGATTAATTGGCGGTGCCCCGGCCCCCTCATAACCCGGGAAGTACCGGTACAGCAGTTCGTCGTCTATGGCGGGCTGCCATTCTGGATGCAGAAGCTCCTCGACCACGGCTTCATAGCCCTTGGAGGCACGCTCTTCCAGTTCCTCCCGGGGATCGCCAAAGCCCGCGCGTCTCATCAAGTGGGCCATCAATCCAATGTCTGTTTGGTGGGGCATTGCCACCTCTCCGTTTATCGAGCCCGAAGCACTAAGCTAGGTGCCCATTCGTTAGACCTACATCTTAGGATTGGCCAAAGCGAGTGTCAACAAGAGCCTGGTAACGTTCTATAGCTGCTCTCAGGCGCCGGGCGGCCAGCAAGCCGTGCAGCTCACCACCGCAAAACAGAATATTCCAGAATCACGTTGAATCCTTCCTGCACCGGCACTATAATCGGTTTGCCCTGGTTCGGCCACGAATTAAAAGGGTCGGATGGGACAACGACCTGACATACCTGAAGGCAAGCCGGGTTGGCGTTGCTGCAACCCCTGGCTCAACGGGACAAATTTTTGGAGTAGGAAAGGAGCGACATGAATTCGACACAACGGCGGGAACAGTTTCGGGTAATCCTGGCCGGGGACCGGTGCGTGCACCCCGCATCAGTGTTTGACCCCATATCCGCTCGCATTGCCGAGGACCTGGGATTCGAGGTGGCCTTCATGGCAGGGTCAATCGCTTCAGCAACGGTGCTGGGCGCCCCCGACCTGGTGGTACTAACCCTCAGCGAGTTCGCCGAGCAGATCCGACGCATCTGCCGGGCCGCCGACATCAGCCTAGTGGTGGACGCCGATCACGGCTACGGCAACGCTCTCAACGTGAAGCGCACAGTGGAGGAACTGGAAACGGCTGGGCTAGCAGGCCTGACCATCGAGGACACTTTGCTGCCTCAGAACTTCGGCAAAGCCAAAGGAGAGGAGTTGATCTCCCTAGAAGAGGGGGTAGGGAAGATGAAAGCCGCTCTGGCGGGAAGGCAGGACCCCAGCCTGGTGATTATCGCTCGCACCAGCTCCTTGCGCACCGAGGGCGTGGCCGGGACGGTCCGGCGCGCCAAGGCCTACGAGCAGGCTGGCGTAGATGCGCTCTGGCTGGCCGGAGGCGTAACCCGTGAGGGGGTGTCTGAGCTGCATGCCGCAGTACGACTCCCCTTACTCTTGGGCGTGGGCGACGGCGACCTGACCGACGATTTCCTTACGGCCAACGGTGTCCGCGTGGCGCATCAGGGGCATTTGCCCTTCGCCGGCGCGGTGAAAGGGCTTTATGACACTCTGAAAGCGCTCCGCGATGGCGTGGCCCTCACGGAGTTGCGAGAAAATGTGGCTTCGGCGGAGTTGATTGGCCAGCTTACCCGCCGGGCGGACTACGACCGGTGGACCGGCGAGTACCTGAATTAGAATATAATGCGCCTTTGCCACAGCGTAGGATGTCTTCTCAGCCGCGTGGATACGGCCTCCTCTGAGGCGGGAGAGGAGTTGCAAAAGCAAAGGCTTCCTAGACTCCAGTTTCTAGGGACTCCAGTTTCTAGGTGGCCATCCTTTGGACGAACTCTGCCGATTCTCGAACCTCTACGCGTATCACCGCTGCGGCTATTACTGCGATTCCCCTGGAGAGAACACCTGCTCAGGGTGAAGCCGCCCGACGCTAACATTCAGTCCTCCGAAGGACGTACCTGCTACAGTACCGACCTGATTACTGACGGCGAACATCCCGAAGGCTGGGGCGCGAGACCGGCCAGTCCACTCTAGCAGCAGCGCAGACGTAACCGGCCGTGACATGAGCAGAAAAGCCGCGACCCCAGAGGCAAGGGCTACAGGAATGTCGCGGCGTAAAGCAAAGAAAGTAGCAGGATAGGACGTTTCCGTTTTATGGTCATGGCTTGGCCCTGAGCCAAAGCTGCCGGCTTCGCTATAAAAGCAGGGCACAACTCTGTGGATGGGAGGGACGCTATCATGAAGGTAGACCAGCAATCCTGGAGACGCTACGGGCGCACTGGGCTAACTGGACTGGATATAGACCAAGCTTGTCCTGGGTTTCTTTGTTATGCCCCCCACCACGGGGATGGGCTCGTTTTGCTGCTGGATCTGGAGGGGAACGAGGTTCACCGTTGGCAGATGCCCTACTCCCCCGGTTCATGGGGCTATCTGCTACCCACCGGCAATCTATTCTATTTGGCGAAGGCTCCAGATGACGGAGTGGAGCGGTTCCCTGCTTTCCGGAATTTCAAAGGAGGGCTGCTCTTGGAGGCTGATTGGGATAGCAACATCGTGTGGCAACATGAGAACACCAATCATCACCACGACGCCCGCCGCACCGACTCTGGAGGGGCTATTTATCTGACTGTGGAAAAGATGCCAGCCGATTTGGCTGCCCGGGTAAAGGGGGGCACTCCAGGTTCGGAAATCGCCGACATGTGGTCCGACCGGATAGTCGAGGTGGACTCAACCGGTCAGTTGGTTTGGGATTGGCACGCCTACGAGCATCTGGACCTGGAGACAGACATCATCACCCCAGGAGAACCACGCCACGAGTGGAGTCATGGCAACACAGTTGTACCGTTGGGCGACGACCGGGTATTAGTCAGCTTCCGTAACATTTCTACTGTCCTGATTATCGACAAAGCCAGCGGGGAGATTACCTGGAAGGTGGGTTGGGATGTCATAGCCCGTCAGCATGACCCCAGCATGCTACCCAACGGCAACGTGTTGATCTTCGACAACGGCGAACGGAGGAAGCATGATGTCCGTGTCTTCTCTCGGGTGGTCGAGATAGACCCTAGCAACAACCAGATAATCTGGGAGTACTCAGACCATCCCTACTACAATTTTTACAGTCCCCGCATCTCAGGTGCTCGCCGTCTTTCCAACGGAAACACTCTAATCACCGAAGGGATGTTCGGCAGGATTTTCCAGGTCACAGCTGCAAGGGAAGTTGTGTGGGAATATATTAATCCCTACTGGGACCGGGGACCGGATGGGTTAGAGAACAACTCTGTCTTTCGCTCCACCTGGTACCTGCCCGAAGAAATTCCTCAGATGCGATAGTCCTTTTGCCAGTTGACCCGGAGCCGGCATTCCCGGCATATGAGCTGTTCACACATTTGCCCGACCAGGCTGGCATACCACTCCAGCTTGAGGAGGGATTCCCATGGCCAGCCAGCTATCTTAGTTTGATTCCACCCTGGCGTCGCTAGCTCGGAACCGGCCCGATTTATGGCTGCTCTCCGCCTGCGGCCTGACGCCGATGCAAGAGCCGATCCCGTCGCTCTTGCATCGGGATGCCTACTCTGCCCACCGCGCGGGCCGCCGAGTGCTACTGATTGCCGGATTATACGGCTCCGCAGATGACACCATGTTGGCACTGCAAGTATTGAAACTTGTCTCAAGCAACTCAGCACAGGTGGAACGCCAAATCGCTATCTCCGCCATTCCCAATGCCAATCCCCGGGCCGCCAGGGATCTCTCATCTGCATACCCCCCCGACAGAAGGTTTCTTCAACCATGGGGAAGAACCAGAGAAGCGCTACCTATGGCGGTTTATATGCTGGCAAGCCCCTGACCTGGTGTTGGAGATTCGTGCAGGAACGGAGGTGACCTGGCAAGCCAACCCAGCGGCGGATCCTCCTGGCTGTCTCCGAATCAGATAGATGAAAGCGGATGCCATCGTCACCAGTGAATCAGAACCAGTGAATCAGAGTGAGCGTCGGGCACCCGCCCCCCCCCAGCCGTGATCAAGGCATAGTCGCGACAACTTCGACCTCGATACGGAAAACCGGGTCGGCTAGCCCAGAGCAAAGTATAAGAGTGCTCACTGGCAGAGCATCTTCCGGAAGGAATTTGGCGCGGACGACACGATACTCCGGTATATCTTCTCGATGGGTCATGAACACATTCATCTTCATGATGTGATGCATGTTACTTCCCACAGATTCCAAGGCCGCTTGCACATTCTTAAACGCCTGCTCGGCCTGAGCTCTGAAATTTCCCTCTCCCACAGTCTCCCCGGCACTGTTTCTGGACAACTGACCGGCCACATAGATAGTTTTCCCGTCCTTGACAACATGACTGTATCCCGGCGGATTTGCGAGTGCGGAAGGGTTGGTTCTCTCGACTGCCATAGCTGACCTCCATTAGATCTCGTTGTCACCCGTGTCATCGCGGGGGAAATCCCGCTGTGCCCGGGCGTTGGCGGTACCGGGGAACTAACGACGCCAGCCCAGTAGCGGCCTAGTTCCTGCTCTTGGACTGGGTTGTTGGGCCAGACGGTAACAACCCCTGGGTCCTCGGTGTGTTCTGGAGTTTAATTTAATGAGAGGGTCTCAGCCAGGTCTCTATCTCTACGGGAGAATCGAAGACCTCAGGTCGTGATTTCATGGGGTCCCCAGACGGAGCGCCGGTGGACTCGCCGCCGATATCTACCAGGATCATGCGCTCTACTTGTTCGTGGCAGAAGTTGATTCGGTATGGACCGGTCAATTGCCACCTATTGAGGCCGAGCCCACGAGGTAATGCCTCGACCCGGCAGGATCAAGCTCGGTGCGCATCAGGTTGACCGAGTCCGCAGTCCACGATGGCGCGCCAGACAGTTCACCGCCCTCCACGAGCTGCCCGATCCTCCGCAATTGCCCATCTGCCACGTCTCGGCGTACCCGGCCCAGGGTCAGATGGGGTGAGAAGGCGCGTTGTTCTTTGCGCAGACCTAGCTCCCCGAGGGCATCGTCGATGGCTAACTGCAAAGCCGCCAGGGTCTCCATTTCGCCGTGCACACCTGACCACAAAACCCGGGGACGCCGGGGGTTGGGGAAGACGCCCAGTCCTGTGATTGCCAGTTCAAAGGGAGAGAACTGAGAGGCCACAGCAGGCATCGCTTCCAGGACCCGGTCCACCATGCCAGCTTCAATGTCCCCCATGAATTTAAGGGTTAGGTGGATGCCCTCGGTCCGTACCCAACGCACGCTTTCGCCGATGTATGAGTCCAAGCTTTTCACTGCATCATCCAGCACCTGAATCACTGCGCTGGGCACTGTGATAGCTATGAAGGAGCGGACCCGTTTTACGCCGGGTGTCGTCACCGTAGACCGGCCTCCTTCACATCTACTCCAGAGCTTTGCGGGAACAGTTTAACAATGGTCTCCGGCGGAGGCGATTAGGTCTGAAGAGAAGCCTTAGCCGGGTGGTCCGGTCCGCCAGGCGGCCATCCGCTCAAGAATTACGTATCTACCGATAGGTTGAAGCATTAGCGTTACTTTAAGTCATGGAAGGCTAAAGTCTACCTGCGGCAGAGGCCCTAGCGCCTTCTTAGAATCGCCCGGACCACCGTATTCTACCAGGAAGAGGGTATTGACCCTCGGTGATGGTTCACATCCTCATCAATTCACGGAGCACCTCTCCTCGTCAGGCGCACCGAGCCGGGAATGCCTGAAGATATCTAGAAAACCAGGGAAGACCTGGAACGATTGGGGCGAAAAGTTGCCCGGCGTAGAACCGGAATCCACGACGGCTAGACCCAGGTCATGCCTCTAACCCTGTGGAGATGCCAACTACAGTGCTTGCGGGTACACCTCGATGGCCGACCGTCGGTGGTGGACATCGACCTGAGGCGGCCTACAAGGGGAAGAATTCCCGTAATTAGTGGTGTTCCAGAGCTACCAAGTCCCGGGCTCTCTGTGCTACTTACAACGGTCACTCAGCTCCCAAGTTGGAACAGGCGGTATTGGATTATCTGGGGGAGTTTTCCGATCCTGAGCTAGTCAGGCAGCATCTGGCCCTGGGCCAGTTCAAGGAGATGGAACAAAAGGAATCAGAGCTGGCCGGACTCTCCAGGGCTTTGACCGATCTGGAGGGTCAGTTCCTTCAGCATTTGGACTTGCTGAAGCGCAATGTTTTAAGTGAGACTGAGTTCACGAAGGCCAACGAGGTGGCCAGAAGCCAGAGTACGGCCCTGGAATTCCAGCGGGAGGAGTTGAGCAACTGGCTGGAGGAGCAGCGAACCCGAGTCTCGACTGCGGAGCGGTTGCCAGGGGCAATTCAGTCCTTCCTGGCGGATTTTGAGAGCTTGGATAAGCGGCACCAGAAGGCTCAGCTTCAAGCAATCCTGAAATCTGCCTGCGTTTACCGGGATGAGCGCCTTGAGTTGCAGTTTCGGGGATAGGCGTCGTTTTTCTCTTGGTCAACTCTCTTCGGCAGGCGTGAAAACACTGAACGCAACACCCTGGGGGTCCTGGAGCGTGGCGAATCGGCCTATGCCTGGTATATCAGTCCCCGGCACCAGAACCTTCGCCCCCAGAGCCTCGGCCTGTTTGCTCGACGCATCCACATCGGCGACGCAAAAATACGGCATCCAATGTGGGGGGGCCGGACCCATCTCCGGCGTGATTTCCATGATTCCGGCCACGTCCGTCCCATCCACTCGAAGCAGGGTATAACCTCCGTCCATCTCGCCAATGGTGTGTCCGAACACCGAGGAGTAGAACCTCCGGGCTTCGTTGGAGTTAGTGGTTAGGAGCTCGTTCCAGATCAGCGCTCCGGGCTCATTCTTCACCCGGCAGCCCAGGTGTTCCTTGGCTTGCCAGACCGAGAATCTAGCCCCCTGGGGGTCCTGAAGCACGGCCATCCGCCCGGCGTCAAAGATGTCCATAGGTCCGGCAATCAGCGCGCCCCCGGCCTGCTGAACCTTGGCGAGGGTGTCATCGACATTTGTTACCGAGAGATAGGTGTTCCAGAGGGGCGGAACCCCCTGGCTCCTCTCCACCTCCATCTGCTGACTGAGCCCTCCTACATCCAGTCCGTTAATCTTCTGGAGGTGGTAGAAGAAATCCGGACCCATCTCCTGAGGGTCGTCCTCCCATTTGAACAGAGCGCCATAAAAAGCCAGAGCTTCTTTATCGTCGGTGGTGGACAGATCCACCCATGAGGGGGCTCCGGGCGCGTAACTAGTAATCTCTGGCATGGTTCTGTAGCTCCTTTAAAAATAGCGGGTGTCCTAAATATATACCCCGGTGTGATTGGCTCTAACGAACCTTGACCGGGTTCAGCTCAAATTCTCTACCAGGGAGGCCAACTGGGTCAGGCATCCACCCCAGCCTTTCTGATGCTCGTCACGCATGTTTTGGTCCGCGAAATTTTGATGGGCAAGGATTACCTCTGTGGCGTCGCCTTGGTCCAAGAAATCAACAGTGACCAGAGTCTCCTCCGCCGCTCCGGGCCCATCCCAAATCCAGGTGAACACCAGCTTCTCGGGCGGCGTCACTTCCCGATACACTCCACCAACTACATACGGCCCGTCTTTGCCGGGTTCGAACATGCCCAGCCGATAGCGGCCACCAACTCGCAGGTCCACTTCAGCAATAGGAGTCGACCATCCGGCATCCACTCGCCACCATTTCTTCAGCATTTCCGGATCAGTCCAGGCCTGGAAAACCGTCTCTCGCGGGGCCGCGGCAGTCCGGCGTACCTCCAACGTGGTTGCCAGTTGCTGGGTCATTGCTCTTCCTCCTGGACATCTAAATCTCCCAAATAATCGGCCAAGGCGCCAAGCTGGTCTTCCCAGAATCTGCGGTATTCACCAATCCACCGATCCGCTTCTCGCAAGGGAGCAGCATCAAGGCCGCACCGGTGAATTCTGCCCTCCCTTTGGCGAGCGATGAGCCCAGCATTTTCAAGCACCCTCAAGTGCCTGGAAATCGCCGGCAGAGAAATATCGAAGGGCTTGGCCAGGCTGGTAACTGGCAGGCCGCCGGCCGGCACACCTTTTCGGGAAAGGTTTTGCAAAATGGCCCGACGGATGGGGTCGGCCAATGCGGCAAATGTTGCACCTAGAGGATTATAGTTAACCATATGGTTTGGGAGTCAAGCGTAAGATGTCGCGCTGAATCGGCGATTGCCGAACCAATAAAGTGGTTGGCGTTAGATCATGGAAATGCCGATGCCACGGACAGTGTGGTAAGAAAAGGCCGGAGCCGTCGGCCCAGCAGCAACACAATGACGGAGGCAAACCCCGGCGTTAGGAGCCAGACGAAGCCCTGCAAAGAGAATAGAGTGGCGGCTAAAGGAAAAAATACGGCTAAAGCTTACATTTCCGTCTTTCGGCTGTGGATGCCGCTGGCGCCGTCGGGACGGTTGCCCTGTTTCTCCTCAATCTGCGGCGTGCCATCAGCCTCGGCGCATCGCACCTCGAAGGTGTGCTCCCCTTCCTGGAAGGGCCAGTCATAGCGCCAGATAACCCAGGTTGTTTCCGAGAGGGGCGCCCGCAGCTGGGCCAGCTCCCAGGGGCCGCCGTTTACTCTAACCTCCACTTTGGAGATGCCCCGGTCTCCGGCGAAGGCAATTCCGCCGACTGGTACCAGCCTTTGGTTATCCCTCTGGATGATGTTATTGACGGCGATAGTATCGATAACTGAAGTCGCCTTAACTTGCGCCACCTCCGACCAACTGCGCTCCACCCAGTAGCCTTCCTGGTACTCCTCGGTGATTTCCATGCCGGTGATCCACTTGGGTTGCTTCATACCATATCGGTCAGGCAGCCAAATCCGCAGCGGAAAGCCATGATCGAAGGGAATCGGTTTGCCGTCCCAGGCGTAGGCGAGCATGATCCGCTCGTCGGAGGCGATCAAGTCCAAATCCACCGTCTCGTAAAATCCGTCCCCCGAGGTGATGATCAGGTAGCGGGCCGTGCTTTGCGGCTGCACGTCGGCCAAAATCTTTTGCAGGCTAACGCCGGTCCACCAGGTGGTGCTGATCAGCGTCGTGCCGATCCGTCCGGAGATACAGGAGAGGGTGACATATTGGTCCCTGGACTCATAATTATGCATGATGTCGTCCAGGGTCAGCACCAGGGGATTATCTACCAGACCGGTGATTGGCAGAGACCAGGTTGCGATGTCGATTACCGTTGGTTCAGTGCGGAGAAACACCTGATAATGGTCCGCTACTTCGGTGTACTCCGGACGGGTCCCCGGAGCGGGGACCAAGGGATCGCCGGCATTGGGAAAGGGATCCCGGATGGGCATGTCGGATTTGTCCATCGAGCCGAGAATTGCCTGGTCTAGCTGCCGCCGTTCATTTTGGGCCAGAATCGCCCCCAGGCCACCGCTGAGTACCGTGATGGTGGCGGTGGCCGCTCCCAGCCGGACGAGAAACTGCCGGCGATCGATTGTGGAGGCGGAGCGAACTTCCTCCTCGACAACCGGACGGGCGGGTTTGCCGGGGTTGATCAAGACTAGCCGGCTGTATACTGGGACCAAGCCGACTCCCCAGGCCAGGAACAAAACCATCAACACGAAGAAAGTGATGATCGGGTTTACCGTCGACTGACCCATGGGGAGGCTGACTACAGCCATCGGCAGGCCGAAAATTACTCCAGCCGCCAGACCAGGAGTGAGTCTGGGTTGGGCGTTGCGTGCCTTTGCGATGCCGAAGAAAAGGACGCCGCCGACCACCCCGATTAAGAAGAACAACAAAATAGCGGCGGCTTGTTCTCCGGTTTTGGCCGCTGCTGCCACACTCAGGCCCACCAACCGCAGCCCATCGATCATCAGGTCGATTCCGAAGGTAACCAGCGGACCCGGCAGCACCCGGGCGATCCAATCAAATAGAGCGAAGGGAACAAAAGTCAAGCCGGCCAGCTTGTCGGCCAGATAAAAGAGGCCAACCAGCGGTGCGGTCAGCAGCCCGCCGGTCAACGCCCCGTAACCCAGGCTCAGCTTCCCCAGTCGACTAACCAAAGGCCCGCTGACCGGCAGTAGTTTCCTCATAAATCACTCCTCTGGGAGAAACACCGGGAACGGCCCCGGACCAAAGACCTGGTGAGATCTACTGGAACGCAACGCCGACCCCACCAGTTTCACTTCGGTATAGGTCTAGGAAACAGCGCTGACGCTAAAATGATACACCGGGATTCCCCAGATCAAACCGCCTTTCCTGGATATAGCTCCCGCGGGGATACCGCCAAATATAATCCCGCATTCCAAGGGCGTCAAATGCGGTCTGATGCGGCCTGATTCACTCAAAGTCCCCGCTTTCATAGGGCAACCACTGTACTGCCAAGCGTAAAAGCCCCAAACCGCTGGTCTACGCCCAAGTCTCCCCCTTGGGAAGCCCCTTTGCCCTGTGCGACCCCGTAACCGTAACCAATCCCGACGCTCCTAAAGTGGACTAGCCAGGAGCCAGCCTAAGCCGACCAATTCGTTCCAGTATCCCGCCTAGCATTTCCCGGCTCACCAGCACCTCAGCAAGCTGAAACACCAGCCTTCCGGCATGGCGCACCAACCGTCCTCCAGTCTTGATCATCCTGGTCTGCAGACTGGTCAACGACCAGTGCTTCATTGCCTCCGGTAAGGCTAGCCTTCTCATGAAGTTGCCCAAGTTGTAAGCCAGTACGAACAACTCCAGCCTGACCTGATTGGCCACGAACTTGTGGCAGGACAACCTCGTCCAGTTCAGGGCGTACTTGCCTTCTTTTATCCATTGCTCCGCCGTCCCTCGGCCATTGTAAAAGCGGACTATCCCGATGTTTGGATAGCTCAGATTGGTGACGATGAAGCCCACTCTGGGAAACAGTTCTCCCTGGTGCCACTCCACATTAGAGACCACTCTCCGAGCAACGTTCCAGCTCTGGGCCTGGTAGACGAAGTCATGATAGGAGACGATGGGCTTCGGGGAAAGCCACTCCGTAGGCCGTATTAGCCGGGGCGCTATCTCCCGCTGCAGCACCTGGTTGGACCGCAGCCTGATGGCGTAGCCGATGTTTCGTGCTTCCAGATAATCGTATATCTCCGGCTTGGCGAAGGCGGCGTCAGCACGAAACAGCAGCCTGACCGCTGCTGTCAAATAACGCTCCACCACCGGATCAAGGACTTCTTGCCAATCATCGGCACTGTGGACGTTGCCTGACCGTAGCTTCGCTGCTTCACAATCCCCGAACTGGTTGAACAGAAAGAGAGGGTGATAGCAGACGCATTCAAAGTGGCCGTTATAGGCTGCTCCCTCCTGCTGGCCGTGCACTGGACTCTCGGAACTGTCCATATCCAGGATTGCTCGCCGGTGTAGGGTATGGGCCATAGCTCGTTCCACCCACTGGGTATTTATTCGTGCCAGCCCCTTCAGGTTGTCCTCTTGGGTCAGGAACTCCGTCTCGAACCGGCCCATCTCACTGGTGCTGGCTCCTTTCCGCTCCGAGCCTTGCCATCCCACGATCACTCGCATGGCTGGGTCTTGGGAAAGGCGCACTGCGTCATTGGTGTCGTCGTAGCCGGCCAAGCGGCTGTAGATCGACTGTCTTAGCAGCGGAACCAGGTGGTGAAGGATATTGCGTCCGGTACGGCTTTCCTGGAGGTAGTCCTCAGCGATTTCGGTAAGGCCCAAGGCATCATCAAACTCTCGAAAGGCAAGAAGACCAGCGTCGGAGGTGATGGTTGAGCCGTGAAATTCCAGGCGGACTTTGGGATTGAATTGGAGCCGGAGAGAGGCATTTTCGCCGTCACCCATCAGGTGCCTCCATGATGCTTACGGCATCTTACTGCAAAGTGACATATCATGGAGTTATTATAGCTGGGAACACGCAAAAATGGCCCATAATTAGACAATGGTTGAAAGACCATCGACGAATTACTGGGAAAGCTTTTTAGACATATGGGAAATGTGGGTACAAAATTATTACGCCGAGGGTTTTTCAGTAACCTACTGGAGCAGCCCAGCCCCAGTAATCCAGCCCCGGGCCAAGTCGGCCAGCAGCCGACCGTGCTTTCAACACCCCAATTGACTACACGACCGGGTATTCCGCGGAAGCGCGATTTCGGCCGGAGGAGAACGCCGACCATCATTCGAAGTGTGGCTTTTGGGCGGTCGCCCTGGGGATTCGCCTCCTATGCTGACAAGTAGATATAGCGAAAGTTCGGTAGCTGCAATTTGCAATTTCCAAGAATTAAAGATATTATGTCGGAGTTTTGATGGATCCTGAGGGAAAAGTGGAGATCCCGGCCTTTGGCACGGGTTCTGGGAAGCGCCCCAAACCGTTACACTGCTTCTTGGACCCAATTACATCCCGCTTGGATTATGCACTTCCTTGCAACCCCTAGCTTCCTCATAAATCAAACCCGCCGGGTCAATTCCTCCCTTCCCTGACCTGTTATCCAGCTGCTCGGCCAAGTTGGGTAGGAGACTGCCTGCCAAAGGGCTATTAAAACTGGCGGCAAGCCACGCGGCCCACAAAACCGCGCCAACTCGAGGAGATTAGCGAGAATGCGAAACGTATTGAGATCCAAAATCCACCGGGCTTACATTACCGACGCCAACCCCGACTATGTCGGTAGTGTAATCATAGACCGTGAGCTGATGGAAAAGGTCGACCTGTGGGAATACGAGAAGGTCATGATTTGCGACGTCACCAACGGCAATCGGTGGGAAACCTACGTCCTTCCGGGCGACCGGGGTTCAGGCGAGGTCTCGGTACAGGGCGCCGGAGCCAAGCTGTGCCAAATAGACGACTGCGTGATCATCTTGTCCTTTGAAGTTAGCGACGAACCGCTAAAACCGAAGATGATTTTGGTGAACCGCGAGAATGAATTTGTAGAGTATATCGAAGGGGCAATGTATGAGGAGTCAGTTCACGGAGCATGATACCGAAACGTTTTATGACGCCGAGGACGCCTTATATCGTTCTTTCTGGGACAGCGAAGGAAGTCTCCATTGGGGCTGGTTCGATGACAGCACCGGCGAGGACTTCCTAAAAGCCTGCGCCAACCTTAACCGCATAATGGCCGAAAAGGCCGGCATCAGCAGCCAATCACGAGTTCTCGACCTCGGCTGCGGCAACGGCAACACCGCTACCTGGCTTTGTAAGAGCACCGGCTGCCAGGTAACCGGAGTAGACTTAAGCGGCGTCCGAATCAGCAACGCCATTGCCGCCGCCAAGGAGCTCCCTCCAGAAACTTCCTCATTGCTGGTTTTTGAAAAGGCCTCTGCTACCGAACTGCCCTTTGCAGAGGCATCTTTCACCCACGTTTGGAGCCAGGCTACTATCTACCATGTCCACGCGAAGCAGCAAGCCCTGGAGCAGGTCTATCGAACGCTGGAAACTAACGGCTTGTTCGTTTTTGATGACCTGACTAAACCTAAATCGGATATTAGCCCGACTGCTCAGCGCTATGTCTACGAGCGACTGCTGTTTGATACCCCATTCAGCTTTTCTACCTATCAGGATGCTCTCAAGGCTATTGGATTCCAGGTATTGGAAGCGCACGATCTGTCTCCCCACCTAAAGCAAAGCTACCAGTGCCTTGATCAGATAGCGTTGGCGCGAAGCGAGGGGAAGGACGACAAGTTTGAGCAGTTGTCCTTTTCCTATCAGCAAATGGTACAGGCTATCGACAACCAGGAGCTGGGTTGGGGCATGTACCTTTGCCGGAAAGATCGATGATTCATTCAAAGGGATTTGAGGCAGCCTTATGGAAAGCCAAAATCGAGTTCAGTGGGTGTACTCCTCGCGCGACAACGAGGAATTGGCCGAGCGCTACGACCATTGGGCCAAGGATTATGACACCGACCTGGAGCAGGACTTTGAGTGGGTAGCGCCCCAGCGGGCTGCCCAGGTCTTCGCCAAGTACGTGCCAAAAAACGGACGGGTCCTGGATGCCGGAGCCGGAACTGGGCTGGTGGGCAAGTTTCTGTCGGATAACGGCTACTCGAAGCTGGTAGCCATGGACCTCTCCATGGGAATGCTGGAGGAAGCCCGGAAGAAGAACGTCTACCAGGAATTCCATCAAATGGTAATGGGAGAGCCATTGGGTTTCTCGGCCGATTACTTTGACGCCGTAGTCAGCGTCGGCGTTCTCACGGTGGGTCACGCCCCCGCCAGCTCCCTGGACGAGTTAATCCGCATAACCAGGCCCGGCGGGTATGTGGTTTTTAGCCTGCGGCCAGACGTATACGAAACCGGCGGGTTCAAAGAAAAGCAGGCGGAGCTGGAGAGTAAGGACAAATGGCAGCTTGCTGAAGAGAGCGAGAAATTCCAGCCCCTGCCTAAAGGCGAACCGGAAGTGTACCACCAGGTGTGGGTTTATCGGGTTTGCCAATAACCGCCAGGGCTAATTAGGCTAGTCTCCTCTACGGCCATCTTCCCAGCTACCTCATCACCGCACGAACATGGGCATACCATTGTCCGCTGTCCGCCGCTTACTGTGGCATGACCCCGGTCCAGCTTAGCAGCTTATCTATGTCCTGGTCTTTAGGAATTGTCACGAAATAACTTGACCTCTACTACATGCTCAGCTATACTTAATGGGTGATAGTTGAAGGAGCGATTCAAGCTCGTTACCAAGCGATTGCCCCCGTTGTGGACGAGCGGGTGCGGCGGCTGGTGCTTGCCGCTGAGGCGTCGGCGGCCGGGCGTGGTGGCCAGGCAGCGGTTGCAAGGGCCACCGGAGCTTCTCGCGGGACGATTCGCCGCGGCATACGGGAGTTGGGCCAGCCGGCCGTAGGGGCCGCGAAGGGCCGCATCCGCCATCCTGGAGGCGGCCGGAAGCGCACCGTCGAGCATGACCCGAGCTTGCGCGAGGACTTGGACCGGCTGGTGGAGCCGACCAGCCGTGGGGATCCCGAGTCCCCGCTGCGCTGGACCTGCAAGAGCGTGCGTCAACTGGCGGTGGCATTGAAGCGCCAAGGGCACCAAGTCAGCCATCGCATGGTCGCCGAACTGCTCCACGACATGGGCTATAGCTTGCAAGCCAATCGCAAGACCCTGGCGGGGACGGAACACCCGGACCGCAACGCCCAGTTTGAGCACTTGGACCGGGCGGTGCAACTGCAACTCTCCCTGGGAGAGCCGGTGATCTCCGTGGACACGAAGAAGAAGGAACTGGTGGGGCCCTTCAAGAACGGTGGGCGGGAGTTGCGTCCCAAGGGAGCGCCGGAGCAAGTGCTGGTGCATGACTTCCTGATTCCGGATCTGGGCCGGGTCAGTCCTTATGGGGTGTACGATATCGCCCAGAACGAGGCCTGGGTCAGTGTGGGGACGGACCACGATACGGCTGCTTTTGCCGTCGAGAGCATCCGGCGTTGGTGGCGCGGCATGGGGCAGGCGCTCTACCCGAGCGCCACTCGGCTGCTGATAACGGCCGACGCGGGCGGCAGCAATGGGTATCGGCTCCGCTTGTGGAAGCTGGAGTTGCAGAAATTGGCGGATGAGACGGGCCTTGAAATCGACGTGTGCCACCTCCCACCAGGGACCAGCAAGTGGAACAAGATCGAACACCGCTTGTTCTCCGCGATCAGTCAGAACTGGCGCGGAAAGCCGCTGGTGAGCCACGAGGTGGTGGTGAACTTGATCGGGGCGACCACGACCCGGACGGGGCTGCGGGTTCAGAGCCAACTGGACACCAACCGATACCCGGCCGGGCGCACCGTATCGGACGACGAACTCGAAGCCATCTATTTGCGTAGAGACTCTTTCCATGGTGAATGGAATTATTCGCTGCTACCCCGCGTTGCGCTGCTCAATTGAACTAATTATTTCGTGACAATCCCTTAGCTGTATCTTTTCTCCAATAGAGCCGTCCTCTACCTTGACCTGATAATCACGTAGGAGCCCTCCTGGGCGCCGCAAAGGTCTAGCCGGCGAGCAGGACCGGCAGCGTCAGTCCGACCGCGATCAATAAGGCCCACAGGGCCGGCGCTGAGGTCAACACCTGCTCCTTGTAGTGTGCCTCGCGTGCCACCTCTGCCCGCCGTCGCGGAACCCACCAGGGACTGTAGCGCGCCTCTAAGATGTAAAAGATAACTCCCAGGCCGGCCCCGTACGCCAGATGGCCGATCAAGTTGGGAAAGGTAGCTTCCACCGCCGCCGCGCTCCACTGAGGGGTCCCACCAAGGAAAATTGGCATCAGGGTCAAAGGCCCCAGCATCGACCAGAAAAATCCGTAGGACAACCCCCAGCCCAGCGCGGAACCGATGTCGTAGCTCTGCCGGCGAAACAGCACTCCATAGCTGGTTCCAACCAGCACCGCTATTACCAAATGTACCAAGAAACCGGCCACCGCTGATGTAGTGCCGACCAGGCTGGCCACGCTGGGGAGGAATCCGATCTGTAACATGACCAGGCTGAAGAGCAGGCCGCCCACCAGACCGGCCAGCACGCTACGGCCAACAATTCGCAGTCCCTGGGTTCCTAGCCCCTCTTCATCGCCGCCCGGTACGAAATCGGAAAATAGCAGGCGGCCCAGGACGCCGAGCCATTGGTAAAATAAGGCCACGGCCGCCCCGAAGAGAAGGTATCCAGGCAGGGTAGCGAAGACCGACCGTATAGCTTCCACCGACCAGGTCAGGCCGGCGCCGCCGAGCAACGGAATCAGCGTCAGCGCGCCGACTACCCACCAGAAGAACCCATAGACCGTGCCGCGAATAAGCCCGGCCCCCGATCCGTCGGGAGGGTTGGAATAGAGCACCGCGAAGCCGCCACCGGCCAACAAGCCGACGACCAGGGTTATCAGCCAAGCCGCTAAATTAGATCCACCGTTCAACGGAGCCGTGGAGGCCAGCAGCTGGCTTTGGGCATCGAGAGCTACTCCAAGAAGTCCGGCAGCCAGCAGACCGGCCAATGCGCCGCGGATCAGAGTCCCGCCGCCCAAGTGTTCAGTTATCACCGGGGAGTGCCGCTTCCACTGGAGAAGTACCAGGACCAACCCGGTAGTGGCGCCATACAGTACCAGTCCTAACAAGACCGGAAACGCCGCCTGCGCCGAGCTTACGTCCCAGGTCAGACCCTGGCCCCTTAGTAGGGGCAGCAGCGTCAGAGGACCCAGGTACCACCAGAAGGCGCCATATACCAAGCCCCATACCAGGGTCTCCCCGGCCCCAGGCCGTTGGTACCAGATTAGCGCTCCGAAGCCCGCACCGAGTAGGGCGGCGACGCCCAGGAGTAAAAGGAACCCTACCAGGGCCGTATCGACCCTTACTAGCTGACTCATAGTTGGCAGCATTCCCAGCCCGGCCATGGTGACGGCCAATACCAGACCTCCGGCTACACCGGCGAGGAGGCCCGGAAACATGCCGGTCCACCAAACCCCACTCCAATTCCCGGTCCAATTCATGGGGCCGGCTCCGACCCAGTTTCGGGCTGCGGTTGCTCCCCGGATGCTAAGTCTGGGGCCAAGTCGGAAGCCGGGGTTTCCCCAGGTCCCGTCTTGGTATTGGGCGGCTCGGCATTGGGCGTCGTCGCTCTTACGCCGGTGGAGGTCATCGCGATGTCGCGAGGAAAGAAGAGGTCAATGGTCCAGTCCAGCGCGACCCGCACCTTTTTCTCCATGCCGGGCAGCTTGCTGAGATAAATGGTGCGCCAGATCAACCAAGCCAGCAGTCCGGAGAAGCGCCAGCCCCGAATTTCCGCCGCCGCGGTACGATGCCCCAGACCGACCAGCACCCCAATGGCGCGGAAGCGGAATTGCTTGATCGGCCTGCCTCGCATGGTTGCCGCAATGTTCTCGGCCACGGTCTTGCCTTCCCGCAACGCGTGCTGGGCGGTAGGCGGATAGGACCCGCCTTCATCATAGGGGTTGGGAATCTCCGCACAGTCGCCCACCGCCCAGACGTTGGTCAGTCCCTCCACCTGCAGCGCACCGTTGACGACCACCGCTCCGGCACGATTTCGCTGGCAGGGCAGCGTCTCCAGCAGGGGATTGGGTTGGTTACCGGCAGTCCAGACCAGGGTGTGGGTCGGCACCGAGCTGCCATCGCTAAGCAGCACCGCGCCGGGAGCGGCTCCGGCCACCCGGGTGTTCAGCATGAATTCGATTCCTCGGGCTCGCAGCTTCCGCAGAGCGTAGTCCCCCAGCTGGGCGCCCAGCTCCGGCAAGATCCGGTCTCGCGAGTGGATCAACACAAATCGCAGGTCCCTGGCCCGAATGGTAGGGTAGTAACGCAACACGCTGTGCACCATATCGAAGAGCTCGGCGATAGCCTCAGTGCCGGCGAAGCCGCCACCAGCGACGGCAAAGGTGAGCTGGCTGCCCCGGCCTTCGTCAGCCGGCTCCACATCCACATCCTCGAGCAGGCCAATTATGTGGTTACGCAGCTGAGTGGCGTCCTCCAGCGTCTTGAGCTTAAAGGAATGCTCCTCCATCCCAGGAAGGCCGTAGTAGTTGGGAACCGAACCCAGGGCCAGCACCAGGTGGTCGTAGGGCAGCTCCTCAGCCGGGACCGAGCCGCCGGAGCGGACGCGCACCCGCTGGGCTTCCGTATTGATATCGGCCACCTGGCCTCGGTGAAATCGGGTATGGGGACAGGAGGCCCGGACTGGGGCGCTGATGTGCTGCGGCTCCAGCCCGCTGGAGGCGACCTCGGCCAGCATGGGGGTAAAGAGCAGGTAGTTGCTCTGGCTTACCAAGGTGATTTCCAAACCGGGGTCTCGGGCGATGATACGCTCCAAGCGTTGCGCCGTGCTCATGCCGCCGAAGCCTCCGCCCAGGATGACTACCCGTCGCTGGGGAGCTTCCGCCGCAGCCGGGGCCGGCTCCACACCGGGTCGCAGACGCAAGTAGGCGGCCACCAATAGGTAGAAACCCAAGCCGGTGACTCCGCCGTAGAGCAGGTGCCCAATCAGGCTGGGAAAGGCCGCGCTGGCTTCGACCAGCGACCAGGTCGGGCCCTGACCCTCCCACAGAGGACCCAGGGTGATGGGCCCAGCGATCCACCATAACAAGCCGTATAACAGACCCGCGCTGGTCAACGCTGCGTGACCCCTGGGTTGATGCCGCAGTAGCGCCCCGAAGCCTGCGCCCAACAGGATTGAGCCCAACAGGTGCGGTACGCCCACACCGGAGAGGGTAAAGCCCAGCAGCCCCGGCACCGCCAAAGCCATGCCCTGTACCTGGAGGGCCCACCAAAACAGGAGGCCGCCCGCCAGACCCGCAACCCCACCGGCTACCAGGTCGCGGCGAAACGGAGACGCCAGCAGGCTTGCTACTGTCCGCATTTTTACCTTCTCTCCGGTAGGGTATCGGTTTAGACTGAGCCCAACTCGGTGGGCCCGTTAAGCAGCCCCGTCAGAATACTGGTTGGGGCATCGCGTCAAACTTTCGTCAACCAGGCCGGTCGACCGCCAGCTTGTTGGGGAAGTTGTACCATATTAACGTTAATTGCTTGAACTGCACCATTTGTTTCTTCCAGAGGAGTAGATTATGAAGAAACTACTACCGCTCAGCGCGAAAATGATTAGTCGACTGGGGAACCTGAGCCTGGGTTATGACGTGCTGGCCGGCGGCCTGGCATTGGTGGCATTCCCCCTTTGGACTGGTCTTGTTCTACCTGGCCCAGTTGCGGCGTGACCGGTCCGACCTCTTCCGTTCCACCGGCGATGGACCGTAATCCCCTGGCTTTGCGTCCGGCCTTGGAGCTTAGCCAAAAATATCAATCGAATAGACTTCATGCCCTTTCTTGCTCCTGCCTAGTATTACAACGTCAGTTAGTTTGATAGGATGACTGTGTAGCTGGAGAGGGAATAGGCAGGTGAGGTGGGGATGTGGATGCGGCAGCTTTCGAGCAGGTGTACGGGTCATTTCGGGATTTTCACGCTTACTTCGCGCCGCTGTTTGGCCGCCGGGAGACGCGGGAGCACAGCGGTCATTATCTCCAGGCCCTGCTGGTACAGTCTGGGGAGCGGCGCAACGCTGAGAACCTGTCGGAGACGGTTCCGGGGTCAGCCCGAGGGATGCAGCGGTTTCTCACCGATTCTCCCTGGGACGATGAGGTGATTATAGGACGGCTGCAGGAGTACCTGGGAACCCGGCTGGAGCATCCGGAAGGGGTGTGGGTGCTGGACGGCAGCGACTTTCCCAAGCAGGGGAGGAAGTCGGTGGGAGTGGCCCGGCAGTACTGCGGGAGGCTGGGGAAGGTGGCCAACTGCCAGGCGGGGATGTTCCTGGCCTATGTCAGCCCGTTGGGACGGGCATTGGTGGACAAGGGGCTGTATCTGCCCGAGAGTTGGACCTCGGACAAAGACCGGTGTGAGGCGGCGGGTGTGCCGGAGGATAGGCAGGGCTACCGGTCCAAGACGGAGTTGGCCTTGGAGATGGTGGGGCGGGCACAGGAGCGGGGCCACCTGAAGGCTGGATGGGTCGCGGCGGACGACGCCTTCGGGATGTCGCCGTCCTTCCGGGAGGGCCTGGCGGCCTTGGGGATGTGGTACGTGCTGGACGTTCCGTCCGGCTTTACGGTGTGGCCGCCGGAGCCTGCCTGGACCAGTGCGGAGTATCAGGGATTCGGGCGTCCCCGCAAACCCAGGCTGCGAGACGGTCAGCGCCGGACCATGGAGCAGCGCAGCGACGAGTTGCCGGAGGAGGCCTGGCGTGAGATAACGGTGGCCGAGGGAAGCCAGGGGCCACGCAGCTACCTTTTCAGCGCCCAGAGGGTGCGACCGACCAGCAGGCGCAAGCCCGGCGAAATCCACTGGGCCGTCTACCGCCGGAACCGGGACGGCAGCGAACCCCGCTACTACCTGTCCAATGCTCCGGAGGATACCCCGTTGGAGACCCTGGCATACGTGGGAGGCTCCCGTTGGCGTATAGAAACGGAGTTTGAGACGGAGAAAAGCGACGTAGGCCTGGACGAGTACGAGACCCGCACCTGGGCTGGCTGGCATCACCACGTGGCCCTGTGCCTGCTGGGCGGAGCTTTTCTGCTGAGCCTGCAACAGGCTTGGGGGGAAAAAGATGCCCCGGATCACGAGGCCGCAGGTCTACCGGGTGGTGCGGGAAATGCTGCCCCGGGAACGGTTCGGGCCAACCGAGTTGCTGCGGTGGCTTGAGGATACGCAGGACAGTAACGAACGGGCCAAACGCTCCCATGCCAAGCGCCGCGCCGCCATGCGGCCATCACCCCACATCCCTCCCTGAACTGACGTTGTAATACTAGGAGTTGGTCGGAGAATGCCGCGAAGTTTTCGGCTCCGATCCACTAGACCGGCTACAGCCCGGCCTCCAGCGCTCTACATTCACCTCACCAACCCACTTTAGGGCCCCGGCTGCATAGGCCTTGGCACCGGTTCAAGTCAGTTGTATGATTCAATCATCCGTTCGACTGAAAGAGGCTTCTCATGTCGAGTGTGGATACAAAGGAGCGGATCCTGAACGCTGCCGAGCGACTTTTTGGGGAGCATGGCTTCGCCGGTACTTCGCTACGTGCTATTACCAAGGAGGCGGGGGTCAACCTGGCGGCGATCCACTACCACTTTGGCTCAAAAGAGGCCTTGCTGCTCGAAGCGCTCCATCGCTACGCAGCCCCGGTCAACCAACAGCGGCTTCAGTTGCTACAAGAGGTCGAGGACGCCCTAGGATACGAGCTTCCATCAGTGGAGAGGATTCTCGAGATCTTCGTCGCCCCCTATTTCCATCACGTGCTAGAGGTAGGGGAGCGGCGCGCCATGAGAGCGCGTTTCATCGGTCGGATCTACACCGAGCCAGACGAGTCAATTCAGCGGTTGGTCCGGGCCCAGTTCCGGGATCTGGGCGAGCACTTCCTGAACGCCTTCGCGCGGGCCCTACCAGAGATCCCGCAGCAGGAGATCTATTGGAGGATGAAGTTCGTTCTGTCGGTCGTGGCAACTCTGCTGGCGGAGTCCAGCGACACCGACGCATTCCCCGGATACCGAGACCTGTCCGACGTGGAAGGGACCATTCGCCACGTGGTCGCTTTCTGTGCTCCGGGCCTTCGCGCCCCCGTCTGTCCGGGGTAGACCTTGGCGCTGAAGAAGAAAGGAGGTGCTCGACAATTTTCGCCAGGAGTCAAAGCGATGGTTCGGAGCCGCAGTTTGAAGCCAGGCTGTCCCTAATGGAGCCAGGTTCATGATTTTCACCGGCCTGCTGGTCCTAGGCTTCGGCTTTGTCCTCATGACTGTTGCCAGCATCCCAGCAGTCAGCCGCCAGGTACGGGGAGGCGCATTAAGGCGAGGCCGTAAATCGGCCTACCTCACCCGAGATCTGACCACTGGGAGCGTTCCCCGAAACCTGGTATTCCTCGCCTGGCCCATCGTAGGTTCCTCGATCTTCCGCGTGGTGGAAATGCTGGCCGATCTATTCTGGGCGGGTTTAGGGTTTGGGACTGCCGCTATTGCCGGAGTAGGTACCGCCCAGCTGTGGGTGCAAATCGGCATGGGGAGCCGACGAGGGTTGGATACGGCAGTGCGCGCCATGGTCTCCAGGGCCGTCGGGGCCAATAACCTGCCCTTGGCCAATCACATCGCTCTTCAGGGTCTCACCCTAGGCGCCGTTGTTTCCTTGGTACTTGCCTTTATCGGGATCCTGCTCACCCCCCAATTAATGCGGCTGGTAGGGGTCGGCGATGATGTGGTCGCCGAGGCCACCATGTACATGCGGATACAATTTGTGGCCCTCGCCATCGCCGCAATGACCCAGATAATCGGATCCATTTTCCAAGCCTCGGGCGATTCCCTCACCCCCTTCAGAATACAAGTATTCAGCCGCGTATCGCACCTGGTCCTCAGTCCTCTGATCATTTTTGGCTGGGGCATACCGGGGTTCAGCGGAATGGGCATAGCCGGCGCGTCTGTCTCCAACGCCTTGACCGGATCTTTGGGTTTGTCCTATTTGATTTACATACTGTTCACCGGTAAATCTCGCATGCACCTCACCTTCACCGGGTACACCATCGACTTACCCACAATTTGGCGCATGGTAAAGCTCGGCTTGCCCGCCTCGGCTAACCAACTGGAGCGGACCCTGGGTGATCTAGTCCTCTTCCTCTTTGTTGCACCCTTCGGAACCATAAGCGTAGCATCCTACATCCTGGCTCATCGCGCCCACCAGGTTGTCAATTTCGCTGCCGGCGGGATGGGACAGGCTTCCGGTGTGATCGTGGGCCAAAGTTTGGGTGCGGACCGTCCCCAACGAGCCCGGCAAACAGTGATTTGGGCGGTATGCATCGTTACGTACATCGCCTTGATCTCCGGCAGCTTGGTCATTGCCTTCCCCCAGGTGGTCTTATCTATCTTCAACCCCAGCCCGGAGCTTCTGGAAGTAGCGAAAGTATGGCTGTGGATCCAGGCTGTTGGGTTCATCGTCGTGGCGCCCAGCCGGGTGTTCGGTCAGAGCTTCAGTACGGCCGGAGACACCCTCACTCCCATGTTGGTGACTTTGCTGACCGTATGGGGCATACAGCAGCCTATAGCATATGTGCTGCCCAGGATCACCGACCTGGGGCAATACGGTGTGGCCGTAGCCCCGGTTATCGCCCAGTTTTCCAGGAACCTGATCTATTTCCCCTTATTCTTTTGGGGCCCGTGGCTTAAAAAGGAGGTTTTATAAAGCCCGTTTGACCCGGCACACCGGGGCCGAATTGGACAGGACCTCTAGTTTCCATCTTCCCCCGGCCACGGCCCGTCATCTTGGTTCGCCCAGGTCCATCTACGGGTCCCGAAGGTGAAGTTGTATAGACTGAGGTCTGGAGATGTCGTAGAGAGTCTCAGCTCATGGGTGTCCACCCGCGAACTTCGGATAATGTTGTAGAGCCTGGGTGTATCCACTACCAAGAAAGTTCGCCCCTCCCCGTCCACCAGTATGTCATCACCGCGCATTGCCTCCGGAACAAAGCCCAAGTCCAAGGTCACTTCCACATTGATGGGCTCCCGCCCGGCTGGGTGCAACACAACGCTGACGCTGGCCTCCCGGTACTGAAGAGCTACGTAATCCTCGAAGCCTTCCGTCGTCCGTCCGTGGCGCACGCTCTCTTCGTTGAGGGTCCAAACTCCATGCAGGTAGAACCGGCTATCCTCGCGATGGCCGGGGTCGAAGAAGCGGAGCGGCTCGCCGACTGGGCCAGAAATACCGCTGGCTTTGAGATCATTCCCCAAGTACCTACCGAAAGACCAAGCTAGGCCCGCATACACCTCCCGGGTGGTAGCGCCCATCCCCCCGGCTACGTCTACATCACCAGCAGCAATATCCGATACAGCAATCTCCGACATGTCGTATCCAGCCTCAATCAACAGCTCCCTGATTTGGAGCTCCATTTCGCGGTAGGCTCCCTCCCCCAAGTGCTGATACCGAATGTCCCCCTTGTGGTCGATCAGGAACTTATGCGGCCACCACTGGGTCTGGTAGGCATGCCAGGTGACAAAGTCGTTGTCCATAGCCACCGGCCAGGCGATACCCTCCCTGACAACTGCCCGGCGGACGTTGGATACCACGTGCTCGAACGCAAACTCGGGCGTGTGGACCCCGATTATGGTTAGTCCTTTGCTGCTGTATTTCTCGTTCCACTCTCGCAGGTAGGGCAGGGTCCGCATACAGTTGATGCAGCTATAGGTCCAAAAGTCCACCAGGACGACCCGGCCCCGAAGCTCTTCAATGGTCCGGGGCTCGCTGTTGAGCCACCGGACTATCCCTCTGAATTCTGCGGCCTCGCCAGAGTCACGGGGCGACCCCGAAGAACCCGTAATCTGCATAACGGCGAGAACCCCAAGGACCACCGCCATGCCCAGTGCCAACTGGATCAGGCGTTTCGCTGAAAGCACTCGCGGCCCCCAGAGGCGAATTTTTGCCTCTCTACCCGAATTTTGTAGAAATATGGGGAAGCAGCCATACTTAATCCCCCGGGGTAACTATAGCAGAGGGTGGGTGAGAACCAGCCGGTTCTGGTTCGGGATAGTCTTTAAGCTGGACCTGGTACATTAGGGCAGATAGCCACCTGGGCAGCGGGAATTATGCTGGGGAACTTTTGTACAGGATTATAGTGCACGACATGCCAAGAGATGTTAAGCGAAACTGCTTCGAGGCTGGGTTCAAAGATATTCGGGCGTAGCAAAATTCCCGGCACGTCATTCCGGCGCAGGCCGGAATCCAGCGTCATCTACCCATCAACCTGGAGGGCGGCATCTGGGCTCCGGCATCCCACAGCCAAAATGAAGGTTTCCGCAGCGACTCATGATACCCCGAAGTCCTAATATCTAGGGGTTCGGAGACTATTGGGTTCAGGGGCCAAGGGAAAGGAGGCGCCCAGCACCAGCCAGGCGCCTCCTTCTATAGTGGAGTTGGGTCGGGGCCCTAAACTCTAGGCCTCAATCAATCCTTGTTCTATGGCTTTTGAGCGTTGGTCGCCTTCCTTTTCCAAGTGAACCATAATGGCTTCCGTGGCGGTTCCGACCAAATCCTGGTCGAACGTTGCAGCCTCATCAGGATATCCGGCTTCTACAAGTAACTGCTGTCCCTTTTCTCGTATTTGAGCCAAGGACCACGAGATTTGACCCTCAATGTCCATCAACCCCTCAGGGAAAGCTTGGTGTGAACCTCCGGCCCCCAGTTTGTCATAGCCGCCCTTGTGCCAATGACCGCGTGGACCATGAGGGTCGAAGCGGAGAATTTCTTGCCCCTTGACATCAACTCCGAACGTTGGCCCCCCCATTTTGCTCTTCAGGCACCTTAAGGGCCATAAATACATCGTAATGCCACCCGATTGGGACAGCGGCTGTATCAGTACCCGGCCCAAATAAGACTCGCCATTTATCATACTAGCCATTCGAAAGTCCTCCTCGGTCATTTTAGGCGCTAGCCTGCTTCAAATAGATAATAACACAACAGCAAGACTCTGACGCCACTCCCCCACCAGCGGCGAAAAAGTCCTGGACGTAACTCTGGTCCCCATACTGCGGGTTCAGGTCGCCGCGGCCTTGGCAGAAGCGTCGGATGGCACCGCTGGACGCCGCTTCGTTTTACCGGCCAGCTCCGTATTGCCGCGGACCGCTTGAAGGTTCCGATGCGGCCTCGCACCCTGCTAGGGCTTCCGGCCCAATATTTCCTGGCTCAATAACTCTATCTCACCTCTAAAGTATGCACCGGGGCCTAGCGCCAACCCAACCCGGCGGTCATTCCCCGCAGGTAGTTAATCTGGCCCACATGTTCCGTGGAGTCGCCGATCACCCCGGCCAAGACTCTCCACGCTGGCCGCAGGTCACCAGGCGAATACTCAACCGGCTGCTCGAACTGCGCCGGCGTAAGCTTCAACACTCGCTCGACTATGGCGCGGTGCGCCGCAGCGGCGTAGCCCAAAACCTGTTCTCGAGGGCTCCGGAAAGAGGCAACCTGCTCCAGCGTGTCACCCAAGCCCGTTCGCTCTTCAGACATACCGAACCGCTGGGCCCACCCTTCGCTGACCCAGACCTGAGCCTCTCCGGTTATGGACGCGCTAATCCGGTCCCGCCACCGGCTCAAGTGCCAGACCAGCCAGGCGATTGAGTTGGTATCGGCGGTCGGTTGGTAGTAAAACTGCTCGTCGGTAATACCCTCAGACAACCCTTCGATCCAACGGTAGGCAGCATCAAGCCGGTCCACTATGAACCGATTAAGGTCCACAGGTTCAGTGGTCATGTCTCCTCCTCTGCCGAGAATAATATAAACGGTCCTGCCCTAGAACGCTGGCTGTCTGGTTAAAAATTATTTTAATGCAAATGCCAGAGATTGAGTCTTTGGGCCCCCGGAAAGATGGGTCGCCCCTCTGCCGTGACGGATCGGTTACCACCTGAACCTGTAGAGAAACCGCTCAAGCGCATCTCGATGAAACATGTTTTTATGGCGGGTTTGGTTACCAAATCTGCCAATGCTTCTACCGGATTGCAAATGTCACCGTCGGTAAAGTCGGATGTGGGGAACGGCCATAGGCCAGTATATCGCAAGGCGCTAGCATCCAGTTAAAGACCAATGAATCGGTGATATCACCTGAATCACATAGTATATAGCCCAATAGGCAAGGAATTCTGACGTATTACCTGTCTTGGTCTCCAAATCCGGGTGTCATTGCCCTGGTAGGAGAAAGGGTCCGGGTTTCTTTTGGGCAAATTACCGGTTAGACTACAGCGGCAGCAAGTTGGCCTCGAGGAAGTAAAATGAGCACAACTCACCGGAAGAAAGGAGAATATCCACATTTGAACTTTGGTATAGGTTGGTGAGAAATGATACTCCTGGCTTGGAAGCGGGTTGTTGTCTCGGTTTTGCTTGCAACTTTGGGTGCAGCGCTTCTGGCTGCTTGCGGGCCTCAACAAGCCCCTACCGGCCCGGCATCGCCCGGCCAGCCTGGCGCAGTAGCTGTCAATGTCGCCCCAGCCACGGTGGGGAGCAACAGTGAGACCAAATCGTACGCGGCAATAGTCGAACCAACCAACCAGGTCGATGTGGTGCCGCAGGCTGGGGGATGGGTTGAAAAGTTGAACGTGGATATTGGCTCTGAGATTGAAAAGGGTCAGGTTATCGCTGAGCTGAGTCACGGCACCCTGGACGCTCAACTTCAGCAAGCCCGGGCCAAACTCGCTGCGAAGAACGCTGCTGCCAAGCCCAACGAACTCAAAGCGAAAGCTCAGCTCGATTCCGCCCGGGCCGATCTGAACCAGTTGCTGAACCCATCCTCCTCGGACCTACAAGTAGCACAGAGCGGGGTCGCCACGGCCCAGAGCTACTTGGAGAGTGCGAGGACCAAACTGGACCAACTCTACAACCCATCTGCCGCCGAATTGGCAGCAGACCAGCAGGCAGTGGCTCGTGCTCGAACCAATTTGAGCACCGCACAAGCGAAAACCAACCAGGCAATTGCTAATAGGTCTTCAAGCCTCTGGCAAAGTTTGCTGCAGTACCGAATTCCTTTGCAAGCCAACCAAGCTACGCTAGACAATCCGGCTTTAAGCTGGGAACTGACACCCAAGGAGATAGCCGACGCCCAGGAGGCTGTTGATGCCAACCTGGCCCAAATCTCCATTCGCTTAAAGAAAATAAGAACCGCCTCGCTCGACCCTGATGATCCGTTGAACGGCTCCTCCCTCATCCCTGAGGAAATAAGGGCTGGCTTGTGGAACGAGTCGGAGGCTCTGGAGGCTTTAGAAACCGCCAGGGCGAAACTTCGAGAGCTACAGAACCCCAGCCAAGACACCATCGCTCAAGTACAGTATGAGGTTGACGCGGCCCAGGCCTCGTTAGACGGAGCGTTAGCCCAGTTAAACCTATTGAAGACTCCTAGGCCCGCTGAATTGGCGGCCGCGAAGGCTGCGGTGGCGGTCGCCGAGCAGACCCTGGCTTTAAACGAAGAAGCCTTTGCCCGGCATGACATAGAGGCCGCCCAGGCCCAGGTGAACCAAATCGAGCAACAACTGGTGGAGTTGCAAGTGCTGGCGCCCTTCGAAGGCTTCGTGACCCAGGTATGGGTTTCGCCCGGGGCTGTGGCCTCGCCGCAGACGCCTATTGTTACCATTACCAGCCGGGATGTGCTGGTGTCGTCGAGGATTGAAGAAACACATATCAGCTCCCTTAAAACGGGGCAGCGGGTCATCTTCACCAGCCGCGCTCTCCCCGGCCAGGAATTAGAGTTGGAAATCCATTGGATTGCAACCACTGGCGATAATCGGGCCCACACTTTCCTGGTCCAAATGCATCCAGTAGGTGAGGTCTCAAACTTGAAGCCCGGAATGTCTGGTGCGGTCTCATTTTAATTCGTCACGATAATAGGGCGCTGGTGCCCCAGGAGGCCGTCCTTCGGCCGGGCGGTCACAAGCCAATCTTGGGACTGTTACGCGAGTTTGGACCGGGGTGGTCCAACCCTTTGATTTGTCTGCCTACAGTTTTACAATCCGGTGCTTGATGGTTAACAAATCAAGCAGTGCTAAACCAAAGCCAAGTTGAAACCCGCCGAGGCCGAAAGGGCTGACCGTGTAGATTTCAAATTGGTTTAGATATAGGAGGCCTCTCTTCAATAGTGAAGGCCAGGGGTGGCCCACCGGTGTGGAATGGGAAAAGAATCAATGTCTTGGAGCTATGACTTGGCTAAAGCCGTAACCAGCAACGGGAGGTTCTAATCGACCATGAAAATCCTTTTCGGGGGTCTGGTCCTTGCGGGCCTCGCGATCATTGTTGGGGCGGGCATCGTCGTCTATCAGGTGTATACCGACTCACAACGTTTTGTCCACACCAATAACGGCCGAGTTGTGTCGGACTTGATTCAGGTGGGTTCCATCAGCGCCGGACGCATCATCGTCATGAACGTGGACGTAGGCAGTTCCGTCAGGGAAGGCCAGGTCATTGCAACCGTGGACATTCCCTCCGTGATCTCCAGGTCGGACATCACGGACACCCCCAAGATAGGATTTCGGGATGTACAGGACCAACGACTGGATGTGGTAGCCCCCAGGTCTGGGCTAGTTGCGGCTCGCTGGGCTAAGGAAGGTGAAACGGTAACTGCGGGTGAGCCCATTGTTACATTGATGGACCAGAGGCGGGTCTGGGTAGAGGCCGACATCCGCGAGGAGGAAATATGGCGTGTACAGCTTGGCCAGCCGGTTGAAGTAGAGGTCGCCGACAGTGGTGAACAACTGGCGGGGCGCGTCGAAACGGTGTGGCCGGTAACCGCCACCACCCTCAAGGATCTGGCCGGGCAGAGTTCCTCCAGCAATTTGCGCGCACCGCGACCGGCCGTACGGGTCAAGATCAGCTTGGATGAAGGCCATCCATCGCTGATACCCGGCTCCTCAGCGGAAATCAGAATCCGGGTTCGCTAACCAGGCGGGGGTTAAGAGTGGTCAGCCTGGCCGGCCGGGGGCGCGCCCAGAGCGTGGGCGTGGCTGGCGGCACCGCCATAGGAGCCGAGGGCGGCATGCCGGCAGGTTCTGGGATCAGGCTTTCGCCGTAGCGACGAATACACCGCCACCGGGCCCGTGGATGCTTTTGACACAAGCTCTTTCATTTCGTTAAATAGGTACCAAACCTCATCTCGCTGGTGCTCATCGCGGGTCGATTAGCACTCCAGGATTCAACATCGAATTGGGGTCTACTGCTGACTTGGCAGCCCGAAGCGCTCCGGCGAAAAGTTCAGGTCGTTGCTGGTCATACCAAGGCCGGTGAACTCGCCCTACGGCGTGGTGATGGGTGATGGTGCCTCCCGCCGCTATGACGGCGTCGGAAGCAGCCCTTTTTATCTCCTCATGCATTTCCAGTTCGGCGCCCCTCCGCCCCATGCCTTCGAAGGTAAAATAGGGGGCGGGACCGTCCGGATATACGTGGGTGAAGCGGCAGGTCACCCGGCCACCGCCACAGACCCTATTTAAGGATTCCTGGAGCGCAGCCCGCACTGATTGGTCCAAGGCCGGCCATTTATCCCAGGTGATGGCAGTCTCCAAGGTCTCAGCGACCAGCCCCAACCCCATGGTGATGTTCCTTTGATACGGCGCCCGTAAAAAAGCATTCCGCCAGGCGCCCACCGCCTCCGGCCGTCCGGTCTCCTCGCCGGGTTGGTCCAGGATTTTAATCTGGTCCTCGTCGGCAACCCCGCCGCAATCCCTGGCGATGGCGATGACCTGCCGCATGGGCTCACCCTGCGGCACTTCCGCCGACTCGAAACCCAGGACCAGCACCGCGTGCTCACCGTCAAACCCCAAGGCGTCCGCGGCCTCACCAGGGTCAAGCAGACGGCAGTTCGCCGGCCACAACTTCGTCTGCACGATGTGCCTAACCGCTTCGGCTCCCGCCGCAAAGGACGAAAATGTAACTGCCGCCGAAGCGCGAAAGCGGGGACGAGCCTGGATTCGCATCCAAGCCTCGGTAATAATTCCTAGAATTCCCTCGCTCCCCAATACCAGCCGGTCGGGACTGGGACCGGCGCCACTTCCGGGTAGGCGACGGGACTCCCAAATGCCCTTGGGAGTGACCATCCGGACCGACTCAACAAAATCATCTATATGAGTCTGGTTGGTAGCGTAGTGCCCTCCGGAACGGGTGGCGATCCAGCCTCCTAGGGTGGAAAATTCAAAGCTCTGGGGAAAGTGTCGGAGGGTGAACCCGTGAGGTCGGAGCTGCTCCTCCAGTGCCGGACCGTATACGCCAGCCTGGATCCGGGCGGCACGGGAGACATCGTCGATCTCCAGCACCCGATTGAGTCCAGCGAGGTCGATGGTGACTACTCCAGCGGCATCTTCAGGCGGCTCTACTCCGCCCACCACCGAGCTGCCCGCCCCAAAGGGGATTGCGGCGTATCCTTGGCTGGAGCACCAATCCAGGACCGCTTCCACCTCCGGTTCGTCCCGTGGGTAAGCAATCACATCCGGAGGGCTGGGGAATTGGAGATTGAAGGCGCGGATGCGGTCCCGAAAACTCCTGCCGTAGCTGTGCACCGCCCGGTCATGGGTGTCGGTGGTGCAGATGGATGCCAGCGAAGAGGGTGGGGTTACCCGTGGTTTACGCAGGTCCAGATCCCCTGAGGTAGGGACAGCTGGAACTTCCAGCGAAACACCGTACGACTTGGACAAGTTTTCTGCCATCTGGCGGCGTTCCGCCGTGGTTGGCTCGTCCGATTCCATGCCCCAAGCCCAGAAGCTTCTTCTTGGCATCATATACACCTGCCTTAATTGGGTGGCAGTGGAATTATACCAAGGTTGCCCCGCCTCCCAGTAGCTGAATTGGTATAAGCTGGACCAGAGGGTGCGTTCCAAGCCTCTGATGAGTACAATGCTTCTACCCCTCGAGGATATGGAGGATGATCCTTGGCGTTTTTTTGCAGGCTTCCTGCTGGCAAGCAGCCAAGCTCCGACGAACATGGGCCCTTGTCGCCTTTAGACAGGCTCGGGTAAAACAAATACGGTAAAATAACAACCAGGGATTCTTCATAATTGGAGGAAGCCATGATTAGACTCGGAGGTGTCGCATCCAGCAGCTATCTGGTGGGTTTTCCGGCCATCAAGGAACACTTCCAGCGCCAAGGCATAGACCTTGACTGGGACTCGTACTACAGTCTGATTTAACTATAAATCAGCAACTATAGGTTATTTTCATCCCAAGATTTATACCTAAACACGGATCAGAAAAGCCGATCAAAGCGTACGTCCCATCCACCCAAGCCACGGAACCACGTCTGCAAGTTCCCTCAACATCGCCTTAGAGTCTGCGTCAAAAGCACCAATGGGCCATGTGGCGGTGTATTCGCCGCCCCGGCAAAAGCCGGAGCCCAGATATCACCCCCTAGTTGATAGGTGGATGACGCTGGATTCCAGCCTGAGCTGGAATGACGTGCCGGGAAATATGCTATGCCCGGACATCTTTGAACACACCCTCTTAGAGCAAACTCGCCACCATCAATCAGACATCGCTGCATCTGAGAGCGAACACCCCGGAACAGCGTAGATCCCTCCCAGTCTCCCGGTCCCCGAACCGTCCAGGAATCCTTCCTGCCCCGCCCCTGCAAGCCCCACACAAAAACGGATACCACGTTGATTTATGTATTATTAAACGACATATACGTATATCTGACATTCTAGTAACATTTTATAGACGCAGCAGTCACTTTTAAGGAATAATCTCGAAAGTCCACTCAGAGGTAAATATGCCGACTACATCCATAGACCCGGTGGTAGCAAAAAACCTGAAGGACACGCTCAAAAGGATTGGACGCAGCGCCTACTCCGTCGCCGTCGCCCTGAGGCACCCACCAAACTGGCTGTACTAGATCACCAGCGGCAAGTACGGCATATCCATTGCCGCACTCAGGGAGGTGGCGGATGAGATCGGAGTACCGGTAGGGTCGCTGATTGACCCCCCACCCACGGATGGTAACGAAACAAAACAGGAGGTACCAATGGGCCTACCCATCAAAAAACACACGAAGTTGCTGGGACGCATATCGGAACTGAGGCTGCGCCAAGGCAGTCTGGCCGCCTACATAGAAATGAGCCCGGCGGCGCTAAACGGCCGCCGTCCCACCCCGGAAAACTTCGAGTCCCACATCTCCAAGACCCTGGACCGGTTCGAGCGAGCAGCGCTTGCAGCCGAGGAAGCCAGGGACAAAGTGATGCAGGAAACAGATTAAGCAGGGACACCCACCAGAGGAGGAAACAAAGTAATGACCAAGGATAACCAGAAAGGCATCCTGCGCTTGCCCCAGGTATCGGAACTGGTAAACCTGTCCCGCTCGACCATCTACAGAATGATCGAGCGCGATTTTTGTTTACGACCCCTATTAGGCAAGAGGAAACAGCCTGGTATGGGTCCTAATCCCCGGCATTCGGAGAATGGCCCAATCCCTCCGCGGCCGCCCAGCGCGCCTCTTCCACCCCCTAGTACTACAACGACGGGTTTAAGGTGGCGGCTCCATCCTGCTTTCGCGGCGGGTGGAGCGGCGTCTCTCGTGGGAACGGCGAGCCCGTTCGTTGCGTAGCTGCGTATCCTCCAGCCACAACAGCAATTGATCGGGCCCGAACTGCTCCCGGGGCAGCATCTCCCGCACCACCCGGTACACCTGTGGCCTCGTGATCCGGGGCATCTTTTTCCCCCCAATCCTGCTGCAGGCTCAGCAGGAACGCCCCACCCAGCAGGCACATGGCTATGTGGTGATGCCACCCTGCCCAGCTGCGGGTCTCGTATTCGTCCAGCCCCACGTCACCCTTCTCAGTCTCGAACTCCGTTTCAATGCGCCACCTGGACCCACCCACGTAGGCCAGAGTCTCCAAGGTTGTGCCCTCGGGAGCGTTGGACAGGTAGTAGCGGGGCTCGCTGCCGTCCAGGTTCCGGCGCCAGACGGCCCACAGTTCCTCGCCGGGCTTGCGCCTCCTGGTGGCCCGCACCCGCTGGGCACTGAACCGGTAGGTGCGCGGCCCCTGGCTTCCCTGGGCCACCGTTATCTCCCGCCAAGCCTCATCCGGCAGTTCATCACCGCGCTGCTCCATGGTCCGCCGCTGCCCAGGCCGCAGCTTGGGTTTGCGGGGGCGGCCGAACCCCGGATATTCCGGACTGGTCCAAGCCGGGTCCAAGGGCCAGACCGTAGTGCCGCCCGGAACGTCCAGCACGTAGCGCATCCCCAGGGCCGCCAGTCCCTCCCGGAAGGTCGGCGACATCCCGAAGGCGTCGTCTCCGGCAACCCACTCGGCCCTGAGGTAGCCCAACTCCAGGACCCGCTCCAGCATCTCCAGGGCCAACTCCGTCTTTGACCGGTAGTTCCGCCGGTCCTCCGGCACACCCGCCGCAGCACACCGGTCCTGGTCGGAGGTCCAACTCTTGGGCAGATACAGCCGCTTGTCCACCAACGCCCGGCCCAGCGGGCTGACGTAGGCCAGGAACATCCCACCCTGGCAGTTGGCCACCTTGCCCAGCCTGCCGCAGTACTGCCGGGCCACTCCCGCCGATTTCCTGCCCTGCTTGGGGAAGTCGCTGCCATCGAACACCCACACCGCCTCCGGGTGTCCCAGCCTGGGGGCCAAGTATTCCTGCAACCGCCCTATGACTGTCTCATCGGACCACCGGGCCTCGGTGAGAAAGCGCTGCATCGCCCGGGCCGAGATGCCCACCGATTCCGAGAGATTCTCGGCGTTGCGCCGCTCCTGGTCCTGCACCAGCAGCGCCTGAAGGTAATTCCCGCTGTGATCCCGCCACTGCTTGCGGCCGAAGGAGGCCGCAAAGAAGGCGTGGAATTCCTGAAGGCTGTCGTAGACCCGCTCGAAGCTCGCCGCATCCATCACTCAAACCACCCAACATCATCTGTCCAGCCATCCTACCAGACAACTCGTCGTTGTAGTACTAGGTATTCGGTGCCGCTAATGCGCTTCAACAGGGGGGTATCCAGTTTCCGGTTGGTGGGTATGTCCGAGGCGGTGGCAATCCGCCCGGCGGTGAAGTCCATCAGATGGGCGGTGTGGCTGTTGGCATTGGCCCGGTAATCGGCGACCAGGGCGTTCTCCTGGAGGGTGAAGCAGGCGACATCCTCGACCCAGACGACAAAGTCTACCTCGGGGCTGTGCCTGGCTGCTTTGACCTCGTAGAGGGCCTGACCGGAGATCTGGGTGGCTTCAATCTTTTGGTAGACGCGGAGTTCCGCCTGGCGCTTGGGGTCATTGTGGTGGTATTCCGGAAATTCAGGGTTTATACGCATATAGTCTTAACCTCGTTGTTTATCAGAGTGGGGTTTCAAGCAAGGGGATCGGTCGCCGTGGCAACAATTCCATCGGGCGAAGCGGTTAAAGCCCCGGGTGGAGCCCTGCATGGGACGAACTCAGACAGGATTGTCGTCCTGGCGCTGGGGTTGGACCGCGGGTCCTGCGGTGGGGGCAGGCGAGGGACTCTCTTACCCGCTCCCTTGGCCAAGGGGAACAGGAGGGAATGTCGAACAAGCCATAAGCCCACACAGAAACGTGGTCGGACCGTTTAACCTGTATTCAGAGGGATAGTCCTGACCCCTTGCGGTGGGCCCCACCATGGCTCTCTAAGAGGGCCCCTCTTCCTGGCGTTGTCCCTTCAAGCAGCGGTCCTGGCGGTCGTATACTGTATCTATGGACGGGGGAGGTCCTGGAATTGGTTGTTGGAGGATGGGTAAATATGGCGACAGGTAGCTTGAGGCCGCACCTCGTGCGGGTGATGTCGGCCCAGCGGGAGCGGCCCCGGAGCACCGGGGAGATCTACGAGGCGGTGGCCGTGACCTGAAAACCGACTCACATTGCCAAAAACGGGGATATTTGAATACATCCGGCGCCCTGAGAGCCGATTTGAGGATCTCGTTTCCCCCGGGGTGGCCTTAGTTCTTGAGAGGAGAACTTCGCCGTGGCGCTGGCCGGGGCGGCGTCTGCGAACCCCTTTGAGGACACTCCGACCCCGCCGGAGGGCCGGTGGAACAGTGGAAGGGAATCAATCCAGGAGGAGGAACATATGACCAGCGCTGCCAGTGACCAGATCTACTGCTTCAAGTGCCGCAGCAAGACCGACACCCTGGAGGCCCAGGAAGTGGTCCTGAAGAACGGACGTCCCGCCGTCAACGGCCGATGCACCGTCTGCGGAACCAAGAAGTTCCGCATGGGCGCGGCCAGGAAGTGACCGGTGGAAGTGAGAGACTTTGTTGCGCTGCTGTAGCTTGTAACCCGGGCCAGGCTGGTTGGGCTACCAGGGACGGCTGAGCTGGCTCCTGGAGACAGCCGGTTCTCCGTCTGTGATGGTTATTTCCTCCCCGTGGTCGGGGATATAGCCCATTGTGAATGCGGCAAGCAGCCCAAGCACCAGGGCAAGCGGTGCTGTTGTTGCCAGGGCTCTGGCTCTCGTGTTCAGCTTTATCATGACGGCGGCCATTATTGCGCTGTCCCTAGCGTGTGTCGATAACTCGGCAGCCGATGCTGTGATCAGGTCGCTTCGATTGGCCCATAATTAGACGATGGTTGAAAGACCATCGACGAATTACTGAGAAAGCTTTTTAGCCATATGGGAAATGTGGGCCAAGGGTAGTTGAGGCTGAGATCCTTGAGACCGACGATTTCTCGGGCGTAATTGGTCCAGCCCATCTGTCCTATAGGCGTGGAGCAGGGTCAACATGCTTGACACGGATTGGTCACTATAGGAAGTTGCTGACTATCTGCACAGCAAATCCCACTACGAGGCAGCACAAGGCGACCCAAGACATACCAACATAACGCCTGCCCTTCCCGCGCACTTCTGGATCGGTTCCCCAAGTAAGGTATTGGGCACCAGTTCTACTAACACCCTCTGGTGGTAATCCGTAGCGGAACAGCAAGATCACACCAACTATGTCAAATGACAGGCCGAGAGAGTTAATGATGTTCGCCAGTGGCCAGTTAACAAATGCCATCGGTGATCTGTCCTTCCCTAACTTATGACTTCGACTGTCCTGCACACATGCGTTCAGCATATCGGCCATCCGCTTGAAGTGCATGTTCGAGGAGGGAGCTACGGAATCGGATTCCATGCTCCGATGTGGAAGGTGCCCCGCCCACCCGATTTCAGCTACGGCATCGCCCGACTTGCAACTGGCTGCTCCACCCGTTCTCCTCCACACGGGTAACACACCCCGAAGGCCCCGAGAGTCTCGCGTCCTGTAACGGGGCCTGTCCACATTGCCTGCTTGGCCCGTTGCCGCCGCTACAGTGTCGGACTCCCACTGGCGAGGCGTACATACTCTTGCCATTAGTAACCGATAGCGTTATTATCGCCATCAGTGAACCGATTTAGAAATGACGATGCTAAATGCCTCTTCGCCGGACAAACGGTTCGGCGATTGCCGGCCGACATCCAGCGACGGGCGCGAGTGAGATTACAACGAGTGGTGGCGGCGGCGGCGCTCACCGACCTCCGTGTACCGCCATCCCACCGACTCGAAGCCCTACGGGGAGATCGGGAGGGCCAGCACAGCATCCGAGTCAACGACCAATGGCGCGTGTGCTTTGTCTGGACAGACCAGGGCGCTATGGAGATCGAAGTCACCGACTACCACTGAGGAGGAAGCCTACAATGACTACCCCCGAACCGATACACCCGGGAGAACATCTGGCGGAGATCATCGAGGAGCTGGGCATCACCCAATATCGCTTGGCCAAGACGATAGGAGTGCCCCAAATACGCATCCACGATATCGTCCACTGCCGCAGGTCCATCACAGCGGACACGGCGCTGCGAATCGGACAGGCCCTGGGAATGACTCCCGACTTCTGGCTGAACCTCCAGCGGATGCACGATCTGGACGTGGCCCGTGCCAAGACCGACGTGAGCGCCATCGAGCCTCTAGCCTCCATGGGCCTTCGCGTAACCGCCACTGACACCCTCCGGAAAGACATCTAGGCCCTCTAGCAGGCTGCGGAAAAAAGGTCTAGCAGCCGGGAAATAGCCCCATTTCCGTATGCGAATGGCCGGTCAATATTCCCAAAATCAGGCTTTTTCAGCACCCTGCTAGTATTACAACGACGCTTGGCCAGAAAGGGACCCTGAGCGCCTCTTCAGAGCGACCTGACTACGCGCTTGACAGCTTTGTGGTCTTGCCTTCCGCGAAGCGATTTCCAGGCAAAAGCTGACCAAATTGAGGAAGCGTCGTTGTAATACTAGAAGTCTGGCCGGAAAGCCATTGGCTTGGTTTCGCGCTACGCCAACCAGACGCATTGCAGTCTTACACGACATGCTAGTGTATGTAATACGTCGCACAAACGCTCTATTATATCGATAATCGACGTTAAGAAAACGACGACTTGGGGAGAATCGGGGTTTCCGTCCGAGTTTCTAGGGAACCAAGTCTCGACCTTTTGGCCCTAATGAGCGATGTCTTAGGGAAACAACAGTGGTTCCGGGAATACCGGGAGTCCGAAGGCATTGAGGAACTGCCCTTCGTTGGAAGTTTCGGGCCTACGGACCCGGTTACGGAAGTTGCCGGCAATATCCGGGAGGTCATAGACGTCGATGGCGCTAGGCAGAGGGCCTCAAATTGGGAGGGGTTCATGAGGGAGCTGACCCGCAACGCTGAACAGTCGGGAATTATGATCATGCGCAGCGGGGTGATGGGCAACAACACTCATAGGCCGTTGGACGTTGAAGAGTTCCGAGGTTTCTCAGTGAGCGACCACGTCGCCCCACTGATATTCATAAATGGTCAGGACTTCAGGGGAGCTCAAATCTTCACTCTAGCCCACGAGATGGCCCACATTTGGGCTGGGCAAGGGGGTTTGTCGAATCCCGACTACGGCCTCCGGTCCGAATGGGAAGATAGCACAGTCGAACAGTTCTGCAACCGGGTTGCCGCCGAGACACTAGAGCCGGGCGAGGATTTCCGGTCTCGTTGGTCGCCCGACCTCCCATCTCTGTCCGACCATCTAAGAGACCTCAGCCGACATTACAAAGTCAGCGCTATGGTAATTTTGCGACAGGCGCACGACTTTGACCTATTGCCGACGGCCACTTACCGAGAGAGTTACAGCGAGCTTGTCGAACAGTCCAGTAAGGTAGAGCCAGCCGGGGAACCTGGCGGAAATTTCTACTATGCCCTTGCCGCACGAAATGGCCAGAGGTTCACCGAGGCCGTTATCTCCAGCGCAGCAGAAGGAACGCTGATGAGTAGCGAGGCGGCCGATATGCTGGGGGTCAAGGTCAAGACACTTCCGGGGATTGCCGGCCATTTTTTCGGGAGTCCCTTGACCCTTGCCTGAGTATTGGTTGGATAGCAACATATTCATTGAGGGCAAGAAGGGGCCTTATGGGTTTGATATCGCGCCCAGGTTTTGGGTGCTTATTGACGAACTGGTTGCAGGAAGCCGTTACGTGTCGGAACTTGGGCGTAACTGGCAGTCACACACGAAAACCAACTGAAAGGGAGATTCCGGTGGAATAATGCTTGAATGGCACGATCTCAATGCCCGACATGAGGCAACCCTCCTTTGGCTCGCCGCTATGTTGATTATTGGCATTGCAGGGTCCGCAGAAGCCAGGAGGTCAGTTTGCGACCTACTGAAAATGCTCCTCGAGCCAACCATATCGCTGCTGATAGTTGGGCTCCTAGCAAACGTGATCTTCCTTACGTTCATTGCCGCAATTGTAGGAAGGGAAGTGGGCTTATGGGAGACACTCCCTGTAGTGACTGCAATTGTGTGGGCTCTCACTACGGGGTTCTCTCTCTTCCTCCATCTAGGAGAACTCCTTGAGGGCGATAATGCATTTAGAAGCAGAGTCTTTAGGATATTGGGGCCATCAACCGTCGTAGCCGAGATCGTAGGTGTTTCGGTCCTAGCGTTCTGGTGGGAGCTGTTGCTCATACCTATACTGTTTGTCCTCGTAATTGCGGTGTATGCGAATCGCAGCACTGTCTTAACGATCGTCTCCAGTGCTCTCCTGATGGCATATGCGGTAGGATTAATATCCGGGGTCATCATCGACTTGGTTAACGATCCGGGAACCTGGCGATCCGTAACACAAGCTATCCTGTTGCCCATTGCTTTGACTGTCGGAACTCTTCCCTACATTCAATTGTTAGTGCTAGTACAGGTTGGCGTAAATAACCCGGCAGTTCATGCGACCAGCACCTTGCCTTGGTAAGTCCATTTGAAGGGCTTTGCCATGGTCCGGTTGTAATAGTCGATGAAGTCCCACACCTTCTGTTTCAGATCGGTCACCGATCTGAATGACCCTCGCTGTAGCAGTTTTCGCACCAGAATGCTCAGCCAGATTTCCACTTGGTTCATCCATGACGTGTGCTTGGGGGTGTAGTGAAACACGATACAGTGGCTGGGATCGCTGAGAAATGCGGCCCGGGACTCTCGGTTCGCCAATGTGCCCCACTTGCCCTTCTTACCCAACTCCAGGTCCAGCCCAGACTCTCTGGCTACCCAGCGCACTAGAGATTCAGAACGGTGCGTGTCCAGGTTGTCCACCACAAAATGCCACCGCTGGGCCGCCCTATCGCTAGCGATCACTGCCTCCACATGCTGCAGAAAGTCCGCTTCGGTACGTCTGGGCCCCCCATAGGGCTCAACAATCTGACCCGTCACCACATCCCGACTGATGATGAAGGAGCGTGTACCATGCCGGATGTACTCAAACTCCCGCCGTTCCACCTTCCCCGGCGCCAAGGGCAACCCAGGATGTTTGCGCTCCAGGGCCTGTACTCCGGTCAACTCATCAGTGCTCATCACTCGCTCCCCAGATTGGACCAAGGCGGGAGCTTCTCGGTACAGATCGCAGATGTCAGTGACTTTGGCGTCATAGTGCTCGTCCCCGGAGGGTGTCAACCAATAGCGTATCCGGTGGGGTTTCAGGTCCCCCTTTCTAGAAGCCTGGCCGCATGACGGGGGGAAATCCGTTCTACGATGCCTTTTTCGATGATCTCATCAGCCAATTCCCGGCTGGTCCACTGGCTGATAGGACGACCGCACTGGCTGGGGGCCTCACAAGCCAGGGACATGATCTGGCAAACTTGCTCTGGGGTGATCCGGGCGGGAGCCCCAGGACGAGGCGCATCCCGCAACCTTTCTTCTATACTCAGGTCTTCCAGAATGGCTGCCTGTAGCCCCAGCCAGCGGTTGCGCCAGAACCGTACCGTATCCACATCCAGGCCCACTTCGCGGGCTATTTGGCTGTTGTTCAGGCCAGCCGCGGCAGACAGAATGATTCTGCCTCGCCGGGCCAACTGCTGGGGGGTGCTATATCGGCGCACCAGGGTTTCCAATCCTTGCTGCTCTTCCGGGGATAATTCCACCACGGGAGGTTTCGGTCCACGCATCGCCTTCACCACCACACTTCATCTCTCCAACCTCAACGCGCTCATTATACTACTCGGGCTTTTCAGCCCACCTGTACTAGTCTCCATCTATGACCGTTTGCCGCTCTGGGTGGGGCGCACGCAGCGCCTGTCCGCCAATGCCAAGCTGGTCCGGCAGCTGTTCAAACAGGCCAGTGACCCCAACAGCCTCATTTTTGATGACATCCCTCATATGCTCTCTGGCGGAATGGACCCGGGTGAAGAGAACGTTCTGGGGAATATCTCCAGCAATGTGTATGAAGGGTTGGCGGAGTTGAGTCAGGCGTATCCGGTGATGCTGCACCGGTTGAAGGAGACGCTGTTGAGCGAGCTTCAGGTTCCCAATTCATCGGTGTCGATGCTGGCGGAGCTGCGTGCCCGGGCCGAAAATATCAGGGACCTGAGCGGGGACCACCGGATGGAAGCCTTCGTCATGCGCCTGGCCCAGTTCTTTGGAACTGAGGAGGATATGAAAAGCCTGGCCAGCATGGTGGTCAACAAACCCTCCCTGGGTTGGGTGGATGCGGACATCGATCGGGCCACTGTTGAACTCGCTGAAATGGCCGGGAAATTCATGCGTGTTGAGTCTTATGCCCACGTCCGGGGGCGTTCCGACAAGCGCCATGCCATGGCCGTCACGGTGGGGATGAGCGGTCGGCCGGAAACGGTCCACTGTGAGTTCGACATTACCTCTTTGGACCGGCCCGAAGTGAATGCCCTCGTTCAGAAGATGAATGAGACGTTGCTGAACGCCGGTGAGGAGCGCCGGAACATAATCCTGGCCGCTTTGGCGGAGCTCAGCGCGGCCTATCTCAACCCCGAAGAAGCAGAGGATTCGGAGCCGCGGGCAACTGAAAAACAGGTGGTCTGTTGAACTATGGCAGATAAAGTGCATCACGTCCTGGGTCTGTCCGGAGGGCGCGACAGCGCCGCCCTTGCGGTCTATATGCGGCAGAATCATCCTGAGCTTGAGATCGGCTATTTCTTTACGGACACCGGAAAAGAACTGCCGGAAGTTTATGAGTTCCTGGTCATGCTGGAAGGGTTCCTGGGCAAGCCGATTGTGCGGTTGAACCCCGACCGGGACTTCGACTTCTGGCTGAAGCAGTACAACAACTTCCTGCCGTCGGCGCAGACGCGCTGGTGCACCCGCCAGTTGAAGCTGCGCCCCTTCGAGCAGTGGATCCGGCCGAGCCTTGACGATGGTGACACCGTGTACAGCTATGTCGCGATTCGGGCTGATGAAGAGTACCGGGAAGGATACTCTTCCACGCACGACAACCTCATTGTCCGGCTGCCGCTGAAAGACGCCGGCATCGACAAAAGCGGAGTGCTGGATATATTGGAAGGCGCCGGCTTGGGATTGCCTCGATACTACGAATGGCGTACCCGCAGCGGTTGCACCTTTTGTTTTTTCCAGCAGAAGATAGAGTGGGTGCGGCTGATGGAGCGGCACCCGGGCTATTTCGAGGAAGCGAAGAGTTACGAGAAGAACGCCATCGACCATGGGTCGCCGTTTACCTGGAGTCAGGGGGAGTCGTTGGACCAACTGTCCCAGCCCGAGCGCATCGCTCAGATTAGGGAGGAACACCAACTGCGGCTGGACCGAATGCGTGGGAAGCGCCTGGTCAATCCGCTAAGACCGGATGCCGAACCGATAGATATCGATGACCTGTACGGGCAGGCTAAGGTTTGTTTGGCATGTCACAAATAAAGATAACGCCGGATCATCTGGCTGCACGTACTGACCTGATTTCCCATCTTAGGCCCTATCAGAAGGAGGGAGTGCAGTTCTTAGTATCCAGACCGTCCGCGCTCCTAGCTGACGAAATGGGTTTAGGGAAGACTGTTCAAGCTGCCGTTGCAATTAGCACCCGCAGAGAAACATACCGCCGTGTACTAATCGTGAGTCCAGCTTCGCTTTGCCTAAATTGGCTCAGAGAAATCGAAGTGTGGGCACCCACGATACCGGTAAGAAGGGTCATCGGCGACTCGAACGACCGGGCTGCCACGTACCGGCTGCCGGTGCAGGTACTCATCGCATCATATGAGCAAATCCGATCAGATGCTGAGAAGTTCCACTCTGAAATTCAGTTTGACCTGGTGGTGCTGGATGAAGCTCAGAGAATCAAGAATGTTAACTCCGCGACCAACTGGGCCTGTCGCTTAATTCGCAGACATCATGCCTGGGCATTGTCAGGAACACCATTGGAGAACAGTCCCGAGGATCTCCGGGGCATATTTCGGTTTCTTGATCCACAAGTCTTGCACAGAGGAATGTCCCCAACGGACGTGCATGCTGCTATTGAAGGCCATTTCTTGCGAAGAACCAAGGCACAGGTCCTCCAGGAACTGCCTCCTATTATGGTTCGGGACTTGAGATTAGAGATGGGAAGAGCTCAAAGGGCGGCTTACGATGCGGTCTGGGACTCACGGTTTGAGAGTGTCAACGTCGAAGAGGGCGAATTGACCGTAGTAAGTATGTTCTCCGTCTTAACCCGGCTGAAACAGGTATGCAATTTCGACCAGGCCAGCGGCCAATCAATTAAGTTGGATGCTACGCAAACCTTGCTTGAAAACATTCGGTCCAATGGCGGGAAAGTCCTGGTGTTCTCCCAGTTCGTTCAGACTCTGATGTGGCTGTCAAGCCGAATTCAGATCCAGCATGAGGTTTTGTACGGTGGCCTTCCGTTAGAACAAAGGGAACGAATAATCGCCAAGTTTAGGCATGAACCCGGGCCACAAGCACTACTCGTTTCCCTCAAGGCAGGAGGCGTCGGGCTGAATCTCCCAGAAGCCTCCACCGTGATTCTATTCGACAGGTGGTGGAACCCGGCGACCGAAGCCCAGGCGATCCAGCGGGCCCATAGATTTGGCAAAGAAACTTCGCTCGAAGTCATTCGGTTCGTAGTTGAGGACTCGGTAGAGGAAAAAATTGCTGAGATACTCGAAGCTAAGGCCGAGCTTTTCGAGCGATACATCGACGATGCACCTTCAGCTATATCCAAGGGAGCAACCCAGGAAGAACTGAGACAAGTCCTGGAAATCTAATTCCTTGAGGAACAAGTCGAGCTTGAGAAGCAGGCTCCAAGGGAGGACGTATCATGGCTCGGATTAGAGAAGTTAAAGAGATACCTTTTGAAGACCTTGAGATCGGACTAGGACAGGTACGGCTACGCGACGTGTCCAAGGAAGTCGACGAATTGGCGGACAGCATACGGCAAGTTGGGCTACTCGAGCCTATCGTAGTATGCGAATCGGAAACACCCGGAAAGTTCGAAATAATTACAGGGCAACGCCGTTTCATGGCCCATCAGGAGCTTCAACTAGACAAGATTATGGCCGCAGTGTTGGATGAGAGCGTGGATGAAACCATGGCGAAGGTCCTATCTATCACGGAGAACCTCGTCCGGAGGGACCTTAACTCGGGACCTAATTGACGCCTGCACTCACCTCTATCACAAATATGGATCGATCAGAGTTGTTGCGGACGAAACAGGGTTGCCCTACTCCAAAGTCTCACAGTACGTGAAATATCAGACCTAATTGACGCCTGCACTCACCTCTATCACAAATATGGATCGATCAGAGTTGTTGCGGACGAAACAGGGTTGCCCTACTCCAAAGTCTCACAGTACGTGAAATATGACCAATTGGTGCAACCTCTTAGTACTACAACGACGGGTTTAAGGTGGCGGCTCCATCCTGCTTTCGCGGCGGGTGGAGCGGCGTCTCTCGTGGGAACGGCGAGCCCGTTCGTTGCGTAGCTGCGTATCCTCCAGCCACAACAGCAATTGATCGGGCCCGAACTGCTCCCGGGGCAGCATCTCCCGCACCACCCGGTACACCTGTGGCCTCGTGATCCGGGGCATCTTTTTCCCCCCAATCCTGCTGCAGGCTCAGCAGGAACGCTCCACCCAGCAGGCACATGGCTATGTGGTGATGCCACCCTGCCCAGCTGCGGGTCTCGTATTCGTCCAGCCCCACGTCACCCTTCTCAGTCTCGAACTCCGTTTCAATGCGCCACCTGGACCCACCCACGTAGGCCAGAGTCTCCAAGGTTGTGCCCTCGGGAGCGTTGGACAGGTAGTAGCGGGGCTCGCTGCCGTCCAGGTTCCGGCGCCAGACGGCCCACAGTTCCTCGCCGGGCTTGCGCCTCCTGGTGGCCCGCACCCGCTGGGCACTGAACCGGTAGGTGCGCGGCCCCTGGCTTCCCTGGGCCACCGTTATCTCCCGCCAAGCCTCATCCGGCAGTTCATCACCGCGCTGCTCCATGGTCCGCCGCTGCCCAGGCCGCAGCTTGGGTTTGCGGGGGCGGCCGAACCCCGGATATTCCGGACTGGTCCAAGCCGGGTCCAAGGGCCAGACCGTAGTGCCGCCCGGAACGTCCAGCACGTAGCGCATCCCCAGGGCCGCCAGTCCCTCCCGGAAGGTCGGCGACATCCCGAAGGCGTCGTCTCCGGCAACCCACTCGGCCCTGAGGTAGCCCAACTCCAGGACCCGCTCCAGCATCTCCAGGGCCAACTCCGTCTTTGACCGGTAGTTCCGCCGGTCCTCCGGCACACCCGCCGCAGCACACCGGTCCTGGTCGGAGGTCCAACTCTTGGGCAGATACAGCCGCTTGTCCACCAACGCCCGGCCCAGCGGGCTGACGTAGGCCAGGAACATCCCACCCTGGCAGTTGGCCACCTTGCCCAGCCTGCCGCAGTACTGCCGGGCCACTCCCGCCGATTTCCTGCCCTGCTTGGGGAAGTCGCTGCCATCGAACACCCACACCGCCTCCGGGTGTCCCAGCCTGGGGGCCAAGTATTCCTGCAACCGCCCTATGACTGTCTCATCGGACCACCGGGCCTCGGTGAGAAAGCGCTGCATCGCCCGGGCCGAGATGCCCACCGATTCCGAGAGATTCTCGGCGTTGCGCCGCTCCTGGTCCTGCACCAGCAGCGCCTGAAGGTAATTCCCGCTGTGATCCCGCCACTGCTTGCGGCCGAAGGAGGCCGCAAAGAAGGCGTGGAATTCCTGAAGGCTGTCGTAGACCCGCTCGAAGCTCGCCGCATCCATCACCCAAACCCCCCAACATCATCTGTCCAGCCATCCTACCAGACAACTCGTCGTTGTAGTATTAGACAACTTGTCGACATTGGGGTGCCGATCCAGACAGCTCTTCGCGCGCAGCAGGCCGCCTCAGTTAGCGGAGAAGTTAATGAGGAGGAGGCGGTCAAATTCGCTAAAGAAATGGCTCCTATGTCTGGTGTGCAGCAGTCAAAGATAGTTTCGACTCGCACCAAGAATCCCACAATGCCCGCCGACAACATCATAGAGGACGTAAAGGCAGGAGGAAGGATCACTCAAGTCGTTGTCACCCTAAGCTCTGAGGTTCACGGCGCATTAACTAAGTATGCGCAGTTCCAGGGAACCAACAGCGACGACGCAGCCGGTATTTTAATCCGGAAAGCGCTCTACGATAACGATTTCCTTGAGGACCCCGAATGAAGGGCATTGCGGACCTAGAGTACCAAGGACTCTTGCGGTCTGTAGGTACTCACCGCAATACCCGGCCGCTTTCTCCGGTCGAGGTTGCTGAACTGTTGGGCAAGGCTGTCGCCGCTGGCGCGACGCGATCCGAGTCCGCCCAGGCGCTTGGTATTGGCCCAAGCCAAATATCTGCCTTTCTCAACCTGCTCCAACTCGCTCCCCCAATACGGCATTTAGCAGACTGGCAAGGGAGCAAAGCCGCTTCGATCGCATTCTCTACAATGGCGGAACTAAGGCGCCTACAGCGCGATGACCAAGTGGTCGCTGCCAACGCTGCTCTAGCGCATAAGCTCACTTGGAAAGAAGCGGTCCAACTAGTGCAAATCACCATGCGTTCCGGCAATCCCATAGAGGAATGCATTGCTCAGGTCCTTAATCTGCGCCCTCAAATTGTCACTCGCCACTTGTTCGTCGGAGCAGTGACTAACACACAAACTCGCGCTTGGCTTAACACAATGCCGCAAAATCAGCGTGATGGAATGCTGTCCAATGCGCTGCGGACTTACAGGGCCGGATTATCCTACCAATGTCCGCTTGGGCGTCGATGAAGCTTACAGGGCCGGATTATCCTACCAATGTCCGCTTGGGCGTCGATGAATTCACGGTCCTTTCCGACCACGCCCTCCCAACCCTGTTGGGGTTGCAGCCGAATGATATAGAAGCGTCCATCAATCAGACTTTAGCCGAGGCGCAGGAATGACAGTCGATTATCCCATCGAAGTCTTACTGCCATCGGGTTCACCCCGCGAGCGTCACGCAAACGCCCCTTCATGTGACTGTCACATTACTGGCGTCCCCCCGTTGCGCCAGCCCGTCACATAAAGGTATAGTCCCGGCATGACGACTTACGGCTATATCAGGACCAGCCGGCAGCGCATCCAGGGAACCGCCGGCAGCGACCCCGAAGCCCAGGCCCACCAACTCCGTCAGGAGGGCGTCCCCGAGGACAACATCCACTGGGACGTGGGTGTCTCGGGAGGCACCGGCACCAACAGTCGGGCCGGCTGGCGGGCCCTCAACGCCCAGCTGGACTCAGGAGATATTCTGGTGGTGGTGGCCATCGACCGGATCGGCCGCCGTTGGATGGACACGGTGAACGCGGTGCGGGACCTGCGCGCCAGGGAGGTCAGGATCAGGTCCCTGGCCCAGTCCGAAGCCACCTGGGTCACCTACCTGGCGGCGGAGCCGGACACTGCCGAGGCGGTGATCGGGGATATTCTGACCACCTTCATGGCATGGGCCGCGGAGCAGGAGCTGCAGGCGGTGAGCCGCCGGACCAGGGCCGGCCTGGAGCGGGCCAGGGCCGAGGGGAAGACCCTGGGACCGCCGCCCCGGGTTGACGACGACCAGGTGGAGGCGATGGCCAGGCTGAGGCGGGAAGGGCAGAGCTTCCGGTCCATCGGCAGGATGTTCGGAGTATCGCGCACCACGGTGCAACGGCGGCTGCAGGAACAGGAAGCTGTGAATCTTGAGGATTCACGGGCTGCTTAGCCCCAATCCACCGAAGGAGGGCGTGTAGCGGGGCCCTGAAGAGACAAGAAAGAGCTCTTGTGCCTCTGGGATAATGGTTTTCGAGCCAGAAAACCGGTCCCAAAACAGGAGCACCCAATAGCAACCACCCCGACGGCATCCGTGTCTCTTCCGACGACCACTGCCCAACGAGGCTCAGCGGCGGAAAACGTATATTGCTTTCGTGACCACCTACGGTACATCCGCACTAGCAGGGCATCCAGGTTGGCGTTCCCGGACGCTGAACGAGCGACAGACGGAGAAGGCGCGGCGGATGGTGGAGGCGAGGATGTCGCTGCGGTTCGTCGCCGGCGATCTGGAGATCAGCCGGGACGCGCTCCGGAGGGCACTGCGGGAGTCGTATTGATGGACAGTCTGATTTTAACCTCGGGCTGTCCTTTTGTTGCCCGGGTAGTCCAGGACCTGAAACTGCAGACCGTTTCGGTCTGGCAGCTAGGGGGCCTGTGATCGCTGACAACAACGGGGATCCCCGGGAGAACTGGGCTCAGCTCGAGGCCCTCCACTTCTTCCTCCTGGAGCACAGCTCGTGGGAGACCGGCGTGGTCCAGGACTTCGCCAACCAGGATGAGATCGCGAACAACCTTGGCTGGCCGGTGCACCAGCTGCGAAAGAGCCTCGCGGTTCTCCGGGACCTCGGGGAAATTGAGGTCCAGCGTCGGACCCACAACAGGTACCGCCTTCGGCTCCCGTCACTAATCTTTGCCCCGGAATACTTGAACGCCAGGAGGGCATCATGAGCAGCTTAGCGAGCACCGGTGGCTTGGTGGAAGTCCTCTACAAATACGTTACTTCGGAACGGGTCCTGACCTGTCTTCCGGAAATCGGAGACGGGACTCTCCGTGCTACCCAGCCCGCAGCCCTGAACGATCCTTTTGAATGCGAGGTGGCACCTGGCTTAGCTCGCGCGGACCAACTGGCCGAGGATGTAGAGATAGCGGAGGTCCTTTCGAGTCTCAATGGTGCGACTCCGATCAGTGACGCCAAGGTGCGGGAGGCCCGGTCCAAGTATGGGAGTCTGTTCTTGAGGGAACTGCTGGTCGGTCAGTTGTCCCAACGTTATGGCATCGTTTCGTTTTCTTCGGATCCTCGCCATCTTCTGATGTGGGCCCACTACACGAGGGATGGTTCGGGGTTTGTTATCGGCTATCAAGTGGATGCTCTAAGGTCACTTGGAAGGCATGAAGACAGTCTCAGAGAAGTCAGGTACGAGACTCGAACCCTCCCTATTGTCGAATATCCCGTGCTTTCTGAAGAAAATGCGAACATCTTGCTCTCCTTCAAGAGCGACCATTGGAGTTACGAGTCGGAGTGGCGGCTTATCGTAGAGTTGAGCGACACCATCGGTACTGGGTCACGGGACTCCGGTGATCTGCCAATCAACTTGGTTCGGGTGCCGAATGAGGCTGTCGTGGACGTATTCCATACTGAGCGCACTCCGATGAATATCGTTGAAGAGGTCCGTGGGCGGTTGCAAAATCCAAACAACAGGTATGGTGTTCAGCGCCTTACAAAACTGGTTGCCTCTGCCACACGGTTCGGGTACGAAGATGCTTCAGACGGAACAGATTCCTCCGGAGGTTGAGCAGGCGTCTTTCGTCCCGGGCCTCCAGCGGTCCGCTTTACCTCGTTTTCATCGGCGGGACTCCCCAGCGCGGTTCCCCAGCCGATGTACTTCGCCAACATGGCGTTGCTGGGTCGCCGGGCCTGCCGCATGGTCGTGGAGTCCGGCGGTCCTGGCTGGAAACAGCCCTGTTTACGGCCCCGGCTGGGAATTCCCCCTTTTCGTAGCTCAGGGGGTGGCTGGAAAACCCGGTTTATTTCTCCCTGGCAGGACGGTATACTTTTGCCCATTCCAGCCAGGGGTGCAGCAGGATGACGCTCTACGGTTACGCTAGGGTCTCGGTAAGAGAGCCGGAGGACAAGAATCTGGACCTGCAGGTGGAGCGGCTGGTCCGCGCCGGCTGCTCCCTGGGAAATATCCGAGCCGAAGAAGCCAGCGGGGCCAGGAACGACCGCGGCGGCCTTTTGGAACTGCTGGACCTGGTGGTCGAGGGGGACACCCTGGTGGTCACCCACATTGACCGGCTCTCCAGGGGGCTGACCCACGAGTTGCAGGTGATCGAGGGCCTGCACCGGGCGGGAGTGGAGTTCCGGTCCCTGTCGGAGGATTTTGATACGGCCACGGCCACCGGCAAGCTCCAGCTCACGATGGTGCTCGCCTTCAGCGAGTGGTGGCGGAACTCGATCAGGGAGCGCTCGGTCGCGGGGCAGGCGAAGGCGCGGGCCGAGGGGCGGTTCCCTGGCCGGCGGCTGAGCCTGAACGAGCGGCAACGGGAGTACATCCGGGCAGAGCGGTCGAAGGGAGTGAGCCAGCGGGACCTAGCCAAGCGCCTGGAGGTCAGCCGTTGGACCATCCAGCAGGTGGACAGGTAGCGGTTGGGGGGCTGGGTGTGTCAACGCCGACGGCTGGCCCACGGGAACCGCGGCCATATGACCCGCAACGCGGTCTCCGATGCCGATTGCTGAAATCCCCGCTCTTGGAAACTAACCGCCTTCTTCTGCCCGATCCCCCAGCTCAGTAGCCTTCGACGTTCCGACCTTCGGCATCTTGGATTGTTTCCAATTGGGAGGCGGCGGAAGGGGCTGATGGGCCAGGAATCAGCGGGCGCAAGCCGTCGCCGCCAGGAATGGGAGCAGGCCATCGCCGCCCTGGACGCCACCGACGCCATCACAAGGCAACACCAGCAGGGGGATAGGAAGCCCTGAAGTGAAGCACCAACCTGATGAGGCTGTAGCAGGAACGTCAAACCCCTCCGGCTGGACACCGACTCACCTCCTGGAGGCAGAAAACAAGAGCCCCGTCCACAAGGGACGGGCCTTATCTGTTTGTACCGCCTATGCGGGAAGACCCTGACAGCAGACAGTAGGAAAAGGGAAACGGCCAGAGTAGACTATTTACTGAAATGCTCAATCAGAGGATCCACAGATGCCAACCCATAGAGCCAGCAGGATCCGCATCCTAAAGGAAACGTCCTCAGTCCGGGCAAAACCGATACCAGAGGAAATATTAAAGAGGAAAACAGCCTTGCAAGAACGGCACGCCCACTCCCCGATCAATAGACGGCGCCACGCTTTGATAGCACTGCTGATAGCTGGAGCCATTCTGGCTGCGGGCCTCGCGGCCTGTGGTCAACCAGCAAATCCCGAAAAATCACCCGCCGCGTCAGCGTCCACGCGAGAGGCGAAGCCACTCCAGGCGCCCGAGGATCAACCGCCAAAGCAAACAATTTCCCTGCCAACCACAAGGGCCGCGACCACGACAACTGCCACTGTCCCGACGCCGGTACTTCTTCGGGAAACCACGAAGGGAGAGACACCGAAGACGCCGCCGCCGTCCACGGAGCAACCAATGATGACCCCGGAGGTCACACCAGAGAACAACTCTGGAGCTCCATTCGTCCAGGTCTCCGCCGGTCCGTTCCACACCTGCGGGCTACGAACGGACGGGACCATCATCTGCTGGGGCGCCCACGGGGAGGACGAGCGCCTGACAGAGTCCGCCGGGCTTCTCGACTCATCCCCGGGAAGCTTCTCCCAGATCGACGCCGCGCACAATCACTCCTGCGCCATACGCCAGGACGGAGCGGTGAAATGCTGGGGCGGTATTTCCATAGGGAGTGATATACCTCCCGAGGAAAGGACCATGATGGAAGCCATGTGGGCACCCCCCGAGGGCCGGTTCATCTCGGTGAGCGCGGGGTTTCTGTTCTCCTGCGGGGTGAGGGATGACAACACCGCGGAGTGCTGGGGCCTCGCGGCCTCCCTCTCGGACGCGCTGACCCCGCCGGCCGGGGAGTACATCTCCGTCAGTGTGGGTGGCTTCCACGTCTGCGGAATCCGCACCGACCAAACGGCAGTTTGCTGGGGCAGCGATCTGGGGTTCGACGGTAATTTTCTCGGCCAGGCGACGCCGCCGGACGGCCCGTTCGAGGTCATCAACGCCGGGGGCTACCACACCTGTGGGTTCAGGCCCGACGGAGAAATCAGGTGCTGGGGGAGCATTGTGGGGGGCATGGACGGCGAAGTCACGACCTGCCAGCAGCAACCCGACGGCACCAGCCGGTGCTGGACAGACGATAAGGCGACCGAGACCAACAGAGCCTGGGGAGGCAGCCCAGACGGCACGCCCGACGGCAACCTCAAGGCCATGGACAGCGGCCAGGGCTTTTCGTGTGCGTTGTGGGACGGTGGCTACATCGGGTGCTGGGGGTTCGGCGGCATCAATGACTCGCCGCCACCGGGCATCTTCGAGGCGGTTACAGTCGGCGAGGAGCACGGGTGCGGACTGCGACCAGATGGCAGCATCGAATGCTGGGGAGACGATAGATTCGGCAGGGCCAGTCCGCCGGTAAACTGAATGCCCTCAGACCTTGAAGCAGACACAGTCTACACCGAACGCGAGGCGGCCGACCGGGGCGCGGTGGCCAGGTATTACCAAGAGGGCGGGCGTTAGAGATCCACCCTTCATGTTCTACATGCTGATTAAAGAACAGATGTGGCCCGCAAGGGCCGCCCGAACCATCCACCACCCCGGAAAGCGATAGCCATCGTCTCCCACAGCAACGGACGGCCCCAGAATAAGGAAAGAGTCCTATAAAAAAGGATTCATTGACAGGTCTGTGAGGGAACAGGACAGAATCCTTACCACCAAGATTGGAGGCGTTCTGAATGAGACCATTCGGCGGAATTGCAGATCAGCTCAGAGAAAAGACTACGAATATACTGGTGTTGGCGGTACTGTTTTACCTGGTCCTCTCCCTTGCAGCCTGCACTGGAGACCAGAGGCCGCCCGCTGGGGGCTTGGCCGCTCCCACCGAAACCATAGCCGTAAAGCATGGTCCCACCCAACAAGCACCCCTGCCCCGATAGCAACGGCCCTACCACCGGCTACATCGGACCCCCGGATCCCCTCGACGCCGGCAGGTAGGGAAACACCAGCCTCTGCAGAAGCGCCAACCGACCTGCCGAGACCGGCGCCGGCGCCCACGCCCGATCCGACCCCCTCGCCGGCACCGACTCCCACTCCCACTCCCACCGCCACGCCTGTGCCCACGCCCACAGCGGCGACAACCCCCACACCACCACCCGACCCCCTGGCGCTGGGCAAGAACACTCGCCACGTGGAACCCCGGCTTCTCGGCATGTTAGACAAGCACGCACGCGGGCAGACGGTGGAAGCAACGCTCAAGGTCCAGCTCCCCAGAGACCCGGAGGTCGTGGCCTACAAGCAGGAATCCAGCACGCTGGCAGAGGACATTGCCGTACGCGGTGGTACTCTCATAGCGGGGACGACTGACGCGTGGATCCTCGACACGGCCGAAGTGCTGCCGATCATTCGACGCAGCGACGTGCACGAGGCGTACCTATACTCAGAGTCAGCATCAGCGAGGGCGATGAATAGCGCGCTGTCCACGGAACTCAACAACGTGGTTCAGTCCATCACGGCCGGAGCGTCCCCGCAGACGGCCTCCCAGTTCGCATTGTTCGCCGACGTGTCTGACGGCGAGGTGATGGTAAACATAAAAGCCGACACTGCGGCCACCATTACCAGCGTCCGCACGTGGCTGGAGGACAGTAAGAGGAACGTGTACGTTCCTCCAGCGTCGGACCTCCCGCTCCTGGATGACACGGAACTCATGGTGCTGTTGCCAGCGCAATACATAGACCCACTCAGCGACACGTACCCAACCACCACCATCGAATCGGTGGCACTGAGCGATTTCTCGCTCAGCATGGACCGCAGCCAGTGGGAACAGGAGACCCGGAACTGGGTTGCCGATGTCATCGCGCAGGTGGAACCCCAGACGGAGACCACATCGTCGGCCCCCGAGTCCGACTCTTCCTCCACAAGATTCAGAGTAACTATGTTCCTCTGAAAGAGCGCCAGGATTGCCGGCACGTTACACCGAGCGACAGGCCGCCGGCGGCGACACCCTGGTGGTGGTGGCCATCGACCGTATCGGCTGGCGCTGGCCGGAGACCATCCGGTCGAACTGCGGGACGGGGAGTGAAGATCAAGTCCCTGGCCGACGCTGAGAAAGAGTGTTTTTAGGTTGGAGAGCCAATCGCCGAAGGTAGAGGTGCCCCGGAACGCTAGAACCCCGAACAATTCCCCGCCGTGGTTTTTAGACTCGACGATAGCACATCGGGTACCGCCACGGTTAAAGAACCGAAGTTCCTTTAGATTAGCCGCTTCCAGTATGCCGGGGCGGCGTGGCCTGTTGGCGCTGGCACCAACCTCGTCAAATTCTTGTCTGTAGATCCATCGCGAAAGTTCGGCAAACCACCATGCATTGGTGGAGTCGAATCCCGGCGTATCAATCCGGACCCGTTCCGGATCATCGACATCAAAATATTCTGTTGCTGCCCCAGGCCTAAGGAGGGCGTTCCAGCTGTGGTCTAGATCCATACTGCCCCGCCTCCCTCGCCGGTATTCCCTCTGCTCGGTCGGGACGGCACCACGTCCACCCAGGAGTTGCCAGTATAGCACCCCTCTTTTAACGGCAGCACATATCCGAATTCGGACCTCCGGCCCCATCCCAGCTCCATTTCCGACAGTCTTGGCTTTAGTTCGACTTCGGAAGTGCCCTGGGTGCGCCTATTGGCTCAACCATCACTACCCCTCCCTCATTCCATCTTGACAACGCTAATTTAAAACAAATTTCAAATCGCGCATAAGACGCGATTGCCCTGGCGTTTGGTATTATTCAGGGGAATCGGGAAACTAGAGGACCGTGAATTGGAGACTCTAATTGAGCTACTGGAAACGTCGTCGAAAACCTTCGGCGCCAACCCCGCCCTACTAATAAAGCCGAGCTTCAGATATTTGGTCTGGAGTTACGCAGACCTATGGAAGGATTCAGGTCGAGTCGCGTCTTTCCTTCAAGAAAAGGGGATCGAAAAGGGAGATCGGATACTCCTTTGGGGCCCCAATATGCCACAATGGGTGCTAGGGTTCTTCGGGGCGTTACGGGCTGGGGCAGTCCCGGTTCCGCTGGACGTCCGTAGCGCTCCCGACTTCGTGTCGAGGGTGGTAGAGCAAACTGAGCCTCGATTGGCATTTGTCTCCAGAGCCAGCCAACAAACCGCCCCCCGAGACCTTCCCTCAGACCTCTCCTCGGTCTCTTTAGAAGACCTAGATCAGCAAGTGGCAGGTTTTTCCACTGAGCCGTCCGCTGTGAACGTCGAACCCGACGACCTGGCCGAGATAATGTTCACCTCCGGTACTACGGGCGACCCAAAGGGCGTAACTCTTACCCACCGGAACATCGTCTCCAACGCTCAAGCCACGAAGAAAATCTTCCCCAGCTTCATCTCAGACCGCCTTCTTTCACTTCTCCCCCTCAGTCATATGTTGGAGCAGTGTGGCGGTCTACTGGTCCCGTTGCTAGGCGGCGCTCGCGTTGTGTATCCGGTCAGCCGCCAACCTTCTTTGTTGTTCAAGGCGATCCAGGAGAACCAAATCACGCTCCTCCTCATGGTCCCTCAGGGTCTCCAGCTAATCATGAATGGGATTGAGCGGGAGGTGGAGCGGCAGGAAAAGGAGGGGACTTGGGGGGCGATGCACCGCATTGCGCCGCGTATCCCGATGGTGGTGCGGCGACGAATGTTTGGTCGCGTTCACCGGCGCCTCGGAGGAAAACTGAGGTGCATCCTGACCGGCGGTGCGTTTCTGGAGCCTGATTTGGCCCGCAAATGGGAGAACCTGGGGATCCCCGTGGTGGAGGGCTACGGCGCAACAGAGGCATCCCCGGCTATCGCCTTCAACAGTCTACCCCGCCGAGTTCTAGGGTCGGTTGGGCGATCCCTCCCTGGACAGGAGGTTAGGATCGCTGAAGATGGGGAGGTCCTGGTTCGCGGCCCAAACGTTACTCCAGGCTATTGGCGTAACCAACAGGCTACTGAGGCGGCTTTCGAGAAAGATTGGTACAAGACCGGGGACTTGGGTTACCTGGATGACTCGGGGCAGCTTTATTTGCGCGGCAGGAAAAAGGACCTAATCGTACTGGCGAACGGCCAGAACGTCTACCCGGAAGACATCGAACGGCTGCTAAACGCCCACCCAGCGGTAACAGAAGGGGTCGTGGTCGGATTGCCGGCAGAGGGAAGCGGAGGAGAAACGGTCCATGCTGTGCTGCTGGTAAATGAGCCCCAGTTACCCGGAGACGCTATCCGAGAGGTTGTTGGGGAGGTCAACGGGAACCTGGCGGACCACCAGCGAATCAGCGGCCATACCGTCTGGCACCCGGAAGACTTCCCCAGAACACCTACTTTGAAGGTGAAAAAGGCCCTGGTCCTGGACCACCTGAAAGAGGTCACGTCTCAGTCATCGGAATCGCCCGCGATAGCCCCCGAAACGGCCACCACGGCTCACATCGACTCGTTAGTCCAGTTGGTCGGCCAGTTAGCTCAGGTGCCAGTAACGGCGGTCGAGCCCGATAAAACCTTGGGGAGTGACCTGGGACTAGACTCTCTGGGTCGGGTGGAACTACTTTCGATGGTTGAGCAGGAGTTAGGTGTCTACATCGATGAGTCGCTTTTGGGCCCGTCCACTACCGTTGGTGAGTTACAGCTGCTAGTGGCGCAGCAAGCCCAGGCGAAGGGAGTAACTCTGAGCTTTTACCGGTGGCCTTTGACTGCGTGGTGCATCAACCTGCGAGAGGCTATTCATCAGGCCTTTATATTCCCATGGATGTCCACCATGTACCGGGCCCAAGCTTCGGGCTTGGAAAACCTCCATAGCTTGAAGAGTCCGGTCCTCTTTGCCATTAACCACAACGCTATTCAGTGGGACAGCCTGCTGGTCCTTAAACATCTCCCTCGCCGGTGGCGGCGGCGGATGGCGTATGCTGCCGCTGCGGAGATCACCTTCGGCAAACGCTGGCTCGGCATTTTGGCCTCCCTGCTCGGGAACGCGTTTCCATTGTCGAGGGACACCGCTATACGTCCCAGTTTGGAGTACATTGGGAGTCTTCTCGACCGTGGTTGGAATGTGGGGATTTTTCCAGAGGGAGCGCAGTACGTCGGACAAGAGATGCTTCCCTTTCAAACGGGCACCGGACTTCTGGCAGTAGACTGCCGGATACCCGTGGTGCCCGTGCTTCTGGTCAACCAGGGCCGGCCCTCCCGAAGGTGGTTCGGCCTTCCCGGCCGCGAAGCCATCTCCGTCCGCATCGGCAGGCCCCTGGTGTTTTCCCCTACTACCACTTACGCTGAGGCTACTGAGCAGATCGAGGAGGCGGTGCGTTCCCTGTAAGGCAGGAGTCTGCTGGTGGCCGGTATATTGACTCTTCTCGAATGGTAGGCCCACCCTAGAGATATTCCCAATCCGGAAGCAAATCTCCATCGCAGTGTAAAGTTATCCGGTTGGTCCGATGGAGATTATTGGTTAACGCGTTCCTGGTAGTTCTGGTAGTCATTATAGCTGTCCTTGCATTGGGCGGATGGCACCTATCGAACGAGTTAAAAAAGGGAGCGCTGATTCCTGACTGGAACCCCGGGCAACACAACCTCGAGGTGGTAGATATCCAGGAAGGCCAGGTGAGTCTGCGCCGAACACCATTGGTAGAACGGGATGGCTTCTGGAAAAGAGAAGGCATTTGGGGCATGGAGTGGGACGGCGGTTATGCCCGAGTGGGCGCGATCTTGGACATTACGGAGCATCAAGTGGTCCGTGAGTTCCATCCTCTAAGGGAACATCCCAGGATCGGCGAGATGGTCCATCTAGACAACTTTGCCTATGCAGGCGACCCAGAAACGGCGCTGGGCCTTCCCTTCCAGGATGCCTCCTTCTCTTCCCCCTTGGGCGACTTGGCGGCTTGGTTCGTCGACGGTTCCAGCGAAATCTGGGTTATCGCCGTACACGGAATGAACGCCAGCCCCCGCGAAGGATTGCGGATTCTTCCAATCCTGGTTGAAATGGGCCTACCTTGTTTGTTAATCACCTATAGAAACGACGAGGGCGCCCCAGCAAATCCGGACGGCTTCCATCGCCACGGTCAGACGGAATGGAAGGACCTGGAGGGGGCAGGCGCATATGCCTTTGAGCATGGAGCGAAGGGTCTCATCTTGATGGGTTTTAGCATGGGTGGGGCCATAGTGACCAACTTTCTTTATGAGTCGCCGTTGAAAGACCAAGTTCGCGGCATAATCTTGGATTCCCCGATGTTGGACTTTAACGCCACGGTGGAACACGGTGTACGGCAGCGGAGACTCGTCAGGCTCGTCACCCCAATAGGAAAGTTCGTGGCTGGGTTCCGGTTTGGCATCAGCTGGGGGGATTTGGACTACCTGGCCCACGCCGAAAAGTTGGCCACTCCGGTTCTGCTGTTTCATGGGGACGAGGACGATATTATCCCGATAAAGACGAGTGATACACTTTCCAGAATTCGGCCCGATATCGTGAAGTATGTCCGGGGTGCCGGGGTACTCCATGCGGCTTCGTGGAACGACGACCCAGCCACATACGAAGCTGCCGTGCGGGATTTCATCCTAAACCAAAGCCAAGGTGGGAACTACATTTTGCAGCGATAGCAAAGGCAGGGCAGGTGTAAAAATCAATGCATCGGCTCGAGCTTGTAACAGGGTTCGGCAGCGATGCTTCACTTCATCCTTACGGTGAGCTAGTCCGCCGAAGAATGCATTCATCTTCTCTTGGACTTTGGCTTTTGTTCCCAGGCATTCGTTGGCCGTGACCTCTTCTCTGGCCCAGTCCCAGACGGCTTCGTCGGCATTGAAGTCTGGGCTGTAGGCCGGTAAGGCCACCAGCCTCAGCTGCAAGTCAGGGGTGGTCAAATAGCTGCGAATCGCTTCTCCTCGGTGGGCTGGCCCATTGTCCCAGATTACTACCAGAGGTCCAGGATGGTTTTTTCTTAGCTGCTGTAAAAAGGCGGTGGAGGTCTCGGCATTACTGTTTCCAGCTATTTCCATGGCTTCCACCTCCCCAGCCTCCAAGCAAACTCCCGAGTAGTAGCAGGCATTCTCTCCCCACCGGGGACTGGTGGAGTCCACCAGCGCCGGCTCTCCCTTGAGTACCCATTTGCCTCGCAGGTCGGCATCGGCCCGAAAGTGGGCTTCATCCTTGGCTTTCAGGAGGCGTTTCTTGGGTCGCTTCAGCACGAAGCCCAACCGATGGAGGTAGTTCAAGCAACTGCTCCGACTCAGCCCCAGGTCAAAGCTCTGCTTGAGAAATTGCCTTACTACTTTCCAGTTCCAGTTGGACAATTCAATCCCCGCCTCCCCAGGCGGATTTTGCACCGCAGACTTCAGTTGCTTCTGTTGACCTCGGTTCAAGACGGGGGGGAACCCCCAGTCTGCTCAAAGACCAAACCTTGGGCCCCGCCTTGGCGAAAGTTGTCCAGCCAGTTTCCGATGGTATGAGGCTCTCTCTCCAAAGCCTCAGCCACTTGAGTGGCCGACCACCCTTGGGCCAACAACCATAGCCCATGCCATCGCTCTCGCTCCCGAGGTGTTGGCGCCCGATACATCCTTTCCCGTAAGTCGCCTACATCCTGTTGCCACCGTTCCAGGAGTTGCACTATGTCTGTCATCCCTTCCACCACCGCCAATCGACTTCTTTTACAGAATATCGCAACTCCTCTTCGGGTTCGCTTTATGTAGGTTTCACCTTAGCTTTGGTTTAGTATCAGCCCGATCGCATAGTCCTTAGCCTCGGTCTATCCCCGTGTATGCGGGCGAAAGGCAACTTTTTTTCCGTTCAGCGCTCTTCTTGAGAGTCATTGTCTCAGTTGGATTGGGATTGCCCGTGGGATCCCGTGGCAACGGAATCTTGTAGTGGATGGTGGCCTGCTTTCCCAGTACGACGACCTTCTTGATGAAGGAGGGAATGAACATGCGCGCTATCTCAGGGTCCTCGGACTCCATGTAAGTCCGCAGGTCCAGGGCACAGGCGATGATCCTCTCCGGGTAAGTGTTCAGATTTGAGGGGAAGCGAGCAACCGGCGGCATTCCAGGAGGGGATTGAGACCTCTAGCCCGCCAGGTGCCAAAGAGGGATGCCAAGGTCATCTTGCTGTCGGTGCCCTGCCCTGAGCGGGTGCCGCCGCTGATCTTGCGACTGGTTACCAGATGCCGCAGGCTCCGCTCGGCGGCGTTGTTGTCTGAGGGCACGGCTGGGTCCGACACGAAGACAAACAGTTCCTTGATGAACCGTTCCATGCGCCGGCAGAGCTTGGCCTGAACCGCCAGGGGATCTTTAAGGAAAGGCCGCGCCAAGACCATTAGTTTCTCCTCCAGCATTAGCTGGGTGCGATGGCCTGGCTGGGCTCGGGGAAGGACCGAGGCCTTGGCCTCCGTGTAGACCTGGTGAACCGCCTCGGCCCACTGAGCCAGCCCAGCGTCTTCTGGGTACAACCCTTTCAGGTCATGGATATCCCGCAGCAGATGAGCCCAGCACCGTTGCTTCAGGCCCGGGTAGTGGTTATAGGCGGCGTAGAAATCACTGACCAACACTCCGCTGAAGGAGGAATCCAGCACCTCATCCACCACCCCCTTATCCCGACCCCGACGCAGGAAGTATCGTTCGCTGGGAGTGCTGAAGGTCCAAACATAGCCGTTGCTCCCGTCCTGGCGCCAGCCGGTTTCGTCGCCCTGCACCACGGGACTGGCGCGGACTTGCTCGAGCACCTCTCGCACCGCCGTCTCAGCCTGACGGGCTACTCCATGGACGGCCTGGACGATGGCACCAACACTCAGGTGCAACTGATGGACGGTCTCCAGGTACCATTGGATGATTCTTATGGGCAACCGTCCCTCCTCCCGCAGGGTCACCATCAGGCTTACCAGATTGACCCCCAGGCGCTGCTGGCCCAGAACCACCCCCTGCAGGGCCTCTTTGGGCAGCCGGCGCCGCTGGCATACCGGACAGATGCGGGCTACCAGGGCGTGCTCGGTCACTTCTACCGGAGCCACCGGTAGCTCAATGACTTCCCGAGTTCGCTGTACCCATCCGCCGTTCAGGTGAGTCCCGCAGTCGGGACAGACCGCCACGGCATGCTCCACCCGCCGGGTAGGAGTCATGCGCTGGCGGGCGAAGCCATGGCGGCGCGGCTTTCTGGGCTCCTTTTTCTCCGGCGCTTGCCGGCTGGAGTGCGGCTGATTACCCGGCATCCCCGACGACCCGCGCCGGTTGGGACGGGATTCCAGAACCCCAATCCGCCTTTGCAAATCGGCAATGACTGCCCGCTGGCCGGCAATTATCTCCAGCAGAGTTTCGCGACTCGCCGCGTTCAGGTCTAGTTCAGTGTCCATCTCCCTGGTATGCCACAACTCCCCCGGCCATGCCAGCGTTTTTCCAACGGCTTTGAGCCAATTCACCTCATCAAGTCTGAACAGTTACCTTTCCTACTCCGCTATTGCAAATCGGGTCTGGGTGTCTCCCGCGAAGTAACGCGGGTCAACCTGTGGCAACTTGGCCCGGGCCTGCTTAGTAAGCACTTTTCTTTGTGAATGGCTTCAGCTTGGTCGACTAAACTAAAGCCAAGGTGAAATGCGCAGATGGTGGGGGTCACACGACGGAGCCGGGTCATTCTCCAAGTACGGATGAGAGGGATTCACCGGCGCAACCAGCTGATCATCATCGACACTTAAATGTACATTCCACCTTGGCTTTATTTTAGCTCTCCAGTCTGGGCTTCGGCGGTGATGCGGGCTTCGTTTTCACAGAGCTGATTATATCTGCATCTGGCTCACTGTCAGGGTAATTCCTGGGCCGTATTGCGGCCGGCCTTCACCGCGATGGATTGCTCATATGCTGGCGGCCTTAGCCCAAGAGCTATCTGGTTTGAGGGATCTACCAGTAGATGGCGACGATCTCCGTATCTAGGAATCTTTCCGAATGGACACCCGTTGTTGACTCAATACCTTGGGCGGAGGTCATATCTGCGGGGATGACTCCAAGGTTTGGTTTACTGAGAACATTCTCCCTGAGTGAATGTCTTATTTCTCCCGGGGTTTCTGTCTCCAGTTCCTTTTCGACCAGGTTCGTTACTTCGTCAAAGACTGCTCGTCTTTCCACGACACTCGAAAGCCAATTTATCGCCGGCACTACCGGTATTATCTTCGTCTCGGTAAAGTCAGAGCTTACAGATTTCTGATGGAAGGCCCCCAACAGCTCAACATATTCCTTGACCAATTCCATTCCGGGGTATCTGTCTGGGTGTTGCGTAGGTGCGTCGACTTTCCCCTGACCCTCCATCGTGACACGGGCTATTTCGCCAAAATTGTTTATCGCCGCCTTAAAGTCAGAAATTACTCCTTCGAACATGTCGGCTACCTTGACGGGTTGCCAGTCTTCCTTCAGCCCCTCTGTAGCCAGGCGACAAAAGACACTGTACTGAGATCCTGAGAACAGAACTTGTCTAATGTCCTTCCAAAACAGACCGTGGTGAGCAACACCTGTGACATATACTGGCCGGAAAATGTTTGAGTAACTGGCGGAGTTCTAGCTGTTCTCTGAGTGATCGATGGGCGAGAATCTCGCTGTCTCCTAGCTTGATGGCTTCGTAGTCAACGATACGTCCTCTCAGCGGGACCAACCCTGCTAGCAGGCGTTCCAGTACCTGCCCTATTGCGTATGCTTCCCTAACTTGTCCGGCCGGGACGCTGCCGAATACGTCATCTCTATCTCCCATAAGCTCGTATAGTGTTGTGATGACCGTGGTCATTCGGAAGAGTGGATCTGCCTCAAGCTCCACCTTGGCTTCCAGGAGGTCTCCCCGTTTGATTCTGGTAATGTCGACAATCCGTTTGTCCTTCGCGAGTGCCTCGAAATTCCGTTCGATGTCCGAGGCACTCTCAATAATGAGTTGATCTCGTGTAGTGGAATGGGTTGAGGTTAAGGAAAGGTTTCCCTTTTCAAGGTCGAACAGTTCTTTGAAACTCGTCTGAACGGTGGCCTTCCGTATTACTTGCGAAGCTTGGCTTTGGCTGCTTTGTGTTTTCTCGTCTAGTTTACTTCCTAACGCTGCGAATCCGATGTTCAGAGAGCTCCCTAGTTCGCTGTTGAGTGATGCTGTCTGACTTTCCGTAAATTGTGTTGCGATACCGCGCTTCCTTGAAGCGAGAAGGCTGTACACCGACACCTCGTCCAGATAGACAAACTCCCTCAGGGGTTCGGACGACATAGACCGCGACCGATTCCGGTTTCTAAACCATCCCTTGATTCCTTCCACGATGTTCATGAGGGTTCCATAGCCGCTCTATTTAATTTTGTCCTTTTGGCGTGATACTCGTTCGAGACCTCCGATGAAATCCTCTGAGTAGATGCGGTTTCTTCTATCGCTGATTGCTAAAAGAGCCGCTTCTTTCCAGATGGCGCTGAGGTCAGCCCCTGACCATCCTTCAGAACTTTTCGCAACCATTTCATAGGGGAGAGGTTCTGTTATCTTCAACCCCCGCGCTGTTTTCTTGAGGATGTCCTGTCGGTCTAGTTCGTTCGGGAAAGGGAATTCAATTTCCCAGTCAAAGCGCCCAGGACGTCGGAGGGCATGGTCTAGGTCCTGTGGCCTGTTGGTCGCAGCGATGACGACGACATTTTTTGTCTGTGGTGAATCCGTCCATCAGAGTAAGCAGTTGAGCGACTATTCGTTTTGAGGCCTCATGTGAGTGGTCATCCCGCTGGCTGGCAACACTGTCGATTTCATCGAAGAATATGATAGCTTTCTCTTCCTGTCCTGCTCTCTCGAAAATCCTGCGGAGCAACTCTTCACTTTGTCCGTACCATTTTCTGAATATCTCAGGTCCTGAGTTCTCGAAGAAAACTGCCCCAGACTGCGATGCGATGATTCGGGCCAGCATCGTCTTGCCGGTTCCGGGCTCTCCTGTGAATAAAACGCCCTTAATTGGTAATACCCCAATTTCGGATAATTCATTGCCCCTTAAGAGAGTCAATTCAATGAGTTCCTTGGCTCTATCTACGACTGGTTTAAGCCCTCCGAAATTATCGAAGTCTAGCTTCTCTCCTTCTGGGGCAGTCCAGAGAAACCGTTCAACGGCTTCGTCATCAATTTCAGCATTTAAGTCGATGTATTTTATGGATTTCTCGGAAAGAACTCGCACGACTCCTTCCAAGTCGCATGCTTGAACGGTGTTGTCGGACTTGTAATCTACGCTGTCATTTGTCGGCACCGTGCGAAGTCTGCCGTTAGCTTCTACCACGGTGATGTCCTCGAGCTTTATCTTCACCACTCCAACCCAGAGATTATCTGGCCAGACGTTGCTCGGCATTAGGTATGGGGTGGAACCGTTCTCACCGGTAGCTATTAGGAGGACGTCACCGCATTTGAATCTGGGTTCCGGCTGGTCGAACCAGCCTATGAGTCCATTTCTATACTCAATGAAAACCCTATTTCCGTCGTCGCTGACGGCAGTTATTTTGGCGACTTGGCCCTCGGGTCCCATCTGTATGTCCATTTCTTCGATGTCTTTTTCGGAACCGTAATTTGGGTTTGCTATGTATGTTTTTCTACTATCCGTCTTGGTTCGTCGATCACCGTCATGTGCTCCATGCCGGTCTGGTCGATGACCTTGACGGCTATCTTGACCCCTTCTTCCGGCAGGTCGAACGTAATTTGTGGGAATTGGTTTGCTATGTATGTTTTTCTACTATCCGTCTTGGTTCGTCGATCACCGTCATGTGCTCCATGCCGGTCTGGTCGATGACCTTGACGGCTATCTTGACCCCTTCTTCCGGCAGGTCGAACGGGATGGTCGTGTTGGTCAGCATCTGGTCCCACTTCTCGCGGTCAATGTCCCGGCTGAATGCGGCCAGCAGGTTTCTCAGGGTGCGCTGGTTTCGATTGACCTCTTTGACGTTGATCAGCCTGGCTCGGAACGATTCGGTGTCGTACCACGTATCCACCATAATTCCCATGATGGTGCGGGCGGATCTGGCCTCGACGATTCCCCTGGCGGGGTTGAAGGCGTTGATTCCGACGACTTCGAGGCAGACTTGGCCGTTATCCTGCCGATGAAGTTTCACCTCGGGTTCGCTCACGATGATGAATGCGTTGTCGCTGGCCTCTTCCTTGAGCCAGGGCAGTTGCAGATCCTTGTTGGCTGCCACCTGGAGTACGGTGAGGCTGCCCAGGTAGCGTGCAACGGTTTGGGCGTCTCCGTCCCGGCCGAACCCTACCATGACCAGGTGATTGCAGTCCGGTTCCACGGCGCGTATCGCGGTAGCCGCGTTCCTGGTCTGCACGTTGGATATGACCTCGTCCTCACGTCCGATGTAGAAGAAAGCGTTGTGGCGACCGCCGTCCGGCGCGATGAGGACGCCGGTGTGGGTGACGTCCCGAACGTCTGACATCACCAGGTTTTCCACCTTGTATCGGCCTGCCCCTGGTTGATTGATTCCGGAGGTCTCCAGGCTGCTGATGATTCGCTGGGTGACGGAGTCCGGCTCGGTGCCGTTGTCGCTGTTCAGAGTAAACCCAGTGGTCTGGAGCGTGGTGGCAACGTCTTCTCCGGTGCTGTGCCCGTTTTCCTCGCCGGGCCTGATGGACCGGTAGGGTGAGTCTGACTCGACGGTGAATCCGGATGCCACGCGGATGTGGTTCCTGTCCGTCGTCGTCCGGTCAGGGTGCCGGATGGGTTCTTCATCACTGTGGCCATAGGCCAGGGTGCCGGCGGATACTCGGAGCTGGCGTTCGGTGACAAATCCCTTGGCGGGGTCGTATCCGTAGGCTGGCGGCGGTACGAACGGTTCCCGCTGGTCAAGCGGCAGAAGTTCCTGTTCCAGTTCGTGGTCGAGTTTTGCGCCTTCGGGAGAGTCCTTGAGGATGTGGTAGGGGTAGGTGTTGGTGACGAGCCGTTCCCTGGTGATGGCGATGGATACCTGGGCGACGTCGACGGAGATCCAGCGGCGGCCCCATTTCTCGGCCTGGAAGGGCATGGCGCCGGAGCCGCAGGTGAGGTCCAAGACCAAGTCCCCTGGGCCGGTGGCCATCAGGATGCAGCGTTCTAGGACTTTGGGTGGGGTTTCAACGGCGTATTGTCTATTGGTGACTCTTCCGCTCTTCTGCCAGATGGCGTTTACCGCTATTCCTGGCATTTCATCTTCGTAGAATTTCCATTGGATGTTTCTCCCTTTAGTTAGTCGTCCTTGTTGGCTTAGGTTATGCAATCCTGCCAAGCTGACACTCCAGTGCCTTCCTGTAGGGCAGGAGTATTCAGTAGCTCTGCAGTTTGGACCGCATCTTCTCCCTTTGGGACACGACCTCGTCCCGCTTGCTTCGTTGCATTCTTGGGAGCAGGCGTGTTCAGACCAATTGTCCGGAAGGGTAATGCCACAAAATTCGGGTTGGCATGTGTGGTCAGTGTGTCGTTCTTTTTGTGCCTTTTCCCTCTCGCTTTGATTCCACCCTATGGTGTCGCATGGGTTGTCTGTCCCATGGAGGTAGAATTTGTCAGACCTCCCGCTGTAACTTGTGTGTTCTGAATGACATGGGAAGGTCATAAATATACGCCCTCCCGTTGGTATGATGCCGGGGTTTCTTCGTTCGTCCGGTTTCAGTGGGCGTATTTCCCCACTTTCGTCCTCGTACCTTGCCCTATGTTCCCAGTATTCCAAAATCTCGGCTCTGTTGCTCGTCGGCTCGTAGAGTTGCCGGTACTTTTTTCTGGCTTCAGATTTGTCCTTTGCGAACCATACCAACCAGTTCCCGATTTCAGGAATCATATCTGTGCTGGGGTTCGTGGTACTTCTATACGGAATCGTCGCAACATGGTTTTCCCTATCGAATACTTCGGCCATGAGAAGCACGACTTCGTGAACGTTGTCCGGGCCAACTTGCAGAATGAAACTCCCGTCTTCGGCAAGCAGTTCTCTCCCCAGCGCGAACTGTTCATGCAGCCCGTCCAGGTAGGAATGGACGCCGTCCCGGTAGGTGTCCCGGAATGCCTTGATTGCCATAGGATCGTCGGGCAAACTGTCCCAGTCCTCGGCGCTCTCCGGAGTCTGAGCGTTGGCCTGGAAGTTGCTCCGAAAGGAGATATTGTAGGGCGGGTCCATGTAGATCAGGTTGACCTTGCCCCGCATCGCGTCCTTGTAGAGCAGGCTGGCCATAGCCCGTTGCGCGGTGGCCCGGATCAGCCGATTGGTCCAGTGACCGCTGTACTCGTAGGGCTTGTAGTTCGCGTCGTCGGGCAGCCCGTTGAAGGTGGCGAACATGTCGCCTTGGCCCTGGTGCCTGAGCAGCGAGTTCAGGAACTCGGTGGGTGATACCTTGTCGTGGGTATACAACGGCCCGTATGTCTTGGAGTAGTCGGTCTGCGGCGCCCGGTTCCATTGGAGACGTGGGTGGCGCACTCGGTCTGTATCCTGAGCGTCATCTGGGATTGGCTGGTCGGCCAAGGCATCTGGGCCCATCATCAGGGCGCCCTCGGCGGTGGGGTTGTTCAGCCTTTCGGCCTCCGGGAACTTGTAGTCCGTGGCAGTCGCGGGGGTTCGGGCAGCGCGTGGTCGTGGCGGCATTCCTTCTCTCCGTAGACCGGTTAGGCGATTTGAGCCTTTTTCTGCTCGTCGATCAGATCCCGAATTCTGGTGGTAGCGTTGGTGACCAGGGCCTCGTCGTCCAGGTACAGGTAGGCCCAGGTCCTGCCGGCGGCCTGGCCGTATTCCTGGTGTCGGTTCACCGCGGGCACCCAGTATTCCTGGGCCCAGCGCCGTTTGATGGGGTCATTGTCCCGTTCCAGGCCCTTGACCTCAATGACGATGTTCAGTTCCTGGCTTTCGTTGAGTTTGGCGACCGCCACGAAGTCGGGCCAGTAGGCTCTCTGCTGCCGGTCGGCCACGTATGGAATCGACCAGTTGAGTCCTTTGTTCCTTGCCCAACGGAGGATTTCATCCATCTCATCAAGTTGCTGGGCTACCCACACTTCCCATTCGGAGTCGCAGTGAGCGTAGCTGATTTCTGATTTCCTGGTAGGTCCATAGATTCTCTTGGGGTTGTTCCCAGTATCATATTCCCGGAGTTCTCCGGTGTGCTGCCAGTGGTTCAGGGCAGATGGAATGGCTTCCAGCCAGATCGCTCCCGTCTCCGGCCTGATTATGTCCACATTGCGGTGGAGCCACTGGCTGGCCTTCAGGATGGTCGTTTCGTCGGTGGGCCACCGGTCCTGGTTTTGAGGGCCGTCTATATGGCCGTTGCTTTGATACTGCTGGGCGGCTTTCACGGTCTGCCCGAACAACTTTGCGACCTGGATGATCGGTTCTCCCGCTTGTTCGGATTCCGCCCGTTGCTCAGCTTCTTTCTCTATGGTCCTGACGACCTCTCGGGCAGTTCGGTACAGGAAGTTTCCCCTGGTCTCGTGTGCATCCGAGGTCAGCTCGACGTGGGGCCCGGTGATGCCCTCGGATATGGCCGTTTCAGGTTGAACGTCTATGACCGTGTATGATTCGTCGGGTCCGTTCGGCTTGACCCGAACTTCCACGCACTGGCGGGATCCGGGCCTCTGGAGTTTGATTACGTTCGGCCACTCAACCCGGAATCTCCGTTTTTCCTCGAAGGGCTCGACCAGGACTGGTGGGAAGTCAAGCGTGGGCTTCTTTTTCTGGTCGTCCGGTTCCTCGTACTGGGGAAACGGGATGCCGAATATCTGCGCGTATTCAGGCTTGAAGAGTAGGTCGTCCTCGTCTTGGAAGTCGTTGGTGACCCGGCGCAGGGTCCGTCCGGCCACCTGCTCGCAGAGCAGGCTGCTGCCGAATTTCCGGAAACCCAGCAGGTGGGTGACGGTCTTGGTGTTCCACCCCTCGGTGAGCATATTGACCGATATGACGCACCGGACGTTCTCGCCGGGCTGGCCCGGGCGCCCGACGGTGTTCATCACCCGGCGGATTATTTCCTCAGGGCGGTCGTCGTCGGTGAAACCGTATTTCGGATTGCTGCGGAACGCGGCAGCGAGGTATCGGATCTGCCGGCCGGTCTCTCCGGTGGCTGCTTCTCCGTCTTCCATCTTGCTGTGGATGATGATGGTGCGCGGGTCGTTCCGGAGGTCGGTGTGAACTGCATCCGTGTAGTTGCTGAATAGTGGGGTGGCGGCGCCGTTGGAGATGTGCCGGTACATTGCATTGGCGTTCTTGACAGAGTTCATTACGATGGCCATGACGGGCACTTCGCTGCGGTTTTTCCACTCCTCGTTCCGGTCCTCGTAGTCGTGGTAGAGGACTTCCAGTGCTTCCTTCAGAAGAGCGTTGTTGCCAGCGTCTTCCGGCCGGAAGTCCGAGGTCTCCTTGCTTTCGGTGTTGCTGAAAATGTCTCGGAGCCTGGAGTTCTGCTCGGTGGTGGTGCGGGTCGGAACCCTGGGTATCTTGGTAAGTCCGGCCTCGATGGCATCGACCAGCGAGTAGTCGCTGACGATCCAATCGAAGGGCCTGGGGTTGGATTGGGCCAGGAAGATGGGAGTGGCGGACATGTCGGTGACGTAGGCCAGCAGGCCGGCGTCCCTTATGTGGCGAATGCCGGTAAACCACTGGGTATCGCTCTGATTTGGCCGGTCCGGGTCTCCCCGGTGGCAGTGGTGGCCTTCGTCGTTGATGACGAGGATGTTGCCCCTCTGGGTTTTGCCGTCCGCAATTCTCTCGACCACCTCGGCCGGCGTTTCGACCCGGGAATCCAGCTCTTCTGGCGTGGTCGGACGCGAGCCGCCGTCGATGACGAGCTGCCCCTTGTCGCTGGGCCTGAGTCCCAGGGTTCGGGGATCAAGCTGGTGGTAGTTGGCTATCTTGACACTGGCGCTGGCCAGCGCCGGTTCCCACAGGTCTCCGGGTGGAATGAGGTTGAAGGTCTTCCAGTCATTGTTGGGGTTGCGGGGGTCCAGGGAGTCCTGCAACCTTTCCCGGACGGTGAGGCCGGGGGTGAGGAGCAGGAATCGGCGAACGAATTTTGGGTTCTCTTGTCCCGACGCATATTGATTCGCGGCTTGCCAGAGGATGAGCATGGCCATGACCGGCGTTTTGCCGGTGGCGGTGGCCATCTTGTGGGCGATGCGGTCGATGCCGTCGTTGCGCTTGAGATTGATTCTCTCGAGTTCCTGGGTGATGTCCGTGGGGCTGGTTTCCCGAAGGTAGATGTGGGTCAGGACCGCGTCGATCTGGGCGAAGTAAAGAGGGAATTCCTCTCGGTCGGTCCAGTGGTTGATGAGCTCCCTGGTTGTCGAGGTGGTGTCCGGGTATCCGGATTGTCGCCAGGCTGATACTCCTTGACGGACTTGGTTGACCAGCTTGAGTTCTTCCCAGTTCACGCCGATGTTTCCGGGTTGAGGGGTACCTCGCCTTTTGCCTCGGGACCCAGCTACCGGCGACATATTCTGGGCCATGCGCCGTCCGTCAACTGCAGGCGCGAATGCCTTGGTGTCGCTGTTGAGCGGCCAGTGGTACTCGGGGAGGTAGAAGGGAGAGTTTATGATTGGTTGTTCTTCAGGACTGACGAGTTTCGGCAAAGGCCTTTGGGGCGTTGGGGCCATAGTGCTCTGCTCCAGCGTGTCGATCTGCGGGGAATTTTAGCACGCACATGGAGGGTTCCCCGTTGGGCTACGCCGGGGGTTGGGGTGGGAAAGGCTCCCGCGGACGGACCGGTTTGGAGGAACCAGCCGTTGCGGGAGCCTGACTGTCAGAGATGTGAGTTTCGGCGGAGCCTGGCCCGGCTCACGGATAGGGGATGACGAAGGTGGTCACTCCCGCCGCTTCTGCCTGGGCCGATTGGGCCGGGTTCAGCCTCGACGTGATGACGACCGGGGTGATGGCCGCCAGTATGCCGGCCCGGGTTTTCGCCCGGTCGATGTCGTCCCGGTCCGCCGTGAGGGAGACCTCGACGACCGCGTGCCGGTTGTCCTCGGCCGAGATTATGAGGTCGGCTTCGAAGAGGTCGGCGCAGCCGTCCTGGCTGACAAGTCCGTTCCGGATGGCCTGGTCGATGGCGCTGTTCAGCCGGGGATCGGTCAGGCCGTCCTGGTTCATGGCAACGTAGGAGCCTGTGAATCCCAGGGTGAACCTAGACCGGGCCAGGGCCTTGGTGCGAACGGTCCGTTCGTACTGCCCGCCCTGCAGGTTCCCGAGTTGTCCTTCGACTCTGTCCAGGCGCTCTTCGATGGCGTTGAGCCGCCGGTCGGTCAGCCGGTTGGTCTCCTGCTGGGCCTGATTGAATTCCCGCTGTGCCTCGTTGGCTTCCTGCTGGGCCTGATTGAATTCCCGCTGCGCCTCGACGAAGCGGTCGAACCGGCCCGGCAGGTCCAGAAGTTCCTGGGTCAGGAGGATGGCACGGAGAGCCTCGGCCCAGGTGGGCTGGTCCCGCAGGATGCGGATCAAGTCTTCGATGGTGTTGATGGTGGTCATGCGGGAATTATACCTCAGCCGGATCGCCGGATGAAATGCGGGGCCCGGGGCCAGGTGAAGGTAGACCTCTGATGGAGGGACGTTTGCCAGCGGCAGGTTCACTGGTGAAGAGAGACGGCTCAGAGCCGTCTCTCTATATATCAAAAAGCTGGTTTTCCGAAATCCTGGTGTCAGCCGCCGTTCTTGGCTGCAGCACGCTGAGCGCGGGCTGCGAAACCTCCCTTGGGGTTCTGGCCGCCGTTGGCCTTCGCTCCGGCCGCCTGTACTCGTGCCGCGGCCTTGCCTGTCATCGCGCCCTTCCCTGGGCCTTTGCCACCGCCGGATCGTCCTTTGGCCATGATGAAGCCTCCGTATAAAATTGGGGATTCGTTCCTAAATGATAGTAAATGGAATCTATTCCGGTCAATGGAACGGCCTTTCTGTTCAGGGCAATCGCGTCTTATTATCTTTCTTAAATTTGTTTAAAATAGTAATCATCATGACGAAACTAGGGAGGGGTAGTGATGGTTCAGGCAACAGGCGCACCCATCGCCGAATACTTCGCGGCGTTGGACGACCCGAGGATTGATCGTACCAAGCGGCACAAACTTTTGGATATCGTCACCATTGCCCTTTGTGCCACCATCTGCGGCGCTGATTCTTGGGTGGATATCGAGCTCTTCGGCAACTGTAAAGAGGAGTGGTTCAAGTCCTTCCTGGAGTTGCCCAACGGTATCCCTTCCCATGATACCTTCGGCGACGTCTTCGCCCGCCTGGACCCAGAGCAGTTTCAACGCTGTTTCATGGAGTGGGTCCAAGCCGTAGCCCAAGTCACCCAAGGCGAAGTGGTGGCCATCGACGGCAAGACGGTACGGCGCTCCCACGACCGTACCCTGGGCAAAAAGGCCATTCACATGGTCAACGTGTGGGCCTCGTCCCATGGCTTGGCGCTGGGCCAGACCAAGGTGGACGAGAAGTCCAATGAAATCACCGCCATCCCCAAGTTGCTACAGCTGCTGGAGCTCGCCGGTTGCATCATCACCATCGACGCCATGGGCTGCCAGAGGGAGATAGCCCGGGAGATCATTGAGGCTCAGGCCGACTATCTGCTGGCGGTGAAGGAGAATCAAGGCCGGCTGTACGATGACGTTCGCGACCTTTTCGAGGGCGCCGAGGAATACGACTTCGAGGGCGTCCCCTATGACTTCGCCCGCACACTGAACAAGGGCCACGGCCGCCTGGAAACCCGTCAATGCTGGGTCATCACGGACCCGGACTGCCTGGACTATCTGCAAAACCGGCAGCAGTGGGCCAACCTCAACGCCGTGGTTAAGGTCACGGCTCAGCGGGAGACGGCAACCGGGACCACGGTCCACTCTCGCTACTATATCAGCAGTCTGGCCAGGCCTGCCCAGACTTTGTTGGAGGTCACCCGCCGACACTGGGGCATAGAAAACAGCTTGCACTGGTCTTTGGATGTTACCTTTCGAGAAGATCACAGCCGGGTACGTAAGGATAATGGGCCCCAAAACCTGGCAGTCCTGCGCCAGATAGCCCTCAATTTGCTGAAGCAGGAGTCCAGCCTTAAACGGGGACTTCAAGGTAAACGGCTGAAAGCTGGCTGGGTTGAGGATTACCTACTCAAGGTGCTCCTTGGTTAAGACGCGATTGCCCTGCCCCTCACCTTAACCCAGGTGCGGGATTTGCTTCCTCCGGGTTTTGTCTATTCCCCCGGCACCACTTCGGGCAACCTTACCAACAGCGACCCGAGCTCCACGGCGTTCCAGGGCCGGCAGCGCCTGGATTGGGTGTTCGACCCGCCGCTAATTATTCCCATCGATCTCACCGGCGATTCCACCAATGAGATTACCTTCAAGGTTCAAGGTCCCTTCGCGGGTGGGCACTGGAACGACGCCTGGCTCACCTTCGATGAATTCAGCAACACTCGGTACAGCTGGCCCTCCGCCGGAATTACCGTGATCAGCGATCCGATTGAAACTGAGACCACAATCGGAGGCACCATGGTTTACTCCCTGATGTGGCAAATTGGCTCGGAATCCTTCGTGCTGTGGGAGTGGGAAATAACCAACTGATTTCCCAACCTACCTGCCCTGGTGTCCTCGCTGGGACGGGAAATAATTTAGCACCCCTGCCGGTCGAAGAATCTGACCGCAGGGGCGCTAAGTTTTGCTATCCGTTAAAGAGGGTTGAACACCACGCCCGCGGTTCAACCCTCGTGGGCTACCGACTCAATAGCATTGAAGGTGACCCGGAGCATGGGAGAGTCGGTCTCGTTCTTCCACTGATGAAGCGAGTTGGGCGGGACCAGAACCGCATCCCCTTCCGTCACGGCGTAATCCTGGCCATCGCACCTTAGAGTACCGCTGCCCTCCAGCACGTATATCACATGGTCCCAGGCATGAGTATGTCCTCCAGCTTCCGCGTGGCTGACGGCGCCGGGCATCATCGGACCGTTATAGAGCATCACGTAGTTGGGCACGCCATCGGTGGGGCCGAGGATGCGACTGCCGGTCTCGGCGTTCAGGTCCTGGCGGTTCCGGATCACCGGCGGCTGGCCGGTTCCCGTACCGCCCTCGTTGCGCGCTCCTCCGCTTCGGGCAGCCTCCAGGGGATTTATCTCTATTCTGAGAATGTCGCCCTGCCCACCATTATTAAGGGTGTAGTGGTCCACGTTGCCGGGAATGAACATGGCATCCCCTTCCTTGACCGGGTATTCCTTGCCGTCGCAAATCAGGGTTCCGGTGCCCTTGATGATATAGATTTCATGCTCCCAGGGGTGGATGTGATGGGCGCTGGTTTTGCCTGGCTCGATTTTGGAATAGGAGAGAGTACAGGTGGTGGGATTATCGTCTAATGTCACCAACCTGCCGGCCCCTTCGGCCAGATTACCGCCTCGGTGGCTGCGGATGTTTGGTTCCATGGCTTCACCTCTCGGGCCAGGGTGAACGTTGCTTCAAATCGTCGGTTAATCCGTTTTCACCTGACCAAACAAAAATTGGGCAACTCCTATCCCAAGGGGAATCCCCAGTGCGGGAAAGGGTAGCCCAATTATAGTGTCCGTATGGGCGTTCATCAACACGCGATCGAGGACCAGAGAACAGCGAGTCTCCGCCGGACCTAACCGGCAGACCAAATAAAGCCCGCCAGATTGGTAAAACCCGGTAAACTTTAGGTCCGGTTGCCCAGCAAAGCCCGCTTTCGCTCTGCTGGAACTGGGAAACCGGGCGGCGACTATCCCCGCCAGCATGACATTGCTAGCCCTTTGCGGCGACCTAAACCAAAGCTAAGGTGAAACCTACATAAAGCGAACCCGAAGAGGAGTTGCGATATTCTGTAAAAGAAGTCGATTGGCGGTGGTGGAAGGCATGAAGGAAATAGTGCAACTCCTGGAACGGTGGCAACTGGATGTAGGCGACTTACGGGAAAGGATGTATCGGGCGCCAACACCTCGGGAGCGAGAAAGGTGGCATGGGCTATGGTTGTTGGCCCAAGGGTGGTCGGCCACTCAAGTGGCTGAGGCTTTGGAGAGAGAGCCTCATACCATCGGAAACTGGCTGGACAACTTTCGCCAAGGCGGGGCCCAAGGTTTGGTCTTTGAGCAGACTGGGGGTTCCCCCCCGTCTTGAACTGGGGTCAACAGAACCAACTGAAGTCTGCGGTGCAAAATCCGCCTGGGGAGGCGGGGATTGAATTGTCCAACTGGAACTGGAAAGTAGTAAGGCAATTTCTCAAGCAGAGCTTTGACCTGGGGCTGAGTCGGAGCAGTTGCTTGAACTACCTCCATCGGTTGGGCTTCGTGCTGAAGCGACCCAAGAAACGCCTCCTGAAAGCCAAGGATGAAGAACGGAAAGCCTTCGTCCTCCAGTACAGCCAAATCCGAGAGGAGGCCCAAGAGAGTGGAGCCAAGATCTTCTTCGTGGATGAAGCCCACTTTCGGGCCGATGCCGACCTGCGAGGCAAATGGGTACTCAAGGGAGAGGCAGCGCTGGTGGACTCCACCAGTCCTCGGTGGGGAGAGAAGGCCTGCTACTACTCGGGAGTTTGCTTGGAGGCTGGGGAGGTGGAAGCCATGGAAATAGCCGGCAACAGCAATGCCGAGACCTCCACCGCCTTTTTACGGCAGCTAAGAGAAAAACATCCTGGACCTCTGGTAGTAATCTGGGACAATGGACCAGCCCACCGAGGAGCAGCGATTCGCAGCTATTTGACCACAGGGCCTTTTCATTTTCTCAAAATAGTATAAAATTATTACCAGTTTAAGCGGGAGGGGAGGATGATGACTTTGAGAGAAACGCTGGATTTGGTGCCTGACTTCCGGAGTAGCCAAGGGCGACGCCACTCTTTGGGGGCGATCCTGGCCTTGGCCACCTGTGCCATGCTGTGCGGCGCCCGCAGCTTATACGCCATAGCTCAATGGGGGCGGGACCAAGGGGGTGCTACGGCGCAGCTTTTGGGGTTCAGCCAGGAGAAGACACCCTGCGTGGCCACCCTCCACCGGGTGTTCAAGGACCTGGACGTGGCGGCCTTTGAGGCAGAAGTCGGCAACTGGCTGGCAAATAGCGGGGTAGAGGCGGATGACCCCCTGTCCCTGGACGGGAAAACCTTGCGAGGGGTCCACGGCCAAGAGATACCCGGGGTCCATCTGGTGTCGGCCTACGCTAGCCGCGCTGGGGCAGTGCTGGCGCAGGTAGCTGCGCCGGGCAAAGGGGAAGAATTGGCGGCGGTCAAAGAAGTATTGGGCCAGGTACCCCTGAAGGGTCGGGTAGTAGTGGCTGATGCCTTACTGACCCAACGGAAAGTCTGTGAGCAGATTGTGGCAGACGGCGGAGAGTATCTGCTGCCAGTTAAAGAGAATCAGCCCACCTTGCGCCGAGACCTGGAGGTGGCTTTTTCCCCTGCTAGGAACTGAGAGGGCTGGTGGCCCAACCGTACCTCCCTGGCTGGCAGCGGAGTGGCGAGCACGCGGGGCCAAGCTGACGGTCTGGGCCGATGCTCCAGTAAAGCGGCGTCATGGGCGGCTGGAGCGGCGAGAGTTGTGGGCCTTGGCCGACCCAGAGCTAAATGGCTACGTGAGCAGCGCTGGGACGGTCGGGGAAGCGTGGCCGCATCTGCAACAGGTGTGTCGGCTAGAGCGCCAGCGGGTCGTGAAGGGCAAGAAACAGGTGGATGTGAGCTATGCAATTAGCAGTCTCCCAGCCACTGATGCCGATGCCAGGCGATTGTTGAGCCTTTCCCGTGGGCACTGGGGCATCGAGAACCGCCTCCACTGGGTACGGGATGTGACCTTCGACGAGGACCGCTCTCAGGTGCGCACTGGGGCCGCCCCTCAGGTGCTGGCGAGCCTGCGGAACCTGGTCATCAGCTTGGTACGTCGGGCTGGGCATTCCAACGTAGCCGCTGCACTACGCCGCCACAATGCTCATCTCAGCGAAGCTTTCGACATGATGGGCTTTTCCTACCAGGCAGGAGAATGAAAAGGCCCTGTATTTGACCACTCCGAACTTGCATCTGCGGTTGGTGGCCTTACCGGCCTACAGCCCAGACTTCAATGCCGACGAAGCCGTCTGGGACTGGGCCAGGGAAGAGGTCACGGCCAACGAATGCCTGGGAACAAAAGCCAAAGTCCAAGAGAAGATGAATCAATTCTTCGGCGGGCTAGCTCACCGTAAGGAAGAAGTGAAACGTCGCTGCCGAACCCGGTTACAGGCCCGAGCCGATGCTTTGATCTTTACACCTGCCGTGCCTTTGCCATCACTGCCCAATGTAGTTCCCACCTTGGCTTTGGTTTAGGCAGCGCCGGTTCTCTAATCGCCGATAGGGTGGAAATGGCTGACAGCTGGTACTCTATTTTTTGGAGACAGCTGGCTCATAGCCTTTTCAAAAACTCGCCACCTGGTGGTCCAACTTATTCTGGATAGCCTTAGCCTCAGTTAGCGCCTTCCCCAATTCCCAGAGTTCTTCCCGTAGGTTGGCAATCATCAGACCGATACGTCACGTTGGGCATTCTTCTCGGAGCTAGCCCACCGGGTGGAACAAGCTGATGTCCTACCATTCGCAGGGTTTTTCCAGGCTGCTTTGGGAAAATCCCCCGGCAAGCCAGGGGGTGTCACCATGTCTAAACCCTGGGCTAGATGGTACAAAGGTATCGAAATTACCCGGGTACCCAGAGGGAGCACAGTTCTTGCACAAGGAGAACAAGGTAATGGACGAAGAAACCCTGGACATAAGGGAATACGCCAACGTACTGCTGGCCAGGTGGTGGATCCTGGCGCTGGGACCTTTGGTAGCGGTGCTGGCCGTACTTGGGATATCCCTGGCCACTCCCATCTACGCTCCGAAAGGGCCGGAATACCAGGCCACCACCACCGTTCTCATGGGAGGGAGCGTAAGCTTGTCCCAATACCCGAACCTGGTGACAACAGGTCCGGTGCTTGAGGATGCCATCAGCGATTTGGATCTCTCGTTGTCCTTAGCGGAGCTTCGCAGCAAACTGGATGTTTCCCAAAAAGGCAGTCAGATGGTGAGAATCCTGGCTACCGATGCGGAGCCGGCTACAGCGGTGAGATTAGCAGACGGAGTGGCCCAGAGCTATATCGACTACCTGGACAGACTACGAGAGCCTCAGCTGGCTGCCGCCCGAGAGGAACTCGCCCAGCGCCTGGCGGTGCTGGAAACAGGAAGTTCCGCCGAGGCCGCCGATATTGCCGTAGCGGTCCTAACTTCAAGGGCGACACCGGCCATGGTTTTAGCTCCGGCCGAGGTACTTCGAGAGCCAGGCACTTCCTCCGGACCCTCCAGCCACTTAGCTCGCAACACGGCTCTGGCCGCCATCCTGGGCTTCATTTTTGCAGTAGTAGTGATATTCTTGCTGGAATACCTGCAAAGCCCGGTCCGCTCCCCAGCAGAGATGGAGCGGCGATTTGGGTTGAGCTTTTTGGGCACGCTCCCCAGGTGGCGCAAGGGCCGGGGCGTATCTAGCTCACCCTTGGCAGGGCTTAATTCCGAGACCGTACTGTCTGAATCGGTCAGCCAGGTGGCAGCCAGCCTGGGTTTCACCGCCACCGCCTGCCAGAGCAAAACCGTGGCAGTCATCAGCCCTGGGCCGGGCGATGGTCGTAGCAGTCTGGTATCTTGCCTGGGAGTAGCCCTCAGCAACCAATGGCGTCAGGTAATCCTGGTTGACTCGGATTTCCGGCATCCTTCCCTCCACCACCATTTTCATCTGGACAACTCGCTGGGCTTAAGCAATCTGCTGTCAAACCCCGACCTGGAACTGGCGGATGTAGTCCAGAGCACCAACCATCCCAGGCTCCAGGTGATTACCAGCGGCACTATTCCGGCCGACCCGGCCAACCTCATCAGATGCCCAAGGATGAGTTGGGTCCTGGACAGAGTAAAGGAATCGGCCGAGCTGGTGCTAATCGATACGGCTCCATCTCTGGATACTGCTGATGGCACGCTGATTGCTTCTCAGGTAGATGCGGTAGTGATGGCGGTAAACGCGACCCGGACCAGGCAGGACTCGATGGACGCAACCCTGGAAAACCTGCGCCGAGCAAACCGGAACATCTTAGGATTCATTTGGAATCAAAGGGAAACTGGGCCGATTAGCCAAACTTCCCACAGGCAACGATATTTCGGGGCTAAGCCCGGGGCTTCGCCTCTGGCCCCACCATCCCGTGACGCTTCCCCCGTCCAGGAGGCGGACGAGTTGGAACCCGCTTTAACGGCCCGTTCCTAGGCAGGACCGGGGAAGACCAGCCGCCACCTTGACCCGGAGTTAGGAGCCAGCATCCCGGGTTTGCAGCTTTTGGTTAGCTAATTCCAGCAGCTGCCGAGCCTGACTGGAACTTCCCGATTCCTCGGTTATAGCCAGGGACTTCTCCAGGACCTCAACAGCCCGCTCCGGTTGACCGACATCGATATAGGCTTCCGCCAATCGATTCTGCAACGGCCAGCTGGCCGGGACTGTGGCCACAACCTCGGCATAGAGACGGATGGCCTCATCGTGCCGCCCCAGGGCCAGCGCTGAATTGGCCATCGCCAGCCTGGAGCGCCAGTAAAAGGGCCGTTGGTCGACGCTAACTCGATTGACCAGGTAAGTTTTTTGAACCAAGCAAGTCTCATAGGGAACTCCGCCTATCCCTAAACTGCACTCGCGTTCCCGTTGGCTCCCCCGGCTCTTTAAAAAGGCCGCATACACGCTGGATTGGTGGGTGTAATAGACGGATACGTCGGGGGCCAGCTGGGAAGCGCGCTTTAAACTCGTCAGCGCTCCCTGGTAATCGCCTTGCTGAAAGGCCTTTACCGCCTGACCGCCCACCACGGCGGCTCTCGGGTAGCTGACGGTCCGGAGCCAGGTCACGGTAGCTATTCCACCAACCAGCAAGGCTATTACCATGAACCGGGAAAACAACGCCCAATCCATAGCCGGCGCGCCACGACGGCCCCGCGACCGGCTTCGGTTTCTGGGGCGCCGGCTCCCGGCCGCATCCCCGATGACCCCCCCGTTCCGTGGTTCTAATGTTTTGAACTCTGCTAAGGAATCCGTCAGAGTTCGAGGCAAGGCAACAAAAACCGCCAGTAATACCCAAAAGATGGTCAGGTCTGAAACTCGGGCCAGCCCCACGGTTTGCTCCAGGGAACGTCCGGCCAAGGTTGCCAGCAAGCCAATCAGCAGCAGCAGATGAAGTTGGGAATACTGCCTCCCGCTAATTAACTGGTAGCTAATTAACTGGTAGCCCCCCACCAGCAAGGGCACGGCAAAAATACCCACCGACGCCAACAGACCCAGAAACCCCTGCTCCACCGTCTGGTGGATATATACGTTATGGGCGTGGTCGGGCTCCATTGGCAGCAAGCCACCGCCATGGGGCAGGCTTTCCAGCAAGAAGGCGTAACGGAAGAGGTCGGGACCATACCCGACGATCGGGCGCAGCCAGGGCAGCCTCAACTCCTCATACTCGAACCAGGGATGATCCCGGATCAGCCGCCCGGATGCGGCCCAAATATCGCCCCGGCTGGAGATGCTGCCACTAACCACCTCGCTCCGCACTGAGCCGAACCGGCTCAACACTTGGGTGGCAGAAGTATCCCCTCCCACCCTGGCAAATAGGGAGTCCTCCCCCAGGCTGCCAAGGGTCAGAATGAAAATGACCGCCAAGACCGCCACCAGCCCCAGAGCCAGTCCGGACCCCGGCAGGACCCGGCCTAGCCCCAAGATATCCCCACCTACTGTGCCCCGGGCCACCAAAGCCGCCATAATACCGAGAGTCCCAATCAGGATCAGGACCAGGATCAGGACCAGGCCGGCGCCGGCGGTAAACCAGGAGATGCTTCCTGGGCATTGAAGCGCGATCACGGTCGCTCCCGAGGCCAGGCCCAAAACCAGCCCGGCTTGGCCCAGGGCACGCCACCCTCCAAAAACGACCGCCAGAGCCGCCAACGCTCCAACCCAGGCTCCGCGGGTAAGGGTGAAGGCGAGTCCCAACATCTGGACCGCCAGAGCCAACACCCAAAAAGCCGCGGCCGAAACGGACAGAACCCAGAGTATCGCGCTTTCCCAGACACCCTTCTTGCCGATCAGGGATTCCTTGAGCGTCGCCGCGGCCAAAGCCAGGGAGATGGTCAGAGGCAGGAACATGGCCGCGCCGGAAAAGTCAGCGTTAGCCATGAAGGAGGTTACTCGACTTTCGCCGCCACCGGTCGCCTCCAGTATTCCCCAAAAATCGTTGCCATAGTGTTGGAGTACCCCATAACCGCTCACCAGTACTGCCCCAACCACCAGCGTGCCCAGCAGCCGCCCCAGCTGGGGTCCGGTCTTGAGGTGGGTGGCTATCACCGCAAATAAGAGGACCAGCGCCAGGGTGGTGTAGGCGGTAAAGCCGTCCTGACCCGGCACTTCTCCCCACAAACTGACTCTGAAGGACGCCGAGAAAATGGTGCTGACCAGGGTGGCCCCCAGGTAAAACCACACCATCAGCAAGACCCATCGCCCGGGCCGCTCCAGAAGCCAGGCCTTCCAGCAGGGCAGCCAATTCTTGGGATTGGGTCGCCAGCTGTTGAAGCCTTCCGGTCCAACCAGGGGTATCCGGCCCTGAATTCCCCATTCCAACAGCCAGAGAATCGTCATGATGCCCACCAGGGTGCGCAGCACAGCGATCTTTGGCACTTCTACATAGGCGATGACCGCTTCGGACAGAATGTAGTTCGGGCTCAAGAATGCCAGGGGCACTAGGAAAAAGGTGAGGAGCCACAACCCCCTCCAGGACTCGGTTAATCCAGGCTAAAAGGGCTTTAGGCGGGTTAGAAGGGGTAGCTGCTGCTCGTGCTGTCGTCACGATAACCGCGGAGTATTGATAATTTTCATTGATGCAGATCTAACATAGGCCGTGGCCTGCATTTTCATCCCTTGGCGACCTGGCTGGTCAGTCCTTTCATCGAACAAAAGTATATCTTAAGAAAATGGATAGCCATCTATGGCGCGGCATGACACAATTGCTCAAACCGGCGGCCTTCGTGCGCCCGGGTGGGCAGAAGATTCGATGTATCGCCAACGCGGGTGTTGTGAAGCACCGGCAACTAATGTATCGTGATTACTTGCCTCTGCTGCATCTGCGCGCCATCGGAGCCGGTTTCGCCCGCTGCGATGACACCCGGAATAACACGGGATATAACACTAGGAGGAAGCCAAATGGTGGGTAAAGAACTCCGCCTGACCGAGCTCTCCCACTGCGCCGGTTGAGCCGCCAAGTTCAGCCTGGAGGACCTGGTTCAGGTCCTGAAGCATGTCCCAGTAATCAGTCACCCGGATCTGCTGGTGGGGACGGAGACGGGAGACGACGCGGCCGTCTACCGCTTAAACGACCATATCGCTCTGATAATGACGGTCGATTTTTTTCCCCCCATAGTCGATGACCCCTTCCAATTCGGGGAGATCGCGGCGGCTAACTCTTTGAGCGACGTTTACGCCATGGGCGGTACTCCTCTGTTGGCCATGAATATAGTTGGGTTCCCCGTGACGCTGGATAAGGACATTTTGGGAGAAGTGCTGAAAGGCGGCTACTCCAAGGCGGCCGAAGCTGAATGCTTAATCGTTGGGGGCCATACGGTGGATGACCCGGAACCCAAGTATGGCCTATCCGTGGTGGGCACGGTCGAGCCGGGCAAGCAGATCAGCAATGCCGCCGCTCGGCCCGGGGATGTGCTGGTGCTAACCAAGCCCTTGGGAACCGGCATCATAACCACCGCCGGAAAGCAGGGTGTTTGCCCGCCCCAGGTCCTGCAAGGGGCGGTGGCCACCATGTCCGCCCTTAACCGGGACGGCGCCAATGCCATGGTCAAAGTCGGGGTACACTCCGCTACCGACGTCACCGGTTTCGGCCTGATGGGACATTTGCAGTCGATGGTTCGGGGGAGCCGGGTGGGCGCAGAAATCCAACTGGGCAAAGTGCCCGTGCTGCCTGGCGTGTGGGAGCTTTTGGAGCAGGGGGTGGCGCCGGGAGGCACCCATCGCAATCTGCAAAGCGTCGCCGGGTCGGCCCGATGGCATCCCGATTTGAGCGAACAGGAGCAGTTGCTGCTCTGCGATGCCCAGACCTCGGGCGGCTTGCTCATTGCGGTGGCGGCCGAAAAGCAGGACGAGTTGCTGGCCGAGTTAAAATCTACCGGCGTCGCGGGCGCCGTGGTGGTAGGACGGGTTACCGAGGAACCGGTGGGGCAGATCCAGGTCATCCCATAAAGGGAATGTGAGAACCCGTCGTTCATGGTTCGACTGGCTCACCACGAACGTAGCACGACCCGTTCGCCCTGGGCCTGTCGAAGGCCGGTCCCCTTGGTTTTGAACCTCCCCGCAGAGCCTTTAGACAAAAAAGCCAGGAGTACAGGTATTGGAACCTCAATTCGGGTTGAAAAGGCCAGACCAGGTGAAAGCGGCTCCGAACCAGGGGGAACGCGTTCCGCCCGGTCAATTTCTGAGCAAGAAGTTCCCAGTGCTCACCTATGGCTCAACGCCAAAGGTAGACATCAAGAGTTGGAAAATAAGGGTGTTCGGGCTGGTGGAGCAGGAGGTAGAACTGGACTGGGATCAGTTCTCCAAGCTGGAGTGGATCCGGATGACCGCCGACTTCCACTGCGTTACCCAGTGGAGCTCCCTGGATAATACCTGGGAAGGGGTAACTTTTGCCAGCTTGGTTGGCCTGGCCAAGCCGCTGCCCCAGGCCAACTTTGTCATGGCTCACTGTTTTGGCAATTACACCACCAATATCCCCCTGGAGGTGGCTCTGGATGAAGGGTTGTTGGCCCACCGCCAGAACGGCGAGGAGTTGGGCCGAGACCACGGCTGGCCCTTACGTTTGATAGTGCCCAGCCGCTACGGCTGGAAAAGCGCGAAGTGGGTCAACGGAATCGAGTTGATGGCGGAAGATTCCCCCGGGTTTTGGGAGCAACGCGGCTACAACAATAACGCCGATCCCTGGCAAGAAGAGCGATTCTGGCCGGAGCTAAGCCGGTAACAGCCACCTAAACACCGGGGCGGCAAACCGGAAAAGCGAGCTGCGGCTGGCGCTTATGTAATCGATGCGGAATGGCCAACGCGAAGGCCACCCCCTGGCAGCTGGGAGTGGCCTTTTATTATTTAACTGCCGGCCATCATCTCGGGAGCGCGGGCTCGGAAGTCCGGGCTTCGGTTACACCAATCATACTGTCCCGAGTTACCAGCCCCGCCAGCTCTGGCTCGCTCATGTCGCCGGTGCCTCTGGGCCGCCGGGGCAGGACCAAATATCGGAGGTCGGCAGTGCTGTCCAGCACCCTTACTTCGATCGTGTTGTCCAGATTCAGGCCGAACTCCCGCATGACGCCCCGGGGGTCCACCACGGCTCGGGAACGATAGGCCAGGCTCTTGTACCAGTCGGGTGGCCTGCCCAGCAACATTCGCGGATAGCAGGAGCAAAGAGTGCAGACCACCAGGTGGTGAACCTGCGGGGTGTTTTCAACCACGGCCAGCCGGGTAGTAGTCTCCGGCAGGCTGTAACCCAGCTCGGCGAGGGCGGAAGGAGCGTCCTCCAGCAGTCGAGCCTCGAACTCTGGGTCCACCCAGGCTCGGGCCACCACCCGCGCGCCGTCCACTGGGGATTTAGCTTCTATTTCCTCGACCTGCCTCTGGACCTCTTCCCGGGTGCAAATGCCCTTCTCCACCAGCAAGGCTTCCATAGCCTGGGCCCGCCGGGCGTAGTATCCCAGCTCTCCATCCGCCTGGTGGCTAAGATGTTCCGGACCGGGGTGCTCCGGATGATTGCTAAGCCCGTCATGATGGTTGCTCATCAGCGCCTCCGATGCTTAAAGGGTATGTAAAAAGCTATCCTTTCGTCATTGCGATTTTTCATGCTCCGGCGGAGCACCACCTACAGATGAAAATAGATTCCCCTCGGCTCCGCTCAGGATAAACTCCGCGACGCCATCTAGTTCCTCTGGGATTGCTTCGTCGTCCCGATTACATCGGGACTTCTCGCGAGGACATATCACACAGCTCATTAGGCCGGTTCCAGCCAATGCTGGTAGATATCCACCAAGATTTTATCAGCGGGCGGTCCACTATAGTTGTCCCAGACCTGGGATTGGAGGAACTCCACCCGATACAGGGGCTGCTTGGGTAGTCCGTCTCCACCGTGGGCCCCGGATTCCGGATTGGGAAAGACCCCGCAATAATCGACCACGCGCCCAACCTGGTTCTGGATATAGGAAGGCGTACGAAAGTGGCCCGGAGGCGAACCAACCCGCACCCGTACTCGGTCCTCCGCGCGGAACCGGACCGGAGTGCCGTCAGTCATCTCTAATGCTCCCGCGCTACGATTGCCGCGACCATTCGGTCGATCTCCTCGGTGGTTAGCATGCCCTTTTCCACCATGAGTATCTCCATTGCCGCAGTCCACCGCTCATAATAGCTCATGGCCTCGTACTGCTGGGGCTCCAGGCTTTCAATAGCGCGCCGCATCTCATCGGTGGTTCTCAATCCCTTGGCGCCCAAAACCCCGTGCAGGGCATCCATGCGCCGCTCCCAATCCATCAACTGGTGGTCACTCTGGTCAATGGGCTCAATGGGCTGTTTTGGAGGCCAGCCGCCTCTATCGTGGACTCGTGCCATGAATTTTTCTACTCCCGCTCCGCCCTGAACTTTCGGTAATTGCCGGACCACTCCCGCTTTACCCAACCGGTGCAGACTCTACATTGATGGCAATCTTAGCCTGCGCCATTTCCTATCCCTAGTCAGCTTGTTAACAATGCTGTTGGCGATTATATATGCTGCCAGAGGGATGTCAAAAAAGGGTCGTCCAGGGTGATACCTAGGAGCGCACGGCCGTGCGCTCCTACAATGCGCAAAACACTCACTCTTCCTATAAAAATGAGATTACAGTGGCCCCTGCTCAACTGGACCCAAAGCCGGGGGAAGATTTAGAAGCCGGTAGCCGCGGTGGTCAGCCCGGTAACCACCGGTCCCAGCACGCTCCAGAGAATACCGGTGTCGAAGAGGTAGTCGCTCACTATCAACCCTACCAGCAGCAGCGGGCCGTACCGGTCCCAGCGGGCATAACCGGTGGCTAAACGAGCAGGTAGCAACTCCTTCGCCAGCTTGGAGCCGTCCAGTGGGGCCAGGGGAATCAGGTTGAAGACCGCTAGAAGGATATTCATGAAAATAACTATGCCCAGGATGTCGGACACCCCCTCCCGCAGGCCGCCGCTCATCACGTAAGTGGCCCGGCTCAGGGACGGGCTGCTCCAACCCAGGAGGCCTGCCTTGATGGGAACCGCCAGCAGAAACGCGACCACCAGATTGGCTAAGGGTCCGGCGGCCGCGACCATGGCTGCGCCCAGATGGCCCCGGGAAAGCTGTTCCCGATTGACCGGCACGGGCTTGCCCCAGCCAAAACCGGCGACAAGCAGCATGATGCTTCCGCTGGGGTCCAGGTGTCTGATGGGATTCAGGGTAAGACGGCCCAGACGCCGCGCCGTGCTGTCTCCCAGGCCGTTGGCCACCAGCGCGTGGCTAAATTCGTGGACGGTAATGGCCAGCAGCAGCGAAAAGACGACCAGAACGGCCAATCGGAAAAAGCTGGCCGGATCAGTCCCTAAAAGATGGTAGGAGCCTAGTAGCATTCGTCAGCGGGTAGGACTGCTAACGCGCCGGCTGCGGATTTAGCCCAATCTGGACGCCGGATCCCGGAGGAGGAGCAAGCCAAGCCAATCTTAAGCTACTCGTCGTCTTCTTCCTCTTCTTCTTCCTCCTGAGGTTCCGGCTCAGAGGCAGGGGAGAAACCAGATCCGGGCAGGATGGCCAGGGTGCGCCCCTTTCGCTTGAAGGTCTGCCTAGGCATTTCCATCAAGGCCGCTTTTAACTCTTTCAAGCTTTCCGCCGGCACGGCGGCCACATCCATCACCAGGCCCTGAACTCCAATGTCCCGCAGCGCTTCCAAGTCCTTTCCGTTGGGCGGCCGCGATATCTCCAACAAGATATACTTGTCGGAGCGGCGGCTAATGGAACCCACCGCAGCCAGGTCGGAAAGGGTCAGCGAGTCTCCAGCCTGGGATAGAGGCAGTAAAAAACAGTCAACGGGCAGGGAAGATACAGCCCTCAGTTCCCGGTCCTCCATATTCGGCTCGATACATAGGATGCGGGCTATCTCCTCGTTGGCCAGAGCCGAGGCGGCGGTGCCCTCCAGGGGGAAAACCAGCAAGTCCGACCCGTTATCCTGGTAGGCTTGGGCCTCATCCTGGCTCAGGGATGTAACCCGAGCTCCCCAGGGTTTGTCCATCAAGCCTTCTCCCGCTTGCTTTACGCCTTCCGGTCCATCGGCGCCAGCCACCATGGCCGCATCCAAACTCAGCTCGGCCACCACGGCCATTCCTTTGGCATAATCTTGGGAAACCAGGCCGATCAACGCCATGCCGGGTAACCTTACTGGCCGGGTCACACCAAACCCCATGGGGGCCGGCGCTCCTTCCCTGATACGATCTAAAAGGTCCAGCAGCTTGCTCATTAACTCTGTCCCACCCTAACCATGATGCAAATCCTTAGTTTGACGAGGTGCTTGGGCGCCGATGATGCCTTCCAATACTCGGTGCCGGTGACACCTCAGGGATTATACTCCAAGCTCCAAATCTTGTCGGCAGGCAGAGTGAGAACTTAATTGCCGAAACGAAAAAGATTCAAATACCAGCTGTAGACGCCAGTCCCACCCAGGACAACCAACGCGGTGCCGATTACCAGCGCCGGACCAAAGGGTATGAGGTCCTTTCGGCTTTTTATCCGTAAAGCCAGCAAAACCACCGCCGCAATCCCTCCCAGGATGTAGCCCAACGCCAGGCCGGCTACTATTTGGGGGAAGCCCAACATCGCTCCAAGGAGGGCGGCCAGCTTAACATCGCCGGCTCCCGTTCCTCCGCGGGTAACCAGGTATACAACCAGCATCATGCCGAAGCCCAGGCCCATGCCGGCTGATCCCCACAGGTAGGCCTCGGCAATCCCCCAGTCTTGCGCTTGCGCCAGGGGAGTGAAGGGGAAAAGGGCCAGGGCCACGGGAGTGGCGGGCAGCACCACAACGTTGAGCAATAGGGAATGTTCCAGGTCGACGAAGGCCAAATGGATAAACAAGGCCGCATAGAAAATTAGGATCAATGAGGCCAGGGAAAGACCGTACCAGTAGACCAATCCGCCGCAGGCAACGGCGGTGATGGCCTCCACCGCCACGGCGCGCCGGGGAATCTTCTGCTGACACAGTTTGCAGCTCCGGTGCCACCAGATATACACCAAAACCGGGGCCAGCTCAGCGAGCTGAAAAAGGTGCCGTCCGCCGCAACGCCCCCCGTTATTCTCCGGCGCCGGCGGCAGACGATCGATGCTGGAATTAAGGGCCCGGCCCAGGAAAACTCCCAGCAGTGCGGCGACTATTCCGGCTGCTACCTCCACTGGAGGTAATCCTCGCCTGAACCCGCCGCAACCGGGCTACCGGAGATGTAGTTGGATAACAAAATAATGGGGAACCTCATTCAAGCTTACAGGCAGGATTATAAGCCCACATTTCCCATATGGCTAAAAAGCTTTCTCAGTAATTCGTCGATGGTCTTTCAACCATTGTCTAATTATGGGCCCTTTTTGCGTGTTTCCAGCTATAATAACTCCATGATATGTCACTTTGCAGTAAGATGCCGTAGGCATCATGGAGGCACCTGATGGGTGACGGCGAAAAAGCCCCTCTCCGGCTCCAATTCAACCCCAAAGTCCGCCTGGATTTTCACGGCTCTACCATCACCTCCGACGCTGGTCTTCTTGCCTTTCGAGAGTTTGATGATGCCTTGGGCCTTACCGAAATCGCTGAGGACTACCTCCAGGAAAGCCGTACCGGACGCAATATCCTTCACCACCTGGTTCCGCTGCTAAGACAGTCGATCTACAGCCGCTTGGCCGGCTACGACGACACCAATGACGCAGTGCGCCTTTCCCATGACCCAGCCATGCGAGTGATCGTGGGATGGCAAGGCTCGGAGCGGAAAGGAGCCAGCACCAGTGAGATGGGCCGGTTCGAGACGGAGTTCCTGACCCAAGAGGACAACCTGAAGGGGCTGGCACGAATAAATACCCAGTGGGTGGAACGAGCTATGGCCCATACCCTACACCGGCGAGTAATCCTGGATATGGACAGTTCCGAGAGTCCAGTGCACGGCCAGCAGGAGGGAGCAGCCTATAACGGCCACTTTGAATGCGTCTGCTATCACCCTCTCTTTCTGTTCAACCAGTTCGGGGATTGTGAAGCAGCTAAGCTACGGTCAGGCAACGTCCACAGTGCCGATGATTGGCAAGAAGTCCTTGATCCGGTGGTGGAGCGTTATTTGACAGCAGCGGTCAGGCTGCTGTTTCGTGCTGACGCCGCCTTCGCCAAGCCGGAGATATACGATTATCTGGAAGCAAGAAACATCGGCTACGCCATCAGGCTGCGGTCCAACCAGGTGCTGCAGCGGGAGATAGCGCACCGGCTAATACGGCCTACGGAGTGGCTTTCCCCGAAGCCCATCGTCTCCTATCATGACTTCGTCTACCAGGCCCAGAGCTGGAACGTTGCTCGGAGAGTGGTCTCTAAGGTGGAGTGGCACCAGGGAGAACTGTTTCCCAGAGTGGGCTTCATCGTCACCAATCTGAGCTATCCAAACATCGGGATAGTCCGCTTTTACAATGGCCGAGGCACCGCGGAGCAATGGATAAAAGAAGGCAAGTACGCCCTGAACTGGACCAGGTTGTCCTGCCACAAGTTCGTGGCCAATCAGGTCAGGCTGGAGTTGTTCGTACTGGCTTATACCAATTCTGAATAAAGAGGGGAGAGAAAGAGTAGGAGGATGGTGTATGTAGTGGAGATAAAATGAAGGGAAAATAGCCAAGGAGTGAGGGACGAAGGGATGGGAAAAGGAGTGAAAGTTGACTGGCAAGAAAGCAGCGAGGAATTGAAACAGCTTTACCAGAAAGAGGTACATCCCCAACGGCGTACCCGACTGCAAGCCTTCTGGCAGCTGAGCCAGGGGAAACGCATTCAGGATGTAGTGGATACGACCGGGGCATCCTACCGCAGCATGGAACAGTGGCTCAGGTGGTATCGACGAGGTGGACTTGGCGAAGTTCTGAGACGGGTGGTAGGGCACCAGGCCAAGGGCAAAAAGCCCTATCTAAACCCGCTGCAGCAAAGAGCGCTGGTGGCCAAGGTGCAACTGGGCCAGTTCCGGACGGTCTGGGATGCAAAGGAGTGGGTCTGGGGACGCTGGGGGGTGCGTTATACCTATAAAGGCATGTATTCCCTGATGAAGGGGCTTGGGCTGGGGTTGAAAGTCCCCCGACCCCATTCCGATAAAGCCGATGCAAAACAGCAGATGGCCTGGAAAAAAGGGGCCTACTGGATGCCTTGGGCCAGGCTGGAATGACTACTGCCTCCCGGTTATGGCACTGTGACGAGATGCGTTTTGGTCTCTGGGGGCAGGTGCGGCGGCGCTGGGGTCTGAAAGGGAAGAAGATTATCCAGCCGATGCAGATCGTGTTCCGTTGGAGCTATTTGGTGCTGGCGGTGGACGTGGGGCGGGGTGAACTACACTGGGGGTGGTCCCAGGGCATGAACCAGCAACAGTTGGTTCCCATATTTGAGCAGTGGCCCTATGGATGGGGTGGTGTGGGATGGAGCCCCCAGTCACAGAGGTAAACTCATGGGCCAGCTGGGCTTTGGGCGAATATCTCTACCGGCCTACTCGCCGGAGTTGAATCCAGCGGAAAGGGTCTTTGAGGAAGTGCGCCGGCACATTGAAGGAGAGGTATATCCTTCCCTAGAGGCCAAAAGGTCGGCCATAGAACACCTGCTGCGGCAACTGAAGGCTGACAAACCACGCTTAAAGCGGCTGATAGGTTGGGACTGGCTCCAGCGGGCTTTGGCTCAACTTCCCAACGCTTAACTCTGCCGCTTATAAACAGAATTGGTATTACAACCTGGGCAACTCCATGAGAAGGCTAGCCTTACCGGAGGCAATGAAGCACTGGTCGTTGACCAGTCTGCAGACCAGGATGATCAAGACTGGAGGACGGTTGGTGCGCCATGCCGGAAGGCTGGTGTTTCAGCTTGCTGAGGTGCTCGTGAGCCGGGAAATGCTAGGCGGAATACTGGAACGAATTGGTCGGCTTAGGCTGGCTCCTGGCTAGTCCACTTTAGGAGCGTCGGGATTGGTTACGGTTACGGGGTCGCACAGGGCAAAAGAGCTTCCCAAGGGCGAGACTTGGGCGTAGACAAGCGGTTTGGGGCTTTTACGCTTGGCAGTACAGTGGTTGCCCTATGAAAGCGGGGACTTTGAGTGAATCAGGCCGCATCAGACCGCATTTGACGCCCTTGGAATGCGGGATTATATTTGGCGGTATCCCCGCGGGAGCTATATCCAGGAAAGGTGGTTTGATCTGGGGAATCCCGGATAAGAGGTTCCCCACGCTTTCCCCGAGTAATAGTCTTGCCGATTTCGCCTAATTCCCCGTTGATTAGCCGGGGTTGATTAGCAGTTCATTACAGAGGCTGCCAGCGGCGCTTATCGCCCTCCCGCACCACCCTTCCTACTTGCTTGCCCGGAGGGAAGTGACCGGCGGCCAGGATCCAACCCTCTTTTTCCGCCTGGTCCAGTAGTTTTTCCCGACTGGCCGCGCTCTGCGACTTATCGTAATCGACGCTGGCGCACCAGCTGGGCTCGGACACCTGGGCGATGGTGTGGAGCAGGTCTCCCACCACGGCGCCCTTCTGGCCATTGGAATCGATCAGAACTACCTGGTGCCCCACCGTGTGTCCGGGAGCGGGCAGCACTGAGACCTCATCGGTGACCGCCTTGGGGCCGTCGATTATGTCCTGTAATCGCAGGCGACGCAGGGGTATGATCTGCCGCTGAATGTAGGGAGTCTGCTCCAGCCTTTCCGGCTCGGTGAAGTAATCGTAGTCGGGTTTGGGAATCCAGTACCTGGCCCGCCGAAAGTTGGGAGCCGGCATGCCGCCGGCGTAGCGCAGGTTCCAACCAACGTGGTCCGCATGAAGGTGGGTGTGAACCACGAAATTGACCTGATCCGAAGGTGAAACATTGGTGTTCTGGGTGTTGTCCGGCGGTTGCAGTACGTTGCTGACCACCTCATACAGATTGCCAGTCAAGTTACCCCGCTCCGGATGAGGTCCGGGACCCATGCCGGTGTCCACCAGGATAGTCTTGCCTTGCGACATAACCACAAAGGCGCCGTAGTATAGCTGAAGCATCCCGTTTTCCAGGGTGTCCTGGTAGGCCTCCCAAGCCGATTCCGGAACGTCGGGGAACATGGCCGAAGGCTCCCTGGGCGGCGGGACCATGTCTAAAACCGCGGTAACTTCCACATTACCTATCGTCGCTTTCTCCGCCATAATGTTCTCCTTCTAATCTTTGCTTACTATCTAACCCAATAGCCAAGTGGTACAGTCCAGGGGATAGTCCAGGGGATAGACCAGGGGATAGACCAGGGGATAGACCAGGGGATAGACCAGGGGATAGACCAGGGGACAGACCAGGGAATGGAACCGAGCCGGCGTGGAATTAAGCAAGGCTCACCTCTACGGCATGGCGAGAATCAAATGCTCTTCGAAGAATCCTAATACTGCAACAGCGAGAATATATCGTAGCCTTTCAACCGTTCCCGGCCTCCCAAATCCATCAGCTCAATCACCAGCCCCATACCGGTCACTACTCCCCCGCAGCCCTCCACCAACCGGGCGGCCGCCATCAGAGTTCCGCCGGTAGCCAAAAGGTCATCCAGCACCACCACCCTTCCCCCTGGCTCGATATCGTCGACGTGGATCTCCAATACATCGGAGCCATATTCCAGCGAATACTGAGCCGAGATGGTAACGCCGGGCAGCTTGCCCGGTTTGCGCACTGGAACAAACGGCTTGCCCATCCGGCAGGCCAGTGGCGCGCCAAACAAGAAGCCGCGCGATTCCACCGCCACCACCGTATCGAAGGAATCCTGGGAAAACCGGTCCACCAATCTGTCTATTGCGTAGTTAAAAGCCCGAGGGTTCCTGAGTAAGGGGGTAATATCCCGGAAGAGGATTCCCGGCTCCGGAAAGTCCGGTATATCTCGGATGTAGTTCCTCAAATCCACTATCGGTTTATCATCTCGTAAAGCCGGGGCCCTACCTTACCTCATGCCCCGAAGGATTTGCATCTGGGGGTTTTGCCGCTGGGGTGTTGCGGGACCCGGCCTCCGGTAGCTAATGGTGACTATCTAGGTGAGGTGACTATCTAGGTGACTATCTAATGGACCGGCCGAATCCAAGAGCAGTTTAGTTTAACCGACCCCCGACGTCAAGATTTAGCCTAGCTAGAGGAAGCAGTTGGGAAACCGCCAAAAATAGAGGTTTTTCCCTAGGCGGATAAAATTCAGGGCAATCGCGTCTTAATCGCCCCCAGGTTTGGGACAGTGGCTCTTTGGGGTCTGACGAGTCCCGGAAGTCTTTCGATCTTTACGTGTTATAGTCAAAATAGCTGGGAAAGCATCGGAATATCTACCATTCGCTAGCCTTCTGTACCGAAGTTCGAAAAGGCAGTTTTAGACGCGATTGCCCTGGGATAAAATTGACTTTTGCCCAGGCCTTCAATATACTTTTAGCGTAACCACCGAGCTGTGTGAATGGTCCCGTGTCTTCGGGGCCATTTTCTAGTGTGGCGGGGGTCCAGCCTTCTCAATACCCCTGTGGCACAATGGTAGCGCGGTCGACTTGAAATCGACCGTTTAGGGGTCCGAGTCCCCTCTGGGGCTCTTGAAGCAGTTCCCAACCCAGGCCCGCCGGAGACGCTTTCCTGGGATAAGGCTTCCTGGGGCAGAAGGCTCCGCGACAGGTGGGCGAGGGGTACCTGGAGGGGTGGGTGAGCGGTTAAAGCCACCAGACTGTAAATCTGGCCTCCGGAAGGAGTTCGTAGGTTCGAATCCTACCCCCTCCACCACTTCAGCTAACGGAGAAATAATCCCGGGCGAATCGGGCCCAGATAGCTCAGCGGTAGAGCACGTTCTTGGTAAGAACGGGGTCGGCGGTTCAATCCCGCCTCTGGGCTCCAGCGTCACCCATATCACATCACCGATATCATAGGAGAGATTACGCTAGATGGCAAAGCAACGCTTCAACCGAACCAAGCCCCACGTGAATGTGGGCACCATTGGGCACGTGGACCACGGCAAAACCACCCTTACCGCCGCAATCACCAAGGTCCTGGCGGAGAAGGGATTGGCCAGCTATCGGGACTTGGATAGCATTGACAACGCGCCAGAAGAAAAGGCTCGGGGCGTTACCATTGCGATCGCCCACGTGGAATACGAAACCGAGAACCGCCACTACGCCCACGTGGACTGCCCCGGTCACGCCGACTACATCAAGAACATGATCACCGGCGCGGCGCAGATGGACGGCGCCGTCTTGGTGGTGAGCGCTCCGGACGGCCCAATGCCCCAGACCCGGGAGCACATTCTCTTGGCTCGCCAAGTGGAAGTGCCGCGGATTCTCGTCGCCTTGAACAAGGTGGACATGATGGACGACGAGGAGCTGCTGGAGCTGGTGGAACTGGAAGTTAGGGAGCTGTTGAGCCGCTACGAGTTCCCCGGCGACGACACTCCCATCGTTCGGGTCAGCGCCCTCAAGGCACTGGAAGGCGACCCAGACGCGGCACAGGGAATTCTGGACCTGGTCGCGGCCATGGACGACTACGTTCCGGTCCCCACTCGCATCACGGACCGGCCCTTCCTGATGCCCATTGAGGACGTCTTTGGAATCAAAGGGCGCGGCACCGTGGTGACCGGTCGGGTGGAGCGCGGTTCCTTGAAGCAGGGCGAAGAGGTCGAAATTATCCGGTTCGGCGATGTCCGAAAGACAGTCGCCACCGGACTGGAGATGTTCCATAAGTTGCTGGACAGCACCGAGGCCGGCGACGCCGTGGGCATCTTGTTGCGCGGTGTGGACCGGGATGAAGTGGAACGAGGCCAGGTGGTGGTCAAGCCCGGCTCCATGAAGCCCTACACCCAGGCCGAGGCCGAGGTATATATCCTGAGCCGAGATGAGGGAGGACGGCATACCCCCTTCTTCCCCGGGTACAAGCCTCAGTTTTACATCCGTACCAGCGACATCACCGGTGAAATTCAACTGCCGGAAGGGGTTGAGATGGTGATGCCTGGGGACAATATCAAAATGACGGTGAGCCTGGTAACCCCCGTTGCCATTGAAGAGGGCCTCCGATTCGCCATCCGCGAAGGCGGCCGTACCGTAGGCGCTGGGGTGTTCACCAAGCTGTTGGATTAGATAATGGCGAGAAAAACAACCGATGCCCGCCAAATCATCACACTGCAGTGTGGTGATTGCCGAGAGCGTAATTACTCCACCGTGAAGAACCGACGCAACGATACCCAGCGCATGGAGTTGCGGAAGTACTGCTCGCGCTGCCGGGGACATAAAGTCCACCGGGAGACCAGGTAACCGCCATGGCCAGGGCATCGACAAGACGCCCCACGCCGCCGGTGGCGCCCGGGGCTGTGAGCCGTGTCAACCCGATCACCTTCCTGCAAGAAACGGTTTCTGAACTCAGGAAGGCGGTTTGGCCCAGCAAGCAGGAAACGGGCCGCCTTACCGTAATTGTGATCGTCCTGGCGGTCGCCGTCGGTGTTTTCCTGGGCGGGCTGGACCGGTTTTTTGACTTTTCCTTCGTTAATGTGATCTGGAAAATTTAGGCCCTCCATCGGCCCGCCCGGCGGCCTCCGCTGGACCTTTCCGGCCGATAAGTGGGCTCTATTGTTATGACTACTAGCGAAACATTTGAGACAGAAGAAGAAAACCTATCCCAGTGGTTCATCGTCCATACCTATTCGGGGCAGGAAGACCTGGTTAAGAAAAACCTGGAGCTGCGGATTCAGAGCTTGGACATGCAGGACCGGATCTTCCAGGTTGTGGTACCTACCGAAGAAGAGGTAATATTCAAGGACGGCCAGCGGCGCTCGGAACGGCGCAAGCTGTTCCCCGGTTATATCCTGGTCCAGATGCACATGGACGACGAAAGCTGGTACGTGGTGCGCAACACCCCCGGAGTTACCGGGTTCGTATCCACCGAGGACGAAAAAGACACTCGTCCCAGGCCGGTGCCGCTGGAAGACAGTCAGCTGGAATCCATCCTCAACCAGACCCAAGCCAGCCCGACGCGGGTTAAAATTGGCTTGGAGCGGGGCGACACAGTTCGTATCAACGAGGGACCCTTCGTTGATTTCATCGGTTCGGTTAACGAGGTAGATGAAGCCAAAGGTAAGGTTCGGGTGATGGTCTCCTTCTTCGGAAGGGAAACGCCGGTGGAGCTGGACTTCCTACAAGTGGAAAAAGCCTAAGCGAAGAAGGGGATTTCGGGGGCAGACGGTGGCAAAAAAGGTACGGGCTATCATCAAGTTGCAGCTGGAAGCGGGCAAGGCCACTCCCGCGCCTCCGGTGGGCCCGGCGTTGGGTCAGCACGGCGTCAACATCATGACCTTTGTCAAGGAGTACAACGAGCGTACCAGCAGAGAGTCCGGTTCCATTGTGCCGGTACACCTCACCGTGTATGAGGACCGGTCCTTTACTTTCGTCACCCGAACCCCGCCCGCCTCGGATCTGCTGCGACGGGCGGCCGGAGTGGAAAAGGGCGCCGGTAGCTCCCAAGACGGAAAAGTGGGCCAAGTCAGCCGTCAATCGCTGCGGGAAATCGCCGAAAGCAAGTTCAAGGACCTGAACGCCGGCTCCGTGGAACAGGCCATGAACATCATCGAAGGTACCGCCCGCAGCATGGGCATTGAAGTGGAAGGGGATTAAGGATGCCTAAGCACAGCCGCAGATACAATGATGCCGCCCAAAAGGTAGATGCCGAACGGTTGTACCAACCCGAGGAAGCTATTGATCTGCTCAAGGAGCTGTCCAGCGCCAAGTTCGACGAGACCCTGGAGGTCCATCTTCGCACCGCCGCCGACACCCGGCACGCCGACCAGATGGTCCGCGGAGTCGCGGTCCTGCCCCACGGTTTGGGCAATCAGGTGCGGGTGCTGGTGTTTGCCAGCGGCGAAGCGGCGGATATTGCCCGCCAAGCCGGGGCCGATTACGTGGGCGACGATGAGCTAGTGGAGCAGATAGAAGGCGGTTGGCTGGACTTCGAAATAGGTCTGGCGGTGCCCGACATAATGCCAAAAATCGCCCGCTTGGGGCGCATTTTAGGCAGGCGGGGACTGATGCCCAATCCCCGGGGCGGAACCATGGTTCCGCCCCGGGATTTGCCCCGGGTGATAGAAGAAGCCAAGGCCGGCCGTTTGGAGTACCGAACCGACCGTACCGCGATAATTCACGGCCGGTTCGGCAAGGCCAGCTTCGAGCCCCTGGCCCTGCTGGAGAATCTTTCGGTATTGATGGACGCCATTGTCCGCTCGAAGCCAGAGGCAGTCAAAGGCACCTTCTTGCGGTCGGCTTATTTGACCTCGTCCATGGGGCCCAGCGTGCCGGTGGACATTTCCAGCCTGCAGGCCCTTAAACCACCGGAATAACCGGCCCCAATGGTCAGAAACCGGCGGCATTTTTAAACCGGTAATTTTAAAAATCGAATACGCTTGAGACCACGGGTCCCCCCACGGGGCTAAGGACGGTACGCCATTAAGTACGAAACGTCGCCCGCCGAGGCGCAACTTCTTCGTAGAAGGTAGCTTTCCCTGCGCCCGGCATACGGGGCGGGGATTTTTATTTGCCCGGAGGCGCCAACCTTGAGGGGCAAAACAAGGGGGGAGCATTGCCGTTTGGGTAAATCCCCCTATATCCCCCTTTCTAAAAGGGGGACTGCGGTGAGTTGGATCTTACAAAGTTAGAACTTTCGTCAATGGTCAGGAACCAAGGAGGGAGCGTTGCCAACACAGGCCAAAATAGACCGGGTTAGCGAGTTGAAGGACAAGCTGGAGAGGTGCTCGATAGCAGTCACCGCCACCTACACCAATATCGGGGTAAATGAGATGACTGAGCTACGCCGCCGCACCCGGGCGGCCGGAGTGGAGTTTTTGGTCATCAAAAACACGCTGATGCACCTGGCAGCCGACGCGGCTCAACGCCCCCAGTTTAAGGAGATCGTCAACGGCCCCACCGCAGTGGCCTTCGGCTACGATGAGCCGGTGGATGTGGCCAGAACCCTGAGCGAGTACATCCGCAGCACCAGGTCCGCTCTGGCCTTCCAGGGAGCTGTCATCGGAGATGGCCCGGCCCTGCCCGCCGCCGACGTGGAACGTCTGGCCGCGCTGCCGCCCCGAGCCCAATTGGTAGCCACTCTCCTGGGCCAGATCCAGGCACCTCTGTATGGACTGCTGAGGGTGTTAAACGGTCCGTTGCAGGGTTTTGGCGGGATACTTCAGGCCCGAATCCGGCAGCTGGAGTCTCAGGAAGCCGGCGAGTAGGGATTTCATCCCGCGCTGTTGATAGATTATTGATCTTACGGAATTATGAATCTCCCGGATATGAATATAACGGAAAGAACCAAAATTCTAAATCATCCGGAGCGGGCGGTGCCGGAGGAGACCTCCGACATTCTAGTGCAGGGTATGGTGGCTCACGTGGGGTTTATTCAGGATGAGCAGCCCTTCGTCATCCCCATGTCCTACTATTACGACCCGCAGCAGCCCGAATATTTGTATCTGCACGGCTCGGTTCGCAGCCGCACCCTCAAGCATCTGGCTGGTGGCGCACCGGTTTGCGTCACCGTAACCCTGACCGACGGGCTAGTCTACTCCCGTAAGGCCATGAACCATTCCATGAACTATCGGAGCGTGGTGCTCTTCGGAAAGGCCCGGGAGATAACCCAAGAGTCCCAAAAAGCCGCACTGTTCGACCAGATGGTGCGGCGCTATTTCCCCGGACGAACCCTGGACCAGGACTATCACGCACCTCCCTCCCCAGATTTGCGGGCGACCGCGCTGGTGGAAGTAACCCTGGAGGAGAGCAACGCCAAGGCGCGGCGCGGCAACCCCACCGGTCCGGAGGATGATGATCCCAAGGCAATGGGTAGTGCCGGCATCATCGAGCTGCGGGAATTCTGAGTGCAGTCAAGACTCCCTATTCCAATAAAACCCAAGGAAATCGCCAAATAGCATTAGGAGGAACCATGACCACTAAAGAGGAGATCCTGGAAGTCATCAAGGGTATGAGCGTTCTGGAGCTGTCCGACCTGGTGAAGACCCTGGAGGAGGAATTCGGCATCAGCGCCGCCGCTCCAGTGGCGGTAGCCGCTCCCGTCGCGTCGCCGGCCGAGGCCGCCGCGGCCGACGACGAAGAGCAGTCCGAGTTCGCGGTCATGCTGCAGGAAATCGGACCCAACAAGATTAACGTCATCAAGGCCGTTCGCGAGGTAACCTCCCTGGGCCTGCGGGAAGCCAAAGAGCTGGTGGAGTCCTCTCCGACCACGGTCAAAGAAGGCGTGGCCAAGGACGAAGCCGAATCGGTCAAGGGCAAGCTGGAAGAGGCCGGCGCTACCGTAGCAGTGGAATAGCCCCGGCTCGTTACCTGGTGTGGCCTTATTGCCCCATCAATAAATTGCCAAACTTGCGGGATCAAAATACCCCTATATACCCCTTTCAAAAGGGGGACTGAGGGGGATTTCCCAACCGGTGGTCCTGTTCACCATGGTAACTATCCCAAGATAGCACCCCGAGCCCTTCGGAATGACCAGGGTCGTTTTGAGATAGTTACTTAGCTGCGGGAGTAAGGGATTGAGCCGACGCAAAGATCGGGAGCGATTTCTCCAGCTGAAGGAGCAAAATCCCGGATACCTGGGTTTTCGGGGCGCCGCCTTAGCGGCTGTTTCCGCTCCCGCCCCCGAGTTGATAAGCGTGTTGTGCACCGTATGCCGCCGCAAGAGGAACGTGCCGGTGGAAAGCGTTTCCGGCACCGGGGAAGACTACGTGTGCATACGCTGCCAGGACAACCCGGGCCCGGAACCTCCGGCACCCCAGCGGATCAGAGCCCCTAGCGGGGAGCGATCGGCCCTAGCCCGCGGTTGCACCAGCCTAGAATCCCCTTTTTCTGCCCTGATATGGGGCGGAGACGGGGGGGGGTTCTATTCCGGCCAAGGCATTTGGAGTCGCTTATGGACTATGGCAACCTCCTGTCATATAATCGGCCCCAGCTAATCTCGACCCTCAATTAGAAAGAGGGAATTCCATTCAAAGGGGAAAGGAGTTTTTTATGGCCGGAGAGGCTGTTCGAGTCGGACTAATCGGGGCCGGACGCAACACAAGAGAACGCCACATTCCCGGTTTTCAGAAGGTGGAAGGAGTGGAGCTGGCGGCCGTGGCCAACCGCAGCCGTCAATCCGGCCAGCAGGTCGCCGACGCCTTCAATATTCCAACGGTTTACGATAGCTGGCAAGAGTTGTTAGAAGACCCCACTTTGGACGCCATTTGCATCGGCACCTGGCCCTACATGCATTCAACGCTGACGGTGGCCGCCTTGGAAAAGGGCAAGCACGTGCTGTGTGAGGCCCGAATGGCCACCAACGCCAGGGAAGCCCAGGTCATGCTGGACGCCTCCCGCGCCCGGCCGGAGCAGGTGGCGCAAATTGTGCCTTCACCCACCACATTCAAAGTCGACGGCCTCTTGCAGCGACTGGTTTACGAAGGCCATCTGGGGGACCTGCTGTCGGTGGACGTCCAAGTGCTGGGGCAGGATTTCGCCGACAGCACCGCCCCGTTGCATTGGAGGCAGAACCGGAGCCTGAGCGGTTACAACATTATGTCCATGGGCATTTGGTATGAAGCGATGATCCGCTGGGTAGGTCCGGCCAGCAAGGTGATGGCCATGACCAAGGTCAGTGTACCGCGGCGACAGGACGATGACGGAACCTGGCACACCGTCACCATTCCGGACCACGTGGACATTCTGTGTCAATTAGCCAACGGCGCGCAGGCTCACATACGCGTCAGCGCGGTCACCGGCCTGTCCCCAGGTAATGAGGTCTGGCTCTACGGCACTGAAGGAACGATACACCTGGACCAACGGCAGAACGTCTTCGGCGGAAAACGGGGCGACACTGAGCTGGTGGAGATTCCCAATCCTCTGGAAAATCAGTATTCTTGGCATGTGGAGGAGGAGTTCATCGCGTCCATCCGAGAAGGCACCCCCGTCACCCGCACTCCCTTCGACGTTGGTCTGCACTACATGGAGTTCACCGAAGCGGTAACCCGCAGCGCCCAAACCGGACAGGCAGTTTCCTTGCCACTATAACTTCGGGCCACTATAACTTCGGGCCGCTATAACTCTCGCTGAACCGGCCAATCGGGTAGTAGGGGTCCTCACGGCCCCCGTCCTCCCACACCACCGGACGTACTCAGCGTATCCGGCGGTTTCCTCTACTGATTCAACAGGCTGTACCTTTCGGTCAGGGCGACGAGTCCCTGTTCCCTAAACCAAGCCAGGCTCATGGCTTCAGCCGCCTGAGGGCTGCCAGCCAGGCGCCACCAGCCTTTGCCAGACCCCGCCAGTAGCCAGGCCCGCCACTCCGGCACGCCCAGCCCCTGCAGAAAGTCCGCAATGGCTTTGGACCGTTTCCGCTGCTTCAGCCGTACGCAGCGCAGCTTTCGACGAATCCACCCATCCAACCTGCTGAGGTGAGTCCGACATTCCGCATAGCGGAAGTAGGTCACCCACCCCGTGAGAAAGGAGTTCAGTTCGTGGACCATCCCTTCAAGGCTGACGCCTCGGTTGCGTCGCGTGGTTCGCCGAATCCTCGCCTTCACGCGCTTCAGGCTTTCGGGCGCTAGGCCCAGCCGACCTCCGGGCAGCAGCCGATGCCCCAGGAACTTCCGTTCCCATACCGGGGCCACCGCACTTTTCTCCCGGTTTACGCGCAAGCGCAGCTTCCTTTCCAGAAAGTTGCTCACCGACGCCATTACCCACTCCCCCGCAGCCTGCGACCGCACGTATATGTTGCAGTCATCGGCGTACCGGCTGAAGCGGTGCCCCCGGCGTTCCAACTCCTGGTCCAAGTCATCCAGTAGCAGATTGGACAGGAGCGGCGATAGTGGCCCTCCCTGCGGAGTCCCTTCGTATCGCTCGACGCACACCCCATTCTGCATCATCCCCGCTTCCAGGAAGCGCCGGACTATCCGCAGCAGGCGTTTGTCGGCGACTCTCCGGGCCAGGCGGGACATCAGGATGTCGTGGTTTACCCGGTCAAAGAATTTCTCCAAGTCCAAGTCTACCACGATTTCCCGCCCCTCCCCTACGTACTCCTGCGCCTGGCGCAGCGCCTGGTGCGCGTTTCGCCCGGGACGGAAACCGTAGCTTGACTCCGAAAAGGTTGGGTCCAACAGCGGGTCCAGCACCTGGAGGATGCCTTGCTGCACCAGGCGGTCCACCACCGTGGGGATGCCCAGTTGTCGCACTCCACCTCCCGGCTTGGGGATTTCCACTCCCCGCACCGGTTGCGGTTGGTAGCTGCCTTCCAGCAGCGTCGCCACTAAGGCTTGTCACCAAATAACGTTATCATGCATCGAGGGGATGCTATAAGCTTGTCGGCATGGAAAACATTTGATGTAAGGCGGGATTTGTTTGTGAGTCCATGAATTAAGCAATATAAAGTAAGGTTGTCGGCATGGAAAATATTGATGCTGTCCGACAACGTTTTACCCTGCTTGAGGGCGTCTTGGACCAGCGGACCCGGCGGCTGGTCGCCGCAGCCGAAGCGCTGACGCTGGGCTGGGGTGGCGTTACCTGGGTCGCTCGAGCGACCGGCTTCTCGCGGCGGACCATCCAGCAGGGCATGCAAGAACTGCAGCAGCCCGAGCGGGTCAGCGCGGGCAGAGTCCGCAAGCCGGGCGGTGGGCGCAAGACCACTGTGAGCCAGGACCCAACGCTGCTGAGCGACCTGGAGCGCTTGGTTGAGCCGGTGACCCGTGGCGACCCGGAATCGCCCCTGCGCTGGACCTGCAAGAGCCTGCGGAACTTGGCGGCTGAACTCCAGCAGTTGGGGCACCGGGTCAGTCGCCGGTTGGTGGGGGATCTTTTGCACAGGTTGGAGTACAGCTTGCAGGCCAACAGCAAGACCTTGGAGGGTGGCGATCATCCTGACCGTGATGCCGATGGACAGTTCACCTACCTGAACCAGCAAGCGCAGACGTATCTGGATGCGGGTGAGCCGGTGATCTCGGTGGATGCCAAGAAGAAGGAACTGGTCGGGAATTTCAAGAACGGAGGGCGTGAGTTGCGGCCCCAAGGGGACCCGGAGCGGGTGCGGGTGTACGATTTCGTGATACCAGCCTTGGGGCGCGCCACACCGTACGGGATCTATGATGTAGCGGAGAACACCTGGGTGAATGTCGGGGTGGACCACGATACAGCGGCGTTTGCAGTGGAGGTATCCGGCGCTGGTGGTGGGGGATGGGGCAGGCACGGTATCCGAAGGCAACCCCTGCTGGTGAACGCCGATGGTGGGGGTAGTAACGGGAGTCGTGTGCGGCTGTGGAAGCGGGAACTGCAGCGGTTTGCGGACGAGACGGGGTTGACGATCACGGTGGGCCATTTGCCGCCGGGGACGGCAAGTGGAACAAGATCGAACACCGGTTGTTTTCGTTCATCACGCAGAACTGGCGGGGCCAGCCGTTGGTGAGTCATGAGGTCATTGTGAGCTTGATTGGCGGAACCCGGAATACCAAGGGGTTGCGGGTAGAGTGTCACCTGGACACGAACAAGTACCCGGCGGGTATCAAAGTGTCTGATAGCGAACTGGCCCAGGTGAACCTGCGGTGCCATGAGTTTCACGGGGAGTGGAACTATACCATCCTGCCCAGCAACCGCTCAAGTTGAGATGGTTATTCGGTGACGAGCCCTAAGTTCCTCCCAGTGTTCCGCCAACCAGCCGCCCAGGTCATCCACACTCATCCCGTCAACCCCCGGCGCTCCTTTGTTGGCTTTCACCCGCTGGTAGGCTCGGTTCAGGTTCTTTGGCTCTATCACCTCCTCCATCAAGGCTTCCGGCAAGGCTCGTTTCCGCTCAGACGCCGTGGGCCCTTGCTGCTCCTCGTTCGCCCCAGTTCCGGTTCCGCCTTCACCAGGGACGCCGGGGCGCACGGCCTCCTCTCCCCACTCCAGGAGTGAGAGTTGGTAGACCGTGCCTTGCCGCCGCTCTATGCCCATCAAGTCCTCCCGACTGGCTCCTTGCAGTAGAGGATTCGACCCTTCATCCCGACCTGCCGGGACTACTATGGCCTCTGCTGACTTCTCCAGGGCCTTCCCCCACCGTTGCCGGTGCGGTAGTCGGGTCCTCCAGACAGCCCCAGAGACCTCCCGGGGTAAGCCGTGCATCCTTCCCTCGGTCCCCGCCGGATTTACCTGCGCACCTGTCCGAATAACTATTGGGCCGCCCCGTCCATTGCTGGGTTACCCCACTGCGCCGGCCTTCTATCCGGTTCCTGTTCGTCGAGTCCAAGTTTTGCCATCAGCTTCCTTCAGATTCCACCTCACGATGGACACCCTTGCTTAGGCTAGCGGTTCCGGTCATCACGGCCCGCAGAGGACTTTCACCTCCAAGATGCACAGCATGCCTGGCACAATCGGGTAGGAGGCGGCCTCGCGGCTCCCGTCCTCCCACACCACCGGACGTACTCAGCGTATCCGGCGGTTTCCTCTACTGTTTCAACAGGTGCTACCACCCGTCAAGGCTCGTTTCCGTTCAGACACCGTGGTCGCTGGCTGCTCCTCGCTCACCCCAGTTCCGGTTCCGCCTTCACCAGGGACGCCGGGGCGCACGGTCTCCTTCCTCCATTCAAGAAGGGGGAGTTGTTAGGCCGTGCCTTGCTGCCGCTCTACGCCCATCGAGTCCTCTTGACTGGCTCCTTGCAGTAGAGGATTCGGCCCTTCATCCTTCCCGTGCGGGAAGGACTACTATGGCCTCGGCTGACTTCTCCGGAGCCTTCCCCCACCGTTGCCGGTGCGGTAGTCCCGATTCCATCGGGACAGCCCCAGAGATCTCCCAGGGTAAGCTATGCATCCTTCCCTCGGTCCCCGCCGGATTTACCAACGCACATGTCCGGATGACTACCGGGCCTCCCCGTCCATGGCCGGGTTACCCCACTGCGCCGGCCTTGTATCCGATTCCTGTTCGTCGGGTCCGAGTTTTGCCATCAGCTTCCTTCAGATTCCACCTCACGGTGGACACCCTTGCTTAGGCTAGCGGTTCCGGTCATCACGGCCCGCAGAGGACTTTCACCTCCAAGATGCACAACATGCCTGGCACACCAAGGAGAAGGCCCCCGAAGGAATTCGGGGGCCTTTTGCTGCTCCGGTTCCTTTCCCAGCCCGCCGCAGAACAAACCCCCATATTTTGTAGCGCCTATAACCTGCGCGTTAATCCGCGTCGCTCAAGAGCAAGGTCTTCCAGTTCTCCTTACTGTCATTGCGAGCCCTTGGGCTGCGCTCAGGATAAACTCCGCAAAGTAATCTCTCCTTAACATCATCACCATCATCAGATTGCTTCGGGCATGCGGCCTTCGCAACGACAATCGAAAACCCCCGTTCAAAAGCCAACCGATTGCGCCGCTGGAACGGGTTTGCAGTCGCTACTCCTACCCTCCATAATAAACCTAATACCCTGACCAAGGAGGCGGCCACGTAATGATCCGGGAAGCCATCAGCGACCTCGTCTCCGGGCAGTCTCTCAGCATGGAGGATGCCGCCACCGTGATGGGAGAGATCATGGAGGGCGAGGCCACTCCGGCCCAGCTGGGGGCCTTTCTTACCGCCCTGAGCCTAAAGGGGGAGACGCCGGAAGAGATAGCTGGGATGGCCCGAGTCATGCGACAAAAGGCACTGCGAGTAAACGTGGAAGGGCCGCTGGTTGATACCTGCGGTACCGGCGGTGATGGCAAAAACAGTTTCAACATTTCCACCGCTGCGGCCTTCGTAGCCGCAGGAGCCGGCCTGAAAGTCGCCAAGCACGGCAACCGAGCTGCTTCCGGTTCCTGCGGCAGCGCCGATGTTCTGGAGGCCTTGGGTGTAAAGATAGATCTACCTCCGCAAGGGGTGGAACAATGCATCAACCAAGTGGGCATGGGCTTCATGTTCGCGCCGGTATTTCACCCATCTATGCGGCATGCCGCGCCGGTGCGGCGGGAAATCGGCATTAGAACCGTATTCAACATCCTTGGTCCGCTGACCAATCCGGCGGGAGTGCAGTCCCAGCTAATCGGGGTCGCCCATGCCCAACTCGGGAAGCAGATGGCCGAGGTTCTGCGGCTGCTGGGGTCCCGACACGCCATTATCGCTCATGGGCAGGATGGGTTGGACGAGCTGACCCTGGACGGGGAGACCCAGGGATGGGAGGTGGTTGGCGGGCAAGTGCGCGCTTGGGCTACTTCTCCTGAGGGCGCCGGACTGCCCTCGGCGTCCTTGGACCAAATCCAGGGCGGCAGCAAGGAAGAAAACGCCGCTACCATGCGCCGCATATTTCAGGGAGCCTCGGGTCCACTGCGGGATGTGGTGCTCCTCAACAGCGCCGCCGTGCTGCTGGTTGGGGGCCAGGTAGAGGACATCGCCCAGGGTGTCGAGCGGGCAGCCCGGGTCATCGACGACGGCGCGGCCCTGGCCAAGTTGGATTCCCTGGTGGAGGTTAGCCAGCGTCTGGGGCAGGAGCTGGCCTAGGAGGAATGAATGACAACACCAAAGTTAGATGAGCAAAAAGCTCTAACCTGGCTGAACCAACATTGGGTGGGCAGCAAGTCATGTGCCGTTTGCACCAATACCAAGTGGGCCATTAGCGATAATATAATGGAGGTTAGGCCCTTTCTGGGGGGTTCCCTGATGGTAGGAGGGTCAATTATATACCCTCTAATTCTAGTCACTTGCGACACATGTGGTCATGCGCTGTTTTTCAATGCGAAAATGTTGGGTCTGTTGGAAGGACAAGAATAGACCGTGTCAGACCAGAGCGAACAACCGTTGGAAATACGGGTTGAGACCCGCCAGCGCATAATAATTAGGCCGGAACAGGTGAGCATGCCCATTCCATTGGAAGAGTGGAACGCACTTGTTGGCAGATTGGATTTGTGCAAAGTCTCCGTTCGACCGTGGGCGGTGGCCTACTCAGTAGCATTTGGCGTCGGAGCCACGGCTGGTCTCTCTGTTGCATCCTTGGCGTTCTCTCAATCGCCCTGGTGGGTCTTGACGGCGTATATCGTTTTATCCGCCCTGGGAATCGTCTCTGGATGTATTTGTGTCATAGCAGAAAGAGCCCTGATGGAAAATCAACAGTCCCAAGTTGACCACTTAGTAACTATCTCAATACCTTGAATTGAATTTGAAACTTATATTATACTTCCACCAAAAGTGTGGAGGTGAAAGCAGTGAAACCAATGAGGCAAGTTGAACCGCTGGAGACTATTTGGGAGATTCCGGACGATTTGTGGGAGAAAGTTGAGCCAGTGATCCTGGCGGGAACCCCTCCCAAAACCACCGGTCGCAAGCGGGTCAACCCAAGGCCAATCCTTAACGGAATTATCTTTCGCTTACGTAGTGGTTGCCAATGGAACCATCTGCCCAAGACTTTTGGTGACGATAGTACTATCCATCGTACTTTTCAGCTATGGGTAGAATCGGGAGTGTTGAACCAAGTGTGGTCGGTCATGGTAGAGGAATGTGAAGAGCTGGGAGGTGTGGACTGGGAATGGCAAGCAGCGGATTGCGCCCTGGGTAAAGCTCGCCTGGGGGGGACGCAATTGGCCCCAATCCCACGGACCGGGGCAAGGCGGGCAGCAAGCGAAGCCTGTTGGTAGAGGGGGATGGAGGGCCTCTGAGTCTAGTGGTAGCTGGAGCCAATGTCCACGACACCAAGCTGCTGGAAGCCACCCTGGAAGCCATTGTGGTGGAGCGGCCTCAGCCCACTGACCCGGCACCCCAGCACCTATGTCTGGACAAAGGGTATGACAATCCCACCGGCCACCAAGCTGCCGCTGCCCACGGGTATCAGGCCCACATACGACGTATTGGTGAGGAGAAGCTGGATAGCTTCGGCGAGAAGACCCATCCGGCCCGACGTTGGGTGGTGGAACGAACCCTGTCGTGGCTGTCCAAGTGCAGAGGATTACTTGTCCGTTACGACAAAAAGGCATCCAATTTCCTGGGTCTTTTGCAACTGGCCTGCGGGCTACTGTGGTACCGGCGAGTTTGGCGCCTTACTGTTTTGAGATAGTTACTTAACCTCTGACATGAACCGTATCCGAGACTCCTTCTCGGAACCCTCCGGCGACATTCAGGGGCTAGACTAGTCAAATGCCAACCATACTTGATGAAATAGTAGCGGCGAAAAAGACGGAGCTGGCTAGCCAGAAAAAAGCCGCGCCTCTGGAGTCGCTGCTGGAACAAATCAGCGATCAACCGGCCCCCATCGACTTCGTCGGCGCGCTACGTGGGGACAGCATCCGACTGATTGCTGAGGTGAAAAAGGCTTCACCTTCCCGGGGGCTCCTTTGCCCCGACTTCGACCCGGTGAGGTTGGCAGATACCTACACCAGTCACGGCGCGGCCGCCATTTCGGTACTGACCGACCCTAGATTTCAGGGCGAGCTGGTGCATCTATCGCGAATCAAGAAGTCCGGAGCGTCTCGGCAAGCACCGGTGCTCCGCAAAGACTTTATCTTCGACCCCTATCAGGTCCACGAGGCCCGCGCGGCCGGCGCCGACGCCCTGCTGCTGATAGTCGCGATTCTGACGCCTGCACAGTTGTCGGAGCTGTTGGCGTTGAGCCAGCGGCTGGCGATGCGGTGCCTGGTTGAGGTTCATGATGAATCGGAGCTGGACCTGGCCCTGGGTGCTGGCGCCGAGGTGATCGGCATTAATAACCGCGACCTGCGGACCTTCCAGACGGACCTTTCCGTCACCATGAACCTGGCTCCCCGGATACCCACGGGAAGAATTTTGGTCAGTGAAAGCGGAATCAATTCCCAAGACCACTTGGGGCAGCTGGCTGCGGTGGGAGTGAATGCCGTGCTGGTAGGGGAGGCACTGGTTACCGCTGCGGACGTTGCCGCCAAGGTCCGCGAGCTATCGGGAACAGGGGTCGCTCCGGGTGAAGCATACAACGACAGGTTAGGCGGCCCATGACTGCGATAAAGATTTGCGGTATCCAGCGGGCGGAGGATGCCCTGGCGGTGGCGGTCGCCGGAGCGGATTTCCTAGGTCTGATATTTGTCCCTCAGCGTCGCCGCCGGCTGACCGAGGAACAGGCGGCCCAAATTGTAAAGGCGTTGACGGAACACCCGGGAAAGACTCCTCAAGTGGTGGGGCTATTCGCGGATCAACCCATCGACGAAGTCAACAGGCATATCAGCAGCTGCCCCTTGCAGCGGGTCCAGCTCTGCGGCAGCGAGTCGCTGGATTACTGCCGGCGGGTGTCGGCGCCGGCTATAAAGGTGATCCACGTGCCGGGAGGCGGGGCCTCGGACGACGACGTTGACCGATTGGAGGAGCGCATCAAGAAATATCGGGAGGCCGGACACCTGGTCACCCTGGACCGGCAGGTCGAAGGATTGCAGGGGGGCACCGGTAAATCCTTCGACTGGAGACTCGCCGCCAGACTGGCCCAGGCGGGGCATGAATTCCTGCTGGCTGGGGGTCTCACACCGGACAACGTAGCTGAAGCGGTCCGCTCCGTGGCGCCCTGGGGTGTGGACGTTTCCAGCGGTGTGGAAACTGGCGGCGAGAAAGACGCGACCAAGATTCGCGCCTTTATACAGCAGGCCCGGCTGGCCCGGCAAGCAGACTCCTAGCCGCCACCAATCCAAGTCAGGCCCAGGCCGTTCCATCGCGCAGCAATCCGAACCTGAGAGGTTTCAATCCGTGACTACCACCAAGCCAATGACTTTGCCCGACGATCGGGGCCGGTTTGGCGATTATGGCGGCAAATTCGTGCCCGAAACGCTGATGGCCGCATTGTTGGAGTTGGAAGATGCCTACCGGGAGGCGAAGGTATCACCGGGGTTCCAGAGGGAGTTGGAGCATCTGTTGACCAGCTATGCCGGGCGGCCTACTCCGCTTTATTTTGCGGAAAACCTGAGCCGGCACTGCGGCGGAGCCCGAATCTATTTAAAACGGGAAGACCTGGCCCATACCGGCGCGCACAAGATCAACAACGCCCTGGGTCAGGCTCTGCTGGCCCGCCGGATGGGCAAGCAGCGGATTATCGCCGAAACCGGGGCCGGGCAGCACGGCCTGGCCACTGCCACCGTCTGCGCCATGCTGGACTTGAATTGCGTGGTGTATATGGGCGCCGAGGACATCCAAAGGCAGTCGCTGAATGTGTACCGCATGCGTTTGCTGGAGGCCGAAGTGATCCAGGTGGACTCGGGCACCCGTACCTTGAAAGACGCCATCAACGAGGCGATTCGGGATTGGGTGACCAACGTCGAGTCGACCCACTACCTCATCGGCAGCGTGGTGGGGCCTCACCCCTATCCCATGCTGGTGCGGGATTTCCAATCGGTTATCGGGCGGGAAGCCCGCGACCAGTGGCTCCGGGCAGAGGAAAAGCTACCCGACTATGTGGTGGCTTGCGTCGGCGGGGGCAGCAATGCCATTGGTATTTTCCACCGGTTCATCGGAGATGCGTCGGTGGCGCTGGTGGGAGTTGAGGCCGGAGGGGCGGGGCTGGATTCGGGGAAGCATTCCGCATCGCTAAACGCCGGTCAGCCCGGGGTTCTGCACGGCTCCATGTCCTATCTGTTGCAGGACTCCAACGGACAGGTAATGGGGACTCACAGCATATCCGCCGGCTTGGACTACCCCGGTGTGGGACCGGAACATAGCTATTTGAAGGACACCGGTCGCGCCCAATACGTGGCCGTCACCGATGACCAGGCATTGGAGGGATTTCACCTGCTCTGCCGTACGGAAGGGATAATACCGGCGTTGGAATCGTCCCACGCCATCTACCACGCCAGCCAGCTGGCTGCCCGACTGTCCCCCGGGGAAAGCGTCCTAGTGTGCTTGAGCGGCCGAGGGGACAAGGATGTGCCAACGGTAGCCGACGCCGCCGGCATAACGCTATGATGAGCGGGGACTCTGGCCCAGCCCCGCCCCGTGCTATAATGGGCCGGATTTAGCTGGCTGGCAGCAAGGAGCGCAACTCATGGATTTGGGACTGACAGATAAGGTCGCGATAGTTACCGGGGGCAGCGAGGGAATCGGCAAATTTGCCGCCCTGCGCATGGCTGCCGAGGGTGCCCGGGTGATCATAGTGGCGCGGCGTCCCGAGGTTTTGGAGCAGGCGGCACTGGATATCCGCACCGCCACCGAGGGGGTGGCGCTGCCGGTCCCGGGGGATGTGTCGGACCCGGACACCGCTCCGCGGGTGGTCAAGGCGGCGCTGGATAACTTCGGCCGGCTGGACATTCTGGTCAATAACGCCGGAGTGTCCATGGCCAAGCCCTTTGAAGATGTCAGCGACGAAGACTGGGAGGCGGACTTCGACCTGAAGGTATGGGGCGCCATCCGTCTCATTCGAGCGGCGGTGCCAGAAATGCGAAAGGTTGGCGGCGGCCGGATCATCAACGTCACCAATCTGGGCGGCCGTACCCCCGGGCCATCTTCCATGCCCACCTCCATCTCCCGAGCTGCCGGTATCGCCATTACCAAGGGCTTGTCCAAAGACCTGGGGAAAGACAATATTCTGGTAAACACCGTCTGTATCGGCGTTATCAAGAGCGGGCAGCATGAGCGCCGCTACGAGCGCTTGAAGCAGTCGAATCCCGATTTGACCATAGACGAGTTTTACGACCAGACCGCCAAGGCGCGGGGCGTTCCGCTGGGTCGCGTGGCCGAAACTCACGAGGCCGGAGATGTCATCGCCTTCCTGGCTTCCGAGCGCGCCAGTTACCTGAACGGAGCGGCCATAAACATCGACGGTGGGAGCTCGGCGGTCGTCTAACGGCTTAATAATCCCGGCTTAGGCATCCGGCCAGTCCAACCTTTCCTTGCGCCCCAGTTGGCCTCCTTACTTGGCCTTGAATCGATATCCAAAAACGGCCGGCGGAGCCACTCTTTGGGGAAATCCCCCGAGTTTAGTGATTTCGTCCAAGATCAGTAATTCCGGGAGGATATAAGTGTCTCCTTCCTATTTTGACGAATTTCAGCCTTCTCCCCGCCTTTTGATGGGCCCCGGACCCAGCAGTGTGCACCCCCGAGTTTTGCAGGCCATGACTGCCCCGTTGTTGGGACATCTGGACCCCCAGTTCTTCCGGGTGATGGACGATGTCTGCGAGATGCTTCGACTGGTGTATCACACCTCCAATTTCATGACGCTACCCCTCTCTTCCACGGGCACTGGGGCCATGGAAGCAGCCTGCATCAATGTCCTGGAGCCGGGAGATACGGCAATAATCTGCCGCAACGGCTATTTTGGAGATCGCCTGGCAGACATCGCCGGCCGGTGTGGAGCGGTCACATTTTTCGTGGATTCCCCTTTGGGCCAACCCGCCGACATTGAAGCCCTAGCCGACGAACTCAAGAAGCATCCCCAGGTCAAGATGGTCGGAATGGTCCACGCGGAGACCTCCACGGGTAGCCTCACGCCCTTGACCGAGGCGACTGAACTGGCCCACCAACACGACGCCCTGATGGTCGTAGATGCGGTCACCTCCCTGGGAAGCCATGACATCCGCATGGACGATTGGGACATCGACGTTTGCTACAGCGCCAGCCAAAAATGTCTGGGCGCTCCTCCCGGTCTGGCTCCCATCAGTCTGGGGCAGCGAGCCATGGAGGTCATCAACCGCCGCAAGACGCCGGTCCGGAGTTTCTACTTCAATCTCAAAGATCTGGAAGCCTACTGGTTTGAAACCCGCGCCTACCACCATACCTCGCCCATATCCATGACTTACGCTTTGCGGGAGGCGCTGCGGATGATGATGGAGGAAGGCATCGAGGAGCGTCTCAGCCGTCACGCCCGAACCTCGGCCGCGCTGCGGGCCGGTCTTGAAGCCCTAGGGGTAAAGGTCTTGGCCGATCCCGAATATCGGCTCAACCCTTTGACCGCCGCCCTGGTGCCGGAGGGCATAGAGGACGCCGCAGTTAGGAAGCACCTGCTGGATGACTACAACATCGAAATCGGCGGTGGTTTGGGAGAGCTGCGGGGCAAGGTCTGGCGCATCGGGCTGATGGGGGACGGGGCCAGGGAATCCAACGTCTTCGCTTTGCTGTCGGCCTTGGAGATGATTTTACCCAGCCAGGGCTACGAGCTTGCCTACGGTTCCGGCTTGGCCGCCGCCCAGCGGTGCCTGGCCAGTTTTCCTGAGCATTAAATCCAGAGCTAAACCTGGTCGGAAGCACCCCGTTTGGGTAAATCCCCCTCAGTCCCCCTTTTAAAAAGAGGGATATAGGGGGATTTCTCTGCTTCATCCCTCTCCCTCGGCCCGGTAGGCTTCATCAAGCAGGTCCACCACATGGGCAACATCGATATTAAGCCCCCGGCTCCGGACGCCTCCTTCTAGCTGTGCCATGCAACCCGGATTAGCGGTGACCACCTGCTCTGCCCCGGTTTCCGCCAGGTGATCCAGCTTATGCTCCAAAATCCGCCCGGCCAGCTCCTGTTGCACCGCCGAATAGATCCCCGCCGAGCCGCAGCATATGGTGGAACCCTCCATCTCCAGCAACTCCACGCCGGGGATGGCGTTGATAATGGTTCGAGGCGCTTCCGTAATTCGCTGGGCATGGACCAGATGACACGGGTCCTGATAAGTAACCCTGCGGTCGATGCGGGCCTTTGGTGGCGCCAGCGGCAGGCTCACCAGAAATTCGGTGATGTCTTCGGTCAGCTTGCTGAATCGCCGGGCCTTCTCCGCATAATCGGCATCATTTTTCAGCAGCTCGTCATACTCCTTCATGTTGGAACCACATCCGGCGGAGGCTGTCACAATGCGGTCCACTCCAGCAGCCAGAAAGATGTCGATATTGCGCCGGGCCATAGCCCGGGTATTGTCCAGGTCACCGCTGTGCAGATTGAGGGCTCCGCAGCAGCCTTGGCCTACCGGCACCACCACATCGCAGCCGTTGCGGTTCAGCACCCGCACCGTCGCCCGCATGGTGCTGCCCTGCATCAGGGGCATAACGCAGCCGCAGAGCAGCCCCACGGTCATTTTTTTCTGTCCCGGCGTTTTCTGTTCCGGAGCCGGAAAGACTTCCTGAGCCGGGCTGAAAAAGGACCTGCCCATCACCGGTAATTGGGCCTCCAACTGGTCCAGGTGGCCGGGCAGTAGCTTCAGCACCCGCGACGTCCGCAGCAGTTTTTGGACCCCTGAGCGCTGGTAGGCCCGAAGAAGGTGGGCTCCCAGGCGCAGCCGCCCGGGGTAGGGCAGAGCCCCCCGCAGGAATAGCCGGCTGACGCGTTTCAAACTGTCGCCCTGCTTATTCTGCCCCAGAACCTGGGACCGGGTATATTCCATGATCCGGCCGTAGGGAACGCCGGAGGGACAAACCGCCTCGCAAGCCCGGCACTGCAGGCACATTTCCCAGTGGGACACCACCCGGCTGCTAATGCCCAGACGGCCTTCGTTGACCGCCTTCATCAAGGCGATACGTCCTCGGGGTGATTCGGTCTCCACGCCCAATTCCAAGTAGGTGGGGCAGGAGCTGAGGCAGAGCCCGCAGTGGACACAGCGATACAGGTCGGCCTCCGCCGGGGAGTCGGGCCCCAGGAAGCCGGGCTCTTGATTCAAGCGCTGCTCGGGACTAGAGTTCATCATCAAGACCGGCCCATCACAGCCCGCCAATGAATCGCCCGGGATTCAGCGTCCGCTGGGGGTCGAACTTATTCTTGAGCCGCCGCATTATCTCCATTCCCGCGTCAATTCCCAACGGAAGGTCCCCCCATACGTCCAGCTCCCGTTTCCAGGCCAAGGGACACCGCTCCACCACCACCGAGCCTCCCAGCTTCCCCGCCGTTTTCCGTAGTCGCCGGATGTCCTCCGCCGTCCCGACGGATGGTCCCCAGCACAGCAGGTGGATTCCTCCGAAACCTACATCAACAACGCTGCCGACGTGTGGGGAGGCGTTACTCCCGCCGAAGATGGGGTCCGCCTGCAACCAGGAACTCATTTCTAGCGAGGCCGCGGGCGGTAGATTAATCTTCAACACTAAATGGGGTCGGACCGATTCGGGTCCAGTTTCCTGGGCCAAGCCCAGGTCGGTGACGCCGCGCAACAAAGCCAGGGCATCAGCATCCTGTATCTGTTCCACCCCGGTCGCTCCCACTCTGGTCAGCAGGTTTGCCGACTCGGTCAACCGGCGACTGAGGGCTTGGGGACGTCCGGCAAAGAAGGCTAGGACGGTGGCTGGCATGGCTGCTTCCGGGGGTGAGGATTCCGGGGTTGGAGTTTCCGGGGCCAACTCCAACCGCCGCGACGCTGCCGCATTCAGCACTTGCAACCCTTGGGGGGCAAACACCTGGCGCGATAAAGTCAGGCCCGCTTCGATTCCCCGCTGTACCGATGGAAAGGATGCCACCAGTGCCGACGGGTTGGCCGGCAGCGGCGCCAACTTGAAAGTGGCCTCGGCGATCACGCCCAGGGTGCCCAAAGAGCCGGTGTATAACTTGTTCAGGTCGTACCCGGTAACATTTTTAACGACCCGTCCGCCGGCCTTGGTTTCGTCTCCCGCCGGGCTGATTACCCTAATGCCGATGAGCCAGTCGCGGGGCAGGCCGTAGGCATGGCGCAGGGGGCCCACGGAACCGGTGGCCAGAATGCCTCCCACTGTGGCTCGACCCGCCAAGGGTGCTTCCACCGGAAGGAACTTTCCAGCCGAGGCCAGGTGGCGCTGCAGCGACTCCAGGGTGATCCCCGCCTCGACAGTGACGGTCAGGTCGGCCGGTTGAAAATCCACCACTTGGTCCAGGCGGCTCAAGTCCAGCACCAGGTGCAGCGCTTCCGGCGGGTTGCCCAGACTTATCTGAGTGCCACCGCCCCAGGGAGCCACTTTGCTGCCTTCCGAAGATGCCCAACCCAGTATTTGGGCGGCTTCCCGCCGGTTGGCAGGTCTGACCACCCACCGAGGGATCAGACCATCTATGGCGTAGCCGGCGTGGGTATCAGGAGGCAGCAGGGAGTCCGCGCCGAGCAGACCCGCCGGCGGCTCCAGCGTGCGGGCAAAGCCAGACATTAGATAAACATCCCCGGGGCAGACGGCCGGTGGGCCGCGATGCTGGGTGGCGTACCGTCGGGGAAAATCTTGCCGGGATTCAGCCGATTCTCCGGGGCGAAGGCGTCCCGGGCCAGGCACATGGCAGCCATGTCCTCTTCGGTAAAGACCAAGGGCATGAACTCCTTCTTCTCCAGACCAATCCCGTGCTCACCGCTCAAGGTTCCGCCGACCTCGGCGCAGTATTCCATCAGCTCAGCGGCGGCCGCCATGACCTTGGGTAAAATGCCCGGCTCCCGCTCGTCGAACAGCATACAAGGGTGAAGATTGCCATCCCCGGCGTGGAAGACGTTGGCGATGGTAATGCCGTACCTGTGGGATACCTCGCCCACCAGCCGCAGCACGTCGGCAAGTCGCGTGCGGGGAACCACCCCGTCGACCAGGTAGTAGTTGGGGAAGAGGGCTCCGAAGGCGCCGAAGGCCGTTTTTCGGCCCAGCCACAGTTTCTCCCGCTCTGGCGACTCCTCCGCCACCCGAACGTCGGCAGCTCCGGTTTCCCATAACGAGGCCTGGACCTCCTCGCTAACCTCCTCCACCTCCTCGGTAAGCCCCTCCAGTTCAACCAGCAGCACCGCTCCGGCATCGTTGGGATAACCGGCGTCGATCACGCTCTGCACGGCGCGAATGGTGGTGGAATCGATCATTTCCAGGGCCGCCGGAACGATCCCGCGCCCGATGATGGCCGAGACGGCGGAACAGGCCGACTCTATGTCGGGGAAAATACCCAGGAAGGTCTTCACCATTTCCGGCAGCGGCAACAAACGTACGGTGATTTTAGTAGCCATGCCGAAGGTTCCCTCAGAGCCGACGAACACCCCGCGCAGGTCGTAGCCGGGAACCTCCCGGGCCGCACCGCCCAACTGGACTATCGCTCCGTCCTCCAGTACCACTTCCAGGCTCACCACGTGATTGGTGGTGGTTCCGTAGGCCAGGCAGTGGGGACCACCGGCGTTCTCGGCGATGTTGCCGCCCAGGCTGCAGGCCTTTTGACTGGAGGGGTCCGGCGCATACCTGATCCCCAGTTTGCGGGCTTGGGTGTCCAGGTCCAAATTTATCACTCCCGGCTCGACGGTAGCGGTCAAATTTTCCGGGTCTATCCCCAGAATTTGGTTCATCCTGGTAAATACAACCTGGATGCCGCCGGGGGGAGCTATAGCTCCGCCGCTGAGTCCGGTGCCGGAGCCGCGTCCCGCCACCGGAACGCCCTCCCGAAAGGCCAACGCCAATACCCGGCTGACCTGCTCGGTGGAGGAGGGTAGGACCACTGCCTCCGGCATGGCACGGTCGACAGAGCCGTCATATTCGTAAACCAGCAGGTCCTCCGGATGGGAAAACAGGTTTTCCCGCCCGACGATGACCCCCAATTGCTCCAGAAAGTCCTGCTTATCCATTCCAGCTCGCCCGTCCTAGCTCGAACCCCGGCCTAGTCAGGATGATAGACCAATGGGTTGACCCTGACAAGGCAGGGCCTTTTCATTCTCCTGCCTGGTAGGTAAAGCCCATCATGTCGAAAGCTTCGCTGAGATGGGCATTGTGGCGGCGTAGGGCAGCGGCTACGTTGGAATGCCCAGCCCGACGTACCAAGCTGATGACCAGGTTCCGCAGGCCCGCCAGAACCTGTGGGGCGGCCCCAGTGCGCACCTGAGAGCGGTCCTCGTCGAAGGTCACATCCCGTACCCAGTGGAGGCGGTTCTCGATGCCCCAGTGCCCACGGGAAAGGCTCAACAATCGCCTCGCATCGGCATCAGTGGCTGGGAGACTGCTAATTGCATAGCTCACATCCACCTGTTTCTTGCCCTTCACGACCCGCTGGCGCTCTAGCCGACACACCTGTTGCAGATGCGGCCACGCTTCCCCGACCGTCCCAGCGCTGCCCACGTAGCCATTTAGCTCTGGGTCGGCCAAGGCCCACAACTCTCGCCGCTCCAGCCGCCCATGACGCCGCTTTACTGGAGCATCGGCCCAGACCGTCAGCTTGGCCCCGCGTGCTCGCCACTCCGCTGCCAGCCAGGGAGGTACGGTTGGGCCACCAGCCCTCTCAGTTCCTAGCAGGGGAAAAAGCCACCTCCAGGTCTCGGCGCAAGGTGGGCTGATTCTCTTTAACTGGCAGCAGATACTCTCCGCCGCCTGCCACAATCTGCTCACAGACTTTCCGTTGGGTCAGTAAGGCATCAGCCACTACTACCCGACCCTTCAGGGGTACCTGGCCCAATACTTCTTTGACCGCCGCCAATTCTTCCCCTTTGCCCGGCGCAGCTACCTGCGCCAGCACTGCCCCAGCGCGGCTAGCGTAGGCCGACACCAGATGGACCCCGGGTATCTCTTGGCCGTGGACCCCTCGCAAGGTTTTCCCGTCCAGGGACAGGGGGTCATCCGCCTCTACCCCGCTATTTGCCAGCCAGTTGCCGACTTCTGCCTCAAAGGCCGCCACGTCCAGGCCCTTGAACACCCGGTGGAGGGTGGCCACGCAGGGTGTCTTCTCCTGGCTGAACCCCAAAAGCTGCGCCGTAGCACCCCCTTGGTCCCGCCCCCATTGAGCTATGGCGTATAAGCTGCGGGCGCCGCACAGCATGGCACAGGTGGCCAAGGCCAGGATCGCCCCCAAAGAGTGGCGTCGCCCTTGGCTACTCCGGAAGTCAGGCACCAAATCCAGCGTTTCTCTCAAAGTCATCATCCTCCCTTCCCGCTTAAACTGGTAATAATTTTATACTATTTTGAGAAAATGAAAAGGCCCTGCCTGACAAGGAGGGAAAACTTTGCGGTCGACAGGTTTGCCTGTATACTGGGCACCGCCGCTTGGGTAAATCCCCCTATAACTCCCCTTTAAGAAGAGGGACTGAGGGGGATTTGGATCTTACAAGATTAGAGCTTTCGTCATGGACCATTAAATTTGCCTGGAGTGACTCAATGGATTTTAAAATTGCCGTTTTGGGCGGGGACGGCATAGGCCCGGAGGTAACCGCTGAAGGGGTCAAGGTATTGGAGGCGGTTGGCCGCGTTTTCGGTCACGGGTTCAACCTGGAAACCGGGGATGTGGGCGGAATCTCTATAGACAAACATGGCACTCCTTTGCTTCCCGAGGTGGCGGACCTGGTCGGCTCCGCGGACGCCGTGCTGTTCGGAGCGGTGGGTGGTCCCAAATGGGACGATCCGGCGGCACCTACGCACCCGGAAGACGGTCTACTTCAGTTGCGGGCCCACTTGGGCGTTTTCGCCAACATCCGTCCGGTGAAAGTATATCCCAAACTCGCTGATTCCTGCGTGTTCAAGCCAGAAGTTCTGGATGGGGTGGACATGGTGGTGGTGCGGGAGCTGACCGGAGGATTGTATTACGCCCAGCCCAAAGGGCGGACTGAGACTCCTCAGGGTTGGTCCGCCGTGGATACGATGCGCTACAGCGAAGGGGAGATCGAGCGGGTGCTGCGGGTGGGTTTTGAGTTGGCCCAGGGTAGGCGGAAAAAGCTGACCTCGGTGGATAAAGCCAATGTTTTGGAGTGCTCGCGGCTGTGGCGGCAAACGGCTAACCGTATGGCGGGTGAGTACCCCGATGTCGAGCTGGAGCATGTGCTGGTGGACGCCTGCGCCATGCAGCTGATCCAGCGACCTGCTCGGTTCGATGTGATAGTTGCGGAGAACACTTTCGGCGATATTCTGACCGATGAGGCGGCGGTGTTAGCCGCCTCAATGGGATTATTGCCTTCCGCCAGCCTGTCGGACGTGCCGGTGGCCGGCCGGCGTACTAGGGGCTTTTACGAGCCGATTCACGGTACCGCGCCCGACATCGCGGGCCAGGGGATCGCCAATCCCACCGGGTCCATCCTTAGCGTGGCCCTGATGTTGCGTTACTCGCTGGGGCTTACTGAAGAGGCCGCCAGCATAGAGAGGGCGGTGGAGCAGGTGCTGGATTCGGGCGCGCGCACTCCGGATATTTTTTCCACCGGCGCCCATCGGGTCAGCACAGCCGAAATGGGCGACCGAGTAGTGTCGGCCCTGGGTTAATTGATTATCTCAAAATGCCCCCCCGAGTTAAGCGAGGGGTCTAAAATCCCTGGGACCATTGTCCTGACGCCATTGGCGATGGTGTAACTGTTTGGCCGTCCGACTTTCTTTCCCTAAACCCGGTTGGAGGTGCCAGCGTTTGGTGAAATCCCCCTATATCCCCCTTTTGTAAAGGGGGATATAGGGGGATTTTGATTCCTCAAGTTTAGAACTTTCGTCAAGGATCAGTAAATGAATGGAGACCTGGCGGTACCCCTGGCCATCTTTGTGGCCAGTGCGGTGGTGGTGATCTATCTGGGAAACCAGTTGGCCAAGTACGGTGACGCCCTGGCCACTCTCACCGGCTGGGGAAGGCTCTTCGTGGGGAGCATCCTGGTCGCCCTGGCCACATCTCTGCCGGAGTTGTCCACCAATATCTCCGCCGTGCGTTTGGATCCGCCCAACCCAGAGCTGGCTCTGGGCAACGTGATGGGGGCCAACATGGTCAACATGTTCACGCTGGCCATGGTTGCCCTTTTCTTTGGCGGCAAGCGATTCTTGCAGCAGGTGGCGCCGGAGCAGGGGTATTTGATTCTTCTGGCGGCCATTATGACCGGCCTAGGCCTACTGTTCGCCGCGGTAAAAATGGACCTAGCCTTATGGCAAATCGGCTTGTCTTCGGTGATTCTGCTGGTGGTATACATACTTGGCATGCGGGTGGTGTACGTCAAGCGCCCCCAGGAAGATGTTGGTGATGGCGTCGAGGGTGATAGTGGGGAAAATTCCGCGGGTATGACCTTGAAGCGGGCCTGGGTAATGTTTGGTCTGATTTCCGCCGGAGTCGTAGCCGCCGGCTTTTTTCTGGCCTACAGCGTGGACCAGGTGGCTACGATCACCGGCATTGCCTCCAGCACCCTGGGTATTCTGGCGGTGTCTCTGGTAACCACCATGCCGGAAGCCGCCGCAACCATTGGCGCCGCCAGAATGGGAGCGGCGGATCTGGGGGTTGGCAACTTATACGGAAGCTGCGTGTTCAACATTATCATCCTGTCCCTGGCCGATCCCTTTTACCGACAGGGGATTCTGGTAAGCCAGTCGGAGCCGGCTCATTTCGTGGCGGGAGGCATGGCCTTGCTGCTGATTTTGTTCGGCATGGTCTTGATTTTGGGCCGAAACCGGGTGCATCGCTTCCTGGTGATGGCCGGATTGGCCTTGATGGCGGCCCTTTATCTGGCGGGGGCTGTGGTGGTCGCTACCCTTGGCACCCCAGATGACGAGGCCCTGGCCGTGGGGTCAACCGAAGTCGTGATGGGGAGATCCCATCTGCCTTCCAGCTAGATTTCCGCCCCGGCATACCTGGCTATCTCTACGAAGCCCTTTTCCTCCTCCGACCAGGCGAAGTGGGCCGCTGCCACGACCCGATGTTCGTCAATGCCAATGACCACTTGCTGGACCGGATAGGCGGGCTCGTCTCCCCAGGGACTGGTTGCCACCTGCCGGTCGGTCTCGGAGAGGTAGGCCCGGCCGTTGGGATGGGAATGATAGATGACCAGCGCCGGCTCTTCGGAGTCTAAGCTCCGATTCAAAGCCAGCAAGTCTTCACCGGACAGCACGTAGGCCGCCTCGGAGGTGCGCTCAGCGACGGTAGGATGATTTCCCGAGGCATGGTCGTTGATACAGCTGCGGACCAGGCTCACCTTGACGCCGTCCCTGGCGCCGGACAGCCAGCCGCAGCATTCGGCGGGGAAGGAGTTGCGGGCTTCCCGGTAGATTTCCTCAAGGATATCAGCTCCGATTTCTATTAGTCCTGGCAGGTCTGCCATAGCCATGCTCCCTCGATTTTGGTCGGTCCAACTTCAGCGGCGATTGTTTCACACCTTTTAGAAATCCATTATCGAATGCATTCCGTATAGACATAAAGAATATTATCTGGTTAGCCGGGCATCCAGTACCTGCATCTAAGTAATATTCCACTCATGACGTTTACCGAATCCGGTCAGAATAGACCCGGTAAAAAAGACAAGGTGTTTTACTTCAAGGGGTGCCCCAGATGCAAAGGCGATGTCTATGTAGAGAAGGATTCTTTCGGAACCTACCGAAAATGCCTCCAATGCGGCCGTATGCAGGATTTAGAGCTGCGTCGGCCGGCAACTAACCGGCGTAAAGGCAGCAAGCTGGTTGCCTGACGGTACTCGGACCTCTAAAGCCGATAGGAAAAGCCCGTCGAAGCCCGCTGGCTGAAGTTAAGGCTGGGCTGAGTCCGGGCGTTATCTACCTTTTTCAACGACGTACTCACCGTATTGATGCACCGCCTCCTCTTGTTCTCTGGTCTGGATCGATCCGGGCCTCAGCAACCGGATATAGTCGATGGCGGCTTGGGGTTCGTATCCCGAGTTGACGAAGTAGCAGGCCAGTACCGTACCGGTACGTCCGACACCGGCGGCACAGGTTACGACTATCGGATGCTCCCAGTTCTCGATCTGGTCCTCGATGTACTTCACCATGCGGTGGATCTGCTCCATGTCTGGGGCGCTGAAATCCCGCACCGGCTCGTACAGCTCCTCAAAGCCCCAGGGATCGGTGGAGATAGTCTGCTCCTCCATACGGATAACCGCCTGGATCTCTTGCAGCTTTAAGAAGGTGATGTCCCGGTTGGTGGTTGGCCCGGCCGCGCCCGCTAGCGTTTCCTCAATAATCCAACTGAAGTTCATGTAAGCCAAAGCTTTTACTCCGTTACGAAGACCCATACCGGGGCCTTTGCCTTCTGTAGACAGGCAGTCTCCAAAGCCGCTGATGCAGCTTCGAATGGGGATCATTATACTGGGGCAAGATATAGTTAGCCAGTAGGCAGGCTACCGCCCAGCAGATTCAGGCGCTGGTCCACCTCTTCTTGGGACATGGATTCTACGGCCAGAGTCTTCTCTCGGCTGGACGCCCCTTTTACCAGGTGTAACGCGCTTTTGGGCACGTCGAGAGCCTGCGCCAGCAACGCGATGGCCGCCGCATTGGCCTGCCCACCTACCGGCGGAGCGGTCACACGGATTCGCAGGATACCAGCCCGCACCCCGGAAATGGTATTCCGAGAAGCCCGGGGTTGAACCCTAATCGCTATGCGAGCTCCCCTCGCCATCCAATCCCCTGTTCTCCAACTTTAATGAACCCTTCCCGAAATATCGCCGGGGGGCTGATAACCCCTCCGGCCCGCCGCCAATGGCTTCTGAAATGCCCCTCTCATCTCCGTTCTGATATAGTAGCTCCACATCTATAGTAACAGTACATCCGGGTCATCTGGGGGCCATTTGGAGTATAGCAACATTATCCTGGAAAAGCAGAACTCCGTGGCGACTCTGCGTTTAAATCGGCCCGATGCCCTGAACGCTTTGAGCCCGGAGTTGCTGGAGGAGTTCCTGGCCGCCACCCGGTCGGTGGCCGAGGATCAGGGGATGAAAGCCCTGGTGATCCGCGGGGAGGGTCGAGCGTTTTGCGCCGGAGCCGACCTCCTTTATCTGGAATCGATGTTGGATGACCTGTCCTTGATGCCGGACTACGTGCGACTACTGAACCAGTGTTTTTGCCAGTTGGAGGCCTTGCCCGTACCGACCCTGGCGCTGGTGCAGGGGTTCGCCCTGGCCGGTGGGCTAGAACTGATGATGGCTTGCGACATGGCCATCGTCGCCGAAGACGCCCGAATAGGCGACCAGCACGCCAACTTTGGACTTATGCCCGCAGGGGGTTCCACCCAGCGGTTACCGCGGCGGGTTGGGCTGCAACGGGCCATGGACCTTCTGACCACCGGGCGGTGGATCTCCGGCGCCCAGGCGGCTGACTGGGGGCTGGCCTTCAGCGCCGTGCCAGAGGCTGAACTAGACCGAGAGCTGGAAGGCATTCTGGAGGCGCTTCGGGGCAAGAGCCGCGCCGGTCTGGGTATGATCAAGTCGGTAACCCAGCAGGGACTGGGCCTCCCCCTAGTCGATGGAATAGCCCTCGAGGGCATGGCCTTTGTCCAGTTGTTCGCCACCTCGGGCCACCCTCGGAAGGTATCGCGGCATTTAAGGAAAAGCGTCAGCCGTCATTTTAGACGATTAGACTGCAGTTGTACTTGACCCGCAGTCGGGTTCCCGCTATGTTGTAATTTAGGCTGAGTTGGTTCCGGGGGTCGGCTCCGGCTGGCCGCTTGGCCCAGAAGAAAAGGAAACCGGGACAAAAAGGAAACCGGGACAAAAAAGACCGGGACAAGCCCCCTTGAAGATAAAGAACATACTCAAAGCTAAAAGGACTATTTCCTGCGAGTTTTTCCCTCCCCGGCAGGCCGAGGGAATTCCGGCGGTGCTCCGAGCTGTGGAGCGGGTAAGCGGCTATAATCCGGATTTTGTCTCCGTTACCTACGGCGCCGGCGGCTCCACCCGAGCCTTCACCGAAGAGATAACTACCACGTTGAAGCGCGAAACCGGCCTGGAGGTAATGGCCCATTTGACCTGCGTGGCTCAAACCAGGGAAGAAGTACACCAGGTTTTGGAGCGGCTGGATGAAGCGGGAATCGAGAATCTGATCGCGTTGAGAGGGGATCCGCCCCAGGGGCAGACCGATTTCATACCGGTGGAGGGCGGTTTTCAGTACGCCACTGAGCTGCTGCAGCATGTTCGGGAAAACTTCGATTTCGGGTTGGCCGCTGCCTGCTATCCGGAGGGCCACACCGAATCCCCCGACCTGATGACGGATATCAAGTACGCGAAGCTGAAGGTGGACCGGGGAGCGGAGTTTCTGATTACCCAGTTGTTTTACGATAACCAGGACCTTTACAGGATGGTGGAACGGGCCGAGAAAGCCGGTATCGATGTTCCCATCGTGCCCGGGATCCTACCGATACTCAGCACCGCGCAGATTCGTAGATTCACCGCTCTTTGCGGCGCCCAAATTCCAGCCGCGCTGGACCGGCAGCTGGATAAATTCGCCGAAGACGACGACGCGGTCCGGGAGTTGGGGATTGAGCACGCGACCGAGCAGGTTCGAGAGCTGTGGGATCAGGGAGTCCCCGGCATCCATTTTTATGTTTTAAACCGGAGCTACTCCGTTTCAAACATTTTGGATAATCTCGACTTACCAGGCCACACCAAGGCAGCCTGACGGCGTCTTTGCCCGGAGGCATTGTGGATTATCGTCACCCGGCTTTCGCGGCCTCGTCATCTATCCCCACCTTCCTCCAACGCGCTTCAAGCTCCCCGGTTGAATGCGAGCCACCGGCACCAGGCCATTGACGGCTCGCGGACATGTTTGCCATGCTAAGCTCTGTTTAACGAAGTTGCATGTTAACCACCGGAGTTGACATAGTAGAGATCCCTCGGGTCCAACGGGTATTGGCCGGGTACGGTCGGCGCTTTCTGGAACGTATCTTTACCGAGGGAGAGATTGCTTATTGCCGGGGGCGGGCTCCCACCGGCTCTCCCAATTTGGCGGCCAGATTTGCCGCTAAGGAAGCGACTATGAAGGCCCTGGGGACCGGCACTCGCGGGGTTAGCTGGAAGGACATAGAAGTGCTGCGGCGGGAAAGTGGCGAACCCCACATTCGCCTGCACGGGCGGGCGGAAGCGCGCGCCCAACGCTTGGGGGTGGTGGAGATTTCCCTTAGTCTTTCCCACTGCCGGGAATACGCCGTGGCCTTCGTAGTGGCCCAATCCGGGGTAACTCAATCCGGGGTAACTCAATCCGGGGCGACTTAATCCGGGGGGCCCAATGCCGGCAACAAACCTGAAAATAGTCACCGCGGCCCAGATGGTGGCGCTGGAGCAGGCATCGGAGCGCCAAGGGGTCAGCACCGACCGCCTGATGGAGAACGCGGGACTGGCCGTGGCGGAGGCGGTCCGGAATCAGCTGGGAGGGGTTGCGGGAGCAAAAGTCCTGGTGCTGGTGGGCCCCGGCAACAACGGCGCTGACGGCCTGGTTGCGGCGCGGCACCTGCGGCGTTGGGGCGCCCAGGCCAGCATCTACCTGGCCACCCGCCGGCCAACCCCAGACCCCAAAATGGAGCTCGCCCTGGAGTATGGGGTCGCGGTTTTCTCCTCGGCCAATGACCCTGAACTGGCAGACCTGGAGGGCCAGCTCCACGGGTGCCGGTTGGTGCTGGACGCGGTGCTGGGTACTGGTAGGGCTCGCCCGCTGGAAGGAGCGGTGAAGGAGCTGGCTCGGCGGATAAACGCCTGGCGTTCTCAGGGTCGTAACCAAGGCCCGGACCGAAACCACCAGGTTTTCGCTCTGGACCTCCCCACCGGTCTTAACTCAGACACCGGACAGACCGACCCCAATTGCTTTGCCGCCGACCAGACCCTGGCGTTGGGATTCCCCAAGTTAGGCCTGCTGACCTTCCCGGGAGCCGAGTTGGTCGGACAGTTGCGAGTATTGGATATAGATCTTGCTCCCGACCTGGAACCGGAGCAAGGTATTGACCTGGAACTTCTGAGTCCCGATTGGATTGGCGGCCATTTACCGGTTCGCCCGCTTGACTCCCACAAGGGAACCTTTGGCCACGCCCTGATAGTGGCCGGTTCCAGAAGCTATGTCGGCGCCGCCTTCCTGGCGGCCCAAGCGGCGGTCCGAGCCGGAGCCGGGCTGGTTACCCTGGCCACCCCGGAGAGCGTCTATCCCATCGCGGCCGGCAAATTGACCGAAGTGATCCATCTACCCCTTCCGGAGGACCAGGAGGGGTTGGTACGTCCCGAGGCTGCTAGGCTAATCCGCTCCAACCTTTCCCGCTATGACGCTTTGGCCGTGGGTTGCGGCCTGGGCCAATCGAAGGGGACCCGGCAGTTTATGGAGCAGTTGGTTCTGGATCAGCCCCAGCTGCCCATTCCCTTGGTGATCGACGCCGACGGCTTGAATAATCTTTCCCGACTGGAGGGCTGGTGGGAGCGCCTAGCCGCAACCACGGTCCTGACCCCCCATCCCGGAGAGATGGCGACCCTGGTCGGCGCACCAACCTCCGAGATTCAGCGGGACCGGATCGGTGCCGCCCGGAAATGGGCGGATTATTGGAAGGTCGGCTTGGTCCTCAAGGGGGCCCATACGGTTGTGGCCCATCCCAGCCAGGCTGTCCGAGTCTCACCCTTCGCCAATCCGGGACTGGCTTCCGGAGGCACCGGTGATGTTTTGACCGGAATAATAGCCAGTCTGATGGCTCAAGGCCTCTCCGCCGATCTTGCCGCCAGCTGTGGAGTTTACCTGCACGGGCAAGCCGGAGCCGACGCGGTGTTGGACGTGGGCGAGGCCGGTCTTACCGCCACGGACCTGGTTCAGAGGCTGCCCCAAACCATTGGGCGGTTAATAGGACAGTTGCGGCATGCCAGTTAAATCTGGCTGGTGTGGAAGCGCAAAAATTCTCCCGAAAATCCGCTTGACACCAATTATTGACGAACTGCGCTATGTTATAATTGGCCCGTTCACTATTTGTCATATAAAAACTCAATTGACGGCTGATAGCCCAGATTTTCCAATCATTTGATAGCTGAGTTCAGAGGGCGCTCATGGCACTGGAAGAGTTTCTAGAAATCCTGGCTGATCCTTCGGCCGATGTGGCCAACGCCGATTTCGTAGAAATGTCCGACCTATCCCCTTCGGAATTGGGAGGTTTTGCGCGAGCCTGGTTCGCCATTCCCGTCGAGCGCCAACGCGACGTTATCACCACCATGGTTGATTTAGCTGAGGACAACCCGGAGTTTGACTTCTGCGCGGTCTTCAAAATGTGCCTCAAGGACCCGGATGAGTTGGTTCAGGCCAAGGCCATCGAAGGCTTGTGGGAGTATGAGGACCGGTCCATCATCACCGGTTTGGTGCAAATCTTGCGCTCGGACCGCAGCCCGGAGGTTCGCTCCGCTGCCGCCGCGGCTTTGGGTAAATTCGCCTACTTGATCCAGGAAGGCAAGCTGCTTCCCAAGGACGCGGACCTGGTGCGGGATAACCTGATGGACACCCTGGAGAACCAGGATGAACACTTGGAGGTCCGGCGGAGAAGTTTGGAGGCAGTTGCCCCCTTCAATACTGAGACCATTCAGGAGTACGTTTCCTGGGCTTACAACAGCGATGACCTGAAGCTCAAGTCCAGCTCCATTTACGCCATGGGGCGCACCGGCGAAGCAACTTGGTTGCCGGTATTGATCAAGGAACTGCAAAGTCCTGAACCGTCGGTGCGATATGAAACCGCCAACGCCTGCGGCGACCTGGGTGAGGAGGACCTAGTCCCCCATCTGGTACCTCTGCTGGAGGATAACGACTACCAGGTGCAGGTAGCCGGGCTGGGCGCTCTAGGCAAGATAGGCGGGTCGCTGGCCAAGCGGGTGCTGATCCGGTGCATCAAAGAGGGCGACGCGGTGCTGGAAGATGCCGCCCGGGGCGCCCTGGAAAACGTGGAATTTCTGGAAGGGGATGGGACCTTCCAATCCTAGCTTCTACTGAAACCTGGAACAGCTCTGAAGCGTGCCGGGTGGATTTTTCCCTCAAATTAAGCGGCCACTAACCTCCATTTCTCCCCTATGGCCTATGACACTCTAGCACAGCTACCAGCCAACCAAGCAGAGCTGCTGGCCCATGCGCCGGTCGGACGTCTGGCCACCGCCGACGCCAACGGCGTCCCTCACGTGATCCCGGTTTGCTACGCTCTGATGGACGGGATGATCTATTCGGTGCTGGACCAGAAACCCAAGCGTGCCTCCTTAACCCGGCTGCGGCGAGTCCGGAATATTTTGGCCAATCCCCAGGTGTCCTTGGTCGTTGACCACTACGAGGAGAATTGGGAGCGCCTGTGGTACATTCTGATATCTGGACCCGCCGCGCTGCTGGAAGAGGGTGGGGAGAGGCCCGCCGCCATCCAGGTATTGCGCGAAAAGTACGCCCAGTACCGGCTGATGAACATTGACCCCAATCCGGTAATCAAAATCACGCCATCCCTCGTGGTCTCCTGGGGCTTTAGGGCTTAACCCCCTCCTGGGCTCCTTCCGCTGACTCCGCGGCCTTGCTCGTCCTCGCTGGCCTCTTGCCTCTCCGGTTATAATTAGCCTCCATCCATCCATCAGACAATTGGAATCACCAAGATGGTCAGAACTCCGATGGCCGTGGCGGCATTGGCGAACCTTATACCGGATGAGGCCCTGACAACTAGCCACCCATAGTAGATTCGTATAGGTTTCCAGCCCATTGTCGTCAATACTTCGCTGTCAGCAGGTACTATCGAGCTAGGGGCGGGCCGTGGTATATGACGTGGTATATGGTCCGGGACCAACAGTTCGGATACATACCACGCGAGGGAAGCCAAGGCCGCGCGTTTACTCAATTACCTTCACCGAAAGATTACCCAGTTTTCCCCAAGGGCAATCCTCACGCAAGTATAATCGGAGTGTTGCCAATGGAAATGGTCAAGAATGCCCAGCCTGACAGCGGCGAGAGCGATTCCGGCCAGTACCAGCCCCAGTTTCAGCCCATGATTCGGGACCTCCCCAATGGAGAACGACCCCGGGAAAGGCTGAGGGAGTACGGCTCCCGATACTTGAGTAATACCGAGCTTATCGCCATTCTGCTGCGCACCGGTGTTAAGGGTCAGAACGTCCTATCTCTGTCGTCCAGCCTGCTAGCCCGGCGGGACGGCCTGGCCGGGCTGGGCCGCAGCACTTTCGCCGAGCTGTGCGCCGAGCGAGGACTGAGCGAAGCCAAGGCATGCCAGCTTTTGGCGGCGTTGGAGCTGGGGCGCCGGTTCGCCTCCCTGGTACCGGAGGAACGGGCGACCATAGGTTCCCCCCAAGACGTGGCCAACCTGCTGGCTGCGGAAATGGCTATGCTGGACCAGGAGCATCTGAGGGTTCTGCTGCTAAACACTAGAAATCAGGTCCTCAGCATTCAGGAGATCTACGTGGGAAACGTCAGCGCCGCCGCCGTCCGGGCCTCGGAGGTGTTTCGTCCTGCGGTCCGCGACAACGCTCCGGCCATCATAGTAGTGCATAACCATCCTTCCGGCGACCCCACGCCCAGCGAAGCAGACGTAAGCATAACCAGGGACCTGGTGGCCGCCGGGAAATTGATGGGTATTGAGCTACTGGACCATGTTATCGTTGGCGCCGGCAACAGCTACGTCAGTCTGAATGAAAAGGGGATAGGTTTCAGCCAGGCTCAAAGCTGGTTCTGAATTAAGTTTGAGGTGTCTCCATGCCGGAATATGGTACCGCAGTCAGCTCCCCCACCGGAGTCCGCAGCCCTGGGAAAGCCTCCAGAGCAGTCTCTGGAAAAGCCCCTGGCCGGTACGAAAATTGGGTGGCTGAACCTTCGCCAGAGGAGCGCTCTAAGGAACGTCTCAGCCAATACGGTCCCAAACATCTGACCAACAGCGAACTTGTGGCAATCTTGCTCTGGAGCGGACTTGAGGGAGAAGATGTCTTTTTCCTGGCCTCCCGTTTGCTCTCCCGCCTGGGCGGCCTGGGCGGTCTGGGCCGCAGCACCTTCGCTGACCTGTGCGGCGAGATCTCCGCTGGTGAGGGAATGCGAGAAGCCAAAGCCTGCCAGTTATTGGCCGCACTGGAGCTGGGCCGGCGATTCGTATCCCTGGCGCCCGCCAGCGAGGTAAGCGTCAACTCGCCTGAGGATGTGGTCAACCTGGTGGGCTCAGACCTGGCCGGCTTGGACCAAGAGCATCTTCAAACCGTGCTGCTCAATACCCAAAACCAGGTCTTGAGCATTCAAGAAATCTACGTGGGAAACGTCAACAGCTCGGTAGTGCGACCGGTGGAGGTCTTCCGGCCAGCTATCCGGGAAAATGCTCCATCGATAATAGTGGTGCACAACCACCCTTCGGGGGATCCCACCCCAAGTCCCGAGGATGTCCTGATTACCAACAGTCTGGTTGCCGCCGGTCAAGTGCTGGGTATAGCCCTGTTGGACCACGTCATCATTGGCAGCGACCAGCAATTTGTGAGCCTGAACCAGCAGGGTTTGGGATTTGGGTAGGCTACTAAAGCGGGCTACCAGCCTGCGGCGCAGCCGTCCTTGCGCGGCTCGGAACCGCCCCACAAAACTCCCGAGTCGGGGTCGCGGTATATAGCCTGCGCGCCACCCATACCACCGGCGCCGCCCCGCTGCAGTCCTGCCATGATGTTCACCTGGTGGCCCCGACGTTGCAGCTCCCGAACCACGGCGGAGTCAATACCTTCCTCGAAAATTACCCCTTCCCCGGCAACCTGGAATCTCAAAGCGTCGATGGCTTCCTGAGGGTTCATGTCCAGGTCTACCATGTTGTTGATCAGCTGGAGGTGGCCCTGGGGTTGCATAAATGCTCCCATGACCCCATAGCACAGGGATAACTCCCCGTTCACGGTGGTCATGGCGGGTATGATGGTGTGGTAAGGACGCTTGCCGCCGGCCAGGGAGTTGGGGTGCTCCGGGTCCAGCGAGAAAAGGGAGGCCCGATTGTGCAACACAATGCCGGTGCCGGGCACCACCATGCCGCTGCCGAAGTTGGAAAAAACGCTGTTGATGAATGAACAGGCGTTGCCCTGGCCATCGACGCAGCTGATGTACACGGTATCGCTCCCACGAAAAACCTTCCCATACGGGGCTGATGCCATGGATTGGCTGCTGTCGATAAGTCCGCGGCGCTCCTCGGCGTAGGCCTTCGAATTAAGCTGCTCTATGGGAACCTGCGCCTGACGAGGGTCCGCGACATAGCGAAACGCATCGGCAAGGGACAATCGCATGGCCTCAATCAAGTGATGATACCGGTCGGCGCTCTGCGCGCCCATCCCCCTCATATCGAAGCCTTCGACAATGTTCAGCGCCTCCAGGGCGGCGATACCCTGCCCATTGGGCGGACACTCCCAGCAGGTGACGCCCCGGTAGTCGGTGGAGATCGGCTCATCCCAGTCGGAGCGGTGGCTCGCCAGGTCTTCGTTGGCCAGCCATCCGCCCTGTTCCTGGACGAAGGCCGCCATCTTCTCTCCAATTTTCCCCTGGTAAAAGGCCTGGGAGCCTCCCTCAGATATGGTCCGCAGCGTATTGCCCAGAGTAGGAATGGTCATCAACTCCCCATGTTTTGGGGCACGACCGTCGATTAGCATTTCCTGTCCTGAAGGCAGGCGGGCGATCTTGTCCACCACCCGGTGCCACTGGTAAGCGATAACCTCGGTTACCGGAAATCCCTCCTCGGCGTATTGAATGGCCGGTTTCAGCACCTGGGATAAGGTCATGCTGCCGTGGGATGCGAGGAGGGTTTCCCAGCCGTGCACCGTGCCCGGCACTGAAACTGAATAAGCGCCGAACTCCGGCATGCGCTGATGACCCTGGGAACGGAGCTCCTCTATGGATGCCGCCGCCGGAGCCGCGCCGCTGCCGTTCAGCGCGTGCACCTTCTTCTCCTTGGCGTCCCAGATCAGCGCGAACATGTCTCCGCCAACGCCGGTGGAGACGGGTTCCACCACATTGAGGACAGCGGCGCAGGCGACCGCGGCGTCCACGGCGTTGCCGCCCTGAATCAGGGTTTGCAAGCCTATCTGGGCCGCCAGAGGCTGGCTGGTGGCACACATTCCCCTTTTGGCCAGAACCGGCGAGCGGCGGGAATTAAAGACCATGCCTGTTAACTCCTACTTAAGGACTCGTTACGGCTGAATTTCCGGACCCGATTACAACTGGCCCAGTTTAACATAGGGGGTTTGACCCCGCATTCGAGCTCACGGGCTAGGCTCGGTGTTCTGCAATACCTGCCTGTGTTAACATACCGGGCGGCTGGCCGGGATAGGGCGATGTTTCTAAACCTGGCCGGTTTCCGGGTTTACGCGCCAATTCGGCATGCCGCCCCGGGTATTAAAATGGTATCCAAAACTCTGGACGTAGAGGAGGGACATTCATGGCAGCGGAAGTTGGTCAGGCGGCCCCTGACTTTAGTTTGTACGATACGGAACGGCAAAAACGGGGTTTAGGCGAGTTCAAGGGCAAGAACGTGGTGCTGGCCTTCTTCCCCGGAGCCTTCACCGGGGTTTGTACCAAGGAGATGTGCACTCTGCGGGACCAGATTGACCAGTATAACTCCATGAATGCCCAGGTTATTGGAATCACCGTCGACCCTCCCTTTTCCCAAAAGGTGTGGATGGATCAAAACAACGTCACCTATCCCTTTCTGAGCGACTTCAATCGCGAGGTGGTCAATAAATACGACGTCGCCCTGCCCAACATGGGTACTATGGAAGGCTACGTGGCCGCGAAACGCGCCGTTTTCGTGCTGGACAAGGAGGGCATCGTCCGCTACAAGTGGGTGAGCGATAGCCCGGGCAATGAGCCGGACTATGACGAGGTCCAGAAAGCGGTAGCCCAGCTGGGCTAGATCTCTGCTGATTGCCAGTGGATTGCGGTTAGGAATTCTGGGGGCGATACGCGCAGATTCGCTGAGTGAAGAGGCTGGTCAGCCGCTCGGCGTCCACCTCCAGGCAGACCCGAACCCTCGCTGATTCGTTACCGAAGTCTTGACCTAAAGCCCGCCGGTCCACCACGGTCTGGCCTCGGGCCAGTTCGCTGTGCGTCTCTATAGTTACCGGGTATTCCTCGGCCTGAAATAAGGTCGGGTCGATAGCGTAGGCGGCGGCGGACAGGTCATTGTAACGCACCCCGTCCGGCTCCCGCAGCAAATTCTGGCTTCGATAGTAGGATTGCAAGAAGGGCGTCGCAGCCGACAATAACCCGGTGATGGCAGTACCGGTCTGTTCAATCTGGAGCAGTTGGCTCGAAGTGATTTCCACCTGGTTGCAAACGTCCAAGCCTACCTGAACCAGCGGGGCTCCGGATTTGTAGAGGATGGACGCCGCTTCCGGGTCTTCGTAGAGATTGGCCGAAGCCACCGGGGACGCGTTGCCGGGCACCGCAACCGCGCCGCCCATGACGATGATCTGGGCTACCGATCCTGCCAGCCCGGGCTCGAGGCTCATTGCCAGGGCCAGGTTCGTCATGCGGCCCAAAGCCAGCATGGTTATCTCTCCCTGAGAGGCCATGACGCGCTCAATGATTTCTACCGCCGCGGGACGGCCGGCAACTGGGTAATGACCGGCAGGCCGGGGATAATTGATGTTGCCCAGGCCGTCTTGGCCGTGGACCTGGGAGGCCCATCCGGGAGTGGGCTCCCGCAGCAGTGGTCTGGCCGCCCCCTGGTAGACCGGTATTTCCAGGCGGCCAGCGGCGTTTAGAATCCGGAGGGTGTTCTGCGTGCAGATCTCCACCGGGCCGTTGCCGTAGACCGTGGTGATGGCCTCCACCGACAGCTCGGGTCTGGTCAGGGCCAAAAACAGGGCCGCAGCATCGTCGATGCCGGGATCGGTGTCGATAATAACCCGCTTCATCTGGCTGTCATGGCATTGGCGATGGATTTAGGGTCCGGGGTATGATCCAGTCTAGTACAGGTGGGCTGAAAAGCCCGAGTAGTATAATGAGCGCGTTGAGGTTGGAGAGATGAAGTGTGGTGGTGAAGGCGATGCGTGGACCGAAACCTCCCGTGGTGGAATTATCCCCGGAAGAGCAGCAAGGATTGGAAACCCTGGTGCGCCGATATAGCACCCCCCAGCAGTTGGCCCGGCGAGGCAGAATCATTCTGTCTGCCGCGGCTGGCCTGAACAACAGCCAAATAGCCCGCGAAGTGGGCCTGGATGTGGATACGGTACGGTTCTGGCGCAACCGCTGGCTGGGGCTACAGGCAGCCATTCTGGAAGACCTGAGTATAGAAGAAAGGTTGCGGGATGCGCCTCGTCCTGGGGCTCCCGCCCGGATCACCCCAGAGCAAGTTTGCCAGATCATGTCCCTGGCTTGTGAGGCCCCCAGCCAGTGCGGTCGTCCTATCAGCCAGTGGACCAGCCGGGAATTGGCTGATGAGATCATCGAAAAAGGCATCGTAGAACGGATTTCCCCCCGTCATGCGGCCAGGCTTCTAGAAAGGGGGACCTGAAACCCCACCGGATACGCTATTGGTTGACACCCTCCGGGGACGAGCACTATGACGCCAAAGTCACTGACATCTGCGATCTGTACCGAGAAGCTCCCGCCTTGGTCCAATCTGGGGAGCGAGTGATGAGCACTGATGAGTTGACCGGAGTACAGGCCCTGGAGCGCAAACATCCTGGGTTGCCCTTGGCGCCGGGGAAGGTGGAACGGCGGGAGTTTGAGTACATCCGGCATGGTACACGCTCCTTCATCATCAGTCGGGATGTGGTGACGGGTCAGATTGTTGAGCCCTATGGGGGGCCCAGACGTACCGAAGCGGACTTTCTGCAGCATGTGGAGGCAGTGATCGCTAGCGATAGGGCGGCCCAGCGGTGGCATTTTGTGGTGGACAACCTGGACACGCACCGTTCTGAATCTCTAGTGCGCTGGGTAGCCAGAGAGTCTGGGCTGGACCTGGAGTTGGGTAAGAAGGGCAAGTGGGGCACATTGGCGAACCGAGAGTCCCGGGCCGCATTTCTCAGCGATCCCAGCCACTGTATCGTGTTTCACTACACCCCCAAGCACACGTCATGGATGAACCAAGTGGAAATCTGGCTGAGCATTCTGGTGCGAAAACTGCTACAGCGAGGGTCATTCAGATCGGTGACCGATCTGAAACAGAAGGTGTGGGACTTCATCGACTATTACAACCGGACCATGGCAAAGCCCTTCAAATGGACTTACCAAGGCAAGGTGCTGGTCGCATGAACTGCCGGGTTATTTACGCCCACCTGTCTAGTACAGGTGGGCTGAAAAGCCCGAGTAGTATAATGAGCGCGTTGAGGTTGGAGAGATGAAGTGTGGTGGTGAAGGCGATGCGTGGACCGAAACCTCCCGTGGTGGAATTATCCCCGGAAGAGCAGCAAGGATTGGAAACCCTGGTGCGCCGATATAGCACCCCCCAGCAGTTGGCGAGGCAGAATCATTCTGTCTGCCGCGGCTGGCCTGAACAACAGCCAAATAGCCCGCGAAGTGGGCCTGGATGTGATACGGTACGGTTCTGGCGCAACCGCTGGCTGGGGCTACAGGCAGCCATTCTGGAAGACCTGAGTATAGAAGAAAGGTTGCGGGATGCGCCTCGTCCTGGGGCTCCCGCCCGGATCACCCCAGAGCAAGTTTGCCAGATCATGTCCCTGGCTTGTGAGGCCCCCAGCCAGTGCGGTCGTCCTATCAGCCAGTGGACCAGCCGGGAATTGGCTGATGAGATCATCGAAAAAGGCATCGTAGAACGGATTTCCCCCCGTCATGCGGCCAGGCTTCTAGAAAGGGGGACCTGAAACCCCACCGGATACGCTATTGGTTGACACCCTCCGGGGACGAGCACTATGACGCCAAAGTCACTGACATCTGCGATCTGTACCGAGAAGCTCCCGCCTTGGTCCAATCTGGGGAGCGAGTGATGAGCACTGATGAGTTGACCGGAGTACAGGCCCTGGAGCGCAAACATCCTGGGTTGCCCTTGGCGCCGGGGAAGGTGGAACGGCGGGAGTTTGAGTACATCCGGCATGGTACACGCTCCTTCATCATCAGTCGGGATGTGGTGACGGGTCAGAGTTGAGCCCTATGTACCGAAGCGGACTTTCTGCAGATGTGGAGGCAGTGATCGCTAGCGATAGGGCGGCCCAGCGGTGGCATTTTGTGGTGGACAACCTGGACACGCACCGTTCTGAATCTCTAGTGCGCTGGGTAGCCAGAGAGTCTGGGCTGGACCTGGAGTTGGGTAAGAAGGGCAAGTGGGGCACATTGGCGAACCGAGAGTCCCGGGCCGCATTTCTCAGCGATCCCAGCCACTGTATCGTGTTTCACTACACCCCCAAGCACACGTCATGGATGAACCAAGTGGAAATCTGGCTGAGCATTCTGGTGCGAAAACTGCTACAGCGAGGGTCATTCAGATCGGTGACCGATCTGAAACAGAAGGTGTGGGACTTCATCGACTATTACAACCGGACCATGGCAAAGCCCTTCAAATGGACTTACCAAGGCAAGGTGCTGGTCGCATGAACTGCCGGGTTATTTACGCCCACCTGTGCTAGTACATCGTCCAGTTTGTTTTGATGAATCGGTGACCACGCCCATCCTGACCTTTCCCCATCGAGGGGGAAGGGACTGCTCCCCCTTGATAAGGAGAGTCACATCTTAAACACCCGCTGAGGGCTGTCTTGCGATTGGGCTTGAACAATTATAGCATTGGGTACCACTTCCTCAGGCTGGGAAGGAACGGATGAAAAGGGGGGTGACCGCATGTCCCTGACCGACGTCAAAGCCCTGATATTCGATGTGTTCGGCACGGTGGTCGATTGGCGCTCCAGCATTGCGCGCCAATGCCAGGAGCTAGGCGGGATAAAAGGAGTTGAGGCCGACTGGGAGGAATTCGCCGACGCCTGGCGGGGCCAGTATCGCCCCTTTATGGACAAAGTGCGGAGCGGCGAGCTCCCCTGGACCAATCTGGATGCCCTGCACCGGATGTCCCTCGACCTGGTGCTGGCCCAGTTCGGCCTGGACAGCTTCAGCGAAGCCGAAAGGAGCCAGATGAATCTCTTTTGGCACAATCTCCGGCCCTGGCCTGACTCAGTGCCCGGCCTCTACCGGCTCAAGCATCGCTACATCATCGCCCCCATGTCCAACGGCAACATCGCGCTGATGACGAACATGGCCAAGAACGGCGGCCTGCCTTGGGACTGCATTCTGGGCGCGGAAGTGGCCAAGCATTATAAGCCGGACCCGGAAAGCTACCAGACTGCGGTGGACCTGCTGGGTTTGCGACCGGATCAGGTGATGATGACGGCGGCGCATCAGGGAGACCTGCTGGCATCCCAAAAGGTGGGACTACAGACTGGCTTTGTACCCCGGCCCATGGAACACGGCCCCAACCGCATTCCCGACCCAACGCCGGACCCCTCTTTCAACGTGGTGGCCACCGACTTCATGGATCTGGCCGCCCAGGTGGGAGTTTAGCCAGGGGCTGGCGCCACGGGTCCGACTCCACAGGACCGGGCCACCAGCTGATAGGAGCGGAGCCGATCCTCATAGGCATAGCATATGGTTACGATGCTGAGGTCCGGGGTTTGGTACCGCTCCGCCAGAGAATAAAGGCCCTCTCTGACCTGCTGGGGGTCGCCATCGACGCAGTTCCGGTTGTACTGTTCCATGAAGGCCCGCTCATCGGCGCGGTAGGGGAAGTTGAGAGCGTCCTCCACCGGAGGAATCCCCTTGGCGCGGCCGGTACGCGATTTCAGGCGGGCCAGGTTGCGGCTGGCCGCCAGTCGGAGGGCCTCCTCTTCTGTCTCGGCGCAAAGCACGTGAATCCCCACGTTAACCAGAGGCTGCTCCAGGGCCGCCGAAGGCTGGAAGCTCCTTCGATACCCCTCAACTATCGACGGACCTTCCTGGGAGCCCGATCCGAAGAAGTGGGCGTACGCGAAGGGCAATCCCATGCGGGCGGCCAGCATGGCGCTGTCGTATCTGGACCCCAGAAGCCAGACTTGGGGCGCTGTTTCGCTGGAGGACGGCGCGGCGCGAACCTGGGAAAAGGGATGCTCTTCAGCTACGGTGTCGGAGAGGTATCCCAGCAGGTCGGACACTTGCTGGGGGAAATGCTGGATCTCTTTGGGATAACTGGGATAGGCCAGCGCCAAAGCAGTCAGCTGGTCGCTGCCGGGGGCCCGGCCAATGCCCAGGTCGATTCGCCCCGGGTAGAGGGAATCCAGAATGCGAAAGTTTTCCGCGACTTTGAACGAGCTGTAATGGGACAGCATCACGCCGCCGCTGCCAACTCGAATGGACTTGGTGCGGGCGGCTATCTGGCCCACCATCATTTCCGGGCTGGTGCCGGCGAAATTGGGCAGGTTGTGGTGCTCCGCAACCCAGTATCGCTGGTAGCCAAGGGCCTCCACGGCCACCGCCAGCTCAATGGTTTCCCGCAGAGCCTCTCCCGGGCCGCTGCCCTCCCGCATCGGGGATTGGTCCACCACACTGAGAGTTAGGGGGAGGGTTGGTGGCTGGCTCAACCGCTTACCTCGCTGGACTCATCCTGACGGGGACCGTTGGTCCAACTGCCCAAAATGCCCGGAATTATTGACAAGGTCTGCTCCCCGAACTAAAATTTATTTGACGATTATCGTAATTAAATACCCTATAATCGCAAGGCCTGGTCTGCCCACATTAGAGAAATCGCACCTTGTCCGAGGGCTGTCGATACCGGGCCTCATTTGCGGACCTACTAGGGCTCCCGGCAGCTCCAGTTCACCGCATAGCCCATTATGACAGGACCTCCTTGAGAAACCCCAAACTGCGGCTTCACCTGAGTATAACACCGGCTCTCCGGAGCGGTGAGACGAGCCCTTGATTACCCTACTTGGCTTCCGGTATGAAAATCCGGTATGAGATTCAGCCCTTTACCCGGCAGTTTGACCCCGGGTCCTGCTCTACTCCTGCTGGCAATAGCCCTGATTGGCCTGGCCTTCACGGCCTGCGAGGGCGGCGAGCCAACCAGCCCGGCAGCGGGCAACAACAGCGACGCCGAGCGGTACAGCCTCCAAGGTAAAATCGCCATCGACGGTTCCAGCACTGTTTTCCCGATAACCGAGGCGGTGGCCGAGGAATTCGGTATTCTCACCCGGCGTAAGGTGCGAATCACCGTTGGCGTTTCAGGCACCGGCGGCGGCTTCCAAAAGTTTTGCAACGGAGAGACGAATATTTCCGACGCCTCCCGTCCCATTAAGGCCAGCGAAGCTGAGCTTTGTGCCCAGAGAGGAATCGAGTTCGTTGAGATACCGGTGGCCATCGATGGCCTGACGGTGATGGTCAATCCGGAGAACGACTTTGTCAGCTGTGTCACTGTAGCGGAGCTGCATCAGATCTGGGGCGCAGAGGCCGAGGACCAGATCGTCCGTTGGAATCAGGTGCGACCGGAGTGGCCGGACCAACCCCTGCGCCTGTACGGTCCGGGGGTAGATTCCGGCACCTTCGACTACTTCACCGAAACCATCAACGGCCAGGCTCAGTCCTCCAGGGGAGATTTTACCTCTAGCGAAGACGACAACGTTTTGGTGCATGGGATTTACGGAGACAAGAGCAGCTTGGGATATTTCGGATACGCCTATTTTCGGGAAAACCGGGAAAAGCTGAAGCCCCTGCAGATAGACGGCGGCGCCGGATGCATTGGCCCTACCGAGGAGACTATTAACGGCGGAAGCTATTCGCCCCTTTCCCGGCCCCTGTTCATCTACGTCAGCAGCGCCGCCCTGCAAGAACCCCACGTCAAGGAATTTATCCGCTATTACATTGGGCCAGAAGGCTGGGCATTAGTCTCGGAGGTCGGTTACATACCCTTCCGGGAGCAGCTGTACCGGCTGGTTTCCAGTCGGGTGGAGGGCGGCGCTACCGGCTCTATTTTTGGCGGCGTTAATCCCCAATCCGGGTCGGTGGAGCAGGTTCTTTCGGCCAATCAATAACAGCGTCACCATGGCCCGGTCAGGAGATTGGGAGCACAGCAATATAGACGGGATTTCGCTCCTTTTTCCAGCACAGATCCCCGCTTGTCAACGGCATCCGGCCCGGTTATCCTTGTTAGGGCTCGGCGTGAGGACCCAGAGTTACAGCCGAGGGTTGCGGTCCGGGCAGTGGGCCCAGTTCGGAACATCCCCGGTCTTTGAATTAGGAGCTATCCTTGGGACCAAATGGCATAATCGGACCAGCCACCAATCTGGATGGCATCCGCTCCTCTGTTTCCGTTCCCTGGAAAAGGCATCTTCCCGAAGGCACCATCAAGCTGGTCCTGCTGTTATGCAGCGTCGTTTCGATCCTGACCACCGTTGGCATCGTCGCCGTTTTGTTTTACGAGGCGGTCCTTTTCTTCCGAGAGGTCTCGATCTTGGAGTTCATAACCGGTACCAAGTGGACCCCCCTCTTCGCGTCCCAACACTTCGGCATCTGGCCCCTGTTAACCGGTACCCTGCTCACTACCGTGGGAGCGATGCTGGTTGCCCTGCCCCTGGGACTGCTCAGCGCCATTTACCTGAGTGAATACGCTCCCGACTTGCTCAGGCAGGTGCTCAAGCCCGTATTGGAGGTTTTAGCCGGTATTCCCACGGTTGTTTATGGCTTTTTTGCACTGCTTTTTGTCACGCCCCTGCTGCGGGGCATATCGGAGGACATAGCCATTTTCAACGCCCTCAGCCCGGCCATTGTAATGGGCATCATGATACTGCCCATGGTTTCCAGCCTCAGCGAGGATTCCATGCGAAGTGTACCCCGATCTCTGCGGGAGGCAGCCTATGCGTTGGGCGCCACCAAGCTGGAAGTAGCAACCCGAGTGGTGGTTCCGGCGGCCCTCTCCGGAATAGTAGCGGCCTTCATCCTAGCCATGTCCCGCGCCATCGGCGAGACGATGATCGTCGCCATTGCCGCCGGCAGTAACCCGAACTTCACCCTCAATCCGCTGGTACCCATACAGACCATGACCGGGTATATTGTTCAGGTGATTTTGGGGGACGCACCCACCGGTTCCCTGGCGCACAAGACCATCTTCGCGGTGGGCAGCAGTCTGTTCCTCATCACGCTGGGTATGAATCTGCTCAGCCAGGCGGTCGTCCGAAGATTCCGGGAGGCCTACGAGTAGTGGCGGTAGTAGAGCCCACCGACTTTCGACGCCGCATGGCCCGCCGCAAGTGGCAAGGCCGGGCCTTTCACCTGTTGTGTCTGGTGGCCATCCTCATTGGTCTCTCCATGCTGGGGGCTCTGCTCTACAACATAATCGAGCAGGGTTGGGACCACATCAATTGGCAATTTCTCAGTGGTTTTCCTTCCCGGCGCCCGGAAAGCGCGGGGATTTACAGCGCGCTGTTGGGCAGCGTCTATGTAGTTTCCATCGCGGCGGTGACCTCCTTTACTCTGGGAGTGGGAGCCGCAATCTTCTTGGAAGAGTACACGACCCGGGGTTGGCTCGTGAGAGTGGTTCAAACCAACATATCCAACCTGGCCGGAGTCCCTTCAATTGTCTATGGGCTGTTGGGACTGGAGATATTCGCACGCACTCTTGGTCTGGGCAGCAGCGTGCTGGCGGGCGGGCTCACCATGGCTTTACTGGCCCTGCCGATAGTAATCATCGCCGCGGAAGAGGCCCTGCGGGCGGTGCCGCCTTCCATCAGGGAAGGAGCGTATGCGCTGGGGGCCACGCGCTGGCAGACTATTTGGCACCTGGTGTTGCCTCAGGCTTTCCCGGGAATACTCACCGGCGTTATCCTGGCGGTGAGCCGGGCCATTGGTGAGGCCGCGCCGCTGATAGTGGTAGGAGCGGTGGCCTTCGTCCCCTTCGCCCCGGACGGCCCGCTCAGCCACTTCACCGTACTGCCGATACAGATATTCAACTGGATATCCCGGCCTCAGGCCGAGTTTCACGAGGTCGCGGCCGCCGGTATCCTGGTCTTGTTAGCGGTGCTGTTGACCATGAACGCCGTCGCCGTGTTGCTGCGCTTGAAGTTTCAAAAGGGCTCGGAAGGCTGAAGGCGGAGAGTCGAGGCTGTGATAGACGGGACAGCGGTGGTCCGGGCCAACAATCTGAGCGTTTACTACGGCTCCAACCAGGTCATTTCCGAAGTGGACCTGGAGGTGGCTCACCACAAGATCACGGCGATCATCGGTCCTTCGGGTTCCGGAAAGAGCACCCTGCTGCGCTGTTTCAACCGGATGAATGACCTGATTCCCAGCTTCAGAATGTCCGGTCAGGTGCTTTTCGAAGGCCGGGATCTGTACGCGGCGGAGGTGGACCCCACTGAAATTCGCTACCAGGTAGGCATGGTGTTTCAGCGGCCCAATCCCTTTCCCAAGTCAATATTCGATAACGTGGCCTTTGGCCCCCGTATCAACGGGTTCCGGGGCGACCTGGAGGCTCTGGTAGAGCAGTCTCTGCGGAGGGCCGCCCTGTTTGATGAGGTTAAGGACCGGCTCAAGAGTAGCGCTCTGACCCTCTCCGGTGGCCAGCAGCAGCGTCTGTGCATCGCCCGGGCCCTGGCTGTAATGCCCCGGGTGATTCTGATGGACGAACCCTGCTCCTCTCTGGACCCAATGGCTACGTTGGCCATAGAGGAGCTGATGCGGGAGCTGTCGGAAGACTATTCCATTGTCATAGTTACTCACAACATGCAGCAGGCGGCCCGAGTCTCGGATTTCACCGCCTTCCTCATGGGAGATCAAAACCGCGTCGCCGAGCTGATTGAGTTCGACGAGACCCGGCAGATCTTCACCAACCCGGCGGATGAGCGGACAGAAGCCTACATCACTGGGCGGTTCGGTTAGACCGGCTGCCAAACCGGGCTGTCAAACCGGCTGCGAAATCAGGAGACGAAGGTGCTTAGGGCGGATTTTGATCGAAACTTGAAGCTACTGCAGGATGATCTTATCGAGCTGGGAAACCTGGTGGGACAAGCCATCACCCGAGCCATGGTCGCTTTGATAAATCGGGATTTGGACGCCTCCCAAAGGATTGTGGCGGAAGATGACGTCATCGACCAGAAGCGATTCGAGCTGGAGGACCAATGCATTGACTTAATCGCCACGCAGCAACCCATAGCCATAGACCTGCGCACCTTGATGGCCGTGCTGCACATTTCGGTAGAGCTGGAACGGGTGGGCGACTACGCCGAGGGCATAGCCAAGGTAACCATCCTGATGGGAGATGAGCCCGTATCGCAGCCTCTGTTCGACTTACCGTTGCTGGCGGAAAAGGCCAGCGATATGCTGGGCCGCAGCCTGGACTCGCTGCTCTTTCGCGACGCCGGCGCGGCGGAGCAGGTGTGCGAGGACGATGACCAGGTGGATAACCTGTACCAGAAGGTCTACCGGGAATTGCTGACTCACATGACCCAAGATCCCAAGTCCATACGGCGGGCCACGTATCTTCTGTGGGTGGCCCATGACCTAGAGCGCATTGCCGACCGGGCCACCAACATCGCCGAGCGGGTCATATTCTTGGTAACGGGCAAACTGCCGGAAGTTAATGAGTCAAAACACTGAATCGGTCCGTCGGCTGGCGAGTCTTCTGAGATGAATTCGTAAGTGTTGACATTAAGCTAGCTAGCAGCTAGACTCAAACACAAATGAGTTCGCAGATAAATCTTTTCTGCCGCTGCACCTGTACCTGTCCTCCTACATAGGGGGCGGGTAACTCATTCCCATAGGGAAACCCTGCGCCCACCAACGATTCAACCGGTTGGTGGTTTTTTTGTGGATTTTATTTCGTTCGGGAGCCGGAGGACACCTTGACCAGTAATGCTGAAAAAGCCCAGCAGGTAACTTTAGAAGAGATCCACCAGGAGAGCCTGCAATTATCCCATTCCTCTCCTGGGGTCATCCCCTTCATGGAGGATGAGATAGTCCGGCTGGAGGATGAGTCGGCCAAATTCCAGGCGGGCGAGCTGGACAATGCCCAGTTCACTCCCTTCCGGCTCAAGCAGGGTGTTTACGGTCAGCGCCAGGCTGACGTCCAGATGATCCGCATAAAAATCCCCGGCGGCATGGTTACCCCGGAGGCCATGGAAACCTTTGGAGACATCGCCGAGCATTACGCCCCGTTACACCGAGGCCATATCACCACCCGGGAAAACGTTCAGTTCCACCACATTCCTTTAGACGAATGCCCCGACGTCCTCCGTATGTTGGGCAAAGTGGGTCTCACTACCCGAGAGGCCTGCGGTAACACGGTGCGCAATGTGGTGGGGTCGCCCTCGGCGGGCGTCTGCGCCGATGAAGTATTCGACCCCACTCCCTATTTGGCCGCCTACGTACGCTTTGGCGTCCGGCATCCCATAACCCAGGGCTTTCCGCGCAAATTCAAGACCGCCTTCACCGGCTGCGAAAGCCACGACGCGGTCGCCGCTGCGATCCAGGACCTGACCTACGTTGCTCAGGTAAAAGATCAAGACGGCGAATTGAAGCGGGGATTCAAAGTGTACGTTGGAGGCGGTACCTCCATCATGCCCCGGCTGGCCAAACCGTTGTATGAATTCCTGCCGGAGGCCGATTACCTGAGGCTGGCTCTGGCCATCTGGACTGTTTTCAACAACGCCGAGTCTCTGCGCAAGAACCGAATGATGGCTCGTCTGAAGGTGCTTATCGACCGCATCGGCTTGGACGAATTCCGGGAGTTGGTCGAGACGGAGCTGGCGCAGATCGGACCCATCGACCCCGCGCCCTACATGGACCTGCAGGAGCAACAGCGGGAAACACCGCCCGAGTTGAAAGTCCCGGCTCCGGCTACATCTAGCAACGGGCACAACGGGGGCGGCGAGTATCTAAAATGGAAAGCCACCAATGTAGTTAAGCAGCGGCAAGAGGGCTACTGCCTGGTTTATGTTAAGCCGGTGCGGGGAGACCTGACCACCGACCAATTCCGCGGCTTGGCCAAAATCCTGCGTCGCTTCACCGGCGGCCGCGCCGTGACCACTCAGGAACAAAACTTGGCCCTGCGCTTCGTCCCCGAGGAGAGTCTCCACGATTTATGGGACGGGCTAAAAGCGCTGGACCTGGCTGAGCCCGGCGCCCAGACCATCACCAACATAGTATCCTGCCCCGGCACCGATAGCTGCAAGCTGGGCATCACCTCTTCCATGGGACTGGCCAAGGCAGTAGAGGAGGAGGTGAATTCCTGGGGCGACCTGTTGAATGACCCCGGAGTCCAGAAAATTCGCATCAAGATGAGCGGCTGCCCCAACGGCTGCGGACTGCACCACATAGCCAATATCGGCTTCCACGGCGCGGCGGTCAAGGGTCCGGAGGGCCAGCAGATACCTTCCTACGAGCTTTTCCTGGGCGGGAACTATGGGGACAACCAGGTCGAAGATTCCCGAATCGGCAGCCGCATTCCCAAGGTCAAAGTGCCTGCCAAGCTGGTGCCCAGCGTGTTGCGGGAGATAACGAATTACTACACCAAGGAGCGGCGGGACGAGGGGGAGGGATTCAACCAGTTCTTGGACCGGGTGGGGCTAGAAGAGGTAACCGAGGTGGCCAGTCAGGCCGCCCAGGTTTCCCAAACCGCGGAGCCCGGCTCGGACCTGTACTTTGACTGGGAACGCACCAACGCCTACGTGCTGGAACGCGGCGAAGGCGAGTGCGCCGTATAACAGGTGGCCTCGTTAAGCGGCAGGGTAATCGCCTTCCTGGAATCCCGTATGTCCTCCGAAATGGGTTCGCTGGTCCAGCGACATGGGGGCGTGCCATATCCTGCTCCCGCCATGCAAGAGCTTTATCGGAAGGACAGCGCGGAGGTCCAGCAGCTGGTGGTGGACATCTGCGGGGGTCGGGTTGACGCCGTGGTGCTGCTCACCGGTGTGGGCACGCAAGCCCTGATCGAGGTCGCCGATGGTCTGGGCCGGAAGGATGAGCTGATCCAGGCCCTGGACCGGCTCACAATAATTGCCCGCAGCCCCAAGCCCGCCCGGGTGCTCCGGCGCTACGAGATCCACATTGACGTGATGCCTCCCGAGCCCTACACCTCCCAAGATTTGATGCAAGCGATAGAAACCCTACAGCTAAAGGGCAAGGACCTGGCTGTGCAGCATTACGGCGGGCCCAACAGCTTTTTGGTCAATAGCTTGAAAGAACGAGGTGCTCGGGTGAGAGAGGTGACTCTCTACACCTGGGGCCTGCCCGAGGATGACTCACCGGTGCTGCGGATGATTGACGGCCTTGCCGCTGGGGAAATCGATGCCGTGGCCTTTACCAGTCAGCCGCAGGTCGGCAATTTGGTGACCATCGCCAGCCAGGCCGGTAAAGAACAGTCCTTACGGGATAGCCTGGCCGGCTCGGTGCTGCTGGCATCGGTGGGACCGGTTTGCAGCCGCAGGCTGAGGGAGGCCGGGTTCGATGTGGACCTGGAGCCAGAGCATCCCCACATGGGAAGCCTGGTAGTGGCCATTGCCGAGCACTTCGAGGCTATGCCGAGCCGGGACTGACTTTGGGGACCTCTTGTCCTTTGCTCTTCATACGAACCACCAGCTTCCTTTCTCTTTTAAAGAGTGGTTAAAAAGTTCCTTGACTTCCGGGTCTAAGGTGTCATCCCGGTTCGGGCTTCGGCTTCCTCTACCCTTGTGGGAGAGGATTGAGGTGAGGGGTATCACCCTCATCCCAACCTTCTCCCATCAAGGGAGAAGGGGCTATTATCAGGCTACACCAGGATCCGCATTTCTCCATTCCCGTGCGGGCAATGCGCCAGGCGTTTTCAACACCCTCGGCCAGGACTACCCTGGCTGGCCTTCAGTCCTTCAACCACCGCGCCAATTTCGCCCAGGGGGAAGTTGGTTTGTCCTCAATGGGCCGGTCCCGCCAGTATTTCTCGTGATGTATGAAGCGGGGCCTGACGAAGAACATTAGGTAGGCCACGGCCAGGAGCACCAGGCCGACCCAGATTAACGGCCAGAGCCAGAACGCTCCGATAACCAACGACGCCAAACCCAGCAATGCCACTTTGGAGGGGGTTATTTTGGGCCAGCGCCGCGTTGGGTACGGGTTGGGCTGGACCGCGGATTCAGTAGGATTCATCCCGCGTGGCGCATCATCCACTGGCACTGGTCGCTCCAACTCGCCAACAGGTTTATCCGGGGCCTGCTGGCCCAATCCCTTCAGTATCTCTTCTATTTCCTCTTGGTACTTCTCCGGCATGGCCCCTCCAGCTGATGCCTCCTCGGTTGCGGGCATGGCGAATGGGAGCTAGGGCAATTATACAAGACCAGCATGCTTAGGGGAAGGAAATACCGGCAGCGGGCCCAGGTTCGACCTTCATTGAAACCCCGTTGACACCCCACTGAGGGGGACCATATAATCGGCCTCGTCCCCGGTTCCGTGGTTCCGGTTCCGACGCCTCGAGTTCCCGGGACCGGAATAGGTTGAATCGTTCCGCCGGCCGGAAAAGGGCAAATGGATGACCATAAGAGAGAAAATAGAAGACGACATTCGCCAGGCCATGCGCAGCCAAAATCGCCAGCGGCTTGGTGCTCTGCGCTTTCTCAAGAGCGCCATTCAATTGGTGGAAAAGGACCAGCAGAAGGCTTTGGATGACACCGGCGTCACCGAGGTAATCGCCAAGCAGGTAAAAGAACGTCGGGAAAGCATCCGCATGTTCGAGGAGGGCAGCCGCACCGACCTAGTGGCCAAGGAATCGGCCGAGCTGGCCGTTCTGGAGGAGTATATGCCGCCTCAAATGAGCGCGGAGCAGCTTTCCACGCTGATCCGAGAAGTCATTCAGCAGGTAGGCGCCGAAACGCCAAGAGACAAGGGACGAGTCATGGGGCGGCTGATGCCCCAGGTACGAGGGCTGGCCGACGGCGCTCAGGTTAACGCGCTGGTGGATGAAATCCTGGGGTCTGGCTAACTCCATGGGTTCCCAGCCGGGAGTTAGCCGAGGGAGTTAGGTGGATGCGGTTCGGCGTGGTGGTCTTCCCGGGCACCTGGAGCGATACCGACTGCTACTACGTGGTGAAGGACCTCCTGGGCCAGGACGCCGACTATGTTTGGCACCAGGAACGCTCTCTGACCGCCTACGACTGCGTGGTGTTGCCCGGTGGATTCTCCTACGGCGACTATCTGCGGGCTGGAGCCATTGCCCGCTTCTCCCCGGTCATGACAGCGCTGCGGGACTTCGCCGATGCCGGCGGGTTGGTAATCGGCATCTGCAATGGGTTTCAGATTCTCTGCGAGGCCGGCCTGCTCCCCGGGGTGTTGCGCCGCAACCAGCACCTGGAATACCGATGCCAATGGACCAATCTGCGGACTGAGAGGACCGACACGGCTTTCAGCCGGGGATGCAAGCCTGGCCAGGTGCTGCAGGTGCCGGTTTCCCACGGTGAAGGCAATTACTTCGCGGACGATGCCACGCTGAGCCGGCTGGAGGAGGAGAGCCAGGTGTTGTTCCGTTACTGCGGACCAGATGGAGCCGTGACGACCGCCGATAATCCCAACGGGTCGGCCCACAACATCGCGGGCATCCTGAACGACCAAGGCAATGTTCTGGGAATGATGCCCCATCCGGAACGCAGCTGCGAAGCCCTCCTGGGCAGCAGCGACGGCAGGCTTATCTTCCAGTCCATCGTGGATAGCTGTCGAGCGACCTAGCTGCTTTTGTTGGTCACCGGACTGGCAGTAGTTTCTGCCCTGGATTTTGGCAGCGCTGGTATTTGGATAAATCCCCCTATATCCCCCTTTTCAAAAGGAGGACTGAAAATAAATTGACCCATTGGTTCTGATGCCTGTCACCAAAGAAATATTGGATGAAATAGCCCTCAGTCCGGCGGAGTACCAGCTGATACTGGACCGCCTGGACCGAGAGCCCAATCCAGTTGAATTGGGCATGTTCGGCGCGCTCTGGAGTGAACACTGCGGATATAAACACTCCCGGCCCTTGCTGGGGCTCCTGCCCAGCCGGTCTCCCCTCACTTTGTCCCGCGCCGGGGCTGAAAACGCCGGAGCCATCGACATCGGTGATGGCCTAGCGGTGGTGTTCAAAGTGGAGTCCCACAACCACCCCTCGGCCGTGGAGCCCTTTCAGGGAGCCGCGACCGGAGTGGGAGGGATAGTACGCGACATCCTGGCTATGGGCGCCCGCCCCATTGCGCTGCTCAATTCGCTGAGGTTTGGCCCCCTGGACCGGCCCCAAAACCGGCACCTCTTCTACGGCGTTGTGGGTGGCATCTCCTGGTACGGCAACTGTATCGGCGTTCCCGACGTGGGCGGCGAGATCTATTTCGACGCCTCCTACAACGGGAATCCTCTGGTTAACGCCATGTGCGTGGGTCTGGTGGAAAAAGAAAACATCGCCACCGCCGCCGCCACTACCGCCGGACATCTGCTTTTGCTGGCCGGCGCGGATACCGGCCGGGACGGCATCCACGGCGCGTCGGGCCTGGCGTCCCGCTCCTTTGAAGAGGAGCAGGAGCTGCGTCCCACGGTGCAGGTGGGGAATCCCTTCCTGGAAAAAATATTGATTGAAGCCTGCCTGGAGGCTCTCGCCACCGGCGGGGTGCCGGCGATTCAGGACTTGGGAGCTGCCGGTTTGACCAGCGCCGCGATGGAATCGGCGGCCCGGGGTGGGAGAGGAGTTCTGCTTGACGTTTCCCGGGTGCACCGCCGGGAGTCCGGCATGACCGCCTATGAGGTTATGTTGTCGGAATCTCAGGAGAGAATGCTTCTGGTGGTGCCGCCGGACCGCCTGCCCGAGATATCCCGGGTGTTCGATCGATGGGATATACCTCTGGCAGAGATCGGGCAGGTTACCCGGGAGGCCGAGGCCAAGATAGTGGACGAAACCCGCCTGCTGGCCCACCTGCCGTTGCAGCCCCTGACCGATGCTCCCCGATACCGGCTGGAGGGCCGCCAGTCGGAGGAGCAGAAGCAAAGGCAGCGCCTTTCCCTCTCCCAGGTACCCCTGCCGGATTGCGGTCCCGCACAGATTCTGCTCCGCTTATTAGCCTCCCCGAATATCGCCAGCAAGCACAGCGTTTACCGCCAATATGACAATCAGGTTCAGACCAACACCGTAGTTGGGCCGGGTAGCGACGCCGCGCTCTTGCGGATCAAGGGCACCGCCAAGGCAATCGCGCTAACCATCGATGGCAACGGCCGCTACTGCTATCTGGATCCCTATCGCGGCGGGCAGATCGCGGTGTCCGAGGCCTGCCGCAACTTGTCTTGTTCCGGGGCCGAACCCCTGGCCTTGACCGACTGCCTGAATTTCGGAAATCCGGAAAAACCCGACATTTACTACCAGCTGGAGCAGGCAATCCGGGGTATGGCGCGAGCCTGCCGGGTGCTGGAGGTGCCGGTGGTCAGCGGCAACGTTAGCCTGTACAACGAGTCCCAGGGACAGTCTATCTTTCCCACCCCGGTGGTGGGAGGACTGGGCCTGCTGGAGGATGTCAGGCTGCACGCCCGGTCTGCTTTTCCCGAGGAAGGCCTGCTGGTCATGCTTATGGGCAGTGCGGATTGGAGCGCCAAGGCGCCGGATTTGGCGGGCAGCGAATACCTGCGACTGATACACGGTCTGGTAGCGGGTCGACCTTATATCCGCCTGGAGCTGGAGAAACGGGTTCAAACCTTGTGCCGGCGGGCCATCGGTCGCGGCCTGCTGGCTTCGGCCCACGACTGCTCCGACGGCGGATTGGCCACGACGCTGGCCGAATGCTGTATGACCGGGGCCCCTTCTTCAGGCTCCGGTCCGGCCAGTCCGCAGGGAGAATTGATGGGCTTTCGGGGCGGCCAGGCTTTCTCCCGCCTGCCGAGACGTTGGGACCCGGCCCTGTTTGGTGAGGGGCAATCCCGCATTGTGGTATCCTTAGCCCCGGGACACCGGGCGACACTGGAGCAGATGGCAACAGAGCTGCGTGTTCCCCTTATGGAGCTGGGTGTAACGGGCGGCGACCGGTTTCAGCTGGGTCCGATGTTGGACCTGCCGGTCAGAGAAATCGCGGAGGCTTGGGGTGGTGGACTGGAGCGGGCCCTAGCGGGCTAGGGAAGTATTTTACCAATGCCAAAGTGAATCCTGTGGAGTCGGCGTTGCGTTCCATGTAGATCCCAGCTTGGTTTTGGTTTGGCAGGAGGTATCCGGTGAGCGCTCCTCCCCTGCGGGTACTGTTCCTGACTCCTTATTTCCGGCCCTACCTGGGAGGAATCGAAAGGGCCATCGAGCAGCTGTCCTTCCAGGTTATGCAGTCGGAGCAGGTGGAGGCGGTGGCGGTTCTGACCACCAAATACGCCTTCCCGAGAATCCCGCACCCGGAATGGGCCGACCGGGATGTCACACCAGAGGGCATATCCATCTTGCGGCTCCGGGGCTATCCCAAACGCTCCATCCCCCTATACTCGGTTCCCCTGGTTTGGTTTCCTCCCAGCCAGGTACGCCGCTACCTCCAGGAGTTCCAGCCCAATATAGTGCATTTTGTCGGCGACGGCTGGTTCTGGGGTCATTTCTGGAGCTGGTTCTGGTTCCGGCAGCGAGCCGGGTTTATCTTCACCCCTTCTTACCACACCCTGCCTCTTTCCCGCTGGTGGCTGCGGCCGATCAACGGGTTCATATGCAATGTGATGGACCAGGTGGTAGCCCTGACCCGTCAAGAGGCGATACAGGTTGCGCGGGACTACTGGGTCCGCCCAGCCAGGCAAGCGGTCATCGGATGGGGGGCTTCTCCCCTAAGTAACCCCCAGCAGGTTGGGATTGAAACTGCCACGCCGGAAGGTGGGGAGACAGCTTCCCAGGCAGCTTCTTCGTCAGATTCAGAAAGATCGCCGGTTGACATCCTTTGCGTCGGGAGACTGGGTGAGCATAAAGGCCAGGGTTGGTTGCTGGAATCCTACCGGCAGGCCCGGGACCGATTTAATCGCCCGGCGCGTTTGATCCTGATCGGGCGGGATGAAGGAGGGGAATCAGCGCTGCGGGAAGAGGTGCGGCAGTCGGGTCTGGAAGAGGAAGTGCTTTTTACCGGCGAGCTGGAGGACTCGGAGCTGGTGGACCGGTATGCCCGCGCCGATCTGTTCGTCCTGTTTTCCCGCTATGAGGCCTTCGGTCTGGTTTATTTCGAGGCAATGATCGCGGGCGTGCCGGTGCTGACCCATGACGTGGGAGCGAACCGGGAGCTGCTGACCAGGGGAGCCGTGGTGGTACCGCCCTTCGACCGGCCAGCGGCCGTCGAGGAGTTGGTGCGGCTGGTCAACGATGCTGATTATCGAAGGAACCTGGGCCAGGAGGGCAAAGGATATGCCCTGGAAGATTTCACCTGGTCCGCTGTGGCCGATAAATATCTGGCAATTTACCAAAGCGCCCGGATACGAAAGAATCGAGGTAAGAGTAATTGAATCGCGAAGAGCTGGAGGCCGGGGCCCGTAATATCCTGCTATCCAATCTCAGGAAGGGGGTTGCCGACTGGAATGGCAAGGAGTTCAGTTTTGTCGTTCCCTCGCTCCGTGGCTACCCCTTTCAGTGGTTTTGGGACTCCTGCTTCCACGCCATTGCCCTGACCCACCTGGACTTGGAGCAGGCCAAAGCTGAGCTGACCACCCTGATGAGTGGGGCCCTGCCCGACGGGTTCATTCCTCACATCATATTCTGGGAAATGGAAAAACAGCCCGATTTCCTCAGCCGCAACATTGTGGGAATGACCTCGCCCAACTACAGCTCGACCATTCAACCGCCCATTTTGGCCTACGCGGTGGAACGGGTGTATCGGGCCACCGGCGATGAGGATTTCAAGCAGACAGCCCTGCCGGTTTTGACAGCCTTCTATCGCTGGTTGCGAGTAAATCGGGACCCGGACGATGACGGCCTAATTGCGGTGATCCAGCCCGAGGAGGCCGGAACCGACTGCTCACCCAAGTATGACGAAGTCTTGGGATTGGAGGAGTTGAGCAACCGGGGCTTCATAACCGCGCTCAGGAAGGTGTATGAGGCCTACGAGCCCCTGCGCGGAGACGACCTGGCGATTCTGTCGGCGGACATATTCCACGTCGAGGATGTGCTGGTCAACTCCATCTATGCCTTCGGCCTGCGGGCATTGGTCAGGCTGCTGGGAGATTCCCCGGAGGCTGCCGAGGAGATCGCTGAGTTCCGACGGGAGGCCGACAGGACCCGGAACGCGCTGGTAGCCAAGTGCTGGGATGAAGAGGCCGGCGCCTTCTTCGACCTTTCCGGTGTCGCCGAAACGCCGGTGAAAGTGGTCACCATCAGCTCATTGATGCCGCTCATTCTAGATGACCTACCCCGGCCGATAGTGGAGCGACTGGTTGAGCGTTGGGTAAGCTCAGAAAAGGATTTCTGGCTACCCTACCCGCTGCCTTCCGTACCGGCTTCCGACCCCAAGTTCATGCCCGGCAACCCCCACGGCTTCATCTGGCGGGGTCCCACTTGGATCAACACCAACTGGTTCTTATCCCACGCCTTGAGAGGCCACGGCTATACTGAATTGGCGGCTACTATAGTAGCCAAAAGCCACGAAGCCATCGAGAAATCCGGGTACCGGGAGTATTACGAGCCCTATACCGGGGAAGGTCTGGGGGCCAGGGATTTCGGATGGTCGACCCTGATCCTGGATTTTTGAGGGGTGGGGTGTAGGGGGATATGTCAAAAGCCCGGTGTCTTGTCCGAGTTGGAGTAGAACATTAGATATCCCGGGAGAAGGTGACAGAGCCCCTTCTCCCTTAATGGGAGAAGGTTGGGATGAGGGTGATACCCCTCACCTCAGTCCTCTCCCACAAGGGGAGAGGATGCCGAAGCCAAATGGGTATGACCCGTTGAGCCTGCAAGTCAAGGAATTTATTAAACACGCTCTAAGCTCGACTTTGTACATTCAAGCGGCATAACAAAGGGAATCTAAGATTCGTTCAAACATAGGTCGAGACACTTTCCGGATGTCTGGTTTTGTAGGGGACATGCAAAAAGTCTCAGAAACAGGCCACAGCTGATGACGAACCAGGGCGATGGCGTCGGAGAAGGTGGGCAACCTTTTGGCATACCAGGCGGCCGAGCGCAGCGGAAATCCCTGGTTTCCCGCCAGCAAATGCGCTGCCAGGGTCACCCAGGAGAAAAGACCGAAGAGGACTGGCGTGGTCCGGGCGATGGCCCGGTCAGACCACTGGCGCTGGGTTTCGACTCCCAGGTGAGCGCGTACTTCTTGGAAGGTCACTTCCAGCTGCCAGCGCAACACAAACCATTGGATGATTTGGGTGGGCGCCACGTTGAGGTCGGTACACAATAACGCTTGGGGCCGGAACTCACCCAAGGGGTCACGAATCAAGACCCACCGAATAGGTACTGGCGATTTACCCTGATGATACCAGACTGCGCTGTGGGAGGCGATTTCCAGCAAGCGGTGGGTATTGTCATACCAGTCGACCGTTACGGTATTCCAAAGGGTTGTTGGGTGGCCAAGGAGGTCTTTTAGGGTAGGCAGCCGCTTACCCTTGAGCCGGGGACGCCCTAACTGGCCAGGGGAGCGAGGCGGAACCGGTTCGTATAGAGCGGCATCCAGACGCAGCCGGGTGATGAAAGTCACAGGAGAGGCCATAAATTGGCAAAAGTGCAGCAAGTCCAGAACGGCGTAGCTGCTGTCGGCTACCAGTACCAGGGGTCGCCGGGGCAACCAGCGCCGGAGTTGCAGAATCATCTGGCGGGCCCAATCGGTGAGCTTTTTGTGCCGCTGCCCCCGTTCCCGGTGAAACCGCTCCGAAGGTGCCAACACCGTCAGGAAAGGCAAGGCCCAGACCCGGCCAGCCCAAGGAATGGGGGCCAACCACATCAAACTAACCCAGCGCAACCCGCTGGCTTTTACGAAATGGCCCTGGCTGGAACGGACCCCATCTCGGTAAATGCCTTTGGCCGAAATCCGCTTCCCCCGGCGGCGTTCTATGGTCTCGTCAATCCCAAACACCAGCGGCCCAATTCCAGAGTCCAGGTGGCGCAGCAGCAGAAAAAGCAAGGTCCGGCTCAATTGCAATGATGACCACCTGGCCCGATTGAGGACATGGTGATAACGAGCAAAATTCCCGTCCCGGCTCAGTCCCATGACCCGCAGGGCCGAGGTCACGGTACGCTTGCCTGGGGAGAGGATAGCACCGACCAGCAGCAACTGGGCTTTCTCCCAAGTTTTGGCCTGAAAGATTGTGCCAAAGGGCTCCAGTAACCTTATAATCGACACCGGGCGAGTAAGCACTCTCTTGACCTCTCGTGATGGTTTGGTCAAGGGAGCTTACCCTGCCTAATAACCCTCGCTCATTCCTTTCTTCAGCCCAGTTTTGTACAAAGTCGAGCTAAGAGGGTGTGGGAGAATTGACCCAGCACTGTCATTTCGAGGAGTCCGCCTAATGGGGACGACGCGGCAATCTCAGTCCCGGAGATCGCTTCGCTTCGCTCGCAATGACTTCTCAATCAGGATGTAGGGGGTAATCCGGGCAGGAGTCAGGAGCGGGAGAAAAACCTTAGTACCTTACCCAAACCGGTAGATGGGTCTGCCTCCTCCAGCTCCTGGGGGCTTGGGAATTCCCCTTCCGTCGATTCCATAGGCGGCAGAGTTAGGGGGTTGGCTTCACCCACTGCTGCCTGCGCTGACGGTTCAGGCCCAGGCACGGACTCCAACTCGGGATACTCTGAGGAGATCTGCATGACCTTAACCACCAGCGGGTGATTCCGGTCCAGGTTAAAAGTGCGGCGCCGACGGCTGCGGCCGGTGTCTTCATCCTGACCGGTGTGCCAACCCCGCTGAAACACGCCAGCGTCGCTCAAGCTCCGGATCAGGCGGGTGACGTAGATTCGGGAATGCATCGGCGCCCAACGCTGGGTAATTTCCTCGTTTTCTACCTTCAGCCCCTCGCCCAAAGCTAAGCAAACTTCCCCTACCAGGAAGTTGAAAGCGACGTGACTAATGCCTTCCCGGTGTTCCAGGTTGTCGGCCATGACTATCAAATCGGCTACCCGGCGTCCGTCCAGCCCATCTCCCGGCCCTTCTGGTAGCTGGATATCGGACAGTTCCTCAGCCAGCAGGGGTGCCAGGCCTGGCTGGTCGCTGCGAGTTGAGGGTTGCACCGCGGGTTTGGTCAGGCTTTCCGGCTGACCCTTGCGGCCCCTTCTTGGCGGGGCCTGGGGTCCGGCGGTCTGGGGCGACTCCGCCAGCTCTAAACCGGCCCCGTTGGTTACCATGCCGGCTACCTCTCCGCCGGCTACCTCTCCGCCGGCTACCTCTCCGCCGGCTACCTCTCCGCCGGCGGTAGTGGCTGCGGTAGTCTCCACTCCCTGTTCCTGGGGATCGGGCTCGTCGGCCATCAGCACCCAGTCCACCAGTCCCACGGTGACCAGTTTTATGTTGCCTTCCTGAGCCACTCGCTGCATCAGTTTTTTGAATCCGGAGTAGCCCAACTTCTTTTCGTCGAAGCCAGGAATTTGGCGCGTTACCCGCTGCTTCAAGGACGTGAGCAACGGCATGCGGCCGGCCTGACGCTCGACCCGGACGATGTCCTCGATGATGCCGATGGCGTCGGAAAGCTGTTGCCGCCCGGTGGATGTTGTTCGTCCATTGCCGCGCTCACCGACGGCGGCTGGAGCCGCTTCCGGCGGGGTAGCCGGATCCACGTCCATATCGTATAAGATCAATCCGTCCACCTGGTCGGCCAGGCGTCGGGAGGTGCTCCAGGAAACTCCGATTATGATTACCTTCTTACCCATAGCCCGCAGGGTGTTGATGACGTGGATGAAGTCGGAGTCGCCCGAAACCAGCACGTAGGTGCCGATATTGGAGTAGGAATGGGCACACTCTATGCAGTCGGCGGTCATCTTGACGTCGACACTGTTCTTTATGCGGGCGGTGCGGTAGGAATCGGCGGCGCCGACCGGCGGCAGGCGGGTTGGAACGTAAACCGGCTCAATGCCCGCCGCATATAGAGCCGGTGGGTCGTTGGTGAACTGACTCGCCCCGCGCAATTCCGGGGCCCGGCTTACCCAGTCGGCGTATGCTTTGGCCACCACCACCCGGCCGTGGTTGCCAACTTCTTCTTTGAGGGCGGATACGTTGGGAGTTCGGTGGCCCGAGGCGAGGCTGATCTTGAAGTTTTCCCAGTCGATGAAGAGGGCGACGTCGTCGCCCGAGGAGGGTGTTCCGTTCATGTTGATAAAAAATCCAGTCCCACGTTTGGGGGTATGCCTCAAGTGTATGCCTCGGCCCGGGTAGAGTCAAGGCAAGGACGGTCAGGGTAACTGTTCAGACTTGATGAGGTGAATTGGCTCAAAGCCGTTGGAAAAACGCTGGCATGGCCGGGGGAGTTGTGGCATACCAGGGAGGTGGACACTGAACTAGACCTGAACGCGGCGAGTCGCGAAACTCTGCTGGAGATAATTGCCGGCCAGCGGGCAGTCATTGCCGATTTGCAAAGGCGGATTGGGGTTCTGGAATCCCGTCCCAACCGGCGCGGGTCGTCGGGGATGCCGGGTAATCAGCCGCACTCCAGCCGGCAAGCGCCGGAGAAAAAGGAGCCCAGAAAGCCGCGCCGCCATGGCTTCGCCCGCCAGCGCATGACTCCTACCCAGCGGGTGGAGCATGCCGTGGCGGTCTGTCCCGACTGCGGGACTCACCTGAACGGCGGATGGGTACAGCGAACTCGGGAAGTCATTGAGCTACCGGTGGCTCCGGTAGAAGTGACCGAGCACGCCCTGGTAGCCCGCATCTGTCCGGTATGCCAGCGGCGCCGGCTGCCCAAAGAGGCCCTGCAGGGGGTGGTTCTGGGCCAGCAGCGCCTGGGGGTCAATCTGGTAAGCCTGATGGTGACCCTGCGGGAGGAGGGACGGTTGCCCATAAGAATCATCCAATGGTACCTGGAGACCGTCCATCAGTTGCACCTGAGTGTTGGTGCCATCGTCCAGGCCGTCCATGGAGTAGCCCGTCAGGCTGAGACGGCGGTGCGAGAGGTGCTCGAGCAAGTCCGCGCCAGTCCCGTGGTGCAGGGCGACGAAACCGGCTGGCGCCAGGACGGGAGCAACGGCTATGTTTGGACCTTCAGCACTCCCAGCGAACGATACTTCCTGCGTCGGGGTCGGGATAAGGGGGTGGTGGATGAGGTGCTGGATTCCTCCTTCAGCGGAGTGTTGGTCAGTGATTTCTACGCCGCCTATAACCACTACCCGGGCCTGAAGCAACGGTGCTGGGCTCATCTGCTGCGGGATATCCATGACCTGAAAGGGTTGTACCCAGAAGACGCTGGGCTGGCTCAGTGGGCCAAGGCGGTTCACCAGGTCTACACGGAGGCCAAGGCCTCGGTCCTTCCCCGAGCCCAGCCAGGCCATCGCACCCAGCTAATGCTGGAGGAGAAACTAATGGTCTTGGCGCGGCCTTTCCTTAAAGATCCCCTGGCGGTTCAGGCCAAGCTCTGCCGGCGCATGGAACGGTTCATCAAGGAACTGTTTGTCTTCGTGTCGGACCCAGCCGTGCCCTCAGACAACAACGCCGCCGAGCGGAGCCTGCGGCATCTGGTAACCAGTCGCAAGATCAGCGGCGGCACCCGCTCAGGGCAGGGCACCGACAGCAAGATGACCTTGGCATCCCTCTTTGGCACCTGGCGGGCCAGAGGTCTCAATCCCCTCCTGGAATGCCGCCGGTTGCTCACTTCCCCTCAACTCTGAACAGTTTCCGGTCAGGGCCTTTTCATTCTCCTGCCTGGTAGGTAAAGCCCATCATGTCGAAAGCTTCGCTGAGATGGGCATTGTGGCGGCGTAGGGCAGCGGCTACGTTGGAATGCCCAGCCCGACGTACCAAGCTGATGACCAGGTTCCGCAGGCCCGCCAGAACCTGTGGGGCGGCCCCAGTGCGCACCTGAGAGCGGTCCTCGTCGAAGGTCACATCCCGTACCCAGTGGAGGCGGTTCTCGATGCCCCAGTGCCCACGGGAAAGGCTCAACAATCGCCTCGCATCGGCATCAGTGGCTGGGAAACTGCTAATTGCATAGCTCACAGCCACCTGTTTCTTGCCCTTCACGACCCGCTGGCGCTCTAGCCGACACACCTGTTGCAGATGCGGCCACGCTTCCCCGACCGTCCCAGCGCTGCCCACGTAGCCATTTAGCTCTGGGTCGGCCAAGGCCCACAACTCTCGCCGCTCCAGCCGCCCATGACGCCGCTTTACTGGAGCATCGGCCCAGACCGTCAGCTTGGCCCCGCGTGCTCGCCACTCCGCTACCAGCCAGGGAGGTACGGTTGGCCCACCAGCCCTCTCAGTTCCTAGCAGGGGAAAAAGCCACCTCCAGGTCTCGGCGCAAGGTGGGCTGATTCTCTTTAACTGGCAGCAGATACTCTCCGCCGCCTGCCACAATCTGCTCACAGACTTTCCGTTGGGTCAGTAAGGCATCAGCCACTACTACCCGACCCTTCAGGGAGACCTGGCCCAATACTTCTTTGACCGCCGCCAATTCTTCCCCTTTGCCCGGCGCAGCTACCTGCGCCAGCACTGCCCCAGCGCGGCTAGCGTAGGCCGACACCAGATGGACCCCGGGTATCTCTTGGCCGTGGACCCCTCGCAAGGTTTTCCCGTCCAGGGACAGGGGGTCATCCGCCTCTACCCCGCTATTTGCCAGCCAGTTGCCGACTTCTGCCTCAAAGGCCGCCACGTCCAGGCCCTTGAACACCCGGTGGAGGGTGGCCACGCAGGGTGTCTTCTCCTGGCTGAACCCCAAAAGCTGCGCCGTAGCACCCCCTTGGTCCCGCCCCCATTGAGCTATGGCGTATAAGCTGCGGGCGCCGCACAGCATGGCACAGGTGGCCAAGGCCAGGATCGCCCCCAAAGAGTGGCGTCGCCCTTGGCTACTCCGGAAGTCAGGCACCAAATCCAGCGTTTCTCTCAAAGTCATCATCCTCCCCTCCCGCTTAAACTGGTAATAATTTTATACTATTTTGAGAAAATGAAAAGGCCCTGCAAGGACGGTCCGGCCTGTTGGGCTAACTCCGGCGTGGGCCGGGACACCCGACAGCGAGGAGAAGCCGGGGTCGCTCCAACTGCTGCCTCACGCACAGAAAGGGGATTTTCAGCAAGCCAACCCCTCTACCAACTATCCAGCAGCCGCCTCGCTTGCTCCTCTTTAATCGCTGCCTGAAACGACGGAAGCTCCGAGAGCTTGGTGGTCGCATCTTCCAGCGCATCCAGCAGCTCTTGCAAGGCTTCAACTACCTGCTTTAGCTCTTCGTCGTTCAACTGATGCCTCCTGCTCGTACTACTTATTTTCCAGCACAGCTATGGGAGGTACAAGGTATAAACGGTAATTATTGGGTTAACGTTAGCGTCGTAAATCAGACCCGCGTTCACGGTCCGGTGACGCATATCGTGTCGTTAATTGACCCATTCCATAACCCGCGTCCGGTAACATTGAAACTGAAGAAGTATTTTGGGAGCTGAATGTGCGAGCGCTGATAATTGACGACGACGAGGAAGTAGCGGAGGCGGTCGGCCTAACCTTTGGGATAACCTGGCCGGATTCCGAGACAATTTCCGCTTCCAGTGGTGATTCGGGAATATATATGGCTGGTTCGGAATGGCCCAGCCTGGTGATTCTTGAAGTTGACCTGCCCGATATGGACGGCTTTACCATTTGTAAGGAGATCCGCCGTTTTTCCGACGTGCCCATAATTATGCTGACCGAGCGGAGCAAAGAGGGCGATATCGTACGCGGGCTACAGGTTGGCGCCGACGATTACATCATCAAGCCCTTGCGGGGTCTGGTATTTATGGCCAAGGTTAAGGCGGTTCTGCGGCGGGCCGAACCAGCCCCCGCAATTGTCGACAGCCAGGTGTTTGAATCCGGCAACCTGAAGGTGGACTTCGCGGCCGCTGCAGTTTTCCTGGGGAAGCAACGAATCAGCCTCACGCCAACTGAATACCGGCTGCTTTGCCAATTGTTAAAGAGCGCGGGCAAGGTGGTTCCCAGCCGCACCTTGCTGGGCCAGATCTGGGGCCGGGATTACCTGGATGAAACCCGTTACCTGAAGGTTCACATTAAGCATCTGCGCAACAAGTTGGGGGATGACCCGTCCGCTCCCAAGTACATATTTACAGAACGGAAGGTCGGTTACGGGTTCGTGAACTCAACGACCCAGGCCAACGACCAATCCCGGCACCCCCTTCTCTCCCCAGACCGATCCTAACCAACAGCAAAGTCTACCCCCATCTGGTCCATTTTTGGGCCGGCAACATCACTATCGACTAAAAATAGCCGGTCATAATGACCGGGCGACCCCGAGGCCAATTTCCAGACCTCGTCATCCAATCGAGAAGCCCTGCCAACCTAAAGACTTGATTCCGCCGGGTATACCAGGTTGGTTTCCCATCTGGTCTCCCGACCCGGGCTCAATCGAGCTACCGGCGGGCGCTGAGTCCAACTGCGGGTTCTATTAAAAGTAGCCCGCCGCAATAGCACTAACAGCCTCTTCGAGGTCTCCGTAGTTGTCCTGGTTTTCGTGACCATCGTACCGGCTGTCGCCAGAGTGGTCGTCAGGGGAAGGATCTTCCTGTACCAACAAGTCCGACGACTCTCCTTCATTCACCAACAGGCCCCACGACTCCACTTCATCAAGCAGGGCAAACCGCCGCTGAATCGCATTGATGGCATGTTCAATCCCGGCCTTCTCCACTTCCAACTGAATCAGATTTCGGTCGAGAATCAAGCGCTGCTCTTCCATGATGATCCCTCCTGAAATAGGGGTGTTTCAGGTAAACATTAAAGATCATGCCGGTAAAAATACTGGGATTCCCTGGTTACATTACCGTAAAGGGAGGGGAAACAAGATTGCCGATGGAGGTAGTAGCGCTCGGTGTCCTGGAAAGATGGCAAAGGTAGTTACAGCTAATCATCAGACCAGTAGTTTGGGCTGCTTTCCCAGGGGGGCACAGGGCTCTTCGCGGCTAACAGGACTTTTGTTTCTGCCATGGTAATTTCGCCTCTCTCCAACCTGGCGAAGATCTGGGTCACGCTCAGCTTCGGCAACGACGGCGCCGGCGTTACGCTTAGTTGGGGAATGTCGGGGACTGGAGGGGACTCATGGACAACTTCTGGCCGGATCACTATCATTGGGCGTGGCGAATCCACCCAACCCTTTAGATCCGTCCCTGGGTCGGCAGCTGCTGGGGGCATGGGTTGCCGCACCAAAGTCGGCGCCGGAACGGAGAACTCCCGTACCAATGAGCCAAACCAAAGGGCAAAAATGGCCAGCACAACCACGGGAAGAACAGCTCTCATCCTCCAGACCCAGACTCTGCTCCCAGCGGCCCTCAGGGACCTCGCGAGCTGTTTAAATTGCCCTGGCCAGCGCGGTTGGAGAAACTTGGTGTAAGCAATCCGAGAAGCAAGATCGCTTCTGCAGAGCCTATTCACGAGTAGGTGCGGGAATTCAAGTGGCCTTTTTAAAGCCACTCTTATCCCGAGTCTGTTAGGAAACGTCTTAAAGGCATCCTTCAAGAAGCTCAGTGTAAACGGCGGCGACAGCAATCTTTTACCCGCTCTTACCCGGTTCCAGAGGAGCTTGTCGAACCCGCGGGTATATACTCCGCTGATATACGAGACCAGTAATAGAGGCCGACCATATAAAGTGAACTTATTTCGGAACATCGCAATCCAGACCATAGTGCTTGTATAAGCAAACTATATAGGGTGAAATGTCAGCAGGCGGTTAGGAATTGTAACGAAAGAGGGAAAATATAGGGAATAATCCCGGTATTTGATCGCCGAGCCGGTAGAATATACGGGGTTTCCTCGATAATCCTTGAAAAGAGCGGACAGTAGTCCAGTTTAATATCCCATAAGCCATACCCCCTATAAGAAGGGGATTCGGAGTGATACCTGCCCCAAAATGGGTCCACTTCCCTCGCAGCCTTGGCGAAGGCAACGAGAAGATATATGTTATAAACGTCGCTGGCACCAACCAAACCCGCTCGCGTTAACCAAAAACCCCGATACCAGACCAGCCGGGGCTCATAGATTGTCAGGAGGATGCCGTGGGGTATCAACCGATCGAGAACTACGGGGTCATCGGAAACATGCGGACGGTGGCCCTGGTAGGGATGAACGGGTCCATCGACTGGTTCTGTTGCCCGAATTTCGATTCCCCCAGCGTCTTCGCCGCCATTCTCGATGACAAGAAAGGCGGTCACTTCTCCATCGCGCCCGCCGTCACCGGGGTTACTCACAAGCAAATCTACTGGCCGGAGACCAACGTGCTCGTGACCCGCTTTCTCTCCCCGGACGGGGTCGCGGAGGTGATCGATTTCATGCCCGTGGGAAGCCTTCAGGAACAACATGGGCACAGTGAATTGATCCGTCGAGTGAACGTGGTTCGAGGCAGCATGCCCTTTCGGATGGAATGTTTCCCAGCCTTTAACTACGCCCGGGATCAACACGAAACCCACCTGAACGAATCGGGCGCCGCGTTTCGGTCCCCGGCCATCAATCTTCAGCTCTCCACCACTCTGCCGTTGGAACGGGCCGGCCCGGGTCTCACCGCGGAATTCACTTTGCACGAGGGGCAGACTGAGACCTTTGCCATCGGAGAAATCCAATCCCAGTCGGCCGACTATCATCCCTTCTCTGAAGCGGAAAGTGAAGAGCTGTTCGAGGACACGGTGGCCTACTGGCGGCGCTGGCTGTCCCAGTGTGCCTATAAGGGCCGGTGGCGGGAGATGGTGGAGCGGTCGGCGCTGGTGCTGAAGCTGCTCACTTACCAGCCGACCGGCGCCATCGTCGCGGCACCCACCTGCAGCCTGCCCGAGGAGTTGGGCGGAGAGCGCAACTGGGACTACCGGTACACCTGGATTAGAGACGCCGCCTTCACTCTCTACGGCCTGCTCCGCATCGGGTTCACCGATGAGGCCGCCGGGTTCATGAAATGGATCGAGGCCCGGGCCGGCGAGCTGAACCCGGACGGCTCCCTGCAGATCATGTACGGCATCGACGGACGGCATCAGTTGACCGAGGAAAGTCTGGACCACCTGGAGGGGTACAAGGGCTCTCGGCCGGTCCGCATCGGTAACGGCGCTTATGGGCAGCTGCAGCTGGATATTTACGGCGAGCTGATGGACTCGGTATACCTGTACAACAAGTATGGGGCGCCCATTTCCTACGATTTCTGGGTTCATCTGCGACGGCTGACCAACTGGGTGGCCGACAACTGGCAGCGGCAGGATGAGGGAATCTGGGAAGTCCGGGGCGGCCAGCAGCACTTCGTCTACTCCAAACTCATGTGCTGGGTCGCCCTCGACCGGGCACTGCGGCTGGCCGACCGGCGCTCCTTCCCCGCCGACCGAGAACGATGGCACCAAGTTCGAGACCAGATTTACGAGGAAATCATGGAGCGCGGCTGGAGTGACAGCCGCCAAGCCTTTGTCCAATCCTACGGCAGCGATGCCCTGGACGCTTCGAACCTGATGATGCCGTTAGTGTTTTTCATGGCTCCGTCGGATCCGAGGATGATCAGTACCCTGGACGCCATCAACCGCTCGCCGGAGCAGGGGGGACTGGTATCCAACAGCCTGGTCTACCGATACAACGTGAGCCGGACCGAGGACGGTCTCTCCGGTGATGAAGGCACCTTTAATATCTGCACCTTCTGGTTGGTGGAAGCCTTGACCCGGGCCGGGCGGGTGGAGCGGCACCGCCTGAACGAGGCCCGGCTTATGTTTGAAAAGATGCTGAGCTACGCCAACCACCTGGGACTTTACGCCGAGGAAACCGGCCACAGCGGCGAGGGGTTGGGGAACTTCCCCCAGGCCTTTACCCACCTGGCTCTGATCAGCGCCGCCTTCAATCTGGACCGAGCCCTCGGCGGTGGCAGGTAGAATGCCCCGCCAAAACAGGAGCCGAAACAGGAAATCGAAACATGAAGGCCCTTAGTATCAGGCCGGGAACCGCCGATTCGATGGCGCTGGTGGACGTGCCCGAACCCCCGATGGGGAGGCAGGACGTCCTGGTAAAAGTAGTGCGGGTCGGTATCTGCGGGACGGACCAGGAGTTGAAGCAGGGGCTCTATGGCCAGGCGCCTCCGGACAGTGATCAACTGATTATCGGGCACGAGGCACTGGGTCGGGTAGCCGAAGTCGGTCCCGAGGTGGAGAATTTCGCCGTCGGTGACTACGTGGTGGCCTCGGTTCGGCGCCCCTGCCAGCACGCCCATTGTGGACCCTGCGTCAGCGGCGAGAACGACATGTGCCTGACCGGCGATTACCTGGAGCGGGGTATCAACCGGCAGCACGGATTTATCTCCGAATTCTATAGCGAACACCAGCGATGGCTCACCAAGATTCCCGCTGCGATTGAACCCGTAGGCGTTTTTCTGGAGCCCCTCTCCGTCGTCGAGAAGGCGATACGGCAGAGCTTCAAGATTCAGGAGCGCCTCCCCTGGAAGGTCGGAAACGCGGTGGTGTTGGGCGCCGGCACCATCGGGCTGCTGGGTGCGATGTTACTCCGAATGAGGGGTATCAACACCTACGTACTGGACCGGTCGGAATCGGGTGGGTTTAAATCCCGGCTGATCGCCGATTTGGGCGGCCATCACATCAATAGCCGGGAAACGCCCCTATCCGAGGTTGCCCCTGATCTCGGCCCCATCGACTTCGTTCTTGAGGCCACGGGCTACGCGCCTTTGGGTTTCCAGGCCTTCCAACACCTGGCTCCGGATGGGCTGGTTTGCCTGCTGGGGGTCGCCGGTGGGAGCCAGGAAATTTCGGTTGACGCGATGGAGTTCAACAACCGCATGGTCTTGGGCAATCGGCTGGTGTTTGGCTCGGTTAACGCCAGCCTGGCCGACTTCCGATCCGGGGCTGAGCACCTACAGGAAATCAACCAGCAGTGGCCGGGAACCTTGGAAAGGATGTTGACCCGCCGCGCGTCGCTGGGTGAGTTCCCGGCGGCCTTTGACCGCCAGCCCGACGATATTAAAGTGCTAATTGAGATGGACGCTTAGCCAGGAATCATGAAACCGGTTCTGCCCTGGGCATCCCAAACTTGATGGTGGAGGAATTTCCATGGCCCACACCACAGTGCTAGTAATGGTAGATGGTCTGGATCCCCAATATCTGGCTAGTTGCCCGGCGCCCAATTTTAAAGAGCTGGCCAAAAAGGGGTTTCAGACGGAGGTCAGGGCGATGATGCCCACCGTCACCAACGTTAACAATACTTCCCTCGTAACCAACAGCTATCCCGAGTCCCACGGCATCACTTCCAATTATTGGCTGGATCGGGAATCCGGATCCGAGCATTATATGGAGTCAGGGGAGTATATCCAGAACGAGACCATGTTCCAGCGAGCGACCCGACAAGGCGCCAGGTCACTCCTGATTAGCTCCAAAGACAAACTGAGGAAACTGCTGGGAGATGGGGCTACGCTGGCCTTCTCTTCCGAAGAGCCGGACAGTCGGGTAGTAGCTGCTATTGGTCAGCCACCTCCGGTCTACTCTCTGGAGGTGAATGGCTGGATCATGGACGCGGCCCGTCATATCCTGACCCAGGAAAACTACGACCTGGTTTATTTGACCACCACCGACTACGCAATGCACACCTACGCTCCCGAACAACCGGAATCATCGGACCACCTGGCTCTGTTGGACCGAGCCGTCGGCTTGCTGATGGAGAGCCTTCCCGACGCCGAAATCCTGATTACCGCCGACCACGGTATGTCTTCCAAAAGCCGCATGATTCATCTACCCGCCGAGCTGGAGCGGCACGGCATCCAGGCCCGGGCCGTACCCATCATCAAAGACCTGTATACGGTGCATCACTCCAACCTGGGGGGCTGCATTTACCTTTATCTGGATGAACGGGACCGGGAGCGAGCCCTAGGTATTTTCAACGACCTGGACGGGGTGGATCAAGCGTTGGACCGGGAGGCGGCGGCCCATAGATTCCGGCTCATGGGCAGCCGGATTGGGGACATAATGGTCCTGGGCGCCGCTGATGTGGTCTTTGGAGATCCGTCCGAAGTAACCATGCCCGGCAGTTTGCGCAGCCACGGATCCCTTTACGAGGAAAAGGTACCGGTGATTGGCTGGGGCGGTAATTTTGGTGGGTTCGATTTCCTTGAGAACAAGGACCTGGGCCGCTATGTGTTCGAGCGGGTCCTGCCTTGATGCCTGGGATGCCCGTAATCGCCCTTTCGCGGGTCTTTTACCCGGAGCAGGTGCAAAGGGAGTCAATAGCTTATATCATGAGGGTTGCAGTCCATAACCCTCAGACCTAAATTAGGTTGGGAGTCGACGGGAGAAGATACATGGCGACGCAAGCCTCACGAGACCGGGACATCGCGATAGTCGGAGTGGCCGAGTCCGATGAGATGGGCACCGTCCCCAACAAATCGTCCTTACAGCATCATGCCGAAGCGGCCTACAATGCCCTGGAAGACGCCGGTCTTTCCAAGAATGACGTCAACGGGCTGTTCACCGCCGGGTTTTCCACCCTGGCCACCGCCGAGTACCTGGGGATTCAACCAGGTTTTACCGACAGTACCTACGTTGGCGGTTCCTCCTTCGTCATCCACGTCGCCCACGCCGCGGCCGCCATCCGAGCGGGCTACTGCGATGTGGCCCTTATCACCCACGGGCAGGCCGGCAGGTCCACCCGAGCCAGGGTACCCGGCGACGCCAACCTGCCAGGAGCCCAGTACGAATCGCCCTACGGAATCATCGGCGCTCCCGTCAACTACTCCCTGGCCTGCACCAGATACATGCACCAGTACGGCGAGGAGCGGACCCGCCAGGGTATGGCTGAGATTGCCGTCGCCACCCGAAAATGGGCCAACCTCAATCCCAAGGCCGTGATGCACGACACGCCCATGAGCTTCGATGACTACCACGACTCCCGGTGGGTCTCCTGGCCCTTTCATCTGGTGGACTGCTGCCTGGTTACCGACTCCGGCGCGGCCATTATTGTCACCACCGCCGAAAGGGCAGCCAGTTGCCGGAAACAGCCAGTGTGGGTGCTGGGAGGAGCGGAAGGCCACGATCACAACATCATCAGCATGATGCCCTCCTTCACATCCTCCATCGCCAGGGAGACTGGGCCAAAAGCCCTGGAGCGCGCCGGGTTGACCCACGATGACCTGGACCTGACCATGATCTACGACTCCTTTACCTATACTGTAATGGTAACTCTGGAGAGCATGGGGTTCTGCGGCCCGGGAGAGGCCGCCGACTTCGTGGCCAATCAGCGGACTGCTCCGGGCGGTGAATTCTCTCTTAACACCAGCGGAGGAGGGCTGTCCTACACCCACCCTGGTATGTACGGCAGCTTCTTGCTGGTGGAGGCGGTGCGCCAGCTCCGCGGGGAGTGCGGCGACCGGCAGGTGCACCACCGGCGGGACCCGGCCCAAAATCCCAAGACTGCCATCGTCAACGGCACCGGCGGCTCTCTTTCATCCACGGGTACTGTGGTCCTGGCGACGGCCTGAACATGCACTTTTCTCCCTTATTCCTACTGAAACTTGAGCCGCAACTCAAGCTGAAACTTGATTGAAAATCGAATTCCAGTTATATTGGACCTAGTATCCCTAACATCATCAGGGAATTTTCTACGTTTTTCATAGAAAGGAGCCAGCCCGGTTAGCCTCCGGAGTATTAATGAATCAACAAGAGATAACCGCACAACTCAGGGAGGGACGAGTTCGGGTTACCCCCCAAAGGTTGGCCATCGCCGAAGCGGTGATCAACTCTACCGACCATCCCTCGGTGCAGCAGATTTTTGAGCGGGTGCGGGATCATTTCCCGTCAATGACCCTGGCTACGATTTACTCCACCCTGGACGTTCTGGAAAGGAGCGGATTGATCCAGGAACTGCCCTTTCCCCAGTACTCCCGCTACGAGTCCAACCTGGAGCCCCACGTTAACCTGGTTTGCGTCAAATGCGGCAACGTTACCGATGCCACGGTAGGTCAGGAGATGGTGGCCCGTCTGAAAAGCCAAATCTCCACAGAGTCCAGCTTTCAGGTGGCCTGGCAGCGCGTGGACTTTCACGGCTGGTGCTCCGCTTGCGCCGCCGAAAGAGAGCGGGAGAATCTCTCGCCGGTGTAGTTGGACCAGCCCGGCGGCAATTCTTGATGATTACAGGATTGGTTGGGGTCACCTTCTGGACGGACGACCTGGAGCGGATGTTCCGCTTCTATAACGATACCCTTCGGCTTCCGCTACACTCACGCCACGACGATTTCGTTGCCTTCCAACTGGGCGATATCAGGTTCAACATTGGATTGCACGGCAGCGTCCGCGGCCCCAGCCAAGACCCTTACCGGATAATGCCGCATCTGGGGGTCGATGACATCCACCAACTACATGAGCAGTTATCGCGGGAAGGCGTCGAGTTCATCCGCCCTCCGGAACAGGAGCATTGGGGAGGCTGGATCGCTACCTTCAAGGACCCGGACGGCAACATTCTGCAGATGCTTCAGTTGCCCTGAACCCAGGCAGCCGGGACCCCGGGACCCCGGCCCAACCTACAGGATCAGTATGGCGTCGCCAAAGGAGTAAAACCGGTATTGCCGCTCGATTGCCTCCCGATAGGCGGCTAATACCACCTCCCGTCCCGCGAAAGCCGAAACCAGCATCAGCAGGGTGGAGCGCGGCAGGTGGAAGTTGGTAATCATGGCATCCACCAGACGAAACCGATGCCCCGGCAAAATGAACAGGCTGGCCTGACCTACCGTTGCTTTCAGGTCTTGGTCCCCTTCCTCCACCATCTTTAACGCCAGCTGTTCCAGCACCCGCACCGAAGTGGTTCCCACCGCGATTACCCGCCGGCCTTCGGACCTGGCCTGATTCAAAGCTGAGACTGTCTCGGCCTCAATTTTGAAGTATTCGGTGTGGATTTCATGCTGAGTGGGGTCTTCACCATGCACCGGCCGGAAGGTATCCAGTCCCACGTGCAAGGTCACGAAGACCGGGAGCACCCCCAACCGCTCCAGCTGGTCCAGCGTGGATTGGGTGAAATGCAACCCGGCAGTGGGGGCGGCCACACTGCCCGAATCCTGGGCGTAGACCGTCTGGTACCTCTCCGGGTCCTCCAGCCGCTGATGGATGTAGGGCGGCAGCGGAGTCTCTCCCCACCGGTGCCAGTCCTCTTCAGGCGCAATTCGTACCCTTTTAATGCCATCCTCGCCGGATGACAACACGGTAATTTTGGGAGCTGGACCGGGGACCGCTTCCCGCTCCAGCGGATTGCGGTGAAAAAGAGTCTCTGGCCGGCTAGCCAAATCCAGCACCACGACCGTCCCGGGGCGGAGCCGCCGTCCCGGCTTACCCAACGCCTGCCATATCCCAGGGCTTTCCCGCTTCAGCAGCAGCAGCTCCACCCGGCCGCCGGTGTCTTCCCGCCGACCGTAGAGCCGGGCCGGAATGACCCGGCTCTGATTAAATACTAGGACGTCGCCGGACCGGAGGTGCTCCAGGAGCTGGTCGAATCTTTGGTGTTCAACCCGGCCGGTGGCCCGGTGCAGCACAAACAATCTAGATGAGTCCCGGGGTTCAATGGGAGTTTGGGCGATCAGCTCCGGCGGAAGGTCATATTCGAAGTCGCTGGTTTGCATTTTTTAGAGCGCAGGTGGCGCGGCGCAGAGCGAGGCGGGCCCCGGGTCAGGCAACGGCGCCAATCCGAGTCTTGAAGCAGGTCATTCGTCCGGATTTCGGGGGATGCTAATGCCCGCGGCCTTCAGGGTGTTGACCAGCAACATGGCGATAGTCATCGGACCTACGCCGCCGGGCACCGGAGTGATAGCCTCGGCCTTTTCGGAGACGGCAGCGAAATCGACATCGCCCTCCAACCGGTAGCCTCTTTTACGGCTAGGGTCATCAACTCGGTTGATGCCCACATCTATCACCACCGCTCCCTCCCGCACCATATCGGCGGTTATCGCGCCCGGCTGCCCCATGGCGGCCACCAGGATGTCCGCTTGCCGGGTCAACTCCGTCAGGTTCTTGGTTCGTGTATGGCATACGGTGACAGTGGCATTAGCTCCCTCCCGGCGCTGCATAAGCAGGGCGGCCAGAGGCTTGCCCACTATGTTGCTCCGACCGCAAATCACGGTGTGCTTTCCGGCCGGATCGTAACCATTCCTAACCAGCAGCTGCTGGATTCCCGCCGGGGTGCCGGGAACGAAAATCGGCGTTCCCTGGAGCAGTTTCCCCAAATTGTAGGGATGGATGCCGTCCACGTCCTTGAGAGGCTCCAACTCCTGGATCGCCGCCGCCTCGTCTAACTGGGCCGGCAGGGGCAATTGGACCAGGATGCCGTGGAATCGCTGGTCCTGGTTCAGCCGGTCTACCAGACTGGAGACCTGGGATTGGGTCGCATCTCCCGGAAGCAGGAAGGTTTCGCTGAACATCCCCGCCTCCTCGCAGGCTCGTCCCTTATTCCGAACATAGATGGCCGAGGCCGGGTCCTCCCCCACCAGCACCGCCGCCAGGCCCGGTGTGACCCCATGCTTCTCCCGCATTTCAGCCACGCCCAAGGCGACCTCGTCTCTGACCTGCTTGGCCAGAGCGGCGCCATCCAGAACCTTCGCCATACTTCTTCTCTACTTCTTAACACCCTTAGGCGGTCGGGGCCAATTTTAGCACGCGGCATGGCGGACCTCAATGAACTCATGAACGGGAAATAATGGCCGGGAGTTGCTGACCGGCAGTGGTCCGGCTATGGCGCAAGTGAACGGCATTATTATTCGCCCAGCCCAGGTGCCCTGCTTAGTCAGCTGTCTTGCTAAAGCTGAAGACCGTCGCCAGCGACAGCGATAGCAGGGCGGATGGCAGGAAAAAGACGCCAACCGAAAAACCCGTCAGTACACAGAAGCCCAACAGTAATAAAGCGGCAACCCACAGAACCACCGACCGCCCTATCTTTCCGCCGATGAACACCGGCACAAGGGCTACTCCCCCAATGGCGACGCCAATGACCAATTTCACCCATACCGGCAGATAAAACTGGCTGAACGCATAGATGGCCAATCCCGCCATTAGCGCCAACAAAATGGGAACAACCCTTACCCTGGCGGCCAATAGTTGGCACCGGCACAAGGGGGCGAAATATTTCACCCATACCGGCAGATAAAACTCGCATAGATGGCCGGTGGGAACAACCCTTACCCTGGCGGCCAATAGGGAAATATCCCGGTTCCTGCGGGCGGCTAGTACAGGTGGGCTGAAAAGCCCGAGTAGTATAATGAGCGCGTTGAGGTTGGAGAGATGAAGTGTGGTGGTGAAGGCGATGCGTGGACCGAAACCTCCCGTGGTGGAATTATCCCCGGAAGAGCAGCAAGGATTGGAAACCCTGGTGCGCCGATATAGCACCCCCCAGCAGTTGGCCCGGCGAGGCAGAATCATTCTGTCTGCCGCGGCTGGCCTGAACAACAGCCAAATAGCCCGCGAAGTGGGCCTGGATGTGGATACGGTACGGTTCTGGCGCAACCGCTGGCTGGGGCTACAGGCAGCCATTCTGGAAGACCTGAGTATAGAAGAAAGGTTGCGGGATGCGCCTCGTCCTGGGGCTCCCGCCCGGATCACCCCAGAGCAAGTTTGCCAGATCATGTCCCTGGCTTGTGAGGCCCCCAGCCAGTGCGGTCGTCCTATCAGCCAGTGGACCAGCCGGGAATTGGCTGATGAGATCATCGAAAAAGGCATCGTAGAACGGATTTCCCCCCGTCATGCGGCCAGGCTTCTAGAAAGGGGGACCTGAAACCCCACCGGATACGCTATTGGTTGACACCCTCCGGGGACGAGCACTATGACGCCAAAGTCACTGACATCTGCGATCTGTACCGAGAAGCTCCCGCCTTGGTCCAATCTGGGGAGCGAGTGATGAGCACTGATGAGTTGACCGGAGTACAGGCCCTGGAGCGCAAACATCCTGGGTTGCCCTTGGCGCCGGGGAAGGTGGAACGGCGGGAGTTTGAGTACATCCGGCATGGTACACGCTCCTTCATCATCAGTCGGGATGTGGTGACGGGTCAGATTGTTGAGCCCTATGGGGGGCCCAGACGTACCGAAGCGGACTTTCTGCAGCATGTGGAGGCAGTGATCGCTAGCGATAGGGCGGCCCAGCGGTGGCATTTTGTGGTGGACAACCTGGACACGCACCGTTCTGAATCTCTAGTGCGCTGGGTAGCCAGAGAGTCTGGGCTGGACCTGGAGTTGGGTAAGAAGGGCAAGTGGGGCACATTGGCGAACCGAGAGTCCCGGGCCGCATTTCTCAGCGATCCCAGCCACTGTATCGTGTTTCACTACACCCCCAAGCACACGTCATGGATGAACCAAGTGGAAATCTGGCTGAGCATTCTGGTGCGAAAACTGCTACAGCGAGGGTCATTCAGATCGGTGACCGATCTGAAACAGAAGGTGTGGGACTTCATCGACTATTACAACCGGACCATGGCAAAGCCCTTCAAATGGACTTACCAAGGCAAGGTGCTGGTCGCATGAACTGCCGGGTTATTTACGCCAACCTGTACTAGCTCTCCCACCCCTGGTCATACTACACCTCGCCCTTGCCGTCAGATGGGCCGCCCGCCGCGTTGCCTGCGGAGCCGGGCGCCACTATACTTGGAGTTAACCCAATTATATAAGGAAAGTGCGGCATGCGTATCTGCTCCCTACTGCCCAGCGCCACGGAGATCCTCTACGCCCTGGGCTTGGGCGACCAGGTGGTTGGCGTTTCCCACACCTGCGACTATCCGGATGAAGCCCGCTCCAAGCCGGTGGTAACCCACAGTCTGCGGCAGATTTCCCATCTGGGCAGTCAGGAAATCGACGCCCTAATCCAGCAGGCCCGGAATAATAGTAACCCGGTACATTGGATTGACGGGGAACTGCTGCGGGAGCTGCGCCCCGACCTCATCGTCACCCAGGAAATATGCCAGGTCTGTGCCATCGGCAGCGGCTCCGTATTCGAGACCGCCGCGCGGGTTCTGGATTATCAGCCCCAGATCATTACCTCCCGGCCAGCCGGCCTGGAAGACATCTACCAGAACATCCAGAACATTGGCCGGGCGGCCGATGTCTCGAACCGGGCGGATGAGCTGGTACAAGGCCTCCGCCGGCGGGTAGAACGGGTACAGGCGGGACTGGGGGACATCGAGCGACCCCACAGAGTGTTTTGTATTGACTGGCTCAGCCCTTTGCGAAATACCGGTCAGTGGACCCCGGAGTTGGTCGAGCTGGCGGGAGGCGTGGAAGGATTAGCCATCAAGGGGGGACAGACCCGCGAAGTTGGCTGGCAAGAGGTGCTGGATTACCAGCCCGACTACGTCATGGTCATGCCCTGCGCCTTTGACCTGGAACGGGGCGGCCAGGAAGCTCGCGACCATTTGGGTTCCTCTCCGGAATGGCCTGCTCTCGAAGCCGTGCGGCGATCCCAGGTATACCTGTTCGATGGTCTCATCCCCAGCAGGCATGGTCCCCGAGTTGTGGACGTGCTGGAAGGCCTGGCCGAGGCGATGTATCCGGAGCGGTTCCCCGGCCTAACGCCTCCGGGGGTGTTCCAGAAGGCGGATTTTTAAACTGGGCCTGGCATTCACGGTGCCGGCTGCCAAGAGCGGGCGGCCTGTGGAGCCAAATTCAGAGGCGGGGAACTAGCTGGAAGATTGATTTTTGGCCAGCTGAGCTATCAGGCGGCCATCTCTTAGGGTCACCGGTATAGCGTCCATACGCGCATTGGGTCCGTTGATGCAGATCCCCTCCGACATCTCGAAACGCCAGCCGTGGTCCGGGCACATGAAGCAGGTGTTCCATTCTATGATCTCTCCCCACCGATGGGGACACCGGGTGGACAATAACCGGTAGACGCCGTCCTTCCCCTTCGCCAGGAAGTAATCCTGGTCTTGCAGGGTTAGCGGGGCGGGAAATTCAGGAAAGGATGTCTCCGCGCCCAGATCTACTTCCTGGGTCCCGGCCGTCGGGTTCGGTATGGCCATCCCTTCCTCCGTGTATTTGAAATTCACAAATTCCAGGTCTTTAAGTCCTGGAACGAGGTTACTAGGTTATAATAATTATCAAAAACGATCCAAAGTCAAGAAAGACGCTAAAAAACCTTGACACCCCAATACACCTGACTTATTATTTATTCTAGCATCCCCGGCAAGCCAGGGGCAAACGTTGCTCGTGGTAAAACCCGCTAAAAAATAGGAAGGAGGAAACGGATGTCACACAAGGAAGACCTTGCTCTGATGGCTCACCTTCTGCGCCGCGCCGGTTTCGGGGCATCCCGAGAGGAGTTGGAGCGCTGCGTAGCCCAGGGGTACGAAGCCACCGTAGAAGAGATGCTGAACCCGCCGGAAGACCGTCCGGGTGGCAACATGACGCTGATGCTGCGGTATCACCCCAGCTTCCTGCTTCCGGGTGGCACGCCCTTCTCGGGTCAGGCCAACTGGATGTATAACATGGTTAGTACCAAGCGACCCCTGGAGGAAAAGCTGGCTCTTTTCTGGCACCACGTGTTCGCCACTGGTAACTCCAAGGTGGACAACTGCGACCAGCTGCTGGAGCAGATTCAGATGTTCCGGGACTACGGTCTGGGCAGCTACAAAGAGTTGCTGATTCAGGTCTCCAAGAATCCGGCCATGATCTTCTGGCTGGACAACAACGAGAACCACCGGGACGCCGTTAACGAGAACTGGGGACGGGAGCTGCTGGAGCTCTTCTCCATGGGCGTTAGCAACTACACCGAGGTGGACGTTCGAGAGTGTTCCCGGGCCTTCACCGGCTGGACCATCTCTCCCAAGATCCCCCGGTTGCCCTACGGTAGATTCCCCTGGCGGTTCGAATACCGGGAAGAGGACCACGACGACGGCGAGAAGGTCTTCTTGGGCGAGCAGGGCGAACTCAACGGCGAGGACATCATCGACATCGTCGTGCAGCAGCCCGCCACCGCGCGGTTCATTTGCCGCCACCTTTACAACTTCTTCGTAGCCGACGAAGTCCAGGTTCCCGCTTGGACCATTGAGCCGGCCCGCGACGAAGAGGCGCTGGACACAATGGTGAACACCTTTATCGACTCCGAGTACGACATGAAGACCCTGCTACGGGTCATGTTCAACTCCGAGTTCTTCAAAGAGGCTCGCTACACCAAGATCAAGAGCCCGGCCGAAGTCGTGGCAGGTACCTTGAAGATGGTCGGCCTGTATGACAGTCCGGATCCGGGGGTATTGCAGATTGGCAAGGAACCCACCTATATGGGTCAGTCCATCCTGGACCCGCCCAGCGTGGAGGGTTGGCAGACCGGCACCGAGTGGATTAACAGCGGCTCTCTCCTGGCGCGAGTCAACTTCGTGGCGGACCGCGTGGCCAACACCAACCTGCCGGGCGTGCAGAACATCATCAGCCTGATGAAGGCCGAAGGTGTCACCACTCCGGAGCAGCTTGTGGACGCCTCGCTGGAGCACATGGGCTTCCTGGAGTTGAGTGACGAGACCCGCCAGCAGCTGTTGGAGAACGCGCAGACCGGTGGAAATCTGGACTGGAACAACGAAGAAGCCGCGGGCACCCGCATCGGCGAGACGCTGGCTCTGGTCGGCGCCACCACCGAGTACCAGTTCGGCTAAATCACCCCCGGTATTAGAGGCATTAACTGGAAAGGAGACGAAGATATGACTTCTACTAAGAAAGACCCGGTGGTGGTGGTACTACAGCTGACCGGCGGCAACGACTACTTCAACACCATCATCCCTTACACCGACTCCCACTACTACGACAATCGTCCGGTGGTGAAATACCCCCAGGACGAGATCATCAAGATTGATGACCAGATTGGCATGGCGCCCAGCATGGGTCCCCTGAAGGAGCTCTACGACCAGGGACGGGTGGCCATTATTCACGGCGCCGGCTATGCCGACTCACCCCGGTCCCACTTCCGGTCGATGGACATCTGGCACACCTGCGAGCCGGACAAGGTTGGCACCGAAGGCTGGGCTGGCCGCTTGGCCCGGGAGCTGGACCCCAGCAAGGAGAACGTGCTGACGGCGATCAACTTCGGGCATGGCCTGCCCCGCGCTCTGGCCGTCCCCGGTGTTCCGGTGGCCGCCATCGCCGACCTGGGCACCTATGGCCTGCTGACCGGCATCACCGATACGGCCCAGCGGGCCAAGGCGCTGGACCTGTTCTCCCGCATGTACACCCCCACCGTGGGCGGCGGCTTTGTCAATGACTACCTGCGCGCCACCGGCACCGACGCCATGGTCGGCGCGGACATCGTCAAAATCGCCCCGGAGAAATACAGTTCCAACGTAGAGTATCCCAACTCGCCCATCGCCATGCACCTGAAGGACATCGCCCAGGTGTACCTGGCGGACCTGGGGACCCGCATCTTTTACACCCAGCACGCCAGCTTCGACACCCACGCTGGTGAGATGGCCGCCCACCCGGTGCTGTGGAAGGACATATCCGAGGGCATCTCCGCCTTCTTCGAGGACCTGAAGGAGCATGACACCGGCGACAACGTGGTCATGTACCTGTTCTCCGAGTTCGGGCGGCGGGTCCACGACAACGGCTCGGGCACCGACCACGGCGCGGCGGGCGTAATGTTCGCCATCGGCGACCCGGTCAAGGGCGGTCTCTACGGGGAAATGCCCTCGGCCGCCGCTGAAGACCTGGAGCAGGGCGACCTGGTCCCGAACTACGACTTCCGCGGCGGCTACGCCACCCTGCTGGAAGACTGGTTCGGCCTGGACGCCAACCCGATAGTAAACGGCAACTTCGAGAAGCTGGACTGGCTGAAGAAGTAAGTGGTTGAGGAGTCCGGCAGTCAACCGCATTACCGATAACCAAACTCGGGCTTTGGGGGCCGGGTGGGCTCTCCGTGGGGAGCAGTTCCTCCGGCCCTTTTATCAGCCGGAAAAGTAAGAGATTCGGGGACTGGGATGGCATTCGCGGGGCCTGATGGCCCCAGGAGTGGTTCCGTTTCCCAGATTTTGCCCAACTTTTGGAGGTATAAAATATGGCGCTACACACAGTAGCTGCTGGCCGTGCTTGGGTTTACAGTCATAACATCGGCCGCAATGCTCAAGTCGGCTTGGGTTTCAGCCAGCCGGTTGGCGTGGCCGCCGCCAAGGACGGGGTCCTGTACGTGGCCAACCGCTCTGGCGAGCAGAACCCCAGCAGCCGGATTAGCAAAGTAACCGTGGACCACGAGTTCATTTCGGAATTCGGTCGCAAGGGGCCAGCCTATAGCACCCACGCGGTCAACCATTTCACCTGGCTTACGGGTGTGGCTCTGGACCAGGAGGAAAACGTTTACACCACGGATGAGTGGAAGAGTCAGGTCAGCATCTTCGACAAAGAGGGCGAACTGCTCCAGGTCTGGGGGGAGAAGGGCCCAGGAGAGGGGCAGCTGGACGGTCCCGCCGGTATCGCTCTGGATGCGGACCAGAACGTTTGGGTGGTCAACGCCATCTCTAGCCGCATTCAGAAATTTACCAAGGACGGCCAGTACCTTTTTGGCTTTGGTAAAAAGGGCGATGCCGAGGGCGAGTTGGAGATGCCCTATGGCATCACAATAGACCAAGGGGGTAGCATCTACATCGTGGACTGGGGCAACGACCGAGTCCAGAAATTCAGTCCCGATGGCGCCCACCTGCTTACCTTCGGACACAGCGGCAAGGGCGCCGGGTCCCTGGACCACCCCACCGGGGTGTGCGTGGACAACGAGGGCGACGTCTACGTGGTGGACTGGATGAACGAGCGGGTGGTCATTTTCAATGACGAAGCCAAGCCTCTGACCTACCTCAGCGGAGACGCCGTAGAAGTCTCTCCCTGGGGTCAGATGTCCCTGGACGCCAACCCGGACCAGGCCAACCGCCGCCGCCAGGTTGATGACCTAGTGGAGTTGCAGAAGAAGTTCCGCCTGCCCACCGGCTGCACCTTCGATCTGGCCACCAACCGGCTCATCGTGTGCGATACCCAGAGGGGACGCCTGCAGGTCTACAACAAGGACACCAGCTATTCGGACCCGCAGTTCAACCTCTAACCCCTGCTAAAGTCACGCCGTGAAGGGGAATAGAGACCGGCGTTCTTCGAGAACGCCGGTCTTTTTATGCCCTGACCCAAAGCGGAATCTACATCGGCACCGTATTAGGCAACGCTGCCAACACCGTCATTCCGGCGCAGGCCGGAATCCAGCGTCATCTACCCATCAACCCGGGGTCGGCATCTGGGCTCCGGCTTTCGCCGGAGCGACGAATACACCGCCACCGGGCCCATCGATGCTTTTGACACAGGCTCTGAGGCTACCGGCCGCCTGGGTTAATGATGGCCCGGCGATGCGTACCCTCGCCTATCTTGCGTTCCCCCTCATAGGCTTCCACCCTAAAATTGAGCCTGTTCCGGTCGATCTCCAATAGTTCAGCGTGGGCGACGATAGTTGCGCCTATGTCAGCCGGAGCCAGGTGCCGAACATTTACCTCGTATCCTACCGAAGTCTGGCCCTCTTCCAGATATCCCTGGATCGCCTCGATGGCCGCCCTTTCCATCAGGCTAATCATCGACGGCGTGCTGAACTTGTCAACATGCCGGGCTACATTGTGCTCGCACACCAGGGTTTTCCTCTCTCCGGTAAGCCCGGTTTCCATTTTTGGTTTCGTCATCGGGTTCCCTCCCAATTCGTTGTCTGCCAGCTAGCCGGTATCATATCAAATCTTCCGCTCCCGGCTAGCCCAATGCCGGGCCTTTCGGTTCCCCCTACTGGTGTGGCCAGCGCAGTCCGTTCGTGGGGAGCCTGTAGAATCATGAACGGGTGACTTCCGTTATCACCCTTCGAGAGCCTCCGGACGAACGGTTGTCAGTTTCCTTTTACCATAAGTCCTATTCGGGAACAAAGATGCGAAAGGCCCGCTAGCCCGATTGGGCTAGCTTGAACGGCCTCTGGATTTGATATATGATTCAAAAACTCAGGAGAATCCAGCTATGCCAGCTAAACGCGACTTTCTTTCGATTAAAGACCTGTCTCCTTCGGAAACTCGTCATCTCATCCAACGGGCGCGGCAAATGAAGGAGGAGGGTAACTCTCAGCCCTTACGGGGCAAAACAGTGGCTTTGCTTTTTGAAAAGCCATCCCTACGGACACGAGTCAGCTTTCAAATAGGTATCCAAGAGTTGGGCGGATATTCCCTGTATTTGAGTCCGGAGGAAGTCGGTTTGGGTACCAGGGAGCCGGTGGCCGACGTGGCCCGGGTGCTCTCGGGCTACGTGGATTGCATTGTTGCCCGGGTCTTCTCCCACCAACATCTGGTGGAGATGGCTGAAAATGCCACTGTGCCCGTAATCAACGGCCTATCCGACCTTGAGCATCCCTGCCAGGCCATCTCGGACATGGTGACCATAAGCGAGCATCAGGGAGAATTGTCCGGTTTGAAATTGGCCTTTATCGGCGATGGCAATAACGTGGCCCGCAGCCTTTGCCTGGGGTTGCCCGCGGTGGGAATGACCTTCGCCATCGCCACTCCCCCAGGCTACCAACTGGACCAGGCTACGCTGAAACTGGCCAGAGAACGCGCCAACGGCAATGGGGCGGTAGTCCAGGCCGTTACTAACCCGCAGGATGCAGTCTTAGGCGCCGATGTAGTCTATACCGACGTATGGGCCAGCATGGGGCAAGAGGGAGAGGCCAACCGGCGCCGGCTAGATTTCCAGGGTTACACCGTCGACGCGGAGCTGCTGGCCAAGGCCAAACCCAGCGCCAAGTTCATGCACGATATGCCGGCTCATTACGGGGAAGAAGTGGCTCCAGGGATGCTGGAACATCCCCAATCGCTGGCTTACCAGCAGGCCCACAACCGGCTGCACGGCCAGAAAGCGGTGCTGGAACTGCTTTTAGCCTAAATTAAATACGCTATTCCCCTTAACGTTAGCCACGGAGTTGGAAGTTTGCTAGGGCAAGTAATTCCTGACCAGCCGCAAGAGTTGGAACCCGATCTATTAGCTCCCCGAACCGGGCCCGCGCCGGTGGTGGCCATCGTCGGTCGCCCCAATGTGGGCAAATCCTCTCTGTTCAACCGCATTCTGGCGCGCCGGAGCGCCATAGTCTCCGAGGAAGCCGGCACCACCCGAGACCGCTTGATCGCCGAAGTGGAGTGGTCCGACCGCCGGTTGATTTTGGTGGATACCGGCGGATTGGAGTCGGACCCCCAGGGACCCATCCGCAAGATGGTGCAGGAGCAGGCGGACATGGCCCTGGCCGGAGCCGACCTGATCGTCTTCTTGACCAGTGCCACCGAGGGGCTTACCGCCACCGATGAGCTGCTCGCCGACCGGCTGCGCCTGGCTAAAAAACCGTTGATTCTGGCGGTTAACAAGGTCGATAACGATTTCCGGGAGTTTTCGGCCGCGGAGTTTTACCGGCTGGGAATCGCCCAAACCGTGTTAATCAGCGCCTACCACAACTTCGGTGTTTACGAGTTGATGGACCAGGTCCTTTCCCTGCTGCCGGAGGAACCAGCCCAAGGCCTGGCGGAAGAAACTGCGGGGGAGGACCTGCGGCTGTCCATAGTCGGTCGCACCAATGTGGGCAAGTCCCTGCTGGTAAACGCAATTCTGGGGCAGGAACGCTCTATCGTCAGCGAAATCGCGGGCACCACGCGGGATGCCCTGGACACCCAATTTACCTACAAAGAACAGCCGATAACGCTGATCGACACCGCCGGGATTAGGCGGCCGGGCCGCGTCGAACGGGGCATCGAATACTATAGTGTGCTGCGGGCGGTAAATGCGGTGAACCGTAGCCATATTACCTGTTTGGTCACCGATGCCGGCCAGCTGGCCACGATGCAGGATGCGCACATTGCCGGATTGGCTTGGGACATGTGCCGGGGACTGATAGTTGTAGTGAACAAGTGGGACTTGATGTCGGAGACCCGACGCTACACCATAGAGCGGGCCACCGCCAAGGTGCAGGAACGCCTCCACTTCATGGCCTACGTACCCATCTGCTTCACCTCGGCCCTGCACCGGCAGGGCATTCAGTCTCTCATGCAAACGGCGCTGAGACTGCATGCCGAGCGGAAACGGTGGATATCCTCCCGCCAGCTGCAATACACCCTGGCCCGGGCCCTGACCGACCATTCTCCTCCAATCGTAAAGAGAAATCGGGGGCAACGTCTACGGATCGACCGTCTGCGGCAGGTTGACGTAAACCCACCAACCTTCTTGTTTAGCGTAAACCACCCGAATTTGGTACACTTTTCGTATCAGCGCTATCTGGAAAACCGTATCCGGGAAACCTTTGGTTTCGATCACACCCACTTGAGGCTGATCTTCAAGAATAAATGAACCGTATATTGCAGCCCACGGTATTTTGCCTCACGGTACTTCCCTTGCTGCTGGCTTGGGCGATTATCGCCTACGTCCTGCTGCCCGGCGCGCCGATGTTTGCCAAGTATGCGGCGTTGCTTCCCCTGGCTTACCTGCTGGGGTCGATACCTTGGGGGTATTTCTTCCTGCATTGGCGGCGGGGCCTGGACATCCGCGACCATGGCAGCGGACGAACCGGCATGTCCAACGTTTTGCGAACCGCCGGAGGCCGCGTAGCCGCGGCGGTATTGCTGTTGGACCTATCTAAGGGTGTGTTGGTCGTGCTTCTCTCCCGGGAGCTTATCGGTACTACCGGAGCGGAAGTCTTTGCGGGATTGCTGGCGCTGATAGGACACAACTGGCCGGTCTTCCTCAACTTCCGGGGAGGCCGGGGCATCGCTACCGGCCTGGGAGGCCTTTCGGTCATGGCTCCCATTCCGGCGGCCATCGCCGCCGCGGCCTTCATTCCCGTCACCCTGATCAGCCGGTATCTTTCTTTGGGGTCCATTACCGGTGTGGTCACGGCCTTCCTCTCCCTGTTGGCCCTGATCCTGATAGGTATTTACTCCAGCACTTATATCTGGTATGCCTTTATCGGCGGCGGCATCATCCTCTGGCAGCACCGGGACAACATCCAGCGCCTGCTGCAGGGCACGGAGCGTCGGCTGGGCAACCCCGCCACCCCAATCCCCTAGAGTTACGCGACAATTAAACTAACTCAAAGAGGCTAGATTGCTTCGTTGCTCTGTAAATAGCCCGTTCGCCCTTCGACTGGCTCAGGACGAACGGGATCCCAACCGCTCGTGGTGAGCCAGTCGAACCATGAGCCGAGGGGACGCATTTTCATCTGTCTGCGGTGCTCCACTGGAGCATGAAAGCTCGCAATGGCCATAAAGAAGGCTTACCACACACCCCCGAGAGCAATTTACACTGGGAGACAGCTTCGCATTGAGCGCTCGGGTCTCCGTTGTAGGCACGACCACCTGGGGCACCACTCTGGGAATTCTCCTGGCGCGGAAGGGCATTCCGGTCGCCCTATTGTCCCGAACCCAGGAGGAGGCCGCAGATTTAACAGCGCGCCGGGAACACCCCCGGTTTCTTCCTGGCATACCCTTTCCGGATAACCTCACCGTATCCAGCGATATCGACACCCTGGCCGGCTATTCCGACCTTGTCATACTGGCGGTTCCCTCCGATCGGTTCCGGCAGAACGTGCAAAGCGTTAAGGAGCACCTGCCCAGCGACTGCATATTGCTGAGCGTGACCAAAGGTCTGGAGTTACCCGACGGTAAGCGGATGTCCCAGGTGCTGGAAGAGGAGCTACCCGGCGCATTTCACTCCCGCATCTGCGCCCTCTCCGGTCCCAATCTGGCCCAGGAAATAGTTCAGGGCAAGCCAGCGTCCACGGTGGTTGCGGGGCGGGATGATGCCAGTACCTCCCGCGCTCAAGAGATTCTGATGTCTCCCTCCTTTCGGGTTTACACCAGTAGGGACATAATTGGCGTGGAACTGGGCGGAACACTGAAGAACATCATCGCCCTGGGCGCCGGCATCGCCGATGGTCTGGGTTTGGGGGACAACGGCAAGTCGGCCCTGATTACCCGGGGCCTGGCGGAGATTAGCCGTCTGGGCGTGGCGGCGGGCGCCGATCCCCTGACCTTTGCCGGTCTGGCCGGTCTGGGCGACATCGTGGCCACCTGCGCCAGTCCCCTGAGCCGCAACCGCTATGTGGGTGAGCAGCTGGCCCAAGGCAGGAGCTGGCCCGATATTCAAGGGTCGATGCAAAATGTGGCGGAGGGAGTCAACACCACCGGCGCGGCGCTGGAAATGGCCGACAAGCTGGGAGTGGACATGCCCATAACTCAGGTGACCTATCGGATGCTATTTGAGGACCTACCGCCTCGCCAGGCCCTCGCCGAGCTGATGGGCCGCCCCCCACGCCCGGAACGGTAGCCCAGCATTACAGCCTTTCCTAACGCAGCTGGCCTAGCTCCAATCCCGGCACCCGCTCAACCAGCCAGGGGCCTAGCACCCGCCGATGACAGGGTTGACCGGCTGGCTCAAAGCACAGCAGGGTAAAATCCCCCAAGTCGAGAACGGCTTCAACCCAGGTCCGAAATTCCCCTGGCCGGCTGAAACCCTCGTCCAGCCCCCTTTCGTACTCCCGGGACAACTCGGCGAAGTCTATCTCTTTGCTCCGGTAGGCCCGTAGTAGCTCCAGGGCCGGATATAGAAAGGGCAACACCTCCCACTCGGTTCGGCGTCCCCGGGGGTGCTGCCGCGATACCCGGTAGCGTTTGCCAACCCAGTCCTGGGGCGCATAGAAGCTGGCGGTGTAAAGCATCAGGGAAGCATCAGCCTGGTTCTTCCTTGGCAGATTCTAAAATCCCCGGGTCTCGCCCTCCCCGGGGATGAGCCTGCCGCGCTAAGAAGAGCAGGCCACCGAATAGGATGACGCTCAGATAGCTTATGGCCCGGTCCAGCAATACTACCGCCCCGGCAACCGGAGCCGTCAACTGGGAAAGTCTAACCAGCAGACCGCTAACCCCCGGCTCCACCGCCCCCAGCCCGCCGGGAGTCGGGACTAGCGTCAAAAGAGAATTTGCCAGGGCGATGAACACCAAGAGAGCCAAATTGAGCTCCAGCCCCAGGGCCAGGGTTACCAGGTAAAGCCTGGCGATTTCCGCCAGCCATCCCAGCAGGGCCCAAAAGGCGAGCCAAGGAATCTGCCGCAGGCTGCCCAGATATCCCTGATGGAAGCTCTCATAATGCCGCGCCACCCTGGCGGGTAGCCAGCCTTTTATCCGGTCTCTCAAGCCAAACAGAATCAACAGTCCCAGTACCAGGGCGGCGAATAGAGCTGCCGCTATCCCCAACACCATCCAAGCTGATTGAGGCGGGAATTGGCGTGTGCCGATGGAGTAGGATAGGGAAACGAGGAGCAGCAGCACAACCAGGGCAGTGCCCACCAACCGCTCGCTGACTATCGTGCCCATCACCAGAGGGAAGGGCGCTTTCTGTTCATTGGAGTAAAGGTATGCGCGGTAGGCATCGCCCAACCGCAACCAGGCCACCGAATTGGTGAACCAGCCCAGCAGAATCAGCTCGGCGCAGTAAAACACTCCGGGAGCGGGGACATTAGGGCCCTCCGCGTTTCGGAGCAAGATGCTCCAGGCAACTCCTCGAAAAAGGAAGTTTGTGTAGTGGACTAGCAGCGCTGCCGCTACGTAGCCAATGTTGGCGCCACGAACCAGCGCCCAAGTCTGGCCCAAGTCCACATCGAAACGAAAAATCAGAAAGGACAAGGACCCCAGGGCCAGCATCAAGGAGACCAGAGTGGGGACCGACAGAACCCTAGGCCATAACGGCGCGGCGACTGACTGCCGGTTAAGGAAGCCGGGCATCGACCGGGCGAGGGAAGCGCTGGGAAGGGGACATTTCTAGCGTAGCTCTTTAGGGAGGGTGAAGCTGACGTCCTCCTCCACTCCGGTCAGGTGGGTCACCTTCTCGGGTGACAAGGCCTGAATGACGCTCTCAACCAAAACCTCCGGGGTGGACGCACCCGAAGTAACGCCTACCCTGGTGCGCCCGACCAGCCAGGCTGGGTCAATCTCCTCCGGACCGTTTATCAGATGAGCCGGCACTCCCAAGGCCTCGGCGACCTCCCGAAGCCGGTTGCAATTGGAGCTGTTCGGAGCGCCAATGACCAGCACCAGCTCCACCTTGGCAGCCATCGTGGTAACGGCCTCCTGGCGGTTGGTCGTGGCGTAGCAAATGTCATTTCGCACAATGGAATTGGGATAAGTGCTTTGTATGCGGTTGATCGCCTCCGCGGTATCTCCAACGGATAAGGTGGTCTGGGTCAGGACCACGACCTCGCTGTCCGATTCCCAATTGGGCAGCTGACTGCCGGCGTGGTCGTTGACCAGGGTCATCGGCACCTGCCCCATGGTTCCCCTCACCTCTTGATGGCCCCGATGACCCACCAGAAGCACTTTCTTACCTTCCCGGTGGTACTTCTTGGCTTCATTGTGGACCCGGGTCACCAGGGGACAAACTGCGTCGATGACCTTTAGCTTCCTCTCACGGGCCTGCTGGAAGTCCTCGGGAGGCGAGCCGTGGGCCGAAAACACCACCAGGGAACCCGGCGGAATATCCTCAATGCTCTCCACAGTGATGGCGCCTTTCTTTTCCAGCTGCGCCACCACGTAGGGATTGTGAACGATCTGATGCTTCACGTACACCGGAGGACCGTACCTCTCCAAGCACAGCTCCACCACTTCTATCGCCCGCACTACCCCGGCGCAAAATCCCCGAGGTGAGCTAAGGATAACTTCTACCAAGATGCCCCTCGCAAGCTGCAATTTGTTCCCAGATGCTACGGTTGGACTCCACTAGGCGGTGTCGTTCGCCGAAACCTGAATCAGGTCCAGATACTTGTAACCGGAACCGGTGTTCAACAGCACTATCGTTTCATCCGGGCCCAAGAAGCCGTCCCCCAGCAGCCGCTTTAGCCCGACCAGGGTTGCCGCACCCTCCGGGCAAGCGATGATCCCTTCGGAGGCGGCTATCTCGTACATGGCATCCACCATGGAATGGTCGCTCACGGCGATGGCAGTGCCACCGGTCTGCCTGATCGCGTGCAGGATTAAGTAATCGGCGAAGGGATGGGGCACTCTCAAGCCATCGGCCAAGGTGGTGGCGTTGGCCCAAGCTTGGGAAGTTTCTTTTCCCTCTTGGAAGGCCCGGACGATGGGCTGGCAGCCCTCGGGCTGCACCGCTATAAACTTGGGCTGCCGGCCCTCGATCCAGCCCAACTCCAGCAACTCCTGGAAGGCCTTGTGCATCCCTATGATGCCGGTGCCGCCGCCGGTGGGGTAGATGATGGCGTCTGGCATTTTCCAGCCTAACTGGAGGGCTATCTCCAAGCCCATGGTCTTTTTGCCCTCGGCCCGGTAGGGCTCTTTGAGGGTAGAAAGGTCGAAGAGATGCTGCTCCTCGGCGACCGCGACGGCGATCCGCCCAGCATCGCCAATCAGGCCATCCACCAGGTTCAACTCGGAGCCCGCCATGACCGATTCCTTCTGGTTGGACAGGGGAGCGTCCTGAGGCATGAACACCTTCACCGGCAGGCCGGCCCGAGCGCAGTAGGTGGCCGCGGCTCCGGCGGCATTGCCCGCCGAAGGCATGGTGAATCCGGTGACACCCAGCTCCTGGGCCTTGGAAACCGCCGCGGCGATACCCCTGGCTTTAAAAGTTCCGGTAGGATTCAGACCCTCTTCCTTGATGAAAAGACTGCTGAGCCCAAGCTTTTTGGCCAGGTTTTTCGCCTCTAACAGGGGAGTGCCGCCTTCCCCTAAAGTAAGGACGTGCTCCGGCTGCATCACCGGCAAAAGCTCCGAAAATCGCCACATGTTATCCGGCCGGCTGGTAAAAACCCGCCGATCCAGGTCGCGACGAAGCCGGGGCAGGTCATAGCGAGCGAACAGCACCTTGTCACAGCAGGGGCTAGTTTTCTGAAGCTCGGTATGAGGGTAGGTCTTAGCGCATTGGGTGCACTCTAAGTGGTCCAGGTAGCTAAACATCGATACAACGACCTCGCCAGCCTAACCGCCGGCCCTGAAACCATCAGAACAGAGACCACCGGGCCGCCGATCTCCTGCATATCTTACCCCATGCGGCGGTGGATTTGTATGGTTTGCGCTCAAAAATGGGGAAGCTGCCTATCGCTGCTTTGAATGGGATTGCCCGGTTGGTACTGCCGCGCGACCGGCTGCCCGGAGGGCCTCAACAGAGGGCTTCATCAGAGGGCTTCGATGCCGGGGCTTCAACTTTTGCCACCACCAGCCCTGTGCTATAATCTTGGGGCTCTGGAGGCAGCGCATGTCCGGATACCAATACATGATCCTGGATAGGGACCCCAAAGAGCACTAGCCACTCTGACTTTGAACCGTACCGACCGCCGCAACGCAATTAATGACGTCATGCCGGACGAAATAGGCGACACCATCGAGGAGACAATCCCTCTCACCTCGGCGGACCACGCCGAAGGCACCGCCGCCTTTCGGGGATCCCGACCACCGATTTTCGAGGATAAATAATGGATTCGGTAATAGACGAACTTCGGGTTTTCTCCGGAAACGCCCACCCTCAGCTGGCCCGGGACGTATGCGACTACCTCAAAATCCCCTTGGGACAGGCCGAGATGTTCAAGTTCGCCAATGACAACACCTTCGTGCGTATCCTGGAGAACGTGCGGCAGCGCGACGTGTTCATTATTCAGCCCATCTGCTATCCGGTCAACGACAATCTCATGGAGCTGCTGATCGCCATCGACGCCTTCAAACGGGCCTCCGCGGGCCGCATCACCGCGGTGGTTCCCTACTACGGCTACGGGCGTACCGACAAAAAAGATCAGCCCCGGGTGCCAATTACCGCGCGGCTGGTGGCGGATCTGCTGACCGCCGCCGGCGCTAACCGCCTGCTGACGGTGGACCTGCATGCCGGGCAGATTCAGGGCTTCTTCAACATCCCGGTGGACGAGCTTACCGCCCTGCCTATTCTTATCGACTACTTCAAGGCCAAGGAGATCTCCGACCTAGCGGTGGTGGCCGTGGACATCGGCATCAGCAAGCGGGCCCGCGACGTGGCCGAACATCTGGATGTCCCCCTGGCAATCATCGAAAAGCGCCGGCTCGGCAACGGCGACCGGACTGAAATCCTCAACGTCATTGGCGACGTGGACGGTAAAGTTGCCCTGACCTTCGATGACGAAATTCTTACCGGCGGCACCGTGATCAACGCCGCCGAAGCCCTGGTGAAGCAGGGGGTTACCGAGGTATTCTGCTGCGCCACTCACCCGATTTTCTCCCCAGAAGCGCCCCAACGCCTGGCCCAAAGCAGTTTCCAGGAAGTGGTCGTCACCGATACCGTGCCCCTGACCAAGAAACAAATCAACGGCAAGATTACGGTTCTATCGGTGGCGCCGCTGCTGGGAGAGGCGATCTACCGAATTCATAAAGGCCAGTCAGTAGGGGAGCTATTCAACTAGCTTTCTGAGCGGGTTTCTCCCCCTTGGCAAGGGGAAGAAACCAATCTTCTCAAACGCCTTCTTCACAAGTCGCCCTCTATTCGCACCCCCTGGGGAGGTTGATACACCATGTACGATCTGTTAATCAAGGGCGGGACGATAATCGACCCGGCCGAGGGCATCAATGGACTAAACGATGTGGCCGTGACGGATGGCAAGGTTGCCCGAATAGCTCCCAACATAGCAGCGGAGGAAGCCACCCAGGTCGTGGAGGTCCGCGGCAAGATCGTTACGCCTGGACTAATCGACCTGCACACCCACGTTTACGCCGGAGTCAACGCCAACGGCGTTCAAGCCGACCTCGGCGGGGTCCGAGCCGGTGTGACCACTATGGTGGATGCCGGCAGCTCCGGATGCGACACCTACGGCGGCTTCCCAGCCCACATCATCCCCGGCAACTCCACCGAGATCATTCCCTTTCTCCACATCTGCCGCACCGGTCTGGCCACCACGCCAGACATCTTCAGCCCTTCCAGCATCGACCTGGACAAGACTATCCAGACAGTAGAGGAGAGCCGGGGCGTCATTCGCGGCATCAAGGCCCGCATGGTCTCGCCGGCGCTGGAAATCATGGGCATGGAGATGCCCCGCATGGCCAAGCGGGCCGCCAAGGAGGCCGGAGTCAAACTGATGGTCCACATCGGCGATACCGAAAAACGGTACGATGCCAACGTCATCCGCGAGCTGCTTCCCATCCTGGAAGAGGGAGACATCGTAACTCATCTGTTCACCGCCAATCCCGGCGGGGTCATCGACGCCGATGGCAAGTTGGTCCCGGAGGCCAAAGAGGCCCAGGACCGGGGCGTGTGGCTGGACACTGCCCACGGCCGGGGGAACTTCAGCTTCGATATTGGCGAAAAGGTGCTGGACCAGGGCTTGATACCCCACTGCATCAGCACCGACCTGACCCTGCCCGGTCGGCAGCGCACGGTCCACAGCATGACCGAAATGATGACTCGGTTTCTGGCTTTGGGCTTCACCATGAATCAGGTGGTGGAGCAGTGCACCATCAACCCGGCTCGGGCCTTGGGTGAGCAGGACCGCCTGGGCAGCCTGGCGGTGGGCAAGCAGGCCGACATTTCCGTGCTGGAAATCAAAGAGGGCGACTGGGTGGTCTACGACGTACTGGGCGGCCCCAGAAAAGTGGACCGGGCGGTGGTGCCAGTGCTGGCCGTCAAGAAGGGCCAGGTCTTCGAGGCCGGCTGGGGCCCCCGCGCCTGGGGCTGGGAGCCGGACGCGGCGTAGGGTACATGCCGGGGCCTGCGCCTGGCTGGTTTTAACAGCGGCTGTACGCATGAAGGATAATGGTTCAGGACCCCCAAGTAATACTTGGGGGTCCTGTATTATTGCCGTGACCACATTCACCAATTGGACCTTTTCCCCCCTGTTTGTCACCGTTCTCTACGAAGATAGCACCTGTTTTCCCCTCTTTTGTTATCTTTTTCCAGCCCCTCGCAACCCGGGTGACGACTTGGTCCTGCTAGATTCAGGATTAGCAGTTATACATATACGCCCTAAGCAAGGAGGAAGAAGCAATGCAAAACTTAGCGAGGATACCAATTTTTGCCATAGGGGTCCTGGCCGTGGCGGCGGCCTTCACAGCCCTCTGGCTTTACGCTGGCAGCGACATCGTTCACGGCACCAAGGGTGGTGGAAAGGCCGCCCCGGTCGAGTTGCTGCTTATCGATAAGGACACCCTCGACGACCGCATACAATCTATCCTGAGCATCTCCGACGCCGACCCATTCTGCGGAACCGGAACCGGGGATCCTATCATCTGCGTTAACGATGACATCGCAAAACCGGGTGAGCGCACGCTGTTATTTACGAGGAGGAACGATATCACTCCCTTTGGCCCCCTGACGCTGCCCACCGCTGAGCACCACAGTTATATTGGGCTCTTCAGGTTTAGCCTGCCGGATCCGCAGCTGAATCTGAGCAGCAACACTGAATTTACCATCTACGAGTTCATCACAGCTACGGTCGCTGCCGCCGATGCAAGCAACTTGGACCAGGTTGCCGGGGTTGTCCCGCTGAATAGATATGACATCGAGGGGGGGAACGGCAAGGATGGGCTGTTAGGCAAGACGGTATGCGCGGTGGTGTTCGACGAGAACATAACCGTCGATACCGTCTCGTCGTCTGGAAACTTGGCAGGCGCCAACCTGGGGGTGACAGCCTTTGAAGTGACCGCCCTCGGGGACGATGAGTTCCCTATTCTGCCCTCGTTGATTGTGAACCTGCTGCCCTCAACGGAGGTGCAAAAGGTCTGTGAAAGCGTTACACAAGGGAAATATGCTGGTAAAGATGGTGGTGGAAAGGGTGGTGGTGGAAAGGGCAAACCCGCTAAGGGATTGTCACGAAATAATTAGTTCAATTGAGCAGCGCAACGCGGGGTAGCAGCGAATAATTCCATTCACCATGGAAAGAGTCTCTACGCAAATAGATGGCTTCGAGTTCGTCGTCCGATACGGTGCGCCCGGCCGGGTATCGGTTGGTGTCCAGTTGGCTCTGAACCCGCAGCCCCGTCCGGGTCGTGGTCGCCCCGATCAAGTTCACCACCACCTCGTGGCTCACCAGCGGCTTTCCGCGCCAGTTCTGACTGATCGCGGAGAACAAGCGGTGTTCGATCTTGTTCCACTTGCTGGTCCCTGGTGGGAGGTGGCACACGTCGATTTCAAGGCCCGTCTCATCCGCCAATTTCTGCAACTCCAGCTTCCACAAGCGGAGCCGATACCCATTGCTGCCGCCCGCGTCGGCCGTTATCAGCAGCCGAGTGGCGCTCGGGTAGAGCGCCTGCCCCATGCCGCGCCACCAACGCCGGATGCTCTCGACGGCAAAAGCAGCCGTATCGTGGTCCGTCCCCACACTGACCCAGGCCTCGTTCTGGGCGATATCGTACACCCCATAAGGACTGACCCGGCCCAGATCCGGAATCAGGAAGTCATGCACCAGCACTTGCTCCGGCGCTCCCTTGGGACGCAACTCCCGCCCACCGTTCTTGAAGGGCCCCACCAGTTCCTTCTTCTTCGTGTCCACGGAGATCACCGGCTCTCCCAGGGAGAGTTGCAGTTGCACCGCCCGGTCCAAGTGCTCAAACTGGGCGTTGCGGTCCGGGTGTTCCGTCCCCGCCAGGGTCTTGCGATTGGCTTGCAAGCTATAGCCCATGTCGTGGAGCAGTTCGGCGACCATGCGATGGCTGACTTGGTGCCCTTGGCGCTTCAATGCCACCGCCAGTTGACGCACGCTCTTGCAGGTCCAGCGCAGCGGGGACTCGGGATCCCCACGGCTGGTCGGCTCCACCAGCCGGTCCAAGTCCTCGCGCAAGCTCGGGTCATGCTCGACGGTGCGCTTCCGGCCGCCTCCAGGATGGCGGATGCGGCCCTTCGCGGCCCCTACGGCCGGCTGGCCCAACTCCCGTATGCCGCGGCGAATCGTCCCGCGAGAAGCTCCGGTGGCCCTTGCAACCGCTGCCTGGCCACCACGCCCGGCCGCCGACGCCTCAGCGGCAAGCACCAGCCGCCGCACCCGCTCGTCCACAACGGGGGCAATCGCTTGGTAACGAGCTTGAATCGCTCCTTCAACTATCACCCATTAAGTATAGCTGAGCATGTAGTAAAGAACAAGTTATTTCGTGACAATTCCTAAGTAGGGAGCTACTGGGCCAACTTCCCCCAAAGCCGTTTCAAGGGGATGTTTAGTCACAATTTACAGCTAGGGAGTAGGCCCAACTCCCTAGCTGTTCGCGATGACCAGACGGTAGCCCAAATCGAGTTCTGACTGGTCCAGCAAATGTCCGTATTTTTTTTGCCAAGTGTCATCTTCCAGATCGCGCCTCAGCCGCTTCAAGCCGGATTCCACATTAGAAATCTTGCCAAAGGTTGACATCGCGCCACGGATCTTAGGATCCAGATATTCATGTGGTTGCCGCCAATAGGCGCCGAGGAAACCATCGCAACAGTCATGAGGCACCAACAGATGACGGACCTCAATTGGGCCAAGAGCTTGTCTGAATTCTTCCAGCGGTGGCAAAATCTGCCGATCTATTTCACCTATCTCTGGGAAATAATCATCAATTAGCCAAAAACCCGAGGTTGCAGGATCCCATGTGAGGATCACGACCCGATTGCGGGCGACCCGGGCGAGCTCCTTCAGACCGCGCGTTCGGTCCGGCCAATGGTGCACCGTGAGAACAGCTAGAGCGGCGGCGAATGCGCCGTCTCGGAAAGGCAGGTTCAGGGCAGATGCCTGCACCACGGGAGCGATTCCGGGTCGACGCTGGCGAATCATCGTTATTGAGGGCTCCACCGCAACCACCTGGCGGTCAAAAGGTTCATACGAACCCGCCCCAGCTCCGACATTTACCAACGTCTCGGCTTCGCCCAGGGCCTGAAGGATATCCCTAGCAATCCGAGGATCCGGGTTCCGGAGATTGTGGTAGCCTTCGCCAATCTGGTCGTAGATTTGAGTCATCTTGATTTAGCCACCTTCCGCCAAAGCCCCTTCAGCTGGGCCATCGGCCGGAAGCGGCGACGCATGCTGTTGGCGATTAGCGGCGCCAGCTGACGGTTGCCGGCCACCAGCGGCCAGACCCGTCCCCGGAGTTGCTTCAAGCTGGGTGGCCCCTCCTCCCAGCTCGGCACCAGGGACCCCATCGGGTTCCGACGCTTCTCCCCAGGGAGGCGGATCATTACCGTGCCTCCCGCTTCTTGCACCGCCAGCACCCCGGCCAGCATGTCCCACAGCTTGGGCGCGCCAATCACGGCGTACTGCAGCACGCCGCAGGCGGTCATGCCCAACTCGTAGGCGATGCTGCCGGTGGTGCGCAGCTCGCCGGGGCTGCCCTTAATCTGTTTGGAAAACTTCATACCTTGAGCGAAGTAACCGGGCAGGCCGATCAGCCGGTTGGCCACCGGTTGCTGGGCCGCATCTTCCGCCGTATTCTCAGCCTGAAACACCGACACCGGTTTGCCATTGGCGAAGCAGCCACCACCGCGGCGGCAATGCAGCACAAACCCGCCCTTGGGATTGGGCCAGGGCAGAAACAGGGCTCCCACCAGAGGCCAGCCCCGGTACATCACGCCGATGGAGGATGCGTACACCGGCAGTCCGTTGAGGAAGTTGGTCGTGCCGTCGAGAGGGTCCAGCACCCAGAGAAAATCGGGAGCCGGGACGTCGGTTTCCCCTTCCGGCGAGTCTTTAGGCGAGTCTTCCTCGCCCAAGATGCCGTGGTCGGGGAATCTGTGGGATATCTCCTCTACCAGGTACGCCTGGGTCGTTTTGTCCGCCGAGGTCACCGGGTCTTGCTGATTCTTATCCTTGTACTCAATGGACAGCTGCTGGGACAGGTCGCCGCCGAAATAGCCGGACAATATCTCTCCGGCTCCCCAGGCCATAGCCACGGCGGCATCCTCAATTTCCTGGGTCAAGGCTGGGTCGACTTCTGTACTCATATTGGGGCTCATAACCAGATCCGGCTCTTCCCACCGCCTGGAGATTCAGAATAGGCCAGTATAGCACGCGGTTTTAGGCTCTCTGGGACCAATCGCCCCCTACCAGCCCAGAGGCCTTACGGTACCGGAGCCACTCGCCGCCAGGGGCTCTCCAGAACCCCAATCCGCCTTTGCAAATCGGCAATGACTGCCCGCTGGCCGGCAATTATCTCCAGCAGAGTTTCGCGACTCGCCGCGTTCAGGTCTAGTTCAGTGTCCACCTCCCTGGTATGCCACAACTCCCCCGGCTATGCCAGCGTTTTTCCAACGGCTTTGAGCCAATTCACCTCATCAAGTCTGAACAGTTACCCCAGAGGCCTTACGGTTCTCCCCAGTGTCATTGCGAGTTATCATGCTCCGGCGGAGGGCCACCGACAGATGAAAAGAGGTTCCCCTCGGCTCATGGTTCGACGGGCTCACCACGAGCGGTAGGGATCCCGTTGGTCCTGAGGCTCTCGAAGGGCGAACGGGCTATTTACAGAGCAGCCCTTCGGCTGCGCTCAGGGTGAACTCCGCGAAGCAACCTCTCCTTACCCTCATGAGATTGCTTCGGGCCTACGGTCCTCCCAATGACAATCGAAAGACCCTGCCGCCAGCCAGGCCATTTGGCCCGTCTGCCCGGCTCTGTTATAATCCAGCGCCGGGACCAACGGTACGAAACGCCGCTGATAGGTGAATGCAGTAGTCGGGGATTTACCCTCAGTACCCGAACCCCAAAGGAGAGGTGGCAGAGCGCATGGACCTGGAGCTTAAGGGCAAAGTCGCGATTATTGGCGGGGCCAGCAAGGGATTGGGACGGGCCTGCGCCGAGGTATTGGCGGAAGAAGGCGCCAGGATTGCCATCTGCAGCCGGACCAAGGAAGATTTGGAAACAGCGGCGGCCGAGATCCGTGATACCCACGGCGCCGAGGTATTGGTATTTGCCGGTGACCTGGACCGGAACGACGTAATTCAAGACCTGGTCGCCACCACGGTAAGCCACTTCGGGCAGCTGGACATCATGGTCAACAACTCGGGCGGGCCGCCCCTGGCGCGGTCCTCCAACGCCACGGAGGAGCAGTGGGAGACCGCGGTGCAGCGTTCGCTCTTCTTCTTCGTCCGTATGTCCCGGGAGGCCATCCCGCACCTCAAGAAGCAGGGAACCGGACGCATCGTGAACATACTGGCCAGCACCGTCTACCAGCCCATCCCCAACTTGGCCCTCTCCGGGGCTACCCGAATGGGAGTGGTCGCTTTCGCCAAAAGCCTGGCGGATGAGGTGGGGCGGGACGGCATCCTGGTCAACAACGTCTGCCCGGGCTCGATCCTTACCGATCGGATGCTTTCCAACGTCACCTCCAGAGCGAAAGAGCTGAACATCTCGGTGGAAGAGGGGCTGGCCCAGCGCGCCGGGGAAACCGCCGTGGGCCGCATCGGCGAGCCCAAGGAGCTGGCCAATCTGGTGGCTTTCCTGGCCTCCAGCAAATCCAGCTACGTTACCGGCACGACTATACTGGTGGACGGCGGCCTGGTCCGGTCGGTACTTTAAGCCGCCGTGGCGAGCTCCCTAGATTTAGCAACTGCACATCTTCTTCCAGGTCTGCCTTATGCGACCAAGGCCTGAGCCAGCTCCAGAGCCCGAAGACGCGCCCGGATTTGTGAGCCAGGGCAACGCCTATAGCCGAAACGGCGCTTATGATCGGGCCATTGAAGCTTACACCAAGGCCGTGACGCTGGACCCGGAGCTGGCCGACGCCTATTTCAACCGCGGCGTTTCCTACTATGAGCTTGGGGAGTATCAGCTAGCCATCGCTGATCTCACCAGGGCGATTCAGCTCAATCCCAACGACGACAACTACTACGGCCGCCGCTCCCTGGCCTACCTCTTTGCTGATGAGCCGGAGCTAGCCCAAGCCGACCAAGACCGCTGCGACGAGCTTCGCAACTAGCCCTGACCTCCAGCTCCAACCTTGCTCATTCGCCCTCCACACACCGGGAGTGACCAAAAGCTAATCCCGCCGCCGGGGATTGGCGATGTTGCGCAGCTGCGTAGGAGTGCAATTATCCCAAAGATGATTTAGGGTGGTTGCAGCAATGCCCGTCTAAGGTAAAGTCACCAATTATGCTGACTGCTCAAAGAAGCCCCGCCAGGTATAGCCAACGCCTCCCCGACTCCGGTACCGAGTCCAACTCCGGCCCTGCGCCCGGGGACTGTTCCATTTATGTGGTGGATGATGACACGGTCATAGCCAATCTGGTCTTTCACAACTTGAGGTCCAGCGGCTATCAGGTGGCGCAATTTGCGACTGGTTCGGAGATGCTGGATTCCATTGAATCGGAATGGACAGGGGAAGCGAAATGGCCCGACTTGGTGGTGCTGGATATCATGATGCCTGGTCCTAACGGACTGGAGATCGCCCGAAACCTGCGCGGGTTTAGCCAGATTCCCATCCTGATGTTGAGTATTCGGGATGAGACCGATACTAAGCTGGCCGCTCTGGACCTAGGAGCAGATGACTATCTGACCAAACCCTTCGAGGTGGCGGAGTTGCTGGCCCGGGTCCGGGCGATTTTGCGTCGCACCTTGCCACCGGTAGAGGACGTGCCATTGACTCGGTACCGGAGCGGTGATTTGTGGATCGACCTGCAATCCACCAGAGTAACCCTCGGTAACAAGGCCGTGCGGCTCACGGGTCGGGAATGGGCGGTACTAAAGGTCTTGGTGGAGCATGCCGGTCAGGTGGTAGCGCCGCGTCAGGTGCTCCAGCAGGCCTGGGGTCCGGAATATGGAGACGAGGGAGATTATATCCGGACCTACATCACCAGGCTGCGCCGCAAGCTGGAGCCAGACCCCAGCCAGCCAGCCTACATTATGCTGGAAAGAGGTCTGGGATACCGCCTGGCAGAGCCTGGGTAATATGCGGTAGGCTTCAGTCTACCTGAGCAATAACGAAGTTGTTAAAATCTGTTCCTTTCGAGTGGGCCAGTGGAACCTCAGGTGAGGACACTAGGATTAGCCGCTCTGGTGGTCTCCAGGTCTGACCCTCAAAGGCATTTCTACAACACAATAGACGTTGTCACTCGCGATTATGGCGCTAGCCTTGTGCCTTCCACTTTGATTAATGGTCCTCGGATTGCTTAGCCGGCGTGCATCGATGGCCACCCTATCTCCCCGGAGAGCGTCACCGGCCTCAAATAGCGTCGGCATGCACTTCTATTTCTCCCTCCTGCTCCAGTTCTTGACAAACTTCTACTACCAAAGGAAGGTCCAGCCGTAGTCTAGTGGCTAAATCAGAGTAGAATAGGGTCTCGCCCGACTGAAACATGGCAAGAATTTTCTGCTTAGCTTCTTCCTTCGAAACGTCACGCAATTCAATGACTTCTTCATCAGTCGTCAGGGCCAGCAACCGAGCCACCACCTCCTCCAAGTCCAAAACCCTAGCCTTCAATGCTTCCAACTCTTCGCGTTCCACTGGGCGCAACAACGGAAGTGCATGTCCAAAGGGATGGCTGGCTGAATAGGCTACCCATTTCAGCAGTAATGGAGTTGATTCACTCACACCAACGTCGTCTAGCCGAACAAGGTGGACGGACGCTGCATGTATTTCTCTGTGAGGTTCCTCGTTAGTAGAGGCTCCATTGGCTGCAGCAACAATTTCATTCGTCTCGATTTCCAATCTACTGGGTGGTGTCATCACCCGCGTCTCCTCGTTGCCTATCGAGCCAGATGTCATAAATTTTCTTCATCTGCTCAGCCATAATGCCTAATCTTTGCGATGTAACTGCCAGCCGTGTTACCACCTGGACAGGTAGACCTTGCTCTTTTAGCTTGTTTTGAGTTTCTACTGTAACCGGCGATTCGTATGGTAGCTCGGCCTGTCCAAAAGTCAGCACGACGTGGTCGTCGTGTAGTCGCACAAATACCTGGTTGACAAATTTAATTAGATCATCGGTCTGCCTCTCCCAGCGAAGAGGCATGACAAGCTCCTGCACTTGTTCATCGGATTTGCGTTCTCTTCTGGTACTGCGTCTTCTGGTCGTCATAAACCCTAGCCTGATAATCTTTCTACATCTACTTTAGCACAGAGCATCGGAATCCTAAATTTCCAGTTCTACGAAACAAGCCCAACATGGGATCCACCGCCGTTTCCCGCTTATGTCAAGCAGCCGGCTTAAAATAGGGAATACTAATCTGGTCGTTGGCCCGAACGAAGGTCACTTCCACTGCCATGCCAATCTTCACTTCGCGGGGTTCGCATTCCACGATGTTGGTAAACATCCGCACCCCCTCATCCAACTCCACCAGAGCCAAAACGTAGGGCACGTCCTCCGCAAAGCCAGGAGTGCGGTTCTGGTGGGTCACGGTAAAGGTCCAAACAGTTCCTTTGCCACTGGCCCTATACCATTGAATGTCATTGGACCAGCAGTTAGCGCAGATACCCCTGGCGTAAAACTGGTACTCCCCGCAGCTGTCACATTTTTGGATCAACAGTTGGTCCCGCCGGCAGGAGTCCCAATAGGGCTTGGTTTCGCCGGAGACGGTGGGTAACGGCTTGTTCCAGTCGGCCATGAGTTAATCCCTCCCCAGAATGACGGTGCCGCCGCTGTGACGGGACCCCAGCGCTCCTCCAGTGCCGTGGCAAAGGGCGACCTGGCAGTTTTCCACCTGACGCGGCGTGCCCTCAAACTGGTGCCGAAGCTGGCGGGTAGCTTCCAGAAGAAGGAAGATTCCCCGCATGCCGGGGTGATTGGAGGACAGGCCGCCTCCGTCCGTGTTAATGGGCAGCTCTCCCCCGACCTGAAGCCGCCCGCCGGAGACGAAGTCGCCGCCTTCCCCTTTTTTGCAAAAGCCCAGGTCTTCCAGCGTTTCCAGGACCGTGATAGTAAAGGAGTCGTAAATCATGGCCATGTCGATATCCTGGTGGGTGACCCCGGCCATGGCAAAGGCGGGCTCATGACTCTGCTTGGCCGCAATGTAAATCAAATCCCGCTGTCCGGCCCCTTGATGCGCTATCGCCTCACCCACGCCCAACACCCATACCGGCCGCTGCCTGCAGTTCCGGGCCAGCTCCGGCGAGGCGACCACCACCGCTCCTCCTCCATCACTGATCAGGCAGCAATCCAGCAGGTGGAGCGGTGAGGAGATTACCCGGGCATTGACCACAGAATCGACGGTTATCGGATCCCGGAACATGGCTTCCGGATTCATAGAGGCATGCTTCCGAATAGCCACCGCGATTTCCGCTAATTGCTCTGAGGTAGTGCCGTAAAGGTGCATGTGCCGCTGCGCGATCATTGCGTAGAGGCCCACGGTGGTAAGACCATAAAGCTCTTCAAAGCTGTCCGGCGCCGGGTCAAGCCTGGGATGGCCAAACCGGGCGACTCCGCCGGTACCCACGGATACCCCGCCGGACCGGGCCAGGCTGCTGTAGGTGATGACCGCGCAGTTGATGCGTCCGGCGGCGATGGCAGTCAGGGCGTGGGAGAGGTGAAATTCGAAGGACCCGCCGCCGACCGTGGTATTGTCCACGTACCTGGGGTACAGGTTCAGGTAGTCGGCCAGGTTCATCCCGCTGTTGCGAACGCTGCTGGAGGCGGTGAACAGTCCCTCCACGTCCTTCTTGGTCAGCCCAGCATCTTCCAGAGCCTTGATTACGCTCTCGCCCTGAATTTGCAGCTCACTCTTGTCGGGAGCGTAGCGGGTCACGTGCTCATGAATACCGACAATGGCTGCGCCATGCTTGAGGTCTACCATGGGTCTGAATCCTCCCTTTTCACAGCAGGTCAAGCCTCCATAGGCGAGGGCCTGGCACTGATTCTTGACGGAAGCTTTTAACTTGGGGGATCCACCCTAGCCAGTATCAGCCGCCGTAGTTGAGATTGTGGTCCCGCATCAGGATAGCCGGTTCTTCTCGGCGCACCCCGGCTTCCAGAACCTCCCCGACGAACAGGGTATGATCGCCCTGGGCCACCTCACCCACCACCTTGCACTCCCACCAGGCGGGCGAGTTCAGCAAGAGCGGACATCCTGTTTCCGGGCCCAGCTCGAACTCCTCTCCGCCAATGCTGTTGCCCTCCCTCTCCTGAGACTTGAAAAAGGTGAAGGCGGTGTTTATCTGATCTCCGCCAATAACGTTGACGGCGAAAACGTTGGTCTCCTTCACGAACTGGTGGGTTTTAGAATCGGCTTTAATTCCTACCGCGATCAGTGGTGGCGAAAAGGAAGTTTGCGTAACCCAGTTAACCGTGGCTGCGTCCACATCCTCGCCCTGGCCACTCTTGGTGGTAAGCACATACATCCCTTAGGGAATCATTCGCAGAGCGGTTTTTTTGCCATCTTCGTTCATCAGCGCACCTCCTGCCGGTTTTCAAGTGCCAGTATCCAAATGGTGATATCCAAGCTGTTGCCGGTTTGAACCTGGCCTATTATGGCCCATGCTGTGATCTAAGACAAGCTGGCCAAGACAAGCGGCATCGCGGACCAGCTATTGGGCCGATAGCTGTTGGACCCGAAAAATTTGGCCGCTTCGGGTATGAAGCTATCCCGTCAAGCGGTTCAAGAAGACGGTATGGAGCCCCCGCTATGAAGCCAATCGAACTGACCGTTGGCAAGCTGCACAAAGAGGGAGTGGACGCTGTCACCCTTTGGCCCTTCATTCTGTATCGACGGGGACATCGGGACGACGTCGCTTTGCGCTGCCACGAGCACTTCCACTGGCATCAGGCGCTGAGATGGGGCGTGTTGCCCTGGTATCTGTGGTACCTGGCGCTGGTTCCCTTCTATTTTAGGAAACCGTCCCATGAGCACCCCCTGGAGCGGCCAGCCTACGAGCTGCAATGGCGAATCCAGGAAAAGCTGAGGTCTGGAACCAGCATTGTAGCGGAGCTGGCCAGTGTGGGGCTGGCCTGAAGCCCCAGCCGTGGTTTAATCCTAAGCTAATACCGTGGACACGAAGAAGAAGGAACTGGTGGGGCCCTTCAAGAACGGTGGGCGGGAGGTGAAAACTACATTCAGCTAAACCCCAAAGTCTGCTTCGGCGATCGGCAGTGTGCTAGTTAATGCAATCTGAAGGAGCAAAATCCTTCGTCACACCGAACTAATTATTTCGTGACAATCCCTAAGCTAATACCAAGGTGAAAACTACATTCAGCTAAACCCCAAAGTCTGCTTCGGCGATCGGCAGTGTGCTAGTTAATGCAATCTGAAGGAGCAAAATCCTTCGTCACACCGGCGTAAGCCGGTGTCCAGGGAAGTGCATTCTCCACTGTTCCCTGGATTCCGGCGTTCGCCGGAATGACGATACCGAAAAGACAGTGTTGGTAGCAATGCCCAATCCGGCGTCGATGTAGATGCCGCTTTGGCTTTGGTTTAGCTCAATCCTGACGTTGCAGCAGCCGGGACGGAAGGTCCGCCAGCAGTCCCTCCAGTTGGGGAATCTGCTCCCCATTGGTCAAGTCGACTTGAAGCGGCGTTATGGATATCCGGTTATTCTTCAGCGCCCAGATGTCGGTGCCATCTGGACTGTCTCCGGGGATTGGCTTGTTGCGGGATATCCGGTACTTTTTCGGCTCCTCGATACCCTCCTCCCGCACCGATTCCCCGTATGAGCGACCGCCCAGCCGGGTAATCTGCACCCCAGTTATCTCGGACAGCGGCACGTTGGGCAGGTTCACGTTCAGGAAAAAGGCTTCCTTAGATGGGGTCTGGCCCAGCTGGCCGGCCAGCAACTCCAGCAATCGAGCTGCGCCGTCATATTGGGGATTCTGCACCGAGCCAACCGAAACCGCCAGGGTTGGGAACCCGCGCAGAAAGCCCTGCAGCGCCGCACCGACGGTGCCGGAGACGAGGATGTCGGCCCCCAGATTGGAACCCCTATTTATGCCCGAGACCACCAGGTCCACCCGGCCAACCAGCCGCTCCAACGCCAGCACGCAGCTATCCGCCGGGGTGCCTTGGACTGAGAATGCGGTTATCGGATATTGAGGCCTGGCCTCATCTCCCAGCAGCTCATCAATCTCGATAGGAGAAACCGGTATCGCCTCATGCAGGGTGAGAGCGGAACCCACGCCGCTCTGCTCCCGACTTGGCGCGACGATGTGGAGCTCGCCTACCGAGGCCAGAGCGCGGGCGGCGGCCAGCAGTCCCGGGGCGTGTATGCCATCGTCATTGGTCAGGAGTATCTTCAGAACCACTTTCTCCAGCTAAAGCAATCGGGTCGTGCTTGACCGTCGCCCGCCGCGGCGGGACCTGGCCTCAAGAAGAAGAGAGATGCGAATCAGCAGCACCTCTCTTTCGAAATATACGGCCCAGGCCCAGCCCCCTCGGCTCATGGTTCGACAGGCTCACCACGAGCGGTTACTAGCCCGTTCGCCCTGAGCCTGTCGAAGGGTGGACGGGCTATATTCAGAGCAGGAGCCCTTCGGCTCGGGGTGACATTATGAGATAGTTACTAGCGATGGGCCATTCCGGTGGCATGGAACAGGGCGTGCTTTACCTCCACCGGAGCCACCATCCTGCGGTATTCGGCCGAGGCGAAGATGTCCCCAATAACATCGTCGCCCAGGTCGTCGGCCAGGTGATCCACCGCTGCGCTGATGTTTTCTGGGGTCAGCTCCTTACCAACCAGAGCGTTCTCCACTGACCGGGCCCGCAGCGGCGAAGGAACCAGTCCCCCTACGGCAACCCTGGCCGCGGTACAGCGCTGGTCGGCAACAGTCACCACCACCGCGCCGCCTACCACGGCGTAGAACGAAGCCGGATGAGCCATCTTGGCATATTCGCCGACCTGTCCGTGAATGTCCCGGCTGCCATGGTCGTGGCCATGCTCATGCTCGCCGTGGTCGTGGCCATGCTCATGCTCATGGCCGTGGTCATGAACGGTGAGCACCGGCACGTTCACTCCGGTAACAACCTCGTTTTCGGCTAGAGCCGTGGTGAAGGCCCCCTGGAAAAAGTCCTCGGGCGCGACGGAACGGGAACCACTGGGTCCCTGTATGTCGATGGAGGCGTTCAGGGCGGTCAGCACCGTGCCCCAATCGGAAGCCGGGTCGGCATGAGCCAGGTTGCCCCCAATAGTGCCGCGATTTCTCACCGCCTGGTCGCCAATTCCTGCCGCCACTTCAGTCAGCATGGGGTTGGCGCTATTTATCTGTGGGGAAGAGGCGATCTCATGGTGAGTGGTTAGACCGCCGATATGGATTGTGTCGCCATTAACACTGATGCCTTTGAGGTCCGCTAAGCGGCCAATATCCACCAGCACGGCCGGTCTGGCCAGCCGCAGTTTCATTAGCGGAATCAGGCTCTGCCCGCCGGCCAGCAACTTGGCGTCCTGGTGGGAGCCCAGCAGTTGAATGGCTTCGGCTACCGAACCGGCCCGGTGGTAATCAAACTCTGGGGCGTACATGGCTTTTCCTCTCTAACCTTACTTAACCTTACTGGCCTAACCCTTACTGGCCTAACCTTACTGGCCTACCCTTACTGGCCTACCCTCACTGGCCTACCCTCACTGGCCTACCCTCACTGGCCTACCCTTGCTGGTGGATGGCCCGCCAAACCCGCTCCGGTGTCAGGGGCATGTCCAGCTTGGTCACGCCCAGGGGCCGCAGGGCGTCGATTACGGCGTTATAGATGGTTATGGTTGAGGCTATGGTGCCGGTCTCACCGATGCCCTTGACACCCAAGGGGTTATGCGGCGAAGGGGTTACGGTGGAGATGGTCTCGATATCCGGCACCTGGTGGGCCCGGGGCACCGCGTAATCCATCAACGATCCGGTCAGCAGCTGACCGTTGTCGTCGTAAACCGCTTCTTCCCAGAGGGCCTGCCCGGCACCCTGGACAACACCTCCGTGAACCTGGCCTTCGACAATCATAGGATTAATCTGCGGCCCGCAATCGTCCACCGCCACATAGCGCTGGAAACTGATGTAGCCATTATCCGGGTCCACCATGACCACCGCTACGTGGGCTCCAAAGGGATAGGTGAAGTTGGGCGGGTCATAGAAGGCGGATGCCTCCAGGCCGGGCTCCATTCCTTCCGGCATGTTCCAGGCCACGTTGGCCATTAGTGCGATGTCCTGAATGGATTTGCTCTGGTCAGGAGAGCCCCGAACGAAGAATTTGCCGTCTTCGTATTCTATGTCCGCCTCGGCAGCTTCCAGCAGGTGGGCGGCTAGGACTTTGGCCTTCTCCTTGATTTTTCGGGCGGCCAAAGCGAGAGCTCCACCCCCGACAACGGTAGTCCGGCTGCCGTAGGTGCCCCAGCCCATGGGCGTATTGGCGGTATCACCGTGGACCACATCGATGTCCTCTACCGGCAGTCCCAACTCGTCTCCCAAGATCTGGGCGAAAGTCGTTTCTTCCCCCTGTCCGTGGGGATTGGTGCCAGTGTAGATGCTGGCTTTGCCGGTGGGACTGAACCGTATGGTGGCGCTCTCCCATAATCCGCCGCCGAAGCCTATTGCGCCAGCCACTTGGGAAGGCCCCAACCCGCAAATTTCGCAATAGCAGGTGACACCGATGCCCATGTACTGACCATGCTCCCGGAGGTGGGCCTGCTCCCGCCGCAGCTCCTGATAATCCACATGCTCCAGCACCTTGTCCAGGGCCATTTCGTAGTCGCCGCTGTCGTAGGTAAGGCCGATGGCCACGTTGTGCCCATCCTCGAACTTGGGAATGAGGTTTTTTCGCCGAAGTTCCACGGGGTCCTGGTTCAACTCCACGGCCAACAGCTCCACCAATCTTTCAATCAGGAAGGTGGCTTCGGGACGGCCGGCGCCCCGGTAAAGGTCCACCGGCGTCGTGGTAGTGAAAACGCCGTAGATATCGGCCTTAATATTGGGTATATCGTAGGGGCCGGAATACATTAGCCCGTGCAAAATGGTGGGTATGCCCGTAGACGCCGTGGAGAGGTAAGCGCCCATGGCAGCGTAAACCACCGACCGAAGGCCGACTATCTTGCCCTCCCGGGTAGCCGCCAACTCCACATACTCCACGTGATCCCGGCCGTGTATCGTGGCCTGAAAGTTTTCCGAGCGGGTTTCGGTCCACTTAACCGGGCGGCCCAGCTTCATGGTGCAAAAAACGGCGACCATCTCGTCGGCATAGAGGGGGGTCTTGCTGCCGAAACCGCCGCCTACTTCTGGAGAGATGACGCGAATCTTATGCTCGCCCAAGCCCGTGACCAGCGAGGTCAAAAACCGGGCGATGTGCGGGTTCTGGCTACTGCTCCAGAGAGTCAGCTCCCCCATGGACGCCAGCCAGGAAGCAACCGCCGAGCGAGGCTCCACCGCGTTGGGAATCAGCTTCTGCTGCCGTATGGTGTCGCGCACCACCACTTCGGCGGAGGCGAAGGCGGCATCCACATCGCCCCCGGCCGCCACCCAATGGAAGGCCTGGTTATTAGGGGCCTCCTCGTGAATCTGGGGCGCTCCGGGCTGGAAGGCCGCTTCCGGGTTAACCACGGCGGGCAATGGCTGGTAATCAACCGTGATTAGCTCCAGCGCGTCCTCGGCCTGGTAGCGGTTCTCGGCGACCACCACGGCCACGCCGTCGCCCTGGTAGCGCACCACGTCCTTGGCCAGGGGCATGTGGGGAACGGCCTTAGTATCGGAATCCGGGACTATCCAGGCGCAGGGTATAGAATTGAGCACGCCGTCGGTGTCGGCGCCGGTGTAAACGGCCAGCACGCCCGGCGCGGCCTGGGCGGCGCTGGTATTTATCCCAGTGATTCGAGCGTGGGCGTGGGGGCTGCGCAGGATGGCCGCGTAGACCATGCCCGGCAGCTTAATGTCGTCGGTATAGGTGGATCCGCCGGTTATCAGCCGGGGGTCCTCCCGACGTCTGATACCGGAACCAAAAAGCCGGGTCGTCATATCCTAACCTCCCATCGCATCGGCGGCGGCCAGGGTCGCTTTGACAATGTTGTGATAGCCGGTGCACCGGCAGATATTTCCTTCCAGTCCATCCCTTACTTCCTGGGCAGAAGGGTGTGGGTTCTTATTTAGCAGGTCAACCACAGACATAATCATGCCGGCGGTGCAAAAGCCGCACTGCAGACCGTGATTGTCCCAAAAAGCCTCTTGGACGGCATGTAGCTCGCCGTCCTGAGCCAAACCTTCTATGGTGGTAACGTTGCTTCCATCCACTTGCACCGCCAGGCAGGAGCACGACTTGACGGCAACTCCATCCAGCATCACAACACAGGAGCCGCATTGGCTAGTATCGCAGCCGATCTTCGTTCCGGTGAGGCCCAACTCTTCCCTCAGGAAGTGGACCAGCAGGGTACGGGGTTCGACTTCAGCTTGCCGAGGTTGCCCATTGACGCTGATCTCTACCGAAACTTTCACGCTAACTACCTCCTAGGTCGATTAGGTACGTGGCATAACGTGTGGCTTGGGTGTGGGTGGTTGGACCGAGTATATACTTGGCCTTCAGGGTAGTCAACGATTAGCCAACGGGTAGTAAGTGTTCAGATTTGAGGGGAAGCGAGCAACCGGCGGCATTCCAGGAGGGGATTGAGACCTCTGGCCCGCCAGGTGCCAAAGAGGGATGCCAAGGTCATCTTGCTGTCGGTGCCCTGCCCTGAGCGGGTGCCGCCGCTGATCTTGCGACTGGTTACCAGATGCCGCAGGCTCCGCTCGGCGGCGTTGTTGTCTGAGGGCACGGCTGGGTCCGACACGAAGACAAACAGTTCCTTGATGAACCGTTCCATGCGCCGGCAGAGCTTGGCCTGAACCGCCAGGGGATCTTTAAGGAAAGGCCGCGCCAAGACCATTAGTTTCTCCTCCAGCATTAGCTGGGTGCGATGGCCTGGCTGGGCTCGGGGAAGGACCGAGGCCTTGGCCTCCGTGTAGACCTGGTGAACCGCCTCGGCCCACTGAGCCAGCCCAGCGTCTTCTGGGTACAACCCTTTCAGGTCATGGATATCCCGCAGCAGATGAGCCCAGCACCGTTGCTTCAGGCCCGGGTAGTGGTTATAGGCGGCGTAGAAATCACTGACCAACACTCCGCTGAAGGAGGAATCCAGCACCTCATCCACCACCCCCTTATCCCGACCCCGACGCAGGAAGTATCGTTCGCTGGGAGTGCTGAAGGTCCAAACATAGCCGTTGCTCCCGTCCTGGCGCCAGCCGGTTTCGTCGCCCTGCACCACGGGACTGGCGCGGACTTGCTCGAGCACCTCTCGCACCGCCGTCTCAGCCTGACGGGCTACTCCATGGACGGCCTGGACGATGGCACCAACACTCAGGTGCAACTGATGGACGGTCTCCAGGTACCATTGGATGATTCTTATGGGCAACCGTCCCTCCTCCCGCAGGGTCACCATCAGGCTTACCAGATTGACCCCCAGGCGCTGCTGGCCCAGAACCACCCCCTGCAGGGCCTCTTTGGGCAGCCGGCGCCGCTGGCATACCGGACAGATGCGGGCTACCAGGGCGTGCTCGGTCACTTCTACCGGAGCCACCGGTAGCTCAATGACTTCCCGAGTTCGCTGTACCCATCCGCCGTTCAGGTGAGTCCCGCAGTCGGGACAGACCGCCACGGCATGCTCCACCCGCCGGGTAGGAGTCATGCGCTGGCGGGCGAAGCCATGGCGGCGCGGCTTTCTGGGCTCCTTTTTCTCCGGCGCTTGCCGGCTGGAGTGCGGCTGATTACCCGGCATCCCCGACGACCCGCGCCGGTTGGGACGGGATTCCAGAACCCCAATCCGCCTTTGCAAATCGGCAATGACTGCCCGCTGGCCGGCAATTATCTCCAGCAGAGTTTCGCGACTCGCCGCGTTCAGGTCTAGTTCAGTGTCCACCTCCCTGGTATGCCACAACTCCCCCGGCCATGCCAGCGTTTTTCCAACGGCTTTGAGCCAATTCACCTCATCAAGTCTGAACAGTTACAACGGGTAACCCCGCTTGCACCAGGGTCCATCCAGCAACTAAGATACCTCTACCTAAATACTTTTCCTTAGGCCCCAACATCCCACCGGAAAGAGGCCCGCCCATGCTCCCGCTGAACGTTTTTCCAGATACCACCAAGATTGACGAACAGGGTCAGCTGACCCTTGGGGGCTGCAACACGCTGGACCTGGCCCAGGAGTACGGGACGCCGGTGTATGTCTTCGACGAAGAGACCCTGCGGAGCCGCTGTCGCAGCTTTGTGCGGGAGTTCGACCAACGCGCTCCCGGGACTCAGGTGCTCTATGCGTCGAAAGCCTATATCAATCCGGCCCTGGTGCGAATTCTTAACGAAGAAGGGCTGGGCCTGGACGTGGTTTCCGGCGGGGAATTGGCGGTGGCTCTGGGCGGCGGCCTGCCCGCTGAGCGGGTGTATTTCCACGGCAACAACAAGACCCCCCAGGAGTTGGCGGAGGCTGTGGAACAGGGTATTGGCCGGGTGGTGGTGGACAGTTTCCACGAGCTGGAATTGCTGAATCGCATCGCCTCAGATGCTGGGAAGACCCAGGATATTCTAATTCGAGTGTCGCCCGGCATCGACCCCCACACGCACGCTTACACCACAACGGGCATCATCGACTCAAAGTTTGGGCTTTCCATACAGACCGGCCACGCGGCGGTCGGCATTCGCCAGGCTTTAAGCGCCTCCCATTTGCAGCTCCGAGGGCTCCACTTCCACCTGGGCTCACCGATTTTTGAATTGGAGCCCTACCGGGCCGCCACCGATTTGGTGTTGCGGTTCGCCGCCGAGTTTCGAGAGGAGGGTTGGAACCTGCAGGAGTTCAGCCCCGGCGGCGGGTTCGCCATTGCCTACACCCGAGACCAGCAGCCTCCAGCGGTGAGTGAGTACGCTGAGGCCATCGTATCCACCATGGATGCTACCTGCTCGGACCTGGGCATGCCCCGCCCCAAGTTGATTGTAGAGCCGGGGAGGTCAATAGTGGGTCCGGCCGGAGTGGCCCTTTACCGTATCGGCGCCATCAAAGAGATTCCCGGGGTTCGAAAATACGTCAGTGTGGACGGCGGCATGGGGGACAATATTCGCCCGGCGCTGTATCAGGCGGCTTATGAAGTGGTATCGGCGGGCAAAGCCACCTGGGAGTCCGACGATCTGGTGACCATTGCCGGCAAATACTGCGAATCGGGAGATGTATTGGCCTGGGATGTAATGCTGCCAACCGCGGAGAGCGGCGACGTCATCGCCATACCGGCGGCTGGGGCCTACTGCCCCTCCATGGCCAGCAATTACAACCTGAACCCTAGGCCGCCCATAGTGCTGGTCAAAGATGGCCAGAGCCGGTTAATCCGTCGCCGCGAAAGCTACCAGGATATGATGCTCTGCGACGTTGTCTGATCCGCCCCTAACCGATAAATCCGGCCAAAAATTCCGTACACCTCCTGAACAGTCTGATTCACCTATAGGGAACCCAGCCATGTGGCAGTTGTACGGCCAGGATCACATTCTGAGCCAATTGCAGCCCAGCCTGGAGTTGGGCCAATTGGCCCATGCCTATCTGCTAGTGGGTCCTCCCCATATCGGGAAAATGTCCCTGGCCATCCATTTAGCCCAGAGCGTGAATTGCCTTGAGGGATCAGGCGCCCCATGCGGCGCCTGCGGGCAATGTGCGAGAATCCTCCGAGGGCAGCACGCTGACGTACGAATTATCACGGTTTTCCAACCGGAAGATAGCCGGGCGACCCGCACGGTGATCGGCATCGGCGATGTCAAGGAGGCACTGCATCAGGCGAACCTGAAGCCCTACGAAGGTTCGTGCAGCGTGCTCATATTCGACGGGGTGGAGTCGATGAGTGAAGAGGCCGCCAACGCCCTGCTTAAAACCCTGGAAGAGCCTCCGCCTCAGGTCCTGATCCTGCTGCTGACCGCCAACGAAGAGGCGCTGCTATCCACCATCCGCTCCCGCTGCCGCCGCCTGGATTTGCGCCCGGTGCCCAAGCAGCAGCTAGCCGAGCGCCTGGTGGCCGAGCACAACGCCGAGCCGGAGTTGGCGGAGCGGCTGGCGCGACTGTCTCGGGGCTGTCCCGGCTGGGCCATCAGCGCTCTGGCCGACCCTCGGATTTTGGAGGAGCGAGAGGAGCAACTGGCGCAGGTTCAGGAGGTTACCCAGGCAAACCTGGAGGGGCGCTTTGCCTTCGCCTCCGATCTGGCAGTGCGGTTCGGCCGGGATCGGGAATCCTCTCGGCAGACGCTGTTTCTTTGGCTGCGCTGGTGGCGCGACCTGCTACTGGTCAAGGAGGGAGCCGAGGAATACGTGAATAACCAGGACCAGCTCTCTCAGCTACGGCTGCAGGCAGCCAATCTTACGGGCCCCCAGGTGGTGAGCTTCCTAAGGGCTCTGGTGGAAACGCTGGAGGCACTGGATGACAATGCCAACCCCCGATTGGCGCTGGAGGTGCTGATGCTGAGCCTGCCCGCGCCCGGATCCTAATCCCATTTCAATTTGGAGGGCGCGCGTTTTGGGCTAGGAGTTGCCGAGGGCCCAGGGCAAATAGGGGCGCCATTCATCCAGGATTACCCTATTTTGCAGCATGCGGTAGGGATTGGGTTGGGGCGCCCGCGGTTCCCGGAACAGCTTCATCTTGGCTTCTTCCGGCGTGAAGCCGGCCTTGCGGAGGTTGCACTTGGAGCAAGCGGCCACCACGTTTTCCCAGGTGTGCGCGCCCTTCTGTCGCCTCGGCACCACGTGGTCCAGGGTCAATTGCTGGCTTTTGGTGCCGCAATATTGGCAGGTGTACTGGTCCCTCAGGAAGATCTCTTTTTTGGAAAGCTTACGCGGAGCGAAGGGCCGCTTGACCAGGTAGGCCAACCGGATAATTGATGGCACATCAACCACTGTTGATACGGTGCGGACCTGTCCCCGATGGTTTTCCAGTAACTCCGCCTTCCCCTTACCCAGTAGGATTATCGCGCGGCGGGCCGTGGAGACATTTATCGGGACGTAGTTGAGGTTAAGGACCAAGACTGGCGAGGCTAAAACCCCCAAAGGCGCTGGCGACGGGCTGCGTCCACCGTCGTCAGCAACTGCCGCCTCAGACTCACCTTGACCAGCCTTGTGCTTTGCGGCCACTGGCCTCAGCACCTCGCTTAGCTACAAATTCAGAAAATCGTACTACAAGTATATACCAGATTAGCAATGCATCGGACATCTGCGCGACCAGCGGCAAAAGCTGTGAGCCACGCGCCATACCCTGCTTAGAGCCTGTGTGAGGAGAAGTAGGCCGCAAGAAAAGCCCCAACCCCATCCTTGGCAAGATGGGATTAGGGGAGGTCGAAGATAGGGGTCGCCCGGTGAACTTACTGAGGCGGAAATCCCTCCAGATGGCCGGATTTGTCTTCCTGCTTCAGCTTTTCCACCCTTCCTTTAAACTCTCCAGCGCCGTCCTGCAGCCCGCCCTGCAACCCCCTGGCCTTCTCTTCCCAATCTCCGGGCACCAGTTTCACCGCCCTTAGGGTAACGCCAAAATTGTCGGCCATGAAAGATCCCAAGGGAGATTCGGCGATGTCGGTCTGGACCCGCCCTACCGAAAAATGTTGTAACCCGGTTAGAATCCCCGACAGGAAGAGGAATCCCACGAAGATGCCGATGACCATGCCAGATAGATGGTCCACCGGACCGGCCAAGGGAATCACCTTGGATACGGTGTGCAGGAGGACGCTCAGCCAGGCTGAGAGTAGAATCAAGGCCAGGAATATCGCGATGAAGGCGATAATCGTCTGTACGTTTTCATTCTCGGACAGAAACGAGAAAAGGTTCCCCACCGGCTCGGCAATTCGGCTGGAGAGAGCCAGACCGAGAATTATCACCACCAGTGGCACTATCATGCCGATCAACCCAGACTTGAAGCCCCATAACGCCATCAGTCCCCACACAACCAACACCAAAATATCTACCCAGTTCATAGCTGTGCCTCTTGTCGCGCGTTTCCGGGGGAATCTGGATCAAATTTTATCACTGCGAACTCACGAAGAACGCACTTTTCGACGCCTTCTATCAAAGGTTTGGCACAACTCGCCTCACTTTCAAAGGGATGGCAAAGGTTTGGCACAACTCGCCTCACTTTCAAAGGGATGGCAAAGGTTTGGCACAACTCGCCTCACTCGCAAAGGGGTGGCAAAGGTTTGGCACAACTCGCCTCACTTTCCCGCAAGCCCGCTATATCTTGTATAACAATCCTCTCCGCAGCGAGGTTAGCAGCCAAACTGCCAGCAGACCGTACATATAGCCCCCAAAACCGTCACTGGGCCAGTGCAGCCCCAAATAAACCCGGGACCACCCGACAGCTAAAATGAGCAGCCCCAAAACAACCAGCACACTCCGCCGGATCAATGGGGATTGAATCGACTCTTCGGCCAGCCAGATCAGCAGACCCCCGAAGATCGCGGCGAAGAGAGCATGCCCGCTGGGGAAACTAAGCGAAGTGGGAGCTGTATTAAGTAACAAATATTCCGGAAGTAGTAGAAATTCCGATCTGGTTCTCCCCACCACCAGTTTTAGCAGAATGCCGGCCTCGAAGGGTACCAAGCTGAGCAGCATCATTACCGCCACGTCGCGCCGCCGCCACACCAGCAGCAGGAATACAGCTACTCCCACCATACTCAAGATGATTGGGGTATCTCCCAAATGTGATACCGTCATCGCGGCTTTCGTCAGCCAGGGGGATTGCTGGCCTTGCAGCCAGAGAAGGAGGGGCAAGTCGCCGGGGAAGCTGGCGAAAAGGGAAGCGAGAACGAAGAGGAGCAGCGTGAGAAGAGCCAGTACCAACTTGAGCCGGAGCATCCAATCCCGGAGCGTCCAAACATTATTACAGAGGCTAGTTGCCAAATCTTGCCACCACATTTCGACAATTTATACCAGCCGAGTCTCTGGCAGCAACAAGTGGCGGCATGGCTCTGATGCTATAATTCGCTCTAAAAGGCCGGGAGCAGGCGCGTTGGGCGAAGTGACTCAGGTAATCGCCATAGACGGTCCGGTAGCCGCGGGGAAGACCACGGTGGGTAGGGAGCTGGCCAGAAGGCTGGACCTCGACTACCTGGACACCGGCGTCATGTACCGGGCCATCACCTGGCTTGCCCTCCGGCGGAAAGTATCTATCGCGGATGAAGCCGGCCTGGGCCGCTTGGCTCAAGAGAGCCCCATACGCCTGGCCGGTCAGGATAGCAGCACGGTATTCGTTTCCGGAGAGCGGGTTGGGCCGGAACTTTGGGAACCCAAGGTGGTCCGGAACGTGTCCCAGGTCGCCCGGGTGCCGGAAGTGCGCCGCGCCCTGGTGGAACAGCAGCGGGCCCTGGCAGCCGAGGGACGAATGGTCATGGTGGGAAGGGATATTGGCACTGTGGTCCTGCCCAATGCCGACTTGAAGCTATTCATCACTGCTTCGGCGGAAGTGCGGGCCCACCGGCGTTGGCAAGAGCTGCGGGACCAGGGGCAGGACCCGGATTTGGACCAGGTCCTTCAAGAAACCCGGGAGCGGGACCGTATCGACTCCCAGCGGGCCGACTCCCCGCTAATCCCGGCGAAGGACGCCGTGCTGGTCGAAACCGATGAATTGAGCGCCGAACAGGTGACCGACTTAATTATTCAGCAGGTCCGGGTACAAATCCAAAAGCAGGCCCAGCAAAATTCCAGGCCGGGCCGAAGATGAGTTGCCATACATGAGTTGGATTTACCGAGCCGGTCGTGCGGCAACTCGCTTTTGTCTCACCTTTTTTGGGCGGCTGGAGGTAACCGGTCAGGAATGCGTACCACCTTATGGTCCGCTGATCGTAGTATCCAATCACCTCTCCTACAACGACCCTCCCGCGCTGTTCGCCAGCCTGCCGCGCTCCCTTAACTATCTGGGCAAGGTGGAGCTATTTTCCAACCCGGTCAAAAGAACCGTCATGCGCTGGGTGGGTGTCTTTCCTCTGGACCGCAGCCGCATCGGCGTCGATGGGATGCGGACGGCCCTTGAGCTGCTAGCTCAGGATAGGGCTCTGGTAATCTTCCCGGAAGGGAGAATCAGCCTGGACAAGACCCTGGAGCGGGCGAAGGTGGGAGCGGCTTTTCTGGCCATCAAGTCCCAGGCGCCGATTCTACCCGTGGGTATCAGTGGAACGGAAAAGTTTCCACCCTGGCGGATGATATTTCCCTTCCGCCGCTACCGCGTGAATATTGGCCCGCCTTTTACGCCGCCGGTGCTGGAGGGAAGGGTCGGACGAGAGGCGATTAATGGCGTGGCTGAAATGATGATGAACCGCATTGCCGTTCTGCTGCCGGAGGAGTATCGGGGCGTCTATTCCTTAACCCACCAAGAGGCCCGGCACGCATCGACTGAGACGACTACGGGCGAGACCACCCCGGGCGATGCAGCTCCGGCCACCGACGTTCCAGCCTGATGCCGGCCCTTCGACAGGCTCAGGGCCAACGGTTCTGGTTTCGTTCGTGGTGAGCCTGTCGAACCATGAACGATTGCTTCTCACCCAGCGCGTGCGCCCCGACTCACGACCTCCCATTTAGGCTGGTCTGGACCCGGGGCATTATATTTGGCCGAGAGAGGGTCCGATTCGCTAGCGGGCTGCGGCCGGCACCGGAAGGTCGATGTCGTACCGGGAAACAACCTCATCGATGGCGGCGGCGACCGTGTCATCAGGATTCACCAGGGGCAGCCGGGGAGCGCCGACATTGAAACCCGCCTGATTGAGGGAATACTTGACCGGAATCGGGTTGGCGATGGTGAACATGATCTTGAAGATGGGCAGCAGACGCCGATGCTCGGCCCCAGCCCGCTCCACGTCCCCTTCCAGCAGCAGGCCCATCATCTGTTTTATCTGGCTGCCCACCAGGTGGGAAAGGACGCTGACCACGCCGTAGCCGCCCATTGCCATAATCGGGAAGGTCTCGTCGTCGTTGCCGCTCCATACCCGGAAGTCCGCCGGGGCGCCGTCGATAATCCGAGCGATCTGGTTTAAATCGCTGCTGGCCTCTTTGACTCCCAGGATGTTGTCCACCTGGCTGAGCCGAAGGGTGGTTTGGTCGGTCATGTTGAGGCTGGTCCGGCTGGGCACGTTGTAGAGAATGCAGGGCAGGCGCACGTGCTCAGCTATGGTCTTGAAATGCTGGTACAGGCCTTCTTGGGGCGGCTTGTTGTAATAGGGCACCACCAGCAGCAGCCCATCGACGCCGGTCTCTTCCGCTTGCCGGCTTAGCTCTATCGTTTCCGAGGTGCTGTAATTGCCGGTGCCGGCCACCACCGAGCCCCGGTCGCCAACAGCGCTTTTGACCTCGCCGAACAGCCGGAGCTTCTCCTCGGTGCTGAGCGTGGGGGACTCTCCGGTGGTTCCCGACACGATGACGCCGTCGCTGCCCGAGTCCAGCAGGGCGTTGGCCAGGCGCTTGGCTTGTTGATAGTCCACCTGCCCCTGCTCGTCAAAGGGGGTTACCATGGCCGTAATCAGCCTGCCTATCTCCGTCATGCTGAACCTCCCTTACAATTTGGGGTATTATACACGATACTCGACAGCTGGGTTAAATCTAGGGCTTAATGGTAACTGTTCAGACTTGATGAGGTGAATTGGCTCAAAGCCGTTGGAAAAACGCTGGCATGGCCGGGGGAGTTGTGGCATACCAGGGAGGTGGACACTGAACTAGACCTGAACGCGGCGAGTCGCGAAACTCTGCTGGAGATAATTGCCGGCCAGCGGGCAGTCATTGCCGATTTGCAAAGGCGGATTGGGGTTCTGGAATCCCGTCCCAACCGGCGCGGGTCGTCGGGGATGCCGGGTAATCAGCCGCACTCCAGCCGGCAAGCGCCGGAGAAAAAGGAGCCCAGAAAGCCGCGCCGCCATGGCTTCGCCCGCCAGCGCATGACTCCTACCCAGCGGGTGGAGCATGCCGTGGCGGTCTGTCCCGACTGCGGGACTCACCTGAACGGCGGATGGGTACAGCGAACTCGGGAAGTCATTGAGCTACCGGTGGCTCCGGTAGAAGTGACCGAGCACGCCCTGGTAGCCCGCATCTGTCCGGTATGCCAGCGGCGCCGGCTGCCCAAAGAGGCCCTGCAGGGGGTGGTTCTGGGCCAGCAGCGCCTGGGGGTCAATCTGGTAAGCCTGATGGTGACCCTGCGGGAGGAGGGACGGTTGCCCATAAGAATCATCCAATGGTACCTGGAGACCGTCCATCAGTTGCACCTGAGTGTTGGTGCCATCGTCCAGGCCGTCCATGGAGTAGCCCGTCAGGCTGAGACGGCGGTGCGAGAGGTGCTCGAGCAAGTCCGCGCCAGTCCCGTGGTGCAGGGCGACGAAACCGGCTGGCGCCAGGACGGGAGCAACGGCTATGTTTGGACCTTCAGCACTCCCAGCGAACGATACTTCCTGCGTCGGGGTCGGGATAAGGGGGTGGTGGATGAGGTGCTGGATTCCTCCTTCAGCGGAGTGTTGGTCAGTGATTTCTACGCCGCCTATAACCACTACCCGGGCCTGAAGCAACGGTGCTGGGCTCATCTGCTGCGGGATATCCATGACCTGAAAGGGTTGTACCCAGAAGACGCTGGGCTGGCTCAGTGGGCCGAGGCGGTTCACCAGGTCTACACGGAGGCCAAGGCCTCGGTCCTTCCCCGAGCCCAGCCAGGCCATCGCATCCAGCTAATGCTGGAGGAGAAACTAATGGTCTTGGCGCGGCCTTTCCTTAAAGATCCCCTGGCGGTTCAGGCCAAGCTCTGCCGGCGCATGGAACGGTTCATCAAGGAACTGTTTGTCTTCGTGTCGGACCCAGCCGTGCCCTCAGACAACAACGCCGCCGAGCGGAGCCTGCGGCATCTGGTAACCAGTCGCAAGATCAGCGGCGGCACCCGCTCAGGGCAGGGCACCGACAGCAAGATGACCTTGGCATCCCTCTTTGGCACCTGGCGGGCTAGAGGTCTCAATCCCCTCCTGGAATGCCGCCGGTTGCTCGCTTCCCCTCAAATCTGAACACTTACGCTTAATGTTCTGGTTTAGGCGGAAGAGGTTGCTCGGGTCGTACTTTTTCTTTAGAGACGCCAGCCGTTCGTACTTTTGGGCGCCGTAAGCAGCCTTGACCCGCTCCACTCCCTCATCGCCCTCCTGGCCCAGGTAGTTGACATAGACCCCCTCGGTGGTGAAGGGCCGCATCGCCTCCCATAAATCCCGCGCCCACCGGACGCACTGGTCCGACTCCGCTGGGTCAGGCGTGACCCCCAGGGCGAGGAAGGTGTAGTCCACATCCCGGTGATTGAACGCGGTTTCCTCCTCGCCAACCCGGCTAATTGCGCCGCCCAGTTGAAACTCGATAAGCCCGTGGCACATTGGCGAGGGACGGTTCGCGCAATGGGCCACCAGGGTATCGATGGCTTCGTCGCTGAGCTCACTCATGAAGTTGGACTTCCAGTAATTCTGGAGTCCAGAAGGATAAGGATCGTCTATCATTCTTTGGACCGCGGTATAGGGCATCGGGCCAATCTCGCCCATTATCGGCGGGCCGAACTCCCGCAGGGGTTTTATGACCCGTTCCCCCTCCTCTATGGGTCCATTGTAGCAAATCACTATTCCAGCCACCGGAACGCCGTCCGGCAAGCTCATGAGGGCGGCATCGGCAGCCAACTCGTCGGGCGCACGAGTAGTAAGGTCCCGGAAGAGCTTGAGGACTTCTTTGGCCTGCTCAAAGGGATAGATCAACATACCACCCAGGACCGTCGGGCCAACAGGATGGAGCCGGTACTCGAAGGAGGTAACCACACCAAAGTTGCCGCCGCCGCCCCGCAGGCCCCAAAAGAGGTCCTGGTTCTCGGTGGCGCTGGCGGTGAGGAACCTGCCGTCGGCGGTGACGATGTCCGCAGAGAGAAGGTTGTCTACAGCCATCCCGTATTTACGTGCCAGCCAGCCCCAACCGCCGCCAAGGGTGACCCCAGCGATACCCGTGGTGGAAATCTGGCCTCCGGGGGTTGCCAAACCGAAGGCCTGGGTTTCGAGGTCGAACTCCCCCCAGGTGAGGCCGGGCTCGGCGCGAGCGGTGCGGCATCATGATCGACCCGTACACTCTTCATCTGGGACAGGTCGATCATGATGCCGCCATCGCAGACGGCGTTGCCGGCCACATTATGGCCACCTCCCCGCACCGACACCAGCAGAACGTTTTCCCGCGCAAAATTAACGCACGTGATAACGTCGGCAACACCGGCGCAGCGGGCGATCAGCGCCGGGCGCCTATCTATATTGGCGTTCCAGACCTGCCGCTGTTCATCATAACCTTCGTCGCCGGGTTGGATTAGCGGTCCTCGAAGCGCGGCCTGGAATTCCGCTACCTTGGCTTCATCCAGCACCGCATCCAGGCCATCGAGGGTGGTAACCTGCAAATCAACCATCTCTGACTCCCTTACGATCGCAAGCTAGGTAGGAATCCAATCTAGTAGCCGCCGGGGGCGTTGGGCTAAATCTAGGGCTTAATGTTCTGGTTGTGGCGGAAAAGGTTGGTGGGATCGTATTGATTCTTTACCTCCACCAACCGTGGGTAGCTAGCCCCATAAGCCGCCCGTACCAAATTCCCGTCCCCCTGGGCCTCCCCGCCGATGTTGTTCACGTAAACCCCGCCGGTGGAGTGGGGCTGGAGGGCTTCCCACAAGTCCCTGGTCCACTTAACGTGTATTTCCGACTCCCCCGGGTCCTCCCAAGAGGCGATGAGGATCAGGTTGTACAGTGCATCCCGGTGCCCGTAGGCCGTGTCACCACGCTGCATGGCGCCGCCCGTCCGCTGAAAAAACGGAAGGCTCAGAGGAGAAGTAACCTTCGAGAAATGCTCGATGAGGATGTCGATGGTCTCGTCGCTAATCCCTGCTAAGAAGTGAGCCTTTTCGTAGTACTGGCGTCTCGGTGGCACCACCTCATCCAGCATACTCTGCAGCTCGGCATATGGCATGGGACGAATCTGGTCAGCTACCGGTGGCCCGAACTTTCGGACTGGCTCAATAGCCCGCTCCCCGTCCTCGATGGGGCCGTTGTAACATACAACAATGCCGACCATTTTGTCTCCCTCCGGAGAGGCAGGGCAATCGCGTCTTAACCAAGGAGCACCTTGAGTAGGTAATCCTCAACCCAGCCGGCTTTCAGCCGTTTACCTTGAAGTCCCCGTTTAAGGCTGGACTCCTGCTTCAGCAAATTGAGGGCTATCTGGCGCAGGACTGCCAGGTTTTGGGGTCCATTATCCTTACGTACCCGGCTGTGATCTTCTCGAAAGGTAACATCCAAAGACCAGTGCAAGCTGTTTTCTATGCCCCAGTGTCGGCGGGTGACCTCCAACAAAGTCTGGGCAGGCCTGGCCAGACTGCTGATATAGTAGCGAGAGTGGACCGTGGTCCCGGTTGCCGTCTCCCGCTGAGCCGTGACCTTAACCACGGCGTTGAGGTTGGCCCACTGCTGCCGGTTTTGCAGATAGTCCAGGCAGTCCGGGTCCGTGATGACCCAGCATTGACGGGTTTCCAGGCGGCCGTGGCCCTTGTTCAGCGTGCGGGCGAAGTCATAGGGGACGCCCTCGAAGTCGTATTCCTCGGCGCCCTCGAAAAGGTCGCGAACGTCATCGTACAGCCGGCCTTGATTCTCCTTCACCGCCAGCAGATAGTCGGCCTGAGCCTCAATGATCTCCCGGGCTATCTCCCTCTGGCAGCCCATGGCGTCGATGGTGATGATGCAACCGGCGAGCTCCAGCAGCTGTAGCAACTTGGGGATGGCGGTGATTTCATTGGACTTCTCGTCCACCTTGGTCTGGCCCAGCGCCAAGCCATGGGACGAGGCCCACACGTTGACCATGTGAATGGCCTTTTTGCCCAGGGTACGGTCGTGGGAGCGCCATACCGTCTTGCCGTCGATGGCCACCACTTCGCCTTGGGTGACTTGGGCTACGGCTTGGACCCACTCCATGAAACAGCGTTGAAACTGCTCTGGGTCCAGGCGGGCGAAGACGTCGCCGAAGGTATCATGGGAAGGGATACCATTGGGCAACTCCAGAAAGGACTTGAACCACTCCTCTTTACAGTTGCCGAAGAGCTCGATATCCACCCAAGAATCAGCGCCGCAGATGGTGGCACAAAGGGCAATGGTGACGATATCCAAAAGTTTGTGCCGCTTGGTACGATCAATCCTCGGGTCGTCCAACGCCGCGAAGTATTCGGCGATGGGTGCGCCTGTTGCCTGAACCATCACTACCCCTCCCTAGTTTCGTCATGATGATTACTATTTTAAACAAATTTAAGAAAGATAATAAGACGCGATTGCCCTTTCCGGAGAGGTAAGGCAGTGCCTTTTCATTTTCTCAAAATAGTATAAAGTTATTACCAGTTTAAGCGGGAGGGAAGGATGATGACTTTGAGAGAAACGCTGGATTTGGTGCCTGACTTCCGGAGTAGCCAAGGGCGACGCCACTCTTTGGGGGCGATCCTGGCCTTGGCCACCTGTGCCATGCTGTGCGGCGCCCGCAGCTTATACGCCATAGCTCAATGGGGGCGGGACCAAGGGGGTGCTACGGCGCAGCTTTTGGGGTTCAGCCAGGAGAAGACACCCTGCGTGGCCACCCTCCACCGGGTGTTCAAGGGCCTGGACGTGGCGGCCTTTGAGGCAGAAGTCGGCAACTGGCTGGCAAATAGCGGGGTAGAGGCGGATGACCCCCTGTCCCTGGACGGGAAAACCTTGCGAGGGGTCCACGGCCAAGAGATACCCGGGGTCCATCTGGTGTCGGCCTACGCTAGCCGCGCTGGGGCAGTGCTGGCGCAGGTAGCTGCGCCGGGCAAAGGGGAAGAATTGGCGGCGGTCAAAGAAGTATTGGGCCAGGTACCCCTGAAGGGTCGGGTAGTAGTGGCTGATGCCTTACTGACCCAACGGAAAGTCTGTGAGCAGATTGTGGCAGGCGGCGGAGAGTATCTGCTGCCAGTTAAACCCACATTTCCCATATGGCTAAAAAGCTTTCTCAGTAATTCGTCGATGGTCTTTCAACCATTGTCTAATTATGGGCCCTTTTTGCGTGTTCCCAGCTATAATAACTCCATGATATGTCACTTTGCAGTAAGATGCCGTAGGCATCATGGAGGCACCTGATGGATGACGGCGAAAAAGCCCCTCTCCGGCTCCAATTCAACCCCAAAGTCCGCCTGGAATTTCACGGCTCAACCATCACCTCCGACGCTGGTCTTCTTGCCTTTCGAGAGTTTGATGATGCCTTGTGCCTTACCGAAATCGCTGAGGACTACCTCCAGGAAAGCCGTACCGGACGCAATATCCTTCACCACCTGGTTCCGCTGCTAAGACAGTCGATCTACAGCCGCTTGGCCGGCTACGACGACACCAATGACGCAGTGCGCCTTTCCCAAGACCCAGCCATGCGAGTGATCGTGGGATGGCAAGGCTCGGAGCGGAAAGGAGCCAGCACCAGTGAGATGGGCCGGTTCGAGACGGAGTTCCTGACCCAAGAGGACAACCTGAAGGGGCTGGCACGAATAAATACCCAGTGGGTGGAACGAGCTATGGCCCGAGCTATGGCCCATACCCTACACCGGCGAGTAATCCTGGATATGGACAGTTCCGAGAGTCCAGTGCACGGCCAGCAGGAGGGAGCAGCCTATAACGGCCACTTTGAATGCGTCTGCTATCACCCTCTCTTTCTGTTCAACCAGTTCGGGGATTGTGAAGCAGCTAAGCTACGGTCAGGCAACGTCCACAGTGCCGATGATTGGCAAGAAGTCCTTGATCCGGTGGTGGAGCGTTATTTGACAGCAGCGGTCAGGCTGCTGTTTCGTGCTGACGCCGCCTTCGCCAAGCCGGAGATATACGATTATCTGGAAGCAAGAAACATCGGCTACGCCATCAGGCTGCGGTCCAAGCAGGTGCTGCAGCGGGAGATAGCGCCCCGGCTAATACGGCCTACGGAGTGGCTTTCCCCGAAGCCTATCGTCTCCTATCATGACTTCGTCTACCAGGCCCAGAGCTGGAACGTTCCTCGGAGAGTGGTCTCTAAGGTGGAGTGGCACCAGGGAGAACTGTTTCCCAGAGTGGGCTTCATCGTCACCAATCTGAGCTATCCAAACATCGGGATAGTCCGCTTTTACAATGGCCGAGGGACGGCGGAGCAATGGATAAAAGAAGGCAAGTACGCCCTGAACTGGACGAGGTTGTCCTGCCACAAGTTCGTGGCCAATCAGGTCGGGCTGGAGTTGTTCGTACTGGCTTACAACTTGGGCAACTTCGTGAGAAGGCTAGCCTTACCGGAGGCAATGAAGCACTGGTCGTTGACCAGTCTGCAGACCAGGATGATCAAGACTGGAGGACGGTTGGTGCGCCATGCCGGAAGGCTGGTGTTTCAGCTTGCTGAGGTGCTCGTGAGCCGGGAAATGCTAGGCGGGATACTGGAACGAATTGCTCGGCTTAGGCTGGCTCCTGGCTAGTCCACTTTAGGAGCGTCGGGATTGGTTACGGTTACGGGGTCGCACAGGGCAAAAGAGCTTCCCAAGGGCGAGACTTGGGCGTAGACAAGCGGTTTGGGGCTTTTACGCTTGGCAGTACAGTGGTTGCCCTATGAAAGCGGGGACTTTGAGTGAATCAGGCCGCATCAGACCGCATTTGACGCCCTTGGAATGCGGGATTATATTTGGCGGTATCCCGGCGGGAGCTATATCCAGGAAAGGTGGTTTGATCTGGGCAATCCCGGTTAAAGAGAATCAGCCCACCTTGCGCCGAGACCTGGAGGTGGCTTTTTCCCCTGCTAGGAACTGAGAGGGCTGGTGGCCCAACCGTACCTCCCTGGCTGGCAGCGGAGTGGCGAGCACGCGGGGCCAAGCTGACGGTCTGGGCCGATGCTCCAGTAAAGCGGCGTCATGGGCGGCTGGAGCGGCGAGAGTTGTGGGCCTTGGCCGACCCAGAGCTAAATAGCTACGTGGGCAGCGCTGGGACGGTCGGGGAAGCGTGGCCGCATCTGCAACAGGTGTGTCGGCTAGAGCGCCAGCGGGTCGTGAAGGGCAAGAAACAGGTGGATGTGAGCTATGCAATTAGCAGTCTCCCAGCCACTGATGCCGATGCCGATGCCAGGCGATTGTTGAGCCTTTCCCGTGGGCACTGGGGCATCGAGAACCGCCTCCACTGGGTACGGGATGTGACCTTCGACGAGGACCGCTCTCAGGTGCGCACTGGGGCCGCCCCACAGGTTCTGGCGGGCCTGCGGAACCTGGTCATCAGCTTGGTACGCCGGGCTGGGCATTCCAACGTAGCCGCTGCACTACGCCGCCACAATGCCCATCTCAGCGAAGCTTTCGACATGATGGGCTTTTCCTACCAGGCAGGAGAATGAAAAGGCCCTGGAGGTAAGGAGAGCGCTGGCCGTGTTGAGTTCATCCGGAAGATTTTTGGAGAAGTCGCGGTAGAACCGGAGCACTTCCCTGGCCTGGTCGAAAGAATAGAGGGCGAGACCGGCCAGAACCGGACCAACGGGATAGAGCTTGAACTGAAGAGTGGTGGCAACGCCAAAGTTCCCGCCACCGGCCCGAATGCCCCAAAACAGGTCCGGGTTCTCGGTTTCGCTGGCCGCCAGCAGCTGGCCATCGGCGGTGACAATATCCGCCGATATCAGGTTATCGGAGACCAAGCCGTATTTGCTGCCCAGCCAACCGTGGCCACCGCCCAGGGTCAGTCCGCCTATGCCGGTGTCGGCAACGGTGCCTCCGGTAGTGGCCAGACCGAAAGCCTGAGTCTCGTGGTCGAACTCTCCCCACTTGACCCCGCCCTCGGCGCGCACGGTACGCTCTTTGGCGTTTACTCGTATCCCTTTCATCAGGGACAGGTCAATAACCAGACCACCGTCACAAACAGCGGTGCCCGCAAAGCTGTGGGCGCCGCCCCGCACCGAAACCAGCAGATTGTTCTCACGAGCAAGATTAACGCAAGTGATCACGTCGGCAACTCCGGCGCAGCGGGCGATCAAGGCCGGGCGCTTGTCAACGTTGGCGTTCCAGACCTGGCGCTGTTCATCATAACTTTCGTCGCCGGGTTGGATCAGCGGTCCTCGCAGCGCGGCCTTGAATTCCGCTATTTTGGCTTCATCCACTAACCCATCCCGGCCATCGAGGGTAGTAACCTGCAAATCAACCATCTCTGGCTTCCTCCCAATAGCTAAATAGGTAGCAATCCAATCCACTAGCCGCCGGAGCGGCGGCCAATACTATTGCCGGAGCTCTGGGGCCAGGCTCTTTAGTAAGCGGGCTAACCCTTTACCCGGGGCTTGAGGCAGTCCCGGGCTACAAGTTCCTCGGCGATTTGTATGGAGTTGAGCGCGGCGCCTTTGCGCAGGTTGTCGGAAACCACCCACATGACCAGGCCGTTGGGGTGGGAGGCGTCCTGACGAATACGGCCAACGAACACGTCGTCTTGCCCGGCCACATTCCAGGGCATGGGGTAGAGCTTATTCGACAGATCGTCCAGCACCTGCAGGCCCGGCATCTGACCCAGGATTTCCCTGGCCTCTGCGACTGACATGGGATGATCCAACTCGATATGCAGCGCGACGCTGTGGGACACGTACACCGGCACCCGCACGCAGGTGGCGGAGACGGCGATTTCGGGGGAGTGGAGAATCTTGCGGGATTCATCGATCATTTTTTGCTCTTCCCAGGTGTAGCCGTTGTCCAGGAAGACATCGATCTGCGGTATCACGTTAAAGCCTATTTGTTGGGGTTGCGCCTCCGGTTTCGCCGTGCCGCCATTCAGCAGGGTGAGACTCTGCTCCCGCAACTCGGTCATGGCGGCGCCGCCCGCTCCGGAAACGGATTGATAGGTGTCCGCCACTATACGTCGAACGGGATTGGCCTGGCCCAGAGGATGGGCCACCATTACCAGGGGCGTGGTGGAGCAATTGGGAATAGCAATAATGCCCTGGTGGGTCTCCACATCCGATCCGTTGACTTCTGGAACCACCAGGGGAACCTCTGGCTGCATGCGAAAGGCCGAGCTGTCGTCAATGACCACGGCTCCGGCGGCCACGGCAATGGGGGCCAGCTCCCGGCTGATGGCGGTGCTGACCGAAATGAAGGCGATGTCCACCCCCCGGAAGGAATCGGCGGTGGTCTCCTCCACCACCAGCTCCGAGCCATTGACCGTGAGCTTCTTCCCGGCGGAGCGTTTGGAGGCCAGCAGCTTGAGGTTGCGCAATTCGGGGTGACGCTTTTCAATTATCCGCAGGAATTCAGTGCCTACAGCGCCGGTGGCTCCCACTAGCGCGATGGTTAGGTTTTTTAACGCCAGGTTCTCCAAAATGTGCTCATCACCCGCCAATACTTTTCCTTCTGGCTACAGGCCCAGAACAGTTTCCAGGCCCACTATCAGCCCGGGCTGCTTTACCACCTCGCGTACACAGCGAACAACCCCCGGCATATAGCAGTCCCGGCCCATAGTGTCGTGACGCAGGGTGATGGTCTGCCCGGGAGCGCCCATGGTTATTTCGTGGTGAGCGCTGCGGCCCGGCATGCGAACACTGTGGATGGTTATCCCGTTGTACTCCCCGCCCCGGGTGTTGGCCAGGTTCTCCTTCTTGGTTTCGGTACGGGTGAAGCTCTTCGCCTTTCCCAGGCTCTGGGCCAAGGCCAGAGAAAAACCGGAAGGAGCGTCGATTTTGGCTTCGTGATGGGTTTCGACAATGTCCAGGTAGTCGAAAAATGGAGCGGCTTGCTCCGCCAGCTTTTTTAGGATAACCGCGCCCAAGGCGAAGTTGGGGGCAACAATAATACCGAGGTTCTTGTCGCTGGCCAGGGCATCCAACTGCTTCAGGTGCTCTTCGGTCAGGCCGCTGGCCCCCAGCACCATGTTTACCGAGTAGGCGGAAGCTAGGGGAACCGCCTCCATGCAGGCGCCGGCATTGGTGAGATCGATCAATACCGCCGGATGGGTTTGGGTGAGAATGTCCTCCAGGTTGGTCGAAAGAGGCACCTCGCCGCCATCGGGCAGCTGCAGCGTAGCCCCTCTCTCCTGGCGGCAGATGGCTCCCACCAGGTCCAGGTCGGACTCCCGACCGAGGGCGGCGACGGTTTCCATACCCATTTTGCCGGTGGCGCCGTTGACTACCACTCTAATCGCCGGCATAGTAACCCCCTATTGGCAAGCCGCCAGGATAGAATTGGCCTAAATATTAACACGCAGGTGCTGCTGGGGAAAGTTAAAACCAGAAAGGTAACTGTTCAGACTTGATGAGGTGAATTGGCTCAAAGCCGTTGGAAAAACGCTGGCATGGCCGGGGGAGTTGTGGCATACCAGGGAGGTGGACACTGAACTAGACCTGAACGCGGCGAGTCGCGAAACTCTGCTGGAGATAATTGCCGGCCAGCGGGCAGTCATTGCCGATTTGCAAAGGCGGATTGGGGTTCTGGAATCCCATCCCAACCGGCGCGGGTCGTCGGGGATGCCGGGTAATCAGCCGCACTCCAGCCGGCAAGCGCCGGAGAAAAAGGAGCCCAGAAAGCCGCGCCGCCATGGCTTCGCCCGCCAGCGCATGACTCCTACCCGGCGGGTGGAGCATGCCGTGGCGGTCTGTCCCGACTGCGGGACTCACCTGAACGGCGGATGGGTACAGCGAACTCGGGAAGTCATTGAGCTACCGGTGGCTCCGGTAGAAGTGACCGAGCACGCCCTGGTAGCCCGCATCTGTCCGGTATGCCAGCGGCGCCGGCTGCCCAAAGAGGCCCTGCAGGGGGTGGTTCTGGGCCAGCAGCGCCTGGGGGTCAATCTGGTAAGCCTGATGGTGACCCTGCGGGAGGAGGGACGGTTGCCCATAAGAATCATCCAATGGTACCTGGAGACCGTCCATCAGTTGCACCTGAGTGTTGGTGCCATCGTCCAGGCCGTCCATGGAGTAGCCCGTCAGGCTGAGACGGCGGTGCGAGAGGTGCTCGAGCAAGTCCGCGCCAGTCCCGTGGTGCAGGGCGACGAAACCGGCTGGCGCCAGGACGGGAGCAACGGCTATGTTTGGACCTTCAGCACTCCCAGCGAACGATACTTCCTGCGTCGGGGTCGGGATAAGGGGGTGGTGGATGAGGTGCTGGATTCCTCCTTCAGCGGAGTGTTGGTCAGTGATTTCTACGCCGCCTATAACCACTACCCGGGCCTGAAGCAACGGTGCTGGGCTCATCTGCTGCGGGATATCCATGACCTGAAAGGGTTGTACCCAGAAGACGCTGGGCTGGCTCAGTGGGCCGAGGCGGTTCACCAGGTCTACACGGAGGCCAAGGCCTCGGTCCTTCCCCGAGCCCAGCCAGGCCATCGCACCCAGCTAATGCTGGAGGAGAAACTAATGGTCTTGGCGCGGCCTTTCCTTAAAGATCCCCTGGCGGTTCAGGCCAAGCTCTGCCGGCGCATGGAACGGTTCATCAAGGAACTGTTTGTCTTCGTGTCGGACCCAGCCGTGCCCTCAGACAACAACGCCGCCGAGCGGAGCCTGCGGCATCTGGTAACCAGTCGCAAGATCAGCGGCGGCACCCGCTCAGGGCAGGGCACCGACAGCAAGATGACCTTGGCATCCCTCTTTGGCACCTGGCGGGCCAGAGGTCTCAATCCCCTCCTGGAATGCCGCCGGTTGCTCGCTTCCCCTCAACTCTGAACAGTTTCCCAGAAAGGTAACTGTTCAGACTTGATGAGGTGAATTGGCTCAAAGCCGTTGGAAAAACGCTGGCATGGCCGGGGGAGTTGTGGCATACCAGGGAGGTGGACACTGAACTAGACCTGAACGCGGCGAGTCGCGAAACTCTGCTGGAGATAATTGCCGGCCAGCGGGCAGTCATTGCCGATTTGCAAAGGCGGATTGGGGTTCTGGAATCCCGTCCCAACCGGCGCGGGTCGTCAGGGATGCCGTGTAATCAGCCGCACTCCAGCCGGCAAGCGCCGGAGAAAAAGGAGCCCAGATAGCCGCGCCGCCATGGCTTCGCCCGCCAGCGCATGACTCCTACCCGGCGGGTGGAGCATGCCGTGGCGGTCTGTCCCGACTGCGGGACTCACCTGAACGGCGGATGGGTACAGCGAACTCGGGAAGTCATTGAGCTACCGGTGGCTCCGGTAGAAGTGACCGAGCACGCCCTGGTAGCCCGCATCTGTCCGGTATGCCAGCGGCGCCGGCTGCCCAAAGAGGCCCTGCAGGGGGTGGTTCTGGGCCAGCAGCGCCTGGGGGTCAATCTGGTAAGCCTGATGGTGACCCTGCGGGAGGAGGGACGGTTGCCCATAAGAATCATCCAATGGTACCTGGAGACCGTCCATCAGTTGCACCTGAGTGTTGGTGCCATCGTCCAGGCCGTCCATGGAGTAGCCCGTCAGGCTGAGACGGCGGTGCGAGAGGTGCTCGAGCAAGTCCGCGCCAGTCCCGTGGTGCAGGGCGACGAAACCGGCTGGCGCCAGGACGGGAGCAACGGCTATGTTTGGACCTTCAGCACTCCCAGCGAACGATACTTCCTGCGTCGGGGTCGGGATAAGGGGGTGGTGGATGAGGTGCTGGATTCCTCCTTCAGCGGAGTGTTGGTCAGTGATTTCTACGCCGCCTATAACCACTACCCGGGCCTGAAGCAACGGTGCTGGGCTCATCTGCTGCGGGATATCCATGACCTGAAAGGGTTGTACCCAGAAGACGCTGGGCTGGCTCAGTGGGCCGAGGCGGTTCACCAGGTCTACACGGAGGCCAAGCCCTCGGTCCTTCCCCGAGCCCAGCCAGGCCATCGCACCCAGCTAATGCTGGAGGAGAAACTAATGGTCTTGGCGCGGCCTTTCCTTAAAGATCCCCTGGCGGTTCAGGCCAAGCTCTGCCGGCGCATGGAACGGTTCATCAAGGAACTGTTTGTCTTCGTGTCGGACCCAGCCGTGCCCTCAGACAACAACGCCGCCGAGCGGAGCCTGCGGCATCTGGTAACCAGTCGCAAGATCAGCGGCGGCACCCGCTCAGGGCAGGGCACCGACAGCAAGATGACCTTGGCATCCCTCTTTGGCACCTGGCGGGCTAGAGGTCTCAATCCCCTCCTGGAATGCCGCCGGTTGCTCGCTTCCCCTCAAATCTGAACACTTACCCAGAAAGGGGCAGGGTCATCTAAACCAAAGCTAAGGTGAAACCTACATAAAGCGAACCCGAAGAGGAGTTGCGATATTCTGTAAAAGAAGTCGAGTGGCGGTGGTGGAAGGGATGAAGGAAATAGTGCAACTCATGGAAGAGTGGCAACTCAATGTAGGTGACTTACGGGAAAGGATGTATCGAGCGCCAACACCTCGAGAGCGAGAGCGATGGCACGGGCTATGGTTGTTGGCCCAAGGGTGGTCGGCTTTCCAGGTGGCTGAGGCTTTGGACAGAGAGCCTCATACCATTGGAAACTGGCTGGCCAACTTTCGCCGAGGCGGGGCCCAAGGTTTGGTCTTTGAACAGACTCGGGGTTCCCCCCCGTCTTGAACTGGGGTCAACAGAACCAACTGAAGTCTGCGGTGCAAAATCCGCCTGGAGAGGCGGGAGTTGAATTGTCCAACTGGAATTGGAAAGTAGTGAGGCAATTTCTCAAGCAGAGCTTTGACCTGGGGCTGAGTCGAAGCAGTTGCTTGAACTACCTCCATCGGTTGGGCTTCGTGCTGAAGCGACCCAAGAAACGCCTCCTGAAAGCCAAGGATGAAGCGCGGAAAGCCTTCGTCCTCCAGTACAGCCAAATCCGAGAGGAGGCCCAAGAGAGTGGGGCCAAAATCTTCTTCGTAGACGAAGCCCACTTTCGGGCCGATGCCGATCTGAGGGGGAAATGGGTGCTCAAGGGAGAGCCGGCGCTGGTGGACTCTCCCAGTCCTCGGTGGGGAGAGAAGGCCTGCTACTACTCGGGAGTTTGCTTGGAGGCTGGGGAGGTGGAAGCCATGGAAATAGCCGGCAACAGCAATGCCGAGACCTCCACCGCCTTTTTACGGCAGCTAAGAGAAAAACATCCTGGACCTCTGGTAGTGATTTGGGACAATGGGCCAGCCCACCGAGGAGAAGCGATTCGCAGCTATTTGACCACCCCTGACTTGCAGCTGAGGCTGGTGGCCTTACCGACCTACAGCCCAGACTTCAATGCCGACGAAGCCGTCTGGGACTGGGCCAGGGAAGAGGTCACGACCAACGAATGCCTGGGAACAAAAGCCCAAGTCCAAGAGAAGATGAATGCATTCTTCGGCGGACTAGCTCACCGTAAGGATGAAGTGAAACATCGCTGCCGAACCCTGTTACAAGCTCGAGCCGATGCATTGATTTTTACACCTTCCCTACCTTTGCCATCGCTGCAAAATGTAGTTCCCACCTTGGCTTTGGTTTAGTTGTCATTGCGATGGCCGCAGGCCCGAAGCAATCTCTCTTTTCGCTCAAGAGATTGCTTCGCTGAGTTTATCCTGAGCGGAGCCGAAGGGCTCGCGAAGACAGTGAGAACAATGAAAAGGCCCTGAGAAAGGGGCGGGCTTTGTGCCTACCCCTTTCTAGTTACACCGCTGAAATAGCTCCCATTAAATAACTCCGGGGCAGCCGGTTGTGCCAGTCCCCGAGAGTGGGATTAGCCGAGTGTAATTAGCGCGGTTGAGCGCCGCTGCCTCCCAGGAAGGTTCGTTCCGACGTTCCCCCGCCGCCGGGTCTGGGACCTCCGGGTCTGGGACCTCCGGGTCTGGGACCTCCCGGCCTGGAGTTTCCGCCGGGTCTGGGTCCACCCGGGCCCGGCCGCCGTCCCCGGTCTCCAGAGTTGAACCCACCCCGTCCGCCGGGACCGCCCCCGGGTCGGGGCCGCTCTCGATCCCGGTCCGGGAAGGGTGGACGAGATTGCTGGGGCCGGGGAGCACCGCCGGACGGGGCATCGCCGTTGCCGCCAAACAAGGCTCTCCGGGAGAGGTTGACCCGTCCCATTGAGTCGATTTCCTGAATCATCACGGTTATTTCCTGGCCCATCTGCGGTTCGCCTTCCATGTCGCCCATCTCTTCAGTGCGCAGCAGGCCGTCCTTGCCGGGCAGGAGCTCGACGAAGGCGCCGAAGTTGGTGATGCGGGCGATCTTCCCGGTCATAATATCTCCCACCACCAGGTCCCGAGTCAGGCCTTCGATCTTGTTGCGAGCCAGGTCTAGCATGGCCTGGTCGGAGGAGCCTATGGTGACCCCGCCGTCGTCAGCCACATCTATGGAGGCGCCGGTTTCTTCGATGATTGCACGGATTACCCTACCGCCGGGACCGATCACCAGCCCAATCTTCTCTACCGGAATCTGGACCCGAATCATCTTGGGAGCGTAGGGGCTCATCTGCTGGCGAGCTTGGGAGATGGTCTGATTCATCTTGTCCAGGATGAACAGCCGTCCCACTCTGGCCTGCTCCAGCGCTTCCTTTAGCATATCGGTGGTGAGTCCGGTGAATTTGATGTCCATCTGGAGGGCGTTTATGCCCTGGGCGGTCCCGGCGACTTTGAAATCCATGTCACCCAGGAAGTCTTCAATGCCCTGAATATCGCTGAGGATAGCGTATTCCCCATCGGTATTGGTAACCAGACCCATGGCTATACCGGCCACCGGCGCCTTCATCGGAACGCCGGCGTCCATCAGCGCCATCGAGGTGCCGCAGACACTGCCCATGGAGGTGCTGCCGTTGGAACCCAGGCATTCGGAAACCACCCGGATGGCGTAAGGAAATTCCTCTTCGTCGGGCAGCGCGGCCAAAATAGCCCTCTCCGCCAACGCTCCGTGGCCGATCTCCCGCCGGCCCGGTGAGCCTACCCGGCGTGCCTCTCCGGTGGAATAAGGAGGGAAGTTATAGTGGTGCATGAACCGCTTGGTGCCGTCGGGGCCCACCGTATCCAAGGTCTGCTTCATAGTTAAGGACGCCAGGGTGGCGACGGAGAGAACCTGAGTTTGCCCTCGGGTGAACAGGCCGGAGCCGTGGGTTCGCGGTAGCGTACCTACTTCACAAGTAATTGGCCGAATTTCTTCCCTGGCGCGCCCATCGGGACGAACGCCCTGATGTAATATACGGCTGCGGACTTCACCCTTCAGTACATTCTTAAAGCCTTCGGCAATTTTCTGAGCTGAGTAGCTGTCGGCCAGGTGTTCCCGAACCTCTTCTTCCAAGCTGTCCAGACCCTCATCCCGCTCGGCTTTGAAAGCGTTCCGGCCCAGAACCTCTTGCATTCGCTCCACAACCAGCGCCTTGATCTGGTTCTGAATCTCTACCGTTTCCTCCGCGTCTCCGGCTAGCACTAGCTTGGGTTTGCCAACTTGGCCGGCCAGCTCCTGAATCAGGGAAATTATTACCTGATTGGCTTCTCGGGCTTGCCGTATGCCCTCCAGGATCACCTCTTCCGAGACATCGTTGGAACCCGCCTCCACCATGATTATGGCATAGTCAGTGCTGGAGACAACCATGTTCAGCTGGCTTTCGCTGATTTCCTGATAAGTAGGATTGATGATGTACCGGCCGTCCTTGTAGGCCACCCGGCAGGACCCAATGGGACCCTCAAAGGGTATTTGGGAGATAGACAAAGCGGCGGATGTGCCAACCATGCCCAGAATCTCCGCTGGATGCTCCGGATCGGCGGACAGGACGGTGAGTATTATCTGTACGTCGTTGTGAACTCCTTTCGGGATAAGGGGTCGGATGGAGCGGTCGGTCAGCCGGCAGGCCAGGATGGCCTCCTGACCGGGCCTTCCCTCCCGCCGGAAAAAGCTGCCTGGGATCTTTCCGGCAGAGTAGAGACGTTCCTCATATTCCACCGTCAGGGGCAGGAAGTCGATATCCGGGCGGGCCTTGTCCGACATTACGGCGGTAGCCAGCACGATAGTGTCGCCCCGCCGCACGGTAACCGAGCCGTGTGCCTGCAGGGCCAGCTTGCCGGTTTCGATGATTATTGGCTGGTCACCAACCAGCCTCTGGATAACTAATGGAGATGCAATAGTAGACATGATAAAAGGTAAGTTACCTCACAGCTAAAATAGAAGGTGAGTCAGAATTGGTTAGCTTGGACAAAGAACGGGGATGGGTCTAGGGCTGGAACACGGTTGGGCAATTAGCGGCGTAACCCCAACCTGGTTATCAAAGTCTGATAGCGGTTAACGTCTTCCTTGGTCAAGTAGTTGAGCAGTCTGCGGCGCTTGGAGACCAAGGTCACCAGACCTCGGCGGGAGTGGACGTCCTTCTTGTGGACTCGAAGATGGTCGGTTATTTGTTTGATTCTCTCGGTTATTACCGCTACCTGTACTTCTGTGGAGCCGGTGTCGTTCTCGTGGACTCGGTATTCCTCAGTAATCCTTTGCTTCGTTACACCATCCAGCATTGGCCACGCTTTACCTTATCTCTGTTCATCTTCACTCCGGGGCATTATAGCACAGGACTATTTTGCAGACAACGAATTTGCCATGCACACAGGGCAATCGCGTCTAAAACTGCCTTTTCGAACTTCGGTACAGAAGGCTAGCGAATGGTAGATATTCCGATGCTTTCCCAGCTATTTTGACTATAACACGTAAAGATCGAAAGACTTCCGGGACTCGTCAGACCCCAAAGAGCCACTGTCCCAAACCTGGGGGCGATTAAGACGCGATTGCCCTGCCCATGCACAACCGCCTTTTCATTTTCTCAAAATATATAAAGTTATTACCAGATTTTAAGCAAAATAGTATAAAGTTATTACCAGAGGGAGGGGAGGATGATGACTTTGAGAGAAACGCTGGATTTGGTGCCTGACTTCCGGAGTAGCCAAGGGCGACGCCACTCTTTGGGGGCGATCCTGGCCTTGGCCACCTGTGCCATGCTGTGCGGCGCCCGCAGCTTATACGCCATAGCTCAATGGGGGCGGGACCAAGGGGGTGCTACGGCGCAGCTTTTGGGGTTCAGCCAGGAGAAGACACCCTGCGTGGCCACCCTCCACCGGGTGTTCAAGGGCCTGGACGTGGCGGCCTTTGAGGCAGAAGTCGGCAACTGGCTGGCAAATAGCGGGGTAGAGGCGGATGACCCCCTGTCCCTGGACGGGAAAACCTTGCGAGGGGTCCACGGCCAAGAGATACCCGGGGTCCATCTGGTGTCGGCCTACGCTAGCCGCGCTGGGGCAGTGCTGGCGCAGGTAGCTGCGCCGGGCAAAGGGGAAGAATTGGCGGCGGTCAAAGAAGTATTGGGCCAGGTACCCCTGAAGGGTCGGGTAGTAGTGGCTGATGCCTTACTGACCCAACGGAAAGTCTGTGAGCAGATTGTGGCAGGCGGCGGAGAGTATCTGCTGCCAGTTAAAGAGAATCAGCCCACCTTGCGCCGAGACCTGGAGGTGGCTTTTTCCCCTGCTAGGAACTGAGAGGGCTGGTGGCCCAACCGTACCTCCCTGGCTGGCAGCGGAGTGGCGAGCACGCGGGGCCAAGCTGACGGTCTGGGCCGATGCTCCAGTAAAGCGGCGTCATGGGCGGCTGGAGCGGCGAGAGTTGTGGGCCTTGGCCGACCCAGAGCTAAATGGCTACGTGGGCAGCGCTGGGACGGTCGGGGAAGCGTGGCCGCATCTGCAACAGGTGTGTCGGCTAGAGCGCCAGCGGGTCGTGAAGGGCAAGAAACAGGTGGCTGTGAGCTATGCAATTAGCAGTCTCCCAGCCACTGATGCCGATGCCAGGCGATTGTTGAGCCTTTCCCGTGGGCACTGGGGCATCGAGAACCGCCTCCACTGGGTACGGGATGTGACCTTCGACGAGGACCGCTCTCAGGTGCGCACTGGGGCCGCCCCACAGGTTCTGGCGGGCCTGCGGAACCTGGTCATCAGCTTGGTACGTCGGGCTGGGCATTCCAACGTAGCCGCTGCCCTACGCCGCCACAATGCCCATCTCAGCGAAGCTTTCGACATGATGGGCTTTACCTACCAGGCAGGAGAATGAAAAGGCCCTGGTACCGAATGGTTGCAATTAGTGTATGCCAGGTATATATTATATTCGGCACAAGATAGGTAACCTGTGGTGATACCTGCTATCCGCACCAATTGGGCCGTTTGTATCCGGAATTGGTTGACCTACTGAGCCATAAAGAATCATCGACTCAAGGAGGTCGACCAGTGGCACTATCCGACAAAACCCTAGTATGCGCAGATTGTGGGGGTGAATTTATATTCACCGCGGGGGAGCAGGAGTTCTTCAATTCCCGCGGGTTCGTCAATGAACCCAAGCGATGCCAGCCCTGCCGCTCATCCCGGCGCAATCAAGAAAGGGGAGGCTGGGGTGATGGTCCCCGGGAAATGCACCCAATCACCTGCGCCCAGTGTGGCGCAGATGCTATGGTACCCTTCCGCCCTCGGGGGGATCGCCCAGTTTATTGCAGCGATTGTTTCAGCCAGAACCGGAACACGGGCAGCCAATACTAACAGCCGATTAGCCTAATTGAGAAAGGGCCGGTAGAAATGCTGGCCCTTTCTCTTTACCCCATCCCCAACCCCTTTTCAGCTTCATTTTCACTCTCCAAGTCCCTGGTCGCAGACTCCTTTGTTGAACCCTTGTCCTAACAACCGTTACAATGGCCCGGTTCAGCAGTTCCCGGTACAGGAGTCTGGTGGGTAGCGGCAAACCTGTTGATTACATGAGACGGGATTCCCGAAGATTTTTAAACAAATGTCAGTATGAATCGCGTAGGGGTAGGCATGGAGGTCCATGTAGCTCCTACCTTGGCTTTGCTATAGGATGAAATTTAAAGACCTGCGTGAGTTCATTTCCTTTTTGGAAGAGAAGGGAGAACTATGCCGGGTGAAGACATCGGTTAGCTGCGAGTTGGAGATCACCGAAATCGCCGACCGCTCCGTCAAGGCCGGAGGTCCGGCGCTGCTCTTCGAGAATGTCGACGGGTACCGGCTGCCGGTACTGATCAACCTCTTCGCTTCGGAGCAGCGCATGGCCTGGGCGCTGGGGGTAGAGCGGTTGGACGACCTCACTCAACGTATTCAGGGCTTGCTGGGGTTGTTGCAGGGGCCGCCGCCGGGGTTGATCAACCGCCTCCGGACCTTGGGGCAGTTGGTCCATATGGGCTCCTTCCAACCCAAGACGGTGCGAAATGCACCCTGCCAGCAGGTGGTGCACTCTGAAGCAGAGGTAGACCTGTTCCAGTTTCCAATCCTGAAATGCTGGCCTCTGGACGGCGGGAAGTACATAACCCTGCCGTTGGTAATCACCAAGGACCCGGAAACCGGGGTTCAGAACTACGGTATCTACCGCCTGCAAGTCTACGATGCCCGCACTACCGGCATGCATTGGCAGACCCACAAAGTCGGGGCGTCCCACTATCGGGCCAACCAGGGTCGGGGAGATGCCCGCATGGAGGTGGCGGTGGCCCTGGGCGGAGACCCGGCCACCATCTGGACCGGATCGGCTCCTCTTCCGCCGGGTCTGGATGAAATGGCCCTGGCCGGCTTCATTCGGGAAGAGGGGGTGGAATTGGTGCGGGCCAAAACGGTGGATCTGCTGGTGCCGGCCCAGGCGGAGATTGTCCTAGAGGGCTACGTTACCCTGGGGGAAGAGCGCCCTGAGGGTCCCTTTGGCGATCACACGGGCTACTACTCGCTGGAGGATGACTACCCGGTGTTTCACGTTACCACCATCACGCGGAGGAGGGACCCCATCTACCCTACCGCCGTGGTGGGCCGGCCCCCCATGGAAGATTACTATATGGGTAAGGTCACCGAACGCATTTTTATGCCAATGATCAAGCTGATCCTGCCCGAGGTGGTGGATATAAACATGCCGGCGGAGGGTATCTTCCACAACTTGGTGCTGGTTTCAATAAAAAAGGAGTACCCCGGTCACGCCAGGAAGGTGATGTATGGCCTCTGGGGCTTAGGGCTGATGAGCCTGGCTAAGACCATAGTAGTGGTCGATCACTTTGTTGACGTTCAGAACCCTTCCGAAGTGGCCTGGCGCGTGGCCAACACGTTTAACCCCAGCCGAGATCTGGTGGTGGTGGAGGGACCCCTGGACGACCTGGACGTAGCCTCCGCCAGCGCCAAATTCGGCGGCAAGCTGGGTATCGACGGGACCCAGAAGATGGCCCAAGAGGGCTACCAGGGAGAGTGGCCTCCCGACATATTGATGACCCCGGAAATCAAAAAGCTGGTTGACTCGAAATGGCCGGAATACCAGATAAAAACCCGATGATAATCCCCGGCAGGTCCGGGATGAAGTCCGCTAAATCTATTGCTGGGGGTCCTTAGTGTGACCACAACTTAAGGTGCTTACACACTAAGATGACGACAGTGTGACCACATATTAGGGTGATCACAACCAGAGGGACCGCACCTGATTGAGATGCAGACCACTTCTATATTGCCTAATAAAGCGCGGGTAATAGCCGGGAAAATCCCACTTTACCTGAGCTCCATTCGCATTTGGGAGGCCCTTTTCGCCACTCCCTTTGCCTACATCGGCATGGTTTTGGCTGCCGGCGGCTGGCCGGGATGGCACCCCTTCATCTGGTTAACAGTGGCGCTGATGGGCGTACGAACCCTGGGTATGTCGGCAAACCGGTTGATTCACGCCAAGGAGGATGCTCTCAATCCACGGACGTCCAATCGCCACCTGCCCCAGGGCATCCTCAAATCTGGGGAAGTCCTGGGAATGATCCTCGTCTCCGGCGCCATCTTCGTATTTGCCGCCTACCAGCTCAATTCGCTGGTTCTAATTTTGACACCGGTGGCGGCGGGATACGTAATCCTGTACTCCTACGCCAAATACTTCACCTGGGCGTGCAATCTGATGCTGGGCTGGGCGCTGGCCATGGCTCCGGCTGGGGCATGGATCGCTGTGACCGGTACCCTGCCTCCGCAAGCGGTTTTGCTGTCCTTCGTGGTGGCCACCTGGGCAGGAGGCTTCGACACCATCTACGGATGCACCGATTACGAATTTGACAAGGAGCAGGGAATTCACTCCGTGTCTAGCAAATTCGGCGTGGCCACGGCTTTATGGATCGCCCAGGGCCTGCACCTGCTCTCCGTTTCGGCGCTGCTGGCCCTGGGCCTTTGGCTTGAGCTGGGCTACTTTTTTTACCTGGGCTGGGCCATCGCGGTCGGGTTATTGATTTACGAGAACAGCCTGGTTAAGCCCGACGATCTCTCCAAGGTTGGCGTGGCATTTTTTCGGATGAACAGCTACGTCTCGGTTCAACTTCTCTTTTTCATCGTTTTGGCAGTGGTACTGTAGCGGTGCTGTTTGAGACTTATGGTTGATGCGAAGCCGATAGTGGTAGGAATATCCGGGGCCAGTGGAGCGGTCTTGGCCCGGGAGACCGTCCATGAGCTGTTGCGGCGCGAAATCCCGACTATTGCGGTCTGCTCCAACGCCGCCCGTCTGGTCTGGCAAGAAGAGTTGGACCAGTCCTTTAACGAGGCGCTATCCGAGTGGCGGGAGCATCCCCAGTTCACGGATTATGGGATCGGCGACCTGCGGGCTCCCATTGCCAGTGGCACCTTTCCCACTGCAGGCATGGTGGTGGTGCCGTGCAGCATGAATACCGTCGCATCGGTGGCCCACGGGCTGGCAGGCAATTTGCTGCTGCGGACGGCGGATGTTTGTCTCAAGGAGCGCCGGCGGCTGGTGCTGGTGCCCCGGGAAACACCGCTCCACAGCATCCACCTGGAGAACCTGCTGGCGGTCTCCCGGGCGGGAGCGGTGATTCTGCCCCCGGAACCCGCCTTTTACCTCAAGCCCCAGGGGATGGATGACCTGGTCCGCTTTGTGGTGGGTCGCGTTATCGTGGCCCTGGGGGTGGCCGACGACCTTCCCTCGGAGCTACAGTACGGGGGAGGAGATGCCTGATGGGTATTACTTACATAGACGGCACAGCCAGGGGACCGAGTGGTGAAGAAGCTGAGGTTACCTTTTTGGTCGACAGTGGCGCCACCTATTCCCTGTTGCCGGAATCAGTATGGCGGCCCATCGGCTTGGAACCCACCCGCGAGATGACCTTCACCCTGGCCGATGGCACCAGAGTCGAGAGGCAAATTTCTAGCTGCTACCTGGTACTCCCCCAGGGAGAAGCCTACACCCCGTTGATTTTGGGTGAGCCCGGTGACGAAGGGCTCCTGGGGCTGGTAACATTGGAAATCCTAGGCCTGGTGTTCAACCCCTTCAGCCGCACGCTGCATCCGATGCGCATGATGCTCGCCTGACCCATGGCCCAGTTGCAGGGTGAGGCAAAACAGCAATACGTTGCGAGCATGTTCGCCCGCATCGCCGGTCGCTACGACCTGATGAACACCCTGATAACCGGGGGTATGCACCAGAGTTGGAAGCGCACAACCGCCCGAATCACCGCCCAGGGTCTGTCGGGCCGGGCCCTGGACGTGGCGTCCGGTACTGGGGACCTGGCCCTGGCCCTGGCCGGACTCCCTCAAATCCATCAGGCGGTGGGGTTGGACCTGCTGCCGGAGATGGTAACCCTGGCCCAGGCGAAGGCTGCCCGAGAGCATCCGGCGGCCCAGACCTGCATGATGCTAGGCGATGCGCTCTCGCTGCCTTTTCCTGACAACAGCTTTGCCTGCGCCACCGCGGGCTTCAGTTTGCGCAACATGCCGGACCTGCCCCGGGCCCTGGCCGAAATGTCACGGGTGGTAAAACCCGGCGGCCGGGTGACTACTTTGGAGCTGACGCCCTTAACCAGGGGGTTGAAAAGCAGGCTGTTTCGCCCCTACTTTCATGGATTGGTGCCGCTGATGGGCCAGCTGGTGGCGGGAAACCGTGCGGCATATTCCTACCTGCCCCAGTCGGTGGACCGCTTTCCCGACGCCGAGGGGTTGTCGTCGCTGCTGCGCGAAGCCGGGCTGGTGGAGATCGATTATCAGTTCCTGGGCTTCGGCACGGTGGCGCTGCACCGGGGACTCAAGCCGATCCCTTGAGACTTCCAAAGTGGCATGCGATTGCCCTCGCTGCAGAGGCAGGGCCCCTTGTTCGTCGGTAACGATTGGGATACACTGGAGGATACCGAAGGGTGTTTACGACTTTCCCGGTACTACTGATTTCTGCTACCGACAACGATTATGAGCTCAATATTCGACAAGCTGGAACCCGTCGTTCGCCGCCACCAGGAAATCGAGGAACTGATGGCGCAACCCGACGTTGCCACCGATTTCGCCCGTGTTCAAGAGCTGGCCAAGGAGCGGGCATCTCTGGAAGAGCTGGTTGGATTGTCCGCCAAGCATAAGGGGCTGCTTCAGGAGCAAATGGACCTGAAGTCGCTGGTGGAAGAAGGCGGAGATCAGGAGCTGGTAGCCATGGCTCGGGAAGAGTTGGACGACGTAGAGCAAATGCTGGACGACCTGGCTGAGGCATTGCGGCTGGCCCTTCTGCCCAAGGACCCCAACGACGAGCGGGACGTAATCGTAGAGATTCGCTCCGGCACCGGCGGTCATGAGGCCAGCCTCTTTGCCGCCGACCTGTATCGCCTCTACACCAGGTACGCCCAGCTGCAGAACTGGAAAGTCGACGTGATGGACTCCAACCCCTCGGATCTGGGCGGCCTCAACAAAATTGTCTTTGACATTCAGGGCAAGGGCGCCTTCAGCCGCCTCAAGTTCGAGCGCGGCGTGCATCGGGTGCAGCGGGTGCCGGAAACCGAGGCGCAAGGGCGCATCCACACCTCCACCGCCACCGTGGCCGTCTTGCCCCAGGCCGACGAGGTGGAGGTGAACATCTCTGCCGAAGACCTGCGCATCGATATTTTCCACGCCGGCGGCCACGGCGGCCAGAATGTGAACAAAGTAGCCACCGCCGTCCGCATCGTCCACGAGCCGACGGGCCTGGTCGTGGTGTGCCAGGACGAGCGTTCCCAGTACAAGAACAAGCAGCGGGCGATGTCCATGCTGCGGGCCCGGCTATTTGAGGCGGAGCAGGAGCGGCACGACGCCGAGATAAGCCAGAGCCGTCGCTCCCAGGTGGGCAGCGCCGAGCGCTCTGAGAAAATCCGCACTTATAACTATCCCCAAGACCGGATAACCGACCACCGAGTCTCCACCAGCTTCCACGGCATTCCCCGAGTGATGGACGGCCAGCTCGATGATATCATCGATACGCTGGTCGCCTGGGAGCAGGGCTGGCTGCTGGAAGAAGTAACCGCCTAAAACCCGCCATGCCATCCCTGCGCCAAGTAGTCCAGGGAACCCACGGCATATTGGAAGGATTTCAGATCCCGGATTCCCGCCTCGAGGCTGAGGTCATGGTGATGGACACCATGCGCATGCCCCGCCAAGACCTGTTCGCCAACCAGGAAACGGAAGTTTCCCCGCAGCAAGAGCAGGAGTTGGCGGAGATAATCGAGCGCCGCCGGAAGCGGGAGCCCCTGGCCTATATTCTGGGCTACAAGGAATTCTACGGAATTAACCTGCTGGTCAACTCCAACGTGCTGATCCCCCGTCCGGAAACCGAATCGATGGTGGAGCATGCCCTATTCATGGCCCTGATGGGCATGGAAACGGCGGAACTAGTCATCGCCGATGTCGGGACCGGCACTGGGGCCATCGCCATTAACCTGGCGATCCACCTGCCGGCGGCGCAGATCTACGCCATGGACCTTACGGATGAGGTCCTGGATGTAGCCAGCTATAACGTCCACGCCCATAACGTGGCCGACCGAATTACGCTTCTGAAGGGCGATTTGCTGGAACCCCTGCCTCAGTCCGTAGACCTGATCGTGGCCAACCTGCCCTATCTGCCCAGCCAGCGAATTCCCACCCTGCAGCCGGAGATTCAGTGGGAGCCCCGACAAGCGCTGGATGGCGGAGAAGAGGGGTTGGACCATATTCGGCGGTTACTGGAACAGGCGGCCAGCTCACCGTTGGGGGATGGGAATTCGGGCTTCCTCAAGGATAGCGGTATCATCCTGCTGGAGCTGGACCCGGAACAGGTGCCCGCGGTCAAGGAAATGGCTGACCGGCTATTTCCCGGTGTGGAAACCAGCGTCGAGCCGGATATTTCCCAGAGGGACCGCATTTTTGTAATTAACCGCGGCCAAGATTTTCCCTCTTGACTTCCCTAGCACGGCGGGCTATAGATTAGAGCCGATCAGGCCGCGCCTGAATCTAGCCAGCCCGGCCCCGGAGGCTGCCGATGTCCACCGCCGACCTGTCCAGCTTTTGGAAGCGCACCATAGAAGAAATGGCGCAGTCCGAGCCGAATCTCGCAATGGAGGAAGCCCCGGAGCTAAGCACCCGGGATTACCGGACTCGCCGGGTGGTATTGGATAGCTTCCAAGGGAAGCGCCTGCGCGGCTGGTATACCACGCCCACCGGCCCGCCACCAGCCGGCAAGTTCCCCGGTGTTTTGGCGGTTCCAGGCTACGGCGGCGCCAAGCTCATTCCCACCCATCTGGCCATTAGCGGGTTTGCGGTTTTGACCTTGTTTCCCCGGGCTCAGGGAGAAAGCCGGCAGGAATGGGAGCTCGAGCACAGCACCAAAATAACCTACCACCTAACCGACCCGGAGAAGTATTACTACCGGGGCGCTTACATGGATTGTCTGCGGGGCCTGGATTTCCTCTCCTCCCAGCCCGAAACGGACCCCAACCGCCTGGGAATGTGGAGCCGTAGCCAGGGCGGGGGATTTACCTTGGTCACCGCTGCCCTCGACTCCCGCCTGTCCGTGGCGGTGGCTGAGGAACCCTTCTTGTGCAACTTTCCGGTTTCGATTGACATAACCACCAATCCCTACCTGGAACTGCACGATTATGCCGCAGCCTATCCAGAGCAGCGGCAGGCGATTCTGGATACGCTTTATTACTTCGACCCTCTGAACCTGGCGGAAAACATTAGCTGCCCGATTCTGATGAACATTGGCATGAAGGACGAAACTTGTCCATATCGTACTATAATGCCGGTGTTCAAGAAGATTACCGCGCCCAAAGCGATCCACGTTTATCCGGAGCTAACCCATTCGCCCTGTTCCGACTTCAACGCCCACGCTATGAGCTGGCTGCGCCGCTATTTGGGGGCGTAAACCGGCCCGGACTGTTCTCAAAAGGGAGGGTCCCATCATGCCAGCACGGACCGGCCAGCAATACCTGGAAGGGTTGCGCCAGCAGCCCCGAGAGATTCATCTGGGTGGTCAGCGGGTGGAGGATGTCACCACCTTTCCCGGCCTGGCCGGTGGCGCTCGCTCCCTGGCCGGGCTCTATGACATGCAGCACGACCCCAATCTGCGGGAGCAGATGACCTACGCCTCCCCGACCAGCGGGCAGCCGGTGGGCCTCTCCTTCCTGGCTCCGCGAACCAAGGACGACCTGGCTCGCCGGCGGGGGATGATGTCCCGCTGGGCCCACACCAGCTACGGGATGATGGGGCGAACGCCGGACTTCCTGAACGTCAGCCTGATGTGCATGGCGGAGGCCGGGGACTACTTCGCCCAGAACCGCCCCGAGTTCAAGCAAAACATCGTCAATTACTACGAATACGTTCGAGAGAATGACCTGACCCTAACCCACACCCTGGTAAATTTACAGCGCAATCGGCGTCCGGCGGCCACCAGCCGGCATTTCAGCACCGATGTGGCCCTGGCGGTGGTCGACGAGACCGATGCCGGTATCGTGGTGCGGGGCGCTAGAACCCTGGCCACCCTGGGGCCGCTATCCGATGAGATCGCCGTCTATCCCACCCGGGGGCAGCAGTTGGCCAACAGCGAGGATGCCTGGCGATATGCCTTCGCCTTTGCCGTTCCCTGCGGCATTCCTGGTCTCAAGTTCCTCTGCCGGGAGAGTTATGACCTGGGACGTTCCCAGTTCGATCACCCCTTGGCTTCCCGCTTTGAGGAGATGGACGCCATTGTTTTCTTCGATGACGTGCTGGTTCCCTGGGAGCGGGTATTCCTTTATCAGGATGCCGATCTGTGCAACGAAATTAGCGCGGCAACCAATCAGTACACCCACTCCGGGCACCAGGTGGTTACCAAAAACGTCGCCAAGTGCGAGTTTGTCCTGGGGCTGGCCAGTCTCATGGTCAAGACCCTGGGCTCTGGGAGCATACCCCAGACCCAAACCCTGGTTGCGGAGCTGATCGAGAACCTGGAGATAATGAAGGCCCTGCTGCTGGCTGCCGAGGCCGGAGCGGCTATTGACCGTTGGGGGGTAATGTGCCCCTCCCGAATTCCCATCACGGTGGCCCGCAACCAGTTTATCCGTATGTACCCCAGGATGGTGGAGATTATCCAGCTGCTCGGGTCCAGCAGCCTGATGGCCCTGCCCGCCGAGGCGGACTTCAACGGGCCGTTAGCCCAGCACATTGAGCAATATATGGACACCGACACCGCCACTTCCGGAGAGCGGGTGCAGCTGTTCCGCCTGGCCTGGGACCTGGCGTGCAGCGCCTTTGGTTCCCGCCAAGTGCTCTACGAGCGCTATTTTCAGGGGGACTGGATGCGCAACGCCAGCGTGCTTTTCGGGAGTTATGACACGGAGGATTTAATGCAGCAGGTTCGGGATTTCCTGGCGCGTTCCTGATGGGTTTTTTGGTAATGTGAAGCTTCCATAAAGGGAAAATCTCTCTTAGTAACTATCTCAATACCTTGAATTGAATTTGAAACTTATATTATACTTCCACCAAAAGTGTGGAGGTGAAAGCAGTGAAACCAATGAGGCAAGTTGAACCGCTGGAGACTATTTGGGAGATTCCGGACGATTTGTGGGAGAAAGTTGAGCCAGTGATCCTGGCGGGAACCCCTCCCAAAACCACCGGTCGCAAGCGGGTCAACCCAAGGCCAATCCTTAACGGAATTATCTTTCGCTTACGTAGTGGTTGCCAATGGAACCATCTGCCCAAGACTTTTGGTGACGATAGTACTATCCATCGTACTTTTCAGCTATGGGTAGAATCGGGAGTGTTGAACCAAGTGTGGTCGGTCATGGTAGAGGAATGTGAAGAGCTGGGAGGTGTGGACTGGGAATGGCAAGCAGCGGATTGCGCCCTGGGTAAAGCTCGCCTGGGGGGGACGCAATTGGCCCCAATCCCACGGACCGGGGCAAGGCGGGCAGCAAGCGAAGCCTGTTGGTAGAGGGGGATGGAGGGCCTCTGAGTCTAGTGGTAGCTGGAGCCAATGTCCACGACACCAAGCTGCTGGAAGCCACCCTGGCAGCCATTGTGGTGGAGCGGCCTCAGCCCACTGACCAGGCACCCCAGCACCTATGTCTGGACAAAGGGTATGACAATCCCACCGGCCACCAAGCTGCCGCTGCCCACGGGTATCAGGCCCACATACGACGTATTGGTGAGGAGAAGCTGGATAGCTTCGGCGAGAAGACCCATCCGGCCCGACGTTGGGTGGTGGAACGAACCCTGTCGTGGCTGTCCAAGTGCAGAGGATTACTTGTCCGTTACGACAAAAAGGCATCCAATTTCCTGGGTCTTTTGCAACTGGCCTGCGGGCTACTGTGGTACCGGCGAGTTTGGCGCCTTACTGTTTTGAGATAGTTACTTAGCTCGACTTTGTACATTCAAGCGGCATAACAAAGGGAATCTAAGATTCGTTCAAACATAGGTCGAGACACTTTCCGGATGTCTGGTTTTGTAGGGGACATGCAAAAAGTCTCAGAAACAGGCCACAGCTGATGACGAACCAGGGCGATGGCGTCGGAGAAGGTGGGCAACCTTTTGGCATACCAGGCGGCCGAGCGCAGCGGAAATCCCTGGTTTCCCGCCAGCAAATGCGCTGCCAGGGTCACCCAGGAGAAAAGACCGAAGAGGACTGGCGTGGTCCGGGCGATGGCCCGGTCAGACCACTGGCGCTGGGTTTCGACTCCCAGGTGAGCGCGTACTTCTTGGAAGGTCACTTCCAGCTGCCAGCGCAACACAAACCATTGGATGATTTGGGTGGGCGCCACGTTGAGGTCGGTACACAATAACGCTTGGGGCCGGAACTCACCCAAGGGGTCACGAATCAAGACCCACCGAATAGGTACTGGCGATTTACCCTGATGATACCAGACTGCGCTGTGGGAGGCGATTTCCAGCAAGCGGTGGGTATTGTCATACCAGTCGACCGTTACGGTATTCCAAAGGGTTGTTGGGTGGCCAAGGAGGTCTTTTAGGGTAGGCAGCCGCTTACCCTTGAGCCGGGGACGCCCTAACTGGCCAGGGGAGCGAGGCGGAACCGGTTCGTATAGAGCGGCATCCAGACGCAGCCGGGTGATGAAAGTCACAGGAGAGGCCATAAATTGGCAAAAGTGCAGCAAGTCCAGAACGGCGTAGCTGCTGTCGGCTACCAGTACCAGGGGTCGCCGGGGCAACCAGCGCCGGAGTTGCAGAATCATCTGGCGGGCCCAATCGGTGAGCTTTTTGTGCCGCTGCCCCCGTTCCCGGTGAAACCGCTCTGAAGGTGCCAACACCGTCAGGAAAGGCAAGGCCCAGACCCGGCCGGCCCAAGGAATAGGGGCCAACCACATCAAACTAACCCAGCGCAACCCGCTGGCTTTTACGAAATGGCCCTGGCTGGAACGGACCCCATCTCGGTAAATGCCTTTGGCCGAAATCCGCTTCCCCCGGCGGCGTTCTATGGTCTCGTCAATCCCAAACACCAGCGGCCCAATTCCAGAGTCCAGGTGGCGCAGCAGCAGAAAAAGCAAGGTCCGGCTCAATTGCAATGATGACCACCTGGCCCGATTGAGGACATGGTGATAACGAGCAAAATTCCCGTCCCGGCTCAGTCCCATGACCCGCAGGGCCGAGGTCACGGTGCGCTTGCCTGGGGAGAGGATAGCACCGACCAGCAGCAACTGGGCTTTCTCCCAAGTTTTGGCCTGAAAGATTGTGCCAAAGGGCTCCAGTAACCTTATAATCGACACCGGGCGAGTAAGCACTCTCTTGACCTCTCGTGGTGGTTTGGTCAAGGGAGCTTACCCTGCCTAATAACCCTCGCTCATTCCTTTCTTCAGCCCAGTTTTGTACAAAGTCGAGCTTAGTCCCCCTTTGGAAAGGGGGATATAGGGGGATTTGGAACTCCCAAGTCTGGTAATTTCGTCAAGAATCAGTAATTCGGTATAATGGTCCCAATCGGACCATAAGGGAGGTGTTACATGCCCCTAGACCCGCAAGCCAAGGCGGTTATGGATCAGGTAGCGACCCTCGGGTTTCCGGCGGCGCATACCGTCTCCCCCCAGCAGGCCCGCGCCAACGCCCAGGCGCGATCCAGGGCCGCCGGGCCGGAGGTAGCCCGTGTCCAAGACCGAACCATTCCCGGCCCGGATTCCCAGCTTTCGGTGCGCATATATACTCCTCCTGGCAGCGGCCCCTTCCCGGCGCTGGTGTGGTTTCACGGCGGCGGCTGGGTGGTCGGCGACCTGGAGTCGGCCGACGCCACCGCCCGTCATCTCACGCTGGGCGCCGGCTGCGTAGTAGTGTCCGTGGATTATCGATTGGCTCCCGAGGCCAAGTTCCCCGGTCCGGCGGAGGATTGTTACGCCGCCACCCGGTGGGTGGCCGAGCACGCCGCCGAAATCGGTGGGTCGGGCAATAACCTGGCCGTGGGCGGCGACAGCGCGGGAGGCAATCTGGCTGCGGCGGTCTGCCTGATGGCCAAGGATCGAGGCGGTCCGTCTTTGGGAATGCAGCTGCTGGTTTACCCCGTAACGGCTCGGGACTTCCAGACAGGCTCTTACGTTGACAATGCGGAAGGCTATAACCTAACCAGAGATACCATGGTCTGGTATTGGGAACAATACCTGGCCAATGATACCGACGGCACCAACGCCTACGCCGCTCCGCAGCAAGCCCAGGATTTGCGGGGACTGCCTCCGGCGGTGGTCATCACTGCGGAATATGACCCCTTGCGGGATGAGGGTGAGGCCTACGCCCATCGTCTGCAGGCGGTCGGCGTGCCCACCACCTGCACCAGGTACCCGGGCATGATTCACGGCTTTTTCGGCATGTCGGCGGTGGTGGACAAGGGGAAGGACGCCATTGCGCAGGCCTCCGCGGCTTTGAACGCCGCCTTCGCGGACTGAATCTGGAATCTGAGGCCGTGGTCTGGCGCCCGGTGAAAATCAGGAGGTAGGGAAGGATGGCGAAGGCGACGTATGGGGTCCTGGGAACGCTGGGCGGTCTTCTGGCGGAAAGTGCGGAAAGGTGGGCCGAGCTGCCGGCCCTGTTTCTTTACAGCGACGAGCCCTGGAGCTGGACTTACGCCGAGCTGTGGTCCGCCTCCCGGCGGGCGGCTGGTTTGTTGCAGGCCTCCGGCGTGGCCAAGGGCGACCGGGTGCTACTGTGGGGCGACAACCGGCCCGAATGGGTAGCGGCGTTCTTTGGTACGCTGCTCCTCGGCGCCATAGCCGTCCCCATCGATGCTCAGAGCACGCAGGACTTCCTGGCGCTGATTCAGGATGCCACCCAGCCCCGATACATGTTCCTGGGTACGGAGCAGCAGCAGCGACTGGGGGAGAAGGGTCCCCCCTTCCTGCTGTTCGAAGAGCTTATTGCTCGCCTCGAGACCGTCGAGCCCCTAACCGAGGCCGACGCGCTGGCGGGGGTTGAGCCGGATGATATTGCCGAGCTGGTTTTCACCTCCGGAACTACCGGCAGTCCCAAAGGGGTAATTCTCACCCATCGCAACATTTTCGCCAACGTGGCGATGGCGGCTCCGTCATTTCGGGTGACACCGCAGAATCGGGTTCTGGCTATTCTTCCCTTAAGTCACATGTTTGAGCAGATTGCCGACCTGTTCGTGCCCCTGTCCGCCGGGGCTTCGGTGGTATATCTCTCCAGCCTGCGCCCGGACGTCATCTTTGCCGCCATGGCTCACTACCGCATTACCAACATGGGTTGCGTGCCCCGGGTTTTGGAGCTGTTCGCCGACGGAATCAAGCGGGAGGCCCGGCGCCAGAACCGCTTGAGTCAGTTGGAACGGGCGCACTCCCTGGCCTGCCGGCTGCCCTTCTCCTGGCGCGGCCTGCTGTTCAAGAAAATCCACCAGCGGATGGGCGGCTGTTTTGAGTATTTCGTGGTGGGAGGAGCCCGGCTGGACGTCCAGCTGGGGCGCTGGTGGGAAGGCCTGGGAGTTAAAGTTGTTCAGGGCTATGGAATGACCGAGGCGTCGCCGGTGGTATCGGCTGGGACCCTGAAGGAGCGGGACCATGGCTCCGTGGGCAGACCCTTGCCCGGCGTGGAAGTCCAAATCGCCGAGGACGGCGAAATTTGGGTGCGGGGCGAGAACGTGACCCCAGGCTACTGGCAAAACCCGGAGGCCACCAACAACGCCTTTACCGATGGCTGGTACATGACCCGAGATCTGGGATATTTGGACACCAAGGGAAGATTGCACATACGGGGTCGCAAGGACAACATGTTTGTTCTTGGTAACGGCATGAATGTTTACCCGGAGGATATCGAGCAGGTATTGAATCAGGATTCCCGCTTGACGGATGCGGTGGTGCTGGGGCTAACTTCTGGAGACGATGTAGAAGTGCATGGGGTGCTTTTGACCGGCGAACCGGAGGCGGCGGCGGACATAGTGCGCACCGCCAACGGGCAGCTGGCTCCTCATCAGAGAATCCAGCGTTATACGGTTTGGCCTGAGGAGACCTTTCCGGTCACGCCCACCATGAAGCCCAAACGAGCCGACATCACGGCCCGGGTGTTGGAGCTGCGTTCCGTCTGATGGCGCCGCTAAGCACCGTAATCTCCGGCAACCTACGCTGTTGACCGCAAATGCCCCTTGTGTTAAATTGATTTACTCCAGATACTAGGTATCATTTACGAGGTGCCGGGTTGCGCAAGCGAGGGTACCCCCTGTCCGAGCAGCTTATGGATGCCCTTGAGGAGCGGGGCTATCGTGACACCGCCCCGCGGCGGACGGTGGCCCGAGCCATCGCGGAGAAGAAGCGGCACTTTGCCGCCGAGGAATTACGAGAGCAGCTACCGGGAATCGGCCGGGCCACGGTGTATCGTTCCTTGAAGATTCTGGTCGAGGCCGGTGCGCTGTGCCGGGTTTTGCTGGAGGATGGTAACCTGCACTACCAGCTCAGCCATCGGGGACACCATCACCACCTGCTTTGCGTCGAGTGCGGCGCATCTGAGGACTTGATGGGCTGCGACATAGAAGACCGGCTGGAAAGTGTCGCCGAGGCCCACCATTTCCAGGTAAGCGGCCACTGGCTAGAGGTCTATGGAAAGTGTCAGACTTGCCGCGGAAAACTGCCGACCCCAGTTTGATCTCTATTTTTACCCCCTTTTGAGACTATGTATCAAAAACCCCATGTAATGATACCCCATATGCGCAAGCCCGCTGTACCTGCGATGTCCTCCGGCAGCGATTCGGGAACCCAGTTTGCTTTTACGGATTGGACTCCCAGGGGCTGGAGGATTGGGGGATTCTTGGCGGCGTTGGTGACGGGAATCCTGCTGCTGGCTGCCTGTGGCGTGTCCGCCAGCACCGTAGTGAATGACCAGGCCAACAGTGGGCAGCCCCTTGGATCGGGCGAGGGAAGAATCAATGTGGTGGCCACCAATTCCCTGCTGGCGGATCTGGTCGGGCAGGTGGGGGGTAACCTGGTGGAAGTGACCGCATTGGTTCCACCTGGGGTCGATGTGCACGCCTTCCAGCTGAAGCCGTCGAATAACCTGGCCATAGGGCGGGCGGATTTGCTCGTTTCCAACGGCGGCGGCCTGGACGACTTCCTGAACCCAGTTTTGCGGAATTCTGCCCGGCCGGAAGCGAAATGGATTATCGTCGCCGATGGGCTGGAGCCGAGCGCGCTATTGGACAACGGGGATCCCCATTTTTGGCTGGACCCTGGCTTGGCCCTCGACTACGTAAAGCAGATTCAGGATGGCCTGGTGGAAGTTGACCCGAAGCATGAGTTTGACTATACGGCCCACGCCGAAACATATGCCGGCCAGATCTCTGCCCTGGATCAAGAAATAGAGAAACTCCTGGGTCGGGTAGCGACCGAACGCCGTCATCTGGTCACCTACCACGATGCCTTCGGGCACCTGGCCCGTCGTTACAACTGGGAAGCAACCGCCTTGGTGCCTGATGACGGCTGGGATGTGGCCCCCAGAACCCTGGCTAATTTAGTAATGCGAATAAAGCGGGATGGCCTGCCGTCGGTATTTGTGGAGCCCCAGTTCCAGCAGGGATTGCTGACCCGGACGGCCCGGGAAGCGGGCATTCGGGTGGGGGTGGTTTATTCCTTGCCCGGTTCGGGGGCGCCTACTTACCTGGACATGATGAGGTACAACGCCGAGAGCATCGTGCGGGAGTTGAGGTAGGGCTGCAGCGATGCTGGAGTTTGTAACCCTGCCCCTGGAGAATCCCTTTTTTCAGCGAGCCCTGCTGGCCTCCAGCCTGGCCGCGCTGGTCTGCGCGGTGGTGGGAACCTTTGTGGTCTTGAAGGGGTTGGCCTTCATGGGCGATGCGGTTGCCCATTCTTCCCTGGCGGGGATGGCGGTGGCCTTTCTCTTTGGCGGTAACGTCTTTTGGGGAGCCCTGGCCTGGGCGGTTCCAGCCTCGCTTTTAATCACGCTGATTAGCCAAAGGGCCAAGTTGCAAATGGACACCGCAATCGGAATTATCTTCGCCGGCGGGTTTGCCCTGGGGATTATCCTGATGAGCCGGGTGGACAACTACGCGGCCAATTTATTTGGCCTCTTCTTCGGCAATGTGCTGGGTGTCTCCTGGGCAGAGGTTTTGCTGATCGGCGTCATTACCGCGGCCGTCCTCCTGGTTATTTTGGCCTTATACAAGGAGCTCCTTTTCACTTCCTACGATTTGACCGTGGCCGCCGCTTCGGGTATACCGGTGCGGTTTGTCCACTATCTCCTACCCGTCCTGATCGGGGTCACCACGGTAGCGTCCCTCAAGGTAGTGGGGATAGTCCTGGTTTTGGCATTGTTGGTGACACCGGCGGCCACCGGTACCCTTTTGGCGCGGCGCCTGCCCACCATAATTGCCGCCAGCACCGGCGTTGCCCTGGTGGCGACCATCGCCGGGTTGTATTTGTCCTTCTATCTGGATCTGCCGACCGGACCCAGCATTGTCATGGTTGCCACTGGCCTTTTCGGACTGGCCCTGCTGCTGGCTCCGGGCCGAGGCGTGGTGTGGCGATGGCGGCGGGCCGGCTCATTGGAAACCGGGAAGGCCGGCAAGACCGGAGAGCTGGGGACCTAATACCATTTTTATATTAAGAGTGCGGGTTTTGGGCATGTTAGGGGGCACGGCTGTGCGCCCCTAACATGCTACGGAATGACTGTTCAGCGTAGAGGGGACGGCGGCTCCACCTATCGTGTTTGGCTCTAAAGTAGAGGGTCGGGTTGCAGTGTCTCCAGACGCTGCAGGAACAGGTCCAATCCTTTTTGTTCCGACACGCCCATGAAGTAGCGGATGCCCTGAGTGTAGGCCAGCATGTCTTGAGGGTGCATTCGCAACCTGTCCCTTGATTCTGACAGATGAAACAAACCATCCGCCCAGTCCTGAAGCCCGACATAAAGCGAATCCTCGATAAGGGCTGCTTGGGGACGTTCCAGATCCTTCCGGACCATCCAGCGCGAAAATACGAAAGGCATGCCGGTCCAGTCGTACCATTCGCTCCCCAGATCGTATTGGTGACCAAACCCGCGCATACCCCGACGATTGCGGAGTCCCAGATTGCCAATATGGAGCAGGGCCTCCGCAGATTCCTGAGGCGAAACATATGCCGCCGGTCCGACCTGGTATTTCTGCTTGAGCAATAAATGCAATAATTTGGGCGCGGTGGCAGCTTCTTCGCTCACTCCAATTCGGGTTCCGGTCAGCTCTTGAATCGGTTGGGTTGAGTTCAATATCACGCTGCCGGCGTTGCTGATAGTGGCGACGCAGAAGCCGGTTATATAGTTGAAGTCGGCTTCCAGCCGGGCGCAATCGACCACCGGAAAGGGAGCCGCATCTATCTGGCCTTCCTGGGCGGCGGCGGCCAGGGCGCTGGGTGCCAGGGTAGTCAGCTCTATACCCCGTCGTTCCATATCGAAATAGAAGGGTTCACAACTGAGGTAAGGGACCCGACCTACATTTATCGCCATGAGTCGCGCACCTTGGCAGAGGGGCTGTTCATTGCCAAATTAACCTGCCCAAATTATAGTGGGGCCCCGAAACATCGGAGCCCCTACCAAAGGATTCTTCACCCACCGCTGGATGTCCCAGAAGTCTCGCCTTCCTACCAATTAGAGGGCGGGCAAGGCTCTAAGGACATCCCGATCCGGCACCGCTGCTGATTACAGGCGAGGTCCGGCGAAGGTGGAGGACTGCTTCTGGTACACCTGGATGCGGTTGCGGGGCGCATCGCAGACGAAGACCCGGTTATCGTCGTCTACTGTCACTCCTATCGGTGCCCAGAACAGCTTTTCCCGGTCCATTCCCTGGGCGCGCTTCCGCTCCTCCCACATCTCGGGATTGGCGTCCAGCTTGTCCTTGCCCCACTTGGAAACTTCACCGTCGCCGGTCTTGATAGTGGCAAAGCTGCCGTCCTTCCCGAAGACCTGGAGCCGGTCGTTCAACCAGTCGGTCACATAGATCACGCCGTCCTTGTCAACGGCCACGCTGGTGGGGCGATTCAACTCTCCCTCGCCCGAGCCCGACTTGCCGATCTGCATCAGGAATCGGCCGTCCGGACTGAATTTCTCAATGCGGTCGTTGCGCCAGTCGGCTATGTAGATGTCGCCAGCCAGGTCAACGGCGATGCCCCATGGCATGTTCAACTCGCCGGGCCCGCTGCCAAAGCTACCGAACTTGGAGATGAACTTGCCGTCCTTGGTGAACTTCTGGACGCGGTGGTTGTTGCTGTCCACCACCAGCAGGTTGTCGTCCTGGTCGAAGGCCATACCGGAGGGGCGGTCCAATTCGCCATCGCCCTGCCCAGTGCGCTCCTCCCACTTGCGAAGGTACTCGCCGTCTTTGCTGAAAATAGAAATCCGGTTGAGCCATTCGTCAGAAACGTAGACCTCTCCAGATTTGCTGATGGCGATGCAGGTAGGCCAGGCCAAGGAGCCGTCCGCCAGGTTGAACTGATGGGGACCCTGCTGGCCCACACCCCGGGCGAAGATGCTGACGAAATCCTCGTCCACGGTGCAGACGGTGATGCGGGTGCCCTCCGGGCGGTACTCCGATCCCCGGCAGAGCACGTACATCAAGTCGTCCTCGCCGCGAGCGACAAATTGGGGCTGGGTGAACCCAGGCCCGAAATTCTCTCCCCGACCTATGGTGTGACTGTACTGTAAATTAATGTGGGATATCTGTTGCGCACGGGATATCTCTTGTGTGGTCATTCTTACCTCTCGATTCAAGCATTCCTTGCGGGCTGGCGGGACCCCGGCTTAGGCACCGGAGTCCCAAGGCCTCAGCGGAGTGTGATATGGCTAGCCTGCCGGCCTAAAGGAAGGCCATCTTTTCAAAGCTGCCGTTGACTATGGGTTTGGCATCCAGACCCATCCAGTCCTCCAGCAGAGTGGAGTACAGGCCCCGGAAGTCGTTGTTGAAGTGCAGGTCGCCCTCCAGCAGCTTTTCATCCTGCAGGGAAGGATACTCACCATAAAGTCCGCCCTTTACCGCGTCGCCGACGACGAAGCTGACCCCGCCGGAACCGTGGTCGGTGCCTGAACCGTTGTCATGCACCCGGCGTCCGAACTCGGTGAAGACCAGCAACACTACATTATCGCTGGCATCGTGTTCCTTCAAGTCATCGTAGAAGTCGGCGATGGCCCGGCTGGTCTCGGTCCAGAGCCTGGTGTGGTTGGCCAGTTCGCCGGCGTGGGTGTCGAAGCTGTTGTACGGGGCCGTAGTGTATAGCACCTTGGTGCCGAAGCCGGCCAGGTGGGTCTGGACCATATTCTTCATGTATTGGCCCACATCGTCACCGCCGTACTCCACAGTCGAGGAGTAGCTATCCAGGGCGCTGCTCAGAATATCCGCGCCTTTCAGGGCGTCCAGGCCGGTTTGAGCCAGGTAGTCAACCACCGGACCCTTGCCGATCATCGGCGAGTAGACCCGGGAGAAGACGTCCAGAGCCTTGGCCCTTTGGGTGTCATCGTCGATACCGGTGAGCACGCCGTAGGTCTCCAGGTCTCCCACCGAGGCCACCGGCACTCCGGGGGCGGCCAGCGCTCGAGGCAGACCCCGACCGAAATTCACTCCGGTCAACACGTTTTCCTTGTTGGGGTCAATGTCGCGGAGGGCTCTGCCCAGCCAGCCCTCATCGCCCACCTTGTCCGGCTCGCAGGTGTGCCAAATGTCCATGGAGCGGAAGTGAGAACGGCTGGGGGTGGGGTAGCCGATCCCCTGAATGATGGCGACCTTGCCCTCGTCGTACAGCTTTTTGAGCGGCCCCAAGGCCGGGTTGAAACCTATATTGGCATCTATGGGCAGAACCTGTTCCTGCTGAATCCTCACATTGGGACGATTGTCGTAGTACCGGGGGTCAGCGTAGGGAATAATAGTGTTCATCCCATCGTTGCCGCCGGAGAGCTGAAGCACCGCCAAGACTGGGTCTTTTTTGTTAACTGTCATACTATTCTCCTTCTCTGTTCGGCTATTCGCCATTCGCCGCCGTCAGGTAGGCGTTAGGATCCACAAAACGCCCACCGGACGGCAATCCTTCTTAGGCGAACAGATACTCGGTAGTGGCTACGATGGACTGAAGCATTTGCCCGACCCGGTCGTCAAACTCGGGCGCGCCGGTCCGCACCTCTCCCTCACTCTGAGCCAAGTCCACCAGCTGAGTGCGGGTCTCCTGGGCCATTTCATAAGCTCCCAGCATGTCGAGACAGCCATCGACCAGCCGCTCGGCGGGCAGAGTGGCGCCCTCGGTCTTGAAGCGGTCAATGATGCTGCGAACTCCGGGCAAGGCGGTGTTGCCCACTTGATCGGCCGTGAAGTTGATCCTTTCCACCAGGGTTCCGCTGTCGATCCACTCCTTGCCAGTGTGCCAGCCCTCCACCGTGGGCGGGTTCAGCAGGTCCTGGCCCATGTAGCGGATGTTAAGGGTAAGGGCGTTGAGGCCCAGTTTGGGGGTAGTGAAGTCCCCGACCAACCGCATGGTACCCACCACCGTCTCGGCGGGACTCTTGACCTTTTCGAATTGAGAGTTCTTGAAAAAGTCGGAGTTGAACAGCAGGCGAAGCATGGAGCTGATGTTGTAGTCGGAGCGGTAGTACTCCTCCTCCAGCATCTTAATGGCATCCACATCCCGCGGTGGCGTGTCCTTCCACGCTGGAACCTGGGGCTCATCAGCGACGAAGAAGTTGTAGAGATGGCGGGAGACGAAGCGAGCGGTTGCCGGTTGCTTAGCGATGATATCGACGATCTCCTCGCCGTTGAAGTTTCCGGTTTCACCGAGGAAGGTCTTGTTCTCTTCGTCGTGGTCGCCCGGCTCATAGATGAAATTAGCCTCGTATTTGCCGTAGGGGTACCTGGGTATGGAGTTGGTAACGGTCCAGCCGGTGAAGGCCCGGGCGGCCTCCTTCACGTCTTCCTCAGAGTAGTTTTCTTCGCCGTCCATACCGACGCCCAAGGAGAACAGCTCGAGCAACTCCCGGCCCCAGTTTTCATTAATTGCGCCCTTGTGGCTCATGCAGTTGTCCAGGTAAAAGACCATGGCCGGATCTTTCGCCAAGCCCTGCAACAGGTCCCGGAAACTACCCATCCCCTCGGTGCGGAACATATTCAGTTCTTTCTGCTGCTGCCGGGGGTACTCGCACTTGGCGTGTCCGGTCACGAGAATCCCATGCCAGAACAAGGCGACCTTCTCCTGCAGAGGACGCTTGGAGTTGATCATGTAGTAGGTCCACTCCTCCTGCTGGCCCTCCAGTCCACCCTGAGACACCCACTCGGTCTTGTACCGCATCATGATGTCTTTTTCCAGTTCCGGCTGGCTATCCGGATTGAGCAGCTCCTCTACCGTTGCTTCATAGCCCTTCGCGGCGCGAGCTTCGAGTTCCTGAAACGGCGCTCCGAAACCGGCCCGACGCATCAGATGTGCCATTAACGCGATGTCCTTGTTTGCCATTGCTGTCCTCCTTGTGATTTTCCTTAAGAGCATGCCGGGTTAGGTTTACCATATCTAACTTGGTGACTGTTCGTCACCCGGGAAACAAATCCCACAGAAAATTGGCCAGGAACTAGAGCCTTTATCCATTATAAGGTAACAGGGATTCTAAGATCCTGGTGACTTGACACCATATTATAACCCGGAAGGTCGGGTGTCAACAGTATTATAAGCAGTCGATCCTCGCAAACGTAACTGTTTCGGAGCCGATATTCAGGCCTTTCGTTTTGGTAGGGACCGGCGCTAATTTCAGGTTAACTCCACGGAAAATGTGTTGCACAGGAAGACCAGGGAGTGAAACCCGCCGGGAGCGGCCTGCCGGCGCTATTACCAAATTTGGACCGGTAATGGAATTGGCTCAGCTAACCATGACGACTCCGGTTTGGGATATGCTCATTCCAGATCCACACCGGATAAACCCACACCGGAGGACTCGCCGTGCCTTACCGATGGCCCCGCATCTCCCAAGTGCCGCCGGCCGGCGGCGGCCTGGGGTATTGCCTTGTTTATTGCATTAATCGTCGCTTGCGGAGCTCAACCGGCCCCGGAGGTAGTAGATAAACAGCAACAGCCAGGGATCACCCCCCTTCCCATGGTTAATACCGAGCTCACCCCTACTGCAAAGCCCACCGCCTCTCAGCCGGCTTTACCCACCCCTATCGCCGTGCCCACCGGCATCCCTCAGCACTCATCGGTCAATCCGGAGCGCGGCGCGATCAATGAGGGCATCAGTGAGCTGGGTTCATTGGAGGGGGCGGCCGACCCTAAAGAGCTGGCTTCCCCGGCCTTGGGCCGCCTGAACATGACTGTTTACGAAACCCTGGTGGTCAGCGCCCCCAACGGGGATCTGGTGCCCCGGCTGGCCAAGGATTGGCGGGTCTCGCCCGACGGGCTGACCTGGACCTTCTCAATCCAGGACGGGGTTCCCTTTCACGGCGCCGGTGGGGAGGAACTAAGCGCGGACGATGTGGCCTGGACCTGGATTCGGTCCACCTAGCCGGATAGTCGCTATGGTGGGGCAGCGCCGGTGGGGAGTTTGATTCGCGGTCTGAACCAGCTGAATGTTGTCGACCATCGCACGGTGCAGGTGGTCAATGACAAGCCCCGTTTCGATATGCTCTTTAGCTTTCGAGCCCCCTACCGGCATGGGTTGGCAATCCAGAGCCGAGCCGCCTTCGACCGGCTGGGTCCGGACCAAGATGGCACTCAATTAACGGGCACTGGCCCCTGGAAGTTGATCGAGGTTAGCCCGTTGGATTACTGGAAGTTGGAAGCAGTGGAGGGCCACTGGCGCGAGGCCCCTAAATTCCAGGAGTTGGTTTTGTGGCAAATTCCGAAAGAGTCCAGCAGGATCGCTTCTCTGAAAACCGGAGCCTTGGATACCGCGGAAGTTGCTCCCCAGTCGATAGACCAGCTGAGAAAAATCCCAAACATGAAATTCACCAGGGCACCGGATGCCGGCCAGTTCGCCTGGCATCTTCACGGGCAATTTTACTCCACCGAGCGTCCCGGGTACGACCCTATTCTGCCCTGGGTCTCGGCCGACCCGGATACCGGCTCCGAGGAATGGAATCGGGCCAGGAAGGTACGCCTGGCCATGGCCTTAGCCATAGACCGGGAATCGCTGGTGCGCGAGGTGCTTAAGGGTCAAGGCCGGGCGCAGCATTATTGGATAGATGCCGGAAATACCTGGCTGGACCCGCTCAAAGAGGCCCAGCCGACTCCCTTCAAGTATGATCTGACTAGGGCTATCCGGCTGTTGGCAGAAGCCGGCTACCCGGAGGGGTTCGACGCCGAGGTGGCGTGTTACCCCAGAGGAATTCCATATGAGATGGAGGTATGCCGCGAGATAGCCACCAAGATGTGGCCGGCGGTGGGAATTAAGACCAGGGTAAACGACCTGACCTACGGCGACCTCCGTACCGATGTGTTGGGGCGAGGGCTTGGCCTGCTGGCGCCACACCCTTTGGGTACCTACACCGAACCCATGGCCCTCTATCCCAATGGCGTCTGGATGGTCGGCAGCTGGAATACCGGGTTTGAACACCCGGAGATCGACTCTTTGGTAGCGGAGGCTCTAACGCAAGCCGATACCACCTAACGGGTGATTCCCACCCGGGCCATCGCTGAATGGATACGGGATCAGGTGACCCACATACCGGTGTACACGCCGGACCTGCTTTACTCGGCCGGACCCAGGATTCAACCCTGGCAGCTACAGGGTGGCGACAAAAGACTTATTCACAACTTTGAATACATTCAGCCACGGTAGCGCCGTCATGGCAGCCCAGCGAGGATAGCCACCGCAGCGCCTATACGGCCTGTCCGACCAGGTCCTCTATCTCCTCCATTTGGGAAGGGATAGCCTCCGACAGTACCCGATAGCCATCCTTGGTTACCAGTACGTCGTCTTCGATGCGTATGCCTATGCCCCGTAGAGCCTGGGGAGATTCGGTGGCCTGAGGGCCGAAATATAGGCCGGGCTCGACAGTAAAAACCATTGCCTCCTGGAGCTCAGTAGCCTGTTCCCCTTCCTTATAGGGGCCGGCGTCGTGGACATCCAGGCCCAGCCAATGGGAAGTCCCGTGCATGTAATAGGGCCGGTAGGCTTGCTGCTCTATCAAGCTATCGATGTCTCCTTCCAAGACCCCCAGGTCGATCAAACCTTGGATCAATGTCCGGAGAGCCGCTAGATGCGGCTGGTCGAAGCCCGCTCCCGGCGCTATGGCGGCGAAGGCTTGCTTCTGCGCCTCCAGCACCACCTGGTAGACTGCCCTCTGCTCGGGACTGAACCGGCCATTGACCGGCCAAGTGCGGGTGATATCCGCCGTGTAATAATCCACCTCGGCGCCGGCGTCGATCAGGAGGAGGTCGCCGTCATTCATTGACGCTCGGTTTTTTATGTAGTGCAAGATGCAGGCGTTGCCCCCGGAGGCGACAATGGATGGATAACCGTTACGAGGGGAACCCAGCCTTCGGAAAGACGCCTCCAGCTCCGCCTGAACCTGGTATTCATGGACTCCCGGCTGAGTGGACCGCATCGCCGCATCGAAACCCCGTCCGGTGATTTCGATGGCCCGTTCCAGGGCGGTGACTTCGTCGGTCGATTTAATCAGCCGCATGCGGTCGACCGCCGGTTTAGGATCGACCACGCTGAGCAAAGGCCGCCCGCCCCGCTGGGCTCCGGAACGTCTCTGTCCCACCAACAGGGAAACCAGCCGGTCCAGTCGGGCGTCGGCGCCAAGGGAATAGTGCACGGTTTCAACCTCGGTCAACAGCTCGGCCAGCTTCTCGTCGAGATCCTCAACCGGAAAGGCGGCATCCGCGCCGTGGCTTTCCACCGCCCCGTCCACACCGGCCCGCGGGCCGACCCAAGTTTCGAACCGGGCGTCGTAGGGATTGACGAACAGCACATAGGGCTGGTCACTGCCCGGTCGCAGCACCGCCACCGCATTAGGCTCATCGAATCCCGTCATATACCAGAAATCGGATAACTGGCGGAACTCGTGGTCCACGTCGTTGTTGCGCGGTGTGTCGTGACCCGCCGTGAGGATGGTGGCGCCCTCGCTAAAAGACTCCATGAACTGGGCGCGGCGGCGGGCGAACTGGCTGGCAGCTGCCCATTTAGCTTTGGATGTCATACCCCTCCTCGATTAAGCAGACGGATAGGGCAGGTGGATAGGATCAGTCCCAGGATATTATAACATGACGGCCTGTGGCGCCTACCAAGGGGACAGCAGCGGGTTTCTAGGCCGGGCGACGGGCAGGTCTAGCCAGCTGTTTTAAGGGGCGCCACGGCGAAGACGACGTGAAAGGGGGCGCAATAGATAACGACGCTGGACAGAGCGCTCACGTCTGCATGGGTGGGTATTTCATAGTTCTGATTGCCGACGTTGCCTTTCAGCGAGTCCAGCTCATGATAACCCGGCTGGTGTACATCATCTTGGGATTCCGGCGCCGGGCTGGGGGTGAGAATGACGTGCAGGTCCGGCCCATTGGTCACCTGAAAATTCTCCAGCCGCAACAGGTGCGAGCCATCAGGCCCCCGGTAGATAGTTGCTTCCCCACTTCCCCACTTCCCCGGTGGAACCGGTCGGCATCCTGGAAGGTTCCCTTACTCAGGACCAGGGCGGCTGCTGAGCCACCGGGCGCGGTGGCAGTGGAGGACCCACCGGAGCTATTTGCAGCTCCCATCATCATGTCAGGCAAAAGGCGGGGCAGGCCGAAGCCCCGGGTCAGGCAGCGGGGGGGCCGTATCGCTCACTCCGTCCTCGGGGATGGCGATCAGGCGATCCACATAAACCCCGGGGACGTGGATTTGGTCCGGGTCCAGCTCCCCCACCGGCACCGGCTCATTTTCCAGCTCGACTATGGTAATGGTGGCGGCCATTGCCATAATGGGATTGAAGTTTCGCTGGGCCAGCCGGAACTGCAAATTGCCGAAGGTGTCCGCCTTCCAGGCGCGGATAAAAGCGTAGTCCGCAGGCATTGGAAACTCCAGCACGTAAGTCCTGCCGTTGATCTCGCGATGTTCCTTGCCCTCGGCCAGTTCGGTGCCCACGCTGGCCGGAGTGAAAAAGCCGCCGATGCCCGAGCCTGCGGCTCGAATCCGTTCGGCCAATGTTCCTTGAGGAACCAGCTCGGCCTCGATTTCGCCATCGTTGTACATTCTGACGAAGGGCGGTATTCGAGAGGGATGAGTAGGTGCGGTGAAGGCGCAGATCATCTTGCGCATCCGGCCCGCTTCAATCAGGGTTCCCACGTCCACCCGACCGTCTATCCCGCCATGTCCGTTGGAGATGCCAGTGAGTTCTTTCGCACCCTGCCGGTGCAGGGCCGCAATCAGGTTTTGCGGAGAGCCGACCCCGCCAAATCCCGGGAACATGATGGTGGACCCGTCGGGAATATTGGCCACGGCCAGATCAAAGCTGCTGAAAACTTTGTTTAACAATCTTTGCACCCCTCATCCTAATGTATTCGGCATAACGGAAGCCGGTTGCGAGTAACGCCTGAAGAAACGCCGGAAGTTGGTCTTAGCCGGGATTCCCCAGATCAAACCACCTTTCCTGGATATAGCTCCCGCGGGGATACCGCCAAATATAATCCCGCATTCCAAGGGCGTCAAATGCGGTCTGATGCGGCCTGATTCACTCAAAGTCCCCGCTTTCATTGGACAACCACTGTACTGCCAAGCGTAAAAGCCCCAAACCGCTGGTCTACGCCCAAGTCTCGCCCTTGGGAAGCCCCTTTGCCCTAGACGACCCCGTAACCGTAACCAATCCCGACGCTCCTAAAGTGGACTAGCCAGGAGCCAGCCTAAGCCGACCAATTCGTTCCAGTATCCCGCCTAGCATTTCCCGGCTCACCAGCACCTCAGCAAGCTGAAACACCAGCCTTCCGGCATGGCGCACCAACCGTCCTCCAGTCTTGATCATCCTGGTCTGCAGACTGGTCAACGACCAGTGCTTCATTGCCTCCGGTAAGGCTAGCCTTCTCATGGAGTTGCCCAGGTTGTAAGCCAGTACGAACAACTCCAGCCTGACCTGATTGGCCACGAACTTGTGGCAGGACAACCTCGTCCAGTTCAGGGCGTACTTGCCTTCTTTTATCCATTGCTCCGCCGTCCCTCGGCCATTGTAAAAGCGGACTATCCCGATGTTTGGATAGCTCAGATTGGTGACGATGAAGCCCACTCTGGGAAACAGTTCTCCCTGGTGCCACTCCACCTTAGAGACCACTCTCCGAGCAACGTTCCAGCTCTGGGCCTGGTAGACGAAGTCATGATAGGAGACGATGGGCTTCGGGGAAAGCCACTCCGTAGGCCGTATTAGCAGGGGCGCTATCTCCCGCTGCAGCACCTGGTTGGACCGCAGCCTGATGGCGTAGCCGATGTTTCTTGCTTCCAGATAATCGTATATCTCCGGCTTGGCGAAGGCGGCGTCAGCACGAAACAGCAGCCTGACCGTAGCTTCGCTGCTTCACAATCCCCGAACTGGTTGAACAGAAAGAGAGGGTGATAGCAGACGCATTCAAAGTGGCCGTTATAGGCTGCTCCCTCCTGCTGGCCGTGCACTGGACTCTCGGAACTGTCCATATCCAGGATTACTCGCCGGTGTAGGGTATGGGCCATAGCTCGTTCCACCCACTGGGTATTTATTCGTGCCAGCCCCTTCAGGTTGTCCTCTTGGGTCAGGAACTCCGTCTCGAACCGGCCCATCTCACTGGTGCTGGCTCCTTTCCGCTCCGAGCCTTGCCATCCCACGATCACTCGCATGGCTGGGTCTTGAGAAAGGCGCACTGCGTCATTGGTGTCGTCGTAGCCGGCCAAGCGGCTGTAGATCGACTGTCTTAGCAGCGGAACCAGGTGGTGAAGGATATTGCGTCCGGTACGGCTTTCCTGGAGGTAGTCCTCAGCGATTTCGGTAAGGCCCAAGGCATCATCAAACTCTCGAAAGGCAAGAAGACCAGGGTCGGAGGTGATGGTTGAGCCGTGAAATTCCAGGCGGACTTTGGGGTTGAATTGGAGCCGGAGAGGGGCTTTTTCGCCGTCACCCATCAGGTGCCTCCATGATGCCTACGGCATCTTACTGCAAAGTGACATATCATGGAGTTATTATAGCTGGGAACACGCAAAAAGGGCGCATAATTAGACAATGGTTGAAAGACCATCGACGAATTACTGAGAAAGCTTTTTAGCCATATGGGAAATGTGGGCTTAGTATACCTAGAGGCTAAAGTTGTGCCAACGGCAGGGCCTCCCAATACCCATTGCGGTGCTCGGGAGTACATGAGGGCTAACCCCTTAAAGCTGGGAGTCTCCGCGATCTGAACCGGCTGGGGGCAAAATTCTTGAATTAAGGGAATCTGCCGGGTCTAGGCTTCCGAAATCCTTATATGCTAAGGTATATCTGGTAGGGAAATGATCGGTGCAGCGAAAGTTATATTGGGCTTGCTGGTGATGGCCGGCGGCGTCGGGTTCTGGGTCTGGACGCCCTGGTGGCTTTGGGGAACTGCCTTTGTTCTGGCCGGACTGGGCGTGATGAAATTGGGCGGCGTGGTTTCCATTATCAGCTTTGCCGGCGCCGTGGGCTTATTAGCCCTGGGCTACGCGGTGCAGCCGGAGGGGCTCACCCTTTTGAAGTCCCTTTTAGAATCTCTTTTAGAATCCACGGGTTCCTAAGCAGGTCCTACCCCCGGGCAGATTGCCCTGCGGCGGGCTGCCGGCCCATTGGCGTCTCCTAAGCATTGACTCGACCCGATCGGGTATTTACACTGGCCCGGCTGGCCCGGCTGGCCCGGCTGGCCCGGCTGGCCCGGCTGGCCCGGCTGGCCCGGCTGGCCCGGCTGGCCCGGCTGGCCCGGTCATAGGTCTTGGTCCCAGTGAAGAATACTCAAATTATTAAGCCCCGGAGTTGACCATGCGCATTTGCTCCTTTCAGGCTGGCGCTACCGAGATTGTCTACGCCTTGGGCCTGGAGGACCAACTCCACGGCGTCACCGCCCGCTGCGACTACCCGCCAGAGGCCAGCAGCAAGCCGGTCATAGTCAGCAGTGTATTAGACGGCATCCATCCCACCAGCGGCGAGATCACCCGCATTATGGCTCAAAGACTGGGACAAGGACTGGGTCTATATAACACCGACCTGGCGGCGCTGGAGTCGGCCCAGCCCGACCTGCTGCTGACCCAGGCGATCTGCGACGTTTGAGCCCTCTCCGCTCGGCAGGTGGCCGAGCTGGGGAAAACCCTTCGCCAAGAGCCCCAGGTTCTTTCGCTGAACCCAACCCTTTTAGAGGATGTCCTGGAGGATATCCGAAGGGTAGGCCGGGCGACGGGTAGGGAAGTAGCGGCCGAGGCCTTGACCGGTGCATTGCAGGCTCGCGTGGATGCTGTGGTAAGCCGGGCATCCCAAGCTGCATACCATCCCCGGGTGTTGCAGCTGGAGTGGACCGACCCGCTGCTCTGCGGCGGCCACTGGGTAGTGGAGATGGTGGAGCTGGCAGGAGGCATCAGCAGTTTTGGCAGTAAGGACCAGGGTTCACAGCGCTTGGATTGGGACGAGGTGGTGGGCAGCCAGCCGGAGGTAATCTTGCTGATGCCGTGTGGCTTCGACCTGGATCGGTCCAAGGAGGACATTCCAACCCTTACCGCCCTGCCGGGCTGGGACAGTCTTCCCGCGGTGCAAGCGGGCCGGGCCTACGTGCTGGATGCCGCGGCTTACACCAGCAGGTTGGGTCCCAGGCTGGTAACCGGGCTGGAGATGATGGCGGAGTTGATCCATCCGGAGTTGTTCTCCGGCATGATCCCGGAGGGAGCGTCGGCCAATTTTGCCGATGTGAGCTAGAGTCTGTGTTGAAAAATCCAGGATCGGGGTAATGGCCCTTCGACAGGCTCAGGGCGAACGGGTCTTGTTTCGTTCGTGGTGAGCTTGTCGAACCATGAACGACGGTTTCTAACACACCCTCTACCGAGTCTGCCTAGAAATCGCGTGAAAGTCTTGGGTGATTCCGTAGGGACGCACGGCCGTGCGTCCCTACCACGGACCAAAACGCACTCTTCATACAAAATGGTATTAGCCGTTACCGGACCGCCCCAAGCCGCCGGAATCCGCTCCCAGATTTCCCCGGTAGTCAGCCTGGTGCCGCATAATCCAGCCCAACTCCTCTTGCCGTGCCAAAGGGACGGTGGAGGGAGTACCGCCTCCAACCAGCATTTCACCTATGACGCCCTGCTTCCTTAAATCCTCTATCTCCGCCGAATTCAGCCCCAACACCTCCCCCAGCACGTAATCGTTGGCCCCTCCCAGCCGGGGAGCCTCCCCGCGTATCTGGACGTTGCTGTCCGGGAGTTTCCAGCCTCGGCTCAGGTATTCCCGCCGCCCCAGTCTGGTTTCCCGGGAATGCTCCACGCTTTCGAAAAATCCTCGGGCTCGCAAGTGCGGATCGGCCAGCAAACCCCGTGCGTTGAGCACTGGTCCGGAAGGGATGCCCCGGCTCTGCAACTCCTCCATCACCTGGTACTGATCCAGGCCGGAGGTCCAGGCCCGGATCATCTCATTCAGCGCGTCTTGGTTTTGGTGACGGGTCACCGGGTTGGAGAACCTGGGGTCGCGGGCCAATTCGGGCCGGTCCAGCGCCAGGCAAAAAGCCTGCCAGTCCGAGTCGTTTCGTACCGCCAGTACCACCCACTCGTCGTCCCCCCGGCAAGGGTAACATCCGTGGGGGGAAAAATATTCGTGCCGGTTGCCGATGCGCCGGTCACTCCTTCCGTTAAAAGCGTAGTCCAGCAGCCCCTCTCCCATAAAGGACGCTCCCACCTGGTACATGGCCAGGTCGATCCAGGCGCCCCGTCCGGTGCGGGCTCGATACAGCAAGCAGGCCAAAATGGCTAGCTGGGCGGACCAGCTGGCCAGGAAGTCGGTGTAGGAGTTGGCTATCTTGTTGGGAACCGTGCCCGGTGCCAGATTTCCCCGAGCATCGGGCTCCAGGTAACCGGTAAAGGCTCCGGTCCCGTGGGTCGGTTCCAGCGCGGTGGCCATGGCCCCAAAGTTGGAGTAAGGGCCGCTATGCCCGTAACCGGTGTTGGACACCATTATCAGGTCGGGCTTGACCTGCTTGACGCTGGCGTAGTCCAGGCCGAATCGGGCCAGCACTCGAGGCGTGAAGTTTTCCAGAAAGATATCGCTGACCCGCAGCAGGTTTTTCAGGACCTCCAACGCCTCAGGCGCCCGCAGGTCCAGGGTGAGACTGCGCTTGCCCCGGTTCAAGGTTTGGAAGGTTCCGCCCCGCTCCCAATAAAGTTCGCCGGGTTCATTGTCCGGGTAGGGGCCGTTGAGAGTCCTGGTGGTATCGACGAACTGGTAGTGGTGGGTGTCGATCTTGATCACCTCGGCGCCCATGTCCGCCAGGTAGGCTCCGGCGTAGGGCATGGCGAAAACCCGGCTCAAGTCCGCCACTCGGATTCCGGCCAATGGCGCGTCGGTCACAATAGGCCGCCAGCTGGTTGGGAGCGTTCAACAAATCGCATATTAAATGATTCCGCCCGCCCGCAGCTGCACCAGCTCCAGGGAGCTGTAGCCCAGTTCTCCGCAGAAGACCGGGGCATTGTGCTGGCCCAGCAGCGGCGCCGGCCGACTAATCTGAAAATCGAACTCCGATAAATGAGGACCCGGACCCGGGTACTTTGCGGATCCAGCTACCGGATGGTCCACGTTGACGAAGAATTCTCGGGCCGCCAGGTGGGGGCAGTCGACCAGGTCGCCGGCGTCCTGGGCCATGCCGAACACCAGCCTTCTTTCTCCTGATGCTTGGAACAGGGGCTTACGGTCCCATTTGGCCAGCCCCTGCTCCAACAACCCTTTTAGCTCCTCGCCATGTTCAATGCGTCCGGCCCCGCTGGCGAATCGCAGGTCCTGGAGGCACTCCTCGCCGATGAGGTCGGCGAATACCGACCAGGGTTGAGAGCCCTGGACCGAGGGAACCACGTATCCGTCGCGGGCGGGCATCAGCTCTTCAATGCCGGAACCCCTTACCGAACGGCGCCCCTTGATTGCTCCCATGTAGTTGTAATAGGGCACGGCCTGGACCAGATGAGTGGCCATGCATTCCATGACCGATACATCGACGTGCTGCCCTTTACCCGTGGTCCATCGCTGGAAGAGTGCCACCAGGGTTGCCACCGCGGCGTTGATGCCCGAAACGTAAAAGGATTGGCTCAGCACGTTCCGCAGTGGCTCCCGATCCGAGTCCCCGGAATGGTACATCAGACCGCTCATCGCGCAGGTCACGATGTCGGTGGCAGTCAGGTCTCGGTAAGGCCCGCTCTGCCCGAAGGGCGTGATGGAGGTGACAATCAGTCCGGGCTGGATATCCACGGCCTGAATTTGGCCTGGCGGGAGATTCTCCACCAGAACATCGGCGCTTTCCAGCAACCGGCCCAAGATAACCCGGCCCGTTGCGGTGCTGAGGTCCAGCGTTACTCCCCGCTTATTGGTGTTGAGGTAGAGAAAGGGAATGCTCTTATCTGGATGGGGGTCGTCCCCAACGAAGGGTCCTTGCCGGCGGGCCTCGTCGCCCTCCCCCGGGGGTTCCACTTTTATGACATCCGCCCCGTAATCGGCCAGCAGCCTGGCGCAGAAGGGCGCCGAAACCTGAGAACCCACCTCAACAACCCGGACTCCTTCAAGAATTGCCGGCGTCACCAGGGCTCTGCCTTCCAGACCAACGGCAGACTTTGGCCTCGCTTGGGCAGGACCAGTTTGCCCTGTCCCGAGGCGGTTTCCTCGCCGCGACTGTTGCGCAGGGCCACCTGGCAGGTGACATAACCGAAGCCGTCGGCCTCTTCTTTGGCGGTAACTGTTCCGGAGGCGGTGATTACATCTCCCGGAAAGTCCATGCCGCGATGCTCCACGTAAAAACGCTTGAACCAGCCTTCTTCTCCAGCGAAATTGAGGAGCAACTGACCCAAGTATTGGTTTTTAAGCGAGCCGTTGACCACCACGTTGGGCAGCCCCTGATGAAGCTGGGCGAAGGGCAGGTCCCAGTGAATGCGGGCGTAATTCCCGTTGGCGGCGGCCCACCTGACCAAATGGCTGGTGGTCATAGGCCCCTTGACCACCTCCGGCAAGGACATTCCCACTTCTATGTCTTCCCAGTGGCGTTGCTGGCTGGGATGGGCCTGCGGCTTGGGCAGGATTACTTCCGGGTCGGGTGGAGCCACCGCCACGGTCTGCAACGCCTTCCCATTGGCGGCATCATCCTGGTCTGGTGTGGACTGGCTGGAGGAGAGGGCTCGGTGGATACTAACCCGCTTGGCGAGGTTTACTACCTGTCCCTGCTGGTCGGTCTGGGTCTCCTGACGGACCACGAAAACCAACGCGCCGGAGCGTCCTTGCTTCTCGAATATATCCAATACCCGGAATTGGCGGGTAACCCAGGTGCCGACCAGAGCCGGCCGCAGGAACTGCCAGTCGCTGCCGCCATTCAGACCGTAGCCGTTGAAGGGCAGCGGCACTTGAAAGTGGGACTCCTGGCCGGCGCCGAAATAGCCAATTGGAGGGGTGATGTCCTTCCAGGTGGCCAAAGGCGGGCAGAGCAGCGCCCCGAACCGGCTCTTACGGGCATAATCGGCATCAACATAAAGCGGGTTGGGGTCTTCGATGGCGTCGGCGACGTCGCAGGCCATCTCTTCGCTAATGGCGAACCGGTTGCGCTCCGGAGGAAATTCCTGCCCAATGAGGGCCCTAACATCTTCGGTTATGAGGGATTGGGTCATGATCCCTTCACCTCGTGCCTTTACCATACTGGCAGTTTTATGGGGGTCCCTATTGCGGGCGTCCTGGCGAGCGAAGCCCATTCTACCACGTAGGAATGCGGGGCATCGTCAGCCATAAAATGTGGGCGATTCCGTAGGGGCGCACGGCCGTGCGCCCCTACGGAGGGTGTTTAAAAAGTGCCTTGACTGTCAGACTCAAGGTATCGTCCCTGTTTGGGCTTTGGCTTCCTCTCCCATCCAGGGGGAAGGGGTCTATTATCAGGCGAGACCAGGATGCGCACCTCTTTATGTCAGCGGGGACAATTTGCGAGGCTTTTTAAACACACGCATAGCAAGACTAAGCATTATTCCACGTTGACAAAACTTGTATCTGTAATTAGACTCGCTCCATGTCGTATCAAGATCCCACCGCAGTCACCATCTGCATATCCGGCTTCACTTGAGTCCGGGCCAATTGGGCCTGGACCGGCCTGCCTTTAGCTGCATAGGAGCTTCACGAAGACCGTCTAATCGGTGAGGCTTCACCCCAACCTCCCGCCGTCCACGCCCCAGGTAATCCGTTGGACTACCCCATCTTTCGGGGCGTGACCTGAGCCTGAAGCTCGGGAATTGTTTGGCAGGAGGTTTTCCTTTGGCGGGTACTTCGGTAGGCACTATCCCCCATGCGTGGTGCCTGCTCTTGCCGGCCTTTCTGTTGCTTTTGCTGCCGGTCCTGGTCAGCTGCAAGGGCGATACTGAAGCCGGCGCCCGGCCGGTTTTGCCGGTATTAAAGGTGGGTGGTATTCCCGACCAGGACGCGGCCCGGCTAGCCCGCCGCTATCAAGAGTTCACCGGCTATTTGTCTAGAGAGCTGGAAGTAGAGGTGGAGTACGTTCCCAGCCTGGATTACGCCGCGGTAGTTACCGCCTTTGGCCAGGGAGAGCTTCAGCTGGCCTTCTTTGGGGGATTCACCGGAGTTCAGGCGCGGCTTCAAGACCCTGGTGCTCAGGCTATTGCCCAGCGGGAGCATGACGCCCAGTTCCACTCCTGGTTTATTGTCCGGGCCGAGCTGGCGATTGACTCTCTGGAAGACTTGAAGGCCCAGGCCAGCCATCGAACCCTTACCTTTGGCAGCGAAAGCTCTACCTCGGGTCATTTGATGCCCCGCTATTTCCTGCGGCAGGCTGGCATTAACCCGGATATAGATTTTCGCAGCCTGCCCAACTTTTCCGGATCCCATGAGCTGACCTGGCAACTGGTGGAGAGCGGCGCCTTCGATGTGGGAGTCCTGAACGAGGACGTTTGGGAACGGGCGGTTCGAGAGGGCCGCGTGGATCCAAGCCAGGTCCGGGACTTTTACACCACTCCGGCCTTTTTCGATTACAACTGGACGGCCAGCGGCGAGTTGGACCGGATTTACGGAGATGGCTTCACCGGGCGAGTGCAGCGGGCGTTGCTGCGTCTGAACCAGGAAGAGCATGGGGAGATTCTAGATTTATTCAGTACGGAGAGATTTGTTATCACCGATAACCGGAACTACCGGGACCTGGAAGCGGTGGCCCGCAATTTGGAGATGATCCGGTGACGGGCCAGGACGGAATGTCGCGGCCGATCCTCGCCGTGCGGGGGGTCAGCAAGAGCTTCCCCAAGTCCCAGGCGCTGGAGTCTCTAAGCGTTGCCATCCATTCCGGGGAACGAGTCGCCCTGGCCGGTCCCAGCGGCAGCGGCAAGACCACCCTGCTATATCTGATGGCCGGTCTGCTCCAGCCGGACCGAGGGGAGCTATCGATTGAAGGGTACTCCCTGGCCCAATTGACGCCGGGAAAGCGACTTTCCCGTCTGGTGGGTCTGGTGCATCAGCAGTACGACCTGGTGCCCCATCTGCCGGTGTTGCATAACGTCCTGGCGGGAAGGCTGGGTCAGTGGAGTCTGTTGCGCTCCCTCGCTTCTCTGATCTGGCCCCAAGAAAAGCATCTGGCCGAGACAGCTTTGGCGCAGATGGGCATAGGCGACAAGATTAACGAACGTACCTCCCACCTTTCCGGCGGCGAGCAGCAACGGGTGGCCATAGCCCGGCTCATGGTGCAGTCCCCAAAGGTGGTGCTGGCGGACGAACCAGTGGCCTCCCTGGACCCAGCTCTCTCCGAGGAGATGCTCGGCCTGCTTACTGAGTTGACTAGCCAGGCCGGCCGGACCCTGGTGGTCAGTCTCCACTCCCCTTATCTCATTAAGAAATACTGCTCGCGGGTGCTGGGACTGCGGGAGGGAAGGCTGATGTTCGACATCCCCTCCGCGCAGCTCACTGAGCCGGTACTTGACCAACTTTACGACCTGAAACATCGCGCTGGGGAGGCAGCCGCTGAAGTTTCTTGAGAGCCGGTATCTCCTGTCCTTCCTGCTCCTGGGGGCTATCCTGTGGAGCCTGACCAGCGTGGATTGGGGCGGGCCCTTGGTGCATGGTGGAGGCGGGCAGATGGCGCTGAAATTTGGCCTTGCCTTGTTTCCTCCCGACCTTTCCCCGGCATTTCTATCCACCGCTGTCCGGGCCACCTGGCAAACCATTGCCTACGCCGTCGCCGGGCTGACCCTGGCTGTAATAATCGGCCTTCCCCTTGGAATAATCGCTTCCGGCACCATCTTTTCCTTTTCCTCCCGCCTGCGCCTTCCCGTCATCGGAGTTACCCGTCTTTTTCTGGCTGGCCTGCGTTCGATCCACGAGTTGGTATGGGCCGTGCTCTTCGTCGCAGCTATTGGTCTCTCTCCAGTGGCGGCTATTTTCGCCCTGGGACTACCCTACGGCGGCATTCTGGGGCGGATCTACGCCGAGCTGCTGCAAGACGTTCCACCAGAGCCGCTGCGAGCCTTGCGGGCCGCCGGGGCCTCACCCTGGCGGTTGGTAATCTACGGGTATGTGCCCATGTCCTTACCGGAAATGGTGGGGTATAGCTTTTACCGGTTTGAATGTGCCATCCGCTCCGCGGCCGTCCTGAGCTTCGTGGGAGTCCAGGGGCTGGGCTATCAGCTACAGCTTTCGCTGCGAGACCTGCTGTTCGACCAGGTATGGACTTTGCTGCTGTTCCTCGTCGCGGTGATCGTGGTTGTCGACCTCTGGAGCAGCCGGGTCAGGCGGAGCCTGGCGTCATGAAGCGACTGTCAGCTGTGGTGGTTGCTGTCCTGCCTAGAAAAGGCTCTCTGAGCTTCACCCGTTTCTCGCTCTATGCGGCTCTGCTGCTAATGGCGTGTTCCTGGGGATATCTTCTCCTGGGCGCGGACAGCCAGCTGGGCGACCTTTTCCAATCTCAGACCTGGTCCCAGGCCGGCAGTTTCCTGGGGCAATTGCTGGGCCTGGGATCGGACCGGCCGCCGGTCTATTTGCAAGGCTCGGAGTGGGCAGAGAAGTTCCGCTTGGCCTATCGGACCCTGGCGATGAGCGTGCTGGCCATCGGCATTGCCGGAGCGGGAGCGCTGCTAACTCTGCTGCCCGGGGCCCGCAACGTGAGCAATGGGGAATTGGGCGGGCGGCCCTCTCAGATCGGAAGCCTGGTCTACTATCTGGTTCGGCTTAGTTATACTTTTACCAGAGCCGTGCCGGAGCTGGTTTGGGCGTTAATCGTGGTGCTTATCTTTTCGGGAGGCCTGCTGGCGGGGGCCATTGCTCTGGGACTGCACAATTTCGGGGTGGTGGGCCGCCTGTCTTCCGAGGTTGTGGAGAATCTGGAGCCCAATCAAGCCCGGGCCCTGCGAGCGGCGGGGGCCAGCAATCTGGAAATGCTGGCTTACGGGATTCTGCCGCAGGCTATGCCTCAGTTGATTACATACCTGCTTTATCGTTGGGAGGTGGTGATTCGCACCACGGTGGTGCTGGGAGTTGTATCTGGCTTGGGCCGGGAATTTGAGTCGAGCCGGAACCTCTTCTTTTACACGGATATGACGCTGATACTGCTGTGGTATCTATTGTTGGTGCTGGGGGTAGACCTGCTTAGCTCCTGGCTGCGCCGGCTGGTCCGCTTCGGCTAGCCACCAACCGGCGGGGCCTGGTCCTGGTTTTTGGTCTTGCTTTGTTGAAAAAGGGAGTTGGAGCAATCAGTAAAACTGGACCGGGTAAATAACCTGAACGACCATTCCCTCTTGCAAGGCCTCGTAGTAGGTGTGGGCGGCATTGGGGTTCTGGAGCCAACGCCGGGCGAAGTAAGCGCACATGTTGGCCAGCTGATTACATACGGAGTGCTCGGCTTCCACATAGCAGAAGTTCTCCAAAACCGACGGCGACGGTATCTCTTCCTCCGATTTAAGAAACTGGCTCATAAACTGGGGCTCCACCGACTGTCTCTGGCCGGCCACTATCAGGCTGTAGTCCTTAACCTGCGAAGGCGGGTTCATCATCTCATCCGGCGACAGGTCGGCGACGCTCATCTCATCCACCACCAGGTTGAGGGCGAAGAGGAATTTGCTGATGGCGAATTCCGAAGGACTGTTCCAGATGGCGTATGGGCTGTCATCTTTGGCTCGGAATTTGACGTACTCTCGCTTGTCAATGTAGGTGATTATGGCGGGGATCTCCCGGCGGATAAGAATCTCCAGACAGTCCATGATCAACTCCCCTCGTTTGACCGGAGACCAGGAGCTGAAAAACCCACGACCTTGATAGATGTCAGCGGGCTTCAATTCCCGGGGTGTTCCCCCCTCGCCGGGGGCGTGACCCAGGTGCCTCCGGCACAGGGCGTTGAATTCGCCATTCATTGATATGCACTGGTCCTCATGCACTATAAGGCCGACATGAACATGGTGAAACTGATTTGGGTCGTTAACGCTGCTGCCGGTGTTGCCCGATTCGCCCATATATATCAGATTCATGGCTTGCCTCCAGATGCGCAGTAGGAAAGCTTCGCCGTCCTGACTGCATGGGGACTTCTCACAATGACCACACCGCGTCTAAAAATGGAACCAGCCGCAGCGGCCCGCCGACCAGAACGATTGATAAGGGACGAAAAGGCGCCGAGACCGGGCTGCAACCGTACTGGCTTATGGCGAAGAGGACTCTTCGCTAGCTTCTGGAGCAGCGGACTCTCCAGCTTCCGGAGCGACGGACTCCTCCACTTCCTCGACTCGAAGGACTTCGATGCGGGCCACTACTTCTTCCGAGTCGGTCACCAGCGTGACGTTAGCCCCCAGGATCAGGTCGCCGGCCCGGATAGTTCCGTTGGGGTCGGTCAATTGCGACAGGTCCACCTCAATGGTGCTGGGGATTTCCAGGGGTAAGGCTTCCACGGTCAATTCCCTTAGCTGTTGAACCACCGTACCGCCGGCTTCGCGAGCTCCTGGCGAATCTCCCACCAGGGAAATGGGTACCTGGGCCGAAACCGGTTGGTTCGCCTGCACCGCCAGGAAATCCACGTGCAGGATGTTTCCCCTGAGGGGGTCCCACTGGATTTCCCGAGCGAAGGTCAACTGCTCGCCGCTTTCCCCCGGCACGGTAATGTTTATTGGAGTGGTACCGCCAGCCTGGGATAGAGCGCGGATTAACAAGGACTGGTCGCACTGGAGCGGGCGAGATTCCAAGCCAGGTCCGTATAGGTGGACCGGTATGGTGCCGGATTTCCTTAATTGCTTGACTTTCTTCCCCAAGATGTCCCTTGGGTCCAGGGCCAGTTTTATCGCCTGGGTGGTCATGGAATCAGCACTCCTCGGGAAACCTTTGTGTGGAGGCCCGTTGCGGCAAGAGTCTTATAGCTGTCTAATGATAGCACCCGCCTGTCGGAAAAGGAACCTGCCGGAACTTCCGGTTCGGCTCAACCCAGTCACATCGCGTCGACTCCTGGCAATTTCTGGCCCGTTCCCAACCTGGCCGGGGACTGAAATTGCCTTGACAGCGGCGTTATCATAAAGTGGATTGTCCAGCTAGGCCCAGCTGTCCCCGGTTGCCGGTAGTCCGCCCTTGCAAACCGGCCTCAAGACACAGTTATCGCCAGGAGACTCTAGGGAGGTTAAGCCATGGCATCCCACTCCTTGGGTTTGTCACTGTATGAAGCAGCCCGCCAGAAGGGCGTGCCCTTCACCCTGGAAAACGAGCCACTGGATAAGTTCGTCCAGGTCAACGGATTGAACTTCCACTATTTGGAGTGGGGAAAGCCCAGCGACCCTACCATTTTCATGCTGCATGGCAATGCTCAGCAAGCGCATAGCTGGGATTTTGTCAGCCTACCCCTGTCGGAGCACTACCACGTGATAGCCTTGGACCAGCGCGGGCATGGCGACAGTGATTGGGCGCCGGAAGGCAATTATTCCCTGGAGGCGCAGCAGGGAGACATCGACGGGTTTGTCCGCGCCGTATTGCCCCAGAGGTTTCACCTCATCGGCCACTCCATGGGCGGCAGAAACAGCTACGTGTGGGCCTCGCGACATCAGGACACGCTGCTCTCCCTGGTTATAGTCGATACCGGTCCCGAGTCGGCCCCGCGAGGCCGGAATAGAATTCAACGCTTCAAGGAGCTACCCGACGAGTTGGATTCCTTTGAAGAGTTCGCCAGCCGGGTGGAGGAGTATACCGGCCGCAGCCGGGAACAGACTTTAGGGGCCCTCAAGTATAGTATCCGCCAGCGTGCCGACGGCAAATGGACCTGGAAATACGATAAGGTTATGCGTTCGACCGGGCAGCGCTCGCCAACCGTGACTCCGGACCAGCTTTGGGACTCGATCGCCAAAATCGACTGCCCGACCCTGGTGGTGCGGGGCAGTGAGAGTGATATCTTCACCCAGGAAACCATGGGGAAGATGCAGTCCGTGATTCCCCAGTGCACCTCCGTGACGGTGGACCGGGCCGGGCACCTGGTGGCCGGGGACAATCCCGCCGACTTCCTGGTGGCGGTGCGGGAACTGTTGGCGCGGGTAGGGTAGCCGGCGATAGCAACTTGGATCCTGATGATCGCCCTTCGACAGGCTCAGGGCGAGCGGGTTGGGTTCCGTTCGTGGTGAGCCTGTCGAACCATGAACGATAGGGTTCTCACCCAGCACCAAAGGCCGTCAGGGCACCAGCCGGGGGATAACCTCTCCCAATGCAAAGCCCAGGCCGGCCGAGACCGCGCCGATACCCAGAATCTCCAATCCCTGCAGAAAGGGAGATCGCTGCACCAGCCGGCCTTTGCCCATACCCAGCACGAACAACCCGGTTAGGGCGCCGGCCACGGATATCCCGATGGCCAGACCCCCGTCGAAGAACAGATAGGGGACGATGGGAATCACGGCCGCCAAGATAAAGGATGTGCCCATCACCAGCCCGTCTTTAATCGGGTTGGTCGTTTCCTCGGTGCTGATACCCAGCTCCTTCTCCACCAGGGTGTTGAGCCACAACTCCTTGTCCTGAGAGATCTCTTCGGCCAGGGCCTGGGCCTCTTCAAAGCTCTTGCCCTCCCGCTGGAAGATAACCACCAGCTCGGCCAACTCTTCGGCCGGGTGTTCCTCCAGCTCCTGGGCCTCCCGAGCTATCTCTGAACGCCGTACGTCCTGCTCGGCCCGCGAACCCAGGTACGCTCCGGTGGCCATGGAAATCATGCCTGCCATGGCTGCCGCCAGGCCCGCTACCAGGACAGTAGAGGTCCCCCCGGCGCCGACCCCCACCGCCACTGCGGTGACCAGGGCCACTGTGCTAAGAAGGCCGTCCTGGGCGCCGAAGACCACCTCTCGCAGACGGCCCAGATTGGCCACCCGAAATCGCTCCCGGTCCACTTCTCGGGTGGCTGAAACGTATGTCTCCAGCGTCAGACCGGAAATCCGGCCGGGAATCAGGTCCGTAGGTGGGGGCGAGGCATCCCCAGTTGCCGCCGGAGTCGCTTCCGGAGTAGCAGAAGCAATGGCGGATACTCCGGCCGGTGACTGAGCGGGTGACTGAGTGACCGGGGGCGCCGCCGCCTGACGCGCGTCCAGCTGCTGCAGCGCTCGGCTAAAAACCTCCAGGTGATGCTTTTCCCTTTCCAGCGCCAAGACAAAGGAGTCCACCGCGTCCTGGCGGCCCTCATCCTGTGCGTCCCGAATCATCCTGGGGTACATGAAGCTGAATTCCTTGGTCTCTGCCACGGTGACGTTGCGCAGGTTCTCCGCCGTGGGACCAATCTCACCGGCCACCCGCAAGTGGTTCATGCCGTGGATGGTTTCGGCGCCGGCTACTTCTTGGAAGACCTGGGCCACCTCCGGGTAGCCTTCTTCCAGCGCCTTGTGAGCGTAGGCGTTGTATTTCAGGTAGGCCATTGCCTCGCCGACGATGGCGTTCCAAAGATTTCTTTCCGTTTTTGTCAGGGTTGGTGAGTCTGAAGCCATGGGCGGTTCCTTCCTTATACCACTTCTATTTGCAAATCGCGTGTGTTGGGCGTGGTAGGGGCGCACGGCCGTGCGCCCCTACGGAATAACCCAGGACTTTCACGCGAACGTAATGCCGAGTTGGTATAGCTTTGAATCATTACAGCAATTATAAAGGGCGGCCTCTGATGAGCATAGGTGGTTGGTGACGGTAGTGAGCGGGTCGGCCCAGGTGTGGGCTGCCCAAAGTGAGGCAGTTTTGAGGGGAGTTTAGGTCAGGCTTGGCGAGGCGTGGTGGGCGATCATGCGCCATTCATCAGAGCCGCCGGAACCACTGGGACCGCGAACGAAGATGTTGGTGGCCAGCACACCAAAGTTGTTGGCGCGCCCTTGCAGCACACTGCTGATGTTTTCGACGCAGGTGACCCAACCGGTGTCCCCGACCACCGCCACGTTGATGTGTTGGATGTTGAAGTGCATCAAGGTGGCGTGGTCGAAGATACCCCGCCAGCTATCGCGAATTTGTTCCCAGCCCACGATGGGCTGCCAGCCGGGGTGGATGCACATGGCAGCCTCGGAATCCTCCCAAACCTCGCCCATTGCCCCGATATCCAGGGCCCCGAAGGCCTGGTAGAACCTTTGGTTGGCTTCTTTCACTGTGTCAGTATCCGACTGCATCATTCATCCAAGGGACCGTGCGAGGCCTGCCTGCCTTCAGTATGTGGGCGCCTACGGGCGGAAATTGCCCGCCCGCAGGCCCTAGGCCTGGAGCGGCTAGCCCCAGCTGGGTTGTTCATCCGGGTTGATGCCCAGGGCCGTCTTGCCCACGAATTCGTGGGCAAGACGGCCCTGCTGGCCGGGTGAATCAATCCCAGTCGAGCGTCGCGCTAGATGCGCTCCACCCCAGCCTGCTTGAATATGGCAAAGCCGCCCTGCAAGTCCAGGCACTTGTCAATGACCCTCCAAGCGCCGTTAACGGCCCGGTATTTGGCGGCAATGATTTTCCGACCCCAGGCGGGGCCGTGGTCCACGCCCTCCGACCAGTCCTGGGCGATTTTCTTGATATGAGGTTGAATGGCCTCCATCTCCATGACCAGTTCGGCGATCTCGTGCTGGACCTCTGGGTGATAGATCATGGGCCGCGTCAATGCCAAGACCGTCTTGGTCTTGAGGTTTTCTATAGTCAGGTCCAACATACGCTGCGCCATGACATAGTAGATATTGGCAAAGCCGAGCAAGGCCCAGGCAAAAATTCCGATCACGAAAAGATCGATGCCCGCTGCGCCGGCCGAGACCACCCGGCCGATGTACTTGTCGGGCACAAAAGCGCCGTCCAGCACGGTGTCTTGGCTCTGGGTGGCGCGCATACCCAGGGTATCCCAAACATCCATTATAGTGGAGCCCTCAGTACCCCGGGGCATGAAGCCATGGATTATCTTGGGCGCATTGGGGTCGCTGGTGTCCATGCCGTGCAAGCCGAGATAAGTCCAGACAGGGGTCAAGCTGCCGAAGGACTTGCGCCCGGTGAAGCGATAGCCGCCCTCGACCCGCTCCGCCTTCGTGGTTGACAGCAGCAGCGGTAGGTCGTTCCCGGACTCAGCGTGGCCCGCCGCAAAGACAGCGCCGTTGTTTACCGTCTCGGTCAGCATCCATTCCAGGGACTTGTCGCCGGAGCGCCAAACGTCGGCCGCCAAACCCGTCCAGTAAAAATGCATGTTCACTGCCAGTGCCGTAGGTCCGGCATAGTAAGCCAGCCGACGTTGGTGCTGGACTACCTCTGCCAGGGTCAGACCCAGCCCTCCCAGCTCTTTGGGGACCGCTGCGTTCAAGTAACCGGCGCTTTTCAGCTCCTCGAAATCTTCAGTGAAGAAGCTGTTGTTCTGGTCGTAACCTGGAGCTCTCTCCAAGCACCGGTCCAGGATGTCTTGGGGGAGAACCTGGGTCTCGGTTGTGGTCATCTTGCTCTCCTGGTCTAGCTAGATGTTCGTCTTGGCAATTGCTGGGCCATAAGGCGTCCTGGACCGGATTTGGCCGTGGGGCGGGCGCGAAGCTCGCCCCACTAAACTGCATGGGGGAATATTCTCCCCGGAGGGATAGCCTTAATGCATCGGCGAGACTAATGCATCGGCGAGAAGGATGCCGGAACGCAAATCTTGTTTTCCTGTTTGACCAAAAATTCCCGGGTCGGCGGCGGCCAGTTGGGGTTGGCGGAGGCTTCGGTGCGAACCCGGTTGCGGTCCTCCAGGTCCTTGTAGGGCCAAACGTGCATCCACTTGTTCAAGCCGCCCAGCTCGCTGGACATGCCGGCGGCCAGGGGAGAGTACTCTTCCCGATGGGGGATGGCGGCAGTCCAGCGCTTGAGTACCTCGCCCATGGTCCCGGGCTGGTAGGTGTAGATCCGCATTTCGTAGATGTTGCCCAGGGCCTGGTCCCCGCCCAGCGGGCGCATGAACTCGGCGGGAGTGAAAATCTCTGACTCCATGTTCAGGATTAGCCCGTCGGACGCGGGCGGCCAGTTAGGATCGTTAGCGGCTTCGGCGCGGATCTTGGTGCGCTCCCCCAGGTTCTCATAGGGCCACACGTGGATAACCTGGTTCAAAGGGCCGATGTCAGTGTGCCAGAAGGCGCCCAGCTTGGAATACTTTTCCCGATGAGGCAGAGCCTCGCCAAAATTCTTTTCAAACTGGGGTACTCCCCCCGGTTGTAGGGTATAGGTCCGGACTTCGTAAATCATGGCAACTCCTCCATCGCTCTGACTAGGCAATTCCGGTCGGTAAATCAGGGGCCTCTAGGAACGGGCCTAGTGTAGCAAAAACCACCTTCACCGGCAATTGGGACGGCCGGGCAGGTTTTGACACCAACCGTTCGGTCCCCCTATCATGTTTAGCGGGCTGATGGGGAAGCCCACAGGAGGCATGCCAATGGCGACCATACCCGAGCTCAGGCAGCAATACGAAAACTTGGACCGGCAGGTGTTGATCAAAGGCGAGGATGCCATTGATACCGAGTGCCTGTTGGCCTTCGAATATGAATATCCCGAGCAGGCATCGGAGGTGTCGGTGGACACCGATGAGTTTACCGCGGTGTGTCCCTGGACCGGACTGCCCGATTACGGAACCCTTTTGATCTCCTATGTGCCGTCTCGCAGCTGTATCGAGCTGAAATCCTTAAAGTATTACCTGCTGTCCTACCGGGACGTGGGCATAGTGCAGGAGCACGTGGTCAACCGCATTTTGAAGGACCTGACGGCCCTATGCCATCCCCGCAATATGAAGGTGACTCTGGACTACAAAATCCGTGGTGGTATCCACACGGCGGTAACCGTGGAATATTCGGCGCCTCAGGGTTAAAATACGGGCTTCTCCGGACTTTGCATCGTCCTCTTCTTCACGGTGCGGATCAACTCCGATATCAAGGCGATTAAGCTGGTCCAAGGGACCTACGCAGTGGTCGGCTACTTGAAGCGGAAGGAACAGATGGATGTCTATGACCCGCCCAGCGCGCTGAATCCATTGGGGGTTTTCTCCTGAAGGGGATTCCTGGTAAGACAGTGTGGAAAGACCGGGGTGAGAATCAGCCGTTCATGGTTCGACGGGCTCACCACGAACGGCTCTGGTCCTGAATCTTCCCCCACGTCCGCCGAGGCTATCCTCTTACCGCTCGGCCAGTCCCAGGCCAATCCACCAGTGACGCCCCCGGCCCCGGCGCTTCCGATCAAATCCCAGGCCGGTCAACCCCATGCCGAAACTCCTTTGGGAGAGAGGCTCCCGTCCTGTTTCCCGACACCAAGTCAGGTAATTGCCGTACAGCTCCCCGGCGATGATCATGGCTTCGGGAGCCACTTCACCGCGAGCTGAGACAAAGGCGGCGGCAGAGTCTGAGGCCGGGCCGGCTAGCGGGGCGGGGTCCAAGTCCGAGTCCGAAGATTGGGGAAGGGACTCACCGATGGGCCGGGGCTCACCGATGGGCCGGGGACGTTGGGTGCCAAACGGTGCTGCCGGTGCCGGGCCAGCAGCTACTGTCGCTCCCGCCAATACCGGCGCCGGTGCGGCTGGAAAGATAGCTGCCCCTGCGCCGGCGGTGGCCGGAGATGTTTCCGGTCGCGATTCGAGAGGCATGCCGGGAGCAGATGAAGGGGGCTCGTTCGAGGAGGCTACCCGCTGCTTACAATACTCCAGCAGGTCCAGGTACTTGGGCAGGCCTCCAAAATCATCCCAGAAGAGCTCTTTGCCATCCAGCTGGGTGGCATCCAACACGAAGCCGGCGGAACTCACCTCGAATCTTTGCCGGTATTCCAGTGGGCACCGCCACACCGGCGTCATCATGTCCTGGCTGAGGCTGTGGTTCATCAGATAGAGGCAACAACGGGCTGCCCGGAGGTCCGGTTCGGCCTCCTCCAGCGGGGAGCTGGCGTAGACGTGAGACAGGACCAGGTGGGTGTTGATGGCGGATAGGGCAAAATTGCCGCGGATTTGATTGTTGACGCACCTGACCAGGTTTGTGTTGTCGCCCAGCTGGAGCGGAGTGGAGACCTCCACTACCCGGCCGGAACCCATCAAAATTTCGGTACGCCCCGGTAGGAATCCGGCGGTTATGAATCCCCGCTGAGCGGCGGCCCACAGGGAGATGGCCAGCGCCAGGTTTTCCTGAACCAATTTGATCCGTAAGTAAGATTCCACTGCATCATCCCCCTGCCTCGGAGCCTAGTTTAGCTCCAAACCAGGAGGGGAAAGCAAGGCGCTGGGGGAAGGGATTTGGACGGATTTCCCGGATTTTTGAAAAGCCCGGATTCTTGGAAAGCGCCGAAATCTTCAAACTTTGGAGGGAGGACCTACTGGCTGATGTCCATAACAACTTTGATAACGTTGTCCTGACGCTGTTCATACATGTCGTAGGCGTTCTGAACATTGGATAGCCCCATGCGGTGGGTAATTAATTGGGCCGGGTCGGCCCAACCCCGCTGGCGCAGGGCGACCATATCTCGTATTTGGGAAATGGGATCGCCGCTGCGGGCCCCGGTAGTGGGCTGGATGTGGGGCTGTTTATCCATAAGGTTGTTGTGTTCCAGGGGAACGTACTTTTCGCTCTGCACGCCAAAAATGATGACCGTGCCAAATTGGCGCACTTGGCTGAATGCCAGGTTGAAAGTATCCGGATATCCTGCCGCCTCCACCGTAATATCCGCCCCTTGCCCATTGGTGATTTCCATTACCGCCTCGGTCAGGTCCTGCTTGTCGGTATTCACAGTATGGGTAGCGCCGAACAGTTTGGACTTTTCCAGCCGGTAATCCAGCAGGTCGGCGGCGATCACGCTGCGGGCTCCCATTCGCGAAGTGATCATGGTAAAGCTGAGGCCGATGCTGCCCTGACCTAGGATCAGCACGTTTTTCTGCAATACGCTGCCCATTTGCCGGCAAGAGTATAGAACTGTGCCGGAAGGCTGACACATGACCCATTCGTCCAGGAGACCTTCAGCGGGAAGCAACGCCATGCGACTGGGCTCAGAGAGGACGTACTCGCATAGTCCGCCGGTCCCCGGATAAGCAATTGGTATGACGCGCTGACCCTCATGAAATTCGTCGGTGCGGCTTTCCACAATTACTCCGGCCAGCTCGTGGCAAGGCCGGCCCACCGCCAGCGGGTAATCCTCCTCGGGAAGAACCGGCCCATAAGCGTTCCGGATGTCGCTGCCGCACACCGACACCCGCTCCAGCTTGATCAGGCACTGGCCATCCGCCGGTACTGGCTGTTCCACGTCTAAGAATTCGAAATGCTTCGGGCCTACCAATTGGACTGCTTTCATGTTGAGTGACAACTCCCCGCTCAAGAATGCCGGTGTATTTTAATATGAGGCGGTTTCTCAGGCAAGTTAAACCAAGCCTGCCCTAAGATTGGCCGGGGCCTCAGGGCCACATTATCCATCCGGTGTGTTCGGTTCTGGCGCGGAACAGATGGCCACCGCCGGTGGTCACGTATAGAGTCTTCATATCGGCGTCGCCGAAACAGCAGTTGGTGGGCCGGTCGACGCGGAAGGGATGGGTGGACAAAATCCGGCCGGTGGGCGAGAACACATAAATCATGGGCCCGGGGCCGCCCGCTTCCCATCCCGCGCATACTACGATGTTGCCCTCGGCATCCAGTGTCATGCCGTCCACACCGCGCTGCGCCCCGCGATGGTCGGCCGAGAAGGTGTGCAGGGTGGTGTAACTGCCCAAGGAGCCATCCGGCCCAATGGAATAAGCCCGCAGCTGGCGGGGCTGGTCCAGCGAGTAATCGCTCTGCGCCACGTAGAGGGTCTTCTGGTCTCGGGAGATCAGCACACCATTGGGACGGCTGATGTCGTAGGTTGCCCGTGTCAACTCCCAGCGGTCACCGCCCTGGGGGTCCAGGCGCAACACCGACATATGGTCCAGCTCCATGGGGCCGATATCCCAGCCCCCACTATAAGGGTCGGTGAACCAAATACGACCCTGCTTATCCACCGCCAGGTCGTTGGGGTTGCCCAACTGCTTCTCCTCCAGCAGGCGGGGCAGAGAAGTAATGGTCCTGCCGCCCTTCTCGAATCGCGCGATGCCCCGGCCTCCTTGCAGGCACCCGTACAGGTTGCCCTCCGCATCGAAACAGAGGCCGTTGGTATGATTGGTTTCGGTGAAATAGTCGGTGGTTTCCCCGTTCCCCGGGTCGTAGCGCAGGATGCGGCTGCCCGGAATGTAACTGAACAGCACCGCCTGGCCGTCCCAAACCGGTCCCTCAGTGGTGCCGCCATAAGGCCCCGAAACCAGTTCAAAGTCCCAACTCATAACCATGCCTCCTGACCGCTCTCCTGATCGTCTCTACGGGCCGAAGCCACCCGGGCGGCCCGGTATAGTTGGCCCAGTATAGGCGGTGGGCAGTTTCCTGTCATCATCTAGGCCGGGCGGGTGCGCCGGCCGCTGCAGCCGCGCCACGCAGGCTTGGAAAAGGCCAGGGCCTTTCCATTGTCATTGCTAGGGCCGCAGGTCCGAGGCAATCTCACGAGGGTAAGGAGGGATTACCTCGCTTCGCTCGCAATGACAGTAAGGAGAACCGGAAGGCCCCGTGGAAAAGGCTGGTTGACACCTAATTACCGGCCAGGGTAGTGTAAACTCGAGTTGGATGCCATTCCAACTACCGCCCAAGCACTGCCCAAGTCCCAGTTTCACTGCCTGGAGATACCGGATGTCCGACTACATCCTGCTGGAGCGAGACCCGCCGCTGGCGACAATAACCCTCAACCGTCCCCAGCAGCGCAACGCCATCAGCTACCAAATGTGGGGGGAGTTGTCCCAGTTCTTATGTGAGCTGGATGACGACGGGAATTGTCGAGCCGTGGTGATTACCGGCGCCGGTAACGAGGCTTTCTCGGCAGGCGCGGACATCAAGGATTTCGAGGAATATCGGGCCGACTCAACCATGGGCCGGCGCTACAATTCCGCCGTTGACGGGCTGCTGCGCACCCTGACGGAAATGGAAACGCCGACTATTTCCATGATCCGCGGGTATGCCGCCGGTGGGGGCTGCGAGCTGGCAGTCGCCACCGATCTCCGGATCGCCTCCGAGGACAGTAAGCTGGGAATCCCGGTCGCCCGCCTCGGCATAAGTATCGGACATCTGGAGATGCAGGGTCTGGTCAACCTGGTGGGCAAGGGTAATGCGCTTTACCTTCTGTATTCCGGCAGGCTGGTTGACGCCCAGGAAGCGCTGGCGATGGGCCTGGTTAACCAGGTGGTCGCGACCGAAGACTTGGCGCCCACCACCTATCAGCTGGCCCGAGAGATAGCGGCATTGGCCCCCCTCTCTCACGCCATTAATAAGCGCACGCTGAACCAGGTTTTGGCCAAGCCTTCTTTGGACCAGCTCACTCAGGAGGAGGCCGACCTTCCTCTGACCCAGTTTGACACTCGGGATTATCAGGAGGGCTACCGGGCTTTCTTGGAGAAGCGGCGTCCCGAGTTCCGGGGAGAATGAGCCTGCTGGGAGATTTGTTCTCGCAAAAAGAAATAGCAGTAAGAAATGGCGCCTAAGATAATCAAAAAAAGGGCTGACCTTTTGCTGGCCGAGCGGGGTTTGGCGGAAAGTAGGGAGCAGGCCCAGGCCCTGATAATGGAGGGTTTGGTTTACGGTCCGACCGGCCGGGTTCTCAAGCCCGGCACCAGCCTGGCGGAAGCGACGCCGCTGGAGGTTCGGGGGCGGCCACCCTTTGTCAGCCGAGGCGGCCTGAAGCTGGCCCACGCCCTGGAAACCTTTGGGCTGGGGGTGGATGGCCTGGTGGCATTGGACGTCGGGGCATCCACCGGCGGCTTTACCGATTGTCTCCTGCAGCGGGGAGCCAGCCGGGTCTACGCGGTGGACGTCGGTTTCGGCCAGCTGCACTACCGGCTGCGGCAGGACTCCCGAGTTACGGTGATTGAAAAGTGTAACGCCCGCTACCCCTTTGAGCTGCCCGAGCCGGTGGATATCCTGACCATTGATGTATCCTTCATCTCTCTGACGTTGGTACTGCCATCGGTTTTGAGCCATCTGAAGCCGGGGTCCTCAGCGGTGACGCTGGTCAAGCCCCAGTTTGAAGCCCGGCGAGAAGAGGTGGGAAGGCGCGGGGTGATTAAAGATCCGGAGGTGCATGCCCGGGTCCTGGAAAAGGTTATTGGATGGTGCGAGGAGCAGGGAATCGAGGTGCTAGGCCAGTGTGAATCGCCGATTCTGGGAGATGCGGGTAATAAGGAGTTCTTTTTACTTTTACGAAAACCAGCATAATCAATCCCCAACTACGTCGATATCCCAAAAGGAGCCAGAAATGGATGTAAAGGAAGTGGCGGAAATACTGCTGGCCCAGGAAAAAACCGTTTCGGTGGCGGAGGCCTGCACCTGCGGGTTGGTTGGCTACACTCTGGGCACGGTGCCCGGCGCCTCCAGGTTTTTCCCCGGAGGAGTGGTTGCCTACACCGGCGGTCTGAAGCAGCGAGTCTTGGGAGTGCCTGACGAGCTTTACAATACCAAGGGAAGCGTCAGCCGGGAGGTTGCCATCGCCATGGCCCGAGGGGTTCGGGAGCTGGTAGGTACTGATTATGCCCTCTCCACCACCGGAGTTACCGGGCCGGCCCAGGGCAGGTCAGGCTTGGCCATAGGAACCTTCTTTGTGGGCCTTTCAGTCAAGGATGGCGAAGATACCGCGGTGGAAATCCACGTATCCGGGGATCGGGACGCTACCAAGCATGGGGCGACCCAGGCCGCTATTGACTTGCTGGGGCGGCACCTGAAGGGCCCTTAAAGCCTGTGGGCGAAGTCTTTGCGAGGAGCGGCAGCGACGAAGCAATCTCCCTTCCCGAGATTGCTTCCCGGAGGTTATCCTGAGCGCAGCCGAAGGGCTGCTCTGTAAATATCCCGTTCGCCCTTCGAGAGCCTCAGGACGAACGGGATCCCTACCGCTCGTGGTGAGCCCGTCGAACCATGAGCCGAGGGGAATTCATTTTCATCTGTAGGTGGCGCTCCGCCGGAGCACGGTCACTCGCGATGACTGAAAGAAGGCTTCTAACACACCCTCTTAGCCCCAGATCGCAGCGCGGTCCCATTTTGGCCCCCGGGCGAGGCGGACGATGCAGATAACCGAACATGTCTACAGCACCCACATCATGGAGGACCAGGCCAGCTTCGGTGCGATGCACCCCGGCGGCACCCAGATTTACTTCGTGGGGGATCCCAAGGACCACATGGTCCTGATCGATTCCGGGGAGCCTTACCGGTCCTGGACCAGGCAAATACTGGACTATCACCGGGAGTTGGGAAGCCCCACAATCTCCGCCATTCTCATCACCCACGGTCACGGCGACCACATCGGAGGCCTGGACCGGCTGCAGGAAGCGATGGGCTGTCCGGTCCGCTGCCATCCCAAGTTGGAGGCAACGCTGGTGCAGCGGCTGGGCGCGGGAACCGTGGTCAAGCTGCGCTCCCGGGAGCAGGTTCCCACCGGAGGCGGGGCAGTCTTACGCGCCCTGTTTACCCCAGGTCACGAGGAGGACCATGTTTGCTACTATCTGGCCGCCGACCGGGTGCTGTTCAGCGGAGACAATATCCTGGGCAACTCATCGTCCAGCGTTAGAAATCTCAGGCAATATATGAGCTCTTTGGAGCTGATGGCCAAACAGCGGCTGGAAATCATCTGCCCCGGCCATGGTCAGGTGATACTCAACGGCAAGGCCCGTATCCAGTGGTATATCCATCACCGCCAGGAAAGGGAGGAGCAACTGCTGCATGCTCTGGAGAGCGGCGCTCAGACCGTCGACCAGGCGGTCACGGCGGTGTATCCCAAGAACCTGCGCAAGAACCTGCGGCCTTCCGCCGCCCGCAACATGCGGACCCATCTGGACAAGCTGAAGAAAGAAGGCCGGGTTGCGGAACATCCGGCTACCTACGTGCCTAGCTAACCGGCTAGCTGGGACCTGCCCGCCTGGCCCAGGAAAATCGACTCCTCCCGGGGACGTTTGTGATTTACAGAGTCGACTGGAACAATGCAAAGCCGGTCCATTGGGTATTCTTCAGTCCCGCTGCAGCAACTCAATCCGCACGTCGTCCGGCGCCCGCACGAAGGCGATCCTTACTCCTGGCCTGATGGTTCTTGGCTCTACGGCTATATCCGCCCCGCGTCGTTTTAGCTCCGCTACGGTTTCATCCACATTGTCAACGCGAAAGCCGAAGTGGTCCAGGCCCAGATGCGGTTCCCGGGGACTGCTGGCCATGTCGGCGTCGGCGGGTACTGGCGCGATAAAAACCCGCAAGCCGTCGATGTCCAGATCGGTCCGAGCAACCCCGTCGGACTGGACGGACTCGAGAATCTTGGCGTCGAAAATGTGATGAAAAAACTCGGCCATTTCCTGGGGGTCTCGTGTACGCAGGTGGATATGGTCGTAGGTGTAGGTCGGCATCTGGTCCTCCCTGGGGATCATTGCGGTTTCCCGTCGCGGTTTCCCGTCGCGGTTTCCCGTCGCGGTTTCCCGTCGCGGTTTCCCGTCGCGGTTTCCCGTCGCGGTTTCCCGTCGCGGTTTCCCGTCGCGGTTTCCCGTCGCGGTTTCCCGTCGCGGTTTCCCGTCGCGGTTTCCCGTCGCGGTTTCCCGTCGCGGTTTCCCGTCGCGGTTTCCCGTCGCGGTTTCCCGTCGCGGTTTCCCGTCGCGGTTTAAGGTAGGCGGGGGCGGCATTCCACGAGGAAGTGGTAGGCGAACCCTTTGTCAAGAAACTGTTCAGAGTTGAGGGGAAGTGAGCAACCGGCGGCATTCCAGGAGGGGATTGAGACCTCTGGCCCGCCAGGTGCCAAAGAGGGATGCCAAGGTCATCTTGCTGTCGGTGCCCTGCCCTGAGCGGGTGCCGCCGCTGATCTTGCGACTGGTTACCAGATGCCGCAGGCTCCGCTCGGCGGCGTTGTTGTCTGAGGGCACGGCTGGGTCCGACACGAAGACAAACAGTTCCTTGATGAACCGTTCCATGCGCCGGCAGAGCTTGGCCTGAACCGCCAGGGGATCTTTAAGGAAAGGCCGTGCCAAGACCATTAGTTTCTCCTCCAGCATTAGCTGGGTGCGATGGCCTGGCTGGGCTCGGGGAAGGACCGAGCCCTTGGCCTCCGTGTAGACCTGGTGAACCGCCTCGGCCCACTGAGCCAGCCCAGCGTCTTCTGGGTACAACCCTTTCAGGTCATGGATATCCCGCAGCAGATGAGCCCACCGTTGCTTCAGGTTCATGAAGGTCGGCACTACAAGAAGCTGTTCCCTTACGTGGCGCAGCACCAGAAACTGCTGGAGGACTTCCAGCACCGTTGCTTCAGGCCCGGGTAGTGGTTATAGGCGGCGTAGAAATCACTGACCAACACTCCGCTGAAGGAGGAATCCAGCACCTCATCCACCACCCCCTTATCCCGACCCCGACGCAGGAAGTATCGTTCGCTGGGAGTGCTGAAGGTCCAAACATAGCCGTTGCTCCCGTCCTGGCGCCAGCCGGTTTCGTCGCCCTGCACCACGGGACTGGCGCGGACTTGCTCGAGCACCTCTCGCACCGCCGTCTCAGCCTGACGGGCTACTCCATGGACGGCCTGGACGATGGCACCAACACTCAGGTGCAACTGATGGACGGTCTCCAGGTACCATTGGATGATTCTTATGGGCAACCGTCCCTCCTCCCGCAGGGTCACCATCAGGCTTACCAGATTGACCCCCAGGCGCTGCTGGCCCAGAACCACCCCCTGCAGGGCCTCTTTGGGCAGCCGGCGCCGCTGGCATACCGGACAGATGCGGGCTACCAGGGCGTGCTCGGTCACTTCTACCGGAGCCACCGGTAGCTCAATGACTTCCCGAGTTCGCTGTACCCATCCGCCGTTCAGGTGAGTCCCGCAGTCGGGACAGACCGCCACGGCATGCTCCACCCGCCGGGTAGGAGTCATGCGCTGGCGGGCGAAGCCATGGCGGCGCGGCTTTCTGGGCTCCTTTTTCTCCGGCGCTTGCCGGCTGGAGTGCGGCTGATTACCCGCCATCCCCGACGACCCGCGCCGGTTGGGACGGGATTCCAGAACCCCAATCCGCCTTTGCAAATCGGCAATGACTGCCCGCTGGCCGGCAATTATCTCCAGCAGAGTTTCGCGACTCGCCGCGTTCAGGTCTAGTTCAGTGTCCACCTCCCTGGTATGCCACAACTCCCCCGGCCATGCCAGCGTTTTTCCAACGGCTTTGAGCCAATTCACCTCATCAAGTCTGAACAGTTACTTTGTCAAGGAAGATTTGACGGCCGCCCTAAGGCGTTATACAATTTGGCTCGATCCACTACAGCCTGATCCGCTATTGGCCGGGATGGCTGGAACCGTTAAAAATAAAATAAAGGCCTGAAGGTGGCCCCATTTTCGGGGTTGAAAAGGGAAGTCGGTGCGAGTCCGGCGCGGTCCCGCCACTGTAACTGACAAAAGTGCCTATACTTCGTTGGCCGAAGGTTCCCGGTCCACTCTATTGGACCGGGAAGACCGGGGACGCGGCAAATGTCAGAAGTCAGGAGACCTGCCTCAGGCGCTGCTCAATATACTTCGCGGAAAGGTATAGCAAGCCCAACGTTGATGCCTGACCGAAGAGGTCAGGTTTTTTAGTTTGGGGCCGGCGGGGTTGCATGCACCGCTCCCAGCCCAATGGTTTTGAATGAATCGACCGGATTTGAACATTATTGTCTGTGTAGACGCCAGGAAGTGCCTTTGGGCCGAGTCTTACGGGCGCAGCGGCAAGGATTTGCTGGCGGAGTTGCGCCGCGCGGTTCATGAGGAGGACCTGGAGGAAGCAGTACAGGTTACTCCCTGCTTCTGCATCTTTGGTTGTACCTACGGTCCCAGAATTGACCTGTTCCAGAGATGGTCCGGGGAAAAGATTTTGTACGGAATTGGCACTGGCGAAGTATCTATAACCCGCCGAGGGAAGGTGAGCCTGCGGGAGATTCCTCCCAGCCTGCCCGAAATGCTCCGGCGAAATTTGCCCGAGGCTAACGCCAGAGCGGCGTCGGGACAGGATTAGCCCAACAATCTAAAGATTAGGAAGGCGATTATGATACGGGAGATTCTGGAAGAGTGCCAAAAGGGGTTTAACGGGGTTGGCTTCAATGAAGTGGTGCTGATGCTTTCCAACACGGTATCCACCGCCGAAGTCTTCATGAATCTGGATGACGTGCGATTCACTGAAGAGGGAGACGTGGTAACCTTCATGGCGGAGGGAGGTACCCACCTGCACATGAACCTGGAACCGGTAAAGGAACTCCGCTTCAACTACACGGAGCGTAATGAGCGGGGCGAGCCCAGCTACTCGGTCTGGTTTGTAGAGGAGAACCAGGAGCCAGTCTTGAGAATTTATCTGCGCAAATCGGACGATGCAGCTACCAATCAGCCGCGTCATGAGCTGTTCATGGCCTTGCTGGAGAAGTACGGAGAGTCGTTAAGCGTGTCGGGTTGAGCGGCGCCGCGCCGGCTCCAAGCTTTCTATAAGGTGTGTTAAAAACCAATGTCTTCCCCTTCGCAAGGGGGAGATTTAGAGGGGGTCACCTTACCCCACCTAACCTCCCCTTGGTAAGGGGAGGGACTTATTAAACACGGTTTGAGGACGGCCCAGCATGGCCCCAGCATTGGTAATAGCCGGAGTACGCAGCGGAGTGGGTAAGACTACTATCGCCACCGGCATTATGGGCGCCTTGACCCGGCGGGAATATCGGGTACAGCCTTTCAAAGCCGGTCCCGATTACATCGACCCCTCCTACCATAAGCTGGCCTGCGGCGTGCCTTCCAGGAACCTGGATACCTGGCTGATGCCCCATGCCGCCGTTTCCGAGCTCTACCAACGAGCCAGCGGCAGCCGCCAAATTTCGGTGATCGAAGGGGTCATGGGTGTCTTCGATGGGCACTCCAATCTCTCCGAGGAGGGGTCCACCGCCGAGCTGGCCAAGCTGCTGGACGCTCCGGTGATTCTGGTGGCCGACGCCTCAAAAGTTGCCCGCAGCGTCGCGGCCGAGGTGCTGGGATATCAGCAGTTCGATCCGGACCTGCGCATCGCCGGGGTGATCCTCAACGGCGTGGGCGGACCGCGCCACCTGGAATTCTGCGCGCCTCAGATCGAGGCCACCACCGGTTTGCCGGTTCTCGGGTATCTGCCCCGGCGGGAGGAGTTGGTGCAGCCGGAGCGGCATTTGGGTCTGATACCAACTGTTGAGGGAACCGTTGTCGACGAATGGTACGATACCCTGATCGCTCAGGTCGAGGAGACCATTGATTTGGATCGGCTGCTGAAAATCGCGGCTGGGTCCAACCCTCCCGCGGCGGCGCCCAACCTGTATCCGGAGGAAGATCAGCCGAAGCGGGCGGTGATTGCGCTGGCCCAAGATGCGGCCTTCAGCTTTTATTACCAGGATTCCCTGGATTTGCTGCAAGCCTGGGGAGCCGAGTTGGTCCCCTTCAGCCCTTTGGTGGACGCGGGTTTGCCCGCCGGGGCGGGAGGTATTTATATTGGTGGAGGATTTCCGGAGATGTTCGCCCAGCAGCTTTCCCAGAACCAGCCGATGCTTCAATCGCTGCGCCAGGCGGTGGGGCGGGGCCTGCCGGTGTATGCGGAGTGTGGCGGGCTGATGTACCTGGGGCAGAGTTTGTCCGACTTGGAAGGGGTGCATTACCCCATGGTCGGCGCCCTGCCGGTAGTTTCATCGATGGTGGGTCGCCAGCTTCACCTGGGTTATCGCGAGGTGGAGTCCTGCACCGACAGTCCTTTGCTGCGGAAGGGCCAACGGGTGCGGGGGCATGAGTTTCACTGGTCGGTGTTGGAGCAGCCGGCAGATCCGGAACAGGCGGTTTATCGAGTGGTGGACCAGGACAACCGCCCCGAGGGATTTCAGGCCGGCAGCGTTTGGGCGTCCTATATCCACATTCATCTGGGGAGCGACCCAACCCTGGCGAAAAGATTCGTCGAAACCTGCGCCGGGGGGTCAGGCTAATCCGAAAACTCCCCCTAAAAATTCCCCTAGGGAGGCTGCCAAAATGAGCTCTGAACAGGCCGCTGAGCCTGGGCCCCAATCGGTCAAGGGACCCCGCATCAACCAGGGACTGGTAATTGTCAACACTGGCAACGGTAAAGGGAAGACCACCGCCGCCATGGGCGTGCTCTTCCGGGCTTGGGGACGGGACATGAAGGTGATAATGCTCCAGTTCATCAAGCATACCACTGCCAATTTTGGGGAGCAGCGCGCCGCCCAGAAGATAGGCGTAACCGTTCGTGCCATGGGAGACGGCTTTACCTGGCGTTCCCAGGATCTGGACCAGAGCGCAGACCTGGCGCGGGCCCTGTGGGAAGATGCCAAAGAAATAATCGCTACCGGCGGCTACGACGTGGTGATCCTGGATGAATTCACCTATCCCATGCATTACCAGTGGATTCCCGTATCGGAGGTTATCGAGGCCCTGAAGCAGCGTCCGGAGATGCAGCATGTGATCATCACCGGACGCCACGCCCCCGAAGAGTTGGTGGAATACGCCGATCTGGTCACCGAGATGTCGGTGGTTAAGCATCCATATACCAGTGGAATCAAGGCCCAGCCGGGCATCGAGTTTTAGCGGGCCTTAGCTGGAGGTTGGTAATGGCAGAGTTGGTCTTCGCAACGGAGATGAAGGGAAATCTGGCTCCGGTTGAGGGACAGGAAGGGTCATTTACTTTCCGCGCCAATGGCACCGGTCCCAATGGAGAGGCCGTGACCACCCAATCCGACGTGGTCATGGAGACTGATGGCTTCAAAGAAACGGGCACTATCGAATATGCTGGCCGGGGCAAGGTGTTTTTCGAGACCGTTGGCCTGGGAACGCTGTCGCCAAGTCCAGTTGCGGACCTAAGTTATGGTGCGGTCATTTGGCGGATAACCGGAGGCGAAGGGGAATTCCAGGGAGCTAGCGGACATATTACCTCCAACTTCGCTGTCTCTGCCACCGGGGAAGCGGTAGACAATAATTACTCCAGGATTTTCATCCCCTAAGGTAACCGGGGGTCTGCCCCAATTTGCGGGTCTCCCTTCCCCGACAAAAAGGAGCGCAGGCATGGCTATTTCAGCCCTGGTCGACCGAACCCTGGCGGCCATTGCTCCTCTGGATCAGGCGGCCATGGCGGCGGCCCGAGCCCGGCAGGACACTTTAACCAAGCCCTTGGGCAGCTTGGGGAGGCTGGAAGAGCTATCGATCCGCCTGGCCGGCATCTTCGCCGACCCTCTCCCCAGCATTGGCCGCAAGTGCGTGATACTGGCCGCAGGAGACCACGGGGTGGTGGCCGAGGGCGTAAGCGCCTATCCCCAGGAAGTTACGCCGCAAATGGTCTATAACTTCCTGTCGGGCGGCGCCGCGATCAACGTGTTGGCTCGGCATGTTGGAGCGGAGATTGTGATCATCGACGCCGGTGTAGCCGCCGATTTGAAGCCTCATCCCCTGCTCCGTTCGGCAAAGATTGGACGGGGAACCGCCAACATGGCGGTGGGCCCGGCCATGAACCAACAGCAGGCGGTCCATTGCTTGGAAACCGGTATCCAGGCCGCTCAGGAACAGATCGATGCCGGAGCGGACCTGATCGCCTGCGGCGACATGGGCATTGGCAACACCACCGCCTCCAGCGCCATTACGGCGGTGATCACCGGGACTGACCCGGAGGTGACCACCGGTCGGGGCACTGGGCTGGAGGATGCGGCTTTGGCCCACAAGGTCCAAGTTATCCGGCGGGCCATTCAACTTAATCAGGCCGAGCCTTCCGACGGGCTGGATGTTTTGACCAAACTGGGCGGATTTGAAATAGGGGTTCTGTCCGGCATCATGCTCGGCGCTGCTGCCGGCCGCAGACCGGTATTGGTCGACGGATTCATTTCCGGAGCCGCCGCCCTCATTGCGTGGAGGCTGTGCCCCCTGGCAGCCAGCTATCTCGTCGCCGCCCATCGTTCGGTGGAGCCGGGCCATGGCGTGGCACTGGAGGCCATGGGACTATCTCCCTTGCTGAACCTGGAGATGCGGTTGGGGGAGGGTACCGGCGCCGCCCTGGCCATGCCCCTGGTGGAGGCCGCGGCCAAATGCCTGGCGGAAATGGCTACTTTCACCCAGGCTGGAGTCTCGGAGCGGGACGAGGACGGAAGTGATACCGGCACGCCGAGCCCTAGTTGAACCGATTTTTTGTTGATCCAACTCCATGCTGTTGAGGTCCTTCCTCGCCGCCCTGACCTTTCTGACGCTGCTGCCTGCGGGCGGCAGCCGGATGTTCACCCAGCGGGAGATCAGCGTCTCTCGGGGTTTTTACCCCTTAGTAGGCCTGCTGATCGGGTTGCTGCTGGTAGCTCTGGAACGGGGGGCCGGCCAACTCTTTCCTCTGCCCTTGACCGCGGTGGTACTCCTGCTGGCCCTGCTGGTGATAACCCGGGGTTTGCATTTTGACGGGTTCATGGACGTTTGCGATGGACTGTTCGGCGCATACACCCGGGAGCGGCGTCTGGAAATTATGCGCGATTCCCAAGTCGGGGCCTTCGCGGTGGCCGGTGGCACGGCGCTGTTGATACTGAAATACGGCGCTCTCGTTTCTCTGCTCAGCATCCCGGGCGCTGGTAAGGCGTGGGCCTTGCTGGCGTTTCCGATGCTGTCTCGCTGGTCTATGGTCATTCTCCTGCAGGCCTTCCCCTATGTCAGAGAAGCCGGGCTGGGCTCTCCTTTTCACGGAGAAGGCGGGAAGCCGTGGATCGCCGCCGGGTTCGCTTTGCTGGTCACCGCTGGCGTTTCCATAGGCTTGGGGGGCATCGGCGGAGCAATAATAATTGTTGGGGTGTCACTGCTGGCGGCCCTAGTTGGCTGGACTATGACTCGGATCCTGGGAGGCTTGACTGGAGACATATACGGCGCCACCAATGAGATTGTTGAAGCCACGGTTCTGGTAGCGGCAGTGGCGATGCTGCCCTATGGGTTGCTGAAACTCTGGGCCGGCCCCTTCTGGTAATTTAGTCCATGCTTGGTATTCCCGACAACATGGCCCTTCTCCTGCTGGCGGTATTGCTGGACCTGGCGGTGGGAGAGTTGCCGAACCGTCTCCACCCCACGGTTTGGATCGGAAAGACGGTTTCCTGGAGCGAGAAGCTGGCGCCCAAGGGACAAAGGTCACAGCTAGCCTACGGCGCGGGAATCGCGCTGCTGATTCCGGTGTTTTGGGGTGGGCTGGCCTACCTGGCGGCCGACGGTCTGCAGCAGCTACACCCGGTGTCTTATGTATTAGCGGGAGCGGCGCTGCTAAAGCCTACCTTTTCGCTGAGGATGCTGTTTCAGGTGGCCAGATGGCTCCGGACATTGATCGCGGCCGGCGCCATTGACGAGGTTCGGGCCAACATGCCCTCTCTGGTAAGCCGGGATGTGGACGATATAACTTTGGAGCAGGCTACGGCGGCGACTGTGGAGTCGGTCTCCGAGAACCTGACCGACAGCATCATTGGGCCCTGGCTGGCCTTCGCATTGTTCGGCCTGCCCGGGGCGTTTGCCTATCGTGCTGTCAACACGCTGGATAGTATGATAGGCTATCATGGTAGATACGAATTCCTGGGTAAAGCATCGGCCCGGCTGGATGACCTGGTGAATCTAATCCCGGCTCGACTGACCGCCTTCCTGCTGCTGCTGGCCAGTTGCTTCCTACCGGGCCAGCGAGCCGCCGGAGCCTGGCGAATCATGTGGCGGGACCACGCTCGCACCGCCAGTCCGAACGCCGGCTGGACCATGAGCAGTATAGCTGGAGCCTTGGGCGTGGCGTTGGAAAAGACGGGCCATTACCGGCTGGGGGATGCCACCAGGGGCTTGCAGCCCGAGGACATAACCCGGGCGCTGCAAAGTATGGCGTTGGTGGCGGCTTTTGGGCTGGCTTTGGCAATCGGATTGATCTACTTGAAAGATTGGTTTTTTTAGGCTAGCAGCAAGGTAATACCGCAAGCCACCCGGTTAACCTAGCTAGGTCGGCGGCGGGAACCTGCCGGGAATTTAATGGTGAAAATGGCTCATCCGGTAGAAGCAGCAATTGGTTCAGGACCGGCCCGGCCGCCATCGCAGGCCCGGCCGGTTCACGGCGGCATCAAGCCAGAGCAGCTTCGGGCGTTGGGATTGAAGCCGGAAGAGGTTCTGGACTTTAGCGCCAGCGTCAGCCCGCTGGGCCCGCCCGAGGGTCTGGCAGAAGCGCTGAGTGGGGTGGACCTGACCGCCTATCCAGACCCGGCGTGCCTGGAGCTGAGAGAAGCCTTGGCTAGTCACCTGTCCGGCTCTCGGGCCGGCCGGATTACCCCGGAGCAGGTCCTGCCGGGCAACGGCTCTACCGAGCTAATCCACCTCCTCGCCCGGGCGTTTCTTGTTCCAGCGCTTCCTGCTCCAAAGCAGGAAGGCGCCAGCCCCGGGGTATTGTTACTGACTCCCACCTATGGAGAATACCGGGGGGCTGGCCTGCTGGCCGGCGCTACGGTCTCGGAATTGGAAGCCGACCGGGAGAGGGGATTCTGCTGGGACCTGGCGGAAGCCCGCCGCCGCATTACCCGGACCATTTCCCAGACCACCGGCTTAAATGACAGGCTCAGTCTGGTATTCTTGTGTAATCCCAACAACCCGACGGGAGTATACCTGGCGCAGGAGGAAGTCCAGGCGCTGGTCCAAGCCTGCGCTGAAGCTGGGGCCCTGCTGGTGGTGGACGAGGCTTACCTGAATTTTGTGGACCGCCGCTGGGATTCCCTGGAATTGTTGGAGGGAGGCAACACGGTCCTGCTCCGCTCCATGACCAAGGACTACGCCCTGACCGGGCTGAGGCTGGGCTATTCCCTGGCCTCGCCGGAGGTCACCGCCCGGCTGGCTTCCTTCCAACCCGACTGGAGCGTCAACAGCCTGGCTCAGGCAGCGGGACGAGCCGCTCTGGCGGACCGGGATTATCTTCCCCGCGCCAGGGAGGCGGTCAACGCTGCCAAGGAGTACCTGATTCAGGAATTGGGTAGCATGGGATTTATCATCCGTCCCTCCGCCGCCAACTTTCTGCTGATTGAAGTCGGGGACGGCGGGTGGTGGGGGGACCGCTTGATGCACCAGGGCATTTTTGTGCGGGATTGCGCTTCCTTTGGATTGCCAGATTGCATCCGAATAGGCGTTCGGACCCAGGCAGATTGCGAAAAGCTGGTTGCGGCCGTGGCTCAGGAGAAGCTGCCCTGGCCGGTGGTTGCCGCCGGTCCATGACAGAAAGTTTTCGCCATACCCGATATCCAAGAGACTGGGTGGGATGTCATTGCGAGAGGTCACGATCTAATCGGGACGACGAAGCAATCCCAGAGGGGCTAGATTGCTTCGCTTCGCTCGGAATGACGATGGTCAGCTTCTTACACACCCTCTGACGCCTAATAAGAGGTCCTAGCATAATGGGTCGGCTCTACATCGTCCGGCATGGACAAACCGAATGGAACGCCCAGGGCCGCATTCAGGGCCACACCGACGTGGACCTGTCTGACTACGGTAGGCAGCAGGCGCAGGCCGTCGCCCAGCGCTTGTCTGGAGTCACTTTCGATGCGGCCTACACCAGCGACCTCAGCCGGTCTAAAGAGACGGCCCAGATAATAGTGGGCCAGCGGACCATGTCCTTGCACTCCACCGGCCGGCTTCGCGAGTTTCATAAGGGTGTTTTCGAAGGCTTGACGGTGCACGAATACAAGCGTCGCTACCCGGACCTATACCAGGCTTCTCTGGTAAACGATCTGGACTTTGCCCCTACCGGTGGCGAGACCATTCGGCAAACTAGCCTGCGAATGGCCGGTTTTATAGCTGATTTGAAGGAGCAGCACCAGGACGAGACAGTGTTGGTGGTGGGCCACGGTGGCTCCCTCCGCTCCGTCGTGGTGGCCATCATGGATTTACCTCTGGAGGCCAACTGGAAGCTGGCCATGGGTAACTGCTCCCTGTCGGTCTTTGATATATATCCGGACAATGCGGTGATGCTGCTTTACAACGATACTTCCCATCTCAACGGGGTCAGCCAATGACCGCCCGGGTGCTGATGGTCCAGGGCACCGCTTCTCACGTGGGTAAGAGCGTGCTGGTTTCCGCCTTCTGTCGCATCTTCCGGCAGGACGGTTTTCGGGTGGCTCCCTTCAAAGCCCAGAACATGTCCAACAACTCCTACGTGACCCGGGACGGCGGCGAAATTGGTCGGGCCCAGGCGGTCCAGGCCGAGGCCGCTGGGGTGGAGGCCCAGGTGGAGATGAATCCGGTTTTGCTGAAACCGGAGGCGGACCATATAGCCCAGGTGGTGCTTATGGGGCGGCCGCTGATCTCCGCCCAGGTCAAGGATTACTTCGCCCTCAAACCCCAGCTGTGGGACTCGGTCAGCGCCTCCCTGGACACCCTGCGTCAGCAGTACGATATTGTCGTCATCGAGGGTGCCGGCAGCCCGGCCGAAATCAATCTCAAGGCCACCGAAATCGTAAACATGCGGGTGGCGCTATACGCCAACTCCCCGGTGTTGCTCTGCGGCGACATCGATCGGGGCGGGGTTTTCGCCGCGCTGGTGGGCACTCTGGAGCTGCTGGAGCCCGAGGAGCGGGAGACCATCAAGGGCTTCGTGATCAATAAATTCCGGGGTGACCCCAGCCTCCTTACCGATGGCCTGGATATGCTGGAAGCCAGAACCGGCATACCGGTGGTGGGAGTGGTACATCACTTCCGGGATATTCATATTCCGGAAGAAGATTCGGTTGCTCTGGACTTACCGGTCCGTAGCAGCGCCGGGGCCCTGGTGGATATCGCGGTGATCAAGCTGCCCCACGTCTCCAACTTTGATGATTTTGACCCGCTGGCCCGGGAAAACGGAGTGACGTTGCGGTATGCGGAGTCCCTTGCGGAGCTGGGGCGCCCCGACCTGGTGATTTTGCCCGGCACCAAAACGACCATGGCCGACCTGGCCTGGATGGAAAGCCAGGGGTTAAGTGGCGCGCTGCGCGACCTGCATTCCCAGGGAACGGCGGTGGTGGGAATTTGCGGGGGCTACCAGATGCTGGGAGAGAAGCTGTACGACCCGGAGAAGATTGAGTCCTCCCGCCCGGAAATGGAAGGATTGGGGCTACTGCCCATCACCACCGTTTTTGCCGGCTCCAAGGAAACCCACCGCATTCAAGGCCGGGTGGTCGATGGACGAGGTCTGCTGACCGGTGCCGGAGGTGAGCCCATCTCTGGCTACGAGATTCATATGGGTCGCACTACCGGGACCGGCTCCCGGGCCCCATTTATTATAGAAGACCGCTCCGACGTTCCGGTCACGGCGGACACTTCCTCCGATGGAGCCCTGGATTCTGAAGGGCGGGTATTGGGAACCTACATCCATGGCCTTTTCCATAACGGCGGCCTCCGCCGGGCAGTTTTGAACGAACTGGCCCGTCGAAAGTGCCTGGTATTGCCGTTGCAGAGCCAGGATCTGGTCATAGACCAGGAGTACGACAAGCTGGCCGCCTGGGTTCGCGCCAGCCTGAACATGGACCTGATATACCAGATGACCGGGCTGGAGCGAGAATACGTCACCACCGGTTTCGCCAGCTAGCAGTGGGGAGGGCAACCCTCATCCTGGGAGGCATCAGGTCGGGCAAAAGCGCCTTCGCGGAGACGCTGGCTGGAGCAGGCCGGAGCCCGGCCCTTTATCTCGCCACCGGCCAGCCGGTGGACTCTGAGATGGAAGAGCGGATTCGCCGGCATCGTCAAAACCGCCCCGCGGCTTGGCGCACCCTGGAAGCGCCGCTGGACCTGGCCGGTCCGCTGGGGATAGCCCTGGCAGCGGAGGATGCTCCCTCGGTGGTCTTGGTCGATTCCCTAGACGTGTGGCTCAGCAATCTCCTTTTGGACCACGAAGACGATCCGGCGCCAGAGCTTGAAGCCTTGGCCCTTTCCCACATTCAAAGGTTGACGGAGCTAATGGGAGAATCCCAGGTGGAGTTCTTTCTGGTCAGCAGCGAGGTGGGACTGAGCCTGGTCTCGCCCAACGCTCTGGGTCGCCACTTTCAAGACCTTTTGGGACTGGTTAACCAGGCGGTTGCCGCCGCCGCCGACACGGTCTACCTGGTCGCTGCGGGCCTTCCTATGCTATTGAAAGGGTCGGTGAAAGGGTCGGTGAAGGGGCCAGCAAAAGGGCCGGGCTTTTCCTGAGTATGAAGATCGGCAGCGCTACGGTTCGGGTGCCGGGGGTATGCGGCGAATTGGTCCAGGGCATGCTGGATGATGATTATTATCTGGTGACCTGCCCCATAGACTATTTTTCCCGGGTTCAGGTGGACTTGTTTTTAGAAGGGTCCCCGGAAGTTGGCCCCCCGGTTGTTGGTCCAGAAGATAGTCCCAAGGCCGTGGCGGCGGTTTCGGCTACCCTGGCCCACCTGGGGCGCCAGGAACTGTCCGCCCGGCTCGCCATCTCCAATCCTATTCCCCGGGGTAAGGGGATGGGCAGCAGCAGCGCCGACGTGGTCGCCGCCATCGCCGCCACCGGGCTGGCCCTGGATCAAGAGCTATCTCCGGAAACAGTTGGGCGTCTGGCCCTGATGGAGGAGCCCACCGACGGCGTTATGTTCCCCGGCATAGCCCTGTTCGACCATCGGCAGGGTAGGCTGATGGAAGAATTGGGCCTTCCGCCGCCTATGGAAATAGTGGCGCTGGATTTTGGGGGAACTATCGATACGGTGGAGTTCAATCGGGAGGATCGCCTTTCGCTGTGGCAGTCGTTACGCCCGGAGACCGACCAGGCTCTTGAATTAGTACGTCAGGGCATCAAAGAGGTCGATCCCAAGAAGATAGGCCGGGGAGCTACCATCAGCGCGGAGGCCAATCAGCGGGTTTTGCTCAAGCCGCAACTCCCGGACGTGCTGAGGTTTGCCCAGTCCCTGTACGCTGCCGGGGTGACGGTCGGCCACAGCGGGACTATTATTGGAGTGCTGCTGGATGCCAAGGAGCGACGGAGCAGGTCCGTTTTTCGGCAGGCAAGGGAATCTTTTCCCACGGCCGAAGTGGTGTCGCACTTCCGCTTGCGGGGCGGCGGAGTACAGCGGGTTCATTAAAAAGATGCGAATCCGGATTGCTTAATTAAATACAAAGATATCCTTTTAAGGGACGCGATTAAATGGCCGATTACAACCTGGCAATTATCCCCGGTGACGGTGTGGGACCCGAAGTGGTGGCCGAAGGCCGCAAGGTATTGGACGCCCTGGCGGCGCAAGAAGCGGGGCTGAACTTCCGGTACACTGAGTTTTCCTGGGGATCTGCCTACTATCGGGAAACCGGACGGATGATGCCGGAGGACGGCCTGGCCCAGCTTAGCGGCTGCGACGCTATCCTATTCGGCGCGGTGGGAGACCCGGAAATCCCCGACCACATAACCCTGCAGGGCTTGCTGCTGCCCATGCGTCGGGCTTTCGATCAGGGCGTGTGCATCCGGCCCGCCTATTTGTACCCGGGCGTTACCTCGCCCCTGGCCGGGAAAGAGGCCGGAGAGATAGACCTGGTTATTTTCCGGGAGAATACCGAAGGCGAGTATGCGCCGGTGGGCGGCAGGCTTTACCCGGGCACTCCCCATGAAACAGTGATGCAGACCAACGTTTTCACCAGAAGGGGCACCGAACGGATCATTAGAGCAGCCTTCGAGCACTGCGTGAAAAGAAACAAAAAGAACCTGGTGACCTCGGTTACCAAATCAAACGCGCAGGCTTTCGGCATGGTTTTCTGGGATGAGGTGTTCGAATCTGTCGCGGCTGACTATCCTCAGATTCAAACCGAGTCGCTGCTGGTGGACCGGGTGGCCATGGACCTGGTGCGCTGGCCCGAGGCCTTCGACGTGATGGTGGCGTCCAACCTGTTTGCCGACATCATTTCCGATATCGCGGCGGTGGCCACCGGAAGCATGGGGCTGGCTGCCAGCGCCAATATCAATCCGGAAGGGATATTTCCCTCCATGTTTGAGTCGGTCCATGGGGCGGCCTTCGACATCGCCGGCCAGGGCATCGCCAATCCGCTGGCCACCATCTCGGCCGTGGGAATGATGCTGGACCATTTGGGTGAGCCAGAGTCGGCCAGGCGGGTAGAGGCGGCGGTAATGCGTAGCCTGGAGGAGCGCCACTGCGTGACTGGGGACCTGGGCGGCAGCGCTTCCACGGCGCAGGTGGGCGACGAGGTGGTGCGATTGCTGGGCGAGGGGTAAGGAAACCCCTATTCCGGAGGGACTGGGTATGGCTCCTAGAGATACCAGGACTGGCGCCGTGCTAGAGAGTATGGTTTTACCCGCTTTGACAATGGGTGGCTATACCTTCCGTAAGCAAGTTAATATTGGCCTTCGACCTAGCGGTAAACGCCACGTCATCGATGTGCTAGCGAAAGATGGCCAGGACAAGGTCTACCTTATCTCTCTGAAATGGCAGCAAGTCTCAGGTACGGCTGAGCAAAAAGTCCCTTTCGAAGCCATATGCTTGGCAGAAGCGGTTAGGACCGGAGAAGATAAGTATCATAAAGCTTATTTGGTGCTGGGCGGGGATGGATGGTCTCTCCGTGACTTTTACTTGGGTGGTGGATTGGACAGCCATTTGAGTCACGGTGAACTGGTCAATTTCCGCACTCTGGAATCCTTCATAGCCCTGGCCAACCAAGGCAGGCTCTAACCAGGGATTCCCTTCGATGGGCCATTCAAGATTGCTGCTATTTTCCGGGTGACTGTTGCGCGGTCATGTGTTAGCATCGTCGCGGGTTTCGTGGTTCAAAATGGGTGTTGTGGGGAGGTCAGGTGTTGCAAAACGGTAGATCTCTAGGGGATAGAGTTGCCTGGCAATCTGAAGATGGACAGTCGAAATTATTTGCTGCGGACGCGCTAGCAACGCTGCAGGCACTACCCGAAAACAGCGTCGATTGCGTTTGGACCGACCCTCCCTACCTGCTGTCAAACGACGGAGTCACCTGCGTTGCCGGCAGGAGGGTCAGCGTCAACAAGGGCGCTTGGGACCAGAGCCAGGGCATTGAGCAGGACCATGAATATAATCGCGCTTGGCTGGGCGAGTGCCACCGGATTCTCAAATCGGAAGGCACCATCTGGGTAACCGGCACCTCCCATGTTTACTTGAGCGTTGGCATGGCCATGCTGCAGTTGGGCTTCCGGTTGCTCAACGACATCATTTGGGAGAAGCCCAATCCTCCCCCCAACCTGGGCTGCCGGTGTTTTACTCATGCCACAGAAACCATCCTTTGGGCCACCAAGGCGCCCAAGGGAAGCAGGCACCGGTATACCTTTAACTATGCTGAAATGCGGGAGGAAAACGGTGGCAAGCAGATGAAAAGCGTCTGGCGCATGACCGCGGCGGGGAAGGATGAGAAGTCTTATGGCAAGCATCCTACCCAGAAACCGGTGGCCTTGATAGCCCGTTGCCTGCGCGCCAGCACCAACCCCGGCGACCTGGTAGTGGATCCCTTTGCTGGAACCTGTGCCACTGGGGTGGCTGCCCTCTCTCTGGGCCGGAATTTCATCGGCTGCGAGAACCAGACCGAGTTCGTGGAAATCGGCCGGAAACGGCTTGACGCGGCGGCGGGCGCCCGTACCGATAATGCTGCTCGGCAAGACTGCGAAAAAGTCTCGGCTGCCTTAACCTGAGCCTGCTTTAGGCCGACCCCAAAACTACCTGAACGATGCGCTTCTCCAGGGTATGGGCTAGCTCGCTGGCCAGATCCAGGCGATTCTGGTCCCCCACGCTGCCGACAAAGGCCACCCCCAAAATGCGTCCTACTTGAAAGTCGATTACGGTGGAGGACAGCAGCCCCGCTGCGCTCCCTTGCAATACCTTCAAGGCTACCGCTTCGTCATAAAAACCGGAGGTTTCCAGCCGCTGCACTGAAACAAGCTGGTGACCGTCTCCTACGCTATTTCCCACGTTGTCTTCGAAGTCCTTGATGAACACATCGTACATCCAACCGGAAACGGCTTCGGGCTTTTCAAACAGGTGGGCTACCGTGGCCCCGATAAAGTCAAAACCTTCAAACACCGGCATGTTGGCGGTGGGTCCAAACTCCCTCATGAATCCGCCGAGTCGGCCAGCTTCACGGAATCGCTCGGCAGTACTCTCCGCGAACCCATGCTCGGCCATCATCTGGTTGTCCAGAACCCCTTCCCGCACCACCTGGTAACCCTGGAACTGCGCCGGCATGGTTTCTTTGTCCAACACCATGAATTCCAGGTCGGATTCGGTAATCCGGAAGGTGGCACGATTCAACGCCAAGGTCGTCAATGTTTCCCCCTGTTGGCAACTGGTTTCTTAGCGGTCCGGCAGGTACGCCGGACCACTAAACCCAAGCTGAGGTTGGCAGACTTATCCGCAGACCATTGGGTAGGCGTGCAGGCTTCGGGACATCTCAACTGGCACCCCGCTGCCGCCGCTCCAGGTTTGGCCATGGTCGTAACTGCTGAATACATTTCCGTCGTAGTCGCAGCAGTAAACCTGAGACGGCGCCCATTTATCGATGGCGATCTGGAACATGCGCTTGGGCACAGTCTCTCCCAGGTCCACCCGTTCCCACGTCTCGCCCGTGTCCACGCTTCGGAACAAAGCTCCCGCTTCCTCGGTGCCCGCCGGAGCTCCCCCGCCGCCAGCCCCTGCCGCCAGGTAAATAGTCTTGGGGTCGTCTGGGGCCACCAGCAATCCCCGGCAGTAGCTGCCGCCCGCGAACATCTCTTCCACCCGGACATGTTCCCAATACTGGCCGCGGTTCCGGCTCCGGAACATGGCCACTTGGGTGATGATGAAAACCGTGCCGGGTGATGCCGAGCTGACCTGAACGCCATGCAGGTCCAGGGTATTGTTCCGCAGGTAAGGTCCGTCCAGAATCTGCTCCCAGGTCTCGCCACCGTCCCGGCTGGCTATCAGGCCTCCTACCTCAATGGCCCCATACATGTCAGTTGGATTGCCGGGGTCCACCGAAATGCCGATTACCCGTTTGCCCAGGGGCGGCATGTAGGTGGTTATGTGGGGGTATACCACTTTGTCGGTGTCCATCTTTTGCCAATGAGCGCCCCCGTCCTGAGAGCGGTAAACAGCGCAGGGTTCGTAGCCGGCGAACATGGTGTTCGGGTCTTGGGGGTGGACCGCCAGGGACCAGACATCCCCGGCAGGCGCATCCAAGGCTTCCCAATGCTCCCCTCGGTCGTCACTCCGGTAAGGGCCCGCCTGGGTGCCGGCGAAGATCACTGCCGGGTTCTCCGGATGGACCAGTAAAGACCTGACCTGCGGTTCGGGCGGCAGCCCCTGGGTAATGCTGCGCCACTGCTGGTCGCTATCGCCTCGCCGGTAAATTCCCCCTGGGCCAATGTTTTCACCCTCACCCGCCAGACCAATGTAAACGAAGGTTTCGTGTTCTTTGGTGGTCATCAGATTCCTCCTGTAACCATATACAGGGATTCTTGGGCCAATCCTTCCGCTTGTCAAGGGGCCTGGACTGCACCGGCTGCCGGAGCCGCCCGGAATAAGTAACTATTTTAAGCTGGAATAGAGAATTTCTCATCCTAAACCAAAGCTAAGGTGAAACCTACATAAAGCGAACCCGAAGAGGAGTTGCGATATTCTGTAAAAGAAGTCGAGGGGCGGTGGTGGAAGGGATGAAGGAAATAGTGCAACTCATGGAAGAGTGGCAACTCAATGTAGGTGACTTACGGGAAAGGATGTATCGAGCGCCAACACCTCGAGAGCGAGAGCGATGGCACGGGCTATGGTTGTTGGCCCAAGGGTGGTCGGCTTTCCAGGTGGCTGAGGCTTTGGACAGAGAGCCTCATACCATTGGAAACTGGCTGGCCAACTTTCGCCGAGGCGGGGCCCAAGGTTTGGTCTTTGAACAGACTGGGGGTTCCCCCCCGTCTTGAACTGGGGTCAACAGAACCAACTGAAGTCTGCGGTGCAAAATCCGCCTGGAGAGGCGGGAGTTGAATTGTCCAACTGGAATTGGAAAGTAGTGAGGCAATTTCTCAAGCAGAGCTTTGACCTGGGGCTGAGTCGAAGCAGTTGCTTGAACTACCTCCATCGGTTGGGCTTCGTGCTGAAGCGACCCAAGAAACGCCTCCTGAAAGCCAAGGATGAAGCGCGGAAAGCCTTCGTCCTCCAGTACAGCCAAATCCGAGAGGAGGCCCAAGAGAGTGGAGCCAAGATCTTCTTCGTAGACGAAGCCCACTTTCGGGCCGATGCCGATCTGAGGGGGAAATGGGTGCTCAAGGGAGAGGCAGCGCTGGTGGACTCTACCAGTCCTCGGTGGGGAGAGAAGGCCTGCTACTACTCGGGAGTTTGCTTGGAGGCTGGGGAGGTGGAAGCCATGGAAATAGCCGGCAACAGCAATGCCGAGACCTCCACCGCCTTTTTACGGCAGCTAAGAGAAAAACATCCTGGACCTCTGGTAGTGATTTGGGACAATGGGCCAGCCCACCGAGGAGAAGCGATTCGCAGCTATTTGACCACCCCTGACTTGCAGCTGAGGCTGGTGGCCTTACCGGCCTACAGCCCAGACTTCAATGCCGACGAAGCCGTCTGGGACTGGGCCAGGGAAGAGGTCACGGCCAACGAATGCCTGGGAACAAAAGCCCAAGTCCAAGAGAAGATGAATGCATTCTTCGGCGGACTAGCTCACCGTAAGGATGAAGTGAAACATCGCTGCCGAACCCTGTTACAAGCTCGAGCCGATGCATTGATTTTTACACCTTCCCTACCTTTGCCATCGCTGCAAAATGTAGTTCCCACCTTGGCTTTGGTTTAGTATGGCCTGACAATAGCCCCTTCTCCCTTGATGGGAGAAGGTTGGGATGAGGGTGATACCCCTCACCTCAATCCTCTCCCACAAGGGGAGAGGAAGCCGAAGACCAAACCGGAATGACGCCTTGAGCCTGGAAGTCAAGGAACTTTTTAAATACTCTCAAAGGTAACTGTTCAGACTTGATGAGGTGAATTAGCTCAAAGCCGTTGGAAAAACGCTGGCATGGCCGGGGGAGTTGTGGCATACCAGGGAGGTGGACACTGAACTAGACCTGAACGCGGCGAGTCGCGAAACTCTGCTGGAGATAATTGCCGGCCAGCGGGCAGTCATTGTCGATTTGCAAAGGCGGATTGGGGTTCTGGAATCCCGTCCCAACCGGCGCGGGTCGTCGGGGATGCCGGGTAATCAGCCGCACTCCAGCCGGCAAGCGCCGGAGAAAAAGGAGCCCTGAAAGCCGCGCCGCCATGGCTTCGCCCGCCAGCGCATGACTCCTACCCGGCGGGTGGAGCATGCCGTGGCGGTCTGTCCCGACTGCGGGACTCACCTGAACGGCGGATGGGTACAGCGAACTCGGGAAGTCATTGAGCTACCGGTGGCTCCGGTAGAAGTGACCGAGCACGCCCTGGTAGCCCGCATCTGTCCGGTATGCCAGCGGCGCCGGCTGCCCAAAGAGGCCCTGCAGGGGGTGGTTCTGGGCCAGCAGCGCCTGGGGGTCAATCTGGTAAGCCTGATGGTGACCCTGCGGGAGGAGGGACGGTTGCCCATAAGAATCATCCAATGGTACCTGGAGACCGTCCATCAGTTGCACCTGAGTGTTGGTGCCATCGTCCAGGCCGTCCATGGAGTAGCCCGTCAGGCTGAGACGGCGGTGCGAGAGGTGCTCGAGCAAGTCCGCGCCAGTCCCGTGGTGCAGGGCGACGAAACCGGCTGGCGCCAGGACGGGAGCAACGGCTATGTTTGGACCTTCAGCACTCCCAGCGAACGATACTTCCTGCGTCGGGGTCGGGATAAGGGGGTGGTGGATGAGGTGCTGGATTCCTCCTTCAGCGGAGTGTTGGTCAGTGATTTCTACGCCGCCTATAACCACTACCCGGGCCTGAAGCAACGGTGCTGGGCTCATCATCTGCTGCGGGATATCCATGACCTGAAAGGGTTGTACCCAGAAGACGCTGGGCTGGCTCAGTGGGCCGAGGCGGTTCACCAGGTCTACACGGAGGCCAAGGCCGCGGTCCTTCCCCGAGCCCAGCCAGGCCATCGCACCCAGCTAATGCTGGAGGAGAAACTAATGGTCTTGGCGCGGCCTTTCCTTAGAGCCTGTTTGCAATCTCTTCAGGATTAGCGCCGCGAAGGCAAGCACCACCATTTGCAGGCTGGTATTTAGCTTTCTTTCGCAGTTCTTCCAGAGTCGGCGGCACTTTTCCAGCCAGGCAAAAGACCGCTCCACCACCCATCGCTTCGGCAGCACTACGAAGGTGTGCATCTCATTGCGTTTCACCACCTCCACCGACGCTCCCAGCAGGCTCTGCACCCCAGCGGCAAAGGGATCCCCAGTGTAACCCCCGTCCACCAGCACGTTCTGCACCAAGCTGAGGCCGTCCCGCCGCTGGTCAAACATCGCCAAAGCCCCAGCCCGGTCGGTGACGTTCGCGGTAGTCACGTGGATCGCATGGGGCAATCCCTGAGTATCCACCGCGATGTGGCGCTTGATTCCAGACACCTTCTTGCCCGCGTCATAGCCCTTCTGCTCGGCGCTGTCCGTGTTCTTGACGCTCTGGGAGTCCACGATGCAGAAGCTGGTCTGCTCTTTCCGACCATTGCTTCTCCGGGCCGCGCCAACCAATTTTTTTTAAGACCTGCTCCAGAATAGACTCTTGCTCTGGGTCAGGCCGCTGGCTCCATTGCTGGAAATACTTGTAGCAGGTGCCCCAATTGGGGAAGTCCGCAGGGAGCATCCGCCACTGGCACCCGCTTTTCAAAAGATAGAGCACCCCGCAGAAAACATCGTACAAGTCCACGGTGCGGGGCTTGGTACGGCGGCGGGCCGACTCCAAATCCGGCAGAATCCGGGCAAATTGCTCCCGGCTGATGTCGCTGGGATAGGAATGAGACATGATTACCCCTCCCTCCGGTAATCCTCTCAACTTATCATATTTCAGAGATCGTAAACAGGTTCTTAAAGATCCCCTGGCGGTTCAGGCCAAGCTCTGCCGGCGCATGGAACGGTTCATCAAGGAACTGTTTGTCTTCGTGTCGGACCCAGCCGTGCCCTCAGACAACAACGCCGCCGAGCGGAGCCTGCGGCATCTGGTAACCAGTCGCAAGATCAGCGGCGGCACCCGCTCAGGGCAGGGCACCGACAGCAAGATGACCTTGGCATCCCTCTTTGGCACCTGGCGGGCTAGAGGTCTCAATCCCCTCCTGGAATGCCGCCGGTTGCTCGCTTCCCCTCAAATCTGAACACTTACTCTCAAAGAGGTACAAGTTATTGGGCGTCGCACGCCGGTCTCGCTGTTGCAGGGGGAATTTGGCGGGCTAAATGTTCTGGAAGCGGGCGTCCCGCCAATCCAGGGCTGCCCTCAGGCCTTCCGACCGGCGGATGGCGTTGAACTCCTCCTGCTCCGGCGTGGCGCTGGTGTCGAAGTGGGTCATCAACTCCAGGTTGTGCTGGATTGCCGACAGGAAACCCATTCCTTCCAGGGCCCGGTTGACCGCGACCTTGCTCATCTTTACCCCAACCTGGGACAGCAGGGTAATCTTTTTAGCGATTCGCTCGCACTCCTCCATCAGCTGGTCGTGGGGAACTACCCGGCTGACCAGGCCGATTCGCGCCGCCTCGTAAGCGTCCACGGTATCGCCGGTCAACAACAGCTCCTTGGCCGTGGCCAGGTTGACGCTGAAGGGGGTAATCAGTAGCGGTGGGCCCAGTCCGGAGCGAATCTCCGGTTCTCCCATTGTTGCCCGGTCCGAGGCGATTTTAATGTCGCAAACCTGAACCAATTCGCAAGCCCCGGCCAGGGCGTACCCGTTTACCGCGGCGATAACCGGCTTGGAAAGATTCCAGACCATCATGAAAGTGTCGATATAGCTAATCAAGTGGCTTCGCCACTCGTCGGCCTGCATCTCATGCGGGTCGGCGCCGCCTGGTTCCCGCTCCAAGTCAAACCCGGCGGAGAAGGCGCGGCCTGCGCCGGTTAGAATGGCAACGCGGATGTCGGGGTCCGCTTCAATGACATCCAGCGCTTCCCGAAGTTCCGCCATCATGACGGCGTTGAGGGCATTCAGCTTTGCCGGGCGATTCAGGGTTAGATAGCAGATAGCGTCTTTCTTGACGTACTTCAGGCACTGGAATTCCACGGGCTGGCTCCTTGTGATGGATTAATACAACACAGCCGGGCGGTCGGAGAGGTGGAACTGATGGACGGAATAATTAAGAATGCTAGGCGGCTACCGCTGTACCTGATTTAATTATATCGGGCCGGCAACCTTAGGTCGAGGACAATTGGTGTCCCGGGCACAGCGCATCGCGGGTCACCTGATTGGCAGCAATTGCCCTATATGAAAAGTGCGTATTTTGGGCAGGGCAAGGGCGCACGGCCGTGCGCCCCTACGGAATCACTTATCAGATGGAAGAACCCTAGCGTTTGGTTATCTCGATACTGTCGATAAGTATCGGCTCAATGGGTGAGGAAACCTCTCCGGCAGCACTGGCCCGAACTGGAGAGGCCGCTATTTCATCCACCGTGTCCAGCCCACCGCTAACTTCGCCAAAGATGGTGTAGTTGGGTCCCAGACCGACCTGGGAGCCGTGGACGATGAAGAACTGGCTTCCGTTGGTGTTGGGCCCGGCGTTGGCCATGGCGACGATTCCTTTGCTATAGCTACGAGAGACCGGCTCGTCGGCAAAGCGGTAGCCGGGGCCGCCGGAGCCGTTTCCCTTGGGGTCTCCGGTTTGAATCATGAATTCCTTTATCACGCGGTGGAAGATAACTCCGTCGTAAAATCCTTCTCGAGCCAAAAAAACGAAGTTGTTAACTGTCTTAGGAGCCTCCGATGGGAAGAGCTCCAAAGTAATGTTTCCCTTATTAGTGCGAATGTGGGCCCGATAAGTGGCATCGGGGTCGATGGTCATCAGGGGGGCTACGGAGTACTGCTTATAAGTGCGGCCACCCGGTAGCTGCCTCACTTGTGGGGTCGGCGTACTGACTGGGTCCGGTGTTGGTGTATCCGCGATCCGAATCACCGGCGGCCCGGTCGGAATCGTGGGCTTTACTGGCTCCGGCGTAGGCTGTATAACGCAGCCCGCCAGCAGGAGGGATACGGTTAGCAGGCTAATTAAACCGATGGTTCTCATGGTACTCCTTGGATCAGTTGGTAAGAGGGTTAAGCCGGAAACGTCCTAGCATTTTACCCGAGGCTGATAGCTGATGAGCCAGTGGTTGAGCAATGGTTTTTCGGTATCTTTGGCACCAATTGTTCCTGTGATACCAATCAGGCTGAGGCTTGAAGCCGACCAAATAGTACGGGCCTCCAACCCCCAAACGATCTCTTAATACGGCCGGGTAATTTTGGCTATCTCTTTGAGTTTCTCCATGGAAAAGTCGGGCGACTGGCACACGGTGATGGTCTTTTCCTCGTAATCGGCGATAGTCTTGACCATGTCCGGAATCTGGTCGGCTATCTCAAAGGGAATAGAGGTCACCCCGTGTTTGTCTCCATGCAGCAGGTCGCCGGTGTGTACCGTCAATCCGCCCACCGTTACCGGAATGCCAATATCCACCAACCTCACGTAGGCATGGGAAGCCGAGACTTCCTTGGCGAAAAACTGGAAACCCAGGGCCCGAACCTCGTCCAGGTCTCGAACCGTTCCGTCGGTGGCCACCCCCACGGCGCCCAGAGCCTTGTGGATGTTGGATTGGACTTCACCCCAGTAGGCTCCCAAAGGAGGATTGTCGATGTCGTGCATTACGATGAACCTGGGTTCCGGCACCGAGGCTATCAGGTCCCACCAATCCTCTCGGGCAACCGTATGGCCTTCGGGTTGGTTGGCGCAGATTACCGCGGTTACGGCGTATCCCACTGCCGGTGGCAACTCCGGCAGCACGCCTTTGATTTCCGGCAGCATGAAGCCCGCGTTCTTCGGCTTAACGTTGAACCCTTCTATGGCGTTGCAAACGCTGGGGGTATCAATTTGCTTGAGCGCTTCTATAGTCTCTTTCTTGATGGTGCGGTACAAGGCTCCTCCTCCCTGATGCGAGAGCGTTTGATACGAGAGTGTTCCACAGCCGGCTCCGCTGGAGACTGCGCCAAACTGGAGCAAAATTTACGCATCAAGGTAAATGTTTTGCCAGATCGGCAACCGGTGACTGGAACGGCCCTGAGCATACCAGAAAGCGTCCTCTAGGTGAAGGTCGGCTGTACCCCCCCACGCTAATCCCTCATTTCCAGCCGGGCCAGGCTATCTGAGGTCCGGGTCCTCCCAGGGTTGGAGTCCCTCCTCCTCCAATTCATCCGCCGGTCGCAGCTTGCCTACCAGGTACTTGACTAGAACCACGCCCAAAGCCAGCACCGCCAGTCCTCCAATAAGCCAGGTGTCGAAATATAGAAAGGGTGAGGGAGGGCCCACCCCTTCGCTGCCTGGCGCTGGTGCCGAAGGTCCCCGGCCGCTGGCTGCCCAGCGCCGGTCCAGGGCCTCGATGCCGAAACCGTAGGTGCCGGCCAAGGCTTGCTCGACGCTGCTATCGGATTGTAACGCTATCAGGAAGTCTTGCAAGACGGCCAGCCCGTCCTGCTCTGGCTTCTGCTCCACCAGAAAGGCCACTACGCTTTCCGACTTGCGGTAGAAGTTGGTAATTTCCATTGGTGTGCCGGAGACCGAATCCATAAGACGCAGGGGAGGCGTCCGGCTGCTCAGGCTCCGCCCATCGTAGGGACGGGAGTCGGGCTCCAGGTAGCTGGCCAGGCCCTCCTCCAGCCAGGCGGGTAGGGACTTCGTCCTGCCGGACATCGCCTGGGCCAGCAGGAGGTGGGTCGATTCGTGGACAATGAGGCGAGGCCGGAGACCGATGCCGACAAATACGCCCTGGGAGGAAAAGGCAAAGCCGTGAAAGACCTGCTGCTCGGTTGTCGTGCGGGAGAAATGAGGAAAGGCATCCTCTGCCTCGCCCCGATGATTGTAGATAAATCCTCGAATGGGCGATGGCTGGTCCGGTGGTTGATCCAAAGTAAGCAGGTCCAGCAAGCGGGATATCTCCGGTTCCAGATCCACGACCAGCCCGTCCACCTGCTTACGGGGAATGTCATGGTATAGCAGGGTAAGAGGACCGATCTGCGCCTCTTCCCAAGAAAACCGGTTGTCGGTGTATTCCACAACGCTGGTATCGGTAGTTAACGCGTTGCCCAGCGAGTCCTGGATGAGGTAGGCATATTCGATACGGGTGCCGGGCACCAGGAAGCTGGCTCCAGAAGTGGCGATGATGAAGTTGGCCGACACCCGGCGACCCGGTGTGACTTTCAGGTTGGCGTAGGACCAAACCCCGGAATAGGCCGACCGGTAGTTCAAGCGGACCGACACGATGTCCGTGTCGGCCTCGGCGGTCAGGCGGAGGACAACCTCTTTCGGAAAGTTGTTTTCCACCTGGGAGCTGACCACCCGAAGGCCGGGCCCGGACTGCGCCGCGGCTGGGGAGAAGGAGAGGGACGCCGCCCAAGCCAGGGCAAGAGTTAGCGAGAAGAGGCCAGACCGACTATTGGCGCGGGTGAATGGCTTCGAGACATATTTGGAACGAAGTCCCACGAGTGGCTCCACGGAAGCTAACGGATGAAACTGAGACAGGGTGGGAGAGAGCTTCTGTTTGTCATTGCGAGTTTTCATCCTCCGGCGGAGCGCCACCGACAGATGAAAATGAATTCCCCTCGGCTCATGGTTCGACGGGCTCACCACGAGCGGTAGGGATCCCCTTCGTCCTGAGGCTCTCGAAGGGCGAACGGGCTATTTACAGAGCAGCCCTTCGGCTGCGCTCAGGATAAACTCCGCGAAGCAATCTAGACCCTCTGGGATTGCTTCGTCGTCCCGATTACATCGGGACTTCTCGCAATGACCTTTCACACACCCTCTGGAAGGGTAATGATAATAATTATATAGGAATGATCCGTTAAATCCCGCTCCCAGGTCTGCCGCATACCGGGCACTTGCAGATCATTTGCCTGGAGGGCGCCTCCGGCTTCGAGATAATGCCGGTAACGCCGGAAGAGACTGAAAAATGGCCAGCATTAGCAGAGTCCGCAATATCCGTACGGGTCCAAAAAAGGGGTAAGTCCGGCTTTGTGCTAGAATCCCGAAATTCAGTAATACCCACTGGCTTGACCGGTGGGAGCATATTTAGCGATCTCCCTCACGGGTTGGGTTTTTCTGGTTGAGGTTTCCGGGGGATTGCCAGGATAGGGGCAAGAAACGGGTAATGGAAGATTCGATAAGTTCTTTTCTGGAACACCTGATCGTCGAGAGGGGATTTTCCCGAAATACCTGGGAAGCCTACCGCAATGACCTGCAGCAGTTCGAACAGTTCCTAGAGGAACGCTCGAACGGTCAAGCGGCCGGAGGGTCCCCCTGGCCGGCGGTTGATCTTAATCTGCTTAACCAATACATAGCGGACCTGCGAGATAGGAAGGGTTACCGGGACACCACGACGGCGCGCAAAGTGGCGGCCATCAAATCCTTTTTCAGTTTTCTGCTGTTGAACGGCTCCATTCCCGAGGATCCCACCGAGTCTCTGGGGTCACCCCGCATTGGTCGAACCTTGCCCAAGTGTCTCTCGGAAGATGATGTGACCCGTCTGCTGGATGTGGCGGCCCAAGCGGGCACTCCGGAGAGCAATCGGGACGCCACTATCTTGGAGCTGCTGTATGCCACCGGTCTGCGGGTCAGTGAGCTAGTGTCACTGAACGTCTCGGACATCGATTTTCAGGAGGCTTATATCAGGTGCTGGGGTAAGGGTTCGAAGGAGAGGTTGGTTTACCTGTACCCCAAAGCTGTGGCGGAGCTGCGGCAATACCTGGCATCGGCCCGCGTATCGCTGCTAGGGTCTCACAAAAGGGAAATCGCTCTTTTTGTGAACCACCGGGGTGAGAGGCTAACCCGCCAGTGGGTCTGGAGCATTTTGAAAACCTACAGCAAGAAGGCCAATATAGGCGAGGGGATTACCCCCCACACCCTGCGGCATAGCTTCGCCACCCATCTGCTCCAGAATGGCGCATCCCTGCGGCATGTTCAGGAATTGCTGGGCCATTCCAGTATTTCCACGACGCAGGTTTATACCCATTTGACCAATCATCATTTGCGCCAGGAGTACGAAAAGAGCCATCCCCGAGCCTAGCCGGCGCCGGCCACCCCGGAATATTAGAGCCGGCCGGGTGCCCGGTTTTACTGGAATATGCCCGATGCGGACGCCGGCAAAATATTCTGGTTAACCGGCGGTTGTAGTATACTGAAATTAACAAAAGTGAATTTTTAGCTATTTTTGTGGTATCAGGAATCGTCTTCCCCACCGTCTTCCCAGGAGGTACAGCACCATGCCAGGTAAGGGTCGCCGGGTCGCATCGCGCCAGGCGCAGGTAGGCCGAAAAAGACGAAGGCAAATTCGCGGACCCAGCGGTGTCCCGGAGGTTGGTTCGGGGACAGCGATAGCTGAACCTGAGGAAGCAGCGGAAGGCGCTCCCGTGGTTGCCGAAGTGACTGCCCCGGCGGCCAGAGTCCGCCGGCCTGCTGCACCGGTCGCCGCCCCCAGCAATGTGTCAAACCCAGCCCGAATCCGGGGTGACCGGCCCGCCGCCACCAATTACGTCAAGGCTGAGGTCCGCCGCATCTTAATAATGGCTGGAACACTAACCGCCGTTCTTATCCTCATTTCAGTTTTTCTTTAGCGGCCTGAATGGCTGAGTCTGCCTTCCAACATCGCCTGCGGGTCACGCCGGAGAAGCCCGGGGTCTACTTGATGAAGGACGCCGGGGACAATGTCCTTTACGTCGGAAAAGCCAGCGTCCTGCGTAATCGCCTGCGCTCCTACTTCGGTTCTCCCGCCGGGCATAGCGCGAAGATCCGTCGCCTGGTGCCTCAGATTACCGATTTCGAGTTCATCGTCACCGACACCGAGGCCGAAGCGCTGATCCTGGAAAACACCCTGATCAAGCGATACCGCCCCCGCTACAACGCCCGCCTCAAAGACGACAAGACCTATCCCTTTTTGAAGATAGATCTTTCCGAAGAATTCCCTCGAGTTTACATAACCAGGCAAGTGTCCGATGATGGCGCCCGCTATTTCGGTCCCTTCGCCACGGCCGGCAGCGTTCGCCAAACAATGGACCTGGTCAAGAAGCTGTTCCCCTATCGCTCCTGCACCAAGGTAATAACCGGTAGCGACCCCCGACCCTGTCTGGAATACTTTATCCACCGCTGCGTGGCTCCCTGTTCCGGATATGCCAGCTGGGAGGAATATGACCGGGTCATCCAGCAGGTCATTTTGTTCATGGAGGGCAACACCGATGCGGTGACCCAGGAGCTGTCAAAAAAAATGGAGGAGTCCTCGGAAGGACTGGAATTTGAGCGCGCCGCGGTGCTGCGGGACCAGATTCGCAGCATTGAGCGCGTAGCCGAAGAGCAGCGCATCAAAGTCGACTCCAATCCCATTGGCGATGCCGACGTAATCGCCATGGCCCAGGGAACAGATGAGACCTGGGTTGAAGTGTTCTTCATCCGGCATGGCAAGCTGATCGGCCGGGACCATTTTTTTATGGAGGGCGCTCAGGATGACTCAACCAGCCTGGTGCTGGCCCAGTTCATCAAGCAGTTTTACCAGACAGCCCTGGTCATTCCCCCCAAAATTCTGCTGCAACATCCGGTGGAGGAAGGGGAGTTGATCCGGGACTGGTTGCGACAGCGGCGCGGGGGAGCGGTAAACCTGGTTTTCCCCCAAAGAGGCGCCAACCGAAAGCTACTGAATATTGTGGTGGAGAACGCCAACCAGGGCTTGGCTCAGCACCGGGTCAAGTGGTTGAATAATCCCGATGTTATCCACCAGGCTATGGCTGAGCTGCAGGAAGAGCTGAGTTTGCCCGCCCTGCCCCTCCGCATGGAATGTTACGACATCTCCCACATTCAGGGCACCAGCCTGGTGGGCAGCATGGTGATATTTCAGGATGGTAAGCCGAAAACCTCCCATTACCGGCGCTTCAAAATTAAGCTGGTGGAGGGGGTCGACGATTATGCTAGCATGCAAGAGATGCTCCGGCGTCGCTATCGCCGGCTGGCTAATGCCCGGGCCGAAGCGAGTGCCTTGTCAGGCCTGGCCGTAACAGACCTCGCCGTACCAAACCTCGAAGGAGATGGCCCGCAGGACGCATGGAGCATCTTACCCGACCTGGTGATCATCGATGGTGGCAAAGGTCACCTTTCGGCAGCTTTGGAAGTGCTGTTAGAGCTGGGCCTGGATGACATACCCTTGGCCGCCCTGGCCAAGGAAAACGAGGAGCTGTTTGTCCCCCACACTCCGGAGCCCATCATCTTGCCGCGCCGTTCCCAAGGGCTGTATCTGGTTCAACGCATCCGGGACGAGGCCCACCGGTTCGCCATCACCTATCATCGCAACCTGCGCAGCAAGGGAAGCCTGCGGTCTTCCATCGATTTGGTGACTGGCATCGGTCCAAAACGGAAACGGATGCTGCTGCGGCGATTCGGCTCGATACAAGCCATCAAGGACGCTCCGGTGGATGAAATTGCCGCGGTGCCGGGCCTCACCAGGTCCCTGGCGCTTCGCCTAAAACAAACCCTTTGAAGCGAACCCCTTGAAGCAAACCCTCTGAAGTAATCCCCCGAGGCCATCCCGTGGCTGGCGCCTCTGACCGATCCCGGTCCGGGGTACCGGACCGGCTGTGGTCCGGCGCCGCTGCACCGAAAGGTGCTGAAAACCCGGTTAGCACCAGCCATTTTCCACGGCATTCGGGTCTGGTGGCTGGTTATAATTAGCTTGACCCGTCCCGAATCCCTCGGCATGCCCCCATACCTTTGGTAACGATCTCAATATGTCACCCCGAGCCCTTCGGAATGACACGGGTCGTTTTGATATAGATAGTTAGCCAGCCTTGCCGGATATTTATGGAACAAGGTCCACACATTCCCTTTATCCAGCCAGCCGACCCCCGGGAGCGGAGCCGAGGTGGCTCGGTAGACGCCCTGACCCGGGAGATGAACGAGCTCATGAAGGGGGGTGACCAGCAGCCCGCGCTCTCCTTTTTTCGCCGGATTCACCCGGTGGATCAGAGCGAAGTTCTGGTCGAGCTTTCTCGCGAACACCGCCAAAGTTTGCTGGAAGCCTTGCCTGCGGAGAGTACCGCCGCGATTTTGGAGCATCTGGATGAGCAGGAGCTCCTGGAAGTTTGTAGGGATATCACGACACCGGGCTTGGCGACCATTCTGGACCAGACCAGTCCCGATGTGGCCGCGGATATCCTCAATGACCTGCCCACCGAGACCTCCCGGGAGATTCTGGGCAGCATGCGGGACCCCAGGGAAATAGTCCCGCTACTGCAACACCGCCACGACTCGGCGGGCGGTTTGATGACGCCGGACTACCCGGTGGTGCTGGTAGGAACCACCGCCGCCAACGCGCTGGATCGCCTGCGGCTGCTGGGTCCTGCAGCCGAGGATATTAGCGCGGTCTTGGTGGTGGATGGCGAAGATAAGCTGATGGGCACTCTGAGCATTACCCGACTGGCTTTGGCCCGGCCGAACCGGGTGGTTGGGGAGCTAACCGACCATGACTTTATCGCGGTTCGTCCCGAGACCGACCAGGAGGAATCTGCCCGGCTGATGGAGCGGTATAACCTGAATCAATTGCCGGTGGTTAACGAGGAAGATCAGCTGATGGGGGTCATCTTGGCTGAGGATATGGTCGACGTGGTGGAGCGGGAGGCCACGGAAGACATGTATCGAATGGCCGGAATGCCCGGCGATAGGGTTTTCGGGCCGCTGATCGCCTCCCTACGTCACCGGGTCCCCTGGCTTTATATTAACCTGGCCACCGCCTTTCTGGCCGCCCTAAACCAAAGCTAAGGTGAAACCTACATAAAGCGAACCCGAAGAGGAGTTGCGATATTCTGGTGTGCCAGGCATGTTGTGCATCTTGGAGGTGAAAGTCCTCTGCGGGCCGTGATGACCGGAACCGCTAGCCTAAGCAAGGGTTTCCACCGTGAGGTGGAATCTGAAGGAAGCTGATGGCAAAACTCGGACCCGACGAACAGGAATCGGATACAAGGCCGGTGCAGTGGGGTAACCCGGCCATGGACGGGGAGGCCCGGTAGTCATCCGGACATGTGCGTTGGTAAATCCGGCGGGGACCGAGGGAAGGATGCATAGCTTACCCTGGGAGATCTCTGGGGCTGTCCCGATGGAATCGGGACTACCGCACCGGCAACGGTGGGGGAAGGCTCCGGAGAAGTCAGCCGAGGCCATAGTAGTCCTTCCCGCACGGGAAGGATGAAGGGCCGAATCCTCTACTGCAAGGAGCCAGTCAAGAGGACTCGATGGGCGTAGAGCGGCAGCAAGGCACGGCCTAACAACTCTCCCTTCTTGAATGGAGGAAGGAGACCGTGCGCCCCGGCGTCCCTGGTGAAGGCGGAACCGGAACTGGGGTGAGCGAGGAGCAGCCAGCGACCACGGTGTCTGAACGGAAACGAGCCTTGACGGGTGGTAGCACCTGTTGAAACAGTAGAGGAAACCGCCGGATACGCTGAGTACGTCCGGTGGTGTGGGAGGACGGGGGCCACGAGGCCCCCTCCTACCCGATTAAAAGAAGTCGAGTGGCGGTGGTGGAAGGGATGACAGACATAGTGCAACTCCTGGAACGGTGGCAACTGGATGTAGGCGACTTACGGGAAAGGATGTATCGGGCGCCAACACCTCGGGAGCGAGAAAGGTGGCATGGGCTATGGTTGTTGGCCCAAGGGTGGTCGGCCACTCAAGTGGCTGAGGCTTTGGAGAGAGAGCCTCATACCATCGGAAACTGGCTGGACAACTTTCGCCAAGGCGGGGCCCAAGGTTTGGTCTTTGAGCAGACTGGGGGTTCCCCCCCGTCTTGAACTGGGGTCAACAGAACCAACTGAAGTCTGCGGTGCAAAATCCGCCTGGGGAGGCGGGGATTGAATTGTCCAACTGGAACTGGAAAGTAGTAAGGCAATTTCTCAAGCAGAGCTTTGACCTGGGGCTGAGTCGGAGCAGTTGCTTGAACTACCTCCATCGGTTGGGCTTCGTGCTGAAGCGACCCAAGAAACGCCTCCTGAAAGCCAAGGATGAAGAACGGAAAGCCTTCGTCCTCCAGTACAGCCAAATCCGAGAGGAGGCCCAAGAGAGTGGAGCCAAGATCTTCTTCGTGGATGAAGCCCACTTTCGGGCCGATGCCGACCTGCGAGGCAAATGGGTACTCAAGGGAGAGGCAGCGCTGGTGGACTCCACCAGTCCTCGGTGGGGAGAGAAGGCCTGCTACTACTCGGGAGTTTGCTTGGAGGCTGGGGAGGTGGAAGCCATGGAAATAGCCGGCAACAGCAATGCCGAGACCTCCACCGCCTTTTTACGGCAGCTAAGAGAAAAACATCCTGGACCTCTGGTAGTAATCTGGGACAATGGACCAGCCCACCGAGGAGCAGCGATTCGCAGCTATTTGACCACTCCTGACTTGCATCTGCGGTTGGTGGCCTTACCGGCCTACAGCCCAGACTTCAATGCCGACGAAGCCGTCTGGGACTGGGCCAGAGAAGAGGTCACGGCCAACGAATGCCTGGGAACAAAAGCCAAAGTCCAAGAGAAGATGAATCAATTCTTCGGCGGGCTAATTCATCGTAAGGATGAAGTGAAACATCGCTGCCGAACCCGGTTACAGGCCCGAGCCGATGCTTTGATCTTTACACCTGCCGTGCCTTTGCCATCACTGCCCAATGTAGTTCCCACCTTGGCTTTGGTTTAGTCATCAGCCAGTTTGAGTCCACCATAACCAGCGTGGTGGCCCTGGCGGCTTTCCTGCCGGTGGTGGCCGGACAGGGAGGCATTGGCGGCACCCAAACCGTCACCCTGGTGGTACGCAGCATGGCTCTGGGAGAAGTACCAAGCCGGGTCGGGTTTCGTCTGCTGGTTCGGGAGCTGGCCTTGGGGGTGGTAAACGGCATCCTGCTGGGCCTGGTGGTGGGGGTTGTGGCCTTTGCCTGGAAGGGCAACGCCATGTTGGGATTTGTGCTTGGTTTTGCCATGATGGGCAACATGGTGGTAGGCGCCTTGGCGGGGGCCGGCGTGCCCCTGTTGTTGCGCCGCCTAAAGATGGATCCGGCAGTCTCCTCGGCTGTATTCGTAACAACCTTCACCGACGTTCTGGGCTTTCTGATGTTCTTGGGTCTGGCTGCCCATTTTATTGTATGATCTTGCCGGAGCAGGCAGGCTAATCATTCGCCCGCGTCGGTCCGTATTGCCTGGGGCTACCCGGTGGAGTACCATACCACCACTCCGATCTGAAGAGCGCCAGCTCCCGCCATGATTAAAGTATCTATTACATTACCCAATAGCGTGCAGATTACCCTGGAATCGGATTCAGAAATCGTGCATGAGATTTTGGAAACGGTCTTGAAGGACTTGCCCAAAGAGTTGCTGTCCGGCGGCCCGCCGGTTTTGGGTGGACCGAGTTTGAATGAATCGGATCAGTTAAATATTTCCCAGATAAGCGATGTATTGTCCAGGCTTCAAGTCCTCTTGCCGGACCAGAATGCGGTGCAGTCATCCCTACCCGAAGGGGTGGCCCCGACTAACGGAGCCGCCAACCTACCGTCTGTACCAGGAAACCCCACGCCGGTACCGGCAAATCCAACAGAAGATAACGTCTCATCGGCCGCGCCTGAGAACTCTTCTTACCACCAAGAGGCTGTTAGCGGCCTCCCCGCCGAGGCGAGCAAAGACTCCTTTATCCAGTTTTGCCGTTCGCTCAACCCCTTGGGCGACATGAGAAAGGTAGTGGTGGCTGCCGAGGGGGCCGAACAATTTCTCCGGGCCGATGGTGTGGATGCGGAGGAGCTCTCCCGCTTGTTTGAGTTGGCCGGTTGGACCCAGCCGCATAGCTTCAACCAAACCTTGCGTAACGCCGCCCGCAGCAAGTTTCGCTGGATAGAGCGGATGCCGGGTCGGAACGGCCGCTATGGGGTGACGGATAGGGGTAAGGAAATCGCCCGGCAGGGATAGCGGCTTGCCTAATGTCCCCCTTCTTCACAGCTCCTAGTTGCGGACGCCCCTCCCTGGTACTATCCTAAGCACCATTGGAGGACAGTTGGCCGGGCCGCTGAGGCCGCTTTGCCGATTGCTCCAGTTACTAAGGACTAGGAGGAGCGCATCATGAAGATGTACATCAACGGCGAGTGGGTGGACCGGGCCAATACCATGCCGGTTTTCAATCCCTTTGACCAATCGATCATCGACACCGTGCCCCGCGCCACGGTTGCCGACGTGGACCTGGCTATTGCCAGTGCGGTTCGAGGGGCCAAGGTCATGGCCAAGCTGCCGTCCTACGAGCGCTACGCCATACTCAACCGTGCGGCGCAATTGATGACCGAGCGCATGGAAGACCTGGGCCAGACCATCACCAGGGAAGAGGGCAAGGTCATTGCAGAGGGTCGTGGCGAGGCTGGCCGGGCGATCCAGACCATCACGCTATCCTCGGAAGAGGCCAAGCGTCTCCACGGTGAGACGGTCCCGCTGGACGGCGCCCCCGGCGTTACCAGCCAGTTCGGTTTCACCATCCGCGTTCCGGTCGGGGTGGTGGCGGCGATTGCGCCCTTCAACTTTCCCCTGAACCTAGTCTGTCACAAAGTGGGTCCGGCCCTGGCCGCCGGCAACGCAGTGGTTCTCAAACCCGCCGGGGACACCCCCCTCTCGGCCTTGAAGTTTACGGAGATTCTGCTGGAAGCGGGTCTCCCCCCGGAGGCGATACAGTGCGTGACCGGCTCCGGCGCGGAAATCGGTGATGCTATCACCGGCGACCCCCGGGTCCGGAAGATAACCTTCACCGGCAGCATGGAGGTGGGCGACCGCATCTGCCGCAACGCGGGCATCAAAAAGGTGACCATGGAGTTGGGCTCCAACAGTCCCCTCATCGTGATGTCTGACGCCGACCTGGAAAAGGTTGCCGCCGCCACCGTGGCCGGTGGATTCGCCAACGCCGGTCAGGTTTGCATCTCCACCCAGCGCGTGTTCGCCGACCGCAGCATCTACGCCGACTTCCTGGATGCGCTGGTGGCGCCGACCGAAGCCTTCATTACCGGCAATCCGACAGATGAGTCAATTCGGATGGGCCCAATGATTCGGGAATCGGACGCCGCCCGGGTTCACGACTGGATCGCGGAGGCGGTGGACCAGGGCGCCCGAGTAGTGGCCGGTGGAGACCGGGAGGGCACTCTCCACGCACCCACGGTTATCGCCGATGCCAAGCCGGACATGCGAATTTCCAGGGAGGAGCTTTTCGGCCCGGCGGTGGCGGTCAGCGCCTTTGACGACATCGACCAGGCCATCGCCATGGCTAACGACAGCCGGTTCGGCTTGTCGGCGGGCATATTCACCCAGAACGTGGATTGGGCCATGCGCTTCGCCCGAGAGGTGGATTCGGGCAACCTGCACATCAACTCCTCGCCGCAATGGCGCGCCGACCTCATGCCCTATGGCGGTCTCAAGGACAGTGGAATGGGCAAGGAAGGCCCCGGCTACGCCGTCCACGAGATGACCGAGCTGAAGATGGTGGTTTTTCATTTGTAGGGTGTTTAGAGCCAAGTAACCTCTCTCCCTTTACAAGGGGGAGACTGAGAGGGGGTTTGTGGCGGAGGCAGACCAACAAGCACCCGCCGCTTGCGGGGGCTGGCCCATGTTTAGATTAAGCCGATTTTCTGCTAGGCTTTTTTGCAGCAGGTATTTGGCGGAAGGTATATTGTTCAGGTTATCCCCAATCGTAAGGAATTGTAACTAGATGGAAATCATAACCCAGCCGCCCAGCCGGGCGTTGGTGATAGCGCCCCATCCCGACGATGCCGAGGGTGGCTGCGGCGCCACCATGGCCAAGTGGGTCAAGGAGGCCGGCACGGAAATTGTGGTGGTCATGTGCACCAATGGCGACAAGGGCACCGCAGACCGGGAAATGACGCCGGAGCAACTGGCTGCCACCCGCCAGCAGGAGCAGCGGGACGCCTCCAGCGTTCTGGGAGTGCAGGGAGTGGTCTTTTTGGCTTATCCCGATGGCACTCTGGAGGATAGTCACCGATTCCGCGGCCAGGTGGTCCGGGAAATTCGCCGGCACCGGCCCGAGATCATCTTCTGCATCGACCCCTACCGGAGCGTTAGTCATACCCATCGGGACCATCGCATGAGCGGGCAGGTGGCCCTGGACGCCGCTTACTCCTACGCCTGGAGCCACCTGCATTTCCCCGAGCACATCAAGGAAGAGGGCTTAGCGCCTCATCGGGTGCGGGAGGCTTATTTGTGGAGCAGCGAAAGCCCTGATGTGTTCGTTAACGTGGAAGATTACCTGGAAGTGAAGGCCGAATCCCTGAGTGCCCATGTCAGCCAGATGCGCCGCCGCACTCCCCAAGAGCGGTTGGAGCGAATCCAACGGGGGGCCGCCGAACACGGAGAGACCGTGGGACTGGCTTACGCCGAAGCCTTTCGGCGCATCCGATTCGACCTGGGCAGCATGGCCTGGCTGTACCTGCACTCCTGACCCAGCCCTCCTGCTTCAGCCCACAGGGGGCGCTCTTCCCGGGCCCGGTTAAGCCCGGTCGATTAAACCGGGCTACTATTCAATCCGCAATAGCCGCAATAACCCCATCGGCGCCGGCCAACTCCCCCAAGAGAAACGCTGTGCCGGACTCCCAAGGGGAACCTGGGGTGGAAAAACCCCTGGGAAACACCCCCGATTGCGTCTGGATTCTCCATGGGCAGCCCGGGATACAATCTTGGTGTTCCATCCCTCTGGAGGCGGCCTGATGACATCTTTGGTTCTGGCGCTGGGCCGACTGGCCCTTGCCGCCGGACTGATACTCTTGGCAATTTTCCTTTGGTTCTGGCTTTCGGCCCAGCCTGCGACAGCTGGGTCCCAGTTTAGCGGGGACGTGGAAGGCTGGGAATTTTGTACCCAGTCCGTCTGTGGGGCCGCCTATTTCCTCGGACTGTTCCACGGGCGAGGCAATGAAGCACCCGACTCCGATGGTGTCTGGCAATTGTCGGTCCGCCATGAGGAGCTTCCCGAGCCCCAACAATCGGCAGTCATCACTGGTGGCGATTGGCGGCTCCGGGTGGGCTGGCGAACTCAGCTCCAAGGCGAAGTTGACGAAGGGACCCTATACAACAACGGGGACGAAACCTTCCTGGTCAACGTTAAATTAGCCCGGGCCGGCGAAGAAGCAATCGGGTTCTTTGGATTGCTCGACCATAGCGGTCTGCCCCCTAGTGTCAGAGGCTGTATTCTACAAGCGGAACCTTCAGACCCGCCCACAATCGCTCCCTGTGGGTGACTCGGCTAAGCTAAAGGTGGTCGCCCTCCTGTTCGAACCGCACTCCCTGGGCTCGCATCATCGAAGTGGTGTTGCTTCTGGCAATCGCTTGCAGCACGTTGGAGATGATGCCCGGGTTTTTCCGGATTTCTTGTTTTGGGGCAGTCACAACCACATCTGGAGTTTCGGTCAGCAGTCCCCACTGGATCGGTACTCGCTTCCTGGGGATGACTCCGGGCGGCGCGATCAAGTAGTTGTAGTCGGCGATGGCCAGGAATTAGGGATCGTGAAACTTGACGCTGTAGGTGGCCAGGCGGTCCAGATATGATTGCTGCCTTTTGGTCAGGCGCTGGAGGTCGGCCAGGGCTTGCTGGTAGGGAAAAGCCTCCTGCCAGCTTTCTGGATGCTTAATTTTGGCGTAGCTCGCGGCCTGAGTCAGGGTTCGCTGCGCCAGCTGAATGCGGCCGGCCCAGGTTGCATCCTGGGCTTTTAAAGCTGCCAGCTCCTCCAGGGTGTGGTCGTCCCGAGCGAAGTCCGCCCGGCTGGCCTTCACCTCCACCAAGTATATGGTGTTGCCCGGGCCCACTCCCACCAGGTCCACCACCCGCCCGGCCGGGCCTTCCAGTCGCACTTCCATGCCGACGCAGCGGCATTGGGCCCCAGTATAAAGCCACTCCCAGGCGGCCCATTTCAGCCGGTAGGTCAGGGGAGTCTCGTTACCCCTTTGGAAGGTGCCCCTTTGGAAGGTGCCCCTTTGGAAGGTACCTCTTTGGCAGGTACCCTTTTGGCAGGCACCCCTTTGGCAGAAGGTTGGAGCGTCGGGCATTTTGTTTCGCTATTAAACTGGAACCCGGGGTTGGTAACCGGACCGGATGAGCTTAGGGCTGCTCTTGAAACTGCCGGATAATCCGGCGCAATTGGTTTTCATCTTCGCTGGAAGAGGTGTCCATGGAGAAATTAACCTCGTTCAGCAACCCGCCGTATCGTTGGAGGAACTTGGGAGCAATCTCGTCATACTCCCCAACCACCGTGAAGGCATCCAGCATCTGGTCGTCGACCAGCTCAGGCATCTCGGCCCAACGGCCATCTAGGGACAACTGGTGCAGCTGCTGGCCCACCTCCTCAAAACCGTGGATTGCCAAAACGGGAAAGTAGGTTCTGGTCGAGGAGTAGAAGGCGATGCGCCGGCGTACTTCGGCCTTCTTCGCGTGCAGGCTGGCCTGATCCGGCCCGGTGATGATAAAGCCGCCGCCGCCTAAGATCAGGCTGGAGGGGTCGCGGCCGGCTTTTCGCGCCCCGGCCTCCAGGCCGGGCTTAACCACCTGCCTCACGTACTGCGGCGAAGTAAGGCTGTGCAGAAGCAAGCCGTCGCCAACTTCGCCGGCCACCCGGCAGTTGTAGCGGTTCACCGCGGCGGTAAAAACATCTGGCGGCGGGAACTGGCTTGGGCCTGGGTCGAAAAAGGGAGTCATCAGAGTAAATTGGTAAAACCTGCCCTGATAGCTCAGCGCTTGGCCGGTTTGCCAGCAGTCCCAGATTTGCCTGAGGGACTCTACGTACTCCCGCAGTTTCGGTCCCGGAGATTCCCCTGGGGTTGAGAAGCGCCGCTCAATGTGCCCCTTGACCTGGGTGCCCAGACCCAGGCGGAAGCGTCCCCGGGACAGCTCGTGCAAGTCGCGGGCGGTGTAAGCCACGACCATGGGGGAGCGAGGAAAGGCGATGGCGACGTGGGTTTCCAGGGTCACCCGGGATGTGCTGGTAGCGGCCAGGGTCAGCGGAAGAAAGGGGTCATGGGCCGTCTCGTTGCTGGAAACCCCGTCATAGCCCATGGACTCGGCCCAGGCGGCTTCGGCGGCCACTGCGGTCAGGTCTCGGGAGCGCAGGGAGTAATTTACGCGCATGGTGCCTCTTTAGCCGGGTAACTCTCCGTCTGGAGACGTATCCAGCAGATCGCTGACGGCCTGATTTAGCCGATCCGCCTCCCGATCGATGGTCTCCAGGAACTCCCTCTCCAGGTCATCTGACCAGTCAACATCGGTACGGAGCAGGGTACTGGCATACCCCTTTATGGAGGTCAAAGGACTTCTTAGGGCATGGGCCAGGTCGGCGCGACGCAAGTTTGATTGGCCCGAACCACCTTCGCCGGTGGCAACTTCTTTGTCCTGGGCCAACGCCGCCAGCTCTTTCTCCCTGCCTTGCAGCCGCTGGGCGAGCATGGCGTTGTCAAGGGCCGGAGCGATGCGCTCGGCCAGGCGTTCCAAAATCGACTGCTCCCGCCTACCAAAGGCTGCCACCTTTGGGGAACGCAGACACATTATTCCGATGATTCGCTCTTGCGAGAAAATGGGAACAGCAATGCTGGAACGCAGGCCGACCTCCAAGTGTTGCTGGTCGAAGGGGAACCTCAGATCCTCGGCGATGTTATCTCGTATCAAGGTTCGGCCGGTATCTATCAAGTATTCAACCTGGCCGGCATAGGGGTGACGGTTGTTGCCCATAGGTCGTCCGGAGTTAACAGCACCCCCCAAGAACTTTTTAACGAAATAGCCCTGATCCAGGTCGATCAGGTTGATATTTACCCGTTGGAAGTCGATTAATTTCTTTAGCGCTCCGACGAAGCGGTCGTATACCGTTCCGATTTCAGGAGCAAAAGTAACGATGCGTGCTATTTCATCCAACACCGCGGTCTCGGCTGCTTCCCCCTGAATCCGACGGTTCAGCTCGGCATTCTCCAAGCGCATTGCCAACTCTTCGGAAATCCGGTAGATGATCTCAGTATCCTGGCGCCCCAGCCTCAAGCCAAATTGGTCGTGAAGCAGGACGGTGCCGATGCGACCTTCGCCGTCGTAGAGCGGCAGGTTCAGGACCCTTTTTTCGGAGGATGAGGCGGGCGTAAAGACCGGTCCAGAATCAGGCAGGGAGTCCCCTTCCGCACGCCAGTAGAATGCTACCCGAGAGCTGTTCAGCTCCTGGTCGAAGAGGATGACGGCCACCCGATCAAGTGGGGTCAGCAATCGGACCTGATCGACGAACAGGCTGCAGTGCTCGTGAATTTCCCGGTCCAGATAGGCCATATTTTCTAGCTGCAACACAGGCGATCAATCCGCTGTATTATCATTCCCACCGGTGGATAAAGGGACTGCCTTTTATGCCACTCCATTATGCCAATCACCGACCTTCTCCTCTAGCATTTCCATGGCGGGGAATTGACCAATGTCCGGACTTACTCCGGTACTCCAAGTTCCAGTGCTGGCAACACTGCTTGATCGGCGGGACTTACCGGCGGCGCCCGGGGCTATCCTCAACGGGTGCTACTGCTGGTATAGCTGGTCCGTCTTGGCGGCCATGATGAAGTCGTTGCGGTGCAGATTGCGGATTTTATGGGTCCACCAGGTAACCTGCACCCGGCCCCATTCAGTCGTTAGCTTGGGATGGTGCCCTTCCGATTCGGCCATGTCTCCAATGGCATTGGTGAAGGCCAGGGCTTGGGCGAAATCGTCGAATCGGAAAGTTCGGTCCAGCTTAGGTATTCCCGCGTCGTCCAGCAGCTCCCAATCCGACACCTCCGGCTTGAGCTGAGCGACCTCGTCGGCGGTAACCGAAGGGGAGTCGCGACGGCAAGCAACACATTTTTCTCCATTGAGCTGGGTCATTTCCTGGCCTCCTTTTGCCGGGTTGGGTACCGGACTAGATATAGGTAACGGTCCCGCAGCGTAATTCTACCAGAGGACCAGAGACGGTGTGGGTGGCCCCTATGCGAGTATCCCTCAGTGGGGTCGCACCCGGACCTCCCAAATGGCCTCCCCGCCGCCGCGCTGGCCTGGGGCTCATATAAAGGAAGCGGCTTGAGCCATCCTCGCCAACAGGAGTATAGTCACTTTCGTAACCTGAAGAAAAGTGCCGGAGGTCAGGCCAAATGATTTTTGGAGCGATTACCAACTCATGGCGGCAGCAGTTGGCGGACCAGGATTTAGCCGGACTGGTGAAGGAAGCGGAAGCCAGAGGCGCACAGCATGTGGAGCTGCGGCAGACCTGCTTGGGAGCTTGTGAAACCGGCCAGGGAGAGGAATGGCGCCCGTTGCTGGCCGGCCTGGGAGCCGTGGTGGACCAGTTTCCCGGGCTATCCTTCGACCTGGCCATGGCCTGGCCGTGTTTGACCGAGCAGGCCGAGCCTTCTGGGGAGCTGTTCCAAGCCGCCCTGGAGGCTGCCAAGCTGGTCGGCCGGGAAACTCCTCATCTGCGACTGGTGGACCCCAGTCCCTTTGACGCGGCTTGGGAACAAGCTGCGGATTTGCCCGCCGAGGCGCTGTCCCTGGCCGATTTGGCACGGGAAGCGGCGCGCCAGGGGGTGATTCTGTCCGTGGAAAACTCGGGGCAGCCTCTGCGGAGCATGGGCTTGCTAGTAAAAGAAGCCCGGGCTCGTCTCACCACGGAAGAGGGAGGTTATTTGGGTTTGTGCCCAGACCCCACCAATCAGCTGCGGCGTTTCCCAGGCAGCGACCCGCTGGCGGAACTGGAGGCGCTGCCTTTGGACATGATCAAGATAATACATTTCAAGCAGTCCCGGGAAGGGAAGCCCCATCCGACCGTGGACACTGGGGACCTGGACTGTGCTCAAATGCTGAGGAATCTACAAGCCCGTGGCTATCGAGGGCCGGCAATAATGGAGATTCCTCCCAACGAGTCTGTCTTCGATAACCTGTCGGCCAGCTTTGCCTTTTTACAGTCCGCCTCGGGCTGAGTCGCGGACCTAACGGCTTAACCCTAGCTCTTTCCCCGGGTGTTCTTGGGCCGATGCCTGGGCCGGGGGCCGATGCCCAAACCGGCCATGCTATAATTTGTTAGATGCCGCAAAAGGCGGGACCGAGTATGGTCTTGCTGCCGTAGGCGCCCTGATGAGCCTTGAATCTATAGCTATACACGGTCGAAGGAGCCGCCATTTGGGGAAATCCCCCTCAGTCCCCCTTTTAAAAAGGGGGACTGAGGGGGATTTGGATCTCCTAAGCTTAGTTCAGTTCAGTGTCGGGAGCGATTAATATGACGGGAACCGACCGCATAGTAGAAGAGCATAATCAGTTGTCTCACGCCTGGCTTGAAGCGGAGCGGAGCCGGGTGGAGGTTCTGGAACAGCTAATCAAGGAACATGGCGGGAAGTGCATAATGGACTACCCGGAGGATATGTTCAAAGGGTACGACGAGGCTTTGGCCAAGGCTGCAGCGGCCAGCCGCGAGTATGTCCAATGGCTGGCGCAGCAGGGTTATCCTTCCCGTTAATATTCCAGCCCGGTAATTTTAAGGCAAGAATAATGTCCCAGACGGGACGCCCATCCCCTTTCGGTCCACCAATGCCCGATTACACCGACTACACTGTTTCAATCCATTACGACCGGCGGCTGTATTGCCACGATATCGCCGGTTCCATCGCCCACGCCCGCATGCTGGCGCGGCAGGGGATCATCTCCACCGAAGACGCGGATCAGATAATCCAAGGTCTGAAGGCTGTCCAGCAAGAGATCGAGGATGGCAGCTTTCCCTGGGATCCATCCCTGGAAGACCTGCACATGAACATCGAGCACCGGCTGACCGAGAAAATCGGCCCGGCCGGTGGCCGGCTGCATACTGGCCGTTCCCGTAACGACCAGATAGCGCTGGACATGAGGCTCTACGCCAAGCAGGTCATCGAGGAAACCCTAGTGGGTTTGCGGGGAGTGCAATCGAGCCTGGTAAGCCTGGCTGAGGCCAACCGGGATGTAATCATGCCGGGCTACACTCATTTGCAGCGGGCCCAGCCGGTCTTGTTCGCCCATCATCTGCTGGCGTACTTTCGCATGCTCCAACGGGATGCCGGGCGGTTCCAGGACTGCCACCGTCGCGCCGACGTGCTCCCCCTGGGCAGCGGCGCCCTGGCCGGCGTGCCATATACAACCGATCGGGAGTTTCTGGCCCAGGAGCTCGGTTTCAGCGAAATCAGCCGCAATAGCATGGATGCGGTGTCGGATCGGGATTTCCTGCTGGAGTACCACTCGGCGGCGTCGATCTGCATGATGCACCTCTCCCGGCTGGCGGAGGAGATAGTTATCTGGTCCAGCCGGGAATTCGGATTTATTAGCCTCTCCCCGCAGTTCACCACCGGCAGCAGCATCATGCCGCAGAAGCGGAACCCCGACTACGCCGAGCTGGCCCGGGGCAAGACCGGGCGGGTTTATGGGCACCTGATGGCGCTGCTCACGGTGTTGAAGGGACTGCCCCTCACCTACAATCGGGATTTGCAGGAGGACAAGGAGGGCTTTTTCGATACGGTGGATACCCTGCTGGCCACCCTTAAGGTATTTCAGGGTATGGTGGGTACTCTGGAACTTGATCGGGAGCGGGTGACCCAATTGGCCGGGGAGAGCCACATGCTGGCCACCGACCTGGCGGATTACCTAGTGGGCAAACAGGTTCCCTTCCGCGAGGCTCATGGCATCATGCGCCGGATTTGCGAGCATTGCGAGAAAGAGGGTAAGGACTTTCAAGCCCTAACCATGAAGGAATACCATCGGTTCTCGCCCCATTTCGGCCAGGATGTGTACCAGATAACCGCCGGCTCATCAGTGGCGGCGCGAGATAATCCCGGCGGTACCGCGCCTCAACAGGTGGCCAAGGAATTGACCGAGGCCAAGCAGCTACTGGAGGCTGGTCTAAAGGCTGATGCCAATGGCCTCTGACCGCCACGTTCAAATATCCCCCTCCCTGCTGGCTGCCGACTTCGCGAATCTAGGGCGGCAGGTGGAAGAGGCGGCGGAGGCCGGGGCCGACTCGATTCACGTCGACGTCATGGATGGTCATTTTGTCCCCAGCATCTCCTTTGGGGAGATGTTGGTTGACGCGGTGCGGCGTTCCACGGACCTGCCCTTGAACATACATCTGATGGTTCAGGAGCCGGATAACCTGCTGGCCGGTTTCGCCAAGTCCGGCACCGATCAGGTGATCGTTCATGCCGAGGCCAGCACCCACCTGCATCGAACTGTTTACCACGTGAAAGAGCTGGGCTGTCAGGTAGGGGTGGCGCTAAACCCGGCTACGCCGCTCTCTTTCGTGGAGGAGCTATTGCCCTTCTTGGACATAGTCCTGGTGATGACGGTGAATCCGGGCTTCGGCGGCCAATCCTTTATCCCCAGCACCCTGGGTAAAGTCCGGCGGCTGCGGAGTCTGGTCCAAGAACTTGGGTGTGATACCAGGATCGAGGTGGATGGTGGGGTGAAGGCTGACGCGACGGCGCAGGATTCAGTGCGGGCCGGCGCCACCATTCTGGTCGCGGGAACCGCGATATACAATCAGCAAGAAACAGTATCGCAGGCGATGGAGCGGCTTCGCGCTTGTATTGAAGGCCTGTAGCGAAAGGATGAACGCGGACTGATTTACTGATTTAGGCTGTGGCGGCCGAGGCTTTCCTAGCCCGGGGTGGCTTGTGCATTGTCCGCAGGCAGCGGGTACAAATCTTAATCCGAGTAACCTTGCCGTTCAGCAGCAACGTCTGCTTGTGAACGTTGGCTTTGAATCGGGTCTTGGTATGCCGGTTGGAGTGGCTAACGTTGTTGCCGCTCATCCCCGACTTTAGGCAAATTTCGCATCTCATGGGTTTTCTGGACCTCTCCGTGGGATTGTTTCAGGCCAGCATTTAGCTCGTTACCCAGCCTAACATAGCCTGGCCTCCAGTGACAAGAATAAAGCAGGCATAGCCAGTGCCATTCGACAGAGGAATTCGATCGTCATTGCGAGGGCCGTCAGCCCGAAGCAATCTCACGAGGGGCGAGCAGAGATTGCTTCGCTTCGCTCGCAATGTCATTGCGGAGAACCGAAAGACCCCTAGGCGGCGGCTGCCTCCCCTTCGCAGATTGCGCGGCTTCTCCGCTTCGGGCATAATTGCGTCAAATTTCCCCCGACGCAAGCAATGTAACCTACAGGAGGCCGCAGATGCCCATACCCACCGAGGAAGAAGTCCTGGGCTATTTCAAGTCCTTGTCCAACTGGGGACACTGGGGCGATGACGACCAGCTGGGCACTCCCAATCTGATTACTCCGGAAAAGACCAAGCGAGGCCTGGCCACTGTACGGGAGGGGGTGTCTGTCTCCCTATCCCGCACCGTGCTCTGGGATGCGGCTCCCGACGTGCCGAATCCGCCGGTCCACTACATGGTGGAGAGCGGCGGGGGCTGGGCCAGCGGCGACAAGGTGAGCGCCCGACCCAACGCCGCTGCTACCGATTACATCGGCATGGTTTTCCACGGCTACGCGGTCACCCACGTCGACAGCTTGGCCCACTTTTTCTGGGAGGGCAAGACCTACAACGGGAATCCGGCCCACCTGGTTTCCACCAGCCTGGGCGCTACCGTCTGCTCGGTGGAGGCCGCCGAGAACGGGTTCATCACCCGGGGCGTGCTGGTGGACGTCCCAATGATTAGAGGCATTGATTGGGTGGAACGTGGCGAAGGGGTTTCGCCGGAGGAAATCCTGGCCGCCGAGGATCGCTGCGGCTTCAAGGTGGAGGAAGGCGACGTGCTGCTGATTCGCACCGGCCAGCTGCGGCGTAGGTCCGTGGAGGGACCGGTGGACCGTTCGGCCGGGTCCACCGCCTGCCAGGCCGCCTGCCTACCCCTGTTCCACCAGCGCGGGGTTGCCGTAATGGGCTCGGACACCGGCAACGACGTCGGTCCGGCCCAGTATCCGAAAGTGCCCCAGCCGATTCATCAGGTGGGAATAACCGCTATGGGCCTGTGGATTCTGGACAACGCCGATCTGGAAGAGCTATCGGAAGCCTGCCGGCAGCGGAACCGCTGGGAGTTCATGGTGTCCATCGAGCCGCTGCGGCTGCACAACACCACCGGCTCTCCGGTGAACCCCATAGCCGTGTTTTAGGCAGGGTGTTTTAGCTACCGCATAAGCCGGACCAGTTTCCTGATAATACGGCCGGAAGCACCAGACAACAATCCGGAAACTCTGAGCTGGCTGGAGACCTGCATATTCGCCATGGAGTAGGTGGGATAAACGTGGATCGAATCCGCCAGATCGCCAACCTTTCTCCCCTGGTCCAGGGCCAGGGTCCACTCGTGGATCATCTCTCCCGCCCGTTGGCTTACCACAGTGGCCCCCAGCAATTTGCCGTTGGGCTGGTGCACCAGCTTGATAAATCCGGCGGATGCGCCGTCGGTTAGGGCTCGGTCCACCCGGGCCATCGGCCAGTTGGTGACCTCTATGCGGTGCCCGTACCTGTCCCTGGCCTGCTGCTCGGTCAGGCCAACGTGAGCGACCTCCGGATCGGTGAAGGTGGTCCAGGGGACCCGGTCTAACACGGCCCTGGTGGACCCGGGCAATAGAGCATTACGAACTGCCATGAAACCCTGCCAGCTGGCGTAATGGGTGAACTGGACCCCCCCCAGACAGTCGCCGGCGGCGTAGATGTGGCGCTGGCTGGTGCGCAGGCTCCGGTTCACTTTTATCCCATTCGGACCGTAATCCACGCCCGCCCGCTCCAGCTCCAACCCAGATAAACGGGCCCGCCTTCCCACTGTCAGCAGCAAGGCATCCCCGGAGACCGGTCCCTGGCTGGTGGTTAGCTTAATCCTGCTGGAATTCTGATCATTCTTTTCAATCTTCTCCACCGGAGCATCGAGATGGAATTCAACACCCTCATTGGCCAGTTCATCTAGAATCAGGCTGGAGGCCTCCGGTTCGTCCTGGAGGAGGATTCGGGGGGCGGCTTCGACCAGAGAAACCCGGGAGCCCAGGCGCCGGAAGGCCTGCGCCAGCTCGCAGCCGATGGGGCCTCCGCCCACTACCAGTAGGTGCTCCGGCAGCGCTTCCAAGTCCCAGATAGTTTCATAGGTCAGGTAGCCAACCTGGTCCAGGCCGGGTATGGGCGGTATTAGCGGCCCGGCGCCGGTGGCTATCAAAATCCTGCGGGCCTTCAATTCCGCGTCGGCGGTCACGATGGTGTTGGGGTCGAGGAACCTAGCCTCGCCCAGAAATACGTCGATACCCTGGGAGCGCAACTCCTCGGCTGACTCAGCGAGGGCTATCCCTTCCATCACCTCCCGCACCTTGGACATCACGGCTGGGAAGTCGACCTTTGGTGGTCCGGCGGAGATTCCGGATTGGGGAGCCGTCCGCAGCTCGTGGGCCGTCCGGGCGATGCGCAGCAGGGTCTTGCTGGGCACGCAGCCCGTCCAGGTGCAGTCGCCGCCCGGGCGCGACTTCTCTACCAGGGCTACTCTCAGCCCCAGTCGGACCGCGAAATCCGCCGCTGTCAGTCCCGCCGAGCCGCCACCGATTATTAGAAAATCATATTGGGTTCTCACCCACGCTCTCCGGCAAGGTTATTGATCTCCGAGGAAGTTGCTAAACTTGGGGGCCCCAAATAATGCCCGGGCCGGGACTTCCTACGCTTATTTGATGTGCCGATTGGGGTAAGGGGTGTGGCGAACAGCGGGGCGGATAGTGCCAAGAACGGCAATCCAAATATACACCACCCGCCCATCCTGGTATAATCCCGCCCATCAGCTATCTGGGGCCCCATAGCGAAGCCAAGCTGGGATCTACCTTGTCCGCCATGCCAACGCATCACGCTTCATCTTGGCATTAGTCTTAAAGGGGGTGCCATGCCCGACCAACTGTCCAGCATATTGGAGTCCACTGAGCCTACCCTTCTGACCAGCGGTTGGCACCGTACCGAGGGACCTCTATGGCATCCCGGCGGCTATGTGACCTTTGTCGACCTGCAGGGCTGCCAACTGCTTAGATGGGACACCGATGGCCGGGTGAGTGTGGTGCGGGAAGACACCGGGGAGGGGAATGGCTGCACCTTGGACCGGCAGGGGCGGCTGCTGATGTGCGAGGGCGCCGATCACCGGCGATTGACCCGAATGGAGACAGATGGCTCAGTAACCACCCTGGCCGACCGCTGGCAGGGCAAGCGGTTCAACAAACCCAACGATGTCATCTGCCGGTCCGATGGCACTATCTACTTTACTGATCCAGAGCTGCGGTTGCCGGAGGATCAGCGGGAGCTGGGCTTCGCCGGGGTCTATCGTATCGATCCCCAGGACCAGCTGCACCTGGCCACTGAACAGTGCGTCTACCCCAATGGGCTGGCTCTGTCTCCCGACGAATCGATATTGTACGTGGCCATCAGCCGGGAGAGCCCCCAATGTTTCATTGAGGAAGAAAAGGGTGAGTATTGCGCCCATCGCCGTATCGAAGCCTTCGACGTGGCCGCCGATGGAACCCTGAGCAACCAGCGGCTTTTCTGCGATATGTCCTCCGCAGACGCGGGAGTCCCCGATGGGATGAAGGTCGATACCCTGGGTAGAGTCTTCTGCGTTGGGTCGGGGGGCTTTTGGATTATCGACCCCAGCGGCGAGGTGTTGGGGGTGGCAAAAATGCCCGAGATCACCCGCAACCTGGCCTTCGGTGGGCCGGATTTTCGCACTCTGTACCTCACTCCAGGCGACTCTTTGTCGATGCTAAGGGTTAAGACCCCAGGAATTGGAGCTTTTAGCTAGAGGTTCCAACTTACGCAGGTCGATAGCCCCTTGGTTTGCCAGGCAGGTCGCGCGCAGGAACCGGAGCGGAAGGATTGATTGACCCTTGACCCTATAGCTGGGATAATCACAGCCAAGCTACAGTAGAGGAGGTAATCTATGACTACAGCCAACGTGGTGGGCAGCGGAAAATATACTTACGAGATTGACTACCACTGGGCCAAACTGCCGACCGGATGGGCCATGCCCGCCGCCGCGGTGTTCGGCGACTCCCAAGACCGGGTGTACTGCTTCAACCGGGACCCGGATCATCCCATAATGATCTTCGACCGGGAAGGAAATTACATCTCCTCCTGGGGTGGCGGACTGTTTGCCTTCCCCCACGCCATCATTCTGGACAAGGATGACAATGTCTGGCTGGTGGAGCGCAACGAGTGCCAGATTATGAAGTTCACCAAGGATGGTGAGCTATTGTTTACCCTGGGCACCAAGGGGTTTCGCTCGGATACCGGTGCCGACAATACCGATTTCAGCTCCAACGGCTGGAAAGACGTGACCCACGGAGGAGACCCCTTCAACCTGCCTGCTGGGATAGCGGTGAACGATGCCGGGGAGATTTTCATCGCCGACGGCTACGCCAACGCCCGGGTCCACAAGTTTGCCGCCGATGGCGAGCATCTGCTGTCTTGGGGCGAGCCCGGCGACGGGCCCAGCGAGTTTCACCTGCCCCACGGCGCCTGGATTGACCGGCGGGGCCGCCTGCTGATAACCGACCGCGAGAATGACCGCATTCAGGTATTTTCTCAGGATGGAGAGCACCTTACCACCTGGCCCACCAAGCTAATCGGTGCGGCGGTCATCTTTGTCGACGACGAGGACATAGTCTACGTCGCGGAGCACAATGGCGGAATGGTCAGCATTTTGAATCTGGATGGGGAGCGGCTGGCCCAGTGGGGTTCCCAGACCCATCGTTCCTGCCACGGAATATGGGTAGACTCTCACAAGGACCTCTACGTCGTAGAGCCCTACGAGGGTAGCCAGGGGCGCACCGTGGTGAAGTTTACGCGCAAAGGCTAGGCTAGATCATTGCGGCCTCGGGCCGTGCTTTGCTATATTGGAACGGGCGTTTACGGACGCCCGGTCCGTACGCCCGGTCCGTATACAGTGGGGCTGTAGCTCAACTGGGAGAGCGCTTCAATGGCATTGAAGAGGTAGTGGGTTCGACCCCCACCAGCTCCACCACAATGGACAATAACAAGAACTTCGGGTCCATTTAACGGGAAGCTTCTGACGGTTCCTTCCGGGTCTTCCCTCATAATTCCGGCTCTTCGATTCGATTGCACCTTGCTGAAAATGTGTCCCACAGCCATTCACCTCTAGAAATCTCCAAATAGCCGTTAGGATTGCTGTGCAGGTAAAAGGAAAGCAGTACAACGAGCATCGGATGATGGTGGTTCATACCGGGTTACAGCAACTTGTCAACGAGCAGTGGGCTTCTTTCCTAGCCAGTCCTCTGGTCTACCACCATCAACGGCACCCCCGATAGGAAGCCGAACTAACTCCGGTTCTTCGGCGCAGCCGAACTCTCCGGGCCGTTCGGGTTTCGCTGAATTTACCCTTCCTCTTTAACTAGTCCTCTTTAATTAGCTGCCCGTAGGCTGGCTTGGCAACCAGCCCAGTGCCGTCGGTGAATATCTGCTTAACTTCCAAAAAATCGTCCAGCCCGTGATAGCCCAGCTCTCTCCCGATACCGCTTTGCTTAAAGCCGCCCCAGATGCCTTCCACCGGTTGCGCGTAGTTATCCCAGATCCACACGGTGCCCGCCCGAACGCGTCTCGCCACTCGGAGGGCCCGGGGATAATCGGCACTCCAGACTCCGGCAACCAGGCCAAAGTCCACCGCGTTAGCCAGTTCTATGGCCTCATCCTCTTCTTGAAAGGTAGTTACAGTAACCACCGGTCCAAAGATTTCCTCCTGGCTTATGCTTGAAGAGTTATCCACCCGGTCGAAAATTGTCGGCTCGACGTAATAGCCGTGATCGTAGTCGCCTCCAGTTAACTTACCACCGCCGGTAACCAGCTCGAATCCGGCATCTTCGCCCAACTCGATGTAATCCAAGACTATCTTTTCCTGGCTGCTGGAAATTAGCGGACCCAGGTCGGTGGATTGGTCTGCGGGATGGCCGACATCAATTTTACCCGTTAGCTCTACCACTCTGGAGAGGAAGCGATCGTGAATCCTTTCGTGGAGTAACAACCTGGTGGTAGCGCCACAAGCCTGCCCGGCGTTGCGGAACATCCCGAAAATCGCCGCTCGCGCCGCCGCTTCCACATCTGCATCATCGAACACCACAAAGGGCGCCTTTCCTCCCAACTCCAAACTAACCCTTTTTACTTGCATTGCGGCCTGAGCTGCAATCAGTTTGCCGGTGCTAGTTTCTCCGGTGAAGGAATTGCCGGGGCCTGAGACAAAATTTATCACCCCAGCGGGCAGACGGGTCTGATGGAGCAGCTTGACCAATTCATACCCGGCTGCGGGGGTGTAGCTGGCTGGCTTTATCACCAGGGTACAGCCTGCGGCTAGGGCCGGAGCAACCTTGCGGGCTGTCTGGGTCAGGGGAAAGTTCCAGGGAGTAATTAACCCAACTACGCCGACAGGCTCTTTAACCAGGTTGATCATGGACCCGTTAGGCAGGGTAAAACTCTCTCCGTACAGCTTGCCCGCCAGACCGCTGTAGAATTCGAAGATGTCCGCCGCGGCACTAACGTGGGGAATTGCCTGGCGCATTGGCATTCCGACTTCCACGCTTACCACCTGGGCCAGGCGCTCCGCATTTTGCCGAATCAGGTGAGCTGTGTTGAACAGCACCTCTTCTCGTAATTTGTAGTTGTAGATCCAATTGTCCACGTTGCTGTCGAATGCGGAGCGGGCGGCGTCTACGGCGGCCCGCATATCCTCCAGAGCACCTTGGGCCGCCAGGGTTTCTATTTGACGGGTGTCTGCTGGATTCTCCCTTTGGAACCAATTATCTCCTGCCGGCTTTCCCTCCTCCCCATTAATGAAAAACGAGCAAGACAGGGGGAGCCGAATTGAATAACCAGTTCTAAACCAAAGCCAAGGTGGGAACTACATTTTGCAGCGATGGCAAAGGTAGGGAAGGTGTAAAAATCAATGCATCGGCTCGAGCTTGTAACAGGGTTCGGCAGCGATGTTTCACTTCATCCTTACGGTGAGCTAGTCCGCCGAAGAATGCATTCATCTTCTCTTGGACTTGGGCTTTTGTTCCCAGGCATTCGTTGGCCGTGACCTCTTCCCTGGCCCAGTCCCAGACGGCTTCGTCGGCATTGAAGTCTGGGCTGTAGGCCGGTAAGGCCACCAGCCTCGGCTGCAAGTCAGGGGTGGTCAAATAGCTGCGAATCGCTTCTCCTCGGTGGGCTGGCCCATTGTCCCAAATCACTACCAGAGGTCCAGGATGTTTTTCTCTTAGCTGCCGTAAAAAGGCGGTGGAGGTCTCGGCATTGCTGTTGCCGGCTATTTCCATGGCTTCCACCTCCCCAGCCTCCAAGCAAACTCCCGAGTAGTAGCAGGCCTTCTCTCCTCACCGAGGACTGGTAGAGTCCACCAGCGCCGGCTCTCCCTTGAGCACCCATTTCCCCCTCAGATCGGCATCGGCCCGAAAGTGGGCTTCGTCTACGAAGAAGATCTTGGCTCCACTCTCTTGGGCCTCCTCTCGGATTTGGCTGTACTGGAGGACGAAGGCTTTCCGCGCTTCATCCTTGGCTTTCAGGAGGCGTTTCTTGGGTCGCTTCAGCACGAAGCCCAACCGATGGAGGTAGTTCAAGCAACTGCTTCGACTCAGCCCCAGGTCAAAGCTCTGCTTGAGAAATTGCCTCACTACTTTCCAATTCCAGTTGGACAATTCAACTCCCGCCTCTCCAGGCGGATTTTGCACCGCAGACTTCAGTTGGTTCTGTTGACCCCAGTTCAAGACGGGGGGGAACCCCCAGTCTGTTCAAAGACCAAACCTTGGGCCCCGCCTCGGCGAAAGTTGGCCAGCCAGTTTCCAATGGTATGAGGCTCTCTGTCCAAAGCCTCAGCCACCTGGATAGCCGACCACCCTTGGGCCAACAACCATAGCCCGTGCCATCGCTCTCGCTCTCGCTCTCGAGGTGTTGGCGCTCGATACATCCTTTCCCGTAAGTCACCTACATTGAGTTGCCACTCTTCCATGAGTTGCACTATTTCCTTCATCCCTTCCACCACCGCCACTCGATTTCTTTTACAGAATATCGCAACTCCTCTTCGGGTTCGCTTTATGTAGGTTTCACCTTAGCTTTGGTTTAGACGGATCCATATTTTCAAACTCCTTTCGGCAAAATTGAATTTCAATATGCTGCCAGTTCCTCTACTTTGCCAGGGTGGTACTGCGAGGATTTGTTTAACGAGTTCGGCTCAGCAACATCAAGTCTCCGTATTGAATAGCCTGGAGAGGCCAGGTCCGGCTAGGTACTGGCCAATCGATTTGGGTTTAAAGCAGCTAGAACCGGCACTGGCGAAGATCCCTTTAGGATCAAGTCCGCCAGCCCTTCGCCCATTCCGCTACTCCATAATATTCCCTTTCTACCGCCACCGGTTGCCAGGTACAAGTTTTGCCAGCCTGGCACTGCTCCCACGATGGGTTAGGCCATTCTCGGAGAGGGGGCGCAGGCAAGCGGATTGCTGTACCAACCCCGGGGACGGCTACCTCCTGTTGTTTTTACCATCCCGTCGGTCATCAACTGTTCGAGCACGGTACGCTCTGACCGGCCGGCGGCGCGCTGGCTGAGACCCGGTTGCCCACCGAGCGGGCGGTGTGGCCCGGTCCAATCAGGTCATCCACCTGCAAAATGTCTTGTTATCGAGCTTGGGACCGTCGGGTCGGGTTTACGGCCAAGGAGATGGAGACAGGCATTAAGGCAGGCGGCTAACGAACTCCTCGGATATCATCTGTAGGTACTCGAGGCGGGCGCTCTGTCCGCTGGGTAGGTTGAGGCAAGCCAAGCCCAGGTATTCCAAACCCGTCCTCCTCGTGGCAGCGGGTGATCAGCTCTACACAATCACTGGGACTGCCGGCTATTGCCCAGTCGGCCAGGTCCCGAGACCCACCAAGCCCCAAGCCCACAGTGGTGGCTTCTTGCATGTTGAATGAGGAGTACATTCCGGCCTTGGCCTCGCCGGCAAGTTTGGCCTGGGACACTGCCGTTTCCCGGTCTTTGGCGATGGCCATGGACCGGTTGGCTGCCAATAGACCGCGAGAACCTTTACCCACCTCTACAAGGGCCTGCTGGTATTTACCGGCCAGGAACCGAAAGTCCTCCCAGCTTGGCTGAGGACCGATTAGACAGGCATCCCCCATAGCGGCAGCCCGGCGGGCGGCTCCGGCGCTTTGAGCTGCGATCCAAATAGGCGGGTGGGGTTTCTGAACTGGAGTAATCGTCATTCTGGCTTCATGGGCTTGCCAGTGTTTGCCTTCGAATGTTACCTCTTCACCCGTCCATAGCTGTTGCATAAGGTTGATGGACTCTTCAAACCGGCTGACTCGATCTTTCCGGTTAGTGCCGAAGGCCTCCAACTCCCTTTCCCGATAGCCGAGACCTACGCCGAGGACAAACCTTCCTCCACTGAGGTGGTCCAGCGTTACCGTCTGCTCAGCTATATCTACCGGGTTGTGATAGGTGAGCAGAAGGATGCCGGTCATCAGTTTCATGCTGCCGGTATCCGGTGCCAGGCGGGCCAGGGTTTGCATGGGCTGCAGCCACATGGTGGGATAGGCGATAAAATGCTGGGGCATATATATTGCCGAGAAGCCCAGAGCCGCGGCATGCCGGCATACCTCCGCGGCCGCCTCAACTTGCTCGAAAGGAGGCCGGTTGGGGTCTTCCAGGTAATCCCTTATGTATATTCCTACATCCATATATCCTTTATCCTGCCGGATCTCAGATATGCCGGCGGGATGTGAGTCCTTGCGGCATCTACAATGCGCCATCGATAACTATGTCTAGCAGAGCCGGCTTACCTAAAGCGACGGCTCGCTCTACCGCCGGCTTGATTTCCTCCGGGTCAACAATCCGTTCCCCGTGAACGCCCATACTGTTAGCAATAGCTGCCATGTCAAAGGGAGTAGCGAAATCTGAATACAATAGGTTGCCGCCTGAGGTCTCCGGCAGTTCAAGCACGTCTTTTTGATAAATGTTGAAGTTTACTTTAAGCACCCGGTACATCCCGTTATTGCAGATGACAAAAATGCAGGGAATGTTGTCATTGGCTGCGGTCCATAAGCCTTGAACGGTCATCATCGCACTGCCGTCACCGATTATTCCGAAAACTGGCCGGTCCGGGTTAGCGCACTGCGTGCCCATGGTTGCCCCTATTCCACCACCGATAGCCTGTCCTCTGACACCTCGAATATCGCCGCGTTTGGTGGCATTAAAGTAGTGCCGTAGGGTGGCCCGGTTGCTAATAGCGTCGTCCACCACCATGGCGTTTTCCGGCAAGGCCGCCGCTAGCTCTGACATCATCCTCGCTGGAATCATCGGCCTGCTGTCCCACTTTTCGGCAATGGAATTAGCGAAAGCATCCCGGCTCTTCTGGGACTCTTCAATTAATGCTTCGATACGATGGCTTATTTTTTCGATGTTCGCAGGAGAGAGTAGTGGCTTGATCTCGGCAACTAACGCCTCCAGAGCTAACCCGCAATGGGAGACAATACCGACATCGGTAGGCTCGGATTTGCCCACGCGGCCGGGGATTGGGTCGATATGGATCAATTTAGTATCGGGTTTCAGGATAACGTCGCCCCAGTAAAACAGCTCTTCAAAGGTATCCATCCCTACGGCTAGGATCAGGTCTACCCTTTGGAGGATGGCTCGATGATCGGCTACTCTTAACGAGAGATTGCCTAAGAACTGGCCATGAGTAGTCGGGAAAGAAACTTCGGCGCCTCTGGATTGATACACGGGAAGCCCGAGCAGCTCAGCAAGTTCTACCGCCTGGTCGATCGCCCCATCATCCGAAACTCTGTCACCGACCATCATGATGCCTCGGGTCGCACTCATCAATAAGGATGCGGCTTCTTGGATTCCTGCTTGACTCGGTCGTGGTGAGTCATAGACAGGTTGGGACGGAACAATGTGCATATCCGCAGATCCCTCCAATGCATTGGAGGTAAACCCCACATACACCGGGCCCTTGGGGTGACTATTGGCTTCGTTGAAAGCCCTACGAATAGCACTCGGAATTTGATCTGGATGGGTTAGTTCCACGGCCCACTTTGTCACCGGTCGCACCAGTTCGGCCAGGTCTGTTTTCCCTTCCGTGATTTTCCGAGCATCATAATTAGCGGATGTCACGACCATGGGGGTTCCGGTATTGTAAGCATCTAACATCAGGGCGATGCCATTCGCCAGTCCGCTGTCCACATGCAAACTGACAAAAGAGGCCTTTCCGGTGGCTCTGGCGTAGGATTCACCCATGCCAACGGCGACGCTTTCTTGCAAAGCCAAAATATATCTAAACTCGGGATAATCTCCCAGCATGTCGATAATCGGCCCTTCGCTGGTGCCAGGATTACCAAATATAAGCTTCACGCCTTCAGCCTTCAACATCTCAAGCAGAGCCTGTTTTCCAGTCATCATTTCAGCCATAGAGTTCTCCAACTATAAGTATGTGAAAAGGGTTGAGCTGGTGTTTCATTCACTTGGAATCCTGAATCCTCAAGGTTCGGTAACACTTCACCCGGGCAGGTCTCTAGCCCTCGTAGGTTTTTGGCCCAGGCCGAACGGATGTCTAGAGCCACCTCCCGCTGATGGCCAACGAACATGCCGCTGATAAGGCTTATACCAGGTGATGGATTATTCGGGTTGCGACTGGACCATGTCCTAGTTCCATAGGACCCGCCCTTGGCTTGGGCGATTCCCGAAAAGGGACATTGTAATTATGGTGCGAACTGGTTACAAGTTCCAATCTGGTGGGGTCACCTAGCAGAGTTATGTCATTGGCCAAGTAGTCTATTGGTGGGTGACCAAAAGGGGGTTTTTAGTATAGTGTCTTCCGAGAGTCTTCCGAGGAGTCTTCCCGGGATGCTTTCCCTTGGCTAGTTCTGGACGCCACCACACCCCGATGGGAGTGAGCCCTAGAGATCTGGCAAAAAATTAGGCCTCTCCTGTAACAGAGGGGCCTAATCATTTCTCTGGGATAAATCCTCCAGATCCTCAGGCATGAGGACCTGAATTGCCTTAGTCGTCGGCGGCTACCGGCTCCAAGCTCGCGATCTTAGCAGCGATGATTTGTTTCATTGTCCGAATGCGTGCCAAGTCCGGGAAGACGTTGCCCTCCCCTAACTTGTCGAAGATCCTCTCCCCATCTAGGTACACTTCCATGATGCTCTGGCCTCGGGGGGAGATAGTTACGGCAACGTCCGGCCCGTAAGCTCGGAAAAACTCCATCGCCATCCACGTGGCGGTAGCGAGATGCTGTCAAGGTACGCAGTAGGTGATTTCCAGTTGAACCTTTCCTTCCATTTCAAACACTCCTTAGCCCGAATCCACCGATGGTAAGTGTTCAGAGTTGAGGGGAAGCGAGCAACCGGCGGCATTCCAGGAGGGGATTGAGACCTCTGGCCCGCCAGGTGCCAAAGAGGGATGCCAAGGTCATCTTGCTGTCGGTGCCCTGCCCTGAGCGGGTGCCGCCGCTGATCTTGCGACTGGTTACCAGATGCCGCAGGCTCCGCTCGGCGGCGTTGTTGTCTGAGGGCACGGCTGGGTCCGACACGAAGACAAACAGTTCCTTGATGAACCGTTCCATGCGCCGGCTGAGCTTGGCCTGAACCGCCAGGGGATCTTTAAGGAAAGGCCGTGCCAAGACCATTAGTTTCTCCTCCAGCATTAGCTGGGTGCGATGGCCTGGCTCGGGGAAGGACCGCGGCCTTGGCCTCCGTGTAGACCTGGTGAACCGCCTCGGCCCACTGAGCCAGCCCAGCGTCTTCTGGGTACAACCCTTTCAGGTCATGGATATCCCGCAGCAGATGAGCCCAGCACCGTTGCTTCAGGCCCGGGTAGTGGTTATAGGCGGCGTAGAAATCACTGACCAACACTCCGCTGAAGGAGGAATCCAGCACCTCATCCACCACCCCCTTATCCCGACCCCGACGCAGGAAGTATCGTTCGCTGGGAGTGCTGAAGGTCCAAACATAGCCGTTGCTCCCGTCCTGGCGCCAGCCGGTTTCGTCGCCCTGCACCACGGGACTGGCGCGGACTTGCTCGAGCACCTCTCGCACCGCCGTCTCAGCCTGACGGGCTACTCCATGGACGGCCTGGACGATGGCACCAACACTCAGGTGCAACTGATGGACGGTCTCCAGGTACCATTGGATGATTCTTATGGGCAACCGTCCCTCCTCCCGCAGGGTCACCATCAGGCTTACCAGATTGACCCCCAGGCGCTGCTGGCCCAGAACCACCCCCTGCAGGGCCTCTTTGGGCAGCCGGCGCCGCTGGCATACCGGACAGATGCGGGCTACCAGGGCGTGCTCGGTCACTTCTACCGGAGCCACCGGTAGCTCAATGACTTCCCGAGTTCGCTGTACCCATCCGCCGTTCAGGTGAGTCCCGCAGTCGGGACAGACCGCCACGGCATGCTCCACCCGCTGGGTAGGAGTCATGCGCTGGCGGGCGAAGCCATGGCGGCGCGGCTTTCTGGGCTCCTTTTTCTCCGGCGCTTGCCGGCTGGAGTGCGGCTGATTACCCGGCATCCCCGACGACCCGCGCCGGTTGGGACGGGATTCCAGAACCCCAATCCGCCTTTGCAAATCGGCAATGACTGCCCGCTGGCCGGCAATTATCTCCAGCAGAGTTTCGCGACTCGCCGCGTTCAGGTCTAGTTCAGTGTCCACCTCCCTGGTATGCCACAACTCCCCCGGCCATGCCAGCGTTTTTCCAACGGCTTTGAGCCAATTCACCTCATCAAGTCTGAACAGTTACCACCGATGGACACGGATGGACAGCGTGAGGACAACGGAAGGGGGGTGAGGGAGTACAGGCGCGATAATCCGGGCTCGAACTTGGGTAGACGGGAGGTTGGCGGGCGGTCTGCAGGCGCTTTTGGGGGTGCCGATGGGGCTTACAGTGGCTGTGGCGAGCGAGATGGCGGGATAGGACACGGCAAGAGGCGCTCGCGGACTGGGCTAGCGCGAGTTTGCGGGGACGTTGGGTTGGCTGGCGGGTCAGTGGCGGACGGGCGCCGTCAGGCTGGGAGTGGAATGGCTCGCAGTCGGGCCAGGGCGCGGCTGAACTGCTCCTCCCAGGGCCAGCGCTTGGGAAGATGCAGGGTGATCCGGCGTGCCGAGCGGGTGAGCCGTCCGGCCAGGGCGAAGACCCGCCGCCGGAGGGTCTTGGTGGTCACGATCTGCTCACCCAGGCCGATGCGGGCTGTCCAGCGAGCCAGGTTGTGGGCCATCACCTGTACCGCCAGCCAGGCGCCGTTGGCGGCGAAGCGGCCCGAGGGGAGATGGTTCAGCCCGACGCCGTACTTGAGGTCGCGTATCGCATTCTCGATCTCGGCGTGGCGGCGGTGGTCAGCCTCCAGTTCCAGGGTCTCCCCGTCCCGGTCGGTGATGAAGCCGTGATAGCTGTAGGTGGCGAAGAGAGCCAGTTGAGAACCGGGCGCCGGCTTCACCCGCCGGACGATGAGCCGTACCGGCGCGGCATCCGGCTCACTCTGGAAGGGGGTGTAGGTGGTTTCGGCCACATCGGCGGCGCCGTCCATCCAGTAAGGAATCGGCGTCCAGGCATCTTCGGGTATCGCCTCGATGAGATTGTGCAGGCTTTTGTGCTGGCGGATGGTGATGGAGAAGCGGACATCCATCCGGCGGCAGACGGCGACCACGGCGTGGGTATAGAAGCCGCTGTCAGCCCGCATGGTGAGCTGCCCGCTGGCCCCGCCGCAGCGAACCCGGCTCACCGTCTCACGCAGGAAGTGGGCGGCGCCCCGGGCGGTGTTGGCCCGGCCCTCGCGCAGGCGGGCCATCAGCACGTCGCCGGTTCCGGCGGCGACGGCCAGCAGTGGGTGATAGCCCCGCGCGCCGGTATAGCCGTGATGGCGGGCGCCCTCCTTGGCCAGTCCGTAAGTCTCGCAGATCGTCGAATCAAGGTCGATGGTGAATGGCGCGTCGCCGGGTCCGGCGCCGGCCTTCCAGGCCCGGGCCAGCAACTCGCGGCTCACCCCGTCCAGCTGGCGGACGTGGCCCCAGGTGAAGCTGCGCAGGAAGGTGCCCAGGGTGGATGGCGCTTTGACTACGCAGCCGGGAGCGCAGGCCGTCCTGCCGGTGCGCAACGCATCGGCGTCGTCGATGCAGTCGCCGCCCGCCAGCGCCGAGGCGACCAGCGTCATTATCTTGTCGCCGGTGTTGGCTCGGCCTGGGGCCCGGCCCAGGTCCAGGTGCCGGTCAACCAGTTGGGAAAGGCCGAGGTGCAAGGCCAAGGTGGCGGGAAGAATCAGCCCGGCATTGTTGACCAGGCGGTGGTCGTCGAAGGCGATGTGGATGCCGTCGGGTTGGTTGCGTGGTAGCATCTATTGGGTGCTCCTTGTTTCTGGTCGGTTTTCTGTTTCAAAACCATTATCCCAGATTCAGAGGCGCACCCTTTTGTTTCTTCAGCAGGCCTCTCACACGCCCCCGTTCGGTGGATTGGGGCTTAGGGTAATTGGCCGAAGTTCCTTTTTAATTTAGCGCACATACCGGTCAAGTCAACTACGCCGCGCCGACACCAGCTCATTACGCGGGATTACCACCGGAGCTGACGTTCAAGAGCCTGCAACGCCGCCTTAGCTACAAGCCCGCCGGTCTTTGCCCACGACCCCGAACATTCATCGCCGTGAAAGCCACGCACTGCGGATTTGCCTGTTGGGGTGGACTCCGGGTCTTTAAGGCCGGATAATGCGGCGAGGCGGAGGTCAATCTGAAACCTGGGGTGGCTGGTTCTGCTGAAACCATATGTTCTTAGATAGAGTCGAATTAACCTTTGATGCCGGCCACAGATTGCTGGACTATCCAGGCAACTGCGGTGTTCCCCACGGACACACCTATAAGGTGGAAATCATGCTGCGCGCCGACTCGCTAGACAAATTAGGATTTGTGTTGGATTTCACTGAACTCAAGGACGTGGTGAGTAAATGGATTGACAACCATTGGGACCACGGTTTTCTTTTAAACGACCGCGATCAAGAACTTCTGACCGCCCTAAAGTCACTTCAGCGTTCAAAGATTTTCGTCTTCAATAAGGAGAATCCTACGGCTGAAGTAATCGCGAAGTATCTCTTCAACGTAATACGCGAGCAATATGGACCCCTGGTCTCCAGGGTACGGATATGGGAGTCTCCGAATCAATATGCCGAGTACTTCGAAGAGGGAGGCTAGATGCTGAAAGTGGGTGTCGTGCTTCTGTCGGGCGGATTGGACTCAACAACCTTAGCAGCCTACGCCAAGAACCGGGGCCATCAACTCACTGGTATCACCCTGCATTACGGCCAGACCCATAGCAAAGAAGTGGACGCCGCGATGAAGGTAGCAAGTTCTCTAGAACTGAAGCATCAAGTCGTCGATATTTCCTTCTTCAGACAACTGGCTTGGTATTCAGCGCTGACGAATCCCGAACTCTTCGAGATCCCATCTAAAAGGGGCGCCGAGGATATGGCCCAAGACATACCCATAACTTACGTCCCGCTCCGAAATACCTTTTTCCTCACTATTGCCGCCGCTTTCCTTGAAAGCGAAGCCCTGTCCTACATTGAACGGGATGGCGTTGCGCCGGACGAAGTGGAGGCGTCTATCTTTATAGCCGCCAACGCCATTGATTACAGCGGGTATCCAGACTGCCGGCCGGAATACTACCAGGAGATGAGCCGGGCGCTTTTCATGGGCAGCAAGCTGGGGTCTCAGTACGGAACGCCTATCAAAATAGAAACGCCGCTCATAACCATGACCAAGGCCGAGATTGTCCGGGTGGCCTTGGTCGAAAAAGCGCCTATCGAATGCACCTGGAGTTGCTACCACGGTGGCGACCAGCCCTGCGGTGAGTGTGATAGTTGCATATTGAGGGCCAAGGGTTTTCGGGAAGCAGAGGTCGACGACCCATCACTCTCCTGGAAAGCCCGGTGAACCTTTGCTGAAGGTAAGTTTTCAACCGGACGGTAATCCGGAGATTTTTTACTCCATTCAGGGGGAAGGCGTAAACATGGGTGTGCCCACCGTCTTCCTGCGGTTGGCATTGTGTAATCTCAAGTGTTCCTGGTGTGATACTAAATACACCTGGGACTGGGACCATTATGAGTACGAAAAAGAAGTGGGCGTTATGTCTCCGTCAGAGGTTGAAGAGGAGATTACCTGGTTTGGATGTAGCCATTTGGTAATCACCGGGGGAGAGCCGCTAATGCAAGCGCGGCAGATGGTGCCACTGGCGAAATCTCTTAAGAAACGGGACTACTTCATCGAGGTGGAGACCAACGGCACTCTGGTTCCCCCTCAGGAATTCGCGTCCCTGGTGGACCAATGGAACGTGTCGCCCAAACTGGCAAACTCGGCCAATTCAGTCAAGCGCAGAGAGGTGCCGCGGGCCCTCAACTACTTTGCTGGGTTACCCAACGCCTACTTCAAGTACGTAGTGGAAAAACCTGATGACATCCAGGAGATTGTATCTCTCAATTCCACCTACGGTGTTGCCTCGGCGCGCACGTTGCTGATGCCCCAGGCCGTGGTCAGCTCCGAACTCCTTCAGATATCTGGATGGTTGGTGGAACGCTGCCAAGAGACCGGGTTCCGGTTCTCGACCAGACTCCAGGTGCTTCTTTGGGGAGCAAAGCGAGGGTTGTAAGCTCAATGGCCCGATCATCACCTAATTCCCACAACTTCTCCCTTCACCACCTGCCCTTTGTCCACTGGCTGTCCCAGGTTCACATTCCTTGAGCTGCTCGATAATTTCCTGAAGTCGCTCAACCGTGATTTCAGAATCCTTATCTGTCATGGGGCAACTTCTGCCCGCTTCAACTTAGGAAGAGAGTCGATGCCAATCCTACTAAAAAGAGAAGTATCAGCAAGGCAAAACCCAATAGAAGGCAGCCTCTACTTGGTAGTCCCTGAGAACCTGGCGGACGCCGAATATACCGGTACCCCACCCTTCTCAAATTTATCCTTTCTATTGCCTGCAGTGTCGTTGGGGGACATGCAGGAGGAGAGGGTGACGGAGGACCGGCAGTCGAGGCGGCTTTGGCCAGACCTTACGGGTGCGGTATGGGTATCATGAGTCATCCCGAATTTACTGGTTTGATAGCAGACCCGGGGATCGACTTGCCAAAGAGCCGCCTTCAGAACCCCAGGTCATGAGAGGAAGTCCTTCGCCCTCGTCGTTCCGGCGAAAGCCGGAATCCAGTTACCCAAGTCCTTCATAAAGGTCACGCCATTGGGGATTCGACCTTTCGATTAGTACCATTTCCCATGCCCGTTTCCAATTTTTGATGGCCTTTTCCCGTGCGATGGCACTCTCCATTGTGGTGTGAACCTCGTACCACACCAGCCTGTGAACTCCGTACCGTTTGGTGAACCCCTCAACCAGGCGACTCTGGTGTTGCCAGATTCGTTGGGCGAGGTTGGAGGTGACTCCTACATACAAGGTGCCGTTCCGCCGGCTGGCGAGGAGATAGACACATGGCTGGCGCTCTGGATTCCGGCTTGCGCCGGAACGACGAAAGTAATGCAGGGGGGGCTCCTCCTTCTCAAAATCTAGGATGACTCATGTAGGTATTGACGGGGACCTGTATGTGTCTGATACCCAAAATCACCTCGTGCGAGTGGTGAGGCTTTAGAGTTCACCATCTGGTCTAAAACAGCAGGATCGCTGAGCCGGGCAAGGTTCTCCAAGATAACCCCCACCAGGACGGGCGAGCTTTGACCCGGTGAACCACACGATGGCACCCTTAGTTTTCTAGTCCTCGTTCGATACCGTTTCCAATATCCAGTCCTCATACTCGTTTACAGCTAAAGATAGTACCTTTTTAGGAGGGACCAAGACATTTGTCCCACATCGCGTGCAGCAGTCCTCTCGCTCTTCCGAACCTGGTATGAAGATTTCATAGCCATCTTCCCATGGGTCATTCCCGTCCTTAAAGGCGTTTGGCTCGAGATCCAGGTAGAGGAAATGCACCTGCTTGCACTCCTGACGGTCACATAGTTTACGACCGATTCTCATTGCCCTACCTCAGCTGGTTTGTGTTTAATAAGAGCACCCTAACGAAATCGAAGACTGGGACGATGAAGAAGGGATTATCCAGACCTAAAGCTTCTACTGCGCTGTCCAGCCTCCGTCGATGACCAGTTCGCTACCAGTCATAAAAGACGACTCGTCGGAGGCCAGAAACAGCACTCCATAAGCCACCTCCTCCGATCGCCCATATCTTCCCAATGGAATTCGGGAGAGGGTAAGGGCGTATCGATCCTGGTCCGTCCTGCCCGTCTCGGTCATCGGCGTGATGATGGGTCCGGGATGCACTGAGTTGGCCCGAATGCCGTCGCTGGCGTACTGGATGGCGGTGGCCTTGGTGAACAGACGCACCGCGCCCTTGGAGGCCTGATACTGGGAGCTGCTGTTGTCTACACCGACCAACCCCAGCTGGGAAGAAATATTAACGACGGAGCCGCCCCCGACCCTCCGCATTTCAGGGATGACGGCCTGGGTGCCCAGGAACACACCCTTAGCGTTAATATCCATCACCCGGTCCCATTCCGCCTCGGTGGTATCTTCCACCCTGCCGTAGCCGCTGACCCCGGCGTTATTCACCAGGATGTCCAGCTTCCCGAAGCGGCTTACAGTTGCTGCGACGGCATTCCGCCACTGAGACTGACTGGTCACGTCCAAGGAAAAGCAGAGGGCTTCACCGCCGGTCCCAACAATCTCCTCCACCAACCGCCGGCCCTCTTCTTCCAAAACGTCCCCAATAGCGACTTTGGCGCCTTCCGCTGCGAACATTCGGGCCTCTACAGCGCCCATGCCGCGGGCACCACCGCTGATAAAAGCTACTTTTCCCTCAAGTCTCATGACTCTCCTGCATTTATTTCAAGCAAAACGATAGCCGACTGATCGGGCGCAGTTTACCACAACGCTCCCGAGTGCCCAGCTGTCCTGCTACCCAGCTATCCTGGGCCCAGGTTGTAGGCTAGAATGAACAAGCACAATCGGACCTGGCTGTCCACGAAACTCGCCGTCTCGATGCGTCGAGGCGAGCCAACCTGCCATCGTTCTTCCCGATGCCCCTTTGAGGTTATAATTCCCCAAAAGATCCGGATTCATCTTCGGATTCAGAAGGAGGCGGTTATGCCCGTCGAACAACACGCCCCGGAACTAGAGCGGATAGTGTCGATCAACGAAGAGATACTGGAGCTGGCTACGGGCTTTGGGAGCGATGCCGGTCCCGCGGAGGGCCCCTTGTGGTGGGAGGAGGATAAGCATTTGCTGTTCAGCGACATTGGAAATAACCGGCGGATGAAGTGGGTGCCGGGTCAGGGGGTGTCCCTGGTTAAAGAGCCTACCGACTTCGCCAACGGCCTAACCCGAGACTGCCAGGGAAGATTGATCGCCTGCGAGCACGGCACCCGATGGGTTACCCGACAGGAGCCCGATGGGAGCATCACCGTCGTGGCCAACAACTACCGGGGTCGGCGTCTCAACCGTCCCAACGACGTGGTGATCAAATCGGACGGTACGATTTATTTCACCGATCCTGGCTTCCCCACTCCGGGGTTGGACTTGGACTTCAACGGCGTATACCAGGTGACCCCCGACCTGGGCACCATAACTCTGATTAGCTGGAATTTCAGCCGCCCCAATGGACTGGCTTTTTCTCCGGATGAACAAGTCCTGTACATCAATGATACCCGCCGCAGGCATATCAGGGCCTTCGACATGGAGCCCAACGGTATGCCGCTGATTGCCACCGACCGCATATTTTGCGACCTGGGTGGCGAACGGCTGGGGAACCCGGATGGCATGAAGGTAGATATTGAGGGCAATGTCTACTGCGGCGGATCCGGCGGTATTTGGGTAATGGACCACCATGGGAAGCACCTGGGTACTATCGACCACGGCGCGCCAGGCACCACCAACATGGCCTGGGGCGGTGAGGATTGGAAGACTTTGTACTTCACCACCCGTCATACGCTGGGCAGCATGCAGATGAAGATACCTGGGGTTGCCGTGCCCGCCAAAAGGTAATTGAGCCGAACTGGCTTGGACCTGCTGTGACTACGCCGACACCCGGCTTCAGCGCCCCGAAGGGCGTCTCTACGGTTGCTGCACCGGGTAGCTAACCGCAACGAACGTGTGGTACTCCTCCTTGGGCCCACTGCACCCAGTTACTGCCTCATCAGACCTCAATCCGGCCCAAGGGCAGGTTCATAGAACATGGGCAGGGTACTCCTCCTTGGGCCCATTTAACGGCCTTCCTTGATCCACTCGGCCACGCGTTCACCAATCATGATTGTCGTCACGTTGGTATTGGCGCGCACCACATCGGGCATAATGGAGGCGTCGGCTACCCGTAACCCTTCCAGCCCCCGCACCCAGCCGTACTGGTCAACTACCGCCATAGGGTCTGACTCCGGACCCATCTTGCAGGTGCAGGAGACGTGGTAGGAGGTGCTGACATTTCGCAGCATCCAGTCGTCCAGCGCTTCGTCGGATTCCAGGTCCTGGTCGGTTGGGCTTATCCGATGTTCCACGATGTCGCGGTATACGTCGTCCTCCAGTAGCTGGACGCAAAGGCGCACCGCCTCCCGTAATCTTTGCCGGTCCCAAGGGTCGGCCAGGTACCGGTAGTCCATTTCCGGTTGGGCCTTTGGGTCGGCCGACGTGAGCCTCAATTCGCCGGAGCCGACGGCCAGATACAGGCCCGCGCCGATGGACTGGTTAGGGTCCTCTCCCTCTCGGATGATTGTATTCAGAGAGGATGGCGTGACTACCATGTCGTTCCGAGTATCGGAGCCGGTGGCAGTGTAGCGAAGTCGGACCGCCCGCCGGGCGATGTCGTCCGGGGGCAACTCGTCCTTGACCCGGAACCTCACCTGCACATTGGGGTGGTCGCGCATGTTCTGGCCGACCCCGGGCAGGTCGGCCACTACCGGTATACCCAGGCTTTGGAGTTGCTCCCGAGGCCCAATTCCGGAAAGCATCAATATTTGGGGCGAGCCGATCGCACCCGTGCTGAGAACAATTTGGGTGCCTTCCACGGTGAAGATTTCCTCGCCGCTCGCCACCTCAACACCGGTTGCTCTCACGCCTTCAAACAGGATTTTCAGGACCGTGACGTTGGGCTTAATGGTCAGGTTGAGACGGTGGCGAATGGGATTGATGTAGGTGAGGGCGGTGCTCATCCGGACGCCGTCGATGTTGTTCTCGGCTCGGGGGCTAACGCCGGTGGAGTCCGGGTGGTGCAGGTCGGGATATTCCGGGAAGCCGGCGGCAACACAGGCCTGATAAAAGGCTTCCTGCAGCGGCGGCCAGGTCTCTCGCTTGTGGCGCCGGACCGGCATCGGCCCGCTCGTGCCATGAAAATCGTCCTGAACGTCCTCGTCGGTTTCCAACTTTCTGAAGTAGGGCAACACCTTCAGATAAGACCATTCGTCGTTGCCCCAGGACGCCCAGGTATCGAAGTCTTCGGGGGCGCCCCGTATGAATGTTTGGCCGTTGATGGCACTGGAGCCGCCAAGCACCTTTCCCCTGGGTACGGGCATCGGCTTGGTCTGTTGGGCCGTCGCCCGGCCCACGAAGGACCAGTTATGCGGGGAGTCAGCGGCCCGCGCCTCCAGGTTTATGAGACCCCAGCCGTACTTAACCGCGTCGGGAAGTTGCTCAAATTCCGGATAGTCGGGACCTGCCTCCAGCAGCAGAATGGACCGGTCCGGGTCCTCCGACAATCGCGCGGCTAGGGCACAACCCGCTGATCCTCCTCCAACTACAATAACGTCATATTTCATGCTATCCCACTCCGCATCAATTAGCGCCAAGAATCCAGGCTTGGTTGCCCTGGGACAGTCCTTTTAGTTAACTAGGCCGTTGATTGTATTTGTCCGTCTTCATCGTGCCAATCCTTCATAATGAGTTGATTGCCAAATAATGACCATTTTCTCCACTAGGTTCATCCAACTGGGTGGCATGTTCAACAGCAGCACCTTGACCTTATCCGATTGCACTCATTGTGTCCGATTTGAATGTAATGCTACAATCGCAATAACTAGATAGAACAAGAGGAGAACTAATGGACTTCGGATTATTCAACCAATTCAATATTCGAGAGGGCGCAGACTACCATCATACCTTAAAAGAGTGGCTGGACTTGGCGGTACTAGCGGCTTTTAAAAGAGGAACTGGAAATGGACTCCTTTTGGTTAGGGGAAACCCATTTCAGGCCTAACCAAGCCATGTTGTCTTCTCCCCTCATTGGTGCGAGTGCTGTCGCCGCCCGCACCACCAAGATGAAGGTTGGCACGGCGGTTCAGGTTTTACCGCTGGCCGACCCCTTGCGTATTGCTGAAGAAGCGGCCTTGGTAGACCACCTCAGCGACGGACGCTTGATCTTTGGGGTCGGTCGCAGTTCCTTCATTGACTCCTACAACGGTTTCAACATCAACTACGAGGAAAGTCGTGGACGCTTCCTGGAGTCGTTGGAGATTATTCGAGAAGCCTGGGGAGACCAGCCGTTCTCCTATGAAGGAGAATATTACACTGTCAATAACGTGAGTGTTGTACCCAAGCCATATCAAAATCCCCACCCTCCTATTCGCATGGCAGCGGCGAGTGCCGACACTTTCCCCTTGGCTGGGAGTTTGGGACTCCCTATATTCATGCGGAGCCAGATGCCAATCCCTGAAATGAGGGACCTGCTCAGGCAGTACCAAGAAGCACGAGAGGAAGCCGGGTTTGGAGGCCCCAATGACGTCATTTTACAGATACCGGTTTACGTGGCTCAGACGGCAGAGGAGGCTCGCTCTGACCCTGAGGCCAGTGTGCAGCGTGCCCAGCAACGTAGGTCTGGGGACCAACTGCGAGCCGCGGTGGCCAGTGAAGAGACTTACGAGAGGCAGCGGCGTATGCGGGAGGGTGGCTACGAGAGCTTCCTGGGCCGGGCCGCCTTTGGCACACCCGAAGCCGTGGTGGAGCGCTTGCAGATGTACTCAGAGGAGTTGGGAATAACCGGATTCGCTTTAGACCCCAATAACGGGGGACAGATCCCCAGGGAAAAGGTCTTCAACTCAATACGACTCTTGATGGAAGAGGTCGCTCCTGAGTTCAAGTAAGAATCGAAGGAGGAGCGGCATGAGGTAGAAGGGGACGAGAATGCCACTCACACCGGCTGTATTGGCGGGTTATGCCGATGGATTGGTGGGTTAACACCCTGGGGAATAGTAGTGTGCACCATTGGGTATGGTGCACGAGGCAGGATACCTTAATGGTGGAGAAAACCTACCACCAGGAGTTACAACTGGCTTATGTCTGCAGCCCGAATTAAGAAAGACCGCAGGCAAGTTACTTTCCTCGCCTGCTCATTCGTCATTATTTTCGCGCCCGGGATAGCTTGCAAGCAGCCTACGGAGGTCCCAACTTCCAATGTCCCTCTGGCAACGGCCACCCTATCGCCAACTCCCACGCCAACTCTCTGGCTCACTGCTCAAACTTCCGGGCCCACGAGCACGTTAGAGGCCACACTCAGACCCACGAGCACGCTAGAGGCCACACTCAGACCCACGAGCACGCTAGAGGCCACACTCAGACCCACGAGCACGCTAGAGGCCACACTCAGACCCACGACACGCTAGAGGCCACACCCGGGCCCACGAGCACGCTAGAGGCCACACCCAGACCCACGAGCACATTAGAGGCCACCCCCAACCCATAACCCAAAAGCAAGTGCTTAATTGGGCGGGCCGGGGATTTAGCATGGAGGGAAGGAACCTGAGCGGAATGGACCTGTCCGGCTTCCAGTTGAACGGGCTCAACCTGGCGGGGGCCAATCTTTCACATACGAACTTGACCAGGGCTGGCTTCTACCGCGCTGACTTGAGCGGTGCCAACTTGACCGGGGCAACCCTGACCGGAACCGACTTCACTTTCGCTAACCTCAGGGGAGCCGACCTGGTTGGTCAGGACTTCTTCGGGGCCAAGATGGATGGAACCCAGTTGGCTGGCGCAAATTTGAGCAACGCTTTTTTGATGGAAGTCTCTCTACGTGGAGCCAATCTTCGTGGCGTGCTCCTTGTAGACGCCAATTTATTGGGGGCGGACTTCACCGGCGCTGAGCTTAATGAGGCTAACGTTGTAGGAAGTATACTGGATGAGGCCGACCTAACGGGGGCTGACCTTACCGGTACCAAGTTCTATGATGCCTCACTCAAAGGAACCAATTTCTATGACACCGACTGGGAAGACTCCTTCTGTGAGAACCCATCGCTGCTTATCCGTTGTACCAAAAGCTACTTGGACGACCAGCAGGACTCAACCTCTGAGGAGTGAGCAAAGGGCGCCGTGGCTAAGGGCGTCCTCTCTCCTCTCCTACAGAACTCAAAATCAACTAGTACAGCTGGGCGTAAATAACCCGACAGATTTATGCGACCAACACCTTCCCTTGGTAAGTCCATTTGAATGGCTTTGCCATGGTCCGGTTGTAATAGTCGATGAAGTCCAACACCTTTTGTTTCAGATCGGTGACCGATTTGAAGGACCCTAGCTGTAGCAGTTTCCGCACCAGAATGCTCAGCCAGATTTCCACCTGGTTCATCCATGACGTGTGCTTGGGGGTGTAGTGAAACACGATGCGGTGGCTGGGATCGCTGAGAAAGGCGGCCCGGGACTCTCGGTTCGCCAATATGCCCCACTTGCCCTTCTTACCCAACTCCAGTTCCAGCCCAGACTCTCGGGCTACCCAGCGCACTAAAGATTCAGAACGGTGCGTGTCCAGGTTGTCCACCACAAAATGCCACCGCTGGGCCGCCCTATCGCTGGCGGTCACTGCCTCCACATGCTGTAGAAAGTCCGCCTCAGTCCGTCTGGGACCCCCATAGGGCTCAACAATCTGACCTGTCACCACATCCCGACTGATGATGAAGGAGCGAGTACCATGCCGGATGTACTCAAACTCCCGCCGTTCCACCTTCCCCGGCGCCAAGGGCAAACCAGGATGTTTGCGCTCCAGGGCCTGTACTCCGGTCAACTCATCAGTGCTCATCACTCGCTCCCCAGATTGGACTAAGGCGGGAGCATCTCGGTACAGGTCGCAGATGTCAGTGACTTTGGCGTCATAGTTCTCGTCCTCCGAGGGTGTCAACCAATAGCGTATCCGGTGGGGTTTCAGGTCCCCCTTTCTAGCAGTCTGGCCGCATGGCGGGGGGAAATCCGTTCCACGATGCCTTGTTGGATGATCTCATCAGCCAATTCCCGGCTGGTCCACTGGCTGATTGGAAGACCGCTCTGGCTTGGGGCCTCACAAGCCAGGGACATGATCTGGCAAACTTGCTCTGGGGTGATCCGGGCGGGAGCCCCGGGACGGGGCGCATCCCGCAACCTTTCTTCTAGACTCAGGTCTTCCAAGCTGGCTGCCGGTAGCCCCAGCCAGCGGTTGCGCCAGAACCGTACCGTATCCACATCCAGGCCCACTTCGCGGGCAATCTGGCTGTTGTTCAGGCCAGCCGCGGCAGACAGAATGATTCTGCCTCGCCGGGCCAACTGCTGGGGGGGTGCTATATCGGCGCACCAGGGTTTCCAATCCTTGGTGTTCCTCTGAGGATAATTCCACCACAGGAGGTTTGGGTCCACGCATTCCACTCACCACCACCCTTCATCTTTCCAGACTCAAGGCGCTTATTATACTACTCATGCTTGTCAGCCCACCTGTACTAAACCAAAGCCAAGGTGGGAACTACATTTTGCAGCGATGGCAAAGGTAGGGAAGGTGTAAAAATCAATGCATCGGCTCGAGCTTGTAACAGGGTTCGGCAGCGATGTTTCACTTCATCCTTACGGTGAGCTAGTCCGCCGAAGAATGCATTCACCTTCTCTTGGACTTGGGCTTTTGTTCCCAGGCATTCGTTGGCCGTGACCTCTTCCCTGGCCCAGTCCCAGACGGCTTCGTCGGCATTGAAGTCTGGGCTGTAGGCCGGTAAGGCCACCAGCCTCAGCTGCAAGTCAGGGGTGGTCAAATAGCTGCGAATCGCTTCTCCTCGGTGGGCTGGCCCATTGTCCCAAATCACTACCAGAGGTCCAGGATGGTTTTCTCTTAGCTGCCGTAAAAAGGCGGTGGAGGTCTCGGCATTGCTGTTGCCGGCTATTTCCATGGCTTCCACCTCCCCAGCCTCCAAGCAAACTCCCGAGTAGTAGCAGGCCTTCTCTCCCCACCGAGGACTGGGAGAGTCCACCAGCGCCGGCTCTCCCTTGAGCACCCATTTCCCCCTCAGATCGGCATCGGCCCGAAAGTGGGCTTCGTCTACGAAGAAGATTTTGGCCCCACTCTCTTGGGCCTCCTCTCGGATTTGGCTGTACTGGAGGACGAAGGCTTTCCGCGCTTCATCCTTGGCTTTCAGGAGGCGTTTCTTGGGTCGCTTCAGCACGAAGCCCAACCGATGGAGGTAGTTCAAGCAACTGCTTCGACTCAGCCCCAGGTCAAAGCTCTGCTTGAGAAATTGCCTCACTACTTTCCAATTCCAGTTGGACAATTCAACTCCCGCCTCTCCAGGCGGATTTTGCACCGCAGACTTCAGTTGGTTCTGTTGACCCCAGTTCAAGACGGGGGGGAACCCCCAGTCTGTTCAAAGACCAAACCTTGGGCCCCACCTCGGCGAAAGTTGGCCAGCCAGTTTCCAATGGTATGAGGCTCTCTGTCCAAAGCCTCAGCCACCTGGATAGCCGACCACCCTTGGGCCAACAACCATAGCCCGTGCCATCGCTCTCGCTCTCGAGGTGTTGGCGCTCGATACATCCTTTCCCGTAAGTCACCTACATTGAGTTGCCACTCTTCCATGAGTTGCACTATTTCCTTCATCCCTTCCACCACCGCCCCTCGACTTCTTTTACAGAATATCGCAACTCCCCTGCCGGTTCGCTTTATGTAGGTTTCACCTTAGCTTTGGTTTAGTTCCTTAGACCCTCTGGTGCCCGCATAGTAGGCCCCCACTAGCGATGGTCGGGGCTTCAATATGGTGTGACGAAAATATTATCTCGCCTCTACCCCATATTTTATTAGGCCCCCCAGGGTCCGGATACTACCCGTCTCCCTTCTAGCACCTCGCAAAGCCGTGAGTTAGTCTCTCTTTAGAAACTCTCTTAGCTTGCTTTACGAATCAATTCTTCCAAGTCTTCTACACTCAGGTTGCCAAATGTTAGCTCCCCACCAACCTGGTAAGTCGGAGTTCCCCCTACACCCAGGTCCCTGGCGGCTTGGGATTCCTGGAAAACCTCTTCCCGATGCCGCTCTGACCCCAACCTCTCCGCCAACTCAGCCCAGTCCAGCCCAACCTTCTCGGCGATTTCTTTCAGTACCGGCATCTCGCCAAGATTAGCCCCATCCTCCCAAAGCGCCCTGGCAGCGGCGTGGTGGAACTCGTTGTCCAAGCCTACTCTTTTGGCATACATGGTTGCAACATGGGCTGGAACGGTGTTGGGGTTCCAATGGGGCCTCTTCATGGTCACTCCGGCCTCCCTGGCCCGCTCCTTCCAAACTTCAGATAGCTCTGTTTCGGTCTCCCCTTCCCTGATGGTACGCAACTCTCCCTCCGCAGGGCGGTCAGGCTGAAGGAGGTAGGGCCTGCGCTCTACGTTTAACGGAATCCTTTCAGCCACCTTGTCGAGCCTAGCCAGGCCGACGAAGCAGAAGGGTCACGTGTAGTCGAACCAGACGGTTAGGTCAACGGGTTTGGTGGTAGTCATGGTTCACTCCTGTCTCCAAAGATTGACCCATTGTAACCCCTGCTATGGTAATCTCTCTACTCAGCTATGAGCCACTAATTTTAGGCAATAAAAAGGCCCCCGATTTTTCGAGGGCTCACTTCTATTATATCAGACCAGCCCCGGTCTTGCCTAGTTCTTTTACACCTCAATTTTACAGCTGCTTTGACGTAACCCTGGTGGTGCTGGTGTCTCTTGCGGCAGGCAATGGCTCTCCACCTACCGCTATTGCGTTGGATAACAGGAAGAACCGGCGAGGTGATTCGTTTACCCTCGCCGGTTCTCCCTTGTAACACCAGGTCATGCGGGAGGCAGTTCGGACCCGTTTTGGGGCGCCCAAATCTGAGTAAGTTGATGAGGGGATAAAGTTTGGGGCCCCGGAGGGACCAGGTTGGGTGGGGCTGGTGCGGCTGACGCCCCACCCAGCCGGTCCAACGCGGCGATAAAAGCGGAGAACGCTCCAACCAGGTGGACCGGCTCGGATTGGGGATTACCGCCGGTGCGGTGGTGGCTGGAAATGAGACCGAACATTTGGCCGAACACCTGAAGGGCCGTGAGAAGACCTCCCGAAGGGGTTTCCGCTTCCCCCGTGGTTCTCAGCAGAGTCGCCAGCCTGGTGCTCAGCTCCTGGATCTGTATTTCCATAGCTTGAAGCTTCTGCTCAATTCGCTCCGAATGGGTTTGGCACCAGGGACAACAGGGGCGCGGCACCTTTAGCTTCAGGGTACGGTAGGGCCTAAACATCAGGCAGTATTCCTCACCGAATTCCTCACCGAATTCCTCACCGGATTTGTCACCGGATTTGTCAGGGGAACCCGATCATAGACTTAAGGATGCTTGCTGATTCTCCGGCGATGCGGTTGCCGACCGAGGGCGGGTGGTCAGTAAACGGCCACGCTAATTCCCGACGCATAATCTTCAGCAGTTTGAGGGGCGCGGCCTCGGCCGGGCTTGTCACTCAACCCAGGGACCCCCAGAGATTGGAAGCGTTCCACCCATTTGTAGATGAAGCGGCGGCGGATACCAACAGTGCGAGAGATGTGAGAGATGGAAGCGCCCTCTGACATGAGTAGGATGATTCGGCCCCGCCGGGCTAGTCCGGCTTGAATGGTAGTGGAGCGTTGCCAAGATTCCAAGAGGTTTCTGTCCCCTGGAGTCAGGGTGACGCTTAACTGAGTCGTCCGTCCTCGCACCAAATCTGCACCTCTACTCTTTAGTCCTTCCGCCGGTGCGGAAAGATGGTTATCGGATTGGTGGATTCTAGCCAGCCCCAGATGTTTTAAAGTTGTTGTTAGTTGTCGTTAATGTTCCCAGGAACAAAAATAGCAGGTAAAATCGGGAACTTTGTGAACAAACTGTGAATATTTCGCGATTGCTGACCCCGAGCAGATTTTGAACAATCGGGATGCCCAATCCTGCTGGACCCCATGCGTGAAAAGAAATAATCTCGAAACAACCCATGTCATTCCGAGTTATCATGCTCCGGCAGAGCGCCACCGACAGCTGAAAATGGATTCCCCTCGGCTCATGGTTCGACGGGCTAACCACGAGCGGAAGGGATTCCGTTCGTCCTGAGGCTCTCGAAGGGCGAACGGAATATTTACAGAGCAGGTGCGTCTGGTGGACCGCCGGTTGAGCGGGGTGCTACACTTCTTTCAAGTTATAGGGCCAGTCTCAGGCGCAAAAAGAGGCGCTCCGGATGGCGCGTGGCCCGACGAATTCAGGCAGCCCAGATTCAGTACCCGATTCAATATATGGAAAAGGTCAACGAGCTTATATCCAAAATTCACGCCTCGCCCCAGCAGGCCGTGGTAGCCGTCGCCGGCGGCGGCAGCCTGGCGGCGGCCTGGCTGCTGTCGGTGCCCGGCGCCTCCCGGACTCTGCTGGAATCGGTGGTTCCCTACAGTCGCCTGTCCATGATGGGCCTGGTGGGGCAGGAACCGGAGCAGTACGTCTCGGCGGAAACGGCGCGGGACATGGCCAAAGCCTGCTACCAAAGAGCGCTCCGTCTCCGCGAGGGTAACGCCCCGGTCCTGGGTCTGGCCTGCACCGCTACCCTGGCGACCGATCGGGTTAAGCGGGGAGACCACCGCTGCTCCATAGCTATTTGGGATGAAGACCAGTCAATTAGCTGCGACCTGACCCTGGACAAGGGAAGAAGAGATCGCGCGGGAGAGGAGGAGCTGGTCAGCCGCCTGCTGGTCGAAACCCTGGCCCGCGGCATGGGTATTGAGTCCCAGCTGCCCGTGGGACTGAGCGATTCCGAGCATCCCCAATTCCAGACCCGCAGCCACGCTACACCCATCCAGCAGTTGCTGACGGGGGAAGTCGCCAGCGTCACGGTGCATCCCGACGGCAGGATGGTGGCAGCCGAGGCCGTTTCAAATCCGCTGTTGCCAGGTTCCTTCAGTCCCTTGCATTACGGGCACCAGGAATTGGCGGCAGTGGCGGAAAGGGAGCTGGGAGCCCCGATTGCTTATGAGCTTTCGGTGGTCAATGTGGATAAACCTCCCCTGGAGGAGGGGGAAATTCTGCGGAGAATAGGTCAGTTCCGGGGGAAGGCAAAATTGGTGCTGACCCGAGCCGAGACCTTTCATAAAAAGGCCAAGTTGTTCCCCGGAGTCTCCTTTGTCATCGGGTGGGACACCGCGCTCCGGCTGGTGGAACCCCGCTACTATGAGGGCGATTACTCCACCATGTGTCTGGCTTTGGCCGAGTTGGGAGCCGCCGGCAGCCGCTTCCTGGTTGCCGGTCGAGAGGACGGCGGGAGTTTCAAAACCCTGGCTGATGTGCCGGTTCCTTCTGGCTTCGATTTCTTGTTCCAGGGCATACCCGAATCGGCCTTTCGCGCCGATGTCACTTCGACTGAACTGCGATCCCGACTCTCCGGATGAGCAGTATGGCTGATGAGGAGTTCCGGGGCTTCGCGGTCCCAGTTCCCTGGCTGAACGTGTATGATTGGTAGGGAGTTCCGGCTGCTATTCCCTTGGGTCCACGTTGACACGATTTTTCCGCCGATGTTAAGATCGCTTGTAGCAGTATTCAGCTTCGGCCGGTCGACTTACGAATTCAATAAACGCCGCTAACCATTCCCGCAACCCCTACGGTCATTAACCTATGAATGCTTTCGCCCAAGACTGGACTGTGGTAACGCTCTCCGCTGTCGTCGCTTTCCTTGCTATCGGGGGAATGTTCGCCACCTCCCGCCTGCTGTCCTCGCGCCGCCGCTCCGAGGCCAAGCTCACCACCTACGAATGTGGCATTCCAGCTACTGAGTTCTCCTGGTCCAACATCAGCTTGCGCTTCTACATCTTCGCCATAATGTTCCTGATATTCGACGTAGAAGCGGTCTTCCTGTTCCCCTGGGCGGTGGTGTTTCTGGAGCAGAAGAATGATTTCGGCAACCCAGTGCCCTTCTACGCCATGCTCCTATTCTTGGGGGTGCTGTTCTTGGCGCTAATATATGCTTGGAGGAAGGGAGTGTTGGAATGGCAGAAATAATCATGGGTCCCGGCAATCGCCCCGGTCCCAGCCTGTTGGACCAGGCTCTAGCCGGAAAGGTTCCCGGGGTTTTTACCACGACTAAAGAGCAGCTATTTGGCCTGGCCCGCAAGTCGTCCCTTTGGACCATGAGTTTCGGACTGGCCTGCTGCGCCATAGAGATGATCTCCACCTACATGGCGCACCACGACTTCGACCGGTTCGGGGTCGTAACCTGGCCTTCGCCCCGCCAGTCGGACGTCATGATCGTCGCCGGTACGGTAGTCAAGAAAATGGCTGAGCCCATCCGGCTGCTCTACGAGCAGATGCCGGAACCCAAATGGGTTATCGCCATGGGTAGCTGCGCCACCAATGGCGGTCCCTACTACCGTTCCTACTCGGTGGTCATGGGAGTGGACCACATCATTCCGGTGGATGTTTACGTGCCGGGATGCCCGCCCCGCCCGGAGGCGTTGCTCTACGGCATACTTAAGCTGCAAGAAAAAATAATGGAAGACGCCAAGGACGATGGCGGAAAACAGTAACGAGCAGCCTGGCGAGCCTACGCCGGATTCTAATTCGGAGGAAGGCCCTTCTGAAGAAGACCAGACCCTGGCGCTGCTCAGCCAGCTGCGACGGGACTTGTTGACCCGGGTGGCGGAGGTTCTTGAGGAGTATGGGCCCAAACCCGGTGTGTTGAACGATTTGCCCCAGGTCACTGTACCCGCCGAGAGCATCGCGGCCGCATGCCGGCGGGCCAAGGATGACCCGGAGCTGGATTTCAAAATGCTGCTTTGCATGAGCTGTGTGGATTACCAGGAATATTTTCAAATGGTCTACTTTTTGCACTCGCTGGAGCGGGAGCAGACCCTGGTTGTCAAGGCGGATGTTTCTTACGAAGAGCCCAGCCTACCATCGCTGACATCGGTCTGGCAGGCGGCTGAATGGTACGAGCGAGAAGCCCATGACCTCTTCGGAATCGCCTTCGAGGGTCATCCGGACCTCTCTCCCCTACTGTTATACGAAGGATTTGAAGGGTATCCCGGCCGCAAGGAATTTCCCTTCTACGAGTATCAGGAGTTTTAGACCTTCGTGGAAAGCTTGGAAGCGGAATCCCTGCTCTTGACCTCTCAGGTAGTTTGGGAAGATGAACAGTATGTGGCCCGCATCCAGGGGCTGGACGTCCAGGGGATAGGCGGCTCGTTGGAGGCGGCCCAGGACCAGTTGATCCAGAGTCTACGGACCTGGATCGAGACCCAGGAATCCGGCAGCAAGCTGGAACAATCCCTGGCCGAGGCCGGGTATCCCGGAGTGGGAGAGACCACCGAGCTTCAGCTGGAGTTCGTGGATTAGCCAAAGCCGGCGGCCGCTGGCTAGCTCAAATCATGTATGAAAAGGTTCAACAACGAGGTAATGGCCCTTCGACGGGCTCAGGGCGAACAGGTCGGGTTCCGTTCGTGGTGAGCTTGTCGAACCATGAACGGCTGCTTCTCACCCACGCTCTCAGAATAATGGACCGGCAATAATGGACCGTATTGTTTACGCTATAGAGGAATCCAAATTGGCGGAGGCCTACCAGGCCTATTGCCCCGAGCTGGTCATCACCGGATTTGGGGATACGGCGGAGGAAGCCAAAGCGGCATTGCGCAGAGAGATCGGCGCCTATCTGGAGGATTGCGAGGAATTGGGAATCCTGGACGAGGTTCTCATTGAGGCCGGGTTTTATGACAACGATGAGGTCTGGATGAGCGCTCAGGTCACTCCGCCCAGAGAGCCCAAGATAACCATTCTCTAAAGTTTGTATGGTTGAACCGGTGGTAGACATATCCGATTCCCCCGCCGGTGAGCCGGTGGAGATGCTGCTCAACATGGGGCCGCAGCATCCGTCGACTCACGGCGTGTTTCGCATGGTCCTCTGGGTGGACGGCGAAAAAATTGTGAGGGCAGAGCCCCACATCGGGTATCTGCACCGGGGATCGGAAAAGCTCTGCGAGGGAGAGCAGTATCATCAGGTAATTACCCTGTTCGACCGCATGGACTACATCGGCAACTTCAACAACGAACTGGTCTATTGCATGGCGGTGGAGCAGTTGATGGGGCTATCTGTTCCGGAGCGCGCCGAGTACGTGCGGGTCATCCTCTGCGAGCTAAACCGCATCGCCAGCCATCTGCTCTACGTCGCCACCATCGGGCTGGATGCCGGGGCAATGACGCCTTCCATGTTTGCCTTTCGCGGCCGGGAGCGCATCCAGTCGCTGTTCGAGGCGGTTTCCGGCGCCCGGATGATGCACAACTATTTCCGCATCGGCGGCATCAAAGAGGAGCTGCCGGATAATTTCCGGGAGATGATTGGCGAGTTGTTGCCCCAACTCCGGGTGGACGTGGAGCAGAGCGATAAGATCCTGACCTTTAATGAAATTTTTCTCTCCCGGCTCAAGGATGTGGCGGCGATAAGCGCGGAGGAGGCAATCGACTTCGGTTTGACCGGCCCCTGCCTGCGCGGCTGTGGTGTGGAGTACGACGTGCGTAAAGCCCAGCCCTACTCGGTCTACGACCGGTTCGATTTCGACGTTCCGGTGGGGCTGGACGGCGACTGCTGGGACCGGCATTGGGTGCGGGTGCAGGAAATGTACCAATCTTTGTCCATCGTCGAGCAGGCCTTGGAGCAGATGCCGGAGGGCACGGTAACCTCCTCCCTGGGCCGACGGTTAATCCGCCCGCCGGCGGGGGAAGTGTACGTAAGGTCGGAAAATCCCCGGGGCGAGATTGGAGTTCATCTAGTGAGTGATGGTACCGACCACCCCTACCGGGTCAAGGTGCGCCCCCCATCCTTCTGCAACCTTTCCGCTTTGAAACGGCTCCTCCGCGACACCTGGCTCGCCGACTCGGTAGTAATCCTCGGCTCGCTGGATATCGTGCTGGGCGAGGTGGACCGGTGATTCAACCGGATACCCTGGTCGAGCTGGGCAGGATAGTGGCGAAGCTGCTGGCTGTGTTCACCGGCCTATCGATAGTTGTTCTCTCTCTAACCTGGCTGGAGCGGAAGGCCCTGGGACGTTTGCAGCTGAGGTATGGGCCCACCCGCACCGGTCTCTTTGGGCTGCTTCAGCCGTTGGCCGACGCTGTGAAACTGGTAATCAAGGAGGATATCATTCCCAGCTCTGCGGACCGGGCCCTATTCTGGATCGCGCCGGTAATCGTTTTTATCCCCGCTTTTATGATTTGGGTCACCATACCAGCCACCCAGAATTTGGTGTTGCAGAACCTGGAGCTGGGCCTTTTCTACATCATCGCTTTCGCCGTGGTCGGAATTTTGGGGTTGGTACTGGCGGGCTGGGGTTCCGCCAACAAGTACGGCGTCCTGGGAGGCCTCCGTTCTGCCGCCCAGCTGATTAGCTACGAGATACCCGTGATCCTGGTGGTGGTGGCGGTGGCCATCCTGGCCGAGTCTCTGGACCTGACGGTGATTGTAGAAGGGGTGGAAGGGTCGGAGACAATTAAGGGGCAGAGTGATTACCCCTTCCTGTTGGTGTTCCCTCTGGGGCTGGTTATATTCTTCATCGCCGGACTGGCGGAGGTGGGCAGGACGCCCTTCGATATTTACCACGCCGAATCCGAGGTGGTGGGTGGACCTTTTGTTGAGTACAGCGGCGCCCACTGGTCCGTGTTCTTCCTGGCGGAATACATCAACACCTTCGCCATTGCCGCCCTCACCGCGTTGTTGTTCCTGGGCGGGTGGCTGGGGCCGGGTCCGGATTGGCTGGGTATTGGGTGGATCTTCTTGAAAGTGTACGCGGTAATCCTGGTTATATTTTGGGTGCGAGGAACCTTTCCCCGTCTCCGCATAGACCAGCTGATGGCTTTCGCCTGGAAGGTCATGGTTCCCCTGTCCTTCTATGCGGTTGTGATTACGGCGGTATACCGGTTTTACGGTTGGCCAGGTTGGAGCCTGACTCTCATGTCCCTGGCCGGCTTGGGTGTAGTAGGATATCTGGTATACCAGAGGATGATGGCGCCGGTCCGGCGGGTTGCGGAGGTTAAGGCCCGACAGGAACAGTTAATGCTGGAGCGTAAAGCCAGAAGAGAGGAACTAAGAGAACAAGAGGGAAGGTTGGCGAATGCTGAATAGCCTAAAGGGATTGATGCTGACCCTGGCCTCCACCTTGACCGGTCTGCGCAAGCCCGTGACCAGGCAGTACCCAACCGTGCCCACGCCGGTGCAGCCCAGATTCATGGGGTTCCCGGCCTTGACCTGGGACCAGGATGTCGAGGAGCCTTTCTGTACCGGCTGCATGGTGTGTATTCGCCATTGCCCTACCCAATGCATGTCGGCGAGTATGAAGGACAACCCCCTGCAGGAAGAGGGGAAAAGCTCCCGAAGAAAGATAGTAGACTATTTCGAGATCAACCTTAACCGGTGTATACTGTGCGGGATTTGCGTGGAAGTGTGCAATTTTGACGCCATTGTCATGAGCCACGAGCACGAAATGAGCACCTATCAGCGTAACGGAGACCGGGTGGATTTGCCGGCGCTGCTTCAGATAGGCCGGAAATATCAGGATAAGACCAATTGGGTACCGCCCACCGTTCTGGCCAAGCGGAAGCAGGACGCCGAGGTCGCCAACACGGAGGCTCCGGCCGATGCGGCCGAAAGCGCGGAACCCGCGACTTGAGCCCGGCTCTATGGTAAAAACCCCTTCTATATTAGAAAACCGTGCCTAGGCGAGAGGATGAGCGGTACGCCAATCTTACCGGCAGGCATCCGGCTTATTGTACTTGCGTCCAGTGCACCGACAAGTTTTTAAAGAAAAAGGGAATACGCGGCAAGAAGTCGCTGTTTCAGAGGCTGTTGAGGGGCGATCACCAAAGGCGGCATCCGGCCAATTGCAGTTGCGCCACCTGTAACCTGCTGCGGTCGGTTGCCGCCTTTCCTGCCGAAGCTCCTCCGGCGAATAAAACGGTAACTAAACCGGGCGGCGGGCTATTTAGTAAGCTGTTCGGAAAGAAGTGACAACGATTTGTCTGGAATCGGACTGAGAAGTAAACGACTCGCTCCAGTTTAACTTTGGAGCCGCCCACCCGGCGGCTCTTTATTTAGTGGAGAGCCTAAAACCATGTCCTGGTTTTTCTTTGGGTTGCTGTCCGCGCTGACCCTGATTGGGGGTTTGGGCGTGGTTACCACCCGCAATGTGGTACACGCTGCCCTGTTCCTGCTCCTTTCCCTGCTGGCGGTGGCGGGGGTTTACCTGATCCTGCTGGCTGAATTCCTGGCCCTGGTGCAGGTCCTGATCTACGGCGGCGCCATCATCATAGTCGTGCTGTTCGCCATCATGCTGACCCGCAACTCCGAGTATCCTCACATATCCGACAACCCCCAGTGGCCCCTGGCGGCGGTGGCGGCCATCGCGCTGGCCGGAGTTCTGGGGGCGGCCTTTTGGCTGGGCTCGCCCGGCGAAACGGAGGCCCAAAGCCCCGTCTTCACGGAGCTGGGCAACTCCCTGTTCACCCGCTGGGCCATTCCCTTTGAGATAGCGTCCCTGGTTTTGCTGGTAGCGCTGATTGGCGCCCTGATCATCGCTCGCTCCGACTCCGGGTCTGGGCCCGGGTCTGGGCCGGAGAGATAGCCTATGGTGCCGATGGTTTACTTTCAGCTGCTGAGCGCCGCCCTTTTCGCCGTTGGTTTGTACGGTGTTCTGGCCCGCCGTAGCGCCGTGTTGATCGTCATTTCCATAGAGCTAATGCTGAACGCGGTAAACATCAACCTGATAGCCGCGGCCTCCCATCTAGCGGAGCAGGCGCCCGGCAAGTTCCTGAGTTTCGATGGTCATATCATCGCCATCTTTGTCATAACCGTTGCCGCCGCCGAGATCGGCTTGGCCTTGGCCATAATCCTGCGCATCTACCGAAACCGCGCCACGGTCAATGTCGATGAGATCAACCTGATGAAATGGTGACGCTCGCTCCGGCCACGACGATGGCAGAGGTTAAGAATTTATCTCAAAACTCTTGTGCTCCGGGTGGACCGTCCTTCGACAAGCTCAGGACGAACGGGCGGGGTTCTTTGTCCGTTCGTGGTGAGCCTGTCGAACCACGTATTGAGATAGTTGCTAAGGTGATTTCTATGGGCCCCTTATTTTCGGAGGATTGGCCCGGAGGGGACTGGGTAAGAATATCGAATCCTAACGAGGGCATCGCCTAGCATGGAATGGGCCTGGTTGATTCCGCTTTTCAGCTTGGCGGCTGTACCTCTGATTATCCTCTTCGGCAAGTATCTGCCCGGTAAGGGTTCCTTCCTGGCCATCCTGGCCATAGGCGCCGGATTTGGCCTGTTCTGCTGGGTGTTCTTGAGTTGGTTGGCGGCCGATCCCGCCACGGAGGATTGCCACACCAGTCAGGAGACCGGCGTGCTGACCTGCCAGTATCAGCGGACGTGGTTTCAGGCCGGAACGCCAGCCCCTGAGGGTATCGGGGATGTTGATTATAAGGTAGACCGGGGGGTGCGGCTGGTCCTTGGCGTGGTAATTGACCCCCTTACCCTGAGCATGCTGGGCCTGATCACCTTTGTGGCGCTGATGGTGCAGGTCTATTCCCTGGGATACATGCGCGGCGAGCCCCGGTTGGACTGGTACTACGCCTTCCATGCCCTGTTTGCCGCTTCGATGCTCACTCTGGTGTTGGCCGACAACTTCCTGCTGCTATACGTGGGTTGGGAGCTGGTGGGCCTCTGCTCCTACCTGCTCATCGGCTTCTGGTTCGAGCGTCCGGCGGCGCGGGAAGCCGCCAAGAAGGCCTTCGTGGTGACCCGCATTGGGGACGTGGGGCTACTGATAGGGATTTTGCTGCTCTGGCGGGAGGTGGGCAGCTTCAGCATGGCGGAGGCGTTCCAGGGGGCCCAGAGCGGGGCGCTGAGCCAGGGAGTGATCACCTGGTCGGCCATCCTGATATTCTTGGGTGCGGCGGGAAAATCGGCCCAGTTTCCCTTCCATGTTTGGCTTCCCGACGCGATGGAAGGGCCGACGCCGGTCAGCGCCCTGATCCACGCCGCCACCATGGTGGTGGCCGGGGTTTACCTGGTGGCCCGGGTCTACCCTCTATTCCAAGAGTCGGACTACGCCCTGACGGTGGTGGCGATTGTTGGGCTCATCACCGCGCTGGGCGCCGCTACTATCGCTCTGGTGTCCACCGACCTGAAGCGCATCCTGGCCTACTCCACCATCAGCCATCTCGGTTTGATGATGCTGTCCCTGGGGGCATTGGGCTACACCGCGGCTATTTTTCACCTGCTGGCCCACGGCTTCTCCAAGGCTTTGTTGTTCCTGGGCGCCGGCAGCGTGATGCACAGCACCGATGAGTTGGACGTGCGGAACCTGGGCGGACTGCGACGGGTGATGCCGGTTACCGCCACCCTTTTTTCCATCGGTGCCTTGTCTCTCGGCGGGATACCCATATTGGCCGGATTCTGGAGCAAGGACGAGATTCTGCTGGCGGTCAACAACAACCTGCCCCCGGTATTCATCGTCCTCACCCTGTTGACCGTCCTGCTGAGCGCCCTGTACATGGCCCGGGCCATGTTTTTGGTGTTTTTCGGCTCTGCCCGGGCTACTCATGACCAGGTACACGATGCCCCGTTGACCATGACCGGCACCATGTCGCTGCTGGGGATCTTCGCCCTGCTTTTCGGGCTGATCACTCTAAACTGGCCGGGTGCTTTCGCCGGCTTTGGCAGCTTCCTATTTATCAATCATTCTGAGCCGTTCCATTTTGAGCCCTGGCTGGGAATCATATCCATCCTGCTGGCGGCAGCGGCCTTCGTAGGGGCCTACCTGGTTTACTCCAGGAATAGCCTAGGCTTGGAGGGAATGCGCCGCAGCCTGTCGCCCATCCTGCGGGTGGTGGAGAACAAGTACTACGTGGACGAGTTCTACCAATGGATCGTGGACCGGATCGTGCTGGTGCTGGCATCATTCGTGGGCTTTTTCGACCGGGCGGTGGTCAACGATGTGGGGGTGAACGTCCCGGCCAATGCGGTGCGGCATCTGGGTGTCGCGTTACGCTTGCACGTGACCGGGCATGTCTACAGCTATGCCCTGGGCATGGTTTTGGGGGCCATTGGTCTGGCCCTAGTCTGGTGGGTCCAATCGGTGTAGTGGGCGGCCGATGATCGTTTTCGACGAGGTTGCGCTCTTCCTGCTGATTGCTGTGCCGCTGACCGGCGCCCTGCTGTCCATGTTCATGTCCAAGGACCAGCCCAAGGATGCCTGGTACTTTGCCATTTTCGTATCCGGTCTCACGCTTTTAATATCCCTGATTGCCTTTGCCCGGTACGACTACAGTGCCGGCGGCTTTCAGTTCACCCGCACCTTTACTTGGCTGGACGACCCGCTCAACATCAGTCTATCGTTGGGAATAGACGGCATAGCGGCCCCGCTGATGTTACTCAACGGCATCGTTCTCTTCGGAGCGGTGCTCATATCCCAGACCATCCTGCACCGCACCCGCGACTTCTTCGTACTGCTCTTGGCCCTGGGGTCTGGCGTGTTCGGCGTGTTCGTCGTGCGGGACCTGTTCTTCCTGTTCTTCTTCTACGAGTTGGCCGTGCTGCCCATGTACCTGCTCATTGGCGTGTGGGGCAGCAGCACCGATTTCGGCAGCTTCCTCCGCACCAAAGAGTACGGCGCTATGAAGCTGATGCTCTACCTGGTGGGCGGCAGCGTGCTGGTTTGGGTGGCCATCTTGGCGGTGTACGTTGAGGCCGGGCGGGCGGGATCCCCCACCTTCTCATTGGAACTTTTGGGTCAACTGGCGCAGCAGGGGCAATTCAGCGCAGGTTTCCAGAACTGGGTGTTCCCGCTGTTCATGGTCGGCTTTGGAGTCCTGGCCGGTCTGTGGCCCTTCCACACTTGGTCGCCCGACGGCCACGTGGCGGCGCCCACCGGGGTCAGCATGCTGCACGCCGGGGTTCTGATGAAACTGGGGGCCTACGGTATTATCCGGGTTGGGGTGGTGCTGCTGCCGGAGGGCGCCGCCAACTGGATGCCGGTATTGATCGTTTTGGGCACCATCAACGTGCTCTATGGCGCTATGTCCGCCGTGTCGCAAAGAGACCTGAAATACATTATCGGATATTCCAGCGTCAGCCACATGGGCTACGTACTGATGGGGATAGCCACTCTGCATCCGGTGGGGGTGGCAGGCGGGGTCCTGCAAATGTTCTCCCATGGGATTATGACCGCCCTCATGTTCGCCATGGTGGGAGCTATCTACGATCGGGCTCATATACGCGATATCACCGTGCTCAACGGGCTGATGAAGCGCATGGGGACTACCAGTTTTTTCTTCGCCATCGCGGGGCTGGCGTCATTGGGACTGCCGGGCCTCAGCGGATTCATCGCCGAGTTCATGGTATTCGTGGGCGCCTTCCGCACCTACCTGCCATTGGCGGTTCTGGCGGTCATTGGGGCGGCCATAACCGCGGTGTATATCCTGCGGCTGCTGGCCCGCACCTTCTTTGGGGAGCTGGACCCTCAATGGGACCACCTGACCGACGCTAGTCCGGTGGAGAAGGGGGTGGGCGGAGTCCTGGTGCTGATTCTGATTTTCGTAGGGGTCTGGCCGGCCCCGTTGCTGCGCGTAATAAACGAGGGAGTAGCCACGGTTCTGTCGGGGCTCTAGGCGCTTTAATCAACTATGCCATTGACCGAAAACATACATCTACTGACGCCCGAGTTCGCGCTGGCCGGGCTGGCACTGCTGGTGTTTGTCGTTGACCTGTTTCTGCCGGAGCGCCGCAAAAATGTCCTGCCCTGGCTTTCCATCCTGGGGTTGATCGGCGTCATTGCCCTTTCTCTGGGGATGCTTTGGGGTCAGACCGAAAGCCTTTACGGCGGGCTGCTGGCCATCGACGCCTATTCCCTGTTTTTCAAGGTCTTTTTCCTGGGGCTGGGCATCTTCATAATCTTGATCTCCTTCAACTTCGTCAAGCAGTTTCTGGAGCATACCGGGGAATTCTACGGCCTGCTGCTATTCTCTATCCTGGGTATGAATCTGATGGCCCAATCCAGGGAACTGCTGACCGCCTACATATCTCTGGAACTGCTGAGCTTCAGTCTGTACGTGATGGTTGCCTACGCTCTGCGCAACCCCAAATCCAACGAAGCCAGCATAAAATACATAATAATCGGCGCTTTTTCCTCGGCGATTCTGCTATACGGCATCAGCATGGTGTACAGCACCCTGGGAGTGACCCAATTCGCGGCGATCAGCGACGCCCTGGGCGATTCCTCCCAGGTAGCTCCGGCGCTGTGGGTCGGGCTGGCATTGATCATAGTGGGGCTGGGATTCAAAGTGGCGGCGGTGCCTTTCCACATGTGGGCGCCCGACACCTATGAAGGCGCCCCTCTGCCGGTAACCGCCTACCTGGCGATAGGTTCCAAAGCCGCGGCCTTTGCCCTGCTGCTGAGGTTCGTGGCGGAAGGGTTGGTCCCGGCCGCCGACCGCTGGTCGGAGTGGCAGATAATTGTGGCGGTTTTGGCGGCGGTCACCATGCTACTGGGAAATTTGGTGGCGCTGGCTCAGCGAAACATCAAACGGCTAATGGCCTACTCCAGCATTGCCCACGTGGGGTTTGTCCTGGCGGGTATTGCCGCGCTGGCGCCCGAGTCGCTGCTGGCGGCCAACGGTATCATGTTGTACCTGGTCGGATATGCCGTCACCAACCTGCTGGTATTCGCCGCGCTGATAGCCTTCTTCAACTCCACCGGCCAGGAGGAAATAGCCGATTTCGGGGGATTGGCCGACCGGCAGCCTCTGCTGGCGGCCGCAATAGCAATGGGGTTCTTTTCCCTGGGCGGATTGCCCATTTTCGCCGGGTTCACGATAAAATTCTATCTGTTTACCGCGGTGGCTACTGAAGGATTTCTCTGGCTGGCCGGGCTGGCCATATTCAGCAGCCTGGTATCCTTGTACTACTATCTGAACGTTATTCGGCAGATGTACATTGAACCGTCGCCCCGGTCCGCTGGGGGGGCTGAAACGGCGGTGTCGCCTGGGGAAACGGCGGGGTCGGAAGATGATTCGACGGCAACCCCGGCCGTACTGAGGTTTCCTTCCCTGCCCCTGGCAGCGGTCATCGGGATTTCCTTTTTGGCGGTGGTATGGATTGGGATTTACCCGGCTCCCCTGCTGAAGGTGGTCGAAGCTGCCAGCCGGGCCATATTGCCCGGCGGATAGCCAGAACAGCACCCTTGCCCAGGGCAATCGCGTCTTATTATCTTTCTTAAATTTGTTTAAAATAGTAATCATCATGACGAAACTAGGGAGGGGTAGTGATGGTTCAGGCAACAGGCCCACCCATCGCCCAATACTTCGCGGCGTTGGACGACCCGAGGATTGATCGTACCAAGCGGCACAAACTTTTGGATATCGTCACCATTGCCCTTTGTGCCACCATCTGCGGCGCTGATTCTTGGGTGGATATCGAGCTCTTCGGCAACTGTAAAGAGGAGTGGTTCAAGTCCTTCCTGGAGTTGCCCAACGGTATCCCTTCCCATGATACCTTCGGCGACGTCTTCGCCCGCCTGGACCCAGAGCAGTTTCAACGCTGTTTCATGGAGTGGGTCCAAGCCGTAGCCCAAGTCACCCAAGGCGAAGTGGTGGCCATCGACGGCAAGACGGTACGGCGCTCCCACGACCGTACCCTGGGCAAAAAGGCCATTCACATGGTCAACGTGTGGGCCTCGTCCCATGGCTTGGCGCTGGGCCAGACCAAGGTGGACGAGAAGTCCAATGAAATCACCGCCATCCCCAAGTTGCTACAGCTGCTGGAGCTCGCCGGTTGCATCATCACCATCGACGCCATGGGCTGCCAGAGGGAGATAGCCCGGGAGATCATTGAGGCTCAGGCCGACTATCTGCTGGCGGTGAAGGAGAATCAAGGCCGGCTGTACGATGACGTTCGCGACCTTTTCGAGGGCGCCGAGGAATACGACTTCGAGGGCGTCCCCTATGACTTCGCCCGCACGCTGAACAAGGGCCACGGCCGCCTGGAAACCCGTCAATGCTGGGTCATCACGGACCCGGACTGCCTGGACTATCTGCAAAACCGGCAGCAGTGGGCCAACCTCAACGCCGTGGTTAAGGTCACGGCTCAGCGGGAGACGGCAACCGGGACCACGGTCCACTCTCGCTACTATATCAGCAGTCTGGCCAGGCCTGCCCAGACTTTGTTGGAGGTCACCCGCCGACACTGGGGCATAGAAAACAGCTTGCACTGGTCTTTGGATGTTACCTTTCGAGAAGATCACAGCCGGGTACGTAAGGATAATGGGCCTCAAAACCTGGCAGTCCTGCGCCAGATAGCCCTCAATTTGCTGAAGCAGGAGACCAGCCTTAAACGGGGACTTCAAGGTAAACGGCTGAAAGCTGGCTGGGTTGAGGATTACCTACTCAAGGTGCTCCTTGGTTAAGACGCGATTGCCCTGCACCCTTGCCGATCCCAGGCCCTTACTCCTGACGGGCCTGATATAATTGTTTACCGGCCGCCGCCGTCTGGGTAAATCCCCCTGAGTCCCCCTTTTTAAAAAGGGGGACTCAGGGGGATTTGAATCCTACAAGTTTAGAACTTTAGTCAAGAATTAGTACGATGCGAGGCCTTCCTTATGAGACGACCTAACAGGCGCAGACGGGGCAGAGGGTAATGATAATCGCAGTCATAGGCAGCAGCGACGCCAAGCCGGAGCATGCCGCCCTGGCCGAAGAGGTGGGGCGGGAGCTGGCCCGGCGCGGAGCTACCGTGGTGTGCGGCGGGCTGAAGGGCGTGATGGAGGCGGTCTGCCGTGGCGCAAAGGAGGCCGGTGGCACAACTATTGGGATTCTGCCGGGGCGGTCGTCCAGAGATGCCAATTCCTATGTCGACATCCCTATCGTCACCAGCATGGGGTACGCCAGAAACGTTATCGTGGTACACACCGGAGAGGCGGCGATCGCCATCGGTGGCGCTTTTGGAACCCTCTCCGAAATCGCCCATGCCCTGGGGGAAGGCATACCGGTCATCGGCTTGAGCACCTGGCCACTGACCGTTAGGGGCGACGGCGACCCCATCGGCGACGGTTTGATACCCGCCTCCACGCCCCAAGAGGCAGTGGATAAAGCACTGTCGGCGGCCCAGGCCCGCAGTCCTTCGGCACCCACGAGAGGCGCGGGCTAGGTATGTCTGGCCAACCCGACCGGATAACTATCACCGGTATCAACGCCCACGAAGCGCTGGACTCTCGTGGCAACCCCACTGTCGAGGCCGAGGTTCAGCTATCCAATGGCGTTCGGGCCCATGCCCTGGTGCCTTCGGGGGCCAGCACCGGCAGCTATGAGGCCCTGGAGCTGAGGGATAAGGATCCCGAGCGGTTTCACGGCAGCGGGGTTCAGCAGGCGGTCAGAAAGGTCAACGATCTCATCGCTCCGGCATTACTGGGCAGGTCGCCGCTGGACCAGGCATCCGTCGACCAGAGAATGCTGGAGCTGGACGGCACTTCGGACAAAAGCAAGCTGGGCGCCAACGCCATTCTGGCGGTCTCAATGGCCACCGCCCGGGCCGCATCGCTGGCCTCACAACCCCAAGACGGGGAGTTCTGGCGGTATCTTGCCCAGGGAGGAGAGGTTAGCCTGCCGGTGCCCATGTTCAACATACTGAACGGGGGACGGCACGCTTCCAACTCGACCGACATCCAGGAGTTCATGGTGGTGCCCCTGGGATTGGAGACCTTCTCCCAGGCTTTGCGCGCCGGAGCCGAGATTTACCAGTCCCTGCGAGCTATATTGAGCGAGGGAGGGCACAACCTCAACGTAGGGGACGAAGGGGGGTTTGCTCCATCCCTGCCCTCCAATCGGGATGCCCTGGAAATCGTGCTCCAGGCCGTCCGCCGCGCCGGATACGAGCCCGGCCGGGATGTGTTTCTGGCCCTGGATGTGGCGGCTTCCGAATTCTTCCAAAAGGCCGAGAACCGATATGCGCTGGATCGAGACGGCCTCTCTTTATCTTCGGGGGAACTGGTCGAACTGTATGAGCTTTGGGCCAGGGAGTACCCGATTATCAGCATTGAAGACGGGTTGGATGAAGACGACTGGGCGGGTTGGACGGAGCTGCGCCGCCGGTTAGGCAATCGCGTGCAGCTGGTCGGCGACGACCTATTCGTGACCAATATCTCTCGTATACAAAAGGGTATTGACCAACTGGCCAGCAACGCGGTGCTGCTCAAGCCCAACCAGATCGGCACGCTGACCGAGACCTACCAGGCGCTGCAGCTGACCCGAGGGGCCGGTTGGGGCGCTGTGATGAGCCACCGGTCGGGAGAGACCGAGGACACGACCATAGCCGACCTGGCCGTGGCCTGGAACGTGGGCCAGATTAAGACCGGAGCGCCGGCCCGCTCCGAGAGGGTGGCCAAGTATAACCGGCTGCTCCGGATTGAAGCTTCTCTCGGTGCCGATGCCCGCTACGCGGGAAGGGAAGCCTTCAGACACCTGAACCTGTCCTGAATAACCTGTTGTAGGCTGAACTCTATCCACGGGCAATCCTCCACTGGGCCTGAGGCTCTGAGAGCCTTCCGGTTCTCCTTTTTGTCATTGCGAGTTTTCATGCTTCGGCGGAGTGCCACCGACTAACGAAATTGGATTCCCCTCGGCTCATGGTTCGACGGGCTCACCACGAGCGGTAGGGATCCCGTTCGTCCTGAGGCCCTCGCAATGACCATCGAAGGATCTTGCCCTTAGCCTGAGTTGCTCTTTCCCTTTCTCTTTCCAGCGGGTATTATATGTTCGGTCGGCCGAAGGGCGGCTCTTGGAGGGCAATGGCTCACTGTTTCGGCTGATTCCACAGTCAGGCCGAGTCTGAAAAGGTTGGGAGGTTTAGCATGGCGACCCGCGTGGGAATCAATGGCTTCGGTAGGATTGGACGCTTGGTGGTCCGGGCGACCTTGGCCCGCTATCCCGACACGCTGGAAGTGGCGGCGGTAAACGACTTGACCGACGCTAAAACCAACGCCCATCTTTTCAAATACGACACCAACTACGGTGTCTATTCCGGCCAGGTGGAAGCCAACAACGGCGACCTGGTGATCGACGGTCGCAGCATCAAGGTTTTCTCTGAGCGTGACCCGGCTCAGATTCCCTGGTCGGAGATGGGCGTGGACCTGGTGGTGGAATCCACTGGCATCTTTACCGACGGCGAACAGGCCGGCGGACATTTGAAAGGCGGCGCTAGCAAGGTAATTATCTCGGCCCCGGCCAGCAACATCGATCTGACCATGGTCCTGGGCGTAAATGACCAGGCCTATGATGCCTCCCAGCACAATATAGTTTCCAACGCTTCCTGCACCACCAACTGCTTCGCCCCCATGGTAAAGGTGCTTCATGAGGCCTTTGGAGTGGATCACGGGCTGATGTCGACTATCCACTCCTATACCAATGACCAGTCTATTCTGGACCAGAGACATTCGGACCTGCGCCGGGCTCGTTCTGCCGCTCAGAACATCATTCCCACCAGTACCGGCGCGGCCCGGGCTGTGGGACTGGTGCTGCCCGAGCTGAATGGCAGGCTGCATGGGATCGCTTTCCGGGTGCCTACCGCCACCGGTTCGGTTACCGACTTCGTCGCCAATCTGTCTCGGGATGTGACGGTCGAGGAGGTGAACCTGGCTTTCTTGCAGGCTTCCCAGGGTCCATTGAAGGATATCCTGGAATATACCGAGGATCCGATAGTCAGTTCCGACATTCGGGAAAATCCCCACAGCTGCATATTCGATGCCCTCTCCACCATGGTGATGCAGGACCGCATGGTCAAAATAATGGGCTGGTACGACAACGAATGGGGGTACTCTTGCCGCACCGCGGATCTTTGCTCATTTATCGCAGATAAAGGCATCTAGCAACCGGCAGCATCCGTATTAGAATAACGGGGGAGGAGGCCACCACGAGCGCTTCCTCCCCCGTCTAGGGCAATCGCGTCTTATTAACATCTTGAAATTTGTTTTAAACTGTTAGCTATCATGGCGGAACTAGGGCGGGGTTTCTTATGGACTTCGGAAAGCAGGTACTTGACCGGTTGGAGTCCAAATGGGATGTAACAAATCTGACGGCTGTGGTGGACCAGCATGGCGGCGAAGTCGTCCTGGAAACTGTCGAGCGGCTGAAAGGCGTCGACCCAAAGCATCTTAAAGACCCAGCAGGGTTTTTCAGATACCACCTGCAATTCTTTCTGCTATGCCAGGAGTTGAAGTACCGATGGGAGATCATCGACCCCGAGGTCATTATTGGAAAATTCGGGTACGCACTTGTCAGATACGTTAGTCGGCTCCTTACTCGAATAGATGTGGCAGCGTTGAATAGACCATCGGGCTACTTTATTCGGCGTTTGGAAAGCGAAGCAGCAACTACCAAGGAAGACCAAATAGAGGCACTGAAGCGAGAGAACGCTGCTCTTAGGGTTGCGGGTCACGCAGCTTTCCGAACCAAAGATTCAGGCATAGATCCGGAGTGGGTCCGATGGGAGGGTTACTTCATTGGACGGAGGGTCCCCCAACCCCAATTGGGAGGGTTTCAGTTGGCCGAAGAGGCTCGTAGAGTCTGGAAGGTTAACAGAGTGGAACAACTTATCCAGCAGTACGGAGAAGAGGCTATTAGGCTAACGCTGGAAAGTCTGCATGACATCGATCCAAAGGTTGCACATAGTCCCAGTGGCCTCTTTATATCGCGTCTTAGGAATATTTCCGGCCGGCAAACCATTCCACGGTAAAAGGACAGGTTTTCTTTTTGCGACCCGCCTCTGACCGCTTCTCCAGTGTGTGCCGAAGCATGTGTGTGGTTCACCGCAGGTCTGGAAATGCCCCTGTCATTAACTGGTGCAGAATTCGTCTAACGGTTGAACGCCAGGGACTAGGAGTTCCTTGTTTTAATGCGAGGCCTAGCGTTTCAATGGGCATCCGCCCGTACCAGCGAGATGGAACAATCGCTGGGTTTGGCCTATCGCGCTAGGGCCAGCGGGGTGCCCCTCGACCAGAGCGAAGGGTTTTTTGCTTTACTCGACAGCCTCATTACTCTCGCCAGTGGTCGAGTCTTCCGTGCGGAGGTTGAGGTCGTCTACCGTGAACCCTAGCAGTTCTAAGGACTCCCGAAACTAGGGGCGTTCTAGGTAGATGCGCCGGTTATCACTCCCTACTCCCACTGCGCTTACCCCTTCCTTTATGCTGCTGCTGGCCATTCTGGCGGTAGCCCTGGCGCTGCGCCTCTATGGCATCAACTGGGACTCCGGGTTCGGCTTCCACCCCGACGAGCGGTCCATTTACATGCGGGCCGGCTGCATGTACAACGTGCTCACCGAGGCTATAGGATACCAGTCCTGCCTACGGGAGTTTCCGGCAATGGAGTCGGGAATACCGAGCCTGAAGACCTTCTTCGATGCCGAGCGCAGCCCCCTTAATCCCCACTGGTTCCCCCTCGGCAGCGTGCTGATTTATGTTCTGGTGCTATTCCGGTCGGTAATCGAACTGTTCACCGACATCAGCGCGCTGGACATGCGATACGTCGGCCGCCCTCTGTCGGCTTTATTCGACGTGGGAACGGTTTTCATGGTCTTCCTTTTGGGCCGGAAAATGTTCAGCCCGAGAGTGGGTCTTCTGGGGGCGGCCTTCACTGCTTTAGCGGTTATTCACATACAGAGCAGCCATTTTTACCGGCCGGAAACCTTCTCTGTTTTCTTTTTAATGGCCAGTTTCTGGGCCATGCTCCGGATGGTGGAGCGGGGGAGGCTGCGCGACTCGCTGCTGCTGGGGGCCCTGGTGGGTTTGGCCATGGCTCCTAAAGTAAGTGTGCTACCGCTGGTGCTGCCGCTGGGGTTGGCCTACCTCTGGCGAGTCCTGGACTCTTGTGGAGGCCGTTGGTCGGCCATTACCCTGGAAAAGGTCCAGGGACCCTTCGCCCATGCCTACGCGGCCGGTGCAGTGGCGCTGGCGGTGTATTTTGTTCTGACTCCCTACGCCCTGCTGGATTTCAATTCCTTTATTGGGGATCTGGTTGCCCAGACCGACATGGCCCGGCAGGCCGGTCTGTGGCCCTTCACCTATCAATACGTCAATACTCCGGCCTTCAGCTATCAAATACATCAGACCAGCGCCTGGGGCCTGGGAATCTCTCTCGGCATAGTTGCCTGGCTCGCCATTCCCTTTACCGCTGTAATGGTCTTCCGGCGGCAAAGGAGCCGCCGCTGGGACCTGCTTTTGCTGGCCTGGGTGGTTCCCAACTTCCTCTTTCTAGAATCTTTTGAGGTTAAATTCCTGCGATACCTCTTCCCGCTGATGCCTTTCATGGTGCTGATGGCGGCGCGGATGCTCTGGTGGTTGGTGGACGCGGCCCGGAGCGCCTCTCAATCGTCTAGCGCCTCCCGATCATTTCAGCAGTCGGAAACTTCGGCCCCCTGGCTGGAGTTCCTGGGCTGGTTATGGGCTCGCCTGAGCAATAGTCGCGCCTGGCCTGGCCTGGCCCTGGCGTTAATGGTTTTGGTATTAGCCACCACCGCCTTCTACGCTTTAGCCTTCGAGCGGGTCTACGCCCGAGATCATCCCGCCGTCGCCGCGTCTCGCTGGATGGAGCAGAACATACCGTCCGGGACCGCGGTGGTGAGCGATAATCACTGGGATGAGTTCGTGCCGGGGATTCACCGCTACGATGTATGGCAGTTTCCGGTCTACGAGCCGGACAGCCGGACAAAAATGGAGGACTTGGCCCGGGGTTTGGCCCGGTCGGAGTACCTGGTCTTTTACAGCAACCGGCCCTACGGAAGCGTGGCCAGACTCCCCGAGCACTTCCCGCTCAGCTCCGGTTACTACCATCAATTATTTCAAGGCGACCTGGGCTATCGCCTGGAGCGGAGCTTTACATCCTTCCCGACGTTTTTGAAGGTTTCCTTTCCGGATGACCCCTTTGAACGAGCCGGGCTTCCTCGTCCCCAAGCGTTGACTCCCGATGAGGACTCCGGCTTGAGGCTGAACCTGGGCTACGCCGACGACAATGTGGTGGGTTACGATCACCCCCAGGTCTTGCTGTTCCGAAACTTGGAGAAGAAGCCGGAAGATGATCTGCTCCGGCAGCTGCTGGCCCGGGGAAGCGCCCAGGACCGGGCGGGCCGGGCTGTTTCGGCCCAAGCCGGGGAGAAGGGAGAGCTGGGTCTGATGCTTTCCGAGGAGGATCGGGCGGCGCAACGCGCGGGAGGCACCTGGTCTCGCATCTTCGACCGGGGCAGCTGGACCAACCGATTCCCGGTTCTGGCCTGGCTGCTGACTATCGAGCTGGGATATCTGATTACCCTTCCGCTAGCCATGTTTATTTTCCGCCCTCTGCCGGACCGGGGCATCGTCCTGGCTAGGATATTGGGAATCCTGCTTATTGGGTACTTTGCCTGGTTGTTGGTCAACCTGGATTGGCTGACTTTCTCAAAAGGGGCCATTTTCATAGGTGGTCTGGTAGTCGGTCTGGGCTCGGCGATTACCCTGTTTTTCAACTGGCGGGAGATTATTGGGTTTGTCAGGGAGCGCTGGAAGCTGTTGCTGCTGGCCGAAACCCTGTTTCTCCTGGTATTTCTGGCTTTTGTATTGGTGCGGGCGGCCAACCCGGACTTGTGGCATCCCTTCCGAGGCGGGGAAAAGCCCATGGAGCTGGCCTACCTCAGCGCGGTGGTGCGGTCCACTACTCTGCCTCCCTACGACCCGTGGTTCGCCGGCGGATACTTGAACTACTATTACTGGGGATACTTCCTGGTTTCCCTGCCGATGCGAGTAACGGGCATTGTTCCCACCACCGCTTTTAATTTGGCGGTACCCCTGTTTTTCGCGCTGACTTTTACCGGCGCTTTTTCCCTGGTTTACAACCTGACGGAGGGCATTCGGCGCTCTAGGGGTCCAGGCGCCCCGAGGGATGGTCCAGGGGCAGTGGCGGAGCCGAAGGCTCCCCTGGTCCCCAAGGTCGACCAATCGGACCAGGACGGCTCCGCCAAAGCTGAATCCGGGCCCGAATCCGGGCCCGAATCCGGACCGGAATCCGTGGATGAAAGGCGCTCCAGGTTCGCCGCCATCTTGTGGAGCCCCATCGGCGCCGGTCTCCTGTCCGCGACGATGGTCGCGGTGATCGGCAATCTGGACGGCATGGTCCAGCTAGTGCAGGGTGCCTGGCATCGCCTGTTTCGCCCGGAGCAGGCCCTGTCCATGTTCGACTTTTGGCGAAGCAGCCGCATGATTCCCCCGCTGGACCAAATTGACGGGTCGCCCCTGGCCTTCTGGCTTCCCGCAGATCAGATACCGGGATTTACCGACGTTTCCTACCACATCACAGAGTTCCCCTTCTTCACCTTTCTTTTTGCCGACCTCCACGCCCATATGATGGTGATTCCCTTTACCCTGCTGGTGATAGGGTTGGGAGTAGGTCTGGCGGTGGGGCTGAGAAACTCCGGATGGCTCTGGACCCTAATCGCCTCTACCGGGTTGGCCCTGGGATTGGGAAGCCTATGGGTGATAAATAGCTGGGATTACCCTCCTTATCTGGTGCTGGTATTAACGCTTTTGGGCTTGGCGGCATATGGCCGAAAGGCTACACGGACCAAAAACCTCGCCTGGTTCGGCCTGCTCTCGGTAGGAGTGATAGGGCTCAGCGTGCTCCTCTTCCTGCCCTTCCATCAAACCTACGAGACCTTCAACGCCGGAATCGCGGCTTCCAAGTGGCGCACCCCGCTGGACCGTTACCTGGTTATTCACGGCCTGTTCCTGTTCGTAGCGATAATCTTCCTGTTCTACCGGGGCCGGCAATTCCTGGCCCCCATGTTTAGAACTCTATTTGGTCAAGGAGCCATGGCTGGCTCAGATGGGGTCTTGACCGCGGGAGATCGGCTGCGCTTGGCTTATTTGGGTATCGGGCTGGCGGCGGCGGTTTATCTGGCCTTGGCCGGCTACTGGACCGCGGCCATATTGCTGCCCTTGGTATTGCTGACCGGACTGGCGCTGATGGCGGAGTTGGGCCGAGAAACTCAGGACGAAACCCAGGATGGGCTGTTTGCGGCTATTCCCTTAATTCTTTTGGGGATGGCCCTGTCCATTGGCATAGGGGTTGAATTTGTGCGCCTTAACGGCGACATTGGCCGGATGAATACCCTGTTCAAGCTGTATCTGGAAGGATGGGTTCTCTTCAGTTTGGCCGCTGGATATATGCTTTGGTATCTGGGCGACCGGGGATGGTTGTCGCGGATTTGGAGCCGGGATCGCTGGGGGGCGAAACTGGCTTGGACAGGAATTCTAGCGGTATTGCTGGCTTCCAGCCTGGTCTACCCGGTCCTGGGCACCAAAGCCCGGGTCAATGACCGCTTTGGGGATACACCCGTGTCGCTGGCAGGTACGGCCTACATGGAGCAGGCGGTTCATCAGGAAGAAGGCCGGTCGTTGCAACTAAAGTGGGACCTGGAAGCCATCCGCTGGCTCCAGGACAACGTGGAAGGTTCGCCAGTAATCCTGGAGGCTCACCACCATCAATACCATTGGACCTCGCGGGTCGCCGGCTATACCGGTTTGCCGACCGTGCTGGGCTGGCCTTGGCACCAGATTCAACAGCGCACCCCCTACGCTGATGCGGTTCAGGAGCGCTCAAGGGATATCAGGGAGATTTATAGCACAGCAGACGTCGGTCGGGCCCAGGAGTTGCTAAGCAAGTACGAGGTCGAGTACATCGTGGTAGGCGAATTGGAGCAGGCCCACTACCCGGGGTCGGGCCTGCTCCAATTTGAGCAAATGGTTGGGAAAGAGTTGGTATTTCCTGTGTTTCGCAACCAGGGGGTGAACATTTATCGGGTTTTATGGTAATAATAAAGGCAGGCCCACCCCTTTTCCTATTGGAACAAAGCTTCAACATGGATACCGTGGATAAAATCGCTCTAATTCGGGATATTTTTATTATTGTAAACTCGGGCGTTTTTATTATCATATTGATAGGGCTGGGTGTGGTGGCGTTTCGGGTATACCGGCAGCTTTACCCCTCGGTGCTGCGAACATCCCGGAACCTGGAGGAAGGCTCAGGTATCCTACTTAGCCTGGTGTCCCAGCCGATGAACCTCATCGGGTCGGCTCTGGAGATGATAAATCGCGTTTGGGGACTGGTTGAGAATTTCAAAAATCGGGAGCGGAGGAATGACGATGACGAGCAGCAATAAATTAATTACGGGCCTGGTGGCGGGCGCTCTGGCTGGAGCGGTGGCGGGGATTTTGTTTGCGCCTAAACCCGGCCGGGAATCGCGGGAAATAGTTGGGGCCAAAGCCGAAGAGATCCGCAGCAAAACGGGCGATTACATTGGGACGGTAAAGGAGAAGATCAGGAGGAGTCGGAGCGCGGACAGCGTGGAAGAGCCTTCGGAAAACGGGGTGCAAACCTACACCTAGGTCTGCCTTGGTGGCTGCTAAAGCCTTAGATGGTGTGTGAGTAGTCATTCCGAGCGAAGCGAAGCAATCTCCATTTCCGAGATTGCTTCGTTGTTGGCGGGAAGCGCACTTCTCATCATGACTATGTCAGGGCCTTTTCACACCAGCTTTTTTGGTAGCCAAGAGGGAGTTGCGAATAACAAGACAACTATCCTGGATTGACCTGACCCAGATACGAAACACCAACAAATAAGCCGGCCCGGCGTCGGCTTATTTTTATTCTGGTGGGTTCCACCGGGGGTAGGACCCCAAGATTTTCAGCATGCTGACTTTTTGTGCGACTGCGTCCAGCGCATCTTTGACCAGCGGATCCTGGCGGTGACCCTCACAGTCAATCAGGAATATGTATCGGCCCAGCGATTCTTTGGTCGGGCGGGACTCGATTTTAGCCAGATTGATGTTCCTGCTGGCGAACTCCCCCAAGGCTTCATGCAATACCCCGGGTGAGTCCTGGTCGAAAGAAAAGCAGAGGGAAGTTTTGTCCCTTCCGGTGGGAGGGTGGTCCTCGCCGGCCAGAACCACGAACCGGGTAACGTTGTTGGGATTGTCCTGAATGTTCTGCCCGATGATTTCCACGTCGTGCAATTCGGCGGCCCGCCGGGGCGCGATGGCTGCCGCCGGAAGCTCGCTGTTCCGCATGTCGGTTACCGCCGCCACCGTGCTCAGAGAGGCGCCCTGCTGGGCCTGAGGAAAGCGCTTTTCCAAAAAATCGCGGCATTGGGCCAGGGCTTGAGGATGGGAATAAATAACCTGGATGTCTGGAAACTGGGTCCCCGAAAGGGCCAGCAAATAATGCTGAATGGGCAGGACTATCTCATCCCTGATGGACAGTCCGGGCTGGCTGATGAGCAGGTCCAAGGTGAAGGTAACCGAGCCTTCCATGCTGTTTTCTATGGGTACCACTCCCTGTTCCGTCAGTCCGGAGGATACCGCCTGGCCAATGGCCGCTATGCTGGGAAAGGGCAGCAGTTCGGCCTGGGAATCGTATTGGAGAGTGGCCTCTTCGGTGTAGGTTCCCACCGGACCCAGAAAGCCGATTCGCTTGCCCATCGCTAAACCCCAGTCAAGGCATCGTACAGGCTCTGTTCCTCGTCGGCGACGGTTACCGCCACCACCTCATCCAGGCCTTCCAATACTAGATTAGAGGCGGCCAGCTCCGCCTGATTGCGCTTGACCACCAGCGATACGAAACTGTGAGGCGGCAACTGAATTTCCCCCAGCCTCTTCCCCACCACGGCAGCGTCCTCCGGTATGGATACACTAACCAATTCGGTGTCTGGCACCTTGAGGTCCAATAGGTGGATCATGGGGCGACCCGGTACTCCTCCCTCCAGGCCGGTTACCGCCAGGTGGGTCGCATTGACCACCACGTCCACACCCAGGAAGTGGAAAACCGACTCGTTCTTCGTATCGGTCACCACCGCCATGGTCCTGGGCACCTGAAAAGTCTCCTTGGCCATTTGGCAGGCCACCAGATTGGTCTCATCAACCCCAGTTACCGCCGCCAGGATGTCGGCACGACCGACCCCGGCCGATTGCAGGACCCGCTGGTCGGTACCGTCTCCGCAAAGCACCACGCTGCCCAACTCATCGTAAAGAAGCTGGCACCGGGAACGGCTCTTTTCGACCACCAGCACTTCATGTCCAGCGGCCAGCAGCGCCTTGGCCAGGTGGTAGCCGACACCGCTGCAGCCTATGATGGTAACGTACATCCCGGTTTAGCCTTCAATCAGCTGACGTGTTTCATCGTAGAGACCAGAGGTGGATGTACCGATAACCTTCAATCCGAGGCCGGTGTAAAGCTGCTGTAATTGGGGGTTTTCCAGCCGGCAAATCACGATTCCCACGTTGAAGATGTGTTTGGCAATCTGGGCTACCAGCACATTTTGGTGGTCGTGGTCAGAAATGGCCAGAAAAACTTCGGTGATCTCGATATCGCCTTCCTGCAAGTAATCCTGCATCAGAGGCTCGGTAATCCAGACTCCTTGTACCTGGTATTCTCTGCGGAGGCGTTCCAGAGCATCAGCGTCATCGGTCAGGACGGTTACCAGGTGACCTGCCTGCCTCAGGTAGGTCACCAGCAGGTCGGTCAGAGTACCGCACCCAAAGATCATCGCCTCCAAATCGCTACCGGTTAGAAGGAGGTGGAGTTAGCGGCGGCTCCCGCCAGAATAGGATTTGGCAAGGGGCGTGGTTCAAGAGGTAGGATGCGGTGGAGCCTAGGAGGTTTTGCCCGAAACGCCGGCGGTAGGGAAGGCCCAGAATGATCATCTCCATGTTTCGATCCTCGGCTTCCAGGGCTATGGCCGGACCGGCGTGCCTGGCCTGCAGCAATTGCGCCTGCACCCGGCACTTCTCTTCAGCCGCTATGGCCTCTATTCGGGAGAGAACCTGTTCCCCCCGCGGGTTATCCTGAACAAATTCGGTGTTCAGGGAAAACTCAAGGGGAATCTCCGAAATATAGACCGAGTGCAGTTCCGCCTTGTTCTGTCTGGCTAGATGGCAGGCCCACCGGAAGGCGTCCTGACTGGCTCGAATGCCGTTGACCGGCACCAGGATCCGCTTATCGGTTGGTCGCATGAATGACGCCTGCTCTTCCTAATTTCTGCCCGTCATCAAAGCGGGCGTTCTCAGGGGCTTTTGTAGGGGGAACTTTTGAAGGGGCATTATAATTAGAAATCTGGTGTAAAACAACCGGTTCGGACCCCGATATTGGCCCTGACCGTGTCCCTGACCACGTATCTGACACTTACAATTGCCGGGGCGCCTAATCTGCGGCTATTGGTGGGAGTTCCTGGGCGAATCCGTGGAGCTTGCTGATCTGCTCGTTCTTTCCCGCTACCAAGAGTACGTCTCCAGGAGCGATTTCCTCGAACTTGGACGGGTTGAGAATGTAACTGCGTCCCCGTCGAATCGCCAGAACCGCCACACCGAGCTTGCCTTGGGAGCCCAATTCAGCGGCATCCAGCGTTCGTCGCAGCATCCCTTCCGGTGGACGGACCTTGCTGATGCCCACATTGGGCGCCAACTCCATATAATCCAGGATCCCGGCGTTGAAATCCACGTGGGCCACTCGGCGGGCGCTTTCCATCTCGGGGTAAACTACCTTATCGGCGCCAATGCGCTCCAGGGTTTCCCCATGCAGTTCATTGGCGGCCCGGGAGATAATAAATGGGATGGCCAAGCTCTTGAGCAGAACCGTTACCAGGATGCTGGCCTGAATATTATCACTGCCCAGGGCGACGATCCCCACATCGAAATCGGCGACGCCCATCTCTCTGAGCACCGATTCTCTGGTGGCGTCGGCTCTAACGGCGTAGGTGACCTGCCCCAGCATCTCCTGGATTTTAGCTTCGTCGGTGTCCAGGGCCAGGATGTCGTGCCCCGCTTGATAAAGTTCCCGGGCCACGGTGGCGCCGAAGCGCCCCAAACCTATTACACAAACTTGCTTTTTCAACGGCTACTCCCGGACTGCTCCCGAACTACTCCCGCTAACCAATTGTAACCCTTTCCTCCACGAAGCGATATACCGTTCTTTCCCGGGGAGCCAAGGCCAAAGCCAGGGTCAACGGTCCCAATCTGCCGGCAAACATGGCGGCCATCAAAAGGATTTTTCCGGCCAAGCTCAGGTGGGGCACAATGCCGACGGAGGTGCCGTTGGTGCTGAATGCGGAGATGGTTTCAAAGAGCAAATCCAGAAACGGTATGTTTGGCTCGGTCAGCGTCAAGATGGGCATTACCACCACGATAAACACTACTCCCAGAACAGCTACCGTTAGTGCGCGGGAAACCTGGTCGCTGGCGATTTCCCGGCCGAAGGCTTCCGGTCGCGGCCGTCCCCTCGCTGAGGAGATAACCGCGGCAATTATGACGGCGAAGGTATTGACCTTGATCCCTCCAGCCACCGAACCAGCGCCGCCGCCTATGAACATTAGCGCCGGGTAGGTTAGCTTGGTAAAGTCCTTCGCCATTTGGAAATCCACGGTGGCAAATCCGGCCGTACGTCCGCTTACCGAGTGGAAAACGGCGGATACCAACTTATCCCCAAGGCTGAGATCTCCGATGGTGTTGGAAAACTCCGCCAGGAAAAACACGCCGGCTCCCAGAATCCACAGGAAAAGGCTGGTTGCCAGGACCAGCTTGGTGTTCAGGCTGAGGCGGGCGAAACGGCCATGGTGGTAAAGATCCACCAGCACGGTCCAGCCAATGCTGCCCAGAATTATCAATACCATCATGAAACCCAGCAAGAATCGCTCGGTGGCGATGCGTTCCAGGCCAGTACCGGACGCCGACTCTGGCAAGATGGAGAAGCCGGCGTTGTTGAAGGATGAGACCGACAGAAACACGGAATGCCACACCGATTGGCTGAGGCTCATTCCGTCCATTCCGTAGATGCGCCACAGGATCGCCGCGGCTCCTATCAAGTAGACGAAAACCACTACCAGAGTAATGTTACGGGCTATATGGCGCAGTCCCCCCATCTGCTCTACGCCGATGGCGTTTCGCATTACCAGGCTATCGGATATGGAAGAAGATTGGCCGATCAGGACCAGCACAAAGGTGGCGACCGCCATGAAGCTTAGCCCGCCTACCAGCATCAAGAAGAAAATAACAGCCTGTCCGAAAGTGCTCCAGTAGGTCGAAGTGTTCACGACGGTCTGACCAGTGACAGTGGCGGCGGAGGTAGCTGTGAAAAAGGACAGTTCCAGAGGGGTGAACTGGTCCGCATTACTGGATATGGGCAGGGCGAGGAGCAAGCCCCCGACTAGGATGAGGGCCACGAATCCGAAGAATAGGATGGAGGAGGTACTTAGGATCCGCTGGGGCCGGCGCTCTGCGACCGCTTCGCCCACCAGGGGGCGCAGTTCCGCCTGCCGGGGCTGGCGAATTACGCTGTCAACGGGGCGGCGAGGCGGCCTTGGCTCCACGGAGGTTACCTATACCGGAGCCGGTGGTCGCTGCTTATTCAGGGTCAAATATTCCCTTCCCGGCGGTTTAGGGGGATTCTAGTAATTCGCGCCTGTGGTGTCAATTAAAATGGAGTGGGACACTCAGGCAATTTCTATGTGAAGAGTGCGTGTTTTGGGCCGTGTTTTGAGTAGTAGAGGCGCACGGCCGTGCGCCCCTACAGCATTGCTTGGCCCGTCCTCTTGGTGGTTTCGGAAGTACGATTCTCACAGTGGCATAATCGGGTTCTGTGCTAATATATGGCAAAGGTGCAGGGATTTCGAGGTGACCTGATATGCCAAGCGCGCCCCGGCAGGTGGAATTGCGTTACGACCCGGTGGTTATAGATCAGAAGTGGCAGGACCGGTGGGCCAGGGATGGACTACACCGGGTGCAGGATGACGATCCGCGCTCCAAGTGGTACGAGATGACCATGTATCCCTACCCATCCGGTGACCTGCATATCGGCCACTGGTATGCGATGGCGCCCGCCGACTGCCATGCCCGTTTCCGCCGTATGCAGGGGTACAACGTCCTCCATCCCATTGGTTTCGACGCCTTTGGGCTGCCCGCCGAAAACGCCGCTATCAGCCGGGGCATTCACCCCTACTCCTGGACCATGAGCAACATCGAGAATATGCGGAAGCAGCTGGCTTCCCTCGGGGCCATCTATGACTGGGACCGGGAGGTCATCTGCTGTCTGCCGGAATTTTATCGGTGGAACCAATGGTTCTTTCTCCAACTCTACCAGCATGGTTTGGCCTATAGAGCCAACGCGCCGGTGGTCTGGTGCCCCTCTTGTCAAACCGTGCTGGCCAACGAGCAGGTAGTCGGCGGCGCCTGCGAGCGCTGCGGCACACCGGTAATTCGCCGCGACCTGGAGCAATGGTTTCTCCGTATCACCGATTATGCCGACCAACTTCTGGACTTTGGCGGCTTATTGGATTGGCCGGAGAAAATCCTGACTATGCAGCGGAACTGGATTGGCCGCAGCGAAGGCGTGGAAATCGGTTTCGACATTTCCCATGCCAGCCTGCCCCAAAAGGAAATCCGTACCTTCACCACCCGCATCGACACTGTATTCGGCGTCACTTTCCTGGTATTGGCGCCGGAGCATCCCCTGGTGCCTTCGTTGACCACCGAGCAGCATCGGGCCGAGGTGGAGGCTTACGTGGCGCGGGCCCGGCAGACTTCCGAGATTCAGCGGCTATCCACCGAGGAGGAGAAAACCGGCGTCTTTCTCGGCGGCTACGCGGTGAATCCCCTCAATAACGAGCGGGTTCCCGTACTGATTGCGGACTATGTGCTGACCACTTACGGCACCGGCGCCGTCATGGGTGTACCGGCCCATGACTCCCGGGACTTCGCCTTCGCCAAAAAATATGGGCTGCCGGTACGCACCGTTATCGCCCCCATAACTTGGGATGGCAGTGAGCCGTCCCAAGCCTACCTGGACGATGGGTTCATGACCAACTCGGGCGCCTACGAGGGCATGACCAATCAGGAAGGGATGAAGGCGATAGCTGATGACCTCGAAAAAGAAGGATGGGGCCAGAGAACGGTGTCCTACCGCATACGCGACTGGCTAATCTCTCGCCAGCGCTATTGGGGGACCCCCATTCCGATGATTTTTTGTGATCGGTGCGGCACGGTGCCGGTGCCGGAAGCGGAGCTACCGGTGCTGCTGCCTCCAGACGCCGAATTCAAGCCTACTGGAGAGTCGCCCCTGGCTTCCCACCCGGAATTCTCTCAAACCAATTGTCCCAATTGTGGAGGTGCCGCTCGCCGAGAGACCGATACCATGGACACCTTCTTCGATTCGTCCTGGTACATGCTCCGTTATACCAGTCCCCAGTATTCTCAGGGTGCCTTCGACCCCAAGTTGCTGGAGAAGTGGATGTCGGTGGATCAGTACACCGGAGGCGCCGAGCACGCGGTGATGCACCTGCTCTACTCGCGATTTTTCATCAAGGCCCTGCGGGACATGGGTCTGGTGAAGTTCGACGAGCCTTTCCTGCGCCTGTTCAACCAGGGGGTGATTCTGGGGGAAGACCACGAAAAGATGAGCAAAAGTCGGGGCAATGTGGTCAATCCGGATGAAGTAGTCGGCCAGCTGGGCGCGGATGCGGTCCGCTGCTTCCTCATGTTCATCGGTCCCTGGGACCAGGGAGGCCCTTGGAGCGATGTGGGCATCAACGGCGTGGCCCGCTGGCTGAACCGGGTCTGGACCATTGTCGAGCGGGACCCGGCCAATCTGGATTCAAAACCGGCGGGCGCTGATAATGCCCGGGAAACCCTGAGGTTGCTCCACCAAACTATCCGAAAGTGTCACGCCGACCTGGACCGCTTCAAGTTCAACACCACCATCGCCAGCTTGATGGAGTTCTCCAATCACCTGAGTAAGGTCTGGGCCGAGGGAAGCGTCGACGCCGCCACCTGGCGGGAGTGCATCGAGAAGATGTTGCTGATTCTGGCGCCCATCGCTCCCCACATATCCGAGGAGATGTGGGAGTTGACCGGACACCAGTATAGTATCCACCAGCAGCGATTTCCGGAATGGGATGAGGAGCTGGCGGCGGAGGAAACCATCACCCTGGTATTGCAGGTAAACGGCAAGGTGCGGGACCGGATTCAGGTGCCGGCGGACATTGACGAGGCGGAGGCCCAAGAGCTGGCGCTAGCTAGCCCCAAAGTCAGGGCGTTTACCCAGGACAAGACGGTCAATAAGGCCATCTACGTACCGGGCCGCCTGGTCAACGTCGTCGTAAGTTGAAGCTGCTTGGCTAAGCTGGGTATTGCCGCGTTGAACCCGGCTGGCTGGGCGGAAAAGTGATTATCTTAACCGGGATTCCCCAGATCAAACCACCTTTCCTGGATATAGCTCCCGCGGGGATACCGCCAAATATAATCCCGCATTCCAAGGGCGTCAAATGCGGTCTGATGCGGCCTGATTCACTCAAATTCCCCGCTTTCATTGGGCAACCACTGTACTGCCAAGCGTAAAAGCCCCAAACCGCTTGTCTACGCCCAAGTCTCGCCCTTGGGAAGCTCTTTTGCCCTGTGCGACCCCGTAACCGTAACCAATCCCGACGCTCCTAAAGTGGACTAGCCAGGAGCCAGCCTAAGCCGACCAATTCGTTCCAGTATCCCGCCTAGCATTTCCCGGCTCACCAGCACCTCAGCAAGCTGAAACACCAGCCTTCCGGCATGGCGCACCAACCGTCCTCCAGTCTTGATCATCCTGGTCTGCAGACTGGTCAACGACCAGTGCTTCATTGCCTCCGGTAAGGCTAGCCTTCTCATGAAGTTGCCCAGGTTGTAAGCCAGTACGAACAACTCCAGCCTGACCTGATTGGCCACGAACTTGTGGCAGGACAACCTGGTCCAGTTCAGGGCGTACTTGCCTTCTTTTATCCATTGCTCCGCGGTCCCTCGGCCATTGTAAAAGCGGACTATCCCGATGTTTGGATAGCTCAGATTGGTGACGATGAAGCCCACTCTGGGAAACAGTTCTCCCTGGTGCCACTCCACCTTAGAGACCACTCTCCGAGCAACGTTCCAGCTCTGGGCCTGGTAGACGAAGTCATGATAGGAGACGATAGGCTTCGGGGAAAGCCACTCCGTAGGCCGTATTAGCCGGGGCGCTATCTCCCGCTGCAGCACCTGGTTGGACCGCAGCCTGATGGCGTAGCCGATGTTTCTTGCTTCCAGATAATCGTATATCTCCGGCTTGGCGAAGGCGGCGTCAGCACGAAACAGCAGCCTGACCGCTGCTGTCAAATAACGCTCCACCACCGGATCAAGGACTTCTTGCCAATCATCGGCACTGTGGACGTTGCCTGACCGTAGCTTAGCTGCTTCACAATCCCCGAACTGGTTGAACAGAAAGAGAGGGTGATAGCAGACGCATTCAAAGTGGCCGTTATAGGCTGCTCCCTCCTGCTGGCCGTGCACTGGACTCTCGGAACTGTCCATATCCAGGATTACTCGCCGGTGTAGGGTATGGGCCATAGCTCGTTCCACCCACTGGGTATTTATTCGTGCCAGCCCCTTCAGGTTGTCCTCTTGGGTCAGGAACTCCGTCTCGAACCGGCCCATCTCACTGGTGCTGGCTCCTTTCCGCTCCGAGCCTTGCCATCCCACGATCACTCGCATGGCTGGGTCTTGGGAAAGGCGCACTGCGTCATTGGTGTCGTCGTAGCCGGCCAAGCGGCTGTAGATCGACTGTCTTAGCAGCGGAACCAGGTGGTGAAGGATATTGCGTCCGGTACGGCTTTCCTGGAGGTAGTCCTCAGCGATTTCGGTAAGGCCCAAGGCATCATCAAACTCTCGAAAGGCAAGAAGACCAGCGTCGGAGGTGATGGTTGAGCCGTGAAATTCCAGGCGGACTTTGGGGTTGAATTGGAGCCGGAGAGGGGCTTTTTCGCCGTCACCCATCAGGTGCCTCCATGATGCCTACGGCATCTTACTGCAAAGTGACATATCATGGAGTTATTATAGCTGGGAACACGCAAACGCATAATTAGACAATGGTTGAAAGACCATCGACGAATTACTGAGAAAGAATTACTTTTTTAGCCATATGGGAAATGGGGGCTTAAAAATGTCACCCCGAGCTGAAGGGCTCCTGTTCTGAAAATAGCCCCTTCTCCCTTGATGGGAGAAGGCTGGGATGAGGGTGATACCCCTCACCTCAATCCTCTCCCACAAGGGGAGAGGAAGCCATCTTTATCTGTAGGTGGCGCTCCGCCGGAGCATGAAAACTGGGAATTACATTGGTCGTTTTTAGATAGTTGCCAATAATACAGTGAAAGTCGCGTTAAACAGTATCACCTTGATCCTCTCCCACAAGGGAAAAGGAAGCCATCTTTATCTGTAGGTGGCGCTCCGCCGGAGCATGAAAACTGGGAATGACATGGGTTGTTTTGAGATAGCTGCTAATAGGGAAGGAAGCAGCTGGCCACATCCTGCGGGCCGCCGTGCAAGGCCCTGGCCGGGTCGAGTTTCAGCACGGTGTCGGGCGGCACCAGCCCGGAGAACAGCTCCGGATGAGTGAGCTGGGCTAGAATCTCCAACCCCTGGACGACGCGCGGCCCGGGACAGCTGAAATAGACGTGGTCGATCAAGTAAACCTCGCCCGACCTTACCGCCGGAAGCTCCTGCCATCCCTCCTGGTTGGCCAACCAAGGGATCTCGCTCAGGTGTCGATTCAAATCGGAGGAGCAGAGGTCGATAAAAAGCTTCTCCGGCGCATAGTCCAGGATCTCCCGCCACTCCAGCCGGGCAGCCGGGCAGCCGGCCGGGTAAAGGCTCTGTCGTCCCCCGGCTATTTCCAGCAAATCGGGTATCCAGTGACCGCCAATGACCAGAGGATTAATTCCCTCTAAGGAGAATACCCGAGGCCGCTGGGCAACGTGAGCGAGGCTTTTTCGTATTGCCTCTACTCGGGATTGCAGCTCCGCAACCAGATTGGCGGCCGGCTCCGCGGCGCCGCAAGTCTGCCCCACTTGGTGGATGCTGTCGAATATAGCCTCTAGGGTTTTCGGCTGAAGGACCAGCACATCCGGCGGGACCGGAATACTCTTGAGGGCCTGGTTCACCGTGGGGGCGTCGATCTCGCAGAAATAGCACAGGTCCTGAGTCAGCACTACATCCGGCGGGTGTTGCTCCAGCCACCCCTGGTCCAGCTCATAAGGACTTTCGCCGGAGGCGAGGATTTGATGCATCATCTTCTCGACCTGGTCGCTGGACAGTGCCAAAACGTCGATCTTGCTGCGGGACACGATATGCTTATCCCGAGCCTCCGGGGGGTAGTCGCACAGATCGCTCACCCCGGTGACCTGGTCGCCCAGTCCGATGGCGAAGAGAATCTCCGTGCCGCTGGGGAGCAGCGAACAAATCTTCATACGTACTTTCCTGGAAATGGCTGGAATCAGCTCTCAGCAATGGCCCAGCGTAATTGGACGTCCTTAAACTCCAACTGGCTAGTGGGGGTTTTGGGAACCCCGGTTCTCCTCCTCGGAAACGAGAGTTCTCAGCACTGGAGCTAGCCTAGACCCCTACTATAATGGCTCTAAAGAATGACTTGCCATATCTCGCGGTTGCCCACCACTGTGTTACTGTTCAAGCGGTCTACTAGTTCTGTGAACTCTCGTGTTGGTTCGGCGTACACCCCACGTTGGCCCGTAAAGTATTGATCGAGGCTCTCCACCTCAAGCTCCCAGACCACCGTATCCATTCGGTTCGCGTAATCTACATAGATTCGGCCGCTGGTGTTACCCTGGCTAGCAAACATGCTATTAACGACTTTCACACCTTCCACGCATTCGGGAGCCTTCCCCCGTGCACAATTCCAAACGTGTCTCACCATGTACATTTTCTGTCACCTGCCCCGTATGATAAGCCGTGACTATTATAGTCCACTACGATCCCATAGGTGTCCGATGATTCGCCCATCCAGCCTTGCGAGCAAGGCCCATTCTAACATCCGCTTCGCCCGTTGTTATATCATAAACAATCGTCCCGTAGGTCGTATGGTCAGACGTTGCCTCTAGGGGTAATCGCCCTTGGCCAAGCTTTCAGGGCGAAGGGGTAGGGTCTACTTCGTGATGAATTGGTCGACCATGAACGAGCGTTTCTTACACACCTTTTTACTGGGTTATAGAATCCGCGCATTTGGGTGGCATGCAGGATAATTCAAACGGCCAATGGGGAAATCTGGCGCTGCTCCGTCTGGGGGCCTTCGGCTTTGGCATAACCGGCTTTTTCATGGCCATGGATGCGGTGATTCTACCGGTACTGGTGCTGGAGCTGGTCCGTGAGGGGGCTGAAAACGCCTTGCTGGGGCTAGTCCGTGAGGGAGCCAAAAACACCTTGCTGGGGCTGTTGGGATTCAGCGGCCTGCTGGTGGCGGCTTTGGTGCAGCCGGTAGTGGGGTGGTACAGCGATCGCACCAGGTCCCCTTTAGGACGACGAGTGCCCTACATGCTCTGGGGTTGCATTGCCGTCTCTTTGGGGTTGGTGGGGCTGGCGGCCGCGACCAACTACCTCTCCCTCTTCGTGATATGGGTCCTGATCCAGGCCAACGCCAGCATCGGCTTTGGTCCCTTCCAGGCATTGATCCGGGACCTGGTTCCGATCAATCGCATCGGAGTAGCCTCGTCGCTGAAGATTCTGGCCGACGCTTCGGGAGGCGTGGTACTGATCGCGTTGACCGGTACGCTAATGGGGCGATTCACCATCGAGGGAAATTCCTACTGGCTCTGGATTGCCCTGGGCGTGGTGGGCGCCTCGCTGATTTTTACTGCGGCCATTAGCTCATCGATCGTTGTGCCAAGAGAGAGGGCGGTCCAGGCGGCGGACCAAGATATTTGGCACCGGCTCAGGTTAACCACCCGACTGCATCCTCAACTGGCCTGGTTTCTCCTTTCCAGGTACCTGATGATCGCGGCGACCTTCGTTTTCCCGACTTACGGGCTTTTCTTTCTGGACGATGTGGTAAAGGTTTCCAACCCGGCCCAGACCCTGGGAATCACGATTGCGGCCACCGGCGGAGCGGTGATTTTGAGCGTTTATCCGGCGGGTTGGCTGTCGGATCGAATCGGCCATAAACCCGTAGTCCTGATGGGTGCTGTAGTCGCGGCTATCGGGCTGGTAGTCATGACCCAAGCCGTGGGACTGATGCAGGTCTTAATTATCGCCAGCTTTACCGGAGCGGCAGTGGGGGTCGTGCTTACCGCCAACTGGGCTTTGGCCAATGAGCTGGGCACCGCCGGCCGGGAGGGACAGCACATAGGGTTGGTCAGCCTGGCGACCATCGGCGGAGCGGCAACGGCCAAGCTGATGGGACCTGGGGTGGACCTGCTCAACCTGGCTTCTCCCGGCGCCGGCTATACCGCGCTGTTGTTGGGTGCCGGGCTGCTCTTCCTGTTAGGGGCGTTGGTCTTGCTTCCGGTCAAGCCTCAACAGGCGGACACGGGGCAGCAAGGGGCGTCCGGTTAGGCCGGGCCCCGGGATGTTCGCTACCCGATGTTCACTACTACCGGGTGGCAGCCTCGACCTTGCCCAAGAATTCGGTGGCGCTCCGGGACAGCCAGCCGTTGTAGGAGGTTAGGAGGAACCTGACGCCCTTTTCCACATAGGCGGCGGCGTTGTCATCGTTGACCAGGGTTCCGGCGGTGCGGCCGGAGGATACGATGCGGTCGATTGCCTGGTCGATGGCCTGTTGGACCTCGGGATGGCCCGGATTGCCAATGTGCCCCATGGTTTGGGCCAGGTCTGAAGGGGCGACGAAGAACACGTCGATGTAATCCACTTTCAGAATGTCCTCCAGGTTTTGCAACGCCTCGGCTTCCTCCAGCAGAACGATGACCATAGTCTGTTCGTTGGCCTGGTGGAAATAGTCGGTTACGCCGTAGGATTGTCGCCCACCAAACATTCCCCGGTAGCCGAGGGGCGCGTATTTGGACGACTGCATCGCCTTTTCGGCGTCGGCGCGGCTGTTGACGTGGGGAGTTACTATGCCCATAGAGCCGCGGTCCAGGGTTCGAGTAATGAGCCAGGGCTCGTTGGAGTTAACGCGAGTAATCGGAGTTAGCCCCCACAAGTCGCAAGCCCGGGTCATGTCTCCCAGCTGTTCCCAGGTGACTCCTCCGTGCTCGCATTCAATCCACACGGCGTCGAATCCCAGGGGTCCCATGAAGTCAATGATCTCACTGTTGAGATTGCCGGAAATGGTGGTTACCACGCCATTTTCTTGCAGCTTACGCTTGGCGGCGTTGGGTCTGGTGGGTGGCACTAACTTCGCTCCTATTTTCTGCTCTATTATTTCCCGGAGGACAAACGCTTTTCTTCATATCCCCGGGGCGTAACCATGTGACCCCGGTGGACGTAGGTGGTGGAGTTGCCGATGACCAGGGTGGTGACCATATCCACTTCCCGGCTGCGCTCTTCCAGGCTTGCCAAGTCGATAATGGTGACCCGCTGCTCCCCCCGGAAGGCATCCTTGACCATGCCGACCGGCGTCTGCGGGGACCGGTGTTCCAGCAAGATTCGCCGGGCCTCCAGCAACTGGGTGGTGCGGCGGCGGCTGCGGGGATTGTAAAGAACCACCACAAAGTCGCCCCAGGCGGCGGCCTCCAGCCGTCGGGCAATCGCCTCCCAAGGAGTCATCAGGTCGCTCAGGCTGATGGCGCAGAAGTCTTGCATCAGCGGTGAGCCCAGCAGGGCGGCGGCGGACTGGAGCGCGGAAACGCCCGGCACGGTTTCCAACCGGGGATTTTCACCGTTCCAATCTCGGTCGGTTAGCACCTGGAATATCGGGCCGGCCATGCCGTATATGCCGGCGTCGCCCGAAGAGACCACGGCAACCTTTTTACCGGCAAAGGCCAGGTCTACCGCCCGTTCCGCCCGCTCCAGCTCCTGCCCCAGCTCCATGGCCACCAGCTCTTTGCCTTCCAGCAGGCTGGCAATCTGGTCCACATAGGCCCGAAAGCCAACCACGGCGTCGCTATCCTCCAACGCCGCTCGGGCTGCCGGAGTCAAGACCTTATCCGCCCCGGGGCCCAGTCCCACCAGGTACAACAGGCCCGAAGGAGATTTGTCGTTATTCATTCATCCCCACGCCGGGGTCATTAGCCGCATCATATGCCAATCTAGGCCTGGCGGGATTCATAATTTCGCCGTGCGATGGCTATGGTTGCCCGGGCAGTTTTCTCCCGGGGCACCAATAGCTGCTCGCTGCCCGAGGCCAGCAAAGCCGCCGGCTCGGATACTCCCCAAATTCCCAACAGCTTGTGGGCTGTCGCTGAGGGCGTAGCAGCGCCGCCGCTGAATTGGAAGACCTGGTTCAATTCCCCGCCGCTGTAGCAGGTCAGCGGGACATCATATTTGGCGGCCAACTCGATCAGTCCGGCCTCATCTTGCTTCAAGTCGGCGGTGGCCAGGCAGGAGACGCTGCCCGGCGCCAGATTGTGCCGGCGCAAGGTGTCGAGCAAAAGTTCCTCCAGCTCCTCGAGGGGTACCCCGCGGCGGCAGCCCATCCCGATCACCAGGCTGCGGGGCCGGTACACCACCAGGTGCTGTTTCCTTAGGACCTGCTGCGGAGGCTGGTCCTCTCGATCGACCACGTTCAGATAATCGGAAATGATCAGGGCGGCATCGCCGGGGACGGCCGCCAGCTCCCCTGGATTGGAACACCTGATGATATTCTTGGGTAACGGCCGGTCCTCGGGCCACCAGTCTGGCTCGCCGGCCTGCTGGTAAACGCCAACCGGCTCGCCGTTTACCACGGCGGCGCTGGCCCTGGTGACCGCTAGCTGAGGAGAATCAATGACCCAGCCAAATTCCTGGCCCAGCAGGTCCACGGCCAGCGTGCCGGCGACATGGGAGGCCGAGGTAACGACCGGAGTGGCTCCCAAGAGCATAGCCACCTCTTGCGCCAACGCATCGGCGCCACCCAGATGGCCGGACAGCAGGCTGACGGCAAATCGCCCGGCGTCGTCAACGCAGACCACCGCCGGGTCGTCATGTTTATCCTGTATGTAAGGAGCCAGCAGCCGGACGGCCGCTCCCAAGGGCATAAAGAGCACCAGACGCTGGTATTCGTCAAAAAGCCGTTGAATCACCGGGCGGAGGGGTAGGTCGAAGGCCTGATAGCCCTTGCCCTCTACATGCCATCTACGCTCCAGAAAAACAGTCTGTTCCCCGGTCAACCCTGAAAGTGCCAGCGCCAGCTCCGCTCCTTTTTTAGAAATAGCTACCAGGGCCGTCGAGGAGCTCATACCGCAACGCTAGGGGCCGCCGGAATTATCTGACAAAGGCACGCTGGGCGGAGGCGCGCTGGACGACGGCACCCGTTCCTCTCCGGACTTGATCCGCGGTCCTAAGATATCAGGTCTGGAGGGAGAGCGGCGGTACAAATGGGTATAGTCCTGGGAGTAGAGGTGGGACGTAGCCTGGGGCTGCTCCGCGGCCGGCAGAGGATCTCGGAGGTGGGGATTCATGGCCTCTCCCACCATGATCAAGGCCTGCAGGGTTATCTTGGATTCCCTTATTTTGGCGGCTATATCGCTCAGATCTCCCCGAATAACCTGCTCTTCGGGCCAGCCGACCCGGTAAACCACCGCCACCGGCGTTTCCTTGGAGTAGCCGGCCGCCAGCAGCTCCCGAACCACTTTGGTCATGCGGGTAACGCTGAGGAAGACGATCAGGGAGCAACCGTGGGCGGCCAGGTCGCGGAGCTGCTCCCGTGGGGGCATGGAGACCCGACCCTCGGCGCGGGTCAGTATCACTGTTTGCGAGACCTCGGGCACAGTTAACTCGGTCTTCAGCAAGGCGGCGGCGGCGAAGGCAGCGCTGACGCCGGGCACTATCTCGTACTCCACCTCATTGCTTTCCAGAATTCGCATCTGCTCCAGAATTGCGCCGTAAATGCTGGGGTCGCCACTTTGGATACGCGCCACAATCTTACCCTGGCGCACCGACCGAAGCATCAGCTCCATGATTTCCGGCAGGGACATGGTCTTGCTGCCGTGCACCTCGGCGTCCTGGTTGGCGAAGGCTGCGATAGATTCCGGGACCAGAGAATCGGCGTAAATTACCACGTCGGCTGCTTCTATCAGCCGCTTCCCCTTCAGGGTGAGCAGCTCCGGGTCGCCCGGACCGGCGCCGATAAAGTAGACTTTGCCCTGCGCTCCGGCCATGTTTAATCACCCTTCCTGATTATAAGTAATGAGAAGTAGTCCAGGTCTTTCTCGGAAAGCTGCTGCAGGTCACTCACCACCTGCTCCTGCTCGGTGGTGGCCCGCCGGACGTAGACCCCTTTACCCGCCAGACCCAGCTTTTCCAGGTTAACCAGAGCGTCCAGTAGCACCTTGTTAACCTTCATCAGCACTATGGTGTCGTAGTTGGCGATGGCCTCCCGCAGGTCGTCGATGCCGTACACCGCCGGCAGGATGGCCAGCCGCTGGCCGTGGGTCACCAGGGGAATTCCAGCGCGCGCCGCTGCCGCCATAACTGAGGAAACCCCGGGCACGATCTCCACCGGTATTTCTGAATGGTCCGCCCGAATGTTCTCCAGCACGTAGGAGAAGCTGCTGTACAGCATGGGGTCGCCCTCGGTGATGAAGGCCACCTCCTGCCCCTGAAGCAACTCTTGGGCCAGCTGCTCGGCGGCGGACCGCCACACTTGGGCCGCCTCCTCCGCGTCGTCGGTGGGGAAGCTAATCCGCAACACCCGCTGGCGCTCCGTGTCTATAAATTGCCGGGCTATGGTAAAGGCGAAGCTGTCCTGACTGGTTTCCGACTGGGGGACGCAGACGATGGGAACTTGCCCCAGGACTCGCTGGGCTTTCAGGGTCAGCAGCTCTGGGTCCCCTGGGCCAACGCCCACGCCGTAAAGCCGCCCAGGCCCGGTGGTTCCCGGCCCGCTACTCACCCGAATCTCCCTGGGGATCTCCCGGCCGCACGCCGGATACAACAAATACGGGATTCAGGCTCTCCAGCCGCACCGTGCCGTCCCTCAATTCCTTGCCACGGGCCGCGTTGACCATGACCAACTCGGTTTGGAAGCCCAATTGTTGCAGCTGGTGGTAAACTTCATGGCTCCGCTCGAGAACCGCCAAATTGGCCACGACCCGGCCGCCCGGCTTCAGTCTCCGACCGACTAGCTGAAGGATTGCCGGCAGATTGCCGCCGCTTCCCCCGATGAAAACCGAGTCCGGGTCGGGCAGGGAATCCAACGCCGCCGGCGCTTCAGCCGCAACTATTTCGATGTTGTCGGTGCCCAGGCGCGCCACGTTACGTTCCAGTAATCCGATGTTTTCCAGGTCCTTCTCCACAGCGAAAACCCGGCCCCGGTGGGCGACCAACGCCGCTTCTACCGAAACCGAGCCGGTCCCCGCGCCTATGTCCCAAACTATGCTGTCTTGGCCAAGGCCCAGGGAATAGAGGCTGACGGCCCGTACCTCCCGCTTGGTGATTTGCCCCCGAAGAGGACGCCGCTGCTCAAAATCGTCATCCGCGAGGCCCAGGGGACGGGCTTTCCCGGTTAAGTGTCCGGTTGCCCCCATTATTTCAGGCATTAAGGCCGGTTCCGGCCCCGGCAACCAGTGGGATGCCCTGCTCCGAGGTGGACGCGTGTCCCAATAAGGCGCCGTCGAAGTCGAAGCACATGGTGTCGATAATCAAGGAATCGGCATCCGCGCCCAGAAGCTTTTGGCTCTCTTCGCAAACCAGCCGGCACATTAAAGGGAAGACGCCAAGCAGCCCATTGGCCTGGGCGATTTCTTGGAAGTGCCGCGCGCTGCTGGCTTCCCGAATCTCCTTTTGTACCGACTTGGTGGCGCCGCATTGGGCGGCCAGAGTGGCCAGGTAGTCGGTATCCACCCGGTTGCCGGCCACATGGGTAACAAAGTACCCCATCGCCATTTTCGAAAGTTTGCCCACCATGCCTACCTGGGTAGCCCTCTCCATACGGCGCATGACGCATCGTTTCAGCGCGGGCCCGCTGAAGATACCGGCTTCCACGTAGGCCATGTCGGGCAGATCCAGGTGCTGGCGGGCGTACTCCTCGCTGCGAGTGCCGGTGGACAGTACCAGATGGGAGAGATCATTGGCGGCCGCCACGTCTATGGCCAGGTGAACGCTGGCCCGCCAGGAAGCGGTGGAAAAGGGCTGAACCACGCCGGTGCTGCCCAGAATGGATATGCCGCCCAGGACGCCGAGACGGGCGTTGGTTGTTTTTTTGGCGACCTCTTCGCCGGTCGGCACGGATATCTCACAAACGAAACCCGTTTCCGGATCCAAGCCCTGGCTGCTGGCGGCTTCAGCCACCGACTGGGCGATCATTCGTCGGGGCACTCGGGTCACCGCCGGTTCCCCGATCTCGATACCGGTGCCGGGGCGGGTTACAGTCCCGACCCCGGGGCCACCCACCAGGCGGACTCCGGTAAGGCCTTCTCCGTCTTTGGAACCCGGGTCTTTGGAAACCGTGACACAAATCTCCGCGCCGTGGGTTGCGTCCGGGTCATCTCCACCGTCCTTGATCACTGACGCCAACACCCGTTCATCATCCACCCACTCGCACCGGTTCAAGGCAAAGCTGGCGTCCCGACCCACGGGCAAATGTATGGTGACTTCCTGGACCGGCTGGCCGGTGAGCAGGGCGATCACCGCTCCCTTGGCGGCGGCGGCGGCGCAAGACCCGGTGGTATAGCCCGTACGTAGTCCCCGCTTGCCCACGGTCTGCCGGCTATAGTCGCTCTCGGGTTTCGTCTTCTCTTCGGGTGCCATAATTATCCAGTCGCTGTCGTTTCCTGGTTATTTTTTGGTAGGTTTCTACTGGGTTGGGGTGACCTGGGATTGCCAGACCTCCCGAATCCGGTCCGCGGCTACCGATACCAGCCGGTCGTCCACTCCCAATGGTGGCGTGGCGGACATTGGAATCTCGGGATAGCGCTCCTCCAGCCGGGCCAACCCGCCCAGCACGTTCCTCTGCAATATCAGGCCGGGGAAAAACAGATAGGGCACGCAGGTGATTGAGCCAACCTGTCGGGTCTCGACCAGGGAGGCCGCAGCAGCGTCCATGGTAGGGTCGCCGTAGTGGGACTGGGCCACATCGACAGCATATCCCGACCCCAGCCGATTTTCCACCATCTGGCCCAGGTCTTTCATCCACTGGCAGTCGTCGTATTGAGTTTTGGTTCCGGCCTTTACCAGCAGTATCCCAGCGGGGCGATCTTCGTGCCCGGCTGCGGGAACCGGGTGGGTAAAGTCTGGGCGGTTCAAGTCTTGAATTCGCTCCACAACCAGGTCGGCCAGCCTGCCGTCGGCGCCCAGGCCTTGCGACATATAAAGCTGGGCCTGGGGTGACTGAGCCTTCAGATCCGCCAGCACCTCGTCCAATTCAAGGGTAGCGTGCTTGCCGTGCCCCAGCAAGTAGGGCATCAGCACCACCTGCCGGAACCCCTGCTCGACCAGCGCCCGCACCGCCTGGTCGGGATGGGGCTCAATGAATTCCAGGCAGGAAATGACTACGCGGGCGCTTTCCAGCCCCAGTTCCTTTTCCAGTCGATCTGCGGCGTCCTGAAGCCCCTGGGGCGTGCTGGGACAGTTCCGGCACCAGCCCGGCGTCTCATTTACTTCTCGGCTGTCCGCCTCACCCGACTTCCAGGCACAGGAACACTCCTGATGAGTGGTGCCCCGCTGGCTGCCGTGGCAGAGCAGGACGACTGCCCAAGGAGGCTGCTTACCCTTAGCCACCGGCGCCGAACCGTTTACGGAATCCTTTGCGGAATCGTTTGATGCCTGGGAGCTGGTCACTGGGTCTCCTCTGGGGCCTTCATCAGGGCCAGTAGCGCGTTTACGGTAGCAGCGGCGGCGGAGCTGCCTCCCCGCCTGCCAAGAATGGAGATGTAGGGGGCTGCCCTCCTGGTCAGCTCCTCCTTGGATTCGGCGCAGGCCACGAATCCCACTGGCATACCGATAATCAGAGACGGCGATGCCTCTCCGGTATCCAACAGGTCCAGCAGGGCCAGCAGCGCCGTTGGAGCGTTGCCGACGACTACGACCGCGCCATTCAGATGCGGGGCCAGCTCCCGCAGGCTGGCCACCGACCTGGTAGTCCCCTCACGCTGGGCTCGGGCGGCCACCTCCGGCGCATCGATAACGCAGCGGGTCGAGAGCCCCTGGCTTTTCAACAAAGGCTTGGAGATGCCCATCTCTACCATGCGAACGTCGGTTATTATCTCCGCTCCGGATTTCAGGGCCTGAAGCCCCAACTCCACGGACTGAGGACTGAATTGGACGTCGGTGGCAATGCCCGGATCTCCCTCGGCCCGGACGATGCGGCACAAAACGTAATGCTCCCTGGGGCTGAGAGAGATGTTTTTGGGGAGGCTGGCTTGAACCATCTGCAAGCTTTCCCGATCAATCTCGTCCGGGAGCAGGGCATATCTCTCTACTAAAGATGGGGACACCTCGTCTCCTCGAGTTCCCTTGGGATGCCGTCACTGGGACAGTCTCTAAATTAAAAAACCCCTGGCCTACCACCGCCAGGGGACTTGCTGATCCAAGCCCCATCCCAGCGTCCGAAGAATCCGGAACGGGGAAACCTGGAACGAGGTTATTATGGACCGTCCTCCGTTGTCGCAGAGTAGTGTCCAATTCACCCGGGCAGGTCTCCTGACTCACGGATCGCGGCTGGACCGATACCTTCCCATCCCGTAGACGGAACAGTGGTACTCCCGTCGACCAACTCCCCGTACACAGTGGCGCAACCGTGACGGATTCACACCGTCTTCCCTATTAAGCCTCGCAGTACCTGGGGATTTCCTTAAGTTTTAAAAGTGGGGATTTCAAAAAAGGCGACCCTGCGTACTCAGGCCGCTAGTTTGGTACTATATCCTAGGGTATAAACCTTGTCAACAAAGCTGGCAGCGGGGTAACTGTTCAGACTTGATGAGGTGAATTGGCTCAAAGCCGTTGGAAAAACGCTGGCATGGCCGGGGGAGTTGTGGCGGGGGAGTTGTGGCATACCAGGGAGGTGGACACTGAACTAGACCTGAACGCGGCGAGTCGCGAAACTCTGCTGGAGATAATTGCCGGCCAGCGGGCAGTCATTGCCGATTTGCAAAGGCATACCAGGGAGGTGGACACTGAACTAGACCTGAACGCGGCGAGTCGCGAAACTCTGCTGGAGATAATTGCCGGCCAGCGGGCAGTCATTGCCGATTTGCAAAGGCGGATTGGGGTTCTGGAATCCCGTCCCAACCGGCGCGGGTCGTCGGGGATGCCGGGTAATCAGCCGCACTCCAGCCGGCAAGCGCCGGAGAAAAAGGAGCCCAGAAAGCCGCGCCGCCATGGCTTCGCCCGCCAGCGCATGACTCCTACCCAGCGGGTGGAGCATGCCGTGGCGGTCTGTCCCGACTGCGGGACTCACCTGAACGGCGGATGGGTACAGCGAACTCGGGAAGTCATTGAGCTACCGGTGGCTCCGGTAGAAGTGACCGAGCACGCCCTGGTAGCCCGCATCTGTCCGGTATGCCAGCGGCGCCGGCTGCCCAAAGAGGCCCTGCAGGGGGTGGTTCTGGGCCAGCAGCGCCTGGGGGTCAATCTGGTAAGCCTGATGGTGACCCTGCGGGAGGAGGGACGGTTGCCCATAAGAATCATCCAATGGTACCTGGAGACCGTCCATCAGTTGTACCTGAGTGTTGGTGCCATCGTCCAGGCCGTCCATGGAGTAGCCCGTCAGGCTGAGACGGCGGTGCGAGAGGTGCTCGAGCAAGTCCGCGCCAGTCCCGTGGTGCAGGGCGACGAAACCGGCTGGCGCCAGGACGGGAGCAACGGCTATGTTTGGACCTTCAGCACTCCCAGCGAACGATACTTCCTGCGTCGGGGTCGGGATAAGGGGGTGGTGGATGAGGTGCTGGATTCCTCCTTCAGCGGAGTGTTGGTCAGTGATTTCTACGCCGCCTATAACCACTACCCGGGCCTGAAGCAACGGTGCTGGGCTCATCTGCTGCGGGATATCCATGACCTGAAAGGGTTGTACCCAGAAGACGCTGGGCTGGCTCAGTGGGCCGAGGCGGTTCACCAGGTCTACACGGAGGCCAAGGCCTCGGTCCTTCCCCGAGCCCAGCCAGGCCATCGCACCCAGCTAATGCTGGAGGAGAAACTAATGGTCTTGGCGCGGCCTTTCCTTAAAGATCCCCTGGCGGTTCAGGCCAAGCTCTGCCGGCGCATGGAACGGTTCATCAAGGAACTGTTTGTCTTCGTGTCGGACCCAGCCGTGCCCTCAGACAACAACGCCGCCGAGCGGAGCCTGCGGCATCTGGTAACCAGTCGCAAGATCAGCGGCGGCACCCGCTCAGGGCAGGGCACCGACAGCAAGATGACCTTGGCATCCCTCTTTGGCACCTGGCGGGCCAGAGGTCTCAATCCCCTCCTGGAATGCCGCCGGTTGCTCACTTCCCCTCAACTCTGAACAGTTTCGCAGCGGGGGCTGGGGATCAGGGGTCGGGGGGTTTGCTGGGGTCTTCGACTGTTTTTACCCGTAGACGATTTTTGTTGTGCCTCTCTATAATTTGTTGTGCCTCTCTATAATAAGAGCTTGAATAAGAGGCATCAAGGAACAGCATGAGGCTACCTGAAGAATTCATAAAAGAGGTTCATAGCGTTTGCGTTGCCGTTAACGTTTCAGCAGATACCGTAATCGCTGCGATGGAAAGGCTGGTGGGTAACGATAACGCGCATGATTATTGGGTTTGGCATGGCCCAGGACCGAGTTTCGAGAGCTTAACTCTGGACCTAATGTTGATTGGGGATCGTTGTCTGTATGGCTATGAGTTAAGCGGGCAATCTGCTCTTGAGATATGTATTTTCCTTGATACAGTGCACTCCGTAGCATTGACTCCTGTCAAACACGAAGTGGTTGCTTACACGCTATTACTCGCACGGGTCGAAAGGACCTTTACGACGAGAGTTTTTGGCAGGGAACGAGACTATGAGAAACTAAATAAATTTCGCAATAGTGTAATTCAAGGAGTATTACGGGCTAAACACTCCAAGGAGGGTAGCTAATGGCCGGAATAGATACGATGGTTAGCCAGGTGCCTCAAGTTAGATGGATTGATGAATTGTTGAGGTTGCCCAGCGAATCGGAGCAGGAGGGGCGAATTCACAGCAATGATGCGGTCCCGCTCGGTCCCACCGGGACCAAGAGGGAGGTTATCTTTTTTGGCCTTCTGCAAACGTTCTTGAACCTATTGGTTATTGCTTTGGCCAGCGCATCTGTGGTGGCATTTGAGACTGGAAATACAGCGCTGGGTTTGGGAGCTTTGGCTCCCGCAATCGGGGGCTTCGTTGGTTTAACGGGACTTCAATGGCGAATTACCAAACGTTGCATAGGGGTGAGTCGGAAAGGGACATAATTCCGGATGTTCAAGTTCGATGGCTGGCCTCCGCTGGCGAACCATTGGTGGCAGGCAGCCTTTTACCTAAACTTGCCCTTCGAAATTATCCTGATTCTGCGAAATGACGGTTTTGGCCTGATAGTCGCAGCTTTTACGATCTGCATAACAGTTGTGGTAGCCGTCGAGATTCTAGAGAAAGCATCCGACAGGTGGTTGCCTTAGAAGCTCGTAGCCTGGCATTGAAAGGCCCCTGCGGATATCACCCTGTTATAATTGTTGCTGGATCTACCAGCGCCGTAATTACTAACTGCCGTTAATGACCTTTCACCTGAGGCAATAGCATGGAACAGCTCATACTCAAGCCCATCCGTTCCGTAGGCGGTCAAATTCAGCTGCCGGGTTCCAAGAGCCTGTCCAACCGGGTCCTGCTCCTGTCGGCCCTCGCCCAGGGGGACACGGAAGTGAGCAACCTGCTGGATAGCGACGATACCCGGCACATGATTGCCGCCTTGCGCAGCCTGGGAACCAGCCTCCAGCTGTCGGAGGGCGGTACCCACTGCTCGGTTCAGGGATTGGGTGGCCCCTTCCCGGCGGGACAGGCCGACCTGTACCTGGGTGCATCTGGAACCGACATTCGGCTGCTTTGCTCGGCGGTATGCCTGGGCCAAGGGGTGTTCACTTTAAGCGGTGAGCCGCGCATGGCGGAACGGCCGATCAAAGACCTGGTGGAGGCCCTCACTATGCTGGGCGCGAGTATAGATTACCTTCAGGAGGAGGGATTTCCGCCACTGCGGATAAATGCTTCCGGATTGGCCGGGTCCCGCGTATCCATACGCGGCAACATCTCCAGTCAATACCTGACGAGCCTCCTCTCGGCCGCGCCCATGTCTGGCCAGAAGCTGCGCATCGACGTGGATGGGGAGCTGGTGTCCAAGCCCTACATAGACCTGACGCTGGATGTGATGCGACGCTTCGGCGTACCGGTGCAGAATGAGGATTATCGGACCTTCCTGGTGCCGGAGGTTGCCGGCTATCGGTCTCCGGGCAGCGCGTTGGTAGAGGGTGACGCATCATCGGCTAGCTACTTCCTTTCGGCGGCGGCGATAAAAGGGGGAACGGTCCGGGTCAATGGTGTGGGGTCCGATAGCGTGCAGGGCGATATTAAGCACGCCGACATTCTGGAGCAGATGGGCGCTGCGGTGCGCCGGGGGCCCGACTGGATCGAGGTTTCGGCGGGGCAGCTTCATGGCATCGATGTTGATCTAAACCACATGCCCGACGCAGCTATGACCGTGGCGGCGACCGCCCTGTTCGCCGAGGGCAAGACGGTTATTCGGAATATCTACAACTGGCGGGTTAAGGAAACCGACCGTCTGGCGGCCATGGCCTCGGAGCTGCGCAAAGTGGGGGCGGAGGTGGTGGAGGGAAGGGATTACCTGGAGATTACCCCCCCTTCCCGCATACAGCCCGCGGTGATCGATACCTATAACGATCACCGCATGGCCATGTGTTTCTCCCTGGCCGCTCTGGGCGATGCCCAGATAACCATCAATAACCCGGGCTGCGTGTCCAAGACCTTCCCGGACTACTTCCAGAAGTTCGAGACTATTACTCGTTCCTAGCTGGGTGCAGGCGATGCCATCCTTTCGTCATTGCGAGCGAAGCGAAGCAATCGAGCCCACAAGATTCCAAACCCCTGCTTCTACCCCTCGGTGACCGCTGCTCCTACCGCGAACAACCGGGTATAATCCTTCTATGGATATTGGAATTATCGGATTGCCCCAAAGCGGCAAAACCACGGTTTTCAATGCCTTGACCCGGGGACAGGCCGAAACCTCCGGCGCCAGCGGTTCGGCCACGGAGACTCATTTGGGGGTGGTGAAGGTGCCGGATGCCCGGCTGGACCGTCTGGCGAAGATGTTCAACCCCAAAAAGGTGGTGCCGGCCGAGGTAAAGTATTTCGATTTACCCGGGTTGGGCTCGGTGGCTCAGACCCAGGGGATTACCGGTCAGCAGCGAAACCTTCTCCAGACCGCCGACGCCTTTCTGCTGGTGGTGCGGGCCTTCAGCAACCCGGCGGTGGTCCACCCCCTAGGCGATTCCAATCCCCAGCGGGACCTGGAGACCATGCTTGGAGAGTTGATATTCTCCGATCTGGAGATTCTGGAGCGAGCGGTGGGCCGGCTGGAAGACGGCATCAAAAAGGCCAAGGCGGCCGAAAGACCGGTCATGACCCGTCAACTGGAGGCCTTGGTGAAGGCTAAGGAGGCTCTGGAACGAGGCCTCCCCATGCGGCGGCAGGCTCTTTCCGATTCCGAGACCCTCTTTCTGGCCGATTATCAGTTGCTGACCTACAAGCCGGTCATCGTTGCTTTCAATACCGATGAAGTGATGCCCGAGGCGGCGCCGGATTTGAGCCTGGACCAACTTGACTTGTCCTCGGAGCAGCGGGAAGGCCTCGGCGAGGTGAACCTGTCGGCCAAGCTGGAGGCGGAGTTGGCCCTGATGCCCGACGAAGAGGAAGCCGAATTTCGGAGGGAACTGGGTCTCGCCGAGTCCGCCATGTCCCGGGTGATAATAGTTAGCTACGAGACGGTCGGATTGGTCTCCTTCTTGACAGTGGGCAGCGATGAAGTGCGGGCCTGGAGCGTGCCCGCCGGTATTCCCGCCCAGGAGGCCGCCCGGACCATCCATACCGACTTCCAGCGGGGCTTCATCCGCGCCGAGGTAATTAGCTATCCGGATCTGGACCGGTGTGGCAGCATCGCCGAGGGCCGCAAGGGCGGTCTGCTGCGGTCCGAGGGGAAAACCTATCCGGTCAAGGATGGCGACGTCATCAACTTCCTGGTAAGCGTCTAGTATTACAACGACGGATCGCAAGAAAGGGATCTTGAGTACCCTTCATAGCAACCTGCCCACGCGCTCGACAGCTTTGTGGCCTTGCCTTCCGCGAAGCGATTTCCGGTCAAAAACTGACCAAATTGAGGAAGCGTCGTTGTAATACTAGAAGGGTGTCTAAATCGCTGGTTTCTCCCCCTTGCCAAGGGGGAGACTAAGAGAGGGTGTTCTGACCCCGCCTAACCTCCCCTTGTTAAGGGGAGGGACATTTCGTCCATTCTCTAAGCCTGAGTCACTTCGGGTCGTTCATCCCAAACTGCGTCTACCATGTTGAACATTCGTACCTTCCGTCCGGCCGATGCCGGAGCGGTCCGCCTGCTCTTCGCCCAGAGCCTGATTGACTTTGCTGGGAATGCTGCTCAAACGGTGGAATCTTACGTCGAAAGCTCGCTGGCTGACGACCTGGCGGATATATCCATCCATTACCTGCGATCACCTGGCGACCACTTTTGGGTCGCCGAAGCTGAAGGCCAGATCAAGGGCATGGTGGGTATCCAGCGGAGAGACGAGGGCGAGGCGGAGTTGCGCCGCATGAGTGTGGCCAGGGACGCCCGCCGCCAGGGCATCGGCTGGGCATTATTGGAGACCACGGAATCTTTCTGCAGGGAGCAGGGCTACCAGCAAATTCGGCTGACCACCGTGACCCTACTGCAACCGGCCATAGCCATGTATACCAGATTCGGGTACCGGTTGACCGGAGAAGATCAGTACGGTGAGATAGCGGCGCAGCATTTTGTGAAACTGCTGGATGACCCCCGCCCCGAGCCTGTCCAAGGACGGCCAGGGTCTTGAATCCTTTAATTATCCTTAGATGCAATTACTAAACTTGCGAGGTCCATATCCCCCTATATCCCCCTTTGCAAAGGGGGATATAGGGGGATATCCCTTAACGGTGGCTCCGGCGACTCTGCCGGGTGTCAGCTTTGCAGGGGGCTGGCGAAGCTGATCTCGTGGCCGTCCGGGTCTTGGACGTGGAAATAGCGCTCTCCCCAAGCCGCATCTTCCGGCGCTTGGACAACCGTCCAGCCCGAATCGACCAGCCGCCGGTACAGGGCGTCCACCTGGTCCACGTACAGGATCACCCGTCCCCACCAGTTGACCTGGGCCTCGGGCTCCAGAATCAGGTTGAGAAAGCCGCCGCCAACTGGGAAGCTGCTGAAGGAAGCTGTTTCCCCGCCGTACAGCAGCTCCAACCCAACCCGGGTTTGGTAAAAGTCGAGGGACCGGGCCATGTCGGCTACCGCCAAGGTTACGGCGCTAATCGAAGTTACGGTCATGCCCCCGGCTGCTCTGATCCATAAAAATAATATAAAAAGTCAGTAGGATTTGAAAAGCTCGCCCCACTCGGTTTTCAGCGCCGCGTCGATGCGGCGGCGGCCGTGGGTCTTGAGCCAGTAGCCGTTGTGGTACAGGTTGGATGCCAGATAGGCCCAGCCGGCAATGGGACTACGCAGCAGTAGCTTTTCCAGGAAGTTCAGCGGCCCCCAGTAGATCAGCTTTTGGCCCCGGCTGGCCAGGGTGTTCTCCACCCCGGAAAACCCCCAGTTGACCTGAGAGATGTCCTCCCCAACCACTTCAATCTTGGAAATATCGCCGCAGCCCAGCCCCCGCTCGTGGGCCAGCCTAATGAACTTTATGCTCATTGGGTCAAACCCCATCATGTGCGCCGCCACGGCGTCGATGGCTACCTGGTCGGCGCTGGCCAGGATGCGGTCCTTGATGTGCCAGCGCATGGCGCGGGGGCCTGGCCCATCTCCGGCGAAGGTGCCGTCCATGACGGCGAAGATGCCCGGATGAATCTCTTTCTGAATCGTAAGCAGGTCCACCAACGTTTCATGGATTACCGAATGGGTCCAGTGCCGCTTGCGGTGCAGCAAGCCGCCGAAAGCATTTTTCATCGCTCCGGTCATGGTGGTAAAAACATGGGTCTTCATGGTGGGCAGGTGGACTATGTTTTTGCCGGCAAATATCTTCGGAACCTGTATGCCCTCCGGAAAAATGTCGTCCAGCACCAGCATCTGCCCTTGGGGCTGATAATCCACCCATTCGTTGGGAGGAGTGTCTAGGTGCACCGTGGGCAGATGAAGCAGGTCCTGAACGGCCTTGTGCTTGTTGCTAACTTCCCCTTCGAATGAATCGACGACCACGGTCCCGTTGTGCGCTCCAATCAGGTCGTTATGCCCGGCGTTCCGGAGGGCCCGAATTACGCCATCCAGCTGCCAGGGTGTGGTGGAGCAGGCCGGGAACCAGTGTTGCCAGGAGATATTTATTTTCAGTAGGGTGGCGACGTCCGGGCTCAAATGCTGGCCAATGCCCGCCAGGTGCATGGCCCGGTCGTAATCCTCCAGCACAGATTCCGGCCTGGTCGCCACGACTGAGACCACGGGCGAAACCAGGGAAGATGTGGGCGTCGAGGGCGCCGCATCGGGGGCTGTTGCTGTTTCCAGACCCCCTTGGGTATGGGGTTCATTGGTCTGCATCCAGCCTTCTCCTGCTTTTTGATGAGGACACCCGGGTCAGTTCCGGATCAGTTGTTTAGCACCAGCACCAATGCCGATGCGGCGATCCAGGATAAGATCGATACCACCAGCGGCAGGTCCCGGACTATCAATTGCTCCGGATATTCGGCTTCCTCGCTGGTGTTCAGTAGGTACAGGTAGCGGAACAGCCCCAGGGTTACCAGGGGCACCGTCAGCAGCATGGAGTTGTTGTCCGGCAAGCCGGAGGCTTCCACCGTATACAAAGTATAGCTTACCAGCGCGGCGGTGGCCGCGATGCCCAGCAGTTGCCCGATTAGCGGTCCCCGATAGGCCAGCAGCACCGGCCGCTGACCTCCGAGGTCGTCGCCTGCCAGCCGTACCTCGGCGTAGCGCCGGCCCAGCACTATGAAGAGAGCTCCCGCCGCAGTGACGGCGTATAACCAGGGCGATGGGCTGACGTTAATGGCAAGTGCCCCAGCAGCGGCCCGGATCACGTAGCCGCTGGCCACCAGCATTACATCCACCAAGACCAGCCGCTTGGCGGCCAAAGAGTAGGTGAGGTTGATAACCAGGTACAAGAGTCCTACCCCAACCAGCAGCGGGCGGTTCAGACCCATCAGCGCCAGCCCCACGGCTACCAGGATCAGCAACAGAACAACCGCGCCGGGAACCGGCAGTTGCCCCGAGGCTATAGCCCGATGCCGTTTGTCCGGGTGCTGCCGGTCTTCCTCCCGATCGGCCAGGTCGTTCAGCAAATAGACGGCGCTGGAGAGGGCGCAGAAGCCCAGGAAAACTACCGCCAGGTGGAGGAGAGTCCTGGGCACTTCCGCCAAATTGTCCGGAGCCCAGACCTGGTTTACCGCAAACAAGAAGGGCAGAAAAACCAGACCGTTTTTGACCCACTGCCGTATTCGCAGGGATTGAAGGAGCGCCGACGCAGGCTTCAGCTGGCGTTTCTCCTCATTAGATTTTAAGTCCGGAGATTTTAAGTCCGGTGGTTTTAAGTCCGGTGGTATTAAAGCCCGGTCTTCAGTGGCCATCAGTTCTGCCAGGTTGTGGCGCGAAAAGCCGGCGGTTCAATTCCCGGCGGTTCTCTTGGTAGGTCGCCGATTATACACCAGAAGGTCCAAACAGAGCCCTTCCTAATAAGAACGGCAATTTGGAATTAGCCTTGATGGAGCAGATGGTGGAAATCGGATGACCCGGAAACCAAGGTCAGGCGATCTAGCTGGATTCTTTTTGGGTAGAAGCAGTCCGAACCGGTTAGGACAGGTTGAAGTCGACCCCAGGATTTTGACACCAATGGAGGAACCATGTAGCATAGGCACGCGGGGCCAAGCTGCGCTCGACGCTCGGCCGGAGAGCGACCCGGAGAGCGACTGAGAGGAAGTAGCCGCTGCCCTACGCCGCCACAATGCCCATCTCAGCGAAGCTTTCGACATGATGCTACCTACCAAGGCAGCTGAGGAATTCCCATGGGTGATGAAGTAGCAGACCCGAAGAGGATTTTGGCAACCCAATCAGTCCTCGCCGGTCCTAATAACAACCCGCAATTCTTGGAAGCTTTGGACCAGCTAGCCGGACTACCAAGAAATAGCTGAGGAATTCCCATGGGTGATGAAGTAGCAGACCCGAAGAGGCCCTTGGCAACCCAATCAGTCCTCGCCGGTCCTAATAACAACCCGCAATTCTTGGAAGCTTTGGACCAGTTGGTCGCTCTGGCCAGGCTGGGACAGAAGCCGAATTGCGAGGTTTTCAACCCGACCGACGATTGGCTGACCAGCCACATGCCGGTCTTCCAGGATATGCCCCAAGCTCAGCAAGACCAGGTGCTGCAGGATGCGGCGTTGATCGCCGAGCAAGGTCGGGAAGCCAACGCGGCCGGCCGGGCAGCGGCACGGGTTTGGCCGGAGGCTGTGATCCGGCTGGACAACGGAGGGCTGGACTTCTTCAGTCAGTTGGGTGTGGTCCGAAGACCTGACCTGACCCAGTACTTCATCGATGGCTTTGAGAAAAACCGAGATGGGCTGGCCTTTGAGGAAGAAAATCAGGGGCTCTTTACCGAGGTCTTCCAGTACATTATCCGCTATATGCAAGAATGTTTCTCCGCCGGAAAGACCATCATTCAGACCGACCGGCAGATAGGCGACACGGCAGAGCGTTCCTTTCACGCCCGCCAATTGCTCTTCGGCAGTGATTACCTCCAGGCTTCCTATATGTGGAAGCAGCTGACCTTCGAGCTCCCCGAGGCGGAGGTGCAGGAAGAGCCTCAGATCCTGGAGGTTTCCATTCCCAGGTGGTTGGAGGACCTGGGCCTGCCGGAAGAGCTGAAGGGGCGCTTGAGAGAAGCCGGTCTCACCCAGCTAATCTTCAAGGCTCCCACCAAGGGTCTATCGCTCCATCTAGGCTTCGACTATGTGGGGGAGCACAAAATGGGCCCCCTCTCCATCGCCATGTTCCTGGTTAAGCAGAACAACGGACTGGCGATCCAAGCGGCTCTGAGCATGGCCCGGGTCAAGACCCTGGATGGGATGGCAAAAAACACGGCCTTGATCACCATTGGCCCGTCCCTCCATGGCAAAAGTACCCTCACCATCATGATCGAGCTGGGCAACAGCGACCTGGCTAAACTCCTTCGCCTGGAACGGGACCCGGCGGAGGGGGTATATCCCATGAACGACGACATTGTGCTGTTGCAGCCCTTGCGGGAGCCCATCGAAACCGTACGGGACGGGCATCGGATACGCATTTCCTACGGCATCGACGGTAGCGAAAACAATCTCTACGCCGTGCCCTTCGGATTGACCCGGGAGGACGACCCGATAACCTACGATGTGGTTAGAGGAAGTCCGGAGAATCCCACCTCTCAAGAGACATTGGAAAACGTACCGGTCAACCTGGAAGACTTTACTCCCAATTACCTGGAAAATCCGGTGCGCAACATGCGCATGATTCTCTCCCGCTCCCGGCTTCTAGAGAGGAAAGGCGCTCAAGGACTGCTGGAGTCGATAACCGGAGGCAGCCTGAAGGATGCGGTGCATATCCCCATGCGGTATACGGACCAGGTGTTTTGGCAGGCGGTAATGCGCCAGAACACGGTCATCCCTCCCTTGAGGCGGCTGGCCTTGGAGCAGTATGTGCGGGTATTGATGTATGGCGAGGCGGTGCAGATGGGCGCCGCGGTGGGCGCCATTGGACGGCCCTACATTGAGTATTTCTCCGACCCGTTTATCATTGGGCTGGAGGACGAAAACGCCAACATTATGCACCACATATTGCGGCAGATACAGGCGGGCGGCCTGCCCCAGTTATGCTATGTGTTCAATACTGGCGGGGTCGGTGCGGACACCAACGACGAGGCTACCGGAGCCAAGTACAAAAAAATCCCCAGGGAACTGACCCTGACTTTGCAGGAGGCGCTGCTGCGGGAAGCCATCAAGTTCGAATACGACGCCGTGCTTCGGTCCGACATAGCCGTAGCCGTGGTGAACGCCAGTGGCGAAGAAGTGCTGAATCTGAGACAGGAATGGCTGCCCGTCAATATCTATGGCGAGGAAGATTACAATCACCGGGTAATGGAGTTGCGCAGGCGCAGGTATTACGGTCGGGACGCCCAAGACAAGGCCGGGATCCTGCGCTATACCAAGGTCACCGATGCCCTGATGGACCTCAGCGACATTCCGGAGCCGTCCAACGAGCGAGAGCTGGCCTGGTTGCTATCCTTCTATTGGCAGGTGGACCAGGCTTATAATACGCTGGCGGAGCTGTCCCAACACCGTGGTGAGGGCCGGCAGCCCCTGCCTCATCTATTGAGAGCGTTGGAGCGAGCCTACCAGGCCGGGCTCACGGCGGGTTTGGTACTGCCCGCGGCAAGCCACCGTGTGCTGATGGAACTGGGAATTGGGGCCTAGCCAGGCTTTGTTCAGCGCCACCAGGGGCGGCGAAGCACCGCGGCGCTGAGGCAGTATTCTGGCTGACCGGCCGCTAGTTATCCGGCGGTTTCAAACGCCAGAGTGGCGAACCGCATGAAAATACCTCCTCGGGGCTGGGCCAGCGGCCCGTTTAGCACCAGGCAGGCCACCACAATCCTCTCCCCTGGCGTGGCACTGCTACTCACCTCAACTCGCTGCTGGGCGTTGATGCCCACGATAACTCCGGTGCTTCGGTCGATTTCCCCATTTACCCATATCTCGGCGTAGTTATCCGCGTTGGTCTCGAAAAAGACCCGGCAGCCGGAAACATCGTTACCGTTGATGTTCTGAGGCAGTTCCATCCCGATACGATACCAGGCGAAGGTGAACCCTTCGGAAAGACTCTGCCTGACGTTGGTGCACACCTCCCAGGACGAGTCGTCGTAATCGGCGAGGCGAGCTGGACTGGCCAGCAGCCGGGCGGCCAGGCCCTCGTTCGGTTCACCGGGCACCAGACCGGTAGCCACCCTCCATTGGCCCCCCACCTTTTGCTGGTCCGCTGCCTGGTTCAGGTCCAAAACAAATCTAGGCATTGGCTTCTCCTAAAATCGCTCGCTGCGCAGCTAGTAAATGTGGGCAGGGGCTAAAGGTACAGGGGCCCTACTAGCTTGTCAATCGAGGAGAAAGGCTTGGCCAGCCCCAGCACGCTCCTCTCATTCCGGGGCCGCCTCCCCGGGCTCGCTGGCCGGGGTACCCTCTGCTGGCTCGCTGGATTGGCCACCGGACCGCAGGACCGAGAACATCGCCCCCAGGGCGCTCATGCTGCCGGTATACAGGGTCAGCACGACTACCAAAACCCAAATTATTACCAGGAAGCGCTGCCCAACTTCCAACAGGTTGACCACCAATGCTGCCACCAGGGCAGAAAGAACCAAAAACAGCGATCCCACGAGGGTGCCGAACAGCAGGCACTTGGCCGCGTAGGACTCTCTGGGAACCTGGGCGAACTTGATGCCGAAATAACCACCTATAAAAGGGCTGGCCGGAAAGGCGACAAAATGCACCAACGGGATAAGTAGGGAGACAAACATTATTCCGAGAGCAAGGAAAACCCCTTTTATCATTCCTGCTCCTACTTCTTCCTACGCTGCTTTTGGGCCCAATCCGAGCATTTATTTTAGGTAGTATATCCCACACTCGGCGCCCGCCATTTTGCGGAAATCCTCCTATATCCCCCTTGCAAAGGGGACTGAGGGGGATTTGGATCTCACCGATTTAATAATTTATTCGAGGGTCGATATTAGCATAGTCGCTGCCAATACAGGCGTTTTTCGGTTGGACCAGGGCTGAACGGGAGGCGGGCGGGCCAGGGCAATCGCGTCTTAATCGCCCCCAGGTTTGGGACAGTGGCTCTTTGGGGTCTGACGAGTCCCGGAAGTCTTTCGATCTTTACGTGTTATAGTCAAAATAGCTGGGAAAGCATCGGAATATCTACCATTCGCTAGCCTTCTGTACCGAAGTTCGAAAAGGCAGTTTTAGACGCGATTACCCTGGCGGGCGGGCCACGAAATGGAATTGCCGCCGGGAAGTGCTATAATCGAAAACACTATAATTTACGAATTGGGCCGCTTCTCGAGGTGGGAATAATGAGAATTCCGATGAAAGTGGACTACGGGGTCAGGGCTTTGGTCGAGTTGGCCCTTCATTACGGCGAGGGTCATGTCCAAACCTCTGAGATCGCCTCGAAGCAGGGTATACCCGAACCCTATCTGGAGCAGCTGATGACCACCCTGCACAAGTACGGCTTCATCCGGAGCCGCCGGGGTCCGCAGGGCGGGCATGCCCTGGCCATGGAGCCCGCCGCGGTAAATCTGGGTATGATTATGACTACGCTGGAAGGGAATACCTCGCCCCTGGATTGCTTCACCTATCCCAATGACTGCATATTCTCCGACGCTTGCGCCCAGCAGGAAGTTTGGAAATCGGTGGAAGACTCCATCCAGAGCGTGCTCACCAATACCACCTTGGCCCACCTGGCCCAGCGCCAAAGCTATCTCAGCGGCCAGGGGATGTATCAAATCTGAAGCACCGCTGGGTAGTCCGGCGGTGGCCCGGCTCAGTCACCTTGACAAGGGTGGTGGCCAGATATAGACTTCAAGGGAGTAATGACTGGAATTATCAGCAAACTGCCCGGCGCCTGTACCTGTCCCCCGACCTAGGGGGCAGGTAAGCATTGGTTAAAAGCAAGGCCTGCGCCCGAGTCAGGGAGTGAATCCCGCGAAGGAGACGCAGGCTTTTTAATTTGCACGCTTTTCAATTAAAGCTGGCCTGTAAAGTCGGCCTGCGCTCTCAGCAGGCGAAAATGACCCCAGGAGGATTGCTTAAGATGACGCAACAGCCCCAAGCCTTGACACCGGACCAAGTCAAAAGATATAGCCGGCACATCATTATGGGCGATGTGGGCAGCCGAGGTCAGAGGAAGCTATTTCAGTCCAAAGCCCTGATCGTCGGCGCCGGCGGCCTCGGTTCTCCATCGGCGGTGTATTTGGCTTTGGCCGGGGTGGGTACCATTGGCATAGTCGATTTCGATGTGGTCGAGCTGTCCAATCTGCAGCGGCAGATCCTGCATCACACCGCAGATGTGGGGCGTTCAAAACTGGAATCAGCCAGAGACAACATCAACTCCTACAACCCCGATGTGAACGTCGTGCTGCACGACGTCCGGTTGGAATCGGACAACGCCATGGAGATCATCAGTCAGTACGATCTGGTGGTCAACGGCGCGGACAACTTCGCCACCCGTTATCTGGTCAACGACGCTTGCTACCTGCTGAAAAAGACCCTGGTGGACGGGAGCATCCTGATATTTGATGGCCAGGCTACGGTGTTCACCCCCGGGGAAGGCTGCTACCGCTGCCTGTTCCCGGAGCCGCCGCCGCCGGGTATGGTACCCAACTGCGCCGAAGCCGGCGTGTTGGGAGCCCTTACCGGTCTGGTGGGCAGCATCCAGGCGACCGAGGCTTTGAAGCAGTTCCTAGGTATTGGCGAGAGCCTCACCTCCCGGCTGCTGCTGATCGATGCGTTGAGCATGAGTTTCCGGGAAGTGAAGTTAAAGCGCAACCCGGCCTGCCCCTTGTGCGGAGATAACCCCTCGGTAACCGAGCTAATCGATTACGAGGTTTTCTGCGGGGTGGCCGCCCCGCAGGAAGCGGTGGTCGCCTCCGATTAAGAAATTACCTCGAAACTCTTATATTCCGGGTGGACCGTCCTTCGACTAGCTCAGGACTAACGGGCGGGGTTTTTCATCCGTTCGTGGTGAGTCTGTCGAACCACGTCTTGCAATAGTTACTAAACTGAAGGGTTTATGGTCACACGGTTAACTTATGCGGGTATCCTGGCTACCATCGGGAATACCCCCTTAGTCGAACTCCAAAATATGAGCCCCAAGGAAGGGGTCCGAATCTTTGCCAAGCTGGAGGGGCAAAACCCCACCGGCAGTGTCAAGGACCGCATCGCCCTCCGAATGATCGAGGCCGCTGAAGCCGACGGCGAAATATCCGCCAGCCGGAAGATTCTGGAACCCACCAGCGGCAACACCGGAATATCCCTGGCCATGATCGGCCGCCTCAGAGGCTATCCAGTATCCGTCGTGATGCCGGAAAACGTCAGCGTGGAGCGGACGCAGCTGCTGGAGGCCTATGGGGCGGAAATCATCTACTCCGACGGCTCCCAGGGAACCAACGGTTCGATCAATGTGGCTCAAGACCTGGTGGAAAAGAATCCCCACGACTATCTGATGATGTACCAGTACGGTAACATTGCCAACCCCAACGCCCACTATTACGGTACTGGTCAGGAAATTGTGCAGAGCCTTCCCGAAGTTGATATGTTCGTGGCGGGTCTAGGCACCGGCGGAACTCTGATGGGCGTAGCCCGGCGGCTCAAGGAGCATCGGCCGGATATCAAGATAGTGGCGGTAGCTCCCGAGCCCGATGATTTCATTTCCGGCCTTCGCAGCTTGGAGGCCGGGTTTATTCCGCCGATATTGGACCTGAATATGCTGGATGCCCGCATCCTGGTTGGCAGCTTCGATGCTTTTAGCGCAACCAAAGAACTGCTGGTCAAAGAGGGGATTTTCGCCGGAGTATCCTCAGGCTCGGTGGTTCACGCGGCGATACGTCAGGCGGAAAAAATGGATCAGGGCAACCTGGTCTGTCTGCTGGCCGATGGCGGGTGGAAATATTTGAGCACTGCCCTCTGGACCAAGGACTACGAACTGCTGGCCCGGGAGTCTCAGGGAAAGATCTGGTGGTAAGCCAGGTTCATTTCCCAGGCGAGTTTCGCCGGCTAGCAGTTATTTCAAAATTCCCAAACTTCCAGAATCCCCATGCCCCCTGGGTCCGGCCAGAGTGGGCTCAATCCTTGAAAGTCCCTCTCGGCGATGCTATACTCAAACAGGCAGTCGGTTGCGAAAGCGGGAATTTCCCCGCTTTCTTGCTACTGGGCGGGATCGCAAATAACGGGGGTTCCACGCGGGGGGCGTCGCCATGAAAAGCGACTTTTTAATAGCATTGACCCAGTTAGCCGCCGAGCGGCACCTGCCCAAAGAGCAGGTGCTGGGGGCGATCGAAGTGGCTCTGGCGTCGGCCTTTAAGAAGGATACTTCGTCAACTGGTCAAAACATCTCGGTCAAGCTCAACCCCAACACCGGTGATGTCAGCGTCTTTGCCCTGAAAACTGTGGTGGACGACGTAGAGGACCCAGACCGGGAGATTGGGGTCCTAGATGCCCAAAAGATCCGGGCCGCCGCCGCCGTGGGCGAAGAAGTGGCGCTGCCGGAGCCGCTACCCCACAATGCCAGCCGCATCGCCGCTCAGACGGCCAAGCAGGTGGTGTTGCAGCGGCTGCGGGAAGCCGAGCGAGAACTCCTCTACGAAGAGTTTGTCCAACACAAAGAGGACATAATCTCTGGCGTAATTGAACACCTGGAGTACGGTCGCACCATGTCCCTGGACTTGGGACGGGCCCATGCGGTCATGCCGCCGGAGGAGCAGGTTCCCACCGAACGGTACAAGAAGGGCCAGCGACTCAAGGTTTACGTGTTGGATGTGCGGTCCACCCCCAAGGGGCCGGCAATCCTGGTTTCCCGAAGTCACAAGGACATGCTCAAGCGCCTTTTTGAGATTGAGGTGCCTGAGGTTTACAACGGCGTGGTCGAAATCAAGGCCATCTCCAGGGAGCCGGGACAGCGAAGCAAGGTGGCGGTTAACTCCACCCAAGAGGGGATTGACCCGGTGGGCTCCTGTATTGGAGTGAGAGGCAACCGAATCCAAAGCATAGTCAACGAGCTCCAGGGCGAAAAGATCGATGTAGTCCCCTGGGACCAGGACCCCAAGGTTTTCATCGCCCGGGCCATCAGCCCCTCCGAGGTCATCCACGTGGAGCTTAACCCTCCGGAGCAGACGGCGATGGTGGTTGTGCCCGACCGGCAGCTTTCCCTGGCCATTGGCAAGGAAGGTCAGAACGCCCGGTTGGCGGCTCGCCTGGCGGGCTGGCGTTTGGATATTAAGGGTCTAACCGAGTGGGAAGAAATCAAGGAAAGCATCCAAGCGGAGCTGGCTGCGAAGGCCAAACCGGAAGTCGCGGTGGAAGAGGCCGCTGGCGCAGTGGCAGTTTTAACCAAGACCGAGGAAGAGTCGGCAGAAGAGCCAGCAGTGGCAGAGATGGCCGCTGTCGGTACACCGCTGGATGAAACCGCCGTGGAGCCAGAGGCGGTTTTGGACCAGGTAACGGCAGAGCCGGTCCTGGACGAAGACGCGGTGCTTGAGGCCCTGATCCGTGAGGAGGAAGAGGCTAACAAGGATGCCGCCGCCGAGGAAGAAACGCCGGTTGGCCTTAGCGTGGAGGAGTTGGCTTCCTTCACGCTGGATGAGGTGGGAGAGGAGTACGATGATGGGGAAGAACCGGAACTTGATGAAGGGTCTGACAGCTTACTCCCAGAAATTTCGGTTCTCACGCCAGACGCCGGTAAGATCCGGTTCGCCGAAGACCTGGTGGGCGAATTCCGGGGTCCGGGCCGTGCCGGGCGGCGGGCCAGCCGCGGTGGCGCCAGGGGTCCGGTGCGAGGACCTGGCAATCGCGGGGGTGGTGCCCGCTAACCAATAACCACAACCGCAGGGACGGTGGAATGGTTTTGCCCAAGACCCGCCACATACCCACACGCAGTTGCGTCTCCTGCGGCCTCAAGCTGCCGAAAAGGCAGTTGATTCGAATCTTCCGCATCCCTGAAGGTCCACTTCGAGTAGATCCCGCCGGAAAGGGGACCGGCCGGGGAGCCTACCTCTGTGGCGCGGCCAGCTGCTGGGAGCGGGGGTTCGGCAAGGGAATTTTGGAGCGGGGATTGCGGTCGCCCCTATCCGCAGCGGATATAGAATACCTGAGAAGCTATTATCAAGAGAACCTGCAAGAGAACGCAAAAGAGAACCTGATTGGATTGCCGGCTGGAGAGAATTAATGACGTCTGAAACTGGAGGAGCTGATGGAGTTGCTCGAAACTCCGGTGGAGACCGGGTACGACGCCGTGCTGCTTCTCGGGTACTGGTTTTACCCCAAACCCTCACCGTAAAGCGCTTGGCCGAACTGGTGGATCAAACCCCGGTTGCCGTCATTAAGCAGCTGATGCGCAGTGGCATCATGGTTGGGAGTAACCAGGTCATCGATCACAACGTGGCGGCTTTAGTTACGGCGGCTTCTGGCATTCGCACCAGGGTGGCCGAGGATCAAGAGGAGACCAGCGCACTAACCGCCAGCGGTCTCGGCGCTGGGGATGATGAAGCTAATCTGGTTACCCGACCACCGGTGGTTACAATTCTCGGTCATGTGGATCACGGTAAAACCAGTCTCCTGGATGCCATCCGGCAGACTAAAGTGGCGGACAAGGAAGTGGGCGGCATTACCCAGCACATGGGCGCCTACCAGGTTGAACGGGAAGGACATAAAATCACCTTTTTGGATACTCCGGGTCACGAAGCCTTTACCGCCATTCGATCCCGCGGCGCTCGTGTCACCGACATCGCTGTTTTGGTGGTGGCGGCGGACGACGGGATAATGCCCCAAACGGTGGAAGCCATCAACCATGCCAAGGCGGCCTCGGTCCCCATTCTGGTGGCCATCAACAAGATGGATTTGCCGGCAGCCGACCCGGAGCGAGTAAAGCGTCAGCTGAGCGAACAAAACCTGCTAGTTGAAGATTGGGGTGGAGACGTGATCTCGGTACCCGTCTCGGCCCGCACCGGAGAAGGGTTGGACAACCTGCTGGAAAGCATTCTGCTGGTCTCGGAAATAGCGGAGCTGAAGGCGGATCCGGGCAAACCGGCCAGCGGAGTGGTCATCGAAGCCAGGCTGGATCGCAAGCGTGGCCCCACCTCCACCGTTCTGGTGCAGGGAGGGACCTTGAAAGTTGGCGACTACATGGTGGCCGGCAGCGCTTGGGGTCGGGTTAAGGCCCTCACCAACGACCAGGGCAATACTATCAAGACAGTTGCCGCGGGCACTCCGGCTGAAGTATTGGGCTTTGGCTCTTTGCCGGAAGCCGGGGACCTATTGGCGGTGGTGCCCAATGAAAGGACGGCACGTTCCACCGCCACAGACCGGGAACGCCTGAAGTCGCTTCAGCAAGCCCAGTCCCGAGCTCTGACTCTGGATGAGGTAGTCAACCAGATAGACGCGGGAGATATCAAGGAACTGAACCTGGTTCTCAAGGCCGATGTCCAAGGTAGCTTGGAAGCGGCGCGTCAATCTTTGGAGCAGATAACCGAGGCCGATGCCAAGGTGCGGATTCTTCACGCGGCCAGCGGCGGCGTCACAGAGTCAGACGTGTTGTTGGCCAGCGCCTCTGAAGCTATCATCGTCGGTTTTAACGTGGGCGAAGAAATTGGGGTGGGCAGAGTGGCCGAGCGGATGGGCGTGGAAATCCGCCACTACAACATCATCTACCAGCTCATAGAGGATGTGGAGCGAGCGCTCCATGGCATACTGGAGCCTACCTTCACCGACGTGGTTCTGGGACGAGCAGAAGTTCGGGAGTTATTTTCCAACCGGCGCAATGTGCAGATTGCCGGTTGCCGGGTCATGGAGGGCCGTATTACCAGAGGCGCTTCTATTCGCGTGATGCGAGGCGGCCAAGTCCTACTGGAATCCACCATTGCCAGCCTGCGCCACTTCCGGGATGAGGTTAACGAAGTCAACACCGGCGTTGAATGCGGGGTCGTATTGCAGGGTTTCAACGATTATGAGACTGGCGATATCTTGGAAGCGCACCGTCAGGAACGTAATCCAGTCTAATCCGCCCTGGGTCCCACCGCTAACCACTTGCTACATCCGCCCTGGGGGTTCCAATGTCCAGACGTGTCGACCGGATCAATGGGGTGCTGCGTCAGGAGATCAGCCAACTGCTCTCCCGCCAGATTAAGGATCCCAGATTGAATGCCGTGGTTACTATAACTCAGGTGCAGACCTCCAGCGACCTGCGCACGGCTCGGGTATTCCTTAGTGTGCTGGGAGACCCGGAAACCAGACAAAAGGCTCTAGAGGGCATTCAATCCGCTGCGACTTTCTTAAGGCGGGAGCTGCGCGGCCGGCTGACCCTGCGGTACACTCCTTTCCTCACCTTCGTCCTGGACGATTCCCTGGAACACGCCGATCACCTGCTGAGTTTGATGGACCGCATCCAAAAGGAGTCGCCGCCAGAGGAATCCCAGGCCGGCGGTCAACCCCCTGACGGTCAACCGTATGAGGGCCCCCTTTCCTTCCCCACCTTCGGGGGCTGATCCGTGACCGGCGCACAGTGGAAGTCCGGAATGGATACGGCAGACGGGTTCATTAACTTCTATAAACCCCCGGGTATGACCTCCATGGATGCCGTCCGCCGCATCAAGCGGCTTTCGGGCCTGCGCCGCAAAGTCGGGCACGCCGGAACCATGGATCCCCTGGCCAGGGGCCTGCTACCGATTTGCGTAGGGCAGGCCACCAGGTTGATGGATTATCTAATCGCGGGTTCCAAGCAATACCGAATGGATATCAGGCTGGGGGCCGTCACCAACACCTATGATGCCGAAGGTGAGGTGGTAGAAAGTGGAGAAGCTTCCGGCATCACCCGCGACCAGCTGGAACCGGCGATTGAGTCCTTCGTAGGGGTCATTCAGCAGATTCCACCGATGTACAGCGCGATCAAGGTTCAGGGACAGCGGCTTTACAAGCTGGCTCGGGCTGGGAAAGAGATCGAGAGAGAAGCCAGGACGGTGGAGATTCACCGGATCCAGATCCTGGAATTCGCTCCACCCTCGTTGACCCTTCTGGTTGATTGTGGCCGCGGGGTTTATATGCGCTCCCTGGCTCACGACTTGGGACAGGTTTTGGGATGCGGGGGTTACGTGACCGACCTGGAAAGACTACGCTGCGGTGGGTTTGAGGCCGAGGATTCGGTTACGCTGGAGCAACTGGAGTTGGTAGCTGACTCCGTCCCCAACGGGTGGGTGGAGCACTTGCAGCCGGTGGACGCGGTGTTGCGGAAACTTCGCACCCTGGCGGTAGGTCCCTCGGCCAAGCAGCACCTGCTAAATGGACAGTCTGTCAGCTCCGCGCAGCACCCGGTTGACGCGGAGTACCTGGAGCTCTTTCGGGCCTATGATGAAGAGAGATGCTTCCTGGCTCTGGTCCGTTATGATCGGGCGGCCAATTCTTGGAAACCGATAAAGGTGTTCCACCTGGATTCTCCGTCCCCATATGCCCCGGCTTCACCCAACATTGAAGTTGCTTGACTCCCGCTACAACCATTGGGTTAATGGTGGATTCGGTGTGTCTTTGGTTTTGACCCTCCGGCAGGGCTCAAATCGGCCCGGTGCAGCCTTGACAACGCTAGCTGGCCATGTATATTGAAAGCGGCTACCGTAGCTGGCGCCCCTGGGGATGGAGCTAGAACCCTAGCCAATACGGGCACCGCGAGGTTATATAACGTAGCCAGGTTTCAGTGGGCGGTGGGGGCTATTTAGACCGGCCGAAAAGAATGGGTGCTTAGGTTGGAGTTCGGGAACCACCGATCACAAAAATTACACCAAACGAGAGGGGTGAAGAAGATGGAAGCCTATTGCTTCAAATGCCGCAGCAAACGTGAGATAAAGAGCCCGCAGCAGGTAACCCTGAAGAACGGACGTCCCGCGACGCAGGGCGTATGCCCGCAGTGCAATACCAAGGTCTTTCGCATAGGTAAGACGTAAGGCCCCGGGATTTCCCAGCCCCGGCATTCCCCACCACTGTAGCGAAAAAGAAAAACCGAGATCGGCTACGGTTGAACCTTGGAAAGCTGATCGAAATCCAACCTAACTAGCAACGATTAATTCAGGCTCAATCGGGCGTAAGTTATCCCAGCGAGGGGAGGCTTGCGCCCGAACTGGTTTGATTCCTAACTCAGGACCCAAAGAATCCCCAATCTGAAATATTAATGGAATGCCCGACTATGTCCCAGTCCGCCTCTTCTCCTGACCGTCGCGCCAACGCCGCCCAAAACTGCGTGCGTTGCGGAGCCGGCATAAGGGCCAGGAAAGGCTTTGGCTTCAAGAGCCAATCCGACGTGACCTCCGGAGATGTGCTTCCGACCCTAAAATGCTTTGCCTGCGCCCTGCGGCACGGACCCATGTTAAAGCGTTCGATCATCGCGGCGCTGGTGGTCGGGACAATCCTCACTCTGCTAAATCAAGGGGATGTTTTACTGTCGGGCAGTTGGAATAATGCTCTCTACTGGAAGATTCCCCTGACCTACTGTGTACCCTTTATGGTGGCAACCTACGGGGCCCTCTCCAACAGCCGCAACTGAGCTTGGGCCCTCTCGGAGCTTGGGACCACCCGGAACTTGGGTGCATAACGAAGAGGTCTCGATGCCCGGCCTTTTTAGGGTGTGTTTAAAAAGTTCCCTGACATCCAGGCTCACGGTGTCATCCAGGTTTGGGGTTCGGCTTCCTCTTCCCTTGTGGGAGAGGAATGAGGTGAGGGGTATCACCCTCATCCCAACCTTCTCCCGTCAAGGGAGAAGGGGCTATTATCAGGCCATAGCAGGAGACGTATTTCTCTATTCTAGCGCGGACAATGCGCCAGGCTTTTTAAACACCCTCTAAGGGAGCCGGGCGGCTCCGTATTAGAACTTGCGGATAACGCTCACGACCTTACCCCGGACTTCCAGATTGTCGGCGGCGCAATAGATGGGCTCCATCTGACTATTGGCGGGTTGGAGCCTGACGCGCTCCCCCTCCGCGTAGAATTTCTTTAGTGTGGCTTCCTCTTCGCTTTTGAGCCAAGCGACGACGGTATCGCCGTTTTCAGCCTGTATCGCGGGTTGAATAATGACCACGTCGCCGTCATCGATTAATGCGTCGATCATGGAAGTGCCTTCCACGGTGAGACCGAAAAGCTTACCGTACCGACGCTGAAGCTCGGGGGCAATCTCGATGGTGTCGAATTCCCGGCTGGCGGCTGAGTCCTCGGCGGAAAAGACCGGCAAGGGCAATCCGGCGGCGATCCGCCCCACAATCGGTATCCGGGGTGTGGTGGAAACCGGCTGGCCGGCCTCGTCCAGTAGTTCTATTCCCCTTGCCACGTCCGGCCGGCGGTTTAAATAGCCGTCCCGGTCCAACAAGCGGAGGTTGTAGTCCACCACGGAGGTCGAGCTGATATCGCAGGCCTTTTGGATGTCCCGTACGGTGGGCGGCAGGCCGTTTTCTTGCAGAAAGGCGTGGATGTAGTCCAGAATTTGCTGGCGCCTGGCCGAAAGTTTCTTGTTTAACGTCACTGCGCGACCTCCGGAACCTTTGTTCTTCCCTCAGGCTAACAAAGGCCTCAGGGGGTGTCAACACGGCGAGGTCACCGAGTTTGAGAAGAGGAATCGCACAGAAAGCTGGGACCAATTAACAGCTTGTAGTGGAATAGCCCAACCCAGCAGGCGTGCATAGAATGGAAGTGGGAAAAGCTGGGTGCTCCCCCTTAACAACTATCTGAAGACGAGCCTGGTCAGCCCGAAGGGCCGGGGTGACGTGTTGGGATTATTAGAAGGGGAAGTGAGAGGGAGCGGGGTAACTCCCCGCCTGGCCCTATCATGGGGAGGGGTATCTTACTGTCATTCAGGCCTGGTTCATTTTGTGAAGGCGGGTGGCCAGACGGGACTTGGTGCGCGAAGCGTTGTTCTTGTGAAGGATTCCTTTCTTGACCGCCCGATCCAGATGGCCGATAGCCTTCCGCACCGCCTCTTGAGCTTCAGCCTCGTCGCCTCCGTAAATCGCGCGTCGCGCGCCGTAGAGGACGGTACGGGTGGCGCTGCGGATACTGTGGTTGCGGCCGTAGCGCTTGACAGACCGTCGGGCGACTTTTTCAGCGGGCAAGAAAATTCCTCCGATTTTTACAGATATGCGACCTAGAGGTTATCATTATAAACCAAACTACCCATCGGTCAATCGTTGAGCAACCGCCGTAACTGTTCAGACTTGATGAGGTGAATTGGCTCAAAGCCGTTGGAAAAACGCTGGCATGGCCGGGGGAGTTGTGGCATACCAGGGAGGTGGACACTGAACTAGACCTGAACGCGGCGAGTCGCGAAACTCTGCTGGAGATAATTGCCGGCCAGCGGGCAGTCATTGCCGATTTGCAAAGGCGGATTGGGGTTCTGGAATCCCGTCCCAACCGGCGCGGGTCGTCGGGGATGCCGGGTAATCAGCCGCACTCCAGCCGGCAAGCGCCGGAGAAAAAGGAGCCCAGAAAGCCGCGCCGCCATGGCTTCGCCCGCCAGCGCATGACTCCTACCCGGCGGGTGGAGCATGCCGTGGCGGTCTGTCCCGACTGCGGGACTCACCTGAACGGCGGATGGGTACAGCGAACTCGGGAAGTCATTGAGCTACCGGTGGCTCCGGTAGAAGTGACCGAGCACGCCCTGGTAGCCCGCATCTGTCCGGTATGCCAGCGGCGCCGGCTGCCCAAAGAGGCCCTGCAGGGGGTGGTTCTGGGCCAGCAGCGCCTGGGGGTCAATCTGGTAAGCCTGATGGTGACCCTGCGGGAGGAGGGACGGTTGCCCATAAGAATCATCCAATGGTACCTGGAGACCGTCCATCAGTTGCACCTGAGTGTTGGTGCCATCGTCCAGGCCGTCCATGGAGTAGCCCGTCAGGCTGAGACGGCGGTGCGAGAGGTGCTCGAGCAAGTCCGCGCCAGTCCCGTGGTGCAGGGCGACGAAACCGGCTGGCGCCAGGACGGGAGCAACGGCTATGTTTGGACCTTCAGCACTCCCAGCGAACGATACTTCCTGCGTCGGGGTCGGGATAAGGGGGTGGTGGATGAGGTGCTGGATTCCTCCTTCAGCGGAGTGTTGGTCAGTGATTTCTACGCCGCCTATAACCACTACCCGGGCCTGAAGCAACGGTGCTGGGCTCATCTGCTGCGGGATATCCATGACCTGAAAGGGTTGTACCCAGAAGACGCTGGGCTGGCTCAGTGGGCCGAGGCGGTTCACCAGGTCTACACGGAGGCCAAGGCCTCGGTCCTTCCCCGAGCCCAGCCAGGCCATCGCACCCAGCTAATGCTGGAGGAGAAACTAATGGTCTTGGCGCGGCCTTTCCTTAAAGATCCCCTGGCGGTTCAGGCCAAGCTCTGCCGGCGCATGGAACGGTTCATCAAGGAACTGTTTGTCTTCGTGTCGGACCCAGCCGTGCCCTCAGACAACAACGCCGCCGAGCGGAGCCTGCGGCATCTGGTAACCAGTCGCAAGATCAGCGGCGGCACCCGCTCAGGGCAGGGCACCGACAGCAAGATGACCTTGGCATCCCTCTTTGGCACCTGGCGGGCTAGAGGTCTCAATCCCCTCCTGGAATGCCGCCGGTTGCTCGCTTCCCCTCAAATCTGAACACTTACCAACCGCCGGGTAACTGTTCAGACTTGATGAGGTGAATTGGCTCAAAGCCGTTGGAAAAACGCTGGCATGGCCGGGGGAGTTGTGGCATACCAGGGAGGTGGACACTGAACTAGACCTGAACGCGGCGAGTCGCGAAACTCTGCTGGAGATAATTGCCGGCCAGCGGGCAGTCATTGCCGATTTGCAAAGGCGGATTGGGGTTCTGGAATCCCGTCCCAACCGGCGCGGGTCGTCGGGGATGCCGGGTAATCAGCCGCACTCCAGCCGGCAAGCGCCGGAGAAAAAGGAGCCCAGAAAGCCGCGCCGCCATGGCTTCGCCCGCCAGCGCATGACTCCTACCCGGCGGGTGGAGCATGCCGTGGCGGTCTGTCCCGACTGCGGGACTCACCTGAACGGCGGATGGGTACAGCGAACTCGGGAAGTCATTGAGCTACCGGTGGCTCCGGTAGAAGTGACCGAGCACGCCCTGGTAGCCCGCATCTGTCCGGTATGCCAGCGGCGCCGGCTGCCCAAAGAGGCCCTGCAGGGGGTGGTTCTGGGCCAGCAGCGCCTGGGGGTCAATCTGGTAAGCCTGATGGTGACCCTGCGGGAGGAGGGACGGTTGCCCATAAGAATCATCCAATGGTACCTGGAGACCGTCCATCAGTTGCACCTGAGTGTTGGTGCCATCGTCCAGGCCGTCCATGGAGTAGCCCGTCAGGCTGAGACGGCGGTGCGAGAGGTGCTCGAGCAAGTCCGCGCCAGTCCCGTGGTGCAGGGCGACGAAACCGGCTGGCGCCAGGACGGGAGCAACGGCTATGTTTGGACCTTCAGCACTCCCAGCGAACGATACTTCCTGCGTCGGGGTCGGGATAAGGGGGTGGTGGATGAGGTGCTGGATTCCTCCTTCAGCGGAGTGTTGGTCAGTGATTTCTACGCCGCCTATAACCACTACCCGGGCCTGAAGCAACGGTGCTGGGCTCATCTGCTGCGGGATATCCATGACCTGAAAGGGTTGTACCCAGAAGACGCTGGGCTGGCTCAGTGGGCCGAGGCGGTTCACCAGGTCTACACGGAGGCCAAGGCCTCGGTCCTTCCCCGAGCCCAGCCAGGCCATCGCACCCAGCTAATGCTGGAGGAGAAACTAATGGTCTTGGCGCGGCCTTTCCTTAAAGATCCCCTGGCGGTTCAGGCCAAGCTCTGCCGGCGCATGGAACGGTTCATCAAGGAACTGTTTGTCTTCGTGTCGGACCCAGCCGTGCCCTCAGACAACAACGCCGCCGAGCGGAGCCTGCGGCATCTGGTAACCAGTCGCAAGATCAGCGGCGGCACCCGCTCAGGGCAGGGCACCGACAGCAAGATGACCTTGCCATCCCTCTTTGGCACCTGGCGGGCCAGAGGTCTCAATCCCCTCCTGGAATGCCGCCGGTTGCTCGCTTCCCCTCAAATCTGAACACTTACACCGCCGGTTGTTTTGGAAGGATCTCTTTATACGTCCAGGTTGGTAACGCTGCGGGCATGGGCCTGAATGAAGCTCTTCCTGGGGCCCACGGCCTCACTCATCAGGGTGGAGAACACGTCGTCCACCTCCACCACATCGTCGATATTAACTTGAAGCATTTGCCGGGTCTCGGGATTCATGGTGGTTTCCCAAAGCTGGTCCGGGTTCATCTCTCCCAGGCCCTTGTAGCGCTGGACCTGCACGTTTCGGCGTCCGTCGGTGGCCTCTAGTAGAATGTCCTTGGCCTCTTCGCTATAAGCGTATTGGATGTTCCGTCCGGACTGCACCCGATAGAGAGGGGGCTGGGCGATGTAGAGGTAACCTTCGTCGATGAGCGCCTGCATGCGCCGGTAGAAGAAGGTGAGGACCAGGGTCCGGATGTGGGAGCCGTCTACGTCGGCGTCGGTCATGATAATTATCTTGTGGTAGCGAACCTTGGAAGCGGCGAATTCCTCCCCTTCACCCGCGCCCAAGGCCGCGATCATGGAGCGTATTTCCTCGTGACCCAGGATCTTGTCCGGTTGCTGGAGCACACGCTCCACGTTTAGGATTTTACCCTTCAAGGGGAGAATCGCCTGGAAATGGCGGTCCCGTCCCATTTTGGCCGAACCACCGGCGGACTCGCCCTCCACAATGTAAAGCTCGGATTTGGCTGGGTCCCGCTCGGCGCAGTCGGCCAGCTTGCCGGGCAGGGAGGAACCGTCCAAGGCGTTCTTACGAATAACCAGCTCCCGGGCCCGCTTGGCGGCTTCCCTGGCCCGCTGGGAGGTCAGGCACTTTTCCACCACGCGTTTGCTATCGACCGGGTGGCTCTCCAGGTATCGGCTGAGCCCCTCGGCGACAACGGCCTCGACCACGCTGCGGACTTCAGCGTTGCCCAGTTTAGTCTTGGTCTGCCCTTCAAACTGGGGATTGGTCATCTTTACGCTGATCACCGCCGCCAGCCCTTCTCGCACATCTTCGCCGGTCAGGTTGGGCTGGTCGTCTTTGATGAAGCCCTGCTTGCGAGTGTAGTCGTTGATCACCCGGGTTAGGGCGGCGCGAAAACCCGTCAGATGGGTGCCGCCTTCCTGGGTGTTGATACAGTTGGCAAAGGAATACACTGTTTCGCTGAAGCTGTCGTTGTACTGAATCGCCACTTCCACGGCGGTATCATCCACCGTTTTCTCGTAGTAAAAGGGCAGCTTTTGCATCACCCGCCGGTTCTTGTTCACGTTGCGGACCAGGTTGGCGATACCTCCGTCGAAATAGTAGGTACGCTCAACGTCTCCCTTCCGCTGGTCCTCGTGCCACAGGCTGGTAAAGTCAATCTGCAAACCCTTGTTTAGATAGGCAATTTCCTTGAAATGGCTGATCAGCGTCTCGAAGTCGTACTCGATGATCGGAAAGATCTCCGGGTCCGGATGAAAGCTAATTGTGGTGCCGTGTTCCCTGGTCCTGCTTTCTCGCTTGATATCGCCGGTAGGCTTTCCCTGAATGTATTCCTGAAAGTACTGCCAGCCGTCGCGCTGGACTTCCGCCTTCAGGTGGGCCGAAAGCGCGTTGACCACGGAGCCGCCTACCCCGTGCAGACCGCCGGTTACTTTGTAAGCGCCGCCGCCGAACTTACCGCCGGCATGGAGGGTGGTCATTACGGTTTCCAAGCCCGATTTGCCGGTGGAAGGATGAATGTCCACCGGAATGCCGCGACCGTCGTCAACGACCGTGATCAAGCCGTCCAGGGCGATAACGATCTCCACCTTGGTGCAAAAGCCGGCCATGGCTTCGTCTACAGAATTGTCCAGCACTTCAAAGATCAAGTGGTGGAGGCCCCGCTGGTCGGTGCTACCGATGTACATGCCGGGGCGAACTCGGACCGCTTCCAGGCCCTCTAGTACCTGAATATCCTTCGAGGTATAGTCTGCTGCCGATTGCTGCATAAAACGTCCTGTGGGACCTAGGGTGAAACCAGAGATGAATAGAAAATAGGGTCCAAAAATACTGGTTGGAGGGGATGTTTTCAATCCCGCTACTTATGTAATATTATACCAGATTCGTAGCTACCTTGCTGGAAATAGGCGTCATTTCCCAGGGCAATCGCGTCTTAACCAAGGAGCACCTTGAGTAGGTAATCCTCAACCCAGCCGGCTTTCAGCCGTTTACCTTGAAGTCCCCGTTTAAGGCTGGTCTCCTGCTTCAGCAAATTGAGGGCTATCTGGCGCAGGACTGCCAGGTTTTGAGGCCCATTATCCTTACGTACCCGGCTGTGATCTTCTCGAAAGGTAACATCCAAAGACCAGTGCAAGCTGTTTTCTATGCCCCAGTGTCGGCGGGTGACCTCCAACAAAGTCTGGGCAGGCCTGGCCAGACTGCTGATATAGTAGCGAGAGTGGACCGTGGTCCCGGTTGCCGTCTCCCGCTGAGCCGTGACCTTAACCACGGCGTTGAGGTTGGCCCACTGCTGCCGGTTTTGCAGATAGTCCAGGCAGTCCGGGTCCGTGATGACCCAGCATTGACGGGTTTCCAGGCGGCCGTGGCCCTTGTTCAGCGTGCGGGCGAAGTCATAGGGGACGCCCTCGAAGTCGTATTCCTCGGCGCCCTCGAAAAGGTCGCGAACGTCATCGTACAGCCGGCCTTGATTCTCCTTCACCGCCAGCAGATAGTCGGCCTGAGCCTCAATGATCTCCCGGGCTATCTCCCTCTGGCAGCCCATGGCGTCGATGGTGATGATGCAACCGGCGAGCTCCAGCAGCTGTAGCAACTTGGGGATGGCGGTGATTTCATTGGACTTCTCGTCCACCTTGGTCTGGCCCAGCGCCAAGCCATGGGACGAGGCCCACACGTTGACCATGTGAATGGCCTTTTTGCCCAGGGTACGGTCGTGGGAGCGCCATACCGTCTTGCCGTCGATGGCCACCACTTCGCCTTGGGTGACTTGGGCTACGGCTTGGACCCACTCCATGAAACAGCGTTGAAACTGCTCTGGGTCCAGGCGGGCGAAGACGTCGCCGAAGGTATCATGGGAAGGGATACCGTTGGGCAACTCCAGGAAGGACTTGAACCACTCCTCTTTACAGTTGCCGAAGAGCTCGATATCCACCCAAGAATCAGCGCCGCAGATGGTGGCACAAAGGGCAATGGTGACGATATCCAAAAGTTTGTGCCGCTTGGTACGATCAATCCTCGGGTCGTCCAACGCCGCGAAGTATTCGGCGATGGGTGCGCCTGTTGCCTGAACCATCACTACCCCTCCCTAGTTTCGTCATGATGATTACTATTTTAAACAAATTTAAGAAAGATAATAAGACGCGATTGCCCTGCGTCATTTCCACCACATCTTTAAGGATTTCAGAGAAAGGTTCCCGGCAGGCTTTGGTCTCATAACATTTCTATATGACAAGTGCTTGTTTTGGGCCCGGTAGGGTCGCACGGCCGTGCAGCCCTACGGAATTCCTCAGGACCGCCACGTGATTTTAGGCAGACTTGGTGTCAGGCGGCGGCGGAGGGAGTGCAGCGCGATTATTCAGGCCAATCATTAAGAAATCATCTCAATTCGACGCTTGTCATTCCCCAGGGCTCGGGGTGCCATTTTGAGATAATTAATCAGGGAATATGCGGCGGTAAACACCGGGAGAGCCGGTGGCGCGGGTCATTTGAGGGTTTAGCTGGCCTCGGTCAAAGCAGGAGTTTCAGTGGCCCGCACCCTCTCCCATTGCGGGCTTTCGACCACCTCAGGAGATTCACCCTTAATCAAGCCCGCTCGGTCAAGTTAGGGTCTGAGAACCATTCTCCGGGTAGTAATACCGGCCGCTGAAGAGACTATCCAGGGCCAGTCGCGCCGCCTCAAACAGAGGCTCCGGCAGTTCATTGAGGGGAAACCAGCCGAACTCGGAAAAGGCGCCTGGTTCGGCCAACCAGGGTTCCTGGTCTCCAATGTCCGCCAAGAATTCAAAGTCGATGTAGTGCTTTTCGTAGGCCAGGATATTAGAGACACAAAGGAACTGGAGATTGGACACCTCCACTCCCAGTTCCTCCAGGGTTTCTCGCCGGGCGCACTCCTCCAGAGATTCACCCCATTCCAGGTGGCCGCCGGCGGAGGCCCAGGTAGCTTCTCCGTGGGATCCCTGTCGCTTGGCGAGGAAAACCCGGCCGTGGCGGACCAGCACCACGCCAACGCCTACCTGAGGTCTGGGATTCTCCGTCGTCACGGCCCGAGTATATCATGGGCCACCGGCGTCAAAAAGTTGCTTAAGTGGCTTAATCCCAGCAGGTCCTTTCCATTATCCTAATTGTCATTGCGAGTTATCATCCTCCGGCGGAGCGCTACCGACAGATGAAAAGAGGTTCCCCACGGCTCATGGTTCGCCGGACTCACCACGAGCGGTAGGGATCCCGTTCGTCCTGAGGCTCCCGAAGAGCGAACGGGCTATTTACAGAGCAGCCCTTCGACTGCGCTCAGGATAAACTCCGCGAAGCAATCTACCCCTTCCCTCAAGAGATTGCTTCGGGCCTACGGCCCTCGCAATGACAATTAAAAGGCCCTGTTATCCAGAGGGGATCTGGTTGCTGCTGGGCGCCGCCCCATGCTAGACTTCCGGCTGATACTCTTCGGGAATCGCGGATTGGATGCGGGTAGTTCCGGCTACGCTGGGCGCAGTGGGAATGTCTATTTGGGAAGGTCAGATGGTTGCTGAAGCCGATAAAAAAACCGGGCAAAAGGGAGTGATTCTCTCGGGTATGCGGCCCACTGGCCGCCTTCACCTGGGCAATTACCTGGGGGCATTGGAAAACTGGGTGGCCCTGCAGCAGGAATACCGCTGTATTTACACCGTCGTGGACATCCATGCCCTGACCACTATCGAGTCGCCCACCGATGTATCCCAGATCCAGCCCAATATTCTAGAAATGGTGCTGGATTGGCTGGCCGCCGGTGTCGACCCGGAGCAGTCCACCGTCTTCGTTCAATCCCAGGTGCCCCAGGTCATGACCCTGCACACCCTGCTGAGCATGGTTACGCCCCTGGGCTGGCTAATGCGGGTACCCACCTTCAAGGAGAAGGTGCGGCAGATGGAAGAAACCGAGGAAAGCGTCAACTACGGCCTGGTGGGCTATCCGGTGCTGCAAACGGCGGACATCATCCTCTACAAGGCCGATACTGTGCCAGTGGGACAGGACCAGCTGCCCCATATAGAGCTGTCCAGAGAGATTGTGCGCCGGTTCAACCACCGCTTCGGAGACACCTTTCCCGAACCTCAAGCCAAGCTGACTGAAGCGCCACTGATCGTCGGCCTGGACGGTCACCAGAAGATGAGCAAGTCAGTGAACAACCATCTGGACCTGGCGGCCACCGATGAGGAAACCAGCCAGCGGGTGCTGACCGCCTTCACCGACCCGCAGCGCCTTCGCCGCACCGATCCGGGGCGTCCCGAGGTATGCAACGTCTACTCCCTGCACAAGCTATTCAGCCCGGCGGAAGATGTGAACACGGTTTACGAGGAATGCACCACCGCTCAGCGGGGCTGCGTCGACTGCAAGCGCCACCTGGCCCAAAGCATCAACACCTTTCTGGAGCCCATGCGCCAGCGGCGGCGAGCGTTTGAAAAGAGGCCGGGATACATTCGGGAAATCCTAGATGAGGGCGGCAAGAAGGCCCGGGCCATCGCCCAGGTAACCATCGAAGAGGTCTACCAGCGCATGGGGCTGGCCTGATGGCCACGCCTGAGACTAGCCCGCAGCCTGAAGCAGTTCCTCCTTCCCAGTCGGGCCGGAGCGCCCTGGACATATCCATTGACGCCGCCCGCCGCGCCGGAGAGATAATGCGCCAGCGGTTTAACACCGAGAAGCAGATCAGCTTCAAGGGGCGGGCCGACATCGTAACCGACGTGGACCTGGCCTGTGAAAAGGCCGTGCTGGACCTGGTGCGAGCCGAGTATCCTGAGTTCAGCGTGCTCTCCGAGGAATCGGCCCCCATCGAAACCGGCTCCCAATATACCTGGGTCATCGATCCCATCGATGGCACCCGCAACTTCGCCGAGGGCATTCCCCATTTTTGCGTGGTGGTGGCCCTGGCCCGGGGTGACCAGATGGTGGTGGGGGTTACCTACGACCCCATCACGGAGGAGCTGTTCACCGCCCAGCAGGGTCAGGGGGCTTTCCTCAACGGCGACCCGATTAAGGTTACCGACCGGCAAGAGATGGCCGACTGCCTGTTGAGTTTCGACCTGGGCTTGGTAGATGAGAAGGCCGGCACGGCGCTGGACATGATCCGCTCGCTGTGGCCGGGCTTTCTGAGCATGCGCTTAATGGGCTCGGCGGCCCTGGGGATGGCCTACGCCGCCGCCGGACGCATCGACCTCTACTTCCACCATTCCCTATCCCCCTGGGACATGGCCTCGGGCATTCTGCTGGCGCGAGAGGCCGGCGGAGAGGTCGTGGACCGCCAGGGCAACATCGCCAACCTCTACACCCCCAGCGTCATCGTCTCCAGCCCCCGCATCATCGAGCGATTTCTCGCCGCCAGCGAGGACATGGAGTGGCGGCGGGGGTAGGGTGAAGGGGGTGGGAGGTCACTAGCCAGGGCAGGAACAACTTTGACTCCGAGTACCTTGGGCGCTAACAAATGAGGCAACAATGCCAGAATCGACTTGCCCACTTTGCAATAGGCCAGCCAGCAGCAGAACCCTTGAGAGTTACGACGGTCAAAGGGTGACCTGCGAAACATGCGGGGAGTATGACATTGTAGGCTTGGTAACCCATGTCGGAGTTACGGACTACACAGATTCTGAGGGCAATAAGGTAGGTAATCGTGTTCACATCTTATCCGGGTTGACACGTCGGTCATGGGATGCAGGAAACCGTGTTGTCATAAACGAAAACAACATATTCGCATTGTTGCAGTCTGTGGCAATACCCAAAAGCCCCCTTGAGAATATGGATAGAGCCTTGATTTATGTCGCCGATCATCAGTCAAAGGCCGATGACTATTTTCAGGTGTTCTATGGAAAAGATTACCCAGTGGTTTTCGCGAAGGATCAGGATGAATTCCACTACTTTCTCGATACATTGGTCCAGCGAAAATTGCTTAACAGCGAAGGCCTCGTAAGTCCATTTGTTCGCGACTTCTATCGCCTAACACCAGAGGGGTGGGAGAAGGCTGAACTAATCAAGAGTCTTCAGGTGGACTCCAATCGAGCCTTTGTAGCAATCTGGTTCTCTGACGAACTTAGCGATGCTTGGGAGGAGGGCTTTAAGCCTGCTCTCGAGTCGACGGGTTTTATTCCTTTACGCGTTGATTTAGCGGAACATAATGGCAAGATATACGATTTTATTATCGCGCAAATTCGACGAAGCGGTCTTCTGGTGGCGGATTTTACAGGACAGCTTGGCGGGGTCTATTTCGAGGCAGGGTTTGCCATGGGCTTAGGTATACCCGTCATCTGGACTTGCAGAAAAACAGATATCGATGAACTGCATTTTGATACCCGCCAATACAATCACATTGACTGGGAGAATCCTCCAGAACTGAAGGAAAGACTGCAAAATCGAATTGCCGCTACTATCCCAGGAAGGGCTATAGAAAATTGACCGCTCACAGTGGTTAGGAGCGTACCCCTGTGCTTAACCCCCTCCCCCCCCGGCCGCATCTGATTTATGCTAGTCTTTGCGGACTAGAGTCTTCTGAGTAGTTTCAGTCGGGAGGAGAGGATTGGACACCGCCGCCAAAGACCCCATCAGCAGCGAAACCGCCCCCAGCGTCAAGCCCCGGGTCAAGCAGGACGCCGACTACATCTTCCACGAACTGACCCGCAGCATCTGCCCCGAATGCAAGACGGTCATCGACGCCCAGATCATCATCCGGGACAACAAGGTCTACATGCGTAAGCGCTGCCCGAGCCACGGCTGGTTCGAGGGCATCATCAGCGCCGACGCCGAAATGTACGTCAACTCCATCAAGTTCAACAAGCCGGGCACCATACCCCTGGAATTCAGCACCGAGGTCAAGGACGGCTGTCCGCTGGACTGCGGCCTCTGCCCGGAGCACAAGCAGCACATATGCCTGGCGCTGATTGAGGTCAACACCGGCTGCAACCTGAGCTGTCCCATCTGCTTCGCCAACGCCGGCATCGGGTACAGCCTGACCATGGAGCAGGTGGAAGGTATGCTGGACCGCTTCGTGGAAATCGAGGGAGACCCTGAGGTGGTGCAGTTCAGCGGCGGCGAGCCAACGATCCATCCCCAGCTGCTGGACATGATTCAGGCCGCCCAGGACCGGGGCATACGCCAGGTAATGGTCAACACCAACGGGGTGCGCATCGCCCGGGACGACAAGTTCCTGGCTGACCTGGCCAAGCTGGATCCGGTAATCTACTTCCAGTTCGACGGCCTGCGTCCGGAAACCTACCTGACCATTCGTGGCGAGGACCTGCTGGAGTTGAAGCTGCTGGCCCTGGACCGCATGAACCAGGCCGGGTTGAACGGGGTGTTGGTGGCCGCCATTGAACGCGGCGTCAACGTCGATGAGGTTGGCGCCATCGTGGAGTTTGGGCTCAGGCATCCCGCCGTAAAGGGAGTGGTGCTCCAGCCGGTAACCCACGTGGGCCGCCACATTCCCTTCAACCCGATGGAGCGGGTAACCATTCCGGACGTGATTCACGGCATTGTGGATCAGACGGATGGGCGTTTCGTGCTGGAGGATTTCGTGCCGGTGCCCTGCTGTTTTCCTACCTGCCAGGTTAATTCCTACGTGTTTGTCGATGGCGAACAGGTGGTGCCTCTGCCCCGGCTGCTGGACATCGATGAATACCTGGACTACATTACCAATCGGGCGCTGCCCAAGGCGCCCAATGCCGCCGTCGTGCAGAAGGCGCTGGAGGGTTTGTGGTCGGCTTCGACGGTAGCTGGGACGGAAAAGACCGCCGGCCAGTTTCAGTGCGCCTGCGGGCCGGGCCTGGACCTGCCTTACAGCATGGCCCACCTGAAGGACCACGTGTTCCAGATCGCCATCAAGGATTTCCTGGATGCCTATACTTTTAACGTGAAGCAGGTTATGAAGTGCTGCGTCGCGATCCTGGTTCCCGACGGGCGGGCCATCCCCTTCTGCGCCTACAACTCGGTGGGCTACCGGGAAGAGATTCGGGAGCAGCTGGCTCGAGAGCAGGCCCGCGCCCAGATTCTCAAAATCGAGGCCAAAATTGCGCTTTCCGAGTAAGCCCCCGGGTGAGGCCCCGGACGCGGCTCTGGATGACGCTCTGGCCAAGGCCTGCTGCGCCGATCTCTACCAGTCGGACCTGGCCCGGCTGATTCTGGGCGAGACCCTTCATCCCGGCGGACTGGCCCTGACCAATCGCCTGGGCCGTCTCATGGGGATTCAGCGGGATGATTGGGTAGTGGACCTGGCGTCGGGCCGGGGGGTCAGCGCGATGGCGGTCTCCCGGGCCTTTCATTGTCGGGTTGCCGGCGTGGAGTTCAGTCACGCCGCCACGGCCGCCGCTGTCGCCGCGTCCCGGGCGAATCCGGTAGCTGACCAGGCCTTCTTCCTCCAGGGGGATGCCGAGAATCCGCCCCTGGCCTCGTCGAGATTTGACGGCGTGTTTTGCGAATGCTCGATGAATATATTCCCGGACAAATCCCGAGCCGTTCGGGAGATTCGCCGGTTGCTCCGGCCCGGGGGCAGCCTGGGCCTCAGCGATGTGATGGTGGAGCCGGGCAGCCTGCCCGGGGAGTTGGAGGGCAACATGGGGCAGGTGCTGTGCCTCTCGGGAGCGTTGAGCGTAAATGGATACCGCCAACTGCTGGAAGATGGCGGGCTGGCGCTCCAGCACCAGGAGGATGCTTCGGTGGAAATCCTCAAGCTCTTGGGGGATTTGGAAAGCAAGCTGGGGATGGCGACGGCCTGGGGGGATATCCGCGGTTTGGGCAAACCCGAAATGGAAGCGCTGCAATCTGCGCCGGAGTTGCTCCAGCGACTGAAATTGCTGGTCCAAGATGGCAAGCTGGGTTATTGGCTGTTCGTCGCCCGCAACCAGCCCTGATGTTACTTGATCGGTCCCGGATTAGAACGAGTTGCTCCGAGGTATATCAGGGCAATCCATAACCCAAGCCCCCTGTAACTGATGCCGCCGCACTGTTATCCTTGTTGAGGCGCCAGCCCAAATAATGAATAATTTGCCCCATAAGCAGGCATGTAGACAATGCTCGAAGCTTTTCTCTTAACCCAGAAGTTGCTCGCCGTGGTTTTGGTTGGCTACCTGCTGGGTGCTGTGCCCTTCGCTCATCTGGCGGGAAGACTTAGGGGCGTGGATATGTTTCAAACGGGCAGCACCAGAGCAGGCGCCGCCAATCTGTTTTGGAACGTGGGACGCCGTATCGGGCTGGTAGTGCTTTTCGCCGACGCCGCCAAGGGCTCTCTGGCCATCTTCATAGCGGGACTGATGGGTATCTCCGGTCCTTTGTTGCTATTGGCCGGTGGCGCCGCTGTTTTGGGGCATTGGAAGTCAGTATTCACCGGCTTCCGGGGCGGCGATGGTATGGCTGTTCTGATTGGGGTCAGCCTGACAATGATTCCTCTACTGGCCTTCGTATCAGGCATGACTGGCCTGGTATTCGCGATAATCACCATTAAGTCGGCGTTTCGCTCAGCTTTTGGGATGGCGGTATCCTTTACCGTGATGCTGGGGCTGAGCCAGTTCCTGGAGTTCTTTCAAGGAGAGCAGGAGCTGGCAGTGGCCTTGAGCCTTCTCGCCGTCCTGGTTATGGCCCACAACATCTTGATCCACCGTCGCCACGCTGGAATCGTGGCCAGGAACGACCTAGGCCCGGGCCTCAACTTGGACAATCTGGACTTAGACGACGAGGAGCAGGACGGCAATTCCTAACAGGGAATTAAAAACCCGATGTCTCCCCCTTGCGAAGGGGGAGATTTAGAGGGGGGCCCGCCGGTGGCTGGGTTCCTACTGGCTGTTCCGTCTCAGATCATCCAGCTCCAGCACCCACCCCAGATTCTCGTCATCCGCCGCTTCTGCCGCCAAGGACGCCTCCAACTCCACTGCCCGCTGCAGATAATCCAGGCACAATTCCAGACTGCCGGACCTGGAGTATAGACAGGCAAGGTTGTAATAGGCCGCCGCGAATTTGGGTGCGGCTTGGATGGCTCTCAAGTAATTTTCCTTGGCGCTGGAGTCATCCTCCAAGGCCTCGTAGGCGGCACCGCGATTGTTCAGGGTTTCCGCGAAGTTGGGACTCAGTGCCAGAACCGCGTCATAATCCCGCAGCGCCCGCCGGTATACCCCCAAAGCGTCAAAAGCCAACCCCCGATTGTTGAGCGCCTCGGCATCCTCCGGCCGCCGCTCTATAACCTGAGTATAGTCGGAGATTGCCGCTTCGATGGAACCCAGATAATAGTGAGTGCGGGCCCGATTAAAATATGCATCCGCATTGTCCGGATTACTAGCCAACGCAGTGGAGTAATCCTCGATGGCTTCCTGGTGCCGGCCCAACTCATCCAGCGAGGCGCCCCGGTTCAAATAGGCGTTGGACAGGTCCGGCCGCAACTCAATCACTCGCTCAAATTCGGCCACCGCCTCCTGGTGACGGCCGATGCCGGCCATAACCACGCCTCGATTATAGAAGGCTTGCAGAAATTCCGGATCAATCTCAATCGCTCGGGCGTAGTCGTCAATAGCCTGTTCCGGCTGCCCCAGGTCGTCGTAGGCGTTACCCCGTTGGTAATAGGCTTGAGCCAGGGCGGGGTCCCGCTGGATAACCTGAGCAAATTGGGCAATAGCCTCGCCCGGCTGTTTTAACCTCATGGAGGTCAGCCCCAAATTGAAGCGGGAGGCGAGGTGATCCGGCTGCTGCTCCAATATCGTCCGGTATACCCCAGCAGCTTCATCATACCTTCGGGCCGCAAAGCAACCGTTGCCGTAGGGCAGCCACGAGGAGACCTGCGCTGCGACCTTGGATTCTTCAAGCAGGCTGGTCAGGGTATCTCTACTGCCTTCGGAAAGTTGGCTGCCCCGGGGCCGCGGCGTTAGGTAGGAAGTACCAATGGAGTGGGCATCCAGAAACTCGCAGAGTTCCTGAAAGGCCGGATTGCTCTCCGCCATGCGCCTCCTTTAAAAGGTGTGTGAGAAGCCATACTTTCGTAATTGCGAGCCCTTAGGCTGGGCTCAGGATAAGCCCTGCGAAGTAATCTAGCCCCCCTGAAATTGCTTCTTCGTCCCGATTAAAGTGGGACTTCTCGCAATGACATCTTACACCGCCTCTATAGGGTGGAGACGCGGCCCGGCTGCATTTCCGGTTGGAGGGAAATCTGCACCAGGGCCAGGGCACTGTAGTAGGACACCAGCATGGTGAGGTCGGTCACGCCCCGGACTCCCAGCAGTCTTTGGGCGGCCTCAAAAGTCTCGTCGGAAAGGCCCTTTTCCCGCAGCAGTTGCTGAACAAAACTCGCGATGACGGCCTCCTGTTCAGTCAGACCTTCCGGAGACTGCCCGGTTCGGATGTTCTCTATTGATTGGTCGCTAACCCCGGCTTGAGCCGCCAGGACGGCGTGGCCGGTCCATTCGATGCCGCTGTTCCACTCCCGGGCCACCAATATTATCGCCAACTCCTTGAGATTATCGGGCAGGGAGCTTTGTAACCTGAGCTGGGCGCCCATGGAGGTCAAGTGCCCGGCCACCACCGGACTGTTTAGCATCGCCCTAAACTGTAGTCCAACCTCGGGACTATTGCGGTCCTGGCGGATCTGGTCGTAAATTTTCTGGCCTTCCTGGTCCAGCTCTTCTCGAGTCACGTAAGGTACTCGTGCCATTTGCTTAACCTCCCGGTTGGGTTAGTAAAGAATCTATAGCATAACATGAGCCACTGGCCTGGGTGCGGCGGCGGAGCCTTTGAATTGTCATTGCGAGGGGCGCAGGCCCGAATCAATCTCAGGAGGGTAAAGAGGGATTGCTTCACTTAGGTACTGTCACGAAATAACTTATTCTTTACTACATGCTCAGCTATACTTAATGGGTGATAGTTGAAGGAGCGATTCAAGCTCGTTACCAAGCGATTGCCCCCGTTGTGGACGAGCGGGTGCGGCGGCTGGTGCTTGCCGCTGAGGCGTCGGCGGCCGGGCGTGGTGGCCAGGCAGCGGTTGCAAGGGCCACCGGAGCTTCTCGCGGGACGATTCGCCGCGGCATACGGGAGTTGGGCCAGCCGGCCGTAGGGGCCGCGAAGGGCCGCATCCGCCATCCTGGAGGCGGCCGGAAGCGCACCGTCGAGCATGACCCGAGCTTGCGCGAGGACTTGGACCGGCTGGTGGAGCCGACCAGCCGTGGGGATCCCGAGTCCCCGCTGCGCTGGACCTGCAAGAGCGTGCGTCAACTGGCGGTGGCATTGAAGCGCCAAGGGCACCAAGTCAGCCATCGCATGGTCGCCGAACTGCTCCACGACATGGGCTATAGCTTGCAAGCCAATCGCAAGACCCTGGCGGGGACGGAACACCCGGACCGCAACGCCCAGTTTGAGCACTTGGACCGGGCGGTGCAACTGCAACTCTCCCTGGGAGAGCCGGTGATCTCCGTGGACACGAAGAAGAAGGAACTGGTGGGGCCCTTCAAGAACGGTGGGCGGGAGTTGCGTCCCAAGGGAGCGCCGGAGCAAGTGCTGGTGCATGACTTCCTGATTCCGGATCTGGGCCGGGTCAGTCCTTATGGGGTGTACGATATCGCCCAGAACGAGGCCTGGGTCAGTGTGGGGACGGACCACGATACGGCTGCTTTTGCCGTCGAGAGCATCCGGCGTTGGTGGCGCGGCATGGGGCAGGCGCTCTACCCGAGCGCCACTCGGCTGCTGATAACGGCCGACGCGGGCGGCAGCAATGGGTATCGGCTCCGCTTGTGGAAGCTGGAGTTGCAGAAATTGGCGGATGAGACGGGCCTTGAAATCGACGTGTGCCACCTCCCACCAGGGACCAGCAAGTGGAACAAGATCGAACACCGCTTGTTCTCCGCGATCAGTCAGAACTGGCGCGGAAAGCCGCTGGTGAGCCACGAGGTGGTGGTGAACTTGATCGGGGCGACCACGACCCGGACGGGGCTGCGGGTTCAGAGCCAACTGGACACCAACCGATACCCGGCCGGGCGCACCGTATCGGACGACGAACTCGAAGCCATCTATTTGCGTAGATACTCTTTCCATGGTGAATGGAATTATTCGCTGCTACCCCGCGTTGCGCTGCTCAATTGAACTATTTATTTCGTGACAATCCCTTGGCTCGCAATGACGCCGGTAAAAACTGAAAGACCCCGGGGCTACGGCAGGCTCGTTGAATAATTTTATTCGGCCTCTTACAATAGATACCAACGGAGTATACCAACCGGGGCACCAACAGATTTGGTCCAATTGTAGTTTCGGAACAGGAGTTTAACGTGACCCAGATCGGCGAATCCACTATAACTCTCTACACCCATCCCGATTGCGCCTACTCGGCGGCGGCGAAAATGGAGTTTCGGCGCAACAAAGTGGCATACACCGAGATAGATGTGGCCAAACAACCCGAAAAGGTTGAGGAGCTGCTGGGGTTGACCAACGGAGAACGTATAACGCCCGTCACGGTAGATGGCGGGCAAGTTACGATTGGCTTCAAGGGCGGCTATTGAGAGTTCTAGCTGGAGGACTGGACGTCTTCCGTGATCTGGGCCTCCTCCCACCGAGCCACTCAGTTCAGTGCCTGGTTGGTCGCCAAATAGTCACTGACTTTCACTTCTTGTGACCCGAAATATGCCGTGCTAGGATCTGTCCAGCCAGCTGAAAGGACAAGAATTGTATGACCGCCAACAAGGATAAGGACAAGCAAGCAGCCCTGGAAATAGCCTTGGTGAGAATCGAAAAGGACTATGGGAAGGGCGCGGTGATGCGCCTGGGCGAAATTAGCCAACGCATTGCCACTGAGGTCATTCCCACCGGCTCCTTGACCCTAGATCTGGCTCTGGGCGTGGGCGGAATTCCCCGAGGTCGGGTGAGCGAGATCTACGGCACCGAATCGGCAGGCAAGTCCACCCTGGCCATCCACATCATGGCGGAGACCCAGAAGGCCGGTGGTCTGGCCGCCTATATCGATGTGGAGCACGCCATGGACCCCCAGTACGCTGGCAATTGCGGATTGAACCTGGACGATTTGTTGATCTCCCAGCCGGACAGCGCCGAGCAGGCTTTGGATATAACCGAACAATTGGTACGCAGCGGCGCCATCGATAGCATAGTGATTGACAGTGTGGCGGCCCTGGTTCCCCGAGCCGAGGTGGAAGGGGATATGGGGGACACCCATATGGGATTGCAGGCCCGATTGATGTCCCAGGCGCTGCGGAAATTAACCTCTACAATTCATCACTCTCGAACCGCCGTGGTGTTCATCAACCAGTTGCGAGAGAAGATAGGGGTTGTTTACGGTAATCCCGAGGTTACGCCGGGAGGGCGAGCGCTGAAGTTCTACAGTTCGGTCAGAGTCGAACTGCGGCGCGTTGAGTCCATTAAGCAGGGCACTGAAATAATCGGCAGCCGGGTCCGCGCCCGCGTAGTCAAAAACAAGGTGGCGGCTCCCTTCCGGGTGGCTGAATTTGACATAATGTTCAACCAGGGCATCAGCAAGACCGGAGACATGCTGGAGCTGGGAGTCGCAGCGGGAATCGTCAAGAAGTCGGGAGCCTTCTACTCCTATGGGGAAACCCGACTGGGCCAGGGCCGGGAGAATTCCAAGGAGTTCCTGGCCCAACATCCCGAAATCGCTCAGTCCATCGAAGCCAGGGTGAGAGGGGAATCGCCTTTCCAGGGAGAAGCGGCGGTGGGAGAAGGGGTGGTCGATGGTTCAAGTCCGGATGGCCCGGTGCCCGATGGCCCGATGCCTGATGGCCCGATGCCTGATGGCCCGATGAAAGATGAAGCCATCTCGCCGGGCTCGAATAATAGCGGAGCAACAGGCTAGGCGGGCGTTAAACGGCCCTGTTGTTTCCAAATGTGATCGGCCCTTGAGATATGATAATGCTGCTTTACTCCCGCTCTGAGAGCCGGGAACCTGCCCGGGAACCTGATCGGGTACCTTCCCAGGCCAACGCCTCCCAGTCCAGGCCGGAGTCCGGTTATACCGCCGCGGTGGAAGCGGCTTGCCGTTTCTTATCCTTCCGACCTCGCTCCGAAGCCGAGGTGCGCCGACGACTGACGCGCCGTTTCCCAGCTGAGCTGGTTGATCGGGTAATTGAGGCCCTGCGCGACAAGAACTACCTGGACGACGAAGAGTTTGCGCACCGGTGGCGATTACATCGAGAGCGCTTTCAGCCCCGAGGCCGCCGGATGCTGCACCGGGAACTGTCTCGTTTCGGAGTTGCTCGGGAGGTGATTGACCAGGCCCTGGTGGGTATAGAGGAGGAGGACAATGCCTATCGGGCTGGGCTGAAATTAGCGGGGAAGCTGATGTCCAAAGACTGTACTCAAGAGGCCCTAAGCCGTAAGCTTTACCCCTATTTGCAACGGCGAGGCTTTGCTTACCCTCTGGCGAGAGACACCGTCAATCGACTTTGGCTGGAGCTAGCGCCGCAGCCGCTGGACGGCGAGATAGACCCCCGAGCCCGTCGCTAAAAGACCGGAAAAGGCGCTGAAGGACACGCCGGGCAGGTTCAGAATTCCGGGAGGTTGTAGGCTAATGACCAGGGCTAGGATTACCGCCCCTCCGGCTACCCACGCCAGACCATTACTGCGCTTTCGATTGACGGACCTGCTGATGAGGTCGCCTCCTATATAACCCAAGGGCACGGCAAAGAGCGAGGCGAGGAGATGGGGCAGCACGCCCGGGATGATGAGGAGAAATGCCAGGCCGGCAGCCCACCAAACTACCCCCCCTAGAAGAGCCACTCCCGCCGCCACGACCACTGCGCGGGCATAATGGCTAGGCCGCACGTCGAAAGTTGGCATGCGGGCGGCCTTACCGCATTCTTTGCATCGATTGCCGACGTGGGCTTGAACCATGCACTGGGGGCAGATTGACTTCTCGCAGCGGCTACAAGATAAGCCCGTTTCCACATCGGAGTGCCAGTAGCAATGGGCTATGGTCGGTCGCTGTTCCGTCTGCTGAGATGGTTCCATTTACATCACCCGGTGGTCTTTGGCTTTCCTAGCTTAATTCCTTTCATGAGGGCATCGGCCAAAATATCTGAAACATGGATTGCCCCGGTAGTTTTATCCCGGTATTCTGCCCACCCAGTCCGCCCGGTGGGCCACGTCCCGATCCCGAAGCAGCCGGTTAAGCAGCACCTGCCCTTTGGGTAGATCAACGGGCAGCGGCTGCCAGTTGGATAACAGCCGCTTTAGGACCATCAAAATTACCGAGCCGGCACAAAACCAGATGAGCACTGGCGGATTATCAAAAGCTAACACCCACCAGGGAAGCAATGATAAAGAGAGCAAGACCCACACTCCGGAGCTTCTGGTCAGTGCCCAGCCCACTAGGAATACGGCTATGGCCGCGGAGAGCAGCAGGGGGGAGAGGGCTAGCAGGGCACCCCCGATTACCGAGACGCCCCTACCTCCTTGGAAGTTTAGAAAAACCGACCAGTTGTGTCCGGCCACTGCGGCCAGTGGCGCTAAAATCAGTAGGATAGACGGCTGCTCTGAGCCCAGCAAATACTGTCCCACCAGAATAGGCGAGGCACCTTTAACCAGGATTTCGAAGAGCAGCAGGGGGGCTACCCAACCCAGGCCGACATGATGGGCCAGGTTGGCCGCGCCTACGTTGCCGCTGCCATAATTGCGGATGTCGAGGCCTTTGGCCCATCTACCGATGAGGTAGGCCGTGGGGACGGCTCCGGCCAGGTAGGCGTAGACGTACAGGCCGATAGTCTCTAGCATCAGCGAACTCAAGAGGGTCTGTGGGAAGCATGCATTTGTCGTTGCGAGCGCAGCGAAGCAATCTGATCCCCCTGAGATTGCTTCGTCACTGACGTTCCTCGCAATGACATTTCACACCCTCTCCAAGACCGTCTGCGGGTCAGCGGGAGGAGCTGGATAGCTCTCGGGCGGCCTCTTCCAATCGCTCCACCGTTTCCAAGGGCGGACCCAGCACGCCGGGCAGGACCTCGCCGGTGTTGCCCAAACAGTGGTAATCGCTGCCGCCACAGGGTATCAACCCGTGACGCTGGGCCACTTCGGCCAGGTACAGCACAGTTTCGGGGCTGTACATTGCGTAGTGGACTTCCATGCCCTTTAGCCCGGCCTCTTTCAGTTCCGCCACCTTGTCATCCAGGTCGGCGAGCTGCGCCGGGTGCGCCAAAACCGCCACACCGCCCACCCGGGCCAGCATTTCCACGCCCTCGGCCGGAGTCATCTTTTGCCTCTCCACATAGGCCTTGCCGTTGCGCCCCAGGTACTCGGCGAAGGGACCTCTCGGTTCCTTGAAATACCCCTTTTCAACCATGGCCAGGGCTATGTGAGGTCTGCCCACCGAGCCCTCTCCCGCAATTTCCCGAACCCTTTTCCATTCTACGTAAACACCCAAAGTGGCCAGCTTTTCCACCATGAGGCGCCCCCGTTCCAGCCGGCCCTCCCGGAATCTTCGCAGGATACCTTGGAACTCCTCATCCTCGTAACGCATGAAGTAGCCCAACATATGAATTTCATCTCCGGGTATGTCGGTGCTGAGCTCAATGCCGGGAATGATTCTCAAGTCGGGAAATTCCGCAGCAGCCTGGTATGCCTCCGCCAAGCCTTCGGTGCTGTCGTGGTCTGAAACCGAAACCACTTTGAGTCCCTTTTCGGCTACCAACTGGATCAGCTCGGTAGGGCTAAGCCGCCCGTCAGAGGCCAGAGTATGCAGGTGCAGGTCAACATCGGCGGGCATCTCTATTCCACCATCCTGTCGATTCTTTCGATTGAGAGGGCCCGGCCGGTCTCCGGGTCGACGTCGATTAATACTGAGTTCATCATCACCGGCCCGCTGGCTATCGGTAGGCGTTGGGGCATACCGGTTAGGAACCGGTCCAAAACCGGGTCGGGATCGCTGCCGATAACCGAATTTACTGGGCCGGTCATGCCCACGTCGGTGACGTAGGCGGTTCCTTTGGGCAGTATTTTGGCATCCACCGTGCCTACGTGGGTGTGGGTGCCAAGGACGGCGCTGGCTCGGCCGTCCAGATACCAGCCCATCCCTTGTTTCTCCGAGGTCGCCTCGGCGTGGAAGTCCACCACTATGATCTTGGGAGCGCCGGCCTTTTCCGCCTCCTGCAACAGGGCGCTGGCGGTGCGGAAAGGGCAATCCAGTGGTGGCATGAAGACCCGCCCCATCAGGTTCATCACCATGACCCCGTCCTGAATCAGGTAGCCGCGTCCGGGCGCATCGGGATAGTTGCCCGGTCGGATTAAGGGCAGGCCCTCGTCCATATGGGGGATGATCTCTTTCTGGTCCCAGATGTGATTGCCCGAGGTCAGCACGTCCACGCCGTTTTCCAGCAACTCGTAGGCAGTATCCAGCGTGATGCCGAATCCGCCGGCCGTGTTCTCACCGTTGGCGATCACCAAGTCGATGCTGTATTCCCTCCGCAAGTTGGGAACCAGGCTTCGGATAGCCTGACGTCCAGGCTTACCAATGACATCGCCGATCATTAAAATACGCACTGCTTTGGTCCTTTCTTACCTAAGTGAAGGGGCCCAGGCCGCGCTATTTCGGCTCTTGGGCCCCGGTTGAGCTCTGCTTGGTGTTTCTTAAACTGCCGGACCGGAGCTACTTCGAACCAGACCTTCTTGGCCGGCGAGTCCGGCTCCCTGAGATAGGCTGATTCCTGAGTGGGATCCCGGCTGCTTAACGGGCGATTTCCACGTTGCGGGTCTCCCGGATTACGGTCACTTTGATCTGCCCCGGAAAGACCAGATCCTGCTCCACTTTTTTAGCGATGTCTCTGGCCAGCGCCGCCGAGCTGACGTCGTCCACGTCCTCCGGCTTGACCATTACCCGCACCTCCCGTCCGGCCTGGATGGCGAAGGCCCGCTCCACGCCACCAAAGCTAATAGCAGCTTCCTCCAGATCCTGGAGGCGTTTTACGTACTGCCCCAGGGATTCCTTGCGGGCGCCGGGCCGGGCGGCGCTGATGGCATCGGCCGCCGCGACGATGAAGGACTCCATGGAGGAATGATCATCATCGTGGTGCTCCAAAATGCACCGATAGGCATCATCGTTGATACCGTTCTTCTGGGCCAGGTCTGCCCCAATCTCGGCGTGGGGCCCGGATATTTCGTGGGTCAAGGATTTCCCCACGTCGTGGAGCAACCCACCCAGGGTAGCTATCTTTACATTGGCGCCTACTTCGGCCGCTATCATGCCCGATAGCAACCCAACTTCGATGGAATGTTTCAGTACGTTTTCACCGTAGCTGAACCGGTACTTGAGCCTCCCCAGATAGTAAATCAAGTCCGAATTGAGGCCGGTGACGCTGGTGTCGAAAGTTGCTTGCTCGCCGGCCTTCCGGATGGTCTGCTCTATATCTGTTTGGGCACGAACGACCATTTCTTCAATACGGGCGGGCTGAATTCTACCGTCGGCAATCAGCTTTTCTAAAGCCAGCCGGGCGATTTCACGCCGCACCGGATCGAAACATGAGATGGTTACCACTTCTGGCGTATCGTCTACTACGATGTCTACGCCGGTCATGGCTTCAAGGGCCCGAATATTGCGTCCCTCGCGACCGATAAGACGACCTTTCATGTCGTCGTTGGGCAGGGATACGACAGAAGTTGTGGTTTCCGAAACCACATCAGTAGCCAGACGGTTGATGGCTAATGTAAGAATACGGCGAGCATTTTCGTCCGCCGTGGCCTTATGCTCTCGTTCCAACTCGTAATACCGGCGAGACAGATCGTGCTTGGCTTCTTCCTCGCCCTGCCGCACGACCATGGCCCTGGCATCCGTAACAGTAAGAGCCGCCGTTGCCTCCAGGGTATGCAGGTGTTTGACCTTGAGCTCCTCCGCCTCATGGAGAGTTTCCTCCACCTTGCCTTGCTGTCGGGTCAGGTCGCCCTGCTGCTTTTCCAATGCTTCAGTCTTGGTCTCTAGGTGTTCCTCCCTCTGCTGGAACCTCCGCTCCAATCGAGTGAGCTCCTGACGTTGCTCTTTGATTTCCTGCTCCCCGGCGGTCCGGAGATTGAGGACCTCTTCCTGAGCAGTCAGAAGAACCTTTCGCTTCTCCTCCTCGGCCTGGCTTAAAACATCTTTGGCTTGTTCTTTAGCGTTTTCTACCCGCTTACCGTCTATTCTGGACCGGAGGAACAACCATAATGTTACTCCTATCCCTGTCATCCCTGCGGTCGCTAGGACGGTTAGGATGATGGTCATATCCATCGTTTCACCTGCTCCTATCCGTCTATGGTACCGCTCCGGAAGACCCAGTCTTCCTGCTAGTTATCGTACCGAGAACCCATCCGGGTGTCAAGGTAAATCCCCGCCCGCAGCCTCGGTCTGCTAGTTATCGTACCGAGAACCCATCCGGGTGTCAAGGTAAATCCCCGCCCGCAGCCGGGGTGCGGCCGCCCCTAGTTAATGAAAAGACCAAGCCTAATTGGTATTGTGACTACCGGACCGCTCCACTATAATGAAACTATTAGTGGGTAAAATTTCATAATTGGCTACTAAACCAGCAATTATTGGCAGGCATAGATGGCGAAGGCGGACTACTACGAAACCCTGGGAGTGTCCAGGCGGGACTCCGAAGAGGAAATCCGCAAGGCTTTCCGCAAAAAGGCTATGGAGTTCCACCCGGACCGAAACAAGGCGCCCCACGCCGAGGAAAAATTTAAGGAAATCAATGAAGCTTACCAGGTATTGACCGACCCCAAAAAGCGATCTCAGTACGATCACTTGGGGCATGCCGGGGTGAGCGGGGCCGGCGGCTTCGACCGTCCCTTCGACGGCTTCGACGTGTTCGGCGGCTTCGGCGATATATTCGACTCATTCTTTGGTGACGCTACCGGCCGCCGTGCCAACCAGCCCCAGCGGGGTAGCGACTTGCAGCATAGGCTGGTACTGAAATTTGAAGAGGCGGTTTTCGGGGTCGAAAAAGAGGTGGAAATTACCCGAATAGAGCAGTGCCGGCGCTGCTCCGGCGCCGGCAACGAGCCGGGGAGCCAGGTTAATACATGCAGTACCTGCCGGGGAAAAGGTCAGGTGCGGCGAACCCAGCGGAGCCTGTTTGGGCAGTTCGCGCAAATTAGTACCTGTCCCACTTGCCAGGGTAAGGGCAGCGTCATCCAAACCCCTTGCCAAACCTGCCGGGGCGCTGGTATGGAGCGCCGCAAGCGGAAAACCGCCGTCACTATTCCCGCCGGAGTGCAGGGCGGAATGCAGGTCAGGCTCACCGGCGAAGGGGATGTTGGCAGAAACAGCGGTCCAGCCGGCAACCTGTACATTCAAGTGGATGTTCGAAATCACGAACTTTTCACCCGGGAAGATTCCGATCTGTTTTACCGATTGCCAGTGGACATGGCGGAGGCGGCGCTGGGGGTGGAGAAGGAGGTGCCGACGCTGGACGGCGGTATGGAAACGATCAAGGTTCCCCAGGGTACTCAGCCCGGGTCCGAGTTCCGGATTAGGGGGAAGGGAGTCCCTCACCTGAATAGCAGCCGCCGTGGTGATCTCAGGGTGCTGGTGGACCTGCAGGTTCCGCGCAACCTGAATGCCCATCAGCGTAAGCTGCTGGAAGAGCTGGCTAATTCCCTGGCCGTCAACGGTAGGGGCAAGGAACCACCGGAAGAAGATGGTGATGATGAGGACGACAGCGATAAGGGATTGTTTGATCGGTTGAAGGGCGCCTTCAGCTAGTACATCGTCCAGTTCGTTTTGATGAATCGGTCCACCCCCATCCTAGCCTTCCTCCTCGATGGGGAAGGGACTGGTCCTCTCCCCCTTGACGGGTGAGAGTTAGAGTGGGGGTGAGGTCGTATGCATCAGTTTCAGTAGGTTGCTGCGCTAGGTGGCCCGTAAGCGTCATTGGATCTTACAAGTATGGAACTTTGGTCAAGGTTCAGTAATATCAGCGAGTAAAAACCCGGGAGCTTCCGCTCGCCGGGTTTTTGTTTGGTTACCTTTCATCTGGAGGATTAATGACCTGGCACGAAATTAGCATTACGGTGCCTTTCGAATACGTGGAGCCCATATCCTATCTGTTCGATCGCTACGGACACGGGATGTCCATGGAGACCCTAGGAACCAACGAGGTTCTCTTGAGAACCTATTTACCCTCGACTTCCCGTCAGCGCTTGGCCCACATCGAGGTCGGCGTAAAATTGGTCAGCATCCTCCAGCCGCTGGGAGATCTGCAGGTAGACCCGCTGGAAGACGACCAGGACTGGCAGAACGCCTGGAAATCCCACTTCAGCCTGCTCAAGCTGGGCCGGCATCTGGTCATCAAGCCCTCCTGGATTGATTACGAGCCTGAGCCGGAGGATCGAGTGATTGACCTGGACCCCGGATTGGCCTTTGGCACCGGATATCACCCTACCACTTACACTTGCCTGGAGGTTTTGGAGCGCTTGTTGCATCCCGGAGCGGCGGTGCTGGACCTGGGCACCGGCTCCGGCATCCTGACCATAGCGGCGATCAAGCTGGGAGCCGGCGAGGTGCTGGCTCTGGATACCGACCCGATAGCGGTTAAGGCGGCCCGGCAAAATTTTCAGCGGTCGGAGCTGGGCGAGAAAGTAACGGTAGCCCAGGGCTCCCTTCCCCACCGGCTGGCAGTGGAGGGGCACTACGACCTGGCGCTGGCCAACATTTCCGCCCGAGCCATCAAAGAGCGGGCTGAGTCCTTATTGCCGGTGCTGGGCCCGGGGGGGAAATTAATTGCTTCCGGAATAATTGATGAACAGAGGCCGGTGGCGGAAGAAGCGTTACTAGAGGCAGGATTCGTTATAGAGGAGGTTTGTTCTCGGGAAGACTGGGTCACCCTGATCTGCTCCCCCGGCAAATAACTCACGCAAGAAAGCCGGGGCAAGCGGGTTTAGGAAACTGAATTCATCCTCTGGGCAAGGTTGGCAGAGGTATGGAATTCTTGGCGTTTATTAAAGCCCCTGCCAGTAGCGCCGCCCCTCCAAGCGAACTATCTTCCCGAACCCGGGCGCCGGGAAGTGGCATGCCGCTACCGTAATACCTTCCTGCTCCAATCGGTCGAAAAAGTCCCGGCGGGTCCGGTTTGCTTGCGGCTGATCCATTTCAAAAGCGAAATGCCAATCGTTTTCGGTAACTTGAGCTGGATGAACGGCCACGTCTCCAAGGATCACGGCCCGTTCTCCACCAGAATTAATGAGGAGGCTCATGTGACCCGGTGTATGGCCTGGTGTAGGTATGGCAGTTACTTCGCTGGTCAGAGGCTGCTCGCCCGTTAAGAGGTCTAGAACCTCCAGGCTCTCCAGCGACCCTAGCGTCTCGTTCCAAAAGGAGAAGGGGAAAATGTCTTGGACCTCCTGGCTGGCGAAGGCGTCCCAGTCGGCTTGGTGAACCACATATCTGGCCCCAGAGAAGGTGGCTCTTGGCTGGTTCCCTTCTTGGCTCAGGTTATAACCCACGTGGTCCGGATGGAGATGAGTGAAGAAAACGGTGGTCACATCCCCAGGGGTTACTCCGGCTGTCTGTAATTCGGTCAGCAGGTTGCCATCCACACCATTGTTGAGAGTGCTTACCATACCTGGATTGCTAGTGCTGCTCCCAACACCGGTGTTAAGCAAAATGATCTGGCCCTCAGACCGAATCAAATACCCACCCCAATGAACGCGCCAGGTAGTTGGCCCGCTGAAAACCTCAGGGTAGCGTTCTTGGTACTGCGCCCAAGCCTCTGCCGGAGCGTTCGGGGATAGGTCCGTCAGAGGGAAAGGGAAATCTACTGCGCCGTCATCTATGCCCAAGATTTCGACGTTGCCTACCGTAAGCTTACCTTCAGCCACGGGTCACCTCCTCCGCCAGAAATGTTTTGATACGAGGACTGGATTACTGTAGGCTGATGAAGAAGAAGTTGCTGGGGTTAACCCGCTGGTTGGTCTTGCGTAATTAATCTGGATTTAGCAGAACCGAATGGCGTCCTGGAGTACCGGACGCACTGAGATGCCCAGAACTATAAAAGGGTTTCCTGAGACCGTCAACAGCTTGGGAGTTTCATTGGCTCGGGCCGGCTGGCTCGAGCTGCCAAACTCCTGGAGCCGGCAACCCTATATGGGGAAATCCAAATAACGCTCGCCGGTGTCCGGCAGCAAGGTCACCACGGTCTTTCCGGGTCCCAGGTCCTCGGCTATCTGAATTGCCGCCAAGACGTTGGCGCCCGAGGATATTCCGGCCAACAGACCTTCCTCTCGGGCCAGCCGTAACGCCATCTCGTTGGCCTGGCTGTCGCTGACCCGGGTTACCGAATCGATAATGGCGCTGTCCAGCAGGGGAGGGACGAAATCCGGGCCGATTCCCGGTATCATGTGCCGTCCTGGCTGCCCGCCACTGAGAATTGGGGAGTTCGCGGGCTCTACCGCTACGACTTGAACCGACGGGTTAGATTCTTTCAATCTCCGCCCTACGCCAATTAGGGTGGCGCCTGTTCCCACTCCAGAAACAAACCCATCCACCGTACTGCCTACGGCTTGTAGAATCTCTGCCGCGGTGTAGGAATAGTGGACCTCTACCGCTTCAGGATTGCGAAAAAAGTCCAGCAGTAATGCCCCTTCGCCTGAGCTGGCCCCGGAGCTGGCTAAAGTTTCCGCACCCCGCATGGCTCCTGCCATCCCGCCGCTGGGCGAGGTCAGCTGAACGTCGACACCGTACCGTTGCAGCAGCCTCCGGTGGTTCAACGGAGCGTTACTGGGCATGAATATGGTGAGTCGGTAACCCTTGGCCGCGGCCACCATTGCCAGGGCTACTCCGCTGTTGCCGCTGGTCGCGTAGACCAGATGCCCCCCCGGGGTTATTTGACCACGGGTTTCGGCTTCTTCCACCAGGGCCAGGGCGACCCGGTCTTTGACGCTGCCGCTGGGGTTGTGGTTCTCCAGCTTAACTAGGACAGCGGCGGAACCGGCGGGCACCACCCGGTTTAATGGGAGAAGCGGCGTGCGACCGACCAGATCCAGGATATTTTGGTACAAGCGGCTCATAGAAGCTGGGTCACCTTTGCGGCGATGAGGACGAGGCAGTTTGGCATAACTGTCGCGCCAGCGTCAACTGAGCTGTCGGGCGAGCCGTCAGGGCTGGACTGTCCCCTGGTTATCCGCAGCGGACGGACCCAGTTGCTTCTGTATCCAGCCACCTCCGGGTGGCCCCGAAGCAGGGCTTTTCGTTTCTCCTTACTGTCATTGCGAGCCCTTCGGCGGCGCTCAGGATAAACTCCGCGAAGCAATCTCCTCTAACCCCCGTGAGATTGCTTCGGGCCTGCGGCCCTCGCAATGACAATCGAAAGACCCGGTGGTCCGATGGGTCCCCGCTCGCCACGCTTCAGTTTGATGCTATACTCTACTGGATTTACGGTCCTGGATTTAAGCATCTACGAGCGCTGGGACTAAGCAGGGTTTGATGCAGCTAGTAACGTTGGACCGGTATGAAATTATCGGGTTGCTGGGCACCGGCGCCGACTATGAGGTGCGGGCTGCCGTGGATCGGGAGTCTGGGCAGCAGGTGGTGTTGAAGCGGCCGGTTCCCCAGGTCATCATCAGACAGATGCATGGTCCTATAGAAAGTCGAACCGACCGGACCTTGCAGACTTATGAGGAGCTGGCCGGCCGGGTGCCACGGCTCTCTCCTTTGCTTGGCTACACTGAGCGAGCCAGTCATGCCGCTTTCTACGGCGATGAGGTGGCTCCAGAATACCGGGTCATGGTTTTTGCCAGGGCTCCGGGAATCCCGCTAGTAGGGGATGTTCGAGCCCGAATCCTTAGGGTGCCTATAGGGCTGGGGCAGAACCTATTCGCGCTTTTCCCCCTGGTGCAGCCTCAAAAGCTTTCCCCGGGTGAAGATGGCTGGCCGGTGCAGCGGCAGCTCTTGGATTTGGAGGAGCAGTTTTACCTGTCTGGCCGGGTCTTGCTGGACCTGGGTCCCCAGAACGTTTTTTACCAGCCGGCCACTGGGGCCATAACCGTCATTGATTCCGGAGATCAGGTTGCCGTTGGCGAAGAACCGGCCTCCAGGAGCAGGCGTTGGCGAGACATTCACGATTTCTACCTGGAAATGCTCAAATTTTATACTACTCCCCAGGACCCGCCGGACCAGGTCAGCGGGTATAGGGATGCCTACGGGTTGCGGCCGGTGATAACCTTGGAGGAGGAATTAGAGGAGATGTCCCGGCGGCTGAGCGGCAAAACCGAGCCAGCGGCCAAGGCGATGCTGGACCTTATCGCCAGAGTCGGGCAGCGGGATTATGGAGATTTTTCCGACTTCCGCCGCGACCTGATTGCCTATTTAGAGGAAGTTAGAATCCGGTACCAAGCTCTACCCGAACTGCCCCAGGCCCGGCAGGCTTGGTTCGAGGCTCTCGAATTGCTGCGGGCCGATCCCTGGAAGAAGTATGATTTCGATGCCGAAGTGGAGTTCCGAGGATTCAGCGCCGCGGAATGAAACGCCGGGTCCAACATGGCGCCCTCCCGATGGGATTTTAGGCTAAACACTATATTTTGCAGGCAAAGGAACACGAGTATGCTGGCAAGCACCTACGCTACTTTACAGGACAATTCGACCCACGGCGAAGATTCCTTCCTGGTTAGGGAGCTGGGAGGGGGCAACTTCTTGGACGTGGTTCTAGATGGTGTAACCGGCCACGGCGGTGGCGAGGCAAGCCAGGGAGTAGCGGGTGCTCTTGAGACCGCCTCCATAGCATCTGCTGAAGATCTGGTAGCGGTGTTGGAGGATCAAAACGCGGAGTTTTTCCAAGTAGGTGGCGGACGATTTCTGCTGACTACCATCACTGTAGCATTGATGCTGGATGGGAAGGTACACGTCATCCATGCCGGCGACAGCCCCTTCTATCACATTCAGGCAGACTCTTTCCAGCAGCTTGCCGGGCGTATTGGTGGCTTGCTGCGTCCTGGGGCCAACAAGGTTCTTGGTGCCGCGGAAGAATTGAGCCTTAGTAGTGTCGAGATCACCGTGGCGGAGGGCGATCGTCTGCTGCTGGCCACCGACGGCATTAGCGACAATCTTCCCACCGCCGAGCTGGTGCAGGCAGTACGGGATGCCGCAACTCCCGACGAAGCCGCTAGCCGGATTAAAAGCATGGTCGAAACCCGATTAGAGCATGGGTTGGTCCCCGAGCAGTTGGGAGGACGATACCGTCACGATGACCAGACTGCCATCTTGCGGTTTTTCGGCAGTTCCTGACGGGTGCACCTTAATCGCATCTTGGTCCCGACTTTAGCTGATGACACAATGTATTCGACTTCCGTTCGCCCTGAGGCTCTCGAAGGGCGGCGGTGGAAGTCGTCCGTTCATGGTTCGACGGGCTCACCACGAACGGGTTGTGCGCACCAATCAGCCTCACCACGTACGGACTGCCCTCAAAGGCATGAAAGCTGCCTATGCTTGCTTTAGGTGCGGTAAACCCTGGTGTCACACGGGGTTCTTCTTGTTAGACCAAACCGAAACTGTTACAATTCAGCCGCTCCGCGCCCCTGGAGGGTCATGGTAGCCAAGGCAGGAAAAGGAAATTGGGGAAAATAAAGGTCGCGATTATAGGAGTGGGCAACTGCGCCTCTTCTCTGGTGCAGGGTATCCACAAATACGTAGAATTGCCGGAGGATGTCGCAGTACCCGGGGTAATGCATACAAAGATAGGTGACTACCGCATTGAAGACATTGATGTGGTAGCCGCTTTTGACATCGACGAAAACAAGGTGGGAAAGGATGTCTCCGAGGCCATCTTTACCCAGCCGAACAATACCCTGAAGTTTGCCGATGTTCCCAACATGGGAGTCAAGGTAGAGCGGGGCATGACCCACGATGGTATTGGTAAGTACGTGTCCCATCTGGTGAAGAAGTCCCCCCATTCCACGGCCGACATTTCCGGGATTCTTAAGGAGCGGGAAGTGGATGTGGTGATAAACTACCTGCCGGTCGGCAGCGAGATGGCCACCAAGTGGTACGTGGAGCAGGTACTGGATGCCCGCTGCGCCCTGGTCAATTGCATTCCCGTGTTTATCGCCCGAGAGTCCTACTGGCAGAACCGTTTCGCGGAGAAGGGTGTGCCCATCATCGGCGATGATATTAAATCCCAGGTAGGGGCCACTATTCTCCACCGGATTCTTACCCGGCTGTTCGAAGATCGGGGCGCCGAAATTGAGCATACCTACCAGCTGAATTTTGGCGGCAATACCGATTTCCTCAATATGCTGGAGCGGGAGAGGCTGATCTCCAAGAAGATATCCAAGACCGGCTCCGTCACCTCCCAGATGGACGAAGAAATCGAGCCCGACCACATCCATGTGGGTCCCAGCGACCATGTGCCCTGGCTGCAGGACCGGAAGTGGTGCTATATCCGCATGGAAGGAGAGATATTTGGTGGCGCCCCCATCAATCTGGAAGCCAAGCTGGAGGTTTGGGATAGTCCCAACTCGGCCGGAGTGGTGGTAGACGCCATCAGGTGTGCCAAGCTGGCAATGGATCGGGGCATTGCCGGGGCCGTCCTGGGGCCAAGCGCCTATTTCATGAAATCACCGCCAACCCAATACACCGACGATGTGGCCCGTAACATGGTGGAAACCTTTGTGAACGGCAAGGGCTGAAGACCACCCGCCTTCCAAACTGGGTCCTGCCCCGGGGGTTGAGCAAGGGTGAGCTAGCATGAAGGTAGCGATGGTTTCCCCCTATGACTTCACCTGGCCCGGTGGGGTAACCGCCCATGTTTCCCAGTTGACTCGAGAGCTAAACCGGCTCGGCCACCAGGTGCAGGTGCTGGCCCCTCATTCCCCGTCCCGTGAGTGCGCCGATCCCGACACCTTTGTACCCCTGGGTCGCTCCGTTCCGGTTCCCAGTGGCGGTTCTATTGCCCGGGTCTCTCTTTCCTGGTGGTTGTACCGGAGGATTCGGGACCTGCTGGAGCAGGAGTCCTTTGACATCATTCATCTACACGAACCTTTAGCCCCCATCCTGCCTCTCTTTGTGCTGGAACACTCCAACGCTGTAAACATCGGAACTTTCCACGCCTATTACAGCCGCCAGCATCTTTACCGGCTGGGCCATCCCATCGTCAAGCGCTGGCACCAGCGGCTTCATGGCAGAATCGCGGTTTCTCCCGCCGCGATGAGCTATGTTCAACGCAGATTTCCCATGGACTACAAGATCATTCCCAACGGCATCGACGTGGATCATTTCGCTCAAGGCGTTGAACCCTGGCCCCAGTTTCAGGACGGCAAAACCAACCTTCTCTTCGTGGGAAGGCTGGAGAAACGGAAGGGCCTGAAATACCTGCTCCAGGCTTATAGCCGGCTGAAATGGGAGTTGCCCAACATCCGTCTCATCGTCGTGGGGCCGGGCAACCTGGATAAAGACTCCCATCGCATTTTGGGCGCCAGCAACCCCCAGGATGTTGTGCTGGCTGGCCGGGTGTCCTATGAAGACCTGGCCCGTTACTACGCCAGTGCCGATATTTTTTGCGCTCCCGCCACCGGCGCCGAGAGCTTCGGGATAGTCCTGCTGGAAGCTATGGCTGCGGGAAAGCCGGTAGTGGCTTCTGATATTGCCGGTTACAATGGGATAATCCGGCACGGACGGCAGGGGCTCCTCTTTCCGAAGAGGGACACCGAAGCCATGGCTTCGGCACTAAGATTTTTGGTGCTCAACCCAGACCTGGCTCAGCAGTTGGGTAAGACCGGCCGCAGGATGGTGGAGCAGTACCGATGGAGCTCGGTTGCCAACCAGGTCGAGAGCTACTATTACGACTGTATAGCAGCGGTTAAGCAACAGCAGAACGGGAACGGTTATGCCTGGCAGAGAGCGGTTTAGAGCCGGCCTGCTCCGCTACGTCGAGGTGCCGGGAGCCAAGCTGCTGCGGGCTCTGGGGTTTACGCCCAATGCTATAACCATCTTGGGCTTTCTGTTTTGCGTCTTGGCCGCGGTCTTGGTTGCCTACGGCTGGCTGCTGCCAGGAGGGATTGTATTCCTGGTGGGAGGTGGTCTGGACCTTTTCGATGGTGGGTTGGCCCGATTGACCGGAACTGAAAGTCCCTTCGGCGCGCTGCTCGATTCGGTTTTCGACCGTCTGGGTGAGGCGGCCTTGTTGGTGGGATTGGGGATCTACGGCCTGCGGTCCGGCTTAAGCGATGACAACCAGCTTTTATTCGTCCTAATAGTCCTGCTGGCGCTGGTTTTCTCCCAGGGTGTCAGCTATTTGAGGGCCCGGGGCGAGGGCTTGGGAGCATTTACTCGCTCCGGACTGATGACCAGGCCCGAACGGGTAGTTATTTTGGGCGTAGGGCTGGTGGTGGACGGCTTAGTATCCTACCCAATAATTGTCTGGATTCTGCTGCTGATCGCCCTGGTTTCCTGCTTTACCCTGTTTCAGCGCATGTTCACCATCCGCCAAATCCTGGACAAAGGTGGCTAAGCCGTTCGTTCCGGGTTAAAATGCGCTGGGTCGCTCCCCTAACCCGCGATTTTTCCTGCGATCTTCCCCTAGGAGAAAAGTAGTGCCCAGAGAATTCAAAGTAGAGATGGACGGCCGAGGCCTGCGGGTCGCAGTAGTTTCTGCCCGTTTCAACGAGGTGATCACTCGTCAACTAACCACTGGAGCGGTGGAAACCCTGGAGCGGCATGGAGTGAAAGACGAGGACATTAGTGTGGCCTGGGTGCCCGGCTCCTTTGAGCTGCCGGTGGTAGCCAAGGCTTTCGCCGAATCGGGGCAATACGATGCTGTTATCTGCCTGGGCGCCGTGATCCGGGGCGAGACCGATCACTACAATATGGTGGCCAACCAGGCGGCCAGCGGCGTCAGCGCTGTTGGCCGGGAGACCGGCGTCCCAACCATCTTCGGCGTCTTGACCACCGAAAACATGGACCAGGCCCTCAACCGGTCCGGAGGGAAATCGGGCAACCTGGGCAGCACCGCCGCCGTGACTGCCATTGAGACCGCACTGTTAATTAGATCGATCAAAGCCAGCTGAGGAGTCGGGCAAGGCCATCTGAGACACGCGCGGGAATAAAGGAAGCTGAAAATGAAAATTGGCGTGACCATACCCAATAACTGGGGCATTGAAGATGTTCAGCAAGTGCTTGCCTTTGGCCCCTTGGCGGAGCAGTTGGGATTCGACTCCGTCTGGGTCATGGATCATCTTTTCAACAACGGTTACATCGGCGAGCGGCTGAACGATAAACCCTACTACCATCCCCTGGCTACCCTCTCCCATCTCTCCGCGACCACCCAACGGGTGCTTTTGGGCACTTCGGTCTTGGTGCTGCCCTACCATAATCCGGTGGAGCTAGCCAAATATGCCGCCAGCCTGGATCAGATGTCGGGGGGGAGGGTAACCCTGGGCGTGGGCGTGGGAGCTATGACCGAAGAATTTCAAGCCTTGGGCATTTCCATGCGGCAACGGGGTTCGCTGACCAACGAGTGCATCGCTATCATGAAAGAGCTGTGGACTAATACCGATGCCAGTTACCACAGTCGTCGGTGGAACTTTGATGAGATCAAATTCTCACCCAAGCCTTTACAAAAGCCCCACATACCTTTGTGGATCGGCGGCTCCAGTCCCGGCGCCCTGAAAAGGGCGGCTACTCTTGGCGATGGCTGGCACCCATCCGGCGTATCGCCGGAGGAATTCAGCATGGGACGCCGGGAAATCCATGACTTGGCCCGAGCGGGCGGGCGGGACCCGGAATCCTTGAGCATGTCGGTGCGGGTGGAGACAGAGGTGAGCCCAGGCCCCTCCAGCGACCGGGCGGCCAGTCGCGTCCGGCTTTCTGGAGGCGATGCTGGGGAGATGATCGCCGGTATCGAGGCCTATCAGATCGCCGGCGTCGAGCATATAGTGCTTGCGCTCAATTCCGGCGATGTCGACAAGCTGAAGGCGACTATGGAGAGCATCGCCCGTTCCGTACTCCCGCATTTCAGCTAGCAGTCGTCTCTCTTTTGCCGTCTTGGTGGTTCCGCCGCTAACACGAAAATGGTCAGCAACCTCTACGATCTTATGGTGGTCCATCTACATTTTTGGTACTATAGGACGGGCGGTCGGCCGAGGAAAGGTTGGCCGGAGTGGGTCGGCCGGTTTGGATTGGACGATAGAGAGGGAGAGGAGTGATATTCCTTGTATTCCACCTTTCTTGGCATCACCCCGGTATCATAATCCCGAGCAGAACCCTAGTAAAACTCACGGAACTTCCAGCGCGCTCCACCCCCTTTATGCAAATATGCTTCCCAGGATGGAGGGGTTAACTTGGCCTGGGGAAAAGCTGGTGGAATAATGCCGGGTAACAGGATGCCCTTTTCCCTGGTTGATGCTTTTGAAACAAAAGTTTTTTAGGGAGATCGCAGAGAATCGATTTGATAGTCACTCAAAATTCCCCACTCTCAGAAGAGGCGACAAATCAGTCACAAGAAGCCGCGGATCAGCCCCAAACCAACTATTACCCCGAGTTAAGAAGGATCATTAAAGAGAAAGGCCTCCTGGATAAGCAGCCAGCGTATTATACTTACAAAATTCTTTCGACTCTGGCCTTACTCGGCCTCAGTATCACCCTTCTGGTGGTCCTGGATAATTTCTGGCTGCAATTGGCCAATGCCGCGTTCCTGGCGTTTGTTTTCGGCCAGATCGGGTTTGTTGGTCATGATGCTGGCCATCGAAGCGTGCTCCGTTCAGTTCGGGGGAATGACCTCATCGGACTTGGCGGTAGTTTCTTGATGGGTCTGAGTTGGTCCTGGTGGGTAACTCAACACAATCAGCACCACACCACTCCCAATGACCTGGAACAGGACCCTCATACTACTATCCCATTTCTTGCTTTCTCTGAAGAGACAGCCCAGAGCAAGTCGAGAAAAATGAGGTCTTTACTGCGGTACCAGGCTTTTTATTTCGGGCCGATGCTGCTACTTGAAGGCCTTAACGTTCGCCTGGCCAGCATCTTGTTTTGGGTGGGCCAAGGTAAAGCCAAACCCCTCATGTATGAGCCTATTTCGATGGGCCTACACTTCCTGTTGTACTTCGGGCTGCTCTTCTACTTTCTGAACCCTTGGCAGGTGTTAGTCTTCGTTCTAGTCCATCAAGCGTTGTTCGGCCTGTACTACGGCGTGGTCTTCGCCCCCAATCACAAGGGGATGCTGACCATTGATAAAGATAATTCCATGGACTTTTTGCATACCCAAGTGCTTACCACCCGCAATGTCAAACCTGGCCTTATCACCGACTTTTGGTACGGGGGCCTGAATCATCAGATTGAGCACCACCTGTTTCCGATGATGCCTCGGAACAACCTGGGTGAAGCACGAATAATTATCAAGGCTTTCTGCCAGCAGCACGATATTTCCTATTATGAGACCAGCACATCCAAGTCATACTGGGAGATACTGAGCTATCTGCACCGGGTTGGTGCACCCGTCAGGGGCTGAGGCCCGAACAACAACTGGGGGATGCGACGAGTCCCCGGGCTCTCTGATAGTGGTTTGTGATCCCTCCCTTATCATGGGGGTTGGGAAGGGTCCCGACGCCGCCTCTGCGCGCCCGCTGGCCAAGGGGGCGAAACCAGCTGCTTTAATCCAGCCTCAGGCAGACTAGTTCCAACTCCTGGGAAATCACCTCTTCTCTGCGAGGAGTAAGACATGAGCACAGCGCAGGAGAAGTGTCTCTTTCATCGTTTAGGTGGCTCCGCCGCTATCTCAGATATGGTCCGCGACCTCTATGACCGCATGGTGGTCCACCCGCATATTTGGTACTACTGGAAGGCACGGTCGCCAGAAGATAGGTCGGCCGAGGGACAGCGATTTGTCGAGGTGGTGTTAGCCTCCCTAAATACCGGAACCGGGGGAGAACCGGCGGTTCCCCAGGGACACGATGAGAAGGTTGCCTATGCTGAAATGGGTATCGCCTTGGTCGAGTGGAGAATATTTGTTGACTTGGCGGCAGAGTCGGTTGACCGCTTTGGATTGGACGATAGAGACAAGGAAGAGTTATTTTCCCTGCTGACTAAACCGGTACCAAGGTGAAAACTACATCTAAACCAAAGCTAAGGTGAAACCTACATAAAGCGAACCCGAAGAGGAGTTGCGATATTCTGTAAAAGAAGTCGAGTGGCGGTGGTGGAAGGGATGAAGGAAATAGTGCAACTCATGGAAGAGTGGCAACTCAATGTAGGTGACTTACGGGAAAGGATGTATCGAGCGCCAACACCTCGAGAGCGAGAGCGATGGCACGGGCTATGGTTGTTGGCCCAAGGGTGGTCGGCTTTCCAGGTGGCTGAGGCTTTGGACAGAGAGCCTCATACCATTGGAAACTGGCTGGCCAACTTTCGCCGAGGCGGGGCCCAAGGTTTGGTCTTTGAACAGACTCGGGGTTCCCCCCCGTCTTGAACTGGGGTCAACAGAACCAACTGAAGTCTGCGGTGCAAAATCCGCCTGGAGAGGCGGGAGTTGAATTGTCCAACTGGAATTGGAAAGTAGTGAGGCAATTTCTCAAGCAGAGCTTTGACCTGGGGCTGAGTCGAAGCAGTTGCTTGAACTACCTCCATCGGTTGGGCTTCGTGCTGAAGCGACCCAAGAAACGCCTCCTGAAAGCCAAGGATGAAGCGCGGAAAGCCTTCGTCCTCCAGTACAGCCAAATCCGAGAGGAGGCCCAAGAGAGTGGGGCCAAAATCTTCTTCGTAGACGAAGCCCACTTTCGGGCCGATGCCGATCTGAGGGGGAAATGGGTGCTCAAGGGAGAGCCGGCGCTGGTGGACTCTACCAGTCCTCGGTGGGGAGAGAAGGCCTGCTACTACTCGGGAGTTTGCTTGGAGGCTGGGGAGGTGGAAGCCATGGAAATAGCCGGCAACAGCAATGCCGAGACCTCCACCGCCTTTTTACGGCAGCTAAGAGAAAAACATCCTGGACCTCTGGTAGTGATTTGGGACAATGGGCCAGCCCACCGAGGAGAAGCGATTCTCAGCTATTTGACCACCCCTGACTTGCAGCTGAGGCTGGTGGCCTTACCGGCCTACAGCCCAGACTTCAATGCCGACGAAGCCGTCTGGGACTGGGCCAGGGAAGAGGTCACGGCCAACGAATGCCTGGGAACAAAAGCCCAAGTCCAAGAGAAGATGAATGCATTCTTCGGCGGACTAGCTCACCGTAAGGATGAAGTGAAACATCGCTGCCGAACCCTGTTACAAGCTCGAGCCGATGCATTGATTTTTACACCTTCCCTACCTTTGCCATCGCTGCAAAATGTAGTTCCCACCTTGGCTTTGGTTTAGTACTACAACGACGAGTTGTCTGGTAGGATGGCTGGACAGATGATGTTGGGTGGTTTGGGTGATGGATGCGGCGAGCTTCGAGCGGGTCTACGACAGCCTTCAGGAATTCCACGCCTTCTTTGCGGCCTCCTTCGGCCGCAAGCAGTGGCGGGATCACAGCGGGAATTACCTTCAGGCGCTGCTGGTGCAGGACCAAGAGCGGCGCAACGCCGAGAATCTCTCGGAATCGGTGGGCATCTCGGCCCGGGCGATGCAGCGCTTTCTCACCGAGGCCCGGTGGTCCGATGAGACAGTCATAGGGCGGTTGCAGGAATACTTGGCCCCCAGGCTGGGACACCCGGAGGCGGTGTGGGTGTTCGATGGCAGCGACTTCCCCAAGCAGGGCAGGAAATCGGCGGGAGTGGCCCGGCAGTACTGCGGCAGGCTGGGCAAGGTGGCCAACTGCCAGGGTGGGATGTTCCTGGCCTACGTCAGCCCGCTGGGCCGGGCGTTGGTGGACAAGCGGCTGTATCTGCCCAAGAGTTGGACCTCCGACCAGGACCGGTGTGCTGCGGCGGGTGTGCCGGAGGACCGGCGGAACTACCGGTCAAAGACGGAGTTGGCCCTGGAGATGCTGGAGCGGGTCTTGGAGTTGGGCTACCTCAGGGCCGAGTGGGTTGCCGGAGACGACGCCTTCGGGATGTCGCCGACCTTCCGGGAGGGACTGGCGGCCCTGGGGATGCGCTACGTGCTGGACGTTCCGGGCGGCACTACGGTCTGGCCCTTGGACCCGGCTTGGACCAGTCCGGAATATCCGGGGTTCGGCCGCCCCCGCAAACCCAAGCTGCGGCCTGGGCAGCGGCGGACCATGGAGCAGCGCGGTGATGAACTGCCGGATGAGGCTTGGCGGGAGGTAGCGGTGGCCCAGGGAAGCCAGGGGCCGCGCACCTACCGGTTCAGTGCCCAGCGGGTGCGGGCCACCAGGAGGCGCAAGCCCGGCGAGGAACTGTGGGCCGTCTGGCGCCGGAACCTGGACGGCAGCGAGCCCCGCTACTACCTGTCCAACGCTCCCGAGGGCACAACCTTGGAGACTCTGGCCTACGTGGGTGGGTCCAGGTGGCGCATTGAAACGGAGTTCGAGACTGAGAAGGGTGACGTGGGGCTGGACGAATACGAGACCCGCAGCTGGGCAGGGTGGCATCACCACATAGCCATGTGCCTGCTGGGTGGAGCGTTCCTGCTGAGCCTGCAGCAGGATTGGGGGGGAAAAGATGCCCCGGATCACGAGGCCACAGGTGTACCGGGTGGTGCGGGAGATGCTGCCCCGGGAGCAGTTCGGGCTCGATCAATTGCTGTTGTGGCTGGAGGATACGCAGCTACGCAACGAACGGGCTCGCCGTTCCCACGAGAGACGCCGCTCCACCCGCCGCGAAAGCAGGATGGAGCCGCCACCTTAAACCCGTCGTTGTAGTACTAAACCAAAGCTAAGGTGAAACCTACATAAAGCGAACCCGAAGAGGAGTTGCGATATTCTGTAAAAGAAGTCGAGTGGCGGTGGTGGAAGGGATGAAGGAAATAGTGCAACTCATGGAAGAGTGGCAACTCAATGTAGGTGACTTACGGGAAAGGATGTATCGAGCGCCAACACCTCGAGAGCGAGAGCGATGGCACGGGCTATGGTTGTTGGCCCAAGGGTGGTCGGCTTTCCAGGTGGCTGAGGCTTTGGACAGAGAGCCTCATACCATTGGAAACTGGCTGGCCAACTTTCGCCGAGGCGGGGCCCAAGGTTTGGTCTTTGAACAGACTCGGGGTTCCCCCCCGTCTTGAACTGGGGTCAACAGAACCAACTGAAGTCTGCGGTGCAAAATCCGCCTGGAGAGGCGGGAGTTGAATTGTCCAACTGGAATTGGAAAGTAGTGAGGCAATTTCTCAAGCAGAGCTTTGACCTGGGGCTGAGTCGAAGCAGTTGCTTGAACTACCTCCATCGGTTGGGCTTCGTGCTGAAGCGACCCAAGAAACGCCTCCTGAAAGCCAAGGATGAAGCGCGGAAAGCCTTCGTCCTCCAGTACAGCCAAATCCGAGAGGAGGCCCAAGAGAGTGGGGGCAAAATCTTCTTCGTAGACGAAGCCCACTTTCGGGCCGATGCCGATCTGAGGGGGAAATGGGTGCTCAAGGGAGAGCCGGCGCTGGTGGACTCTACCAGTCCTCGGTGGGGAGAGAAGGCCTGCTACTACTCGGGAGTTTGCTTGGAGGCTGGGGAGGTGGAAGCCATGGAAATAGCCGGCAACAGCAATGCCGAGACCTCCACCGCCTTTTTACGGCAGCTAAGAGAAAAACATCCTGGACCTCTGGTAGTGATTTGGGACAATGGGCCAGCCCACCGAGGAGAAGCGATTCTCAGCTATTTGACCACCCCTGACTTGCAGCTGAGGCTGGTGGCCTTACCGGCCTACAGCCCAGACTTCAATGCCGACGAAGCCGTCTGGTACTGGGCCAGGGAAGAGGTCACGACCAACGAATGCCTGGGAACAAAAGCCCAAGTCCAAGAGAAGATGAATGCATTCTTCGGCGGACTAGCTCACCGTAAGGATGAAGTGAAACATCGCTGCCGAACCCTGTTACAAGCTCGAGCCGATGCATTGATTTTTACACCTTCCCTACCTTTGCCATCGCTGCAAAATGTAGTTCCCACCTTGGCTTTGGTTTAGGTGTTGCTGGCAATAGACACCTCGACCAGGCAGGGCGGCGTTGCTCTGGCCCAAGAAGGCCAGGTCATTTCTAGCCGCAGCTGGAGCTCCCAGGCCAACCACACCGCCGAGCTTATGCCTGCCGTCGCCGATATTCTTAACGGGCACCGGCTGGCCGTCAGGGATTTGACCGGAATCGCCGTTGCCCTGGGGCCCGGCGGTTTCAGCGCCTTGCGAGTGGGAATCAGCGCGGCCAAGGGCCTGGCCCTGGCGTCGGGAAAACCGTTAGTAGGCTTGAGAACCTTGGACTTGGAAGCCCATCCCTACCTGGCATCCGGCCTGCCGGTCTGCGCCCTGCTGGATGTGGGCCGGCAGGAGGTGGCGGCAGCCAGATTTGGGAAGGATGGGCAGCGGCTGGCGGAGGATGGCGTGGGGCCGCCGGTGGAGCTTTTGAGCGACATAGCGGAGCCAACCATTTTTTGCGGTGAGGGGGTCACCCTCTGGATCGAGGTTATCCGGGAGCACTTGGGGATTTTGGCGATGCCGGTCACCTCTTCGCCGGCCGTTCGACTCTGGTCGCTGGCTGCCCTGGGTCAGCAGAGAATCGAGCTGGGCGAGGCCGATGATCTGGCGACGTTGCAACCCCACTATCTTCGGATGCCCAGCATCGGAGGACCAAAGCGGAGGGACCATAGGCCCCAGTCATCGGCCAGGTCCAGCCCGTAGAGCTGAGGAAATAGGGGTTAGGAAAAGCCCCCCAGTCCCCCTTTTCCAAAGGGGGACTGGGGGGCTTTGAAGGAAAGGTAAAAACAATGGAACAGACCCTGGTCTTAGTCAAACCGGACGGAGTTCAGCGAGGGTTGGTGGGTGAGGTTATCTCTCGGTTGGAACGGCGGGGCTTGAAGCTGGTGGGCATGAAGCTGCTCCAGGTCGACCAAGCCCTGGCGGGCCGGCATTACGCCGAGCACGTTGACCGGCCTTTTTTCCCGGGCCTGGTGGAATTCATCACCTCATCTCCGACGGTGGCCATGGTTTGGGAGGCCGAAAACGCCATACTTCTGGCGCGTCAGACCATGGGCGAAACCGACCCCGGCAAATCACCACCGGGAACTATTCGGGGCGACCTGGGCATAAACATCGGCCGCAACCTGGTGCATGGTTCGGATAGTTCGGAATCGGCCCAGCGGGAGATTGGTCTGTTTTTCCAACCCCAAGAGGTTTTGGCTTACCAGCGAAACCTAGACCCTTGGATCACAGAATCCTAACCACCTGGGGAGCCCTGGACCAGAGCCGCTCCAGTCCGAAAAACTCCCGCTCCTCGGGCCCGAAAATGTGCACGATCACGTCGCTGAAATCCAGGAGGACCCAGCCGGAAGCGTGAGTCCCTTCCCGATGGAAGCGACGGACCTCAGCCCCTTTAAGCCCTTCAGTAATATCCTCTTCCAGGGCCTCGATCTGGCGGGAGGATTCCGCTGACATGATCACAAAATAGTCGGCGAAGGAGGCCACCTGCCTCAGGTCCAGCATGATAATGTCCCCAGCCAGTTTGTCCGAGGCCACTTCAACCACTAATTGCGCGATTTCCGTCGATTCCAGCTACCCACCTCCTTAGCAAACGACCCATGTCATTCCGAAGGAGCCCTTCGGCTCCGCTCAGGATAAACTCCGCGACTTAGGAATCTAAATCCTGGGCCTATAAAACCCTATGCATTGGCGCAGCAATTACACCATAACCAATGGCGTTAGGGCCATGTTCCCAGGGATTTTAGACCCCTCGCTTCGCTCGGGGTGACATTTTGAGATTACTCCTTGGCTTCACCCCGGCTTTAACCGAGTATAGGCCAGCCGTAGAGGGCGGTCAACAAAAACCCAGGCAGCCCGAAACCGGCGCTTCTCTGGCGCCATCCCCTGGGTGGACCGGTTGGATTAGGGAGTCGCCTTGAGCTGGGCAGAGCGCAAACCCCATGAAACACCAACACAGGGCAATCGCGTCTTATTATCTTTCTTAAATTTGTTTAAAATAGTAATCATCATGACGAAACTAGGGAGGGGTAGTGATGGTTCAGGCAACAGGCGCACCCATCGCCCAATACTTCGCGGCGTTGGACGACCCGAGGATTGATCGTACCAAGCGGCACAAACTTTTGGATATCGTCACCATTGCCCTTTGTGCCACCATCTGCGGCGCTGATTCTTGGGTGGATATCGAGCTCTTCGGCAACTGTAAAGAGGAGTGGTTCAAGTCCTTCCTGGAGTTGCCCAACGGTATCCCTTCCCATGATACCTTCGGCGACGTCTTCGCCCGCCTGGACCCAGAGCAGTTTCAACGCTGTTTCATGGAGTGGGTCCAAGCCGTAGCCCAAGTCACCCAAGGCGAAGTGGTGGCCATCGACGGCAAGACGGTACGGCGCTCCCACGACCGTACCCTGGGCAAAAAGGCCATTCACATGGTCAACGTGTGGGCCTCGTCCCATGGCTTGGCGCTGGGCCAGACCAAGGTGGACGAGAAGTCCAATGAAATCACCGCCATCCCCAAGTTGCTACAGCTGCTGGAGCTCGCCGGTTGCATCATCACCATCGACGCCATGGGCTGCCAGAGGGAGATAGCCCGGGAGATCATTGAGGCTCAGGCCGACTATCTGCTGGCGGTGAAGGAGAATCAAGGCCGGCTGTACGATGACGTTCGCGACCTTTTCGAGGGCGCCGAGGAATACGACTTCGAGGGCGTCCCCTATGACTTCGCCCGCACACTGAACAAGGGCCACGGCCGCCTGGAAACCCGTCAATGCTGAGTCATCACGGACCCGGACTGCCTGGACTATCTGCAAAACCGGCAGCAGTGGGCCAACCTCAACGCCGTGGTTAAGGTCACGGCTCAGCGGGAGACGGCAACCGGGACCACGGTCCACTCTCGCTACTATATCAGCAGTCTGGCCAGGCCTGCCCAGACTTTGTTGGAGGTCACCCGCCGACACTGGGGCATAGAAAACAGCTTGCACTGGTCTTTGGATGTTACCTTTCGAGAAGATCACAGCCGGGTACGTAAGGATAATGGGCCCCAAAACCTGGCAGTCCTGCGCCAGATAGCCCTCAATTTGCTGAAGCAGGAGTCCAGCCTTAAACGGGGACTTCAAGGTAAACGGCTGAAAGCCGGCTGGGTTGAGGATTACCTACTCAAGGTGCTCCTTGGTTAAGACGCGATTGCCCTGAACACCAACACTGACGGCTTGAACTTAAAAAATCGTTTTGCTACACTCGAATAAAGGTGAACTATCCGGTAGTAAAAAAGTCTTTAGCGGCGGGAAAGATGAATCGAATCTATGGTTTGTCTCTGGTTTTCTTCTTAGCGTTAGTTCTGGCTGCCTGTGGCGGTGGCGCTGAAGTATCGCAGCAGCTAGACCCGGAAAGGCTGATTCCCCAGCAGGCTAACTTCATCGCCAAAGTGCAGGTGGGAGAGATCCTCCGAGACCTGGATTTGGGGAGTTTCTACGACCGCGCGCCCAAAAGCAGCGACGACCCGCAGAGCTTCGAGGAGTTGTTAGACCTGGCGTTGGGCGAAACCGGCGTTGACCTTCGGGAGTTCGAAACCGCCATCCTTTTCGGGGATGTGTCCCGTGAGGATGAGTTTGTCGGAGCTCTGGCCAAGGGTAGTTTTGAGCAAGCTACACTATTGGCGGCTTTTGAAAACTATGGTGAGACGACGCTGGTCTCGGAGGACTACAAGGGTCACCAGATTCACGTCGGCGATACCGACGATAACACCTTCGCCCTGGGGTTCCTCAGCGACGAAGTCTTGTTGATTGGCACGGTGCCCGCGGTCCAAGCCGTAATCGACGTGAAGGTGGGCGACCAACCGCCGGCCTCCGGCAAAGTGGTCGACAGTTATGAGGCGCTGGGCAACCCTCTTTTCAAGATGGCGCTGGTCGTCCCGCCGGAAGCTCTGGCGAAGCTAGAAGACGAAATGGGTGAGGGGAGCTTCGTACCCATCGCCTTCGAAGCCGTGCAGGACCTGGACGTGGTGACCCTGGTAGTGGACCGGCCGGGGGCGGACCTGAAAATTGAGGCTCAGCTGCGATTCACCAACCCGGATTCGGCGGCGGAAATCGGAAACACCCTCATCGGCTTTCTGGCTTTGGCCAAGGGCTTCACTCCCGATGAGCAGACTCAGGAGCTGTTGAAGAAGCTGGAAATTGCGGTGGAGCGAGGCACCATCAACATACGCTTCCAAGCGCCGCTGGCTGACCTCAAAGAGGTTGCCTCGGGATTGGGGAACGACATGAGCTTCAGTTCCGACTATTAGACACATTGGCCTACAAAGCGTCAAGGATAAAAAGCGTAGCTGAAAGGAGAAACGCCACCGATGAAGAGCCAACAGAGAAAATACAACCTCAGTCTCGCCGGGGACTTTTTCGTCGCTGCCGAGCTTCAACGCCGCGGTGTGATGGCCTCAGTGACATATGGCAACGCAAAGAAGGCGGATGTTGTCGCCTTTTCACCCAAAATTTCCACTGCCCAGGTGATTGAGTTAAAGTCCACCTCGAAGCAAAAATGGGTGGTGGGAAACAAAAATCCAGAACCGACCGAAGACCTCTGGGTATTGGTTCACATCCCCGAAACTTCCACCGAAACAACTCGGTATTTCATTTTAACCGCCAGGGAAATCCACGGCATCCTCAATCCCGGAGAAGTGGAGTATCGTCGAAGGTACATCGAGCGGCATGGCCATGAACCCACCGGTCGTGGCGTTTACTCAGTGCGCCTCAATCAGGTCGATGGGGCGAAGACCGTTGACGATAGCCATATGGAAACCTGCGAGGATAAATGGGGCAAAATCACCGATCGTGTCCCATCTAACGTTTAACCCTGCTACCTGTACTTAGACCAATATAGCCTGGCCACCCATACAATAAAGAAACCCGGACTGGTTCGTCAGTCCGGGTTTCTTTATTGGCACTTTAACCCCTGAATAGCAGAAGGAAGAATCAGTTTCGGTAGCGAGTTATGGCCCCGAAGATTCGGGGCAGGTCGGTGGCTTTTCTCAGGGAACCGTGGTCAACAACCGGGGAGCCAAGCTCAACCATCTGGCTGTCAACAACAGAACATCCACCGAACGACCTAGGAGATGGACCAGACTTCCACTCCGAGTGAATCGGAGCAACAAGCCCAGCCAAGGCTCCTTAAAAGGAGGTGATCCAGCCGCACCTTCCGGTACAGCTACCTTGTTACGACTTCGTCCCAGTTACCAAACCCGACCTCGGCACCTGCCTCCCTTGCGGGTTAGCTCAGTGACTTCAATCGTTCTCGGCTTCCATGACGTGACGGGCGGTGTGTACAAGGCCCGGGAACGTATTCACCGCAGTGTGCTGACCTGCGGTTACTAGCGATTCCACGTTCATGCAGGCGGGTTGCAGCCTGCAATTCCAACTGAGGCCGGCTTTGGTGGGATTGGCTCCAGCTCGCGCTTTAGCTACCCATTGTACCGGCCATTGTAGCGTGTGTGTAGCCCAGGGCATAAGGGCCATGCTGACTTGACGTCATCCCCACCTTCCTCCTCCTTGTGGGAGGCTGTCTCGCTAGAGAATATAACTAACGACGAGGGTTGCGCTCGTTGCGGGACTTAACCCAACACCTCACGGCACGAGCTGACGACAGCCATGCAGCACCTGTGGAAGCTTCCCGAGTTACCCCGAGATCGTCACCCTTTCGGGTTCCTACTACTAACATGTCAAGCCCTGGTAAGGTTCTTCGCTTAGCATCGAATTAAACCACACGCTCCACCGCTTGTGCGGGCCCCCGTCAATTCCTTTGAGTTTTAGCCTTGCGGCCGTAGTCCCCAGGCGGGATGCTTATCGCGTTAGCTACGGCACGGGGGGGGTCGATACCCCCCATACCTAGCATCCATCGTTTAGGGCGTGGACTACCAGGGTATCTAATCCTGTTTGCTCCCCACGCTCTCGCGCCTCAGCGTCAGGCACAGCCCAGAAAGCCGCCTTCGCCTCTGGTGTTCCTCCCGATATCTACGCATTTCACCGCTACACCGGGAATTCCGCTTTCCTCTACTGCCCTCCAGCTAAGCAGTTTCACTTGACCTCTCCCAGTTAAGCCGGGAGCTTTCACAAATGACTTACTCAGCCGCCTACGCGCTCTTTACGCCCAGTAATTCCGGGTAACGCTCGCCCCCTACGTATTACCGCGGCTGCTGGCACGTAGTTAGCCGGGGCTTATTCCCAAGGTACCGTCCTTTCTCTTCCCTTGGAAAAGGGGTTTACAGCCCAAGGGCCTTCTTCCCCCACGCGACGTCGCTGGGTCAGGCTTTCGCCCATTGCCCAAGATTCCCTGCTGCTGCCTCCCGTAGGAGTGGGGGCCGTGTCTCAGTCCCCCTCTGGCTGGTCATCCTCTCAGACCAGCTACCCGTCATCGGCTTGGTGAGCTTTTACCCCACCAACTACCTGATAGGACGCGAGCCTCTCCTCTGGCGCCCGAAGGCTTTCATCCTTCCCCCAGGGGGGAGGGATCTTATGCGGGATTATCCTCAATTTCTCGAGGCTATACCCCACCAAAGGGCAAGTTACTCACGCGTTACTCAGCCGTCTGCCGCTTTCCTATTGTGGCCGAAGCCACAGGCACGCTCGACTTGCATGCATTAAGCGCGCCGCCAGCGTTCACCCTGAGCCAGGATCAAACTCTCTTACAAAAAAACCTTACTTCCTTCTACTATTCAACTGTTAAAGTGCTTTTGCCGCCACGCACCTGGTGACGGCTTACACAGTATACTGTTGGCGGTAGGGGGTGTCAAGCTTAATTGTGACGATTTATACCACACCGCCAAGAGCTAAGCTTTAACCCCAATCCACCGAACGGGGGCGTGTGAGAGGCCTGCTGAAGAAACAAAAGGGTGCGCCTCTGAATCTGGGATAATGGTTTTGAAACAGAAAACCGACCAGAAACAAGGAGCACCCAATAGATGCTACCACGCAACCAACCCGACGGCATCCACATCGCCTTCGACGACCACCGCCTGGTCAACAATGCCGGGCTGATTCTTCCCGCCACCTTGGCCTTGCACCTCGGCCTTTCCCAACTGGTTGACCGGCACCTGGACCTGGGCCGGGCCCCAGGCCGAGCCAACACCGGCGACAAGATAATGACGCTGGTCGCCTCGGCGCTGGCGGGCGGCGACTGCATCGACGACGCCGATGCGTTGCGCACCGGCAGGACGGCCTGCGCTCCCGGCTGCGTAGTCAAAGCGCCATCCACCCTGGGCACCTTCCTGCGCAGCTTCACCTGGGGCCACGTCCGCCAGCTGGACGGGGTGAGCCGCGAGTTGCTGGCCCGGGCCTGGAAGGCCGGCGCCGGACCCGGCGACGCGCCATTCACCATCGACCTTGATTCGACGATCTGCGAGACTTACGGACTGGCCAAGGAGGGCGCCCGCCATCACGGCTATACCGGCGCGCGGGGCTATCACCCACTGCTGGCCGTCGCCGCCGGAACCGGCGACGTGCTGATGGCCCGCCTGCGCGAGGGCCGGGCCATCACCGCCCGGGGCGCCGCCCACTTCCTGCGTGAGACGGTGAGCCGGGTTCGCTGCGGCGGGGCCAGCGGGCAGCTCACCATGCGGGCTGACAGCGGCTTCTATACCCACGCCGTGGTCGCCGTCTGCCGCCGGATGGATGTCCGCTTCTCCATCACCATCCGCCAGCACAAAAGCCTGCACAATCTCATCGAGGCGATACCCGAAGATGCCTGGACGCCGATTCCTTACTGGATGGACGGCGCCGCCGATGTGGCCGAAACCACCTACACCCCCTTCCAGAGTGAGCCGGATGCCGCGCCGGTACGGCTCATCGTCCGGCGGGTGAAGCCGGCGCCCGGTTCTCAACTGGCTCTCTTCGCCACCTACAGCTATCACGGCTTCATCACCGACCGGGACGGGGAGACCCTGGAACTGGAGGCTGACCACCGCCGCCACGCCGAGATCGAGAATGCGATACGCGACCTCAAGTACGGCGTCGGGCTGAACCATCTCCCCTCGGGCCGCTTCGCCGCCAACGGCGCCTGGCTGGCGGTACAGGTGATGGCCCACAACCTGGCTCGCTGGACAGCCCGCATCGGCCTGGGTGAGCAGATCGTGACCACCAAGACCCTCCGGCGGCGGGTCTTCGCCCTGGCCGGACGGCTCACCCGCTCGGCACGCCGGATCACCCTGCATCTTCCCAAGCGCTGGCCCTGGGAGGAGCAGTTCAGCCGCGCCCTGGCCCGACTGCGAGCCATTCCACTCCCAGCCTGACGGCGCCCGTCCGCCACTGACCCGCCAGCCAACCCAACGTCCCCGCAAACTCGCGCTAGCCCAGTCCGCGAGCGCCTCTTGCCGTGTCCTATCCCGCCATCTCGCTCGCCACAGCCACTGTAAGCCGCCATCGGCGCCCCCAAAAGCGCCTGCAGACCGCCCGCCAACCTCCCGTCTACCCAAGTTCGAGCCCGGATTATCGCGCCTGTACTCCCTCACCCCCCTTCCGTTGTCCTCACGCTGTCCATCCGTGTCCATCGGTGGATTCGGGTTTAAGGGCGTTAATGTCATGTCTTCCCCCAATTGACCCAATTTGGTGGGAGTGGGATAATATAGCTAAGGGGACGCGCGGGTTCGACAGGAGCGTCTTCTGGCCAATTGCAAGCCGAGGTGTCATCGCCCTCGTTAAAAAGGTGGCAAAAAATAATTGGCGAACGTGAATTCGCACTAGCCGCTTAAAGCGCGGCTACGTCTGCTCCCCGCTATTCCCGGAAGAGGGGATGCAGGCGCCATAAGTCCGGGATGCGGTGGCCATTACACCGATAAGGGCTGCCAAAGAGCTATCGGCTAACCTCTGGGGTATTCGGCCGGTGGAAGCTCCTGGAGGTGAAAAATAAAGCGCCGGACAAGCTTGTAGTATATTCGGCTAGGGGGTCTTTTGGACGGGGAGTTCGACTCTCCCCCGTCTCCACCAACTCCAAACTTTCATTTGGTCCAATTCCTCTTCCATAAGTAGGAGTGCCCTCGAGCCTTCAACTCTTTGAATAGCCGCATCTAAGACGGTTCGAAACGCGGGAACCGGCGTTATGGCGCCAACCAGCTTGCTCCCCATGTCCACGTACACCCGCTCAATCAGTGGGTTTATCAGTTGACGGCGTTCTGACAGGTCAGCTTCTTCCCATAGAGTTGGTAGTTGTTCCAGGAGTCTTCCTGCCTCTTGCGCAGCATCAACATCCGGTATCACCAGCGAAGCCAGCTGATTTTCCAGGTTCCGCTTTCGCTCGCTGTACTGGTCTCTGGGCAGGTCGCCTTCCAGGTAGACTTCCCGTAGCCGTCTTATCCGCTCTTCCACTCGCTTCCGTTCCCGCTCCATCCCTTTCACTTCGTCGGCAAGCTGAATCTGGGCCAGGACCAGGTCCATGTATGATTTGGGGAGGAGGATGGACTCGATGATCCTGCCCATCTGGCCATCGGGGAGGTGGCAGGGAAGGGACCTGCTCCGATCCACACAGTAGCCTGCTCCCCTGGAACCGCGATGCTCCCGGTAGTACCGGTTGCCGTTGTTGTAGGTTTGAGCCCACATGGGTAGCCCACAGTGGGCGCATCGTATCAGTCCCTTCAGCAGGTAATCCCGCTCCGGTCGGGGATGCAGGGTCCTGCTTCGCCCAGAGTTTTTCGTCAGACAGCTCTGGACCGTATCGAAGACACTGGTTGAAATCAGAGGTTCATGTACTCCGGGCAGCAGCTGCCCCTTGTGTTTAACCTGCCCAGTGTAGAAGGAGTTGTGCAGGATGCCCCTTACCGATGCCATGGTAAACAGCCGTGGACCAGCCGATAGATCTCCACTCCCATCCGGGAGTTTCTTGATGTTCCGGGTACGAAAATCCTTTCCGTTTAGCCAACTCGCCAGGGTTGGGCAGGTGGAATCCCCACCGGCATATCTGTTGAATAGTTCCTGCACGGCAGGTCCTTCTTCAGGATGAATATGGACACCACCATGGTGTTCCGGGTTGCAGATGCGCCGTCGCTCCCCACCCACTTTGACCCAACAGGATTCGTAGCCGAATGGAATGGCCCCCAGGTGGAGCCCTTTGTCTATCCTTCCAGTAATGCCCTTTTCGACATGAACGGAGAGCAGGTCCGAGTATAACTCGCTGTTATTGCCTACGGTGCGACCCATATACTTGCCAATGGGCGTGGACCAATCTATGGGCTCCGTTATAGAAACCAGGGTCACGTTGTTATTAGCAAGAATGGCTTGGGATTCGATCAGAACCATCTGGTTCCGGGACCACCGGTCTAATGTGTGAACCACCACCACATCAAACTCACCTCTGGCGGCATCTTCCAGAAGCTGTTTGAAAACCGGCCTTTTCCGGATGGTGTCCACGGGGGCCGACTTACCTTCCTCCCGGTAGACCTTACCCGTGGTCCAGCCTTCCTGAGTTTCACAGTATTGATTGAACGCCCTCTCCTGGGCATGCATGGAATGCCCATCAAGCTGGGACTCTGAAGAAACCCGTATGTATCCAACCGCTATCAACTTCAGCTACTCGATTCCTTTCCGCTTAGCCTGCGGGTTGCCACCGCTATCACAACTTCAGCCAAAGGTTTGATGAAGTTGTTGATCTCCAGTTCATCCAATTCTTCTCGACTATCCCTGTCTGGCCGGGGTTCTTCTGTGGCGGCACAGTGTATAGGCTTCCCTATACTTGTCAACGCCTCCGGACCGGTGGTTTTATTTTTCTTCCTATCTGGCATCGCTACCCGAGTCCTCCGCTATCGCCAGCATCCAGCAGTCTCTTCAGGGTGGCGTAGCCGATGCCCAGTTCTTTGGCAGCCTGGCGGCGGGAGATATCGCCGCCGTTAAGGCGCTCCAAAATATCTCCAAAACGTTTCTTGAAGGCTTTCCGGTCTGTTACCTTGGGACGCCCAATTTGGCGTCCCTGTCGCCGTGCCCGGTCCATTCCCGCCTTGACCCTTTCTCGGATCAACTCCAGCTCGAATTCGGCCAGCGCAGCCAGCAGATTTAATAGCAACCTGCCCAGGGCGGTGGAAGTGTCGAACCGCTCTCTCAGGCTCTGGAAGCTGACACCAACCATCTCCCAAGCAGCCAGGGTGTCGTGCATGTGTTTGACGCTCCTGAAAGCCCGGTCCAGCTTGAAGACCAGGACGAGCGTGAACTTGCGCTTGGCCGCGTCATCCAGCAACTGCCGCCACTGAACCCGGTGGGCCAGATCGTTGGCCGGTGCCTGGTCCCCGTATTCCCGGTAGACTTCCCAGTCCTGAGCCAACAAGAAGTCCCGCAGGGGCAAAAGCTGCGTTTCCACATTCTGCTCCTTGTCCGATGTTGACACCCGGGCATAGATGGCGACCTTCATCAGCCGTTAGGCCTTTCCAAAATCCTTTTGGAGGGGTTGTCCGGCCTAGGGTTGTCGTCTACGTCATCTGGTCTTTCGGACGATGGTGTCTGGCCATCCAGGGAGTCCAACACTCTACGGACGAAGGCCTGGTCGTGAATGAAGGCGCGGAAGTCCCGGGGGTCTCTGGGACAGATCAGGGACAGGGACGCCTTCCCTCTTTTACCTACGCTCGTGATCATCTTCAGTCCGACTCCGCAAACTGGGCAGCAGATAGTGGGTACGTCACTCATGGCCGTTCCTCCTCTTTTATAGGGGACTCTATAGAGGGCTCTCGGTCCAGGAACCCCAGGCACAAAAGATGGAGGGCGGCTCCCCGCTGTTTGGGACTCTGGTCATTAACTGCAACTAGCGGTATTAGTCGCCGCAAGACTTCCTCGACAACTTCCAGTTGAGCATCGGTCAGTTGGAAGGTCAGATGCCGCAGCCGAGCCTTTTGGGTCTGTTCCCATTGCTTAAGGGCCTGGGAGATGGACTGCTCATCGATAGCGGTCAGGGCCTGAAGCGACTCCGCCGTTTCTGGCAGCAGCGCCATCACCTCCTCGGGGGACTTGTCCTCCAGGATTTCCCGCATCACTTGGGCCCTAAGCCCCAGGTTGTCGCTACCGGCGACGTGGTTCAATGCCTGGCCCAGCAACCTGGCTTCGGAGTCGTCGGCTTCCACCACCACACATAGAGCGGTGGTCATACCCAGCTCTCTGAGCATGCTCAAGCGCTGCGCGCCTCCGATGGTTTCATACCGGTTGTCGCCAACGTTTCTCACTACCAACGGCACCACCAGGTCGAACCTCCGGACTGAGTGCCGGAGTTGGCTCAGCATGTCCGTGTCCATCTCGTTGGGATTCCACTGGGCGGCAATTATTGAGTTCATGGGAAGGTCTACTATTTCCATCACCTGTCTCCTTGCTTTGGATATGGGATTACCGAACGGGTCAACCTGTCCCGCCAGGATGGGTCGATCAGAGCGACATAGATATGCTCGGGTAACTGGTTTACCAGTTCAACTTCCACTCCGTATGACGCGAAGTGCTTGCGGCTGTGAGTGCCGTACCGGTGGCTCAGGCTCCGGCTGTGGTGGATACTGCCATCGGGGAGCTGGTACAACGGCATCGCTGTGCTCTCTCCCAGATAGAGAAACCCGGCGGCCCGGTAGATCGTTCCGGTGTGACCGGCTGCCGGGTCGCTATAAGCCACCAACGCCTTCAGGGTGCTCTGCTCCCTTCTCAGTTTCCGCAGGATGAACCCCAGGGTGCGGCTCTCCGAGTTGCGGCCCAGCCGGTCGTCGAGCCACAGCCTGGCCAGGCAGATGACCTCCTGCCTTTCGGCCCCTTGGAACAGCCGGTGCAGATTGGTTGGACCGACGCCTAAACCAAAGCTAAGGTGAAACCTACATAAAGCGAACCCGAAGAGGAGTTGCGATATTCTGTAAAAGAAGTCGAGTGGCGGTGGTGGAAGGGATGAAGGAAATAGTGCAACTCATGGAAGAGTGGCAACTCAATGTAGGTGACTTACGGGAAAGGATGTATCGAGCGCCAACACCTCGAGAGCGAGAGCGATGGCACGGGCTATGGTTGTTGGCCCAAGGGTGGTCGGCTATCCAGGTGGCTGAGGCTTTGGACAGAGAGCCTCATACCATTGGAAACTGGCTGTCCAGTTTTCGCCGGGCCGGGGCCTAGGGTTTGGTCTTTGAACAGACTCGGGGTTCCCCCCCGTCTTGAACTGGGGTCAACAGAACCAACTGAAGTCTGCGGTGCAAAATCCGCCTGGAGAGGCGGGAGTTGAATTGTCCAACTGGAATTGGAAAGTAGTGAGGCAATTTCTCAAGCAGAGCTTTGACCTGGGGCTGAGTCGAAGCAGTTGCTTGAACTACCTCCATCGGTTGGGCTTCGTGCTGAAGCGACCCAAGAAACGCCTCCTGAAAGCCAAGGATGAAGCGCGGAAAGCCTTCGTCCTCCAGTACAGCCAAATCCGAGAGGAGGCCCAAGAGAGTGGGGCCAAAATCTTCTTCGTAGACGAAGCCCACTTTCGGGCCGATGCCGATCTGAGGGGGAAATGGGTGCTCAAGGGAGAGCCGGCGCTGGTGGACTCTACCAGTCCTCGGTGGGGAGAGAAGGCCTGCTACTACTCGGGAGTTTGCTTGGAGGCTGGGGAGGTGGAAGCCATGGAAATAGCCGGCAACAGCAATGCCGAGACCTCCACCGCCTTTTTACGGCAGCTAAGAGAAAAACATCCTGGACCTCTGGTAGTGATTTGGGACAATGGGCCAGCCCACCGAGGAGAAGCGATTCGCAGCTATTTGACCACCCCTGACTTGCAGCTGAGGCTGGTGGCCTTACCGGCCTACAGCCCAGACTTCAATGCCGACGAAGCCGTCTGGGACTGGGCCAGGGAAGAGGTCACGGCCAACGAATGCCTGGGAACAAAAGCCCAAGTCCAAGAGAAGATGAATGCATTCTTCGGCGGACTAGCTCACCGTAAGGATGAAGTGAAACATCGCTGCCGAACCCTGTTACAAGCTCGAGCCGATGCATTGATTTTTACACCTTCCCTACCTTTGCCATCGCTGCAAAATGTAGTTCCCACCTTGGCTTTGGTTTAGGACGGCAACTCCAAGCAGCAGATTGCCTACGAAGACTCCGAAGTTGAGTAACGCGCCGCCGGGGTAGCTATGCAGGTAATGCTTGGCCTCACACACCTGCCTGGCTGTTCTTGCCGAAACTGGCTTCACCGTCAGTTCCTTCGCACCAAACCGGGGAACTTGGAGCGCCGCGCTGGGACTCGAACCCGCTCCTGCCTCCTGGGGGGAGGCCGTGCTTCCCGTTACACCAGCGGCGCTCATGATTGCACCTGCCCGTATTCCTGCTTCAGTCGGATTTCCTCGGCGTCCAAATGGCTTACCCTTTGGCCCGCCATCGCCGCGGTTGATCCTTGGAGGGTGCCCGGAAACTCGGGAATCCAGACAGTTCGAGCCCTGCTTCCCCGGGCTGAGATATTCCAGCTTCCCGCTGAAACAAATGCCGTTTCGTGCGCCATGCATCCCTCCAAACAACTGAAAAGCTCGGTAGTCAAGTCACTACCGAGCTTAGTTGACGATTAACGAAGTTAATAGGAGGGTCTTAGAGCATCGTTTTCCACTGCCGAAGCACCCCCCCTTTTCGAGGTCGGCCCCTGGGCAGCTTAGCCCTTAAGATGCGATTTGCGTCTTTGATCTGCTCCTGTACCCAGCTCTCCGGAAATTCACCGTTGTCGATGCGGCCCTCATTTGACCCCAGAGATTGAGTGACCTTGAAAATAGTTTTGCCATGGACCTTGTTCAGGACCCAAAGGTGGATACGCTGCCTCAATCCCTGGAAGGGTTCCGCACCAGAAAAGTAATGGCGGCGCAAGGGAGCCACTTTCCGCTCCATTCGACCGCGAATTCGTCCAGGAGTTTCTCTGGCAAGACCGGCGGGACTTAGTTCGGTCAGAGTTCTTAAAATGCCTTGTTCCAAATATTCCTTAAATGGGCCTGAGGTGTCGGCGAAAATGGCCTCATCCATGCGCCATCCGAATACTCCCATATCCCAGGCGATTATTGCCTCGGTCAGGCCGGGCACTCCCAGAGGAGCTACCAAGTATTCCAGGGTCGTGCGGTAGGACACGGAACCGTGCCAATCAATCTGCTCTCCCAGCTCCAGGCTCGCCTTGTCGGCGCTGGCGACAAGATAATCTACCAGTATGCGCGCCTCCTCTATTGCCTCTTCACTATGCATCCGCCAGGCCTCGCTCTCCGAGGTTATGGCGATGAATGCCTCACGGCCTTCTGGAGACGTTCGGGTCATACGGTCGGCGAAGTCCTTTGGGATGGCCTGCATCGCTCTAGACTGTCGCTGTAATGCTGGCCACCACAGGGCGACAAACTCCCCAATCTGGAATAACTCCCAAACCAGGAAGATCTTGCCTATAAGGTGGTCTATTTCCGAAATATCCTGGTGCTCCAACGGATTAACCTTGGTGCCTACCATATGCAGAACTCCACGAAGGGAGCGTTACGGTCGTAGTCTTGACCCACTCCGCTAATTCCAGTTTAACGACGTTGGTTTCGACTCAGGATGGGATTAGGTACCGAGTTAAACCGGGTTTGTCTACAGCGCGGTGGCGATGTTCAAGAAGTGAGTCAGCGCTCCCGAGGGGAAGGGGCGAGAGGATTCTTCTAAGGGCAATCCACCCGAAGCTGGACTAGGCAGCCCGGAGACCTTTCCGCCATCCAAATAGGATTTCAGGGCTTTTCCGATTTGTAGGGATACCCCTTAATGTAGTTGGCAACAGTAGCTTTTGAGACCCCTAGCCGCTGGGCGATCTGGCTGTAGGATAGGTCCTGGTCCCGCAGTTTCCGGGCCATCTCAGCCCTTTCTTCGGGGGTCAGGCTCCTGGCAGTTCTGGAAGCCGCTGGAGCTTGTTGTCCCGCATAGAGCTTGCTCAAGGTTTCTCCAAAAGCTGGCTAGTTGACCTTCCAGCAGTCCCAGAAAGCCGGCGTCCGGCGAGTACACGTAGGACCACTTTTGCTTGTCCTCCGAAATACCGCTGAACGCCTTCGCAGCTTCTGCCACCAATTTCTTCAATACCGGACGTTCGAACTCGGGTTGAAGCATTCCCGGTTCCTTGAAGACAACCACGCTGGCAGCGCTGGCTATGTTCTTGTCCAGCTGCCGGGCTTCTTGGGTCACGAAAATCAGGACCTGCTCCCTCTGTCGAGACAGGTTCAGGGCCTGGGACATGGCCTTGCTTTCCTGGGCCATGCTTTCCCGGGCGTGGTAGGTCAGATAGGCCTCGTCGATGATGGCGATGGTCTTGTTGGGTAGGTCCTCCAGGGTCGGGGCCATGCCGATCCAGTCGGGCAACAGCTGTCTGGCCGTCGCCGGTGCTCCAACCACGTATGGGGACAGCGGGTAGCGGAAAAGTTCCAGCAGCCGGTAGGCCAGTGCCGACTTCCCCCCGTCCCGTTTGCCCAGGACCAGCACCACCGCCGGCGGCATGATAACCTCCCTCCATCGGGCGTCGGTCTCCACCTCCGGAAGGGGCGCCACCACACTGGGGATCCCCACGGCGGAAGGTTGGTAGTCGGGGAAGTGTTTCCGTAGGGCCTCCTCCATCCACTGAGGAGGGGGAGGCATAGGAGCGGGCTGAGGTTCCAACTCCGGAACGGGAGGGAGAGCAAGCTGTTGTCGCTGTTGCCCTAAGGCTATCGCCACCTGCTCCACGGTCATTAAGGTCGCTTCCAGTATTTCAACTGCTTTCCGCTTCCCCTCCGGGCCGAGGGAGTTCCAGGCACCTAATGCGGCCAGACCGCCCAGAATGATTTTGCCCCAGGGATTGTTCATGATTGAGCTCCTTACTTTTTTTAAGAGTAGGAGCAGGGTAGGGAGTAGGGGGCTAAAGTTCAACCCTGTTCAACGGTAGCCAGAGTTGAACGTTGAACGGGTCAACGGGGTTCAATTAAACGGTGGAGGCAAGGACGATTGAACGTGAACTATACTGATTAGGTATGCCACAGAAAAAGTGGGATTGGGAAAAGACACTGAATGCGTATACTTTCGCGAATACTTCTGTGTAGAGGCCAGAAAGACATGGGCTGGTTCGGTAGCCAGAGTGAGTAGGAAAATCGGCAGAACCAGCGCCTCCACCACCGAGGCCTGAGGAGGTCAGTGGTCTATTTGTCGCCTTAACTCAAGATAGGGCAAGTTGCTTCTCCCAGGCCAAATGGAAGCAGGGTTCGACTAGACCGGATCTATGTCCTTCCCCCTCTGGGTGTCTAGCCGATAGGGTGTAAAATCGAAGGTGTCAAAAGGACATGGTTTAAGCCGGGATTCCCCAGATCAAACCACCTTTCCTGGATATAGCTCCCGCCGGGATACCGCCAAATATAATCTCGCATTCCAAGGGCGTCAAATGCGGTCTGATGCGGCCTGATTCACTCAAAGTCCCCGCTTTCATAGGGCAACCACTGTACTGCCAAGCGTAAAAGCCCCAAACCGCTTGTCTACGCCCAAGTCTCGCCCTTGGGAAGCTCTTTTGCCCTGTGCGACCCCGTAACCGTAAACAATCCCGACGCTCCTAAAGTGGACTAGCCAGGAGCCAGCCTAAGCCGACCAATTCGTTCCAGTATCCCGCCTAGCATTTCCCGGCTCACCAGCACCTCAGCAAGCTGAAACACCAGCCTTCCGGCATGGCGCACCAACCGTCCTCCAGTCTTGATCATCCTGGTCTGCAGACTGGTCAACGACCAGTGCTTCATTGCCTCCGGTAAGGCTAGCCTTCTCATGGAGTTGCCCAGGTTGTAAGCCAGTACGAACAACTCCAGCCTGACCTGATTGGCCACGAACTTGTGGCAGGACAACCTGGTCCAGTTCAGGGCGTACTTGCCTTCTTTTATCCATTGCTCCGCGGTGCCTCGGCCATTGTAAAAGCGGACTATCCCGATGTTTGGATAGCTCAGATTGGTGACGATGAAGCCCACTCTGGGAAACAGTTCTCCCTGGTGCCACTCCACCTTAGAGACCGCTCTCCGAGCAACGTTCCAGCTCTGGGCCTGGTAGACGAAGTCATGATAGGAGACGATGGGCTTCGGGGAAAGCCACTCCGTAGGCCGTATTAGCCGGGGCGCTATCTCCCGCTGCAGCACCTGGTTGGACCGCAGCCTGATGGCGTAGCCGATGTTTCTTGCTTCCAGATAATCGTATATCTCCGGCTTGGCGAAGGCGGCGTCAGCACGAAACAGCAGCCTGACCGCTGCTGTCAAATAACGCTCCACCACCGGATCAAGGACTTCTTGCCAATCATCGGCACTGTGGACGTTGCCTGACCGTAGCTTAGCTGCTTCACAATCCCCGAACTGGTTGAACAGAAAGAGAGGGTGATAGCAGACGCATTCAAAGTGGCCGTTATAGGCTGCTCCTACCAGGCAGGGTCTTTTCATTCTCCTGCCTGGTAGGTAAAGCCCATCATGTCGAAAGCTTCGCTGAGATGGGCATTGTGGCGGCGTAGGGCAGCGGCTACGTTGGAATGCCCAGCCCGACGTACCAAGCTGATGACCAGGTTCCGCAGGCCCGCCAGAACCTGTGGGGCGGCCCCAGTGCGCACCTGAGAGCGGTCCTCGTCGAAGGTCACATCCCGTACCCAGTGGAGGCGGTTCTCGATGCCCCAGTGCCCACGGGAAAGGCTCAACAATCGCCTCGCATCGGCATCAGTGGCTGGGAGACTGCTAATTGCATAGCTCACAGCCACCTGTTTCTTGCCCTTCACGACCCGCTGGCGCTCTAGCCGACACACCTGTTGCAGATGCGGCCACGCTTCCCCGACCGTCCCAGCGCTGCCCACGTAGCCATTTAGCTCTGGGTCGGCCAAGGCCCACAACTCTCGCCGCTCCAGCCGCCCATGACGCCGCTTTACTGGAGTATCGGCCCAGACCGTCAGCTTGGCCCCGCGTGCTCGCCACTCCGCTGCTAGCCAGGGAGGTACGGTTGGCCCACCAGCCCTCTCAGTTCCTAGCAGGGGAAAAAGCCACCTCCAAGTCTCGGCGCAAGGTGGGCTGATTCTCTTTAACTGGCAGCAGATACTCTCCGCCGCCTGCCACAATCTGCTCACAGACTTTCCGTTGGGTCAGTAAGGCATCAGCTACTACTACCCGACCCTTCAGGGGTACCTGGCCCAATACTTCTTTGACCGCCGCCAATTCTTCCCCTTTGCCCGGCGCAGCTACCTGCGCCAGCACTGCCCCAGCGCGGCTAGCGTAGGCCGACACCAGATGGACCCCGGGTATCTCTTGGCCGTGGACCCCTCGCAAGGTTTTCCCGTCCAGGGACAGGGGGTCATCCGCCTCTACCCCGCTATTTGCCAGCCAGTTGCCGACTTCTGCCTCAAAGGCCGCCACGTCCAGGCCCTTGAACACCCGGTGGAGGGTGGCCACGCAGGGTGTCTTCTCCTGGCTGAACCCCAAAAGCTGCGCCGTAGCACCCCCTTGGTCCCGCCCCCATTGAGCTATGGCGTATAAGCTGCGGGCGCCGCACAGCATGGCACAGGTGGCCAAGGCCAGGATCGCCCCCAAAGAGTGGCGTCGCCCTTGGCTACTCCGGAAGTCAGGCACCAAATCCAGCGTTTCTCTCAAAGTCATCATCCTTCCCTCCCGCTTAAACTGGTAATAACTTTATACTATTTTGAGAAAATGAAAAGGCCCTGCCTCCTGCTGGCCGTGCACTGGACTCTCGGAACTGTCCATATCCAGGATTACTCGCCGGTGTAGGGTATGGGCCATAGCTCGTTCCACCCACTGGGCATTTATTCGTGCCAGCCCCTTCAGGTTGTCCTCTTGGGTCAGGAACTCCGTCTCGAACCGGCCCATCTCACTGGTGCTGGCTCCTTTCCGCTCCGAGCCTTGCCATCCCACGATCACTCGCATGGCTGGGTCTTGGGAAAGGCGCACTGCGTCATTGGTGTCGTCGTAGCCGGCCAAGCGGCTGTAGATCGACTGTCTTAGCAGCGGAACCAGGTGGTGAAGGATATTGCGTCCGGTACGGCTTTCCTGGAGGTAGTCCTCAGCGATTTCGGTAAGGCCCAAGGCATCATCAAACTCTCGAAAGGCAAGAAGACCAGCGTCGGAGGTGATGGTTGAGCCGTGAAATTCCAGGCGGACTTTGGGGTTGAATTGGAGCCGGAGAGGGGCTTTTTCGCCGTCACCCATCAGGTGCCTCCATGATGCTTACGGCATCTTACTGCAAAGTGACATATCATGGAGTTATTATAGCTGGGAACACGCAAAAAGGGCCCATAATTAGATAATGGTTGAAAGACCATCGACGAATTACTGAGAAAGCTTTTTAGCCATATGGGAAATGTGGGTTAAAGGGATTCTGGTGCCCTTCTACCTCCCGGGTGACCGGATATTAGGCCTCCTCGCCCAGACCATTGGCAACCTGGATCAGGCTGCGACCCACTTCGAGGACTCCCTGGCCTTCTGCCGTAAAGCAGGCTACCGCCCCCAATTGGCCTGGAGCTGCTGCGATTACGCCGATGCCTTGCTCCAACGCAGCGAGCCCGGCGACCGAGACCGGGCCATGTCCCTGCTGGACGAGTCCCTGGCCATCTCTAGCGAACTGAGCATGCGGCCCCTGATGGAGCGCGTGCTGTCCCGTCGGGATATTCTGAAGGCTTAACCAGCAAGAATCCAGGCCTTCAGGTTAGAAATACCCAACTGAACTTCGCCGGAACATCGCCGGAACTTCGGGGGAATAGATGACAGAGCGAGGAGAATTACTGCAACGAGCCACCGAGTTGGTGCCGGTGCTTCGGCAGCGGGCCGCTCACACCGAGGAGTTGCGTCGCATTCCCCAGGAGACCATCGACGACCTGCGCTCTTCGGAGTTGCTGCGGGCCACTCAGCCGGTGCGCTTCGGTGGTTTGGGCCACGACGCCGACTTGGTCTTTAGCGTGGCCGTCGAACTAGGACGCGGCTGTGGCTCCACCTCGTGGTGTTATGCGGTCTGGGCCAATCACAACTGTATCATGGGGATGTTTCCTGAACCCGCCCAGGAGGAATACTGGGCGGAATCCAAGGACGTTCTGATGTCCACCGGGTTCAACCCCGCTGGGGCGCAGCTAACTACCGTAGATGGCGGATACCAGCTCTCCGGCCGGTGGGACTTCTCCAGCGGTTGTGATGATGCCGGTTGGGTCGTAGTAGGCGCGACTGGCCCGGAAGGCCCTCTGCTGTTGCTGGTGCCCAAATCGGTCTACACCATTGAAGACACTTGGTTCGTTTCTGGATTACGTGGGACCGGCAGCAAAGATATCATCATCGATAGCGCCTTCGTACCAAAGCACCGCAGTCTGGCGATGCGAGACATGGGGTCGGCCCAAACACCAGGCCGCCAGATTCATGGAACCGTCAACTATCGTATCCCTTTCTGGAGCTTCTTTCCTTTCACTCTGGCGTCAACTACTTTGGGCATGGCTCAAGGCGCGCTAGACGCCTTCGAAATGTCCATGGGAGATGGTGTTTCCCCGGCTGGAGGCGGAACGAAGGCCGAAGCTCCCTATATTCAGATGCAGTTAAGCGAAGCCGCCGCCGAAGTGTGGGCCGCCCGCCGGATCCTGCAGTACGACAGCCAGGAGATAATGGATAGGGCCAAGGAAGAAGGCATACCCTCTCTGGATGACCGGGTGCGATACCGGCGAGACCAGGCCTATGTTAGCCGGCTGTATGTCCGAGCGGTGGACCGGTTGTTCGAGGTCAGCGGAGGTCATGCTCTCTTCGACTCCAGCGCCCTCCAGCCGTACCATCGGGATATTCATGCTGCGTCACATCACGTGGCCCTGCATTGGGCGCCGATAGCGGAGCAATACGGTCGGGTAAGGTTGGGATTGGAGCCTACCTCACCCTGGGTGTAAGGACATAACTTTCGCATTTTCTTAGCTGTAGATTACATGGGTTCTCCATCCCCAGCATTTCCCAAATCCGGGTACGGAACACGAGAGATTCACCTCATCACCTGGAAGAAGGTAGTATACCAACCTATTGCCCGAGGATTTGAATCAGCCCTGAATCCTTGGTGACTCCGCCGATTGTCTCCGCCAGGGGCTTACTCCCGCCACCCTCCAAAACAATACCATTTTCGCAGGAAGACAGGGCTGCTAACCCATAGCCAATATCGCAAACCCGTTCCAACGGCTCCAGCGTAACCACTGTTCCGACTCCGTGACATCGGGCCAGTGGCGATGCCAGAAAAGACTGGATGGCCCCACACCATGAGCCGACGGTTGGAGACACGACAGAGATTTGGCCGACCGAAAAACTGGATCGCAAAACGCGGGAGGACATAAAGCGCCGCAGAGGGTATCATCTGTCCATATGGAAGCCGAAAAAACTGTAATCCTTCAGCTTCATGATTCCCTAACCGCTAGAGCAGCTGCCCTACGCATTGACCCACAAGACGCCCTTCTTCCCATGGGCTTGCTGTTAAACCGGTACCTCAAACACGCTCCGATCGACCGGCTGATCCAAGAAGGTAATATCACCAAGCGCTCGGCGGATGCTTTGTTCGCATTACAAGACCTGGTCTACGCCAGTTCCGATAACGGGCATCTGATGGGTATGTTTACTGGAATCAATTTCCAACAAATGGACCAGTCCATTGACCTTGGTGAGGTTCTCCAACTGGAGACTGCCCTCGCCGGTGAGACCGAAGTCCCGGTAATCGATTTAACTATCGAGCGTACTAACGTCGGGTACGACCGAAACTGGCGAGGGTTTCACAAGCGCAGATGGCGCCGGCACACCAATGCCTATTCGTCATTCGTGCAGACGACCCTGGAATCCGAATGCGGCCAGGCCGATGCGGCTGCCATTTTGCAACTGGATTCAAAGGAACAAAAGCTAAAATTTCTCAGGGTGCTAGCCCGCAGAATTTGGGAAAGCGATTTCGAGAGCTACTCGCGCTTTATCGGCAATAAGCTGATTTACAAGACCGGCGACGAAACTCTTAAGAATATAATAGACGGCGCTGGTGGCATCTGCTCCGAAAAGGTCCAGGCGCTCAAGTTCCTTACTGACAATTTTGGGCTAGATTCTGAATACGTTTTGGCTGGGGACAACGCTCGGGCACCAGTACCGGTGACCAAGCTGCGAGAGCTACTCACTACCTTTGATTTCCGGTTTTCCAAGCGCTATATGCGTTACTGGCAACATCTGGCGCTGGTTTATGATTTAGATGGTACCCCGGTTCTGGTTGACGCCACCAACGGAAACATACCTTTCCTCTTTCTCCAGGGTAACGCGGCCGAGAGACTCCTCAGCCACCAGCCCGAGATTTTCATAGAAGTGAGAATGGTGGAGTTTCCCGAGAAGTTCTACTACCATCGCGTTCCCCAAGACGTGCCGGAGAACCTGTTGTTCGCCCTGGAGGGATGGATTCCAGACGCAGACATGGTGCAGATATTTGACAACGAGCTAGGGTTGTATGTGTCGAAGGATTTCTTTCTTACCCCAATTCCATTCAGAAACGAACGGGAATTCAGCAAGTTAAGCCAGGAGTACCACCAAGTATGCCGCCGGACCGATTTGGAATGCTCGGTAAGTAGGGATTGGAGTTTGGATTCGCCTTTAGGCCAGAGGTTCGCAGAGCAAGAACCCCAGGTCAGCGAAAAGATAATGCGAGGCCATGAGCACTTGCTACAACGATACAACGAATGGGACGGCCCCGGCCACCAATCAGGCTTGGTAGTCATCAAGCTGCGGGACCACGGGGCCGTCGTTCGCCACGTTTGAACCCTCCATAGGTGGGGCCGGCTTGGTCGAGAGCTGGCGACCCTGACTGTTTGTGCCTAACCCCTTGGGGCTGACCAACTGAATCGATGGCGTGACTGGGGCATTCAGAGCTATGTACCTCTTCTTGAAAATACTGGTACAACGGGCGCAGCGGCGGAGAAACCTGGCCCTGGTCGTGGTGTTGACAGCGCTGGGGGTCAGCATTCTGGGGAATGCCTTGACTTTCTTCTACTTTGAAGGCCCGGCGCGGCCCGATTTAACCCCCTGGGATAGCATCTGGTACAGCATTATTTCCATTACCACAATCGGATACGGTGATTTTTCCGCAACCACTCTTGGCGGGCGAATTGGCACCATCGCCTTTATCACTGTATTCGGACTTGTGTCCTTCACCAGTGCCCTTGGTCTGTTGGTCGACTGGATCGTTCAATTTCGGATTATGGAGCGGATCGGCATGTTAAAGTTGGAAGCGAAGAATCATCTGTTGATCATCCACTTCCCAAACTTAGACCGGGTTCGCCAGGTTGTGGAGGAGTTTGTCTCGGACCCTAATCATAAAAAGGACGACATTGTCATAGTCGCCGCCCATCCTGAAAGCCTTCCCTTCATCCATAAGAATGTCTCCTTCGTACGTGGCTCCCCATTAGAACCGGAGACTTACCATCGGGCGGCGGTGGGTACAGCCAACAAGGCCATTATCTTGGGCACCGGCTATGACGACCCTAACAGCGATAGCGCCGTCGCCTCTGTTGCCCACGTGATCCGGCACCTTAATCCGCAGTTAAGCATAGTCGCTGAGGTACTCAGCCCCAAGCATGAACTTCTTTTTGGAGATCTGAAGAATATTTCTCTGGTCTACACTATGCAGATGGCTATCAACCTTCTGATTCAGGAAACCCAGGACCCGGGCGTAAATTTGCTGACCCAAGTCATGACCAGCAACCGTCTGGATGGCACTTTGGCCAGCACCCGAGTGAACCTACCGCCAGACGTGCCATTGTCCTATGCCAGCGTCGCCAAGAGTTTACTGGACGACGACGTAAATCTGATTGGGGTGATCCGCGGTCAGGAGGTCCACCTGAAATTCGGGGATTTATATCCGGCTGCCGACGACCTGCTGGTTTACATCAGCACCCGCCGCCTGGAGTGGTCAACTCTCAGGGAATCCTTAGTTTGATGACACGACAAGTAATCGCAGCCGTGACTCCGGGGGCCAGCTGACGTACAAGTATCCCCGGCGCACCAGGATCTAATGCGGCAGACGAAACAAGTCCAGGCCGAAACTGCTTGCCTACTCAAATGAGTCATCTTCTTCCCCTAGGTCATCTAGCCCGGCCGACGCCACATTCCAAAAGTCAGCAACGCCCGAAAGGCCCGGACAGGCAATGATGTATAATCTGGTTTACAACTGCCGGAGGCCGGTTTCTGCCAGCCTCCGGCTTAGCGAAAAGGCAATTGCTAAACCTGATTCCCCGGAAAGAACCGTACCAGCAAACCTCTAACAGCAATTCTGACTCACGACGCCTGAGCCAACTCCGGTCTACATTAGGTGCTAACAATGCTGACCGTGGCCGAACCGGTCCTGGAAGTTTCCGCCGGTACCGCAGGGAGTTCCCAAACCAACCGCTCAACTCATGGGAGAACCCCGACGGTTTTCCGATCTGCGTCGGTTAGAAGAGTATTGGCCCGAGTAGGCGAGCTACCCTTCGCTTCTCATTCGGACGCCGACCTGCGGAAGGAGCTGATAAACCTCAAGTCTCCGTTACTCCGCCATGGCCCTGAGGACCTTACTGAGGATCACCAAGCCGCTGTTTTCGCCCTAGTCGACGAAAGCGTTAGCCGGCGCATGGGAGCCTGGCGCTTTTTCGACCCATATTTGGAACTGCAGGAGTTGGGATCCTACCACACCATTGCGGATCAGTTGATGGAGTCCCCCCAATATATTGCTTTCAGCCAGTCTTGGAACCACGAGCTTCCCACGGTCGAGACCTTCATCAAGGAGCTAACCAAGGAGCTAACGCCTTGCCTTGCGGCGGCAGGCCTGGACCAGGACGACTGGCAAATCGTGGGCGCGCTCATCTACGTCAAGGCAATAGGTGGAGGAAGATACGGGTGGGATATTCTGCTACCGGCGGAGTTTTATCTTGCGCTAGCCAGGAAAGACGCCCAAAGCTTGTTGGCGTTTCGGGCGACTGATGAACAGGTCTTGGCCGGCATCCTTCTGTATCGAGGGGGAATCGTGGAGATGACCGCCGGGGAAGGCAAGACCATCGCCGCGGTCTTTCCCGCGGTGATGCACACAGTATTGGGCCGGTCGGTTCACATCATTACATCCAACGACTACTTGGCATCTCGGGATTGCGGGTTACTGGCCCCAGTGTGCCGGTCCTTGGGCATCAGTGTGGACGCTGTGCTGAGCCACATGATCGATGACGAGCGTAGGGAGGCTTATGCGCAGCAGGTGGTCTATGGCACCATGCGGGAGTTTGGCTTCGATTTTCTGCGAGACAACCTCAAAATGTCCCCCATTGAGCAGGTTCAAGGCCCTCTGGAGGTGGCTATTGTCGATGAGGCCGATCACGCCCTGATCGACGAAGCGCGGACTCCCATGATCATAGCCGGTGACCCGGTAGTGACTAGAAGAGCATACGCCAGGGTGAAAAAATGTGTCATCAAGCTGATTAGTCTTCAGAAGGATATAGTCCAAGGTTTGGCCACCCAGCTGGCTCAAGCCGAGCCTAAATCCAAAGTCTTCCTGCAGCTTCTGGCCAAGCTGCTATTGGCCCAACCGGAAAACCAATTGCTGCGGGAACAACTGTCAAAACACTCCAGCCATTATAAGCGGATACTGTCACTGATTTATCAGGATGGGTTCGATTACCCCGGACACACGTTGGGAGACACATTGACTGGGGAGCTTTTCTACACGGTAGACCCGGAGCGCAGGTTCGTCACCTTGACCGAAAAGGGTCAGGCTCTTCTGGAAACGGATCTAGGTTCTTTTTTCGACGGTAGGGATCTGGAGCGAGAGCTTGCCCTGGTTAGCTCCAAATCGAACCTGTCCTTGGCCGGCCGTAGAGGGGAGACATACCGATTATCCAGGCAGTTATCCTTCCGATACAATCTGGGAAATCAAGTCTACCAGATGCTGCGGGCCTACCTGCTCCTCGAAAAGGACGTGGACTACCTGGTCACCGAGGACTCAATAGTTTTGATCGACCGGTATACTGGCAGGCCTCGTCCCGATAGCCGCTACCAGGAAGGACTCCAGCAGGCGTTAGAAGCCAAGGAAGGGGTAACCGTTAACCACGATGGCGAGGTACAAGCCCAAATCTCGGTTCAAGGATTTGCCGGCCAATATCAAAGGCTGGCCGGCATGACCGGTACCGCCAGGAGCGCTGCCGACGAGTTCCGGCAAAAATATGCCCTGGATGTCACGGTAATTCCAACTACCCGACCTCTCCTGCGACGAGACTTCTCTGGCCGGATTTACGCCACCCAGAGTGAGAAGCTGGCTGCGATAGCTGAGGAGGTCACATTTTGCCAGCGGGTGGGCCGGCCGGTTCTGGTAGGGACTTGGACGGTGGAGCAGTCAGCGGAAATGAGCCGATTGCTCACAGATCATGGGGTGATCCATCGCCTGCTAAACGCCGTGACCTCCCACGAAGAAGCTCAGATCGTCAAGGAGGCTGGGGCTTTCGGCGCTGTGACGGTGGCTACTAGCATGGCGGGCAGAGGCACCGACATCATTCTGGACCCGGACCTGAACCGTCGCATCGCCATTGAATACCTGGACTTGGCCCATCAACTCCTCACCGGGGACGTCAGCCAAGTGGCACTAAGGTGCTACACCAAAGAGGAGGCCGACTTCCTCTGGGCCGAAGCATCCGGCTCCGGCAGTTACGACGTTAAACGAAATATGCGTGGTGAATGGGAAGAGCTGGTGATGAGGTCCAAGGTAAACCCCGATGGTTGCCATCAAGCCGATGCAGCTGCTTGCCGCCTGGATTTTGGGCTGGGATTGTACGTAATTGGAACCGAGTTCAACGAGTCACCGAGGATAGACCTACAGCTCAGAGGAAGGAGCGGCCGTCAGGGGGAGTTCGGCTGGGCCCGCCGATTCCTATCCCTGGAAGACAGGCCATTGTCTTGGCAGGTCGAGGCTGAGTTAGGTTCATCTTGTGCTGGGAAGACGGACCCCTCCGGCAGAATATTTTTTGAAGGGAAAGAAGTGGACCAATGCCTGGACCGTCTCCAAAAAAGGCTGGATCGGGAAGGTGCGGTGCAACGCGGCCTGGTGCAAGACTACGCTGGCGTCACGGACTCGCTGACCAAGGCCTATTACCGGGCACGTCGACGGATGATGGAATCCTCTGACCTTATGCCCTCTTGTGTGGAATTTGCCAGAGAAAAAGGGACGCGCCTGGCCGAAAAATATTTCGCCGGATCCATTGCTGACGATTATGGCCTTCAGTTCAGGTGCCTGGCGGAGGAGCTGGAAGAAGACTATGGTCTTAACTGCTCCGACCTATGGGGCATGGGGCTAGACCAGTTGCCCGACGAATTGGGGGGCCTGCTGGTCACCAAGTTAGCTCTCCGGGCCTCTCCGCTGAGTCGAAAGGGATTCTCTGACCTGGCAAGACTCCTCTGGTTGCAGACCAGCGATGAATTATGGAGGGACCATATCTGCGAGCAACAGGAATTGATGTTGAACGCTCAGCTATCGAATCATGGCCACCAATCCGCCGTAGCCGATTACGTAATTCAGAGCTACTCGGCTTTGGCGGGGTTCCAGCGGCGGGTAACCGATCTGTTTTTGTCTAGGCTCTTGACCTTTCCCACCATCGAGCCAGTAGACTGTATCCCCAAGCCGGCAGTAACAGTTGACCTGGTTGAAGACACCGCCTTGATTCTGGCCTGACGCCCGCCTAACTGGGAGAGAACTGCCGAGCGCTCGCGAAAGAACCCTATAACCTCTGGCATCCGGAGAAAAACATGGCTATTAAACTAGGCAAGCTGGGAAGAGCGGCATTCAGTGGCGGTATCATTGCCACCGCGCCACTGATCGCCGCCTGTAGCAGCGGTCCCTCTTACGATGATTGGGCAGCCACCGATGGCGCGGCGGGTAGGATCAACCTGGACGATGTCCAGGAAGCGTTCCGCAATTCCAAGAGCCCCACCGACTTCGAAACTCGAGTAAACGAGATCTACGAGGGAGATGGTCTCATATTTATTCGCGCCAGCCAGGATGGAGAGAAATTGGTCCTGGAAGGCTGGGAAGACCTCAACGGAAACAATGTCATCGACGACGGCCAAGATGACCGGCTGTTCTCCATCGTTAAGGAAAACAACGAGTACGACATGCGGGGTCATCACGCCAATGGGTACTATAACAGCCACTTCGGGGCCGGTAACTTCCTATTCACCTATATGATTATTTCGAGCCTGAATCGCCCCTACTATTATCAGACGCCGGTGGGGCGGGGCACCACCATGAGGCAGCAACGTACCTCCTACCGGCAATCCTCAAGGCACAGCAGCCAGGGGGCGAGAAACAGCCGATTCTCCAGCCAGCAGCAGAGATTCGCCGGGTCTCGTTACCAGCAGGCCGGCCGGAATGTCAGCAGCAGCCGGCAGACCTACCAGCAAACCCAAAGGTCCACCGGCGCATTTAGAAACAGCAGCTCAATCTCTCGGGGCAGCACCAGGACCTCCGTATCTAGAGGATCAGGCGGGTCTTATAGAGGCGGCGGCGGGGCCCAAACCTTCCTCAGGCGCGGGAAAAGTTAGCTGAAGCCGACCCCATTTTTTAAGGATGAGCGTTAGTCTATTTGACGGCGGAAATACTGCCTGGGAGTTCCGGGTATCTCTAGTCGGCATGAGGCCCGAAGATGCCTTGCGAGTCCTGCTTCCTCCTGAGTACGCCGTGCTCCGGGTCCGCGAATTGGTAGAGGCCATATTCCCTGAAGACGAGCCAGGGCGCTCCTTGGTCGAAGCCAGGTTTGACCTTCTCGAGAATCCAGATCTTCCCGAGATTTATTCCGTGCTGTTGGATGCCTTCAGCCAGTGGAGACTGGGGCACTGCGCCCTAAAACTGACGGGGAGCCTTTCCGGAAACCCGGGGACGCAAATAGAGTTTTCCGACCCGGTGGCCCAGCACCTGAAGCATCCCGCAGGCAGACCAGATCCGGGTCCAATCGTTCCGGCGCTGGCGATAACCATCGAACAGAAATACCGTGCTTTGGACTATTCCGTTGAGAAGGGCGGCTGGGAGAGTAAGGAAAAGCTGCTGGAGTGGCTACGGTCCCTAACCCTCCTCTACTATCTGGATAGGCACGAATATCCGCTACCGACCTCGCCAACGACCGAGGTTGACCAGCGCCTGATAACTATCGCAGCGGTCCTTTCTGCCCAGGGAATCATCGCTGCTCCCGCAGGACCGGCCGATTTCTACATCACCGCATCTGGGCGGGGAGCCATCGGACGCCTGCTCGCCGAAACAGAGTCCTATATCGCCCGGTTCGATGTTTTTAAGGATGTGGCCTACGATCGAGACGCCGAGGTGGTGGATTTCGATACCGGTCGTGGCGAGGATTTACGGGTGGCAGTCTTTGTGGCTGAGGGCCTGGATCCGCTCAGAGTGGTCTTTTTGCTCAGGCTATACGATGGTACTTTCTTTGAGTTCCTGCATACCTGGCGGCTGCTGATCCACACCACCGAATTCTTCGAGGAAATCCTGGAGCCTGTGGTGAACCACTGCCAAGTGGACGAAAGTGTCATGGGAAGGATTATTGAGAGCGGGTACGCCTACCTCGAGGAAAGGGAAGACGCAGCACGGGAGCAACGTTCCCATACCGATATTGTAGAGAGGCTGAGGGCGAATTAACGGCGCCTTAATCAACAGGGTCAACGCGCCGTTGGTGGCACCGGTAACTGGTCAAGACCAGATTGTTCCTAGATGGCGAAAAACAATATGAGCGCTGCCCCAATCACAACCGAGCCCTCGACGAAGGCAACCCCCACGTTTCTTCCCGCCGCCAGTTCATCGGAAATCTTGGCAGTTGGCAGCAGTAGCTTGTCAATCAAAAGCCGCAGGACGTAAAGCAGACCAAAGCCGAGGACGGCAAAAGTCAAAAATTCCGCTATTCCCTGGCCCCAGCCTGGGAAATCCCCGAACACCGCCTTCAAGGTGACTATGCCCATCGCGATCAGGTTACCACCCAGGGCAATACCGACCGCCGCATTGTCTTTTTCTATTTCTTCATGAATGCTGAAGGGGGTAGTCAAGTCAAAAAACAGGGCGAAAACAATCAACACCGCCAGGCCCATGCCGAAGAAGGCTAACGAGGTTTCGGGTCCACCACCCTCCCCGGATATAGCTCCTGCGATCACTAGCCCAATTGCGACATTCATGCCGAATTCGACGGCGCCGGTACCCACATTCCGGTCTTCCACCATCTCTTTCTGGACGCTAAACTTATACAATACCAACCGGTCCATCACGGACGACGCCAAATTCAACGCGACTATGCCGGCCAATGAATACAGGAAAACCCGAAGTACATCTTCGCCGAATACCCGATTGAAGCCCAGCGCATCGCCAACCAGTGGTGAAAAGGGCTGATACACCGCGCCCAGGAAAACCAGCACTACTCCCAAAAAATATCCGGATAGTCCTATCGCTACGGCCAGGTTGCTCCTCTGAACAACCTCCTGGTCGATGCGATAGCGTGTAACCAGGTCTTTGGCAAACTTGGCCAGCACCAAAACCACCAAGCCCAGCACCACGTACACCAAACCCCGTGGAAAGAATTCCAGCGTGTTTAGGAAGCCTTCAATCATTGCTCGCTCTAGCTCCTCAGCCCAGACCGGTCACCTTTGTAGAGAGATACGCTGTCCGGAGAGATTACCTCACTGAAGTAGGCTTCAAAGGGCATGCCTTCCCACTTGCTTACCGACAACACCCGCAGTTCATCCCCCGACATAAATTCCCAGAGATAGAACCCTTCTCCTTCCCCTTGATTATCTTTGAAGTAAAGCGCTTCGGAACTCGTCCGGTAGGAGTACTGTTGACCTTCTACTGTGATGTAGTTGTCGATGGAGTTCTCTTCATCCAAGCGGAGCAATTCCTCTTCGTTCAAGCCGATGCTAGACAGGCCCACCGGATGGCGGGTGTCGCTGGCCGTCACGAAGAGCTCATATCCCTCTGACCACTCGACCCAGATCCGGTTGTCGCCGTCGACCCCGAAAAGCTCATGCCAGGTTCCTCCCGGGGTTTCGTACCGATCTATTCGCTCCAAGAAAAAATAGATGTCGTCATACTCCAACGACAAGCCTTGAACCGAAATTACATCGCCAACCTTAGCATCCTTGATGCTGTCGTTCGGGGAAAGGTTCTGCGAGGGGGTTGGCCGTTTGCCTCTTCGCCTGCCGAATAAGGAACGAAACATTACGCTTTGATCCAAGAATCTTATCTAAGTTTTAGCGGTGGAGATGCTCGCTGGGTTCATGGTTGTCAGGACTTAGCGTGGGAGTTAGGGGGCAGCTTTTTCGCGGCTATCATATCATAGCACCGGTCATAGCACCGGAATTTGTTTTGACCCACTGCTAGCTTATTCACCCTGTCCCGCGTGTTCTCTACCAATTTCCATGTAACCTATCCAAGGGTCCTCCCACTGTACCAGGCCTTCTCCCCGGAAGTTGTCAGAATACCGCGCCTGGCCGATTTAATTGCATGCAACGAGAAGGGGTTAGATTCGCCAAAAACCTCCCGGTTGGGAAGCCGTGGCTACTTGACCGGTTTTGCCTTGAGAGGTTATCGTTGCAGCTAACCGATGAACTCCATCCAGTATAAGGAGTAGTTGATGGACAAGCTCGGCGCTGGTGGCTGGATTGTGGTGGGGATAGCCCTAATTCTGCTGGGATGGCTTGTGCAATCCGGCATAGTAGAGTTTCTGCTTAACATTATAGGCTGGATTATAGGCATCGGCGGCGTCATCGCGATAATCCTGGGAGGATTCAGTTTGATCCTGGGAAAGAAAGGCAGAGCTGGCGGCTTTTGATCTTAGCCAGAAGTGCCCGCTCCGACGCCTCCGAGGTTTTTGGTTAAGGGTCTAGAGCAAAGTTCTTGGATTTGGGAGAGCACCCGCAGGATTTCTAGAGGGGAGGATTTAGTATGGGAATGTTATCCAGGATGTCCACCATTGTAAAATCGAAAATGAACCGTATGTTGGATAACGCGGAGGACCCCAGAGAGACGCTAGACTACTCCTACGAGAAGCAGCTGGAGATGCTGCGAAACGTCAAGCGCGGCGTCGTGGAGATGGTCGCTGCCAAGCGACAGATACAACAGCAGGCTTCCAAGGTCCAGGAGAATATCACCCGGCTTGAACAGCAGGCCCGTCAGGCGGTGGACGCGGGACGGGAAGACCTGGCCCGGCTGGCGCTCCAACGCAAACAGACGGCCGCCCTGGAGCTCCAAGGGCTGGATGATCAGATCGCCGGACTGGAGCTAGAGCAGGAAAAACTTACTACTGCCGAGCAAAGGCTGCAGGCCAAGGTGGCGGCCTTCCGTACCAAGAAAGAGGTAATCAAGGCCCAGTATACGGCCGCGCAGGCCCAGGTGCGCATCGGCTCCGCCCTGTCCGGCATCTCCGAAGAAATGGGAGACATCTCCCTGGCAGTCGAGCGCGCCGAGACTAAAACCGACCAAATGCGGGCCCAGGCGGGAGCCATTGACGAGTTGGCGGCTGCCGGAGTTCTGGAAGACTTCACCGGGCGTGAGGACGACATTGGGCGGGAGCTCGCCCAGTTTTCCGCCTCTCAAAGTGTTGAGGATGAGCTGGCGGCCCTCAAATCCGGCCGGCCTCCAGGTGAGAACAGATCCCTTCCGGAGGGTCGCTCATGATTATTCGGATACTTACGGAGGGGCAGTTCAATCTTCCCGGGAGCCACCTCGACCAGCTCAACGACATTGACAATCAGCTGGTGGAAGCGGTCGAGTCGGAGGACCAGGGAAGTTTCGAGCAGCTTCTGAAGCAGATGCTGGACCTGGTGCGTCAAAAGGGTACCCCGGTGCCCGTGGAGGAGTTGGTTGAGTCGGACCTGATTCTGCCCGAGCCGGACATCACCCTGAAAGAGGCGGAAGAGCTGTTCGTCGGCGAGGGGCTGCTGCCGGGCTAACGAGGCTGAAGGGACCGGGACTGTGGTTCTAGGATTGGTCGCCGCGCCAATCCATTTCGGCCGGTCCACCTAGCAGGCCTGCCCTAAAACGGGCGCAGCGGGGCCGCCAGCGCCTCTAATATTCCAGAACTACCACCTGCCTGTTTCTCCACAATTGCCCGCTGCAAAGGCCGGCGCACGGCCTGGGGGTCGATTCCGGCCTGCATCGCCGCCATTACCCCGGCCGCTTCCCAGTAATTCTCCACTAGGTGCAACTGGCCCTGGGACCAGGGCAGCTGAGATAGGTCGTTCCTCATCAAGTTCCTGTTCTCTTTCACCGCTATCACCGGTATACCTTGCTCCAGCGCAGCCAGCGTCGGGAGACCGATGCACCCGTCGGGAATCACCAAACAGGATATGTTCTCAACAGTCAGCACGTCGGGATGCCGCAGAGCGGCGGGGTCGCTGATAATCTTAGGGCTTCTTTGCAGCCCTTTCAGAATGCACTGCAGCAGCGCCAGGGAAACGGCCTCTGCCGCCATCCTGGGGTCCACGACGCCGGGGTCCGCGTTGGCGATTTCCTGAGATTCCAACATGGGCGAATGGGCCGATGGCACATTGTATAAGCTGGAAACCGCGTGGGTTAGCATCGCTTCCACCCCACCCCAGGGGTTAACCATGTTGCCGCCGCTGTCGAAGTAGTCCTGGTGGTAATTGGTGGGGACTGAGATCTGGGATGTGATTGCGACGGCGTCATACTCTCCGGAGTATTGGTCCAGAACCTCAAACAGGCTCTCTACACCCTCCACATCACCAGCCGCTCTGCCAGATGAGGTGTAATGGGACCCCATCACCAGACGAGAATCAAGTTGCACGATACGGGGACAGATCAACCCGTAGGATGAGCGGGCCGCGTTGACCGAGTTGATCGCCGCGTTGAGGAACAGATCGTCGTCATGGCAGCCAAGGATAACCAGCAGACGATTGCGACGCACCTTCTGCAGCCCCACGGCTCCCATCAGCAATCGCGAGATGACGCTCCCCTCTACGTACAGGGCGTTGGATGGGATATCAATAATATCCGAGGCGTTCACAACGTTAGGATGGGTAATCAGTGTGTCGCAGAGGGACGCCAGCAGCGCTGCTACCGGTGTGGCGTCCCCGGCGTGTCCGCCGATTTCGGCGCCAATGCCGGTCGGGACCAACAGCACAGCATTGAAGGCATCGGCGCTTTCCACCTGCCGGCGCACGAACTCAAAAATCGAGGAGTCGAAACGACGTCCCGACCCGGCCAGAGTGCCAATCTCGCAGTGATAGAACCGGTCGTCAGATGCGGTGATAACGGCCCGAATCGGGATCTTTCCGCCGTCCAGATGGTGATCTAGGAGCTGGGAGACGTGCCGCAGGAGCTGGTGGTGTCCAGGGACCGCGGGTATCTGGTGCTCCCGCTCAGTCAGCGATACTGGCATTGGCTCCCCATTTTCCGGCGAAATCGGCATAAGTGAATCCCTTCTTCAAAACCAGATCCCCTGCCTCGGTGATTGCGTAGACCGTCGGCAGGTTTATGCCATTAAACATGTGCGCTTTGGAGAGGGTGTAGGCGCCGGCATTGGAGAACACCACCTTTTCCCCAACCTCTAACGGCTCGGCCAGCCGGTACTCTCCGAATAGGTCACCGGCCAGGCAGGTACAACCCGCCAAGAGGTACTCGTAGGGTGCGTCATCGTCGTGACCTACAACGTCGGGCTCGTAGCCGTACTCAAACACCTCAGGCATGTGATTCACGGTGGTGTCCAGAACAGCGATTCGTTTCCCCTCACTGGAAAAGACGTCAAGCACACTGGAGACTATATACCCGGCAGATTGGATCAAAGCTGCTCCCGGCTCGAGGAAAACCTGCAGGCCGTAGTTGGAGCGAAGAAACTCTACGGCGTCATAAAGCGCCGGCACATCCTCCGAGCCATCAAAGAAATATCCACCACCCAGATTAATCCATTTGACTTTTTTCAGGAGTTCCCCTAGTTGGGCGTGGAGGCGCATGACCGTTGCGTGAATCTCACTAAATCGCGGCGACTCGCAATTTGCATGGAGCAGCAGCCCCTCCAGACCGAATAACCGGCTTGGGCCTAACGCTGCCAGGTCCTCCAGGGGCACTCCCAATTTGGAGTGCGGCCGGCAGGGATTATAACGGTCGTCATCAACAAAGGACAATTGGGGGTTCACCCGCAGCCCGCAGCTGACCTGTCTTCCCAATTCTTCGTGGTACATGTCCCACTGGTGAAGAGAGTTGAAGGAAACAAAGTCGCAGAGGGAGCCTATCTCATCCACCTCCTCCCGTCTGATACCGGGGGTGGTCATATGTATGGATTCCCGGTCGCGAGTTATCTGTCGGGCCAGCCGCGCTTCAAACGGTGAACTCACCGCGAAGCCATCCAAGCGCGTCGCCATGCGGGTGAGCACGTCAACAAAGGAAAAGGGCTTGAGCGAATACAGCACACGGCAGGAGCAGACGGCCCGCAACCGATCAGTGTGGTCCAGCAGGCGATCGATCTCGGCCTCGTCATAGACGAAAGCGGGGGTAGCGATATTTTGGCTGGAAAATAAGGAGAGTCGGCTTTCCGGTATGGGCGACATTTGCACCAGCCTGGCCGTGGCTGCTTGGTTTTTTCGACTAGTCAGTCCCAGACTTGAACCGATCCCCGGGCGTCGGCTGGACAGCCCTCGCGCAGACTTCGGTACGATCCACCATGTCTATTTCGTAGTTTGACAAGCATTCTATCACTCGGGTGTCGTAAGCTGTCTCTTCCGCTAGTAAAATGTTGTCCCCAGCAGGCTGCCACCCCAACAAAAGCATAATCATCGTTCTGCAAAACGAAAGAAAGCAGTTTCGCCCTTATCGAATTAGGAGCATTACCGGAACAGAAAACGAGCCGGCTGTTTTTGGCAAGGTGGTTGAAAAACCTGATTATATGACCAGGTTGGCCAATTTCTCCCAGTACTGCGATTCGATTTAGTAGTTGAAATCTTAGGCGAGGAAATGTTTCACGGCGAATAATAATGGTCAGATCGAGTACCTTAAATTTGTGCTGGTTATCAGTAAGGGCAGTTCACGGACGACTCCTACAGCCTTAGGGAGAGACAGGGGTTGCCGCCATTATACGCGATACGCGGAGACAAATGAATTCCGGCGCTCCAAAACGCCCGTGCTACGTGTTGTATCTGGAAAAATTATTGTTGTTGTCCAGGGAAAATGTCAGGGTTACAGGGTCTTTTCATTCTCCTGCCTGGTAGGTAAAGCCCATCATGTCGAAAGCTTCGCTGAGATGGGCATTGTGGCGGTGTAGGGCAGCGGCTACGTTGGAATGCCCAGCCCGACGTACCAAGCTGATGACCAGGTTCCGCAGGCCCGCCAGAACCTGTGGGGCGGCCCCAGTGCGCACCTGAGAGCGGTCCTCGTCGAAGGTCACATCCCGTACCCAGTGGAGGCGGTTCTCGATGCCCCAGTGCCCACGGGAAAGGCTCAACAATCGCCTCGCATCGGCATCAGTGGCTGGGAGACTGCTAATTGCATAGCTCACAGCCACCTGTTTCTTGCCCTTCACGACCCGCTGGCGCTCTAGCCGACACACCTGTTGCAGATGCGGCCACGCTTCCCCGACCGTCCCAGCGCTGCCCACGTAGCCATTTAGCTCTGGGTCGGCCAAGGCCCACAACTCTCGCCGCTCCAGCCGCCCATGACGCCGCTTTACTGGAGCATCGGCCCAGACCGTCAGCTTGGCCCCGCGTGCTCGCCACTCCGCTGCCAGCCAGGGAGGTACGGTTGGCCCACCAGCCCGCTCAGTTCCTAGCAGGGGAAAAAGCCACCTCCAGGTCTCGGCGCAAGGTGGGCTGATTCTCTTTAACTGGCAGCAGATACTCTCCGCCGCCTGCCACAATCTGCTCACAGACTTTCCGTTGGCTCAGTAAGGCATCAGCCACTACTACCCGACCCTTCAGGGGTACCTGGCCCAATACTTCTTTGACCGCCGCCAATTCTTCCCCTTTGCCTGGCGCAGCTACCTGCGCCAGCACTGCCCCAGCGCGGCTAGCGTAGGCCGACACCAGATGGACCCCGGGTATCTCTTGGCCGTGGACCCCTCGCAAGGTTTTCCCGTCCAGGGACAGGGGGTCATCCGCCTCTACCCCGCTATTTGCCAGCCAGTTGCCGACTTCTGCCTCAAAGGCCGCCACGTCCAGGCCCTTGAACACCCGGTGGAGGGTGGCCACGCAGGGTGTCTTCTCCTGGCTGAACCCCAAAAGCTGCGCCGTAGCACCCCCTTGGTCCCGCCCCCATTGAGCTATGGCGTATAAGCTGCGGGCGCCGCACAGCATGGCACAGGTGGCCAAGGCCAGGATCGCCCCCAAAGAGTGGCGTCGCCCTTGGCTACTCCGGAAGTCAGGCACCAAATCCAGCGTTTCTCTCAAAGTCATCATCCTCCCCTCCCGCTTAAACTGGTAATAATTTTATACTATTTTGAGAAAATGAAAAGGCTCTGGTCAGGGTTATTACTCTTGAGACACCTGGACTATGAACCGAGGTATAATGACCCCGGTTCGCTGAAATCTGGGGAATTCCAGGTAAAGAGGGTGGGAGCCGCTGGAAGGAAGGAATAATATGTCGGTTGCTGAAGAGCTGGCGCTAATGGCCCACTTGATGCGCCGGGCCGGGTTTGGCGCGCCCTGGGACCAACTTGAGACTTACGTGTCCATGGGCTATGAGGCTACCGTGGAGGAGTTGTTGCACCCGGAAGACCAGCCTGCCCTTGAGGACGACCTGCTACTCCGGTACGTTCCTTACATCAACGTGAGTTTCGGCATCCAGCGGTTCCAGTCTTACTGGATTTACCGCATGATCAACACCAGGCGGCCTCTGGAAGAGAAGATGGCCCTTTTCTGCCACCAGCTCTTCGCCACCAGCCACCGTAAAGTGGCCTGCAACCCGGCGGTAGGAAAGCAGATAGAGATGTTCCGACGCTACGCCCTGGGAGACTTCCGTACCTTGTTGCTCGAGCTTTCCAGGGACCCGGCAATGCTATATTGGCTGGACAACTGGCAGAATCGCCAGGGCTCCCCCAACGAGAACTTCAGTCGGGAGCTACTGGAGTTGTTTTGTTTGGGTGAAGGCAACTACACCGAAACCGACGTGAAAGAGTGCGCCCGGGCCTTCACCGGCTGGGGCATTTACCCTGGCCTGGGTCGGGACGCCTTTGGTGATTACTGGTGGGAGTTCGAGTACCGGCCTGAGGACCATGACAATGGGGAAAAGGAATTCTTGGGCCAGCACGGGCGGTTCAGCGGAGAGGACGTAATAGACCTTATTGTCTGCAACCCGGCAAACGCCCAATTTATAGCCCGGAAGCTTTACGCCTTCTTCGTGTCCGACCAGCCGGATCCGGTCGCTATCAAAGCTCTGGCCGAAAGCTACCTGCAGCATGGTGGTCAGCTCCGCTCGGTGCTGCGGACCCTGTTCAATTCCGGCTTCTTCAAAGCGGAGCAGGTTCGATACGCCAAAATCAAGAGTCCCGTTGAGCTGGTAGTGGGCCTGATGCGGCTAGTGGATGAACAAACTTCCCCGAAGCCCAAGCTCCACGAAATAGCCACTGCCTGCACCCGCATGGGACAGGAACTTTACAATCCCCCATCGGTGGAGGGCTGGCACTTGGGGCAAGAATGGCTGGACAGCGGGTCCCTGATCGAGCGGGTCAACTTCGCCGCTGAACAAGTGGCCGACATCACCAAACCTGGTGTACGAAGAATCATTGAGAGCCTGATATCAATGGGACCCCGGCTCGCTCCTGATGAATTGGTGGACCACTGCCTGGAACTTACCGGACCGGTGCGGCTGGCTCCGGCCAAGCGAGACGGCTTGGTCACCTACGTGCAGCGCCGGGGTGAGCTGCTTTGCGGCAACGAACAGGAGCGCCAGGACTTTGTCCACAGAGTTGCCGGGCTGCTCAGATTGATAGTTGCCGAACCAGAATTTCAGTTCGTCTAAGTTGGCTCTGTCCCCGGCAAGCTAGAGGTAAGGATGAAGATGCAGACAGCTGCCAAGCCTCTGTTTCAATATAGCCAAACTATTGGTGCCCAGGCGCTGGGGCCGAAGGGCCTAAATTCGCCGGTGGCTGTGGCTCGGGGGCCGGGGAGGCTGCTTTATGTACTGAACCGTCCCTCGGAGAGTTCTCCTCGGGGCAATTGGATCGCCAAATGCACCATCGATGATGAGTACCTGGGCACCTTCGGCGCTTATGGGACCGAAGAGGGGGAGTTCACCTGGCCTAACGGCCTGGCTGTAGACCACCTAGGAAGCGTGTACATCACCGACGAGTGGCTGCGAATCTCTGTTTTTGACGAGAATGGAAACTTGGAGCACACCTGGGGAACGGAGGGGAATGGTTCGGGCCAGCTAAACCGGCCGGCTGGTATTGCCTTCGACAGCGATGGGCACCTTTTAGTGGCTGACAGCATGAACCACCGTATCCAGAGATTCACCAAGGAAGGCCATTTCCTTTATGAATGGGGCTGCCACGGCCCTGGTGACGGCCAATTGAACGCGCCCTGGGGCATCACCACTGATAGTCGAGACAACGTGTTTGTGGCCGATTGGCGTAATGATAGAGTCCAGAAGTTCACCGCCGACGGTAAATTCCTGGTGAAAATCGGGACATCCGGCAGTGGTAATGGCGAGTTCCACCGTCCCAGCGGAGTTGGGGTAGACCCGGAGGGCTACATATACGTAGTTGACTGGGGCAACCACCGGGTTCAGGTTTTTGACCCGGATGGTCAGTACATCGCCAAGTTCCTCGGTGATGCCGGCATTTCAAAATGGGGAAGGAGCGAATGGCAACTGTTCGTGCCGAGACACCTAGAGCGGAGATTATCAGCGCAGAACATTGGGCTCAGGAAAGACGCTTCTACGGTCCAGTGGGGATAGCCGTAGACCAGGAGAGTCACATTATTGTGGCGGATAGTGGGCGTCACCGGCTTCAGGTCTATCAGAAGCGGCCCGAAAAAGATTGATCCACCCTCGACCAACTAGCTCCGGAATTAGGCTTGCTGGAAGACTGCCGTCGGGATCGACGGAGGGAAAGAGGTCAGTTGAGGTCAGTTCATGACAACCAATCGGAAAGCGCCCGTGCTGGTGGTGGTGCAGTTGACCGGTGGCAATGACTCTTTGAACACGGTGATCCCTTACGACGATCCGCTATATTACGATTACCGTCCTGATATGGGCATACCTCAAGACCAGGTGCTACCAATCGACGACCGTCTTGCCTTCCACCCTGCGATGCAGCCTCTTAAGGATTTGTACGACCAGGGCAAGGTGGCCGTCCTCAACGGCATCGGATATCCCCATCCCAATCGGTCTCATTTCCGCTCCATGGACATCTGGCACACCGGCGAGCCGGACAAGGTGGGTGCGGAAGGCTGGTTGGGAAGAGTAATTCGTGATCTGGACCCTAGAGGCGAAAACGTTTTGACCGGGATTAATTTTGGACGGGGACTGCCCCGTTCCATGCTAGCGCCGGGTGTCCCGGTGACTTCAGTAGCATCGCTGGAAAGTTATGGGGTTCTGAACGGCATAACCGATGATGCAGAGCGTCTAGAAGCTCTGGATATGTTCTCTCAGATGTACACTCCGACCCTGGGTACGGGCCCGGTAATGGACTATCTGGAGCGCATCGGCACCGACGCCCTGAAGGGAGCGGACATCTTAAAAACGGCTCCTGCCAAGTATCAATCCACAGTAGAGTATGCTGATACCCGTGTTGCCAGAGACTTGCGGTCGGTAGCTACCGTGCTGCTGGCGGACCTGGGGGCCAGAATCTTCTACACCCAGCACTCGGGCTACGATACCCATATCAACATGCTTCAAAACCATGCGGCTCTGTGGGCGAACGTTTCCCGAGCAATCACTGGCTTTTACCTTGACCTGCGGGAGCACAACGGTTCAGACAACGTCGTGATATTCCTTTTCAGTGAGTTTGGCCGGCGGGTACAGGATAATGGAGTCGGCACGGACCACGGCTCCGGCGGAGTGGCAATGGTCATCGGCGACCCGGTCAAGGGTGGGATTTACGGCGAGCACCCGTCACTAAAGTTCGGTGACTTGCTGGAAGGGGATTTGCATTTCAACCTGGACTTCCGAGGGGTCTACGGCACGATAGCTGAGAAGTGGCTGGGCCTGGATGCCGCTCCCATAGTAGGCGGCGGCTTCGAGCAACCAGATTTTGTGTAGGGTTGACACACACGACCAAATCTCCGCGTGACTCTACTAAAGAGCCATTCAATCACTCCAAACTGACGACCAATTATGTAAAGGATCAGCCTGCTCAGAAACCATCTCTTTAGTTATTTGCCCTCGATTGTACCTCCCGGGGCCAGCAGAGATGATTTAACCTGGAGAAACCCGCGGTGAAATCCGTCAGATAGCGCAGGGCCTTTTCATTCTCCTGCCTGGTAGGAAAAACCCATCATGTCGAAAGCTTCGCTGAGATGGGCATTGTGGCGGCGTAGGGCAGCGGCTACGTTGGAATGCCCAGCCCGGCGTACCAAGCTGATGACCAGGTTTCGCAGGCCCGCCAGCACCTGAGGGGCGGCCCCAGTGCGCACCTGAGAGCGGTCCTCGTCGAAGGTTACATCCCGTACCCAGTGGAGGCGGTTCTCGATGCCCCAATGCCCACGGGAAAGGCTCAACAATCGCCTCGCATCGGCATCAGTGGCTGGGAGACTGCTAATTGCATAGCTCACATCCACCTGTTTCTTGCCCTTCACGACCCGCTGGCGCTCTAGCCGACACACCTGTTGCAGATGCGGCCACGCTTCCCCGACCGTCCCAGCGCTGCCCACGTAGCCATTTAGCTCTGGGTCGGCCAAGGCCCACAACTCTCGCCGCTCCAGCCGCCCATGACGCCGCTTTACTGGAGCATCGGCCCAGACCGTCAGCTTGGCCCCGCGTGCTCGCCACTCCGCTGCCAGCCAGGGAGGTACGGTTGGCCCACCAGCCCTCTCAGTTCCTAGCAGGGGAAAAAGCCACCTCCAGGTCTCGGCGCAAGGTGGGCTGATTCTCTTTAACTGGCAGCAGATACTCTCCGCCGCCTGCCACAATCTGCTCACAGACTTTCCGTTGGGTCAGTAAGGCATCAGCCACTACTACCCGACCCTTCAGGGGTACCTGGCCCAATACTTCTTTGACCGCCGCCAATTCTTCCCCTTTGCCCGGCGCAGCTACCTGCGCCAGCACTGCCCCAGCGCGGCTAGCGTAGGCCGACACCAGATGGACCCCGGGTATCTCTTGGCCGTGGACCCCTCGCAAGGTTTTCCCGTCCAGGGACAGGGGGTCATCCGCCTCTACCCCGCTATTTGTCAGCCAGTTGCCGACTTCTGCCTCAAAGGCCGCCACGTCCAGGCCCTTGAACACCCGGTGGAGGGTGGCCACGCAGGGTGTCTTCTCCTGGCTGAACCCCAAAAGCTGCGCCGTAGCACCCCCTTGTCCCGCCCCCATTGAGCTATGGCGTATAAGCTGCGGGCGCCGCACAGCATGGCACAGGTGGCCAAGGCCAGGATCGCCCCCAAAGAGTGGCGTCGCCCTTGGCTACTCCGGAAGTCAGGCACCAAATCCAGCGTTTCTCTCAAAGTCATCATCCTTCCCTCCCGCTTAAACTGGTAATAATTTTATACTATTTTGAGACAATGAAAAGGCCCTGTCAGATAGCGGCAAAATGTTGACACCCTGGGATGAGCATCGTATCATCCCATGGTCCTTACGCATCTTAACAATTTAATATGGGTCCCACGTACCGTAAAGGTTCAAAAGGGAAGGCAGTAGAAGCTGCCGCGGTTACGCCACTGTGAACGAGGAGCCTGCCCAAAGATTGGCCACTGTTCCAAGAAGGAATGGGAAGGCATGGGTCGGCGATGATTCGTGAGCCAGGAAACCTGCTTGGGGCTCGGAACTCTACTCTGCGTGTTACAGTAGTAGGTCCCCGGCAGGCAGACGCGACTAAGTAGTCACGTTAAATAGCCGTAACAGTTAACCCCATCAACCCCGGACAGAGTGGAGTCCGGGGTTTTTTTGTTTCTCTAGGCACCACCATCACGCCATCAAAATTGGCCAACAAGGAGGGCTCAGTGTGACAGAAACAAACGCTATTTCTAAACCGTTGGCCCGCCAATATGCCGGACGCCCGTTGATCGAAAGTATGGGCCAAGCCGCGCTGTTAAATCCTCACTTTCGTCTTCCGATACAGGAGCAGGCCGGGGATGGCTGGATCGAGGCCACGGACTTGTTCTTGGGCGACGATGAGCGCCTGTGCAACCTGATACTGGCCTATGGGCAGAATGCCTGGGGGACAACCAACCCTCATGCGGCCGGCTCTGCTTTCATCATTGCCTATCTCAGCCGCCTGACCTGGCCAGTGATTGCCCAGTACGTGCTAGCCCGCCGCGTTCCGCAGGTTTCTCTGAACAACATGGTGTTTCACCAAACTGGAAGTGGGATCGATGCTACAGCGCTAAGCTACCCATCCTTTGCAGCGCTGTCCTCGGACCCGGCTGCCGGACATCAAGATGCGGAAGTGCTCCCCGATGAAGCGGCTCTCTATCTCCGGCTAAAGGAATGGCTGTTCGATGCCAACATGAGCCTGGTGATTGACGCGCTGCATCAGTCGGGACGCGCCAGCCTAATAGTTTCCCGCAACGCCGCGGCCGCTTCTTGCTCGCAGGCTTTCAACAGACTCTACGCCCTGGCAGATACGACCGACCGAGTGGTCCGCGATGCCGAAGTTTTCTTTGCGGATCCAATGTCTCTGCTGTTCGGCCAGCTGACCATGGAAGTATTCGAGCATCAGGGGAGACGAGGGTTCTTCTCCAGGCGCCGTGGCTGTTGCCTTTGGTGGCGCTCGGACAGATCCAACGATTACTGCTCCAACTGCATTCTGCTGTCCCGGGAACAGCAGGACCAGCGGTTCCGCGAGATGCTGGAGGGTCGCAGATAATTTGGCCTGGCACGGTGCTGTGGACTCTTAACCTTTTAGATTAAACAACTTCTTAGCGAAGGCTTCCTGGTTATCAGAGATCGCAAAAACGGATAAATCTGATGCTAGACCCGTATTACACAGAATTTTCTCTCTCCTCTGCGAGGGCGATCGGCCGGCGCCATTGTTGTTGTGCCGCCCCTCCTAGGCCTAACCAAAGTGGCGATTCGGCCGGCGCCCTCGCGAATCTTACCCGTTAGAGAGAGTGGGATGCCCAAGCCAGAGCATTGCACCGCCTGTGACGACCGTTGGATCGTCAAGTGCAGCAAATGCCAAGCACGAGGCTATCTCTTGAGGAATTGGACGGAAACTATCGGTGGTGGAGACGACATTGTGATATGTATCTGGTGCAACGGTACTGGGGCAGAACCCTGCCCAACCTGCGGCCGTCCCTTCCTGCCTGATGAATAACAATTCCCTGAAAGGTCAGCCGAAGAAAAAGTTTGATTGCCTTGTGCTGGGTTCAGTGGCCCAGTATATCTATGGGTGAAACCGACCCAACCAACATCGGGGGCATTGAGAAAGGCAATATGAAAGTCCCTTTGGAAGGCTGAATGAAAGTTATTCCTAGGCAGAAGGCGGCCGGTCGGCACCGTCCTGGCTGAGCGAGGTCTCCTCCTCCGCGCAGCCTGGAAACGCCGGTCAGGTGTGCGCCATATGTCGGTATCGGCCAGCCGCTTTCTGCCCAGGAACTGGAGCCCCTTCCGCGCAACAGACCATAAATCTTAACCCTCTGGCTAGGCCAGATTAGGACAAAAAACATCGGGTGGTGCTTCTGGTGGTGCTTACCCTTAATTTCGCCCGGCACCGGATGGCCCCCGGAGACCCCGCCGACTACCTATTGGGGGAAGCGGTAGAAGATCTGCCCCCAGAGGAGCGAAGCCAGGCCCTGGCGGGTCAATTCTGTGATCGCTTGGTGGTGTTACAACAGGGCCGGGTGGTAGAAGAAGGCCCCGCTGAGCGGATCATTGAATTCCCCGAGCGTGCCTATACCCGTGCCCTCATCGGGGCCGTGATAGAGCCTCCCATAGATCAGCATGGGGGCGGGATGTTCCTGGCCGGCGGAGAGGCGGCTGTGCACATCGACCGGGCCAGCACGGGTGGTGAGAATCTGTACCCTGGGCTCCTCCGTCCGGCCAGAATATAAGTCACTGCAGTCCTCGGGCCGCCGGTAATGTGGGAGGGGAATATGGCGCGGGGCGGTCCCGAATAGCGCGCGGCGCGGCCTAACTTGGGTGGACCGGCGTCAATAGACTAGTACAGGTTGGCGTAAATAACCCGGCAGTTCATGCGACCAGCACCTTGCCTTGGTAAGTCCATTTGAAGGGCTTTGCCATGGTCCGGTTGTAATAGTCGATGAAGTCCCACACCTTCTGTTTCAGATCGGTCACCGATCTGAATGACCCTCGCTGTAGCAGTTTTCGCACCAGAATGCTCAGCCAGATTTCCACTTGGTTCATCCATGACGTGTGCTTGGGGGTGTAGTGAAACACGATACAGTGGCTGGGATCGCTGAGAAATGCGGCCCGGGACTCTCGGTTCGCCAATGTGCCCCACTTGCCCTTCTTACCCAACTCCAGGTCCAGCCCAGACTCTCTGGCTACCCAGCGCACTAGAGATTCAGAACGGTGCGTGTCCAGGTTGTCCACCACAAAATGCCACCGCTGGGCCGCCCTATCGCTAGCGATCACTGCCTCCACATGCTGCAGAAAGTCCGCTTCGGTACGTCTGGGCCCCCCATAGGGCTCAACAATCTGACCCGTCACCACATCCCGACTGATGATGAAGGAGCGTGTACCATGCCGGATGTACTCAAACTCCCGCCGTTCCACCTTCCCCGGCGCCAAGGGCAACCCAGGATGTTTGCGCTCCAAGGCCTGTACTCCGGTCAACTCATCAGTGCTCATCACTCGCTCCCCAGATTGGACCAAGGCGGGAGCTTCTCGGTACAGATCGCAGATGTCAGTGACTTTGGCGTCATAGTGCTCGTCCCCGGAGGGTGTCAACCAATAGCGTATCCGGTGGGGTTTCAGGTCCCCCTTTCTAGTATTACAACGACGCTTCCTCAATTTGGTCAGTTTTTGACCGGAAATCGCTTCGCGGAAGGCAAGGCCACAAAGCTGTCGAGCGCGTGGGCAGGTTGCTATGAAGGGTACTCAAGATCCCTTTCTTGCGATCCGTCGTTGTAATACTAGAAGCCTGGCCGCATGACGGGGGGAAATCCGTTCTACGATGCCTTTTTCGATGATCTCATCAGCCAATTCCCGGCTGGTCCACTGGCTGATAGGACGACCGCACTGGCTGGGGGCCTCACAAGCCAGGGACATGATCTGGCAAACTTGCTCTGGGGTGATCCGGGCGGGAGCCCCAGGACGAGGCGCATCCCGCAACCTTTCTTCTATACTCAGGTCTTCCAGAATGGCTGCCTGTAGCCCCAGCCAGCGGTTGCGCCAGAACCGTACCGTATCCACATCCAGGCCCACTTCGCGGGCTATTTGGCTGTTGTTCAGGCCAGCCGCGGCAGACAGAATGATTCTGCCTCGCCGGGCCAACTGCTGGGGGGTGCTATATCGGCGCACCAGGGTTTCCAATCCTTGCTGCTCTCCCGGGGATAATTCCACCACGGGAGGTTTCGGTCCACGCATCGCCTTCACCACCACACTTCATCTTTCCAGACTCAAGGCGCTTATTATACTACTCGGGCTTTTCAGCCCACCTGTACTAGTTTATGATGTCGCCACATCGGCTGCGCTATGCTCCGAGCCTGACGCCAGCCGAAGAGAGAAATCCTGGGTAAGACTCTCCATGTCTCTGTGCTCCGGTGGCAAACTTAGCCCAAATGAGCGAGGAGCGCCCCATGGCCGACCAAATTAGCGAGGAAGAACTGTTGGACTTGGCGCAGAAGTTCAGCTTCCGCAGTCGCATGGACCGGAACGCAGTCTCCGGCCCGGTCATGGTGTGGGGTAGGGGCTCCGTGGTCCGGGACGTCAACGGCAAGGAGTACCTGGATTTCAACTCGGGCCAAATGTGTGCCGCCCTGGGGCACAACCACCCGCGCATAGTCCAGGCCCTCCAGGAAAGCTGCGAGACTATCATCCACAGCCACATGAGCATCTTCAACGACCGGGAGATAATCTTGGCCAGCCGCATGGCCGAAATCTCGCCCCCAGGAATGAACCGCAGCATGTTTCTAACCTCGGGCAGTGACGCCAACGAGGCCGCCATGGCCATCGCCAAACGCTACACCGGCGGTTACGAGGTCGCCAGCCCCATGGTCAGCTTCCACGGCATGAATGACTCCACCCGAGCTGTTACCTTTTCCGGCTGGCATGAGGGATATGGTCCCTATGCGCCGGGCAACTACCCCATGTTTGCACCCTACCGGTACCGATGCAGCTTCTGCCGGGAGCGTCCGGCCTGCGACTATACCTGTCTAAACTCCAGCTTTGATTTGCTGGACGCCCAGGCCGCGGGCCAATTAGCCGCTGTGATTACTGAGCCACTTTTCAGTGCGGGAGGCGTCATCGACCTGCCGGAAGGCTGGCTCCGAGAGCTGAAGAAAAAGTGCGAGCAGCGGGGCGCCTTGCTGATTGTGGATGAGGCCCAGACCGGGCTAGCCAAGCTGGGCGCCATGTGGGCTTTCCAGCAAGAGGGGGTGGTGCCGGACATCTTCACCGTGTCCAAACACTTCGGTGGCGGTATCGCCATCAGCGCCGCGGTTACGACAGATGAGATTGAAGCGAAGGTCGCGGAGACAGGCTTGGTGGTGGGACACTCTCACTCCAATGACCCCCTGCCCAGCAACTGCGGCATAGCTAGCATAGACATCATCTTGGAAGAAGTTCTGGAAGACGTGGCCAAGAGGCTCGGAGAATACTGGAGACAGCATTTGGAGAATCTGGCGCGGCGGTACAGCCTGGTCGGTGACATACGGGGACGGGGCCTGTTGCAAGGTATTGAGCTGGTGGAAGATAAGTCCACCAAGGAGCCCGCCTTCCATAAGGGGCAAGAAATCGGTCGTGTTTGCATGGACAACGGCCTGATCTTTAGCCTGCGGCGCCGGGGGTCGGTGTTCCGGTTCGTGCCGCCCTTCACGACCACCGAGGACCAAATGGACTTGGCTGCCGATATTCTGGACCACGCCTTTCGCCAAGTAACTGCGTCCAACTAGGCAACCAACTAATGCAGCGTATGGGTAGATGACGCTGGATTCCGGCCTGCACCGGAATGACGGGCCGGGAATTAGGCTATGCCCGCATATCTTTGAACACAGGCTCTGAAATCCAGGATAACAGGCTGTCCACTGCCTCGGACCACACATCAGCCCGAGTCCTGCCACTTGACTTCAACACTGCGAATCCATGGTCTGCCCCATTTAGATGATGGACTGTTGCTTCGGGCACTTTTGACCCCGCCTCCGCTAATTCTTCAGCCGAAGCGAAGGTGTCGCGGGTGCCCGAGCAGAATAAGGTCGGAACGCTGATTTTGGGTAAGTGCCCATCACGCCGTTTATCCGGATTGGATGGGGGATGCAGAGGATATGCAAATAATGCCAAGGCATCCACATCCATACCTTGGGCAACCACTTGCGAGGCGATCCGTCCTCCCATGGACCTGCCTCCGACAACCAATCTGCCATTGATCGGCTGGGTAATTCGCACCACTTCTATCCAGGTTTCTTCTAAAAGACCAGGTGAGTCCGGCCTGCGTTTTGCCTCCTCCATGTAGGGGAACTGAAATCGTACGGTGGTAATCCCAGCGCCACCCAGGCGCTCCGTCAAGTACTTTCCAAACGGGTCCTGCAGGTTGGAGCCCGCTCCCGGGGCGTAAACCAAAGTGCATGCCGGCGCTTGGTTCTCAGGTAGTACCCTTAAGCCCGAAACCTCGCGGTCTCCGACGGTGAATTGGAGGTGTTCTTCAGTCATGGTCCCGCCAAGGGGAATTCGTCCATTACCCGGAGCGCCGGTTCCAGTGTTTTGCAAACCATTCGAACCTCTTAGCTTCCGTCTACCGCCACCTCCTGCCCTCGGTCCGATGCCTCCTGAATGTTGTCAATAAAATGGTGCAACTCGACCGCGGTGTTGAAGTCGGGCTGGCAAGCGACTCCGGACTGGATGGCTTGGCCGAACTGGTAGTACATCTGCCCCACGTTATACGCTGCGCCTCGCGGCATGCCTTCTAGCACGCTAATGAATTTCCCCGGTATTTCCAGGTCTTCCAGTTTATTCCCCTCTCGGGCGCCCCGCAGGCGTACTCCATCCTGGTTGGGAGATTCCTCGGAAGATACGACGAGGGTGCCTTCCCGCCCGTATATCTCCATTCGATACCCACTTCCGGCCCAAGGGTTGTTGGCAACGTGCACCGAGGCAACTCCACCATTGGCCAATTTGCCGCTGACCAGGATGTTGTCCGGCGAGGTCACCTCCACTTTCTGGTCCGTATCCACTTCTAGCCATTCCTTGGCTTGAGTGCTGACCACTGCGGAAACCTGGCTGAAGTCCCCGACCACGAAGCGGAGGGCATCGATGGTGTGGCCGCAAGTAATGGTCATAGTATTGGCTCCCAGGTCCCGGTCTCGCTGCCAGGTTCGGTCGGAGGTCCGTTCAAACACCCCTTCCTGAATCCGGCTGAGGTGGCAAGACATGACCTCGCCCACATATCCCGACTCCACCAACTCTTTGGCGTACAGGATTCCTGGGGCGGCCCGGGCCTGGAGTCCCACCATATTTCGCACTCCCTTGGCTTGGGCCAGGTCGGCCATCTCCTTTGCCTCGGCGGTGGTTCTGCCCAAGGGCCACTCGGTATAGACATGCTTCCCGGCGTTCAGGGCTGCCATGGTAGGCTCGTAGTGGGAAGGCACCCTTAAAACCACCGCGACGGCATCGATGTCCGGATGGGCCAACATCTTGTGATAGTCGTCAAAGGCCAGACGTGCCCCGAATTTTTGACGGGACTCCTCGGCACTTTCCTGGCGGGTAGTGCATACCGCGGTCAGCTCGAACTCCGGGCTGGCGACGATTGCGGGTAAATGGGACCGGGGCGCCCATCCCCGGTGGATATTAGCTCCGATGATGCCCAAATGAATTTTGTCTGCCATATCTTTCCCCTTCTTTTGTATCTCGGGCCTATCCTACCATATCCGGAATAGCCAGAAGCCCGCGGTTAGGAATGGAGTGCCATCAATCCCTACAGCACCGTCCTGGTGTAACATAGGGCACATCGAAGTGGAGGGGCACAGATGGACGAATTGCTTTTGAATGCCTTGGACCTGGCCGGTGTGAAAGGAGCACAGTACGCTGATATCCGATTGGTAAACACCACGCAGGAGAGATTGGTCGTCAGAAATGGGGTGGTGGACACTCTAAGCAACGACCAGTCCACCGGGTTTGGTGTGCGAGTCCTGGTCAATGGCTCCTGGGGATTCGCTTCCAGCCATGATTTTTCCGCTGCCGAGTTGGACCGGGTAACAGGCCTTGCTGTTGAGATAGCCCAAGCCTCGACGTTGCAAAGCCAAGAGCCGGTCAACCTGGGGTCCCAAGTTACCAGCCAAGGGACCTACACCACGCCGATCCAGATCGATCCCTTTCAAGTTTCTTCCGAACAGAAGCTTAATCTGCTGCTGGAATCAGATCGGGCCATGGCGTCGGTCGAGGGCATCAGGTCTCGCCAGGGCAGCCTGGTCTTCATCAGAGAAGAGAAGACCTTCGCCAACACCGAAGGCGCCTATGTGGAGCAGACCATCTACGAGGCGGGCGGTGGCATCCAGGCCACGGCTGTCGGCAGCGACGAGGTCCAGCGTCGCTCCTATCCTCAAATGAACGGTCGCCAGCAAGGCTGCGCCGGTTGGGAATACATTACCGCCCTGGATATTCCAGGCAATGCCGAGAAGACAGCCAGCGAAGCGGTGGCCCTGCTCACCGCCCAGCATTGCCCAATCGATACCGTCCGGGACATCATCATCGGAGGCTCTCAACTCGCCCTCCAAGTCCACGAATCCTGCGGTCACCCCATCGAGTTGGACCGAGTCATGGGCGCCGAGGCGGCCTACGCGGGCACTTCCTTTCTGACCCCAGACAAACTCAATAATTTCAACTACGGTTCCGAATTCGTCAACATCACCGCCGACAGCCTGCGCCATCCGGGCCTGGGCACCTTTGGTTGGGACGATGAAGGTATCGAGGCCCAGTCGACGCCGATAGTGAAAGACGGTAGGTTTGTCGGATACTTGATGTCCCGGGAAACAGCTTCCTCCCTGGGCTTGGCCTCCAACGGTTGCATGCGGGCTGCCTCCTGGAATCGCCTCCCCATGATTCGCATGACCAACGTCAGCCTGGAACCCGGCGCTTGGGCACTGGACGACCTTGTCGCCGACACCGAGGATGGCATACTCATGGAAACCAACCGGTCCTGGTCCATCGATGACCGCCGCTACAATTTTCAGTTTGGCACCGAAATGGGGTACGAGATCAAGAAGGGCAAGCTGGGCAGGCTGCTCCGAAACTGCACCTACACCGGCATCACTCCTGAATTCTGGAATTCCTGCGACGCCGTATGCAACCAGCACCACTGGGTAATGTGGGGGACGCCCAACTGCGGCAAAGGACAGCCGGGACAGATTGGCCACACCGGGCACGGCGCCAGTCCCGCCCGATTTCGCAAGGTCCGGGTGGGGGTGCTGAAATGATTGGCGAAGACCGCTGCCGAAAGTACCTCCAACAGGCTCTGGACTTGTCGGGGGTTGACGAGGTGGAAGCTTACCTAAGCGGACAGGACTTGGCTTTGACCAGGTTTGCCAACAATGCCATCCATCAGAACGTGGTCCACGGGGATGCCCAGCTCAACATTCGGGCCGTCATCGCCCACCAGCAGGGTCGGGCCACCACCAACGACCTGAGCGATTCCGGCATCGCCAGGGCCAGAGAAGAGGCCCGCTCCAACGCCTTGTTAATGCCCGAGGACCCGGACTTTCAGGGGCTTCCCAGTCCCAGGACCCCTGTGATGATCGCTGCCTACGACGAAGCCACCGCCGGTTGCAGCCCAGAGGACCGGGCGGAAGTGGCCGGCCGGGTTTGCCGTCAGGCGGAGAGCCATGGCTTGAACGCGGCGGGCTTTTACCGGACCGGAGCCAACGAAAAGGCCGTGATGAATACTCGGGGCACCTGGGCCTACCACCGGGGCACCTTCGCTGGGCTGCTGATCACCGCCAGGAGCGAATCCTCGGCCGCATGGGGCAAGGGTAGCTCTTGGCGGATGAAGGATATAGAGGTTCCAGCCTTGATCAACGAGGCTACCGAAAAAGCTCTGCGAGGGCGCGACCCCCAAACAGTAGAACCCGGGGAATACACCGTGGTTCTCTCTCCCTACGCCGTCGACGACATCCTGGGAGCTTTAAGCTCTTATGGAATGAGCGCCCAGCTGGTCCAAGACGGCAGAAGCTGGATGATCGGTCTGATGGGTAAATCTGCCATGAGTCCGCTGATTTCGATTTGGGATGATGGATGTGACCTGAACGGCCGGCCCATGCCCTTCGACGCCGAGGGAGTTCCGAAGCAAAGGGTCAGCATTGTCACTGACGGAGTGGTCGGAGAGCCGGTCTACAACTTTTATACCGCGGGCAAAGAAGGAAGACTGTCCACCGGACATCAAGGGGGTCCCACCGGTGGCCCCTCGGCCAGCAACCTGTTCATGAAACCGGGAGACCAGAGCGTGGACCAGATGATTGAGTCCACCGAGCACGGGCTTTTTATCACTCGATTCTTCTACACCCGGCTGGTGCATCCGACCGGCTGCATCATGACCGGCATGACCCGGGATGGCACTTTCTTGATCGAGGATGGCAAGTTGAGTCACCCGGTCAAGGACCTTCGGTTTACTCAGTCCTACGTCGAAGCACTGAAGGGCGTCGTAGCAGTAGGCGGGGAGGTCAAGTTGCTTATGAACGAAGGAGCTTTCAGCGCCAACGTACCCGCATTGAAAGTGTCCAGCTTCAATTTCACCGGTGTCACCGTTTAAATCAGGATTCGGGGCAGATAGTTGTAATAGGACTGCAAATTTGGCGGGAGGCCGCTGCTCATTCATGTTGGTACTCCGAATGGCGAATTTAATCTTTACCTACAATACCATACAGTGTATGGGTTTGTCAATGCTCTAAAAGTCATATGTTCGTGCCATGCCACTCTTGGGACAGCATACACTGTATGGTATAATGCAAGCCGACATGAACGCGATTCAGGCAGCTATCAAAGGCTTACAAGACAAAGGCTGGACACTCGCCGCCATAGCGCGAGAACTCGATGTCACTCCAAACGCTGTGGAAAAGTGGAAAGCTGGACACAGGGAGCCGCAAAACGCCAAGCTCGTGCTTGGGGCACTGAATTCGCTCGCATCTCGAAAATACGTCCCCAAGAGGCGTGTTTATGAGCCCGGAAGCCGCACACGGCGGTATCCTCCTGCTGACTGAACGGTCTACAATCAGGAGCGCATTCACGATGGTGAACGAGAGAAAAACCGAGAACATCGTCCGGTCCAAGCTTAGAGAGGCCGACTACTATTCGAGTCCTGGGGTTGTGGTCGAGGAGCAAAAGAGCGACTCACAGAGGATCGCTAAGTTGCTGAAGAACGCATCGAAGAAAGGTGCTGGCCAGGGATACCCGGAGTTCATCATTAGTTCCGAAACCCTATCTGATTTCCTGATCGTCATTGAATGTAAGGCCGACCCAACGAAGCACGTCAGCAAGGATGGCGACCGCTATGCGGAATACGCGGTCGATGGAGTATTGCTGTACGCAGCGTTCTTATCGAAGGCGTTTGATGTGCTCGCTATCGCGGTAAGCGGAGAGACCACAGCAACACTTCGTATGTCCCATTATCTTCACTTGCGCGGGGCAAGCCAACCTGTGGAATTCGTGACGCCGGACATCATTCCGTTCAATGCTTTCTACGAAAAAGTCACCCACAGCGACATCAAGTTCAGACAAGATTATGACGCGCTATTGAGTTTCAGTCGGGAACTCAATGAAAATCTTCAAGCAAAAAAAATCAAGGAAGCTCACCGTGGGCTTCTTATATGCGGAATTCTTGTTGCCCTTGAGAACGCCGCGTTCAAGAGAAGCTTTAGGGTGTAGAAGACAGCCAAGCATCTTGCAGACAATCTTGTCGAATCGGTCTTGAATGAGTTCAGAACCGCTGGCTTGCCACCAGATAGAATCACGAGCCTTGAAGGTTCGTTCGGGTTCATCAGGCAGAATACCACGCTCACAAGTGACAAAGACTTTTTCGTTGGACTTGTCGAAGACATCGACGAAATCGTCAATACGTTCATCCGAACACATAAATACCACGATACACTCGGTCAGTTCTATGTTCAATTCTTGCGATACGCCAACAATGATAAGGGACTAAACTAATACCAAGCTGAAAACTACATTCAGCTAATCCCCAGAGTTGGCTTCGGCAATCGGCAGTGTACTAGTACAGGTGGGCGTAAATAACCCGACAGATTTATGCGACCAACACCTTCCCTTGGTAAGTCCATTTGAATGGCTTTGCCATGGTCCGGTTGTAATAGTCGATGAAGTCCAACACCTTTTGTTTCAGATCGGTGACCGATTTGAAGGACCCTAGCTGTAGCAGTTTCCGCACCAGAATGCTCAGCCAGATTTCCACCTGGTTCATCCATGACGTGTGCTTGGGGGTGTAGTGAAACACGATGCGGTGGCTGGGATCGCTGAGAAAGGCGGCCCGGGACTCTCGGTTCGCCAATATGCCCCACTTGCCCTTCTTACCCAACTCCAGTTCCAGCCCAGACTCTCGGGCTACCCAGCGCACTAAAGATTCAGAACGGTGCGTGTCCAGGTTGTCCACCACAAAATGCCACCGCTGGGCCGCCCTATCGCTGGCGGTCACTGCCTCCACATGCTGTAGAAAGTCCGCCTCAGTCCGTCTGGGACCCCCATAGGGCTCAACAATCTGACCTGTCACCACATCCCGACTGATGATGAAGGAGCGTGTACCATGCCGGATGTACTCAAACTCCCGCCGTTCCACCTTCCCCGGCGCCAAGGGCAACCCAGGATGTTTGCGCTCCAGGGCCTGTACTCCGGTCAACTCATCAGTGCTCATCACTCGCTCCCCAGATTGGACTAAGGCGGGAGCATCTCGGTACAGGTCGCAGATGTCAGTGACTTTGGCGTCATAGTTCTCGTCCTCCGAGGGTGTCAACCAATAGCGTATCCGGTGGGGTTTCAGGTCCCCCTTTCTAGCAGTCTGGCCGCATGGCGGGGGGAAATCCGTTCCACGATGCCTTGTTGGATGATCTCATCAGCCAATTCCCGGCTGGTCCACTGGCTGATTGGAAGACCGCTCTGGCTTGGGACCTCACAAGCCAGGGACATGATCTGGCAAACTTGCTCTGGGGTGATCCGGGCGGGAGCCCCGGGACGGGGCGCATCCCGCAACCTTTCTTCTAGACTCAGGTCTTCCAAGCTGGCTGCCGGTAGCCCCAGCCAGCGGTTGCGCCAGAACCGTACCGTATCCACATCCAGGCCCACTTCGCGGGCAATCTGGCTGTTGTTCAGGCCAGCCGCGGCAGACAGAATGATTCTGCCTCGCCGGGCCAACTGCTGGGGGGTGCTATATCGGCGCACCAGGGTTTCCAATCCTTGGTGTTCCTCTGAGGATAATTCCACCACAGGAGGTTTGGGTCCACGCATTCCACTCACCACCACACTTCATCTTTCCAGACTCAAGGCGCTTATTATACTACTCATGCTTGTCAGCCCACCTGTACTAAACCAAAGCTAAGGTGAAACCTACATAAAGCGAACCCGAAGAGGAGTTGCGATATTCTGTAAAAGAAATCGAGGGGCGGTGGTGGAAGGGATGAAGGAAATAGTGCAACTCATGGAAGAGTGGCAACTCAATGTAGGTGACTTACGGGAAAGGATGTATCGAGCGCCAACACCTCGAGAGCGAGAGCGATGGCACGGGCTATGGTTGTTGGCCCAAGGGTGGTCGGCTTTCCAGGTGGCTGAGGCTTTGGACAGAGAGCCTCATACCATTGGAAACTGGCTGGCCAACTTTCGCCGAGGCGGGGCCCAAGGTTTGGTCTTTGAACAGACTGGGGGTTCCCCCCCGTCTTGAACTGGGGTCAACAGAACCAACTGAAGTCTGCGGTGCAAAATCCGCCTGGAGAGGCGGGAGTTGAATTGTCCAACTGGAATTGGAAAGTAGTGAGGCAATTTCTCAAGCAGAGCTTTGACCTGGGGCTGAGTCGAAGCAGTTGCTTGAACTACCTCCATCGGTTGGGCTTCGTGCTGAAGCGACCCAAGAAACGCCTCCTGAAAGCCAAGGATGAAGCGCGGAAAGCCTTCGTCCTCCAGTACAGCCAAATCCGAGAGGAGGCCCAAGAGAGTGGAGCCAAGATCTTCTTCGTGGATGAAGCCCACTTTCGGGCCGATGCCGACCTGCGAGGCAAATGGGTACTCAAGGGAGAGGCAGCGCTGGTGGACTCCACCAGTCCTCGGTGGGGAGAGAAGGCCTGCTACTACTCGGGAGTTTGCTTGGAGGCTGGGGAGGTGGAAGCCATGGAAATAGCCGGCAACAGCAATGCCGAGACCTCCACCGCCTTTTTACGGCAGCTAAGAGAAAAACATCCTGGACCTCTGGTAGTGATTTGGGACAATGGGCCAGCCCACCGAGGAGAAGCGATTCGCAGCTATTTGACCACCCCTGACTTGCAGCTGAGGCTGGTGGCCTTACCGGCCTACAGCCCAGACTTCAATGCCGACGAAGCCGTCTGGGACTGGGCCAGAGAAGAGGTCACGGCCAACGAATGCCTGGGAACAAAAGCCCAAGTCCAAGAGAAGATGAATGCATTCTTCGGCGGACTAGCTCACCGTAAGGATGAAGTGAAACATCGCTGCCGAACCCTGTTACAAGCTCGAGCCGATGCATTGATTTTTACACCTTCCCTACCTTTGCCATCGCTGCAAAATGTAGTTCCCACCTTGGCTTTGGTTTAGTATGCCCAACTTGAAGCAGAAAAATCCTTCGTCGCACCGTTGTAAGCCGGTGACCAGGAAAGTATATTCTGCACAGTTCCCTGGATTCCGGCGTTCGCCGGAATGACGGTGTTGGCAGCCCTGCCCAGTCCGGTGTCGATGTAGATTCCACTTTGGCTTTGGTTTAGGAATCGTCCTAACACCACCTCATGTTGCTGAACTTTTCGCTGACCTAGCTGACGTGAACAAAACGAGCGTGGTATTCGACAACTGCTGTGGGACGGCAGGCCTACTCATTGCCGCAATGAAACGTATGCTCTCCGATGAAACTCTTACAGAAGAAGCAGAAAACACGATAAAAAAGCAACAGTTAATTGGAGTCGAGTTTCAAGACGATATCTATGCATTGGCTGTGTCGAACATGATCGTCCATGGTGATGGAAAGACCAACATACTGTCTGGCGATTGCTTTGAACTATCACATACCCTCGGCGAGCGGCACAAACCTAACGTCGGTCTGCTCAATCCACCATACAAAACCAAAGGGAGCACCACCGAAGAGTTGGAGTTTGCGCTAAACAATCTCGAAGCATTACAGCCAGGCGGGAAGTGCGTCGCGATCCACCCTTCAGCTGCGCCATCGGCAATGACGCCCACATCAGAATCCTGAAACAGTAACTCCTCGCAAAGCACACTCTTGAATCGGTCATGTCGATGCCGGTGGACATATTCCACGACTCTCATGTGGGCGTCGTAACGTGCGTGATGGTCATCACCGCCCATCACCCTCACCCTAGCGATAAGAAAACATGGTTCGGATACTGGCGTGATGATGGTTTCGTCAAGACTAAACACCTGGGGCTGGTTGATGTAAATGGGACATGGCCGGATGTCAAGGCTCGGTGGCTCACGGCTTACCGTAATCATGAGGTGATTGATGGCGAGAGTATCACGGCTGCGGTTGATTCCGAGGACGAATGGTGCGCCGAGGCATACATGGAGACCGACTATTCGGGATTGTCAGCATCAGACTTCGAAAGAGAACTGAAGAAATACGTAGCGTTTAGGGTTCTAAATGAAAGCGTTAGCGACAAGTAAACTAAGTGAACTTTTCGAGGTCAGCTACGGTACCAAATTCGACCTCAAACAGATGACGGTAGCCTCGGTGGACGACGGAGAGGGTATCGCTTTTGTCTCACGAAGTGCAAAGAACCTTGGCATTGTGGCTCACGTGAGGCCCTACAGAGGCATAGACCCTCTACGAGCCGGTCTGATCACGGTTGCACTAGGTAGCACCTATCTTTTGTCTGCATTCGTGCAGGATAGCGTGTTTTACACGGCTCAGAACGTCGCAGTCCTAACCCCGAGACTTCTAATGACACGTGCGACGAAGCTGTATTACTGCCTTTGTATCGGTAAGAACCGGTTCAAGTACTCGGCTTTTGGGCGAGAAGCGAATCGCTCACTAAAGGACTTGATAGTTCCCACCTTACCTCCTGAGTGGATCAACACCGAAGACGCAATGATGGCCGAAAGTGAAATCGATAGCAAACCACTTTTAGAGAGCGATGTGACCCTAGAGGTCTGGCCGGAAAGCCATTGGCCGGGTTTCGCGCTACGCCAAGCAGACGTATTCCAGTCTTATACGGTGTGATAGTATATGTAATACGTTGCAATAACCAACTGTTACGTCGATAATCGGCGTTAAGAAAACGACGGCTTGGGGAGAATCGAGGTTTCCGTCCGAGTTTCTAGGTGACTGCTCATGGGAAACATTCCAGTACGGCGACCTATTTATGATCCAGAAGGGTAAGCGGGTGGTAAATAAAGACCTTACCGTGGGGACTACGCCCTGTATCAGGCCAATATCGCGAAACAATGGGGTAGACAGCTACATTAGTCTGCCACCGAACCACACAGGCAACACGATCACAGTCAGTTACAACGGCAGTGTAGGGGAGCCTTTCTACCAAGCTGAACCATTTTTTGCCTTGGATGACGTCAACGTGCTGTACCCGAAATTCAACATGACACCTTTTGTAGCATTATTTCTCATACCTCTAATCCGATTGGAGCGATATAGGTACGACTACGGACGGAAGTGGAATCTCCATAGGATGCAAGAATCGTTGATACGCTTACCAGTTAGCCTGATTGGCTATTCATGGAGCGGTACGTTAAGTCACTATCATTTTCAGCCGCTGTCTGAAAGTCGATTACTTTTGGAACAGCCCCCAGACTTTAGGAACAACTACCACTTATGGTGCAAAGCCACCATTGCCTCAAGCCGGGGTGCGAGATAATCGGACACGGGATCTCGGTGAGTCAGATGATAACCAGTGACATGTCCGAGGAGGCGGAGCGAGAATACATTCAGCAGTCGGTTGCGGCGATTAAGGGGTTCACCGGCGCAGCGCCTACGGGTTGGCTGGGACCGGAATACGGCGAGTCTTCCCAGACGCCCCAGCTGCTGGCTCAGGCTGGAATTCGCTATGTATGTGACTGGGCCAACGATGAGCAGCACTATGCCATAAAGGTCCCCCAGGGTCAACTGTTCGCCTTACCCCTGATGCTGGAGTTGGATGACCTCCACGCTCTCTGGAACCGCCGAGTAACTATCAACCGGTACCGAGAGATGCTTAAGGAGGGTTTCGATACCATGTACCGCGATGGAGAGCGAAACGGGCGAGTGCTGGTGCTGAACCTGCACCCATGGCTGATTGGCCAACCCTTCCGCATACGCCACCTGGAAGAAGCATTAAGTTACATCACGCGCCGCCAAGAGGTATGGGCCGCAGCCGGTCAGTGGTACCAGCATAACCTTCCCGTTGCTTGAAGAAAGTCCCGCAATCTTAGTTTCTGTGTCAAAAGTATCAATGAGTCCTGTGGCGGTGTATTCGTCGCTCCGGCGAAAGCCGGAGCCCAGATGCTACTCCCTGGTTGATGGGTAGATGACGCTGGATTCCGGCCTACGCCGGAATGACGTGCAGGGAATTATACCTAGCCCATTCTATTGTCGCGCAGCGTGAATTCAAAGCCAGCGACCGGGCAATCCAGCATCAGCTTCGGTTGACCAGGACCGGAAGGGCACGTAGACTCCCATCATCCGACAGCGCCCGATTAATCGGGTGCGTCCTTCAAAAGGGGGTGGAGATGCCATTTGCCGAGCTGGGGGAAAAGCGAATCTGGTACGAGATCAACGGCCAGGGCGAGCCGCTGGTGCAGATCCCCGGTGGTGCCTTGGGATTGGCGAATTTCTCCCGGGTCACACCGGTGCTGGCCCGCCACTTTCGAGTGGTGGACTTTGATCTGGTAGGCACCGGCCAGAGCACCCCAACGCCGCCGGGATACAGGCTACAGGACTGGACGGACGACCTTCGGGACCTGATGGACCTGCTGGAGATTCCCCGGGCCCATCTGCACGGCACATCCACGGGAGGCTTAATTGGCCTGCAGTTCGCTGCTCAACATCCGGAGCGGGTGCTGAAGATGGCACTGGTGGGAGTCGTGGCCCGCTACGATACGGCACTGCGCCTCAACCGAAAGGTGGCCAAAGCCCTCGCCGAACACGTAGGCATGGCAGCAGTTGCAGAACTGACGGCCCAGGCAGTGTTGACCCGAGACTTCCTCGACAGCCCGGAGGCCGATCCTCTGCTCGAGCAGATGCGGTCCACCTTCGGCCAGATATCTCCCGACGCTTATATCGCAACCGTGGAGGCCACTGAGAATGCGGACTTAGGGCCGGACCTGCCTCGCATCACCGCTCCCACCCTAGTGATCAACGGCGAGTATTCCACCTCCTCACCGGTGGACACGGGCCCCCAAGGGATCGGTGGCCGTGGCATCGCCGAGGGAGTTCGCAACGGGCGGTTGGAAGTCATAAAGGGAGCCCGGCATCTCGTGATGATGGAGCGCTTCCAGGAGGTCTGCGACCTGATCATAGAGTTCCTGAAAGAGTAGGTTACCCGCCTCTTGCTACCCGAAAGGGAAGAGTCATAGGTGGCGACCAACGGGTACCCCAGGCGGGAGAAGGAGCCAGCGTAAAGAGCTGATAATTCTGGAAGGGGAGTGATATGCGCCAGACAGCAGTGATGTTCCAGGCAAACTCTCTAAATTTCGAGGGGATTGTAACCGAGCCGGACGATGTGACCGATTCGGCTCCGGGGATCGTAATTTGCCATCCAGGGCCGTTAAACGGGGGAAACATGGAAAACAATGTGGTGCTGGCGGTTTCGTATGCCCTGGTCGAGCAGGGCTTCACCACTTTGCGGTTCAATTTCCGAGGGGTGGGCAATAGCCAGGGCGAGCACAGCAAGGGGGAATTAGAGCACCAGGAAGCGATAGCGGCGCTGGAATTTTTGAAAGCTTGGCCTGGAGTGAACAGCGAAAGGTTAGGGTTGGCCGGCTACTCTTTTGGAAATGGCGTTATCCTGGGGAGTGCCGAACTACAAAAGCAACCCCAAGTCTTCGCATTCATTTCGCCCTCTCTGCACGTCTTGAAGAACACTTGCCTCAAGGACGATGAGCGGCCCAAGTTTATCATCACCGGAGACCGGGACCGTCTGGCTCCTTCCCCCGAGTTCCAGCCCACGTTGGAATCCTTCTCTCACCGTCCTACTTGTCAGGTTGTGGCCGGAGCCGACCATTACTGGGTCGGGAGGGAAGAGGAGGCATCCGAGCCAGTGAGCCAGTTCTTCAGCGAGCACCTGAAATAGGCACTCATAGTGACACCTCAAATCGCGAGTTAAAAGGCCGGCCGCCTGAGCCACGCCATCCGTCCCCAGCCTACCTGCTAGCCTTGCTCGGCTGCGAGAGTCGGGAGACTAAGGCCGGATAATACCCGCCCGTACACCTGGGGTTGGGAAGGGATCCTAAGCACTAACCTTTAATGCATCTTGGGGGCTACTTCCTGTCCGAAAAGTCGAATGGAGTTATTTAGCAGTTCCGGGGATATCAGTCCGCCAACGTTCGGCTCCATGATGACCCCCGAAAGTCCCAGCCGATCCCGCCATTCGGCAAGGCGGCTGGCAACGGTATCTGGAGTGCCGTAAATCAAGCGGTCCTCTAAGGCATCCTCATAGGTCATGCTAGAAAGGCGCTGGGCACGCTGGGCACGCAGGTTGCCATCGTAAGAAGCTGAAGTTTGGATTAGGCCCTGACGTATCCGGTTGTAGAAGGTCATGGTGCTTTCCTTGGGTTCAGAGAGGGCCTGACCCATATCTTCCGCCACATAGACGCCAACCCGCAAAATTACGTCGCCTTCCCCCGGGTGCCCCGCCTCCTTCCAGGCAGCCCGGTACTCCGAGATGGCCTCGGACAGGTCGGAGATTCCGGCGCCACCCAAGCCCGCAAATATGGGTAAGCCAAACTCTCCCATGGCCGCGAAGGTTTCTCTGGTCGAAGCAGCGTACCGCAGAGGTGGATGGGGCTTCTGGTAGGGCTTAGGTATCAAGCATACATCTCGAAAGTTGTAATATTCCCCTTGATAAGAAAACCGTTCTTCAGTCCAGGCCAGCTTCATCACATCGAAATATTCCCTGAAGCGCGCCCGACTCTCCGAATAGGGGATGTCGTAGCCGTCGTAGGCCCAGGGAAACCCGCTGCGGCCGATACCCAAGTCCAGGCGACCCCGGCTGATGTTATCCAGGGTGGCCACCTCTTCCGCCATCCGCACGGGATGGCCCAGGGGAAGTACTAATACCGCGGTGCCCACCCGAATATGGCTGGTTTTGGCGGCGATGGCGGTGGCGAAAATAAGCGGTGACGCTACCACCGAGGGGATGGCGCGACCGCTGCCGGGAGGTGCAAAGTGCCGCTCCGCCAGCCAGACTCCGTCAAATCCCCATGCCTCGGCATTTACCGCCGTCTCGAAGGCTTCATCGAACGCGTCTTCTTGCGTACGGCCTTCCCTATAGTCGCATTCCATCATCAATCCGAATTTCATCCCTCACTCCTTAAGTTGCCGATGATCACCGGTGGACACCAGCTCCCGCTAGAAACATCGGCATTGACCTCATAGACCATGAACCAAAATTAAATAGCGAAGGTTTGTACCTGGGCTAAGACATAGAGAAATCGCAACGGCAGCCAGTATCGAACACTATATCGACTCCCCGGCCGTCGGTCTGGTTGTAGCACTCCTCCCCACTGGAAACATCCTAGCGTTTTGAACCCAGTCTGGAGTAGCCGCCTCGCCACCTTTTCTCCCTCCCTGTCACCGGTCATAGATAATCCGGCGGCCAAAGATCGACCCCCAGGGTCTCCTCGCACCAGCGGGCGACCCCCAGCAGCTTGCCCTCGGCGAAAGGCAGGCCCGCCAGCTGTATTCCCAGGGGGAGACCGGAACCGGCTAGCCCGGAGGGTATGGTAATGGTGGGAAGGCCGCCGGAAGTCCAAGGGGCTTGGAACACCGCGTCCCCGGTGGTAGTCAGGTCTTGGGGCGCGGGCGCCGGAGTGGTGGGCATCAGCACCGCATCCACCCGCCCCACCATATCCGACAGGTCTTTCCTTAGCTGCCGGCGCAGTCGCTGAGCCTGCAAGTAGTCGACGCCGGAAACCAGCAATCCCATCTCAATGTTGCTTCGGATCTTGGGGCCGTACTCATCGGCCCGGTCCCGATACCATTCCTGGTGGAAGGCCGCGGCCTCAACATTGCTGACCAGGCGCTGGCAGCTGTGGGCCGTGGCGAAGCTTGCCGGCAATGGCACCTCTTCGATCACAGCCCCGGCCTGGGCTAGCTTTTGGGCCACCTGCTCAGTGTGCCTTTGCACTTCCGGGGTAGACTGCGGAAAGAAAAAGTCTTTGATGAGTCCAATGCGAGGTGGCCCGGTCTGCTGGGCCATCTGAGCCCAAAAGTCCGGCACCGGCTCCGTGGATGAGGCCGGGTCCTGAGGGTCATGGCCAGACAGAGCCTGAAGCATAATGGCGGCGTCCTCCACGCTTCGAACCAGGATTCCCACAGTGTCCAAAGACCAGCTAAGGGGCACCACGCCATACTTGCTGACCCGTCCGTAAGTAGGCTTGAGTCCCACAATGCCGTTGTAGGCGGCGGGACGGCAGGTGGAGCCGCCGGTCTGAGAACCCAGAGCCGCGGCGCACATGCCGGTAGCCACCGCCACCGAAGAGCCGCTGCTGGAGCCCCCAGGGGTGTGGGCCGGGTTCCACGGATTCCGGGTTGGCGAGGGATCGCTGGAGGCGAACTCGGTAGTAACCGCCTTCCCCAGAATTATGGCCCCGGCCGCTTTCAACCGGCTTACCACAGTGGCATCGTAGCTGGGCACAAAGTCGGCGAAGATTCGGGAACAGGCGCTGGTTTTCATGCCGGCGGTATAGAAGATGTCCTTGAACCCGATGGGAATGCCATGAAGGGGACCCAGCGAATCCCCATCCAGGCTTGATTCCCGCTGCTGTGCGGCGCCCAGCACCTCTTCCCGGTCGATGGTCACCCAGGCTTGCAGCGCCGGCTCCAGACGATCAATTCGGGTCAGCAGGGACTGGGCAAGAGTAACCGGAGAGAGTTGTTTCTCCCGGATTTGCCTGGCCGCGCCAGCGATGCCCAGGGAATACAGTTCAGCCATGATTCACCTCTCTACAAATGACGGCACTGCTCATCCATTTGAGTTCCGGCAGTTGGGTTCCGGGAGCCGTTCCTGCCGGTCCCACTAAAAAAGCCTGGTGGAAGCCTACTACTTAGGACCATTTCATTATTCTCACCGTCATTGCGCGTTTTCATGCTCCGGCGGGGCGCCACCGACAGATGAAAATGGATTTCCCTTGGCTCATGGTTCGACGGGCTCACCACCAGCGGTAGGGATCCCGTTCGTCCTGAGGCTCTCGAAGGGCGAACGGGCTATTTACAGAGCAGCCCTTCGGCTGCGCTCAGGGTGAACTCCGCGAAGCGATCTATTCTTATCCTCAAGAGATTGCATCAGGCCTGCGGCCCTCGCAATGACAATTAAAAGACCCAGCCTTATTACCGCAGCCCTAATACATGAATTTTATTGATAAAACCCGGGGTCAACCGATAGGTCGGGCAAATGGGTCGCTATCTGGTGCAGGTTATCGGCCGTCTGTTGTAGGGAAGTCCCAAGCTCCTGCGCCCGTTCCTCTCCCCAACGGCGTTGCGCCTCGGCGAGAAGCCGCAAGAGGATCTCCGCCGCAGATTCACCCGGTTTCACATTCGTCATGGCTGGCTCCTCCCTAAACTAATAACAAGGTGAGCCCCGCAGAGTTTGGGCATAACTATGGAGGTAACAATTTAGCTTTGGCTTAAAATTACGAATTCCGGTAGTTGACCAAGAAAACCGGCTCAGCGGGCCGTCCAGCCGCCATCTACTATGAGCAGGTGACCGGTGGTAGCCCCGGCCGATGGGCCGGCCAGATTTACCGCGGCGCCTACCAACTCCTCCGGCCGCATCCGCCGTCCCAGGGGCATGTGGGCTGTTAGGTCCTGGTCCAACTCCTCCTGGGAGCGGGAATCGGCGGCCAGCAGACCCGGAGTTTCGGTCGGGCCAGGGCCAATGGCGTTAACGGTGATTCCGTGCTTGATCCACTCGAGGGCCAATACTTGGGTGAGGCCGGCCACCCCGCCCTTGCTGGCGCAGTAGGCTGCCCGGTTTTCGGCGGCGACCACGGCCAGCTGGGAAGCGATGTTGATGATTCTCCCGTTGCCCTGAGGGATCATATATCGAGCCGCCGCCTGGGAACAGAAGAAAGTCCCCTTCAAATTGGTACTGATTACCGCATCCCAATCTTCCTCGGTGACCTCCACCGCGGCCTGACGACGGCGAATGCCGGCATTGTTGACCAGGATATCCAGCCGCCCAAACTCTTTAACCACCCGATTTATGCCGGTGTTGATCTCCTCGATTACCTGCACATCCATCGGATAGGTTGCGCTGCGCCTGCCCAGCTCTTCTATGAGGGCTTGAACGCCATTGGCCTCTGCCATCCGCTCGGGAAGGTCGGAAACCGCCACGTCGGCTCCGGCTTGGGCCAAGCCAACCGCCAGCGCCTCGCCGATACCGCGCCCGGAGCCGGTAACCAGGGCAACCATCCTGTCCAGATTGAGGCAGGCATATGGCCTTTCAACGTCCCGTCCTTCTGGGTAATGCCGCCATTATACCGCAGCTTCGCCCCACCGCTGGTGGGCGTCAGGTTTTCTCGTGAAGTTGACCTAACCCAGGGGTACTCCAGCAGGTCCTCGCGGCTAAGCTCTAGTCCAAAAAATTCTGGCTAGATTTCACTGTAGAGTTCCTCTCCTCTATGCAAACGAAGGGCAATTTGGTAGGTCTGGCCGACGGCCCGGGGGGTTGGAGCATGAGCAGCCAAAAACCGGGCCACCGCAATCAGTACATGGCGTCCGGAATCGGTCCCTTGGCGCACTTTGTATTGTTGGAACCCGGCGTCGATTAACTGGAAGGAGTGGAAGCCCGAGTCCTCCCGAAGCATCAAATGCCCCAGGGTTTCCAAAACCCGCCCAGAGTCACCGCCGGCAGTCAGGTATCGCGACACCAGCTGAGCTACACCATCCACTTGCTGTCGCACATCCATCTGCTCAATTACTTGAGCGATTATCGACTCCTCGTCTACTGGATCGCTTTCCGTCTCAGGGATTGGCTGGGCTGGCATATTTAGAAAACGGCACAAGTAAATACTTATGGCTGTGTCGAACACCCCTCTAAGCAGCTCCACCGAGGGGGCTCGCTTTAGCGCCTGATGTAAGGCGTTGGCAGCGGTTAGGGTGTTGTGGACCGTATCCCAGTCTCTAAATTCGTTGGACACGTGAAAATGCACCATCCGCAGGAAAGCGGCGTAAGCGACCGCCGACCCTAGGGATTCTGCTGTAGCACCAGACCTTATTGCCTCTTTAATGCTTTCCAAGATTTCGACCGGGTCGTCTCCCAGCATTACCTTAGCTAGCCGATCCTCATCCTGCCAGTTGCTCTTGGAACTCCCTTGGTCGTATAAACCAGGGAGTTCTTCTCGGGCTGCCCACACCAGCGCGGCCAAATCTACGGGATGTCTCCAAGAGTTCAACTCCTGGCTGCGTCTGGCTCGCGCCATCCCCTGGACCAGGCTGGTCAGCACCTGGCCTGCCTCCTGCCAACCAAGATGATCCAGGAGTTCAAAGGCCTTGTTGGCATAGTCCACCACGTGGCCGGAATCCAGATAGAGATGATCAGTGGCGGCGGCAAAGACCATGTCTGCTATGGTCTTCTGGGGTAGGCCCAGTTCTATGGCGGTGCTGAGGCAACGTTCGGCCCCTTCTTCGTTCCGGACTTCGATGAAGTTGCGGAACCAACCGTGAAGCACCTCCGGACGGGCCCCACCGGTAGGCAAAGGCTTCACCAGGAACCTGGGGGGCTTGTCCGCGCATTCTCTGGACACATGAAGCAGTCCCTGGTACATAGCTCTGGTTCGGTCTTCCCCCGAAAGATGAGGCAGCATATTGGCACTGCAGGTCAGGATGCTCATGGCGGCTCCCCATCCCGCTGCCGAGTAGGTGGTTCCGAAGCGAGCGCCGATTTGCAAGGGCAATCGATAATCGGCTCCGGTAGCGTTGAGACCCAGCACTGCCTTGCCAATGATTAGACGTATGTTGTGTTCCAGGCCATCTTCCAGACGAGTGGACCAGTGAGTGGTTTCGTCCCTAGGCGGCGGGGATGGGTTTACCCACACTTCACCATCAATGACGCTAACGGGGAAGGACCGGACATCATCGGCGAAGAGATTGAAAGTGCCGCCACTGGACAAATCGAATCGGGCATGATGCCAGTGGCAAGTCAAAATACCATCCTGGACACTGCCACGGTCCAGGGGGAATCCCATGTGGGGACACCGGTTATCAAGAGCGTACACTTGCCCATCATGGTAAAACACAGCCAGGGTGTGTCCTCCACCGGTTACCACCGAGCATCCCCGATCTCTAACCTGGTTTAAGGTTCCCACCCGGATATGTCCTTCAACTGCTGTCGCCATGCTGTCCACCTCTCCCTTGAGAGCCAGTCTTAACTGGGAAAACACTGAGGTCGAATTAGAAGACTTAAATCACTGAAGATGAATTATCCGCCAATAGCGGGGATTTCGGAAGCCTAACCTGGAGGAGGTAACTGTTCAGACTTGATGAGGTGAATTGGCTCAAAGCCGTTGGAAAAACGCTGGCATGGCCGGGGGAGTTGTGGCATACCAGGGAGGTGGACACTGAACTAGACCTGAACGCGGCGAGTCGCGAAACTCTGCTGGAGATAATTGCCGGCCAGCGGGCAGTCATTGCCGATTTGCAAAGGCGGATTGGGGTTCTGGAATCCCATCCCAACCGGCGCGGGTCGTCGGGGATGCCGGGTAATCAGCCGCACTCCAGCCGGCAAGCGCCGGAGAAAAAGGAGCCCAGAAAGCCGCGCCGCCATGGCTTCGCCCGCCAGCGCATGACTCCTACCCGGCGGGTGGAGCATGCCGTGGCGGTCTGTCCCGACTGCGGGACTCACCTGAACGGCGGATGGGTACAGCGAACTCGGGAAGTCATTGAGCTACCGGTGGCTCCGGTAGAAGTGACCGAGCACGCCCTGGTAGCCCGCATCTGTCCGGTATGCCAGCGGCGCCGGCTGCCCAAAGAGGCCCTGCAGGGGGTGGTTCTGGGCCAGCAGCGCCTGGGGGTCAATCTGGTAAGCCTGATGGTGACCCTGCGGGAGGAGGGACGGTTGCCCATAAGAATCATCCAATGGTACCTGGAGACCGTCCATCAGTTGCACCTGAGTGTTGGTGCCATCGTCCAGGCCGTCCATGGAGTAGCCCGTCAGGCTGAGACGGCGGTGCGAGAGGTGCTCGAGCAAGTCCGCGCCAGTCCCGTGGTGCAGGGCGACGAAACCGGCTGGCGCCAGGACGGGAGCAACGGCTATGTTTGGACCTTCAGCACTCCCAGCGAACGATACTTCCTGCGTCGGGGTCGGGATAAGGGGGTGGTGGATGAGGTGCTGGATTCCTCCTTCAGCGGAGTGTTGGTCAGTGATTTCTACGCCGCCTATAACCACTACCCGGGCCTGAAGCAACGGTGCTGGGCTCATCTGCTGCGGGATATCCATGACCTGAAAGGGTTGTACCCAGAAGACGCTGGGCTGGCTCAGTGGGCCGAGGCGGTTCACCAGGTCTACACGGAGGCCAAGGCCTCGGTCCTTCCCCGAGCCCAGCCAGGCCATCGCACCCAGCTAATGCTGGAGGAGAAACTAATGGTCTTGGCGCGGCCTTTCCTTAAAGATCCCCTGGCGGTTCAGGCCAAGCTCTGCCGGCGCATGGAACGGTTCATCAAGGAACTGTTTGTCTTCGTGTCGGACCCAGCCGTGCCCTCAGACAACAACGCCGCCGAGCGGAGCCTGCGGCATCTGGTAACCAGTCGCAAGATCAGCGGCGGCACCCGCTCAGGGCAGGGCACCGACAGCAAGATGACCTTGGCATCCCTCTTTGGCACCTGGCGGGCCAGAGGTCTCAATCCCCTCCTGGAATGCCGCCGGTTGCTCACTTCCCCTCAACTCTGAACAGTTTCTGGAGGAGAATTTTGATGTCCTTCCCGGCGAAGCTCAGGCCTGCAATAAGGCCAACCGGAACGCCAAGGAGAAACGCTTCCTTGTTCGAACCAAACGACGAATAAACAATATAATAAACATTTTTTTAGCCTTACTTCGTACAATTCTGGAAATATGCTATCATTGGGCCTTCCAGATAGCCCATTGGAGGCGTCAACATGGTTTTAGAGGGCAATGATTGGCTTGCTCTAACTAAGGAGCCCACTTTGGAACCGGAGATTCCTATCTGCGATCCCCATCACCACTTTTGGGAATATCGGCCCGAGCCTGCTGCCTATCAACGCTATCTCCTGCAGGAACTGGCCGAGGACATCAACAGCGGTCACAATGTGCGTTCTACCGTGTTCATTGAGGTGAGCTCTAACTACCGTACCGACGGTCCGGAAGAGATGCGCCCAGTTGGCGAGGTGGAATTTGTTGAGGCTATAGCCGAGGCCAGCGCCACCGGTCAGTATGGCCCTGGCCGGGCGGCCGCCGCTATCATCGGCCGAGCCGACCTCAAAAGGGGCGTCCTGGTTAGGCCAGCGCTAGAAGCGCTGCAAGCGGCCAGTCCCAACCGATTCCGCGGCATTCGCCACTCGGTCGGATGGGACGCCCATCCGGAGGTGCCAGACCGGGAAATCCAGGGTTGCTTAGCCGATGGGGGTTACCGGGAGGGAGCGAGGGTGTTATCCGGCATGGGACTGTGTCTGGAAACTTCCATGTACTTTCCCCAGCTGCCGGAATTAGCGGAATTCGCTAAAACCCTGCCCGATTTGAACATTGTGTTGAACCATCTTGGTGGGCTGATGCGGACCGGCCCCTATGCCAACCGAGATGAGGAGGTTGGGGCAGCCTGGCGGAGCGGCATAGACCAGGTGGCGGAATGTCCCAACATCATCATGAAACTGGGCGGCGTTGGAATGCCAAGAGTGGGTTTCGACTGGCACGCTCGGACCAAGCCCGTCGGCTCGGAGGAGCTGGCTGAGTCCATCGCCCCATTTGTCAATTACTCCATCGAGAAATTCGGCCCTGACCGGTGCATGTTCGAGAGCAACTTCCCGGTGGACAAGGTGTCATTTTCTTATCACGTGCTGTACAACGCCTTCAAACGAGTTTCCCAAGGCTATACGGCATCCGAGCGCGGCGATTTGCTCCACGACACGGCGGCGCGGGTGTACCGGCTAAACGAATAACGGACTGAATATCGTAACGTAGGCCGAACCCAGCGTGGGGACAGTTTTCAGGAAGCATGCCGCCCCGGCCTTCTTTGGCCGTACCAAGACGACTCGGCCCAGGGGGCGTAATCCCGCCGGAGGTAAATGTTCCATTAGCTGTTTGGAGGAAAATGCTATATGAGCGCATTTAAAGAGGCCTTGCTGAGCGGACTAGAGGAATACCTCCAGAGACTGCAAGTCGCGATCGAGGGCCTGACGCCTGCTGAGGTGCGCTGGCAGCCCACGATGCACACCAACCATATTGCCTGGCTGGTCTGGCACATGGCCCGTGTCGAGGACTCGTGGGTCAGCCGGACCCTGCGCGGGACCACCCAGGTGTGGATCGCCGAGGGATGGGCCGACCGATTCCACATGGACCCCGAAAGCACGGGATCCGGACACGCCAGCGAGGACGTCCGGGCGATGCCGGAGGTCCTCCTCAGCGACCTAATGGCCTACTTCGATGCCGTTCGTCTCGTCACGCGCCGGTACTTGGACCAAGCCACAGACAACGACCTGTCGCGGGCGTACCACCACCGGGGCGGTGATCGATCAGGGACATGGATCCTGGGACACATCCTCGTCGAGGAGAGTCAACACACGGGCCAGGTGGCGATGGTCCGGGGCATGATGCGGGGGCTTGGCGAGTGAGGCGATGCTATTTTAGACCAAACCACCCGCCTTGACGCCAAGCTGGCCTCTATAGGGCAGGATTTCTCGCTTCTGTGAGTAATCCCAGGCAGGCAAGCAGGAGAGGAATATAGGCATCATAGGGAGGAGATTATGACTTGGGAATTTGAACTCGTTGCTGGACCCTATGGAGAAACCACCGAAGGTCCCGCTTGGGACGGGCAGGCGCTGCTGTTCACCCACATCATCGAAAACCGCATAATGCGCTATGATCCCCAAACCGGGGCCTGCACCGAGCACCGCACCGGTACCCACCGCACTAATGGCCTGGCTTTTGACTCCACTGGTAGCCTGTACGGTTGCTGCTCGGGAAGAAGGTCAATCGTTCGATTCGAGGCCGCTGGTACTACCACTGTCATCGTTGACCGGCTGGACGGACGGCGCATCAATACCCCAAATGACCTGGCGGTAGACGCCCAGGGCCGGGTGTGGTTCACCAACCCCTGGAACGAGGCAAATGTTGACCCAGACGAGGAACGGCAACTGGAGCTGGACCATGAGGAAGTCCTACGAGCAGACCCTCAGCCTGATGGCAGCTGGTCCTTGCAACGCATGACCTATGACTTGACCAAGCCCAATGGCATCCTGGTATCGCCAGACCAGCAGACTTTGTACGTGGCCCAGAGCCACTCTGAGCCGGGGAAAGTGCGGGAGTTGAGGGGCTACCCTATTCTAGGGGATGGAACCCTGGGCCCGCACACCGTATTACATCAGTTTGCCGAGGACCACCGGGGACCCCAGCGCGGCGTTGATGGCATGTGCTTCGACTCGGAAGGAAACATCATTGCTTGCGCTGGCTGGGGGCAGAATGGTCCCGGTCCCCTGATCTACGTTTTTGCGCCATCGGGCAGAGTTTTAGCGACCCACCCGATGCCGCCGGGAATCGACCGGGCCACTAACTGCAGCTTCGGCGAAGCCGACCTGGGCACTCTCTATGTTACCACTGGTGGGGGAGGTCACCTCTTTCGCGTGGGGAATACCGGTCATCACGGCTGGTCATTATACCCATCTTCTTGAACCTTCAATGAAGACAAGCTTGGGAGGGTCTATCATCAGGCCATTGCCTTATTTACTTTAATCCGGCAGGATTAATCACCAGTAAGTAAATGGATTCCCGGCGGGCCCTGCGGAAGAACGTCCGAAAGAAGTTTAAAAAAGGTAGAGGGAGGCCCAACAGGCCCCAGCGCACTGGGCGGGGTTATTGGTAGCAAAAGGGAGGTGACTTTCGATGACTTCAAACATCGTGTTGTCTAATCAAGAATTCAACGTGGTGGGTACTCGCCCCATCCGCCACGATGGGACCGACAAAGTAACCGGGCGGGCCCAGTATGGTGCCGATATCAATTTGCCGGGGCTCCTTTTTGGCAAGATTTTACGAAGTCCTCACCCCCACGCCCGAATCAAGTCCATTAATACCAGTCGGGCCCTGGCCTTGACCGGAGTACACGCGGTGGTGACCTCGGAGGACCTGCCTGAGGCGTCGGGCAGAGTGGTGGATTTGGGTGAAGGAGCAATGACCAATCCCAAGTTCCTCAGCAACAACTGTTTGGCCGCCGAAAAAGCGCTTTACAAGGGTCATGCAGTAGCTGCGGTGGCCGCCGACAGCGCCCACTTGGCTGAGGAAGCTCTGGCGCTGATCGAAGTTGACTATGAGGTCTTGCCCCCGGTTAATGACGTTCTTGACGCCATGAAGGCAGCATCCCCGGTGCTCCACGAGCGGCTGGCAACCCTGTCGAATCCTAATCTCCGGCCTGGGGGACTTCGCTCCGAAGACGATACCGGCCAGGGGAGCAACGTAGCCAATCACTTTGTCTTTGAAATTGGTGATCTGGAAAAGGGGTTCCAAGAGGCCGATGTAATCGTGGAACGGGAGTACCGCACCAAGGCGGTTCATCAGGGCTATATTGAACCCCAGAGCGCGACGGCTTTATGGAGTGCCGACGGTACCCTCACTATCTGGTGTAGCAGCCAGGGCCACTTTAACGTTCGGGACCAGACGGCCAGTATTCTAAGGATTCCGATTTCGAAGGTCCGGGTGATTCCCTTGGAAATAGGTGGTGGATTTGGCGGTAAAACCCTGGTTTATCTGGAACCAGTAGCCGCTGCCCTCTCCCAGCAGACCGGGCGCCCGGTCAAGGTGACTATGAGCCGGACTGAGGTTTTTGAGGGTACCGGTCCCACCTCCGGCGGCTACCTGCGGGTGAAAATGGGCGCTACCAAAGAAGGACGCATCACCGCCGCCGATGCCACCCTAATCTATGAAGCCGGAGCTTTCCCCGGCTCGCCGGTGAACCCGGGCACTCAGTGCATCTTCGGCTGCTACGACATTCCCAACGGACACGTCGAAGGGTACGACGTAGTGCTGAACCATCCCAAAACTGCCGCTTACCGAGCGCCCGGATCCCCCGCCGCCGCCTTTGCCTGTGAGACAGTGGTCGACGAGCTATGCGAGAAACTGGGCATGGACCCCCTGGATTTCCGGCTTCTCAATGGCTCCAAGGAGGGCACGCGAAGGGTTACCGGCCCTCAGTTCGGGCGCATCGGTTACCTGGAGACGGTCCAAGCGGCCAAAGAGCACGAGCACTGGTCGGCTCCCCTTGGCGGGCCAAACCGAGGCCGGGGCATCGCCGGGGGTTTCTGGATCAATGGCGCCGGGCCCTCCAGCGCACTGGCCAGCGTAAACTCCGATGGTACGGTTAGCCTGGTCGAGGGCTCGCCGGATATCGGTGGCTCCCGCACCGTGGCCGCGATGCACGTTGCCGAGGTGCTTGGCATCGCTGCCGAAGACGTTCAGCCGCTGGTAGGCGATACCAGCTCCATCGGCTTTACCTCAATGACGGGCGGCAGTGGCGTGGCCTTTAAGACCGGCTGGGCTTCCTATGAAGCAGCCCAAGACGTTAAAAGGCAGATGATTCAGCGGGCCGCCACGATTTGGGGCATTTCCCCCGAAAACGTAGATTACTCGGATGGGGTCATATCCCACAAATCAGAGCCGGAGTTGCGCTTTAGCTTCCAGGAATTGGCTGCCAGGCTCAACGGTAGCGGCGGTCCCATTGCCGGTCGGGCCAACGTAGACCCTCGGGGTGTGGGAGGGGCTTTTGCCGTTCACATCGTGGATGTGGAAGTGGACCCGGACACTGGTAAGGTGGGCATCCTGCGCTACACCGCCCTTCAGGATGCTGGCAAGGCGGTCCATCCCAGTTATGTTGAGGGTCAGATACAGGGTGGCGCCGTTCAGGGAATAGGCTGGGCGCTAAATGAAGAGTACTTCTTCAATGACCAGGGGCAGATGGTCAACTCCAGCTTCCTTGATTACCGCATGCCCACCAGCCTGGACCTGCCGATGATCGACACTGTGATCGTAGAAGTGGCGAATCCTGGGCATCCTTATGGCGTTCGGGGCGTGGGTGAGGTCCCCATCGTTCCTCCGATGGCGGCGATAGCCAACGCGATTCACAACGCCATTGGCGTCAGGATGAACCACCTGCCGATGAATCCGGCCCGAGTTTTAGAAGCCTTATGGAAGCAGCAAGGACAAGAGTAAGAGCCTGGGTTCAAAGATATCCGGGCCTAGCATAATTCCCCGGCACGTCATTCCGGCGCAGGCTGGCATCCAGCGTCATCTACCCATCAACCAGGGGGCAGCACCAGGGGAGGACCTTCCCCCTAGACGTGATAGTGGATGCTGACCCCGGAGTTATCTAGATATGGCAATTGGCCCCTCCCGATTCTGGCCTAGAATTTGACCTGGTTAGCTAGGCTTGGGGCCGCTCCATAAATACCGTTATTCCCATGTCGATGTACTTTTGCCGCTGGTCCGGAGTGCCGTTGCGGAAGCTGATCCGGACACTGGTACCCTCCAACTGTTGTTGCACATGGCGTAGGCAGTCATCCACCGTTTGAAATGGATGCTGGGGGTGGGCTTCCATGTCGAAACTCAAATCGGCTGGTCCCCAGGTCAGGCAATCAACCCCAGATTTGGCCAGCCTCCGGGCGTTCGTTACCGCGGCGAGGGTCTCCATCTGTAGGCATAGGACCCCGTGCTCGTTCCACCACTGGGCGTATTCCAGCCGGCCGTCCCGTCCGCTGACGCCGTGCCGGGCCACCCCAACTACGGTGTCCCACCTGGGGGTAATAAAAGGCGTCCAGGGCTTCCTGCACCACCGCTTCATCCTCCACCAAGGGGACCTCGATAGCCATGGGTCCCAGGTCCAGGACGTTTCCGATGAGATAGGCGTGGCGGGTGTTCTTGATGCGGAACTGAACCGGCATCCCCAGGTCTTGGGCGGTGGAACAGAAGGCGACCAGCTTCTCCTCGTTGGTAGGGGCTGTGCTGGCTGTCTAGGGTCAGGAAACTGTAGGTGTCTTTGCTCAGTATACCTTCCAAGCGGGACCTGTCGGAATCCAGAGGCGCCGACACCCCCACCACCACTTCTCCAGCGTGGATGCGCTGCTTTAGGGAATCGTTGTCTGGCAAACCGTACCTCCTTGTTTTTGGCTTAGGAATTGTCACGAAATAACTTGTTCTTTACTACATGCTCAGCTATACTTAATGGGTGATAGTTGAAGGAGCGATTCAAGCTCGTTACCAAGCGATTGCCCCCGTTGTGGACGAGCGGGTGCGGCGGCTGGTGCTTGCCGCTGAGGCGTCGGCGGCCGGGCGTGGTGGCCAGGCAGCGGTTGCAAGGGCCACCGGAGCTTCTCGCGGGACGATTCGCCGCGGCATACGGGAGTTGGGCCAGCCGGCCGTAGGGGCCGCGAAGGGCCGCATCCGCCATCCTGGAGGCGGCCGGAAGCGCACCGTCGAGCATGACCCGAGCTTGCGCGAGGACTTGGACCGGCTGGTGGAGCCGACCAGCCGTGGGGATCCCGAGTCCCCGCTGCGCTGGACCTGCAAGAGCGTGCGTCAACTGGCGGTGGCATTGAAGCGCCAAGGGCACCAAGTCAGCCATCGCATGGTCGCCGAACTGCTCCACGACATGGGCTATAGCTTGCAAGCCAATCGCAAGACCCTGGCGGGGACGGAACACCCGGACCGCAACGCCCAGTTTGAGCACTTGGACCGGGCGGTGCAACTGCAACTCTCCCTGGGAGAGCCGGTGATCTCCGTGGACACGAAGAAGAAGAAACTGGTGGGGCCCTTCAAGAACGGTGGGCGGGAGTTGCGTCCCAAGGGAGCGCCGGAGCAAGTGCTGGTGCATGACTTCCTGATTCCGGATCTGGGCCGGGTCAGTCCTTATGGGGTGTACGATATCGCCCAGAACGAGGCCTGGGTCAGTGTGGGGACGGACCACGATACGGCTGCTTTTGTCGTCGAGAGCATCCGGCGTTGGTGGCGCGGCATGGGGCAGGCGCTCTACCCGAGCGCCACTCGGCTGCTGATAACGGCCGACGCGGGCGGCAGCAATGGGTATCGGCTCCGCTTGTGGAAGCTGGAGTTGCAGAAATTGGCGGATGAGACGGGCCTTGAAATCGACGTGTGCCACCTCCCACCAGGGACCAGCAAGTGGAACAAGATCGAACACCGCTTGTTCTCCGCGATCAGTCAGAACTGGCGCGGAAAGCCGCTGGTGAGCCACGAGGTGGTGGTGAACTTGATCGGGGCGACCACGACCCGGACGGGGCTGCGGGTTCAGAGCCAACTGGACACCAACCGATACCCGGCCGGGCGCACCGTATCGGACGACGAACTCGAAGCCATCTATTTGCGTAGAGACTCTTTCCATGGTGAATGGAATTATTCGCTGCTACCCCGCGTTGCGCTGCTCAATTGAACTAATTATTTCGTGACAATCCCTTAGTCCCGTATTTCCCAGAGGACACTGACGCCCCTTGGAATAGGAGCCTCTGGAATGGCTCGAACTATAAAACGCCATCCCGGGCGCGTCAACGACATGGCCCAAGGCTGATGGGCTATCCACCTCGGGTAGCGAGTTTATCCTTGGTCGAGGCGTAGACGATTACGGTCTACCTTTTACCACCACACCGGATTGGACAGCGCTGCCAATACCGTCATTCCGGCGAACGCCGGAATCCAGGCAACAGTCCAGAATGTACTTCCCTGGACACCGGCTTACGCCGGTGTGACGAAGGATTTTGCTCCTTCAGGTTGCGCAAACTAACCCACTGCCGATTGCCGAAGCAGATTTTGGGGTTTAGCTGATTGTAGTTTTCACCTTGGTATTAGTTTAGCTATCAGTCTCGACCTGCGCCAGAAACTCCAATACCCGCCGGACGTATTTTTCCGGCGCTTCCGAGTGGGGGGCCACCTCAGCCCATCGGCAGTTGGGAATCAGCCGATGCACCTGCTGGGCCACGCCGCGGGGGTGAATGTCATTGTTGCCGGGCATGATCATGGTCGGCGTATGAATCCCCTTGAGTGTCTTTTCGTTCATCCCCAGGGTCAGATACGGACCTTCGAACAACGCGTGGATGGTATCCCGCATTACCTGGGCGAAATCCTGGGGGTCCATGTCTTCCAGAGTTTTGCGGTACTCCGGGTCGTACTGAACTCGCTCCGGGGTAAAGGGAGAAAAGCGGTCGTCGGCATCGAAAGCCTCCACCACCGCCTTTATGCCCTGGTTCAAGGCCATGTCGGCGCTCTTGAACAGCTTCATGGCCAGGTAAGAGTCGCAAATGACACCGCCGGCAATGTTGGAGGGGAATATCGCTCGGACCCGTCCCGGATAGCGCGCGGCGCAGCCGAAGGAAATGGCGGCGCCAAAGGACCCGCCGCCCAGATAAACCGTCTCGATGCTCAGCGCGTCCATGAGGCCCATCACGTCCTGGCAGACCATGTCCCAGGTCTGCACCACCAGGGGACTGCTGGACTGACCGCCGAAACGCCGGTCATAGGAGATAACGCGGTGCTCCCGGGACAACTCTCCGACCACTGACCGGTAGCCGGCCAGCGTGCCCTGCAGCCCGCCGCCGGAAAGAACGATGGGAGGCCCGCTTCCCGACTCTTCGTAGTAAATCTCCGCGCCGTTTACCTTAGCCGTGGGCATGGTTACTCCTCCTCGCTAGGCTAACCTGGTGGGCAAACTGGCGTCTAACGGCCTTCATTGAGCCGTTCGGTCATACGCTCGTTGCCCCGCAGTTTAGGTGATGCGCCGGTATTTGAGCAGCCGCTGTCCCTCCAGGTTGCGGTTGACGTACATGTCGCCATGGGAGTCCAGCCAGAGCGCATGGGCGCCAGTGCCTGGTTCAGCCTCAGTGGGAGCCGACCAACGGGTTAGCAACTGTCCATCTAAGGTCACAATGCTCACGAAAGCATCTAGTTCAACCACGTACATGGTATTTTCTGAATCTACGTAGATGTCGCAGGGACGGGCAAAGTCGGTCCACTGATCCAGGAAAGTCCCGTCGGCAGAGAATATCTGGATACGATTATTTTCCCGGTCAGCCACGAACACCCGCCCATCGGTGTGGACCCACACCCCATGAGGGACGTGAAACTCGCCCGGAGCCGTTTTGCCGGGCGACCCCCAGGAGAAGAGCAGCTCACCAGCGGCGGAAAACTTGTGGACCCGGGCATTGCCGTAGCCGTCGGAGATGTACATATCGCCCTGCGGATCCAACCACACATCGGTGGGACGGTTAAAGGGCCCCGCAGCCCGCACGGCGGGGTCGCTGGTGTTGCCAGACCAGCCGGTGTCTGAGGGTTGGTCACGGGTGCCTAGGGTCAACAGTAGATTCCCTTCCCGAGTGTATTTCAGCACCACGTGATTATTCTTTACTGGCAAATATAGGTTTTCCTCCGCGTCGATAAACATGCCATGGGCGTCGGTCAAGACCCCCTCGCCCCACGAGGTCAGATAGTTGCCGTCCCGGTCCACGACAATCAGCGGATGGTCACTTCGGTTAAAAAGATAAACCCGATCCTGGGAATCAGTGACTATGGCGGTCTGGCCCAATACCCAGCCGTCGGGCAGTTTCAACCAGTTTTCTACCAACTCATACGTGTGTTTACCGGCGCCAACTGTAACCATGATACTAACCCTCCCTATCAAATTTTCTTTACATCGCCCGGAGGCGCTCCTAGTCAGGCACCAGGTCCGCAACCCTGGGCATCACCTCTTCTGCCAAGAGGCGAGTGGATTTCTCCCATCCCTCCTGGTTCTGCCAGTGATCGTATACCAGCACCAGAAGCCCTCCGAAGCCACCCACATTTTCATACAGGCGGCGTATCTTGGCAGCGACCGTCTCGGGTGAGCCAATTAGCCACATGTGGTCCGCCATGTATTCCGGTGTCACATCTTCGTCCGGAATTTCTGGGTCGTCCTTGAAAACGTGCACCAGGTCGAATTCCTTGAAGATTCGAAGCAGGTAATCTCTCCAGACCCTGGCCGTCATGCCCCCTACCGCCGCGGCACGGGCTTCCTCATCGGTGTCGGCCACATACACGTCTCGAACCAGCCGCCATTCCTTGCGGGAGGGAGTCCTACCGGATTTCTGAGCTCCTTCCTCTATCGCCTCCCAGTGACTGCGGCAGTAATCGGTGTTTAGGGCTAGGCTCATGGGGATGAATCCTTTTTCGCCCGCGAGCACCAACGTCGGTGACCGGTAGCTGGCCGATGCCACCGCAATGGGAGGATGGGGCTTTTGAAAGGGAGTGAGAAAGTAGTGGAGCATATCGAACATAGTTTCAGGGATGTTGACATTCCAGAATTCGCCCCGGTACTCAAAGGGTCCCTGGTTTTCCCATATCTTCAAGATGATTTCCAGGGACTCCCGGGTCATCTCCCGGTGCTGACCATTGTTGCCATCCACGTCGAACAAAGCCCAGTCACTGGGCAGGCCACTGGAGCCAATGCCGAACATGAATCGTCCCTGGGCTATATGGTCCAGGTAGGCGATGCGGTGGGCTAACTCGGCCGGGTGGTGGTAGGGAAGAAGATGGACTCCCGAGCCTAGTTTAATGCTCTTGGTCCGTTGCAATGCCTGGGCAATCATCAGGTCCGGGGCCGGGATCGGCTCCCACGGGGCGGTGAAATGCTCTCCAATCCAGGCTTCGTCATATCCCAGCTGGTCGGCCAACTCCAGGTAGTTCAAGTCCCACTGGTGGGCATCGTAGATGTTCCGTTCCGGAGGATGGGATGGCATCATAAAAAGGCCAAGCTTCATGGTTCCTCCTTCATTCCTGCCAGATATTGCTTACGCGAACTGGCTGCCTCATCACAGGTCATGCACGGCGGGCAGAATCTCCTTGCCCACCAGCTCAATGTGTTCCAACACTTCTTTCTGGGACATCCCTGGATAGAACAGGCGGAGGGAAATGTGAGTGAATCCCAATTCCCGGTAGCGGCCAATCTGCTCCACACACTCCTGCGGGCTGCCAACGATAAATGTGTCGTCCATCAGACCTTCCAGGTCTCCGGTCATCTTGTTGGACAGTTCTTCATCAGTGCCCTGAAACCCATGCTGACTGTACACCCGGTATTTGGTCTCAAAGCCGCGCCTGGCCCTTTCTAAAGCCTCCTCTCGGCTATCCCCGCAGAAAAACTACCCGCACGATTACCATGTCCTCCGGCCTGGAACGGCCGTGCTCTTCCAGCGTCTGTTGGTACAGGTCGATTTGCCGCCGGATAGTCTCAAAAGGCTGGGCTGGCCCGACGAACATGGTGTGACCCTCTCGTGCCACCCGGCGGACTGCTGGGTCGCTCATGGCCGCCAGCCAAATCTTGGGATGGGGTTGCTGGTAAGGTCTGGCGGTGGGGCGGGCATTGGTTACATGGAAAAAGCGACCGTGATGAGTAACTTCCTCCTCCGTCCACAGGCGAACCATAAGCTCCAAAGCTTCGGAGCTACGGGCGGCTCGGTGGGCCAGCCGGGTGCCGAATGCCTCGCTCTCTTCGGGCCGGTACCCCAGGCCTAATCCCAGGATGAAGCGTCCCTCGGCGATGTGGTCCAGAGTGGCCACCTGCTCGGCCACATCCACCGGGTTAAGCAAAGGCAGTAGCAACACCGAAGTCGCTAGCTTCATGTTTCCCGGCTCCGCTGCCAGCCGGGATAGTATCAGGAAGGGTTGAAAATGTTGGAAGGGGTCGATTAGGTAATGATGCGCCCAGCAATAGATGTCGAATCCGGCGTCTCGGGACGCCCGAAATTGCTCCAAATGTTCTTGCCACTGTTGTTGCGGGGCTACGGTGTTCCTCAACACCACCTGGCCCACTTGGTATCCGACCTCCATAGGGATCTCCCTTTTTACTAAATGCCGATAGTTGGTAAAGCCTTAACGATTCTTGAGACTAAACCAAAGCCAAAGTGGAATCTACATCGACACCGGATTGGGCAGCGCTGCCAACACCGTCATTCCGGCGCACGCCGGAATCCAGGAAACAGTGCAAAATGTACTTTCCTGGACACCGGCTTACGCCGGTGCGACGAAGGATTTTGCTCCTTCATGTTGCCCGAACTAACACACTGCCGATTGCCGAAGCAGACTCCGGGGTTTAGCTGAATGTAATTTTCACCTTGGTATCAGTTTAGGATTGGCCCCCAAAGGGGAATCCAAATTAATGGTACGGCGTTGCAATGCCCGATGCTAATTTTAGGCTTCTATTCTAGGCTTTACTTCGGTCACGAACCGTTCCATCGCACGGAATCGGTCCGAGAAGCTATCGCCCGCCACCTCCATGCTGATGTGGCTCACGCCAATCTCCCCATACTGCTGCACGTCCGCGATGATGTCCTCGGTTGTCCCGCTGAGCGGAGCCCTATAGTTGGTCCGAGAGCTACCGGAGAAGTTCAGCGTGCCACGAAAGGAAAGCTCCGGGGGCGTCTCCCGACCCAGCGAGGCTGAATACTCACGCATATGGTCGACGCGTTTAGCTACCTGCTCGGGAGGAAGTTGGGAAGGATACCAGGCGTCACCATAACGGACAGCCCGGCGAACACCCCGGCGGCTTCTACCACCTACCCAAATGGGTGGATGGGGCTTCTGGACCGGCATGGGCGAAAAGGTGACATCCGAAAGCTGAAAATACTCCCCTTCGAATGTAGGCGTGGGGTTGGTCCATAACTCCTTGAGCAGTTGCAGATATTCGTCGCTTACCACGCCCCGGTCGGCGAAAGGTGCATTGAGAGCTCGGAATTCTCCTTCCATCCAGCCAATAGCCGCGCCAAAGATAACCCTCCCCTTAGAAAGTACGTCGGCGGTGGCAATGGCCTTGGCCAAAATGATGGGGTTGCGATAAGGCAGAATTATCACGCTGGTGCCGATGCTAACCCGGTTGGTAACGGCTCCGAGGTGGGTTAGTAGACTCAGCGGTTCCAGCATATCATGCCGGTAGACTATGTCAGGCCGGTCGGGGATTTCGTGAGGAACAATGATATGGTCCGTCACCCACACCGAATCGAAGCCCATCTCCTCAGCCTTAACCGCCATGTCCGTTAGGTTATCCACATCCAGAGGTATTCCGTAGTGGGGGATGCACACTCCAAATTTCATTTTGCGGTTCTCCTTGCTGAAAGGTAAGAGTTGGAAATCATCTGCACCCGGCCTACGGCACTCGTTAAGGCCAGGGGCAGATAGGTCCGGTGGGGTAATGATACTCCGAAACCGTTGTAAAAAAGGTTGACTTTGGTAACAAGACCACGATCAGCCTTTCCTGTGACGCTCCCCGAAAGGGGGAAGCCCCGCCGCCCCAACAGTGCAAGGCGGCTCCGCCCGGGAATCTCACCCGGGAACACCGAGCTGATCACCCGCTCAAGCCACCACCCGGGTCGAAGCCCGGTTGACAGCCTGAACCGGATTGGGGTTGCCTCGCGACCTCCCCAGCCGGTGCTGCGCTGCCAGCGCCAGTCTCAGCTGACCCGATACTGCTCCCCAGTGCGTCCACACGTGCTTCACTCTCTTCCTCACGGGTACTGTGAAGGCGATATGTACGCCATTGCCGGCGGGACAGACCCGCCGGCGGGGGATGCGCTCCGAGCAGCCGAGCAAACGACGGGCCAGCACCAGGGCCGCAGCCTGGTGCACCGTCAGCCCGTATCGCTCCATGAACTTCACCCGGCCGACCACCGAACTGAAGGCCGGGTTGACCTGATGGACCTCCACTCCCTGCCGACAGCCCCGGGAGAGGAAGTACGCCTTGACCTTGCCGTAGCTGAAACTGGACAGCATCCGGCTGTATCTGCGGGACTCTCCCTCCAGAGCGGCCTTCTTCTGCCGGAAGTCCAGCTTCTCAATGACAATGGGCTTGACAGCCTCTCTGGCATATTCCACAATACTGGACACCGCATCGCCGATGAGAGCCTCCGACTGATGCCTCGACTTCCCGTAGGTCACCAACGGCACCCGCCAGGAACGCAGCCAGTTGCCCGAGGCGTCGGCCTCCGCAACAGCCAGATGGTCAGCGTTCAGATCCACCCCGATGACCCCGTGCCTCCGGTCGGTAACCACGGGTACCTCAGCCATCTCGGTGCTTACCAACACCCGCCAGCCCTTACTGTCCCGCTTGAACCGGTAGCTCAGCGCCTGGCCCAGACCGGTGGCTCTCGCCGCCTTCTCCCCGTGCCGGCGCCGGTAAGCCCAGTACTCGGCATTGCTCCCCAGCGCCGCCAGCACCCGCTCGTGGCCGTAGGTGAACTTCACACTCTCGATCACCAGATATTTGCCATGCTCCCCGGCCAGGCAATCCGGCATCCGGAGCCGCAGGGCCAGTGAGCCATCGTCAGCAATCGCCGCCACAGCTGGCAGCCCCCGGTCTCATCCCGGCTCCCCAGCACGAAGAACTCACCGCTGCGGGCATCCTGCCAATCGGCCAGCCACTCCTCATGACTGGCATACCCGTTGGCCTCCAAGTGATGCTGCTTCCGCCACAGCCGCCTGGACCCGAAACAAAGCCGTACTCGCCCTGCCGCGATATCGGCTTCCAATCCGGCCAGCCCGGATTGCAGGTTGGCCAGCCGGCGCCGCTTCTGATGGACCTGCTGCCACCGGCCCTCCTCTCCAGCATCGGATATCTGACGCTCCGCCCGGGCTATGCGGCGCTGCAAGATATCCCGGTGCAGCTTCTGAGCCTCCCGGACCGAAGCAATTTTGCCCTCCAGGGACACCCTCACCCCATTGAACATCCGCGCCGGGATCTCGTGATCCTTCACGTACGCGCGCTTCAGAGACGTCGCCGGCCGTCCCGCCCTGACCTCGGCAAACAGCTTCCGCTGCATCCTGCCATACAGCTCACCGTAGGCCGACAATGCGGCGTCGCCAGCCGCCCGGTCCATGCCGCGAAAAACGGTGACGCGGGTCTGATAGGTGCCGATCATGAGTCATTCCGGGCCGCCGCCACGGCCCGTTCCGCCCGGCGCCGCGCCGACCGTCTCCCATACAGGCGGGCGCACAGCGAAGTCATCACCTCGGTGACGTCCCGCACCAGGTCATCCTCAACTTCTCCATCCTCCACCACCAGGACCCGGGCGCCCCGCCCGGCCAGCGCCGCCTCCACGTATTCAAAGCCGAAACGGCAAAGCCGCTCCCGATGCTCCACTATTATCATTCCGACAGTGGGATCCCCCACGATGCGGCGCAACTGACGCCGGTTCCCTTTCAGCCCGGAGCCAATCTCCTTGACGACCTCATCGGGACGATACCCCTGCTGGGTGGCCCACTCAACCACCCGGCCGACCTGCCGGCCCAGGTCCTCCCGCTGGTCCCCGGAGGAGACCCGGGCGTATACCACGCAGCGGGCATCATTGCCGGGAGGCACCACAACGTAGTAACGCCCGTTGGGGAGTTGCTCGATTTGGAGTTCCGGGGGCAGCTTCCCGGTATGGTGCAGGCGGGAAGTTGTGGCCTTGTCGAAACCGTAGAGGCGGCCCCAGGCCGTCAGGCTGATGCGGCGACTTACTACATCCATAATAGACCATTATATACTATAACCCCAACTGTTGCCAACCCTTGTTCCATCCCCATCGGCAGCTGGCCAGGCGGTCGCGGGACTTCCAGGTTTGGGCGGCACCAAGGGGTAGAGCCACCCGCCCACCCAGGGAGCGATGGAGCAATAGGGAACCGCGGCGCTCCAGGTGTTGGGCCCCGCGTGGTTGCACCCGAGGGCGGCATCTTACCCCCTTAAACTGGGGAGGTGTCCTAGCTGCTCCAACCAAGGGGCTTCGACTACCAATAGCCTTGACCGGTAGCCTTGCCTCAATCCATATCTAGAAGTATTATCACATCGGTTCTTAGTCTACCCACCTGAAAAGAGCACGCGCTGTTCAGGGGAGGCATTCACCATGAGAAAATTCCTGTTTTCAGGCTTCATTGGGCTCTTGGCGCTGATGCTGGCGGCCTGTGGTTCGACCGCAGCAGAGCCGAAAACCCAGTCCTCGTCCGCTTCCAGCTCTGGAGACAGCCAGCTTGCTACCACCGGCCAGAGTTACAAGTTCCAGTTCGCATGTATCAGCCGTACCCTGGACCCCTGCATACTGCTAACTCAGGCAGGCGGATTTGTTGACCGGGTGTCGGAGCGCACCAACGGCCAAGTGGAAATACAGATTTCCTCCTTCCCGGAGTTGGGACTAGCCGGACCGGATACCCTACGGTTGGTGGAGAGCGGCACCCTGGACTTCGGCGAGATATACTCCGGGTACGTCGGAGGCGATTTGCCCATCATAGACATGGCTAACCTTTGGGGTTTGATTCCCAACAACGAGACCAATCTTCAGATCATCGACGCTGTCAGAGAAGATATGCATCGGATCATTAGTGAAAGATCTGGCGGCAAGGTTATCGGAGAGAGCTACTATCCCAACAACTATTACTTCGCTAAAAAGCCCCTTCGTACCCGAGATGACTTCCAAGGGCTGAAAACCCGAAGCCATAGCACCGTCTTGGGAGACCTGATTGACGGAATGGGGGCAGAAGCACAGTTTGTGGCTCTCTCCGAAGTATACACCGCCTTGGAGCGGGGCATCATTGACGCTGCGGTTTCCTGTGGTACTTGCGGCTCGGGATTACGCTGGCACGAAGTTAGCGATTACCTGGTAGGCCCGGTAATAGCCTTGGGTGTGACTTATTTGACCATGAACCAGAAAAGATGGGATGCGATTCCGGCCGACCTCCAGGCTATTATTCTGGAGGAGGCCGCCAAGCACACGGGGGAGAACCGTAGGTTAGTCACCACCGAGTGGTCCATCAAAGGGGTTGATGAGAACGTGGCGGCAGGGATGGAGTACATCGAATTTACCCCGGAGCTGAAAGACGCCCTCCGGCAAGCCTCCCTCACCAAAGTTTTGCCCAACTGGGTGGAGCGCACGGGAGGTCCGGACTCAGAAGCGGTGCGAATATACAATGAAAAGGTTGCGCCGATACTAAAAGTCCGAGTTAATGCTGAGGGCCAGGCGGAAGAAATCCAGTAAGAAACACCGCCATTCCGGCGAACGCCGGAATCCATGGAACAGCGCAGCATGGACTTTCCTGGGCACCGGCTTACGCCGGTGTGACGAAGAATTTTGCTCCTTCAGGTTGCGCAAACTAACCCGCTGCCGATTGCCGAAGCAGGCTCTTGGGTTTAGCTGAAGGTAGTTTTCAACTTGGTATTAGTTTAATATGCCGGTGGTCATAGTTTAAGGGAAATCACCCTACCATCCACAGGAGAGAGCTGCCAGGACCATCACTCGCCCTCCGCCTACTGACCATCCTTCGAGCGGTTTCCAGGTTCATGGACCGGGTGTATCTGGGCATGGGGTACATCTGTGGCGCCGAGATATTGCTGCTGGGCCTGTTTATAACTTACCAGGTAATCGCCCGCAAGACCGGCATGGTCAGGGCTCCCGGTACCGACTTGTTGAGCGGCTTTGTTCTGGCGATGGCCGCAACCTGGGCATTTTCCTACGCACTGCGGACCGGGTCCCACGTGCGCATAGACGTACTCTTGCCCTTCATGCCCCCCAAGCTTCGGGCGCTGGCCGACTGGTTGGCCCTGGGATCCATCGCCTTTTTTGCTTCCATCACTTCCTGGAAAGTGTGGGTAATGGTGCTGAAGTCCTACTCGATAGGCGCTGTGACCAATACTTATCCCCTTACTCCCCTGTGGATTCCCCAGACGGTGGTGGGCATCGGGTTTAGCCTGCTGGCCCTTACCGCCATTCATATGATGTTCGACATGGTGGCGGAAGCTGCTTTGTTGCGGTTACACAAAGCCATGGGCGGGACCGACGACCCGGAGATTGCCCGATAGTCGCTGGGGCAGCAGACGAACCCACGTCGGCAAATTAGCCACAACAGAGGGGGTAGCCCGGATGGCAATCGTTACGGCCTTCGGTCTTATGGGCGCATTCTTCATGGTGGGGCTATACGTAGCCGGTGCATTGGGAGTCTTGTCCCTGGTAATAATGTATTTCTTCTCCGATGCTCCCCTGTGGAACATCATGGGGAACAAGGCCTGGGAAACCAATACCAGATTCATCCTGGTGGCTATTCCCTTGTTCTTGCTGATGGGAGAGTTGATGCTGCGTAGCGGCATGGGCGAACGCATGTACAGCGCGCTGTCCCGCTGGCTTTCCTTCCTCCCTGGTGGGTTGCTGCACACCAACATCGCCTCCTGCGCCGTGTTTGCTGCTTGCTCCGGCTCCAGCGTAGCCACCTCGGCCACCATCAGCCGGGTGTCTCTACCCTCCTTCCGGCAGCGGGGCTATAACGAGCGGCTGGTCATGGGTTCCCTAGCGGCAGGAGGCACCCTGGGTATCCTGATCCCGCCCAGCATTGGCCTCATAGTCTACGGAGTGCTGGTCGAGGAGTCCATCGGCCGGTTGTACCTGGCCGGGTTCGTCCCTGGGTTCATGCTGGCGATTGTCATGATGCTGATGATGATAGTGGTGGCCAAAATATGGCCCCAAATTGCGCCACCGGAGCAGTTGGTAAGCTGGCGTCTCCGCTTTGTTGGACTGTTAGGAATGATCCCCGTATTCGGCATAATATTCGTGGTGCTGGGCTCCATCTACCTGGGATGGGCTACTCCCACCGAGGCCGCTGCCTTCGGAGTGTCCGGGGCCCTGTTACTGGCAGTGATTAACAACTCCGGCCCGGCGATTTTCGCCTGGCTGCTCAAGCTCCTGAACAACACTGTTACGGTGTATTGGCTGCCACCGCCTCTTCGGGAAAAGGCCCAAAGGACCCATCGGTCGCATCCCCTGGCCCCCGGGCAGATGCAGCAGGCCATGCTGGTCAATCTGCGAATGTTGCAGGAAGCAACCCTCTCCGCGGCGCGCACCACCGCGATGATAATGCTGATAGTGGTGGCGGCCTTCACCCTTAGCTTCGCCTTCGCCCGGCTGGGCATCTCCCAAGATATTTCAGCATGGATAACTGGGCTTGACCTTACCCCGGTGCAACTGGTGATTATTCTGGTGTTTTTCTACTTGATCCTGGGCACCTTTATGGAGAGCTTTGCCATGTTGGTGACCACCGTGCCTATCCTGGTTGAGACACTGAATGCCACCGGCGTCGACCTGGTGTGGTTCGGCATCATCATGGTCATCCTGGTGGAGGCGGCCTTGATTAGCCCGCCGGAAGGGATCAACCTGTACATTCTGCACAGCGTGCGCCAGGACGTGAGCGCCGAGTTGTCGGAAGCCGAGGGAGTGCAGGAGCAAGTAGGCACCATCGCCGACGTGTATATCGGGGTGTTGCCCTTCATGGCGTGCATGGCGATAGTTATTGCGCTGTTGATAGCCTTTCCGGAGATTGCCTTGTGGCTGCCCAACGCGGTGAAGGGCACACGAGGGGGTTAAGAAGCCCGTGTCACAGTTAGGACCATGCCAAAGGAAGAACACCTGGCCTCTTCGTATAGTAGACCCCCGCCTGCAGGACGGCGCCTATGAGAGCCAGTGGGAAGAACTAACTCACAACCAGGCACAGGTGCAGCTGAACGTCCTCTACAGCTGGAACCTCTACGGTGAGCAGGCGCACATCGAGCCGAGCGATGGGAAACCCGCTCCTGTTGGCTTCGAGTATGTAGCCAAGACTCGCACCTACTATGGCCGGTTCCTGGAAGCCAGGAGGGCTGCTAGCCAGCCAGCGGGATGTCCGGATAGGCTTCCTGTCGAGCCGGTTTGTGGGCGGGCCCGGTCGATCCAATCTGCGACGGAGACGTTGCGGCGCTGGTCCCTGGTCAAGACACCAATGGCCGAAGCGAATTGGCCGGGGTGAATTTGATGGCAGTTGACGCGCTCAGGACGGCGTTTTATAGTTCGAGGAATGCTAGAGGGAGGCCCCCGCGATGTTGAGTCATGCCGACAATGAGGTGCTGACCCGCACCAATCCAGGCACGCCCATGGGTGAGACCATGCGACGCTATTGGATGCCGGCTCTATTGTCTTCGGAAATAGCGGAGCCCGACTGTGCGCCGGTTCGGGTGCGCCTGCTGGGAGAGGATCTGATCGCCTTCCGAGATACGCAAGGACGGATTGGGCTGTTGGACCAGTTTTGCCCCCATCGCCGGGCCTCCTTGTTCCTGGGCCGCAACGAGGAATGCGGCCTGAGATGCGTGTATCACGGATGGAAATTCGATGTCTCAGGACAGTGCCTGGACATGATGAACGAGCCGCCAGACAGCAATTATAAGGACGATCTCCGCATCAAAGCCTACCCGGCGATTGAGCAGGGCGGGGTTGTCTGGGCCTATCTGGGGGCACCGGCGAAGCAGCCCGCTTCGCCAAATTTCGAGTGGACTCAAGTTCCTCAAAGCCATCGACGCGTATCTAAGGTCCGGCAAGATTGCAACTGGCTTCAGGGACTGGAAGGCGGTATCGACACCGCCCACGCGCCCATTCTGCACCACACCATAACCCCCGACACCGACAAAGCTGGCATCGGCATTAACAGCGACTTCGTGGTTGGGGGAGCGCCCGCCCTGGAGGTGGAGCTAACGGATTACGGCTACCGGTACGCCGGGATCCGGTCCCTGGGGGAACGGGGGAACTACGTTCGAGCCTATCACTACGTCATGCCTTTCCACCAGATGCGGCCTCGCCAGGCGAGTTACCAGGGAGGGGAGTCCTCACCGATGATCGCCGGCCATATGTGGGTGCCCATGGATGATGAAAACGTCATGATCTACAACTGGATATACAGTTTCGGCGAAATGGGTATCAGCGATGAGGAGTGGCTGCAGATCGAGCGAGGCTACGGTCGGGGGCCAGAGCATCTTTTAGCCGACTACCGGTCCGTTGGCAACCGGGACAACGATTGGCAGATTGACCGCCAAGTCCAGAGGACCGAGACTTTTACTGGCATCGAGGGAATCAACGCCCAGGACGTGGCCGTGCAGGAGAGCATGGGGGCAATCGTTGACCGGAATAAGGAGAATCTGACCCGCAGCGACATGGCGATTGTCCAGGCGCGCCGGCTTTTGCTCCAGGCGACTCGGACCGTTGCTGACGGGGGCGATCCCCCGGGCCTAGCCCCCAACTACTACAATGCTCGGGCTATAGAGCGGGTCCTCCCCGCCGAGGTGCCGTGGCAGGACGCTTTATCCAGTGAGATGTATCCGGGGTAGGGGAGAGGCCTGGTACCCCCAAGGACCCGCTGCAGACTACTAAACCAAACCCAAAGTGGAATCTACATGGACACCGGATTGGGCAGCGCTGCCAACACCGTCATTCCGGCGAACGCCGGAATCCAGGGAACAATGCAGAATGTACTTTCCTGGACACCGGCTTACGCCGGTGTGACGGAGGATGTTGCGGCTTCACGTTGCGCAAACTAACACACTGCCGATCGCCCAAGGGTAGACCCCGCTCCCAGTCTAAACCCCAAGAAGACCCTCGGCCGGTATCGGATATGTCCAGTTATATGTGTCGAAGAGTCAAACATCAGGTTGGGACCCGGACCGTGCTCCCCAGTTGCGCCCCTTTGAAGCGGTAGTGGAAGGCCAGGGTAGCAGTCGGGAGTTCATACGCTATGAGGACCTGCCCCGAAGTTTCCACCGCTGGAAATGGCGGGTGCTGCTGGCCTTCTCCTTCTTTTACCTCTTTCTGTACCTGGGCCGATTCAACTTCTGGCCGGTTGCTCCTCTGGTTAAGGAAGAGCTATTCCTAACCCACTTCGAAATTGGGTTGATCAACGCTTTGTTGCTGTGGGGTTTTGGGCTGGGGGATTTGGTGCACGGCCGCCTGGCCGAAGCCTACGGCTTGCGATTGTGGGTGCTGCTGGGGGCGTTGCTAACGGTGGTATTCAACTGGGTGGTTAGTTTTGGCACTTCCACCATGTCTATCGCCATTCCCTGGGGGATTAACGGTTTCGTCAACGCGGCTTGCTGGGCTCCTGGCATTAGCATGATTTCCCAATGGTGGCCCCGACGGGATAGAGGCATGGCCATGGGCATAGTTGGCACCGCCACCGGGGGCGCCATGCTGATCATGTGGTGGATCACTGGGTGGGTGGGCATAGAGTTTGGCTGGCGTGCGGCCTTCCGGTATCCGCCCCTCCTAATTCTATTGATGGGGCTGGCTTTCTACTTCCTGTCCCGAGACCGGCCCGCCGATGTGGGGCTGCCCGAGTACCTGGAAGAGGACGAAGTATCAGCCGAGCCAGAAGCGATATCCGAAGAGCAGCTACGGGGCGTTGGACCCTACCGAGAGCTATTGTCCAATTCCCGATTTCACTTGGCGTCCCATGTGAAGGGCCTGGAAAACGTGGTGCGCTATGGCCTCACTACTTGGGTACCCATCTATTACTTTGAGGCGGGCGGGCTGTCCATCGAGTCCACCATCCTGCTCACGGTGCTGCTACCCCTTGGATACCTGCTGGCGCCGCCCCTCTCTGGCATTATCTCCGACCGGCTGCTGAACAGTGCCCGCCGCCCTATGGTGATAGCATCTTGTGTTATCAGCGCCGGGGCTCTAATCGGCATCGCCTAGAGGATCGGCCGAAAAGCACCCTGATCCAGGCTAGTCCGATATAATGGGCAGGAGAATTTAATGGGTGTGGGAGGCAGGGGATGCTGGGAAAACGCTCTAAACAGCTGGGGTTCCTGGAAGCGGACCATCTCTACCTGGACTATGTGGGTCGCGGCTCCTTCTACGGCTTCCTGGCCTCCCTGCGGGGTCAGCTATTTCGGGACGAAGATTTCGCCGAACTGTATTGCCCGGACAATGGCCGGGACAGCGTGCCTCCCAGTCTGGTGGCCACCGCGCTGTTGTTGCAAGCCTACGACAAAGTTAGCGACCTGGAAGCCAAGCAGAGGGCGGATTTCGATATCCGGTGGAAGGTGGCGTTGGGGATTGAGGTGGAGGACCGGCCATTTGCCAAGAGCACCCTGCAACTGTTTCGAGCCCAGCTGATCCTCCACGACCAGGTGCGGTCCGTCTTTCAGCGCAGCCTCCAATTCGCCCGGCAGACCGGCTGCCTGAAAGGACGGCGGATGAAGGTGGCGGTGGACACTACCTACATTCTGGGTCGGGGAGCGGTCAAGGACACCTACAACCTGCTGGCCGACGGCATAGTCCAGGTGGTCAGGGCATTGGCCCAACTGGATGGGACCCGGGCCGAGGAGTGGGCCTTGAAACACGGCCTGGAGCTTTACTTTGGCTCCAGTGTGAAGGGAGAGGCGGGGATTGACTGGGACAACAAGAAGGAGCGGCAAGCCTTACTGCAGAAGATAGTAGCCGATGCTGACCTGGTATTGGAACTGGCCCGTCAGGCCCAAGGTAGATTTCCCGCAGATAGTCCTGAGCGCCAGGCTATTGGAGAAGCAGCGGAACTCTTGGGGCAACTCCTCTTGCAAGATGTGGAACGGCAGGAGGATGGTCCGGCCCGGAAGGATGGCGTAAGCCGGGACCGGGTCCCTTCGGCGCACGACCCGGAGATGCGCCATGGGCGCAAAAGCAGCAGCAAACGCTTCGACGGACATAAGGCTGCCGTGGTGGTGGATACCGATTCCCAACTGGTGACCGCGGTAGACATTCTGCCCGGCAATGCCGGTGACAACACCGGAGTCCTGGAACTGGTGGAGCAGAGTGAAGAGAACACGGGCATAGCTGTGGAGGAGACCATTGGGGATGCGGCCTATGGGGATGGCGGGACGCGGCAGGCCTTTGCCGATGCCGGTCGGACGCTAATAGCCAAGGTGCCGGGTCGTCCCAGAAAAGACCACTTCCCCAAAGAAGACTTCCAGATCGACCTGACGGCTGGCGCCTGCACCTGCCCGGCCGGGCAGGTCACCCACACGCTACGTACCATGGGCAACCGGACCAACCGGTTGGGTCAGACCTATCCGGTCCAGAGTTTTCAATTCGACCCGGCGGTCTGTGGCGTATGCCCGCTGCGAGACCAATGCATTGCCAGCAGCAAGGGCAAAGGCCGTACGGTGACTCTCCACCCTCAGGAAGCGCTCCTGCAACAAGCCCGGGCCTTCCAGCAGAGTGAAGATTTTGCCGAATACCCTAGTCGGCGACAGGTGGTCGAGCATCGCCTGGCTCGGCTGGTTCAACTGGGGGTCCGCCAATCTCGCTACTTTGGCCGGACCAAGACCCTTTATCAGCTACTCCTGGCAGCCACGGCGGCCAACCTGACCCTGGTGGCTACCAAGACGGGGATGATGTCCCAGGGTCCAGGCTCCTCCCCCAATAAACCAGAGAATAGACCGGACCGGCCCGCCGCCGGAGCCTGCCCTGAGTTCGCCACCGGGTCGCCCATCGTTACCGCCCAATTCATATTGGTCGCTGCCAGCTGGGCCGCCCTTAGTCTCAGACCTAGCCCAGTCCACTGGTTAACCTCCGCCTCATCTCGTCACAGCAGGGCTTTTCAGCCGGGTTTCTAGGCCCCGCCTTCCAACGCTTATCTAGGAGCAGCTCTGTTGTTGATCGGCGGCGTGAGCATGGGCTTATCGCCGTCACCCGCCGGACGATGATGTCCACTGTGGCGATAGACATGGCCGGGCGGAGGATGTCCGGGACCGCGGCTGGGCTGTTGGACGCCCACGGCTACGCTTATGCCGGCTTGCAGGCCATAATTTTTAGCCTGGTGCTGGATATGTCTGGTAGCCCTTGGCCCATCGTCTTCCTGGCCATGGCCGGCACCAGAGTGTTGTCGGCGGCGATGATGGCCAGGGTGAAGATTTAACGTCCCTCTTCGGCACTTGGCGGGCTAGAGGGCTCAATCCCCTCCTAGAATCCCGCCAGTTGCTCGCATCCCTTTAACTCTGAACAGTTACAATTGCCTCACAAAGGTTGTTGCTGAGGGGTGGCATGACGCGAAGTCCTGCCGGGGGGATGATGATGATGATAATGTAGGGTGTGAAAAAGTAGATAAAAGCGATTAGTATTAATTTGTGAACAGGCATATCGGAACTGGGCTATTTTGGGCGGGGGCCCGCCCCTCGGCCCCCGCTTTGGCCTAGATGCGGCAGGTAGCTTGGCGAAAGGGAGTATTATTACCGGACGGGACGATTGAATCGGCAAGACTCTTCCCAACAAGACTCTTTCCAATAGGAAATCAAGCACCGCCAGAAACAGTTAATCGGAGACAGATAATGGGACAGCTGGACGGAAAGGCCGCGATAGTCACCGGAGCCAGCCGGGGAATCGGCGCAGAAATCGCCCGGCTGTTGGCCGCGGAAGGCGCCAGGGTCATCTGCGCCGCCCGCACAGTCCGGGAAGGTGACCACCCGCTGGCGGGCTCTCTGGAGAATACCGTTGGAAACATTCGGCAAGCCGGTGGCGAGGCGACGCCGGTGCCAGTGAACATTTCCCTTCCCGAGGATTGTGAAAAGCTGGTCCAAGAAACTCGGGCCATTTACGGGCCGGTGGACCTGCTGGTTAACAACGCGGCGCTGACCTACTACATCCCGGTGAAGGAGTATCCCCTGAACCGGTGGATGCGCTCTTGGGCGGTGAATTTTCACGCCCCCTTCCTGCTGAGCAAGCTGGTTTTGGAGGATATGATCCCACGAAACAGCGGCGCCATCGTCAACATCTCCTCCGCAGCCGCGGTCGGACCGGGACGAGGGCCCTACCCCGATGCTCCCACAGGCAGCGGCGGTACTTGTTATGGGGCGGAGAAGGCCGCCCTGGAGCGTTTCACTCAAGGGTTGGCGATGGAGGTGTACCAATACGGCATCTCGGTGACCTGCGTCGCCCCATCCCAGCTGGTCCCGACGCCCGGAACAGTCTTTCATAACCTGGTTAGCGGCATGGACGACCCCCGGGGCGAGCCGCCGGAGCTGCTGGCCCAGGCCGTTTTGTTGCTGGCGACCGAACCCTGGTCCCAGGTCACCGGGCGGGTAACCTACAGCCAGCAGCTTCTCCAGGAGTTCGGGCGGATAACCGAAGCGCGAGGCAGAGGCGTGGACCCGAAGCTGCCGGGTACCGGCTACAGCCAAGTCTAGGCCGGCAGCTGATGCCGTGGCGCTGACCACCACCCTTAGGGCCGGCGACAAATGATAAGATACAATCTACTGTAAGTTTTACCCAGCCCCTATTGTTTTTGTAATCCTGCGACAGGAGGCTCCCGTGGAATTCGCGTTTAGCGCCGAAGACGATGCCTTCCGCCGAGAATTGACCGAATTTATCCGACAAGAGCATACCCCCGAATGGGATGACGCCGACCGAGGCTCCGACGAAGCCGGCTGGACCGCCACCAAGCAAATGCGCCAGAAGCTGGCCGACCGGGGCTGGCTGACCATGCACTGGCCGGAAGAGTATGGGGGCCAGAAAGCCTCGCCAGTGCGGTCCACTGTCTTCAACGATGAGATGACCTATTATCGGGCACCCGGACGGGATAACTTCGGGGTGCGGATGATGGGCGCCACCCTAATGATGCATGGGTCCGAGGAGCAAAAACGCCTGCATCTGCCTCCAGTAGCCCGGGGGGAGGTGCAGTGGTGCCAGGGATACAGCGAGCCGGAGACGGGCTCAGACCTGGCCTCTCTCAACACTCGAGCAGTTAGAGACGGCGACGAGTTCGTTATAAACGGGAGTAAAATTTGGACCTCTATGGGCCATCGGGGAGACTGGATCATGCTGCTGGCCCGCACCGACACCGATGCCCCCAAGCACCGGGGTATCAGCTTCTTCCTGGTGGACATGAAAACTCCGGGAATTCAGGTGCGGCCCATCATCGACATGGCCGGTAGGCACAACTTTAACCAGGTGATTTTCGACAATGTGCGGGTCCCGGCCCGTAACCTGGTTGGGGAGGAAAACCGGGGCTGGTACGTGGCGGTGACCCTGCTGGACTTCGAGCGATCCGGCATCGACTATTCCTCCAATGGCCGCCGCTTGTTGGACGATACCTGGCGCTATGCCACGGACACCAAACGCGACGGCCAGGTCTTGGCCCAAGTCCCCTGGGTGCGTAACCTGATGGCCGATCGCTACATCGAGTGCGAAGTAGCCCGGCTCATCGCCTACAATGTGGCGTATATGCAGGGGGAGGGACTGGTACCCAACAAAGAAGCCTCCATGAGTAAGGTGTTTGGCAGTGAGACAGTGCAGCGTGTGACCAAAAGCTGCATGGAGGTGCTGGGAATGTACGGTTTCCTGAACCGGCAGGATAAGTGGGCGCCACTCGAGGGACGGATCCAGGAGAATTGGCTGACGAGCTTCTCCGGCACCATCGCCGCCGGCACCTCGGAAATTCAACGCAACGTCATCGCCAGCCGCGGGCTGGGGCTACCCCGGGGATGAACCCGGTTTGAGTAACTTACACCATTTCTAAAGGAGTATTGTTGCCTCGTGAATAACGGTGCTGAGGCACGGCGCGAGACGGTGTGTATACTGGGTTCGGGCTTGGAGCCGGAAGGGTATTGATGATAAAGGGTATTAATGAAAATTGAGGTCAGATTCTTTGCCCTGTATCGAGAGCGAGCCGGATGCAGCAGTTCCTCGTTGGACCTGCCGGCCGGGGCCACGGTGGCCGACCTCACCGCCGAGGTGCGGCGACGGCACCCCGGTTTGGCGCCGCCGGAGGTGAGAATAGTGGTTGCGGTCAACGCCGACTATGCGGAACCGGACACCGTGCTAAGCGAGCGGGACGAGGTCTGCCTCATTCCCCCGGTCAGCGGAGGTTAGTAGATGAGGATTAGAAGATGCTAGAAATTACCGGCCAGCCTCTGGACCCGGAGCGGGTGACGAATCTGGTTCGTAAAGATGGGAACGGCGCGGTGGTAACCTTTCTGGGCACCACCAGGGACAATTTTGAGGGCAAGCGGGTGCTGCGCCTGGAATACGAGGCCTACTACGATATGGCCCTGAAAAAGCTGGAAGAAATATGCCGGGAGATGCGCGAGGAATTTGGCGTTGAGGACGTGGCCATTTCCCATCGGACCGGCCTGGTGGATATCGGGCAAATCTCCCTGATCGTAGCCGTAGCCGCCCCCCACCGGAAGGAAGCCTTTTACGCCTGTCACAAGGTGGTGGACCGGGTCAAAGAGATAGTGCCGATCTGGAAAAAAGAGGTCTACGAAGACGGCTCCCGCTGGGTAGCCTGTGAAGATCATGAGTTCTCCCCTCCTCAAGGGGCCGCCGCGGAAACCCCTGGTCATTAAGCTGTCCTTGACTAAGGGATTGTCACGAAATAATTAGTTCAATTGAGCAGCGCAACGCGGGGTAGCAGCGAATAATTCCATTCACCATGGAAAGAGTCTCTACGCAAATAGATGGCTTCGAGTTCGTCGTCCGATACGGTGCGCCCGGCCGGGTATCGGTTGGTGTCCAGTTGGCTCTGAACCCGCAGCCCCGTCCGGGTCGTGGTCGCCCCGATCAAGTTCACCGCCACCTCGTGGCTCACCAGCGGCTTTCCGCGCCAGTTCTGGCTGAGCCGGTGGCAACTTACCGGGAGCTGGTCTCCGACGGGAATGGCAGGTTTCGCATCACTGACATCTCCCCAACGATTTTGCCGCCAGGCCCCTATGACGTTCGGGTTAAGGCCCGCCGCACCCTGGGCAGTCGGGCTTCCCAAGTTACAATTCCGGCTTCGGATTCCCATCTGTTCGCCTCCGGAACTCTGGCGGTGGAATGGGATTCCTTGCGGTACGGAGATTTAGACGACAACCATGTGGTTGACGATGCCGATGTTGAAGCGCTGAAGACCAGCTTTGCCCGCAGGCCCGGCGAAACCGGATTCAATTCTCAGGCCGACTTCAACTCCGACCAACTCGTTGATGGCCAAGACTTCTCCATCCTGGCCGAGAACTTCTTGAACCGCTCCAAATAGCCATCCTCCGGGGCTATTAACCACCGGTGCTTTTAACCAAAGGAAACTGGATGGGAAGCCATTTTAATCCAACGGGCATTTGTTACCCATCGATCCCATGCCGGGGAATGGACGCTGTTCCCCCAGTGCGTGGCCGGGAACCGTCTAATAAATATGGAAATTACGGATGGTTTCGGTGCTTAATAAGCCACAATAGTGCTGGATTGTCACCAATTATTGACAGCCTAATTCCGCTTTGCTAGGATTCCTCCCATCGTCACGCGATGTATCCTATCTGGGTAGCTGAGGGCCTGCGCCCCGGCTAGCCCTCCTGGGTCGGCGTGTTGGTGAGGCCCTGTGAACCCGGCTCACCCCGCTGTGTTGGATAGAAAGCATGGGCAACCAAACCACCCGCTTGCAGCGTTCCGAAAAGCCTCCACCTCCGGGTCTGCCCGCCATGTTCGGCCGGTACGAGGCCATGGTCGCCGGAGAGCTTTCCCAGGCAGTCCCTTTGCTTTCCCCAGCGGCACTTGCGGCGGCACTTGCGGCGGAACTTGCGGCGGAACTCTCTAATGTTATGCGGTACCATCTGGGGTGGGTGGACCGGCACGGGCAACCAGCCGCCTCGCCGGCATCCCAAGGCAAGGCATTGCGTCCCACGCTGTGCCTGTTTGCCTGCCAGGCCCTGGAAGGAGACCCGGCTCTCGCTTTGCCCGCGGCGGCGGCGCTGGAGCTGATCCACAATTTTTCCCTGATTCACGATGACATTCAAGACCAGGGTTACGAACGCCGGCACCAGCCAACCGTCTGGTCCCTCTGGGGAGCGCCCAAGGCTCTGGTGGCCGGTGACGCCATGCAATCGGTGGGAGACCTTTCGGCCCTGAACTGCGCCGGGGTTGGAGTGCCGCCAGCGATGGCCCTGAAGGTATCAGGGATCTTGACTGAAAGCTACCTGGAAATGATCGAGGGCCAGTGCCGGGACCTGGTTTTCGAGACCAGGACCACCATCACTGTCGATGAGTACCTGGAGATGATCGCCCTGAAGACCGGCGCATTGATTCGCAGCGCCGTCGAGATAGGCTCTCTGCTGGCTACCGGGGACACCGCCACCACCAGGGCCTTCGCCAATTTCGGCAGCTATCTGGGAAGGGCGTTTCAGATTCGCGACGACTTCCTGGGGATTTGGGGGGATGAAGCAGCCACCGGCAAGACCGCCGATGGCGACCTTCGGCAACGCAAAAAGTCCTTTCCGGTGGTGTACGCCCTAGAAAATGCCCAGGGGCCGGCGCGACGGGAATTGTCGCGAATTTATGGGACCGGCAACCGGAATGAAATGGAGGAGGCGGACATCGTGCGGGTCCGGGAGGTTCTGGACCAGGTTGGCGCCGCCGGCCAGTGCCAGCGCCTGACCGAACGCAGCGCCAGCCGCGCTTTGGAGGCGCTGCTTGGTGTCGAGCTGGCTCCCTGGGCCAGGACGGAAATGGAAGAGCTGGTGCATTTCCTCTCCCGCCGCGAATTCTGAAGTATTTGATTCGTGAGTCTGCCTGGAGGCGTTTACTCAACGTGAAAAAACATATGGAACGAGACCTGAAACCGGCCAAGCGGCCTATCGAACTTTCGGCTCGGCTGGCCTGGTATCTGCTGCGGAACCGGCTGCGCGGTAAGAAGCGATTCCCGCTGGTTACCATGCTGGAGCCCTTGGAAATGTGCAACCTGGCTTGCGTTGGCTGCGGCCGCATTCGGGAATACAAGCCGGTCCTGGACAAGATGATGCCGGTGGAGGTTGCTCTCCAGGCCGTGGCAGAGTCCGGGGCTCCCATCGTTTCCATCGCCGGTGGGGAACCCACCATCCACCCGCAAATCGACCAGATCATCAATCGCCTGGTGGAACAAAGATATTTCGTCTACTGCTGTACCAACGCCCTGCTGCTGGAGCGTCTGCTGGCCAAGGTTCCGCCATCCAAGTACTTCTGCTGGGTGGTCCACATGGACGGCATGGAGCAGAAGCACGACGAATCGGTGGCACGAAAAGGCGTGTTCAAAAAGGCCGTGGCAGGCATTGAACTGGCCTTGAGCCGGGGCTATCGGGTCTGTACCAACACCACTGTTTTCAGAAACAGCGACGTTGCCGACCTGCGGGAGATGTTCCATTTCGTGGCCGGCCTAGGCGTGGAAGGCTCAATGATTTCCCCGGGTTACGATTTCCAAGATGCGCCGGACCAGGACCTTTTCTTGAGCCGCCAGGAGGCCAGGTCCATTTTCAAGGAGCTGCTGGACCCGGCCAAAACCGCTGGGGCACGTTTTTACAACAACCCGCTCTATCTGAACTTTCTGCGGGGGGAGCGGGAGTATCAGTGCACCGCATGGTCCAACCCCACCTATACCGTCATGGGTTGGCGCAAGCCCTGCTATCCCCTGGCCGATGAACACGTGCAGGAGGTTGAGAAGCTCTACGATCCCCAGCTTTGGGAGGAGCAGTACGGGGTTGGCCGGGACCCCAGATGCGCCAACTGCATGATGCACTGCGGCTTTGAGTCGGCCACCATCTTCCAAGCCATATCCACGCCCAAGGATTGGGTTACCCTGGTCAAATCCGGGATCAAATCCGGCGCCTAAGTTCTAAATCGGTAGCGTTGGAGAGGTAGAACCTGGTGCTTACCATCATCGCACCAATGCAAAGCGAGATCTCTTACCTGGGGCAGGACCCGACGCTTCGCCGGTGGGATGGAGCCGAAGGTCAAGTCCTGGTGGTAGGCATGGGGAAAGAGGCCGTTCGCAGCAGCCTAAGCCGGTGGCTGGCAGCGCCGGATAACGGCTCAACATCTCGCCGCCCAGACCGGCTGCTATTGCTAGGATTCGCCGGAGCCGTGGACCCGGCCCTGGCCTGTGGCGACCTGATTTTGGCTGGCCGCTACTACTTGGATCGGGGTACGCAGGAGGGGATCGGCGACGAGTTTTTTGAGGCGGATTCTTCGATGCTGAAGCAAGCCGGGGCGGCGGCCAACGCGTTAGCACTGGCATGGCGCCGGGTGGAGTCTCTGACAGTGGGCCGCCCGGTCTCCACTGGGGAAGCAAAGGCGGCTCTTTACCGGAGACACTCGACTGTCGGGATAAACATTGGCACAATAAACATGGAAGATTACTGGGTCGGGGAGTTTGCCGCCCGGGCCGAAATCCCGTTTCTGGCGGTCCGGGCTGTAATCGATACCGCCGATCAGGCGATTCCCAGCTATGCGATGGGGCTTCAAGAGCGCCGTTGGGGCGCCCTGGCCTCGGCAGCTGTCAGGCCGTGGCAACTTCCAAACCTGGTGAGCTTGGCTAGCAACCGGCGGGTGGCCCGCAAGAGCCTGCGGCGATTCGCCGGGGCCTTTCTGCAAGACCCGGATAGACTTGCCAAAAGACTCGATAGAGAAGAGAATCGGCTGCCCGTCGGGACTAGTTGAAGGTTCTGGTAACCGGCGCCACCGGCTTCATCGGAGGCAACCTGGCCCGCCGGCTGGTAGCGCAGGGCCATCAGGTTAAGGCCCTGGTCAGACCGGGGAGCAACACATTAACAATTGGCAGTATCGGCGATAGCACCGGGGTGGAGACAGTTCCAGGCGATATTCTGGATGCGGATTCAGTGGACCGGGGGCTTCATGGCTGCCAGTGGCTTTTCCACTGCGCGGCCTCCTACACTTTCTGGAGCAAGAATCCGGGGGATATCTATCGGACCAACGTCGAAGGTACGGCGATAGTCTTGGATGCCGCCGCGAGGGCCGGGGTGGAGCGGGTGGTCTATACCAGCACGGTGGGGACCATAGGTTTGCCGGCGGCGGGTTTGGGCAACGAATGTACAGAACTGCCGGCGGCTCAGTTGGTGGGGAACTACAAGAAGTCCAAATACCAGGCGGAGCAGATAGCCCTGGAAAAGGCCAGGCAAGGGCTGCCGCTGGTGGTGGTAAATCCAACTGCGACGGTGGGTCCCTGGGATGTCAAACCCACCCCCACCGGAAGGATCGTGCTGGACTACATTCGCGGACGCATGCCGGCGTATGTCGACACTGGGCTGAATCTGGTGGACGTGGCGGATGTGGCGGAGGGGCACATTTTAGCGGCGGAGAAGGGCAAGGTTGGCCAGCGGTACGTATTAGGCAATCGAAATCTGACTCTGAAGGCGCTATTTGGACTGCTTGAGGGCATTACCGGGAGGAAGGCTCCCAGGACAAGAATTCCCAGGTGGCTGGCGCTGGGCGCCGGTTATTTCGACCAGTTGGTGGAGGGACAGTTCCTCGGCCGGGAGCCCCGAATACCCTTGGAAGGCCTCAGAGCAGCAAAGAAACCCATGTATGTCAGCAGTGAAAAGGCAATTTATGAATTAGGCTTGCCCCAGACCCCAGTAGAGCAGGCGCTGGCGGAAGCCGTTGCCTGGTTTGAAAACCACGGGTACAAGTAACCAATAACGGGCCACAAGAGGTTCAACAGGATGGTCGTCCAGAATCAAAACATAAGTGGGGGGGATGGGCCGGAAACCCCAGAGACCGAGGCACCCAACGCCACGGTTTTGGATCAGGCGATACAGCACAGTCAGGATTACTTCCGGGGCTGTCAGTACAATGAGGGTTACTGGTGGGGAGAGTTGGAGTCCAACGCCACCATGGCAGCGGAGTATGTGCTGCTATCTTATTTCCTGGGCAAGGTGGACCAGGATCGATGGCGCAAGTCCTCCAACTATATTCTGAGCAAACAAAGGGAAGACGGCTCCTGGGGCCAGTATTACCAGGCTCCGGGCGATGTCAGCACTTCCGTGGAAGCCTACTTTGCGCTGAAGCTGGCTGGATATTCCGCCGATTCCGCGCCCTTACGTAAGGCGCGCGAATTCATCCTTTCCCGAGGGGGAGTACCCCAAGCCCGAGTGTTCACCAAGATCTGGCTGGCCCTTTTCGGCCAATGGGACTGGGAAGGCACTCCCAACATGCCGCCCGAGCTGATGCTTTTGCCCTCCTGGGCGCCGCTGAACATCTATGAGTTTTCCAGCTGGGCCCGCCCCACGGTGGTGCCCCTGCTGCTGGTGCTAACGCGAAAACCCACCTGCGAAGTACCTCAATGGGCCCACATCGATGAGCTTTACCCCCAACCTCGAAGTGAGACCGATTATTCTCTGCCCAAACCTCCGGCTAAATTAGGCTGGGCAAACCTGTTTTACCAGTTGAACCGCCTGGTCGGCCTTTACCATCGCCTTCCGGTGCACCCGCTCCGCTCCCTGGCCGAGCGCCGGGCCGTTCGATGGGTTCTGGATCATCAGGAAGCCGACGGGTCTTGGGCCGGGATTCAGCCTCCCTGGGTTTACTCATTGATTGCCCTGCACCACCTGGATTCCTTATCCCATGAGCCGGTGATAGAAAGGGGTTTTGACGGTTTTGAAAAGTTCGCGATAGAAGACGAAGACACCTTCAATGTGCAGGGATGCATCTCTCCGGTGTGGGATACCTGCCTGGTCCAGCTGGCCCTGCTGGAATCGGGAGTGGGCGCCGATGACTCTATGGTGGTCAACTCTACTCAATGGCTGGTGGATCAGCAGATCTTAACCGGCGGTGACTGGCAGGTTCGGGTAAGAGACGCCCAGCCAGGAGGGTGGGCCTTCGAATTCCACAACGACCTGTACCCGGACATTGACGACTCCTCGGTAGTCATAATGGCTCTGGATTTGGCCCGCTTGGAGCCGGAGGAAGATACCAGAAAGGATCAGGTTATCGGAAGGGGCCTCTCCTGGATGCTGGCTCTTCAAAACAAGAACGGTGGCTGGGCCGCCTTTGATCGGGGCAATACCCGGGGCTATATGACCCAGCTGCCCTTCTCCGACTTTGGGGAATCCCTGGACCCTCCCAGCGCCGATGTTACGGCCCACGTTCTGGAGATGCTGGGCAGAATGGGCTATTCCCGAGCAGATTCGCGCGTCGAGCGAGCCTACCAGTATCTGCGGCAAGAGCAGGAAGTGGACGGCCCCTGGTTTGGTCGCTGGGGTGTCAATTACATCTACGGTACCGGCGCCGCCCTGCCGGCTCTGGCGGCTATCGGAGAGGACATGAACCAGCTCTACGTGCAGCGGGCGGTCAGGTGGGTTTTAGAACATCAGAACGAGGATGGAGGTTGGGGCGAAAGCTGCGGCTCCTACGTGGACCCTTCCCTGCACGGAGTGGGTCCCAGCACTGCATCGCAGACGGCCTGGGCGCTGCTGGCCCTGCTGGCAGCCGGCGAAGTCAACCACCCGGCCACCCTTAAAGGGGTTGGCTATCTGGTGGATACGCAAGAAGCGGATGGCACTTGGGATGAGCCCTACTTTACCGGCACCGGATTCCCCGGTTACGGGTTGGGCGAGCGTCCTAAAGAGCCGCCTAAACCGGGAGAACAGCACTTCCAGGGCCTGGAAATGTCCGGAGGCTTTATGATCAACTACCATATGTACCGCAACTGCTGGCCGCTGCTTGCTTTAGGCAGGTACCGCAGGTTGGTATCGTGGTAGGGCCCGGAACCAGGGAATCCTAGAAAAACCGAGAGGGGTGAGGGAAGTTGAAAACCGGGGCGAAGAACGTTCCCTGGACGCTGGAAGCCGCTGATCGATACTGCGAAAGGCTAGCCCAGACCCACTACGAGAACTTTACCGTTGGTTCCTGGCTTCTACCCAAATCCCAGCGCCGCCACGTGTATGCCATTTATGGCTACTGCCGCACCGTCGACGACCTGGGTGATGAAGACAGCGCTACCTGGGGAGACCATCCTGAAGAAGGCCCTCCGGGAGAACGCCCTCCCATTGGTGGGCTGGCCCAGAACCGCGCCCCAATTGATGTTACCGGCGCCCCACTATCCGATGCGAAGTCAGGGCGGGACGAGCAGCGGCGGCCGGTCGGGCTGAAGGAAAAAACCCGCCGGCTGGAGCTGCTGGACTGGTGGGAAGGCGAGCTGCGGTGCTGCTACTCCGGCACCCCGAGCCACCCGGTGATGGTCGCCTTGCAGCGAACCATCACCGAATTCGACATTCCGGCGCAGCCTTTCTTAAAGCTGATTGAGGCCAACCGGTTGGATCAAAAGGCGGACCGTTATTCAACCTACTCCGAGCTGCTCAATTACTGCGACCACTCCGCGAATCCGGTGGGACACCTGTTCCTATACCTTTTCGGGTATCGAGACGAGGAGCGACAGCGTCTGGCCGACGCCACCTGCACCGCCTTACAGCTGGCCAACTTCTGGCAGGACGTGGCTCGGGACTACTCCCAAGGCCGCGTTTATCTTCCGGAGGAAGACATGGAGCGCTTCGGCTGCACCGAAGAGGAGATTGCCTCGGGATTGGCTAGTCAGCCGTTTCAGAGGCTGCTGGCCTTTCAAGTTGACCGAGCCCGGGCCCTTTTCCGGGAAGGCGCGCCGCTGGTCAAAACCTTGGAGGGTGCGGTGAAGCTGGATGTCGCCCTTTTCACCAGGGGCGGCGTGGCGATCTTGGATGCCATCGAAGGTCGAAATTACGACGTTCTTTCCGCCCGTCCGGCGCTGTCTCGAACCCGCAAGGCCGCGCTTTTCGCATCAACTTGGTTGGCGTGGAAGCTAGGGGGCAAGCTAGGATTTAACCTGCTGCCCAAAACTAAAGGCCCTCGCGGTCCAGCCAGCGGCGGGGCCCCGTGAGAGCGGCTTGAGCATGGCTGTGACTACAGAGTTGGCACAGGCTTATGAAGAATGCCGGTTAATTACCCGCCGGGAGGCCAAGAATTTCTACTACGCCTTTCTGACCCTTCCCGCCGACCGCCGCAAGGCGATCTACGTCGCTTACACTTTCTGCCGTTATTGCGACGATTCGGTGGACAATGAGGCTTCGCTGGACCAGAAGCTCGCCATGCTGGAGGAGCTGAAGCGGAAGCTGGAGCTGAGCTACCGGGGGCAAGCCACCGAGCCGGTTTTCTTGGGACTGGCGGATGTGGCCAAAAATTACGATATACCTCAGGACTACTTCCGGGAAGTGCTGGCGGGCGTGGAGTCGGACCTGGTCAAAACCAGATATCAAGATTTCGAGGAGTTGCGCCAATACTGTTACCATGTGGCGTCGGTGGTAGGCTTAATCTGTCTCCAGATCTTCGGCTACCGGGACGATGGGGCCAAACAGCATGCTGTGGACCTGGGCCTGGCGATGCAACTGACCAACATAGCGCGGGACGTGCGGGAAGACTTGGAGCTGGACCGGATCTATCTGCCCCAGGAAGAAATCGCGCGCTTCGGTTACTCTGAAGAAGAGCTGCGAGCGGGCATCGTAAACGACTCCTTCCGGGAGTTAATGAAGTTTCAGGCCCAGCGGGCCCGCCATTATTTCCAAAGCGGGTTCTTGCTGCAGCCCTTTCTCGCTCCCCGCTCTCGGGCCTGCCCGGCGGTGCTGGGCCGGCTATACAGTCTGGTCCTGGACCGCATCGAAGGCGCCGATTACGATGTGCTCCATCAGCGCATAAATCTTAGCAAGGGAGAGAAGCTGCGGGTCACGGCGCAAGCCTGGTTGACCGCCATGTTGCCCTATTGGATGCAAGCCCAGAAGTAGTGGTTTTGGGCGGTGGCGTCGCCGGTATTGCCACCGCGGTGTACCTGCTGGACCGGGGATATCGGGTAGATCTCATTGAGGCTCGTGGTTTCCTGGGCGGGCGCTCCTTCTCCTTCACCGATAAAGAGAGGGAAGCGTCGGTGGACAATGGGCAGCATGTCATTATCAAAGGCTGCTCCCAGTTTTTAGATCTGCTGCGGCGACTGGGAGCGCTGGACCGTTGGTACCAGCAGCCCCGGCTTCAGCTGCCCATCCTGGACCGCCGTGGGAATTCCGGCAGCCTCAGCTCTTCCTGGCTTCCCTCCCCCCTTCATCTGGCGCCCTCCTTCTTTCGGTATTCCCACTTGAGCTTCCGGGATAAACTCTGGGTTGCGCTGGCCCTGGCCCGGGCCAAATTTACCGACCGCCACCAACCTTATCTGGAGCAAATCAGCTTTAAGGAGTGGTTGGACCGGTGGGGCCTAACCGAACGAGCGGTGCAAAACTTTTGGAACCTCTTGCTGATGCCCACGTTGAACGACCACGTTCAGGACGTCAGCGCCGCTATGGGGCTGTTGATTGTCCAGGAAGGGATGTTGGCGGGAAGTCACTGCGCCGACCTGGGTTATCCGCAGACCGGATTGCTGGACGCATTAGGCGAGCCGGCTCGGGAGTACCTCTCCAACCGGGGGGCCCGGCTGATTCTAAGCAGCCCAATACGCCGTTTGATGGCGAAGTCGGGCGAGGTGCGGGCCGTGGAATTGAGGTCCGGCGAAATCAGGAGTGGTCGAATATTTGTCAGCGCGCTGCCCTTCGACGCCCTATTGCGGATGCTGCCGCCAGCAGCTCTGGAGATGCCCTATTTCCAGCGTCTGACTGGCCTGGAAAGCTCCCCCATCGTCAATGTTCACCTGTGGTACGACCGGGACGTGATGGCCCAGGACTTCTGTGCTTTTGTCGATAACCCCCTCCAGTGGGTGTTCAACAAGAGCCGTATCTATACCCGGCCCCGTGCGGGGCCGGAAAACTCCGGCTTATCCACCAGCCAGGGGTCCAGCGCCGGTCAATACATCTGCATTTCTCTCAGCGCCGCCTGGGAATACATCGACCAACCCCGGGAAGCTTTGACCAAGCGATTCATCGATGAGATGGCCCGGGTCTTCCCCGAGGCAAAAATATCCCGGGTCGAGCGGGCCCTCGTGGTCAAACAACGCCAGGCCACCTTTCGTTGCCTGCCCGGCGCCAACGACCTGCGCCCCGCCAGCCCTACTCCCTATAGCAATCTGTTTCTGGCCGGTGATTGGACCAACACCGGCTGGCCATCCACTATGGAAAGCGCCGCCCGCAGCGGGTACAATGCGGCCCAAGCAGTGCTCTCCCGCTTTCCCAGAAAGGTTGAAAGAAGCGATGAAGTATAGCCTTCGTCCACCTGGTAACGCAGGCCTGATTCTGACATGAGACACCTACTAAAAGAATGTTTTCAGATCTCCCGGCCTGCGGAAATGCCTGACAGGCCGGCCTCGGCCAGCGGCCCATGGTTCAAGCCACTAGGGTAGTAGCAATTACCGGTGCCTCCGGCTATGTGGGGTCCCGCCTGCTCCGCCAACTGGAGGAAGAGAACCTGGAAAAGCTGGTGGGCATAGATACCAGGCCTCCTCCTCTGCCGATCCACAACATAGCCGTGTACCAGCGGGACGTAGCGGGGTCCATCGAGGACATCCTGCGGCGTCACCGCGTTACCACACTGGTCCATCTCGCCTTCAGTAAACAGCTGGGCCGCTACCGGCGGGAGATTCGGGAGTTACGGGAGCAAAATCAGAATCTCTTGGACCGGGTGTTGCAATCCAGCCTGCGGGCGGGTGTTAGCCAGATAATATACCTTAGCTCCCACACCGTTTATGGCGCGCGTTGGGACAATCCAGTGCCCCTGACGGAGCGGGCTCCTCTATTGGTGTCACCGGAGTTTCCCTACGGTTACGATAACTTCCTCGCCGACCAGACCCTGGACACCTTTGTTGAAGAGAATCAGCAGGTCAAAGTGGCCGTCCTGCGCTGCAGCCAGATTCTGGGGCCTGGAGCCAACGGCGACCTTTTCAATATCTTCCTGCAGTCCCGCCCCATGGGTATTCGGGGATTTGACCCACCCTTTCAGTTTTTCCATGAGGATGACCTGGCTAGGGTAATGACCATTTTCATCAAGCAGGAATTATCCGGAGTTTTTAACGTGGCCGGCGATGGTGTGGCATTTCTGCGGGAGGTAGCGGAGATGGTTTCCAGGCGCATAACCAGGCTGCCAAGATTCCTGGCCTATCCTCTGGTCAACCTCTCCTGGGCTTTGGGCCTGCAGCGTTCTAAAACCACCGCGGACCTGGACGTTATGCGTTACCCGGCGTTGCTCAGCACCGGAAAGCTGGAGCAAGCCACCGGTTACCGCCCCCACTACAACTCGTTGGAGACAGTTACCGCCTTCGTCAACTCAGTCCTGCCCTAAATTATGGGGGTTATATACTTAACAAACCCATCAAGATAATTGAGGGTTTTGGGTAGTGTTTTCGTCGGGGTGTCGACGATTCGTTCACACCCAACCACCTCAAATGATAAGCTTTCAGCGTATAAATATGTGTTTTCAGTGTGGGCCTTCCGCGTGGAGGGCAGGGCGACCACATTGAAAGAGAGTCGTGGAAAGGGAGTCGTGCTCTCGCCAGCAAGGAGGAGAGAAAACGAGAGTCATGGAACAGGTAGTATTCGAGGAAAAGAAACTACGAGACTTGATTCTGTATATCGCTCATAAATCAGAAGATGACCCAAGACTAGGTGCAGTCAAGCTCAATAAGCTGCTTTATTACGCTGACTTCAATGCTTTTAGAGAACGCGGCACTTCAATTACTGGCGCTACATACCAACACCTAGAAGAAGGTCCAGCACCAAAAGAATTGCTGTCAGTACGTAGAGCAATGATCGATTCAGAAGAAGCAGTCATGGAACCCCGCACGTACTTTGGGATGAAGCAAGATCGCTTAGTTCCACTCAGGCCGGTGGATACGCTTCTGTCCCGCGATGAACGCCGTATCGTCGACGAGGTTATAAGCGAATTCTGGCACATGGATGCACGACAAATTAGCAACTACTCGCATTCTGAGTACGGGTGGAGATTCACTGACGAGGGCGAAACGATACCTTATTCATCCGCGTTTTTCTCTCCAGACCCGTTGACCCAAGAGCAAATTGAACGTGGCCAAGAGCTCGCCAGGCTTGATGAACGGTCCTCGTAATATTCCGTATGATGTACAAGAATGGCCTGGATTTGAAGAAAAAGCGATACAAGTCTTTGGCTCTTTTGGGCGATGGGAATTGGTCAAGGAGTTTATCGAATTGCACGTAGCTAGGGAGCCACGAATAGGGCGGCTAATCCCTGGAACTTCTTGGAGAGCGTTAACCATAACTAACCGTTGTAAAAAAGGTTGACTTTGGTAACAAGACCACGATCAGCCTTTCCTGTGACGCTCCCCGAAAGGGGGAAGCCCCGCCGCCCCAACAGTGCAAGGCGGCTCCGCCCGGGAATCTCACCCGGGAACACCGAGCTGATCACCCGCTCAAGCCACCACCCGGGTCGAAGCCCGGTTGACAGCCTGAACCGGATTGGGGTTGCCTCGCGACCTCCCCAGCCGGTGCTGCGCTGCCAGCGCCAGTCTCAGCTGACCCGATACTGCTCCCCAGTGCGTCCACACGTGCTTCACTCTCTTCCTCACGGGTACTGTGAAGGCGATATGTACGCCATTGCCGGCGGGACAGACCCGCCGGCGGGGGATGCGCTCCGAGCAGCCGAGCAAACGACGGGCCAGCACCAGGGCCGCAGCCTGGTGCACCGTCAGCCCGTATCGCTCCATGAACTTCACCCGGCCGACCACCGAACTGAAGGCCGGGTTGACCTGATGGACCTCCACTCCCTGCCGACAGCCCCGGGAGAGGAAGTACGCCTTGACCTTGCCGTAGCTGAAACTGGACAGCATCCGGCTGTATCTGCGGGACTCTCCCTCCAGAGCGGCCTTCTTCTGCCGGAAGTCCAGCTTCTCAATGACAATGGGCTTGACAGCCTCTCTGGCATATTCCACAATACTGGACACCGCATCGCCGATGAGAGCCTCCGACTGATGCCTCGACTTCCCGTAGGTCACCAACGGCACCCGCCAGGAACGCAGCCAGTTGCCCGAGGCGTCGGCCTCCGCAACAGCCAGATGGTCAGCGTTCAGATCCACCCCGATGACCCCGTGCCTCCGGTCGGTAACCACGGGTACCTCAGCCATCTCGGTGCTTACCAACACCCGCCAGCCCTTACTGTCCCGCTTGAACCGGTAGCTCAGCGCCTGGCCCAGACCGGTGGCTCTCGCCGCCTTCTCCCCGTGTCGGCGCCGGTAAGCCCAGTACTCGGCATTGCTCCCCAGCGCCGCCAGCACCTGCTCGTGGCCGTAGGTGAACTTCACACTCTCGATCACCAGATATTTGCCATGCTCCCCGGCCAGGCAATCCGGCATCCGGAGCCGCAGGGCCAGTGAGCCATCGTCAGCAATCGCCGCCACACACAGCTGGCAGCCCCCGGTCTCATCCCGGCTCCCCAGCACGAAGAACTCACCGCTGCGGGCATCCTGCCAATCGGCCAGCCACTCCTCATGACTGGCATACCCGTTGGCCTCCAAGTGATGCTGCTTCCGCCACAGCCGCCTGGACCCGAAACAAAGCCGTACTCGCCCTGCCGCGATATCGGCTTCCAATCCGGCCAGCCCGGATTGCAGGTTGGCCAGCCGGCGCCGCTTCTGATGGACCTGCTGCCACCGGCCCTCCTCTCCAGCATCGGATATCTGACGCTCCGCCCGGGCTATGCGGCGCTGCAAGATATCCCGGTGCAGCTTCTGAGCCTCCCGGACCGAAGCAATTTTGCCCTCCAGGGACACCCTCACCCCATTGAACATCCGCGCCGGGATCTCGTGATCCTTCACGTACGCGCGCTTCAGAGACGCCGCCGGCCGTCCCGCCCTGACCTCGGCAAACAGCTTCCGCTGCATCCTGCCATACAGCTCACCGTAGGCCGACAATGCGGCGTCGCCAGCCGCCCGGTCCATGCCGCGAAAAACGGTGACGCGGGTCTGATAGGTGCCGATCATGAGTCATTCCGGGCCGCCGCCACGGCCCGTTCCGCCCGGCGCCGCGCCGACCGTCTCCCATACAGGCGGGCGCACAGCGAAGTCATCACCTCGGTGACGTCCCGCACCAGGTCATCCTCAACTTCTCCATCCTCCACCACCAGGACCCGGGCGCCCCGCCCGGCCAGCGCCGCCTCCACGTATTCAAAGCCGAAACGGCAAAGCCGCTCCCGATGCTCCACTATTATCATTCCGACAGTGGGATCCCCCACGATGCGGCGCAACTGACACCGGTTCCCTTTCAGCCCGGAGCCAATCTCCTTGACGACCTCATCGGGACGATACCCCTGCTGGGTGGCCCACTCAACCACCCGGCCGACCTGCCGGCCCAGGTCCTCCCGCTGGTCCCCGGAGGAGACCCGGGCGTATACCACGCAGCGGGCATCATTGCCGGGAGGCACCACAACGTAGTAACGCCCGTTGGGGAGTTGCTCGATTTGGAGTTCCGGGGGCAGCTTCCCGGTATGGTGCAGGCGGGAATAGAGGCGGCCCCAGGCCGTCAGGCTGATGCGGCGACTTACTACATCCATAATAGACCATTGGATTCCTCCTTCAGCGGAGTGTTGGTCAGTGATTTCTACGCCGCCTATAACCACTACCCGGGTTGTGGCCTTGTCGATATCCAACCGTAGAGGCGGCCCCATCAGGCTGATGCGGCGACTTACTACATCCATAATAGACCATTATATATCCCAACTGTTGCCAACCCCATCACAACAATCTATTACACAATTGATAACGAAAAAATTGATGAAGCAGGGGAGTTAACTGGGACCATTACTCTGCGGGATGTAGAGGAAGTATAGTAGCTAAACGATCTATTACCCGGAATAGAAGAGTCTTCAGATAATTGCTTACTCCCGGGGCTCGGCCAGCTCGGCCAGCGCGGCCTGGGCGGCCTGGGCGGCGGCTAGACGAGCTGCGGGCACCCGGTAGGGAGAGCAGCTAACGTAATCCAACCCCATCTGGTGGAAAAAGGCTACACTTGCTCCGTCTCCGCCGTGCTCTCCGCACACACCAAGCTCCAGGCCTGGCTTGGCGTCTCGGCCGGCTACCACAGCGTGCCGGATCAGATCAGCGACGCCCTCCTGATCCAGGGTAGAGAAGGGGTCCGCCGGTAAAATGCCCTCCCGGATGTAGGAACGGAGGAATTTGCCTTCGGCGTCGTCTCGACTGAAGCCAAAGGTCAACTGGGTCAGGTCGTTGGTGCCGAAACTGAAGAAGTCCGCCTCTTCGGCGATCCTTCCAGCGGTTAGGGCGGCCCGGGGAGTTTCAATCATGGTCCCGAACTTGTAAGAAACCGGCACGCCCGCCTCCTGCTGCACGGCTTCGGCCACCACCGTCAGGTCGCGGCGGAGCCTACGCATCTCTTCGACATCGACGATCAGCGGGATCATGATTTCCGGTTGCACCGGGCATCCTTGCTTAATCAAGCCTACGCTGGCGGTCATTATGGCTTCCACCTGCATCTGGTAGATGGCCGGGAAACTCAGCCCCAAACGGCAGCCTCGATGCCCCAGCATGGGGTTGACCTCCCGCAGGGAGTCGGCCAGGCGCGCCAGCTCCTCCTTTTCGGCAACCTGGCCGCTGGAGACTCCGGGTGTGGACCGCAACTCTTCCAGCTCGGCAAGCAATTCTTCGTGAGGGGGCAAAAACTCGTGTAGTGGCGCGTCGAGCAAGCGAATGATCACCGGTCGATTTCCCATTACCCTCAGAATGCCGGTGAAATCCTCGGTTTGAAACCGGCGCACCTGATCCAAGGCCTCATAAAATTTCCTGACCGGGGATTTCTGGTCCGGGACTTTCCGGACCGGCTCCCCAAGCTGGACTTGGTCTCCGGGCGCCATCCCGGCTTCTGAATTTGCCCGCCGCCACTGCTCCGCTGCTGGAGCGTTGAGCAGCATTTGACGCACCGCCGGCAGGCGTTCCGGGTCCAGTAACATATGCTCGGTGCGGCAAAGGCCAATGCCCTCCGCGCCCAGGGACAAGGCCAGAGCGGCATCTTGTGGTGTATCCGCGTTGGCCCAAACCCCCAGTCTCCTGACTCGGTCCGCCCAGTTCAGAAGGGTCTTGCCTTCCTCAAATTCATCCAGCTGGGGCAGCTCGGTTTTGTAGGCGCCGTAGTAAACCTCCCCAGTTCCGCCATCCAGACTGATGTACTCCCCGGCCCATACCGTCCTGCCGTTGGCCGTGAGGCAGCCCTGCTCCAGGTCCACCCGCACCTCTTCGCAGCCCACCACGCCGGGTATGCCCATTCCCCGAGTGACCACCGCAGCGTGGCTGGTGACTCCGCCACGGCAGGTCAGCACGCCGACGGAGGCCGTGATGCCGTGGATGTCGTCGGGCTTGGTTTCCGGTCGCACCAAAATCACCGCATCGCCCTGCCGGGCAGCCGCCACCGCGGCCTCGGCATCGAAACAAACCACGCCTGAGGCCGCTCCGGGGGATGCCGGAGCACCCCGAGCCAGCCGTGAGGCCTGGGCCTCGGCCGAGTCCAGGCCTTCAGTGAATTTGGGCACCAACAGCTGGGACAGCTCATCCGGCTTGATGCGCAACAAGGCTTCCTGCCGCGTAATCAAGCCCTCTTCGGCCATGTCCACCGCCGCCTTCACCGCCGCCATCGGGGAACGCTTGGCGTTACGGGTTTGCAGCAGAAACAGTCTTCCCTCCTCCACAGTGAACTCAATGTCCTGGAGGTCCCGGTAGTGGTTTTCCAGCTGCTGGGCCATATCGGTCAATTGCCGGTAAACCTGCGGCATCGAAGTCACCAATTCTGCCACCGGCCGGGGCGTCCGCCCACCGGCCACCACGTCCTCACCCTGGGCGTTGGGCAAGTATTCCCCTAGTATCTCCTTCTTTCCGGTGGAAGGATTGCGAGTGAACAGGACGCCCGTGGCGCTGGTGTCTCCCAAGTTCCCGTAGACCATGCTCATGATGGTGACGGCGGTGCCCAGATCTTGGGAAATCCCGTAGTAGTCCCGATAGTGGATGGCCCGGGGGGTGTTCCAACTGCGGAACACGGCCTCCACAGCCTGCTCGAGCTGGGTCCAGGGGTCTTCGGGAACGTCCCAGCCAGAGTGACGTCGGATGGCTTTTTTGTAATCGCTAATGATAGCTTGCAGTTGGTCCGGGCTTAGCTGCTGATCCTGGGAAACCTGGGCCCGAGTTTTGGCGTCGCCCAGGATGCCCTCAAAGACATCGTTGGGCACGTCCAGAACCACGGCGGCGTAGATCTGGAGGAAACGGCGATAGGCATCGTAGGCGGCCCGGGGATTATCCATCAACCGGGCCAAACCCTCGACGATTTGGTCGTTGATTCCCAGGTTCAAGATGGTGTCCATCATCCCCGGCATGGATACCGGTGCGCCAGAGCGGACCGAGACCAGCAGAGGATTGGAAGAAGAGCCGAATTCCCGGTCTAGGGAACTCTCCAAGAGCTCAACGTTCTCTCGCAGGGACTCCCACAATCCCTCGGGCATGGTTTGGCCCGAAGAAAAGTAACTCTGGCAGACCTGGGTGGTGATAACGAATCCTGGCGGGACGGGAAGGCCGAGGTGGGCCATCTCGCAGAGGTTGCTTCCCTTGCCGCCCAATAATTTGCGCTGGGTGGCGTCACCCTCCTCGAACCGATAAACCAACTTCCCTACCAGCGGCGGTGCTGTAGCCATAGTCCCACCTCCCCAATGCGGATTCGGTTATGTTAAATGGAGGGCCAGGGTTTCGACCGGATTATACCTCAATTCGCGATAATGAGTATTAAATTTGGGGGCTCGATTTGTTCTCGATTCGTTAAGGACATAGCAGCGATTAACGAATATAGTGCATCAAGGCTTCGACATTAGTTGCGGTGGAGTGTTAGGAGGCTGCGTTTATGCGAAAAGCCGACTGGAGAAAAGGGCCGGTTAAATCTCCCTAAATTGGGGAACTGGCTCTTCCAACTCGAAGTCATTTTCCCAGAGTTCATCCAGCAGAGACTGCTCCCGGTCGGTCAGGTCCGGAGCATCCACCGCACCGGTGTAGTCCCCCAACTCTTCCAAATTGGTGAAGTTGGGCAGGACGGTGACGATGGTAGGTTGGTACAGGCAAAATTTGATGGCCGCCTGGCTGAGAGTTCGGCCTGTATCCTCTCCGGCCAGAAACTTGACCTGCTCCACCTTGCGTAGGGCCTCCCTGAGCCATTCGGCACGACGATGCGAGCGGTGGTCTCCCTCCTCAAAGTTCGGAGCCTCGGTGTAACGCCCGGTAAGGGCTTCCGAGGCGTGAGGAACCCGGCTCAGCAGCCCCACTTGCTGGTCTTGAGCGATGGGGAAGAAGGCTTTGGCCGGGTCTTGCTCCAGGATGCTGTAGATGATCTGGACGCTCCTGACCTGCCGTTCCTTCATGGCGGCCTCGCCTTCTTCGAACCAGCCGATGTCCGGCCCCAAGGCGGCGCCGTAGCGGCGGATTTTGCCCTCCCGCTGGAGATCCTCCAGGGTCTCAAAAAGTTCGTCATTCTCCACGGCGTCCATCTTGGGGTTATGCAGCTGATAAATGTCGATGTAGTCGGTGCGGAGCCTACGCAGGCTCTGCTCGCACGCGAAACGCACGAACTCCGGGTCGAATTTCTGAGGGCGCTCCTGGTGGCCGACGCGGGGAGTCAGCTTGTCGTAGAAGTCATAGCCAAACTTGGTTGCGATTACCATTTCATGGCGGCGGTGGCCCAGCACCTTGGCCAGAATCTCCTCACCATAACCCTCGCCGTAAGTGTCGGCGGTGTCAAAGAAGTTGACGCCCAACTCCAGGGCGTTTTCCAACAGCTCCGCCCTTTGCTGCTCGGGAATATTGCCCCACCAGTTGGTGGCTACGGTCCAGACGCCAAAGCCGATTTCCGAGAGTTGCAGGTCGGTACCGGGTAACTGCCGATATTTCATGCTCTTCCTCTAAATCTATCCGGGGAGCCTACCCGGCCGCTAGAGTCAGGCCCAGGCTGCCCTTGATCTCATCGACCTGCCGCTGGAACTCCTGGTCGGCGAGAGCCGGTTGCAGCCTCCCCAACTCGATCTTGGGCAGCATCTCCACCCAGGAGGTGCAGCCGCCGTACTCCTTGGTCCAGGGAACAGTCACCGGCTGTTCCATTTGATATACCCGCAGCAACATTATTGAAAGGGGCAGCATGGGCTTCCAGTGCAATCGCGACTGCGCGTAAGCGTCGGTCCAGATGTGGTGTCCCGACAGATCATCAACCTTTTCCTGCTCCGACACTTCGATCACCTCTGCTACCTGCGCCCAGTGGGAGAAGGTGATGGTGTCGCTTTGGGGTGTCTCGGCCAGCAGCTGCTTCAGGGAAGGCTGGGCCGCCGGCTTGAGCAGGTCTTCCCGCTGATGCTCGTAGGTAGGGTAGAGCAGGAATTCCGGATGTACGACCCGAAAGTCCTTGCCTTCCTCATGGATGCCACCCTTACGCAATAAAAGGACCTGCCGGCCTTGCGCCAGGGCTTGGACCGTCACGGCCCATTCCTTGAGCGCAATCTGACAGCTGCCCGGTAAGCTGCTAGCTAACATGGCTCGCCTCCTGAGTGGGTTCTGGGCGGGGTTCCTGCCCAATTACTGATGGGTGCTTTTGGAACGCCTTTGGCTAGTTAGTAATGGTACCACCTGAGAATAGCAGGCTCAACGGCAACGGGGCGTGCGGCCGCCAATTTAGGCCGGCCATCACTCTAGGACCGTATCAAGCGCTCAAGCCCCAGCAGTCCCGCCAGATTGCGCGTGGTGACCTCGGCGACCTCTGCAACGCTGATACCTTTCAAGTCGGCCAGCTGCTGGGCCACTTCTAGCACATGGCGGGGCTCGGTCCAACTGTGGCGGTACTTCTTGAAAGGCTGGGGGAAGGCGTCGGTTTCCAGCACAATGTTCTCCAAAGGAATAACCCTGGCCACCTCTTGCAGCTTCGGCAGACGGGTCAACGGCCGCGCCAGGGAGATGTGGAAGCCGCAATCGATGGCTTCTCGGGCCGTGGCCTCGTCACCCTGGAAGTAGTGCATGGCGCCCCCGACATCACCGGCGCCCTCTTCGCGGAGGACTCGAAAAACCTCAGGATGGGACTCCCGCGAGTGAAAGATGATGGGCAGTTTCAGGCTCTTGGCCAGGCGGATATGCTGGCGGAAAACCTGGTCTTGAATATCGTGGTCCGGGGAGTCGGGCAAATAGTCGAGGCCGACTTCGCTGATACAGACGACCTTGTCGTTGTCCCTGGCCAGGCTTTCCAACTGGTCGTAGGCACTCTGGTCGACCCGCTCGTGGGCCTCCATTGGGTGGATGCCCACGCCGGCGTAAAAGGGCTGGTGTTCCTGGGACAGGCGGATGCAAGCCCGGGTGGAATCCAGCGTGGTGCCGGCGCAGACGATGAATCCCACACCGGCTTCCGCGGCTCGCTCCAAAATCTGCGGCAGCTCGGCGGGTGGATACTGGTTCAGGTGGGTATGGGCATCTCCCAAAAGAATTTTCTCAACCATGCTCTAAATTCTCCATGCCCGACGCACTTTGACCTACTTTACTATTTTATACATCCGGCTAGGCTCACCAGTCAATTTATTCCAGGCGCATTATAAATCGTTTGCCACCGGCCGGGCTCCAGCGCGAGTAGGCGCCCCGGCTGGCTCAGTCGTTTTGCGTATTCCCCCGGCAGCAATTCCAATGGCGCGGAGTAGTCAATGCTATGTTCCCGGCAAAGTTGATTAAGCGATGCATAGGCGGAGTTCCGAATGTTGGGCATTTTCATGGCGCGATGAATCCGAAAAGGGCCGTTTTAGTCAGCTCATTAGCTGACCCCCTTGAGCAGTTGAACCCTGACCGTTATTATCGGTCGAGTTTGAAATGGTTAGGCCAAGTCAAATACGACCCGAAACCACCGAAATCCGTTGACAGCTATCAGGGCCAATGTTAGGATAATTGTTGACCAAATAGGTCAACAATGTCGATTTAGGACCAAGAGCCCTGCCCAAAAGCAACCGGGAGACGCCGGTACCTTTCCCAATAGATTTCTTGGACCACAGTAGAATTAGAAGGAGTCCTGAATGACCAATCAGCGGGTCATCTCCCGAAACACCACCTCCACCGAGCTTGATTCAGATTACAAGTGGGGCTTCACCATCGACATCGATGAGGACGCCGTGCCCAAGGGGCTGTCGGAAGACGTGGTTCGGTTAATTTCCGCCAAGAAAAACGAACCGGAGTGGATGCTGGAATGGCGCCTTAAGGCCTTCCGTTTTTGGATGCGCCAGAATTATGAGGAGCCCAAGTGGGCAAACGTCCACCACCCGCCCATAGATTTCCAAGACATCCGTTACTACGTCGCTACGGGTTCCAAAAAGGATGGACCCAAAAGCCTGGACGAGGTTGACCCGGAGGTCCTGGAAGCCTTCAACAAGCTGGGCATACCCCTGGAGGAGCAGAAGCAGCTAACTGGAGTGGCGGTGGACGCCGTTCTGGACAGTGTTTCGGTGGCTACCACCTACCAGGAATCGCTGGAAAAAGCCGGCGTCATTTTCTGCTCCATGAGCGAAGCCGTTCAAAAGCACCCGGAGCTGGTCCAGAAATACCTGGGCTCGGTGGTTCCCTACGCGGACAACTACTACGCCACGTTGAACTCGGCCGTGTTCAGCGACGGTTCCTTCGCCTACATCCCCAAGGGCGTGCGCTGCCCCATGGAGTTGATGACCTACTTCCGCATCAACGCCCTCGACTCCGGGCAGTTCGAGCGTACCCTGATCATCGCCGAAGAGGGTAGCTACGTCAGCTATTTGGAAGGCTGTACCGCGCCCATGCGGAAAACCAACCAGCTTCACGCCGCGGTGGTGGAGCTGGTCGCTCTGGACAACGCGGAGATCAAGTACTCCACCCTCCAGAACTGGTTTCCCGGCGACAAAAATGGGCAGGGGGGCGTCTATAACTTCGTCACCAAGCGGGCCAGGGCCCAGGGCGTGAACTCCAAGATTTCCTGGACCCAGGTGGAGACCGGCTCCGCCATCACCTGGAAGTATCCCAGCGTCATTTTGCAGGGCGACAATTCCGTGGGCGAGTTCTACTCGGTGGCTCTGGTAAACAATTACCAGCAGGCCGACACCGGCACCAAAATGATCCACCTGGGCAAGAACACCAAGAGCACCATCGTGGCCAAGGGAATCTCCGCCGGCAAGGGAGAGAACACCTACCGGGGGTTGGTAAAAATCAACGCGTCGGCCACCAACGCCAAGAATTTCACCCAATGTGACTCCCTGCTCATTGGCGACCAGTGCGGCGCTCACACGGTACCTTACATCGAGGTTAAGAACCCCACGGCCCAGCTGGAGCATGAGGCCACCACCTCCAGGGTAAGCGATGAGCAGCTTTTCTATTGTCAGCAGCGGGGTATTTCGGTGGAGGATGCCCACTACATGATAATAAACGGTTTCTGCAGGGGCATCTTCCAGGAATTGCCCTTCGAGTTCGCCATGGAAGCCGGGCAGCTCCTCAAGGTAAGCCTGGAAGGCGCGGTGGGTTAGGCGGCAATGACCACCGAAGAGAACGGCCAACAGCCGCTTTTAGATGTACGGAATCTCCACGTCTCCGTCGCCGATCAAGAGATACTCCAGGGTGTGGATCTGATGGTCAACTCCGGCGAGGTCCACGCCATAATGGGGCCCAACGGTTCGGGCAAGAGCACCCTGGCCAACTGCCTGGTCGGGAAACCCGACTACACCGTGACCAACGGCCAGGCCCTTTATCTGGGAGAAAGTCTGTTGGGCCTCGAGCCGGAAGAGCGGGCCCGACGGGGCGTGTTTCTGGCCTTTCAATACCCGGTCGAGTTGCCCGGGGTGCGCACCTGGCAGTTCCTGAAGGCCGCCGTGGATGCCCAGCGAACGCAGCGGGGCGAGGAAGAGATGAGCGCCCGGGACTTCGACCGCCTGCTAAGGGAAAGGGCCAAGATAGTTCAGATGGACCAGGAGTTGCTACGGCGCTCGGTCAACGAGGGTTTCTCCGGCGGCGAGAAGAAGCGTAACGAGATTCTGCAAATGGCCGTGCTGGACCCCAAGCTGGCGCTGCTGGACGAGACCGACTCGGGACTGGACATCGACGCCCTGCGCATCGTGGCCGACGGCATCAACCAGCTGCGACGCCCGGATAACGCCATAGTGCTGGTGACCCACTACCAGCGGCTGCTCAATTACATCACCCCCGACCATGTCCACGTACTGCTGGAGGGCCGTATTGTGCGGTCCGGTGGGCCGGAACTGGCCCTGGAGCTGGAAGAGAAGGGGTACGACTGGATTCGAGAAGCGGTAAATGCCGCAACCTAGGGACCCCTTCTCCCTCGATGGGAGAGGATGCCGACGCCAGAACGTCCAAACACCTTGAACCGAGAAGGTAAGGACCTGACTAAACACCCTGTAGGGATGGAATTCTACCGTTGCGTTTGCTTGCCTGAACAATAACGATGACGCAAGTTTTAGATAAATATTCACGATACCTGGCCCAATATGAGGAGTTGGAGGCCAGTTGGGAGGCCAACCGCCTGCCCTGGCTGGCCCAGCTTAGAGGCCATGCTTGGTCGCGCTTCGCCGCTTTGGGTATGCCCACTGCCCGGCGGGGCAACGAAAAATGGAAGTATACCAACGTCGGCCCGATAGCCAACGGCTCTTTCGGACACCCGGTGGGCCTGGATCCGAATGACGATATCGCTCCGGACCAGATAGCCCAAGTGGCTCCCTGTCATGAGGAATGGGTAAACCTGGTATTCCTGGACGGGCGATTTTCCAGTTCCCTATCGAATAGCCCCCTTTCCAATGGTGTTTATGCCGGGAGTCTGGGTGGTATTCCGGCCGAGTATGCAGACGTGCTGCGGCAGCATTTGGGACAGCACGCCCTGGTTGAGGAGGACGGCTTCACCGCGCTGAACACCGCTTTCCTGCACGATGGTCTGCTGGTCCATGTTCCCGAGGGAGCCCCGGCTCCCCCTCTCATCAACTTGGTATTCGCCACCACCGACCGGCGCCAGCCCCGGGTGACCTATCCCCGAGTGCTGGTTGTTGCCGGTCCCGGAACCCAACTGACCCTGTCGGAAAGCTACCTCAGCCTTACCGAGGAGCCCGGCTTTACCAACGCCGTAACCGAAATTGTGCTGGAGGAGAACTCCCAGGTCCGGCACTGCCGGCTGCTGCTGGAGAATCAGCAGGCCTTCCATGTGGGCACCAGCCGGGTCTACCAGGCGCAGAACAGCAACTATACCTCGACCAGCTTCGCCAAAGGCGCCGCCCTGGGGCGCAGCGACCTCCACTGTCTGTTGGACGGTCCAGGAGCCTTCTCCAATTTAAGCGGGCTTTATTTGACCACCGGAACTCAACACATGGATAACTTCATTAACATCGAGCATGCCAAGCCCCATGGCACCAGCCGTTTGCTGTACAAAGGCATTCTGGACGGGCACTCGCGGGCGGTTTTTGGCGGTACGGTACTGGTGCGTAAAGACGCCCAACATACTGACGCTCACCAAACCGACAAGAACTTGCTGCTGTCGGAAGACGCCGAAATCGATAGTAAACCCAGCTTGTTTATCTATGCTGACGACGTTAAATGCGGCCACGGCGCCACCGCCGGTCACATAAATGCCGAAACCCTTTTCTACATGCGAAGCCGGGGTCTGGACCTGGAAACGGCCAGCCGTATCTTGATTCAGGCCTTCGCCGGGGAGATCATAGAAAAGGTGGAGCCGAAGCCCTTGCGAGATTATGTGGAAAAGTTGTATGCGGGGGCCGTTTTGGCGCCAGGACTTGGCTCGAGAGGTGCTCCATGACCTCCACCACCTCCGCTTTCGACGTAGCCAGAATCCGGGAGGACTTCCCGCTGCTGAAGCAGATGGTCAACGGCAAGCCGCTGGTCTACCTGGACAACGCCGCCACCAGCCAGAAACCCCAGTCGGTCATCGATACCTTGGTCCGTTACTACACCACGGAAAACGCCAACGTTCATCGGGGGGTGCATACCCTCAGCCAGCTGGCGACCGATGACTACGAGCAAGCCCGGACTCAGGCTAGAAAATTCATCAACGCCAAAGAGGACGGGGAGATAATCTTTGTCCGTGGCACCACCGAGGCAATCAACCTGGTGGCCCAAACCTTCGGCCGCCAGAAGATATCCCAGGGAGATGAAATAATCATCTCCACCATGGAGCATCACTCCAACATCGTGCCCTGGCAGATTCTGTGCCAGGAGAAGGGCGCGAATCTGCGGGTGATACCGATCAACGACGCCGGTGAGCTGCTGCTGGACGAATACGAAAAACTGATTAACCCGAGAACCAAGCTGGTATCCATAGTGCATCAATCCAACGCACTGGGCACGATCAACCCGGTGGAAGAAATAGTCCAGATCGCCCATGGGCAGGGGGTGCCGGTCTTGCTAGACGGCGCCCAGGCCATCGCCCACGTCAGCGTGGACGTACAGCAGCTGGGGTGCGACTTCTACGCCTTCTCGGGGCACAAGCTGTACGGCCCCACCGGAATCGGTGTGCTTTACGGCAAGGCCGAGCTTCTGGAGGAGATGCCGCCCTACCAAGCAGGCGGGGAAATGATCCGTTCCGTGACCTTCGAAAAGACTCTCTACAACGTACTGCCCAACAAATTCGAGGCGGGAACCCCCAACATTGCGGGAGCCATCGGCCTGGGCGCCGCCATATCCTATGTCAACAACATTGGAATGGACCAGATATTTGCCTACGAAAGCGAGCTGTTGCAGTACGGCACGGAGCGCCTCTCGGCCATCGGCGGGTTGACCCTGATGGGCACCGCCGCCAAAAAGGGCAGCGTCCTCTCCTTTGTGATGGATGGGGTCCACCCCCACGACATCGGGACCATCCTGGACGCGGAAGGAATCGCCATCCGCACGGGTCACCATTGCGCCCAGCCGCTGATGGACCGATTCGGAGTGCCGGCCACGGCTCGTGCGTCCCTAGCATTCTACAACACCAAGCAGGAAATCGATGTTCTGGTCAAGGGCATCGACCGGGTTATCGAGGTCTTTAGCTGATGTCCGACCTCAATGAGCTATACCAGGAGATACTGCTGGAGCACAACAGCAAGCCCAGAAATTTTCGCAAACTTGACCACGCTAATCATACCGCCGACGGCTTTAATCCTCTTTGCGGCGACCGAATCAGCCTCTATCTTCAAGTCGAGGATGGGGTCATCACCGACGTGGGATTTCAGGGCACCGGCTGCGCCATCTCCCGAGCCTCCGCCTCCATGATGACCCAGAGCATCAAGGGACAAAAGCTGGAAACCGCGGAACAGGTCTTTGACCAGTTTCACAAGATGCTGACTGAGCCGGACGCGGAGCTGGATTACGACCAACTGGGTGACCTGGAAACCCTGGCCGGAGTCGCGGAGTTCCCCACCCGCATTAAATGCGCCGTCCTGGCCTGGCATACCCTGCGCGCCGCCATCGAAGGGAAGAACGACGGCGTAACCACTGAGTAGTCCCAGGGCAGGCTCCCGGCTCCCAGCTCAATGAATAGTCATTGATTAGTCTTGATTCCTCTTTTGATCGATCCAGACTGGTCAAATCCTTTCGGCCCCGGAGACTTCCCCTTATTCCTCTTTGTGATCGATCCAGACTGGTCAAATCCTTTCGGCCCCGGAGACTTCCCCTTAAACCTCTGGCGACCTAGAATACTCTTATGCCACAACCACCCGATGTCCCCCTGCATGGACTCTACGGCGAATCCATAATGGACCACTACCGTAGTCCCCGTCACCGGCCCGCGCTCGCTTCCTCCGACATAGAGTCCGAGGAGTTCAATCCCTTCTGCGGGGATCGGGTCATCCTGCAGATAAAGCTGGACGATGCCGGCCGGATCGCCCAAATCAGCAGCCGCTCCGAGGGCTGCTCCATAATTCAGGCGACGGCTTCCATGATGGCGGAAGCCTTGCTGGGCAAGAGCCTGGAGCAGGCTGCGGCTTTGGACCACGCTTTTCGGGCCATGATGCGCCGGGAGATTTTGGACGGGGAGATTTTGGACGGGGAGAGTTTGGCCCAGGAGCCTGCGACTAAACTGGGGGGCCTGGTGGCGATGCAAGTGGTCCGGGAGTATCCCGTGCGGATAAAATGCGCCCTGCTACCCTGGTTGGCCCTGGAAGAGGGTATGGAGAGCCACCAAACCGGGCAGTCCGGGCCAGGGCAAGCTGGGCCTGACTAGGCATTCATCTCAAAAATCTTGTATTCCGGGTGGACCGTCCTTCGACAAGCTCAGGACGAACGGGCGGTGTTCTTTATCCGTTAGTGGTGAGCCTGTCGAATCACGTTTTGAGATAGTGACTAATCAGAGGGTGTTCAGAGACTGATCACAATTGAACGCGGACTAACCCCGGACTAATCTACAAATTACCGCTCCAGCCAGGCCCTGGACCAAAAAATATACTCGGATAGAGCCGTGTTGGGGTGGAATCCCTTCAGGTCCCAATCGAAGGCCCAGCGCGAGGTGTCGCTGCCCGGGCTAAACAGGTAGGCCTGGTCCAGCAAGTAGGCCTGCAGCTCGACCAGCTGCTGGCGGCGGAGAGCCGGATCCCGCTCCGAAGCCTGCCGCTCTATCAAGGAGTCCAGAACCGGATCTTGTTGACCCAGCAGATTTACCGGGCCCCGGCTGTGGAGCAGCCCCAGCAAGAATCCGTTGGTCGTGGGCGTTTGCGGCGCGCTGCCAATGATTAGCTGGAAGGACTCCTTCTCCTGAAACAGCAGCTGGTTGTAGTGGGCGGGATGAATAGCCCGTAAGTTGGGAGCAAATCCTACCGCCCGCAGGTCTTCCGCGATGCTTATGGCCAAGTCCAGATGGGCCTGGCTCGAATCAGCCACCGCTAGGTCGATGCGCAAAGGCAGGTCAACTTCGGCGCCGGCCAGCAGCTCTCGGGCTTGGCTGGGACTGGCGAAGTAATTGTCGCGGATGGTGTCCTGGGGTAGCAGCCAATCCGGGCTGGGAACCGGCACTCCGGCGCCGATGGATCCGTGCCCTTCCCACATGGAATGCAGGTGCTCCCAGGGATCGATGGCTTGAAAAATGGCCCGGCGTATGTCGGGCTGGCCCCCCAGCGTGGTCTGGAGATTGGCCCAGAGCAGCAATCCGGAGCCGGACTGCTCCGCGATACTGACGTTAAACTCCGCGCTGCTGGAGCTAAGCTGATTCCATTCTCTGGGCGGCAGGTTCACCACATCCACCTGGCCGGCTCGAAAAGCGGCCATCTGCTTCGTCGCGTAGGAGGGAGCCAGGGTGGACGGTTTGACCAGTTTTATCACCAGCTGATCCAGGTAGGGAAGGCTCTCTTCAAAGTAGTCTGGGTTGCGGCTAAGCGCCGTGCCCACACCTTCCTCCGTGCTCTCCCAAATCCAGGGTCCGGTGCCCACCACCGGGGCCTGCTTCAAATCCCCGTACTGCTCCACCACCTCCTTGGCGATGATCTTGCTGTGACCGTCGGCCAGAGCCAGCAGGGCATCGGAATCCAGGAAGGACCGGCTTACCCGCAGGATGCCCGGCTCGGTTGCCTCGAACCCAGATATGCCCCGGTCGGAGAACAGTTGGGCGTGGGGCCACCCCTCGGTCTCCATCCTTTGGTAGCTGTAGACCAGGTCTTCCGCCACCAGGGGCCGCCCGTCAACCGGATTAAGGTTCTGCCAGCGGACACCTGGGCGCAACTGAAACTCATAGGCCAAGTCGGAGGTTAGGCGCCAGCTTTCACACAGGTCGCATTCCAACATTAGGCTGGGCTGTTCAATCAGGGGACCGGTGCGCAGCCGCAGTAAGCGGCTGCAGGCTAGGCCAGGGCCCAGGGCGGCTAGTGTCTCCTGACGGACCTGGTGAACGTCCCGATGCGGGATATCCGCCGCACTCACCAGCGTCAGGGTGCCGCCGGCTGACCCGCCGGGCGACGGAGCCACGACCGGCGTGGGAGTGGGTGCCGGCATTGCGGTGGGAGTGGGCTGCCGCGTAGGAATTTGGGTCGGAATTGGTGTAGCGATGACTGCGCTGGGCGGAGGTTCTTCAGGCAAGGCCGGCGGCTGGGCTGAACAGGCCGCCAGTGTGACCAGAAGCAAACCTGTGGAAAAAACTAGGCCGAACCTGGCTGACCTTCTGGCTAACCTTAATGAAAAACGCCGCATTCCACCCCTCCCGAGTTAAACACCGAAGCCGCAAAATTAGTCCCTTCATTACATGACGTAGGGGGACAGCATGCGGTTTCGGGATACCCGCTATTTTAGAGCAGACCCCACCCCGGTCATCCAGGCAATTGGTGAACATAATATGGGGATTTTGGCGGAAGGGTTCCCAGGGAGCCGCCCCATGTTAGATAGATTTCAGCCGGGGGCGGTGTAGTTGGCTGGGAAGGCTTTGGAGCCCCGAATCAGCCCCTTGACATAGGCGATCTGACCCGTGTGCTGGTAAAACTCGCCAATGATCTGGCGGAACATGGTGGCTACCGAAAAGTCCGGCCTGCGCTCTCGGGGAATAACTTCAAAGTCCTCCGGCTGGAGGCCGCGCAGGTAGTCAAGGGTGCTGGCGCGCACCGCCGCTCCGTAGCGCAGCAATTCGGGCAGGTCCAAGGCCGGGAAATTATCTATCTGCTCCTGAGTATGGCCGAAGCCGTTGTCCCGGGCCGGCAACCCAAACCGCTCGTTCCAGCCGTCACGCTCCCAGAGCTCCGGCTGAAACTGGGTGAAGAACTGGAGCCACATGTCCTCCACTCGCAGCATGTGCCACAGCATCCAGCCGATGGGATTAGCTTCCGGTGTTGCTCGCCAAACAAGTTCCTCGGAAGTGAGATCTTGAACCGCCTCCAGCAGGAATTCCTGTTCCCTGGCCAGAGCGTCCTCGATGAAATGACTCAGCGTTATCATGGGGCTCCTTTAAAACCGGCAATTTCAGCCGCCAATAAATGATACTACATAGATCAGCCAGCCGGGATACCGGGTGCAAGTCAGGCGCAACCCGGTTCCGGACTGCCGCGCCACCAGGACCGGCAGCAGCTGAAAAATCCCCGGGGTCCTAATGCGGTAAGTGTTCAGATTTGAGGGGAAGCGAGCAACCGGCGGCATTCCAGGAGGGGATTGAGACCTCTGGCCCGCCAGGTGCCAAAGAGGGATGCCAAGGTCATCTTGCTGTCGGTGCCCTGCCCTGAGCGGGTGCCGCCGCTGATCTTGCGACTGGTTACCAGATGCCGCAGGCTCCGCTCGGCGGCGTTGTTGTCTGAGGGCACGGCTGGGTCCGACACGAAGACAAACAGTTCCTTGATGAACCGTTCCATGCGCCGGCAGAGCTTGGCCTGAACCGCCAGGGGATCTTTAAGGAAAGGCCGTGCCAAGACCATTAGTTTCTCCTCCAGCATTAGCTGGGTGCGATGGCCTGGCTGGGCTCGGGGAAGGACCGAGCCCTTGGCCTCCGTGTAGACCTGGTGAACCGCCTCGGCCCACTGAGCCAGCCCAGCGTCTTCTGGGTACAACCCTTTCAGGTCATGGATATCCCGCAGCAGATGAGCCCAGCACCGTTGCTTCAGGCCCGGGTAGTGGTTATAGGCGGCGTAGAAATCACTGACCAACACTCCGCTGAAGGAGGAATCCAGCACTTCATCCACCACCCCCTTATCCCGACCCCGACGCAGGAAGTATCGTTCGCTGGGAGTGCTGAAGGTCCAAACATAGCCGTTGCTCCCGTCCTGGCGCCAGCCGGTTTCGTCGCCCTGCACCACGGGACTGGCGCGGACTTGCTCGAGCACCTCTCGCACCGCCGTCTCAGCCTGACGGGCTACTCCATGGACGGCCTGGACGATGGCACCAACACTCAGGTGCAACTGATGGACGGTCTCCAGGTACCATTGGATGATTCTTATGGGCAACCGTCCCTCCTCCCGCAGGGTCACCATCAGGCTTACCAGATTGACCCCCAGGCGCTGCTGGCCCAGAACCACCCCCTGCAGGGCCTCTTTGGGCAGCCGGCGCCGCTGGCATACCGGACAGATGCGGGCTACCAGGGCGTGCTCGGTCACTTCTACCGGAGCCACCGGTAGCTCAATGACTTCCCGAGTTCGCTGTACCCATCCGCCGTTCAGGTGAGTCCCGCAGTCGGGACAGACCGCCACGGTATGCTCCACCCGCTGGGTAGGAGTCATGCGCTGGCGGGCGAAGCCATGGCGGCGCGGCTTTCTGGGCTCCTTTTTCTCCGGCGCTTGCCGGCTGGAGTGCGGCTGATTACCCGGCATCCCCGACGACCCGCGCCGGTTGGGACGGGATTCCAGAACCCCAATCCGCCTTTGCAAATCGGCAATGACTGCCCGCTGGCCGGCAATTATCTCCAGCAGAGTTTCGCGACTCGCCGCGTTCAGGTCTAGTTCAGTGTCCACCTCCCTGGTATGCCACAACTCCCCCGGCCATGCCAGCGTTTTTCCAACGGCTTTGAGCCAATTCACCTCATCAAGTCTGAACAGTTACCTAATGCCAAATGTGCTTGACACTAGTAAAAGCGCGGGCCTATAATCGCAAGAGAGGCCAGTAAACCCAACGCCGATAAACCCAGCGGTGGAAACGAAGCTCCGGCCTCTGAGTTGTCCCCAAACCTGTCCCGCTAAATTTTCCTCTTTTCACGCGGCTGGCACATTCCAGCCCTCTGTGCCCGTGAGTTGCGCTTAGCCGTGTTACGTTTAGCTTGAGGCATGGCCGCTAAATACATTTTCATTACCGGTGGTGTGGTTAGTTCAATCGGCAAGGGGATTAGCGTCGCCTCCATCGGGCGCATCCTTAAAAGCAGAGGGTTAGCCGTCTCGGTGATCAAGCTGGATCCCTACCTCAATGTCGACCCTGGAACCATGTCCCCCTACCAGCACGGCGAGGTCTTCGTGACCCAGGATGGCGGTGAGACCGACCTGGATCTGGGGCATTACGAGCGGTTCATAGACATGGAACTGACCCGTTCCTCCAATGTCACCGCGGGAGAACTTTATCTGTCGCTGATTGGCAAGGAGCGGCGAGGGGATTTCCTCGGGGGCACCATTCAGACTGTACCCCACGTCACCAACGAAATCAAAAAGCGATTGACCAACCTGGCTGAAGAGTCCCAGGCCCAGGTTATTGTAGCCGAGGTGGGCGGCACCGTAGGAGACATTGAGGGATTGCCCTTTTTGGAAGCCATCCGGCAGATGCGTAAGGACGTGGGCCGGGACAATGTGCTTTACCTGCATTTAACCCTGCTCCCCTACATTTCGGCCACAGGGGAACTGAAAACCAAGCCCACCCAGCACAGCGTCAAGGAACTGCGAAGCATCGGTATTCAACCAGACGCCCTGCTTTGCCGCAGCGACCATCCGGTATCCGACTCCATCCGCGAGAAACTGTCCCTGTTCTGTGACGTGGACAACGAAGCGGTCATCCCCCTGGAGACGGTGGATAACGTTTACGAGGTTCCGCTGATTTTGGAGGATGCCGGATTGGGGGATTTCATCGTAAGGACCTTTGGCTTCACCGAGCATACTCGCGACCTGGCCGGCTGGGCTGACATGGTCGAGCATATGAAGTCCTTGTCGGGCAAGGTGCCCATTGCCGTGGTTGGCAAATACGCCGAATATCCGGACAGCTACATTTCCGTCAAGGAGGCGCTGCGCCACGCGGGGGTGGCTCACGACCGGGGAGTGGAGATCGAGTGGGTGCATTCCGAGGATGTGGAGCGGCTGGGGCCGGATTCCCTGTTGGCCAACGTCTGTGGGATAGTAGTCCCGGGAGGGTTCGGACGCCGCGGGGTGGAAGGGATGGTCGAAACAGCCCGCTATGCCCGGAAGCATCAGGTACCTTACCTGGGATTGTGCTTGGGCATGCAGGTTATGATCGTGGAGTGGGCCAGAAACGTTCTGGGACTGCCTCTAGCCAACTCGTCGGAGCTGGACCCGGACACTCCTGACCCGTTAATTCACATTATGCCGGACCAGCGGGGTGTAACCGACATGGGCGGCACTATGCGCCTGGGTTGGTATCCCTGTCGGCCGGTGCCCAACACTCGAACTTACGATGCCTACCAAACCGAGGAGGTCCTGGAACGCCATCGGCATCGCTTTGAGGTGAACAACGCCTATCGGGAAAACTTGGAGGAGTCCGGGCTGATTATCGGGGGGCTTTCTCCCGATGGCAGCCTGGTTGAGACGGCGGAGGTTCGGGACCACCAGTTCATGGTGGGAGTGCAATTCCATCCGGAGTTTCAATCCCGTCCCGACCGGCCTCATCCCCTCTTTCGAGACTTCATCGGCGCTGCCAAAGGTACTATACGCGAGGGCGGCCAGCGTCCCCTGCCCTTGGAGGCGCCGGAGTAACCGGTCCGGGATTTCACCGGATTTCAATGATTGCTACTTCTTTATTCGGAACATCAGCGGAGAATTCTAGCTCCGGGCACCTCCTGAATAAGGGGCAGGTTTTTTTAGGAGCGACCAAGTGAAGCTGTTTCTAGACACCGCTAATATTGAAGAGATACGCCAGGGAGCCCAAATGGGGGTAGTAACGGGCGTAACTACCAACCCCTCGTTGGCAGCCAAGGAAGGGATTGGGCGGCCGGATGCCTACCGGCTGGCAGTGCAAGAGATATCAGACATAATCGACGGCCCTATCTCGGTGGAGGTAGTGAGCCAGGATGCCGCCAGCATGATTGCGGAGGGTCGGGAAATAGCCGAGTGGATCCCCAATCCTTGGGTGAAAATTCCCAGCACAACCGAGGGGTTCGAGGCGATTTCGGTCCTGAGCAAAGACGGGATCAATTGTAACCAAACCCTTTGTTTCAGCGTGAACCAGGCGGTTTTGGGGGCCCAAGCCGGCTCGACGGTGGTTAGTCCCTTTGTAGGCCGGCTGGATGACATTGGTCAGGAAGGCATGGACCTGGTTTCAGACATCGTCTCGGTATTTCGGAGCTACGGGATAAAGACCATGGTTATGGCAGCCAGCATTCGCCATTCTTTGCACTGCTTCTTGGCCGCCAAAGCTGGCGCGGATATCGCCACCGTGCCCTACGGAGTACTGCGGCAAATGGCGCAGCATCCCCTGACCGATGCCGGCGTCGCCAGATTTCTAGAGGACTGGCAGAAGGCCGGTGGCGCTTAACTCCAAATTATTCTTGAGGGCTTTTTAACTTCCAGACTGTAACGACGTGCTTACAATCTCCATAAGCCTCCCGCAGGCCTCTTCATCTGACTGAATCACAAAGTTGGGAATGCGTTTCAAGACCTCCCAACGCCCTTTTTAGGACGATCAGGTTGCCACTCTGATGCGCGGCTTGAGACCTAAATTGCGGGATTCGGGCAAACCTGGAAAACCAGCACCGGAAAACGGCAGACCTGAATAACCTGGGGACCTAGACAACAATGAGGTGAACATGGCAACGATACAACAAACAGTGGACGTAGCTGAACTTAGTACCAAATCCAAAGATCAGCTACTGGACATGGCCGAGAGCGTCGGTCTCAGCGACGGGGCGGGCTTGGCCAATTTGCGCCGCGAAGATTTACTGAGCCGTATTCTGCAAACGGCTTCTTCCCAGCAAGCTCTCATTGCCTCCGGCATTCTGGAGATAATGGATGAGGGTTATGGCTTCCTGCGGCAAGTGGCCCACCCGCACACTACTGGAGACGTTTATATTTCCCAGTCTCAAATCCGGCGCTTCGGGCTCAAGACGGGAGACACGGTCACCGGGCAAGTGCGCCCGCCAAAGGAGGGAGAGCGCTATTTCGGTTTGGTTCGGGTGGAAAGGGTTAATGGATTCGATCCAGAGCAGATTCCCAGTCGTTCCCGCCCCCAGTTCGAATACTTGACCCCCATCTTCCCGGAAGAGCGAATTGTCTTGGAGACCGAGGCCTCCAACCTGTCCACCAGGATGATAGACCTCTTTTCCCCCATCGGACTGGGACAGCGAGGACTGATAGTCTCCCCTCCCAAAGCCGGCAAGACCACCATTCTCAAGCACCTGGCCCACAGTGTCGCCGAAAATCTGCCCGAGGCGGTGCTGATGGTGGTGCTCATCGGTGAGCGCCCCGAAGAGGTTACTGACATGCGCCGCGCGGTGAAGGGGGATGTGTTCTCTTCTACATTCGACGAATCGGTGGAGGAGCAATGCCGGGTGGCCGAGCTGGCTCTGGAGCGGGCCAAGCGCTTGGTGGAAGCGGAACAGGATGTGGTCATTCTGCTGGACAGTGTGACCCGGCTGACTCGAGCCTACAACCTGGCAGTGCCTTCCAGTGGCCGAACCCTTTCCGGCGGCATTGACCCGATAGCCCTCTATCCTCCCAAAAAGTTCTTTGGCGCGGCGCGTAACATTGAGGAAGGAGGCAGCCTCACGGTTATCGCCACCTGCCTGGTCGATACCGGCAGCCGGATGGACGAGGTAATCTATGAGGAGTTTAAGGGTACCGGCAACATGGAGCTGCACCTGGACCGCCGGCTGGCCGACCGTCGCTTCTTCCCCGCCATAGACATCGTTCGCAGTGGCACCCGGCGGGAGGAATTGCTCTACGACGAAGAAACCATGAGACAGATAGTTTTGCTGCGGCGGATGATTACCCTCATTTCTAATGACAGCTCCGCCAGCGCAACGGAGCGGGTTCTGGAGCGGCTGGCCAAGTACGACAACAATCAGGAATTTTTGGGGAATTTGAACAAGGAAGCCTAACCTCTCCGCTGCCCGGATGTTTATACATCTGTTCGGCCGTTCTTGCCGTAACTTGATGGTAGCCGGTGTTTCAGGTTCTGCCCCCACCGGTATTCAATAACCGGGGTAGCGATAGCCGGTAAATGATAAAAAGAGGGAGACCGAGCGAAATCCAGAAACCCCATCGACCCTTTTTAAAGGCTCGGCTAGGATCTTATAACCTGGGCTACGGCCGGGACCAAACCAACCTCTCCTTTCTATTTTAAAAGCCTTGGGATGATAAACGCTTTGGCGAGCCCTTTCTCTCAGGATGAGCTCCGTGCTTTTCAACACCTTACCCGTCGCCAAGGAAACTTTTCCCGCCTTTCCACCGTCACCTAATTCACAACTGGTAAACTTGGGCAGCGATGGCATATGGGCATTGGTTGGGGGAGCTCAGCGGGCGAGGGGGCGAGGTTCCGTTGTCTGGTAAAATGTTAGCTCATATCTATTTACCCGTGGCTTTCCGGGGCCTTATCCTACGTGCCGGTGAAATACTCATTCAAATAGCCACTCTGAAGCAGGTTTAACTCCTATGCCCAACGCCAAGGGTTTAGAAAAAATAATAATAGTGGACGATGAGTGGGAGTCCCCCATCGTAAACGCGGTGAGGCGGAGGCTCGACGAAGAGGGCTGGCAAACGCTGGTTATAGTGCCGGAAGCCGGAGGGTCTATAGGTGATGAGTTCGAGGCAGCGGCCCTTTACGCCATCGACGAGGAGCTCCCGGAAGGAGTCCTGCTAGACATCCGCTTGGGCGAGTACCGTGAAGATCAGTTTAAAGGCTTGGAGATACTCCAGAAGATTGTGGAGCAGCACCCCAAGCTGCCGGTTCTGATGTTTACCCAGTATGCCCAGGGCCCAGATCGGGAGACAGCGGTGCGGGGCAGCCTCAAGTGGGATGCTCCGGTGGATTTCATTGATAAACTGGCCAGCCCCGAGGAGGTCGTCCTCCGGTTGCGGCGGCTCATCGGCAGAACCCCGGAGATCATCCCCATCGGCGGCAATCTCTATCTGGACGCCAGCGCCAAGGCCGTGTACGTCAAGCAGGGTGAGGACTCGGTGATGGTGGACGACATCCACGGCATGAAGTTCGAAATTATCCGAGAGCTGGCGGCTACCTGGTATCGCAGCCCCGGGGAGTTGGTGCCCTTCAGCCGGCTGGAAAGATACTCGGAGGGAGAAGAGGCGAGAGCATCTCTTCGTGTGCGGATCCGGGAGATCAAGGTTTCCCTGGGCAAGGCTTTAGGCATGGCCTTTGGCGCCGGCGACCTGATAATAAATGTTCGGGACCAGGGATACCGGCTGGTGCCTCCCAAGACGTGATCCAGTGATTCGACCCAAGTCGAAGCTGTGGTGGCTCCGTATTTTCGCCGGACTGGTGCTGGTCGGCGGAGTTGCCGGGCTGGCGCTGGCCCCTTTCATCGGGAAGTCGCTGTTCGTCGAGCTTTGGGGGATTGAGCCGCTGAGCTATCTGGGCGCCCTGCTGGTGGTGGCCGGCTTGGGCAGTACGACTCTTACCTATTATTTACCCCGATTGCTGGGCCGGGACCAGGCGGAGGTCGACACCGAGCAGCAGACGGCGGAAAAATGGGGTCAGCTGACCCAGCAATATTTCGAGCTGTTCAACCATGACCTGGGCCGCCCCCTGCGGAGGATTCTAGGTAAGGAGCGGGAGCTGAGGTTGATGCTCCAGTCCTCCGAGTCGGAGCTATATCCCGAGGTCAAAGGGCTGCTGGACGAAATAGAGTCCCAAACCCCCAGCTTCCGGCTGATGATGTCCAATATTCAAGTGATGGTGCAATTGGAGGCGCCCAACGTGCCTACCAAGATTCAGCCGGTGGAACCTACGGAGCTGATCCGCAGAATAGTGGGCCGGTATAGCCAGGTAGCGGCGGAGGCCCACAAGGAAATCAGCTGGTGGTCCGAGCCTGCCGAGTTCGGGTTGATCTACTGCGACAGCTCGGCCATCGAGCATATCGTAACCAACCTGGTGGACAATACAGTCCGATTTGCCACCGAGCACGTTGAAATAAAGCTGACCAAAAACCTGACCGACTTCTTCGTCCGGGTCTGGGATGACGGTCCGGGAATACCACCTCACTACGCTCAGCACATCTTCGACCGAGGCTGGACACCGGAGGTAGCCAGGAGCGAGGAGAAAACCAGCTCGGGCCTGGGCCTGTTCATCGCCCATACCCTGGCCAAGAAATACGGCGGAGACCTTACCCTGGAAAGCATTTCCGCCCCGGAGCCCGACCACCACACTACTTTCTTGCTCAGCCTGCCGCTGAACGGCAACACCCTGGCCTTAGAGTCCAGCTAGGACAGGGGGATTTGACACTCCCATTGGATAATTCCCGGTGAGACCCCTGCGGTTGGCTCTACTTCTGGCCTCGCTGGCCGGAGCAATGCTGTTGCTGGGTTGCTTCCAGACCGTGGCCCGCCCGGAAAACGGGGCGCCGACGGTGGTTGCGCCGACGCCAACGCTAGTTCCCCCACCCACGCCAACCCCCACACCGGTGCCAACCCCCACGGCCACACCGGCGCCAACGCCGGAACCGACTCCAACGCCCACACTGGAACCGCCCCCAACGCCCACACTGGAACCGCCCCCAACGCCGACGCCGGAGCCGACCCCCAACATGCCTTTCTTCTTAAACCTGCTGCGGCCGGACTTCATCAGCACCGTGTCTCGGAATTCGGTAACCGTGATGGGTTTCACCACACCGGGCGCGCTGATTGAGGTCAACGGCAGCCCCACCGTAGCGGATGGCAACGGCAGGTTTATCAAGGAGGTCCCTCTCAAACCAGGAATCAACATCATCGAGATAATAGCCAGCGACGGCAAAGGCGACCAGCTGCGGGAGTTCCGTCAGGTTACCTACGCGCCGCCCAACTAGGGCTCCTTCCCCCCGCTGGTTGCCCCTTATCGCGGACAATAGCGACCCCGGAAGAAAATACTAAACTTGGATGATCCAAATCCCCTCGGTCCCCCTTTCGAAAAGTGGAATATAGGGCGATTTCCCCAAACCATGGCTCTCCCCCATTCACCCATAGAATCAAGTCCCCCAAGAGCCTCTTTTCAAAGATATCCGGGCATAGCATAATTCCTTCCACGTCATTCCGGCGCAAGCCGGAATCCAGCGTCATCTACCCATCAACCAGGGGGCGGCATCTGGGCTCCGGATTTCGCCGGAGCGACGAATACACCGCCCCAGGGCCCATCGATGCTTTTGACACACACCCCAAAAGCCGTTGCGGTGGGAACCCCCTTGTCAAGTAGTTCTAGGAAAAGGTAACTGTTCAGACTTGATGAGGTGAATTGGCTCAAAGCCGTTGGAAAAACGCTGGCATGGCCGGGGGAGTTGTGGCATACCAGGGAGATGGACACTGAACTAGACCTGAACGCGGCGAGTCGCGAAACTCTGCTGGAGATAATTGCCGGCCAGCGGGCAGTCATTGCCGATTTGCAAAGGCGGATTGGGGTTCTGGAATCCCGTCCCAACCGGCGCGGGTCGTCGGGGATGCCGGGTAATCAGCCGCACTCCAGCCGGCAAGCGCCGGAGAAAAAGGAGCCCAGAAAGCCGCGCCGCCATGGCTTCGCCCGCCAGCGCATGACTCCTACCCAGCGGGTGGAGCATGCCGTGGCGGTCTGTCCCGACTGCGGGACTCACCTGAACGGCGGATGGGTACAGCGAACTCGGGAAGTCATTGAGCTACCGGTGGCTCCGGTAGAAGTGACCGAGCACGCCCTGGTAGCCCGCATCTGTCCGGTATGCCAGCGGCGCCGGCTGCCCAAAGAGGCCCTGCAGGGGGTGGTTCTGGGCCAGCAGCGCCTGGGGGTCAATCTGGTAAGCCTGATGGTGACCCTGCGGGAGGAGGGACGGTTGCCCATAAGAATCATCCAATGGTACCTGGAGACCGTCCATCAGTTGCACCTGAGTGTTGGTGCCATCGTCCAGGCCGTCCATGGAGTAGCCCGTCAGGCTGAGACGGCGGTGCGAGAGGTGCTCGAGCAAGTCCGCGCCAGTCCCGTGGTGCAGGGCGACGAAACCGGCTGGCGCCAGGACGGGAGCAACGGCTATGTTTGGACCTTCAGCACTCCCAGCGAACGATACTTCCTGCGTCGGGGTCGGGATAAGGGGGTGGTGGATGAGGTGCTGGATTCCTCCTTCAGCGGAGTGGTGGTCAGTGATTTCTACGCCGCCTATAACCACTACCCGGGCCTGAAGCAACGGTGCTGGGCTCATCTGCTGCGGGATATCCATGACCTGAAAGGGTTGTACCCAGAAGACGCTGGGCTGGCTCAGTGGGCCGAGGCGGTTCACCAGGTCTACACGGAGGCCAAGGCCTCGGTCCTTCCCCGAGCCCAGCCAGGCCATCGCACCCAGCTAATGCTGGAGGAGAAACTAATGGTCTTGGCGCGGCCTTTCCTTAAAGATCCCCTGGCGGTTCAGGCCAAGCTCTGCCGGCGCATGGAACGGTTCATCAAGGAACTGTTTGTCTTCGTGTCGGACCCAGCCGTGCCCTCAGACAACAACGCCGCCGAGCGGAGCCTGCGGCATCTGGTAACCAGTCGCAAGATCAGCGGCGGCACCCGCTCAGGGCAGGGCACCGACAGCAAGATGACCTTGGCATCCCTCTTTGGCACCTGGCGGGCTAGAGGTCTCAATCCCCTCCTGGAATGCCGCCGGTTGCTCGCTTCCCCTCAAATCTGAACACTTACAGAAAAAGGGGTGCTCGCACCCCGTAATACTCTCGTAATGTTCCCAGTGGCATACTGGCTCCATGTCGGCGCGTTTTGCCGCCTTTTCCCTAATGGTGTAGCTTGACTTTGGGGGCCACAAGATGATGAAAGTAAGCGCTATTATTCCTAGTTGTTCACATTTTGGTCACAATTTTCAAGGAGTAGACGTGCAATTATCCGGATTAGTCCCAGTTTTGCCCCAGCTAGATCGTTCCCATGTCCCCCGGGCCCCTTAAATCCAGTCCCCTGCGCCGGGGGATTGAAGGGAAACAACCCATCCCTGAGTAAACCGAGGCATCCCAGAACCCGAAAACCAACCAATAGAGAAATCAACCCAAAGGTTCTAAGAAATAGGAGATAAGCAGGTAATGAAAGGAAACTTAAAGGCACCCATCTGGATTATCCCGGTGCTGATCTTGGTAATGGCGATTGGCGCTTTTGCCGCGGTGGTCGCGTTGAACCACTCTACGGCCGGCACCACCGAAGCCAGCAACCTGGATGGCATGGAATTAACCGGCGTTTCGAACATAGGAGGTGACGGCCTGGTTACCGCCACCCACTCCATCACTGCCAACACTGCCAAGGTGACCGAGTTGACCGGGAGCATTTTCCCCGATGACCCAGGGGACCCCACCAGGCTCCGGCTCGACTTCACAGTCTCCGGCACTACCACTTCTAACGATGTTGGTTATGCTTATGACAAGCCCGCCGACGCCGACGAGGGCGGCCTGAAGCCAGGAGACGAGATCATCATCACGCTGGAGGACGACTTCGGTTTTGTGGTCGAGACTCCCCTGGTGCTGAGCCGGATCGATCTCAGTGCCAGCATAGTGACCAACGACCCCCGCAATAGTAGTGTTGCTGGACAGACGGTAACGCCCGATGGCGTGAACGTTGACTTTAGCGGCGACGAAAACGACTTGCTGCAGATTACCGTGACCGTGCCGGACATGGGGACTGCCGATGGCAGCGGCGCCAACGGCATTGCCGACGGCGCAACTGTCACCGTCATCTTCCATCAGGGGGCGGGCATCGTGAACGCCCGCGAATCCAACGACTACCGTACAAGAGTCACCACCACGGCAGACGTGGACTTTGCAGAATTCCGTCTAAACGTCATAGCCCGGCTGCTGTTGTCCGACGACGATGACGACCGGGGCAGCAAAGAGCCCCTGCTTGTCTTGGGCATTGAAGGCAAGGAATCCGCCACCATCTGGCTGGACTACGACGGCGATGGAAAACGAGACGCCAATGAGCGCGACCTGTGTAATTTCATCGCGGACCCCGATGACACCGGCCAGTGCACCATCGTCCTCAACAACCCGCCCTTCTTCCCTGGGTTACATGGGCCCGGCGGAAGCTGCGAGCTACCCAATATGGTAAACTGCAACTTCATTAACTTCGTCGGCAGCGAAGGGCGTACCACCGGCTCCCCGCTGGAGTTGACCCAGGAGCAGGTTAGCCGGCAGACCATGAACCTGCTGGGGAATATAAACATCTCCCCCAGGGCGGCCAATGTCGGTGATACCGTTACCGTTTCCTTGTTCGACTTCCCTTCCAATGCGCCAATCGACCTGATCCAGGTGCTGACGGGCCTCAATGTCAGTCCCTCAAATCTCCCCCTATTAACCGGTCCTTCCGGAGAGGTGAGCTTCGGGTGGACCATACCGGGCGTTGCACCCAATTGCATACCTTTTGGTACGGGCACGGGTGTAGATAGCACCACGGAGCTATCTGAGGCTATTGCAAGTACAACGGACACAATCTTGACGGAAGATCCGGGAACCCCGATCCTTCCCGGCATGGTTATCCAAATCGATGATGAAAGGTTCGTTGTCAGTGCCGTTGTTGGCACAACCGTGACGGTGACGCGGGGGGCTAATACTACCATTGCCGAAAATCACGATAAGGGCGCCGGGGTCTACATATTGTCGAGCGGAGTTTGCATTACCGAAAGGCGTGATAACAATCCTCGCGCCGGCGAGAGAATACCCACCGGCCTACTGCGCGTAGACATAAAGTCCGGCGAGGGTACTGTCACTGACAGTGACGACTCGGGGACCGTCGCCAGCTTCAACCTAACCATAAGTGGCGCCAACCTAAGCGTCTCTCACGACACGGTAATCGCCAACCAGGACCTGACCATATCCGGCAACGGCTTTAGCGAAGGCAGTAATAACTGCATATTTGAAGGGCAAATCACCATTGGCAACGTGCCGGTTGAAATAGCCGACGACAGCGACTGCCCTCAGTCCGTAATGAACGCGTCGACGCTGTCGCCCAAGCCTACCTGGGGAATACTGCTGACCACCGGCGGCACCTTCACCATAACGGTGCTGGTCCACGACGCCGGCATCGCTGGCACTCAGAATATCTTGAGCAGCTCGCTACTGAACGAGGCCACCCACGAGCTCAAGGTCATCGACTCCAACGGAGCCGAGGGTAACTTGCCGGTGACCATTGCCGAGCGAACCCTGGAAGTCACGCCGCTGACGGCCCGGCCGCGGGACGTGGTGACCATCATCGGCCGGAACTTCATCTCCGACAATCAAGATGGTCTTTCCACCACCGTAACCGTGAAGTACGACTGCGGCGCCTCCAGCCGCACGGTAACCGCGGACCCGGACGCCTCCGGTAACTTCCGCGAGGGCCTGCGCATTCCCAGCGGCTGCGCCATCCCATCCACCAACACCCTGTCGGCGGAGATCTCGGCCGATGGCAAGAAGACCGGAGTAGTCGAAACAGTTACTCACGAAATCGCCGCAGGCCTGATCACCATCGAGCCGGGCCGGGGAGCTTCCGGTACCCGGGTAACCCTTCGCGGTGAAGGGTTCCGGACCTTCGAGACCGTGGAAAAGGTCGAGTTTGGCGGCCTGGGCACTCTGGGTAGCCGCAACGTCAACACCGACGGTGCTGGTAACTTCACGATCACCGACCTCCTGGTACCCGGCCTTGACCCCGGCACCCATTCAGTCAAGGTAGAGGTGAGCACCGGCTCCAACCGGACTACCTCCAGCATCTCCTTCGAGGTCTTGGAGTCCGGCTTAATTGGTGCCCCGACGCCGATGGAAGATGTCTACGCCATGAGCGACAGCCTGCTGCGGATCTTCTGGTTCGATAACACCACCAAGACTTGGGAGTTCAACGACCCGAGGGAAGAGTTCGCCGACGCTAACACGCTGGACGAGCTAGTCACCGGCGGCGTGTACTGGCTCCTGATTGACCAAGATGTCGAGCTGGATGTCATTGGCGTCTTGCTCAAACTGACCTGCACCGGTGACGACTGCTGGAACCTGGTAGTCTGGCCCTAGCAGTCCGGTGACTAGATAAGTTCCAACTGCGGGGCCGCCGCCCAGGGCGACCCCGCCATCCCTTTAGGTAAGAATCGAGGAGGAATCAATGACCAAAATGAGAGTCCTGGCCTTGCTGGCTGTGATGGTGATGATGTTGATGGTGCCGACCGTGGCTTCTGCTCAGCAGCTTCCGCCCCATGTCTTTATCGGGGCGGTGACCGTGAATGGGCTTTCCGCTCCGGCGGGAACCATGGTCTCGGCCGTTATTGACGGGGTACAACAGGGTTCAGCCAATGTGATGCTCGGCGGCGGTTACGTTTTGCACGTCAGCCAGGGCAGCGGCACAAATATCAGCTTTATGGTAGACACTCTGACCGCCGGTGAGACCGCTTCCTGGAAACAGGGAGGCGCGGACTTCCTGGACCTGACGGCGGGAGGTATCGGCGGTACGGAAGGCGCCGACGCTGTTGGCCCGGCCGGTCCCAAGGGAGACGCGGGAGCCGCCGGTGAGCGCGGTCCGGTCGGTCCAGCTGGTCCGGCGGGCGCCGCGGGCACTGAAGCCGGTCCGGCTGGCGCAGATGGCGCTGCTGGCGCTGCTGGCTCCGCCGGCAAGGATGGCGCAGATGGCGCAGATGGCGCAGATGGCGCTGACGGTGGCAGCGGGGGCGGCCTGATTGGCTTGATTCTGTCCATTGTCGCCCTGCTGGGCGTAGCCGGAGTCTACTTCGCCTCCAGGCGACCAGCCTAAGGCCATACCCGGCTCCAATCAATAGGTTTCAGGCACTAGCGGGCACCCGGCTCAGTCGGGTGCCCTTTCCTTTTGCCCGGAACAGGCTGGAACTGGACCCAGTTGTTCTTGGCAAACTTTGGGGAAATGGGTGAGGATATAGGCGACATAAAGGATAGATTCCCACTAACGCATTACTATTAAGCTTTCAGGTAAGCTTTCAGGTAAGCTTTCAGGGGCCAACTTGGCCCTACGCCGGGGCGGACTCAGGAGGGGAGCGTGTTGCGGAGGAAGATAGGCGGTTGCCTGGCAGTAGCGGTGGTGTTGCTGGCTTCTTTGGCCCTAGTGGGAGCCGGTCCCCGCCAGAGTGAGGTGCCGCCCCAGCCATTCTTCGCCGATTACTTTTCCGGGGTGGTACGGCTGCAAGGTTCGCCGGCCCCCGCCGGCCCTCATCTGGTAGCCTGTGTGGCCGATTGCGCAACCTTCCAGAGCAAGGCAGTGTTTATTACCGGCGACGGAACCTACTTTCTTCTGGAGGTTAACCCCTCGAACCGGTTCCTCCGCGGCGACCTCATCAGCTTCTACCTGGTCAACGCCCACGGCCGCATTCAGGCGGCGGAGTCGGTCATATTCGAGGGAGAGTATGCTATCGCCAAGCTGAATCTCAGCTTCGACCAGCCCCTTCCAACACCCTTACCGCCGCCACTGTTGCCTCAGGTAGGGGACTCAGTGCTGCCGATCTTGCCGCGGGCGGCCCTAGCCCTGGGAACGGTTTTGCTGGCTGGGGGATTGGCTTTGCTGATGCTGAACCGCCGCCGGATGGTCCAGCCGGCTTCTGAAACGCGAGAATCTTGATGGGGCCAACGCCCCGGCCTAAACAGTAGGGTCGCCTGACTTGTACCTAGACAGCCGACTGCGATCGTTGGGATGCAAAGCTGGTCGGCCGCGAACCGCCGGAGGCCGCCAGCGGGTTCAGATAGATGGTTTCAGGCCGGCCTAGCCTGGGGAGCCAGCACCACTACCCGGGTATCCGTAGGCAGGTTAGCCGCGGTCAAAGCCAGCCGGGGCTGTGGCTGTACATCGCTTACTCCAGTCAACCGCAGGAAAGCATCGAGACTGCCCAATTCCACCGCCAGATTCGGAATGCTGTAGTGCATGGGTATGACTACCTTGGCATCCAGGTCCTGCAGAATTTGATGCACCCGTTCCACCCCCAGAGTACAACCTCCTCCCACCGGGGCTAAGAGGACATCTACCGGGGATAAGGTATCGATTTCCCGGGGAGTCAAAGGTTCGGCAATATCGCCCAAGTGGCAAACATTCACATTTTCAATCTCTATACAAAAGACGACGTTACGGTTTTCTCGGGCTTCACCGGCGGAAAGAGGGGTCATCACCCCCCGAACGGCGATGCCAGAATATTCGTACTCGCCAGGGTTCTGAAACACTATCGGTCCTCCCCCCACGTCGGTCCAGCTGCTGTGGTGGGGATGAGTATTACTGACAGTAACTGCGGTAGCAGCGCGAGAGTCGGGACGCAAGCCCACCGAGGCGGGATAGGGGTCGGTAATTACCACCAGATCCTCGGAACGAAGGCGAAAGCAAGAGTGGCCCAACCAGGTTATTTCCATATTTACTCGGTGCCCTTGCTCCAGCGAAGCAGTGCCCAGGCCGTCGGTACGGTTAGAGAGGCGATGTAAAGCTTGATCAAGTCGCCGAGGATAAAGGGGTACAGACCCAGTTCCAGGGCCTTACCTTCCGGCACGAAAAAGGACAGTTGGATTAGACCGGGGATGTAGAGAACAATATTGCCCGCCAGCATAGCCAGGATAATCCAGACCCGGCGGTCCCATCCCCTTTCGCATAAAAATCCGACGACATAGGCAGCCGGGATGTAGCCGATAAGATACCCGCCGGAAGCAAAGTTCCAAAACAAACCGGAGCCGCCGCCGGCATAGACCGGCAGGAAGGAGCCGGCTACCAAATAGAGGGTCATGGAACTGGCCCCGCGGCGGCTTCCCAGGGCGGCTCCGGTCAGGAGAACAGCCAAGGTTTGCCCGGTTATTGGCACTGGAGTGAACCCCAGCGGAATGGAGACCCGCGCCAAAAGCGCGGTAACCAGCGCGAATCCCAAGACCAGTATCGCGTCCCTGATCCATTTTCGACTGGTTTCCTGAGCTGGAAAGAGAGCGTCTACCAGAGAGATGGTCGAGGCTGGTGAGGACAACTTGAAACCTGCCAAAAGGGAATCGGCCGGTTCAGGAGAGGCCCGCGGAAACTATTATGTGGGAATCGCCGCTATGACCGTTCGTGAGAGAGGCCAGGGAAGAGTATAATGGTCGGGAAGCTGGACAGTCAATTCCTTGACACACCCTTTGGGGTCATGCTAATTTCACACTAGCTTCCCTAGCTATTGGGGACATCCCAATCTGGATACAGTTGATCTGGTAGGTCATGCTCTCGGAACGCGCAGGAACGATTTTAAACATTCTGGTAGCGGAATATATCAATTCCGCCGTCCCGGTGGCGTCAGAAGAAATCGCCCGCCGTTCCCCGACCAAGGTTAGCCCCGCCACAGTCCGGACCGCTATGTCCCGCCTCACCGACGAGGGCTACATCTCCAGGCCCCATGTTTCCGCTGGCGCTATCCCCTCCGACTTGGGATACCGGCACTATGTTCAAACGCTGAATGAGCCTCCGGAGCTGCCCGTCATGGTGCAGCAGAAGATACACCGGGAATTCTCCCAGGCGGAGCCGGACTTGGAGGCCTGGAGCCGCCAGTGCGCCGTTGTTCTTTCAGACCTGACAGCTAGCCTTGCACTGGTCACGGTGCCGTGGGCCAAGTCACCGCGGCTAAAACACATACAATTAGTGTTTCTGGAAGAATTTCTGGCTCTGCTGGTAGTGGTCTTACAAGAGACCCGGTTGCTCCGCCGCCTTCTGCCGGTGGCTCAGCCCTTAACCCAGGAAATATTGGACCAATCCGCCAACCGTCTCAACGACCTCTTTTGCGACCTGGATTACGACGACATCCAATCGAATAACCTGTCGAATAACCCAGAGTTAACACCGTTAGAGGCGAGGGTCAGTCATGAGACTGCCCTGATGCTGAAGGATGCCTCCGGTGAAACCGCGCCAGAACACTACGTGGATGGGCTCCGGCGCCTGTTGGACCAGCCGGAATTCGCCCAAAGCGGGCGGGCCAAAGCTCTCGTGGAGATGCTGGAAGAGCGAGTCCTTCTGGAAAACCTGCTGCCCCAGATGCCTGAAACCAGAGAGGTGGCAGTATACATCGGCGAGGAAAACCAGGAGGCCAGTCTACATCCCTACGGTGTGATCCTCTGCCAATATGGGGGCGCCAACCAGTCCACCGGCACCATCTGTGTCATTGGTCCCACCAGAATGGGCTATCCCGAGGCTATTGGCGGGGTTAGTTTTTTCTCCTCCCTGATGAGCAATTTAGTTGGGGAGTTGCACCGGGTCTAGGCTGCTAGCGGCAGCGGCTCGCTCCATACGACCAGAAATCTACCTTGACCCTGATCCACGCCTCCCGGGCCGCCTACTATATCAAAGCAAAGGTGGGGTCAACATTGAGAGCCATATCCCCTGTGGGTTTCACCAGGGCTCTAGTTTAGAAAAAGTTCAGCAAGGCGTCATGCCGGTAACCAACGAAGAAATAGCCGCGATTTTCGAGGATATGGCGACCCTTCTGGAAATGAAGGGAGACTCCGTATTCAAGATTCGCGCCTACCAGAGGGCTGCCCGTACCATAGGCGAGCTCTCCTTCTCCCTGGAGCAAGGGGTGAAGGATCAGGTAGATTTCAAAAAGATACCGGGCATAGGAAAAGCAATCAGCGACAAGATTCAGGAGTATTGCCAGAGCGGGGGAATTCTCGCCTATGACCGCCTCGTTGGTGAGCTTCCCGATGGCGTGCTGATAATGATGTCGATACCCGGAGTTGGCCCCAAGACCGCCATGCTGATCGCCCGGGAGTTGGGTGTTAGCACCATCGAGGGAGTGGAAAAGGAGATCCACGCCGGAAAATTAGCCGCGCTGCCCGGCCTGGGACCAAAAACCGCCGAGACCATTTTGCACCACATCCGGGTAATGGGCAGCAAAGATGGCCGTACCCCCATCGGAGCGGCCCTCTCGGTGGCCGAAACCACCGTTGATTACTTGCGAGAGCGGTGTCCCGGCCTGGGCGAGCTGCTGCCGGCCGGCAGCTTGCGCCGCTGGGAGGAGACTATCGGCGACATCGACCTGGTCGGAACCTCCTCCTCCTATCCGGAGGCCGTCAGTGAGGCTCTGGTGTCCATTCCGGGCCTGCAAGATGTGTTGGGTCAGGGTCCGAAGAAGTCCAGCGTGGTGCTGGAGTCGGGCATCCAGGTGGACCTTAGGATTGGGGAGGAGGATTCTTTCGGCGCACTACTCCAATACTTTACCGGCAGCCAGCAGCACAACATTCGTCTGAGGGAGCTGGCCAATAGTCAGGGCCTTTCCTTAAACGAGTATGGGATTACAACTCTGGAAACCGGCAAGTTGGAGGTCTTCAGCAACGAAACGGATTTATACGGGCGCCTGGGGCTCCCCTACATCCCCCCCGAACTGCGGACCGGAATCGATGAATTGGCCGCGGCTCGGGAAAATCGGCTGCCCCACCTGGTAGAGGAATCGGACTTGCGGGGTGATTTGCATCTCCATAGCGAATGGAGCGACGGTCGAGACCCGATAGAGACCATGGTTGAGGCCGCGGTGGACCAGGGATATGAGTACATGGCCCTGACCGACCACTCCTCGGGGCGAGGCATCGCCAACGGGCTGTCCGACGCCCGGCTCCTGGAGCAGATTGAAATCCTCCGTGCATTGCAAAACCGATACCCCATTACTATCCTCTGTGGATCGGAGGTGGACATTCGCGCCGACGGCAGCCTGGACTATTCGGACGAACTACTAGAACAGCTGGACGTGGTGGTGGCTTCCGTTCATTCGGCCATGGGACAGGACCGGACGACCATGACCAACCGGATAATCAAGGCCATGCAGCACCCGGCGGTCACCATCATAGGGCATGCCTCTACCCGCTTGCTGGGAAGTCGGGAGCCGGTGGATTTTGACATAGAGGCCTTGCTCCAGGCGGCGAAGCAAACGGGCACAGCGATGGAAATCAACTCCGCTCCGGAACGTCTAGATTTGAAGGACGTCCACGCCAGCCGGGCCCGTCAGCTGGGAGTGCCTCTGGTTATCAGCACCGACTCTCATCACCACACCGGTCTGCGGCAAAGACGCTTCGGTATTGGCTTGGCTCGGCGGGCCTGGTGCGAGCCACAACACATACTAAATACCCGGCCGCTGGATCAGTTCCTGGCCTTTATTCGAACTCCCAAGCCTCGCTGCATGGAAATCTTCGAAGCCAGCCTGAGCCAGGCCGTTTTACCATGAGCCAGCCTACGGGACCGGATAACAGCGTTCCTCCGGAAACCAGGGTTCCTAGCGAAGTTGCGCCCCTGGTTGAATCCTCTGAGGACTTGGCTCAGCAGATTCCGGAGGCTGTCTTGCACCTCCAACAGGCCCTATTTGCCGGTGTGCCCTGGCACCAAGCCTTGCTGGAAGCCGTTGGGTTGTGGACCCGCCCTCAGGAGACCTATCAAGGCCGCAATTACCAGTATTTGATCCATGGTGAGGCCCTGGACTGGCTGTCCCTGGCCGAGCGCCTTTGCTGCGAGATGGACGGGGCTATTCCGGAGGAGGAAAAGGAGGACTTACTCTTCCTTGGCAAATTGCCGGAGGAGGTATCGGAGGAGGTCTTTCGGGAATCGATCGGCGCCACCAAGCAGCGAGCTTACCTGAATTATTGGTACGGAGTCACCGTCGAAGAGGCTTTGCAGCTCGCCACGGAGGAGGAGGTTCGCAAAAGGTATCGCGCCAAGGGATATCCCGACAGCGAGGATTTCGTTGAAGAAGCCTTTACTCACTTGTATGACGCCACTAGATCGGACTTGATCAAGGAGTTTCGCGAGGCGTTCCACCTGACCCTCCGGCAACAGCTAGCTTTGTCCGACCTGAAAGAGTTTACCTATTGGCTCTTCAAGCGACGGCTCGGTATGTGGGATCCGGCCCGGGTCGCCAGCGATACCCGCAAGGGCATCCGGCGGCTAAGTATGCTGGAAGAAATCGGCGGTTCCCGGCCGAACCGCCCTCAGGTTTAGGTCCCACCCCCTTAGGTCAAACCCCTTCCGGGAGCCAGCCAGCAAGAATACCCGATCCGCCAACAACCGGGAGCCGAGGAAACACCGCCAAGTCCAGCTTCCCTTCCATTGAATCCCAAGACGGCGGCCGTCTAAAATTTCACGCATAACAAGGCTGGGTCAGCGCTTTATAGCGCCGAACTTAACATCACCAAATCACCAGGAGCAAGATTACTATGGTCGAGCCAGACCAGAACAACCATACCCAGATGTCCGATCTGCCGGAGGAAGAGTACACTCCCGTGTTTTACCAGCCAGAGGAGCTGGTGGAGGGCGAAGTAGTTCGCATCGACGAAGACGGAATCGTGGTCAGCGTCGGCCTAAAAACCGAGGGGATTGTTACGCCTCCGGAGATGCGGCTAATGGATCGTTCGGAGTTGGACGGCCTGAAACCCGGCGACAAGCTGCCGGTGGTTTTCCTGGGAGGCGGAGGCGTCAGCGGGATGGTTCTGCTGTCCTACGACCAGGCCCAGCGGCAACGCCTGTGGAACGAGCTGGCAGAGCACCTCAGCGCGGGTACCACCCTGCTGGCTAAGATCGTGGAACGAAACCGGGGCGGCCTGGAGGTGGACTACCAAGGCATTCGGGGATTCGTCCCCCTTTCCCACCTAGCTCCCCAGTCCCCGGACGGAGCCGAAAGAGATCTGGATGCGCGGATCGGCCAGGAAGCGCAGTTCAACGTTTTGGAACTGGACCAGTCTCAAGGAAGGGTGGTTATGTCAGAGCGGGCCATTTGGCGGGCCCGAAAAGATGAAGCCCGAAAGCGGTTCATTGCCGAGCTGGAAGAGGGGACGTTGGTTACCGGCAAGGTCACCTCCCTGCGGGGCTTCGGCGCCTTTGTGAACCTGGGGGAAGTCGACGGCCTGATTCCCATGTCTGAGCTGTCCTGGTCCATGCTGAAATCCGCCGACGAAGCGGTGAGCCTGGGCGACGAGGTGACGGTGCAGGTTCTACGGGTAGATCGGGAGAGCCAGAAGGTATCGCTCAGTCTGAAGCGCACCATGCCCGAGCCCTGGGAGACGGTGCAGGAACGCTTTTCCCAGAATCAGATCGTCGAAGGAACGGTCACCCGCCTGGTGGACTTCGGCGCCTTTGTGAAGCTGGAAGATTGGATAGAGGGGCTGGTGCACATATCTGAGCTGTCCAACCGCCGGGTCAACAACCCCAAGGAATGCGTCTACCTGGGGCAAAAGGTCCGAGTGATGATCCTTAACATCGACCAAGAGAAACGGCGCATCAGCCTCAGCTATACCAAGGCCTACGGCATGTAGGGGGGCTGAGCCTTTCCGTTTGTGTCCCAACTTGGTATATTGGCAAACGGAATTATCCCCTTGACGCAAGTAAATAAACGTGTCGTTGGTTAAGACGCGATTGCCCTGGGTTGCAGGTAGTTAATATGGCGACGGAAAATTGGGCTAGGATCGATGCGTTGGTGACCCCGAAGATCTTAACTTGGGCCAGAGAAAGGGCTGAGTTAGATATCGAGGAAGCCGCACGGAAGTTGGGAGTAGCAGTTGCCCGCCTGACGGCCTGGGAGAACGGCGATAGCCACCCCAATTTTAAACAGGCTGAAAAACTTGGGAATAAACTCAACATACCCTTTGGTTACCTCTACCTTAAAGACATCCCCGCAGAGGATTTACCATTGGCGGATTTTAGGACGGTTGCAGGTGCGCCATCTCGTAAGCCTAGCCCTGCATTTCTTGACGTTCTTGATGATGCGCTCAGAAAGCAAGAATGGTATCACGGGCATTTGGCTATCGAGGAATATGATCCAATAGAGTTTGTTGGCAAGTTCAGTCCGGACGCTGATATTGATGCAGTCGCTGAAGACATCCGAGAAACCCTTGGTATCAACGATGACTTGCGTAATCGAGTTAGCGGTTGGGAACCATTTTTAACTGAACTAGTCAGGACAGCGGAGACCAAAGGCATCTTGGTTCTAAGGAGCGGAATAGTAGGCAGTAATACTTAGAGGCTGAGTTTAGAGGCTTCAAGGGGACCCGGAGCGGGTGCGGGTGTACGATTTCGTGATACCAGCCTTACCGAAGCCTAAGTGTCTCTGAGTTTAGAGGCTTCACACTAAGTGATTCGTTAGCGCCTTTAATTTTCCTGAATGCCAAGGATGCGAGAACTGCCCAAATATTTACCTTAGTGCATGAAATGGCACATTTGTGGACAGGCCAAACTGGCGTATCTAACTCAGATTATTGGACTAGCTCAAATGCGCAACGGCATGAGTTTGAGCGGAAAGCCGACGCTATTGCCGCCGAAGCCCTTGTGCCTAAAGCTGAATTTCTAATGAACTGGAACTATTCAGTCTCCCTCGACCGCAACATCTCCAGCATGACTAGGAAGTTTAAAGTAAGTGCATTTGTAATTCTTCGCAGTGCGTTGGACCTCCAAAGAGTTGATAGCGATACCTACCAAACCAAACTTAGAGAACTATGGCAGACACATAGCACGGTGCGAAGCAGCGGTGGAAACCCTTATGCCAATATTAGTGCCAGGAATAGCTCCACATTCACAGTCGCAGTCGTAGCGGCAGCAGCGGAGGGACAGGTGTCATACCGAGAGGCTGCGTCCCTCCTGAATATCGCCAAACTTAGCACTTTCTACAACCTCGAAGCACGTCTACTTCCGGGGGATTAACCAGTGCCGGATTGGTTGGACTCCGATAGTTTCATTGTGGCAAGTAGGGGGCCGTATCGGTTCAATATGATGCCAGCTTTTTGGGGTTTCTTAGAAGAACAAGCCCGTCAACAGAGGTTGACGTCATCTGAGATGGTTCTCCAAGAATTGCAAGACGGCGAAGACCAACTCAAACAATGGGCAAGCGGATTGCGGACTGTCCTGTTCAGAGTGCCAACCGTAGAAGTTCAGGAAAGGTACAGTGAAGTCGTGGCCAATGTAAACAGTAATGGGCGGTATGCGCCACACAATGTAAGCAGGTTCTTAGCGAAAGCCGACCCCTGGTTAATCGCACATGCCCGAACTGATGGTGGCCGCGACGTCGGCCATGAATTCGGAATAATTTGTATCAATGACTTGATTGAAGAGCTAGGGTTTTCCGTTTAATCTCTTATTACTTGTCTTGAAGGGTTGCTTGCATTTGCAGATGTATCAATCTATATGACTTGATTGAAGAGCTAGGGTTTTCCGTTTAATCTCTTATTACTTGTCTTGAAGGGTTGCTTGCATTTGCAGATGCCATGGGACAACGGGCGTGGTTTCGTGTATTCGCATTTTTAGCCGCCTACTCCCAGCCTAGTCACTGCTTAAGCGTCGCTTAATCTAGGGCTACTCACCCGCCGGTAAGGACCGAGAATGACTTCCACTCCCGCCACAGACATGCCCAGGGCTTATAACGCCGCCGACGTTGAGCAACGCATTTATCAAGATTGGCTGGACCAGGGTCTCTTCGCACCGGCGCCAGACTCGGACCAAACTCCCTACTGCATAATCATGCCGCCCCCCAACGTCACCGGCGAGCTGCACCTGGGACACGCCCTGGAGAAATCTCTGGAGGATGCCCTGATCCGCTGGCGCCGCATGTGCGGCGCGCCGACCCTCTGGCTGCCTGGCACCGACCATGCCGGCATCGCCACCCAATGGGCGGTGGAAAGGGAGCTGGCTGCCCAGGGTCAAGACCGGCATCAGCTGGGCCGGGAAAAGTTCGTGGAGCTGGTCTGGGAGCACGTCCGGAAGGTTGGTGGCATTATCCATGAGCAGTCCCGCCGGCTGGGTATCTCCGCCGACTGGGACCGCCACCGTTTCACCCTGGACCCGGGCCCCAGCAAGGCGGTGCGCACCACCTTCGTCAACCTCTACAACAAGGGACGGATTTACCGCCACGAACGGATTATCAACTGGTGCCCCCGCTGCGCCACCGCATTGTCCGACCTGGAGGTCAGCTACCAGGAGCAGGACGACAAGCTGTATTTCATCCGCTATCCCCTGGCCAATGCCGGCGCCGACTCCGTCCCCGGCCCCATCACGGTGGCGACTACCCGCCCGGAAACCATGCTGGGGGACACCGGGGTTGCCGTCCATCCGGAGGACCCCCGCTACCGGGACGCTATTGGTTTACAGGTAATTCTTCCCATCATGGACCGCCCCATTCCGGTGGTAGCCGACCAGGCGATCCAGCCGGAATTCGGCACCGGAGCCTTGAAGGTCACACCAGGCCATGACCCGGTGGACTTTGAGATAGGGCAGCGCCAGGGCTTGGAAATCCTCACCGTCATTGGCCTGGACGGCAACATGACCGCCGCCGCCGGCAAATACGCCGGGATGGAACGGTTTCAAGCCCGGGAGTCGGTGGTTTCCGAGCTGGAAAGCCTGGGTCTGCTGGAAAGGGTGGAGGACCTGCGACACTCGGTGGGCCACTGCCAGCGGTGCGACGCCGTGGTGGAGCCTCTGGTCAGCCTCCAGTGGTTTATCAACGTGGGCAGCCACCTAGATCCGGACAGTATCGCCGGGCGGGCCCATGCCGCCGTGAAGGACGGCGAAATCCAGATAGTGCCCGAGCGCTTTGGCCGGGTTTACCTCAACTGGCTGGAGAACATACGGGATTGGTGCATCAGCAGGCAGCTGTGGTGGGGGCACCGGATTCCGGTATGGTATTGCGACGGCTGCGGACATGTCAACGCGTCCATCGAGGACCTGGCAAGCTGCCCCAGCTGTGGCTCGGCCGAATTGCACCAGGACCCGGATGTTCTGGATACATGGTTCAGCTCTGGGTTGTGGCCCCATTCCACCCTGGGCTGGCCGGAAAACACCGACGACCTGCGGCGATTCTACCCCACTTCTGTGCTGGAATGCGGTTACGATATCCTGTTTTTCTGGGTGGCCCGCATGATCATGATGGGCATCGAGAATACCGGTCAGGTTCCCTTCCGGACGGTTTTTCTTCATGGGCTGATTCGAGACGCCAGCGGCGCCAAGATGAGTAAGACCCGGGGGAATACCCTGGACCCGTTAGAGCTGGTGGAGCGCTACGGTACCGATGCCCTGCGATTCGCCCTGACCACCGGTACCGCGCCGGGCAATGACATGCGTATAACCGACGGCAAACTGGAAGCGGCCCGAAACTTCGCCAACAAAATCTGGAATGCCGCTCGTTACGTCATATCTGCCGTAGAGAGTCAAGAAGATAGCCAAGAAGGGATTCAATCCCGGGCCGAAGGCTGGCGGGAGCTGCCCGGGCTGGAGCATCGGGAAGACCGCTGGATCGTCAGTTTGCTGGACCGCCTGACGATAGACGTGAACCAGTCGCTGGAGAGCTTTGAGCTGGGCGAGGCTCAACAGAGACTTCACGAATTCTTCTGGAACGACTTCTGCGACTGGTATATTGAAATGGCCAAGATCCGGCTGAGGTCGGGCGCCGGTTCGTCCCCGTTGCCAACCCTGGCTCATGTGTTGGAGCGAACTCTGCGCCTGATGCACCCCTTCATGCCCTTCATCACCGAGGAGATCTGGCGCAACTTGATAGCGAGCCTGCCCCCGGAAGTTCAGCCAGAAGGTCAGCGGGAAGGCGAGCGCAAAGGTGGCATGCCCCGATCGGTGATGGTTGCCGCCTATCCCCGGGCCGCAAATCCCCGGATCGATAGCCAGGCCGAGGAGGAGATCGCCCTGATAATCCAGGCGATCCGAGCGGTCCGCAACACCAGGTCTCAGCTGCGGATCCCCGCCGGTCAGCAGCTGGAAGCCGTCATCGAGGCCAACGGCCCTCCGGGTACGATTAATACGATCCAGGGGGCCATCGAAGAAGAGGCCGAGGTAATCCGCTCCCTCTCCCGGGTGGAACCCTTGCGCATTCAAACACAGGAGTCAGGGACGCAGGCCGGGGCCGAGAAACGATCCAGAGGGATCTCGTTGGTAGTAAATTCCCTGGTGATCCGTCTCACTTTGGAAGGCGTCGTTGACCTCTCTGCCGAGGAGAGCCGTCTCAGGGGGGAACTGGACGGCAGCCTGCAAAACCTGCAGCGGGTGGAGGCCCTGGTTTCCAATCCCAACTTCAAGGCTAAAGCCAAACCAGAGGTGGTGGAGAACGAGGAGGCGCGCCTGCGGTCGTTGCGAGAGGAAACCCAGCGCCTGGAGGAAATACTGGCTCAGCTAAGCGCCGACTAGACCCTGATGAGACCCGGTGATTCCAATGGGGTGCCCGGCCATGCACCCCATCCATGCCCAAAACACACACTCTTCATATAGAAATGGTATGAGAGGGGGATTTAAATCTGCCGCCGGTGATCGGTAAAGCGGGGAAGAGGAGGAGGTCGGGATGTCCGTCTCACCTATAGCAATATGTAGCGGAATTGGCGCATCTATTTTAGTCCTTTTAGTGGCAGCCTGCGGCGGCGACCCCACGGTTGCTCCGGCTCCCATCGCTGTTACCCAGGTCGAAGTTCAACCCTCGGCTACCACGGCGGCCACAGCGCCCCCGGAGGTTCCCACCGCTACGACCATCCCTATTCCCACGGCTGAGCCCACCGCCACACCGCTGCCAACCCCCACGCTGGCGCCGACGGCTACGGCCACTCCCAGGCTCTCGGCCGGAATCGTGCCCCACACGCCAACCCCGCTTCCGCCGCCTACGCCGACTCCAGATTTGGACCAGCTGAGCCAGAATCGGCCTCCCCACATATTTGTGGGTGCGGTCACGATAGACGGATTGCCCGCCCCTGAAGGCACCGTGGTCAGGGCTTGGATCAATGGAGTCGAGGTAGCTTCGGCCCAGGTTGAGGATGGGCGCTACCTACCGTTGGCAATCCTGATCCCCGGACAAACCGTGACATTTATGGTTGGGGACTTGACCGCGGCGGAAACCTTCTTCACGGAAGTGGGAGGAGTGAATGTGCTCAACCTTACCGCCGCCCGCCAAGCAAGGGGTTATTGACCCTTTACCGGCGCCTTAGAGGAAAACTCGCGGCTCGGCGGCTAGTTTGACAGGGTATCGGGCTGTCGGTATCATCACCGGGCCGCCCGACGAGCAGACCACCGCCCTGATCAACAAGATTAACGCAGAGTCCGTCGCCGGAAGCGGGAAATCTACGAGATAGTAGCATAAGGTTGGAGCAGTTTGACCCTTAGCCTGGGCATTATCGGATTCCCCATCGGCCATTCCATCTCGCCCGCCTTTCAGCAGGCGGCCCTGGACCACCTGGGTATAGATGCCGATTACCAGGCCTGGGAAGTAGACCCGGAAGGGGTAGGCGAATTCCTCCAGGCCTTGCGACAGCCCGACAAACTGGGCATAAATGTCACCGTCCCCCATAAGGAGACGGTGATTCCCTTTTTGGACGAGATGGATGAAGGAGCCCGGGAGGCTGGAGCGGTCAACACCGTCGTCCATCGGGAAGGCCGTCTCATCGGATATAACACCGATAGCCACGGCTTCCTTCAAGCACTGCGGGAAGCCCGGAATTTTCGCTGTGAAGGCAGGCGGGTCCTGGTGCTGGGCGCGGGCGGCGCCGCCCGGGGCGTGGTGCTGGCATTGATTCGCGAGGGAGTGTCCGATCTGGTCATAGCCAACCGCACCTTTGCTCGGGGGGAACGGCTGGCCTCCCTAGCCCGGGAGCGGGGAATCGCCTGCCGGGCCATCGAAATGAGCTGGAACGAGTTGGCCCTGGCCGCGGTAAGCGCGGATCTGATTGTAAACTGCACTACTGTCGGCATGAGCCACGGTCCGGATGCCGCGCACTCGCTGCTGCTCGAGCAGCAGATACCTCCCACAGCTCTGGTGTATGACCTGGTGTATAATCCTATGGAAACACCGCTGTTGCGGGCGGCGGGCCGGGCCGGCGCATCCACCCTGGGGGGAATTCAGATGCTGGTCCATCAGGGAGCGGCCTCTTTTGAGCTATGGACGGGACAGCCAGGCCCCATCCCGGTAATGCTCGAGGCGGCCACTAGGGCAATGGCGGAGAAGGGATAGATGATTCGGTTTTTCACTGCCGGTGAATCCCACGGGCCCGGTCTTACGATCATCGTAGAGGGTATGCCGGCGGGCCTGCTTCTCAGTGAGGATTACATCGCCGTTCAGCTGGGACGTCGCCAGAAGGGCTACGGACGGGGCGGACGCATGCTCATCGAGCAGGATCGGGCGCAGATCATGTCTGGGGTAAGGCACGGCCGTACCCTGGGCAGCCCCATCGGTATGAGCATTGAAAACAAGGACTGGGTCAATTGGCTGGAAGCGATGGCCATCGAGTACGTGGAGAACCCATCTCAGGAAGGACGCAATGCCCGAGTGACGCGAATTCGCCCCGGCCATGCCGACCTGCCCGGCACCATGAAGTACGGATTCGACGACGTCCGCAACTCTCTGGAGAGGGCTAGCGCACGGGAGACAGCCGCCCGGGTCGCTGCCGGAGCGGTGGCCATGGCTTTGCTGGAGGAGTTCGGCATCTCTCTGCACAGCCATGTAATCTCCATTGGCCCGGTCTGGACCAGCCCGGCGGATTCAATCGATTGGGATGCGGTAGAGGAGTCGCCGGTACGCTGCGCCGATAGTGAGGCCGCCACCCGGATGATGGCGGAGATCGACTCGGCCAAGGAGGCCGGAGATACCGTCGGTGGCACCGTGGAGATAGTCGCCGACAATATCCCTATTGGTCTGGGTTCCCACGTCCACTGGGACCGCAAGATCGACGGTCTCATCTCCCAGGCATTGATGTCGATCAACGCCGTCAAAGCGGTCTCCATTGGGCCCGGCTGGGACATCATAGACCGAAGAGGCTCCCAGGTTCACGATATTATCGAGCCGGTTACCGACCCGGACCGGCCTTGGCAGCGGAAGACCAATCGCGCGGGAGGAACCGAGGGCGGGATGACCGACGGGATGCCTCTGGTAGCCCGGTTTGCCATCAAGCCCATCGCGACGTTACAAAACGCGCTGCCCTCGGTGGACCTGGACACGGGAGAGCCGGTGCAGGCCCACTTTGAACGGTCCGACGTTTGCCAGGTGCCTCCCGCCGGGGTGATCGGAGAAGCGATGGTGGCGCTGGTGCTGGCCAACGCATTCATGGAAAAATTCGGCGGGGACTCCATACCAGAGACCCGCCGCAACTACGATGGCTATATGAAAACCGTCGGTCCGCGCCGGGTGTTCCAATAGGGCGGCGGCCGTTTCCCCAGGGGCCGGTGGCTGAGGCGGGCGCCAGGAATCAACTTCCCAGGCTGTCAGGCAGGATTTGGCGCTGGAATTTCGGCTGAGCCAGGTCCAGACGGCAAGCGAATTACAGTTTTTACAGGTGGGCCCGGCCAAAACTGTTGCATTAGCCCGTATTTGCGCTACAATAGGGGAGAACTTCGGCATATTAGCCTAAGGAGTGTTTTACATGGAAGGAAAGGTTCAACTGGAAATCACCTACTGCGTACCTTGACAGCACCTCGCTACCGCCACGTGGATGGCGAATGAGTTTTTCCGGGCTTACGGGCCGGATGCTGCCGTAACTATCTCCCCGCGGGGGCAAGGCATCATGGAAGTTTTCCTGGATGGCGAGAAGATCTTCGACAGGAAGGGTGAGGGCAACATCTACCCGGACTTGGCCCGCATCCGCAAGATGAAAGAAGTCATCGCTGCTAAGATCGCCAATTTGGAGCCGGTCGCCGCTGACGACTAAGGCAATTCAGGTCCTCTCGTCTCAGAATTGGGAGGATTGACCCCAAAGAAAGCATTAGGCCCCTCTGTTACAGGAGGGGTCTAACTTTTTGCCAGATCTCCAGAGCCAACGCCCGCCGGGGCCTGGTGGCGTCCAAAACTAGCCAACGGGAAGAATCTTGAGCAGCCGCTTGGGAAGCCTGCGCCAGGTATCCTTCCCGAACTCTTTGGTGGAAGTCCTGCGGCGCTGCGTCGAAGGTATCCCCCTGAGCGGTCATTTTTGCAACTCTCTTTCTGTCAAAAACTGACTGAGGGGGCAGATCCAGCAGGATGTTCAAGTCGGGCGACAGCCCCAAAGAAGCCAGCAGGTTGAGCTGGTCTATCACCAGCGGATCCAATCCGCGCCCATGGCCCTGGTAGGCTAGGGTAGATGCGGTAAAGCGGTCGCAAATTACGCTGGTTTGTTGCCGCAAGGCAGGCTGGATCACCTGTTGCACCAGCTGGGCACGGGCGGCTTGGAATAGGAATACCTCGGCTAGAGGGGTTGTACCCGGCCGATTCTTGAGTAATCGTCTCAAGGATTCCCCCAGGGGGGTTCCGCCGGGCTCGCGGGTTAGGATGACTTGGTATCCGGAACGCTGCATTTGACGGAACAGAGCCCTGGCTTGGGTGCTTTTGCCGGCGCCATCCCCACCTTCAAATACTATGAACGCCACGGCCGCCGTCCCCTGGAATGATGTACCTGGCCTGGCTCAGGGCCGGTAGATCAGGACTGCCCGGGACGGTTCCCGTCCCCGGCTGGTGGAGGCCAAGCTAAACCGTTGAGCCAAAATGTGCTGTAACCGCCTAATATAGGCCCGTTGGGGGTTTAACTGTATGCTAAATTCCCCTTCCAGCACTTTCTGGGCCGCTTGTTCTGCCTCCTGCATCGCCTCTTCCAGGGTGGCCGCGGCTTCTTCCCCGGAATCGCTGCGGCTGCGCCAGCCAGTCGGCACATCCAGCCCCTGCTCCTTGGCCAGGGTTCTCAAAAAGTCCATCACCTGGGGCATAGTATTCTTGCGGAGCACGTATACCGGTGTCCCGCTGGACTCGGCCACCTTGACCAGATGGGCTCCCCTTCGGTAATGGTTCTTGGTAGTCAATACCAGGGTCGCCTGGCGCAACTCGTTGGCCACGTCAATGCCGAGGTTGGTTTCGGTTTGGGCCACCTCCAGCTTGTCCCGACTGACCCCGAAGAGGAACACCCGGGCATCAATGCGCCGCTCGGATGTCGGGGAAGCTCCCCCGGAAGCTCCCATTGGCTCTCCACCGTTCAGCGCGGGATGTCCGGTGTCAAACCCGCGCTCCTGCCCGCGCCCTTGCTGTGAATAACCCAGCTCCCAAGGGGCCGGGGCGCCCTCGCCCTGGCTTCGCGCATCTTGTCGCTGTTTTACTTCGCCGTCCTCATCCAGATAACGGACCTCCTGGACAATGGGATACCCGCGAAGCCACTGGTCGACCACACGGGCCACGTCGTCGTTAATTGCGACCTGGGTCCAGCTTTGGATTTCCACCACTACGTCGAAAGTAGGTGGGGCCTTGCGCTCCAGCACCGTCTTCTGGGTGCCTCGATAGCGGGCTTCCTGGTCTCCCAGGGTAACCGACTGGACGCCCCCAATCAGGTCAGAGAGAGTAGGGTTGAGTATTAGATTATCCAGGGTGTTCCCGTGGGCAGTGGCCACCAACTGCACTCCCCGCTCGGCGATGGTGCGGGCGGCGGCGGCTTCTTGTTCGGTGCCCATTTCATCAATGATGATGACCTGAGGCATGTGGTTCTCCACCGCCTCGATCATCACCGCGTGCTGCTCAGTGGGAGTTGCGACCTGCATACGGCGGGCGTGGCCGATGGCCGGGTGAGGCACATCGCCATCGCCGGCGATTTCATTGGAAGTGTCGACGATTATCACCCGCTTCTTGGCCTCGTCGGCCAGTACCCGAGCCACCTCCCGCAACATGGTGGTCTTACCTACGCCCGGCCGTCCCAGCAAGAGGATATTCTTGCCGGACAGGATGAGGTCTTCAATCACTTTGATGGTACCGTACACCGCCCTTCCCACCCGGCAGGTTATACCGACAACCTGCCCTTTACGGTTACGAATGGCAGAGATGCGGTGCAGAGTGCGCTCAATACCGGCCCGGTTATCGCCGCCAAAATTTCCCACCCGGTCAACCACTTGGTCCAATTCCTCCCGGGTGACCTGCTCCTCGGCCAGTGCCACATCGCCGAAGAGGAATCTGGCTTCGGGCCACCGACCCAGATCCAGCACCACCTCCAGAAGGTCTCCTATATCATCTCTACCACGAAGAATTTCGGCTACGCGAGGCGGCAATACATCTAGCAGCAATTCCAACTCGGACTGAGCCTGCGATTGAATGGTCGCCAGTGATTGCACGGTTGCCAACGTTATGCCTCCACTGCCGCCACACCCGGGGAGCGGACCGGTACAGCGACGGTTTTGATCAGCATGGTGTAGTTGGTCACTGCTTGCAAGCCCCGCTGCTGGAGATAGTGGCGGAGATAGTCTTGATAATCGGGCAGGAGCCAGCTCCGGACACCGGCAGAATTCAACGCCAGGTTTATCAAGCCCGGCACAAGCCCGGAATGGTCGGGATGAACCAGCATTTGGGCGGGGCCGTGGCGTTGCGAACCCGGCAGGCTCAGCCAAGCAGTTATGCGGTCATTGCATTCCACCACCCACTGGCGGGTGTTCTGCCGCAGGCCCTCCTGGGAATCCCGCCACTGGTCAAAGGTTAACCCGACGGTAGTCCGTACCGAAGGCGGAGTTGCGGCGTTAAACAGCTGAAATAAGGGATAATCGTCCTGGATCAGGCGGGTCCGCAGGTTCGAAATATGGGGGTCTTCTGAGCTGGCAGCGGCAATATTCTTCCCTTCAAACAGCGTTTCTTCGAAGCAGGGAAAGAAACCGCACCGTTGGGCCACTGGGGCCACCGGACTGCCGGATGGTATCCGCAGGAATACGCGCTCAGCAGATTTGCACCCAGCCTGGTGTACCAGCGACTCCAAAAGCTCCAGGGAATCTACCTCCGGGGCAGGAGAGGGAGAACTTGTATCTGCATCCCGGTCCGATCCTCGATCCGATCCAAGGGAGTGCAGGTATAGTCGATCCACTTCCCATATCCGGCTGCCGGCGCGGGTGTGGGCCGAAACCAGGCCGCCCAGGTTAACACCCTTCCACCAACCCAGGGTAATGCGGTCGGGACTGGGTGTCAGAGCATGCTTACACAGGGTAACATTTTCCCGGGTGGCCTTCCGGCCCATGGCTGCCTTGGGACAAGCCATATTGGGTCCATTAACGCCGTTGAGCAAAATGCAGCGAAGAGCGTCGCTGATGCGCAAGCTTTGGATCATGCTTTCTGGCCGGAAGGAGCCCAGGACGTCAGGTCCAAGAAGCGACGGTGCAGGCGGACGTCGCTGGTCAGTTCCGGATGGAAGGAAGTGGCCAGCAGCTGGCCCTGCTGCACCGCCACCGGTCGGCCGTCCGGCAGGCTAGCCAAAACCTGGACCTGTTCGCCCACTCGAGTAATAACCGGTGCACGGATGAAGACGGCGTGATAAGGGGGGTCATCGAGGCCCGCCACCGGCAGGTCCTGCTCGAAGCTGTCGATCTGCCTCCCAAAGGCATTACGCAGCACGCCGATGTCCATGATTTTTAGCGGAATAGGATCCTGCTCTGTAATCTCCGATGCCATCATAACCATACCCGCGCAGGTGCCCCAAATCGCCTTTCCTTGCGCGGCCATGGCTCGCACCGGCTCCCGTAGTTCATAGATGGTCATCAAGCGGCTCAGAGTGGTGCTTTCGCCTCCAGGCATTATCAGTCCATCCAACCCCTTCAGCTGATGAGGCAACCGCACCTCTCGGGTTTCTACCCCCAGCTCCTTGAGGATGGCTATATGTTCAGCGAAATCCCCCTGTACCGCCAGTACGCCTATTATCAATTCGGCCTATTGCCCGGTTTTATACCCGGATCTTTAAACAGTAAAAACAGCCGCTCTAGGGGTCCAAGCAGGAGGGATACAACCAAGGACCAAAGCCCAGGTCATTATTGGTCCGTCGACTTGGGGCCTGAATCCGGAAACCTGCCTAATGGAACCCACTAAGCACCTCGGGGGGCCAACAGCTCCTCCGATGGGATACTTCGGGCGCTGATTCCAACCATGGCCTCTCCCAAGCCCTTGGAAACTTCGGCCAAGATGCCGGGGTCGTCGTAGTGAGTCACGGCCTGCACTATAGCGTAGGCTCTCCGCGCCGGCTCGCCGGATTTGAAGACACCCGAACCAACGAATACCCCGTCGGCGCCCAGCTGCATCATCAGGGATGCGTCGGATGGGGTGGCCACACCACCGGCGGCGAAATTGACCACCGGCAATCTGCCCAATTCCTTAGTCTTGGTCAGCAACTCCAGGCTCACCCCCAGGTTTCGGGCTTCCACGACCAGCTCGTCATCAGGCATGGTTTGCAGCTTTCGAATGGCATCCTGTACCGCTCGCATGTGCCGGACGGCCTCTACGATATCGCCGGTACCGGCCTCGCCCTTGGTCCGGATCATGGCCGCCCCCTCGGAGAGGCGCCGCAACGCTTCCCCCAGGTCCCGACACCCGCAGACAAAGGGGACTTTGAAATCATGCTTCCAAACGTGATGGACCTCATCGGCGGGGGTCAACACTTCGGACTCGTCGACATAGTCCACACCCAGGGATTCCAGCACCTGGGCTTCGACAAAGTGCCCGATGCGGCACTTGGCCATGACCGGTATGCTGACGGTGTCCATTATCTCGCAGATTATGGTGGGGTCAGTCATGCGGGCCACGCCGCCATCGGCCCGGATGTCAGCCGGTACTCGCTCCAGCGCCATTACCGCCACAGCCCCCGACTCCTGGGCAATTTTGGCTTGCTCGGCGTTGACGACATCCATGATAACGCCGCCCTTGAGCATTTGCGCGTGACCGGCTTTAACCGTAAAGGTCCCGGTCAAGACGTCAACCATGACTGCCTCCATCCCCTGAGTTCTATTGTCTTCGTAGCTTGTATTATACGCTGTGGGTTCCTCGATTATCAATTAGCTTCCCTTGGCGTTAGGGGAAGGATGCCTGTCGTAACCGGGATCAACTTGACAGCCCGGAAAGCCTGGACTTAAGATAAACACTCTTCGCCGAGGTAGCTCAGGTGGTAGAGCACGGCACTGAAAATGCCGGTGTCGACAGTTCGAGTCTGTCCCTCGGCACCACCACCGCAAAACCTCTCGATTGCATAGCTAATTTCCCCACTAGCACCCTACCAATTCCCGATTTTGCTGACATCTTTTGGGACTATCCATCCCGCATAGATTTGGCGAAGGCGTTGGCGGCTTCCTTTTGCCAGCCAGGTAAGAGGTGACCGTAAATGTCCCCTGTGGTGGCGATGCTGGCGTGTCCTAGCCTCTTGCTCACGAGGAGTAGACTCTGGCCGTTTTGGAGCATAACGCTGGCATGAAAGTGCCGCAAGTCGTGTGGCTTGGCGCCTTCCAGCCCTAGCCTCCTAGTATTACAACGTCAGTTAGTTTGATAGGATGACTGTGTAGCTGGGAATAGGCAGGTGAGGTGGGGATGTGGATGCGGCAGCTTTCGAGCAGGTGTACGGGTCATTTCGGGATTTTCACGCTTACTTCGCGCCGCTGTTTGGCCGCCGGGAGACGCGGGAGCACAGCGGTCATTATCTCCAGGCCCTGCTGGTACAGTCTGGGGAGCGGCGCAACGCTGAGAACCTGTCGGAGACGGTTCCGGGGTCAGCCCGAGGGATGCAGCGGTTTCTCACCGATTCTCCCTGGGACGATGAGGTGATTATAGGACGGCTGCAGGAGTACCTGGGAACCCGGCTGGAGCATCCGGAAGGGGTGTGGGTGCTGGACGGCAGCGACTTTCCCAAGCAGGGGAGGAAGTCGGTGGGAGTGGCCCGGCAGTACTGCGGGAGGCTGGGGAAGGTGGCCAACTGCCAGGCGGGGATGTTCCTGGCCTATGTCAGCCCGTTGGGACGGGCATTGGTGGACAAGGGGCTGTATCTGCCCGAGAGTTGGACCTCGGACAAAGACCGGTGTGAGGCGGCGGGTGTGCCGGAGGATAGGCAGGGCTACCGGTCCAAGACGGAGTTGGCCTTGGAGATGGTGGGGCGGGCACAGGAGCGGGGCCACCTGAAGGCTGGATGGGTCGCGGCGGACGACGCCTTCGGGATGTCGCCGTCCTTCCGGGAGGGCCTGGCGGCCTTGGGGATGTGGTACGTGCTGGACGTTCCGTCCGGCTTTACGGTGTGGCCGCCGGAGCCTGCCTGGACCAGTGCGGAGTATCAGGGATTCGGGCGTCCCCGCAAACCCAGGCTGCGAGACGGTCAGCGCCGGACCATGGAGCAGCGCAGCGACGAGTTGCCGGAGGAGGCCTGGCGTGAGATTACGGTGGCCGAGGGAAGCCAGGGGCCACGCAGCTACCTTTTCAGCGCCCAGAGGGTGCGACCGACCAGCAGGCGCAAGCCCGGCGAAATCCACTGGGCCGTCTACCGCCGGAACCGGGACGGCAGCGAACCCCGCTACTACCTGTCCAATGCTCCGGAGGATACCCCGTTGGAGACCCTGGCATACGTGGGAGGCTCCCGTTGGCGTATAGAAACGGAGTTTGAGACGGAGAAAAGCGACGTAGGCCTGGACGAGTACGAGACCCGCACCTGGGCTGGCTGGCATCACCACGTGGCCCTGTGCCTGCTGGGCGGAGCTTTTCTGCTGAGCCTGCAACAGGCTTGGGGGGAAAAAGATGCCCCGGATCACGAGGCCGCAGGTCTACCGGGTGGTGCGGGAAATGCTGCCCCGGGAACGGTTCGGGCCAACCGAGTTGCTGCGGTGGCTTGAGGATACGCAGGACAGTAACGAACGGGCCAAACGCTCCCATGCCAAGCGCCGCGCCGCCATGCGGGCATCACCCCACATCCCTCCCTGAACTGACGTTGTAATACTAGAAGTCTGGCCGGAAAGCCATTGGCCGGGTTTTGCGCTACGCGAAGCAGACGTATTCAAGACTTATATGGCATGGTGGTGCATGTAATACGTTGCAACACCCACTATGCCATCGATAATCGACGTTAAGAAAACGCTGGCCTAGGGGGAATCGAGGTTTCCGGCCAGACTTCTAGCGAACGACTTGAAAGCCCTCGTGACGGTCATCGGGTTCAGCAGCTTGCCTAGACCGTCGGGAAAGACCAAGCCGTGGTCCTCGTAAGCTCCATCCAATTCCATGCGGTGTAGCATCTGCTTCCCGATGTGGCCGCGTAAGACGGCAAGGGTGTCATCATCCAGATCAACGCTTCGCCGGCTATAGGTAGTCTTGGTAGGCTCGATTATCACGCCCTTTTGGAGCGAGCGAACGACGGTCTGGACAATCGAGATTACCCCGCCTCCAGGTTCAAGTCTTGATGCCGTAGACCGAGGGCCTCCCCACGGCGCAAGCCCGTATACGCGATGAGGTACAGGCAGGGGAATAGTGGGTGGTCCTCCTCACCGGCTAACCGCAGTATCTCCTTCACGCTGGCGATTTCCGGTGGGGTCACTTCGGTCCGTATTACCTTGGGCGGCGTGACAGCCTTGGCAGGGTTCCGCCATGCTACGTCCTCCTGCAGGGCATACCGGTAGGCTCCTGAGATTACCGTATGAACGAGCTCCACACCCTTGGGGGCCATTCCTTGAGCGGTCAGCTTGGCTTCCTAGGTTCGGATTTCGCTCGGAGTCAGCTTTGTCAACTCAATGCGGCCCCAATCCGGGGCTATGTGCTTCTGAATCAATCCTTCGTAACGCTCAATGGTCTTCTGGCGTTTATTGGAGACAACGTATTCGGTCATCCATTTCGACAGCCACTCCCCGAAGGTTATCTTTTGAGTACCGATAGGAATGCCTTTGTCCAGTGAGATCAATAATTCTCTGAGCTTCTTGCTGGCTTCGGTCTTGTTACCTCTGAACTGGACAATCTTCCTCTTTCGCTTTCCGTCCGGACCACGGCCGAGCTCCACCCTAATTTCCCACCTGCCCTTGCCTCGCTCCCGGATACTTCCTTGATCCCGCCTCACTGTTGGGCCTCCTTCGTGTCCTCTAGGTGAGATTTGCTACTAACGCGCCGGTCTAGGCCGATGGTGAGCTCTTAGCTGCCCTTGCTATGCTTGCGACTGCTGTCGTTCATTAATAATGCCTCGCTTGCTTGATAGCCATTTCTTGATCTACTGGGCTTTTCCTGTAAGCTGCTTCGCGATTTTCTCCATAGGCACACCTTGTTATTCGAGTTGTCGTGCCTTCGCTGCCCGCCCCAGCGCATGGCATGTTTCAGAGCCTTCCTAACGATCGCAAGAAGGTTAGAGTTTGATTAGCGGCAAATGGCCGAGAGCGTTGGTGAAATATGAAGCTGATAATCACTCCCATATCGCCCGACTGTACTGGGCATACAATCGCCAGAGCGTCGCCACTGGTTTTAGATACAAAAGCGGCGTTAGGCGGCGTTACGCCTACCCCAGGTCCTGTATAAATGAAATTACTGATCCTTGAGCAAGCATCTAAACCAGGCCTGGCTGCTTGAAACAGGCTTGAATGATATGGGTCTTATGACGGAGCCGCTCCTTGGCTCTTCGGAGTTCAGTGAGCAGTTGAGATAAGTCGTGGCAGCTGAGATTTTTGAGTTCCACCCGTTTCAGATAGTTCCAGATGCCTTCGTCGGAGTTCAACTCCGGTGCGTAAGCGGGCAATTGCTCCGGATGGCCGGCACCCGGCCCCGGGTCACGCCCTCCTAGTATTACAACGACGCTTCCTCAATTTGGTCAGTTTTTGACCGGAAATCGCTTCGCGGAAGGCAAGGCCACAAAGCTGTCGAGCGCGTGGGCAGGTTGCTATGAAGGGTACTCAAGATCCCTTTCTTGCGATCCGTCGTTGTAATACTAGAAGTCTGGCCGGAAAGCCATTGGCCGGGTTTTGCGCTACGCGAAGCAGACGTATTCAAGACTTATATGGCATGGTGGTGCATGTAATACGTTGCAACACCCACTATGCCATCGATAATCGACGTTAAGAAAACGCTGGCCTAGGGGGAATCGAGGTTTCCGGCCAGACTTCTAGGCCATCCGGTCCAGGCTAAAGATGATGTCGGCGGCGGTAACCGGTGTGCCGTCGTGCCAGGTGGCATCATGGAGGTGGAAGATTAAGGTATTGCCGTCATCCTTCACCTCCCAGCTCTTCGCCAGGTCGCCGATGATCTGCTTAGGGCTGGTGGGGTCATACATCAAGAGCTGGTTGAACCGTTTTTGAGGCCGCTGGGTTACCCGGGCGCCTGGCCGGAAGCAACTCGGGTTTAGGTGTGGAGCTCAATCAGGTCTCCGTCGTGCAATTGGTGGTCCCGCCCCACATGCTGTCCCTCAAACTTGCCGGACCGGCCCCACAAGATTGCATACTTGAGACTGCGGACCAGGTCTTTGTGCACATAGGCGGAGGCGTCTCCCACCGTGGTCCCTTGCAGCAGTACGAAAGGAGCGCCTCTCTGGAACTGCTCCCATTTCTGCTGGGGAGATTTGGTGTAGACTCGAATAACGCCCAGGGCTCTAAATATTTCCTCCCCCAGCTCATCGAGACCCACTTCCTCCTCGGCGCTGGTCATTAGCACCGGATAGTTTTCTCCCAACTCTGACTCCAGCAACTGGAAGCCGTCCAGACTACCCGGTACATCCGCTTTGTTGCCTGCGATGATGACCGGTTTGGCCAGCTCGGAACTAGGATCTTTCCCGTCGCTGCCCTTTCCCATTATTACGAAGCCCCAGTCCTCTAAAGCCTGGAAAACTTCCTGCACCTGAGAGACCGGGTCGGTGGACAGGTCGACCACCACGACCAGGACGTCGCTCATGCGAAGAAGTCCGTAAAGTCGGCCCTGGGTGGAGAGATTGGTTATTGGAGGAGTATCCACAAGTTGAATGCGAATATCCTCAAAGGGCAGCATGCCGGGCACCGGCTCTAATGTGCTCAAGGCATAAGAGCCCACTTTGGAATGAGCGCCGGTAGCCCGGGACAGCAGCAGAGACTTGCCCACATTGGTCGGGCCAATCAAGGTAGCTCTGCCGGCTCCCTGCTTGGGCAAGGAGAAGGGCTCAACCTTGCCTGAGCCCGGGCCACGGGAGGGACCCTCCAGCTCTTCCATCAGCTTGGACATGCGGGACCGCAGCTGGGCTTTGAGATGGTCGGTGCCCTTATGTTTAGGCATGACCGCCAGCATCTCCTGCAGCGCCACGATCTTCTCTTGAGGCGTCTTAGCCTCGCGAAATCTCTCTTCGGCGTTCCGGTACACTGGAGTTACATTGGTAGGCATGTCGCTCTCATGTCCTCCGACCAGGGTAGTCCTGGCACTACGCCCGCAGAATTTCCCGTCTCGACAGCACCCGCTCCATCAAAGGCCGCATGCCCAGCTCGCTGGAGATGGCCAGCGACTCGTCCAGCAGGGACAAAGCCTTCTCCCGGTCGCCAGTATCCGTTCGTGCTGAGCTTGTCGAAGCAAGTTGGAGCAGGGTGTCGGCGTAGTCGCAGCAGGTCCAGGCCAATTCGGTCCGGTAGCCAGCCTGGCGGCAGAAGGCCAGGCAGTCTTCGAAGTGTTCAACAGCCTTGTCAAAATCGCCCATTGTCTGGGCCAACAGTCCCAAGACTCGGCCCACACACAAAGTGCCGGTCGCGACCATTCTTCCACGCCCCGCTGGGTACAGGAGGGCGTAAAGCTCCCCAGCGGTCGCCACATCTTCCCGCAATACGGCCATTATCGCCAGGCCGCACCTAACCCACTGGGCCAGAGCGGCCGAAACCGCTGCCGCCGAAAGAACGATTCCCGCGGCTTCCCCGGCGATGTCCAATCGGCGGAGGTCACCGGTAATTCGGGCGACTAGCGGAATAGCTAAAGCTGGCAACGCGTAGGGAACGATAGGTTCTGGAGGAGTGGCACGCATTACCTGCACTGACGCCTCCAGATGCGCCTCTCCCTGGGCGAAGTTACCCACCTCGTGCTCTAAAACCGCCAGACGTGTGAGGATGCGGGTGTCCCTGGCCCCCACCGCCAACCCGCGGGCGCTAAAGTCTCGCGCCGCCTGCCAGTCGCCCTCTGACTGGCGCAAGGTCCCGTTGAGACCGAGGGCACTTTGCAACCAGAAGTGGTCGCGTAGCCTCGGCCACATCCAACGTGGCCGTTGCGTGTCCCTGTGCGTCCCTTAGCTCGCCGGTGCAAAAAAGATCCATGGATGCTTCATAATGAGCAGCCGCAGCGGCTTGGGGATCATCGAAACGTCGTGCCAGATCGATCGCGCGTAAGCTCTTCCTTAAACCTTCTTGTAACTGGAGATCGAACCGGTCCACACGAGCAGCCTCGGCCAGCGTTCGCATCTCTAAGGCCAGGTCCTGCTCACACTGGGCGATGTTCAAGGCCCGGCCAAAGGCCTCCCGGGCGCCCTCGTAGTCGCCTTCCTCCATTCCCAACACGTAGCCATGTCGTGACAGCAACTCGCCCGCCTGGTGGGAATCGGCGGCGACTAGGGTCAGGGCACGGGCAATCAGCTGTGCCACCCCGGTGCTTTGGCCACCTCGAGAAGGGTAACGAGACTGGGCGACGGCCATGGCCCGATTCACGTCGCCTGCGTCCGCGTAATAGTCGAAGGCACGGCGCAAAAAGGCTATCGCCCGGTGCATTTCGAATCTGTCGAGAGTGGCCAGCCGGGCCTGACCCAGGCCGAAGAGGAGCGCCGCCGCTTCCTTGTCTAGCGCGGGCTCCATGCCCGTCAGCAGCACCCCCTTGGCGGTTAGCCCCTGCTCAAAGTGGTCCCCGGCCTCCTCCTAGGCGTAAGCAGCCAACGCTCGCTCTCCGGCCAGCAGCGAGTAGTGCACTAACTTGTCCGCGCCTAGCACCGCCTCGGCTTCGGCGAAGTGGTGGGCCAGCTCCGCGGCGTGGGCCTCGGTGTTGGCTCCGTACAGTTCTTCCAGAGTTTCGGCGATGCGGGCGTGCAGCCGAACTCGCCGGGTTAGGGTCAGCTCTTCGGCGAGGGTTTCCTGGATTAAGGCGTGGGTGAACTGGTAGCGTCCTACCGCTTGGGGCAGCTCCTCGATAACCCGTGCTCCCAGGGCTTCCTCTAAGACGTCCAACAGCCGGTCTTCGGATATGTCCTCAACCAGGGGCGTCAGCTGCCGCAGCTCGAACTCCCGCCCGACGACCGAGGCGATGGTCAGGGTTTCGTTACACCGCTGGGATAGGCGGTTGAGCCGGCGGCCGATGACCTCCCGCACACCCTCGGGGATGCGAACGGTCCAGGAGTCCCTGGCCCCCGATTCCTGGGTCAGTTCCCCTTCTTGCACCAACAGGCGCACCACCTCGGTGACGAAGAGAGGATTGCCCTCGGTCTGGGTGTGTACTGCCTCGACGAGACCGGAGGGTGGGTCAACACCGGCGGCTACCTCGATGAAGCGGCCCACATCCTGCTGGCTCAACCCGCGCAACAGCACCCGCTGGAATAATCTTTCTCGAGTCAACTCCCCCAAGGTCTCGGCCAAGGGATGCTGCCGAGACAATTCCACGTCCCGGTAGGTCCCCACCAGCAGCAGACGGCTGTTGCCTAGCTCCCTGGCCACGAACTGGAGCAGCAGCAGCGACGGCTGGTCCGCCCAGTGCAGGTCGTCCAGCACCAGGACCAGGGGCTGCTTCTGGGATGCGGATTTCAGGAAGGCGGTGATGGAATCAAACAGCCGGAACCGGGCCTGCTCCGGGCTGTCCAGTTGAGGCGGCGGCTTCAGGTCGGGCAGCCTTTCCTTGACGTCGGAAACAACTTCGGCAATGTCGGCGGCGCCGGCGCCCATTTCGGAGCGAAGCTGGTCTGGGTCCCGCTCCCGGACGTAGGAACGAATTGCCTGCACCCAAGGCCAGTAGGGAGGTATGCCTTGCTCTTCGTAGCAACGGCCCCACAAAACCTGGGCGCTCCGCAGTCCAGCATAGGTAGCCAATTCCTGGGCCGTGCGAGTTTTGCCGATACCGGGCTCCCCCACCAAGGTCACCAGCCTGCCTCGACCGAATAGGGCGTCTTCCAGGCAAGCCTTCAGCTCCCCCATCTCCCGCTGCCGGCCGACGAAAACGCCACCAGCCAAGCTGTCCAGGGCGTGGGCATCACCCGGTAGGGGCGCAAGGCCTTGCGCCCCTACGACCGGTTCTGTCAGGTCCAGGCCATCAAGGGCTGCCAGCACATCGCTGGCTGACTGGGGCCGCTCCGACGGGTCTTTGGCCAAGAGTCGCAAAATCAATGCTTCCAAGGGACGCGGGCATTGCCCGTTGTGCCAGGTGGGGGCCACCGATGGGGTGTTGATGTGCTGGCCAATAATGGCCACCGAGTCATCCCCTAAGAAGGGAGGCCTGCCGGTGACCATCTCGTAGAGCATGGCGCCCAGGGAATACAAGTCGGCCCGAGGTGTAACCTCGCCGCCCATGGCCTGCTCCGGGGGCATGTAGGAGACAGTGCCGACCATCATCCCTTCGGTGGTCAGACGAGACCGGTCGATGGCCACCGCCAATCCGAAGTCGCCTATCTTGGCCACACCGTCACCAGTCAGCCAGACGTTGCCCGGCTTTAAATCCCGGTGGACGATGCCCCGGCTATGGGCAAACTCCAGCCCCCGGCAGGTCTCCTGGGCGATGTCGATGGCCTGCTCTAAGGGAAGGCGGTGGTCAGTGGCGTCTTCGATGACCCCTTCCACGTCGCCGCCGCCCATCAGCTCGGTGACCATATAGGGCTGGTCCGCCTCTTGACCCAGGTCGAACACGGTGACGATGTGCGGGTGGGAGCCGAGACGGCCCATGGCCTGGGCCTCCCGGGTGATGCGGGTGCGGGAGACTTCATCCAAGCCCTCGGTCTTGATCAGGGCGAAGGCCACTTCCCGGTCCAGCAAGGTATCCTGGGCCAGGTAGACCTTTTTCTTGCCGCCCTCGCCCAGGAATTTCTTGACTTGGTAGCGGCCGTTGGCAAAGGAAGTGGGTTGCTGGTCGGATAGCCGGTTGGAAGGGGCCTCATCTGATGGTGGGTCCGCCCTGGATCCCGCAGCATTTCCGGCCCGTTGCGCGGCAGTCAGGAAGGAGAGGGCGTCCTGGTTTTCCGGGTCGTAGGCCAGGACGGCTTCGGCCCGTTCCCGCACGGACACCCAGTCGAGCTGGTCTGCCGCATCCTCTATCTGATCCAGCAGACGGTCTATCCGGCGTTGGATTCGCTCGCTTGCCATTATGGAGCCATATTACGTCCGAGGGATAGCCTTGTCCACCGAACGCTGGGGGCGACACAGGGATCAAGATTAATATCAGTTCCGAGATTATCCTCGACTTATGCGTTCCCAACTCCTCCGGCTGGCATGACATTAACCTCCGGAGATAGCGCAACCCGGCGTCATTCGTTCCGGAAAGGACCGACAGCGTTGGGGGCGGCTGTCGTAAATCCGGCAGGCGAAGGTGGTAGGGTCCAGCATGGGGCATCTTTCGCCCTGGTGTTCGGAAAACCGAACCCAACCGCCACCGTCCGCGGCAGGCCTAACCAGGGCTTCAACTCCCATCTCTTCGGCCTTGGCCTGGAAGACTTGAGCTTCGGCCTGACTCAGACTGAGAATCCAGGCTCCGCGGCAGCACTGGGCGCGGCATTGGTTCATGCATATTTGGCTGGCCGCAGCCGGACTCAGGCCGTCTCGGAGGTAAGATGACATAATCCCTCGGCGCTGTACCTGTCCAAATTAGCTCCGGGCTAAATTGGCTCGGATTTTAACGGAGGGGCTCCCGGGCACCGGGTAGATAAGTCGGTAGAAAGGCAATTATCATCAGAATCTGCCGGACGCCAGTCCGCATCCATTGCCAGTTAGACCCGCCTTCTGCTACCATAATTACCGAGAATCCTAAGTCCGGGAACCTCGTTAGCTGCCCGCGTCGGGTCTTCAGAAAGATCCAGCGCGTCAGCCCACCTGTATTGACCCGCTGAGCATGCAATCAATGGAACAGCAGCAGAATCAACCAATCTACTGGGACAAGCATCGTATACCGTTCAACTTGACCGTAATTCTTGCATTGTTTGTTGCCGTCTACGGCCTGTATCTCGTGTTACAGGGAGCCCCCGACCCCCGCATTTTGGTGGTCGGCTTGGCGGTGGGAGCCTATTCCTGGCTTACCAGTCCCAGACAGTACTGGATCTACCCCGATGCCTTGGTGGTCGTGTACGGTAAGCCGCGGACCCGGATCATATACTTTACCAATCTATCACACCTGGAGATGGGCGGCCAATCTTCGCCAGACCGCCTCCGGGCCTCGCTCCATCGGGGGCGAAACGTGGTGCTGCTGGTTCGGGACCCCGATGCCTTCAACGAGCAACTACAAAAAGCGCTGGATGACTACCGGGGCCTACACCCCGAGTTGGCAACCGGTGATTATGGTTCTGACGATACGGCGCAGGTTCAAGACCCGCCGGATCAAGACACGTCAGACCAGGCCCCCAGTTCTTCCTGAACTTTGCCGGCGCTCTGAGACAAACTTCATTTTATCCGTAAGTCGCGCGACCCGTACGTCAGTACAGACGGCTTAGTCCGGCGTGTAAACAGGACGGACCATCTCAAATACGTCCGAAGTGTGACAGTACATGCTCCCGGCCAACCGCCCGGTGGGCTTCAGTCGCTGATGGTTGATTCGATGTCCGTCGATAATGTCATCTCTAACGTGCATCAGGACTATCTGACCGATTACCAACCCGTGCTGGTGATCTCCTTGCCCCAGGGGTACCACCTGCAGCAGCCGGCACTCCATGTTGACTGGCGATTCGGCGACGCGGGGCGGCTTTACCCTCTCCGATGGCGCCGGAGTTAGACCCGCGATTTCAAACTCGCTGACCTCGCTGGGATATTCGGCTGCAGTGCGGTTCATCGCCTCCGAGATGTCATCCACCACAATGTTGACCACGAACTCGCCGGTCTCTTCAATGTGGGCCAGGGTGTCCTTCCGTTTATCCCCGGCGTGGCGAGAGGAGGAAAACACAATGGTCGGCGGATCGTAGGCCACGGCGTTGAAGAAGGAGTAGGGAGCCAGGTTGATCAGTCCATCTTTAGACATGGTAGAAACGAAGGCGATGGGTCGGGGAACCACCACCCCGGTTAGGACCCGGTTGAATCCGTCGAAAGATTGGGGGTCGATTATCATCGGTCTATCTCCGCACCAGTAGAGTTAAATTGCTTCCTGAGTCCGTAGCAGCTGTAGCTAATACGGCGTAAGCTCCAAGCCCGACTCTCCCAAAATGACCTGATCGCAAATTCCCCCATCGGGGCTCGCCCATTGTTTATATACCCGGCAGGTCCGGGTGACAAGGGCCTGACCCGGCTACGGGCCCCAGGGCCCCGGGCCAGGTTCCCGGTCAGTACACGGGTCCAACTTAACTTGACAGCCCTGGGTTGTGGTTACTACTATAAAAGTCTAACCGCCGAATCGCCAAAAGCCTGCCGATGCCTAGGCGATTTAGCGAAACCCAGTCTGGCCTCACCGTCCCGAGGATAAATGGGGATTAGTCCAGTGGTAGGACGCCTGACTCTGGCTCAGGAAGCGGAGGTTCGAACCCTCCATCCCCAGCCACCACATAATAGCTAGTAACTGATACTTAATAGCCGCTACCTAATGCCCACGGGCTGTCGTCGGTGGCTGGTCATTTCCTCGACACTTAGGGCGTTTGAGCCAAATGGGAGCATAAAAGTCTCCGTAAGTCTTCGAAGCTTTACTGTACGTTCCGGAATGCCACTATCTTGGGACAAATTGTCACCCATATATGACACAACTTTGGGAAACTGTTCAGAGTTGAGGGGAAGTGAGCAACCGGCGGCATTCCAGGAGGGGATTGAGACCTCTGGCCCGCCAGGTGCCAAAGAGGGATGCCAAGGTCATCTTGCTGTCGGTGCCCTGCCCTGAGCGGGTGCCGCCGCTGATCTTGCGACTGGTTACCAGATGCCGCAGGCTCCGCTCGGCGGCGTTGTTGTCTGAGGGCACGGCTGGGTCCGACACGAAGACAAACAGTTCCTTGATGAACCGTTCCATGCGCCGGCAGAGCTTGGCCTGAACCGCCAGGGGATCTTTAAGGAAAGGCCGCGCCAAGACCATTAGTTTCTCCTCCAGCATTAGCTGGGTGCGATGGCCTGGCTGGGCTCGGGGAAGGACCGAGGCCTTGGCCTCCGTGTAGACCTGGTGAACCGCCTCGGCCCACTGAGCCAGCCCAGCGTCTTCTGGGTACAACCCTTTCAGGTCATGGATATCCCGCAGCAGATGAGCCCAGCACCGTTGCTTCAGGCCCGGGTAGTGGTTATAGGCGGCGTAGAAATCACTGACCAACACTCCGCTGAAGGAGGAATCCAGCACCTCATCCACCACCCCCTTATCCCGACCCCGACGCAGGAAGTATCGTTCGCTGGGAGTGCTGAAGGTCCAAACATAGCCGTTGCTCCCGTCCTGGCGCCAGCCGGTTTCGTCGCCCTGCACCACGGGACTGGCGCGGACTTGCTCGAGCACCTCTCGCACCGCCGTCTCAGCCTGACGGGCTACTCCATGGACGGCCTGGACGATGGCACCAACACTCAGGTGCAACTGATGGACGGTCTCCAGGTACCATTGGATGATTCTTATGGGCAACCGTCCCTCCTCCCGCAGGGTCACCATCAGGCTTACCAGATTGACCCCCAGGCGCTGCTGGCCCAGAACCACCCCCTGCAGGGCCTCTTTGGGCAGCCGGCGCCGCTGGCATACCGGACAGATGCGGGCTACCAGGGCGTGCTCGGTCACTTCTACCGGAGCCACCGGTAGCTCAATGACTTCCCGAGTTCGCTGTACCCATCCGCCGTTCAGGTGAGTCCCGCAGTCGGGACAGACCGCCACGGCATGCTCCACCCGCCGGGTAGGAGTCATGCGCTGGCGGGCGAAGCCATGGCGGCGCGGCTTTCTGGGCTCCTTTTTCTCCGGCGCTTGCCGGCTGGAGTGCGGCTGATTACCCGGCATCCCCGACGACCCGCGCCGGTTGGGACGGGATTCCAGAACCCCAATCCGCCTTTGCAAATCGGCAATGACTGCCCGCTGGCCGGCAATTATCTCCAGCAGAGTTTCGCGACTCGCCGCGTTCAGGTCTAGTTCAGTGTCCACCTCCCTGGTATGCCACAACTCCCCCGGCCATGCCAGCGTTTTTCCAACGGCTTTGAGCCAATTCACCTCATCAAGTCTGAACAGTTACAACTTTCGTGGCGTCTGTTGCCGTTGTTTGTTAAGCTTGACACTGGCCACCGATTGGTGCTAAATAGCGGTGGCTGAAAGCTACCATTGGGATCTCCTCCGTTCAATTCCCGATTCTTTCACGGAAATTGGACCAGAATAGTCACTAATATCCCTTAGAATGGGTGTTCACCACATCAATACGATGGTGCTAGCATCTGATTGGCATGATGGGTGGCCTCTCTATTTACGGCAAGCTGGACAGTCGATCATATATAGTACGGTGTAAAAGTTCCGATCCTCCGACGGTGTTCTTGCGGAAGGATAGAAAATTATGGTAATAAGTAAAACAAATTCACAAAGAGCAGTTAGGCTTGTTGGAGAGGGTCGATGGGACGTGGTCGGCGGAGACTATCCGGAGGCATTGACAGCGTTAGGCAATCTTAGCAAATTGTATGATATGGGTTTATTGACGGAGGATCAATTTAGAGACCTATTATCTATTATCTTGGGGCGGTTCGTAACTTCTACTGTTGAACTGCAGTTAGGACAAGCCTTATCGGGGTACTTTAATAAGTACAGGAGCTAGATGTCGACGGAACCCTCCGAAGAAAACATAGAGGAAAGTCCTTCAACTTCGGAAATAGCGATCCCTGATGAAGGGACGAGAACCGCCGTCACCAGTATGTTCGCCTCATTGACCCAAGTTGGTGGCCAATTCCTAAACCCAATTTATGGGCAGGTTCGCCCTGAACATATCTCATCCATACTGGGTAATTCCGAAGCCGAAAGTGTACGCGAGGCTGCCGCTGAGGCTTCTACCAGCAAATTCCAAGCCTATTATGTTACCCTCGGCGTTATAGTATTGGCCGTCTTAGTCGTCTATTTTTCTTGGAAGCAACAAATGGAGATCTTGCTGCCTATCGTTACAGGTGTGATGGGATTTGGTAGCGGGTTTGGCATTGGCAAGTTTAGAAGCCCTCGTTAGCTGACCAGAAATCTTAACCCACCTACCGTCTCCCTACACTGATTCCTTCCGCCACCAGGTAGTCCCTTCTCACCGAAACCCAGCCAGTCTAAGGAGTTGACCATGCAGTTAGGCGCTATTTTCCCTCAAACCGAGATTGGAGCCGACCCGGTGGCGGTTCGCGACTTCGCCCAGGCGGCGGAGGGTATGGGCTATGAGCATCTGCTGGTGTTTGACCATGTGTTAGGAGCCGATGCCAGCAAGAGGGAGAGCTGGGAAAGGCCTTATTCCCACACCTCTATGTTCCACGAGCCCTTTGTTTTGTTTGGATACTTGGCCGCCTTCACCGAGACCATCCAGATGACCACCGGAATTCTTATCTTGCCTCAACGCCAGACGGCGTTGGTAGCCAAGCAGGCCGCGGCGGTAGACGTGCTGACCGGCGGCAGGCTGCGGCTGGGAGTGGGCATCGGCTGGAACGATGTCGAATACGAGGCTCTGGGCGAAAACTTCGCCAACCGGGGGCGTCGGAGCGAAGAGCAGATAGAGTTAATGCGTCTGTTCTGGACCCAGGAAGTGGTTAACTTCCAGGGCCGCTACCACAAGGTCACCCACGCCGGAATCAATCCTCTGCCGGTGCAGAAGCCCATCCCAATCTGGTTCGGTGGCGGCGCTCCCAAAGTGGTCGAACGTATCGGCCGCCTGGGCGACGGCTGGTTCCCCCAATTTCAGCCGGACAGTGCCGGTCAGGAGCAGATTGCCCAAATGCGGGAGTTCGCCAAGGCGGCTGGGCGCGACCCCGGCGCCATCGGCATAGAAGGGCGGGTCAGCATTGCCCAGGGTAACCAGGATGACTGGAACAAAGCCGCTGCTGCTTGGGACGAGACCGGGGCCACTCACCTGTCGGTGAACACCATGCGGGCCGGATTGAAGGGCCCCGACCAGCATATCGACGCCATCAGGCGCTTCAAGGAAGCGGTTTCCGGCTGACCACCTTCCGAGCCGGAAGTAGCATTCGCCCTTCGACAGGCTCAGGGTGAACGGGTCCCATTACGTTCGTAGTGAGCTTGTCGAACCATGAACGATGGTTTCTCACACGCCCTTCAAAAGCGCGGCCACTCGGTCGAGAATTCGGTGGCTAACCTCATACTTGCTCATTAGCGGTAGCTCTTCTACCCGCATCTCCCGGTCTATCAGCACCACCCGGTTGGTGTCTACCCCGAAACCGCTCTCCGGTTCGGTGATGTCATTGGCCACGATCAAGTCCAAGGACTTACGGCGCACCTTTTCGCTGGCGTTGGCGACCAGGTTCTCGCTTTCGGCGGCAAAACCCACCTTAATCAGAGTGTCCGGGGTGGCCTCCAGTATATCCACTGTCCTGGTCAGGTCGATGCTGAGGCTGTCGTCGGACTTCTTAATTTTCTGGCCTGCGGTGGACAGCGGACGATAATCGGCCACCGCCGCCGCCATTATCAGCGCGTCGGCCGACCCAGCCTCATGCAGCACGGCGTCGCACATCTCCTGCGCCGTGTTTATTCGCAACAGCCTAACCAGGGGCGGGTCCGGCAGGCTGGTCGGCGCGGCAACCAAAACTACGCTGGCCCCCCGGTCCCGGGCCGCTTCCGCCAGTGCGTAACCCATTCGACCCGAAGAGTGGTTGGTGATAACTCGAACCGGGTCAATTGGCTCCTGGGTTCCACCGGCGCTCACCACAACGGTCCGTTCCGCTAGGTCGCCTCCCCGTCCCAAGGTTGCCGAGATATGTCCCAACACTTCGGCGGGCTCCAGCAGCCTGCCCATTCCAATGAGGCCCGAAGACAATCTTCCGGGGGCTGGACCGGCGATGGTCACGCCCCGCTGCCGCAGCCTGGCCAGGTTTTCCTGAGTCGCCGGGTGCTCGAACATGTTGGCGTCCATCGCCGGCGCTACGATTAATGGCGCGGCGGTGGCGATCACCGTGGTGGTCAGCGGGTCGTCGGCCAGACCCACGGCCAACTTGGCAATACAATGCACCGTCGCCGGCGCTATGACCACCAGATCGGCCTGCTGGGCCAGGGCAACGTGCTCATTGCTGAACTCGGAGTTCAGATCGAAGGTGTCGGTCACCACTGGCCGATGCGTGATGCTGCGGAAGGCCAGAGGAGTAACAAACTGGGTGGCCCCATAGCTCATGATGGTATCGACCAGCGCGCCGGCCTGCACCATCTTACTGGCCAGGTCCACGGCCTTATAACAGGCAATGCTGCCGGTAACCCCCAGCACTATGCGTTTATCGGCCAGCGGTCCAGTCATGAGCTCCATCTGTCGTTTGCTTACGCTGGTTCATCTGGTAGATCAACCGAAGCCCCATTAGGGTAAGGTCCTGATTAATGAAATCGAATACCGGAGCCTCCGGCGCGATAACGTTCACCAGACCGCCGGTGCCGATCACCTGGGCATCCTGACCCAATTCCGATTTGAACCCCGCCACTATCCCGGAAACCAGACCGGCGAAACCCAGCACCAGGCCGGATTGCAAAGCTGCTGTAGTGTTGCGACCGATGGCTGAACTGGGCGCTATTAATTCGACCCGCCGGAGTTGGGAGGTGTTGAAGAATAGAGAATCGGCGGCCAGATTTATACCGGGGGCGATGGCGCCGCCCAGGTACTCCCCCGTCCGGGAAATGGCGTCGAAAACGGTGGCCGTGCCCAGGTCCACCACGATAATGGGCGGAGTGTACAGCTGAATTGCGGCCACCGCATCGGCGATCCGGTCGGCGCCAACGTCTCTCGGATTGTCGTACAGAATGGGAAGGCCGGTGCGGACCCCGGCAGAAACAATCAGCGGGTCAACACGGAAGAAAGAACGGCAAACTTCTTCAAAAACCAAGGTCAATGGTGGCACCACGCTGCACAGGCAAGCGGCGGTTATCTGGTCAGCTGCCGTGCCCTTGAGTTCCAACAGGTTGGAGAGGGTGGCTCCGTATTCGTCAACCAAGCGCCGCGTGTCGGTAGCCACTCGCAGCGTGGTGACCAGCCGGTCGCCATCGAAAACGCCCAGCGTGACCACGGTATTGCCGATGTCGACAGTTAGCAGCATTATTGCCGTCTCCTATAGCTGGATTATACGGTACGGTTATCCGGCGGGCAAACCGATCACGCTGAAGGGTGAGTTCAGCAAATTATTCCCCTCCAATACAGTCTGGTAACCCGCCTACCGTTGGCCGCAGCGCTCTCACGTAGGGTAGAATGGGATGTCGGCCGGAAAAGATTGGTTTTCTGGGAGCGGTTATGGAAATTAAACAGGTTACTGTAGAGGTTCTGGAAACCCCGGTGGATCTGCAATACATAGCCGCCGGCCATTCGGTGCAGTCCAACTGGCACGTGTTGTCCCGGGTTAATACCGCCGATGGAATTCAAGGAATCGGCTTTGCGGTGGCGACACGAGCCCCTCTGGTGCGGGCGCTGGCTCACACTGCCGAGGAGCTGGGCCAGGCATTGGTTGGCATGCGAGTAACCGAAATAGAGGCGGCCCGCGCCAAGATGGAAGGACTGGGTGGCTGGGCCGGCCCGGGCGGCATGCTGTCAATGGCCATGGCCACCCTGGACATCGCGCTGTGGGATGCCCTGGGAAAATCGTTGGGGCAGCCCCTTTACCGGTTGCTGGGGGGCCACTGGGATCGGGTGCGGGCCTACGCCAGCGACGCTCTTTGGTACAGCTTGCCATTGGATGTCTGACCAGGTCGCCCCAACTGACCACACCAGGTCGCCCCACACCATGTCAGCCAGGGCTACCGCCGGATAAAACTCCGGCTGGGCCACGAGGAGAAGCCAGAGGGTGAGGTGGCTCGGGTAAGGGCAGTACAGGAAGCGGTGGGCCCGGAGGTGGAGGTAATGGTTGACGCCACGGAAAGTTGGAACCAAGCTCAGGCGGTGTCGTCGGGACGGGCCCTGCAGGACGCCGGCATTGTTTGGTTGGAGGACCCGGTGTCTCATCAAGACCTGGCCGGCCTGGCTCACCTTTCCCAGGTTCTGGACGTCCCCATCGCCGCCGGGGAGCACCTGTACGGCCTTGACCCCTTCCAAAAAACCTTCGAGGCCGGCGCGGTGGACATTGCTATCATCGACTTGGCCCGAGTAGGCGGCATCACTCCCTGGATGAAAGTGGCGGCCATGGCCGAAGCCCGGGGCATTCCCCTAGCGGGACATGTCATTCCGGAAGTACACGTGCACCTTCTATCCGCAGTCCCCAACGGCTATCTGGTGGAATACATGCCTCGTTCTGAGCCTATTTTCAAGACAAGACTCAAGTTGGAAGATGGGCACCTGGTGGCGCCGGAGGCACCCGGGTTAGGGGTAGAATTGGACGAAGCCGCCTGCGAAAGGTATAGGGTCCAGTAGATATAGAGGCCGACTAAGACGATATGCCACCCGGCGTATCCCGAAGTATAACTAGGATTAGCTTGGGCCAGGGCCTTATGCTAAAATCTGTCTGCGTACCCAAACTCATTAAAACCGTAACCCGATGTCGCAAATCCTAAAAATCTTAACGGTGGGGAGAATCCGTAATGGCTGATATGGAGCTGGTTCAGATTGTAAGGAAAGGCAGAGACGCCGTGGCCGGTTGGCGGGAGGAGCATCCCGGCGAAGCTATGGACCTTTATAGCAGCTACATGAGTCATGTGCGGATTCCCATGGTCGACCTCAGTGGCGCCGATTTGAGGGAATCGGACTTCATGGGCGCCATGCTGCGCCGGGCTAATCTCTCCGGCTGTTTCCTCAATCCCATTCACATGTATCGGGCCGACCTGAGAGAGGCCGACCTGAGCAAGACCTTGATGAATCGGGCCAACCTGCGGGGCGCCGATCTGCGTACAGCAAACCTGGAAGGGGCCGATATGGATAGCGCCATTCTTTCCGATGCAAACCTGACCGGCGCCAGCCTGAAGGGGGCCAATCTCTCCCGGGTTAATCTGGATCGGGCCAACCTAACCGATGCCGACCTGACCGATGCTATTTTCCACGGGGCGGCCCTGACCAGGGCCAATCTATCTGGTGCCAACCTTTCGGGTGCGGATTTTTACTCGGCCATTTTCAATGACACCCCCACCGTTGGAACCAAATTCGCCGGCAGTCTGGTGGGCTATACGATATTTCAAAACTGCGACTTGAGCCAAGCCGAAGGTTTAGACCAAATCCGCCATGACGCCCCCAGCACCCTGGGGATGGACTCTCTCTTGCGTTCCGGCGGGCTGTTGCCCGACGAGTTCCTGAGGGGGGTCGGTTCTCCGGACAGCCTCCTGGAGTTCCAGAAATCGCTGCAGGGCGGGGTTACTATCACCAGCGCCTCTTTCATCGCCTGTGCCAATGCGGATATTCCCTTCGGCCAAAAGCTGCAGGACGATCTGCGAAAGCTAGGGATCCGATGCTGGCTGTTCGCCGAGCAGTTTAGAGGTAGCGCTTTGGTGGATCGTCGCAGTACCTCCGAGGAGGAGGAAATCGAGCGCTGGGTGCGCCACTATGACAAGCTGATAGTGGTTTGCTCCCAGGCCGGTCTGGATAGTGAAACTGTCCGAAATGACATCTCCCGAGCGAAGGAGCAGCAGCAGGAAAAGGACCAGTGGCTGCTTTACCTGGTCGCCCCCGACACCGCCTTGGTGCAGACTCAGGGCCGCACGGTCCGCGACCTGAAGTACGAGCACATGGTGTTCAATCTACAGGGTCAGAATGAAGAGACTGAAGAGTACCGCAACGAGCTTGACCACCTGGCTAGCGAGTTGAAGCAGTCCCTGCCAGCCAAAGCCGGTGTGCCACCGGTGAGCGAACAGCTCTGACCTCAGCCGGCTCCCCGGCGCCAATTGGCCGAGCAGCCGATTAAGTTTAGGGACAAAGGAGTAGGCCCCCGAGAATTCTCGGGGGCCTACTTACTACTGGTATGATTCTAGGGAGCCAACTAGCTAACCCCCTAAATGCGGGCAGCGCCGGCTAAATGTAGTCGGGCATCTGCATCATGTCGGCCGAGGTGCTATCCATCGACAATGCTTCGCCTATCTGGCGCTTGAAATCCTCCAGCAATTCGTCGGTGATCTCACCACCGGCGGCCTGGGCCTTGGCCTTGAACTGCTCGAAGGTATGCTCACCCATGTCGCCCTTCGGCATGGAACTGAAGAAGTTGCTCTCAAAGACCGGCAACTCACCGGGTCCGAAGTAGCCCTTGCCTTCCAGGGTGTAGCCTTCCAGGTCATGGGTGCCCTTGCCCAGCACCTGTCCGGTGGCGGCGTAATGCTCCATGACATCCTTCAGGCCGTACTTCTGGACCGGGCAGACCTTCATGCAGATACCGCAGCCCAAGTAGCGGGCCATGACGGGGCGGCAGCGCTTGAAGTAGAGCTTGTTCTTCTCGACGCCCCTCCACCAGATCTTGTCCCGCATCAGAGCACGGCCGGGGCAACGGTTGACGCAGACCTGGCAAACCTGGCAAAGCGCGTGGATGCCATAGTCCACCGGCTGGTCATAGGTAACGTTGGCGTCGGTGGTTATAAGCATAATGCGCTGCCGGTTGCCCACGTGGGAGGTTAACAGGTAGCCGCAAGCGCCCAACTGACCGAGCCCGGCCGCTACGAACAACGGGATATAGGGACCGGTGTTGTCGTTGGGGCTATGCACCTGCGCCCGATAGCCCAGGGAGCGGATATAGTTTCCCAGCTCCAGGGAAGCGGCTCCCTCGGTGCGATAGGTGCTGGAATGGACGATCTCAGCGTCGACGCTGGGGATGGTCTGGGTAGGCTCGAAGTCCTGCTCATAGCCCAGGCAAATGACATGGGGGAACTTGACCCAGTCTTTCTTGCTCTTGTAGGTATAGTGCAGGTCAAAGGCGGTGATGCCGACTTCCTGGAAGCCCACCTCCCGGGCCTTGATCTTGATGAGCTCGCTGACGTCTTCCCCAGTGGGTTCCGCCGTGGGCTCCTGGTCGCCGGTGAGACGAGCCGCCATAATAAGGGGCTTGTTCAGCTTGTCATGCTCTTTCCGAATCTCCCGCATCTCAGCGTGCTGGTCGCGGAGGGTATTGGCCCATTCGCGAGAGGCTCGCTCGGTGATGTTCTGGGTCTCCAGGGGGTATTCCCGGGCGTACCAGTCGACTTCGCGCTGGTTAATGGGAATGCCGGGGGTGGTTACCAATTCTTCGGGGATGGGAATAGTAACTTCGGGGTCGTTCAAGGACTTGCCGGGGCGAACTATCTCGTGGCCAATCTTTAGCATACCATTTCCTCCGAATAATATATCCGGCTTCGGAACAAGCCTTGTCCTCACAATATACTTTCCAGGTTTATTTGTCAACGTTATGGAGATGCCTTTACTATATTCCTATTCGTGATAATGGTTATATCTGGGCCGCCGGGATGAGCGCGGTTCAACCCTCCCTCGGGCCATTTTTTTTACGATAAGCTCTAAACCGTTCTACGAGTTCATTGGATGCTAAGGCCGATTCAACAACAGCGATGCACTCGGGGCAGTACTGATCTTCGGAAAGTTCCGAGACAACCCAGATGTTTTCACTGATCAACCCGCAGAGAAACAGAGGGATAGTCTCTTCGATGCCCAAGTCTTCCACATAGTGAGCATATCCGCTCTGCTCCCCGGTGGGCCACCACCAGTGAGAAAAAGTCTCCTGCAGCTTATGGTAAGTCTGCTTAACGTTATCCGTCCAGCCGTCTTCGGGCAACTCTACCACCCAGACCAGGCGACCGCTGGGGCCCGGTTCTCGGGTTGCCTTGAATTCTCCTTCGCGAATGTACTGCCGTACTTCGGTCTGAGAAAGGTTGAGCCGCCGCGAGGCTTCTAGTATCGATACCTTTTCCATTCTGGTTGCCTTCTCAAGCCCAACCGCTGGTGTTGGTTAGGGCGCTTATTAGTTTTTGGAGGATGCGCTTTTGACTACCGCCGAGATCACTAACATCCACTCATGTCATTCCTAAGGACGTACCGGCTCAGGGATCTTGATCCCGGGCCCGTCAAAACATATGAATGAATATTATAGCTACACCAAGCCCTCTGGGCCAGACCCTCATGGATTTTAGACCCCTCGCGGAGTTTATCCTCAGCGGCGCCGAAGGGCTCGCAGTGACATCTTGACATAACCACCCGGACTTGAAGAGGAGGGACCCGCCTGCTGCCAGCCAATATATCATAAACCGACGTTCAGGATGGCATTTGAGGAAGCAACTGTAAGGCCCGCCAATCGGGAGGATAATCGCATCCACAAAAGCCGAGGCCAGCACCTTTTTTCAGGGTGCTGGCCTCTTTTGACCTAGGACAGTGGGAAAGCTGCTAGCTTTCCCACTCACTGATGGGGGACGGGGCTACTAGATGTAGTCGGCGTCCTGGTCCATCATCTGCAGCTGGTCGGTCGTCTGGTTGCCCAAGTGACCGGCCATCTGGCTCTTGAACTCTTCCAACAACTCGTCGGTGATCTCACCGCCGGCGGCCTGGGCCTTGGCCTTAAACTGCTCGAAGGTGTTCTCAAACTCCGTGCCCTTCGGCATGACGCTGAAGAAATTGCTCTCGAAGACCGGCAGCTCACCGGGTCCGAAGTAGCCCTTACCTTCCAGGGTGTAGCCTTCCAGGTCATGGGTGCCCTTGCCCAGCACCTGTCCGGTGGCGGCATAGTGCTCCATGACGTTCTGCAGACCATACTTCTGGACGGGGCAAACCTTCATGCAGATACCGCAGCCCAAGTAGCGGGCCATGACGGGGCGGCAGCGCTTGAAGTAGAGCTTGTTCTTCTCAACACCCCTCCACCAGATCTTGTCCCGCATCAGAGCGCGGCCGGGGCAGCGGTTGACGCAGACTTGGCAAACCTGGCAGAGCGCGTGAATTCCGTAGTCTACGGGCTGGTCATAGGTGACAACGGCGTCGGTGGTTAGACCAACCAAGCGGCAGCGGGAACCAACGTGGGGGGTAAGCAGGTAGCCACAGGCACCCTGCTGGCCCACACCGGCGGCTACGTGCAAGGGCTTGTAGGGCCCAACCGAGTCGCCAGAGCCGCTGACTTGCGCATGGTAGCCCAGGCTTCGGATGTAGTTGCCCAGCTCCAGAGCCGCGGCACCCTCAGTCCGGTAGGTGCTGGAGTGGACGATCTCGGCGTCTACGCTGGGAATCGTCTGGGTCGGCTCAAAGTCCTGTTCATAGACCAGAGCGACGAAATGGGGATACATTTTGAACTGGTCTTTCTTGCTAGCATAGTCGTAGCGGTGGTCGAAGGACGTGATTCCGACCTCAACGAAGCCCAACTCACGAGCCTTGATCTTGATCAGGTCGCTGACGTCCTCGCCGGTGGGCTCAGCCGTCGGCTCCAACTCGCCGGTGGCGCGGCAGGCCATTATCAACGGGCGGTTCAGCTTTTCGTGCTCTTTCCGAATCTCCCGCATTTCAATGTGCTGGTCGCGCTGGGTGTTGGCCCAGTCCCGGGAGGCGCGCTCCGTGACGTTCATGCTCTCCAGCGGATACTCCCTGGCGTACCAGTCAACCTCCCGCTGGTTCAGGGGAACACCTGGGGTCGTCTCTAACTCTTCCGGAATACCGATGACTACATCAGCATCCTGGTAATGCTTACCAGGTCGCACAACCTCGTGACCAATCTTCAGCATACCTGTCCCTCCTACTAACTCTTATCGCTTCGGCAATAGGTAGCCTTACGGTATACCATCATTATTTAATTGTCAACTATTTTTGAAGGGCAATTATCAAGTTTTCCAATGTGGGCTGTCGCCCCAAAAATCACCGAGTTTGGCCGGATTTTACAAGGGTGAGCCAACACCCTTTATCCCTAGCTTTTTTTACGAAGGAATCGGAGCAAGACCGTTTAACCTAACGGCCGGTCCGGCGGGCGATCATGGCTTCGGCCAGCGGGCTGGTGGTTGAGCTAACCACCACATTGACCAGAGAGGGCAGGCCGGATTCGATAGCTCTGGCCACCGCCGGCGCCACATCCTCCTGGTGTTCCACATATTCGGCATGCCCGCCAATGGCCTCCACCATCTTGTCGTAGCGGACAAAGCGCAGGTCGGTGCCCACAGCCCGATTGAAGTAGGCCATCTGGAAGGTCTTGTCTATTCCCCAGGTGGAGTCGTTTCCCATTACCACGGTCATCGGCAGGTTATGCCGAATGCAAGTATCGAATTCCATCGGGTAGAAACCGAAGGCTCCATCTCCGATGAACACCAGCACTTTGCTCTCCGGATGAGCCAGCTTGGCGGCCATGCCGTAGGGCAACCCCGCACCCAGATGACTGAGGGGGCCCAGCCGGATGAACCGCCCCGGCTTGCGGGCTTTCATAAAGGAACGTCCCCACTGAACGTAATCCCCGCCGTCCATAATAATAAAGGTGTCCTCGTCAATGAGGTCCTGGATGCTGGTGTAAACATCCATGGGATGCATTGGCTCCTGTCCCTGGGCATTGGATGCCAGGGTTTGCAGCCACCCGTCCCGGTCTTCCTTTAGCTGGGACAGCCAGGGTCCCAGGTTTGGATTGGCCCGGCAGGCGGCGGTGAGCTGCTCGGTGATCGCGCCCAAGTCCCCTAAGAGAGGAACGGCAATCCCCCGATTGCGACCGATTTCCGCCGGAGCCGGGTCGGCCTGAATGATCTTTGCGGTGGGGCTGAAGACCCCTCCGTAGCGGTAGCGATGGTCCAGCCGTTTCCCCAGCAGCAATACCACATCGGCCTCGCGGAACCGCCGCGCCGCGGCGTTCAAGGCTCCATCGGCGTAGCCGAAACAAAGGGAATGTTCATCGTCCAGCAGACCCCGGGCTTGCTCGACCGTGAACACCGGTATTCCGGTTTTTTCCGCCAGCGCCGCGGCCTGCTCCGGCGATACCGAGTACCTGGCCGGATTGCCCAGGATGATCACCGGCTTCTGGGCCTGGCCGAGCAGGCTGGCGGCCTGTTGGATTAGCGCGGCATCGCCCTGGGACCGGCCCATGTTCCGATATTCATGGGGCAGGTAAGGAGGCAGGTCATCCTCGGATATCTCCTCCTCCTGAATGCTGATCGGTAGTGTCAAATGAACCGGGCCGGGCCGGCCGGACGTGGCGGCGCGGAAGGCGGTGGCCACAAACTCCGGAATCCGATTCTTGTCGTGGATCAACCAGGAGCCCTTGGTCACCGGCGCCGCCATCCCGATTTGGTCTATTTCCTGGAAGGTGCTCATTCCCTTTTCCGGCAGCTCAGCGCAACCGGCAACGAAGATCACGGGACTTTCGGAGGTGTAGATGGCCGGCAGAGCGGAGATGGCGTTGGAGAACCCGGGGCCGCCGGTAAAAATGGCCACCGCCGGCTCACCGGTGATTCGGGCGTAGCCGTCGGCCATGTGCAATGCCGCCCCTTCGTGACGAGTATCGATAAACTCAATCCCCTCATCAGCGGCCGCGTCGACTAGGGGCAAGATGGTGTCGCCAACTATGGTAAACACCCTTTTGACGCCCTCTTGCTTCAAGCAGCGGATAAAAAGATGGCCTCCGTTAAGGTTGGGCATGGTTTCTCCTTCGAGCTTTTTCTGAGGACTGGGGCGGCAGTTACCGGGCCGACTGCCGGCCAGAAACCCCTAGAGCTTACAGGCCGCGCACCGGTCGAGCAAGGGTGCAAACCACATAACTGAATTCAAGCCGGCCTGGTCCCCGGGCTGATCCTCGGTTTAAACCGTCCGGGGCCCGGGGGAAGGTATACTGGTCGGCATGGGGACGCTCTACATTGTCGGGACGCCGATTGGCAACCTGGAAGACCTGACCCGGCGAGCCGTCCGGGTGCTGGGCCAAGTTTCCCTAGTCGCGGCGGAGGACACTCGGGTAACCCGAAAACTGCTGAGCCATCTGAGCATCCACGCGCCGCTGGTCAGCTACCACTCACGCAATTGGCAATCGCGGCTGCCCTCCATCCTGGATGCGTTGACTTCGGGCGACGTGGCCCTGGTTACCGATGCCGGTATGCCGGTGGTCAGCGATCCGGGCAGCGAGCTGGTTTCCGCCGCCCGGGCTTCGGGGAACCGGGTGGAGGTGGTGCCCGGACCTTCAGCGGTAACCGCGGCTCTGGCGGTTTCCGGCTTACCCGGCGACTGCTTTCTCTTTCTTGGCTTTCTGCCGCGGCGAGGCAAATCTCGTACTGCAAAAGTGCGGTCAGTCGCGGCCTTCCTTGCTCCAATAATAATATTTGAGGCTCCCCATCGGCTGCGGGCCACTCTGCAAGACCTATTGAACGTGCTGGGGGATCGAGATTTAGCGGTGTGCCGGGAGCTTACCAAGCTGCATGAGGAAGTTTTTCGAGGCTCGGTGTCCCAGGCCCTGGACTACTTCGCCGAGCCGAGGGGCGAGTTCGTGCTGTTGCTGGCCGGCGCCGCCCCCCCCAGCGGCCCGCCAGTTCCATCCCAGCCGCATTTGGAGGCGGCTAGCGCAGAACTGGCCAAGCTCAAGCAATCGGGGTCTCGGGCCAGAGCGGCGGTGGCGCAGGTAGCGGCGACCTACGACCTGCCTAGAAAAATCGTTTACCAGCTCTGGCTGCAAACGACGGTCTAGAGTGAGCCTAGAAGTCTGGCCGGAAAGCCATTGGCCGGGTTTTGCGCTACGCGAAGCAGACGTATTCAAGACTTATATGGCATGGTAGTGCATGTAATACGTTGCAACACCCACTATGCCATCGATAATCGACGTTAAGAAAACGCTGGCCTAGGGGGAATCGAGGTTTCCGGCCAGACTTCTAGGCCTTGATGGGCTGCTCGTCGATTTTTACGGAGAGGATGGCCAGCCTCTGAGCGGGCTTGGAGTTCTCGCCGCCGGGCGTGGTGGGGGATGTGGCCAGGGTGTTCAGGACGTCTTCCCCATTGGTCAGCTGGCCGAAAATGGTGTAGTTGGGCGGCAGGCCCGTGTTGGCCCCGTGGACTATGAAGAACTGGCTGCCGTTGGTATTAGGACCGGCGTTGGCCATGGCCAGCGTCCCCATGGTGTAGGGACGGGTAACCGGTTCATCTGGAAAGCGGTATCCCGGTCCTCCGGTCCCGTCGCCTTTGGGACAGCCGCCTTGAATCATGAACCCGGATATGATCCGGTGGAAGCATCCATCATTGTAAAAACCGTCGCGGGCCAGGAAAACGAAGTTGTTTACCGCCCGGGGGGCTTCGGCCGAAAATAGCTCCAGCGTCATACTGCCGTGGTCGGTTTCAATGGTCGCGGAGTACTGCATGGTGGGGTCCAGAATAAGTCCTGGGGCGTTTTCGTACTGCTTTGGCGGCATTATTTCTCCTAAACCCTCGGCCAGGGTAAGCCTCAGCTGGGGGCTGCCAATTTAGTCAATGGCCTAGTCAAGAACCGGGCAAGGCAGAGGGCCTCGGAATTCTTCGAGGCCCTCTTATAGGGTGTAAAGGTTTTGCTGGGTTGCTGTCCCAACACCGCCTCATGAAGCCATTGGTGTCGCCTCGGCGCGGCTGTGGGTCTTGGACTCCGCCCAGGCGACGATCTGTGGCAGGACCGCATTGACCTCTCGCTGGTCGAATTTGCGGGCCACATCATCGGCCTGGCACTTCAGTAGCATTACCGGCAGCCGGTTCCGGATTTTGTCCAGGGCCCAAGCCATGGGGTCTCCTTCCGCGGTAAAATCCAGCTCCAGCCGGATGTTCTGCTTGATAGTGGAGTTCCGGTAGTGATAATGGGGCGCTATCCGGAACATGTCGAGCCGCAGCAGCTCCTTGTCGTTGCCCGGGATGTCGTTGCCGTAGACGTGGATGCAGACACCCTCGTCCCTGCCCCCGACGTTAGTCCGGTACTCCAAGCCGAAACTCACCGCTCCTGCCTGAATCAGCTCTTCGGATCCGGCGGTTTCGCCTCCCATCTGGGAATGCATCTGCTGGGTCATCTCTCCTACCTCCTCAGAAGTTTCTCTCGGGTAAAGTTTCCTCTGGGGTCCGCGGTCCTGTCGACCGCTTGCCGCTGATTATACTCCCTTTCGGTCCACCTGAGCCAATCCTGCGATGGAAAAGAGTTTCCGGCAAGAATCAGGCCTGCGAATTCGCCAGGCTGGGAAGAAAACTCCATTTCTCTTAGGCTGCGGAGGATTTATAATTAAGGAGCGGCCGGTTGACGGACCGGGCAGTTGGCATCGCATCTTTGCCGGGTGTCATCTAAACCGTTATAAGCATGTATAAGCATGCTGCCCTTAAAAGCGTTCCCAACCAGGATGCTACCCAACCGGGAACCTGGAGGAAACAGAGATGCCCGTTTTGGATTACATGAGTCAATACGGCTATGAACAGCTAACTATGGTTACCGACCCGGCGGTCGGCCTGAAAGCCATCATAGCCATTCATGACACAACCTTGGGTCCTGCCTGCGGCGGAACCCGCATCTGGCCCTACGAGACCGAGGAGGCGGCGGTGGAAGACGCGCTGCGGCTGGCCCGGGCCATGAGCTACAAGTCGGCCGCGGCGGATCTGCCCTTGGGCGGCGGCAAAGGAGTAATTATCGCCGACTCCCACACCGAGAAAACAGAAGCCATGCTGAGGGCCTACGGGCGATTTATCGAGACTCTGGGCGGGCGTTACGTTACCACCACCGACGTGGGAACTACCGGGCGGGATCTGGAATACATCCGGCAGGAGACCAGGCACGTGGTTGGGCTGCCCACCACCGTGGGCGGAAGCGGCGACACTTCGGTCATGACCGGCCTGGGAATCTATATGGGCATAAAGGCTTGCGCCAAAGAGGTATGGGGTACCGACTCTTTAACTGGAAAAAGGATAGCGATGCAGGGGTTTGGGAAAGTCGCCTTCAACACCGCCCATCATCTTCTCAAGGAAAATGCCCAGCTGGTGGTAACCGATGTCTTTGAAAGTGCGCTGGACAGGGCCAGGGGAATGGGACTGGAGGTGGTGTCTCCCGAGAGCATTTACGATGTGGAGAGTGATATCTTCTCGCCTTGTGCCCTGGGCGGCGTTTTGAACAGCACCACCATCCCCAGGCTAACCTGCCGCGTGGTGGCGGGAGGAGCCAACAACCAGTTACTGGACGGGTCCCATGGCGACGAGCTGCATCTGCGGGGGATTTTGTACGCCCCGGATTATGTGATCAATGCCGGCGGAATCATAAACGTTGAGGCGGAGATCGGCTCGGCCTACAACCCGGAGCGGGCCAGGAAGCGGACCGAGCGTATCTACGAGATCATGGAAAGGGTCATCCGGCTGGCTAAAACCGAAGAGATGCCAACCTATCAAGCGGCGGATAAGCTGGCGGAGCAGCGCCTGTCCTCGGTCCAGAACATCAAGCAGATATACCGCTCCGCCTGACCCACTGTTTGTTGTTAGTATAAAAAGGCCCGGAGTCCGCTGCAAAGCTGAGCCGGCTCTCGGGCCTTCTTGCGGATCGGGGTCTGCAAATGGAACGGGTTAGCCAGCCTGGCTAGGGGCTTCGAATCCAGCCTCCCGATGGCTGCTATCGCAGAAGGGCTTTTTGCCAGATTGGCCGCAGCGGCACAGTGTTGCCCATTCCCCTTCGGGGATGGTATAGGCTTTCCCTTCCTGATCCACCAGTTCGAAGGGCCCGTACACGCGCATCGGACCATTATTGCGAATTTCGATCTTGACATCGGCCATGAAAATACCTCCCTCTTAATAATTTAGCAACCTGGTACTCTAGGCAGAATCCTGGCCCTCTGGATGGCTTTTAAAGACCCGTTCCAGCAGCAGCGCTAGTCTGCCATCACTAGGAATAGGTGTCAAGGGCTGGTGGGACAGACCATGCCGCCACGAACCGCTGCCAGATTATCGGAATCGCTTTACGCGGGACGGCATCTAAGCCATTGCGCTGCTGGGGGTTATATTTTCTGTCGCCAGGGCAGGCCCATTGACAGGCCCATAGAACGGTAGCGGCGGAGAGGTTGTCGAAGCAATGAATCGTGGGTAGAATGAGAACAGGAACTGCTATGAACAATTTCTTCAGAAGGCTGTTCAACCGGCGAGAAGCGGACTGCGCTGAGACCAGGGAGTTAGCGTCGGACTACTTGGAAGACGATCTAGCGCCCAGGAAGCGGGCTGCGATTCAATTCCACTTGGACAAGTGCGGTCCATGCCGCGCTTTCGTGGAAGCCTTATCCACGACCATTGGTCTATTGGCCCGCTTGCCGCGAGTCGCGGCGCCGGCTTCTTTCCAACAAACGGTGATGGAACGGATTAAGACAAATGACCCGGGGGAATCCGGCTAGAATCCCGTGGCCGGCCCCGGCTTCCCGGCAGCCAGGCTCCTGCTTAATTGACTGCTCAGTGATTTGGGGCCGCTCCGTAATCCGGCCAAAAACCCGGATGAGAACCACCTTCAGCCATTGGCCGACTGTTCTTCTTCCAGGGCCTGGTACTTGGATGGGCACTTGACCAGGATGCTCTCCGCTTCGAACATATCGTCCGGCCCGTACCTCCCCTCCAGAATGATTTCCGAATGGGGATTGAAGAACAAGTCGGGCATGACGCCGACGTAGAATGCTGCCAAGCGTTCCGGCGACCCGCCTTCTTTGTCGGTTAGTTGAAAATTGGAATAGGTGGATTTGTCTTGCCGGTGGAAGCTGCCGTCAACCAGAGCCCCGGAAACCCTTACCGTGCGTCCGTCCCGGTACTCCTCGGCGCGCATAAACTCGCTAACCGTAAGGAAATAGAGGACGTTGCCCGGAAAGGCAGCAAAAACCATGTAGCCTACCACCAGGGCCAACACCGCGCCAAGAATCATAAACCTGGTCCGGTGGCCGCTTCCTTCGCTTTCTTGGGGCGGCAATTCCGGTGAAATGTTTTCGGTCTCCTGCACAGTGCCTACCCTAAATCTCCCTTTTACCCTTCCCGGGGTGCGGTTTTAGTCAAGCGGTGGGTTCGCCTATTCGCCAATCCAGCAGCTATGATACCACGGCCCGGTAACCGGGCCAAGGCAACCAACCGACAATTGGGGCCGATGCCTCCCAAGCAAACCTTCCTCCCCAAGTATCAGCCGCCGGTTCTTTCATCGTGGTTATTATCGCCGATGCTTTCTTTCTGCTCCAACTCCCGGTGTAATTCAGCGATCTCCCGCTGCATTTCCTGGCGTCTACGCGATACAAAGAAGGCGTAGGCGAAGAAGATGGCCCAGGTAACCGCGAAGGCGGCAAACAAGAAGGGGAGATTAGCCGATGAGGGATGGCTGTCTAGCAGCAAGGCAAGCATGTTAATCAACGTATTAATCCATCTGGGGTTCCCGGATTGTAGCCGGCCCTCCTCAAAGCGAACCTCAGTCCTCGCACTCTATCCTCCGCGTCCCTCAAGGCCAGTCGCTCCAGCAGCAGGTAGGCGAAGAGGACCAGGAAGGTTAAAAAGGAGAATAGCAACACCAGCAGCATCGTCGGGTCCAGCGCGCCGGACTGGGCGAATGGTCCGACCACCGGCGAGGGATGGATCGACCGCCACCACACCACCGAGTAATAGACTATGGGCACGTCGACAAACCCCACTATTCCCACCACCGCCGAATAAACCGCCCCCTGGGACCGGCTGGGGGCGTAAGACCTCAGCATCAGGTAGGCGACGTAGATCAGCCACAATATCAACGTGGTGGTAAGTCGGGGCTCCCAGGTCCACCAGGTTCCCCAAACCGGCCTGGCCCAGATAATCCCGGTGATTAAAGCCAGAGTCACGAATACCACCCCAACTTCGGCGGCGGCGTGGGCCAGCCCGTCCCAACGATCCTTGCGGCAAATCAAATATCCGACGCTGCCAATCAGCACTAGGAAGAAGGACAGGAAGGACATAATGGCCATCGGCACGTGGAAATAGAAGATCCTTTGCACGTGGCCCAAGACCGAGTCGGTGGGCGCCACCAGGAATATTAGGTAGATGTCAACCAGCATCAGAATCAGCCCAATGATGGCCAGGTAACCGGGCCAGGAAGCCAGGGACCACATGCCAGCAGCTGGTGCGGGCTGGAAGCTGCTTTCGGAAGGGGGGTGACTAGCCACGATGGATCACTGGATCACTCCTCGACCACGAAGGAAAATACCCAAGGACATATTACTAAAAACAGGACGTCGAAGACCCCGATCAGCGGCAGCCAGCGGTCCAATCCAATCCCCGAGCCGTTTCCCAAGGCGATGTTGGACGCCTCCACCGCCCCGATCAGCACCGGCAGGATGATGGGGAAAAACAGGACGGGCAACATGATTTCCCGCGAGCGGGTCTGAACCGCGATGGCGGAGAAAAGGGTGCCGACCGTGGCGAAGCCCAGGGTGGCCAGTAGTATGGTCAGGATCAGAGCCCAGGAAAGCCCGGAAAAGCCCAGCATGGCGGCGAATACCGGCAGCAGCAGCCCCTCAACTATCAACATAAATAGGAAGCTGACCAGCACCTTACCCAAGAAAACAGCGTCACGACTGACCGGGCTGAGCAGCAGTCCTTCCAATCCGCCCTGCTCCTTTTCCTTGACGAAGGCTCGATTCATTGCCAGAGTACCCGCGAAGGCAAAGGCGACCCATAGGATGCCGGCGGCCAGCTCGGATACGCGCTGCGGGCTGACGTTCAAAGCGAAGTTGAAAACCACTGCCACCAGGAAGCCGAACACTAGCACGGAGATGATAATGTCCTTGGAGCGGACTTCCAGCAGAATGTCCTTCCAGACCATAACCAGCAGGGGCCGCAGCGCTGAACTCATCGCACCATTGCGGGCACTGCTTAGGACACCGCCGCGGCGGGCGGGTGTTGAGCGCCGGTAGAAGAGGTGGCCGCTACGGCATGCCGGCCAGCCTCTTGCCAGTCCAGGGATTCTTGCCGGAAATGAACTCGGCCCTGGGACAGCACCCCCACCCGATGAGCCCAGGAGCGCCCCAGCTCTTCATTATGGGTGGTCATAACTATCGACCCGCCGGCGGCGGTCCATTCGGCGGTTAGCTGGCGCAGCATGTCAATGGATTGCCGGTCCAGTCCTCCCTCGGGCTCGTCCAGCAAGAGGATGGAGGGTTGGTGCAGAATGGCCCGGGCCAAGGCCAGGCGTTGGCGCATGCCGTGGGAGAGGGTTCTTACCCGCTGGTGGGCTCGCTGGCTCAGACCTACCCGATCCAAAACCATTTCCAGCTGCTGGGAGAGCTCTTTAACCTGATAGAGCCTTCCGTAAAACTCCAGGTTTTCCCGGCAGGTCAGGTCTTCATAAAGATAGCTGAGGTGTCCAACAACCCCGATGTTGCGCCGGATGGACCGGGGTTGCCGTTTCAGATCATAGCCGGCAACCAGAATCTGGCCGGCCTCGGGGCGCGCCTGGGTGGACATTAACCGCAAGAGGGTGGTTTTGCCGGTTCCGTTGGCGCCCAGCAAAACCAGGAACTCTCCCCATTGAACTTCCAGGTCCAGGTCCCAGAGCACCGGTTCATCGCCAAAGCTTTTTTGCAGCCCCTCCACCCGGATTGCTACTGCAGCGCTCCGGCCTACCATGGGCCTTCCAAATAAGGGGCCGGCCCCATCACGGTCAATCGAGCATACCGGCGAATATAACGGGGAAGATGCAGGGAAATCACCAGCTAATGGTAAATGGGTGGGGCGGGTTCCGCAAGCTTTGTTCCGGCTAGTGGGGGCAGCTCTCGATTGTCATTGCGCGGGCCGCAGGACCGAAGCAATCGCACGACGGTAAGGAGCGGGAAAGCGGGACCAAGGGGAACCCAGCAGAGATTCGCCCTTATGGATGGGAACCTGGGACAGGCGGTTAGACGCTGTCCCGAATATAGCTGAGGACCGCTTGAACCCTGGGATGCAGTGGCCCCGTTGTGGCTCAAGTTCAGCTCTTGATAGATGGCATTGATGTAATTTTCCACCGATTTAGTACCCAGCACCAGCTTCTCGGCTATGGCCGCATTGTTGTATCCCTGGGCCATCATGGTCAAAACTTCCTGCTGTCGTGGGGTCAAGCCGGCGGTCAGGGAACCTTTGCGCGGTTTCATGCTGTTGACCACCGTGGGGTCCATGACCACCAGCCCGGAAGCGGCTCCCTCAATGGCCCGGGCCAGAGCCCCGGCGTCGCTTACCGACTGCTTGAGCAGGTATGACCAGCCGGAAGACTCCTCCGAGGATATCAGTCCCAGGTACTGGCGCTCACGATGGGAGGAGAGGATGACAATGCCCATGTCCGGGTGTTCGCTCTTGATACTGCGACCGGCGGCGATACCGTTGGGGTCACTACCCAGCTCAATGTCCGTCAGGATCACGTCCGGGTTATACCTACTGGCCGCGTCAATGGCGGCGTTCCCGTCCGCCACCGCTCCTACGACCTACATGTTAGGGACGGCGCCCAGGGATATTTTCAGCATATCCCGAAACAGGCCTTCGTCTTCTACTATCATCACATTGACCATATCTCGTCCTTCGCGGAGCCTCCCACCATAGCCGTTGGGTTGAATGCTAAGCGGGGCTCTTGCCGTGCTCTTAATCTATGTAATCATAGGAGATTTGTTAAAGCAAGGTCACGTATACGTCACAATTACTCACTTATGCACCCGGCTTATCGCCGGCCTATCGGTGGAAATAGAAATGGAGGAGCCCAGATGAATATCCAAGATAAAGCGAGCCCATCCCCTGATGGGCTCCTTCCACAAACTACCCCAGGTCGTCCCGACAAGCTTTTGGTTGCCTGGCGGGCTTTTGGTCGCCTGGCAGGCTTTTGGTCGGAGCAGGTTTAGGGGTGCTTGATGCTGATGCCGCCGTCGACAGCCCAGGTCTGTCCGGTAACGTAGGCCGCAGCGGGGGAGGCCAGGAACACGGCCAAATAACCTACTTCTTTTAAGTGGCCGGTGCGGCCGAGGGGGATTTGGCCTTGGGCCGCATTTTGGCGGGCCTGATAAGTCTCGGCGCTCATTTGCTCCGGGTCCGGAAATGAGCCGGGGGCAATGGCGTTGGCGCGTACGCCGAAAGGGGCCCACTCCTGGGCCAAACACTCGGTGAACCGCATCACCCCAGCCTTGGCGGCGTCGTAAGCAGCGGATTCGGGTCGGCCCCGGAAGGACGCCCAGCCGCTTATGTTGATAACTGAACCCTGTCTCCGCTCCAGCAGATGGGGACCCAGAGCACGGCATCCTTGAAAGGCCTCGGTGAGGTTGATGTCGAGTATAAAGTGCCACTCCTCCTCGGTCATGCCGGGAGTTGCGCCACCGGGAAGGGCAACCACCGGCTTTCGGATGGCGTCGCCAACGCAGTTAACCAGGGTGTCCAAATGGCCGAACTGGTCGAGGACCTGCAGGGCGACGCGGTCCATGTCGGCCGCCTTGGTCGCGTCGCCGGTGACGGGTAGAGCCTCCCCACCCAGGGCTTTTATCTCTTCCGCGACCTGATTCACCCCGGTGGGCCCCAGGCCGGTAATGGCCACGTCCGCGCCGGCTTCGGCGAAGGCGAGGGCTATTCCCTTTCCTATGCCGCGACCGGCTCCTACTATCAGGACCTTTTGTCCGCTAACGTCAAACTCGGGAAGACTCATAACATTCCTCCTAACGGGTCAGGAATTACCGGACGCCATCATTTGAAATTAGCCGCGCCCGGCGGTTAAGTTGCCAGCTATGGCTGAACTGGAAAGGGGGCTAATTATAGGGAGCAGGCTTGTGAGAAGAACTAGGGTAAGTATACCTGATGGTCGGACCGGCCGGAGTTAGTCGGTGGGAGCTAAGCAGTGGGGTTAAACCGGAATCCCACCCCTTTCCGGGTTGGACTCGGAAAGGGGGGCTGGCAGGAGGTCTACAGTCTCGGGCCCCAGCAGACGCTCCAGCCGCACCTTCAGTTCTTCGGTGTAGCCGGTACTGACCACCGGCAACTCCATCAGAACTCGCTTGCCGCCGGTCTGGATTTGCAAATTCACCCGGTCTTTACCCGGGTATTCCAGCAGGACCTGGATTACCTCTCGTAACAGATAGGAATCCTCCACGGCGTCGGCGGACTCGCTGATCGCCAAGGATACGACTCTGGATTGGACTGGGGGGGAATTGCCATTACCCGCGCCATTACCGGCGATGGTCGAGGAAGCGTCGGCTTGGGCAACGGTGCCCGTTGTGGGGTGGGCGCCAGCGCCATTGGTAGCTGCCCGCTGCGCCTTGGCGCCAGCGTCATCTGGCTGGGTATTGGTCTGGCCATTGGCGGGCTGACCATTAGAAAGGGCTCTGGTGGTGTATTGTTCCACCTGCTCGCAAGCCAAAGATAACTGGTCGCCTCGCGATCTCAATTTGCCGCTGATTCTTATCAGGCGGCCCGCCACCCATTCCTCCTGCGTCCGGTCCAATATATCGGGCCAAACCACCACTTCCAGCGGGCCGCCCAGCAAGTCCAGGTTGACAATTAGGAATTTCTTCTGCTCTCTGGTGTAACGTTCGGTAACCGAGGCAACGTGACCAAGGACGGACAAGGTCTGCCCCTGCAGCTCCTCGTCCAACTGCTCCAGGGAAGTGAGGCAATCACCATCCTCTATTCCCGCCAGCTCAAACAGGGGATTATGCGATAGCGGCAACCCCAAAAATTCCTTTTCCTGCTCGCCCCTTTCTTGGTCGGATAGCTCCGGGCCGGTCAACGGGATTCCTGCCATGGTAACGCCGCCGGAACCGGTGGACCCGGAACCGTTTGAACCGGAACCGGTGGGCATGGAATCGAACATGCTGGTTTGGCCGGAGTTACGCATTCGGGTCGCCAACTGGGCCGAGGCTATTATTTGCTCCAGGCTGGCTAAGAAGGCGCCACGAGGTCCCAGGCTGTCGAAGGCTCCCGCCTTGACCAGGCTTTCCAGCGTGCGTCGATTCAGTCCGCTAACGTCGGCACGCTGGCAAAAATCATCGATGGACTGGAAGAGTCCATGCTCCTTGCGCTCGGCAACGATAGGGAGGATAGCGCCCTCCCCCACCGTTTTAACTGCCGCCAGTCCAAAGCGCAGCGACGGCGTAGGGCCACTGTCCTTGTCGATGGTGAAAAACTCTTCGGACCGGTTTATGTCGGGAAGCAGAACCGGTATCTTCAACTTGGAACACTCGTTGATGGAGCTTACCACCCTCTCCGTGTTGTCCAACCGGGAGTTGAGCACCGACGCCATGTATTCCAGGGGGTAATGAGCCTTGAAGTAGGCTGTCCAGTAAGAGATCATGGCGTAGCTTACGCTGTGGGCCTTGTTGAAGGCATACCCGGCGAAGGGCTCTATTAAATCGAAGACCTGGATGGCCAGCTCCTCGCTGAACCCATTGCCCTGGGCTCCCGCGACAAACCGGTCCCGCTCCTGGGCCATCAACGAAGCGATCTTCTTGCCCATCGCCTTCCGAACGACGTCGGCCTCCCCCAACGTGTAGCCGGCAAAGCGCTGTAGTATGAGCAGCACCTGGTCCTGGTAGACGATAATGCCATAGGTCTCGTCCAGCAACTCTTTCATGCTTTCGTGGGGGTAGGAGGTGGGTATGCGGCCATGCTTGGCTTCGATGAAAGAGGAGATATGCTCCATGGGGCCGGGACGGTATAGGGCAATCATGGCCGCTATATCCCCCAAATTTGAGGGTTTTAGCTGCTTAATGTTGCGCTGCATCCCGGCGCTTTCCAATTGGAACAGATCGGTGGTCTTGCCGGAAGAGAGCAGGTCAAAAGTTGCTTGATCATCCAGCGGCAGGCGGTTCAGATCTATTTTTATTCCCTGATTCTGGTCCAGCAGCTTGACGGCCCGATCCAGGATGGACAGGTTGGTCAGTCCCAGGAAATCCATCTTGAGTAGACCAAGCTTGGCCACCGGATCCATGGAATATTGAGTCATCATGACCGGGCTGTCTTCGTCGCCCCGAGTCGGTCGCTGCAGCGGCACCGTCCCGGTCAAAGGTTCATCGGCGATCAGAACACCGGCGGCGTGGGTGCTCACGTGATGGACAATGCCTTCCAGCCCCTGAGCGTTGTCCACCAGCTTCTTGACCGTCTCTTCGTCGTTATAAGCCTGCTGGAACTCCGGATTGGCCTGCAGGGCATCCTCCAGAGTGCGGGATTTGAAAGGCACCATGCGGGCGATGCGGGCGACTTCACCGTAGCCCATACCCAGCCCCCGGCCAACATCCCGTAGAACGGCTTTGGCCCTCATGGTGCCGAAGGAAATTATCTGCGCAACCCGGTCGCTCCCGTAGCGTTCTATAACATAGTGGAGCACCTCGTCGCGGCGGTCGTCCTGGAAATCCATGTCGATATCAGGCATCTCTTTCCGTTCCATATTGAGGAAACGCTCAAAGATCAGCCCATATTCCATGGGGTCGATATCGGTTATTCCCAAACAATAAAGCGCCACGCTGCCGGCGGCGCTGCCTCTAACGGCGGACAGGATGCCCTGCCGTCGGACGAAATCGATGATGTCCCAAACCACCAGAAAGTAGTTGGCGAATTGGGTGTATCGAATCACCTCCAATTCATACTTGAGCCGTTGCTCCACCTCGGGCGTGGGCCCCTCGGACCCGGGTCTATGATAGCGGCGCTGGAAGCCCTCCCAGCAAAGCTGGGTCAGGTATTCATCAGCATCCATGTCATTGGGAGTATCGTATTTTGGCAGGTGGGTTTGGCCAAATCCCAACTCCACTTGGCACATATCGGCGATGCGCTGCGTGTTTTCCAGGGCTTCCGGATGCTCCGGGAACAGACCGGCCATCTCCTCCGGACTCTTGATGAAGTAAGAATCGTCTTCCATCCGCAGACGCTTCTCATCGTTGATGGTGGTGTTGGTCTGAATGCAGATGTAGATATCTTGGAAGGGCGCGTGTTCCTTCATTACGTAGTGGGAGTCGTTGGTAACCACCAAGGGCAGGTCCAATTCCCGGCTCAGGGATACCAAACCCTGGTTTATCTCGTCTAGCTGAGGGACATGCTGATGGGCCTGGAGCTCCAGAAAATAGCCATCGCCGAACAACTCTTTGTACCAGAGGGCGGCCTGCTTGGCGCCGGCCAGGTCACCGTCGGCCAGCAATCGGGGAACCTCGGCCGAGGGACATCCAGAAAGACAGATAAGCCCTTGACTGCGTTCCGCCAGCAACTCTTTGTCGATGCGGGGCCGGTAATGGAACCCTTCCAGGTGGGCCTGGGTAACCAGCTGCATCAGGTTCTGGTAGCCGGTATTATCCCTGGCCAGGAGCACCAGGTGGTGGGGGCTGCGCTCGGAGTTGGTCTTGTCCCGCCGGCTGCCGTGGGCGACGTAGACCTCGCAGCCGATAATGGGCTTTATACCGGCCTCTTTGCACTCGGAGTAAAAGTCCACCACGCCGTAGAGGGAACCGTGGTCGGTAATCGCCAGGGCGTCCATTCCCAGGTTCTTGGTCTGAGCCACCATCTCCTTGATCCGGCTGATGCCATCCAACATGCTGTACTCGGTATGGACGTGCAGGTGAGTGAACAACGGTGGGACGCCTCTCCTCTCCAGGCTGTTTTCTACGCTGTTTTCTACGCTGTTTTGCTTGGGGACCCAACAGTATTATAAAAAGGCGGGCATGGCAAGGAGATTTTCGCCCAGCCCGTAGGTAGGCCGGGGAGGATGATACAACCAAACACAAAACCAACGGTCGCCGAAACGAGGGGCGTAGAGGGTGCCTAAATAGCCAGTTTCTCGCCCTTGGCAAGGGGGAGATTAAGAGGGGGTGTTGTGACCCCTCCTAACCTCCCCTTAGTAAGGGGAGGTACATTTCGAAAACCCCGCAGATCAAAAACACCCCGCTTTTTGGAGTGCGGGGATAATCGCCGCCGGGACTATTTTTGGTTGGCCTTCGGGGGCACCGGCTCAGTCTAACCGATTAGAATTTAAGGGCCCAGAGGACCAAAGGCGCGGGCCCTGGCCCCAACGGGTTACTCTTCCTCCTCGTTTTCCAAGTGGTCGGCCACAGTCTCCTTCACCACCTTTTTGGTACGAGAGGCGCCTTTATCATCTCCCCAGGTGGAAGCTTCAACGTAGTTTTTAAACTCCCGGATTTCACCGCAGATCTGGCATACACCGGAGCTGACCGGGCCGGTAGCGGGTTGGATTGCCCAATGATGGCAACATTGGGGTTCCGCCTGCTCCTCTAACTGCTCTTCTATCGTGTCAGTAACGGGCGGTTCAGTAATGGGCGCCTGTTGAGTCATTCCACCAACCTTCCAATGATAGTAATTATTAATAATACTAACAAAGTTGGGTTAGTTTGTCAATGTACAGTTAGCGTGAAAGTTGTCTTTTTCTTGACTTTAATTATTGCACCGAGTTTCTGGACGTTAGTCCAAATACAAACTGGAGAGAACTTCGGAAGTGCCAGAGGAGCCCAGAAAACTAGGGTTTTCCTTACTCTTTAATCCCCAAGGGGCGGAGAACATCAATAGGGGGCTAGGTTATTAAAGTGACAAAATATTCATCAACTGGCATCAATAGGGGGCAAAGTGGGACCAAAGTGGGACCAGTTTAGGGATATACCCTTCCGTGTTTAAGGTTAGATTAGGCCATATCCGCAGAAGCCAAAGTATCCGGTCATGAGGATGGATTCTGAAAGGAGGAATGCGATGTTCTGTCAGAATAGTTCAAGCCGTAATACTGTGGTATGGCTTCCCTGGTGGTCCTGGGTTTTATTGCCGTAATGCTGCTGTTTACCACCGGCGTAGCCAGGGGCGATGGCCCCGGCGGGAATGACCGTAAAATAATGGTAGATGGGGTCAAGGTCAACGGTGAAGAGCTCGTACTTTACGAGCAGATGCTGGCCATGACGGCTCAGCTGGACCTGCTAGAGACCCAACTGAACGCCCGTATCGACGCCCGTATCGAGGACCTGGAGACCGACCTGCTGGCGGACGCTCAGACCAAACATGAGCAGCTATTCGATCAGCTCCATGAGACCCACCTAGAAGACCCCTACGACGTGGGGATAACCGCCTGCACCGAAATCGTCTCCGACGCAGGCTACGGTGGGGAAATAGGCTTAGGCACCACACTGTCTGGGACAAGTAAGCTTGGGAGCGTCGTTTTCGGTAACGGTGTCGAAATAGACCTCGAGGCGGATGCAAACTACGTAGCGTCTGCCCAGGTGGGCGCCGCCACCGGTATTACCCTCGAAGCCTGCCTCAACGGCGTTGACGTCAGGCAGGATGATTCCGGCGGTGTCCCCACCACGGACGAGACGGCTTTCGAGAAATCGCTGGAGGACCATGCTGAGCAGATACGCAGCAACCTGATAACAGCTTTGAATGCCCTGGACATGGATGGCGCTTCCCTCAACAATTCTCTGAACCTCTTGAGGGACGTAAATCTGGTCCCCGACCCCGTCGATGTCGTGGTCAGTGGCCTGCCCAATCCCGCTCTCCTAAGCTCGCTGCCCTTGAACAGCGACATGGACAACCTGCTGACCCACGCCACGGAGGTGGTTCCCACCAGGCTGGATGAACTCGTGGTGGACTGCTCCGTTTCCCAGCCTGGTTTCATCGCAGATGCCTGCGACGTGGTCACCGACGTCGAGGCCGTCCTGGACCCCGTCCTGGACCCGGTGTTGGACGCCATTGGTGTCCTCAAAACATCCATAGATGCAGTGCAGAGCGCCGTGGACCCCATCGTCGGCAAGCTGGACGTCCTCAGAGCAAACATAATTCAAGTTTCGGGGCGGGCTCAAATAATCATCGACAAGGTGGAGGCCGTCGGAGTCGTGGTGGAGGGCATCAGAGGCGTGGTGGACGACATCTTGGGCGGCGGCGGTATCTTTTAGAAGGCGCCGGAGCAGAGCGCTGAACCGCTACAAGACGCCTGGTGGTCTATTCCGGGCACCTCGATGCAAGGGAGCGGGCAGTTAGGGTCCGGAGATTTCGCCAAGGGATCGCCACAGGTTAGATGGTGACCGCTACTCGTGGTTCGGTTGACACCGTAACCTCGTCAGCTGGCTCTTCCGGTATGGGTTCGCTATCTTCAGTCAGTTCTTGGACGATCATTTCTATTACTTCTTGGATGTTCTTTAGTGCTTCCTCGCGGGTATCCCCCCAGCTGGTAGCGGCATACTGCAAGAGGGCTGGGCAGTGAACAGACCACTTCTCTTCGTCGGGCTCAATGACAACACGGAATACATAGGTCTTCACTTTTCCGCTCCTTCGGTCTTTAACATTGCGGATTTGGTTACTCACCAGTTGGGATCGGGTCAAGGGGTATATATGCGGGGTCAATACGAACTGATGACGCAGTACGTCTACTGGCCCAGCAGGTTCCGGTAATTACGGTCAATGCGGCGTGGTTATCTCCTGGGTCACCACGCGGGTCACACCCCAGCCGGCCAGCCAGGCCGAATGACGTCCGTCTCCACCGGCCACTACCACCACAATGTCATCGGGCGTCAGGGTAATCGGCACCAGAGTATCCGGATTTGTTTCGTCGATCCACGCCGGCCAGTTGCGGTTCCCGTAGTGCGCTATGTTTACCAGGTCGCGCAAGGGCATGCGGGCGTTCTGGAAAACGTATTCCCGGACGTCGGCTTTGGACAATCCGTAAGCATGTATCTCGGTGGCATGCTCCGGGCAAAGCACCAAGGTAACCTGAGCGCCGGTACCGATCTGATAGTAGTTGGAAAAGCCGGTAACCTTGGTCGACTCCACCAGGGTCCGCAGAATGTCTATCCCAGTGGAAACGGTGCTCTCCATCACCACGTACATGCCCCTTATGGCGGAGAGGGTCAGCATGCTGGATTGGGGATCCAGGCCCAGCTCCACGTGGCGGGGCTCCCAGGGACTGCGCTCCTCATTTTCCGCGAAACAGAAGGTATAGCGGGCCGGCAGCGCCAGGGTGGCCTTGTCCATCTCGCCGGGGATCAGGTCCGCGATATTTCGAACCACCAGCCGCAGGGCGCGACCGATGACGGCATTGGCCCGATAACCCGGACCGAAGCAGCCGGTATCGCCATTGATGCCCAGCTGCCGCGCGATGGGTCCATTGACTATGGTTACCGGCGCCGCTCCGCCGGTAGTGGCCTGGCAGCCCGCCAGGTTGAATTCCGGCTGGAGCATGGCCTTCACCCCAGCGACGACGACCGGAAAGTGCTCGGGCCGGCAACCGGCCATCACTGCGTTTATCGCCACCTTCTCCAGGCTAACCCGCACGTTTTGAGGCTGGATTACACCCAAGGAAAGGGAAGGGTCCTCGCCATAGCCGCCCAGCATGTTGCGAACCAGGTCTTCGGTGGCGGGAACCACCGGCAGACCGTCGGTCCAGCCCCTTTCCTCGTAGTAGTCTTGGATCAGGTCGAAGGAGTCGGACACCTGCACCCGGCGCGATTGGAGTGTAGTAGGATTCGCCATTGCCTTCCTCGCCTTAAATTAAAGGGACCGGCTTTATTACACGGGATATTCCCGGTTCAGCCGGTGGTCAAGAGGCCAACGATTTCCTCGGCGAAGTCGTGGGCCATCTGCTTAACCTGGGGAACCGACTTGGGGGCCAGAGGGCTGGGCAGGATCACAATGCGGGCGCCGGGCATGCCCAAGGAATTGGCCCGAGCCTGGGCCGCCCTGGTAAACGCGCTGGTGATGACGCTAACGGAAGGAATACCCCGGGACTCGGTCTTGACTGTGTCGTGGAGACCCCACGCCGTGCAGGACCCTCAATCAGCTATGCCGTGTATTACGGCGTCACACTCCTCAATCAGCTCATCCAGAGTCTCTTCGGCGCAGGGGGCGCTGAAGCTGAACTTACTGCGGTAAATCACCTTCTTGGCGTGGTATTTCTGCACCAGCACCGACTGCAGCTCTTCTAAGAAAGCGTCGGCGTGGTATTTCCGGTTTTCCAGCAGACCTACCACCTTGCCTTCCAGACTGGGGAGTACCGCGCTTACTCCAACCTCCTCGGGCACCTCTTCAAGTCGGGGATCCAGAATCTGGATAGTGCGGGATTCGGTGGTCATAGCTTTCTCTCCTCGTATCCCTTGGCCTCGTATTGCTGAGCCCTTGGCCCGTGTTCGAGCACCCAAGTAGGTTAAACAAAGGGGCAATAATTGTCCAGTGCTAGCGAATTTTATGCTGACTTGGTATAAAGTGTATTCGCGAGCGAAAGGAGTCCAATCTTTAAGGGGAGAAGGCACGTTGTGAATGATCCATCCCTAGTTCCAGCGATGGTTCCGGGACCTCCGGAGGAATCCTCGGCCACGGTGGGCGAGTTGCGAATTCGCTACCTGGACTGGGGTGGGGATGGCCCGCCGGTGCTGGCTCTGCACGGCTTGGCTTCCTCGGGCCATTGGTACGAAAGAGTGGCTGCCCGGCTCGGCCCTAGCTACCGCATCATCGCTCCCGACCAGCGAGGGCACGGCCGGACTACCCAGGCGCCCAGTGGCTATGACTGGGAGACGCTAGCTCGGGATATGGTCGGTCTGCTAGATCATCTGGGTCTGGACCGGGTCGCGGTTTTGGGACATTCCTGGGGCGGGCACGTGGCTACCAATCTGGCGGCGCGGTTCCCCCAGCGGGTCAGCCGGTTGGTGCTAATCGATGGGGGATTCCAAAACGGCCGCCTGCTGCCCGACGCCACCGAGGCAAACTTCCGGGTCCGGTTTGGACCCCGCGACGTCTCCGGGGGCCGGGAGGACTTTCTGGAAAGGCTGCGGGTTCAGCTGGCCGAATGCTGGGGCGAAGACTTGGAGCGTATCGTGCAAACGATGGTCTACGAGGATGAGAATGGGCAGATTAGGGACATTCTCCAACCGGATCATCACTCCCAGGTGCTGACGTCCATGTGGAACGAACCTCCTTCAGAAATAATTCCACAAATCAGCTGCCCTATTCTGATCGTGCCCGCCGGCCCCAAAGCCGATCGGGCCAATACCGAATTCTCCAGAATGCGAGATATTATGGTGGCGGCCGCGGCCCAGGCTGCCAGGCAGGTCCAGGTCCGCTGGATTCCGAAAACTATTCACGATATCGGTTATCACAAGCCCCAGGAGTTGGCCCAGGTCATTCAGGAGTTTCTTGAGGAGGAGTAGACGAGCCCGGCGCAGCAGGTGGTTGCTTACGGTGATCGCCTTAGCAGCGTTGGCTGGGGTGGTGCAGGCTCGCCTCGACCTGTTCGGCCGGTGGGGAGAACAGGAATGCCGGACCGTACTGTGTTGTGAAGAATGTCCGGCTATACGGGTGTCCCGGGTTATTGACGGCGATACCTTCGACAGTTCCGCCGGTCGGGTACGCCTCTTTGGCGTCGACACGCCGGAACGAAATGAAAGGTGTTATGCCGAAGCCAGCCGCCGCCTTAGTCGCCTGGCGGGTAAGGAAGTTCGGGTGGAAGCCGGACCACGGTCCGGGGATGGTAATCGCCTGCTTTTCTACGTGTATAACAGACACGGAGAGAGCATTGAAGAACGGCTGGTCCACGAGGGGTTGGCCCAGGCCTGGACCCGCGACGGACAGCATCGAGATTTCTTGGTTGGTCTGGAGCAGACGACCAGGTTGTCGGGGACCGGGTGTCTCTGGTAGCCGGATGTCTTTGCCGGATGTCTTTGTATAGAGAGAGCGTAGCCGGCTCGGATTAGGGAATACAGGTTAGTTAATCATTGTCAGCCGGCGCCAGAATGCCCACACCGCCGACGTCGGGGTCCACCGCGCCGTTGTGGCTGAGGCCGTAGTTGATATTGTACAAACGCGCGTAAACGCCCCGCCTCAGCAGCAGCTCGTCGTGGTTACCTACCTCCGCCACCCGGCCGTGGTCCAGCACCACTATCTTGTCGGCATTGCGAATGGTGGAAAGCCGGTGGGCAATCACAATGGAGGTGCGGCCCACCAGGATCCTCTTCAACGCGCTTTGAATTAAAACCTCGGTATGGGTGTCGATGCTGGCGGTCGCCTCATCCAGAATTAGGATCCGCGGGTTGGCGACGATGGCCCGCGCAAAGCTGATCAGCTGTCGCTGTCCCACGCTCAGGTTCACCCCTCGTTCAGCCAGGACCGTATCGTAACTGTCCTCCAGGGCCATGATAAAGTCATGGGCGCCCACGGCTTGGGCCGCGGCGTAAATCGCCTGGTCGTTGACATCTTCGTTGCTGTACCGGATGTTCTCCTTGACCGTGCCTGAGAACAGGTAAGGCTCCTGCAGCACCATGCTCATCTGGCTGACCAGCGACTGGCGCTTCACCTCTCTCAAGTCATGGCCGTCTATCAAGATCTTGCCCTTGGTCACGTCGGCGAATCGATGAATCAACGTGACCAGGGTACTTTTGCCGGCCCCGGTGGAGCCGACCAATGCCACATTCTCCCCGGGCAGGATGTGGATGTTGATATCCTGCAGTACTTCCACCCCGGGCACATAGTGGAAGGAGGCTTCCTGAAACTCTACCTCCCCCCTTACCGGGGGCATGTCAATGGCATCCGGAGCATCCTTAACCTCGGGTTCCAAGTCAATCAACTCGAATATACGCAGGCCGGCGGCCATGGAGCGCTGTAGCTGAGTGTACTGCATGGTCAAGTGTCGAATAGGCTCGAAGAAACGCTGAATCCACAAGGCGAAGGCTACCAGGACCCCCCATTCCAGCGTTCCGCCCTGCACCATAAAGCCACCCACCAGCACCACGCCGAACCCCATGCCCAATCCAATCAACGTTTCCACCGAGGGTTGAAGCCCTCCTGAGAAGCGACTTGCCTGCAGGTTGGCGCTCATGTATTCGTGGTTCAGCCCATCAAAGTGCTCCAGGTTCTCTTCCTGCCGGTTCATACTTTCCACCACCCGCACCCCGGTGATGTTCTGGTTGTATTCACCATTCACCATGGCGATGGCCCGCCGGATGCGCATGTAGGACCGCCTGGCGAACCGCTGCCAGTAGCTCAGAATGAAAAAGAGCACCGGGACCACACTGAGACAGACCACCGCCAGGTGCCAGTCGATGATCATCATGGCTACCACGATACCCACCAAGCTGAGGATGTCGGCCAGGCTCACCACTAAAATTTCGAAGAGTTCCTGTAGCTGGAGAACATCGCTGATGCTTCGGGACATGATCCGTCCAACCGGCGTGCGGTGGAAAAAGGAGGGCGAAAGGTCTTGCAGATGGTTGAATATCTGGGTCCGCAGGGTATAGAGAACGCCTTGCCCCACCTTGGCCATGTAGACGAATTGGAGGTAGTTCGCGACGAAATGGACAAGGGTTACAACGAGGAAAGCCAGGGCTACCAGGTTTAGCCGGGCCATGTTATTCTCGGCAATGGCCCAGTTAATGCCGAACATGATTAACAGGGGTATGCACACGTTGCCCACAGTGTAGGCGAGCACCGCGGAAATGCTGATTATCGTGTCTCTCTTATACGGCCCTACGTAGGTGGCCAGGCGCATGACAACTTTGTTGTTATAGGCGCTACCAGCTGCCCCCTCATCGGTGATGTTGTCCTGGTTGGCAGTGCGCATACCTCCGGCGTTGAGGCCGCGCATGCCGCCGCCCATCATGCCCCCGAATCCGCCGCCGCCGCCGCCTCCCTGGTTCATCTAACTATCACCCCCATTGTCGCCGGCAACGACCGCGTCCAGCATGACCTCCTCCTGGGGACGCAGTTGCAGCTCGTATATCTCCTGATAAATCCCTCCCCGGATGACCAACTCCCGGTGAGTCCCCCGCTCCACAATTCTCCCTTCTTTTAGTACCAGAATCAGGTCGGCCTGTCGCACCGTGCTTAGGCGGTGAGCGATGACGAAGGTCGTGCGGCCCTTGACCACCTCCGCCATGGCTCGATAGATCAGACGTTCGGTCTCCACGTCCACGCTGGATGTGGAGTCGTCCAATATCAGCACGGGAGGGTCGATCAAGACGGTCCTGGCGATGGACAGCCGCTGACGCTGCCCGCCGGAAAGGGTGGCTCCCCGCTCCCCCACCCAGGTGTCATAACCGTCGGGCAGGCTCATGATGTGGTCATCAAGCTGGGCAATTTTCGCCGCCTGCACCACATCCTCATGGGTCGCATGAACCACCCCGTAGGCGATGTTGTCTCTTATGGTGGCGCTAAAGAGGTAAACGTCCTGCTGCACGATGCCGACGTTGTGGCGCAGGGACTGCAATGTGAAGTCTCGGATGTCCTGACCGTCAATTGAGACGCTACCGGCCGTAACATCGTAGAAGCGGGGGAGCAAGTGGACGATGGTGCTCTTACCACTTCCGGGAGCGCCCAAAATAGCCGTTACCTGACCGGGCGCGGCGTCGATGTTCAGTTCCTTCAGCGCTGGTACCCGCGAGTCGTAGGAAAAAGACACTTGGTCAAACCTTACGTGCCCCTGCCCGCGGGCCATTACCCTGGCATCGGGCTTCTCTTCAACCGGCGATTGGGCATCCAGCACCTCAAAGATGCGTCTTCCGGAGGAGCTGCCCCGGGCGAAGCTGTTGATGATTTGGGCACTGGCCCGTATCGGAAAGGTAAGCTGGTTCAGGAAGAGGACAAACTCGGTCAGACCTCCAGGAGTGAGGTCACCCTGAATTACTTCCCGGCCTCCATACCAAAGAATCAGCCCCAGGGCTATGGTGAAGTAGAGGCTCATCCAGGCGCTGTTGACCCCCTGCAGCCGCTCGGATTTGTAGTATTCCTGCCGCAGCTCTTGCGCCTTCCGGTCGTAGTTACGCTTTTCGTACTCCTCCGAGGCAAAGGCCTTCACTACGTGTATGCCCACCAAGTTTTCCTGTAGCTTGGTGGTCAACTCCCCCATGACCTCTTGCACGTGCAGCCACATAGATCGCAGCTTCCCCAACACCAGGGAGGTGCGGAGTATCAGGAAGGGGACGAATACCAGGCTGATCAGGGTTAGCTCCCAGTTCAGTGTGACCAATATGGTGGTGATGGCGACCACCCGTATTAGCACTTCCAGGGAACGAATCAGACCCATGTTGACAAAACGGCGCACGGCTTCAATGTCCGAGGTGGCCTTGGACATGAGAGTACCGGTATGTTCCTTATCGTGGAAGGCGAAGCTCAGGTGCTGGAGTTTGTCGTAGATAAGGTTGCGCAGGTCATATACGACCTTGTGGGAGAGGGAGTCGGTGGTGTAGGTGCGAGCGAAGTCGCACAAGCCCCGCAGCATGGTGCTCAACAGCAGGGCGAGGGCAAATACCAAAAGTATCTGGGTGCCGGTCCCAGCTCCGATAAAGGAAGTGAAAGCGGCGAGCATAAGGTCCGCGAAGGGGTCCAGCCAGGTCTGGCCGTCAGAAGTGGTGCCGGCAATCTCGTCAATGGCGCCGCCGACCAAATGGGGTACGAGCAGAGAGAAGCCAATAGCGCCAAAGAAGCTTAAGTAGGACAGGGTCATACGGACCCGATAATGCCAGGCCATTGCGGTGATTCGGATTAATATGCGCATTTACTGTTTTCGGCTATCCCTCACCACGGAAGATCAGCATTATTGGGGTCAAATCTAATTTTGTCCCCCCCCCCCCCCCGAGAAGACCTCTTGCTGTAAGCGGGTTCTGCCCGGCGGGTCTTACTTTTTCGGCCAGGTTTCGGGGCCGTTCCGTAGCTTTGTCAGGTACCTAGGGTCGTTTTACGACAACAGAGGCTATCATAAACCTGGCACCCGATAAATTCAAGCTGGTGGCGGTCTATGCCGGGGTGTTTTTGTTCTCCCCAGTGTCATTGCGAGCCCTTCAGCCGCGCACAGGATAAACTCCGCGCAGCAACCATCCTTGCCTTCATGAAATTGCTTCGGACCCACGGCCCTCGCAATGACAATCGGAAGACCCGGCGGGGCATGCCGGGGCTACATAGCCTCTGGCGCGCTCATGCCCATCAGCTCCAGGCACCGGCGCAATACGATTTGAGCTGCTTCTACCAATTTCAAGCGCGCCAGGGTCACTTCGGCATCCTCCGGGTTGGCGGAGATAACCCGGCAGTTCTCGTAGAACCCGTGGAATGCGGTGGCCAACTCCAGCGCGTAATGCGGCAAGTGGTGGGGCTCCAGGGCCCTGGCCGCTTGTTCCACCAACTCCGGCAGCCGGATCATGGTGCGGATTAGATTCAGCTCGTTGGAGTCGGTCAACAGGGCAACGTCGCCAGAGCTCCAGTCGATGCTGCGTTCGCGAGCCAGGCTAAGGATACTGTGGTTCCTGGCGTGAGCGTACTGCACGTAGTAGACCGGGTTTTCCGAGGACTCTTTCCTGGCCAATTCCAGGTCGAATTCCATATGAGTGGGAGCCGCCCTGGCCAGAAAGAAAAAGCGGCAGGCATCCAGGCCTACTTCATCGACCAATTCCCGTAGGGTAACGAACTCCCCGGTTCGCTTGGAGACGCGCACCGTTTCCGAGCCCCGCTTCAAGGTAACCAGCTGGGAAATCAGAATGGTCAGGGCGTCGGCATCTACGCCCATGGCGGAAACGGCGGCTTTCATCCGAGAGACGTGCCCCTGATGGTCGGCCCCCCAAATGTCGATTACCTGTTGAAAGCCGCGCTTCAGGAACTTGTTGTAATGGTAGGCGATGTCGGAGGCGAAGTAGGTGGGTTCGCCGGTGGATTTAACTACCACGCTGTCCCGGTCTTCACCCTCATCTGGACCTCCCGACAGGTTGGAATTGAACCAGGTGGCCCCATCCCTCTCCGACAGAAAATTACTGCGGCGGAGCAAGGCCATCGCCTGCTCGTATTCCTGATTCTGGAACAGGGATGATTCGGTAAACCAGTTTTCAAACTCGACCCCGATCTGGAGCAGGTCCTCCCGGATCACCTCAATCATCTTCTCTCGAGCCAGGTCGCCAATCTCCTTTATGGCCTGTTCTTGATCTAGTTCGGCGGGCCTTTCTGGCAAAAACCGGTCCCCAGCCGAGTCGATAATCTCTTGCGCTATCTCTTTGATGTAGTCGCCCACGTAGGCGGTGGCCGGCATTTCGGCGTCCTGCCCCAAGCCCTGCTGATACCGGGCGTAGACCGACCGATAGAAGAGGTCCATCTGGTTTCCCGCGTCATTGACGTAATACTCCCGGGTAACGTCATACCCGGCAGCCCGTAGCATATTGGCCAGGGTGCTGCCCAAGACCGCGCCCCGGGCGTGGCCCACGTGCACCGGCCCGGTGGGGTTGACGCTGACGAACTCCACCATTACCCGCTGACCCCGGCCGGTATCTACATTGCCGAATTCCGGCCCAGCCTGGCGTATCACCTCCACTTGCTGCTGAATCCAGGAGTCGTTGAGGTAGAAGTTGACGAATCCCGGAGGCGAAGTTTCCACTCGCTCTAGCTCGTCCGCGCCCGGAATTCGCTCAACCATCATTTCGGCCAGCTTCACCGGGTTTATCCTGGTGGCTCTGGCCAGCTGGAGAGGCAGGTTGGTGGCGAAGTCGCCGTGGCTGGGATTGGAGGGACGCTCAATCTGGATATTGGGCGCGGCTTCCAACTGCAAGACCCCTTCTGCCCGGGCCTGCTCTATGGCAGCCGCGACCATATTATGGATGATGTCTTTAACTAGAGGATGGGACATAGCGCCCGGTACCTTGCTTCCGGGAATTGGCCCCGGAACGGGACAATGTTTCCGCAGGGGGCGAAAAGATGCTGTTCCGGGAATGCTATTCCGGGAAGCTGGCTGAATCTGAAAATGTAAAGGGGTATCCTAACACAGAAAACCCCTGGCCGAACCTAGATTTTCCGACTGGGTAGCACCGGTTTAGGTGGGCAGTCCCGCTCCGGGGTCTACCCTTCAGCCAGTTGAAAGGGGAAGCCCAGAGCGCTTTCCGGGTCTATGTTCGCCGTGAAATAACCTTCCGCGCTTTGGGTAATGCCATCCTCTCCCCTTAGCTTGTTCCCCTTGCCAGCCAGCTCTTTGGCCGCGCCCCGCACGTCATCCACTCCAAAGGCGATGTGGTAAACGCCGGGGCCCTCTTCCGCCAAGAACTTGGCCATCCCCGAGTTGGCATCCAGGGGCTCAGTGAACTCCAGGTTGGTGGAACCCACCTTGTAGATAGCGTTTTTCATGCCTCGGTTTTCGTAAACCTGCACTTTGACCGGAGTCATTCCAAAGTTTTGTTCCATGTATTCAACCATCTGGTCCGCGTCATGAACCAGGATACGGACGTGATGTACGAAGTTGAACATATTTCCTCCTGCTAGATAAACGCCGGTGGTATCAGCAACGGGCGTCAGCGGGGTTGAAGTCACCGCATTCTAGCTCCGTGGTCCTACGCGGTCAATCTAACTGGCTAACGGGCCATGGATTTTCGTTTCTCCCCAATGTCATTGCGCGCCCTTCGGCTGCGCTCAGGATAAACTCCGCGAAGCAATCTCTCCTTACCTTGATGAGATTGCTTCGGGCCTACGGCCCTCGCAATGACAATCGAAAGACCCATTTTGCCATTACCCGCCTTCGCTGGTTAGAATGGGTGATAACCCAATAAACCCACCGGGGGCTGCACAGGCTTTGGAGGTAGGAGATGCCAGGCGATATAGGGCTGGTAGGTGGAGAAGAGTTCCGAGTTGGCTGCGAAGAGATGGACCGGGAAATCATGCGGGCATCGGGTCAAGAACCGGCGCGGGTGGTGGTCATCCCCACCGCCGCCGTCACCGGTCCGGAGAAGGCCGCCAATGACGGCGTCAGACATTTCTCCAGCTTGGGAGGCGACGCTGAAAAATTAATGGTTCTGGACCGCGGTCACGCGGATGACACTGGTCTGGCCGGGTCCCTGGCCGGAGTTGGAGTGATTTACTTTACCGGGGGCAGTCCCGACCATCTTCTGACTACTTTGCGCGACTCCCGGCTCTGGAGGGCGATACTAGAGGCTTTGGACCAGGGGGCGGTGTTGGCCGGCTCCAGCGCCGGCGCCATGGTGCTGGGGGCAATGATGCGCCGGCCCCGTTTGGGCGGTTGGATAGACGCCCTAGGCGTGACCCCGGGTTTGGCGGTGCTGCCTCACCACGAGGGCAGCGATCCAGCGCAAACCTCTAGCCAGCTGCAATCCCAGACAACGGATGCTCTCACCGTGTTGGGCATAGATGCCCGCACCGGCTGTCTGGGCCGTCCCGGAAGTCGGCGGGTGGTGGGCTCGGGCAGGGTGACTGTTTACCGTGGCACCGGTTGGCAGGTCTATGATTCCGGAGCCCAACTGCCCGAGGATGTTTAGGCGGGCAACCCAGAGACCCAACTAGGGAGCATCAGCTTCTCCGTTGCCGCAGCTCCTCCCAAACCGCTTTCGGGGAAACACCGGAAGCCGCCATCAGCACCAGGGTGTGGTAAAGCAGGTCCGCCACCTCACCGGCTAGCCCTTCTTGCCCATCATTCTGATCCTTGCCCACCGCGGCCAGGGCCGTTTCGCCGGCTTCTTCAATGACCTTCTGGGCTACTCGACTGACTCCTTCCTGGAGGAGGCTGGCGGTATAGCTCCCTTCCGGCGGGTCCGCCTGTCGATCTTTGATCACCGCGAATAGCTCGTCCAGAATGCCCGGCCCACTCTCCGGGGCCTGGTAGTCTTCCGGCAGGTCCTGAAGGGAGTGGAAGAAGCAGGAGACCTCGCCGGTGTGGCAGGTGGGACCGTCCGGCTCTACTTTCAACAAGATGGTATCCATGTCGCAGTCGACCCAGGCCTCTTTTAAGTTGAGGTAATTCCCGGACACCTCTCCCTTGTGCCACAGGTCTTCCTGGCTGCGGCTGTAAAACCAAACCTGGCCCCCCTCCAGGGTGCGCTTTAGTGAACCTGGATTCATGTAGCCCAGCATCAATACCCGGCCGGTTTTGTAGTCCTGGGCAATAGCCGGCACCAAGCCCTTATCGTCAAGCTTAATGTTCATTTTACGTCCCCTCGACTCTCCTCTGGCGTCATGGTCGGGTACTGCTTAGTCCACATTAAATCAGGTCGGCGGACGGCGAATAGGCAGCCCTCGCTCCTTCAGGTACTCCTTGGCCTGCTGGATGGAGTAGGTGCCGAAGTGAAAAATGCTGGCGGCCAGTACAGCGTCGGCCTGACCCTCGTCGAAGGCCTGGAACAGGTGGTCCAGGTTTCCCGCGCCTCCGCTGGCGATGACCGGCACGGTCACCGCCTGGGAGATAGCTCGGGTCAAAGCCAGGTCGTAGCCCTCCAAATGACCATCGGCATCCATGCTGGTCAGCAATATCTCCCCTGCGCCCAGTTCCACCGCCCTTTCGCCCCAACGCACGGCGTCAATTCCAGTCGCGGTGCGCCCGCCGTGGGTATACACCTCCCAAAGGGAATCAGGCGTAAGGGCCAGGCTTCCCAGCCGGGCCAAAGACTCAGCCGAAGATTCAGAACGATTCGGGGTTACTCGTTCGGCCGTTATCCTTTTGGCGTCCAGGGCAACCACAATGCACTGGTTACCGAATTGAGCTGCTCCCTTCTGGATCAAAGAGTGGTCGTTCACGGCGGCGGTATTGACCGACACTTTGTCGGCTCCGGCGTTCAGCATGCGGCGCATGTCCTCAATGCTGCGGATGCCCCCTCCTACGGTCAGGGGGATGAAAACCCGCTCCGATACCCGCTGCACCACGTCGATCATGGTATCCCGGGCATCGGCGCTGGCGGTGATGTCCAGGAACACCAGCTCGTCGCCGCCTTCCCGGTCATAAACGGAGGCCAACTCCGCCGGGTCTCCGGCATCCCGTAAGTTCACGAAGCTGGTGCCTTTGACCACCCGACCGGCGTCTACATCGAGACAGGGGATAATTCTTTTCGTCAGCATGATTCTTGTGGGCGTTGAGCGACCATGATTCAGTATAGCATTGGCGGCCCCGGCTGCCGACCCGTAGCCGAACCCGGCCGGTATACGGGGGGCCCCGGTCTATATATAATTCTCGAGTCCCAGCGGGACGCCGCAAGCCTGATTTTCTGGAGGTTCAAGATGGCGGACTTAAGTTTGGAAGAGGCGGAAAGGATACTGCAGGCTGCCAAAGCTAAGGCACTGGAGATGGACGTGAAGCTCAGTATCTCCGTGGTGGATGCCCGGGGCGACCTCAAGTGCATGGTCCGCATGGACGGCGCCCCCTGGCGCACACCCTACATATCCCGGGGCAAAGCCAGGGCCTCGGCCTGCTTCGGCATCCCCAGCGGCGATTTAACGGAGCGGGCTATGACCCCGGTGATGCGCGCGGTTATGGAGGTGGAGCGAGGGGAGTTTGTGCCTGGTCAAGGGGCGCTGCCGATTCTTCGGGGTGGCGAGCTGATCGGCGCAGTTGGGGGCAGCGGAGGCGCGGCTCAAGAGGATGAAGACGCCGCCCGCGCGGGAATAGCCGCTCTCTAGGTTAATATCGTCGGCTCGCTGCTTGCTATACTCCTACCTAGCCCGTACCCTCCCGATCATTAAGATTGGGCCCCACTTATTGGGGTGATCCAATATTTCTGCGGAGTTGAGCCATGACGACGGCAGCACAGACTGGTTCGGTGGTTGCTCTATGACGGTATCCCGTGAAGTCGATGATGGGTGAGGAGTTGAATGCTGCGGATGTCACGGAACGTGGTTTGCTGGGGGATCGCGCCTTTGCCTTGGTGGATCCGGCCGATGGGAAGGTCGCCAGCGCCAAGAGTCCTCGAAAATGGCCAAACCTATTCGATTTTCGGGCTGCTTTAGCTGAGGCCCAACCCACTGGCGAGACCATTCCCCCGGTCCTCATTACTCTGCCGGACGGCACCACAGTCACCAACCAGCGGAGCGACCTCAACGAAATCCTCTCGAAGGTGTTTGGCCGCCCGGTCGCGTTTGAGTCAACGGTGCCTGAGGCCCCCACCCTTGAAGAGTACTGGCCAGATTTGGAGGGCCTGGACTATAGGGACACGACCTCTGAGGAGTCTATGCCACCAGGCACGTTCTTCGACCTCGCCGTAGTGCATATTCTGACGACCGCGACCATTGACCACCTTAGGGCGCTCTACCCGCAAGGACGCTTCGAAGTTCGGCGATTTAGACCCAACATCGTGGTGCAGCCAGCCTCAGAAGACAAGGACTTCGTTGAGAATGCCTGGGTCGGTAGCACCCTCGCCATCGGTGACCAGGTTCGCTTGAGCATAACTGGACCTTGCCCACGCTGCGTGATGACTACACTCCCCCGGGGGATTTACCCTATGATCCTGGCATTCTGCGCGCAGCGGCTCAGCACAATCAGGTTCACGTAGGTGTCTATGCCACCGTGCAGCAGGGGGGCAGGATCCACCGAGGTGATTCGCTCAAAATTGAGTGATGCACTCAGGCCAGCACCTTGTACCGGTAGCGGGAGGAGAGCAAGTCGCCTTCGGCGAAGCGGCTATATCGCAATGGCGTCATGTCCACGACCTTGGCCTCTCCCTCAACTATAAGTTCGGCCATGCCCTGGCCAATGGCCGGGGACAGCTTGAAGCCATGGCCGCTGAACCCCACGGCGCAGTAGAGTCCCTCAACTCCGGGGACCCGGTCCAAGATGGGATGCCAGTCGGGCGTGACGGTAAATAACCCAGACCAGCCTCCCCGGAAGTAGGAATCAGCCATCTGAGGCATGCGCCGAATCAACCGCTGCATGACATCGGCTACACCGGCCAGGTCCACTCCCTGGTTGTAGCCCTCTACCTCCGCCTCATCCTCGCCAAAGCCCACCAGGGTCAGTCCGGTGCCCTCAGGTCGAAAGGAAAAAGACTGGGCGATGTCGCCAACGGTGGGATGACTGGGCAGCTGCCCGGTGGTCAGGTTAACCATGGGTCGGGTTACCGTCGCCACCTGGTGCCGCACTGTGTCCAGAGGGAGGTCGATCCCCATTCCAGACAGGAACCGGCGGGACCAGGGGCCGGCCGCGACCACCGCCACCGGCGTTTCCACCACGCCTTGCTCCGTCACCACCGCCCGCACCCGGCCTCCGGAAATCCGAATTTCCTCGGCTGGGTTCCGCATGACGATCTCCGCACCCATTTCCCGGGCCCTCTTGGCATAGGATGCGGTAACCTGATAGGAGTCCGCATAACCGGATTGGGGTTCCCAGGCCATCGCCTCGCCGTTGGTAACTGAGATCATGGGGGCCAACTCCGCCGCCTCTGCCCTGGAGATCACCCGGGTGTCGATACCCAGCTCCTGCTGCATGGCCACGTTTCGCTCCAGGCCGGGTCGATCCTCGGCGTCTACGACGACCAAATAGCCGGTTTGAACGAATCCAGACGTCCCACCGACCGCATCTTCAAAGTTGGTAAACACCTTCAAGCTTTCCCACGCCAGAGAGGAGGTCACCGGATTGGAGTAGTGCATTCGGCAGATGGCCTGAGAACGGCCAGTAGAACCGGAGCCCAACACGTCCCTCTCCAACAGCAGGGATCTGGTCACGCCCAGCCTGGCCAGGTGGTAGAGCATGCTGCATCCCATGACACCGCCGCCAATAACCACCACATCCGCGGTGTTTCTCATAAGCCTAGCTCCTTGGCTGGATTATAAGTAACCCGTTCATGGTTCGACAGGCTCACCACGAACGCAAAGGCGCCCCTTCGCCCTTCGAGAGCCTCAGGACGAACGGAATCACTGCCGCTCGGGGTGACATTATGAGATGGTAGTAAAATAATCAACTTTCTTCGTCATCTTGCCAAGAAACTACCCGGTCAATCCGAATATCTATGAGCACCATGTCCTCGTCAGTCAGCAACTCCCGGGCGAATTCCGCGCCCCGTACCTGCCCATCGTAACGAGTGCAGATTTTTGGAACTATTGATTCCAGATTATCTGTGGTGATGGAGGCTTTACCTTCGAGCACGATGTACCAATAGGGCCGCCCGGGCGCGGCGATGGACAAGGATACGGCGGGGTTGTTGGCGATATTTCGCGCCTTAGCAGTGCCGGAACCGGTCATGACCCAAACCCGGCCGTCTTCCCTTTCATACCAGACCGGCGCCACATGGGGCCTGCCGTCGGGCCGGACCGAAACTAGGTGGGCAACGTGAGGCTTGGCTAGCTGGGAGTCGATTTCCACTGCGAAAAGCCTAGTCATTACGCTCTAATCTGGATTGGTAAGCGGGTCACATGACGTTCCAGCTGGGGTTTTTTCCGGCCGCCCTTTCCAGGATGCCCACCAGGTGGTCCCGTACCGCCGGGGCAACGAAGAACACGGGCATCAACAACTGCTCTTCGTCCGGGATGATACCCTCCTCCAAGGCCAGTTTGGTCAGGTCCGATCCGGGCAGCAGCCGGTTCCCCACCCGCATGGTCACGTGCGCCGCCCGGTCCGCCGACGCGGTATCGGATAGGAAGGCCAGCTTGGCAGATACCGTAGCCTCGGTCTCGCCGGGCTCGCCGAACCCCTGAGTTATGCTACAGGCCAGTCCTTGACTGTGGCATAGGTCGCACAGCTCCCGAATCTGGCCGATGGCTGCCGACAGCTGCCGCTGCCTATCCGTTTCTCCTTCTTGAGCCGATTTGGCCGATATTCCCGGCCCGCCAATCAACACCATCTGGCAGCCCGACTGAACCATCAGCGATACCAATTCCTGGTCTGACCCGTCCGTGCGCAAGTTGGTGTTCCATTTTATGTCCAGGTGCTCCGCCAGCAGACCCCGGCAGAGTTCCTTGGCGAAGTCCGGCGGGCTGCTGAAAGCCTGGTCGATGAAGAAAAACTCCCGCAGATTGTGCTGACTCTGAAGCCGCTTCACCTCGGTGATTACCTGCTCCACGGAACGGGAAATCCGCGTCTGAGACTCCTGTTCCGATCCGGTCTTCTCCCCGGGAGGAGCCGCGACGGTGGATGGATACCAACCCAGCTTGGTGATGACGCCCACGCCAAATCCGGCTTGGCGGTATTGGTCCAGGTCCAGGTCGTCAAGACGCGGCGGCTTGCTCAATCCCGAGGAAGCCCGGTGGGGCGCTGTTTTGATCGCCCCGTTCTGCCGGTAAATCACGCCGGACAGCTGGGACAAGTCTTTCAGCACGTCCCCAGTTATGCCGGAACTGCCGGATACCCCCTTGCTTTGCAGCAGGTCGGCCAGTTCGGCGAAGGTTTCAGCTGCGTCTCCTGCTAATCCAAGATCGGGCTCCAGAAATTTGAAACACTCCTGGGGCAAGGTGCTGAAGGCCGGGCCTCCGCAGGCAATGACGGCATCGCTGCAGCCGCGGACCCTCTGAATTACATCTTTGGTTATGGGCAGGGCCGACTGTGGGTTGACGTAGCTCCCGTTATCCAGGTTTCGAATGGAAATTCCGACCAGCTCCGGCTGAAATTCCCGCACCGTGGCTTCAGTTTTGGCCAGGTAATCCTCGGCGAACATCAGGTCTAGAATCTTCAGCGGGTGACGCTCCGGATCTATGTATGCCGCCACGTAGGCCAGGCCGATGGGAAGGGGGCGCACCTCCTGGCGGCTCATCCAGCGGTTGTGCCGGTTGGTGGCTATCAGCAATATGCGCATGTCGTCTCGCTCCTCTGCCAGCTACAAACCAGGGTGGCAAGCGGCTTCCTGGTGGGGGCGGTCCCAATATAGCATATAACCAATCCCGCCGGAACCAATCGGGAAGCCTGCCTAATCGATGACAGGGGTCCCGGGTCTGGCATGGCAGCCCTATAAACCGGGGCAGGGTCTTTAGACTGGCATTGCGACTTATCATGCTCCGGCGGAGCGCCACCTAGAGATGAAAATGGATCCCCCTCGGCTCATGGTTCGACGGGCTCACCACGAGCGGTAGGGATCCCGTTCGTCCTGAGGCTCTCGAAGGACGAACGGGATATTTACAGAGCAGCCGAAGGGCTGCTCTCAGAATAAACTTCGCGGAGGAATCTCTGCTTGCCCACATGAGATTGCTTCAGTCCTGCGGCCCTCACAATTACGCTGGGGAGAACCGAAAGCCCATAGACCGGGGCTAACGCTGGCCTTGCGCCGCCTTCTAGCTGGAGTTATCATGCTAGCCGTCACAGGAAGCCCCAGCGCAGGGCCTTATCCCCTAGATTTACCCTAACTTTTCCGCCACTTGTTGGCGGCGAGTACGGAGTTCTGGATTGCCCGAGACTAATCGGCGGACACCCCTGTATGACGCCCATGTTTCCGCTGGGGCCAGGATGGTCCCCTTCGGCGGCTGGGATATGCCGGTGCAGTATTCCGGCATTCTATCTGAAGTTAAAGCGGTGCGGACCGTAACCGGCCTATTCGACGTTTCACACATGGGCCGGGTGTACCTATCCGGTCCCCAGGCCGCCGAACTCCTGGACTGGGTTCTGACCGGCTCGGCCACCACTTTGAGGGTTGGTCGCGCCCGTTACTGCATGATCTGTAACGAAGCCGGCGGCGTCATCGACGACACCATATTCTATCGGCTGGATGAGCAGCGTTATCTGCTGGTGCCCAACGCCGGTAATCGGGATGAGGTTGTTGCCTGGTTGCGGAAATGGCTCGACCAGAGGTTCGCCGGTGGCTGCGTTATTGACGACCGGACGCTGGAAACCGGATTGCTGGCAGTGCAGGGTCCGGAGGCGGCCGGCCTGGTGGACCAACTTTGCACAATAGCCGACGGGACAAGTCCTTCCGGGCTTCGAATGTTCACCTGGGGAACCGGTGCTTGGACCGCCGGTGAGCTACAAGGGAAAGACGTTTTTCTGGGGCGTACCGGATACACCGGAGAAGACGGCTTCGAGATGGTCGTGGATGCCGCCGATGCCCCAGCCGCTTGGGACTTGCTGGTCAGTCACGGAGCTACTCCCTGCGGCCTGGGCGCTCGGGATGTTCTCCGGCTGGAGGCCGGTTTGCCGCTGCACGGACATGAAATAAACCGAGACACCAGCCCAATAGAAGCAAGTCTGGAGCGTTTTGTGCGCCAGGACGGAGAATTTCTGGGATCCGAGGTCTTGCGTAAACAGCGCCAGGACGGAGTGGTAAGCAAACTGGTGGGATTGCAGCTGCCGGGACGCAGCGCGCCCCGGGCCGAGTATCCCATCTTGTATCAGGGCGAGTCGGTGGGCCGGGTAACCAGCGGGAGCTACTCGCCCACCCTTGACAGTAGCATTGCGATGGGCTACGTTTTGGTGCGTTACACAGACCCCAGCCAAAAGTTGGACGTCGACATCCGAGGGCGCACCACTCCCGTGGAGGTTGTACCCTTGCCCTTCTATACCAGACCCCGCAGGGCTTAGAGGGTGGGTGTTTAAAAAGCCTGGCTTATTGTCCGGGCTAGAATCAAAGAATATGCATCCTGGTATGGCCTGATAAGAGCCCCTTCTCCCTTGATGGGAGAAGGCTGGGATGAGGGTGATGCCCCTCACCACAATCCTCTCCCACAAGGGGAGAGGATGCCGAAGCCCAAGACGGGATGACACCCTGAGCCTAGAAGTAGGGAACTTTTTAAACACCCTCGGACAGGAGGTTTCAGCAAGTTGAGTCCTGACGACTGCAAGTACACCCAGGAGCACGAATGGGTCAAGGTGGAAAACGCCGAAAGGGGACAGGCCCTGGTGGGGATAACCGATTATGCCCAGGACCAGCTGGGGGATGTGGTCTATTTGGATCTGCCCCAAGCCGGTTCTTCAGTGAAGCAGCAGGACAAGATGGGCGAGGTAGAGTCGGTCAAAGCCGTTTCCGACATTTTCGCTCCGGTCAGCGGACAGGTTATGGAGGTTAACACCGACCTGTTGGACCATCCGGAGCGGGTCAACGAGGACCCCTTCGGGCAGGGTTGGCTGATTCGGGTCACCATGTCCAGCGCCGGTGAACTGGACGGCCTCATGTCGGCCGCCGAGTACGCATCCTACATTAGTGGATTGTAGTCCGAGGACTATGGTCCACCGCATGTTGGCCGGCCCGCGCCTATCTACCTCCAGCGGCCCACTCCCGGCCAATTCTCTAGTAAATTCCCTGGCATCCCAACTTGATTACTAACATGCACTTTCAATCTCACTATATCCCCAATACGGAGCAGGAACAGTCGGAGATGCTGGCGGCCATCGGCGTCGGCTCGCTCGATGATCTTTTCCTCGACATCCCGGAGGAATTCCGGAATCCCAGCCTGGACCTACCCGCTCCGCTTTCCGAACTGGAGATCCAGAAGGAGCTGGCCGGATTCGCCGGCAAGAACCGGCCGCTGGGCAGTGGCCCGTCTTTTTTGGGCGCCGGGTCCTATCACCACTTCATTCCGGCCATCGTCAAGGCTTTGATGACCCGGGGCGAGTTCCTAACCGCCTACACGCCCTACCAGCCCGAGGTGAGCCAAGGTACTTTGCAGGTCATTTACGAGTTCCAGAGCTTGATCGCCAACCTGTTTGAGATGGAGGTGGCCAACGCCGGGATGTACGACGGCGCTACCAGCCTGGCCGAGGGGGTTCTGATGGCCTGCCGGGTGACCCAGCGGCGTCAGGTAGCGATTGCCGACACCTTGTCTCCGGATTTTCTGGAGGTGATCCACACCTACTGCCAGGCTCAGGGTATTGAGATTCAGCTGACCCAGGCCGCAGACCCAGAGGTCACCGAAGAGACTGCTTGCCTGGTGGTCCAGTATCCCAACTTTTTCGGATACCTGGAAGATCTCTCCAGCCTTAGCGATCGGGCCCACCGGCCGGGCGCCTTGCTGGTGGTTTCGGCCGACCCCATGGCGTTGGGTATGTTTCAGCCTCCCGGCCATTACGACGCCGATATAGTCACCGGAGAGGGGCAGCCTTTGGGCATTCCCACCAGCTTTGGCGGGCCCTATCTGGGTCTCTTCACCACCAAGCAGCAGTATATCCGGCAAATGCCCAGCCGGCTGGTGGGCAAAACCGTCGACAGCCAGGGACGCACCGGCTACGTGCTGACTCTTCAGACCAGGGAGCAGCACATACGGCGAGAGCGGGCTACCAGTAACATCTGCACCAATGAAGCCCTTTACGCCCTGGCTTCCACCATCTACCTGGCGGCGATGGGCAGGCAGGGATTGCGGCAAATCGCCGAGCTGTGCTATCACAAAGCTCACTACGCCGCAGCCAAAATCGCCGAGCTGCCCGGCTATTCTTTACCCAGGTCCGGGCCCATGTCCGGCGCCTTCTTCCAGGAGTTTGTCATCCAGTGTCCCGAGTCTCCCGCGCGGATCAACCAGAGGCTGCTGGAGCAAAACATCCTAGGGGGCTGGGACCTCACTGCTGATTCCAACGGCTCTGCTCCAGCCTCGGGTTGCGAACAGGGAATGTTGCTCTGTGTGACGGAGATGAATTCCAAAGAAGACATAGACTGCCTGGTTTCGGCGTTGGGAGAGTTCAGCTAATGCAGACCGGCGGTAGCCGGAGTACCGGCAAGCTTTTGATGGATCGGAGCTCCCACGGGCGCATGGGCGTGGTTCCACCCCCGCTGGACGTGCCAGCCCAGGAAATGCCGGACCAGGCTCTGCTACGGGGGAATTTGGACCTGCCCGAGGTTTCCGAGCCGGAGGTCGTCCAGTATTTCACCAACCTGAGCCAGCAGAACTTCTCCATCGACACCCAGTTCTATCCTCTGGGCAGTTGTACCATGAAGTACAACCCCAAGATTAACGATGAAGTTTCTTTTTTGCCCGGATTCGCCGGTATTCATCCCCGGCAGCCGGTCGAGACCTGCCAGGGGGCGCTGGAAGTGCTCTATCGCCTTCAGGAGTTCCTGGCCCGAATATCCGGCATGTCGGCGGTGAGCCTGGCAACGCTGGCCGGGGCCCAGGGCGAGTTGGCCGGCGTGCTGATGATGCGCGCCTATCATCAATCCCGAGGAGATACTGGGCGTACCAAAATGGCGATACCGGACAGCGCCCACGGCACCAACCCGTCTTCTGCGTCGATGGCCGGATTCGACGTGGTCACTTTGCCGTCGGACCCGGCCGGCAACGTCGACCTTGACGCGCTGCATGAGCTGGCCGGCCCGGACTTGGTCGGGGTCATGATCACCCTGCCCAGCACCCTGGGCATATTCGACACCAACATTGTTGAGGTCTGTCGCGTGGTCCATGAAGCCGGCGGATTGGTATATGGTGACGGCGCCAACATGAATGCTCTGTTGGGCCGGGTCAAGCTGGGTGAGTTGGGCTTCGACCTGATCCACTCCAACCTGCACAAGACTTTCAGCACTCCCCACGGCGGCGGTGGACCCGGCGCCGGACCGGTCTGCTGCAACCAAGCTCTGGCTCCCTTCTTGGCCGCGCCGGTTATCACCGAAAACGCGGGCGACGACGCCCCGGAGTACCAGCTGGTTCAACCCGAGCAGAGCATCGGGAAAATCAGCGGTTTCCACGGCAACTTTGGAGTGCTGGTGCGGGCCTACACCTACATTCGTACCCTGGGAGAGGGCGGGCTGAAGTCCATCAGCAGCAACGCGGTCTTAAACGCCAATTACCTGATGGAGGCGTTGCGGGACATCTACCTCCTGCCTTACGACCGCCGCTGCATGCACGAGGTGGTCTTCTCAGCGGATTTGCAGAAGGAGCGAGGAGTCAGCGGCCTGGAGGTCGCCAAACGACTGCTGGACTACGGCTATCATGCGCCAACCATGTACTTCCCCCTGATTGTCCATGAGGCGTTGATGATCGAGCCCACCGAGTCGGAGACGCGAGAAACCCTGGACGCCTTCATTCAGGCGCTGCGGGACATAGACCGGGAGTCCCGGGAAGACCCGGACCTGGTGCGGCAAGCTCCCCATACCACACCGGTATCCCGGCTGGACGAAGCCGCCGCCGCCCGCCGGCCCAATCTGAGGTGGACCAAAGGGGAGTAGACCTACCCGTCTCGCTCCATACTTCGCTTCAATTCCTCCGGGTCTACCCGCACCTCTACGGCGGCTCGTTCCTCCTGCAGCAACATGGCCACCCGGGAGTCCCGGCCGCCCCAGCCGCGATTCATAGCCTCGGTAAGCTCGGCCAGGGCCAGATTGGCCAGCTTCATCGGCACGTCAAACTCCCGCCCCACGCCTACGGCCAAGTCCACATCCTTGCGGGCCAGGCGAAGGGCAAAATCCGGAGGGTCGAAATTTCCCGGCAGCAGATGCTCCGCCAGTCCCTCAAAAGTCCCCCGGCGCCCCTGCGCTCCCCGCCGCACCGCCTGCCACAGCGCCAGCGGCTCCACGCCGGCCTTGACACCCATGGTGAAGGTTTCCGCCAGCGCGCACTGGATGATGTAGCCGGAGCAGTTGTGAACCAGTTTGGCGATGGAGCCGCAGCCGATGGGACCCACGTAGTAGGCCTTGTCACCAATGGAATCCAGAATAGATTTGTACTGTTCGAACAGCGCCTTGTGGCCGCCCACCCAAATGGCCAGGTTGCGGCTGCGGGCTCCCCGGGGACCGCCGCTGACCGGAGCGTCCAGAACGTTGACGCCGCGAGCCGCGAAAACCTCATGAATCCGGCGTATGGCCGTGGGTGAACCGGTGCTCAGGTCGAAGTAGGTATTTCCCGGGCTGAAACCTTCCAGCAGCCCACCTTCCCCCAAAGCCACCGCCTCAATCTCGGTAGGACCGGGCAGGGAGGTGAACACCACGTCGCAGGCCTGGGCCACGGCTTGGGGAGTATCGGCCCAGGTAGCTCCTCCCTCCAGATGCTGGGTGGCCGATTCCCTTCGGATGTCGTGGACAACCATTTCGTTGCCGCCTTGCAGGCAATTGTAGGCCATGCTACTACCCATGGTTCCCAAACCAATAAATCCTACCTTCATTTCCTTCTCCTGAAGAACCCTCTTTACTTTCCGTCGAGGAACGCACCCATTATCCGGTAGCCGCCAACCCCTGACAAGGGGCGGTGGCCTTGTCAATTCTGAGGGCTTTGGGCATACTTCATCTGGGGCCTGTGTTGCCAAAAGTGTGAAAAAATCTAGCCTTCTTGGTTCAAGGTGTATGAGCGTCCCGGGCCCGGCATCCTCTCCCCTTGTGGGAGAGGAGTGAGGTGAGGGGATTCACCCTCATCCCAACCTTCTCCCATCAAGGGAGAAGCGGCTCTGTAACGTTCTGCCAAAATGCCTAACTTTCTATGCCCCCTCGGGCCAGACACCAATCGTTTAAAACGCTATAAGCTGGATTTGAGGTAATAAACCATGTTGGAACAGCAAGAACGACTGTGGGATTACGAGGCGGTGGAGCCCGGCCAGCAGGGGCAGCCGACGCTCGTGACACTGACCGCGGATAACATTGGCGAGTATGCCCTGGCGGCGCAGAACCCAGATCCCCGCTACCGGGAAGCCGGCGCCAGCCTGGAATTCGGCGGCCGCCTGGCAGCCATGCCAACTATGGCTATTACCTATGCGCCCCTACTTCGGGATAACATCGCCGAGAACTGCGGATTTGTGGCCCTGGAGCGCTCTAAGCAGTCCCGCCGGCAGACCCCCTTTGCCAAGTGTGAGGTCCGCTGGTTCGCCCCGGCCCTGGAGGGCGACACCATTACCGGCATACGACGGGTGTTGGAGAAGTATGAACGCCGGGGCAGCAGGTTCGTGACTTTCCGGGTGGAGGCCTCCAATCAGCGCGGCGAGCGCTTGGCCGAATACGACTACACCTGTATCTTCGACTATGCCAAAGGTCAGCGGGAGGTGCCGTCAGACCGAGGAACGGCTCCGGGAGAAGCTTCGCAGAATCCACCGGAAGATGCAGCTGCCTCGCCTGCCGTCAATAATTCGCCGCCGGTGTCTCATGATCGGGTGGCAAGTGGAGACCAGCTAGCTACCCTGAGTATCACCGAAAGCGCCGAGGTGATCCTCCGCAAAGACCGGCTAAGGCTGGTTGGTGAGCCAAACCCCAGCAACATCCATACCGATGAGGAGTTCGCCCGTCAGAATATATTTGGCGGAGCGGTCAATTCCGGGCCGGCTACCATGTCCTACCTGGATCAAATGCTGCAGCGGTCTTTCCCCCTGGGCGCCTTTTATGGCGGCGGAAGCCTGCTGATGCGGGCGATTACCCCCTTCCGAGCCGGAGATACCGTCACCTTTGCCGGCGAGGTCACCGGCGTCCGCCAGGTGGCGGGCCAGAAACTGGTTGAATGCCGGGTCAAGGGCATCAATCAGCGGGAGGAGTTGGTGAGTCTTTCCGATGCCACGCTGGTATTGGCCGGGGGATGAGCAAATAGGGGATTAGCGCAGCAGGCCGTAGACCCTTTCAGTAGTGACCAGAACCACCACCGCCTCATTCTGCTGCATGACCCGGTCGTACTCATCCCAGTCGGAGTGGGTGCCGTCGCCACATACCTGGAAGACGTCCCGCAGCTTCTGCCGGAGTTCCTCGGCCGGGGTGTTGGTCGAGTCAAACAGCCGCGCCTCTCCCTCCACAACCACATAGTTCCGCCAGTCCGCGCTGGTGGCGACCACCGTGCATCGGGAGTCCCGGCGCAAATTCCGGATTTTGGCCGAGCGCCCCCGCACCGAAACGAAGGCCATGTAATCGTCATAGGCCCCGCAGACGACAATGCTGGATTGAATGCCACCGTTGGCTTGTACGGTGTTGACCACCGCCCGGTGATTGTTCGCGAGAAAAGACTTCGCCTGTTCGAATTCCAATGCTGTGCCTCCTGGTACGGTTTGGGTGCGCTAGGTTACTTATCCTGAAAGAAATTACTCAACTTGGGAGATTCAAATCCCCCTATATCCCCCTTTGCAAAGGGGGACTGAGCGGGCCTTCCCCAATCGGCGGTTCCTCCGGCCGGGTTTAGCTATGGAATTGACGCTCCATAAGCACCCGCCTTGACCCCAGATCGACCCTTGGCTTAGACTTCCTAAAATCGACAATCCCCCGCGAGAGGTAACTGCTGATGCACGTGGGCATGGCGACAATTTTCCAAAACCCGGGCCGGGCCGCAGCGGATTATCAGGTATATCGTAACGAGCTACACCTGGCGGATCTAGTAGAACCTCTGGGCTTCGAGTCCATTTGGGCCGTGGAACACCATTTTAGTGACTATACCATGTGCCCCGACGTGATCCAATTTCTTACCTACATGGCCGGGCGCACCCACCACGCCAAGCTGGGATCCATGGTGGTAGTTTTGCCCTGGCACGACCCGGTGCGAGTGGCCGAGGAGGTGTCCATGCTGGACAACCTCAGTGGCGGCCGCATGATTCTGGGCATTGGACGGGGCCTGGCCCGAGGGGAATATGAGGGCTTCCGGCTGGATATGTCCGAATCCCGCACCCGGTTCATTGAATCGGCCGAATGCCTGCTCGCCGGATTGGAGCAAGGCTTTTGCGAATACCAAGGCGAGTTCATTCGGCAACCTCGACGGGATATCCGTCCTGAGCCTTTCCGGTCTTTCCGCGGTCGCACCTATGCCGCCGCCATCTCCCCGGAGTCCTCGGCCATTATGGCAGAACTGGGAGTTGGCATGCTTATTATTCCCCAGAAGCCCTGGGAAGAGACCGGTAGGGACCTGGAACGCTACCGGGACGCCTACCGGAAGGCCAAGGGGGAGGAGCCGCCCGCTCCCGTCGCCGTTGGCTGGACCTTTTGCCATGAGGATAAAGAGACCGCCCGCCAGATGGCCCGCCGCTATATTGGCGGCTACTGGCAAACGGTGATGGATCATTACGAGTTCAAGTCGGACCATCTTAAGGACATCAAGGGCTACGAGTATTACGGCAAGGTTACTGAAAAGCTGGTTAGTTACGGCGACGATGAGGTAGTCGATTTCTTCGTCAACCTTCAAGTATGGGGAACGCCGGAGCAATGCTACGAGAAAATATTGGAAATCAACCGGCTCAGCGAGAATGACCACTACGTTGGGGTATTCAGCTATGGCGCCATGCCCTACGATGATGCCGAGCGCAGCATGCGCCTCTTCGCCGCCGAAGTCCTACCCGCGCTGAAGCAGTTCGATCCGGCGGTCGCTTCGGTCCGCTAGCCGAAACTTTTCCCTGTTCGTCCTTCGACAAGCTCAGGACGAACGGGAGGTGTTCTTTATCCGTTCGTGGTGAGCCTGTCGAACCACGTTTTGGGATAGTTGCTAGTGGAGTCCGTTCGATGGAGCAATGAACCGCCTGGACTCGAAGCCGAGGAAGTTTTAGCTGCTTTGCCCAGCTTTTTCCTGATCGCGGAGCTTGAGCAGCAGGGGTATCTGGGAAATTTTCGCTTCATCCAGATCTTCCCAGTAGATGCCCGAGGGATGAGGTAAGCCGCCACCGCACTGAATAGTCTCTTCCGGCGTGACCACATAATCCAGCGGCACGTCATGATGGGTCAGGGGCAGTTCCTCGTCCAGTACCTGCATCGGGTGCACGGTGGTGAGAACCGGAGTGGTCGTTCGGACTACCCCGGCGGCAACGGCCAAGCCGTATTCCAGGTCGGCGAATCCTCCGCCTTTTCCTATCCTCACCCCCTGGCGGTTCACCGCCACCGAGCCGGACAGCACCAGGTCGATGGGCTTCATCTCTTCCACGTAAACCAGCCGCCCGTTCCTGAAGGCGCCGCTAATGGTAGCGGCTTTGGCCGGTGTGGTATCCAGCCGTGCCGGGTCCAGCTCCACGAAGCAACGCTCATCCCTCAGCCGGGGAACGGCCATGTAAAGCAGCTTGCCCTCTTCCAGGGCACGACGCCGCAGGGGACGCTGGGCCTTGTCCGGATTGCTTTTAATCGCGCGGGCTTCCTGCCAAACCTCCAGGTTGAATACGCGTTGGGCGGCCTGGTCCGAGCCATAGAAGTCGGGAATCTTGTCGTGGACCGTCCTGCCCCGCACCACTCCGGCCTGCTCCAGGGCAGTCCAGACCGACTCTCTGATGGCGTCTTTGTCTCGCATGATCCAGCTAGTCCGCTAACCGCCGGTAGCGGTTCCGGCCGCGGCGTCTATGATCATCCTCAGAATTCCAAGGGGTATCACGACAATTAAAAACCCGATGACAACTACTCCAACAGCGCGCCAGGTTGATTGGTAGTCCAAGGCTTGCCGAACCGCGATAACCATGGTCACCAGCTGCCATATGGAAGCGACCAGGAAAATCAAGGGACCCACAGCCGGTAGGAAGCTGAGTACCTTGAGGAGACCCGGCGTCTGGGCAAAACCAGTGGTTCGAGCCAGTTGGCCCCAATCCGCATGAGTTTCCGGTGTCTTGAAAATTGTTGTGCCAATAAAGAAGGTCACACCAGCCCAGGCAGCCCACTGAATCAAGCCGAATATTAGTCCGGCTATCAATCCCAGAGGTCCGCCAGTGAGGCCCCCGATGGCGCCAGCTATGGAAACGAGAATGACCACAATCATGGCCTGCATTGTGGCGCCGGAGTCGCTTTCCACCTCTTCGAAGGTGTGGACATTGAGGCGGGCCGCGCCTAGCATTCTCGCTAGCATCGAATTCTCCTAACTTACGTTTCTTGCATTAGTGGCGGAGCCCGCAGCGTTGCGGTATGGCGCCAGGACCAGGATAACCGGCCCATAATAACATGCCCGGCCCATGACTATCCCTTGGGGATGATGACAACTGGAAGGGGTTTTGCGGAGGGCAAAAAGATGGATCCTAGCTGCCGGTGGCGGACAGGCCTTGAAAAAAATCTGCCGGCACGCCTTCGCCGGGCTGCACCGCAGGCCAGGCCCTGATGTAATATTCCCGCCCGAGTATGGCGGCGGCAACCGGGCGGGGAACCCGGTCGTAGGGCCAATCCGGCGCCATCTGGGTCTGGTGGCACTTGATGCAGGCTATCTTGGTGTCCAATTGGGGACTCACGTCCATTTCCAGGTGAATTTCCTCCACCGGGGTGCCCTCCGCCGCCCGTTCCGGAGCCAGCAATTCCACCTCCAAGCCGGCCTCCTGCAGCTGGAGAGCCCATTGCATTCTAAAACCAACGGGCCGGGCACTGTAGTAGAGGCGCTGTGGAGAGTGGGGTTCTAGGGTTCCCATGAGCTGATACGGAAATTGAGACGCATCGCCCGCCCGGCGAAAGGCCTCCGTGGCGTGGCGAGAAACAGCAATGTGGTCCGGGTGCCCGTACAGTCCCCCGGGCTCGAAGGTTAGTACAACCTGGGGCCGGAAAATGCGGATCTGCTCCACCAGCCGCTCCACCACGGCTTCGTCCGGCACATTAATGTACGCTCCGGGGTGTTGGTTGGAGGGCGCGCCCGCCATGCCCGAATCCCGGTAGTCCAGCACCACGGGTTCGGCAATTCCCAGGGTTTTCGCGGACCTGGCCAGCTCGGCCCGCCGGACCTCTCCCAGGGATTCAGGAGAAGCCAGGCCCGGCTGGCGGATTTCTCCTTCCTCACCCAGAGTTGCGGTCACCAGCCGCACCGTGACTCCTCGAGCGGCGTGGGCGGCCAGGGCTCCACCAACCGGTATCGCCTCGTCATCCGGGTGGGCGAAGCAGGCTAACAGGCGCGGGCCGGGCATGCGAACTCCTTTGCTGAGCCTCGTTACTACGGCTAAACGCGGTCGGAAAAGCCACCATTGGGGGAAATCCCCCTATATCTCTCTTGGCAAAGGGGGGCTGAGGGGGATTTGGATCTGCCAAGGTCGGTAACTTGTGCCGGGGTCTCAAAGTCACAGGTAGGGCCTGGGACTGGAGCCAGACATTATCGCTAGCTCTGGATTTCCAGGACCTCCAGGCACACTCCCTCGGGCCCTTCGAAGAAGCAAACCTTCCGGCCGGCGCCCACCGCCGTTTCTTCCAGGATGCGGGCTCCATTGGCCTTGAGTTTTTCCACAGTGCCCGGCATGTCATCGGTGTCGATGGCGATATGCTCAATGCCAAAGACCTGTTCGTGGCTCTGCCCATCAATCTTTCGGGTGACGTTCAACGGCAGTCCGTGCAGGTCTAGCCGGAAGCCCCGGCCGCCACCGACCTCCGAGACTATAGTGGCTCCCAAATTGTCCACATACCACTGGGCGGTCTTCTCCGGGTCGGGACTCTTCAAGTGGAGATGGTTCAGCTTGAACGCCATAATCAATACCTCACTGGTCCGAGCGAAATATACCCGAGACATTTACGGTTGTAGCCCAGACTTAGGGCGCAAGTATGCACCCTTTCAGTGGTAGGTACAAGATGGAAGGGATGGCCTTCAGGGCAATCGCGTCTAAAACTGCCTTTTCGAACTTCGGTACAGAAGGCTAGCGAATGGTAGATATTCCGATGCTTTCCCAGCTATTTTGACTATAACACGTAAAGATCGAAAGACTTCCGGGACTCGTCAGACCCCAAAGAGCCACTGTCCCAAACCTGGGGGCGATTAAGACGCGATTGCCCTGGGATGGCCTTGGAAATGTCAGGAAATCTGATATGAAAAGTATCAGAGTGGTCGGGGCAATTCCTACAGAATTAACGGCAGCATAGACGGAAGCGAACCGTCTGGGGATTGATCTGCTAATAAGTGTGTCCTAGCAAGTTTGGTGGGCCAAGTCCCGTACCGTTCATGGGCATCACAACGCGCTCGAATTTTTGTGAATTCCCTGGCTAGCTCAGGGGCTGACCGCCGCCGTTGTGATGTTGGTTCCTTCTCCGCCATCTTTATCCGTCACCGTCAGCGTGACGGTGTGGTCCCCGGCCGATGAGAAAGTGTGCTCTGCCGTCTGACCCGTTACGGCCAAAGTTCCATCACCGAAATCCCAGGAGTGACTGTGTATCTCATTCGGTTGGGTTCCGGGATCTGAGGCGCTGCCGATGAACGTTAACGCCGTGCCCACTGTGCCAACGTAAGGCCCGCCCGATCAGGCGATCGGCGCTACGTTGTCGACAGCCGCGCTGGTGATGCTCAAATCTGTGCCGCCGTCATCGTCGGTCACGGTCAAGGTCACGGTGTAGTCGCCATTGTCGGCGTAGACGTGGGTGACCATCTGCCCGCTCGCCCCGGACCCGTCGCCAAAGTCCCACGAGAAGGTGTGGGTGTCTGCAAGGCCGGGATCACTCACGGAGGCGCTGAAGGCCATGGTGCTTCCCTCGCTGCCGCTGTAAGGCCCGCCCGCACCCGCCGTTGGATCCACGTTGGCGACGGTGACCAGCGCAGTGTCTAACCTGATGGTGCCGCCATCGTCGGTCACCGTCAAGGTCACTGTGAAGCTGCCATTGTCAGCGTAGATGTGGCTAGGACTCGGTCCAACTCCGGTCTCCCCATCCCCGAAATCCCAGTCGTAGACGACAATTATTCCGTCGGGATCAGAGGAGCCCGCGGAACTGAAGGCTATACTTGTGCCCTCATTCCCAGTGTATGGTCCATTCGCCTCCCCAACCGGCGCTTGGTTCACGCAGCTAGGGCAAACTGACACCGCTCCCACCGCAGCATTAGCCTGGATTAAGCCGAATCCGCTATCAGAGTCTGCTCCGATGCCGTTGGTGCCATTGGTGCCACTAGTGATGGCGTCCCCAGGCGTCACCGACCCTAGAACTCCGGCCGAAAAGTGCCTTGATCCCAGGCAGCCCGATATAATTGGCAGTAGAATTAAACCGGAGAATTAAAGGGGTGGGGGAGGTTGAGGATGCTGGGAGTAAGGCCGGCACAGCGAGGACTCCTGGAAGCGGACCATCTCTACTTGGACTATGTGGGCCGCGGCTCCTTCTACGGCTTCCTGGCCTCCCTGCGGGGTCAGCTATTTCGAGACGAAGACTTCGCCGAACTGTATTGCCCGGACAATGGCCGGGATAGCGTGCCGCCCAGTCTGGTGGCCACCGCGCTGTTGTTGCAAGCCTACGACAAAGTTAGCGACCTGGAAGCCAAGCAGAGGGCGGACTTCGATATCCGGTGGAAGGTGGCGTTGGGGATTGAGGTGGAGGACCGTCCCTTTGCCAAGAGCACTCTGCAACTGTTTCGAGCCCAGCTGATCCTCCACGACCGGGTGCGGGCCGTCTTTCAGCGCAGCCTCCAATTCGCCCGGCAGACCGGCTGCCTGAAAGGACGGCGGATGAAGGTGGCGGTGGACACCACCTACATTCTGGGTCGGGGAGCGGTCAAGGACACCTACAACCTGCTGGCCGACGGCATCGTCCAGGTGGTCCGGGCACTGGCCCAACTGGATGGGACCCGGGCCGAGGAGTGGGCCTTGAGACACGGCCTGGAGCTTTACTTTGGCTCCAGTGTGAAGGGAGAGGCGGGGATTGACTGGGACAACAAGAAGGAGCGGCAAGCCTTACTGCAGAAGATAGTAGCCGATGCTGACCTGGTATTGGAACTGGCCCGTCAGGCCCAAGGTAGATTTCCCGCAGATAGTCCTGAGCGCCAGGCTATTGGAGAAGCAGCGGAACTCTTGGGGCAACTCCTCTTGCAAGATGTGGAACGGCAGGAGGATGGTCCGGCCCGGAAGGATGGCGTAAGCCGGGACCGGGTCCCTTCGGCGCACGACCCGGAGATGCGCCATGGGCGCAAAAGCAGCAGCAAACGCTTCGACGGACATAAGGCTGCCGTGGTGGTGGATACCGATTCCCAACTGGTGACCGCGGTAGATATCCTGCCCGGCAATGCCGGTGACAACACCGGAGTCCTGGAACTGGTGGAGCAGAGTGAAGAGAACACGGGCATAGCTGTGGAGGAGACCATTGGGGATGCGGCCTATGGGGATGGCGGGACGCGGCAGGCCTTTGCCGATGCCGGTCGGACGCTAATAGCCAAGGTGCCGGGTCGTCCCAGAAAAGACCACTTCCCCAAAGAGGACTTCCAGATCGACCTGGCGGCCGGCACCGTCACCTGCCCAGCCGGTAATGTTACCCACACCTTGCGGACCTTCGGCACCCGGACCAACCGGTTGGGTCAGACCTATCCGGTCCAGAGTTTTCAATTCGACCCGGCGGTCTGTGGCGTATGCCCCCTGCGGTCCCAGTGCGTGGCAGCTGGAGAGGGCAAAGGCCGTACGGTGACTCTCCATCCCCAAGAGGCGCTCCTGCAACAAGCCCGGGCCTTCCAGAAAAGTGAGAGCTTCGCCGAATACCACAGCCGGCGGCAGGTGGTCGAGCATCGCCTGGCTCGGCTGGTTCAACTGGGGGTCCGCCAATCTCGCTACTTTGGTCGGGCCAAGACCCTCTTTCAGCTACTCCTGGCAGCCACGGTGGCCAACCTGACCCTGGTGGCTACCAGGATGGGGATGATGTCCCAGGCTTCAGGCTCCTCCCCCAATAAACCAGCAATAAACCAGAGAATAGACCGGACCGGCTCGCCGCCGGGTCGCCCATCGTTACTGCCCAATTCATATTGGCCGCGGCCAGATGGGTCGCCCTTAGTCTCAGACTTGGCCCAGTCCACTGGTTATCCTCCACCTCATCTCGTCACAGCAGGGCTTTTCAGCCGGGCTTCTAGTACTACAACGACGGGTTTAAGGTGGCGGCTCCATCCTGCTTTCGCGGCGGGTGGAGCGGCGTCTCTCGTGGGAACGGCGAGCCCGTTCGTTGCGTAGCTGCGTATCCTCCAGCCACAACAGCAATTGATCGGGCCCGAACTGCTCCCGGGGCAGCATCTCCCGCACCACCCGGTACACCTGTGGCCTCGTGATCCGGGGCATCTTTTTCCCCCCAATCCTGCTGCAGGCTCAGCAGGAACGCTCCACCCAGCAGGCACATGGCTATGTGGTGATGCCACCCTGCCCAGCTGCGGGTCTCGTATTCGTCCAGCCCCACGTCACCCTTCTCAGTCTCGAACTCCGTTTCAATGCGCCACCTGGACCCACCCACGTAGGCCAGAGTCTCCAAGGTTGTGCCCTCGGGAGCGTTGGACAGGTAGTAGCGGGGCTCGCTGCCGTCCAGGTTCCGGCGCCAGACGGCCCACAGTTCCTCGCCGGGCTTGCGCCTCCTGGTGGCCCGCACCCGCTGGGCACTGAACCGGTAGGTGCGCGGCCCCTGGCTTCCCTGGGCCACCGTTATCTCCCGCCAAGCCTCATCCGGCAGTTCATCACCGCGCTGCTCCATGGTCCGCCGCTGCCCAGGCCGCAGCTTGGGTTTGCGGGGGCGGCCGAACCCCGGATATTCCGGACTGGTCCAAGCCGGGTCCAAGGGCCAGACCGTAGTGCCGCCCGGAACGTCCAGCACGTAGCGCATCCCCAGGGCCGCCAGTCCCTCCCGGAAGGTCGGCGACATCCCGAAGGCGTCGTCTCCGGCAACCCACTCGGCCCTGAGGTAGCCCAACTCCAGGACCCGCTCCAGCATCTCCAGGGCCAACTCCGTCTTTGACCGGTAGTTCCGCCGGTCCTCCGGCACACCCGCCGCAGCACACCGGTCCTGGTCGGAGGTCCAACTCTTGGGCAGATACAGCCGCTTGTCCACCAACGCCCGGCCCAGCGGGCTGACGTAGGCCAGGAACATCCCACCCTGGCAGTTGGCCACCTTGCCCAGCCTGCCGCAGTACTGCCGGGCCACTCCCGCCGATTTCCTGCCCTGCTTGGGGAAGTCGCTGCCATCGAACACCCACTTCGCCTCCGGGTGTCCCAGCCTGGGGGCCAAGTATTCCTGCAACCGCCCTATGACTGTCTCATCGGACCACCGGGCCTCGGTGAGAAAGCGCTGCATCGCCCGGGCCGAGATGCCCACCGATTCCGAGAGATTCTCGGCGTTGCGCCGCTCCTGGTCCTGCACCAGCAGCGCCTGAAGGTAATTCCCGCTGTGATCCCGCCACTGCTTGCGGCCGAAGGAGGCCGCAAAGAAGGCGTGGAATTCCTGAAGGCTGTCGTAGACCCGCTCGAAGCTCGCCGCATCCATCACTCAAACCACCCAACATCATCTGTCCAGCCATCCTACCAGACAACTCGTCGTTGTAGTACTAGGCCGGCGCTCCCGTCGTTCCGGTCGGTGATGTCGATGGCGGTACTTTCCAGGACCGCATAGATGTTGGAGGGAAGGAGGGTCGGCTGGGCTTGGAGCATCAAGGCCGCCACCGCCGCGGCATGGGGGGCTGCCGCCGATGTGCCGAAGAAGTTCGGGAAGCCGTTGGGCTCTAGATCCACCCCAAAGAACGTGGTGTCGGTGCCGTCGGGCGCGACGATCCCGGGCTTTTGCCGCAACTCAGGTGTAACTTTAGTACTGCCGTCTGGATTCAAGAGAATGGGCGTGGGGCCACCCGAAGAGAAAAACTCCAGGAGTGGCGGGCTAACGCCGAACTGGGGCGTGGCACCGTAAAAGGCCGCACCAACCGCCTCGGCCCCGGCGGCGTTGGCATGCCCATAGACTGTGCCGCTGGCGGTATCGAACTCTTGAATGGTGGAGCTTCCGCCGAACCTAACCACCTTCAAGGCCGATGGGTTCGGGCCGGCCTCGATAGCGCTGTTTGCCCAGTTCACAATCATGATGTTGAATGTTGCCGGGCCATTCCTATTGTTAGTGAAGGCGAAGACCTCTACAGGCTCTCCGGTACCTCCCTCGCTGATTCTGTTGTTTCCCCCGCCGACAGCCAAAGCATTTTTTTGCTGCTTGTCCACAATAAAAATGTCCAGATCGGTTTCAGCGCCAGGAAGGCCACTCACCGAGTAGAAGGGCTGGGCCCACTGCATAACGAAGATCGCCTGTGTCCCTTTGGGGATAATGATTTCCTGGAAAATGCCCACCCCAGGGCCTGGGTCGAAATCGTGGGCCTCACTAAAGGGATCATTTTGTAAGGGAAATTCACCGCTGGGGTTGAATCCGTACGGGCTCAGGCTTTCGTAAGCGTCCCGGCCATTGTTACCGGCCGCGGAGAAGTAGCTGGTACCACCCTCCACCACATTGTCGACCGCCTGGGCAATGATTCCATCCTGGAACATGGGCTCCGCGAAGTAGAAGACATCGTCCACGATGACGTCGGCTGCTACGCCCGCAACCGGTGTGCAGCCAAGTGAGGAGCCCGGGGGACACCCGGCCAGCTCTTCAATGCCTTGGGCGAAGTCGGCCTGGCCGTTGAACGCCGTGTGGAATGCCTGGCTGGCGCCGGGGGCTACGTCGTGGATTAGCTGCATCATGCCGCGGCCTTCATCGGTACAGGGGATGAAGATGATGAACAAACCACAATCCCCTGAATCGTCCAGGACGGTAATCGTCGCTGGCAGGTCACCACTGTCCACATTCGCCGCCGCGCCGCCCAGTTGATTGTAGCTGTCGGATAGCACGCCCACGGTGACTCCGGAGCCGATTATGCCGTTGCTGCGGGCATCGTCGCCGAGCATGGCAGCATCCCACTGGCTCGTCACTAGTACTACAACGACGGGTTTAAGGTGGCGGCTCCATCCTGCTTTCGCGGCGGGTGGAGCGGCGTCTCTCGTGGGAACGGCGAGCCCGTTCGTTGCGTAGCTGCGTATCCTCCAGCCACAACAGCAATTGATCGGGCCCGAACTGCTCCCGGGGCAGCATCTCCCGCACCACCCGGTACACCTGTGGCCTCGTGATCCGGGGCATCTTTTTCCCCCCAATCCTGCTGCAGGCTCAGCAGGAACGCCCCACCCAGCAGGCACATGGCTATGTGGTGATGCCACCCTGCCCAGCTGCGGGTCTCGTATTCGTCCAGCCCCACGTCACCCTTCTCAGTCTCGAACTCCGTTTCAATGCGCCACCTGGACCCACCCACGTAGGCCAGAGTCTCCAAGGTTGTGCCCTCGGGAGCGTTGGACAGGTAGTAGCGGGGCTCGCTGCCGTCCAGGTTCCGGCGCCAGACGGCCCACAGTTCCTCGCCGGGCTTGCGCCTCCTGGTGGCCCGCACCCGCTGGGCACTGAACCGGTAGGTGCGCGGCCCCTGGCTTCCCTGGGCCACCGTTATCTCCCGCCAAGCCTCATCCGGCAGTTCATCACCGCGCTGCTCCATGGTCCGCCGCTGCCCAGGCCGCAGCTTGGGTTTGCGGGGGCGGCCGAACCCCGGATATTCCGGACTGGTCCAAGCCGGGTCCAAGGGCCAGACCGTAGTGCCGCCCGGAACGTCCAGCACGTAGCGCATCCCCAGGGCCGCCAGTCCCTCCCGGAAGGTCGGCGACATCCCGAAGGCGTCGTCTCCGGCAACCCACTCGGCCCTGAGGTAGCCCAACTCCAGGACCCGCTCCAGCATCTCCAGGGCCAACTCCGTCTTTGACCGGTAGTTCCGCCGGTCCTCCGGCACACCCGCCGCAGCACACCGGTCCTGGTCGGAGGTCCAACTCTTGGGCAGATACAGCCGCTTGTCCACCAACGCCCGGCCCAGCGGGCTGACGTAGGCCAGGAACATCCCACCCTGGCAGTTGGCCACCTTGCCCAGCCTGCCGCAGTACTGCCGGGCCACTCCCGCCGATTTCCTGCCCTGCTTGGGGAAGTCGCTGCCATCGAACACCCACACCGCCTCCGGGTGTCCCAGCCTGGGGGCCAAGTATTCCTGCAACCGCCCTATGACTGTCTCATCGGACCACCGGGCCTCGGTGAGAAAGCGCTGCATCGCCCGGGCCGAGATGCCCACCGATTCCGAGAGATTCTCGGCGTTGCGCCGCTCCTGGTCCTGCACCAGCAGCGCCTGAAGGTAATTCCCGCTGTGATCCCGCCACTGCTTGCGGCCGAAGGAGGCCGCAAAGAAGGCGTGGAATTCCTGAAGGCTGTCGTAGACCCGCTCGAAGCTCGCCGCATCCATCACTCAAACCACCCAACATCATCTGTCCAGCCATCCTACCAGACAACTCGTCGTTGTAGTACTAGTAGCATTAGCAGCGGAATTGGCCCTCAAATATGCTTGGGAGACCGAGAATCAAGGCATGGTGGCAATCAATACCCATGACCTACTGGCCTTGTTTGAAAGCCTTTCGGACAACCTTAAAGAGAAGACCAGGATCGAATACCAGAATCGCGTTACGAGGCCGCTGGGAAAAGAGTGGGAGACCGTCGATCAGGTTTTCAAGATTTGCCGTAAAGCCTTTGAACACTGGCGGTACATCATCGAGGAAGGTAGCTATCCAAACTATATCATGCGGGCAACATACCTGAGCGAAGCGACCCTGAGCGTAATTGATGTCGTCGAGTTACGTGAAGATTAGGCATCCCACCTACGCATTACAACAATTAGCTCTTATTCAATCTGAAGGAATGCACAATGTGGGTAGATGACCTTCCAACAAACAGCTCATGGACTAATCTTTGGTCCGGGTACATACGGTGTGGTGAGTGTTCAGGTATTCGCACTTTCAATGATCCTTGTCCAGCCTGTGGGGCTGACCTACCGAAGGACGTAGAGCAAACCGCTAAACTTGATGACGGACAAGAGATCTCGTTCCTGACCGGCTAGATGGGGGCAGAGACACGTTATGAGGACTATATCTATTTGCAGCTGATGGAGCGTGCATGGCAACGCATGACACGCGACTCGGCGTCACAGAACCGTTTACTGCATACGAAGCAGGTCTCCACAGGCGCATCGCTGGTGCTGCTGTTTTGGACATACTTTGAAACTCGGCTCGAATACCTCCTTCGTAGTGGCCTTCAGCACGTTCCTCCTACGTTCCTGGAGGACTCACTGAATCGGTATTCCTCTGTCGGCGCCCGACTGGACAGATTCTACAGAATTGCGTTCGGCTCGACGTATCACTCGGACCTCGTGTGTTTGGGATACTCCGATGTAAGTGCCCACCTGGCCAGAGTTCAAGAGCGACGAAACGCGTTTTTTCATGGTTCGCCACAGAGCATTGACGACGCCCTCTCCAAATCAGTCGTAGAAATGCTCAAGCTGGAACATGAGGCAGGACTTTCCGGTCTGCGGGTTCATACACGATTAGTGCACTAGGTGAGTTGGAGTCAGTAGCTATGGGATTGGTGCATGAGGCTATAGATGGGGCATGAGACCACAAGACAGGATACATCCCGCCTGCCGCAGCCGCTGACGCGTCGCAACGCGGATGGCAAAGTCTACCAGCGCCTACCGGCTGTAGACAGGCAGATCACTGAGGCTCTCGGGTTAGACCACGAAAAACTTCGAAGCCGCTTGGAAGTCCACGACGAAGCCTCGCCCGCCTTCCTCAAAGAGGAGTCGCTGGTATATCTGATCCGGCACTACCACGGAGAAGGAAACTGGGAGTTCGTTAACGAGTTAGCTGAGTGCCTGCTAACACGCTGTGCGACCTGGATTGACAGTAAGCTGCGCAGCTTGAGAGTTGACCTGAGGGAAGATGGGCATTCCAGTGTGGTCGCAGAGGTATTCGAAAGGATACTAGACCAAAGCAGCAACCGCGGGGACTTCCTTCAAGTCCGCTTCTGGGTGGTCCTAGCGAGAATCACTGTGGACGTCTTTCGGAAGCAAGTCAATCGGTTCGAGACCGAATCGAGCGGCGACTACGACCAAGCAACCATCGATGACCTAACCCAGCGGGGCGCCGTGGTGGTGCCGACTACTTCCGCTAGTCGACCCATCGAATCGGAGGCGATCGACAACGTCTTGATTGAAGCGGCGCTGCATCAGCTAGAGGAGCCAATCCGGTCCGCATACCTTCTCCGCCACCACAAGGACTGGCCAATCGAAGACAAGGACCCAGCTGTACAGACGATTAGCCGACACTTTGGCAAAACGCCTCGAACGATCAGAAACTGGCTGTCCAAAGCTGATGAGATTCTGGAGGCATGGCGAGGAGAACAGAGATGAACAAACCAATGGACCAGGAGATGCTGGAGGATATACTCGACGCCTACGTGGCGTCCGGTGTCGGCCCGAATAGCCCGCTTGAAGAATGGACTCGGCGGTACCCAGAGTTTGAGCGAGAGCTCATAGAGTTCGCAGCCAGCTGGAGCCTGATGACATGGTTGCCTCCCGCACCTGACGCCGAGGAAATCGACGAGGAAACGCTGGTACTGCGAGGAATGAGTGTTGTCCAGAACTTGCTGCACAGGCAGTCGGCTGAGTCTTCCCCAGATTCGGTCGCGCCGTTCGAGAGTCTGATTGCGGAAGGGCAAGAAAGAGGTTTTGAGCCGCGCCAGTTGGCCCAGGCTGTTGGATTGGGGGACAGCTTGCTCAGAAAGCTCGACCGCCGCTTGATCGCCTACGCCACAATCCCGCAAGAGTTGATTAATCGCCTTGCCCGGGTCATGCAGCGTGAGGCTACGAGCATCACCGCCTATCTACAGCAGAACCCTACGTTAGGGGCTACGACCGAACATCGCTCCGAGCAAGCACCCAAGCTCATGGCGCTGGAGGATTTCTTTGACGCCGTTCGGGCTGATCCCACAATCAGCCGTGAGCACGCTGAAAACTGGTTCGCGCTTGAACGGTCCATGGGAGCAACATGAGCCACTGGGACGAAATAAGGAGGCGGGCAAGGACGCAGCGCGCCGCAGCGCTTCGAGAGGCTGGGGGAGAGCCTTCAGCTGAATCATTGCTTGCCGTGGCCGAACGGCTGACCGGCTTCGAACGAATCGGCCTGCCGGCCGGCGATTCGTTACTGGACGATGCCGAGGCGACGCTCGACCACGGCATGAAGATGGTTTGGTTCAACCGCGAAGTCGAACCTAGACTGGCTCGCTTCTATCAAGCTCACGAGTATGCCCACCTCTGGTTGCACCCTGAACGCGAGAACCAGGCAGAGTTCAACCTGGATCCTGAGGCCATTGAGGAACCCTTGCCAGTTGGCGTAAGTCGAGTAGAGGGATATGGACCGGAGGAGCTGAGGGAGCGTGAGGCGAACGTCTTTGCGCGGGAGTTCTTGCTCCCGACTGACGTCCTGCGTGACTGGTACGAGGCCGATAAGGCCAGCGCGAGCGAAACCGCAGAGAGACTGGGACTTCCCGAGGCGCTAGTTCTACAGCAGATGGCGCGGGCGTTGCTCACGCCGGAAATCTCCCCTCCCGACATATCACCTGACGAAACGAACGAGCGCCCACTGGATCCCAGCCAGGAGGAAGCTGCTCACGCCCCACGGGGGCCATTGCTCTTGGAGGCCGGTCCAGGTACTGGCAAGACCCGCACCCTAGTGGGCCGGATCGTGTTTCTGCTTGAACAGGGGGTGCCGCCAACAGCGATCCTTGCGCTGACGTTCTCGAACCGCGCAGCTGAAGAGATGCGATCACGTGTGGCCGACGCCAAACCGGAAGATGCATCCCGTATCTGGATTGGAACCTTTCATGCCTTCGGTCTGGAGTTGATGCGCAGGTACGCTACCCACCTGGGACTCCCAGCCCGGGTAAGCGTACTGGATCCATCTGACTCGATAGCCCTGCTGGAGGGGATGCTCTCCGACTTGAATCTGGACCACTATCAAAACTTGTACGACCCCGCCCTTTACCTGCGTGACATCATGGCCGCGATCTCACGGGCGAAGGACGAGTTGGTGGGTCCAGAGGACTACGCTGCACTCGGGGAGAGCATGCTTGCTCAGGCGGTCACGGCTGAGGAGATGGAGGTGGCTGAGAAGGTTGTCGAAGTTGCGCGGGTTTACAAGGCATACCAGGAAGTCCTTGACCGAGAGCACTTCCTAGACTTCGGCGACCTCATCTCCAAGTCCGTGTCGCTGCTCAGGACGCACGCCGATGTGCGGGACACGCTGCGGAGCACCTATCGTCACGTCCTGGTCGATGAGTACCAAGATGTGAACCGTGCGAGCGGGATCTTCCTTAAGGAATTGGCGGGTGCAGGAGCGGGTCTGTGGGTGGTTGGGGACACGCGTCAGGCAATCTACCGGTTCCGCGGCGCCGCTCCGGCCAACATGCGGCGATTTGGGGAGGACTTCCCCGGAGCAAAAGTAAAGTCTCTTAGATACAACTACAGGTCCCAACCAGCTATTTTGGATGTCTTCGCAGGGCTGGCACCCGACATGCGTGCGAGCCGAGGTGGACCAAGTTTCATCCGTTGGGAGCCGAAGCGTCCGGATTCGGGTGGGCGGGTCTTGATGGAGGTTGCCGACGACCTTGCTGCTGAGGCAGACGGAATGGCTAAGGAGATTGAGCGTCAGCGGGCCTCCGGTATTCCTTACAGCCAGCAAGCTATTCTGTGTCGTTCACATACTAACCTTGGAAGAGTCGCAGCCGAGCTCGAAGGCTTGGGCGTGCCGGTTCTTTACTTGGGTAACCTCTTCGAGCGTCCGGAAGTCCGTGACATGCTTTCTCTCTTGTCTCTCACTTGCGAGCCTGATGGGCGCGGCCTGGTGCGCGTAGCACGGTTTCCTGAGTACGAAGTTTCACTGAATGACGTTCTCGCATTGGTCGAATTGGCAAGCGAACGGAATGTCCCCTTCCCAGACGCCTTGGATCTGGCTGTGGCGGCAACAACCATCTCGACACAGGGCAAAGAAGGTCTTGCCCTTCTAGCACATCATCTGGACGGGATGAGTCATGTCAGACCCTGGACGCTGCTCACCAATTACCTGTTCGAGCGAAGCCGCTATCTGGACACTCTGTTGTGCGACCAGTCCGTGGCGGGTCAGCAACTCTTGCTGGCACTGTATCAATTCCTCCAGTTCGCCCACGAACAGCGGTCGGCGGCTCCTGGAGAGGCGACTGACGCCAAGCTCTGGCTCCTGCGATATATCCGTCAGCTTGAGATCTACGGCGATGAAAAGCAGCTTCGGCAGCTACCAACATGGGCGGACAATATCGAGGCAGTACGACTACTGACCGTGCATGCGAGCAAGAGCCTTGAGTTTCAGGCGGTCTACTTGCCGGTTCTGGGCCGAGGTATGTTCCCAGCCCGACGTCAGGGACAGCCTTGCCTTCCTCCCAAGGGTATGATCGTATCCAACAATGATGACCACGATGAAGAAGAGGAGTGTCTCTTCTTCGTCGGGCTGTCCCGCGCAAGAGATGTCCTGTGCCTATCGCGAGCTCGGAGGTACGGAGCGCAGAACAGCAATGCGTCAGATCTGCTCGACAGGATCGCCGGCCTGCTGCCCGGCACTCCGTCCGGCCCTGTCACTTGGCCATCCAGGGCGCTCACACCGGTTGCCTTGGCTGAGCCCAGGCCGGCAAGCGAGCCTTTGGCGGCTGAGGATCTGGAAGTTTACATCCGTTGTCCCCGGCAGTTCTTCTACGAATGTGTTCTTGGGCTAAGTCGAAGACGGGAGGATTCCGGGTACGTAGATTTTCACCGCTGTGTCTATCGTGTGCTGCACTGGATGGCGGAGGAACGCGCCTCCGGAAATCCCGCAGATGAAGCGGCCGCACTCGCATACCTAGCAGAGGTCTGGAAGGCGCAAGGACCGCAGGAGCATCCGTTTCAAGAGTTGTATCGTGCCTCAGCCGTTAGCTTGGTGGAGCTGGCTGCAAGACGACCATTCACGTCTCAAGGTTCCGCAACAAGGCCGACGTGGGAGGTGTCAGTGCCTCTTGGCCTCATTCGTTTCGTCCCCGACCACGTCGAGGTTCTCAGCGACGGCTCCGAGGTTGTTGAACGTCTCCGCACGGGTCGTCCAACGAAGAGCGAAGTGGAAAAGGACATCTACGCTCTGTACGTGACGGCCGCCCAGACGGCTGAGCCGCGCGTTCGCCGGAGCGTACAGGTACGTTACCTGTCAGCCGATCAGGTAGCCCCGATCAACCTAAGACCTGGACCAATCAAGACTCGACTGAACCACTACAACGAAGCAATCAGAGGAATCCTCCGCCAGGATTTCTCACCCAAACCTAACGACCGCACCTGTCCCCGCTGTCCTCACTACTTTATCTGCCCGTTGGGCGAGGACGTCTGAACGTCACCTCGACGGACGTAGATATTTCCGGTCTGCCGTACCTTCGACGATTGTCCTAGTAGGGGTATCAAATGACGCCCAATCAAATCTGGGGGCGTCGCCCACTCTAGAGAGTCCCACCGCTGTGGGAGAAAGGACAGTCGAATGACTCAGCTTGATGCGCCAGACCAGATAGAGCTCTTCATCCAGGGAGAGGGAATCCCGAAGATCACCCTAGTGAAACTGGGCCCAAAGGACACGGTAGCGGATATCGTCAAGGTTGCCCGCGAACACGGCCTGGGCGCGCCCGAGGACTCAGAGATGTGCCTCTTCGTCGAAAACACGGATGTCTCGGTGGAATTGGACCTGAAGATCGATGAGGTCGGCCTGACTGACCGCAGCCGCGTACACATCCACCGCTGCAAGAGCGTGGAGGTCACGGTCAACTACAACCAGGACCAAAAGAAGGGTTTCTTCCCGCCATCGGCGACGGTCGATTGGGTGAAGGAATGGGCGGTTGGGAAGGACCAGTATGACATGTCGCCCGTCGATGCCGCGGAGCACGTGCTCAAGGTGTGCAACTCAGGCGACCAGCCTGACGGGGAGGTGCATATCGGCACTCTCGTGAAATTCCCGGACGGGACCCTCTGCTTTGACCTGGTAGCCAAGCAGCGGGTAGAGGGGTAGGGCTTGTCCGCGCAGACGATGGGAGTGGACGAGGAGGTGTTCCGATCCCACCTTGAAGCTGGCCCGTTCCAAAGCGGGTTTGACCGCGGGCGGTGGCACCTGCTCTCCATAAAGTGGCCCCACGCCTTGATTGCCGTTCAAGCAGTCGACAGGGTGGGTGGCCCTCCCGAATACACATTGCGATTCGAGTGCACAAACTACCCTCAGTCGCCCCCAACAGCTCAGCCATGGGATGCTGACGGAGATGTCCCACTTCCACCAGAACGCTGGCCGAGTGGAACGAGACGGGTATCCCTAGCCTTCAATCCCGAGTGGAAGGGCGGTCAGTGCCTTTATCTGCCTTGTGATCGCCTCTCCATCGAGGGTCACGACCCCTGGCGGACCCAGCACCCATCGATGATCTGGTCGCCAGCAAGCGATATCACACACTACTTGAGGACCGTCCATGACCTTCTCAATTCGAGCGACTATTCGGGCCCTCGCAGCGCCTAAGCACCGGCTGAGCTGCCCCAGGAAAGTATGGCGGCAAGGACTCGTGGAGATTGTAAGCCGCGGAGAGGGACACCACGAGAGTGGAGCGTTCCTGCTCGGCTACAGAGATGGCATACGTGGCCGCGTGGTGAGATTCGCCTACTACGACGATTTCGACCCGACCTGCCTTGACTCCGGCATTGTGGTCTTCGATGGAGCAGGTTTCGGACCACTGTGGCAGCTCTGCCGGCAGACCGGACTGAATGTGCTCGCCGACTTGCACACGCACGGTGGCCCCGGACCGGCGCGGCAGAGCCCGCTTGACAGGGACAACCCGATGATCGCGCAACCTGGTCACGTGGCACTCATCGTGCCGAACTTCGCAACGGACTTCAGGATGCGGGACGTAGGCGTCTACGAGTATCTCGGTAGTCACAGGTGGCGCAATCACAGCAGAGGCGGCGCAGGACGCTTCTTCTACACGGGAGTATGGGCATGACAACGAACGCAGTCGTCGGACCGGACCAGTTGCACCGACACCTCAAACTTGCTCTCGACACCGGAGAGGCGGCAAGTCTCGAAGAGGCACAGCGCCTCTTCGACAGCTATCGCCTCGGCGTCGTGGTGGGGAGTAGCGTCGCCAACTCCGCGACATTGCAGGCAGCAGTTCTGACGGCGGTAAATACTGGCCGCCGCAGCTTTCTCGGCGGAGTGTGTGTCGAGGGCACTCTCGATGTGCCCCTTCTTGTCCCTTGGGGCCGATGCCGCACTCTGGGGGAAGCCGTTGTAGATCTGCAAGGGGTCATTACAGTCTGCGGTCCTGGTGTTCCGCAGATCGTGATAGGGGGCGTGTCCATACCGCATGCAGATGCGGAGTTCGGTGTTCGAGCGACGTTCGATGGCTGGTCTGGGGGCGTTGTACCACTGGATCGAGGCCTTCGTCTCCCGGAGCAGCAAGAGTGCGTACCCGCAGGTGTGCTGGCTGGGGCTCTTGGCGTTTCCGAGGCATTCCAGTTCGTGCGCGGTGACAACGCCGTGGCAGGACGACGAGACGTTGGACTGTCGCTATGGCAGCCGGACAAGTCCATCCACTGGCTAGACACTGGTGAGCCAGGACCGGCACTAGAACGGCTGCCTGCAAGTGCTTGGCTCATCGGACTCGGTCACCTAGGCCAGGCACTCCTCTGGACACTCGGCCTCCTGCCTTATGCTTCTCCTGAAGAGGTCAGCCTCGTACTCCAGGATTTCGATGAGCTTGTCGAGGCTAATGACAGCACCTCGTTACTCACAACGGGTGCGCTCCTGGGGGCGAAAAAGACGCGGTCGATGGCGACCTGGTGTGAATCGCGTGGGTTCCGCACTTCCTTAGTGGAGCGGAGATTCGCGGGCGACTTTAGAGTTGCGGGAGACGAGCCACGTGTTGCCCTGTGTGGCGTTGACAATGCTCCTGCCCGAGCAGACCTCGAAGATGTTGGGTTCGACCGCGTCATTGAAGCGGGTCTCGGTGCCGGCACCCAGGAATACCTCGCATTTCAGATCCACACGTTCCCGGCGGGCCGATCTGCAAAGCATCGTTGGGGGACGCAAGGACACCGGCCCGATGCGGATACCGTGGCCGACAATCCGGCCTACCGCGCACTAGCCCAAAACGGGCTCGACGATTGTGGGATCACTACGTTGGCTGGGCGCACTGTTGGGGCGTCATTTGTAGGAGCAGTCACGGCGGCAGTGGTTATCGCCGAGCTCATAAGGCTGGGATTGGGCGGACCTCGATACGAGGTTGTGGATGGGAGCCTACGCTCTCTTGAACTGCGCCAGGCGGTGATGAGTGCCGACGGGGAACCGTTCAATCCGGGGACGACCGCTGCAACGTTGGAGACTGCAAGTTGCTGACCACAGTCTTTAGATGGGTTGAAGGAGATGAGGACACTCGAACTGATGCTGAACGGCTTGGTTCACGCCTCTGGACACGATAGTGAGGGCTATCGACGGGGCTGAGATGAAACATATGCGAGCGATCGACGACTCAAGAGATCCTGGCTGAAAAGAGATGATGGAAGAGGCACGATCCGCAGGGAAAGAGATCCGACATAGCGTGGGGACAATTGCTTCGGCTGTTGCAAGTTGGGTTTTCCTGTCTGCTGTTCTCGCCCCGGCACTTACGATAGTTGCTATCGAGAGTTGCTATCGAGCGGACAGCACTCGGGCCGCTGTTCATGCCCGCATCCTGTCGGCTTGGGCCTTGGCATCTTTAGCTGGTGCATTGCTGACCTTCTTCCTGGAACGTCAGAAGGCCAAGCGAAGTATACCCTCCAAGGGGAAGCCACTCACCCGAAAGCAAATCCTAGTGCTGGCTATCGTCGGGCTGCTAATGGTTCCGGCAATGCTTGGAGTTGGCACGGTGAAGCGGGAGTTCGAGGAGAAGAAAAACGCAGTTACCGCCGATGAGGCTAGGGACAGATTCGCAGTAATTTTGTACCTGGGCCCCGGCCCAGAGTTGAATCCAGAGGCAGTAAACCAGACACTGAGATAGCTGGAGGACAGCTTCCGTAGATTGCAAGACACCTGGGTGTTGCCTGATACCGCTGATCAGAGTATGGCTCTTTCGAAATCTGCAGGACTACCGGACGATTACCGGTAACCAGGATGCAGGCGGCCACGCATACTGCCCCTCAGAGTTAGGCCCTGTAATCGTCATTCCGTTGGAGAGGGCGCCAAGCGCTGCAACCGACGACAATTTCAGCCGCACCCCTATGCATGAAATGGTCCATGCAATGATGTGCCTGAGTCTAGAAGTCTGGCCGGAAAGCCATTGGCCGGGTTTCGCGCTACGCCAGACAGACGTATTATAGTCTTATGTGGCATGATAGTGTCTGTAATACGGTTCAAGAACCCACTGTTACATCGACAATCGTCGCTAAGAAAACGACGACTTGGGGAGAATCGGGGTTTCCGTTCGAGTTTCTAGGCGGATAGGCTTGGTTGCAGCCGACGATGGTACGGTACTCAGTTGATTAGCCCGGCGCACAGCTCAAATCCTCCGTGCGGCACCTCCAACGGCGCTCGGGGCAATAGCTCTAAACCGTCTCCCTCTGCGAAACCGGATTTCAGGAATCGATGAGTAAGAAATGCCAGATAATTGGCGGGACGCTTCGGTACGTCCGGAAAGCGCTCTCCGATGCAGGCTACGATCCGATAGTGATCGCCGACCCGGAGGAGGCGCTCCCAATGGTGGAGGAGAGCCGATCACATCGCTTTCGTACAACCCTGGCTCGCCAAGCCGAAACCCAGCTCGCATCCGACATGTCTAAATGTACAGGTGGAGTTCAATCCCGAGGCCGTCAGTACCGTGGTGAACGTTTGTGTGGCGAGCCCCGGGACAGACGTCAACGATCTAGCGTTAATGGTCCCTTGCGGCGGCCAGTAGCGATGGGCTCGCGTGGAATCTGCATAATTGCTTTTACACCATATGTTGCAGTATTTATGCAAGTCTAGACCTAGTGGACATCTGTACGGGAAAGCGGTGAGTTGTCTGGCGTTGAGGTACGGCGAGGCAGCGTTATGCCATTGACTGTTGCCCATGTGAGAGAGTCACAGGCTCAGCCACATCCCTAAGATGGTACTGCCTGTCCTTCAAGTCAGGCCCGTACCAAGAGGCTCAAGCCGCTCGCCCGGATTCGCGGTGCCACCTGTCGAGAACCATTACCTGAGCTTTCGGTCTCTATCGTCTACTGTGAATGTTCTCCGGACGCACAGGATACGATTCGAACTGTGCGTCGGCGAGTTGTCCTTCCTCCCAAGAGGACGCACTGCAGGCCGCGTCATGTCTGTGCGATCAAGGGACCGACGTACGACCGGGGACCTGTGGCCTTGTGCTGACGAACACAGCAACGGCTCGGGGCAATGAACAGCACGTGGCTCCTCCTAGCAGGCTAAGTGCGACCAGAGGTGTTGCTTCCAACCGCCCGGTCCTGCCATGATAGTAGGAGCAAGCAATGGAGCCTCACAGGCTACCAAGCCACATCTCGAAGACAGTACCACCTACCATCCACGTAGGCCCACGGCAGGCCCATCGTCCGGTCGCCTCTGGGTGGCGGTGTCTTTAGGCTGCGTTACGTCCCGTCCCACAGACTAAAGACGTCATTGCAAGGAATCTATACGTGCAAGTGTACTTGGAGCCATACGGAAGGCCCGCGCGGGAGCGGTTGCAGGCGATGGTGGCCGAGGCCAAGGCTGGCAACCCGTTCGCGCCGGTGACTGTCGTGCCGCCGAACGCCTACGCGGGCATCGGCCTCCGTCGGATGCTGGGGGGCGATGGCGGGTTGCTCAACGTGGGATTCATGGCCATCACACGCTTGGCCGAACAGCTGGGAGCGCCAACCATGGCGTCGCAGCGGCGACGGCCGCTATCCGCAGCAGCCGAGATGGCTGTTATCCGCACGGTGGCCGTAGAGGTGGTGGGGCAGGAACCGCTCGGCAGCGTGGCGGCGCACTCCACGTTGCACCAATCGCTGCAGGCTGCGTTCAAGGAGCTGGTGCGTCTCACGGAGGGTGAGCTCGACGCGCTGGCGGGGGAGGGTTCGTTGCGGCAGGCCACCGTCGAGTTGTACCGCCGCTTCCGTGAGCGGACGACCGAGTACTACGGGCCCGAAGACGAGGCCTGGGCCGCGGCGGAGGCGGTGCGCTCGGGGCGAGGGCAGCCGGCTCTGCAGGACGTGGGCGGGCTGGTGTTCTTTCTCCTGACACGCCCATCACCGGGTGAGACCGCGCTGCTGACGGCGTTGTCGGACGCTGCCACGTGCAGCCTCGTGGTGGGGCGAACGGGCGAGGCTGGAGTCGACGACGCCGAGGGCGCGTGGTGGGAGCGGTTCGGTGAAGCGAGCGCTGACGGCTCGCAGCAGAGCTTGGCGCACCTGGACGTGAGACCGGAGTCCATCGTATCTGCCCCGGACGCGCGTGAAGAGGTGCGACAGGCGGTGCGCGACATGCTCCAACGGGCGGAAGCGGGCGTGCCCTTTCATCGCATGGCGGCCCTTTACCGGCGGCAGGACCCTTACGCCTTTCAGCTTCGGATGGAGCTTGGCTTTGCCGGTATACCGGTGGCGGGCCCAGACCCGTCGCCACTGCGGGACTCCGTCCCTGGGCGGCTGCTTACGGGGATGCTGGACGTCATCAGGGAAGACTTTAGCCGTGCCGCGCTGATGCGGTGGCTGGCGGACGCGCCAGTGTGGAACGCCTCGATCAACCGGTCAGCGTCCAGCGAGTTGCAGCGTTGGGAGGGCCTGTCGCGCCAAGCGGGCGTCGTGCGCGGCTTGGAGCAGTGGAAGGACCGGCTCCAGGGCCTGACCGCGAGTATGGCGCAGCGTCGTCAGGGGGCAGAGGCGCGGGGTGACCTGACGGAATCCCAGGCGAGGGGCTATGTCGAAGCAATCGCCTGCGCCGAAAGGTTGTTGGCGCTTGTGGAGCAATTGGCGCAGGTCAAGCCGCCCGCGGACGGCAGCAAATGGAGCGCCTTTGCCAAGTGGGCCGAGGACGCTATTGACCGGTACGGACAGGGGAAGAACGACTGGCCGGCGCAACAGCAGGACGCGCTTGGACGTGTGGAGTCGGCGCTGGAGGAACTCGGCAAGCTGGACGCCGTTGAATCGGCGACGACGCTGGCGGGGTTTCAGCAGGCGCTAGATCACGCGCTGTCGGCATACATGGGCCGGAGCGGCGCCACTGGAACGGGCGTGTTTGTGGCAGGGCTTGGCGCCGCGACGGGAATGGAATTCGACACCGTTTGGCTCCTGGGAATGTCGGAGGGCGACTACCCGGGCCGGAGCGGTGAGGACCCCCTGCTGCCGGAGTACGTGCGCGCTCAGGTACTGATGGGCGCCCTGCCCCTTCGACGGGAGGCCCAATTGCATGAGCGGCGCGACTATCTGGCCGCCCTCGCAGGCGGGGAGCGGCGACGGCTCTCGTATTCACGGGTCGACCCTGTGACGCGGCGGCCGCAATACCCCTCGCCCTGGCTGCTTGAGGCCGCCTCGACCCTCGCCGATGAACGCGTCTCATCGGAGCGGCTGCACACGTACGATGCTCCATGGCTGACGGTCATCGAATCGATGGAAGACGCGCTGCGGCTGGCAGAGGGTGGACGCGCCGCAGATGGCCACGAGTACGACGTGCACGCCCTTGCGCTGTGGCAGAGGACGGGATCGCGCTTACGCTGGCACCCGCTGGCCTCGGACGGCGGCCCTCTGGGCCGGGCGCTCGCGATGGAGCGCGCGCGAGCAACGAACCGGCTTACCGAGTGGGACGGCTACGTTGGCGGGATCGCGGGCAGCAGCAGGCGGCTCGGCGGATCGCTCTCGCAGGTCATGTCGCCGACACGGTTGGAGGCGTGGGCCACGTGCCCGTACCGCCACTTCCTTGGCAACGTGCTCAACCTGTCGGCATGGGATACACCGGAGGACGTGCTGACCATCTCCGCGCTGGAACGGGGCAGCCTGGTCCACGCCATTCTGGAGCGATTCATCAAGGAGGCGATGGACGCAGGGCCCCCCTCGCCTCGCGAAGGCTGGACGCCCCGGCAACGGGAACGGCTCCGGGAGATCGCCCAAGAGGAGTTTCGGGACGCGGAGCAAAGGGGCGTGACGGGGCGCCGTGTGCTGTGGGAGGTGGCGCAGGAGGACATCCTGCAGGACCTGGAGAGGTTCCTGGATGACGACGAGCGGCACCGCGCGGACGAGGGGATGCAACCCCGTCACGCCGAGTACGCATTCGGCTTCGACGGGCCGCCGGTGGCAATGGCGCTGCCGGGCGGCGGCGAGGTCCGCTTCCGGGGCTTCATCGACCGAGTGGACGTGGCACAGGACGGCCTTCGGGCTGTGGTGATGGACTACAAGACAGGCTCTTCCCGGCAATACGCGCAGATGAAGGACGATCCCCTGATGGCGGGGAAGCGGCTACAGCTGCCCGTGTACGCGTTGGCGGTGCGGGAGACCCTGCTACCGGAGGCGGCCCTGCGTGCCGAGTACTGGTTCATCTCTGCCAACGGCGGATACACCCGCGTTCCCGTTACCCTCGACACCGTTGAGGCGCAGTTCAGGAATACGGTACAGGCCATCGCGGAAGGGGTACAGGGCGGCGTCTTCCCGGCGAACCCCGGCCCCTCTGGCTTCGGCGGGCCCGAAAACTGCCGCTACTGCGACTTCCAGCGCATCTGTCCCACCAACAAGCTGGCGTTGTGGGCGCGCAAGGGCGACTCGCCGCAGGCCGCTGCCTACAGAATGCTCAGCGGCGGCGCCCCCGACGCCGATGCGGAAGAGGATGCGGGATGACGCAGCATGACCAGCCAGCGGACCAGGAACATCGCGACCGAATCCAGCAGAGCCTGGACGAGAACCTCTTTGTCGAGGCTGGAGCAGGGACGGGGAAGACCACCGCGCTTGTGGGCCGCATAGTAACGCTGATCGCCTTGGGCGCTGCGGAGATGGGGGGACTTGCCGCAATCACCTTCACCGAGGCCGCCGCCGCGGAACTGCGGGACCGAGTGCGCCGTGACCTCGAGTACGCGGCAGAGGACGATAGCCGCGATGAGGGTTCACGCGACCGGTGCCGGCGGGCGGTGTCGGAAATGGACGCTGCGTCGATCCAGACGCTGCATAGCTTCGCGCAGTCGCTGTTGCGCGAGCTGCCGCTGGAGGCGGGTCTGCCGCCAGGCTTTGAGATGCTTGACCCAATCGAAGCGGACTTGCGCTTCCAACAAGCCTGGGACCAGTGGCTGGATGAATCGCTGGAGTCGGAGGAGCTTGGCCCCAAGCTGGCACGGGCGCTGCACCTGGGACTGAATCTGGACCAGTTGCGCCGGGTTGCCTCGGCGCTCAACGGCGACTATGACCTGGTGGCCGACGCGTCCATTGCAGAGGCGCCCGAGCCCACGCTGACCATCGGGAACAGGCTGGCGGAGTCTGTCACGGAGATCGAGCGGCTGCGACTGTTTTCAAAGATTGGCGGCGGCGACCAGTTGTTTGACCACGCAGCGGAGGTCGTGGCCTTGGCGCAAAGGCTGCCCGCTGCGGGTAGCGGCGAGCGCGCCTACGAGCGAGCCCTCGTCCGGCTGCTGGGTTGGAAGCCGCTCTCAACCAGGAGGGGCAGACAGAATGAGTGGGACAAGGACGATGTGACGGGGGTCAATACCTGCAAGTTGCTGAAGGAAACGCTCCAAGTCATTGAGGATGTGCGGGCGGAGGAGATCGTCGCGCTGCGCACCGCCGCCTTCGCGCCTGCCTTGGAAGCGGTACGCAAGTTCGTAGTCGACCAGTCGTCACGGCGCAAGGAGGAAGGGCACGCGGAGTTCCATGACCTTCTTGTCTGGGCCCGGGACATGCTACGTGACAACTCCGACGCGCGCCGCCGGTTTCAGCGCCGCTTCCATCACCTGCTGGTGGACGAGTTCCAGGACACGGACCCCATTCAGGCGGAGATTGCTTTCTTCCTGGGCGGCAACCCGGATGACCACGCAGGGAGCATGTCGAAGGACTGGCAGGCGATTGTGCCGACGCCCGGCAAGCTCTTCATCGTGGGCGACCCAAAGCAGTCTATCTATCGCTTCCGGCGTGCGGACATCGTGACGATGGCGCATGTGCGCAATCACCTGGTACGCGAGAGCACACCGTTGCAGCAGAACTTCCGGTCGCAGCAGAGTATCATCTCCTGGGTGAATCACGTTTTTAGTCGGTGGATGCGGAACGAGGACGGCAGCGAGTTGCAGGCCGAGTACCGGGACCTCGTCGCCACACACGGCGTGGCGAACGAGGGGGAGGGCGCGCCGCCGCCCGCGGTCTACTACGTGGGCGAGAGCGTCAGCGGGTCCGCGGACTCCGCCCGTCGGCTGGAAGGGCAGGCGGTGGCCGCCCTAGCCCTACGAATCAAGGAAGAGCGGTGGCAAGTCCGTAATCAGGAACCCGGAGGGTGGCGGGATGCCACCTATCGGGACATCTGCCTCCTGCTACCAAGCCGCACGAACCTGGAGGCGCTGGAGCAGGCGCTGGAGGCTGCAGATGTGCCGTATCGCATCGAGAGCAAGTCCATCGTGCTGGGCACGGAAGACGTTAGGCAGCTGCTGAATTGCCTTCGGGCCATCGATAGCCCGGGTGACCAGGTGGCGCTCGTGGCGGCGCTCCGCTCAACAGCCTTCTCCTGCAGCGATGTGGAGTTGCTGCAGTTCGTTGACGACGGGGGGCGGTTCGACTACCTGCACCCCGGCAGTGCCACGGGCCCGGTGGCCGAGGCCCTGGCAGCGCTGCGCGAGTCCAACAAGAAGTGTGGTCTGAAGCCTCCGGACGAGTTGATTGAGGAGTTCATCCGGGAGCGACATCTGGTGGAGATCTCCTTTGACCGACGTCGGCCCCGGGAGCGATGGCGTCGGCTGCGCTTCGTGGTGGAGCAGGCGCGGGCGTACCAACGGGCTGGCGGCAGTTCACTGCGCGGCTTCCTCGACTGGATTGAGCGACAGGTTGTGGAGCGGGCGCGAGCGGTGGAGTCGCCGGCGCCGGAGTCGGACGAGGACTGCGTGCGCATCATGACGATTCATGCCGCCAAGGGTTTGGAGTTCCCCGTGGTAGTGCTCACGGGATTTGGGAGCACACCCAATCGCAATGTCGACAACGTGATAGTGGACCGGACCTCTGGCCAGGTTGAGATCAATCTATCCCTGCCTGGTGGCATACACGTCCCTACGCCGGGGTTTGAGGCCGCAAAGGTCAGAGAATCAGCGGCGGCGGAAGCGGAGGACGTGCGGCTGGCCTACGTGGCATGCACGCGCGCCAAGGACCACCTTCTTGTGTGCGTATTCCGTCGCAGCGTGAAGAATGACGCAACGCGCGCCGCCAAGCTGGAGGAATTCTGTGCGGACCGCTTGGATCTGTTCGAAAAGCTCGACTGGGAATCGTTGGTGGAAGCGGCGGTCGCCTATGAACCGCAGGCGGAGGAGGAGAGGGCTGCGTCTAGTGGCGATTTTGCCGCTCTGCGTGCGCAGTGGGAAGCGCAGCGTGAATCCACCATCGAGAGGGCGTCGCAACCTCAAGCGCAAGCGGTCACGGCCATCGCAAAGCTGGTGAAGCGGCAGCCACCAACTGTGCCCGCTGAAGGAGATGTGACATCGGAGAAGGAGGAGGCGGGCGAAGGCGAAATCCCGTACCGGCGAGGGCGCGGCGGGACGAACCTTGGGCGGGCGGTCCACGCCGTGCTGCAGAGCATCGACCTGCTTACCGGCGAGGGGCTGGAGGACATCTGCCGAGCCCAAGCGGAGGCGGAGGGCATCGGCGACGCAGCGAAGGATGTCCTTGAGCTGTCGCGCAACGCGTTGGCAACAGAGACCGTGAAGGGCCTGATCGAAAGCGTGAAGCAGGGCTCGGCCAACTATTACCGGGAGGTCTTTGTCAGTACGAAGCTCGGTGACAGGCTGGTGGAGGGCTTCATTGACCTGCTCATCGATGCGCCGGACGGGATAACCATAGTCGACTATAAGACGGACCGACTCACCACCAAGCAGGTCCAGGAGTTGGGGCCGGAGTATGAGGTGCAGCTGGGCCTCTATGCCTGGGCGGTTGAGGAGACAACGGGGAAACCCGTGCGGGAGGCGACGCTCCTCTTCCTGCGCCCACAGGAGGAACGTCGGTTCCCGGACCCTCAGGCGCTCATCTTGAAGGCGTTGGATGCGGCGAAGGTGTAGTCGTCGGCGCTAGGCTACCGAAAAGAAGAGGGGGCCGCAAGAGCGGCCCCCTCTTCTTCACTTGCGTTTCTGCGACTAGCTGAGCTGGCACAAGAGGACCATTTGGCCGCCCTCAACCAATTCACGGTTGGCTTCCTGGCCATCCCGTCGGTGAACAAGCACCTGGTCATCCAGCTGGCCCGGTGCGAGTACGTCGACCAACGAGAGAACGTCATCGCCGTCAGGAACAGCGGAAGCGACAAGACCCATGTCGCACTCAGTCTCGGTCTCGCCGCCTGCCAGAGGGGTCTGTCGGTCGGCTTCACCACGGCCGCCTCGCTGGTCCACACGCTGGTCGAGGCCAGAGACGAACGGCGACGAGCTTGGCTTCGTGCCGCTGTCCAAGACCGGGGCCAAGCTACTGTTCGAAGTCTTCAGCCAGCGCTACGAGAGAGGATCGGTCCTGGTCACCACCAACCCGCCCTTCGACGAGTGGACCGAGGTCTTCGGCTCGGAGCGGCTCACCGGTGCACTCCTGGATCGCCTCACTCACCGCGTCCACATCCTTGAGGTGAACGGGGAGAGCTACCTCTTCAAGCTGAGCAGGCAGGCCACCGCCCTGCGCACCGCAGGCGATCCCGCTGACGCCTAGAAGTCTGGCCGGAAACCTCGATTCCCCCTAGGCCAGCGTTTTCTTAACGTCGATTATCGATGGCATAGTGGGTATTGCAACGTATTACATGCACCACCATGCCATATAAGTCTTGAATACGTCTGCTTCGCGTAGCGCAAAACCCGGCCAATGGCTTTCCGGCCAGACTTCTAGGCCCCACCGCACTCACTCCTACTAACGGCTCCTGCTGAGACCCGTCGCAGGGTGAAATTTTCGCTGGACACCGACGCTCAATTGGTACACTTTTTCTCCGCCACACGGCCTGATTTTTCTCCACCCTTGACAGGCAGCCTGATCAAACAACGAGGGTGACTCCCTTACACCACTTGACGGGACGTGACCGAAAAGCCGAAGACGCACCTTTAAAGCTGAGTGTGCCTATCCCATTGACCTGCCCTCGCGCTGCAGGTCTCAAGGCATGGGAAGCTGGTGCGGTCACCTCCACTTGGCTTCGGCAGACGCACACAAAACGGCTAGGCCTCTAGGGAAACTACTTGTGCACTACCGACGTGGGAGTAGCGTCCCGGAGTGCAGGTAAGTACCACAGCCTGGCACTGTCTGCCCGCGGCAGCAATGGCTGCGCCCATACCTTGGAGACGTTGGGGGTCGCTCCAACCTAGTACTCAGTCAACTTGGTTTTAGCATTTGTTTAAGAAAACGGACAATTAGGCTATCCTGCCTAGTGGGAAGTGTTGTTGGCGCGGCTGGTCCAACTGGGAATCCGCCAGTCCCGCTACTTCGGCCGCATCAAAACCCGGTTCCAGTTGTACCTGGCCGCCACCGTAGCCAACCTGACCCTGGTGGCCGCCAAAGCCGGGTTGACGGCCACCACCGGCGGCGGTTCCAGCGCCGGCAGCGCCCTCCGTGCCGGGACCATCCGTTCCGCACTTGAGATCGTCCCCGCGCGGCTCGGTCAAATCTTGACCCCGGCCTTGCTTGCGTCGGCCTCACTGCCGGAATACACTTCCCCGAACAAGGGTTTCCGGCCAGATTTCTAGGCGGACCAACCAATGCAGTGGCCACATTCCGCGCCACGATCCCCCCAGCGCAACGACGCAGAGGACGTCACTGTCTGCGCTCCCTGGCGGCTTCCAAAGCGTCGGTAAGCGTCAGCCTGACTCACGCACTCATATCGATGCCTCGACGCTGCGCCTCTGCTTTGATTTCCCTCTTTAAATCTGGCTCGATTTTTACCGTCATACGTGTGGTCATCGCTGTTTTCCTCCAACTGTATCAGGGTGTTGGTACGATGCAACGACTCTCCCCTGTTAGAGACCACACCTCTCTTCGCTGTGCTATTCAGCTTGAATACTTGTAGGTGTAAGTGTTCAGATTTGAGGGGAAGCGAGCAATCGGCGGCATTCCAGGAGGGGATTGAGACCTCTGGCCCGCCAGGTGCCAAAGAGGGATGCCAAGGTCATCTTGCTGTCGGTGCCCTGCCCTGAGCGGGTGCCGCCGCTGATCTTGCGACTGGTTACCAGATGCCGCAGGCTCCGCTCGGCGGCGTTGTTGTCTGAGGGCACGGCTGGGTCCGACACGAAGACAAACAGTTCCTTGATGAACCGTTCCATGCGCCGGCAGAGCTTGGCCTGAACCGCCAGGGGATCTTTAAGGAAAGGCCGCGCCAAGACCATTAGTTTCTCCTCCAGCATTAGCTGGGTGCGATGGCCTGGCTGGGCTCGGGGAAGGACCGAGGCCTTGGCCTCCGTGTAGACCTGGTGAACCGCCTCGGCCCACTGAGCCAGCCCAGCGTCTTCTGGGTACAACCCTTTCAGGTCATGGATATCCCGCAGCAGATGAGCCCAGCACCGTTGCTTCAGGCCCGGGTAGTGGTTATAGGCGGCGTAGAAATCACTGACCAACACTCCGCTGAAGGAGGAATCCAGCACCTCATCCACCACCCCCTTATCCCGACCCCGACGCAGGAAGTATCGTTCGCTGGGAGTGCTGAAGGTCCAAACATAGCCGTTGCTCCCGTCCTGGCGCCAGCCGGTTTCGTCGCCCTGCACCACGGGACTGGCGCGGACTTGCTCGAGCACCTCTCGCACCGCCGTCTTAGCCTGACGGGCTACTCCATGGACGGCCTGGACGATGGCACCAACACTCAGGTGCAACTGATGGACGGCCTGGACGATGGCACCAACACTCAGGTGCAACTGATGGACGGTCTCCAGGTACCATTGGATGATTCTTATGGGCAACCGTCCCTCCTCCCGCAGGGTCACCATCAGGCTTACCAGATTGACCCCCAGGCGCTGCTGGCCCAGAACCACCCCCTGCAGGGCCTCTTTGGGCAGCCGGCGCTGCTGGCATACCGGACAGATGCGGGCTACCAGGGCGTGCTCGGTCACTTCTACCGGAGCCACCGGTAGCTCAATGACTTCCCGAGTTCGCTGTACCCATCCGCCGTTCAGGTGAGTCCCGCAGTCGGGACAGACCGCCACGGCATGCTCCACCCGCCGGGTAGGAGTCATGCGCTGGCGGGCGAAGCCATGGCGGCGCAGCTTTCTGGGCTCCTTTTTCTCCGGCGCTTGCCGGCTGGAGTGCGGCTGATTACCCGGCATCCCCGACGACCCGCGCCGGTTGGGACGGGATTCCAGAACCCCAATCCGCCTTTGCAAATCGGCAATGACTGCCCGCTGGCCGGCAATTATCTCCAGCAGAGTTTCGCGACTCGCCGCGTTCAGGTCTAGTTCAGTGTCCACCTCCCTGGTATGCCACAACTCCCCCGGCCATGCCAGCGTTTTTCCAACGGCTTTGAGCCAATTCACCTCATCAAGTCTGAACAGTTACGTCGAAGGCGATGTGGATGCGGTCGGGGTGGTTGCGTGGTAGCATCTATTGGGTGCTCCTTTTCTGGGACCGGTTTTCTGTTTCAAAACCATTATCCCAGATTCAGAGGCGCACCCTTTTGTTTCTTCAGCAGGCCTCCCACACGCCGTCCATCGGTGGATTCGGGCTTAGACTCAGCAAGGGAGAATAAAAGACCATGGGATTTCTAAGAGACCTCGGCGCTGCAGCATCCATCGGCATCAGTGCGACCACCAAGCAAAAGGACGCGGAGGTCAGTTTCCTAAAGGCAAAAGAGAAATACGAAAAGCGGGTCGAGGGATTCAATGATGTCGCAGTCAGTGCCTGCTCCCGCTTCGAGGATCTGGAGCAGGCATGGAACGAGGCCAAAACGGCCATAATTGAGTCCGGCGCATTGACCGTAGACCTACAGGGGAACCTGTCCTGGGGGTGGTACCAGCCTCCCGCCCAGCCAAAGGACCCAGCCGGGCCCGCAGACGCAGCAAAAACCGTCTCCGGCTCTCTCCTGGGCCTAGCGGCCTTCATAGGAGCCCCGGCGACAACGTGGACCCTGGTTGGTCTCTTCGGCACAGCAGGAACCGGAATTGGCATCTCCTCCCTATCCGGTGCCGCTTTCACGGCCGCCACCGCCGCCTGGCTCGGCCGCATGGGCATTTCTGGAATAACCGGCCTGGGCATGAGGGCCGCCCCTGCGGTACTGGGTGGGATTGGCCTCGCCATCAGCCTGCCAATCCAAGTCGCCATCGGCGCCAAGGTGGCCGGCAACCGGGAACGGAAGACTATCAGCCAGATAAAGGACACCACCGAGGTGATCGACGCCCGACACACCATCATTGACGAGATGCAGCCCAGGCTCGAGGACCTGGGTAGCCAAGCACGAGAGCAAAACCTGCAACTGTTGAGGGGCACAGCTCAGTTCAAGGCAGTGCTGAACATCCACGATAAAGACGCTACAGAAACAAAAGACGCGGTAAACAACCTGCTGCAGATGCTAGTCAGTGGACGAGAACTATGCTCCGAGATGAAGCAAGCCATGGACGATATCGAAAGAAGATTTCGGCTAAATCCTTTCCCGACATTCAGTTAAGAATGGCAATAAAGGGCGATCGGCAATCTCCGCGGACCTACTCGCCCGGGCCAAGCACATAGTAACCACCCATGCCCGACCGGAGGACACCGACTGGTCGAAAGCAGGGCACGGAAAGTTCCTGATACAGGGAAAGATCCGAATTAAGGTGCAAAAGAGGGAGTAAATCTCCTACATTGAGGAGTTGGTGGACGGGCTGGGCGGCAGGGTCTTCCACGGCATCCTGGAGGACGCAGGCGTGTTCGACCGGCTGGCAGGACTGTGATGCTGTCGAGGAGTGGGAGCTGCGGCACCGCGACCTCCAGGGCCGCCGGACCTGGTGCCATACCCAGCGGATTATCATCCACTACGACGACGACGGACGGCCCAAGCCGACCGTGGAGTTGCCGGTTCGGACCATCGGCCCCACCATCGTCTCCAGACGAGCCAACAACCTATCATCCAGCTCCATCCCGCCCGACAGAATCGACTCCCAATCCTCACCACTCACATCCAGCGTCTCCCTCACGGGATCCTCTCCCATCGCCCTGACCAACAGGTCCAATCGCGGACGCCGGCGGACCTCCTCTCCATCAGCTCCAACCATCCGTTTTCACCTCTCCGCCAAACTTTTTGAGACTGGGTTAAGGACCAAAACTGCTACGGAATCAGAGGGCTATACCTTCTAGGTAAATCGTATCTATTTACAGTAACAACCAGGGGGGGCGTAGGGGGTGTCGATCCACCACCGGAAAATTGTTGCACCCATTTGAACCTGACCCCGCTGTAAAATTCCGAGGAACCACCCGATCTGGACTATCGGAATCAGAGGGACATACTTCGTAGCTGAAAAACACCCCCCCATGGGCCAACCCCCCAAATGCCCTAAAATGGCCCATTTTCGATCAGCCCCGGAGTCCTTTTGATACTGGCTCCAAGACCCCTATTCAGGGCTTCCCGAAGACCCCCAGGGGCCGGTTTATCAGGTATTTCTGCAGGCATATCGCACGACGATTTTCAGGTTTCTCCGCCGGGTTCCCAGGGCAACAGTTCCAGGGGTTCCGGCGAAAGCAAATCCTCCGTGCCGGTTTCCGATGTCAATGCCGGTTCCCAATATCCCCGCCCGTCTTGGAATCCCAGCGGGGCTCTTCCGTGCGAGTCTCCGAGTTGGCCACCAGGCTGGCAAACCAGCCCCGGGCCAGTCTCCGCCGCGATTGGCACCAAAGACAAATTGCGGCAATATGTTGCACCTCTTTACACTCAGGAACCCAGCATAACCCCTTTCCTGAGCCCACACTTGTGACGAAGGAACTTGTCTAAAAGAGATTTGTCGCCAACACTATTGATAGGCTACAGGGAAATATTGCAGGGGATAAGAGAATGACAACGAGAGAAAAATTGGATTACCGGGACAGGACCGAGCAGGATGAGAAACTCGATTACCGGGACGAGAATACGGAAGGGAGGGAGGAACACCGGACTGAGCATCCCAACAGCTCCTACCAAGCGGCGAACCAGCACATGGTCAAGTTCAACGACGAGCTGAAGACCATCAACGAAAAAACGGCGATGGACTTCGAGTTCCGGAAGAACCCGGCGGAATACGACCTGGCGGAGCGGAAAGAAGCGCTGGAAGCAGTAGAGCAAGCCTTCAACAAAACCCAGTGGAACAGCAACTGGGAACGCCGGATTGCCGCCGAGGACATTGCCCAGAACTCCTTCCAACCGATGTACCGCCGGATTGAAATGGCCGAGGCCGCAGCGCAGCACAAGCTCCCCGACGAGTTCCTCGCCGCAGCAAAAGAAGAAGAGATCGAGTACGCGGAAGAGCACCAGACCGAGGACGGAGCCATGGTGCTGGAGATCGGCGTGAAGGACATCGAGACGGCGCAGCGGCTGGTGGAACAAAGCAACGGAGCCTTCCAAATAGTCTCCACCTGGCAGTTGGACCACTACCGGGACCAGTTCGCAGACGCTCTCTACGACAGCGACAAGAACCCAAACGCGGCGGAGCAAATGGGAAAATTTCTGGAACAGGGAATTAACTACTACAACGGAGAAATCCCCAGGGAAGCGCACCTGGACGGAAAGACTGAGGAAGGCAACACATTCCAGCAGGATGATGAAATAGCATCCGGCAAGCAGCAGATGACGAAAGAGGAAGTGGAATACGACGAACCCAGCTACGCCGAGATGCTGACCTTCCGGAGACTGGAGAACCTGGACGAGGAGACACTGGATCACGAGGTCAGTGAGTTAGTGCATCAGAAACTTCAACACACCGAGACATATCTGGAAGAACTGCAGAAAGCCGGGGAGGAGAGGTACTGCGCCAACTGCCAGGAGGTCAGATCCGTAAGGGACGGCCGGGAACGACCCTCCCTCGGGAACGGAAGATCAGGACCTGCCGGCGTTGGCAGCAGCATACCAGGTGGCGGTGGGAGCAGCCCGCCGTCTGCTGGAATGGCGACAGAACGAGGAGCAGGCCGAAGCAGAGAAAAAGGCCGGCCTTGGGTAACATTGCCATTCCATTAGCCCTTCCCCTGTAGAACACCAGAAGAACTCCAGTTTCATACGGCCAGATACGACTCCCAGGCATCCATGAGCCGACGCCTCCGGTCGAACAGGTCAGACCGGGCATAGGCCGCTTCAACAGCATTTGAAACAATGTGGGCCAGGGCCGCTTCCATCACCGCATGGGGAGCATCAGTTTGCTCGGCAGCCCAGTCGCGGAAGCTCGAACGAAAGCCGTGAGGAACGCAGTCCACCCCCAACCTCTGCAACAACTTGCCATAGGTCATATCAGACAGAGGGTTCCCCGACGCCACCGGAAAAACCAACCCGGACCGGCACCCCAGCGGCCGAGCCTCTTCCAGGATGGCCAAAGCGCGGTCTTGGAGTGGCACCCGGTGCTCCCGTCCGGCCTTCATCCGCCCGGCTGAAATCACCCAGGTACGGGCCTCCAGATCCATCTCTTCCCAGGAAGCGAGGCGGACCTCACCGGAACGCGCCGCCGTGAGGACCAGGAATTCCAGGGACAGCTTGGTCACCGGCAAAGCCCCGGAACGCCGAACCACCCCGATCGCCGCCGGGACCTCTGTGTAGTGCAGGGCGCGAAAATGCGCCCTGAGCCGCGGCGTCCGGGGCAACGCGGCATCGATGGCCTCGCCGGCGGGATTGCCGCTTCTGAAATCGTTGGCTATGGCCCACTTCATCACCGCGCTTACGCGCTGCCGCACCCGGCGAGCCGTCTCCGGCTTCGCCGTCCATATCGGGGTCAGGGCGTTCATCACATCCCCACTGGAGATTTGGTCCACCGGCTTCTCTCCAAAGTGGGGAAAGGCGTAGGTTGCGAGAGTCGAGGACCACTTACCTGCGTGTATGGCGCTCCGCCAGGTAGGGCGATTGAACTCAATGACCTTTCCAGCAGCCTCGGCGAAAGTTGGGACGCTGCGCTGCGCCGTGCGCGGGTCAGAACCGGAGCGGACCAGTTTCCGATTGACCTGGGCCTTCTCCCTGGCTTCCCTGAGAGACACCAGAGGGTATCCGCCCAATCCCAGATCGGTGCTCTTCCCCCCGATAGTCACCCGCTGCACCCACTGCTTTGACCCTCCGGGAGTCACCACCAAGTAGAGAGTATTCCCGTCTCCATACCGCCCACGCTCTTTTAACGTTCTAATCGCCCGGTCGGTAAGCTTGCCATCAGCCATACTTTATGTTCTAACCTATCCCAATTTTGGCATCCCTATATTTATACCATGACATGACAGAGATTATATGAGACCCTATGAGACTTTACAAGACACTATGAGACTGAGGTTTCGTAGCTGAAGAAGCTGGTTTCGGGGTATTTTGTATCTGAGCAGCAAATCAAATTCGATTCCTACTGCGGGATTCGGCTATGGTTTTATCTGCTAATGGGGGTCGGCGCGTTCCTGTTCGTGGTTTCTCAGCTTATGGCGGCGGGGAACCCTTCGCCGGGCCTGAAGCTGGAAGACTGCGATGGGTTCAGGCAGCCCGGCCAGCAGGTTATCGAGGCCGCCACCCAAACCCTGGACAAGCACATAGGAGACACCTCAGAGCCGTTGGGCGGCGGCGGCGCACCAACGGAGCATGCAAAGCGCCGCTGACAAGAATTTCTGGGAGGTAGCCTTAGCCAGCGGGGAGTGCCCGCCGCGGAACGCTGGCTGAAGCTGCAACCCACGATGCCATGACGATTAAAGCGCGTCCGGTCTTTTATGGCCCCTGGTCTGCCGAAGGGGGCCCTTGCGGACCCCCTTCGGCAGACCAGGGGAGAGCTCCAGGGCATCGTCACTCTTATTCACTATTCTTCGCACTAATTCACCCAAGGGCTACCTTTTCCCCGCGTTCTTGCCACTTTCCGTTCCCCGCTCCAGCACCGCTTTTTACCTCCATCACGATCCACTGCTTTTAAGATAAATCCAACGCTTTAAACCAGGAGGTGCCAGCACCCTGGAAATTTGGGCAAACACTAATTCAGTTACCACGACCCCTTAGAGGCAAAGTTAACCAACCCCGGCAGGAATTTAAAATCATTATCCAAGCAACAATCACGAAAAAGGAGAAAACCAATGTTTAATTTCAAGAAAATCGGTATCACCCTGGGCATCTTGGGTGTGGTCGGTCTGACCGGCGCCTTGATGGTCGGCCCGGCCTTCGCTTCCCCCAAGGACAAGGGCGGCCTCGGTGGAACGGACCATGGGTCCCACAAAGACAATATATGTCACTACAATGCGTTGGTGATGGATGACACTACCACCGAGGTTGACGAGTCGGAAGCGGAAGCGTGGATGGACAAGACTGTCGATAGCAGCTCCTCGTATAAGCACGTAGGCAAGCACAGCCCTGAGGGTAGTGACGATTCCGACTTCTATATCCTCTTCGGGACCGAAATCGAAGCCAACGCTGCAGGCGAGTTCGACATGAACGATTCTACAGAGGATTGCACGCGCCTCCAGCTGCCTTTCGAGCCTGCTCCCTAAATTCAATAGTAGGTAGAAGCATAGTTCAGCCCGATAAAGCCCCAACTGCCTCAAAGGGGCACCAGACAAAAGAAGAGGGTCCTTTCGGACCCTCTTCTTTTCGATTATGGCCCGGCGCGAACCGGCTCGCTACTTGGTGAAAGAGTTGGCTGGAGTCACACCATCCCAGGCGAGCCCGCTGGCTGTTACGGCAGTCACCGTCGTCGAGTATTTGCCGGACTTGGCGTTCTTCCGGCTGAGGATCACTTTTCCGTTCGTTCCCGTCGTGCCAGTTATTGAGGCTGGAGTGGTGCCATTACGGAACAGGTCGATGGAGACGGAAGCGCCTGCGACCGCATTCCCCAGGTCGTCCTTCAGGGCCAGGGTGACGTTGAGGTGCTTGTCACCGGTCTTGCCGCCCACTGGGAGGTAGGTTATCGTGGTGACCCTGACCGTGATTGCCTCGGGCGGCGGAGTTCCCACCGTGATACTGATGGAGTCGCTGCCGGTCTTGCCGCCGGAGTCGGTCACCGAGGCGGTGATGGTGTGGTTGCCGTCGCTGAGGGTTTTGGAGAAGCTGCCGCTGCTGCCGATTGATCCGTCGATGCTCGAGGTCCAGACCAGGCTGCTGGTCAAGGTAGCATCGTCATCCTCGGTGTCACTGGCCGACCCGGCGAAGTTGATAGTAGCTCCGGAGGCGGGGTTCGAGCCATCGGCCGGGCTGGAGATGGAGGCGGTGGGAGGATCATTAGGAGGGTCGACCGAGGCCGCGCCGTTGGCTTGCACCAGGCCGTGACCATACTGCGAGTCGTGCCCACTCGTGCCCAGATCCTGGGCGGTGACCTGAAGCTGAGTCCTCCACCTGGTCGTTACTCCAGCCAGGGTTGGCCCACAGCACCAGGGCCGCGGCGCCCGCAACATGAGGCGAGGCCATGGAAGTACCGTTCTTGGTGCCGTATCCGCCGCCGGGCATGGTTGATTTTACCGATACCCCGGGCGCAGCCAACTCCACTTCGGTACAGGTGCTGGAGAAGCTGGCCCGGTTGTCGTTGGAGTCGGTCGCCGCCGTCGCGATCAGCGAGTCCCACCGGGCCGGGTAGATACATTTACCGCCGGTATTGCCGGCCGCTGCTACCTCCAGAATCCCGGCGGCGTTGGCATTATCGAAAGCCGCTTTTACTGTGTTGCCGGGCTTTCTGGAGCTACCGTAGCTGTTGTTGGTCACCTGCACCCCGTGATCCACAGCCCCCTGGACGGTGGCAACGACATCGCTCCAGGAACCGTGTGCCTCGTCGTCCAACACCTTGAGGGCGTACAGGGTGGCCTTAGGCGCCACGCCCACCACGCCGTTGTTGTTATCTTCGGCGGCAACAGTCCCGGATACGTGGGTGCCGTGGCCGTTATCGTCCATGGGGACGTTGTCGTTGTTCACGAAGTCGTACCCACCCGCATAATAGGCGTCAAGGTCGGGGTGGGTGTAGTCGACGCCGGTGTCGATCACGGCCACCTTCACGCCGGCTCCTCTATTTCCTGCGGCGTGGATGAGACCCGATTTTATGTGGGCCACTCCCAAGTGTTCTGTAATTCGGCATCGCCATTGGGATGGTCAACTGCGTGCACCTCGAGATCGGGCTCGATGTAGGCCACGTTGGGGTTGTTGAGCAGCCCCTGGATGGCTCCCTCAGGAAGCGAGGCGGCGATGGCCGGGACCAGGTTGTAGGTGTATTGAATGTCGGCGCCTGCCTTACGGAGCAGCGCCTCTTCCGCCGGTCCGGGCGGGTTATTAAAACCGACAAATACCGGTACCTTTTCGCTCGCTCCGCCCTCGCCGTAGGCCGGGCCGGCGGCCAGGGCCACCAGTAATACTAAACCAAAGCTAAGGTGAAACCTACATAAAGCGAACCGGCAGGGGAGTTGCGATATTCTGTAAAAGAAGTCGAGGGGCGGTGGTGGAAGGGATGAAGGAAATAGTGCAACTCATGGAAGAGTGGCAACTCAATGTAGGTGACTTACGGGAAAGGATGTATCGAGCGCCAACACCTCGAGAGCGAGAGCGATGGCACGGGCTATGGTTGTTGGCCCAAGGGTGGTCGGCTATCCAGGTGGCTGAGGCTTTGGACAGAGAGCCTCATACCATTGGAAACTGGCTGGCCAACTTTCGCCGAGGCGGGGCCCAAGGTTTGGTCTTTGAACAGACTCGGGGTTCCCCCCCGTCTTGAACTGGGGTCAACAGAACCAACTGAAGTCTGCGGTGCAAAATCCGCCTGGAGAGGCGGGAGTTGAATTGTCCAACTGGAATTGGAAAGTAGTGAGGCAATTTCTCAAGCAGAGCTTTGAACTGGGGCTGAGTCGAAGCAGTTGCTTGAACTACCTCCATCGGTTGGGCTTCGTGCTGAAGCGACCCAAGAAACGCCTCCTGAAAGCCAAGGATGAAGCGCAGAAAGCCTTCGTCCTCCAGTACAGCCAAATCCGAGAGGAGGCCCAAGAGAGTGGGGCCAAAATCTTCTTCGTAGACGAAGCCCACTTTCGGGCCGATGCCGATCTGAGGGGGAAATGGGTGCTCAAGGGAGAGCCGGCGCTGGTGGACTCTACCAGTCCTCGGTGGGGAGAGAAGGCCTGCTACTACTCGGGAGTTTGCTTGGAGGCTGGGGAGGTGGAAGCCATGGAAATAGCCGGCAACAGCAATGCCGAGACCTCCACCGCCTTTTTACGGCAGCTAAGAGAAAACCATCCTGGACCTCTGGTAGTGATTTGGGACAATGGGCCAGCCCACCGAGGAGAAGCGATTCGCAGCTATTTGACCACCCCTGACTTGCAGCTGAGGCTGGTGGCCTTACCGGCCTACAGCCCAGACTTCAATGCCGACGAAGCCGTCTGGGACTGGGCCAGGGAAGAGGTCACGGCCAACGAATGCCTGGGAACAAAAGCCCAAGTCCAAGAGAAGATGAATGCATTCTTCGGCGGACTAGCTCACCGTAAGGATGAAGTGAAACATCGCTGCCGAACCTTGTTACAAGCTCGAGCCGATGCATTGATTTTTACACCTTCCCTACCTTTGCCATCGCTGCAAAATGTAGTTCCCACCTTGGCTTTGGTTTAGGGCTAACAAAAACCCTGACGATAATGCCTTTTTCATCTGTTGACCACCTTTATATCGGGACTTACCGGCTTTCCCCGCCAAGAAAGCTGTCCGGCAGACCTTGAGGAGCCTCGACGGTCATCCCAAGAGTTCAGAGACTTGGCCTGCGACTCCAGGCGCAAAGTACGGGAGCTAATCTAGGAAATGGAGGAACACCTCATCGGTACCTCCTTACACATAAAAAGGGCCTGCCATAGCCCTGTCCCCGGGCGCTCGGCCGACCCCAAATGATGGCTTCTAACCACAGGAACTCAGGTCTTTATTTCTGAGTCCCCGAGGCCTAGCCTTTTAGATAGCATTTGGCGCCGCCCCGCCCAATGTGGGGTCCTGAGGGTTAGCCCCTCGGGACCTCTGCCTTTCAGGAACCCCTTTCCTGAAAGCTCGGCTATTTGATAGTGGTTCCAGTCCTGGATAATTGGCCAGTATAGCAGCTACATGACATAAAGTTGGGGCCATCCTCCTCCAATATGATCCCAAGATAATGACAGAATACGAATCTCCCGCAACCAATTATGAACAGTTGTAGCCAAGGAGGTCACCGTTTACCGAGGTTGCCATGATGGAGCGAGGGTAGTGGGGCTAGGGCTGTTTTAAGTACTGCGAAAGGCAAGCACCCTAATTTGGTGACGGAGGGCCAGGTTTTTTGAGGTCCTGATATACCCGGCGCTAAATCCCCAGCCGCTGGTAGACTTGGGGATTGGCACAGGCTTCCAGCCTCTCGCCGCGCAGTCCCGCCAGCAGATTGCGGGCGGCCAGCAACATGGTGTTGAGCCGGGTCGGGAGGGCGGCGCTGCCCACATGCGACGTAATCACCACGTTATCCAGAGACAGCAAGGGGTCATTAGCAGGTATCGGCTCCGGCTCGGTAACGTCCAGGCCCGCCGCGTAAATCCAGCCCTCTTTCAGCGCAATGTACAAGGCCCGGGGGTCCACCACCGGCCCACGGGCGGTATTGACCAGCACGGCGGTGGGCTTCATCAACCTCAGCTCGCGCTCGCCAATGTAATGGCGGGTCTCCTCCGTCAAAGGGATGTGGAGGGAAACGAAATCGGCCGCGCCCAGCAATTCTGGCAGTTCGGCGTATTCCATCCACCCTCCCTCCGCGTTTGGGGATTCCAGCTCGGGCTTGCGGGTACGGGAGTAATAAAGCACGCGCATGTCAAATCCCCTGGCCCGCTTGGCCATTTCCTGTCCAATCTGCCCCATGCCGATAATTCCCAGAGTAGACTCGTGGATGTCCACGCCCAGCCAGTGCATGGGGTGATGGGCCAGCTGCCAATTGCCCTGACGCACCCAGCGCTCGCTTTCCCCGATACGCCGGGCCGCGGCCATCAACAGCGCGAAGGCCAGGTCGGCGGTGGACTTGGCCAGAATCCCGGGAGTGTATCCGACCAGAACTCCCCGCCTGGTCGCTTCCGGCAAGTCCACGTTGTCCAGCCCAACGGAGAGCTGGCTAATGACCTTCAATCCGCCCGCAGCGTCCAGCAGAGGGCCGTCGATCCGGTCCATTATGTTGGTCAGCAATCCGTCCACCTGGGCAGATTTCTCTCGCAACACCTCAGGCGAGGGAGGAAGATCGCCGGGCCAAACCTCCACCTGGGCGGATTGCGAGATTAGCTCCAGCGCCGGGTCCAGTATCTGGCGGGTTATGAATACCTTGGGCAGGGCCATAGAGGACCTTCCTGACAATGGGATTGCCTGAAATTGTAATGATGCCGCTGGAGATTTTCCAGAGCCTCTTTTTTGCTGATAGTTAACGAAAGTTCTAAACTTGTAGGATCCAAATCCCCCTATATCCCCCTTTTAAAAAGGGGGATATAGGGGGATTTCCCCAAACGGCGGCACCTCCGACCGTGTTTAGCCATGAATGCGAGCCTCACTAAATGAAGAATCCAGAATGCTATACTTAGCCGACCTTAGTGCAGCTGGGAGAAGAAATGGCCCTGTTTTTGAACGAAAGAGAGGTGGCGCAGCTGTTGCCGATGCAGGAATGCATTGATGTGCTGGAGCAGGCCTTCGGCCACGCCGGTCGGGGACAAACGGAGGTTAAACCCCGTTCCCGCATCCGCATGCCCAACGGATTTTTCCATTTCATGGCCGCTGCCGACGCCGAGCATGGAGTTTTCGGCTACAAGGCCTACCCGTCCTTCGCCGGCCCCGGAGGCAGCAAATTCTTGACGATGCTGTACGACTACGAGTCGGGGCAGCTGCTGGCCTGCCTGGAATCGGGGCGCATGGGTCAAATCCGCACCGGGGCCGCCACCGGATTGGGCACCAAGTACATGGCCAGAGAAGATTCGGAAATCGTAGGGGTCATCGGCTCCGGATTTCAAGCCAGAACCCAGCTGGAGGCAACCTGCGCGGTGCGGGACATCAAGAAGGCTCGGGTATACAGCCGGCGGCAGGAACGCCGGGAGGAGTTCGCCGGGCAAATGTCAGAGCGGCTGGGTCTGGAGGTGGAGCCGGTGGAGAGCGCCCAAGACTGCGTTACCGGCGCGGACATCGCCATCACCATTACCTCGGCCCGGGATCCGGTATTACAGGGGGAATGGCTAATGCCCGGGGCGCATGTCAACGCAGCGGGCGGCAACCACTGGATGCGAAGGGAAATCGATGAGGAAACCGTCACCCGCTCCGACCTGATAGTCGTCGACGACCTGGAACAGGCGAAGGCCGAGTGCGGGGACCTGATGGCTCCCGAAGCCCGAGGCACTTTCCGCTGGGATATGGCTCACGAGCTGCGGGACCTGGTGTCGGGAAAGGTTCCAGGCCGCCCTTCGGCCCAGTCCATCACCCTGTTCGAATCCATGGGGGTGGCTCTGGAGGACATTGCGGCGGCGCAACTGGTTTTCCGCAAGGCGGTGGACCAGGGAATAGGAGTTGAGCTACCTTTCTAGGATAGGAGGATATAACCCCCACCAGCATCCCTTTGATAAGGGGAGGCTCTTTTCCCACAGGCATATGAGCCTGTCCCACAAACCCTCTTCCAGAAGCAAGGCTGGAGCCCTAAACTGGTGACAGCTGAAGATAGGGGTGTACGGGATGGCCTATAATCTGGTGCCCTGTGACCGGGAGCAAGGATACTTGATGCCCCCTTCCTTACAGGAGTGGCTACCCGAGGGCGATCTGTCCTGGTTCATACTGGACGTGGTGGGGCAGTTAGACCTGAAGGAGTTCTACGCCGCCTATCGTGAAGACGGCTGGGGCGCGGCGGCCTACGACCCCGGGATGATGGTGGGGGTGTTGCTGTTGGCCTACTGCCAAGGGGTCCGTAGCTCGCGGCGCATCGCCTGGGCGCTGGAGCGGGACGTAGGTTTTCGAGTAGTGGCGGCGAACCAGCAGCCGGACTTCCGGACCATCTGCCGGTTTCGGGCGGAGCGAGAAGAGGCCCTGGAGCGACTATTTGTGCAGGTACTGAGGTTGTGTCGCGAGGCCGGGCTGGTGAAGCTGGGAGTGGTGGCCCTGGACGGGACCAAGGTAGCGGCCGACGCGGCCCTGGCCGCCAACCGGAGCTATGCGACGATTGAGGAAGAGGTGCGTCGGATGCTGAAGGAGGCCCAGAGGGTAGATGCTGAAGAGGACCTGCTCTTTGGTCCCGACGGGCGAGGGGGCGAGTTGCCCCAAGAGTTGGGGAGACGGGGGGAACGTCTAAGCCGCTTAGGGGAGGCCAAGGCTCGCCTGGAGGAAGAGTCCGCCCGGGCAGCTCAGGGAGCCCAGGAGCACCTGGCGCAGCGGCACGCGGAAGAGGCGGTCAATGGCCAGAAGAAGCGTGGACGCAAGCCCAAGATGGTGGAGCCTACCCCCTCGGGGGAGGCCAAAGCCAACGTAACGGACCCGGACAGCCGGGTGATGAAGACGCGACAGGGATACGTGCAAGGGTACAACGTTCAGGCGGTGGTAAGTGAGGACCAGATCATCGTGGCGGTTGGGGTAACCCAGGAGGCCAACGATGTACATCAACTCCTGCCCATGCTGGAGCGGATGAATCAGAACCTGGCAGCAGCGGGGATTGCAGAACGTCCTGGGGTCGGTCTGGGCGACGCGGGGTACTGGAGCGAGGCCAACCTGCTGGCCTGCAATCGGCCGGACCTGCCGGAGCTATTGGTGGCCACTACCAAGGATTGGAAGCAACGAAAGGCAGCGCGGGAACGAGGCTGTCCAAGAGGACGTATTCCCAAGGACCTGAGCCTGCGGGAGCGGATGGAGCGCAAGCTGCTCACGAAACGTGGGCGGGCCCTCTACAAAAAGCGAGGGGTGCTGGTGGAGCCGGTGTTTGGCCAGATGAAGGAAGGGCAGGGCTTCCGGTGGTTTAAGAGAAGGGGGCTAGAGGCTGACTCCAGTGAGGCCGCCCTGGTTGGTACGACCCATAACCTGCTGAAGTTGTGGCGGAGCGGACGAGCGCCTTGGGGATGGTCCAAAGCCCGCTGGAACTGAAAGGCCGGCGGCGCACAGCAGGCCCACCAATTCTCCCAACGGCGTAAAAACGACCCCGATGCTATCGGGGAACCGACGCCCACCACAGTCCCTCTAATGCCAGCCCAAGAAGGGTCTATAGGACAGGCTCATATGGGACCAAATAAACAAGCAAGGACCCGTCCGCTATCTCTAAACGGACGGGTCCTCACTGTTCAGTGCTGGGCTATGCCCATAGGGCTGGGATGGTCGAGACTAAAGGCTGGAACCTCCCAACTGCTTTATAGTCTCCGTCTCTGTCTCCGCCACCGTGCGGCTAATCCGCTCGTCCTTGGTCATGGGCGGACCGGACAGCCAGTCGTAAATCGCGACGATCTGATGCCCCAGCTTGGGTAAAATCCCCCTATCGTGGAAATGTAAATGAACTGCCATCTTTGAACTCCTTGGGTCGCTTCGGGCCCTTTTTATTGACGCTTGCTGGGGTTTGCCTCAGAACTAACGATCCCTGGCTATATGGCCGTTGTCAATAGTGCTAGGCTTCCAACATCATCTTTATTAATAGTACACCCAGGCTTGCATCATGTCAACACATAACGCCTTGAGGGCAGTATCATAAAACCTAATGAAAACCGGCTTCACACACTACGCACAGGTTATTGACTATAGAAGTCGCGAAAACAGGAATGAGAATGGTCTGGACGACGAAACAGACGTTTCGGCTTGGTAGAAGTACGGCATGCCGTGCCCCAGTGGCTTTAGCTTAGAAAAAGGAGTTCAGGGACCGGTTGGGCGAGGACCAGGAGCCTGCCGCCAGCAGATGGGCGTAGAGATTCTGGTTCTCCGGTTGGGTAAATACTCGCTACAGGCCCAATTTGCCGGGATTGAGAATATTAGCCGGGTCCAGAGTCTGCTTCCACTGCCGGACCACGTCGTGACCAACACCCATTTCCCGAGACAGCAGGTGGTTAAGCTTAATTCCAACGCCGTGGCAGTATTCCATGACGCCGCCCATATCCTGGGCTAGGGTCAGTACCCGCTCCACAGCATTGCCGAAATTTTCCCGGAAGTCGGCCTGGAACTCGGCTTCGGAGTCAGCATTGCCACCCTCTTCAGGAACCACCATCATGGAAAAGAACTCAGGGCGGCTCCAAATGGCGTACTCGACCACTCGGACCCGGCAGGAGGATAGAATTTGCTCCGCTTGTCGCCGGTACTCCAGAACCTGGCTGATGGGTAGTCCTAGGTGCAAGTAGTCAAAGCCCCGGGCTCGGCGCCGGTTCCAGCGCTCCTGGCGTGACTTGCCCAGGGCGGTCCGCTTATAATTTTCGGCCGATTCGTGGCGGCCGGCCCAATAATCGAGGGTCGGCTCCGGGCCCAGGTCCCGTCCGCCAAATTCGCTGCATACCTGTCTAGCCCGCTTTTCTCGGGCAGTCACACCCTCGCGGAAGCCTTCGAACAGCAAATACAGCCGGATTCGATCCTCCTCTTCAGTCAGGTCCAACAGCGTGGGCCGGACGCCCAGGGCGTGCAGCTCAGCGGCTGCTCGAAAACCCTGATCAAAACTGTCGAAGTCCATGGCCCCGAAGACCTGGGATTCCGGCAGCCGGAATACCTTGATGGTGGCCCGGGTGATCACCCCGAACACCCCTTCGCTGCCGATGAACAAATGATTCAGATTGGGGCCGGAAGAGTAATTGGGTACCGACCGGGTGGTAATGATCCGCCCGTCGGGCAGAACCACCTCCATCGCCACCACCTGGTCTCCCATGGGGCCGTAGGCTCCTGCCCGGTATCCTACGCCGTTGGTGGAAATGGTGCCGGCTACCGTGGCAATGGGCACGCTGTAAGGGTCATGTCCGGGCATCAATCCCCGCTCAAATAGAGCGTCCTCCAGGTCTTCCAGCACCACGGCGGCCTCCACGGTAGCCGTCATGTCCAGCGGATTGATCTCCAATATGCGGTTCAATCTCCCCAGGTCCAGGACGACGCCCCCCTGCACCGGAAGCACGCCTCCCATTACGCCGGTTCCGCCGCCGTAGGGGATAACCGGCGTCCCGGTCTCTTGGGCCCAGGCCAGAACCTGGGACACCTGAGCGGTGGAACCGGGGCGCACCACCAAATCTGCCAGCCGCTCGAAAGCCGCTTCGGCTCCAAAGGCGCGGGACGGAGTTAAGGCATCGCCCGAGTATCGGTCCAAGTCGTAGGGGTCGGTCAGGACGTGCTCACTACCAACTATTTGGGCGAGGAATTTCCATTCTGGGCGTTCAATCATGGGAGTAATAAGAAATCATTGTTCAGATGGGAACCCAACGAGGGTCAAGGATATGTAATTTTTGGCGCTGACGAATACAGAATAGCATGAAGAACTATGTCATTGGGAGCTTTCATGCTCCGGCGGAGCGCCACCGACAGATGAAAATGGATTCCCCTCGGCTCATGGTTCGACGGGCTCACCACGAGCGGTAGGGATCCCGTTCGTCCTGAGGCTCTCGAAGGGCGAAGGGGCTATTTACAGAGCAACTGCAACGTAGTGGAGGAGCGGAATTTAAGATTTTAGGGTGGCCACTAAAGGGTAGATTGATATTGCCACGCGGACCCCTGGGACGTGTCTTCAACCGTGACGCCCTGTTTGGCTAATTCGTCCCGTATCTGGTCCGCCAAGGCAAACTGCTTGGCCCTCCGCAACTCCAGTCGCGTGTTGACCAGCAGGTCAATAAAGGGTTTGGCCGCCAGGCGGTGCTGGTCCCCAGAATCCCTTTCCTTGAAGGTCAACCCCAGAAGCCCTCCCAGCTCCCGCAGGGCGTCCTGGGCCGGGCCGACGTTTTTGCCCGCTTCCCCGGCCCGGTTTAGCTCCCGCGCCAGGTCAAACAGGCACGCCAGTGCCTGGGGAGTGTTCAGGTCGTTGTCCATCGCGTTGAGAAACCGCTCTCGGAAGGGCTCGGGATCCAGTAATTCACCATCGGAACCGGCGGGCCGCAGGGCATGGCGCAAGCGCTCCATGCTTCGTTCCCGGGCAGCAGCGCCCGCCGAGCTATAGCTCAGGGGACTGCGGTAATGCGATTCCAAAAAATAAATCCGCAAGGCGTCGGGGCTGTATTGAGCCAGGGCTTCTTCCGCCGAAACCAGGTTGCCCAGGGATTTGCTCATCTTGTCTTCGCCCAGCTGGAGGAGGCCGTTGTGCACCCAGTGGCGCGCGAAGGGGGTCCGGCCGGTGTATGCCTCGCTCTGGGCTATCTCATTCTCGTGGTGGGGGAAGACCAGGTCATGTCCCCCGCCGTGGATGTCCAGGGGGTCGCCCAGCCGGTCCAGCGCCATGGCAGTGCACTCAATGTGCCAGCCGGGCCGTCCCGGTCCCCAGGGGCTGTCCCAGGCCGGCTCACCGGGTTTGGCCGCCTTCCAGAGGGCGAAGTCCATGGGATGCTCTTTGTTCTCATCCACCTGCACTCGCGCTCCGGCGATCATTCCATCCAGCGTACGATGGCTCAGCTTGCCGTAGTCCTCGCTCTTGGTAACCCGGAAGTACACATCGCCGCCGGAGGGATAGGCGAACTCCTTCCTAATCAGGGTTTCAATGGTTTCTATTATTGCGGGGATCTCCTGGGTGGCCCGGGGGTAGGAATCGGCTCGCTGAATATTCAGACTGTCC